>NZ_JAATJH010000001.1:0-387006 GCF_011927835.1 Neolewinella antarctica
CATCAGGGCAGCATGTTCTTCATCCGTTAGCGTCAGTAATCGTACATTCATTTGGCAATTTACAAAAGTTAAGCTAAATTTGTCTGATTACTTATTCCGAAAAAATTAATAAATCAGGAGAAAAAATAAAACAAAGTATTATTGCGGATAAAAAGATTGACTTTTTAAAATTACAACCTTTATACCAAGATGTGAAAATATTGTTTATTGGTGCACCAAACTCTCTAGGAAAGTATATAGACTTTATGGAGTTTAAAGCAGGAAATCCGATGTATAAGAAAGGAAAAGGGTATCTATATTGTCAGAAGTTACACTATACTGAGTATTTTATTGAGAATATAGTTAAACCGAATTTAGACGCTGATCTCGTTAAAACGCAAAATGATACTTGGCTTGATGCGGAGTCTGGAGAAATATTTGAAATACAGGTCTGGAATAGTGACATCTATATTGTCGCAATATAATTGTTTAAATGTCACAAAATATATATCTATGTTGAAGAATACTTTGATCATTAAGATCCCACAAGACTTTGAGAAATTAATTAGATTTGAGAATACCGAGTGTCTAAATAAGTCGTACAATAGTATTAGTAAATTGAATAAAGAATCTGGAGTTTATTGTTTTTGGTGGCTAAATGAAAAGTGGCTACCGCCAATTGATATAATGGCTAAATTTCAAGGTCCGAAAATATCAAAAGATAAATACGAGAATGATCCAAGCAAATATATCAAAACTAATAATAAAAGTGGTGGGTTCAGTTATTATAAAAAATACGAAGACAACCTCATGAATGACTCTGTCAATAAGGGGTGTAATTCAGATTGTCGGGTCGGCTACGCCGCCTTATTATAGTTTTCTAAAATGATTTTATCCATCCGATTATGTTTACCGCTTTGGTACATGGCCCGGACATTTAGCACGGCCTTAGCACCATTCTGACCCCACCTTTGTCCGGTCTGCTTGCACCGCTGCTGTACTACACTTCGGGCAGCCGATTCGATGGCTCCACTTCCGATCAGGTAACCCTTAGCGCGATAGTCAGCATAGGCCATGCGCGTTAGATTATTGCGCAGATAGGTAGCCAAACTAGTCGCCATTTCAACAACTTTAGGACGATCGTCCCGCAGATACGTCAACACTTCACCAAGAATATCAGTCACCTTGCCGTTGCGAAGTTCGCCCTTCCAACGCTCCAGGACAGCTTGTCGATTCTGTACTTTCGACCAGCAGACAGCCGCAAACTCAGCCAGGTGCTCGAAGGCATGAAAAAAGTCTAGAATGTGGGTGGCTTTGGGAAGCTTACGAGCGACATAATCGACCATCCAGAGCGCTTCGTCAGTGATCACGACCGTAGGCACCCCGGGCTTTTCTCGCTGCTGTGTAGCTTTTACCAGCGGCGTAAACTGTTTGGTAAACTCAGAATAATGGCCTTCGCAGGCTACATACTCTGAGTTCTCTACCCGCCGTCGGTGATTGATCGCTTCGGCGCACTTGACCTCGTTAGACACGATATGACGACCCAGAAAAACGCGTCCTACCTTCGTTTCGTGATACCCATCATCGTAGGGCAACATCACTCCGTCGAACATGGCATAAATGACATCCTCTTGGGGCGGGCCCGCACCCTTCACCACTCGTAAAACTGGCTGTTGCTCTGCCCTGGACAGCGGAGTCGTTAATGCGCGCATGATCGCCTCGTGGCGACCGTACTGTTCGAGCAAACGGCGTCCTTGACTCTTGTTGGCTAAGGGTTGACCCAAAGCTTCGTTCAGTAGCTTAGCCGCCGTGGCGGGAACGACTTCGGCCTCAAAGCGTAGGTAGTGACTCTGTAACAACGGGGAAATGGCCAATCCATTTTTAGGCGGAGACCAGTGATGATTTTTTGCCACGCTTATTTTGCCAAAGGTGGTGGTGAGGACTTTTTTTTACGCCGATCTTTAGACTCATCGTCGAACTGTCGGTCGGCAATGGACCGGCCAAGTTCGTTCATCAAATCCCGTAGACCACGTTCGTAAGCCATCATGTCGGGCGCTTGCTGTAGTTGATTGATCTCAGTATATTTACTTGCGGCAAGTTCTAAGAATTTTTTACGGCTAAGCATCGTGTTTTTCCGTAAAATAAGGAATAATAGCCAAAACGACAATCTGAATTACACCCGTCAATAAGTTAGTCGACACGAAATTTTTCCCATTATATGTTGGCAAGAGCACAGACTTAGGAAAAAGATTGAAGGATCATATAATGCCTAAAATTTTAGATAGATCAAGATATTTTAAAGAAATATTGACATTTAAAGTAGAAGAATATAAGAAAGACAAATCATCTGAGGTGATAGCAAAAAGAAATACGAAATGTCAGTTTCGAGCTGGCATGGAATATATCTATAAAGATGCAGAGAATAACGAGGCATATGAGAGTATATTTAAAAATGTTGGCTTTACTTATGTTTTAATAGATGAAAAGAAATTCAAGCATAGGTTCTATATTGAAGAACTAGCGATCGGTTTATTAAAACCTCCTTTTAACTTCAATGGTCTAATTCAGTTTAAGCCCTTCTTTTACCGTAGTTCCTAATTTTGGGCATCGCTTGGGCAATTAAAGGCGAGTTTAGGCTTATCCCAAACATGGATATTATTCGCAAGGCCTGATGTTCATTGACGTACTCGGTTTTAATGTCCGCGATAGAAAACGGCGTGCTCCGGTGTTCTTCTTGCTCGATATGATGGCTTATTTTGGCTAAAGATCCTACCGTCAGCGAAGCATTGATGTGAAAGTCGATCTTGTCAGCAGTGTAGGCTTGACCGTGTTCTAAGCCTAAGCCTAAGCCTAAGTCTTGCTTAGCATCTCTGAATAAAAATTCTTGATGAAAACGCGCTGGATACATGATTAGTAAGCGCGTGCCCGCTAGTTCCGTGTCGCTACTCACCAACGTACGATGACCAGTTATCCGGCCTTTCTCATCTAGCTGATGGATGATAACTACCCGTGCCGAGCGCTTCCAGGATGGGATATTAACTACGGCGCTGTAGGCTATCCACCGCTGATCCTCATCCTTGCCACAAAGTTGAAAAACGTCCTGGCGCAACTCGCGGGGATTAACCCTGCCATCATACTTTTGGGGTCGACCACGCTTACCCGTCGGTGTACCCTGGTACAAGTAGCGCATGCGCGCATCACAGCGCAGACGACTCACCAACTTGAAGCCAGCTTTGGTCAACTTGTCAACAAAAGGTTGCTTTGAAAAATAAGCGTCCGCTACCAGGTAGGAGGAGATGAGTTTGAGTTGCCTTTGACGACTCAGGATACCTTCGGCGTAATAATCTAATAAAGTTTGCCCTTCACCCCGCGGTAACGTTTGAAAAGCTTCCAGATGGAGGGCCGTACTATCGGCTAAATCAACGGCGGCAATACTACTGATCTCCAAACCGGGCCTTACTTGGCGGGCGGAGCCACTCCAAAACTTAGCTACGCCTTCCGTATAATGACCACTCTTAGGCAGGTAGCTAGGGTCAAAAGCCAGGATACGATCAGGACCTAAAGAACGCAGACACAAGAGGCGGTTGAATGTAAGCCAGTCGAAAGGCTTTGCAAAATTATGGCGAAAAGCACCTTCTCCATAGACTGAATACCGGGCTAGGTTAGCGAAGTTATGTCGCCCACGAATACTGAGCCATAAAGGAAAGAGGAGGAGCAAAAATTTACGTTGCCACTTACCGATCTGAGGCATTTGTTGTAATATTGAGGCAGCGAGGGCAGTAACCTTCGTTAGGCGAGTCATAGCTTAAAAGTGTAGTTACTTCCAAGATACGGCTCGCCGCCTTTTTGATGAAACACATGATTTGGGTTAGATTAAATCGATTCAGACCATTGCAGTAGGGTAGTCATTAAAACCTCCAAAGTTCCATCGTCCAGGATAATCTTGATTAACCGTACGTCTGCATATTCTTCTGCACTGATGATCTCACCCTGTTCTTCGGCGGTTTTACGAGCTCGGTAATGAGGCGATACCCGTACGATGCGCTGTTTATCAGCACTTTGGACAAAGTCTTCTATAATTTTACTGCCCGATATTTTCATGCGAACCAGGCAGTTCGATCCGTGGCGTACGTGCAAAATGGGAAGCGCAAAGCTGGCAAAACCCCGATCGTAGACGGCTAAGAAGTCATCAGGATAGTCTTTAATCCAGGCATAGTTGATCTTCACCTCCGAAGTCGTTCGCGGGTGAAGTTCCACGTCATAGATTATTTTGTTAAGTACGTCGTAGGCGTAAAGCGTTCTGGTTGACGGTACCTGGTTGTGTTGATTACCGTGCCAGCCAAACTCCTCGCCGACGTTGTTATCTTGAGGAAGCCTGTGTCCGCTTCCATCTACGGCCATTACGCGATAGTTTTTCCAGGTTTTGTGGGAGAAACGATGGTAAAAGGAATCGGTAATACTCAGAAAGAGATCACGGAAGAAAACAGGTTTTACGAGTTGTCTTCGCTGTACCAGAGCGGACTTGGTAACGGGTGCGGTACGGAGCCGATCGAAGTAATCATATAACTCGAGGTCGAGACTTTTCCTGAGTAATCCCAGGATCATCGTGACGGTAGTTTTAAAGGTGAGTGGACTCTTCCTGGTAAAGGAGGAGGATGGGAAGTGGAGATACTTTAAGCGCTTAGCTGGGTTTAGCGTAATGAAAGATCTAAGATCGTTGATCGCTTTTGTTATTGGGAGTTGCATGCTGCTAGAAGGCAGAATGGCGGTGTAGGTGTTTGATTTACCATTAGCTTAATGGGCGTGAACACAGCAGGTGTACTACCGACGGGTTAATCTGGGCTACTACGAGTTGGACGATCAGGTGGAGAGTAGTCGTTACTATTGTCTACTGTCAGACCGCGACTTCCCGCAGCGGCAGCGAGATCGCAAAGCCAGGTCCCGCAAAGTAAGTGACAGTTAATTGTCCGTTCTCGTCCCCGCCGCTAAGTTCTTCCGGTCTACGACCTACAGAACTTAGCGGCGGGGACGAGAAAAAAAACCTATATTTGAGCAAGTGATAAAGTGTAACCTAAGTCTCTTGATTTCTGTGTACACAGTCTTTGGTGCACAACAAAAAAAAATTGAAACCCAGTAATTCTAAAATACTAGAAGATATGAATACTCGCAAGTTTTATTTCAGTAATCCTGTTACCTAGTTACGATTGAGAATTATCATCTTTAGATGTTGTTTTTGAAAGTCAGTCTCGAATTCCAATAGATAGTGCCAAAATTTATAATCCTAAATTCCCTGGCTTATTCATATTTACCGATTCAATTGGAATTTATAGATGTGACGATTTTCAGGAGGGAGAAAACTGCTCATATTTTCAATTATATTTTGTAAAAATGGCTACGTGATAAAACTTTGACTGTCACAATTCTTATTTAACTGTGATTTCGCTATTCAGATAATTTAGTAAATAGTAATAGAGCTTTCGTAAACTTACAATTTGATACTATGATTAAAGTATATCTCTACGCGTGTATTGCCATCCTTCTATTTTCATGCAATATAAACCAGAAGATGAGTAGTACTGATTCAAGGATAGTCACCTCAATTGAATCCTTCGCAAGTAAGGAAGACCTAATTCATAGTTTCACTAATAGGTGGACGGGGGTTATTGACACGGCAAGCTCTGTGAGACAAAGTGATGAAGTCTTTTTTCTAATTCATAATTCCTGTTCGGGAATATATTGTCCAAGTTTTTACGTATATAAACATGGTCAATTGAAAAATTCATCATGGAATTTAGTGTTTACTGAAGAATTAACTCGTGATAATGGTGATAAAACTTTCGAACCCAAAAATATTGCTGTTAACGATCAAACTATTGATCTCCTGAATTGGGATCAAGTCATTGTCAAATCCTACCTTATCAATTCAATTATAAAATAGTTCGTAAATACATTACTTAATGTTATACTACTCTAATTTAAAAATAATACTTAATCAAATCACCACTGGAGTTGTTAATGGCGTCTACAATTACTGAAATAGAATAGTACAGAGTTGTTTGGCTTAATAATCAAAGAGTTAACTAAAAGTTCTAAAGCCTTGCGCAAACAGCTAGTACAATCGAGTAGAACCTGGCGTCGTCTTCATACGTTTTTGCAAAGGCGGAGGCGAGCTGCTCGAACTACTGCTGAGTTAGACCCGTAGCGGCTCTCCACTGGCGTTCGCTCCTAATAGACTGATGGCTGATCGGCATACCGTTAATTTTGGACGGAGATAGCTACCTTCGATTATCAGCTAATTAGACACAGACAACGCTATACCTGACCGTATAAATTAGTCAATTCGGTGGTAAATTTGTTCCGCTTGAAATCGTGACGGTGATCTTGCGGGATTAGGACATATCGTAAGTTGGGGCCGCTACCGGATTTTAGCCGTTGTTGCGCCATGCTCTTCGATAGCGGTTGGCTCATGCGAAAGTGGAACAGCTACCAAGGTCCAAATTTGCGGCCATCGGTAGCAACTCAGCAAGTTAGGTTAGTGCGGACCAATCAATGAAAACCAGCTTTTAATATTCACACAGTAATAAGGCGAACTTGAATGCCAGTCTCGGCTTAAAGGATACCAAACCCGTAACTTACTATTTTACAAGACATCCACCCACCGCGAATGAAAAACGTGCTGATCATCGGTGGCGGTCCCGCCGCGCTCCTGTTGGCAGCACACCTGGATGAGAACAAGTTTCACGTGACTATCTGCGAGAAAAAGAAAACGGTAGGGCGTAAGTTTCTGGTTGCCGGAGAAGGCGGACTGAACCTGACGTACAATTCGTCGATCCCTGCGCTCCTTAATCAGTACCACCCCAGTGGCTTTATGGACGCTGCCATTCGTCAGTTCACTAATCAGGACCTGAGAGACTGGCTTGCACGTCACGGAATCAATACTTTCGCCGGATCGAGCGACCGGGTGTTTCCCGATTCTGACCTTAAGCCTTTTGAAGTGCTCAATACGATTACGGACTTCCTATCAGCCACCAAAGTAAAGTTTCAGTTAGCAACGGAATGGACTGGGTGGGATGAACGGGGAGCGCTGCGCTTTCGCGGAAGCGAAGTCATCAGCGCCGACATTACCGTCTTCGCTATGGGAGGGGCGAGCTGGAAGGTGACGGGCTCTGATGGAGCGTGGAGTCGGTTGTTCAAGGAACGCGGGGTAAACGTGCAACCATTCCGGGCAGCTAATTGCGCATTTGCCGTAGACTGGAGTAAGCAATTTATGGCGGCGCACGCAGGAAAACCGTTGAAAAACATCTCCCTGTGCCACAATGACTCGACGGCTACGGGAGAAGTAGTCATCACCACGTTCGGCCTGGAGGGGAACGCCCTTTATGCTCTGAGCCAAGAGGTTCAGACAACGTTGTCGTTCGAAAGTACCGCCACCGTTTTCTTAGACCTAAAACCAACCATGACGGTTGCCCAAATCAGGCATAAGTACGGAAAAGCGAGATCGTCGGACGTCTCGAAAGTGTTGCGCAACGACCTGAATCTCAGCCGCACTTCAGTTGCCCTCCTGAAACTGTTCACGGACAAACGAACGTTCCTCGATCCTGAATTGCTAGCGGTAACGATCAAGTCCGTTCCCATCGTGCTGCAGTCCCCCGGTGAATTAGACGAGGCGATCTCAACGCTGGGTGGCATCGCCCTGGACGAAGTAGATGGCAATTTCAAACTAAGGAAACTGCCAAATAGTTACGCCATTGGCGAAATGCTGGACTGGTTCGCCCCCACCGGAGGGTACCTGCTGCAGGGCTGCTTCAGCATGGGTGTTGCACTAGCTAATCACCTGAATGAATTGCCGACGGATACGAATCCGTAGTGGCGGTCCGCCCCGCTATCTTGCCGGGCGCGTCGGTAGCCGACACGCTTAGGCGGGGGCACGTCACACAATACCCGGCGCGGCGGTGTTCTGATGGTCAAATAACTAAGTTATGCAACGTTACATTCACTACGCCGCAACCCTCTGCACCCTGCTGATTCTGCTGAGCTCCTGTGGCCGCTACCAAGCCAGTGAAAATTATCCACCGGCGGGGGATGAATTCGTCGCGGCCAACGACTTGAGCCAGCGATTTTTGCAAACGCTAAAGGACGGCGGAGACGCCAGTTCCGTGGTTACTCAATTGGAAACGTACGATCCCAACGTCCTCGCCGCCGACCTTAGTAACCGGGAGCAGCAACTGGCCTTCTGGGTGAACACGTACAATGGAATGGTACAGTACTTACTTACGGAGGATCCGGCGCTGTTTGACGATCGGGGCGCCTTCTTTTCCACCCCCCGGTTCACGGTTGCTGGCCACCTGTTTTCACCCAATGAAATGGAACACGGCATTATCCGCGGTGGAGAGAATCGACTTGGGTTAGGATTCTTGCCGCAGTTTTTCCCCAATAAATTCGAGCGTACTTTCAAAATTAAGGGTGGGGACTCCCGCGTCCATTTCGCACTCAATTGCGGCGCGGCCGACTGCCCCCCGGTGGAGATCTACCGACCGGAAACCTACAACGAGCAGATCGACAACCGCGTAACCAAGTACCTCGCCAAACATTCGGAAATCAAAACTGAGGGGGGCGACCGGGTGCTTTACACGAGTCCACTCTTCTCCTGGTTCCGTGGTGACTTTCGCGACCAGGGTGGGATCGACGAATTCCTGATCAACTACGGTGTCCTCACTGAATCAGACAAGGATGTGAGCCGGCAATACACCGATTACGATTGGACCTTGAAGACGGGTATTTGGGCGGAAGAGTAGAAGTATTAGGCTCGTAGGCGGTAGGCGGTAGGCTGTACTCTACAACTAACTATGTCTTCTCTAGTTACCTACCGCCCACCGCCCACCGCCCACCGCCCACCGCCTATAAAACGCTCAGCCTCAATTTCGCGAATGCACCCATCAACACTGCTCTTAATCCTGCTACCCCTCTGCACCAGCGTCCGCGCCCAAATCCCCGACAGTCTCGTGCTGCCGGCCGCTACCGTAACCGCGTTCGGGGCGAAAAATCGCGATCAACTACCCGCCGCGAGTCTCCTTATTCCACGGGAAGAATTGCGGCGCTACGACCGTTCTTCGCTGCTGCCTGGCCTCAACGTCATGCCCGGTGTCCGCTTTGAGGAACGCGCCACGGCGAGCTACCGGATCGCCATTCGCGGGGCCAGTTTGCGCGCACCTTTCGGCGTCAGAAATACCCAAGTGTACTGGAACGGAATTCCCTACGGAGAACCGGGGGGCGACGTACCGCTCAACTTTCTCGACGCCTCGAACATCGATCGGGTAGAGGTGCTGCGCGGGCCAAGTGGCGGATTTTATGGTCCGGGTACGGCGGGGACAATTCTATTAAATACGGACATTGATGAGGGCGCGGTCCCGATAGCTATCGGGAGTGCAGAGAAGGTTGGAATAGGAGCAAGCCTGACCGGCGGTAGCTACGGTTACCTGCGGGGCGACCTGAACCTGACCGGTAAAAATGCCGACAAGCAACTCCGCCTCGGCTACCAACAAATCGACGGTTACCGCGACCATTCGGACATGAATCGCTTTACCGCTCAGTACAGCCAGACCCTGAATCCAGGCCGGACAACGACTAAATTCCACGCCCTGTACACCGACCTGAGCTACCAACTGCCCGGTGGCCTCAACGCCGACCAGTACGCCGAGAATCCCCGGCAGGCCAGGCCCGGAAGCGCCGACAAAAACGCCTCCATCAACTACCATAACCTCCTACTCGGACTGACCGACGAGCGCTACTACGGCCGCTGGAAATTCGAGACTGCCCTGTACACTTCTGGCTTCTACTTCGACCACCCTTTCAACTTCGACTACAAACGCGAAACCAATCTTGCCGCCGGTGGCCGCATCGCCGCGCGCCGCCTCCTCACCGACGAACTCGACCTCACGTTCGGACTGGAAAACCGCCGGCAGTTACGCTTCGCCAATAACTTTGAAAACCCCGACGGTACCCGCCCCGGTGACCTCAACTTTAGCGACGAAATTATCTCTAACGAAGCTCTGTTATTCTCCCAACTCCGCTACCAACCCGGTGCGTGGGACGTCACGCTCGGCCTGTCCTCCAGCCGCCTGGCTTACGACATCGACCGCACCTTTTCGGTGAACGACGACCGGGGAGAAACTAACTTTGTCACTGACCGTCCCCTGAGCGTCCGCCTGGCCGTTGGCCGCAGCATCGGTGACTTACACTACCTCTACGCCAGCCGCACCGACGGCTTCAGCCCGCCGACACTAGACGAATTTCGTACTAACGAAGGCAGCATCAATACCGGTCTGCGGCCGGAAGTCGGTACTAACTACGAGATCGGCTACCGGATTAGCTACCGGGGCTTCTCCGCAAATGCCACCGCCTTTCACTTCCGACTACAGGAGGCCATCACCACCTTTTCCGACGAACGGGGTACCCAGCTTTTTCGCAACGCCGGAAAAACTACCCAAAACGGGCTCGAACTACTCGCGCAGTACGCCACCAGCTTCGGGCGGAATAAATACCAACTCAACCTACTCGGTTCCTACACCTATTACGACTTCACCTACGACGAACTCCGGCGGGGCGATAGTGATTTTAGCGGCCAGACTATTCCCGGCGCCGCGCCCCACACGACCAACCTCCAGGTCGTGCTCAGGTACGATCAGCGCCTCGAAATTTCGGTGCTCCACAACTACGTCGACGCAATCCCGCTTAATGATGCCAACGACGTTTTCGCCGATGCGTTTCACTTGGTGCGGGTGAGCGTGAGTTACGACTTCGGTAAGCTAACGGTCTTTATGAGCGGGGCAAATCTACTCGACCAAAAAATGAGCTTCGGTAACGACCTCAACCCTCAGTTCGGTGGTCGTTATTTCCAACCCGCAGCGGGGCGGACCTGGCAGGTGGGGGTGACGGTCTTGGGTCTTTAGTCTGTGGTCCAGGGTCTGTGGTCTAAAGTCTCTGGTTGGATACTACCACAGACTTTAGACCACAGACCACAGACCACAGAACAAATTATACTCGAATAATTCTAGCCCGCAACCGCCCATCAATTTGGATACTACCGCAGACTCTAGACCACAGGCCACAGACCAAATTATTCCCGAATAATTTTCGCCCCCAAAGCCCGCAGCCGCCCATCAATATCCTGGTACCCCCGGTCGATCTGGTGAATGTTGTCAATCTGGCTGGTTCCCTCCGCCGAAAGCGCCGCGATGAGTAGGGAAACACCCGCGCGAATATCCGGCGACGACATTGAGATGCCGCGTAAAGGAGCCCGTTTATCGAGACCGATGACCGTCGCCCGGTGCGGATCACAAAGAATAATTTGCGCACCCATGTCGATCAACTTATCCACGAAGAACAGGCGTGACTCGAACATCTTTTGGTGAATCAACACCGAGCCTCGCGCCTGAATGGCCGTCACCAAACAAATACTCATCAGGTCGGGCGTGAAACCGGGCCAGGGCGCGTCGTAGATTGTCATCAGACCACCGTCGATGAAGGACTGGATTTCGTAGTGGTCCTGGGCGGGGACGTGGATGTCGTCGCCGTTGATGTTGAGCTGAATACCCATCCGCTCGAAGGTGCGCGGGATGATACCGAGGTTCTCGACGCTGACGTCCTTAATCGTGATATCCGAACCCGTCATGGCGGCCAGACCGATGAAGGAACCGATCTCGATCATGTCGGGCAGCATCCGGTGTTCCGTTCCGCCGAGGGTTTCGACGCCCTGAATTTTGAGTAGGTTAGAACCGATGCCCTCGATCTTGGCACCCATGCGGTTGAGCATTTTGCAGAGTTGCTGCAGGTAGGGTTCGCAGGCGGCATTGTAGATCGTCGATTCTCCCTCGGCCAGGGCGGCGGCCATCACGACGTTCGCCGTGCCGGTGACGCTAATCTCATCCATGTGGATGTAGGCACCCTTGAGTCCGTCGGTTGTGAAGGAGTAGATGAAGCGTTCCGCGTCGTACTTAAAATCCGCGCCGAGGGTTTGCAGGCCGAGGAGGTGGGTATCGAGCCTTCGGCGGCCGATTTTGTCGCCGCCCGGTTTGGGTAGCGTGGCTCTTCCGTAGCGGTTCAGTAGGGGCGCAATCAGCATCACCGAGCCTCGGATGTGTTGCGCGTCGCGGACGTAATCGGCGCTCTGCATGTAGGCGACGTCGATGTTTTTGGCGGTGACGCGGCAGGTGTGGCGGTCGATGCGCTCGACTTCGGCGCCGAGGCCGGTGAGTAGGTCGAGAAGTTTATTGACGTCCCGGATGTCGGGCAGGTTGGTCAGTAAAACCGGCTGGTCGGTCATGAGCGTCGCGCTGATGATTTGCAGCGCCTCGTTTTTTGCCCCCTGGGGGACGATCTCGCCGGCGAGTTGGTGGCCGCCTTCCACAATGAATCTTCCGTTGTCCGTCATGGGCGCGAAGGTAGTGTTTGCGGTTAATTGATTGGCGCTTTGTCTTTGTTGCTGCTGAATTTGGTTAAGCATGACCTTATTTCGTTTGGTGATGCAGCAAAGAAGGGGGCGCTGGCGCGGGTGCCGGGGGATGATCGAGGAGCCGTGGGGATTGGGCTACTATTCGTTACCACATTGCCAGTGTTTGACGGGATGGTCAGTAACGGAAAATCGTGTTTTTCGAAGTCTACATCGACGTACGGAAGATAGCCGCCTTCATCACCTGATCTCGTACGACATTACGTACCGTTTGCCGTATACGCGCTGCTTAAACAAACTATTACGCTCGTCTAAGAGCTCCGTAGGTCCATCGCGTTCGCCCACCATGATTCTCCGCACCCCCCGCATAGCAAAATTGCTACCGGCCTGGAGGAAGTAGGTATAACCCGGCCTGGCCGAAAAGGTGTATTCCTTTCCATCAAGTAAATACTGCGTAGCCTCAGTGGGCATTTCCTGGTAGGCATTGTAGGTGATGTTACCAGTAATTTTTCCTTCTAGTACCCGGTAGTGTGTCGTATCCCCCAATCGCTCGTAAGTGCTAATCGTAACTTTAACGGGGTAATTCTGGGGGTTGCGCAGGTAATAATTGACCGGAACGGAACAGGCAGTTAAAACGCACAGCGCAACGAGGGAAACCGTCGAAATTATCAAATGACGAAAGGACATTTCGGGCTAATTTAATGAGTGTCGGTAAGTATCCATTATGCTAAGTTATTGATTAACCAGCAGCATGACCTCCCCGCCAATCAACCGGATCGCCTCCAACTGCCCCTCGTGCCCGCCACCGTCGGGGGAATTCATCACCATATCCATCTGAAAGGTAAACCGGTCGATCCCACCCAGTGCTGCGGAGTGGCGCACGATTTTTTCCGCCACCTCTTCCGGGCTACCGACCACGAGCGCACCCAGCGGGCCGGCCTGCGCAAAATACCCCGCTTCGGTGATGGGTGCGCCGCCGCGTTCCTTGCCGATCTTATCAAACATCTGTTTATAACCGGGGTAGAAACCCTGGTGGGCGGCTTCGGAAGTCTTGGCTACGAAACCAAGGGAGTGCAAGCCCACCCGCATTTCTGTTTCCGGATGGCCGGAGCGGAGGAATGCTTCCCGGTAAGAATCGACGAGGGGGGCGAAGCGGTGCGTCTGTCCGCCAATCACGGCCACCATCAGCGGCAGGCCCAGCGTACCGGCCCGCACGAAGCTCGCCGGCGTGCCCCCGGCGCCCAGCCAGATGGGTAATTTCTGTTGCTTCGGGCGGGGATAGACGGCCTGTTCGTTCAGTGGTGCCCGAAATTTCCCCCGCCAGGTGACGACTTCTTCGTCCCGTATTTTTAAGAGCAGTTCCAGTTTTTCCTTGAATAGTTCCTGGTAGTCGCTGAGGTTGTAACCGAACAGGGGAAAGGACTCCACGAAGGAACCCCGGCCAGCCACTATTTCCGCGCGGCCGTTGCTAATCAGGTCGAGGGTGGCAAAGTTTTGGAACACTCGCACCGGGTCCGCGGCACTAACGACCGTGACGGCGGAACCCAACAGGATATTCTTCGTCCGGGCGGCAGCGGCGGCCAGGTACATGTGGGCGGCGGAATCAAGGAAGTCGCTGCGGTGGTGTTCGCCGAGAGCAAACAAGTCCAGGCCGGCTTCGTCGGCGGCTACGATGCGGTCGAGTAGGTTGGCGACGGCGGTGGCGTCGTCCTGGTTATTTTGGGTGGCTACGAAACTATCAATTCCTATTTGCATGGGGTGGGGGAGGGTGGACGCTCAATTAATGTAGGCACAACAATCTTAGCCTTGGTTTAGGTTGAATCCCGTAATGAGTGCACGGGGCGCTCACCCAACTACGCTTGCTCAGCTGAATTTCATTGCACTCCCGATAGCTATCGGGACCGCGCACCAAATTATACTGACTTCACCTTTACTAAAGACTGGCGATAGTTGATCCTCCGGAGTACGAGTAATTTAAGCCTTACTTTTATCCTTTCTTGCTAAGACAACAAACCAAACATGCTTCATCAATTACGCTTCCTCGGCTGCCTGGCCGCCGCGTCACTGCTTTTAAACGGCTGCGCGAAGGACACTACCGCTACCACCGAGACCGCCATGATTCCGGGCATCATCCTGGAAAACATGGACACCACCGTTAACCCCCGGGAGGATTTCTACGGGTTCGTCAACGGCAACTGGGTCAAGAACACGGAGATTCCGGAAGACCGCACTTCCTGGGGCGGCTTCGGCGTACTGCGCAAAGCGACCGACGCCGACGTGCTGGCCATCATCGCCGACGCACAAACGTCCGGAAAATACGCGGCCGACACCGACCAGGCTAAGGCGATCGCCCTTTACGAAGCCTACCTGGATACTACGAAGCGCAACGCGCTCGGCCTGGAACCGCTCAAGCAGGATCTGGCGCAACTGGACGACGTGAAAACCGTCGCCGATCTGCAATTGATCATGCAGAACCTGGAAACCTCCATCAGCATTCCCCTGCTCGGCCTGAGTGGATTTCCCGACCTGAACAACAGCAGCGTGAACGCAGCTTACGTTGGCGCCGGCGGTTTCGGTTTGCCGGACCGGGATTTCTATTTGGACGAGGATACCAAAAGCCAGGAGATCCGGGCGGAATACGTCAAGCACGTGTCGCGAATGCTGCAAATGCTGGGTGATGAGGCCTCGGTAGCGGATGCTTCCGCCCGCCGCATTCTGGACCTCGAAAAGCAACTCGCCGAACCCCAACTCGATAAGCTGCAGCAGCGTAACCCGAACAACTACAACAACCCCCGCAGCATTGCCGAATTCCAGGAGATGTTGCCGGCCCTCGACGTGGAGGCACTGATGGCGGCGTTCGATCTGGAAGACGTGGACACGGTCATGGTGACGGAGCTCAAGTACACGGCCGCACTGAACGAATTCTTGCAAAATACTTCCATCGAGGACATAAAAACGCTCGTGCGTTGGTCCACAATTAACGCGAACACCAGCCGGCTAACCACCGAAATCGACGAGGCGAATTTCGAATTCTACTCCAAGTACCTCAACGGCGCCAAGCAGCAACGGCCGATGGACGAGCGCGCTTTGGGCCTCGTGAGCGGCTCCGTCGGGGAAGCCCTCGGTCAACTCTACGTAGACGCCAAGTTCCCGCCGGAGGCAAAAGCCAAGGCCGAACTCATGATCGCCAACATCATCACCGCTTTCCAGAACCGGATCGAAGCACTCGACTGGATGACGGAGCCGACGAAGCAAAAGGCCATCGAAAAGCTCGATAAGTTTACCGTCAAGATCGCTTACCCGGACGAGTGGGAAGATTACTCCAACATGCTGGTCAGCGCCGACAAATCTTACTTCGAAAACCGCAAGGCGGTCGACAAGTGGAACACCGAGAAGAACCTCTCCGAAATCGGCCAGCCCGTCGACAAAAGCGAGTGGGGCATGGCGCCGCAAACGGTAAACGCCTACTTCAATCCGCTCAACAACGAGATCGTTTTCCCGGCCGCCATCCTGCAGCCACCGTTCTACAATTACACGGCCGACGAGGCGGTTAATTACGGCGGCATCGGTGCCGTCATCGGCCACGAGATCAGCCACGCTTTCGACGACCAGGGCTCCCGCTTCGACGGCGACGGCAACCTGATCAACTGGTGGCAGGACGAAGACCTCGAGAATTTTACCGCCCGCGGTAAAGCGCTCGCCGATCAGTACAGCGCCATCGAAGTGATGGACAGCGTTACGATCAACGGCGAGTTCACGCTGGGGGAGAACATCGGCGACCTCGGCGGTGTGCTCGGCGCCTACGACGGCCTCCAGCTTTTCTACGCGGAAAACGGCCGCCCCGAAAACATCGACGGCTACACCCCGGAACAGCGATTCTTTATGAGCTGGACGACCGTCTGGCGGACGTTGCAACGCGACGAGGCGCTGCGCAATCAAGTGAAAACTGACCCACACTCTCCCGGAAAAGTGCGGGCTACGCAGCCTTTGGTGAACATCGATGCTTTTTACGAGGCGTTCGACATTCAGGAAGGGGACGGAATGTGGTTAGCTCCCGAGGAGCGGGTGCGTATCTGGTAAGCTTCTTGAATTTTTGGCGGTGGACCGCCGACATTTTGAGTGGAGGAAGAAGTCGAGCGGGTTGTGCCACTGGGTACGCTGGCTCGCTTCTTCTTCCACTTGCTATTTTATGTCTCCCCGGCGAGCTCCGCTTGTTGCGGGGCCAGGCTGATTTGATGCTCGGGTAACGCATCCGCATTAGCTTAATCGCGCTGAACGTTGCCGCAGTGACATATCCGCCAAAACTAAAGCCGCCATATTATCCACAATAGCCACCGCCCGCGGTAGTACGCAGGGGTCGTGCCGCCCCTTCCCGGAAACCGTCACGTCCTCCCCGGCTTCGTTGACGGAGTCCTGGTCGATGATAATGGTTGCGACGGATTTGAAGGCCGCGCGGAAGTAAATGTTTTCCCCGTTGGAGATGCCACCCTGGATACCGCCACTGCGGTTGGTACGGGTTTTCACGGTGCCGTTCTCGTCGGTGTAGAAAGCATCGTTGTGTTGGCTCCCACGTAGCGTAACGCCCGCGAAACCGGAGCCGTATTCAAAACCTTTGCAGGCGTTGATGCTCAGGATGGCTTTGCCGAGTTCGGCGTGCAGCTTATCGAAAACGGGTTCGCCCCAGCCGGCGGGGACACCTTTGATGACACAGGTGACGAGGCCGCCGATCGTATCACCGTCCTTGCGGACGGACAGAATCTCTTTTTCCATCAACGCCGCCGTTTCCGGATCGGGGCAGCGGACGGGGTTGGACTCGATGAGACTCAAGTCAAGCTCTTCGTGCGTTTTTCCGACGGCGATGCTACCGACTTGGCTCACGTACGTTTTGATGTCGACGCCGAGCGTGCGTAGGTAGAGTTGAGCGACGGCACCGGCGGCAACGCGGGCGGCCGTTTCGCGGGCGCTGGACCGGCCGCCGCCCCGGTAATCGCGCATGCCGTACTTGGCGTGGAAGGTATAATCAGCGTGGCTTGGGCGGAATTTATCGAAGATGTGTCCGTAATCGCGGCTCCGCTGGTCCTTGTTGTAAATGACCATGCCGATGGGCGTGCCGGTTGTCTTTCCTTCGAATACGCCGGAGAGCACCTGGACGCCGTCTTCTTCTTTGCGCTGGGTGACGATCTTACTCTGCCCGGGTTTGCGCCGTGCCAATTCGCCCTGAATGAATTCTTCGTCGAAGTCGATGCCAGCGGGGCAGCCGTCGATGATGACTCCGAGGCCAACGCCGTGGGATTCGCCGAAGGTGGTAATTTTGAAAGCGGTTCCGTAGGTGCTGCCGGCCATGGGGTGGGGGAGTTGGGTGGGCGGCGAAGGTAAGGCGGTAGGGAGATTAGGCGGTAGGCTGGTAGGCTGGTAGGCGGTAGGCTGGTAGGCAGTAGGCGGTAGGCGGTAGGCGGTAGGCTCAGATACTACCGCCTACCGCCTAATTTTCCTATAGCCTACTGCCTAAACCAAATCCCCCTCCAGGTAAACCGCCCGCTCGGCCTTGCGTGCCTCACCGTACCAACATTGGCGATCATAATCAGCGCGTAATGGTGTGTTTTGCTCATTACTGCGAATAACTACGGTTGTAATGGTCTTCGAGCCGTGGCCGGATTCGTTGTGGATATAATCTCCGTTTTTGACGATGTCGACGGCCACGCCGTACCATTTACGGAAGCTCGTGTGGAAATTGACTTCGTACAAGTCCACCCGGCCGGTGTCGTCGTTGCGCACTCGAAACCGGTGCGCCCCGGTGAACCAATTAAATTCACGACATACCCGGGTGCCGTTAAAGTACACCGTTTCGACGCCCGTCAAAAAGTTGTTGCGGACTTCAATGAGGTTGTTTTCGTGTTGGAGGGTTACTAGTTTCATGGGGTAATTAATTAAGCTGGCGAATAATTGAGTACCACAAATAAAGGGGCGCGGCCGCGGGTGCAAAGATGTTGATCGATGAGCCAGCGAAACAACTCGACGAACGCCCGGGCGTGACCCGAAAAACTTTGCTTCTTATTGGATTTACCCGGCACCCGCGTCCTCGCCCTAATCAGAAAGGAGGTTGATGGGGGGACGAGATTTGAAAAACGTTTGACCGAAAGCCTTACCTTTCGCACGGGGAAGCATTCTACCTTTGCCACCCTAACCAAAACGCCCGGCACATGCCACGCCTGACTACCGCATTGCTACTTACTTTTTGCTCGCTTAGCGCCTTTGCGCAATCCGCGGCCGAACCACCCGCCGACTTCTTGCGCAGTATCAATAAATTGTACGTAGTCGTGGCCGTCATCGTCGTCGTGTTCCTGGGTATTGTATTTTATCTGTGGTCGCTCGACCGCAAACTTTCCGTTTTAGAAGACCAAATTAATGATCATGCCTAAAGAAGTTTCGTTTTTAGATAGCGTCAACCGCTATTTCGACATGGCCGCGCCCCACACCGGGCTCGACGCCGGTTTGTTGACCCAAATCAAGATCTGTAACAGCGTTTATCAGGTCCATTTCCCCGTCAAAATAAACGGCGAGGTGAAGGTGATTGAAGCCTACCGGGCGCAACACTCCCACCACCGTAGCCCGACCAAGGGCGGTATTCGGTACTCCAACCACGTCAGTCAGGACGAAGTCGTCGCGCTCGCTACGCTGATGTCCTACAAGTGTGCCATCGTCGACGTTCCCTTCGGTGGCGCGAAGGGTGGCGTTAAGATCAACCCCTGGGAGTACAGTGAAAAAGACCTCGAAAACATCACCCGCCGCTACACGACCGAGCTCATCAAGCGCAAGTTCATCGGCCCGGCCGTCGACGTGCCCGCGCCCGACTACGGAACCGGCCCCCGCGAAATGGCCTGGATCTACGATACTTACCGCGCCTTCCACCCGGACGACATCAACGCCGCCGGTTGCGTAACGGGCAAGCCCGTCAACCAGAACGGTGTCCGTGGACGTACCGAAGCCACCGGCCGCGGAGTTTTCTACGGCATCCGCGAAGCTTGTAACCAGCCCGATCTGATGGAGAAACTGGGGCTCACCATGGGCATCGAGGGTAAAACGATGGTCATTCAGGGCCTCGGTAACGTAGGTTCCCACACGGCGACCATCAGCCAGGACGAAGGTGGCGTCAAAATCATCGGCGTCAGTGAAGTTGAAGGTGCGATCTACAATAAAGAGGGCATCGACATTCACGCCCTGCTCCGCCACCGCGAGCACCACGGAAGCATCCTCAGTTTCCCCGGCGTGCAGATATACGGTAAGGAGAAGCGCCGCGCCGTCATGGAGTTCGAGTGTGACATCCTCGTCCCGGCAGCGCTGGAGAACCAGATCGACGCCGAGAACGCCGGTAGCGTCAGGGCTAAAATCATCGCCGAAGCCGCCAACGGCCCGGTGACGGCTGACGGAGCAGCTATCCTCGCGGAGCGCGGTGTCGTTGTTATTCCGGATATCTACCTTAACGCCGGTGGCGTGACGGTGAGTTATTTCGAGTGGCTCAAAAACCTCAGTCACATGCGTTTTGGCCGTTTGCAGAAGCGTTTCGACGAGCGCGTTTACACGAACATCGTGAAGCAGATCGAGGACACCACCGGCAAGAAGATTAGCCAGCGGGATAAGGATATGATCACCCACGGTGCCGACGAAATCGACTTGATCCGTTCCGGCCTCGAAGAAACGATGATCACCGGCTTCCAGGGTGTGTACGCGATGTACACGAACAACGACGGTATCAAAGACCTACGGACGGCTGCTTTCGCCCTGGCGATCAGCAAAATATCGAGCGACTACATTGCCCTCGGAATTTGGCCATAGTCCGCCGAACGGAAAATATTATACTTTACTTTCGTAAATTTTGAAATAATTGTTGGTGCGGCTATATTTGCCGCTCCAACAATTTTTATTTCCGCCTATGTCAGACAAACTAGATAAGATCGACCTCAACATCCTGCAAATCCTGCAGGACAGCAGTAAAATCACCAACCTGGAGCTTTCCAAACGCATTGGCCTCAGCCCCGCCCCCACGCTCGAACGCGTCAAGAAATTGGAGCAAAATGAAGTCGTGCAGAGCTACCACGCTCACGTCAACCCGGCCGCGATTGGTCTGATGGTCAAGACGTTCGTCCTCGTGAGCCTCGATTGGCGCAAGGACGCCGCGCGGGAGAACTTCCTGGAGCAGGTCAACAACATCGACGAGATCACGGAGTGCTACATCATCACCGGCGAGGCGGATTTCTTAATCAAGATCGTCTGTAAAGATATTCCTACCTACGAGCGCCTGCTGTTCAAGACGCTGCAGCAGATCGATGAGATCGAGCGACTCAAAACTTTGATGACTTTGAGCACGGTCAAAAATTCGAAAAGGCTCCCTTACGATTACGAAGCGGAGGTGTAGTTCGACTGCGGTGCCAGTACGTAATTTTGTCCTAAGTTCGTCGCGAAAACACGGATAATTGGATTGGGCTAGTCGGTACTCAAGCACGGATTAGAACCATGCTTAACCATAAAGTATGCAGGAGTTCGACATCATCGTGATCGGGGCCGGCCCCGGCGGCAGCACTTTCGTTCGTGCGCTGCGGGACAGTTCGTTGCGGATCGCGCTCATCGATAAGGATGAATTTCCCCGCGACAAAATCTGCGGGGATGCCATCCCCGGGACGGCCGTTAGTGTCGGTCGCCGCCTCGATCCTGACTTTTGGCGTGGCTTACCCAGCTTGAATCGAATTAACGGTATTACCGTACAATCTCCCTCCGGAATATCCGCCGGTGCTAGTTACGTCACGGAAGGCTACACCTGTACCCGGCTAAACTTTGATGATTACCTCGTTAAGGCCGCCCTGACCAATCCCCGGCTCACCACTTTCTTTGGTACGCGCGTCAAGAAGATTTTGTGGGAGAAAGGCCAAACGACCGTCGAACTACCGGGAGGGGCCACCCTGACCGCACCGATGGTCGTTGGCGCGGACGGCGCTCATTCCGTCGTGGCCCGGGCCTGTACGGAGACGAGTATGGATCGCGGTCACCACGCTGCCGCCGTTCGTGCTTACTACCGGGGTGTCTCCGGCCTGGACGAAGATCGATTAGCGGCGTACTTACTCACGGACTTCCTACCCGGTTACTTCTGGATTTTCCCCCTCGGTGGTGATTTGTATAACGTTGGTTTCGGTATGCTTTCCCGCCACGTATCGGAGAGCAAAATCGACTTACGCACGGCCCTTGATCGTATCGTGCGCGAATCACCCCTCGCCGCGACTCATTTTGCCGGAGCGGAGCAAGTTTCGAAAAACGAAGGTTTTGGTTTGCCCCTTGGCTCGCGCGTCGTGCCCCGTTCGGGGCATGGCTTCGTATTATTAGGGGACGCTGCCGGGCTAGTGGACCCCGCCTCGGGCGAGGGAATCGGCAACGCAATGATCAGTGCGGAAATAGCTGCGGATGTTGTGCGCTCTGGATTCCAGGAGAGTCGTCTCGACGCGGCATTTCTGAAGGAATACGATCGAAGAGTACAGAAAAGGTTAGGTCTTGGCTTCAAACTAAAATACTGGGGCCAACTGTTAACCGCCGACCGGCCGTGGTTACTGGATGGTGCGATTAAACTTGTCGCCAAAAACAAACTTGCCCTTTGGGCCATAACCAAGCTGGTGTAGTTGACCTCAGCTCGTAGGGGGTTAGATCATTATAAAAGACAATTAGTAATGAAAGTAGGAATCGTCCAGCAGGCAAACGGTGCGGACCGCCAAACTAACTTAGAGCATAGTGCGGGCGCGGCGCGCAGGTGCAAGGACTTGGGGGCGGAACTAGTCGTCCTGCAAGAGCTCCACACCGGTCTCTACTTCTGCCAAACGGAGAACGTCGACGTATTCGACCAAGCGGAAACCATCCCCGGTCCGAGCACCGATTTTTTCGGCAATCTGGCAAAGGAATTGGACGTAGTTATTGTTATCTCCCTCTTCGAGCACCGCGCGCCCGGGCTTAGCCACAATACGGCCGTCGTGATGGAGCGCGATGGTACCATCGCCGGGAAGTACCGAAAAATGCACATCCCCGACGACCCGGCTTACTACGAGAAATTCTACTTCACCCCGGGCGATCTTGGATTCCAACCCATCCAAACAAGCATCGGCAAACTTGGCGTCCTCGTCTGTTGGGACCAGTGGTACCCCGAAGCCGCCCGCCTCATGGCCCTGGCCGGTGCCGAAGTCCTCATTTACCCGACCGCCATCGGCTACGAACTGACCGACGATGCCCCCGAGCGCGGCCGTCAGCGCGACGCCTGGATCATCAGCCAGCGCGGGCACGCCGTGGCCAATGGCTTACCAGTCATCTCGGTAAACCGGACCGGTTTCGAAAAAGACCCGAGTGGCGTTACGGATGGGATTCAGTTCTGGGGTTCGAGCTTCGTCTGTGGCCCGCAGGGAGAATTTCTTTACCAAGCTGGTGAAGATGAAATTACGGAAGCAGTCGTCGAAATCGATAAGAAACGAACGGCGGACGTGCGCCGTATTTGGCCGTTTTTTCGGGACCGGCGGATTGATGCTTACGGGCAGCTTACTAGGCGGTACATTGATTGACCCGTTATTTTACACCTCTGATGAACTTTCAGAAATTCTCGCTTCGCTGAGAATTCTGAAAGATGCATTCGAGGAGAAAATGAAGTCTAGCCTAGCTGTTTTCTCCTCAGATGTATTTTTTGGTGGGACGTAGCGTAGCGAAGTCCCACCAAAAGTTCATCGGAGGTGTAAAACAGCGGTTACGAATTAATAGGAATAAAGAGTATAGAGAAAAGTGAAAGGACGATGAAGCATCGAGATATTACCTCACTCCAACGTCCTTATTCTTACTTCTTTCCTCTATACTCTCCCTTAAAGATCAAACGTAATTCCCTGCGCCAAAGGCAACTCCGTAGAATAATTAATCGTATTCGTCTGCCGGCGCATGTAAGCTTTCCAGCTATCCGAGCCGGATTCGCGTCCGCCGCCCGTTTCTTTTTCACCGCCGAATGCACCGCCGATTTCGGCACCGGAAGTTCCGATGTTGACGTTCGCGATACCGCAATCGGAGCCGGCCGTGCTCAGGAAGAGCTCACTTTCACGCATGCTTGTCGTCATGATGGCGGAGCTCAACCCCTGGGGGACGTTGTTTTGAATCTCGATTGCTTCCTCTAATGTGGAGTAAGGCATGATGTAGAGAATGGGTGCGAAGGTCTCGTGGAGCGGCATTTTGCTCTCCTTGGTGACTTCGAAAAAGGCAGGCTTCACGTAGCAACCACTGACGTAGTTGTCTCCCTCCAGCACGCCACCTTCGACGATGGTCTTCCCTCCTTCCGCTTTGATTTTTTCAATCGCTGATTGGTACGTAGCAACGGAATCCTTATCGATGAGCGGACCAACGTGGTTGTTCTTGTCGAGCGGGTCACCAATGCGGAGTTGACCGTAGGCGGCTTTCAATTTGTCGCGTACTTCGGCGTAACGGGATTCGTGCACGATCAGGCGACGGGTGGAGGTACAGCGTTGACCACAGGTGCCGACGGCTCCGAAGAGGGCACCGGTGAGGACGAGGTTCATGTCGGCTGTTTCGGTGATGATCATGGCGTTGTTGCCGCCGAGTTCTAGTAAAGAGTTGCCGAGGCGGGCACCGACGGTTTTGGCGACGATTTTACCCATCCGGGTAGAGCCGGTGGCGGAGATCAGTGGTACGCGCTTGTCCTCCGTCATCCATTCGCCGACTTGGTAATTGCCGTTGATGAGGCTGGAGATGCCTTCGGGAAGGTCGTTGGCAGCTGCTACCTGCGCCCAAATATTTTGGCAAGCAACACCACACATCGGTGTCTTTTCGGAAGGCTTCCAAACCGTTACGTCGCCGCAAACGATGGCGATCATGCTGTTCCAACTCCACACCGCAACGGGGAAGTTGAAGGCGGAAATAATGCCGACGATACCCATTGGGTGCCACTGTTCGTACATTCGGTGCAGCGGGCGTTCGGAGTGCATCGTGAGTCCGTAGAGCTGGCGGCTCAGGCCGACGGCGAAATCACAAATATCGATCATCTCTTGTACCTCACCGAGGCCTTCCGTCAGGCTTTTGCCCATCTCGTAGCTGACGAGTTGGCCAAGCGCGTCTTTGTGCTTGCGTAGCGCTTCGCCGTATTGCCGAACGATCTCGCCGCGCTGGGGGGCGGGCACGGTGCGCCAGTGTTTGAAGGCTACCTGTGCCTGGGCGATCACGGCATCGTACTGCTCGCGCGTCGTTTCGCTGACGCGGCCGATTTCTCTGCCGTCGACGGGGCTGAAAGAAACGATGTGTTTGGCTTCGTTGTGGTGCCCTTGCTGGCCCGTGCTGGTGCCGGAGTTGTCTTCGTGGAGGCCGAGTTCTTTGAGGAAATCTTTGTTCATGATCTTGTTATGTGTTGGTTGGGTGGCGCGAAGTTACGTTTTTTCGGGGTGCACTACCGTACCGCAATGCCTGAGGATGAAAGTCGCAGGGTTGCTCGGGATTTGGGGCGCGGTCGCAGGTGCAAAGTTGATCGGACGGCAGCACAACCGACGAAAGTGAAAATTCGTTAACTTTAAACTATGACAGCAACGCCAACGCAAGATGTCGTCTATCAGGAGATAGACTTTGGGGCCAGCGGCCGGACCACTTTCCGTTATACGCTGGATCGCTATAATGCGGCCATTGAGGCGGGGATTTTGACGGAAGAGGATAGTGTCGAACTGATTTTTGGATACCTAATTGAAGCTATGCCCATCGGACAAAGACACGAAGATTGTATCGATGACTTGATTGATCTTTTTAACCCCCTCTATCGGAAAACGCACCGGTGCCGGGCTCAGAATTCAATAAACCTGCTGAATAACTCCGCGCCGGAGCCAGATTTTGCGCTGGTAAGTCGACAACGGTACAGCGCTCATCCTGGGAAACCTCTTGCTGATGATGTGGATCTCTTAATCGAAGTATCCGACAGTACGCTAAACTTCGACCGAACGACGAAGGCGAGACTATACGCCTTAGCCGGAATCAAAGAATACTGGATCGTCAACCTTCAACAGGATAGGGTAGAGGTCTATCTGGAGCCGGACGTCGCCGCGGGTGTCCACAGCGACGTAAGAAGGTATGCGTTGGGGGATACATTCAAAAGTCCTTTCTGCGGAGAAATGCAAGTGAGTAAGCTGATTCCAGGTTGAAATTCCTCTGTCAGCTAAGTAGATATTTCGAATGGTAGATAGTGTGACCAGTAGGTGATTTAACGATCGGAAGTTTTGCCCGTGGCTTTATCAAATCAACCCCACCAAATAAAATTGTACCTTTGCGTCAAATTTCAGGGCCTCCCCGGTTTACGTTGACGTATCTTATAGCTAACTACGTCCCCCGATAGCAAAGTGGTAAACCATGCGCCCGTTCCACAAATCCCCTGCACCTGTCCCGACTTAGTCGGGACGCAAAAAAATAGCAGGGGAACTAAAACTGGCCACATGACCACCTACCAGGAATCCGACCTCCGCGACGAACTCAAACGCGCCGTTGCCGACCTCGGCTTCATCACCCCCACCCCCGTCCAGGCGGAAGCCATTCCCTTGATTCTTGCCGACGGCAGCCGCGACCTCGTCGCCCTCGCCCGCACCGGAACCGGTAAAACGGCCGGATTCGGATTACCCGTCGTCAACGACATCGACACAGACCTCGACGCCGTTCAGGCACTGATCCTCTGCCCGACCCGCGAGCTCTGCCTGCAAATCGCCCGCGACATTTCCGGCTACGCAAAGTACCGTAAGGACGTCAAGGTAACCGCCGTTTACGGTGGCGCACCGATCACCCACCAGATCCGTGAAATTCGCTCCGGCTCCCAGATCATCGTCGGTACGCCCGGCCGGACGCTCGACCTCATCAACCGCAAAAAATTGAAACTTGAGAACCTCAAACGCGTCGTCCTCGACGAAGCCGACGAGATGCTCAATATGGGTTTCCAGGAAGAACTAAATAGCATTTTGGGCGCTACGCCGGACGACAAGCAGACCCTGCTTTTCTCCGCCACGATGCCGAAGGAGGCCAAAAAGATCAGCCGGGATTACATGACCGACCCCGCCGAAATCAGCGTTGGCCACGAAGACGCCGGTGAGTCAAAAACCGACCACCAGTACTTTAAGGTGAAAGGTAGCAGCCGTTTTGCTCTTCTGCGCCTGCTCATCGAACTCGACCCCGACATGTACGCCGTCATTTTCTGCCGTACCCGTCGCGAGGTAAATGGTGTCGCCGAAGATTTACGTTTCGCCGGCCACGCCGCCGATGCATTGCACGGTGACATGAGCCAAGCTCAGCGCGACGACGTCATGAAGCGTTTCCGCAAGCGCCGTATCCAGTTGCTCGTCGCGACCGACGTCGCCGCCCGTGGCCTCGACGTTCAGGACCTCACCCACGTCATCAACTATAACCTCCCGGATGCACCGGAAGTCTACGTCCACCGTTCCGGCCGTACGGGCCGCGCTGGCAAGGAAGGCATCGCGATGAGCATCATCACCGGCCGCGAAACGCGCAACATCCGCGCGATCGAGAAGTACTCCAACATCACCTTTACTCAACAGCCCGTCCCCAACCAGGAGGAAGTTTACAAGTTGCGTGCGCTGCGCTTCGCCGAAAAGATCAAGGCGGCAACGCTCGACAGCAAAGTGGCGGCTTACCTACCGGAAGTAATCGAATCCTTCGCAGGAATCGAGCGCGAAGAGCTGATCCAAAAGATCCTGGGCTACGGCCTCGGTGAGCTCAGCAAGCAGCTGCAGGGCCAGGGCGACGTGAAGGAAGATAACGCTAAGGAAAAACGCCTCGACAAGGGGGACACGGACTACACCACGCTGTGCGTTGCCGTGGGCCGCAAACAGGGCTACACCGTGCCACAGATCATCGGTATGATGAATCGCCGTTTGCCCGGTAAGAAGATTAACTTTGGCAAGATCGATATCCAGAACAACATCACCTACATCGGCGTGGACAGCAAAGCTGCTCGCAAAGTGGTGGCGGCATTCGAAGGCGCGGAGGACAAAGGCGTTCGGTTAGACGTCAAGGTGTTCGAAGGCGGTACGAACGTGGACGGACCGAGCCGGTCGTACGGTGGTGGCGGTAAGAAGAAGCAGTATAAGCCCGGTAATTTTAAGCCACGGCCTAGCTTCAGTGCTAAGAAGAAGCACCGTAAGGGGTAAGCGCCTTACTCTGAATGTAACGACATAAACACGGAATACCTTAGCAGCGCCGCGCCTCCCCTGGTTGTCGGCGCTGCTTCTGTTTTGAAATCCATCACCTGCTTGACCAGTGGCCCATGCACTGACGTGGCTAGATGGCCAAATCCTCAACTTCCCCGTCCTCCGTATCAGTATTTGAAGAGAAGACTGCCATCCCAAAAGAGAGTGGGCCGATCCGACCGAGGAACATTAGGATGATCAAAATAATCTTCCCCATTACGGTTAGCGTCCCGGTCAGGCCAGCGGATAGTCCGACGGTACCGAGCGCGGAAACGACTTCAAATAGCACTAGGTAAGGATCTTCCTCCTGCACGAGTAGGAGGAGGTAGGTGCCGACGGCTAGCGTAAGCATGTAGAAGAAGAAGTTTGAGGTGGCTAAGCCGACCTTGGCGGGCGGAATAACGCGGCCCATAAACCTAGCCTGAGAATCCCCCCGGAACGTTCCCCGTAGTTGCGCAAATAAGGCGGTGAAGGTGGTCGATTTCATCCCTCCACCCGTACCGGAAGGGCTGGCACCGATGACCATCAGCAGAATAACGGTGAACATGGGGGCAGGGACAATCGCACCAATGTCGTAGGTATTGAAGCCGACGGTAGTGAAGGCGGACATACTCTGGAACAGCGCCGTCATCAGACCCGTTTCTGGCGGCAGTGTTTCGATGTTTGGGTCGCTGAGGTAAAGCACCAGCGCGCCCAGGAGGATCCCCACGAACGTAAAGCGCAGAATGATCCTACTCGTATAAGTGATGTGCGCCTTTTTGTTGGTGATGCTTTCGTAGAAGTCCGTAAATACAATAAATCCAAGCGCGCCGGAAATCGCCAACACGCTGATGAGTAAGTTCAGGCTAAAGTTATTTTGAAACGGAACGAAGCCATCCGAAAACAAACTGAAGCCGGCCGTACAGAAGGCTGAAATGCTGTGAAAAACGCCGTTCCACACTACGTTATCTTCACCGGCGGCGTGAAATACCCAGGCCAGCAGTAAGGCACCGACGGCCTCAATAACGAGCGTGAACAGTACCATACTCTTGATGAAGTGGCCCACGTCAAAGCCCTGTGGTAGACTGAAATCATACGTCAGCAGGTCCGACTGCATCACGGAAAGTTGCCGCTTTCGACTCAGAACGAAGAAGGATCCGAGTGACATGTAACCCAGCCCGCCAATCTGAATGAGCATCAGGATGACCAACTGTCCCCAAAAGGTATAAGCCTGGGATACGTCGAGCGTCGACAGGCCCGTGGTCGATAGCGCGGAGGTCGCAACAAAAAAATTGTCGAGGGAACCAGTACTAAGCGTCTGGCAAAAAGGAGCCTGCAGTAGCAAAAAACCGAGCAACAGCAAAAAAATATAGCCGTAAATCAGTAGCTGCAGGGGATGCAGACGGAGCAGAAATTCTTTCATGGGCTGGGTTTATTGGTGGCTTGAACCCGTGCTGCCTTCGTCAGGTTTGGTAGCCGACGACTCGACTGCCGTGGCAAAGTAAGCACAATACCGTTGCACCACGCATTCACTACATTTTGGGGCTCGAAACGAACACACCCGCTGCCCGTGCCGCATGTAACCCTGGTGGCTGTCGTAGACGCGCTGCCCATCCCAGTCATCCGGCAGGTAGCTTTGTAATAGTCGCGCCGTTTTTTCTAAACTTGACTTCGGCGGGACGACACCCAGGCGCAAGGCAACCCGGTGGTGGTGCGTATCGACGACGAGCGCTTTCATTCGTAAGTAGGAAAAGCTGAGCACCGCCGCACTGGTTTTCGCCCCGACGCCGGGAATCTCCTCCAACCAGGCGCGGGCGTCCGTAACACTGACTTCGTGGATGCCGTCGAGCGATAGTTCGCCGTCGTTGCGTGCGGCCACTTGGCGCAATGCTTCCTGAATACGCGGCGCCTTTACTTCCGGAAAGGTTACTACGCGGATGGCTGCTTCCACCGCCGCCGTGGGGGCGTCGATCACCTCCTGCCAAGTGGGGAATTTCGTACGGAGATTATCAAATCCCGCCCGCGTCACGGCGTTTTTGGTGCGGTGGCTCAGTAGCGCTTTCACCATTTCGGTGAGCGGGCCGCGGTTGGAGAAAGGGATAAACGGAGCACCGTAATGATTGGCCAAAATTTCGTCGACCACGAGGGCGCGTTCGCGGCGTTCTTCATCAGTATCGGTGTCGGGCTTGGGCATAATGTTAGAAGCTACGTTCTTGCGCATTCGTTCAAAATTTTGTAGTGGACGCTGTCGCCGGTGCCAGGAAAAGGGTAAAGCAGGGTGGATTGGATTTATAACCGGCGGCAAAGCGTACACAAAGACTAACGCAGGCTAATTTTGGTGGGGCAAGAACCGAGCGCGGCACAATTTTCCTACCTTGGAGCGAATTTTCGCAAAAAGTAACCATGCACTACGTCTCCACCCGAAATCTAAATTTTGTCCTCAACGAAGTCCTCGACCTCGCCAAGCTCCGCAGCTTCGACCAGTACGTCGACTTCGACGCCGACACCACCGCCATGGCCCTTTCCGCCGCCAAGGAGCTCGCCGACCAGTATCTATGGCCTTCCTACCGGGAGATGGACAAAAATAAAGCTTACTACAAAGACGGTGAAGTGCACGTACTGCCCGAAGTAGGGGAGGGGATGCGCGCGATGGGCGAAGCCGGCTGGATCTCCGCCGCCTGGCCTTACGACCTGAACGGTCAGCAAATGCCAACTACCATCCTGAACGCCGGCGGGCTAATCTTCCAGGCCGCTAACGGTAACCTGGCCGCCTACAGCTTTCTCACCACGGGCGCGGCGAATTTGATTTTGGAGTTCGGCAGCGAAGAACTCAAAGCTACTTACCTGGAAAAGATGGCCCTCGGCCAGTGGCAGGGCACGATGGCCCTGACCGAGCCGCAGGCGGGCTCTTCCCTTTCCGACATCACGACGACCTACGAAGTGCTGGAAGACGGAAGCTACTCCATACGCGGACAAAAAATCTACATCTCCGGTGGCGACCACAACTCGGTGGACAACGTAGTCCACCTACTCCTCGCGCGTAAAAAAGATGGCGAAAAGGGGATGAAGGGCGTGTCGCTCTTCGTCGTGCCCAAGCACCTTCCAGCCGACGGTGGAATGGTAGACAACCATGTCACCACCGCCGGCATCTACGGCAAGATGGGCCAGAAGGGCTACGTTGCCGCCCACCTCATGTACGGCGAGCAGGGCGTAACGAAAGGTCATTTGGTTGGAGAAGAATTTCGTGGCCTCAACAATATGTTCCGCATGATGAACGAGGCGCGGATCGGTACCGGCCTCATGGCGACCGGTTCCGCATCGGCAGCGTATTACGCTAGTTTGCAGTACGCCAAGGAGCGTCCGCAGGGTCGTCACCCGGGAAACAAGGACGTCAATGCACCACAAGTCATCATCGCCGAGCACGCCGACGTGCGGCGGATGCTGCTTTTCCAAAAAGCTGTCGTAGAGGGTAGCGTAAGTTTACTCCTTCAGTGCAGTTTCTGGGAAGACGTCAGCAAAGCAAGTCCCGACGCCGCTGAGCGTGAGCGCGCGCACCTACTACTGGAATTACTCACGCCCATTGCCAAATCCTTCCCCAGCGAGTACGGCAACGAGGCCGTGAGCACCGGTATGCAGGTACTCGGCGGTGCGGGCTACACGGACGATTTTCCCCTCGAACAGATCTTCCGCGACATCCGCGTTAACTCGATCTACGAAGGCACGACGACCATCCACGGCATGGACCTGCTCGGCCGCAAACTGCTGATGAAGAACGGTCAGGCGCTTAAATATTTGACCGAAGAAGTTCAGGGAACGGTCAAACAGGCGATGGCCGTGGAGCAAACCAAGCCGCTGGCGCTGACGCTGGCGCAAAGTTTGGAAAAAATGCAGGGCGTGATGGGTCACCTCTTTAACCTCGCCAAGACCGAAGACCCGAAAGTCTTCCTCGCCGACGCCACCATCTTCCTCGACTACTTCAGTCTCCACATCATCGGTTGGATGTTGCTCCGCGACGCGACCATCGCCGCCGGAGCGCTACCCACCGCGGAAGGCGACGATGACAAAAATTTTTACAAAGCCAAGGTTCTCGTGGCGGAATACTTCTTCAACTACATCTTTACCCGCACGGCCGGCCACCGGCGTACCTTGCTGGCCACCGACCGGATCACGGTAGACATGGACCAGGCTTTGCTCGTCTGAGTACCCACCCGAATGATATCTAGTACAATAACTACTAAGGCTAGTCGCGAGACTAGCCTTAGTAGTTATTGTACTAGATCACCAAAATCCTCGCGCCCCGTTTTTCACTTTCTACCGTTCCGTCACCCGCCGAAATTCTTCCCCGAACCCCGGCACTTCCGTGCCCATCCACTTGTCCCAAAAGGTGAAGTAGAGCCCGTAGTGATACTTCGCCCGCTTGTGGTGTACGTCGTGGTGCGTAGCACCAACGAGCCCGCGCAGAAATGGTATCCGTGCCCAGCTCGCCGGGAAGATTTCCACCCCCGCGTGGTTAATCGTCGCCGAAAGCGTCATCACCGCCAGTAGGGTGAGAAAAGCGAAAACGTGCATGGGGATCAAGAACGCAGCGATGGGGATAAACACTGCCTGTAAAGCAGCTTCGATGGGGTGAAAGCTAAACGCCGTCCAGGCCGTCGTCTCGATGCTTTCGTGGTGCCATTTGTGGACGTGTTCGTAAACACCGGGCTTATGCATCCAGCGGTGAACCCAGTAGTAGTAAGTCTCCTGAGCTAATAAAAAGACTACCGGCCCCAGTGCGAGCCACACCCAATCCGCCGCGCTAAAAAATTCTGTGTACAACTGCGTGTAACCTTCCGCCCACGCCCAGAGCAGTCCGATTCCGAAAGCCGCAAAAATGAACGAGACGCCCGCCGACCGCAGAATCTCCAATCGTCTCAGTCTGGTTGTCGAAGTCTTGCGAGGAAACACCCGCCCCCGCAGCCGGTCACGTAGCTTCCTGGTGAATAACCAGTCGTAGCCCCCGCTAAAAAGCAGGTAACGGACGAAGATGATGGCGAATAGAGCGATCACCCAAAAGAGCCAGTGGCCCGGTTCATGCTGCATACTAGGATCGTTTGGCGGGCGCAAAGGTACCCGCCGGGGGTTAGTGAAGTCGTCTGGGCGAGCAAGCAAAAACGCCCCCCGTCAGCTAAATGACGGGGGGCGCTTAATTGTTATGATAAAGGGTAGCTTAACGTGCTACTGGCAACTAGATACCCGTAAGGGAACCGACGATAGCGGCAGCACCAGAAACTATAATCGCGGTAAACAACCACCAAGCGGCGGCTACGGCAGCTTTGCGGGCACCGTCCGCCTCGATGACGGCACGGCGGGCGGCCTGGTTTTTGGCGCCGTTGGCGGCGTCGGCGGCGGCTTGCAGCTGGTCCTTGACGGTGTTCTGCGCTCCCTCTACTTGGGCTACGGCCTTATCAATATCAGCGTGGCTTAGACTGGTGTTGGCAACCAGTGTGTTGACCAGGTCATCCCGTCGGTAATTCTTAATCCGGTGATTGACCGTATCGAAAGAATCGGCTGGATTATTAATAATCGACATGAACTGGTTCTTCAGGCCGTTAAAATCAATGCCGGAACTAGCGGACGCCTCACCGCTACCGGAGCCACCAACTTGATCCTGCACGCCATTGACGAAAGACATCACTTTATCCTGAACCATCTTCAGCGTATCATTATCCAAAGCTTCCTGCACGCTGGTCGGTAACTTGCCGAGAACCTGCGTCAGCTGATTGGCGTAACCTTCCAACTGCTTTTTCTCCAAGGACGTGTTGTTGCTCAGAATTTTGATGATGCTTTCCTTGTCCATCCCTTTCACCTTTTCGATGGCGTCGGACGAAGTTCCTTGTGGATCATCGAGCAATTCCTGAATCTTGGGACCGAGTTTCTTGGCGTCGAAGCTCTCCGGCGTTGCGCCGTTGAGGTAATCGGTTAGTTTTCCGGTGTACTTTTCGTACATCTCGTCGGTGCTCATGCCGCCTTCGGATTCTCCCTGGTTGTCTTTTTGGAACTGGCTAACGAGCTGCTTCAACTGCTTGATCCGATCCGATTTTCCGCCGTCGTCTTTGCTGCCACTATCGGCGTCGTCGCCACCTCCGTCTACTACTGTCTGGATCGCGGATTGAATGGCGGTCCACTTAGCTGGGTTGGAGCCGCTGTCTTTGGAAGCTTGGCTTAACGTCTGTTGCAAATCAGCTTTCAACTTGTCGTAAGATGGTACGTCGCCAATCTTTCCGACAACTTTGTCACTTGCCTTATCTAATTTATTACCAACCTTATCGACCTTCTTTCCAACCGTACTGGTGAACTGGTTGATGGCATCGGAAATACCGTCGGCGTTGAAGGCGGACGTCATCTCCGAGCGAAATTTCTCGATCGTGTTGTCGGCTACGGATTCCACCTGGCTAGCGGCACTGGGTGTGAACAGCCCCTTAACCGTATCGGCACCGGCGCGAAGACCGGCCACGGCGGTGTTAATGAGGGAGCCGATCAGCGTACCCGCCATCTTGCCCTCGAGGTAGAACATGAGGAGGTAAAAGACCGCCCAGATGGTCAGCCCCAGAGTAATGGCAATAACGTTGTTGACGGCCGGCGTCAACGTGAGGGCTAGGGCAGTGGCGCCGAAGAGAGAAACGGCTGCCGTGACGACGTTCCAGATGCCGAGGGCGGAAGAAATCATTACCCCGGTGTTCGTGGAGTTCGTTTCGTTCCAGTCGGAATCGTCCGTGCTGCTGGCTCCGTACCTGGATTCTACGTAGGACTCCTTGAGGTTCGGGATGGCCGACACGCCAATGGCAATTGAAAGTGCCGTGAGGAGGAACTGGAAGCCGATGGCCAGCATCACGCCAAATAGGACGACGATGAAGTAGTTGGGCGTCAGGACGATCTCGGTGTCCACAAAGTTGTCGCTCTGTGCGCTCAGGCCGGTGCCCGCCAGCAGCGCCAGGGAAGAAAGTAAATGTTTGGTTGTCATGGTATAAACGAATTATGTAAAAAGTATGTGTTGTTAGCTTTACCTAGTGTTTTAAGCGTTCACTATTTTGCATGTTCGGTGGGGCGGTCAATCGCGGGCACATAACAATTCGGTCACGTACATTTTCCCGTATCGGGCAGATTAACGGGACTGGCCGGAGTCGTTTTGCACCACTCAACCGCCCGGCACCAGCGACCGCGCATCCTTGTGACAGTCTCGCGACAACCTTCAACGGCACCAGCTATTCTATGGGCCAGACCCCAGACCCCAGCTATATGTACGCCAGCCTCCGCGATGCCGCCCACGACTTAGAAAAACACGGACAACTACTCCGCATCAGTCGCGAGATCGACCCCGACCTTGAAATGGCCGAAATTCACCGTCGGGTTTTCGCCAAGGGTGGGCCGGCTATCCTGTTCGAGAACGTAAAGGGAAGTCCGTTTCAGGCCTTGTCGAACGTGTACGGCACGAAGGAGCGGACGGACTTTCTTTTCCGCAAAACGATGCCGAAGGTCAAAAAGGTGGTCGAGATTAAGGCCGACCCGGCTAACCTCGCCAAGTCGCCCTTCCGGTACGCCGGAGCGCCCTTCACCGCCGTCAGCGCGCTGCCGCGCAAGCACTTCCGCCCGGCCATTAAGTACGGTCAGACGACGATCGATCAGTTGCCGCTGGTAAAATCCTGGCCCATGGACGGCGGCGCTTTCGTAACCGCCCCCCAGGTTTGCACCCTGCCGCCGGGCAGTAAAAATCCGATGCAGACCAACCTCGGTATGTACCGAATTCAACTCACCGGCAACGATTACGAGACCAACAAAGAGATTGGTTTGCACTACCAGCTGCACCGGGGGATCGGTGTCCACCACACCGAATACTTAAAGTCCGACGAGCCTTTCCGTTGCTCCATCTTCGTGGGTGGGCCGCCGAGCCACGCCTTCAGCGCCATCATGCCGCTGCCGGAGGGGCTGAGCGAGATGACGTTTGCCGGAATGCTGGCCGGGCGCCGGTTCGGCTACGCCTGGGATCGCGACTGGATCCTCTCCGCCGACGCGGATTTTGTCATCACCGGCACGATTCGCAAACAAGGCATGATGCCGGAAGGCCCGTTCGGCGATCACCTCGGTTATTATTCCCTCGAACACCCGTTTCCGGTGATGGACGTCGAGACGGTCTGGCACCGTAAGGATCCGATTTGGCAGTTTACCGTCGTCGGTCGCCCGCCGGCGGAAGATTCGCAGTTCGGCTACCTCATTCACCAGATCGTGGAAGATTTGACGCCGGGAGAATTTCCGGGCATCAAGCAAATCAATGCCGTCGATGAGGCGGGCGTTCACCCGTTGTTGCTGGCCATTGGCTCGGAGCGGTACATGCCGTTCCGGGAGGACGAGCAGATGCTCGTGCCGGAGGAAATCATCACGCAGGCAAACCGGATCATCGGTAGTGGACAAACGTCCCTCGCGAAGTTCTGCCTCATCGCCGATGGAACCAATGAACCTAACTTAGACGCTGATAACCAGCCCGCTTTCTTCCAGTACTTGCTGGAAAGGTTTAACCCCGAGCGCGACCTTCACTTTCAGACGCGGACGACGATCGATACGCTCGACTACTCCAGCGAAGGCTGGAACGCCGGCTCAAAATTGATCTGGGCCTGTCGGGGTCAAAAGGTACGGGACCTGACGGACCAGTTACCCACCTACTTTACTTTGCCGGAAGCATTTAGCGACCCACGTTTCGTTGCGCCGGGCATCCTCGCCGTGCGGGGGCCAAAGAACGAGGGGAAGGGGAGTTACGCCGATATGGAAAGTCTCGCCAAGGCAAATTTGGGCGCGGACGCGGGTACCGTGTTGAGTGACGGAATAGCAATGATTGTCGTCTGTGACGATGCCGAGTTTTTGTCAGCTGATTTTGCCAACTTTATCTGGGCGACGTTTACCCGGAGCAACCCGAGTCACGACGTCTACGGTCTGGATACTTTCGTGGAGCACAAACACTGGGGTTGCCGCGGTCCTATCCTGATCGATGCCCGCGTCAAGCCCTGGCACGCTCCGGGCCTGGTGGAAGATCCAGCCGTCACCGCGCGGGTGGATGTGCTGGAAAAGGAAGGCGTCATGGGGTAAAAGGTGGTTAATTTGTCTTACGGTTAACAACCACGTAAAGCCTAATTGCGGCTTGATTTTGTACCTTTGTCCAGAGAATTAAGCACGGTGATTCGGCTTCTTTTGTGCCGAATCGATTGTTGCCCCACTTACTGATTGACCACGCGTGCCAACATTATTATTAAACCTTCAAGATCGTCTTCCCGGGCCGAAACTCGATGAGTTTCTGACTGCGGGCTGGCGACCCGTGGGCCAGCAATTGTACACCTGCGATTTCATTCGTACCGAAGCGGACGAGTTGTTCGGCTGCGTGCAAATCCGAATGCCCCTCACGGAATTCAAATTCAAACGCAAGCAGCGGCGGTTGCTGCGGCAGAACGGAGAACTGTTCCGTTTTGAAATTGGCCCCGCCACGCCCATCACCCGCGAGATGCGGGAGGTGAATAGGAAGTACATCGCCAAGAATCCGGATCGCTCGCGGACTGATTTAGAGTTTCACGCCGGTTACTATCCCGAAAAACGTTTCATTAATACGCAACAGGTATTGGTGTACATCAACGAGCGCCTGGTGGCCTTTAGTTATTTCGACGTGGGGGAGAAGTGCCTCTATTCCAAGACGGGTATCTACGACCCTGACTACCGGGAGAACAGTCTGGGTATCTACACGATGCTGCTCGAAGTCCAGTGGGCGATTGCTAACGGATACGAATATTACCACCCGGGCTACGTCTCCGTAGATTTTCCAATCTTCAATTACAAATTACGCCTGGGGCCGATGGAATACCGCCACTGTCAAACGGGGCAGTGGGCGACGCTAACGGACAATGACCCCTCCGTTCCCTTAGACCCTCTGCACCTGCAGGAAGCTGCCATGTACCGCCTCGTGACGAGCCTGCGACGGGCGGGGATCGGGAGCCGGCTAAAGGAATACCCCAGTTTTACCGCCAGGTTCTACTACCCCGGCCACGGTGGTGGGTTGGTGGATGCACCGTTCGTCTGCCAGCTGGACGACGGGATTCCTTCCGGTCGTAGAACCCTGATCAGTTATGATCACATGGCGGAGGAGTACACGGTCTTCAATCCGGGCCTATCGTCCCTGACGGACATAAAACTACAGCCCGTGGGGCCGACTGGTGTGGCGCGCTACCCCCGTCCCGTCCCGATGGAAATCGTGCACCTCGCCACCCGCTCCATCGATGAAATTCGGGACTGCTGCCTCGCCGCGGCGGACGAGGCGGCTACGTAGCCACGAAGAAGAAGTAGATAAACACTAGTAAAAGGAGGACGATCACCCCGACGATGGTGAATACCTTTTTCACCGCGGCGGCTTCGTTAATCTTTGCTTGCTTCTTCTTTGCTGTTCTTTGCTTTGCCATGATCGAATACTGTTAAGTTGCTTCAAGCTAAAGAAATTTGTTGGGATGACGGCAATAAGCTGCTGCATCAGCTAACTTCAACATTGCGCTGCGCAGATGCTGCTAACCAAGTGTACGTAGTTCTGGCGAATCCGCCGGGAGCCGCCGGTGAACTTGGCAACCCCGTAATTGCTTAAAGCCACCGCCACTCATTACCTTCACGCCACACCAGTAAAATATCTACCACTATGACTCCTCAACTTCTGGCCGGAAAACGCGGCGTAATCTTTGGCGCGCTCGACGATCAATCCATCGCGTGGCAAATTGCTGATGTTTGCGCGGAGATGGGGGCCAAGTTCACGCTGACCAACGCCCCGGTAGCGATGCGTTTCGGGACGATCAGCGAGTTAGCCGAAAAGCACGGCTGTGAGGTCATCCCCGCCGACGCCACGAGCATCGAGGACATGGAAAACCTTTTTCAGAAGTCGGAAGAGATCCTGGGCGGTAAGCTGGACTTCGTCTGCCACGCCATCGGGATGTCGCTCAACGTGCGCAAGGGGCGCCCCTATACGGACATCAAACACGAGTGGATGTTGAAGACGTTCGACATCAGTGCGGTAAGCTTTCACAAGATGTGTCAGGTACTCTTCAAGGGGGATCATATGGCGGATCACGGGTCCATCCTTGGCCTAACTTACATTGCTTCGCAACGCACCTTTCCGGACTACAGTGAGATGGCCGAGAGTAAGGCTTTGCTGGAAAGCTTCGCCCGTTCCTTCGGTTACCATTTCGGTGAAAAGAACGGCGTTCGGGTAAACACCGTCAGCCAGTCACCGACCATGACGACGGCCGGCAAGGGCGTAAAGGGGTTCAAAGAGTTTTTTGGTTACGCGGACAAAATGTCTCCCCTCGGAAATGCCCCCGCGCGCGATTGCGCCAACTATTGCGCCACGTTGTTCAGCGACTACACGCGCTTCGTGACCATGCAAAATCTGTTTCACGACGGTGGTTTCTCCAACATGGGCATGAGTCCTAAATTGATTGAGCAGACAGCGGATGAGGAGTGAGTGGTGTCTTTTTATTAAGATCTTTTAGGCGGTAGGAATGTAGGCGGTAGGCGGTAGATTATACCCTCAAGATCGCTGATTTACTGCGAGTTTATATTCAACGAAGTGACCCAGCAAAACCACTAAGTTTAAGTATTAGTAAATTAAAATCCGCCTACCGCCTACCGCCTACCGCCTAATTCTAAAAAACCAAAGTCCTGCCAACGCTACGACTAACCTTCTTTCTCCTAGCCACCCTCCTTTGCACCTGCGTCCGCGCCCAAGTGCTAGACCCCTCGGATAGTGGCCGGCCCCAAATCGGCGACCCCGACTACGACGCCAGCCAGGACCGTCGCGCCGGGCCGCAGGAGCAGCGCGAAGACCTACCGGATACCTTCGGCATTTTCCAGTACCGAGTCAATAACCCCAACCAAGAAACCAGCTACCGTGATAGTCTGCTGAGTGGCCTGCAACGCTACGAACCCGGCCGGAAAGTGCCCTTCGATTACGGTACCACCGGCCAACTTGGCGGCGCGGCCTACCGACTGCGCTACGAACCTACCTTACGGACCGGAACGGAAATCGGTCTACGGCAATTCGATCTCTACCAGCTCGACGGGGAACGCCTTCAGTATTACCGACTAGAGCGACCGTTTACTTACCTGGGGCACGTCCGCGAAAGCCAACAGGAAGATACCTGGACGACCGCCAAATTTTCCCGCAATTTTGCCGATGGCGTCAACCTGCTGCTGGACTACACCCGGCTGTCTCAGCAAGGGACACAGGACCAGTACCCGAACCAAAACCTTAGGAACACCCACGTGGCGACCGGTTTGAGTATTCGCCCGCCGAACGCCCGCTACAATGGCTTTTTTAGTTTCGCGGCAAATACTTACGAGCAATTGCAAAACGGGGGCATCATACGGAGCACGCTTGACGACGGCGGTGGTGAGGTCAATAACTTACAGAATATCACTTCACGCCTGGCGGAAACCCGGATGCGTTACAGTTTTCGGGAGGTAATGGCGACCCAGTCGCTACAATTCGGTGGGCGGCGCGATACGCTGACGGGCAAAGACCGACGCGCGTTCACCCTCCAGCACCAACTTAAACTGGACGGTCGGCGCTACCGCGTGAGTTCCGAGCAGGGTGCGCCGGTGGATAGTTTCTTCCGACAGTTCCCGGAGCTACTCGTCGATGACCGGGGCGCGCGTAACCAGATCGAGCACAACATCCTCAGTAACGATCTCACGTTCAGCACTTTCCGGAAGGGGAGTAGTGGAGACCGAGAAACGGTGCAGCGCGACGTGATCTCGGTGGGGATTAAGCACCTCTACCACCGGATTCGGCAGGATAATGATTCGACCATTAACAATGTGTTAGCGCACGGCCAGATTGGTCTGCGCCCGAACGACAACCTCAGCCTCGTCGTGGACGCGCAGCTAAATTTAATCGGACAAATTGGCGACTACCGAATTAGTGGGGAAGGGATTCTCGACCTCGGCAGGGCGGGAAAGCTCGAACTTAAGGCCCTGAATCAATTGTACGCACCCGATTTAGTGCAGGATATTTTCCGGCTGAACGGGCAGACGATCTACGACAATAATTTTGGGAAGACGCTCGAGTTGCGACTGGAGGGCGCCTACACCTTGCCGGTCGTCAAGATCAGGGCGGGCCTGGCGTACTCCGTACTAACTAATTACATTTACTTCGGGACCGATGGCTTACCGGTACAGGACGACGGAGTAAATAACATCGTACAGCTAAGCGCGGAACGCGACCTGACTTTCGGCAAAATGCGCCTGGATAATCGGGTCTTATTTCAGCAGGCCGACGAGACCGTCTTCCGATTGCCGCAACTGTACGGAGAACACAGCCTGTACTACGCCGGAAAATGGTTCGGGGTACTCAACGTGAATTTGGGTGTAGACATCCGCTACGCAAGTGGATTCAAGCCTTATTACTACAACAGTATCGTGCAGCAATTCCAGCTACAGGATGAGCAGGAGACTAAATTTCAGTACCAAATCGATCCATTTTTTAGTCTGCGGGTCACGCGTTTCCGTTTCTTCGCAAAATACATTCAACTCAACACGCAGTGGGCTCCGGACGATTTACTCTATCTGACCGCAGAGCATCCTTACCCGGACGCGGCGGTACGGCTCGGGGCCACCTGGAGATTGCAGGATTGACTGATCGCGCTTTGGGATTGCAGTGACAGCTTTACCCATCGAATAGAAAACGCCGAATCACGTTTGTGATCCGGCGCTAGCAGTTATTTCATAGAAATTCCTCAGCTCATCATTTACCAGCGTAGACAAACACCACGGTCGCCAGGGGAGGTACGGTTATTTCGAGGTGAAAGGGTCGCCCGTTCCATTCGGATTCTACCGCTTTCACTGGCTTAAATTCCTGGGCACCCGTTCCGCCGTACTCCTTAGCATCGGAATTAATCAGCAGCTTATAGGTGCCCGCCTTCGGAACCCCGACTCGGTAGTGGTGCCGAACCGTTGGCGTCAAGTTATTGATAACTATGGCTAGCTCATTGCCTTTCTTTCCCTTGCGCAGGTAGGTTAGAACGCTGTTTTGGTTATCGCCGCCGTCGATCCACTCGAACCCCTGCGGATCATAAGCTTGGGCGTAAAGAGCAGGTGTTTCGCGGTAGGCCTTATTAAGGTCGGCGACGTACTTTTTCAATCCTTTGTGCGGGGCGGTTTCGGAAAGCGTCCAGTTGAGTCCTTTATCAATGCTCCACTCCGTTGTCTGCCCGAACTCGTTGCCCATAAATAGCAACTGGCTGCCCGGGTGGGTGTACATGTAGCCGTAGAGGGTGCGCATATTGGCGAAGCGCTGCCAGTCGTCGCCGGGCATCCGGTCGATAATCGGGCCTTTGCCGTGTACCACTTCGTCGTGGCTCAGGGGCAGCATGAAGTTTTCGGTAAACGCGTAGACGAGACTGAAAGTGAGCGAATTGTGGTGGTGACTCCGGTGGATGGGGTCATTTTTGAAAAAGCCGAGCGTATCGTGCATCCAACCCATCATCCACTTCATACCGAAGCCCAGGCCGCCCACGTACGTCGGGCGGGAAACACCCTCGAAGGCAGTGCTCTCTTCCGCGATGGTCATCGTGTCCGGATATTCCCGGTAGACGGCTTCGTTGAATTCCCGGAGAAAACTAATTGCCTCCAGATTTTTGTTGCCACCAAATTTGTTGGGAATCCACTCACCCTCCTTACGACTGTAGTCGAGGTACAGCATGGAGGCTACCGCGTCTACCCGTAGGGCGTCGATGTGATAACGGTCGAGCCAAAAGAGCGCATTGGAAATCAGAAACGAACGTACTTCGTTGCGACCGTAGTTGAAGATGGCGGATTTCCAATCAGGGTGGAAGCCGAGCTTCGGGTCCTCATGGTCGTAGAGGTGGGTGCCGTCGAACTGAGCCAAACCGTGCGCGTCGGTGGGGAAATGGCTAGGTACCCAGTCTAAGATTACCCCGATGCCAGCTTTGTGTAGTTCCTGGATCAGGTACATAAAGTCCTGCGGCCCGCCGAACCGGCTGGAGGGTGCGAAGTAGCCGGTAATCTGGTATCCCCAACTCGGGAAATACGGATGCTCCATCACGGGCAAGAATTCTACGTGGGTAAAATTCATCTCCTTCATGTAGTCGACCAGATCGACGGCAAGCTCGCGGTAGCTCAGGCTTTCGGTCCCCTTCGGTTTTTTCCAGCTTCCGAGGTGGACCTCGTAGACGGAATAGGGGCTGTCGATACCGTTATGCTTCGACCTGACCTTCATCCAGTCCGCATCGTCCCACTCGTAGTAGGTATCCCAAACAATGCTGGCCGTGAGTGGGGGTGTTTCCCAGAGGCGAGCGAAGGGGTCGCCTTTGTCGAGCAGGTCACCGCTCTGCGTCTCGATGGAATATTTGTAGATCGTACCACTCTTCACGCGCGGTATGAAACCCTCGAAAATTCCCGAACTATCCCAACGGGCGTTGAGCGGGTGCGCGCCGTGATCCCAGCCGTTAAAATTACCGATCACGCTCACCGACTTTGCGCTGGGGCCCCAAACGGCAAAATAAGTTCCTTGCTCACCATCAAGCTCGATGACGTGGCTCCCAAGTTTGTCGTAAGCGCGAAAAAGCTTTCCGGCCTTCCAGAGGTTAGCGTCTTCGTCGGAAAATAGACTGTGGGAGATAACGGCGGTTTGGGTACTCATAAGTTTGTTTTGCTGGGGTATTGAAGGAATGGCGGCTACGTCTTCCGGTACAACAACGTGGGCACGGCACCGATGTTAACGGAGGAAGATGGGTTTGTCCCGCAGGCTCGGTAATCGATTCGTGGAGGAATGACGCAGAATACTGGCCGTCCCCACGGCGGCAAAAATAGGCGCCGGTGAAACGCTGCGTACTCGAATGGTCAATCCTGTACCTCAATAGGTAACCGGCCCGGGACGAAGCACAAAGCCTCCCGATCAATCTGACCGGGAGGCTTTTGCAAGTGACTTCATCGAAGAAAGATTATTTGCGGACGCCGCCCTTGAGTTCGTCCTGAAGATTTTTCAGCTCTTCGTTTTTGCCGGCGGCGGCGAGTTTGGCCTGCTCCTGCCAGGTTTTTGGTTTGGCGAGGCGGAACCGGGCGCCTGCTTCCTGCAGTACGTCGGCGAGTTTCTTGTCGGAGGCCTTCGCCAAATCGGCAAAAGAGCTGATGTCGGCCTTTTTGAGGAGTCCGGCAATCTTCGGGCCGATGCCTTCGATGCGCTTCAGGTCGTCAGCCGGGGCGGACTTTTTAGTACTCTTTGCGGACGTAGCTTTCTTGGCCACCTCCTGCTTCGTCTTGGATTTTGCGGGCTTCGCGGTGGCCTGGGCGGTTTCCTTTTTCTTGGCGGCACTGGCCTTTGCGGGCTTTGCGGCTACCGTATCCTTCTTGGTTGCTTCTTTCTTTTGTGGTGCCTTTTTATCAGATGTCTTCTCTTCGACCTGATCGAGCGAGAGGCAGCAGTTTTTGGTGCCGTAGCCGCTTTCGGTGTACCCTTCGACACTCGGGTCGTTCACCCACTCATCCTCGTCGGCTAGGTAGCGGAATTGGTAATGCCCGGCGGGAAGCTCAGTGTGGCCGGTATATTTGTTTTTGCTGAACTTTAGCGCCACGCCGTCGGCCCAACTCCAATCATTGAAACTGCCGAGGACGCGAAGATCTCGCTTCTCCCCGATTTGCTCGGCGGCGAGTTCGAAAGTAACCTTGTACGCCTGCTTGGATTTCGTGTAAGTCGTCTTGATCATAATGGTGTGTTTGGATAATATGATGGTTTGTGTATCGCGTATCTACTTATCAACCACAAAATAGGGCACGATGTTGGTTCGAAGTAACTGACTACCAAAAGATTGGGCTCCTCGATAGCTATCGGGGCTGGTGCCGGGTAATTAGGTAAATGCAGTGACTTTGACGTTGACCGCCCGAATATTTGGTTCGGCGGTTCCTAAGGTACTTACGGAAGCGTGTTGTTGGCTCACCGAGCGAATATTACACCGTTACGGAAACAGCACCTAGGTGGCAAAGGACGCGTATATTGTTTCGACTGGCCCGTAATTTATGTTCACCATTTCGTACGACCTGGCCTAAATTAAACCCATCCGCGACCACTTAGTGGGCTTGCGGGGGCCGATCCCCGTAACTTATGCGGGGTACTCCCGTGGGCGTAACTAGTTCACCAAGCTAACTCATCGTGTTCTAATCATACGCGCTAGCTACCGGAATTGGACTACCGGATCGACGTTGCTTTTCAACCGCAAGAACCCGGCACCCGCGACCGCGCAAAAAGTGCGCTTATTTTGGTCAGAGGCTTTAGCTTGGGCGCGTACTTCAACCCAAAAAAAAGGCCCTCCCCGAAAGTCGGAGAGGGCGAAACTTAAAGTCGATCATGCAAATTCTATTCCACGAGTTGGCGTTGCCGGTTGCGTGTGTTTTGGAGGTCACTTACGCTATCCTCCGATGTTGATACAAAGAACGGGGAATTACGGGCCGTAACTACCGCATATTTTCACGTGGCCTACGCAATTTTTGTCCTGTTTTAACTCGGTGGTAAACGGTGCATATTTTGGGGTAAAATATGCACCTTAATTACTCAATTTAATTTATGCATGAGCTATTCGCACGCGCCGTGCGTTCAGGTTTTGACGACGACGGTTAGCGACGAATTCACGCCACGCCCAAAAACCTGAGTGACAAACGGGCGTTACGCTCCCCGTGGCTGACCCGCAATAATTAGCGGCAAACCGTCCGCAAAGAATAACCACTATCATGGAAGGCCACCAACGCCCCGTGCTCCAACGTATCCTGCCGACGCTGGATTCCTCTTTCCTCCTCAAGCACTATCCTGACCCTACCGTCCGGGGGGATAAAGTCCCGAACTATCATTATCACCCAGAACTCGAACTTGTCTTCGTAAACGGTGGCAACGGGCGGCGCCACGTCGGTAGCCACGTCTCTTACTTCGACGACGGCGAGCTCATCCTGATCGGTTCTAACCTGCCGCACTGGGGCTTTACGGACCGCAACACCGGCAACCGCGCCGAAACCGTCGTACAATTTTCTCCCAATTTCCCCACTCCGGACTTTCGCGCGCTTTCGGAATTCAGCCAGATAAATAACTTGCTGGAGAGGGCCAAAAACGGCATCTCCTTCACGGGGCGGACGAAAGAAGTGGAAGGCCGCCGCCTGGAACGAATGGTGGAGCTCGATCCCCTCGGCCGCCTCCTCCTTTTGCTCGACGTACTCCGCGAACTTTCTGAATCCGAGGAATACGAAAGCCTCAACGCCGACGGCGTTCACATCGAGATCGCGACCCACGGCTACGAGCGGTTCAACAACGTGCAGCAATTTATTTCCGATAATTTCCGCCGCGACCTGGCCGTCGCCGAAGCTGCCAGCGTTGCCGCGATGACGGTACCGGCCTTCTGCCGCTACTTCAAGAAAGTCACCGGAAAAACCTTCGTTACCTACCTGACCAATTTCCGCATCGTATACGCTTGCAAACTGCTCAGCGACGAGCACAGCACGATCGCCGAAGTGGCTTTCGACTGCGGGTTCAACTCCCTGAGCCAGTTCAACAGAAGTTTTAAAAAGGTGACCGAGCGGACGCCCACCGAGTATCGCCTGGACTTGCGTAAAACAGTCGGCGGGAACCTGCCCAGCGGCTGACGCCCGTGATGCGGCACCCGCTATTCACAAAAATCCCCAACAAAATTAAGCACCAGGTTTCGGTACTCTTCTGGCCGCCAGATAATGTTGTGCGCGTGCCAGGCGCCCCAGTCGAGCGGGTGGTAAACGAATGAGCCCTTTTTTGACGCGGCCGCGGCGAGGCGGTCGGATTGCTCGGGGCTGGTGAGCGTATCGGACTGAGAATGGAACAACAGCATCGGCATTTCCAGGCGGGGCATTGCTTCCAGCATGCTGACCTTGTTGAAGTCTACGTCGTCGCGGATTTTGATCCACGCAAACGCGCCGGGGGTGAGGAGTTTTAGGCCATTTCCGTAGTCCTTCAAGCCACGTTCCATGACGGCGCTGTACCAGTCGGCGAAAGGGCTTTCGGCGATGATCCAGGCTGGTTTCTCGGTGGCCCGGTCCGCGGCGAGGATGACCGTGGAAGCGCCCCAGCTTTCCCCGTACCAACCGATTCCTTTCATAGAAAGACCAGTCCGTTCCTGAAGGAGCTTGGAGGCGGCAATCAGGTCCATCGCCTCGTGGTCGCCGCCGCTCCCGTACGCTTCGTCGCTCGCGCCGTGGCCCCGGTGGTCGTAGAGTAGCATGGCGCAGTTGCAGTCCCGAAAGATTGGCGTGTATTTGAGCATATTAGCGCGGTTCATGCTGTAGCCGTGGGAGAACACCACGCCGCAATCAAAGCCCTCGGGAGTAAAGGACCAACCGCGCAACGTAATGCCGTCGTAAGGACTGACGAAGCTGATTTCCTCCTGGTTGGGCAACGTCCGCACGATGGAATCCAGGTCCCAGTCCCAACGCTCCTTATTCATCTGGTAGACCGTGGCGATGTCCCGGTCCGGTGTGTGTAGGATTAGTCCGCTGAAAAAATAGGTGACGCCTAAATAGAGGAGGATCAGGAGGACGGCCAGGCCGATCAATATTTTTTTCATAAGTCAACTTCGGGAGGCTAGGTCAAGATATCCGCCAAGATAACCTTAGTCCACCTTAGGTCCGTCCACGCGAAGTCGCGGATTTGCACTTTTGGATATAGTCAGCATAATTTTTCGCAAAGTGTACACCGCGCGCCACATTGTGCCGTTCTTACGCCAAACTACCGCATACATGATTAAGTCCTGCCCCCTGTTTCTCTTTTTTGCGCTGTCGCTGGTGCAGAGTGTTCTGGTGGGGCAAGGGGAGTGGGAACTAGAACACGCGGGCAACGGCGTGAAAGTCTTCGTCCGTGCGGAAGCGAATGACGATATGTCCGTGCGGGTAGAAACTACCGCCGCCGTCAGCGCCGAATCCGTGCTGGCCGTGCTGGACGATGCCCCGAGCTACCCCGCATGGGTCCACCGCTGCGAAGCGGCCTACCGCATCCCCGGCGGCACGGATAACAACTACCTCTACTACAGCCACATCGACCTGCCTTTCCCCTTTCAGGATAAGGAAGTCGTGGCCCGCATCGATCAGTCCTGGTCCGATGGCACGCTGACCCGCACCATCCTTGCTGAGCCGGACGCGCTCCCGCCCAATAAGGGTAAAGACCGACTCACGACTTACGAAGCGGAGTGGAAAATCACCCCCCAACCCGACGGGCGCGTCTTCATTACTTGCACCTGCCGGACGGAGGCCGGCGCCGGTCTACCGAACTGGGTACGGAAAGAGATCCTCACCGGTGGGCCGGCTAAAACGATGGAGAACTTGGTTGAGCGGCTGGAAGGGGTGGCGCGGAAGTGAACTGCTCGGAGTCGGGGTACTGGATCTTCTGTTCTTTATAGATAGACGTGATCGATGGCTATTTCCGGGCCCTCTTCCCATTCCAGCATGGCGTTCATCAGCCGTACCTTTTTGAAACTAGCTAAATCGCGATCGCGGATGATGGCCGGGCGAATGACGTTGTTCTTCAATAACAGTTCCCTGCGAACGCCCTTGAGCATTGGGTAGGCCGGGGTGTACCAGTGCCGCCCGTCGTAAAAAGCGAGGTTAGCGTAGCTACTATCCATTAAGTAGCCATTTTTGGCCATAATGATGTCGTCGGCCTTCCCCCGCCGCTCGAATAGTTTACCGATACCCGCGCGCTCGGCAAACTTATGCCCGTAAGTAAGTTCTTCCGCCCGGGTCAATTTAAGGGAGTTAATCGGCTTGATTTCGTACGGAATTATCTCTGCTTTGATGATGGTCGTGTCGTACTCCACGCGCAGTTTGTGGAGGCCGCTTCGGGGCAACTCCGTCTCCGCAATCAGTTTGCTGAGTCTGATGACGGGCGACTTGGCGTAGATGGCCCTGCGTGCGCGGTCCATCCTGCTTTGGTGAAGAGAAAGCAAGGGGATTTCGCCATCAATTAAGCGAATGGATTCGATGAGTGCGGGGGCTTTCTTCATTTAAGTAGGGTAGTGTTATCCAGGAAAACAGGCCCTGAAGTGAAGTAATCGTCCAGGGCCAACGGGAGAATTTTGGCACTCATCGCTCTTGATATATTTTCCGCAGCGGAATCCTGACTTTAGACTTCAGTTCGTGTAGTTCGTCCTCCCATCTACTGCGCGCGGTGATGCCTCCGCCGGAGCGAAAGTAGTGAATGCCGGGCGCCCGCTCCTCGATTAGCCTGATGAGTACGCAGGTGTCGAGTTGTTCCCCGTCGAAATGTCCGGCAATGCCGCAGTAGTAGCCACGGGCTTGCCCCTCCGCGGCCCGGATGATGTCGAGCGTCGCCGTTTTGGGCGCTCCGCTGATGGAGCCCGCCGGTAGTAGTTGGCGCAGAATGTCTCCCATGCGTTCCCGCCAGTCCGGTGCGAGTTGTCCGCCAACGTTACTACTGGTCTGGACAAGCCCCCGGCGGCTCGTAGATATCTCGTGGAAGTAGCGATAGTCCGTAACGCGAACTTTACTGGCCACGATGCTAAGGTCGTTGCGAATAAGGTCGACAATGGTTGCGTGCTCCGCAATCTCTTTACTGCTCCGCAAAAGTTGGTGCCGACCGGCCTGCGTATTTACCGTCGTGCCCTTCATCGGCCGGCTTTCGATGTGTCCCGTTGAGCTGATGGTAACGAATGTTTCCGGACTAAAGCAGACAAAATTATTCGGGACCAGAATGCGGTACTTTGCCTGGGCGTAATGGTAGACGTCTTCCAGTCCACAGTTGAGTTGGACCGGAACCGGAAAAGTTAAGTTGGTCAAAAAGCTGTCTCCGCGCTGCAAACCCGCCTGTACGGTATCGAACGCCGTGCGGAATGCCTCCCGGGAAATGTGCTCCGGATAGAGCCTGGGGATTGTGGATCCGGCTGGCACCGCCTCGGCTACATCTCTATCCGGAAAAGTAAAAGAGGGGCAATCAGGGTCGTCCAGTGTCCAAATTTCCGGGCGTTCCATTTCAAAATCCACGAGGAAAAAACAGGCGGTACCCTTTGCCCCGAGCGCATTTAACTGACTGGCCCAGGTACTAATTTTGTCGTCGGTTCCCCTCATGGCGGCAAAGGTAAGCGAAGGCTAGATTGTGTTATCACCCATCCGAGCGTCTGCAAAGTGGTTGCGATTTTTCGCTAGTCCAATAATTTGTCGGGATCATTAACCTGGGCACAGCACGTAGGCATCACCCGAACGATACGAGAAATGGATGGATAACTAAATTCGGATAATGCAAATGCGTGTTTGAATCCTAAAATAGGTGTCCGAATGCTTGTTAATTACGGTTTAAAGAATTAACTTATTATCACAATCGGATTGTCGTACGGGAGCTAGCTCAATGTCAGCATGGGTCGTAAAGATTTGACGACACTCAAATGGTGAAGGGGATTTAACTACATTATGTAGTTAACTCCCTTTCTTATTACCTTGCTGTAGCCGGCTCGAAATCCGGGCCAATCAGTAAATGAAAGTCATTACCCCCGCAGCCTACTTTACCGATCTTACGTATTCAGATTACGCACTCCTCGACGTCCGCTCCCCGGGCGAATTCACGCAGGGTAAGCTACCCCGGGCGCAAAGTTTGCCCCTCTTCAGTGATGCCGAACGGGCCGAAGTCGGCACTTTGTACAAGCGGACGGGGCAGGATGAAGCCTTGCTGCGCGGCCTGGAGATTGCCGGCGGGAAAATGCGGTGGTTGGTAGAAGAAGCGCGGCGGCTTTGTCCTTCCGGAAAAGTTGTCGTCCACTGCTGGCGGGGTGGACAACGTAGCGGCAGTGTCTCCTGGTTGCTCGAAAAAGCCGGCCTGGAAGTCACGCAGATGAGCGGCGGCTATAAGGCCGCACGCCAGTACATCCGTACCTATTTTGCCGAATGCCCCCATCGGTTTCGCGTGCTCAGCGGGCCGACGGGCTCGGGGAAAACACCCGTGCTACTAGCCATGGCGCTGCGGGGCGCAAACATTATCGATCTCGAGGGCATCGCCAACCACAAGGGCTCCGCTTTCGGTGGCATCGGTGAACTACCGCAACCGAGTTCCGAAGAATTTGAGAACCAAGTTTTCGCGCAACTCAACCGTTTACCGAAGGGCGCTACCGTGTGGTTGGAGGATGAGAGCCGACTCATCGGCCGCGTTTTTCTTTCCGAAGAATTTTATCAACGGCTGGTGGATGCACCCGTTGTCGAATTGCAACAACCGATCGAGTGGCGAGTAGACCGGCTGGTCGATCTGTACGGCGCTTACCCCACGGAAGAACTCGCCGCGGCATTCAGCCGCATCCGCAAAAAGCTCGGGGGTCAGAATCTCAATCTGGCCATCGAAGCCCTGGAAAATGGTGACATCGCCACCGCCGCCCGCGTGGCACTCGTGTACTACGACAAGGCTTACGCGTACTACGGAGAACGACGAAATGCGAATATTGTCGAAACCATCGTGGCCGGGTCGCCGGTGGCTGCATCCGTGGCGAAGCAAATACTTTCCGTGGCTTATGGTGAATAAAAAATCCCCCTCGGTCACGTCCGACCGGGGGGGAGTTAAAATTTCGGAGACGACCTTACTCCTTCATCGCCTTGCCAACCCACAGTCTTTGGGTGCCGGAGAGTAGCTCAAGCCAGTAAAACCCGCGCGGTAATTCATCGCCAAAAGTTACCGTGCCGCCAGCTATCGTGCGGGAACTGACGACTCGACCACTCGCGTCGGTAATGCGAAGACTAGCATTTTGGTGCATACCGAGGTCATAGTCCATCGTGAATGCTCCCCGGGCTGGATTCGGGTACACTTCCACCGTAGCCCCTTCGGTAAAATTGTTATCCGTTGCCACCGGGCGGGAGGCAGTTTCCGTCACGAAGAAATTATCGAAGCCCGCTTCGACGAGGTGGCTGCTCGTGTTGAAATCACTCGTAGAGACGATGAGTTGCATCTGATCGGTAATCGTTACAAAATCGTTGACCGTGAAACTATCCTTTAGCCACTTCCCGCCCCGGTTACCGTAGGCTCTTGCGACGACGGTATCCACGCCGTTGCTAATACTGATGGTCAGCGTGTCGTCCGCCGCGGTTCTGCCATCAAGGTTTACGAACCAATATTGATAATGCACGGTCATGGTGTCAGCGTTCGCCACCAGCGGTCTGAAGGTAGGAGAGGCGAACGTTGCCACGCCCTCGTCTACGTCGTAAGCGCTGAGTCTGCCTTCATTGCGGTTATCCGTCACCCAGGCGCGATCTCCGATGTCGTCCGCGGCATCCGCACCGGGGGCAATCTGACTCGTGTCGGTGGCGGTGCCGCTCGGGATGGCACGTTCCCATTCTCCAGTGACGGGGTTGGAGGTAACCGTCCAGCCTTCGTCCGTGGCGAAATCGTCCATGAATCCGGCGACTAAATCCACGGTCACGTTTTGAAGGTCCGCGGACGAGGCCGCTTGGATGGCCTGCGTTTGATAACCCCACTCACTCACGTACACGGTAAAGGGTTCATTTTCCAAGATACCGGCTACTTCAGCCATCCCGCTTTCATCGGTGGTAATTAAGAAGGTGTTTTCCGTACCCTCAATGGCAATTTGGGCATTGGCTAAGGGTTCGCCACCATCGGCTGTGGTGACCGTGAACCCAGCATCGTAGCTGCGGACCAACGGTACTAGCGTGGTATCCAACGTGAACGTTTCTCCATTCTCGAGATTCACCGCTACCGTCAGTGATTCGTAATTGCTCGAAGTGAACGTTACGACGTAGGTGCCGGCGGTGCCCAGCCCGGTAGCGTACCGCCCGAGGGGATTACTGGTCCTAATATTTTCCTGGGTAGAGTCGATCACCACACGAACGTTGTTCACCGGCGCGCCGGTGAATCGATCGGTCAGGATGCCCCGGAGGCGCGCCGCTCGTTTGTAGTCTACATCAACTACGTAGAGCCCGCTCTGACGGTCCGAAATTAGAGTGAGCCCACTGGGTAGGAAAGGATAGGCACCCCACGCACCGTTAAAGCCTCCGTCATCCCCCAACCAAGTATCGTAATTGGCAACCTCCACGAGGTTCGTAGGGTCGGTGGCATCCACCACGCGGAGCCCGTCGGTGTAGTAGCTGATGGACAGGAAATCACCGATGACGTGTACGTTGTGGGGGATCGTACCGGTATTTAGAGAACTTACGGGGCGGTATTCATCCAGTTTTTGAATGTCCATTTTGTTGCTCACGTCGTAAGCGGCTACGGAGGCGTTCGGCTTTTCGTCGGTTGTGTAGACGTACCGGCCGTCATCACTGGCCCAGGCGTTGTGCGCAAAACTGTAGGGCGTCCTGACGCTACCGAGCAGGGTAACGTTCGTATAGTCCGTCACGTCGTACAGGGTAAGCCTACCCCGGTATATCTCGGAGGCATACATCGTGTCGTTAAGCACAAAAACATCGTGGGCGTAAATGGCTGCCCCCTGGCCAAAAAGGCGGGGGCTCATCGGCGTTTCCGTAAGGTCGAACGCCAGGATGCCACCGTCCCCAATGCGGCGATCGCCGCCGGCCGTGAGTAGTACGCCATCGAGGGTGTCGACGTACACATTGTGTGCTCGGGAGAAAAGAGTAGATGTACCGGCGACTTCGTAGGCATTCCGCTTAAACGTGACGCTATCGGGGAGTTGGGAAAGGTCGAAAGCCGTGATGCCCTCGTTGCTGTTGGACTGATCGGCAACGCTGTACGCGTACTCGCCGTAGGTTTTCATGTCCCGCCAGTTAGAGAAATCACCAAGGATGCGGTCGACTTCAACCGGGTTGTCCGGATCAGCCAGGCTTACGAACGACACCCCGGTCTGCAGGCCGACGATGGCGTATTCCGTGCCGTCGGGCGCCACGTAGCCCCAGACGTCATTTACGCTTTCCGCGTAGTCGAGATTGGAACGCAGGGTAGTATTGAGTTGGGCAAAGAGGGACGAACCACCAATAAGCAGTAGTGAGAGTAAAGATTTGAACATCAGTGGAAATTAATAGGAGATGAGAAGTAGTAACACAACGCCCGTGTCGCTCCGTACGCTCGCGACAAGGGCATGTTCCTTGGACTTGCCACGGACCAAGCATAAAGAATTGACGCAATAAATATCCTAAAGGCGCTTGCGGTAAGTAACCGTCTCTTCGCTCACCCCGAGTAATCTCAACTCAAGCTCGGTGGCCGTCAGGCGAATAATTCCAAAACAGTCGATCCCCGCCGGGCCGGTGACGGTGAAACAGGATATGTTCGTCTCGACGCCGTCATTGCAGTCCCCCGGGCAGCGCTGGTGAAGCGTCATCGGCTCCTGGACGAGCAACTCACCGTCGTAAAAAGTGGTGTAGTGGGAAGAGGTGAACTCTACGACTTCTTCATCGTCGTCATCGTTCACCCACAGTCCGGTTAGTGCTGCGATGATGTCCGGATTGACCCTGATCGGGGTGGCGGCGGTGACGTGCTGGTACGTTTCCGGCGTGGCGGTAATGGTTGTGTTGGGCGTCACGGCGTGGTTAGCTTTTGCCGTAGGTACGCCTTTTCCCGTGGTGGGGTAGTTGTCGGGGTCGGGGCTGCCGTACGGTTCTGGCGTGGTGGCCGTCGTGCCGTAGGCGAGCGGCGTCTCGGGGGCGTTTTCGTAGGTGCCAATCTGGCCGCCCTTAGCGGTGTACCGCTCCTTCCCCAAAGAATCTTGCACCTGCGTCCGCGCCACATCTCCTGGCAATATTCTCACGGTGTCCGTTGGCGAAGCGATGCCAGGGTCGGCTGCACGCTGCGCCCCATCGATGATAACGACGGTGGAATCTTGCGCCACTTGTTCCGCTGCGTTTGGGGCCACCTCGCGGCCCGTCAGGCGGTCGAAGGTCGCGCAGGTAGAAAACGAGGTGAGGAGGAGTAAGCCGACGAATAAACGCATGGTGATGAATTATATCTTGGTGGGAGGATGCGCTTCTATAAACCGTAGCACGTCCGCGGGTTCATCCGTAAGGTATAGCGCATCGGCGTAGTCGCGCCCTTCCGCTAACTGTTGGATGGTGGTGTAGAGCTGGGTTTCGACCGTGTAGCGCTGCGTCCCGAGAAAGACCATGGGGCTCACGTAGCCGAAGGTGACGTAATGATTTTGCGCCGCATCCATGAAGATTTCCTGGGTCGTGCCGGCACTGCCCGGGGCGTAAACGATGCCGTAAAGAGATACGGCGAGCAGGGTGTCTTCCCGGATGCTGTTGCTGAAGTATTTTGCGATGTAGCTGGCGAACAGATTACTTGGTTCGTGGCCGTAAAACCACGTTGGGATGGCCAAGCTTTCCGCGCCAGTCTCGAAGTGCGACAGAATTTTCAGCGCCGCTTCGTTAAAGCCGGCGTCGCGGTAGGTTGGGGCCACCGCGAGTGTTTCGAGCACCCACCGCAGGTCTTCTTCCGTCCTGTCCGCCAGGTACGCGCCGAGGTTGGCCGCCTCCATGATGCCCGGGCCGCCGCCGCTGGCGATAAAGTAGCCCCGCTCGGTGAGGAGCTTTGCGGTGCGCAGCGTGGTTTCGTAGTCGGGGGAAGTCCGTGCCGTGCCGTGTCCGCCCATGATGCCGACGACTCTGCGCCTGGGCAGTCCGTCGGCGGAGAAGTCGAGTAACCTGCGTAGTCCTTCGTCGATGCTGAAATCGTGTAATCGTTGCCAGAGCGCCTCGGTGACGCTGGGGCAGGACTTACTGTTTTCGTAGTGTTGGTAGATTTTGAGGTCGGTGCTGCGATCGAGCAACGGGGAGAAACCCTCCATCAATTCTTGCCAGGTATAAAGGTGGCGGCGGGTCGGTCGGTAGGGTAGGCCCTCGGGGGCACGGAGAAAACTGACGCCGCGGCGGCGGAGCTCGATCTCGTGCTCGAGGTCCATTCGGCAGCCGATGAACATGGTGGTGCCGTCGACGGCAACCGTCTGCCAGTCTACGTTGACCGCGGTGAGGTCGACGTCAATCAAGGTTGTGTTGTAGAGGTCTTTGGTGCCGGTGAGCAACCATTCGTCGTCGATGGTGCGGTAGAGCGGGCAGGGCGTGCCGGTGAATTTACTGGACATGTATTCTTTGGAAAGAGTGATCAAATAGTAAGTCTGCGCTAATGCGCCAGGCGGCCGTGAAGATGTAGGATTTGCGGAAAAAGTAAGTCGCTGCCGGTATTTCGTACGACATAATCGGCCGCCGCGAGTTTTTTATCATCCGGCCACTGCTTACTGGCGCGGTCCGTGAATTGCTCCGCCGTCACGCCGTCGCGCAGTTGAACGCGACGCTGGCGTTCCGCAACCGGGGCGTGGACGACGATGATGCCGGCGAAGTCATCTCGGCGCCCCAACTCCAGCGTGATGGCGGCTTCGTAAAGTGTGTAGGGCACGTCTTTTTGCCCGTCCTGCCACGCGCTGGCGTCGCGGTGGACGGCGGGGTGAACCAAGCCATTGAGCTTAGCGAGCGCGCTTTCATCAGTAAAAGCGACTTTTGCTAAGTACGGTCTATTCAACTGTCCGTCAGGCCGATAACTCGCTTCACCGAAACTTGCGACTAGGGCAGATTTCAGGTCTTTATCGTTGTTCATCAACCGTTTAGCCGCTGCGTCCGCGTAGTAGACCGGAATGCCGAGCCGTTCGAATTCCCGAGCGACGGTAGTTTTTCCGGAGCCGATGTTGCCGGTCAAACAGTACTGTGGAATTAGGTTTTTAGACATAGAGTATGCGCGGTCGCCCCGACAAAGTACGGGACTAGCTGCGCGTCGCCGGTGCAGGGTAGAGAAGTAGGAGCAAAATTTTTGCGGGAAGGTAGCTACAAATTTTTGTTGGAGGCTTTGACCCGTCTTACCTCTGTACTCTTTCCTCTTTTTTCCAACCAGAGATCAAAGGACTACCGGAGAACCAACTCCCCCTAATACCGAATCTTCCCCCGCCCCGCCTTAATCTCCGCCCGGCGTTTTTTATTATCCAGTCGCTTCCCCCGGCTGGCGGTAAAGGCCTTTCCGACGTGCTTCTTGGGGATTGGCTTACTACCGTCGGAGACCAACTCCTTCAGCCGGCGCATCGCCCGGGTTTTGTTGGTGTGCTGGCTGCGGCCACTCTGATCGATGATGGATACCAGCCCGTTCTTATCGATCTTCCGCTTGTTGTGGTAACGGATGTTCTTTTTCTCGCGGCTATTGAGGGCGGTCGTGTTCCGTAGGTCAAAAAGTATTTCTACGCGCGTTTCCGTCTTATTGACGTGCTGGCCGCCGGCCCCGGACGATCGGGAGGTACGCACGGTAACCTCTTGCTTGATTGTTTGCCAGTCCATATTCGTAAAGTCTTATCTTTTCGGGTGACGCTAGTACTCGTTGCTCTTTTCGGATTAACCCCGCACCCGCGACCGCGCATTCCTATTACCAAGAATTCACGACGATTTTAAAAGAACCATATCACCCCCCGGCGGTTCCCACCGTATGGCCGAAAAGAAAGAAAAACCCACGACCAAAGAAGTCATCGTCAACCCCATCGACGGCGACAAAGTTGCGATCAATCCCCACCTGCTGCCCTACGCGCACGAACGGGGTGGCGCGACGATCAAACCGCTGGACGTCGGGAAGGTGAAGGGACTGGCCATGACCGCCATGTACGAGCAGACGGACATGCAGCTCGACCAGATCAAGGCGCAAATCGAGCTGCTGGCCAAACAGGCAAACGCGATCCAACAGCGGATGTCGATCTCGGAAAGAATCTACGAAGCGAAAATGGGCATCGACCCCATCATCAGCCGCACCTACTATTTATACACCAAGGCATCCGGCGAAAACGTGCTGAGCATGATCAGCCCGGCGGAGTGGGGCCTGAAAACTCCTTATACCTACATCGCTACGGTGAAGCTGCTCGGCGACCACACTTGGGACGTGCTCGATAAGGCGGATGGCGAACCCGCCTAGATTTCGCCGATGACCTGCAACTGGCTCAAGTCCGGCGTCGGCTTGCCCCCCGTTTCTTCCAGCGTAATGGCAAAGGTGCCGGCGGTGGCAACAAAGTCCACATCCAGTAGCACGTCAGCATCCAGGTTCTCGTCCAGCACCGCAATGCTCACCGGCCCGTCGTCGCCGATGGCCCAGAGTTGGTACTGACGACCGGTCGGCGGGGTAGGCAGGTTGGTGGCGCGGAACTTAGTCTGATCCCGCTCGACGTTATGGAACACGATGGCCTGGCTACCGGGCGCGTTGTCGGAACCCGCGAGAATGACGTTGCGCGTGGCGGGGTTCGTAAGTAGTTGGTTGAGTTCCTGGCTTCCCTGAAGAGCGGTGCTTGTTTCATCGCATTCCTCTTGCAGTACGGCGAACTCGGACTCTAATTCGCTTCGCTCCTGCTCTATCTCGCCGACTTGACTCTTGCCGTTGAAGTACAAATAAGCTGCGACCAGCGCCAGGACGGCGGCGAGCACCCACGGTAACCAGGGTAGGGCGGTTGATGCGTCCGCAGTGGGGGGGCTTGTCGGTGCTGACTCAGTTGCCATCGGTGGTTCGACTGGATCTACGGTCGGCGGCATGGTGTCGCGGATACTTACCAGGAGGGGCACCAGCAACGCTGCCGGCAGCGGCCGTGCATTAGCCAGGGCGTAGGCTTCCAGGGCGGTCTCGATCTCGAATAATTCCCGCTTGATTTCCGGGTACTCCGCTACGTACCGCTCCACTTCCTCACGCTGGGCGGAGGTGTCTAGCAGGTCGAGCACGTAAAGCTCGAGGACGCCGGAGGCTATGTATTGGTTAGTGTCCAAAATTGGCGAGGAATAGGGAGATGAGGGACGTAAGTCCGAGGGCCAACCAGAGCATCTCTGATTGGAGGAAGGTGCGCAACTGTGTTATTGCGCGTCTTGATCTGGTTTTAATGGTACCTAATGGTATACCGAGTTCTTCGGCTGCTTCTGACTGGGTGTAGTCCTTTAGGTAAAGTAGGTTGATGATGGCGCGGTGGTCCGCGTCGAGGTGGTTGAGTAGTTTAGCGACGCCGATGTGTTCCATCGTTGGCGTTACGCTGAGGTTGTTGCCCTTAGTTACGACGGGAGTGAGGGGATCGGTTTTACCCTGCTCCCGGTAAGCTTTGGAACGTACCTTGTCAATCGCGGCGTTTCTGGCAATGCGGGCCATCCAGGTGAACAGGCGACTTTTGCCCTCGTCGTAGGAATCAACGTTCTCCCAAATCTTGAGTAGAACGTCATTCAATACTTCCTCGGCAACCTCCCGCCGCTCGATCACCGGCTCGATGAGCGTAAGCAGCGCGCCCCCGTAGTGGGTGAACAGCTGCTTCATGCCCTCCTCATCGCGCGCCCGGAGGAGACGAAGGACGGTATCCTGCCTTTGTTCGAGTTTATCCGCGAGCATGAGTGAATTCGAGTGAGTACATAACGGGTAACTTACGTAGCCCGGAGGCACAGGGAAGAAGCGCTGCGACGTGCTAAAATGTTCGCCGCCTGCGTTTACGGAGCGCAGCTGCTTGTTTCCGCGGTCAATATTAGCTCATAGCCGCCGGATTTTTGGCACCGAAGGCACAAAACCGGATATTTAAACCGCCCCGTAACCACGCACGCCGCGTTTGCTGGTGGCCCTGCGGTAAAATATTGTTCCGTAGGACCACTCGCCCCCGGCTACGGACAGTGAATACTTATCTTCACGCCCTAACCTTTTCTTATGAAACATCTCCTGACCGGGCTCGGCATCGGTTTAGCTTTTTTGATTGGCTGGTTTCTCTTTCTGAGCCTAGAATCTTCCGACACCCTGCCGGAGGTCGACCCCGACGAAGTCCGGACGTTCAAGGGTACACAATTGCCCCAGGTGGTTCGCCCCGTGGATTTGTCCGGGCCCTTCGACTTTGCCGGGGAGCCCCTGCCGATGGACGATTTCGACGTGCGGGAACGGTTGGATATGGAACTTCTGCGCAACGCCTATTTCCACCGCAATACGCTGCTGATGCTGAAACGCCGGGCAAGGTTCTTCCCCACGATCGAGCGCATCCTCACCGAAGAAGGCGTGCCCACCGACCTAAAGTACCTGGCCGTAGCGGAATCGGGGCTGGACAACGCTTCCAGCCCCGCCGGCGCCAAGGGCGTCTGGCAGTTCATGGCCCCGACGGGCAAATCCTACGGGCTCGAAATCAACGGTGAAGTGGACGAGCGCTATCACCTCGAAAAAGCAACCCGCGCGGCCTGCAAGTACCTTAAAGATTACCACCGTGAGTTCGGTGACTGGCGCTGGGTGGCCGCGGCTTACAACATGGGCGGCCCGAACGTCCGTAAATGGCGGGAGCGGCAGAACGCGGAGAATTTATTCGAGTTGGACATCAACAAGGAGACGATGGCTTACGTGTTTCGCATCGTGGCGTTAAAGACGATTCTGGAAGATCCAGAGTCCTTTGGTTACTACGTCGGTCCGGACGATGTTTATCCCGTGCTGGATGATTACAAAACTATCAAAGTGACGAAGTCCATCGACAACTTGGGGGATTTCGCCGCGGTGCAGGGTACCGACTACCGCAAGCTAAAAATCTATAATCCCTGGCTGGTGGCCGGTAGCTTACCCATCAGCTCCGGTAACAGCTACGAGATTCGTATTCCTAATTGATGAGACTTACCATTGCTAAGTAGCACCAACAAGCCCCATGAAAGGAACTCTACTAAAACCTTACGCTTACCACGTCCGTAACCAGGTCCGCAAGATGGCGCAGCGCGCCGTGCTGTCCCAGGAATTTATTTGCCAGGACCTGGTGACCACCGCCCGGGAAACCGCCTTCGGCCAGGACCATGACTTCGCCGGTATCAGCACTTACGACGACTTCAAAAGGCGCATTCCCATCGTCGATTATGAAGGTTTCAAACCCTACGCCGACCGCATCCGCGACGGGGAGGCCAACGTAAGCTGGGTCGGGCAACCGAAATACTTCGCCAAAACGTCCGGCACCACCAGTGGCGTCAAATACATCCCCCTCACCCGCGAGAGCATTCCGAACCACTTCGGCTCCGCACGCAATGCCTTGTTCAACTACGTCGCCGAAACCGGCAAAAGTAAGTGGCTCGACGGGAAAATGATCTTTCTCTCCGGCTCCCCGGAGATGGCCGACACGAACGGCATCCCGACCGGCAGGCTTTCCGGAATCGTGAACCACCAGGTCCCCGCCTGGCTAAGAACCAGCCAACTACCGAGCTACAAAACGAACTGCATCGAGGAGTGGGAATACAAACTCGAACGGATCGTCGACGAGACCATCAACGCCGATATGCGGCTCATCTCCGGCATCCCACCCTGGGTGCAGATGTACTACGAGCGGCTACTGGCTCGGAGTGGCAAAGACACCATTCTGGAGCTATTTCCCAACCTCGACATGTTTGTCTACGGCGGCGTCAATTTCGAGCCCTACCGCAAATCGCTCGAACGGCTCGTGGGCGGTCGCCTACCCAGCGTCGAAACTTACCCGGCGAGTGAAGGATTTATCGCTTTTCAGGATAGTCAGCAATCGGATGGGCTGTTGCTCAACGCCGACAGTGGCATCTTTTTCGAGTTTGTTCCGGCGGATGAGATATTCGACACTAACCCCACGCGGTTGCACCTGGGGCAAATCGAGACGGGCGTTAATTACGCCATCATCCTCAACACCAACGCCGGTCTGTGGGGCTACAACATTGGTGATACGGTCGAATTCGTTAGTAAAGACCCTTACCGGCTGCGCGTGACGGGGCGCATTAAGCACTTCATTTCCGCTTTCGGAGAGCACGTGATCGGTAAGGAGGTCGAGATGGCACTACGGGCGGTGGCGGATAAGCACTGGGTGGAGGTTACGGAGTTTACCGTCGCGCCTCAGGTTTCTCCGCCGGACGGGGGTGTCGCTCATCATGAGTGGTTCATCGAATACGCCGTGCCACCAAGTGATCCGAAGGTTTTTGCTCGGGACTTGGACGCTGCGATGATCCAGCAGAACCTTTACTATCAGGATTTAATTGAAGGAAAGGTATTGCGTCCGCTGATCGTCAGTTCGGTACAACAAGGTGGCTTCCGGGAATACATGGCCAGCCAGGGCAAACTGGGCGGTCAAAATAAGGTGCCGCGCCTCAGTAACGACCGGAAAATCGTGGATGCCTTGCTCCTCAAACCCTAACCTTGCACCCGCGGCCGCGCTTAATCCGCTAATAATTCCTCATGAAAACACTAATTCTTGGCGCTACGCCAAATTCCTCACGCTACGCTTATATCGCCGCAAATCGCTTAGTCAATAGTGGTCGCGAGATCGTCAACGTAGGCATCAAAGAGGGCGCGGTCGCGGGTGCAGAGATTTTAAGTGGGACGCCAAAAGTCGTCGACGTCGACACGGTCACTTTGTACGTAGGCCCAAGAAATCAGGCCCAGTACTATGACTGGTTGATGGATATGAAACCCCGCCGCATCATCTTCAACCCCGGCACCGCAAACCCCGAACTCGAACAGTTGGCTGAAGACAACGGCATCCAATCCGTGCACGCCTGCACGCTCGTCATGCTGGCCAGCGACCAGTACTAAATCCGAGCAAACCCTCTGACGAACGAAAAAGCCCAGCCTTCCGACGGAAAGCTGGGCTTTTAAATTTTAACGTGAAAGCTACTTGGTAGAACCCACCGTCGCGGCAATGTATTCCCGGTTCAATCGCGCAATGTGCTCTACGGAAATTCCCTTCGGGCACTCCGCCTCACAGGCCGTGATGTTGGAACACCGACCGAAACCTTCGGCGTCGTGCTGCTCCACCATCCGCAACGCGCGTTGGGAAGCCTCCACCTGACCCTGCGGTAACTGCGCGAGGTGAGATACTTTAGCACCAGTAAATAACATGGCTGAGGCATTAGGGCAAGCCGCCACGCAGGCACCACAACCGATGCAGGTCGCCGCGTCCATGGCGTGGTTCGCCTGGTCTTTCTCGATGGCGATGTCGTTACCGTCCTGCGCCTGGCCGGTGTTGATGGATACGAAGCCACCCGCCTGAATGATCCGGTCGAAACTGTCGCGGTTCACCACCAAATCTTTGACAATCGGGAAAGCCGAAGAACGCCACGGCTCGATCGTAATCGTTTCCCCGTCCTTAAAGTGCCGCATGTGCAACTGACAGGTCGTCGTGTACTGCTGCGGCCCGTGTGGGAAACCGTTGATGACTAGACTACAGGTGCCACAAATGCCTTCCCGGCAATCGTGCTCAAAAGCTACCGGCTGGCCCTTGGCGTGAATGATCTGCTCGTTGAGTACGTCCAGCATCTCCAAAAAGGACATGTGGGACGTTACTCCTTTGATGGTGTGCGTCTCAAATGAACCCTTGACGGTGGCGTTTCTTTGCCGCCAGATCTTCAGGGTGAGGGTCATGTTATCAGCGCTCATATTTAGTATTTGAGGCGGTAGTCGGTAAGCGGTGGGCACGGGACGGGATTAACCGCCTACTGCCTACCGCCTAACTTCCTACGTCCTATTTGTAAGATCTGGTTTTAAGTTCTACGTTCTCGAAGATCAATTCTTCTTTGTGCAGAATGGGATCATTGTCATCCCATTCCCAAGCGGAAACGTAGGCAAATTCATCGTCGCGGCGTAGCGCCTCACCGTCTTCGGTCTGGAATTCCTCGCGGAAGTGACCACCGCAGGACTCTTCCCGGTCCAGGGCGTCGAGCATCATCAATTCACCAAGTTCCATAAAGTCAGCTACCCGGAGGGCTTTTTCTAGTTCAGGGTTGTATTCGTTGGCGTCTCCCGGTACGAAGACATCCCGGTAAAACTCTTCCCGCAGCTCACGAATCATCCGACGGCCTTTGGTCAAGCCTTCAGCGTTACGCGCCATACCGCAGTATTCCCACATGAGCTTACCGAGGCGGCGGTGGAAACTCTCTACGGATTGGTCACCCTGAACGCTCATCACCTGAGTGATGCGATCAGCGACCTCTTTTTCCGCGGCCATGAACTCAGGTCCGTCCGCATCGATCATCGGCGTGCGAATCTCGTTGGCGAGAAAGGTGCCGATGGTGTAGGGGAGAACGAAATATCCGTCGGCCAGACCTTGCATCAGCGCGGAAGCACCGAGGCGGTTGGCACCGTGGTCGGAGAAGTTAGCTTCACCGGCGGCGAACAAGCCCGGAACGTTAGTCTGCAAGTTGTAATCCACCCACAGACCACCCATCGTGTAGTGCACGGCGGGGTAGATCTTCATCGGCACGAGGTACGGATTCTCACCCGTGATCTTCTCGTACATTTCGAAGAGGTTACCGTACTTCTCCGCGATAACGGCGGTACCGAGTTCTTTAACTCGTTCCTCAGTGGCACTGTATTCGTTCAGTGTCGTTGCGCGTGATTTGCCGTAGCGCTGAATGGCGTCGGCAAAATCGAGGTAAACAGCTAGTCCCGTTGGGCTCACACCGAGACCTTCGTCGCAGGCGGTTTTGGCGGCACGGCTGGCTACGTCGCGGGGGACGAGGTTACCGAAAGCAGGGTAGCGGCGCTCTAGGTAATAATCGCGATCCGCTTCCGGGATGCTTACGCCAGTCTTATTGCCGTCGCGAATGGCGGCGGCGTCTTCTAGTTTGCCCGGTACCCAAACACGACCGTCGTTACGCAGCGACTCCGACATCAACGTCAGTTTCGACTGGTACTCACCGGAAACGGGGATACAGGTGGGGTGAATTTGCGTGAAACAAGGGTTAGCCATGTAGGCACCCTTCTTAACGGCGCGCCAGGCGGCGGAACCGTTGGAGTTCATTGCGTTGGTGGATAGGTAGAATACGTTTCCGTAGCCACCCGTTCCGAGCACGACGGCGTGGGCACCGTGGCGCTCCAGCTTACCCGTCAACAGGTTACGAGCGATGATGCCGCGTGCTTTTCCATCGACTTTGACGACATCCACCATCTCGTGGCGGTTGTACAGCTCGACGTTGCCGAGACTGATCTGACGACTTAGTGACTGGTAAGCACCGAGCAACAATTGCTGGCCAGTCTGGCCACGCGCGTAAAAGGTTCGGCTTACCTGAACGCCACCGAAGGACCGGTTGGCAAGCAGGCCACCGTACTCACGGGCGAAAGGAACACCCTGCGCAACGGCCTGGTCGATGATGTTGACGCTTACCTCGGCCAAACGGTGTACGTTGGACTCGCGGCTGCGGTAGTCACCACCCTTAATGGTATCGTAGAAAAGACGGTAGATCGAGTCACCGTCGTTCTGGTAGTTCTTTGCGGCGTTGATGCCACCCTGGGCGGCGATGGAGTGCGCGCGACGGGGGCTGTCGTGAAAGGTAAATACTTTCACTTTGTAGCCAAGCTCACCGAGCGTAGCGGCGGCGGCGCCACCGGCGAGACCGGTACCGACGACGATCACTTCGATCCGGCGTTTGTTGTTCGGTGCCACGAGGGGCATGGAGGAGCGGTACTTGGTCCATTTGCTGCCAAGTTCGCCGGGGGGTACGTTAGAATGAAGTGCCATGATCGGAAAGTTTGTTAATGATTAAGACTGCTGGTTTTCGATGTACATCAGGATCGGGATGATCGCAAAACCAAGGGGAACTAAAACTGCGTAGGCGCGGCCGATCGTCTTAATCAGCGGCGACCACTTCGGGTGGTTCAGGCCCAGCGTCTGAAAAGCGGATTCGAAGCCGTGGAGCAGGTGGAAGCTGATAAAAATCATGCTAACCACGTAGAAGATGACGAACCAAATGTTCGTGTAAGCGCCCTTCACGAGCGTGTACAAATCCTTCACGGCGTACTCCGCGCCGGCGTAAGTGACGTCACCAACGTTACTGGTGAAGTGCATCTGCGCCCAGAACTGGACCATGTGGACGATGATGAAGATTAAAATTACCGTGCCGAGCGAGCCCATGTAAATGGAGCTCTTCGTTGCGGAAGCTACCCGGTCGTTTTTAACGGCGTACCGGACGGTGCCACGCGCCGCAATGTTCTTCCGCCACAGAAGTATGCCCTGAATGGCGTGGAGGAGAATACCGGCGTAAAGACCGTAGCTGGTGAATTTTATGAGCGGGTTATTGGTCATAAAATACGCATACTCGTTAAACGCCTGGCCACCATCAAGGGAGCCGATCAACTGCAAATTACCCGCCAGGTGAACGGCCAGAAAACTGATCAGAAACAAGCCCGTCAGTGACATCACCACCTTCTTGCCAATGCTGGACGTTAGAAACCGTGCTATCCATGAATTCATATCGACTTAGATTTTACTAAACTGCGCAAACCTACTATATAAAGGTGAGACGTGAAGACTTGGTTGCCGCTGGTGCCAGCGCGGGAGATTATTTAGATTTCATCTAAGGAATAGGGCGTGGTCGCGGGTGCAAGGAGCGCGGAGGAGCGGAGTATACTGGATTAGCGCGTAGGAAGTCTTTCGGATTACAAACGTTGACCGCGCCGTAGTGTACGGCCGTTAAACGCTACTTTATCATCGATAGAAAGGTGGAGAAGAACCAGTTGCTGTCCATCTTCACCAGGGCGTCCAGTGCGGAGTCGGCTTTGTGGCTGTACAGTTTAAGGTCCTTTACGACCGCTCTGAACTCATCCGCCTCCGCTGATTGCCCATCGACGCCCGTCAACTCATCCAGCAGCCGCAGCATGGGTTCCAGCTCTCTTTTTTTACGGGCGATGACGATGCTCTTGACGACCTTAGACATATCTTTTTCAGCGACGAAATATTCCTTACGCTCTCCCGGGATCAACTTCTTGTACGCCAGGCCCCAATCCACCAGGTTTCGCATGTTTGTATTTACGTTTCCCCTGCTAATCATGAGTTCTTCCATCACGTCGTCCGAGCTTTTCGGCTGGCTGGAAACGAGCAACAACGCATGAATTTGCGCCATCGTACGGGTTACGCCCCAGCTACTACCCAGTGCCCCCCAGGCTTCGATGAACCGATCTTTTCCTTCTTCTAGCTCCATACACTCCCTCTAAGATGTATAGTCCTAGTAGGGTTTACCCGTCCGGCGAATTTATGTTATCCACAACCCGTCCTGTCCGGTAACAAGTACGACAGCAAAACAGAAAACCCGCCCGGCACTCAAGCCGAACGGGTTTCCAAATCATGTGCCTGCTACCAGGCTAACGCACGGGTGACTTACATCATGCCTCCCATGCCGCCGGGCATGCCGTGGCTGTGACCACCGGCGGCACCTTCGGCCTCTGGCTTGTCGTTGATGACGCATTCCGTCGTGAGTACCATGCCGGCAATCGACGCGGCGTTCTCGAGTGCGATTCGCGTAACCTTCGTGGGGTCGATGACGCCCTGAAGTTTCAAATCACCGTACTCGTCCGTGCGGGCGTTGTAACCGTAGCTACCTTCTCCGTTACGAACGGCTTGGAATACAACCGAACCTTCTACGCCAGCGTTGTCGGCAATCGCACGAAGCGGTGCTTCCAGCGCCTTGCGGATGATCTGAATACCGATGTTCTGGTCTTCATTGTCACCCTTGAGGTCCTTCAGCGCGGCGATTGCGCGCACGAGCGCGACGCCACCACCGGCAACGATGCCTTCCTCAACGGCGGCACGTGTTGCGTGGAGCGCATCGTCGACGCGGTCCTTCTTCTCCTTCATCTCCACTTCGGTCGCTGCACCTACGTAAAGTACGGCAACACCACCGGCGAGCTTAGCCAAACGTTCCTGGAGCTTTTCGCGGTCGTAATCTGAAGTAGTTGTTTCGATCTGCTGCTTGATCTGACCGATACGGCCCTTGATCGCCCGCTCTTCACCCGCACCGTTTACGATGGTGGTGTTGTCCTTGTCGACGGTGATCTTCTCGGCGGTGCCGAGTAGGTCCATGGTCGTCTGGTCGAGCTTGTAACCTTTCTCTTCACTGATGACGGTACCGCCCGTCAGGACGGCGATGTCTTCCAGCATGGCCTTCCGGCGATCACCAAAGCCGGGAGCTTTGACGGCGACAACTTTCAACTGCGCGCGGAGGCGGTTGACAACGAGTACGCCGAGTGCCTGCGACTCGAGATCTTCGGCGATGATCAACAGTGGACGGCCGCTCTGGATGACTTGCTCCAGAATTGGCAGGATGTCCTGCATGTTGCTGATCTTCTTATCGTGGATCAGAATGTAGGGGTTCTCGTACTCGGTCACCATGCTTTCCGCATCGGTTACGAAGTACGGGCTCAGATAGCCACGGTCAAACTGCATACCCATGACCTCCTCGACGTACGTATCGGTTCCTTTTGCTTCTTCGACGGTAATGACACCGTCCTTGGAAACACGCTTCATCGCGTCTGCGATCAGGGCACCGATCTCGTTATCGTTGTTGGCGGAGATGGCGGCAACCTGCTCAATTTTGCTGAAGTCGTTACCAACAACCTCGCTCTGCTCCTTCAAGTTCTCGATTACTGCCTTGGTGGCCCGGTCGATACCTCTTTTGAGGTCCATTGGGTTAGCACCGGCGGTTACGTTCTTGAGCCCGGCCTGGATCATGGCCTGAGCGAGTACCGTTGCGGTAGTAGTACCGTCGCCCGCGATGTCGGCGGTTTTGGAAGCTACTTCCTTAACCATCTGCGCGCCCATGTTAGCGACGGGGTCTTCGAGTTCGATTTCTTTAGCCACCGTTACACCGTCCTTGGTGATCTGGGGGGCGCCGAAAGATTTCTGAATGACGACGTTGCGACCCTTGGGGCCGAGCGTGACCTTTACGGCGTTTGCTAGTGCGTCTACGCCCGCGTGGAGTTTCTCCCGTGCGGCTCTGTCAAAGCTAATTTCCTTAGCCATAGTATTGTTATTTTATTTGTGTTGAAATGGAATGGTTGGGTGCGTCGGGCAAATTATGCTCAGACGATCACCAAAATATCATCCTCGCGCATGATCAGGTAGTCCGTGCCCTCGAGGGTGACTTCCTGTCCCGCGTACTTGCCGTAAAGGACGGCGTCACCAACGGAAACGGTCATCGCAATGCCGTCTTTACCGGGGCCCACTGCGATCACTTCGCCGCGTTGGGGCTTTTCTTTTGCGGTGTCGGGGATAATAATGCCTCCACTGGTTTTCTCTTCAGCTGGTGCGGCTTTGACGACTACTCGGTCGTTGATCGGCTTCATACTTACGTGTTTTTATTAAGTGAATGGGTGTGTGTGGACCAACCGGCGGGCGCCGGTTAGTACGGTTCGGGTGGTGCGAAGGTCGTGCCAGTGAGGATCGTGACATTATGTCCGCCAAAATTACCGCTGTGCCTGCCAATTGTTAAATGATGCGGAACTGATCGACAGCGTACGGACACTCGTGGCAAGCCGTTTCTACCGGGCCTGACCGTCAAATTCCGACATCAGGTTCCGCAGTTCGAGGATGATGGATTCGTATGCTTCCGCCCACCCAGCCCAGCCAAATTCAGTAGCGAAACTACTATTGTGCCAGAGCAGGGGAAAGGGGCCGCCGTACGGTTGGCAACTCCGCGCCAAACCGAGCACGGCGGTGATTGCTTGCCATGGACTAAGCTTCAAGTAGTTTTTGAGCGTTACGTCCATCGCTGCGAAAGGGTGCACCAGGAGACGGGTTGCGGTTTCTCTCCGCAGGTCGTACCACTTATGGGGCAAATTAGTACCCGACCGCCAGCCGACAGCATCCGCGTATCCCATCGTGTGGTCGTTATCAATTCCGGCTAGCAAAAGCGCGTCGTAGGTTTCTGGCAATCTGAGGCGAAGAAAATGCTGCCGGCTGTGTGTCGGTGCGGCACCCAGGATGTCCCGTAGGCGGTCGAGCTCGGTGCGGATGCGTTCGTGACCGAGCCAACTTTGGTAGCCCGGGTGAATCCCGTGGTACGCTAAACCTTTCAGTTCCACCATAATCTCTTTTTGCCGACGGGGGATGGGAAAAGCATTGGAATCCCGGTGGTCCGCATTATCCGCTAGGAGCCAAAAGATCTGCGGAAGAGCCATCCAGGTAGCCGAATTTTCTGACGACGTCAGTCCTATTAAGTAAGCTAAATTCTGGTAGGGGTCCTCATCGGGCTTAGTCGTAAAGCGGGCGCGGACGCGGGTGCCGTGTCCATTTAGTAGATCCCGAACACCGGAGGCGAGCCCCCGCAGACCGCGGTGGTGGTAGGCCCAGAGTAGGTCAATGTCGTAAGTCGGTTGAAAATAAAGATTGTGGTGTCGGGCGGGGGGCAAGTTTGGATACGCCTCCTTTAATAAGGCACCGATCAGGCCAGTCCACATTCTCACGACCGGTTGCGTGAGGTATCCGTTCCGGCTGGCGTGGGAATTAGCCCCGGAAAAGCGCCCGTGGCGATCATAAGTAGTCGCACCGTATTCTTCGTACCGACTCAAACAAAAGAACACGCACGCCAGTAGGTCGCACTGGTGCCGTACCGTGCCGCGGCCACTGCCGGCGTGGAAGAATACTGGGTGACCGTTCGGAGACACAACGCGCAAATCCTCCCCACTGGGGTGACTACCCGCGAGAAAGTCGTGGGCGGGTAATTCTACCGCTCCACTACTCGGTACCTCCACGCCGTAAGTAATTCGGTAATCACCGTCCGCCGACTCCCATTTTAGTTGATCCGTGAACAACCGAAATTTGTAGCCCAGATCCCGGCCGAGCTCTTTGAGCACGTACCGCAACCGGGGGTGGCGGTGGGGGGCAAGAAATAAAATGGTCGCTGGCGGCACGAAGGGGGATTGATTAAGTCTTGGCTGATACTTACGGAAGATCGTCAGTACGTCGATCGGAAAAGGGTGGTCAAGTGTCCGCCAGCGAGCATCGCGGGGCACAACAAATGCTTGATTTCTGGTGTCTATTAAACAAGTTCGCTTAACTTACTCCCATGATACGTATTCTGGCCCCATTGTTTACCCTGCTGTTGTTGTCTTCCGTTGCGACCGCGCAACAGCGCCTGCCCGGTAACCAAAATATATACGGTGCGGCCGGCCGGGGCGTCATCTACGACAAAGAGCTTACTTTCAACCTCGCCCTGCTGGCCCCCAGGAACGTCGAATTCAGCGTGCGGTCGGGCAAGCTCGTTAGTTTTGATAAGATGAAGTACTGGAGCCTCGGGCTAGGAAACATCCGCCACAGCCGGGAGCGCAAGATCAACCCCGAAGACTTCAACCCGAATACGAAGAGAATCAGCCGGTCTTACACTTACGGGAAGGAAAATCAGCTTTACGCGCTACGTTTTGCTTTCGGCACCAGAAAATACCTGAGCGAGAAAGCGCGGAACCGGGGCGTAGCGGTCGGTTACTCCTACGAATTTGGCCCAACTCTCGGAATTCTGAAACCTTACTTTCTCGAGGCGAAGCTCAGCGACGGGCAATTCAGCACCGTCGACATCCGGCACACCGGGGAAAACACGGAACGATTCCTGAATCAGGACGTCATTTTCGGCGGTAGCTCCTGGGCAACCGGGCTCGACGAGATAGGTCTGCGCCCCGGCGTCCACGCCCGCGCGGCGGCCCACTTTGCCTTCGGTGCTTACGATGAGGTCCCCAAGTACCTGGAAGCCGGTTTGCTTGCTGACTTTTTCATCGGTGAGACCGACCTTATGATCGAGAGCGATTTAACGCCCGGGGTTACCAACAGTCCGCTTTACTTGAGCCTCTACGTCAAGCTGTCCTTCGGTAAGCGGTGGTAAAGCTTCCGCCGCTTCGCCAACTGACCCCTGCTCTTATCCACCTACTTGGCACCCGCGGCCGCGCCCATTACGTCCGCAAGAATTCGATTTCATTGCGTTCGTTGATCCGCACCGTTACGGTAGCTTGGTCACCTAAATTATCCTTCTGTCTTCGCCCGACGATGTGGTCAACGCCGCGCAGCACGTCGCAGCGAATCTTCCCAAAACTACTTGGCAATTCGGCCTGAGTGCTGCCCATCGCTAAGCAAGCCACGAGCGGCCCCTCCAGGTCCTCACACAAACGGTAGCAACCGCTGTCGCTGGCGATTCTGACGTTCACTTCTCCACCCTCATTCAGCAAGCTCAGTGGAACGCGCGAACCCGCTGGTACTGAGAGTGTCAAAGGCCTTCGGTGATAAAGTAACAGCGTATCGAGCGTTGGGTCAATTCGGGGGCACCAAGCGCGCAGACTATCGATGTCGGGGAAGATAAGCTCGGGCCGGTGCTCGCGCGCCGATGGGCAGAGATCCAGAAGACGATGCACCGCTTGTTGGTGACCGCAGTGCGCGACCACCTGCCACAGGTTGGCCGTGGGCATAAGGACGAGCCCGCCGCCACGCAGCGTCGCCAGCGCCTTCGTGCCGAAGGACGGGTAGGGGTGTTGTAACAAGGGTGATGGTGTTCTGTGAATCATTACTAGTGGAAAGAGAAATAAAAACAACTCGGTCGGAAGGGACACGAAGAACAAAATAGACAGCAACAAACGACCGCGACGTCGCGCGATTGCGCATTAAAGTAGCCCAGCTATCGACTAAGAATAGCTAACGGGACGTTACCCCGACAAATACCGCCCAAAGCAAGACGACGGGCTACTTTGAGCAAATCAAACTGTATTTTGGCAGTCAGATTGTACCCCCCGTAAAATTTTAATACGTGTCAAACCCTATAACCCGAATTAATTATCTGTTGCTGCTGTTTCTCTTGGTAGCTCCCTGTGGGCTTCGTGCCGGCCACATCGTTGGCGGAGAGTTTACCTACGCCTGCCGGGGGTGGTTGAACGATGACCCCGATACGGGCATCCGGGTTTACGACGTTCGAATCAACATGTACCGCGACAATATTGGCCAGGGGGCTTATTTTGATGGATTGGTCGGTACGGCTCCCGGAGGAGAACAAAGCGTTCCGGGGCACATCACCGTTTACCGGGGTCTGCAAGTTGTTCAACCGGCAACCAGAAGCATAACCCTGGGCCCCGTTTCCCCAATCCCACTCAACCTGGGTAACCCGTGCTTAGTGCTCACCGAACGCGCCGATCAGCAGGTCGGGATCTATGACTTCACGCTAGAATTACCGATTGCTGACGAATCATATACCCTCACTTACCAGCGGTGCTGCCGTAACGGCGCAATTCGCAACTTGGTGAATGCGGAGGAAATTGGGAGTACGTATTTCATCGAGATCACCCCGGAGGCGCAACGGCGCTGTAACGCTAGCCCGAACTTTAACATCGACCCGCCCATCGCAATTTGCGTCAACGAAGCCTTCGAAATCGACCTGGGCGCAACCGACCGTGAGAACGATAGCCTGGTTTATAAGTTATGTTCGCCAGTGCTGGGCGGCGGTACCGACGGGCTGAACGGAACGGGTACCGCCACTACTTTTGACGACGTGGCACCACTCATTGAATCACCGCCACCTTACCAGAACGCCACCTTCATCGGGCCGAGGTTCAGTCTGGAAAACCAGCTCGGGGTGGGTAGTGTGCTGGAGCTCAACAATTCGACGGGGCTCCTTTCCGGGCAACCCATTTTTCGGGGCACCTACGCCGTGGCCATCTGCGTGGAGGAGTGGTCACGCGATCCGGTCCCGATCTTGCTCAGCGAGACGAAGCGGGAATTTCAGCTGATCGTTAATCTGTGCGAAAATCAGGTGAACGCCGATCTCCTGACGGAGGAGATTGACTCTGCGGGGCGATTCTTTGTCCGTCAGTGCGGACCGGTTTCTACCATTTTTAACGAAAGCACCGATCAGGCTTTCATCTCTTCCTACAGCTGGACCGTGCAGGGCCCGAACGGTGAGGTGACCGGCACCGACCGCGATTTTGCTTCCAGTTTAGCCGAACCGGGCGTCTATGAGGGCCGGATGATCCTGAACGCCAACTCACGCACGGAAAATTGCCGCGATACCGCCGACTTCTTGCTGGGTGTATTTCCCGACCTGGCCGCCGATTTTGAGTTCGCCGATGCTAGTTGCGAAGTTGACCCGGTCGCATTCACCAATTTTAGTAGCACGTCTGGCAACAACACCATTAGCGATTACGCGTGGGATTTCGCGGACGACAGTGAAACGGACCGCCGGATCAATCCCACGCATTTCTACGATACGGCCGGTTTATTCCCCGTCACGCTGACCATCGTGGATAACAATCGCTGCCGTGATTCCACTACGATTGACGTGCCCTATTTTCCCGCACCCACCACGATCATTCTTGGTGCCGACAGGGGCTTTGGCTGCAAGCCATTCACCAAGCAGTTTGAAAACCTCAGCCGCCCCCTCAATGATGATTACGTTTTCGATTGGGATTTCGGTGATGGTGGGAGCAGCACGGAAGCCAACCCTACGCACGTTTACGAAAATAGTGGCAATTATGACGTTTACCTGGGGATCACCAGCCCGACCGGGTGCTTCGTCGAACGGACTTTCCCGCGCCTGATCGACGTGCGGGACGCGCCTACCGCGGGCTTTACCTGGGAACCGGAGGAAGTTACTAATCTCGCACCAAATTTCCGAGTCTTTGATGCGAGCATCGACGCGAGCGGTAGGCGGTACACCATTACGAACGCCGCCGGCCGCCGACTATTTACCACGCCGGCCCCGGATTTTGACTACCAATTACGCGACACGTCGCTAATTTCAATTACCCAACTGGTCGCTCACCCAAGCGGTTGCGTGGATACGCTCACCCAGAATCTGCGCCTCCGGTTCGTCAACGTAGTGAACGTACCGAATGCCTTTACTCCGAACGGAGACGGCCTGAACGATGCCTTTTTCCCAGTCGGCTCCTTCGTTGAGGTTAGTGATTATTTATTTCGGGTTTGGACGCGCTGGGGAGAACTTATCTACTCAACCCCCGACCCGGAGGCCTCGTGGGACGGGACATTCAACGGCGCGCTCAGCCCCGGTGGCGGTTACTTGTGGGATTTGGAATACATTGACAACGATGAAGCATCGATCAGAATGAAGGGTGGGGTTGTGCTCGTTCGCTAACCTACTCGACAGTAAGCTGTTATATCGTAGTGAACAAAGTTGCCCGCTTCATCGGGGACGAGGCGGGCAACTGAATGGTCCAAGCCGTAGCGGGCGGAGTCGGGCCTAAATTAGTTCAACCGCAAATTAGCGCGTCATTTCGTCACGCCGGAACAAGTACTGCGTGCTACCACCGGTGCTGCTGGCATTTCCGTCGGAGGGTAGCACCATTGCTTCCTGGTAAGTCCAGCCGTTCGCAATCAGGAAGTTGACCGCATGCATCACGGAGTTGAACTTCATTCGGTCGCCGTCCTGGGGGTTGATTACTTCCATGCGGGTACGGTTGCCGCCACCGGAAAAGGACTGTCCGTAGTCGATAAAGATGGTTACCCGGCTGGATAAGAACCGCTCCTGGGCAATCATGCGGACCATCTGCACTTGCTCCAGGTTATTGATATTGACGCCATCGACGACGACTTGGCTGAACGCAGCCGTGGAGCCGAGGAACATAAAGGCAAAGACAAAAAATAGCTTTTTCATAGTTGGTTGTTTAGAGTAGTAAATGCATTTGCGGGAGCAAAAGCACATAAGCGGGTGGCGGTATAGCTTTTTCTTAACAAAACATGGACGTGGCCAAGACGTTTGCTCGTCATGCTGTTATTTGTCCTGAGTGTCCTCGTTGCCTTTTCCCCTTTTCCAGCTCCCGATGTTGCCGTTGAGTGGCTCGGCGAGATGACTTTCGACGTCGGAGACATTCCCCGGGGGAAGGATTATCGGCATAGTTTCCAATTTAAAAATCTTACCGACGCGCCGATTGTCGTTGACAACGTCCGCGTCGGCTGCGGATGCACGGCCACGGATTGGGAAGAGGTGCCGGTGGCCCCGGGTGCGGTCGGATCCATCAACGTTACCTACGACTCGATGAACGGTGGGTATTTTCGGAAGTACGTCAAGGTGTATTTCGTCGGCCACCGGGGCGGGCACAAGCTTTACTTAACGGGGTACGTCGAGTAGTTGGGCCCGGTAGTAGATGCCGGGTGTTTTGGGGAGGAGCGGGGTGAGATGCGGCGCGGCGAATGTCTTACCTTCGCGGCTGTCGTCCTAAATAATGATCTATGACTTGGTTAAACCTCGTCCTTTTACTGGGGTACATCGGCCTGAGCGTCGCGCTGTATTTTCTCTTTCCGAAAGCCGGCCGCGAGGCTAAATCCGCCCTCATCCCCGGATACAATATGTGGGTCGTCGCTGAGATTGTCGGGCGGAAAGGTTGGCACAGCTTACTGCTGCTAATTCCTTTTTTCAACGTCTTTATTTTTGCGGGGCTCATGGTCGATTTAGCGCGGTCATTCGGTCGTTACAATTTCGGCGAGCACGTACTGGCCGTGATCGCCTCCTGGGGCTACTTCGGCTGGCTGGGCAAGCAGGCCGGTCCGACGTTTACTTACAACGGCCCGATCCTGGAAGTCGAACGGCGTTACCACGCTGAGCTGAAAGCCGCCAGCGGTACGAAGCAGGAACGGGAAATCAATAAAGTCCACGCCGCCTACCCACAATTTCAGAAGCCATTCTACCAGGACTGGGCGGAGGCAGCCGTATTCGCCATTTTTGCCGCGGCTTTCATTCGCTTACTGCTGATTGAATCCTACATCATTCCTACCCCCTCGATGGAGGGTAACCTGAACGTTGGCGACTTTCTCTTCGTCTCCAAAATCCACTACGGGCTTCGTTTGCCCCAGACCTTGCTGATGATTCCCCTGGCGCACAACCAGACGCCCGTCATCGGTGGCGAGAGCTACATCGACGGAGCCGAGTTGCCCTACCGCCGCCTGCCCGCCCTCGAGAAAATCGACCGCTTCGATCCGGTAGTGTTCAACGTCCCCGCCGGCGACAGCGTCTACCTCATCCCCGGCCGCGCCGTCTACCCCCACGACCTGAACTACGACGTGCGTTACGACCAAATCAAGCGCTCGGTCGATGCTGGCAAGATCGACCTCATTACCCGCCCGGTCGATAAGCGGGACCACTACGTAAAACGCGCCATCGGTCTGCCGGGCGAAACGATCGAGGTGAGAAACCGGGACGTGTACATCAACGGCGAAAAGGTGGAAGACCCCGCCAACGTGCAGTATTCCTACTACGTCGAACCGCCCGTCAACCAAGTCAGCGAAAAATGGCGTGAGATGAGCATCAGCCCCGATGACTTAGCCGTTGACCAGGACAACGGCAGACAGTACTTGTTGCTCAGCCTGGAGCAGAAAGCCGCGCTGGAAAGCGGTAATGCCCCCCTCACGCTGACGCCCCGGATCAAGGCCGGTGGCGTTCAGTATTACCCCCACGACGCTACTTACTTCGGCGACCAGGCGGTGGACAACTTCGCCGCCGTGCGGATTCCCGAACGGGGGATGACCATCAAGCTCGACGCGCGGACCTACGCGCTGTACTGGCGCCCGATCGCGGTGTACGAAGGCAACGAATCTTTCGTGCGCCGGGGTAACAAATTCTTTCTCGACGATCAAGAAATCACGGAATACACCTTTAAACTAGATTACTACTGGATGATGGGTGACAACCGCCACAACTCGGAGGATAGCCGCGTGTGGGGCTTCGTGCCGGAAACGCACGTACTGGGCAAGCCGCTCTTCGTTTGGTTCTCGATCAAGGAGGGAAGCCTCGGAAATGGGGTGAACTGGCACCGCATCGGCCGGAGCGCTACTAAGACTGGTGGGCGGTAATTTTCCGTAAAAAGCACCTAAAGAGCTACGTATGAAAATCGCGTTACTGGGTTACGGTAGGATGGGGCGGGTGATCGAAAGCCTGGCCATTGCCGCTGGCGACGAAATAGTCCTCAAGATAGATGCAGCTAACCGTGAGACCGTAACCAAAGCTGACCTGGCTACGGCGGACGTTGCTATCGAATTTTCTCGCCCGGAGGCCGCGGTGGATAACATTAAATTTGCACTGGCGGCGGGCGTGCCGGTGGTGGTCGGCACTACCGGTTGGCTGGCGCAGCTTTCGGTCGTTACGGCGCTGACGCAGGAGCGGGGTGGGGCGGTATTCCATGCCTCCAATTTTAGCGTCGGGGTGAACGTATTTTTTGCCGCCGCCCAACAACTGGGTAAGCTACTGGCGGAGTTTGGTGGGTATTCTCCGGAGATTGAAGAGATTCATCATTTACAAAAACTAGAGTCTCCGAGTGGTACGGCCATTACGCTAGCCGGGCGGTTTGCCAAAGAATCGGCTGATTATTCTGGTTGGCGGCTGGCCGGGGTCACATCGCCCGTCCCCCAACAAACCATTGCACCCGCGACCGCGCCCGCTGCTAATAAAATTCCCGTTCCCATCATTGCGGTTCGCTCAGCGGACGTACCCGGCACGCACGTACTCACCCTGACCAGTGACGTAGATACGATCGAACTGACGCACACCGCGCACTCGCGGGAAGGCTTCGCAAAAGGAGCCCTCGTTGCCGCCCGCTGGATCATCGGAAAGCACGGCGTGTTCACCATGGAAGATCTTCTGAAACTTTAGTGGAACATTAGCTTGCCCCTACGTTCTATCTTTGCCAGCGCAAGCAACCACTATGAGCAGACTTTTTTACCTTTTGACCGGGCTACTGATTACGGCCACGGCCGCCGCCCAACTCCCCAACACCCAGGTTTACGCTTTCGACTTTCGGGTTCAGGACACGACCGTCCAGCTATCCAATCCCGTCTACCTGACGAGTTTCAACCAACGCGGTTACAACAATCAACCCAGCTGGATCGACCGGAACCGGCTGCTGATGTCCGTGCAAACGACCGGACAGGATCAGCCCGACATTTACAGTTTCGACCTCGCGGCAAAAACCAAAACCCGCCTCACCGCCACCACGGCGGGGGAGTACAGCCCCAAAGCCATCGGGGGCACCCAGCGTTTTAGTGCTATCCGCCAGGAATACGTCGGTCGCGATACGGTGCTACGGCTGTGGGAGTTCCCAATGAGTTTACGGGACAACGGCAAACCCGTTTTCAGCAGCGCGAACGGCATCGGCTACTACGAATGGCTCAATAGCGTGCAATTGGCGCTCTACCTGGTCCAAAGCCCGAGTCAACTGGTGCTCGCCACGACCGACGCCGACGCGAAGCAACCATTAGCGCAGCAGACCGGCCGCTGCTTCAAGCGCCAACCCAACGGGAACCTGGCCTACGTCGACAAATCGACCACCCCGTACCGCATCATGGAAAAGAATCTGTACCGCCTCGATGAAGCCCCTAACTTCGTCACCGACGCGCTGGAGATGACCGAAGATTTTGCCATTCTGAACGACGGTAGCTACTTGATGGCGCGCGGCAGCCAGCTTTTTCGCTACGACGCCATCCGCACGCCACGCTGGGTGCAGGTAGCCGATTTACGGCTATACGGCATTCGCAACATTACGCGAATCGATGTCAGCGGTTTCGGTCGGCTGGCGCTCGTCGCGGACGGAACGCTGCGCTAAATAATTTTCAGAGGAGGATGGAATCAACCACCGTCGACACTCCGATCGTGCATTTTACAGAACCAAGTTAAACTTACCACACCATGATTATTGGCTGCCCCAAAGAGATTAAAAACAACGAAAACCGGGTGGCCCTTACGCCCGGTGGAACCCTTTCCCTCGTCGGCCGCGGCCACACCGTGTACGTTCAGAAGGGCGCCGGCGATGGAAGTGGCTACACCGACGCCGACTACGCCGGCGCCGGCGCGGAACTGCTCGGAACCATCGAGGAGGTTTACGCCAAATCGGAGACAATCGTCAAAGTAAAAGAGCCGATCGCGAGCGAGTACGCCCTGATCCGGAAAGGCCAATTCCTGTTCACCTACTTCCACTTTGCCGGCTCTCGCGACCTCACCGAAGCAATGGTAAAGTCAAAAGCTATTTGCTTGGCCTACGAGACGGTAGAAGCGCCCGACGGCTCCCTCCCGCTGCTCGTACCCATGAGCGAAGTCGCCGGCCGTATGGCCGTGCAGGAAGGCGCTAAGTACCTGGAGTCGCCCTCCGGCGGGCGGGGTATTCTGCTCGGTGGCGTGCCCGGCGTGATGCCCGCTAACGTCCTCGTTCTCGGCGGCGGCATCGTCGGTACCGAAGCCGCAAAGATGGCCTCGGGCCTGAACGCTAACGTCATTCTGATGGACATCAGCCTGGTGCGGCTCCGTCACCTGGCGGAGATCATGCCGAAGAACGTTACGCTCATCTACAGTAGTGAGTACAACATTCGTCAGCAACTTTCGCGGGTGGATTTGATCATCGGCGCGGTGCTCATACCCGGTGCCAAAGCCCCCCACCTGATTACCCGACAGATGCTCGGTGAGATGAAAAAGGGTTCCGTCGTCATCGACGTGGCCGTCGACCAGGGCGGTTGCATCGAGACGTGCCACCCGACTACGCACGAAGATCCTACTTACGTCGTGGACGGCGTAATTCACTACTGCGTAGCGAATATGCCGGGCGCGGTTCCCTTCACCAGCACGCTGGCGTTGACCAACGCCACTTTCCCTTACCTACTACAAATCGCTCAGAAAGGCTGGAAACAGGCCTGCGCCGATAACGCTGGTCTCGCCAAGGGGCTGAACGTGGTGGAAGGCGAAATCACTTACGGTCCGGTGGCGGAGGAGTTTAAGCAAATGTCGTAAATGAGGTAGTTGATGAATGTGGGCTGGTTGTTGCTAGGCAATAACCAGCCCAAATTATGTGTAGTGGACACTGACGTTGAGGTCGGTACTACTTCTACCTCACTCCAAAATTCGAAACGTAGTCCGCCGGTTTCGCTGGTGCTCCTCTTCCGAACACCGCTCGCAGATACACTCCGCGACGGGTTGCGTTTCACCGTAACCACGGGCGGTGAGGCGAGTGGCGTCAATGCCGCTCTCAATGAGGTAGGTGACCGCCGATTGTGCCCGGTCCTGACTGAGGTCCTGGTTGTAAGCGTCCCGCCCGCGACAGTCCGTGTGCGAACCGAGTTCGATTTTGATGGTCGGGTTACGGTCGAGTAGGGAGCTGAGCTCGTTCAGCGTGGGCTGCGCGTCGGAGCGGATGAAACTCTCGTTGAAGTCGTAGTAGATGTTCTCCAGCACAATTTCCTGGTTAGCAAATATCTTCTCGATCTCCAGTTCTAGTTCATAGCGTTGGTCCGGCGCGTCCGGGTCGCGGGGTAAGTTGCGGCTGGAGAAGTTCCCCTCGGCGGCTAAATAGTCTTCCCGTTCGGCCCGGAAGTCGTAAGCCTGGTCATCCACCAGCACGAGACTGAGTTGCCCATCTTCGTTGGTCGTCACCGTCCGCGATTGATCACCGATTCTCGCGATTATGGTTGTATTAGGGACCGGTCGGAGCCCACGCACGTTAGAGCTAGGGTTGCTGGCGTCTTCGTAGATTTTCTCTACCACCGTCACGTCCAGGATGTTCTTGTAGGCGATTGGCGTAGAATCGATCGGTGGCGGGGGTAGCACGCGCTTGCTGTATTCATAAATGTCATCCGCGCCGGAGCCGCCGGGGCGGGCGGTGCTGAAAAAGCCGAGCGTTTTCTCGTTCTGGCCAGTGCCCATGCGCTTAACGATGGTGTAACCGAAATCGTCCGCGCCACTGTTGAGTGGGGTGCCGAGGTTTTTGGGTGCCGAGTAGCGGCCGTTGGCGAGGGGATGGGTACGGAAAATGTCCAGTCCGCCCATGCCCACCAAACCATCGCTGGCGAAGTAAAGGGTGTCGGCGTCCAGGCTCGGGAATTGCTCGTTGCCCTGCGTGTTGATTGCGCGGTTCATCAAGATCGGGTCGTTCCAGGTGCCGTCTACCTTGCGGTTCGCTACGTAAATATCGTAGCCACCCCAGCCGTCTTCCATCAGCGCACTGAAGTAGAGTTGTTGCCCATTGGCGGAAAGGGCGGGGTGGAGGTAGTTTATGCCGGATTTCACGAAGCTTACCTTCTTGGCCGCCGACCAACTATCGCCGGTGCGTTCCGAGACGTAAAGACCACAAAAGGCGTCCTCCCGTTTGCCGGGGGCGAAGCAACGGGTAAAGTACATTTCTTTACCGTTGTCGCTGAAGGCGGGCGTGCCTTCGTGGTCGGCCGTGTTGAGCTGGGCGTCGAACGGCGTCACCGAGCCTCCGGTGATCGCGGTGGCATATAGGTCGGTAAAACCGCGGCCAGTCCACTTGTAGTCTTCGCTGCTGGTCCCGCCCTGGCGGTCGGAGCTAAAGATCAGCCGATCCTCAAAGTACACCGGCCCGTATTCCGATTGCTTGCTATTAAAACTGGCGGGCTGTACGGTGAACTCCCGTTGCTTGCCGGCTGCCTCCTGGTCCCGCCACTTCATGGCCAGTTCCGCTCCCTCGATGTCTTTCCTGAATTCGTACTTGGAGCCAATCTCGAAACCCAGGTCCGTGTACACCTGGATGGCGTCTTCGTACCGCTCCAGTCGTTTGAGCGCCGCCGCTTTTTCGCGCAGGGCATCCGGCCCGGCGTTGTTGTCGTAGGCCTGCTGGAACCAATCGGCCGCTTCCTCGTCGTGCGCCGTTTCACGCAGGGAGACGCCCAGGTTGAGCGCGAGTTCTCCCTTATCCTTCCTGCTTTTCGCCTTCTTAAATTCTCGCCGGAGCATCGGCACCGCTACGTCGTACTGCTTACGTTCCACGGCGGTATTCCCGTCCGTTATTTTGGCCGTATAGGTGCAAGCGCTGAGGAGAACGAGCAGAGAAAGTAGCCAGGTAAAGCGCATGGGAAAGGGTTTGGCAAAAAACGGTTGGACGGTTACATTGTTGCTGCCGGCGTTGCGTTGATCGTTGATTTGCTTGGTGGGTGACTGAGATGAAGCTGTTATCGAATCTAATTGATGGAAGTACAAATATTTAGTTTTCGTGGCGCGGTCGCGGGTGCGGGGCAAGTGGGGCGGGAGCCAAGATTTTTGGGTTGTGCGGTTTGCGGGGTTATATCGTTCAAAGCTAGTTATCTCTACGCAAAGCTGAGTCGCGTATCTTAATCCCAGAACGAGGCTCCGCCCGGATGTGGGGAATTTTGTGGACCTTTGGAGCCTCAGTGCGAGTAAAATTAGAATAGCCAGCTACCACCGTTGAAAACGGTGTTGGTTCTGAAAATTCCGACCCCAAAATTCTCACGACTGACTTTTCAGAAGTAGTTAACAGTACCAATAAAGCGATGGTAGATAAAATAAAGACCCTGGGTAAAGTGATCAGCCACCAGCGCGATATCCGCGCCCTGGTGAGTAACTACTTCACTTTTCAGGAGCACGCCGACAAGACCGCCTACGGCTCCATCTCACTGGACGACGAAAAAGGTCTGGAGCGCGGCATCCAGCTCGCCGCCGATCACCCGGGGCCCATCATCGAGATCGGTGCCCTCTTTGGCCACACCACCAACTTGATCGCCAGTAAGAAGGCGATAGATAAGGAACTGATCGCCGTAGAGAATTATATCTGGAATCCCTTCCAACTTCCCGAAGGTGCCCACAAGATGTTTCTCCACCGGACCCTCCGCTACGTAATGGACCACGCCAACGTCCGGATCGCCGAAACGGACGCGGCAAGTTTTTACCGGGACAACCCGACCCTCCGCCCGAGCATGGTCTTCATCGACGCCGAACACCACTTCGCGGCCGTCAAACGCGACATCGATTGGGCGTTATCGGCCGGCTGCCGGGTGATTTCCGGTCACGATTACTTGGACCTGCACCCGGGCGTGGTGCGGGCGGTGGAGGAGTCGTTTGGTACGGACTTTGAGGTGTTTGGCTCGGTTTGGGTGCACCGGGCTCCGTGATGGGTTGACGTATTGTGTAGGCCGCAGCCTCATGGCTCACCGATGGTTTTAAGCCATAGAATTGTTAGTCAACTAGCTCAACAACTTGGACAATATACCCGTAAATTTCATTGCAAGCTTCCGAGCAAGTAACAGCCCTGAACTATTGCGGGTACGGAGTGGCCCGGGTGTGGGTGGGAACTTCTCCAAACGCAAAATGGACCCGAACGCGCTCAGCACGACCAGTCATACTCGTGACGAGGTCGGAAGTGAGACGTTCGGGCCCGAAACTAACTTCCCATAAATTTTACTATCTCATCCCAAAAATAGGATGATAAAAATAGGAAGAAAATTACTGTTTGATAACGTCAAAATTTACTGTAATCTCCGGAAAGTGATTAGTAATTCTTGATCTATGAGTTGGCGGATATTGTCCGGCATGGATTCCCCCTCTTCCGTCGGGCGGCAAGCATCCAAATATAGTTGGCCCTTGATGGTGTTTTTATCCACAAATCTGCCAATAAAAGTTTTTACGCAGACCCAACCGTCGGAGACAAAAAGCGCACCATAGGCAGTACTAGCAGCATCCAAAACTCTTGTAATGACGATACTATCGACCGCTACATTTGCTCGGTTTGGATACGGAATAATGCCAATTTGCTGCGAGAATATATTAACCGCCCAGGGGTCACGGTTATAAACCTTTCCGGTGATGGTCCGATCGTACGGGTCTCCCGTCTTCCAAGTGTGCGCAAAGGGTTCTACGTCCAATTCGATTACCGTAGTGTCGACGATACCGGGGATTTGATCGTAAGTCACGAAAGTAGGTTTTCGGGACTGTAAGCAGAAGCCAGGCGCGAGTTGAACTACACCCTCCGGGCAAAGGCAATAGCCATCGTCACATTCAGCTATCCCTCTGCAGCTATCATTGCACTGCTCTCCGGTGGGAGACGTTGGCTGATTATCGTCGTCGTCTTGGATGCATCCAAATGCCAATAGACAACACATTAGTGCGAATATTGAATTGAGCCGGTATTGCATGTAATGAGGGAATTTCTCGTGCATTGAGGAGTGGTATTCAAAACCGAACTATACAACTCCAGTAAGTCAGCCTTAGATAAATAATCTGACCGAATCAGGGGCATTCTGTTGGGAGGTGAAGTACTGAAGCGAACGCCTATCCCTTAGATATAGCGAACATACACCATGCATGCCGAAGTTAGCAGTATGCGCCGCAAAAGTATTCGTTAATTAAAACTGTTCACCGCGCTAATTTCTGCTGATTCAGACTGCCCGAAATCACCCACCCTTCAATCCCCAAACGCATCCCGCACCCGTCGCAAAAAAGTCTCCGCCGTAGCCGGGCTCACGGGCAAGATTTCGTAAGTTTCCCCGTCCTCCATTTCCAGGACGACCTCCCGGGCCTTCATTCCCTCCAGTTCGTTCATGAACTGGCTGTTGTTCGAGACAACGTTCAAAATACCGTCCTTAAAGCCAAAGAAATAGTACTGCTCACTGGGCGACTTCACGTAAATGTATAAACGATCGTCACCACCGGAAGGCATCTTGACCTCCACGTGCGCTTCCACCATTTTGCTGATCGTGTTGCCGCGGATGCTACCGAGCCCGTTCTGCTTTTCCGTGGAGACAAAAGACTGGTAATCTTCCGACCACTTCATCTTCATTTTCGGGAAAACGAACGTGTGCTCGTTGATCTCCCGCGGAATCTCCAGCACCCCCACCGAAACGCTGGCAATGCTCGCCGCCCGCTGCTGACTTTTCGGAAAGAGGGTTTCGATTCCCGTCTCGTAAAATGCCCGGTCGGCGGCCAAGTTGATGTTGGGCGAAGCGTAGGTGCCGGAGAGTACGTCGGTGGCCATCAGGTTAACGAGCTTGTCCGGAAGGATCAGATCGACGACCAGCATGGCCTCCAGCAGGACGTCGGGGCGCGGTGCGGTAACCGGCGCTTCGATGGTGATGGATGTTTTGTTGTCGGCGGCGTCATTAGGGTCGTTCGTACCGGTAGTCGTTTCCTCCTCCAGCAAAAACATACTCGGTGGAGCGGTTTCTTCGACGGGAGCATCCTCTTCCGCTGGCTCAGGCTCGGGTTCCGTTTCCAGAGCGACGCGCGGACCGGTCGGCATTTCGGTTTCTACGTTACCGTAGGCACTGACACTGACGTATTTTAGCCGCCCACCCAAACCAAGCTTCCCACTACCGGTGACTTTTCCACTGCCGTTGTCGAGGCGCATCAGGTTGCCCGTGCGTGCCTCGGGGTTAAAGATGCGGGCGCTGTCACCGAGTAGAAATGCGTCATTTTCTTCGTCGTAACTCAGGGTACCGTTGGCGTCGAGGATCGGGTGGTCCTTGCGAAAATCCAGCGACTGCACGATGCTCGGGTAGACACCTCGGTTTGGTTTACTCAAGTACAACCCGGTGAAGAGCGGCGCGCCATCACGATCTTTCGGTTCGGCTATTGCCAGACTAAGATTCTTTTTATCTCCCTCGGAGCGGACCGTAAACCACTGGGCGTCGGGCAGGCGCTCGGCGTCGACTTTCGCGTATCCATCGAAAAATAGGGTTTTGGACCCCGCGTCGAGATTGATGCTACCGAAAAATTTTGTCTTGTCATCAATGTAGAAGTCAGCGTCTTCTTTCACCGTGCCTTCCGCGCGGGTGGCGGTTGCCTTTTTGTCCCGTCTTCCTTTACCGACGCGCGTCCCCACGATGTTCTGAAATTCTACCTCTTGGGTATGACCACCGACGTTGTACTCATAAAATCCGCTGGCGGTGTATTCCTTCCGCCCGCCGATTTGTACGGTAGCGCGGTTCATGATGTGGTACTCATTAATGGTGTCGGCCACGATTCTCGCGTTCGTCAATTCTTTGATGGCAGCGCCACCTTCCACTTGGACGATCCCGTCACCCGGATAGATTCGCGCATCCGCGACGACGATGTAGGGGATCTTCCGTACCGTTAGTACACTGGTATTGATGTCGTAGGAGGCGGAATCGCCGGTGAAGGTGAGGCTGTCCTGGTCGGGGTGCGTGCTGGTAAAGCGGTCCTTACCAGTCTGCGCCTGAAAAGTGATGTTGCCTCCGGCCATGTCCCAGTCGAACTGGTTGATGCTGGTGCGGTACTGGTTATAGGGAAGATAAGTAGCCAGGTCGGTGGTATTGTTCCTGAAGGTCGCGACCTGGTTATCAAAGTTTACGTCGGACTGGACGTTGGTCGTGGTCAGCGCCAGTTGGTTGCCGTCCCCGAGGCTCTTGATGGATACGTCGGAGGTATCGGCCCTGGCTCCGAACAGGGTGAAGCTCATGTCGCGGGACGTCATACTGGCGGCGGACCAATCGAGCGTACCGTTAGCTTTGAGCGCGTCCGGGGTCAACACCAAGCCACCATCGAACTGGTGTTCCCCCGCCTTGAACATCGCAAAGGTTTCCCCCTCAGTGGGCGTAATCACCAAACTATCTCCGTAGGGGATCAACTCGATGGCTACTGCATTGCCCCGCACTTGCGGTACGATCCGTCCATCCGCCGTGGATTCTTCCAGACCGAAGCTATTGGAACTACCCCGGGTATTATCCAGGCCGAACTTCAGGTCCGTTGACTCAATCGTTGACTCTAGGTACGTTAACTTACCACTCCCCTCGAGGCCCCGGTTGGTGAGTACGATCTCTCCTTCATAATTGCCCCGGCCGTCGTACGTTCCCTGCCCGCCCTCCGGCGTGGTGGTAACGAAGCCCAGGCTGCCGTCCTCCTGGATTTTAAGTGATTCCTCAAAGTCAGGAAAAATACCCCCCGAATTCAGCTTGCCGGCCAGTGCGATATCACGACCCAGTAACGAGTCGGTGCCGTTTAGGCTGAAGGGCTGCAATTCAAAATAGAAGTCGTCCCGCCCGTAATTGGCTAGTGAGTCCGCCTGATCGTAGTAGATGTAGCTAACGTCCTTCGACTGGAGTGAAGGGAAGTAAGGAATATCTTCGGTGCCGCTCTTGTTCTTCGGCGCGTCGAGCAGCAAGTAACCCGTCAGGTGCTCAATGCGGCTGCCGGCGCTGAGGCGTTCCGTTTTTCCAGCTTCGTTGAACTTATCGTCCTTCGGGGTAAATAGGTCCACGTAACGTACCGAATCCAGTTTGATGTGGTACGGCGCGTACTTGAAGTGAAAATCTTTACCGGCCAGTACCAGCCCCCCGGCGAATATTTGCCCACTAAAATCCATGTCCCGGTTACCCTTAACCACCAGTTGGTCGCCCTCCGGTAAGATGGCAAGCTGCTTCTTGCGGTTAAATTCTAGGGGAAGTACGGCATTGACGCGGATGTCGCCGGTGACTAAGTTCATGACGGCGTTCGTACCCCTGGTGCGCGACACCACCCTCAGTTTGTCGTAGTCTATTTCCTCCCGCTGGGATTCTACGTAATGGACCAATTTAGGCTTCAGGCTTACCCGTTGGGTTTCCGAATGGTACAGTAAAAAGCCTCTTTCCTGTAGGTCGAACAGCAGTGGCTGAATTTTCGTAGCCGTGTAGTCCTTACGCAGTGACTTAGCCAGGTCGTCCGCGTGGAAATCGTCCAAACCTCCGTTCATTTTCTCCCGAAATACGTAGATCCGTTCGAGAGGATTGGTTGAACCGATGTCCTGAATATTCTCGTATTCTCGCTCGCTGAAGTAGTCGGCGCTCTCTAACACCACGTCCGGTTGTTCCTGAAACGAGACCGTGGGCTTGCCGATGATGGCACTATCTCCCTCCAGGTAAATGTCGATGTAATCACTGAAAATGGCCATGCCATTGCGGGAATGGTAGAAAGGAGCCTGGTCGGCGCTGTTGTCCGTCCGGCGCAGCGATACTACGCGCTCGTCCGTCTTTACGTGCATGGTTACGCTGGGGTGGGAGAGGCTGTCTTTTCCGACGCGGATGACCGTCCGGATACTTTCGCCGGTAATGGTGTTGCCCTCCCTGACGGTGAAGCGCCTGCCTTCACCCTCCACGGTGCGATCGGTCGCGCTGCCCTGCAGGCGCAAGCGCACCCGTGCATCCCGTTGCTCACTACCGATGGCGTAAACCGTGCTTCCCCGCAGTTCGAAGTTGCCGAATAGGCTGACGTTTTTGCCGATGTTTTTGATTTCCACGAAGCCGTCGTCGGACACGAAGCGGGGAAATTCCCCCTCTTCCCGCACGCCGCCCGCCTGAATCTTATCGGCAAAACTGCCGACCAGAATTTCGTCGTCGAAGTATTCCGGATACTGAAATTGGGCGGAGTCCGACTCGTAAATCATCCGCTTACCGTCGAAGGCGTACTGCACTAAAATCACGAATACTTCCGGTGCCAAACCAACGCGCCGCCAGTCCGTACGGCCGCCGCGCCCTTCTACCTGGCTGGTATTCAAGTCTACGAGCAGGTTCGTTTCCTGAATGGTCAGCGTGTCTTTTGCGCTGATCGCGCGTAGCTGGCGCACCGTATCCAGGCGCGCCTTGAAGCCATCGTCGGCGTAAACGAAGCTCATCTTACCGCCGGTAACCACCCAGCCGGACCCTTCCTTGTCCGCTACAAATTTGCGCTCATTCGCCAGCACGTTAGCGGTGTTTAATGAATTATTTACTTCGTTAACGCGCAGTTCCGGCTTCGCCAATAGCTGACCGAGGGCGTCGTGAAAAGTGCTGAATAGGTTGTTCTCCTGCTCCGGGTCCCCGACTAGCGCCGCCAGGGCTCCCAAATAGTCGATGAAACCACCCGTAGCACTAATCCGGTTTCCGGCCAACTGTACGGAGGTTGCCGCGATTTGTTTTTGCTGCGCCTCGCTGAAACCGCCGCCAAAAAATACACCAGTGAAATTGGCGTAGGCTTCCCGCGCGGCTGCGTTACCGGACCGCGTCATGTGACTTTCCAGCGCGGCGTCGAATTCAACGACGCCCGTGGTGGGGTCGAACGTGGCTAAGTCCTGCGCACCGAGGCTAACCAGACTGAGGAGAATTGTTGTTATCAGGGAAATGAGACGCATGTAGGCGGGTTATGCTTTCGTAAATTCAAAGGCTCGCCAATCTTCCCGCTGCCGGGTTTGTTGGTGCTGAAAGCCCGTACGTTTAAGGCGCTCCACCAAGAGTTGTTCGTCGCGGGCGAGGATACCGCTGAAGACGATCGTACCGGCGTCGGCGAGCCGCTCGTACAACGCGCCGGCCGTAGCCAGTATTACGTTTCGGTTGATGTTTGCGAGGATGAAGTCGTAGGGCGGACCGGCCGGTACGTCTTTTAGTTCGCCCAGGATCACCGCGTCTAATTTTACGCCGTTGCGGGCCGCGTTTTCTACCGTGTTTTCTACGGAGGGCGCTTCGATGTCTACCGCATCAACCACGTCGGCGAAAAGTTTCTTCGCCAGGATGGCCAGGACGCCGGTCCCGCAACCGTAATCGAGCACGCGGCCCTCCTTGAGGGGCAGGTCGAACATGAGTTCGCACATCATGTAGGTCGTGGCGTGGTGGCCGGTACCGAAGGCCATCTTCGGGGTGATGATCAACTCGGTCGGTACTTCCGGGTCCGGTGCGTGGAAGTCCGCGCGGATGAACAGCCGGTCGCCGACGTAAAGGGGCGGGAATTGACTCTCCCATTCCTCGTTCCAGTTTTTCTCGGGTAGGGTCTCCCATTCGTAGGTAAAACCGAATTGCTTTTTCAGGGTAGCGAGCGTTGCCGTCCAGTCGCCGTGCCGGGCCGTTGTTCCGAAGGCCAGTAGTCCGGCATCGGTCTCCTGAAAGCTGTCAAAGCCCGCCTCGCCGAGCAAAGCCACCAGGATAGGATGGAGCTCGGGGGCGTTGTTTAAAGAATACTGATTGTACATGCGGCGAAGATAAACCCCGCTGCTTGGCCCCACTACTTTGCACCCGCGACCGCGCCCTACTTACCTTCGCCGCATGAAAGTACTGGTGTATTACGTGGGGAAAACGAGCGAGAAGTATTTGTGCGAGGGCGAGGCGATCTATCAAAAGCGACTCGGCCATTACCTACCGATATCCTTCGACATTTTACGCGACGTACGTAACGCCGGTAAGCTTTCCAGCGAAGCACTGAAAGGCAAAGAGGGAGAACTGATCCTCGGCAAATTAAATAACGATGACGGACTCATTCTGCTCGACGAGGGTGGTAAACGCTTCACCAGTATGAAATTTGCCCGCTGGTTGGACCGCCAGTTGCAGATGCCTTACCGCAGGTTGATCTTCGTGGTGGGCGGCGCTTTTGGGTTCTCCGAAGCCGTCTACGCACGCGCAAACGGCAAGCTTTCCCTTTCGGACATGACGTTCAGCCACCAAATGATCCGCCTATTTTTTACCGAGCAGCTGTACCGGAGCATGACGATTCTGCGCGGTGAAAAATACCACAATGAGTAGGGCGTGGACGCAGGTGCGGGGTGGCACTCGGGAAGTGCGGTGGTGATTATGACCACCGAGCGCCGACCCAATAGGAACAATGACGCGTTGATTACGTACATTTAACTAACCATCATCAACCCGACCATGTCCATTTTCAACGATCTCAAACGTGTCTTCTTCGGCGCGAAATCCGTCGCCAAACACCAGGCCAGCAAAGCTGAAGGTAAAGTCAGGGAAGCAGGCCGCGACGGCGCCGATGCAGCGGAGGAATTAGCCGGCCTCACCAAAGATGCCGCCCTGGACGTGATCAGCAAAGCGCCCGGTTACGTCGCCAAGGGCAAAGACGCCCTCGAAGACCTCACTGACAAGATCTGGCGGGAAGCCGACACCGCCGCCGACAAGGGGCGGGAGTTGAAGGACCGGGCCACCGATTCCATCAACATGAAACTGGGTAAAAAAACCGACGACGAAGAGATCGGGGCCTTCGAAGGCTTTGACCTCGGCACGCCCGGAAAACCAGGACAGGCCGACCGCAACAACTCCGCTTTCGGCGACCTAACCGTTTCGGAACCACCCCGCAAACCCGGTGACAAAAGCCCCATCGACTTTGAATCGGATTTCCTGGACGATGCTAAGTCAAAAGCAAGCAAGGCCGCCGCGAAGGCCAACGAATTCGTTACGCCATCGCTCGACGCCGCCGCTAAGGCCGGCCTCGCCGCCAAAGTGCAAGCGGGAAAAATTGCCAACAAAATTGGTGACCTGAGCGAAGTCGTCGGCAAGAAAGTGCTCGAGAAGGGTGACGAAGCCCTCGACCGCGCCGCCCAAGCTGGGTCCGAAGCCAAGGATAAATTCGATGATTTTGTCAACCACGCCGACGTAGAAGCTAAGCGGATGAAGGCGGAGGAGGCCGTCATCAAGGCCCAGCGTGCCGCCGAGCAGGCCGAAGCCCGCGCCACGGCCTTCGGTGGTAAAGAAGGCGCCCGGGATACTAGCGAATCTACCCTATCCGGCACTGATTCTTTCTTCGATCGCGCGGACCGCTTCGCCAAGGGTGATTACCAGAACGAGGGCGGAAAGGAGATGACGATCGGTAAAAATCCGAACCCGGAAGAGAAGCCCAAAGGTGGAAAAATTGCCGGCTTTCTGGACAGCGACGGAGACGGTGACAGCCTGATCGACGACGCGATCATCGATGAGGACTAATTATTTACTGACCATACGCAAAAGATGTAACCACATAGCACACAAAGGTCACAAAGAGTAGCTCTTCTTTGTTCTCTCTGTGCTCTGTGTGGCAGAAAAGAAAAGTGCTGCGTAAGGTCAGTTATTTAGCCGATCAGTAGTTTCACGAACGTAACGACCGGGTCACGCCATTCGCTCCACTTCACGTACCCGAGACTTTCCCAATAAATTTTTATTGCCTCCTTTCTTTGCCCGTTCACAATTAATTGCCGGGTGTAGTGTAAGTACTGGTGCAGAACTTGCCGACGGTAGAGATCGAACGGAACCCGCCGCACGACCTCGGGTTGATTATACGCGTCGGCGAGACGAGAAATATTCTCTCTGAGCACGTCTTCATTCAGGTAGTTTCCACTCCTTTGGTTCGCGTGTTGCTGTACTACGGCCGTGTAGTGGCCATGCTGGAGCAGACTAAATTCGGTTAGTAAGGCGGAGAACCAAGTGAAATCCTCCAGCAGTAGTTGCTCGGGATTGAAGGGTCGTTGTACGACTAACTCAGATTGAAAAAGAATACCAAAAATACCGGTGTGTAATTCCCAGTGCTGAAGCAGACTACTTTTAGAGTTGTCCCAGAGTAGAGCTTTAACTTCTTTTCCCGGCAGGCGTAAGATGAGACCACTCCGGTACGCAGCGTGCTGTTTAGCGTCCTTATTAATAACTGCCACCATTACGGACAGGTGCTCCGGTAGAAATAAATCGTCATCGTCCAGGAAGCCAAAATATTCTCCACGTACTTCGCGCAGGCCCCGGTTGCGCGCCCGGGAGAGCTCTCCGTTCTCCTGGTAAAAGTAGCGTATTCTATTGTCGTCAAAACCAGCCACTACGGCGGCGGTATCATCCGTGGAACCATCATCCACGATGATTAACTCCCATTCCCGGTACGTCTGCGCCAGCACGCTCCGGACTGCGTGCACGAGCATGGTCGAACGATTGAAAGTAGGCAGGATGATCGACACGAAAGGCTTGAGCATACTGGAGTGTAATCTGTACTAATTGTTGTAGCCACGCGCTTGCTTAGCCTCGATCATTTTTACGCGCGTTACGCAGCGGTACGATCCAGTACCTCCCGCACCGCCCGCGCCCGCTCTTCGCAACCCCGGTGGTCGCCGTGGACGCAAATGGTTTGTACCGCGACCGTAGCGGATTGTCCGCTGGCGAGCTGTACGGTCCCATTAATCAGGTCCCGGGCCTGGTCGGCGCACTCACCGGCGGATTGTAAAAGTGCGGTCTTCTCTTTACGTGGCATCAAACGGTTGTAAGCCTCGTAACGGCGATCCACGAATCCTTCGGCCAGGAAGGGTACTTTTGCGTGCAGGGCCTCCCGCTCGAGGTGCGAGCCCTGCGGACCATAGATCGTTAGTTTACCGAGGGCCCGCGCCACCCGGACGACGGACTGTGCGGCCATCGCGTCGGCCCCGAAGGCGGCGTGGTGGTACAGGGCGCCGTGGAGCTTGATGTGTCGTAACTCCCCTCCCGCGGCGGCGGTCATACCCTGCAATGCGGCGACCTGGTAAAGGAGTAATGCTTCGAGCTGCTCGGGCGGGATGTCCATTTTCCGTCTGCCGAAATGTTCGCGGTCGGGGTAGCTGGGGTGGGCGCCGACGTTCACGCCATGAAAGAGCGCCAACTCGATCGTGCGGCGCATGGTGAGCGCATCGCCCCCGTGAAAGCCGCAGGCGATGTTGCAACTATCGAGGAAGGGCATGAGGCCGGTGTCGCTACCGACGCGGTGCTGGTACCAGGATTCTCCTAAGTCTGCATTGAAGTCCATAAGCCTAAATATGCAAAATGCTGGTGGCTAAAACAAACCGTGTAACTTGGACTGCACCCGTTCAACGACGTGGCCCAGGTCTTCGGGCTTGTTCGCGAAGTCCAGGTTGTCGACGTCGATGATCAGACTTTTGCCTTCGCTGTAGTCGCTGATCCAGTCTTCGTACCGTTGGTTGAGCTTCTTGAGGTAGTTGAGGCTCATGGCGCCCTCGTACTCCCGGCCACGGTTCTGGATGTGGGACACCAGCGTCCCCGTCCCGGCACGTAGGTAGATGAGTAGGTCCGGCGGCGAGATGCTTTTATTCATCGTCTCGAAGAGCGCGGAGTAGTTGTCAAAATCGCGCTTGGTGAGCATCCCCATGTCCTTGAGGTTGGGCGCGAAAATGAAGGCATCCTCGTAAATCGTTCTGTCCTGAATCACCGTCCGGTCGCCATCCTGAATTTCAATGATCTGGGCGAAGCGATTGTGCAAAAAGTAGACCTGCAGGTTAAAACTCCACCGCTCCATGTCGTTGTAAAAGTCAGCCAGGTAGGGGTTGTCGTCCGCGCTCTCGTAGTGCACGTCCCAGCCGAAGTGCTGGCCGAGCTTGGTGCACAGTGTCGTCTTACCCGCGCCAATGTTGCCGGCAATGGCAATGTGTTTGAGGTCGGCGGGCTCGGTAAAGTGGTCTTCTCTGGTCATAATTTGTGTGGGGCTGCATGAGGTCGGGGCAAATGTAGCGAGGAAAGAACTGACAATCGACGAGTCGTGGGAGTGATTTGAGTAAGAACCAAGGAGAGATAATGCAATCGGTAATTCCCACCCCCGAACCGCAGCAGGGGCGGCGGGAGACCAAACTGACGTCCGCGAAAAAATCCAACTCGGCACCCTACCTTCGCCCCCTAATCAAAACATCCACGTTATGGCTACCAACCGCACCTTCACCATGATTAAGCCCGGCGCCGTCAAAAACGGTCACCTCGGTGCTATCCTCGAGCACATCAACGCCGGCGGTTTCAAAATCGTCTCCATGAAGTACACCAAACTGAGCGCCGAAAAGGCCGGTGAGTTTTACGCCGTACACAAGGAACGCCCCTTCTACGGTGAGCTCGTCGAATTCATGAGCAGCGGACCGATCGTTGCCGCCGTCCTCGAAAAAGAGAACGCCGTAGCTGAATTCCGCACCCTGATCGGCGCGACTAACCCCGCCGACGCCGCCGAAGGAACGATCCGCAAAAAGTTCGCAACGAGCATCGGCGAGAACGCCGTGCACGGCTCCGACAGCGACGAGAACGCTGAGATCGAAAGCCAGTTCCACTTCGCCGGAACGGAAATTTTCGTGTAGTCCGCTTCCCGCGACCATCATTTTTTGAAGCCGCTATCCTCCGGGGTTAGCGGCTTCGTCGTTTATTGTGACCACATAACTTATCCGCCATCTCGCTTCCAGACTTCTCACCACTCCGTATTCTCGTCGTCGGCGACGTCATGATCGACCGGTACCTGAACGGCCGGGTCGACCGGATTAGCCCCGAAGCCCCCGTACCGGTCCTGGCGCTGGGGGGGGAAGAAAATCGGCTGGGCGGTGCGGCGAACGTAGCGCTGAACCTGCTGGCTCTTGGCGCGCGAGTTCACCTTGCCGGAGTTATCGGTGGCGGGGTGGACGGTGATGTATTCAGCGCCTTACTCGTCGATCGGGGCCTCTCTTCTGACTTGATGGTCACCGACGAATCCCGGCCGACCACCGTCAAAACGCGGTTGACCGCCGACGGGCAGCAGTTACTGCGGGTTGATAAAGAGAGCGTGGCTGGCATTGGCTCGGGTATTCAGGAAAAATTATATATACCCATTGCAACGGCTATCCTGGAGGGGCGGCTGGACCTCGTACTGCTCCAGGATTATAACAAAGGCGTTTTGGAAGAACCGCTGACCAAAAGGATTCTGGATTTGTGCGAATCTCACGGCGTGAAGACCGTGGTAGACCCTAAGGACAAGAACTTTTGGAGCTTCGTGGGCTGCTCTTTGTTTAAACCGAATTTGCGCGAGATACAACAACAAGTTAACTACCCCGTGCGCCCGACCCAGGAAAGTCTTGACCATGCGGCGGAGGAAATTTTTGCGAAGCTGTCTTGCGCAGCCATCATGATCACCCTGAGCGAGCACGGCATCTACGTCAACGACGGAAAAAGTAGCTCCATCCACAAAACAAACGCCCGTGCCGTAGCCGACGTGAGTGGCGCGGGGGATACCGTCATCAGTGTCGCCGCCTGCGGCCTGGCCGCCGGTATGAATTTGGTGGAAATCGCGGCACTGGCTAATCTCGCAGGCGCGCAGGTGATCGCCAAGCGGGGCGTGGTGGCGATTGATCTTGAGGCGTTGCGCGCGGCTTACGCGGCGTCCTGAGCTTTGCTGTTTAGGATTGTATTATACCGGGCTGGCTCGTGCAAAATCACGTTGAAAGATAAGTGAGGCTGAATTATACGAGTGTAGTTGGTCCAATTAGATAAGCGGGGCGCGGTCGCGGGTGCAAGGTGAATTAGCCAGCGGCTGCTATGTTTCGAACCCAAATCAAAGGCGGGTACCAGCAATGCATTTATCAGCCTAATCTCTAATCAACGTCGTACTCCTTGATTTTCCGGTAGAGCGTCCGCTCGCTGATCCCCAGTTCCGCCGCCGCTTCCTTACGCCGGCTGTTGTGTTTCTTCAGTGCTTTTTTGATGAGTTCTTTTTCCGCGTTGGCCAGGCTCAAATCCTCTTCGACGATTTCGGTCTGCGCGTAAGCGCGCTCCATTTCGGGGTTCAGGACGATGGGGTCATCTCCGTTTCGGGAAAAGCCCTGGGGTGGGGTAGTGGGCTTGTTCCGCTGGCCACGTCTGGCACCAGCGCCCGCGCCCCTTCTGGTCAAGCTCTTGTAGTCAAGCTCGTCGTCCATCGATTCGTTGGCCGCAAACCGGTCGATTGCGTCCGCCGCGGCGGGAAACTGGCCGGGTAGGGTGAGGCTGCGGACTTGCGACATGTCCGGCACGTGGAGGTCGTTCGTCCGAATCAGTTCGGTCACCAAGTTCTTTAGCTGCGACATGTCCTCTTTCATGTCAAACAGGACTTTGTACAGAATTTCCCGCTCCTGCATCCCCACCGTATCCCCGTCGTTCTGGCGGACGGTCGGGAGGTTACGCTTCATCAACTGGGGCATTAGCTCGGCCAGATCGACGCCGGTGATGAGCCTGGCTTCGGACAAGATGCTCACCCGCTCGGCGACGTTCTTTAGCTCCCGGATGTTCCCCGGCCAACCATAATTTTCCAGTAACCAACGGGCCTCCTCGTCGATCTGCACGGGCTCGATGGCCTGCTTCTCGGCGAAATTATTGGCGAAGTGACGGAAGAGCATGTAAATATCCTCCGGCCGCTCCCGCAAGCTCGGCATGTCGATCGGTACGGTGGCCAGCCGGTAGTAAAGGTCCTCCCGGAATTTTCCGGCCTGGACGCGCTCCATCAGTTTCCGGTTCGTGGCGGCCACAACGCGAACGTCCGTCTTTTGTACGGTGCTGGAACCCATCCTGATGAACTCGCCGTTTTCCAGTATCCGCAGTAGATAACTCTGGGTCTGCAACGGCATCTCCCCGATCTCGTCGAGAAAAATGGTGCCCCCGTTGAGCGTTTCGAAGTAACCCTTCCGGTCCGCGCGCGCATCTGTATAGGCGCCTTTTTCGTGCCCGAAAAGCTCGGAGTTGATTGTGCCCGGAGGGAGCGCACCGCAGTTGATGGCGATGAAACCACCGTGCTTACGCACGGAATTATCGTGAATGATTCGCGACATCACTTCCTTACCTACACCCGACTCACCGGTGATGAGTACCGAAAGGTCCGTCCCCGCCACCCGCAGGGCAGTCTGTAGGGCGTTTTCGAGGGCGGGCGACCGCCCGACGATGCCGTAGCGGCGCTTGACGGTATCTAACTTGGCCATCTGAAACTATTGTTCTGGGCGATTTGCCCATTGGAGGTACGGTGAGAACTTGGGAATCTTGCCGCTGTGCTTAAGCGTGGACGGTGGTGCCGACCTGTAAGCCCGTCAGGGTAGCGCTGCTGCTATCCTTAATGTGTACGTGGACGTAATCACCGGGCTTTTGTCCCGCTTGTTTTGGAAACACGACCATCCGGTTTTGGGTGGTGCGGCCTTTCCAGTCCTGATCGGATCGTTTCGAATCCCCTTCGATCAGCACCCGGAACACCTTACCGACTTCACCGGCGTTGAGCTCCGCACTGATGCCGGTTTGCAGTTCGATGATCTCGGTGAGCCGACGCTTCTTGACCTTGAGCGGTACGTCATCCTCCAATTTACGAGCGGCCGGCGTGCCGGGGCGCTCGCTGTAGAAGAACATGTAGCTCATGCTGTAGCGGGCGAACTCGATCATGCTCAGCGTCTCCCGGTGGTCCGCTTCGGTTTCGGTGCAGAAGCCCGTGATCACGTCGGAAGAGATCGCGCAATCGGGCATGATCTCGTAGATGCGTTTTACTTTATCGATGTACCATTCCCGGGTGTAGGTCCGGTTCATCAGGTCCAGGATGCGGGAGTTGCCGGACTGGACGGGGAGGTGGATGTATTTACACACGTTGTCGTGGTCGCGCATGGCGTAGAGGACGTCGTCGGTGATGTCTTTGGGGTGGCTGGTGCTGAAGCGAATGCGGAGGTTGGGGTCGACGGCGGCCGTCATCGTCAGGAGCTCGGCAAAATTCGTCTTGCGGCCCGTTTCCGGGTTCTCCCACTTGTAACTATCGACGTTCTGACCGAGTAAGGTCACTTCGCGGAAACCCTTGTCGAACAGATCGGTAGCTTCGGCGACAATACTGAACGCGGAACGGCTGCGCTCGCGGCCCCGGGTGTAGGGGACGACGCAGAAGGAACACATATTATCGCAACCCCGCATGATGGAAATGAACGCCGTTACCCCGTTGGATTGGAGGCGTACCGGGCTGATGTCAGCGTAGGTTTCTTCCCGGCTGAGAAAGACGTTCACGCCTTTTTCCCCCTCTTCCGCGCCGGCAACGAGGCTGGGCAGGTCGCGGTAAGCGTCGGGGCCGACGACGATGTCAACGAGTTTCTCTTCCTCCAGAAATTTAGCCTTCAGGCGCTCGGCCATGCAGCCAAGGACACCGATCATCGTGCCGGGTTTGCGCTGCTTAACCTTGTCGAAAACACGGAGGCGCTTACGCACGGTTTCTTCCGCCTTCTCGCGAATGGAACAGGTGTTCACCAAAATTAAGTCCGCCGCTTCCATATCGCGCGTCGGTCCGTACCCCGCTTCGCCCAGGATGGAAGCGACGATCTCGGAGTCAGAGAAATTCATCTGGCAACCGTAGCTTTCGATGTAAAATTGCTTGGTGTGCGGTTGGTTCTGCGCGAACTCCGCGCCGAACACTTCTCCTTGTTTGTTTTCGTCGACGACCTTGGGTAGGTCACTGATGGTGGGGTTGTCGTTGTACATATGGCACGCCTGGTTAGGGTGGGCAAAGATACGGACCCGGGCTGTCAAAATGGCACTTTAAAGCGAACGTGCCAAAATAAAGAAGCGCTCAATAATTGATTGGTAGGGGGCCAAACGTGGATGTCGGGATTGCGTACGGTCGCGGTCCCGATAGCTATCGGGAGTGCAGGGATGATTGGTAGAGGAGCTTGGGGCGGGAAATTTTTCTAACCGTAAAGACAGCGGAACACGGAATACCCAAAATAGGACGTAAGCACAAAAAAGTATTAGTACGCCACATTCATTAGCTGTTGCTTTGTGTTTCTTCTTCCTTTTGTGATTTGTGTGTTAGAAAGTAATCTCTCCAGACCCGTCATCACCCTAAGTGCGCAAGGTCAAGTAAGGCTAAACCCAAAAACTTCGCTCCTCGCCTCCCGAACCCTGCACCCCGCGACCGCGCCGAGAACTACTTACCGATTATAGAACTCGTAGGCCTGCGTGTAGGAGCTGTAACCGGCGAATATTCCGAAGCCAGCGGTAACGTTCGTAAAACTGTTGACCCGGGGCTCGAGGATGCCAACGAATACCGTCCCTTCGCCCTGAATGGTGCGTTGAAAGAAGTAGTATTCACGGGATACCGTTCGCAGCTCCGCTACGATGGATCCGAGAAGTTCTTTACTGGGATCGATAACGCTCTGCAGGTGGACTTCAATGTTTCCCACCGCTGATTCATCCCGAAAGAGCACACTCGCCTGGTCGCCGTCGGCCAAAGTAGTCCCCGCCCGGGAGCCAGGCGGCAAGACATTTTTTGTAATCGGTTCGTAAAGCGTCGTGTCGCCGAGCTCACTAACCCGGAAAGGAATCACCTGCTGGCTAATGCGTAAGTCATAATAATGCTCGATTTCCGGGGGAGCATCGAAGGTGATGCGCAGCTGATAATCGTACACCTCCGCACCGAGGACCGTCATTTGGGTGAGCTCACCAATACTGATGGACGAGATCGCAACGCGGGTCGGAATTTTGCTGGCCGCGGAGACCGGCGTAAACCCATCCGCCGAAGCGTGCAGTGTATAATGCTGGTTAGCCACCGGGTGAAAATCAACCGTCTGGTAGCTGCCCGGCTTACCACTTCGCCCGGGGAAGAAAGCAAGTGTTTCAATCAGTTCCGATCCTTCAAAAAGCATAACCTCCGCGTCGTTGATCTCGGTAAACCTTTGCTCCCCGGTGATGGGTTGCGTAGCCGTGACGCTGACCCGCACCGGTTGGTGGGGGGCAAAGATGGACGAAAGCACTAGCTTTGGTTCGCGGAGCTCGAAGGGACTCTCGATCACTTCTTCACACGCCCACCCACAAAAGGCGAGGCTCAGGAGGGAAAGAAACCGAAAAACACGGTCGATGGGCCGGACGTAGCTATTCATTCTAAGGGTAAAATAAGCTTTTAACGTAGGTTGCGCAAATCCGTAGCCCGTTAAGTTAGTTAACGCAGCATACCGGGTACGGGCGGGTGGGGTGAGGTTTTACTTATCGGGACCACCAGTAGCTACGAAAAAATTTACTGCCCCGGTTTCCCTCCTCCACGGCCAAAGGTTAGTCGGTAGGCAAGTGTGGGGGTGATGGGAGCGAGGTACACCTGGATGAAATCTCGGTTGGCGACGAGTTGCTCGTCGCGGGAGAAGTAGTCCGTCTGAATATCGTAGTAGATCGGGTTGTGCCGGCTGTACACGTTGTAGATGCCAATATCCAGCGTGTGACCGAAGCGGCTTCCGCCCGCTCGCCTCCATTCAAACTGCGCGTTAACGTCCAGGCGGTGATTCGCCGGGAGGCGAACCCCGTTCTTTTCCTCGATCAGGTCGACCGTTTGTAAGCGGTCTTCATCCGATAGCCTAGTGGGGTCAACCAACCAAAAAGACTCCCGGCTCAGGCTGTAATTAGCCCCGGACCCGTAGTGCCACGTAGCCGACAGGGAGACGCTCGGCGTCGGCATGTACAAGGCAAACACCTTCACCGCGTGCCGCCGCCCGTAGCGGAAATCGAACGGCCGACCGGCGTTGACCTTATCGTCGAACTGGCGGCGGCTCTGGGAGAGTACGTAGCTCAACCACCCGCGGAACTTGGGGGTCGCCCGGCTGAGCGTAAACTCGGCGCCGCGCGCAAACCCTTGCCCCCGGCTTAAATTATTGACCCAATTTTCTTCGTCGCCACCCTCGCGAAAAGAGACTAATCTTCTTAGGTCACGGTAATAGGTGGCGACTTCCAGGTTCCAGTCCTCCCAAAATCTTTGTTGGAAGTTTGCGCTCACCTGGGTGGCCGTCGAGGGGGCGACCTCCCGCGTCGAGGGCACCCACATTTCCGAGGGCAGACCAATAACCGTGCTACTTACCTGGTGGACGGACTGTACGGTGCGGTCAAACGCAAGGCGCCAGGTAGTTTTGGGGCTGAACTGGCCGGCGAGCAGCAGGCGGGGGCTGGCGTTCACGTAGTTGGTGCCGTTGATCCACCACTGTAACCTCATTCCCGCTCGGTAATTAACGCCGCGAAACGCCCCCGAGAAGCTAGCGTAACCAACTACCTCCTCCGGCTCGATGGCCTGGGTTTTACTCACGGAACTTAGCTCCGGGTGGAAAGAGAGTGGAACGGCGCTCGAATTCAAAAGCGGCGTAAAGGAATGGCGGTTCCCTTCAAACCCAAAGCGCAGTTCGGAATCGTTCGTCAGGGTGTACTGCCCGTCGAAAGCTAGCCCAATTTGACCAATGTCGGAGCCGTAGCGACCACTGAAGATATCTCCGGTTTTACTCGGCAGGTTGACTTCGTTCAGGCTGTCGGAACGCTCGTAGGCGGCGTCGACGGACAGATCAGAAAGGCTGAGCCGGAAGTTGCCGAACAACCGACGGTTGAAAACGTGGTTGTAGCGCAGGGCCGCTACCGTGTTCGTCCAGTTTACTTCTTCAAACCGGCTGCGGGGCGTGGCGTATCGAAAGACGGCTCCCGCTGGGTTCAGCACGGTCACCGTATCCGTTGCGTAGGTGTAGTTGCTGTAGTGATCGACGCCGCGGAAAGCACTCAGATAGAGCCGCCCGCGTTTGCCCAGCTGCTGATTGAGCTTAAAATTGACGTCGTACACGTCGTAATCGATGCGGCCCTGCCGCCCCCGGTCCTGCTTGTACCGCTCACTGGCCTGACGCAGGACGTTCCCGGCCCAGAAGTAGCGGCCGGCAACCAGGTAGGAACTCTGACCTTCGGTAATCGGGCCCTCGCTCGTCACCTGGGCGGCCAGTAAGCTGGTGCTAACGGAGGTTCGGTGATCGTAGAGGTTCCCGTCGCGGGTGTGCACGTCCAGTACGCCGCCAATGCGCCCACCGAAGCGGGCGGGCATTCCGTCTTTGTACAGGTCGACGCGCCGAATGGCTTCGTTGTTAAAAATGGAAAAGATGCCGGCGGCGTGGTTGACGTTGTACACCGGGACGCCGTCGAGCAGGACAAGGTTATGGCCGCTTTCGGAGCCGCGGATGAAGATGCCGCCCACGCCATCCGCGCCGGATTCTACACCCGGTAGCAGGCGCGCCACGCGGAGCGGGTCAGCCTGGCCGCCGAGGCCGGCGGTGCGGTCGACTTCTTCGCGGCCGATGCTCGCGCGGGTGTCCATTAGGTAAAGACCGGCCCCGGTAGCGGGTGCCGCCCTGACGATGACGGCCGGCAGGGTACGGTCGGGCACCAGCGAAATATCGAAGGTGGAGTCCTGACGCAACAATACCTGGTCTTCGTAGGGTTGGTAGCCTATGTACGTGACGCGCAACCGGCGGTTACCCCCGTTAACGGGGAGCGAATAGAAACCGTATTCATTGGTCAGGACGCCGCGGTTCTCGTTCCGGACCTGCACGGCCGCGCCGATTAGTCGTTCCCCAGTCTCTTTGTCCTGAACCACGCCGTACACGTTGAGCATTTGCTCGGGCAGGGTAGCGTCGGGGTAAACAAGGTAGCCCGCCGCGGATTGTTGGTAGGTAAGTTCGGTATCCTGAAGGAGGAAGCTCAGCCAACCACCGAGGGATTTCTTGCCGCCGGGGACCTTTAGGGAAAGCTGGGGGAGTTGGTCCGGTCGGTAGCTTAATTGTGCTCCCTCCTCCCGCAATTTAATTAGTGCCTTTTCGAGCACGAGCGTCCGGCGGGGTAGCTTATATTCTACATCCGTGCCAGCATTTGTCTGCGCCTCCGCAACCGGTTGCCCCAGAAAGAACAACAGCAGTGGAAGTAGATAAAGGCGCATGATGTTGGCTGGTGAGTAACGAGTTCGGGCGGCACGTCTAGCGAGTCGTATAATTATTCGCCTACGTTCGTGTCGCAACCGCCGACGAAAGCAAAGGTGTTTTTACCGGTCGCGGTGCAAGTCATTCCACCCAGCTTGGCGACCGTTTCCAGGATGGCGGCGGCGTCTTTCTTGTTGAAGGTAGCACTGATGGGATAGTCACAAGTGGTGGGTAGGTCTACTTCAACGTCCCAGTTGTTGTGTAGGGTAGCGAGTACTTGTGCCACCGGGGCGTTTTCGAAAACCAGGTGCCCCGTCCGCCAGGCGTGGCGGTTAAGGTTCGGTGCCTCGACCATGGTGGGTAGCTCGCCGGATTTGGATATACCGCACTGTTTGGCGGCAACGCTGACTTCACGGTCGCCGTAGTCGAGCACGATGGAGCCTTCGGAAACCTCGACTTCCAGTTCCTCTCCCTCGACCCGTAGATTGAACGCCGTGCCGGTAACCCGCAAAGTCGTCTTGCCCGTAGAAACTAAAAACGGTTTGTCCGCATCTTTTACTACGTTAAAGTATCCCTGACCTTCAATCTCCACCCGCCGCTCCGCACCCGCGTACGCGCCACCAAACGATAAACTAGAACCTCGCTGCAGAATTACTTCGGTGCCGTCGGGTAGTTCGACGGCCATGGCCTCGAGGGTATCATTGCGAAAGGTCGTGTTGCCAGAAGAAAGAAGGAAAAAACCGGCCGTGAACAGCAGCAGGACACCCGCGGCGATTGACAGCCAGTGGGGTAAACGCAACCGACGAACTTTGGCCTGGCGACGTTCTCCGTCAATGTTTCTGTGGAGACGAGCGAGTCCCTTTTCCACGTCGGGCGTGAAGTCCTGGCCGTAACCAGTGGCGAGTCGATCGATTTCTTGGTGGCTGCGTAAGCTCATTGCTTGGAAAAACTTAAATACTATTCTGTTCCTGGTTGGGGGGACACCAAAGTTAACAACTCCCCCCACGCTGAATCGCGTTTATACCCCTAATTCGTCGGGCGGCGGACCGGAAGGTCACCGATCGTCATCAGATCAGTACCTGAAACAGCGCCAGCAGCGCCAGCCACGCGCGGAGGTGGCGGTACGCGCGCGTCATTTGGTTTTCTACCGTTTTGGTCGAAATGTTCAGGCTCTGGGCGATTTCCCGGTGGCTCATATCCTCGACTTTGCTCATCGTAAATACCAGCCGGCACCGCTCGGGCAAGCGATCGATGGCCCCGTTGATGCGTGCTCCCAGTTCAAAATTTTCGATGCCAGTGGGGCCGGTTTCCGCGGCGAGCGTTTCGGGCAGCTCCCCATCGTCGACGGGGATTCGCTTACGGTCGCGCAAATAGTTGAGGCTGCGGTTGCGCGTCGACCGGCGTAGGTAGGGTGCGGTTGCCGTTAACGGAGGAAGGGTGGAGCGTTTTTCCCAGAGCGCAACGAATAGCTCCTGGACGATATCTTCCGCCTGGTTTTCGTCCCGTACGAAGCGATTGGCAACGCGGCAAAGTTCAACGTAGTGGCGCCGAAAAAGCGCATCCAGGGCATCGGCCGCCCCGCCCCGCAGTCGGTTTACCAGTTCTTCGTCGGTGTATGTCGGGGTTGCTTGCATTTCGGTCGGTCCGAAGGTAGCAATTTGTCCTAACTGACGGGGCCGGGCCGGGCGAAGTCCATAATTCAGAACGCACGCCCTACGGACGTAACAAAAGTTGTTACCTTCGGGCTTTCCCAAATTTAATCACCGTGTTTTAGCGGCGCGGCAGCTCACTCACCCTTCTATGTTGAAAAAATACGTTCTTGCAATCCTCGGCTTGTTTTCCCCGATTTTCTTGCTTGCGCAAGAAGAAGCTGGCCCGGTCGACGCTTTCTTGCAAAGCATCTTCGAACCCGTCACCGCTTTTGTGGAGGCGATCGTCTTTTTCCCCTTTCCTTTCTTGATCGGTGGCCAGGAAGTTCCTTTTGTGTTGCCGTGGCTGATCATCGGTGCCACCGTCTTCACGGTGTACATGGGCTTTATCAACATTACTGCTTTCCGCCACGCGATTGACGTGGTGCGCGGCATTTACGACGACCCCAATGAGCCGGGCGAGGTGTCTCATTTTCAGGCTCTCACCGCCGCGCTTTCCGGCACGGTCGGCGTTGGTAACATTGCCGGCGTGGCTTATGCCGTTGCGCTGGGTGGCCCGGGCGCGACGTTCTGGATGATCGTTGCCGGCTTTCTCGGTATGTCCTCTAAGTTTGTCGAATGCTCCCTCGGCGTGATGTACCGCGACGTGCACGCGGATGGTTCCGTTTCCGGTGGGCCCATGTATTACCTCGACCGTGGGCTAGCGGAAAAGGGAAAGAACTGGGGCATTCTCGGTAAGGTTCTCGCCGTATTTTTTGCCATTTTCTGTATCGGTGGTAGCCTGGGGGGAGGGAACATGGTCCAAATTAACCAGGCAACCGTTCAGTTAACCGACATCACCGGTGGCGTCGACAGTATATTTTACGGTCGTGGGTGGATCTTCGGTACGGCCATGGCCCTCGTCGTCGGCCTCATCATCCTTGGTGGCATCAAAAGTATTGCTAAGGTGACCGATAAAGTCGTGCCGTTTATGGTGGGTGTCTACATCCTGGGAGCGTTGATCGTGCTGGGGTATCACTTTACGGATATTCCCGCCGCGTTCGGGCAGATCATCGGCGGTGCGTTCAACTCCGACGCGCTTTACGGAGGTGCGGTCGGTGTCCTGATCCAGGGTTTTCGCCGTGCGGCCTTTTCTAACGAAGCGGGCGTCGGTTCGGCTTCGATCGCTCACTCGGCGGCAAAAACGGACGAGCCCATCAGCGAAGGAATTGTCGCGCTGCTGGAGCCCTTCATCGACACGGTGGTCGTCTGTACGATGACGGCATTGGTGATCGTCATCACGAATTACGGTGGCTACGGTGCGGTGGATGCTTTCGCCAATAAGACTAACGAGACAGTTGGCGATATCGCGCTCACAAGTGCGGCGTTTGAGTCGGTGATCAGCTGGTTCCCCATTGTGCTCGGTATCGCGGTTATTCTCTTCGCGCTGTCCACGATGATTAGTTGGTCCTACTACGGCCTGAAGTGTTGGACTTACCTCTTCGGTCAGACGAAGACACAGGAAGCGATTTATAAAATTATTTTTTGTCTGTTCGTTATTATTGGCTCGGGGATTAGTGCCAAAGCGGTATTCGACTTCGGCGACGCGATGATCTTCGCCATGTGTTTTCCTAACGTGCTCGGTTTGTATTTCCTCATGCCAAACGTGCGCCGGGCGCTCAAAGATTACATGTCGCGTATCAAGGACGGCTCCATCAAGCAGTTCGATAAGGAAGGTAACGTGATTAATTAAGGGGAGCGTACGGTCAATTTTGCGCGGTCGCGGGTGCAAAGAAGTTTACGGATGAGCAGGGAATACGGGCAACCGTGCTCCCTGCTTTTTTGTGTTTCACGTCTTCACAATTCGTGGCTCATGGGTGCCCAATGGCGGCGAACCTGAAATCTCATCGACCAGAACCGGCCGTTAGTCGATCAGTGGGCCCGCCAGCTTGGCTGGTCACGATCGAACGCTTACTATTGCAGTGTACTACTCACTTAATACACTCGAACGATGATTATTGAAGCTCGCGGCCTGGCGCACCATTACGGTCCCGAAAAAACACTTTCCGACGTTGACCTGGTGATCGACCGGGCGGGCATCACCGGCCTCTGTGCACCGAACGGAGAAGGTAAAACGACGCTCCTCAAACTACTAGCGGGCTTGCAATTCCCTTCCGCCGGTGAGCTAAAAGTGCTCGGACACGAGCCCCGGGAGCGCCCGCTTGACTTACTCCAACGGCTCTACTTTCTTCCCAGCGAGCCCCACGCCCCGAAGTGGACGCCGACCAAAATCGCGCATTACTACGCTGCCTTCTACCCGAACTTCGATCACCAACTTTACCGGGAGAACTTAGTCTCTTTTCGCGTTGATCCGAATAAGCCGCTTGATCGAGTCAGTTTCGGTCAAAAACGCCGCGCGCAGCTAAGTTTCGCCCTCGCCACCCGCGCTCAGGTCTTGCTACTCGACGAACCAACCATCGGGCTCGATATTCAGGGTAAGGATCAGTTCCGCCGTAGCCTCATTGCCGGCACGGAAGCCGGGCAGACGATCGTCATCGCGACTCACTTGCTCAGCGAAGTGGAGAACGTGCTCGATCACCTCCTGTTACTGGCCGACCGGACCATCCGGGGTTACGTCGACCTTGGCCAGGCCGCTGCCTTTTACAGCTTCAACCTCAAACCCGTTAAGCCACCCTACGGCGATAAGGGGTACGCCCGCCGCGTACCCGGTGGCTGGCTGACGGTGCACGCCGACGGCCGCCCGTCCAATACTTCACTCGATCTGGAAACACTTTACCTCGCCCTGACCGACGGGCGGTTGGTGATGCCGGGCACTCTACAAACACCATTAGTATGAACCCTTTTGCACGGATACTGGCCATCGTCCGAATCTTCATCGCGGAGTTGGGCGTGGTTGCTTACCTCGCCTCGACGGGAATTTTTGTTGGCACACTGACGCTCATCTACTTCCTTTTCGGCTTAGCGGACGCTACCGCCGGGCCTCCCGGGAGTGTCAACTTTCCCGACGATGCTTTTGAAGGTTTATTCATGTTTGCGGGCTTGCTGAGCGCGATCATTTTCACGACCTCTTACTTAAGGCGGTGGTTTAAAGAAGAGGATCGCGGCATCAGCTTTCTAAGCTTACCCGCTTCCTGGGGGGAGCGCTTCGGGGCGGTCTTAGTGTTCGGCTGGCTTTTCGTCCCCCTTCTATGTTTCGCACCGCTCATTCTGCTGTCGTTTTTCGCAAAGGCCATTGTTCCCATATCCATCGCCTTGCCGTCAATTGCCATCCTCCCAGAAATCGTGTGGCAGACGTGGCTTATTCACGTGGGTTTTTCGACCGTGTACTTGATGCCGGTTATTATTTCGCCGAAGAGGGTAGGTGTGGGGGTTGTGCTATTGATCATTGGCTTCAGTGTGTACGTGGCCAAGCTTCGAGCTTCCTTTGACCCCGGCCCGGAGCGTGTGCCCCTGTCAGAGAATGCCTTTTGGGCTACGGACGTGGTGGGTATGTACGAGAGCGAGACGCTACTTACGGCCAGCCCCGCCGCCAGTTTCGTCTTTCAGCCCCACTCTCACGAAGACTTCCCCGGGTTGGTCGTGTTTATGGCCGCCCTCGCGCTGACCTTAGCGGCCGGTCTGGCTTTACGGCGCAAAACCATTTAGTCATGAGAATCCAAACAACAAGTAACGGCATTTACGAGCAGATCGCTGACTACGGAATGGAGCAGATCCTGGCTGGTGAGTGGCTGGACGGTGAACGGATACCGTCCGTACGCCAACTAGCGGCCGAAATCGGAGTAAACCCCAACACCGTAATGAGTGCTTACGACCGACTCAAGGAACAGGCCATTATCAGTACCGTCCGGGGGCGGGGTTTCTTCGTCGCCGAGGGTGGGAAAGCGGCCGCCGTAGCGCTGCGCAGGACGGAATTTATTCGCCAGCAAATCCCCTCCATCCGTCGCAATCTATCGCTGCTCGGTATCTCCGTCGACGAACTTAGTTACCTCCTAACCTTACCAACCTTTAACGACGAATCCGTATGAAACTCCCATTTTTGATCTACTTATCCGTTTTTGTCATCTTGGTCGCCGTTGACATCTCGCTAAAGCTGTTCCGCAATTCGGAGGAGTCGTACGACCAGCAAAAAGTGGAACTCAAGGGGCGCTACGAGCGGGCGGTCCAAACCGCGGGCGCACCAACCGTTCGAAAGAAAGTAGCGCTGGCGGGCATACAAGATTTGAGAATAAGTCCCGGCTTCCTACTGGTACACGACGAGCATTTGGGCGATTCGATCGTGGTTGAGGTACCGGAGCCAGCCGCGGCCAACTTGGTGCTGGAGCGAGACGGCGAACAGCTTACCGTTGATTTTGACCGGGCGGTAAGGTTGAACGCCCCGGTAAGGGTACGTGCTAACCTCAACAATACCGGGTCTTCAACGCTACGCGTCGAACTGCAAAAGGCGTACGCTGGCAGAACAAGGTTTCAGCCTGATTTTACTACTAAATCCTCACTGACCATACCGAAGTTAACGCTGATTGGCGTGCCCAGTCAAGCTGTCTCTATCGACGTCGAGACCTTATCGCTGCTTGAGGCCGAATACCTGAAATTCCTGCGGGGGCGTGCGGGTACGGTAGAGCTCGAAGCACGCATGGGGGTAGCCATCGACGGTACACTATCGGACCGTTTAGCCTACGGTGACTTTAAGCTTCTTTCACCGGACTAAGTGAAGTAATACCGAAACCGGATGCGCAACTTATGGGTTCAAGCACCACATAAAATACGTGCTGTTTGTCTACTCATATCCTTCTCCTACTCCTTGCCGGCATTGCGCTCATGGGCACGTTCATGCTGCCCGGTTTGCTGCGCAAGCAGATACTGAGTCTGCCAATTATCTACGTGACCTTTGGGTTCGCCGTATTTAGTTTACCCATTGACCTGCCGCTGATGAACCCGGAGGACGCCCGTTTCGACCGGCAACTCATGGAGTACATCACGGAGTTCATCGTCATCATTTCGCTGGCCGGTACGGGCTTAAAGATGAAGCGCGACCCGGGTTGGAAAACCTGGTCGACCGGTATCTACTTACTGGCCATTGCAATGCCGCTCACGATCCTGGCCGTTGCCGGTTTGGGTTGGTGGTGGGTCGGGTTGGCGCCCGCTTCGGCCATTTTGCTGGGGGCGGTGCTGGCACCGACCGATCCCGTGCTCGCGGCCAACGTGCAGGTTGGCCCGCCGCAGGATGATTCCTCCGAAGACGAAGTGCGTTTCGGCCTGACGCTGGAGGCGGGGCTCAACGACGGACTCGCCTTTCCGTTCGTCTACCTGGCCATCGCCATCGTTTCGGCGACTGACATTTCCGATGCCGTACTGACCTGGGCGTGGTGGGACTTCGGATACCGCATCATCGTCGGAACGGTCTGCGGTTGGGCAATGGGCAAATCACTCGCCTGGTTGTTCGCCAAGTTCGAAGCCAAAATGACCGAACGAGAGGATACGGAGATCGAAGAGGGTTTCTTCATTCTTGCCGCTACGCTACTTACCTATTCCCTCACCGAGATCGTCGAAGGGTACGGATTTTTGGCCGTCTTCGTAGCGGCCGTAATTTCGGGGAGGACGAGCGGGGCAAAGGTGGAAACCCGCCAGCAAAGCTACGAGGCGATCGATCAGGTGGAACAAGCCGTGTTGGGCATTTTTCTTATCGCTTTCGGTGGCATCACGGCGACGGGCGGTCTGGCAGATCTTACCTGGGAAGGTGCGCTGCTGGGTCTAGCGATCTTGTTAATTATCCGCCCGCTGAGTGGCATGATTGCCTTCATACCTTCCAAACTTCCTTTTCTGGAACGGCTCGCCATCAGCTATTTTGGCATTCGCGGCGTGGGCTCGCTCTATTATTTAGCCTACGCGCACAACTCAGAGTACTTCCCCGAAATCGACGCCGTTTGGAGCATCGTTAACTTCACGATGCTCGTGTCTATTTTCCTGCACGGGCTGAGCGTCAAGCCATTTTTAAGCTACGTTGACCGGCGCATGGGGCGCGAGAAAGAGGCTGAATAGCTTGCGGACGCGCGACGTGCTTAATACCAAACGAAGGCTATATTTGCTCGACTGATCGCCCCGGAAACCGTCTGACCATGTACCGAACTCTCTTGCTTTTATTAACCGTAGTGATGTTGTCGTGCTCCGGCAGTGGCTACGACGAGGGTGGTTTTCCGGAGGACCAGATCGGCGCAAACATGGCCTTCAAACGAATGAGCCTGCACGGTAGGATGGAACCCGTCCTGGAAGATGGTTTCGCTTTTACGGGTTGGCAGTTCTACGTTGCTTCCACGACGCAGTCGGTTGTCGGTAATGATCCGGCGCTGGTGACGGTCACGCTGGAGGATGATTCTGGCATACAGTATTACGTTACCGTACCGTCCGGTGACGAGCTGGCGTACGACCTGGAGATCGGCACTTACGGCTTCGGGACGGGAACGATCGGCAATGTTAAGCGAGACCTGCCCGCCGGAGAAGTCGTCGCGGAGATTCTGCTAACGGAGTGGGAAGTACCTAAGTAACACAAAATACGAAGCCAAGAAAACCTCCCGGTTTCCTTGGCTTCACACTGGTCGGGGCGCTCGTTACCTAGCTGCGTAACTGGTTCATCGAATTTACCATTGTCGTTACTCGTATTAGTCAATTGCCGCAATACAGCTAATCTCCACGTTTACGTATTTCGGTAAATTAGCCACTTCGACTAGCGCGCGCGCCGGAGCGGTCGCCTCGTCGAAATATTCGCTGTAAATGCTGTTGATCTTACCGAAATTCTCGATGTCGCTGACGAAGACGCTGCACTTTAGGATCTGACCGAAACTACTTCCAGCCGCCGTCAAAATAGCCCCGAGATTATCGAGCACGCGGCGAGTTTCTACTTCGAGGTTGTCGGTCAACAATTCACCCGTGTTTGGGTCGAGGGCGATTTGTCCGCTGACGTAGAGGACACCGTTGTGGGCAATCGCCTGGTTGTAGGCGCCGACGGGAGCGGGTGCGTTGGGCGTGTTAATTACTTTTCTGGCCATGGGGTTTATAGTTTGGTCGCAAGATAAAAGATTCTGCGGAATGGCAGTAGGGTAGGGTATCGCCGCTCCTTTCCCAATTACCCCGCACCCGCGGCCGCGCCCTAAAATCCTGAATCAGTATGCTCGATTAGGGGCGGATGTCCCCCTTGTTCTTCACCCACTTTTCCATCCACTGGTCTTGCTCCCAGAGTAAGTGTAAAATCGACTCTTTGGCGCGGTAGCCGTGGCTCTCCTTCGGCAGCATCACGAGACGAACCGTTGCCCCGAGCCCCTTAAGCGCATTAAAATACCGCTCGGACTGCAAAGGGTAGGTGCCGGAATTATTGTCCGCCTCCCCGTGCACGAGCAGTAAGGGCGTCTTCATTTTTTCGGCGTGCATGAAGGGCGACATGGTGTTGTAAACCGCGGGTGCCTCCCAGTAGGATCGTTGCTCTGACTGGAAACCAAACGGCGTCAGGGTCCGGTTATAAGCACCCGAGCGGGCGATGCCGGCGGCAAAAAGATCGGAATGGCTCAGGAGATTGGCGACCATAAACGCGCCGTAGCTGTGGCCACCCACGGCAACGCGCTCCCGGTCGATGTAGCCAAGTGCATCGACGGCGTCGATGGCCGCCTTGCCGTTAGCCACGAGTTGTTTGCGGAAGGAATCGTTGGGCTCCGTATCGCCCTCGCCCACGATCGGGAAGGCGGCATCGTCCAGTACGACGTAACCGCGCGTGACCCAGTAGACCGGGCTGCCGTAGTAGGGATAGATAAATTCGTTGGGGTTGCTGGTGTTCTGCGCCGCGCTCGCTTTGTCCTTGAACTCCCGGGGGTAGGCCCAGAGGATCATCGGCATCTTTTCCTTTTTTTCCTTATCGTAACCCACCGGCAGGTACAGCGTTCCGGTGAGTTCGAGGCCATCCTCCCGCGCGTACGTGATCACCTCCTTGTGCACGTTACCCAACGCCGCAAAAGGATTTTCGAAGTTGGTGATCTGGGTCATGTCGCCGGAATTCACGTCACGGAAATAGTAGTTCGGGTAGTCGACGGGGCTTTCGATTCTTACCTGGAGGCGGCCAGTTTTTGGGTCGAAATCCTGTAAATCTTCTACCTTTCCTTCCATCTTGGAAACGTATAATTCCTCCGCATCACCGGAGCTCAAATCAATCTTGTGGAGGAACGGGTACTGCCCATTTTCCGTGTATCCGTCGCCAAGCATGAACGCGTGGTCGCCGTCCAGCGCCAGCACGGAGCGACCGTATTCGTTGCGTTCGTAAACCGGGCTTCCCGGGTCGCTGTACCGATCCTGGTAGTTACGGTCGAAAAGCACTTTGGGTGACTGGTCGGCGTCGCTGGGGTTAAAGACGTAGGTTTTGGTGTTGCGCGTGTCCCACCAGCGGTCGTAAGCGACGGCCGTGTTGTCGTTGCCCCAGGCGATGCCCGCGTACCGGTTGGTTGTCTTGAGGATGGATTTTCCTTCCCCCGCGAACGGAGCGGACAGGGTAAAAACTTCGTCCCGGAAATCGACCTCATTGGCCGGGTCGCCCTCGTCGAGTGCCTGCACGTAAGTGAGCTCCGCGGCTTTGTCGGCCCGCCAGCTCACATTCCGGCGGCCGGGCTCGGTGGCCATGAAGCCTTTCGGTAAGTCTTCAATGAGGGGCACGTCGTTCACGACCCGTACGACTTTTCCGGTCTGGTCGTAGACGGTCGTCACTGTCGGGAAGCGGTAGTAAGGGACGAGGTAGGAAAACGGGCGCTGTACGTGACTTACCATAACGTATGCACCGTCGGGGCTGTAGCTTAGGTTGCGGTACATATCAGTTGGTAGCCACCGCTCGGTGCGGCCGTCGGGGTAGACGCGGTGAATTTCACTCCTGGCGAGTTGCTCGAAATTGTGCTCGTCGTTCGGGTTTTTCAGTAGGTCCTGATAAGTACGGTTCTGGGCTTTCTTACCGTCGGCCGTCGAGATGGTTGGCCCGGTCGGTACCGCAGTTGCGCCGTCGATGAGTGATTTACGGTCCTGCGGTAAAAACTTGACGAGCATGGATTTGCCGTCCTTCGCCCAGTTAATGACGTCGCCCATGTTGGCATTCACGGCGCGCTCCGCGGCGTTGGTCACGCGTTGGGCCGCGCCCGTAGCGACGTCCAGTAGCCACACTTCCACACCCTCCGCCGTGGTGTGCGTCATGGCGACCTGGCGGTAGTCGGGTGACCAGTTGAAGTTCGTCAGGCGGGGTTTTTCGGGCAGGCCAGTGACTTCACGGACTTCCGTGCCGCCCGCCGTTGCGCCGACGGCCACGCTGTTGTAGTAAGTGACGCGGCTACCAATGTTGGTCTGCGGGTCGATCCTCAGGCCGCCGAGGCGCAGCTCCGTCTGGCTCAGGTCTGCGATGGACTTATAGGCGTCGCGGTAAATCAGGACCATCATTTTCTTGTCCTTGTCCATCAGTACGCTGGGGGCGAGGGGCACGTCGACGAGTTTGAGGATGTCGTCCGGTGGCGTTTGGTAGCCGAGGGCGTCCTGGGCGCTGACGCTGGTGCAGAGGAGTAGGGGAAGGAGCAGGGGGAGAAGTCTACGCATGGAGTCGTAAGTGTTGGTTTGAGAAACTAAGATAGTCAACCGTACGCAAGGCAAAAAATTGACGGCAGCGACTGAGCAGTTTCTCAATTCGAACGCTTACCTGACGTTGCTGCTACCCGGATTCAACTTACTTCATTAATTTGGCCAAAACCTCAAGATGCAACCACGCACCGGACTCACCGAATACCCCGAGTTAATAACCGAGCGGCTCAAACTCAATCGGCCGACCACGTTAGATATTCCGGCGATTGTTAAAATGGCCGACAACCCCAGGGTCGTTGTTACTACCAGGGGGATGCCCAGTCCGTACTATGAAGAAGATGCCGTCTATTTCCTGAACCGTGCGTATCAAAGCTTCGCGAGTGGGGCAGCGTACCTATTTGCGATACGTTTGCGTGATACCGACGAGTTCATCGGTGGCATCGGCCTGCACCTGACGCCGGAGGATGAGAAAGCTGAATTGGGGTACTGGCTGGGCGAGCCTCACTGGGGTGGAGGGATCGCTACGGAAGCGGTCGGCGCTATGATTCCGTTCGCTTTCAAGGAGTTAGGACTACATAAGGTCTACGCCCACCACACCACCGATAACGCTGCCTCGGCTAAAGTGCTGCTCAAAAATGGTATGATCCGCGAAGGAGTAACCATTGCGGACACCAAGCGGAACGGTAAATTTCGTGATTGCGTTAACTACCGGCTGACTAAGTACGAGTACGGCACGCTGAGTAAAGAGGAGTGAATTTATGGGTATGGATTTAGTAGTGTCGACGGTGTCGGGTAAGATATTACTAGCAGTTATTACCGCTATTTACTACTTACTTTTTTTCTGGCTAACCACCAGTCAAATTAGGCAGTGCACTAGTTCGTGATTGGACGTTGCCCGCAGTCGCTACAACACAAACAGCCCACCGGGAATATTCCGGCAGGCTATTGATGTTATTAATCTTAATTCAGCTCAGGGCCGGGTGGCGCTACGCTTCGTCGTCCGTATCGTCGTCGTCGGCTACTTCGACGACCTCGGGGGCTTTCACCAGCAGGTTACCGTTGTAGAACATGTTACCTTCCGCGTCCGTGTAGGCACGGTGGGGCTGGTGGGTTTCGCCCGTGGTCTGGCAGACCGTGAGGGTTGGCTCGGAGGCCTTGTAGTGCGTACGACGCTTGCGCTTGCGTTGTTTCGAGATTCGCGACTTGGGATGCGCCATGGCGGAAGTATTTGAGTGGCTGAAAGTCAGCCGCTAGTAGTAGTTGTGGTTATTGTAGATCTTTCAAAACATCCCAGGGGCTGGGTTTTTCATCGCCCGGCTTTTCCGTAGTGGAAGGATCGGGCAAATCTGCATCCGTCTCGTATTCAATGCTGCCGTCGATGCGATTTAGCATCTCTTCGTCGCAGGGGTAGGGAGACTCCCCTTTCCGGCAATCGAAAGTTCTGATCATCGGGATGGCGAGTAGCACGAGTTCGTAAGCGTAGGGGGCTACGTTAAACAAGCTCGTGTCCGCGTCGAGGTAGATCAGGTCGGCTTCGTCCTCCAGCTCGTCCGCGTTGGCGGTAAACTGGACGATGAGCGTCTTGCGTTCGGCGATCGGCAGGTCGATGTCGGTCATACATCGGTCACAGGTCGTGGCGATGGTACCGGCGAAATCGAATTCGAGGCTCATTTCCCTGGTGCGGCGGTCGACGGTAAGTGCCAGCTTGATGTCGGCGCGACTCACGGGAGAATCAGCAAAAGATGCGAAAAACGCGTCGTCAATGGTCAGTTCGTAGTTGTATAAACCCTGGCCAAGTCCCCGTAAGGGAAAGATGAATGGAGATTGTACGGACATAACTGACTGGTTGACCCCGGTTTAATGGTACCCGTTGGTACCGTGGGCGTTCAAAAGTGGGCGCAAAGATACGGTTTTTGGGGAAATGGACAAGGCTTGGTGGTTTTTGTTGGATAAATGGGTTGCTGTGCGGACAAATCGGTCAGCAACATCTACCCGTACCGCAGTAAGAAAAGTATGTCCGGAGTACAAAAGGAAGCAAAACGGTTACGGAAGATATTTGATTGTGGTGATCAATTTATGGGTTGGTCGTCCCCACGAGCACGACACGTAATTAGGATTGCGTAGCTTGTGGGTGACCCGCAACACCTAACGTTTTACACCCAAACCACAATGTTTTATCCCAAAATACTCCGCACCTGCGTCAGCGCCCTCCTCTTCCTTTGCATTTGGTCATTCGCTACCGGACAGTGTCTACGGCCGGCGCTAGCCGTAATTAATAGTTGCGTGTCGGTTGCCACCACTAACGACCCGACGCGGCGTGTCGAGGTTGAGTTCATCATTCTGCGGACGGAAGGCGTGCTGATCGACGTTGACGATATCGGTATCGATCTGCCCGCAAACGGATTTGGCAGGGTCAATGGAGACGTGGGGACGGCCCCGGACGGGACGCCTTACCCCTGCGGGTTTACCGAGGTAGGAGCGGTCAATCTGAATGGATGTAATGAGTCAGTCGGGCTAAACCCCGGCGTGGCGCAAGAAAACCTTCCCGCAAATTCTTACGTGATATTTATCACCACGGCGGGTGTAACCGCGGCGGATATTGCGCGTATCGACTTCTCGGCGTACTGCAACGGAAACTTGGACGGGCAAAACACCCTGTACGTATTGCAAAATGCCTGCAAACGGACCATATCCGCCCTGGCAAATCGCCCGGGAGCAACCAACCTCCGAACCGTCGTCGTTCATACGCCCTGTGGCCCGGACAGTCTCACCTACGACACCAACCTTATCTCGACCACCGACGGAAGTTATTACGACGCAACCACGGATAGTTACGGAGAACGAGCCGATTGCGGTGTCCCGCTGCCGGGCAGCCAAGCGTGCGAATCAGAAATCCCCATACTCGTTTACTGCGACGGTGCACCGCCGAGAATTTTACCCCTCTTAGATATCCTCGACACCTATCCCCGCTCCCTAAGCCCCTACGCATTTTACGATAACCTGGCGGATGCGCGTCGGGACAGCGACCGCATTACCGAAGTCACCTACGCAACGACCCGTTTCGATACCATCCAATTCCGGGCGGAATGCCCCACGGCGACCCAAGATTATTTCGGATCCATTCTGGTCTTGCGGGAGGATACAACGCAGTCGTCTCTAACGTGTACTAATCTCGACGCGGCTGGTAATTCGCTGCCGGAGGGGACGATTCGGATAGAAACAAGGCGGCCGACCAGCCTCTTTTTTGATAGTCAAGGTTTATTTACTTACCAATCCGCCGATGATCCTGGGCCGCCGCCGCTACCCGTCCTGGCCGATGGAGGCGCCATGACACTTACCGGGCTGGCCCCGGGGCGTTACGTCGGGTCCGTTACGACCGTTTGGGGATGTCAGCTAGCGAGCTGTACGTTCACCGTCGGTGATCCCCCCTGTGCCAATGACGTAACGCTGGTGGAAGTGCCGGTTCTCACTAACGAAACTTTCACGACGCCCGTGACCGGAGAAATACTTAACGATACTAACCCCACCACGGTGGTTCCGTTTCCATTGGATACTGGTTGTGACTCTCTGGTGCGCTATACCCTACTCATTGAGCAACTACCCCCCGACCTCCGTGGCATCGACGTGTATTTACCCAGCGCTTTCAGCCCCAATGGCGACGGTATTAATGATGCCTACCAAATTGGCGTGGGGGAGCGGATCGAAGAAATCCTCAGTGTCCAAATCTTCGACCGTTGGGGTGGGCTTATTTACGATGGCCTGGAAGATTGGCGTGGGCGCAATGACGTCAAGGATGCGCCGGTAGGCACTTACGTAGTGCGGGTTATCGCCAGAACTGATCTGGGAACCACCAAGATCTTCAGTCAAGTTTTGTCGCTAATCCGCTAAGCGTTAACCCGCTGTTTCCGCTCCATCGCCGCCGCCACGAAAGCCACGAAAAGCGGATGCGGAACCTCTACCGTCGACTTCAACTCCGGATGGAACTGCACACCTACAAAGTACGGATGGTCAGCTAGTTCGATCACTTCAACTAGGCCCGTCTTCGGGTTTGTTCCGGTAACCTTTAAGCCGGCGGCTTGCAGTTGTTCCAGGTACTCGTTGTTGAATTCGTACCGGTGCCGGTGGCGCTCGCTGATCTTCGTGGTGCCATAAGCTTTGGCCGTTTTGGAGCCCTTGACGAGCTCGCAATCGTAAGCGCCCAGTCGCATGGTACCGCCTTTGGTTGTCACGTCTTTTTGGTCGCTCATCAGCGCAATGACCGGTGCCTTCGCCTGCGGGTTTACCTCCGTTGACATGGCGCCTTCGATACCGGCGACGTTGCGGCTGTACTCCACTACGGCGCACTGCATTCCGAGGCAGATACCGAAGAAGGGAATCTGGTTTTCCCGGAGGTACTGGATGGCGTTGATCTTTCCTTCGATGCCGCGCTCCCCAAATCCGGGGGCGACGAGGATGCCGTCAAACCCATCCAGAAAACGACCGAGATTGACGTTGTTGCCTTCCAGTTGCTCGGAGCTGACGGTAACGACTTTGACCTTCACTTCGTTGACCGCGCCGGCGTGGATGAAAGACTCGTAAATGGATTTGTAAGCATCCTGCAACTCGATGTATTTACCGACGAGGCCGATCGTGACTTCCCCGGTAGAGTTCTTGAGCTTACCCAGAAAGTTTTTCCACTTTCTCAGGTCCGGCTCCTTACGGTCCTGAATACGCAGCTTACTAATTACTTGCGCATCGAGGCCTTCTTTGTGCATCAGCAGCGGCACGTCGTAGATCGTGCTGGCGTCCATCGCTTCGATGATACAGGCTTTTTCGACGTTGCAGAACAGGGCGAGTTTGCGGCGGATGGCGTCGTCGATCGGGTGCTCGGTGCGGCAGACCAAGATGTCTGGCTGAATGCCGGAGCTGAGCAGTTCTTTTACGCTGTGTTGGGTTGGTTTTGTCTTCAGTTCCTTTGCGGCCGCCAGGTAAGGAATTAGCGTCAGGTGGATACAGATACAGTTGTCGCGGCCGAGCTCCCAACGGAGTTGGCGCAAGGATTCGACGTAGGGTAGGGACTCGATGTCGCCCACCGTGCCGCCCAACTCGGTAATGATGATGTCGTAGTCAGCCGTCTGGCCGAGGAGTTGGACGCGCCGTTTGATCTCGTCGGTGATGTGGGGGATCACCTGGACGGTTTTGCCTAAAAAAGCACCCTCGCGTTCGCGCGTGATGACGGTCTGGTAGATACGGCCGGTGGTGACGTTGTTGGCCTGGCTAGTCGGCGTATTCAGAAAGCGCTCGTAGTGGCCGAGGTCGAGGTCCGTCTCGGCGCCGTCGTCCGTCACGTAGCACTCGCCGTGCTCGATGGGGTTCAGCGTGCCGGGGTCGACGTTGAGGTAGGGATCAAATTTTTGGATGGTGACCGACAGCCCGCGCGCCTGCAAAAGTTTGGCCAGCGAGGCGGCGATGATGCCTTTGCCGAGGGAAGAAGTGACCCCGCCCGTAACGAATATATACTTGCTCATAAAGTGCGATTACGGGACACAAAGGTACGGCACGATGGTCCAAGATGCACCGTTGGCGGGTGCGGTCTTGAAGTTAATTTGACCCCGTTGCGAACCGAAGTCAAGGCGCAATGTTAAGCCAATGTAAATTTTGTATTAACTTGGTGGCTATAAAGTAAGCGTAATGTTAAGATTATTCATCAACCGCCGATTCAGGAGATCCAACTTCTGGTTGGTCATTCTCTTTGCGGGTGTTGGTTTTTTTGCGCTGACGCGGGTGCAGGGTAAGGGGGGTGGGGAGCAAAATGTTGACGTTAAAGAACCCACGCACGTTGCCAATTTTTTGCAAACAGTTGAGACACAACGCCACGTACCGTACGGTAATCCGCTTTCTGAACATCTCCAACACTTTGACTTCCGCAGTCGGCTCATCTGTTTCTCCGCCACCGTGAATGGCCGGCCGGGTAACTTTATTCTGGACACCGGCGCGCCGCACGTCATGCTCAATCACCGCGGCGCACTCGCCCCGACGACCACCGGCGTTGGTGCGGGTGGCGCCGTGCCACTCACGGAATCCTTCATTGAATCTTTTGTACTTACGGGCCAGGAGCACCGCAAAATGTGGGCGCTGTCGCTCGACCTACGCCCTCTCGAAGCCAGGCTAAACAGGAAGGTCGACGGATTCGTAGGCTACGAACTCCTCCACCGGAGCGAGTTACGAATCGATTACCCGAACCGGACGTTCCAGTTGCGCAACTCCGACCGTCACCCACGGCACGAAGCGCGCAAACCGGACTACATCCTAAACTTCAAATTACAGGGTCACCTACCCGTTATCACCGTACCGACTGCCGGTGGCAAAAAACTTCGCCTCGCGCTCGACACCGGAGCCAGTGCTAACTTGCTGGATGGGCGTCTTGCGGGGAGCACCGTACCCACCGGCACCCAGATGAACGTGCAGGGCCTCGACGGCCGGCCATTTACCACCGACGTGGTTACGCTCTCCGGAACGGACGACGTTGCGGACCTACTGAGTAATTCAAATTTTACCTTACTCGACCTGTCGGAACTCGGGGGGCGTGGAGTGGACGGCCGGGTCGACGGCATCCTCGGATCAACTTTTCTCGCCCGTTTTACCGTGGGCATCGACTACCGCCGCGGCCGCATCTACCTCTGGAAACCGTCAAATTCCGTACCCACATCGCCACCGCTAACGCTCAACTAGTGCCGGTGCCGGCCCGGTTAGTAGCACTCACTCACTAAGGTCCGGTACGGGAGAGCGCACGGTTGGGAAGAGAATACGGCTAGCTTAGGACTTACGGAAGGGCTCCAAGAATTTACGGGAGAACCAGCTATTCGCTTGATGAAATAGCGTCGGAGAACTTCGCGCCGAACCGCTAAATTGCTCTGCACCCGCGACCGCGGCCAATCTTACTTTCTGATCTTACGCAGCATCCGTATTTTACCACAAAGGACACGGAGAACACACAGAAGAGCTACCCTTTGTGACCTCTGTGTACTATGTGGTTAAATATTTTGCGTAAGGTTCAATTGCTAAGTATTTCTCGGTTGCTCACTTTTGTCAGCGCCACCGCGACGTGTTGTGCTTTGAAGCTACCGTAATCGATAAATAAGTAGTAATTAGCTTACGGGGTATTACGCGCGCCACCCCGCCGGGACGTAATTTTGCCCCATGCCCAAAGCGTCCCACCGTTCCGAGACCGTCTCCCTGTCTCCCATCAGAAAATTGATTCCTTACGCCGATGCCGCCAAGGCCGCCGGTCGTCACGTCTATCACCTGAACATCGGGCAGCCCGACATTAAGACGCACCCGACGGCGGTGGCGAAGTTTCGCAGCATCGACTGGGAGATTCTGGAATACAGCCCGAGTAACGGCATTGCTTCGTACCGGGAAAAACTGACCGGCTACTACGCCCGGTATGGCATTGATTTGGCGGTGGAAAACATTATGGTGACGACGGGCGGTTCCGAAGCCATTCTGTTTTTCATGCTCAGTTGTCTGGACCCCGGGGATGAAGTGATCGTCCCGGAGCCGTTCTACGCAAATTATAACGGCTACGCGGACATCACTGGCGTGCGCGTGGTCGCGATTACAGGTGCCATTGAGAATGGCTTCAGCCTCCCCAGCGCGGAAGCATTTGCCGAGAAGATCACGCCCCGTACCAAGGCAATTATGATCACCAGTCCGAACAATCCCACCGGGGTTTGCTACTCAGACGAAGAAATGGAAACCCTCACGGACATCGTGGTGGAGCACGACTTATTACTCTGCGCCGACGAAGTGTACCGGGAGTTCGCCTACGACACCCCCGCGCGCTCTGTGTTGCAAATACCGCGGTTGCACCAACACGCCGTGGTTATGGACTCGGTTTCGAAACGTTACAGCGCGACCGGGGCGAGGGTCGGTGCGCTGGTGTGTCGTAACGCGGAAATTCTCGCGGGGGTAGCCCGCTACGCCAACCTACGTCTGAGCCCGCCGGGGCTCGGTCAGATGCTTTCGGAATGCTTATTGGAAGATGACGCCGGGTACCTGGAGGCAACTAAAGAAGAATACCGGGAACGGCGTGACTTGGTCTACCGGCGGCTGCGGGCCATGCCCGGGGTAAAAACCTACCTGCCGGGTGGCGCTTTTTACTGTTTTACGCGCTTTCCCATCGCGGATAGTGAGCACTTTTGTCAGTGGCTGCTGGAAGAATTTGAGCGTGACGGCGCCACGGTCATGCTCGCTCCCGGGCCCGGTTTTTACGCTACGCCCGGGTTAGGGCACGACGAGTGTCGGATTGCCTACGTGCTCAATCAGCAAGAATTGGAAAAGGCGATGGACTGCCTGGAAGCCGCGCTCCTGGAATACCCCGGACGAACCCTGGACACACCAGCGTGAGAACGGGTTGATTAACTGGTACGCATTCGTCGAATCGCTGTCCCAGTCCGCTAAAAAATGAGCATTTGGTTCGCCGCCGCATCCGCAACTCTTTCCTGCTTGGTTCGGAGAATTCCCGGTTTCTCGTCGTTGGGCAACAGCCGCTTGAGAATCCTTAGCCGGTGCGTGTAGCGGCCTGATTCGTAATTGAAAATGCCAAAATGGTCGACGGCATCTATCCGGACCCGATCGTGAACGTGCAGGATGGTGCTATCCGGAAAAAGAATTCCGACGTGGTCGATCTCACCCTTACGGTTGTCAAAAAATGCGAGGTCGGCGAGTTGCGCTTGCTCCATAAAATCGACGGAGCGGCCTTCCTTGGCCATCGCGGGGGCGGTGCGGGGCAGCCGGAGGCCGATGACCCTGCACACTAACTGCACGAGCGAGGTCGCGTCGACGCCGGTCGGCGTCCTTCCCCGCCGTTGGCCCGGTACGAATAGCCACTTACGGGCGAGGCGCACTAGTAATTCTGCGTCGGTGCGTAGATCCTGCCCGAGGGCGGCCTGGCCGGTATAATTGAAGGGGGTACCACCGTGGTTGAGTCGCAAGCCGTCGAAACCAGTTAACCGCGCGCCGAAAGTGATCGGAATACCCGCCCGCTCGCTCATGATGACGGAGAACAGATCGAGGTTGAAAGCGGGGTCATCGACCTGGGCTAGGTAGGTACGTTCGTCGACCGAAAGCAGCTGATCGGCCCGTACGAAGCCTTCGAAATCATCATCACCGCAGCGCACGCGGCAAAATTGTTTGCCATCCTGTAACACGATCACGGGCTCGCCAAAAAGTATTTGCGACACCAGCTCTCCGTCGACCCGCGGTCTGGCTCGAATGGCGGCGGCAGCGTAGCGACCAATGGCGAAGTGCGTCATGGGGGTAAAGATAACCAGGCGCGGCCACGCCCGACGATCATCCCGAGGGTGGAGGTTGATAACCGTGGACGGCCGGCGATTTGCCGTCGGTTACTGCTCACCGAAACTACTTGGCACCAGCGGCCGCGCCAGTCACTAGTTTAAGTACCGCACGTAGATAATTGTAATATCTTACTCATCCAGAAATTTCATTTATTAAAATTTACTAACTAAGTTTATGGATCATCCTTAGTTGATCCCAAAAGGCGCACTACAGCAACCCGACGAACCGTTCCTCCTTCAATCCGCCGATCTCCGACTTATCTTCGCGGCCCGCAAAGGCAATTCATGAAGTACTATTTTCTCTTGTTTGCAGCATCCCTGATGGGGGCTACCTGCGTGGCCCAGGACCACCATTTCTCTCAGTTTTTTGCCACGCCCCAGGCATTGAACCCCGCGCTGACCGGGCTTTTTCAGGGCCGTTACCGGATTTCACTGGCGAACCGGAATCAGTGGGGGCAAGTGCTGGAAACACCCTTCCGGACGACGGCATTTTCAACCGATTTTCACTACTACGTTAACCCTAAGAAGCGACGCTACCGCGATGCTTTCGGTGCCGGCGTGATGTTTACCAGCGATCGGGTTTCGCAGTTCAATTACAGCGTGAACCAAGTAATGGTCGGGGGCGCCTACCACAAATCGTTGGACCCGCGGAATAACCAGACGTTGAGCCTGGGGTTCCAACTCGGCGTCGTACAACGCAACGTGAGCTACGGCGAACTAACTTTTGAGGACAGTTTCGACGGCACGAGTACGTACGTGGATGGTGCATCTGGTGAAGAACTCGTAGCGAACAACTACGCTTTCGGTGACTACCAAATTGGCCTCAACTATTCTTACGCTCCGCGCAACTCGACTTCGTATTTAATCGGTGCGGCCGTGCACCACGTCGCCGAGCCGGAGCAAAGCTTTTACGCTGAAAGCACGCAGGGGGAAGACATCGAGGTAAAGAACGTACTGGACCGCCGCTACAGCCTGTACGCGAACGTCGGTATCTACGTGTCGCAGGACATAACGATCAGCCCCCGTATTTATGCTTTCGCGCAGGGGCCGCACTCCCTCGTTAATGCGGGGAGTACGGTTCGCTTTCTGATCGATGATTCCAACGGTAGCGCCCTGCACCTGGGGGCTTACCTGCGGGGCGTCGGTAGTGATGCGGGGTTCGGCATCGACAGCGGTATCGCTCAGGTAGGCATCGAGATCGAAAACTTTCTAGTCGGCCTGAGTTACGACGTCTCTAAGAACGGCCTGCAAACTAACCCCCGCCACCGCGGTGCTTTCGAGCTCAGCATTGCCTACCTCGGCCAGGGGGACGACGACGATGCCGTGCCGTGCCCAACTTTCTGAAGCTCATTCTTGTCTTCTGGGAGTACTACTCAGTTACCCAAACATGAAAAATCTCCTTATACTTTGTTGCCTCGCCTGCTCCATATCCCTCTCCGCCCAGGTGGAATGGTTGACCTGGGAAGAGGCCGTCGTACGCAGTGAAAAGGAGCCCAAAAAGATGCTCGTCGATTTGTACACCGACTGGTGTGGCTGGTGCAAAAAGATGGATAAAGACGTATTTGCTAACCCCGCCGTCGCCAGCTATATCAGCGAAAATTTCTACGCCGTGAAGTTCAATGCCGAGCAGCGAGCGGACGTGGTTTACGACGAACACACTTTCAAATTCGACCCCGAGATTGGCCGCCGTGGCGCGCACCAGTTGGCTTATACGCTGCTGGATGGTCGCCTGAGTTTTCCAAGCATCGTTTACCTCGACGAGAGCCGAAACCGTATCACGATCAGCCCCGGTTTTAAGCCCGCCGCTAAATACGTCAACGAGCTCAGTTTCGTGGCGGGTGAGCACTACCGAAATGGCACTTACCAGGCTTATTTATCGAGTCTTGGTAAGTGACCTCGCTTCTCGTTTGTTTCATAAGTAGGGCGCGGCCGCAGGTGCGGGGTAATGCGATCGGCTTCGCCTGCGGGGTGACTTACTCGCACAACCTAACTTGACTCTAGCTGTTTAAATCCTTTAGTTCCGGTAAAATTTTGGACCTTCGCCCAAGTATTGATTCCCTTCTCAATAAATTCTATCCCCCATGGCCCAGTTCCTGTACATGTTCGTCGTGATTTTCGTCGTCTTCGGTGTCTCGTTTATCCTCATCAACTTGCGCCAAGTTGTGACGGGCCAGGAGTTCCGGGGCACTTGCGCGAGTAACAACCCAATGCTGAAAAATAAGGTGGGTGACTGTGACGTCTGCGGCAAGAACGTAGATGAAGATTGCAAGATGCCCGATATGCCTCAAGTTAAGTAGATTACTCGTTTGGTTGCTGCATCCTTTCGAGCACCTCCGCGTCCGATTTACCCAGATTCTCCAGCAGCACTTTTGTGTCCCTGGCGAAAACGTTATCCGGAAACTCGGTGAGGAATTTTGTGTACACTTCCCGCGCCTTGTCAAAGTCCTTTAGATTTTCGTCGTACGTGAACCCCAGCATGAACAGTGCTTCCCCCGCCTTGCTGAACGTAGGGTAATCCCGGTGGACCCGCTCGAAAATCATTGCCGCGCTCCGGTAGTCGTTCAGTGCTTTGTGTACGTCCGCCGATTTGTAGAGCGGCAGGGCGACGAGGGTATCGTTGGGTGCTTTCGCCGCCAACTCCCGCGCGAGTCGTGCGTACTGAAGCCCGGCTTCCCGGTCGACCATACCGGTCGCTTCATCAATAACCAGAATAAAGTTATCGAGCAATAATTGCCGTGCCTCAACGGTAGTTACCTCGCCGTTGAGCCGAGCTTCTATCTCGTCGAAAGCTCCTGCCGTCACCTGCGTGTCCACACCATTTTTATCATCGGTACCAACGGCATCATCGGCGCAAGCCGGGAGAAGCATCGTGAAGAGTACGATCGGAAGAAGTATTATTCTAGCGTGCTTTTTCATGTAGTATTATTTCTGTGGACTACGTCTTCCGAAGACCGCGTAGGATCACCGTCATCAGGTCCTCAACGGAAGTGGAACGGTACAGAATACTTCTGGCGGTTAACAGCTGAACGTAGAACTCACTTCCGCTGAATTGGCTCAAATAGCTCGCGTTGTAGATGGATTGTGTCTGAACCAAGTGCGTGCAGTGGGTGATGACGTAGCACCTCGATTTGGGGTCAAAGGACAGAACGATCGGTTCCTTATCGACGGTGTTGCCAAGGTAAATCAGGTACGGGTAGGGGAAGTAGGAGTCGTTCCAGGCATCGTAAAGTTCTGCTTCGAAGAGTGGATAAATGATCAGGTGCCTCGTGATGTCCTGGGCGGCGAAACGGTCAAGCACTTCGCCCAATTTCAGCTTCTGTATCTCGGTTGGTCCCTGCTGTTCTATTTCCGCTTCCGCGAATGGCTTCCAGTCGCCCGCGTGCAGGTCGTAGTATTCGCTGACCCCCAGTCGCAGTTTATAGTCGAACCGTTGGTACCCCGGCACGACGTACCCTGGGTAATAATACCTGAACCCGCGACGAAGGCAATCCTCGATCTCCAGCAGCATGGTGTAGTAGCCAAGGCTGAAAGACTTCATGACCGGCTGGTAGATGCCCAGAATACTTGCCGCAGAATCCTCCCCGACGTCGTAGTAGGAGTTGGCAACTAATTTACCAGTGAGTTTTTCCCGAACGGTTACTTCCTGCGTATCGAAAACGGTGAACTCCCCGTAATCTTCCAGGCTATCGGCAATGCTGGGGGAGAGCCGACCGTCGAAGTCTTCGGCGTAAACCGTGTACAGTTCCTCGCGCTCTGCGTCGATCTGCCGGGGCCCGTGCGCCACCTCGAAAAGTACGGCGTTACGGCGCAGCAGTTTACGTTGTCGCTTACTGAACCGAAAGGTGTTCAGGTCGAGCCGAATCCAGACCGCGGAAAAAGGCCGCTTGTTAAAAAACAGAAAGTGGGTCGTGAAAATACTACTCCCCATCCGGTACCAGCCCCGGGCCAGGTGCTCGTCCAAGCTGCTGGGGCTCAAAACAAAGGGCGTACTTTTTTCGGCGTAGTTAAAGGACATAGTCTTAGGGGCCGTGAAGATGCGCTAAATAGCGGAATTGAGTGACACAATTCGGCTACATTGCCGCAAGTCTTCTTCGTCGTTACTCGCAATAACGGTCAGGCGCCCCCGCTTGGCCTCGGATAATCGGTCCTGAAACCAAGCTCGCGCCTGAGCGTCGAGGGTTACGGTGGGTTCGTCCAGCACGAGCAGGGGCGTGTCCGCAAACAAAGCCGTCCCCAGCAGAACGCGCTGTCGCATGCCGCTGGAACAATCCATTAGCGGGCGGTTCCGTGCGTTCTCTAGTTCCAGGGCGACCGGGATGTCCTCGACCGACAATCCCTCCCTCAGCGGTTTGAGGCCGAAATGGAACCCGAGCATTTCGGCAATGGTCAACTCTTCGATTACTTCCGTGTAGGGACCCGTCCAGCTGACGTGTCGGTACCGATTCTCCAGCGCGAGGTTCCGCCCCGCGAGTTGCCAGGCTACGCTACCGCGGCTCGGCGTCAATTGCCCGCAGATCATCCGCAGCAGCGTAGACTTTCCCGAACCATTTCTACCCTTGATGCCGATGACTTCACCACTACCGAATTGCTCGCTAAAGTCCTGGATCACCCACTGGCGGCCGAAACGCTTACTTAAGCGGTCCATCTTGACGGTAAGGCTGGGGGGCATGACTTCGGCTTTTTGTTCGTCCGGAGAATACCGGGAGGGTGCGTACTGGCGACACCGCTAGGTAGCGGCATTAACTCGGTTTTCGGTTACTGTCCTCGCCCCGAGTACGGGTTTACCTTGGGGTCTTTGCAAGGACATCACAACTCTATCCCACCACGAGCTCAACCAATTTGGCCCAGTGAGAACAACGATATCTTCTTCCACCGAAAGAATTAGTCGTTTAAGCTGTTAAAGCTCCGAATGATGCCCGTTTTCTCCGTCTCGGCAATAAACTTAATGACGTCGTCCCGCTCGTTACAGACCGGCACGGACGCCTCGATCTCGGTGATTGCGTTCGTCAGGTTCAGCCCCCGCACGAAGAGGATGCGGTAGATCTCGTGGATTCGGTTGATTTGGTCGATGGCAAAATTTCTCCTTTGCAGGCCGATCCGATTTACGCCGATGTAACTCAGCGGCTCCCGCGCCGCGCGGATGTACGGGGGGACGCTCTTACGGACCAAGCTACCACCGGCGATAAAGCTGTGCTGACCGATCCGCACGAACTGCTGCACGCCCACCTGACCTTCGATGATGACAAAATCTTCCAGCACGACGTGGCCCGCCAGGTTGACGTTGTTCGCGATGACGATGTTGTCGCCGAGGATGCAATCGTGCGCTACGTGTGCGTAGGCCATCAGGAGGCAATTCTTACCGACGATCGTCTCGCCGGCGGCGGCGGTGCCACGGTTGACGGTTACGCACTCCCGGATGGTCGTGTTGTCGCCGATCTGGGTGGTCGTGTACTCACCCGCGTACTTCAAATCCTGCGGTACGCCGCCAACTACGGCGCCGGGAAAAATGCGGACGTTCTTACCGAGCCGGGTGCCAGCGTAGATGGTAACGTTCGGGCCGAGGTGGCAACCTTCCCCGATGACGACATCGTCTTCAACGTAGGAGAAGGGGCCAATTTCGACGCCCGCGCCGATGGTTGCGTTGGGGTGAACGACGCTGAGGGAGTGTGTGGACATGATTAAGGGCGCTTTACAATTTGGGCGACTAACTCGGCTTCGGATACGATCGTGTTGCCGACGTAGGCAGTCCCCCGGACTTGGCAAATGCCCCGGCGGATGGGTGCGATGAGTTCCACTTTAAAGAGGACGGTATCCCCCGGAACCACGAAACTTTTAAATTTCGCACTTTCAATTTTTAGGAAGTAGGTATCCCATCCGTACGGGTCGTCCTGCATGTTGAGTACCAGCAAGCCGCCCGTCTGCGCCATGGCCTCGATTTGGAGCACGCCGGGCATAACGGGGTTACCGGGAAAGTGGCCCTGGAAAAATTCTTCGTTCCCGGTCATGTTTTTCAGGCCGACAATCGTATTGCCTTCCATCTCGATGATCTTATCGATGAGCAGGAAGGGATACCGGTGGGGCATGATCGCCTGAATCTGCTGCAAATTGAATACCGGCTTATCGTTGGGGTTGTACCGGGGGCGGCCCTTGAGGCGGCGCTGGTCCATGTAGGCCCGCTTGAGGAGTTTGGTAAACCCTACGTTCGCTCCGTGGCCTGGTTTGGTAGCCAAGATGCGCCCGCGAATGGGGACGCCCAGCAGGGAGATGTCCCCCATCACGTCCAGCAGCTTGTGGCGGGCGGGCTCGTTGTGGAATTTGAGCTGCAGGGTATTCAGGATGCCCATCTGAGTAACCGCCACGGTCTCTTTACCCATGCGCCGGGCCAACTTATCGAGGCGTTCCTGGGGGACGAGCTGGTCGGCAATCACGATGGCGTTCGTAAGCTCACCGCCCTTAATCAGGTCGTGCTCGAAGAGGGCCTCTAGCTCGTGGAGAAACACAAAGGTGCGGCACGGGGCGATCTCCGTTGCGTAGTCTTCGTAACCCCGTAGCGTAGCGTACTGCTGGCCGAGGGTGGGGGAGTCAAAGTCGATCATGGAAACAACCTCGAAACCATCGTAGGGGAGGGCAACGATCTCCACGCCGGTTTCCTCGTCCCGGTAGGTAATGGGTTCTTCAACGACGAAGTATTCGCGTTCCACGTCCTGCTCCTCGTAACCGGCGGCCTGTAGTGGCTCGAGAAAAGGCAGCGCGCTACCGTCCAGGATGGGAATTTCTACTCCGTCTAATTCGATGAGCAGATTATCGATCTGCAAACCGGAAACGGCACTCAGCAGGTGCTCGACGGTGGAGACCGTCACTTCACCGGAACCCAGGGTCGTGGACCGGTCGGTACTCGTAACCCGGTTGACGTCGGCGGGGATGACGGGGGCATCCTCCAGGTCGACCCGCTGGAACTTGATGCCGTGGTCGGCGGGGGCGGGCTTAAAAGTAAGCTTGACTTCGGCCCCCGTGTGCAGGCCGGGGCCCTTCAGGGAAAACGAATTGGCAATGGTCCGTTGGTTGATCATGGATGGTCGTCAGCGGTGAGTGGATGGAACCGTCCGGGAGTGATGATTCGGTAAAAACGTCAGCCCGGGGCGGCAAAGATAGTTTTTCTCGTGTATGAGGGGAGTGAGGGGTTCTAAATCTTAAAATCTTGTACTTCGCGCGGAGGGCATTTTGCTCCACCGTGTTTCCCCCGCACCTGCGCCCGCGCACCTCAATGCAACGGCTGTTCCGAGCGAAGCAATACTACCGTCAGACTAGTCTTCGCGGTTACTTTCCGTTTCTAGCTTCCGCAGCCGATTACGAATCTCCAGGACGATTTCCGGTAACATTTTGTACAGCGCCGCGCTGCGTTTGAATCCGGACCACGGCATGAAGGGCGTACCGGCAACTTCCCGGCCCGGTTCCCTGATGTGGTGGGTAATACCCGTCTGCGCTTGTGCCTTCGTTCCATCAGCGATAACCTTGTGGCCCGCGATGCCGACCTGCCCGCCGATCATACAGTTGCTGCCCAGTTTTGTCGACCCCGCGATGCCGGTCAGCGCCGCGATGACGGTATCCTCCCCGATTTCTACGTTGTGGGCGATTTGAATTAGGTTGTCCAATTTTACGCCGCGGCGGATGATTGTCGACCCAATGGAGGCACGGTCGACACAAGTGTTCGCCCCTATTTCCACGTCCGACTCCACCACGACGTTGCCCACCTGCGGGATCTTGTTGAAGCGCCCGGTCGCGGGGTCGGGCGCAAAGCCGAACCCATCCGCGCCGATGACGACGTTGGGGTGTAACACGCAGTTGTCCCCCAGTACGCACCCCTTCATCAGTTTCACCCCGGGGTGCAAAACACAATTCTCGCCAATAATGGTGTTCTCCCCGACGTAAACCTGGGCGTGAATGACCGTGCCGCTACCCACCGAGGCACCCGCCTCGACGATGCTTAGTTTCCCCACCGCAACGTGCTCGGACAACCGGGCCGTCCCGTCGACGATGGCGTGTTCCGACACCCCGGTAGCGACCGTAGCGACCGCCGAAGTTTGAAAATGCGCCAACAGTTGGCTTACCGTCAGATAAACGTTCTCGACGCGTAGCAGGGTAGCGTCCACCCGTTGTTTTGCCACGAAATCTTGCTGCACCAGGACCGCCGAGGCGCCCGTGTCGTACAGGTGCTTCTCGTACGCGGGGTTACCCAAAAAGGTAATGGTGCCGGGCTTACCGGCTTCGATCTGGGACGGGCCGGTAATGGTGACCGCCGGGTCGCCTTCTACGGTGGCGCCGATCAGCTTGGCGAGTTCGGCTACGGTGATGTTCATATGGGCGGGGTCGGTTAGATGATCTCGGGTAATTCGTCAGCCGGCGGGGGCGTCAGGTGTTGTTCGACGACGCGTGCCTGGGTGGCGCGCATGTGCTTGAAGGTGGCGAGGACTTCAGCTTTAAATTGCTCGTCGACTATGCGGGCGATATCACCCAGATTCTTCAGCTCCGGCGCGTGGCGGAAGCGGTACTGTTGCGTTTGCCCCAGTAGCTCGAACTGGACGGGGAAGCGACCGTCGTTAGAAAAAACGGTGATCTGCATTTCCGGGTGGGGAAGGCGGCCGATGATGCGCATGGGGGCGTGTTTTGCGTTGCGGTAGGGTTAATGATTGCCGGTGGGTAAAGGGCAACGACTAGGGTTCACGGAGGACGACGTCCAGGGTACTGGGAAAACTGACGTAGCGGCCCGCAAAGGAGCCATCCATCATTTTTTGGTGCCCTAGCTGAAATTTCTCTTGGTAAACGTTGAACGAGGGGCGGGAGGCAAAACGCAACAGGAGGCAGTAGGTAAGCCCGTCCAATTCATCGACCCCCAGCAAGCGCGTGAGGTCATAACCTTCCACGGCTCCGCTTTCCATAATAACGGGCAGGAAATCCCGCTCCGCGAATTTGAGCCACTGGCCGTGAACGGCGCGGTCGATCTTGTAAGTAACGTTGTAAATCAGCAAACGGAAAGGGGTTTTGCCGGCAAGGTAGCCCGTTTTGGGAGCTTGACAAAAAGCAAAGGCGATTCGGACCTACGCGGATCGAGCGCGGTGCTTTACTTTGTGGGCATGAAAGCTATTTTTCCCTCCTCTTCTCCGGTGCGCCTGTTCTCACTTCTATTCCCCTTGCTGTTGCTCCTATTCGCGGGCGACCGTTGTACACCGCCCCTACGACCATCCGGTGCCAGCACGGACGAGCAGTCGGTCTACGTCGGGACTTACACCAGAAAAGAAGGCCACGTCGATGGCAAAGCGGCGGGGATCTACCGGGCGGTATTCAACACGGAAACCGGTGCGATCAAGCCCTACGAGCTCGTCGCCGACATCACGAATCCCAGCTACCTTAAGTATGATGCGACCACCCGTCGACTCTACGCCGTCAGTGAATTGCGGCGGGAAGGGGAACCGACCGGCTATTTGCACGTCCTCGACGAGCGGCGGGGCGAACTGCGTGAAGTAGCGAAGTTGCCCACCGATGGTCAGGCGCCCTGCCACATCGCCCACTCGGGGCCGAGCCAGTTCATCGTCGTCACGAATTATGTGGGCGGCGTAGCCAAACTTTACCAGAATACGGCCGACGGCGTGGTGGCGGTGGACAAGTTTACCGTCCCGGAAAGCGCCAAGAACGGCCGGGCTTCCTGGTTGCATTCGTCGCAATTTTCTCCGGACACCAAAATACTGGCCATCGCGGACAAGGGGCTGAGCAAGGTTTGGTTGTTTACCCTCGACGTTGCGAACCGGAAGCTGGTTCCCCACCCACAGGTAGCCGTCGACCTGGCCGAGGGTGCCGGTAGCCGCCACCTGGTGTGGTCGCGCGACGGCGGGCGGCTCTACGTCATCAACGAGTTGGACAACACCATCAACTTACTGACCTACGACCGCCCGCAGGATCGCTTCTCGGTGGACCAGACGATCAGCACGCTGCCTTCCGGGGTCACGGAAAGAAGCATCACGGCGGATATTCACCTTCACCCCAACGGTCGGTTTTTGTACGGCTCGAACCGGGGCCACAACAGCATCGCGGTGTACGCCGTAGTGGAGGGCACGGGTGAGTTGACCAGTCTGGGTTTTGAACCGACGCGTGGAGCGTACCCCCGTAATTTTACCGTGGCACCAAACGGGAAGTTCCTTTTCGTGGCCAACCAGAATACGTCGAACGTAACTTCGTACGGTATCGACCCTGACTCCGGTAAACTCACCTTCACGGGTCTCGATTATAGCATCCCCACGCCGGTTTGCTTGGAATTTACCGAGTAGGCGATTGTTCCCAAACGGCACGTCCGTCGTTCACTTCCACCCAGTAACCGTCGAGGTCTTTGAAGTAAACCTGGCTGACGCCATCGCCTCGCTTATTTGCTTCCATCGGCACGCCTTGCCAGCTGTAGAATTGCAGGTTGATGTCGCGGAGGTGCTGGACGAACGCCGTAAATTCTAGTACGCTGACCGACAGGTGCACGCCTTTCTGCGTTCGTACTTCACTGCGGTCGGCTTCAATGACGTGGAGGCTCATTCCGTTGCCGAGGCTCAGCCAGCGAATATTGTCCTTGCCGGTGCCGTCCTGAATTTCCTCCAGATCGAGCACGCGCTGGTAGAAGCGGACGGCCTCGTCAACGTCGTCCACGTTAATCGCGTAGTGGTCGAAACTGGCCAGGTAGCGGCCGTTCGCCGCCCCGAAGGCCGCGGGCTTGGGGCTACAGCCAAACAGGATGCAGAGTATGAGTAGCGGAAGGATCAATCTGTGCATTCGGTTGAATATACTTGGCACCCGCGACCGCGCAACAGCTAAAATAGGGGCGCGGTCGCCGGTGCAGTGAAGGTGGGAATGGAGCAAGGTAGGGGGAATTATACCGCCACCCGAGTACTTGCGTTGACGGCAGGCGGCGCGCGCAAGGCGAACCTTGCCCGAACACGCGAGGTTATACCCCAACATTGACCTACTCTACCTTGAACTACTCCTTACCGAAGTTGCGGCTTTTCCCTTTAGCCATTCTTACTCTCTTCCTGTCACAATGCGCCAACTACCAACAGTACGTTGACGATCAGGACGGTCTGGTCGAAGTTGAAACGCCTACCGGGTCGATCGACTATTCCACCTTTATGGTTGGTGACCTCGGCTACGATTACGAACGCGGCCTGACTACGCTCGATGCCATGGTGCGCGCCATGCCCGGCGGCAAGAAAAAGAGCTCTCTGCTGCTGCTTGGCGACATTACCGGAAAGAATGGACTAGCCAAGAACGGTGGTGACGAAGAGGCGCACCTGCGGGCCATCGGTACGCTGCTCGGCAAAGTGCCCGGTAAAGTGTACTATACCCCCGGCGAAAACGAACTCGGCCGCAATAGTGACTTCAGCCGCCTCGACCGCCTGGAAGATTTCTTTGACGACAACATCGACAAGAAAGTCAAATTTATGCCCAACAACGCTTGCTCGGGCCCGGACGACGAGCAACTGCACAAGAATGTCGGCCTCATTGGCTTCAACACCGCCTGGTACCTAGCTGACTGGTCGCGCGACGACGAAGTGAGCGAGGGCTGCGATTTCACCGAACGTGACGCAGCTACCCTGGCGCTCGCCGACGAGATTAAGGGTTACCGCGACCAGGTCAAGATCGTCATGATGCACCACACCCTGCAGAGTAATGGTAACCGTGGTGGAAAATACAGCACTAAACAACACCTCTTTCCACTAGCCGACATCATCCCCGGCGCGTACATTCCGTTACCCATCATCGGGTCCGTCATCCGGGCCGTCCAGTCCGTATCCGGCGGCCAGAACGACGTCAATAGCCTGCTCTACCGGCAAATGATCAGCAAAATAAAAGCCGGCATCGACGATGAGGTCAACGTCATTTTCGTGACCGGCCACGAGCACGATATGTTTTTGGCCCACGAGGGGGAATACGTGAAGATCAATGCTGGCTCCGGTAGTGTCTACGGACCCTCCACGGGCGGGAACGACGCCAACTTTGCTTACGGTGCCGTGGGCTACAGCCGTCTCGATTTTTACGATAGCGGTGAAGTATTTGTCGGATTCTATGAAGTTGATAAAGAAGGTGTTGAAAGCCGGGTTTTCTACCGGCGCATAATTGAAAATCGCAACACCCAGCAAGATAATGACATCAAAGAAGTACCCACCGAAGTAATTAGTGAGCGGGTGGTCAAAACGAGCGTTTACGGAACGGATGCCGAAGAAAAGTCGGCTTTCGGCAAGAGAATTTTGGGCCGTCACTACCGACCGCTCTACTTTCAGGACATCGAGGTCCCCGTGCTGATGATCGATACGGTGTACGGAGGCCTGAGGCCCTACCGCCGTGGTGGTGGGATGACCACGATGAGTCTGCACACCGAAGGAGCTGACGGTCATCTTTACCAACTGCGGAGCGTGCGGAAGAACCCCGCTCAGTTGCTCCCGAGCATGGTCGAAAAGACTTTTGCGGCGGATATCGTCAAAGACCAGTTCACCGCCATCCACCCTTATGCCCCGCTGACGCTGCCCCCCATGCAGCAAGCATTAGGCCTCTACGGCGCGGATCCGTACCTCTTCTATATTCCCAAGCAACCGGCACTGGGTGACTTTAACACCAATTTCGGTGGTGAAATGTACTGGGTCGAGCAAAGACCCGACGAGGACTGGAGCGGGACCCGGTTCTTCGGGGGCAGCAAAGACATTATTTCTAATTCCAAGATGCGGGAATTAATGGCCGACAGTTGGAAAAACTACCCGGACCAGGAAAACTACGCCCGCGCCCGGCTATTCGATCTGTTTATCGGCGATTGGGACCGCCACCGCGACCAGTGGCGGTGGGCTTCCTTCCCCGAAGAAGACGGCAGAACCCGCTACGTAGCCGTTGGCCGTGACCGGGACCAAGTCTACGGCAACTACGATGGTCTGTTGTTGGGGCTGGCTCGCGTGTTCGTACCCGAGGCCCGCAAGGTTCGGCCCTTCACGGGTGAACTCGATAAAGCCCGCTGGCGCGGTATGAACGGTAAATGGAACGATCGGGTATTCCTGAACCAGATTACTAGGGAGCAGATGATTGCGGAAGCCAAGTTTATTCAAAATACACTCACGGATGAGATAATCGACGAGGCGATGGCAAAGTTTCCGGAAGAAGTCATGGCGTTTTCTTTGGAACGCGAGGAGATTGGCATCAAGCTTAAGTCGCGGCTTAAGCAGCTCGACCGATTTGCGGAAGAATACTACTACACGCTTGCGGAGAGTGTAAATATTCTGGCAACCGACCAGGATGACGTCATAAAAGCCGTTGGCCTCGAAAACGGGGACCTCACCGTGCAGGTGTTCGACGCTGATAAGGAGGGAAAGGCCGACGAGATGTACTTCAGCCGCACTTTCCATAAAGAAGAAACTAAGGACGTAGTTATCTACGGCCTCGATGGCGACGACCACTTTGAAATATCGGGGGCTGAATCGCCGATACGACTACGCTTGACGGGAGGAACGGACGGGGATGAAGTCATCGCCTCCGGTGACCTGAAGGCTCGCGTTTACGACGAGAAAAAAGGCATGGACGTCACGGGTACAACCGGCAATCTCATGGATCGCAGAAGTGATAACCACCCCGAGCTCAACCAATTCAACTTCACGGAATACTACCCTAATTACACGGTTCCGATTCCCGCGCTGGGTTTCAACGTTGATGATGGGTTCTTCTTAGGTGCCGGGTTTACCACGACGATCCAGGGCCATAAGCCCGACCCCTACCGCGCGCGCTACGGCCTCCTGGCTAAATACAGTTCGAACGAATTTTTTACGGTCAACGGAGATCTTGAACTCAATGGCATTTTTGGCCGTCGCAACGACCTGGTCGTAGCCGGTCACTTCTTCAGCGATGGGTACGTTGCCAACTACTTCGGCCTGGGTAACAGGAGCACCGGAGCGCCCGATGAAGGCGTACCCATCCTACTACCCGGTGATGAGGAATTAACCCTGGAGGACGATCAGATTTTAGACTACAACCGTGCGCGCCGCCGGGAAATCAATATCTCACCGATGCTGCGTCTGCGGGGTAAACGTAACCGCGTGCAGTTCTCAATTGGCCCGTTCTTTGAAAGTTATGACTTGAGTGATGACATTGACGATTTCGCGCTCATCACGCTGGACCGAGCTTCCGGTAAAATTCCGGATAGGGTCTTCGATGAGCAGAACTTCGGTGGTCTCCAGGCCTCTTTCAGCTCAAATAATGTCGCGATTCCGCTACTGGCGGACAACGGCATCCGCTACGACATCTACGCCAAACAGTCTTTCAATCTGGATGATTCCGACCTGACCAACACCAAGATCGGCGGTAATTTTACCCTGTACAAGATGCTTAAGAAGGCGATCAACATTTCTACGCGAATTGGCATCGAGCACAACGAAGGGTCCCCGGAATTCTACCAGCTCGCCGTGCTCGGTGGCCGGACGAATTACCGTGCCGCGCGTGCGGAGCGCTACCGGGGGAACACTGCTTTCTACCAAAATATTGATCTACGTTTCATGGGCTTCAGCTTCGGGAAGAGTAAGGAAGAAGTCAGTACGGTCGGTGGCTTTATTCTTGGGCTGGACTACGGTAGGGTATGGTTGGACGGGGAGGCAAATAATGGCGTGTGGCACGTTGGCTACGGTGGCGGCGTCTGGATGGCCCCGCTGGGAGCCAGTATCTTTAGCTTAACGTACTTTAGGGACAGCGACGACGCGCGGATCGCTTTCGCGGCCGGCTGGCCATTTTAATATTGACTTTATGAGTTTACTTGATCGACCTAACCTGCTTTCCGTTGCTATACTTGGCATTGTGGTCCTTATTGCCGGGACTTATGGCTTTCTGACTTATACGCAAAGTCCGGATCTGGAGCATTACCGGGTAGATAATGATTACGATTTCGGTTACGATTTTGATAATCCGAACGACGTGCTGTATTTGGACGAAGATCTGGACGAGATAAGCGGTCTTAGTCCGTGGTTCGGTAACGACGAAATGCTGGCCGTGCAGGATGAAGATGGCCAAGTGTTCGTCCTGAACAGCCGGACGGGTAAGATCATACATCGCGTTCGTTTCGATAAGGATAATGATTACGAGGGCATCGCCCGTAAGGATAGCATGGTTTACGTACTGGAGCAAGACGGTGATTTGCACCGCTTCATTTTAGACTATAATGTCGATGAAGTTGAAGCGGAGAAAATCGAAACACCTTTCAGTTACCGCAATGATACCGAAGGTATTGCTTACGATGAACGAACGAACTCACTCCTCATCGTCCCTAAAGAGCAGGAGCTCAACCCCGGTGAGAATGACTATCGCCACGGCATCTACAGTTTCTCGCTGGAATCGATGACAATGGTAGAACAGCCTGCTTACTACATCGACGAGTTCGAAATTGGGCAGGTAATTTACGGGAAGCGCACTCGGTATGAGTTCAAACCATCAGGCGTTGCGGTAGACCCCATCTCCGGTGATATCTACGTGATCGCTTCGGTGGGCAAAATAATGATTGTTATTGATCGCGAAAGTGAGATCAAGCAAATTGAGTTACTTAAAGAAAGTGTGTTCCGTCAGCCCGAGGGCATTGAATTTAATTTGCTGGGAGATTTGTACATTAGTAGCGAAGCCAAAGGTGGAAAAGCAGTGCTCGCGCGCTACAGCCGCAAACAAGTAACCGAGTCGAAAAAAGAAGCAAATGAGTAAGACGGAAACCACGGTTGCTACCGCTGATCAGGAGCAGGAGAAGAAAAGTGAGGACAAAAAGAATCCGGCCATCGCGGATGCGGCCAAGTACGTTAAACGCAAGTTTCGCTCTGATCTGGACCCCAAATTTATCTTCCATAATTTCGAATACGCGGAGGAGGTCTCGGAAAAAGTTGCCGAACTAGCGGATGATGCCGGTCTCGACGGTGATACCAGAGATCTCCTCACCATTGCTGGCCATTTCTATCCGCTCGGATACGTGGGCGGCGCTCACGAAGTGGCGGAGCGTTCTACGGAACTGTTTCGCGACTGGGCTAAGCAAAATAACGTGGATTTGAGCACCACCGAGGGCAATGCCGCCGATTGGATAAAGGGTGCCTACGACGCCCGCCAGGAGGACTCCCTACCGGTACGGCTCCTGCACGACGCCGCCTGGAGCTGGTACGGCCGCAAGCGCTTCGAGCGCCGCTACGATCTGCTCCAACTGGAGCGCGACGAAATATCCGGCCGGGAAGGCGACCCCGTCAAGTTCGGTCACGACATGCAGGATTTGCTGATGAACTTTCAATACCTAACGGAAGTCGGGCTGGAAGACTTTGACGAGCGCCGCCGCCGCAACGTTGCCGATCAACACAGCAACAACTACAAGATTGAGCAGAAAGAAGTCAAGGCCAATACGGGGAAAAACTTCGGCCGGGGCATCGACACGATGTACCGCACGGCCTTCCGTAATCACATCACGCTGAGTAAGATAGCCGACGGCAAGGCCAACATGATGATCTCGATCAACACGATCATTTTGTCGATTGTCATCACCGTTTCCGGTGCTAGTCTTAGCTTTTTCGAGGATACTTTCTACGAAAATCCAGAATTCCTGGTGCCCATCATCAGCCTCATGATGAGTTCGCTGATTGCCGTCGTGTTCGCGGTCTTCTCCGCCCGTCCGAGCGTGACGGAATACCGGATTAAAAAGGACAAGCTGATCAAAAGCAAGGAAGCTAGTTTGCTATACTTCGGTAACTTTCTTAAACTTGAGAAGTCTGACTTTGTCAGTTACCTCCGCAACATTAAGCACGACCAGACGTCGATGTACGACGATTTGTCCCGCGACCTCTACGACCTCGGAGCGGTTATGCACAAGAAGTATTTGCTTTTAACGATCAGCTACAACACCTTCGTCGGCGGTCTGGCCCTGGCGGTTATTTCCTTCCTGATCGTGTACCTGCTCAACGTATATTCTTAGGGATTGGGCGCGGCCGCGGGTGCAAAGGTTTACTCGGGAGGAGCGTATAGAGGTAAGAATAAAGAGTAAAGAAGTAAGAACTTAGCAATGGGTTGAATCGAGCATTACGTTCGATCCAGTCTGTAATCTTACCTCTTTATTCTTTATTCCCAAAACCCCCGCACCCGCGTCCGCGCCCCGGCGATCACGCCATTTGGCGCACGATCAATTCGCTCAAGTCATACACCATCACGTCGTCCTGCTTGTCTTTGCCAGTAACGCCGTCGGTCATCATGGTCAGGCAGAACGGGCAATTGACGGCAATCACACTGGCTCCGGTCGCGAGAGCTTCCTCCGTGCGCTCCACGTTGATGCGCTTCTCGCCCGGCTCGTCTTCCTTCCACATTTGCGCACCGCCCGCTCCGCAGCAGAGACCATTGGTTTTGCTCCGCTTCATTTCTACGAGCTGCGTATCTAGAGATTCCAGAATTTCCCGCGGTGCTTCGTAGATGCCGTTCACACGGCCGAGGTAACAGCTGTCGTGGTAGGTGATGCGCTTACCCTTAAACTCACCGCCGCCACTCATCTTGATGCGGCCGCCGTCGATCAGTTCCTGCAGTAATTGCGTGTGGTGAACGATGTCGTAGTGACCGCCGAGGGCGGGGTACTCGTTCTTGATGGTGTTGAAACAGTGCGGGCAAGCCGTCACCATTTTCTTCACGCCGTACATGTTCAGCGTCTGGATATTCTGGAGCGCCGTCATTTGGTAAAGAAACTCGTTACCGGCCCGACGAGCGGGGTCGCCAGTGCAGGCTTCTTCGTCACCCAGGACGGCAAACTCAATACCCGCCGCGTTCAAAATCTGGGCGAAAGCACGGGTCACTTTTTGCGCCCGGTCATCGAAGCTGCCGGCGCAACCTACCCAAAAGAGTATTTCCGGCATCTTGTCTTCTGCGGCAAATTCAGCCATTGTTTTAACCGTCATGGTAATGAGCTTTAGGGGTTGGAAAGGGTGATGGGGGAGCTCGTGCGGCTTACGCTTCTTCGGCCCAGGCCGTGCGGGAAGTGCCGACGCTCCAGGCGCGTTGCTGGTTTTCGAGTGAGTTGAACAGGGGTAGCCAGTCCTGCGGTCCGGCGGCTTCGGTGAGGATTTCGTGGCGGCGCATTTTGTTGATCATTTCTAGTGGATTGATCAGGATCGGGCAGGCTTCAACGCAGGCATTGCACGTGGTGCAGGCGTGAATTTCCTCGCGGGTGATGTAATCCCAGAGCGTTTTACCGTCCTCAAAGTTGGTGGCCGAGACCGGCTGGCTATCGTCGGCGGCGAATTCAGCGCTTCCGGAGGCGATCTTCTTACCAACCTCTTCGGAACGATCCCGCAGGTTCTGGACGATCTTGCGGGGCGACAGCTTTTTCCCCGTGATGTTGGCCGGGCAAACGTCGGTGCAGCGCCCGCACTCTGTGCAGGAATACGCACCGAGCAAATCAATTTGCGTCATCTGGAAGATATCGTCGGCGCCGAACTCCGGTAGCTCCGCGTTGGGGTCCATCTCCGGCATGTCGGGGTCCTCGATTTCCATCATCGATTTGACCTCGTACATCACCTCCGGCATGTTGATCATCTCACCCCGGGGCTTGAGGCGCGCGAACCAGGTGTTGGGGAAGGCCAGTAATATGTGCAGGTGCTTTGACTTCGGTAGGTAGTTTAGGAACACAAAGACCATCGTGATGTGGCCCCACCAACCAGCGCGCTCCAGCACGTGGAGGGTGTCGGCGCTCATCCCACCGAAGATGTAGGGCGCTACTAGCCCGGAGACGACAAAGTTAGTTTTTCCGTAGTGACCGGGGTCGAGGTCCTGTAAGACAACGTCGGTTCCGTTCATCGTGAAAATACACGCCAGCAGGATAAGCTCGAAAATCAGGATTAAGTTACCGTCCAGTTTCGGCCAACCTTCCATTTCTGGCTTATTCAGCCGGGGGATGAAGAGGATGTTGCGGCGGATGAGGAAGATGACCGTCGCTACGAAGGCGAGCACGGACAGCACCTCGATCGTACTGATGATGAAGTTATACATTCCACCCAGGGGGCCGAGAAACCAGCGGTGCGCCCCGAAGATGCCGTCGATAAAGATCTCGATCAATTCAATCTGCGTAAACACGAAAGCTACGTAAAGCGTCAGGTGCAGCACGGCGGGAATCCACCGCTTGAACATCTTCTTCTGCCCGAAAGCAACCAGAAACATATTCTTCCAACGCTCACCCGTAGGCCCGCGCAACTCTTCTTTTTTACCCAACTGAATGTTGGCGTAAACCTTACTGAATTGGTAGTAAGCAAAACCCAACGCGGCCAGGGCGACCAGCGCAAACACAATTGACTGTAGCATGGAGCCAAAGGTAACCTTGCCCGGGGGGATGGGCAATAGTTAGCGAAAATTCGCTGGGAAGAATTCGGGTGGGTATTCTGGATGACTATTGCGTGAAAAGCACCCACAAACCACAACCCTTTGTCCAAATTGCTTAAATGAACTACGCCGGAGTGATTTCGAAAACGTGGGCCGGCATCTGGTGTGGATTCAGCTCTACGTAATTGGCGTTGCTGTTCCACCAGTACGTGGCACCCGTCAGCAGGTCGCGGACCCGGAAACCTTGTTCACCGAGTAAATCAACGGGCACACCGACGTAGCCGGCTTGCGTGTTGTGCTCATCAAAGTTGACGATCGTCCAAATAAAGCTCGTCTTATTCTGGTCCCACTTCACGTAACTCAGTAAGTTCTCATTACTGACGTCCGTAAAGCGAACGTTGCGCGTTTGCTGGAGGGCCGCGTGGTTATTACGCGCGCGGTTAATCCGCTCGTAGATATCGGTGATGCGGTTGCGGTAACTCCAGTCGTAGTGCCGTATGGTATACTTCTCGGAGTCGTAGTATTCTTCCTTGCCATTGGTGTTGCCCCGGTTTTCCATCAGTTCGTAGCTGGGGCCGTAGAGCCCGTAAGAGCTCGATAGGGTAGCGGCGAGCAGTAGCCTTTTAGCAAATTGGTTCGCGTCGGCACCCATCATCTCGTAGGCAAGAATATCCGGCGTGTTCGGCCAGAAGTTAGCTTGCATGTAGTCGGCCAACTCAGTGGTCGTCAACTCGATCACGTAGGCCTTCATTTCCTGGGCGGAGTTCCGCCAGGTAAAATAAGTGTAGCTCTGCTGAAAGCCTCGCTTGGCGAGCTCGGACATGATGGCCGGGCGGGTAAAGGCTTCCGCCAGAAAGATGGCGTCCGGGTAAGTCTTGTGCGTCTCTTCGATAATGAATTCCCAAAAACGGTAGGGCTTCGTGTGCGGATTGTCGACGCGAAAAATATTGACGCCGGCTTCGCACCAGTAGATGACCACGCTCAGGAGCTCTTTCCACAGCGCGGCGTGGTCTTCGGTTTCGAAGTTGATCGGTACGATGTCCTGGTACTTCTTCGGCGGGTTTTCCGCGTACATGATCGTGCCGTCCGGCCGCCAGATAAACCAATCGGGGTGGGCCTCGATGTAGGGGTGGTCGGGCGCGCACTGGAAGGCGAGGTCGAGGGCGACGTCGATGTCGTATTCAGACTTGGCGGACTTAATCAGTTTTTTGTAGTCAGCAATATCTCCCAGTTCCGGGAGGATAGCTTTGTGCCCTCCCTCTGCGGCACCAATGGCCCAGGGGCTGCCCGGCTCGTTCTCGAGCGCGGTGGTCGCGTTGTTGCGGCCCTTGCGGTTTTTGCGGCCGACCGGGTGGACGGGCGGCATGTAGAGCACGTTGAAGCCCAGTTCGTGTATGCGGGGAAGAAGTTGCTCGACGTCTTTAAAGGTGCCCGCCCGGTTTACGTCCGGTGAGGTGGAACGGGGGAAGAGTTCGTACCAACTGCTGAAACGCTCCCGCAAACGACCGACCTTGACGCGCAGGTCGCGATCGTAGGTGGTTTCGTACTGACGCAGCGGGTAGTCGTTGATGAGTTTACCAAACTCCGGCCCGAGTACGTACGCCACGGCCGCTTCCGTATCGGACTGCCCCAGTGCTTTGATTGCTTCACTCAGCTTTTTGTGGTCTTTTTTCGGAGACTGCTTTTTGAGCACGGTCAGAAAATTGCCGCCAATCGTGAGTTCGATACCCATCGCCTGACCGTCGGCCTGTTTTTTCTTAAAGCCGCGGTACCAGGTCAGTAAGTGATCCACCCAGCTCACGATGCGGTAACCGTAGATACCCTGCTTGGGCACGGCGAACGTAGCTTCCCAAAAGTCATTCGGGAGTTCGTTCATTTCAACTTCCGTCCAGTCTTTCTCCGCCGCGTGCTTGAACTGGACGACGGCGCGGAGGTAATCGTGGCCGTCGCCAAAAATTGTTGCCGACACGTCGACCAGTTCCCCGACCACCCGTTTTATCATGAATCTGCCGGCGTTGATCTCCGGTTTTACGTGGTCGATGATGGAACGGTTCTGCATAGTTAGGCTGAGTTTGTGTGCGGCAAAATTATTAAAGGACTGCGTATGCTGAATGTTCGGGTTCGTAAATTTCTCGGTGCGGGGCATTACTGATGCGGTAAAGTCGAAATGCGACAAACCGTGCCCCCCCCGCTCATCAACCATGAGGCCATGAAGGTTGTATATTGACCCACCTTACGGTGCCGACGTACGCCACGCCGTCCACTCTAAACTGACTGATCATGCCCTCCATCAAGCCCGCCGCCATTAACCCCCAGGAAGCCGAAAAGCTGGAGCGCATTGCGTACATCCTCAAGACCGTTGCCCACCCACTCCGGCTCGGCATCGTGCATTTGTTGGAGCAACACCCACGGTTGAACGTTACCGACATCTGTGAAGCACTGGGGTACGAGCAAAGCTTGGTGAGCCATCACCTCCAAAACATGAAGTTGAAGGGTATCCTGAGCGTGAAACGCGACGGCCGCTCGATGATGTACTCACTTAAGGAAAGGGACGTCAGCCTCATCATCGAATGCCTGGAGAATTGTCAGTGCAACATGTAGGCGAGGTTACCCGCCGTCCCGTGCGCAGCGCCACGACTCGGAACGCAACGTAGCCTGCAGGGTATGCATACGGTTAATCCAATTTTCCACCATTCAAGTAGCCGGTTAGTAAAATGCGCAACACCGTTGCGCTAACTTTGCCTTTCCGCAAAGTCACCCCCATGGCCATTTGGCAATACCTGTTTTTATTCATCAGCGTCCTGGCGGGCGGCGGGATCGCCCAGTGGTTGTCCACGCGCAGCGTCCGCGCCGGTGAAGTAGTCAAGACTAAGGGTTTGCCCCTCCTGTTATCCTTCAGCGGGGCCTACCTGCTGGGTATCGCGGCGATGGAGTTGATGCCGACGGTCTTTCGTGACTCCGCCTCGCACACCGGCGCGTGGGTCATCGGTGGCTTTATCCTACAGCTCGTCCTGGAGTCCTTTAGCCAGGGTGTAGAGCACGGTCACGTGCACGCGCACCACGACGCCGGGTCGGGTTACGCACTATCCATCATGTTCGGGCTCGGGTTACATGCCTTCATGGAAGGACTACCACTGGGTGCCGTCAGCGACGTGGCCGGCCACGCGCACGCGCACGCCGGTGGGGGGCATTTGCTCTGGGGCATCGTCCTACACAAAATACCCGCGGCGTTCGCACTCGCCCTACTGCTGCGGGCGTCGGGTTTTACGCCGGTCTTTACCTGGCTCTGCTTGTTAGGTTTTGCCTGCCTCTCGCCGCTTGGTGCGTGGGTCGGGGCTTTCTTAAGTATGGACCCGGTGTGGACGAACCGTATCTTGGCTCTCGTCATTGGTGGCTTTTTACACATATCCACGACAATTATCTTCGAGGCGGATGGTGGCCGGTCGCACGGCATTTCCGTCCCCAAAATGACCGTGGTGCTCGCCGGCGTCCTCGTAGCCTATTTCACCGCCCACTGATCCCCGCCCGCCGAAGCTGGATTTAAAGAACCACCCCGTATTGCCTGACTTAGCCGAAGATAGAAATCGCCGCACCGGAGTGCTGCTCATGTTGCTGGGTGCCATTCTGTTCAGTTTTAAGGCCATTGTAATCAAGCTGGCTTACCAGTACGACATCACTAGCATCAGTTTGCTCGGGCTTCGCATGGCCTTTGCGCTGCCGTTGTTCCTCCTCATCGGTTTTTTTCGTCGGGAACGCTCCGCAACGAACGGCCCGCTTTCCCGTGCGGACGCCACGATCATCCTTCTGCTCGGTGTCTTCGGCTACTACCTGGCGAGTTATACGGACTTCCTGGGTCTCCAGTACCTCAGCGCGGGTATGGAGCGGATTATCCTTTTCGTTTATCCGACGCTGGTGCTTATTTTGCAACGCATCATTTTTAAGACGGCCATTAAACCCGTCCAGTGGCTGGCGACCGGACTGTGCTACTGCGGCATCGCGCTGGCGTTCAGCTCGTCGGATTTTAGCGTCGGGAACCAATTCACGTTGGGGGCGGGGCTGGTGTTTTTGAGTGCTTTTCTGTACAGTTTTTACGTCATTGGCTCCGGCCGGCTGGCACCACGGCTGGGGACGGTGCGCTTCACAAGTCTGGCGCTGATCGGTGCGAGCGTTGCGGTGCTGTTCCACGTTTACCTGTCGGGTAACACGCTATTTGGATTCCCGTGGCAGTTGTACGCCTACGGAGTGACGTTGGCTATTTTTTGTACCGTTATCCCCAGTTACCTCGTAACGGAAGGTGTGCGGAGGATCGGAGCGAACGACGCAGCAATCCTGGGCGCCATCGGGCCGGTGGCGACGATCGTGCTGGAGTATTTTGTGCTGGATGAATCGCTCAACCTGGTGCAGGGCTTGGGGGCGTTGCTCGTCATTGTCGGGGTGGTGATTATCGGGCGGTCCAAAACCGCGGTGCGTACCTGACCGATTTTGCTCCTTGACCATTTACTTTGCATCCCCGCGGACGCGCCAACCACGTTTTTCTGAGGCACGCGAGCGGTAACTAAACGACCTGTTGTGAAATACTATTTGATCGCCGGTGAGCCTTCGGGCGACCTGCACGGGTCGAACCTGGTGCTGGCCATAAAGCAGCTCGACCCCGATGCGGAATTTCGGGCGTGGGGCGGGGATTTGCTGGAGGCGGCGGGGGCCACACTCGCCAAACACTACCGCGAGTTGGCGTTCATGGGGCTGGTGGAGGTCGTTAAAAATTTGCGGACGATTCTGGGTAACGAGAAATTTTGCCGCCGGGACATCGCCGCCTTCCAGCCCGACCGCCTCATACTCATCGACTATTCCGGCTTCAATCTGCGCATCGCCAAATGGGCCAAACCAGCTGGTTTCGACATCAGCTATTACATCTCTCCCCAGGTTTGGGCCTGGCGTTCTTACCGGGTCAAAACCATTAAGGCCACCGTCGATCGGATGCTGGTCATTCTTCCGTTTGAGGAGGCGTGGTACGGTGAGCGCGGGGTCAAAGCTACTTTCGTTGGGCACCCACTGTTGGACACCGTTGCGGAGCAAGGGGCGCGGTCGCGGGTGCGGGGAAATGAAACAAGAGGCAAGGATGGCTTGGTGGTGGCGCTCCTACCTGGCTCCCGCACCCAGGAAATTACCACTGGTCTGCCAATCATGCTCGCCGCCGCCGCGCGACACCCACAACACCGGTACGTAATCGCGGCCGCGCCCGGCCAGGAACTAAGTTTCTACCAAGATTTCACGAATGGAGTCGACGTTCCTCCACGGCTAACGATTGAGAAAGGAGCGACGTACGACATCCTCGGCCGCGCGGACGCTGCGCTGGTGACTTCTGGCACGGCTACGTTGGAAACCGCCCTTTTTGGCGTCCCGCAGGTCGTGTGTTACAAAGGCAACGCCATCAATTACGCCATCGCTAAGCGCCTGGTCGGCAAGCACATCAAATACATCAGCCTCGTGAACCTGATCACGGAAGCGCCGACCGTCCCCGAGTTGGTGCAGAATGACTTCACGGTCGAAAAGCTGGCCACCCAGCTCCAAAAAATAACTGCCGGCCCCGAACGGGACCGGCAGTTAGCCGACTTGGTCGCCTTACGCGCCAAATTAGGGAGTGGAGGCGCCGCAAAGAGAGCGGCCCGCCTGATTTTCACCGGAAAACTCGTTTAGACGATACCGAGAATGACGAGGATTGCGTAGATGATGCCGGGAAGAAATAGCAAGAAAAAACTGATGCCAGGTATGAGAAATACTAGCGTTAGTCCGAGGCTGATCCAAAACTTAGTATTGATCTCGCCTTGGTGCAGGTAAACGGCTAAGGGTGGGATGAAGACGGCTAAGATGAGCAGTAATATCTCCGTATCACTTAAATCAGAAATTCCGTCCTTCTGGTCCTTAAGGATTTTTTTCAACTGGCGCTTTTGGCTGCGCTTCAAATTGCGGCGCTCTTTACCGGTCATGGTCTTAAGCGATTCTTTGTAAGCGGCGGCGGTTGCCAGTACTTCAGCTTCGGTGGCGGCTTCTTCGGTGTCCTGGATGGGGTTCACGATTACGGACGCACGGGCATTGGGGGTGGCTAGGAGGAGCATCAGAGCGAGCAGAAACAGTGTAGAAATGCGCATTATAGTTGTTTAAGCGGTGAAGTCTGGTTGGGAGGAATATTGGTACTCTCCACCAAAGATAGGAGAACGGAAGCCCTTTCCGGTCTCCTGACCTACTATTTTCTCAGTGGTGTTCGACCGTACTCTGCAGCTTACGTATTCTTGAGATGGTCCTGAAATACCGGATGGGAAATTTTTGTAATTTTCAGTCAAATGAAACAAGGAACGAACACAAAGAAGAAGTACCGAAAGTACGACGCCACCGTTTCGAACGCGATTCGGTCACATCTACACAAAGTGAAACCAGTTAAAAAATCATCACCGCGTTTCTCTTACATAAGCGCCGATATGGCACCCGCCGCCTCGTTTCGGAGTTAGCTGATGAAGGGATTCAGGTTGGTCGGCAGACGGTCCGGACGGTCTTGGCAGAGCACATCCACGGCGGATTCCAGCGAGGGAGGTGGAATGGCCACCGTGGGCTACGTCTGTGGAGTCGATGTTCTTTTCGTCTTTGGAATCGTTCTCGGTCCCCCGAGGATCATCTTTAGCGCGATCGGTATGAAAAGATCACGCGTCGACGGTGCGCCCCTCAGAGGTTTGGTAATAGCCGGATTCGTTTGCGGCATCATAGCCACCATCGGTGCGGCCATCATCATCGCTGCTATTCAACTCACTCATACGGCGTTATCGTTAGATTCGATGGAACGGGGGCTTAGGCCACTCAGCAATCGCCCCCTTTGCTATTATTCAATCCTTTGGTTACCGCGCATAGCTGGACTGTAACCAAAATAGCAAAATATGAGATGAATCCTTTGCCGTAGCTAGCTACCTGTATTTCGGACAATCTCTAGTCGAATCTGATTCAGCACTGTTTGCTGCTACTAGCTAACAGAAATGCGGTTCGAAATTATTTGATGGACTAACTAGGGCAAACGCATCAAACTGCGTAAGCTGCGTTTTTGATTGACGATTCTTGATATACGATATTCGATTAGCTTCGCTGCTACCTTCGGCGGTTAGCTACCGCACGTGCCAGCTCACTGCGTTCGTTCCGCACAATTATCAATAATTTGGTGATGCTAATTATTTTGATGCGTTTGCCCTAATGGACTAACGCGCAGGTGATGTCTCCGGGGCATCCTTCAGTCTATGAAGTTGTCAACCATGAGGTCAGAATGGCACCCTGCTCAAAACCGGCCCACGTAAGTCTCCGGTCGGATTTGCTTCAACTCCTCTTTAATCGCGGCTGATACGTTCAGTTCGTCGATAAACGCGTGTAGAACACCTTCCGAAAATTCCGTCCGCCCCCGGGTAAGTTCCTTTAGGGCTTCGTAAGGCTTAGGGTAACCCTCCCGGCGCAGAATATTCTGGATGGCCTCGGCGGTCACGATCCAGTTCGCCTCCAGGTCCTGGGCGAGTTTAGCTTCGTTTAGCAGCAGTTTACTGAACCCTTTATCGATTGCCTTAACGGCCAGCAGCAAGTGCGCGAGGGGCAAACCAACGTTACGCAGCACGGTCGAGTCCGTCAAATCACGCTGCAAGCGGCTGATGGGCAACTTATCGGCCAGGTGCGTGAACAGCGCCCGGGCGATGCCCAGATTACCCTCCGCATTTTCGAAGTCGATGGGGTTGACCTTGTGCGGCATCGCCGAGCTGCCAATCTCACCGGCGACGGTCCGCTGGCGGAAGTACTCCATGGAGATGTACTGCCAGACGTCCCGACAAAGGTCGATCAGGATGGTGCTGATCCGGTTGAGGGCGTGGAACAGCGCGGCCAGATTATCGTAGTGATCGATCTGGGTGGTGGGGTAGGAGCGGTTGAGCTGGAGGTTGTTGCTGACGAAGTCACTCGCGAAGCCGTGCCAGTCGTAATCCGGGAAGGTGGCGTAGTGGGCGTTCATGTTGCCGGTGGCGCCGCCAAATTTTGCGGGGATCGGCACCTCCAAAAGCTGGCGCAGCTGCTCGCGCAGCCGGTGCGTCCAGACGCTGAACTCTTTACCGAGTAGGGTGGGGGAGGCGGGCTGGCCGTGCGTCTTGGCGAGCATGGGGATCTCGGCCCAGTCGATCGCGTGGTGGTCGATCTGGCTAATGAGGTTCTCCAGGGCCGGGTACATTACCTCGTCCAGCGCATCCTTCAGGGAAAGTGGGATGGCCGTATTGTTAATGTCCTGGCTCGTCAGGCCGAAGTGGACGAACTCTACGACTTCGCCCATCCCCGCCTCCGTCAGTTTTTCTTTCACGAAATACTCGACCGCCTTCACGTCGTGGTTGGTCACCCGCTCGGTGGCCTTGATGGATTCGGCGTCGGCTTCGCTAAATTTGGTCACAATGTCGCTCAGGCCGTTCACTTGTGCTTTCGTCAACGCTTGGAGTTGCGGCAGCCCCAACCGGTACAAAGCTTGCAGGTAGTGGACTTCCACCAGGACGCGATACTTGATCAGCGCGTATTCACTGAAGTACTCGCTGAGTTCTTTGGTTTTGGAAGCGTAGCGCCCGTCGATGGGGCCGATTGCGCGGAGTGCGGACATGGGTGATTGTTGGGCGATCGATAAAACTTCCGACGAAGGTAGTTAACGTCCGGTGCTAAGGATTAGCTTTACTTCCGCCAACAACAAAAGAGTAACCTAAGTAATTTGCCGTGCGCTGCCAACTGATTTTGCTATTAACGGTAACCCTCTGCACCGGCGTCCGCGCCCAGGGCCTCACTTTCTTCGAATCCTTTACCGACCACGCAGTCTTACAGCGCGCAGTTGCCCACCCAATCTGGGGCTGGGGTAAACCGGGAAAAACGGTCAGCCTGACTTTTCGTGGCGTGAAGCAACGAACGAAAGCCGACGTAAATGGCCGTTGGGAATTCAAACTGCCCACCCAGGAAGCCGGCGGGCCCCATACCCTGTCCGTCACGAGCGGCCGGGAGCGTACCTCCGTCGACGACGTGTACTTTGGGGACGTGTATTTAATTTCCGGCCAGTCCAACATGGGTTGGCACCTCGAGCAGTCGGACCTGACCGGAGAACGCGCCCGCGCCATCGGTGATCCGCTCATCAGAGAATTAAGCCTACCCCACAGCCACGCGAACGAACCGAAGGAGCACCTGACCACAACGGATGGCTGGCGCACGGGCGACGCCGGGACGATCGGGAAATTCAGCGGCGTCGGCGCCTACTACGCCCACTACTTACGCCAGGAAGTTGACGTGCCCATCGGCCTGCTAAACTCCAGCTGGGGCGGCAGCCGCATCGAGCCGTGGATGAGCCCCGCGGCACTGGGTGCGGAAACCCCGGACGAGGTTGACGAATTGATCGCGGCCGTGAGTTCCGTCGGGGGCCCGGGGATGGAGAACTTCCGAAAAAACTTCCCCGGCCGAGAACTTCCGTCCGACGACGTAGGTGAAGAGATGGGCTGGCTCAAGGCAGATCACGACGCCTCCGCCTGGCCCATAATGAACCTGCCGACTTTCTGGGAAGCAGCGGGCTACCCCGCCATCGACGGCACCTTTTATTTTCGCAAATCCTTCACGCTTACCACGGAGCAGGCTGTGGGTGGCGCGACCGTCCATCTGGGGGCGATCGATGACGGTGATTTTACCTACGTGAATGACCAACTGGTCGGCAGCATTCCCCAGGGTCATCTGGAGAAACGTGTCTACGTAATCGAGCCCGGCGTACTGAAGGCTGGTGACGACATTATCACCATCCGCGTCGTGGATACCGGCGGCGGCGGTGGCTTCAGCGCTTCCCCGCCGGAAATGTATCTGGAAACCGCCACCGGCAGGGTATCTCTGGCGGGAGAGTATCGCTACAATATCGGTAGCATCAGCGTCGACCATAAACCAAATCAAATCCCCACCATCCTGTACAACTCCATGATCGCGCCGCTGGGGAACATGCCGCTGGCCGGGGTCCTGTGGTACCAGGGTGAGAGCAACGCCAGTGAGGGCGATAACGTCAAGTACGCCGGACAAATGCGGGCGCTGATCCGTCAGTGGCGCGAGCAGTTTAGTAATCCCGGTACACTGCCCTTTTACTGGGTGCAACTGGCCAATTTCAAAGACGCCGTAGCGACACCCGACGAACCCGGTTGGGCCGTCCTACGGGAGAGCCAAACCCAGGCGTTGGCCGAACCGCTGACCGGGATGGCCGTCATCACCGATATTGGGGAAGCTGATGACATCCACCCAAAGAATAAGTGGGAAGTCGGGCGGCGCCTTTCCTTATTCGCGTTGCGGGATGTCTACGGGAAGGACGTCGTGGCGGATAGCCCCCAGCTAGTTACCGCCGAGGCGAAGTCGGATGACCCCGCCCGGGTCGACCTAACTTTTGATCACCTGGACGGAGGATTGCGGGTCGTTAGTGATGACCGGTACGGGTACGTTAAAGGCTTCACGGTGCTGGACGGGGTGGGCGAGTGGAAGTTTGCTCAGGCAGTTCTTGTCGACGGGAACAAGATAGCGATTTTCGGTGCCCCCGGAAAATCCATCACCCGCGTTCGCTACAACTGGGCGAACAATCCCGACGGGAATCTTTTCAGTAAGCACGGCCTGCCGGTGAACGGCTTCGACGTAGAAATTAGATGAATACACCCCCGACCCATCCATGAAAGCACTAATCTATAACGAGCACGGCGGCCCCGAAAAGTTGATCAAAACGGAGGTCCCCGATCCGGTAATCGCGGCCGACGAGGTGCTGGTGGCCGTCGTGGCCACTTCCGTGAACCGGGCGGACTTGCTGCAACTCCGTGGCCGCTACCCCGGTTACGAGCGGACGGGTTCTATCCTGGGGCTGGACCTTTCCGGCACCGTGATCGAGGTGGGGAGCGAGGTTAGCGATTTGGAGGTCGGTGACCCCGTGTGCGCCCTCGTCGACGGGGGCGGTTACGCCCAACTGGCGGCCGTGCCCGCGGCAATGTGCCTGAAGCTACCGGCAAATATGTCTTTCACGAAAGCCGCCGCCCTGCCGGAGGTGTTCACGGTCGCATATCAGTGTTTCGACTGGCTGGCCCAGTTAACGGCCGGGCAATCCGTCCTGATTCACGCGGGCGCTAGTGGCGTCGGTACGGCGATGGTGCAGTACGCAAAGCAAAAGGGAGCCCGCGTATTCGTGACCGCCAGCGCCCCGAAGCACGCCCAACTTTACGACCTCGGCGCGGAGGTCTGCATCGACTATAAGTCCGAGGAATTTGACGAGATCGTCATGAGCCACACCGGCGGTAAGGGGGTGGACGTGCTCGTAGACTTCATCGGAGGGCCCTACTCAAAACAGAATATCAACACCATTGCCGTGGACGGCACCGGAATTATGCTGAGCCAAATGGGGGGCAGGTACGCGGAGGAATACGACATGAGTCCGATTCTCATGAAACGCCTGACCATCGTCGGGTCCACGTTGCGCAATCGTTCCGATGAGTACAAGCGTAAGCTGACCGCTGACCTCCGTACGCACGCCTGGCCGCTTTTTGGGGAAGGAAAATTATTCGCGCTGGTCGATACCATTTTTGACTGGGACGACGCTCGCTCGGCGCTGGAGTACATGGAGTCGAACGCCAACGTTGGTAAAATCGTCATCACCATTGGCGATTAAGGAGAGTATCAGTGCTATTGGGTGAATCAACACAAATAGGCGCAGTCGCGGGTGCATAGAAATTCGTTGGGGAGCAGTGTTTCGCAGGAGTGAACTATGTGCCGTAAATCAAAATCTACGCCCGAGCTGTTATCACGCCAATGCCACTAAACCCCATCCCACAAGTCCGCTTTGAAGACCTGGGCGTCCTGGACTACAAAATAGCCTGGGATACGCAAACTGAGCGCCATGCCGTCATCGTAGCCCGCAAGCGGAGCAACCGTCAGCAGGCTAAGGACGGGCATGCGGTCCTGCCCCAGGTGCACGAACTTCTCTTCGTCGAACACCCTCCGGTCTATACGCTCGGGAAATCTGGTTCGGCCGATCATCTTTTACTCGACGAGGAAGCCCTCGCGGCCCAGGGATTTACTTTCTACAAGATCAACCGCGGCGGTGACATCACCTACCACGGCCCCGGCCAACTGGTGGCTTATCCACTCTTCGACCTGGAAGAATTTTTTACCGACGTACACCGCTACGTACGTGCGCTCGAAGAAGTCGTCATTCGGACCTGCGCCGAGTATGGCATTAGCGCCGAAAGGGACGAGGGCTTTACCGGTGTGTGGTTACCCGGCGATGCGGCCCGGCGACAACCCCGCCGGAAAATATGTGCAATCGGGGTGCACCTTTCGCGGTGGACGACGCTCCACGGCTTTGCTTTCAACGTGCGACCGAACATGACCCACTTCGGAAACATCGTCCCGTGCGGCATCGCGGATGATGGGCGTTCCGTCACGAGTCTCAGCATTGAAGTTGGCCGACCCGTGGATGTGGCGGAGGTCAAGCCCATCGTGCGCAGACATTTTCGGGATGTATTTCAGTTTGACTGGACGGTAGACGCCAAAACTCACCCGCCGGGCATCTAAGGGGCAACCGCAGACAATAAGGGAATGAGCGAAAGAGAACTGATCGATGGGTGTAGAGCTGGTGACCGCCGCTGCCAGCGGTCCGTTTACGATCGGTACGGCCCCGTAATGATGGGCGTCGCGCGCCGCTACACCGCGCGGGATGCGGATGCGGAGGACGTGCTGGTCACGGCCTTCTTCAAAGTCTTCGACAAAATTTCTACGTTCACCGACAGCGGTAGTTTTGAAGGGTGGGTTCGCCGGATCGTCGTCAACGAAGCGTTGATGCTGCTCCGCAAGAACCATGCGCTTAAGCAAGCTTCCGAGATCGCTGACGTAAACCCCCAGTATTTTTCCACGCCGGCCGTTGCGAATTCCCGCCTCTCCGAAGCGGACATCATGGAGCAGCTCGATCGGATGCCACCCGGCTACCGCGCCGTCTTCAACCTGTACGTGATCGAAGGTTACAAACACCGGGAGATCGCCGACCTGATGGACATCAGCATCAACACGAGCAAAAGCCAGCTCATCCTGGCCAAGAAGCGCATGCGGGAGCAACTCACGAAACTGGGCTACAGCCCCAACCTAAAAGATTAACGCCATGGGACAATTTGATCCTTTCGATAACGAATTTCGTCAACGGGCCAATTCGATTCGCCGTACGCCGTCGCCCCGCGCCTGGAACCAACTGGAGCACCGGCTGGATCGCAAAGGCCGCACCGCAACGCAGCGCTTCATCGGTCTGCGACCCTGGATGATCGCGGCCCTCTTGCTCCTAATCGCCGGTACGGTGGGCATTTCACTGCTGACGAACCGCCCCGTTAGTCCACTGGCGCAGCGTTCGCAGTCCGTTGAAGACCTGAACAGCGCTTTTTCTCCGTCGGATAACTTCGACGTGGACGCCTTCCGGACCCGGCTTCAAACCACTGAACCCGGCACCCCCGATCCCGATAGCTATCGGGATCGGGACCGCGCCAACACCCCCGCTGAATTCCGTGACCTGACCGTCGCCGAAAAGTACCGTTCGTAAACGCGGAAACGCTTTGTTAAACTCTGCGCAAACCTTTGCCGCCCGGGGAGGGTACTAAGAGATGATGATAAAATCGATCCTCGTACTGGTGGCCCTGTTGCTCGTCTCGCCCGGAATATGCGCCCAAGCGGACGAATACTCCCGCCAAGTGTCCGTCATTCAGTCCATGATCGACGACGGGAACTACCGCGCCGCCGTCGGTCAGGCGCGCGGATTAGTCACCAGTTCCCGCCAGGCGCAGCTACCCAAGGTGGAAGCCGAAGCGCTACTTTTGCTGGGCCAAGCACTGGCCGCCGACCCCGCCGCCCGGCTGAAGGAAAAAACCCAGGGTGCTACTTACCTGAAGGAGGCCGCTCAGTTGTTCCGTACGCAGCGGAACGCCACGATGCTGGATTCGGTAGGCACCATCTTACGGGTACTCACCGGCACCGCCGACACTGAGCTGCCCAGCGTGGACAAGCGGCGCAAGAACCGGCGGGCCAGGCTCCGCGACCTACCGTCCTCGGACAGCATCGACGAAAGCGCGTTAAATGCTATAGTATCACTGCAGGAGCGGGAGATCATGTCCCTCAACGACAGTCAGTTACGACAAATGGTCGTCCTGGAACAAAAGGACCGCTTGCTGGACGACTACGCCTTTCGCGCGCTGGAAGACAGCATGCAGTTGATCCGGCAGGAGCAAGAACTGTACTTACAGGAAATGAGATCCGAGAAAGAAGCACAGCGGCGGAATTTCTTTATTCTCCTGATTGTCGCATTAATCGCACTGGCGGGCCTACTCTACGCGCGGTTCCACGCCAGCCGCAAGCACGAGGAGCGGTTGCAGGAACAAAACAACGTCATCGAGCTCGAGCGCCAGCGGTCCGACGAACTGCTGCTAAATATTCTTCCGGCCCCCATCGCGGAAGAACTCAAGCTGAACGGCAAGGCGAATACCAGGCGTTACGATTCGGTCACGGTCATGTTTGCCGACTTTAAAGGATTCAGTTCACTGGCCAAGACCGTCTCCCCGGAGCAGCTCATCGCCATGCTCGACGAAGCTTTTCAGGCGCTCGATCGCATCGTAGAAAAATACGGCATCGAAAAAATTAAAACAATTGGTGATGCCTACATGTGCGCCGGTGGCTTACCCATCGAGTCCGACGACCACGCGGAGCGCGCCGTGAAGGCCGCCCTGGCCATCCAGGAGTATCTGAAAACTAATCCAAACTTCTCCGCCCGCATCGGTATTCACTCCGGGCCCGTTGTCGCCGGGGTCGTTGGGTTACACAAGTTTGTCTACGACATCTGGGGCGACACGGTCAACCAGGCGTCGCGCCTGGAAACGGCCGGCAAAGCGGGTAAAGTAGCCATTTCGGAGTCGACCCGCGCGCTACTACCGGGCTCCATCGTTACCGAGCCAGCCGGCACCTTCGATGCCAAAAATATTGGGATGATGAAACGGTATTTCGTAATTCCGCCGGAGTAACGGGGTTCGTTACGTTCGGTCCAGCACGCTGACGAAGAACCCGTCGTACCCTTCCACTTGTGGTAGGTAGGTATGCTTACGCGCCAACGTCCAGTCTTTCCCCGCCTCCTCATTAAGAAAACGATCGACCTGGTCGTCGTTCTCCCTGGGTAAAATGCTGCAGGTGGCGTAGACCATTTTCCCACCGGGTTTGACCATTCTACTGTACCGTGCCAAAATATCGGCCTGTTCGGTAATGACGCGCTCGAGGAAATCGGGGTTCAACTTCCACTTGGCGTCCGGATTACGCCGGAGAACGCCGAGGCCGGAGCAGGGGACATCGAGTAAGAGCCGGTCGGCGCGCTCGGTAAGCCGCTTGACGATCTTGGTGGAGCTTATTGCCCGCGTTTCGAGGTTATTAACGCCGGCCCGTTTTGCCCGCTTTTTGAGTTCTTCCAACTTCCAATTGTGCACGTCGAGGCTGAGCAGTTTTCCCCGGTTCTGCATCAGCGCGGCCAGGTGAAGACTTTTACCACCGGCGCCGGCGCAAGCATCGATAACTGTGTGGCTGGGGTCGACGTCGAGCGAAGGGGCGGCTTGCTGGCTGCTGAAGTCTTGTAACTCGAAATGACCGGCCTTGAAGGCTTTGGTAGCAAAGAGATTACGCCGCTCGGTAACCAGCAGGGCGTCGGCGGCGATGTGCTCCGTCAGGATGGACTCTTTAGCGAGCGCCTTGATCAGTTCTTCCGGAGTGGTTTTGAGTCGGTTGGTGCGCAGGACGACCGGTGCCTGCTCGTTCAGGGCGGTGAGGGTTGCGCCCCAGTTGTCTCCCAACTGATCGGTTCCGAGTGCGTCGAGCCAGTCGGGGATTGACTCACGTACGGCACGCTTGTCGTCGACCGTCGCCATCCGTTCCTCCACCCTTTCGCGGGATAAGTTGCCAAATTCTTTCCAACCGGGCAGGTTCGTGCCGTTGTGCAACAGCCAAGCGCCGGTTAGCCGCCAGAAGTCCTCCCGCGAGGTAGGATTTTCCAGCTCGGCCAGGTGCTTGAGGAGGCGGTAGTTGCGGACAACACCGTACGTCTGTTCGGCAATGAAGGCACGGTCTTTACTTCCTCGTTTCTTATCTTCTTTGAGGACGCGGGATATTTCTTTATCTGCGTAATTGCCTTTGAGGAAGATGGCTTGGAGGGCCGAAGCGATGGCTTCGAAGTGGGCGGGGTACAGTCTGGCTGACATTGGAAAGGGTATTGAGGGAAAAAATTAGGCATCGAGAACGTCACCCCGCGGGCCATCGTTCACGCCGCTGTTTTCGAGCAGCAGCGCGATTAAAATCGTGAGTACGCAACCGATTAAATTTAACCAGAGATACGCCAGGTCGATCACCTCAAAGTAGGAGAGCGTAAAGGTGATACCGACTAGAATCTGTACGATTATCGCGGCGTTTAGCACCGCTCTGCTACCGACACTCTTGAAGAAGAAAGCCACGGCAAAAACCCCCAGTATCACCCCGTAAAAGAGGGAACCGATGATGTTGACGGCCTGAATGAGGTTGTCGAATAAGTTAGCCGTCGTGGCGAAAAGTAGCGCCACGCAACCCCAGCCAATCGTGAGGTACTTACTCATACGGAGGTAGTGCTGGTCGTCCCTGTCCTTGACGATGCTCCGCCGGTAAATGTCCACCATGGTAGTGGTTGCCAGCGCGTTTAGTTCAGAGCTCGTGCTGGACATCGCGGCGGAAAAGATGACCGCCAGGAGCAAGCCGACCAGGCCTACCGGCAAATAATTGATGACGAAGGTGATGAAGACGTAATCCCGGTCTTCACTGATGGCGTCGATTCCGCGGTCCTTTGCTTCCTGGGTAACTAGTTCGTCGACCCGGCTGGCCACCAGTTTACGGGCGTCGACGGCTTCCTGGAGGGTCTGTTTGGCGGTGGCCACTCGACCCGGCTCATCCGTCTTGATTGCCTGCACCAGCGACCGCGCCGCCGCGTTCGTGCGCACGCTGATCAATTCGTTCTCGCTTTCTAATTCTACGAGTTGGGGTGCGTAAGCGCTCTCACGCACGTGGTCGAGGTTGGCATTGTTGAAGTGAACCGGTGGCGCGACGAAGAGGAAAAATACGAAAACCATAATGCCAATGAAGAGCACCAGGAACTGCATCGGGACTTTCAATAATCCGTTAAAGAGCAAACCCAACCGGCTTTCGGTGAGGCTCTTTCCCGACAAATAACGCTGCACCTGACTCTGGTCCGTACCGAAATAACTCAGGAACAAGAACGTGCCGCCGAGCATGGCCGACCAGATGTTGTACCGGTCGTTGAGGTCAAAATTAAAGTCGATCACTTCGAGTTTGCCGAGATTGCCGGCGATGTTGAGCGCGTCGTTGAAGCCGATTTCCGCCGGAAGCTTGGTGACCACCACCACGCCGGCGGCGATCATCCCGAGCAGGATAATGATCATCTGCTGCTTCTGGGTTACCGACACCGCTTTCGTACCACCCATCACCGTATAAAAAATGACGACGATACCGATCAGGAAGATGGTCAGGTTGAGCGACCAGCCCAGAATGGAGGACATAATGATGGCCGGCGCGTAGATCGTAATGCCCGCCGCCAGACCTCGCTGGATCAGAAAGAGGAGGGCGGTTAACGTCCTGACCTTCAGGTCGAAACGCCCTTCGAGGTATTCGTACGCCGTGTACACTTTCAGGCGGTAGTAGATCGGCAGGACGAAGACGCACAACACGACCATCGCAATGGGTAAACCGAAGTAGAACTGGGCAAAGCCGAGCCCGCTGTCGTAAGCCTGGCCGGGCGTGCTCAGAAACGTGATCGCGCTCGCCTGCGTGGCCATGACGGACAGGCCGATGGTCCACCACTTCAGGTCGCGGTCGCCGAGTAAATAGCTCTTCACGTTGTCAACGGAGCGCGTCTTGATGACGCCGTAGGATACGATCGCCGTCAGGGTGCCGATCATCACCATCCAGTCAATAGTGCTCATGCGTAGGCTTGGCTGAATAAATAAAAACAGATGATCAGGACGACGTGCGCGACCAAAACGGTGGCGTACATCCGGCCCCAACTACCGAGGATGGGCGGTTCTTCGGGCGGGTCGTCGTCGGCGGGGGGCGGTGCGGGTGGGTACTGGCTCAGTGGCATGCCCGTAAGGTACGTTGTTTGGGCGTTGAAAGTTGGTGCGGGTGGTCCATTGGTACCGAGGCGCGTCCGCTCCGACTAAGTACGGGACTAGCTAATCCCGACTTAGCCGGGACGGGTGCGGAGAAATTTCGAAAATCGCGGGGAGGGCCAACCAGGTTGCCGAGCGGGTAGTTTACCCGTTTCATGGGTAAACTAAAGAAAATCGGTCTGGGTGGCGGCTGCCACTGGTGTACGGAAGGCGTGTTCGTGTCCCTGATCGGCGTCGAGCGGGTGGAGCAGGGCTGGATTTCCTCTGTGGCGCCCAACGATGCTTTTTCCGAAGCGGTGATCGTCCACTATGACCCCGACAGGATTAGCGCGGTGAGTTTGCTTGACGTGCATCTGCGTACGCACGCCGCGATAAAGGTGCACGGGTTGCGTCATAAATACCGTTCCGCCGTTTACTATTTCGACGTAAGTGATCGTGCGCAACTTACTGACTTACTGATACTGGCGGGCAATGAATTCGCTGAGCCTATCATAACGCGAGTATTGCCTTTTGTGGCTTTTAAGCCTTCGCTTCCGGAGCATCGGGATTATTACCGTACCGACCCGGGTCGACCATTTTGTGTTCGGTTCATTGCGCCTAAGTTGGACTTTTTGCGGGGTTACCGTGGGGGGGTGGTTAGGTGATGATTGTTTGGGCAAACTGTATTGCATCTCGCCCGGTGGAGCCCTTCCGCTAGTAAACTGGATTCTAGCAATTGGATGCCACATTATTTAGGCGATGATCAAGCCAATTGAGTGCTTGTGCTGGCTGTTAGTAGGTAACCGGAAGTTAGCTAGTCAACGCGTGCAGTTCTCAAGAATCTAACCCCTTCTGAGCCGGTGTACTTATGACGTAAAAGGTCGAAAAAACGAAACTGTGGTTGAATTGCGAACGAGTAAATCTGCTAATTTAAGGATGGATAAATGCAGGTACTTGACGTTCATCAATTCGTGTTCCCGGACGGTTGAATTCAACACAGTTCTACACAATTATGGGATTTATTGGTCCGACGTGTACTTTGCTTGACCCTTGGTTTCACCAGGTTGTACCTAACCTGGCAAGTGATGCGTTTACGTGACTTGGATTACTATTATGATTAAACCCTTTTGTAATAAAACTTGAATAATGATTCCCTAGCCCCGCTAGATCATCGGGCTTAATTTTCGCCAAGCCCGTAATGCTATTGTAGTTCTGTCCATTTAATATCCGTCGTGAATTTGGGACCACAATCTTGTCAGTCATTTCCTGTGTAATCTCACTAGCCAACTTGATAAAGGCATCATCGTTAGCAGTAGTATTGTATAAATTCTGCATGCGCTCTAAATGCTTTACAACTACCTGTTCAGCGTCCCCAGTCACGGAGGCCGTTACCTTCGTAAGTCTCAGTTGGTACAAGCGACTAATCACGCGCAGTCTACTACCCGGTGGAATCTTTGCGTTTACCGCTTTACCGGCTTTCATTACGGCTGCAGGAACTTTGACTTTTGCCAGTTTTCCCAGTTTTGACAACCCTTTTCCACCAAATATCGCAGACCCGACGTCAAAAATACCCCGCCCGACTGCTTTACCGGGTCGGCCTTCCTTGATTGCCTTCTCGTAGGGTTCTTTGATTGCATTCCACAGAACGGTGGGATCTTCCCTCACTGCGGTGGCAACTCGCTCCAAAGCTGCCTCCGATTCATCGTGCTGCTTTTTATCCATTAACTCCCCGACCGGAGAAATCCGGTAGGCACCCCGCGCCATCGTGGCTATCCCCTTAACGGCGTCGACGCCCCCCTCTGCCATACCGATGGGGACGTCGATGAGGCTCTCACCAAATTCTTCGGCAAAATGCCCCCCGAGGGTCACTGCATCGTCTAACCAGTTACCTTCCTCATCTGCCTGCCGCTGAATCCGCTTCTCCCCCGCAGACTGCTGCCTGACGTGAACTAACTCGTGGTGCAATAGTGCCTTCCCAGCATCCGTGGCGGGCTGATATTTTCCGCCTTTAAAGAATATATCCTTGCCGTAAGTGAACGCATTTGCGCCTAAGCGTTTGGTTAATGCATCAGCCTGAGGGCTGGCGTGAACCCTCACCCTCGCCAGATCGGTACGTGCTTTGTCACCCAATTCCGCTTGTACTTGATCCGGTATGGCGGTGCCAGATCCGGCTATGGATTCTAAGTTGCTGACAATTTCTTTACTAGCTACTAACTCGTCAGAACTTCCGTGCTTTCCGGAGGGCATACCGCTCTCCCGGGCCGCAGACTGCTCCCGCGCGTGGTGTACACCATCAATCTTAACGCTTGAAGGAGTCTTGGCCTGGAAAAAAGGTTTTGATTGCTTTTTAGCGGCTTTTGCTTGCGTGGTTTTCATAATTATAGCTTTAAAATTTAGTGACAATAGCGTAACCTCACCCCTTAAACATCCACCCAACCTTACCAAACTCCCCCGCGACGCCCGCCAGCAAGTCCGCGTGCATGATCGGCCCCGTGCCACCATCCGCCAACCACTCTGCCGTCGCAAACCGCAAGGCACCCGCCACCTGGCCCCCCGATAATGCGTAGCGTCCCGCCACTTCCGCTAAGTTCGTCTCCGGGTCGACGCCCACCGCGGTCGGCCACATGGCTTCATAAAGCCGCAGACGTTCCGCCGCGCCCGGGGGCTGAAAAGCCACGATGGCCTCGAACCGACGAGAAAAAGCCGCATCCAGGTTCTCCCGGAAATTAGTGGCCAGCAGAACGATACCGGGAAAAGACTCGACCCGCTGTAGTAAATAGCTAATCTCCTGGTTAGCGTACCGGTCCTTGCTTTCCTTGGTCTCACTCCGCTTGCCAAACAGCGCGTCGGCTTCGTCGAAGAAGAGAATCCAGCGCCGGTCGGCGGCCCGATCGAAAAGGCTAGCGAGGTGTTTTTCCGTCTCGCCGATGTACTTAGAGACGATACCGGAGAGATCGACCCGTAGCACCGGGCGACCTAATTCTTCCCCCAGCAAGCCGGCGACCAGCGTCTTACCCGTCCCCGGCGGACCGTGGAACAAACCACGGTAACCGGGCCGCAGGTATTTGCCGAGGCCAGGGAGCCGCGACAGCCGTTCGAACTGCCCTAAATGCCGTCGTAATCGTTCTAGTTCCCCTGCCGTGGTGGGGGGCAACACGATGTCCGGCCAGCCTAGTACCGGCCGCAACACTTCGGCGGGGAAGTCAGGACCGCAGGCGGGGATGGCCTCGCCCACGTCCAGCAATTCCCCCAACCAGGCCTCGTTCACGACCAATTTTCCACTCAGCACCGGCTCGCCGCGGGGAGGTGGTTCCAAGCTCAGCAGCTTAGCGTTCACCAATCGACTACCGATACGTAATAGCTTAAGTACCCGTGACGCCCCCGCTAAGCCACTGAGTGGCCCCAAGGCCCCGCCCGGTCGGCTCGAAAGGAGAAAAAGCAGCGTCTGCCCGGTCGGCAGAATTCCCCGGTAGGACTGGCCCCTCACCCCTCCGAACGCCGGCATCTCACCGCCATCGGGCAGGTGTTGACGCACGATCGCGTCGAGCGCACCGGGTCTCAAATGAGGACTAAGTGCCAGACAGAGCGCCAGTAGCTCCGCCGCCGTTGGCTTAAAAATTTCGATGAAACGGGCGAAAGGACTACCATCGTCCACAAACTCCGGCCGGGCGGGCCGCGGAACTTCATTGGGCACCATTTGGTGTTCCAGTACCGCGAATAGATAATCTAAAGCCAGTTCTACGGCGGGGATGTAAGTGATTAGTTTTGTCATCGCCAGATTACTTTAAGTGGCGTACCCATGGCCTCGTTTTTTACCGGCGAAAGCGCCCAGGGTAAAAAGTCAAGTAGCACGTCGATGGCGCTTTCTTCAACTTGGAGCACCCACTGATCACCAGCAAAACTGAGCTTCCCCGGGCGTTGTAAAAATCCGGCACGCAGGCCGGCGTGGTCGGTGTTCCCGAGTTTAGCCCAGTGCTCGATGACTGAATCGAGTAACTCCGTAACGATGAGTTTGTGATCCTCGCCGAGCGGATCACCAGCTGGTAATGGTTCATCCGAGTCCAGCCCCACCAGAAGCTTCGTCAGGGCACGCTCCCATTCCGGCACGTCGTTCTTGGCAAAAACAGCCTGATCAAGTAGGTTGGCGAGGGCGGTAGTGTCGTCCAGCGCCAGCCCCGCACGGTCCCTGATTGTATTGATGTAGGGATGTAGCAATACGACCCCGGCATTCTCCACAAAATAGATACGCGCGGCGTCGGTCGGGGCGGGAGTTTTCCGCAAATTATACCCTAGTGTAGTGAGCTTGGTAAGTATTTGAGGTGTGTCTTTCTCGTGCGTGCCGTTAACTTCCGCCGTCGATGGTAGACTCATTGAGGTGTCGCTGATCTCAGTCCCGTTGATCTCGGAAGTTGAGGTAACGGCCCGCGCCGGGCCAACCCCGTCCCTTTCGTTGCGCACTGCCGCGACGATTGCTTCGGTAACGGCGGTTATTACCGTTGCTTGCTTCGTCATGACCGACACCGCTACTTCCCGTAAGAGGCGATTCCAACGCGCCAGGGCAAACCTCGCCGTACGCTCGTTCATTGACTTAATTACGCGCTTCAATTTCAATTGCCAAGAACTGGCTAATTCGATAATGATGAGGGATGGTTGTCGGTACGTAGTTAGGAGATTACCCGTTTGCAGATAGTCGACTAAAGCGTCGTAAGGCGAAGGAACCGCTACGTGCAGGGGATCTAGCGACCGCAGTTCTTGATCTTCCACTACAGTAGCGTCCCGCAGCGCTCTCCTGATATCGGAAGGCCCGATTTTCTCCAGATCATCTGCTCCGTTAAGATTGATTTCTATACACAGCCGGGGAATAATCTTTACTACATCGGTGTGGTAACGCTCATCCAGGTAAATAGCAAAGTCAGGTAAAAACCGTTCGCGTTGAAAATCTTCCAGGCGGGCGTGAAAGCCCGCCACCACGGCGGGTTTGACGTTCGGTACGTGCCATTCAATACGTTGGGTGATTATTTCGTGTCGCATGGTTAAGCCGTGTATTCTTTGGTAATCACCCGAAAGGCACCCGATGAATTATCCACCAGTAATGCCCTGAGCAGACTCTTGCCGGCCGCTTTGCCAACTTCGCCGAATTCTACTTTCGTTTCTATATCGTCGGGGTGGGAGGCGAGCGTCGTCACGGACGGCTTTGCCGGGCCAATCTCAATAAATGCCTTTACGGCACGCCCCAAACGCTGAGCTCCGATGGAGGGTGGGTCTGTCCATACGTCACCCGTCAAGGCCTCCGTAGAGACGGATTCAAAATCTTCGCCGACGCTAAAGTCCGCCGTTTCTACCTTACACCGGCCCTGGCTGATGAAAGTATTAATTTCCGGCAGCGAGAGCGAGAGTTGTCCTTGCGCATAAGTACACACCCGGCGATTCATCAGCTTAGCATCTTTTGTTGTTTGCTGGTATTTAACCGTCCACTGCATGGTGGCTTCTCCCTTGCCATCCGCACCGAAGTGACGGACCGTGAGGAGTTGAAAGCCTTCCTCTATTTCCACGGAAAGCTTTAGCGGCGCTATTTTAGTGAAGCGGTCATCGCCTTTACCCAGTAAATCACCGAGCTCAGCCAGTGCGTCATTCATCAAAACCATCCGCTCACTAAAGCCGCTCTGATTTACGCTGCCCGACCACATACTCGCCAACTTGTCGTTGAATGCTTTGCGATCGTCCTCACTCAGGGCAAGCGTATCCTTGTCCAGCACGACACTCAACCGGTCCAGTACAATTGAGCACTCCGCGTAATTGATACTTTTCGCCGCGGGCAGTTGTATCATGAACGGATAGCGATACCGGATCGCCTTACCCGCAAAGGGGAGCTTCTTGGCGTCATCATCATCGTCGCCTTCCTCTGTGTCGGGGTCGGGGTCGGGGTCGGGGTCGGTGGGTTTGGGCGCGGGCGCGGGTGCCATGATGGTGGTTGGCGCCGAGCCATCACCAATCCGATAGGGGAGATAGAAGTCCGCGATTACCGTCCCGGCCGCTACACCGGGGAAGGGGGCGTCCTGGCGCACGAGTTGGCTGAGGTCAATGCGAATTGGGGCACCCGTATAAATAATTGTCCGCCGCGTCGGGTAGCCCGTATAACTCACGTTTAGTTGAGTGGGAAGCGAAGACACTTCCAACCTGAAATTACCGTCGATGTCGGTGAGCGTTCCTTTACCGGCCCCCACACTAAGAACGTTAACCCCCGCCAACGCGTCCGATCCGTCAAGGACACGACCGCTCAGGGTGACCCGACCCGGCTTAACGCTACCGTCCCCCCCACCGTGGTGGACGAGTACGTACGTACCCCCCAGTGGTGCACCACAGGCAGGTCGCAAACCGGGGTGCTTACGGATGAATGAGCCCAAAAGTTGCTGCGTCAGTAGCGATTTCTTGCGCTCTGTGTAGCGTAAATAAAGCGCGTCTAACGCCGGCCGGTCACCCGCTAAGAGCCACAGGTTGGCCAGATCGATGAATGATCTAACGTCTATACCAACCGCTTGCAGTGCTTCCTCGTACTGCGGGGTCATCGCGTTAATGAGAGCGGTCTGGCTTTCTCGTACCGCTTGCATCAACTTCAGTAACCTGGGGGAGAAACCGGACCCCCCATAAGCAACCAACGTTGCCGGAACGGCCGCGGCGACCTCCAGGATACGATCCGCTAAGCCTCCATAAAATTCATCCGCCCCGGTAGTCGGCGTTACCCCCGCCTCCTTTAACGCCCCCACCGTCCCCGGCAACACTCTGTACTCGGGTAGCAGTGAAAACAAAGGATGGCTTGGGATCGTCGGGCTGGTGATCCCGGATAGTTGACCGTCTCCGTCTCCTTCTCCCCGCTGCGGCAGGTCATAGATTCTCACGAGGACCTCTACCAGGTCACCCAGCATGTCGTGGCTTTGCGCCAGATAAGCTGTCTCCAAATCAGCGAACTGAACGACTGAAGTTGCGCTCAGGACCGCGCGTTGGTCCGTTCCGGCGCTGAGGACAACCAAGTCCAGGGGAAGTTGTCGTTGGGTAATTTCCATTGCCACGCGCCGGCGTACGAGCTCCGCTGACTGGCCGATGGCACCTTCGATACGTAAGAACTGGTGAGGGGCCATTTCATAATCGAGCGCCCGGGTATCCCCCCCGAAGGACGCTGCATTGAAGCCCGCCAAATAGCTGCCCTGGCCCCGGTGGGTACGGTGGTCGTTCCACGAATTAATTAAGGCCTCACTATTATAGTACACCGGTAAGGCACGCTGTGACAGGGCCGTCGTGAGGGAGCTAGGGTTTATGGAGAAGGGGATTAACTCCTCGGCCGCCGCACCATCTCGTTTGTCCATTTTAATTAGGTCGGCGAGCGTTTCTTCCATATCAGCCACCACTTTTCCGGGCTTTACGCTAGCACGCTCAAGTGCCTCCATCATATTCCTGATATCCTCCGCCGCACTAACGCTTACGGTAGCGGTCGCCGACTTGCCGGCAGGTTGAGGCCCCATAACCTCGGAGGCCCCCACAATTGGTTCAGTAGCGCCCCGCACCCGGGCGGTGGTATGCTTAAATTTAGTATAATCCCGGGCAACGTTAAAGCGACTTGCCGCGCGAAAACTACCAATCGACTTCAGTAACGGTTGGAAAGCAGCCATCCTTTCGTGTACGGCATCTATCTTGCTGACGTTGACGGTGGCTGTATTCCTCACGTCAAACACAGTGGTTAGCCGGTTGGGGGGGCGTCGTAAGTCCACGCTTTCCGTTAAGTCGACCAGCCTCTCGTGAAGTCGACCGATCCGTCGCTTCGCTTCGACCTGGTTATTGCCAGCCGGGGAACTGATCCAGGGAGTCCGCATGGCATCGCTTAAAGTAGGAAATCGAATATCGTGAAGCACCACGTGGTGGGGAAAGTAGCGCGAATCCGGCAGGCAAACCCGGGTAAACCGTTCTAATTCATACCTCAATTCTTCATAGGCGGCAACGAAATGACGCAGGTGGTCATAGTAGTAGGGCAGATCGAGCGCGTGCGCCCCGGCTAACATTTCACTTTCCGACAAAAATTTTAGTCTACTCAGGTCGATCGGCTTCCGGTCTATTCCGCTCAGTACACCGGCTACCTTCTCTAGGGTCCGAACTTTTTGCTCCGTGTCCCCATCGATCATCTCCGTAATTGCACGCTGAAAAGCCCGTAGCACCGTAGCGGTCGTACCCGTCAGCTCTTCCCCCAGGCGGACGCGGGCCAGGCGCAGCCGCTCCAGTACCGGACTGTCCCGTCGTCGTTGATTTCGCAGGCCGTGGAGGACGCCAATCTCTGACGCCTCCCCCCCCAGGTTACGCATAATCTCCGCCAAGTCTCTACGGCGGAGTAGCAGTGGGCGGATGGCCGTGAGGACGGTCTCTCCCTTTTCGTCGCAGTTCGTCCGGTCGCAATTTCGGTTGTCCTCCAGGCGCGACTCACGAAAGAGCAGGAGCGCCATCCCACCGTCTTGTCGGTTACCCCTCAGGAAGTTGTCCGAGAGGGATTCATTGTCATTATTTTCTCGCGTAGTTAATTCCCAGAGTGGGACGGGCGTGCCGGATAGCTGGAAGTACTCGCTTCCCCCCGGGGGGTCGTATGGTTCGACGAATCGCCACTGGGCTGCGTCATCTTCGTGCAGAATTAACTGCCCCTCCGTAGTCACGCCACAACCGCTGCTGATGGTAAAGGCGGGTTTGTCACCTACCGTTATCAACTTCGCACGTAGGCCACAGACGATTCCAACGCCAATTAGGTGGCTCCGCGTCAGCCGCTGCTGCTCGTAGAGATAGGCGAAGGTTTGGTTCAAGTCGCCATCGCTCAGTACTTGGTTAGCGGTAAAATGGGGGTACAGACTTTGTTGTGGGTACATAGCAGTTACGGTTAAGGGTTGAAATTTCCGAGGGAAGTGGCGCCCAGGCGAACGGGATTGCCATCATCTCCATCGTCGCAATCGTGGAGCGTCGCGACGGGGTAGACACTGTTGGCTTTAGCAATTGCAGCCAGCAAACGATTGAGTGCTAGCGTGACGGGTAAAAATTCTTGGTAGTGGACCAAAGCCTCCGTCAGCCAGCCCCGTAGGAGAACGTCAACCCACCGCCAGTGCGCCAGATCGGCATCCCCGGTACGGATACGTACTAGGTCTTCCCTCAGCGAGGTAAATAGTGATTCGACGATCGCGGGTTCAAGAAGGGTAGGCTCGCCTTCGGCCTCAGCTAGGTCCACTACTATCTGACGAAAAAGATTGCCGAAATAACCGAGCAGGAGGGCAGCCTCGGTACCGGGTAATGCTAATTTGCGAGCCGTCATTGCCCGTAGCTCTGCGTTCCGGTCAGCCCAATCAAAAGGCTCGTCGAGGCTATTCCATTCTTCGTAAGCTTTTGTCACTTTTTCTACAACCTCGGCTGACGACCAGCATATTTTTGGTAATAAGTGAACGGGCGTTTGCCGGCGGATGAGCCGGTTCGCGTACCGGCGCAATTCCATGTCCTCGTTGTATAAAGATGCTTCCCCGTTAAATAGGTACGTCAGGCGAAACGAATAGGCGTCGTCTCGCCCCCGGTGGTCACAATCGTTGCTCAGGCATACTTCCATGACCGCATCGCCCGGGAATTTTGGTCGCAGGCGAACGTGTTCGATAATAATCGGCCCGTCACCCTCGGTGAAAAGCAGATCGTCTAATCGGCGAGATAGACCATCCCGCGTTCCGCGCCGGGCGCTACTCGCAACGATGCCCTTCAGGAGGCCGGCCTTATTCGCGTTCAGCCGCTCGACGCCGTGACCTTCCCGGGTATCTACGTCGTGGACTAACGCCACGTAATTTTGAATTTCTTCGCCGTAACGAGCCAGTAGGTGGTCGAGTACGGAACCACGCAACGCCGCGGCGTCGCCACCTTCCCGGAGCAATTGTTGCGCGACATCTTGCGTATAGTTCGGTCCAAATAAATTTGCTTCGTGGACGAGCAAGAGGGGTACGCCCTCCCGCGGGTCCGTCAACGCGGGGTCCGTCCAGCCTGGGTCGAGCGTTGCGTCAGTTGAAAAAAGATCCGCAAAATCGCCTACTCTTTTGGCGGTGGCGGCGGCGATATTTTCCAGGGGGTGAAGATAGCCGGCAAGTTGTTTACCCTGAGCCCTGCGCTCGGCATCCGCCCCGGCCGGCAAACCGGTAATGCCCAACCCGTACACCTCCGGTAAGGTCCGCTGTATGGGTAGGTACGCAGCGTCCCCTACGTAGCGCCCACGGGGTACGGGATAGTCTAGCGCTTTCGGATCGGGCATTGCTGCTACGTCGTCGTTCCGGAGCTGATTTAGTAGCATCCGTAGCTCCGCCCGGCGCGGTTGGAGCGGCAATCCATCCCGATAAACACTGATCGCCGACCCATCGAGGTAGAGCTCCGGATAGTGCCCCGCCGGGACGTGGAAAGCCCATTCTTTACCCGTGCACTGCGGCTTTCCCTCCCGGTCGTAGGTCGTAAACCGAAGACCCTCGACGGTTCGTACGCCGGGGACGTCCATCACCAAACCGATTAAGTCGCTGATGGCCACCCGGGTGGGTAAGGCTGCCGCGGTAAGATCCTCTTCCAGGATGAAGCCGTGATCGAGGGCGGGGCCGGTAAAGATATCCTCGGTAGGTAACCCCATTCCCACCAATTCATCGAGGGTGCGAAACGGCACGGCGGGATTCAAGAACCGCTCAATAACCCGGTAAAATGCCGCGAGAGCCAATTCTAGGTCGGTGGTGCCGTCGAGGTGCAGCTCGGCGCAAACCCCTATGGGAAGCGGGTGAACGTGGGTAATCCGGCAAAAATCTTCTCCCACTTTCCGGTTGGTACGGACCAAATCGCGGACCCGGTCGAAGCTCAGTCTACGGGCGTACAGACGGGCGAAATAGCGGGCAAGTAAGTCCGAGTCATTAACTGATTGTATTACCCCCGCCACCGTCAGTAGCCCCCGCTGAACGCGGCTATGCGCGCGAACACGTAAGGCTACGTTGGCCAGGCGCACGGTAACTTCGGCCGCGGGGTTACCAATGGAGAGCCGTAATTCGTAATCGAGGAAAAAAACACCGCGAATATTGCGTTGCAGGCTCTGGTCATCAATGGTCTCAGCGCTATCCCGGGTGACGCGCAGAGTCATAGCCAGTTGTTGCTCAAACCCGGTGCTCTGGACGGCCGCCACGATCCGGCGGTACAGACGCGGACTGGCCGCTCGCCAACGGGGGAACCACAACTCTAACTCCAGCGGAAAGTGCTGACCGTCCATTGCGTACTGTACGGTCGTGGCCATTACGTCACTATTTAAATTTCCGTGCTGAATGTCTGGTGCGAGTTGAATCAACACGTCGTGAATACCCCCTACCCGCACGGCGGGGTCTTTGTCCGGCTTACCAGCTATGTCGGTTCGCCAGCGCGGTGCAAAATCCATTTCTCCGGCTTCGCAAGCTGGGTACAGCGGCGGCGAGCAGTCCGGCGTGCCGACACTAAGCCAAGCGTTCCGGATGCCACCGGCGTCAATCAGTAGCCGTCGGAAATCAGCATCGGTAAGCGGTGCGGCGGTCAGGATCTGGCGGGCGGGGTAAAACCCCTGGTCACTACGCAGTTTTCCGTCCGGGGCCGTGAGTAAGTCCGCTACGTCGAAGCCGGCCCGGTAGCCCGTTTCGGCGAGGGAGTAGGCGAGTGCTTCCAGAATGGTGATGCCCGGATCGTGGGCGTTGTAATCCGTCCAGCCCTCGTGGCCGAGTTCTTCCACGGCAGCGTAGGCTGCCGCCCGTAGCGCCGCGTAGTCTTCCGCTGCCGGTCGTGTTTGCTGGGGGTCGATCGTCATGCCAGTCGGATGGTTGTGGCTACGGGAATGCCGGGTTCGGTACAACACTCACAGTCGCCGTCACCCGCGAGGGGGTCAACGATCAGTAGTTCGTGCCGGGCGCTACTAACTAACAAAGCTGTTTGTTTGGTGGAGCGCAAGGTCTCTCCCTCCTTTCTGCTACCGCCCAGCACGCGCGCCAGTCGTAGTCGCTCAATGGTATCGATGTAGATTACGTCCTCCAGAAAATTTATGACGCCCGCCCGGTGGACGGTAGCGGTAAAGTCTACCTCGCCTAATCCACTGTTATGCCAGGGTGAGAGGTAATCTATTAACCGCTCATTTAAGTCGGCAATCGCCCACACGCTGTCCGTTCCGGGGAGAATCGTAAACCGCGCACTCACCTTAACTTCCTCGTAGACGGGATTGACGACGTGGATGGTCGCGTGCGAACTCATGCGCCGTTTTAGTAGTGAAGAGATCCGACCGCGAGTAGCCAAACTTACGAACGGGCGCAGGGCGTTCGCGCGGCTACCACCGGACCGGCCCAAAGGGACGACGGTAACGTGCCCGGCCGCAAGCTCATCGTATGTTTTTCCGGGGTCAGACTTAACGTGAGGCAGGCAGATTACTCGCTCTACTTCGGGAACGTGCGCCAGAACAAGCCGCTCTACATCGTAGGCGGTGATTCCCCGTCCCTTGTGCCGCATCCGTTCACTGGCGCGGCTGAAGTAGTCGTCGCGGCTTTCAGTACCGGAGGCCCCAAAGCTGGGGTATGGCTGAGTAATCTTACCAACGCTTGGGTTTTTCGCCGCTAATTTTACCACCGTTCCCGCGTTGAGGACGGTCTCGGAGATCGACTGTCCCTCCAGCAACTGCTGTCGCACTTCAACGGCGTGGAGGTGAATGCCCCGTAAGAGGGCTACGGCGGTGGGAGTGGTCTGCACGAAAATACCGATCCACGCCTTATTAGCTCCCTGTTGCGTGCCGCCCGTAGCGGTATCGTAAGGAAGAGCGAAACGGATCGTCCCGGAGGTTAACAGCTGATTGGTTCGGTCGTCGATTTTATCACTCGGGAACTGGCGCCAGACGTTACCATCCAAAAAAGCGTAGCGGACGTGTTGTCTGGGTTTCAACGCCAGCGGATCGGCACTTCCTTCTTCGGTGGCAAAAAGGATACGTAGTTGATCGCCCGGTTCCCAGTTGGCAATTCCTAATAACATAGCACCTGCGTCAGCGCCCAAAACAAGGCCGTCAGTATCACCGACCAGGGGTACGAGCGGCTCAAAAATAGGCTCTTCCGCCAGGAGGGGTACGTGACCGAACGGAGTAAGCCGAAGGACGGTTGCCGGGACGGTAGCGGGGCTAGCATAGCTCAGCGAAAAAGAGCTGATTTGTGCCGGGACTGGTGGGTCGGGTACGGTAACCAGGCTTGCACCCACCGGTGCTTTACCGTTCGTAATTAGTGCCTCGGCCAGGCGTTTCGGATAAGTTCGGTGCGGCCAATCATCCTTCGCTTTCAGCTCGACCGCGCCTACTTGGGGAGTTGCCTTTATCTGATTAGCAAAGGGGGAAGCTAGTGTGTCAAGCGTGACTTTACCCTCCTTAAGTCCTGCTTCTCTGAGCCCGAGGCGTACTGAATCACCGCTAATTGGCTGAACGCCGAAGGGATAAAAAGCCTGCCCACTTTTCACTAAACCACCACCTACGAGATCAGCTTCACCGAGTGCACTTACCGTGCATTTGACGGATTGAATAAATACTTCACTCTTCACCAAGTCGTGATGACGAGCGGCGTTGGCGTCGTCCCATACGCAAAGTAATAAGGGGGATTCAGCACTAAGGTTCTCCTTGTGTACGGTTTCTACGTAGGGCGTTACGGGCTTTTCCGCGGCGGGGATCACCACCCGAAGCCGCCCGCCCGAGCAGCGGACAACCGTTTCGTACCAACCTGCCTCCTGAGTTAATTTGCATTTAAAGGATTGGCCTTCGATGGCTTCGGTGTTGCCCCCGAAGGACACGGTGATCTCCCGGCGGCCGGCGGCGGCGGTCAACTGATTGTCAGCCAGCGCAAAGCCCACCCGGGCTTTTGGCATACGGCTTTTCCCTTCTTCAAGATGGCCAAAGGGCGACCAACTAATGCTGTTTTCCGGCAGTGCTTTACCTACTCCGTCGCGACTGTTGGCAACGTGGCCGGCCCGCAGATCGTCACCCCGGTAGAGTGCTCTAATGTCCGAAATAGTGGCGGCAGACACGCTAGCCTCACGTTCACTGAAAAACTTGCGCCGGCGGCCAGTTAGTGGCGCCTTGCCACCATCATACTCCGTGCCGGCGGGCAGTACGATACTCGCCATACCATGCCGCAATTCATGCGTCACATAAGTTCGGTGTCCCTTCGCGCGGGCGGGCCGCAGCCGAAGAATACGCTCGTAGTAGAACCGTAAGTGACGGTCGCCAAGTCCGTTCAATACGTCTCGCTGCGTCTCCCGTATGCGTAAAAAAGCCAAGATGAGCGCTACGTGGGGTGCGTGGTCGGCTTGCTTATTCAGTGATTGTGTAAAAGCCTTTTGGGCGCTAGCGCGCAGGTGCAATGTATGTTGGATGAATGCCCCGGGGACTCCGTGCACGAAGGCATGGCCGATGCCGTGGACGATGGCCCGAGACTTAGCCTCCACCCCAGCGGGGGGGGCGACTACGCCGAACACGCCCCAGGAATCTTTATCGGGCGCTGACATCGGTCCCCAGGCTGCGGACAACTTTCGATCCGTGAAATAGCTCAACAGCTCGCTTTGCGACGTAACGCCGTCGGGTCGCTTGACTAGCCGGAGAGCGATGGCAGGGTAAGTGGCCGTGTAGTGGTAGCTACGCCAACGGGCGTAGGCCGGGGCGAGGTGATGCCGAATCAGCTCCGTTGCCACACGGTGGAGTGCGCTGCTACGAGGAAGAGCGCTCACCTGTTCGTCGAGGCGGCTTACTTCGTCATCCAGTCGGGAGAAATACACCCCCATTAAATCACGGCGCTCCGCAAACGTAGCCGAAGTAGCTTCCGTACGCGCCCGCAATGAGGTGAAAGACCGCGCTGCGGCTTCCACGTCGTAGCTGGCTAGCGTGGCCAAGGCCACCGCCGGCTGGTTTCGGTAAAGTTCGTGCCAAGTGCCGCGTTCGGTGTCGTTGAGATCAAAAAACCGCAGGTGGCGGCTAAAGGCGGCAACGTACTTTAGCCAGTCGCTCGGTTGCTTGTCGTCAATCAGTAAATAGCCCTCGGCGAGCGCGGCGGGTAGGCGGGTACTCTGGTAGCTGCCCGCCGTGGGTGGCGCGGTAGTATTCAACGTGTTCTGGCGGTCGGCTGAGCTCATGGGTGTTTAGGGTAGGTCGATCTGACTGCCTTCGTTGCGGTAGAAAGGATAGACGAAATTGAAGCGCGTGTTTGTGGAGCGGGGCCGGTAATCAACCTCCAGCGAGAGTAGGCCCGAGGCGAGCTCGGTCGTGTCCAGATTGAGCCGTAAGACTTCTACGCGGGGCTCAAAGCGGAGGATTGCCGTGCGCACCCGGTCCAGAAATTCGGTCTGAGTGGTCGTGTCCATAGTTTCGAATACGAGATCGGCGACGCCGATCCCGTACGCGGGTAGCATGCTGCGTTCTCCCGGAAGCGTACCCATCAGAATGCGTAGGCTTTGCTCGATGTCCGTGCGACCACTAGCCATAACGAGTCCGCTCAATTCTCGCGAAAAAGTGGGGGGGAATGACCAGCCGGTACCGTAGAAAGGGTGTTCCATAATTAATTAGTTAATCACGACGGTGAAATCGCCAATGACGATGGTTCCGCCGTGGGCGGTTGAGTCGCCCATCCGTGCGGCGGGTTTGCCGCCGATTAGGACGGTCGCGCTGCCCGATACGATGGTATCCGGCGGTCCGGCACAGGCGCAAGCATCACCGACTACGGCAGCCGGGAGGCCGCTAATGATTACGGTCGGAGCCCCCGGGCCGATAACGGGCCCGCCCACGTGGGGGGTGGGTGACTGCAGTGGGCAAACGTGGTGGTCGGAAATTCTTGCGGCTGGAGGCATGGTCGTTTAGTTGAGTTGAATTAGCGCGCCCTTGACGGTGCAAATACCCGAGCTGCCGTAGTCGGCGCCAACCTCTCCTTTAGCCGTTAGCTTGAGGGAGGCCGCCAAGTCGATATTTCCGTTTGCGGTAATGGTAGCGTCTTTGCGTGCTTCCAGGGTGAGGGTGCCGACGCTGGCGATTTTGATGCCGCTGGCATCCATACGGATCTCGTTGCCGTGGCGGTCCCGTAAGTTGATGGCACCCCGTTCTCCTTCCAGTGAGATCCGCTCGCCCTTCGGTCCGGTGATCTGAAGTAGATGCTGCTCATCATCGATCAGTATTTCGTGGCCTGCTTCAGTGCGGATGCTCGTTAGGTGATTGGCATCCGTTGCCGGATGGTGGGCTGGCTGGAGGCTGCCGTGAAAACTGCCGAGCACTACCGGATAGCGCGGGTCGTCATCGAGAAAACCGACGATGACTTGTTGGCCGATGGACGGCCGGAAGATGGTGCCAAAGCCAGCGCCCCCACTGAGAGTGCTGAGCCGGGACCAGCGCCCCTCACCCTCGCCGTCGATGGCGGGAAATTGTACGCGAATGCGGTCCTCACCCCGGGGGTCTCCTGCGAGGGCCACTACTTTACCGAGGTGAAGACCACCGGCGGCGGGAATCAACCCGGCGGCGGCCGGCGGGGCGGTAGCGTGCGCTTCCGCAAAACGGTCAGTTTCAAGACCGAATTGCAAAAAAGTCGACCACCCCCGTGGGCTCATTTCCTGGCGAACGCCAGAGACATAAGCCAAACCATTAAATACTTTCCCCAGGCCCATCAGTTCGACGGTATCACCCACGTTAATGTTGGTCGCTCCTACCAATTCGGCCACTCCCCGGACGGTGGATAATGCGCTGTGCGCCTTAGCGGCGGTTACGGCCCGGGTGAGCTCGGCGTTCGGTAGCGGGCCACCGTGGCGGAGCTGGTAATTATCTGGGCCATGGACACCCCCTAATTGTTGAGCGGAATATTCATCCCCGAAAACATAATCAGCACTTTCCGTGTCGCTAGTGGCCTTTCCCGAGGTGGTGTCATATGCCGTTGCCGTGTACTCCTTGAAGTGTTTCTGTGCGTTAGTTTCGGCGTCGAAACTGAGGAGGTTTTGTCCGAAAATCAGGTCGACGACTGGCTTGTCGAGCGCTGGCACTCGGATGGACACGATGTCTTTATTCGGGATGGTCACTAAGCCGGCGGCCTGACCGCGAGTGATCATCCAGTCCCAGTCCGTGCAGTGATGCTGGACTAGGTCAACCACCGGGGTCGCCGCCAGTGCCAAGTCACTTAGTTCATACCCAATAGCATTGTCGGCCAGTATCTCCTCGATAGCTTCGGTGTCGGTCAGGCCGATAAAATCACGACTCCGACGTTCCAGTGTCAGTCGGTAAACTAGGTTCTTAACGGTGATGAATAGTTCGCTGCCGCCGGATCTAACTTTAATGCGTTGGGCGGTTAGCTCACCGGAGAAGAGCTCTATTTCTCGGCCGAGGTAGCCCATTTTGACACTTATGGCCGCACCCGGTTTGAGCTGGCTACTCTGGCTAGTGGCGAACGAACGGCCGGCTACCGACCCATCGCTGAAGATCAGGGTAGCGGTGGGGACGCGGTCTACGGCGTGGTCCGTGACGGCGGATAACAGGATGAATTCGGCCGGTAAGGCCTTGCCGTTGGAAATTACGGTACAGGTGGGTGCAGTCGCCTCGCTCCCGGTCGGTAGTGTGTTGTTCAGGAGCTTCATGCGGTCCGGTCTTTTTGTAGTGGTGGAAAAAATAGTTCCTTACCCGCCGCTAGGCTGCGAAAGCCGGTCAGCCCATTGAAGCGAGCCACCTCTACCACTGCGTCGGGGGTGCCGTAAAAGCGATCGCATAAATTTGGCAGTGTATCCCCCTCAATGACGGTGTGTGTCTGAGTAAGGTCCGGGCTCAAAAGTTTATCGAGTGCTAACTGAAGCAGGCTCGCGTAGCTACCGATGAAGGAGACTTTAGCCACGGCGCGAATACAGGTGCCGTTGGCATTAAAAAGCTTGTACTGAAACTCCAGACTTTGGAGGCGACCGCGAAAGATCATCGTCCCCCAGATCAGTTGGAAGTGTTTTTTATCGTGGGTTTCCATCTCGATGCCGAGTAGGAAAGCCCGGAAGGCTTCCGTATCCAGGTCGACGGTCTTACGGGGTAGATTATCGATCACTCCCGTGCTGTCAAAGAGTAAATCGCACTGGAAGAGTTCCGGCCCCTGGCTGGTGAACTTTGCCTCCTGCTGACTAGCCCCGATGCTTCGCCGTGTGTCGTACCGTAAATGAACTTTTCTTACGAAGCTTTCCGGGTTGATGAGAACTGGGAAGGCGGGCACCACTAATGCAGGCCGGGTATAGGCCGCATCCGTAAAGGCAAGGATTTTCATGTTTTCCAGTACTCCGGGCATAGCTTAGCGTTCTTTTTTGCGTTGCTCGATACGTGATTGTTCTTCCACCGCTTCGCGAACGGCCCGATGAAGTAGGTCTGATTCGTCAGTTTCCCTCAACCAATCGTCCGTCGCGCTGCCTTCACGCACGTGAGGCTCCGCGGGCACCTCGGTCGACCGAATGGTCAGGATCAATTCTCTAATTATTACGGGCATAGTCGGATCAGTTGATGGTGAAGTATTGATAGGTGAGCGTGATTCGTTCGATGGTCAGCGTATTTTGCTCCGCGTCCAGTTCTCCTACCGACCAGCTTACGGGGTAGGCGCGGGCAAGCGTCCAGACGCGTACCGGTCCTCCGCCCGCATCGAGCAGGGATATGGTCACCGTAGTGGGGCGGATCCGAAAGTTCTCAAATGCTTCACGACACCAATCGATCACCTCCGAGCTCACCAGCATAGCCCGCCGTAGGGTTACGTCGGTGTACACCGCGCGGCCGGGTAGGGTATAGGTGAAGCGGTTCTCACCACCTACTCTGACCTCCTCTGTAGCTAGCTTTACTTCCAGGCCGGAAACAGCCTGGAAGCGCACGTCGGCGGCGTCGTTGGAGATACCGAAGTTCACTCGAAAATGGAAGGCGGGGTGCATGGATAGTGAGGTTAGATGTTGTTATTTCGAGCCTTGGTAGTAACCGTGACCCGCGGCACTGAACCTTTAATGCCGAGCCAAGCTCAGGGGTGAAAAATTGGGCGTGCGGCGGCCCTAGTCAAGCAGTGCGATTCCCTCCGTAGCCACTTCGATGCTTTCGATGGCGATGCTGTTTTCGTCTGACTTAAAGTCCGAAGGGGTGTACTTAATGACGAAGCAGTTGAGGGCCCGCCAAGTCATTACGGGGGTAAGGGTTTCGTCGAGCAGTTTGATGGTAAGATCACGACGCTCCGCGATGTTGAACTGATTGGTGTAGAACCATTTGCTGAAGTCCGAATCGGCGGCCATCGTACCCCGTTTGAGGGTGAGGTTGCCGTAGCTGACCAGGCCCGGCATCTTGATCTTGGAAGCGACGGGGCTGCTACCTTCGCGGTACTCAATGACCTCGGTGGTAGCCTCCAACCCGGTTACCTCGGTAAAGCCGATGCGCTGGCCGCCCCATTCGACGACGAAGCTAAATTTTAACAGTGGTAAAGCTGCCATGGTGAATTATTTTAGTTGATGTTGGATGAAACGGAGAACGATGAATTCGGCGGGGCGGACGGGGGCAACGGAGATCGAGACAATCATGCGGCCGTTAGTGACGTCGTCCGCGGTCATCGTAGTACCCAGCCCGATGCGAACCCGGTAGGCCTCAGCGGGCGTAGCACCCTGCAGGGCACCGGCTCGCCACTGAAGGTTGAGGAAGTTTTCGATCATACCCCGCATGCGCGTCCAGGTATTGACGTCATTAGCTTCGAAAATGAAGTCCTGGCTAGCCTTTTTAATGCTTTCTTCCAGGAAGTTGAGAAGGCGGCGGACGGATACATAACGGTACTCCCCATCGTTGCCGGCCAGGGTGCGGGCACCGTAGATGAGTATGCCGTGGCCAGTCAAGGCGCGGATGGCGTTAACGCTCTTACCCGTGCCGGGGTGGACATTCATACCCGCCAGCGCTGAGCTCGTATAGCGTTCGGAAACACCGACAATACCGTTAATGCTGACGTTAGCGGGCGCCTTCCAAACCCCACGGTTGGCATCCGTCCGGGCAAAGACGCCGGCCACGGCACCAGAAGGTGGGAGGTCAAAAGCTAGGGCTTCGAGGTAGGCGGCCAGCGCGCCGTAGGCCGGTAGGGCGGCACGCAGTCCCCGTTCGTAGGCCGCAAAGACGGGCAACCGGGTCAGTACATCAGCCCGGGCGGTGTTAAGCGCATCCAGTCCTGCGTCACTGGCGATAGCATCGGAATACACCTTGAGGGAAGCCGCCGGGGAGCCGTCATCCGTGGTAGGTAGGGTGATTCCGTTGGCGGCGGTGAAAGCGGTTAAACTATCAACCAACGCCTGTTTTATGTCCGGGTCGTCGGTCATATCGGATACGTACGCCTCGTGCGCATCAGTGAGTAGATTCCACCCGGCGTAAGGGTTGACGACGAGACCATTACCATCAATGATGAGTTGATTGACGTGCGCCCGCAGGCTTGCCCCGCCGCCGCCGGTAATCTTTAGTGCACCGTGGCTGAGGTAATTCACGGTGCCCGGGGGGACGACGCGCAGCATGGGTGCGTAGGCAGCACCGTAAGAAAGGTACTGCTGACCGACACCCGTTCGGAAGGTGGTCAGATCGACCTTCCCGTTAAGGTTATCGTTACCGTCCCGGTTCTGATTGACGTCGAGGATGGCGAAGCGATCCATCAGCGTACCACACTGCGTGAGCAGGGTTTGGTGAAGATTTTGGAGGTCGGCCGTCGGCAAGCGTACGGCATCCGGCGCAAGCAATAACGTGATTTCGTCCACCTTGCCGATTTCGTCCAGGGGGTGAATGGCGTTGCCGTCCGTCGGGAGGAAAGCCACTCCGGCTAATTCATTATCATCGGTATACGTCCCCACGGAACTTACGTAGCAGCGCCCACCACCATTGGCGTAGAACAGCCGGAGGGACTGGTATAAATAGTATGGCAGGGAGGCCACGGTAGTACTGACCTCACCGCGCGCGTTGAGGGTAACCCCATCGAATTGAATGGTCGGGGGACCACCGAACAGACTCGTAAACTCCAGCATACTTTCAACACGAACCGGAAAGCCCGCCGTGCCTTCCGGCTGACGTTCGGTATAACCCAGAAAAGCGGGAACGGAGGTAGCCACGGCCGCCACGGAAGGTGGGAGGAGGGAGACCTCCTGGACGTAAACACCGGGGACCTTGAGGGATGAAAGCATCATAAAGTGGTTAACTGATCATAAATGGGTTAGCAAATGGGTGGGGACTTAGCTGATATTTAGGTGGTCAACTACGCGGTAATTAAGTGCTGGGTGAATCGAAGGACGATGAACTCGGCGGGGCGGACGGGGGCAACCGAAACGTTGACAACCATGAGCCCGTCTTTAATGTCCTGGGTAGACATACTAAGGTTCAAGCCTATCCGGACGCGAAATGCTTCCCTCGTCGTCGCACCCTGCAGGCCGCCATCCCGCCAGATGAGTTCGAGGAAGTTCTCGATCATGCCCTGGACGCGTACCCAGGTATTCGCGTCGTTGGGTTCGAACACAAACTGTTCGGCGGCTTTGGCGCAACTCTCTTCGATCATGTTCATGAGCCGGCGGACGCTGATGTATTTGTATTCGCCATTGTTCGCATCCAGCGTGCGGGCACCAAAGACGAGTGTTCCTTTGCCGCTGAATGTTCGAATCGCGTTGATGGCCTTGCCGCCCGTCGGGGCATTTAGCCCGGCTAGATCGTCCTTGGTGAATCGATTAGTGGGCGCCAGGACGCCGTTGAGGCTGACGTTAGCCGGTGCTTTCCAGACACCGCGGCTGGCGTCGACCGATGCATAGACACCGGCCACGGCACCGCTGGGGGGCAGGTCGGCGGGGGTGGTGTCCAAACCTCTCAACACGTTAGCGTAAATAGCTGAAGTGTTCCGCAGCTGAGCCTCCGCTTCCGTTCGATCGGTACTATCCGCAGTGTCGACAGCGGCGTCAACGAGGGACCCGTCAACGTCGTCGATGCCCGTCCTAAAATCCACGGCACCCGCGTCCGCGCCCACAAAAATTTGGGCCCCGTCAAAGTGATGCGCCCGTAGGCTTTTGGGGAGAGCTACGCGCAGCCACGGTGTGTAAGCTGCTCCATAACTGAGGCCATCGGTACCCGTCTGGTCCCGTAGATCCGCGCCCAGAAGATCGTCGTTCTTGGTATCGAGAATAGCTACGCGGTCACCCGTAGCGGCGCAGTGTTGCAGAATATCGTCGTACGCCGTGGAGCCCGCGTGGTCGGGGAAGACAACGATGGTGGGGGCGTCGTAAGTAGCTAATTCATCGAGTAAAGCGGTGGTGACGTCGTCATCCGAAATACCCTGGAGGTCATCATCAGCGGCCGGTGCTCCTAAGCTCTTGACGAAACACCGCCCGCCACCATTTGCATAAAACAAGCGCAAACTAGCTTGTAGGTGGTGCGTGTAAGCGAGTACGGCACGGCTAAATTGACGTGTGTCCGTCAGGTGAATTTCCGTAACCGCCACGTCTTTGCCCAGGCCAAATATTTGGGTGAATTCAAGAAAGCCGTCGATTTGCGTCGGTTCATTACCGGGGGGTTGCTTCGCCGTGTAACCCACGAAAATGGGAATGGCCGTAGCGACCGGCGCCACACTCGGCGGTAAACTGAGCACTTCTTCGACGTAGACGCCGGGCGCCTTATAATTATTCATGGTCGCGTAGTTTTAAGTCGGTAGCCGTCGTGAGAATGGCCGGGCCGGTGACCACCGTATCGGGTACGTATTCGATGTCGGCGCTTTGAAAGCGGTAAAGGAGGGCCGGGCGTTGTTTACCGCCGAGCATGCCCCAGACGTGATTGAGTTGTTCGAAGCCGAGCGGAACGAGACTGGCCGTGAGGTGGCGCCCGTCGAATAGTGCGCCGGCACCCACCACGGCCGGCCACCCGATCGCATCTTCCGTGATCGCCGAGCCGCGCTGGAAGACGGCCGCTACGCGGGAGAGCACATCCAACGCATCTACGTACCGGGTATAGTTGGCGGTGATAAGTACCTCCATGTCCATCCGTTTCGGTGGGTTGCGGTAAGTGAATTTACCGTTCGCCAGGTGCCGAAATCGTTCCTGATTCCGGCGGCTGGCGTCTTCGGTGAGCCGAATCAGCGTGAGGACCACGGCGTCTTTCATGCCGCCACCCGCATTGGAATTGGAGAGGCTACCCGCCCCGGCCATCGCAATATTATCAACGACGACGGATGTGGTCGCGAAAGCCTTTAGCTCATCCGCCAGTGACAAGCGAATAACTTCCATTAACTCCCCAATACTGTCCTGGACGCGCGGCATGCCGTAAAGGTCGGGGGCGAGCTCGGCGGGGGCATGGTGGTTTTCCGGGAGATTCGAGGATGGTGGTTTTCTACCACTTCAGGCCCGCTTACGTCCGGTTGCCGTGGCTTGCCGGGCTTTTGTACAAGTCCAGGCGCATCGCTTCCCGTACCAGGCCAGCGGTATTTCTGACGTCCAGCTTGGTCAATAAATTAGCGCGGTGACTTTCTATGGTGCAGCGGGAAAGGAAAAGGCGTTGGGCGATCTCGTCGGTTGTCAGTTCTTCGACGATCAGTTGCAGAATTTCCCGTTGGCGGCGTGTCAGTGTTTTTTGCTGGGTGCATGCGTGGCCGTACACTTGCTCGTCGAGCCACTGGCGTTCCAGCGCCGGGTCGGTGTAGCGAACGCCGGATTCCGCCGCGACGATCGCATTTTTTAGCTGTTCCGCAGAAGTTTGGCGTAAAGCATACGCGGAGAGTCCAGCCCGGAAGGCCCGGCTGATGACTAAGGTGCGTAAATACGGGCCGATTGCGACGATCGACTTGCAGTCCGCCCGTTCGACCTGCTCCAGTAGCGATGCGGTGCGTCTGGTTCGGTCCGGCACGAGCAGAACGACTAAGTCCGGAACCGTACCCGCCGGCAGGCTGGCTAAAGTGGGCGCGAAGAGAAGGTGGTTATAATGGTGCCGGAGAATGGTCTCCAGCCCCCGGTGAACGAGGGGTGTACCACCGATGGTCGCTACCGTTTTGCAGAGCATTTTAGCAGTATTTTATGTTTGCAGTGTCATGTCATGCTTCTATGCGAGCTAAGATACCTTTTGTTACTTAATTGAGTGTTGTAACGGTAAACTATGTTTTGATACGGTTGGTGGTCAATTAAAACAAGGCTACCCGGGTAAAAAGCCCTGGCAAAATAACTATCGGCTAGCAGTCTGTTCAGTCCGTACGCACGAAACCCAGTCGCACCCGTTTGATTGTACCGGTGAGATGTAGCCGCTAATTTTAATTGGGCGGATAGTTTTTAAGAAAAAGGCCTTCACGGTCTCCGCAAATACGCCGAGATGGTCTACCTAAAATTGAGTACCCAAGGCAAGTATTAAGTGGAAACCGGGTGAGTATCGAAGCTAAGTAATCTGGCTTTATTCCAACAAATAAGCAATCTCCCCCCGCTCATATTTCGGCATCCGCCGCGTGCCGATGATGTCCTCCGCCAAGCGTTTCTTTCGCTGTTGCAGCTTGTTGATTTTTTCTTCGATGGTCCCTTTCGTAATGAATTTCCGGGCAAACACATTCCCAACCCGCCCGATGCGGTGCGCGCGGGCGATGGCCTGGTCTTCCGTACTCGGGTTCCACCAGGGGTCGAGGATGAAGATATAGTCGGCGGCCGTGAGGTTGAGCCCGGTGCCGGCGGCCTTGATGGACAGGAAGAAAGTGGAGACGGCGGGGTCCGTCTGAAAGCGTTCCACCTCCCGCGCACGCTTGTCCGTCGGGGTGGATCCGCTGATCCAGGTGTACGGCTCGTTGGTTTCTCGGAGGCGCTCCCGGAATAGCTCCAGGTGTTTCACCATGCTGGAAAAAATCAGCACCTTGTTGCCGGACCTCCGCAGCGTTTCCCACTGCGCCAGCACTTCGGTGAACTTACCACTGTCCTGGTCGTAATCATCGTCCAGCAGGATGGGGTGATTCGCTAGTTGTCGTAGCCGGGTGAGGGTCTGGATCACTTTTAATTTGTAGCCCCCGTCGTCGGGGTTCTCGGTACCGAGCAGTGCGTTGCGGGCGGCGGAAAGCTCGCGTTCGTAGGCCTTGCGGTGGGCCGTGGTCATTTCGCAGTAGTACACCTGAATTTCCAGCTCGGGGAGCTCGGGGGCAACCTCGGCTTTGGTCCGGCGGAGTAAGTGCGGGGAGACCAACCGGCGTAATTGATCCTTCTTAAGCTCGTCATCGCGCTGCTCGATGGGGTCGATAAATTCTCTTTTGAAGAAAGTGTAGCCCCGTAGCAGGCCGGGATTAATGAACTGCATCTGCGACCAGAGATCCGACAAACTATTCTCAATCGGCGTGCCGGAGAGGCTAATGCGGTGGGTGGCCGACAACTCGTTTAACGCCTTGAATATCTTTGACTGGCGATTTTTAATTTGCTGGCTTTCGTCCAGGACGACGTAGCTAAACTCGAGTTCTTTGAGCGTGTGTTTGTCGCGCTGGGCGGTTTGGTAGGTCGTAAGGATAACGTCGAACCGGCGGAGGACGCGGGCGTCTTTTTGGCGCTTCGAACCGGTATGGTTCAGCACGGTGAGGCCCGGTGCGAAGCGTTCCAGTTCGTGGTGCCAGTTGTAAATCAGGCTGGCAGGCAGGACGACGAGGGCGCGGAGGGGTTGAAGGAAAACCTCGTCGGTTGCCGGCGGTGCGAAGAGATCCATTTGTGGCGGGGGAAGCCCACTCACTTTGCGCTCCCCAATTTGCCCGGCATCTACGTCCGCGCCCCCCAATTGCTCCTTTGCGAACAGCAGCACCGCAATGGTCTGCAACGTTTTACCCAGGCCCATGTCGTCGGCCAGGCAGGCCCCGAGTTGCTGGTAATAGTGCTTGACGAGCCACTTCACCCCGGTAAGTTGGTAGGGTCGGAGGGTTGCCTTTAGTTGCTCACTTGGCCGGAATGCCGCGACTTGGTCCGTCACGCTGTCGTCGCTAATTTTTAGGCCCAAAGGCAGGAGCAAGGGCGCTTGCGAACGAGCCAGGCGGACCTTTTTTCCCTCGATTTTGGCGAACTGCAAACTCGGTCGGTACTTGCTGAACCACTCCGCCGGGATGAGAAACAGGTTGCCATCCGGAAGCGGAAAGCAGCGTTCTTCCCGCTGCAAGAACCGCACCAACTTAACGAAGGGAATCCGGTGTTCACCGATGATAACCGTGCCCTTCAGGTCGAGCCAGTCGCCGTAATCGGTAAATTCAATCGTAATGCTACCCACCGCCTCGGTGAACCGCTGGCCGTGGTCGCTGGGGGCAATGACTTCAACATCAGCTAGTTCCAACTCTTCCCTCGCGCCCAGTAACCATTCGAGCGAAGCAAACCGGTCGCTCCCGGAGACGGTGTACGCCGCCGTACCCGCGATTGGCGTGAGGCCGTAAGCTAGCAATCGATCGAGTAGCAGCAGCTCGGCGTCAGCATCGCGCAAGATTCGCGTGAGTGCGTACGGTGGCTTGGTGTTGTGAGCGACGTCGCGCTGCTTGGACTCCCCCACGGAGAATGCTTTTTCGGCGTAAACGAATTCCGGATATATTAGGTAACGGTGCTCGAAGGGATGTAGACGGGCGGAGAGACGTAGACAGTCGGGCGCGCTCACTTCCCGGTACGCAAATCCCTCGGCGATGACGGGGTGGTCAACGGCAATTTTAGTCACGAAGCCGCGCCAGAAGTCCGGGAATTCCGCCCGCGGAATCGTAACCACATCTTTCGTCAAAAACGGTTTGACGTGGTTCCCGTTCAGCCCGCCGAACCGCACGAGTTGCCCGTCGTAAACAAGCCAACCCGGGGTGGGGTGGTTGGTGATCACCCGCCAGTCGTGGTGGCGAATGGGGGAAGGGGCGCCCCGCTCGTCCAGCACCCGTAGTGTGTACGTGCAAGTATCTTCCCGCAGGGTAAAACTTATCTCCGGGACCGGTGCGCGCTCGGAAAACTTGACGACCGACTCTTCCGGCACGCCCCGCACGTTAACGTTCACACTCACCGCCCAGCCGTATTCTTTACAGAGCTCCAGCACCTCCGCCGAGCGGTGGTGCGCATAGCGAATGACCTCGTCGCGGTCCTTGTTCTTGTTGGACAGCAGCGTGGGGAGCGTCACCGGCGTCTTTTTGTTTTTTCTAAAGGATTCGGCGATGGCGGCGGGTTTGAGCGCCTGTAGAAGTTGCAGCGCCCGCGCCAGCCCTTCGGTTAGCTCAATCGCGTACTGACCCAGTCCGTGTGCCTTTGCGACGTGGTGCACGTGCACCAACCGGCCCGCCGGGCTACGCCCCACGACGTAAGCTTTCGGCAAATACAGACCGTGGCGATATTCGTAGAAATCGAAAAGAATTTCGGGGGTGTTCAAGACGGGGAGCGGTTTAGGACCCGCGAAAATAGGGCGGGGCCCCTAATCGTTACGGTAGGGTGGCGGACCAAGTGCAGTTACGCCACCAAAACTGACCGCACGGACTCCTTATCTTTGCTCCCATGATGAAAACCACTCTCCTCGCGTTCTTGCTGGGGCTCGTTTCGCCAGTCCTGAACGCCCAGACATCCGCAGCGTCGCAAACCCTTCCGGAATTCAATTTCAGCGAATCCGTTTTCGCCGGTCAGATGCACTGGCTCGCTTCGGACTACCTGGCCGGCCGCCGCACCGGTTCCGTCGGTAATGAAATTGCCGCCCAGTACATCGCAAGCCAATTGCGGGCTTACGGTTACCAACCGATCAACGGCGAAAGTTTTTTCCAGCAGGTGCCCTTGCTCAAAACGGCCGCACCAAAGTCGGCCAGCCTCACGGTTGGAAAATACGATTTCACCACCGACGATAATCTCCTCATCATGCGCGGTCCCGCCGCAGCGGTGGAGGGCAATGTCATATTCGCAAATTACGGTTGGGTAGACGCCGAAACCGACCACAACGACTACGCCGACCTGGACGTAAAGGGTAAAATTGTCATCGTCCGCGCCGGCATTCCCAGCGATGCGAGCCAACAGGGCGTTTTTCGGGGAGTAAAAGAGAAAGCGGAAATGGCCGCCGCCGTGGGTGCGTTGGCACTGTACGAAGTGTACACGCTGCCCTTCCCCTGGAGCAATTTTAAAGGCTACTTCGGTGGGGAGCGGATGGGGCTTGACGACGGATTACCTTCCGCAACCATTCCTTACGGCTTCCTCAAACCCGAAGAAAATTTTCTTCCGGACGTACAGCAATCAAAGAAGGGACTCAAGGGCCGCGCCGCCAGTACTGGCATGCAAGTCGAGACAATACTGAGCCAAAACGTTGGCGGAGTCATTCAGGGGACCGATTCTACTCTGAAAGCCGAATACGTCCTCATGACCGCTCACTTCGACCACGTCGGCGTCGGTGCCCAGGGTGGGGGAGCGTACACGCCCGTCGATAGTATTTTTAACGGAGCGCGCGATAATGCTTTCGGGACGATCTCTCTACTCGCCGCCGCCCGCGCCTTCAGTGAGGTGCGGCCCCGCCGGAGCATCATTATTCTTGCCGTGACCGGTGAGGAGATGGGGTTACTGGGTAGTAAGCACTACGCCGAAAACCCTCTCGTGCCGCTTGAGGAGACCGTATTCAACTTCAACACCGACGGGGCGGGCTACAACGATACGACCGCCATTTCGCTGATTGGCGCCAACCGCACGGGTATCGATGAGCAAGTAGCGGAGGGCAGTGCCGCCTTCGGCCTTTCGGTCATCAGCGACCCCTCGCCCGAGCAAGGGCTTTACGACCGGTCGGATAACGTTAGTTTCTCCGCAAAGGGGGTCCCGTCCCTCAGTTTCAGCCCCGGCTTCACGGAATTCAACGACGAGATGATGCGCTACTACCATCAGGTGCAGGACAACCCCGAGACCATCAACATGGCTTACCTCAAAAAATACTGTCAGGCCTTTACCCTGTCCGCTCGCCTGATCGCTGACCGCGACGTGCGGCCCGTCTGGACGGCTGGCGACAAGTACGAAGCCGCTGGTAAGTCGCTCTATGGAACAAAACGACCCTAGTGAGGGCCCGGATTTTTTCGCTTTTCGTACCTTGCCGATCTACTTTTGGGAGTTACCCTCACCACAACCGTTTTTTATGAAGCCAAACTACTCCTACGAAGACATTCTGGCCCTGGACTTCCCGCCCGTGATTGTCTACGCCGTGCCCGTCATGATCTTTTTGACGCTGATGGAGTGGTTTCTGCGCCGCCGGGAGTACAAGCACGAACTCGCCGAGGCCATTGCCCGGGGGGACGATCGGGGTATTGCGGATAAGTACAAGTATGACGTTAAAGACGGCCTCGCGGCGGCCGGCGTCGGCATCGGTAACCTGATTTCTACGGCGGCGGTTAAAGCGCTTACTTTCGGGGTTATTTTATTCTTTTATAACCTCACGCCCCTCTACGTGCCCACGGCTTGGTGGAGTTTTATCGTGTGTTTCTTCGTCGTGGATTTCTGCCGTTACTGGGCGCACCGCGTGGCGCACGAGCAGCGTTTTTGGTGGGCTACCCACGTCACGCACCACAGTAGCGAGCAGTATAATTTTTCCGTATCGTTCCGGCTTAGTTGGACGCAGCACATCAAGGTGATTTTCTTCATACCCGCGGCGCTGCTTGGTTTCGACCCCTTCGTGTTTTTCATCTGTATGCAGATTGGTGTCCTGTATCAATTCTGGATCCACACGGAGATGATCGATAAGATGTGGGCACCGGTGGAATTCTTCTTCGTCACCCCCTCGCACCACCGCGTTCACCACGCTACGGAAGAGAAATATTTGGATAAGAATTACGGCTCCAGTTTCATAATTTGGGACCGAATTTTCGGCACATTTTGCCCCGAGCAGGAGACTCCAAATTACGGCATTCTCACACCCGTGAATAGTTACAACCCAGTAAAGCTAGTTTTTCACGAACACTGGGATATGTTCCGCGACATGAACACTTACCGCCACCCCAAAGCCTGGTGGCGCATCATGTTCGGTGGCCCGGGCATGACGCTGGATAAAGAAAAATATTACGGATTTTACAGAAATGGCGGCGCGGTCGCGGGTGCCGTGTTGGTGGAGCAAGAAGCAGACTCCCCGGGAAATAATCCTCGAAAAGTTATCGTCTAGGGCTTTGGGGTGGAGCCCGACCTACTAAAGCGGTATTCCTTCGTTAGCGGGAGTTCCCTTCGTTAGATACTCCGTAGCGTAAATGAACCGTACGGTCTGACGCCGCTGATAAATAATTTCCGTAGCGATTGCGCTGCGATCTCGTCCATTGTGAATATTTGCCCGCGCGTCGGACACGACCGCCCGTATTTCGGCTTGAATCAGGTTGTTTAGGTTCTTACTTTTTCCGGACGCGGCGTACAGGGTATAAGCCATCCTCAACAGTGCCCGGATCACGGTAGTGTCTTTCCGGGAGTAATTACGCAACTGCACGAAAGTGTCCTGCAGAACGTGGTCGTAGTCATCCCGCGCGAACCAAACTTCTCCGCCTTCCCGCTCGCGGCAAAAGTTGTGCATCGGCACGTACATCAGGTGGGTCAGTAAGCCATTTATTCGGTCGATGGCGGTTACGGCGGTTCCTGGGTCGTTGATGCCCGGTGACATGGCCTTCATCGCAATTTCAATCAGTAGGTCGAGGTGGGGCTTGTACCAATCCTGGTACTTTCTGCGTACGGGGCTGACCTCGCGCAACACCTCCTCAATTTGCGCCTCACTCAGTTTGCGCTCCGTCTGGATGATCGGGAATGACCGGGGGATGTATTCCCCTTTTTTGGCACCGATGTAGAACCTCGTTTCAAATTTTGCGGCCAGTTCAGACAGGTGGGCCAACTCGACGCTACCTAAATACCCGTCGATTGGGGATGTGATGGCGTACCAGGATTCAGTGCGGGGCACGGGAAATCTTTTTTTGAGCTGTTCGTCACTTTGCTTAGTCTCCAAACATTTGATACCCCTTTGGTACACGGTCGCAATGACATTGTCCGACTGAATCTTGGAGCTGATTGACGTCACGAAATAGATGAAAATCATCAGGGCAATGATACCAAGGAGAATGCAAAAAAGCACGGAAACATTGGGTACGTAACCCTCCTTGTCCGATCGAATGCTCAGCAGAACAATGAGGCTGACCATGATCGTCCCTACGTAATAGCCCATGGTGAACTGTAAAGATCGGTCTCCGGTAAAGTAGGGCAGCAGCCGCGGGCTGTACATGCTCGCAACCTGGTTGAAAAGCCCCATCATCTGGGTAAAGGTGAAGACCATCAACGTGATCAAACCACCAATGAAGAGCCCGAGCACGTTGCGCGCCGTTTCCTGGCTCGCTAACGCTACCGAAGGAATATATCCGGTGATCTGCTGGCTGGTGGATGTGTGCGTCTCGAAATAATACAAACCGACGCCCAGCAGCAAGCCGCCGAGCATCATGGGCAAGGGTAGAAAAGCTACGCTACTCCCGGCTGCCTGCGCCCAATTTTTGATTTTACGGTAGAAACTTGACTTCATAGTGGTGCGATACACTCACTAAAGCCCAACGTGGCTAAGTAGTTCGGGTAGCCGTTGCGGGCGCCGCACATAAAAAGCGGCCTCCCCTGAGGAAGGCCGCCGGTACGGTTTGAATTCGATCCTGCCCTAGTTAACGAATGGGACGATGCAGGGTGAAAAAATTAGGCACTGTACAAACTTCTAAACTACTTGGATGACCGAAGTTCACGACGCTTAAAAACCAGCGATTGGAAAGGCAGATACGTTGCTTACGCGCCCCAACTGTCCTCGTCACCCGCCACGTATTTCGTCACCTCGATGTTAGCGTCGGCGTTATCAGCCATGTAGCCGTCTGAAAGCGGGTAATCCGCCGTGGTCAATTTCTTGCCCTCGCCAAACCAGTCCTGCCGCAGGTGCTCCGCCACGCGGATGGCGTTGGCAACAATGGTGAGCGTTGGGTTGGTTGCCCCCTGCGACGGCTGGAAACTCGCGTCGACGACGTAGAGGTTGTCCAGGTCCCAGGCTTTACAGTTCTTGTCCAGCACGGAAGTCTTGGGGTCCAAGCCAAACTGCGCGGTCCCGGCCTGGTGCCAGGTGAATTCTAGTTCCTTCGTGGAGCGGTAAAATTCGCTGAAGCCAATTTGCCGCAGGTACTTCTCCTGGAAGTAGTCCAGGAATTCAAAGTGGCTTTCCCGGTTGTTGGGTACGTAGTTGAACTGAATGCCCTTATCCGTCCACCGAACCGTCTGCCGCTGCGTGGGTAAATCCTCACTCGTGAACCAAAAATCAACGGCCAGCTTCTGGATCCGTTCCGCCTGCTCGCGCGTGACATCGATGTGCGCGTAGTCACCCATGATTCGTTTCCAGTGCGCCTTGCCCGTTAGCTGGATGGTGCCCAGTGGGTAATCGTGCTCGGGGCTGCCGTGGTAGAAATCGTGGCAACCGAGCGTCTTCTGGAAAACGACGTCGTTCACCTTATCCGGGTTGATGGCAGAAATGCCACTCTGGTTGTGCTTCGTGAAGTTGCGACCCACCTGATCGGAACTATTGGCCACTTTTGATTTCAGCAACAACGCCGCGGTGTTGATCGCACCGCAGGAGACGACGATTAGGTCGGCACTCAACGCTAGCTTCTGTCCATCTTTCTCCAGCTCGATACGGCTGATCTTACCGTCCTTCTCGATGAGCCGATCAACGCGGCTGTTGGTCCACAGCGTGACGTTATCGTGCTTGAGCGCGGGGCGGATCAGGGCCGTTTCTGCGTCCGATTTTGCGTGCAGCATGCAGGGGAAGGGATCGCAAGTGTTGCAGGCGATGCAGGGGCGCTTCCACGGCTCGTCGATGTCGCGGTTCAGCGCGAGGTTGGAGTGGTGGGGGTTCAGTCCAACTTTTTTAAGGTCGGCAACGACCTCGGCGATGCGGCCTTCGTGCGGGAATGCTTTGAAGGGGAAGGGGCCGCTCGCGTGACCTTCCGTGGGGTCTTCCCCCCGGTTACCGTGGATTTTCATCAGGTGCTCGGCCATCAGGTAGTAGGGCTCGAATTCGTCGTAACCGACGCACCAGGCGGGGCTTACGCCTCCCTTGTGCTGCTGCTCCGTAAAGTCTTCGGGGCGCTGTCGGTGGAGGAGGGCGCCGTACATTTTTGTGTTGCCACCGACGCGGTGGTAGACCATTGGCCGGACGATCTCCTGCCCGCCGTCGGGCCCTTGCCACGTCACGTCCGCTTTGTAGCCATCCTCGCCAAAAATGAAAAGCGGGTCCCAATTATTTTTTTCTCTGGGCAGAAAAGTGCCCTGCTCGAGGATGAGTATTTTTTTGCCGGTGTCGGCCAGGGTATAGGCGATGGTGCCACCGCCCGCGCCGGAGCCGATGATGATTACGTCGTAGTCGTTTGCCATTTGTGTGGGGTTAATTGGAGGCTAAAGGTATGCTGGCGGATATAGTTGCCGCCGGGGCCGCTAGAATTGCGGGCGTGCGCGGCTCCGATCCCGCTAGCTATCGGGGTCTGGGGTACAGTGCAAATCCGGAGGCCGGGATTACGGGGCACCCATTGTTGACATCCCGTTAACAAGAATTGAACAGCTATTACACGAAGCACCCAACCGCTGGCTCCATCTTTGCGTTGCAGTCGGAAGTAAACGGAGTTGTTTATTTCGCTCCGCAAACAATTTATCCACGGAAAAACTCAATTATGTTTAAGTCTAGCCTTTCTCTTTTCGCAGCAACCATCATGGCCTTTTCCTTCTCTAGTTGCCAGACCGGCAACGACGAAGTGACCGACGCCGCCCGGACGACCATCCAGACGCAAGCCCCCGCCACCAACGCCGCCGCCGTTAACAACGTAGCCGTCCCAACTGGCCCGATCACTACGGTTGCCTTCAAGGATGAAGGTATCTTCGATTTCGGCACCGTTACCGAGGGCCAGGTCGTGACCCACACGTTCTCTTTCACGAACACGGGTACGGAGCCGCTGATCATCTCCGACGCCAAAGGATCGTGCGGTTGTACCGTTCCCTCCAAGCCAACGGCCCCCATCGCACCCGGTGATTCCGGTGAGATCACCGTTCAGTTCAATTCCAAGAACAAGAGCGCCCGCCGCGACCAGAAGGTAACCGTGATCGCCAACACGAACCCGGCCCAGACCTTTTTGCACCTGACCGGTAACGTCAACCCCGACCCCAACGCCCCCGCTCAGTAATTACTACTGAAGCTACCGGCTCACTACTCACTAAGCGCCCCGCCCGTATTCGTACGCGCGGGGCGCTTTTCCGTTGCAACCATTCGTTTGCGCAAACGTCCTATTGGTTCACTGTGCAGCGTATGGCCACCATTAACAAGATTACGGATTTCTTTTCCCTGGTAAAGTTTTCCCACACCATTTTTGCCCTGCCCTTCGCCCTGCTCGGTTTCTTCCTGGCGGCGCTGGACCGGGGCACCTTTTCCTGGATTACGCTACTGCTCGTTGTCGCCTGCATGGTTTTTGCGCGCTCCGCCGCGATGGCCTTCAACCGTTGGCGGGACCGGGACATCGACGGGCAAAACCCCCGGACGGCGGTACGCGAGATTCCCGCTGGCGTTATTTCCAGCCGGTCCGCGCTATTCTTTGTCATCGTCAATTGCGTTGCGTTTGTATTCTGCGCGTACCTGCTCAACCCACTCTGCTTCGTGTTATCTCCGGTGGCATTACTAATAATTCTCGGCTACAGCTACACCAAGCGATTCACTTATCTGTGCCATTTCGTGCTGGGGCTCGGTCTGGCGCTCGCTCCCGTAGGCGCTTACATGGCCGTGACGGCGGACGTTGCCGTCCTTCCCGTCCTGTACGGCCTGATGGTGTTATTCTGGGTGTCCGGCTTCGACATCATTTATGCGCTTCAGGATGAGGAATTCGACCGCAGCCTGGAGTTGTACTCTATTCCGGTACGGCTCGGAACGCGTGGAGCGCTTACGCTCGGCAGAATTTTGCACTTACTCTGCGGGTCAACGCTCGTCGCGGCGATTTACCTCCAGCATACCCTGTACGCGGAAGCTAGTTGGCTGACCCTCGTGGCGGGGGGCACTTTTTTGGCTGCCCTGGCCTACCAACACACAATTGTTGAGGAGAAGGACCTGAGTAAAATTAACCTTGCATTCTTTACCACCAACGGCATCGCCAGTGTGGTTTTCGGATTATTGTGCATCGTAGATATTTACGTCTGACGTATTCTCGGTGTCCGTTTCAATGAACGCTTAGCTTTTTCTAGGCACTTACACAAGTGACTCAAATTTGAGGGTGAGGCAACCACAACCTATGCTCAGTGTACTGCCTGACTCAAAATAGCAGGAATCAAACGAAGCTCGCTGCTCCACGGGGTCTTGATCACTTACTCGGCACTCCTCGCGGTCGCTTTCATGTCCGCCGCCACGTCAGGACCCAGGTACCGGTCTATCCAATCGTGCGCTAAATAAATCGCTGGCGTCATGATGATGGCCATCGCGAATTTAAAAACGTACTGTACCGTCGCCACGGCAAGAAGTCTCGACCAGGGCCACGGCTCGATGAGGCCGCCTACGATCTCCGGACCAAGCTTAAAAGCTAGGTAGAGAACAACGAAACTATCCACTACTTGGCTTACGAGTGTTGACCCCGTAGCGCGCAGCCAGAGCCACTTTTCTCCCGTCCTGCGCTTGATGCGCTGAAAAATAAACACATCCGTTAGTTGCGCCAGTAAAAAGGCCGTCACGGAGCCAACGATGATGAACATTCCTTGTCCGAAGGTGACCGCGAAAGCAGCCTGACTGTCCGGCACGCCGTTCGCGACCGACTGGCTTACCCACCAATCCGCCGGGTTAAGGGAGATCGCCGCGTAAATCATGGCGAATACGTACAGGATTAACCCTACGGTCAGGTAACTCAGAAAGCGCACGCCGCGCTCACCGTAATATTCGTTCAGCAAGTCCGTAATCACGAACACGAAAGGCCAGAGTAGCACACCAGCGCTGAATTGCAGTGCCCCCGATTCCCCAAACAAATTAAAGTCCCAGGGGCTCAGCCCCAGGGTATCTTCCAGGGCAAAAATCTTGACACCAATGAGTTCCGCAACGATTGCATTAGCCACGAAGAAGCCAGCCAGCAAGATGAATAACCTGCTGGGGCGGTGCCGAATGACGTCGATGAGTCGACCGGTGAGTTGATTCGCTACTGGTTTGGCCATGAGCACCTGGGTGAGTGATTCATACTACGCATTCGGAACGATCGTGTTGTCCGCTGCCAGTTTAATCGTACTTGTGCATAAAATTTTAATTCGCCCATCCTCTTCGCTCTCTGCGAAGTTTCCTCCGCACCCGCGTCCGCGCCCTGAACTTTTGCGGACGATAATCGACGGATAAATATACCCCAGGGACACTACGAACGACGCCGGCCCTAGCTTCCTGCCACTGGGTTACTTAATTACTGCCTTTGCAAAGGCTAACTCCCCGTCTACGTAGGTGGCCAAAATCTCGGTAGCAAGGATATCCTCGTCCGCACACGAGCGCAGGTCATTGGAAAGCACGACGAAATCAGCCGCCAGGCCGGGCAGTAGTCTGCCCTTTTCGTTTTCCTCGAAAGCAGCGTAGGCGCCGGCGCCAGTGTAGCTGTGCAACGCCTCCTCACGCGTCATCCGCTGCTCGGGGAAGAAGGTGGCCTTACCGTCCGCGCGCCGTCGGGTGACGCTGGCGTAAAAACTTTCGATGGGGTCGACGTCTTCGACCGGGGCGTCCGTCCCGTTGGTGACGACCGCCCCCGCGTCGAGTAGCGACCGCCAGGGGTAAGCACCCGTCCGCGCCCGCTCCGTGCCCAACCGGTTCTCGGCGAAGAGCGCATCGGACGTGCAGTGGATGCCCTGCATCGAGGCGATTACGTTCAGCTCGGCGTAGCGGGGAATGTCCTCGGGGTCGATGTGCTGGCTGTGCTCGATCCGCCACCGGGCATCCTTGCCGAGTTGCTTGCTTGCGATTACGTCGAGCGTCTCCCGGACGCCGCGGTCGCCGATGGCGTGGACGCAGAGTTGCATGTTGTGCTTCAGGGCAAGATCGGCGATGCTATCGACGGTTGCCACCAGCGTCGTATTCTGGCCGGAGAAGCCGGGGTTGTCGAAGTAAGGTTCGATGAGCCAGGCACCGTAGCTACCGAGGGCGCCGTCGAGTTCGGTCTTGATGGCCGCGCAGGTGAAACGGTCGCCGTAGTGGGGGAGGCCCTCCATGTCGTTGGCCATCCGCCCGTAAGAGTGGCGTAGCATAACCCAGAGCTTGAGTTGCAGGCTGTCGGCTGCGTCCAATTCTTTGTACCAGTCCAGTTCCTGGTACTTCGTGCCGGCGTCCTGAAAACTGGTGATCCCGTTTTTGAGGCACTCCGCCTGCGCCGCGCGAATACCCGCCAGCCACTCCGACTTGCGGCTTTCGGGGGTCATCGTCTGGACGAAGTTTTGGTAAGCGTCCGTGATGAGGTCCATCGCCCGTTCTTCGAAAACGCCGGTGGGGTCACCCGTGGCGTCGCGTAGTACCCGGCCACCGGGTGGGTCGGGCGTTTCCCGGTTGACACCCGCGAGGTCCATAGCTTTCTCGTTGGCGAACAACGCGTGACCGCTGGCGTGGCGTAGGATGACGGGGTGGGTGCTCGTCAGGCGACTGAGTTCGTCGTGCACGGGGTAGCCACCGACGCTGTGGTCGTGGGGTTGGTCCCACTTTTCCTGGTGCCAGCCACGGCCGCTGATCCAGTCGCCCTCCGGGGTGTCTGCGGCACGGTCGGCAACCATGGCGACGATCTCGTTCCAGTTTTTGGAGCGTAGAAAATTTAGGTTACGTAAGGAGGAACCGAGACCGGAAAAGTGGGCGTGACCTTCAATGAAGCCCGGCATGACGAAGTTTCCCCCGGCGTCCACCCTCCGGGTTGTTGCACTAAGTAGGTCGCTCCACTCGGTCGTATCGGTACCGACCGCGATGATGTTACCGTCCTGCCCCACCAGCATGGCCGTCCCGCAGGGCCCGGCACCCGCGTCCGCGCAACCTTGCTCCGTCCAGAGGCTAGCGTTGTAGACGAGCAAGGCCGCCGCCCCGTCCGCATTAGTTTTATCCCCGCAGGAGTAATTCAAGAGGCCGAGCAGCAGCAGCAGCAGACATAATCGGTTGGCGGTTAATTTCATGCCGCAAATTACGCAATCACCAGTCACTTACCCACGGCGAGTTGACGGACGCGCGCGCGTTGGCGAGCGAGCGAACGATTAGCCCCGAGCGGCACGGTCAGGCCGTAACCCAGCGCATATTCGGGTTGGGCGACGGGGCCGAGGCGCACGGAAAGGTCGTCCGATATGTCAAATTCCTGCAGGTGCGCGTCGGTGTACGCCTCGACGGTTTGCAGCAGGTAGACGATGAAGATTCCGATGTAAGCAGTCTGCCGCGCGCGGTCCTGGTTATCGCGCTCCTGAATGAGCGCCTGGTCGGGAAATCCAGTAAAGGTATCGTCACGCGGGATGCACGCGGCGTTGGGGATCACGATCACATTGCCGTCACCGAAGCAGCGTGCCTCCAGTGCCGTGACGAGGCGGCCATAACGCGTCTGACTAAAGTCGGCATAAGCGATCATGCCCAGGAAGCCACCGTAAACGAGCGGTACTTTCCAAAATTTCTTGTTGTACGCCTGGCCGCCGCCGGGGATGATGCTCCACAGCAGCGCGTTGCGTGGGCCACTGCGCACGGAGGCGAGGGTCATCACCGTATCCCTGATAATTCTTGCGGGTTCGGTGATTTGTAGAGAATCCCGCGGAGGATTTTGCGCGGTCGCGGGTGCCGAAAGGATCAGTAAGAGCAGGGTCGGCAGGGCTAACGGCCAGTTGATCCGACCGGCGGCCGGGTGGCGGACAGCAAATGTGGTCGGGGTGGCGGGGGAGAAGTCCATCACGGTTAGGTTGAGGGGGCGAGCGGTGGCTGGAGATACGGCGCGGCGGGCGGACCGTGGTCTCACTCTACCGCCTTGTAGAATTGCTCCAGCTGCTCGCGGTTAGCGAACTTGAGGCTGATGCTACCGGACTTATCCGCCTTGTTATCTAACGTAACCTTGACTTGCTTGGTACCGAAAAATTTCTGAAACGCCTCCCGCACGGTCGTGATGTCCTCGTTCTCCGGTTGGCGGGCTGCGGTAACTTTGTTTTTACTCTTGTAGCCGCGTGCCTCCTCCTCGATCTTGCGTACCGACCAGTTGGCATTCTTGAGGATTTCACCGAGGAAAAGCTCTTGCTGACCAATGTCCTTAATGCTGGCAAAGGTCTTGGCGGCACCGATGGAAATTTTCTTCTCCCGGACGGCCTGCTGCACTTTGGGCGACGTATTCAGGACGGCGAGGTAGTTGGTCACCGTCGGTCGCTGCTTACCGACGCGGAAGGCGACTTCCTGCTGGGTCAGGCTAAAATCTTCGGCCAGCCGGTAATAAGAGTAGGCGACTTCCATCGGGTTTAAATCCTGGCGCTGGATGTTTTCGATGAGCGCCATCTCGAGCAGCGTCTGGTCGTTCGCCGTCCGGATGAAAGCGGGCACCTCCGTGAGTCCGGCCAGTTGGCTCGCGCGAAACCTCCTTTCACCACTGATGATTTGGTACGTACCATCGCCCATGTGGCGCACGGTCATGGGCTGAATGATGCCGTGTACTTTGATCGAGTTGGCCAATTCGGCCAGGGGCTCGTCGTCGAACTCCTTGCGGGGCTGGTCCGGGTTGGCGTGAATTTTCGTGAGGGGGAGGAAGGAAAAATCACGGCTCAGGGTACGGACGGTTTCCTGGGGTCGCTCTTCCATGGCCTCGTCCAGCGTCCGGTTCTTAAGCAACGCATCGATGCCTTTATTAAGGGTCGACTTAGAAGGTTTCTTACCGGGGTTGAATTTCTTGGCCATCAGTTCACTTTAGGGGTCGGGCAAAGATAGTTCTTGCGGGGAGGAGTGGGGGTGTGGTGGTCTGTTAGTCTGGTGGTCCGTTAGTTTAGTAGTAGAGATCGTCTGACGGTACCGTAATGGTGACGGCTCGGAGCGGTACCGTGGTTCAAAATGATGGTCCGAATTCGCTCCAATGCGTTTGGAGGACCGAGGCCACGTCCAGGCTGAAGAAAACACCAAAGAACTAAGCGTAGCGCTACCACCATACTAAGGGCAGCGTTACTATCGTACTTACCCTTTACCGCAGAAACAGCCTGCGCCCTTCCCGCATGTAGTTCCGGACGTTGAGCCAGAAGGCGACGAAGAAGTAGAAGAGCAAATTAGACCCGATGGACAGGCAGGATAAATACATAAAGTAGACCCGCACCCGACGACGCGAGATACCCATCTGGTCCGCCATCCACGCAAAGATGCCAAAGGCCGACCGCTCCACTCTGTTACGTAATAATTCCATAAGGCTTGCTAGCTGGGTGGTCCGAAGTAATTCGGAACGCAAAGATAATCATACGGTGCATTACGGCTGTACGGGACAATTTGCAAATCCACCACGTAAAATAGCGAATTTATCTGAGGAGTTGGTCGGTAACACGGCAGGCACGTAGGAACGATTCCGCCGAGTTTTGGTGTACGAACAACCACCCCCCGCCTTTTGTATAGAGCCAAGTAACTTATTCAACTTACCTACATGTTTTTATTCAAATTGTTTGGCCTGGAACTGGATTTTGCCCCCCTTACGGAGGAACTGAAAGACTGGTGGGAAGCGGTACTCCATCATTTGCCAAACATCATTCTGGCCCTGATCGTAGCCGTTATTGGTTACGTAGTCGCTAGTTTTCTGAAAAAGTATTTTGACAAACTGAGCCGCCGTTTGGTCCGTGACCGGACCATTCAGCTACTCGTCAGTAGCATTTTGACGTCCGTGTTGGTGATCATCATCATGATGCTCATCCTCTCGGTGCTCAACCTGACCGGGGTGGTGAACACAATCGTCGGCGCCGCCGGGGTGATCGGCCTCGCGCTGTCCCTCGCCTTTCAGGATCCAATCCTCAACTTCTTCAGCGGTATTCTGCTAACCATCAAGCACCTGTTCGAGGTCGGTGATCTGATCGAAGTAGAAGGCTACATGGGGATCGTAAAGGAGATTAACCTTCGCCACACGTCCATTCAGACGCTTCAGGGGCAGGACGTAATGATCCCCAACAGGATTGTCGCGCAAAACCCACTCAAGAACTATAATAGTCTCCGAATGCGTCGGGTCGACCTGGAGTGCGGTGTTAGCTACGGAGACGATTTAGGGAAGGTTAAAGAAGTGACCATCAAAGCCATAAAAGACAACGTTGAGTACGATGAAAAGCGCGACGTGCAGTTGTTCTTTACGGAGTTCGGTGACAGTTCCGTCAATTACTCCGTTCGATTTTGGCTGGACCAGGCCAAAACCGCGCAACCTGATTATTTACGCGCGAAGAGCGATGCGATCATGGCGATCTTTAACGCCTACAACGACAATGACATCATGATCCCGTTCCCCATCCGTACGCTGGACTTCGGAATAAAGGGCGGCGAAAAGCTGAACGAAATGCTCACCCATGCGGACGCCGGCCGGCCCGTAGGGAAGAACTGAAAAGAAATCTTCACCCAAGAACCGGAAACGAACATCTAGTTAGGGAAGGTGGTTTTATACCCGTTAACATTCCCTTTTTTACAAATCCCCCACCGCAATTACTACAGCGGGTACCGGGGCAGCAAAAAAATCAATTATGAAACTACGTACAATAACCATGGCTCTCCTTCTCGCTTTCGCGGGCGTTTTCTACAGCTGCGCCGAAGGTTCCGAAGCCGACAGAGACGCCGACGAGATGGTCAACGAAACCGAAAACGCAATGGCTAACGTCGGTGCCGAAATGCGCGAGGAAAGCAACGAGATGGAGCGCGAATTCAAGGAAACGCGTATGAAGATCAACACTCGCCAGGAGGAAATCGAAGCCGACATGGAAGATGCTTCCGATGAGGCCAAGGCCGAAATGCAGGAAGAGTGGAACGAGCTCGACCAGTGGGGCAACGACATCGATAGCCGCATGGACCGCGTTGGCAACAACATGGAAGCTGGCTGGAAGGACTTCAAAGGCGACGCCAAGAAAGGGTGGAGCGACTTCAGCAACGAGTCACGCAAGACCATGAATGACGTGGAGCGTTACTTCGATCCAGAAGGTGACCTCGACTAATTTCTGAGGGAATCTTCAAGTCGCGCCTAAGCGAAAACAATCTAACCCGATAAACAGCAGACCTTACGGTAAACTGTTTGTCGGGTTTTTTAATTAGAGTCAACATGATAAGAACAGGAAGCAAGGTCAGTTGGAAGTGGGGTAACGGTACCGCGGAAGGAAAAGTAAAAGAAACGTGGTCGGAGGAAGTCACGCGAACCATCAAGGGAAGCAAAATTACCCGCAAGGGAGAAGAAGGAAACAAAGCGCTGCTCATCGAGCAAGAAGACGGGGATGAGGTCCTAAAGCTAGAATCGGAGGTAGAAAAAGCGTAAGGTGTTGGCTACTACTTCTTAAAGTCGGATTCTTCGTCCTTCCGCAATTGGACTTCGCCCGGCGGCTCGTTATCTCGTTGATTAACGGCTACCTTATCTTCGATGGACGGTACGAACACGCCCAGCATTTTGCCGTTCGATTAACAAATTAATGCGATGCGCTTACTTACGATAGTTCTGTTCCTGGTTTCCGCCACTTCCTACGCCCAAGTTTCCGAAGGCAGAGTGACGTTCGATGACACTTCTTTGCAATCCCTGCGCATGAGTATCGATGCTTCCGCCGACGAGGTAGAAGAAGCCTGGGAAGATTTTTGGGAAGATCGTTACGACATCGACATCGATAAACTGGACAAGGACCGCAACAGCATGGCCTTCTTAGCGGAGCAAATATCCCTACCGATCATCGGTGCCAAGAACGTGAACTTCTACAGCAAAATCACCGAGACGGATAACCGGTCGGATGTGGCTATGGCATTCGCCTTCACGGAAAGTGACGTCGTAACCCGGGTATCTCACCCAGAATCCTACCGAGCTGCGGAAGCCATCATGATTGAATTCCGTACCAAATTTTATACCAACTACTTCGATGAGCAGATGGAGGACATTCGAGATGATCTGGAAGACGCGCGTGACGACAGCCAGGACGACTCGAGGGACGCACAGAAGGCCCGCAAGAAGATCGCTAAGTACGAAGACAAGATCGAGGATTACCAGGAGCGCATTCAGAAAATGCGTGACGAAGTAGGCGACGAGCTCGAAAGCTCGGAGGAAAAGGCCGTGCGCGCCGCGCAACTAGAAGCCAAACTCCGCGACCTCGAACAACGACGCGCGCGTTACCTTCGTTAGAAATACAACTTACCCTCACAAAATTACTAAGCTTTTATGGCTACCGGTACCGCCCAAACCAACCCACCCGATCTCAAAGACCACACGAATTTCGATACCGGTGCCCACGCGCGCACCTACGGAATCATTCTCGGTGTACTGACGGCAATCTATCTGATTGTCCTCAATTTTATCTACCCCGACGATATTCCCATGGGCCTGAGGTTTGCTAAGCACCTCATCATTATCCCCGTGGTGTGGTACGCCGCCGGAAATTACGCGAGTAAATTACCGGACAACAAAGTATTCAAGGCGGAGATTACCTACCTCATGAGCCTGGCGGCTTACACGGCCGTTACGCTCGTAGCCATTAACGTACTGGTTTACATCATCACTGGCACCTCTTTCGAGCAATTCATGCAGGATGGTGACGCTTTTGCCGGAATGATGATCAATTGCGGGTTCGTTTTCTTTGAAACGGTTGTTTTCGTTATGGTCGTCAGTTTTATCGTGTTGCAGGGCTACAAAGGCGGTGGCTCCCCGGAGGATTGATTTTTACTCAGGCAAACCCAGCAGACTTGTTTCAAATTACAATCCGATGATTGCGGGAAAGCCAAGAAAACTTACGGCCAGTTTCAGCATTCAGCGGCTGGCTTACTACATGATCTGCCTGTGTATCGTACTCTCCGTACTGTACGTCGGCAGATCTTTTTTTATACCCATTATTTACGGGATATTTTTCGCCTTCATGCTGAAGCCAATTTGTGATTGGTTTGAAGCGGGGGTCAAGAATAGGGTAGTAGCGATTATCCTTACGTTGCTCACGGTCTTCCTTACCCTGGGAGGGATTTTTACATTCTTTATCATCGAGATAATGGACGTCGTCAGCGAAGCCGACGGAATCGTGACTAACATTCAGAATAGTGCATTTGACCTGTTTGCGTACGTTGGCAGCTTTCTTGGCATGCGGGAGCGCGAATCTTTCGCACTGCTCAACGAGCAAATTGCGGGGGTAACGTCCGCCCCGATTAGTTTGCTAACGAGCGGCTTGTCTACCTCCGGCACGATGTTGACGAACTTCTCTCTGATCGTCATCTATACTTTTTTCTTCTTACTCTACAGCACCGCGCTTCGACAATTTCTCCTTGGCCAGTTGCGGGGGTCGAAGGAGCAGGAGGGGCAAGCAACGATCAAGGAAGTGCAGGAAGTCGCCAAAAATTACCTGGGCGGCATGCTGACCGTGATGTTGATTCTGGGGGTCCTCAATAGTTTGGGTTTGTGGGTAATCGGTGTTCGGTTTCCCCTCGTATGGGGCTTCCTCGGTGCCATGCTCGCCATTATTCCCTACGTCGGCACTTTTATCGGGGGGTTGTTGCCCTTTCTCTACGCCGTGGCAACGCTCGATTCCTTTTGGCAACCCGTTGCCGTGATCATCTTGTACATGACCGTCCAGTCATTTGAAGGGAACTTCATCACACCAAAAGTAGTTGGCAACAGCGTGAAGATTAACGCACTCGCAGCCATTTTGTCTTTGATTTTCGGTGCGTTATTTTGGGGCCTGGCCGGCGTCATTCTCGCTATTCCGCTGCTGGCAATGCTGCGGGTAGTGCTGGCTCACATCGATGCCACAAAGCCAGTTGCGCTGTTGCTGAGCGATGATCTTTACGCCCACGCCGACCTATTCAGTAGCAGGTATAATCGTGATCGTTACCGACTGCGAAGCCTTTTTAAAAGCACTAAACCGTTAGACGGCGGCGAGGTACCCTCGCTACTGACTCCACCAGGCGACCAAATTAGCCAGGCTGATACCCAGGTAATTACCGATGCCGAACCCAAATAGAGACACCGCAATGCCGGCGGCCAGTAGGCGCTGATTTTTCAACGATGCGGCGACTTGCACGACAAATACCGGGCCGTAAAAGGCTGCTACCGAACTCAGGATGACCGTATCACGGTCCAGATTAAAAAGGCGGCTCAAAAGCAGGTGCAGGGTAGTGGTGGCGAAGAGAGCAAGGAAAGAGAACCAGAGTAGATCCATCCCGTTGGAGGCTAAGTCTCTGAAGTCTGCCATCAAGCCCAACGCTACGGAAAATACGAGGATAAAGTATTCGCCGAGCGGGTACGTATTTCCCAGTCGGTCAACGATCGGCAAGCTAGCTACGATGAGCGAGAGCGTGGTCAAGGTCAAAATAATGATGGTGAGGCCGTGATCTGATTCCGGAAAAAGCAGACCCGTTCCTACCGCCAACGCCACGACTACCAGCGAGGCAATTAACTGCGGCACCTGACGGCGTAACGGGACCGTGATCGTCTCGGTTTGTACGACCTCTTCCTCCTCGCCCGGGGTCGCTCGAAAAATTCGGGCGTAGATGCTCGGGAGAAATGTAATTAACCCCAGCAGATAAGCACCTCCCAGGAGTACGTCCGCCGCCTGGATCAGGACCAGGTAACTAGCCGGTGCCTCCAGCGCGACGCCAATCGCCTGCACGTTAGGCGTGCCTCCGGTATACAGCCCAACGAGCATGCCGCTAATTTTCCAAGCATCTTCGATGCGGTCCGTCATGTACAGCCCGACCAGGAGCGTACAGATCAAGCCCGACACACAACAGAGTAGAAAACTGAATAGCATCGTTCTGGCGTACCGGAGGCTATCTCCGATCCTCACCGCGAAGAGTAACAATGGCAGCCCGATGAGCATGCTGGCCCCGGCTACCTTCTCGAGTAGTTCGTTGTCGACGGACCAGAGGTGTGCGTTGCTGACCAGTATTCCGACTAAGTAGCAAGCAATAATGGCGCTCAGCCAACTCGGAAACTTGCCCTCGCGCTCACCCGCCCGTGCGGCCAGGGGAAACAACAGGCAAAGGCCGACGCTCAGGAGTGTCGAGATGACCACGCTCAGTAGCGGTCTTGGTTGGTGCGAATTTTGCCCCGGCGGTTGATCTTTATTCGGTAGATATTGCCGAAATCGTCCTCACTTATTCTCGGGAATTCATCGCCGCCGGCCAGTTTATCGGCCAGCGTTGGCGTCGTGTTACTGTGACCAACGATTAATACGGTCTTGCCCGGATACTTCTTCTTGACCGTCTCGGCAAAAGCACTTAGGTTGCCGGCGTCGTAGGACTGTACTTGCAGGCCAAAAGCGCGGGCGGTCGGGGCGGCGGTTGCCTGGGTCCGTTTAGTGTCCGTGCTGTACACGGCGACTATCTTTTCATTCTTCAATTCACGCGCCAAGTCTTCCGCGCGGGCTTGTCCCGCCTCAGTGAGCTCCGGATCGTCCCCGCCTTGCTTTTCGGCGTGCCGTACGAGGATGAAGGTCGTCGTCTTTCCGGCTGTATCGTCATCACCGTCGGATGTTGTAGATGAGTTGGCCCCGCAGGCGAAAATCAGGGGCGTAAGAATGGCTAGGCAAAGTAAAAAGAACCAGGGTCGTTGTTGCATATAGTTAGAAGTACTGAGGGTCACCGGAGGTTTAAACCAGTCTACGATTGACTGAGGAGGACAAAACTAAGAATAAAATTAACGGCAGTTTGGCGCAAGCCAGGGGAGGAGGGCCATGCTTCCACTGAGCGCCCACGATCTTCGCGGCACGCAGGAGGACTCTGGGTGACGGACTTACTTTTTTTGCCGTTCGGTCGCCCGCTTTCAGCTTCGGTATAAAGATTTGCGTGGGCTGCGTCTCGGCGCGACCCGGCACCCGCGTCCGCGCCCTCTTTGTAATAACAGTGATGGCATTTGGTGCAGCGGGTAAAAAGAAAAATACGTGCAACACAAGCGCGGAATCGTTGTTACGGAAGACGAATATTATTCGTCAACGCCCTGTGGGGTGCCAAAGAAAAAGCTATGAAAGATGCATCCGGGCCAGTAAAGAGTTTCCCACTCGCGGAAGCCGCGGTACGAGACTTCAACGGGCGCCAGTTGCCAGACTTTTCCGATTCGGAGCAGACATTTCGCCACATTACGGACGGTAACCTCAAGCAAACCGCCCTGCTATTTAAATTGATGGGTCAGCCCCAACTGACTAACCTACTATCGACCATCGGTCTGCCGGCGGTTAAGTTGGGTCTACCCGGGGCTTCCTGGATGGTACGCAAGACCGTCTTCCCTCAATTCGTCGGCGGCGTAAGCCTCAACGATAGTTTGCCAACGATCGAAAGACTACACGAGCGGGGCGTTACCTCGATTTTGGATTACGGCGCGGAAGCCAAAAACGCCGCCGCCGACTTCGATGTATTTACCGAGGAAGTGAAGAAAGCCATTCATTTCAGTGCCGAAAACGGTGCCGCCGTGGCCGCAGTGGTGAAAATTACCGGCTTGGCCGATGATCACATGCTGGAAAAGCTGAACGCCAGCGTCCCCGATCTTGACGGTGATCTGAGCAACTACCCCAAACTACAAAACACCATCGGGCGCCTCGAAGGCATTTGCCAACTCGCGGCGCAGCATAGCGTCCAGGTTTACATCGACGCCGAGGAAAGTTGGTTGCAGAACACGATCGACGCGCTAGCCGCCCTGATGATGCAGCGTCACAACAAGGAACAGGTTATCGTCCTTCACACCTATCAACTGTACCGCCACGATCGACTCCAACTCCTCAAAGACAGCCACCAAAGGGCGCTCGAATACGGTTATTTATTGGGCGCAAAACTGGTCCGCGGCGCGTACATGGTAAAAGAAAACGCGCGGGCGGCCGATGGAAACTACCCAACGCCAATCCAACCTAGTCTGGAAGCAACCCACCGTGATTATAACGACGCGGTCCGCTTCTGTATCGATAATGTCGAGACGGTTGGCTTTTGCATCGGGAGCCACAACGAAGAAAGTGTACGGCTCACTTGCGAACTGTTGCGGCAGAAAAATCTTCCGGCAAACACGCCACACGCCCAGTTTGCCCAGCTTTACGGCATGAGCGATAACCTCACCTTCAACTTGGCCGCTGGTGGCTACAACGTCAGTAAGTATATGGTCTACGGACCAGTGAGCGAAGTCCTGCCGTATCTCGTACGCCGCGCGCAGGAAAACACTTCCGTCACCGGAGAAATGGGAAGGGAGTTAAAGTTAATTCGCACGGAGCTCGAACGGCGCCGGGTAGGCTAAGCCTTTCCGCGAATTGATGACTGCTTTGTAAGATTGTCCGCCATAAAAACACGGAAGCACAAAAATGTAACCAGCTTACGTCTTTGTGCTTTTGTGGCTAAACGACTTTGCTTCACCTTAGCACATAGGTAGCCGTAGCGAGTTAGCTCAATTCACATTGATGAGGGTCACGTAAGCCGCGCGGATGGCACATTATTATTTGAGTGGTTTTAAGCAAGAAAGATAACTAGTCACGCCAAGTGAAATATAACTATCTTTGCGCCCGCTTAGCGTACCTCCCCAACAGAACCTAGTTTATGGATATTCGTAACATCGCCATCATCGCCCACGTCGACCATGGCAAAACCACGCTGGTAGATAAAATGCTACTGGCCGGCCAACTCTTCGGTGACCACGAGCGCCCCGGTGAACTCATCATGGACAGCAATGACCAGGAGCGGGAACGTGGTATTACCATTTTGGCCAAAAACGTATCCATTACTTACAAGGGTACGAAGATCAACATCATCGACACCCCCGGTCACGCCGACTTCGGTGGTGAGGTCGAGCGCGTTCTCAACATGGCCGACGGCGTCCTACTGCTCGTCGATGCCTTTGAAGGCCCGATGCCCCAGACACGTTTCGTGATGGACAAGGCCCTGAAACTCGGCCTGAACCCACTCGTCGTCGTCAATAAGGTAGATAAGCCTAACTGTACGCCCGACGAAGTACACGAGATGGTCTTCGACCTGATGTTTTCGCTGGACGCTACGGAAGAGCAGCTTGATTTCCCCACCATTTACGGTTCTGCCAAGAACGGCTGGATGAGCACGGACTGGAAGAACGAGACGGACTCCATCGTTCCCCTTCTGGATGCGATCCTGGAGCACATCCCCGGACCGGTCATCGAAGAGGGCAACACGCAGTTACTCGTCACCAGCATCGAGTTCAGCAAGTACATCGGTAGAATGGCCATCGGCCGTCTGAGCCGTGGCACGCTGAAAGCTAACCAGCAGTTAACGTTGATTAGCCGCGAAGGCGTGGAGACGAAAGCTAAGGCCCGTAACCTCTACGTCTACGAAGGCTTCGGCCGCGTAGAAGTGGACGAAGTACAGCCCGGTGACATCTGTGCCATTTTTGGTGTCGACGGATTCGAGATCGGTGATACGATCGCAGCCGCCGAGGATCCCGAAGCACTGCCCACCATCGCCATCGACGAGCCGACGCTTTCGATGACGTTCACGATCAACGATTCACCGTTCTTTGGTAAGGAAGGTAAGTTCGTAACGAGCCGCCACATCAAGGACCGCCTGACTGCGGAACTAGAAAAGAACTTGGCTCTTCGCGTAGAAGACACGGAAAGCGCTGATAAATTCCGCGTCTTCGGTCGTGGTGTTATGCACCTTTCGGTACTCATCGAAACGATGCGCCGGGAAGGTTACGAGCTCCAGATCGGTCAGCCGCAGGTTATCATCAAGGAGATCGACGGTCAGAAGATGGAGCCGGTGGAGGAATTGACGATCGACCTACCGGAGGCAATGTCCGGAACGGCCATCAACATGATCACGCAGCGCAAAGGCATGATGCTGAGCATGACGCCGAAAGCGGAGCGGATCATTCTCGAATTTGAAATCCCTTCCCGTGGTATCATCGGTCTTCGGTCCAACATGCTGACGGCAACGCAGGGTGAGGCGATCATGACCCACCGTTTCAAGGAATTCCAGGAGCACAAGGGAGACATCCCCGGACGTATGAACGGCTCGCTCATTTCCATGGAACTCGGTAAAGCCATTCCTTTCTCCATCAACAACTTGCAGGATCGTGGTCGTTTCTTCGTCGACGCCGGTGAGGAGATCTACGAAGGGCAGGTGATCGGTGAGAACAACCGGGCGAACGACCTGGTGATTAACGTAACCAAGACCAAGAAGCTGACCAATATGCGTTCTTCCGGAGCGGATGACAAGGCGCGCCTCGTGCCACCCCGTAAGTTCACGCTCGAGGAAGCACTGGAATACATCCAGGGTGACGAGTACGTAGAAGCTACGCCCGAAAGCATCCGCCTGCGTAAGGTCTTGCTCCGCGAAGCCGAGCGTAAGCGCGGTCACAAGATCACTAACTAAGGAATCAACGCCTTAGCTACGTAAAAACGAAAGCGGTGCCGATGAAGATCGGCACCGCTTTTTGCGTTGGTGGTTTTATCAGGGTGTTATCTAGCTAATCGGTAATTTCCGTGCGCTTTACTTAATTTTACTGCACCCCGATAGCTATCGGGGCCGCGCCCAAATTATTGTCGCGGCTTTAAGTACTTACCATGACAAGATCACACGATAAAAACCCGCCTAACTTAGTATTCACCGAGGCTCTAATCGGGAATGAATGGTGCCCGGCATCTTCCGGTAAGAAATTTGCAGTCACCGACCCCGCAAGCGGAAAAGTGCTCGCTGAAGTGGCGGATTGCGGTCCCCAGGAAGCAGAACGGGCCATCGATTCGGCCGCAAGTGCCTTGCCAGAATGGAAATTACAAACGGCAAGAGAGCGCGCCAATCTATTGCAAAACTGGTATAAATTAATCGTTGAGCATAAAGAAGCACTCGCCCAATTAATGACTGCCGAACAAGGCAAGCCCCTGGCGGAGTCCCGTAGTGAGGTCGACTATGGCGCATCCTTCGTACGGTGGTTCGCCGAGGAAGCCAACCGCACCGACGGCGACATCATCCCCGCAACGAATAAAGAGCAGCGAATCATCGTAATTCGCGAACCGATCGGCGTGGTCGCGGCCATCACGCCCTGGAATTTCCCCATCGCCATGATTACCCGCAAGGTGGCGCCGGCGCTCGCCGCGGGCTGTACGGTCGTCGTGAAGCCGTCGGAGGATACACCACTGTGCGCACTGGCGCTCGGCGCCTTGGCCATCGAGGCGGGTTTCCCGGAGGGCGTTCTCAACATATTGCCATCCAACCAAGCAAAGGAGGTAGGAGAGATACTGACGACGCACAAAACAGTCAAAAAGCTAAGTTTCACTGGGTCCACGGCAGTAGGGAAGCTGCTGATGAAGCAGTGTGCGGGTACGGTGAAAAAGATGTCGTTGGAATTAGGTGGAAATGCCCCTTTCATCGTGTTTGGGGACGCAGATGTTGAGGGCGCGGTCGCGGGTGCCATGATAAGTAAGTTCCGCAATGCGGGACAAACCTGTATTTGTGCCAACCGGATTTACGTACATACGAATGTTTACGATGAATTCCTGGCTAAGCTAATCGTACGCGTAATAGCATTAATTACCGGACCGGGGGCAGGGGAGGGCGTCACCATCGGACCGCTCATCAATGCCTCAGCCGTAGCGAAAGTGAAACGCCTGGTCGATCAGGCCATCGGAAAGGGAGCTGTACTGACTTACCAAGCCGAGCTAACCCATTCAACTGATCGGTACTATCCGCCCACGATATTAACTGAGGTAGACGAATCGATGGACATCGCTCAGGAAGAGATCTTTGGCCCGGTGGCGACTATCTTTAAGTTTACTAGCGAAGAAGAGGTGATACAACGTGCCAACGATACCGCTGCTGGCCTGGCCGCTTATTTCTACGCAAAGGACGCCGCGCAAATCTGGCGCGTTGCCGAAGCACTGGAATACGGCATGGTGGGTATCAACACCGGCGCCATATCCACCCCCGTCGCACCCTTCGGCGGCATCAAAGAATCGGGCTTCGGCCGGGAGGGCGGTAAGTACGGCATTGACGAGTACCTCACGACGAAATACCTCAACTGGCAAATCTGACTTTAATGTGGGTTGTATTGTGCGCGGACCCTATGCGTAAAGGCGAAAATTCGCTACCTTGGTCGCATGAAAAGTCGTCAAGAAATCCTAGCCAGTCTTAACCTGGATATTCCGGTTGTAGCCTCCCCAATGTTCATCGTCAGCCGCCAACAACTCGTTATCGAGTGTTGTAAAAATGGCATCCTCGGTACCTTCCCCGCGCTCAATAACCGGACGACCGAAGGGTTCGAAGAATGGGTGATCGAAATCAAGAAAACACTCGCGGAAGAAGAAGCCCGTCTCGGTAAGAAGCTTCCCCCGTACGGCGTGAATCTGATCGTTCACAAAACTAATCCGCGCGTCATGCCGGATTTAGAAGTCATCGTACGCCAGCAGGTCCCCCTGGTGATCACTTCCCTCGGTGCCGTTAAGGATGTCGTCGATGCCGTGCATTCCTACGGTGGCTTAGTGTTCCACGACGTGACGAACACCTACCACGCACAAAAAGCAATCGACGCGGGCTGTGACGGTCTTATTCTCATAACCGCCGGTGCCGGTGGCCACGCCGGAACGCTTAACCCCATGCCCTTCGTCACCGAGATCAGAAAGATGTGGGATGGCGTTATTCTGTTGGGCGGCGCGATCTCCACGGGCAACGACATCGCCGCTTGCCTGCAGATGGGCGCCGATCTTTGCTACATGGGTACTCGTTTCATCAACACTCAGGAAGCCATGGCTGACGAAGGCTACAAGAAAATGATTATCGACTCCGGTACGCGGGAAATCATCTACACCGCTTCCGTATCCGGCATCCCCGCCAACTGGATGGTCGGTAGTCTCGAAGCCGCTGGCATCACCAAAGATATGTGGGACCAGAAAGCCAAAGCCGATTTCGGTGCCGAGCACGAAGCTAAAGCTTGGAAAAATCTTTGGAGCGCGGGACAAGGCGTAGCCACGATCCACGACAATCCCCCCGCCGCCGAACTCATCGCGACCTTGAAAAAAGGAATGCTCACCGCCATGCAGGAGCAAAAGGACCGCTTGGCGGTATACGCATAAATTATTAGGGATATGAATGTTACCATTAAGGATCATATCGCTACGGTCGACTTTGGCCGTCCCGAAGTAGCTAATAGCTTAGACGAAGCGGCTTGGAACGAACTGAAGGCCACATTTGAAAAGCTGGACCAGGACGACAGCGTGCGCGTTGTCGTTCTGACCGGAGCGGGGAAGAATTTTTGCTCGGGAATGGATCTCAGCGTACTTACCAGTCTGGCCAGCAGAATCGATCCGAATTCTCAAAATGTTGTCGGTGATCTGCAAACATTCATTCAGCACATCCAATCTTGCATAACCGCGATCGAGCGTTGTTCTAAACCAGTCATTGCCGTTGTCCAGGGCGCATGCATCGGTGGGGGAGTAGCGATTGCTACCGCCTGCGATATGATTTACTGCACGGACGATGCCTATTTCGTAGTAAAAGAAGTCGACTTCGGCATTGTGCCGGATATTGGTACGTTACAACGGCTACCTAAACTCATCTCACCGGGTTTAGCTGCCGAACTATCTTACACGGGGCGGAAATTAAAGTCCGAGGAGGCGCTATCTGCTGGCTTGGTAATTAAAGCTCTTCCTAGTGTCGATGAAGCTAGGGACGTAATAGCGGATATAGCGAAACAGATCGCGCAAAAAGATTCCAAAGTAATTACTGGAATCAAACGGCAATTAAAATTTGCCTCAGAAAATAGTGTGGATGATGGATTAGTTTCTGTCGCTGCTTACAGCGCAAAGCTTATGGTGAGTCGTATGATGGATTCTAAGTAAACTATGTCGTAAGTGTGTTAATTGTAAGTAGTGCTGCCCCATAGGTATGGGTTAATCTCTCACAAATAAATGTGAACTAAAGATTTAATTTTTTGAATTAAAAGCGGGTATTCTACACTCACCGCTGTATGCTTACTGCCTTCCTCTCCTCTCCTCCTTTCCCTTCCTCAACATCCTCCGGAAGCGGCGGAGCCAAATAAAAAACAGCTTATATCCCGTTCTAAAACCAAACTCCCGGCGCCAACCAAAGAGGTCAGGCCAGGAGACAAAACAAAAAACAGCAGCTGGTAACGGTAAGGAGAATCACCCAAAAATGAGTGAACGACCATACCGTGGATTATTGCTTGAGTGAAACGCACGTACCGTGCGTCGAACCCTCACTAATCTTTTGCTACGGACACAAAATTTACTCATCTCACGACGGGAAATGCCTTGTATCTGCTTGGTATTGGGGTAATCTTGGCCCGGTGTAAGATCAGACTTCGCTGACGCGACGCACAACCTCGAACAGTTCGGTCGACATATCGACGTCTTCCACGAAGGGATCATACTCCAGGTAATTCGCGGAGATCAACTTCAGCTGAATTACCCGGCGACCACTCTTGTCGTAAATCTTGTGAACGTACTTGATCCAAATCCGACCGTTGTGCCGAACGGCATAAATGCGGTTGTCCTTGATCTGGTTGATGCTGTCGACGCGCTTACAGATAACGGTATCACCGTTGTTGATCACGGGTTCCATGGAGTTACCCGAGATTGGGAAAGCAACGTAGCCGCTACCAGAAATACCGGGTAGACGGAAGAAGTCATTCCGCTCGCTAGTGAAACTGTCACTGTCGATGGACGTACCGGCAAAAGCTTCCGTAGTCGTATACAGAATGTTGAGGCTCACGTCAGAGTCGGGTAATTCGACGGGCGTAGGCAGTTCGTGACCGAAAGCTTTGCCATCACCCTCGAGGAGGTAGCTGTGGTTTACGCCGTACTCGTTGCAGACGCGGCGGGCTTGTTCGTAATTGATGCAACGCTTGTCGTCATCATTGAGGTAGGCACGGACGATGTGTCCGTAGGAGCGGTTGTTGAGAATACGTTTGGCAAAGTCACCAAGTCCACGACCGTTCCGGTCGTTCTTGATAATCTTTCCCCTTTCTTCAAGAATCGTAAAAACATTCTTAAAACGCTCGTTCAACTCCCGGCGATCATTAGTAATCATGTGTGGTATCAGTTGTTTATGCTAGCAAATTAAAACAATTCCACCATGCCCCGCAAACTTTCCACCATTTTTCTTCAAATTTTCTGTTTATTTCGTCAAAATCGCCCGCTTTTGTTGTTAAATACAGTCTGTGTTGGATATTTCTGACTTACAACATTATAGAAATACTCAAACCATTTATTCGTTAAATCGCAATTCTGCCGCCAAAAGGTCAGCCGGCGTATCGATACCAAATGCGGGCATATCCGTCACCGAAACCTGTACGTTCAACCCGTTCTCCAGCCACCGCAATTGCTCCAGAGATTCCGCATTTTCAAGGTCCGTCTTTTCCATGGTGGCTAGTTGAGCCAACACTTTCACTCGATAAGCGTAAAGACCTAAGTGTTGATAGTGCTTTTGCGCCCGTAGCCACTGTCCAACGGGCACGTCCCGCAAATATGGAATGCCGTGGCGGCTGAAGTACAGCGCCCGTCCGGCTTTGTCAAATACTACTTTGACTACGTTGGGTGACAACAACGATCGCTCCTCTTCGATTCGATGAGCGAGGGTAGCGATCTCCACGCTGGGTGTTTCGAAGCACTTAATCAGTTGATCTATTTGCCTCGGGTCAATAAAGGGCTCGTCCCCTTGTACGTTAATCACGATCTCCGCACTAGGGTAGTGCGCGGCTGCTTCCGCCACCCGGTCCGTCCCACTAGGGTGATCGTCGCGCGTCATCACCACCTCCCCACCAAAAGATTGGACGTGATCGAAGATGCGCTGGTCGTCCGTCGCCACCACCACTTGATCCACCAGTGAACTACTCAATACCTGCTCATAGACCCGACTAATCATCGTCCGCCCCCCCAAAACCGCAAGTGGTTTTCCAGGAAATCGCGTACTAGCGTATCGCGCGGGAATAACGGCAAGAATCATAATCACTGAAATTAATGTCCAAATGTACTAGGTTCCTACCGCCTACTTAACTACCGCCTACCGCCTACTAGCCTAATAAATTCCTTAGTAACCCAAAATAGAAAGCATACTCTCCGCCGTCTGCTGCGGATATAAGACCCGGTCCACCAAGTTACCGGCATCGTCCAGGTCAATCACGATGTGTTGCGGGCTGGGGATCATGCAGTGTTTGATTCCACCAAATCCACTGATGCTATCTTGATACGCACCGGTGTGGAAAAAGCCGAGGTACAATGCTTCCTCATCGTCCGGCTTGTTGACCGGTAGGTAAACCTGGCTTTCGTGAATTTCACTGTTGTAATAATCCGAATTGTCGCAACTCAGGCCACCAATATTTACCCGGCGGTAATCGTGGTCCCACTTGTTGACGGGCAACAGGATAAATCGCTCGCCGATGCCCCAGGCATCCGGTAGGGTAGTCATCAGCGAGTTATCGATCATGTACCACATCTCGCTGTCGTTCTGCTGCTTCTGCTCCAGCACCGAGAAAATGGTCGCGCCGCTTTCCCCGACGGTGTACTTACCGAACTCCGTAAAGATGTCCGGCTCGGGGACCTCCATCTCTTCGCAGGCTTCCAGCACGTTGGAAACGATCTCGCGGACCATGTATTTGTAGTCAAACTCAAAACCGAGGCTGTTTCGAATCGGCATGCCACCACCAATGTTCAGTGAATCTAACGCCGGGCTCTCTTGTTTGAGTTCGCAGTAGAGGCGGACGGCTTTCTTCAACTCTCCCCAGTAGTAAAGGCTGTCTTTGATGCCCGTATCCACGAAGAAGTGCAGCATCCGGAGTTTGTATTTTGGGTTGTCCCTAATACGCTCCCGGAAAAGTGGGAGTACGTCCGCCGCCCGCAGGCCGAGCCGGCTGGTGTAGAATTCGAAGTTCGGCTCTTCTTCCGTCGCCACGCGAATACCGATGTTCGCCGTGCCCACCACGTGTTTTTCGTAGTAGTCGAGCTCGTGCGCGTTATCGACTACGGGGATCACGTTCGTGAAGCCATCGTTAATCAGCCCCGTAATGCCACGTAAGTAGCTATATGGCTTGAAGCCATTGCAGACGATAATGATGTCTTTCTTAATCTTGCCGCGTTCGTGTAGCCGCCGGATGAGGCTTACGTCGTAGGCGGAACTGATTTCGAGCTGTACGCCGTGGTCCAGAGCTTCTTCAACAACGTGGGCGAAGTGAGAGCTTTTGGTACAGTAACAATAATGATACTTACCGCTGTACCCCTGCGAGCGCATCGCGCGGCTAAACAGGTTTCGGGCCTGCTTAATCTTGCGGCCGATACTCGGTAAGTAGGTAAGCTTCAGTGGCGTTCCGTACTTCCGGATCAAGTAGATGAGCGGAATGTTGTTGAAAGTTAAATAGCCATTTTCCAAGTCAAATCCACTCTGCGGAAAATAGAACGTCTGATCGATGAGATCAAAGTATTTGTTAGCCAACGGTACTAGTTTTTTGGGAAATGCGAAGGTAAGCTTTTGCCAGACCACTCATAAACTCGTCGATCCGTAACAAGATCAAAGTGGTACAATAAAGACGGTAGTAGGCAGTGAAACGAAACTAATTAACGGTAAAGGGGCGCGGACGCAGGTGCAAAGAAGTACGGTAAGAGCGAACTCAGGCGCGACTTTCCACCGGCACTACTTTGTCAGTTCGATGTCCAGTACTTCACCGGTAAGTGTGCCCCGGCGAAATATACCGTCCTCGATTAACAGTAACTCCCCCACGGAACCAAACTTGATACTGGAATCCACGGCAAATACCCGGTTCCCAAAGAATCCTTTAATGGCGCTGAAGGAGGTATGGCCGACTACCAAGTGATCCGCCTCCAGCTTGCGAAGAATCCGGTCGATGTCCCTGCGGGAAAAATCCCGGTCCTGAAAATATCCGCGGTACCAGAGGGGACCGTTGCGCCCGTGTAGCAGCTCGAGGTTACTAGAACCCATTGCCGCCAGGTTAGGATTATGGTTCATTAGATATTCGTGGTAGGTATCGTTGATCTCCTTGAGCCCGCCGACCTTCTTCACCACGTCACTACTGAAGCCACCGTGTACGTACACGACGTTGTTCACTTTCACGGACAGCGGCAGTGTACGTAGCCATTTACCTAGGTGGGTTTCCTGACCGTACAGATTCTGGTAAGTTGTCTTTAGGAGCGAACTGGTTTTGAGGTAACGTTCGTTGACGTAGCGCACGTCGCCCTCCATGACCATTGTCTCGTGGTTGCCGAGTAAAAAGTGTACCCTGCCACCGGCCAACGCAGCCTGTTGCTCCAGGTGATAGATCAGCCAGAGCATTGCGTTCACCTGATCTCCCCGGTCGAAGACGTCACCAACGATGACCAGGTGGCCGTCCTCAAAAATCCAATTTTCGTTTTCATCAATGATTCCGTTAGCCAACAGAAGTTTGCGGGCCACGGGGTACTGGCCGTGGATGTCACTCAGGGCAGCTACGCGCTTGACCCGGTCGTAAGTGATGCACTCCTTGCGTACGAAATCCCGATCGGGGTCAAAAGTTTCGGCGTGGAAACCGGCAAACGTCGGCAGCGCTTCCCCCCAGCGGGCTTCGTCTTTGCGGCCCTCTTCCGGGAAGGTCCAGTGCACCATTGGCAGTCCACCGGTATAGGTGATGTAAGGTCCGTCGATCTCCGCTTCCTGTGCTGAGACTACGCAGGTCGCGAGAAGTAAAAGTAGCAGGACGGATAATGGGCGATACAAAGTGATGTGTTTGAGTACCGTCCTAACCGAATTAACCGGTTAACGGTTTGTTATAACTCAAATTATGACGGTAAATCGTCTTCGGGTTGGCTAACCCATTGGGCTAGGAGCCGTAATTCTTTTGTTGCTACTTATCTAACCGGCACTCTTCCCCGAAAAACTCGGCACCCGCGACCGCGCACTTCTTAACAACAGGATTTTTAAAATCTGGCCGACCAAAATTTAAATTCCGGGCAGTACCGACCGTCTCCGAAGCAAACAATGGCATTCTTGTGACACAAATTACAAGACTTTAAATAGTTTGTATTTTATTAGAAAAGAAGAATATAAAGTGGTAAAATAAAGATATTGCCATCTAAAATAGTTGGTGATTGCAAACTGTGTCAGGAAATTCGATCTACAGTACCAGCGGTAGATACAAATTCCTACCCAGAACCAGGGGAAAAGCGTTACAACCTTGATATATTACCGTTCCCTAAAGCAAGTCAGTTACACCACTTCTCCCGGCTGACTAATCGAATCCGACCAACACAAGATTAGTTCTTAACAATGTCCCTCCGGCGTCCCGCCGGGTGCGGCATCTAACTTGCTATATGCGCTACGTTGACAACACGCCCAAATCACAGGGTCTCTACACGCCCCACCTCGAATCCGATGCCTGCGGCACGGGCTTCGTCGCCAATCTGAGTGGTGAGGCAACGCACAAGATCGTCAGTGACGCGCTCACCATGCTCGTCGCCATGGAGCACCGCGGCGCCTGTGGTTGTGAACCGAACTCCGGTGACGGCGCAGGTATCCTCACGCAAATCCCACACGAGTTTTTCGTTAAAAAGCTAGGGTCGAAGGGGAAAACGTTGCCCGCTAGCGGAAAATACGGCGTCGGTATGCTTTTCATGCCGCGAGAGAAGCAACTCGCCGAGCGCTGCCTGTTCCTGTTCGAGGATTATGCGGATGAGATGGGCTTCGACCTGATCCACTACCGCAAGGTGCCGACCGACCACGAAGAAGTCGGACCGACCAGCCGCAGCGTCGAGCCGCGCTTCCAGCAAGTATTCGTGCAGCCGCGTACGGAAATGGAGCCGGCCGCACTGGAACGCCGCCTTTACATTTTGCGGAAGTTTGCGACCCACAAGATTCACTTGACGTTTCCGGAGACGCGCGACCAGTTTTACATCGCGAGCTTTAGCTACAAAACAATCATCTATAAAGGACAGCTCACGACCTGGCAACTGCTGGGTTACTACACTGATTTGCAGGACATCGACTACAAATCCGCAATCGCCCTGGTCCACAGCCGCTTTTCTACAAATACCGTTCCGAAATGGAAGCTAGCGCAACCCTTCCGGATGATTGCCCACAACGGGGAAATCAACACGATCCAGGGCAACGTGAACTGGTGGAAGTCAAAGGAAAGCCTGATTCGGGAGACGTCGAAGTTCACCGCGGATGAACTCGATAAGGTGTACCCCGTCTGCGGTACGGGGCTTTCTGATTCGGCCAACTTCGACAACGTGCTCGAATTTCTTACGCTCAACGGCGTCAGCATCCCGCACGCACTGATGATGATGGTGCCCGAGGCCTGGCAGCACGACGAACTCATGCCGGACTACAAGCGCGCGTTTTACGAGTACACCAAAGGGTTGATGGAACCCTGGGACGGCCCCGCCTCCATCTGTTTCACCGACGGCATCCTCGTCGGTGCGACGCTCGACCGCAACGGTTTGCGCCCCAGCCGCTGGTGCCTCATGGAAGACAACACCTTGATTGTTGCCTCGGAAGCGGGTGCCTTGCCGGTGGACCAGAGCAAAGTCGTTCAGAAAGGTCGCCTACAACCCGGGCGCATTCTCGTGGCTGACCTTCAGGAGCACCGCATCATTGGCGACGAAGAACTCAAGGCGACGATTTGTAAACGCCTGCCTTACCGGGAGTGGCTGGACGAAAACCGGGTCCATATTGAAAAATTACCCCTCCGCCGCCGCGCTGGCGTGAGCATGGACGAGAAGACGCTTTTCCAACGCCTACAACTGTTCGGCTACACCAAGGAAGACCTCAACTTTTTGTTGGAGCCGATGATCAAGGGCAAGAAAGACCCCATCGGGTCGATGGGGGCAGATACGCCACTCGCCGCGCTGAGCCTACAGAGCCAGCACGTGGCCAACTACTTCAAACAGCTATTCGCGCAAGTCACCAATCCGCCGATCGACCCCATCCGGGAGCGGAGCGTGATGTCGCTCTACGCCATGCTGGGGGATACGGGTAACATAACCGAAGTAACTCCGGAGAACGCGAAAAACATCCACCTCGATTCTCCCGTGCTGACCAACAACCAGATGAAGTCGCTCAAGGAGCTCCACCATCCGGATTTCCGGTCGGGTTTCATCGACATCGTGTTCAAGACGGACGGCCAGGCCGGTCGCCTCCACGCCGCCATCGAACACATTAAGGCGCAGGCTGAGAGCATGGTCCGTTCCGGCTACAACATTTTAATCATTTCCGACCGGGCCGCCAACAGTTCCAACGCACCCGTGCCCTCCCTGCTGGCTACCGGGGCGGTGCACCACCACCTGGTGGAGCTCGGTCTGCGGGCGAAAACAAGCATCGTCGTCGAGGCGGGCGACGTCAGGGAAACGCACCACTTCGCCACGTTGATTGGCTACGGTGCGAGTGCCATCAACCCCTACCTCACCTACGCGGCCCTTTCCGACCTGCACAGCACCGGCGTATTCGACGAGGAGGAAATGGAACGAAAAGAAGTGCTGAAAATTTACCGCAAAGCCGTCGGCAAGGGAATTTTGAAGATCATGTCGAAGATTGGTATCTCCACGCTGCAATCTTACCAGGGCGCACAGATTTTCGAGATTGTCGGCTTAAATCACAAAGTGGTCAACGAATGCTTCCGTGGTTCCATCAGCCGTATCGAGGGTGTCGGCTACGATGGGTTGGCACTGGAAGTGCTGGTGCGTCACCGGCTTGCCTACCCCGACAAGCCCGTCGCAAACCCTAAGCTCGAAGTCGGTGGCGTGTACCAGTGGAAACGCCGCGGCGAAGCCCATACTTTCAACCCCAAAAGCATCCACTACCTCCAGATCGCCGCACGCAAGAACGATCCGGAAGCCTACGAAAAGTACAAAGACACGATTAACGACCAAACGCAGAAAGCCCTGACCCTACGGGGTTTGCTGGCCTTCCGGAAGGGAAACCCGATCCCCATCGAGGAGGTAGAACCGGCGGAGGACATCATGCGTCGTTTCGCTACCGGGGCCATGTCGTTCGGGTCGATTAGCTGGGAGGCACACACAACGCTTGCCATTGCCATGAACCGCATCGGCGCCAAATCAAACTCCGGCGAAGGGGGAGAGGATAGCATTCGGTACCAAGTCGACGAGAAGGGGCGCAACATGCGCTCGGCCATCAAGCAGGTGGCGTCAGGGCGGTTCGGCGTGACGAGTTACTACCTCACCAACGCCGATGAGATTCAGATTAAGATGGCGCAGGGTGCGAAGCCCGGCGAGGGCGGACAGTTGCCCGGCCACAAAGTCGACGACTGGATCGGTCGCGTGCGTAACTCTACGCCCGGGGTTGATTTGATCTCGCCGCCGCCCCACCACGATATCTATTCCATCGAGGATCTATCGCAGCTAATCTTCGATCTAAAAAACGCTAACCGGCGCGCGCGGATTAACGTCAAGCTGGTCTCCAAAGCAGGTGTGGGAATCATTGCTTCGGGCGTGGCGAAGGCCAAGGCCGACGCCATCCTGATCGCCGGCCACGACGGCGGAACGGGGGCATCCCCCCTGAGTTCCATCCGCCACGCCGGGCTTCCCTGGGAACTCGGCCTCGCCGAAACTCACCAGACCCTGGTACGGAATAAGTTACGCGACCGGGTCGTCCTGCAAACGGATGGCCAGATTCGCACCGGCCGTGACCTGGTCATCGCGACGCTACTTGGTGCGGAGGAATACGGAGTTGCCACCGCGGCCCTCGTTGTCGAAGGCTGCATCATGATGCGCAAGTGTCACGTGAATACTTGCCCCGTCGGCATTGCCACCCAGAACCCGGAACTACGCAAGCGCTTCACGGGAGACCCCGACCACGTCATCAACTTCTTCCGCTTCCTGGCCGAGGACATGCGTAGCATCATGGCGGAGTTGGGTTACCGAACGATTACGGAGATGGTCGGCAAAGTCGAGCACCTCAAAGTAAACAGCGAGGCGGACCACTGGAAATACCGCGCCCTCGATCTGAGCCCGATCCTGTACAAAGAGATTGCGGACGAAACGGTCGGTGTGTACCACAAAATCGATCAGGACCACGGGCTCGGCAACGTTCTCGATCGGCAACTGATCGCGCTGGCGAAACCCGCCCTGGAAGAAATCGAGCCCGTCACGGGGGAGTTCGCCATCATCAACACGGACCGGGCGGTCGGGACGATGCTATCCAACGAAATCAGCCGGCGGTTTCACGGCGAAGGCCTGCCCGACGGTACGATCAAGTATCACTTTCGCGGGTCGGCGGGTCAGACGTTCGGTGGCTTCGGTGCGAAAGGAATCGAATTTTTGCTGGAGGGGGAGTCGAATGACTACTTCGGTAAGGGCCTGAGTGGCGCCCGTTTGATCGTCGTCCCGGACCGGACTTCCAGATTCGACCCGCACGAAAACATCATTATCGGCAACGTTGCCTTCTACGGCGCGACTTCCGGGGAAGCCTACATCAAAGGCCAGGCCGGCGAGCGCTTTGCCGTCCGGAACTCCGGCGTTAAAGCGGTCGTCGAGGGCGTTGGCGATCACGGATGTGAATACATGACCGGGGGGGTAGTCGTCGTCCTGGGGGCGTCGGGCAAGAACTTCGGTGCTGGAATGTCGGGAGGAATGGCGTACGTCTACGACGCGAAAAAAGACTTTGCGACGAAGATGAACGACGACATGGCGGACATCGAATTACTAAATGACTTCGATCGGCAACTACTGAAGCAAATGGTAGAAAACCACCGGGCGTACACGAGCTCCAAAACCGCGGTGGATATGCTCAAAAATTGGGAGCTTGAACTGGGTAATTTCGTCAAAGTTATGCCGCGCGATTATAAGCGCGTACTCGCCGAGAAAGAAATGCAGCCCGACATTCAGATTGCCATTCCGGCCTAATTTAATCCAAGCTACCAGTCGGTATTCATCACGTGACCTGGTGAATACGCCAGCGTAGCGAGTGGGAAACCTCACCTGAGATTCAGGACATAAAACAACTAACCATGCCTAAGCACAGCGGATTTTTGCGTACCACCCGGGAACTTCCCGGCAAGCGACCCATCAGTGAGCGTAAACTCGACTGGAAGGAGTTGTACGAACCGATGGCGGAGGAGAAAACGATCTCCCAGGCGAGCCGCTGTATGGATTGCGGGGTGCCCTTCTGCCACAACGGCTGCCCGCTGGGTAACATCATCCCCGAGTTCAACGATGCCGTTTACGATGAAGACTGGCTACTGGCTTATGAGATATTGAGTGAGACGAATAATTTCCCAGAATTCACGGGGCGAATCTGCCCCGCTCCCTGTGAGACGGCTTGCGTCCTGGGCATCAACCAGCCACCCGTCGCCATCGAGCACATCGAGAAAAGCATCATCGAAGAAGCCTTTAAACGCGGGTACGCCCGGCCCGCGCCGCCGACGTCCCGCACGGGTAAAAAGGTGGCCGTCGTGGGCTCCGGTCCGGCGGGGCTGGCCGCCGCCGCGCAGCTCAACAAAGCCGGCCACAGCGTTACGGTGTACGAACGCAACAGCCGCATCGGCGGGCTACTGCGGTACGGCATTCCCGATTTCAAGCTGGAAAAGGAGGTAATCGACCGCCGCATCGAGCTAATGGCCGCGGAGGGCATCACTTTTACAGTGAACGCTGACGTCGGGGGTAACGTCGACGTGAAGCAACTCATGCGGGACACGGACGCCATCGTCCTGGCCGGTGGATCGACCGTCCCGCGCGATATTCCGGCTCTGGGTCGGCAATTTCAGGGCGTTCATTTTGCGATGGAGTTCCTGGAACAAAACAATAAGCGCGTAGCGGGCGACGACCTGACCGGACTGGCCGAAATTCACGCGAAGGGTAGAAACGTAGTCGTTATCGGCGGCGGTGACACTGGAGCGGACTGCGTCGGAACGAGTAATCGCCACGGAGCCAAGTCCGTCACCCAAATAGAGATCATGGCCATGCCCCCCACCGAGCGGGACGTAAACAACTGGCCGAACTGGCCGATGGTCCTGCGTACTTCTACTTCCCACGAGGAGGGTTGCGAACGGGAGTTTGCCGTGCTGACCGAAGAATTTCTCGGTGACGAAGAGGGGAAACTCAGGGCCATCCGCACGGTCAACATTCGCTGGGGAAAGGACCAGACGGGTAAAAATAAGTTCGTCAAGATTCCGGATACGGAGCGGGAAATCCCGTGCGAAATCTTGCTCATCGCCGCCGGCTTTATGCACCCCCAGCACGAGGGTCTACTGGACAAACTGGGCGTCGGACTGGATAGCCGCCGGAACGTGGCGGCAAGTCCGGAGCACAATTACCAGACGAGCGTCCCCAAAGTTTTCGCCGCCGGCGATATGCGCCGGGGCCAGAGCTTGGTGGTCTGGGCCATCAGTGAGGGGCGGGAATGCGCCCGGTCGGTCGATGCCTTCTTAATGGGTGGGGAATCTGTCCTGGAGCGAAAAGACGGTGGCCGGCTGGCGTTGCAAGTTTAGGGGGACCTACGGCGAAACTTTTCCTACGTAAAATTCCCCTGCACCCGCGACCGCGCAACTCAAACAACACGCTCGAAAATTATCGGTTATTTACGTGGCGATTCAAACAACGTATGGAACTTATCTTTAAGCCATGCGCCTACCGACGTTACTCGTGCTCCTTTACTGCTTGTCAACTTCTCTGCTTGCGCAAATAGATTCCTCCAGCGTTGACGACCCGACCGATCTACTGGAACAACTGATCGAAGACGAAGCAACCAACGGCGGCGAGGAAACGGACGAATTCGAGTTCAACGCCGCCTTTGACATCCTGCAGGCCTACGTAAAACGACCGCTGGACCTCAACCGCGCGACGTACGACGAGTTACTCGAAATGCTCCTGCTGACGCCGATCCAGATCAACCAGCTGCTCGACTACCGGGAGCGGATGGGCGGTTTCATCAGTCAGTTCGAACTGCAGGTGATCCCAAGTATCGATCTGGCCACGATCCGCCGCATCTTACCCTACGTACGGGTGGGGAATGGCGAACTCGATGACGCAAAGATTTCTTTGAAAAGAATGCTGGCCGAAGGCGATCGGGAGCTCTACGTGCGCTGGCAGCGAAGACTGGAGCGCGGTCGCGGGTACAAGCTTGGTCCGGATGACGGGCGCAGTTTTTACCTGGGTAGCCCAGACAGAATTTACACCCGCTTCCGGCAGAAGTACGGCACGAAAATGAGCTTCGGCGTGACCGCCGAAAAAGATCCCGGTGAAGCATTTTTTTCGGAAAACAACGCAAAACGTGGGTTCGACTACTACAGCGCGCACTTCTACCTTAAAGACATTAACCGCCGCGTCAAGGCCGTCGCCGTTGGGGACTACACCGTGAGTTTCGGGCAGGGGCTCATCCTCTACACGGGGTTCGGTTTTGGCAAGAGTGCCCAGACGACAAACGTCGCCAGGGGAGGGCAGACGCTGCGGCCGTACACGAGCGTGAGCGAGTTCAACTTTCTGCGGGGAGTAGCCACCACTTTAGCCTTTGGCCCCAAAGTAGAACTGACCGTATTCGGTAGCCGGCGCGGGCGGACGGCTAATCTCGTTTCTCCGCTGGACACGCTGGAGCTCGATCAAGACTTCCTCGGCGTCACGTCGCTCAACACAACCGGCCTGAACCGCACCCCCGGCGAGGTGGAAGACCGCAATTCCGTGTTTCAAACCAGTTACGGCGCTAGCCTGCGCTACGTTCCCAACCAGCGATTATCACTCGGATTCAACCTCCTGGGCGAAAGCCTGAGCCGCCCGCTGGAACTGCGGCAACGGCTGTACAACCGATTCTACTTCCGGGGCACGGACCTGCAAAACGCCAGTGTAGACTATCGGTACCGCTACCGGAACTTTACGCTGTTCGGGGAAGTGGCCGGCTCGGACAACGGTGCCACGGCCATGCTGCACGGACTGATGGTCGGGCTCAATCGTTACGCAGACTTCAGCATCGTTTACCGCAACTACGACTTCGATTACCAAACACTCAACGCGCGGCCGTTCGGGGAGCGGAGTGGCGGACGCAACGAAGAAGGTCTCTATTTCGGCGTGGAAGTGCGTCCGGGAAAAGACTGGCGGGTCAATGCGTACTACGATATCTTCCGGTTTCCGTACTTCAGCTTCCAGGTGAACGGTCCGGACGCGGGGCATGAGTACCGCTTGCGCGTTAGCTACAGCCAGAAGCGAAAGTTAGATAGTTACGTAGAAGTCCGGTCCGAAACCCGGGGCGTGAATGGTATTCCGGTCGAGTTCAGTAATCTGGACGCAATCGTACCCAGGACGCGCTTCCAGGGCCGCCTGCACTTTGGCTACACGTTGAGTCGACAACTCCAGTGGCGCAGCCGCTTCGATTTCGGTTTTACGGACGTCGAGCGGGAGGAGCGGCAACGCGGCTTTACTATTCTCCAGGACTTAATCTACAAGCCCCTCGGCCCGTGGAGCATCACCGGCCGCTTCGCCGTGTTCGATACGGACGGATTCGACGTGCGCTTCTACCAGTACGAAAACGGGCTGCTCTACAATGCACGCATTATTCCACTTTACGGGCGGGGGACGCGCACTTTTCTTTTGGTGCGCTACAAAGGCATTCGTAAACTGACGCTGGAGGCGCGTGTCGCACAGACCTTTTTCACGGATGGGCGCGAGGTGGGTACGGGGCTGGAAGCCACTGGAGGGAGTAGCCGGACCGACGTTGGCGCGCAGGTGGTGTGGCGGTTTTGAGATGTAAGATCTCCGTTAATCTTTCATTAATTGTGGCGGAAGGTTTAGTAGCGTGAGTAGGGAGGATCGGGTTTATGGATCACAAAAGGCACAAAAGAAGACAGAAGCACAAAAGGCTGGTGTAGCTGCCTTGATCGCGAAGTAAATTCTGTGTTTTCTTTCCCTTTTGTGCTTTATGTGTTGAAAAAAACTTGTGTTTTCTTATCCGCATAGTACTTGCCATAATGGATTAGCCGGAGAACAACTTAAGGCAAATATCACTTCTCCCACCAAGATATACCCACATGAAATATACGCACGATCTCATCGTCATCGGCGCCGGCGCGGCTGGCCTCGGCGCGGCCGGTTTTGGCTCCACCATCGGCCTGAAAGCTGCTTTAATTGACAAATCCGCCAAGAATTTCGGCGGTGACTGCCTGAACTACGGATGTATACCGAGTAAAGCGTTGTTGCACGTCGCCAGCCAGTTTGCCGGGGCGAAGGCGGCGACGGACTTTGGGCTCCGGGTGGACGGTAAAGCCGACTTTAAAAAGGTAATGGCGTACGTGCACCAACAGCAGGACGTTATTCGCGCGCTGGAAACGCCGGAGCAGTTCGCCAAAAATTACGGGACGGACACCATCGTCGGGACGGCGGAGTTGACGGGGGACCGCGAAGTGACCGTCAACGGGAGAAAACTAACCGCGCGGAAGATCGTACTGGCGACGGGCTCGGTTCCCAGACAGTTAGACGTGCCCGGGGCGGACCTAGTAAAACAGTGGGATAACGAATCCATTTTCTGGGAGCTGGAGGAGCTACCGGAAAAGTTACTGATCGTCGGTGGCGGACCGATCAGCTGCGAGCTTTCACAGGCGTTCGCGCGGCTGGGTAGCCAGGTAACCTTGCTGGTGCGGGGCGAGCGGATTTTGGATAAGGACCCCGACATTATGGGGAATATTTTGGCGGAGCGCTTACGCCACGACGGGGTCGATATTCAGTTCGAGACGGAGGTAGCGAGTTTTACCTCCGCCACGCAGGCGGAACTCAAGCATGGTAAGTCGTTGGAGTTTAGTCACATACTGGTGGCGATCGGCCGTAGCGTGCGGACGAAAGGCATCGGCCTGGAAAACGCTGGGGTTGAAGTCAAGGACGGGAAGATCGTCGCCGACGCCTATTACCGTACGACCAACAAAAATATCTTCGCCATCGGCGATGCCTACGGGCGGGAGATGTTCAGCCACGGTGCGGAGAAACACAATACGGATCTGTGGATCAACCTGCTCAGCCCGGTCGACATTAAGCACAAGCTCAATAAGTTTACCTGGGTTACGTTCACCGATCCGGAAATCGCCCAGTTCGGACTGACTAAGGAGCAGTTGGACGAGCAAGGAATCAACTACGAAACCATCGAGCAACCCCTCGAACACGATGACCGGGCGGTGGCGGCGGATTTTCAGTACGGCCACCTCATCTTATACGTCAAAAAGGGATTGTTCGGCGGTGGCAAATTACTCGGTGGCTGCATGGCGGCTCCCGCGGCGGGGGAGATGATTCAGGAGTTGCATTTATTGCAGACACTCGGGAAGAAGTATAGTAAGCTGACGAATAAAATCTACGCTTACCCCGTGGCTAGTCGGATCAATCAGAAGGCGGCGCGGGACCGGGCGGCGGGGCAGTTGGAATCGCCGGTGGTGGCGCGTGGTTTGCGGGCGGCTTTTCGGTTGCAGCATCGCTAGTTTTGGGGTGCTTCCGGTATCGCTCCGCGGTTTTCCAGAGGAGGTGGGAAGAGGGAAAAGAAGAGAGAAGAGGTTTTGGCGATGTAGTATTTGGGTGCTTTCTTAATGTTTTGGCTTCAATGCTGCTATTGGCGGTTGGCGCGGCCGCGGGTGCGAGGAGAAGTGGTTAGGAGAAAAGTCGAGAAAGCATACCAGCAGTATTCTTATAGTAATCCTAGTACTAAGTATAATCCCGCCGCCAGCCCACCGGCAATGCTCGCATAAGGAAGTTGCGTTTTAACGTGGTCGACGTGGTCCGTAGCCGAAGCCATGCTACTAAGAATGGTCGTGTCCGAAATGGGGGAACAGTGGTCGCCAAAAACGCCGCCACCGAGCACGGCCGCAATCGCCATCAGCACGTTAGCGTCCAGATCGCGCGCCATGGGGACGGCAATGGGGATCATAATGGCGAACGTACCCCAGCTCGTGCCCGTGCTGAAGGCGATGAAGCAGGTGACGAGAAACACCAGGAAGGGAACAAGCCCGGGAGATACGAACCCCTTGGCAACGTCGGCCACGTAGATGCCCGTTTCCAATTTTTTGCAGAGGGCGCCGATGGCGAAGGCCAGCAACATCAAGAGCGCCAGCGGGATTAAGCCCGCAATTCCTTTTAACACCAAATCAACGGACTCTCGAACCCCGAATATACCCTGCGCTTTGTAGTACGCCATGCTGATTAGTATACTCAACGAAACTGCCACGAGCACCGCCGTAGAACCCGATCCGCTGCCAATCGCCTGAAAAACCATCTCCCCGGCACCCGCGTCCGCGCCCAATACCTCCCGCGCCCCCGCCCAGCCCGTGTAGGCGAGCATGAAGGGCATGAAGACGACCATAATCAGAATGGGGACGATCATATTGGCCGCCCGCTTCGGAACGCCCTCCTTCGCCGAAATGTCCGTTAATTCCGTATCGACGACCGGCGTGGACCCTTCGCTGAGTACCCGGCCGCTCTCCGCGCGGATGGCCGCCTTGCGCATCGGGCCGAAGTCCTTTTTTAGCAGGATTATCACCGGAACCGTCGCCAGCGCGAACAGCGCGTAAAAGTTATACCCCAACGCCCGAATCATCGTCGCAAAGGGGTTAACGAACCCCTCCGCGGCGAGCAGAGTCATGATGAACGCGCCCCAGCCGTTAAATGGAATCAGGATGCTACTCGGGGCCGAACTGGAATCCGCGATGTACGCCAGTTTTTCCCGGCTCAAGCCCAGCTTATCGAAGATCGGCCGGTACAGCGTACCAACCGTCAGGACGCTAATGCTCGATTCGACGAAGATGAGCGCGCCGGTCAGCCAGGCGAGTAACTGCACCACCACCTTGCCCCGGCCCGTTTCCTGCGCTTCGTACTTACGCAAGCGCCGCTCCACCAACTCTATGAACCCGGCCACCCCGCCCGACCGCTGCATGAACACGATCAACGCGCCCACCAGCGCACAGAACATGATCGTGCGCGTGTTACCCGCATCGGCGAATACGTCCACCAGACCCTGCATCGTCTCCAGAAAACCCAGCCAGGGATTACCACCCGCCAGGATGACGTAGCCCAGAAAAATACCGACGAGCAGACTGATAAAAACCTGCCGCGTCAGGATCGCCAGAATGATGGCGATGACGGGGGGAAGGAGGGTGAGGATGCCGAGTGATTCTGCCATGGGGTGCGGTTGAACCGACAAACTACGGCGGGTGGACCAATATCGCGCTAGCGGGCGCCGAAAGGCATGAACCCGGGCAGATCAGCAGCCAGCAAGCCACCAACAAAATCCCGCTCGCGCCACCAGGGGTGGGGGAGGCTGAGGCGTTCCGTTTCCAGGCGGATCCGGTCCACGAAGATGATGTCGATGTCACAAGTACGCGGGCCCCAGTGGAGTTTTCGCTCCCGGCCGAGCCCCCGCTCGATGGCCTGGGTCGTGTCGAGTAAGTGATGCAGCGTTTCGGTCGGTGAAGTGCTCCACTCGCGCTCCGTGAATACTGTCGGGTCGACCACAATCACCTGGTTGAGAAAATCAGGTTGCTGCTCGACACCCCAGGCGGCGGTTCTCAACTCACGACTCCGGGCAACGATGGGGCCGATTTCCAGTTCGATGTGTTGCCGCGCCGCCGCGAGCATAGCCGCTACGTCGCCAACATTACCGCCGAGCGCGAAGGTGATTTGCCTGATTTTCATCCAGATATTTTATATCATTGCGGAACTAGCCCATGGACCAACCGCAACTACCCAATTTCATCGCCGTCGAAGGTAACATCGGCGCCGGAAAAACCACCTTCGCGACCCGTCTGGCGGAAGAGCGCAACCGGCGGCTCATCCTGGAAGACTTTGCCGATAACCCCTTCCTCGCCCCTTTTTACAAAGAGCCGGAACGATATGCTTTCCCCGTCGAGCTTTTTTTTATGGCCGAGCGGCACAAACAGTTGCAGGCTGAGTTGGCGCTGACGGACTTATTCACCACCGGGGTCGTCGCCGATTATATCTTCGTAAAAACACTCCTCTTCGCCCGCAATACGCTGGATGAAGAGGAATTCCGCCTATTTAGTCGAATCCACAAGACGATGGACGCCGGCTTCCCACACCCCGATCTCATCGTTTACCTTCACCGCCCGGTCGCCGTGCTACAGGCTAACATTGCCAAACGGGGGCGGGACTATGAGCGGGATATGCAGGACGATTACCTCACGTCGGTGGAACGCGCTTACCTCAGTTACTTTGGTACGCAAAAGGACGCGCCGGTGCTAATTATTGACCTAGGTGATACCGATTTTGTGCAGGAACCGGCCGTTTACGGCAAAATTGTTGATGCCATCACCGGTACAAATCACGTTGGCGTGAAGACGGTGGTTATTTAATAATTAACAATCCGCGGCTGGCTTTGCACTAAATATAAAAAGCCACGCAACCGCAGAAGGTACAGATTGATAACGTATCAGCCTAAGCTAAGGGACGTTTTCTGTGTTTCTGCGATTCCGTGGTGGAAAATTCACATCACTTTGTCTGGGTTAGTAGGAGGTAGCGAAGGTGACTTCCACGTCCGTTTCTCCACCCGCCGGGGTTGGGTTACTGATTGATACGCCGGCCGCACTTTTATCGGGCTCGTGGCGTAGGATGATGGTGAAGTTGCCGCTGCTGGGCGCGCCGGTCGTAACGGTTGTTTCCAGGCCGAGTGGGTTGCCGCCGGTATCTACGTCCGCATAAGTAACCGTTAGGTTGAGACCCGCGGTTTGGGTGAAAAATACTTGGTGATCGAGCGCTTCGGTGCGGACTTCGGCCGTGACGTCCTCCACGTCGAGAGTATCCGAGGCGTTTGTAAACGTCAGCTTCCCGTTGTAAGTGGTGCTGGGTAGTAAGGTTCCAGTTTGGCTGGTGTCGGGTTGTACCGGGCCGTCTCCGTCGCGGTCCACGAAAGAAAAAACAACCGTTTCACCGGTGCCGGTCGTGGGTACGAGGGTGAAGGTTACGTCGGTAATCACTTCCTCTTCGTTGGGTACTACGGGGTCATCGTCGTCCGCGCAGGAGGGTAGGCTGAGGCAGAGAGGTAATAATAGGAGCGCAAGAATACGCATGCTACTGAAGAACATGTAAATTGATTTATGGGGTTTAGAAAACAATGCCAGCGAAGGTAAGCACGCTCAGGCGTTAATGCAACAGTGCTGCGATAATATCGCAACGAAGTTGCATTACAATAGTAAGCGCGTCCCCTGCCGGACCGCTTCTAGGGCGTTAATTTAAATATTCTGCGACAGCAGCTGGGAGGCATTCAACCACGAAAGCACTCCCGTCCAAGCCGCCGGACCGGGTGACACCCTATTGGGTGTTTAATGGCTTCATCGGACAAATTCTCGTCCGCCGCACCCTCACTGGTGGTGTTCAGTGGTATTTCGCCGGGTGTAAGCGGGGCAGGCATCACAGCGGGCCGTGTACGATCGTATGCACTTTCGCTTCTCGACTTGCGATCGGGTCGAGTAACTGGCCGAATCGTCGGGTTGAAAACGACCAGCGGTCACCGGACTGATTAGTACAAGGTCATGCTGCGGGGCGTACGCGGGCTGGCTAAGTTTTTTGCGCGGTCGCGGGTGCAGCGTTTGTCGGGAAATAAGCAACGGTAATGAGTACAATATTTCATCAAACTTTGCTCCTACGGTTCTTTGCCCGGCACCCGCGACCGCGCCTACCGTATTAACTACACAAAACACCCCCGCCGGCCTGCGCCGACGGGGGTGTTCGTAATTAAGAGATCCGCAAAAGTTACTTGAAGATGTAACGGACACCCAGCTGCATGGTCCAGCGGCTGCTGCGCAGTCCGGTATCATCCAGGCTATCTTCGAAGAGCTCGTCCGAATCTATTCCGTCTAAGATTTCACTGTTAACGGTGTAAGTAGGTACGCCTTCATCGCTGATGTCGTCGAGGTTCAGCAGGGTGTAGCTACCAAATCCACGGCGGTACTGGCGGCCCCATTCTTTGTTCAACAGGTTGTTCAAGTTGAACACGTCAATGGACAACTGAATCACGTTTGACTTGCTGCCCGACTGAACTTTGAAGGACTGGAGAAAACGCGCGTCAAAGATGGTCTTGAAGGGGAGCGCGCTGGAGTTCCGCTCCGCGTAGCCACCACGATTGTCGCTCAGGTAATTATCATTATCGATGAATGCATCGAGTGCAGCGTACTGGTCGGCGGCGGAAATACCATCGTCATTAGCTACCAATCTCACGTCAGTTGAAGTAGCCGGGATGTAGGCGACTTCATTGAAGTTAAATCCACCGTCATCCACAAAATCGCGATTCTGTGCCCCCACGACGTAAGTATAGTACCCACCATTCTGACCGTTCATGAAGACGGAGAAAGTTTGACTGCTCTTCTCACCTTCGAAGGTGTACGCCACGTTACCAAACACGCGGCCACCGGGGGAGAAAGTCGAACGCTGTACGGGACCGTCGTTGTTCCGACCTTCGGTATCGTAAAGTCCCCGCCACTGCGAACTGTTCTGGCTGGAAGTTCCGTCAAATAAAGAGAAGGAAGCACCGTAGGAGTAACCCAGGGACGCTACGAGACCTTTGTAGTATGGCCTTTGCAGCACTACGGAGCCGTTGTAGCTGTAACCCTTATCAGTATTCGTGCCGAGGTAAATACCGCCGTCGTAGTCAGTATCCAGGAACTGGATTTCATCCGTTTCGGGGTTGTCATCGTTGTCAATATTCACGTAGTACACGCGATTGTCCGGCGTACCGGTTAGACGACGCTGCGCAGCTGGGTTCAAATCAAGGCGCTGGTAGCGTACGTAGTTGTTGAACTTCGTGTACAGGCCTTCAACCGTAGCGATGAGGCCGAAGGGTAGTTTATAATCCACGGCCAAGTTGAACATTGTCGTTTGGGGAAGCTTGAAGTCCTCGGCGAACAAATCAATTTGTCCTCCGGGAACGGGGTTGTCCACGTTGACTTCTCCTGGGACTTGCGTATTCGGGTCGGGGTTAAAGACAACGGCGTCGGACTCATCGTCCTCAATGCGGCGGCTACTAATGTTGAAACCGTAATTATTGAACGAACCGCCGGGCCACACCAACGGGATGCGACTGGTGAAGATGCCGATACCACCGCGCGCTTGCAGCGTTTGATCTCCCAAAACGTCGTAGTTGAAGGAAATCCGGGGGCTGAACGCGAGTTGCGTGTTGATGAACTGGCCCGTCTTCGCACCTTCTAAATCATAGCCAACTTCCGTTAGTTGGGGAATAACATTATCGTTGAAGTCAGCATTCAGTGGCAGGTCAGCCGACCAGATGGGGACGTCGACCCGGAGACCACCGGTTACCCGTAGGCGCTCGTTGACGGTGTATTCGTCCTGGACGTAGAAGCCGATTAGGCTCTGGCTAATGGTAGACTCCGCCGCGCTCTCGTCGCCAATGACGTTGTCTACCTGGCTGAAACTGCGCTCGAAGCGGCTGGCGGGTAAACCTTGGTAGAACTGCTGGAGGCCGGTAATGCTGTCGTTACCGTTAAAGTCGTAATCACCGTAATTCTGACGAATGAAGAGGTTATCCGCCCTGAAAAATTCAGCATTTACACCAACCGTGATGCTGTGACGCCCTTTGTAGATGGAGAGGTCGTTACGGATCGTTACGATGTCCTGACTTAGTGAGTTTGCGGTACTGAAGGGTTCGCTACCGAACTGGATGTCACCGTTTCCGCCGTCGCGAATATTGACGACGGGGAAAGGGGCACCGAGCGGATCGCGATCATCCCGTACGAAGGTACCGCCGATGGTCAGGTTGTTCGCCATGTCGCCGAAGAGGCTGTTGAGTTCTACGGCGGAGCTGTTCGTCTTGGAGACAAAGGACTGCGAACCGTTAAAGAATCCAATATCACGGGTGCCTGAATTTCGGGCACCAATATTTTCGGCCTCCACGTAGGAGTGGCGGACGGATAGTTTGTGGATCGGGCTGATGTTAAAGTCGAGCTTACCGATGAGCTTGGTACTGTTGAGTGACGACGTATTATTGTCGAAGGTACCCACATCGTAACCGTACTCGTCGCGCACGAAGTCGGAAAGCTGCGTGATGGCAGCGGCATCGGAATCACCCTGGTAGTTGTCGAAGTCAAAAACGTTGGGCGTCTCGTCGCGCTGAATTTCAGCGTTGACGAAGAAGAATACTTTGTTTTTAACCAACGCGCCTCCGAGGCGGGCACCGTAAGTTTTGGCGCTGAAGTCACTGATCGAAGGATAGGTGAAGTTGCCGTCTTCCGTTTCAAAACCGTTATCGCGCGTCAGACCGTCGTTGCGGAAGAAGTAGTAAGCAGAGCCTTCCAAATCATTCGTACCGGAGCGCGTTACCGCACTGATGGCACCACCGGCGAATCCACTCTGGCGAATGTCGAAGGGCGTAGTCGCCACCACGAACTGCTCAACGGCATCGATGGAGATGGGGGAAACACCGGTCTGGCCACCGTTCGTGCCGGAGCCAGAAAGACCAAAGGCGTCGTTGTTCACGGCACCGTCAATGTAGATGGAGTTAAAGCGGTTGTTCTGTCCGGCAATCTGAATGGCTCCGTTGTCACCCTCGATGCGGGCGAGTGGATTCAAACGGACGAAATCCGCAATACCACGGCTGACGGTGGGGAGCGAGTTAATCACTTCCTCACTGATGGTTGTTTCCTGCCCCGTACGGCTACCGTTGAAAATATCCGAGCGGTTAGCAATTACTTCGACGCCGGTCAATTCCACCGCGCCGGAACCCATCTTGGGGCTAAACGAGAATGCCTGACCCAGTTGCAGGGAGACGTTTTCTCGGATTATTGGCTCGTAGCCTACGTAAGTAGCGGTCAACGTATAAGGACCACCAACCCGCATCCCCGGAATCCGGAAAAAGCCGTCGAGATCCGTGACGTTACCGTAAGTGGAACCGGAGGGCGTGTGCACCGCCTGAACGGTGGCTCCGATTAACGGCTCACCGGAGTCGTTGTCGGTGATCTTCCCAAAAATGGAAGCCGTGGTGACTCCCTGTGCGGTGGCGGCAACGGACATAGCCAGCACCAGCAGCAGCGTGCCAAAAAATGAAGTAAATATCCTCATGTGAGAAATGGTTTGGTTAGTTGATTAGACCTCAAAGATACCACACCCGGCGGGTGCAATTCTGGCACGAAGGTCCAAACCAAACCGCGGCTCAATGTTAACTGTAAATTAAGTCTGTACCGCCCACTCACATTCGGGTAACATCTGCGGGCGCGCGCTATTTATCCTGCCGCGCGAAGACTTGCCGCAACAGTTCGGTATTCCGCAAAGCGGGGCTCTGGCGCAACTCCGTTTCCTTTACTTCGATCAGGCCAAACATTCCTTCCAGGGCGCGACCGGTGACGTAAACGTCTAACTCCGGGTTCGTTTTTTTTACGAACGGGATTTTATTGTAAGCCGTCACGACCGTCCGCCATAAATCAGTGGCGTTTACTTCGTCGAGCGAGTTTTTGATAACCGGTTGGAAGGCCGTTACCAGCGATTTCGTCGTGTTGCCCTCCAGGTAGCGGGTGGCCGCATCTTGCTCGCCCATGAGCAAATTCATGGCATCCTTTATCGTAAGCCCCTCGATGGCGTCGACAAAGATCGGCGCGGCCTTTTTGGCGGCCAACTCGGCGGCTTTGTTGAGGCGCTCGGTCAGGTCCTGCTGCACGTTGCCGAATCCCGGTAGCGCGCTTACTTTGCTAATGATCGACTCCGCTTCTTCCGGTAGTAGGATTTTGTACGGGCTGGCGTAATACCCATTCTCGCTCGATAGTTTGGTGACGGCCTTGTCGACGCCCTGGTTCAGCGCTTCCTTCAGGCCCTCACCGATTTTGTCTTCCGAAAGCGGCCCATCGCCACCAAGTACTTCATTTGCCTGCGATTTGAGGCGGTCCAGCGTTTTACCGAATTGCGCCTGCGCCGGGGTCACGAAAAAGATAGCCAGGGCGATAAAGAGTAAGTTACGTAGTATCATAGTTGCGAAGGTTGTTCCAGCGTTAGCAACGGCGCTGCTCGCCAGAGCGTTGTGCGGCGGTCGTTAAGATTTTCGCAAAGTGATTTGACGCTGACGCTCGCGATTTAACCGGTACACCATTGATTACCAGGCTCGAGTATTAAACTAACTCAGTCAATTCCTTCGTAGACTTCTCGCCACGTTCGCCCCGACTGTTGTAGCAAAGCACCGAGGCGTTTCTCGTTTTCGTCAATTGCGTTGGCAAATCCCGCCATTTCGGGAACCCGTGACGTCCACTTGTGCCGCAACCTCAGTAAGTCTTCATTGCCGGTCAGTTGTTGTTCCGACATCCGGGCTATTTCCAGGAACCGCCCGCGGACACGATCGATACGCTCCAGGTGCGCCGTGACTTCCTCATTATCCCGGTAAGTGATGCGCATCGCTGCCGTGGCTTCGTGAAAAGAGGCTAACTGAGCCGCCGCGGAAAAAGCTTCCTTGTCGGAAAGGAAGTAGTGAACGATGGGGTAGCAGATGTGGTAACTCGAATGGGTGTTGATTAGCGTCACGATGTTGTCGACGCGGTCGGTGAATAGCTTGGCGTCGGGGGTGGTCGTAAAATAGTCGTAGAGCTCCAGCGGCGTGTTACCCATGCTGGAGATAAAGGCGGCCAGGTTCTTCTTGTTGTTGGCCGCGCCCATCACGTTGATGATGTAGGTAATGGCGGTCGTGAGGACAAAAAAACCAAGGATCGCGTACGTGATGGTGCAGTAGCGACTAAAGTTATCGCCCGGCACGTAGTCACCCGTGCCCAGCGTGGATAGCACGTAACCGGTAAAGTAGATTCGCTCGGGAAAGTTAGCGGCTTCCTTCGTGGTGGAGTTAATCACCATTTCATCAAAACCGGAAAAGAGCAGCAATCCGCCGATGAAGAACAAAATAATCCAGGCCAGCAGGGTCGAGATCAATTGGATGGCGCCGATCCAGCGCCGACCATTATCGCTGCGGGGCTGGTACAAATTAGCTATCCACGCATTGACGTTGGTGGATATGCTTGCGGCTCCGTTACCAGACAGCGTGGTGAACAGAAAATCGAAGAGTACGCTTCCAATCAGGAGGAAGCCGGTAAATGTCAAAATCCAGTCCATTAGTCACGTTGATTCCATCAAAAATGATGGGGCGCAAAGATGGCAAAGATTTTGTCGCCCTGGGTCCGGGCCCGGTCCAGTATTCCAGCTACCGTTACTACCACCGCAGTCGCCGACCGAACGGGCGCCGGTATTTCCACTTCCGTAAGCGACCGTCGGGCAGTACGAAGTCAGCGTAGAGACCATATGTGTACGTCTCCTTGCGGGGCCCCTCGTTGATGTCGCTGTCGATCCGGAAAAAAGCTTGCAGGGCGAACTGAGCGGTCACGGCCCAGTCGAGCCCGGCCGTGTACCGATTGCGGCTCCACTCGTTGCGGCGGTCGAAGCGGTAACGGCTCTCGTAGTCCACCACCACCTTGAAGGATTCAGTGAGGTTAGCCGACAACCCCAACCGTTGCCGTACCGCGACTTGCTGGCCACTACCGTCCGCCCCGATGGGAAAATCTTTTTGAAAGCGCGTTCGGGTGGAGAATTTGAATGGCCCGGGAAGGTCGCGCGCGTAGTTGAGGTCGGTAAACAACCTAAATTCCTGCCCGCCGCCCCGCTCGATCTCGTAGCGGCCGGCCACGGTTACGTCGATGGCTTCCCACACCTGGTAATTCCCGCCTACCATCAGGTAATAAGTGCCTTCCGCGGCCTGGTTGGCGTTGCGTCGGTATTCCGCGGCGAGGTCGTACCCCCAGTTTTCCGTGACTTCGTGCTCAAAGTCCACCCCGTGCCAAATCTCGGACTGCGAGAAGAGGTGGAGCGGTAAGGTGAGCAAGGTTAGGAATAAGAATTTCATGCGAGCGGACGAGTACGGAATGAGTCAATTCGCAAGCCCTTCCTGAATCAAGTGACTCAGTAAGCGGTAGAGCCGCGCAAATTCCGGGTGGCCGTTGAGCAGCTTGAGGTGCTTTTCCATGGTTACTTTATCCTTGCGGGCCGCCGCGCCCGTTTGAAAAAGGCGGGGTTCGTCCCCTTTCTGTCGGTTCGCCGTGTTGCGGATGATTGGTAACAAGGTACTAAATGGAATGCCCTTTTCGGCGCACAGCTCGTAGCTGATCTGGTACAGCCAGGTCACAAAGTTATTGCTGAATACCGCCGCTAAGTGAAGTTGGCCACGTTGCTGACTGTTAAGCGGGTAGGTGGTCCAGCTTAAGTCTTCGACTACGCTCTGGACTAAAGCCAGCGTCTCCGGGTTCGAGCCCTGGTAGGCGATTGGCATGTCGCGCCAGGTGGTGGGGCGCTGACCCTTCAGCATGCTCCGGATGGGCCACATCACACCCCGGTTCGTAAACTGGGCGTCGATCTTTTTCATGCCCGTTGCGCCACTCAGGTGGACGACTGGCGTAGTTAACGGTAGCAGTGTGGTGAGCAGGTTGGAGACCGCCGGTATTTCACCGTCGGGGACGGCCAGCAGGACCAGCGTCGGCCGTAACTGGGTCAGGTATTCGTAGCGTTCCAGCTCCACCGGCCACTCGAATTCCGGGTCGGGGTGCCGGCTCACGACGACCACTTCGTGCTTCAGACGTTTGAGCGCCGGGACGAGGTGCCACGCCAAATTACCGTTACCAACAACCACTATTTTCTGCATCGGACGCAAATGTACTTGGGCGCGGTCGCGGGTGCAAGGTTATGGGGCAAAGGCGCAAAGATTTTACCTACGTGACTTTATCGGGTCCGCGCAAAACTAAAGGTTGAGGGCATACTGTCCGAAAGTAATGGCGACAATGCTTCCGCACGAGGGTTCGGGCAGGATGCCCTCAACCTTTACGTGGGCCACTTGTCGCTCTGATACATAACTTGCCCCAAACCAGAAAAGCCAAGCCCAACCATGTCGATCAAACTAACCGAATACTCCCACGGCGCCGGCTGCGGCTGTAAAATTGCCCCCGCCGTGCTCGACCGGATCCTCGCCCAGACTGCAGCAGGACCGGCGTGTCCGGACCTCCTCGTCGGTAACGTACAGCGCGACGACGCCGCCGTGTTCGACCTCGGCGACGGGACGGCCATCATTTCCACCACCGACTTTTTCATGCCCATCGTCGATGATCCGCTCACGTTCGGCAAAATTGCCGCCACCAACGCCATCAGCGACGTCTACGCCATGGGCGGCACGCCAATGATGGCCATCGCGATCCTGGGGTGGCCGATCAACGAATTGTCGCCCGAAGTGGCCGGCCGGGTCGTCGAAGGCGGGCGGCAGGCTTGCGAAGCGGCGGGCATTCCGCTGGCCGGTGGCCACAGCATCGACAGTCCGGAACCGATCTTCGGGCTGGCGGTAACCGGGCGGGTACAAACTAAATTCTTAAAGAAAAACGGTGGCGCGCACGTCAGCGACCAGTTATTTTTGACCAAGCCACTGGGCGTCGGTATTCTGAGCACCGCGCAAAAGCAAAAGAAGCTTAAACCCGAGCACGCTCACCTGGCCGTCGAGCAGATGACGCAGCTTAACGTGGTCGGGCAGCACATTGGTCCGGTCGACTACGTCCACGCCATGACGGACGTGACTGGCTTCGGCCTCCTCGGCCACCTCACCGAGATGTGTAAGGCCAGTAACACCCGGGCGGTTATCCGGATGCGGGACGTGCCGCTGATCGACGCCGCCATCCTCGATCACTATCTGGACGCAGGCTGCGTCCCCGGTGGGACGAAGCGTAATCTAGCGAGCTACGGCCACGGCGTCGCGGCCAGCAACGACCGCGAGCGGTACCTGCTCGCCGACCCCCAGACCAGTGGCGGGCTTTTGTGCGCGGTTGCGCCGGATCACGTGGACGACTTCAAGGCCTTGTGCAAATCTCACGGTCACGTGCTCGAGGCTTTTGGTGAGATGGTAAGGGAAGGTGCGGACCTGATCTCGGTGGTCTGATCTTCCGGGGCTGGTTTTGTAGCCGGGCCGAACCAATCCTAACAAAATGTATTAACGTAACGGGCCGTGCGCAGCCAGCGTGTCGCCTCTTCCTCTACCATTCAGCTACCCACCTTCCCCATGACTCAAGTATTCCAACTCAGCAACCTGCCTACGGGCCACACCCACCAACTCGACCACGGAGAATTCAAAGTGCTCCTGACCAACGTCGGCGGCGAGGTGTACGCCGTAGAATCCAAGTGCTCTCACTACGCCCTGCCGCTGGAAAACGCCGCACTGTGCGAGCACCGCCTGCGTTGCCCGTTCCACCACGCCTGTTTCGACGTTCGCACCGGGGCTCAGCTAGAAGCACCCGGTCTCGACGGCATCGCAACGTTTAAAGTAGAAGTCCGGGACGGAGACATTTTCGTAGCCGACCAACCAAACCCCGCTCCTTCCCTAGACACGGCATCCCGACAAAGTACGGGACTAGGTAGTGGCCAGCCCGCGACCGCGACCGCGCCCGCCGAAAAAACGACCGAGCACTTCACCTACGCCATCGTCGGGGGTGGCATTGCCGCGGCCAACGCCGTCTACGGAATCCGCGAGCACGACCGGGAGGGTAGCATCGTGATGATCACCAGCGAAGACTTGCCGCCCTACGACCGCACGAAAGTGAGCAAGGCACTGCTGAGTGGCGACGCCAACGTCCCCGACTTACCCCTGCACGGAGAAGCTTTTTACGAAAAGCACGGCGTGACGCTCCTGGAAAAAACAACGGCGGAAACGGTTAACGTGCACGACAAAACGATCAAAATTGCTGACCGGACCATTAGCTACGACAAAGTATTACTGGCCACCGGCGCCAAACCCCGCAAGCTCGATATCCCCGGCGCAAAGCTTGGCAATACCTACACCATTCGCGATGCGCGGGATGGACGCCGAATCCGTGAGCAGGTCAAAAAGGGTACCCGCGTGGTCGTCATCGGTGGCTCGTTCATCGGGCTGGAAACCGCGATGAGCCTCGGTAAGAAGGGCGGTAAAATCACCGTCATTAGCCCCGAAGAAGTGTTGTTCGAAAAAGTATTTGGCGAGCAGGTCGGCAAGTACGTACAGGCACTCCACGAAGAGAAGGGCGTAACCTTTGAGTTGGGCACCAAAGCAACCGAGCTCCAGGGCAAGGGGAGCGTGAACGCCGTCATCTTGGATAACGGTAAACGCATCAAGACGGACATCGTGGTGGTGGGCATCGGCGTAATTCCGGCAACCAGCTACCTCGAAGGTCTGGCGTCGAACGACGACGGGGGCATCTCCGTAGACAATCACCTGGCCGCCAACACCGGCGGCGCGTGGGTCGCTGGCGACATCGCTCAGTACCCCGGCCGCAACGGGGCCGTCCGCATCGAGCACTGGAAGGTGGCCGCCCAGCAGGGTAGGGTAGCGGGCAGAAACATGGCCGGGCACGCCGAGCCGTACACTGCTTTACCTTTCTTTTGGAGTAACCAGCAGGGCACGAATTTCCGGTATGTAGGGCACGCGGAAAAGTTTGACGAGATTATCTTTGACGGCACGCCCGGCGAGGGACCGTTTCTGGCGTACTATTTGAACGGTGGTGAACTGCTGGCGGTACTCGGGGTCAAGCGCGATGCCGACCTGGCCATCATCGGCGAGGCCATGGAAGCCGGTTCACTGCCTCCGAATGATCAATTGGTCGGATTTACGTGGCCTGAATTGCTGACCACGGCATAAGCGCTTTCGGGACGGCGAACGTCCCATTCACGAGGAACTAAACGGCTCGTCGCCGGGTTAGTATTCTCTTACTGCCGGCGGCTGCCGTCCGTCGGCAAGCAACTACCGAATCACCAACTGGAGCATGATATTACTGCCGCGCGACACCTACGAGAAACTCGAATTCGACAAGATCCTCGAACTGGTAGAAGCAAACTGTAACGGCGAAATTGGTCGCGCAATCGTGCGCAACCTCGAGCCGAGTACGAAGTTCCGCGAGGTCAGTCGCTGGCTGGACGAAGTAGCTGAGTTCCGCCGGGGGAGTGACGATCGGAACATGTTTTCCATCGGCGCCTACGACGACGTGGAAGAGGAGATGAAGATGCTCCGCGTGGAGGGGTACGTACTCAGCGAGTCCGGGCTAGCAAAACTCAACGTGTTGCTGTTGCAAGCGAAAGGGATATTTAAGTATTTCGAGAGCAGTAGTCAACGGCAGACGCACCCGACGCTGTACGCCATTCTCCGGGAGGTCGACTACCAGCACGAGCTGTCCGCCGCCATTGAGCGGGTGATCGATGCGGACGGGAAGATTCGCTCGGATGCTTCGGAAGAGCTGTCGCGGATTCGCCGCCTGATCGGTAGTAAGCAGCGGGAGGTAGAGAAGACTTTCCGGCAGGTCATCGAGAAATATAAGCGCGCCGGTTACCTGTCCGATACCGTAGAAAGTATGCGAAACGGCCGCCGGGTGCTGACCGTCCCGTCGGAGAATAAGCGGAAAATTCGGGGCATCATCCACGATGAATCGGCCACGGGAAAAACCGCTTACATCGAGCCGAACGAAGTTATCGGGATCAATAATGACATCTTCGACTTTCAACAGGAGGAAAAGCGGGAGATCAACCGCATCCTGCGGGATCTCTCCGCTACCCTGCGACCGTTCGTCGACAACATCCAGACGTACCAGGACCTGATTGCTTACTTAGACGTAGTGCAGGCTAAGGCTAAGTTGGCTAAGGAGTTGAAGGCGGAGCGGCCCAAGGTCGACCCCAAACCGAAAATTGGTATTCAGGAAGGGCGCCACCCCACATTATATTTAAAGAATCGCCAGTACGGAAAAAAGACGGTGCCCTTTAGTTTGCGCCTGTCCGGCAATAGCAGAATCCTGATGCTTTCCGGACCGAACGCCGGTGGTAAGTCGATTACGATGAAAGCCGTGGGGTTGATCCAGTTGATGATGCAGTGCGGCATGCTTGTGCCGGTAGACGCGGAATCGGAGATGGGTATCTTCAAAAAAATATTTGCCGACATTGGCGACCAGCAGAGTATCGAGGATGATTTGTCTACTTACTCGTCGAGACTGAAGAACGCTAAGGAATTCCTGGCCGCCGCGGACGACTCATCTCTGGTGCTAATCGATGAATTCGGCTCGGGTACCGACCCAACTTCCGGTGGGGCCATCGCCGAAGGGGTACTAGATGGTCTGAATTACCGCAAAGTATTCGGCCTCATCACTACTCACTATTCGAACCTGAAAATATATTCCTACAAGACGAAAGGAATCCTGAACGGCGGTATGCACTTCGACACCGAGTCGCTGGACCCAACGTACGAGCTCAAGATCGGTCGCCCCGGTTCCAGTTATGCGTTCGAGATTGCGCACAAATCCGGACTGCCCAAGCGCGTCCTCGACTACGCACGCAAGCGTGCCGGTAAAAATGACCGGGCCGTCGATCAGCTTTTGGTGGACCTCCAGAAGGAGAAAGCTGAATCCGAAGAACTGATCGCCGATTTGGGGCAAAAGCAGAAGACCCTCGATGCCCTGACGCGTACGTACGAAGAGCTCCACCGCAACATGGAAGTCCGGCGTAAGCGACTAAAGCTCGAAGCAAAGGAGCAGGCGCTGGCCGAAACGGCCAAGTACAACAAGGAGATGGAGAACCTGATCCGGGAACTGCGAGAGGACAAAAAGATCGAAGAGGCGAAGATCAAGGCTAAGCAGCTACGCGAGAAACGGGAGGTGGTCGGCAAGCAGGTAACCGACCTACGGGAAGAAATATACTACGCCCCATCGCTGAAGCCAGAAGAACCGATTAAGGAAGGAGATTACGTACGCCTGAGAACGGGCGGCGCGACGGGGCAGGTCGAGCGGCTCGACCGCAAGTCCGCTACCGTCATCGTGGGTGGTCTACGCCTGCAAGTGAAGGTCCGTGATCTCGAGCCCGCCCGCGATCAACTTACCGTGCGCCGCGAAAAGAGCGTCACCAGCAATCTGAGTGCCGCCACGACTTTTTCCAATAAGCTCGACGTGCGCGGGATGCGCTTCGAGGAAGTACTGGCGACCACCGAAGCCTTCGTCGATAACGCGCTCATGGCCGACGCCGACCAACTGCGCATCGTGCACGGTAAAGGCACTGGAACCCTCCGCCGCGCGGTCCGCCAGAAGCTAGCCGAGTACAACCATAAATTTAGCGTCAGCCACCCACCGAAAGAAGCGGGTGGGGATGGGGTTACCATCGTAGATTTGTAACCAACCGCCAGTAGTAGCGCGGCGGCACGCGCGATTGCAATTATTGCGGTGGGCGAAAATATCCCGGAGGGTTAATTTCGCGACCGGACCGGGCGGCGGCCAGGCAGTTTATTGGTTGAACGTCTACCGCCCTGACGACCCCCTTGGCTTACTACCGCAAACCCAACATACCTTTAAAATTGCACGTTACCCCCAAGCGCACGACCTTCCGTCCATTCCCGCTACGTGCGCCAGTAACAACTCACACAACCACACTATGAAGCATATTCTATCCACACTATTTTTTCTGTGCTTGATCGCCACTTCACTGCCACTGGCCGCCCAATTCCGCCGGGAACGAAACACCGCTAGTAAGGAATACGAACTAAAGGCCTTTAATCTCGCCATCGAGAACTACAAAAAGGCACTGGCACGGCGACCGAGTGACTTAGAGTCCCTCAGCCGCATCGCCGACTCCTACCGGATGCTCAACCAAATGCAAACGGCCCACGATTATTACCAACAAGCCGTCCGCGACAAGAAAGTGGAAGCCAACACCGTCCTCGAACACGCCCACGTGCTGAAGGCGCTCTCCCGCTACGACGAAGCAAAGCAGTGGTATTTACTCTACGCACGTGATTACGACGTAGTGGTCGGTAATCACTACGCCCAGAGTTGTGATTTTGCCAAAGCGCAGTCGGGGGTAGACGCTGGCTTTACCAACCAGTCCGTAGCCGTTAATTCGCCGACGAGCGATTTTGGTGCTACCATGCCTTCCCCCCAGCAGTTGGTCTTCAATTCCGCCCGGACCCCGGCCGGAACGGCCTTCGACGGCCGCGCAAAGAACTCCCCGTACGTAGCCTCCATCGGCCCCGACGGCGCTTTGACCCGGGCGTTCGCGCTCGTTACCGGATACAACGACCCCAGCGGCAACATCGGCCCGGTGAGTTATACCCCCGACGGCCGTGAGGTAGTCTTTACCCGCAATAATTTCATCGCCGGCACCCGGATGATTCCCGAAGCCGGGATCAATATGACCCTCATGATCGCCGACGTAAACGACCAGGGTGGATGGAGCAACGCACGACCTTTGCCCTTCAACGGCACCGACTTTAGCAGTGGCTTCGGATCTTTTGGCGCCGACGGTAACAGCATCTACTTCTCTTCCGACCGCCCCCAGGGGTACGGGGGTTACGATATTTACCGCGTGCGCCGCCAGGGAGAAAGCTGGGAGTCCGTGCCGGAAAACCTCGGCACCGTCGTCAATACGAGTGGCCACGAAATAACCCCGTCTTTCGATGGTGCCTCACTATTCTTCTCGTCTAACTGGCACCACGGCCTGGGTACTTACGACGTATTTCGCGCGGAAGTCTCCGCGGGTCGCCCCACCGCGCTCTTTCACATGGGGGCCGGGATTAACTCGGACCGGGACGATCTCGGTTTCGTCTACGACCCCGTCAGCGCAACCGGTTACGTAACGTCTAACCGCATCGGTGGGAGTGGTATGGAGGATGTTTACCGCATCGCCCGCAAGTCAGACAGCAAACGCCTGCTCGTGCAGTCATCGCGGGACGGTAGCTACCTAGCGAACGTAGCCATCGACTTTACCGCCTGCGGCGGACAAGTGTACGCGACGGATGAGAACGGAAAGTACGTGTTCGAAGGAATCGACGGTCTGGATTGTGAGGTTGTCATCAGTAAGCAAGGGTACACGCCCGTTCGTTTGCCGATCAAGAACATGCAGGTCGGAACGGACAATGAAGTACGTATTGCGCTCGAGCCCACTGATTCGGAGATAATCACTGGCGGCTTTTCCGGCCCCGATACCGATACGCCCGTCCCAGGCGGACCAACGCCTCCGGGCACTTACCGCGGCATGGTTGTGAACGCGCAATCGGGTTACCCGATCCCCATGGCCAACATCAAACTGACCCAGCGTAATTCGGGCGCGTCGGCCAACGTCTACACCAACGTTGACGGAGCCTACATTCTCGCGCTGGAACCGAGCACGACTTACGACTTGCAAATTAGCGCGGACGGTTTCACCAGCGTCGGTTTCCCCATCATCAATCGGGACGGTAGCGACCGTAACCTGCTCGGTACCGTAACGCTGTTACCCGGCCAGTCCGTAACCGCCACGGTTAGCCAGCCAACCACTACGGTGCCAACGACCACGACCACACCAACGAATGCGGGTGAAGCTACTCCGGCAAACACCACGTCGGGTTATAGCGTCCAAGTAGCCAGCGTACGCGCCCGGCCTGACCTAAGTCGCTACGGAAATCTCAATAATTTTGGTCGGGTGTACGAAGTCAATACCGGTTCCGCCTACAAGGTGCGCCTGGGTGTCTTCGGCACGCGTGCCGAAGCTGAATCGGCGGCCAAAAATGCCCTCAATGCGGGTTACACTGGTGCGTTTGTCGTCAGTGATTCCGGCGCCGCTACGTCGGGCTCGACCGGGCCTGACTACGCACCCCCGGCGACTAACGCTTCCACAACTCAATCTTCGACCAGTGGTCGGTATAAGGTCCAGTTGGGTGCATTCGGTCAACCCCAAAACTTCAATCGCGCAAAAGCTGCCAGCCTGGGTAGCGTAGAAACGAAGATGCGGGGCAACCTGACCCTCTTCATGGTTGGCGGCATCACTTCCGTTGCTGACGCGCAGCGCATCAAGGCGAGTGCCCGCTCCATGGGTTACGACGGTGCCTTTATCCTCGAGGAGGTTAACGGCCAGTTGGTCAAGCTTCGGTAGCCGCCACGTCAACCCCCGTCGGCCGCCCCGAATGTCCACGCGTGACGTTCGGGGCGGTTGTCGTGATGGGAGATTGTTAGCACGTATATCACGGCGGTTTCGGGTAGCCAACGGGGCACGTAGGGCTGGCCTCAGAAAATATTCGTAATGACCGGTATGCGTGGGTTCAGTAGACCGGAATTACGATGATTTCTTAGCTTTGTCGCATGACCGAACTGAGCCCTTTGCTGCAAGCCCCCAACCAGGCCGACCTTTTGCTGACGCACGAAGCCATTCAGCCGTTCATCCACCGCACGCCGGTGCTGACGTGTACCGGGCTGGACGAGTTAGCCGGGTGCCAATTATTCTTTAAATGCGAGAATTTTCAGAAAATCGGCGCCTTCAAAATGCGCGGAGCCGCCTCGGCGGCGCTGCGCTTTTCGGCGGAGGAACGAAGTAATGGCCTGGCTACCCACAGCTCAGGCAACCACGCCCAGGCGGTGGCGCGGACGGCACAAAAATTGGGCGTTCCGGCCTACATCGTGATGCCCCACGACGCGCCAAAAGTCAAAATTGCGGCGGTCCAGGACTACGGTGCTACGGTTTCGTTCTGCAACAATACGCCAGCGGAGCGGCAGGCGGCCCTCGACAAGATCGTCGTGAAGACCGGCGCGGCCTTCATCCACCCGTTCAACGACTGGGGCGTGGTGGCCGGTCAGGCTACCGCGGCGCTGGAGCTCATCAACGACACCAAACGGGTCCTCAACCTGATCCTTACCCCGGTTGGGGGCGGTGGCTTGCTGGCCGGATCGGCGCTGGCCGCGAGGTATTTTAGCATGGAGGCAACGGTGTGGGGTGCGGAGCCGCGTAACGTGGACGACGCGGCACGGTCGCTCGTGAGTGGCCGCATCGAGGAAAACGTGGATAACCGCACGGTCGCCGACGGCCTACGGACTAACCTGGGTGACAAAACATTCTCGGTAATTCACCGGTACGTACCCAAGATCCTGGTGGTGTCGGAGGAAGAAATCATCGCCGCGATGCGCCACGTGTGGGAACGCATGAAAATCATCATCGAGCCGAGCTGCGCGGTACCCTTCGCGGCCGTGTTGCGCTATCCTGAACTTTTCGCCGGGCTTAACGTCGGTATCATTCTGACGGGAGGAAATGTGGACGTCGACCACCTGCCGTTCTAGTTCGCACTTCGCCGTCACGCCATATTACAGCTAACCTTTTTACCTTACGTCATGCGCTCAATTGCCCTTGCCTACGCCTTCGATGACCAACCGGTTGCCCAACAAATAGCCGAAGATATTGCTAGCCACGTCAACGTAGATTTTTACGGCGTCGAGGCCGGGACCGGTCAGTCGACGCTTGCCAGTACCTTAGGTGAGTACGACGGAACCCTGGTCGTGCTGGTTAGCGAGCATTTTTTGCAGGATGAGAACTGTTTGTTCCGGGTGGGTACGGCGCTGCTGGGCCGCCAAAATGTGCTCTTCGTGTACGTCGAGACCCAGCGCTACGACGAAACCCGGGAAGAAATCATCAGTGTTGGCGTCGACCTGACGGACCTAGCCAGTCAGGATAAATTCATCACCTACTGGAACACTAAACATCAATCGTTACTGGAACTGACGGAGAACGTTAACGTAGAACAAAACGACGCATTCCGTAGGTACATCGACCGGGTGGGGGACGTGCGGGAACAGATTGCCGCCGTTTTGCCCCGGCTTGCGGCGATCCCCCGCACCGACTTAGCGGCACTGGAACGGAACGATTACGCAGTGCTTTTCGGGGTACTCGCCGCCCCCGACGTTCACCGTGATTTTGGTGAGGGACGAAACGCGTTGCTGGCAAACATTCCTGGTGTGGGCCTGATCGGTTCGCAAAGTGGTTTGGAAAAGACGGGCGCGGCCGCAGGTGCAGAGTTGTTTAGAGAAACAGGCCCCATTGAGGACCGGGAAGAAGAGCAAAATACCACCCGGCTGGAGTTGATCGACGACCTGGTCAGAGAAACCGAAAGTTGGGACGAAACTGAGCTAGCGCCCCCAACAAAAGCTAATCAATCCACCGTACAGGATAAATTAGATACCGAAGTAGTCGACGCGGATGCGGAAGCTGCGGCGTGGATCACCCGCGCCTGGTCGCTCTACGACGAGGGCGCGGCGGAAACCGGGCTGGAGCTACTGGCCGGGGGAAAAGAAGCTTTGCCCGACCACCCGGACCTGGCGTACAATTACGCCCTCATGCTCGCCTTAGACACCGAAGTGCCGGAAGTCGCGCTGCTGGAAATCCATAAGCTGCTCGACGAATTTCACGATCACGCCGCGGCCCTCTTCCTGAGCGGAGAGTTATCCGTTCTCGCGGGAGATTACGACGGTGCTAACCTCGACTGGATACAACTCAGCGAAGTCGATCCGCTCTACCCGGATTTAAATTACCGACTAGGGACGCTCATCAGCGAACGCTTTCCGGCCCGCGCGGGCGAAGCACTGACTTACCTCCGCCGGGCCTCGCGGGATGAGCCGGCCAACGGGGATGCTCGCTACCGGTACGCAATGCTGCTACACAAGCACCTCGGCCGCGACAAGAAAGCCATCAAGTGGCTCAAACGGGCGGTCGACGTCAGCCCGGACCACGCGGCGGCGTATTACGCCCTCGCCGTCCTCACCCACGGAAAAGGAAAACTTGCCGCCGCCCGTAATTTTTACCGCACTGCGATCCACCTGGAGCCAGCCTACGCTACGGATACCAACAAGGCCGCCTTCGCGCAAATTATGCAGGCCAAAGCGGATACTTCCGCCCGCGAAGAGAAGGCGCTACGTCGGATGCAGGCGAGAATCGAAGAGCTACAGACTGCGTTGGCCAGCAGGAATAATCCCGCCGTAGTCAGCCCGACCGAACCTGCTAATCAACCCGTCTCAAATCCAAAAAACCCGGCACCCGCGACCGCGCAAACTGCTTTGGACACATCAAAACCTACGCAAAAGCCGGGGAAAGGCAAAATTGCGTTCATCTCCGGCGCCACTTCCGGCATCGGCCGTGCCACGGCTTACGCACTCGCCGCGGATGGTTACGACATGATACTGCTGGCGCGTAGGGAAGAACGGCTGCAATCGCTGCGCAAAGAATTCATCGCTAATTTCGGTATCGATTGCCTCACCATCGCCGCGGACGTGCGTGACCGCGCCACCGTCAAGTCGGCGATCGCAAATCTCCCGGACCCCTGGAAAAAGATCGATATCCTCCTCAACAACGCCGGGAAAGCGAAAGGATTCGACCCCATCGACCGGGGTGATTATGACCACTGGGACGAGATGATCGACGTTAACCTGAAGGGATTACTGACGCTGACGCGAGAAATATCACCGCTGATGGTCGCGCGCAAAACGGGCACGATCGTCAACGTTTGCAGCACGGCGGGTAAGGAAGTGTACCCTAAAGGCAACGTGTACTGCGCCACCAAGCACGCCGTTGACGCGCTGACCTACGCCATGCGGTTGGATTTGGTCGAGCACGGCATCAGGGTCGGTCAGATTTGCCCGGCACACGTGGAGGAAACGGAATTTGCCGTCGTGAGATTCGACGGTAATGAGGAACGGGCGCAGATTTACGAGGGTTACCAGCCACTTCGTTCGTGCGACGTGGCCGAAGCCGTCCGGTTCATGCTCAACCAGCCCGCCCACGTCAACATTATGGACGTCGTGCTCCAGGGTACCCAGCAGGCTAGTTCGACGGTGGTGGACCGGAGCGGGCGGGAGAAATTTGCGCCGCGAGATTAAATATAATTTACATGAGCAGACCCTTATTCATCGTCGTCGAGGGACTCGACGGTAGCGGAAAAACAACGCAATTAGACTTGCTGAAGGACCAGTTGCAGGGACTCGGGCAGGCATGCTACGTCACGGCGGAACCGACCGAACTGCCCACGGGGAAGTTCCTGCGGTCCATCATGCGGGGGGAGGTTAGCGCCGACAACCGAACCATCGCCGCGCTGTACGCCGCCGACCGGTTGGAACACCTGTTTCACCCCGAAGAGGGCATCCTGGCCAAGTTGGCGGCGGGCTACCACGTCATCTCGAGCCGCTATTACTTTTCTAGTTTGGCGTACCAGTCAGAGCTGGCCGACCCCAACTGGATTGCCTCCCTAAACATGATGGCCAAACGCACGCTGCCGGCCGACCTGACTTTATTTCTCGACCTCACGCCCGAGGAAAGCTTGGCCCGGATAAGCGGGCGGGGGGAGCAAGCTGAAATCTACGAGAACAGGGAAAAGCTGGTGCAGGTCAGGGAAGGATTTCACCTCGCTTTTCAGCACTTCGGGGAGGGGGAACGCATCCGCCCGGTTAACGCCGCCGGCACCGTAGCCGAAGTGGCCGACGCCGTTTGGTCGGAAGTAATTGCCTTGTTGGAAGAATAGGGGAGAGGTAACGCGGTTAGGGCAAACGCAGCAAACTGCGTAAGCTGCATTCTTGATATGCGATTAGCTGCGCTGCTGCCTCCGGCCGTTTGCTACCGCACATGACAGTTCACTGCGCTCGTTTAAAGAGCAAATAAATAATCTGCTGACAAATCAATTTTGATGCGTTGCCCTGTTAATGCGGTGGCACTCTTTGTGACGGCACCCCAGTCACCGTATCTTTGCTTAAAAAATAAGCTAACTATGTTTTCAGACAACGTTGCGCTGATCTGGGTTGACCTGCAGGTTGACTTTATGCCTACGGGCATGTTGCCGGTTGTCGAAGCGGACCGAGTTATTCCCCTGGCAAATGCGTACGGCAGAAACTACCGAACGGTCGTCGCGACGCAAGACTGGCACCCCGCGACCCACGGTAGTTTTGCCGCAAACCACCCGTGGCGCCGACCGGGGCAGGTGATTGATCTGAACGGACTGTCGCAGGTGCTCTGGCCGATTCACTGCGTGCAGCACACCTGGGGTGCAGAGTTCGTCGCGAGTTTAGAAACCGAATTGATCACCGAAATCTTCCGGAAGGGTACTGATCCCGAAATCGACAGCTACAGCGGCTTTTTCGATAATGGGCATCGGAAGAGTACCGGCCTGGCGGAGTGGCTGCGGCAGCGCGGCGTCGATACCGTCCACGTGCTGGGCGTCGCTACCGACTACTGCGTAAAATTTACGGTCCTGGATGCAATTGGGGAGGGATTCAACGTAAGCCTCCTCGCAGATGCGTGCCGTGGGGTGGATTTAGTGGCGGGGGACGTCGATGAAGCAGTGGCCGAAATGTTGGAGGCCGGTGCGGAAATTGTTGCCGGTGAGCGTGCCGCCTGACGGAATAGCGTAATGCCTGGTCGCACTGGACCATTGCGAATGTATTTCAAATAGCCCGGGCAAACTGATTTTTGGAAGAATTAAGACCGTCGACCTAAGTGGTGCTTTTTATTTCTTTATTGAATTTGGGCGTATTACGGGGGTACGCTCAAAATAGCTATTTCGAATGCCTCAATTGAAAAGCAGACTACCAACGCGCACCATCGTGCTGCCACGTTGGAGGGCGATGGGATAATCTCCCGACATACCCATGCTGAGCGTAGCGAAGTCTTTTTGCTCGGAGAAATGCTTGTTCTTAAGAAAGGTAAAAGCTTCGTGCAGGGCATTAAATTCTCCGGCGATTTGCTCGTCGACGTCCGTGTAAGTAGCCATGCCCATTACTCCGGAAATTAGTACGTTCGGTAGTTCTTTTAAATTAAGTTCGCTTAAGACTGCCGCTGGGTGCGCGGGGTCGAGCCCGTATTTACTGGCTTCGTCGGCGATGTGGTACTGTAGGAGAACGGGAACGATCCGGCCGTCTTTGGCCGCATCTTTGTTGATTTGCCGGATTAGGCGGGGTGAATCCCCGGCGTGAATGAGGTGAATGAACGGAGTAATGCCACTGACTTTGTTACGCTGCAAATGACCCACGAAATGCCAGCGAATGTCGTTTGGCAAAGCTTCCCGTTTTTCTATTAGTTCGGGTACTCGATTCTCCCCGAAGTCCCGCTGGCCGAGCTCATACATTCGGCGAATATCCGCAATCGGGCGCTGCTTCGTGATGGCCACCAGGATGGCTTTAGCCTGCGTAACTTCTTCACGCACAGCTAAAAACATTTCTTCATTAAGCATATTAATAATTTATTTACTTACTTTGGGGTGAATTACACAATTAAATGCGGCGGTTGGTCCGTTCTCTCATTATTAAGACCAACCGAATCCGCCTACACTCGATACCGTCTTTTTAACAATCAAACTTTACTAATGACTTACTTAACTGAAAAAAATGACCGCCGGCACCGCAGAAATGCGCGCATGTTGACCGCTTTGATCACGCTTTCCATGTTTCTCGCCTTCGCTTACTTCGCCGGTGCCCTGGATGGCGTCATCCTCGACTACATGGGCCCCGCGGAAACGGTTGTCGTCGCCGGACCCGTTGCCTCGATTTAGCCTGGATAGCTTCGGCCACCGACGTGACCACACTAAAAGCCCGATTTCCAGTAACTTGGAAATCGGGCTTTTTAATTTTACCTAAGCTTGGGAGCGGCCAATTTACTTGACGTCAAAAAGCTCGACGTCAAAGATCAACGCCGCGTAGGGCGGAATTTTCGGTGCGGAACCCTGGGGCCCGTACGCGAGGTCGTAAGGAATGAAGAAGCGGTACTTCGCGCCTTCCTTCATCAGTTGAACGCCTTCGGTCCATCCCGGAATGACGCGGTTGAGGGGGAACTCGATCGTCTGGCCGCGCTCGACGGAACTGTCGAAGACCGTACCGTCGATGAGGGTGCCGTGGTAGTGTACCTCCACGGTTTCGGTGGCGGAGGGGCTGCCGCCGGTTCCTTCTTTCAGGATCTCGTACTGCAAGCCTGAGTCGGTCACTTTTACTTCCGAGCGCTTGGCGTTTTCGGCGAGAAAATCTTCACCATCCTTGCGGAGTTCTTTGCTGCCTTCTTCTTGCTTGTTTTTCATGTAGTCTTGAATGATGCTGTTGGCTTGATTGGGGTCGATGGCGTTGGTGCCGGCGATGCCTTCATCGAAGCCCTTGGCGAATTCGCCGGAGTCGATGCTGTCGAAGCCTTGTTGTTTTAGGTTTTGGGAGAGTACTACGCCGAGGGCGTAAGAAACGGAATCCATATTCGGTGGGTTATTTTGAGCGATTAATTGGCTCGTGACGAGGCATAAGAATACACCTGCTATTAAAATTTTCATGGTGGTTGATGATTAGTGGGTGATACGCTGAATGTAGTAGCCAACACCACTCAGGATTAAAATCATCGCCCCGGCAAAAAACAACGTAAAGGGAGCTTCGGGGTTGAGTGCGGTTACGCTTTCCCGGGAGAAAACGAGTAGTTCTTGGTTCAATTGTACTAACCCCGCACCCGCGTCCGCGCCGTATAAACCGAGGAAAAGTCCGCCAGCAAGAAGGGTAAATCCGATTGGAAAACCCAGGGCAAACACCCGTTCCGTCCGGCCCATTTTAGCGGACTTCAGCGATCGGTCGACAGCGCTCAGGTGAAGATGCCCGGCAAAGAAAATCACGAAAAATAGGCACAATCGGAACGGGCCGCTCGTCCAGAACCAGTAATCCACCAACTCGTGGCCACGCCAGGCCATTACCGCCAGCAGGAAAAGGCAGGGTACCAGTGCTGGTCGGATCATCAGCGACCATTCCGTTAGGTAAATGGGTAAGAACAAGCGTAATCCGCCGAAATACAGGATAAAACCTCCGGCAACGGTGGCCGTAAACAGGGTGGCCTGAAGACCGCCGAACAGGCTTGCCGTCGCCAGCACAACCGTTAAACAAAGCAGCGGAGTCAGGTAAGAACGTGGCGCAAAGGCCCGACCATAAATCGCCAGCGACAGGAGTGCCAACAGCAGCAAAGACAAATACCGAACCGAATTCGTCGCCTCGGCGGAACGCAACGCCAGGGCCAGGTAGCTATCCGGAAGGTCCGCTTGGGTCCGATCCGCTTTCCAGCGTACGTAAGTCGTTTTCCCGCCTTCGCTCAGGTAGTCGTAGAATTTTAACAGGCGCTGCACCGCGTCGTGAGCGGGTTCTTCGTGGGCGAATAACTGATGGTACTGGCTGGTGAGCAGGGTAGAGCCGTCGGAAATTTTGTATTCACCGTCTGCGTCCATGAGCTCAGCACTGAGCCAAACCCCAGTCGCATAATTACCTACGTTGGCGAGCGCGAAGCAGACCAGGATGCCCAGTAAGTGCCTAGGCATTTTTGCCGGTTGCGTCGAAAAGGTGCAGAAGGTCGCTGAGTCTCTCTTTAAGATCGGCGCGGTCGACGATAAAATCTAGAAAGCCATGTTCCATCAGAAATTCTGAGGTTTGAAAACCGACCGGGAGTTCTTTTTTGATGGTCTCCTTCACGACCCGGGGGCCGGCAAAAGCAATTAGTGCTTCGGGCTCGGCAAAATTTATGTCGCCCAGCATTGCGTAGCTGGCGGTGACGCCGCCGGTGGTCGGGTCGGTCATGAGGCTAAAGTAGGGGATGCCATCCTTCGCCAGTTGACTAAGCTTAACGCTGGTTTTGGCCATTTGCATCAGGCTGAAGGCAGCTTCCATCATGCGGGCACCACCGGTTTTGGAGATAATTAACAGGGGCGTCCGGGTCCTGCGGGCTTCGTCGATGGCGAAGGCAATCTTGTCGCCGACGACGCTGCCCATCGAACCACCGATGAAACTAAAATCCATACAGGCGATAATCATTTGCCGACGATTGACTTTACCCCGGGCGACCCGGATGGCGTCCGTCAACCCCGTTTTGTCCTTCGCTTCGGCCAGTCGTGATTTGTAAGACTTGAGGTCCGCAAAATCGAGCATGTCGACCGATTCCGTGTCTTTCATGAATTCTTCGAACTGACCGTCGAAAATGATTTCGAAGTACTCCTCCGAGCCAATCCGCTCGTGGTACTGGCAACTGGGGCACTTAGAAAAATTTTCGCGAACGTCCTTCATCGTCGAGGTCTCCGTGCAGCGCGGGCACTTGTACCACAAGCCCTGGGGCGTGTCCTTTTTGTTCCGCGTCGCCGTTTGAATACCGCTCGTAAGGCGTTTAAACCATCCCATGTGTAGAATTTAAGAACCGCAAAGATAAGTTAACGGGGGTTTAAAATGAGTATGCGCGGCCGCGGGTGCCGAGTGGTTACGAACGCTTACGCGTGCCGAGTTTACGTGCGTCAAAGCACCACCATCATATCTTAATTTTTAAGCATCCCTTAACAAAGCAAATCCGCGGACACCGAACATGCCAACGCGGCCGTCGTTTATGCCAGGTGAGCTCAGGCAATTGAGCCACACCACTCATTTTAACCAACACACAAATGCAGAAATTAATCCTCCTGGGCCTCGCTACGGTCCTTTCTTTTTCCTCCTGTATCAGTAAGAAAAAGTACGACATGCTCCAGACCGATCTGGACACCAAGCAAGAAGAAATTTCCAAACGCGACCTGGAGCTCAACCGCTACGCCGAGCGCCTAGCCGACTGTGAACGCCGCGAGGCTTCCCTCCAGGGCCGGGTAGATAACGTGCAAACCCAGGTTCAAATCCGTGAGGAGCAAATCCAGGATCTGAAGAAGCAGCGCGACCAATCCGTGCAGGCCGTCGGTGACCTTACCGTACTCAGCCAGGGCGCTAACAACAACATTGGCAATACGCTCAAGCAGCTCGAAGGAAAGGACAAGTACATCCGTCTGCTCCAAAACGCTAAGTCGAAGGCCGACTCCATCAACCTAGCACTGGCCGTTAACCTCAAGCAGGTCCTCCGCGACGGCATCGATGATGCTGACGTCGACATCAAGGTCGACAAGACCGTCGTGTACATCAACTTGTCTGACAAGATGCTCTACAAGTCCGGTAGCTACCAGATCACCGACCGCGCTGGCGAAGTACTGCAGAAGATCGCAACCATCGCTAAGAGCCGTCCGAATCTGGAGCTCATGGTAGAAGGCTACACCGACAACGACCCCATCAACAGCGCCTGTGTTAAGGACAACTGGGACCTTTCCGTTCTCCGGTCTACCTCCGTCGTAAAAGCACTACAGGAAACCTACGGTATCGATCCTAACCGCCTCATCGCGGCCGGTCGTGGTCAGTACAACACCCTCGCTAGCAATGCTACCGCCGAGGGAAAATCCACTAACCGCCGCACGCGGATTATCTTGCTGCCAAAGTTGAACGAGTTCTACGACTTGCTCGACCCGACCAAGATTCCTGAATAGCTTTGAGGTAACGTAAGCCTTGCTTACCGCACCAGTTCTCGATAAATTGGCAAAAGCTCCGAAACCCTTTCGGGGCTTTTGCTATTTTACCCCCCAATCTCCCAAAATTCTATCGTCCATGCGCCTGATGCAACACAAGCAGGAAGCCTACTGGTTTTACCGCTACTTGTCCATTTTTTACGACAAACTCGTTAACCCCCTTTTCTGGACGGCCCGAATGCGTGATAAGTCACTCGACATCGGCCACTGGGAGGATGGGGAGAATCTAAAGGTGATCGACGTGGGTTCCGGCACCGGTTTTACGACCGAAGGCATCGTTCAGCGCGTCCCCGCCGGCAACGTTACCTGCGTTGACCAGAGCCCCCACCAAATGGGCCACGCAAAAGTCAAGCCGGAGCTACGCGAATGTACCTTTCGGGAAGGCGATGCGGAAAACATTCCTTTCGCCGACGATACGTTCGACCGCTACGTTTCCGCCGGTTCCATCGAGTACTGGCCCGACCCCCAATTGGGCGTCAACGAATCCTACCGCGTTATCAAGCCCGGCGGTTGGGCGTTGCTGATCGGCCCCATCGAGCCCGTTAACCCCATCAGTAAATTTGCCGCTAATACGTGGATGCTCTTTCCGCCGGAAGAAGATTACCATGCCTACTACGAGGAAGCGGGCTTCGAGAATGTCCAGCATACCTACGTAGCACCGCACTGGCAGGAGAACGAGCGGTACGGCATCGCCATCATCGGTCAGAAGCCCAAGGCTGGAAAATCCCCGTCGACCTACCGCCCGGTCGCTCCCGAACAGAGCTTGGTTGACGCGAACCCCGAGGGTTTTGATCTCGGTCGCAATCTGTTGTTGGCGGGTCGTGTCCTACTTGGTTCTACGGCCGGCTTCATCTTCATTCCGATGGCATTACTAGCTTCCGTATCCGCACCGTTGCGGGGTATCGACGCCGAGCCGGAACCGTTGAACGACGAGCAGAAGGTTGTTCTGATTGGACTCGGCGTGGCGGCCGGGGCATGGGTGTTGCACCGGTTGTTCCGGCGGTAGGTGTTTTCGAGATTGTTGGTCTTTAACCGGTAACCTTCTCCCCCGACCCCTCTCCAGAAGAGGAGAGGGGAGAAACGCTATTCAGGGCGAACGCTCCAAATTGTGTAAGCTGCGTTTTCTGGTGGGCGATTTGCTGCGCTGTACTTCGTGCGCTTGACATTTGATTCTTTATTTAGCTACCGCATTGAGCAACTCACTGCGTTTGTTTTACGTGATTGTCACCTATTTGAGGGTAATAATTATTTTAGTGCGTTTGCCCTAAAAAATTTATTCGGTAGGAGGTAGTGTGGAAAAGGATCGATTATTTTATTGACCTCGTAAGTATCTGGACAATATTAAACGAACATTCTGTAACCCTCTCCCCCAACCCCTCTCCGAAGGCAGAGGGGAGCAAAGGCAGCTCGCTTCGCTCGTCAAAATGTCAAAATAATACTGTCCAAGTACTTAATGCAGTCAACTAGTCCTAACTATTTAAGTCATCATCCACTCCGACAATGAATCGTCCCTCCCCGCTGGGGAGGGATAAGAGGGAGAGGGTCATTTACCCACTGCAAATACCAAACTATCAATACCCAATGAGCCTCAACCAAAAAATAAAAGACTTCTACGACGCCTCCACCCCCCTCTGGCTAAACACCTGGGGTGAGCAAATGCACCACGGCTACTACGGCCCGAACGGAGAGCGGAAGACCGAGCACAAACAGGCCCAGGTCGACATGATCGAAGCTTTGCTGGAGTGGGCGCAAGCACCTGCGTCGGTAGATAGATTTTTGGATGCGGGCTGTGGCGTGGGCGGGAGTAGTCGCTACCTAGCCAAGCGATTTCCGAAGGCGACTGGACTCGGCGTAACCTTAAGTCCCGTGCAGGCGGAGAACGGGATGCGGTACAACCGCGAAGCCGGTGTGGCCGAGCGCTTGGAAATTCGCGCGCAGGACCTTTATACTTTGGACCCCGTCCAGGAGGGGCAGTTCGACATCATCTGGAGCATGGAGTCCGCCGAGCACATGGCGGATAAGCGGGGGTTAATGGATTTGTTCCATAAATTGCTACGGCCGGGCGGTCAACTACTGATGGCCACCTGGTGCCACCGGGAGACACCGCCGGCACTTTCGACGGCGGATCAAAAGGTGCTGCAAAGCATCTGCGATCTCTACCACTTACCACCGATGGTAAGTATTAAGGACATGGGGGGAGCCGCTACGGCGGCTGGCTTCAACAACGTCGCCACCGACGACTGGTCAAAAGCAGTCGAGCCCTTCTGGGGTGCCGTTATCAGTAGCGGATTGGACCCCCGTAATTGGCCGGGACTAATCAAGGCCGGGAAAAGCACCATCAAGGGAGCCTGGGCCATGAAGTACATGAAGGAAGGGTTCCGGACCGGCGCGATTCGGTACGGAATGATCCGCGGCACAAAGCCAGCGCAATGATCACTTTCCTTCGTTTCGGACGGGCACACACGCTGATCGGGACGACCCTGTCGCTACTGACGCTGTACCTGATTGCCAGCCGCGTCACGGGCCAGCACGACTGGTTCGTCTTCGCGGTCAGTCTCTTCGTGTGCCTTGCCGCAAATGTTTACATCACCGGCCTTAATCAGTTGACGGACGTTGAGATAGACCGCATCAACAAACCTTATTTACCGCTGGCGAGTGGCGCTTATTCTATCCGTACCGGACGGTTGATCGTGGGCGCGTGTGGTTTGCTGGCCGTGGTAGGTTGCTTCGTTTACCGTCCATTTCTGCCGCTGACGGTTTTAGCGAGCATCGCCCTGGGAACGGCCTACAGCGCCGAACCGATGCGCCTTAAACGCTACCACTTTTGGGCGGCTTTCTGCATCATAGTCGTGCGCGGTTTGATCATCAACCTGGTGCTTTACCTCCACTTTGCTCATGAGTTGAGTGGCGGCGCGGAGGTATTACCGGCGATAACGGGCGAGGTCTGGCTGCTGACGGCCATTATATTTGTGTTCGGTGTGATCATCGCTTGGTTCAAAGATCTGCCGGATACGGAGGGGGATGAGGCGTTTGGTATTAAAACGTTGACCTTGCTGCGTTCGCCGGAATGGGTTTACCGAACTGGTGCGATATTACTCGCGGGCACTTTACTCGCCGCCAGTATCTATTCTTTAATTATTGGTTGGGTGGGACTGGGGATTAGCCTGATGGTTCTGCTCGTAGGCTTTGCCATCAATACGCAACTACTCAACTTAAAGGAGCAAAAGTCTATCGCCAGATTTTACCAGGGGACGTGGGTTGTATTTTTTGGAATTTACGTGGTGTTCGCGATCTGGGGGTAAGCAAAATCCACTAAAGATCGCGGAGGCGCGGCCGCTGGTGCACAGGAGTTTTGATTGAAGCAGTGTATTTAGCTCCATTCACCAACCAATACAAAAGATCAGCGTGCTGCTGCCTGGAAAACTACCGCTTACCCTGAGTAGTGACTTCAGAAAGGTAGAACCGACTTCAACCTCAATATCTCTTCTTACTTATCTTATTGTAAGTAATCTGCTTCTGCGCCTTACTCTTAAACCGCTCCACCCCAGTCTGCCGCAGAGACCGGTGCTTAGTCGCCCGCCCCTGCACCCGCGCCCGCCAGCGTTTCCAGCTATTTAACTTAAGCTCCCGCTTCATCAGCCTAATGACGTCCGCCTCCGTCAGCCCGAATTGAAACTCAATCGCCGAGAAAGGCGTCCGGTCCTCCCACGCCATCTCGATAACTCGGTCGATCTCCTGATCCGTCAATTCGTGCTCCATACCACTACAACGATTCAAACCGGTATTGTTCAGCCACGGGCAACACTACCGCCTACCAGCCTACTGCCTACTGCCTACCAGCCTACCAGCCTACCGCCTATCACCCCATCCGATTCCGTTTAACCAAATACTGCTGCAAAACCGTCCGAAACCCAGCATTAATATCCGCCTCCACGTAATCCACCCCGTACTGCAAGCACTTCATCCGCAGCCGTTCCTGGTAAGCCGTCACCTGCTCCACGTAGTATTCTTTGACCTGGTTAGGTTGCAATTTCACGCTCTCGCCCGACTCCATATCGATAAATTCGTAAGGACGGTTCTCGAACTCAAAGTCGATTTCTTTCCCTTTGTCCACCGTGTGGAAAAGAATAACTTCGTGTTTAGCGTGTTTCAGGTGCTGTAGCGCGGCAAAGAGATCCTCTTCACGCTCCGTTTCGTCAAACATATCACTGAAGATGACGACCAGGGACCGGCGGTGGATACTATCGGCAATTTGGTGCAGGGCCGTCGCCGTGGCCGTCTTTACTTTCCGCGTGGGGTTTTCGACGAGCTGTTGTAAGTACGTTAGGAGCAGGCGGTAGTGCGTGGTACTGGATTTCGGACGCGTGTGGATGCCAACGGCCTCGTCAAAAAGGCTCAGGCCAAAAGCATCGCGCTGCTTCTTTAATAGGTTCATCAAACTCGCCGCGGCTAGCGCACTGAAACGAAGCTTGTTAACGTGGTTGTCTGACGTTTGGGTAACCTCCGGAAAGTACATAGACGAACTCGTATCGATTACGATTTGGCAGCGTAAGTTCGTCTCTTCCTCGTACCGTTTCGTGTACATCTTATTCGTGCGGGCGAATACTTTCCAGTCGATGTTCTTCATCGGCTCCCCCTGGTTGTAGATCCGGTGCTCAGCAAACTCGACGCTGAAACCGTGAAAAGGGCTCTTGTGCAGGCCGATGATGAAGCCTTCCACCACTTGCTGGGCCAGTAATTCAAAATTGCCGAGGTTACGGACCTGTTCGTTGTCAATCAGTTGCATGGTACTAAGCTTTGGGAGAGCGGCGTGGAACTACGCAAAAAACGTAATTCCTTGGGGTAAGGTAACCAACCGTCGGTTACTTTGTCGCGTTTATCGATTTATAACGCCCGCTACTTAGCGGGGCGTATTAACTTGCTGGCATGATCGGAAAGATGAAACAATGGTTGGGTATCGAAGGCGTAAAATTGGAGCTCAAAGTCCCCCCGGAATTCTCCGCCGACCAGGGCTTAGTAACCGGCACCGTACGCCTGACCAGCAAGAGCCCACAGTCCGTCAGTGCCATCAAGCTGACAATCATCGAGAAGTATACGCGGGGGCGGGACGAAGATATTCGCGTCGACGAGTACCAGCTCGGTTCGGTGGTTCTACGCCAGCCCATCATGGTGCCCGGGGAAGGTGTTCCCGTTAGCGTTGCCTTTAGCCTCGCCTACGAAACCGTTTCGTCTCCCGTAGAAGCGTTCGGAAACAAGAACTTCTTGTTTAAAGGCTTAGCCTGGGTCGCAAAACAGTCGCGCAACGCTTCGTCGGAGTTTCGCATCGAGGCGGAAGCGCAGGTCCAGGGCGTCGGCCTTAATCCGTTCGATAAAACGATTCTCGGCGGTTGATTCGGTTACTTAGCTTTCAGTGCGGCGGTAAGTGCCCGACCAAAGAGTTGCTGCTTCCCGTCGTACGCGACAATCACGCAGGAAATACCACCGGCTTTACACTTGGTGGCCTGGGCCCGTACCTCCCGGCCATTCCGAAAGCCACGAATTTGGTAGCGGTATATTTTTCCGTCAAAATGCTCCGTAACCGGGTAGGCTAGGTTATCCCACTCCGCCGGGAGGCCGATCGGCTTGGTGGTAGCCGCTAACTGCAGACCAATCGTGAGTTCACTCGCAGCCGGACCGGCGGCTACTCTTTTCTTCACTTTATCGGCCTGGGGGGCATCGACGTACGTTAGCACATTATCATCGACCCCGTCGGCTTTCCACTGGTGGTTAGTAACGGGTGCAGCTTGCGGATTAATTATTCGCTTCGCAGTGTGTTCCCTTACGCCACCACCCATTTGCGCGTGGTAAGTGGTGAATGCGTTGAGCAGGGCACCGGCTAGTGCCCGTTGCCCGGTACCGCTGGTGAGGTAGTTTTCTTCGGGGCCGTTGGACATAAAGCCCAGTTCCACCAAAACAGCGGGCATCGTGGTGGCCTTCAGGACGATGAAGCCGGCCTGCTTGACCCCGCGGCTCCGTCGCCCGGCACGGCGAAAAGAATTTTCCACCGCGCCGGCGAACGCAATACTGTGCTCCTGATTCGCACCCTGCTGCGCGCGGTGGAGGATGTGCCCGGCGTCGCTCCGCGGATCGAAATCCGGTAGGGAGCCGTCGGCGGTCTCGAAGCGCATGGCCCCGTTCTCCCGTTTGGCGACTTCCAGATTATAGCCGGCGACGTGGTTACCCATCACGAACGTTTCAGTGCCACTGACGCCGCGGCTATCGGCGATGTTGGCGTGAATGGAGATGAATAGATCTGCTTGCAGATCATTGGCAATTTTGGCTCTAGCCAGTAGTGGCACGAACGTGTCATCCTCCCGCGTAAGCACGACCCTCACGTTGGGGAAATTGGCCCGCACGGCACTACCCAAAAGGCGGGCTACGTTCAGGGCAATATCCTTCTCGTTGCAGTTGCGGCCCTGTCCGCCGGGGTCACGCCCACCGTGGCCGGCATCGATCACGAGCGTCCGGACGCCGTTAGCGGGGCGCGGCGTACTTTTGCCGCACGTATGCCTTAAGGTGGTGTTAAAGGCCTCTTTGGTGGGCGACGCAGCGGGGTTCGTCGCCGTCACTAACGGTGAATACGTAAAGGAGCAGATCAACATTATAAGTGCCAGTAAATCACCCATCAAAGTCAGTAATAATGCCGGGCCGGAGGTGGGCCCGCGTGTGTTGTTTAGTGAGACAAATATATTCATTCGCACCCGATATTTTTGCGGGGCGGGTATTTGTCTACTCCACGTTACTGCTAATCGTGGTATTTGGGGCGCGGACGCCGGTGCAAGGTCAGGTGGAGGAGCGGAGTAAAGTGGCTTCCCCGGTCGACGTTTATAACCCGGATACGATCCCCAATAACTCGGCTATTTATCCCAATTCCTTGGCACCCGCGACCGCGCAAGATTCACTGCCGCCCCCCGCTTATTCTGGCTCCACCCGCGATTTCATCTTGAGCCCGGATAGCCTGACCGCCATCGTAGAGTACGCCGCCGAAGACAGTATGATGGTCGACTTCCTCAGCGAAGAAATTCATTTGTATGGCGACGCAACGGTCAAGTACGAAGCGATCAACCTGAAGGCAAACCACATCGTGCTCAACTACGGCACCAACATCGTTTTCGCCGAGCCGCTCCCGGACAGCGTCGGCCAACCCGCCGGCTTCCCCGAATTCACCGACGAAGAACAGACGCTGACCGCTAAGGAAATGCGTTATAATTTCAAGAGTGGTAAGGGAATTATTTACGGCACGACTTCCGTGCAGGAAGATATTTACATCCGCGGAGCAAAGTCCAAATTCGTCAGCGACGCGGTACAGATCGACGACTCGACGCGCGCCGACGTCATTTACACCGAAGGCGCGGTCTTTTCTACCTGCTCCGCCGAGCACCCTCACTTCGGTATCCACACGAACCGGGCGAAGATCATCCCCGGCAAACTCGCCATCTTCGGGGCGAGTAACCTGGAGATTATGGGCGTGCCGACACCGCTGTGGCTACCCTTCGGTTTTTTTCCCATTAGTAGCGGACGCAGCACGGGTTTACTCTTTCCGTCCGACTATCAGTACAGCCCCCAGTGGGGTTTCGGCCTGCAGGGCATCGGCTGGTTCTTCCCCATCGGCGAGCACGTTAATTTGCAGGCGACGGCGGACTACTACATCAAAGGGACCTACACGGTCAACACGAGCGTGAGTTACCGGCGGCGCTACAAATACAGTGGAAATTTTAACGCTAGTTTCAAAAGTCTGCGCCGGGAGGACCAGGAATTACGGGAACTTTTTGACAAGGGCTTTTCCATCGCCTGGAGCCACCGCCAGGACCAGCGCGCCCACCCAACGTTCAACTTCGGTGGCTCGCTCAACTTCCAGACCAACCTCGTCGATCAGCGCTTCATCAACTCCTACGAGGTGGCTAGCCAGAACGTGATCCGTTCGAGCATGAATATTACCAAGACCTTCCCCAAGCTAAAGTCAACCCTGACGGCGGGCCTCAACCACAGCCAGTCCAACCAGCGGCGGAGCATCACCGTCAACTTCCCCGACGCGGCTTTCCAGACCCAAACGATCTACCCCCTGCGGGACCTTCCCGGCAAGCAATCCGCCTGGTACAAGAAACTGAGCATGCGCTACCGAAGCGCACTGCGCACCGAGTTCACCGCACCGGACTCCACGTTTTTTAGCAACCAAACGCTCGACGACGGACAGTACGGCTTCCGGCACAGTGTAGAATCCGGACTTTCCTTTAATGTGCTGAAGTATTTCAACCTGAGCCCTAACGTCAATTTCAGTGAAGTTTACTATGGGAAATCCAGGAACTACCGGCTAGACGATAAGGTCGTCACTAACGAAATAATTGACCCCGAAACCGGCGAATTGACGATCGATACGACCAGTCTGGGCACCATCATTAACGACCTGAACCCCGGGCTAGCTAGCTTCAGAACTTTCTCGGCGGGGGTATCGGTGAGTACCCAATTTTTTGGTAAAGTTAAATTCAAGCGACGGGGCCTATTCGGTTTACAGGGGCTCCGCCACGTCATGAAACCGAGTATTAACCTCGGTTACAACCCGAACTATCAGAATGCGCGGGACTACATCAGCGACGTGCCGTACTACATTCCTACCAGCGAGATCGACCCCCTTAATGGATCCGACGAGGCTTATCTCTCTCCGTTCGCCAACCAGATCTTCGGTGCCCCGCCGCGACAGGAACAGAGCCTCGGCCTTGGTTACTCAATCGCTAACCTATTCGAAGCTAAAGTCTGGAACAAGAAGGACAGCACCTCGAATAACGTCAAGTTGTTCCAGAACATCGGCGTGCGGGGCTCCTACGATTTCACGAAGACGAGTTTACAGTGGAGCCCGATCACCGTGTCCGGCGGCACCCAGTTTTTTAAGGGTGTTACCCGGGTCAACGTGAACGCGATTTTTGACCCTTACGTAACACGTTACGATCCCGAGTCAAAAAATTTCCGCCGCGTCGACGTGACCAACTTTAGTGAGGGGCGGTTTCCTGTTGGGCTGACGCGGCTGAATTCCACGATTTCTACTAACATCACGGTAGCAAAGATTCGGGAGTTGTTTCAGGGTGCGGAAGAAGAAGTAGTGACCGACTTGGCGGAAGAACGACGCAAGCGGCGGGAGGAAGAAAATACGATCTTCGAGGAAACTGATATCCTCAGCCTTTTCGAGCGCTTCAGCATCCGCCACAATTATAATTTTCGATTCGAGCGGGTATTCGATACGGAGAACCCGACGACTGCGGACCGGGGGCGGCAAGAATTCCGTACGGTAGCTAACTCGATTGAATTGCGGGGCGCCCTGCAGCTGACGAACAACTGGAGCATCAACATCGGGTCGATCGGCTACAGCTTTACCGATAAGCGCATCACGTACCCATACCTAAGTTTTGTGCGCGACCTCCACTGCTGGGAAATGCGGTTCAACTGGGCACCGCAACGAAATACTTATTCATTTTCTATCGCCGTCAAGCCGGGTACGCTAGATTTCATAAACCTGCCAGTAAACCAAAACCGTTACGACGGTGGTCAACTGTTTACGAACTAGACCTGACCGTTCTTCGTCAGTATGATCTTGAGGACGGTTCGATCATCCGGCGTCACTTTGGCGAGTTCCGTGATCATTACACCCGGGATGGCGAGCACAATGTCCGCTTCATCCACCAGCAAGTATAATTGCTCCCGGTCTTCTCTGGGTATTTTCAGGTCCGTCAGTAGATCCTGTACTTTCTTAGATTTCCCACCCATGCCGAGTGGTTGCAGCCGGTCGCCATTTTTGCGCGGCCGCAGGTGCAGGGAGGGTGGGGTAGCACCGGCCGCTGCGTCCGGTAAGATTCTACTGGTGAGGTACTGAATATTTTCTGCGACGAGCGAAGCCGGCCGCTCGGTAAGTTGGATGGTGAACTGCCCCTGCCTGGTTTGGAAGGAAAACGGGAGTCGGGTGATTTCAAGTGACTCCAAAACTGGAGTATTCCCCGGTACTGAGATCACGGTAATCACGCCACCTTTCTTACGAGCGCGGTGGTTTGCCGATTCTAGACTAGAGCCCTCCGCCCCGGCCAGGAGCTGGCGTACTTGCTCGGCCGTAAAGTCGCGGGGGCGTAAATATTCATAAAGGAAAGTTTCGGCGTAATTGCCCTTGAGCAGGTGAGTTAGATCGATCTTGATTCCACCATTGTTCACCACAACGGTAGTGCGGTTGATTGCTGATAGCTGGTCTTCGTAAAGCTGCCGCGCGGTGAGTAGATGATCGCTCGTCGATCTCAGGGCACCGGCCGTGAGCCCCAATTCCCGCAAGAGGGGTGAGAGCTGGTGCCGAACCCGGTTACGTAAGTAGTTATCGCTGGCGTTAGAACTGTCTTCTCGCCACGTAAGACTGTTCGCCCGCGCGTACTCCACAATTTCTCGTCGCTCGTGTGAGAGGAGCGGCCGGCAAACCCCGTGCTGATCTGGCATCATACCCGCAACTCCCCGCAGGCCGGTACCGCGGATGAAGTTGATCATCATCGTTTCCAGTTGGTCATCGAGGTGGTGAGCCGTGATGAGTACGTCGTATTTATACTCATCCAATAATTTATCAAAATAGTTGTAACGAATTCTTCGTGCGACCATCTGCGTGCTTTCGCCACTTTTCCGGTTAGCGCCAACGTCCACCGCGATCCCGTGAAACCCGGCATCCAGCGACCGCGCCATCTTTTCCACGAAACGTGCGTCGCCAGCGGAATCATCCCCCCGCAACTGATAATTGACGTGGGCCACGGCAAACTCGTATTCCTCTGCGTGAAGCAGGTGCGCCAGTACGACGCTGTCGACGCCCCCGCTGACGGCGACCAGCAATCTATCCGAGTGCCGGAACAGCTGGTGCTTATCATTGTACTGGCGAAAGCGGGCGGCGAAGGTTGACACGGTAATTTACTTTTTGGGCTGTATATGCGTAACCGAAAGTTTAGTGCATGCGATCCCCACGGACTTCCATGTTCGCAAGCATGTCTTTTTCGAAGGAAAGCCATTCCGCCCACCGGGCATCGACCAGGTCGCGGTCGAAAAATTTGCGCGCCAGGTCAATGAACAGCACGTAGTGGCCAGCCTCGGCGACCATAAACTTGTGGTAGAATTCGCGCAAGTCCACATCAGCGCAGTACAGACTCAGCAGCCGAAAACGTTCGCAGCTGCGCGCTTCGATCAACGCGCAGAGTAGGAGCTTTTCCAGCAGCGCTTTGTCGCGGCCTTCACTCCTTTTCATGAATTTCATCAACCCGTTGACGTACTCGTCCTTGCGCTGCCGCCCGAGCTTCAGCCCCCTGCGGTCGAGTTCGCGGAGTACCATTCTGAAATGTCCCCATTCTTCCGTCACTACCGGCGATACTTGCGCGACGATCTCGGGATAATCCGAATAGCCCTGTACCAAGGAGATACAGCTAGTTGTCGCTTTCTGCTCGCAGTAAGCGTGGTCCGTAAGGATTTCTTCTAGGTCCATTTCCGCCAGGTTGACCCAGCGGGGGTCGGTGGGGAGTTTTAGGTTTAGCATTTGTACGGTGGCGGGGGTGTCCATGGGGAGGGGGTCTTTGGGGCGGTAAAGATAAAGGTTGAGGACATCCTGCCCGAATGCTCGTGCGGTAGCGCTGCCGCTGTTACGTTCGGGCAGGATGCCCTCAACCTTAAAGACCCGTACGCGAAAGCATACGGGTCTTGGTATTGGTATTGCGAAATTAGCTACGGGAATCAAACCCAGTAAACCAAATTCAAATCCTGCGCGTGCGGCATCATCTCGTGCGTCGGCCGCAAACGGAAGCCATATTCGTAAACGCCGGCCAAATGCGGATCGACGTCGAGCTTATAAGTGACTTCGCCATTGTCGTTCGATTCCCCACCGAACGCCTCGACGCGGTGCAGTTCGACCTTGTTCTCGTCGATCCGGTGGTAGAAACAAGCTTCCAGGGTCACGTCGTCCTTAGATAAGCCGTTCATGCCCAGGGTAATTTGGGCCGTGAAGGATTCACCCACCGGGAGGGCGTGGTTGAAGGTGTCGAAACTGATGTTCTCCTTCACCTCGATTCCTTCCCACTTACCGATGACGGATTCCTTCCAGGCGGCGTATTCTTTGGCCGGTCCGTAACTGGATTTACTCGTGGCCTGCTCGCTAGTACCGAGCGGGAAGTAGAAGCGCTCGTAGTAATCGTCCATCATCCGCTTCATCGTGAAAGTCGGGGCGACCTCGGCGATGATCTGCTTCACGTAGCCCATCCACTCTTTGCTGATTCCGTCGTCACCACGCTTGAAAAACGTTGGGATGATCTCTTCTTCCAGCGTGTGGTAGATCAACTCCGCATCCAGCTCATTTTGCAAGTGCTGGTCCTCGTACGTGCGTTCCAACGGCAACGCCCAGCCGGCATCCGGGCGGTATCCCTCGGCCCACCAGCCGTCGAGGACGGAGAAATTCGGCCGACCGTTTAGTGCAGCTTTCATACCGGACGTGCCGGATGCCTCCAGCGGGCGGGTCGGGGTATTCAGCCAGACGTCGACGCCCTGGGTGAGTAGCTTAGCCATCTCCATGTTGTAGTCTTCCAGGAAAATCACCTTACCGGCAAATTCGGGCTTCTTACTCACGTGGACGATGTGGCGGATCAGATCCTGACCACCCTGATCGGCCGGGTGCGCCTTACCGGCGAAGAGGAAAATAACGGGCTGGTCGTGGCGATTGACGAGTTCCGCCAGGCGGGCTTCATCCTGGAAAAGTAGCGTAGCGCGCTTGTAGGTGGCGAAGCGACGGGCGAAACCAAACACTAAAGCGTTATTGTCGATTTTGCTCAGGATGTCGAAAGTAACCCGCGGGCTTTCTCCCCGACGTTGCATGTCCACCTGTAGCTTTTCGCGCACGTAATCCAACAGGCGCACCTTGAGCGTGTGCTGCGCGTCGAAGAGCTTTTTGTCGTCCACCTTGTGGATCTTACGCCAGATGTCCTTGTTAGACTGATCGGCAATCCAGTCCTTACCGAACTGCTCGCTGTAAATCTCGTGCAGGTCGTGGGCGATCCAGGTAGGGTAGTGGACGGAGTTGGTGACGTAGCCAATGTGAACTTCCTCGGCGGTATAGCCGGGGTAGAGTTCGGTAAACATCTCCTGGCTTACCTCACCGTGTAGTTTCGATACGCCATTGACGCGCTGGCTCAGTGCAATACTGAGTTTGGACATGTTGAAGTCCTCACTGGAATCCGTCGGGTTGGTACGGCCCAGGGCGATGAACGCTTCCCAGCTAATTCCTAAATCATCGGCGTAGCTGTATAAATAGTTACGCATCAAATACTCGGGGAAGTGGTCATGGCCGGCGGGGACGGGTGTGTGCGTGGTGTATAAACTGCTGGCACGGATCGCTTCTTTAGCTTCTCCGAAGGTTAGGCCACCGTCCACGAAATTCTTCAGCCGTTCCAAACTCAGGAAACCCGCGTGGCCTTCGTTGAGGTGGTAAACTTCCGGTTGCAGGTCCATAGCCTGAATCGCACGGACGCCACCGATGCCCAGCAGGATTTCCTGCTTGAGGCGGTGCTCGTTGTCCCCACCGTAGAGCATGTGCGTGAGGGCACGATCTTCCTGGTTGTTGTCTTCGTGGTCCGTATCGAGAAGGTAAAGGTTGATTCTACCGACGGGCAGTTTCCAAATTTTAGCCTGCACGATGCGGCCCATAATCGGTACGGATACCTTTAACCAGTTACCGTCGGCACCGCGTACGGGTTCGATGGGCAGTTGGGTGAACTTCTGGGCGGGGTACAGGTGAATCTGATCGCCGTTCATACTCAGCCCCTGGTTGAAGTAGCCGTAGCGATACAGCAAACCGACACCAAACAGCTCGACGTTGCTGTCGGATGCTTCCTTGAGGTAATCGCCAGCGAGTACGCCAAGGCCTCCGCTGTAAAGTTTGAGGCTGATGTGTAGCCCGTACTCCATGCTGAAGTAAGCCAGCTTCGGTCCTTTTTTCTTGGGGACGGCCAGGTAGGTCTCGAAATCTTTCTTAACGACCTTGATCCGCTTTAGGTAATTCTTGTCTCCTTCGAGTTCCACTAACCGGGCGGGGTCGACGGTCTCCAGCAGGGCGACGGGGTTGTAGTTGAGTTTAACGAATAGCGCTGAGTCAATATCCTGAAAGAGCCGCTGAGCGTGGTCGTTCCACGACCACCAGATGTTGTGGCTGAGGACTTGTAGGAAGGATAATTTTTTCGGAAGCTGATTTTGAATATAAATACGCTTCAGTTTCATTTCATTACTTGTTTGCGTGAGCATGCGGAAAATGGTGTTTTGGGTGAGCGCAATCTGGCAATCTCGCCGTCGGCAGCGCCGGTAACCGTGTGTTTGTGTGGGTGTTTAAGAACTTATAATAGTAGCCCTCCGCCCCGCCGTGGCGTAAAACATTATGGTGCGAAACTGCGAACCGGGACGTGCTGGGAAGGTGAAAGTCCGAGGTTGTTTTATTGAAGTTAAGAGCATGTTGGGACTTTAGCTACGCTGCTCCTGCGGGGTGGGCTCCTGGTCGGTTTTAGCTACGCTGCTACTGCGTGGTGAGGCATTTTTTTGGTGGGTGAGGCAGTAACCACGAAGTAGCACCGAAGGTAAACCGGAGTTTAGCCGCCCCGATAGCTATCGGGGAATGAGGATTTTGCTCTTCAGTAGTCTGGGTAAAGGGTCCTAGACTACTGACTAACCAGCGCAAAAGTGGCCAAAACAAGGCCGGAAGGCAAATTCTTAACATGCTCTACGCGATCATCACCGCGAAATAGTACCTAACAATGCTAACCCGAGAAGCCCCCGGATGTTGACATCCGGGGGCTTCTGAAGGGGCTGAGCACCAATGAACAGTGGCTTATCCATTAACACCTTGCTTCTTGGCGAGGTCGAAAAACTCGTTGAGGTTTGGCGTGATCACGATTTCGGTCCGGCGGTTACGGGCCCGCCCCTGGGGGGTAGCATTATCGCCGCGTGGCTCGAACTCCGCGCGGCCGGCGGCGGAAAGGCGGGAAGGGTCGACCTGAAACTGATCGACGAGTTGCCGCACGACGGCGGTGGCACGCTGGGTGCTGAGGTCCCAGTTATCGGCAATCCCGGAAGCACGGACGGGGACGTTGTCCGTGTGGCCTTCGACGATGATGTCCAGATCGCGGTGGTCGTTAAGGACCAGTCCAACTTTTTCCAGCACGCGCGTGGCTTCGGAATTTACCCGCGCCGAGCCCGAGGCAAACAACAGGTTGTCGCTGATGCTAACGTGGACTTTTCCGCCCCGGACCTCCACCTGGACGTCATCGTCATTGATGTTGTCGAGGGAGCGCTTAAGGTTCATGACTAAAGACATATTAAGGCTGTCCTTACGCGCGATCGAGCGATTCAGTTCGGTGATGTAACTCGTCTGGCCGCTGATGCTTTGCAGGCTTTCCCGGATGCTGGTGGCACCTTCTTTACTGATCACGGAAAGGTCTTCCATGCGGGCAAGGAGGTCGCCGTTCGTGCGTTGTACACTTTCGAGTTGGGTGGTGAGCATCTCGCGTTGCTGTTCGCTGCCCTGGAGTTTAATCTCGAGCTCGCTGACTTCGGCTTGGTTACAGCCGGTAAATAACAACGCGGCCGTGGCTACGCAAAAAGATAAATATTTCATATAGGTATCGGTAAGAGTGTAATTAAAACGCTGTTCCATTCAAGAAGGAGCATCCGGTTGCTTAGTCAAAGATAATCTCCGTCGCGCCGAAGCCGTATTTGTGGTGGTATTCATTTTTAAAGTCACGGATAAACTTCGTGTGGTGCAGTCGGCTGTGGATCGCCCGCTTGAGCACGCCGTTGCCTACGCCGTGAATCACGATGATGCTGTCCACACCGACTTTCAGGGCGCGCTCCAGGTAAGCATCGAACGTTTTCAGTTGAAGTTGTAGGACTTGGTGTTTGGGTACGGACGTGGGGTCGTCCACCAGGTTGTCCAGGTGGAGGTCGAGGACTTCGTCAAAGTCTAGCTGCTCCTGAATATCCGTGCGGTCGATCTTCTGGGCGGCGGGCGGCTTGGGTTTTTTTGCGATCGCGGCCTGGGTCATCGCCTTCAGAGATTGCGTTTTCGGGGGCGCGGTCGCGGGTGCCGTGTTGCGGGCGGATACATCCGGGAACACCGGATAAAGGTGTGATTCGCGGAACAACTCGGGCACGTCTACGTATTTGCCGAAAAATTGGCTGGGTTTGATGCTCAGTTTCTGGAAATGCCGCGGGCCCGTGCCCCCGGTCAGTACGGCCCGGACGTCGAGTTCGACGGTTAGTTTCTCATTTAGCCAGCGGTATTCAACTGCTTCCAGCCGCTTTTTGCCGTTGGCTTCGATGAGTCCCGATTTGGTCCAGCGCCGGCTGCTTCCGGTCATGGTCTTTACTTCGTAAATAATCTTTTTGTCCGTGCTGTTGATCAGGTACACTTCGTAAGCAACGGGCTCCGCTTCGTTGTTGAGTTGGGGGTCGAAGGCAAGTTGAACGCCGTTGTTCTCGTGGAGCGTAGCTTTCGAGACGGTATTGGATTTTTTGGCTTTTACTGGCGGCGGCGGTGGCGGGCTTGCTGGCTTAGCTGGCCTGGTGGCTGTTGCCGTCAGGGGTGCGTCGTTTGACGGCATGTTTTCCGGCTCCAGGGCTTCGGCCGGGATGGGAATGTGACCGAGCCCACTGTCCAGTTTCACGTGGATAATGTTGCCCGGCAGGATGCTGGTTACGGTCCCGACGTTCTCCGTCCGTTTCATGCGTACTCGCTGGTCGAGGGTAAATTTCATGTTAATTTGGTTGTAGCGTCCCGAAAAGTAAGTCGGCAAGGTAGCCACCGGGCGGTCAAGTGATTGACAATCTCCCCCGCGAATTTTCCGCAGGCCCGAATTTGATTTCCGCCCTACCTTCGCCCGCCAATGAAAATCCTGAAGAAGTACGCAGCCCTGCGCTGGAAGGTTGCCCAGTACCTGGAGGGAAAATGGTGGCGGCGCTACCTGCAATCAAAAGCCCCCGCCGATTACCTCGCGGAAAAGCGGACCTACTGGGAACGCGTGCTCGACGACTTAGATTGGGTCACGGTACCGAATAGAACCGTGCTGGATGCCGGATGCGGCCCGGCGGGCATCTTTACCTACGTGCGGCACACTGAGCGGGTCACCGCGCTCGACCCCCTGCTCGACAATTACGAAAAGCACCTAGCCATTTTTTCGCGGGGCGCGTACCCCGACGTTCGCTTCCACCGACAAAAGCTCGAAGAAGCTTGCGTACCGGGTGGGCCCTTTGGGGCAATTTATTGCTTCAATGCGATCAACCACGTTGCCGACTGGCACGCGGCCCTGGATCGGTTGACCGAGTACGCTACCACCGGCACCCGCATGATCCTGACGAGCGACGTGCATCGCCACGGCTGGTTGCTCCCGATTTTTAAGGCGCTACCGGGCGACGCGCTGCATCCCCAGCAGCACGACGCCAGCGCCTACCGCCGGGCACTCACGGTCCGGGGTTGGCGGATTGATTGGGAGGAGGTACTCCGACGGGAACTAATTTTTAACTACACCGCCTGGGTACTGACGTACGTACCGAATCCGGCGGACGACTAAATTTCGCCCTTAAACACGTAGGTAGCCGGTCCCTCAAGCCACAAGTCGGCGTACCCACGTTCCGTTTTCTTTCCACGCACCGCCAACTCGCCACCTTTCGCAACGACCGCGTACCGAAAAGACTCATCCGGGCCAACGCCGTCGAGTTCCGCAGCGCTGATCGCGGCTGCCGTGACGCCCGTCCCGCACGCGAGCGTTTCGTCCTCGACGCCCCGTTCGTAGGTGGATATTCGCAGAATATTTGACTCGCGCAGCACGAAGTTTACGTTGATGCCCTCGACCGCGTAAGCTGGCGAATTACGTATGGCCCGACCTTGTTGCACGACATCAACGGTTGCGGGGTCGCGGCCGAATTGTACGTAGTGGGGTGAGCCAGTATCCATGACGAAGGCACCTTCGTCGTTGATTGACCAATCCTTCACGTCCGTCATACCCAGTGACACCCAACCATTCTTCAGCAACTTCGCCCGGTGGGGGCCGTCCACCGCGAGAAAATTATAACATTCCCGCTCGATACCTAAATTCGCGGCAAAGCGCACGATACAGCGCCCACCGTTGCCGCACATGGAACTGGGCGCGCCGTCGGCGTTGTAATAAATCATTTCGAAATCGTACTCTGGGTGGCTCCGTAAAAACATCATCCCGTCGCCACCGATTCCGAAGTGACGGTCGCAGAAGTGAGCGATTCGCCGTTGGTCGAAGGCTTCGTGGAGGGTGTTGGCCCGGTCGTCGATGATGATGAAGTCGTTGCCGGCACCCTCGTATTTGTAAAATTCGTGGGTGGCCATCAGTCCTTGGTTACGGTAAGGGTGTCCGCTTTTCCGGGCGGGGCGAACTTAGCTTTTTCGCTCTCACTCTGCAGCGGGTCGTCGAAGCCGATCGGTACGTCGAGCGCGTAAGTACGGTAGACGAGCACGCCGACGAAAAAGAGAATCACGCCGAGACCGATCAGGGAAACCTTCCAGCCAAAGATATTACCGATGTAGTCTCCGTCGAACGGATCGCGGGGTTCGCCGGTGCTGGTTAGCTTGGGGGGTGGGGTAGACATGGGGTAAGCATTGTTTGGTTGGCGAAAGTACGACCAGCGCTTTGGTGCAGTATCGGTAGCTTGACAACACGCCCCTTCGACCGGGCGTTGACTTCCATCTCTAACTAAGCAATAGCGCTACTTACTCGCCTTAACCGCTGAGCACCGCAGGAAGGATTTAGAGTGGGTTTTATCACACGAAACACGGAAGAAGCAAGAGGCACAAAATAAAACTCGGAGTGAGCGGCACTTGGCCTTGGTCTTCCGTAGTACCTGCGTCGAAATTATTGTGCGTGCAATCAGTTGTCTGCGTGCTGATTGCAAATAATTCAGCGGGTACCACCTAATCCAACGCTCTTAAGCTAATCGAGCCTGCATTACCAAAGATCCTCGCACCCGCGACCGCGCATAAATTCCTAGCTGAATGTGTCCGTCTCGGCGAATAGTACGAGTCCGGTGGTTAACGGCAAGTCTAATTAACATAATCGAGCTTCCGGCGTTGCAGGGCTAAACCACTAAAACCAGCCCGCATGCCCGAATTACCGGAAGTACACAATTTCAAGAAATACTTCGACGCGGCCGCGACAGGCCAAAAGATCGCCGAGCTCGTGGTTCACGATGATAAAATTATTCGAAACATGCCGGGCCCGGCTTTCGCCGACGCCTGCCGCGGCCGCACCATCATCGATAGCCTCCGCCGGGGGAAATACCTATTCGCGAACCTCGATAACGGGGAGGCCATTCTGTTGCACTTCGGCATGACCGGCGACCTGAATCTGTACCAACAGCCCGAGGATAAGGGACGCTTTGAGCGCTTCGCTTTTCACTTTACGGACGGTAACGTGCTCGGCTTCGAAGACCCGCGTAAGTTCGCCCGGGTGCTTTACTTGAAAGACCGGGATGCTTACATTGCGGAGGTCAAACTCGGCCCCGACGCGCTTGATTTGCGGCAAGATTACTTTTTTGAGAAGCTCGCGGGTCGCAAAACCACCCTGAAGGGAATCCTGCTCAACCAGTCCGTCGTGGCGGGCCTCGGAAATTTGTACGTCGACGAGATTTGCTACCGTTGCAACATTCACCCGGCGGCAAGGGTAAACGAGATGAGTGACGACGCAAAAAAGGCGGTCTACGATCAGATCATGGCCGTCATGCGCTACGCTACGGAAAACGCGCCTTACTACCACGACTACCCGGAGAACTGGTTTTGGCACACCTGGCGGAAGGAAGGCCAGCCCGACCCGGTGACGGGCGGGGAAGTCAAGATCGTAAAGGTGGCGGGGCGAACGACTTACTACGTGGAGGGTAAACAGACTTTACCAAGCGCTACGGACTAATTGCTGATAAGCTGTACGCCGCGGCCGGAAACTATTGAAGTATTCCGCAACCCCCGGTAGGTCGGACCCTTCAAAATCGAGTAATTTGCCGGGGCCAGCCTGGTTTTTGATGAGTCCGTCCAGAAGCCTCGACATACCCACGCGATCGTAACCGAGATCCGTCGAAGAACCGAAAGAGTTGATGAACCGCCCCCGGTAATGAGGGAAAAAGCCACAGGCTAGTAATTGGCCGTCGTCGTCCTCGAATCCCGTAATGATTGACATTTCTCTTGCGCTACATGCCCTGGCTAAATTCCGCATAATTTCGTAGTGCTTCTTACTTAGCCCTGCTTTTTCACCCGCCGAAGCCGCGTACACGCTAATTACCTCTTCCACCGTCACCGGAACCATGACCCCACCCGGGTGACGCCGCAAATTGCGCCGCAAAGATTTACTGAATTTTCGGCTAAGTGAAGCGTGGCCCGGTGCCATATCCAGTACGAAGTTGGTCCGCTCCCGCGCCGTAAAACCGGGTACGGGGCCCATTATCCGCGAAGCCTCCCGTAAGGGAATAGCAACCTTAATGGCTGTTTTTGGAATAGATGAGAGAAAGAGCGCGAGTTCCGTATCCGTTGAGTCACCCCACGGTCCACACTGCTGCGTAAAGGCAGGGCTGCTAACTTGAGATAGCGGACCGATCTTTCTCGTGTAGGGTAGGGGCATGACCGCGCGGTAGTCATCCAGGACCAACCCATCCCACCGCTCGTTAGTAACAACATCGAGCCACCAGGTAAATCCGTAGGGTAGTCGCGCGTCGTCGGACGCCACGGTGGCATCCCAGCGGGCCCGGTCGATGTTTCGGTGCTTGACGAAATGTACGAGTGGCTTCTTTGACATTACCGTTCCGCGGTGAGTGCCGCATTCACGTACTTACTGTATTCCACCTGCCGGAAGGCGCGCCACTTATCGTAATTCTTGGGAAACTTGGTGAGTTCGGCCTTGAAGGTCGTAAACGGCCGGGGGCGTTTCAGGGCGTACGTCAGTGCTTGCCACAACTCCTGGCTACGGACGCGGTCGGTAAAGCGACGCATGATGTCGATGGCCGCGGCGGCCTCCATGCGTTCGATGTGTACGTATGCGTCGGGATCTTGTGACACGTCCTGCATCAGGGCTTCGAAGACTTCCGGGTCGGCGCGGACGTTGCGCTCGGGGTCGTCGGCAATTAGCATACGGCCGTGCTCGCGGTGCACGTAAACCTCCATGCCGCGGCGGATGGCGGTCGCGGCTTCGTTCAGGTCCGCGTCATTAAGCTGAATCATAACTAGGGGAATTAGGGTCGGGGCCGAGGCCTGGGTTTCGATCAGTGGAATAATTAGCTAACCTCGGGTAATCGGGGCGGCAAAGATGGGGTAGTTTTCTACAACCGCCAACAAAGGCGCCCCGGTAATTGTGCGGCTGACCGCACTTTGCCGGCTAGTTATTTCCCGTCGCCCGCCGGTTGGCCGCGACCAAAAAAAGGCGGAGACTAGTCTACCCAAGGAGAATGTGTTGTATAATTGGCCCCTGGTAAAATAAAGCGCTAAAAGTATATGGATTCATTTGCACTATCGACGGTTGACCTCGTCGTGATGGTCGTCTACGCCGTTCTCATCATCGGCTACGGCCTGTACAGCGCCAAAGCGCAGACTTCGGAAGAATACTTCTTGGCCGGGCGCAACATGACTTGGCCCATCGTTGGTATTTCGCTGTTTGCGGCCAACATCTCCAGCTCGACCCTCGTCGGACTTGCCGGGGATGCCTACAAGACGAACACCCAGGTTTTTAATTACGAGTGGCTGGCTTCGGTCGTGCTCGTATTCTTCGCGATCTTTTTTCTGCCGTTCTACCTGAAAAGCCGCGTTTACACGATGCCGGAGTTTCTGGAACGGCGCTACGACGTGCGGTCCAGGTATTATTTTAGTTTCATTACGATAGTGGGTAACGTTTTGATCGACACCGCGGCGGGGCTTTTTGTGGGTACGGTTATCCTTAAATTGCTGTTTCCTAGCCTGTCGACCTTTGCAATCGTGGCCATTCTCGCCATTGCGGCGGCGGCCTACACCGTGCCGGGCGGCCTTAACTCAGTCATCCAGACGGAGGTAATCCAGGCCATTTTGCTGGTGATTGGTAGTTGCTTCATCACGTACTATACCTTCGATAGCATCGGTGGCTGGGACGAAATGATCGCGGGCCTCAACGAAATGGGTGCCAACGGGACGCTGCCGAACCCGAACGATATCCGGGAGGTGCTCGTAGGGCCGGGAAGCTCGCTGGCAAGCTTCGTGCCGGCGGATTATGACCTGACCACGGTACCGCAGCGTACCATCGACGGGATTACGTACGGCGTTTACCCCGCTGACGTCCTTGAAGGTGCTAACTTAAGTACCGTGCCGTTCGCCGACCGGATCTACGACGACGGTATCTACCAGCCGACGACCGCCGATGAAGTGCTTAGTTTGGTGCGCCCAACGGGCGATACCTGGCGGGAGTTCTTCCTCGGGTCCGGTGGTGACGGGTTCATGCCCTGGACGGGCTTGCTGTTCGGTGCGCCGATTCTCGGGTTCTATTTCTGGGCCAATAATCAGTTTATGGTGCAGCGCGTGCTCGGTGCTAAGGACATAAACCACGGCCGCTGGGGTGCGCTCTTTGCTGGTTTGCTCAAGCTACCGGTGCTGTTCATCATGGTGCTTCCCGGTACGGCCGCCATCGTTTATTTGCAGCAGCAAAGTCTGCTGCCCGATGGGTTCAACTTCTCCGAAATGGGCTACAAGTTTCCCAACGGTGACCTCTGCGAGAACCTTAAGGATTGCCCCAACGCAACTTACCCCATGCTGATGTTCAAGATGCTGCCCACGGGTGTGCTCGGGCTGGTGCTGGCGGGGCTGATGGCGGCGATGATGTCTTCCGTCTCGGCTACCTTCAACTCGGCCTCGACGCTGATTACGATGGACTTTGCGGCCAAACTGTATCCCAACCTCACCAGTAAGCAACTGGTGCGTACGGGCCAGGTATCTACCTTAGTGTTGGTGGTATTGGCGTGCCTCTGGGCACCACAAATCGAGAAATTCGATTCGCTCTTCGAATACCTGCAAATCGTACTTAGTTTCATTGCCCCACCGGTGGCGGCGGCGTTCATCCTCGGTCTGTTCTGGAAGCGAGCCAACGGCACCGGTGCCTTCGTCAGTTTGATGGTGGGGGCGGCACTAACCATTATGTTCATTTTCGTGATCAACAGCGAAGGCGACTCCTGGCTAAAGGAAATGCACTTTTTGCACCGTACTTTCTACCTTTTCGTGCTGTGCATGATCATCAACGCGGTCGTCAGTTTAGCTACCGACCCACCCGCCGCAGCGCAGATCGACAACTACACTTGGAGCAGCAAACTTATTGCGGAGGAAACGGAAGAACTGAGCGTCTTACCGTGGTACCAAAATTACCGCTACCAAGCCGTCATGCTGTTAATTATAACCTTCATCCTGGTCGGTTATTTCTGGTAATAATTATGCGCCCCGGTAACTATCGGGGCGGATGCGAAGCATTCTAGGAAGTGCAAAATTGCTTAGCACGGCGCCAAATTGCCCTTGCTCCTGCGTCCTAACTCGCTGCACCCGCGACCGCGCCCACTAAAAACAACCTCTGTGTCAAAAATCGACTTAAATACTATATCTACTCGCCCACCTGATGGCCTGGACAAAAAATCCGCCCGCAAGGAAAGTGCTAATCGCGCAGAGCAAATTGCGGATCTTCACCAACAGCTAGTGGCCGAGGGTAAGCACAGTGTGCTCATTATTCTCCAGGGCATGGACGCTAGTGGAAAAGACGGAGCACTCCGCAAAGTCTTTGGTGCCTGCAATCCCTTCGGCCTCCGCGCAGTCGGTTGGAAGAAGCCTACCGAACAGGAGTTTGACCATGATTTCCTTTGGCGCATTCACGAGCAAGCACCCGCGAAAGGGGAAATGGTGATCTTCAATCGAAGTCACTACGAAGACGTACTCATCCAGCGCGTCCACGGCTGGGTTAGCGAAGAAAGAGTTGACCGTAGAATCGAGTCAATCAACGCGTTCGAAAAGCTGCTGGCGTACGATAACAATACGCTCATACTAAAATTCTACCTCCACCTCAGTAAGGAGCAACAGGAAGAAGAATTGCGGGAGCGGCTCAATGAGCAGGAGAAGCACTACAAGCACAACGACGGTGACTGGGAAGAGCGGGAACACTGGGACGCGTACCGAAAGGCGTACAACGACGTCATCAACCGCAGTGAAATCCCCTGGCACGTCATTCCCGTCGATTCCCGCTGGTACCGAGATTACCTGATGACGGATGTCGTTCTTGATGCCCTTAAAAATCTCGATATGCAGTGGCCCGCACTCAACACCGAGCGCAAGTGGTAAATCGACAATAAATCACCGTACTGAATACAAAAAGCCCCACCAACGTAAGTCGGTGGGGCTTCATAATTATTGTCAGTCGATTACCGGCTGAATTTTCCGGTGTAGAACTTGGAAGAATAGAAAGTATCGTCAAAAGTGTCACGTTGCTTGGTGCGACCTTCTTTGATGAAACCACCAAACTTATCGTCACGGTATTCGTGGAAACCGTTAAGGTACTCGGCCGTGTCGAGCTCGTAATTGGTCGTGTAGCCGTTCTTACGTTCGTAGCGGGGATAGTCGACCATATTGTCAAGACCAAGGCCGTGAATCGTCACGGTTTTGTCGTCATTGATTTGAACGAGACCGATTGGGACCAGCACGTGCTTATCATCTTCGGTGTACCGTCCGGCGGTGTGGCGGTTGATGATGTCCTCTTCCACTTCGACCTCGGCGTAGCGGACGAGTTTGCTGGGTAAATCGGCCAACAGACCTTCTACTTCGCCAATCTTCTCGCCACTGGCGAGGCGGACGTCGAACTCACGAATGTCGACGTCATCGTGGTGGACTTTGTAGTCCGCCAAGTTATCGACGAATTTGAGGTTCTTGTTGCGTGTCTGCACCACGGGTTCCGTTGACTTTACGGTCTTAGGATTCATATCCGGGGTGTCGTTAGTTACTATTGTACTCATTGTATTTTATTTTTTGTGATCGGGTTGAATAATAAAGAAGGACGGGGTGTAATCCCCGCAATTCTTAATTCAGTTTAGACAACACATTGCGGGCGGCACCAAAAAAGGTGCGGACGTCTTCTTTCTGGTTAAGCGTTAGCGTCTTTCCGTTAATCGCCATCGCTTCATTGCGAAGCATATCGATATCGGCACCCGCAACACCTTCGTAAGCATCAGTATCGATACGACCTAACGATTCCGTGATGTTCATCGCGGCTTCTCTGATCATGTCGGCATGATTCGTAGCCATTGGATCTTTGGTGATTTCATTTGCGAGCTCACGGGCACGGCCGGTATTGTCCGTCAAGTCGACGTTGCGGCCATCGGCAATTGCGTCCGTAGCGTCGGCAAGGAGCGTTAATGCGTTGTGACTGAATTCGTGGTCGAGGCCCATTTCTCCCGTCATGTCGTTAGTGTAGTCCATGTAGGCAACGATTGCATTACGGTATGCATAATCGACATCGTCGATTCCGGCGGCTACTTCTTCGGTTGGTACGTACTCTTCCTCGGTAGTCACTACGTCGTCGATGTCGTCATCGTCGCCAAATAATTCCAGGGCGCCCCAAATGAGGAGTGCTAGTAACAATAATCCTAAGATCCAGGGTAAAATGCTCGAACTTTCTTTCTCTTCTATTCTAATGTTAGCCATAATTCTTTGTTGAGTTTTTGGTTTGGTGGTCTAAAAAAAGGAGGATGAATAATTGATATTCATCCTCCCGGTTATCTATCGGTAGTTATTTACCGCTTCTTGTTGAGGTCATCGTGTTTCTTCACGACGTTACCAGCAACTTTGTCGATGTCTACCTCCGTTTTGCGAACTGTATCGTTGATCTCTTCGGTACGAGTATTAACTTTCTTACCGACTTCGATCTCCTCAACGACGCGTGCATTCTTTCCGACTACTGCCTGCTCGGCGGTTTCCGTTACGGAGATGTTCCCCGTGGTTGCCTTAAGGTCGGCGGCGGTTGCTTCGCGATCGACCGGCGTGCGCTTCACGTATACTTCCTCCTGGCGGAGACGTAATGTCTCGTGGACGGGCTTTTCTACGATGCGGCTACGGACGGTTACACCACCCGTAGTTACTTCACGCTTACCGACTGCGATGTTCTCTTCGATAACCTTAATGGTCTCATCGTTCAACTTCGCCTTACCTGCGGTTGCTTTGTAAGCAGTGGCGCGGCCGTCAAAATCGATGGCTCCGTGCTGATCAAGAATAGCGGCTGCCTTCTTGGCGTGCTCCATCGTTTTCGTATGTACCGTAACTACGGTACCACGGCTAGCGACGTCTGCGTATTGGTGTGCGGTCTTGTCGTCGGTACCGAAAAGGTCTGCGAAAAAACCACTTACACCAGACTCGTGGTTGGAGTAGTCTTTGTTAGCGTAACCTTTCTCTCCGTAAGTAGAGAAGTCAATGTCTCCGGCGGTAATACCGGCGGTCATTAGTGCTTCTTTGGCTGAGGTGGCTTGGGCGTTGGTGTCAAATACACCTATTACTGTCTGTGTCATAATCTATGTGGGTTGGTTAAATAAAAAGGGTTAAATAAGTAGTACGAAAGCAATAGCTGTCGGCTACATAAATCAAATATTTTTGTTTGTGTTAGTTGGTTTGTCACGATTGATGGTAACCACGTCTTTGCGGAGTTCAATCTCCTTGGTGACGTTCTCAGTGGATGTTTCCTTAATAAGGTAAATCTCTTCCACGAGGCGCAAACGTTTTACCATAATTACTTCTTCCTGAATAACCGGAATAATAGTAATGTTACCTTCGTACCGTATTTCGGGCCGTTCGTCAACCAATCGATCAACGGGGTGTGTTTCTTGGCGGTACGTTGTACTTGATAACTCAACGGCTTCTGAATGAAGTGTGGTTGAAGGACTGACGGACACGTTTACCTGGCCCGTTACCGTTTCCACTTTATCAATAGTAAGACGCTCTTCAATTACGGGTACGACAATGTTAGTCGTCGTATTTAATTGATCGCGTTGGTCAGTAGGGTTTGTCATCGTTTATTTAAGCGTAAGACCTTAACGTTTTGTTCGACGGTGGCTACAATTCCTGACGTGTACCAATTGTTATATTAACGTAGTGTTCGGAATTTTATTCAATCAGCCCTTACAGGCGACTGGCTCAACTCACCATTATGCAGAGTTAAGGAGTCAAACTTTAAGTGTACGCTGATTTATCAATCGCGGTGGTTATTCGAGAGGGCTCGATGTTGATCAGTGTAGAACTAACTTCTGTAATTCACTGGAATGAAGTGCTTTACGTAATATTCACCCCGAAAAGACAACTTGCCATCTAACTTACGCGCAACACTTACACCGCTAAACATGGTCTTACTGAAACTCAGCGCAATTGAGATGGAGCAATACGCAGCGCGGTCCGCGCACCTCGCTGCGCGCCTGAATCTCTTGAATATATGCTTTGACGCCGGCTTCATCAAAGCGTGGACTATGGCGTCTACCGTCAAGTCGCCGTGCGGTCCTACTCAGTTCACCCTCTATTTGATCGTGCTTCCCGATCAGGCGGTGGCCGTTGGCACCGTGACGCTGCGCGCTGCCAACAATGAAATTGCCACTAGCTTTCTCCTTGGTTACTGGGTTGCCCCCGATTACCGTCGTAAGGGTATGGCGACGTTGGCCGTGGCGGAGTTACTAAAATATTTGAAACTAGTGACCCGGCAAGTTGAGTTGTACGCCCACGTAGGTCACAATAACGTAGCGTCCGGAAAACTACTGGCGTGCAATCAATTCGCGCTAGTCAGTGAGGACACAGCCTTAAAGCTTGATACTTGGAAAATAGTCCTATAAATTGAAGTTAGGTAGTATCAGTGCTTGCTGCGGTAATTATTAAAAATAGGGCGCGGTCGCGGGTGCGGAGTTATTGACGGTTTGGATGTTGACCGTACACGTAAGAGTGTCCGACTGTCGTGAACGAGTTTACGACCGTCAATCTGGACCGGTAAATCTCACGTCTTTAAAGAATTTGCACGGAACACCACCGAGCAATTTTGTCTCTTCCCGATCAAACAGCTAGTATCGTGCGCAGCGTTGCGCAAATGGTCGCTAAGGCGTGACCCAGGTAAAAAACCAGTCTTTACCTCCTATCTCGCGCGTGGCTCGTAAACGTCGGTGTCCTTCCCGGGATAATTGTAGGATGTCTACCGTAAATAAGGTGGTCTCCAGGATCGTAAAGTTCCGTGCGGCGTAATCAGTGTCCGCTTTCTCACGATCATCCCAGTTTGCCGGCAGGCCATCGGTAGGGCGGTCAGCCGGGCTTCCGGGCGCGGATAGTGTTGCGTAGGCCTTCCGGGCGTGTTTGGGTAGCTCGCGGTACCGGGCCATTGCGGTTTCACCGTGCTGCACACCGACCGTCCCCGTCCCGGTGAATTGAATCGAACTTCTCTTATCCCACAAACACCAGGTCGCGAGTGAGCTAACGGCCTCAAGGTGGTTGATCTTTGCGGAACGGGCGTCGGTGTAGGCAAGTAAAGTACCCGCCGTCAAATCCACTTTACGTAAAACCACCGTACGTGACTTCGGGACGTAGCTATTTAAGCTATCGGCCCCGGTTTCTTTCGCTACCGTGCTCAGCGTGCCGGTCGCGAATCCATGCTTTTTGTCGACGGTCGCCCTGGCGAGTAATTTCCACGCGCTTTGCCATAAATCCGGATTGTTTGTTTGGTCCATGAGCTGCTGAACGAAAATGTGCTCAAAAGGATGACGGAACTGTGGAGCCAAATTCCTGCGCTGCTGCACTAGTATCTCACGCTTCAGGACGGATACTCTGAATCTGTTTTGTGCAAATTTGACGCATACCTCTTACTTTCGACAGGCTAAAAACCTGAAAATGAGTTTAATGTGACCAGATCAATAAGTGCACGTCAAACAATCTCATTCCCCCCGGGCTAGTAAATCCGCAAGAATTTCGCGTCACCGAACGAAAGTCCCCGCGTAAGAATTATGGGTTTTAGGTGTTTTTCTACGAGGACTCGACCACCGGTCGAGTCCTCATTTTTTTATCCACCTTTGTGGTCCCATGGCCGAAATAACCCAAACGTACCAACTCAATGACCTTACGGACTTTATCCGCCGGGTATTTGCGCTCAATCTTCCCAGTGCGGTGTGGATTGCCGCCGAGATTGGCCAAGCCAACGAATCACGCGGCAACACCTGGCTGACGCTGGTCCAGAAGGAGCCGGACGGTGAGGGCATCATCGGTCAGCTCGATGGCGTCGTGTGGCAACGCTCTTTGGCCAAACTGCGAAGAACCTACGGGGTGAAAATGATTCGGAGCTTGTTTCAGGATGGTATGTCGGTCCGGCTCAAGGTGACTACCTCCTTCCACCAGCGGTACGGTTTGCGTTTAGTAGTTGAGGACATCGACCCGAGTCACACGCTCGGTGCACTGGAGCAACGCCGGCAAGAAACCCTCGCGGCGCTTGCGGCAGAAGGGCTGCTCAAAAAGAATAGCGGGCGCACCTTATCCACCACCCCCCTGAAGCTCGCCGTTATTTCTAGTGACACGGCCGCCGGACTAGCCGATTTCCGAGACCAACTGGGTCAAAACCCTTACGGCTATGAATTTAGCTTGCGGCTTTTTCCGGCCGCCATGCAGGGAGCCCAGACCGGGCCGGAGGTCATCGCTCGCCTCAAACAGATCCTCAAGTGGGGAGAAACTTACGATGCGGTGGTGATCGTAAGGGGTGGGGGCGGACGGACGGATTTAGCGGCTTTCGACAACGAAGCACTGGCCCGTACCGTTGCCGACTACACGCTACCCATCATCAGCGGCATCGGTCACGAGACGGACGACGCCGTGCTGGATCGCGTAGCCCATACGAGTTTAAAAACACCGACTGCCGTCGCCGTCTTTTTAATTGAGCGCGTAGCGCATTCGGAAGCAAAGCTACTTACGCTCAGCCGTGATCTTCAACGCCACGCCGCCGCTCACCTGTACCAAAGTCAGCGTTACGTCGATCGGATTCCAGCCGCGATCACTTCGGCCGCTACCGCGGCAATCAACTACGAAGTTAACCGACTCGACCGCACGGCGCGGGAGGTAAAGTCTTTGCCCGCGCGACACTTACGGGAAGCGGCGGAACGAATTACCGGCTACGAAAAATTATTGACGGCCCTGCGACCAGAAACCACCCTGGCGCGCGGCTACGCACTCGTTAGTCAGGACGGCCAATTATTGACGGCGCCCGATCAGTTGAGGTCCGGTAACGTGCAAATAAGGTTAAAGGGCGGCGAGATTACCCTGCGGCAGGCCAAATAGTGGATTACCGCCCCGCGGGAAGCTTACCGTCCACCCAGTTGGCTACGTAGCTGGCCACCTCCTTCCAGTCGGGTTCATTGTGGAGTTCGTGAAAGTAGCCGGGCCAGTTTTTGTAGGTGACCCACTCGCCGTTGCGACCGGCGAAAGCTTTGGAGGCATCCGCCGAAGTGATCCCGTCGGCGTCTCCGTGCATCAGTAGGGTAGGGACCCTGACGAGTCCGGTGTACCCATTTAACTGGTCGGCATTTTCTAGCATATCAATACCCGTTTGCGCACTCAGTGCACTGTGCACGTGCGGATCCGCCAGGTAGCGTTCCACAACGTAGGGATCACGGCTCAAGAGTCTGGTGTCCAGCCCATTTGGTTGCGTGAAGTCTGGTTTCAACCGACGCATCAGCTTGCCCAGGGTAAGCTGTACCGGATTGGGGCGAAAGGGTAATTGAACGTGCGGAGCGGACACGATGGCGCCGGCGATTTTTGGGTTTCTGCGGATGAGGTAACGAAGAAGAATTTGCCCACCCATGCTGTGGCCGTACAAAAAGATGGGTTTGCCGGGGTACCGCCGGCCACACTCGACGACCAGCGTGGCTACTTCGTCTACGTACTGCTTGTAGTCCGCCGCGAACCCTCGCTTTCCCCCGCTTCTGCCGTGGCCCGTGCGGTCGTAGCCCAGGCACGCCATGCCTCTTTCCGCAAAATATTTAGCGAGGTGGTCGTAGCGCCGGCAGTGTTCACCGAGCCCGTGCACGATACCCATCACCGCCCGGGGCGAGTTGGCTGACCACTCGACGGCGTAAATCTTGGTGCCCCGCTCGTCGATCCACGCGAATTCCTTAGTTTCTTGTGCCATGTTATGCCAAAAATAAGCAACTTCGCGACATGAAGCCACGCATCGTTTTTATGGGCACGCCCGAGTTTGCCGTCCCCGCCCTCGAAATATTGATCGCCGCCGACTATCCCGTCGTCGGTGTGGTCACGTCCACCGATAAGTACGGCGGGCGGGGCAACAAAACGCTGCTGGAATCGGCCGTTAAGAAGTGTGCCGTCAAGTACGGTATTCCCGTGCTTCAACCCAAAAACTTGAAGGCTGCCGACTTTCAGATTGAGCTGCGCGCGCTGCGCGCAGATTTACAGATTGTTGTTGCTTTCCGCATGCTTCCGGAGTCCGTCTGGGGTATGCCGAAATTGGGCACCTTCAATCTCCACGGTTCGCTTCTGCCGAAGTACCGGGGCGCGGCTCCGATTAACTGGGCGGTCATTAAGGGCGAAACGGAATCGGGGTGTACCACCTTTAAGATCCAGCACGAGATCGATACGGGCGATATTCTTTTGCAGCACCGCATTGCCATCGGGCCGGACGACACCGCCGGGGACCTACACGATCGAATGATGCTGGAGGGTGCCGAACTGGTACTGGATACGGTAAAGCTGCTGGAGGCGGGAGATTATACGCTCCAGGCGCAAGACGCCACCCAGGCCTGCCCGGCCCCCAAGCTCTTTCGGGAGAACTGTCAAATCGACTTTTCCGCCGCCGCACCGGCGGTACATAACTTTATCCGTGGCCTCAGCCCGTACCCCGCCGCCTGGACGATGCTGCAAAATGCGCAGGTAAAAGTTATTCGCTCTTCCCTGGAGGTAGTAACTCACCACGACGAGCCGGGTACGATACTCACCGACGACAAAACGTTCCTAAAGGTCGCCGCTGACGGTGGGTACGTTCACGTGAAGGAACTCCAGCTAGCCGGCAAACGGCGGATGACGACGGAGGCTTTTCTGCGGGGTACTTCCTTACCGCCGGGTGCTACATTCGGGTAACCGGTGGCAGGTCTGCTATGGTAGTCGAGCCAACTATAGTTTACGAACCACCCTGGCACCCGCGACCGCGCCATATTTAGGCGGTAGGCGGTAGGCGGTAGGCGGTAGGGTCATGAATAATAATATGGTAAAACCATATTTTAAGATATTACCGCCTACCGCCTACCGCCTACCGCCTACCGCCTAACCCCTACCACCTACTGAAGCGCCCAGCGCCACCCCAAGAACAGCCGCCGCCCCTGATTGGACGCGTAAACGTACGATGGGTCGAACGTCAGTCCGTTGGGGTTGCCCGGGGTAGACAGCGCGCTACCGTCCGGACCGAACTCCACCCGCTCGTCGAAGGGATCGAAAGAGCGGGCGATGCTGTTGGCCGGCGGGGTGTAGTTAAGCAGGTTCTTGACGCCGCCGTACACTTCCATCCCGTTCGCAAAAGTTTTGGTGATCTGGATGTTCTGGGTCGAGAACCAGCCGGAATCCGTATCGCGGTCATCGAGGGGGCCCAGGAGGGGTAAATCCAGTGGGCCGTACACGTTGCCCGTGTAGTCAAAGCGCACCTGACGGCGGAGCCAGGGCACCCCGATGCGCCACACGCCGGAGTAGGTTTCGGTCAGCAGTTGCCGCTCCCGTACGCCTTCCTCGACGGTGAATACGTCCTGCGCGTTGACGCCGACATTGACGGTTGCGCCACCGCGAAAACTTACGTCGGTGGACAGGCTCACGCCCTGCGACACGGCTCGGCCATTAAGGTTGGCGTAGATGATCTGATTGGAGTTCGTTTCGTAATCGGGTAAAATTCGATTACTGAAGTGGGTGTACCAGGTGGAGGCATCGAAAGTCCACACCGCGCCGTTGCGAGCAAAGTGCTTTTTCACGTAGTTCACGTTGGCGTTCCAACTTCGTTCCGGGAGCAGTTCGTCCGCGAATACAACGTCGCGGGCACCGGTGAGCGCGGCGTGGTCCTCGGTGAACACGTTAGCCACGCGGTAGCCGTTACCGACGCTGAGGCGCACGGTATTTTGCAGGTTTTTAGAAGACCACTTGTAATTCAGCCGGGGCGTGAAAATATTGCCGTGGCGGTTGTCGTGGTCGTACCGGATACCACCGAGGAGGGTGTGCTGTTCGTTAATCCTTAGTTCGTCTTGCACAAACACGCCGGGCAGAGAAATCTTTGAGAGTGTCGGCGTGGCCGGGGTGTTGTCGTCGTAGCGCGTGTGTCGGTAGCTAGCACCTACCAGTAAATTGTGACCGCCGAATTCTTCCCGGTAAGTCAGTTGGCCGAAGCCGACGTACTGCGTGGCGTCGTACACCGTTTCGCCGTACACCGAATTTTGGTAGTGGCCGTTGGCACTGAATTGGAAAGTGATATTTTGTGGCACCGGCAGTTCGTAGGTTCCGAAGGTTTCCCAACGGTTCGTATAAATAGATTCGCCGTACACGTTGTTACCGCCCCGGTCAGCACGGGTCCAGTCCATCTCTCCGCCCCAACGATCCTCGTACAGGTACCGGGCGGCCACGTTGAATGCCTTGCCGCTAGCGCGCGCAAATGACCATTTGTTGAATACAGAGATTCTATCCTGTAGTGTCAGATCGGTAAATCCATCTCCGTTCTTATCGATGGGGTTTTGGTAGTTGAAATAGCTGACGCCGAGTAAGGTAGAAGCATTACCGACGTTTGCTTTGAAGCCTAAGTCCGTATTCACTTCCCCCCAGGCGCTGGTGAGGATGTCGGCACTAAATTTTGGCGCGTTGTCGGGAGATTTAGTAATGATGTTGATCAGACCACCGACCGCTTCGGAACCGTAAAGGGTCGACGCGGGTCCTTTGACGATCTCAACGCGTTCGATCAGGCTCTGGGGGATTCCGGTCAGTCCGTACACTGTCGACAGGCCGCTGACGATCGGCATACCGTCGATCAGCACCATCGTGTACGGTCCTTCAAGTCCATTAATGTGAATATCTCCGGTGTTACAAACGCTGCAATTCAATTGCGGCCGCACACCATTTACGGTCTGCAGGCTTTCAAAAATGCTGGGCGTGGGGTTGGCCTTGAAGTACTCAGCCGTGAAAACCTCGACGGGTACCGGGCTAGCGCTTCTGCTGGCTGGGCGCAGAGTCCCGGTGACGACGATATCTTGTAATGTAGCTGCTGAAGGTTGAAGCGTGATAGCGACGGGACCAGTAGGGGTGGAAGAAACATCGAAGTCAGTCGTTACATACCCTACGGCGGATACTTTAAGCTGTTTATCACCCGCCACGGTAAGCGAGAATGTACCGTCCAACTCAGCGACGGTTCCAGAGCTTGTCTGTCCGGTAAGTATCGTGGCGTATGGCACACCCATGCCATCTATATCCATAACGGTTCCGGAAACTGTAGTTTGGGCGCTGACGCCGGTGCCGAGAAAAAGGGCAAGGAGCAAAAGTAAGTATCTCATCATACCGCAAAGATAGGTCGCTTAACTTATAAAGTTAGACTAGTCTAACTTTAAATTTAAAATAACCTACCGTGCTTTAGCTGTGTGGATTCTTCCACGTTGAAAAGAAGTAACCGCGCCGTATCTTTCCCCCATGCCATCACCTACCGTAGAGAATTATCTAAAGGCCATGTTTAGTCTTTCCGACGCGGAGGGAAGCGTCAGTGCGTCCGAACTCGGCCGATCACTCGGGGTCAGTACACCTTCGGTCAGTAGCATGGTCCGAAAATTAGCTGCTTTGGATCTGGTAGCATACGTAAAGTACCAACCACTCAAACTAACTGCCTCGGGGCGCAAGGCCGCCGCGCTCGTTATCCGCAAACACCGCTTAACGGAGATGTTTCTCGTGGAAAAGATGGGTTTTGGCTGGGAAGAGGTGCACGTGATCGCCGAGCAAGTCGAACACGTAAAAAGCCCGGCATTCTTTGCCCGCATGGACAAACTTTTGGGTTACCCCACTGTCGACCCGCACGGTTCCCCCATCCCGTCGCCGGAAGGAACCATTACCGACCTGCGCAAACACCAAAAGTTAAGCGACCGGCAGCCTGGTGAAAAGGTCCGCATTGTTGGTCTCGCTCATTCCTCCAACGATTTCCTTCTCTATTTGAACGAGCGAGGCATTGCACTCAAAACCGCCCTGACCATTCTTCGCCGGGAAATTTATGACGGCTCCCTCACGGTGAATTATGACGACAAAAAGGATGTCGTCCTTTCTAAAGTCGTTGCCGATAAGCTACTCGTGGAGTAGAAAGTAGTCGCTACCACTGTAAGTCGTATATGCCGACCGATGCCCGCTGAATTTCATTATACATTCCCTGCGGACTCCTGAATGGTCGCCAGGTAATTGTTCAGCCGTTCCATGGGCTTAACGACGGCCACCCGACCGGAGCGGACGAACTCGAAAATACCGAAATCTCGCAACTCGTCCAGCAAAGCAGTGGTCTCCGCTTCGTGCCCCGTCTTTTCGATCACTACGTATTCCGATTCGATGAGTAATACCCGCGCATTGTGTTTACGAACGATCCGCTCCACCCGGTCTCCATTATTGAAGGCCGAAGTAGGCACCTTGTAGAGCGCTATTTCCTGGTGTACGACCTCCTCGTCGGTATAATAAAACGCTTTGAGCACATCCACCTGCTTGTCTAGTTGCGCGCGCAGTTTCTGTACCACGCCCTCGGTTACGTCCACCACAATTGTAAAACGGTGGATCGTCGGGTCGGAGCTTTGGCTGGTCGTGAGGCTGGAGATATTGATGTTGCGACGGTTGAAAATACCGACTACGCGCGAGAGCAGGCCGGCGTGATCTTCCGTGAAGACGGTTATGGTAAAGGTTTTGGTTTGCATGTTTTTCTTGAAAATTTTGCGTGCATTGAGTTTACCACCGGAGGGTCAGCTACGCCATACTGCGTGCACCAGAGGAAGTAGAAGAAATAAGAGGCTACGGGTGATTAAGCCATTATTGAATTACTCGCGGCTAAGTAAAGATCTCAAAATGGTAGCGCTACGTCATGACGCTCAGGATGTCTCCCCCCTCCTCTTCTGAAGAGGGGCCGGGGGGGGAGAGGGCTATAGTACTTTGATAACTCAGATGTCAATGAAACATTATGCCCGCCCTCTACAAATCCTCCACCCCCAAACAAACATCACTAACCCCCTTACCACTCGGCACCATCGGAAAAACGTTATCCTCCTTAACGGTATGTACGTGCAGCAAATAAGGGCCGTCGTGCCCCAGCATCTCAGCGATGGCTTCCTTCACCTCGGCTGGGTTGCGGATCGTGCGGCCGGGGACGCCGAAGCCTTTTGCGATGGTAATGAAATCTGGGTTTTGGAGCTCTACCGAGCTGTAGCGTTTCTTGTGGAACAGTTGCTGCCACTGGCGGACCATGCCGAGGTAGTTGTTGTCAAGTAAAACGATCTTGACGCCGACGTTCCACTGCGCGCACAGGCCGAGTTCCTGCAGGGTCATCTGAAATCCGCCGTCTCCAATAAAGGAGATTGTTTGCCGGCTCGGGTCTGCGTACTTGGCGCCGAAAGCGGCGGGTAGGCCGTAACCCATCGTCCCCGCACCACCGGAACTGACCCACTGGTCGTGTCCCTTATATTCGTAATAGCGAGCTGCCATCATTTGGTGCTGGCCGACGTCGGTGCAGACGATCGCTTTACCGTCCGTCTGATTACTAACTTCCCGGATGACCTGGCCCATCCGAATTTCGCCGTCCGCCGTGGGCGTGATCGCTTCGCTAATGACGCGCTCGTGCTCGATTCGGTCACACTCCTTAAAGCGAGCTACCCAATCCGGATGCGTTCTTTCGTCGACGGCTTTGATCAGTTCTTCCAACGCCTCCCGGGCATCACCGAGGATCGGCGCGTGCGCCCGCACGTTCTTGTGAATTTCCGCCGGATCGACTTCAATGTGAACCACCTTGCTGGTCGGGAGGTAAGTACTTAATTTGCCGGTCACCCGGTCGTCGAAGCGCATACCGATGGCCACGATAACGTCGGCGTCATTCTGCAGGAAGTTGGCACCGTAGTTGCCGTGCATGCCCAGCATACCGGTGAAGAGAGGATGATCGTTCGGAATGGCCGACAGGCCGTGGCAAGTTGCGCCGACGGGAATGCCCGTTTTATCCACGAATTTCCGAAATACGGACTGCGCGTGCGCAATGTGGATGCCGTGCCCGGCCAGAATCATTGGGCGTTCGGCGTTGTTGATGAGCTCGGCGGCCGCCTCGATCTGGCTTTTCTGAATTTTGTTGTGTGGTACGTAACTGCGGATCGAAAGGTGGTCGGGATAAACGAAGTCAACCATGGCCAACTGAGCATCCTTCGTAATGTCAATCAACACGGGGCCGGGCCGGCCACTGTTGGCAATGAAGAAAGCCTTTTTAAATACCCACCCGATGTCTTTCGGGTCGGTGATCTGGTAATTCCATTTGGTTGCCGGGATGGTGCAATTGATCACGTCGACTTCCTGAAAAGCATCGCTTCCCAGCAAGGAGCTAGGCACCTGGCCGGTGATGGCTACTAGGGGTAAGGAATCCAGCAATGCATCACAAAGCCCAGTTAGTAAATTCGTCGCGCCGGGCCCGGAGGTTGCCATGCAGACACCGGTCTGTCGCTTAATGCGGGCGTAACCTTCCGCAGCGTGGATGGCACCCTGTTCGTGGCGGGCCAGGATGTGCGTCAGCCGGTCCTCAAAGTCGATGAGTGCATCGTACACGGGCATAATCGCACCGCCGGGGTAACCGAAAATAGTATCTACGCCTTCGTTAACTAGACACTGTAGAAGCGCGTGGGCGCCATTCATGTGTTCCGTTTCGGCTACTTGACCGTTTGATGTTGCTTCGATGTTCTTAGTCATAATGCGATAATTCCAAGTTCAATAAATTAGCCAGGGTTTTTTACAAGTCCGTAACGCAGCCTAACGAGGCGCTGGAGACTGACTTTGCGTACTTTTTCAGTACGCCGAACTTAGCCCGGGGCTCCGGTGCTACCCAGTTCGCCCGCCTGATAGCGAGTTCTTCGTTGGTAATTTCTACTTCGATCACGTTTGCCTCCGCGTCAATTCGAATTACGTCACCGTCTTTCAGCAGCGCGATGTTGCCACCCACCATCGCTTCGGGGCTGATGTGGCCCACTACGAAACCGTGGGTCCCGCCACTAAATCGACCATCGGTGATGAGCGCGACTTTTTTACCCAAGCCCTGTCCCATAATTTCGGAAGTCGGCTTCAGCATTTCAGGCATGCCGGGGCCTCCTTGCGGACCGCAGTAGCGAATAACTACGACGTCACCTTCCGCAATTTCTCGTCGGCCGATCGCCTGGTTAGCTTCCAATTCGGAGTCAAATACTTTCGCCGTGCCCATAAAGTGCAGTCCTTCTTTGCCGGTAATCTTCGCCACGGAACCCTCTGTCGCCAGATTGCCGTAAAGAATTCGCAGGTGACCCGTTTTCTTAATTGGTTGGTCGAACGGCTTGATGATCTCCTGACCTGCTTTCAGGTCGGTTGCTTCTAGCAGGTTTTCCGCCAGCGTTTTGCCCGTCACCGTTAGACAGTCGCCGTGGAGGTATCCCTTTTTGAGCAGTTCTTTCATGACCGCCGGCACGCCGCCGACGTAATAAAGATCTTCCATCACGTACTGGCCACTCGGTTTTAAGTCGGCGATGAACGGAGTGCGTTCCGACACCTTTTGAAAGTCATCGATCGTGATGTCCAACCCCGCCGCGTGGCTCATGGCGAGTAGGTGCAGGACGGCGTTGGTGCTACCACCCAGCGCAATCAGCGTGACCATTGCGTTCTCAAAGGCTTTCCGCGTGAGGATATCACTTGGTTTGATGTCCTTTTGTAGCAAGTTGAGCATGAACTCCCCGGTGCGCCGCGTGTCGGCGCGTTTGTCCGGGTGGTTGGCGGGGATGGAGCTGTTGTAGGGCAGGGCCATGCCCATCGCTTCGATCGCCGTGGCCATCGTGTTGGCGGTGTACATGCCACCGCAGGCCCCCGCCCCGGGGCAGGCGTGGCGAATCACGCCTTTATAGCGCTCCTCCGTAACCTCACCCGTCCGGTACTTACCGAGTACTTCGAAGGCCGACACGATGTCGAGTTTATCGTCCTCGTAGCATCCCGGACTGATTGTGCCGCCGAAGTGGAGGATGGCCGGGCGGTCCAGGCGACTCAGCGCGATCATCGCCCCGGGCATATTCTTGTCGCAACCCACCACGGTCACCAGGCCATCGTACCACTGCGCGCCGGCGACGGTCTCGATGGAGTCGGCGATCACGTCGCGGGAGGGTAGGCTGTAGCGCATCCCGGCCGTTCCCATCGAGATGCCGTCACTCACGCCGATCGTGTGGTAAATCAGGCCAATGAGATCGCGCTGCTCGTTGATACCTTGCTTTACCTCCGCGGCCAGATCGTTGAGGTGCATGTTGCAGGGGTTGCCTTCCCAGCCGGTGCTCACGACGCCGATCTGGGCTTTTTCCATGTCGGCGTCATCCATGCCCGTTGCGTACAGCATCGCGCGGGCGGCGGGCTGCTCCGGGTTGGAGGTGACGTTCTTGGAGTATTTATTTAATTCGTGGGCCATTGTAATTGGGTAGAAAGTGGGGCGTCCCGACTTAGTCGGGACCGGTGCAAGGTGAATTTGGTGGGGGCAGAGGATTGGAGCTTGTACGTAAAACAAAAGCCGCTTTCCGGTAAAGGAAAGCGGCTTTTGCGTTGCGAATTATGCTATGCGGCCTTCCTGACGTCGGTGATCGGAATCACCACGATTAACGGGAGGGTCAGTAATAAAATAGCAAACGTATTCATCTTCGGGTAATTGATTATACCCGCAATGTAGGAAAGTCCGGTACCGCGTCGTGACCTTGCTTCGCCACGAATTACGACGGCAAAAGTGCCGTTAGTACCGTTTTTTATCAAAACGAAAGGTAGCCTGGATTCCTAGCTGGTAGCTCATTAGTTGGTCATTGTCATTCCCTAACGTGACGGGGTTGCCAGTTCCGTCCGTAGACTTCAAACTGGCGTAAGGGGAACGCCCCCGGCGTACCGTAGCGATTGGCGTCAAGGTTAGCAGGTTCGAAACACCGATGTCGAGGCCGATGCCACCACCGTAAACGAAAGCCGTTTCCGCTAAATCAGCGGCAATGCCACCATTAGACCGCACACTTCTCCGCGCTATCCCCGGAAATAATTGCACGAAGAAGCCTTTTTCCAACTTGGGGCCCTGTTTACCGAACGTTGGACAGCCACAATCGCCACCAAAATCAAAGGGATACACGTTAACTTCAAATTGAAAACCGAAATCCTGGAAGGTGACGGCCGGTCCAGCGTTGAATGCATCAATACTCGCCCCGGCGTAAAACACCGTAGGCTGGAACTCAATCCGCTTATTCGGCAATCGGAACCAGTAGTGCGCCTGAATTTCGTACCCATTGTCAATCGGAAATACATCATAGGGTAACCCGTCGACCAGCGCCTCACCATTAATGTTGTTGATGTTATAAGTTGTCGTTACCCCGAACTGAGCGGTAAGTGGAAGCGACAGAAATGCTGCAAACAGGGAAAGTAAAAGTGTGCGGTTCATAGGGGTTTTTTTAAGCAAACGATTTTGGCCATCCGGGATTGCGGCTACGGAGAACGTTAAGATTCGCCTGAAGTCCGCCGCTATCGCTTACCGTCCAGGTGAATGGTAGCCTGAAGCCCCGGTTGCAAAGTTGTCAGTGTGGTGCCTCGGTCGCCGTCGCTAATCAATTGGGTAACGTCCGTCAACTCATCAAACTCAAAAGGACTTGCGCCACGGCGAAAGGTAGCGACTGGCGTAAGGGTGAGTGATTTAGAGACACCGAAATCCAGGCCGATGCCACCACCGTAGAAAAACGTATTTTCGTACGTTTGAAGGTCTGAGACATTACCGGATACACTCCGCCGGATAACCCCGGGGAAGAGCTGAACGAAGAACCCTTTTCTCAGCTTGAGCCCTTGCTTACCGAACGTCGGCCGGTCACCATTCCCCCTCAGATCAAAGGGGGTAGATGTTTACCTCGAACTGAAAACCGTAATCCCGGATATTGTAGAACTGGTCAGAGAAAAACCCCTCAAGGCCAATCGTAGTCCCAGCATAAAACACGGTTGGCTGAAATTCAATTCTTTTCTTAGGTAGGCGGAACCAATAGTGTGCCTGTAGCTCAACTCCATCCTCTATTGGATAACTGTAGTTATCGCGCACTTCGCTAGAATTGGCGCGGATATTGTTGAAGTTGTAGAACGCCGTCACCCCGAACTGAGCCGAAAGGGGTAGGGCCGTACAAGTCAAAAACATCAGGAACCAAAAGGAACGCTTGGTGGAATTTTTCATCGGTAGGGTAATAGGGTATTCGAATCTGGTGCAAAATCAAAAGTTTTGTCAACCTAAAAATACTGCTTCTTCCCTAACTTACTCCGCACCCGCGAAGCCAAAGCAAGTCCCGCACTCAGTCGGGACGACCACGCCCATAGGGCAAACGAATCAAAACAATTACTACCCTCAAATAAGTGACAATCATGTAAAACGAACGCAGTGGGCTGCCAAATGCGGTAGCTAAATTAAGAATCAAATATCGAGAGCACGAAGTACAGCGCAGCTAACCAAGTGCACGAAGTACTGCGCAGCAAATCGCCAATCAAAAACGCAGCTTACGCAGTTTGGTGCGTTTGCCCTAACCACGGCCAGGCAATCTATTTAATCAGGCTCGTAAATAACTTACGTACCTCCTGCACGCCGGAAACGCTGTATTTAGCTCCCGTCCGGTCCAGTCCGACCTTGATGCTGACGCCATCTTTCGGTAATGCCTTGAAAATGTCTTCGTCCGTGGCGTCGTCGCCGATGCCGAGAATGAAACCGTACTTGTCTTTTTGCACGAAATGACTCGTCGCTTTGCCCTTATTGACGCCGGCGTTTTTGATTTCCACGACCTTGTTACCTTCCAGTACTTGGAGATCCTGGTTCTGGATCAGGTAGCTCAGCATATCACGGAATTCCCGGACGCGCTTCTGCCCCAGGTCCCGATCAATGCTCCGGTAATGCCAGGCTAGGCTGTAATCTTTTTCCTCAATGAAGGACCCCGGCGTGCGCGCCACGAGGTTTTCCAACAGTTCGCGGACCTTGGGCATCCAGCCATCGACGACGTTGGGGTTGAGGTGCCACTCGCCGTCCTCCTTCATCCAGACGCCGTGCTCGGCGGCCATCTCCACGTCGAGGTGGCCCAGCCATTTCTCGAGTGTCTTCTTGTCGCGTCCGCTGTTGATGACGACGTTGTTCTTCGGGTCGGCGGCTAGGCCGGAAAGAATGCTGATGACTTCATCGTCGGGGCTGACGGCCTGCGGGTCTTCGTTGAAGCCCATGAGCGTGCCGTCGTAGTCGATGAACAAGAGTCGCTTGTCGGCCCGCACGTAGCGGTCCGTAACGGAGGTCAGCGCGTCGCCGCTGAGGTGCGTGGTACTACCCATCTTATTTCTTTCTTTGAGTTTGCTTTGTTCTTTGATGAAGGTCGCCGCCCAGTGTTTGACGTCGTAGCGCTTGAGCTTTTCCTGCATGTTTTCCATGCGCTCGGCTTTCTCTTCGGCCGACATCTCGAGGGCCTCCAGCAGTGCTTCCTCGATTTCCTGGTGGCTCTGGGGGTTGACGGTCAGTGCACCATCGTTGAGTTCGTAGACCGCGCCGGCCATTTCACTCAGGATGAGTACGCCGTCCTTCGTGTCTTCCTTGGCGGCCACGTATTCTTTGGCCACCAAGTTCATACCGTCGCGCAGGGGCGTGATGAGCGCAATGTCCGCCTCCCGGTAAAGGGTAGTCAGCGAGGCGAAATTCAGCGAGCGGTAGTAGTAGTAGTGGATCGGCATCCAATCGAAGGTGCCGTACTGAGAGTTGATCTGGCTGACGAGGACGTCGACCTCCGCCTTCAGGCTTTGGTACTGATCGACGTTCGCCCGGCTCGGCACCACGATCATGATCAGGTTGACTTTTCCGCTGTACTGCGGGTTGTTGCGGATGAAGCGACCGAAGGCGCTCACGCGTTGTGGGATTCCCTTGGTGTAATCCAGGCGGTCGACGCTCAGGACGATTTTCCGACTGGCGTGTAACCTGCGGATCTCCCCGCTGCCCTTGTCGTCCTCGGCGTTCACGTCCGGGTGGGCGTACTTCTCGTAATTAATCCCCATCGGGAAGACGTCCACGTTGATTTCCCGCTCGTCGATGTGCAGCCGCCCGAAGACGTGCTCGTAGCCGGAAATTCGGTAGGCGGCCGACAGGAAGTGACGCATGTAACCGAAGGTGTGAAAACCAATTTGGTCGCTACCCAGGATACCGTCGAGTATTTGCTTACGCCACGGTAGAATTCGGAATACCTCGTAGCTCGGGAAGGGGATGTGCAGGAAAAAACCGATGCTGATGTTCGGGAACTTATCCCGAATCATCTGCGGCAACAACATGAGCTGGTAATCGTGTACCCAGACCATGTCGCCGTCCCGCAGGTGCTTCTCGGTCTCCTGAAAGAACTTGAAGTTGACCTCCTGGTAGGCATCCCACATGTCGTCGTTGTACGTCGTGTACTCCGTGAAGTAGTGGAAGTGAGGCCAAATAGTCTTGTTGCTGAAGCCTTCGTAGTACAGTTCGATTTCGCGTGGGGTGAGAAAGACCGGCGCTAGCTTTTGCCCCGCCAGGTCGCGGCGGACGCTCTCTTTCTCCCACTCATCCGTAATGTCAACGCCTGGCCAGCCGATCCAGAGCTTGTTGTAGCTCTCGTCGAGGGAGTTCAGCCCCGTGGCCAGGCCGCCCGCGCTCGGGTGGTAGTGCAGTTCGCCGGCGGACCGATTGATGGTGACCGGCAGCCGGTTGGATATTATAACGAGTCGGGACATAGATGCTGGCTGGGTGTGGACGAAACGAACGGTTCCGTTAAATGGCCTGTAGCCATTCGAAGGCGTAAGAAGGCCATTTTTGTTCGGAAAACGAAATAAAAAACGGCCGTTACTCCCGGGAGTAACGGCCGTTCCGTCGGGCAGGCAAAAAAAAACCTACGTTTTTACGTTCGTACGGGCCTCACTTAAGCCTCCACCTTCTTCTTCCGCGGGGTCTTGAAGAATTCCTTCAGTTCTTTCTCCGACATGAAACCGTAATCCTGCCAGGTCGTCATCGTGATTTTCTTGATGTCGCGGTAGTCCTTGCCGCGCTTGTTGGTATACACCTTCGTCAGGCGCTTGGTGTACCGCTTGGCCAGCGCACGCAAGTCCTGGTTAAAGGATTCGCTGCCAAAGATTTTGATGTAGCTCGGGAACTGCTTACCGGTCACCTCGAACCACTGCTGGTAGGAAGCCTCCTCGGTACCGAACCCTTCGGCAAGTTGCTTGAAGTATTGCAAAATTGACTCGCGGACGTTCGCGGCGAAAGTGCTCAGGCCGGAGTGCTTGGCCAGTTCTTCGGCGATGGCGGCCTGCACGTCCGGGTTCACGTAACCATCGTTGTGGATTTTGTCCGTCAGGTTGAAGTACGCCGTCAGTTCGTCGTCGATGTTGCGGCTGATGACGCTTCCCAGGTTGAGTTCCTGCTCCTTACCGAAGGGGAAGTCCCGTTCTTTTTTGAGTTCGAGGATGGTGGACAAAATCTCGCTGCTCGTCTGCGCCGGGTTCGCGTTGCGTTCGCGGTTAAGGACCGTCATCAGTTCACCGCGGTCGTCCGGCGTCTGCTCGAAAAAAGTACCGTAGAAAACGATCGGGCGCAGGATTTCTTTGCGACCCTTAAAGTCGTCCTCGGTGATCATCGCGTGCAGGGTGGGGGCGATGGCGGCGTTATCGAGCTCACCGCTGACGCGGAACTGGAGAAAATCGTTCGTGGCCTTGATGTAGGTCGTCAGTTCCGGCCCTTCGAGCGGGAAGGCGGCGTAGTGGTAGTTGCGCCCCTTGAACTGTCGTGCGTAGCGGAGGAAAATACGGCGGCGGCCGTCGAGCGTCCGCGCGTCGCTGGCGCGCTGCGCCTGGAGGAACTGACGCACCCGCTTGCTGCTGATTCCGTCAACGAGGTTCGTCACGAAAATATCCGAGCTGAGGGCGAAACCGACTTGGACTGACTGCCCGATCCGGCTCTTGATCTGGTCGAAATTGCTGTTCTGCGCGATTGACTCCAGGATGGCACCGTAGTGATCGTTCTGCCGGGCGTAATAGAAAAGGTCGGTAATCTCGCCGCGTAGCACCGAGTAGCCGAGGATGCGCGGTAGGAATAGTCCTTCGAACCGTTCGTCGAGTAGTGTTTTTTCGAACGCCTCAATTTCCAGCGGGCTGTAATCGATTAACTGCTGGTGGGCCTGCTCGATTTGGGGTTCGAACTCGGCCTTCAGCGCTTCGTAGTAGGCATCTTCTTCCTCCTCCAGGTAAGTGGCGAGGTTGGGGCTGGCCTGGATGGCTACGGCAATCGCTTCCAGGTGTTGCTGGTAAGCTTCGTTTAGTGGGTACATGGGTAAAGTATCTGGTGGTCGTAAAAGAAAACCTGGTAATGCGTCTTTCGGCATTACCAGGTTCTTGCGCTCCCGTGAACGCTGGGGCGAAGATAAGGCTTTAGGTTGACACGGCCGGTATGCGGGGCGGGGCAAATGATGTTGCGCGGTCGCGGGTGCCGGGAAATTGGTGAGCGCGGTGAACGGAAGACGCTTTTCCTCACGCAATTACTTCGCACCGCCCCCGGTAGCTAGCGGGGTGCCCACCGCTGAACTCAATGGTAAAGCAAAACCGCATTTTAGTGGGTGATTTGCGCAAGCCCAAAAATTTAACCTGCCACTAATGCTATCTTACCGCCCAATTCCGAACCTACGGTAGGTCGCGAAGTAGATCACGCTAAACTCTCCTATTCCCTTGCCCAACGAACTCATCAAACGCGACATCTCCTGGCTTCAATTTAACGAACGCGTCCTCCAGGAAGCCTCCGACGAGAGCGTACCGCTCTACGAGCGGATCAAGTTCCTGGCCATCTACTCCTCCAATCTTGACGAATTTTTTCGCGTCCGGGTGGCTTCACTCCGGCAGTTCAAGAAACTACCCAAGGAGCAACGGCGCGAGCTGTTCGACTTCAAGCCCAAAAAAGAACTGAAGACCATCCGCGCGATGGTCAGGACCCAGCAAAAAGAGTTCGGCCGCATTTTCACTAAGGAGATTTTACCGGAGCTCCGCGCCGAGAAAATCGAGCTGATCCACAGCTACGAGATGTCGAAAGAGCAGGCCGCCTTTGCGACCGACTATTTCGACAAGAACGTGCAACCACACCTGGAACTACACTGGCTACCGGTTGGCGAAGGGCCGGCGGATCTACCGTTTTTGAAGGACGGCCAACTCGCCATCGCGGTCGCCTTCGAGGACGAGGCCACCCACGAAACCGGCGACATCCCCCTGCTGGCCATCCCCACCGAGCAGTGCCCCCGCCTGATCGTGCTCCCCAACTCCGACGAGGCCGACGAAGTTTTTCACGTCATTTTTCTCGACAGCATCATTCGCGCCAACCTGGAGCGCTGGATCGGCCAGCCCGTAGAATTTGGCTACACTTTTAAGCTGAGCCGCGATGCCGAGCTCTACATCGATAACGAGTTCGACGGTGAGCTGCACCGCAAAATCGAAAGCCGCCTCAAGCACCGCGACGACGGCCTGCCGACCCGGTTCCTTTACGACGCCTCCATGCCCAAATGGATGCGCAAGCGACTGAAGACCGCGCTCAATCTATCGAAGTACGACATGATCCCCGGGGCGCGCTACCACAACTTTAATGATTTTTTCGGCTTCCCCCGCCCGGAAGGCCGCGACGATTTGGTCTACCCCGAAATGCCACCGCTGCCCGCCGCGCAACTGGAAAACACGGGCAGCATCATGGAAGTGATGAACGCCAAGGACGTGTTGCTCAGCTTCCCGTACCAGAAGTACCACTACGTCCCCGATCTGATCAAGGAGGCAGCGGACGACCCGAAAGTGACGGCCATTCGCATTACGCTTTACCGCGTGGCCGGCAAGTCCGCCGTCGTGAATAACCTCCTGTACGCACTCGAGCAGGGCAAAAAGGTGGAAGCTTTCGTGGAGGCAAAAGCCCGCTTCGACGAGGCCAGTAACCTCTACTGGGGAAAGGCGCTCGAAGCGGCCGGTGCTTTCGTGCGCTACAGTTTCCCCGCCGTCAAGGTACACACGAAGCTGCTGCACATTCTTGCCGAGGAACCGAACGGCGATTCGATTCACTATACGTACATCGGCACCGGTAACTTCAACGAGAAAACCGCGAAGCTGTACACCGACCACGCGCTGCTCACTTGCCGGCCACAGATCGGCGAGGACGTTTTACGGGTCTTCCAATTGCTGCGGGGCAAGTTGATTTTGCCTAACTGTAAGCACTTGCTCGTCGCGCCTTTCAACATGCATTCGACCTTCGAATCACTCATCGACCACGAGATCTCACGCGCCAAGAACGGACAGCACGGTTACCTTTTCCTCAAGATGAACAGTCTGGAAGAGGAGGGCATCATCGCCAAGATTCGGGAGGCCGCCGCCGCCGGGGTGCAAGTTCGGATGATCGTCCGTGGCATCTGCCGCCTGGTTCCGGGGCCGGAGGAAAACATCGAAATCATCTCCATCATCGACCGGTTCCTGGAGCACGCCCGCATTTTTATCTTCGGGGGCGACGAGCACGAAAAGATCTTCATGGGTTCCGCCGACTGGATGGACCGTAACCTGCACCGCCGCGTCGAAGTCGTTACCCCGATTCAGGACCCGCTCATTCGGTTGGAACTGCGGCGTATTATGGACCTCCAGTGGAGCGACAACCAGAAGTCGCGCATCATATCCGAGGAGCGTCTTAACCAGTACCGCGAGGTGCCGGAGGGAGGATCTGTTTTTCGCGCCCAGTCTGATATCTACGAGTTTTTCAAACGTAAATTCGAAGCCCGCTCATCAACTACCTAGCCCACCTGACGCTCTCTGCCTTCGATGATGATTTGCAGATCGGTAACTTTTTGGGCGACATGGTCAAGGGGAGCGCCGTGAAAAATTTACCGCTGGCAATCCAGCGGGGCGTTGACTTTCACCGGGCCATCGACCGGGCGACCGATAAACACCCGGAGGTGAGGTCACTTAACGCACTGATTGCCAAACGACACGGGCGTTATTCTTCCGTGCTTACCGATATTGGATTCGACTACTGTCTTTACCGCAACTGGTCGCAATTCTGTCCGATCTCTTACCCTGAATTTTGCGCTACTACCTACGCACGCATCCTGCGTCAGCGCCCCCTGATGCCACCATGTGCGTCGCAAAATGCGCGGGCAATGGTGGAGGGTAAGTGGCTGCGGATGTACACGAGCGTGCCGGGTATGAACGCCGTTTTCGAACGCCTTAAAAAGCGCCTCAGCCAACCGGAGCGGCTCGCTGGTGTCGAAAGCTTATTGCGCGATTTTGGGCCGGAATTCAACCGGACCTTCCTTGTCCTGTTCCCCGAGTTGCAAACCCTCGCCGATGCCTACCGAACCCCACCAGCCGATCTTTATCGACCTTAAGTTGCCCCGATTTTCCGCGCAGTTAAACGTCAAACAAGACGGCGTAAATCGCATGGTTTTCTGTGCCATTCGCAAGAAGTGGCTCGTCCTCCAACCCGAGGAATTTGTCCGCCAGTTACTGCTGCACTTTTTGATCGCCGACATGCGCTACAACCGCAACCGCATTACCGTCGAGCGGGGCGTAAAGGTGAACGACACGGACCGTCGGACGGACATCTTGGTCTTCGATCAGGACATGCGCCCGTTTCTGCTCGTTGAGTGCAAGGCTCCGACGGTAAAACTGAGCACCGCTACTTTTCGCCAGGCCAGTAATTACAACGGAGCCCTCAGGGTGCCTTTCTTAATGATCTCCAACGGTCGGGAGAACCTGGTGGCCGAAGTAGATTACGACGCAAACGACTATCGCTTTCTCGCCCGCGTCCCCGAATGGCTGTGATCAAATCAAACCGCTATTTGACGCATATTGCGCAGTCGCGGGTGCAGAGAAATACCTTAAGAAAGCCTAGTTTTGGGGCATGCCCCCCGTACTGACCGTAGACGAATTAATTATTGGGTTCGACCCCGCCCGCCCGGTCGTCAATGAAGTCAGTTTTACGATTGATGCGGGAGAAAAAGTGGGGCTGTGGGGGCCCAGCGGCTCGGGCAAATCGATGATTGGCAAAGCGATTGTTTCGTTACTGCCGCCGGCGGCGGAGTTCGTAAGCGGCAAGCTCAAACTCACGTTGGGCGACGACGTTACGGTTGATCTCCTCACCACCTCAGAAGAAGTATTACGCAGCATCCGGGGAACGGAGATCGGGATGGTTTGGCAGGACCCCGCCACGGCACTCAACCCTACGCACACCATCGCCCGCGCCCTTGGGGAAGTCGCCCAGTTATTTACCCCGCCTGAATTGCTGGACATGGTCCACCTGATCGGTGACCAGGGCCGAATTCTAGCTTCCTACCCGCACCAGCTTAGTGGCGGGCAATTACAAAGGATCATTATTGCCATCGCGCTGGCCAAAAACCCCCGCCTGCTCATTGCCGACGAGCCAACTACGGCGTTAGATTCCCTTACGGAGACCGCTCTGTTGGATCTGCTCGACGAACTAGTCACCGAGCGTAAAATCGCCTTGTTGCTGATCACCCACGACGAAAGCATCTTACGCACCCGAACCCACCGCGTCATTCAACTGCAGGCGGGTCGGATCGTCGCGGACGGACCGGTCGCGGAAGTGCTGGGCGAAGAATCTCGGACGGCTCGCCGGCAGCAGGTCGTACCGGGCCCCGACGCCCCCGTGCTGACCATTACTGACTTGAATTATGCCTACCACACCAGTAGCTGGATTCCGTTCCGTAAGCCAGCGGTCACGCAAATACTTTCCGACGTCAATCTTGAAATTCGGGCCGGTGAGTGGGTTGCGCTCACGGGGCCGAGCGGTTGCGGGAAATCGACACTTGCTAGTAATATCGTTGACGCTCAGGGCGACGTAACTGGCAGTATTACCGTAGCCCGTGGCGGGGTCCAGTTAATCCCACAAAATGCACTGGCGAGCTTAAACCCCCGGCACACGGTTGCGCGGATACTGAAAGAAGTCCTTTCCGCCAACCAGAACGCCTGGTTCGACGGTACGCCGACGCCCACCGATCTGCTCGCTCGGGTTAAATTGACCCCGGAGGTGCTGGACCGTAAACCGGATGAACTGAGCGGTGGGCAACAACAGCGCCTCGTCATCGCCCGTGCGTTGGCCGCCCACCCGTCACTTTTGATCGCGGACGAATCCGTATCCGCGCTCGACGCAGCGGTGCAGCGGGAGATACTGTCTTTATTTTCGGAGCTACTACGGCAACGGGCGGTGGGGCTACTTTTCATTTCCCACGATATTAGGCTAGTCCGTGCGTACGCGGGTCGTGTCGTGATAATTCGTGCGGGTAAGCTCGTCGAGGTCGAGGTCGATTCACCTAACTAAATTAGGAACCACCGCAACACAAAGTGCGGTGGCCATCCGTTTGCGGTAGCATGATCAGACTTCTCTGTTATTTAGTACTCTTCGGTAGTCTTCCCCTCGGCGCGCAATCTTATGATGCCTCACTGGGTTTACGCATTGGTACGGATATTGGTGCAACCGTGCAGTTTCGGTTGCCCCGCGCTCACAAAAACTTCGTCCTGGAGGGAATCGTGCAGTCTAGCTTAGTTAAGGATCAGGGCTCCATTACGTTTTTGGGGAAACAGCATCAGCCCTTGCTCTCACGGCGGCTAAATCTCTTTTACGGGGCGGGGATGCACACCGGCTGGACCAGTGAGCTGGATAGCGACGGGCAACCGGCTAAATCCCCCCTGGGCATCGACGGTGTCGTCGGGGCGGAAGCGACGTTCGGCGGATTCAACATTAGCTATGACTTTAAACCGGCGATCAACGTGCGCGGTGGCGACAAAATCCTGGACGCGCAAACTGCCGTCAGCGTGCGGTACGTCATCGCAAAACGAAATGCCATCTGGGATAAGAAGAAAGAGAGAGCTAACCGCCGGGACCGTAAACAGAATCAGCGCGCACGGGATAAGAAACGACGGCGAAATGATCGTGATCGTTCCGGCAAGCGGTGGTTCGAAGTATGGAAAAATTAGGGGCAAACAGCCCGCTACGCAAATCAGCGTTTAACCCAAGGTGAGACATCAGCAACGGACTTCAGTATCGGCCGTATTGACTACGATGACCTTTGCGGGATAACTTAGTTAGCGGTTTAGCTGGGTGGAGTCAGTACTTACGCATCGATCCATTCACCGGTCGTACGGACGCCACGCAGATTTGCAAAAGACGCGTCGTTAGTACAACCCGTAAGCGCTAGAGGGCCAGTAAGGCAGCTGCGGTCGGCACCATCACGGCCTCGCGGTGGGTAATGGTTCGTACGGGGCAAATATCCTCGCAGAGCAAGCACGCAATGTCACAGGGTCGGTCGACGGCAATGGTGTCAAAGGGACTAATGAAACCGGCTTCTTGGGGGCAGATCGCGACGCAGGCGCCACAGTTGATACAAGCATTCCAGCCGATGTCGAAAATGACGGGTTTTTTCTTGCTCATATTTTCTTGTATTCGGAGTGGGGGTCGAAGTAATCCGACATGGTTTCGTAGAGGTAGGCATCCCGGGTGGGAATGTCTTCGTGGTGGAAGACGGCCGTCTTTTTGTGGTACAGGCTCCACATCTTGTCACCGAGTTCCGCCAGCCACGCGTCCTGGTAGCCCTTCAGGTCCTTGGCGGTAAAGGTTGCCGCTGGGTTTTGGAAGTGCTCGATTAAAAAGTTGGCGGCAATTTTACCCCCGTTGAGGGCGGTGTGGATACCGCCGCCGGTGATGGGGTTGACGTGACGTGCGGCATCGCCCACGAGGACGAGGTTATCTGCGTACTGCGTGCGCAGCGGCGCGGCGAGGGGGACGCCGCCGCCCTGTACTTCGAGAATGCGGCAATTGGCGAAACGCTCCTTAAAAAAGCTCTGCTTAATGAACTTATCGAGGTGCCACTGCGCGGGCTGCTTGGTCATGGTGGGGATTACCCCGAGCCCGATCTCGGCGTATCCGTGGCCCTTCGGAAACACCCAGGCGTAACCACCCGGGGCCCATTCGTGGCCGGTGATGATTTCCAGTAAGCCTTCCGTTTCGACGTTGTCAACGATGAACTGGAGGCAGCCGGCCAGTTCGGTGATGCGAATGTGCGTCTGGAGACCCGCCCACTTACCGACCTGGCTCATTAGCCCGTCCGCGCCAACCAATACTTTGCAGGTAATCTCGATGTCTTCATTGTAGCGTTTAACGCTAACGGCGCAGCGTCCGTCGGGCAGGGTAGCGTAGCCGCTCGCCTCCGTCTTCAGCCAGGTCTCGGCACCCGCCCGCTCGGCCTGCGTCATGCAGTAGCGGTCGAAGCGCCGGCGGTCGACGACGTAACCCAGGGGCTTTTTACCCGGCCCGCTTCCGTATTCGTCACCCTTGATTTTCCGGTAGTCGATCTTAGTGCTTTCCCCCACTTGGTTGTAGATCGCGAAGCCGTAAATTGGTTCGAGGATGTATTCCTCATCGAGCGGAAGTTCCACTTCTTCCAACGCGTGCCGGCTGACGGCGCCGGAGCACTGGATGGGGGAGCCGAGTTCCTGTTTTTTGTCGACGATCAAAACGGAGAGACCAGCGTTCGCCGCGTAGCGGGCCACGGTAGCCCCCGCCGGTCCGGAGCCGACAATCAATAGGTCGTATTCAAATTTGGTCATTGGCTTGCTTAACAATATTAACCCCGTAAAAGTGCGGATCGGAACGTCGCTACCGAACCAATAAACGCGGCACCCGCGCCCGCGCCCAACGTCAGACAATCCAAGCGGGTTCACGGCTAAAAGTTGCGAACTAATTATTCGCGGGCAGCTTTCAAACAGAAACACCAGCCATGGCCCATTTTGGAGAAGTACTCGAACGCGTCGACACGACGAAAGACCACGAAAGTATTATTCTCGGTGGCGGCTGCTTCTGGTGCGTGGAAGCCGTTTTTGCCGAGCTGCGGGGCGTCAAGCGAATCGTCAATGGCTACGCGGGTGGTACGAAGCTGGACGCTAACTACGCAGATGTCTGTACCGGAGCCACCGACCACGCCGAGGTGGTCCTCGTTGAGTTCGACCCGCGCGTGATCACCACCCGGGAAGTGCTCGAAGTTTTTTTTGCCACGCACGACCCCACCACCCCGGGTCGGCAGGGAAACGACCGGGGCCCGCAGTACCGTAGCGCCGTATTTTACACCACCGACGAGCAACGCAGGTTGGCACTGGACGTAATGGAGAACACCGTCCCTGGTCTGTACGGGGCGCGGGCGATCACCGAGCTCGCACCGCACACCACCTTCTACGCCGCCGAGGCGGGGCACCAGAACTACTACCGCAAGGTCGGCGAACGCAACCCGTACTGTAGCTTTGTGATCGCACCGAAGGTGGGGAAGTTCCGCAAAGAATTTACTCACCTTCGTAAATAATCTCCGAACAAACTCCGCTTCCCGACCCGTCACCTAGCTTACTTATGACCGTTAATTTAACCTCCGACACCGTCACTAAACCAACCGCCGGCATGCTGCAAGCCATGTTTGCCGCCGAGGTGGGCGACGACGTTTTCCGACAGGACCCAACCGTCAACCGCCTCGAAGCCACGGCCGCCGAACGTTTCGGAATGGAGGCGGCGCTTTTCTGCCCCTCCGGTACGATGACCAACCAGCTGGCCATTAAGTGCCATACCCAGCCGCTCGACGAGGTGATCTGTGAGGAAAAGAGCCACATCTACCAGTACGAGGCCGGCGTCTACGCCCTGCTTTCGGGCGTCAGCGTCAATCTGGTACGCGGCAACCGGGGGAAGATTCAGCCGGGGCAGGTAAGTGCCGCCGTGAAGGGGCGGCAGGATTGGCTCCCGGTGTCTAAACTGGTAGTGTTGGAGAATACCTGCAACAAGGGCGGTGGTTCCATCTACCGACTGCACGAGGCGCAGGCAATCATTACCGAGGCGCGCGCCGCTGGCCTCTCCGTACACCTCGACGGCGCACGCCTGTTCAACGCGCTGGTCGAAACCGGTGACGGGGCAACGGACTGGGGGGCGGCGTTCGACACCGTGAGTTTGTGCCTCAGCAAAGGTTTGGGCGCTCCCGTTGGCAGCTTGCTGATGGGGCCAAAGGATTTACTGCAAAAAGCACGTCGCTACCGGAAGGCGATCGGTGGTGGGATGCGGCAGGCCGGGTATCTGGCCGCCGCTGGTCTCTACGCGCTCGAGCACCACGTCGATCGGCTGAAGGACGACAACGCGCGGGCGCGTCGGCTCGGCGAAACGGTGGCCCGGTTGCCCTACGTCGCAGCGGTCGAACCGGTAGAATCAAACTTGTGTATTTTTCACCTCGCGGGTACCCAGACGGCGGAAGTATTTCTTGATAAATTGTCCGATAAAGGCATTCACGGCATTCCGTTCGGCCCCCAGACGATTCGCCTGACCACCCACCTCGACGTCTCGGACGAGCAAATCGATTACACCATCAGGGTTCTGGAAGAACTCGCTTAGTCGTACTGAATCGCGTGGGTAAGCTTGTCGAGAAGCTGTTGGTGCCGGCCCATATCGAGCACGGTATCCCGTAAGTTACTGTCAACGACCACGGTGATTTCGGTTTTTCCCAGGGGTTTCGGGGTGACCCACACGAGTACCTTTTCTCCAAATCGCGCCTGAGAATTACCCGTGGTTACGCCCACGATTTGCCCCCCGTCGCGGTCGCCACGCTCGATGGCTACGTTGAATCGGCGCAGTGTCTGCGTGCATTTGTGGTACGTCGCACCGTAGGATTTACCTACGGTGACGGTCGCTTGCTTTACACTAGGTGAACCCACGTAAATAACCTTTTCGTGGAACCCCTTGTCGCTGGTTGTCGCGTCCGGGCTGGCTTGTTTCTCTTTTTCGCGTTCGAGGAAATCATCGTCCAGGTCACGACCGATAATGTCGGCTAAAGACCTTGGCTTGTCGTTGATTTCGAACTGGCTGAGGATCAGCTGTAAAGCCTTCACTAAATCGTCGTTTTCCCGACGACGGTCCGTGGGGGTGTGGTCGGCTTTTCTGACGTTATTAAAGTGTTCGTTCCTTCCCCGCAATTTGGCGAGTTGCAGACTCAAATTTTCTTGGCGCGGACGCGGGAGCAAAGTGACGTGGGGCGCAAGCCGTTCGATGGCGGGCCCAATGCGGAACGCGGAGAGAAGTTCGTGGATGTCGGCTTTTTCCTGGGTAGTCATGTCAGCTAAGGTAGGCTTAGCTTGGCAATCCGGAAAGGACTGCGGATCACGGTACCGTCGACCCCAGTCGAAAGTAAAGTAACGTAACACGCCCGGGTCACCGAATGAATACGGTGGTGGCGTTTTCTCCCATCTTTACGTAGTATGTCCCCGGCGGAAGGTGCGATAAATCGATGGTGGAACGCAGCCCGGCCAGGCCACTGTACAGGCGCTGACCCTTGAGGTCGTATACCTGAAATACGGGAGAGATATCACCGGCCTGCTGCTCGATGGCGATTATGCCGTTGGAAGGGTTAGGAAAGACCTGCAGTGTACTGTTCGTAGAACTACCGTCGATTTTAGCCGCTAGCGCACACACAAAATTGTCCATAAAGTCAAGTCGTTTTACCAACCAGTCTTCGGTGTAGGCCAGGGTTTCCACGTTGACGCTTGCCGTTTTTGGCCAGGCCATTTTTTCCCGCCCGGCGGTACCGCTGCGGATCAACAGATCCACTGCCGTGGTCAGCTTACCGGCGATGTTTTTTACCGAGTACACGCCTGAGTTGCGCAGCTCACCATAGCGAGCGCAGAGCAGGTCGTTGAACCCACCGGCGTTCAACTGGGTGAGCCGCCGGTACAGTGCGTTGCCGTACCAGAAGTCCGTCGCGGCGATTCTGTCGCCCCGGGGCGAGTTGCCGAAGCTGCCGTCGAGATCCCACGGGAGGTGAAAGTAGGGTGAGTCCCGGTCGTAGCGAGCCGTGAAGAGGTTGCGGCTGGCGTTATCCGCCATCCCGAGTAAATTGATGAAGAGTAAGAAATCCGCGGCGTTGTCCAGGTCGAAACGCTCCGCGATTCCGGCGGTAAATTCCGCATCGCTCGTCTCGGTTACGAACTGGTGGAACGCGTAGAGATTCCCCCAGTCGATAATTTCGTCAGCCTTGGGGTGTTTAAGTTCGTAGCCCGACCAGTTTTCGCTGGCGTAATCGGGTAGGGGAGGGTTATCACCGAAGTCGGTGCCCAGTTGGTCGTCTTCCCCCTTGTAAAGTTCACCGCGGATGACGCCGTCGCGCGTTTTTTTCAGCCTCAGTTGTTTACGATCAATCTGTTCGCTCAGCAAGTACAGGCCTGCGTAAGTGTTATTTAGGAAAACTTCGACCAGTTCAACGCCGGGCCCGGGCTGGGCGCGGGGTTCCTGGTTGGCGTAAGCGAGGCGGTGCTGTTCGAGCCAAAGTTTGTGCCCTACGAAGGCGTTCACGCGCAGGGGCTCATTGTACAGGGCATCGAGAATCCAGTCGTCATCATTCCGGAGCTCGCCGAACTGCACGTCGTCGTTAAATTCCAGGTCGAGCGACTTTTTCGATAACTCCAGGCTGAAACCGCCGCGGTACTCGACGCCGCCGCTCGCCCGGAAAGTCTGGTCGTTATCGCTGTACGTTACCTGGACGCCCACTTTAGGTTCGTCACCGATTGCCTCATTAGTAGTCAGGGTAAAGAGTGGCAATTCGGTAAACTGTAGCGCGTAAATTATTTCACCGCGCGCCACGTTGTACGAGTGCTTGGGTGACTTAGCGTCCACCGGCTCGTGCATGATGAAGCGCTGGTCGTTCAGTTTCAATTCCGTTACCCCGCGTAAGTCAGAGGCCGAGCCCCGTAGGAGAATAAGTTTGCGCTCGTCGTCTACCCCGTATTCGCCCGCTACCGGTACGTACACCTGACCCCATACCGCGCTGGTGAGCAGTAGCAATAATAGCAAGCCGAAATGAGGTGGATTTATTTTCACGATTTAGGCGTTAGGTGGACCGGTCTCAATCGACCGTAACGGGAACTGACAGTGGAACCGCTGGCCACGTTGACCGTCAGATCCGTACGTCCGGCCATCAATCTTTTCCTGGACGGTAGGATCTCCGTTCGAATAAGCTAACGTTCTTAGTGGTCGATACGTCCGCTACGCGCCTTCGTTTCTGCCTGAATTAACGTCTCAATACAATATGCGTCGGTTACCATTCACTTCCGGTATTGACAGACCCATCACCCTTTAAGCAGTGTTGACACAAGATTTAGCAGTACTTCCTCGACCCACCTGCGGTACTGAAGTCCGCTGGGGTGCAGACCGTCGCTAGCTACCAGGGCTGGCTCACGAATTCCACCTCTGGAAATGACGATGATGTCACAAAAAATAATTCCAGCTCGCGTGGCAATGGCTGCGGCGGCAGCATTAAAGACACCCACGGCCTCACTAATGGATGGTTGCCCCCCGCCCGTCGGGGTAAACGCGTAATCTGGAATCGACACAACGAATACCTTGCTTGCATCCCCACCCGCAAGCTGCAGGGCTTTGCCCAGGATGTCCGCAAATTCTACTTTAAAGTCGGCTAAAGTCAGTCCGTCATACTGGTTGTTCACACCAATTTGTACGGAGACCAAGTCGTAGGCGGGGAGTAGATCACTTTCTTTAATACCCGCCAGCAGATCACCCGTCGTCCATCCCTTTTCCGCAACGATGGTAAGGGAGGTATCCTCCGGCGCGGTGGGCAGAATGCCCCCGTTCGTCAGCCGGTTCAGCAGTTGTCGTGGCCAGCATTCAGTAGTTGCGACGTCCGTACCAATCGTGTAACTGTCACCGAGTGCTAGGTAATTGATGGGCATGGGTTCGGGGCTACTGATTTAGGCGGCAAAATGCGTGTTGCTCGCGCAACGCCGTGTGGCCTTGGTTTGAATTGCCAAAGATGAAAACCGTCTGATTTTACCTCAACCGTAGCGGTAATTCTTCACCGTGTTGACAAAAGTTTTCACGCCATCGAGGGGCGTATCCGGATAGACGCCGTGGCCGAGGTTAGCGATGTGGTGGGGGCCGAACTTGTCGAGCATGGCGAGGGTCGCCCGTTCTACTTCCGGGAGGGGAGCGTAGAGTTGGACCGGGTCAAGATTGCCCTGCAGTACTTTTCCTTGCACCTGCGACCGCGCCAAAACGGGGTCCGCGATCCAGTCGAGTTGCACGACATTGCAGGCTAACTTTCCGATCGACGGAATGGCGTGGCGAGCATCTTTGGCAAACACGGTGATGGGGACGGCGTCGCCCAGTTCATCAATAATCAGCTTGAGGTACCGCAACGCAAACGCCTCGTAGTGAGCGGGGGGGAGCACACCGGCCCAGCTATCGAATAACTGAATTAAATCAGCACCGTGGCTAATTTTCCCCTTCAGGTAAGCCGCCGTTGCCAGCGCGATCCGCTCCATCAGCAGGTGACTTAATTCCGGCTCCCGGTAGAGCATCGCCCGCGCTTTGCTGAAAGTCTTCGAGCCGCCGCCTTCGACCATGTAGGCGAAGATCGTCCAGGGGGCACCGGCGAAACCGATCAGCGGAACACGGTTGTTCAGCAATTTTTTGGTCGCGTCGAGTGCGTCGTACACGTACCCCAGGTGCTCCGGTGCCGCGTCGGCCGGCCGCAATTTTTTGAAGTCGGCCATGGACTTGATGACCTCGGGAAACCGGGGGCCGACCTTCTCGATCATGTTGTAGGGAAGGCCCAGTGCCTCGGGGATCACCAAAATATCGCTGAAAATGATCGCCGCGTCCACGCCGAGTTCGTCGACGGGTTGGACGGTTACTTCCGCGGCCAGATCGGGGGTGGTCACCAGTTCGATGAAGCCACTGAGCTGGGCACGCAGCGCGCGGTACTGCGGCAGGATGCGCCCGGCTTGTCGCATTAGCCAGACGGGTGGGCGCTCGGTCAATTCGCCACGGGCGGCACGTAGGAAAAGGTCGTTGTCGTATTTATTCACACCGCGAAGGTAGCACGGGAACTTGCCCGTCCGTAACGGTTATACTTTATTGATCTAATTGTTACAATCCGACGCCGGGAGGTAGGTAATTAATCTGGCTCCTTTTGCCCCAATTCTTGGCATCCCGCGACCGCGCATAAACGAAACTACCCACCGGGCTGAGCCGTCGGTGGGTAGTTGCTAAGGCACGGTTAGTCTAAAGCATGCTTAAAATTATACCTTTCCCATTACTGAGGCTAGGTCTGCAGCACACCCATCTTAAACTCGCCGACCGGTGCGTAAGAAGCCGCTTCGATGCCGGCCGAAATCCAACTGCGCGTGGCGCGCGGATCGATGATCTCGTCCACCCAGAGCCGGGCCGCCGCGTAGTAGGGGCTAGCCTGGTCGGTGTAGCGCTCGGTAATTTTCTTGAGCAATTCATCTTCGTCGGCCTGAGAAACGACTTCTCCCTTTTTCTTCTGACTACTTACCTGAATTTGCAACAAGACTTTTGCCGCCTGTGAACCACCCATGACGGCCAGGCGCGCGGTGGGCCAGGAAAGCATCAGGCGCGGGTCGTAGGCGCGGCCACACATGGCGTAGTTGCCGGCCCCGTAACTATTTCCGCAGACGATGCTGAACTTAGGGACCACGCTATTGGCCATCGCGTTTACCATTTTTGCCCCGTCCTTAATGATGCCGCCTTGCTCGGAACGGCTCCCAACCATGAAGCCGGACACGTCGTGGAGAAACACCAGCGGGATCTTTTTCTGGTTGCAAATCATGATAAACCGAGCGGCTTTATCCGCTGAATCAGAGTAGATTACGCCGCCGAATTGCATCTCTCCTTTACCACTTTTGACGACTTCTCGGTTATTGGCAATAATGCCAACACTCCAACCTTCGATTCGTGCGTAGCCGCACAGTAGCGTCTGTCCGTACTCTTCCTTGAACTCCGTGAATTGCCCCCCGTCCGCGATGCGGTTGATGAGGTCGCGCCCCTTGTAAGGCTTGGCCCGGTCTTCTGGCAGCACCTGCAGGATTCCGTTGTCGCCACCCGGGGCGGGTTCCGCCGCGGTCCGGTTAAATGCCGTCACCGGCTCGTCCGGCATGCGGCCGACTAGGTCACGGATCTTGAGCAGGCAGTCGGTGTCGTCGACGCATTTGTAATCGATCACGCCGCTCAGGGACGAGTGCATGTTGGCGCCGCCGAGGTCTTCGGCGTCGACCTTTTCGCCGATGGCCGCACGGACGAGGTAAGGTCCGGCCAGAAAGATGCTGCCGGTTCCTTCCACGATCAGGCTTTCGTCCGACATGATCGGTAGGTAAGCGCCGCCGGCGACGCAACTGCCCATTACGGCCGCGATCTGGGGGACGCCCATGGCGCTCATGTGGGCGTTGTTACGGAAAATGCGCCCGAAGTGTTCCTTGTCCGGGAAGATTTGGTCCTGAAGGGGGAGGAAGACGCCGGCGCTGTCCACTAGATAAATGATCGGCACGCGGTTTTCCATCGCAATTTCTTGCGCGCGCAAGTTTTTTCTGCCGGTAATGGGGAACCACGCGCCGGCCTTGACGGTGGCGTCGTTAGCTACGATTACGCACAACCGTCCCTGGACGCGGCCGTAGCCCGTCACGACGCCACCCGCCGGGCAGCCGCCGTACTCTTCGTACATGTCGAAGCCGGCGAAAGCGCCGAATTCCAGGAATTCTGTCTCCTCATCGATGAGGGCGTCGACGCGTTCGCGGGCGGTCATCTTCCCCTTTTCGTGTTGTTTGACGATGCCTCGTTTGCCGCCACCGAGGTGGATTTTTTCCAGGCGGTGTTTTAGGCGGGAGACCATCAGGAGCATGTGGTCTTCATTTTCCGCGGCGGCTTGTTGTTCTTTTGTCATGGTCGGTTAGGTTTTGGTTGGTATTGGGCTGTGGCCGAAAAGTACGACATTAGTGGCGAGCTAAAAGGCTCCTTACGGGTTAACTATGCAATTAGCTTATTTACTAAACGGGTTTTCTTATGAGTGCTTCCACTATCGGCCTGATTCTCGAAATCGTCCTGTTTGCCGCCGGCGTTTACCTGTACCTATTTGCGCGGGGTGCCATTAAATTTAGTAATGCGGAGGCGAAGGCACGCACTACCGAATTCCGGGAAGAAAACAAGACCTGGATGCGGTTGCTCGGCTTAGCGCTGGCGGCGGTGATGGCAATCAACATCGTCGTGCACCTCACGGAGCTGATCGGTTAAAGTCGTGTCTAACGATTGATGATCAGGTTGGCAGGAATAGAAACACATCCATGAAACGAAGAAAGCCCCGCCACAACGAAGTGACGGGGCCTCGACTAACCCTCATGGTGGTACCCGGAACACAGCCAAGATAGAACCACCACCCACCTAAGAACCTTCACCGCCTTCTACCAATCAGTAGAGCACCTAATCCCTGCCGCCTAATGCCACACCTCCCACGCCCCAAGCGATACAGGTACCAGCGCCCCAAGCAGTCAGGTACTGCCAGTGGCCGCGCCGTACACAAGACTAACAGGTGGAAGACTGTGAGTGCTAACTACCGAGCGCGTTACCCTTTCTGTGAGTACTCATTGAAGGTGCTTGGTGAGGACGTACCCGCTGACCATACCGATCACATCGTAAGCATAGCCATGGGTGGCGATCACTTCGCCGATGCTAACCTCATGTCACTCACCAAGGAAGTGCACGGTCGTAAGTCTGCGCGCGAAGCTATCGGCTACCGTCCCGAGTGTAGGGTACTGGAGAGTGGTAAGTGTGCTCCCTACGATCGAGATCAAGTACTCCAAGACTTGCGCCCTCCGCCCCTCGCCTTCGACCCTACCGGGGGGAGGGGTCGAGCCTGACGGCACTCGCCCCACGATACCCGCCCCAGCCCCTCCCTTTTACAAGGGCAAATTTTATCAAAAAAAGTGAACGGATGCCCACCCCCCGAAAACCAAAAGCAAAACGCGCCTCCACCCCCACGCTCCCCAGCTACCTGAAAGAGGACAGCGACGCCACCAAGGTCTTCCGCCAGACCGTGAAATATTTGAAGGAGGCCGGCGACCTGAACAAGGTGGACACCGAGGCAATCGCTGCCTACTCAAAAGCCGCGTCTGAGGTAAAGCGCTTCGACGAATTTCTATATGACAGGGGCTACACCACGATCGACAAAAACGGATCGGAGCGCCGCCGTCCTCAGGTCATTATGCGCAAGGACGCCAGTGACCGGCTAATCCAGTACGCCAAAATGCTCGGTATCGATCGGCACTTCCGAGAGAAGGGTAGGGAGAAAGCTACTAGCCTTGGTAAGCCCATGGACAAGTTCGCAAGACTTAGAAAAGTCGGTTGATGCCAGACGTGCCGGGTTGGGCCCGGTATATGACGAAGGTGTTGGACGGTGAGCGTAAAGCTGGCCGCCGGGAACGCTTGTGCGTGGAGCGTTGCGTCCGACTCGCCAACAAAGAAGAATACTATTTCGACTTCGACGAAGCGGAGCGGGTGATCGAGATCGTCGGTTTGTTCCGCCACACTAAGGGTACCTACGCTGGCGAGATATTCGAGATGATGGACTGGCAGGAATTCTTCCTCGTCATGATTTTCGCTCTTAAGAAAGTTAAGAACGACCTGCGCGTCTTTCGAAAATCCATTTTGTGTGTCTCGAAGAAAAATGGTAAAACCGAGTTCGCCGCAGCCATCGCTAACATCTTCACTTTCTTCGATGATGAGGAAGGGGCGGAATGTTACAGCGCCGCCAATAAATACGACCAAGCCGAATTCAGTTGGATCGCCGCCAAAAAGATGATGACCTACGCCGCCCGCGAAAGCGAATGGGTTAACCAAACGCTGAAGGTCTACGATAGTACCGTCCGCCGGTCGATCATCAATACCGAATCGGATAGTTGGTTCAAACCCATGGCCGCCGACGCGAAAACCATGGATGGGGTAAACCCTCACCTCTGTATCGTAGATGAGTACCACGAAGCAAAGGACAGCGCCATCCCCGACAACATGGAATCGGGAATGGTATCGCGCGAGCAACCCATGTTACTCATTACCACCACGCGCGGCTTCAATATCAACGGACCCCTGTGGCGATTCGAAAAGAGTTGCGACCACATACTGGAGGGCACAGTAGAAAACGACGACATCCTACCCCTCATTTTCTGCCTCGACGACGACGACGATTGGGAAGACGAAAGCCTGTGGGAAAAAGCAAACCCCGGGCTAGGACGCACCCCCACCATGTCCGGCCTGCAAACAGAATTCCGCAAAGCCCAAACCGAAGGTGCTCTCAAAGAAATCTCTTTCAAAACGAAGAACCTCAACATTTGGACATCGGTAGCCAGTCGCTGGGTGAAGGACAAAGACTACATGTCCGGCGCCAGCGATTGGAAGCCCGAAGACGTCGAAGGCTTGCTGTGTTTCGGCGGTTTGGATCTAGCGAAGACCCGGGACATCACCTGCGCCGCTTACCTCTTCCCCCCGCAGGCCGGTTTCGATCGGTTTCGGGTGCTCATGCGCCACTACGTACCGGAAGAAAACGCGCAGGAACGGAGCCGCAAAGACCTAGTCCCTTACTTGGACTGGGCGGAGGAAGGGTGGATCACCACCACCCCCGGAAACGTAGCCGATTACGACCATATCCTAGCCGGAATCATCGCGGACAGTAAATATTTTAACCTCCGGGGCATGTCCTACGACCCCTGGAACGCCGCCCACCTCGCCACCCAAGCGCACGAATCGGGCATACTGATGAGCGAATTTGCCCAACGCGCCAGCAAATTCAGCGAGCCCATCCACTACATGCTCAAAGCGATCCTCAAAGGAGAACTCGACCACCGTAACGACCCCGTCCTCCGGTGGATGTTCGGCAACATCGTCACCTACACGGATGGAAACGGCAACGTGAAATTCGACAAGGGAAAGAGCCGCGAAAAGATCGACGGTGCCGTCGCTCTGGCCATGGCATTCGGGGAATACCTCAATTACAAACTAGTAGAATCACCAGACTTCGGAATAAATTGGCAATGACAAAAACACTCAACAAACAACAACGCGCCGCGGTCAAAGAACTCGTAGCCTACTCAATTACCCTTCTTACCGGGGATCAATATTACCGGGAGTACTACGAACTATGCGGTAATAACTCCCCAGCGGAGTCTTTCCACATGATCGAGGCAAAGCTCATCGAGTTGTGCGGGCAAAATCGGTTTTCGGAGTACGACAACTTCCGCAAGAGCCGTACGCGCTACGTAGAGCGAATTATGCGGATTAAGCGCTCAAACGTCCGCTAAACCTTCCCGGAAGCACATAAGGGACGCCTGCCCCGCTGTTTTCCGGCCGGTTTACTGGTCTTTTGTGCCAGTGACCGCTCAATTCTCCTCCATACGCAGCTCGGGACGCCCTGGATTACTCCAGCGGGCGAAGGGTTGGTTCGGTAAAAGCACGTCTTACCGCTCGGATCAGCGCACCATCGAGGGCAAGGCCCCCGCTAGTAGCTGGGAAATGTTCCTCCAGTCGTGGGGAATTGGCGATACCGTCTTGACCGCAAAGACCGCGCAGGCCATTCCCGCCTACGATCGAGCTATCGACATCGTCGCCACGCAGATTGCGAGCATGCCGATCGGTGTTTTCGAGCGCGGCAAGGAAGGGAAAACGGATGAAGCCGTCGACAACCCCCTCCACCACTTGCTGTCTAGCCGGCCGCACCCACTTTACAACACGTTCGACTTCCGCACGGCCATCATCCGTAATTTGATGCTGCACGGGAATTGCTACGTGCTGCCCCACTACCGATCCGGAGAGCCTTACGAACTGGAGATCATCACCGACGGCCACCCCGACATTGTCGAGGTCCGCGGTAAATACTTCTACCGTTTTTACGGTCGCAAACCCATTCCCGCCGAATCTCTGCTACACTTCAAGCTTAAAAGCAAGGATGGCATTTTTGGTCAGGATCCTATCGTCGTCTTTCAGGATACTTTGAAGCGTGCCCTGGCGGAAATCAAAATGGCGTGGGTTGTCTACGACAACGGCGGGCAGGTTTCCGGCCTACTGGTGCCGGACCAACCCATGAATAAAGAGCAAGCCGCGCAGGCGATGAGTGCCTGGACTAAAAACAACACCGGCCGCGACAAGGCCGGTAAAGTCGGCATGCTTCCATTCGGATTCAAGTTCGTACGGCTCGGTGGCACCATGGACGAAAGCCGCCTCAACGAAAGTCGCCTCCAGACAATCGGCGATATCTCCAATATCACCGGCGTCCACCCCATCATGCTCGGTAACCTGGAAGCCGCCACGTTTTCCAACGTGGAAGAACTTAACCGGGTGTTGGTCCAATTCACGCTTCGCGTCTACGTCAAGATTCTTGAAAAGGAGTTCAACACGAAGCTGTTTAGCCGGAAGGATCAGGGCAAAATGTTCGTCCGGATCAACCTCGATGGTCTCCTCCGTGGCGACACTAACGCCCGCGCCGACTTGTACCTCAAACTCTTCCAGACACGCGCCATCAACCCCAACGAAATCCGCGCCCTGGAAAACATGAACCCCTACGAAGGTGGTGAGAAATTCGGTATGTCCCTAGCCAGTAACGTGAAGTCAGATTCCACCAAAAAGCAACCTGCCGATGCCTAAACAAAAGCACAACGTCGACCAGGAAGTCCGGTCGCTGGAAATCGAGTTCCGCACCGCCGAATCTAGCCGGCGCGTGGAAGGTTACGCCGCCTTGTTCGGCGTCCCCACCGATATGGGTTGGTACACCGAAGTGATCGCCCGCACCGCTTTCGACAACGCCGACCTGAGCGACGTCCGGTGCCTGTTCAACCACAACGCGGATAACATTCTGGCGCGATCGATCAACAAGACGCTCACCCTTACCATCGACGATAAAGGTCTGAAGTATGGCTTCGATATGCCAAATACCAACATCGGTAACGACCTGTTTGAAAATATCCGGCTCGGTAACATCTCGCAATCATCCTACGCTTTCGTCGTCAAAAAACAGACGTGGACTGAAGAGTCCGAGGAGATGGATTTGCGCACCATAGAAGAATTCGAGATCGTCTACGACGTCTCCCCGGTCACCTACCCGGCCAACTCAAACACCGACGTCGCCCTGCGCAGCAAACCCACGAAGGGCGAAGAAAAACCTACTCCACCTGCCGGATTCTCCGATGAGGTCCGCCAGTCCATCACCTACGTAAACACGCTGCTGAAAGCGGCCACCTAAACACCCTTTTGCCATGACTAAAAGTCAAGAACTTCGCAAAGAAATCCAGACCCGTAGCCAAAAGCTCAGCGCCATTCACGTGAAGCTGGCCAACGAAGGCCGGTCCACCTTCACCGACGAAGAATCCAAGCAGGCGAAAGCACTGCAGGCGGAAATCGAGGATTTGGACGAGCGCGCCACCAGCCTCGAATTCGTCGAAGCCCGTGACGCCGCCGACGCCTCCAAGGAGACCAAGCCCGTCGCTATCGCTGGTGGCAATGAAGCCAGCAAAAGCGAGGAACGCGAAATGGAGAAAATCGTGCGTGAATTCAGCTTTACTCGTGGTCTCGGTATGGAGCTGCGCAAAGAAAAGCTCGACGGCCTGGAAAAGGAGATGCGGGACGCCGCGATCAGTGAGGCCGCTGGATTTGGTGGTAAGATTGAAGGTATTGCCGTTCCCGCATCCTTCATGGCCGCTTCCAAGCGTGCCAGCATCGTCGGTAATCAGGCCAGCGCCGGGGTAACTGTGGCCACCGACCTAAGTGCCGACCTTATTGACAGCAACCGGCCCAAGCCGCGTATCGTCGAGTTAGGGGCCCGAGTCATCGAAGGGCTTACCGCCAACCTGGAAATGGTCCGCGTGACCGGCCATATGATTTCCAAGTGGAAAGGTGAGATCGAAACCGCTGACGAGACCACGCCCACCTTCGGTAAGATCGAAATGAGCCCGAAGCGCCTGACGGCCTACACCGAAGCCAGCAAACAATTGCTGATTCAGAGCAACACCCCGGCCGACTACGAAGCCTTCCTGCGTCGCGATTTGCTGAAGGCCGACGAACTCGCCCTCGACAAAGCCGCCCTCACTGGCAGCGGAGTGGGAAGTATTCCTCGGGGAATCCTAAACACCGCTGGCATCAATCTAGTCCAACTCGGTGCTAATGGTGCCGTCATCACCCGCCCGAAAATCGTGGCCATGCTGCGGGCAATGGGCGTTGCCGACGTGAGCCTGGATAACCTCGCCTTCCTGACCAACCCCGAGGTCATGGCGGAACTGATGGTTACGACTATCGCACAGGGTTCCGACCGATACCTGCTCGAAAGCGCTAAGGGCGGAACCCTGATGGGCTACCCCATCAAGTTCTCCACGCAGGTTCCCAATAAGGGCGAGAAGGGTACCTCCGGCGAAACGCTCAGCTCCATGATCTTCGGTGACTTTAGCGAAGTCATCATCGGCGGCTGGGGTGGCCGCGATGTCATCCTTGATCCTTTTACTAAGGCGCTCGAAGGAATGGTCCGGATCGTGAGCAACAGCTACAAAGACGTAGTTGTCCGCCGCCCCCAGTCGTTCTCCGCGGTCATCGACATCAACACCGAAGCCACCGCGGCTTAAACCACACCCAACAACTTACCCGCGCTTTCCTGGCGCGGGTAAGTTCTAACCAGCTCAACCCCGTACCATGAAAGTTCTACTTATTGCCCCTGCCGTCGGCCCGCCCTTCAACATTTCCGCCGCCGTCGATACGGTGGTCGAAGTGTCCGAAGAAAAGGGCAAACTACTGATCAAATCAGGGTTGGGCGTCGACAACGCCGACTTAACCGGTAAGAAGGCCGAAAAAGCCATCAACGCCAAGGTCGCAGTGGCCGAAAAAGCAGTGATGAAGGTGGTGGAAACCATCGACAATATACCCGACGCCGCGCCGAAGGTGGCCAATAACACCGCCCCCGTCCCGCCCGTCATTGCTACGTCCGTCCCTGACCGTACTAAGGAGGTGCCTACCACCGAGGAATTGGTGGAGGGCGCGGCCGCAGGTGCCGAGGAAGCCGCTAAAGCAGCAAAGCCGGTCAAAAAGACCACCACAAAAAAGACTACCGCGACGGCGAAAGCCAAAGCTAAGTAACCGACCATGCACGTAGTCACCTCCCCCCCCAACCAAGAACCGGTCAGCCTCGACGAGGCTAAGGACTGGCTACGGGTGGGGTACGACGCCGAAGATGCCCTCATCGAGGGGCTCATCATGGCGGCGCGGGCGTACTGCGAGCACTACACGAACCGAATCTTTCTCCACCAAACCCTCGTCGAACGCTTCGAGGCCGGGGAAAGGCAATTGACTCTCCACGCTGACCGGATTACCTCCGTAACCAGCGTGAAAGTGGGCACCAGAACGCTCGACCCGACGGAATACACCGCCGACGACCGGCTAAGCTGCACGGTCATCGTCCTGAACCTGGCACCCGCGACCGCGCCCATCGTGACCTACGAGGCCGGGGCCGCTTCCTACAAGGAAGTGAGCCCCGCCATTAAAGCGGCCATGAAACTGCTGATCGCCGACATGTACGAGAACCGGGTCAACATGGTGCGCAACCTGCCGACCGCCGCCCATAACCTCCTCAATACGCAACGCAGATGGCTGACTTAATCGGGCAAATGCGCTCGCGCATCACCATCCAACGCCCGACCACCGCGCGCGGGCAGGTAGGTGGGTCGACAAAGACCTGGAACGACTTGGAAACCGGCGTTTACGCCGCCCCCGAGTTCCGGAGCGTCGGTAGCGACGAGAAACAGAAAGGCGACCGGGTCTACACCCGCGCCACGCTGCTGCTGACGATCCGCCGCGAAAACCGGGAGCTATCCACGACCGACCGGGTGGTTTTTGATCGCCGCGTCTACGACATCTTATCGGTTTCGCCAACGGGCGACCGGCTTGAATTATTGAAACTGGAATGCCTGGCCATCGGCGAGCAAACGCATGAGTAGGTCCATGAACGCGGAAGCGAAAATATGGACGAACAAGGTGCAAAAGACCTTCGAAACCTACTCGCGAAAAGACCGCCGGGCGGTGATGATCAGGGCCGCAAAGCCACTCATCAAAGCGGCGCGGTCGCGGGTGCCGAAGGGCACGCGCAAGCACCAACGCGGCTCGGGTGCTGACCGAATCGTCTACAACCCCGGTAACCTTCGACGGAGTATCGGCCGCATCCCCATCCGCCGGTTGGTGGATGCCATCGTGGGGCCGCGCTTCGCCAAAAAGAAGGTCGCGGAGTACGGTGGGGTAGGGCAGCCGACGGACGGGTATTACGCCCACATGCTGTTCGGCGGCGCAAAGCAATTCAAGGCAGTGGTGATGGACCCCGCCCTGGCCAGCTCGAAGCTGGAAATTATTTCCATCGTAGAAAAAGGGACGCGCAAATCTATTAAACGCCGCGCCCGCCAAAACGGAATTTCGACCCGCTAACCATGGACGCTCAATCACTCATCTACGACGTGCTCGCTACCGACCAGACCATCACGGAATTGGTGGGCGACCGCATCTACCCCGTCGTGGCCGATCAGAATTTGCGCCCGCCCTTCATGGTCATGCAGGAACTGGAGATAAACGAGATCGCCACCAAGGACGGCCCCATCCCCGACGGCTGGGGTTTCCAGATCGATCTGTACGCCGACAATTATAACGACATCCGATCCATGAAAAAGGCCGTCCGGTCTGCCCTCAACTGGAAAGTAGTGGGGCCACCGGGCGGACGGATCAGAACCAAGGTCGGTGACAACACCGACGCCCCTTTTCTCACCCCATCGAACCTATTTCAGTACGTGGTCGACTGCACCGCCCGCGTAAGCACCTAAAACCCTAAACATCATGCCACAAACGCAAGGCGTCATCAACGGTACCAATTTCCGGCTTTACCTCAACGGTTTAGTCATCGGCCGCGCCAACAGTTGTACGGTGGCCTACTCCAAGGAAATCCGCGAAACCGTCCACAAGGACAACACCGGCGGCTACAGCTCCGGCGAATCCGGCAAGAAAAGCTACACGCTCTCTTTCGAGGGCTTCATGAGCGAGAAAGGAGACCTGGGCACCGGCAACGTCAATGCTATGCAGCAAATCTTCGCGCTCTTCGATCAGGACGACGCTTTCGACTGGAAAGCCACGACCGACCAGGAAGGCGACAGCATCGTCTCCGGCCAGGTCATCATGTCCGACTTTTCCATGACCGCCGCGGTCGAGGAAAACGGCACCATCTCCGGATCCTGTACCGGCATCGGCGCGCCCGTCTTCGGCGTAGTGACCGTGTAACCAACCGCCCCGCCCCGACCACGTCGGGGCGGGGCTATACCAATTTTCAACTGATACGATTATGAGTTTTACTACACTACAGGGCACCATCAAATTCAACGGCGAGCAATACCCCGTCCGCCTGGACTTCGGTGCTATTCGCCGCTCCCTTCCGCTGTTCGGTCTGAAGAATCTTTCGGAATTCGACACGATGATGCAGATGCTGAGCAAGAACGAATTCCCGGCCGATGCCGTCGAGCCCTTCATCCGTAACGTGATCGGCGCGGGCCTGAGCTGGGAAAAGGACGAGCGACCCACGCCGAAGATTGAGGACGTCGAACGGGCCATCAACGAATACATGGGGCTGTTCACGGACGTGGTGATGGCGCTCGTGCCGGATGCCGGGAAAGCACCGGAAGAGAGCAAGGAAAAAAAAGCCAAGGCGAAGGCACCCGCCAAAAAATCGACTACCAAGGCGTAGCGCTCGGGGTGCTGAGCCTGTCCCTCACCGATTTCTACGCCCTGACCCCCTGGGAGTTCATCGAGGCCTACGAAGCCAGGCGGACGTACGATCAGGATCGCTGGCAGCAAACGCGCTACATCATGTGGGCGGCGATGCGGCCCCACTACAAAAAGTTGGACGTGACGGACGTGCTGTCCCTCTCCGTTGACAAAGCAGCCGCGAAACCGCCACCCGAAACCGAAGAACAACGCCAACAACGCCTCAAAGTAGCCGCCAAACTAGACGCACAGGCGGCGCTAGAATACGCTAACCGCAACCAACCTCAACCGTAAACCATGGCAGCCGCCGACCTAAATATTCGATTGGGTGTCAACCTGAAGGGGTTGGCCGCCGGCCTCGACAAGGGGTTGGGCAAGCTCAAGCGGTTCGGCTTCAAAGCCGAATCCATCGGTAGTAGCCTGACCGCCCGCGTCAGTCTGCCGTTGGTGGCGCTGGGCGTTACGGCCGTCAAGACGTTTGCGGATTTCGACCGGCTGGAAAAGGGCCTGGGCGCGCTCGCCGGATCGGCGAAAGGCGGGCAGGAAGCCTTCCAACGCCTCAACCGAATCGTGCTCGATACGCGCACGACCTTGGACCTGAAAACCGCCGCCCTCGGTGAGCAGCGGTTGGTGGGGGCGGGCCTGGCGGCGGCGGAAGCCGAGCGGACGATCAAGCAGCTTGGTATTGCGGCTACGGTGTCGGGTTCTTCCATCGACGACGTCGGTGGGGTCTTAAGGCAGTTCACGCAGATTATCGGTAAGGGGAAGATCGAGCAGGAAGACTTGAATACCATCTTGGACCGGATGCCGGCTCTCGGTGCGCTCATCAAGCAGGAGTTTGGCGCGTCCACCGCTGAGGGGATTCGGGCGACGGGTATTTCGATGACGGACTTTACCAGCCGCCTTACCACGGCCATCGAATCCAACAAGAATTTCCAAGGGGTGCAGGGTGGCCTGGCCAAGTCGTTCGAGAGCTTTGGTAACGCGGTGCAGGTGGGCATCCGTCCGCTCGGTGAGGCGATTGCTAAGGCGTTGAACTTGGAGGTCAATTTGGGGAAGTTGGCGGATGTGATTACTAAGGTTAGTATGGGTTTTACCGGATTAAATCCAGGCACACAGAAATTCATTATCTATGCGGCCGGTGCGGCCGCTGCTGTCGGGCCGCTGTCGTTTGGCTTGGGTGCGGCAGCCAAGTCCTTACCACTGTTAGTTACGGGGTTCAAGCTTTTGGGCGGGCCACTTGCGTCTGTAGCGGGTAGTATGTTGGCATTCGGTAAATACTCTAAGCTTAGTTTGGCTTTGTTTTTCAAGGGCGATTTAATCTATAAGGCTGTTTCTGTTGGCGGTGCTTTGGACAAAGCTATGCTAGGCTTGAAATACGCATTCGTGGCTTTAACTAGTCCGATTGGGTTGGCAGTGCTCGCAATTGGTGCCATTGCTGTCGGTTTCAAAGTTGCTTATGACCGCAGTGCGTTCTTCCGGGGACAAGTAGCCAAGCTTGGTGAGATGTTCGTGCGCCTTGGTGACAATTTGGGTAAGCTAATCACTAAAGTATTTCCCGATTTATCCAAAATATTCTCAAAGGCTGGTAGCGTATTCGATGGTGTTATGGCGAGTCTCGCGAGCGGTGTGTCTTTCATCGTGTCTTTGTTTACTAGCTTGGTCGAGCACGTCACGCTAGTGGTAGGGGCAATGACGGATGTCTTGAATGGCGATTTTGGAAAGGCGGGTGAAAAATTAGGACAAAGTTTATTTAACCCGGCCAACTTTCTGAAACCAGCTAAGGACGCTGCTGAAGCCGCTCGTAAAACATTCAATCAATCGCTCGATGCGCCGGGCTCGACGATTAGTTCTCCTGCGGACATACTGGGTGGCGGCGGGGGCGCCAGTGGTGGTTCGTCGGGCGGCGACCCATCGCGGAACGTCCTACCCGCCGCGCAGTCACTCGACGCCAAGCAGTACGAAATCCCCAAAGAAGCGCGCGAATCGCTGGGAGAATACTTCACGCTGGCTAACTCCGCGCGGTTGGAGTCCGAACTACTGACGCGGGCGCTTTCCGGCCTGGCCATCGTTCCGGTGATCGATACGGACCCCTACGAGCGCACCAAGCAGGTCATGGCCGAGCTGCGCACCGAGATCACCGACAACCTGAACGCCGGGCTGGCGGAGTCGGAAGAAAAAGTAAGGTTCTTCGGCGAGGGCTTCAACGGCATGGCGGAGAACATCGAACTGACCAAAGCAGCCCTGCAAACGCTTTACGAGGAAGGGTTCCTACCCACCGACGAGATCGTTATCGGACTCACCGAAAGGTTGGACGGGTTCATTTCCAAGAACACGGAATTAGCCGAATCACTGGCACAGGTTGCCGCCACCATGCAAATGCTTAAAGAAGCTTCCGGCACGGCGTTCGATAGCGTGACGCAGGCCATGAACAAAGGGCAGAGCGCGGTTAAGGCGTTCAGCGCCGCGGTGGTTTCCGCCGTGCGCGACGCGATCGCCGCCGAGATCAAACTAGCCGTCGTCACGCAGGTGAGTAAGGCGCTAACCAAGGTACCCTTCCCCTTCAATGTGGGTATTGCCGCCGCCGCCGGTGCCGGTGCGTCCGCGCTGTTCAATTCCGCCATCAACGCCATCGGTATTCCCGCCCTGGCGAAGGGTGGGGTAACCACCGGCCCCCAGCTCGCCCTGATCGGTGAGGCCGGCCCCGAGGCCGTCGTCCCGCTCGATCGGTTGGAACAAATGATCAACATGGGCGGCGGGGCTAGTGCCGTGCGCGTCTTCGGTGAATTCGTCCAGCGTGGCGAAGACCTTATTGCAGTCATCCGCCAGGCCGAACCCGGCTACGCACAATCTTACGGGTAATGGGCGCGCTAATCAAAGGCGGGTTCTTCCACGACGACGTGGGCTACGACGTGTTTCTCGATCGGGGCGGGCCGGGTGACACGTTCATCAAAACACCGATCACGTCCGTACGCCTGGACTACAAGCTCGATAAGAAGTCGCTCACCTCCAACATCTTCGCTTCCAAGTTGACGGTGTCGTGGATGGTGGACAAGGGCAACTACCGCGAAGAGCAACTACTGAGGACTCAGTCGAACCCCGAAGGCACCTACATCCTGCGCGTGCTCCGCGAAGGGGAACTGTGGTGGATGGGCTACGTGCTGCCCGGGCAGTCGACCCGCCCGCTTTGGGAGGAAAAGTATGAAATCACCATCGCGGCCACCGACGGTATCGGACGGCTTAAGGGGGTGGACTACCTGGGTGGTGGCGTGGAACCGCTAAAGGACCACCTGCTGCGCTGCCTCACCGACATTCCGCTACCGGCCGGCTACTACGGGCCGGACGACGTGTTCATGAGCTTCAATAGCTTACTCGTGCCGGACGGGGTGACGCCCAGCGACCAATTCAACCTGAGCGGTGAACTGAAGCTAAACAGTAAGGCGCTGCGCAGCGTCGACGATCGGGGGAGGGTAGAGAACTCCAGCGCTTACGATGCGCTGGTGCAGTTCCTGCGCGTGACCGGTGCCCGGGTGGTGCAGGCGAATGGGCGGTGGTGGGTTACGGAGAACTCGGGTTACGCGACCAACGTGCGGACGCTCTACCACCATTACGCGATCGACGGTACTTACCTGGGGGTGTCGAATCAGGGCGGCTTACTTGCTATCAGTAAGATACTGGACACCGATGACGCAACGGTATCGGCGGGGGCGCAGGTGCGTTCGCAATCCCCCGTTCGACGTGCGGAGGTGACTTACACGCACTTTACGCTGGCCGACATTGCGCAGGAAGAATTGAACGTGGATCGTAACGTAGCCAGGATCGAGGGTTTTGGCGGCGGGGGCACGCTGCACATCCGCGCCCGCGTGAACATGAAAAATAATGTTCGCGGACTGAGTACGGCGGCGTTGGACCGGATTGTCAATACTACCGTCATCGTCGAGGTTGAGGGCCAATTCAATTGGTACTTGCACCGCGACGCTACGCCTAATGCGGGCGGGGTAAGTCTGGGGGCGGCAGAGTGGCGGCAGGAAACTGGGTCGTACCAATCAGTAGTATCGAACCCCCCGCCCAGTCTGACCATTCAGGCCAGCGGACGCATCAACTTCTACACGCCCCCGGTGCCAGACGGCGGGACGCTGGTGGTTTCCTTTGGCTCGGGGTCGACTTACCAGGCGGGGCAGCAAAGCAACGTGAGCACCAACGTTTCCTTCACGGACCTACGTATCGCGGACATTCCGGCGGGTAACGCTGATCGGGAAACCAACGCTATCGTGTACGCGGAGAGCAACCAGGCCTACGACCTGAACTCCGGCGAGGAAGATTTCGAGGTAAACTTCGGTGACGGACCTGGTGAAAACACCTTCGGCACCCTAAAAATCTTACAGGGCCGCCTGACCAAGAAAACGAGCGGGTGGCGCGCCTACTGGACGACGGACGGGGGCGAATCCTTTTCCCACGGAGCGGTGCTCGCCAAGATGATCATGGGCCTGCGCAGCCAGACCAACGAAGAGATCACCGGCACGATCTTCACCGGTAAGTATTCGGCTAACCAACTGGTGCTGACCGTGCAGGGTGACCCCCGCGACGTGCGCAACATCCGCAAGTACGTGCCGGTGGACCTGTCCCACAACCTGTTGACCGGTGCCGTGCGTGGGTCGTGGGTAGAAGTATCGTTCGCCTGGAACCCGAACCCGGGCAATACCAGCGAAATCGTCCTGCCTCCCCACAAAACGAACGGGGAGGGGCCGAAGTCGGCACCACCTGAATCTAAGGATTTCGCACCGCCTAAAGGCGGGGGTGACGCTGGGGGTAATGACGGGGGTGGCGGGCAATCTTCGTCTAGCTCCGGGCTTCCCTTCAACCCGGCGATTAATGCCTGGGACGCTAGTGGGGCTCCCTTGTCCCGGCTGGGTGACCCCGTTGACCCGGCGGACGCCGTTACGCTGAGGTACTTGCAGCAGTCGGGGGGTGGCGGCGGTAGTGACGGTTGGGACTCCACTAAGCCGATCCTACGCATGCCAAAGGTTGGCGACATCGTTACCGGCTTTGCGTGGTTCTACTTCACGCCGCCCACCGTGCGCCTCACAAAATCTCCCTCGACTACGCTCTACGAATGGGGGACGGTAAACACCCTCAGCATCAACGTTTCCACCAACAACCCCGGCGCGGCTACGCTTGGTGCCGGGCGGCTGGAGGCTAACGGTTCGGAGGTGTTTAGCTGGCAAAATAATGCTAGCCCTACCTACGCTTTTCAGTTTGAGCCAGGCCAGGGCGGCGGTGCTAACGGGGCGGCGGATTACAGTTTCCGCGCGCGGCTGGATTACTCGGAAGGTGACGAACCGACCGAAACGGTTAGCTCGAATTCGCAAAGTATACGCGGGGTGTACCCAGTCTTTGTGGGCGTGACTGATGCTATTCTGACCGCGGGCACCTCCGTCTACACGGCCCTCACCAAGGCTATCGTAAATCAGGGCGACTTGTCGCAAAAACTTACTGGGTCGGGTCACATCTACTACGCTTACCCCACCACCTGGGCGGCGAACAAATCGCTACAAATCATCGACGGTAACGGCTTCGACGTGACCGCCGGATTCGAGGTGACGACGGTGGCGGTGACGTCCGTCGACCTGCCGAACAATTGGACACAAAACTATAAGGTGTTTCGCCTGCGCAACACCACCACGATCAACAATACGACGTATGAATTTCGCTATTAGACTTACGGGGCTGGTCCTCGCCTTACTTTCCCTGGCACCCGCGACCGCGCAAATTGGCGTACAGCTCAACTTTGCGCCCGACATCGACAAGCCCCTCGATGACCGCCAGGCCATCGCTACGCTCGCCGATACGGCAACCTTGCGCACGTACGTGGGGCTGGTTACGCACGTGGCCGATGAAGACAAGAAGTATGAGTTTATCAGCGCCTTGCGGTGGGTTGAGGTCGTAGCGGGCCGCACCCTGACGGAGACGGAAGTGGACGCCATGGTCGCCAATAATGGCTACCGGACGACCGACGAAAACACGACCTACTCGATCTCAAAGCAGACCGATACCACCTACTTGTTCGCCGGGTCGGATGGCTACCGGTACACAATTATGCTACCCCGTGGTGGCAACCACCAGGGTGGCGGTGCGGATGGCTACTCCCCCCAGATCAGTATCGCCGAAGTAGTGACTGGTGCCCCTGGCACGCCGGCGGTATTCGAAGATTTGGACGGCGGGCCGGACGTATCCCTTCGCGTAGTCATTCCGGCAGGAGCAGACGGGCAGAAAGGCGACCCTGGCGTTGCTGGTCCCAAAGGGGACCGGGGTGAAGCTGGGGAGCCGGGAACGGGCAATGGCGGACCAGTGGAATGGGATGAAATACTAAATATTCCATTCACGGTGGGTGATGGTGGAATCAGTACCGATGGCGGAAAGTCTACTCTTCAGCTACCAACGCAAACGGAAAACTATACTGGGAAAACTTCTAATGATTCCTGGCTACGAATTGAGATTGAAAATTACCCCGGCAATTTCATCTCGTTTGAGATTGAAAAATTACAATTCCGAAGTGGTACTAATGATTTTCAGAGATACACAATCGCTGGAAATTACAGCGGAGTCGAATGGAGAGAGTTTACTGTCATTACTGAGGGTAGTGACAATGCAAAGGTGGAATATATTGCCACCTCCGAAAACAACCACCCTGTTGTTTATTTAAAGGACGGACGGATGCTGTTCTCTAGGTACCTTGTTAAAAATATAGGTCTAATCGCTCGTGCGGACAAAATTCTAAATTTTATTTGCTCGACGGTTGATTCCGCCCCCGGATTGGTTCGAAACGCAGCCCCATTCGCCGTGCCGATCAGCAAATTAACGTACGCGGGAAATCTTAGCGATTCGGATTGGTTGCGTGTTGATATTGGATCACCAGACGGCGCACCCATGACCATTGATGTGACCAACCTGTACAACATATCGTTCGGAAGTAGCGACCGCGTGACCATCACCGGTACGCCCCGCTCTTCTGGATGGAGAAACACCAGCGCGGTAGGAATCTATGAGGAATACCGAGGCCAAGAATATGCGATGGCGGTCGAGGGCGGCCGGGCGGTGATCTATTATCGATCTAACCTTGCTCAGTACGCCAGGGCTTACGTTAGTGAATTTCGGCACCCCATCAAGCCGCTTGCCTCCGTTGTTGATTTTGGCCTTTCTTGGGTAAGCGATCTTCCACCCGGGGTAAATGCGGCGGACGTGTCCCTACCCGCCGCCAACACCGACCCTCTGCGTGACGAACTGACCGACGACATTACCGCCGCCGAGCAACGCGCGAACGCGTACGCGGATGCACTACCTGGCTACGATGACGCGAACATAAGGGATAGTATCATTCTGGTTGAGCAACGCGCTAAGGATTATGCTGATGCCCTGCCGCAGTACGATGACGAAGATTTACGAGATAGTATCCTCTTGGCCGAGCAACGCGCCAACGCATACACTGACGCGAAGAACGACGGTAACGGTATTTTTTCAGGTGGTTCTAACACAGTTCCAACTGGAACTGATTTTGTCACAGAGGACGGGGGAGCGTTCTTACTGAATACTACATTTAGCGACGGATGGAGAGCCATTACTCAAGGGTTGAAACCACCGTCAGGTAATGACAAAATTGAGTTTGCGCAATACTTAAATTCAGCAGGGGGGGGTGAAGGCGTCGCAATTCAAGCCATAGATCAGTACGGAGAGATGGTAGTGAATACATCTTTCATGGGCTACAAAAGGCCTAGCATCGGCATCACGGGCTGGAGCTTTAGTTCCAGCACTGGAGGACTTACCTACCGACTACCTAATCGGGAGGGGTTCATGGATATGCCGTCCGACCTGCCTACTACTGACGGTTCCTCTTGGACGTCAAACATAGATGGCTCCGGGCAGTGGTCGGTTGGGGAAACTTCGGGCGCGGGAAATCAAGGCCCTCCGGGTCAAGATGGCGAGGATGGTAGCGATGCCCCGGCCGACGGTAACGGTATTTATTCCGGTTCGGGCGTGCTACCTGCTGCGATACAAATAACGTCTACCGGTGGGGGGCTGGCCTACGGGGATTTCGGGCTAGAGAAAATATTTTCGCTCGAATCGCCCGCGGGAGAATCGGCCATTAAAATGACTATGGACGTAGACCCGGATGACGCCAACAAGGTATCGGGCCAAATCGACGTCAGCTCATTTTCGGGCACTACTTTTATTCGTCCGAATGGAGTAGAAATCAGGACGCCGGACGGGAAAAGAGCTACGCTATCTCAGCGTGAAAGTGGGGAGATGTACGTTGGCAATGGCGGTGGGGTAAATGATGGCGTAGACCTGCTTTCCGACCGCCCGGCAAGCCCTTCGTATGCAGTCTACCAGCCGGACGGGACGGTGGGATACGTACAAAACGCCCCCTCTCCGCCAACTAGCGGGGGAGCCTCTTTTGTTGACCGGCTTACGAGTGATCTATTCGAATCAAGTGCAGACTGGACCACTGGACTATCCGTATCGGGGTTGCCTGTCGGTTTGTACAAGGCCACGTTTACAATACTTCATACTAGCGAGATGCAAGCTAGGATAAACGCCACGAATTATGATGATGCCAGCAGCCTAGTTATGGTTAATGAGCTGGCGGTTCAATTGGCTAATACATCATTCGGGCTGGATTACCGCGAAGGTCAAAGTGGGATTGCGCCCACATTTAAAATAATACCAACCATTTTTGAAATTACTGCGGACGGAGGATCAGTAGAATTTCAATTTAAGTCGGAAACGGGAGCCATCCTTCGAAACCGAAGTACGGTAGTCGTAAAGAAAATTAATTAAAATGAATCACTACCACCTTTTACCGGCTCAAAGATCTCTGCTAACCCACGCCCTTTCCTACGCGGGTAACCGTGAAGTGCGCGGCCCAAAAAGTAACGCGGCAATCCTTGATATAATTAATAAGGGCGGCTTTCCGAATTGGAAAGACGACAGCACCATCGCCTGGTGTTCGTGCTTCGTGAACGCGATGGCACTTTCCGTATGTATGGAAAATACCTTGGCAACCGAGCACCCGGGGCTAGCGCGGGGGTGGCTGAAGGTGGGCGTCGTAATCCCGCGCGAAGAATTACGGGTGGGCGACATCGTGGTTTTCGACCGGGGCGGATGGAAGGGGCACGTTGGGTTCTTTCTCGCCGACCACGGTACGCACATTACCGTTTTTGGTGGTAATCAAGGTAGCGCGATCACCGTATCAGATTATAAAATGCCTTTCCTGGGTGGCCGGCGGCTCCGGCGGACGGACGACGACGGGAATTTAATTAGCGATGCAATCGCATAAACCCGAAATAAAGCACCCTACGCATGAAAATCCCGCCAACTAAAATATTCCAATACCTCAGTGAGGTCGTCCCCATCCTGGGCCTGATCGCTGACTGGCTTCCTTCCTTCGAGCAGCGTATGGCCAACCGGAAGCTTCGTCATAAGCGCCGCCACGCGGATGGTAAAATTAGTCAGTCACGACTGGAGCTTGAACTGGAAGGGATTGAGGCTAAAAAAGTCGCCTACTACAAAACCCACCCTAAGCCATGAAGTACCTAGCCCTGCTCTTTACCTTCCTCCTCTGCACCTGCGTCCGCGCCCAGGAACAGCGTGATACGTGCGTGTGGGAGTTAGCACCACTGAAATGGGTGCGAGACACTAACAATTTGGATGGTGGCTACTGGCTAAGGTGGTGCCCTGAGCCTAAGCGGAAAGATAAGAGAGAAAAAGAAATTCCTGAAACATCACTTGTGTGGCAAAATATTCTCCGAAATGAGCATTAAAGAAACTGCGGGTCGCTACGGCCCATGGGCGGGCGCGTTGGTTGCCATCATTATAGCATTGATGCCAATACTGAATGGTACTTACAAAATATACCGCGAACAAAATTTCAAGGAAGCCCAGTACGAAGGGTCCATCCAAGGAGGGATTCTGCTTGATTTGCGGGATGATAACCGCGAAATGCGCCGCCTCATCATCGAACTCGAACGCAAGGTGCTCGATCTAGAATCCACGCTGCGAATGACCCGCCGCGCTGATCGAAATAACCCCTTGGCGTTGTGGGAACTCGACGAGGATGACCAGATGGAAACTTTTAATCCAGCTTTTAGCCGCCTGGCGCTACAGACGCAAGGCGTTAACCCCAGGGATGCTTACGACAAGACGTTTCGTGAGATGGGAATGCCAGAAGATGTAGTCGAACACGCCGAAGAAATAATTCGCCAAGTGCGTGAAGCCCGGGGCAAGCCGGTACAATCAGATAGTGGGTTCTCCATCGAAGACCGCGGGCGTAGGGGGAAGTGGAAAGTGTTTTGGCGATCCTTTTACGTGGGACTCATCGACGACGATGGACGTTACCGTGGGATGGATGGCACGGCTTACCCTTACCGCGAAGAAAAACTAGAAGAATAAGCGCCGCCGGGCGCGTTCCCGGCACCTACAACCCTTTTATCATGAGTACCGAAATTCAAGCGCACGGCGTAGAGAACGCCAAGCAATTTATCACCATCCTGGGAGGCCAGGTGTATTCCGCCGCGACGATCGACAAAAACGGCGACGGAGAAATCAGCACCGGCGAATGGACGGGCTTCGGATCCGGGTTCGCCATGGCCGTGTTCACCAGCTTTTCCATCGTCTCCGCTTCTTTACCCGAATTTGGCGACCTGAAGGGAAAGGAGTTCGACGAACTGACCGACCACGTGCTGGCCACCGACTTCTTGCCCGACGATAAGGAGCAAGCCGAAGTATTGGTGAAGTACGTCCTGCACGTCGCCAATACCAACCGCAAGTTCGCCATTGATCTAATCGGCCTGAGCCGGGGAGAGAAGATCGCGCTGCCCGTCGCTGCCTAGATGACCTAAGTAGTATCAGTTTTCGCCCGCCTCTGGATTCGTCCGGGGGCGGGTACTGGTAGTAAAAGACTTCACCTATGCTTCCCGGACAAATTACCATCGACCCCATTACCCGTGGCGACATCCTCGTTTCGGGGCTTTTCGAAATACTAATCGACGGGGAAGGGATGGATTTTTCGGAATACAGCCTCCGCTGTCAATTCAAACCGGCCGGGATGGGTTTTTCGCGGTACGCGGACTTGACGCTGGGGGACGGAATTATACCGCTTCCCTCGCGTGGGCCCGGGGTCTTTATCCTGATCACGCCAACTAACAACTGGAGGTCAGGAACGGCCGCTTTCGACTGGGAAGCCATGCACAAAGCAACTGGCATAACCCAGACATTCATCACAGGAACCATTGAACTTAACCCCGATATAACTACGTAAATCATGTCAGATATAACTATTGCTTACTCAAAGATTGAAGGCGGTATCCGGTTTTATGATGCGGCCGATTTGGTCGATTCTCCGCCCATCGTTGGCACGGCCGAAGACGGACGGTCGCCCGTAGTCACTATCGCCGAAGTCGTCACTGGAGCGCCTGGGAGCGACGCCCTCGTCGAGGACACCGACAGCGGACCGGACGTCGCGTTGCGATTCGTCATCCCCGCCGGGAATGACGGTGCTGACCCTGAACCCGCAACCGACGGCTATTCCCCGGCCGTGACGATCGCCGAAGTAATCACCGGTGCCCCGGGTAGCCAGGCTACCGTTGAAGACATCAGTGATGGGCCTGACGTCGCCCTGCGCATTATAATTCCAGCAGGTCAACCCGGCGCAAGTTCGGGTGCCGGGGGTGGCGAGCCCGCCGACCTGAGCTTCTACGACCCCGATGACGGTTCCATCACCGCAAAGCGCATCCGGCTCCCGGCATCCGACCCCCTACTGCACGGGGAAATCAACGTGCGCCCGGATCCCAATGGGCAGAACGGATCGGAGGCGCTGTACTTCGTCGGCGCAAAGGCGGGCGAACCGGTTTACTTCGGCGACCCGAACAAGGCGATGGGAGCGGTGAAGGGAGAAAACAGTGACGGCCTCACCGGATGGAAGAACGTTGAATCCGACCGGGTGCGCGTCGGTGGTGTGGGTAACTACATGACCTTTGGCGAATCGGGTAGCGTGGCCGTGTACCGATCCGGTAAGACCATTCACTTCACCAACTTCTCGTCGGGCCGCGCCACCATCAGCTTTAACGTGCGCGTGGACGGTAAGGGCGATATTTCGGTGCTCAGCCTGGACGAAACCGGTAACGCGATTTTCACCGGTAAGGTGTTGGCGGCTAACGTTCCCCAGCGCGTGGTGGTCGCCGACCTTGATGCTATGGCCGCCTACGATACCTCCGACAGCGAAAGCGACGTGATTTTCATGGTGGTCGACGCGGGCGGCACCCCGCACCAGCAGCACACCTACTGGCGTGAGCTCGACGCCATCTTCCCTAATTAATTACCCCTCCCATGGACAATACCTTCACGCTTAGCGAAGCTAAGAACGTCAGCGCGGGCGAATACGACGCGAACGGCCGGCTACTGCGCGAAATACTCGCCGCGGAGCCCTATCCGGCAGGTACACATCAATTCCCGACTGACGGGGTAGCCCCAGGCAATACCGTTCGGATAGAGGCTAGTAATATATATTTTGATTGGGTCGGAACGATCGGAAATACGTCGCACGCCTATTTCGGAAAAGGGGTGCATACGCAGCTCAACCCCTGGCGTGACGCGACCATCGTAAATGGAAACGCTTACTTTTGTTCTGGTGATTCGGAGGCGCACAGTTCGGTGGCCATGGCGGCCGTGTCTCGCCTGAATTATCGGATGAATATTTTTCCTTTTGGCGCACAGCAAGGCACGAATGCACTGTGGTCAGATGGGGTTACGCTTTACACCGGTGGGCGTTACAAGTACTTCGACGATAGCCCGTCATACGTCCAGGCCGTACCGGTCGACAAGGTCACCAGCTTCGATAACTTCCTACCGTTTCAGGGCGAGAGAATGACGTATTTGAATCGTAATTATGCGGCGTGTGATATTTACGACGCGACCATTAACGGTGTTGTGCCGGACATCACCGGCCTAGCAGGTCAGGTTCAAGGTAACTACCTTTACGTGGCGCGGGCGGACGCCAATAGCATCCACGTGCTTCACAAGATTACGGGCGAGATACTACACGAAATTACCGCGCCCGCGCCCGGAAAATTGGCGATGCGCTCCGATACCGAACTCTGGGGCATATTTGGCACCGTGCTAAAGTCGGCGACCGTCAACGCGGACGGTAGCCTCTCCGCTTTCGTCGATAGCCCCCTCGCGTTCGAACGCCCCATGGCGATCGACGTGGGGCCGGATTACCTAGCCGTCGTGGACGCAAGACGCGCAGGCCACCAAGTGTTTACCTACGACGAGAACGGGGCGGAAGGGGCACCATTGGGTCGGGCGGAATCCTACATTGATGACGCGACCGTCTACGATAACAAGATGGGCTTTTACGACAACAGCAGTCGGGGGGCCGGTGGCACCTACGTCGTCCGCGACGAGCAAGGGCGGTACCACGTGGGCGACGTGTTGAACCGCCGGTACCTGGTGTTCGATGCCGCAGGTGCCGTGGTGGATTCGCTGTACTGGCTGAATGCTTCGTACTCAACGGAAATTGATCTTGCCGACCCGACGCGTGTGTTTTCGAATCATAAGGAATACAAGGTTGATTGGACGAAGGAACCAACGCCAAGTAACGACACCGGTTTTTGGCGATTGACGAGAAATTACGGTCTCCAGATTCCGGCGGCGTATTACAATGATGGGTTAGGCCCGGTTGCCACCTTCCCGAATGGTCGGACCTACTGTATCGGTAGCCCGATCAGCGACGCGGATAATGGCGTGCTGATGGAATTGGACCCCGTGTTGGGCCCCATCGTTACCGACGTGCAGATTAACAAGGGATGGAGTGCAACCGGGGTTTTCCCCGACGGTCAGATCCGGTATAAGAAGACGGAGACGGAGAACGGGGTGACCATGCAGTACCTCCGCTACAAGGAAGTGACCGGTTACGCTGGACCGCGCAACGCGCCGGTGTATGGCGATGAAATCACCTTTGCGGCCGTCAATCGCGATGTGTTCGATATGTCGAACGTACGCAACACGACCGGTCACAAAACAGCTTCTGGGGAATGGGTAACTTTTAGAACGGACAAAGGGTCGGTGGAGAATCCCACAACCGGCTCAGTAGACGACTACGACCATTACCACCTGGCCAGCTTCCGTGAGGGCGATCCGGTACCGGTATTTCAAGCCTCGTTAGGATACGTATCCAGTTTTGAGGAGGAAATGCCGGCAAAGGGGCGTTTTGAGGTTGGTGCGCCCGGGATTAGCAGTGCGTCGCGGCGGGGCACGTTCCAGAATAATAATCCGGCCGCGTTCAATGGCGTGGCCGACCGTTTCGTGGGCAAAAGTGCGCAAGGCGAGTTCTGGCGCGCTAGCTTCCAGGTGAATATCCGCTATGCCTTTTCGGATCGGGGGTTGTTCGTCACACAAACCGGGGTGACGGCGCGGCAATTCCCGGAACGGCGGTTCGACCCTAAGCCGAAAATGCTTTCGGGTAATGGCTATTCGGGGGCGTTTTTCGAAGTACCTGATAGCGACGAACCTGCCTGGGTGCATTGCGACGAGGGGCATAAAGGGGCTGTGCTCGTTTGGCGCTTGCGAAATACGGATAGCTTTGAGGACTTTGAATTTGTTGTTGTTTAGTAAAGCCCCGCGTCTCTTTTGAGGGCGGGGCTTGTTGCGTGATATGGGGAGATATCGTGGAACAATTCATGTGGCATATTACGAATGCGGTGTTCCAATTATTGGGCGAGATGCCTAAATTAAATCCCTCCGAGTACATTCAGCCAAAATCGCAGTACGCTCCTTCCGAGAGAGTTTGCAGATTTTGGCATCAATCTGTTTCTTGAGGGAGAGCAGCCCCGAGTTTGAATAATCGCCAAACGGTATAGGGTCGTGTTCGGAAAAATCATATTTGTGCCGTGACCGAAAATCAACTACCACTGGCTCCCGTTGTGCCATCGCAGCAGCCATCAAGGCGCTCTTTCCAGCCCCTTGGCCGCCCGCGACAAATACAGACGTGACGCATCCAGTGACCTTATTAAGATGACTGGCGACTGATTTCCCAATAGTCGTTTGAATCTCGTCCGCAGCCTCAGTTCCGAGGTATTGGAGGTGACCCCACCCGCGCACGTCCATTACATGCTTACTGTTGGCGTCGATTATCCAGGTACCATGAATGTCATAGCTGAATGGTGGGGTAAATCCCTTACGAATTATAGTCGCCACCTCGCCCAATAAAGCAGAATCGTCAAGCACCTGATCGGGTTTTTTGGTGGTTTGTGTTTCGGAATCCATAGTTAAATTATTGATAGTTTTTAGTTTAAAAATGCGCCTGCGCTTGCTGCTTCCGCATTGGGCGCTATCAAATTGGTTCAACAATTATCTTAAAGTTGCCCGCTTCGGCTATTTGCTCTAATTGATCCACTCGGGTTTTAAGCCCATTGAGGTAGCGAGTTCCATCCTGAATCCGACGGCCAACGGCCCGGCTACAATTGGCCGGGCCTATGGTGTCGAGCATGTCGGTCAGGGTGGTTACTTTCCCGTGTTAATCATGCTTAAGATTGTATCACTTAAACGTCCATCCTTCATTTCACCATTCAAATATCTCCACTCGTCGTCAGAAAAGTGAGACTTTACGCTCCCTTCTATTTGGTTTGGATAATGAACCTTGGCTTGATGCAGCTCGCCAAACTTCTTCTTGAGATTCAGATCGTCCCATCCTTGAAAATGGCTAGCAAATGTATAGTCTTCGTCGGCCATTGATAAAGTGTAATCAGCGCCTGTAACGTGTAGGGTCTCACCCTCCTTAGTGTAGCCTTCACGATATGGGCGCGTTACATAGGAAATAGCCGATGCGCGGCCATGGAGCGACTGAGCAGAGTCTAAAAGGTAGTTTTTGTCGCCGCCAAAGCCCTCGTTGAAGGGATTAGCGCCAATCTGAAAATATCCGGGAGAAGTAATGATGCAGTAAATCACAGTTTTTCAATTTGAGCGCGAGACCATTCCCGCGCCGCTTGTGCAAATATAACGCACTTTTGCGTAAGTTGTTCTACTTTAGGTTAATCATTTACGCTTTAGTGCGTAATAATTTAAAGACAGCAGCCCAACATTGTAGCAACGCCAACGCTATCGCGCTGCGTCGCTACCTGTCATTGGGTCGAAACAAACGATTTAATCAAGTTTTATCAAAACTTGGCAATTGCTCGGAAATAGTTACCAGCGAACTAATCAGCGTATCTAAGTTTCGCTTTGAAACCACGAACCGGGATTCTATCAACTTTCTGTTCCTAATAATTTGACCGTCATTAGTCAGGGCATAATCTGGAGCGTCGAAAAGAAGCACGAGTTCCACGATTAATTCTTTGCTTTTGTCTTTACCTTCTGCCCAGTATTCGTTGGCAGTTACTCCTGCAAAATGATTCATAATTATTATTTTAAAATTTATTTAGATATTAAACAAAGAGAAGCACCCTCAACCACCACCGCCGTATCGAAAGGCTGGCGGCACCCCAGCTTCATCATTGGCCCAAATACGTTCATGAACGTCCAAAGGGGGAAGTGGCTGTACCCATTCTCGTCGGCTAGTTCTTTGTAGTAGTATGGTATTCGTCGCTCCCGGTTGGTGTAGCCGATGCGTGAATTGTATTCTTTGGCGAGCTGCGCGTAGCCGGATCGTTGAGCTGCACGAAAACGCTAGCGTTGGCGCTTAACCTAAATCTACCGGCTAGTTTAGGAATTCGGTAGCCGGGCGGCGGGACGGTTGATACGCCCTCCTTACGCAAGCCCTCCAGCACCAGCATGATGATGTCATCCATTTCACCGTGCAGCAGCGACAGGTCATGTTGGTTGGCGAAGTGGTCGAATAATGGTTGTTGATCGAGCATGCTAATTAATTATCTAGTTCGGTTTGTGATGTATGACCCATATCGGTATGACGAGCACGTACCATCTTATCAATCTTTTCGGAACCGGCCATTAAGTTGAGTGACATCGTGCCACTGACTTGGCTTAGCCCCGCCATCATATTAGAGGTGTCAGCAATCATCTGTTTTTTGAGTGCTGGAGATAATGGGAGGCCCTTAGTCTTAAATCTCAGCATACCGCCCTCGATCTTTGCGCAAGAATAACTGGGGTTAACTTTCAACACGTACTCGGAATAGCCAGGCGTGTGAATTATTACCGCCCCGGCGATGTCGTACCGTTCGAGGATGCCCTTAATTTCTTGGGCTGCTTTTTTTAATTTGGGTGAGAATTGCATATTAATTGTTTTCGATACTGGCCTGAAGGGAATGTGCTTTCGGGGTGGCGGTGTTGCCGCCGTAGGTGACGCCGACGTTGTAGCGGATGCCCCACAGCTTCGCGAAGCCGGCAATGGGGACTACCCCGAGCTTGGCGGGGCGCTGGCCGGGGCGGTCAAAGAAGTAGTGAGCGCCGTCCTTACCGTAGTTGACCGGAATTTTGACGGTTTCTCCAGCCCGGAAGGTACCGATGCCGTCCGTGGTCGTGAAGCCGGTGTCTGAGTGGTTGAGATAACCGCAAACCTCGAAGGTGCCCCGCTCTAAGCCGCTACGGAATCCCACCAGAACCGCGTCTTGGTTAGGGCGCGGAGAGAAAAGGCGAAAGAAGGTGTGGCCACCCAACTTGTTCCAGTCTTTGTGGTTCGTTTTGCCGTCCGGATCCCGGGGGATGGTGGCGGGGTCGATCCACGCGGACGCGGTGAATTTGGCGGTGATGACGAAGCCACCCTTACGGGAAAAGCTGATGCGGAAATTTCGTTGGTGTTTAGGCCGGTAGTTTTTACTACCGGCCTTGATGAAACGCGCAATCATTTGCCAGCTCTTTGGGAGGTGCCGAGGTGGTACCCGCTGGTGCCGATGATGACGGCACCGAGGACGACGAATAGCCAGTGGGCTTTGACGGTGTAATCGAGATTAATCTTAGGCATAAGGAAAAGGGATTGTGGCGCGGTACGCCGGGTTAATTTTGTGGGGTTAATTGTTGAATACGAAGTAGGCCAGTAGTTTCCAGAGGCCCCACAAGCCCAGTGGAATCAACAGGCACGCCAGGGCAAAGCCGCCCGCAAGTGCAATGATCAATTTCTTGTAGAAGTCTAGTGGGTTGTACGGCATTGGTTGGTTCGTTTTCGGGGTGAAGGCAAACTAAAGCGACGAGACAGGCCAGGAAATACAGGGGTGCTTCGTTCATGCCTTAATTTATTTGATTAGGTTAAAATACGCAATCTTCGATCATGAGAGGTTTAATTGAGTAGGTTGTTTAATTGGTGAAATGTTATTGTTTACCCAGCGAAGTAGATTTCGCACGGACGGTCGAACATGCTGCACCCGTCGTCAGAATACTGGTGCTCCTGTACTCGTCCTGATTCCGGCGTCTTAGGACATTTTACGGCATAGTAGATTTGGCAGCCCGCTACGATCAGGTGGTCATGATGGGTGCCAACTTTCACAAACCAGTTACTGCTGTTGCGATTAGTTTTAATATTTAAGACGGTGTCAGCTATAATCTCGACCGGCCCGTAGACTGCTTTGTATTTCTTACCGTCCGGAGCGTAAAACCAGTTATTCGTGGTGATTAAATAATTGCCTTGCATGGTAGTTTGATTTATTGATTTCAAAAGGGCGGCACCGCAACACACAGCGCCGCCGGAAAATCACGCTTAAATACACTGGTTCCTAACCTCAAACCGGCCGCAAAAAGTAAGCCCCCGTCCGGCCCTCGCGCTTATCGATCGCCCACCCCATCTCCGCCAGGGCGCGGGATTCGCAAGCCATGCCGTCGAGTAGGTCGGCGCGGCGGTTGAGGACGATCTCGGTTTCCTTGCGCGTGGGGTTCATGTAGCTGTTGTAGCTGGACATCATCGACTTCCAACCGTTGAGCCGCGTGACGGCATCGGGCGGCGGGATGGCCTCGGTGATCGGTGTAGCTACGGTTTGCGGGGCGTTCGTAGCTACAAGTGGGTTGGGTGCCGGTGTAGCTACGATGTTGCTTGTTACGCCGTAGCTACCCGTAGCTACGCTGGTTACGGGCGTGGACGCGGGTGCCGGGGTGAGGGGTGTACCCTGCGGCGATGGGGTAGGGGAGCGGCGGAAAAAGAAGCCCGCACTACCCGCCGGAATGGGCGCCGGCTGGGGTGGGGTGCCCTGAGCGGCGACGATCTGAAACCCTGCAGACGCCGGTGGGGTAGCGGTCATGCCGGTGGTGCCGATCGTGCCGTTACCATCGATGTCGAGGCCCAGCCACTCTTCGAGCTGGGAAAGGAAGCTTTCCCACTGGGCATCGCGCCACTGAGCGATGAGGCTGTAGACGTTGCGCTTGGCGGCGGGCTCTTCCCAACCGGCTGCCTTGAGGCGTAGGTAGCGGATGCGGAGTCCGAGCAAGCCAAGCAGGGCGGCCACGACGTCGAGAAGGATGATGAAGTTGGTGCGGCTGGCCAGGGTAGCGTCGTAGCTGCCGACCTGGTGCCTAGCTAGTGAGAGGATGGCCGTGGCCGTGCTGTCGCTCGCCAAAGAACCCTGCACCCGCGCCAGCGCCCCCTTTGCCTCCGTCAGGTCGGCCGTGGCCGCCGCCAGTAGCTTGGTTTGCTCCGTGCGGGCCGCGTCGATGCGCTTGGCGTAGGCCAGATTAGTGGCGTACCACTTGCCGCGGGGCGGGGGAGAGAAGTAGCCGGGGTTGCGGGCGTACATGGACCGCTGATCGGGGTTGCCGCTGGCGACCGCCGCCGCCACCAACCGCTTACCGGACCGGGTCGCGCTGCTGACGTCGCCGGAGTGGCGCGACTGCACGTAGCGAAAGCTCGCCAACGCCTCGGTTTCGCGGATCGCCTGGCGCTCGGAGTGGTCGGTGATGTGGGTGGTGTAGCCGTCGTAGTCGGGCGGCGGGGTGCTGAGGTAGGAGATTTCGCTACCGGCCCAGATGCTGGAGGTGAGCGTGAGGGCAAACCGGATCCAGAGGACGGCCCCGCGCTTGCGGAGGTAACGGCGGGCGGACTGCTTATCGGCGATGCGCAGGTCGGCGTTGCGGAGTTGGTCCTTAGTCTTCCAGTGGTCGAGCAGGTCGCCGTCGAGCCGGTGGTCGATGATGACGTAGAGCCCGATGATGGTAAAGGCGAGCCCGGTGATGAACGCCCAGTCGGGGAGGAAACCGCTGACGGCCTCGCGGTAGCTTGAGTAAGTGAGGGCGGCCGTGGTGGTGGCGAGGAAGAGGAAACAGGCCTTGGTGAGGACCTGGTAGCCGGCGTCGGAACCGGCGGTGAGGTTGAGGAACGGACGTTCCTTGTTCTGGTGGATCATTGTTTAATTCGCTTTCGTTATAGAATGTCACAAATCTAGCGGACGAACGAGCGGATTAAATAGACCTAAGTTTTAGGGAAAGTTTGGTTTTGTTTTAAAAGGTGGGGGGTTGGGGTAGTCCAATACGTCACATGGCTTTTACCATGTTGCTGGCTTGCTTGAAGAGTTTGGCTAGCTCAGGTAGATCATTAATCTGCAAATGACACATAACATCTTTTCGAACTGGTCTGACCGCGATAAGCTTGAAAGTCCACTTACCGGTGTTTTCAGATGAAAATAATGATAGCTTAACTCTGTTACCTAAACTCCCTAAGATGTCAGTGTGCTCTTCATAGTTCCTGGGTGCATCAGTGTTCCCGAGCACGTAGTAATGCGATAGTCTACTGACTAAGTAATCAACATCATCAGGGGATAGGGCGATAATCTCGGAGTTGTTTGACCCGGCTGCGAGAAAGTCGGTAATTATTAGGCGGACACGGGCAACCGACTTATTGGATGATTCCTCGGTGATTCGAATGATTGATACACTCACACCCTTTATAGTCTTGAGGGTTTGAATTTGTTTCTTGTACGGATACGCCACCCCATAAATCGAATCTATCACTACTTGGGGGCGATCCTGTCCGAAACAGGCGTTGGCGACCATCAAACCTATAACCATCATCACTACTTTCATATTAAACAAAGTTTGGTATTTTAAAACAAATTGTTGTTCTTTGGGCAACGGTACACCCCTATTAGCATACTCACTCCAACATGAATTCTTCAAATCCCACCGGCATTAGCGCCGGTAACGCCGATCTACTATTGCAGATCGCCACATTAAACGACGACACTGATCACGACGAAGAAGAAGACTTTCTCTGATTATCGGTCAAGTAACTTAGTGATTGTGGATTGGTGGTCTGTGATAATGTCGTGCAATCTTTGATTCTCTGATTCGAGGTAAGAAATTCGTTTGTCTTTACTCGCCATAGCCTTACGTATTTCTTCTAGCATGCTACCCGCCAATGCGTCCGCTTGCTCCTGATTCAAGGCCTCGACATCGGATAACTTTTTAGGGTTGGGATTTATGTCCAACTCTCTCGCTCTCCCACGTAGTGCCGGAAACGCAATTACAACCTTTTTGAAGTCCTCAATTGTCGCCTGCGTACGGTCGTATCTGATATTAGAAAGTCTGGTTACGCCTATTCCAGATTGATTGCCAGCATCGGAGTACTTAACACCGTGTTTTTTTTTCAAAAAGTGAAGCCACTCCTTAAAGTCCTCATTGTCAGGATGTTTCATTGTATTTATGTATAGGTTTTTACGTGTATCATACGTGTATTTACACTAAATACTTGCATAATACTTGTACTGTGCTCATATTTGCACTAGAACAAGTGCAAAACCTGTGCGAATATGGAAGATAAACTACAAACGGCCAAACTGGTAGTGAAAACGCTGCTGGCGGAGATGAAGGCCTACGAGATCAGTTTTGAAATGGTGTCGTGTCAGACGATCAACCTGGGGCTGAACCGGGGCAGGGGCTACAAACTTCAAGCCATCAAAAACATGATGTGTGGGCGTAAGCCACTGCAGGCGGATGTGTTGGAGGCGATGGTGACGATGGTGGAAGATGCGTTGGAGGAAAAAGAGCGAATAGCGGCCGGTGATCTGTCCTCGATGGACTACCGCCTGCAAGTATGTAAGAACCGTCGTAGTGAAATCGAGCAAATGACGGCCGCATGAATCCTACCCTAAAGTCATACCAGAGCCACCGCAACAGCCTGTCTACCCCCCAAAACGGGCGACCCGTCAAACCGATCGTTAGCGCCGGAGATTTTTTACCGCGTGACCTCGCCCTCGAAGTGCTGCACTACTGGAACGCCACGCTGATGCTCAACGACATGCGGTGCCAGGAGGTGAAACCGATCACGGGCACCTACCGGGTGGACCGCTTCACCTTCGACATCCTCGAAAACACGCTGGGCGGCAACCCCATGGCCGAGCAACGCCAGGAAGCGGGGTGGGCCATACACGTCGGACGGGGTGGGGTGGTGCCGGAGACGGGTATCGTGTGCCGTGCGCCTTCCTACAATCACTTGAACTACCCGCTGGAGCTACGCTTCGTGCGGGACCGAAAATCTAATCTAGCAACGACCCCGGTCGGAGCATCCTATAACGAGCCCGCCTGAGGGCTAATAAAAGAAGGGGCACCGTGTGGTGCCCCTTCGAAAATGGTGAATAACTCCGGCCGGCCTAGGCTGACCGAAGTATCCTATAACGAGCCGCAAGGTAAGCGGAAAACTTCAAACAAATGATTGATAACGAGATTTATGAGCACGGCCCGGCCGACGGTGGACTCACCGAGGAAGTAGCCGAGATGAGTAGAATAGTTTGGCGCGGTAACATCGTGCCAGAGAGCTGGTGGAGTTACATCCTGAACAAGAAAGGCAAGAGCAACGCCGTGCCTAAACCGAACGCGGTGGCGATTATCTTGCTGTCGGATGTGATCTACTGGTACCGGGCTAAGGAAGTTCGTGGTGAGCAATCGGGGCAAATAGAGAAGCGTGTGCGGCGTTTCGAGGGCCCTTTCTTGCGCCGGTCCTACGAAGATATTCAGAACAAATTTGGCTTCACACGAAAGCAGTCGCGGTTGGCTCTGGAGATACTAGAAGATCTTGATTTGTGCCACCGGATTATTCGCCCATTTCAGCAGGGCGGAATGGTGCAACCACAGACCATGTTCTTGCGCCCTGTGCCGTCGAAAATTGCCTACTTAAACGGTCTTCCGTCGTTACGTGGAGGTAAGGACCGTCGTAACCCCGAAGTAACGACGGTCCTTACCTCCAGGGAACAACGGTCGTTACCTGGAGGTGATGACAATACAAAGACTACTACAAAGAATACTACAAGTACTACAACTACTTCAGCGCGAGCCGAAAAAAAAGAAGTTGGAACTTTAAAAATTACTCCGACGGACGTCGATGATTTTGATGGCGTGGAAGCGGCCCCAAACCCCCGTTCCGCAGCCCCCCTTTCCCCGTCCGAAACGGCCGCTGAAAACCGGGCGATGTTCCCCCTCGAAAATCTTCACTTGCAGCGGGTGCAGATGAACGCGAAAATGGTGATTGGCGACGTGAGCGATTTGCTCAATCACTACCTCACCGAGGTCGACGAGGGCATTGCGTTTCTCGCGGCTTGCCGGAAGGCGATTTGCGCCACCGGCGACGAGGTCGACACCCCCCACCGCGCCGTGTGGGACCTGGTGAACAAATCCAAGCAGTGGCAACTGCGCGACTGGCGCGGTCAGTTGTTGCCCCGCCTGGCTAGCTTCCTCGAAGTCACGCTCGACAACGATCGCCGCCGGGCTGCCCGTGGTGTCATGGGCAAGGGTTCGGGCGCTGGCGCTGGTGCAAAGCGGGCTGGTAGTAGCGCCGTGACGGACAACCCCAGCAATTACGATTACTCCCAAAATTCCGACCAACATGGTTTTTAGCACCGAAAACCCCTGGCGCGAGGAAGGCTCCGAAGGCCCCGGGCCGGCTACTCGCCAAACGATTGAAGCCACCGGCGGACCGAAGCAAAAGCGTTGGCTCGATGAATGGCGTTTCTCGCAAATGAACCCTGAGCAGCAAGACAGGCAGCGCGAATTTTTGGATATGATCCAGAGCGACCCAATGCAACCCACCGAAATCGAGCGTGTGGATAGCTCCCTGGCGCGGATGTTTCGCACTATGCACAAGCGCTCCGTGGATGCTATCGTTCCGCCGGACGTCATGTACCGGGCGGCAAAGATTCTACTTTACCGGGCCTTTGAAAATCAAGTAGTGTTCGAAACCGGAAAGAAGCCTAACCTGCAAGATCGTCCGGAGCTGCTTACGGCCATGCACCAAATAGCGCACTGGTTAGTCGGGCACGATGGAGATCAGTGTGAGTGCGCCCGCCCGGTGAAGCTCATTCCGATCCGCAAAAGCCCCTACTTGTACGGGCCACTCGGTACGGGCAAAAGCACCCTGGCCATGGCGGCGCACTATGCTTCTACCCAGCTTCAAGCGCAGTACAATACCGGCATGTCGCTCCAGTACCGTAGCATGGACGAGCTGATCATGTCTGTCTACTCCCGCCAAAGCCTCTCCGAAGTGGAGGAAGCGAGCAAGGGCAACGTGATCCTCGACGAGATGCGCACGGAGCACATCGGCTACAAGCACTTCGGTAACGACGTAAAGATTCTTTCCGACATCTTGTTGGTCCGTCATCATGCTTGGAAACAGCGCGGCGCTCAGACGATCATCACGACCAACATCCCGCCGAAGTCGCTCACCGAAGCGCTGAGCGACGAACGCCTACAGGATCGGATGATGCAGCAATACCACGACATACTCATCACCGGCGAAAGCTTCCGTGCGAAGCAAGCCGACCCGCTACTCGAGGCTACCAGCGCCTCGGCATAATCAACTTACACTCAATACTCTCAAACCAACGAATTCATGGCTAACGTCAAATCTCCCAGCCTACTGGCTCGGTACACCAACCTCAACCTCAACCAACTCCATTCCCTGGCGGACTCCGGTATTTCCTGCCTGACGCTCACCCACGGTAGCATCTCCGAAAATCAGTACAAGCAACTGCGTCAGGCCAAGGCCGACTTCCGCCTCGAAGTGATTTGCAAGGAAAGCTACCGGCATAAGCTTACGCTGATCCTGAACCACTGTCGGAGCAAGGTGCATAGGGCTTGGCACTGTAGCCCGGGTGTTAAGCCTCAGGTTGTGGAGTTCTTGCATGTTTGCTGGGTGCAGGAGGGGCTTTCGGCTTCTATGCGTAATCGTGTAGGGTAGGGGTGGTTTGGCTTGGTGGCTGTTGCTGTCGGGTCTTTTAAGTAGAATATTAGTAAACATTATAATTATGCTTGTTACTCCAAACATTGTCAACATGCTCAAAATAATGGGTAAGGGAATGAACGCCAATGTTGCATTTCAATGTGCGTCAGCTCAATTCGATATAGGCACGAAAGAGAGATTGAAGAGTAATCTTTTGAAAATTGATGGGGTAAGGAGAGTCATCATTGATATGATAGATGCCGTGCATTACTCTGCTCATATTATTGCTGAAAGTAAAGTTGATAGAGAAGATATCAAGGCCTGTTGTGACTTGTCTACCGATGAAGGTGATACGGTGAGCTACGTCAAGACATATCTAGTTTAATCATGGCTATCGAACGACAATTACCACGGGCGACCACCGAACTTACCGACGAGCAAAAGCAACAACTCGACACGATGCTTATTTTGGCTTTTCAAACAATACTAGAAAATGAAGAGGGGTAACGCAATCAGTCTGGCGCGGGTAAGTGATGTTGATCAGACGAACAATACGTCGCTGGCGGCTCAGCATGATGTAAACCGGATGGTGATGGACAATTTGGGTTTCGACATCGTGAAGTGCTTTTCGGAGCAAATCAGTGGTGGTAAGGACCGTAAGACCGTCCGCCAGGCGCTGGCGTTCTGCAAGAAGTGGAACACGGCTAAGCGTCCGCAAGCGGAGTGGGTGCAGTACTTGGTGATCCACTCACTATCTCGCTGGTTTCGGGATACGGATAAATCCGGCCACTTCCGCTATCTCTTCCGTGAGCTGGGTGTAGAAGTGCAGGCGGCTACGGAATGGACGGACAAATCGAAGTCCGGTAGCGTAACCATGCGAGCGCTACGGGAAGGGATGGCGGAAGATGAGCGGTTAGAGGGCCAACGCAGGTCGCTGAAGGGTGTCTACTACACTTGGAAAGAAGGCTATCACCAGGGCGTGGCAATGCGAGGTTACCGGTACGTGCACGAATTGGACGCCCGGGGAAAGCGCATCTTTTGCCAGGATCCGGAACTGGCTCCGATCTACCGCGACGCATTCAGTATGGTGGCCGCCGGTGTGGCTCCGATGACGGTCTACCGCCAGCTTGGTGGTAAGGCTGTTTTTGGGGTTGATACTACATACTATAAGGCGCTCCGTAACTCCGTCTACGCTGGGATTAAGGAATATTCGAGCAAGCTAGTGGAGCTTCCGGACATCTGCGTTACGCTAAAAGTCGATGCCATTACTGACCCTCAGACCTTCGATATGGTGCAGGAACGCCTAAAAAACGCCGAAAAAGGCCTAAAAACGCCGACTTTTGACGATCAGTACTACGCAAAAGATAGTTTGAAGTGCGGGTGTTCGGCCTCCGTCACTCACGAATCGAGCAAGGGCCGGTCACTGGTTTACCACTATTATCGGTGCTGTGGTAATGCCAAGCACGGCCGCGTCCGTACAGATCGGGTACACGACTTTGTCGAGCGATTGATGCAAAGCCTGGTACTCTCGCCTGCGGCTATCGCCTACCTGAGAGAGAAAGCCGGCGAACGGGTGGATGGTATGGTGCAGGGTATCAACGAACGTATCCAATCCCTCACTAACTCCCTCACCGCAATGGAGGTCCGGCGAAAGAAAGCACTGCGCCTCCTAGCCGATGAAGTATTTACTGTGGACGACTACAACGAAATACGCTCCGACAGCGATAACCTCCGCGCGGAGATCGAACGCCAGCGCTTCGTCAAGGACAACCAACGCCAACTGATCCCCAAGGTGATGGCCCTACTGGGTAACCTGACGAACATATTCGACCGGCTTAATAACGGTCAGCGTGGGGCGATGCTCAAGATGTTCTTTCCGGCCGGGTTCTACGTGGCCTCCGAAAAGCCTAACGCCATCATCCACAGTTGTAGAACCGCCGAAATCAACAGCATCTTCAATCTATCAGGGTTGGCTATTGGTAGCGATATGGTGGAGGTATTGCACCTAAGCCCAGCGAATACGCAGCTTTCAGCCGACATAGAAAACCCGACCGGAGTAGTGTTACTTCGATCGGGTGGTGGGGTTGCTGGGGTAGATTCAGCAGCTTCCCCCGTGTGGTACCCGGAACGGGGGTCGAACCCGTACTTCCAATGCTGGAAACTGGATTTTAAGTCCAGCGCGTCTACCAATTCCGCCATCCGGGCGGGTTATGGGGCAAAGGTACTTGATTCTGTTGATTTGGGGAGCGGAATTCTGTTTTGGGTATTCAGATAATTTTTGGGCGCGGACGTCCCGACTGAGTGCGGGACTTGCTTTGGCCTCGCAGGTGCGGGGTTTTTTCGAGGATAGAGCAAAGATTAAAGAGAATAGACGTCGGAGCTAATATCAGTGCGGCTATGTGCCACTTAGGTGGGGTTCCATAGTCTATCGGTTTATGAAGCCGCCAATCAGTTTACCGAGTGCGTCGTTCAGCGTGCGAATCGCCAGTGCCATCTCCCAGCGAGAACGATCACGCGCCTCGACGTAATTACTGATCGATCGAATTTGCACGGGTACCATTCCTTCCTCCAAACAAGCCCGGAAGAAAGCCGCGCCTTCCATCGACTCAACCTGCGCCGTCGGCCAGCGCGTACGCAAGCGCATCAAGCTCTGCTCCGTTCCGGTCACCTGGCTGACTGAAATTCCTTCCGCCGACTTGAAGGGCGTGAGCCCCGTGCCCTCCGGCAGTTTTAGGCATTCATCCTGTCCAAACACACCGCCCGGCGGCAGTCCGATATCTCCCAGACTCAGCCACCGCCCGTCCCGTTCCTCCGCCCCCACGTCCCCAAAACACTCCGAAATAATCTGCACGACTTCTCCTAATTGGAGATTCCTATCGATGGCTCCACCAATCCCGGCCTGGATGGCCAAATCAGCCTTCCCACCCGTACCGATCCACCTGCCCAACGCAAAAGCCGTAGCGGGTAAGCCTACTCCGGTGAAGAATACTTCCACTTCCACAGTCGGAAACAGCAGTACGTTCTCCCGCGCGCCATCCGCCGCGGAGCGCAACCAGTCAAGCGTGGGGGCGATCTCGAAGGGCGTCGCCGCCGAGAGTAGGACGCGAAATGGTTTGTTCATAACTATTTCTTAGGTTGATAAATTGGGACCACGTAATAGTGTGAAATCAGGCGTTATTGGATGCATTTTTGATGGGGAGCTGCGTGGTCACAACCTCTGAAATGTAGCTACGCTGCGCTGGAGCGTTCATCAAATGTATAGCTGATCGCAAACAAAAAAGCCCCGCCGCCCAAGGTAAATATTTTACCAAAGACGGCGGAGCCGATAACGTTACCTCCATTAAATCGAGTCCTACCGACCGAAGAGCAACTTAAACACTTTCAGTTGACCGTCCGGCAGCGTCAAGCCAAGGAAGTAAATCCCCGCCGGCAAAGCCGTACCATCGACGTCGGCGGTTGCGTAGTCCACCCGACCGGTCTGAACGATCGAACCACCCACGGTGGTGAGTGCGTACACCGTACCGATCGGTGCTTCCGAAAGTCGGTAGCTACCGGCACCGGTCCGGGCAATGCGTACCGAATTAGTTGCTTCCACTGAAACTGTAACCGTATTGCTGATCGCAACTGACCCATCTACGGCAAGGGTCCGCAAACGGTACACATTACTGCCTACCGTAGCGTCCTCGTCCGTAAACGTGTAGGCTAACTCCACGTCACTATCACCAGCGGCGGTAACCGTGCCGATGGTATTGAATGTGTCCAGTATTCCCTGCCGTTGCACTTCGAAAGTGCTCGTTCCACGCTCCGCGCTGGTCGTCCACGCGAGCACCACGTCTCCGTCGACGGCTTCTCCGGTGAAACTGGTAATCTGCGCGGTAACGGAAGTACCGAGTTGAACGCCAACGACGACCGGATTGTGGTCGCTGAAGCGGTAGAAACTAGTGTCGTAGAGCATCGAATCTCGGTCCTCGGTGTTGTAGTCCAGTACGGTAGGCTCGCTGGCGTTTACTTCCCAGGGGGCTGCGCCGGTGACGAACGGGGCGAGCTCGGGGCTGGCCAGCGCGTAATCGAGGCTGCCCCATTCTCCGTCAAAGACGTAGGACGGGCGGCTACCACAGGGGAAGGATTCACCCGGTGCAAAAGCGGTAACCAGGTCTATGTACCCGGCATCGGTGAAGGAGATAATGGGCTCTTCCATCCGGTAAGCGTTCAGGTCGCCTATGACCAGTTGGGCGCTGACGCCGGTGCCAGTTGGGTCCGTAGCGAGCCAGGTTCTCAGCGTGTTCGCAGCCGCTACCCGGGTACCGTTGCAGGAGCCTGCTCCCCCAAGGTCGTCATCGCCATCGCCACAGGAGCCACCCTTGCTTTTGAAGTGATTGACTACCACGGTGATCTGCTCGCCGAGACCGCTATTGGTCGCTTCTATGATCTCAAAAGTTTGCGCAACCGGGACGCGGTTGCCACGAGCGAGTTGGATGAAAGCCGAGGCGCCTACCGTGTCAACTACGGCAGCGTCATAAATGAGTTGGACTTTGATCTGATCGGTTCCGGTTTCGTCAACGGCAACGGCGGTGTACTGCTTGCCGCAGCTAGCGTTGATGGCCGCGATGAGTGCCTGCGTCGTTTCGTTTGCCGTGTCGTTCTCAATTTCGACTAAGCCGAGTATGTCCGCGTCCAGTTCGCAAATGGCGGCGACGATCTTAGCCTCCTGGCGGTCAAATTCTTCCTGGTTGTCGGCTCCCCTTCCCGCTCTACCGAGCGTTGTGAAGTAGTTCAGGACGTTCATGCCGACAATTTTAAGATTCCCACCTACTTCCGGCGAAGTTGTGGGGCGTTCGTTCTCGGACAGCACGCCCGCACCCGTTGGCTGGAGCCGGTAGCCGGTGAAGCGTTCGTCGATGATGCCCGTTAGTCCGGTAAACACCGCGCCGGCGCGGAGGGTATTGGTGGCGGATAATTCGGTGCCATCAGGCAAGATGAGCGGGTAGACATTTGATCCGCTTCTTCCGTCGTCCACAATCAGTCGGCGTGCAGTTTGCTCGGCATTGTAGATTGCCAGCGCGTCAGCGTCCGGCGCGTTGCATTCGGTAAACTGAATGAGGCGCTGCCCCACGCTAACCTCGACTTCCCCGAAGCGACCGAGGCTGAAATTGTTGGTCACGTAAGCGGGCTGTGCCAAGGTGATCCGCATGCCCTCGACTGCTTCGTATACAGTATCACTCGTGAGCGGGAGGAACAAAGAGATCGTGGTCGGCAAACTGTTACCAATCGACTCTATCGAGATTTTGCCACCGGTCACGGTAGCATCTAATTGAGTGAGGCCACGATTCTCCTGAACCGCCCCGGTGACGGTAACGAGGTCACCGACGTTAACCACTACGCCCGTGTCGCCCTGGAAAATCCAGATGCCTTCCGAAGAAAGTGAATCGCCGTCGGCATCACTATCTTCTTCCTGCACGAAAAAGCCACCGAGCCCGACGCCCGAAGCCCCCTGGAAATCACCGACTACAACACCCCGAACGGAAGCAAACTGGCCCTCGGAAGGGCTAGACATTCCCGTACCCTGGACGGCGCTGATGAGCGTGAGGGTAACCGGCTCGTCGTCGATAATACTGATCGTTGCCGAGTCGCCTAGCGAGTAGGTACCGTCAGTTGCGGAATCCAGCGTGATGGTAATTGTCTCCACCGATTCCGCTTCGCTATCGTCAAGAACCTCGATGGGCAGCGCAAGGACCGTCGCTCCTTGTTCGAAAAAGATGCTTCCGCTTTTTGGGTCGACATAATCCGTCCCTACGGTAGCCGTTCCGGAAACAGTGTAAGTAATGGTAAGATCCGACGTGGCCGGTTCGCTCAGGGTAACGGTAAATCCACCATTCGTTGTGGGTTCCGCTAAATTATCTCCGGCCGCCACGGTAATTGACGGCCCGGCCGCGCCGGGTGTGTAGGAGCTAAAAGGTACGATTGTCGCGTATTCGCTGAGCTCCTTTCCATCCAGTACGTCGTTAATACCGACGTTTAACCAATTTTCGGGAGTCCAGACAACGTCGGGTCCGGTGCCGGAGACGCGGTAGATATAACTGTCCTGATAAAGGTTTACGCGCTCGCCGATCACGCCGCCGGCTTGGTCCACAATGGTTCCGTCGAGTAGCGTTACGGCAAAAATATCATCTCCAGTTCCCTGGATGCCGTTACCAGTGAGTTGGTTCGCAAACTTACCGGTCGACCCAAAGGCCGACTGGAAGTTTTCCACGCTCGTATTATTGACTACGTAGACAAATTCATCCGTGTACGTACCGCTCAGGGCGTCAGGGTTACCGGGCGCATCGCTTCCGTTAGCGTAGCGGACGAGTTGGTAAGCACTTAGATCAACGGTGCCGTCGATGTATAATTCTACGGCGCGCGGCGTGCCGCCTGCCGTGCCGTCCAGGACACCCGTCATTATGACTTGTTGGGCGGAAAGGGAAAAGCTGACCGCCAGGGTAAGCAGTAGGTAAAAATATCTCATGTATGAGGTTTGGTTTGGGAAAATAAAAAACCGGATGACGGTACGTTGAGCACGGTCATCCGGTTGTGCGCGCAAAGGTGGCAATAAAAGCCGCGCGGTATATTTACTTAAGGTTAAATCTACGGGGTAACCGGTAGAATGCTGCCCTAAAATTTTGCACTTACACCCACCAAAAGGTTGGTGCCAATTGTGGGATATTGGACAAAGCGTTCGCGCTTGTTGTTCAATAAGTTGTTAACCCGCAGCCAACCTGAGAACTGATCGTTGATCGAGTAGTCCGCGTTCAGGCTCAGATCGAAGAGGCCGTTGAGATTATCCTTGTCGCCGTTCGCATTTTGGTAGGGCAGTCCATTTTCCACGTAAAAGTCCGCCCCCGTCGTCAGCCGACCTTCCAGGAATTGGTAAGCGGCACCGACGTTCAGCGTGAAAGAGGGTAGGTGCCAGGGCTCTTCCTGATTTTCCATCGAGTAAAATCGCTGGGCGACGCTGCCGTTTACCCGTAAGTCAGCGAGCGGGTTCATGGTTCCGGAAGCCTGCAGGGTAACGATGGTAGCATCATCGTACACTACGTCGAACTTGGGGATCTCTTGCCTGCGGTCCAGTAAATACGTAGCGAGGTTGTCCACGTTTTTATAGTCCGCCTCAAGGCGGTAGTTGATGCCGGAGAATTGCCCGTCGACACCCCCGTAGAAGCGCCAGTATTCGGCCGTCTTGACCCGGAGGCGAGTATCCACCCACGGGTTGTAATCCGTCAACGTCCGCAGGCTATTGTTCTGCAGGTTACCGTCCCAACCAAGAAATCCGGCGAGCGTTCCGTTCACGAAGGGGGCGTGGACGCTGACGTTGGGGAACACGTCAAAATCATCTTCTTGGGTAGTGAGGTTAACACCGACTTTTAGCCGGTAGATGCCAGCAATTGGTGTCGTGAAACTCGGCATCAGGTAAAAGTTGGTGAGGTTCTGGGTACTCGTATCCTTGAAGGAAGTAAAGTCCGCCCGAAACTTGACGTCAAGCGGTTTGTCGTCCGCAATCCACTTCGTGGCACCGACGTGGATATCCACGTTATTCTCCCGCACCGCGGGGTCTCCGTCCATCAGGTACATGGAGATTCCCGCGGTGTAATCGATGTCCGCAGCCGTGCGTGTGCCGTTAAAAATCTCCGCGTCGAGGGAGAAAGTATTGAACCGCTGGCGCACGTCGTCGTCGGTGAACGTGAGTGGCTCTTCCCCTTCCGCCACGGGGGAGAAATTGTAGCCGTAGTAGTAACGGCTCTGCGTTTCGTACCCGATTCCGCCACTCACCGCGTAGCCCTGGTCGAAGAGGTAGGTTCCGCGCGCACCAAACTCGGTGTCGCTCGACTTCTGGTTTTCGACGTTGCCGTCGTTGTTGAGGCTGTGGTGCCGCGCAAACACGCCGAGTTCCGCATTATCGATGCCACTCATGTCGTAGCTCAAATCGGCGTAAAGGGCGTTAGGAATACCGACGCCAATGCTCGCGAACCCGTTCTTCGCATCCGGTGCTTTCTCCTTTGCGATGCCCCGCGGGCGAATCACCGGCGCGGGGTACTCAATCGAAATTGGCCGGTCGTTAACCAGGTACTGTTGCCGTTGGATGACCGTATCCGGCACGGGTGGGGTGGGGGTCACCTTCACGCGTTCGGCGTCCGATAATCGGGCGTTGAAGGTCGAAACGACGGTGACGTTGCTGTTGTCGATTCCAGTCTGGGCGGTGGCCGATCCGAAGAGGACAAGACCGCCGAGTAAAAGGGTGAAACGAAGCATGGAGTAGTATTGTAAAGCTGCCGATGAAGGAAAAGGCGGCATAAGTTTTAGTAGAAAGGTGCGCGGTCGCGGGTGCGAGGAAGTGTGCGGACGAGCAAAGGTTTTTCGCTCGCCGCCCGTGATCAATTTTGGCTAGTGTCGAGCTCCAGGTATCCGGGGCGCGTACTGGGTGCCGGGGCGGTGTTCAACCGGCTCTTCCCGTCAGCTTCCCTTTCCAATAACTGTAACTTCGTGCGTGCCTCCGCAACGAGGGCGGGGTCGCCGTCGTACTTGTCGAGCATCGCTTCCAGCACCGCCCGGGCGTTGAGTAAATCACCCTGCTCCCGAAAAATATCGCTCCACAAAATGACCGATTTAGCCACCCAGTAGGGGTACGCGGAGCTCTCTACGTTAGCCTCTTCCACGAGTTGCTGGGCGGTACTGAAGTCTCGACCCATAAAGTAAGTGTTGGCCACGAGGTAGCGGGCCTCCGCCGTCTGTTCGTCGTCCGAGTTCGCCTTGACCTGCTCGAAAGCCCGGCGGGCCGTAGCGAAATCCTGGCGGTCGTAAGCAATCTTACCCAGGTAGAAACTCGCCGTCGTCCGTTGCTTAACCGGGGCGGTGGGGTTATTGGCAACTTTGGTGGCGTAAGCCTCGGTTGCCTGTACGTTGTTTAGCCGGTAGGCTGACCGCAGCGCACCGATCTGGGCTTCGACCCGGTCGTCGTCGTTCTCGGCGGCTTGCTCGAACAGGCTGTACAGGCGGAAGCTCCTTTCGAAGTCCCGTAAGCTATTGTACGCAATCGTGCTGCCCTTGCGCACGGCTGGTAAGTAAAAACTACTCGGGCCCGCGGCAATCACCGCTTCGTAATCCGGCAACGCACGGTTGTATTCCCGCAGGGCGAGGTGGCTATCGGCCCGGTAAAAGGTAGCGGCCAGGGCATTGGTCGTGCGTGGGTACTGGCGGAGATAATTCGTCAGGGCCGGGACGGCGCGTTCGTAGTTACCGTTCTCGTACTGGCTTACCGCGGCTTTGTAGGAAATTGCTTCCCGCCCGTCCGCATCCAATTCCTGGCCCGGAATGGTGGCAAGGAATTGCAGGTAAAGATCATCGCGACCCATGTTGGTTACGTAGATCTCCTCCAGGGCCTGTTTGGCAACTTGCGCTTCCTTCGGGGTTGGGTTGTTGCTAAATACTTGTTTGTAGTAGTTGATCGAAGCCTCGCTCGTGCCGAGGTTGTAGCTCAGTAAGCCGAGTTGCAGTAAAGATTGGTTGACGAGCGGAGACTTGAGTTTGTAGTCACTCACGATTCTGCGGAGGGGAACCAGCGCCTCCTGTGGCCGACCCATATCACCGTACGTGAGCGCCAGCTGAAACAGCGCGTCGTCCGCGTACTCGTTGTCGGGGTAGCTCTGGACGAGTTGCTCGAGCGCCAAAATCTTGTCGGCGTTGCGGTTGCGCAGGCCCTCGATGATTGCCTTCTGGTAGATGGCGTATACGAATCCGTTCGTTTTCCGGTTGATCGCGTCGTCGTAGTAGCGCGCGGCCTGATCGTACTGATTGCGGCTGAAGTGGGCGTCGCCCGCGCGCAGTACGGCATCACCCAGCACCCGCTCCCGAATGTCCGCATCCGGAATATAGGCGATGTTCCGCTCGATACCGGTGACCGTCTTGACGAAGTAGTCCAGCGCGGCGGGGTAGTTGTTTTGCTTGAGGTAGTTGTACCCCTGGAGGTAATTACCGGTGTAAACACTCGCCTGGTCGGGTAAACCCTGCATTCCGGTCGCGAGCGCCAAAAACTGATTGTTGAGGTTAATACTTTGTGGGTAGTTGCCCTGTGAATGCTCGATGTCGGCCTTCCAGTAGAGGGCCTGGGCGCGGATTAAGGGATCGACCGGCTTAGCCAGGCTCTTATCCAAAAGAACCTTTGCACCCGCGGCATCGCCCATCTTTAGCACTTCGATACCCCGACCGAACGCGGCGCGTTGGTAAGCTTCCTGTAATTGTGGCGTCCGGTTCGGCATCTGCTCCAATATGTCGAGCGCGGCCTGGAAATCCCGGTTCGAACTGAAGATCTTACCGAGCAACTCCTGGCTCTGAATGTAGTAGCGGCTGCTGGGGCTAATCTTCTCGATGGCCGTCGTCGCGTCCGTCGGGTACCCCAATTCGTAACTTAACTTGGCGTAGTTGAACAGCGCTTCTTCCTGGATCTCCGGACTAAAAGTCTGGCGGCTGGCGGTACCGAACGAATTGCGCGCGGACGGCCCGTCGCCCTGGCGTAGCAGCACGTCACCCAGGTAATAGCTCGCTGACTGACCGACTAGGGAATTTTCCCCCGCTAACTCGCGGAACGACGTACCGGCCTCCTGGTACATCCCGAGTTTGTACTGCGTAAAACCTAACTGGTAGAGTTCTTCCGGTTGCATCCGCCGGTTACCCTGTGCGTAGGTTGCCAACAGCGGCAAAGCCTCCTGGTAATTCTTTTTCTCGAAGTAAGCCTGCCCCAGTAGCTGATTCATCTCTTTCTGGTTGCGGATGCCCGAACCGTTCACGAGCGGCGCGGCGTAGGCGATCAGCTCGTCGTAACGGCGCTGCGCGAAATAGATTTGCGCGAGGTAGTACGGCACGTAGAGTTGGTACTGCTTGTCTTTTTCCGCAATCTTGAACTGGCTGAGGGCCGACTCGTAGTTACCGTCGAAAAAGTAAATCATCCCGAGGTAATAGTTCGTCGGGTAGTAGAACTCACCGGGGTTCGCCTTACTGAACTGAAAATATCGCTTCGCTTCACTGAAATTCTTCTGCACGAAGGCGGAGTAGCCCAGGCGGAAATTCAGCTCGGCCCGCTGGTCGACCGTAAGTAGGTCCGCCGGGACGCGCTTGTAATATTCGGTCGCCTTTTCCAGGTCCCCCTCGTTAAAATAAAAGTTAGCGATCTCCAGCAGCGCGTCGTTAGCTACGGGCGCGGGCTGGTAGCGGCGCACGAAATCCAGGATGAGTTTCTCCCCTTCGATCTTGTCGAGCCGCACGGCGATCTTGGCGCGGTTTAGTTCGGCGCGGATTCGGAGTTGTTCCGCATCCGGCGTCTGAATGGGCAGCAGCATCTCGATTACTTCTTCGTACTCCCGCTGGGCCTTCGCCAGCAGCTCGTCGGAATAGTCCGCTTCGGCTATTTTAAAGATGCGCCAGGCTTCGGTGTACACCGTTGTGGACTGGGCGGAAATAGGGGTCGAAAGCAATAAAAGCAGACCGGTGAAGCCGGCGAGCAGGCTGCGTACGACCGGGGTGGGGGCGTAATTCATACGGGATAAACTGTGTTCTGTGGGTAGCTGAGTTGGCGTCGGAAAGTGGCGGCGTCGCCACCGGGGGCAAATATACCGGTTTGGCATTCGTCCGTCTTCAACCTGACATTTCGGGTAACGTTCACCACCGGGGTGCTTAGTGTCCGAAAAGGCGACAGGATTTCGACATTATCAGTCGCGGAGCTCCCGGAGGTCGTCCATGGGGATAATCTGCACGGGGCGATTGATGCTTTCTTCGAGCGACATGAACGTCTCCGTCCGCTGGATGCCTTCGTAAGCCTGGATTTTACCGAGTACGTCGCGTAGGTGCTCGGTATCCCGACACACCACCTTCAAAAATATGCTGTACACGCCAGTAAGGTAATGGGCCGAGACGATCTCCTGAATGTCGCGCAAATAGGCCGTCGCTGGCTGGTATTCACTGCTACTCTTTAAATAGACGCCGAGGAATGCCGTTACGTCGTACCCGAGCTTGGTGGGGTCCACCATGAGCGTCTGGCCGGTCACGATGCCGGCGGCGATCAACTTGTTCATGCGTACGTGGATGGTGCCGCCGGAAACGAAAAGTTTTGCGCCCAATTCAGTATAGGGGCGGCGGCTGTTTTCCATCAGCAGGGCCAGAATCTTCCGGTCGAGGTCATCCAGTTCGTAGGTGCTAGGCATGGAGGGAGGTTGTGACGTGCAAGGTAAGTTACTCGCCGATAGCAAGGGGCACCGCGGAAAATGGTAGTGCCCGGGGTTGGTCGCTCTCCGCCACGGTAACCGAGGTGCCCGCGGGCATACGCTTACTGATTTCCACTCGTAGTTTAAGGTCATAATCTCGGTTGGCTTCCGGTGTCTCCATCCAGAGGACGTATTCTACTTTTTGGGCGCGGTCCCGATTTCTATCGGGAGTGCAAAGTTGGTGGGCGACGGACCAAAACCAGTAATTCGATTCCGGGTTAGCACTCACCCGGGTTCGGTACCAGATGAGTAACCTTTTGTGCCAGGAGCGGCGGAGGTAAGTATTCACGATCTTGATCAAGCGCACGCTGTCGGTGAATTTCTTTGCGATCTGTTGGGCCAGGACTTCCGGCGGTTTGCGGTTGGCGCGGTATTCCTTACTTCCTTTCCGCCGGGGCCGGTAGTTCTTTACTTCGATCAACCACAGTCGCTCGTCGGGGCTGATGGCGATGAAGTCGACGCCCTTCAACCCGTGACCGCTCAGGGATTGATAAGCCCGCGTTCCGTCGAAACTGCGTACCGTCCAGTCGTCGGGAAAGGTGAACAGTAGGTCTGATTCTTCAAAGGTTGCCATGGAGTGGTTAATGGATGACCGGCGGTAATCTTTACGTAATTGATCAATCGTACAAAAATGATTTAGCGTTTGGGTTTTTGCAGTGAGGACCAGTAATTCAACAACACTTTTTCTTCCCGTTCCCAGCAAAGCTCGACGGCCGCCCGTTCGTTGGCGCTCTTCAAATCACGGTATAGATCAGCGTTGCGGGTTAGTGGACTTACCGACGCCACCAGGGCCGCGACGGTGAGTTCGCTAATCAACTGGTAACAGCCGTACCGGTCGGTGAGCGCTCGGTACTCCGGGAAATCCATTTGCACCGACGGGACGCCCGCCTGGACGTAATCGAGTGCTTTATTGGCCAGGCTGTAGTAGTAACTCGGGCTACGCGCTTCCAGGAGATTTAGACCCAACCAGGCCTGACGGGTGATCTTCGGTAGCTCGGCCGGTGGTACGAAGCCGAGAAACTTCACCCGCTCCGGCGCTCGCAAATTAGCCCTGCACCCGCGCAGCGCGCCCTCCTCCGGGCCACTGCCTACTAACCACAACTCACATTCTGGTAACCCGTCCATGGCCGCAATGGCGACTTCCAACCCACGACCAGGGTTAAACATGCCTTGGTATAGAATGATTTTCTTATCGGGTGTCGGATTAAATGCAGCTTTATTCCTAACCGGAAGATTGCGCACGGTCCCGAACGGAAACCCGTAGTCCTTAGCTAACTCACCGGCCAGCCGCGGGGCAACCGTGTACCGCAAATCCGTCCGGGGCATCAACATCTTTGCTAGCCCCTTCCAGAACCCCCTGATCAGCGGCCGGTCCACCACCTCCGGCGTCAGGTGAAACCACTCATGCGCGTCGAACACCAGTAGTTTATCGACGTGCCGGGTCAGGGCTGCCCCCGCCGCCAGCGTGTCGACGTCCACCGAGCAAATCGCGTCGAACGGGCGGCCGCGCAGATTTAGCACCAGCCGCCAGTTGTATTCTAAATAAAGCATTTTACCCGCCGTGTAACTACAGGGAATCCGTAGTTGGCGAAAGTCACGCTCCGGCAGCGGAAGACTAGTGCTGAGCTGCCGACCGACCAAGGTCACGTCGTGGCCGGCGCGCGCCAGGCTGGTGCAGATGCGGTCCATCCGCTGGTCCTGAGACAGGTCGTTGATGACCGTACAAATAATTCTCACGGCCGTTTTAGTTGATCGCCCTGCCGGATGACGAGACCCTCCCGTAATAGCCGCTCCAGCGCCTCGGTCGTCGTTGGGCGGTGAACGTTTCCGTAGGCGGTGATGACCTCTTCGACTTTAAGATTACTCCCCTCCGTCAGCTTTTGCTGGATCATCGTGTACAGCGCCCGTGGCGTGATGCTTGCCGTAGAAGTTGTCTGCGACCGACATACGTCACAAATGCCGCACGGTACGGCATCTGCCTCCCCGAAGTACTGGAGAAACAGCACGGACCGGCACGTGAGGTCCTTAGAACAGTAAGCAATCATCGTTTCGATGCGAATTTCGTGGCGGTCCTTGAGGAACTTGTAGGCTTGCTGATCGATGTGCAGGTGCTCGGGTTTCACGCGGTTCTCCAGAAAGATTACCTGCGGGTCGTCCTTTTGTGGGAAGTATTCGACTACTTCGCCGGTCGCCATCGTCACGAGCGTGCGTTGCAGTTGCTGAATGGGAACTTTGAGGAAATTGGCCAGCGCACCTTCGTCGATTCTGACCGGCTCCAGAAAGGATCCGTGGGTGGTCCGCAGGATGGTCTTGATGAGTTTCTCGGTGTGGCGATTTTTGATTTGGTAGTCGTACAGTCGTTCCTTCGTGACCAGGAAGCGAATTTTAGCCGGCTGGTGGACGGCGTCGGTCAGGAGAATGTAGCCGGCTCGTTCCAGTGCCTTCAGGCCGGCTAGGGCGGGGCGGACGTCAAATTCAAATCGGTTAGAAAATTCCACGACGTCAAAATCATACGCCACCCCTTCCCCCACGCCGGTCGCGATCTGCAAATAGCTTCCGAGGGCGCGGTAGACACGGCGGATCTCCGCTAAATCAGGGAAGCTGTCGCGCCAGTGTTGCCGCAACCGCTCTCCGTCACCGTCACCGTAGAGCATGATGCCGTAGGACATCTTCCCGTCCCGCCCGCCCCGTCCCGCTTCCTGAAAGTAGGCTTCCGGACTGTCGGGAGGCCCGTAGTGGATCACGCTGCGCACGTTGGGCTTGTCGATGCCCATCCCGAAAGCGTTGGTCGCCACGATTACCCGGAGGTCCCCCCTGATCCAGGCGTCCTGGCGTTCGTCCTTTTCCTTCGGTTCGAGACCGGCGTGGTAGGAGGCCGCATTGATCCCGTTACGACGGAGCAGCAAGGCCAGTTTTTTTGTGAGCCCGCGGCTGCGGACGTAAACGATGCTGGAACCTGGTACGCCTTCCAGCACCTTCAGCATCTGCCGCTCCTTACCCCCCGGACGGCGCACGACGTAGGCGAGGTTATCGCGGCCAAAGCTCTGCTGGACGATTAGTGCGTTGGGACGAAACTTGAGGTTCTCCTGAATGTCCAGAACTACCTCGGGCGTGGCCGTTGCCGTTACCGCAATCACCGGCACCCGCGGCAGCGCCTCCCTGATCTCGGCGATGCGCAGGTAGGGCGGCCGAAAGTCATAACCCCACTGGCTAATGCAGTGGGCCTCGTCGACGGCGATGAGTGATACGTTCATCTTCGCGATCCGCACCTGGGCCAGTTCCGTGCGGAGGCGCTCGGGGCTTAGGTAGAGTAATTTCGTTTTACCGTAGACGGCATTGTCGAGGATGCGGTCGATGTCCTGGTGGCGCAGCCCACTGTAGATGGCTTCGGCGATGATGCCACGTGCTTTAAGTTGCCTTACCTGATCCTTCATCAGCGCGATCAACGGACAAACGACGATCGTGACGCCCGGTAGTGCGACGGCCGGGACCTGGAAGCACACTGATTTCCCCCCGCCGGTCGGCAGGAGGGCCAGGGTGTCCCGACCCGCCATGACGGCATCGATGATCTCTTCCTGGCCGGGCCGGAAAGCGGGGTAACCCCAGTATTTTTGTAGTACTTCGGTGGGCGTCAAAGCTGCGGTGGTGAGGCCACGAAGATAGCCAATTCTAGCCGTTCAGCAGGGCGTCACCGATGAGTAGGATGGCGACGACGCCGGAAGACATCGAAGCGAAAAGGACCCCGGCGGCGGCAACGTCCTTGGCTTTGCCAGCGAGGATGTTGTAGTCGGGCGAAACTAAGTCGACGACGTACTCGATCCCCGTATTCAGCGCCTCGGCGCAGAGCACCATGCCCACGCAGATAATCACGACCGTCCATTTCCAGAGTGGAAAGTCGAGTACGGTGCACGCGATCATCATGAAGACGAAGGCAGCCAGGTGAATTTTGGAAGGCGCGTGGTTAACGAGGAGGTCGTAAGCGCCCTTGAAGGCGAAGCCAAAAGCCGCCCACCGTGATCTGCAAAAGTTGATAAAGTCGTTCATAAGCGCATCCACTCGAATCCCCCCCGCAAAACCACGTAAAGAACGAGGGCAGAGGCCGGGGCGAGCCACCCGGTCGTGATGTACCGGTAATACGCTTTTGCTACCCGGCTGGGTTCGATCAATTCCACGATTAAACTAACTACCCAAATGAATCCACAGATCGAGCCGATGATCATGGCGAACAACATTCCCGCGTATTCGTCGAGCACGAGGCAAACCAAGTACAAAACCGCCTGGGCGAGAAAAGCGAGCACGTAATTCATCCGGTGCTTACTTTTTGGAGACAACTGCCTTACCGCCCAGTGTGGTGAGTAAGTGGTTGCCAACTTGTTCACCCTGGATGAGCCCCTCGGTGATGGCCGGTAAATAGTGAATGCCTCCGTACAAGCGACTGATGGCGGCCTCCTCGCTAGCTTGCAGAAAGCTTGTATAGTTGCGTACGGGGAGGTCGTATTCTACTTCGGAGTCGTCGGCGTACGATAGGTCGTCGCCGTAGAGATCGGTCAAGACGATGGCGCAGGCCCGGCTGACGACGGAGTGGCCGGAGGTGTGCTCGGGGAAGGGCGGCGTTTGGAGGAGTGGTGCCCAGTCTTCGTCGACGTTCTCCTGAATGTAGGTTTCCGGGCGGACGAGGTTGGAGCGGTACTTTTCGTCCCAGCAGGCAATGAAGCCATCGTGCATGGCCATGGCGACCTTGGCGTAGGCTTCGACCGCCGTCGCAAAATCAGCTTCGGCGACGCGGCTGGCAATTGCCGCAATGTTGATCCAGTGACCACCGGGCGTAATTTTCTTGGTGGCGAACATGGCGTGGCCGACGTGGTGGCTCACGTAAGGATTGCAATCCCAGAATTTAGCGATCGCGATGCGTTCGGCGCGCTCCGCTTCGTCCTCCACCTTCAGCGCATTATAGACGATCTGGACGCCTTCGTTCCAGGCGGAATTTTCCTCGGCGCTGTAGGGCGTGGGCGGGGCGGGGGTAAATTGATCGGGGCTGGTAAGGGTAAAGGGGCGGACCTTGGCCCAGCTCGGTTCGATGCCGTCCATGTAATCGGGCGGGGTGGGCTGCCACTTCGACGGGTCGCTGGTGATCGAGTACTTGGGGAAGGTGCGGGTCTGCTTGTAGAGGTCACCGTCGGACCAGGCGATGATGTGGTCGGCCACGGCGTTGCCGTAGTTGATTGAGTTGGTTATGACTTCTTTCGGTACGCCGATTTTTTTTACGTCGGCCATTAGTTCCGCAAAAAAAGTCTCGAGCTTTTCCTCACTGAAAATCAGTTGCTTTCCTACCTTATGCTGGGCGGCGATGGCGGCGAGTTCGTAGCTAATCGTGGCGTCTTGCGGAGGCGTGGGCGCGGGTGCCAGGTGGGTAATGCGGCCGGCTAATGACCCCAAATCATCGGACCCCGCCGCCAGGGCTTCGTAGCCGGCAATGCTGGAGTACGCGTAAATACGGCCGGCAACGGGCGGGGAAAAGATGTCGTGCACGATCACGTCGGTTAACTGCTTGACGGAACGGTGATAAAATTCCGGGTCCGCTATCTCTTCAGCGTAATTGGGGTTGACCTCTTCGCCGCAGGAAGGGACTAACAGAAAAATTGGAAGCAAAAGAATGGTGACGAGTCGAAAAGTAAACTGCATGGGCGGAGCACTTTGGCTGTTTGATCGACCGACCAAGCCGTTGCGTATTCAGTATAATCAACGGCCGTTCGGTGTAACCACAAAGATAGGGAACGGCACCAGGTTGCCGTCCGGCCTGCGTTTCGCCTCGTCGGTCGCCAGGGCGACCCTGCGCTTAACCAATTCACCCGGCACCGGCGACCGCGCCCCACCGCCCCCTTAGTGCTAAACCTCCGTTAAACCCGACTAACCGGTGTACTTAATCAGCGTGTCGTGTCTTTAGGTAAGCGGAACCATTTGCGGTTTCCACCACTAGCAACACATGAAACGCATTTTACTAAGTCTGGCCTTGCTCTGCGCTACGCTCGCCGCTACCGCCCAAACCGTCAGTGGCCGGGTGAGTAACGAGAACGGCGAAGCGGTGCCTTACGCCAACATTTTCGTGCAGGAACTGGCGACGGGCACCATCTCGGACGATGACGGCAACTACACGTTCAGTTTCGACATCGAGGGTAGCTACCGACTGATCATCTCCAGCCTGGGCTACGAAACGAACAAGACAACCGTTATTGTCGGTGCGGAAGACATAGTCGTCGATCTCAACCTCCTCAGCTCCAACGTACAACTCGAAGAAATTACCGTCCGCGCCAACGCAAAAGACCCCGCCTACGGCATCATGCGCAAGGTCGTGCAAAACAAGGCCCGCCACCTCCGCGCCGCCGACAGCTACCGTACCCAAATCTACGTGAAGGCCACCGAAGAGATCGATCGGAAAAAGTCTACTAAAAAACCAGACGTCGAAGTCACGGACACCGGCGTCCCCGATCCCTTCGCGGCGGAAGAACGGGCCAAAAAGGAGCTACTGTCCAGCCTGAACCTGCTGGAAATGAACCTGACGCTCAATTTCCAGCAGCCCAGGAGTTACAAGGAGGAGCGCACCGGCCTGGAGAAATACGGCGATACCCGCGGGCTCTTCGTCCCGAACTTCGGGGAGACCGATTTTAATTTTTACCGGAACATGGTGTCACTCAAAGGCATCGCCGACGCTCCCGTGATCAGCCCCTTCAGCAACACGGCCATCTTGTCCTACAAGTTCGAACTACTGAGCACGGACCTCGTGGGCGGACAGATCGTCTACAAGATCAAAGTCATCCCCCGCAAGGAAGGCAACAGCACCGCCGCCGGGGTGGTGGAGGTAAACCAAGGTTCCTGGACGATCAACAGTATCGATCTGCGCTTTTCCAAGTACGCACTGAAATTCTTCGACGACTTTCGACTCCGCCAGACGTACGCCCCGGTGGGGGACAGTCTCTGGATCGTGCGGGAGCAAGAATTTGACTACTCGGCCAAGCAGGGTAAGAAGCTGAGCTTTAAGGGTAAAACCACGCTGAGCTACACTAATTACGAACACAACTATACCTTTCCGCCCAAGTTTTTTGGTAACGAGATCGCCGTCACCACCCGCGAGGCGTACGAACGCGACAGTTCTTACTGGAAAGGAAACCGCACGGTTGCCCTGACGCGCAAAGAAGCCGAACTCGTCCAGCTACGCGACAGTATCGAGGCGGTGACGAACAGTGAAGTGTACCAGGATAGCATCCAGGAGCAGTACAATAAGGTGAAGCTGCTGGAAGTCGCCTGGGACGGGGTGGGTTTTCGCAATAATGCCAAAAAACAGCACTTGTACCTTGGGCCCCTCGCTTCTCTCATCGACTTTTCGCCCGTCGGCGGCTGGCGCATCGGCCCTTATGCCAGCTACCAACGGCGCTACGCTTCCGGGACCATGCTGAACGCTTCCGGTACGCTAAACTACGGGTTTGAAAACCAGGACGTGCAGGGTGACGCGCACCTCTGGTACCGCTACGATGCCTTCAAACTGGGTGACGTGTCTATCTCCGGTGGTCGGAGTTTCGAGTCGATCAATCAGTACGACGCCTACCTGAACCAATTGCGCCCGTCTAATTACATTTTGCAGGATGCCGCGCGCATCAGCAATAAAATCGAGTTGGTGAACGGGCTATTCGTCTTCAACGAGCTGGATTTGAGCCGCCGCCAGCCCCTGACGGGTTTAGATACCGATTCCTTTCTGGAGGACGTGGTCGGCGACCGGGATGAATTACTGGACTTTGAAGCCTACGAAGCCCTCATCGCCACTACCGTACTGAGCTACACACCGGGCCTGAAATACCTCCGGGAGCCGGACCGTAAGATCCGCTTGGGGAGCAAGTGGCCGACTTTCTCGTTCATGCACAAGAAGGGTATCGACGGCGCGTTGGGTAGCGATATTGACTTTGATTACCTGCGGTTCTTCATCGATCAGAACATCATCCTGGGTGCCCTCGGTACCACGCATTACGAAGCTCGGGTGGGTAAATTTATCAATACGAACGACTTGCGCTTCGTCGACTTCAAACGCTTCCGGGAGTCCGACCCGCTGCTGATGTCCGACCCAACAAATTCGTTCCAGTCGTTGGATACCTCCCTGACGACCTCCAATCTTTACCTGGAATACCACCACATTCACCACTTCAACGGGGCGCTAATCAACAACGTGCCGCTGCTGAAAAAGACACGCATCAAGACGGTCGTCGGTGGCGGTCTTCTGTACCTGCCGAAAGAGAACTTCCGTTACCAGGAACTATTCGTAGGCGTGGAGCGCGTTTTCAAAGTCGGGGCGCGGCGACGGTTGCGGTTGGGCGCCTACGGCGTGCTGGCGGACGCGAATAATGCAGCGCCGACGACGTCCTTTAAGGTAAGCTTCGACCTGATCGATCTGTGGAAACGCGACTGGTCCTTTTAATAGGGACTCGTGTTCGTGGGCATCGCAATCGGTAATCCTACGCCCAGAACTGTTTGTTTTCGGAAAGATCAGACATCACGGGTATCAGCACTTAGTAGGTCTTGGTCATGATGCTGGGTACGGCAAAGATGTAGTCGGCCCGCTCATAGTTTTCTTCCGTAAGATCATCTACGGACTCCTGCTCCACGACGCTGATGGTCAACACTTTTAGCGTCGGTTGATATTGCCGTAAGTACCACACGATACCCTGGCGGAAGTCAGAATGAAAGCTTCCGTTGAGGTGAAATAAGCGCCCACCGGGATGAATCGCTTCGGTTATCCGCCAGGCCATCGTAGCGTCTTTAATCGCCTGGGCCTTGGGGAAATTCGCCCCGCCGTGGCCGCCGCCCATCATCTCCAGCATTTCTTGGTACGCTTTGAGGTCGGGATCGTAAGCGATGGGGAGCTCGGGAAACTCGGTGCCGGCCATTGTGCGCTCGGCTTCTAGCCCTTCAAAGCCTTCGCTAAACACGATGCGGGCGTACTTGCGGGGAACGTTGGTGCCATGTACGGCCACGTCATTAGCGTGGGCCCACCGGATGATCGGTTCGTAGTCGGTGGCAAAGTTGTTCCACAGCCCTTCCCCCACTTTATCCAGATCGGCGGCTTTGATCTTATCCGCCAGGAAATCCTCCAGCGCGGCCTGCTGATCGGTCTCGAACATTTCCAGCCCGAGCGCCAGGGGACGGTTGTCGACCGCCGCGACGTCGCGGATAACGACGTTCTGTAGCCAGTGGCCGAGGGCGTCGTTGTGGGCTTCACCGAACAGGATCACGTCGGCGTCTTCCACCGCTTTGATTAGCTTACGGTACTTCTTTTCCTTGCCCTTGGCGTCAAAGAGATTGTAGGCTTGGGGGAGTTTTTGGGCCATGAGGAGTTGGCTCGTCAGCAGGAGCAGGGTAAGTGGAAAAAAGCGGTGCATGTGGGGTAGGGGAGTAGGTGCGGCGCAAAGGTCGGTAACTAGGTGCGAAGCTAGTTTCGGACCCGCGCTAATTCCTGATACGCAGCGCCGACGTGGTTGACGACATCCTCGGCGAGCAGGAACTCCTGAGACAGTGCTTCGGCGGCCAAATCCCCGGCCAGCCCGTGGAGATAAACGCCGAGCGTAGCGGCGGTAGCGGGTTCGTAACCTTGCGCGAGCAGACCGGTGAGGATCCCCGTCAGCGCGTCACCCGTCCCCGCGGTGCCCATGCCCGGGTTACCGGTGGTGTTGACGTAAATCTTACCGGTAGGCGTGGCGATCGTCGTGTGATTTGTTTTGAGGAGGATGACCAACTCATTTCTCTTTGCGGCTTCCCCCTGCACCCGCCACCGGGCAAAACTATCCGCTGTTTTTCCGAACAACCGTTCGAACTCTTTGGGGTGGGGCGTTAAAATGGAACCTTTGGGGATCAGGGCAAACAAGCTGGGAGACTGAGCGATCAAATTCAACGCGTCGGCGTCGATGACTAGGGGCTTGGCGTAGCGCGTGAGCACATCCCGCAGCGCCGCGGCGGTCAATTGTTCCGTGCCCAGGCCAGGGCCGATGCCGATTGTTGCATACTGCGAAAGATCACCCACTCCCGTCGTTTGGTACCAGTGCGCATCGACTGTACACATCGCCTCCGGAAAACTGATCTGCATAATTTCGTAACCACTCCGGGGTACGTGGCACGTTACCAATCCGGCGCCCGCGCGGAGTACCGCCCGCGCCGCGATCACGGCCGCCCCCATCTTGCCGAATGACCCCGCGACGAGCAGCGCGTGACCAAAAGTTCCCTTGTGGTCGCTGTTGCCCCGTTTCTTTACGAGCGTAGCCACGTAGCCTTCCGTCAACATCTGATTCGGACGAATGTCTCCTTCCGGCCCCACGTGTAGCACGGTTCGTACCGACGATAGTTTGAATTTGACTAGCGACATCTCGCCGACGTAAACTGCGTTCTCCGGTGCGAAAATCGCGACTTTGGGGTAGCCAAGCACGAATGTGTGATCCGCCATAAATACCGCACCCGTCGCGGGGCCATCAGCCGGCAGACCACTCGGTACGTCCAGTGCTACGCGTGTGATGTCTTCAGTTTCGTTCCACCGTTCGATCAGTTCCGCCCAGTAGCCCTCGAGGGGTCGGGACAGTCCCGTGCCGAGCAGCGCGTCGATGAGGATGACCCCGGGGGCGGGCTTGGGGAATGGATTTCCCGCCCGTAGTAGCGTAAACGGAAAGTCGAGTCGCTTAGCTGCGTTGAAATTTGCTTGATTATCGGGACTTCGTTTGCCAAACTCCGCAGCGACGACGTGGGTATTGTAGCCCGCACGGTGCAGTTGTCGGGCGGTAGCGAACCCGTCGCCGCCGTTGTTGCCGGTTCCGCAAACGATCAAAATCGGACCGGAGGACGGCCGAAATTGCTTGCAAAATGAACCGGTGAATGCCGTGACCGCCCGCTCCATCAATTCCAGACTGGTGATGCCCTCCTCGTGCACCGTCATCTCATCCAACGCCCGTAGCTGCTGGCCGCTCAGGATTTGCATGTGGGAGGGATTTACGCCAACCAAGTTGTAGTACTTCGGGGCGGGAGTCTTGAACGAATAGTTGGTTTACTGCTTCGGGCCTACTGATTGCAGCGCTTGATCCTTACGGTCGTGCTTTAAAACGCGTTTGCGGCTCTTAAAGGGAATGTACCGGTAGGGGCGCTCCTGAAAATCGCTCAGCAAGGTGTCCGCTTCCATCGTGGCCGACTCGAGCCGGTCGTAAACGACACCGTCGTCGTTGAGCAGTTTGCCCAGGGTTCCCTTACCGTTACCCACATCCGCGAGGATGCCGGATACTTCGTCGATGGCACCGTTGGCCTTCGTAACCGTACTTTTTAGTTCGCTGACGGCCTCGTTGATTTCCGTGACCGTCTGCTCTACTTCGAGTTGGTTTATTTTACTGGCAAAACCACTGGCGTTATCGATGATGCCGCCCAGTGCCTCCTGCTTGCTGGCCAACGTTTCGGTGAGGCTGGCAATGTTACGCATGGACTGGTTGATCTCGCCAGTATTGTTATCGATAACCCGTCTCAACTGGGTACTGGTGCCCCGCAAATTTTCCATCGTAATGGCGAGGTCGTGCATAGAGCGGGCGATCGGGTTATCGCTTTCGGGGGAGAATAAGGTGTACTGAAGGCTATCGACGATGGTGCCGAATTGACCTTTCATATCCCCCAGCGGGTCATCCCCCTCTTCCGTGCCCAACAAACCTGCCAGGATGCTCTTCGTGGCACCCTGAATAGTCGTGCCGCTCGGCGCGCAGTCGTCTTCGCCGAAGCATGGTTGCTGGTAAGTAAGGTCGATGGCTTTCTCACCGAGCATACTAACGGAGACGATGTAGGCCGTCGTGGTGGTCGGGATGTTGATGTCATCGCGCACGTCCATGGTCACCTGTACCAGCTTCGTCTGTTGGTCCAGCTTGATGTTGCTGACGGAGCCGACGTTGACGCCACTGATTTGTACGGGCGTACCGATGGTCAGGCCGGCCACGTCTTCGTAGAGAACGAAGTATTCGTTGGAACTCGAGAATAGATTGCTGCCCTGGATGTATTTGAAACCCCAGATGGCCATCCCGATGGCAACAATGGCGAGTATTCCAATTTTAACTTCGTATTTCATAGACGGGGCGAGTAAGGTGAGGTAGGTATAGAGAGCGCACGAAGATAGACTCGGCCACGTGGGGCCGGTGTTGCGTGGTGTAATTCCGTACCGTAACGCTATCTTTCGCGTCTTGGTTTGGTTTACGGTGTTTTGCTTTGCTCACCGAACCAAACCAGGGTTTCACCGAGTTTAGCGTTCGTTCGCGCGCCGCACTGGTGACCGACGGACGATTTGCTACGAATCACCCCACCATTATGGTCACCACCCGCCAGTACCTCCTTTTTTTAGCGCGTCGCGGTGCCATTCGGGCACCGGTCTACGGTCGGGCGCTACGAGAGAACGTTTACGCTACGCTACCACAGTGGCAAACTTTCGTGCGCATTACTTTACTGACGCTCGGGCTGGGCCTGGTGACTTCGGCGCTCGTTTACCTGTTGGCCTTCAATTGGGACGTACTCACTACTGTAACCAAGCTATCGCTGGCGGGTGCCGGGGTGGTCGTGCCGACGCTGATGGCGCTATTTCCTGTTTTCTCTCCCTTCATCCGTAAAATGCTGATGACCGCCGCCGCGATGATGGTCGGGGCGCTGTTTGCGGTCTACGGGCAGATCTACCAAACCGGGGCGGATAACTACGAGTACTTTCTGGCGTGGTTCGTATTCACGACGGTGTGGGCGGTGGTCGTGGACTTCCCCGCGTTGTGGATTCTGTGGCTCATCGTGGGTAACCTGACGCTGTATTTCTTTGGCGAGCAGGTGCTGGAACACTGGCGGACTTACGAAACGCTGGGCGCTTCCGTCGTCACGAGTGGCCTGGCGCTTTTAACCTTTACCGTACTTAGCAACCGCGGCGAGCAAAATTACCCCGCCTGGTTCCTCAATACGATTGCGCTCGGCCTCGGCGTGGTGGCGGTGGCCGCAATTGCCCTGACGGCCTGGTCGGATGAAATGAGTTCACTATTTTACGTCGTGCGGTTCGGCGTACTGGGCGTTTTATTCGGGGGCTTAGCGATTGGCTATTTTAGGCGTTGGTTAGGCTTACTGAGCGTGATGTCGCTGGCGGTCATCGCCAGCCTGGCGGTCCTCATTACTTTATCGAATGATGATGCGGGCTTTTACTTCGCCGGGCTGTGGGTGCTGGGGGCAACGACTTTCGCCGCCATCACGATTAACACCCTGCGCAATGAATGGTCGCCAAGTACTGCGGTTACGGGCGCGGCCGCGGGTGCAGGGGATTGGGAAAGGAGCGAGGCTACCGCCGAAGCCCACGGCGAAGGAGGTTTCGAGAAAAGTCCATGGCAGGTCACAAACTTAGCCGACCTCGCCGGCACGCCACAACTGGAAAACGAATACCAGGCTGCCTTAGAAAACGAATATCCACTCGGCTTGCAACTACTTAGTCTGTTCGGTGGCCTGATGGCCATGGTGACGCTGGTGGCCTTCCTGTTCCTGATCGGGGTGATGGATGAGATTGTGGCGAGACTAGTCGTGGGAGTACTGCTGGTGAGTGGTGCGCTGCTGGTGGACAAATCCGTTGACAAACCGTTCCTGGGTGCGCTGGAGGTAGCCAGCGTCACGGCCGGTACGCTACTGGTACTGTACGCATCCGCGGAATACTTTGCTACGGAAGCCGCGATTACGCTAGTTGCGTTGCTCCTGTGTGCCGGGATTCTGCTCCTGTTTCGCAATGGCTTAGTGCAATTGCTAGCCGTGTTGGGTGTGCACCTGTCGATAGTAAGCTACTTGATGCTCACGGAGGACATAACTTGGGTCATCGTGTACGTCGCGGTGACTGGGTACCTCATCGCCGCATGGGTGCTTTTGGAAAGTCACTTGGTGACCGGTAGCCGGTACTTAGCCGCAAGGTATTCAGCTATTCGTACCGGCTCGATTGTATCATTCTTGGCCGCCACCATCACTTGTGGTTATTTCTACCAGTGGGCAAAGCCGCAGGAAATCGCTGAACTAGGTTGGTTTACGCCAGTTTTATACACACTGCTGATTCCCATTATCCTTTACGTTGCGTATTATACGATCCGTACGTTGAAGGAGGATTCGGTACCTGCTTGGAGTTACGTAGCTGGACTAGCGCTGCTCCTCTCCCCACTCTACTTTGCACCCGCGGCCGCGCCCGGCTTGTTGATCATCATCCTTAGTTTTCGCGTCAACCACCGACTCGGACTGACGCTCGGTTGCTTGTGCTTCATCTATTTTATGGGTCAGTACTACTACGATCTGAACTTGACGCTACTGGCCAAATCCGCCGTGCTCGCCGCTTCGGGTGTATTCTTCCTCCTTACCTATTTAGCCATTCACCGCAAACTAACCGTCCATGAAGCCGCTCACTAAACTGCTCATTGTCGGCAACTTACTGGCGATGCTGATCTACGTCGCTTACAGCGTTCAGAAAAGTGAGCGCCTGCTTGATGAAGGTAAACTCGTACTCCTCCGGCTCGCACCGGCGGACCCCCGTTCACTACTGCAGGGCGACTACATGCGGCTCGACTACGCCATCACCCGCGAGGTCGACCGCGCTACCGACCCCAAGCGCGGCTTTCTCATCGTGAGCGTGGACGGCGACGGCCTCGGTCGCCTGGAGCGCGTCCAGCAACACAACGTGCCGCTAGCTGCACGCGAGTTCCCGATCCGCTACCTCAAAAAAGATTGGAGTGTGGACATTGGCGCGGACTCATACTTTTTCCAGGAGGGTAGGGCGGAGGATTACGGCGCGGCAAGATACGGTGGACTAGTGCTCGACAAGGCGGGAAACAGCTTGCTTCAAGGCCTCTACAGTGAGGACTTTGTGAGAATCGAGTGAAGTGATTCTTTTAGATATTAAGGGGGGTGTAGGGTTTACTCCGAAAGAGTAGCGACCGGTTCCGCCGCAAACTCACTCACCCACTTTATTGCCGCCCGGACTTTTTCCAGTTCTTGTTCCCGCTCCGCCTCGGTATAATCGTAGGCTTTCACGAAAACGTCCGTTACCTCATTGAGCACCGGCTCGATTGACGGCATGTCGAAGTACAGCCGCCCGGACCGCCGTTCCACCCAGTCGAGGGGGTAAAGTGCTAACTCGTTGTCGATGCAATAGGCCGCTTCCGCGCAGGCCAGGCGGGCAACGTCGGTGCCTTCACTACGCTTGGTCGCCGCTTCGATGATGGCGGGCGTTTGTTTTCCGTAATTGGCGACGAGGTAGCCCGCCCGGTCGGGAGCCAAACTTGATGCGAGTAATTGGTTAGCAATTGTCTCTTCGTAGGTCAGGACTTCCTCGTAGTCGGCGAAGGGACCACCGGTGAGCGCGAGGTCCTTAGTGCTCGTTTTTTTCAGTTTCGAGCCATCCGCTTTCATCTGTTTGCCGACCCGGTCGACGACCCGCTCCGCCATCTTGCGGTAGCCCGTCAACTTACCCCCGGCGATGCTTAGCAGCCCGCTCTTAGATTCGAATATCTCGTCCTTGCGCGACATTTCGCCCGCCGATTTTCCTTCCTCGTAAATCAGCGGCCGTACCCCCGCCCAGCTGGATTCAACGTCTTCCACCTTCAAGTTGACGGTCGGAAAGATCGCGTTGGTCCCGTCGAGCAAATACTGAACGTCCTCCAGAAAGGTGGGGATCGCGTTCGGATCGCCCTTGTAGGGCGTATCGGTCGTCCCGATGTAGGTGCAGCGGAGGCGTGGGATGGCAAAGAGCATGCGCCCGTCCGCTACGTCGAAATAAACGGCGTGCTGCAGTGGCAACCGCTCCCGGCTGACGACAATGTGAACGCCCTTCGACAGGAAAACGCCCCGGTTCGTCATGCTCTTATCTACTTTGCGCAGGTCATCAACCCACGGGCCGGTGCAACTGATTACGTGCTCCGTCCGCACGGTAATCGTTTGGTCGGTGTGCCGGTCGTGAATAACTACGCCGTTGATGGTTTCTTGCTCATCGTAGGTGAAGTCGACCGCCTCGGCGTAGTTCACCGCCGTGGCCCCGTGGCGCATGGCGGTCTTGACGTTCTCGATCGTGAGGCGCGCGTCGTCCGTCCGGTATTCGGCATAGAAACCGCCGCCCTTGAGGATGTCGTCGCGTAAGAGCGGCTCGTAATTAGCCGTCTCCTCTTTGGTGAGCATGATTCGCTTATCGTCTCCCTCCACGTCGGCCAAGAAATCATAAACCCAAAGGGCCATGCTGGTGGACAGCTTGCCGAGCGAACCGCCCTCGACGAGGGGGAGCAGCATCTTTTCCGGGCGCACCAGGTGCGGGGCCAATTCGTGGACGACCGCGCGTTCCTGGCCAACTTCACGGACGAGTCCGATCTCGAGATTTTTCAGGTACCGTAGCCCTCCGTGGATCAATTTGGTCGACTTCGAACTCGTCCCGGACGCAAAGTCGTTGCGCTCGATGATAAGGGTGTCCAGGCCGCGGCTGGCGGCGTCCAGCGCAACGCCGGCACCGGTGATGCCCCCGCCGATGACGATGAGATCAAATTTCTGGGTACTGAGCTTTTTGAGCGTGGCGGAACGGGTAGTGAGAGCGGTCATGCGGTTGGGAGTTACTGAATAAGGGTAAAGATAAGCCGCGGTCATTGTTTAAAGGACGCCCCCGGTTTCGCTCCACCTGCTTACATTTAGTCCTTATGGAAAAGAGCAACAGCCCCGAGATTATCGCCATCGGCGAGTTATTAATCGACCTCATCAGTACGGAATACGCGGATGATTTTCAATCCGCCGACCGCTATCAGCGACTGCCCGGCGGTAGCCCCGCCAATCTAGCCATGAACTTGGCAAAACTTGGCCGGGACGTTGGTCTCATCGCTACCGTCGGTCAGGACGACGCGGGCGATTTACTAGTCGACGCCGTGCGCGACGCCGGGGTGTCCACGGACGGGATCGCGCGCGCGGCGGCTCCTACCACGCTGATCCTCGTCACCAGAAGCCGTGCCGTCAGTAACTTCGAACCCTATCGCCTGGCGGACCGTCTGATTACCCGTGCTCAGTTCGAGCGGCTCAGTTTCAAGTCCGCCAAAGTCCTGCACACCACGGCCTTCGCCCTCAGTGAAGAACCGGCGCGCTCCGTCATCCTGGGGGCAATGCAGGAGGGCGCGGTCGCGGGTGCCAGGTTGAGTGTGGACTTTAATTACGCCGACAAACTCTGGGCGGATGACCGGGCCGCCGGCCTGGCTGCGCTCACTAAGATCGCGGGAGCGGGGGGAATGGTCAAGGTCAGTGAAGTTGACTTTGAACGGCTCTTCGGAGAACCCGTAACGGCTCCGGCAAATGCCGCCCACCGCATCTTAAAGCTCGGTGCTAGCCTGGTCTGTCTGACGCTCGGCGAGGAAGGTTGCCACATCCTCACCCACGAAGAAAGTTTCCACCTCCCCGCCCGCCCCGTCGATGTCGTCGACACGACCGGAGCCGGGGATGCCTTCTGGTCCGGCTTCCTCGCCGCTTACCTGGCCGATAAGAACTTGCGAGACTGCGCCCTGGCCGGTCGGGCCATGGCCGAGAGAAAACTGACCCGGGTCGGACCGGTTACCGAATCACTCACGGTTGAGGACTTGCTCGCTGACTGATTCACGCAGAGGCCAAGCGGCAGGAAAAAGTTTTATGACAGTTCCGCCCTTATTTCCCTGAAAATCAGGGCACTTAGGAAATAGCCCCGCAACACTTCTTCCTAAAAACGGGCAAACACTTGCAAGGGTCTTTTCAATTACCCTATATTTGCAGCGCCTTACGAAAGTAGGGCATTGGCTGAGCAGCCAGCAGACGCGGATTTAGCTCAGTTGGTAGAGCGCAACCTTGCCAAGGTTGAGGTCGCAGGTTCGAATCTTGTAATCCGCTCC
>NZ_JAATJH010000001.1:387103-1328666 GCF_011927835.1 Neolewinella antarctica
TCCATCACGCATAATTGGGCCGTCTCTCCTTTGGAGGGTCGGCCCTTCTGCGTTTTGGGAAAGCGTCATAGGTCGTGTCCGTTCGAACTTTGAGCGATAGCGATCACGCTCCTTTGCGTCATCTTGTAATCCGCTCCATCACGCATAATTGGGCCGTCTCTCCTTTGGAGGGTCGGCCCTTCTGCGTTTTGGGAAAGCGTCATAGGTCGTGTCCGTTCGAACTTTGAGCGACAGCGATCACGCTCCTTTGCGTCATCTTGTAATCCGCTCCATCACGCATAATTGGGCCGTCTCTCCTCTGGAGGGTCGGCCCTTCTGCGTTTTGGGAAAGCGTCACTTAGTGGCTTACGTTCGAACTTAGGATCATGGAGATTACGACTTATCAGATACACATCTGATGACCGCCTTTAGCAGCAGTGAAGCTATCTTTTGAAAGTCGCAGCGCAGCGAAGACTTTCAAAAGATGCATCCGACAACCGCCTTCGGCAGTAGCGAAGCTAGGACTGACAACCGAGGTTTTGATTACCTATATCTTCCTTTTTTGATTTGACGAAGATTGCCTAAACTGGTTTCTGCGATGAACACGTTCCAACTACTAATTTGTGCTTCCGTACTAACAAATTAAAGACGCTACTTACTTATCTCGCCCGAGTCAGTTCTAATCGGATGCATCTTTTGAGATTGCGCGCAGGTCGTGCAATTTCAAAAGTTCATCGGATTTGTAACTGATGTTACCCCTTTGTTACTATCAGTTACAAATCCAAGCCTTTACAGCGTTGCAGCTTTCAAGAGATTAATCCGGTGACCGCCTTTGACGGCAGCGAAGCTAGAATTGACATCGACTATTACAATTGCCGGTATTCTCCTAGAAAACCCTCAAAATCCATAACCAACCAACAACAAGACCGCAGAACTGGTATTTTCCACGGGAGCATTGCCCTGCGTTTTGTACTGGTAAAGCAAGCCTAAGTTCGCCTTGCCTACGTTGGTACTCAGGCGCAGGTAGCCACCAAAATCCAGACCGGTGGAGTAAGGGACCCGTAATTCAGGAACGACGATCGGTGCAAACTCGTAGGTGCGGTAGTCGTCGACGTCGAGCAGGAACCCGCTTGCCAGGCCAAACTCGCCGTAGAAAGGGAATTTGCGCTGCAAGATCAGTTTTTTGACGCCTAGGCGCACATCCAGGGAGGAGGCGGACAATTCCAGTGTTTTGGGCTTTTGCTCTCTTTCCGTAAATCCGGTTTTTGATACCGACGAAGCAGTATAGGTTATGGCTAGCCGGATGGAGTAACTGCTGGTGCTTAGCCGTTTAAATTCGAGAAAGCCGCCCGCTGCTGCCGTTGGGGTATTGATGGCGGAGCCCCAGTCAAAGTTTCCCGTGGGGAGACTGATGTAGTTTCGGTACCGAACAATTCCTCCGCCAAGCGTTACGCCCGCATTTAATATAGGCCGATCTTTAGGCAACTGGCGGGTCGGTTCTTCACCCAGGCAATCATAATACGCGGAAAAGAGCTTGAGCAGGGAGCCACGCTCGTACTTCGTACGCCGTAGATCGTTGATCAGCGAGGTGCACTCCCCGAGTACCTCGCTCAGCGTTACTCGATAAGTGAAATCCTGCATGGCCATTAAGCGGCCGTCGGCTTCCCTCCGGTTGTAGTTTCGGTGTCGCAGATACCGGGGGGCTTCCCCGCCTACCCCAGCAAAGTAGCGGACTGGCCCTTTCTTATCCACATACTCGTAGAGCGAGGCCCGGCCACCGACCAATTGGTGTAATGCAGCGCGAACGGAGTCTACCCCGGAAGTTTCCAGGGTATCCGCTAGTTCCGGTCCGTAGGTATCGAAAACAATATCCCGCACCAGGTAACGATTCCCCGCCAGCTCAAAAGCCGTTAATTCGGACAGTGGCAGACGTTGCGTCGGGGCTTCCGCACTGGCGCGAAAGCGTAGTTCGGCCACGTGGTTTCCAATAAAATTAGCGTTGATCTGGCCGTCTTTTCGCACGCCGTCTTCCCCCACGTAATGGCCACTCACCCAGTTATTTTGGGCCTGGAGAGTGCCTGTTAGACTGGTCTCCCAGCCGCGTATGAGGGTGGAGAAGCCCGGCAGAATGAATAAGAGGACGTAGAGTAGGGTGGCTCTCATGGAGTTTGTTTGCTAAGGCATTGGAATACAAAGATGTGTAAATACTATCAATATGCCATATAGTAGTAGAGCATGGAGACCGTTTGGTCTAACTTACGTTAACGACTTTCGTTGACGTCCGTGCCCTCCATCCGTAACCTCGATAAAGAAAAGGTTGCTCAACAATGAATAGGCGCGGTCGCGGGTGCAGTGGTGGTTAGCAGGAGAAAGGTGAAGTGGCGATAGGTTTGTTGATTGTGTCCTGCTAGTTTCTGCGGTACGATCCAGCACGTAAGGAAGTAGCCGGATCGATCTCTGTGTTACTTGCGGCTTTACCATTCGACCGCCCCTACAACTCATACAACATCCCCCTCGAAGTAATCCGTATCCACCCGTTTTAGGTAATACGTTTCTTTGATCGATACGCCAATTCCGTGCTCGATCATGAGGCGGGTGAGTTGCTCACCGTCGATGAGGATAATGCGGTAGTTGACGCGCTCGGCGTATTCCACGGCGGATTTGGCGTAGGAGGAAGTGGTGATGAACACTCCTTTGTGTGCGTCGTGCTGTGCTAGGGCACCAACGAATTTCTGGATTTCCGGCCGGCCGATGGAGGTTTTGTCCCACCGTTTAGCTTGAATGTAGATGCGATCTAACCCCAGGCGGTCCTGGCTGATGATACCGTCGATGCCCCCGTCCTGAGTGGCGGCGGTGACCAAGCCATTCTCCGCCTTCGCACCGCCGTAGCCCATCGCGATGAGAAGGTCGACGACCAGCTGCTCAAAGAATTGGAAGGTGTTAGCCTTTACCCAGCTGAGAAGCTCGGTAGCGAGCGCATTTTCAATGCTTCTGTGCAGCTTGTCCAGCCGGATATCGGGGGTGTCTTCGGTTTTTTCAGGGCTGACCGTTTTCGTTTTATTACCCGTAGTATCCGCTTGTGTCTCCTCCGTATCCACGGAGTGAAACTTAGCAAATTCGTCGGAATACTCGGTCAGAAATTTTATGTCCAGCCGACCTTCCGTAGCAGCCAGAACCTTTCGGCCCCGGTCCGTAATGTTTACCTGGCCACGTGCCGGTTGCGCTACTAGCCCAGCTTTTTTCAGGTAGGTCTTTGACCACCCGATACGGTTAACGTAGGTCAGTTGCTTTCCACTGGGAATGCGCTCGCGCCGCGCCGTCGAACTTAACTCCAGGCGGTCAGCTAGAGAACCATAAAGATCCTGGGTACTCCAGGTTTTTCCATTAGCGAGTTGTTCCAACAATGGACGAAAAAAGGATTGGAAGTCAGGTACATCATCAGTCATGGGGTAGGGCGTTATAGGCTGTTTCAGTTAGGTTGAAGTTGGGGGTTCCTTCCAGAATTTTGACGTGGGTGAGGCTGTATAGTCGGTTTACAAGGAAGGTCGACCTCAGCTTCAGGGGGAATGGTCTAGGTAGTTGGGTTAGTTCAAGATTAGAATTTCACTAATCGATTTTAAAATTCCATTTATGCTATTATACTTGGGAAGGATCGGGAACGGGAACGGGAACGGGAATGCGTTTAAGTAATTAGTTCTGACCAGCTCACCCAGCAACCGCCACCACCGCCCGCCAAACCCGCAACACATTACCCGAGCAAATCTTCTCTATATCCTCATCAGTATATCCGCGTTTGAGCAAGGTGTAAATTAAGTTGGGGTAATCGCTAACGTCCTTCAGCCCGGTGGGCAGGGAATCACCGACACCGTCGAAATCAGAACCGAACCCGACGTGGTCCACGCCGGCTAGTTCGACGACGCGGTCGATGTGGTCGGCTACCATTTCCAGATCGGAGAATGTGGCGGGGAATTCTGTTTCAAAAGCGCTTTCTAGTTCTTCCGTACCCGGGTCTCCGTATTTAGCAATGCCGGCATCGGTCAAGCGCCCCATAAAGACTTCCCGAAGACTATCCTGCCGGCTACGAAGCACGCCGTCGAGGAAAGTGGACCCGAAGTTAATCTGGATCACGCCACCTTCCTGGCCAAGGCGGGTAATCATCTCATCACTCATGTTGCGTTGAAAACCAGGCGTGAAGTAACGGACACTCGAGTGGCTGGCGATCATCGGAACGTCCGTCATCTCCACAACTTGCCAAAATGTGCTGTCGCTGACGTGGCTGATGTCCACCATGATGCCGACGCGGTTCATCTCCCGCACTACTTCGCGGCCGAATTCTGATAACCCGCCGTGGGTACCGGTGGTGTCGTAACTGCTGTCGCAGATAAGGTTGTCCTTCGCGTGGGTGAGGGTGATGTAGCTGATGCCCTTGTCCTTATACTCTTGCACTCGGCTCAACTGATCTTCAATCGGTGAGCCGTTTTCCATGCCCATCGGTAAGCTCATGACGCCTTCCTTAAAATTGGCCACCATCTCGTCCGGAGAATAAGTAATGCGAAAATTATCGGGGTGCGCCTCGGCAATCCCTTTCACCATCGTGATGAGCGAGTCCGCGAGTTTAGGGCTCTCGCCGGGCTGCTCCTGGAGACTGCTGGGGATGTAGATGGACATGAACGGTGCGTCGAGGCCACCTTCCTTCGCCCGCACGTAGTCGAAGTCACCTTCGTCGCTCTGGATGGGGATGGGTAGGAATTCACGACTGAGTTGGAAATTCTTGACCTTGAGGCGGTAGGGTAGGTCGACGTGCCCGTCGGTCAGCAAAAATTGCTGCGCCAACTCGTTGGCGTGGGTGCGGAGTTCGTCGTCGGTGGGTAATCCAGTGCTGGTTGGTGCCTCGGACGCGCAGCCAATGAGGAGGCAGCAGAAGCTGAGTAACGGAAGTAGCGTACGGAAATTCATGCTGGTATAGACTTTTGGGGCGGGTAAGATAACGGACAATCTGGCTGTTAACGATCTTCCAACGTAAAAGGCGGCGAACGCCAGAGTGGGTAACTTTGCCGGCCCTTAGCTTCGTCAACTATCCGCTACACGGATAAAATTTTAACCCCTATGCGTTTAAGCGCCTGTTTCTTGCTCCTTACCTTGTTTTTCTCGTGCGGAGACACGGGCACTGCATTGAATCCTTCGGCGGGTGACGGCGTCAACGACGGTTCTTTAGACAACGCGGAGTCGCCCGACATCCGTTTAACCATTACGAACGTACCGACGGCCGGTGCGCTCTTGATTGGACAGTACATGGATCAGCAATTTCGGGTGGATAGTGCAAGGGTTGAAGGCAACACGGTTATCTTTCAACGGGACGAGCCTTACCCCATCGGGCACTACTACGTCTATTTCACGAACGGTGAGGCCGTGCAACTACTCATTTCTAAAGATCAGACGCTGACCGCCACCGCTGACATGGGTAATTTGGTGGGATCAATGAAAGTTGATGGCAGTGAGGACAACGAACTATTCTACCAAGCACTCGCCGACGAGTCAGACTTACAGCCTGAGTTTAAAGCACTCGCTACTCGCCGGGCAGAATTACGCAACGGCTCGGCCGAATACGTCGCCATGAGGGGCGAACGCGCCGCGCTCGTAGAGAAAAGATCAAGCCACCTGCAAAGCCTCTTCGATCGTGCGCCAAATTCACTCTTCGCAGCGTACAAAAAGGCCGGACAAAATCCCGATCTCAAAACCATCTACACGGCCACGGGCGATTTAGACGAAGCCGCTCAAGTGGCTGACTTTCGATTGCATTTTTGGGACAACGTGAATTTTTCTGACGACCGGCTTCTGCGCACCCCCGTCATTAAAAACAAGCTAAGGCGCTACGTCACGGAATTGACGCCACAAAACGCTGATTCCATTAACCTGGCCGCCGACCGGTTACTGGCCAAGACGGACTACGTCGGAAAATTTTATGAGTTTTTCGCAAACTGGATCGCGCTGCAGTACGAACCCGGTAATTCCACGATTATGGACGCGGAGGCTATCCACGTCCACCTAATCCAAAATTACTTCACGCCGGAGCGCGCCACTTGGTCGGACAGCATGACAATTTACGGGTTGCAGCAGCGCGCGGAAACGATGGCTTATAGCCTCGTCGGTCAGCAGGCGCCGGATATTACCGTTCCCGGGCTGGACGGTCGGGGTGAACGACTTTACGATTTGGAGAAGCCTTACGTCGCCGTGTTTATGTACAACCCAGAATGTCATCACTGCGTCGAAGAGGCTCCCAAGCTGACCGCCCTCTACGATGACCTCAAGGATGAAGTAGATTTCTACGCCATCGCGCTGGATACGGACGACGATAAATGGGAGGACTTTGTCAGGACCCAAAATTTTACGCCCTTCACAAACGTGTTCGACCCCACGAACCGGGCCATCTTCAAAACCTTTTACGTCGATAACACGCCGGAATTATACTTGCTCGGTCCGAATCGGAAGATTGTGGCTAAGAATTTGAAGGTGAGTCAATTATTAGATGCGATAGAGTTACATAAAATTCAATAATTATTGTTCGTGTATACGGCTGTAGATTTATGTCACGTGATTTGTCCTTATCTATATTTAGAGCAAGTAAATCACCTTTAGCCCTAAATGTGTCAGTCGCCCACGGACTGTCCCCCCTGCGTCCGCAAAATTGATTACAATAGTATCTTCGGTTTTAACGGGAAAAGCACTATATCCAAAATTCAGAATGGGGATCATTTTATTATTTAAAAATTCAAGAAAATCTAGTTGAATCTCACCCAAAATATTTGCTCCAAATATGGAGATAACTCTAGGTCTTACCGTATTTCCACTTCTAATTGTAATACCAGCTTTCGCATTGAAATCCGCGTACGTTTTTCGGCGAAAATTTTCTGGAATATCGTACGATAGCACGATACCTCCCGCTACACTAACGATATTCTTTCCATTTATGGTAACTTGTTTGCGAAGAAGAGCGCTTACCCCTGCTGAATGAAAGTAATAGTGATCTTTCGCTATACTTGCTTCCGGTGTATTACTCGAACCTGGTCTTACCAAGAATTTACTAGTTGCCACTCCCGACAATTGATAACGGATACCAATTAAAAGGTTGGTTGATGTGGTCAAAGAATGCACTCTAGAAAGGCCGACGTGACCTCCGGTGAAACTAGTTATGCGATCTTTAATATCCTCACTGACAGAAGGGCGGTCGGCAACTTGTAAATAGAAATTTGAGACACCGAGTTCAGCTTGAAAATACCCTTTGGTAAGGTCATTACTCTGGGCTAACATCTTCTGAGCGCCTACTGACAAAACCGCTACAGTTAGAAATAAGAACTTGAGCTGGATCAATTTCATATCAACTACTTGAATTTTACGAAGGAAAGTGTTCGGTTCAAATCTGCTGTGCCCGAGCTTAGTGCAAGCGTATGTCAGTTTGAAAAGCAGAAACGAAGTTAAGCCGAGAAACAGGCAAATCTCGTTACTGGTATACTCGCTACTAACTAATATATGTATTTTACCCAATGCATGCAACCTGCATAGGTAAAATATCTTCTTCGCATAGAAACAACCTGAAGGACCGAGCCATCTTCAAAACCTTTTACTTAGACAATACGCCCGGTCTGTGCCTGCTCAGTAGAAATCGGAATGTCGTAGCCAAAGAATCAGTGGTCAATCACTTACCAGATGGAATTCGACTACTTAAATCTCAGTCTTAAATAATTATGAGAAACGCCTTCTTAGTTTTAGCTACGGCAATACTCATCAGTTCCTGCGGGGACGATAACGAGGAACCCATCTCCTACCGCCCCTGCAACGACCGGCTTTCCAGTTGCTTCGGAAGTAGCGATGGCGAATACTGTACGTTTGGCTATAAATGGGGTGACAACAACCCTTTTGCGGTTTCGGGGATCGAGGCCGACGGACCCAAGTTAACGGGAGGAACGATTACCTACAGTTTTCAGGAGGCGGGCGTTATATTTAACACCCACTCACAAAGCGAAGTCATTAGTAGTACGCTCGATTTGATAATGGTTTGTTCCGCCAGGGAACAGGTCAATAGAGCGTTGCTTGCTTGGCAGGCCGTGGCGGACCTAGTTTTCGAAGAAGTCGGCTCCACGGATCAAAGTGACCTAAGATTTTTTGCCGCCGACATTGAGCAAGGCGGTCTGGGTTACCCGAACTACGACGATGATTTTTGTAGAAACCTTGCGGGCCAGGTTATATTTGACGTACCCACCGGCCGCCAAAACTGCGATCAATTCTATAACCTAGCCTTACACGAAATAGGCCACGCGCTCGGTCTGGGCCACGTCAGTAGCGACAACATCATGAGTACCAATTTCTCGAACGACGTCACCGAATTACAACCCGGCGACGTTGCGGGTATTAGATCAATCTACGGCGAGTAGTTGCTGGCTGTCCGCCCGGCGCTTGTTACTTGATGCGCTCCCCATTAACGTACATCACGAAAGCCTCCGTCGCAAATTGCTCCCGGACACGGGCCAACACTCCATCACGTTCCGCTAAGGTTCGGTAGCTCGTCTCGACGCCGATGCGCGTATACCGCCCAGCCGGCCGGGTGAAGGGTTTGAACCCAGCCTGCTCGATGCGCAATACGTTTTTCTCAACGTTGGACTGATTACCGAAAAGTCCGGTCGCGATGAGGGCGACGTTGACACCGTCGGCAGGAACATTGCTCTTTTCAATTTCCCCTGCACCCGCGGCCGCGCCCGAATTACTTAGTGGTGGTGTCGAACTAGTCTCCGAACGAGATAAGTCAGCCGATGAAACTGCCGGAGTTGCAGTGACTGATGATTGATTGCGGCGGGCGGCGTTCAACCGAGGTGCCGGAGCCGGGGCAACATCACGCGCCGGCGTGGAGGTAGTAGCGGGCTTACGGGGGACCGTGCGGACGACGGGAGCTTCCGTACGCACGCCATCTGGCTTCGTTACGGGTCGACGCGGATTTTCGACCACCGCCCCACCCACGGCGCCAAACAGCCGGAGCAGCGCCCAGAGCACGAGCAGCACCAATGCGCCCATGATCACGTACCAACCTTCCTTGGGCAACCGTTCCCGCCAGCTAGCCGGGCCCGGGGGTGGGGTAGGGGGGACGGCGATAGTTTGGTCCACCGCGCTGAAATTGGTGGCAACGAGCGGATCGGCGGAGGCATCCCGGTCGCGGCGATTGATGGGGTTGAATGCCACGCGTGGCAGACCAAAATTGTGCTTCGAAAGCCCTTCCCCCGTCGAGGCAAAAGTGATCTTGCCGTCAAACTGTTTAAACAGGCGGCCCACTCCGGTGAGTTCGACGCTTTGTCCCTTGTCCAATTTGGAGCTGACCGCCGCCACGTACTCATCCATGCTTGTCTCCGCGGCCGGACGCAGCAAGCCTTTTTTTTCAACGAGGGTCCGTAAGAGGCGACCGTCGTTGACGATCAGATTGTCGTTGAATACGACCCGGGCGGAGGGTGGAATTATTTGGCGGTCGGCCCCGGAGAGTACCGCGGCGTGGTTCTCACGAATTAAAGTGCCGAGACCGGGCAGGGCCACGCGACCATCGTCGACCAAAACTTCCCGCAACGTGGCCTCAATTAAATTCGACATTGGACAAATCTACGTCATTCCGCCCTACTCCTTCGCTGCAACTCCGGCCTCCGCTGGTGGGGGCGTGACGTAGCCAATGTGGAACAAGGCATCCCCCTGCGATACTACCGCGGCGTTGGCGTGGCCGATCATGAACCCGTCGCGCGGGCAAAGGACACGTTTGGGCGGGAGTTTACCGCGTGGGTCCGCAATTACACCCAGGGGCTCACCCTTGCGCACGGGAAATCCACTCTTCTTCGACCACTGGAACAGGCCGGCCCGGCCCGCACGAACCCACACGCTGGCCGTCACCAATACCGGCGGTTTCAGTTTATCCTGCGGGGTGTCGGCTAGCATTCCTTGGGTCTGAAGCAACCTTTTTACGCCGGCGATGCCGACGTCGATGCTCAGCGCATCGTAGCGCATGTTCTCGCCACCCTCGTAGGTAAGTACGGGCAAGTCGAGGTGTTTGAAGGCGGAGCGGCGGAGGGATTTCGCCGGGGGGCGATTACTCAGGATCAACGGTGCGCCGAACGAACGGGCCGCCGCACCGGCACGCGCGTCGTCGGTGTTGTACCGGATCTGGGGGTAGTTGTAGGTTCCGCGCCCGCCGGTGTGAAAATCCACGACGAGGTCTGCGTGGGGCAGGATGTTTTTACTGAGGCCGTATGCGATCCGGCTGGCGAGCGACCCTTTTTGGGTCCCGGGGAAGCTGCGGTTCACGTCCTTGCCGTCGTGCACGTTCCGGCTGAGGTTGTTGAACCCGTAGACGTTGAGGAGCGGTACGGCGATGACCGTACCCGTGATCAAGTTTTTAAAAATATCCTGATCTAAGCACCGACGGACGATCTCGACACCGTTGATTTCATCGCCGTGGATGCCCGCGAGAAACAGCACGGTTGGCCCCGGGGTATAGGCACGAAAGACGTGTGCGAGGATGGAAACTTTGTTGCCACTGGGTAACTGGCCGGCTACGATTTCTACCTCGCCGGACTGCCCCGGGAAAAACTCACCACCGGCGATCATTAGTGGTTGGATGTCGCTCATGCCTTAGTTTTCTTGATCGCGTATTCAATAATTTCTCCGGCGACATCCTGGCCGGTCGTCGTTTCTATCCCTTCCAGTCCGGGGCTTGCGTTGACCTCCACAATTAAGTAACCTTCGTTGCTGGGGATGAGGTCGACGCCGGCGATTTCTACGTTAAGCACGGCGGCGGCGCGGAGGACGATGAGCTGGTCTGCCTCCGACAGAGTGATGGGCAGCGCACTCGCACCCAGGTGCATGTTGGCGCGGAATTCTCCGTCGGTAGCCCGCCGCTGCATCGTTGCGACGATTTGGTTGCCAACGACGAAAGCCCGCACGTCAGTCCCCTGACTTTCCGCAACGTATTCCTGAAGAATGACGCGGCTTTGCGAATCGATGAACCGCCGCGCGATTTTTTCCAGCTGGAGCAAATTGTGAGCGAGCGCTACGCCTTCGCCGTGGGTGCCTTCCAGCATTTTGACGACGATGGGGTAGTCGCCCAACCGGAGGGCCGCCAGTCTTACTTCCCGCAGATTAAAGCACAGTATGGTCGTGGGGACCGGTAAACCCGCCTTCGCCAGGGCCTGTAAGCTGCCCATTTTATCCCGGGCGAGGAGGAGCCCGTCGGCGCTCATCGTGTGGGGCACGCTCATGGTATCCAACTGGCGGAGGAGGGACGCGCCGCGCACGGTCATGTTCGCGCCGATGCGGGGCACGACGACCGTCGGGGTGCGCAGCGGTTGGCCGTCGTAGAGTAAACAGTGGCGGCCAGCCTCCAGGGCGGGGTTGCAAAAAGCGTGGTCGATCACTTCGACGGTATGGCCGCGGGCCTCACCGGCTGCGACGATCCTGGAGGTGCTGTACAGCGTGGGGCCGCGGGAAAAGACGGTAATGCGCATTGGGTGGGCTTAGAGTCGACAAAGATGACTTTATTGTGCTGGATAATAAAGCCTCCCCCACATTTAACCCCTTATGCAGACACCCGCCCCGTTGACCGAACGCTTCACGTCGCCCTCCTTCAAATCCTCCTTCGCAAATGCCCTGCCCGGCTACCTGCCCACCCAGCGGTGGTTTACTAGCAAGGGGAAGAAGATTGACGAGTGCCACGTCGAGCGCGTGCTGCGCGTTACGGACGCGGCCGCGCTGCTGGTGGTTCGGGTGGATTTTGCCGACGGCTCGACGGAAATGTACCAGATGCCGGTTGCGCAACTTACCACTACCCACGACCAAATGCAGTACACGAAGGCTCACCCTGGCTTAGTCATGCTGCAAGTACCGGGCGGTCCTTTCCTGGTCGATGCCGTGCCCACCGCTGCTTTTCGGGCGGCCATTTATGAGATGATCCGGTCGGAAGCCGTGACGAATCAGGGCCTGCGCTGCGACGCCGGTAAGCTGCTGCGCACTGCACCCGCGACCGCGCCCAGCGTTGTGCCCGCGATTGACACCAGCAACACGGCCATCGTGTACAACGATCAATTTTTCTTCAAGCTATTTCGCAAATTGGATAAGGGCCTCAACCCCGATTTGGAACTGGTGCGCTATCTGTCGGAACGGGCTGACTTTCAGCACTGCCCGCCCTACGGAGGTAGTATTGGAATCGGCCAAATGCACGACGCCGACTACCTCAACCTCGGTATGATGAGCGGTAAGGTGGACAACGACGGCGATGCCTGGGAGTATTTTCAGGGCCTGACCGAACGCTACTACACGCACGGTGGCACGGTGGACCGCGAGACCCTGGACCGCGCCGAACTATTGGGCAAAAGGACCGCGGAAATGCACCTGAAATTAGCGAGGGGCGCGGACGCGGGTGCCATGCTGACCCCGGAAGCGATGAGCCCGGACTACCGCACCGAAATCACCGCCGCCGCCCGCAAACTCCTCAACCGGCAGATGGGGGAGCTAGCCGATAAGCTACCCGGTCTCACGCCGGAGCAACGGAGTTTGGCAAAAAAGGTCCTCGGCCTGAAGGATCAGCTTGACGATAAACTACAGCGGCTGGCAACGAAGCCGATGGATCTCGACTTGATCCGGATTCACGGAGATTACCACCTGGGCCAGGTGCTCGTGACGGCGCACGATTTTTACATCATCGACTTTGAAGGCGAACCCCTGTTGTCCATCCCCGAACGCCGCCGCAAACGCCCGGCGCTGAAGGACGTCGCCGGTATGGTGCGCTCTTTTCACTACGCCGCCCGTGGGCAATTGCTGCTCAACCCCAAATATTCCGACGACCAGAAAGCAGCACACGCCGCCCGCGGGGAACGCTGGTTTAAGGAAGTTTCCGAAGCTTATTTAGCCGCCTATTTCGCTGAATGCGGTCTGGCCAGTTTTCTACCGAAAAATGAAGAAGACCGCAGTTTACTTTTGGACTTGTTCATTCTCGAAAAGGCGATCTATGAAGTGGCCTACGAACTGAATAGCCGACCGGAATGGTTGAGTATTCCGCTGAGTGGCGTGCTTGGCGTGGCGGAATAACGGGGCTGGTTCGGGCGAATAATTAATACCCGGCGACGTCATCGTCGGGGTTGCGGGAGTCACCGGCAGCGACGATGGTTCCGTCATCGTTTACCAGCAGTGCTTTGATGACCGCCATGGCGTTTACTTCCTTGAGGCCGTGGCCCATGGCTTGTAGTTGTTTTTTCACTTCGGGGGAAAATGTATTCGGCTCGTAGAGTATTTGGTCGGGTAACCACTGGTGGTGGAAGCGCGGCGCGGCAACGGCGTCCGGCAGCGTCATGTCAAATTCCGCGACGTTCAGAAACGTTTGCAGCACGGCGGTGATGATGGTCGAGCCACCCGGCGCGCCGAGCACCATGAAGAGACGACCGTCCTTCTCAATGATGGTAGGCGTCATGCTCGATAGCATTCGCTTACCCGGCGCAATCGCGTTGGCTTCCTTCCCGACGAGGCCAAACATGTTCGGGACGCCGGGTTTGGCGCTGAAATCATCCATCTCGTTGTTGAGGAAAAAGCCGGCTCCGTCCACCATTACTTTGCTACCGTAGTTACCATTAAGCGTGGTGGTGATCGACACGGCGTTACCCAGGCTATCGATGATGCTGATGTGGGTAGTTTCAAAAGTTTCCTTCTGTAGGGTCAGGCCCATTTCCACGTTCGAACTCTGGCTGGCGGAATCCGGGTTAAAGTCGGACATTCGACTGGCCAAATAAACATCGTCGAGGAGACTATCCTGGGGGATCGGGTAGAAATCCGCGTCTCCGAGGTATTCGGCGCGGTCCGCGTACGCACGGCGCATCACTTCGGTGATAAGGTGTACGGAGGCGGCCGAGTGAAAGCCGTACTCCCCCAGAGGGAATCCCTCCAGCATCTCGACCATTTGCGCCAGCGCAACGCCGCCGCTACTGCTGGGCGGCATGGAGATCAGGCGGTAATTTTTGTAGTCTTTGGTGATCGGTTCGCGCCAGGAGACTTCGTAGTCCGACAGATCTTGTGCGGTAATGAGTCCGCCCCCGGATTGCATTTCGGCTACGAACAGCGCCGCCGTTTCCCCCCGATAAAAACCGTCTTTGCCGCCGTCGCGAATGCGGGTCAGCGTAGCGGCCAGGTCCGGTTGGCTGACGAGCGCACCGGTGGTGAGTGTCGTATCGGAGAAGGCGGTGAACTCATTAAACTCCGTAAAATCGTCGTGGTAGCGTTTTAGCCGGCCAATTTCCGCTGCGCTGAGTCGAAAGCCATTCGTAGCCAAATCGATGGCGGGCTGGACCAGACTCGCCCAGGGGAGAGAACCGTTGCGATCGTACATCGCCTGGATGCCCGCAACCGTGCCCGGAACGCCAACTGCCCGGTGGCCGCGGGTGCTGAGGTCGGCAATGACGTTGCCGTCCCCGTCAAGGTACATATCCCGGGTAGCTGCCGCGGGGGCTCTTTCGCGGTAGTCGAGTGAGGAGACTTCTCCGTCGGCGGAGCGGTAGACGAGAAAACCACCTCCGCCCAGGTTGCCCGCGCGGGGGTAGACAACCGCCATGGCGAACTGCATCGCCACGGCTGCGTCGGTTGCATTACCACCCCTGCGCAGAACCGAGAGACCTACCTCGGTCGCCAGGGGGTGTGGGCCGACAATGCCAGCGGTGGCGAAGTTGGCCGTCTTTTGTGCCTCGTAGTCAAGTACGTTATCGGGCTCGGTACGACAAGCGGTAATGACGAGAAGCAGGAAAAAAAAGTAACTAGTTTTGACCATGACGGAAAGATAGTGTTATCCCACCCTAAAGTTCCTGACTACCTCGGCAATTCAACGGTTAGATAAGATAGTTGGCTCCCTCAAAAAAGGCTTTGCTGCCCGAGCTCACTCAAGTCTTTGGGTCCGCGCGTTTCGGCAAAGTCCATCTCCGCCAGATGATCCGCGAACCAGGCGCTTGCGTCCGGTGCCAACACGTTTTCCGGCTCGTGGGGGAAAAAGTAGGTCTCTGGCAAATTCCACTCTTTAATCTTATCGCCCCACTCGCCGAGCCTAGTGTAATCCGAATCGATCAGGCCGTTACCCACGAAGCGGACCATCGTGCGTGGTGCGGTAACGTAGTTATGCAAAACGTCCCTTCTACCCGAGACGTCGGTGATTACCGCGGCCACGCCCCGCGCGGCCAGGGCATCCATGAGGGCTTCGGTGGCAAAGGGGTCGGTGAACCAGCTTTCGTGCCGGACTTCGACGGCCAGGGGCAGTAGACGTGGCCAGCGGTCCAACAAGGTTTTGAGCTGATCCAGCCGCGAGGCATCAAAATAAGGGGGGAGTTGGGCGAAAGCGCAGCCCATTTTCTCGCCCATGCCGTCGAGCGCGGCCACAAAGGCCGTCAGATGACCCTGCTGGTGGCCGAAGTCGTTGCGGTGGCTGATGTGTTGGGGTAGTTTCGGGCAGAAGCGAAAGTTGGCCGGGACGGCTTCGACCCAGCGCGCGACGAGGTCCGCGTCCGGAATGCGGTAGTGCGTAGTATTCAACTCGATCGTGTTGAATTGCTTGCCGTACTCCCGCAGGTAGTCCACCGTTTTGGTCCCCTTTGGGTACCACTTTCCGACCCACTCTTTCATGCTCCAGCCCGTCGCGCCGAGGTAGACGTGCGGCTTGCCCTGACCCTCACCGAGTTCGAATCGATCGAGCCTCGCCGGATTTGCGAGTGGCTCAACGGGTAGTTCGTAGTGGACTTTACTGGGGTCGGCGGCGGCTCCAAATTTCATGGGGGGAATCTTTAAAAGTTGTGGACTGTTGGTAGCAGTTGCTGCGGGTCGGCCAGACGGGCTGCCTTACTTTACTAAGCGGGTAATGCCATCGCCAGCACGTCATCGAAAGTCCGGGCAAAATTAGCGTTGATCCCCGCCTTAATGTAGTCATCTAATTCTTCCCAATCGCGCCGGTTTTCCTCCGGAAAGATCAAATTTTCGATCCCCACGCGCCGTGCGCCGATTGTTTTTTCCTTGACGCCGCCGATGGGGAGCACCCGTCCGGTTAGGGTGAGTTCACCGGTCATCGCCAGACTGTCCTGCGGTGCCTGACCGGTGGCGAGCGTGTAGAAAGCCAGTGCCATGGTGATGCCCGCGCTGGGGCCATCCTTCGGCGTGGCTCCGGCGGGTACGTGCAGGTGGACTTGGTGGGTATCGAAGTAGTCGCGGCCTTCCTTGCTCAGCAGCGATTTGACGTAACTCAGCGCAATTTGGGCTGACTCCTTCATCACGTCGCCCAGTTGGCCGGTTAGTTTGAAACCGCCCTTCTCGTCCGGGATGCCCCGCGCTTCGATGTAAAGTGTAGTGCCGCCCATTGTCGTGTAGGCTAAGCCCAGAACTACGCCGGGTGAGGGTTTTTCATAAAGTTGCTCCGTCCGGAAGCGGGGTTTGCCGAGCATTTCCTCCACGAGCTGAGGCGTGACGACAAAACTGTGCTCGTCGTGCTCCGCTTCCCGCAGGACGAGTTTCCGGATGATTTTCCGAATCTGCTTTTCTAAATTCCGCACCCCGGCTTCCCGCGCGTAGCGGTCGATCATGTAGTGCAAGGCTTCTTCTTCAAACTCGACTTCGTCGCTCGCAAATCCGTGTTCCTTCAACTGCTTCTTCACGAGGTACCGCTTGGCGATTTCCAACTTCTCTTCCAGCACGTAGCCGCTCAGGCGGATGACTTCCATGCGATCCAGGAGTGCCCCGGGGATCGTATCCAGTTGGTTGGCCGTGCAGATGAACAGAACGTTAGAAAGATCGAAGGGCGCGTCTAGGTAGTTGTCGACAAAGGTCTCGTTTTGCTCCGGGTCCAGTACTTCCAGTAGGGCCGAGGCCGGGTCGCCCTGGCTGCCGGAGCTGATTTTGTCGATCTCGTCGAGCATGATGACGGGGTTGCTCGTCTCGGTACGTTGCAATGCCTGGATAAGCTTACCGGGCAACGCCCCGATGTACGTTCTTCGGTGTCCCTTAATTTCGGCCTCGTCGCGCATCCCGCCCACGCTGAATCGGTAAAATTTCCTGCCTAGCGACTTAGCGACGCTCTGACCAATACTTGTTTTACCCACCCCCGGAGGACCGACCAGACAAATGATCGACCCGGCCACGGAACTGCGCTTGAGAATGGTCGCCAGAAATTCAAGGATGTTGTCCTTCACGTCCGTCAGGCCGTAGTGCTGTTCGTCCAAAATTTCTCGCGCCTCCGCAATGGAGTTGGCATCTGGCGTGAAAATACCCCACGGCAAGGCGGCGAACGTTTCCAGGTAATTCCGGGTGACGTTAAACTCCGGGGACTGGGCGTTCAGCGTCCTGAGTTTACTTAGTTCCCGGTCAAACAATTCTCGTGCTTCCTGCGGGACGGTCTTTCCTTCCAGCGACTGCACGATTCGTTCGGTAATCGTTTCCCCATCCTCTTTTTCGTCGCCGAGTTCCCTGCGGATGGCTTTGAGTTGCTCACGCAGAAAATACTCTTTCTGTTTATCCGCTACTCCTTCTTCGATCTTTTTATTGATGCGCGACTGGATTTTCGCGACGGCCAACTCGTCCTTGATGATGGCCAGGACGAGTTCGGCGCGCTTACGGACGTCCCAAGTATCGAGTAACTCCTGAAGCTTTTCTTTCTCGGAGTTAATCAGGTTACTCACGATGTCCATCGTTTGCCCCGGCTGCTCGTAATTGAGCTGGCTGACCACCAAGTTCACCTGCTCTTTGAAGAGTGGATTTAGCGCAAGTAGCTGTCGAATGTCCGAGCTGATGGCCAGCATGTAGGCTTTCAATTCCTGATCGGGTTTTGTCTTGGGCTGGTTATCGTAGGAGACACGCCACCTCAGTTGCGGCTCGGTTTGCACGACGCGCTCCCGCCGGAAACGCTTGATGGGGGTAATGATGACCTGGGTCCCCTGCGGGCCCATATCGATCACCTTCATGATCTGGCATACGACGCCCACACTGTGGTATTCACTTTCTCGATAGTCGTCACCGTGCTCTTCTTTTACCAGGACAATGCCGACGTAGCCGTCGTGCTGCTCGACGGCTAACTTCAGCGAAATCAACAGTGGCGCGCCACTAAAACCGATCGGCAAAGCCATGCCCGGGAAAATAGGTCGTTGATCGACCGGAAGAATAGTGAGCAGTTGGGGGAGGGTAGGGTCGACTAATTCCATCGAGACGCTTTCAAAAGCTTGTTGGATGGTTTCGTCGCTGAAATCAATGTCTTCGTTCATGTATTCTTTCTGGTCGGTGACTGGAGCCCACCGACGCAAAAGCGGGGCGGCGGTCATTAGCTATACTAATCCGGGACGCGCAATGTTCATGGTTTGCGGGGCAATTACCGTGCATCCACTGGGCAAGTTACCTCACGTGTTCTCGTGACAAAACCCGGTGATAGCTCGCTGCGGTGGTTTAACTGAATTAAAGCAGTGCGAATTGACCTTCAAAGTAAAAGGGCATCAAACGAAGTCCGTCATCACCTTGTAATTCGGATCTTCGGCCACGTTGACGTCGATGATTTCGTCGGCCTTGTTGAGTAGTTTGCGGGAGTCAGGAGACAAATGCTTGAGCACGACTTTCTTGCCAACTTTTGCGTAGCGCTCCGTAATCTTGTTGAGCGCCTCGATCGCGGACATGTCGACCACTTTAGATTCCATAAAGTCGATGATGATGTTGTCCGGGTCGCCGAGCACGTCGAATTTGCTGTTAAACGTCGTCACGGAACCAAAAAACAGCGGTCCGTAAATCTCGTAATGCTTTACGCCGTGTTCGTCAATCCGCTTACGGGCGCGAATCATCTCCGCGTTTTTGTAGGCAAAGACCAGGGCCGCGATCACTACGCCGACGAGCACGGCCAACGCCAAGTTGTGCAGGAACACCGTGATCAACGTCACGACCAACATCAGAAAAATGTCCCACTTGGGCATCTTGCCGAACGTACGCAGACTCGCCCACTCGAAGGTGCCAATGGCAACCATAATCATGATGCCCGTGAGCGCCGCCATGGGCAACTGCTCGATCAAACTAGCGCCGAACATGATGAAAACCAGCAGCATTACGGCCGCCACGATACCGGAAAGGCGCGCACGCGCACCCGAAGAAATATTGATCAGGCTCTGGCCAATCATCGCGCAACCACCCATGCCGCCGGTGAAGCCACTCAGAATATTAGCCGCTCCCTGCGCCAGTGCTTCCTTGTTGCCGCGACCACGCGTTTCGGTAATTTCGTCAATGATGTTCAAGGTCAGCAGGCTTTCAATCAAACCGACGCCCGCTACGATCAGCGAGTAGGGGAAGATCACTTGCAGCATCTCCCAAGTCAGGGGGACCTGCGGTAATTTTGGCCAGGGGAAATCGCCCTGAATCGGTGCGATGTCACCAACGGTTCTGGTGTCGATGCCAAAAGCATAGACGATACCGAAAACGACCAGGATGCCGGCCAGGCCCGAAGGAAACTTCTTGGTCAGCTTAGGTAAGCCCCACATAATCAGCATGGTGAGACCCACGAGCCCCAGCATCGTCAACAATGCTTCGCCATTCAGCCAGTCTCCCGTTGCGTCCTGGAATTGTGGGAGTTGCGCCATGAAGATGACGATCGCCAGTCCGTTCACGAAACCAAAAACAACGGGGTGGGGGACGAGCCGCATTAATTTGCCGAGCTTCAGCACGCCGGCAATCATCTGTAAAATTCCAGCGAGGATCACGCAGGCGAAAATATACTCCGGCCCGTGGCTGATGGCCAGTGCGGTGATGACCACCGCAACGGCACCGGTTGCCCCGGAGATCATCCCCGGGCGACCACCAAAAACAGCCGTCACCAGGCCCATCACGAACGCGGCGTAAAGTCCGATCAGCGGATCGAGGCCGGCGATCAGGGCGAAAGCTACGGCCTCCGGGATGAGGGCCAGGGCAACGGTTAATCCGGAAAGAATTTCCGTTCGGTAATCGATCTTTTGACTAAAATCGAAAAAATTCAGGTGCTTGATCATGCGTCGGTGGGGGTGTGCCGGGCGCGCTTCGCGGGTCGATCGTCGATTCCTGCGCTGGCCCTTTACTTAAAAATGGCGCAAAGGTACGATTTTATAGTTTCTCGGCCACCGCAATCGCACAGTTCAAACTCCTGATTTACAGGAGTTCAGTTACAAACTTTGCTCCAGTCTGATTATCCTGGCACCCGCGACCGCGCATTACCTTAGGCCGTGATGTAGGGCGCGGACGCTGGTGCGGGGTGACTGGGAAGTGCGGGCGTGATTGGCACGATCTACTCAGGAATGGCGACCACAATGGTTTGATTCACGCGCACAATCACGACGCCCGCGATGATGAGCAGCACGCCGAGTACCCGCATCCAGTTGATGGGTGATTTCGGAACGCCGAGCCAGCCGTAATGATCCATGATGACGCCGAAAACCATCTGCGCGGCGACGGTCAGACCGAACGTAAGTGCCACGCCCAGGCGCGGCGTCAGGACTACGATGGCCGCTACGTAGACCGCGCCCATCAGCCCGCCGGTCCAGTAATACCAGGGCAGCGACGCGGTATTTCTGATCTCACCCCAGTCGGCACGGGCCAATAAGAGGTAGAGCACCAGCCCGATCGTACCGATCACGAACGAGATGAGGCTCGCGTACACCGGGTCCTTGACGGAGCGGCCAATTTCGGTATTCAACCCCGCCTGGACGGGAAGCATTACCCCGGCAACGATGGCGAAGAGGAAAAAAATAGCTTGTTGCATGCTGGGTAAGGTTAGTCTGCCCTAAGGGTCTATATTTGCGACAAAGTACGCTCAAATATGTTGAAAGAATTCAAGAACCTCAGCCCCGCCGAAACCCAGGTGATGTACGAAGCCATTCCGCTAATCACCATCCTCGTGGCGGGGGCCGACGAAGACATGGACGAAGTGGAACTGGCGGAAGCTAAACGACTCGCCGACATCCGTGGTTTCAACAACTTGGGCCACATCATCGCTTACTACGAACACGTTACCGTCAACCTCGCCGAGCGCATCAACCAGCTCAGCCAGGAGCTGCCGAACGAAGTCGTGCCCCGCCAGGCGGAAATCGGTCAACGCCTCAGCAAGTTGAACACTATTTTTCCCATACTTCCCGCACCTTTCGCTTATCTCTACTACCGGGACTTCAAAAGTTTCGCCCACCACATCGCCGAGGCTAACGGTGGGTTTCTGCGGTACATGACGATTGGCCCGCGCGAGGCGAAGGTGGTTGACCTGCCCATGGTGACGCCCGTGCCGCGTCCTTCCGAGATCGACTTCCCCGACCTGCCCTAACCCCCCCCGTTTAGAATCTACCCCCTACCATGAGTAAAGTAATGATTATCGGCGCCGGCGGAGTCGCCCGCGTCGCGGCCTTTAAGTGCGCCGAACACCCGGAAGTATTCGAATCGTTCATGATCGCCAGCCGTACGGTAAGTAAGTGCGATCGGATCGCGGCGGACATCGAGAAAGAACTGGGTTACGCAAACGTCACCACCGCCGCCATCGACGCCGAAGACGTCCCCGCCCTCACGGCACTGCTCAACGAGTACCGCCCCGACCTAGTCATGCACCTGGCGCTTCCGTACCAGGACCTGACCATCATGGATGCTTGTCTCAACGCGGGCATCAGCTACCTCGACACGGCTAATTACGAGCCGAAGGAGGAAGCGAAGTTTGAGTATGGCCACCAGTGGGCGTACCAGCAGAAGTTCAAAGATGCCGGCCTGACGGCTATACTCGGTTGTGGATTTGACCCGGGTGTCACCCAAGTTTTTACGGCCTACGCCGCGAAACACCACTTCGACGAGATCCACTACCTCGACATCGTTGACGCTAATGCCGGTGACCACGGGAAGGCCTTCGCGACAAATTTTAATCCTGAGATCAACATCCGGGAGATTACACAAAACGGTAAGTACTGGGAGAACGGTGAGTGGGTGGAAATTCCCCCGTTCAGCATCCGCAAGGACCTCAACTATCCGGACGTCGGCCCAAAAGCGAGCTACGTACTTTTTCACGAAGAACTCGAGTCGCTGGTCAAGAACTTCCCGACCATCAAGCGGGCTCGTTTTTGGATGACGTTTGGCGACGAGTACTTAACCCACCTGCGCGTCATCGAGAACATCGGCATGGCCGGCATCCAGCCCGTCATGCACAAGGGCGTGGAAATCATCCCGCTTGAATTTCTCAAAACGGTCCTTCCCGACCCGGGGTCCCTGGGCGAAAACTACGTAGGCCAGACTTCGATCGGCTGCCGAATCAAAGGAATCAAAGACGGAAAGGACCAGACTTACTACATCTGGAACAACTGCCAGCACGCGCAGGCCTACAAGGAGACCGGCGCGCAGGGCGTAAGCTACACGACCGGCGTGCCCGCCATGACCGGCGCCATGATGTTTCTGACCGGCGAGTGGGCCGGCGCTGGCGTATTCAACGTGGAAGAATTCAATCCGGACCCATTCTTGAAGAAACTGGCCGAGCACGGTTTACCCTGGCGGGAGAAGCTGGGCGTGGATACGGAAATGGAATACCCTGATTAAATTTGATCGGCTAACTGTACCAATGCGCCCCTAGTTCATCAACTCTTTTCCCTACCAGACTCCGACCTCATGACCGTCAACCTCAAACGCCTCGACGATGCCTTCAACCTGGAAGCTAGCAACCAGGACGGACTGACCGTGCAAACGGACGGCAGCCCCGCCATCGGTGGGCGTAACAACGGTATGCGCCCCATGGAATTGGTGTTGGCTGCCGTTGGTAGTTGCTCGTCAATCGACATCATCTTGCTGTTGAAAAAGCAACGACAGGATTTGCAGGATCTCAGAATTGCCGTCAGCGGCCAACGCAAGGATGCGGAACCGAGAACCTTTACGGCCATCCAGGTAGCCTACGAATTCGTCGGTAAACTGGACGAGAAAAAGGTGGAGCGCGCCTGCCGGCTGAGCATGGAGAAACTCTGTTCCGTCAGCTTAATGCTGAAGGCGGGCGGGGTTATCATCACTTGGGATTACAAAATCGTTCCCGCCTAATTTAACCGTAGCGGTAACAATTCTAACGGGCGAAAATTACTTCTTGTCCCCCAAACGGTCAACTGCGGTCGTCAACTTGCCGATGAGTTGACCCTGCTGCGCAATGGTTTCTTTCAATTGCATCATCTCGTCGTGCACGTAACGCTGGATGTTCTGCGGTGATGGCAAGAACGGAGTAATGCGCGCGCGTACGTACCAGATTTCCCGGAGCTCGGCCTGGGTAACGCGGCGCGACTCGTAGAATTTATTCTCGGGCAGCAGTTCTAGTTCTTTAGACTCCCCAATTAAGTTCTTGACGCGGCGGACAACCACGTCACTGCGGGTAACGATCACGTAAGCAAAGTTGTCCTTGATGCCGGACTCCCAGAGCGTTGGTTCCAGAAAAGAACACACCACCTTGTCTCCTTCGAACAGCGTCGGTTCCATGCTGTCGCCCGGTACGTCGAAACTGCGGTGGGTTCCTACTTTATACTTGTAATCCGGGAGGCTGAAGGTCGGTAAGTCCTGCACGAAAGCAGGGTCGCCCAGGTCACTGGAATAAGAAGACTGCGCGGGCTGAGGTACGTGGATGATCAGCTCGTCATCCTGTGGCGTCCGGATGGTGGTCAGTACGCGAAAACTTTGGTTGGTCTCGTCGGTCATGAACATCGGCCCGTCACCGGTCATGATGTAAACGGGGTTGATCTTATAGGTGGCGACGGCCTTGCGCAGTAGCTCAATCGTTACGTCGCGCCGGCCCTTGAGAATTTCTGAAAGCGACTGCGGTAGATACTCCAGCGAAAGGGCGAAAGCTCGGCTGGATCGAACGCGCTTTTCCTCCCGCAGCTTATTGTGGCACTTGATGAAGCGCTGAGAGACTACGTTGTTCATAGAGAGGAATCGTGGAAGCTGACACCGCTTCGGTTCGTGATGGGTGGGCAAAGATAAATGCTCACTTACTAAGTAAGGTGCTTACACGAAGAAAAAATGACAACTTTTTGCGGATTTATATCTCCACCTCACGGAGGTCCTGGCCGCTGCTGCCTTCACTAGGAAATTGTTGCGTCGACCGTGTCTTCCACCCCGGATTTTCCCTTGGCGATGGTCTCGTCGGCCTCTGCGTGATCGTCACTGTCCGCCTCTTCGTTATCGTGGTCATCCGCTTCGGGCTCGTAGCTGAGTTCAACCAGGATGGGGAAGTGGTCGCTGTCAATACTTTTCAGCCTTTTTAGGCTCACGAGCGCCAAGTCAGTCGTGTGGAACAGGTGATCGAGCGGCCAGCGGGCAAACCAGAAGTTAGCGTGAAATGTGGCGAATAAGCCGCGCCCGACGCGGGGGTCGACCAATCCGCTCAGGCGCTTAAACAGACGGGTAGAGTGGGACCAGGCCACGTCGTTCAGATCACCGGCCACGATGGCCGTGTCGCCGTATTTCTTAACTTCCTTGCCGACCAAAGCGAGTTCCGCATCCCGCCCGGTGCTGGCGTAGGCTTCGCCCGGTGCGGGTGGCATGGGGTGGACGAAAAACAGCTTAATCCGTTTGCCATTATCGAGTTCGACGGTCGCGTCGATGCCGGGGATGTCGTCCTTGATGCGGTAGAGTACCTCCGCGTCGAACAGCTCTAGCTTGGAGTAAAGGTGCATCCCGTAAAGATTCTCGAGCGGTACGCTGACTTTGTGGGGGTAATCGGCGAGCAGTGCCTCGTCCATCTTCTCTTCCCACCACTGGTTGGATTCTAGCGTCAGAAAAATATCCGGATTGTGCGTCTTGACCCGCTCGACTAGCTTATCGGAGGATTTGTTGGTTTGGAGCACGTTGCTCACCAGCATCCGCAGGTGGCGGCCGTCGTGCTCCGGGAAGTTAGCCGTACGGCTGTGGGTTCGCCACAGTTGGGTGTAGGGGAGGATGCGGTAGGCTTGGTACAGGCCGGCCACGGCGAGCACCAACCAGAAGGCCAACTGCCAACCCATCGCCGTTAGGTCGTTCTCAAAAGCAAATAAGCCCGCCGAGAGCGCCAGTACGCAAACAAGCTGTAGCCTGGGGTAATCAAAGCCCCGAATCCAGTAGTCGTCTTTCGGAATGAAGGGCATCAGCGTACCGATTACTCCTACGAACCCCAGGACGATGGCAATAATGTTAAGCACTTCGTTGATGAGACAGGGTTTTAAATTGTACAAACATGATTATGGACCGATGTTCGGATACATACGTATTCGGCAGGTATGAAGTTCCCCTTCAGAAAGCGTAAGTTGCGGACTCAAATCTACGTTAATGCTCGTCCACACCATCGATCTAAAATTTTTGGGTGAACCCGCCGCCATCGCCGCCTTCGTCATCCCCGACGCTGCGGGCTACACGATGGTTGAATGTGGGCCATTTTCAACGCACGAAACCTTACTCGCGCAGCTCGCAGTGCTTGAAATTGCTCCCTCAGAAATCCACACGTTGCTGCTCACCCACATTCACTTCGACCACGCCGGCGCCGCGTGGTGGTGGGCGGCGCGGGGCACCCGGGTGTACGTTCACCCACGCGGACTTAAACACATGATCGACCCGACGCGGCTGTACGGCTCGGCCGCCCGGATCTACGGTGAGGACAACATGGCAAAGCTCTGGGGGAAGATGGAAAAGATCGATGCCGCTTCCATTACCGCGGTAGGGGACCGTGAAGCGTTGGCACTTGGTGGCCATACCTGGACGGCGCACCATACCCCCGGCCACGCCTCGCACCACATCGCCTGGCAGGTGAGGAAGGTAGTCTTTACCGGCGACGTCGGTGGGGTGAAAATCAAGGGTGGCCCGGTCGTGCCGCCCTGCCCGCCGCCGGACATCAATGCGGAAGATTGGAATGCTTCTCTGGACCGACTCGCGTCGCTTTCCGTTAACAAGTTCTACCTGACCCATTACGGTGAGGTGCCGGTCGCGGATCACTTGCCGGCCTTGCGTAAACGCCTGACTAGCTACGTCGAATGGGTGGCCAACCGCCTGCTCACCATCGACGATCCGGCTGAACTGGTGCCGGGCTTCACCGAGATGGTGGAGGCCGAATTGCGGCAAAACGGCGTGCCGGAAAAAGTTATTAGTGCCTACCGCGTGGCCAATCCACCCTACATGAGCGTCGCGGGAATCGCCCGGTACCTGAGTACGAAAAAGTAGTAATTGACGTGGGTTTTAAAGCTAGTGGCGCGGTCGCGGGTGCAAGGTTTTTTTCGGAAGAGCTTCCGCATAAACCCGCCAGCTTTCAATGGATTGCCTAGCTCCAGAGAGTTGAAACGTGGCCTTTATGCGTTCGCGGTGACCCTAGTACAATCCACAGCACCCGCGTCCGCGCCAAACGAATGTTATATTAATGACTGATGTTATGCAGATTATTTCGCCACACAAACACAAAAGCACAAAATCGGTGTATAGCTACGCCGAAGCACCGTTTACTTATTCTTGTGTGTTTATGTGTTTATGTGGCATAATCCGGTCGCGTAAGGTCAGTTAATGACTACTTAAGTCAAATCGCTAGTAATCAACTTCAAAAACTCATTCCGCGTCCGCTCCGATTTGAAGGCACCGGTAAAAGCGCTGGTCGTCGTGACGGAAGCCTGTTTTTGAACGCCCCGCATCATCATGCACATGTGCCGCGCCTCGATGACGACGGCCACGCCCATGGGGTTTAGCGTGGTTTGTAAGGAGTTGAGGATCTGGTCCGTCAGGCGCTCCTGGACCTGTAAACGACGGGCGAATACGTCGACAACCCGGGGGATCTTGCTGAGTCCGACGATGTAACCTTCGGGAATGTACGCGATGTGGGCTTTACCGAAAAATGGCAACAGGTGGTGCTCGCACATGCTGTAAAACTCGATATTCTTCACGATCACCATCTCCGAGTAGTCTTCGGCGAACATGGCGCCGCGCAAGATTGCTTCCGCGTCCTGTTCGTAGCCCTGGGTCATGAACTGGAGGGCTTTTGCCGCACGCGTTGGCGTCTTCAGCAGGCCCTCCCGCTGGGCGTCTTCCCCGATAGACTCGATGAGGGATTGGTAGTTGGTGGCGAGCCGCTCGGTGGTGGCGGGCTCGTGCTCGATGTTTTTCTCGAAGGACATAATCTATTTTCCGTTGGGGCCGAAGTATTCCGCGTAAATATTTTCCGTTTCGTGCAGCCGAATGCAGTAAAGAGTTGCGCCCTGGCTACTGACTTCCGCCTCGATCCGGTTCCAGAATTGAATGGCTACGTTTTCCGTAGAGGGCATGAAGTTCTTGGGGAACCAATCCACGTCGAGGTTCATGTTGGAGTGATCGACACTCTTGGTGATTTTAGTCTTTACGATATCGGAGAGCACCTTGGCGTCCATCACGTAACCCGTGATTTCGTCCGGCTGACCGACTACGGTGACGAACAACTCGTAGTTGTGGCCGTGCCAGTTCTTGTTGGAACACTTGCCGAAAACGGCCTTGTTTTTTTCGTCCGACCAGTCCGCTACGTGAAGCTTGTGGGCGGCATTAAAGGTTTCTCTCCGGGTTACGTATACCATGGCGCGAAGGTAGGGGTTAAGGTTGGTCCTGGGTCTATGGTTTGCGGTCTATTAAGTGACGTAGCCGGTTAAGTTTCGGTTTAAAGCCTGACTCGCTAGGGGACAGGTTTAGGAAGCCACGTCTAGGCTTGGTCCGTCATTGTGGCACCCATCGTTGTCAGCTCCGCCCGTATTTCCTGGTGGGTGCCTTCGAGGATGGCCAGGTTCTTCTCCTCGCGTTGGAGGTTTTCGTCGAAGCGACCGAAGTTGTTCTCGATGCGGCGACGCAGCGTAGCGATGTAGGTCTTGAGTTTTTCTTCCAGGTCGGCGGCGAGTTTAGCCCGACCGGTTCGGATCTCCGCTTCGAAGCCGTCGACGATCCGCTTGCGCTTGCCGCGGGTACTAAAACCTGCAAACAGGATACCGACGGTCGTGAGGATACCGCCGGTGATGTCGAAAACGGAGCCGGTCGTCACGGCCGCAAGGATTACCCCGAGCGCGGCGATGCCCCCGCCGGCGGCGATGTTGGGCGTCAGGTTCTCCCGGTCCGCGAAGATGGATTCGTCGGTGAAGTTGTCCGTATTACTCACGAAGCGGTTGAACTGGTCCTGTAAGTCGCGCAGTACGTTTTCGCGCCGCTCGGCAATGTCACTGAACAGCTCGTGGTCGTTCTGAAGAATGGTCGCGCTACTACGAATCTTAAGGTCGATCATCTTCACCATCTGTTGGATGGACTCGGCGAGGTCGATTACGTTATCATTAAGACGGGCCTTGAGTTTGGTGTTTAAATCTGCCTCCAGGCCGGTTGCCAAATTGCTCAGCCAGTTTTCGGCGTTGGGCGTGCTGCCGAAGGTCGAAGCAAAACTGCGCTTGACGAGGCCGAACATGGACAGCCCGTTACGCAATTCTTCGAGTTTTTGGCGCGTAATGTTGTCGTAGGTGTTGAGCAAGTTTTCCACCATCAGGTCGACCTGTTTGTTACTCTGCGCAGACTGGTCGCTCAGCGTTTCCCCGATCTCACGGCGAAACTCCGTATCGGCCTCGAACTGGCGACGGCGCAGCACCAAACCGTCGGCAATTCGTTCGTTGATGGTCTCGGCGGTAACGATGCTATTGTTCAACTTGAGACGCGGCGCCTTGCCCCCGGTGATGTTTTCGGAGATGTATTCGCGTAAAGGGCCGAAGCCACTTACTCCGGTCTTTTCCTGCTCCAACTTGGCGCTGACGGCAAATACTTGCGGCTGTTCGATGCCTTCTTTGCGCGCCTTTTCGCCAACGCCATTCAGGTTGGTTGCCAACTCGAAATCATTAGCCAAATCCTTCTGCTGTAAGACGAAAATCGTTTTCTTCCGCCAGTCGCCGTGGATGTATTTGAAGAAATCCCAGGCGGACTGTCGGTAAGGATTCTTGGCTTCAAACACAAAGACAATCAGGTCGCTGGCCGGGATAAATTGCTCGGTAATCTCCTGGTGGTGCTCGACGATGGTGTTCGTGCCCGGCGTATCGACGATGGCGATTTCACGCAGGATGTCGACCGGAAGAAAGATCTTTTTGAGGTAGGGGTTAATCATCACCTCGCGGTGTTCTTCCCCGTAGAGGATTTGCTGGATCGTATCCGTCATGGGCTGCGGGGCGGCCTTGGCAATTTCCTGACCGGTATCGAGCAGCGCGTTTACGAAGCTGGACTTCCCTGCTTTCACCTCCCCGACGATCACGAACATAAACGGCTCGAAAATGCGGTTGCGCAAATCGCTGACGGTCTTCGCCATCTCCTCGTGACCGATGCGCAGCGTAAGCTCGTGAAGATTTTTGATGATCTCTTCGAGCCGGGCGCGGGTGGCCTGGAGTTCTGCGTCTAATAATTTTGCCATGGTAGTATTGATGGTTTGCGGCTTGCCGATCTACTTTTCACCCGCGACCGCGCCCTAAATAGCGACGGTGGGGTGGGAGGGCAGCGCGGGGCCGAGGCAGAAAAGCGCGTCTAAAATCGAAAGACCGGGTTGATAGCCAAACCGGTCCGTGAACACTTGTGGGTAAGGTGCCAGCCGCGGCAGATGTTTGGTTTTGTCGGCTCCGATGAATTCAGTTGATTCGGTAATTCCAATCGGAGGATTGAGTAACGCTAACACGCTTGTCAGCAGGGTATTATTCAAATCCAATAAGTACTGATGATCAAGACGAAGTATCGTGAAGATCGCCTCCGCGTAATGCTCGTAAAATGGGGAGCGACCGTAGGCCGTACGGATCGAAGCTTCGTGCTCGCGCCGCCAGTCGTACTCATTCGCGATGGTGACTTCCCCGATGGGCGTGCGTTGATTTTTGCCCTTCGTCAGCGGTACCGTAAGCCAGAGTGGTCCGTTGGGTCCGGCGATCCGTGCGCGGTTCCTGAAGCCTTTACGCTGGTAGTTTTCGTGCGCCTCCACCGTCCACGCGCCAGCGGTAAATCCGGCGGAAGCCCAGTGGGCTGGCGGAAAGTAGGCGGTCGGTGTGGTGAGCGGCATAAAATTAATAACCTTCTGGAGGGAGTCACGTTACAAGGGCGAAATTACTTCATTATGGCTGATGATTCCATTTTTGAGAAAAAGATCGACCCCGTCTACCAGGCCGGTGGCGTTCTCATCCTAGTATTTGTCTTTCAGGCACTCGGGACGGCGGTCAGCGCCGGAACGGAGGACGTCGTAAACAACCGCTGGGCCTGGCTCTGCGCGGCGAGTTTTATGTTATTTTACGCGCTGTTCAACGCAATCATGAGCGCGACTTCCAAGAATATTCTGAAGTACTGGGGCCGTAGCCTTTATTCGTTCATGGGCCTGGCCCTCGGCTCCGGATTGCTTGCCTGGGCCTTCAGCGGTATTCCAATCGGTGAGGCGGGTTCCTACAAGTGGATATTTTTTGTCGTGACTTTTGGTTACCTGGTCTTCATGTCGATGATCGCCATCATGAAGAATGTAGTTGACTTCGCGCAGAAGGAAGAGTGGAATAAGCCTAAGTTGAAGTCGCGCAAGCGACGGTAGTTTTCCATCACACCATCACTGAAGCACACAGAGGTCACGCAACTACGTGCTCGTAATAATTTGTGATTCTGTGTTTCTGTGGTCAATTTATCCAGCGTGCTTAGTCAATTGTAACTGGCTCCTTCCTCCATGTCCGCGATGACCGCAAAGTTGCTCCCCTTATTTTCCATGACTTGTTTCCAGAGACTATCCGGCTCGCTGCTAAACAGGTAATTGGCATCCATCTTGGCCGGCACCCAGCTGCCGAGTTCGAGTTCTTCTTCCAACTGCCGGTCGCTCCAGCCGCTGTAACCGACGAAAAATCGTATGTCACTCGGCTTGATCAATTTGTTGTTGATCAACGTTTTAAGCTGGCGGAAGTCACCGCCCCAGAACACGTTCTTGACGACTTCGTCGCTCCCTGACAACAGGTCTCCCCGACAGTGTAGGTAGTGAACGGTATCCGCCCCGACGGGGCCGCCGAAGTACACGGGGGCTTCAAACTCGGGAAAGTCGTCGATCAATTCGTCGACGCTAATTTCCATCTTTCGGTTCATGATAAACCCGACGCTACCCTCGGCGGAGTGGTCAACGAGCAGGACGGTCGTGCGCTTAAAATTCGGATCCAGCATAAAGGGTTCCGCCAGTAGGACGGAGCCAACTTTGATGTTCGTGCTCATGGCCAGGGTAGTTTGGTTGGACACCTAACGCGTTCGGTCACCGGTGGTTTATCGATGGTAGCGGGCGTGGACGCGGGTGCAGGGTAGGCAAACGTAGCAGCAAACTTACCCGGGCCCGACCAACCGAGTTTAGTCCAAAATTCAAACTACCTTCGCCCCCGCAATGAAACACACCCTTACCGACCTCCTCACCGACGCCGTCAGAACTGCCCTGACGGAGCTCTACGGTGCCGACGCCCAGAACCAAGAAATCACGCTGCAGACGACCCGCCGCGAATTTGAAGGCGAATTCACCGTCGTAACCTTCCCCCTCACCCGGCTAGCCAAAAAAAAGCCGGACGTGATTGCGCGCGAGCTTGGTGAGTACCTGAAAGGGAACGTCAGTGAAGTGGCGGACTTCAACGTTATCAAGGGCTTTCTCAACCTCGTCGTTGCCGATGCCTACTGGAAAGACTTCGTCCTGGCTGCCCCGCAGTCGGGCGACTTCGGCCAGGCGCCCGCCAACGGCGAAAAGGTCATCGTCGAATTCGCGAGTCCGAATACGAATAAGCCACTCCACCTCGGCCACATTCGCAACATCCTTCTCGGCTGGTCGACGAGCCAGCTGCTGCAAAAAGCCGGCTACGACGTCAAGAACGTCCAGATCATCAACGACCGGGGCATCGCCATTTGTAAGTCGATGCTCGCCTGGCAAAAATTTAGTGATGGCGCCACGCCGGCTTCCACCGGCAGCAAACCCGATCACTTCGTCGGCGAGTACTACGTGCTCTTCGAAACTAAGTTTCGCGAGGAATACCTGGCCTGGCAGCAGTCAGAAGAAGGAAAGACGTTTTTTAAAAAGTCCGCCAAGGAGGGCCTGAGCGCGGAGAAATTCTTTGCCTCCTACAAGCCTAAGTACTTCAACGAATACAGCAAGCTGGGGGCGGAAGCAAAAGAAATGTTGCTCGATTGGGAGGCCGGCGATGCGCAAGTAGTCGCCCTGTGGAAGAAAATGAACGGCTGGGTGTACGAAGGCTTCGCCGCGACCTACACCGCCCTCGGCGTCCACTTCGATAAGCTGTACTACGAGTCTAATACCTACAAGTTGGGCAAGGACATGGTCGAGCTCGGAATTGAGAAGAACGTTTTCCGTACCCGTGACGATGGTTCCGTGTACGCCGACCTGACGGACGCCAAGCTTTCCGAAAAAACCCTCATGCGGGGCGACGGCACGAGTATTTACATTACTCAGGACCTCGGCACCGCCCGCCTCCGCTACGATGACTTCGGCGCTACCCGGATGATCTACGTCGTGGGCGACGAGCAGAACCACCACTTCGCTACGCTCTTCGAACTGCTAAAGCGACTTGAAGAACCCTACGCGAAGGGCCTTTATCACCTGAGTTACGGAATGGTCGACCTTCCCACCGGCCGCATGAAGAGCCGCGAGGGCACGGTAGTCGACGCCGATGACCTGATTAAAGAAGTCATCCACGAGGCCGGCCTGGCGAGTGCCGACCGTGCCGCCACCGAAGGCTTGAGCCCGCAAGAACAACGGGAGATCGTCCGCCAGATCGGTATGGCTGCCCTCAAGTTTCACATAATTAAGGTCGGGCCACAAAAGCGCATGATTTTCGACCCGAAAGAATCCGTCGATATGCAGGGGCAAACCGGTCCTTACGTGCAGAATGCGTACGTGCGGACCCAGGCCGTCTGGCGCAAGGCGGGGTCGGACGTAGATGTATCTACTGCCGCGGATTACGTGGACCTAGCCGCCGCTGAGCGGGATTTGGCGAGTAAGCTGTACGCTTTTCCGGAATTAGTAAAGCTAGCCGCCGAAACCTACGATCCGAGTCTGATCGCGATGTACTGCTACGATCTGGCCAAGGGCCTCCACAAGTTCTGGCACGACCACTCCATCCTGAGCGCGGAAACTCCCGCTGCCGTTGCTTTCCGACTGCAACTCTGCCGTGCGGTGGGTCACACGCTTAAGGGAGGCATGAATTTGCTGGGTATCGACGTTCCGCCCCGTATGTAATCGATTAGTTACGGCCAGTGGTCAAAAGTCACGTACCCTACACCGTCATTACTACTTGTTGCGTTCGACTCGCGTGCACACTATCGCTACTTTGTACCAGCGGATACTGTCCAACCACGTACCGACTCAACGGCTACCGTCCGCCAGGCCACGCTTGGGCAGTCCCCGCGGCTGGTAGCGAATACCGATGACGCCCCAGGCACCGTAACGCGCATCCGACCGCAGGTTGGAATCGTCATCGTTGGGTTCACCGAAATATTCGCGAAAAGGATGGTCCGAAATGTTATTTGCGCGTAAGTAAACACTGAAGTCTCCGTAAAATCGGTAGTCTGCCGCGAGGTCCAGAGAAAAGACACTGTTTCTGTACACCGTGCGGTTGTCCAGCACGCGGTCGAAAATCCTATCCCGAAAATTCGTAGCGACCACTACGCTGATTCCCTTCGCAGAATTATTGTAAACGACACTAAGGTTAGCCGTTTGCCGGGGAGCCTGTGGCAGGGTAAAGCTGTCGAAGTTGAAGGTGCGGGACTCGGCGCTCAGGGCGTTGAAATTATAGTTACCGTTGAGGTTGAACCACCGCCAACCGCTTTCTAGCCCGAGAAAGCCGAGATTTTGGTAAAACCCAATCTCCAGCCCGGCCAGTTCGGCGGATGCGGTATTAACCAATCTTGTGTCGTAGACGGGTATAACACCCGTGAGGTCCGTGGTACTTACGCGTAGCGTAGGATTCTTTAGGCGTTTGTAGTATAGCCCCACCGTCACGAGACCGTCCCGCCGGCCGTAGCGTTCGAACGTCAGGTCCAGGTTGTCGCTCGTCGTGTTGCGCAATCCTTTGTTCCCGCGGGAAAATTCGTCGAGCGCGATGAGTGGCAAGCGGCGGCCGGAGATGAAACTGGAGTAGTTTACCCGGGCAACGGCCTGGTAGGCACTCAAACGGAGCTGCCTGACCTGGCGCACTTTAGTGGTGGAGTTCGTCCGGTAGGTGAGGTTTAGGTTTGGTAACCAGCTGCCTTCCGTGAAGCTGAAGGTATCGAGGTCCGTCTCGTACGTGTCGACCTCTAGCCCCTCGTACCGAACACCGGCCGATGCGGAAAAGCGGCTAGTAAAGTTTGCGGCAAACATCGCGTAGCCAGCCCAAATGCGCTGTTGGGCCGAGTACCGGAGTCCTTCTTCCCGTAAATCGGGGAGCTCCGTTACGAGAGGCTCTTCCGGTAGGTCAGGGAACTCACCCGAACCCAGGGTGACGGGGGGCGACGCCGGGGCCGGCACGTTCGCCGTGAACACACCATAGTTCCGGTCTTTGCTGCGGTAACGCACGCCGGATTTGAGGTAGCTCGTTTTCTTCTTGTTGAGGTACCGGGTTACGTTCACGCTGAAGAGCGCGACTACCTCCCGCAGCTCGATGTTCTCCTGCCGTGTCTCGGAAAGGCGTAATGCGTCGCCGGGAAATGGACTCGCGGCCTGCGCGTCCAGTAGAGCTTTTTCCGAAAAAGTAGTTTGTCCGTTCCGCGCCGCCGCAATGCTACTCAGTCGGTCGGTTAGCGTCTCCGAAGTTTGGCTGAAGCTGAGTTGATAATCCAACCGCGTGCGGGGGAAGTTATTTTCTACTTCCAGTGAGAGAAGTTCTAATCTCTTCTCCTTATTCCAGCTACTGGTTCGGCGCGCCAGGTCACTCGCACCATCCGGGAGGTTGCGGGCGAACAGCTGTCGGTGGGTAATGTCCTCATCGGTGGAAGCGGAACTAAAGCCGATTCGTAGCCGATTGTAGATGCTGGGTCTGAGTTCGATGCCACCGACGAAGCCCCGGCGTTCGGTCAGTCGCTCGACTTCGTTTGGTCGGGCGTCACTGATCGTGCGAGTTCCGTCCGCGCCTTCCACGAAGTCATATATCTGCTGCTGCGTCCCCCGGCCCTGCCGCAGGTAGCTACCCGCCAGCAGTGCGTAAAGCTTTTCGTCGGCAATTTCGCTGTTGAGCACCCCGGCCAGTTGGGTGACGCCCGTCCCCTGGTTACCGCCCGCGTCGAAGCCGAAGTTCTGGCCGACGCCGCCCTGGGCAAGGAATTCAAATTTTCGCTCCGGCTGGCGGATCCGAAAGTCGACCGTGCCCCCGATGGCGTCGCCGTCCATGTCGGCCGTGCGTGCTTTGATGACTCGGACTTCTTCGACCAAATTACTCTGGATCAAGTCCAGCGTGCCTTCCTGGTCCGCTTCCGGCTGGATGGTCGGCAGGCGCTGCCCGTTGAGGGAAACGGCCGTGTACTGTTCCGGCAACCCGCGTACCTGCACGATCTGCCCCTCCCCGACGCCGCGGATGATCGATACGCCCGGCATGCGGGACACGGTTTCGGCAATGGTGATATCTGGATACTGGTTGAAGAGCTCGCTGTGAATGATCGTCTGGACGCTGAGGGCGCTCTGTTGGTTGCGTAGCGCCTGCAGTTGCCCGGTCGCGCGTGAGCTGGTCACGATTAATTCGGGTAAATTGTTGGCCGTGGATAGCCGCATGATTACGTTCAACTCGATGTCGCGATCGCCGTTGGCCACAATTACGAGGGTGTCCAAGTTTTGGTACCCGAGGTAGGTATAAAGCAAGCGAATATTGCCCGGCGGCACTTCGATGTCGTAGCGTCCGTCGAGGTCCGTTGTCGTCCCGATGACCGAACCGACAACCCGTACGGTAGCCCCGATGAGGGGCGTGCCTTCCGCATCGTTGACGTGCCCCTCGACGGCGGCTTCTTGCCCCGCTAGGTTGACGGTTAGCGCGCAGGCAAAGCAAAGGAATAGGGCGCGGACGCGGGTGCAGAGTAGGGGGGATAGACGCAAAGTAGGGTCGGTTGGTGGGTAAACGCAAGGTACTGTGGCATCGGCGATTAACGCAACGAAAAAAATCCGTGCGTGCCACCTACCACATAGCCGCAAATTTACTCGTTTTGTTTACCGTATTCTCCCTAAAGTACCTACTAGTCTTACATTGGCCCGCATGAACATCGTCTTTCTGGATTCCGCCACCCTCACCGATCTCCCCGCTCAGCTGGACCGCCTCCGTGAGTTGGGGCAGTGTACTTTTCACGAATCGACCGAACCCGGTGATGCCGTTGCACGACTTGCCGGTGCGCAAGTCGCTATTTCAAACAAAGTATATTTGGGGGAACCCGAGCTGACGCAACTCCCTGACCTGCGATTGATTTGCATTGCCGCAACGGGTAAGAACAACGTTGACTTGCCGGCCGCGGAACGCCGCAACGTAGCCGTACGGAATGTTTCCGGCTACAGCACCGAGTCCGTCGCCCAACTCACCCTCACGGCGCTGTTCAGCGTTGCCATGGACATAACGTATCTGAACGAAGCGTGCTACGATGGTACTTACGCCGCTAGCGCAAAGTTCTCTTACTGGCGCCGTCCTTTCTTCGAGCTTAGGGGCAAGCGTCACGGAATTATTGGTCTGGGTACCATCGGCCGCCGGGTGGCGGAGTTGGTGGAAGCCTTCGGCGGGGAGGTGGTGTACTATTCAACCTCCGGTCGGAATGTGGCGCAGCGGTACGAATCTCTGCCCCTTGCGGAATTACTGCGCACCTGCGACAGCGTCTCCATCCACTGCCCCCTGAACGCCGCGACCGAGAACTTGCTTGGAACAAAAGAGCTTGCTTACATGAAACCATCCGCTTACCTCGTCAACGTGGCCCGCGGCGGTATCGTGAACGAAGTAGCGCTCGTGCGGGCCATCAATGAAAACGTCATTGCCGGAGCCGCGGTGGATGTTTTTACCGCCGAGCCGCTACCCGCCGATCATCCTTATCACGGAGTAAAGGACCGAAATCGCCTCCTACTCACCCCGCACATTGGTTGGGCGAGCGTCGAGGCCCGCACGGCACTGGTTGATGGGATCGTCGACAACATTCAAGAGGGTTGGTGATCAAACAAAATACGTTCCGTGAACCCCAAACCGGTTCTTCCCCGTGTCCACGGTAGCGATGCACGGGTTCCACTAAAGGGAACCGATTTTAACGTTATGCTCAATCCTTAACCCTTCGTTAGCAGTCAGGTGAAACTTCGGTTAAGCCCACCCCTTCGTTCGTCCGTGGGCGCATAATCCCCGTTCTTTAGGATACAATCAAACGCCTGAATTATGAAAACGAAATTGTCGATCCCCGCCCTGATGTTTTTTCTCCTAACCCTGGTTTCTCTTCCCGCCGCCGCGCAACGTGGCCAGAGTGTCCGGATTAACAACAGCAGCACCACCGCACCGACCACGACCCGCAACCGTACCGTATCGACTAACCGCCAGACGGCTCCGAACGTAAACCGCAGTCGTTCGACCAGCAGGACGAGAAACACAACAACTACCGCCCCCCGTCGCACGAGCCGTACCACCACCACCAGCAGCACCACCACCACCAGCAACGCCTCCAACCGGAACACGAACCCGAACTACTGCCCGCCCGGAGGTACGACGACGACCCGCCAAACGGCCCCGCGTCGATCCACTACGGTCTTCGGTAACTCAGCTCCCCGCCGCAACGGTGGCATCACAATTCGCACCGGTCAGACGAACAACCGCAACGCCACCCAGCGCCGGGCAACGCAGCCATCAACTACCGCTCGCCGGGTGAATAACCGGGGTAATTACACCACCGTTACGATTGTGGAAGCACGCGATGATGTGTACGGACCTTACAACAATGCCACCGTGAGAGCAGAACGCAAAGCCGCCAAGGCAGCCCGCAAGGCCGCCAAGCGTGGACGCTGGTAAATGCATCCGCGCCTCGCAAAATAGTAAGCCCCACGTTCCGTAAGGAGCGTGGGGCTTTTATTTTTACCGGTTAGATCACATTGGGCAGATTCACTTGCCACTCGCGTGTCCGTGAATCCGGGCCTTCAGCTCCGCTAACGCTCAGTAAACATCGCTCACTAGAGCCAGGACTGATAATACTTCCCGTCATCAATCTTGAGGGCTTCCTCCGTAATCTGAAGGGGTGCGAAAGTATCCACCATCACCGCGAGTTCCTCCGTTTTGGTGTGGCCGATGCTGCCTTCGTAAGTCCCCGGGTGCGGGCCGTGGGGGATACCACCGGGGTGTAAGGAAAGGTAGCCGGGGCCGATGCCGGTGCGGCTCATGAAATCGCCATCGACGTAGTACAGCACCTCGTCCGAATCAATGTTCGAGTGATTGTAAGGTGCCGGGATCGACTGGGGGTGGTAGTCATACATCCGCGGCACGAACGAACAGACGACGAAGGACTTCGTCTCAAAGGTCTGGTGGACGGGTGGCGGCTGGTGGACGCGGCCGGTGATGGGCTCGAAATCGTGGATGCTGAGTCCGTAAGGGTAATTATAGCCATCCCAGCCAACAACGTCAAACGGGTGGCTAGCGTAAAGTACTTCGTGGAGCATCCCCTGTTTCTTGATCTTGATCAGGAAGTCTCCCGTCTCACGGAACGTCTCGAGTTCGGTCGGTAATTTTAGGTCGCGCTCACAGTAGGGTGAGTGCTCCAGTAGCTGACCGAAGTGATTGCGGTACCGCTTCGGGGTGTAGATCGGGTCGGTGGATTCAACGAAAAGTAGCCTCGTTGCGTCGGTATCGAAATTAATTTGGTAGATGGTGCCGCGGGGGATTACCAGGTAGTCTCCGGACACGAAGGCTAACTGCCCGAACATGGTCCGCAACGTGCCCGTGCCACGGTGCACGAAAATGAGCTCGTCCGAATCCGCGTTCTTGTAGAAGTATTCGGTGAGCGACTGCCGGGGCGCGGCTACTCCGAGCTTGGTCGTGGCGTTGGTGAGCAGTGTTTTTCTGCTGTCCAGAAAATCGTCTTCGGGTCGGGCGTCGAAGCCGACGAGCTTTCTCGATTTGATCGTCTTGGCTTTGGCAATCTTCGGACTGACGTCACGCGACGAAAGAATTTCTTTGACCTGCGTCGGCCGCTGCTCGTGGTAGAGGAGTGATGACATCCCGTCAAAGCCGACCGTGCCGAAAAGCTGCTCGTGGTAGAGCGATCCGTCCGGCTTTCTGAATTGCGTGTGGCGCTTGTGGGGGCGAGCACCGAGTTTGTGGTAGAGTGGCATAGCCTAAAGTTAATACAACTACAATAATTGTCAGGCTAACTGCTTTGTGGGTTTGATTGTTGCGACGCGCGTCCCGTTCTTAACCAAAGATCTCAAACGCAAGGCACCCCGCCGGATTGGTCCGGCGGGGTGCCTCAGCAAAGCATCCCGCGTGGGATGGAGGAATTATTTCTTACTGGATAAGGCCAAAAACTCCGGGTGCTTTGATTCCGTCGCACCGGCTTTTAGTAAGTAAGGCCGTGCCTCGTCTTTCATGCCCTTGTGGTCGTAGAGGGATGCCATCATCCGGTTGACGTCGATGTTTTCCGGACGCTTTTCGTACTCGCGTTCCGCGTACTCAAGCGCCTTATCGTAGTCGCCAAAGTGGTCGCGGTAAAATGACGCGTACTCTAGGTCCATGTTGTGCCCTGAGTCGACGTCGTCCTGTAGCATCACAAAAATCTCTTTTTCAATCTGCTCTTGCTTATCGGTTTGCCCAGTTTTCTTGAAAATCTCCGCGAGCTGTACGTAGTAGCCGACTTCCGGGATGATGTCGGCGGCCTCCTGGACGAGTTTCTCCGCTTCCGCGTAGTTCTCCGCGTCCATTTCGAGTTGCCCCAGGGCTGCCATCGCAAATGGGTAGTTTGGCCTTTCCCGCAGGATCATCTCGAATTGCTGCTTGGCTTTTTTCGGCTCACCGTAGCGCTGGTAGAGCTCGCCTAGTGTCAAGCGTGCCCAGGCGGTGGATTCGTAACCCGGTGCGCCAGCCTTGACGGCACTCATCATGGCCTCCTGTGAGCCATCGACGTCGCCGTGAATTTCCCGTAGGTAAGACACCCGCGAGTAAGACCGCAAATCCGGACGAATCTTGACCATCTGGTCCGCTGCGGTAACGGCCGCTTCGTAGTTGCCGAGTTCAACGTTGGCGTCGACCAAAGCACCGTAAATCTGGGCGTTATAGGGGTTGATGGCGATCGCCTGCTTTGCCGTTGCCAGCGCCGCGGTGAAATCGTGTTGCGAGAGCTGGACGCTGGCTTTTGTGGACAACCCAAGAAATTCAAGGTTGGTGTCTTTGCCCTGATTGTATCCGAGGGCTTCGTTGACCATTTTCAGGGCGGCGGGATAGTAATGGCCGTGCTCGCCGGTGACCCGCGCTTCGTTCGTGAAGATCTGGGCCAGTTTAATACGGGGCTCGACGGCCTTGGAGTCTTTCAACCGCAGGTCGCTGGCCATCTGCATGTACCCGCTTTGCGTTCTGTCCCACTCCATCGCGTTTTGCAACGCCTCGGGGCGGGGTAATAATTCTGGAACTTCAACGTCGTTGATACCGACAGAAGCGTCTTTATCTTTTTCTGCGCTGTCGCAGGTGCAGAGGCCAATTAAAAGGAGCAAGGAGAGTAAAGGAGTATAAATTTTATTCATTATTGTGTTCTGAGCTAATTAGTGATACCTAAACCGTAAAATCAGTGTCGGTAGGCTTTGTTGGCGACCTTCGATATCTGTGAACTCGAAAATCACCAATCAACTACTTTTCTAGGTAATACCATACGGAAATAGTCCACCGTACGGTTCTGCCAAGATAGAAACTGCCGGACGAAACAAGTTTCGCCCGGCAGTTCTCAATTGATGCGATCTGTCCTTAGTTAGACTTAACCATCCGAATCGTCTGTAGAACACGACCCGTGCCACTACGGACAACGGCCATGTAAGTACCGGCGGGCAGACTACTTACGTTAACGGGCACGTCGTGCTCGCCTTCCGCAAAAGTCCTTCTCGCCAGGTTTTGTAGCTGGCGGCCATTCACGTCGTGTAGGTCGATGCTGACCGCGGTCAGTTCACGCACACGAAGCTTGATGGTCGTCTGAGATACAAACGGGTTGGGGTAAGTAATACCAATGACGTTGGGCGCGCTGGCACCAACACCGTCCTGGTTGAAGAAGTCTCCAACGGAGGTCGCCACGGCACCGCTACAGTCGCCCGTTCCGCTGTGGGGAAGAGCCATGTAAGGGAACATGGGGCGGAAAGCCTTGTCATTTTCCTGGATACCGGTTTCGTAACCCAAAACACTGAGCAAATCAGCCGTTACGGGTGATGCCGTGGAATCGGTAGGATCGTAATCATCGTAGAACAACCCGATTGCGGCGAGTACAACGCCGGAGACGGCCTGCAACTCAATGCGCGTAACGTCATCCTGAAGACGGCGACCGTTCGGGAAACCATCCATGTTGGGGATGTTCTGTAGGGTAGCGTCCGTGTTAAATCGTGGGTCCGTAAGACCAAGCACCGCTGCCTGGATGAGACCGAGCGAGTTGAAATCGTCGGAGTCGCGTGGCGTTACCGGGACGGCCATATTCAAGCGCAACATGTCGCCACCGGTGGGTAGGAAGTTGTTGATGAAAGGCTTACCCGCGGCTAGGACATTTCCTCCCTCCTTTCCGGTAAAGAGCTGGTAGGGGGGTAGGTTAGGTACTCCGGTGTGGAAGATTGGCCAGAGATCAACCGAGCGCGGCTTACCGGGGCCAGGCAGTAGTAAGTCGACATATGGTGACTCCGATCCCAGGGCCGTACCATCTAGTGCGGCATTTCCCTTAGCGACAAACAAACCGTCAGCGCCGTTGGAAAAGTCTACCGGGCCGAGTGGTGTTACGCTAGCTTTCTGAATGCGTAGTGGCGCAAAAGCCGGGACAACTCCTCCAAAAAGGCTGTCGTCCATGTACAACGCCAGTTCAGGATTGTAGAAAAATCCATCGAGCGTCGTGTCGGCAAGTTCCTCGTAAGGAGTAATCGCATTCCAGTAATCCTTCATTCCCACGGGAATAACGGCTTCGTTGGTCAGCGGCATACCTAAGCGCGATACCTGTACCCAGTCACCACTCACCACTGGCTTAGAGCCGTCGGTCTGTAGTGTTCTCATCGAGGGGCGGCTGGCGGAAGCCCACACGCCGATTACGTAGTCCGGGTCAAGGATATTTGCTGGTTGGTCGGCGGCACTTTCCTTCTTTAGCATACTGATTGGTACCGTGATAGCAATGGCGCTCGTATTAAAACAAGCTAGACCGTCAACTGGATCGCCATTCTGGCGAGGGTCGTCACCGAGGTCGAAGATACCAGCTAGGTCGACGAAGAAAGGATCGTCGACGGGACCGGCAAAGACACGTTCTTGCTGAGCCGTCAGGTTACTGATTTTGCTCGTCCAGTGTGCTTCGTAGCTATCTGCACCGAGGCCATACGCTTCGGAGGTAATAGAGCGCTCGCCAATGTTGTTAGCCGGTACTTCACCAGCATCGATTACGGTGGTGAAACTGTCACCGCCATCCATGCTACGTTCCATCTTGTAAGTAGTCTTCAAGTTCTCCTTACCGATGCGAATGTTGAAAAACGTGGTCGGGTCTTCATTGGTCCGCGTGAACGTGAACCGGTAGATGATGTCGTCACCGTCCGTTCCCGCATCGTTATCGATGTGAATTTCGTAGCGAATGTCTTCACCGAAGTGGTAGTAATTAGGCCCACCGTGGGGAAGCTGCATCGGGATGAAGGTAGCGATGAGCGTAACGTAACCTGTGTTTTCTGGATTACGGAAAGCATAAACATCGACGTTATCCGCAAGGGGATCGTCGGCGATGAGGGGCGCTTCGCGGTGGCTGGAAGCGAATGCTGATACACTGATCAGCAAACCTAACAACACCGTGAAGACGCATTTATTAAAGAATGTATGTTTCATTTATTATTTTATGAGCCCCCGGCGTGGCGTACCACGCCGTGAGGGCGGTCATTTAATGGAATTGATCGAGCTTGGTCGCTTAATCAATGTTGGTGTGGTCGACCTCCGTTCCACGCCATGGCATGGCCACGTAGGGAAATGATGTCGTGAAGGGGCGGTCATTTTCTTCCACCTCAGTAGTGTAACCGAGAACGCCGAGTAGCGCATCCGAAGCTAAGCCATCATTTGGGAGGGTACGATCGTCATAACCCAAGCCGATAGCGGCAAGGACAACTCCGGCTACTGCCTGCAATTCAATGCGCGTCACGTCATCCTCCAAACGGCGACCGTTCGGGAATCCGTCCATGTTGGGAATATTCTGAAGCGTAAGGTCACCGTTGTAGCGAGCGTCGGTGAGGCCGAGCACGGCAGCCTGAATGAGGCCGAGTGAATTAAAGTCGTCGCTATTCCGTGGGGTAACGGGGACGGCCATGTTCAAGCGCAGCATATCTCCACCGTTCGGGAGGAAGTTGCTGATGAACGGCTTACCGGCGGCGAGCGGGTTGCCCGCGGGCTTACCGGTTGCGAGTTGGTAGGGGCGTGCGTTGGGGACACCCGTATGGAAAATCGGCCAGAGATCTACCGACCGGGGCTTAGCGTTACCGGGAAGCAAAAACGGCTCGTACGTAGCACCGGATTCAAGTACCGTACCCGCAAGGGCGGCGTTTCCTTTAAGGATGTGTAAGCCGGGTGCACCGTTGCTGAAGTCAACGTTGCCAAGAATAGTCTGGCTAGCCGTCTGAACCCGTAGTGGGTTGAAGGCAGGAACGGCAATGGCGAAATTATCCTCATCCATGTAGAGCGCTAGCTCCGGATTGTAGAAAAAGCCGTCGAGTGTCGTATCCGTCAGTTCGTCGTAGGGCGTGATTGCGTTCCAGTAATCTTTCATACCGATCGGGATGACGACTTCGTTCGTCAGGGGCATGCCCAAACGAGAAACCTGCACCCAGTCGCCGGAGAAAGTTGTGGAATCGCCACTTTCGAACGTAGTCGTGGCGGGGCGGCTGGCGGAAGCCCAAACACCGATCACGTAATTTGGGTCGAGGATGTCTACCGGCGTAGCGGGCGCACCTGCCTTGAGTAGGGTAGCGATGGGGATTTTAAGCGCCAACGTGTGTACGTTGAACTGCGCCAAACCGTCACGGCTTTCGGCGTCGTCACCCTGGCGAGGGCTGTTACCGAGGTCGAATACGCCGCCGAGGTCGACAAAGAACGGATCGTCCGAAGGACCGGCCCACACCATTTCGCCCGTGCTAGCGGTAGTGATCGCGTCAGCCATCAGTTGCTCGTAGGTAGTGTTGAGGCCGGGAAGATCTTCGCCGCCACCCTCGATGCTACGGGGGCCGATGTTATTTGGTGGAACGATTCCGTCCTGTACGATCGTCTGGAATGATAGACCACCGTCGATGCTGCGCTCCAGCGTGTAGGTGGCTTTAATGTTTTCGCCGAAGCGAATGTTAAAGAACGTCGCCGGGTCTTCGTTCGTCCGCTCGAAAGTGAAACGGTAAGTGATCTCGTCACCCGCCACGGCGGCATCGTTGTCGATGTGGATCTCGTAGCGGATGTTCTCGCCGAACGTGTAGTAGTTCGGGCCGCCCTGGGGAAGCTCGAACGGAATGTAACTGGCGAGAATGGTGATGGTGGTGGGGTCGTCCGGGCTTCGGAAAGCGTAGACGTCGGTGTTATCGGCCAGTGGGTCATCCGCAATCAGGGGCGCCTCCCGGTGGGAAGATGCCGCCAGCCCGAAGGATAGCAGGATGAGAAGGACGAAACTTACCGAATTGCGAAGTATTACTTGCTGCATATTGGATTGTGGTTTCAAAAAACGTGTGAATGACCGATAGTCGATCGGGTAAAGTACGGGGGAATAGCGCCCTCCGGTTTTGGGGGGGGCGGTAAAAATTAATGTTGATTGCTTGCTCAGCTAGCGTCGAGCAAAACAGGGCCCGACTCGGTAGCTAGGACAAGATTACAACATGGATGGTAACATTAGATAATTTTTTAATTTGTTTGTCGGCGGGGCGCGGTCGCGGGTGCAAAAATGTACGTTAGAAAGTATAGGTTACTCCTCCCTTTACCCAGAATGGGAGGCCCGGGGTGAAGTGGATTTCTTCCACCGAGGTTGTTTCACCAGCGAGTCTACTTTCGGTCGCGAACTGAGCTTCGTTCCACTCCGTGTCCAAAACATTTTCGGCGGTGAGAGAAAAGGAAAAATTTCGCCAGCTCTTCGTCAGCGTAGCGTCGATCACGACATAACCTTTCGCGATGATACTATTGTCCTCGTTGGCTGGTCTGTTCGCCAGGTATCGTCCCCGTAGGCAGCCCCGCCAATCGTTGTGGGCAGCGCTAAGCCCTCCCGCCAGCGTGGTGGTTGGCGCGAGCGGAATTCTGTTGCCCCCTTCGGGCGAGTCCGTAGACCGGGCAATGGTGTGCGTGGCGTCCACGTCTCCGTACAGCCAATCCGTAAGTTGGTAGCGCGCACTGAGGTCAAATCCGTAGCGGCGCGTCCGGCCACTGGGCTCCACAACGCCGGCATCCCCCACGTACACGAACTCCTGGTCGAGGTGTAAGTACCAAAGGGCGGTCTCTACGTACAATCGCTCAAACGGTTTGAACACGGCACCCGCGTCCGCGCCCAGCGCTTTCGGTAACGCCGACCGACCCAGAACACGATCGGTCACGACGCGCGTATCGTTAGAGTGAAATCCTACCCCCGTCTTGACGAAAATCTGGGTGCGGGGCCCGGCGTCGTAGTACACGTTGAATTTGGGGCTGAAACGGGCAGCCGCATCCGTGGCCCGCACAAAGGTTTGCGACAGCGCGTCGACGTAGTCAAAGGTGAATAAGTCGTACCGTAAACCCGGGTTAAAAGTGAACGCGCCCAGTTCGATTCGTGCGTCGGCGTAAGCGGAAAAGTTATCCTCCGTTACGTCTCCGCGTTGCAAGTAATTTTGTACTTCCCGCCGGTTGACGGTATTGGCCAGGTGGCTATCCTTCGTACGATCCGAACGCAAGTTGACGCCAACGCGGAAATCCGCTGCGTCGCCGATCGAAAAATTACGGTGCTGCAACTCGAGTGAAGTGACGAATAAATCACGCACCTCCCGTTGCCGGATTTGATCGCCAAAATCCGGGTCTTCCAGGAAAAAAGTAAAATTGCTGAATAGCTCAAATTCGTAACGGGAGTAACCCGCCGTAGCGGTCAGGAACGTCGCCCGGTCAATGTCTTTTGTGTACTTCAGCAGCAAATTGCTGCGACTGGTGGTCCCACCCTCCGTGTCGTCGATTGCCCCGAAACGACTGATCCGCCCGGAAGCTACCGCACGTAAGGGAATCTGACCACTCGCGTCCCAGTCACTCGTGAAGTGGCTGGCGGTAAGAGAAATTCGATCGCCGCTGGCGAGCTCCGACGTGAATTTACCGAGTGCGTTCAGGCGCCGGAAATTCTGCGGGCTATCGAACGGGCCGTCGTTGCGTGTGTACTCCGTCATGAAGTAAGCGTTGCTCTTTGCCGTTTCCAATAAATTAAGACCAGTTAGGAAACGACCGTACCCGAACTGACCGCCCTCGACGGTGACGATGTTTTCGGCGAGCCGGTTCTTAGTCTGAAAGGCCACGTAACCCGCCGTGGCAAAGTTCCCCCGGTCGGCCGCGTAGGGGCCTTTGGCGAAGTCGATCCGTTGTACTGATTCCGGGATTAAGAAGTGCAAATCGGCGTACCCCTGCCCGTGTGCGTGGCTGACCATGTTGACCGGCAAACCGTCGACGCTGATGGCGATGTCCGTTCCGTGGTCGATGTCGAACCCCCGTAGGAAGATTTGTTCCGCTTTTCCACCACCGGCGTGCTGACCGATGAACAGCCCGGGCACGCGCCGGAGTAGCTCCTGGCTGGATTGCACGGGGTTGATGACCAGGTCGATGTTGGAAATTACGGACGTACCCGCTTCGGAATCACGGACCGTAACCTGTCCGAGATCGACCGCGCCGGTCACTAGCGTGAGGGACATTTTTTCGTTTAGATCGCTTACTACCGCGCGTACTTCCGCAAAACCCAGATAGGTTATCACCAGGGTGTCGCCCAGCGTAGCTTCCGGGAACGTAAAGTGACCGCGGCTATCCGTATGAACGTGCTTTTGGGTACCCACGACGCTTAGATAAGCCCCGGGCAGCGTGCCAACTCCTTCCCCGGAGATGACGCCACTCAATTGTTGGGCGGGCAAGTAGTAGGAGATTACGAAAAGTAGGAAGGTCAGTAAAATTTTCTTCACGAGTGAGAGCTGTACGGGTAGGTGAGCGTAAATGGGGAACTAAACGTAAGTACTATTTTAAACCGGTGACCGGTTTTGCGATGCGCAACATTTATTAGTATGCGGGTAGAACTCGTCGCTGACCAGGTATGCGTCACTTGCGGTCTTCGTAGTTGTTCACCGCCGCTTCCAGCGCTCGTCTGATGCTTCTCCGAATTTTTGGCGGACCCAGGACGGTAATGCCGGGACCAAAGCCCAGAAGTAACCGTTCTAACTCATAATTATGCTGGACGGTAAGTTGTATTACTCCGCTACCGTCCGGGCGCTGCTCCCGTAGTTCCTGCGAGTGATGCAAGGGTTTGGTCAGTATGTACGGCAAATTCGCCGCATCGACCCAGAGCAGTACTTTTCGCGGTCGCTCGTAGAGTACGGTCACGCCGATCGTGTCCTTATAGTAGTCCACACTCCTAAAATTATCGCGTCGATAATCGACTTTAAGGTTGGGGCGAAGTAAGGTGATACGGTCGAGCGCCAGGGTGTGAATGCGGGCCTGATCGTCGCGTCGCCCGATCAGAAACCAGCGATTGTTAAACTCTTTGAGAATATAGGGGTGAAAGCTAAAGGTACTGGCGGCTTTCGCTTTGAAAGATTGGTAGGTAGTGTCGACGACGATTTGCTTGCTGATGGCCTGGTACAGTACGTCGAGGTACCGGAGCCCGGTTAGTCGTTCATTCTTGTCTAAATGGATGATCGGCTCCGCGTGCTCGGTGGCGCGGTAGATTTTGTCTTCTAGTTTCTGAATGACGCCGTTGAGGTCGCTGAATAAGGAGAAGTCTTTGAATTGCCGTAGCACGGTGACGGATTCGGTGAGTACGTCGAGGTCGGTGGCGGTGAGGGGCACGTTGGTGATGGAGTAGTCGGGGTCAGCGTAGCGGTAGTAGCGCCGGTCGTAAACTTCAATGGGGGCCTCATAACCCAGCTTATTACTGCGCAACATCTGGATGTCGAGCTGTACCGTGCGTTTGGAGACGTACGTGTCTTTGCCTTCGAGTTCGTAGAGCGCGTCCGAGCAAGCGTCGATGAGATCCGCCAGCGTCCATTTTCGTGAGTGGTTCTGGAGGGCACGGTCGATTGTGCGGTAGCGGATGAGCGCGTTTTTATTGATGGGCATTGGTGATGCGATTAGCGCTTGGCAACTTTTTTTGGTTGCCCCGGCATTTGGAGAAGACACCTTAGAAAAGTACTGCGCAAAAACGTTGCGCAGGTGCGAAAATACCTTGTGGCATGAAAGAAACGAAACCCACCCCCATTTCAGGAAAAGAATTAATCGCGCTCGGTTACAAACCCGGCCGTTGGTTCAAGCAGGCCCTGCACGACATCAACGAACGCAACCTTACGGGCGATGCCGTAACCGCTTACCTAAATACGCACCAGCCCGCAACCGTGGAACCGTTCTCGGAGCCCGTGCCTTACCACCAGAATTTACGGGCTGAATCTGCCGAGGAAGAAGACAACGTCACCAAGGTATTCGCCACGATGCACGAACTGATGAAAACGCCGACCCTGGTCGCCGGCGCGGTGATGCCGGACGCCTGCCCCACCGGCCCACCCGGGCAAATTCCCGTTGGTGGCATTGCCGTCGCCAAAAACGCCATCCACCCAGCCATGCACTCGGCTGACGTTTGTTGTTCGGTAATGATGACCGACTTCGGTGACGCCGAACCGAAAACCGTGCTGGACGCCGCACACCGGGTGACGCATTTTGGTGGGGGCGGGCGCGAAGATCACTTTGCCCTTCCCGAATCCCTGCACCTGCGAATGCGCCAAAACCAGTTTCTGAATGACGAGAAGTCTCGGGTAACCGCCATCACACACCTGGGTACGCAGGGTGATGGAAACCACTTTCTTTACGTGGGCCGGTCCGAACTGACGGGCAACACGATCATGGTGACGCACCACGGGTCCCGTGGTCTGGGCGCTCACTTGTACACGCAGGGGATGCGGGTGGCGGAGAGTTTTCGCACCCAGCTTTCTCCCAGTACGCCCGCTAAAAACGCCTGGATTCCCTACACCGAAGCGATCGGTAAGGCATACTGGGAAGCGCTGCAAATCGTACGCGACTGGACCAAATTAAATCACGAAGTACTGCACGACGCGACCCAAAAAGGCCTTTCGACGGTTGCCGCAACGGGTGCTGGAGAGCGTTGGTGGAACGAGCATAATTTTGTTTTCAAGGACGGTGACCTCTTCTACCACGCCAAGGGCGCTACCCCGCTCGACGGTAAGTTCGTGCCGGATTCCACCAACGGGTTACGGTTGATTCCACTGAATATGGCCGAGCCCATTCTGATCGTGCGGGGAGAAACCACGGAAAACAATCTCGGTTTCGCTCCCCACGGCGCCGGACGGAATATAAGCCGGACCGCCCACATTCGCAGCAAGGCCGGCAAAACTACCCGCCAGATCTTTGACGAGGAAACGCAAGGGCTCGACGTTCGCTTCTTCAGTGGTAGCGTCGATATTTCCGAGCTGCCTTCGGCTTACAAAAACGCGCAAACCGTACAGAAACAGATGAAAGAGTATGGCCTAGGCGAAGTAGTTGACCGTATTATGCCCTACGGCTGCATCATGGCCGGCAACTGGAAGCGAAACAGACCTTGGCGGAAGAAGCGTCGGGGTAAATCATAGGGAAGTTGCCTCCACACAGTTGTGATTGGCCCGGTTCGCACGAGCGGATCGGGCTAATGCGGTAAATGTTCTGTGCGCAACAAAACGTAGTGTATGGAAATATATTACTCATCCAAAGATTTCTTTTTATTCAAAAAACCGCCCAAGTCACATAATCGCTTATAAAAGCGGTAATCGAAATGTCTGTCTCAAATAGTGGTTCTCGCTTAAATTAGGGAAGAGTTACAATCTTAAGATTTAACCACTATCCAATTACTTTCGATCAGAATATCTTGGTCTTTTGCTTGACGGTAGGGTGGGTGAGGCGGTGTCCTACGAATAGAGTTAAGCTACCTTGTAATGTAGATAATCTTGAAATGAATAAATCTGAATATATTCGCAAAGCTATTCAATTACTCATCCAGCTTTTTCTTTTATTGTTTTCGCTGCCTATCATATCGCAAGCCAACCAATTGATAATCAAATGGAAAAACTTAGATGAAAAAACTGGGGAGCGCATGCTTGGGGCGACTCAGACCTGGATAGCCCCGGCATTAAATATTGGGCTCCTTCGCTTTCATTCCCCTCAACAGCTTTTCCTCGCCGAGGAAAAGCTCCGTAATGACGAGAGTGTCGTCGCCTTCGAGCGCAACACAGTAATCAAAAACAGAACAACACCCAACGACAACTTTTTCACCGAACAGCAACTCAATCTGGAGCGCACTAATTTCCCAGAAGCCTGGAACCTGACGACGGGAGGGCAAACCCCGGACGGCAGCCAGATCGTCATCGCCGTACTGGACGCGGGCTTCGACGTGAATCACGAAGATCTGCGCGAATCGATTTGGCGGAACGCCGGCGAGATACCCGGTGACGGCGTCGACAATGACAATAACGGTTACGTCGATGATCTAAGCGGTTGGGACATGATCGGTGATGACCCCCGCGTCCCCGTAAATACCCACGGTACGCAGGTAATCGGTACGTTAGGAGCAAGGGGGGACAACGAAATCGGTATCGCGGGAACGAACTGGGACGCTAAGTTGATGCTGTTCAGTTTCCAAACCGTCGCGGACGTCATCGAGGCCTACGAATACGTCCGCCAGCAGCGCCTGCGTTGGAACGAATCGGGCGGCCGCGAAGGCGCGTTCGTCGTGGCCACCAACGCCAGTTTCGGTATTGAAGGCGGTACGTGCGGTCAGTACCCGGTGTGGGGGTCGATGTACGAGGAGCTCGGGAAGGTTGGCGTACTTACGGCCGCCGCGACCGCTAACCGCGATTGGGACGTGGACGATAACGGAGACATGCCAACTGACTGCCAAACCGACTACCTGATCGGTGTGGCTAACCTGGGGAAGGCCGACCTCCTCTACCGTAACTCAGCTTACGGACCGCAGAACGTAGATCTGGCCGCTCCCGGCGAGGGTAGTTACAGTACGCTACCCGGTTCCGATTACGGTCCCTTCGGCAGCACGAGCGCGGCGGCCCCCTACGTAACTGGCGCCATTGCGCTACTGTACGCGACTCCCTGTCCGATCTTTCAAGCGCTGGTGGTGAGTGATCCGGCGGCGGCGGCCCTTTTGGTGAGGGAAGCAGTTCTTTCGGGCGCAAAACAATTACCCGGTCTTCAGTTTCGGGTGGCTACGGGGGGCGTGCTGGACGTGGCGGAAAGCCAACGCCTCATCGCCGACCGGTGCGACGCCGGGGCGGGGGAAGCTTTGTCCATCACGTCCGTCCGACCCAACCCAGCCTCCGGTAAAACCTACTTTACGCTCAATACTTCCGTAATTGGAGGTGGGGGAATCCTGACCATATTCGACGGTACGGGGCGGCGGATAGCTATCTCACCCGTCAGGAGGGTAGGGGTGGCGCCGGTGGTGGTGGAGCTCGACGTTAGTCAGTTTCCCGCGGGCTATTACCAGGTTTTGCTGGAGGAAAGGGGTAGGTCGGCGGTGACGGCACTCATCGTTAAGTAGGCCAGTCGCGAGTGGCAGCCATAAACACCACATCGGAAGCTAGTCCTCCGTATAGGCTTATCTTCGCTCGCTCACAAAATCCCCTCCACCATGACTGAAGATGGCAACGTAGCGATCACGGTAATCGATCGCCACGGCGAAGCACACGAACTGGAAGCGCCGACGGACATGAACATGAACCTGATGGAGGTTTGTAAAGCCTATGAATTACCCGTGCAGGGTACGTGCGGCGGCATGGCCCTGTGCAGTACGTGTCACTGTTACGTGCTATCGGAGACGGAGTTACCCGAAATGGGTGACGACGAGGAGGACATGCTGGACCAAGCTTTCTTCGTGGAGGACAATTCCCGCCTCGGGTGCCAGGTGCGAATTACCGCGGAAATTGATGGACTGAAGGTGCAACTGGCTCCGGAGGCGGAAGGGTAAAATATTTTTGCAAATCCGGAGGAAAGTTTTGCGGTTTAAAAATTAGCGCTATCTTTGCGGTCCCTTAACGTAGGGGCACAACAAAAATTAACATCGCGGGGTGGAGCAGTTGGTAGCTCGTCGGGCTCATAACCCGAAGGTCACAGGTTCGAGTCCTGTCCCCGCTACTCGTAAAAGCCGTTGCTGACACTCGTCAGTAGCGGCTTTTTTTATGCCCGTTTGCCGCCTTCCGCCCCTTTGCCGTGCCAGTTATTTCCAGCCACAACTAATCGGCGAGGCAAGGCATTTTACCTAAGTATCAACTAAGTCAAGCCCCCATGGCCACCGTAAAATTTACCTTCGAAGACCCTTCCCTCGCCGCTCAGATCGTCGAGAACGTGGAGACGGACATCAGTATCCTGGAGGTGACCGAAGACAATGGTATTCACCTCAACCACAACTGCGGCGAGGTCTGTGCCTGTAGCACCTGTCACATCTACGTGCTGGCGGGTGAAGATGCACTGGAAGAGATCAGCGATAAGGAAGAAGATTTTATCGACCGGGCCATCAACCCTCGGCTCGAAAGCCGCCTTGGTTGCCAGGCGGTCATCCTCGATAAAGACGCGGTCATCGAAGTGAAGATCCCGAACCAAAGCGGCATCATCGGCCACGAGCACTAGTCCCCACTTAACTTTTATTGGATAACGAGCGGCCCCCGCGGCCCTACAGCACAACACGCATGAGCTTTAAAGATTTTGATAATTTCCCCTTCGGTTGGGTCGAGCACGAAGACATCGCCATGGCACTTTACGACCGCTTCGGCGATGAGTTCGGCCAGGACAAAATCTATCGCATCCGATTCACGGAGTTGCTACAGTGGATTCTCGAGATTCCTAATTTTACCGGCGACAAGGAAAGCTCCACCGAAGAACACCTGGAGCAGATCCAGGCCAAATGGGTGTACGAATGGCGCGACAACCAATAGACCATGGTTACGATGAACGATCTGGAGCGATTCAACCCCATTACCACTTTCATTTTTGACGTGGATGGTGTGCTGACGAATTCGCAATTATTGGTGATGGAGGACGGCTCACTACTGCGGCACATGAACGTGCGCGACGGATACGCGATCAGGCGGGCCATCGAGAAAGGGTACAAAGTAGCCATCATTACCGGGGGGAAGAGCGAGGGCGTGGTGACGCGCCTGCAAAATTTGGGTGTGGTCGACCTGTACTACGGCATCAAGGACAAAGTAGCAGCCTACCGCGAGTTTATGTACCTGTACGAGGACGAGATTACGTACGAGAATGTCCTTTTTATGGGCGACGACATGGTCGACCTGGCGGTGATGAAAATGGTCGGATTACCGGCCTGCCCGAACGACGCCTGCCCGGAAATACTCGGGGTATCCAAATTCGTTAGCCAGGCCAACGGTGGGGCGGGAGCGGCCCGCGACGTCATCGAGCGGGTGCTGAAACTGAATGGCGACTGGCTACCCACGGCGGAAGAAGGGGAAGAACTACCCCGGAGCGTCTAGTGTAGCATTTTTGCGCGGACGCCGGTGCCGGGTAGTTGGGGAAGAAGCCCTGCTTATCCGATTACGTGGCACCCGCGACCGCGCAACCTGTGCCTAACTACTACCAGCTAAAGCGTTACCCAGCGGTATCCTTTTTTCCGAGCAGCACTGCATTATAAAATGTTGATAAACAAGCATGGGCACCACAAATCGTGGTAAAATTAGGGCCGGCGTACCGCTTGGCGTATATTCGCCCGTCCCCCTAAAACAGCCCCATGCCCGATCAAATACCCGCCGACTACTTAGATGGACTAAACGACATCCAGCGCGCTGCCGTCACCACGACCGAAGGCCCCGTGCTCGTCGTTGCCGGCCCGGGTTCCGGCAAGACCAGGGTACTCACCTTCCGCATCGCTCACCTCATTGAGAAAGGGGCGGCTCCGTGGGAAATCCTGGCCCTGACCTTTACCAACAAGGCGGCGCGGGAGATGAAAGAGCGAATCAGCAAAGTAGTCGGTAAACGCGCCGGCAACATCTGGGCGGGCACGTTTCACAGTCTTTTCGCCCGGATTCTTCGTGTCGAAGCCAAACACATTGGCTATCCCAGCAACTTCACTATCTATGATACTGACGATACAAAGAGCCTGATCGGGCAGATCATCAGGGAGTTGAGTCTGGATAAGACCGTTTACCAGACCAACGCCATTAAGAATCGCATCAGCAGTGCGAAGTCGAGCCTCATTACGCCGAAACTCTACGAACGTAACGAAGAGCTGCTGGCCCAGGATAAGCAGGCCAATATGCCGCTGGTCTACAAGATTTATGCCGCCTACGTCAATCGTTGTAAGAAAGCGGGCGCGATGGACTTCGACGACCTCCTTTTTCGCCTCTACGAATTATTACAAAACCACCCGGAGGTAGCCGGCAAGTACCGCCAAAAGTTTAAATACGTACTTGTGGACGAGTTTCAGGACACGAACACGCTACAGTACGCAATCGTCAAGAAGCTAGTCCAGTATCCGGACAGCCCGCGCAATATTTGCGTTGTGGGCGATGACGCCCAGTCCATCTACGCCTTCCGCGGTGCCACTATCCAGAACATCCTCGATTTCGAACAGGATTTCTCCCAGTTCGACATCCAGACGTTCAAGCTCGAACAGAATTACCGCTCTACCGAAAATATCGTCGCCACGGCCAATGCCGTCATCGGCCACAACCGTCGACAGATTCAGAAGAAAATCTGGTCGGATAAGGGGCTGGGGGAGAAGATTACCGTGCTCCGGGAGATGGACGACACGGGCGAAGGCCGCCGCGTGGCCGACACCATTCTGGAGCAAAAAAACCGCCACCACTTAGCCAACGAGGACATCGCCATCCTCTACCGTACGAACGCTCAGTCGCGCATTTTCGAGGAGTACCTGCGGCGCTTCAATATTGCCTACCGCGTTTACGGCGGCATGAGTTTTTACCAGCGCAAAGAGGTCAAAGACATGGTGGCCTACCTACGCCTCGTGGTGAACCCCAACGACGAAGAAGCATTCCGCCGGGTCATCAATAACCCGAAGCGGGGGATCGGCAACACCAGCGTCGGCAAGATGATCACGCTCGCCGGCCAGCAACAGATCACGCTTTTCGAAGCTTCCAAACACGTGGCCCTCGCCAAGCGCACCCGCCACCAGGCAGACGGCTTCATCCACATGATCGAGCAAGCCCGGGCGAAGGTCGACACGACGGACGCGTACGAAATCGCCGACACGATCGCTAAAAAATCGGGGTTGCTCGACCTGCACCGGGGCGATACGTCGATCGAGGGCATGGGCCGCCTGGAGAACTTCCAATCGCTACTCGACGGCATCAAGAGCTTCGTGGAAGAGGACACCGTGATCGATACGGAAACACTCCCGGATAAGACGCTCGCAACCTACCTGCAAAATATCGCGCTACTGACCGACTTCGATACGAAAAATGCCGAGAGCACCGACGTCGTCACGCTGATGTCCGTCCACGCCGCGAAGGGCCTGGAGTACAAGAGCGTTTTCGTGGTTGGCCTGGAGGAAAAGCTATTTCCTTCCTGGATGAGCATGGATACCCTCGACGGCATGGACGAGGAGCGGCGTTTGTTCTACGTCGCCATCACGCGCGCCGAGCAGTTTCTGACGCTGTCTTACGCAAACACCCGCTACCGCTACGGTAAAATGGTGATGAATGAGCCGAGTCGATTCCTGGCCGAAGTACCCGCGGAGGCCATCGTGAGTACAACGCACTCCCGCCGCTCGCAGGGGCACGAATACGACCGCGTGCAGGAGCAGCGCGCCAGGGTGTCGGGCGTCACGCCGCCCGTCCGCTCTCGCGGTACGGCCCGGTTCGCCAAGCCGAAAGTCGACCCCGCCAACTTCACGCCGAGCCCGGCCGCGGAGATTGTGGAGGGCGTCCGCATTCTGCACCTCAAATTCGGCGAAGGGAGAGTTACCAAAATCGACGGCGGAGCGGCAAACCGTATCGCGACCATTCACTTCAGCGATCTGCCCCAGCCGGAAAAACGCATCATGCTGAAGTTTGCTAAGCTACAGATCTTACCCTAACCCGGTAAACCCACGTTCCGGTCGGTTCTGAGCACGGGCACAAATATTTCGGTATTTGCTTCGACTTTTGCCCCCCTCCTACGTTATCCACGCATAAACAACCAAAAACATGCTAAAATTAACTAGCCTGCTAGCCTTTTGCCTAGTTGTACTCGTCTCCTGCCAGGATACCAATACGGTGGTGGACACGCCCGCTACCGACGTGACGGTCGAGCAACAAACTGTCGCTGAACTGAATAATACCGCAAACGTCAAAGGAGAAAACTTTGAAGTAAAGACCATCGATGGCGAAATAAAATCTCCCCGCAAGGAACTGACGGGGACGATCAGCGAAGTTCCCGTAACGATTAACTACGGTAGTCCTTCCGTCAACGACCGGACCATCTTCGGTGAGTTAGTCCCCTACAACAAAGTATGGCGCACGGGTGCCAACGAGGCTACCCGCATCACCTTTGCCGCACCCGTCCTGGTCGGTAATGAAGGCACCGAGCTCGCCGCCGGGACTTACGCACTATTCACCATGCCGGCAAGTAAGGACAGCTGGACGGTCATCTTCAACAAGAAGGCGGATCAGTGGGGAGCGTACGACTACGATGAGAAGGATGACCTCGTAAAGATCCGCGGCGAAGCGGCTGAAACCGGCACCACGGCCGAGCGGATGGATTTTGCCCTCGACGGCAACACGGTTAAGCTCACGTGGGCGGACCTCACGGTTAGCTTCCCCGTAAAGTCCGCAGCTAAATAACGTGACGATTTAGTTCATTCAGTGGATTGACTGAATAACACTTCGGGTTACTGGCCGCCACTCTTTTGGCGCCCAATGATATCCTGCCCCGCCGAAGACTTTGCTTCTTCGCGCGGGGCTTCTTTGTATTTGTGGGTAAACAATCGATCGTTCTCCACCCAAATTCCTTCGTCGTTCAATTCTAAAGCCCGGTAGCTGCCGTCCGGCATATTAACCGGTCCACTGCCCCGGGTGCCCGGAACCATAACGACGTTTTCGTAAATAACTCGGTTCGTCTCCGGCTCATACTTCAGCGTGACGTTGCCCTCCGCACCGTAATTGATGATGATGCGCTTCCGATCCTCGACGAGGAAACCACCCTCGGTATAGGTCTTGAAGACGGGTGCGCCGAAGTTCGCGTTCCCGTCACCGCCGAAGGTCAGGACGTCGAGCACCTTACGACGGCTCCATTTCGCGTAGCGGTCGAAACCAAAAATAAAGTAAGCCGGTTGCCCGTCGTAGCCACCCGCCGGGATGATGTCGTAAACCACGTAGCCGAGCCAGTTTTCGGCGGACATGGCTGCGTTTTCCGGATTCTCCCGGAGGGCTGCCCCCCGGTCGAGCAACGGCTGTAACTGCAAGTCGGTTGTGTTCATTTGAATGGCACCGTAATGCCGGTAAGTGTCCGCATTCACGTGCAGTTCCCAAGTAAAGAGTCGAAATTTTTGGTCGGGAGACTCCTTGATTACGACCCCACGGAGTGAGTCGAAGGGGTAGCGGTAGCTGTTCGGCGTTTTGAGCGCTTCCACTAAGCCCTTAATGAGTTCTTTACACGCCAGAAAACGAGCGTCATCGGAACTGTCCGTGTGCATTTCGTAGGAGAGTTCCACCAGAGCGGCTTCCTGTTCCCGGAGCGATTTAGTTTGATCGTCGCTGAGCTCGGTAGCCTGGCCGCTACTCGCAAAAGAAAACGCGAGACAGACGGATAACAAAAAGTGGAACTTCATGGATAATAATTTCGGACGATTATATATACGTCGGGCCAGCGGGAAAGTATACCTCTGACGGCTACATTTGTAAAATGGTAACAATTGATCTGAGCGGTAAGACGGTGCTTGTCACCGGAAGTAGTAAAGGGGTAGGGGAGGCCACCGCCCGCTTGTTTGCCAAGGCGGGTGCCCGCGTTTGCGTTCACTATCACCAGGACCAGGAAGGCGCCAAAAGAGTTTTGGCTAGTCTACGGGGAGTCGGGCATACGCTACTGCAGGCCGACCTGCGCGACCCCGGCGCGGCCAGGCGATTGGTTGACAGCGCGCACCATAAATTCGGTGCGCTCAACGTGTTGGTAAATAACGCGGGCGTTTTTCGCAAGCACCCCGTTGACGGCTCCATCACCTTCGATCACTGGCTGGCGACTTTTCAGGAGACACTTAAGACTAATCTAATCGGCCCCGCCGCCGCTTCGTTCGCCGCCATCCAGCACATGCGCAAACAGGGTGGGGGCACGATCGTTAACGTCGGTAGCCGGGGAGCCTTTCGGGGGGAAGCCGGTCAGGTTGGGTACGGAGCCGCCAAAGCCGGTCTGCACGCGCTGTCGCAATCGCTCGCCCAGGAAGTCGGCGTCGACAACATTACCGTCCACGCCGTTGCCCCGGGCTTCATTGAGACGGCCATGGCCCGGCCACACCTCCGGGGGGAAGCCGGTGAGGCCGTGAAGGCACAGAGCCCGCTGGGCCGCGTCGCGACGGTGGAAGAGGTCGCCCGGGCCATTCTGTACTTTTGCACGCCGGAAGCCCGCTTTACCACCGGTGCCGTACTCGATCTAAACGGTGCGAGTTACCTTCGCTAGGCCATGGAACCAACCCACGACGGACCCTTAGACGAACGAGCCATCTCCAGAGATTTCGCCGTATTCGAGCACTTTATCCGCAGGGAGGACATGGAAGGGATGGTGCGGACGCTGCAGGCCGAAAAAATTGCGGTGCGCCGGTCGACCGACGGTACTACGCAGTGGCGCGAAAGCGTGATCATGGGCCACTCGCTTCAGCCAAAATTCTGGATCGAGGTTCGCGAAAACGACTTCGCAAAAGCAAAATATACCATTCGGGAAGCGGCCGAAGCGGCCTGGACCGGTGAGACCATCGACCAGCATCCCTTCGCGGACTATGCTTCCGATGAGCTGCGGACGATATTGACGCAAGAAGACTACTACGGGATCGAGGCCACCGTGGTGGCCAGAAACCTTTTGTTGCAACGGGGAGAGAACGTCGCCCTCAAGGAAATCAGGGACGCCAATCGCCACCGTAATTCCGCAAAGCTGTCCCCAAAGGAGGGTACCCAGGTCTACGTAATCGCCGGTACGATCATTGGCGCGGTGGCCGGCCTTTACCTTAACGTTATTGCCTTCATGGCGGCACTGGGCGTGCTGATCTACTACGCCTCCGGGAAGCAGCGCGACGGTGACGGCAAGCAGCATTTTATCTACGTGGCGCGGACGCGGGTGCGGGGTAAGTGGGGGACGGGCGTTGTTGCCTTAGGCTTAGCGTTCGGTTTGTTAAACTACTTCTGGCTGCACTGGATTCACATCGAGCCGGTGCAAAGCTGGTTTTGGCTCTGGCGCTAGGCTGACGCTCCCGGTACCTAAGTGTTTACTGACCTAAAGTACTCTACAAATTTCGATGGTTGGTTTCTCACCGAATAGCCTGAAATCAATCCGAAATTGTTAAATCAAAAAGGGCGGAAAATCTACCAATCCGACTAAGTTTAGTCGCACCAGAGGATTCACCGCCCAGTCGTCATCAGTCCTTTAGTGGACCTACTGCTTAACCACGATTTTACTGGACTGCACCAAGCCGTCCCGCACCGTAACCACGTAGCGACCGGCCGGTAACGACCGTAAATTAACGGAACCGCCAGTCAAACCGAGCGACTGCTCCAGCAAAACCGAACCGGTAATGGAGGTGACAAATGCTCGTCCACCCACTCGTTCCGGGTAGCTGATTTGTACTTCGTCTGCCGTAGGGTTAGGGTAAACCTTGAACAGGTTGTTAACTACCGGCGTCCGTACACTCACGGGCTGGGCGGAGAAGAAATCATCAACGCAAAAGTAAGCTGGTGTAAGTATACCGGCAGAGTTTCTGTCGGTGGACGACAGACTGAAGGACAAACTATCCACCACACCCAGGCCGCTCAGATCAACGTATTCCCACTCACTCAGGATATAGTCTTCATCGTTATCTTCAAAGCGGTAATCAGCCAGGTAAAAATCTACGCTGTCGGTTACTTCGGTATCGTCCACGTAGCCCTTTATCGTCAGCAGGAAGAAATCAGCATCATTACCGTCGAGACCACCGAATCTTTTAGAGAATTGATTGCCGTCCCGAAGAGTGAAGAAGGCATAAGTAGAGTTAGTTACGTAAAATCCGGGGACGGGCCGAGTTGCGGCGGTACCGCTCAGTTTAATCCCCGTCGTATCGAAGGCAACACCGTAGGTGGTGGAACCGCCAAATCCGCTACCGGTGATGGAACTGTACTGGTTTGTAAAACCCGGTGAAATGGTATCCGTAGTCGATGAAATGGACCAGCCGGACCAAAAGCTAAACCCATCTCCCTGAGTAAAGCTATTTGGGAAAAAGGCATCACCGGCTTGAAAGCCGCCGTTGCCATCACTACCGTTGAGAAAAGTACCTATTTCGAGGTCGAACGATTCGAAGTCTACTACGTCCTGGGCGGGCAACAAAGCCACGGCAAGGAGAAGAAAGAAAGAAGTAAAATATAATTTCATGGTGAAATTTTAGGTTGAAAAAAAGAAAAAGTAAGCCCGGCACGGAAGTGACGACCCGGCATGGGCCGCCGATCAATAATTAAATAATCAGTATTCCAGGCATTACGTAGGTTAAAAAAGAGATTGGCCGCGAGGCCAAAGAGTTTGTGTGCCCGATGAATCCGGGCGTCGCCCACCGCATAACTATCGATCGGCCCGTTCACGCCCATCATCGCTCCAACGTAACGGTGGCGGTAGCTTACCTGCCAGTCGCGCCACGAGGCCGTCACCGCGACCCGCCCCTGGTGTTCCGGGACGTAAATGAGCTGTTCGCCTTCCTCAATTCGCGGCAGGCTGATGGCTACCTCATTAGTTGAGCGTACGTAGTCGTAACCGGCCGTTAGCTGCAGGTTAAGCGCTTCGTGTCGATAACCGATGTTCAAGCGCGGTTCTAAGCCCCGGCTTAACACGCGAGAAAGATTACTCGCCGCCCAGTAGCCGAATTCAGGGTTCGGGCTCCAGAGCACCCAGTTATTCGTGTTGCGGTAGAAAGCGGTGAGACCGGCGGAAACATCCCACTGATCCGTTTGCCGGGCGTACCGGACCGTTAGTTCCTCCGCCCAACCTTCTTCGGCGAGTAGCGCGGGGTTCCCACCTGGTTTCCAAAAGCGGTCGTTCAGGGTAGGTAAACGGTAGTTGCGGCCAACCTTTCCCTCTACCCACAGATCAGGGCGCAATGAGTACGAAAACCCGAAAGCAGGGATGACCGGTATTGTCCGCCCATCCACTATTTCTCCCCGCAGGCTTAGCCTGGTGCTAAGTCTCGATCCCTGGTACTGCCACCCACCGAATAATGCCGTGCGTTGCTCCGTAGGTGTTTCTTCGCGGTAACCATCCGCCCGGGCGGTGGTACGACTTGCCGTGGTACCGATCATGAAGCGGTGGTCGCTCCGGCGGGGGACGTAGTCGGCCGTCGCATCCGCCAGTAAGGTATTGAAACCACTGGGGGCGACCAGACCGCTCGCCTCATCGTAGTATTCGAGCGACTCACTGAAAGCAGCTACTTTGCCGCCCCACTTAATGCGGCCGCCCTCGTTGCGGTAAGCGACCACGAGGCGGTCGGCGGAGTCATCCTGGCGGGCGGCGCTACGGGTTTGCACGTTAGTCGGGGGGATTTGCCGGGCGTTGCGCTGGTGCCAGAAATGAAAACTTAATTGCTGGTCCGTGCCGGGCCGCCAGTAAAGATTCTGGGTTAGTAGCGTATGCTCCTGGGCGGCGTTGCTTTGGCGGAGCTCGGCAACGGTCGGCGCGGGCGTGTATGGGAAATCGTTGGTGGCCGTCAAGCGGCTCAGGCGGGTGTCACTTTGCCAGGTATCGTTACCGAGCCCGACGTGAATTCTTCGTTCTACGAGTCCGAAAGAACCGATATCCAAACCGGCCGTCACCTCTTTCCGGCGGTCAAAATTCGCCGCGTTGTTCACCCCGATCACCCCGCCCAGGGCACCACTTCCCCAGAGCGATGAATTACCTCCGGGAGTAAAGCTTACCGAGGAGGCACCCTCAAGTGGTAACAAACTAAGATCGAGAAGACCGAGCATAGGGCTGTGTACGGGCAGGCCGTTCCAGAGTACGAGCGTATGACCGGCGCTACCGCCCCGGACGGACGTCGTCGCCAGGCTACCGGCCCCGTAGTTCTTCACGAACGTGCCCGTAAGTGCTTCCAACAATTCACCCGCCGTCGTCACGGGCAGTTTCTGCAGTGCTTCCGCCGTCCAGCTAACCGTTTGCGCACCGACGTCTGATTGACGCACGGAAGTAGTCCGTACTTCCATAGCGGGTAACGTCACGACGGTGTCGACCCTGCCCTGAGCGGTCAGGAGGGTAGTGGCGAAGCAAGCCAGGAATCCGATAAGTGATAAAGTGGTGAAACGGGTCACGGGTGAGCTCGGGGAAGGTTAAGAAACCGTAAAGTCCGGGCGCTCGGATGCGCAACCCGTTCCGTAACGCGCCGGGTTGAGCGGCGAGCGGTGGGGAACGTGGCGGCGATGATCCGGACGGTCCTGCCTTTACATGCGAAAGCAGCGTCCACACTCCGGGCAGGCGATCCGACTCGCCATCGGGGAGGATGGCTCACGGTTGCGCGACAGCGCACGATTCTCACGTGCTTCGTCCTGGCTGCCGATTACTAGCTAGTGATCGGCCCCGGGGTGCAAATTGGACCGCAAAGGTAAGGCCAAAGTCCGGCACCTCGGTCAATATCCAAAACCTTAGGCTGAGGTAAGGTGAACGTAATCCCCCAATTTTGTAAACTACTCCAGCGGACACCCAAGATATCAGACTTGGCAACTCACCGTCTCAAAATAATTAAATCATCGTACTTAGTTTAATAACTAAACTAACCCTATCTTTGTCGCGGTTCCAGGTACTACTTCTTCATCACCCTTTAAATTGCCCAAGTATGTTCGGCTTAAAACACGCTTCCTTCGACGCTACCACTTACGTGATTCACTACCAGAAGGGCAAGGTGCAACAGGAGGGTAGGGGACTCTCCTTTTTCTATTTCGCCCCCAACAGCTCAATCGCCGCGATCCCGATGAGCAGTAACGACCTACCCTTCATCTTCGGGAGCACAACGCGGGATTACCAGACCATCAGCACCCAGGGCCAGATCAGTTACCGGGTCATTCACCCGGAAATGTTAGCGGCCGTACTGGACTTCACCGTAGACGCCAGGGGGAACTACAAGAGTAACGACGTCGAAAAATTGAACCAGCGGATCATCAACGAAGCGCAGACCTCCACCTCGACCTACGTTCACCAAACGCCCCTCAAGGAGGTGCTACGGTCCGGGAAAGTCATCGAAGGCAGGATTTTCGAAGGGCTGCTCAGTTCGGCCGCGGTTAGCCTACTCGGTGTCGAGATCATGGGTGTCAACGTCCTAAAAATATCCGCTAACCCCGAGACGGCCCGTGCCCTGGAGACCGAAACGCGCGAACGGCTCCTGCAGGAAGCCGACGAGGCCGTCTACGAGCGCCGCAACTTTGCGGTAGAGCAAGAACGACGGATTAAAGAGACGGAGTTAAACACCGAGATTGCCGTGAAGGAAAAACAAAAGCAGATCGCCGAAAAACAAATGGAATCCGACGTTATGCGCAGCGAGAACCAACGCGAGCTCCGCGAATTGCAGCTGAGCGCCGATATATCGATGGAAGACAAGCGCCAAGCCCTCATCACCCAAAAGGTAGAAAACGACCGCAAGGAAGCCGACGCCCGCAAGTACGTGCTGGAAGCTAATTTGGAGCCGTACCGCGATATTGACTGGAAGACGCTGACCGCCCTGAAAGGAGGAAACTCCCCGGCCGGAGACATCGCACTGGCTTTCCGCGAAATGGCCGACAACGCGGGCAAGATCGGTAACTTGAACATTAGCCCGGACTTACTGGAAACCGTTCTCAAGGATCGGCCCGAGCGGCGCAATAGCCCCCGTAATGAGCGATAAACAGCCTACTCCATTAACCATCCCCGACTACGCCATCATTGTCCGGAGTAAGACGCGCCTGGAAGCACTCATCGAGCGCTTCAATACGCGCGCCCAGGCTGAGTTTTACATCAATAGCTTAGGCGGAAACTTTGGCGAATACGAAGCGGAACACACCATATTTTATCGGTGTCTAAACGAAGTACAGGCCAGTCTTGGCAAGCACCTAAAGAATAAAATTCTTTACCGGGAGTACTTGACCAATTACGTGTTCTCCGACAGGAACCTGATCGTCGTCGTGGGGCAGGATGGTCTGGTGGCCAACACCGCCAAATATTCCCGGGGCGTACCCATTATCGGAGTCAATCCCGATCCGGAACGCTACGACGGGGTGTTGCTTCCGTATTCACGTCACGATTTCATGGACGCGGTGCGGCGGGTACTTACCGGTTCGTTTGCGCATACGGACCGCCGTTTTGCCGAGGCTCGGCTCAGTGACGGTCAATCCCTGCTCGCCTTCAACGACTTGTTCATCGGGGCGGCAAGCCACGTCTCGGCGCGGTACGAATTGGACTACGCGGGGCAGCGGGAAGTGCAGTCGTCCAGCGGGTTGATCGTATCGACGCAGGCGGGGAGCACGGGGTGGTTCAGCTCGGTCATCAACATGGCCCGGGGCATTGCCGGTAACGAAGCGAAGTTGGATCCGCTGCAGTTTCGCCCCTCGGCGGAAGAATTGGTGTTTGCCGTCCGGGAGCCCTTCGCCAGCGTACAAACCGGGATCGACATCGTAACCGGTCGCATCGATACCCAGCGGCCTTTGCAGATTTGTTCTCGGATGCCGCAGAATGGCGTGATATTTAGTGATGGCATCGAAGCGGACTTTCTGTCGTTTACGAGCGGGGTCGTCACGCAGGTCGGACTGTCCGATGCCTACTGCCGGCTGGTGGATTGACCGGGCGGGATGGACGAGCTAGCTTCGTTTTTAATCCGGAAATTTCCTTCAAAGATAAACTAGGTGTGGGCGCGGTCGCGGGTGCCAAGTAAATACGCATTAGCTGAGAAACGGGTTAGTACCAAAGGGCTAGTTTCGTGCCAAACGTAAGGTTCAAACTAAGGCCCGGCCACGGTATTACGAACCTCCCTGCTCCTGCACCCAACCACCCCGGCACCCGCGACCGCGCCCGGGGTATTATTCCACTGTGGAGGAGAGAGATTCCGCGGCACCCGGCGCTTAACTATTGCGAACGCCGAAGCGTTCACCACCGACCTGAGTACGCATACCGCAAGACCCGCCAACACCTACGCCATGAAGATGAATAACGTGCACGAATACGTCAAGACAGTCCTGGAAAATATGCCGCCGGACTGGCTCCATCTGACAACGCACCGCCTGGATATTTACAACGAGAAACAGGCGAAGACAGAATTTTTGGAACGGTTAGAGGCGCTTTACGCCACCGGTGATGCCACCCCCGGCGCCCTGAGTGATCTGGCAACGGCTTTTGACTACATCCGCCTGGGCCATCCGCTGTCCTGTCTACTGGAGTGGGTGATCGCCAAGAAAACGGACACGGCACCTCAAAATGTAATCAGTTTCGCTTCGCAGCGTATGGCTATTCTGGCCATTTTGAGGAAGAATGCGTTAGATAACAAAGCCACGCGCATTGTTTACGCTGACGACCTACCGGCTTACCTGGATAGTGAGCTCCTGAGCAGCGTGTACGGCTACCAATTTGAATTGACGAAAGTAGACGACGCGCGGGAAATTCCTGCCTTCGCTGGTACTAATATTTTAGTCTCCCCGCAGGAAGACGTGTCTGCGTTCAACCGCTCCACAGCCATTGACTTCTTCGTCAACGTGCATGCTCACTTGGGTAGCGTACTACTGATCCACGGCGAGAAAAACGAAGCTTACCTCCCCGCCATCCAGCACGTTCGGCGGAGAGAGACCATCGCCATGACGCCGGCCGATTGTCACGTTGCCCTGGCGCGGATGGTCGGGGTTGCCACCGTTGCAAAAATCCTGGATGATGCCGCGGCGGACAGGGCAAGCGTGGCTGCTTCCATCAAAAAAATAACCGACACGTCCGTTATGCCAGTGGTCGCCAGTAGTGGTTTGTCCGTGCAGTACGCGATCATGATGGGGCTGATCCACGACGCGCGGGAGAATTACCCGGGCAAGGCGATAAAATTCATCGTACCGCCCAACTGCTACGGTGGGACGAACGACCAGGCGCGGCGCGTGGCCGCCGTAGTGGATAACGTGGAGATAGTCGATCTACCAGTCGATGGGGGGCAGGACATGGTGGAGAGCATCGAACTGGTACTGACCGAATTGGCCGCCACGGATGCCGTACCTTACATCATAGCGGAAATTCCCACAAACCCTAGGGTAGAGGTGCCGGACCTTTTGGCCCTGAAAGAATCGCTGAGCAAGGTGCGGAAAACCAGGAGTGGAGAGACTGCCACCGATCCGGTATTCATCCTCGATCAGACCTTTTGCCCCAACGTAAACTTCCTGGGGGAGGGGGCCGTGCTGTCTACTATCCGGACAATTTCTTACGCGAGTGGTTCTAAGTTCCCGAGTGGCGGACTAGTCACGGCGGGTTACTGCGTGGGTAACGAGGGGGTAGCTTCCCTACTGGAAAAGGTAGCTTTCCACCTGGAGCTTTGCGATAACGGAGCGACGGAGTATCAAATGGCTACGCTCGCCAAGCAGTTACCGTCCATGAACGAGCGCATTCACGCCGCTTACCTGAATACGCGTGAATTTGTGAATTTCATTCGGAAAGTACTACCGGCGGCGAAGCTCAACTTTGTGTCGGAAGCGCTGGCGGCGGAAGGATTTACGCCGTCCGTATTCTCGCTCGACTTGCCTACTGAGGGTGATTCGGAGGAGGAGAAAGAGGCGTACAAAAGGGAACTAAATTACCGGTTAATTAACCTGATGATCCAGGAAATCCCCGATGAAAGTAAGTTTTGCGTGAGTTACGGCCAGTTGAAGGGATGTTACTGGACGATTCCCGCTACCTCGACGCAGGGCACGACTCGTGAGGGGGATAAGGATTATATCGTGCGGGCGTCGCTTGCGCCTGACGTGGATGTAGAGCAACATAAAAAAGTGTTTGTGCAGTTTGCGAATTCGCTTGCCTGATGGTGGCGGACGAACCTCACGCCGGCTCAATAGTCATGATTTACTTGGCGTCAGCTATTAAGTATTCACCTCCACCACCACTTTACCCATAGTTTTCCCGCCCTGAAATAGCCGAACCGCCGCGGGCAGATCCGCAAAGGTGAAGCGATGGCCGATGACCGGGCGGCCGACGTTCAGGGCCGAGAGTTCGTCAAGGATTTCCGCCATCAGCTCGGCGCGTTCGTAAAGCCAAATGAGATTGAACCCCATGACGGATTTGTTAACCTCGGGCAGGTTTTGGGGGTCGATTTTGGGGCGGGTCAAATACTGCCAGAGTAGGCGTGGGTAATTTGGGCGGTTACCGACGGTACTGTACCGGGCCGCGCCGTAGACGATGCTACGGCCCATGGGGGCGAGTTCCTCGAAGCCGACCGTAAATATTTTGCCGCCGATGCATTCCATGATGAGATTCAGTTCTCGCTCACCGAGCGCGTGGCGTAAATCGTTCCTGAACGTTCGTTTGTTGCGTACGATCCAGTCGTCGTAACCCTCTCGCCGCAGGTAATCTACTTTAGCCGACCCACCAATCGTACCGATGGTGTGGGCACCGATTTGACGGGCGATGCGCCCGGCAAAAGTCCCGACGCCACCGGCCGCGGAATGGATCAGTACCGTTTGCCCGGCGTGTAATTGACCGAGTTTTACCAGGCCGTAGTAGGCCGTCAGCGCCTGTACGAGATAGCCGGCCCCTTCGGCCATCGACCAACCCGGCGGCAGGGGGCGGACGTAGCGCCGGTCAATCGTCAGCGCAGTGGTGTAGGCGCCGAAGCGCGTCACGCCCATGACCGACTGGCCCACTTGAATATCAACCACATCTGTACCGACCGCCGTCACTTCGCCGGCGAATTCAAGGCCGGGAGTAAAGGCACCCTTGGGCGTTGCGCTGTAGAGCCCCCAGATGGCAAAAACGTCGGCGAAGTTCAGGCCAATTGCCCGTACCGCAATGGTAACTTCATGAGGAGTTGGTGGCGAAGGTGGTCGATTGACAAGACGTAAATTAGCGAGGGATCCGGCGGTAAGTTCGTAGGTCATGGAGTTATAGTAAGAATAAATTTATTTGTGCACCCGTAACTTGGATGAATTAAGACCTGTGTGCAAAATTATTATGTTAAGTAGAATTGTTAATTATGGAGAGCAACGGGGTAGGGTACGAATACTGGCGAATCGGAAAATTAGCGATTTACCTAAACGCGGCGGCGACAGTTTTTGGAATAATATTCGGACTGCTACGCGCCATTGATTTTTTCGCGCGGGCCAGTAGTATAGATGATGCATTATATAATGCGTGGCTACCGCTGTGGTGGTCACTCACCGAATATTTGATGGTAGCGGCTGGCGTGATGTTGGTTTTGGTGAGTGTGCTACCGTTATTCAAACAAGTTTCGCGACGGTTTCGTGGGCAGGTTGCAGTCAGTTGGCTGTTTACGGTACCGTGGATGACGGTTTTATACATTGATTACCTGGTCGGTTAGCAAAATAACTCAATTGCCTATAATTTATATTATGTTAAGTAATGCAATTTTAGCTTACGCTTCATCGCCCAATCCGGAACCGGTATCAAAACCAACAGAGAAGCATGGCCAACTTTCTGAATTGGATCTAAGCAGAATTAATTACCCCTAGGAGAACTGAAGAACTGGCCGGTACTTGAGCCTTAGGTTATTCAAATTTAGCGTCCCCTCCCCTCCCCTCGCCTGATGTATCGCCCAAATAATTGAGCAACACACGGTGCCAGATACGGTGTGGTCAATAGCTTATGCTCAGTCAGGTAAGAGCGTTCCTATCCGCCGCCGTGAAACAGGTTCAGTTCACCACTCCAAATTACGTAGCCAATCTACAGTACAGTTCTCGACTGCTGATCTTCCAGTCGGCTTGACACAGCTGTTCCCCCATTTTCTCTCGCATATTTAGCATCAAATAACCACGTCATTGAATTACCACCCAATCTTGTATGCTACCCTGCGCAGTGTTAATCCGCACAAGGTATGTACCCGCCGGCAGGTTGGTTACGTCGAGACTCTCCGGACTACCCGGAAAGGTACGTAGGGGCCTGCCCTGCGTGGAAAGTAAGTCTACGGACAACACGCTGAGCCCTACCGGTAGCGTAAGTTTCAGCAATGACCCCGAATTAGGGTTAGGATACACTAATAGATTACTCAGCACGCGCGCCGAGGTCACCGAGACGACCGTGTTCAAGTCGTAAACCCGGACGTGACCCGCATTGTCGCCGTTCCCATCATTGTACGATGCACCGATGGCTACCCTTTTACCGTCTGCTGACAGCGCAACGGATTCACCAGACCTGTCGCCCCTGCCTTCCCCGATGATATCCGCCCCTGTTTTAATCCAATCCCCGTTTTCTTCTGCGTAGACCCGTACGTGACCAGCATCACGATTACTGCCCGCTGCCCCAACTACCAGATGACGACCATTTTCGGATAAGGATACTGCGGAGCCAAAAACATCTTCAGCAGCTTCTCCCGTAATGGTTAAACCGATTTTATTCCAATTTCCGCCCTCCTCCCCGTAGACGCTGACTTGTCCCAAATCCATCGTACTACCGGCTATTCCGGTCGCACCAACGGCCAGCCGGGTGCCGTTTGCAGTTAGTGAAACAGAACCGCCAAATAAAGATTCACTGCCATCCCCATCGAGGTCATTACCAACCTGTAGCCAACTGGAGTCTTTTAGCGCGAAGACGCGTACGTGACCGGCCCGTACCCCGGCGTCTCTATTCTCAACTGCGCCAATCGCTACCCGATCACCGTCCGCGGATAGCGAAAGGGACACACCAGAAAAATTCAAGCTTCCTTCCCCATCGATATCTCCGCCAAGTTGCGTCCAGATATCACCACTTTCCTCGTAGATACGAACGTGGCCCGCACCCGCACGATAGTCGCTGTTATAGACTGCACTGATGGCTACCCGCTTGCCGTTAGCAGATAAAGAAACAGCCCAACCGGATTGATCTCCTTCACGCTCTCCGTCAATATCCGCGCCAATCTGTACCCAAGTTCCTGCCTGCTCTTCGTAGATTCGGGCGTGACCTCTATTCATACTGGTATCAAAATCGCCATTCTCCGGTGCGCCAATCGCTACCCGACGACCGTCCGCAGACAAGGAAACGGAACTACCCGAGTAATCTCCTCGATCCTCCCCCCGAATGATTGGGCCGACCTGGGTCCATTCGCCATCTCTTTCCTGGTATATTTGAACGAAGCCCCGGTACAACTCAAAGATACCATCTCCGCCGAATGGCGTGCCGATGGCGACCCGATCACCATTTGCGGACATGGACACCGAATGGCCGGAAAAATCGTCTTGGAAAAGGCCATCAATATCCACACCTATTTGTGTTTGACCCATGATAAAGTTGGGGATGAACAGCAGAAGAAATAGTGGTCGCATGGAAAGTAAGATTGTGTCGATCATGAATAGGGCAAAGGTAAAAAATTCTGGATTCGGCACGTTTTCGAGCAGCACGTTGGCCTTCTGGTTGGAAAAAATGGGCGATGTCTTAATACCTTAGTTCCCTTATTACTCCGTCGTGCCACACCCAATACTTTTCGAACCAGATTTTTGATGTACCTCTTACAGATATCCCTCATCACCCTGGGCCTAGTGATCGCCACTAGTGTCGATCGGTGAAATATCGGACGGAAGGCACGACGCACGCTACGGGAGGTAGTACGTGGCCATCCGCGCGGATTTAGCGGAGGAGCATAAAAGCACCCGGATGAACATCGGCGACGCCGGCGCGACGTTGGGAGCCTCGACCACGCCACCCGGCTGCTCACTGGTTCCGAGCCCTACAGTTTGGTACTGGACGCCAGGGAAGTTTCGGAAGTTATCGCCAAGGGTGTGTTTCACACCTTCACCCCCACCACCTTCGACGTCATAGTTAACACCGGCGACGTGTCGCTAATTGAGGCCCCAAAACTGCGGTCGGAGCTGGCGGCGGTCTTCGCCTTCCGCACCGACATCGTTGAGCACGACCTGCACGCCTACAACGAAGAAGTACACAAGACTTTGGAACGGATCGCAACCGTAATTAATCTACGGTGCCTCCTGGAGCTTGGCGTGACGGTCGGGTGCCTACGGTCAACCACCGGCTTCACGCAAAGCATCAACGATTTTCTAATTCTCCAGCGCGTAGCTAATACTCGGCTCTTCCACCTTCGTGTCGCTGACGAACAAGTTAGCGAGGTAGCGGAGCGCATCGATGAGTTATTGAAGTAGCCGCAACCAGTGCTCGTGACTTGTTTTCCTTACTATTCTCGGGGGCAAGCCCTGCTTAATGTCAGCCAACAGTAGTTTTTCGGCGCGGTCGCGGGTGCCGGGTAAATACCCGTGATCCGTTATTCCAACGGAGAAATCATAATGTGCGCCCGGTGCGTACCCGGGTCCATGAGCCACGGGTGGTTGGGTGCGATCGGCGCCTCCGGCAGACCGGTCGAGGCGGCCGTGGCGAAGGGCATGTAGACGACGTAGCGGTACTTCGCCCCGGTAACTTCGTCGGTGGCCGGGTCGTAAGTGGCGTCGGGGCCGTAGTAGATGTGCAGCGTCGTGCCGCTTTTGCCCATATCGAGCGTTCCGGCGATGGCTTCGCGCTCCCGAATACCAAAGACTTCCTGAGCGGTTTTTCCTTCCGCCTTTAGTGACCGCCCCCGGGCCATGAAGGGTTCGAGATCGCGGTGGTAGCACGCGGCGCTAAAACCCTCTTTGGCGGGGTCGTCCGCCAGACAGATGAACTGGTTGGTACCTTCTTTGAGGGTTACAATCTCGCCGGATGCGTCGGTACCGATCACGGTGCATTCCGCCCGGCTCTCCTCGGGTGCGGCCAGCAGGGCGGTGGCGATGCGGGCTTCGTCAGTGATAATGGCCACTGCATTAGTAGTGGTGCTTGTTAGTTCCGGCTGGTCGTCAGATTCCGCGGTGGGTGTTGTGCCAGCGCTTTCGGTAGTGTCCGTGGTGGGAATACAGCTAATCAGGACGGTGAGTAACAGGGGAAGGAGGAGATATTTGCTCATGGTGCGGTTGGTCGTTGGTGAGCTACCAAATATAGCGATTATGAGGTTGACCGATCCGTAACCAGGACTTTACGGTGGGACTCGGACCGCACCCCGGATCATCACTGCACCCGCGACCGCGCCCTCCAAATAACGCCCACGGCAGAACACCTCGATTGGTCCGTTACCACCCCTACGGTGTTTTACCCGGTGGTAAACACCGCATCGAATGGGGGTAACTACGTGTTTCGGATGCTAAATCGCGCCGGTATAGATTTGCGGACGCACATTTGACCCGTCATCATATCAGGTACGACAACTTGTAGCATTTTCCCTTTGGCGATCTAGTGCGGGAAGCATGAAATGGATGTACGAGGTGACGGAATACAATCTTTTACATACTAGACGCAAATTTTAAAGGGGCGGAAGTGTAACGATCGGCTTATTTTTTGAATACTTGAACCAGGGACCCGCTGCGGAACACTCACTGTCTATTTTACACCAGCGCGCTCGCCGCCGATTGGCTTCCCCCCTTTACTTTACCTAAAAAACCATAGCTCATGTCCATAAAACACAAAGAGGTTGCCGCCAGCGCCGCCCGCTGGCAACGGTGCCAGACCGACGACCTCCCGCGGGCCTTTTACGCCTTCGACGCTTCGGGCACGAAAGCACAAACCGAACGGGTGGCGAGCTACCGCTTCGGTCGCGGCGAAGCAAACCGGCTCCTGCGGGCTGCGAAAGGCACCAGTGGATTTCAGTTCGTGGTTCACCTGGGGCTGGACAAGACTGACCTATCCGGCTCCGTGGCCACCGCACCGGCTTTTCAGTTATACCTCCAGGTGCTGTCAGCGGATACGGGCTGGCAACAAGGCTGCGAAGTAGGCACGTGGGTGAAGGACGGAAAGTTTAGCGCCGGCAACTCCGTCGTCACGGCCAGCTCGCTCAACGCGATGCCCGCCGCCGGGGCGTACTTGTTCGTGTACAGTTGGCTGGAGACGAGCCAGGCCGAACTGGCCCAGCCGTTTACGGCCACGACCCGGGTCACGGGCGAAAGAATCCAAGCGTACACGTTCAGCAAGGTGGAAAGCGAGAGTATCTACCTCGACATGCTGGCCGGTAAAAAAGGACGCAAGCGGGGCGTGGAGAGCCACGTCGACGTCCACCTCGGCAACGGCGTAGCTATCTGGGCGCATCCGTTTAGCTTTCGCCCGGTGCTGGAGGTTTCCGGCGCCATCACGCAGGACGGGAACCGTAGTTTCCAGCGTGATGCCTCGGGATTATCCGACACGGAGGGGGCTAGTTTTTATGATTATTCACTACCAACGCCCCCGGGTCCCCCGCGCTATGTTTAAAATATTCGATCACCCTATGTTTACGTTTTCCGCGGAGCTCGTGACCTTGTCGTACAAAGCTTGGATGCTCACGCTATTTCTTGGGCTGATCGGTCTACGACATTTGACGCCGGTGCATCGTCGGCTGCTCGTCTTTGTCGCTTTCACCCTATTCATGGAATACCTTGCGTCTAGCGCACTAACGAAGTTCTACTTTAGTCCGGAGTCTAATTCTCCCTGGTATCACCTACTTACGCCCCCACTATACTTCTGTTACGTCCGGATCGCGGGACCAACCTTATTCGCCAGCGAGTGGCCCTGGTTGCGTTGGGTGTTACTGGGTTCGATAACTGGCCTCACGGTGGCAAACGCATTCTGGGGAGACGGTTTCTACTATTTTCCCTCCCTAATCGTGGGGGTATATTCCATCACCGGTATACTCTGGGCGGCGGGTTACTTTTTGCACCTGCTGCGTACGCTATCGGTCAGGTTGCTAGAACGCGATCCGTTGTTCTGGATGTCTTGTGGATTTTTGATCTACTTTTCCGGTAACTTTTTGAACTGGCTTTCTTTTAATTTCGTCGCGTACGAGCCAGGTTTCTACACGACCGTAATTAGTATTAACCATGGTTTGATCATTTTTTTAAACGTACTACTGATTATTTCCATCGGCGTCGGGCGGGCAACTACGGGGGAACAAACAACAGTCAATAATAGCCTGGTGAGTTTATGATAATACAAGCGGTCCATACGGGCGATCACGTAAACATCTTTCTGGGGGGTGTAATCGGCATGATTGTGCTGGCCCTCTCCCTCATCGCATTTTTCGTCGTGTATCAGCGTAAGATCTTCGAACAGGAACGGGGGCGGGACGAGGAGCGGCGTGCGTACCAGCGGTCCCTGCTCGCCGCGGCCGTCGAAGTGCAGGAAGCGGAGCGGCAGCGCATCGCGCGGGATTTGCACGACGACATCGGTTCCCTGCTTACGGCCACGCGGCTGTACCTCCGGCAACTCAAGCCCGCCAGCACGACCGAGCAGGTAGTCGGTATCCGGGACCAGTCGCTGTCCATCCTCGACGAGATGATCCAGAACGCGCGCCGGATCACCCACGACTTACTCCCACCCACGCTTGAAAAGTTCGGTTTCCAGGCCGCCGCCGAAGACCTCTGCGAGCGCATTGACGGGGGTGGGGAGCTGGCGGTCATTTTTCAGGATACTAGTCCAGAAGGTCTGCGGCTCTCCGGCGAGGCGGAAATAGGGCTCTACCGGGTGCTACAGGAACTACTGACCAACACCCTGAAACACGCCGGTGCGCGCACCGTGCGCGTGAGTCTGGGTGCTGATTCTCGATCCTTTACCCTTCATTACGCCGACGACGGTAAGGGGGTCGATCTTCAGCCCGGGCCCCGGTCCGGGCTGGGGCTTCGGAACGTGGAAAGCCGGGTGTCGCTGCTGGCGGGCACCCTGGTTACCGAGACTTCCCCGGGCGAAGGTATGCGGGTGGAAGTGTCCGTCCCCCTGGGCAAGCCACCGTCGGAGGAATGAGCTCCGGCACTAGTTTTTAGTAACGGTACGCTATAGGGGCACCGTATTTTCCTGCTTCACTTACCATCTCCTCCATGCCACATCTCCCCCCCGCCTCCTCGCCCATTCGTATTGCCATCGTCGACGATCAGAAGCTGTTCCGGGGCGGGCTGAAAATGATTCTGGACGGTACGGAAGACATCGAGGTGGTCTTCGAGGCGGGCCACGGCGAACAATTTTTCGAGCGCCTCGCCTTCGAGCCGGTGCAGCTAGTCATCCTGGACGTGGAAATGCCCGGTATGGACGGAATCGCCACGCTGGAGCAGCTCCAGAGGGAGCGGCCGGAGATTCATGTCATTATGCTCACGATGCACGACAGCGACCGACTCATCAGTCACCTCATGGGGCTCGGGGCGAGTGGCTTTCTGCTCAAGGACGAAGACCCGGAAGTCGTCATTGAGGCCGTGCGCCGCGTAGTTCAGGAAGGGCTGTTTTTCCGCGACTACGTTTCTAAGGCCCTGCTGAAGGGCGGGCGGTCGCGGCAAAAGGCGGTGGGTTACCGCGGCCCCGACATCAGCGATCGGGAATTGGAGGTGCTGCAGTTGATTTGTCAGGAACTTACCAGCAAAGAAATTGCGGCCCAGCTTTTCATCAGCGTACGGACCGTAGAGGGCCACCGGCGCAGCTTGCAGGATAAGACGGGGGCTAAGAATATTGTGGGTCTGGTGTTGTTCGCGATTCGCCAGGGGCTGGTGCAGTAGACTTGATGGGTCCGACCGGAAAAGCCGACCTCCCCCACCCCATCGGTGGGCTTGTTTCATTGCGGTGGGTGATTTGGCGCGGTCGCAGGATGCAGGGATTATGGGTAAGGACAGTCAGTAAACCCATTCGCAAACTCGGTACCGTCCGAGCGAACGGCCTATTGATGTTCCGTAACATTGTCGATTTCATCAACTTACTTATCCGTCAAAATTTATACCCCGTGCGCACGGGGCAATCGAGAATAGTAATCCGACACGGCCACGGGGCGAAGGCAAATTTCACGCTGGCGTGGCTGCCCCCAATTACCTGGCGTGTTTTGTCCCCTGCGTCTTTAACTGGCATTACATGCTACGTTTATGTGATATGATTTTTAATTCATTATTTTGCCATTAGTGTTTTTTACTTACTATATTTACTTACACTGTCGTTATCCGCCATATAAAAAAGTTCACTTTGGAGGAAAAACAATAAAACATGCTGTTTAATTCTTTCACTTATTTACTATTTTTCCCTTTAGTTTGCATATTTTATTTCGTACTTCCGCACCGAATGCGCTGGGTCTTCTTGTTGCTTACCAGCTATTTTTTCTACATGAACTGGGAGCCGATATATGCACTATTAATTGGGTCTTCAACCGTTATTACCTACGCCTGTGCGTATTTTATGGATTCCTTGAGGGTGGATCGGAAGCGAAAGACGCTGCTCATACTGTGTATCGTGCTGAACTTTGGCATCCTGTTTCTCTTCAAATACTACAATTTCATAACTGATTCCGCTTTCGATCTGCTCACTTATCTGGGGTTGAGGGTAGACTTTCCAAAGTTTTCACTGTTGTTGCCCGTTGGGATTTCCTTTTACACCTTCCAGGCGGTTGGGTATGCGGTGGATGTCTACAAAAAGAGATTACCTCACGAAAAACACTTTGGAAAGTACGCACTTTTTGTCTCGTTTTTCCCGCAATTAGTCGCTGGGCCAATTGAAAGAGCGACCAGCTTGCTGCCCCAATTCCACAAAGTTATCAGGTTTGACTACGGTAGAGCTATTGATGGCACGAAACTGATCATTTGGGGCTACTTTATGAAAGTTGTTGTAGCGGACCGGCTGTCGATCTACGTCGACTCCGTCTACAATAACCCAGAGATGCACAGCTCGATCAGTCTCGTCGTTGCGACAATCTTCTTTGCTTTCCAGATTTATTGTGATTTCGGAGGGTATTCAAGCATCGCCATTGGGTGTGCGAAAATTTTAGGCTTTGATTTAATGACAAACTTCAGGCGGCCTTATTTCGCGCAGACGTGCGGTGAATTTTGGCACCGATGGCACATATCGCTGTCGACTTGGTTCAAAGACTACGTTTATATCCCAATGGGTGGGAGTAGAGTGAGCACCAGCAGGAGGTACTTAAACCTTATGGTCGCTTTTTTGGTGAGTGGCCTGTGGCACGGTGCCAACTGGACGTTCGTGATCTGGGGCGGGCTTAATGGACTATTTCAAGTATTGTTAATTGTCTTTAAGCTTAACGCACCCAAGTCAGCGGCAAAGTGGGCAACGGGATTACGGATTCTCACGACCTTCGTGCTGATAAATTTCACCTGGATATTTTTCAGAGCAAACTCGTTAACCGACGCTACAGTGATCATCAAGCGGATAGCTACACAAAGCGGTAGTTTTTTCATCGGCGATAATGCTGGATTCATCTATAGTCTCCTGGGTATTTCAATCCTACTGGCGAAGGATCTGTACGACGAATTAAATTTAAACCTTCCAATCGCGGAACATACTTATAGTAAATATTTGTGGTACACATCACTGACTCTAATGATATTATTATTCGGAGTTTTTGACGGCAGCGAGTTCATATACTTTCAATTCTAGATAAACAGACGTGATAAAATACGCTTCGCACCTATTAATTGGTCTTATTCTGGTCGTAATAGCAGATATCGCTATTGGAAAGGCGCTGGAGTATTTTTATTTCAACAACGAATCAGGTCTCCTGCACCGGACGACCTATTCAATCGAAGAGACTGAGGCTGACGTCTTAGTTTTCGGGTCGTCCAGAGCTAACCACCACTACGATACTAAACTTATCGAGGAGCAAACTAACCTTTCCGCGTACAACACCGGAAGGGATGGCAATTTTATTTTCTACCAAACGGCTGTACTAAAATCGGTCCTGAAGCGATACACGCCGAAACAAATAGTGCTGGATTTCACTGGCACCTTCGCTTTCAATCAGTCTGACTATGATAGGTTGTCCTCCTTACTGCCGTACTACCGCGGTCATGAGGAGATGAGGGACGTGATTTTGCTAAAGTCAAAATTCGAACGGTTCAAGCTATGGTCAGATATCTACCCTTACAATTCGCTACTCACCACCATTGCGGTAGGAAATCTGGAGTTTAATAAGCGCAGAGAAAATAACGTTGGCGCCTACAACGGTTACGTACCGATGCACGGCACCATGCAGGGAAGCATTGAGACGGTCAAGACCGATACGATGTACGATATCGACGATAATAAAGCCAGGGTCTTCGAGGAGTTCCTGTTGCTCACAAAGGAACATAAGGTACCTCTGTTGGTCGTCTACTCTCCAGTCAATTACACGTACGCCAGTGACTACTCCATCGAGCTATGCGGTCGGATCTGCGCTAAACATCAAATTCCGTTCATCGACTTTTCCAGAAGTGATGACTTTGTATCCAAGGGAGACTTATTTCACGATGAGAGTCACCTAAATGCAGCGGGGGCTGAGCTGTTTACTGAGAAGATCATACAATTGATTGAAGATTCGGTGATTGACAACCGGTGACAACGTTATGAGCGGCCGTCGCGGCGGGCGCGAATGGATTCGTGTGTTGCGTAGCGATGCTCACGGGCCGCGGAGCTTCCGGCGTGCGGCACGGGGTAATTAGGTTGCTTGGCCACTAGGGGCCGGATCGTCATAATTTCCGCTAGTTTGCTGGGCACGGCACCCTGAGGAAAGCTGACGGTTTGCGGTTTACGAGTTCGCGGTCATAGTGGCGAGTAGTTCCGTTCGTGGCTAGTTTATCCGTCATTAGTTTGCGCGGCCGCGGGTGCAATGGTAGTTGGGTGTAGCAAAAACTGACGGGCGGGAGCGACCGTGATTATTTTTTCCGAGTTTAGGGTGACAATATTTGCTGGGATAAAAGCGCCTTTCGGGTCTTTACGGCTAAGTTCGGCACCGTCGACTGACTACCTTACGGCTACGTATCACCAATCATAACTAACAATCCCACCATGCACTACCTCATCATCGCCCTGCAACTTATCGTCGGCCTCAGCATCCTCAACGTCTGGCTGGTGCAGTACAACAAGGACACCAAGTGGCGGGGCGGCAGCGCCACGACGATCTTTGAAGAGTTTGCTGCCTACGGCCTGCCCGTCTGGTCGACTTACGTAGTGGGCGCCATCAAAGTCGTTCTTTCCGTTTTATTAATCGTAGCCATTTGGTTCCCGGCGCTACGCTACCCCGCTGCGATCGGTCTGGCCGCAATGTTGGCGGGGTCGGTAGTGATGCATTTTAAAATTGGTGACCCTTTATTCAAGTCTTTCCCGGCGGCGCTTTTTCTGGTGATGTGCCTGATCATAGCTTTCGTCGGCTAAGCATTAGCCGTGGGCCTGGGAGCTACTGGAGCGTAGCCCGTACGGCTAAAGCGCACCGTAGAAGTGAACCAGCAGGTACAAATTAAGGGCGGCGTACAAAAAAGCCGGGGTGGCTTGGAGTTGGCTATCCCCGATCTTCATCCGCACCACCACGCCGTAGGCCATCATCACGAACAGGCCGGCGGCAGCGGCGGTGGCCAGCAGCGGCGAGAAGTGGTACCCCAGCAGCAAGCCCAGCCCACCGAGCATTTGCAGGATGCCGGTCATCACCCGCTCGCCGGCGTGGCCGTAGCGGATAAATTCGGCCTTCATGTGCGACGACACCAAACAGCTGGCCCCAAAAGCGAGAAAAGAAACTCCGGAGAAATAGGTGGCCACGGTGGGAAGGTCCATAGGAGAAAATACTGTCGGGTCGACTGAGAAAGGTTAAGCCGTGCGCGTGGTGTAGATGCCCATCCGAACCATTACCCACGGGCCGGGTTTGAGCCCCCAACCTAAGGACAAAACGTAAGACAATGTTTGCGCAACACGAAAAAGGAATTAGTAAAACCCGGCGCATTACCGGATACGTGCTCTCGTTGTTGCCAGCGCTGGCGGTGATGGGCTCGGGGTTCACTAAATTCTTACCGGACAACGAGATTCACGCGCTGCTCGAGAAACTCGGCATGGCCGACTACGCCGTCCTGATCGGCATCATTGAGATCGGCGTCGTCGTCCTGTACGCCATTCCCCGCACGAGTAACGTCGGCTTCTTTCTCTTTTGCTCCTACGTCGGCGCGATCATCGTCGGGGAATTAGTCATCGGTGACGTTCCGCTGCCGGGGCTGACGATCGGGGTGATGATTTACGTTGGCACCCTGCTACGCAAACCTTCTTTGCTGGGTTGGGATCGGGGGATGGAATAGTCGGTCGAGTGAGTAGTACTGATTTGGCCGGTTTCGGTTGATGTGCGGCAGCGGCGTATTGAGATCTAACAAAGACACTACCCTATCTATTCGTAATTTCTCACTTGTATGCCTCACTGCTTTATGTTCGAGTGTTGGTCCGACTAACTCGATTATTGGCGACTGTATAATAACGAAGTACGGTATTAATACCGAAGTATATGCTCACGCATATATGCAAAGAAAATTACGGATGAGTAATGTTTATTAAATGATATTTCCGTCCCGTTCAGCTTTTACTTTGATGTAACGATGGTTAATGAGGCAGTAGCACTGCCTACCCTACTGATCAACAACGAAATCAGGCAATGCGCCACGCGAAAACTTAATCTATCACGCTTTACACATTGAGTACACTAATTACACTGAAAATAAAGCGACTATTCGTACTTTCATCGGGCTAGCACCTAAAGTGTAGCTTAACAAATCAACGAATGAGCGTCAACCAATTAACCCTCCCCCTGCTCCTCCTAATTTTCCTGGCATCCTGCGCCAGCGCCCCTAGATCCAACAAGCGAGACGAGATTGAAGACAAATTAGTGAAGGCCCTGACGTGGCAGGAAGCCCACCCAATCTTCGAGAAAAACGCGACCGACTGGACTAATGGGGCTTATTACACTGGCGTTGCCAGAGCGCACCAAGCCACCGACAACCCCGTGTTTCTAAAAGCCATCGAGGACATGGGCGGGCGCACGGAATGGAAACCCTACGACCGCTACTACTACGCCGACGACATCGCCATCGCCTACCCCTACCTCTACTTAAACGAGCAACGACCGGGCATCGTCGACCTCGAACCGGTCGGAACGTGGATCGATGACCACCTGGAGAAAGACCACGAATGGAAACAAGGCACGCGCACCGACATGCGGGTGATCCTCTGGTGGTGGTGCGACGCCCTGTTCATGGCGCCCCCCGCCCTGGCGCAGTGGTCGGCCCTAAAAAACGACCGCCGTTACCTAGACCGGATGCACGAATACTATACGGAAACCTACGACCTACTCTACGATAAAGAAGAGCACCTTTTCGCCCGCGATACCCGCTTTGTCTGGACGGGCGCGCCCGCCGATAAGAAGGGCGGCAGCGGCAAGAAGATCTTCTGGAGCCGGGGGAACGGCTGGGTGATGGGCGGTCTGGCCCTGCTGCTCGATAAGATGCCGCAGGACTACGAACACCGACCTTTCTACGTCAACCTGTACCAAGAAATGGCCGCCAAGATCAAAAGCATCCAGCCCGCAGACGGGATGTGGCGGGTAAGTCTACTCGAACCGGAAGCCTGGCCCCACGGGGAGACGAGCGGGACGGGCTTTTATACGTTCGCCCTCGCCTGGGGCATCAACAACGGTCTGCTGAGTAAAAAGGAATACGGTGACGCAGTCACGAGGGCCTGGACGTCGCTGACGGCAATTCAGGAGGCGGACGGTAAAGTGACCTGGGTACAGAACATCGGCGACGCCCCGCGGCCCGCCTCGGCGGATAGCTGGCAGAATTTTGGTACGGGGGCGTTTTTGTTGGCAGGTAGTGAGGTGATGAAGTTGAAATGATCATCACCTGCGGGTCTTGCGATCCTGACGTTGGCTAGTAAGCCGGCTGATGTGGTTTCATAATTTACTGCCCGTATCGTTCTTAAATCATGCATCTAGTTGGCGCCACAATTGATGGAAGATCAGCCGGTTGATTATTCCCTACCCGCCATTGCTAATTACAAGTATTAGTTTTAAATATATTTGGAGAAAACTTTGGATGAGTATTTCTGTAATTCAGATTTACTTTCCTCCGCACGACGTCAAAGGTGGCCGTCGCAGCGTCTCGGTCTACCCCGTTCACTCTAGTCAGAACACTCAAATAGCTGGATCGTCCGGAATATTGGGATTACTATTGCGCTCCCGCTCCGGGTAGGGGTAAAAGTTACGGTTCCGCTCGTCCGTCAGCACGCCCGATTGCAGGCTGGGCTGCGGCCGGCCGAACCGGCGGCTGTCCTCCAGGCTCTGCCCGGTGAGGAATAATTCGAGGCGGCGCTGGAGGTACACTTCGTCCAGTAGCGCGTCGACCGACGTATCTCCCGAGTATTCCTCCAGCCCGGCATTGACGCCGAACACATCGGTAGTATCCGTGCGTACGGCATCGATTTGCCCCAGCGCTGAAGACGTGTTACCGCTCGACCGGAGCACGGCCTCGGCAATAATGAGCCGCATCTCGTCGGGCAGGTACACGGGGATGGACGTGGTGGGGGCGGTAAAGAACCCGGCCAGGTCTTCGATTGGTAATTCATTTAGGCTCAACAGCGAATCGTTCGCTACGAGGTAAAAGTTCCGGCGATCGTCGTTTTCCGGTACGTCGAAAGCTGCCGGCAGGCCGAAGTTGTCGCGCGGTTTCCAGTTAGGCAGCGCGTTCAGTACGACACGTTCCCAGATCGGGTTGGCGTTCATCACGTCGTATTCGAATACGGACGCTACGCCGAGGTCGACCGCCCGCGCGGCGGAGATTGCCGACTCGTAGTTGCCCGCATACAGGTTGAAGCGGGCCAGCATTGCACTAATGGTGTTCGCCAGGTCGATCTCCCGCAGGACGGCCGTCTGAAATTCTGCCGTCGGCACCCCGTCGGTCAGTGCGTCCCTGGCAGCCTCCAGCTCCGCGATCGCGACGGCGAAGGCCTCCTCCCGCGTGACGAAGCTTGCGGTGTTATCAGTGTTGGTTTCCACCACTACCCGTTCAAAGTGCTGCGCCAGGGCTCCAATGGACATGGCTTTGATCGTGCGGGAGAAAGACTGGATGCTGGCGCGGGTTTCCGGCGCGAGGGTGACCCGTTCGGCACCGTCCGTCAGCTTATCGCAGGCGGCAACGAGGCTAAGCATGGTCGACCACATGCCGTCGACGTTGGAGTTATTATTCGGCAGAATCGTTCCGCCCGCCTCCAGCTCCACCATGTTCAGAAAAGTGGTCGTGACGGCCACTTCCCGCGTCGTGATGGCGGGCGTCTCGATGAGCCAGCGCAGCCCGCTCGTGCTGAACACTTGTTTGGTTCCGGTACTGAAGGCGATCAGGCCCTCCCGGCTGCTGAGTACCTGTTCTTCGGAAGGTAGGTTGGGATTCGGAAAATCAGTTTGGCAACCGGTCAGCGCCACCAGCATGACCAGGCTCGTCAGTACCGCCCGTAATCCGGGCCGGGAATCGTTATTATTTAATTGCATTACGCACATATTTAAAACGCGAGCTAGTGGCGAGGCCTTAACGGCGCTCACCAGGTTGCCGACGGGTGACTCTTAAAAGGAAAGATTTAAACCTACCTGGTAGGTCCTGGGGATTGGCACGCCGGCAAAATCAAAACCACGCACCCCGTTACTTTGTCCGGCGGTGTTGATCTCCGGGTCCCAGCCGGAGTAGCTATCCCAGCTGATCAGGTTACGACCCACGAGGCTGATCCGTACGCTCTCGATGGCGTCCGTCCGCGGCCGGAAACTGTAGTTGAGGGAGAACTCCCGTAGTTTGACGAAGGAGCCGTCTTCCACGAACTCTTCGAAGATGTTGGCCACCGCACCGCCGTAGCCCTTTTGCCGGTTGCCCAGCAATTCTTCCCCGACGCCCGCGCCACCGCCGAACAGCGGGTTATCCAGTAAGCGGCGGTTCCAGTTGAAAATGTCGAAACCCTGGACCGCGTCGAATTGCACGCGCATGCCAAAGTTCTTGTACTTAAATTCATTGATGAAAGAGCCAAACCAATCCGGATTCGGGTCACCCAGAACTTTTGACGTCAGGCCCTCCTCCGTTCGCCCGCTGAACGGAAACCCAGCATCGTTGAGCAGTAAATTGCCCGCTTCGTCGCGGGCGTAGAACTGGCGGTAGAAAACGCCAATCGGCTCGCCTTCGATAACGGCACTGGTGCTGAAGCTACCATTAAACGTGATTTGTCCACCCCCGGCGACGCTCGTGATCTCGTTCGTGTTGTTGGCGTAGGTAGCCGTCACGTCCCAGACAAAATCCGCCGTTTTAACGGGTGTTGCGTTGAGCGCTAGCTCGATCCCGGAGTTTTCCAGTTCCCCTACGTTCTCCGTGCGGAGTCCGTATCCGGTGCTCGGGGCCAGCTCCCGCCGGAGTAACAAATCGGTTACCCGCTGCCGGTAGTAAGTAAACTCGAGCCCGACCCGGTTATTGAGAAAACCGGCGTCGAAGCCCACTTCAACCTCCTCCTGTCGCTCCGGTGCCAGGCTAGTGTTACCCAGCGAGGCGGCGGGAAAGGCGGGCGTCGTACCGAGATAGTTGGTCACCCGAAAATTAGACAGGCGCTCGAAGGGGCCAATGGCGGTTAGGTTACCGGCCTGACCCCAGCTCGCACGCAGCTTAAAGGTGTTGACAAAACTGCCCAAGCCCGCTTCCCAGAAGTTTTCCTCGCTCAGTACGTAGCTACCGCTGACCTTGCCGTACAGTTGGCCGCGCTCGTCCGGCCCGAAAACCGAAGAACCATCTAAACGTAAGGCACCGGTAAGGAAGAGTTTGTTATTGAACCCAAAGGTTTGCTGTACGAAAGCGCCCCAGTAAGAGATTTCAAATCGTCTTTCTCCCGGCTCCGTAAGTTCACCTAAAGAAGAGATGTTAATGAAGGGCGCGATCCGGCTCGACTGAATGGCGATCTGCTGGTTGTCCTCGTACTGCCACGTTCCGCCGACAACCGTCGTCGAGGCTATCCGCTCCGCTACGTTGAAGTTGTAGCTTGCGTTCAGGTCATTGTTGTACTGAAGACCGTTTACGTCGGCGCGGCGGGAAAAGCCGCCCGGCTCGGGTGAGGTATTACCAATGGGGATGAAGCCGGTTGCGGAAGAGTTCGTAAAGTCGACGCCGAGCAAGTACTTGATGGTCAAGTTTTCCGTCGGCACGGCCGTCAGGCTGAGGTTGGTGATCGTCCGGTTAGTCGTGGAACCGAAATCGAGGCGGTTGACGGCTTCGAGTGGGTTGGTGCGCGGTATAATCGACACGCCGGGGTAAACCCCGTCCGCGTTCGGCCGGGGATCATTTTCGTTGTTCGCAAATAAAAAGCCGGTAATCGCGCCGTAGGAACTCGCGATGCCACCATTAGGGATATCATTACTCGAGGACCGCGCGTAGTTGAGACCAAAGCTCAAACTGAGCCAATTATTGATCTCCTGGTCCAGGTTCAGCCGCCCGGTGAATCGTTGAAAGCTGGTATTCTTAACGGCACCTTCGTTGCTGAGGTAGCCGCCGGAAATGAAGTAGCGGGTCTTATCACTTCCCCCGGAGATGGACACGTTGTTATCGGTCCCGTAGCCAGTGGCGAAAATATCGTCCTGGTAGTTAAAGCGTTCGACGGGTACGGTGTTGAGGTTGGTCAGGTCGGCCCGGTCTTCCCAGGCGAGAGGCACGGTGTTGTAGTCGATCTGATTACGCAGTTGATTGACGCGGAAGTTGGTCGTGAAGTTGATCCGCGGCGCGCCCTGCTTGCCCCGCTTCGTGAAAATCTGCACGACGCCATTACTGGCCCGTGATCCGTAGATGGCCGCGGCGGCGGCTCCCTTGATGACTTCGATCCGGTCGATGTCCGCCGGGTTAATGTCCACCAGCCTGTTTTGGCTGTTACCTCCGAGGTCGACGAGATTGTTGGAGGAGTTATTGACGATGATGCCGTCGATGATGTACAGCGGGTCTGAGCTACCGGTGATGGTGGTGGCCCCGCGCAGACGGATACTAATACCACCGGCCGGATCGCCACTGTTTTGCTGCACCAAGGCACCGGCGATCTTACCGCTCAGGGCCTAGTCGACGGACACCGCGCCAGTTTCTTCCAGGGCTTCGGAACCCAGCGTTGAGATCGCGTTACCGAGTTGCCGCCGGCTGGTGGCTACGGACGCGCCGGTGACGATGATCTCGTCCAGGTTCAGCGCGTCGTCGGCCAGCGTCACGTCGAGGTTGATCTCGTCGCCGGCGTTGCTGACGGTAAACTCCCGCCGCTCGTCGGCGTAACCGAGGTAGCTGAAGATCACCGCGTAAGTGCCCGGGACGTTGGCGCTGCTGAGGCGGTAGTTACCGTCGAAATCAGTGACGGTACCCGAGTTTGATTTCGCCAACCGGACCGTCACGCCGATGAGGGGCAGGCCGTCGGCCTCGGTTACCGTGCCGGCGACGGTAAAATTTGCCGTTTGCGCGAGCAGCGGACAGGCCATCAATAAAAGTACGCACCCCAGCAGGGCCGCGCGCGGTCGTAAAAAGCGTTTCATATACCGTGAATTTGCGATGATCGGGGGACTCCAGACGTGCTAATGTACTCTTATCCCCACAAAGTCGGGTTTGAGGCGCGGTTCGGTCCGGGTTCTCACGACTTTCGCCTACGTTCGTGTTGTCTCTATTTGAATGCGGGCAATATTTGCGGCGGGCGCGGTCGCGGGTGCCGAGTTCACCGGGTGATGCCGTTTCCCACCTCCCCACAAAATTTCCCCCTTAAATAATATATACCCAGCTTATTGTAACATACTAATTACCAACCCACATTACAACTCGATAGCGACATTCAAACATTGTTTCCGACGCGTAAACAATCCGGAGCTTCAGGACTCCGGCATTATCATAAACAGCCGCACTATGCTCAACAGTCAACTCACCGCTTCCGCCGATGCCCCGGACGTCCCCGAATCAGGAAAGGAGAGAAAGAAGGAAGAATGGACAAAGGAGGAAATGGAAGAAACTATTCCTCAACCCCCGCCGGACGTGCCCGATGACGACGGGGAAACAATAGATGACTCCGATTGTGTCCCGATGCCGATGCCGGAAACTCCGGACATCAAGGATCTTTAGTAAGGTGTCAATAATTTTCAGCGTTGCATCATTGGCGGGTAAGCACATTCACCCGCCGCCGCACGGTTTGGTGACGGCTACACCACTTACCCGCTCGGACCATTAACCGGACAAGCCCGAATTACCCTCGGTGCCGTCCTTTTTGCTACTCGGAAACGCATGTTGCTCGCTCCCCCTCATCTCCCCCGCACCCACCCCGATCCCGATAGCTATCGGGACCGGCGCCTCCACCGCCGCAGGCAGCAGAAAAGCTAAGTGCCGAACGCAGATAATGACTCCGTTACTCATGCTGTACCGGACTCACTCACGCATCTCTACCCGGCAAGAATCGACGGATCACCTTTTCGATGGTCAACCCCTGCACGAGGATGGAAAACACCACCACGACGTAGGTCATCACGAGAAACATCTCGCGGTTCATCTCCCCCGTCAGCGTGAGGGCGAGCGCGATCGAGATACCACCGCGCAGGCCACCCCAGGTCATGATGGCGTGGGTATTGTTGACGAACTCCAGTTTACGTTCGAAGACCTTTACCGGTAGCCACAACGAAATATGACGACACAGGAGCACAACCGGGATGCTCAGCAAACCGGCAATTACGTAGTTGCCTTCGTACGTGAGGATCAGCATTTCCATCCCGATTAGTACGAACAGGATGGCGTTGAGCAGGATGTCGATCAGTTCCCAGAACTTATCCACGTACAGCTCGGTCGTTTCGGACATCGCACTGTCCCGCGCCCGGTCATTACCGACCATGAGCCCCGCCATAACCATCGCCAGCGGCGCGGAAAGGTGCAGCTTCGTGGCTACGACCGTACCGACCATGACGGCGGCCAGCGTAATGATGACCTCGACGCTGAAGTCATTGATGGATTTCATCAACCAGTAGGTCACCCACCCCACCGCCAGGCCGAGCAACAGACCGCCGAAGACTTCCTGCCCGAAAAGCTTGACAATGTCCAGTGGGTCGATCGCCGCACCGGGGGCGGAGGCGATCTCGAACAGCGTCAGGAACAGCACCACACCGACACCGTCGTTGAACAGGGACTCGCCCACGATCTTCGTTTCCAACTTCTTTGGTGCGTTGGCCTGCTTGAGGATGCCCAGCACGGCAATGGGGTCCGTCGGCGAGATCATCGCACCGAACAGCAGGCAGTAGACGTAGTTGATTTCCGTCCCCAGTAGCTGGAGCAAATAGTAGGTGGCCGTACCGATCAGGAACGTCGAGGTGACAACGCCCAACGTAGCGAACGCAATGATCGGCCAGCGTTGCTTTTTAAGTTCGTCGAAGTTGGTGTGCAACGCCCCTGCGAAGAGTAGGAAACTGAGCATGTAATCCATCAGGACCGCCTCGAAATCGATTTCCTTAATCAGGCGCGCCTCGACTTTTAGAAGCGTATCGTCGAAAAAGCTCAGGCCCAGCACGGCGAGGGTGTAGAGGATGGTAACGAGCATCAAGCCAATCGTAGTGGGTAGCTTGAGGAAGCGAGCGTTGATGTAGCCGAAGACGGCGGCTAGTAGGACTAGGCCGGCTATTATTGCGTAATAGTCCATTTTTTGGGTTTTGGTCCGCTGTTTTGGGGTTCGGCTTCACAAACATACGGCCGCCGTCATCTTCCGGTCCAAGATTTCTTTCGCTCGAGGTTGACCGGTACTACTCTGCCGTGAGTTCCGACAAAGCCTCCCCGTTAACTTCCACCCGCCGCAACAAAACATCCTCGCTGTACTCCGCAACCCCCACGTTTTTAGCTCCACTACTCACATTATCTAAAAAGACCCGCTCGATCAGCGCATCCGGCACGCCGACAATTTTGAAAGCCTGGTTCCGAACGTACTTCGCCCGCACGTTCTGCACGTAAAAATCTTTGAACTTGGTGGGGAAATTGTTCCCGCGGTAGCCGTGGTAATCCATCCGGAAGATGAACAGCGCTTCGTCCAGCGTATCGGCCGCGATGTTGCGGATGAAGACGTCGCTGACTACCCCGCCCCGGTCGAGGTTCGACTTAAAGTTCAGCGCGTGTTTTCCGGCGGTCAGGCGGCAATTTTCGGCGAACACCTCGCTCACGCCGCCGCTCATCTCCGAGCCGATGCAGAAAGCATTCACGCCGGAGGCCAGTTCGCAGTTCCGGACGATCACGTTTTTGGTCGGCATCCGGTCCCAGGCGTCCTGGTCGCGGCCGGCCTTGATGGAAATCGCGTCGTCTTCGGTTTCCACGTAGCAGTCCTCGATGAGGACGTCTTCGCAGCTGTCGGGGTCGATGCCGTCGTCGTTGAGGTAGCCGCCGTAGATTTTTAGGCCGCGGATGGTGACGTTGCGACAAAAAGTAGGGTGCGTCGTCCAGAAGCAACTGCCGCGCAGGGTCACGCCTTCGATCAGGATATTTTTACAGTCGTAAAGCTCGATCAGCGTCGGGCGGAGGTAGTGGAGCTCGCCGGAACCGTGGCCGTCGTCCGCGCCGTCACCGTCGAGATCGAGAAATCCGTGGCCGAAGACGCGTTCGGTTTCCGGAACGCCGTCGTTGCCCATTTGGCGGAGGCCCGCTTTATCCGGGTTCTGTTTTTTGCGCCAGGTGCGGGACCATTGTTCGGCGCCACCGTCGATGGTTCCGCTGCCGGTGATGGCCACGTTTTCCTTGCCGATGGCGTAGATGAAGGGGCTAAAATTGTAGGCAACCGTGCCTTCCCAGCGGACTTTTACGAGTGGCGTGTAGTCCAGGTGGTCCTGGGAGAAGGTCAGCGTAGCGCCCTCTTCCAAATGCAGATTAACGTTGGATTCGAGGTGGATGGGGCCGGCGGACAGGTAGGTTCCGGGGCGCAGCACGACCCGTCCGCCACCGCCGTCGGTGCATTCCCGGATGGCCCGCATGATGGCGGCGCGGTCGTCGTTTCCTGGCTCGACGTTAAAGTCCCGGTCGGGAAAGTCAGGCGCTACGATGCGGGCTAATCGTTCGGGTACGGTCGCCCACTGTTCTTCGGCGTAATTCGCGGCGTAGGTGGCGGTAAAAGCTTGCTCGGCCTGGAGAGTGATTGGTTTGGTTGGGGTAGCGCCAGCTGAATTTGAGGGAGCGGGGGTACATGCGGCGATCATAAGCACCGTAACCGCCAAGGTTGCTAACCGGTCGTAGCCAATCTTTCCCCGCTGATTAGCGTATTTTCCTTGCATCCCGCGCCCGCGCCAATTCATATTTCGTATTTTTTACCTTGATGTAATGATAGCTTTTACTGCCCCCACCGCAGCGCCCCGGCCAAATTAATTATACGAAAGTAACCAGCGCGGAATGAATTGATACTATTCTGTAGACTACTGGGACGCTGGCGGTGCGGGGAATTTTCGCATTTTCGAATACCGGCGTTAACTATCGAAGACTTCCCGGTCGGGCCCGACCACCCGGGGGTCGTCGGTTCTTTCTAATTCCTGCTTCAGCTCCGTGCGTAGGCTCTCCAGTACGCCGGCATAAGCAGCGTCAACGGCCAAGTTGACCAGGCAGTCGGGGTCCGCATCAACCCTGAACAGTTCGTATTCCGGTCGTTTGGCGGTGGCCAGCTCGAAATAAGATTGCCATTTCCGGTCGTCGTAGTGCTCGACCATCAGCGTTTTTGCGGGACAGTCATCGATGTCCGTGTAAGCCCCGCCGGGCAGGAAGTTTCCATCCGTGCCCACCCCGTGCATCGGCCACAATTGCGAGCTATCTTCGGGCGAGTAGCGTTGTGGTGCACCGGCAGGCCAGCGGTCTGTCTTCAAATTCCACACGAGCAGATACCCACCTTTGCGAACCGACCGCTGGGGGTACCCCCGATTTAGATATCTCGCGGACGAGTGCCGCTCCCGCCCCGAGAACACCGCCCGTTCAGTATCCCCGTCCGGGGCCACGTCGTTCGAACGCAGCAGTTTCAGCAGGCTGGTTCCCGTGATGGGTAACATTCCACGACTGGCGGTACCGGTCGCCTCCAGTATGGTGGGCGCCAGGTCGATAAAGCCGACCGGCTGCCGGATCGTCCGACCGCCCGGAAAGTTAGCCGGGTACCGAATGGCCAGCGGTACGTGAACGCCGCATTCGTAAGCGTTCGCCTTTGCTCGGGGAAAGGGCATGCCGTTATCCGAAGTAACGATCACGATGGTATTTTCTAGTTCGCCAGTGGCTTCCAGGTGGGCCAGCATGCGCCGTAGGTGCAAATCGAATCACTCGATTTCCACGGCATAATCCAGTAAATCGCCCCGTATTTCCGGGTCGTCGGGTAGAAACGCGGGCACGTCCACGTCGCTTAGTTTTTTGGCGGTTCGCTTCCAGGCGTCCTTTTCGTAGCTCCGGTGGAGTTCGCCGGCACCGTAACAAAAGAAAAAAGGAGCGTCACCGTCCCCCAGCTCCGGAAAAGCTTTGAAGTTTTCGGCGTAGTTCGTCTTGTTGATCCCACCGGCGGTGCGCTCATCGTTCTCGTTGGTTTACTGAAGGTCGTTGTGGGCGGGGCCACCCGCGTTCGTTTCCCGCCAGCACGAATCAGCCGGGGTGCGGGCGTACTGAAAGGGAGACACCCCCTTGCCCGTCCGCCCGGTACGGTAGCCGTTGCTGGCTAACAAATCCACGAAGGGGACTTATTTTTTCAACCAAGCGGAGGCATGCTGACCGGCCTGTTCGTTTTGCCAGTGATGCCGGCCGGTTACCAGTGCGCTTCGCGAGGGCGCGCAACCGGGAGAACCGGCGTAGCAATTTGTGAAGTAGATCCCCTCCCGCGCAATCCGATCGAACGCTGGCGTATTCACGAACCGAGCACCCGCCCGGCTCGTGTGAAAGACGGATTGGTCGTCGCTGATGGCAAGGAGAATGTTGGGTCGATCTACGGTACGGGCTACTTTCGAACAGCCGTTGGTCGCGATTAACAGAGCCGTTAACAGGAGAGCAAGAAAGTGGGAGTTCATAGCCACGAAGTTTAAGCGGAGTTGCAATTAGGGCGCGGTCGCGGGTGCAAAGGATGGATCGGGGAGCGCAGACATACACAGCACCCTAGGCGGAAAAATGGTCTGAGATCTGGTAATAACGGACATCCGCGACCCGCCGGGATAATTGCTACGGCGATCCGCGCAACCGCTAAATTACGCCGGCAAACGTGCTTTCATTGCACCCGCGCCCGCGCCCCATGACTTAATCTGCAGCGGGAAACGTGCGTGGAGCTAATTGGTACTATCCCGGATTCCCCCCGGACAATTAAGCAAGTACTTTGGTCTAAATAATGGCCGCTACGTCCATCTTTATTTAGCCCGTTTCCATTCATTCACTTTTACCATCATGCACTTACTCCGCCGTCTGCTTTCCCTGTCGCTTTTTACGTTCATTTCGGTTACCGTTGTCGCCCAGGACTACACCGTAGCCCCCCAACAGTTAGTCGCCCGGGTGTTCGGCATGGTAGCAGCGCAGACTGATTTCAAGCTCCGCTACCACGAAAGTCAGGAGCCCCAGGAGCGCACATTTCTTTTTGACCCCCGCCGCGCCGGAGGTCACGCGGAAGGGGCACTGGAAATGGCCATTACCTTTTCCACGGATAAGCAGAATATGCGTCTTGGCTTCGCCGGCGATGGGGCCATGTTTGAGGTCTTTATTGACGGAGAACGGCTGAGCGTAAACAGCGTTGATGGCGGCGGCCCGGTTCGAAAAGACTACAGTTTCGCCGTCTTTCCCACAACCATAAATATGCCCGATCGCTACGCCGACGGCAGGAAGCATACGCTGGAGTTGCGCAATCTCGTCTTCGACCCGGAAGTAGCATCACCCGGCCTCTACCTGAGTTGGCTATTGCCTAACGGCATGGGTCATCGCGTAAGCACCGGGCAGGAAATAGACGGAAAACAAGTTGGCTACAAATGGCGGACGCCCGGCGGAGCGTGGCAAGCCCCTACCCTTCCGGCAATCCCGGAATCAGGGGAAAGACTCGACTGGTCCGATTTTCGCTACTTTACCGGAACCATTCTGGCGGCGCTCAGAGACGCCGAGGCTTACTACCGGGAGCCCCGTTACGGTGACTACGTTCAACGGCACCACGATTTTTTCTTCGCCAACCGTGGCGAGGTTGCCCGGTCCCGTGAAGAAAATGGCTTCCGCGGCGGCCTGTTCGGCCACTACTTCCGTTTTCTGATGCTCGACGATTTTGGGCCCCAGGGCGTAACCCTCGCCGAAAGTGCCGCCGCCCGCGCCCCCTTCCCCAACCACCCACTTGCTAACGAGGGCTACCAATTGGCCAACGCCATCGCCCACCAAATTCTGACCGCCGTCCCCCGCCTGGAAGACGGTACGCTGTGCCGGATCACGCCGGACAGTTTTACCGTTCAGTCCGACGACCTCTTCATGGCCAATCTTTTTTCCGTGCGTGCCGGCCTCGCGCTCGGCCGGGAAGACTTACTGGAGGACGCTTTATTACAGTCCGTCAACTTTTCTAAGTACCTAACCGACGAAAAAACCGGTCTTTACCGCCACGCCTACAACACCAAAAGCGGCCAGCAGTCAAGCACCATCTGGGGCCGAGGCATGGGTTGGACGATGGTCGTCGACGCAATCTTACTGGAACGCCTGGCGGGCCGTGACGACCCGCGCATGGAGCAGATCCTGAAGAGCTTTCAGTCTCGGTGCGCCGCTCTGCTCGACTACCAATCCGCGGATGGCCGCTGGCACCAGGTCATTACCGATTCAACGACGTACAAGGAAACCTCCTGCACCGCCATGTTCACCTACGCCCTGGCGACGGGCTACCGCATGGGGTGGCTAACCGGAGAAAAATACCGGGACGCGGCGCTACTCGGTTACCGGGGAATGTCCGGCCAGATCAGTACCGACGGCACGATCGCCGGCATCGTTCAGGGTACACCTATTCTCCCTAACCCCGCGGCGTACGACAACCACGCTACCCGTAAGAATGACCCACGCGGGGTAGGTGCCATCTTGTGGGCAGCCATGGCCATAGATAAGCTCGCCAACGAAAAAGGGTGGTAAAAAGTAACCGGGAATCGCCGGCTTGTTATCTTACACCTTTACGTACGGCTACTAATCATTATCCTTGTTATTACATTCCGTTTTAGGGAAGAAGTCGAACTTGCTTTCGTGCCTTTTCCTGTTGTCCCTCTGCTACGCGTTTTGTACCCCGCTGCGGGCTACGCGACCCTTTACGCCGGAGGTCGCGGATAAAATTCCCGAAGCCTGGCGCTGGGCGGCTATTCCCGAGTTGCGGAACTTGGGGCCGCGGTGTATTTCCCAGGGCGCTGACGGTAAAATGTGGTTCGGCGTGGCCGGCGGGATTACGAGCTACGACGGCTACGAATGGACCAAATTCGAGCTTCCCACCCAGTTCGCCGGCTACTCCGTCACCTGCATCGCCGTTAAAAACGAGCGCGCGGTGTACGTCGGCACCGATGAAGGACTACTGATGCTCAAGCAAGGGGCATGGACAAAATTATTCCCCTTTTCGGATGCCGAGCAAGCGTCGGTCAGTGATTTGATTATACTGCCCGACGGCAGCATCCTGGCGGGACTAAAAGCCATCGACCACGCAAAGAACGTAGCGGGCCTGCTCCGTATTCGGATAAACGACGTACTCCTTTATGCGGCCAAAAGCACACTAACGAGCCTCTCCCCCAGTACTTTATCGGTCCTCAAGGTGGAACAAATCCCCCCGTCACTTACCATCACCGATCACGGTCGGCAAGTAATGAGCGTACGGGACCTTTTGCTCGGTCGGGAAAATCGAATTTACGTGGCCGTCAGCGGTAACGATGCGGACGGTAGCATCGGTATTTTTCGGTACGACCGGGGCATGAATAACGAACTACGGTTGGAACGGCAGCATTCCCACACCGAAGGTTTAAATATCCGTGGTGGAATAGACATGGCCGAAACGGAGACGGGCGACCTGTGGGTCGTCTCCCGGGCGCACGACCTGGGCGTTCAGCACTTCGACGGTCGGCGCTGGACGTCCGTCCTACTGAGCGATACATTCGGCGGCGTAAATTCCCAAAGCAGCGTACTGGCTTGCTCCGACGGCACGATTTGGGTGGACGGCCACGGACGATTTTTCCGCCTCAGCGAAGGCGACTGGAAGATGTACGAGTATCCGGAAGTAAATATCTCCACCGCCTCCCGCTTCACTTTTTATGAAACGGCGGACAAAAGCGTCTGGGTGCTCGGTTTCATGAGCGAAGTCTTCCGCTTCGACAATACTTTTGATACCTGGGCTACGTACGAGAACCTCAACTTTCAACTGGAGACCGACGACGGCACCTCCTGGTTCATCGGCGCGCGGGGAGGCGTGGTACAAAAACGCTTTGGTAATTGGCAAATTTCTGGCACCGAAGCCGGATTGATGAACCAACCCGTCCGGGTCTTCACCACTTCTTACGGAGAAATGTGGGCGGTCGGGAGCCACGAAGGCGTCGCGGCTACGGCCTACCTAAACGACGACGGCTGGAAAATGAAGCTGCACCCCCGCGTTTCCTGGGGGATCGATTACCGGGCGGTTTTCGAAGACCGCGACGGCTCCCTGTGGTTCGGCTGTGGGGTCGACATCAAACCGGAAGCGGGCCACCTCGGCGGTGTCCTCGAACTCCGCAGTCCACAGCGCAACAAAACCGAGTGGATTCACCACGCCACCGCCCCGGGTGACTACCTCAATAGTTGCTACGGCATCGGCCAATCGTCGGACGGCGTGCTCTGGTTCGGTGGAAAGAAGCTTCATTACTTCAGCGAAGGAGAATGGGGGGAAGCCACGGGGTTTGACTGGCTCGGTGGCCACATCGACGTTGTACAAAACGCTCCCGACGGCACGCTCTGGGTTGGTACTCGCTACCACGGCATTGCTATTTATGACGGTAAAGAATGGCGGCGCCATACCGTCGATGATGGCTTACCCAGCAACAACATTATCAGCATCGACGCAAGTGACCCCGGGAATGTGTGGGTCGCGACTTACGGCGGCGTCTGCCACTACGACGGTGAAAAATGGACGGCTAATCTGTTCCCGCAATCTCTCGTTCTGAGCCCCGAAAACACCCGCCTCGCTCGCGGCACTTCCGGGTTTCTGTGGTTCAACCGCTCCGGCATCGACTGGCGGCGGCGCGGTATGATTTGGCCGGAGGTTGCGCCTTCCGTGTATGCGGGGCACCGCACGGTTGCCTATAATCAAGATAAGAACCCGCCCCGGACGCGGATAATCACTAAGCCCGGTGAGGTGGACCAGGCAGGCAACGTTACTGTTTTCTGGGCGGGTAACGACTACTTCGAGCAAACGACGATTGACGAGTTACAGTATTCGTTCCGGCTCAACGAGGAAACTTGGTCGAACTACAGCCCGGAAAAGTACCATCGTTTTGAAGGTTTGCCGGCGGGTGATTACCGGTTGGAGGTGCGCTCGCGGGATCGTGATTTTAACGTTGATTCCCGCCCCCCCGTGCAGGCGTTTCAGGTGCTATCCGCGTGGTGGTTACGCCCTCAGTTCCTTTTCGTAGCCGCGCTCGCGCTGCTCACCATTGGTGTGCTTCAGTACCTCGTACTCCGTCATTATCAGCGCCTTAAGGTGCTCAACGTAGAGCTGGAGCACAAGTCCGGTTTACTGCGGCAGCGGAACGAGCAAGTTCGGGAACAGAAGGGAAAGCTAGAACACAGTTTGGCGGAAATTCAGGAAATATCGACTTCCAGATTACGCTTTTTTACCAATGTTTCCCACGAATTTCGGACGCCGCTTAGTCTCATTCTGGGGCCCGTCGACGAGCTACTCGACGGCGTCAACCCGGTGAACGACGGGATGCGGGACAAGTATTACACCATTATCCAGCGGAACGGTCAGCGCATTCTCCGCCTCATCAACCAGATTCTCCAGATTTACAAAGTAGAGGATAGCAGCCTTGCGTACCGGCCCGTGCGCGCTGACCTGACTGAATTCGTCCGGCAGATCACCACGCAGTTTGGTCCCCTCGCCAACCAGCGTGGCGTCACCCTCCTGACCGAGTATTCGGGCCCTTCCTTATTTACGGAATTCGATGGCGACAAGATTGAGAAAATTCTTTTCAACCTGCTGTCCAATGCCTTTAAAAACGTTTCTACTGGAGGCACGATCCGGGTGGAGCTTGACGAGACGGCTGCAGATAATTTGGGCGTCCCGATAGCTATCGGGACGGGTGCCACGAGTTTTTCCGAGAAGAGCGGGGTAAACGTAAAACTATCGGTAACGGACGACGGCAGCGGCATCCCCGCCGACAGCCTCACCCGAATATTTGACCGTTTCTACCAGGTGAAAAAAACCGCATCGGCCGATCTGCACCTGGGGTTGGGCATCGGACTGTCTTACATCAAAGAATTAGTAGGTACCCACGGCGGCACAATTTCGGTAACTAGTGATCCCGGCGTAGCCACCACTTTTACCGTCCTGCTTCCCAGCGTCAATACATCTTCAGAAGATACCGTGTCGGCAATAACTACCCTGCCGTCGGCAAACATGCAGTACGCGCTCGAAGAACTCCGAATATCCCTCTCCCCACTCAGCCTACAAGCAGATAAATCCGCGGCGCCCGATACCGCATCAGCGGACGTACCCACGCACAAAACCAAACTCCTTATCGTCGAGGACGACCTCGACACCCGCATCTTCCTGCGCACCTGCTTTGAGGCCCGCTGTAAGGTGATCGAAGCTACCAACGGCGAAGATGGCCTCACCCTCGCCAAAAGCGAATACCCCGACCTGATCATCTCGGACGTCACTATGCCCAAAATGGACGGCATCGACTTTTGCACCGTACTCAAGAACGATTTCGATACCAGCCACATCCCGGTGATTCTCCTAACCGCCCGGACGCGGGAAGAAGAGAAAATCCGGGGCTTCCGCGTGGGTGCGGATGCCTACATCGAAAAACCATTCAGCTACCGGGTGCTGGAAAGCCGCGTGGCCGCCCTCATCCGTAGCCGCGATCGCTTGCGCCGTCACTTCCAGGGCAGTGGTGAGGTCGATACCTCCGAAGGGCGCATGGCTTCCGTTGATGAAGAATTCCTCCAGCGGGCGATCAGTACCGTAGAGGAACAAATGGATAACAGTGACCTGGATGCCCAAGGCTTGTCGCACCTGCTGGGCGTAAGCCGGATCCAACTTTACCGGAAATTGAAGGCGCTCACCGGGCAGACCGTCAACAAGTTTGTCCGGTCCGTTCGGTTAAAGCATGCTTCCCAGTTGCTGATCGAGCGTAACCTATCTATCTCGGAGATTGCGTACAAGACTGGCTTTGCGGCGCCTAATCACTTTTCTACTTATTTTAAGAAGCATTACGGGGTTTCGCCTAGTGCTTATCAGCGGAAGCACGGGCGGTAGACCCCAAACACTGAGGCAATACAGCTTTTTTCGCCACACAAACACAAAAACACACAATAGCTTTTTTCTGTGCCGAAACAATGGTTGTTTACTCTTTTGTGTTTGTGTGCTTTTGTGGCGGAATTTTGTTACTCATGGCTACTTGGTTACTACTTTCTTAGATTCTGCCGATCATCCACGTTTATCACGTCGGCTCCGTTGCTTGTTTCCAACAGCTTTACGACCTTACGTAAATCATTATTACGGAGGGTAAATCCAGTACTAGCTTCCCCGTCAATCTCTAAAAACGCAGTTCCTTCCGTGCGGGGGGAAGAGTTACTCACTTCTACGTCAGAAGACTCAACGAAATGAAGCATGGGTAGATTAACATTAGCTACCGGTAGACGCTCCCGCAGGTTATTGAGCGAAACATCGTGCACGTCATAACCCCACAAAAATCTCCGCTCATTCTTGCCACCCGCCGAGCGGTCCGTAACTGATAGTCCGTCGATGTATAATCCCCTGACGTGCGCGAAGGAGAAGTTGGCCGCTACGTCTGAATAGTCATTTAAAGCTTTATTCTTGAGGTTCCGAACGCCGCGCGGCTTCATCTTTCCCGCGAAGGGTGGACGTTCGTGCAGGACGAAACTGATGTTCTTTAGGTTAATATTTTCCAAAGGCTTGTCGGGCTGGCCCAGAAACAAGCAACTACCACTTGGCGAATCGATACTGATGTCACTAAAGTAGATGTCGCGAATCACGCCCAGTTTACCTTCCCGCCGCTCCAGGTCCATGAAAATGGGATAGGTACCGGACGGCTTCGTCGCGTCCGCCGCAGCTTCCCGGGTGGTTTCGATGGTAATATTGTTGAACCGGATGTTCTCAAAAGTACCGCCGTCCTTTGCGAAAAAAGCAATCCCGTAATCCGTGTTGCGGATGATGATGTTGCTGAATACGCAGTTGCGAATTGGATCTTCGGAGCGGGTACCAAATTTGATGGCTGCGTCGTCGGAATCCAGGATGCAGTTGGTGACGACCAGATTCTCCGTGGGCACGCCGTCCTGGCTTTTGGGGCAGATCGCGTCGTCCCCGACCTCGATGTAGCAATTGGAGATAAATACGTTCCGGGAAGAGACCGGATCGATACCGTCTGAGTTTGGAGCCTTACGCTCGCTGATCATGGTCACGCCATCGATCCAGACGCCATCGCAGTTACGCACCTCCAGGTTCCAGTTGGGGGAGTTGAGCATCTTGATGTCCTTGAAGTGAACGTTCGTACTTTCAACGATGAGAATGAAGCGCTCCGGACGGTTGAAAGGACGAGGCTTTCCTCTCCAGAAGGAATCCCCCTGGCCGTTCAGGGTTCCGCTACCGATGATGCCGACGTTATCCACGCCCTTAGCGTAAATGAGACTCTGGCCGTCGGAAGCGGCGTAGTCTTTCATATCCGTGCTTCCGTACAGCGTAGCACCGGGACCTAGCTCGAGGTAGACGTTACTTTTCAGCACGAGTGATCCGGTGAGGTATTCGCCGGCGGGGAAATAGACTTTACCACCACCCGCTTCCGCGCAGCGGTCGATCAGGGTCTGCAGTTCGGTGGTGATCAGCACGTCCTTTCCGGGCCCGAAGACCTCCTGACTCACGTCGAACACCCCCGTTTGGGCGGTAAGCGATAGGCAAAAAAAGAAGAGACCTACCGTAAATAATTTTTTCATAACGACAGTAATTTAAAACCGCCCCCTCACGAGGCGAGGGGGCGGTTGATCAAGCGTAAAAGATGTAGAAAATGATCCTATTGAACCGTCACTCGCAACATACCCGAACGACCGTTACCGGAAATTCGGATCAAGTAAAGACCCGGTGCTAGGTTGCCGCGCTCTAGGGTAGTCGAGTGAACGCCAGCGGACTGCTGACCCAAATTCGCCTGGCGAAGCTGACGACCGTTCAAGTCGAAGAGTTCCATCCGTACCGTAGCTGCCTGCTCCAGAGTGTACTCTAATGTAGCATTGCTGCTAATCGGATTAGGGAAACTGCGCATCGCGACTTCGGATCTTTGCGGATCGTTGGTGTTGGTGATGGTCGACATCCAAGTCCGGTCACCTACGGGCGCTCCACCAGTGCCGGTAAGCAAGCTATCGCTAGTGTTATAACTTGCATCTAACGTAGCTTCATAACCAAAGTAATCGGACATTTCGCGGTTCATCGTGAACTCAGTCGTCGTGACTTTGGATTTTCCCGCACCGCCGTCTGCGGTTGGGCGCCAGTACCAATCCTGTAATTCCTTGGCAAACATTGGCACTTCCGTCAACGTCACGTCGGCTTTCGCAAATGGAGTGGACACACTATCCATTACCGTAGTTTGTGCGACCTTATCTGCAATGTGGTTTGTCAGAATTTGATTAGGGCCTTCATCTAAATCGTACTCATCGTACCAAGCCTGTAGCTCGGGAGAAATACCGTAGATGTTCTGGTCGATGATGAATTCGGTGCTGTCGTTAGGAATGGACCCTACCCAGACCATTATCGGATTACCGGCTGCATCGACTTCCGTCGTCGCGTCAAATTCCGTCAGTCGCTCGGCGTCGGTAGAATCTACGCCCATGCTGAAGACGTCGTAGAAAAGGTTATCGGTGATCTTAACGTAGTCACCGACATTGCCCAGCTCGATCACGCCGTGGTAACCCATGTGGTTAACGGCGGTACTATGATTCATCTCGAATGAATCCAGCACGCCGGAACCTCCGCGGTGGCGAATAATGCGGTCCATCGTGTTGACGAAGGTGCAATCCTCAAGTTTGAGCATTTGCACGGCGGAACCGCGGCAGTCGATGACCCGGCCGTTGCCCATGTTGTCCTGAGCGATAGCACCCATGTTGGCCACGACGGTGTTTTCAAAAAGGATCGTTCCGGCGGCGCTATTGACGCGTAGGGCCGACTGGGCACCGTTGTTGAGGATGCAGCCACGTACCGTCAGGTTAGCGCCTTCTCCCTCCATCCGCAAAATACGGGCGGGGTAAGGCTGACCTTCCTCATTGGCTTGACCATCGAGGTAGATGTTCTCAAAAATGGCATCGGCGTAAGTCCGGATCAGATTACCGTTGATCGCACCATCCTGGTCGGCGAAAGGCTTAACGTGCGGTAGTTCACCCGTGCCTTCTTCGGCTTTGAGGTGTAGCATAAAGGTCTGGGTGCGAAAGGGCCCCTGAACGAAATACTCCGCGTCGCGGCGGAGGACGTAAATCCGGTTTTCATCATTCCGCTCGCCGGTTGCGGTAGTGTCGGCAAGAATGATCTGGTTGAGGAAGCCAGTACCCGGCTCGATCATCATCTCCTCCTGAGCGGTCAGCGCCGTAGCGGAAAGGCCGACCAGAAGGGTGAATAAAAGTGTAAAGTTGAATTTCATAATAGGATGTATTGATTAGAAAATAGTGGCCCCAATAATGGGTACCGCAGGAGCGATTGTGTGAATTTTTAGTTGCTGCCGCGAATGTGACTATATCACGCGATGGCAGCCCGGATCAAAGGGTGTACCGTACGCGAAAGTCAACCTGGACACCGAATTTGGATTCTCCCCGGTCCAACCCCCGAAAGTTATAAAACTGCCCCTCGGAAAAGTTGGTAATGTTATTGACGTTGAAAATAAGTTTTATCTTTTTTATTTCTTGGCTGACGACGAAATCCCACTTGGAGAAGCCTTTCTCGGATTGTTCGCGCAGGCCCGTGCTGGTCACCGTTGTTAGAAAGTCGTCCTGGAAGAACACACTTAGGCGGGACGAGAACCCCCCCAGATCGTACCCCAAGGCGACGTTGCCAAAGTTCTCCGGCTGGCCCTCCAACTTACCCTGCTCGGTAAATTGCACGACCGTCTGGGTGGGTGGGAATTCCGAATTGTCCTGATCGATTCTTACCCGGGGGTAGTTGGTTTCGGACTGAATGCGGGAATAGTTGGCCCGGAACACTAGGTTTTTGAGCACGCCGGGTAGAAACCGCAGATTCGCCTGCAAATCAAACTCTACGCCGTAGACCTTGGTGTCGTCGGTATTAATGGGCTCGCTGAGGTTGAAGCCCACCAAAGTCCCGCGCTCCGTTGGTAAGGCGAGCTCATCTGCGGAAGCTTGGGTGAGGATACGCCGGTTGTTCAGGTTGTAGAAGGAGTTATCTAATGCCTTGTAGAATACCCCCGCCGTAAAGAGACCGTATTTAGATTGGTAGAAGGATGCGATCACATCGTAGTTCCACGCTACCGTAGATTCGATCGTGGTGTTTCCCCTACTAACCGTCCGATTGACGCGATCGATCTCCAACCGAGGCAGCCGCATGGCAAAGTCGGGCCGCGCAAGGGTTTTTGTGGCGGCAAAACGAAGGTCGAACCACTCCTCCGGCTTGTAGCGCAAGTGAAGGTTAGGCAGCACGTAATTAGCCGCGTACGAGGATGTCGTATCCTGGAGTACGGATGGGTCCGCTCGGAGTATACCCCCCAGTTCCGGTGCGTAAATGCCCTGGTACTCATTGTCTTCGCGCTCGAAACGCAAGCCGCCGATAACCCGCAGTTTTTCGCCGATGTCCAACGTCGTCATCACGTAAGCGGAATAGATTCTTTCCTGGATGTCGTAGTTACCGGTTCTGGCTTGGAGATCCTCTACGTACTGGAAAAGTTCCCCCTGTTGGTTAACCGCATTCCTCGTAATCTCCGCCCACTCCCGGGCCAGTTCGGGATTGACCAGCGGGTTGAGTGCGTACTGATCCAGCAGTTCCCGTTGCGCGGGTGTCGCGTCCAGGAAGTTCACCAAGGAAACATTGCTGCCCCCGACCTTCGTAAAATCATTGAATGACGTGGCGCTAAAATCCTGAGGAACGATGTCGCCGTTGGGCAATTGAACGAACGTTTTGGGTAATCCCAGGTAGTCGAGCGACTGCTGACTGTCCGCCTCGCGCGTCCGTCTTTTCTGACGAATCTTTGCGCCCGTCTTGAAGGAACCGTTGATCGTTTCGCTGAGCGAAAACGATTTTTTTACGTTTACGGTACCGATGAAATCCCGATCCCGGTTCTCGGCGTCACTAAAGCGCGCGCCGTAAAGAAAGGCTTGCCGGAAATTATTATACGCCAGCGGAATGAGCGCCTGGCCGGGTCCGTCGAGCAATTCATTGGGGACGTTCCGCATACCCGTCTCGGGCGCGCCGCCTTCCTGGAAGTTCATGGAGTAGTCGTACGGGCTTCTACCGACGGATTGCGCGTGAGAGAGATTCCAAGTGATCTCAATGCCATTCCCGAGAAAGTTCTCGCCCGAAAGCGAGTTGTTCAGGGTGCTGTTGATGGTCTCGGTATCGGAGATGTTATAGTTAACGTCGCCAGTCACGGGATAGTCCCGGCTGGACGTAATACGGTCCCGACTAGTCTGCGTGTAGAAGTTGTTGAAGCGGATGGTGCCGCCGTCACCGGTATCGTAATCGAGTAGTAAGTTGCCGCCCAGGCGACCCCGGGTTTCGTCTACGTAGTTGACGCCCAGGTCGGTAATCTGGGTAGAGCTATCCGCGTCAATCTGCCAACCCTGGCTAAAAGACTCCCGACTCCGGATCAGCCGTTCGTTATTGACGGATGCCTGCACGCCCAGTTTGTTATTCAATATCCGGCGGCCGTAACGCACGTCCACCCGGTACTGCCCAAAATCTTTTTCTAACCGGTTGTATCCTCCGCCGAGGTCAACGCGAAATTCCCGCTCTTCCGGCGCTTTACGCGTCACGAGGTTGACGGCTCCCGCGATCGCGTCGGCGTCCATATCGGCGGTGACGGCTTTCGTCACTTCGATTCCCGCAAGGGAACTCTGAGAGAACATACTGAGATCCACCCCGCGAGAATTGGCGTCGGTCGCGGGAATGGGCACCCCGTTCAGGGTGATCAGACTGAATTTATCACTCAGCCCCCGTAGCACGACTTTGTTAGCCTCGCCACCGGATCGCTTTAGCGAAACGCCCGGCAGGCGGCCGATGGATTCCGCCGCGTTGGCATCCGGGAGTTCCTGAATCTGTTCTTCAGAAACGACGTTTACGATACCGTCGGCGTTCAATTGCTGGCTGATGGCGGAGCGTTGCCCCATCATCTGAGCCGTCACCACGACTTCTTCACCAAACATATTAGCCGTCGCCAGCACGAAATCCAGCTTGGCCGTTTTTCCGTCTATGATAACAACTTCCTGACTACTTGCCTCGTAACCGATGTAACTTGCTTGTATTTCATAAGTGCCGGCGGGCAAGCTCAAACGGTAGCCACCGTCCAGATCCGTAAAGTTCCCCTTGGTCGTGCCGGGCACGAAGACGCTCGCGGCGATCAGGGTCTCCCCTTCCGCCCCGGTCACTACGCCGGCGACGGAGCCCTGTCCACTCAGGTTAGTGGAAAGTAAGACGGTGAAAAGCACTGACATGATTACTCCCGGGAGCAAATTCAGTTGGTCGGTTTGATACATATACTATAAAATGCGAATGATCGAAAAGCAATTAAAACTTACGGTAATAACCACCTTCCAAAGGTAATCGCGGGCCCCGCCCGGGCGCTTCGTAATAGTACCAAACTTCTCCAAGATAGTAACGGGGAGAAATACTTGATTGATTCCAAGCACTTTATGCACTCGCCGGTGGGCAAATGGGAACTGTTTGAAAATCTCTGCCGATTTGCTGCCGGTAACAAGTTGCTACGTAAGTGAGGTGTACGATTTCTTTGTTAGTGAGTAGTAATTATTAGATTTCAACTAAGAAAATTTTGGATGAGTAATAAACTATCACTTCGTTAATTCCTTGCACCTGCGACCGCGCCCTATCTTGCCGCCATGATTCCAACCCTTCCCGCCCACTCGGACTTTAGCCTCCAAAACCTCCCCTGGGGTATATTCTCCGTGGCTGGCAACGACCCTCGCGTGGGTGTTGCTTACGGCGACCACATCATCGATATGTCGGTGGTAGCTGAACTGGGACTGTTCGATTTCGACGTCAGCGTATTCTACGAGGACCACCTGAATCCATTTATTTCCCTGGGCAAAGAGGTGACGGATGCGGCGCGGTCGCGGGTGCAAGAATTATTGCAAGAGGAGCAAGGTTTACTGGCTAGACACCCGGAAGTTTTCGTAGCCCGCAAAGCGGCGCGGATGCACCTGCCCGTCCGCATCGGCGACTATACCGACTTCTACTCCAGCATTGAGCACGCCACCAACGTCGGCAAGATGTTTCGTGACCCGGAGAACGCCCTGCTACCTAATTGGAAACACCTCCCCGTCGGCTACCACGGCCGCGCCTCCTCGATCGTGGTTAGCGGCACCGACATCACCCGCCCGCGCGGACAAGTGAAGCCAAACCACTACCCCACCCCTCAGTTCGAACCGACGTCGAAATTAGATTTTGAGCTAGAAATGGCGTTCGTCATCGGTAAAGACTCCACACTGGGCGAGCCGATCGCCACCGGAGACGCGGATGATTATATATTCGGACTGGCACTGTTCAACGACTGGTCCGCGCGCGATATCCAAAAGTGGGAATACGTACCTCTCGGCCCCTTTCTCGGCAAAAACTTCGCGAGCACGATCTCCCCCTGGATCGTCCCACTCGCCGCCCTCGAACCCTTCCGAACACCCGGGCCAACGCAGGACCCGGAGGTGCTGGATTACCTAAAATATACAGGAAACGGCAATTTCGATCTTAAACTAGAAGTGACGCTCACGACCTCCGCCGGTGTTTCCAAAACTATTTCCCGGTCCAACTTCAAATACATGTACTGGAACATGGCCCAGCAGCTAGCCCACCACACCAGCAATGGTTGCAACGTCAGGGTCGGTGACGTGATGGCCTCCGGAACGATCTCGGGCAAGGACGAAACCAGCTACGGCTCCCTACTGGAGATAAGCGAGGGTGGTCGTTCACCATTAGCGATGCCGGACGGAACCGAACGAACGTTCGTGGAAGATGGCGATACGATTGTGTTGCGCGGATACGGCGTAAAAGACGGCTTGCGGGTAGGGTTCGGCGAAGCCAGCGGACGGGTTTTGCCGGCTCGGTGACACAAGGTTTACGAGCGACATCCATTCTTTCCCGCCGCACGTTAACCTTTTGTCGATAAGTATATTATCTTACACAAAATCAACGTCTATGGACTTTTTGTTTAACCCGCTAGTTTTACTCCCGCTTTTATTCATCCTCTATGTTTTCATGAGCAGCTTCTTCGTCGTGAAGCAGCAATCCATGGTCATTCTGGAACGCTTCGGGCGCTTTTCTTCCATCCGGGGGCCAGGCTTACACCTCAAGGTTCCCGTTGTTGATAAAGTCGCCGGCCGCATGAGTCTGAAAGTTAGGCAGCTAGATGTCAACGTTGAGACAAAAACCAAGGATAATGTATTCGTAAAATTGAAGGTAGGCGTGCAGTACGTCGTCGGTCGCGATTCCGTCTACGATGCTTTCTACAAGCTCGACCGCCCCGACGAGCAGCTCAATTCTTACATCTTTGACGTGGTGCGCGCCGAAGTACCCAAGATGATCCTCGACGATGTCTTCGTTCGTAAAGACGATATTGCCAACGCCATTAAATCGGAACTTCAAGACGCCATGCAAGCCTACGGCTACAACATCGTTCGTGCCCTCGTTACGGACATCGACCCCGACGCTACCGTAAAGATGGCCATGAACCGGATCAACGCCGCCGAACGTGAAAAACTGGCCGCCGAGTACGAAGGAGAATCAGAACGCATCCGGATCGTCGCCAAGGCCAAGGCCGAAGCCGAATCAAAGCGTCTTCAGGGTCAGGGTATCGCCGACCAGCGGCGGGAGATTGCCAAGGGACTGGAAGAGTCGGTAGACATTCTGAACTCCGTTGGTATCAACTCACAGGAAGCTTCCGCGCTCATCGTCGTTACCCAGCACTACGATACGCTCCAGAGCATGGGCGAAAACGTGAACTCCAACCTAATCATGCTGCCCAACGCCCCTACGGCCGGTTCCGACATGCTCAGCCAAATGACGGCCAGCTTCATCGCCAGCCAGCAGATGGGTGAGGAGATGAAAACCAGCTCAGAAGCGCTCAAGGCAGCTAAAGCCAAGGAAAAGATCGAATTACAACGCTAAAACCACCCGGGTAACCAATGATTAAAATCTTAGTTACCGGTCCGGAAAGCAGTGGCAAGTCGACGTTAGCGCGTGGGCTTGCCACTTTTTTTTCGGGGGCGTACGTGCCGGAGTTTGCGCGGGGGTACCTGGAAAAGGACCCCGCTTACGTTGCGGCGGATTTGGATGTAATGTTAGCTGGTCAGTTAGCTGGTGAACGGGCTGCTTTAGATCTCGGGGATGTAGAAATTATGATTTGTGATACCGGTCCGATCGTGCTCTACGTGTGGTCGTCCGTCAAGTATGGCCAGGTCTCGAAGGCCATTGCGAAAGCTATTGCGGAGATTGATTATGACTTGATTTTACTCTGTTATCCTGACTTGCCGTGGGCGGATGATCCGCTGCGTGAACACCCTGACGTAAGAGATCGGTTACTTATTTACGAACGGTATCTGAAGCTGGTACACCAGTCGGGTATTACCCTTGCGATTATCTCTGGTGAGGATCGAGAGCAAACGGCAATTCAGGCCATTCGGGTTCTCTATCCCAACTGTTCGAAATAATTACCTCATACCATCACTCCCCAAAAGTCCGCCCCATCTCCCGCGCCGCCATCCCGTTGAGGATAAATTGATAAGCCAGAATAGCAACGCCCGCAATGCTAAGCAAGGTCAAATTCAGAAGTAGCGCACCAGCAAGTCCCACTAAGGCCAACCCGACCGTATACGCAGTCAAGATCTGCTTCTGACGCTTCCGCAACGGCCGTAAAAAAGTACCGAGTGGAATGGTCAGCGCAATCAACACCATCCCCAATAAAAAGAACACATCGTAACCAGTTACTGCACTGGCTACGAAGCTGATTACCCCACCAATGAAGGAGCCACCAACGAGGCGGGCCATGACCTTCTCCTCCTGATCCAGCAGCACCCGGCCGTACTGATTCGTGAGCAAGTAGAAATTCATCAAAGGCGTGATGATCCAGGAGAGCAAGAAAATTCCTACGAAGAAGTACACAATGGGCTGGACGTAAGGCGCGTAAGCCGGGTTGCTGCCTGCGAACCGGTTCAGTGCATTCACGCCGATCCACAATCCGATAGTGATGCCAAAGGAGGCGCTGCCAGACAGCCGGGCCATGAATTGCTGGTATTTAAAATAGCCCCGGTAGATGGGAAATCTGGCCTTCAGTCCTTCCAGCATGACGTACCTCGCCATGTCATTTTGTGGAGTCAGGCTTAGTGCGTAGCGCGCGCGCTCCAGTGCCTCCTTCGACTTCCCCTGCGAGAGCAGCGAGTAGGCGTGTTGCGCAATGGTCGTCGGGTCTTCCGGAGAAAGGTTCAAGGCATCTTCGACCGTTACGCCAACATCCTTGTGGCCCAAAAGACTACCGACGAATATCTTGAGATTAAGCGCCGCCGAATCTTCGGGGTTGATGGCGAGTGCTTCATCCACGTAGTATAACGCGCCGTCATAATTACGCTGCTTCATCTTTATGCGGGCCATCAGTACGTAAGCGTCCGCATCCCGCGCATTCATTTGCAGGAGCGTCTCGGCGTAGGTCTGGGCCACCTTGTCCTTACCATCCATCAACTCCAGCGAGGCAGCCAGCCGGAGCACGGTCGGATCGTCTGGATTCTCATTGACGATCGGCCCCATCACCTCGCGGGCTGCCTTCTTCTCCCCCAAGTTGAGCAGCACGTTGACGTAGTTGAGTTGCGCGAACCGGTCGTCGGGAAAGTCCGACAGATAATTCTCCAGCAGTTCCCGGCTTTCCTTAAAACGATCCTGCTGAAAGAGGAGACTGAGGCGTTGTTGTAGGTTGTTTGGTGACAAATCGGGATGAGTTTAGAGGAAATAGCAAAGATTGACCACTACTAATATTGGTCTGGTATTTTCAGCAATCTCCGTTTAGGCCCGGAGGGTCGTCTACCGTAGCGTGGGACCCCGAAGGAGACGCGTAGCGCATGCTTCCCCACGTTTTCGTTTAATTCGTAGCGTGCGCATGCAGTCCCACGTTTTCGTTTAATTCGTAGCATGCGCATGCAGCCCCACGTTTCCGTTTATTATTTATAAGGATTTGTGTCCCACAATTTGGTTTGTGGTTATGGGCTATTGTCCTGAAATGTTTTTGTTATCCCACAAATAATTTTAATGAATGAGTCTAATTCCCCTCACTTCAAATACCCCAAAATATCATCATAAAGCCCCCCCTTATTAGCAAAAGTAGCATAGTTCCGCGCCGTAGAAAACCATTCGCTGGTCGAAGGCTTATGCCGCTCGGCGGCAGCTAGCAAATCTTTGGTTTCAATTGGCCTGGGAGCCCCCGTCTTGATCGCCTGTTCCAGAATATTTTCAATGGCAATATCGATGACTGCGTTCAGGTCGGCACCGGAGAAGTCCTTCGTGCGCTTAGCGATCTTAACGTAATCGATCTTTCCAAGCGGTTTATCCTTCAGCTTAAGTTTCAGGATGGCCTCCCGGCCGGTCGCATCGGGTGGTGGGACGAAGATGATGCGGTCAAAACGCCCCGGACGGCGAAAGGCGGTATCGAGATGCCAGGGAACGTTGGTCGCGCCGATGATCAACAGACCTTCATTATTCGATTCGATCCCGTCGAGCTCCGCGAGGAACTGGTTGATCAGGTTTCGGCCAGCGGATTGGCGCATATCGGAACGCTTGGCACCAAGCGCATCTACCTCGTCGAAGAACAGCACGCAGGGCGCCTTGCGACGAGCCAGGTCAAAATATTCGGAAAGTTGCTTTTCGGAATTGCCGATCCACATGTCCAGCACGTCATTGAGTCCGACACTGATGAAGTTGGCGTTGATCTCGCCGGCCGTGGCGCGGGCGATAAATGTTTTGCCGCAGCCGGGAGGTCCGTAGAGTAGGATACCGCCACCGACTTTCTTACCGTAGCTTTTGTAGAGGTCGACGTGCTGGAGGGGTTGGATGATCTTTAAGTCGATTTCCCGCTTCACGCCTTCCATGCCGCCGACGTCGGAGAAGTTAGTGTCGGGCTTGGCCATCAGGCGGAATTCGTCTTCGGTCGCGTCGATGGTGTATTCAATATCGACGCCCAGGCGAAATTGCTGGTCGAGCTCGTCGTCGGCGACGTCATCGTCGTGCTCCACCGCGCCGCGGTAGACTTCGCCGGCGCGGGCCGTGTCGCCGTCCTTCAGGTAAGCTTTGGCAACCAGGACGCGCGATTCCGGAGAGAGCAGAATGGGTTCTTCGACTTCCTCGAAAATGATGAGGCAGGTAGAATATTTTTCCTGTTTGAAGTAGACTTCTATAAGGTACTCCTTAAGGTCGATCGAATGAGGCTCCTTACGGATCAGTTTATTCAGTTCCTTTTCAAGTTCTTTCTCCTCTCCACCAACCTCCCGCAATTTCTCGATCAGTAAACGCCTGATGTAGACGTTCTCGGGAGAAGCGGAAAGGGCTTGGCGAAGGTCGTTGAGTTCTTTTTGGTGGTCCATGTTCAGTCCTGGGTTTTACCGCCCGTTCGTCAATAACCGAGTGGGCACCGGTGTTCGCTTAAATGATCTTAGGGCCAAAAACGTTGCCGTCAGACCCGTAAAGTCCGTTCCAGCAAAACCCGTGCCCGAAAAGTAATGCACGCCATCCAGAATCCAAAGAGCGTCCAGCCAATTATGATGGGGTAAAAGACCATGCGCATGGTGCTGTCGAGGTCTTCGCCGCCCATCGCCGGGTTGCCCGCCGCCCCCGGATGCAGGGAATCACCGACCAGCCGGGGCAGGATGTAGATTAAGGGAATGAGGCAGGCAAAGGCGAAAATATTGTAAGCCGCGCTCAGTCGTGCCCGCTGCTCGGCGTCCGGCAGTGCGGCGCGGAGGGCGAAGTAACCGCCGTAAATCAGCAATGCGATGAGCGTCGTGAATTGCTTGATGTCCCAGCTCCAGTAGGTCCCCCAGGTGTATTTGGCCCAAACCGCGCCGGTTAGCAGACCAAGAATACCAAAAAGCATCCCGACGGAAGTGAAGGCGACGGCCCAATAGTCAGCTTTATCGCGGCGGCTGACGGTGTGGATACCGTCCAGCATCGTCTCGCCACTGCGCCGCAGGTACTTGATCGCGTACACGACCCCGGCGATGAACAGAAACATCATCGCGAACCAGAGACTGACGTGAAAGTAAGTGTTCCGGATCGTTTCCAATAAGACATTTCGGTAGGGAAAAGTGATTCCTTGGCTTGGGAACAAGTCGCCCTTTACGATAGCTCCGGTCGTCCAGCCGGTTTCCGCCACTTCCGTGCTTAGCGGGGTGGTGACTTGCCGCAAGGTCACGGCATCCGGCACGACGAAGGTGCCATCGTTGTCGGTGGTCATGATAATCGGGAGCGCGCGTGCTTGTCCGGCGGGGACATCGTTTTCGGGCAGATATTCAGGAAAGGTGAAGGTCAGTTTGGCGCGCCGGTCGTCAATTATTTCTATGCGGTCCGCTCGGAGGGCTAGTCCCTCCCCTGCTCTTACCCACGCATTCACGGCACCTGCGTCCGCGCCCAAAAAACTGGTGTTATACCCCAGCATTTCAAACGTTTCCGTCTGCCCCAACGTCGCGCTACCCGGCATCACGCCGTAAGCATTCGGCTTCAGCGGCACCAGCAAACCCGCCACGATTCCGTAAACGACCAGCGCCACGCCGAGCCATTTCCACCAGGATTTACGCATCATCTTTTCCATGCCGCAAAGATACCTGACAATTTGGGCGCGGACGCGGGTGCCGGGGGACTGGGCAAGGAATTTGATGATACCGTGATCGAAAGCAGCTAAATACCGTTCTACCCGACAAATACCCCGAACATGACCGCCCCCAAAGCCACCAAGAAACCCCACACCCTGACCGCCCACGGCCAGGACCGCAACGACGATTACTACTGGCTAAACAAACGCGAAAACCCCGAAGTCATCACCTACCTCGAATCAGAAAACACCTGGTTCGCCGACCGCACGAAGCACACCGATGATTTCAGAAACGATCTCTTCGAAGAAATCAAGGGCCGCATCAAACAGGACGATCAATCCGTCCCCTACGTCTTCCGCGGCTACGAATACCAAACGAGCTACGACACTGGCGATCAGTACCCTAAATACCTCCGCCGCAAGCTAGACAAGAAGGAGCAAGAGACGTTGCTCAACGTCAACGAACTCGCCGAACCCCACGATTTCTACAAAGTCGGCGGCCTCACCGTCAGCGACGACAACCGTTACCTGGCCTACGGCGAAGACACGATCAGCCGCCGTATCTACACCATCCGTATCAAAGACCTGGCAACCGGTCATTACCTGCCCGACGTTATCCCCAACACCACCGGCGGCAGTGTCTGGAGCGCCGACGGGAACTATATATTCTACTCCATTAAAGACGAAAGTCTGCGCCCCTACAAGATCATGCGCCACGAACTCGGCACCGCGCCGCAGGACGACGTGACGGTTTTTGAAGAGACCGACGAGACTTTCCGCGCCTTCGTTTACCGCAGTAAATCCCGGAAATACATCATCCTCGGTTCCGCCCAAACCGTCAGCAACGAGTACCGGCTGCTGAAGGCCGACGAGCCACTCGCGGAACCACGGATGTTTCAACCCCGCGAGCGCAATCTGGAATACAGCATCGCGCACATCGACGATCGCTTCTACGTCCTGACGAACCTCGGCGCCAAGAATTTCCAGCTGATGGAAACGCCGGAGGAGGCGACCGAAAAAGATAACTGGACGACTGTCATTGCCAAACGGCCGAACACTTTATTGGAGGACGTCGAGTTGTTCAAAAACTACCTCGTCCTTTCCGAGCGCACGAACGGTTTGACGCAGCTGCGGGTGATTTCAAACCCGGGTCAATTGAAAAACAGTACCGACAACTCTTACTACCTGGATTTCAAGGACGAAGCCTACATGGCCTACACCTCCCAAAATCCGGAATTCGACACCCAAACCCTTCGCTACGGCTACCAGTCGATGACCACCCCGGCCTCTACTTATGATTTTGACATGGTCACCAAGGAGCAGACCTTATTGAAGCAGCAACCCGTCCTCGGCGAATTCAGTCCGGACGATTACGTGAGCGAGCGTCGTTTTTCCGTTAGCCGCGACGGCACGAAAGTCCCACTGAGCATCGTCTATCATAAAGACACCCCGAAAGACGGCACCGCTCCCCTGCTCCTCTACGCTTACGGGAGCTATGGCCACAGCATGGACCCCTATTTCAGCGTCGCCCGCCTATCGCTTCTTAATCGCGGTTTCATCTACGTCATCGCCCACGTACGCGGAGGTGAGGAGATGGGGCGGCACTGGTACGAAGATGGTAAACTCCTGAAGAAGAAAAATACCTTCAATGATTTTATCGATGCAGGAGAATGGCTGGTTGACAACAACTACACCAAGCCGGAAAATCTTTACGCAATGGGCGGTAGCGCCGGTGGCCTGCTGATGGGTGCCATCATTAACCAGCGCCCGGACCTCTGGGCCGGCGTCGTCGCGCAAGTTCCTTTCGTGGACGTCGTTACCACCATGCTCGACGACAGCATCCCCCTCACTACGGGGGAATACGACGAGTGGGGCAACCCGAACGAGCGGGAAGCCTACGAGTACATCCTGAGTTACAGCCCCTACGACCAGGTGAAGGCGCAAGCGTACCCGAACCTACTCATTACGACCGGCCTGCACGACAGCCAGGTTCAGTACTGGGAACCCGCCAAGTGGATCGCGAAACTGCGTGAGCTGCGGACGAACGAGAACGAACTCGTCATGCACACGAATATGGAAGCGGGCCACGGTGGTGCATCCGGGCGGTTTGATGCGATTAAAGAAGTGGCTCGGGATTATGCCTGGGTACTGGATTTGGCGGGTAAGGCAAAATGATTTGTCGCGAATAAACCATCCCCGCTGCCGAACATTACGCACACGTACGCCGGGGTAAACACCCCGGGATGACGCTGCGTATTACCATTAACCAAACCGATAAACATGTACCTTTTATACGATACGAACTTAGCCTCCGACTGGCCTTACCTGCTTGGTGTTGTCGTAATCATTGTCGGCCTCGTGCTTTACTACCAGAAAGCGAAGACGGACCAGATCGAACTCAAGAAAGCCGAGCACGACGCATACAGTCACGTCGTGAACGATTCCAACTATAACATCAACCGCGAAGGCATGGATGGTCACCGCGACCAAGACCTCAGTAAAGAGGAAGCAAAGCAAGCGATCGATACGCTCAAGGAAACGGGGCAGATCCCCACGCAGGGCGAGTTCAACGAACTGAAGAAAGACCTGGAGAAGTAATCCTTCACGACGGGTGAGCGATTCAGCTACCGATTAGCGATCTACCTTTGGCGCGGCCAGGACCATTTGCGTGGTTCTGGCCGCCGTCGTGTATCCCTGCGCCGGATGACAGCGTTCAGCTAGTTCTCCTCGATACCACCTTATCCTACCTGGCCGTGTCTCTACGGCCTTACCCCAATAAATGAAGAAGCTCGATAAATTGATGATCAAGCAGTTCATCGGACCGTTTTTCGTGACGTTCGCGATTGCCATGTTCGTGCTCATCATGCAGGCGCTCTGGCAGTACCTGGAGCGGATTGCCGGTAAGGGACTTAGCTTTTTTACGGTCATTGAGCTGCTTTCTTACAAGTGCGTCGGGTTGGTACCCCTGGCTTTGCCATTGGCTTTACTCATTTCGTCCGTCATGGTCCTGGGGGGGATGGCGGAGCACTATGAACTGTCGAGCATCAAATCCGCCGGCACGAGTTTGCTGCGGGTCATGATGCCGATGATCGTTTTTGGCGTGCTTTCCGCCGGAGCTAGTTTTATGGTTTCTGACTACGTCATCCCGGCCGCCAATCTCCAGTTCGGGGCGCGGATGTACGACATCAACCAGAAAAAACCGACGCTGAACATGGAGCCGGGCATGTTCAATACGGACTTCAACGGGTTTGCCATTCGGCTCGGGGAGCGGGATACGGACGGCCGCAACATCTCCGACGTGCTGATCTACGACCACAGCCGCGCAACGACGGGCGACCTGGGGCAAATCACGGCAAAAACCGGGCAGATGTACACGGAAAACGACGGCCAGGCACTCGTCATGGAACTCAACGACGGCGTGCAGTATTCCGACCGGAAAACGGCGGGCTCCGGCAAAAACTCCCTGCCCTACGTGCGCACCTATTTCGATACCTACGAAAAGATCTTCGACCTAAAGCAGTTCAACCTGGGCCAGACCGACGTCAGCTTGTTCGAGACGAACCGCTCCATGCTTTCCTCCTGGCAACTTCAGATCGGCATCGACTCGATCAGTGACGTCATCGGCACCCGCAAGCAAACCATTAGTAATCACGCAAAAACGTACTTACCACTACTGCGCAAGGACACGACCAAATTCGGATTATCCACCACGACGCGCTTTAGCGGCCTCGACAGCGGCAGTAGAGCTTCGCGCCCTAATGCGGAAGATGATGAGTTATCCGGTATAGACTCCCTCGACGTGGAAGAACTCATCACCGACGCAAAGACTTCTCCGCTCCGGCCGACCAAGCAGTCGTCGGAAGCGACCCAGCTGGCGGAGACTCGTGATGCCGCAACCCACCAAGGCGCCCTCGAAAAGGCCCGTAAACACCGCCTCGTCACGGCTGCGGCGGACTGGCCGGGCATGGATGGCATGTTACTGGTGGCAGCTAAGGACGGACGCAAAAGAACGTACAACCGCGCGCGCTCCGGCGTCCGTTCGGTAGTGAGCCAGGCGGCGTCGACGGCCAGAATACTTCCGGGAATTCACGAGAACCGAATTAAATACGTGTACGACAAGCACATGAAGTTCAGCATGGCGGTGGTCTGCATCATCTTCATTTTCATTGGCGCGCCGATGGGGGCGATTGTACGCAAGGGTGGCTTTGGTTATCCGATTCTGGTCTCCATCATCTTCTTCGTAATTTTTATCATCCTCACCATTTTGTGCCGGAAGCTCGCGGAGAGCTTCGTCGTCAACGGCGTGCTCGCCGGCTGGCTGCCCTGCATCATTCTTTTCCCGGTGAGCCTTTACATCACGGATCGTGCCATGAAGGACGCAAAGCTGATCGACTTCGATAACATCAGCGATCTGTTCAAAAAGCTCTACGCCAGGTACGTCAAAAAGGGCGCCCCGACTAAGTAAGGGACCGGTGCCGAGGATATTTGACGGACGCCAGGGTATTTACCCAACGAGCTATCTTCGTGACCATGGACAACCTTCCCCCCGACGGACAAGCGGAGCAGGAACCGGTCAGTTTTTTCCGGCACAACTGGTTGTTTCTCGTGGCAACCTTACTGCTCGTCGTGGCCAGCCTTTACTTACTGTTTACCTCCCAGCAGGGCGATACGCTGATCGTTATTAATCAGTACCGCAGTGTCTTCTTCGACTACTTTTTTAAGATCGGTACCCACTTCGGGGAGCCCGTCGCTTACGCTGGCGTGGTGGCCATCGTGGGTGCATTTAGCTACCGCAAGGCATTATTTGCCGTACTGACCGGGGCGGCCGCCGGGGTACTTGCCGGGGTGCTGAAGCTCTGTTTCGCTGAGGCCCGACCGCTACGCTGGTTTTTCGACAATCACGAAGCCACCTGGCACAGCCTGAACCACTTCGAGGAGGAGTGGCGGAGCTGGGCGGAGGTGGGTAGTTTTCCGAGCGGCCACACCGCCTCGGCGTTCGCGCTCTACTCCTTTCTTTCCTTCAACGCGCGTTCCGGTAAACTACCCATCACCCTGTTTTGCCTGGCACTCGCCGCCATGGTGGGATTTAGCAGAATGTACCTACTCTATCACTTTTTGCGTGACGTGACGGCGGGCGCGGTGCTGGGCGTCACGGTTGCCATCGTTGTCTACTACTGGCAGGACAAACTTTTCGCCAACCACGCAATTTTAAAGCGTGGTTGGGCCACGCGCTTTCGTACCTTGCCGCCCGTAACGGAAAAAGTCAGCCCACCAGAAGCGTAATGACTGCTTGAGTGCCCGTTGACGCCACCACTCCGGGGTGTTTCCCCGCCCCAGCCAATCCAAAGTAATCTATGCCCTACCCCACCATTGCCGTCATCCGTGAAGGCAAAGTACCGCCCGATAGCCGCACCCCCCTCACGCCGAAACAAGTCGCCAAACTACGCGGCCGCGGCATCGATATCGTCGTGCAACCCAGCGAGGGTCGCATTTTCAAGGACCACGAGTACGCCGAGCTGGGCGTCCCCCTCGTCGAAGACGTTACGGGCCGCGAGCTCTTGCTCGGCGTTAAAGAAGTCCCCATCGAGCAGCTTATTCCGAAAAAGACCTACTGCTTCTTCGCACACGTTGCCAAGCAACAGCCCTACAACCAACCCCTCCTCCGCGCCCTCCTCGACGACGGCATCCGGATGATCGACTACGAATACCTCACCGACGCGGAAGGACGCCGGCTAATCGCCTTCGGCTACTGGGCCGGTATGGTCGGTGCCCACAACGCCGTGTGGACCTACGCCCAGCGGACGGGCAAATTCGAATTTCCTCGCCTCAAAGACTTGTTTGACTACAACGCCGCCAAAGAAATCTACGGCAAACTCAAGCTCCCGAAAATGCGGGTCGTGCTCACGGGCACCGGTCGGGTTGGCAAAGGGGCCGCGCGCGTGCTGCGGGACATTGGTTTTGCGGAGGTCAGCCCCGAAGAATACCTCAACGGCACGGGGAAAGCCGTTTTTACTATTCTCAACGTGAAGCACTACGCCAAGCACCCGGACGGTAGTCCCTTTACCAAGAAGGAATTCTACCGGGACGGCTCCAAATTCGTCAGCAACTTCCGCCGCTACGCCGAAGTGTCGGACGTGTTCATCAACGGTATTTTTTGGGACGGTAAGGCACCTGCCTTCTTTACCACCGAAGAAATGGCGCACGAGGATTTCCGCATCGAAGTGATCGGTGACGTGACCTGCGACATTGCCCCGGCTTCCAGCGTGCCGTCAACGCTCTTCGCTTCCACCATTGCCGACCCCGTGTTTGGCTTCGACCCCAAGACCGGTAAAGAAACCGAGCCCTTCCAGGACGGTATGATCGACGTCATGTCCATCGACAACCTCCCCAGCGAGCTTCCGCGCGACGCCAGTAAGGCATTCGGTCAGATCTTCATTGAGAGTATCCTGCCGGAATTTGAAAAAGGGTCGTCAGAGATTCTCGACCGGGCGAGTATTGCCTGGAAAGGTGATTTGGGGCCGGAGTTTAAGTATTTGGAAGCGTATTCAAATGCGTAACGTTTCCCGAACGATGCACCGTCCCGGCGCGAGATGACCTAAGTATACGCGTCCGACTTGTTCGCGCCGGGGCGGCGCATCGACCGGCATACCATTATAGTCCCGAGGTAATTCTAATAGGTGTATTTTTATTCTAGGGTGTGACGACCGGCATATAGTTTGCCCCCCGAAACCAGGTCCCCTGTCGCTTAGCGTACCGCCGGCTGTGTTGCTTGATTAATTCGATGACCCTTGCCCGGTTGTATTCCCCCCTAAAGTACGGCCACCATTCGCGGTAGCCCACCGTTTGTAGGGCGGGTAGATCCTGGTGGACGGTTAACGATTGAGCTTCGGCCTCGAGACCCGCAGCTACCATTTGGGCAACCCGTCGGTTGATCCGGTCATAAAGCAACTCGCGCGGTAGGTCGGTGGTTAGGTACGCTACGTCGAACGGACGGGCGGGGCGCTTGCCCAGATAACTGCTGTAGGGCTGACCTTCGCTCAGACTCACCTCCAACATTCTCTGTAGTCTTCGGGGGTTTGCCCGATCAACGGTAGCGTAGGTGGTCGGATCCAATTCAGCTAGGAGCTGTTGCCACCCGGCGATGCCTTTTTCTTCCCATAAACATTGCACCCGCGACCGCGCCGCATCCGTCACGTCGGGAAACTCGTCAAGGCCCTCACACAGGGCACGCAGGTAGAGGCCGCTGCCGCCAACCACAATCAGATGCTCGGCACCGGTGAACCGATCATGATACAATTGTAACGCCTCGCGGGCGAAAGAACCGGCGGTAAGGGGGTCGAGAATGCTCCGATCGGCCACGAAATGATGCGGCACGGCGGCCAACTCTTCCTCCGTGGGCCGCGCGTTGCCGATCTTCATCTCGGTGTAGAATTGTCGACTATCCGCACTAATAATCTCCGTGCCGTACTGCTTTGCGAGCTTGATGGCCAAAGTAGTCTTTCCACTCGCCGTAGGTCCGCCAACCACAGTCAATTTCGTACGTGGCATCAGGCGACCGGTTCCAGCACGCTTTCAACGAACTCGCGCGTGGCGGCGGCCACGTCGTCCCGGCCAGCCAGCGCGCGAATGAAGGCGGACCCGATGATGGCTCCGTTGGCGTATTCGCAGGCCGTCCGGAAACTCTTGGCGTCGCTGATTCCGAAGCCGATTAGTCGTGGCTGCGGTAAGTTGAGTGCGGCGATACGGGCGAAATAATCCTTCTGCGCCTGGGTGATCTCACCGGACTTTCCAGTGATGCTACTGCTGGAAACCACGTAGATAAAACCGGTCGATAATTGACCAATCTGCTCGATCCGCTGCTGCGACGTGTTTGGCGTAATCAGAAAAGTTACCTGAATATCGTACTTCTCGGCGATGTGCTTGAACTCGTTTTCGTACTCGAAGACGGGAAGATCGGGCAGAATTAAGCCGTCGGCACCGGCTTCCTTCGCTGCCTTCACGAAACGTTCCATCCCGTACTGCATCACCTGGTTGAAGTAGCCCATCAGCACCAACGGAACTTCCGTATGCTGCCGCGCTTCCCGGAGTTGGTCGAACAGCACCTTCAGCGTAAACCCATTCTGCAGCGCTTTCATGCTACTTTTCTGAATTGTCTCACCGTCCGCCATCGGGTCGGAATACGGGACGCCGACTTCGATCAGGTCGGCACCGGCGCGGTCCAACTCGCGGATGATCGTGACGGTATTGTTCAGTTGCGGATAGCCCGCGGTGAAGTACACGTTGAGCAAGTCACTAGATTTTTCGCGGAAGAGTTTCGTGAGTCGGTTCATGAGTCTTTTAGCTGATCGAGGTAAGTGGTGAAGGCGGCGAGGTCCTTGTCGCCACGGCCGCTGAGGCAGACGACAATGACGTCGTCCGGGCCGTATTCCATATCGTCGAGCGCGGCGAAGGCGTGGGCGGTTTCGAGGGCGGGGATGATGCCTTCGGTGCGGGCCGTAAATAGTGCCGCGGCTAGCGCATCGTCGTCGGTGACGCTGATGGCCTCGGCGCGTTTGCTGTCGATGAGGAAGGCGTGCAGGGGGCCGATGCCGGGGTAATCCAGACCGGCGGAAATACTGTAGGGTTCGACAATCTGACCGTCATCGGTCTGCATCAACAGCGTGCGGGAGCCGTGGATGATGCCTTCGGTACCGAGCACGGAAGTGGCGGCGGATTCCCCCGTGTGGATGCCCTTGCCGGCGGCTTCGACGGACACGAGGCGCACGCGGTCATCGTTCAGGTAGTGGTAGAAAGCACCGGCCGCATTGCTGCCCCCGCCGACGCAGGCAACGATGGCGTCGGGGTAATCTCGTCCGATTTTTTCCTGCAACTGCCACTTCATTTCCTCCGAAATCACGGACTGGAAGCGCGCCACCATGTCGGGGTACGGGTGGGGACCGACGACGGAACCGATGATGTAGTGGGTATCGTCGGGGTTGTTGATCCAGTCGCGGATGGCCTCGTTCGTGGCGTCTTTGAGCGTGCGGGAACCACTGAGGGCGGGGCGCACTTCCGCACCGAGCATGCGCATCCGCGCGACGTTCGGCGCCTGGCGGGCGATGTCGACCTCGCCCATGTACACGATGCATTCCACGCCGACTAGTGCGCAGACGGTAGCCGTAGCAACGCCGTGTTGTCCGGCACCGGTTTCGGCAATAATCCGCTTTTTACCCAGGCGCTGCGCGACCAGGATTTGGCCGATGGTATTGTTGATCTTGTGCGCGCCGGTGTGGTTCAGGTCTTCGCGTTTGAGGTAGATCTGCGTGCCGTAGTGCTCGCTCATTCGCTTGGCGAAATAGAGCGGGCTCGGCCGGCCGACGTAATCTTTGAGCAGTGCGTCAAATTCTTTTTTGAACTCGGGCTCCGCCGTCATTTCCCGGTACCGAAGCCGCAGTTCCTCCACATTGGGGTGTAGCATTTCGGGGATGTAGGCACCACCAAAACGACCGTAATAGCCGCGTTCGTCAACGTCGATGTGCAAATTCTTGGTCATGGTATCGATAAATTTTGGGTAAAGTGGGCGCGGACGCGGGTGCCAGAGAAAATACGGGAAGAGCAAAGGACACGGAGTACCGTCTTAATAATGTGCCTCTTTATAATTGTGGCAGTTAGTCACGGAGTACAATTAAGCCTTCAATCGGTTAGCGAGCGGGTACGTGGGTGTAACCCTCACGCAGCGACACCGGTTTTCGCTTCTATCCGTTCTTTCACGAAGTTGAGTAAATTCTTGATCATCAGCCGTCCGTGCTGCGTCATAATGCTTTCCGGATGGAACTGGACGCCGAAGATTGGAAACTCCCGGTGCCGCAGGGCCATCACGCCGCCGAACTCACCGGTCGCCGTTATTTGTAATTCAGCCGGCATGCTCGCTGGGTCGATGACCCAGCTGTGGTACCGACCGGCGTTGAAGCTAGTGGGAATGTTGGCGAACAGCATATCCTCGGCCGTGGTCCGCTCCATGGTCGTCTCGATGCCGTGATGCACTTGGTCCAGATTCATCAACTGCCCCCCAAACGCCTCCCCGATCGCCTGGTGACCGAGGCAGACGCCGAATATCACTTTCTCTTTGCCGTAGCGCTTAATAATTTCCGGCATGATCCCTGCATCCGCCGGCACGCCAGGGCCGGGAGACAGAACAATCAGATCGTAGTCCCCCACCCGCTCGACGTCGATTTTATCGTTGCGGTATACATCGATGGAATGGCCCAGCTCCTCCTCAACGTACTGCACGAGGTTGTAAGTAAACGAGTCATAATTATCGATAATCAATACATTCATAAGAAAGAAAATTTCGGATGAGTAATAACGTTGACGATGCCCAACTTTGCGGCGGTGTTCCGCTTAAATCAGGGATAGCCCTTCCGCCTTGTCCAGTGCTTTGGTCAGTGCACCGAGCTTGTGGTAGACCTCCTGGCATTCGCTGTCCTCATCCGACGCGGCCACGACGCCGGCCCCGGCCTGGTAGAACAGCGTGTTGTCCTGCGAAAAGAAGGACCGGATTAGGATAGCCTGGTTCATTCCGCCCCGAAAATCGATGAGGCCGATCGCACCACCGTAAAACCCACGTTGCTGGTTTTCGTACTGCGCGATCAATTCCATGGCTTTGTACTTCGGCGCGCCCGAGAGCGTGCCGGCGGGAAAGGTGTCCCCGAAAATCCTCACCGTTTCGTCGGTTGTCGTCAGGTCGCCCACCACTTTGGAAACCAGGTGGATGACGTGGCTGTAGTAGTGTACTTCCCGCAGGCTTTTTACCCGCACGTTCTTGGTGTGGCGGCTCAGGTCATTGCGGGCCAGGTCGACCAGCATCACGTGCTCGGCGTTTTCTTTGGGGTCGGCGAGGAGGCGTTCGGTGGCAGCGCGGTCTTCGGCTTCGTCGCCCGTCCGGCGGTAAGTGCCGGCGATGGGGTTGACGGTGGCTACGCCATCGTTGATGACCATTTGGCTTTCCGGGCTGGAACCCATGATGCGGTAGTCACCGTAGTCGAAGTAGAAAAGGTAGGGCGAGGGGTTGATGCTGCGCAGCGCGCGGTAAACTTGAAACTCGTCGCCCCGGAAGCCCTGCCGGAACTGGCGACTCATCACAATCTGGAAGACATCACCCACCTGGCAGTGGCGTTTTCCCAGCCGGACGAGTTCTTTAAACTCAGTGTCCGTCAGGTTACTACTTTCTTCTTCGTGCCTGCGAAAGGGATGCACGCCCCCACCCCGTTTGATGGCGGCGGTGACTTTCTCGACTTCGCTGACTTGCCCCACGGGAAGGTTTTCGATGATGATCAGTTCGTCGCGGTAGTGGTGAAAGACCAGGACATACCGGTAGAGGTGGTAGCGGATATCCGGCGACCGCAATACTTTCCGCTGCGCAAATTTCAGGGTATCGAAGTACTGCACCCCCTCGAAGTTAGTGTGGCCGATCAGTCCGTTGAACTTACCAATGATGGCGTCCGTGTCGGTGTTGTCAATTTCAAAACTCGACAGAAATTCCTGGAGCCGACGCGAAACCAGCTGAACGTCGCCGTCTACCGACTCGGAACTAAGGGTCTCCCCGTTCACGTCCTGGCGAATGATCCCGTCCCGCACCCGAAAGGAAGCCAGCGTTTCCAGCCCGATGATGGAATAGTAGTGTTCGTTGTCCCGCGACTCATTCGACTCCAGCAAAACCGGATCGGTAAAGTCATCGCGCAGGGCCAGGTAAAGGAGGACGGGCGTGAGGTGATCCGCCGTCATCCGGGTTGTTTGGACGTTGATTTTGTGTTTGGGTGGGGAGCTGGTCATCTGGTTGGAGAATCTTAAGGTCGGAAAACCCGCGCGGGCAAAAAAACGCATAAAAAAAGCCCGTCGGAGTTTACCGACGGGCTAATTATTAGTTTTGTATCGTACAAAGCAGGGCCGCATCAGGTTACTCAGGAGTTGAGTTGAGCCCGCCACCAAAGGGAAATACTGCTGCGCTTGTTCTGCATGGCGCTAAGGTAACTACGGGGAATCGATTTATCTAAATTCCGGTTAAAGTTGTTAGCCACACAAACACAAAAGCACAGAAAAGCAAGTTCCATAATTTTGTATTTGTGTGTTTTTGTGGCAGAAAATCCACCCGGGAATGCCTAGGTGTTTTTCCCTTCGTCCCGCAAAGCCCGCACTTCCATAATCAATGCATCCACTTTAGCCTCTAACTCTTTGTTGTTGTCCATCATCATCTCGTCGATGAACACGGCATTGGCCAGGCTTAGTCCGAAGATTCCGCCCAGCACGACAACCACGACGAAGTAAAACCGCGTCAGCCCGATCATCGTATCCGACATCGGCGCGTCCGGATTATTGGTGATGGCGGCGGGAATCTCGTTCCATCCTTCCAGCGTAAACATCTGAAAAATACTGTAGATACTTACCAGCGGGTTGCCGAAGTACTCCGGCGCAATCCTGGCGTAAAAGTGGCAGGTGAGGATGGCCAGCATGAAGTTGAGGAACACGAGTGCCGCGAGCACGAAAATAGACGCTTTAATCGCCCGGCCGAGCCCCATCACGACCTGCTCGATGTTGGGGATGAACCGTAAAAACCGCACCAGGCGCACCAACCGGAACAGCCGCAACAATATCAGCAAATTTGCCCCTTCCGGGACGGACATGAACGGCTCCGCAAATACGGGAAGACTACCGGCAACGATGATGAAGTCGAACCGATTCCAGGCCCCGGCAAAAAAGGTCTTTGGCTTCAGCACGGATAGCTTCACGATTAGTTCCACCACAAAAAACAGCAAGAAAAGCTGGTCCAGCAGTACGAGCCAGAAGTTGTTGCGCAACGACGGGAAGTAAAGCGCGAAGATGACCGCGGCGTTGAGGATGATGGCTACCAGCACGGCCCGTTCGTTGAGGAATAGTCGCTTTAGCATGAAGGGAACTTGGTCTGGTGGTTCGGTGGTCTGGTAGTCTCGGGGCGGCTCAGCGCCGGGCGAAGGTAATTATCACTCGGTGGTTGCTCCGTGCACTCGGTAATAAATTGATCGGGGTTCACCACGAAGCAACTGACGGCTGGGCTGCAAATGAACTGAGCCTGGTGAAGAGACTTCCTGACGTGCCTTATCTTTAAGCAATGGAAGCGATCATCGATTATTTTACGAACATCCCCAGTAGCCACCGCACCCTGTTGCTCGTAGGCGGAATTACGGTCTTCTGGCTACTCGAAAGCGCCCTACCCTTATTCACGCACGAATACACGAAATGGAAGCACGCCGGGATCAACTTCTTTTTCACCTTCACGACGATCCTGGTCAATTTTTTCCTGGCCTTTATTCTCGTCTGGAGTAGCGACTGGGTCGTAGCGAACGAGTTTGGGCTGATGCAGTGGGTGTCGCTCCCCGTCGTCGTGGAGGCCGTGGCCGGCCTGATGCTGCTCGACCTGATCGGTGCCTACGCCGCCCACTGGACCGAGCACCGCATCCCCGTGCTGTGGCGCTTCCACCTCGTGCACCATACGGATCAGCACGTCGACACGACTTCGGCCAACCGCCACCACCCCGGCGAAAGTGTGATTCGCTTTGTCTTTACCACGCTCGCTGTTTTCGTCGTCGGTGCCCCCATTTGGCTGGTGTTCGTCTACCAAACCCTGAGCGCGCTACTCAGCCAGTTCAACCACGCCAACGTGACCGTCCCGGCCTGGATCCACAAATCGATCAGTTGGCTCGTCGTCACCCCCGATATGCACCGCGTGCACCACCACTACCAGCTTCCGCTGACGGACAGTAATTTCGGCAACATCTTCAGCTTTTGGGACCGCGTGTTCGGTACTTATCAGCAAGTTGACAACAGCCAACTTATCTACGGCGTGGACACGCACATGGACCACGATGACCACCAGAGCATCGCCCGGATGTTACGCATACCTTTCGATGGTAAACGCCAGCCGACTACGGCAGGCTCCCCCGCCACACCACCAGTCCACTAGGCACGCGGGGCATGAACCGCGTGCTTTTGGGGGGCAGTAAGCGGTTAGCCGCGATCTCAGCGAAGAATAATTCGGGCGTGACGGCGCTCCCGGCAAACGTCAGGACGCTCGCGTCTTTAAGGTCAAGTAAACCATTGGGCAAGGTATCCACCGGTTCGTTTGTCAGCCGAGGATCGGTGCTGGCGTTTTCAATCCCAAATATTTCTTTAAGCACGACTTGCACCATCCAGGCCATCGGGGTGGTAAAGTTATCGTCGCCGGTGCGGCGGGTCAGTTGGTAGTGCTTGCCCCGGTAGGTCATCAGCCACTGATTGACGTCGGTCGGAGCGACGGGTCGTGCGATTTCGCTGACGGTAAAGAACGCCGCGAGTTGCGAAAGCAAGTCTTGAACCGGCCCCGAAAAGTCGTTGAGCTGTCGTAAGAATATGCCAATCGACAACTCCCGCGCCGCAACGATGCAGACCGGTACTTGCCGAAACTCGGGTCGGCCGGTTGCGGCCAGGCGGGCGTGGGTTTCCGCGCGGTGGTGACCGTCGGCGATGGCCAAGCCGTTCAGCTTACTCAGATCCAGACCCGTGGTCGACCTATTGCCCCTTAGTGCAAATTCTCGCAGCCAGTAGTCCGTGTCGGTACCGTAGAATGACGTTTCGGCGCCGGTGGGGCCGTAGTTTTTCGCTAATTGTTGCCAGACTCCGGTTAAGTCGTCGGCGGTAATCAGCACGGGTTTGCCCAGTGCACCGCGGTCTTCCGTGACCAATTTTTTCTGGCGGGCCAGGCGGGCGGCCAGGGTGCTTTCGTGAGGCCTAATCGTGCCGGATGAAAAGGCGCTAGCGGGCACGAGCCCACATATGCCCCGACTAGTACATCCCGTCAGTTGCTCCTTCATTTTGAGTTCGGCGAAGGTGCCCGGTGCGCTCGCAGTCAATTGCTTGGGTGGCACGAGGTGAACGCCATTTCTGGTGCTGGGTAAAGCATCTACTTGCCCGGATGGCGGACGATAAAACACGGGGAAGGGACGTAACGCTAGGGGCATAAAAAGACTGCTGGGCCGGAAAGGTACTCGTTTTCAATAAGTCCGTCCTTTCCAGTCGGCCCGTAAGCCAAGCAGCGCGGCACTACCCACCGCGACGAGAAAAAACGGATACAGCAGGGCGGATTTTAGATAAGCCGACGTATCCAGCTTTTTGCCGTAGTGCTGGTGGATCGCCCGCAAGTTCAGCCAGTCCACGACCGCCTTGCAGCTCCACAAAATAAGTAAGGGGGCGACGGAGCGCAGGTGCAGGGAGATTGGGATGAGCGCGAGCAGACTGAGGCAAGTCAAAAAAGTCAGTGCCTGGGCGAATTTTAGTTCTTGCGCCTGGTAATGACCGGCTTTGCCCGCCCACCGGAGCCGCTGGCGCCAGAGCGCCCGCCACCCGGCAACGGGTCTGGTCGTCACGACCGGACCGTTCCCGAGCCACTTAAAACTACCGGCGGGAAAATGATTGGTGAATTTGTGCAGCAACAAGACGTCGTCACCGCTCGGCAAGTGGTCCACGCCCGCGTAGCCGCCCACGGCTTCGAAAGCACTTTTTCGGAAAGCGAAACAAGCTCCGTTAGCCAGCGTCGGGGTGCCCTTCGCGATCGAGGTGGCGGTGAGAAATTGGTAGGCGGTGAGGTCCAGCGCCTGGAATTGGTCGCAGAAAGTTCGTTCGGGGGCGATCCACACCGGGCCGCACACGATGTCCGTACCGGGTTGGAATTGGTTGACTACTCGCGCTAGCCAGCCGGGTGGTGGCAGGCAGTCGGCATCGGTGGTTAAGATGACGTCCGAGTCCGTGTTCGCGATACCGTAGTTCAGGGCCGCTTTCTTGTGGGCGACAACCAACTTGCCGGCCAGGTGATCTCGTAAACTCAAAAGCTTTACGGCACGGTTGGTATTGAGGTAGAAGTTCGCGCTCACTTCGCTCTGTTCACCCACCTTCCCGGCACCCGCGCTCGCGCAAAATTCCCTAACTAGTTCTGGCCCACCATCGTCAGAGTGATCATCTACGAGAATAATATCGAGCTTGTTATCGAGAAAATTCTGGTTGAGTAAAGCATTCAATAATTTAGTCAGGTTATCCCCCTCGTTACGGTAAGGGATAATCACCGCCAGGGATAAGTTTGTTTTGGCGATGGATGTGCTTCCGCCTAACTGTGATTGCCAAGCACGATAATTCTTCCACTGCCAGACGCAATAGGTAAAAACACAAATCGTGATGGGTGCGGTCAGAAAAAAATGCAAGGAGACCTAGTCGAAAAGCTCATCGTAGCCCGTGTCCTTACCGCGGCGCGACGCACTGGGTTGGGGAGCCGGGGGTAGTTCCTCGTAGGGTGTGTCCAGATCGAGCGGCTTCTCGGAAACGTCCTCGAAATCAACCCACTTGCCATTGACCTGCTCGTCCATTTCGCGGCGGCGGTCTTTGACCTTTTTCTTGAAAAGCGCCATACCCAATAAGTAAAGGGCGACGATGGGAAAGAATACTACGCTCGCAATACCGGCGGCAACGCCGTAAATCCAGTTGCGCTGGAAAAGTCGTTTGAGCATTCCGAGGAAACCCAGGAACACCTGGTGATCGATTACGAGCGAAGCAATGAACAGCAGTGGAGCCACGTAGATGATCACGTCAAATACGAAACCCAGCACCTGGAAAATGACGTAAACGACGGCCAGCACCACCATAATACTGCCGACCGTGCGCAGGGTCGAACCACCGGTTGATGAATTGGATGAAGCCATGGGTAATTGAGATTTGTTGCCCTTCAAGAACCGTAAAAACAGCGGCAGGTTGTTAACGGCGTGGTAAGATGCGGCGAGTATTCGTCCAACGTGGTCATTTGGCCGTCTTATGTGCGTCGCCGACCGACCGGCGGTTACCTTAATTTGTAAATTTACGTCGATGGTCTACTTACGCTTACTCCTCTGTGCTTTCTTTACCCTCCCCCTACTGGCGCAGCCGTCTCAGCTAACGGTGACGGCATCCGGCTGCAAAGCACTGTACGTATACCAGTTTAACGGTTCGAGCTTTGACACCGAAGCCGATTTTACCAAGGCGCCCGACGGTTCTTTCAGTTTGTCACTAGATTACCCGGAGGCTAAATTTCGCTACGTCGGTCCTAAGCCCGGCGACGCCCTTCCGGTCATCATTCAACCCGGCGAGGAACTGACCATCATTGGTAATTGTGGTAGGCTACGCAGCGCGACGGTCAGTAATTCGCCCGTCAACGATCGCTACCAAGCGTTGAAGCGCACCTTCCAGGAACACAACGGTCAGGCCACCACCGCAAGCCGCGCCCACCAGATCGCGCAGCGTAGTGGCGACTCCACGGCGATGGCCACCCAACTGACTGCCTTACGCGCCATCGACGCGCGCAAGCTCGCTACCCTTACGGAGCTAACGATCGCTCATCCGATCCTCGGACGCATCGCTGCACTCAACACCTACCAGAGTTTCCTGACAGCCAACGGGGGCCGCTTCCCCAGCGAGTTGGATTACTTCATCAATACCTACTTCCAGTACGTTGACTTTCAGGACAGTAGCTACAACGACTTACCCTGGACGTACGAGGGTAGCCGAAATTTCGTGACTACGCTCGCCGGCGCGATCAAGGGGGAACAGCTTGCGGATATTCTGCTACAAGTTTACGAGCAGTGGCCGGCGGGTGGCAACGCTCGCTTATTTGCCCTCAGTGGTGCTTTCGCCACCCTCGCCCAGCAGAAGCACCCCGCCGCCGTCAAGCTTGCGGACGTGATCGTTCGGGACTATGCAGCAACTAACCCCGCCGCCGTGCAGCAGGTCAAGCAGCAGTCGGGCGGGCTGCGCACTTTTGCCGTTGGTGCGCAGGCACCGGATTTTTCCGGGCCGAATCCGGCGGGAGAAGAAGTTTCGCTGGCGAGCCTGCGCGGTAAGGTCGTGCTTATTGATTTTTGGGCGAGTTGGTGCGGCCCCTGCCGGCGAGAAAACCCGAACGTGGTCAAGGTGTACGATGCGTATAAGGATAAAGGGTTCGAAATCCTGGCCGTCAGCCTGGATTCGAAGCGCGAACGCTGGCTCAAGGCGATTGCGGATGATAAACTCGGTTGGCTCCACGTATCCGAGTTGAAGGGATGGAGTGGCAGCATTTCGCGTCAGTACGGCGTCAGTAGCATTCCGCAGACCGTGCTGCTCGACGCGGAAGGTCGTATCCTTGCCCGAAATTTGCGTGGCCCCGCGCTCGAGCGGAAACTCGCCGAAGTATTTGTGGGAAAATAGCGTTCGGTTATTCCCGGACTTTGCTTCCACTTACTTTTGCGCCCAACCCCGCCGCACAAGACTGCACTAATTCTTTCCGACATGACTAAATTCAAAGCCAGAATAGTTCCCGTAGCCATCGCGATCGTAGTCACGGTTTTACTGGACCAGTGGACTAAGCAGCTCGCCATCGAGCACCTGCTGGGGCAGCCGGATCATTTGTTCTTCGGTGAGTTATTTCGGTTGACGTTCGTCCGGAACACCGGCGCTTTTCTTTCCCTCGGTTCGGACTTGGGTCCCATTTTCAGAACCTTACTGTTAGAAGTTTTTCCGGCCGCGCTCTTGGTCGCGCTACTCTACTACATTTTTAAGGAGCGCCACCTCAACAAGTGGCAGGTAGTTGCCCTGGCGCTCATCGTGGGCGGTGGCCTGAGCAACATCGTGGACCGGCTGCTATTCGGCCACGTCGTCGACATGCTCCACATGAAAGCTTTTGGTCTACAAACCGGTATTTTCAACGTTGCGGACATGGCCATCATGGCGGGCATGTTCATCATGCTACCCTTTGCGTTCAGGGATGAACCGGTAGCGGAGCCCGGGGCGGAAGAGGCGAAAGGATAAAGTGAAGCTTAGAGCGTGTTGGGACTTGACGTCGTCCCCCCCGGCCGAGATGATCAAAACTTCCCCGCAAATGAGCAAGATTTTGTGTTGTGTTCTTGCGATTTTTCTGGTTGGCTCCGCGGTGAAGGCCCAGCAAATCTTGCGGGTCGTTGACGCTGCAACCTCGGTCCCCTTAGCCTTCGCGACCGTGGTGGCACCGGGCACGACCGGACTGACGGACGAACGGGGGAGATTTGCGCTGGGTGGAGACCTCCTGGCTTCAGATACCGTCAAAGTAAGTTACGTCGGTTACCAAGTGGGAGAAATCACTGGTGCAGAACTGGCCCAAGCATCCTACCGGCTCGGCTTGCAACAAGTGGCCACCACCGTTTTCGGGGACGAGCGCCTGGTTGTCTACGGCCGCCGTGGGGAAAATGCTGGCGGCATCACCCAGGTCGAGGTGCTGTCGGGCGCGGAAATTGCACGCGTACAGCCACTGTCAACGGCGGCCGCGCTGGAAAATCTTTCGGGAGCCTACGTTCAAAAATCGCAATTCGGCGGTGGCAGCCCAATACTGCGGGGTTTCGAGGCCAATCGTGTTCTCCTCGTGGTGGATGGCGTGCGGATGAACAACGCCATTTACCGCAACGGTCACTTGCAAAACAGCATCACGGTCGACCCGCTGGCGTTAGCGCAGTTAGAGGTAATTTACGGGGCGGGCTCACTGGCTTACGGGAGCGACGCGATTGGTGGGGTGGTCTACTTCAGGACGAAGGCGCCGCGGCTTTTGAGCCCCGGGGCGGAAGCAACCGACCGGAAGTTGTCCGGTGAGGTAGCGGTAAACGTAGGCTCCGCGGCCGGGTCGGTCCAGTCAAGCGCCCTGGTGGAGTACCGAGCTAAAAGCTTTGCCACCCTTACGCTGCTATCCACCACCCAAACCTCGCACCTGCGCGCCGGCGCCCGGGGTCCGAACGAATTCCCTGATTTTGGCCGACGCCCGACTTACGTCGAACGGGTCGGCGGGAACGATGAAGTGAAAAACAACCCACGCCCCGCGAGACAGATCGGAACGGCTTACGACCAGTACAACCTGCTACAAAAATTTCGCTGGCGACTCAATCGCGGCCTATTACTCGATCTCAACCTGCAGGCCAGCACCACCGGCGACGTACCCCGCTACGACGCCCTCACCGAAGCCCGCGCGGGGAATTTACGCTGGGCGCGGTGGGATTACGGCCCGCAAACGCGCACCCTCGCCGCGGCCAAGTTGACGGATTTACGACCCACTAAATTGTACGACGCGGCTACTTACCTAGTGTCTCACCAGTTCGTCGCCGAAGACCGCATTCGTCGGCGCTTCGGGGATGATCTGGAGGAAAACAACCTGGAGAAAGTACACACCGCCAATCTGCAAACGGACTTCAGCAAACAACTCGCGGGCACCACGCTCCGGTACGGTATCGACCTAAGGCGCGACTGGGTGGCTAGCGCAGCTTTTCTCCGCAACGTCAGTACGGGAGACTTCAGCACCCCCGGCCTGGCAACACGCTACCCCAGCCAGGGGAGTTCGCTCACCGGGCTGGGTTCGTACGTAGATCTGGAGCATTCGTTAAACGAAGTGATCAAGCTACGGGGTGGCCTGAGGGTCGCCCACCAGCAACTACGGGCCACCTTCGGCCGCGACGACCCCATCGAGTGGCCGCAAGCTTACTTAGCGGGTATTGTGAACTACAACACGTCCGTAACCGGTAGCTTCGGGGTTAAGGCATCCACGAAGTTTGGGCGCTTGACCGGGCTGTTCTCGCAGGGCTTCAGAGCGCCGAACATCGACGACTTTGCTAAGTTTCGGGAACGCAACGGCTTCATCCTGGTACCCAATCCGGAGCTCGTGCCGGAACGGTCCAACACTTTCGAGTTGGGCTACGCCTTCACTTCCGACGACGATAAATTTTTACTGACGACAACGGCTTACCACACCTGGCTGGCGAACGCCGTGATCCGCGTACCGGGATTGCTGCCGGACGGTAGTCCGTTTCTGACCACCAACGGGGAGGTACTGAGCGTGCAGACGAACGCGAACGCTTCTTCGGCACGGGTTTACGGATTTGACGTGAGGGCTGGGTACCAGCTACTAAGGGGGCTGGACCTGTCCGGTAGCTTTCACGCGCTACGGGGAGTTAGGGACCAGGCCGGGCCCGACGGTGAGACCATTGTTCTGCCGCAGGACCACATCCCCCCGCCCTACGGCCGGTTCGCGCTCGATTACCGGCGAAATAAATGGCTGGTGGGCGGCAACGTACGCTACCAATTCGCGAAACGGCCGGAAGATTACGCGGTGAGTGACATTAGTGACGGGGTGGCCGGTCTCACCTTCGACCGCACGGGCACTTCCGATAATTTTGAGTTTACGCCGGTCGATCCGGCAACCGGGCGGTACGTGGGCAGCCTGGGTTGGTGGACGCTCAACGTAAACGCCCTGTACGCCGTTAACGACCGGTGGACGCTGCGGCTGAAAGTGGACAATTTATTTGACCGTCACTACCGCACTTTCGCCAGCGGTGTGTCGGCGGCGGGGTTGGATGTCGGCTTGGGTGTTTCCGGCAAGTTTTAATTGCGGTGGCAATTACGGGTGGCTGAGCCGGCCAGTTATTGAATTGGCGTTCCTGAGCTCACGGTAGGCAACCTTCCGGCCGGTAATCGGTATATAACGGAGCGGTTGAACGCAAATTCGAATGCGTCTTTCGTCGACTATTGAATAGTGCATTCCAGCACGCAAAAAGTCTCTGTTTCCCACCGAAAGTACCACCTTTCCCTTAGCTATTTTCTCCACGCCCATGCTCCTAGATAATCACGGCCGCCAAACTACCTACCTCCGCCTGGCGGTGACGGACCGGTGCAATTTGCGCTGCCGCTACTGCATGCCGGCGGAGGGCATTAATTTTGCGCCGCGTGACGAGCTGCTGACCTTTGAGGAAATCACGCAAACCTGTGTGGTGCTGGCGAGCCTTGGCGTCAATAAAGTCCGGCTGACCGGCGGTGAACCGCTGTCGCGCCGTGGTTTGCCCGACTTGGTGGACGAGCTCGGCAAACTCTTTCCCACGCTGTCGATGACTACTAACGGCATCCTCCTCCCCGCCCACCTGGACCGACTACTGACCGCCGGGCTCACCAATTATAACCTAAGCCTCGATACCCTGCGCCCGGAGCGCTTTTTTAAAATCACGCGCCGCGACGAGTTCGCGGGGACGTGGCGAGCGCTGGAATTGTTGGAAGCCGCCGGTCTGCGCGTAAAAATTAACGTAGTCGTGCTACTCGGTGAAAACGACGATGAGTTACTGGACTTCGTGGCCCTAACGGAGCACCGTAACGTCGACGTGCGTTTTATCGAAGCGATGCCCTTCAACGACGGTGACGGCAACCACCATCTGTATCTTTCGTCGGCCGAGATGTTACAGCGTATTCGGTCGCGGTACCCAACGCTCGTTGCCGACCAGAATGACGTCCACGCGAGCGCGGTTCGGTACAAAGTACCCGGTTTTTTGGGTGGGGTTGCGGTAATCCCGGCTTACAGCAGGACTTTGTGTGGGACCTGTAATCGGCTCAGACTCACGCCGAAAGGGACCATGCTGAATTGCCTTTATTCAACCAAGGGGCTTGAACTCAGGCCGCTGTTACGCGCCGGCATCGGTAACGACGATCTTGCGGAGTTGATCACGCAGTTCGTGCGGGGCAAGCACGCGACCGGCCACATCACCCAGCGGTTGGAGCAATCCAGTAGCACCTTCGCCTCAATGACGTCCATCGGCGGATAAAACATTAAATTATGTCCCTTACCCACCTGGATTCCGACGGCCGGCCCACGATGGTCGACGTCGGTGATAAAGTAATTACGACGCGGGTGGCCGTCGCCCACGCTACGGTCGTGCTGGGTAAAAAGATCATGGCGGAGCTGAGCGATAACGGATTCAACAGTAAGAAAGGTAGTGTCGTCCACACAGCCATCATTGCGGGTACGCAGGCGGTGAAGCAGACCTGGTCGGTCATTCCGTTGTGCCACGCGATCGCGATTTCTTCCTGTAAAATTAAGGTTGAGGGCGAGGACGCGGGTGCCATGTTGGTGGAATGCCGGGTTCGAACCGAGGGGCGCACGGGCGTAGAAATGGAAGCGCTCCACGGTGCCGCGGTGGCGGCCCTGACGATTTACGATATGTGCAAGGCAATGAGCCACGATATCCGGATCGAAAACATTCACCTCGTCAGTAAGACCGGCGGAAAGTCTGACTACCAAGCCCCCGAAGTATGAGCCCGGAAGATCGCAACCGTTACGCACGGCAAATAGTCCTCCCCGGCGTGGGGGAAGCAGGGCAAGCAAAATTAAGCGCAACGAGCGTCCTGATCGTGGGTTGCGGCGGACTCGGCAACCCCGCCGCCGTGTACCTCACGGGTGCCGGCATCGGGGAACTCACCCTGGTCGACGGCGACAAACCCACGGTCAGTAACCTCCACCGGCAAGTTTTCTTCCGGGAAGGTGAAACGGACACCAAAGCTGACGCACTCGCCACACACTGCCGCTCGCTTAACCCCGGCACCCGCGTCCGCGCCGTCAACGAATACCTGGAAGTCGGGAACGTGAAGGCCCTCGTGCAGGCCGCCGACATCGTTCTGGACTGCACCGACGATGCCGTCACCAAACACTTACTCAGTGACGCTTGTCACCTGTTGCGCAAGCCGTTAGTGTACGCGGCCGCCCAGGTCTTTGAAGGCTACCTGGCCCTATTTCCGAACGACACCGCCAAGTCCATCCACTTACGCGACCTGTTCCCGGAGCCCGACCCCACCCTACCCGATTGCGCTACCACCGGCGTCCTCAACACGGCCGTCGGCACGATTGGTATGCTGCAGGCAAACGCCGCCCTGACTTTTCTCCTCGGCATCGGCACGCCCCCAATCGATACCCTACTGACCTACAATCTCCTCGACAACCGACAACACCGCCTGAAGATCAAAAAGCAGTACGACAAAGTAATTCTGCCACCGTGGGGCGTGGGCGGCGAAAAAAGAGCCAGCCTCGAAACGGATGATTTTGAACTGGCACGGTACGACCTCGTCTTCACCATGCTCGACGAGCAGCGCGAACCGGAACCCGCGGCGGACGTGATTCGGCTGACCAAACGGAATCCCTACGGGCAGTGCGTCGAGCGGATGACACCGGAGGGGGAATACCTGATCTACTGTAATTCGGGAAAATTAAGCCTGATGTTGGCTTCCCAACTGCAGAAGGCTGGGTTTGCCGCCTTGAGTCTGCGGGGTGGGCTGGTAGCTTTTGGGCGATAAGCCTTGGTAATTAGGGCCGCGCGTTGAGCCAGTGGGTTCCGTCCGCCCGAAATTCCTTCTTCCAAATGGGAACGTGCTTTTTCAGCTCGTCGATGACGTACGCGCAGCCTTCAAAAGCAGCTTTCCGGTGGGGACTGCTGACGGCAATGATGACGGCCACGTCCCCGATCTTCAGCTCGCCCTTCCGGTGGTGGAGCGCAACTTTCGCCAGGCCATAATCTTCGCTGGCGGCCTCGGCAATTTTCCGCATTTCTTTGAGGGCCATCCCGTCGTAGCTGCTGAATTCCAGGTGGGTAACCTCCTCGCCCTGGTTGTGGTTACGGATCGCGCCGACGAACAGCGCGATGCCGCCGCAGGCCGGGTCCTGAACAAAATCGTAACAAGTGCTTAAGTCGAGATCATCGCCCGAGAGCCGTACGTCAATCATTTTGGGGTTGGTTTAGCCACCGCTAACGGGGGGAATGATGACGAGTTCGTCCCCCGCCTCGAGGATTTCACCGGGCAGGGCGTACGCTTCGTTGCGGGCGATGGCGAAATCTTTGAGGGTGGCGAGGGCGGGGAAGTCGACGAGCAACTGCTGGCGGAGATCGCGGGCCTTTGCGCCCCGCGGTAACGTAATACTCACCGGACTACCGAGTAGTTCCCGGGCGGCGGCGAAGGTTTGCACTTGGTAGGTGACGCTCATGGTTTCAGGCTTTGCTGTCGTAAACTTTTACGGTGGCGAATTTATGCGCTTGCTCCGCTACGAATTTGAGGTGTACGGGGTCAACTTGGTAGGCCTCGTGGTCCGCAACGCTGGCGAAGTGGAGGTGGATGGAGTAGTCGAAAGAGTGATCGGTCACGTCGCGCTGCTTGGTATCCGCCGGACCGCCGCCGAAGAAACTTTGGACGGTCGGGGCTGCGCCGAGGGCTTTGGCTCCGGTTACGAAGTTGGTGACTTCCGCGGAGGTTAATTGGCGATCTAACCAAAAGTAGACAGTGTGAATCATGCTGGTCGGGGGCTCGGTCATTAAGTATTGGTTGCGTTGCGTCGCCGCTTTGAAAACTAACGGGTGTTGTGTATCAAATGAATCCTTCGTGCGTTGTTCGTTTTAGTATTTACTTTACGCCCTATGTCGATTACCATTACCACGATCATCATCGCCTTTACCGTACTAGTGTCCTGGCGCGCCTGGCAGGACCCCGGCATGATGAACAAACTCGTTTATTCACCCGCCGCCGTTAAGGAGCGCGGCGAGTACTACCGCTTCGTCAGTGCCGGGTTCGTACATCGCGACGGTATGCACTTGTTCTTCAACATGTACGCGCTGTATATTTTTGGCGCGGCCGGAGAATTCACGTTCAGCTCCATGCTGGGAACGACGTTTGGCAACGTTGGGTTTTTACTCTTCTACCTAGCGGGAATCGTGGCGGCCAAGATAGTCACTTACGTGCGCCATCAAGATAACTACGGGTTTTCCAGCATCGGTGCTTCCGGTGGGGTGTCCGCCGTGATGTGGCCGTTCATCATGATCGCGCCCTGGAGTTGGTTTATTTTTCCGCCGCTCCCCGCCATCCTGCTCGGCATCGGGTACATCTTTTACTCGGACTACCAGGATCGCCGGGGCGGCGGCACGACGAACCACAACGCACACCTGTGGGGAGCCATCTTTGGGTTGGTGGTTTACGTAGCGTTGATCATAGTGTTTAACGAGCCACGGGATTTCTTGCAGGAATTCATCGTCAAGGTCAGCCAACCGCAGGGCCCCGATTTTTTCTAACTACACTCGTGATGTCCGGTAGTAATCCGCAATTTTGGTAAGCACCGCACCGGGCGGGTGGAACCGCGGGTTGCGTAGATAATTATCCCTACTTTTGCGCCCGATTTACCGCCCAACCGCCCTTGCTCCATAACTGACGCAACCTTGCACCAGCGACCGCGCAAAAAAGGTTTTCGGCCAAATCACCGTACCCTAAAAGAACAACTCCATGGCGCTCAAATGTGGCATCGTCGGCCTGCCGAACGTAGGCAAATCAACCTTATTTAACGCCCTGACTTCCGCCAAGGCGCTGGCGGCGAACTACCCGTTCGCCACCAAGGAGCCCAACATCGGCGTCATTACCGTGCCCGATACCCGGCTCGATAAGTTAGCGGAATTGGTAAATCCGCAGAAGGTCCAGCCGACGACCGTCGACATCGTCGACATTGCCGGGCTCATCAAGGGCGCGAGTAAGGGCGAAGGACTGGGCAATCAGTTTCTCGGCAACATCCGGGAAACGGACGCCATCATCCACGTCGTCCGTTGCTTCGACGACGACAACGTGGTGCACGTCGACGGCTCCGTCGACCCGGTGCGCGATAAAATGATCATCGACACCGAGTTGATCTTTAAGGACATCGAGACCATCGAAAAGCGCGTCGAGAAACTGCGCCGCACCGCTAAATCCGGCAACAAGGAACACGTGAAGATCGTCGAGATCTACGACGGTCTCCTCGCCCACCTCAACCAGGAAAAGCCGGCCCGTAGCTTCGACATCGGCGACGAAAAAGCCATTCTGGACGACCTCTATTTGCTCACGGCAAAGCCCGTTCTTTACGTCTGTAACGTAGACGAAGACGGCTTCCCCGACGGCAACAAACACACGAAAGCATTTCGGGAATCAGTCGCGGCCGAAAAAGCGGAGGTCCTCCTCGTCTCCGCCCAGATCGAAGCGGAAATTGCCGAACTCGACACCGCCGAAGAACGCCAGGAGTTCCTGGAGGACATGGGCCTGCCCGAGCCCGGCGTCAACCGCGTCATCCGCGCTAGCTACAACTTACTGAAATTACTGACCTACTTCACGGCCGGTGAAAAAGAAGTGCGCGCCTGGACGATCACGGAAGGCACGAAAGCCCCCGGGGCGGCCGGCGTCATCCACACGGACTTCGAACACGGCTTCATCCGCGCCGAGGTCATCCACTACGACAACTTCGTAGAATTCGGCTCCGAATCCGGCGCACGCGACAACGGTAAGTTGAGCGTAGAGGGCAAGGAATACGTAGTAGAAGACGGAGACGTGATGCATTTCCGCTTCAACGTTTAAATTATTTGCCGCCCCGATAACTATCGGGGCGGGTGCGGAGTGGTTGGGGGAAAGCAGTGGAATTAAGGGTGCACCCGACCAGACGTGCCCCTACCTTTGTCTACAACGTGCGGGCGAACCGCTGACCCGACTCCCGCTGCTGACGCTCATCATTACGATAAGCGTACCTTGAACGCAGAAGCACCAACCGCTTTTATCACGCAACCCTAAGCACCATGTTCCTAAAATTCCCTTCGATTCTGGCCGGTAACGGTAGCGCTACGAGTTACGTCGTGCTGGCGGTTATTTTACTACTCGTCATCGGCGTGCTGTATTTCATCTTTAATCTCCTGAGTCAGAATAACGGGGAGGAAAGCTAAACTCGCGTCGAGCATGGTGCAACCGGAACGAGGCAACTAATTTGCACGGGCGGCTTGCCTTGCTTACCTTTGCGCCCCATTAAAACACATTTCCTAATGTTTGCAATCGTAACCATAGCCGGTCAACAATTCAAAGTAGTCGAGGGTCAGGAGATCTTCGTCCACCGGCTAGAAGCCAGCGCTGGCGATTCCGTCAGCTTTGACAACGTCCACTTCACCTCGGGTGACGCGGGCACGTCAATTGGCACGCCGAACGTCAGTGGTGCCTCCATCGGCGCCACCATTATTGATCACGTGAAGGGTGACAAGGTCATCGTCTTCAAGAAGAAGCGCCGCAAGGGCTACCGAGTGAAGAACGGCCACCGTCAGTCCTACACCAAAATCAAAATCGACTCCGTCACGGTCTAGTTTTCTAACCGTTCCCATCTCTTAATTTTGTTATAGAAAGGTCTTGATCTCTTCCTATTTTAATTGTTTTCGCCGCGTCACGACTTTAGCGGAAACAAAGGGAGTGGTAGCGACCGACTTTCCGCTAAAGGCGTGACCAAAAGCGGCGAAAACAATTAAAATCCAATACCATGGCTCACAAAAAAGGTGTCGGTAGTACCGATAACGGCCGCGATAGTAACTCGAAACGCCTTGGCGTTAAGCTCTTCGGAGGTCAGGCCGCTAAGGCAGGCAACATCATCATTCGCCAGCGCGGTACCAAGTACCACCCCGGTGAAAACGTTTACATGGGTAAGGACTTCACGATCCACGCCAAAGTAGCCGGCAAGGTTAGCTTCAGAAAGAGCTACCGGAACCGGATGTACGTTAGCATCGACCCCACCCTCACGGCCGGCGGCGGCACCATCGCCCCGCAGGTAGCTCCCATCCCCATGGCGCAGGCCGCTTCCGCTCCCGTGGAAGTCATCGAGGCTGCCGTCTCGGATGCCCCCGCTACGGACGATCAGGCATAGTACCCCGTACGGAGCTTTCTCCGTATGAGTTAAACGCAAAAGTTATTAAAGCCCGGTTCGAACGCAAGTTCGGACCGGGCTTTTCCCGTAGTCGAAAATTTGTCTGTCAATTCTTTACCGGGTGAGATTTAGCGACCGATTCCGTTGTCGAATCGTACCTTGGCTTCACCCAAAAAATCTTTCCGTGAAATCTCCCCAAGCCCTGGAATCCGTAGCGGAATTCCACCGAACTTTCCATTTGCCGGTACTGGATGCACCGGTCATCCCCTCCGCCGATCGCTGTCGACTGCGCATCAACCTGCTTCGCGAAGAACTGGATGAGTTGGAAGCCGCGCTTGCTGACAATGACCTCGTAGAAGTCGCGGACGCCTGCGCCGATTTGCAGTACGTCCTCAGTGGGGCCATCCTGGAGTTTGGGCTGGGGCAGAAGTTTGCGGGCATCTTTGACGAAGTCCACCGCAGCAACATGAGCAAGACTTGCGCAACGGTAGCGGAAGCGGCGCAAACCATCGAACACTACGGCAAACTAGACCAGGCGGGGAAGATCGTCCCATCGGGCGAGGTGTTCCTGGTCCACCGGATTGAGGACGGCAAGGTGCTGAAGAACGTTCACTACTCCGCCGCGGATATCAAGGGTCAGCTAGCGGGCTAACCATTTTCCTCAGTCAGCCGTTCGGTCGTTAATACTCAAGCAACATGGACTCCTACCGCCACCGCGGACAACGCAGGCAACTCATCGATCGCTTACGCGAGACCGGCAAGTACGACGAGCGCGTACTCCAGGTGATGGCAAACGTACCCCGCCACGCTTTTCTCGAAAGTGGTTTTCACGGCTGGGCTTACCGCGACGAAGCTTTTCCCATCGACTGCGAGCAAACCATCTCCCAACCCTCCACGGTGGCGTGGCAAACGTCCGCGCTCGACGTGCTGTCCCGCCAGCACGTGCTGGAAATCGGAACTGGGTCCGGTTACCAGTCGGCGGTGCTCTCGGTGCTGGGCGCGAGGGTATTTACCGTAGAACGCCACAAACCGCTCTACAAAAAAGCTAAACTCACGTTCAAGCAGTTGCGACTGAACGGTATTCGGTCTTTCCTTAGGGACGGGAACAAAGGGCTGCCGGAGTGGGCACCTTTCGATCGTATCCTCGCTACGGCCGGGGCCGAAGAGGTGCCGCAAGCGCTGCGGGAACAATTGAAGGTCGGCGGCATACTGGTGATTCCCGTCGGGCCCGACGGTGAAAACCAGCGACTACTCAAAATCGTGAGGACGGAAAAGGCCATCTGGACGACCGAAGATTTAGGAGTTTGCCAGTTCGTACCCTTCAAGGAAGGTCTAGCCTGAAGTAATCGATACCATGCCAGAATTCTCTCTACAACAACCAACGCCCTTCGGCCCGGTGACGACCACCGTTCTCTATTCGGAGGCGGGCACCGTGCTGGACGTGTCTTCCTCGGCCGGCCGACTATCACCGGTGATGCTGAAGCTTACTTTCGGGGACCGTGCAGAAATAGCGGCCGCGTATTTTTCAGGATTGGTCAAGAACGTGCGGTTCAGCTTAGAGGCCGTACCTTTTTTGGATGACGTTCCCGCCGAGTACGCCGCAATCCAGTCCCAGTTCACCTCGCTACGTAGTTTCACGAGATTTATTTCCGAAGATTCAGCTAGCGCGTTACGGATTGATTTCTGGCGGCAGCAGGACCGCCTACGCGGCGCACTTTTCCTGACCCCAGCTACGGCCGAAAGTTCCCTGCAACGGATGGCGGGGAACACTAAACGATGGACCAGCGCACCGAACGAAGTGCTCGCCGCGCTCGAACCCTGGGTGATGACCTTGTTCGACCTCGTCCCGAGCAATTCGGTTAGGCTGGCTTGGGAAATACTGGGACGACTGGGAACGGCCAACGCCGCCGACGCGATGCTCGCCCAACTGGAGCGGCCGGGCGTACACCCCCAGGGGACGGCCATCCTTACGGCTTTATCGTTTTGCTTCGAAGCGCCACGAGATGCCGAGCGTCTCCTGGCACTCGGTCACCGCAACGAATACGCGGCAGATTTTGCGAAGCCTTACCTACACGTAGTCGCAAAAATTATTTCACCGGCGGCCGTGAAGGTGGCTACTTACCTTTTAGAAAAACAGGTAGAAGCCCTCCCGGAAGCACTGGCGGTTTTCGAGGCCAATGGGGTGTCCGATCCGCTGTCCGTCGTACGGGCGGTTTTCTGGAGTACGGAAGCTTTCTGGGTTGTTTTTCGGTACGTGGAATTGCTGCGCGAGGTGGCTTCCCCGGATCAACAAATTTCTTTGGACGCGCTCAACCGTAAGCTAGCCGAGCGGCAATTCCTCGATACGGCTCCGGTGGTGTGGCAACAGCAGTTGTCGGAGTCCTGGAAAACACTACTGGACGAAGCGCCGCCCCTCGCGACCATGGCGCTCATTGAAGAATACATCACCAGGCCAGAAGCTCGGCTGAAGTATAACGCCCTGTTGCAACTCAACTACGTCATTCGGCAGCATCCGGAAATCAAAATTTCCGCAGCCATCCTGAATCAACTACAAACTTTGATCTCCCACCGTTTCGACAAAGTCGCGGCACTAGCCATCTCGGCGATCCGTAAGCTCATCAGCCAAATGGAAGACTGGACCGGCCTGAACGAACGACTGATGGCCATCAGTGCGACGCCGGGTTTCAGGGTGGCCAAGCTAAAACTACTGAAGCAAATGGGCGCGCGCACAGATATCGCCGCCGCGCAGCGTGCCTACTTTCACCAACACCTCAATTCGGATCTCAGCCCCGACGAAAAAGCCCTCACAAAGAGCATAATTAAGTACCTGAAATTGTCATGATTCGCGAACACACACTAGCGCGAGCTTTCCGCCCATCTACCCGGCACCCGCGACCGCGCATGCTTGCTAACAAACATCTAGCCAGCCTTACCGGTGTACGAGTAGGGCGCCCCACCCCACTCCGGCTGATTAAAAATGGTGGGATCAATGTCCGCGCGATCCTCCGGGTGAGAAGTGAGCTCGACCAAGTTTCCCGCAGGATCGCGGACGTACATCTGTACCGACCCGTTCGGTAACTCGCGCATTTTGCCCCAGGGCTTAAGGTCGAGCAGTTCCAGGCGCTGAAACTTGAAAAACTGCTCGCTAAAATTATCGATCCGTAAGCAAAAGTGCCCCCGAAAGGTCGTGGGGCCGTCCGGCATAACCGCTAAGTGCAGTTGATCGAAATCGTTTATCCGGAGAAATGCGCCCGGGTAATCCAGACCTTTGACTTCGATTACCTCAAAATCGAAATGCCGCACGTAAAAGTCGGTCGCTACGTCGATGTCGTCGACGATCAGCGTCACGTGTTGTAATCTGTGCATAGAACTCATAATTTTTGCCCCGTGGGTTCCGCGTGGGCTACACGGATTTACGCCAGCCCGTTCCGTTCAATTACCTTCCGAAACCAGTGCGCGGAAGATTTCAACTTACGTTGCTGCGTCTTGAAGTCAACGTGAATTATTCCGAACCGCTTGTCGTAACCACTGGCCCATTCAAAATTATCCAGCAGCGACCATACGAAATATCCCCTGACGTCGGCCCCCTTTTCGATCGCCTCGTGCACCGCGCCGACGTAGCCATTCAAGTAAGCGATGCGCTGCGGATCGTCAACTTCCCCCGCCAATAAAGTATCCGGCGTAGCACAGCCATTTTCCGTGATGTAAATCGGTGGACGTTGGTAACGCGCACTGATCCACAGCAGTAATTCCCGGAAACCCCACGGCACGATCGGCCAGTCCATATCCGTCGTTTCCCACGCGGGGTCGGTGGTTAGCGCGACGTGCTGGTCGGAAAAAACGCCCCCGTTTGCGTACTCGCCATTTTCCACGGATTGGCCCGCCGGCACGTCGCCAGCGTACATGGTGGTGTAGTGATTCAGGCCGAAAAAATCTGAGCTGCCCTTCAGCATTTCTTTCTCCTCATCGGTAAATTTTGGTAGGCGGTCGCCCAGATGTTCCCGCATAACGGCTGGATAGTCGCCAAAATAAATCGGGTCGGCGAACCAGGCGAGCATGAATTCGAGCGACCGTTGCGCGGCGGCTCGGTCCGCCTCACTATCAGTTAGTGGATGTCGCCAGTCGCAGTTGTTGGTCATCCCGATTTGCCCGCCCTGAGACTTAAACTGCTCACGGTAAACCCGGACGGCCTTGCCGTGAGCCAGTAACAAATTATGCGCGGCGCGGTACGGTTCGTCCGCTGACTTTCGCCCGGGCGCGAACAGGCCGCTGTGAAATCCGAGGATGGACATCACCCAGCTTTCGTTCATAGTGATCCAGTTCTTTACCCGGTCACCGAAGTGCTCGAAGCAGATGCTCGCGTACTGCGCAAAATGATCGGAGGTGGTTTCGCCCAACCAGCCGTCGTCTTCCATTTGCAGGGCGGCGGGCAAATCCCAGTGGTGCAACGTGACCCAGGGCTCGATGTCGTTGGCGAGCAAGTTGTCGATCAGTTTGCCGTAAAACGCAATGCCTGCCGGGTTGGGGTCTCCCTTTCCGTCCGGCTGAATTCTCGCCCAACTTATGCTGAAGCGGTATGATTTTAACCCCACTTCGCTCATCAGTTTGATGTCTGCTGGGTAACGGTTGTAGTGATCGCAGGCTACGTCACCATTTTCCTGGCGGTGGACTTTCCCGGGCGTGTGGGCAAATACGTCCCAGATGTGAGGGCCCTTGCGGTCCGCGTCGTGCGCGCCCTCGATCTGGTAGGCCGAGGTGGCCGACCCCCAGAGAAAGTTAGTTGGAAATTGCTTCATGGTGATCATCTAATTTAAAAGGAGAAGCCGGTTGGGGCTTCTCCTTTCATCTTTATTTGGCCGCGGTGCCGCATCTAGTGGGCGCAGTCGCGGGTGCAAGGTAATTCGCAAAGATCACCCCACGGTAACGACCAGGTCATCCGTGTCGACGAGCGTTTTTTCCTTCAGCGCGATTTCCAGAATTTCCCCATCATTGGGGCTGGTAATGGTGGATTCCATCTTCATCGCCTCGATAACGAATAGCGGATCACCGGCCTCGACGGTGTCACCGACCTTGACCAGGATACGCGACAGATTACCCATCAACGGGCTTCCCACCTGACCGGCACCGGTCGCCTTCTGGTTCTTGACCACGTTGATGTTCAGCCCGAGGTCGGTGACGGTGATACTCCGCGTCTGGCCGTTCAACACGAAGAAGACGAGGCGATTTCCTTGCTCGTCCGCCTCGGTCATGTTGAGGTACTTGATCGTGATGCGCTTACCGGCGCTGATGCGAACAAGCACTTCCTCGTTTGGCCGCAAGCCGTAGAAAAAAGCGCTGGTCGGCAAATTAGCTACCTGACCGTACTCATCGTCGTGCGCGAAATAATCGGCGTACACCTTTGGGTAAAGCAAGTAGGCCAGCAAGGCTTTCGTGTCCGGCTTCACACCAAATTTTTCAACGTATTCCACCGCAGCTTCTTCCCAGTTGATGGGCTCAAGGTGAGCGTTAGGCCGGTCGGTGTAGGGTTTCTCCTTGCCCAGCACGAGTTGCTGAACAACGGGATTGAACCCGCCTTCGATCTGGCCCAAATCACCCCGCATCAGGTTCTTGACGCTATCCGGAAAGTCGAGCTTATCACCCCGCGTGAGAATGTCGTCGGCGGTCAGGTTATTTGACGTCATGAACATCGCCATGTCACCGACGACCTTGCTCGATGGCGTTACCTTGACCAGGTTACCAAATAGCGCGTTGGCGGCCGTGTAGTTCTGCCGGATAGCCGGGAATTGCTCCTCCAGGCCCAGACCGCGTGCTTGCGGGCGCAGATTAGAGTACTGACCACCGGGAATTTCCGTATCGTAGATCGTCGCCGTACCGGCGCGGAGCTCCGTCTCGAAGGGATAGTAATACGTGCGGACGGTTTCCCAGTAATCCGCAAATTCGTTTAGTTTTTTCAGGTCCACCGGGTTCTCCCGTGGGTGACCCTGCATCATGGCCGCTACTGAGTTATACCCAGGCTGAGAGGTGAGCCCCGACAGCGGATTGATGGCAACATCAATAACGTCGGCACCGGCGTCGATCGCCTTCAGGTAAGTTGCGCTCTGGATTCCCGACGTATCGTGGGTGTGGAGGTGAATGGGCAGCTTGGTTACGGATTTCAGGCCCTGGATGAGCTCCTCGGCGGCGAGGGGTTTGAGCAATCCGGCCATGTCTTTGATGCACAAGAGGTGCGCGCCGGCATTTTCTAACCGCTTAGCCAACTTGAGGTAGTAGTCAAGCGTGAATTTAGTCTTCTTGGGGTCGGTGATGTCGCCGGTGTAGCAGATGCAGGCCTCGGCCAGCGAATCCGTGTTTTCGCGGACGGTACGGATGGACGTCTCCATGTTCTCGATCCAGTTCAGGGAGTCGAAAATTCGGAACAGGTCGATGCCACCGGTTGCGCCGTTGACCTTGCCGTTTTCATCGAAGGTATCGAAGCCCCGCGCCGCCTCCTCGATAAATTTCACGATGAGGTTGTCCGGATAGGCCTTGTAGCCAACCGCGTTGCTGCCCCGGAGGAGCATCTGAAAAATGGTATTGGGGATGGCTTCACGCAACTTGCGTAAGCGCCGCCAGGGGTCGGCGTTGAGAAAACGCATCGAGACGTCGAACGTCGCGCCGCCCCACACCTCCATACTGAACAGGTCCGCCGGTTGGTTGACCGCGTAGCTACGCGCCACGTTAAGCATGTCGATCATCCGCATCCTGGTGGCCAACAGGCTCTGGTGGGCGTCCCGAAAGGTCGTATCGGTGTACTGAATTTTATTTTCGTTCTTCAGCCAGTCGACGAATCCATCCCGGCCGAGCTTCTTGAGTAGATCACGGCTGCCCTGCGGCACGGTCGCGTACTGATCGAACGCCGGCACGATTGGTTTGAGGAACCTGGTCTTAGGGTCGTACTTCTTGACGTCCGGGTTGCCGTTGACAATGGTGTTAGCCAGGTAGCTGAGTAGCTTGGTCCCCCGGTCGCGGAACTGGCGGTCCACCATCAATTCCGGGTGGTCAGGGATGAAGCGGACGGTCGCCTTGCCACGCTGGAAATCTTCGTTCTCAAGCAGGTTCAACAGGAAGCCAACGTTGGTTTTAACGCCCCGAACCCGGAACTCCCGCAGCGCGCGGTGCAACCGGTCGGCGGCCCCGGCGAGGGTGCGGCCGCTCCCGGATACTTTAACCAGCAAGCTATCGAAGTAGGGACTAATCACGGCTCCCGGAAAGGCGGAACCCGCGTCGAGACGGATACCCATGCCACTCGCGGAACGGTAGGCGATGAGCGTTCCGTAATCTGGCTTAAAGTCGTTAGCGGGGTCTTCGGTCGTCACCCGGCACTGGATGGCGTAGCCATTCACCGAGATGTCCGCCTGGCTCCGGATGAAGATCGTCGGGTGGTCCAGGGGGTAGCCCATCGTCACCAGAAACTGAGTACGAACCAGGTCGATTCCGGTAATTTCTTCCGTGATCGTGTGCTCCACCTGGATCCGGGGGTTCACTTCGATGAAGTAGATCGACTCGTCCGCGTCCACCAAAAACTCTACCGTGCCGGCGCAGTAGTAGCCGACCTCGCGGCCCAGCATGAGTGCGTACTCGAAAAGCTTGTCTTTAGTTTCCTGCTTGAGGTTGGGCGCGGGCGCAACTTCGACGACCTTCTGGAAGCGCCGTTGGACCGAGCAGTCACGCTCGTGCAGGTGAATTAAGTTACCGTAGTGATCACCCAGCAGCTGCACTTCGATGTGGCGCGGGTTCTCGATAAATTTCTCCAGGAAGATCGTACCGTCGCCAAACGCTTTTTCCGCCTCGTTGGCCGCGTCGACTACTTCGACTTTCAATTTCTCCTCGCTGCGCACCACGCGCATCCCCCGGCCGCCACCACCGGAGGCTGCCTTAATGATGACCGGGTAGCCGATCCGCTTCGCTTCCGCCGCGGCGATCTCGGGGTTAGAAATATCCTTGTCACTGTCCTGGATGAGCGGAACACCCACTTTTCTGGCGAGCAACTTGGCCGCTACCTTATCGCCCAGTTGATCCATGCTCTCCGGGGAAGGCCCCACGAAAGCGATTCCCGCGTCGCGGCAGGCGCGCGCGAAATCCGTGTTCTCGGATAAGAAGCCGTAGCCGGGATGAATGGCGTCGACTTTCTTCTCCTTGGCCAGTTTGATGATGGCGGGGATGTCGATGTAGGGACGTAGCGGGTCGTCGTCCGCGCCGATCTGGTAGCTCTCGTCGGCTTTGTAGCGGTGCAGGCTGTAGCGGTCTTCGTAGGTGTAGATCGCAACGGTGGTCATTTTCAGCTCACTGGCCGCACGGAGAATACGGATGGCGATCTCACCGCGGTTAGCTACGAGGATTTTATTAAACCGGGTGATCTGGGTGCTGCTCATGTTGTTGTTGGTTGGACGGGCAAGTTACCAAAGTGAACACGAAAATAGGCGAAATCGAGTCGAGCCCTCCGGCATAATTATTGACTAGTCCCGCGACGGGCCTACTTTTACCCGCCACATCTACGCTTCGCCATATTATGTAGGGTGTTAACCGCATTTCCCCTGCACTCCCGATAGCAATCGGGACCGCGCAAAAAATCCACTTAATCGCTGGCGAGTAGATTTCTAAAGGCGATATCCAGGTCACGCGCCGTTTTCGTAGCGCGGAAGTGCTCGGTGACGAACGCCCTGCCCGCCGGGCCGAGCCGCGCGCGGAGGTCACCATTTTCGGCCATTTCCTGAATGGCGGTCTTCAACGCCGCGTCGTCGCGCGCGGGAATGATGAGCGCGGTTTCCCGATCGATGCCCAGCCCCCTGTTGCCACCAATGTCGGTCATGATCGTCGGTCGGCCCAGAAACATCGATTCCAGCAGCACTTTACTGAGCCCCTCCCCCTTCACGCTCGGCAGCAGACTGATGTCGGCGGCGGCCACGATCTCGAGCACGTCCGTCCGGTAACCGGCAAACGTAAATTCGTGGGCGTACTGGCTGTCGGTGAGTAGCGATTCGAACTCGGGCGTCCGCAGACCACGGCCCACGAACAGGAAGTGGAGATCCAGCCCCGGAGGCAGTTGCTGAATGGCGGCGCCGAGGTACTTAGTTCCCTTCATCCGGCGCGCGTTGGCTACCATCACGATCACCTTGCGGTGCGGCGGAATATCGAACGCCTGTTCCAAATCCAGCGGTGCTACGTCCGCGTACCAGGCGGGGTCGTGACCTTTCCCAACCACTGCGAGTTTCTTCGGGTCCAGGAATGGTAATCCGGGCAAACTTTCGGCAACGGCGGCACTTACGCACGAAATCATGTCCACCCGCGGGCTCAGGTGATTCAGGTAGGCTGTCGGGTCCCACCAGTGGATGTTACCGGTGTAACCCCGGTACGTCACGACTTTTCCCACCCATCCCTTAGCCGCGCGGATGCCGGAGTAAATGCTCACGTTGTTCAACAGGAACAGTAGGTCGTAATGGTTCTCAGTGAGTTCGCGAGCGATTCGAAGACTATCGGCCCGCTTCCACTTACTGCTCGGTTGCCAATCGATAATGCGCACGCCAGCGGCTTCCATTTCCTCCAGGTAAGTCGCCTCGCGTCGTTCGGTCATCACCGTTATGCGGTAACCGTGGTCGCGGGCGAGACCGACGAACCACCGCCCCTCGGGACGCACCGTGTTGATGCTTTCGCGGTAGGAACTAATGACGAGGAGGGAAGGATTTTCGGGCATGGGCCAAAGGTATGTTTTTGACGGCGCTTGCCGAAAGGGTAAAGGAGCACCTGGCCTTCCCGTAGCAGAGGTGGGCGCGGACGCGGGTGCAGGGTGAGTGTAGATGAAGGAACCTATTCACCAATCAAAATTACAAGTTGGGTAAATGGTATGTTTGCGGTAACCCAAATTCAACTAGAGAGCCGGTTCAAACCAAGTCAGGTGAAGAAAGTAAGCGTGGTCATCATTACCTTAAACGAGGCGGCAAACCTACCGCGCTGTTTGGAGAGCGTCCGGGCGATTGCCGACGAAGTCGTGGTGGTTGACAGTCTTTCTACGGACAGCACCGTCGCCATCGCCGAAGCCGCCGGGGCCAGGGTCATTCACCAGGCCTTTCTGGGCCACCGGGAGCAAAAAGCCTTCGCGATCGCTTCCGCTACCAACGAATTGGTGCTCTCGATCGACGCCGACGAGGCGCTTTCCCCCGCTCTTTTGACCAGTTTACGGGCGGTAATCGCTGACTGGACCCACGATTGCTACTACATGAATCGCCTAAATCGCTTCATGGGTGTCTGGATTCACCACGGAGGCTGGTATCCGGACCGTAAAATGCGCCTCTTCGATCGCCGAAAGTACCGCCTCGGTGGCGTGAACCCCCACGATAGTTTCGACCCAGTTGCCGGCGCCACTAACACCCTGCTATCCGGTGATCTGCTGCACTACACCGACGAAGGGTTTCACGACCGCATCAACCGGCTGAATAAGCATAGCACCATTGCCGCGCAATCTTTCCACGACCTGGGCAAGCGCGGTAGCATGCTACGACTACTCACCAAACCAGCCGGCCGCTTCATCAGCGAGTATTTTTTTCAATTAGGTTTTCTCGACGGACTGCCGGGCTATTTCATCGCCAAGACGGACGGCCAGTACGTGTGGATGCGGGAAGCAAAACTGCGCGCGCTAACTAAGCAGCACTCATGAATCGTCTTGCGCCCGGTCGATGCCGAAGGGCGTGTGGGTGAGTCGTTGCTTACGGGTATCCTTGCGGATAGCTTCGTTGCGTGCAATCATCTCCGGCGTTACGTAACCCCGTTCGTGGTGTAGGTGCAGGCAGATAGCGCTGTACCGGATTTGCTTACCGGTGACGCCCAAGTTGACCAGCCGCTCCCCCATTTCCCGGTCTTCCCCACCGTACTGCATCCGCTCGTCAAAACCGTTAACCGCCAAAATATCTTCCCGCCAGCCAGATGAGTTCATACCGTTCCAGGTCGCTCCGGTTGGTGTGAAGCGGTTCAAAAACTTCTCCCAATAACCCGCCGCCGTCAACTTATGATTCTTGAACCCACTTTCCAGTCCGCGCGACCTAAGCCACTCAAAGTCAAAGCATTCCTGGCTTCGAACCGATCCAACGTCAATGGCCGAGCTCACACTTGCCGGAAGCTTAAAGTAGCCGCCGGACAAAAACTCACCGCGCTCCCGCAGGGTGACGTGCTTGGCCAAAAAGTCCGCGCGCGGAATACAGTCCCCGTCAGAAAACACCAGATACTCACCGGATGACACCCGTACGGCTTCGTTAAGAATTATCGTCTTGCGAAAACCGTCGTCCGCGTGCCAGACATGCTTCACGGAAAAAGGTAATTGTGGCGCCGTGGTGTTCAGCAGAGACCGCGTCCTGTCGTCCGAGCCATCGTCCGCTACGATGAGTTCAAAATCTGTGAACGATTGCCGGGCGTAGCCTTCCAGCACGAGCGCCAGCCAGTCGGGTTGCTGGTACGTGCTCAGGATTACTGAAACGGCGGGTAATGATGGCAGCTTATTGCTCGAATGCATACTGAATCAAGTTCGCCCCCATGCGCAAGGCTGCCTGCCGAATTTCCGGCGGATCATTGTGCACGGCCTCGTCTTCCCAACCATCTCCCAGGTCGGACTGAAAGGAATAGAAAACCACCAGCCGGTCTTCGTGGAAAATGCCGTAACCCTGGGGCGGCCCGCCGTCGTGCTCGTGAATTTTGGGCAAGCCGGTTTCAAACCGGAAAGCTTGGTTGTAGACCGGGTGATCGAAGGGAAGTTCCGTGAGTTTGGTTTCGGGAAATACCTGCTCCAGCGCAACCCGGACGTAGGGGTCCATGCCGTAATTATCGTCGATGTGCAGGAAGCCGCCGCCGATTAGGTAGTTGCGTAAGTTATCCGCTTCGGACGCGTTGAAGACCACGTTCCCGTGGCCCGTCATGTGGACCCACGGAAAGTTATACAGTTCAGCACTGCCGACTTCAACGGTTCCGTAGCCTACGTTTAGGTTAGTCCCCAGTTGGTTATTGCAGAAAGCGGCCAGGTTGGGGAGGGCAGTCGGGTTAGAATACCAATCTCCGCCACCGTTGTACTTTAATAATCCTAGTTTAAGTTGCGCAGCCCCGATACCCACCGGAGCTGCCGGGGAAGTGGCCGCAGCGAACAACACTGCCACTCCGAGAATACTAATTAGGCCCAGTAGCTTTTTCATAATATTACCAGTTTAACTGTGCGATGGTGTGCACCGCGGTAATCGCGGCCGTTTCCGTACGGAGGCGTTGTGGGCCGAGGCTAACAAAATTAAAGTCCGCCGAAACGGCTAGTTCTGCCTCTGCCGGGCTAAATCCCCCCTCCGGACCGACCGCAATTGTAACGTGGCCGCCGGGCCGGCAAGTGCGGTGAAGTTGCGGTGTATTTTGTCCACCGAGGTAAGCTAAATATTTTTGCCCCGCCGGGTCGGACTGCTGCAATGCCTCTGCAAAAGAACACAAATTACCCAGTGCGGGCAGCCAGGCTTGCAAGCTTTGCTTCATCGCCGACTCAATGACCCGCTCCAGACGATCGGTACGGATGTTTTTTCGTTCTGAGTGCTGCGTGAGGATGGGTTGGATAAAGTCAATACCGATTTCCGTCGTTTTTTCAAGTATCCATTCGAAGCGATCGATGTTTTTGGTGGGCGCGACCAACAGGGTCGTCGAGTAGGAAGCGCGTGCTGCTTCCCGCCGCAACAACGTGACGTCGATCAAGCATTCTCGTTTTGAAATAGAGGCCACCGTAGCTTTGTACCAGCCACCTTTTCCGTCGACCAAGTTGAGTTCGTCGCCCACCCTTTTTCTGAGCACTTGGAAAGCGTGCCGCGCTTCTTCCGCCCGCAGGGCGTGCGGGCCGCGCTGCACGTCCGGATCGTAAAATAGCTGCATAATCAGTTCACCGCCACTACGCCAACGACTTCCGGGATGCGCCGCCGGAGGGTTTCTTCCACGCCGGCCTTCATCGTCATGGCGGTCATGGAGCATCCGTTACAGGCACCGAGCCACTTAATTTGGACGATCATATCGTCGCTGATGTTGAGCACTTCGATGTTGCCACCGTCGATGGCTAAGTGGGGACGGACGTCGTCGAGGGCGCCGTCTACTTTAATCATCCAATCCTGCTTTTCGTCCGGCGTCATACTTGCTATCATAGGTGGTAAAGATAACCACAAAAGGGGTTTAGGGTTGACCGCCGTCCAGCACAAAACGGTAACCCACGCCCCGCAAAGTCAGGATGCGGACGCCGGGGTCGACCTCCAGTAAGCTCCGTAGTTTGCGCACGTAAACGTCGAGGTTGCGCGAGGTGAAAAACCCGTCGTCGTGCCAAATCTCCAGAAGGATGCGCTTCCGCTCGATCACTTCTTCGCCGTACGCACGTAGGAACAGCCGGAGTAACTCGGCCTCCCGGTGACTTAGTGAGTCCGTGCGGGTAGTTGCTCCTTCGTGGGTCAATCGCAAATGGTTATAGTCGAAAATAAAGGTGCCAAAGCGATAAACCTCCTCCGCTACGTGTACGGTTGTTTGCGTGGTCGCGGGTGCGGGGTCATTTAGATTAAGAGCGGAAGAATTGCCCTCCGCCAGGTTGACTAGGTTCTGCATGCGTACCAGCAATTCTTCCATACTGAAGGGTTTGCGCACATAGTCGTTACCCCCGGAGGCAAAGCCAACCAGTGCGTCTTTCGACTGAACCCGAGCCGTCAGGTAGAGAATCGGCAGGTCAGGAAATGCCGCCCGGAGGCGTTCGCCAATCTTGAAACCGTCTTCACCCGGTAACTGAACGTCGAGCACGGCGATGTCGTAGTTACCCGCATCCCGTAGCGCACCACTGGCTTTTTTCCCGTCGGTGAACCAGTCGACATCCAGCCCCCGACTTTCCAAGGAGTCTTTGACGATCCGGGCCAGCAGGAGTTCGTCTTCTAGGTAAAGTACTTTCATGGTTGAAATAATTATGAGCGGCGGGAAACGAACGGGCGTAGGTGAAGTACTGATCGGCAGTACCCAGCTTGACGAGATTGTACGACGTCAACGCACGGATGGTATCCGCACGGTGAAGCGAGCGCCACGTCCAGCGACATTGTCAACCTCCACCCCGCCACCGTGGGCAGTAGCTACCTGGCGGACGAAACTGAGGCCCAACCCGTGGCCCTTCACGGCGTGGCCGTAACTCGGACGCGCAATCCGGTAAAAGCGATCGAATATCTTGTGTCTTTCCGCTGCGGGAACCCCCGGACCGTTATCGGCAACCGTCAGGACGTGCGCACCGACCTGGCTCGTCAGGTTTACGTCGACGACCAGGGGACGGCCGCCATATTTACAGGCGTTGTCGAGTAGGTTGTACACCAGGTGGTGCCAGTAGTGCGCGTCAACTTCGGCCAGGGTGGTTCCGTAGGTCGTCAGTTGCAGTGCGGACTCGGGTAAGTGGTGGCGCAGGGCGAGGCTCCGCCACGCTTCGTGAATGGCGACGGTTAGGTCGACGTTACCCAGAACAAGTCGCTGACTGAGGTCTCCCTCCTGCAGGGAGTCGATGGCCCGGTCCGCCATCGCGTCGAGGCGCCTGAGCTCGGTCTGGCTGATGGCTACGTATTCCCGCCGGCGGGCGGGGTCCGTATCGGCGCCGAACAGGCTAAGGGCTTCAAGGGCCACGCCGACCGTAGCGATGGGCGTTTTGAGTTCGTGGGCGACGTTTGCGACCAGAATATCCTTGGCGCGTAACTGTTCGCGCTGTTCGTTGAGGTTGCGGTACGCGGAAAGAAAGGCGAACCCGGTGGCACCGAAAAGAATGAATCCGAAGAGAAATTCAGGAAGTAGACCCAGCAATAGCTGGGGCACGTAGTCCGTAACCACGAAGGACGCCCGAGAGTGACTTGCCCCCACGGAAGAGATGTATTTGATCCGGACCGTCATGGGCTCTTCCGGTGCGGTGGTGTACTGATCGTTAAAGGTCACCGAGCGGAGCTGAAAAAATACCGGGCGCAGGTTAATGCCAAACTTGCGGTACATGCTGTCGCGAACGGTCTCGGGAAGCTTATCGAGTGCGATCAGTTTCTTATCGTAGTAAAAGTGCGAGCTCGCGATGGGCCGGCTGTTGCGGATGATGGTGATTTCGGCCGTTTCCGGCTGCCCGTAGGCATTGGTTCGAATCTTTTTAATCCGCATCAACCCACCGTTTACGCTGGTATTTGCATCACGCCAGAGGATCATTCCTTCCCGGACGGACTGTTCGTGGTGCATAAAAGCCTGGAGCGTGGGGTAAACGAACTCGTCGCTCACCAGTCGGTTGACTTCATTCTCGACCGTTTCGCGCAGCACGGCGGCGTCCTTTTGGTAGGACTGGTGCCACCACACCCCGAGAAAGCCGGCCAGCAGGACGAGAATAGCGCTAAAGGTGTAGGCAAGTTTTTTCACGGTACTTCGCTGACGAGCTTTGCACAAAGAACGCACAGACCCGGCGTCCTTGTCGTGTCGGTTAACCTTTATTAACCATTATTGGCTCAGGACTAGGAGACGGTCGACCTACATTTGTGGGCAAAGGCGCTTTGCTTCTTAAGCAAAACAACCCAGCACCCGCGACCGCGCCATAACTAGAAGGCCGAAAGGGCTAACCTACCGACGGAAGCGTACCTATTAGTACTACCCTGTTAACGAACGTTGAACACGCAACAAAAAAATACGAACCTGACTTACCTTACTGTCTAAACCTTACCCATGAATTTTACCCTACGCACCGTCAGTTGTTTCTTGCTACTCACCGTCTCCTTTTGCCTTAGCGCCCAAATATCTTCAGGGACCATCAACTACACCGAGCACCGCAGTTTCGACTTCGGAGACTGGATGGACGCGGCGCGTAAAAAACAACTGGAAGCGGAAATGGCTTCCGGCGCATTCGACCAGACGGGCCAGATTAGTTTTAACGAGGAGGAGTTTAGCTACCAGCAACTCCCGGTCGACGCCAGCAAATTAACCGGCCGCAACCGCTGGATGGCCCGGATGGGGGAGAACCCGGAGGTGTACTACGTGAACGTCAAGGACTCTACGCGCACGGACCGCCGCCGCATTATGGACCAAGCCTTCATCCTGGAAGAAGCCTACACCCCACCCTCCTGGAACATCGCTAACATGAAGGTTGGCATGAAGGAGCTACCCCTACCGACCCAACTAGCCACCGCCATCACCGCCGACGGCGACACGCTCACGGCCTATTTCACCGAGAGCATCCCGCTCTCCATCGGCCCCAAAGGTTACGGCGGCCTGCCCGGCGCGATCCTGTACCTCAAAGTACAGAGCGACGGTAGCGCGACGGAGTACACGATGAGCACCATGGCGCCAAACGCGAAGGGTCTAAACATCCTGAAGCCAGATGATGCGAAAGTGATCACCCGCAAGGCATTCGACAAACACATGACCCGAGCTAAACAAGCACAGGAACGGCGGCGACGGGGCTGGGACCGCGGACGGGACTAAATACTTGACGTATTCCACTATTAAGCGGCTTTCAATTCGGTAGCCAACGGCGCACACCGGGCCTATTCTGCTTTTTCTACCCACTGACGTACCACACTATGAAACACCTTCTACCCCTTTTGCTACTGCTGTGCGGTACTCCGCTTTTCGCCCAGGTTGAAATCGTCGGCACCGTGATCGATTCTACCGGCACGACCTTGCCCGGAGCCAACGCCATTTTACTACGCTCCTCCGACAGCCTGCTGACGGCGTTCGGAACGACGGACGACAAGGGCGTATTCCGCATGCAGGACGTACCGACCGGAGATTACCTTTTACGGGTCTCCTTCATCGGCTTTGAACGCCCGGACATGCCGCTGAAACTGACCAGCGACGATCAATACCTGGGCCTGGGCGAAATTAAACTTTACCCAGCCGGCTTTCTCCTGAGCGGCATCGAGGTGACCGCCGACCGTATTCCGATCCGCATGAAGGGAGACACGATGCTTTACGACGCCGGCGCGTTCGGTGTAAGTGAGAATGCGGTGGTGGAAGATCTCCTCCGCCGCCTGCCGGGCATGACGGTCGACGCCAGCGGCCAGATCACCTGGCGCGGCCGACCGATTAGCGAAGTGATGATCAACGGCAAGCCATTTTTCGGGGGCAACACTACCCTGCTGACGCAGAACCTCGACGCGAAGGCCGTCAAAAACATCCAGGTGTACGACCAAAAAACCGATACCGAAGAAATTACCGGCGTCGACGACGGTGTGGAGAACATCACGGTTAACCTGGAAACCAAGGAAGAATTTAAGGCGAAGGTATTCGGCGACGTCTACGGGGGCTACGGAACGGGAGAACGCTACCAGGCCGGAGGCAAGGGTTTTCGCATTTCCGACGCCAGCCAGTGGGGCGTGCTCGGAACGATCAATAACATTAACCGGGTAGGCTTTAGCGGCGACGAAATCAGTGGTTTCAACGGCTCTTCCGGGCGGGGCCGCGGGTCGTGGTGGAGTAACGGCGGTGGCGGCGACGAAGGTCTCCAACGGGCCGGAGACGCAAGCGGGGAGAACCGCAGCATTGCCGCCGGACTTAACTTCGGTAAAACGCTCGGCAAGGACGGGCAGCTGACCGCGGACTACGCGCTCTTCGACCGCCAGCAGACCCAGCTCACTTCTAGCCTACAATCCTTCAACCGGGCAAACGATAATCGGATTATCTCCACGGACGAAGTAAACGGCGCCAATAGTTACCGCCACAGCTTTGGCTTCGAGTTGCGGCAAAAACTGGATACGCTCGGCCGGATTCGGGTCAACGGCAACCTTAACCTGACGGGCGGGGACAACACGAACAATTCCAACACCGTCGTCAAAAACACCGGGCGGGGCGGGGAAGAATTTACCGTCAACAACATTAGCAACGTGGACCAGCCGAACGGGCGGATGAATGCGCGGTACAATACTAAACTCAGTACGGAAGTGGACCGCACCCTGGGCGTGAACGCTAACGTTGGTTTTAGCGAAAATCAGCGGGACATCGACTTGGCCACGATAGGTCTGAGTGAAGATGGCAACCTGGCCATCCCGGGTGCTCTGGTGAACGGCCGGCAGACGCAGACTCGACTGACTAATTCACTTAATTACGGGGGCAGCATTCAGTACGGAGAACCTCTCGGCGATAAATGGTCGCTGGACGGGGGCGTGGGGTACGCCATCGATGACGACGAAGGCGACTACCGCTTCAACTTCAACGAGAATACGACGAAGAACCTCCTGGAACGCACTTGGGAAACGTTCGATACGGACCTGGGCTTTACTTACCGCTTCGAATCGGGCGGAAATTTTGACATCGGTACTAACTACAAGCGGGCCGACCTGGCACTATCCGGCGACGTAAATTCAGTCCGCAATTTTAACTACCTACTTCCCTACACCAGCTACAGTAAGCGTCTGGAAAAAGGCTACTTCCGCGCCGGGCTGCGTTCCAGCGTACGGGAGCCCAGCATTCAGCAACTGCAAACCATCGCCGAGCCCAGCATCAACGGACGTGTGTCGGTGGGCAACTCTAGCCTGACGCCGGCTCAATCCACCAATTTCCAGACTTTCTTATGGTACAACGATCAGTTCCGCGCGCTCAGTGGTAACGTCAACTTAAATGTAGGCTACACCGACAATGCGTTCGGTAACGAAGTCACGTTTACGGAGGGTCAGCAGATATTTAGGACGATCAACGTCAGCCACGCCTACAGTGCCAACTTTTACCTCGGGGGCACGATCGGGATGGCTTTCATTAACGGACAGACGGAAATGGGGTTCAGCACCAACTACAACCAGGGGCAGGGATTCGTAGATGGACTTGACCGCACAAATACAAATCTCACCTTATCCGGAAATATAGACATCACTACGGAGCTCAATGATGACAGCTACCTCACTATCGGGTATGACCTCACGAACCTGCGCAACAGCTTTGAGGACGTCGAAACCGTCACGACAATGCAAACCATTCACTACCTGAGCGCCGACTTTGCGCTGGAACTCAATCCGGTCTGGCGGCTCGAGACGCGCTTTGGCTACAATATTTACGCGGCCAATGACTTTTCCGAACAGCAGACGATTGCGGATATGCGGCTTGGTTTGGAGATTCGTCCGTTCAAGAAAGCGGGCCACTACGTAAAGCTTACCGGTTCCGATCTATTCGATCAGAATACGGTCATCGATCGAAACGTGGGGCAGTTCGTGACCACCGAGACGACTTCCAACAGCCTCGGTCGTTACTTCCTGGCAACCTTCTTTTACAAGTTGTAATCGAGTTAATCAATCACGTTCACAACGTCGCCTACCCGCAGCAGACCCGTTCCGCTTTCCCAACAGGCGTTCATGCCGAACAGCAACTTGTTGTCAACTTTGCGGTGCTGGTTTAGGGTGGCTAGGACGCGTAGGTCGCGGTCGCCGGTGCCGGGTTCGTGCGTGACCATGATGCAGCGAGCGCAGGGTTTCGGGAGGCGGAATTGGTGACCGTTGATGTCCAACCGGGCCCAATTGTCTTCGAGCCAGGCTTCCCGCGTAGTAACGACGATGTTGGGACGGAAGCGCGCCATATCGATTTGTGGTTCATCGAGTAGACTGGCCAGAGATTCAAGACTAGCGGTTGTGGCAACCAAGTAGGGATAGCCATCGGCGAAGGAAACGGATTCGACCGGGCGGGCGTAGCGGGAGTCGACCGGGCGCTCGTCGCCCGCATCCATGTAGAACAGTCTTGCGTCGGGCACGCCGAGCTTGCGCGTGAGTGCGTAGAGGGCTTCGGATTTGATTTCCGTAGCGGGGAAGGTATCGTCCCACACGGTCACTTCGCTTTTCTCACCAACCACCCTGGCACCCGCGACCGCGCCCACTTGCTCACCCGACTGAACGTCGAAAAACGAGAGCGTGTCCCCCACGACTTCCGCGCTGAAACGGGCGAGTTGAACGTTGTTGCGTTGACTGATGAATTTGCCGCTGGTGTCGGTAAACATCCACCTGCGGTCGTCCTGAAATCCGCGTTGCTGGGGAACCAGTTCACTGACGGACTGACCGCCCAGACTCTTGACCGGGTAGCGATAAAGAGCGTAAACTTTCATTATGCTTCGACTTCGTGCGTGCTGCGTTCTAACGACGGAATGGCCACTTGCCCGCGCAGCAGATCATCCATGTTCTCCCGCTCGCGAATGAGAAATGCCTCCCCGTCGTGCACCATCACCTCCGCCGGGCGGAAGCGACTATTGTAGTTGCTCGCCATCATGAAGGAGTAGGCACCCGCGTTGGCCATGGCCAAAATATCGCCTTCGTGCACTTCGGACAGTTGACGGTTGACGCCGAAGGTATCGGTCTCGCAGATGTACCCGACGACGTTGTAAATACGCTTTTTACTTCCCGCGTTTGAGATGTTGGTGATGTGGTGGTAGGATTCGTAAAACATGGGCCGAATGAGGTGATTCAGGCCACTATCCACGCCCGCGAATACGGACGCCGTGGTGGTTTTGACGACGTTCGTCCGGACGAGGAAATAACCCGCTTCGCTGACCAGGAACTTACCGGGCTCAAACATGAGTTCTAACTCCCGGCCGTAGTCGCCACAGAACTCATTAAACCTGCGGCCAAGCTTGTCGCCCAGTTCCTCGATGTCCGTGGCGATGCCACCTTCTTTGTAGGCTACCTTGAAACCGGACCCGAAGTCTAGATAATCCAAATCCGGAAAATCACTCGCGGCGGTCAGCAGAATCTCCACCGCGCGGATGAAAACCTCCGCGTCGTAGATGTCCGACCCCGTGTGCATGTGCAAACCCTCGACGGTGATCCCGAGCGCCTTGACGACCTTCAGCACGTGCGGAACCTGGTGGATACTGATCCCGAACTTAGAGTCGATGTGTCCCACGCTAATCTTAGAGTTTCCACCCGCCATAATGTGGGGATTGATCCGAATGCAAACGGGCACACTCGGGTGCAGGGTGCCGAATTGCTCCAGGATGGAAATATTGTCGATGTTGAGTCGCACTCCCTTAGCGGCCGCTTCTTCTACTTCGGCCAGGCTCACGCAATTGGGCGTGAAAAGAATATCGTGGGGATCGAAACCGGCCAGGAGGCCCAGCTCGACCTCCTGAATGGATACGGTATCCAACCCACTGCCCAGGCCGCGGAACAACCGCAGCACGTTGAGATTCGTCAGGGCTTTGCAGGCGTAGTTGATCCGGAGCCGCTTGACTTGCTTGAAGGCGCCTTCCATCCGCTCGTACTGGCGTTTCATCGTCGCCGAATCATAAACATAAATGGGGGCATCGAACCGCTCCACGATGGAAAGCGCATCCACGCCACCGATGGTGTAACGGTCGTTGGTCAATTGCAACATAAGGAAGGAGGTTGGCTGGGGGAAAAGTACGGTCAGAAGAAGCCGTTTAGAGGCCTTATGACGCAAAGATAGGAGATTTGGTTTGATCGGGTCACGACCCGGAAACCTTTGTGTTGGTACGTTCTGGGATAGCCGGCGCGTAGGACCGGATAATATTTTGCACGGGTGGTCGCCACGTGCATTATGTGTTTGATTATCGCAAAAAAGTTCTTCGTTTCGTCCGCGGTTGAATTCCTATCTTGGCGGCCATGTACGACAAGACTTGCCTCGAAAGCTTCAACGAAAAAGCAGCCGCCAACCCCAACAACCCTTTTTTGCACCAGCCATTCGGCGACCAATGGGAGACCTATACTTGGGGGGAGGTCGGTTCCATGGCGCGTAAGGTCGCCCACCACTTGCAGTCACTCAACCTGAGGGAGAAAGCACACATCGGCCTCGTTTCCAAAAATTGCCGCGAGTGGATCATCGCCGACCTGGCCATTATGATGGCCGGCTACGTATCGGTCCCCTTCTTCCCCACCCTGACGGGTGAGCAGATCGGTGAAGTCCTGGAGCTGGGGGACGTAGATGCCTTGTTCGTCGGTAAGCTGGAAGTTTGGGAGAATATGAAGAGTGGCGTCCCCGCCGACATGCCCGTTATCTCCTTCCCCGCCTACGCAGACAACGACAAAGTGGAAAGGGGCAAAAAGTGGTCGGACATCATCAGTACGTCACCTGAGTTAACCACCGACCCGACCCCGCACGACGATGACATCTGGACCATCATATTTACCTCCGGCACGACGGGCACGCCCAAGGGCGTTATGCTTGCTTACGCCACCCAGATCGCGCTGATGGCCAACCTCTACGATCGTAACCCACTCAGGGCTGACTACGGCGGGGCTAACCGCTACTTCAGTTTCCTACCCCTGAACCACGTGGCAGAGCGCGGCACGATTGAAATGATGTGCTTCACGCACGGAGGAGAAATCTTTTTCACCGAAAGCATTGACCGTTTCGCCGCCAACCTGAAGGATGCTTCGCCGACCTTCTTTTTCGCCGTCCCGCGCATCTGGACCAAGCTTCGCCAGGGCGTCCTCAAGAAAATGCCACAGGAGAAACTAAGTACGCTGCTCAAAATCCCGTTAATCTCCTGGTACGTGAGGCGCAAAATCCGTGGCGGCCTCGGTCTGGATAAAAGTCGCCGCAACGTTTCCGGCGCAGCGTTCATCAGCCAAGAAATGAAGGACTGGTGGGGCCACATCGGCATCCCGATCTCCGAAGCGTACGCAATGACCGAGAACGGTGCGGTGGGGCACATGCTCGACGCGGAAGAGCAACGTAAGGGCTCGGTGGGTCAAACGCTGCCGGGCACGGAGTGCAAGATCGACCCGGAGACGAGCGAAGTGTTGGTACGCTCCAGCAACACGATGGTGGGTTATTATAAATCCCCCGAGAAAACGGCCGAAACGCTGGCCGGTGGCTGGCTGCACACGGGCGACCAGGGCCGCGTGGACAAAGACGGTTTCCTGTACCTGACCGGTCGCGTTAAGGATACGTTTAAGACGGCCAAGGGCGAATACGTCGTTCCTCAACCCATCGAGGACAAGTTCGCGGGGATCAACGACATCGAGCAGTTGTGCCTGCTGGGGCTCGGCCAACCACAACCCGTGCTGGTCGCTACACTGAGCGAAACTGGGGATGCGCGGTCGCGGGATGCCGTGTTGAGTGGACTCAAAAGCAAACTAGAAGAGATCAACGGCGATCTCGGTGGGCACGAAAAGATTGCGGCGATTGTCGTTACCAGCGAGGACTTTACCGTAGAGAACGGGCTCTTGACCCCGACGCTCAAGGTAAAGCGAACGCAGGTGCACGAGCGGTACACCGATCAATTGGGCGAATGGAGCCAGAACCGCGGTAAGGTGATATTTATGGATTAAACCCGTGTTTAGCGCGTGTTATGACTTTAGCTCCGCTGCTTCTTCGGGGTGGGTTACTGGCCGGACTTACAAAGGTTTCGTGATAGTTGAGGTAGTAAGCACGATGTAGCACCAAAGGTAGACCAGCGTTTAGCCGCGCCAGTCACTTCGGAGATCGTGGATTTTATTGACGAAGACCAGTACAAATGTGACTAGGATAAGACTGGAAGCTAGCGTCTCAGCTTATACTTAGCTAAGGTATTTCGTCGATACCTACTTAGCTCAGTGCGAGTAGCTAAGACTAGGACTGTACCTAACCGCCAGATTTAATGTCGCTACGGCGATGGTGGTAGGCGTATGAATCTACGCGATTAGTGGGTAGATCGTACTTCTAAAAAGAAAGGGAGAGAGGAGGGGGTATAAATAATGGATGGCCGAGTCCTCTCAAACCCGACCATCAAGACCTACTTCAAAAAAACTTCTTTGCGAGTATTATAACATTGGAGTTACAATGTCTCGACGGTCAGATCAAGACCGATTTGTAGCGTAGTGCAGCATGGAAAACGTTGTGTTGTTGTTCATACGAAATATACCAAAACTCACTCACTATTCGGCCAATGAGGTACGACTGAACGCACCGATGGCCGTAGCTCGGAAAATAACTTATGTTTCAGTGAGAGAGTTGGAAGACAGTGTGTACGGAATACGAATTGAGTATGCTAAAATAGAAGCAACCAGCATCTGTTGCTCGTTAAATCGATGGGAATCTAAAGTAATACGCCACAAAAAGTGACTGGCTAAGTTTTTGTTGTTGCCACAATTTACGACAACAAATCCACATACGTAAACTTTTTATGTGTTTCTGAAAAAATAGATGTTTCCCCACCCTAATTGGGCCCCTAATCTCGCAACTTTCTAACCTACGCAGTTAGTGGTAGATTTAGAGGTGTTGCTGATACCACTACACTTTAGTCGTTGCGAAAATTCTACGGATTCGGTAGCGACCAGAAATATGCGTTGCCGCGATGAGTAAGCCACCGATGATCGCTACGTTCTTCATGAACAAAATACTCTGCAGGCGATAATCATCGGTTCCCGGTATTTCCGTCCAAAAGTCGTGCACGATGAACGTGAGCGGGATGAAATAAATGAGCAACAGAATGGCCCCCAGGCGCATCCGGTAGCCCAGTAGCAGGGTAATCGCACCGACGATGAGGAAGAAAATGGCGACGTAGAGAAAGAAATTCTGGTTCCACGTCAGGCCGTAAATGGTCATCGCTTCCTTGTTGAGTCGTTCGTAGGCAAAGTAGTCATAAGCCTCGAAAAAGAAGAGGAAGGACAGGAGAACGCGCCCGACCAGATCGAAGATATCTTTCATGGAGCGAAGGTACGGATATGGGTATTAGTCTGGTGGTCTGTGGTATTTGGTCTGTGGTCTGCGGTCTGCGGTCTGCGGTCTGCGGCCTGTGGTCTCGACACTCAGGGCTTGAAGTAGCCAATAGCACCACCCACCCACGTTTTACCCGCATTGTAGCGCACACCGATCATTTCTCCTTTCGAAACTCTGACGAGGTTATTGACCAAAATGGGCTCCGCGCTATCTTCCGGCCACACGAACATCAGCCGCATTTCTACTCGGGCCGGGCCGTCGGGGGTCTCGATTATCTCGGCGTACTTGACCTTCTTTTGGAGAATATAGTGCGTCGGGTCGTCCACCGCGGCAATTGCCTCCGGAGTCGGGTGCAGATTGACCCCGGCCCCGGCGAAACTGTACAGCGGTTTGAGCACGTATTTTTCGAGGTCGGCGGGCACTTCGGTCAGGTCACTCACGAACTGGGTATCCGGAACGTACTTACTTTTCAGGAATGGCAGAGAATGCTTGCTCAGCAGGAAAAACCAGTTCGGGTGACCGGCCCATTCGACGTCGACGTCTTCCGTGAGGTTAAAGCTTCGCTTCAGGTCGGGCCGTTGTTTGAGTTCGTCAAAGATGACACGGTTGTAGATGCGGTGAATGCGGGTGCGAGCACTGTCTTTTTGGTAATATAGCTTATCGCCATCGCGCTCCACTTCACTGATGCACACTTCCTCGATACCTAGTTCGGCGCAAGTGACGGTGAAATCGACGCGCGTTTTTTGTTTTCTGGGCTCTACTTCCAGCAAGATAACGTTCTCCTTTGCGTGGTTTCCGAGGATGCATTTGCGCAGCAGATCGAGATACCCCGCCTCATCGTACCCGTTAAAGCGGCAGGTAAAATCTTCCGGGACGGGGAAAAACTTACGGTAGCATTTGTCGAGTAGGTACTGAAAGAAATACAGCGATGGAAAGCCCTGGCCTTCGACTAGCTGGGGAATTATTTTGCCGTTTTCCCCCTCGCAGAGTCCAAAATCCAGCTGGATGAACAGCGGGTGCTCATCCTGGCCGGGTACATTCTCTCCCGCGGGGATGGCCTTTTTGGCCCGCTCGGCGAAGTCTGGCCGCGTAACGAACGCCATGATTTCCTGGCAAGCTTCGAGGAGTTGATCCCGCAGTTCATTGGGCACGAAAACCGGTGTTTCAGCGATGTGAAATTCGGGTCTCTCACCGTACTGCCCCCCCATCCAGTCCAGCATGGCGCGGTAAGCTTCGTTGGTAAATAGATCGTTGTACTGTCTGCGGAGTTCGGGAATCATAGGTGGCTGTCTGGGTCCAAGGTACGGAAATGAATTGTTGGCCGGCCCTTTCCCCTCGGCAACGCGCCTACCTACCCGGTGTGTTCGGCTTAACCCTAAAACCGCAAGGCAAGGCGAGGTTTTTCGACCATGATGGTCATTTCGCCGGGGCGCAAGTCGTCGATCCAAATGACTTCCGGATCAACGCGCAGGGAAAAAGTGTTTCTATCTCTATTCCCCAGCGGGCAGGCACCCGGCGGAACGCTTCCGGAAATGAAAGTCCGTTCGTACGGCCCGTACCGCACGAAGAACTCATTAACCCTGCACCCCGCGTCCGCGCCCCCCTGGTTCAGGGAATACCGTACTTCACGAAGCACTAATTTCTTACCTATCTCTTTGAACGTATAACTGCACGTCGACTCTTTCGAAGCCGTGCTAATACTCAGTGCGTTACCCACGTACTCAACGTCCGTTATGGTAAACCCATCGTTTAATTTTAACAAGGGCACGTCGACAATTTCGACAATTTCAAACCAAGTCCCCTGACCGAATTTAGCGATCCTGAGGTAGCCAGTACCCGCCCGGTCCCGTAGTATTTGTACCCGGCGCACGGCATCACTGGCGTGAACCGGCGCACGTTTCACCTCGTGCACCACCGACATTTCGTTCGGTTCCGAGGCGGCGGGCATGGCCCCGGGGGGGACGTCGAAAAAGTAAACGTAGCGACGCGCCGTGGCGGCAATTAAATTGTTGGCGGGTGCCCCGTCCGCGAACGTAGTTTCGTTAGTGACCGTCCGCAGTACCCAACCTTCCGCCCGTAACCCGTCGACGTGTTGCAGAACGATGCGTAGGTCGTCCGGTGAATCCCCCGCGATGCGCTGGCTCGGTGCGTAGCGATCGGGTTGACTCAGGTACACCTCCCCCGAAACGTACAGGTGGCGATTGTAAGATTTGGCGGTGGAAATCTCAATAAAGTACTGCCCGCCCTCAATGGTTGCCACCAGGGTGCCGGATTGCATTTCCTGCGCGTACGGGGTCGTCGTACACAAAATGACTATTAAAAAGATAAATGAGTGTTGCATGAGAATGGACTTATGTATCCAATCTATTCTCTCCCGCCGAGACTATTAACATACACGCACCGTGTTAACCCAAATTTAACCCTGGCTTTCAATTCTTTTCTTGCACAATTTTACTAAGAATGTCATTCCCGTCGACGGTCCCGATTCCTCCGTCTTCGTCGAGGTCCTGCTCGAAAATCTCCTCCATCAGCGCAAAAATCTTCGGGTGCTTTTCCGCAAATTTATCCGGTTGGCTGAAGAAGTACTCCGAGGCAACGGCCAAAAATTCCGCTTTATTCGTAGTTGCGTAAGCGCCAATGTCGGAACGCCCCCGCTCAATCGCTTCCATCTCGGACCGCATCATTTCTACCCACGGCAGGACGTAAGTATTTTCCAAGAAATATTCGGGGACGCCATCGACGGCACCATCCGCCATGTCCAGCAGGTGGACGAATTCGTGGATACCGACGTTATCCGGCCCGAACGTTTTGAAGCCGCGTTCCAGCGAAGGTCTCGACAACAATAGCTTCCCGCTAAGGAAACCGCCGCCCACCATACCACTTGCGCTAGAATCATCACCCTTGAGCCCAAACTGCCCGCGGCTGAAATTACCTTTATAAAGGAGCACTTCCTTCAGGCGGGGATAATGGTTCCAGGCTTCAAACCCAAACGTAGGAATGATACCACTGGCCGCAACGAGCAGCCGGTCTTCGAGGGTCACCTCCGTTTCAATGCCAGTAATGGTCACCCTATTGAGGAAACGCTGGATCCGCTGCTGAAACCGTTTCTTCTCCTTTTTATCGAGATTACGGTAGAAACGTACGCGCTGGTTGAGGAACACGCGCCATTTCCGGGGGAAGGGTTTGAGTTTCTTTAATACTGGCTTTCGGAATAAGTAGAGTATGAATACCGCAAAAGCGATGAGGCAAACGACTACTGCAATAGCAATATACTTTGTCATATTTCCCTAACAATCGCTGCGGCCCCGGTGTGCATTTTTTCGCATTAAATATCATTCATTAATTCGCGCCAAAATATCATCCAGAAAACGTCGGTGATTCGCCAGCCGCGGCACCTTGTGCTGCCCGCCTTCTTTGCCGCGCGCCCGTAGCCACCCGCGGAAGAACCCGTCCGGTGCGACCGTCAGCCTGTGCCGCCCGATGGCGTAGTCGTTACTGCGCTTAGCTTTGTAGTTGTAATTGCTTGCTTGCAACTCCACGTCGAGCAGGTCGTTGAACCGGTCGAAATCTGCGGGGGCTCGCTCGAACTCGACCACCCAGTGGTGGCGGCCCTTACCGTCCAGCTTAATGTAGACCGGGGCCACGGTGAATTCCCGGACGAGCGCGCCGGTTTGTTTACAAGCTTCCAGTAAGGCGGCTTCGGCTTCGGAGCGGAGTAGGTCTTCCCCGAAGGCGTTAATGAACTCCTGCGTCCGGCCCAGGATGCGGATGCGGAAGGGGTCCGTTTCAGTAAACTCGATCAGGTCACCCATGGGGTAGCGGTACAAACCGGCTTCGGTGGTGATGATCATTACGTAGATTTCCCCGGTAGTGACGCCGGAAAGTGAGACGGCGGTTTTGAAGTGCTGTTGCTGGTAATTTTTCCAGGTGATGAATTCGTAGTACACACCGGCGTTGAGGATTAACAACATCGTGCGCAGATCGTCCTTGTCCTGGACGCCGAAGAAACCCTCCGTGGCGTTGTAGATTTCCTGAAAGATGAAATCCTCGCGTGGGAACAGCTGCTCGAATTGCTCCCGGTACGGCGCAAAGTTCACGCCACCGTGTTTGAAAACCCGTGCGTCGGGCCAGACTTCGACCATGTTCTTGGCACCGGATATTTCCAGGATTCGTCGGTACAGCGGTAGGTTCCAGGTGGGGACGCCGCCCAGGATGGTGATACCCGGCTCGGTGGCGGCGAGTTGAGCGATCTTTTCAATCTTAGTCGCGTAGTCGACCTCGGTGGCTAGGTCGAGATCGGGAATGTAAAACGAGCGCATCACCTTAGGGATGGACTGGATTATGATGGCCGAAATATCACCTTGCCGCAGACCGCTCGCGGCGTGAATACCCTTAAAAGCGCCGCCGATTAACAGGTTTTTTTTATTAAAAACTTGAATCTCCGGGTCTTTTTCGTACAGGCAAGCCAGGCTCATCCAGCTGCCCTTCAGGTGAATTTCCCGCACCGCGTGGTTAGAATACGGTAGGTATTTCGGCGCGCCGGTGGTCCCGCTCGTTGTGGCGAGCCAGTCGGGTTCGTCGGCCGTCAGTACCTGCCGATCGCCCCCGAGGACACGGTCCAGGTAGGGTAAGTGCGCTTCGTAGGTTCTGATTGGGACGCGGTCAGCGTAGGTGTCGGGTTCTCTCAATATCCGGTCGAATCCGTGCTCCACCCCGAAGGCCGTTTTGGCGTTGCGGGCGAGTAAGTCGCGTAGTAATTCTTGCTGAATTCTCACCGGGTTATCGTAGTGCTCCCGCAACTCCCGCCGGTAACGCCCGATGTAGATCCGGAATAGTGTGTTGACGACTTTGAGCATGGGGCGGGGCGTGCTGGACGGATGGTCGGTTTGCAATCTACACGGACTGCTGGAGAATTAGAGTAGTATAAACTATTCCCTCGCTAATGTAAGGCTTCGCAACGCACGATGTTTGGCGGTAGTCAGATAGATGCACCGCTGAACGTACTGGCGCGGCGCTCGTCTGCACCCATTAGATCAATTTCTAAACACTGCTGCCGGACCGACAAAGCCGGGCCGTTCTAAATTATTACGTGCCGGATAAATTGCGCAGCGGTGCCTTACTAGATAAACGACTCAATCGGTGGCCTTGGCCCGTCTAGTTTTTAGTGCAATTGTACTGCCCTTGCCCCGAAAGAACACTCACAACGAGCCCCGAGCTAACGCTAAAGTTGCCGCAACAAATCCTTCTTCAGCGCCAGGGTCTTCTTGATGGCCGGGATTCTGCTCAGCGTATGTTCGTAACCGACGTCGTGCAGTTCGGTGAGCCGGTTGATGCTAAAGATATTGAAGGAATTGAGCAAAGAAGGCTCAATGACAATGTCGCAGAGATCGAGACTGGGCAGCGTGTTGGACATAATCCCCAAATCGAAACATCGCCACACGATATTGATCACCGTACCCGTATCCGCCGGGGGCAGCATACCGTAGGGCATGAGGTTACTGCCGATGATGAAATCGGCATCGTTCAGTAGCGGCGTCACGGGCATGTTGCAGATGACGCCACCATCAACGCAGTGATTACCGTCCACCAGTACCGGTTTGAAGACGAAGGGGATGGAGCAGGAGGCGGCCAGGATGTCGGAAATCGAACCGCTGTTGCGCAATTCTAATTGACCGGAATTTAGATTGGTGATGCCAATGTGCAGGGGGAAGCGCAGGTCGTCGAAAGAGTCGTTCGGCAGCACTTCCAAAATTCTTTCCGCCAGGTAATCCAGCTTGGTGAGGCCGGTAGTAGGGATACCGAAGCGAACTAACTTCACCAGGCTCGTAGCGGCTACGGCTTTCATCATCTCATCCGGGTCCAGTCCGGCAGCGTAGAGTGTCCCGACGATCGCACCGGCGCTGACACCCACGATTCTGTTCGGAACGATGTCGTTTTCGAGTAGCGCACGCAGGACGCCGACGTGGGCGGCCCCGCGGGCGCCTCCGCCGGAAAGCGTTAGTCCAATTCTGATGGGGTTGTCCTTGTTCACGAATGGGAAGACAAGCGCCGGGGTGGCTTTGTTGCTCGCTTCGCGGGCACCGTCGTTAGGAAAAAGTTAAGTCGCAGGGGTGCCCCGATAGCTACCGGGGTGGATGCCGGATTTATGCGTAGAGTGCCATGTATTTGTGACACTACCGGAGTCAATCTTCCAGAATCGGCTGCCCCAGCACCACCCGCACCACCGGCGGGACTTTGACGATAACTTTAAGGATCAACGGTTCCCGCAATGCCGCCTGCGTTTTCTTGTGCAGCCGGTAGGCCGTCCGGATGGTCGTCAGCACCATCGTAATCGCTCGTTCTCCCTGGTGCCGCGCGAGGCGCTCGGCGATGTTTTCTTCCGACCAGTCGGCGTGGCTGCCCACCAACTCTACGTTGAGCGAAGGACTGATGGCCAGGCCCAGGGAAAAGCTCGTCAGTTCGAGGTTGTACTGCGCCAGTGCCGGAAATATCTCCAGCCAGTCGTCGATGATCGCCAAAGATTTTTCTCCCGCGCCACCGCCAACGGTATCGACCAAATCACCCAAACCATCCTTCACCGCGTCGAAAATATCACCGATTACCATGGTTACGTCTTTTATTAGTGAATTTCTGGAAGAAAACAAGTGCGGAGTGTACACTACCACAAGGTGGGTTACGAAAGACCGGAATCGTAATCTCTGCGGTAAGCAGTTGACTGATGCGCCAACCCTCGACGAGATTACTTCCGCAGCGTGCGTACCATCAAGTTACCACAAAAACTGATGAGCGGCCCGAGCGTTCGTCCGCACGCCCAATCTTCTTTGCCTTACACACCTCCCCCACATCCGCGAAGCGATTGCGAGTCCCGCAATCAGTCGGGACGACCACGCCCTACCCTTCCCCCGTCAGCGTCTCCCCGATGTCCGTACGCGCCGCCTGGATGGCCGGGATGATTGCCGCGACCAAGCCCAACAAAACGGCGCCGGCCAGCAACCAAAATTCCTCCGGCAAGAAGCGCCAGGCGTCAAGCGAATAGCGAAACTCCCCGCTGATGTCCGCCGCCAGCAAAGTAAGGATGGCGTGGGCGAGTAGAATCCCCAGGCCGTACCCAATGACGGCCACGATCAGCCCCTCCGCCACGATCAGCGCGAACAGCCGCGGCCGCCCCGCCCCCAGCACGCGCAGGAGGGCCAGCTCGTAGCGCCGCTCCCGCAGGGAAGTGAACAACGAAATGAAAATACTGAGGGCCGAAACGATGGTGATCGCAACAACCAGCACGCCCAGCAGCCGCTGCCCGGTATCGAACTGACGGCGCACCTCACTGATCTCGTAAGCGGGGTTTGCCGCTAGTAAATCCGTATTCTCGTTGATGTTCCGCGGAAAGCTGAGCGCCTGAAAAGAGCTAGGGTTCTTGTAACGGACGAGAATACTCGTGATTTCCTTTTCCGGATCTTCCTCCATTAGCGTGGTCACCTCTGCGTGGTCATGATCGTGATCATGTGCCGCGTGGTCGTGGTCGTGGCCCGCGTGGCCACCCTCCGCGTCGTGCGCCTCGTGTGAATGCCAGTAGGTTTGGTTGGTGGTCAGCACGATCTGGTCGAGCACGGTACCGCTGGCTGCCAAAACCCCCGTCACGACGAACTCACCGTCGTGCTCCACGCGGTCCGCGCCCTCGTCGATGATCCCGTGGCTGGAGCGGAAGGTGCTACCGATACGCAGGCCGTTCTTACGGGCGACTTCCTCACCCACGACCGCTTCGAAGTCTTTGGCAAACGCCTTTCCTTCCACCAGAACGCCACCGTACCAGTCGATTAAATCCGCCGTCGTGCCCACGATGCGGTACCCCAGGTAGCTATCGCCGAGAGACAGCGGGACGGCCGCCTCCACGATCGGGTGCTGCGGATTAAAAAAGGCTTTCACCTTGCCCAGCGGAATATTCCCGTTGGGGTAGCCGACGTGGTACATACTGTTCAGGACGAGCTCGAGCGGACTGCCCTTCGCGCCCACCACTAAGTTGATGCCGGCGAGGTTGTTGTCGAACTGGTCATCCGCCTGCGCCCGCAGGTTCAGCAACAGGGCGATCAGGCCGATGGACAGCGCGAAAAGTAGCACGCTCAGCAGCGCCGTGAGTGGTTTATACCATAGGTTGCGGAAGGCCAGCGAAAGGATGTTCATAACGTCGTTTGGTTGGCAATGGCGGAAGTGAGGCGGTTGTCGTGCGTCACGATGAGGAGCGCCGCGTTGACGGCCGCGGCCTGGCTTTGCAGCAGGGTAAGCACTTGGAGGGCGTTGTCGTCGTCGAGCGCGGAAGTCGGCTCGTCGGCGAGGATGACGGCGGGCTGGTTGATGACCGCCCGGGCGATCGCCACGCGCTGTTGCTGCCCCACGCTCAGTTTGGCGGGGAAGGCGTGTGTTTTGTGCGCTACGTCCAGATCGGTTAGTAGTTCCTCGATCCTCCGGTCGTCGACCGGCTTACCACCCAAGCTTTGGGCCAGCCGGAGGTTGTCGCGGATACTGACGGAGCGGATAAAGTGGGCGGTTTGGAAAACCATGCCGACTTTCGCCCCGCGGAAACGGTCCAGGGCGCTGCCGGTGAGGGTGTTTACCGCCGTTCCGTCAATCTCTACGCTGCCCGTGGCGGGGCTGCGCAGTCCGGCCAGCAATTGGAGTAGAGTTGTTTTTCCGGAGCCGGATTTGCCGAGCAATAGGCGCGTCTCGCCGGCGGCGCAAGTCAGGTCGGGAAAGCGTAGGGTTTCGCCGTTGGGGTAGGTATAAGAAAGGTCTTGGGCTTGGAGCATTATGGACGACAAGTTACGGTAAGGATGGGCGGGTCGGTGATGTCTACTGTTTAATGATACTCAGCGGCAACCGCTCATTCACGATCTTTTGTTTGGACTTTTATCACATAAAGCACAAAAGAAGAAAGAAGCAACAAATGTAGCGCGTCGTTAAAAACGTAATTATTTTCTTTATGTGCTTCTGTGTTGCCCTCTCATTTATTTTGATTTTTTGGGGATGAGGCTTACGTGCTGGATCAATTCCTATCTTCACAAAAAAACCTCCCCGTGCGTTCCGGATTTTTTCTGTTCTCCGTTATTCTACTGCTCATCACGAACCTCCACGGGCAGGACGGCGTCATCCCCGTTTTCGACGCGCGCAGCCAGTTCATGGGGGGCACGGGCGTGGCGGCTACCGGTCTCGATGCTTTGTGGACCAATCCGGCGGGCTTCGGTGCCTTGCGGAAGGGGGAGGTGGGCGCGGGCGCGGGTGCAGAGCAGCGTTGGGGCATCAGCGAGCTTACCGTGGCGAACGCCGGGGTTACTTACGGGACGGGCTTCGGTGGGTTTGGCGTGCAACTGGCCAGCTTCGGCTTCGACGGCTACCGGGAAAACCGCCTGGGGCTTAGCTACGGGCGGCAGATCACCGAGCAGTTGAGCATCGGCGCAGATTTTCACGGCTTCACGACCAGTACGGAGGGCTACGCCAGTTCTTTCAACGTGACGTTCGGGCTAGGAGCTCGGTTACAAGTTATCAAAGACCTCGCCGTCGGCGCACGCATCTTTTCGCCCTTCCGCAGCGAGCGCTTACCGGACGAATACTTACCCCAAATCCTCGCCATCGGCGCTACTTACACACCGACCGACCAACTCACCTTCAACCTGGAAGCGCACCAGGATACGGACCACCCCGTGCGTTTTCGGGCGGGCTTGGAATACCTGCCGGCGGAACAGATTAGGATTCGACTGGGCGTGGCTACGGAGGCTAGTGAACTTAGTTTCGGGGTCGGGTACGTGGTCGGTCCGGGAATTGAGCTGAATATTGGGTCGGTTTACCACGAGGTGCTGGGACTACGGCCTGGGTTTGGCATGCGGTGGCTGGGGCAATGAAATCTCAGCAGCAGTCGCAGCTGCACAGTGGAGTCGCCAACACCCCACGGCGTGGTGTAGTATAGTGTGGTGTGGTGTGGTATACTTTCTTGGTCGATGCGCCCTCACGGCGCATCGACCAAGCATCCATTCACGCGCGCCAGGACGACGCGTTGATTGCAGTCTTACCGTCCAAATCCGATCCCCTTCTTCCGCTTACCGTATTCCTTGTACAGCGACCCCATCCGGATCCCAGTCACCGCCGCTTCAACACCTTTATTTCCGTGCTCGCCACCGGCCCGGTCAACGGCTTGTTGGTGGGTATTGGGCGTCAGCACGCCGAAAATATACGGTAGTCCGGTGGCAATGCTGAGGTTGACGAGCCCCTGCGCGACGCTGTTGTTGATGTATTCGTCGTGCTGGGTCTCCCCCTTGATGACGCAACCGATGCAGATGACGGCATCCAGCGTTTCCCGGGTGGCGATCATGCGGGCGGCGGCGGGGAGCTCAAACGTGCCCGGCACCTGGATCACGTGGATGTTATCGGTGAGGGCACCGTGCTTGGTGAGCGTTTCTAGGCAGCCTTCGTAGAGGGCGTGGGTGATGTCCTTGTTCCAATCGGCTACCACAACGCCGAATTTCAGTTCGGTGGCGTCGGGGATGTTAGTTTCGTCGTAGGTGCTGAGGTTCTTGAGGGCGGAGGCCATGTCGTTCGGGGGTTTGTGTTGGGCAAGGTACGTTCGGGGCGGTCATTTGGTTGCCGGCTTGGGGTCGGTCCCTTAAGCGCTGCCCCACTCCCCCCACTCCTACTTCACTACCCCTGCATTCCACGACCGCGCCCGCCCTCTCCCACAGAAACTGGTTGTTACCGTTTCCGAAAAAGCAACTACCCGCGGGGCTGGGTGAACTTAGCACCCACCCAAATAAACCGTAGCTTTGCGCGCTCGAACCCCACCCCGCCCGCATGAAGCTTAATCTTGACGTCGTAAAATCCCTCCTCGCCAGCCCGAAAGACATCGTGATCTTGAGCCACCGCAATCCGGACGGTGACGCCGTGGGCAGCAGCCTCGGCCTGCTGCACTACCTGAAAAGCCAGGGGCACAGCGTGAAAATCGTGCTGCCGTCGGACTACCCCGATTTCCTCGGTTTCCTGCCCGCCGTCAGCGACATCGTTATCTACGACGACGAGACGGAGGACGCGCGCCGGGCCATTGACCAGGCGGGACTGTTTTTTATCCTCGATCTGAATAGCTTTGACCGCATCGATAAAGTATCCGCCGGGCTCGACAACGACAAGCGGCCGCGCATCATGATCGACCACCACATGTATCCGGAACCGATCGCGGACGAGATTTTCTCCGACACGTCGTTCAGCTCCACCTGCGAGATGATCTACCAGTTCATGGACGACCTCGGTCACGCCGGCTGGGTGACGCGGGACGTCGCCGACTGCCTCTACACGGGCATCGTGACCGACACGGGTGGCTTTCGTTACGCAACTTCGGCCAGACTGTTCCGGATTGTGTCGAAATTGATCGAGGCGGGGACGGACGACTACAAGATCCAAGATTCCATCTGGAACACGATGACGGAAAAGCAGCTCCGCATCCTCGGCCACTGCCTGGCCAACCGTATGGAAATCGACCCCGAACTGCGGACCGGCATCATCTGGCTGACCCAGGAGGACTACAAGCATTTCGACATCAAACGGGGCGATACGGAGGGCATCGTCAATTACGTGCTCCGGATGCCAAAAATGATGATTGCAGCCTTCATCCACGAGCAGCCAACCATCGTTAAAATGTCGATCCGCTCGAAGGGCGAGATGGACGTGCAGCAGATCTGCAAGGCCCACTTCCGGGGCGGCGGACACAAGAATGCTTCCGGCGGGGTAAGCTTTGCCCCCCTCGGCACGACGATCAATAAATTCAAAAATCTGTTACCCGATTACGCCCAGGAAATCGACACGGCGTACCACAATTTTAATACCTGATAACTATGCGAATTCTAACCCTCGCGCTGCTGGCCAGCGTTTTATTTACCGGTTGCGAAAGTGACGGTGGCGAAACAATGACGACCGAACTCGGCCGCACCTTCGAAATCTTCAAGTCCGGTGACGGCCCCGTCGTCAAGCCCGGCGACTACGTGAGCTTCAACGCCACCATCAAGACTCAAACGGACAGCACGCTCTTCAGCACCTACGCAACGGGCGGCGACCTGCCGATGATCCAGGCCGTAGCCATGGATACGGAGGACGTCGGTGACGTGGAAGACATCATCCGCTACATGCGCGTCGGTGATTCCGCGACCGTGCAGGTCAAAATCGTGGACCCGCGGCAGCGCGCGCCCGGTATGGAAAACGATACCGTTACCTTCTACACGGTCAAGCCGTTCGAGATCTTATCCGAAGAAGAATTCGAAATCCGCCGCGACGAAAAGATGGCCGAAATGGAAGCGGGTCGCAGCATCATCATCGCCCGTGGTGAAGAACGGAACACTTTTGCCGCAGGCGTCATCGAGCAGTACAACGCCGGTGACCTCGACGATCAGTTGGAGACTACGGCGAGTGGTTTGAAGTACATTGTCCACGAGCAAGGCAGCGGTGCGCAGGCGCAGGCCGGCCAGGGCGTGGTCGTCCAGTACATCGGTGCACTGGTGGAAGACGGAAGCGTTTTTGATCAGTCGTTCGAACGCGGCCAGGGTATTCCTTTCCGCCTCGGTACGGGCTCGGTGATCCCGGGTTGGGACGAAGGCATCGCGCTGTTGAAAGAAGGGGACAAGGCTACTTTCTTCATTCCTTCCGCGCTCGCTTACGGTGCCAACGGTACGCCCGACGGCAGTATCCCGGCGAACAGCGAATTGGCATTCTACGTAGAACTGGAGGAAGTTCAGTGAGCGATTAAATTTATACAAAAATGGCCGTCAACAAGGATGTTGGCGGCCATTTTTGATTGGTGGCTAGTCGTAATTCTGCTAAGCAGGAATAGGTCACTTCAAAGTTATAAGAGCTGGAAGCCTACTTTCCTTTGAAATTAGCTTTCCGCTTCTCGACGAACGCCGCCGCTCCTTCCGCGAAGTCTTCCGCACCGCTGGCGATACCGAAAGCTTCCGCTTCCGCCGCAAAATCGCTGCCGGCGTAGTAGGCATTGATGGCGCTGATGGATTCGCGGACGGCGATGGGTCCTTTGGTCGCGATGGTGCTGAGTAACTCCATTGCTTTGGCTTTGGCTTCTGCGGCCGGTAGTGCGTAGTTGACCAAACCGATCCGGTGGGCTTCCTGCGCGTCGATCATGTTGCCCGTCAGGGTTAGTTCGATAGCCTTTCCTTTGCCAACTACCTGGTTCAGGCGTTGTGTGCCGCCGTAGCCGGGGATGATACCCAGGTTGACTTCGGGTTGGCCGAACTTAGCGGTATCCGCCGCAACGCGTAGGTGACAGGCCAGCGCCAGTTCGCACCCGCCGCCGAGGGCGAAACCATTGATTAAAGCCAGCACGGGCACGTGGAAGCGTTCGATGAGAAAGAACACGTTCTGCCCCATTTCCGACATTTCGCGGCCACTGCCTTCCGCGGCGACACCAATGAATTCTTTGATGTCGGCACCCGCCACGAAGGCGCGGTCGCCGGAGCCGGTGATCAGCACGCCGGTGATTTCTTTGCTGTCTTTGTATTCTTTACCGAAGACCTGCTCCAGTTCCCGCATCGTCTGCTGGTTCAGTGCGTTGAGGGCTTTCGGGCGGTTAATGGTGACGTGCAGGATACCGGCTTCGACGGCTACGATTACATTTTGGTAGTTACTCATGATCGGTGGTTTTTTTATCGGGTAAGAAGATTTCCGAGATCATACAGCGCGCGCTACCGCCGCCGTACTTCTCGATGTTAGGTAGGGAAACGTGCAGCACGGGTGCGCCGAGGGCTTCGAGCTGCGCTTCGTCGAGGCTTTGGTGGGCCGCGGCTGACATTACCCAAATTGGCCCCCGCTCGTTGTGCAGTTCGAGCATGTTTCCGCCGAATTGGTCCATCTGTGCCTGGCTGATGCCAAGTAAGCGTTTGCCCGCCTTGGTCAGGCTTTGGGTAAGCTTTTCTTTCTCCGTTAAATCAGTGACGGCGTCGAAACAGGCTACCGCCACTTCACTGCCGATGGCCAGCATCACGTTCGTGTGGTAGACGGGGGTTCCGCGCTGATCGACGGCGTGGAAGGTGACCGCGGTGTAGTCCATGGCCGCGCACCAGTCGTGGATGGCGGCCTCGGTGGCACGTTCGGAAAAACAGCAGTACGCCACGCGGTTCACGCGGTCGAGGATGAGCGATCCGGTGCCTTCGAGGAAGCGGCCGGCATTTTCCCAGTGTTCGAGGGCTAGCGTACGGTTGATCTCGTGGTTCTGATCTAATAAGTCGAGAATCTCCTGCCGCCGTTCGATCCGGCGTTGCGGCCAGAACATGGGGTAGGTTACTAGCAATCCGTCGGCGTGGGTACTGAACCAGTTGTTGGGGAAGGCGGAATCGGGGGTGACGAGGGTTTCATCGTCGTCCGCTACGGTTACGCGGATGCCGGCGCCGCGCAGGGCAGCTACGTAAGTGTTGAATTCACCTACGGCGGCGGCGGCGATGCCGCGCTGGTGTTCGGGTGGAGCAATTTCCTGGAAGGCGTTGTCCAGGTGGGTGGGGCTGCCCATCGCGAAGTGGCGGGGGCGGACCATCAGAACGTGGTTGGTGGTTTGGCGGGGGCTGGTTTTGGTCATTGGCGGTTGGGTTAGGGCCGCAAGATAGTTTGGGTTGGCGGAAATTTTCCGGGAGGTTTGGATTGTCCGTCGGTCGTGAGTCATTGGGCGCGGACGTCCCGACTGAGTGCGGGACTCGCTATCGCTTCGCGGAGGCAAGGATCGTTGGTGGAGAGCAAGGCTTACCGCAACCAGAACTCCCACCAGCGGACCTTGCGGAAGAACATATTACCGTAGTGATGTGACTTGAACACGTAGGTGAAATTCCATATGCCGCGATACATGGTCGGTGATTCGGCAACGACGTGGTGACAGGCTGAGTTTGGTGAGATTTTTAGGTGGTGGTTGGGGTGAGACTTGATGATAGTTATGGGCATCTTGCATGATTTGTGATGCCCATCATTCTTCCACTCGGTAAAGACGAGCTCGTTATTCCGGAAAATCCTGAAAGTGTACTTAGCGTACTGCCAGTCCGCAGCGGGCCCGGGAATCAGGGATCGGTCGATCACGTAGTTTCCGTAGATGTCTCCCTTAGTAACAATCATTTTGGTACTGAACAGACTCAGCAGCCAAATCAGCGCCGGCGTCAGCACAAAGCAGAGCACGGCTAAGGGACGGAAGCCGGGGCTTAGTTTTTTGAAGTCCAGGAACCAGTGCAGCAACAGCGCAGCCACGCTAGCAACAGCGGACCAAATACCGAGGAACACTACTAAGTACAACGAGACTACGATTACTTCCATACTGCAAGAATACGAATCAACTTTCAAACATAAAGTACTTTTGCTTTGAAATTACCTGAATCCACCCATCATCTTTACGTCTTGATTACCTTGCACCCGCGCCCGCGCCAAAAAATTTCCCTTACCCACGAGTCCAAAGCATGAGCAAATACACCACCATCCCCCGCGACATCTCCTGGCTGTCCTTCAACCACCGCGTCCTCCAGGAAGCGAAGGACCCCTCGGTGCCGCTCTTCGAACGCATCAAGTTTTTGGCGATCTACAGCTCGAACCTCGACGAGTTTTTCCGCGTCCGCATGGCGAACCACCGCAACCTGCTGCGGGTAGGGAAAAAGACTAAGAAGGAACTGGACATCAGCCCCAAGGATACCGTGAAGAACATTCAGCGGATCGTCAACCGGCAGCAAACGGAGTTCAGTCGGATCTTCGAAAAAGTGATCATTCCGGAGTTACAACGCCACGGCATTCACCTCAAGCGGCGCCTGGAGATGAACGCGGAAGAGAGCGCGTTCGTGGAGGATTATTTTCGGGAAAACATGCTGCCCTACGTCCAGCCCGTGCTGCTGGTCAAAGACATGGTGCGCCCGTTCCTCAACAACGCGCAATTGTACCTCTCGATCCTGATGCACCAGAAGAAGTCGAAGGAACTCGCTTACGCGATCGTCAAAATTCCCAGCGACCACCTGCCCCGCTTCATCGAACTCCCCGACACCGACGGCAAGCGCACGCTGATCATGCTCGACGACATTGTGCGCCACTCCGTCAGCTGGATGTTCCCGGGGTACAACATCGACGACACTTACAGCATCAAATTAACTCGGGATGCGGAACTGTACATCGATGATGAGTTTAGCGGTGATCTTTTGGAGAAGATTAAGACCAGTCTGAAGCGCCGCCACGTTGGCCCCGCTAGCCGCTTCGTCTACGACCGCACGATGGTCCCCAAACTACTCAGCTATCTCAAAGACAGTTTCGAGTTGGACCGCTACGACGTCCTCGCCGAAGGGCGTTACCACAACAACTTCGATTTCTTCGGCTTTCCTGATTTTGGCCTGACCAAGCTCAAGAACCAACCCCAGCCGCCGCTGCCCTACCCGCCCCTGGAGGACACGAGCGACTTCTGGGGCGAAATCCGCCAGCGCGACCACTTGCTCCACGTGCCCTACCAGAGTTACGAGTCCGTCATCCGTTTCTTCGACACCGCGGCCGACGACCCGGAGGTGACGCACATCAAGATCGTGCAGTACCGGGTGGCGCGCCGGAGTAGAATCATGAAGGCGATCATTCGCGCCGTTAAGGCCGGTAAGGTCGTAAGCGTATTTATCGAGGTCAAAGCGCGTTTTGACGAAGAGGCTAATTTGCGCTGGGGCGAACGCCTCGAAGCCGCCGGCGTGCACGTCGCCTACAGTTTCCCGGGCGTCAAAGTCCACTCGAAACTAGCCCTCGTACGGCGGATTCACGAAGGCGAACAGGAAATATACTGTTACCTGGCGACCGGCAACTTCCACGAGGACACGGCCAAGATTTACAGCGACTTTGGCGTGTTTACCGCCGATACCCGCCTCACGAGTGAAGTCTCCCGCGTGTTCACTTACCTGGAGCACGTCCAGGCACCGGAGACACCCTTCGAGTACCTTAAAGTCGGCAAGTTCAACCTACGCGACGGCCTGGAAGAACTCATCAATTTCGAGATCGCCGAAGCTAAAGCGGGGCGGCAGGGATACATGATGCTGAAGATGAACAGCCTGCAGGACCCGACCATGATCGACATCATTTACGAGGCGGCGGCGGCCGGCGTCAAGATCGAGCTTATCATCCGGGGTATTTGCTGCTTGGTGCCGGACCAACCCGGGCTCAGGGGAAATATCCACGTAATCAGTATTGTCGATCGCTACCTGGAGCACGCCCGCGTCTTTCACTTTTACCACGGGGGTGAGGACAAACTGTACATGAGCTCTGCCGACTTTATGACGCGCAACCTCAGTCACCGTATCGAGACGACCTTCCCCATCCTCGACCCGGCCATTCGGGATCGGGTGCTGGATTACATCAATATTCAGCTGCAGGACAACACTAAATCGCGGTTGTTAAATGACCAGCGCATGAACACTTATTTCCGCGGCGGGGGTGATTTGAGGATTCGGGCGCAGGAGGAGACTTACCACATGATTAAGCGGGAGTTGGTGGCGATGATGGAGGAGGAGGTGGAGGAGTAGAGGGGTTTAGGCGGTAGGATTTTAGGCGGTAGGCGGTAGGCGGTAGGCAGTAGGCAGTAGGCGGTAGGCGGTAGGCGGTAGGCGAGGTAATTTAATTCGAGCTTCTTACAGATTGAGTAAATCCGGGAGGGCGGCAATCGTCAGTCCGCCGAGAAACATGGCTAGACTCCAGTACCACCGGGCGGGCTGTTGATTGAGGTGTAGGTAGTGCGTGGATTCATCGATAACGAAGCGTTGCTTTGCCCACGCGGCTGCGTCGGTTGTGGTGGAATGCCCGATGACTCCTTCGGCCGTATTGGATTTTGTAAACTGATTGAGAGAAATTGGCGCGGACGTAGAAGCGGGGCTTTTAAGCCAAGCAATGATTTGGGGGCGGACCCGCTCACCGTTTTTCCAGGCGGATAACTGTGCGCCGGTAAGTAAGGCAGATTGCCGGACGTCGGCTGACCAGAAGACGGCGGATTGAACGTCGATCGTGACCGGGGTGAAGACGGCATTCGTTACTTTCACGTAGTCGTCGTCCCCGATATTTACGTCGGTATCGGTCAGGTCGATCGTAGATTGTTCAAGTGTGCCGAAACGGGAGCTGACCACGCCGTCGCAACCGTTAATCATCAGAACGATGCCGCCGAATAAGACCAAGTACCTAAGGAGTGCACGCATGGCGGCAAAGCTACGTTGACTTGCGCAGCCCCTATATTTTGCCGACCAATTAAACTTACTTTATGCTACGAGTTAATACACTACTAGCCGTATTTACGGTGCTACTGGTCTCTCCCCTGATCGCGCAACAGCCTTCGGTATTTGATGACGATCCGATGCAGCACTTGCCCATTGGTACGGAGTTCTCCGAGTACGTAATTCGGTCGCCTACGGGTTTGGAAAATGTAGTTGAACGGGTGGAACCGATGAACTGGTGGGTGGACATGGTGGCCCCCCGGGTAGAAATCTTGGTCTACGCTCGTAACGTAGCGGACTACGATCGCGCATTGGTAAGTTATCCGGGCGTGGCGGTGGAGTACGTGCGCAGACTGGCGAACCCGAATTACCTTTTTGTGGGGTTGCACATCGCGCCGGGCACCCTCCCCGGCTCCTTTCCAATTCAACTCGGCACCCGCGACCTCGCCCAAGTAACATCCGGGGAAACACGAACGGATAAGACCCAAAAAACGATTGAATACCGCCTCGATGCCCACCCCCGTACGACGTGGACCGACCGGCAGCCACTAAGTTCGCGCGATTTGATCTACCTCATCATGCCCGACCGGTTTGCTAACGGTGACCCGACTAATGACAAAATTTACGCCGCGACCGACACCCTCGTCAACCGCGACAAATTTCTCTTCCGGCACGGCGGCGATTTGCAGGGCGTCATCGATCACCTCGACTACCTGGAAGATCTCGGCGTAACCGCTCTCTGGCTCAATCCCGTCCTAGAAAACGACCAACCCTACGCCAGTTACCATGGCTACGCCGTGAGTGACCACTACCGAATCGACCCACGATTGGGGACCAACGCGCAGTACAAAGAACTCGTCAACCTAGCCCACGCCAGGGGCATCAAGGTGGTGATGGACGTGATCTTTAACCACTGTGGCGACCAACACTATCAAATCCGTGATATTCCTTCCGCCGACTGGATTCACCAGTGGCCCACGTACACAAAAAGCAACTTCCGCGCCGCCACCATCTTCGATCCCTACGCTTCCGAAATCGACAAACGCCAAATGCTCGACGGGTGGTTCGACAACCACATGCCCGACCTCAACCAGGAAAACGAGCACCTGGCGAATTACCTGATCAACAACAGCATCTGGTGGACGCTTTATAGCGGCCAGGACGCTTTTCGGGTCGATACGTACACCTACCCGGACACGAAATTCATGGCGAACTGGAACCGGCGGTTGCGGGAGGAAATTCCGCACGTGGGGATCTTTGGCGAAACCTGGGTCAACCAGATTGGCGTGCAAGCCTGGTTCGTCGGTGGCGATAAACTCAGCCAGGCGATCGATACTAAACTTCCGGCGGTAACCGACTTCCAAACCTACTTCGCCATCCACGAAGCGATCGCGGAAGAGCCCTCCTGGACGGGTGGCGTAACGCGCCTCTACTACACCCTTAGCCAGGATTACCTCTACCCGGACCCGTCAAAGAATGTCATCTTTCTGGATAACCACGATATCAGCCGCCTGTACACCACCTTCGCCGGAGACCTGACGAAAATGAAAAGCGCAATGGCGCTACTGCTGACGCTACGGGGTACGCCCTCGATTTATTACGGCACCGAGGCGCTGCTGGAAGGGTCGGGCGGCGCGTTCGGGGAAGGCGGTCGCGTAGACTTTCCCGGTGGCTTCCCCGGCGACGATACCGACTTATTTTCGGATACCAACCGCAATGGTGCGCAGAGGGAGTACTTCAACTACGTCCGGGCACTAGCCAATTACCGTAAAAATAGCGAAGCGCTGACCGTCGGTGAGCTCACGCAGTTCGTTCCGAGGGATGGCGTCTACGTTTACTTCCGCCGCGCGGGTAGCGAAACCGTGATGATAATTCTTAACGGCAACTCTTCGGCGAGAACCTTAGCTGATCTGAGCGACTACGTCAAAATCACGGGTGGTTTCACGAAGGGCAAAGAATTGGGCAACAGCGAAGCTGCCGTACAACTTACTGACATTCGCCTCGCACCGAAGCAAGCGAGGGTTTTCATCCTGGAACACTAAAACGATGGTACCACCACGAAAATGACCCGTACCCAACGAAGCGGTTAGGGGTTATTCCAACTCTGTGCGGCGGACGGCTTACTGCACCTTAAAGTCGTACGTGATTTTCCCGCACTGCCGTTCCGGGGCGGAGGGGTTGGGCTGGAATTTCCACTGGAGGGCGTTGCGCTGGGCGGCGCTGACGAGGTTGGGGTCCGTGGTGGTGGAGCCGGACTGGGTGTAATTAGCGGAAAGTATTTTACCGTCGGGGCCGACGCAAACGTCGACGACTACCCGGCCGGGCCGCTGAGAATTTTCGCGCACGACGGGGCTGCTGAGCACACCCCGGCCGCCCAGACCGCCGGAAACGCGGCCGTCACCGGTCGAAACACCTTCCAGGACCTTAGAATCCGGGTCGCCGTTGTCGACGCCCTGATTGCCGGGCTTACCGGTGTTGCCCTGGCCACCCCCGCCACCGAATAACCCACCGGCCCGGTTGCGCGTGGCGGCGGCTTCCTCTTCTCTTTTTCTCTGGGCGGCAGCGGCGGCATCCCGCTCGCGCTGTGCTTTTTCGGCGGCCTCGCGCCGCACGGCGGCTTCGGCCGCTTCTTTATTGCGGCGCTCCGTTTCGATGGCCTTCACGCGGTCGCGCTCGGTTTTGGCACGGCGGTCCACTTCCAATTGATCACGACGCTTACGGTCCGCCTCCGATTTCTTGCGCGCCTCTTCGCGGGCCTTCTGCTTGCGGATGGCGATCTCCTGCGGCGTTTCGGTGACGACGACCTCGCGGGTAACCGGCGTGGGTTGCGGCTCCGCGCTGGTGGGCGGCGGGGGCGGAAGCGGTGCGACATCCTCCTGGGGAAGTGGCGGCGTTACCTCTTCGACCACGGGCGGTGCGGCTGGGGATGAAGGTCCGGCATTCTCATTACCCTGGCCGAGGTCGATCATCCCGAGGTTAACTAAGATGCCCGGCTGGCCGGGTTTGGGCAACGTGGTGAAGAACAGGGGGATAAATAACAGGAGCAGGAATAAAACAAGGCCGATCACGGCGCCTACTTTTCCTACTTTATCTCCCCTGATTTCGGCGGGGGTGGTTGGGTCTTGCATGGTATCGATGTTTGTGCTCGTGCGTTGTAACGGACTGGCGAAGCGGCTCGTGCGGTAAACGACTCAATCGGCTGCCCGTTCGCCGCTTCCCGCACTAGATGTAAAACTAGTCACGGATGCACATTATTATGACTTTCGTGACGCGGTTAACTCGGGATCGCGCAGTTAATTTTTCTACGCCAGTAACACATAGCTAGCTCGCTCCCCTTGCCCCCCGGTAAAGCAAGTAGATGAAGACTAGTTGCAGTACGAGTCTTACGAAGGCAACGTAATGATTCCCGATGGCCGGCCGGGGTTTAGTGAGGTCCCAGACGTGTAACGGCAAAAAAACAACCATCAAAGCCATCGCCGCCCAGGTAGCCACGACGCGGGTGTCGGGAAACAGCATCCCCGCCCCGATGATAATTTCAGCCACGCCACCGGCGGCGTTGGCCAATCGCTTTGGAAACCACCCGGGCATGATTGGATCGTAAAAGGCGGGGTTGACAAAATGATAGATACCCGCGGCAACGAGAATGATACCGAAACCGATGATGAACGCTTGCATGAATGTTATTTGTAAGTGGTGCGAACGGCGTCTACCACTGGGTGCCAATCCGTAATTCCAATTGTGACCGCGAAGACCGAGTCGTCAGCGTAGCCGTCTTATCCGTATTGGGAATAAAGTCACCGATCAGGGCGACAAAATACCGCCCGACGTTATAACCAACCGACAGCCGTGCCCGCAACTGCAAACCCACCCGCACGTTCTCGGCCATCCTCCCCCGCCCCGACTCCTGGACGTTGGTGAACCGCAACTCCGGCCCCGCGTAGATCAGCGGAGTGATGAAAAAATCTTTATTAATGATGGCCGTGTACGAATATCCGCCACCGACCCCCAGATTTGTTTGCGCGAAACGTGCCAGTTGGAGCGACGCGCCTTCTTCCTGGCTGATGGCCAAGCTATCGGCCAAAAATCGCCGCCGCGTGATGAGCCCACCGAGTAAAAAACTACCGCTACTTACTAGCTGCCGATCGCGCTGGTTGAAGCTGGAGCGTAGGCTAAAGCGCCGCGCGTTCAGTAAATGATAGGCGTACACGTAGGCGGTAAATAACTTAATGTCGCTCCTAAATTCGCCGTCTCCGTTGTTCTTTGTCAACCGGAAGCCATCGGTGAACCGAAACTGGGTGCGAAAATATCCGTACCGCCGGTAGAGGCGTAGCCCGAGGCCCCACCCACCACTCTGCTCCTCGTCGGTGCCCGTCCCCAAGTCACTAATGGGAATGCTGAACGTGTAACTGGCAATGCCGTACCGTCCGCCAATCCTGAAGGCCAGATTTCGATTCTCAATTTCAAACCGCTCTCCGTCCGGGGTGGTGAACTCGGCCAAATCATCAATCACGCGAAATCCACCATTGATCCGGTAGCGGGCTGTCTGCTCCTGCACGTAAGTGGTATCCCACTGCTGGGCGAACGATGGAGCCGAGGCGGCGCACAGCCAGAAGAACAGAACAAAACGGGCGGTGGTGCGCCTGCGCGAGAGGGGGTGAAGCATTTAGTGTGGGGTCGCTTAAAAGTCGGTAAACTTACTCAACCAATCAGTACGGATGAGTGATCGGTTTTGTGCGTTGCTGAGAGGAATAAAAGCAAACGGGCCCAGGTCCGAAGACTTGAGCCCGTGTCAGTTAAACCATCACGCCGGGGCGTTTAGTACATGCGCAGCGTCTCGTCGCGCTTACCGGCTTTCCGGTTTTTACCCTTCGTGCGCTCGGCTAGTTTGACGGCCGTGTAGGCGTTCGCTAGACCACCGGTGGCGGATAATTCAGCAAAACTGACCATTTCCTCGGAGCCCGGCTTCTTCACTTGGAGATTAACCGGCAGGGCACTTTCGAGAATGATTTCTCGCACTTGCTTGGCCTTGAGGTCGGGGAAGTAACTCCGCACGAGCGCGGCGATGCCGGCGACCATCGGGGCGGCCATGGACGTGCCGTTGAACGAAGCGTAGTTATTGTCCGGAGTGGTCGAGTAGATATCGCGCCCGGGGGCGAAAACGTCTACGTGTTTCTTGTTGTAGTTGGAAAAGCTGGCGGCCAGGTTTTCGTCGTAGAACGCGCTGGCGGCACCCACTTCGATCCAAGTTTTGCCCGTGCGCTTCTTGCCTTCGTAAGTATCGTTCGGAAAATTATTCGTCAGCGTCAACATCTTACCGTCGTTACCGGCGGCGTGTACCATCAGCACGTCCTTCTTCTCGGCGTACTTCATGGCCGCGTCAACCGCTTTTTTGTAGGGTGAATAACCCTTACCGAAACTCATGTTGATGACCTTGGCGCCGTTGTCGACCGCGTAGCGGATGGCGTTGGCCACGTCCTTGTCGCGCTCGTCGCCGTTCGGTACCGTGCGGATCGACATGATCTGGACGTTCGCACCACCCACTCCATTGACGCCGATTCCGTTGTCGCGCACGCCGGCGATGATGCCGGAGACGTGGGTACCGTGGCTGGCGTCGGGCCCGTCCACGTCGCTGTTGCCGTAATTACGATCGTCGAGGTCGCCGGGGTTATCCCCCACGATATCGCGGGCGTCGAAGTCTGGGTTGTAGTTATAGTCCATTTGACCGGAGAAGTAGTCGAGGGCTCCTTCGAGGTCGGCGTACAGCTCCTGGACGGTAGCGCCACGCTCCGTGGCGTTGGCCACCACTTTTTGGATCTGGCCGGTTGCCATGTCCTTGTCCTGGATCGCGGCGATGTCGTCGGCGGTGACGTCTTCGATGGATTTGCCGGTTTTTTTCACGATAACGTCCATGCTCTCCTTGATCCCTTTGTACTGCTCGTAGTTGGGGCCGAGTTCGGTGCGCTTATCCTGGACGATCTTTTCGTACTCTTTGTACGCGTCGTACTCGACCTTTTCCTTCTTGCTCAGACCATCACGGTTGCGATTGTCATACTTCTTCTTGTACGTGTTGTACAGACGGACGACTTCCAAGTTTTCGTTGTTCACGTTCCGCCCGTCGGCCCCGCCGATGAAGTTCCAGCCGTGGATATCGTCAACGTAGCCGTTGCGGTCGTCGTCGATGCCGTTGCCGGGGATTTCGTCTTCGTTCGTCCAGATCGCGTCCTTCAGGTCTTCGTGCTCGATGTCTACGCCGGAATCAATGACGGCAACGATCACTTTGGTGGCGGTCTTTCCCTCCAGGTAGTTGTGGGTTTTTTTGGCACTTACGCCGGGGAAAGTGTTCTCCGTACGGTCCATATCCCACCAATCGTTGGGGGTGTCTGATTGCGCCGTGGCGGCGAGGCTGCAAAAAAGGGCAGCGAATAGCAAAAACTGTTTCATGCTGGTTGGTTGGGTGAAAACGTTACTTAAGCAAACCGTCGAAAGACGAAGGCCGTGCGTTGTTTCATTACGCAAAACACCAACGTGATCGACTGGGTGCGGGTTCTTAATGAAGGCTTAAAGTGTGTTTTCCGGTTAAGCCAATATTCGAACTGTCCGGTAATCCTCTAATTTTTGGCGCGGGCGCGGGTGCAAAGTTATTTGGCTGGACGTAACCAGGGGTATCTACCCAAGTGACCTTATCCATTACCATCCCATTGAACTCCGTAAGTATTTAATCAGGGATGCTGCGCGAAAGATGTCAGCATCTTCACATGTTTGATCGTTGCGGCAAACGAACGCAGTGAATTATTACGTACAATAGTAAATCGAATATCGTTTATCGTCTGTCGCACAGCAAGATTGCGGCAAGTAGCGTTAATACGTTTGGTTTAGCTCCCCTGAGCTTACCGACGAATAAGAACCTCCCCCACGTATCTTTGCCCCATGACCTTTGCCGACCTTAACCTTAATAATGCCCTCCACAACGCCCTCACCGACCAGGGCATCACCGTCCCGACCGCGATCCAGGAAAAGTCATTCGCACCGATCATGGCCGGGCGCGACGTGATCGGCATCGCCCAGACGGGCACGGGCAAGACTTTTGCCTACCTGCTGCCGGCCCTTCGGCTCTGGCAATTTACCAAGTCGCCCTACCCACAAATTCTGATCATCGTCCCGACGCGGGAGCTGGTCATCCAGGTCGTTAAGGAGCTCGAGAAGCTAACCACTTACATGACCGTCGAAATCGTCGGCGTCTACGGTGGGACTAACATCAAGACCCACAAAGCGGAAGTTGAAGTTGGCGTCGACGTCATCGTTGGCACGCCCGGCCGGCTGGTCGACCTGCTGAAGGACGGCGTACTTAAACTCAAGCAGGTGAAACGGCTCATCCTCGATGAAGTCGACGAAATGCTCGACCTGGGCTTCCGCTCCCAGCTCAACGACATCGTCGACTTCCTGCCCAAAAAGCGCCAACACCTTTTCTTCTCGGCCACGATGGTCCCGGAAGTAATGGCCACCATCGATCAATTCACCGACTACTACGAGGTCATCGAGGCCGCCCCCTCCGGCGCGCCGCTCGAAAACATCGATCAGTACGCGTACGAAGCCCCCAACTTCAACTCCAAAGCAAACCTCCTTGAAGCGCTCCTGAAGCAGGACGACACCATGCAAAAAGTACTGGTCTTCTGCGCCACGCGCCGGCTATCCGACGCGCTGTACGAACGCATGGAGCCGGTCTTCGGCGAGGCGGTCGGCATCATCCACAGCTCGAAATCACAGAACTACCGCATCAACTCCATCAATAGCTTTGCCGACGGAACCTTTCGCATCTTAATCGCCACGGACCTCGTGGCGCGGGGTATTGACGTCAGCGAAGTCACCCACGTATTCAACTTCGACCTGTCGGACACGGCGGAGAAGCACATGCACCGCATCGGCCGCACGGGCCGCGCCGAGCGCAAGGGCGTGGCGATCTCGTTCGTCTCCCCGGCCGAGGAAGAGTACCGTAACCAGATTGAAGAATTAATGGACATGAAAATCGATCCGCGCGCCATCCCGGAAGAGGTCGAGTTTTCCGAAGAACTCATCGACCTAGAACGCGACCCTGCCTACGTCGAGGAAGAAGTAAGCTGGCTACGCCCCCAAAGGGAACAACGCGCCTTCCACGAAAAGAGCGTCAAGAACTCAAAGGTCAACGTCCGCAAGGGCCGGCGGGTGACGATGATGGCGAAATACAAAAAACCGCAGACGCGCGGTATGAAGCCCCGGGGCAAGAAGAATAAAAAGAAGTAATGCTACGGTAAGGGGAAACGATTGCCGTCGTGCAGAGAAGCAACTTTCGGATGATCACAAAAACCAAAGGGGTACGAACGACTGAAAGCCATTCGTACCCCCGCTGAAGTTGCTGCGTTCGTAGAACTGCGACTTAGTCCAGTATCTCGTATTCAATGTTCAGTTTGCGCAGCGCACGGAAAGCGGAACTTTCGTTGAAGGACACCCCGATCTCTACGGTGGAGCCCTGTAGGAGAATGTCCGTTAGTTCGTTGCCGAGGTTTTGGTCTACGTCGTCGCCGATGTCGGAAAGCGTGCGGGCGATGGCGCGGCGGTCCGGGCGATCACTGCTACAGGAGAGAAGATTTAGCTGCATTTTGTTTGTATTTTGTACAAAAGTAAACAATATGCGTTTTATTTGCAAATATTTGCGCGTTATTCCCACGCGTTGAACGGCTAAATTTTGGTCCCCGTTGGCCAGCTCGTGTCTCAGGTTTGGCGGTGAACTACGACCTTTGCGTATCAAGTACTCTCAGATCCCAAAGTCATCACTGCTCCATTCCCACTTACTTTGCACCCGCGCCGCGTCGCCCAAAAAATATGACGGAGATGTACGATACCGAGAATACTGACCAAGGTGACACGTCCTCGGAAGAAGCCAAGTTCGACTGGCAAGGCCACCGGGGCTGCCGGGGACTGCTACCGGAAAACACCATCCCCGCGTTTCTGCGCGCGCTGTCTTATCCGCAAGTAACCACCCTCGAACTCGACGTATTGATTTCGCGGGACGACGTCGTGATCGTGAGCCACGAGCCTTGGATGAACCCCGAAATTTGCCTGAGCCCGGCGGGTGACAAGCTGGGCAGTGAACGGATCAATCTGCGGGAACTCACCGCCGCCGAGATCGCTGCCTACGACTGCGGCCAACTACCCCACCCCCGCTTCCCCGAGCAAGCAAAGCGACCAGCCCACAAACCCACCCTGCTCGCCGTTTTTGCCGCCGTCGCTGCCTTTTGCCGTCAACAAAACCGACCACCCCCTCGCTACAACATCGAGCTTAAATACGAACCCGAGCTCGACCCACGCTTCGTACCTGACCGTCAGACTTTTGTCCGGCTCGTGCTAAATGACGTCAACACCTGGGGCCACCCCGATTTGGTCACGCTTCAGTGCTTCGATCCACCCGTGCTGGCCGTCATCCGCGATGCCGCGCCAAGCATCACCCTTGCCTACCTCGACGAGCACCCCGGTGACCTCGCTAAAAAGATGAACGACTTGGGTTTTGTACCGCCCATTTACAGTCCGTACGAGATCCACGTCGACGAGAAACTGATCAAGGAAGCCACCGCGCTCGGCATGAAAGTCATTCCCTGGACGGTCAACACGACCGACCGGATGCGAGAATTAGTGGCGCTTGGAGTAGCGGGCATCATCACGGATTATCCCGACCGAATCCCCACCCGATGAAGAATGCCCTGCCCTTCATTTTACTGGTCTTGCTCGTGGCCGCTTGCTCCCGCCCCACCGCAAGCGAAACAGCCTCCGAACCGCGCTTAAGCAGACAGGAGGTACGCCGTGGCGCCATGCGGGCCTCGGTGTGGCGCTTCGTCTATTGCGTTGACAAGGGGGCGGACGCGACGGTACTACGAGTGCTCCTGCGGGAAATAGCCGCCACCCAGTCCCGGGGCAAACGAATTTCGGTAGTCAGTTGCGAAGACATGACGGCCGATAGCCTCGGCGCTGGCCCGACGATTATTTTCGGCACCCGCTTACCGGCGGGGCACACCGACGTGATCAATTTCTTACCCGATGGCGTAGCGTTCGACCGCAAAAAGTACCTGTTGCCCGGCGATGTCCTCTACGTACCCTACTACGATAATCCGTGGAGCAACGGACAAACGGTGGCCGGTTTATACGTGGCCGACAGCGTAGCGAACCTTGTGGCCGCGCTACGCGAAAAAGGTGGCGAAACTTGGGGGCAGCTTTTCCGCTCCCCGTGGGCCTTCGAACTGCACCGGGCGGGTGGCGACCGGATCTACGGTACTTTCAAGGACACGACGTGGTCCTTCGACGACGCTGGGGAGATACACCTCCAAAACCTAGAAGCGCCAATTACGGTCAACGATGACGTCGTCGTGTACGCCTACGATGGTCCCCCAGCGGCACTCGATGCGGGGCTGGTCACTGGCGCCGTCGCAATGACGTTGCGGGCCAGGGGCCAGTTGGGGATGGCCACTTGTGCGGAGCCGGCCGAGATCAGGCTTTACCCGAGCGTCGAGCGCCTCGGCCTACGCACCGATCGGATGGGGCCAGCCTTTTTTGATCAGGAAACGCAAATTCTCCACCTGTGCCCGGGCGCTTTTTCCGCCGCTGCGCTACTTTACGCGAGCGGAATCTGGGAAATGGCGCTGCGAGATTGCTCCGGTGGCTCGCTTCCCCGCACGGAACTGGACCTCACGGTCGCCTACGCCCAACTTATCGCCGACAAAACTCAACGGCAGGCGCAGGACTACCGGAATTCGGTGACGGCGTCGCAACGCTACGCAGCAATTACTGACTCGCCACAACCGGCCGACGAGGCGACCGGGGCGGCTTCGCGGATCATTCAGCAATTGGTTGCGCGGGCGCGGGTGCAGGGGATGACACCGGGCTTATCCTCATTAGAATTTTTGGCCGCAATTCAGTCCGATTCAGAAGATCAGCTGACCAACAGCTACGCCGAGCAACGCCGGCTAGGCAGTGCCCTACCCGCCCTCGTCCGCCGCCCCCTGCCGTCCGGCAAGCTCGCCGGCATGACGTTCGCCCACGAGGGCTACCGCGTACACAATGGCTACGGTGGCGGCAAGGTGGGCGCTTCGCTGGATAGCCTGGTGACCGGTTCGGTCAGTGCGGTGGCGGTGGTCCCCTACACCTTTCAGCGCGCCGCCGGCCAGCCCAAACCGTTCTTCATCCCCGCGAACGCCGGCTCGGAAAACGACGCCGCCACCACCCATTCCATCCGGCAAGCACGGCGGCGGGGTTTGTACGTCCTGCTCAAGCCGCAAATCTGGGTCGGCGGGGATTCCTGGCCGGGCGACATCGATTTTACCGAAGAGCGGGACTGGGCGGACTGGTTCGATTACTACGAATACTGGATTCTGCACTACGCCTTGCTGGCGGAACGAGAAAAAGTGGAAGGCTTGTGCCTAGGTACCGAGTTAGTCGAAGCGACCCTCAAACACCCCGATCGCTGGCGCGCCATCATCGCTAAAGTCCGTAAAGTCTACTCGGGCCACCTGACCTACGCCGCTAACTGGGGCGAAGAATTCGAGCGCCTCACCTTCTGGGACGACCTGGACGTCATCGGCCTTAACTCTTACTACCCGCTGTCGAAACTCGCTAACCCGAGCGATGAACAGCTACGCGCCGGAGCAAGGCAGTGGCTCGACGTGGCCACGACCATCGCCAAAAAACACCAAAAACCTTTGTGGCTAACGGAAGTCGGCTTCCGCTCGGTGACCAGCGCCTGGGTGAACCCCCACGCCGAAGCTGCCGACCGACCGGCCAGCGCGGCGACGCAACTCCGCTGTTACCAAGCCTTACTCACGGAAGTAAGAGCTACTCCCGAACTGACGGGCATGTTTGTCTGGAAATGGCCCAGTTACCTCGGGTACGAAGGGGGAAGAAACACCTCCGCCACCGGTTTCACGCCGGGCGGGAAACCGGCTTTCGACGAGCTTGGCCGCTTTTATAAAGAATGGTAGATTGTAAGGGTGCCAGGTTCAACCGCCAATCGAGCGGCTTTCCGGAAGGGCGGCACGAATTAGGTATATTGGCCCGTTCACAATCTATCCATTCCAAAATGGCCAAACTATCTATATTATGTCCGGCAACTTCACTTTCGAGCTACTCTGTATTGACCCCGAAGACATTGTTAATCACGAAGCGCTCATCCGCGCCATCAGCTTCAGCGCGGCTATTTTTAACGGCAAGACGCCCATCATTACCCAAAACCAGGAAGGGGTCCCCTACATCAAAGGAGAAAACGGGCTTTTTGTCCGCGTCGTCCCCATCGACACGAGTAAGATAATCACTGATCTAGTAGAGAGTGCTTTCATCGTCCGCGTCGAGAGCCGTTACTTTGAAGAGCTCGAACCCCTCCGGCAGCGCATGCTGCGGCACTTTCGCGAGACGCTTAAATTTGCGCACATCAGGATTTTGCAGGACGATATTTCCAGCGAGATCGCCAACCAACTTTACCCCAAGATCAATGCCGTCGAGAACCTGCTGCGCCGCTACCTGATCAAGTTCTTCTTCCAACGCGTCGGCATCGCCTGGTGGGACGTGACGGCTACGCCAAAGATGATCGAGAAGGTACGGGGCCGGCAGCGGAACCGGTCCAATCAGTTCAGCCACTTCATCAACAGCGATATCGAATTCGCCGATTTCGACGACCTCGGCCTGCTGATCTACAAGCAATCTACCGGCTTCAACGACCCGGAGCGCGTGCTAGAGCTGCTCGACGAGATCGATAACATTGAAGACCTCCGCGAACTCAAAGAGAACCTGCAGGGCAACTACACCAAATACTTCAAGACCTTTTTCCGCGACAAAAATTTCGAAAAGCTCTGGAAGGAGATGTCCCGTATTCGCAACAAAGTGGCCCACCAGGCGACCTTTTTCCACAGCGAGCTGCTGAAGGGCAAGGAACTGTCCGGCGAATTGACCAAAATCATCATTGAAGCGGAGCAGCACATCGACGAAATCGTGCTGAGCCTCAAGGAGAAGAAGGCGATTCACCAGGCGGCCATCACGGTCGTTCAGGAGGAAGAAGAAGTTGCCGCCGAGCACGCGAGCTTAATTCAGGATCGCAACGTCAGCGTCCCCGTGCTGGAGGCCCTACCGGCCCACCCCGAGCAACCCAAACCAGGCTTCAGCAACCGGGTGAAACTGACCGGCCCCCGCATCATCGGTAAGATCAAGTTGGAGCACAAGGTCAAGACCTACCACAACACGGCCGCGCCGGGCTACATCATCATCACCGAGGAAGAAATTCTCGATGAATTGCAAGTCGCCCGGGAACTCAGCTACACGGACTACATCGGTTTAAAATGGTTCGTAACCCAGTTTCTGAGTAATAAAGGCTTCGCCGTCGGCCCTACTTATTCACTGATCAATATCCTCATCGAGCAGACCGTCGTGGAGCTTTACGACATCGAAAACGCGGAAGGCCACAACATCAAAGCGGTGCGTTTCCCAATGAACAACTAGGCGCGATTAAAGGTATGAGACTACCATGCCAATAATCCAATCCCGCGCCAATGAAGGTCGCATCCACCGCAACCTTTTCTTCATCATCGTAGCGGTCGTTACGGCGCTGTTCTTCAACATGATCGGCCCCTTCGTGCTGACCGTGCTGTGGGCCGTCGTGCTGGCGATCATCTTTTATAAGCTTTACCGTTGGCTGCTCAAAATGTTTGGAGTCAAACGTAAGAGCATGGCGGCGGCGCTCACTTGCGTGCTGGTGCTACTCTTCGTAATCGTCCCCTTCATCCTGATTTGTTTGGCCCTGTTCAATCAGGTAACAGGTCTGTACGCTTCCATCCAGAACGGTGACGTCGACCCCAACGTTATTCTGGACTACGTCGACCGTGAGCTACCCAAGGTCGGAAGCACGCTGGAGACTTACGGCATCAACGTCGGCGACCTGCGGGAGAAACTGAACGGCTACGTTGCGCAGGCCGGGGAAGCCGTTGCGGCGCAGGCCCTCGCGGTGACGAGCAACATCATCAACATCTTCATTCAGTTCACGCTGATGCTTTACCTGCTGTTCTTCTTTTTAAAGGATGGCCGCACGATCGTCCGCAAGTCGATCGACACGGTGCCACTGGGCAACGTGCGGGAACGAACGCTGGTCCAACGCTTCACCCAGGTGAGCCGGGCGACGTTGAAAGGCACCGTTATCGTGGCCATTACGCAGGGAGCCATCGGCGGCATATTATTCTGGATCGTCGGCATTCCCGCACCCGTGCTCTGGGGCGTCGTAATGACCTTTTTGGCGCTGTTACCCATCGGCGGTAGCGCCATCGTTTGGGTGCCGGCGTCCATCATCTTGTTTATTCAGGGAGAGACCGCCAACGCGATCGTAGTCGTCGCGGTCGGTGCCCTGATTATCGGTCTGGTGGATAACTTGCTACGCCCCCTGCTCGTCGGGCGGGACACGGGCATGCCCGATTACTTGGTCCTGATTTCTACCCTCGGCGGTATCTCCATTTTTGGCCTGAGTGGGTTCGTGATCGGCCCCACCGTAGCGGCCCTGTTCGTTACCGTCTGGGAAATGATGGGTAGGGAATTCGGCGGCAAATCTAGCTGGTAGTGCGAGACGGTGGGTTAATTGGCGCGGTCGCGGGTGCATAGTTTTGGATGGAAAAAAGCAATGTATTTGGGGCATTGCGAATGATCACAAAACATAGTCCCGATGGCTTTCACCAGCCGCGTTGCCCACGGTACACCCCTGCTACCTTCTCCACCGAATCTCCCCGGCACCCGCGACCGCGCCCGAGAATTTTAGCTTTCTTACTGACCTTTTTCTTCCGGGAGCGTTCGTACACCCGGAAGCCCCGGACCGGGGTGCGTATTTTTGTGACTAAGCCGCCGTTATGCCCAAGACCAACCCTAAGATTTGGACCCCGCTTCTCCTCGCCGCCGTACTGGCTGCGGGACTCTTCCTGGGCTACCGATTGAATTATAACGGACCGCTCGTAGTAAACACCAGCGACGGCGAGGGCGGCCACGGCGGGGGCCGCGTCGAAGAGATTTTACGCTACGTGGACGCGCGCTACGTGGACGAAGTCGACGCCGAAAAACTCCACGAGGCAGCAATCACGGCCGTGCTGAAAGACCTCGACCCGCACAGCAGTTACATTCCCGCCCAGGAGCTGCAGGCGCTGAATGAATCCATGCAGGGAAATTTTGAGGGCATCGGCATTGAGTTCTTGGTCATTGACGACACCATCAACGTCGTCAGCGCGCTCCCCGGCGGCCCGAGCGAGACGGCCGGTATCTTGTCCGGCGACCAGATCGTGCTCGTCGGCGACAGTACGGTAACCGGCGTCTACGAAAACAACATCGACCCGGCCTCGCTGATGCGGGGTGAAAGCGGTACGGACGTGGAAATTACCGTCCGCCGACCCGGCGTTTTCGCAGCCCGACCGTTCGTCATTACCCGCGCCCCGATCCCCATTTACAGCGTTGAAGCAGCCTACTTGCTGGAGCCGAAAACGGCCTACGTCCGCATCAACCGGTTTAGCCGGGACACCTACGACGAATTCGTGAAGGCCCTCGAAGAACAGCTCGAAAAGAAGGACGCGCACAACCTCGTGCTCGACCTGCGCGGCAACCCCGGCGGGTACCTGCAGGAGGCGACCAAGATGCTCAGTCAACTTTTCGTCGAGAAAAACTTGTTGCTCGTTTATACGGAAGGGCGTAGCTCCCGCCGGGCGGACTACAAGACTAACGGACGGGCATTCTACAACATTCAGCGGATTGCCGTGCTCGTCGACGGTGGCTCCGCCAGCGCGAGCGAGATCGTGGCAGGCGCCATCCAGGACCACGACCGGGGCATCATCGTCGGCCGCAGAACGTTCGGCAAGGGACTCGTGCAGGAGCAGTATCCACTCGGCGATTCCTCGGCGCTCCGCCTGACGATCGCGCGCTACTTTACGCCGTCCGGGCGCAGCATCCAACGACCTTACGACGACGGGGAAAAAGCCTACCGCGACGACCTCGGCCGTCGCTTTGAAAGCGGGGAATTGACGGGCTCGACCGACTACGCGCAGGACAGCAGTTTCCTCTACTACACCGACAACGGCCACTCCGTTTTCGGCGGTGGTGGCATCACGCCGGACTACTTCGTGCCGCTCGACACGAGCATGAACGACGAGAATTACTTGCGCGTCCGGCAGCAAATTCCGGCGTACCTGTTTGAGTACCTACGCGCCAACCCCGCCGTTGGGGAGATTGCGGACGTCGACCAGTTCTCCAAGCAATTCAACGTGGACCTGGATGCCGTGCTCCCCGGACTGGTGAGCAGGGCGGCTAAAGAATACGGAGGTAGCGTCGGACCGATGTCCGATACTTTTCGTGCTGACTTACGCCACTACTTCAAGGCCCGGCTGGCCAAGCAACTTTACGGCAATTCGGCTTATTTCCAGATTCTCAACGAGCGGGACGATATCGTGAGCGAGGCCCTGCGCCTCCTGTTGAGTAATGACCCGCTCGCGGAAGCCCGACGGTAGATTGTGAGCATACGCTGCGGTAATCGGCAGCTGTTTGAACACTGGCCCGCCGACCAGTAATCTATTGAATTACGTATTACTTCAGTTCACCTAAAGCCTTGGTAATCCGAGCAATGGCTTCCGTAAGTTGCTCCTCGGAAGCAGCGTAGCTAATGCGCAAGCAGTCGGGTGCGCCGAATGAACTGCCGCCCACCGTAGCGACGTGGGCGCTCGTAAGCAGGTATTCCGCTAGTTCGTCGGAGTCGTTGATGGTGGACCCACCGGCTGATTTACCGAAAAATGCACTGACGTCCGGGAAGAGGTAGAAAGCGCCCTGGGGGTGATTCACCTTTAAGCCTTCGATTTTCTTCAGCCCGCCGATAATCAGTTCGCGCCGTTTGGCGAAAGCGTCCTTCATGGCGTGGCTCGGCGCTAAGGAAGTCGTCAGTGCGTGGAGGCCGGCACGCTGGGCGATGCTGTTCGCTCCGGAGGTAGACTGCCCCTGCAGCTTGGTACAGGCTTTGGCAATTTCGAGCGGTGCGCCCATGTAGCCGAGCCGCCAGCCCGTCATGGCGAAGCCCTTCGCGAAGCCGTTGACGGTGATGGTGCGGTCCTTAACCTCGGGGCAGGCACCGATGGAAGCGTGCTCGCCGGTAAAATTAATGAGTTCGTAGATTTCGTCGGAGACGACGTAGACGTCGGGAAAGCGCACCAGCATCCTGGCGATTGCACTCAGTTCGTCGCCCGTGTAGACGGAGCCCGTCGGGTTGCAGGGGCTGGAAAAAAGGATGAACTTGGTTTTGTCGGTGATCGCCGCCGCGATGGCATCGGCGCTGACCTTGTAATCATCCTCGATACCCGCGCCAACGGGGACGGGCGTGCCACCAGCCAGTTCGACGATGGCGGAGTAGCTAACCCAAAATGGGGCCAGAATAATTACTTCGTCACCCTCGTTGAGCAGCGCGTGTGCGATGTTGAAAATAGATTGCTTAGCACCGTTCGACACAACGATTTGATCGGCCGTGTAGTCCAGACCGTTTTCGTTCCTAAACTTGTCGGCGATGGCCTGACGTAATTCGGGGTACCCGGGCACGGGGGTGTACTTCGTGTAGCCCTCGTCCAGCGCAACTTTTGCCGCCTCCTTGATGTGTTCCGGCGTGTCGAAATCGGGCTCGCCGAGGCTCAGGGCAATGACGTCGTGGCCCTGGGCTTTTGCCTCACGCCCGAGGGCGGCCATTTTGAGGGTGGCGGACTCGGTCATGTTGAGCACGGTATCGGAAAGTGGAGATTTCGGGGTTGCCATTGGGTTAAGTTTTGCGGATAGTCTTAATAGTTTGGCGAAGGTAATCTTCAGGGGGGGCGGGTGGGTGAAAATTTTATTGAAGAATTTCCGGTGGGTAAGTGGTGGTTGCGTAGTCTGGGGTCTGGGGTCTGGAGTCTGGAGTCTTTGGTCTGAGGTCCTTACTCTTTTTTCTATATTCTTACCTCTTCCTCCTACCTACGTCCCGCGCCCGTAAAGTGATCTTTTTTATGGCGGAACAGAGTATTGAAGGAAGTCAAACTACCGTAGATGCGCGTGATGTACTGTTGCAGGTTAACCTTTTCCTCGTCGGTCATGCTGCTCGCGTTAACGCGCTGCTCCATGACGCGGAGGCGGTCGCGGACCATCACGATCTTGTGGAAGAAATCATTAATGGGCATTTCTTTCGGGCTGAGGCTGGTATCTCCGGGCTGGAGGATGAGCTTACCGTCGTCCCACTTGTCACCCAGCTCGGTGGTCTCGTCGATGCCGTTATAGGTGCGTAGGATACGAACGAGAGCTTGCTCGGCTTCGTTGAAACTGGCGACTTCCTCGGCGGGGATGGCTTCGATCGCTTCCAGTTCGGCGGATTCGCGGCCGACGGATTTGATGCCGTAGGTCATGAACGTGACGTCGTAGGCTGCTTTGTAGGTTTTGATGATAACACCGTCGCCGAAGGCTGCGTGACGGATGCGGGAGCCTACACCCAGGTTATTTGTCTCGGTCATGTGTGAATTGGTTTGGGGTGGTAAGGATAAGGAACTTTGTGGGTTTATGGGTTAGTGAATCAGGCCATAATTTGTGTAAGGACTAGCCTCGTATCGCCCGTCAGCTTCGTACCCGCCACGCTTAGCTAGTCCAACACTCAGTCGGGACGACCGCGCTATCCTTTTATTACAGAATCCACTCAGGAAAAAACACTACGATGGTCATCAAAATAACTTGAATGATTAAAAAGGGGACGATGCCGCGGTAGAGATGCGCCGTTTTCACCTCCGGCGGCGCGACGCCCTTTAGGTAGAACAACGCAAAGCCAAAGGGCGGAGACAAAAAGCTGGTCTGCAAATTGATGCCCAACAAAATTCCGAGCCAAATTAAGTCAGTACCGTAGCCCACGAACAGCGGCGTCACCACCGGAACGATGATGAACACGATTTCAATGAAGTCAATAAAGAAGCCAGCGACAAACACGACGACCATGACCAGAAAAAGAAATTGATACTCCCCCAAATCACTCCGCTCGATGAGCTGGACCAGGAATGAATCCCCGCCCATTTCCCGGAACACGAGTGAAAACGTCGTCGCGCCCAGCAGAATCATGAAGACCATCGCCGTCAGGTGCGTCGTCTCCTGGCAGACGAGTTTGGTTGTCGCCCAGTCGAGCTTGCCCTGGCCCAGGGTCAGCACGATGGCCCCCGCCGCACCGATCGCGGCGGCCTCCGTCGGTGAAGCCCAGCCCGCGAGGATTGACCCAAGCACAGCAATGATGAGCAGCAGCGGAAGAAACAGACTCTTGATCAACCGCACCAACAGGTTCCGATCCCAAATTATCGCCCCCGCCTCCCCCGGTGGCAGGGCGGAAGGTTTGACGATTCCCAGCAGCAACACGTAGGCGACGTAAGCACCCACCAGCATCATACTCGGGACCAACGCCGCAGCAAACAATTTACCGACCGAAACGCCCAGTACGCTACCCAGTAGGACCAGCACCACCGAAGGTGGAATGATTTGCCCCAGCGTCCCCGAAGCAGCAATCACCCCCGTAGCAATGCCCGGCGCGTACCCTTTCTTCAGCATCGGCGGCAGGCTGATCAGGCCCATCGTCACGACCGTCGCCCCGACGATGCCGGTGGACGCCGCCAACAGCGCACCCACGATGATGACCGAGACCGCCATCCCACCCCGCACTCGTCCGAACAGCTCCGACATCGTACGCAGCATCCGCTCCGCCAGCCCAGACTTTTCGAGCATGATGCCCATGAAGATAAAAAGCGGGACGGCCAGCAGTACCGAATTTTCCATCACCCCCATCACGCGGTTGGGCAGTAGCGTCAGCACGCTCGCGTCGAGAAAACAAATGGCGTAAACAAGGCTAAGGCCACCCAGCGTGAATGCGACGGGGTAGCCGTAAAGCACCAGTAAGAAAATACTGATGAACAGTATAATTGCGAGAATTGCCAAGGACGGGAAGTATGAATCGGCCGCTATAATAAGCAACTTACGGTTAGTCGCCCTTTAGCTTTACGCTACACGATAAGTGAGCTCATTCGTCTTCCGCGACTTCCCACTCCGCGTCTTCAGGTTCGAGGTAGACGCCGATCCCCGTGGCCATCCCCTGGAGCACGAGTAAACCGGCGGCGAACGGGATCATCGCCTTAACCGGGAAAAAGTAAGGGATGCCGTTCGGGTTCGGGCTCCCCTCCCCCGTGGCGAACGCTTCGGCGGCGTAGTGCCAGCCGGTAAAAAATAATACTGCGGCCCAGGGCAGCAGAAATACGATCGTACCGAGCAAATTGACCAGGCGCTTATCCTTGTGCGTAAATCGTTCGTAGAAAAGGTCGACCCGTACGTGGCGGTCCTGCTGCATCGCGTAGGGAATGCCGAGCAGAAAAATGACGGCGAACAGGTGCCATTCGAGCTCGATGACCCAGGCGCCAGTTAGGGAAAACAGGGTGCGTAGGGCTACGTCGATAACGATCACGGCAATCAACATCAGGTTAAAATACCCGGCTGCCTTGCCAATGAATTCGACGAGTGCTTCAATCGTTTTGATGGTTTTCCGCAGCATGGATGATTAGTTGTTAAGGGCGGCTCAGTAACCGAAGTTCGGGATTTTCCGCCAAACGGCCAAAAGTACGGGGCGGTTTGAACGGGTATTACCGAATTTCTCGCAGGCGCTGATGGAGGATAAAACCTTTTTCCGCCTTCTCGTCCCAACTGAGGTCGTTAGCGATCGCAAAGTCGCGGTTACAGCACCGGACGGCCTGGGTGTGGCGGGCGTCCAAAAACCTTTCGACGAGGCCGATTCCGGGTGCGTAGCGTTCGTAGGCCTGGCGAAATTCAATGCTGTTGTCTACGTCAGCTTGTTCGACCGTCCAGACGTCCGTGACCGGAATCCCGTTATACGTCGTATCGATGGGGCCCGGACCGTAGCGATAATTCCAGAAGTTATAGACGTCGAGAAATTGGCCACCAACCAAAAGCTCTATCGTTTCGTCGAAGGCTTTGTTACCGTCCCAGTTACGACCGGCACGGATGGGGAATACGAGTTTGGTGAAGGTCAGGTTGTCCTCATTGCGGCGCGCGGCGGTTGCACTGCGCGTGACGGTGTAAGTCTGTACGAAGCGCCACGGGCTACTTTCGTCGGCGCGTTGCCAGCGTTCGCCGCGGTATTCCTGCTGGCCGTCGCCGGCGGTAAATTGCTCCACCAACGTTTCTCGCACCTGCGCCCGCGCCGTATCGTACTGGGTAAAGCGGGTTGTCGAGCGGCGAACGACGATGCTGTCCTGATCGTAGATCAGTGAACGATTGAGTTCGAGGGGGAAATAATTCTGGTCGGCGGCCAGGTCCACGGGGTCGGCCGTTTCGTCGTCGCAGGCGAAAATAATTAGGGCAGTCAGGAGCAGGAGAAAAAGGCGCATGGGGCGAAGGTAGGGCGTCGTGTGGAACAAGAACGTCTTGCGGCGGGCTATTCTTTTGTGAGCGTGCCGACTACGTCGGGACGGGTGCCGGGTAAAATTTGATGGCAGTAAAGGCAACTGGCAAACCCTGAATTTCCGTACCTTGCCGCCCATGGAAAAAGTACGCATCGACAAGTGGCTCTGGGCCGTGCGCATCTTTAAAAGCCGGACGCTGGCCGGCGACACGGTGCGCGGCAACAAAGTCAGGATCAACGGCACGGTAGTTAAACCGAGCACGACCGTCACGGTCGGCGACCGCGTCGCCGTCGTCCGCAACGGCTTCAACATGGACTACGAAGTGCTCAAGATCCTCGAAAAACGCGTCGGTGCGCCGATTGCCATCACCGCCTATCAGGATCACACGCCGGAAGAAGAACTGACCAAGTACAAAGACTGGTTCGTTGGCCGCAAGGGCAGTGAATTCCGTGAAAAGGGCGCCGGACGGCCCACCAAGCGGGAACGTAGAGAAATCGATTCGTTCAAGGAAGAGGACGAAGCTTAGCGTAGCCACCACCAACCGATCACCACCCAAACCCTCCCGCCCACATTAACATCCAGCCCACCAAACCCACCTCCGCGGAGCCCGTCGGCATCATCGGTGCCGGCTCCTTCGGCACGGCCATGGCTAACCTCATCGCGCAGAATACGGACGTGCTCGTGTACAGCCGCAACCCCGCACTAGTCGAGCAGTTGGCGAAAGATCGGTATCGGTTTGGCGTGAAGCTGCACGACCGCGTCCGGGTAATCAATGATTTGGAGCGGGTAGCCGGTGAGTGCCAACTCATCTTCCCCATCGTGCCGTCGAACAACTTCCGCAGCATGATGCGCTCGGTAACGAAATACCTGGAGCCGGCCCACGTACTGATCCACGGCACGAAGGGGCTCGACGTGACGGGTATTCACCTCGACGACATCCCCAAAAAGGGCATCTCCCGTCGGCAGCTCCACACGATGACCGACGTGATTAAGGAAGAAAGCGTGGTCGTTCGCGTTGGCGCGCTGACCGGCCCTAACCTCGCCCAGGAGCTCCTCGAAGGTCAGCCCTCGGCCTCCGTGGTTGCCAGTAAGTTCGACGAAGTGATCGCCCGCGCGCAACTCGTCCTGGCTTCCCCCCAACTGCACGTTTTCGAAACCTACGACCTGCTCGGGGCGGAGCTGGCCGGCGTCCTCAAGAACGTGATCGCCCTCGGCTCCGGCATTCTCGAAGGCCACGGGCTGGGGAAAAACATCCAGGCCATGCTCATCACGCGGGGCCTGCACGAGATGGTGTACTTCGGCCGCGCCCTGGGTAGTGAAAACCGGGCTTTTTTCGGTACGGCCGGCATCGGTGACCTGATCGCAACGGCCACTTCCCAGAAAAGCCGCAACTACACGTTCGGCCACCGCCTCGGTAAGGGCGAAAAGTTGGCCGAGGTGGCCGCGACGAGCCAGGAACTCGCCGAGGGCGTGCGCACCCTCATGATCACCCGCCACCTCGCCCGCAATTTGCGTCTCCGCGTCCCCATCACGGAGATGCTCTACCGCATTGTATTTGAAGACTTCCCGGTCGACGAAGCCATGAACTACCTAATTACCTACCCTTACGAAGTTGACGTAGACTTTTTATAAGCCGTGATTCGCCATGAAATTTAAGACCCTCCTACCCCACCTGGTTGCGCTAGTTATTTTCCTGATCGCTTCGGCCGTGACGTTCTGGCCCCAGTTCCAGGGCAAAGTCCTCCGCCAGGGCGACGTTGTCGCCTACCGGGGTGCGAGTAAGGAACTCATGGACTATTCACAAGAACTCGGGGAACCAGTGCTCTGGACGGGGACGAGTTTCGGCGGTATGCCCACTTATCAGATCAGGACGATCCGGGAGGGCAACCAACTGGGCTTATTCGAACAGCCGCTGGCTAACGTTCTTCCGAGTCAGGCGGGTAACTTTTTTCTCGGCCTGATCTGTGCTTACCTGTGCCTCATTATCGTCGGGGTGAACCCCTGGCTGAGCATTGCCGGCGCGCTGGGTATTGTGCTGGCGACCAGCAACATCGTACTCTGGAAGGCTGGCCACACCACGAAGGTGATGACGATCTTCTACCTGCCCCTGATTCTGGCCGGCATCGTAACGGCATTCCGCCGTAAGTACCTACTGGGTGGCTTGATTTTCGCGCTGGGGATGGGCCTGGCCATTAAGGCGAACCACCCCCAGATGCTTTATTATTTCGGGCTCACCGTACCGTTCTACGGAGTCGCCGAACTGATCACGGCCGTCCGTAAAAAACAATTACCCCACTTTTTCAAAGCGGCGGGCGTCCTCGTTTTTGGTCTACTCCTGGCCGTCGGTAGTGGGGCCAGTAATCTTCTCCCAACACTGGAATACGCGCCCTCGACCATGCGGGGTGGGCAGATTTTAGAGACACCTATTCAGACCGGCAACAGTGGTAGTGCCAGCGACGCTAAATCAACCGGCCTCGACTGGGAGTACGCCATGCAGTGGAGCAACGGGCTCATCGACGCCGTGGCTACTTACGCCCCCCTTGCCGCCGGTGGGGGTAGCGGGGAGGAAGTCGCATCGACTACGGCCCTGGGCGAAGCCATGCGCGACGTCGGCTATCCGGCCCGCAAAACTTACCCCGCCCCCCTCTACCACGGCGCCCTCCCTTTCACCGAAGGGCCTTACTACTTGGGGGCGGTCGTGTGGGCACTCTTTTTGTTCGGGCTATTTACCGCCAGGCGCTCGTTAGCTATTTGGCTGGGCCTGGGTACGCTGCTGATAATGGTCATGAGTTCCGGAAAGAACGTGGCGAGCTTTAACCGGCTACTTTTTGACAATTTGCCACTACTTAACACGTTTCGAACACCGAACTCCGCCCTGAGTATTTCTACTTTCATGATGTTGGCGCTCGGCGTGCTGGGCGTGAGTACCTGGCTGACTACCCTGAAGATTGATCCGGAAAGAGGACGCAAGCAGTTGCTTTACGCAGGCATCACCGCCGCCGTGCTGGGGGCAGTTATTGCGGTGGTACTTCCGGCCACGATTACTTTCGCCCACCCAAATGACGTAGCCACGCTGGAAAGGATGACGCAGGGCCAGATCGACGTTACGCCTCTACTGGCTCCGCTCGAGGAAACCCGGGCGGCGGTTTACCGGTCGGACGCATGGCGGAGCTTTTTGTACGTAGGCCTCGCTTTCGCCACCTTGCTGCTGCTGTTCCGGCGTTCGGTCAGCCCCCTCGTCGGCGGGTTGATGCTGGCGGGCTTGCTAATCTTTGATTTTGGCGGCATCAACGGTCGCTACCTGAGTAAAGAAGACTGGACGAAACAACCACGGGTGTCGACGCCCTTTCAAGCGACCGCCGCTGACCAGCAAATTTTGCGGGACACCGACCCGCACTTCCGCGTGTTTAACCTCACCGTCAATTCGTTTAACGACGCCAGCACGAGTTACCTCCATAAGAGTGTCGGCGGGTATTCGGCCGTCAAGCTGCGTCGGTACCAGGATTTGATCGACGGCTACCTCGCCGAACGGGATGCGGACGTGCTCAACATGTTGAACACGAAGTACTACATCATCCCCGACGAAAACAGGCAGCCGAGCGCGCGGCAAAATCCGGCAGCTTTCGGGCCGGCGTGGTTGGTAAACAGCGTGCAGATCGTCAATTCTAACGATGCCGAATTCACCGCGCTCGGTTCCGTGGCTAACCTCCGGGGCACGGCAATCGTGCACGAAGATTTTGCGGACGTTGTCTCCGGGCTGTCCCCCACCGGGGCCGGTTCGATCGCGCTGACAAAGTACTCACCCGACGAACTTACCTACGCATTCAAGTCATCCAGCGAGCAGCTGGCCGTCTTTTCCGAGATCTGGTACGGGCCGGATCTAGGTTGGAAGGCGTACGTTGATGGGGTCGAGACAGATTTAATCCGGACGAATTACTTGCTGCGCGGGGTCCGCGTCCCGGCGGGTGAGCACGAGGTCAAAATGGTGTTCGACCCGAAAACGTACGCCGCCGGGGTGACGATCTCCTGGATCTCGAGCTTACTCATTATCCTGGGTCTGGCCGGTTACTTGGCTTACCGCTGGTTGAACGGCCGCCGGTTGCGGAACACGGCCGTTCCGGTGGAGGATCTTCCGGCCCGGGGCACAAAAAGTGCATCCTAAAGAAAGCCCCTTAGGTTAGTAGTTAGTGCTAAGAATGAGGGCGCGGCCGCGGGTGCATTGCTTTTTTCTGGAAAAGCCCGGCACCCGCGGCCGCGCCCCAAGTTTTATTCCTTATGGTGACTTTATTTCGTCCTGCGATCCCGCAGCACGACCATCCGGTTCTCCGCTTCGGCAACGTTCACGAAGAACTGGCGGTATTCTGGGTAAGCGCTCGCTGGAAGATCGACGGGCAAAATTTTTAACGTGCGAACCCAGGTTAACTGGTTGCCGACGACGCTAACGGTGGCTCGGTACTCGCCGGCCGCGTGCTCGTAGGACGTCTCGGCCTCCCCCAAACTTTCAATCTCCAGGTCCGCGGGGAAGGTCAGGCTGATCGTGTCGACGAAAAAGCGCGCGTAGGTGTTGAAGAGCTTCGTGCGTCGGTCGTCGTTTTTCTCTGGGATGTAATCGAAACTACCGTACTTATTGATGGGTACGAAGGTGCGTTTACCCATTTTTCTGACGTAATTTTTGACTTCAGTGGCGTATTCCAGATTTGCTACCGGTGCGTCGTGCGCGACCGAAAGCGAATATTTTCCGCCCGACACGTCCGGGATGATGGTTCTGTCACTCAGATACTTGAGCTGTTTGGAGCGGTCTTTCTCGTGCGAAAGCAAGCTGCGGAAATCCTCGTGAGAAAAGCCGTGGTACCGGCCACTGATGACCAGGGCAGCGGTTCCGTCCGCCTGAATGTCCACCGCGAGCGTACGAATGCGGCCGTTATCCGCCGGCGTGACGGCGGGCGTCGCAACGAGTTTTCCGCCCGTCGGCGTGATCAGGAGTACGTTGCGCGCGTCCTTACCCTCCCCGAGGTAACCCGTGGGGGCGTCGCTGCTGGTGCATTCCAGATACATGTCTTCACCGGGTACGTAGAGAATCACGTGATTGAAACTGGAGGCGGTGAAGGCGGGCCGGGATGGAAAAAACTCGTCGTCATTCCAGTTGACGAGCACCGGGTAGGACTCGATGCCGACTTCGTTGAGCATTGCCCCCATGTAATTACTCAGCGCCTTGCAGTCGCCGTATTTGTTCTCTTCCACGTAAGCCACCGGGAAGGGTTGCCAGCCGCCAATGCCCAGCTGGACGCTGACGTAGCGTGTCCGGTCCTGCATTAACCGGTACAGCGCATCGATCTTTTCCACGTCGGTTGTCAACCCAACGGTCTTTTCTTGGACGAGCAGTTTCAGGCCTTCCGGTAGTGCGTCACGCCCCTTCAGTAAAGTGCCGATGAAGGTGCCAAATTCCTCCCAAGTCGCCATGCTACCCGCGTAGCCGTCGATGGAGAACCGGTCGAGCGTGATGGCCAGAAACGGCAAGGTTTCCGTCAGGGGCGGGGATTCTGCTTCTTCCTTTTGCGCCGCAAAGTTTTTCAGCTCCCAGGTGAACTGCTGCTTGCCATCTACGGTCGCTTTATTAGGTTCGGGTAGCTCGGTAGAAAAGTGCCGCAATTCATTATCGATGGGAACGAGAGCTACGTAAGTGGCCCGCTCACACGACTGTCGGTACTTGACCGGAATGATTTTCGGAAAGCCCGCGACCATACTAAAATCGCGTGCCTTTGTTTCGTATTCGAACTCCACCGTATACGGGTAGCTGACGACATCGAATTTGGTCACCAGCACCCGGCTGTCGTCGTGAAAAGATGCACCACTGGCGCGGACGTCGGAAATTTCGGACTTTCTGGCTTCGCGTATCTTCTCACCCAGGCGGTCGTACAGCGTCGCTTTGAACCGCGTCACTTTGGAATCATCCGCATAGTGGATGAACAGTTGACTTTCCCGGTCGTGCAGGCCGTCGAGCACGGTGACTACTCTGCGGACCGTAAGTTTAGCCTGGTGGTCAGACGTAACTTCCCAGTGATAGTCGACGCTGCGTACGACCGAGTGCGCGTTTTCCTTCAGCGCGGCGGGAATGGTCAGGGCAGAAAATTCACCGAGTTGCGCGGCCGCGGGTGCCGGGAGTAGCAACAGAGAGAGCAGGGTTGCTTGGAGCAGATACCTCATTATTTGGCTTTTTTTAGAACGATGGTCGTTTCCTGCATCTCGATAATTTTGACAAACATTTCCCGGAGGACCTCATATTCGTCGGGCTGGAAAAGCGTCCGTAGCATCTTGACGGTCATGTTGACGGACACGTGACCCGCCCCGTCGTCCGCGGTGGTGAACAGGCAGCTGATCGATTCGTCTTCGGAGGTGATGCGGGTGGAGACGGGTAATTCCTCAACGGCGTATCCTTCCGGGATGGTGATGTTGCTAACGTAGCGCTTCAACCAGGGGTAAGCGAAATCAACCGGATAAAGTCGCCGGTCCGTGTCTTTCAGTTCGCCGTCCAGCATGGTCATTAGCACGGGCTGGAGGTAGAGGTAATCATTTAAAGACTCCCCGATGGGCACACTCATTTTCAGGGTAAAGTTGAGGGCACCGTTTTTCTTGTCTTCGTCCCGGAGGCTGCGATTTACGACCGCGGCTTCGGAAAATCGGTTGATGATTTCGGAAGCGACGGGAAATTCGTCCTCCTCCTCCAATCCTTCGATCGCGGCGCGGCCTTCGTAAGCGAAGTAACTCTCCAGGCGGGAGGTGATGTCGACGTCGGCCAGTCCGTCATCACCAATAATCATATTTGCGACGACCGTTTGCGTAGCGGGTGGCACGGTGAGATCGACCCAGTGGGGATTTCCTTTCTCGATGACCATGGCGTGGTGGTTGAGCGCAACCGCGCGGGGGAGGCCGACGGGGCGAAAGCCGTCGTTGGGGTCGATGAAGGTCTCCACGCCATCGAGTTGCGCAACGATTATGACGTGTTGGAACTGACTCATAATTGGGTACACCTGGATGGGGCTGCCGTTGCCCCGGAGCGCAACCAGCGCTGGTTGCGCCTCGATGTCGGCACGGTTGAGTAGGGCCAGTAACGTCAGGGAAAGCTCACCGCTGTCGCCACTTCCAGCGGCAAATACCTTGTTTGGGGTGTTGTCGCACGTGTAATCGTAGTCTCCGTCCCACGCGACCTTAGCGGTTACGAAGTCGTAAAGTGCTTCAGCCTTTTCTCGTTCTGTCGTTAGCCCGGCTACTTTCATGGCGGCTTCCTTCCACACCGCATTCGATAGGGACTTACTCCGGTAAGCTTTTCCGAAGGTGGGCCAATCGTGCATGTCGCTAGCCGTTTCGGGCCAGTCGGAAAACACCTTTTCAATCCGCCCGTCGGGGAAGCGGTAAATCTGGAGCTGGTAGCGAATGTGGGGCACGAAATCCTTAAAATTATTTACGTAAGGTTGGTGCTGGTAGGCGGGCACGTCATAATAGGCCTGCGTAGTTTCGTGCAACCGTTGGCGGATATTCCGGTAGGCGCTGGCGTTAATCGAAGCGCCGTCACGGTCTTTTTCCTTTTTGACGGTAAAATTCGTAGCGTTGCCCAGATTGACGTACTGCAGGAAGTCAGGAATGATGGATGTGTATTCAGTATACCGAATGGGAATATCAGATTGAAAGTAGAAGGCCGGCGGGACGGTGACGTACTTGTCCGTCAACTGGTACCGATACTCGATGATGGCACCTTCGGCCACCTGAGGGAAGGTAAACTTCACGACGCGTCGATCGTCATCGAGCTTTTCTTCGATGATGTCAGCATTCTTGAGCACGATGACTCCGCCCCCCGGTGGGTGAACGGCTGCCTCCACCTGCTTGATGTCTTGGTGTTCCGACCAGTAAATGAGTTCGACGTCGGCCCGGTCGAAACTACTTTCGCGAATTAATTTGGTACGCCGGTGGACGCGGCGAATCATCTGCAAGCTTTCGCCCCTCTGGAACTCGACTTCTTCGCGATCGAAAAGAAAATATGCGTCGGCGGCGGAGTCCCTACCGGTGGGGAGTAACTCCATTTCACCCGGTGCGAGGCGGCCAAATTCGACTTCCAGGGGTTCGCGTGATTGAGCAAAAAGGGCTTGGGGGCAGAGCAGGAACAAGCCCGCGCAAAGCAGCAAAGATATTTTCATCAGAGGTGTAAAGTGTAACTAGGGAAGACCCTAAAGATAGAACGCAGGCTTGAAAAGCGACATACGTACGCACCACCTTTAAGAGTTTGACGCTAAAATATTTTGCGCTTCACCCAGTGACCCCGCACCGGCGACCGCGCCCTATTCCGCAAACCCTTTACGCCGGCTTCTTTCTTACTTCACCGCTACGTAGTGATCGTCTAATTTACGTTCCTGCGGGTCGCGGAGCTTACCGACGGACTTGGCCACCAGCATCGCCACCGTCGCGTCACCCGTGACGTTGGCTACCGTCCGGCACATATCCAACGGCCGGTCGACCGCAAAAATCAGCGCCAGGCCCGCTTCCGGAATACCCGCCTGACCGAGGACGATCACCAGCATCACCATACCCGCCCCGGGCACGGCCGCCGAGCCGATGGAGGCCGCCAGGGCCGTCGTGATGATGCCCAGCTGAGCCCCCAGACTTAATTCCATACCGTACGCCTGGGCGATGAATACCGCCGCTACCGCCTGGTAGAGACTCGTACCGTCCATATTGATCGTCGCCCCGATGGGTAGCACAAAGCTGGTCACTTCTTCGTCGACGCCGAGGTGCTCCTCGACCCGCTCCATCGTCACCGGCAAGGTGGCCGCGCTCGAACTGGTCGAAAACGCCAGCAGCTGGGCGGGGCTGATGCCCGCAAAAAAAGACGTGATGCTGCGGCCAGTAAATATTTTGACGAGGGACGGATAGATGACGAAAATCATTAGCCCCAGGCCCGCCAGCACGCAGAGTGAATACAGTAACAAGGCTACGAAAAGGTCCTTACTCGGCGCTTCCACAACGAGGGCGGCGAGCAAGGCGAACACTCCGTAGGGTGCGGCGAGCATAATCAGGTCGATCAATTTCAGGACGACTTCGTTCACGCCGTCGAAGAAGTCTTTGACCGGCTGTGCTTTCTTCGGGTCGATCAGAATGAGGCCGACCCCGAAGCAGATGACGAAAAATATCACCTGCAACATGTTTCCGTTGCTCGACGCCGCGCCGACGATATTATCCGGGACGATGTCCACCAGGGCTTGTAACGGCCCCGCCTCCCGTTGGGATTGAGCGTCCAGGATTCGCGCGCCGGCGTCCTCGGCGAAGTCATTCAATAGCGAGTCCCGGGTACTTTCGTCGAGTCCTTTTCCGGGTCCGATTAAATTCACGATGCCCAAACCAATCACGATGGCGACAATCGTCGTAAGGACGTAAATCCCCACCGTCCGCCCGCCCATTGCGGACAGCTTGGAAATATCTTTCAGGTCGGTGATTCCCTTGATCAGACTCGCCACGATCAACGGAATGGCGATCAACTTAAGGCTATTGATAAAAATCGTTCCGAAAGGCTTGATCCAATCCTGCACGAACTCCCCCCAGGCCAGCTCATTGGCTAATACACCAAACGCGATGCCGGCCGCCATGCCGATGAGGATCTTCCAGTGGAGCGCTAATTCTTTCATTGCGGAAAGATAGGTTTTTAGGCGGTAGGCTGGTAGGAAGATTAGGTGGTAGGCGGTAGGCGGTAGGCTGGTAGGCGGTAGGCTATTTATTTTAATGACTTGTTGTAAAAGCCTACTGCCTACTACTCCTACTGCCTAACCTTCCTACCGCCTACTATTCCTAACACTTCGGGAGTTCTTGCTGAATTTTCTCAATCGTATAGGGGCTCGGTCCGTAGGCCGTCCAGCCGCCGTCGATGAGGAGCGTTTGGCCGGTGACGTGGCGGGAGAGGGGGCTGAGGAAGAAGGAGACGGCGTGGGCGACATCTTCCGTCGTGCCGACGCGGCCATTGGGGTTGAGGACCGCCCAGGTGCCGGCGTAATCCGCTACCTCAGCCGCGGTTCTTTCGGTGAGGGTCGCGCCTGGAGAAACGCAGTTGATGCTGATGCCGAGGGGGCCGAGGGGAATGACGAGTTGCTTAGCCAGCATCGAGATACCGGCCTTGCTCATTCCGTAAGCGGCCAGGTTCCGGTAGGCGCGTTCGCCGACGTTACTGCCGATAAGGACGATGTTACCGGGGTTGCCGTTGTCGCGCATCTTGGCGGCGGCGGCCTGGGCGAGAAAGTACGTGCCCCGGAGGTTGAGGTCGATGACCTTTTGAAAGTTGTCGGGCGTGAAGTCGAAGAAGTCACCGAACTCGGTCAGGCCGGCGTTGGCGACGACCATTTCTAGCTGGCTGTTTTCGATGGCGTCCGCGTAATCGACCAGCGAGCGGATAAAAGTTACGTCACCGGCGTCACCGGACATTCCGTAAGCCAGGTTTTTCTGGTTTCCGTCGTTCAGGGTAGCGACGGCGCGCTCGGTTGCTTCCGGACTGATGTCGTTGAGGACAACGTCAGCTCCTTCCGCGATCAGCTCTTTGGCAATGGCGAAACCGATGCCTTCTCCGGCACCGGTGATGATGGCGGTTTTGCCGACGTAAGGTTGGGTATTCATATAAGATCAGTATTTCAGGGCGGGGGTCTGGTACGATAACTTCACGAAAAATTTCGTGAGCCGACCCCGCTGAGCCAGGACAAGGGTAAGGAGTAAGACTGATTTTGGTTGCGTACACGGGCCGCGCAGGAAAATCGATTTTGAATTTACTTCGACCGCAGTGTACCTACCCGGGCTTTATCCCTAATTTTGCGGCGAGCTGACTACTGGCTCAAGGCCGGCATCCTGCGCGCGGGGTGGGCAATCCGCCATTAACAACCAATCTTCCCTCCATGAAAACGTACCTCGACCTAATGCGCCACATTTTAGCCGACGGCACGGAGAAGGGCGACCGGACGGGCACCGGCACCCGGTCCGTATTCGGCTACCAGATGCGGTACGACCTGCAAAAGGGATTCCCGATGTTGACCACCAAGCGGGTGCACTGGAAGAGCGTCGTGCACGAGTTGCTGTGGTTCGTGCGGGGAGATACCAACTTGCGTTATCTAGTTAAGAGCGGCGTTCGTATCTGGAACGAGTGGCCGTTTCAGTATTATCTAGGGAAAAATGGTCTGACGGAGAAGTTCCCTAAATACAGTCCGGAATGGAAAGCGGAGATGAAGTCATTCGTGGAACGCATTATCAACGATGATGAATTTGCTGGCAAGTGGGGCGACCTCGGCCCGGTGTACGGTAAGCAGTGGCGTAATTTCAACGGCGTCGACCAACTCGCCGGCGTGATCGACTCCCTGAAGAATAACCCCGACAGCCGCCGCCACATCGTCACGGCCTGGAACCCGGAGGACATCCCCGAGATGGCCAAGGCCGGACTGCCGCCGTGCCACACGCTGTTCCAGTTCTACGTAGCGGATGGTAAGCTGAGTTGCCAGTTGTACCAGCGCTCGGCGGACGTCTTTCTCGGCGTCCCCTTCAATATCGCTACTTACGCGCTGCTCGTCCATTTAGTAGCTAGGGAATGCGGTTATGGGGTCGGTGATTTCGTGCACACCCTCGGTGACGCGCATTTGTACAGCAACCACATGAACCAGGTACAAGAGCAACTGAGTCGCCAGCCCGGTAAGCTACCTAAGCTGGAAATTACCCCCGACGCACCGGGAATATTTGAGATCGGGTACGAAGACATTACGCTGCTCGATTACGACCCCATGCCCTCCATCAAAGCGCCCGTAGCGGTCTGATCCATGATTAATCTACCCCAACACCGGCAGCGCGCGCTCCAGGAAAAGAAGGCCAACAAGAAGTTTTTCTCCAAGCTCAAAGCCCGGCCACCGCGCGATTTGGACGAGCAGTTTCACGAGCTCCACGAGGAAGTCTTTCGGGAGGTAGACTGTCTCGAGTGCGCGAACTGCTGCAAGACGACCAGCCCGATCTTCCGCGACGTAGACATCACCCGATTAGCCTTGCACCTGCGACAGCGCCCCGCTGACCTCGTCGAGCAACACCTGCACCTCGATGGTGACGGCGATTACGTCCTCAACACCGCCCCCTGCCCTTTTCTCGGCCCGGATAATTACTGTTCGGTGTACCCCGCCCGCCCGAAAGCCTGCCGGGAATACCCCCACACGGATCGGAAGAATATGCTGCAAATTTTGCCGCTGACCCTACGGAACACGATCGTCTGCCCGGCCGTAGCGGAGATTGTACGGAGATTGAGGGACGTCTGAACTGATCATCAACAGGCCGGAGCTTATCCTTATTAAGATTAATTCAAGATAAGACCCCATTTGCTTGTCAAAGTCAGCTTCCATTCCGACATTTGCACTATCTGGATTGAATACAGATAATAAAAATGCCCCGATGAAGACCGTAGTACACTTCCTGCTAGCCCTGCTTCTACTCATTCCTTTCACCTCCTGTGAAGACGATGACGATGTTATGGACCAGTCCATCGCCGTACCCGAGACCTATTCTTTCTCCCGTGAGGGTGTCTCTACGGTAAGCTTTACGGGGCAGTCCGAAAGAATCGCCATGGCCGGAGAATTGCTTACCGCCATGAGCGACCCCAGTAAATCATTGGATGACCTAAATAACATGTTCCGTAACCCCGAAGGAGTCGATCCCTTCAGTAGCCCGGCGCTCAACGCCAGCACCAAATCCTTACGCAGCAAAGTGGCCGCCAGTGCAGATCTTTTCGCTACAAATAGTGGCGCCGCTGCGGGCATTCGCACCACTTTCGATGATTACTTAGCCAACCAAGTAAATAAGGTATTTCCCGCCTGGAGCCAGCTGGCCGAGCGCGGTCGCCCCGGCCAGTTAGCGGATGGCAGCAGCACGCGCTACGTAAGTGAAGATGGCTACGAATACAATCAGCTATTCGCTAAGGCGCTCATTGGTGCGTTGATGTACGATCAATTAGTAAATAACTACCTCAGCCCGACCGTGCTCGATGCGGGTACGAACCGCGCCGACAACACGGCCGGTACGCCACTTGAAGGGAAGCCCTACACCGACATGGAGCACAAGTGGGACGAAGCGTTCGGCTACCTATTCGGTGCTTCCGCTTCCCCGGAAAAGCCTCTAACGGATCTCGGTGAGGTTGACGGTTTCCTCAATGAATACCTGGAGCGCGTGGATGGTGACACGGACTACACGGGCACCGCCGAGGCTACGGAAAAAGCTTTTCGTGCCGGTCGCGCCGCCATCGTTGCCGGAGATTACGAGGAGCGCGACGCGCAGGCCGACGTTATCAAAGACAACCTGACCAAGGTGCTCGCAGTCCGCGCGATCTTCTACCTGATGCAGGGTAAAGCGGGCCTGGAAGCTACCCCGGTAGATCACGGAGCTGCTTTTCACGATTTGAGCGAAGGGTACGGGTTTATCTATTCGCTGCGCTTCACACCCAGCACCGTGGGTTATACCGAAGCGGCAAGACTGAGCGATAGCTACCTCTCGTCACTGACCGTATTATCCGAGCTAGACAACTCAACGAACAGAGGTTTCTGGGACGTAGCCCCCGCTGAATTAGAGACGATTGCAACGGCAATTGCCGATCAGTACGGTCTCGTCTTAGCGGAAGCAGCCAACTAGACCGCTCCCCCCCCCGTAATTACCGTCAAAATTAGCGCCTTTAAATTCTTCCCTGATGTCAAGAGTATTTTTGTTTCTATCTATTCTCTTTCTCGCAAGCTCGTGTAATCCGGATGATAATGATGACGACCAAATCGTCAGCAATAACTTCGACCGCTCCGAAATGCTGACGGGTTGGGTTGATGACGTGATTATTCCCAGCTACGGGGCTAGCCGGGCACCTTTGACTAAGCTTCTCACGAGTCTGCAATCACTGGAAAGTGAAGGGAACGACGCAAATCTCGAGCAAGCTCGTACTGAGTTTGACGCAGCTTACTTAGCGTGGCAACGGCAAGCTCCATTTTTGCTAGCCGAAGCGGAGGCCGTTCGCCTACGCCGTCAGTCGAACACCTACCCGGCGGACGTGAAGCAGATACAAGAAAATATCGCGACCGAAGCTAACCTCGCGTTGCCTTCCATGATCGCCGCTCAGGGCTTCCCCGCCCTCGAATACCTACTTTTTGGTACGGATGAAACGGGTGTTCCGGTGGCGAATAACGGCAAAGCAATAACTTACTCCGTACGCCTTGTCGATCGGATGCTTGAGCTACAGAATGCAGTTTCCGAACAGGTGAAGGAAGGCCGGAGTGCCTACATTGCCAACGATGGCAACAGCGCCACGGCCAGCATTGACCGCACGGTAAACGACTACATTTTTTACTACGAAAAGTCATTACGGGCGGGTAAAGTCGGCATCCCCGCCGGGGTTTTCAGTGATGATCCGCTGGCGGACCGGGTCGAGGGCCGCTACCGGGGCAATTCGAAGGCGCTCTTTTTAGCTGCGCTGGAGGCTACCGAAACCTTCTTTAATCGTGATGGGCTGGCCGATTATTTGGACGCCGTCCAATCGACCGGAGCTACCGAGCGGGAACCCTTGAGTGCCTCGATTGCCCAGCAATTTCTAACGATAAAAGCAGCGGCACAAACACTGGACGATGATTTTGGTCAGCAGGTCCTAACGGATAACGGTCAAATGCTTGCCCTGTACGATGAGTTGCAGAAGCTAACGATTTTGCTAAAAGTCGATATGTTACAGGCATTGAGTATCAACGTGGACTACGTTGACGCGGATGGGGACTGATCGCAATCCGCGGTAAACATCACTTCAGCCAGGAAAATTTAATTTAGCTAACATCGATTCCAGCACGAGTTCACCGGTGCCCCGTACGGGTTTGAACACGCCGGTCAGTGCTGCGCCGCTGGCCGTGTTCCGCATTGGTTTTGGTCTGATGATGCTGCTTTCGGTGATTCGCTTTTGGTATAATGGTTGGATCGAAAAGCTTTATTTGGAGCCGAGTTACTTCTTTAGCTACCAATATTTTGCGTGGGTGAAGCCGCTTGGTGATTGGACTTATTTGCTGTTCGGCGCCATCGCTTTGAGTTCGGTCTGTATCCTCCTTGGGTGGAAGTATCGCGTTGCAACTGTCGTTTTTTTTCTCAGCTTCACTTACGTGGAGTTGATGGACAAAACGACTTACCTGAACCACTATTACTTCGTTAGTCTGCTATCCGCCTTAATGATATTTCTGCCGGCCAACGCACGGTTTTCGCTGGATGCCGGATTGAACGAAGGTGCCTTGGTTCCACGGTGGACGATCGACGTGCTGAAGCTTTTCGTGGGGGTTGTTTACTTCTACGCCGGTCTCGCAAAGCTGAACACGGATTGGTTACTTCACGCCCAGCCACTGGCCATTTGGCTGCCCGCTAAATACAGTATTCCGCTGCTCGGTGACTTGTTGCAGGAGCGCTGGGTTCACTTCGCTTTTGCGTGGAGTGGCGCGCTGTACGACCTATTCATTCCGTTTCTCCTGCTATACAGACCGACACGTAATTTGGCCTTCGTCGCGGTGGTCGTTTTTCACGTGATGACGCGCGTGCTTTTCCCGATCGGTATGTTTCCGTACATCATGATCGTGAGCGCGCTGATCTTTTTCGGGGCGGAGTGGCACGAGCGGGTACTTGAGTGGTTTCGCAGATTTATCGGGGCGGGGTCGTCACGACTAAGTGCAGGATTAGCTGGCGCAGCGCGGGTGCAAGGAAATTTCGGGAAGAGCAAAAAAATGGTGGCGGTGCCCCGGCTTGCTAGCAGCTGCGTAGTCTTACTACTGGCGATACACTTACTTCTCCCCTGGCGCTATTTGGCGAACGACGGGGAGTTGTTCTGGACGGAAGAAGGCTACCGCTTCAGCTGGCGGGTGATGCTGATGGAAAAGGCGGGTTACCTGAATTACCGGCTGGTCGACCCCGCAACCGGCAAAAGCAGAATTGTCGACCCTGCCGCATATCTCTCAACATTTCAGTCGAAGCAGCTGGCGACGCAACCGGATTTTATTCTGGAATTCGCTCATTTTTTAGCGGAGGAAGAAATCGGGCGAACGGGCCGGCAACCGGAAGTGTACGCGGAGAGTTACGTTGCCCTGAATGGACGAGCGAGCCGCCTTTATGTGCGCAAAGACGTGGACTTGACGACGATCACCGAAGACGCGCCACGAGTGACTTGGTTAACTGACTTTAATGAGCAGATCTATGGAATTTAGCATTGAATCAGTAGTGAATCGACTGGGAAAGATGGTGTCGAACTCGATAAATTTTGGGACCTCTACGTCCCGAGCTCACCGTACTGACCTGCGTGCGCTCAGGAAAACACGAACCGGTTTGAGCAGCAGGTTCACCTTGATGTTAGCCTCGCTAACGCTGCTCATTGTCACATTACCCAGCATCGGCGTCCGCGCCCAAACAACAAAATTAGTGGTGACAGTAGTGGACAGTGCGTCGCGCCAACCCCTGCGGGGCGTCGACCTGTACCTTTCGGAGACGCAAGAACTGCGGGTAACCAACGCACAAGGTAAGGCAAATTTTTCAATACAGGAAAATATTAGAGGAGTAACACTACTATCTTATCAGTCCGAATTTTCTAGCTTACAGTACCACTTTCCACTGACTGGTCCAGAGACGAGCATCACGATTGAATTAAGGAGACTGAATATGCAGTTGGATGCGGTGACCGTGATTGGGAACCGGGATCTCAAAGCCGCTATCCGCCGCCTCCGCGCGGTCGAAGGCACGGCCATTTACGCAGGTAAGAAAACGGAAGTCGTCAACGTAGCCGCACTGACCGCCAACCTCGCCGCTAACCAGGCAAGGCAACTCTACGCCCGCGTTTCCGGACTGAATATCTACGAATCCGACGACGCCGGACTACAACTCAGCATCGGCGGGCGCGGGCTCGACCCCAACCGCTCGGCCAGCTTCAACACCCGGCAAAACGGCTACGATATTTCGGCCGACGTGCTGGGCTACCCGGAAAGCTACTACACCCCGCCGGCGGAGGCGCTGGCGGAAATTCAGGTCGTGCGCGGGGCGGCGAGTCTACAGTACGGAACGCAGTTCGGCGGCCTGGTAAACTTCGTATTCCACGAGCCGAATCGCAACCGAAAGATCGAGTTGATCAGTCGCCAAACGGTCGGCAGCTACGGACTATTTACGAGTTTTAATTCCCTGAGCGGAACGGTCGGGAAAGTCGGTTACTACGGCTACGTCAACTACAAACGCGGCGATGGTTTCCGGCCTAATTCCGACTTCGATAGTCGTAACGCCTACTTACACCTCGACTACTCCTTTAGCGAAAACGCCCGCCTGACCTTTGAATATACTTACCTAGACTATCTCGCTCAACAGGCCGGGGGGCTTACCGATGCTCAATTCTACAAGGACCCTTTCCAGAGCAACCGAACCCGCAATCATTTTAAAGTCGATTGGCAGCTGTACAACCTTCGCTACGAACACAAACTCACCGACCGTACGAACCTATCCCTCAGCGTATTTGGCCTCGATGCCTCCCGCGCTGCCGTAGGCTTCCGAACCAACCGGGTCAGCCAGGTGGACGACCTCGACGCGCCACGCGACCTGATCGTGAACGATTTCAACAATTACGGCGCGGAAGGGCGTTTGTTGCACCGCTATACCATCGGTAAAAGAAGCGCAATCGCACTCATCGGTGCTAAATATTACCACGCCGATAACACCGCGTTTCAGGGCCCGGGCACGAACGGCAAGGACGCGGACTTTAACCTGGCGACGGACCGCTTCCCTTCCTTTCCGAGCCAGAGCCAATTCACCTTCCCCAACCGTAACCTGGCCATCTTTGGTGAACACATCTTTTACCTGAACGACCGGTTGAGCGTTACCCCCGGCGCACGCTACGAATACATCAAAACCGAGAGCAGCGGCACCTTCCGGCGTATCGATTTCGACCTGGCCAATAACCCGATCCGGGATACGGAATTTGACGACAATCGCACCTTCGCGCGTAACCTCCTCCTCCTGGGCGTGGGCCTCAGCTACCGAGATGAAGGCGGCACGGAACTGTTCGCTAACTTCAGTCAAAACTACCGCTCGGTTACCTTTAACGACATCCGTACCGTCAACCCGTCTTTCCAGGTAGACCCGGATATTTCTGACGAAGATGGGTATACGGCCGATGTTGGATTTAGAGCCGCGTTTAAGCAAATTGACGTGACCGCGAATATTTTTGGCCTGCGTTATAATGATCGTCTCGGGGAAGTCCTGACACCGGAAGTCATCATTCGGGCGGACGGTACGGAGGTTCGCAGCGGACGTATTGTCCGCAGACGGGGGAACATCGGGACTGCTTTTATCTACGGCCTTGAATCGCTCGTTACCTGGAAGGCCGTGCGGGGAAAAACAAACGGGGGCGTCGCTTATTCGGTCGAAGCTTTTGCCAATACTAGTTTGACGAGGTCACAATACACTTCCTCGGAGACGGCCGGCGTGGAAGGGAATGAAGTGGAATTCATTCCGTTTCTCAATTTGAAAACGGGCATCAGCGCCGGGTACGGGGATTTACTCGCATCGCTACAGTACGTACACCTTTCCTCCCAGTTTACGGATGCTAGTAACGCGGGGCAGGATGTGCGAGATAATCAGTCGGGCATCGTAGGCGAAATACCGGCCTACGGCGTGATGGACCTTTCGCTCTCTTACCGTTGGAAGAAGCTCTTAGTAGAAACCGGGGCCGGTAATTTGTTGGATCAACAGTATTTTACGCGGCGCGCCACGGGCTACCCTGGCCCCGGGATCATTCCCAGCGCGCCGCGGTCATTTTATCTGACGCTTGGAGTCCGGCTTTGAATCACCGAGCTATTGGGCCACAAAAACACGGAAGCACAAAATGTACGACACTGGCCATTTTTGTGATTTTGTGGCCAAACGATATTAGGTGTTTTTGACCTGCACGACCGGCGTAGCACTCATCATCTCATTGCGCAGGGCCGTTTGGCGTGCCACGTTTTTGGCGACTTTCAGCCACGCTTCCCGCGTAACCGTGTCTTCCTTATCGAGAAAGGCGGGCTTACCGCTGTCTCCACCTTCCCGTATGCCCTGTATGAGCGGTATTTGACCGAGCAGCATCGAGTTAGATTTTTTCGCCAAAATCTTCCCACCGTCTTTACCGAACAGGTAGTATTTGTTATCCGGCAATTCCCTTGGTGTGAACCAGGACATATTTTCTACCACACCGAGCACGGGAACCTGTACGTCCGGCAGGAAGAACATGTTCATGGCTTTGATGGCATCACTCAACGCGACTTCCTGGGGGGTAGTCACGAGAACGGCACCGGTTACGGAGACGGTCTGGACGAGGCTGAGTTGAACGTCGCCCGTTCCTGGAGGAAGGTCGATGATTAAGTAGTCCAGCGGCGGCCAAATGCACTCTTCGAGGAACTGCTTGATGATGCCGGACAGGCGGGGGCCACGGAGAACGACGGCTTGCTCGGGTTCGACGACGAAGCCGGTACTCATTACGGGCATCCCGTAGGCGTAGAGGGGTTTGATTTTCGGCTTGCCGTACACTTTTTCGACCGTTGGCTTCTGGCCGACCAAGCCGAGCATGGTTGGAGCGGAGGGGCCGTAGACGTCGGCGTCGAGGAGGCCGACCGTACCGCCAATTTCCTGGAGGGCGAGGGCCAGATTAACGGCCACCGTAGATTTTCCAACGCCACCCTTTCCACTGGCAATGGCGATGATGTTGCGAATCTGTGGGAGCGGATTAGGCTTTTGGGGGCCACCGGTAGCAGCGCCTTGCGCGGACGCGGGTGCAGGGTTTCCGGGGTTTTGCATGTGGACGTGGACGTTCGCTTCCGGGTATACGTCGAGAATAGCTTCCTGGCAGGCGAAGTTGAGTTGCTGCTTGTAGTCGTTATCTAGTTTCGGTAGCTGGAGGGTAAAGGTGACGTCCGGCGCTGCGACCTTGAGGTGGAGGACCATGTTGGCGGTGATCAGGTCGGTGCCGGTGTTGGGGTCCTGGACGGTGGCTAGGGCGCGGATGATCTTGGTGGTGTCCATTATTGGTCTGGGGTCTTTAGTCTGTAGTCTTCGGTCAACGTGGAATCCTTACGTACAGTTGGCCGGAAAATAGAAAAGCCCGACCGGTGATCGATCGAGCTTTTCGGGCGGAGGAAGAGGGATTCGAACCCCCGGTACGTTTCCGTACGTCGGTTTTCAAGACCGGTGCATTAAACCGCTCTGCCATTCCTCCGTTTGTGGGCGCAAAGGTAAAACGCCGGCGGAAGATGAACAAGAATATTTCTCGCTAAAGTTGCCGGGTGACGAATTAGTTTTTTCGCGCCACCACCATTCCCCGCCACTAAACCTATGCGACCCGTATACGCGTTCTTCCGTACAGAACTACCCGCATTATGCAACAGCAATTTTGTTTTCTGACCACCACCCTCCTACTCGGATTACTTGCCGTGGGTTGTGACGACGTCAATCCTGCCACCGACACCACGGAACCAGTCGACCAGGTTACCGCAACTACCGCGACCGTACCGGCAAGAACTTCTCTGCCCGTCGAGCAAGACCAGATCGAGTTCACCCGCAACGTAGACCCGTCCACCATCAAGGAAATTACCTTACCCGCCCCGGTGGAGGCCAAACCCGTGGCTCCGGTTAAGCCCGCCAAGATTGCTACCGGTTCGTCCGTCCACAAGCCAGCAGCGAACCCAGAACCTACCGCACCAACCCAGCCAGCTAACACGGTTGCCGCTCCTTCTCACATAAACTCGGCACCAGCGACCGCGCAACCGGAAGCACCGACTAAAGTACCAATCCAAACCCCGGCAGCCATCACCCCACCCGACCACGCGCCCTGGAACACTCTCCTACAACGCTACGTCACCGACGCGGGAAACGTCAACTACGCCGGCTTGAAAAAGAACGAGGCCGAGCTCGATAACTACCTGGCTACGTTGCAGAAAAGTGCCCCCACCGACGACTGGGGCCGTAACGCCACGATGGCTTACTGGATTAACGCCTACAATGCCTTCACCATCAAACGTGTCCTGGAATTCTACCCGGTCAACTCCATTCAGGACATCAGTGGCGGCGACCCGTGGAAGGTGAAATGGATCGACATCGACGGGAAATCTTACAGCCTCAACAACATCGAGCACGACATTCTGCGCCCCCGGTACAAGGACGCCCGCATCCACTTCGCCGTCAATTGCGCCGCGACGTCCTGCCCGCCGCTGCCCAACAGGGCCTTTACCGCCGAGAATCTCGACCGGATGCTAGAAACAAGCGCCCGCGCGTTCATCCGCAACCCCGATTACAACCAAACTAGCGGCAGCGTCAAAGTGTCCAAGATTTTCGACTGGTACGGAGAAGATTTTGGTGACCTACGCGGCTACCTCAACGAGTACCTAGCCACCGCCATTCCCGCCGACAAAGAAATTGGCTACAAAGAATACGACTGGGCGCTGAATAAGCAGTAGTTTACCCCCGAACACAAACGATCGATCATGAACAAAGTAGTCCCCGATGCGGCCGCGGCCGTAGCCGGAATTGAAAACGGAATGACCCTGATGCTGGGGGGCTTCGGCCTCTGTGGCATCCCCGAAAACGCCATCGCGGCGCTCGTGGAAAGTGGGGTAACCGACCTGGAGTGCATCTCCAACAACGCCGGCGTCGATGACTTTGGCATCGGACTGATGCTCCAGCAGCGGCAGGTGCGTAAGATGGTTTCGTCCTACGTTGGTGAGAACAAAGAGTTCGAGCGCCAGATGCTGGATGGGAGTCTGGAAGTCGATTTGATCCCGCAGGGTTCGCTCGCCGAGCGCTGCCGGGCCGGCGGGGCGGGCATCCCCGCCTTTTTCACGCCCGCCGGTTACGGAACCGAAGTGGCGGAAGGAAAAGAAGTACGTGACTTCAACGGCAAACCCCACGTTCTCGAATCCGCCCTGACGGCCGACTTCGCGCTCGTCAAAGCCTGGAAGGGTGATCGGGACGGCAACCTGATCTACAAAGGCACCGCCCGAAACTTTAACCCATTAATGGCCATGGCCGGTAAGATCACCGTAGCGGAAGTAGAAGAACTGGTGGAACCGGGCGAGCTCGACCCCAACCAAATTCATACACCGGGCATCTTCGTGCAGCGTATTTTTCGGGGCGTCGATTACGAAAAGCGGATCGAGCAGCGTACCGTGCGGGAGCAGTAAACTAGCGCACGCGACGCCATTAAGCGGCTTAATTTATTACCACCCACCCAAAAAATAATCATGTTAGACAGAAACGGAATTGCCAAAAGAATCGCCCAGGAACTGAAAGACGGTTGGTACGTCAACCTCGGCATCGGCATCCCTACCCTCATCGCTAATTACATCCCCGAAGGCATTGACGTGACTTTCCAGTCCGAGAACGGCATCCTCGGGATGGGTCCGTTCCCCTACGCGGGCGAGGAAGACGCCGACCTGATTAACGCCGGCAAGCAAACCATCACGGCGCTACCCGGCGCGAGTATTTTTGACTCCGCCACGAGTTTTGCGATGATCCGTGGTCAGCACGTTCAGCTTACCGTACTCGGTGCGATGGAGGTATCGGACACGGGCGACATCGCCAACTGGAAAATCCCTGGTAAAATGGTAAAGGGCATGGGCGGCGCAATGGATTTGGTCGCCTCGGCCGAAAACATTATCGTGGCTATGAGCCACACGAACCGCAGGGGGGAGTCGAAACTCTTATCTAAGTGCTCGCTACCGCTGACCGGCGTCGCCTGCGTAAAGAAGATCGTGACCGACCTGGCGGTGCTGGAGGTTACGCCGGACGGATTCTTACTGCTGGAGCGGGCACCGGGCGTTAGCGTCGAGGAAATTAGGGCGGCCACGGCCGGCCGGCTGGTGGTGCGGGGAGAGGTTCCGGAGATCAGGGTTTAGAAAAGCCTCAGTTCTCAGCCAGTGCGGAATTATGAGCGACGCCGCGAGCAGTCATCAATGAATTTCTGAGGCGATTGACTTTTTGCTGGAATAGGAAATAGATTAATGTCTAACTAACAACAGCCGGGTGACGGTGCGTTGCCCGTCCGACAGCCGCACTAAATAGCGACCCGCAACAAAATGCCTTACGTCTAGCTCAGTGTTGACGGCGTTCGAGGTAATGCGTTGTGTGCTGACGTTGCGGCCAAGCACGCTAAATACGTCAGCGGAGTGGGGCTGAAAAGTGGCCGGCCAGGTGATGCTAGCTACGTCGGAGGCGGGGTTGGGGAATATCGACACCTGGCTGGTGAGGGAGGCATCTTTGGTAGCGGTGGTCGTCACCTGCTCTACTTCCCCCAGTTTTCCGGAGGCCCAGGGCTCGTTAAACCGTACGCAGTGCAGAAGTACGTAAGCGTATTGGTCGAGGGTGATGCTGTCGGGCAGGTCGAAAGTCATCGCGCCGGACCAGTGGTTGATCGCCGTCAGGTTAACTACGTCGAACGCCCCGTCTACGGACTTGGAGGTAGCAAGCAACATGTGCACGTCCGGCCCGGACTGCGTGCTGTAGTCCTCGGTCAAAGATAACTTTAGCTTGCCGTCGGAAAGTTCCTCGATGACAACGCTGCCCGTAATGGCGTAGCCTTCTTTTTGTAGCGCTGACGTGCGCTTGGCAGTAACTTCTTGGGCAAAAATACCGCCGGAGAGGAAAAATAGTAATAGAGCGGCGAGCGGGTATTTCATCGGGCAGAGTTTACCCTAAGGTCGCAAAGTAAAGCTAAGCCGGCGTGGTAAAAGCCGTTAAGTATCCGTTGGCGACATAACGAGTAGCTGGCTCGAAGTCTTCGCTGAGCCGCGAGCCGCGCATTTTCAGTAAGTTGTCAATCGTATTGCGGGCCGTGGTGCCAACCTCTCAAACAAACCCCAACACCACGAACCGCACCTCATTAAACAGAAACGCCTCCCCCACCCCCTTACCGATTAACCGTCGTCCGATCGGGCTCTCCGGGCTCGTGCAGAACACGTCCCGCCCGTTAACGGAGACTTTGCCGAAACCGGCAGAGACAAAGTAAAGGCCCTTATCCATCGCCACCAGGCTACCGATCGCGATTGTACCGCCGGTCGGCTGCCGCTCCGCCTGCGTGAGTAGCTGGCGAGTTCCCAACGCGGCGGCGAGTTGCTGCTTCAGGTTGTTTTCTTCCAGTTGCAACATCGCCCGCCCCGTCTCGAACTTATCACCCGCGCTGGATTTCGTTTCGCTACTTTTCGATTCCCGAATGGCGTTCATGCTCGACTCGATCGTCGTCAACTGCGCGACCAACCGGCGAAAACACTCCTTCAGCACGGCAGCCTTCAACTCCAAACCTTCCTTCATCTTCTTTCCTTAGTCTTACCTCTTTTCTCTATATTCTTTTCGCCCCCAACTACTGCACCACCTGCCCCGTAAGCCGCAGCACCTCCGTTTCCGTATTTTTCAGGTTCAAGAGCGCGTTGAGCAACTGAAATTCCGCATTAACTAAGTTGACCTGAATGATGCGGTAGTCGAAGCTATTGATCGTGCCACCCCTGAAGCGTTCTTCCGCGATGGTAATGTTACGCTCCGCGTTGGCGATCAGGTCCTGGGTGATGTTAACGAGCTGGGTTTGGTTGTTATGCCGGGCCACGGCGTTGAGCAGTTGGGTGCGCAGTTGTTGGTTGGTGGCGTCGTATTCCAGCTTGCTGGTGAGTTCTTCCAGGCGGGCGGATTGCTCGCGCACTTTGCGGTTCTTGCCATCGTAGAGTAAGTAGTTGACGCCGAAGCCGATGTTTCCGGAGAGCGTCCGGGCCGGGGCTTTGAAGCCGGGTAGCTTTACCTCGCGGGAAGGCCGATCGTCGTTAAAATCAAAAGTCTGCGTGCCGGTCGCGACGGAGAAGTCGTAGCCAAGCCCGGTGACGAGCGCCACGGTGGGTTTGTATTCAGTTTGGATGAGTTCCGTTTGAATACCGGCTAGCGCGCGGTTGGTTGCTAAAGTTCGTAGCTGGCTGTTGTTAGCTTCCAGGCGTTGCACCAGGGCGGTCTCGTCGAAGCGGTCGTCGTCGAATTTCAACTCGGTCGTCAGCGTCAGCGGTTCGTTAATGTTGTCGGAACCGAGCACCTGGAGAAGGTTTTGCGTGGCGACTTCGTAATTAAGTTGTTGCAGCACGAGCTGGGTGGAATCGGTTAGGTACGCATCTTTGGCCTGGAGTTCGTCGAAGGTGCCGGCCCGGCCGAAGTCGCGGCGGACGTTCTGATATTCAACCTGATCGCGGCTGAGGTTCAGTACGCGCTGGCGGACGTCGATTTGCTCCTGCTGCACGACGGTGTTGTAGTACGCCTGGATGATTTGAGCCACCGAGTTCTCAACCTGTACCTGTAGTTGCCCCTCCGACAACTCACGGACGGTAGCGAGCTGATCTTTAGCGATTTCAACGCGGCCACCGTTGAACAAAGTCCAGTTGAGGTTAGCCGCCGGGCCGACCCCGTAGGTGACGACCGTGCTCTGCGCCACGATACTCGCCGGGTTGACGTTATCGCGGTAGCTTACCTGCGGGGTCACGCCGAGTGAAATCGTGGGGTATTTGTCCGTCAGGGAGTAGCTGTCGTTGTTTTCAGCGACGGCCAGATCCGCCCGGGAGAGTCGAATTTGGTAATTATTGGCCAGACCCTCCTGGATGGCGTCGCTAAGGGACAGGCTGCGTTGCGCGCTTAAGCCCGTAGTGGCCAGGACGCAGAGCAGTAGGGCGCGGACGCGGGTGCGGGGTATATTCGGAAGGATAGCGGAAGTCGACATAGATGCTTAGTTAGCGCTTAACTTATAAAAAGATTACCGTGCGGATGCTGGGTCGCGTACGTAGAGTACCGGGGTTGCGGCCAAAAGTCACGTAGTCACTGCTCCACCTAATTTGCCCGGCACCCGCGACCGCGCCAAAATATTTACTGATTGGAAAACTTGCCAACGATCCCCAGAGCAGAATGCACCGCAGCAAAATTACGGGGTGCTCGTCAACCTATTTCAGCAATCTCAGCGGCTACTTCCGCCCGAAAATATTCCCGAACTTCCGTCCAGTCATTCACCCGGTGGTAACCCGTGATGTAATGGTTATCGAGCGCGGTAAAGAGTAACCCGGTGCCATTGAACCCGGCCAGATTCGCTTCCTTATCGTCGATCATGAAGTCACCACGGACCACATCCTTTTTCCCACAGAACACGATTTTTGAGTGGTGGATGAACGGAAAGTGTTCGCCCAGCCAGTCCCACTTGTCGGTGAAGCTGTTGCGGAATTCCATGGTACTCGTCACGACGTACACGTCGTGGCCGTCGTAGAGTTCCGCGACGACTTCGCGCGCTCCCGGCATCACCGCGACGTCGCGAAAGAAGCCGGGTTCGTACATGAGATCGCGCAAATGGCCCGCGCCGTCCAACTCATAAACCTTTTTACCGAGTAGTTCCGCCCGCGTGGGTTCGCGTCCGAATTCCTTCAGGTAAGCGTCGGCAAACTTTTGGTAAGTGTCGGCCATCACGCCGTCCATGTCGATACAGATCTTAGCCATGCTTATTCGATTATTTGTTCGTCCGGCACCTCGTCCGCCCGGTCGTAGCGGCGCGGGGGGTCGGGCAGTTCGTCTTCCGAAAAGTCCATTTGCTGGTAGGCGGGCTCGACGTTGGTGTACGTCCACACTTTGTCCGGTTGCCACCCCTTCCAGAAGTAGTAGCGTAAGCGATTCTGCAGTACGATCAGGGCGGGAAGTAAAATCAAGAGGATCACCGTGACCGCCAGCAAACCGAACGCGACGGAAATGGCCATCGGGATCAGAAACTGCGCCTGCCGGGATTTATTCAGCAGCAGCGGAGCGAGACCCGCAAAGGTCGTTACCGACGTGAGCAAAATCGGCCGGAAGCGACTCCGACCCGCCTCGGCCAGGGCCTCCATCATCGGCATTTTGTTGCGGAGGTTCTCGTTGTATTTCGACACGAATACCAAACCGTCATTCACGATGATACCGATGAGGGCGACGATACCGAGGAAAGAGAACAGGCTGAGCGGCTTGTCCATCAGCCAGTGACCACCGATGACGCCGATCGCCCCGAAGGGCATCAGCAGGAACAGCACGACCGTCTGCAGGATGGAGCGGAACGTAAGTGCGATCACGAAAAACATCAGGGCGAGCACGACCGGGCCGACGATGGCCAGCGAAGAAGACGTTTTTTGCTGGTTCAGGACCTGCCCATCGGCCACCGTGGACACGCCGGGGTAGCGATCGAGCACGGCCGGTAGGATGTTGTCGGTAATGTCCGCGTTCACGTCGGTCACGGAGACGGCATTGTCCGAAATATCCGCCTCCACCTTGACTTCCCGGCGGCCGTCGACGTGGTTGATGGCAATCACGCCCCGCTGGGGTTCCAGCTTGGCAATTTCCGAGAGTGGATACTCGCTACCGTCAGCCAGGCGAATACGCATATTTTGCAGGTCGGAAATACTGCGGCGGCTATCCTCTCCGTACCGCAGCCACACCCTCACTTCATCTTCGCCGCGTTGCAGGCGCTGGGCTTCCGTGCCGAAAAAGGCGGAGCGGACTTGCCCGACGATGTCCTGCAAATCGAGACCTAAGTACCGCGCCTTTTCCTTGAGGCTGATGTTGATTTCGCGTAATCCTTCCTGGTTATTATCCACCACGTCGGCGAGTTCGGCTAGTTGCGACAACTCGGCTTTGAGGTCGGCCGTCGCTTCGTCGAGCTCGTTAATGTCGCTACCGACGAGGCTAACGCTGACCGGCTTACCAAAGAAAGAGCGCGCACCGAATGACAAAACTTCCGCTTCGTCAATCGGCCCGACCTCCTCGCGGATCGCGTTGGTTACCTGCCGCTGCGAGACGGGTTCGCGGTCTTCGCCGGGGATCATGGCGACCGTCACCGTTCCCTCGTAGGTCGTCGGACCGAGCTTCACTTCCACCCGTTCGACCAACTCCTGCGTGTTGTCGTAAAATTCTTCGGACATTCGCTCGTTCACCCGCTCGGAGGCGGCGGCGATGCGTTCGAGAATCGCCTTGGTTTTGGTTTCCGGCGTTCCGGCGGGAAGCTGGAGCGTAATCGTTACTTCGTCTCCTTCGATGATCGGGAAAAAAGTCGTTTTCACAAACCCACCGCCAACGAGGCCGAAGCTCAAAAACAGCACCGCGAGGCACAGTGACAGCGCGACGAATTTGTTATTGAGCACCCAGCCGAGCACGGGCGCGTACATACGGTCGCGCAACAGGTCCATCAGGCTATCGAACTTGCGTTGGACCCAGTTGGGCTTCGAATCTTTGTCCAGTGCCTTGGAGTGGGCGATGTGGGTTGGTAGGATGATGAAGCCCTCGACCAGCGAAAAGATGAGCGAGAAAATGACGACAACCGCCATTTCCGGGAAAAAGTCCCCCAGTGAGCCATCCAGAAAGAAAAAGCTTGAGAAGGCAATGACCGTCGTCGTAATGGCCGCAAAGACGGCTCCGATGACGTTTTCCGTGCCTTCGATCGCGGCCTGAATGCGCGGCATTCCTTTTTCGTGGTAGGCGTAGATGTTCTCGCCGATGACAATACCGTCGTCCACCAAAATTCCAATCACCAGAATCATCCCGAATAAGGAAATGACGTTGAGCGTGATGCCCAGGTAAGCAGCAACAATGAACATGCCCGCAAAACTGATGGGGATCGATAACGCAACCCAAAAGGCGAGCCGCCAGTGCAGAAAAACGGACAGCAGGACACAAACGATCAGGAAACCTTGCCAACCGTTACTCACCAATGTAACAATCCTCTGGTTCAGCGTGACGGACTCATCGCTGATGATCGACGCCGTAATGTCTGAATTCTCCTGATTGAACACGTAGAGGTACCCCCGTACGGTGTCCGTGATGTTCAGCATGTCCTCCTCCAGCGTGTTCTGGACCTGAATGTTGACGGACGGTGACCCATCCAGGAAGGATCGGTTCGGCGTGTCGGCCCAGCGATCGCGAATCGTGGCAACCTGGCTCAGGCGAACGGTACCGCCGGACGGGGTGCTCTTGACGACGATGTCCCGCAATCCGTCGGCGTAGTATTCTTTGCTGCGGGCGCGGAGGAGCAATTCTTCGTCTTGCCCCTTCACCGTACCGCCCGTCACGTCCACGTTATTCCTGCGCACGGCGTCGGAGGCTTCCAAAAAAGTGAGCCCGTAGGCCTGTAGGTCAGCTTCGCGGAAGGCAATTTCAATCTCTTCGTCGGGGAAACCGGAAAGGGTGACTTTGGAAAGGCCGTCAATCTGTAACAAATCATCTTCCACCTGGCGGGCACTGCGTTTGAGGGCGGCGAGGCTCACGCCGTCTCCGGACAGGGCAAAAGTGATGGCGCGGCCGAGGCTCTCACGTTTGTACACGACCGGTGGTTCCATCCCGACGGGAAAAGAGTTGATCCGGTCTACCTCGTTCTTTACGTCCTGCAGTACCAAGTCCGTATTGTACCCCTTGAGGACGTCGATGGTGAGCTGACCGGAGTTCTCCGAACTGACGCTGGTGTAGCGCTCCAGACCACTCAGGCCCTTCAGGTTCTCCTCGATTTTGTTGATGATGCCCTCTTCCACCTCTTCCGGGCTCGCCCCGGGGTAGATGATCTGGATGAATATCGTGCGGCTTTCGAATTCCGGGAAGAAGGTAGCCTTCATCTGGGACAGGCTCAGCACGCCCAGGATTACGATGGCGAACATGATCAAGTTGGCCGCTACGGGGTACTTGACGAAGTAGGCGATGAATGATTTCATGCTGGTTGTTTCAAGGTTGAGGGCTTGTAGCCCGAACGAAACAGCAGTAGCGCTACCGCATGAACGTTCGGGCTACAAGCCCTCAACCTTTATTTGGAGACGGGTTCGGAAGCGGTCACCGGCTTGGCGGCCGTTTCGGATGATTCTTGCGCGGTAGCGAGCTTTACGCGCATTCCGTCGTAGGGACCAGCCACCTCGCTGTCGAGCAACTTGGCACCATCCGGCAAGCCCGCGATGATGACGCGGTCCCGGCTGAACTTGCGGACGGTGACCGGAAGTTGGCGCAGCAGCGTATCGTTCTCGACGACGAACACTTTTTCTTCGTCGATCAGTTTATTGCGGTCGATTTCGACGACGTTTTCGAAGACGCGCGCGTCGGCTTCCCCCCGGAGGTACATCCCTTCCCGGAGTTCACGGCCCGTGACGCCGATAAATACGTCGACCGTCTGGCTACCGCCGTCGATTTGATCGCTGATGCGGCGGATGGTACCCGACCAGCGGCCGGCGATGTCCTCACTGTACAAATCGACTTTCCCGCCGGTTTCGAGGAACTGTAATTCACTCAGGGGAACGGTGGCGACTAACTCGTAGTAGCCAGTTGCCATGATCTCACCGAGTTGTTGACCGGGCCGGACGACGGCACCCTGGTCGACGACCGCTTCGGTGAGTACGCCGCTGAAGGGGGCGGTAAGGGTGTACTTAGCGAGGCGATCTTCCAGTGACTTGATCGAGTAGAACTGGCTGTAAAGATTTCTTCCCGCTACGAATAGCTTCTCGCGCTGGTCCCTTGCTTCGGGGAGTGCGGGCAGGGTTTGGTCGACGTCGAAGTTCGTCAGGTAGTCGTTCCAGACCGCGAAGCTTTCCGGGTAGTCGATCTTTAGGTCCGGCATCATGTTGGCCACGGCGTTCATCAGCGTTGCCTTCTGCGACTGGAGTGTGAAGCGCGCTTCGTTATCGTCGATGCGCAGCAGGGTCTGCCCCTTCTTAAAGTAGGTCCCTTCCTTAAAGGGCCGGCCCGTTTCGCGGACGGCACCGCCGACCTCCGTGAAGAGTGCGATCTTGTTGTAGGCTTGCAACCTACCCTGAATGGCGAGCGTAGTGCTCAGGTTACCGTTGTTGATGGTCTTGACTTCCACGACTTTAATCCGCTCGGGAATATCGCGTTTGGGTGCTTCTCCCTTCAGTAAGCCAAGTTGCTTCATCCCAAAAAAACCCGCCAGGATGATCATGATCCCGACGACGGCTTTTAGGGCGGTGCTGTACCAGGGTGTTTTTTTACTCATGTTTGGGGAGTTTGCTGGGGGTGGCCTTGTTCGTGAAGGGTACCGTATATCTGGCTGAGGACTTCGAGACAGACCGCCATTTTTTTCGGGTGGATGTCCTTAGTTATTTCGGGAATGATCGCTTCCGTTTGCGCTTCGATGAAGGCCCAAAACCGTCGTCCCTTTTCGGAGACAAAAATCAGCTTTTGCCGCCGGTCGACGCTGTCGGCGACGCGGGTAACGAAGCCCGCCTCCAGCAATTGGGCCAGGCTGCGCGCTACGGTAGCTTTATCCTTGATGCCGGTGATGGCCAGGTCCTGCTGGCGCTGCCCGTCACTAATAAAGAGATCGGCGAGCAGACCTACGTGCGTGCCCAGGGGTTGGAAACCTTCGAACTCCATCGTCGGGAGGGTGGCGCGGGCGAGTTGGCGACCGACGCGGTTCGTCAGGAAAATCAGCTTAGCGGGGTGATCGGCGTCCAGGGGGAAGGTGGTTTGGTTGCAATTGCAACGGAACGCGCCTTCGGTCGAATGGTTTCCCAATAGATAGTATTTGTTGCGGATGGGCTTTTTGGAGCTTGCGCCCCGATAGCTATCGGGGCGGGTGCAGGGTAAATCAGAACAGCAGCAAGGTTTCGGCGGCTCATTACCCTTGCTTCCCCCAACCTCCCGGGCACCCGCGACCGCGCCCGGGGCATTAAGGGCCGAAGGCTAATCAAAAGCGGCCTAATTGTCTTTACTTTGCGCAACTGTTTACCGGCGTCCTCCGCCAACCCCATACGCAATGACCAAACTGACCAAAAAACCCCGCCACGCCTACGCCCCGGACCCAAAAGTTACCTTCGAAGGCGACACGGTCAATACCGCGCGCTACGACGACGTGTATAATATTCACCGGATCGGCAAAGTGACCGACCTCGTGGAGACCGGCAAACAGACCTATACGGCCATTAGCGACGGCAAGGCGAATCTCCACCTGCAATTTTGGTCCGACGACGTGGTCCGCATCCGCATTACGCTCGGCAAACCCGGCCGCGACTTCAGCTACGGCATGGACCCGGCGGCGCAACCAACCTCCATCAAGGTCACCCGCAAGGAAGGTAAAAAAGCCTACGGCCTAAGCACCGGCACCATCCGCCTGGAAATCAACAAAGCGGACGGCCGGCTAAAAATCACCGACAAGGCGACCCAATCCGTCATCCAGGAATACACCGAGCCGTTCTACGCGCGCACGACCGTGATGAAGGGCCTGGAGCAGGTGCGTATCCAGGTCGCCACCGATAAAAAAGAAGGCTTTTTCGGGATGGGTGATAAGGCCTGGGATACCGACCTGCAGGGCACGGAATGGTCGAATTACAACGAGGACGCCTTCGCGTACCACCGGGGCCGCAAGACGAACTACCGCACCATTCCCTTCTACTACGGCCTCCGCGACGGCAAGGCTTACGGAGTGTTCCTCGACAATACCTACCGCAGTCATTTCGACTTCAACAGTACTTCCGACGATCTGTGTACCGTCTGGGCCGACGGTGGTGAAATGAACTACTACTTCATCTACGGGCCCCAGCTCGACGACGTAGCCGCCCGCTACCACCACCTGACCGGAGTACCGGAACTACCCCCACTCTGGGCGATGGGTTTCCACCAGTGCCGCTGGTCCTATTACCCGGAAAGCCGCGTGCGGGAGCTCGCCGGGCAGTTCCGCAGCAAACGCATCCCGTGCGACGCGATTTACCTGGACATCGACTACATGGACGAGTACCGCTGCTTCACCTGGGACAAGAAGCACTTCCCCGACCCGAAGGGCATGATTAGCGATCTCAAAAAAGACGGCTTTCACACCGTCGTGATGATCGACCCGGGCATCCGCGTTGACGAGAATTACCCCGTCTACCAGCAGATGATCGAGCACGATTACGACTGTAAGCGGCCGAACGGCAACTCCATGGTTGGCCCCGTGTGGCCGCCCGAGTGCGTCTGGCCGGATTATACTAACCCCGCGGTCCGCGAGTGGTGGGGGCCGCTCTACCGTGAGCTCTACAACGAGCAGGGCGTGAGTGGCTTTTGGAACGACATGAACGAGCCGGCCATGTTCAAGGTCAACCGACTTACTTTCCCCGACGACATCCGCCACGACATGGACGGGCAACCGACCGACCATAAGGAAGCGCACAACATCTACGGCCTCAACATGACGCGGGCCAGTTACGACGGCCTGAAAAAACTACAACCTGCCAAGCGCCCCTTCCTGCTGGGCCGCGCTAGCTATTCCGGCGGACAGCGCTACGCCGCCCTCTGGACGGGAGATAACATCGCCAGCTGGGAGCACCTTCAGATTGCCAACCGGCAGTGTATTCGCATGGCGATCTCCGGTTTTAGCATGGTCGGCACCGACATCGGCGGTTTCGTCGACGACCCCACGCCCGAAATGTTAACTCGCTGGTTACAACTCGCTGTCTTTCACCCACTAATGCGTATTCACTCGATGGGTAACAACGCCGACGGTGCCGCGGGCGTAGAAGCGGAGGCCGTCAAGAAAGCCGAGGCGGAAGACCGGAAGGACCAGGAGCCCTGGGCGCACGGCAAAGAACACACGAAGCGTAACCGCCGGGCGATCGAGATGCGCTACCAGTTGCTGCCCTACTTGTATTCCAGCTTTAAAAAACACCTGGAAACCGGCGTACCGGTGCTGCGTAACCTGTTTTTCTACGACCAGGAAGACCCGCAGTGCCGCAAGTTCGGCGACCAGTTTTTGTACGGTGACGACCTGCTGGTATGTCCCGTACTTAAGGAAGGCATGAAGTCCATGGCGATTTACCTTCCGCAGGGAGAATGGTACGATTTCTGGTCGGGCGAACACCATACCGGTACGCAAAAAATGAAGGTGAAGGTTAAAGCTGACCGGATGCCAATCTTCGTGAAGGCTGGCACCGTGCTCCCGACGGTCGACGTAGTGCAGAGTACGCAGGAAATGCACGAGTTATCATCGTTAGAATTGAGTGTCTTCGCGGCCGAGTCCGGTACGAGCACGTTCTACTGGGACGCGGGTGAAGGCTACGGCCACGACGCGGGGCAGTTCACGGAGCGCACCTACGAGGTGACCCGGAAGAAGGGCAAGATTGCCCTGCGCCAGACCGTCCGGGGCAGCTACAACGCTAGTTTCCAGGTCGCTGAGGTTCGGTTCCTCGGACTGACGGCTCCGCCCTCTTCAATTGTCGTTGACGGTCGGCAGATTACGACGGGGATTTATTACGGCAAGAAGGCGGTGGTGGTTAACGTTCCTTTTAATTTTGGGGAGATTTTGATCAACTAAATTTTGGTGGGGGGTATTTGTGTGTTCGGGTAACCCTCTCCCCAACTTATTTTGGGTCCCCTTCACCCCAAAAACGTGTCTCCGGAAGAGGAGAGGGGGGACGTGATAAGCGTTGGAGCGTTGGAGCGTTGTAATTTAATATTGATTTCACTAGAATCAAGTAGCTCGGGAGCGTTTTCCTAACTGTGTCTGCACGAATACTCAAGTATTGGTAATCAGTGATTTAAGTTTTTCCCGACACGATTTTCTATACACTCCCGTAGCTCCTCCCTACGCAATCAAATCAACATCCCCATCGACAATGAATCATCCCTCTCCTCTTCCGGAGAGGGACAAGAGGGAGAGGGTTACCCTTACCAAACCTCCCGTAAAAATTTAGTCCCATGTTCACAGGAATAATAGAATCAAACGGCACCATCACCAACATCGAGCGTGAGCACGACAACGTCCACTTCACGGTGCGCTCGACCATCAGCGACCAGTTGAAGATCGACCAGTCCCTCGCCCACGACGGTGTTTGCCTAACGGTTGTAGCCCTCGACCGGGATACCCACACCGTCACCGCCATCCGCGAAACGATGGACCGCACGCGGCTGGGCGAATGGCGTGATGGAGACACCGTTAATCTGGAACGGGCCATGCAGGCCGGCGCGCGACTGGATGGACACATCGTGCAGGGCCACGTCGACACGGTCGGTGAGTGCCTGAACGTGGAGGAGGCCGGCGGAAGTTGGTACTTCACCTTCCGCTACGCCCCCACTCCGGAGCATTTGCTGGTGGACAAAGGAAGCGTGACGATCAACGGCGTATCGCTGACGGTGGTGGAGCCGACTGACGAGACCTTTAAGGTTGCCATCATTCCCTACACTTACGAACACACCAACTTTCGTGAGTTGGCGCCGGGCAGTCAAGTAAACCTGGAGTTCGACATCATCGGTAAGTACATCGCCCGGCAGATGGCGGCCTACCAAGCACACGCGCTCAAAAACGGATAAATGGAACTGATTGAAATTGGCTGGGTCGGCAGGGCGCACGGTTTGAAGGGAGAAATTAAGGCGCACATCCAAGAGTTCTACGAAGACGATCTCTTCGCCGCGACGTCCGTCCACATCGGCGACCCGGCCGTGCCTTACTTCCTCGAACAAGTCCGGGCGGGCGGCGCGGTCATTTTGAAGATCGAAAACCTCGACTCCCGCGAACAGATCAGTCTGCTCAGTAACCGCCCCCTGTTCCTGATGAGCACCCAGGTCACGCAAAGGGACGAGCGGGACGCCACGCCCTTCGATGCCCTCGTCGGTTACCGCATTAAGGCGGAAGGCTACCCGTTGCTCGGGCCAATTACGGGTATCATGGACCTTCCCTCCCACTACCTCGCCGAACTTACGGTGGACGGCAAAGAAATCCTCATCCCGCTCCACGAAGATTTAGTCGAGTCGGTAGATGAGGAGAAAAAAATACTGGGAATGTTGTTACCGGAAGGTTTGTTAGACCTCGGCGGCGCTGTTTCCGAAGAGGAATAGTAAAATTCTTCCTACCGTAGCACTTCTATTCGACCCAAGTCCATTGACCTGGACACAGACCAAAATACTTTCAAAACCCACCAACGCCCCCCAAGCCCACCCACGTCTACCAAGTCACAAAAGGCCAAGCGCCAGAAATGACCGACCTATGCGTACCCTATCTTTTACCCTATTCACACTTCTTTTCGCACTTACCCTCACCAGCTGCATCGAGGAGACCTGCGAAGACACCATCATTTTTCAAGGCTTCGAACCGCAGATAGTTACCACCGAAAATTGGCGAGGCGCAAGTTTCGGTTGCTTCGGCCCAATCGATGTTTGCGAAGCGACCGGTTTCTACGTTTACCAGCAATACCTCTTCATGGTCGAAGACGGGAAGGGCCTGCACATCATCGATAATTCCGATCCTCACAACCCCCTACCGGTCACCTGGATGGAAGTACCCGGCGGGCAGGGACTGGCCGTGCGCAACAACATCCTGTACATGAATCAGTACACGGACCTCGTAGCCTTCGACCTCGCCGACCCAAAGACACCTACTTTCATCAGCCGGACCGAGAACGTGTTCGAGCCCTATACCGTTTTCGCTAGCGTGCTGGATAACGGGCAGTTCGTCAGCAACTGGATAGCGACCGATGAGGAGCGCGTCGTTGATTGTAATTCCCCGAATAACGGGCCCCAAGTTTTCCTTGATAATACTACTTGGTTTGCGGCTGACTTCAGTGCCATCAACAATGCCTTTGCCGGTACGGCAGCCCCGACAACGGGTGGAGAAACGGTCGGCCGGGGCGGTAGCCTCGCCCGCTTTACCATCACCCAAAGCACCCTTTACGCGGTCGACGATTCTCAGTTAAAAGCCTTCTCCCTCGCCGACGAGCGCAACCCGGAGTACGTACAGAATATCGAGATTGGCTTCGGCATCGAAACGATTTTCCCTACCGCCGACAAACTCTTCATCGGCTCGACGACGGGCATGCAAATCTTTAGCGTCGCTGACCCGCTAAACCCGGAACACCTCTCCACTTTCGAGCACGTACTGAGTTGCGACCCGGTAGTCGTCAGCGGCGATATAGCCTACGTTACCCTTTGGGGCGGCCGTGATTGTGGCAGCGTCGGTGACCAACTGGAGGTAATCGACGTGAGTGACGCGCGCAATCCGGTTTCGCTACAAATTACCCCGATGCAGTCCAGCCACGGCCTCGGTGTAGCGGAGGGAAAACTGTTCCTGTGCTCGCAGTGGGACGGGTTCCGCACCTTTGACCTGACGGATGAAGGCTTACTGGGCGCGGAGCTCGACCACAGTGAGGAGGTATTTGCCCGCGACGTGATCGTCATCCCGGAGCAGAACAACGCCATCGTCCTCGCCTACGGCCAGGGCGGTATTCAGCAATTCGATTATACCGACGATGGTAAACTCACCGCGACCAGTCACATCGCGGTTTGTGACTAGTACCATTTAGGTTCGCAGCAGTACAAATCACCAACACCTCACAACAGCATGCGCGCTACCCTCCTCTACTTCTTCGTGTTCTGGCTATCAATTGGAGTGCTACCGGCACAATCCAGTGAGCTCAGTATCGTCGACGTCGTCCAACTGCGGAGCGGTGAGAAGATCAGGGGCCAGCTTGCGGCTCCGGTCTTTGGGCGAACGTTGATCGTTGCCGCTTGGGAGCCGACCGAGGGAGACCTAAAGCGAATCAACGTCGAACAAGAAAGAGCTACGGACTCAACGGACCTACCGACACTGGCATTAACCACGCCACCACCTACGTATACTGAGCCCGGTCGAACCTGGCTCCACCATTTTAGCTTCGGCGGCTTGTTTGGCGTTGAAGCAGCCAGTAATTTTGGTGAGCCCACCAGTTCGCGTATCGTGGGCTTGGGGGCTAATTACACTCTAGTCAAGTCGTTCGGGGCGTTGCGCGCCGGCGGGGGCGTGGATTACGCGCTGTTAAATTACGAACGTGGCGAAATCTCGGTGGCGGTTACTGGACTGATCGAATATGTAATCAATCGGGGTGACGCACGCAAAGTCAACTACTACGTACGGCTGCTGGCTGGTCCATCACTGCCCGTAGGCTCGCCGGGTGTTGACCAGGAAATAACTTCCCGTGACGTCGGCCTCGTGCTTAACCCCTCGGTAGGGGTAGAATTCAGAAGCGGAGGAAATGATCACAAGAATATTTTTCTGGACGTCGGCTACCGTTTTCTAGACGCACAATTCACCCTTACCACCGCTAACCAAGTGGTCCGGGAACGCAGCGTAGCTTACCGACGCCTATCCTTTCGCAGCGGGTTCCGCTTTTAAAAAAGTACAAACTTCCCTTGGACAAAACGGCAGACGACAGGCGCATGGTAACGGCCGCGCTCACGGGAGACCGCCGGGCGCAGGAAGCCTTTTACCGCAAGTTTGCGCCGGCCGCGCTGTCGGTGTGCCGCCGCTACACCCAGGACCGGTCGGAGGCGATGGAGCTGCTCAACATCGGCATGCTCAAGGTCTTCGACAAGCTCGACCAGTTTCGTTGGGAGGGCAGTCTGGAAGGATGGATCAAGCGGCTGGTCTTCAACTGCACCATCGACCAGTTTCGCGGCAAACGCAAACGCCCCACGCTGGAAATCGCGCTGTGGGACCAACCCACCGCGGAAAAAGCCACGCAGTCGCTGTACGCCGAAGACTTGAAAAAAATGATCGATCTACTACCCGAGACGAGCAAGGAAGTTTTCTGGCTTTTCGCCGTCGAGGGCTACAACCACGCCGAGATCGCCCAGCGCCTTCACTTTAGTGAGGGCAACAGCCGTTGGCACCTCAATAAAGCCCGAACGCTACTCAAAGACAAACTAGCCTCCGAACCCTTCCAACACAACCGCTATGCAGGATAACAACTGGACTGACGACGAGCAATTTTACGACGAAGCCTGGGCCGGCATGTCCAAGCGGCTCGATCAGCGTCAGCGGAATAACCGACCGCTATTCTGGCTCCTCGGGTTACTGCTTGCGGTGGCAGCACTGGGCGGCGGTTACTTCCTGTGGCCCCACGAGCAGCCTACCGCAAACCGAGTCATTTCCGTCATTCCTGCCGAGGGTAAAGAAAAATTTGCCGGTCAGGGCGAGAATCTGGCGCGGTCGCGGGTGCAGGGAGATTCGCCGAACGCCGACGGAGCTGGTATCGAAAAATTAATCCCCAAAACTACCGAAAAGACTGGCAACGAAAGCAATCGACGCGCCGCCCTCCTCCGCACCGCAGAACGCTTTGCCCCGCTCCTAAATGCGCCAGTCACCATCGGCAAGCCCGTCCAGGTTACTCGAGAGAGCTCAAACCTCACTCCGCAAGTAGCACCAGTATCACTCCTCCCCTTCACTCAGATAGTTAGCGAACTCCCAGCAACGTCATCACCTACCGGGGTAATTAGTTCTGACACCAGTACAGTAGTACCCGATCCAGTAATCATCCGGGAAGAAAATGCCGTCTCCCCACTTCCCTTCGCCAGCCAATTACGTCCCGTGGAGCGGACGAGCGAGAACACGTTCTTTCCCTCAATTATAGTCCGGAAATCACGGAAACCAGCGCTCTTTTTAGAAGCAACCGCACTGTCCGGTACAGACGCGCAAACCCCGGGGTATTCTCTCGGGGCGGGTGCCTCGTTCCGGTTAGGCAACCGATTTAGCTTACCAGTGGTGCTCCGCTACCGCTCCGACCGGCGAGCGATCAAATCTTTTGGGGAGCCCATTTCCGATAATTTGGCTACTCCCGGGCCGGGTGTGGTCGTCAATAATACTTCCCAGGAACTGCTCAGTAATTTACGATTGTCCAATCTCGACGTCGTCCGCACGAACTCCGTTGAAGTCGTGGCCGGCTTGGATTACCGAATCAGACCCCGGTGGTCCGTGTCCGGCAGCCTGGGCGGCTCCTACCTGACGTCCTTCCGCGGCACGCGGGTACTCACCAGTACCGGAAATACCGTCCTGGACTTTGCGTTTAGCGAAGGCTTTAACAACGTTCAGCTGAACCCGCCGACCGGAACGCCGGGGCCTTCCGTTCCAGTTCAACCGTACACGGCTGACGTCAGGCGGTGGTTGATCCACGCGTCGCTCGGCGTAAACTACCATGCGAACGACCGGTTGCGCGTTTCGGTGAACGCACGTAACAACCTCAGCCCGCTCGTGGAGGACAATGGCGTGAACTTTAGCAGGTTACAATTTGGCCTTGGCGTGCGGTACGATCTTTAGTTCCGAAGGTAAGAATTGCGGGGGTTGCTTACCTTGCCCATCCGTAATCACCCCGCACCTGCGACCACGCCCGCCTTATGCTGCTAGACCGCTTCCTCCGCTACGTTAAAATCGATACCCAGTCCGACCCGCACTCCCCCACCCAACCGAGTACGGAAAAACAAAAAGACCTGGGTAAAGTCCTCGTTGCCGAACTACGGGAACTTGGCCTCGACAACGCCCACCTCGACGGACACGGCTACGTCTACGCCACTCTACCCGCCAGCCCCGGGGCGGAAAATGCACCGACCATTTGCTTCTGCAGCCACGTCGATACCTCGCCAGACGCGAGCGGCACGAACGTGAAACCCGTGGTGCACCGCAACTACCAAGGACAGGACCTAGTGTTGCCCGACGACCCTTCGGTAGTCATCCGCAAGAGTGACCATGCCGGCCTCGACCGGAACATCGGCAACACCATCATTACCGCCAGCGGCACGACCCTACTCGGAGCCGATAACAAATCCGGCGTCGCGGCCATCATGACCGCCGTCGAAACCCTGCTGAATAAGCCGGACATCCCACACGCCCGAGTCCGTATCCTGTTCACTCCCGACGAAGAAATCGGCCGCGGCGTCAACGCCGTCGACATGAATAAACTCGACGCCGACTTCGGCTACACGATCGACGGCGAAGAATTCATGAGCCTCCAGGACGAGACCTTCAGCGCCGACGGGGCCAGGATAGACATCACCGGCGTCAGCGCCCACCCCGGCATGGCCAAAGGGCACATGGAAAGCGCCATCAAGATTGCCGCCGAGATTATTTCTCGCCTTCCAAAAAACGAATTGACTCCCGAAACTACCGAGGGCAAACAGGGCTTCGTCCACCCGGTTGAGATGACCGCAAAAGCCGAAAGCGCCCGCATCGATCTCATCCTCCGCAGTTTCGCTACCGCTGAGCTGAAGGATCACCGCCAGTTACTGGAATCAATCATTGCGGATGTACAACCGGACTTTCCCAGCAGCGAAATTAAATTGACCATTACTGAGCAGTACCGCAACATGAAGGAAGTGCTCGACCAGCATCCCGCCGTCATGCAACTCGCCAAGGACGCGATGACCAACGTCGGCCTCACGCCAAAACCGGACAGCATCCGCGGCGGCACCGATGGGTCCCGCCTGAGCTTCATGGGCCTACCCTGCCCCAACATCTTTGCCGGAGAACACGCGTTCCACGGCAAGTACGAATGGGCGAGCCTGGAAGAAATGGAAGCGGCGGCCAGCGTCGTCGTGGAAATCGCCCGGCTTGCCGCAAAACAAACCAAATGATCTGGAAGACCACCCCCACCATCGACGGCCTGAACCAATCCGGCGTCAACACCGCCGGCGACGTGCTCGGCATTCGCTTCACTGAAGTGGGTGACGATTACCTAATTGCCACGATGCCGGTCGATAAAAACACCGTGCAGCCCATGCGGATGCTCCACGGCGGCGTCAGCTGCGTGCTGGCCGAAACCCTGGGCAGCGTAGCCGGAATGCTGTGTGTACAAAACCCCGGCGTTGACTACGTAGTCGGGACGGAAATTAACGCCTCTCACCTCCGGGGCGCGCCCGAGGGTACGGTCGTGACCGGTAAAGTGACTCCGGTGCGCGTTGGCCGGACGATCCAGGTTTGGAACATCGACATCACCGACGAGCGTGGCCGCCTGGTTTGCGTCAGCCGTTTGACTTGCGCCGTGATTAAGAGTTAATCCGGGACTTGAAGCTCGGTTTTAAGCGCCGCCATGCGCTCCATTAGCCGTGTCTTGACCTCCCCTAGCTCCGCGTCCTCGCTGCGATTATCCATCTCGTGCGGATCGGTTTTCAGATCGTACAATTCATAACCCTCGAAGCCGGGTTCGGTAAACTGAATTAGCTTGTACCGCTCGTCCCGAATGCCCTCGTGGCGGGCGACCCGATGGTAAGAATTCATTTGTTGGTAGTATCGGTAGTAAACGTCCTCGCGCCAGTCGTCGGGCGTGTTACCTTCCAGTAGCGGACGGAGACTACGGCCCTGGACCTCTTCCGGCGTAGCGATGCCCGCGTAGTCGAGGAGCGTGGGGCCGAGGTCGAGATTAAGCACGAGGTCTTCGTTGACCTTTTTGCCCTTGAAACCAGCCGGGTAGCGAATCATGAGCGGCGTGCGGTGGCTTTCTTCGTACATGAATCGTTTGTCGTACCAGCCGTGCTCGCCCAGGTAAAAGCCCTGGTCGGAGGTGTAGATCACGATGGTATTTTCGTCCAGTCCGGTTTCTTCCAGGTAGTCCAGTACGCGGCCGACGTTGTCGTCGACTGACTTTACGCTCGCGAGATAATCCTGCACATACCGCTGGTAGCGCCAGGCCAATTCTTGCTCGGTTCCTTTCACTTCCCGCCACTCTTCCCCGATGCGTTTTAGGTAAGGCGCGAAGGCCGCGCGTTGCTGATCGGTTAGGCGCTCCATTTGCCAAGTAAAGCCTTTCACCCGGTCGAAATCCGGGTCGGTAATGAAGCCGGCGCCGCCCGTTCCCGGGTCGGGGTACTGGTATTCTTTCATCACCTTCAGGTCTTCGCTCGTGAACATGTCGGCGATGCGCATGTCGGCGTGGGCGGCGGCGGGGCGGCCCGCGTAGTCGTCCCGCAGCGTGGCCGGTTCCGGATAGCGTTTGTCGAGCAAGCCCGGTAGGTCACTAGTGTCGGGCATCCAGTTGCGGTGCGGTGCCTTGTGCCAGTAGAGCATCATGAAGGGTTGGTCGGTGGGGTCGTTCGCGGCGCGTTCGAGTTCTTCCAGCGCGTACTCCGTGATGATGTTGGTCGTGTAACCTTCCTGCCGGTCCAGCGTATCGCCGTTGTGGACGAAGACCGGGTAGTAGTAGTTCCCCTGGCCCACCAAGCCACGGAATTCGTCGATGCCGCGCGGCCGGGCCTGGAGGTGGTGTTTACCGATCAGCGAGGTACGGTAGCCGGCGTCGTGGAGCGCTTCGGGGAAGGTCCACTGGTCGGGGTTGAACGGGCTCAAGTTATCGATCTTTCCGTTCAGGTGGCTGTACTTTCCAGTGAGAATCGCCGCGCGGCTCGGTGCACAGATGGAGTTCGTCACAAAACTGTTCCGGAACACCACGCCCTCGTTTCCGATCCGGTCGAGGTTTGGCGTTTCAGTCAGTTCATCCGTGTACGCCGAGATCGCCTTCTGGGCGTGGTCGTCGGACATGATGAACAGGATGTTGGGCCGGGGCAAAGCTTCCGTTACGGTCTCGGGGGCGCCCCGATAGCTATCGGGGCAGGAGCAGAGTAATACCGAGAGGAGCAGAAAAGCGTAGTAATTGCGCATGGAGATGTAGTTAAGTTCTGCAACTTATTTTACTTGGTGATTAATGTCACCCGGATTTATTCGAAACCAAAAGACTATGTGCGCCTACGCTATTACTCTACTGCACGTACCCGGGGTTCTGTTCCAGTAGCCCCAAACTAAGCTCAATGTCCCCCTGCGGAATTGGAAACAACTCATGTTTACCCTCCACAAAGTTTTTACCAAGCGCCTTCATGACGGAGGCGGCGCGGTTCGTCCGGACCAGATCGAACCAGCGGTGCTGCTCCATCGCCAGTTCTACCCGGCGCTCCCGTAGTATGGCGGCCCGTAGTTGACCTTGATCGGTTGTCGTCACGTCCGGGAGAAAGCGGGTGCTCGTTCCCCGGGCGCGGGCGCGGATTTGATTCAGGTAAACCAAAGCTTCCGCCTGACGGCCAGTTTCGTTAAGTGCTTCGCTAGCGATTAAGATTAAGTCGGCGTAGCGAAAAATGCGAATGTTGCCGGGGCCATTACCGTTGCCACCGGGGTGATCGACGACGAATGCTTTTTGGTTGAACCGAGGGTTCACGATATCCGGATTGGGCTGAACGACGTTAGAACCGTCGGGCAAAATTTCTCCCACGTAAAGGATGGTGGCTTCCCGCCGGGGGTCTCCTAATTCAAAAGCGCCGATCAAGTCATCGCTCGGACGGTTAAAACCCCAACCCAGATTCGTAGCACCGCGCACGCCCTGTACCTCGTTGTACTGCGTACCGCCTCCACCCGTCTCGTAAGCTGCGGCCTGTACTTCAAAGATGCTCTCGGAAGCATTTTCACCGGCCTGGGTGAAAATGCCCTGGTAGGTAGGTAACAAAGCATATTCGTTACTATTGATGACTTCCTCAGCCAGGTTCGCCGCGTTGGCAAATTCACCACGGGTCAGTGCCACCTTCGCCAGGAGAGACTTAGCGGCCCCACTGGTCGCGCGACCGAGATCTTTGGCCGCATATTCGGATTTTTCGGGCAGGACGCTCGCCGCAAATTCAAGGTCACTGATGATCTGCGCGTACACGTCCTCCAGTGGCGCACGGGCCATTAAGTTAGTTTCGGGGAAGGGAGTGGTGATGAGCACTACGTCACCAAACCACCGGACGAGGTTGAAATAGTAATGCCCCCGGAGGAAACGAGCCTCGGCGATCAAACGCGCCCGCAAGTCCTCATCCATTTCCGGGACGGTGGGAATGCGCTCGATGGCCAGGTTGGCCCGGAAGATACCGTCGTAATAGCCGGCCCAAACGCCCGTAGGACCATTGTTGGAGGGGCCATGGGTAAATTCGTCCAGTTCCTGTAGATAGTTAGCGTCGCCGGGGACGCTTCCTTTTTCCGCGTCATCGCTGACGATGTCCGTCATACCGATGAACGGAAATACGTGTACCTGGAAAGAGCGCAATTGATTATAAACCGCATTAATCGATTGCTCGGCCTGTTCCCCGTCTTTAAAGAAATTTTCGAGCGTGATGCTTCCCTGGGGCGTACGCTCCAGCACGTCACTGCATCCCATCAGTAAACTGAGACTCAATATCAATGCTACTATTCCGTATTTCATGATCTGATATTTTTTATGGTTAAAAGCTGGCATCCAGGCCGAAAGTGACGATGCGAGATACCGGATAGAGCGTGCCGCGGTCGATGCCGCTACTGAACTGCCCTCCGGGGTAGACTTCAGGATTGTAGCCTGAATATTCCTGACTGGTTAGGAGGTTAGTCCCGTTTACGTAAACGCGAAAACGCTGCATTCGGATCTTCTGGCTGATGTCGGCCGGCAGTGTGTAACCCAATTGTAAGCTTCTGAGCCTGATGTAGTTACCACTCTCGATGTAGCGGGAAGAAACGGTCTCTACGTTCTGTCCGGCAAGCGTAGCCAGGGGGCCGGTGTTGCTCGATCCCTCACCGTTGAATCGGTCCAGGAAGAAAGTCTCCTGGTTGTAAGTTCCAAAACGACTCGCCCGCTTGGCGTTAAGTATCTCGTTGCCAAACTGGCCGGTTAAGCCAAAATTAAGGTCCACGCCCGCGTAACGAATGGAGCCATTCACGCCGATGATCAAATCGGGAATCGGGGAGCCAAGCAGCGTACGATCCGCGGCGGTAACTTCTCCGTCTCCATTGCGATCCCGAAAGCGCAGGTCACCGATAACTTGCTGTCCTAGCTGCGGAAAAGTCCCCAGTTCGTCTTCGTTCTGGAAGACACCGTCGAGTTCGTAACCATAGAACCCGCCGATGGGGTAGCCCTTCACCCCGCGCGTGCTGTTGACGCCACCGATGCCGAAGCCACCGTCAAAAAACTCGCCGCCCTCACCGTCGATACTTAGAATTTCGTTATCGAGGAAAGTAGCGTTTCCGCCGATAGAATAACTGAACTTCCCGGCAGTCTCCCGCCAGTTGATGTTGAGCTCGACGCCGCGGTTGACGACTTTAGCAATATTTTGAAAAGGCTCCGTCGCTCCGATGTAATCGGGAATAGGTGCCCGATAAAGTAGCCCATCGGTCACCTTATCGAAAAAGTCTACGTCGACCAGCAGCCGGTTGGACAGGAAGCCCATCTCTATCCCGAAGTCGAACTGAGTAGTCTCTTCCCAACGCAAATTAGGATTGGCCAGCGCCTGTAGTGTTTGTCCGATGTTCAACGCTTCGTCCGAACCGAACACGGCATTCAAACCTGAATTAACCAGGGCGGTGAATCGATCCTGACCGATTCGGTCATTTCCCGTCACGCCGTAGCTGGACCTGATCTTCATGCGGGAAAACAACTCCCCCCCATCCCAGAAGCCTTCCCGGCTGATGTTCCAACCCAATCCTACCGAGGGAAAGAAACCCCTGCGAAAGTTGGCGCCGAAGCGGGATGACCCATCACTGCGGGCGGAAACGGTCAGCAGGTAGCGGCCGTCATAATTATAATTTACGCGGCCCAGGAAACTTTCCACCCCAAAGGTTCCCCCGTTGATGCCGTTTCCGTTCGTGGCCGTCATTTGGTCGCCCAGTCCGAGGTATAGTAAGGACGGGTCGCTGCCCTGGATGCGTTGCCGTCCGCCACTGACGAACTCACCAAACTGATCTTGGTACGTAATCCCCACCAAGCCATCGACGTGGTGGAGGCCGAAATCATTGCTGTAATCGACGGTATTTTCCCACAACCAGTTGCGCTGATACGAACTGGTCAAATTAAGATCGTTGATCTCGTTCTGCTGCGCCGCGGAGACGAAGAACACCGGACTGAAACGGCGGTTAAACCCGGCGGAAAAGTCAAGGCCAAAGTTGCTCCTGAACGTAAAGTGCTTCAGGAAATCCGCTTCCAGGTAAGCACTGCCCACCCCGCGGTAGTCTTGGCCCTTGTTGTAATTGTAAAACTGGGTTGCCAACGGATTACCGCTATTACCCCGTAAAGAAGTATCCCCGAAGTTTCCCAACGAATCCCTTGGTTCGGTGATCGGGTCGGCCCGGTAAGCGCCCTGCAGAATGCCACCAGCGTTCTGGTTATCCGATTTCGAGTAGATAAAGCTGCTGTTCAACCCGACCCGCAGCCAACTCTTGATGCTACGCGAGGTATTGAGGCGAACCGTCAGCCGGTCGAAACCGGAACCGTCGATAATGCCTTGCTGGCTAAAATAATTAGTACTCAAATTGAAACCACCCTTATCACCACCTCCCTGGAAGGAAAGCTGTACGCTGCTGATGGGTGCGGTTTGAAAGATCAGGTCTTGCCAGTCCGTCCCCTCGCCTAATGACTCCGGGTCCGCGTAGCGGGGTGCGCGGCCACTATTTGCGTCGATCTCGTTGACGATCGTTGCGTACTCCGTGGCGTTCAGCAAGTCGAGCCGGCGGCTCACTTCCTGGGTGCCGGTGTAAGCACTTACGCTGACTTGTCCATCACCGCCCCCCGTGCCTTGCTTGGTCGTGATGATGAGGACTCCGTTGGCCCCCCGTGCGCCGTAAATGGCGGTTGCCGACGCATCCTTCAGGACGGATACGTTGGCTACGTCCGCCGGATTGATAAAATCTATATCGCTCAGGATCATCCCATCCACCACGAAAAGTGGGCTGGCATCGCCAAAGGTTCCAACGCCACGAATCCGAAAAATGGCGCCCGCGCCCGGCGCGCCCGACGTAGGAATAATCTGGAGCCCACTCACCTTTCCCTGCAGCGCCTGCCCAAGGTTTTGGGTAGGAATGTCCATCAACTCCTGCGCGTCGACCACGGCAACCGCGCCAGTTAAGTCACTCTTTTGCTGGATGCCGTAGCCGACCACAACCACCTCGTTCAGCGTTTCGGTAGCCTCGCTCATCAAAATATCCACCTGCGTCCGCCCCGCGATCTGTTCTTTAATTTCCCGGTAACCCAGGTAAGTAAACCCAAGTGCTTCGGTGCCTTCTGGGACCGAAAGACTGTACTTCCCATCAATGTCCGTAATGGTTCCGGAGGTCGTGCCGATGGCGCGTACGCTTACCCCGATCAGGGCATCCGTCCCGTCCGTAACCGTTCCCGAAATGGTCGTTTGGGCGCGGACGCAGGTGCAGAGCAGGGTGAAAAAAGCAAAGAAAATTAGTAATCGTTTTTGCATGATTTATCGCTTCAGTGAGGGTGAGTTAAGTGAAAATTCGGCACCGTTCTCCGTGGTGGAACTGCCGCCGATAAATACCGTGAACCGCCCCGGCTCGCTACCGAACGTGCGGTCGCGGCGGTGGAAGGACAGGTCCTGGCTGGTTAGTTTAAACGTGATGTTCTGCGTCTCCCCGGCACGCAGCAGGACGCGCTGGAATGCTTTTAATTCCCGCACCGGCCGCGTGACGCTCCCGACGTGGTCTTTCAGGTAGAGTTGTACTACTTCGTGCCCATCCACCCCGCCGGTGTTGGACACCGTTACCGTGACGGTCAGCGTGTCGTTCCGATTCAGTTCCTGGCCGCTCAGCGTTGGTGCTCCGTAACTGAACGACGTATAACTAAGGCCGTACCCGAATGGATATAGGGGCAGGTTACTCTCGTCGATGTACTTACTGACGTACTTGCCAGTTTCGTCCAATTTTGGCCGCCCCGTATTTTTCATACTGTAAAAGATTGGTACCTGACCGACGGACCGGGGAAAGGTCATTGGCAACTTGCCGGCGGGGTTATACGCACCGAAAAGCACGTCCGCCACGGCATTGCCCGCCTCCGTCCCTGGGTACCAAGCCTCGACGATGGCGCTGGCCGTAGAATCAATTCCCGTGAGCGTCAGCGGGCGACCGTTGAACAGCACGACCACCACGGGCTTACCGGTAGCCGCGAGTTGGCGAATCATATCTTCTTGCCCCCGCGGCAGATTGATATCGGTCCGGCTGGCGGCTTCACCGCTCTCGAACCATTTTTCCCCGGCGGCTACGACAATCACGTCGGCGTCGGCAGCTTGCGCGAGTGCCTGGTCCACTTCCTTTACGTAGGTAAGTTGCTTAGCGTCAGCCATCACTGCTTGCATCCCAGTCAGTAGCGTCACACAGTCGGCGGCCCGGCCGTCTCCGTGCCAAGCACCGAGCATATCGGCCTTGCTGTCCGCCAACGGGCCGGTGAGCAAGATCTTCTTTTCGGACTTAGCCAGGGGTAATACGTCGTTCTCGTTCTTGAGCAACACTAAGCTTTCCCGGCCAATCCGACGGGCTGCGGCCCGGTGCTCATCCGTCAGGATACTGGTTTCCTGCCGCTCATTATTGAAATAGGCGTAAGGGTCGTCGAACAGCCCGGCGGCGTACTTCATGCGGAGGACGCGGCGGACGGCTTCGTCAACCTGGTCCATCGCAACTTCCCCCTTCTTGACCTGGTCGGCCAGATGGTTGTAGAACACGGCTCCTTGCATATCCATGTCGACACCGGCGTTCGCGGCCATTATTCCGGCGTCGGCCTCGTCCGCAACGACTCCGTGGGGAACCATCTCGTTGATGCTCGTGTAATCCGTCACCACAAAGCCCATGAAGCCCCAGCGGTCGCGCAAGATTTCCGTGAGGAGTTTATGGCTTCCGGATGCAGGTATTCCGTCCAGTTCGTTAAAGCTGGTCATGAACGTCGCGACGCCAGCGTCCAGCGTTGCCTTGAAGGGTGGCAGGTATATTTCTTCCAGTACCCGTTCGGAGATGTCGACGGTGTGGTAATCGCGACCAGCCTGTCCGGCCCCGTAGGCGGCGAAATGTTTGGCGCAGGCCAGCACGGTCGTTGGGTCACGCAGGTCGTCGCCCTGGAAGCCCTTCACGCGGGCGGCGGCCATTACGGAACTGAGGTAAACGTCTTCGCCCGCTCCTTCCATCACGCGCCCCCAACGGGGGTCACGAGCGATGTCTACCATTGGCGCAAACGTCCAGTGCAGACCGGCGGCGGCGGATTCCTTCGCGGCAATCGCCGCGCTTTCCCGCGCGGCTTCCGGGTTAAAACTGGCGGTCTCGCCGAGGGGGATGGGAAATATGGTCCGGTAGCCGTGGATCACATCGTAGCCAAAAATCAGGGGGATACCCAGGCGGGTGCCGTTCACGGCAAGTTCTTGCAGTTTCCGATTATAATCAACCGTATGGGCGTTGAAAATGGCACCGCACTTTCCGGCCTTGATGTCCGCCTGATACCCTTCCCGCAAGGTCGGGCCGGTCTTGACCCAGTCCGAGGTGAACAGCGTCATTTGTCCTACTTTTTCTTGCAGGGTCATCACGCTGATCAAGCTGTCGACCTTGGCCTCGTGCCCGGCGTTGTACCACGCCGGCACCGACTGCGCGGAGAGCACGGTAGTGATGCTGAAGAGCAGCAGGAGCGGTAGTGTATATCGTTTTATCACGTAAGTTTTGTTATAAATTGTCACCCGGTCACCCGGTCATCCGACGGATGGCCGGGTGACAAGTACATTATTTAGCGAGCCAGCCACCGGTAAATCCGGCCCTTTCGAGGCCTTTGCGGACGTAAGGATTGCGGCTCATCAAGTCCCAAACCAACCCAGACCGTTCATTTTCAATCTGTATCAAAATCGGCCCCTGGTCGATGCCCAGGTAGTCGACGTCAAACCAACCCTGCGGCCGGTCTTCGGTCACGTAGGTGAGGTTGAAGGCGTCCTTAAAACCGTACGGACCGACGAGGCTGTCGTAATGCGTCGTCCACATCTGCGCCAGCGCGGCTTCGCATTCTTGCGGGGCAAAGGGGAAACTGCCGCCGGCCGCGGTGGGCGTGATCGTGCCGTCATCAATGACGTGGCGGGCAGAAGCTCCCCGTGCCTTATATCTCCAAAATTTCAGCTCCTTTCCATCCGCACCCTGCATCCTGCCGCCGGGCCCATCACACGCCGTGAGCCCCCACTGATCGGGCCCGTAGCCGACGAAACCCGCTGAGTTTTCCACGCAGTGAGCGCGATTGGCTAGCGTCGCTTCGGTGCTATTTTTAAAATAATCGGAACCACGTTCCTGCATGTATGCATCCTGAATACCGCGAAAGTCGACGTACATGTGGCTGTACTGGTGACCGAACAGGGGACTAAAATTGAGGTGATCGTACCCCTGAAATTCGTCCCAATCGTAAGTCTCCGTCCACTTTTTCCAGGCGTCGTCCGGCAACGGGTGCGTCGGCGAGCCGAGCCCGAGGACGAGTAAGATCATGGCCTCATTGTACCCGTGCCAGTCGGCTTTGATAAAACCCTTTCCCGGCTTCCAACCCATGCTGAGGCGCCCCTTTTCGTTGAGTGCCCAGTCCCACTCGACGCGTCGGTACAACTTGTCGGCGAGGTCGCGAATGGACTGCTCCGTTTCGTTGTCCCCGTCAAAGTAAGTCTGGGTAGAAAGCACCCCGGCCAGCAGTAATCCGCTGTCGATGGTGGACAACTCAGTCGTTTTGTAGCGCGTCGCGTCTTCGTAAGTCAGGAAGTGATAAAACAGGCCCTTGTAGCCGGACACGCCGCTTTCGGCATCGCCCTGCGGAAGTTCCCACAATACTTCCAGCGTCTTTTGCACGCGGTCGGCGGCGGCTTGCCGCGTCACAAAACCGCGCTCGACGCCGATGAGATAGGACGTGAGGCCAAACCCGGTCGCGGCAATGCTACTGAAACGCCTGGTCGGCCAACGATCTGGGATCTGATAATTATCCTCGAGGGCCGTCTCCCAAAAGAAGTCGAATGTCCGCCGCTGGACTTCGTCGAGCGAAAAAGGCACCGCCTCACCCCCCGCCACGACCCGCTCCACGGTGGAAGGAGTCTGGCAGGCGGTGAGGAGTGCCGCAAATACAAGTAGTAAGTAATTGACGCTTTTCACTGGTAAGGTTTAGCGCTTGATGAACATCGTACGCGCTACTACCACGCCGGTTTCGTCACGGGCGGTGAGCACGTAGGTGGCGGTAGGCAGGTTGGCCACGGGGAGGTAAACCCGGTCTTGCCCACGGTTGATGCGCAAACTTGCCTGACGCTGGCCGAGGAGATTAGTTACTTCGAAAAGCGTGGCGTCGTTGGCATTTTCAATTGTCAACCGGTCGGCAACTGGGTTCGGGAAAACCTTCAGCTCGTCAATCGTAATTGGCTGAAAAATGCCGGTCGTCATTCCACATAAGCCACCACCGACGGCGATGTCGTCGAAGTAATGCGTCAGGTTTTCCGTCGGAATCTCCGTCCGGTTCGGAATGAGCGTGAGGCGCTCGTAAGTGGCACCGGTCGGGATAGGGTCGCCACCCTGGGTGTTGCTAAAATCAAAGGTCAGGGTCTGCCACACGTCGGGTGTTGTGTACTCCGCAGCGATGTCTCCACTACCGGGTGCTCCGCCTACCGGGCGCTCCAATTTCATGACTACGGTGCCGGCGATCGGCATCAGCATTTTAATGGTGATCGTCTTGTTTTCTCCGAGGATAATCGGGGCAATTGGGGAGCTCGCCAGGCCGGCGAAAAGTGCACCGTCATTGGCTTCTATGAATGACCCGACCGAAGCACTACCGTTACCGTCACTCACGAGGGGATTATCCACGATGGTGAACTGCTCGTCTTCGAATGAACCGTTGGAAAAGTAATTGAAGTCCGTCAGGGTAAGGTCACCGGGCTCGAAAGTCGTGATGCAATCCATGGTAAACGGCGCGCGCGCAACCCGGATGTTGTCGATGAAGTAGGTGTTTGGCGCGGTGTTATTCTCACCCGCTCCGAAGAAAAGCGCCAGGCGCGTGTGCCCCTGACCGGCCGCGGCGCTGAAGTCGGCGGAATAGTCAATCCACTCCATCGTTTCGGGGATGTCCAGGAATACCTCGACGACATCATTTGGTCCGCCTTCCAGTTTAAAAAGAATTTGACCGGCAACGGGCGACCAGATTTTTGCCATGATTTGGTTCTTCTGTGCAAAATCAAACGGATTATCCTCGCCCCGGTCAATGACCAGCGCGTTAAAACCACCGGTCTGGTCGATGAACTGACCAACTTTCAAACTATTGTTTTCGGGCTTAACGTCGGGGTTATTAACGACCGAGAGGAACTCGGCACCCAAGGTGTACTCGCCGTTGCGCTGACATTCGAAATCGTCAAATACGTCGGGGTCATTTTCTACGTCGACGCACGCGTCGATGGTAGACTGGCCTTGTCCCAGATTGTCGAACAGATAGGTACCCGTCCCCGTCGTGCTCGGGTTGAATAAGATATTGACCTGGAAAAAATCGGTAATTTCTTCGAAGTTCTCAAAGTTAAAATTGAGTGTTTCCCACGTGCCGGGGGTCGTCAGGGTTGCATCCGCGGTTTTGACGCCTTCAAGTGCGCTCACGAGTTGTAATTGGACCGTGGTTGCGCCTGCGGGTGCCACTACGTCGAGGTTCAACTGGGGATTCGTGGTAAGGTCGAGCCCTTCCAGCAATTCCGCGCTAATCGCGCTGAAATTGCTGGCGGCGCGGGTGTAGCTACCCACGTTCGCGCTAGTGTTCACGCCACCAGTCGACGGGTTGGCGACGACGCCGTTATAGGTACCGTTCACCGTCGAGTTATTGTTGGCGGGCCCCCAACTTAGGTTGGCTCCATTCTCAAAATCTTCTAGCGCCTCGGCAACGGGTGCGACGGTACGGGTAATGTTGTCGATGTAGTAAACGTCTCCGTCACCATTTTCACCGGCGTTGAAGAAGAAAACAAGCTGGCTGTGGTCGGCTGCCGCCTGATCGCTAAAATCAACGCAAACCTGCGTCCAGGCCATGGTAGTCGTAATCTGGTTAGGTATCTCTTTGACGGGAGACGCTCCACCTTCCAGCTTAACCAGCAGATTACCGGCAACGGGTGCCCACACATCGATGCAGATATAGTTGTTCACACTGAGATCAAGACCGTTGTCGTAATTGATGCTCAGGGCATCAAAACCTCCGGGGCCATCCGTGTACTGCCCTACGCCAGTGGATTGATTAATACCACTCGGGTCCGGGTTAGCGATCACTTCAATGTTTTCGAAACCGCCCCGGTAGGCAGCGTTGCGTTGGCACTCGAAGTCGTCGATGATGGTGACGTCTTCCGTAGTACCGGCACAGGGTCCGGCGGGGCTAACGGTCAGGTTGTCAAACAAGTAAGTGCTGTCGCTCTCCGCAACGCCCGGGTCAAAGAACAGGATGAGGGTGTTGATGCTATCCGCATCCGACAACGCACTGAGGTCGAAAGTGTAAGTACGCCAAACGTTTGCCGTGGTAATGTTGATGCGCTTTTCGGCACTGCGGCCACCGCCCTGGAGCTTGAGAATCATCTCCGTTGCGGCACCCGCGTTGAGCTGGATGCTGAACAGATTGTCGGTACTCAGGTCGAGCGGTGCGTCGAAGACGGTGCGGAAAAGGCTAAAGGCATTCGTACCGCTTTTGGTGTAGGAGCCCACCCAATCGCTGGTATTCGCGGTGGTGTCGTTGGGGTTCATCACGGCGCCGTCGTAGGTGCCATTCACGGCTTCCCAAACGAGGTCGGGAGTGCCGCCTTCAAAGTCTTCGAGGACGGTTTGGGCCTGCACGGCAAAGCCGCCGCAAACGCAGAGTAATAGGAGTAAAAGTTTATGCATGATGTCGTTAGTTTGAGCGAAAAAGGTTAAAAAGGATTAGCGTTGGAGGACCAGTGGTAGCAGCGTGCTTCCGCCGGGCGTATTGATTTTGAGAAAATAGTAGCCGGCACTGGGGCGCGGTCGCAGGTGCAAAGAGATGGGTACGGCGCCAGCCCCCCCGGCTTCGCCTTTGTACAGACTTTGCACCCGCGTCCCCGCCAAATCATACAAATCGACCGTCACGTCAGTCGCCGCGCGGAGGTGTAGATCGACCGTGAGCCGGTCCGTAGCCGGATTGGGATAAAGCTGAGGTGCCTCCGTAAAAATGGCCGGCAGTTCAGCGGTTGCGGTGGTGGCGTCTTTCACAAAACCGACGGCCGCCAGCGCCGGTGCGATCTCCGGGTTCTTCATAAAAAGGTCCCAGAGTAAGCCGGACCGCGCGTTCTCGATCATACAAATGATCGGCCCCTGATCGATGGCCAGGTAACTATTCGCGTACCAGTCGCGCCCCTCGTTGAAGGCGTCGTAAAATCCGTACGGCCCCCAGGTGCGGTCGCCCATCTCCCGGTAAAAGTGCTTGAGCGCCCGCATACTTTCCTCGGGCGTGTAGGGCATGGAACTCAGGGCGGCGGTGGGAGAAATGGTACCGTTATCGTCGTTCTGATTGTCGGGGGAGTGAGCTTTGTAACCGTCCGGATCATCACTGGCCGTTAGCCCCCAGACGTTGGGTCCGTAGCCTTCGCGGTTGTAAGGGTTGTCAACGCAGTGCTCGTAATTGATCAGCGAGTGGTTCCGGTTGCGCTCGAAGTAATTCGCGAAATCATCGCGGATGCCGCGGGGGTCGAAACCGAGGTAGCTGTAGTGGCTAAAGAAGAGCGGACCGCCCTTTCTCCGCCCGACGATCAGCGGGATGTCGTAGAACGAATTGTTGGTCGCGTAATTTTCGCCGGCCCAGCCCGATTTATACACCGAAGCGGGAACGTCGAACGCGGCGGTGGGTGAAGCGACCGCGAGCAAGTACACGATTTGGGACTCATTGAACCCCCGAATGGGCAGGTTGATCGCGAACTCATTGGTCGGCGACCAGTGCCAGTAGATGACGTTACCGGTGGTTTTGCGGTACCAGTTCCAGTTGACTTCTTCCCAGAGCTGGGTAATGTTAGTGCGCAACCGGACTTCATTTTCTGAGTCGCCCGTGTAGTATTGCCGCGCGGTTAGTAATCCTTGAATGAGGAAAGCCGTCTCAACAAGGTCTCCCCCGTCATCGCGCGCACTGAAGGGGATCACTTGCCGGTTCGCGCCGTTCATCCAGTGACTAAAGGCACCCTTGAAGCGTGGCACTTCGAGTAGGTAATCCACCATTTTATTGGTCCGCGTCAGTGCCTGCTCGTAAGTCAAGAAACCACGTTCGGCGCCGACGATCAGCGCCATCACGCCGAAGCCGCTGCCGCCACTGGTTACCGTGCTGGTGGTGTTTCTCTCCCGGGCGAGGCCGGAGACGGGGTGGCCAAAATCGTAGAAGTAGCGCAACGTGTATTCCTGGACCATATCCAGCAGCATCGAATCCGTCATCTCGAAGGTCGTCGCGGAAACCGTATCGGAAGGCGCGCCGAGCTGACCGGTGGCGGTGATTGACCGGACGAAGTAACGCCCGGTTACGTTCCAGTCCCCCAAAAAGGATACGTGCGTGCGCGAAGCCGTGTTATAGGTAGCAACCGTCGCAAAAGCCCCTTCCCCTTCCGCTGAAAAAACGCGTACGCTGGTCACCGCCGGGTTGGTGGGTGCGTCCCAATTAAGTTCTACGTGGTGGTCATAGGCAGTAGCCACCAGCCCGGTTACGGGGCCGGCCTGCCCCCGTAACTGACCCGCGATAAGTGTGCATACGGAGAGTGCGATGAGGGTAAAAATTCTGTGCATGTGACTTCTTTATGCGCCAAAGCCAACTGGGCCGCAGCGCGCTAAATTCGTCATGAAGTTCGCCTAACAGCGGGCCGTTAGACGAATTTTGCACCTCACCAGGACTACGCCATTGCCAAAATTATTTGATTATTCAACAAAATTAGGAATCCCCTTTCGCACAACTAAATCGCTGATTATAAATTAGTTATGCCATTGACACACGCCAGGTAAGGAAGAAAATCACAAGATTCGCGACCTCACCATCAGATATCGAGGAGGTACTGGTTGAGGTTATCACTCCCCTCCAGTTCCAGTTTCTTCCGCAATCGATAGCGTTTGTTCTCGACGCCCCGCAGGCTGATGTGCAGCAAGGGAGCTATTTCTTTGGAGGCGAGGCCCATCTTCAGGTAGGCAGCGAGTTGCAGATCTCCGGAGGTTAGGTTAGGATGCGCGTGACGTAGTTTGTTCAGGAAGGTGTCGTGGACGTCGTTGAAATGGCTTTCAAAAATAGACCAATCCTCTTCGTTGTTCAGGTTGCGGTCGATGAGGTGGCGGACCTTCTCGTTGCGGCCCCGATCTAGTTCCGTGCGCAGTTGGAGCAGCATCTCGTTCTTCTTGGCCAGGCTGAGCGTCGTGTTCGCTAATTCTCGATTTTTGGTGGCTACGCTGTCTTCCAGTTCCCGGTTGCGTGCGTGCATTTCCTGGCGGTGTAGATGTCGGCGGCGGATCAATTCCAGCCGACGCTCCTGAACCGTAAGGCGCTTCCGGTGAAGTTGGTAAAAAAGGTAAATAGCCGCAAAAAATGCGGCCCCGTATATTAGGTAAGCGGCAGTACTGCGGAACCACGGAGGAGAAATGGTAAATATGCTTTCCACACCCGTTCCGGGCCAGTCCGATTCCACTTTAAAAAGGTAGTTGCCCTCCCAGAGATCTCTAAACTCAAATTCAGGCCGGTCCGTCCAGGCTGACCATTCTTCCTGCCGGTGCGTCAACCGGTAGCGATACCTGACCGGCCGGTCGAACAGCGGCAGGGCAGCTTCAAAACGTACGGCGTTTACCGCAACAACTTCCTTTCGAAGTAACATCTCCGGTAAGTCGGTCTCCCCGACCTGCGGATCAAAAATTGCGTACCCATCGTTGAGGCACAATAAATATCGGTCCTCCCCCCAGGGAATTATCCGTGGGTAGTCGGCGTGGAGTCGCACGGGTACCGTAGTGACCAGCTCACCACCCCGAAATAAAGATAAAGTTTGCCGTTGGACGAGAAACCACTCTTCACTACCGGGGCGGCCGGGGATGATCAGGCTTCCCCTGGGCAGGGGGATACCCAAAAATTCTTTGAGCGCTTCGAGCCCACCGTTGCGGTAGCGAAGGACTTGCTCGGTACTTTGCACAAGTACGGTATCGCCGTAGCGAACGACGATTGGCTTGGTGATGTCTGCGCCAAGCGTGTCGATTGCGTCATAGTCGGATAAATCGCCCGTCAGGCCGATGCGCATCACGCCACGGGAGGCGTGTGCGGCCAGCAACCGTTGGTCACCGACCCAGGCTACCGATCGTAGGGGAGCTAAATAGCCAGGCAACCGGAGGGGTGCAACGGAGTTGGCGGCATCCAGCAAAATACTGATGCCGGTATAAGTCGCTTGGGCGAAGACGGACGAGTCAGTCGGATGAACTACGGTACTCCAAACCCCCGTCCCCCCCGGTAGTAACCGGGCCGTAGTGCCTTGGACCAAAAACAAACCGCTATTATGGCCGCACAGCAGCAGCCCGTCCACAACTTTAAGTTCCCACACCTGGCCGGTGGTTCCGGCAACCGGTTTGAAGGGACGATCTTCACTACCGGAGCGCACGAACAATCCCTGGTTGGTCCCCAAATAAGTTAAGTCACCCCGCCGGGCCGCGGCGTATACAGTCCCCAACTCAGCCGTTGCGGCGTTGGCGTAGCGAAGCGGTCCGTTTCGGTTGATCACGGCCAGCCCGCGGTCCAGACCCACCCAGAGATTTCCGGCTTTGTCCTCGAGAAGGGCCAGCACGGTATTGTTCCCCAGGCCGTTATCGCGATTCAGGTGCAGCGTTGTGCGTAAACTCTCGTCCGTCAAGTACACGCCATCATCGATCGTGCCGGCTGCCAGTCCGCCGTCCGCCAGGGATAGTAGTCTGTTGACCTGACTGGGCAGTTCGGTCTCCTTGAGTTTTCCATGCTGCAACACGAAAGTTGTATCTGCGGTGGCAATGAGGTAGCCCTCGCCCCGCCGGGCTATACTGCTTACGATGCGCGAACCGATTCTTTCGCTCCCCTCCAACTGGTTCAAGCCAGTATCGGACGACCAGTATTGCAAACCTTGCCCCGCCACGGGCAGGACCAAACGATTCCCTTCCGATTGTCCAAAAAGAACGATCCCGGGTGCTACGTCGGCAATGAGCTTGTCTGAGCGGAAAGCATATAGCCGGGCGAATGACTGGAAGATAATTGTCCCGTCGAGGAGTAATTCGATCTTCCATATTTCTTCCCGCACCCCGCCCGTACCGATTTGATCGGTAAGGGAAGTATAGGTGGGGTCACTTTTGTCCAAATCGGTGAAGTAGCCAAACTCACCATACCCCCCGGCATACAATCGACCGTCCGTAAAAGCTAATGCTCGGACGACCGGTCGGCCGGGTAAGTTGAACCGTTGCCATTTCGCTCCGTCAAAAGAAAGTACGCCGGCGGAGTTAGCAACGTAGATCACGCCATCGTCACCCTGCGCCAGATCCCAGTTCTGGTTATCACCTCCGTACTGCTCGGGCGTGTAGTACCGGACTTTTGGCACACCTTCGGTACGGACACCAGAGTCCTGACCCGCCAACTGCGTCTGGGCGATGATGAGGTAGAGTATAAATAGACAAGGGCGCATTGTACGGGGTGGCTGGGGTCCGTAAGGTAGTCACATCCTCTTGCAGAACGAGAAGCCAACTACCTTACGAATCTACCAGATGCTCCGTAGTAAATACAGGAATATCACCAATTTACGATGTTAATTGCACCGACGTAACCGAATGCTTAGGCCGCGGCAGGGCAGGCCGTAGGCTTAGTGGCCACCACTATGCTGCACAGATACCAAAAATGAGCGAGCCGTAGGGACCGATGTCCGTAATCACCCGGTGGGGGTAGCCATCCTGGTCGATTTCCTCCGATTGAAGTTTCAGCGCAACGTCGGCGTTCGCATTGAAGTCACTGTACCCTTTCCAATCGCCGTTAAAGAGCAGCTCCCAGTGGGATGCTTGGTTCATACCGATTGCGTAGCCATTGTAGGTGGTATTGCTGAAGTTCAGCACGACCAGTACGCCGTCTTTCTGCGGGTCATCGTACCAACGTACGTAGGCCAAAATTTTATCCCGTTCATTGATAACGAGCGGCTGCGTGTGCTGCCCCTGTAAGCCGCGCGTGCGCCCGGTCAGGTTACGGCGCAGGCGAATCAGGTCCTGATACTGGTTGAACACACCGGAGAATTCGTCTTTGCGGCTCCAGTCCAACGGGTCCTGATCACTGAACCACTTATCTTCGAGGAGGGCTTGTCCCTGGAAAAGCATGGGAATACCGGGCGTAGTGAGCACCATGGCCGCCCCCAGTCCGGCGCGCTTAACCGACCAGTAGTTGTTCACATCATCGGCGGCGATTTCTTCCGCTATCCGAGCGTTGCCGTTGGCGACTTCGTCGTGGCTCTCCGTGTAAACGACGCGCTTGAAGAAGTCATCCCCGTACCGCCGCAGCAGTGCGCTACTTAGCGACTCCATGGAGCGGTTCGTATCCTCCTGTTCGATCAGGGCCGCCCGCACGGGGTGGACGAAATCAGCATCCCACTGGCTACCAAATCCACAGCCACCGTCAGCTTGGTCGTCCGTGATGAAGTTGTTACCGTGTAAATCTTCGGCGATCGTCAGGCGGCCGGGGAAACGCTCGTTTACGGAAGTATTGATTCGCTGTAGTACCGCTACTCCTTCCGGAAGAGATTCACTTGCGTTTTCGTCTCCCTTGACGTGCCGCATGTAAGGAATCATGTCCATCCGCAGGCCATCGCAACGGAATTCATCGAGCCACATCATGGCGTTGTCGTGGATGTAATCGCTGACTTCCGGGCGGCCGTAATCGGGGCGCGTATCTCCCCAGGGGGTGTCGCTGCGCCAGTCGTTGTAAAAGTAGATACCGCCCTTATCGTTCTCACTCCAGCCGTCAAACTGCCAAATGGCCAGGTCGCTCGGGCCAAAGTGGTTATAAACAACGTCGAGAATCACGGCTATGCCCTTAGCGTGTGCTGCTTTGACGAAATCTTTGAATCCATCCGGCCCGCCGTAGGCTTCCTCCACTGCGTAAGGGTGGGCGGGGTTGTAGCCCCAACTGAAATCTCCGGCGAACTCCGAAATTGGCATCACTTCGATGCAGTTGATGCCCATGTCCACCAGGTACTCCAGCCGATCGATGGCGGTCGCAAAGGTTCCGGGTTTTCCCGCCTCGGTCACGTTAAAAGTTCCGATGTGTAACTCGTAAATGACTAATTCATTCCAGCTCGGCATCTTGAAGTCATCGGCTTGCCAGTCGTAATTATTGGGGTAAACCACGCTGTTCCCCACCGAGTTGGTCATCCGCCGGGCACGGGGGTCGGCTCTCATAATGACTTCATCGGCCTGGGTAGTAATGGCGAATAAATACTCATCTCCCGCCTTCATGGGAAGATCGTAAGCCACCCAGTGGCCGTGGCGATTTGGATCGTTCTGAAGTACAGTAGCGGTCTTGTTCCAATCGTTAAAGGTGCCCGCGATGGCCACGGCCTTAGCGTTCGGTGCCCACACGCAGACGTTACAAGTTTTGTCGTTTACGGTGAGGCCGACCGGGAGTGTTTTAGTTTCGTTCATTTGAGTTGTCGAGGGTAAAGTATCCCGTCACTACCCCAAATTACCGGAAGTGTTCATCTCCAATTACGGGTGAATAGTGTTACGTAATAACACAACCCGCTACTGAAGTGGTGACGGCAAGCTAGCGGAGAAGAGTAATGCGCGGTCGCGGGTGCAGAGATGATTTCCAAGCAAACAAAGCATTCGCGACTACCAGTCTACTAATTATCGCCTACATTCCTACCGCCTACTCTTCCTACCTCACGACAAAACCATTCCCTCCCCCACCCTGTTATCCCCCCGCACGACCGTCCCATACCATTGGTTGACCCTACAGTTTATTTAAATTGGGAAGTGATTTGGTCTGTCTAGGGCGGGCCTCAGCTCAGACTTGTCGGGCTCGGAAGCGCGGTTTGAAGACTGCGTAGAAGACAAGGGGATTACTGAATCCAGACCAGCTATCCCAACCGTGTTTTATCAGAGGAGTCAAACCACTCCTGGGGCGGCGTGCACTTTTTATTACGATAGCAACGCAGTAAACACTACAACAGTAGTCGACGCGATGATAACCCAGCGACGTTGTATTGGCATCACTGTAGTACAGTTAATAAAACAATAACATCGTGTTACGGTACAAAACCGTACCTTCGCACAAATTTTCGGAGAATGCCGGCGTGAATACAAACCGCCGTGCGTGAATTACTCCCGATCGGGGGCTGCTTTTGGCCCAGATCCTTTTTACCCCAATCAGAGTTCCCGAGCGTGTTGTAATTCCGCTTCCTTGGGTGCTCCCCCCCAAAACTATACATGGAAAACAAACGCTCCTCCGGAGGCTCCAAGAGCCGACCGAACAATCGTCGTAATAAATCAACCAGCTCAGGTGGCGGTGGCAACCGTCGTAGTGGCGGTGGCGGCCAGCGCGGTGGCGGCGGCGGCCGTCGTAGCACCCACGTCTACAAGCCCATCGCTTCTCACCTGATGGTCCACGAGGCCGTCCCGATGCAGGAAGTCACGTACGACGCCAAGACCAAATACGCCGACTGGGATATTCACCCAAAACTAAAAGTAGCCCTCCGGCAGGCCGGTTGGGTTGCCCCAACCGAAATCCAGGAAGTTTCCTTCGCCGACATCATCGAGCTGAAGGACATCATGGGCATCGCTACGACCGGTACCGGTAAAACCGGCGCCTTCCTCATCCCCATCATTGACGCCTTATTGAAAGATGAGCCGTTCCAGACGCTCGTACTCGCCCCTACCCGGGAGCTTGCTCTGCAGATTGAGCAGGAGTTCAAGACGCTCACGAAAGGAATGACGTTCTCCAGCCTCACCCTCATCGGCGGACGGAATATCAACAGCGACATTCACGCCCTCAAGCGGAACTACGACCTCATCGTCGCTACCCCCGGTCGTCTGAAGGACCTTTACGGCCAGGGCAAGATCGATCTCGCCCAGGCTTCCGTCCTCATCCTCGACGAGTTCGACCGGATGCTCGACATGGGTTTCCAAAAGGACGTCAAGTTCATCGCCGACAAAATTGGTCAGCGCGACCAGACCATGCTCTTCTCCGCGACCCGCGACAAGACGCAGGAAACGATCGTCAACTACTTCCTCACGGACCCCGTCATCCACCAAGTCAGCAGCGGTGAAGCTTCCGCCGAGCACATCAACCAGACCGTGCAGGTGGTCTCCGGCGACGAACGCTTTGACCAACTGATCGACATGATGGGCGACCCGAAGATGAAGCGCGTCCTCGTCTTCGCCGAAACGAAGCACCGCGTGAAGAAGATCACCAAGAAGCTCTCCCAGGCCGGCATCGCCACCGATGAGATCCACGGTAACAAATCACAGAACTACCGCCAGAAAGCGCTCGGCAAATTCAAGTCCGGCAAGATCAAAGCCCTCTGTGCCACCGACGTTGCCGCCCGTGGCCTCGACATTGATGACGTCACCCACGTGATCAACTTCGAAGCCCCTACGGATTACGACGTCTACATCCACCGCGTTGGCCGTACCGGCCGGAACGGTAAGACTGGTGAGGCGATTACTTTTGTGGATCGGTAGGTCATCACGATAAATAGAAGCTAATCAGGGCCAGTCGTATTGCAACGGCTGGCCCTTTTTGTGGGGCAACCAAGACTGTCCTATCTTCGTGAAACTCAAAAGCACCAGTATGAACTTCCGGGAAAGAATCACCATGAGTCCTAACGTCATGCACGGCAAACCCAGCATCAGGAACATGCGCTTTACCGTGACGCAAATGTTGGAGTTGGTCGGTGGGGGCATGAGTTTTGACGAAATTTTAGCGGATTACCCCTACATAGAAAGGGATGATATTTTAGCCTGTGTCCAGTTCGCCGCAAGAGTAATCGACAGCCGTTCCGCAGTTTCCTTCATATGAATTTCATCGTCGACACTCAGTTGCCGTTCAAACTTGCGGTAGTTTTAAGATAACAGGGCTATACCGTAATTCACACGACCGATTTAAAAGATGGGCACCTTCTTGCGGACGACGAGATCACTAATGTAGCCGTCACTGAAGATCGAGTAGTGATCACGAAGGACGCTGACTTTTATAATGCATACCTGGTCTTTGGTGCACCCCCAAAAGTTCTCTATTTGACGTTCGGTAATATATCCAATAAGGATCTTCTTCAATATTTTGATACCCACTTCAGCGAAATAGTGACTAAACTGGAGGGTGGTGCGGATATCATTGAGTTTAGTCGTGGTGGGTATATCGATCGCTCCACCTCACTTTAGCTCCACGGTTGTTTACCTTGCCTCTTCACCCCAACCTTCCCCTGCACCAGCGACCGCGCCCATGTCAAACTTACCCGAACCTAGCCTTCAGCCCCCATTTACTTTTCAAGACGGCACGCTATTCCTAGTCAACAAACCTAAAGGCTGGACGAGCTTCGACGTCGTTAACAAACTACGCTGGAAAATCCGCAAGAAGCTAGGCTTAAAGAAATTCAAAGTCGGCCACGCCGGCACGCTCGACCCCATGGCCACCGGAATGCTAAATATCTGCACTGGAAAGTGGACGAAGCGACTACAGGAGTTACAGGGCCTAGACAAAACCTACACCGGCACCATTACCCTCGGCGCGACGACGGCCAGCTACGACGCCGAAGAGCCCATTAACGAGACTTTTCCGACCGACCACATTACGGAAGAAATGATTCGCCAGGCCGCGATTGACTTAACGGGTGATTTACAACAACTACCGCCTATATTTTCGGCCATAAAAGTTGGTGGTCAGCCACTATACAAAAAAGCCCGCCGGGGTGAATCAGTAGAAGTTAAGCCCCGCCCGGTCACCGTGCATGAATTTGAGATTACGCGAATTGAATTGCCCGAGGTCGACTTTGTGATCAGCTGCTCGAAGGGGACTTACATTCGTAGCTTGGCGTACGATTTAGGAAAATCATTGGATTCTGGCGGTTACCTGACAGCCCTCAGACGCACGGTTGTCGGACCGTACTTAGAAGAAAATATGTGGAACCTCGAAGAACTTTTGACGGCAATTGGTGACCGGGATATCGTGTAACTATTTTGTGCCTTCGTGCCTTAAAAACAAACGTCTTCAAGCAGCTATTCATCCTCCTCCGCCCAAGCCATGCTCCGCTTGACCGCCTTCTGCCAACCCCGGTAAAGCTTCGCCCGCTTATCTTCCTCCATAGTTGAACTGAAGCACTTACCCAGCTGCCAAGTCCGCTCCAGATCGTCTTTCGTCCAGTAGCCCACCGCCAGGCCGGCAAACATCGCCGCGCCGAGCGCCGTCGTTTCCGTCACCTGCGGCCGCTCCACGTTCGTATCCAGCATATCCGCCTGGAACTGCATTAAAAAGTCGTTCCCCGAGGCACCGCCGTCAACGCGTAGCGTTTTGAGTTTCGCGCCGGAATCTTTCTGCATCGCGTCGAGCACATCGCGGACTTGGTAGGCTAAGCTTTGTAGGGTTGCCCGGACGATGTGGGCTTTATTACTCCCCCGCGTCAGTCCAAAAATGGCACCGCGGGCGTACATATCCCAGTACGGGGCACCCAGGCCGGCGAAGGCGGGCACGACGTACACGCCGCCGGTATCGTTTACTTTTCGCGCGTAAAATTCCGAATCCGGTGCTTCGTCGATGATCTTTAGTCCATCGCGCAGCCACTGAATGGCGGCACCGGCGATGAAGACCGCGCCCTCCAGTGCGTAAGTTATTTCACCGTCGATTTCCCAGGCAACCGTGGTTAATAAACCGTTCTTACTGGTCATCGCTTCCGTCCCGGTATTCATCAGCATGAAACAGCCCGTCCCGTAAGTATTTTTCGCCTGCCCCTTTTCGTAGCAAGCCTGACCGAACAGCGCGCAGTGTTGATCACCCGCCATACCGGCGATTTTGATCGGTGAGCTGAACAGATCGGGGTGCGTTTCTCCGTAGACTTCGCTGCTGGATTTCACCTCCGGTAGCATGCTTCGCGGGACGCCCAGCTCGGTCAGCATCTTCTCGTCCCACTGCCGTTTTTTGATGTCGAAAAGCATCGTGCGGCCGGCGTTGGTGACGTCGGTGACGTGGACCTCGCCGCCGGTGAGTTTGTAAACTAGCCAACTGTCCATCGTACCGAAAGCTAGCTCGCCGTTCTCCGCGCGTTTGCGAGCGCCTTCCACATTATCGAGTATCCATTTGATTTTTGTACCGGAAAAGTAGGCGTCGATTACTAGGCCGGTAGTCGCGCGAACGTGATCTTCCAGCCCTTTTTCTTTCAGTCGGTCGCAGATGGCGGCCGTGCGGCGGTCTTGCCAGACGATGGCGTTATGTATTGGGTTCCCGGTTTTGCGGTCCCAGACGAGGGTCGTTTCGCGCTGGTTGGTGATGCCGATGGCGGCTACGTCGGCAGCCTTGATTTTTGCTTTGCCGAGCACTTCCTGGGTGACGGCGTACTGGGTGCTCCAAATTTCGTCGGCGTCGTGCTCGACCCACGCTGGTTGCGGGTAGATCTGGGTAAATTCTTGTTGGGCGACGGAGACGATGTCACCGGTTTGGTTGAAAAGAATGGCGCGGCAGGAGGTCGTTCCCTGGTCGAGGGCGAGGATTAATTGGGGCATGATCGAAGGCTTGTGTTTACACGAAAAAGTCAACTTTTGCGGGGCCGTTGGGTTTTCCCGCCTGACCCGCAATATAAACCGCCGCATGCAAATTGACCGTATTCCGTTTCCTGAAGTCCCCCAATTTTCCGAAAAGGATGTCGCCTACGCCACGGCCGACGAGCGCTTGCGGCCCTTCTATAAGTACGGCGTCAATTTGGAGAGTTTCGCGGAGGTGATGACGGATAAAGCGCGGGATAATACGGATCGGACGCTATTGGTCAAGGTCCTCACGGAGCAGTACGACAAGCTTCCGGAAGCAGATTTAGCGCGGTCGCAGGTGCAGAGTTTAGGGGAAAGCAATGTGTTTACGGTCATTACCGCCCACCAGCCCTCTCTTTTTACCGGGCCGCTTTATTTCATCTACAAGATTTGTTCGGCCATTAACCTGGCCCGTCAGCTGAATGAGCGCTATCCGGACCATAAAATCGTACCCGTCTTCATTGTGGGCGGGGAAGACCATGACTTCGAAGAGATTAACCATGCCCGTATCGACGGCAACAAAGTCCAATGGGACAACGGGGGCACCGGTGGTTCAGTTGGTGCGATGTCGACTGAATCACTCCGCCCGGCCCTCGCTGCGCTTTCGAAATTACTCGGCACCCCCGATAGCTATCGGGGCCGCGCCCGGAAAATCTACGAACGGATTGAAAAAGCGTACACCCAAAACAAAACCTACGGCGCGGCTACGGTCGCCCTCGTGCACGACCTGTTCGGGCAAACGGGATTGGTCGTCGCCGACATGGCCAAGCCCGAATTTAAAGCCGCCTTCCGCCCCATCATGGAGCGCGAGATCTTTGAGCAAGTCAGCCAGCCGCTGATGGAAAAGGCGCAGCGGGAACTCACCGACGCCGGCTTCAGCGGCCAGGCGCACGCCCGCGAGATCAATTTATTTTACCTGACCGACGGTCGTCGAGATCGTATTGTAAATAGAGAAAACAAGTACCGCATACTCGATACCGAACTAGAGTTTACGGAAACAGGAATGCGCCAGGAACTGATAGCTCACCCGGAAAAGTTCAGCCCGAACGTCGTCATGAGACCACTCTTTCAGGAGTTGATTTTTCCGAACCTCGCCTACATCGGTGGCGGCGGTGAACTTGCCTACTGGTTGGAACGCAAAGAACAATTCGTTGCTTTCGACCTAAATTTTCCCATGCTCGTTCGGCGTAGCTCGGTTTTGTGGGTCGGCGTGCAGCAACAGAAAAAGATCAGTAAATTAGGTATCGCCTACGGTGAAGTATTCCGGGAGGCGGACCTTATCATCCGCGACTACGTAGCCCGTCATTCCGCCAACGACCTTAGTCTGGAGCAGGAAGTCGCCGACGTGAACGAAATCTTCGCGCGCATCGCGGCCAAGGCGTTGAAGATCGACCCGACGCTGGAGGGCGCGGCGCTCGCCGAAGGCACCAGGCAGGTCAAAATCGTGGAGAACTTCGAGAGCCGTTTTCGCCGCGTCGAGAAGCAACGGTTTGCGGTGGCGATGACTCACGTACGGACCCTGCGGGCCGACCTCTTTCCGCACAACAGCTTGCAGGAGCGCAAAGACAATTTTCTGAATATTTACCTGCGGGAAGGCGAAAAGATGTTTGAAGTCCTGATCGATCACCTCGATCCCCTCACGCCCGGCCTAGTGGTTGTGAGCCCCGAAAAGTGAGCACACAAGGCTCGTAGTTTCCATCCATCCGCCCAAACCTTACATTTGTCGAAAACTAAGCGCATGAAAGTTGACGAAGCCTTAATCTCGCAACTAGCTAAACTAGCCCGCCTTGCCCCCACCCCGGCGCAGTCGATCAAATTGCGGGATGACCTTGCGGGGATTTTGGAAATGGTCGCTAAGCTTGACGAGTTGGATCTGGAAAATATAGAACCGCTCCGTTACGTAACCGGCCAGGAAAACGTTCCCCGCCCGGATAAGATCGGCCACCACATCGACCGCGACCTAGCCCTGGACAATGCACCCGACGCTGACCGCGAGGGTGGTTTTTTGTGCGTCCCCCGGGTCATCAGCGAATAGTGCGGCTACACTTAATTTTTTACTTTACAAAACCGCGCCATGGAGCCAGTTATCGAGATTGACCAGTTGACGAAGACCTACATAATGGGCCAGACCAAGGTGCACGCTTTGCGCGGCGTCGATCTGCTCATTAACACAAATGAATACGTAGCGCTAATGGGTCCTTCCGGTTCCGGAAAGTCAACGTTAATGAACCTGCTCGGCTGCCTCGACACGCCCACCTTAGGCAACTACAAGCTCGACGGCAAGGACGTCAGCGTGATGGACGATACCGAACTGGCCAATATTCGGAACGAGAAAATTGGTTTTGTCTTCCAGACCTTTAATCTCCTCCCCCGCCAAAGTACGCTGGACAACGTCGCCCTTCCCCTGGTCTACGCCGGCGTTCCCCGTAAGGAAAGAGAAGCTCGGGCTCACGAGGTGTTAGCTTCCGTCGGCCTTGGCGACCGCACGGACCACAAACCCAACGAACTCTCCGGTGGACAGCGCCAGCGCGTCGCCATCGCCCGGGCGCTGGTGAACAGGCCAGCCATCATCCTGGCGGATGAGCCCACCGGCAACCTCGATACGAAAACAAGTATCGAGATTATGGAGATTTTCGAGAAAATCCAGGCCGACGGAAATACGGTCATCATCGTCACCCACGAGCCCGATATTGCCGAGCACGCGCACCGCATCGTACGTCTCCGGGACGGCTCGGTCGAGACCGATGAACTGAACGCGGAAATTCGTAGGGCTTCCGACCCGGAACACCGCTACAACCAAGCGTAAGAATTGGCGTTTGCAGCAAAAACTAGGCACCGAAATCACCTCGACTTCACCGTTGCCGTAAACTCTAAGCATGAAAGTATATACTAAAACGGGCGACAAGGGCCAGACGGGGCTTTACTCGGGCAAACGCATCCCGAAATTCCACCAGCGCGTAGAAGCCTACGGGACGGTGGACGAACTAAACTCTTTCCTCGGTTTGCTACGTGACCACATCGAAGATGACGACTTACGTACGGAACTACTCGCGCAGCAGAATCACCTGTTCGCCCTCGGTGCGGCGCTGGCCGATGACCGCCCGGGGCAAGCTTATGAGCTCCCCGCCAGCGCGGCTACGGACTTGGAGCATGCCATTGATCGGATGGACGCGGACTTACCCAAGATGACCCACTTCGTGCTTCCCGGTGGGGCACCGGTCCTCAGCCACGCACACATTTGCCGCACCATCTGCCGGCGGGCGGAGCGGCGCGTCGTTGAGCTGGCCACGGACGTGGAGATAGACGGTGCGGTTATCATCTACCTGAATCGCCTGAGCGATTACTTCTTCGTACTTTCTCGCCACCTCGCCCGCGTTATGCAGATCGAGGAGGTAAAATGGATCAGTTAAGTTGACATTTATGAATATTTCAGTTATTGGTGCGGGGCAGATGGGCGCCGGTATCGCGCAAGTCTTTGCGGTTGCCGGGCACCAGGTTAGTCTCGTTGATATTAGTACGGAATCGCTCGATCGCGGATTGGCGAGCGTACAGTCAAGCTTGGCAAGAGTGCTTAAGAAAGAGCGCATTACGGAGGTGGAACTCGCCACGGCCGTCGCCAACATTAGTCTGCACACCGACATGGCGGAAGGGGTTTCCGAGGCCGACCTCGTCATTGAGGCTGCGACGGAAAACGTCGACCTGAAGCTAAAGATCTTTGCCGAGCTCGCTCGCCTGGCACCCGCGGCCGCGCCCCTTGCTTCAAACACCTCTAGCATCAGCATTACGCGGATTGCCGCGGCGACCGATCGGCCAGAAAAGGTGATCGGGATGCACTTCATGAACCCGGTGCCGGTGATGAAATTAATCGAGGTTATTCGCGGCTACGCTACGAACGATGAGACTACGAAGATGGTGATGCAACTCAGCCGGGACTTAGGTAAAGTACCCGTTGAAGTGACCGACTACCCTGGTTTCGTAGCTAACCGGATTTTGATGCCGATGATCAACGAGGCGATGTACACGCTGTGGGAAGGCGTCGCGGACGTAGAAGCCATCGACACCGTGATGAAACTCGGTATGGCGCACCCCATGGGTCCGTTGCAGCTAGCGGATTACATCGGGCTGGATACTTGCCTGGCCATCCTGAACGTCATGCAGGAGGGCTTCGGCAGACTGCACTATCAGGCTTGCCCCTTACTGGTCAACATGGTTACGGCGGGTAAACTCGGGCGAAAATCCGGGGAAGGGTTCTACGATTATAGTGGCGGCGGCAAGGAGATGGTCGTCAGCAAAAGCTTTAAAATATAGTCTCACAACTCAGGATTTGTGACTTCTAGCTTGTCCTTTTCCTGCTGGCTGCGTTAAAAAGCCTCAACGACGCTACGGCATCTCTTACGTTTTTTGCCTTACCAGCAAAAAAAATAACATCGCTATCAATTCACAAATCCTAAATTGTGAGACTATTAATGGACTATTCAGCACTGCCAAATATCAAGTTTGCGGACGCCAATAATTTCTTCCTGATCGCCGGCCCCTGTGCCATCGAGAGCGAAGCCACCGCCATGGAGATCGCCGAACGCGTGGGTGAGATCACCGACAAACTCGGCATCCCCTACATCTTCAAGGGAAGCTACCGCAAAGCCAACCGCAGCCGGGTCGACAGTTTTACCGGTATCGGGGATGAAAAGGCACTCGAAATTCTGGCCAAAGTAGGTGATCGGTTCGGCCTGCCTACAACCACTGACATCCACGCCGAGGCGGAGGCCGCCATGGCCGCCCAGTATGTTGACGTGCTGCAAATCCCCGCCTTTCTCTGCCGCCAAACGGACCTAATCGTCGCCGCCGCCAAAACGGGTAAGGTGGTCAACATCAAGAAAGGGCAATTCCTGAGTGCGGCCGGCATGGAGCACGCCCGGCAAAAAGTTCTCGATAGCGGAAATGATCAGGTCTGGCTGACCGAGCGCGGAACCACTTTTGGGTACACCGACTTGGTCGTAGACTTCCGTGGCATCCCCACCATGCGCCGTCTGGGTAGTCCGGTGGTAATGGACTGCACCCACTCCCTACAGCAGCCCAACCAGAATAGCGGCGTCACCGGAGGCCGACCGGAAATGATCGAAACGATCGCCAAGGCGGCCATCGTCACCGGTGCGGATGGTCTCTTTATGGAAACGCACCCTAATCCGAGCGAAGCGCAGAGCGACGCGGCCAACATGCTTCCGCTGGATCAGTTGGAGGCCATCCTTCGCAAATTAATCAGGGTTCGGGAAGCTATTCTCTAGCGGGCCGTAAATTGGCCCTGGAGAGCGTACGTACAACACGCATCCGTCTAAAGTCTGACTCGGTATAATCTCCGAAATAATCTCGCTGAAGCCGAAATAATTCGGAACATTAAGGGAGTATCCAGCTTAATTAACTAAAACTATTTCAGCCGTGGCAATAATGCCGGGTATGACGAAGCTTTCGATAGTGCCATGGTAAAAACATTCGCCCTCTTTCCCCTTCAACTAGTCGTCTTTCCCGGAGAGCAACTGAACCTCCACATTTTTGAGGAGCGCTACCGGCAGTTGGTGGCCGACGTCGAAGACAATAACATAACGTTTCTGGTATCGACCATGATGGCCGGCAAAATGCAGTCGACTGCTACGGAAGTGACCCTCGAAGAAGTAGCCAACCGCTACCCTTCCGGCGAGTGCGACATCAGGACGCGCGGCGGCGACGTCTACTTACTCGAAGATTACTACAAGACGATGCCGGGTAAATTTTACCCCGGTGGGGAAGGCAGCAAACTGGAAATAGACTACGCCGAAGATCCGGAAATGAACGAGGAAATCGTCGACCTGGTGAAAACCATTTACCGCCAACTCCGGGTGTCGAAGGAAGTTAAATCCGTCGCGGAAGGCTTTCTGACCTACGATGTCGGCCACTACGTCGGTCTTACGTTAAAGGGCGAGTACGAGTTGCTAACCCTACGCGAGGCTCGTCCCCGGCAGAGGTTCTTGCTCGATCACCTCAAAGATATTCTTCCGAACGTCGAGGAAAATACGGGGATCCGGGACCGCGCTGAGTTGAACGGCCACTTCAAAGAACTGATCCCGCCTAATTTCTAGCACCTTACTTATGGTGCGTTGCCGCCGTGGGCGGGGGGATAGCTCGTAGCCAGTCGCGGGTTTTACGCCCCACGCAACTCAACCCGCTCACTGATCAACGTAGCTAGTTCCTGCATCCGCGCATCTGAAACCGCCACGGATTTACCGAACCGAAAATCTTGCTCCTGCGAGACGGGCACCAGGTGAACGTGCGCGTGCGGTACCTCGAGGCCCAGCACGCCAACGGCTACCCTGGCGCAGGGTACTACGGACTTGATCGCGGCGGCTACCCGTTTGCTGAACACCAGCAGTCCGCTTAACTCGTCGTCGGTTAAATCAAAGACGTAGTCAATTTCCTTTTTCGGTACGCAGAGCGTGTGCCCTTCCACCATTGGCCGCACGTCGAGAAACGCGATGAACCGGTCCGTCTCGGCGATCTTGTGCGCGGGCACCTCACCCGCGATAATTTTACTGAAGATTGAACCCATGGTTCAAATAGTGATTTCGATGATCTCGAATTGAATGGTACCGCCCGGAGTTTGCACTTCGGCGAGTTCACCCACTGCTTTACCCAGCAGGCCCCGCCCCATCGGACTGCTGACGCTGATCTTCTTGTTTTTTAGGTCCGCCTCCGTTTCGGCAACTAGCTTGTAGGTTAGTTGCGCACCGTTCTTGACGTTCTTGATCGTCACGTTACTCATCACCGTTACGTGGCTGTTGTCCAGCTGGCTCGCGTCTAGCACGCGGGCGTTGGCCATCACCTTATCCAGTTCGTGAATTTTCATCTCAAGTAGCCCCTGGGCGTCCTTGGCCGCGTCGTACTCAGCATTTTCGGAAAGGTCTCCTTTCTCCCGGGCTTCGGCGATGGCGGCGGCTATATCCTGGCGGCCGGTCCCCTTGAGGAGCGCGATTTCCGCCTTCAAGTTGTCGTAACCTTCCTGCGATAAATAATGGGTCGTTGACATATTGGGCAATTTAAGGTGACTTCGATTCGGATGACGGTGATGGTCGTACTTGTCAACCACGGGGGGGGACACCAAGTGCGGTGCATCGACCCCGTACCGAAACGATAACTAAAAACGGAGACGCTTTCTCCACTGGGGGGAAAACGTCTCCATTCTATTTTTGTAATTACAAATATAAGCGGCAAACGTTCACCCACCGAATTATCTTCGGCAACTAAGTGAACCAAATTTAAAGTGCTAAGCTAAGGCCGACGTTGTGCGTACCACCGTAAATACGCGTTGACCGGAAGGCGTAGTCGAAGCTGACCATTTTCGAGCGGTCCGCCTTGCTGAAGGGCACCCGCACGGACGCACCGGCGCTGAGTCCTTCGTAAAGTGGAGCTTCCGTCAGCTCATCCGTATCCACGTCGGTTCGGTAACCCACGCGGGCCACGAATTGCTCCCGGAACGCATACTCGGCCGCCCCGCCCAGCTGGTCGCGGCTAAAGGAATTGGCCGTAAAGTTCCCCATCACGGTGACGCGGTGGTCCCGCAGCGCCTCACTCGCCGTAAGGAAATCGTAACTCGCCCCGATGTTGAGGATGCTGGGCATCTCGAAGCCCACCGCACGCTGGTTGAAGGTCAGGGCGTAATCCGAGCGTGGGTCGGGGTTTTCCGATGTCGTAGCGAGACCCTGGCCGGCGTAACGCATGCGCGAGCCGACGTTGCGTAAACTAACCCCGAACTTGAACTCGTCGGCCTCTCCGGTGATGTACTGAATACCAGCATCGATGGCAAAGCCGAACGCGCTTACGTCGGAAGTTCCTTCGCTCACCCCGCGCAACGTAACGCCCACCGATACTTTCTGCTCGAAGGTGTAGCTGTACGTCAAGCCGATGTTGAGGAAAGCAAGATCGAGGTTCGCGCCCGTCCCCTCGGGAATGTTGGTCGTGGTAACCGGTACGTCACCAAAGCTCAGGCTGTGCAGGCTGATGCCGATCGCACCCCCCCCCTTTAGGGAAGAACTGACCCCGATGGCTTGCATCGAAATATCCGAACCGCTCAGGTAATTCGCGTAGCCCAGCATCACGTTCGTACCGGACGCCCGGCTGAGACCGGCGGGGTTGATGCGCATGGCTTCGACGCCCATTACGCTGGAAGTATTCAGTGAGTGCAGCCCGGCGGACGGGGCCCAGGGGTTCATCAGTAATTGCGCGGCACCAGCCTCTCCCTGGCGGTCCGGGTTGCCGGCGCAGAGCACCCCGCTGGTTAGCAGAAGCACTAAAAGTGGATAAATTTTATTCATGCTACTAAAATTATCTCCCGCTTAGTCGGGAAGTACCTCACGGCCACCGGGTGCGGTTGTAATGAGGTGAACGTGGGGTTAAAAACTCAAAATCTTCGTGCGCGGCCGCGGGTGCGGGGTAAATGGGTTTAGCGTGCGGAGCTCGGTCGGCTCTTTTCCCCTACCAATTTACCCGGCACCCGCGTCCGCGCCCAAAAGTTACAGGCCGGATGGGTCGAACTCCCGCTGAATACCGAAAAATTTCAGTGTCCGTTCACCCAACCCGGGTGCGGCAACGTGAATCAGGTACACCCCACTCGCCACGGGGATTCCCTTGAAGTTCTTCAAATCCCAGGCGAGGGCGGGCGAAATTTGTCGTTCACCGAACGGCCGGTCCTCCGCCCCACGGAGCATCGTCGGCTCTTCATCCCGATTGTACGTCCGGATGAATTTACCGTCCAGGCTGTAGATCGAGACCGTGGCCTTCGCGGGCAGGTTGGTGATCTTGATGTCCACCTGGTTGGGGCCATCTTCGTATTCCGAAAACCCGTAGTAGGGGTTGGGTACGATGTTGATCATATCCAACGCCCGGTTGATTCCCGCGTCACTTAATTCATTACTCGCGGCTGCCCCGTTAACCGTAAATTGATACGTTGGGTAGTCGTCTTCCTTAGCCGAATCATCGTTGGCGTAATCGAACGTGCTGTTGACCCGCAGCTTGATCGTAGCCTTGTTCGGGACGATCCCCTCCGCGTAGCTCAGCAATTCCGACGTGGGCGACAGCAACGGGAAGCCCGCCCAGGTAATGGTTTCGAGCGCACGGATTTTTCGGTTCGAACCGACGCGGGACCGGGGTTCAAACCGTCCCTCCAAAAATACACCACCGTCGTAAGCCTGGTTGGTGACGTAGAAGAAATGCTGACCGCCCGACACAAAGTTCAGCAGCTGAAGCTCCCGACCCGCTGGCGTAAATACCGCACTCGAAGGGTTAAAGATCAGGTCGTTTCCGTTTTCGGGCAAGGCGCCTGCTGCGGGGTTATCGGTCAGTTGCTGACCGGCGTACAGGCTGTTCTCCCCAAAAAATACCGCAAGGCGTTGTCCCGTTTCTACGTCGATTGCGTAGCCGGGGAACCAACCCATCCCGCGGGCTAATTCTTCATCAGCGGCGGCGTCCACCAGCGGCAAACCATCGGGGCCGGCCTCCTTAGTCACGCTGGGTGCGTCGCGTGTATCGAACATCAGCGGGAGATCCTCGGCGATGAGCTCGTCGTTGAGGCGTGAGCCTGCGTAGAAGCGATTGGCCGTTTCGATCACGGGGCAACGCGACCACAGCGCCTTATCCGACGTGAACACGATATCTACGTTGTTGAGGTCTTGCAGACTAAGCTCGGACACGCTGTTCATGGTGTTGTTGACGAACACGGGAGAGATAAACGGGTCGCCTCCCGGCCGATCGTTCCAGTCCATCAGGCGGAACGGATAGATGCCCGGGAATAAATCACTGAATTCCTGACCGGGATCGAGGGGCTCGAATCGCTCGGACCGGTCATCGCCTCCGTTGTTCACGTAATTATAAATCGTGCCGTCGACCGTGGCCGCGCCCACGTTGGGGTCAAAGCCATCGGGCAGGAAACTTAGCCAGCGATCCCCTTCGGGTTCGGCGTAGGAAATTGCCCCACCGACGGTACCATTCCCGTCGAACGGGTTTTCCCCCGGTTCGTCGACGTCACTGATGTTAACGGAAAATCCGTACTCGGAAATGAGTTGCTCGTTGATTTCGCTAATCGGGCGCTCGCTGAGAATCGTCTCGGTGGCACATCCGTCGAGGCAACGGAGCATCCACCCGGCGTCTGCGTCGAGGGACCGACCGTTCATCGATTCGTCGAAGAACTTGATCTCATATTCTCCGTCACGAACCCGCAACGGATTATTTACGAACACGTCGATCGGGCCGGCACCGGCCTGATAAACGATGTCGCCGTCGAAAGTCTCCCCGGCGGCAAACGCTGATTCGATTGACGCCCGCGTCGTGGAATCGATATCGAGGAAATGACCACCGCTACCCCGGCCCGCGATGCGGGTGATCGCAAACCCATCGCCGTATTCGGCCATCAGTTCACGGTCCAGCACCGGGCGCGGAATTACTTCATAGTAAGGGCGCCCGGTAAGCTGGTCACCGATGTTTAGGCTCGAAGACTTATACTGTTGTGGTTGCCCGGGGTTAATGGGGTCCAGCGGATCGTACTCTTTATAGTTATTGTAAGCGTAAGCGATGGCCGTAAAGTAGTAGCGCCGGTGATTCACCAGACCGGTTTCTCCACCGCTCGCAAATGCGTCCTGCGTAATACTGACGGAATGGCGAAGGCCGTTGTCGGTACCGGCCACCTGGAGCTCAGGCGTCAGGAAGGGGTCCTCGAAAGGATTATCGTCTTCGTTGAGTGCCGACCAGTTGAAGAGTTTGGTTACTCCGTTCACGGCATCGAAGCGAGCTACTTCGCGGACCCGGTTGGGGTCGTCTACTTCGGCGAGTGACACCTCGGGGCCGGAAAACTGAAAGATCCGGTACCCTTCGAAGCGGTAGAGGCTATCCTCCCCGCGCGGTATACCGAGACCGGCCTCCGTGTACTCCTCCCGAAAGTTGTTGCTGGCCCGGCGGTTACTGAGCAGCATGACAATCTCGCGGTCCAGTTCCAGTACGTCCACGTCGGGTGCGTCGGGGCCATCGCAGATATCGAAGCAATTATCGAACAGGCTCTGGGCCAAATCATCAGCCTGTTGTAACCGACGGATGGAGGGGTTCGGATAATCTTGGTTAGCGACGAATACGACGCCGATGATGAGCTCGTTTACGGCCCCGGGAATGAGGGTAAAGGGGCCGGATGCCTGCAGCGTTCGCCGGTCTCCGAAGGGTAGGTCGGCGGTGGACATGGAAAAGCCATCCGGATTATTCGGTGCGTCGGGGAAGATGTAGCGCGTCTCCTCGCACGGCGTCTGGTCGTAGCCGTTACCGGAGTTGCAGAGGGGCGTTCCGTCGAGCCAGCGCCCCTGCAGGTAATTATAGTATTCCTGGGCCGTATTGGGATCGGTCGTGGGGGGCGCGGGCGTACCCTCACCGGCGTTGTTGATGTAGATGAAAGAACTCATCCCCAGTTCGATCTCGACGAGTCCGGAATCCGTTTGAATCGGTGAGCGGGGCCCGCGGAAGTAGTCGACCCCCAAAATTGGAATTTCGTCACAATAGGTGTTGATCCCCTCCGCGCAGACACAGCCGCTCGCTCCGTCCAGTTCGTCTTCGTTGTAGACGTAGGCAAGGGAGCGAGTCGTATCACTTCCGACGTAATCATCAGTGGGGCACCCCAGGTCGGGGTCGACCCACATCGCGAAGTAGGTGTCCAGTATGTCCTCCTGCGCCCGGTTGATCAGCTTATACCGCTGAAAGGTCATGTTGTTGATGTCATCGGAAGTCGTGTAGGCGAAAGCTTGTACCTGGATCTCCATGCGGATCAGGTTCGTCGTGTTGGACTCCCGGTGGATGTTGCCGGCATCGTTATAGATCCAAAAGTTCATCTCTTCCGGGAACTGTGGGGCATCGGTACAACCGCGAATCTCGATGATGGGATAATCACCCAGCGTCGGGTCATAATTTCCGTCTAAGTCCTCGTCCCAAAATCCGGCAAGTCCCTGCCTGGTATTGGGCAACTCAAATCCATTGACCCTGGAGAAATAGGGATTTCCCGTAGAGGGCCAACCGAGGATGTCTTCCGGAATATCTTCGACGCGAAGTGGCTCGCCATCATTCTCCGTAAATGCAGCGCGCACGGCACGGATGCTTTCACCGGAGACCGTAAAAAAGCGGTCCCATTCGGCACAGGTATCGCGAGAGGTGGTACCCTCGTCCGTCAGGGGCCCTGGGTAATAATCGAATTCACCGCCCCCGCGACCGAACTGCTGGGCCGAAACCTTCAGGCCGCCACCGGGGTCTCTACCGCCGAGCCACACGGCTCCGGCGTAGATAGCGCTCACTTCGGGCACTCCGGGGGGTGGCTTGGGGACGATGTAGCGACCGTTACTCCCATCCCACCAGACGTCGCCGCCGGTCGTCAGGCGGGCGCGTACGTTGTTGATTTCTTGGTCGATCTGGGCAATCGCGTTGTCACAATTGTTCCGAAACTCGATCCGTTGCTGATCCGACCTGCTGGGCGTGGTCGGCCCCTTCTTGGTGGGGCCTGCGTGCGCCAGTGCTTCTACCGGCAGGACCATACCCGCGACGGCCAGCAAACAGATAAAAAGCTGCCTAACGTATAAGTTACTACTATTCATAAATCAGCATTAGTGGGGGGCTCGGTTAAAGGCTAAAGATCGCACCGACGAACATGCGGCGGGGTAACGTGAAAAAGTCGGGGTTAAGGATCTTCCACTGATAGGAGGCTTGGTAAGCACCGACGGAACGGGACCCTTCACTAATGTTGCGCAGTTGATCACGGCCGAAGGTCGACTGCAAGAAACCAGGGTCGTCGGCAGAGCCCGTAACGGAATACACGTTCAGCACGTTGCGGCGGTCGGTGAGGTTGCTGATCCGAAAATAGACGTTCATTCGGGAACCGTTGCCGAAAGTAATGTCCTTACTCACCTGACCGTTGAGCGTAATATTTGCTGGCTTACGAGAACCGTTGAGCGCCCCCCGGGTACCCGACCCGCCTAGCTCCCCGGGGACGAACGTTCCCGTGTACGGGCGACCGCTCACCGCGGTCGCTTGCAAATTCGCGCCGAAATTGTGCAGTAGCTTGGGAACGGTCGGCTGCTGCCCGAGGCGGTAGTCAAGGACTAGGTTCACCCGGTGGCGCTCGTCGAAGCTGAGGGGGAAAAGATTGCGCAGGTTGCCCCGGTTGCCCAGGCCCCGCTGGCTGGTGGAATTCGAACCCGTCCCGTCGGCAAATTGGAGCGTATAGTTAGCGTTCACGGTAAAGTTGTAAATGCGCCGCAGATCGTACGACAGGCTAAAACCCTTGACGGTAGCAAAATCCTGATTATCGTAGGTGGTGTACTGGCCCACGATCGGAACGGGCACGAAAGTCCGCAACTGAATCATGTCCCGCAGTTCCTTATAGTAAGCGGAAATGGACAGGGCTGAATTTGACGTCAGGATTGTTTTGAAGCCAACCTCGTAGTCGATCGTCCGCTCGGGGCGCAGGGCGGAGTTGTTGAACGTCGCGTTGTTCGCGCGGTCCGTAAAGTAAAAATAGTCGAGCGCGGTGGTAATTGTGTTGCTCGGTGGGCGTTGCACGAGCACGTCGTAGTGCGCAAAGAAGTTGGCATCCTCCGAGATAGGAAAAGAGAAGGACAAGCGTGGCATCACGTTGAACTGCACTTCGTAGTCTTTGAACGAAGTCTCTACCGTGAACTCATCCTGCTTGATGAGGTTACCGTTCGATCTATCCACCTCGGGGTTAGCGTAGGAGGGGAAGACCAGCAGGTCTCGAATCCCATCGATCTCCTGAAATCCGTTGGCCGGATTTCCGTCGGCAAAAAACCAGTCGTCGCCGTTCCGGTAGGCCTGTATTTCGTCGCCGCCGCTCTCGGTCAGGTACACCGCGTAATCTTCACCAATCGTGCCCGGGCGCGTCGTGCCGGCGGTTGCGTGAAAACTGCCGGCGCCCTGGATCTCGTAAAGGCTGTAGGGGTCCTTCAGCACGCGGGTGTTGGCGTCGTACCGGTCGACGCGCACGCCCAGCCGGAAGATCATGTCGTTGATCGTAAACTTATCCTGGAGGTAAGCCGCCGCGTAAATAGGACGGTTGGGTGCGACCAGGAAGGAACGCTCGCCGGTAACCGGGTCGCGGTCGAAGAAGTCGTCAAAGGAGCCGTTAAACTCGTTGCCGAGATAGTCGTATCCGTAGTAGTCCAGTAAGTTAGCGCCGGCCAGCTCGTCGGCACTAAATAGGTTGAGGGACAGATCAGCGGGGTTCAACCCGTCGGTATTTACGAACGCATCCTGCGGCACCCCGAGCCGCTCCCGTATTTGAGTGAAAAACCTGCCGTCCTGATTACTTACGGTGGGGGCATAAACGGCGCTATTTTGCCCACCGACCGACAAACTATCGACAACGCGATTATCGGGGGTGACGGTCTCCAGCGGGGAATTAGAAAGTTGGCGAGCAATGGTCCAGAGACTGGTGGGGTTCAGGGTATAAGCGCGGTCGGTCCGTTGCTCATACATCACCCCGAGCTGGATGCCGTGGCGGCTCTTCCTGGGGTCATTACCCGGGATAACGTCGAAGTTAGCGTTCGCCTGAAAAGTGAAACGGTCGTTATCCGCAATTTGGTACAGGCTATAAACCGCACCGACGTTTGCGTGAAAACCCCAGCTGTCCCGGTATATATTCTGGGTATTGCCATTGATGGCGATAAAGTTATCGACCGTCGAAGAACGATTGGGCTCGTTACGGATGGCAAATTCCTGGTCGGTAAATCCGATTAGCTCGTCCCGAAATAAGTAGTTGTTGAAGTTGTTCAGGATCGGGTTGGTGGAGTTTTCGGCGGTGTAACCCCGCAGCACCTCCCGGTAATCGATGTGGTTGAACTCGATTGCCCCCAGGTCCTCATTGAAGACGGGGTCGAAAATCGGGATGAAAGCCCGGTCTAGATTCCCCACGTACCCGTAATCGAAGTAGTTACCCTGGTGGATAGCGTCCTGCACGTCCGACTGCACGTTTTCGTAAGTAAACTGCAGATCGTAGTTCGCATTTTGAATCAGATTGCTCGAAGTGCCGTCGCCACCGGCAACGCCCGCCCCGCCGAGGCGGTGCCGAAACATGAGGTTTCCCCGGATGTTTTCGCGATTCTGGGTTGGGTTACGGTAGGCATTCAGTAGGCGCCAGCTAGCCCTTCCGTTCTCGCCCGGTGTGAATTGATTTTCGTTATCTCCGTAAGCGCCGGATAACTGGATGTCGATCGCGTCGCTCAGTCTGGCGGTAATTTTTGCGTTGAGGTTCAGGATACTTTGCGCCTCGAAGGGCCGGGTCTTGAGGGCGTTGACGTCATCATTATCCAAGAAGTCAGCCGCAACGAAAGGACGGCCGTTGATGGTCGTGAGTGGATCTGCCTCCAGGCCCTGACGTACTTCGTCTTTGGCCAAGAAGAGTGGCACGGCGGAAGGATCGTCATCCGCCCGGTAGGTGTAGCGGCCGGAGAGTCGGTAGCCGAGAACGGCTTTCTGCTGTTTATCGCGTAGGAGCGGGCCGGAGATTGCTACGCCCCCCAGGCTATTGCCGAAGTTATCCAGGCCTTCACTCGTTTCCCCCTCGGCGGTCACGGTGAACTTATCGCTGAAGCCCTTGGTCGTGATCGAAATGATGCCGCCGGTTACGTCACCGTAGCGCGCCTCGATGCCGCCCGTCACCACCTGTAATTGCTCGATCTCTGAATCGGGAATACTGACGCTACCGACGCGCACCCCGTCTACGTAGTAGTCAGTAGCGTTGGAGCGCGACCCACGGATGTTGATGGCACTGCCCTCGTCCGTGGAAGAGGCACCCGCCACGGTTGAAGCGATCTGGTTGATGTTCCGCGTCGGAAGATTACGGATTTGCTCGGCGGTAATGGTCTGGCCCTGGGTAGTGTTATCCTGTTCGACGAGTGGCACTCGGTACTCACTCACGACGATCTGATCGAGCAGTACGCCACCAGCGGAAGACGGCGCCACGTTGACCGTATTGGTTTTACCCTGCAGGATCACCACGCCGGTAAGCTTGGTGACGGGGTACCCCGTGTAATCTACCCGCAACTCGTAAGTACCCGGGTCGATGTTGGAAATGTAATAATTGCCTTCGAGGTCCGTCTGCGTACCTTGGTAAAACGCGCCGTTCTTGAGTAGCTGAATCGTAGCGAAGAGAAGGGGCTCGCCAGTATCATTGTCCGTTATCTCTCCCTTGAGGGCGGTCTGGGCAAAAGCAGTGGCGGCAACGAGAAGAAGGACAAAGAGCAGTAGATTTCTTTTCATACCTGGCAAAGTTACTGGGTGGGCTTCCCCGGCCAGGGTGGACTGGCTGGTACCCACAAATATGGACCGGCGGAGGGCTACCGTCCCTTTAGTTAGGGACAGAAGACAACATGCCGACAAAGAACAAGCTCAGAACTGAACTTCCTGGCTTCGGCGGATCAATTTTCAACTCGGTGGATAAAAGTAAGTATAACGGGGTGGCTAGCCACCGAAGGGAGTAAATAAGCCCCAAACAATGGGCACGAGGCCCACCTCAGCCCGCACCTTTGCCCACTACCCCCGCACCCGCGACCACGCACCGGATGCTAAGCAAACTGCTACCGTCGCAGCGGATCGAATGCGGTGTTGATGGTGTTCAATGCTTTATGTGTAGTTTTGACACAGGAATACTTCGTATTTGTGCCGGATGTCGGCGTCACGGGGCGATTATTAGTCCGCGGCCCTTACATTGTGCCAATGAAAAAGGATAGCGCCAGCATTACCATCCACGATATTGCATCCGAACTGGGTCTCCACGCATCCACCGTCAGCCGGGCGCTGAACGACAACCCCGCCGTCAGCAAAAAAACGCGCGCGCTAATTCAGGCCAAAGCCAAAGCGATGAATTACCGCCCTAACCGGATGGCCGCCGCGCTCCGTAAAGGTCGCAGCGATTTACTGGGCGTCATCGTCCCGGCCATCGACCGCCACTTTTTCGCCAGCGTCATTCGGGGCATCGAAGAAGAAGCGGACAAGGCCGGCTTACACGTGATGTTCTGCCAGAGTTACGACGACTCGGACCGGGAGCGGAAACTAATCGAAGGCCTACAACGATTGCGCGTGGATGGCATTCTTCTTTCGGTCGCCAAGGACGGGGGCAACGAGCCCGATTTTTACCAGTCGATTATCGACAGCGGCACCCCAGTCCATTTCTTCGATAACGCGCCACGGGGTTTCGACGCCGCCGCCGTCGTAATCGACGACCGCCGGGGTGCCTACCTGGCCACGAAGCACCTCGTCAACCAGGGCGTGAGCGCCATCGCTCACCTGCGCGGGCCGCAGCATCTCGACATCTACCGCGATCGCTTCAAAGGCTACCAGGATGCATTGCTAGAGGCAGGAATGGCGGTTAGGGAAGAATTCATCGTTGACATCACCTCCCACTTCGATAACGGCCGCAAAGCCTTCGCCGCGCTCTGGTCGCGCGACGCAAAGCCAACCGGCATTTTTAGCGCAAGCGACTATTCCGCGGCGGGCGTCATGCAGGCCGCCCAGGAGCAGGGACTTAAAATACCCCGTGACCTGGCCGTCATCGGTTTCGCCAACGAACCCTTCACGGATCTCATGACCCCTACCCTATCCAGCGTCGATCAGCAGACGCTCTCCATGGGCCGCAAGTCCACCCGGCGCATGATCGCGCACCTGAAAGGAGACGATTCCGATAACCAGCGCATTATTCTGGAACCGAGCGTGATCGAACGGGGATCTAGCCGGTTGAAACAATAAACTTACTCCGTGTAATCTTCCACGCCGCCGGGGGTATGCAGGCGTACTTCGGGCCGGTCCGCTTGCTCTACGTAGCCGATTATTTGGGCGTCGATGTTGAAGCGGGCGGCCATGTCCAGCACGGTGGCGGCCTCCTCCCGGGGCAAATACACTTCCAGGCGGTGCCCCATGTTAAATACCTGGTACAGCTCCCGCCAGTCCGTGCCACTTTCCCGCTTGATCAAATCGAACAATGGCGGAACCGCGAACAGGTTGTCCTTCACCACCCGGACCTTGTCGATGAACTTGACCACTTTAGTTTGCGCGCCGCCGGTGCAGTGAATCAAGCCGGCGATCTGCGGGCGAAGTTCGTCCAGTAACACCCTGAGGATGGGTAAGTACGTCCGCGTGGGGCTTAACACCAGCTTGCCGGCGGAGACTGACCGGCCGCCACCAATGCTGACTTCGTCCGTCAGCGCACGCGAGCCGGCGTAGATAAATTCTTCGGGCACTTCGGGGTCGAAGCTTTCCGGATACTTAGCGGCGTAATCGTGCTTAAACACGTCATGCCGGGCGCTCGTCAGGCCGTTGGACCCCATGCCCCCATTGTATTCGTCCTCGTAGGACGACTGACCGTAACTCGCCAGGCCGACCACGACGTTGCCGGGCTGAATATCGTTAACCACCAGGCGGTCGCGGCGCAGGCGGGCGAAGGTGGTAAACCCTACGTCGATCGTGCGGACGATGTCACCGACGTCCGCCGTCTCGCCACCGGTGAGGTGCAGGCCGACGCCCTGGTCGGCCATCCGGTCGGCAAATTTCTGCGCCCCCTGAATAATGGTCGTGAGCACTTCGCCGGGAATACGGTTCCGATTTCGGCCAATTGTGGAGGAGATCAGAATATTATCCACCGCCCCCACGCAGCCCATGTCGTCGAGGTTCATCACGAGGCTATCCTGTACGATGCCTTCCCACACACTCAGGTCGCCAGTTTCTTTCCAGTAGAGGTAGGCCAGGCTCGTCTTCGTGCCAGCCGTATCGGCGTGCATAATGTTGCACCATTCGGCATCGCCGGCCGCTACGTCGGGCAATACTTTGCAGAACGCCCGGGGGAAAAGCCCCTTGTCGAGCCCCTTGATGGCCTCGTGGACTTCGGATTTGGTTGCGCTGACGCCGCGTTGCTCGTATTTTGAAGTCATGGGGGGGTCTTTGGTCTGGGGTCTTTGGTCTGTAGTCTTTGGTCAGTTTATAGAAACTAAAGACTATAGACTTAAGACTCTTTTTTTGCGCGGTCGCGGGTGCAGGGTTCGTAGGAAGTACCGGCCTACTTTGAATGAACGGTAGCTACGGTCATCAGGGGCAGGCGTTGAATCTTCCGGACCCAGCCGCGAAGATAATGGATACATTACTGAACCAACACGGTCATGCTGGCGCCCGCGACGGTGACCCGGCGCATAACCGGTCGGCCGATGCCTTCGGTATCAACCAGCCCATCCTGGCTCATCACGGCCCATTTTCCTTCGGGTAGATCGAGTCGTTTGCTGTTGCCGGCTCCGTTGTAGAGCACGATGATGTCGTTCCAGCTATCCTCCGGCACGCCGGCGATCCGGTAGGCGACGAGCTGATCGTCCTCCGTTTCAATGAAGTTCAGGTGCTGCTGGATGGCTGCGGTCGTGCCGAGGCGAAACGCTGGGTGGGTCTTGCGGAGCGCGATCAGGTCCTTGACGTAGGTGAGCGTTTTTTCGTGCCGTGCCTTGTCCTTCCACTTGATGGCGTTCACGTCATCGCCGGATTTGTAGCTATTCTCTTCACCACCTTTGGTGCGGCACATTTCCGACCCCGCGTGGAGGAAGGGAATTCCCTGGCTGGTGAGCACCATGGCGAGCGCCAGGCGCTGCATCTTTTCCCGGCGCGCGGAACCATCCTGCGGGTTGCTGATGGCTAGCCGGTCCCACAGCGTGTGGTTATCGTGGCAGCTTGCGTAGGAGATGGCTTGGGTGGGTTCGGGCGCCCACGGGGCGGAACTGTAGTTGACGCTGTCGTAGGCGATCTGGTCGTGCCGGGTAGCACCGACTACCCCGAAGCGGATGGTTTGCTCGAGGTTGCGGGCGCCGGACACGAAACCTTTTTCCTCGTGCTCAAATACGCTTCCCTTGATGCCGTCGCGGTAATCGTCGGAAAAAGCGGCAATTCTGTCTAACCGGGCGGTGTTTGCTTTCAGGGCAAGTAGACTGTCGGGTAAGGGGCTCTTGGCGGCCATCCACCCTTCCCCGTAGAGCAACACGGTGGGTTCGATTTCGTGGAGTTGCTTAGAGATTTCGTTCATCGTGGCGATGTCGTGGATGCCCATCAGGTCGAAACGGAAGCCATCCACGTGGTATTCGCGCATCCAGTAGGCGACGGATTCCCGGATGTATTTACGGACCATCGGTCGCTCGCTCGCGATCTCGTTGCCACACCCGGAAGCGTCGCTCATGGTGCCATCTTTGCGAAAACGGTAAAAATAGTCGGGGATCAACTCCTGAAAATGGCTGTCTTCGGAACGGCCGGTGTGGTTGTAGACGACGTCCATAATTACCCGGATGCCGGCTTCGTGGAGCGCCATCACCATTTGCTTGAACTCCCGAATACGCACCTTCCCGTCCGCCGGGTCGGTCGAGTAGCTGCCTTCGGGGACGTTGTAATTCTGGGGGTCGTAACCCCAGTTGTACTGGGCGTCGTCCGGGCGCGATTCATCGACGGTAAAGAAGTCGTAGCTGGGTAGCAGGTGGACGTGGGTGATGCCCATTTCGACCAAGTGATCGAGACCGGTGGCTAAACCTGACGGCGTGGTGGTGCCGCGTTCCGTCAGCCCCAGAAACTTTCCCTTGTGTTCGATCCCGGAGTTGGGGTCGATGCTCAGGTCGCGCACGTGTAGTTCGTACAGAATGGCGTTCTGTTTCGCACCGAAGATTGGTTTGCTATCCGTCGCCCAGCCGTCCGGGTCGGTATCGCGGAGGTTGACGACCTGGCCCCGGAGGCCGTTCGTCCCCACCGCGCGGGCGTAAGGATCGGTTGCTTCCGCTTTCCAGTTACCGTTGACGCGGATCTGATAGGTATAGTACACGCCGTCGAGATTACGGTCCACGGTCGCCGTCCAGGCACCGTCGACCTCTTTCATGTCGATCGTTTGGTCGGGCTCTTCTTCCAACTGGTCAGTGACGTAGAGTTTTACCCGTGCGCGCTGGGCGGCCGGAGACCAGAATTTGAACGTGGTGGCACTCGGCGAGTAAGTAACGCCCAGGTCGGCAAAAGCGTAAATGGGGTATTCGTCCAGGGAGTTGTAGACGGGGCGGTCGGGTTCGCAGGAAGTCATAAAAAGAACGATCGGGCAGAGGAAAAAATAGAAGCAGTTTTTTGGAGAGTGCATGTGCGTTGGCTGGAAAAGAGTGGCGGCGTAAATATACCATAATGGATAAGGCAGCACGGCATCGCAAATTTATTACTCACGTGGTGCGGTCCGCTCGCTGCCGCTTCCGCCATTTCTCGTGCTTGCGGGCGGTGCGGTACGAGCGGAACTGGTTGCGCGCCAAGAAACCCAGAAACAGAGCCGGCGCGCCCGGGGAGAACGATTTCAGGGTCATGTTTGTCCCGTCGGTCAGGTAGAAATATCCCGTGGTGATTAGGAACCCGAGAAAGATGGAGGCGAAGATGGCCAGGGCGAGGGCGGTAATTAGGTGTTTGCGTGCCACGTGGTGCGGAGATTTCTTTGACTGTGGGTGTATCGTGAAGATGCTGGTGTCACCCCAAAGGTTGAGGGTGTCTTGCTCGAAAGGCTTTGTGGGGGTGCTACCGCTGTTTCGTTCGGGCCGGAGGCCCTCGGCCTATGGGTACCGCCGTGAGGGGGGGCTACCGCTGCTTCGTTCGGGCTGGAGGCTCTCAACCTGTTGTCACCGCCACATGGGGAGTCTACCGCTGTTTCATTCGGGCCGGAGGCCCTCGGCCTATGGGTATCGCCGTGTGATGGGTGCTACCGCTGTTTCGTTCGGGCCGGAGGCCCTCGGCCTATGGTCACCGCCGCCCCAGGAGCCACCAGCTCATCAGGCCCCCGAATACATCGATGGCGGTATGCAGCAGCATGAGCGGCCAGAGCGTCCCCGTGCGTAAAAAGAAAAACCCAAACAACAGCGCCATCGCCACAATCTTGACGACCGCCCGCCAGCCCTGGTAGAAATGCCCCACCCCGAATGCCAACGCGGGAATGAACAACGATGCCCCTACCGCCCAGGGCTCCGACCCGAGTACTTCTTGTAAATAAGTGATCATAAAACCACGAAAAACAATCTCCTCACTAACCCCCGCCGCCACGGCCAGGAAAATGAAATTCAGAAACTGCGTGGCGCTGGCCGGCATGAACCCGAGCTTAGCGAACGCCCGGCGCGTGTCCTCCCGGCGGTCCACGTTGCCCGCTTCCCGAAAGATGTCAAATAGGTAAAGCGTGACGAAACCGAACAATACCAACACCGCCGTCAGGTCGTACGGCTGGTCTCCCCAGCCAAGGCCGAGCTCCGTAAATGGCCGGCCGGTGAAGTACCACGCCGCCAGCACGAGGGCGGCAAGCCCGAACAGGAGCCCACCGTTACCGTAATACAGGTGCGTTTTCATCCGTTGCGTCCAGACCATCTGCTTACCCGCCTTCCGCCGCCGGTAGCTGGTCGTGAACAGCACGACGGGGAAGACCACGCCGAGCAGAACAAATAATAAGTGAAGTAGATAATCGATGGGTAGGGCGTGAGGCTGGTTGAATACGAATAAGGCAGTTTACCGGGCATTAGTTCTGCCCTACCCCGTGACATCTCGTTCTACGCCGGTCCGTATTCCCGAACCCTCCCGCGCACCGTCACGAAATACGGTACTAGCCGGGATACGAACTTTTTCTCATACCCTTAACTAAATACCACCCCTTAATGCTGAACACCCAAATTTCCTCCTCCGTTCTACGTTCTATCGCGCGTAACCGTGCGCTTTACCCACTAACAATGCACCGGCGCCCGCGCCCAACTCCGGGCACGGCTGAAACCGAATTTTTTAAGTAGCTTAATTCAACTTCAACATGCGTAACCTATCCATTCTCCTCGCTTTCCTCCTCTGTGGCACCGCTTCCCTGGCGGCACAATCCTTCGGGCTGCGCGTCGGCCTCAACGCGACCAACGCCAAAATTGACCTCGATAACCGGGAAATCGATACCGACGGGCAAACCAATCTAATGCTCGGCATCTTCGCAAATTTACCCGTTGGTACGAGCTTTCTGTCCGTTCAGCCCGAGCTGACTTATTTGAACAGGGGCTACAGCTACGACGCTGACCTCGTCAGCATTGGCGGTCAGGTCACGGAAATTGACCGCACGCTGAGCTACGTCGACCTCGGCGTACTCGCCCGTCTAAATTTTGGTGGCGACGATGGCCTCGGCTTCTACGCCGCCGCCGGCCCGCAATTTTCCTACGCCGTCAGCGGCCAGGTAACAACCTCCTTCGGCGGAGCGGAAGTCGAGCGCGACGTAGATTTTGACTCCGATCGCCTCAACCGTAGCGAACTTCAGTTCGCCGCCGTGGGTGGCGTCACCTTCACGGCCGGCCTCAAGTTTTTCGCCGAGCTGCGGTACAATGGTTCGTTCTCGAATCAGTCCGACTTCGACACGGAAGACATCCGCCAACGCTCCGTCGGCATCAACGGTGGTATCATGATTCCGTTGTTTTAGACACTTCGCTATTAGTCGAGCTGAGCTTGTTTAGACGGCTTCGCCTTTTAGAGCATGTTGGGACTTTAGCTTCCGGCCTTATTTTGGCCAGGAACCCAAAGTCCCAACGTGCTCTTAGTTTCATCTCCTCTCAACTTGGATGAAGCTAAAAGGCGAAGCCGTCTGTCTTTTTTACCAAAAGCGCACAGCGCGTCTAAAGCCGCGCAGCAGACTAACTCTCCAACACAATCTTGCTACCCTCGAGGCGCACCGACAGGGATTCGAAGTTCTTGATCCAGTTAACGAAGTCGTCACCCAGCAACTCCCGCCGCCAGCCGGAGCCGAGGATGGACTGGCGCACGGCCTTATCCTGCTTCATCTTACGGATCGTATTGCGGGGCATGACCAGCGAGTGGCTAATCTCGTTCTCGTTCGCGCGGTACTTCATGATGAGGTAGAGCAGCTCGATGATCATGTCGTCCTCTTCGTCTTCCTGCGCTAAGCGGTTGACGGAGTTGGCCACCTCCAGCTCCTCCTCGGTGGCCGGTTTCGTGTACATGTCGACGAACATGTCGCCGTAGCGGTCGACCGTCCGGCCCGGGAGGCGGCGGTTACTCGCCATGGATTCCTTGCCACCCTTCACGCCACGCGCGAGTTGGGAGATAATCTTACTCTGGAGGATCATATCCTTACTGTAGTTCTTCTTTTCCGCCGTGGCGCGCCGCCATTCGTAGACGCGGAGTAGGAAGACGCGTTCCTTCGTGCGCGCCGAGCGGGCGACGTTGCTGTTGAGAAACTCGTGATTGGGGTCGCGGTAGTAATAGGCCGGGTCACCCATCAGGTTACACTCTTCGAGCGCCCAGGGTTCGCGGCCGTTCTGCCGTAGTTTTTCCGTGATCGTGTCGTACAGCAACCGCAGATAAATTACGTCGTTGAGCGCGTACTTGATCTGTTTGGGCGTCATCGGGCGCTGGGCCCAGTCGGTGACGGCGTAGCCCTTGCCGAGCTGTTCACCGACCTCGGCTTCGACGAGCTTGGCGAAGCTCATCGGGAAGCGGTGGCCGATGAAGCCGGCGGAAAGCTGGGTGTCGAACAAATTTTTGGGGACGGTGCCGTAATTGATGTACAGCAACCGGTAGTCGTTGTCGCCGGCGTGGGTGATTTTTACGATACTTTCGTCCTCCAGCATGGCCAGGAAGGGGTCGATGTTTTCCACCGCGATGGGGTCGATCAGGTAGTAACCGTGGTCGGTGCTAACTTGGATGAGGCAAAGCAGCGTGTAGTAGCGCTTTTCGCCGATAAATTCGGTGTCAAACCCCATCCAGTTGATGCCCCGATTATCGGCGGCAAACTTGTCTAGTTCCTGGGGTGTCTGTACGTAGGTGTAGGGTACCTGAGCTTCGGGCATGGTGTCAATATTTTCGCGGCCGAAGGTACGCACGGCGTAGTAAGTGGTCTTAAAGTTCCGTTACCGCTTAGTAGGTCGGGTGTAATCTACCGGAGATTCGCATTAAAGGCAGGCCCCTTCACATAAATAACAAGGCTAACTTTGTGGCGCGGTCGCGAGTGCAAGGTTTTTCGGTTAGAATGCGTTATGCTGGTTCCACCGCCCAATAATTTAAAGCAGAACTAATGAAAGTTATCAAACGAATTGTGATTGTGTTGGTCGTGCTGATCGTCCTGGTCATCGGCGCACTGATTGCCGCACCGATCCTCTTTAAGGACCAGATCGTCGACAACGTCCGCACCAGCGTCAACAAGATGGTGGACGCGGAAGTGGATTTTCGGGACATCGACGTGAGCTTTTTACGGTCTTTTCCAGAAGTGTCCGTGCAGGTGCACGACGTGCGGGTGATCGGCATCGATACCTTCGCCGGGCTTCCCCTGATGAGGGCTAAAGAAGTTGTGGTTGACCTGGGTTTCTGGTCCGTTGTCGGTAGCGACGGGAATTATAACATCGAAGCCGTCACCATGACTGAGCCAGACATCAATCTAGTTGTCATTAGCCCGGAGCTGGCGAACTACCTTATCGTCCCGGAAACCGAGGCTGCCCAACCCTCCGACCCGGCACCTGCGACCGCGCAAATCAACCTAGAGCACTACGAAATCAAAAACGGCAGCTTCGTCTACGACGATCGGACTACGGACACCTATATCAAAATAAAAGGCTTACATACCACCGGCGACGGCGACTTCACCTCCACTTTGTTCGACCTCGACACCTACTCCGAAATCGAAGCCCTCACCCTCTCTCAGGGTGGCGTTACCTATCTCAATAAGGTCAAAGCCACGGCCGACGCCATTGTCGGTGTCGACCTCGATAACCAGCGGTACACATTTAAAGAAAACGTAATCAAGCTAAACGCCCTCGACCTGAATTTCGACGGGACGATCGAACTAGCGGCGAACGACGACATCCTTTTTGACCTAACCTACAATGCCCCGGCCAACGACTTTCGGCAACTGTGGAGCATGATCCCAGCGACCTACGTGGAAGGCTTCGAGGACGTAAAAACCACCGGCACCTTTACGCTGAACGGTACCGTCAAGGGTGCTTTCAACTCCGTTACCGAGACTTATCCCGCTTTCACCGTCAAAACCGACATTGCCTCCGGTAGCGTTCAGTACCCCGGCCGCCCCGTCGGCATCACCGGCATTGACGCAGCCGTTGCGATAAACAGCCCGAGCAGCGATCTGAACCAGCTGAAGGTTAACGTCCCTCGTTTCAACTTTAACCTGGGTGGCGATCCTTTTTCGGGAAGCTTCCGCCTGGCCACGCCGCTGAGTGACCCAGACATCGACGCCACGCTAAAGGGCACCATCGACCTGGACAAATGGGCGAAGGCAATCCCACTAGACGGCGTGACCGAACTAGGTGGTCGCATCATCGCCGACGTGGCCATGCAGAACGTTCGCCAGAGCGTACTCGACGCGGGCAACTACGCCGACGTGAGCATGACGGGTAATATGTCAATCGCAGACCTGATTTACGTAGCGGACGACTTACCACCCGTCCGTATCACCAACGCGACGGCTGACTTCACGCCGCAAGCCATCAACATCAGGGGGTTCGACGCCAAACTCGGCCGCAGCGATCTCAGTGGATCAGGCTCCATCACTACCCCGTTGGCTTACTTCAGCCCCGAGCAGACGATGCGCGGCAAAATCAACATCCTATCCAATTTTTTCGACGCCGACGAATGGATGGCGGAAGAGACTGGCAGTACCGTCAGTCCGGCGGAAATGGACGCTGCAGGTGTGGTGCCACCAACCGCGGAAACGGCAATTTTCGACCGGTTCGATTTCGACATCGACGCTGACATCAAGCAACTGAGCTACGGAACCTACCAACCCAAAAACTTGCGGGCCGTCGGCAACATCAAGCCCAACCGTCTCGACATCGAAGTGGCGGAGGCAACCCTCGGCAGCAGCTCCTTCAGCGCGAGTGGCAACGTGAAGAACTTATTCGATTACACCTTCGACAACGGTATACTCGGCGGCGACATCACCGTCCGCTCACCCTTCATCGACTTGGCGGACTTCATGACCGAAGAGCCGACAGCGGTGGAGTCTTCCACCACGACAACTGCTACTACCGCCGAGAGCGCCGCCATCCCGATCCCCGACAACATCCAACTCAACGTTAACCTCCTCGCCGACCGAGTCAAGTACGATGACATCGACCTCACCAACGCAGCCGGCAAATTACTGGTCCGTGGCGGCCAGGCGGTTATCGAGGACGGGCGGGCCAATCTTTTAGGTGGTGCGATGGACTTCGCGGGGGCTTACGATACTTCGGAGCCGGGCGACCCTGGGTTCCGATTCCATTACGACATGAAGTCGATCGACTTCACGCAGGCGTTCAACAAGCTAAACAGCTTTGCGGCGCTCGCCCCGATCGGTAAATTTATCCGGGGAAATTTCAGCACGGACTTGGTGCTCGAAGGGAAGTTGGGCGATGATTTGTTTCCGAAAATGAATAGTCTGAACGCGCAGGGGCTTTTCCAGACGTTCAACGCACAACTCACCGGCATCGAACCGCTACGCAAGATCGGTCAGGCCCTGAACGTAAAAGAACTCACCAACAGCACCACGCTGAGTGACATCATGACCGTGTTTAAAATCCAGGACGGCACCGTAGCCGTGGAGCCTTTCGACCTAAATATCGCCGGCATCCCCATGACGCTGGCCGGACGGCACGGGCTAGATTCGGACATGGATTACAACATCAAAGCAGCCATCCCCCGCAGCATGATCGAAGGCAACGCACTGGCCGGAGCAGCCCTGAGTGCGCTAGACAAACTGGGGGGGCAGGCCGCAAAACTCGGCCTCAATATTTCACCCGGTGACATACTGAACGTCGGGATCGGTTTGACGGGAAATTTTGCCAATCCGAAAACAAGCTTTAAGCTCCTCGGTACGGACGGCGGGGAGCCAGCCTCGGCACAGGATGCGCTTGTGGGAGCGGTCAAGGATCAAGCAAAAGCCGAAGTCGATAAGCAAGTCAACTTGGTAAAAGACCGGGCTCAGGCGCAGTTGGATAGTTTGAAGGGCATCGCTAACGTCCGTTCGCAGGCCATCCAGGACAGCATCCGTACGGTTGCCAATCTCCAGGCGGCCAAGTTGCAGCAGCTCGCCCAGGACCAACTAAAGGGCCAACTGGATTCTTTACGCTTAGATTCAATAGCGAAAAGCCTCCTGGGTGGTGACCCCGCTGACCGGATTAAGAAAGAACTCGGGAAGTTTAATCCGTTTAAGAAGAATTGAGGTGCGAGATGGGACCAAGAGTCAACGGTTTCGTCGGTAGTGTACGTCCGCAGATGCGCCGTCCCGGCGCGAATAAGGTTATGCGTTGAGGCGCTACCCCCTCGCGCCGGGACGGTGCATTGACCGAAAGAACACCCCTGTCCGGTCAAGCAGCGCTAAAATTCTTCGGCACACTGCAAGCCTCGATCACTACCGCGCACAGTTGCCGCAGCTGCCCGTCCGTAATGACAAAAGGTGGCATCAAATAAATCAGCTTCCCGAAGGGCCGAATCCAGACGCCTTCGTCCACAAAAAAGGCTTGGATAACTGCCTGATCGACCGGTTGCTCGGTTTCGATGACTCCAATCGCACCGAGAACGCGCACGTCGGTTACCATCGCCAGAGCAGCAGCCGGAGCGAGGTACCGATCCAGCAGTTGTCCAATGTTTTCAACTTGGGCTCGCCAGTCGCGAGAAAATAATAAATTGATACTGGCCACCGCCACGCTGCACGCCAGTGGATTGCCCATGAAGGTCGGCCCGTGCATGAGGTTCGGAACGTCGCTGTTACCGATGGTCTCGGCGACGTGATCCGTACACAAGGTTGCCGCCAGGGTCAGGTAACCGCCAGTTAAAGCTTTGCCCAGGGTAAGAATGTCGGGCGTTGCGGCTATCTCAGAGACGAACAGTGCGCCTGTCCGACCGAAGCCCGTAGCGATCTCATCGTAAATTAGTAGTAAACCGTGTTCGTCGCACAGACGCCGGACATGGTCCAGGTAACTGAGGTTGTAAAAGTGCATACCGCCCGCCCCCTGGACGCCCGGCTCGCAGATGAAGGCGGCGGATTCGTGCGCGTGCTTGGTAAAGAGCTCGTCCAGGCTCCTCAGATAAGATTTGTCGAGCGGGGTGTGCTGCCCGGCGGGTGGGCGGTCGACGAAGTGGTGGGTTGGCAAGAAGCCAGCGAAGAGTACGTGCATACCGTTTACCGGATCGCAGACGGACATCGGGCCGGTCGTGTCGCCGTGGTAGCCACCGCGGAAAGTGAGGAACTTGTTACGGCCCCGTTCGCCCCGTGCGTATTGGTACTGGATGGCCATCTTCATCGCGACTTCCACACTGACGGAACCGCTATCGGCCAGGAAGACGCGTTGGAGCGCGCCCGGTGTTATTTCTACCAGTCTGCGTGCCAACGCTACGGCCGGTGGGTGGGTAATACCGCCGAACATGACGTGCGACATGTGGTCGAGCTGCACTTTAGCCGCGGCGTTTAATTCCGGGACGTTGTAGCCGTGAATAGCACACCACCAAGAGGACATACCGTCGATAAGTTTACGGCCGTCGGCAAGTTCGAGTTCACAACCGGCTGCGGCGACCACCGGGTAAGTGGGTAGCGGATTCCGGAGTGAAGTGTAGGGGTGCCAGAGGTGGTGGCGGTCGAAAGCGAGGTCCTGGGCGGTAATGGTGGCGGTTGTTACTTGGTGACAAAATTGGTAAGAAAGCAAATTACTTGGCCCTGATTATGCCCCGGAAGCCGAGGTGGTTTAGTCCGCTATCCGCCGGCGTAAGTTGCTGCTGTGTCAAATTAAAGCCGGTGCAATAGGAGGTGCTACAGAGGAAGGAGCCGCCCTTGATAATGTTCTGGCCGGTGCGGGCGTCGGTGGTGGCCGTCCATTCCCATACGTTGCCGGACATATCGTAGAGGCCGTTTGCTGCCGGTGGGAAAGACTTTACGGGGGCAACGCCGGGGAAGTCATCGAGCACGTTGTCTTCGTAGGGAAAGGGGCCTTGCCACCAGTTGCCGAGGTACTTTCCGTCGGGCGTCATTTCTTCGCCCCAGGGGAAGTCGGTGGTGGTGCCGGACTGGGCGGCGGCGAAGGTCCATTCGGGTTCGGTGGGGAGTTGTTTTCCGGCCCAGCTTAGGTAAGCATTCACGTCGCGTAGGCTGACCTGGGTGACGGGGGTAGCAGCGGGCGCGCTCGTCCCGACTGAGTGCGGGACTAGCTCTCGCGTCGCGGGCTGGCTACCAGCTAGTCCCGTGCTCTGTCGGGATGCCGGGCCGAGGGGAAAGAGCCAGGTGGCCGAGTCTACCGGGAGCCAGGTAAGGGAATCTTTACTGAATACGCCCGACCAGCCGAAGTCTTCCGCCTCGGTGACATAATCAGTCGCGGTAATAAACTTGGCAAAATCGGCTATCGTGGTTTCCGTAGCGTCCATGAAAAAGCCAGCTTGCTGGTCGTCGCCTTCGATCCAAACCATGCCTTCCGGAGCGGCTCGGGGCGGACCTTTCTCTGCTCCTTCACAACTCCACACGGCACCCGCGACCACGCCAAGGAGTATAAAAGAAAACAGCAATTGTGGACGTAAAGCAGCGATCATGCCACAAAGGTAAGCCTATCTTCGGGCCACAAACCGACCGCCATGCGACTACCCGCCGAATGGGAAAAACAACAAGCCGTTTTATTCGCTTTCCCCCGCCGCGCCGGCGACTGGGGCGACCAGCTCGACGCCGCTTCCCGCGCTATGATCCGCGCCGCTAACCTCGTGAATAAAGTTACCCGAACCATCATCATCGTCAGCGACCCAGACCATTTTTCCGCCTACGCCGACGACTACGAAGGCCCCCACGTAGAATTACCGACGGACGATTGCTGGGTCCGAGATTTCGGCCCGATCACCTGCGAAACGGACGATGGCGAAACGGTGATGATTGACTTCCAATTCAACGGCTGGGGCGGCAAATTTGACGCGACGAACGATAATCAAATCCCCGCTCGATTGCACAAAGAAATGTTTTGGGACCATATCTACCAGCATAGTGATTTAGAACTCGAAGGCGGCAGCATCGAAAGTGACGGCCATGGCACCATTCTAACTACCACAACCTGCCTGCTCAACACCAACCGCAACGATGGCGGACTCACGAAAAACAAAGTCGAACTCAAACTTCGCAAAACACTGGGAGCCAAACGATTCCTCTGGCTCACCCACGGATCACTAGCGGGCGACGACACCGACGCGCACGTTGATACACTAGCCCGATTCGTGGATGAAACCACCATAGCATACGTTGCGTGCGACGATCCGGCGGATGAGCATTTCGCGGACCTTAAAAAGATGGAGGCTGAATTACAAGCCTTTCGGACACCGGACGGCAAAGCTTACGAGCTACTCCCCCTACCCTGGCCGCCGGCCATCGGGAGCAGCGAAGACGGTCACCGCTTACCAGCCACCTACGCCAATTTCCTGATTAGCAACGGAACCATTTTTGTCCCGACCTACTTCGGCGAAACCGCCGCCGGCCACCCGGGGCACACCACCGATGCGCTTGTACTAGAAATACTAAAACTGGATGGACGCTACAAAACGGTTGGCATATCGAGTCGTGCTTTTTTGGAGCAGCACGGTTCCCTGCACTGCCTGACGATGCAAATTCCAACACTGTGAGTATTGACTGAAGATTGAAGCGACCGGAAATACCACGTGAAGGCCTCTTTCGAACAACCACGCGCCAGTCCCGCTTGGCAAATAGTTACCTTGCCCCAAATCCTTTTGAATGCTCAGCCGCAAAGATTTCATCCGCCACTCCGTCATCGCCGCCGCCGGCCTTCCCCTGCTCGGTTGCGGAAATAGCGGACAAAACACCGCACAATCCGCCGTTAATATGGAACCACTCACCGGACGCGATTACCTCAATACGATTGGTTTACAATTATGGTCCGTACGCGACCAGTGGAAGGCCGCGCCGCGCCTCACGCTCGAAACGCTGGCGGAGATCGGGTACAAACAAATTGAGTTACAGGACACTCGCCACGCTTCGGAGTTAGCACCCATTGCGAAGGATCTCGGGTTGCAGGTTCACAGTAGTTTCATCAACTGGAACACCATCACCGGCGGTTGGGAATACACCCCGGACGATCCGCTGCGTTTTGAATTCGCGGAAGTAATGGACCAAGCCAACGAGCATGGCCTGAGCCACATCGTTTTCGGCTACCTCGAAGCCCAGGAACGCGACACGGCAGATAAGTGGCGCAAACTAGCTGACGACCTCAACGAAGCGGGTATGCGGGCAAAGAACAACGGCTTACAGCTGACTTATCACAACCATAACTTCGAGTGGGACCCCATCGAAGGCACGACCGGCTTCGATATTTTAATGGACCGGATGGACGGCGACCTCGTCCCCTTCGAACTCGACATATTCTGGGCACAGATCGCCGGACAGGACGCCCGCCAGACGATGACTAAAGTGAAGGACCGGTTGGAACTACTTCACCTCAAGCAGCTTAATCCAAAAACGCCCGTCATTACGGACATCAACGACGTTCCCTCCGACGCCTTCGAAGAACTCCCCGACGGCAACATTCCGATCAAGGAACTTATGGACTACGGTCAGGAACTAGGCGTGAAATACTGCATGGTCGAGCAGGATGATAATTATGAGGAGAGTAGCCTGAAGAGCGTCCAAAAAAGCCTGGAGTGGTTGCAAACCTCAGAAATCTAGCTCAAGCTCTCAGCTCTATTCTCTTTACTCTTACCTCTATACTCCTCTTAAAGAATATAGATCGTGCTCCGCACTTGAGGAGTAAAGAGTAAAGATGGCTTCGGCGGCAGGCTCCGACGTCCTTACTCTTTATTTGCTTCGCAGTACTTCGTGCTCTTACATCTATACTCTATACTCCTCCTTTCCCCTCTTTACAAGTAGATAACAAAACAGTACGGTCGAATGACTGGTCGATGCAGTTAAGATCATTACCTTTGCGCCCCCTTAGCGTAAGCCAATGAAAACCAAAACACTACGTCCCGACAAAGTCAACGTCATCACCCTGGGTTGCTCGAAGAATCTGGTGGATTCGGAGAACATCATCACCCAACTGAAAGCTAATGATTACGAGGTAGACCACGATTCCAACGAACAGGCCAACATCGTGATCGTCAACACTTGTGGTTTCATCGACCTGGCTAAGGAAGAAAGCGTGAACACGATCCTCGACTACGCCGACCGGAAGACGCGCGGTGAGATCGACAAACTTTACGTGACGGGTTGCCTAAGTCAGCGCTATAAGGATAACCTGGAAGCGCAAATCCCCGAAGTCGACGATTATTTCGGTACGATGGAGCTTCCCGGTCTACTCAATCGCCTCGAAGCCGACTACAAGCACGACCTGATCGGCGAGCGGTTCATCACCACGCCTGAGCATTACGCGTACCTGAAAATTAGTGAAGGCTGCAACCGGACTTGTTCTTTTTGCGCCATCCCGCTGATGCGCGGCAAGCACGTCAGCCGGCCGATGGAAGAGTTGGTGAAGCAGGCAACGCACTTTGCTAAAAACGGCGTGAAAGAACTGATGCTGATCGCCCAGGAACTCACCTATTACGGACTTGACATCTACAAAAGCCGCGCCCTACCCGATTTACTAGAAGCATTGGCCGCCGTTGAGGGGATTGAGTGGATCCGCCTGCATTACGCCTACCCCAGCAAATTCCCCCGGGAGATTTTTGACGTGATGGCCGCCCAGCCGAAAGTTTGTAACTACCTCGATATTCCGTTGCAGCACGGCAGCAACGCCGTCCTCCAGCGGATGCGCCGCCAGGTTACTCGCCAGGACACGGAGGACTTGATCGCCCACGCGCGCATCACTGTCCCGGGTATTGCCATTCGGACGACTTTCCTCGTCGGCTACCCCGGCGAAACGGAGGAAGAATTCGAAGAAATGTGTGATTTCGTACAGCGGATGCGCTTCGAGCGGTTGGGCGTTTTCATGTACAGCCACGAAGAAGACACTTCCGCACACGACGTTGAGGATGACGTACCCGCTGAAGTGAAAGCGGATCGCGCCAACCGCCTGATGGAGATTCAAAAGGAGATCAGTTTGGAACTGAACGAAGCCCGCATCGGACATCACATGCGGGTACTGATCGACCGTAAAGACGACGAATTCTACGTCGGCCGCACGGAGTATGACAGCCCCGACGTGGACAACGAAGTACTCATTCCCGCCGACCAAGCTTACTTACGGACCGGAGATTTCGTAAACGTCCGCATCACGGAAGCTTCCGAGTACGATCTGGAGGCCACGGTGCTCGTCGTGGAAAAGGTATAGAAATTTATGGCGGTCGCCTTGGAAAACTCCCCCGGGGAATTACCTTTGCCCCGCTTCCGCAGGGAGCCGCCGCAACTTCCGGTTTACGCCGCCCGTTGCAGTGCCCAAGTACCAGCCGGTGTGGCGGAATTGGTAGACGCGCTGGATTCAAAATCCAGTTCTTTCGAGAGTGTGGGTTCGATTCCCACCGCCGGTACTTTCAGGGTGATTTAGTTACCCTTTTCACGAAATGTCGTGAATGCGAGATTTTTTTTGCGCTGACGCGGGTGCCATGCCTTGGGGATGGAGCCCAGTTTTTAGGTCAGCGAGCAAATAGCCGCCGAAGTGGTGAAATTGGTAGACACGCACGTTTCAGGGACGTGTGCAGCAATGTGTGGGGGTTCGAGTCCCCCCTTCGGCACTTCACTTCCTAGTGAATATCGGTCCATTCTCCTTCGGGGGTTTGGGCCTTTTTTTTGGCTTATCTCCACCAATTGCCGGATGAATGAGGACAGTTGTATCACCTTCCAAAATCGCGAATCTTATCTCTTTCCTCTTACTTCTTTTCTCCCGCTTCCCGCCTTCTCCAAAGCACGCAGTACAGCACTAGCTAAGTCCGCCGAGTGAAACCCAAGAAGCAGCACCACGTTCCGTACATTTGCCCCACCCAAATGCAAACTCACCTCTCCCTAACCGCCCTACCCCGCTTCCGCCGCTCGGTCGTCACGATCGGGAGCTTCGACGGCGTGCACCGCGGCCACCAGCAACTGCTGCGGAGAATCGTGAAATTGGCCACGCAGCGGGGCGGAGAATCCATCGTGATCACCTTCGACCCGCATCCCCGTACCGTCCTGCAACCGGAAGATGATTCCTTGCGGCTGCTGAGTACTACGGAGGAAAAGGCTCGCTACTGCGAAGACTTGGGTATCGACCATTTGATCGTCGTACCCTTTACGCTGGAGTTCGCTCGCCAGGACCCCGCGGCCTACGTAGAGAACTTCCTCGTGAAATACTGCCAGCCGGATCGGATCGTGGTGGGGTACGACCACCGGTTCGGTAAAGACCGCACCGGAGATATTGAATACCTTAACTACCGCAGTAATGATTTGGGTTACGAGGTGATTGAGATCGACGCGCAGGAGGTAAACGAAATCACCGTCAGCTCCACCCTCATCCGTAACTCTTTACTGGCGGGTCAAGTCACGAAAGCGAGCGGCTTACTAGGTAGACCTTACGAACTCACCGGCACCGTTATTGAAGGCCAGCGCGTCGGTAGAACGATCGGCTTCCCGACGGCCAATCTAGCCATCGGCCACCGCTTGAAATTGATTCCCACCAATGGCATCTACGCCGTCCGGGTGAGATACGGAAGCCGCAAGCTCACCGGCATGCTCTACATCGGTGATCGCCCCAGCCTGAACGACGGGCGCGGCGTCACGATCGAGCTCAATATCTTCGATTTTGCGGAGGATTTGTACGGCGAGGAACTCACCGTCTACTTCCACGAATTCTTGCGAGGTGACCTTAAATTAGACGGGCTCGAAGCGTTGAAAGACCAACTAAAGAGCGACGAAGCCGCAGCCAGAAAAAGCTTGTCCGCCTCATCCAAGTCGGGCAGTTCTGGTGACACACCTCGACCCGATACCGCCGTCGTAATCTTGAATTACAATGGCCGCGGTTACCTGGAAAAGTACTTACCCAGCGTGCTGGGGAATTGCCCGGACTACGCCCGCGTCATCGTTGCCGATAACGCCAGCACGGATGATTCCCTTAGCTTCCTTCGTACGCACTTTTCCGAAGTACAAGTAATTGAGCTGCCGGAGAACTATGGCTTTGCCAACGGCTACAATATGGCGTTGCTGGAAGTCAAAGCTGACATCTACGTTTTGCTGAACAGCGACGTGCGCGTCACCCCGCGCTGGATCGAGACCATCATTCCAGCATTCGATGACCCGGCGGTAGCCGCCGTACAGCCCAAAATTCTCTCCGAAGCGGAACCCGACCGGTTCGAATACGCTGGCGGCGCGGGTGGTTACCTGGACTACCTCGGCTACCCCTTCTGCCGGGGCCGCATTTTTCAGGCGACGGAGCGGGACGAAGGGCAGTACGACGGAACGAAGGAAGTATTCTGGGCAACCGGCGCCGCTTTCTTTTGCCGCGCGGAAGTCTTCCACGCGCTGGGTGGCTTCGAGCCGGAGTACTTCGCCCACGCCGAAGAAATCGACCTTTGCTGGCGCATGAAACGTGCGGGATTTAAGATACTGGCCGTCCCCGCGTCCGAAGTGTACCACGTCGGTGGCGGAACTTTATCCTACAATACCCCCCAAAAAGCCTACCTCAACTTCCGCAACACGCTGACGACCAGCTTCAAGAATGAACCCCTGAGCCGCTTAGTTTGGTGGCTACCCGTACGGTTGGTATTAGATGGATTTGCCGGGCTGCTGTTTCTGTCACAGGGCAAGACTGCGCACATCCTGTCCATCCTGCGCGCCCATTTTCATTTCTACGGGCACCTCCCGCAATGGATCGCACGCCGCAAAGAAAGGACACGCCAAATCGAGGCCGCTCGCATTGGTACGGACCGCACGGAATTCGGCCGCGTCGCCGACAGCGTGATCGTGCATTATTATTTGCTGCGGCACAAACGGTTCTCCAAAGTCTACCGCAAGCAAATCATGATTGAGAAACTTGTGTGAGCCCCTGACCGTAGACCGCAGACCCTAGATTGCAAACTCCCCCCCTTCCCTTCGTCAGCAATCGTAATTGCTTGCTATTTAAGCTAAGTCGGCGAACCAACGTGCTTGCGGAATTACGGATATTTGCCGGACCACCAAAAACACGAAATTATGGCCATGCTCGATTTCGGAGGCACCGAAGAAAAAGTCGTCCTCCGCAAAGAATTCCCCCTCAAAAAAGCGCTGGAGACCCTCAAGGACGAAACCATCGCCGTGATCGGCTACGGCGTTCAGGGCCCCGGCCAGAGTATGAACCTGCGTGATAACGGGTTCAACGTCATCGTCGGCCAGCGTAAAGGTGGCGCTAGTTGGGATAAGGCCGTCAAGGACGGCTGGGTACCCGGCGAAACGCTTTTTCCCATCGAGGAAGCCGCCGCGAAGGGCACGATCATTCAGTACCTCCTTTCCGACGCCGCCCAGATTGAAGTATGGCCCAAGCTCAAGCCGCACCTGACGCCGGGTAAGGCGCTCTACTTCAGCCACGGTTTTGGTATAACCTATAATGACCAGACGGGTATTCACGCGCCCGAGGGCGTCGACGTGATTCTCGTTGCGCCAAAAGGGTCCGGCACTTCGCTGCGCCGCATGTTCGTGGCTGGCCGGGGGCTGAACTCCAGTTACGCCATCGCGCAGGACGCAACGGGGCGGGCTTACGAGCGGGTGATTGCGCTCGGTATCGGTGTTGGATCGGGCTACCTTTTCGAGACTGACTTTAAGCGGGAAGTGTACTCCGACCTAACCGGCGAGCGCGGAACCTTGATGGGGGCCATTCAGGGTATCTTCGAAGCGCAGTACGACGTGCTCCGTTCGCACGGCCACACGCCCTCCGAGGCTTTTAATGAAACGGTCGAGGAACTCACGCAGTCGCTCATGCCCCTCGTCGCTGAAAACGGTATGGACTGGATGTACGCCAACTGTTCCACCACCGCCCAGCGGGGTGCGCTGGACTGGAAAGATAAATTCCGCGACGCCACGAAGCCCGTTTTCGAAGACCTGTACAACAGCGTCGCGACGGGTAAAGAAGCTAAACGCAGCATTGACAGCAACTCACAGCCCGACTACCGCGTCAAGCTGGAAGCGGAACTGAAGGAACTTCAGGACAGTGAAATGTGGCGCGCCGGCCGGACGGTCCGCAGCCTGCGCCCGGAAAATAACTAGTCTTAGACCAGAACATTAGTAATTCGCCGGTCGTGCTCCGTTGCGCGGCCGGCGCTTATGGTACGGGATAAGTTTGGACGTCGACCCAGAAAATTAGATGGCCTAAGATTGCGATGGCTCTGCGTAGCCAATTCGTATTCGTAGCAATTGCGTAGCGTTTCACTTTCCACAGCAGCGCGGGTTCGTGCCTCAGGAGAAAGCACAGCGCTCGCCCATCAGCGTAACCTTCAAAGTCGGTAGCTACTACGTTGAGGGACAGGCGACCGTACTTTGCGTACGCCGCGTCAACGGTCAAGTAAAATAATCGCAGATCCGACGCAGACAGTTTGCCCACGATTCGGTAACTGATTGACGATTTTTCTTGGTGGACGATCCGCAGCATGTTCCTAAAAGTACGCGCCCGTCCGGAAAGTTTATGCTTGAATCGCAACCGCTATTATGGCGGTCCTCCGCATCAATTATGCTCTTTTTCACATTTACGCGGCACCTGCGACCGCGCCACATCCCGCAATCATTTAACGACTTGTTGGTAATTTTGCGCGGTCGCAGGTGCAAGGTAAATTAACGACACCACACCGGACGACCGGCAACCCCCGCCAAAAACTGTGAAATCAGCAACCATGTCCCTTATTTCCGTAGAAGACGTAACCCTGGCCCGCCAGCGACTACGCGGCGTCGTGCTGGAAACACCGCTGCAGCGCAGTCACCGCCTGAGTGAGCTTTACGGGGCGGAAATTTACCTTAAGCGGGAGGACTTACAGGAAGTCAGGTCGTACAAAATACGGGGTGCGTACAATAACATGGCGCAGCTGACCCAGGAGCAACGGGACCGGGGAGTTGTTTGCGCCAGCGCGGGTAATCATTCCCAGGGCATGGCGCTAGCTTGCGCGAAAATGGGCGTCCGGGGCACGATTTACATGCCGTCCGTGACGCCGAAACAAAAGATAAACAAAGCGAAAAATTTCGGCCGCGACCTCGTCGACGTCATCCTCGTCGGCGACACGTACGACGACGCTTACGCCGAGGCAGCGAAGGCGGCGGTAGCAAACGGCTGGACTTTCGTGCATCCGTTCGATGACCTCAACACCATTGCCGGCCAGGGCACCGTCGGTTTGGAGATTCTGGACCAAACCACGCGCGCCATCGATAAGCTACTCATGGCCGTCGGCGGCGGCGGGTTGAGCGCGGGCGTGGGTAGTGTATTCGCCCAGTTAAGCCCGGATACGGAGATTATTGGCGTGGAACCGCTGGGTGCACCGTCCATGTACGAAAGCCTGAAGGCCGGTAAAATAATTACCCTGGGTACCATCGACAGCTTCGTGGACGGTGCCGCCGTGCGGACGGTTGGCACCAATAATTTCCCCATTGTCCGCGCGACCATGAAAGAAGTTTTGCTCGTGGAGGAGGGCTTGGTTTGCCAGACGATGCTCGACCTGTACAACGAGGACGGCCTGGTGGCGGAACCCGCCGGTTGCTTGTCCGTCGCGGCCCTGGATCAGTTGGGAGATATTTCGGGCCAAACGATCGTCTGCGTCATCGGTGGGGGCAACAACGACATTGCGCGCACGGCGGAGATTCAGGAGCGGGCGCTGCTTTACGCGGGCCTAAAACATTACTTTATCGTCGAGTTCCCCCAGCGGGCGGGCGCGCTGCGCGACTTTCTCAACCTGCTCGGCCCGGATGATGACATTACGCACTTTGAATACACCAAAAAGCACAACCGTGCCATCGGCCCGGCGCTGGTCGGCGTCCAGCTAGCCAACGCCGGTGCCTACGCGGGGCTCACCGCACGGATGACGGCGGCGGCCATCGGCTTCCGCCCGATCAACGATCAGCCGATGTTATTTGAGATGTTTATTTAAGATTGCTCGCACTTTCCGGCTAACGCGCGCTCCGGGCGTGAAGGCTTGAACGGTATCGTGTTGCATTCGGGCCTGGAGGCCCTCGACCTAAGGCAGCCAGCGGGATAAATCCGTTCGTCTTGCACTTTCCAGCTAACGCGCGCTCCGGGCGTAAAGGCTTGAGCGGTCTCGTGTTGCATTCGGGCCTGGAGGCCCTCGGCCTAAGGCAGCCAGCGTGACAAATCCGTTCGTCTTGCACTTTCCGGCCAACGCACTCTCCGAGCGTGAAGGCTTGAGCTGTCCCGTGTTGCATTCGGGCCGGGAGGCCCTCGGCCTAAGGCAGCCAGCGGGGCAAATCCGTTCGTCTTTCCGCCGCCCACGGTTTACCTTCGCCCGCATGGCATTTGACAACCTGAAACTCATTTCCGCCGGCGCCGGCAGTGGAAAAACTTACCGACTTACCGAAGAACTTTCCGCGCTCCTGACGGCCGGTGACGTAAAGCCATCCGGCATCATCGCCACCACGTTTACCAAGCGGGCGGCGGCGGAATTGCGGGAGCGCGTCCGGGTAAAACTACTCCGGGAGGGCATGTCGCGCGAAGCCAACGAGCTAAAAAACGCGCTGATCGGAACCGTGCACGGGCTGGGCGTAAAGCTGCTGAAGCGGTTTGCCTTCGAGGCCGGCGTTTCGCCACAGGTCGACATCATCGCCGACCAGGACCACCAACGACTGTTCAACCTCAGCATGGCCAGCGCGATCGAGGTCGACGACATCGAGCGCATCGAAGCGCTTTGCGAGCGGTTGTCACTCAGCCGCGACGGCGAGATTTATAACTGGCGGAGAGACGTGCTGCGCCTCGTGGAAGTCCTGCGCGGAAACAACTTCTCCCCCGAAGACATTCAGCGTAGCAAGACGAAAAGCTGGACCTCACTGCAGGCCTTTCTCCCAGAAGTCAACACTAAGGTGACGGACGAGCAATTCCGTAACCGCCTCAAGATCGCGCTGACGGAAACAATTGCCGCGCTGGAAAGCAACGATGCGGACAGCACGAAAACGACGCAGGGCGGCATCAGTATTCTTAAAAGACTTCACTTCACTTTGAAGCGGGGCGACAACCTCCCCTGGGCGGAGCTCGCTACCCTGGCTAACTTCGCAAAGAAAGTTGCCGTGAAGAGCAAGGACCGCATCGCGCTGGTGACCGAAATCGGTGAACTGCACGCCGCCCTGCCCGCCTTCCAGGATGATTTGCGCGATTACATCTACTACACGTTTGATTTTGCCGACCGGGCCATTCGAGAATACGACACTTACAAAAAAGCGCGGGGCCGGATCGACTATACCGACATGGAAGTCCTGGTTCTGGACCTACTCGGCAACCCGATGGTAGAAGCCACGCTCCGGGACGAACTCGACTTACTGATTGTCGATGAGTTTCAGGATACTAGCCCCATTCAGTTGGCACTGTTTCTGAAGTTAAGTAAGCTGGCCAAGAAGAGTATCTGGGTGGGTGACCCCAAGCAATCCATTTACGGGTTTCGCGGCGCGGAGCCCCGGCTGATGAAGGCCGTCATGGACGCCACCGGGCCCATCAAACCCGAAAACATTCAGACGAAGTCGTGGCGCAGCCGGCAGGACATCGTACACGCCTGCAACGCGATTTTCACGAAGGGCTTCCCGGAGATCGCCGAGGAAGCGGTCGTGCTGGAACCGGTTCGTCTCCACGCGGGCAACGAGGAACTGAACAAGGCGGCGGAAAGCCCGGAACTAGCGGAACGGTCCGGCATTATTCACTGGTCCTTCAAGTTGGAGGGCAAAGCGCGCTACAGCAAGGACTGGTTTGCGGACGTAACGGCAAAGGGCGTCGCGGAGATGTTGGCCAATCCCCCTCTCATCATCCCCAAAGACGGTGGCGGGGAACGCCGATTAATCGCCGCGGACATCGCCGTCCTCTGCCGCACGAACTACGAATGTGTCCGCTTCGCCAAGGCGCTGGCTAACCAGGGTATCAACGCCGCCATCGCCCGCACCGGTCTACTCAGCACCGCCGAAGCCACGCTGCTGCTCGCCTGCCTGAAGTACCTCCTGAACAGCAACGATAACCTGGCCGTGGCGGAGATTTTGCTGTTCGGCAGTCGCGAATCGCTTCCGGACATCATTGACCACCGGTTGAATTACCTCGAAGTCGCGCAGTCCGGGGAGAAAACCGGTCACCGCTGGGCGGTGGAGAATAAACTGCTGATCCAGCTAAATGAATTGCGCGAAATCACCGGTGAGTATTCTTCCAACGAATTAATCAACATCCTACTGGAACGGCTCGACCTACGCCGCATCATGGTAGCCTGGGGTGACGGCGAACAACGACTAGCGAACATCGACGAAATGCGCCGGCTGGCCGTGGAGTACGAGGACAACTGCCACCGACAACACCGCGCGGCATCCCTACCGGGCTACTTTCTATACCTCGATGGCCTCAAACGCGGCGACGGCGACAAGCAGGGCGCCGGTGAGCGACCGGACGCCGTCAACATCTTAACCTATCACCGCAGCAAAGGCCTGGAGTGGCCGGCCGTCATCACCATGCAACTCGACCAGAAACCCCGCGCCGACGTGTGGGGCATGGCCGTCGTGCCGGAAACGGAAACGGTCGACCTGGAAGACCCCCTCGCCAACCGGTGGATCAAATACTGGGTGCAGCCCTACGGCCGACTCAGCAGCGGCGTCCCCTGGTTGGATGCGCTGGCCGAAAGCCAGTGGCAGGAAGCGGCTACGGAAAGTGAGTTAGCCGAAGAAACACGGCTGCTGTACGTGGGCATGACGCGGGCCCGTGATTACCTGATTATGCCCACGGCCAAGCCCGGTGCGCCCTGGTTGGACCGGGTCTTTCAGCGGGGTGGCGGTCTGGTTCCCGTCCTCGATCCGGAGTCGAACGACGCGCCATTCAACTGGCGTGGAAATGAGGTCCACAAAGAGCTAAAACGTTGGACGGAGCCCCGGAATATCCCCGGCCAGCCGCTCAGTTACCGGGAAGTTCCGTTCATCGACGGGCCGCGACCGGGGCGACGTGATTACCTTGCGGCGGGTACGGATCTGGCCTGGTTGCTGGATCGTTACGCCGCGCGCACGCTGGCTGGCGGGGAAGTTTACCACACGCTACCGGAGATCGATCCGGAAGTGAACGCGAGGATCTACGGCCAGGCCATCGCCGCTTTCTTAGCGGGTGATATTCCCACATTACCGACGGACCTACGGGAGGAAAGGGCGCAAGAATTGCTGAATAGCTACTTGCCAACGAGCCCGGTGCCCGTCACGAATCTCATCCAGCAGGCGGACGCGTTCGCGGCCTGGACGGCGGGAAAAGGGGCGCGGTCGCCGGTGCAAAGGTCGGAACAGCTGCAAGCAACCATCGACGGCAGACTGATCGACCTGACCGCCGATTGGCTAATTTCTACGCCGGCCGGTAGCATCCTGATTAAGGATGTACACCTGCCACTCAAAACGTTCGAAGAGCAGGATGACCAGCGGAAGCTCTACGGGGCTGAATTGGCCTTACTCGATGAGCTGGTCGGTCAGGTCACCGGGGCTGTACCCCACCACGCCTACTTGCATTTACCACTGGCGGGTAAGCTGTTCGCCCTAAAGTAGTCTAGCTGACGGTCGGTCAGTACCACCGAAAACATCGAACATTTACGGAGAATACGGGCGTTAAGGTAGAAATACAACAACGATGAATTACGTCCAAAAAATCATACTCCCGGTTTTCTTCCTTGCCGGGTTTAGCGTTCTCTCCGCCCAGACCGAGCGGCCGGGGCCCGAACCGACGGCCTACTCGGCGTCCACCACCATCGAAGGAGAAGACCTTCAGCGTTTCGATGCCTCATTCTCGGAGCAGAACGTGGGCTTTTTCCACGTTTACGCCGACCCGGCGGTCGATCCAATGGAAACCTACCTACTGCGTGGTACGGAAATGGACGATACGGCACTGGGTCTGCTGCCCAAAAAGTTCAAAAAGAAAGCGGCGCGCATGGGCGCTACGGTGTACGGCGCGGGTGCCATCCGGGGGATGAACGAAAACATGTATTTGGTGCGCATGGACGGTGACACGGAAGACCGCGTGGAAATGTTTGCCATCCGGGGCCAAAACGTGCGGCACCTAAAAACCCTGGCCGTAATGAAAAAGACGGGTAGCAGAACGAAGCAGGTGGATTCTTACATCACGGACATCGACGGAGACGCGTACCTCGATCTGATCACGGTGACCAAAAAGAGGGACGGTACCATCGGTAAACGCCGGGTTTACGTGCTTGACCGTACCGACCGGGAGTGGGCCAGAACGAAAATGCTCGATGCACCGTGGGACAGCGTGGAACTATTCGACCCAACCATGGAGTAAATCATTTACCCCACACACCAACGCTAAATATGGCCGCTCCGAACCACCGGGGCGGCCATTATTACGCTACTCCTCTTCCCCCCGAATGCCCAGAAACGGACGGAGCTTTTTCCAGAGCTTACGGGAAGGGTCAGATAGTTCGCCTTGTGCCTCCTCACGGAAAGTGCTCAGCACGTCGTACAGGACATTCAGCCGCCCTTCGGTATCAAAGAAGCGGTTGACGACAACCACCTTCTTACTTTCCACCAGGCAGTAGCCGGATTGGAAATGCCCTTTCTCGTACCGCACGGTGTAGCCAAGTTCTTTCGCGAGGGTCTCTACTTTTTTGAGGCTGTTTTTTGTCGGGCTTAACATGACGACGAAGGTATGTAACCCGGGTTGGATTTCGTTAACGCCCGCAGTCGCCCGAGTTAAGGAACGCCAATTCAATAACTGTCCGATTTGCAGCTTGCTATCGCGGCGGTATTCTTCACCATTTGAAAACCACCGTCCCGACTAAGTACGGGATGCTGGTCTTCAAATCGCTCGAATACCACCACCCTAGCGGCGCTTCAATCAGGACAGTTATTAAATCGGCGTTCCTAAAGCCGCCCCTCACTACCTTCGCATCCGATGAGTTTACGTCATTTAATCACTACTTTCCTCTGCTTGCTGCTGGCCGTTCCGGCTGCGGCACAGACCTTCCGCGCGTCCGTGCTCGGCGGTGCTAACTTGAGCCAGGTTGACGGAGACATGCTGTTTGGTTTCAACAGGATTGGAGCGAACGCGGGCCTGAGGGTCGTGGCCGTGCTCAGCGAGCGGTGGCGGGTGGGGCCGGAAATTTTACTGAGCCAACAGGGGGCACGGCAAACGAAAGACTCGTTCAACATCAGCCCCTTCCAGCGCATCAACTTCAGCACGCTGGAGGTGCCACTAATGGTCTACTACAAAGACTGGCGCATCACGGCGGAGGCCGGAGTCAGCTACCAACGAGTGATCGACAGCGAGATTATCAACGGGCGGGGCGTGGACATAACGGCGGATAATCCGTTTAACGAGAACCTGTTTGCCATCAAATTCGGGGTCACGCTTTACGTTACCAAGAATCTAGGCGTCAACTTTCGCTGGTCGAAACACTTGGCGAACATCGCCGAGTTCGACCCGCGGCTGAGCGAGATAACGACCTTTCGGGGCCGGACAATTAGCTTGCGCGCCGTTTATACCTTTGGCCAGGGAGAAATCTTACCGCAACGCCCCGTAACTGAATGACAACCACTCAACTGTTTACCGCTCTGCTCCTGACGGTTTTTCTCTGCACCTGCGACCGCGCCCACTCGGTGGCGCAGGACGAAACTGCCTCCCCGCCTACGGAAGTAACCCCGGAAGTAGTTACTTACGCCTCGCTCCCCTACGATCGCATTAAGTACATCTTTGAGCACGCGACTTATTTGGACGCCACTTTTTATTACCGCGATATTTCCATCAACCAGACTGAGTTGTCACAAATTCAGGCTACGCTCGCTGGCATCAGCCCGGAGCCGCTGGTCATCGCGCCGGGATGCCGGGCCATCGGTCACATTTGGTTCCAAGTGGACGGTGTTAGCGTGGAGGAGGCGGACATTTATTTTCAGGACGAATGCGTGGGGTATGTCTGGTACGAAGGTGGTAAACCTTTCTACGCAAATTCACTGACGGAAGGAGGCGCTAACTTCTACCGCAATATTTTTAAATCCGTAGACAACCGTGCGGGCCAGTAACCACTTATGCAAAACACCGAACGCCGGGGCGTTATCGACCTGGGAACCAACACCTTCCACCTCCTGATCGCGGACGTTAGTGGAAGCGACATCCGGGAAATCTACCGGGAAAGACGGTACGTGAAACTTGCCTCCGAAGGCATCCACAAGATCGGGGCGGCGCCCTACCAGCGCGGCATTGCCGCCCTCCAACATTTTAGTCAAATTCTTAAAGAACACGACTGCACGGACGTCCTCGCTTTCGGAACCGCCGCCCTGCGCACCGCCAGCAACGGACCGGACTTCGCGGCGGAAGCTACCCGGGCGACCGGCATCGCAATTACCCTGATCCCCGGCGACGAGGAAGCCCGGCTGATTACTAAGGGCGTCCTGGCCGCCATCCCACCCCTCAACGACCAGATTCTGGTCATGGACATCGGCGGTGGAAGCACGGAGTTCATCATTGCCGACCACGGCGGCGTACACTTCAGCCAGTCGTTCCCCATCGGCGTCAGCGTGCTGAAGAACGAGTTTCACCGCAGCGAGCCAATTACCTGGGAAGAAACCGTGACGCTGCAAGAACATTTGCGCGGCGTCACCCAGCCACTCACGGATGCGCTCAAAAAATACCCCGCTACCCACCTGGTCGGCGCGGCGGGTACGTTCGACGTTCTGGCTACCGTCCTGACGAATCCCGCATCACCCCCCCACCCCACCAGCCACGAGCTCGAACTGTCCGGCCTGACGGAACTCCGGGAAACAATAACCCGGAGCACGCTTGCGGAACGCGCGTCGATACCGGGCGTGCCGCCAGAGCGGGCGGATATGATCGTGGTGGCGATGATTTTGCTCGATTTTGTTATCCAGTTAGCTGGCATCGAACGCATTACCGTGAGTGATTACGCGATGAAGGAAGGGATTCTGCTCGACCGGGCGGCGGAGTAGCGCCAATCGCGGCTTGTTTAGTTAGTCGGGTGTACACATAGACACCGATGTAGGCTAGTAAAAGCCCCAGAATGGCGCCACCCAAAACGTCTCCGGGCCAGTGCTTCCCAACGTAGACCTGCGCAAAGCAAATCGTCGCGGCCCAGCAGTAGACAATCGTCTTCCAGAGCGGCCTGTCCCGCAAGAACGTGAGGGCCAGAACGCCCGCGAGCGCGAAGTGATTGGTTGCGTGGTTGGAGGGGAAACTAAGTTTACCACCGCACCCGACGAGGTCGCGCACGCGGTCCATCATCAGTGGTTCGGCGCAGGGCCGCAGCCGACCGACGAGGGGCTTGAGCACACTGGCCGCCAACTGGTCGGCCGCGCCGATAACCAAACCGATGCAGGCGAGTAAGTACAGCGTCCTCCGCAGACCGTAAGCTCGGTACAGCAAAAAAGCAACCACCAGGTAGGCCGGCACCCAGGTTACCTTATCCCGGTAAATGGGTAGGAGCCAATCAAAAAAGGGATTGGCTAAATCCTGGTTGATGAATTCAAATAGGGCGTAGTCGAGGCTCATTGGGCCAAAGGTAGCCGACCTTTCCCGAAGGTGGCCTACCTTCGGCCTTCCAAGAAAAAGACTACCCCATGGCCCTCAAAAAATCAATCTCCGGCTTCCGCGGCACCATCGGCGGCAAGGCCGGCGCCAACCTTACCCCCGTCGACATCGTCAGTAACGTGGCCGGCTACGGTGCCTGGCTGCTCGAAACCGGTGCGAAGCCCCTAGTCGTTATCGGCCGCGACGGTCGCCCCTCCGGCCCCATCGTCAAAACCCTCACCGCCGCCACCCTGCAGAGCCTGGGCATCGACGTGATCGACCTGGATTTCGCCACCACGCCCACCGTAGAAGTTGCCGTGAAGCAGCACGACGCGGGCGGCGGCATCATCCTTTCCGCCAGCCACAACCCCAAAGAATACAACGCGTTGAAGCTCCTCAACGGGGAAGGCGAGTTCATTAGCGCGGCCGCGGGTGCCAGGTTGATGGAGATAGCGGAGCTCGGTGACATCGAATACGCCGCCGTGGACGACCTAGGTAAACTCTTACCGGACGGAACGGCCCTACAACACCACATCTCGCTAGTGTTAGCGCACCCACTCGTCGAAGTCGAGGCCATCCGTAAGCAGAACTTTCGCATCGTCCTGGACGCCGTCAACTCGGTGGGTGCCATTGCAATTCCGGCGCTCTGCCGCGAACTGAACGTCGTCTGCGAGGTGATCAACGGAGAGCTGAACGGAGAATTTGCGCACAACCCCGAGCCCTTGCCGGAGAACATGACCCAGCTCATCGAGCGCATGGAAACGAGCGAGGCTAACCTCGGCGTCGCGGTTGACCCCGACGTGGACCGGCTCGCCCTCATCGGCCCCGGCGGTCGTTGGATCGGTGAGGAGTACACGTTGGCGGTCGTGGCGGATTACGTACTGAGCCGGACGCCCGGGCCGGTAGTGAGCAATCTGAGTAGTAGCCGTGTGGTGGCGGACGTCGCTAAATCCTACGGGCACGACTACCACGCCGCGGCGGTGGGGGAAGTGAACGTGGTGGAGAAGATGAAGGCCGTCGGTGCCGTCATCGGTGGGGAGGGGAACGGTGGCATCATCGACCCGGCCCTGCACTACGGGCGCGACTCGCTGATCGGGCTGGCCCTCGTGCTTTCTCACCTAGCGACCTCCGGAAAGACCATCAACGAGCTACGTGATGGCTACCCACACTACGAGATGATTAAGGACAAGAAGGCCGTGGCGGACTCCTACGATTTAAACGCCGCTTTTGTGCGGGTGAAAGCCAAGTTTTCGTCGGTGCCCACCAACGAAGTCGACGGTCTCAAACTCGACTTCCCCGACGGGTGGGTACACCTGCGGGCGTCCAATACCGAGCCAATCGTACGGGTGTACGCGGAAGCACCGTCGGTGGCTCGGGCTAAAGAGTTAGCGGGAGGCGTTATGGCGGAGCTCTAAACCTTGCTGCTTTTCCGATTTACATTGCACCCGCGATAGCTATCGGGGGACCGCGCTCTGATTATTATGCGCCCCGATAGCTATCGAGGTGGGTGAAAAGTTTATTATAGGTAAGGGACGCAAACGTCGGTGGTGAAAAAAGAATGCACCGATGGACTACTGACGAATCAACCAATGGTTGGCGGATGAGCGCCTATCGAGTGTTTCCAAACGTAATAGGTAAGCACCCTTGCTGAGTTCGGCTAGCTCAATAGTAGCGACTCCCCGTACGAAAAACTGGCGCAATAAAATACCCCTTGCATCATAAAGCCTTGCTTCGGCCACTTCTCCCCCCGGTAGCTCGACGGTAATTTTGTTGGAGAAGGGATTGGGGGATACCCGGGTAGCCAAGGCCGGTACAAGTATTGTACTGGTCGTACCGTCCTTACCGTCACAATTTTGATCGATACCGTCCCCAATTACGTCTCCGGCACTCGGATTGATGGTTGGGTCCTTATCGTCACAATCTTCATAATACAGCGCCCCATCCCGGTCCTCGTCCAGAAAAGGGATGACGGTGCTGTGCACCGTATTTGTTACGATCGGTTGGTTGGCATCAAAATATATTGCGGCCGTGTTTTCCAATCGTTCCCGGTCAGGACCTACGGGGTTGGGTAAAACATTAAAACGCACGAAGCCGTGGCTGGCCGGCTCATTCACGTTGCTGTCCGGTAGCATGATGTTTTGAAACAGAAATACTGCGTTTCCGCTGGTATCGACGGTGGCAACGCCCGGGTGGCTCATACTCGTCACGTGGACGCTCGTCCAGTCAAGGCCGGCAGAAAGTTGGTCCTCAATTCGGACGGTAAAGGCCGTGTCGTTTCCTGTATTTTGAAAGCGTATGGTGTAGTTAAGTACTTCCTCTCTCTCGATGGGGTGAATCCCATCCGGGTCGTTCCTAAGCGGGGAGACGGATTTATCATTCGGGTCGTAAGCACAGAACAGAATCGGTCGCTCCAGGGTCTCGGCGATTACGGCAAAGTCGGAGGTAGTCACTTCCGCCCGCAAGTCTACGGGGTTACCGGTGAACATTTCGTTTGGCATCGTAACGAAAACCAGTACTCGATACCTAGCGAGGGGCGGCAGTTCGGGGATAGTCCAACTGACGAGGCTATCGGTATTCTCGTTTGGCTCCGTACCGGTGCTTGCGTAAGTCGCATTACTGGGAAGGCGCAGAGTTAAAGTCGCCCCCGACAAAACATCGCAACCGGTATTGACGGTCTCCAGCCAAACCGGTACGTCCTCCCGGCACCTTAGCCGCCCGGCTGTCAAGTACACGGATGCGGCTAATGCGCCCCCGGAGCTGGTGAAAGCGACATCGCGTTCTACCTCGTCGGAGCCAGCCTCCACGGTAAACGTTGCCGGGGTAAAGATTGCCGAGCTACATTCCGGGGCAGTGACGACCAATGTGTAGCCCTGATCGTCGGTAGCGTAGAAGGCGTAGTACCCGGAAGAATCCGTAAAGGCAATTGCCTCATCGTCCGAACCGATTAGCCTGACGGGGTGGCCCGCTATCTTACGCTCATTTACGTCCATTAAATCATTTCGGTTATCGTCCGCATAAAGACGTCCAAATATTATTCTGCCATCCACAACCTGTAGGTAGTAGGGCTCCGTTCCCTTTTCCGGGTGATTTACGACACCGTACAGAAACCCATCGCCCCGTTTGATGTCGTACGTAAAGGTTTCTAATTCGTCACCGAGGTCCGCGGGTACACCTACCCGTCCGCCAACTCGTTTCTCTACATCATAGAACCCAAGGTAACGCCCCTCCGTCTCTCGATAAATCAACAATGTACCGAACATGTAAGAAGAATATCTGGTGGGGAGCCTAACCAATTCCTCCGTTGCCTCCGTAATGATATTACGTAAATAAAGAACTGTGGTGGTATCATCATCGGACCACAACCCGTAAAGAAATCGATCATCGTCGTACGGTGCTAGCATGTTGACCACTTCCTCCGCCTCGATCTTCTGAAAACTAACTTCGCCCGTCTTCTCAGCGTAAGCAAAACCCTTTCGTTTGCCTTGTTCAGCGGTTATGTAGAGAAGGTCACCTTCCGTGCCGCGAATTGGACTGCTGAACATTGTTAAGTTTCCAGTCCCCAAAAAGGTAGGTGGAATAACCGCGACCATGTCTCGATTACTGGGTAACCAATAATGGCTCGTCGTATCCTCGAAATCGAACCTTTCTTTTTGAGCCTTAAGTAACAGGCCGAACGGCGTGTTGCTCACTAACCTTGACTCAACAAACAGATCGTCCGAAGCATCCAAACTCGAATGCACTTCCGTGCCCGCGGCCGTGCCGTCAGTAAATCCGTACGTGGTCTGAAAGTGATTTCGTTGCGTGGGCCAGTTGAATGTCAGTCGGTTCTCGCTATTCAGAAAACTGACCTGAGGATGATTTCCGATCGTGCTCGTAAAAGTTTCTTCGTAGAGAATAACTTCTTCCGGACCCTCCAGCGTGCGATACCCCAGGGAATAGGTTTGGGTCGACCCGAATACTGGTGTCCGCTTAATAAAATACAGACGGCCCCGGTAGTAGTGCAGTTGGTCATTGTAAGTAACTTCGTCCGTCCGGCGAATAGCGCTGATAAGTTGCAGAAGTTTGAACTTGTCATCGTACACGCGTATCTCCGGCGGAAACCTCGGCAGGCTGAAAATTAAGCGCTCACCATCCTTTCCTACATAGCCGCCCAATCTGCGCGGCAAGTTTACGGGCGTGAGTGTTTTGCCGGCATTACGCAGGGTAAAATCGTTTATGCCACGGTTTGTCCGGGCGAGTAAAATATCATCCAATAATTCGAGCCTCAGATCAAACTGCGGCAGCGTCATACCGAAGATATTCTCTTCGACTTCAACGTCCTCCTGGCCGTGATAGATAGTGTGTAAGGATTCGCTGCGGTTTACCTTTCCCAAATTGATCAGTCGCCCAGGAAAAACCATAACTGAAGGCGGGCCGGGCGGGCTTGCTTTTGTTCCGAAGCCCCGGTACGTGAGTACGGGCTGTGCGCGGGTGTGGTCCACGACCGTGACGAATAAACCCTGACGATCATTTTCGAGGTAGTACAGTAGCCCACCCGTACTGAGGTACCTGCTGTTGGCTTCTGGTCTGTACTGCCCCGCGTTAAGTTTGGCGGCCATGGGCGTGAGTGAGGCGGTGACTAAATCAAGATAGTAAGCATAGTTTTCCGAGTTCACAAACCGTCTTTCTACCAACGAAACCAGGGCAGCGTCACCGTCCTCATATTCATGAAGCAATTCGGATAAGTACACTCTCGTGGGGCTGATGGGTCGCAGGCGAACGTCGGCCCCTTCATCGTACAGGTAAGCGTTTGATTTTCGGTCGGAGTTACCAAACTGGAAGTCTTCAACTATACCTAAATCGAACAGTATCCGGTCTCCGATCTCATACCACTGTCTGATACCAACGTACCCATCGCCGGAACGCCTGCGATATACGGATAATTCTCTTCGCTTATCCCGCCAGTGACGATCATAAGAATGTAGCACGACGCTATCTCCTACGATTCTTACGTGGAAAAATCGGCTACCGGTCAGTGCGCTTTCACCGAGGTTAACGGACCGAGCACCGATACGCTGACCAATGTCCACCTGGGTGGCTGTAGTTTCCGAGCCGTGAACTCGGTAGAAAGCGGTGGTATCCGCAGCACTACTAATTAGGAAGAATAAACTATCGCCAGCAACGTACGAGCCCCCCAAATAACGATCATCGTTGTCGTAGGAAACTGACGTCAGGTTACCACTGGCATCAACGACCTTCACCGCACGGGCGAATACCACGTAGGAAAAGCCTGCGGCGTCATGGACATTCAGCCTGGTCCCATCAAGTCTAGCATCGAGCACTTTTGTTCCGTCCGCCGTTCCGTCGGTAAAAAACAGGCCGCTTGAAGTAAAAATCAGTAGACTTCCATCGGGTCGAACGTGCGTCCGCTCAATCTGCTGTAGCCCGTCGGGGTACGTACCCAGCAAGGTTGACGTTTCGTAAGGCGCGACTGAACTGTACAGATTACTATCGTCCCACCAAATCAGTTTGCCATTGGACAATGGGCCGGCCTCTATTCCTGTCAGTTCAGTCCAACGGACCAGGTCAGCGAACTCATCCGCCACGCGAGTTAGACTTAGGGTATTTTCGTTTAGACTATAAGCTTCCCGTACTCCATTTTCGTAGGTGAGCGTCAAGAACAAGAAATCGCCAGCGCGTCCGGCAAAGGTGTACTCAGCGCGCTCGGGGGCTTCGTGAATAGATTCTACTTTGTCACCGTCATAAAATACGATACTCGCAGGCTTGGGATATTCCTCGAACAGCAGGATGTACCCATCGGCGACGGGATGCTCGCTGATCAAGCCCCCGTAAGCAGATCGGTAGTCAGTATTAGAATCAATTACGTCGATAACGGGTTCCTTACCCTGGCCAAATGCTGAAGCGGCAAAATAAAAAAATAAGAGGAAGATAGCTAAGCGTCCGTCCGTCAGACGGGTAGAGTGGAACCGTAGCATATGTGTGTGTTGGAAATTGTCTGGAAAGAAGCCAAAAGATTATAAATCATTACTTGATTACGAAGGTAGCTGATTTTTTCGGTAGCGGAAAAATTCACCTGGTTGCACATGATCCTTTTGAGTGTGTTGGTTTTACCAGCGCCAAATTCACCAATCTTTCCCATTTTTTTGTCGAGATTCACTTCGAAAATCAATGTAGACTATTCAGAAGAATAGTCAAAAGTGAGCTAGTTGTCCTCCAGGTACAAAAGCCGTGATATTTACAATCAGTACCAAATGGTTAATAAATCAGTTGTGACCTGTCATCAATCAGCACCCGCAGGATCAACCCCGAACTCGGCCGAACGCGCAATCTCAACGTCCTCCCCCACCCAACCCGTGAGGACTTCCCAGTCAACGTAGCCGACGCGATTGGTCCAAAGCGGATTACGGTACTGACTCGCCGTCAAGCCCACGTATTCCCGCCAATCTTCGGTGGCTTGCTCTAGCGAAGTTACTGCCGCCCGCTGATCGCTAATGGCCCCTTTTGCCCGAAAAAGAGCAACGGAATTACTTCCCTCGATTTTGCTGGCGAAATAGTACGCTAGCGCCGCCATCGATCGAATGTCCGTCAGCGTTGCCCGCAGCTCGGTATTATTATCCGGATTCAGATTAGCAAGATTAATCAGCGCGCCATCCGCGTAGCTTCGTAACCGAGCCGCTACTTCCGGGGGAGATCGGCGGCCGGGCTGCGCACCCTGCGCGACGAATTCCGGAACGGATTGGTTTCCGGCCAGGGGGTGTGTCTTCAGGCTAATAAAGCGGTTCACGTCGTGAAAGCCCGTTTCGTTATTAGCCGGCCCCGGTCGACTCTTTACCGCCTCCGGATACCAACGGTAATCGACGTGGCCCCAGTGGAACCCGGTGACGGTCGGGAACACCATGGAAGCTTGTTGCCAGGCGTCGAATAGTTGGGAGGCATTAGTCTGCGGGAAACGTGCCTGAATGATGGCCGTGAGCCGCTCGTTGCTCACCCCGGGGTCGAAACTCATCCGGCCCCAGAGTAGCCAGTGGTACCAGTTTTTGTCAATTTCAAGTCGACCGCTGAGGGCGGGTTCCTTCGTCAAGAAATCCCGGCCCTGTACCCACTGGTCGGAGCCGTAGTAAATCCCTTCGGATACTTCGCGGGGAATGTTTTGCAGGAACTCCCGGACGAAATCCGGCGCACCCCAGCGAAAGTGATAGTTAGAATCATTGCGCAATCCCCACAGCGTCTTCATGCCCGCGATCTCTTTTACGAACTTCGGGTGGTAGTGTTGCTTCGTCGCGCTCATGACGTGCGCCTTGGCGTACTTAAAGCAGAACAAAAAGTCAACGTCCGGATGATCGACCAGCGCTTTAAATTTATCGGCGATGGCCAGGGCGCCGGTCTGGTGCTGGCGGTGGATAAAGGTGATCTTGCGCCCGGGAAATTGCGCGGCGGCATCGAGCACGCCACGAGCGTAGGTGTCGTAAGCCCAATCTTCCTTCGCTTCGGTGGTTTGGCCGGGCATATTTTCGCCGGTCGTGAGGCCGATGCCCGCCAGGTCAGGGTACGTGAGAAAACACTGGGTGACGCTTTTACGGAAGTAGTCGCGGGTGGTTTCATTGTCGATCGCGTCGGTGATGCCGTACTTGCCGGCGGTTCCGTAATCGAAGATGTTCCAGGTGATGAGGTGGAAGTCGATGTTGCGCTCCTTGCCGTAACGCATGACGGTGCGCCAGAAGTCGATCTTCTCGTCGATCGTGATTTCCTTAATGATTTCCGGATTAGCTAGCAGCGTAGAATCGTCCATGCCCCGAGCCTGGAGGGAATAATTCTCTTGCCACTCGGCGGTGGAGCGCTGGACATTATCGAGGGCTACGTCCGGATACTCAGGAACTTTTACGAGGGAGGGGAAGGGGTGAAGGCTCCAGAGGGAGACGTAATTGTAGCGGTGGCGGGCGAGGTTGTCGAGGTATTCCGTCCAAAATTCCATATCCCACACGTGGGCCATGTTTTCCTGGCCGGCGTCGCTGGCGTCGGTGTAGCTGGGGGTACGGACGTCGAGCGGGATGTTGAATTTTACGCCCCGGCGCTTCATGAAAGGTTTTGCTTGGTGGACGTCGAGCGCGGTCAAATCCGCACCGATACGAATCAGTTCGGCTAGCTCCATCCCCCCGTACATGGCACCCGCGGCCGCGCCCCCGGTTACCGTGATCCCGTCCGCAGCCGATTGGATACGGTATCCTTCCCTGGCCAAATTTCCGCCGGCCACCTGCACTCGGAGCGTGATGGGCGACACGGAATCAATCCCAATCAGGGCCGCTTCAATCTCCGCGATTGCGAAAGCTACCTGGGGGGATGTTTCTTCGGTGGATACGGCGGGACGGTCGCTGCAGGCTTGAATAAGTACGACTAAAACTAAGAGGGGAAGGTAGGAGAAACGCATGGTAAACTGTTCTGGCGGTGTGTTCGCCCCGGGTCAGTACGGCGGGCCCGGGGTGATTCTCAATCTACGGTTTAGTACCGACACGCGTCATGAGTAGCCCAAATCTTTGTTACGGATTCCGCCAGGTATTCAATTTCTTAGTCGCTTCCACCTGACTCAGAAATAGTTGGCGCGGTCGCAGGTTCAAGGCGGGTTCCAGGACAGCAGGCCAATGGGGTATTCTCAATGAATTTACGTTCAGATAGCATGGTGCTGGTCCGCTAGCCGGGCGGCAACCCAGTCCGCACTCCTAATGGCCCCGTCCATATATCCAGGAAAATCAGCTGCCGTCTCGCTACCGGCCAGATAGAATTGCCCGTTCCAAATCGGCTGACGGAATACGGCAGCCCCATTATGTTGGTGCGGAGCAACGTAGCCATCGTACGCGACGAACGTGAACGACTCGTCCCGCCACACCGCCTCTTCGTACACAAATCCCGCATCTACGGCCGCGCCGTAGTAGCCACGGAGTTGAGCGAGCATCATATCACGTCTTTGTGCTCGCGTGGCCGCGTGATGAGCGCCGTCCATGAATCCCTTTAGGGCGTATGAATTGTTGGCGGCATCGCTGTGGTCGTACAGCTCGGTCACGGGGCCTTCGTTGGCGAAAACCGTGGCGCCGGGTGCGCCGTCGGCCAGCCAGAAAGGGGCGGGGTAACGGAGGCCTACTTTGATCGAATCCCCCATCCAGGTGTGGGTGCGGCTGGCGGTGGTGGCGAGTTCGGCGGGGAGGGCGGGATCAAATTTCACCGTTTTCATTAGTAACCGGGGCGGCAGGGTGCTTACTACTTTGTTGGCGCGGTAAGTGGTATTAACTGTATCCACCTCAATTAATGGTCCGCTTTTACGGACTGCGACGACCGCTTGTCCCAACGCTATATTTTCCTGCGGGATAGTTGCCAGCAGTGCTCGCACGATCGCATCGGAGCCTCCAGCAACCCGGTAGCTCGGCGCGTCGTTTGCGGGCAGATGAACCAGCTGCGCCGGTTGATCCTTCCGCGGCTGGTAAATGGCCGTTTCTCCGGTATGCTGTGCGGTACGATCCAATTCTAATTCATTGAGCAGTCCGGTCAGTGCGGTGTGTTTTTCACCGAACCAGGTGGCACCTAACTCCAGCGTCGTCCCTTCCTCCGTTCTTGTGGTACGTACCCGGCCGCCGGGTCGGTCGCGGGCTTCGAGGATCAAGTATTTCTCTCCCCGCTTACTGAGTAAACTGGCGAGCCTCAAGCCCGTAAGACCCGCCCCCATGATGATGGTTGGGTACGAGTCCTTTGCGTAGTTTTTACCTTCCATTGATACCCTGATTACCTATTCTCTCCTGAGATTATTCGTAAAATGTTACTTCAGCTTACCCCGGAACGCCAGCGACTCTTGGTTGAGCTTACTGGTTAATTCGCGATCGGTGAGCATTGCCTCCCCCGTCGCGATGGCTAAATCGAGTTGTTCACCGGATAGTTGGTGGATTGCAGGACCTTTTCCAGTCAGCACGTTCTTCCACATATCCTGGGCTACGTGATCGTACACGACCCGTAGAAAACAGTGGTTGAGCACAATCGGAAACCTTCCCGCTTTTGCAGCGGCGGGAAAATCTACGTTGGCCAATTGGCGCAGGCGTTCTTTCTTCTCGTCAGTAGTCATCAATGCTTTGTGGGTTTCGTGTCGTTATTTTGCGGTGCCGTGCAGTTACCTCACGGCTACCCGCATCATAACCACCGACAAGACAATACGTTTGGCCGCCATCATTTCCACCGACATCGACGCCGCCGCCGCCCACCTACGGGCCGGAGATTTAGTGGGCATGCCCACCGAAACTGTGTACGGGTTAGCGGCCAACGCGCTCGACCCCACCGCGACGGCCAATATTTTTGCGGTCAAGGAGCGGCCGGCCTTCGATCCATTGATTATCCACCAGGCCAGCGCGGCCAGGGTGCTGGCTTTCGCCAAAAACATTCCATCAGCTGCGACGAAACTTGCCGCCCTGTTCTGGCCGGGGCCGTTGACGCTGGTACTGGAGAAAACGAGTGTCGTTCCGGATATCGTAACGGCGGGCCTGACGACCGTTGCGCTGCGCGTACCCCAACACCCCAGTGCCCTCGCGTTACTCAAACAGTTGGATTTCCCGGTAGCCGCGCCGAGTGCAAATCCGTTTGGGTTCGTGAGCCCGACGACCGCCCAGCACGTGGCAGACCAGTTAGGCGAGAAGATCCCCTTCATCCTCGACGGCGGGCCCTGCCGGGTGGGACTCGAAAGCACCATCGTGGGTTTTCCCAGCGGCACGCCCACCATCTACCGGAAGGGCGGGATGGCGGTGGAGGATATCGAGCTCGCGCTCGGTTGCCCCGTCAACTTACTTGAACACAGTTCGTCGCGGCCACAGGCGCCGGGGATGTTGAGCCAGCATTACTCGCCGGGCTGCGAACTTTTTCTGTGGGATAATATCGAGCAGGATGCAGCGATCGGCCAGCGAGATGCGGTAGTTCTTTTTGGTGACAGGGGAGCTAAGTATCTCTCTGAGCGGCCGAGAAATAGCTTAAGCATCCACAATCTTTCGCCGGAAGGGAATCTAGTGGAGGCCGCGTCCCGGTTATTTGCCGTGCTGCGGGAAATAAATAAGCGCGGGTACCGGGAGGTATCGGTGGAATTACTGCCCGAGCGGGGGCTGGGCCGCGCTATCAATGACCGGTTACGCCGTGCGGCGGCCCGTGAATAAACAAGGTTTGCTTTGGTAACTTTTAGGGGTCAGCTGCGTTTGGGACAGCGTAAAACCAACCAGATCGATGCCTCGTCTTTTGCTTGCTTCTTGTCTCTGTTTTCTCTGCCTGACCTCCTGTAATTCCGAAGATGCCGAAATCGTCGCCAGCCTGGAAGGGCGGTGGCTGCTCGACAAAGCTTTGCGCAACAACATGGAAACCGAAATGCTCGAGGGGCTCTATTATGAATTTGGCGTTGACAGCACCATCCAGACCAATCTACTCGGCAAGGAGCAAAATGGCACTTACTCGCTCAACGAGCGGTCGATCATCACGCTGGGAGTTGTGCCCAAATTAGACTACAAGATCACTGAAGTGAGTGATTCTACGCTACAGGTGCGTACGGAGCTGCAGGGCTTCCGCTTCGACTTCTTGCTAAAGCGCGCGGACTAACGGAGGAAAAGGTTTTGAATGTCCCCGACGGTTTCAATCTGTGCCATCTCCTGCTCGGTGAGGTAATATTCCAATTTGCTTTCCAGGCCCGCGATGAGGAGTTGCACGTCGACGGGGTCGAGGAACAGGTCATCCTGCAAGCGGATAAAAGAATGAAGGCGGCTACTCGGAACGCGAAGTGCGTCACTGAGGGTGTGCATCAGTTGTGCAGTGCGGGCGGCGGGAACGGAAACGGTGGTGAAGGCCATAATTAATAAGGTGTTTGGTAGGGGTTGCTCATTGCGAATATTCGCTGGAAAGAACGACGTGGAGGGGGTATGCGTTGCCTGCGTGAATAAAATTTAAGTCTTTATTTCAGGGGATAGATGCTGTAGAGACGGGAAGTGTTAGTTCTGTGGTTGGTTTCTTGGTCTGGGGTCTGGGGTCTGGGGTCTGGGGTCTGGGGTCTGGGGTCTGGGGTCTGAGGTCTGCACCAGAGACCATAGACTGTAGACCAGAGACTACAGACCCCCCAAGACTAAAAACCATTTACCCTATCTTTGCGCGCCCTAAAAAAAGCCAAGCCTCTCAAATATGAATAACGAAAAAGGTCTCGAACACTTAGCCCCCCGCAGCTGGAATAGCAACTCGACCGGTGAAAACTCCTGGACGATGTTCAAGGTAATCTCCGAATTCGTCGAAGGTTACGAGGTGATGAATAGCGCCGGCCCCTGTGTTTCTATTTTTGGCTCCGCACGGACTAAGCCGGACCATAAGTACTACCAACTCGCTACGGAAGTCGGGCGGGCACTCGTCCGCGAAGGTTACGGGGTGATCACCGGCGGCGGTCCGGGCATCATGGAGGCGGGTAACAAAGGTGCACACCTGGAAGGCGGTGCAAGCATCGGCCTCAACATCGAACTCCCCTTCGAAGCCAGCGCGAATAAGTATGTTGACCAGGACAAAAACATCAATTTCCGCTACTTCTTCGTGCGTAAGGTCATGTTCGTGAAGTACGCACAGGCGTTCGTTTGCTGCCCCGGTGGGTTCGGTACGTTGGACGAGTTGTTCGAGGTGCTGACGTTAATTCAGACGGGCAAGATCACCAAGGTTCCCGTCATCCTGGTCGGGACAGAGTTCTGGCAGGGTATGAAGGATTGGATTTTCGAGACGATGTCGGAAAAGGAAAAGACGATCAGTCCGAAGGATATGGATTTGATCCCTTTGGTGGATTCACCGGAGGAGGTGTTGCAGATTATTCGGGACTTTTATGATCGGGATGGGCATGTTTTGGAGCCTAATTTTAAGTTGTAGAAGATGCTGGTACGATTTTGTTCCACAATTCTGAAGACTCCAGCCTTCTTTCTCTTTCTGCTTTGGTTGATTCCTTTCGGATTACTACCAGAAATGCAAAATATCCTACGAGACTCGGGTAGGACAGATACACTATTCATTTCTCCAGGCTTCGTTGTAGCAGTGAAATTATTCAGTACCAATCTCATCCTTTTGTGGATTGGCTCAACAGCCATTGCCTTGAATAAGTACAGTAGCCTACGCTCCATCGATAAGTTTGTCTTTGTGTGTTATTTCGCGATACTGTTATTAGTTTTATTGTTTTCTACCCCAGCATTATTTATCATCTTGGGCATCCCTCCGATTACGCTCGGCCTGGACTCTAGCCCTGGTGCCGTGGCTGAGATTTTGAAAACCTTGTTACCTCTTGCTGCCATACTTATGCTCTGGCTATTTATTCGTGCTACTATTGCGATAAGAAAGCATCTGTTTAAAAACAGGTGGTACCATCAGATCACGGTCATCCTGTTCTTTATCTTCTTTCCGATTGGGATATTTATCATAGCTCCCAAGGTTAGGCGGTTCATGCTACGGAAACAAGCGCCCGAGCCTGCCGACCACCTCGTCATTTAAAAGTTGGTAACGGTGGCATTTCACCAATCTGCTAGCTTAATACTCCCCTTCTTTTTCCCAAAAACCCAGCACCCGCGACCGCGCCCAATTTTCCTTACCTTAGCCACCCAAATAAAAACCCCATGACCAAACAAAAATTCCGCCCCGGCGTCCTCCACGGCCAGGAAGTGAGCGACCTATTCCGCTACGCCAACGAAAACAAATTCGCCCTGCCCGCCGTCAACGTGACGAGCAGCAGCACGGTGAACGCGGTGCTCGAAACAGCTAAGAAGCTGAATAGCCCGGTCATCATCCAGTTCTCCAACGGCGGCGCGCAATTTTTCGGCGGCAAAGGACTCGGTAACGACGCGCAAAAAGGCGCCATCCAGGGTGGTCTTTCCGGCGCGATGCACGTCCACGCGATGGCTACGGCCTACGGCGTCCCCGTCATCCTGCACACCGACCACTGCGCCAAAGACCTCCTCCCCTGGATCGACGGACTGCTCGATGCCGGTGAAAAATTTTACGCTAAGCGCGGTATGCCGCTCTACTCCAGCCACATGCTCGACCTCAGCGAAGAGCCCCTGGAGGAGAACCTCGAGATCAGTAGCAAGTACTTCGAGCGCATGAACAAGATCGGGATGACGATCGAGATCGAGCTCGGCGTCACCGGTGGTGAAGAAGACGGTGTAGATAATTCCGGCATCGACTCCAGCAAGCTCTACACCCAGCCCGAAGAAGTATTCGAAAGCTACCAAGCCCTCAGCAAGATCAGCGACCGCTTTACGATCGCCGCCGCCTTCGGCAACGTCCACGGCGTGTACAAGCCCGGCAACGTCGAGCTAACGCCAAAGATTCTGATGAACAGCCAGGTTTACCTGAAGGAGAAACTAAACCTCGACAAGTCGAACCCCATCAACTTTGTCTTCCACGGCGGCTCCGGCTCCAGCCAGGAAGAAATCCGGGAAGCGATTGGTTACGGCGCGGTCAAGATGAACATCGACACCGATCTCCAGTGGGCTTACTGGGATGGCGTTCGCGCTTTCGAGGCGGAAAACAAAGCTTATCTCCAGAGCCAAATCGGTAACCCCGACGGCGAAGAGAAGCCGAACAAGAAATTTTACGACCCGCGTAACTGGGTCCGTAAAGCCGAGCAAAGTTTCTCGACGCGGCTTGAGCGGGCGTTTGAGGATTTGAACTGTGTTGATGTGCTGGGGTAGAAATGACCCCGTCTGTTTTTTAACACAGAAGACACAAAATCACGAAACGCGCACAAATAAAAAAAGCACGGAAAGCGATACGCTTTTCGTGCTTTTGTGTTTGCAAGGGCAATCTATTACGCAAAGGAGGCCAGGTCAGCCCCGCTCCCGCAGCAACCGAAACAACAGCCGTACGGAGCGCACCTTCGGAAATCTATCCGGCTCCCACGTCAGTAGTTCCTTCTCGCCGATGTTGACGACGACGGTCTGTACCAACGGTGAACGAAGCTTTCGCAAGTTCCGCAGGCTAAAGCTTGGCGTACCCACCGCACGGGTGAGTTGGAATAAATCCCAAATCGCCTCCGGTTCGGAGCAACGCACGTTGATGTTGCCGGACGTTTCGTGGGTACGAATCTGCACCAGGCCACCGCTCGGTGCCGCTAGTTTCAGGTTGGCATCGATGCCGACCTTCGCCATTATTTGGTAGACCTGATCTATTTGCACGGTTCGGATTACTTTGGGTTGCCCTCGCCGTCGCGCTTGACGTTGTCGGCGGTGCGGATACGCATCGTTCCGTTCATTTTCCACTTCGCCGCGTCGGCGTCTTCGTTGGTGGAGCTGGGCACGTAGACTTCGAAATCATCGAATTCGTAGGTGATCTCAGCGCCGCGGCCGGTTAGTTTGTCGTAAAGGCCAATGGCCAGTTCGGGCCAGTTGTTGGTGTTCTTTGCCATGATGGGCTGGGTTTAATTGTGAAAATTGGAGCGATTACTCCGTGTTTGTAACCGGACTGGGGGTGCGGGGTTCTCGAAATGACCTGATATCCTGATGAATTCGGCCTGAATTTTTCTGATGCCCCACCAGTTGCTTACTTTGCCGTACGAACCTCGCACCAAGCCAACCGCCCATGACCCCCTATTTAGCTGAATTTATCGGTACCGCGGTGCTGCTCTATCTGGGCTGCGGCGTGAACGCAAACGTATCGCTAAAGGCCACTTACGGGAACGGCAGCGGCTGGATTGTGATCAGTTTCGGGTGGGCGATGGCGGTGTTCGTGGCGGTGTTCATCGCGGCCGACGCCAGCGGTGCCCACCTGAACCCGGCCGTGACGCTGGCGCTTGCCGTCGCGAAGAATTTCCCCTGGGCGGAGGTCCCCGGTTACGTACTGGCGCAAATCGGCGGTGCTTTCTTCGGCGCGGTGCTCGCTTACGTGCAGTACCGACCCCACTACGCAACGGAACCGGAGCCGGGTACAATCCTCGGAACTTTCGCCACCGGACCGGCCATTCCGGATACGCTCGCTAATGTCCTGAGCGAAGTGGTCGCAACCTTTGTCTTCGTGCTGGCCGTGCTGTTCTTAGCTGGGCCGAGCTTCGGCGAGCAGGAAGTCGGTCTCGGTTCGCTGGACGCGCTACCGGTGGCCCTGGTAGTGCTGGCCATTGGCCTCAGCGTGGGCGGGACGACGGGCTACGCCATCAATCCGGCGCGCGATCTGGGCCCCAGGATCGCCCACGCGGTCTTACCGATCCGTGGCAAGGGCGGCAGCAACTGGAGCTACGCCTGGATTCCCTTTTTTGGCCCGCTACTCGGTGCGGCGCTGTCGGCGGGTGCGTTCATATTGCTCGCGGCGTAGGTCGCTTTGCTATCGCCAAATCCCGCGAGTTTACCTTTGCGTCGTGGCCATCTTTTTCACCATCTTACTCGTGCTTTGCGTCGCCGGCGTGGCCCACACCTACCTCGTTTACCCCTGGTACGTCGTAAAGCGGGCGGGCGCGCGGCCGTGGGCTGGCAACCAGCTAGTCCCGCACGCTGTCTGGATGCCGGGTAATTTTGCGGGACGGGACGCTACTAAAGATTGGCCCGACGTTCACGTCCTGATGGCCGCCCACAACGAGGAAGCCGTACTGGAGAGAAAGCTGACTACGTTAGCCGACCAGGACTATCCCGGGAAACTTCATTATTACGTAGGCAGCGACAACAGCAGCGACCGCACGAATCAAATTCTTACCGACTGGGCGAACCGAGACGACCGCCTCCGCCCCACCCTCTTTACCAGCCGCCAGGGAAAGCCGAGCATCATCAATCAACTGGCTATCCAGGCCGGTACGGAAGGCGTCTATGTCCTCACCGACGCCAGCGTAATGCTCCGCCCCAGTACGGTACGCGAGCTGGTCCGCCCCTTCCTGAATGACGCCAAACTTGCCCTGGTCGATACCACTATGGTTCAGACGGGCGGCACCGCCCGCGGGATCGGCGAAACCGAGACCCAGTACATCGACCGCGAAGTAGCCATAAAACGTGCCGAAGGCAAATTGTGGGGCGCCATGATCGGGCCCTTCGGTGGCTGCTACGCCCTCCTCGCCGGGGCCTACCGCCCCGTCCCGGATAAGTTTCTCGTCGACGACTTCTACCTGTGTTTGTCCGCCTACGAGCAAGGTTACCGGGGCATCAGCAGCGCGACGGCCATCGTGGAGGAATCGGTCGGGCAGCACCTGCGGGATGAGTTCCGGCGCAAAGTGCGCATCAGCAGTGGCAACTGGCAAAACTTGATACGCTTTCGGAACCTCTGGTGGCCTCCGTGGCGCAATCCGTTGGCCTTTGCATTTTTCAGTCACAAAGTTTTGCGCTGGTTAACGCCCTTTCTGCTCCTCATTGGTGGCCTAGCCTGGGTGGGATTAGCCGTAACGACATTAAACCCTTACGTCCTGAAATCGGTTGCAGTGGTCACCGCGGTGATGATCGGCGGCGTACTGTTGGATGCTGTTTTGTCCCAACTCGGCATCCACGTCCGCGCCCTGCGTAAACTGCGTTATTTTTTGGCGATGAATCTGGCCCTCCTGGTCGGTTTTTATCGCTACCTCACCGGAATCAGCTCCAATGTCTGGCAACCAAGCAACCGTAACTAGTACTCCCGAGGCCGCCGACCGGCAGTCCTACAAGCTCAACACCATCGAAGAAGCCGTCGCCGATATTCGGGCCGGCAAGGTGATTATCGTTGTCGATGATGAAGACCGGGAAAACGAAGGAGATTTTGTCTGCGCGGCCGAGCGCGTAACTCCTGAAATCATCAATTTCATGGCCACCTACGGTCGCGGGCTCATCTGCACGCCAATCGATGAAGACCGCGCCGAACGCCTCGGCCTCAGTAAGATGGTCGAGACGAATACCGACGTCCACGAAACGGCTTTCACCGTCACGATCGACCTGATCGGCCACGGCTGCACGACCGGCATTTCCGCCTACGACCGTGCGACATGCATTCGCCGCATGACGGAGCACTCCGCCAAACCGAGTGACTTCACGCGCCCCGGCCACGTATTCCCCCTGCGCGCCGTCAAAGGTGGCGTCCTCCGCCGCACCGGCCACACCGAAGCCGCCGTCGACCTCGCCCGGATGGCCAACCTCTACCCCGCCGGCGTGATCGTCGAGATCCTTAAACCAAACGGAGAAATGGCCCGCCTTCCCTACTTGGTGGAGCTGGCCAAGGAACACGACCTGAAGATCGTTTCCATCGAAGACTTAGTCGCTTACCGACTGCAAATGGAACGGCTGGTCGAGTGCGAATTCAGCATGGCGCTGGAGACGCGCTACGGGCCGTTCAAGCTTTACGCCTACCGGCAGACCACTAATAATGACGTCCACCTCGCGCTGACCCACGGCGAGTGGGCAATTGATGAACCAGTCCTGACCCGCGTACACAGCAGCACGAGTAGTCGTGATTTACTGCACAGCTTGCTTTCAGGATACAGCACCGGACTGCACGGTCCACTGGAAAAAATCAGTGAGGCGGGGAAAGGCATTTTACTCTTCATGCGCCCCCACCAGGACGGCTCGGAAGTACTGGCGGGCTTACGCTTGCTGAAGTCCAGAATGGAGGATGGCCGGAGCGCCAGCATCAACCAACCGGCCAGCATGGACCAGCGAGATTTTGGCATCGGCGCGCAGATGTTGCGCGATCTCAAGGTGAGTAAGCTGCGCATTCTCAGCAATAACCCCAAGAACCGGATCGGTCTGGAAGGCTACGGTTTGGAGGTAGTTGAGTTCGTGAGTATGTAAGGATTAAAATCCTCCGTTGAAATCTGGAAGCGTAAACACGCTCGGTTTATCTTTCTCCGGGAACTGGGGTAACCGCTTCGTCGCCTGGTCTTCCACCGCTGCCGGGTCGCTCGCGATGAAGCTGCGTATTCTGCTGGTTTTCACATCTTTGAGCTGTAGCTCTTGCTGACTTGCTTCAATGATTTCGTAGGCAACGTAATAGTCACGTCCCCGCCGGTATCGTGAGTGTAGTAGTCCTTCCCCCATAAATCCGTCAACGGATAGCGTAACGGTGTTTGTGTTGGTATCCAGTACCCACCGGCCCAGCAGGTGGCGATACTTGCGGGCGTCTTCGCGCTGGGCGTCCTCGTCAAAGTTTCCCTCCCGGTTAAGTGAAAGCAGGTAACTCGGCTTACCGTTTTCGTCTAGTTCCTGCCACGGTGCGGCGGTGAGCAGAGCGTGGGTGGATAAATCAACCGGCGTAAAGGCGATCGTGCTGTCCGGGCTAATTTGGGCGCGGACGCTGGTGCAGAGTAGTAGGGATAGAGCGAGGAGAAGTGGGCGCATAATTGACGTTGTCGTATACTAAAGACGCTTTCCCCACCATAAGCGCAACAAACGGGCCTTGGTTTACCAACTATTTAACGCAGTAGGTAGCCTTTGTACACACATTTACCCCGCGTCCGCGCCAAACCTTTCCCAGCTTAGAGCTAAAGGGTGAAACCGGACATCGTATAAACCACGTTACGGAGACTTTTACCATTCATAAATACCCCAAACCCTTCCCACTTTTCCTTTGTCGGCTTGCTTATATTTGCGCGAATTTGTTCTTACCCACCCAAACCCGCGCTATGCCACAGGATAAAAGCATCAAATCCGTACTCATCATTGGTTCCGGGCCCATCGTCATTGGTCAGGCTTGTGAATTCGATTACTCCGGGACCCAGGCCAGCCGCTCGCTGCGCGAAGAAGGCGTCGAAGTAACGATCATCAACCCGAACCCGGCGACGATCATGACCGACCCGATGACGGCGGAAAATGTCTACCTCCTGCCACTTACCCCGGAATACGTGGAGCAAATCCTGGTCGAACAGCCCCAGATCGATTCCGTATTGTCCACCATGGGTGGGCAGACGGCGCTTAACCTCGCCATCGAGTGTGGCGAGCTCGGCATCTGGGAGAAATACGGTATTCGACTGATCGGTGTCGATTTGGAAGCCATCGACCTGGCCGAGAACCGGGAACTCTTCCGGCTCCACATGGAAAAGATCGGCCTCAAATGCGCCCCGGCAATGATTGCCAACTCCGTGCTGGAAGGCATGGAGGCCGCCCAGGAAATCGGATTCCCCCTCGTGATCCGCCCCAGTTACACCCTTGGTGGATTTGGTGGCGGATTTTGTTTTAAGCAGGAAGATTTCGCGGAAATGCTGCGCCGGGGCCTCGACGCCTCGCCAACCCACGAAGTACTGATCGACAAGGCCGTGCTGGGCTGGAAAGAATTCGAGCTGGAGCTCCTACGGGATTCCGCCAATAACGTCGTCATTATCTGCGCGGTGGAGAACTTCGACCCCATGGGCATCCACACGGGCGACTCCATCACCGTGGCCCCGGCCATGACGCTCTCCGACAAAGCTTACCAGGACATGCGCAACCAGGCGATCCACGCCATGCGCTCGATGGGCAATTTTGCGGGCGGTTGCAACATTCAGTTTAGCCAGAATCCGGAGACGGAAGAACTGATCGTAATCGAGATCAACCCGCGCGTGAGCCGTTCCTCCGCACTGGCCTCGAAAGCGACCGGTTACCCCATCGCGAAGATCGCCGCGAAACTCGCCCTCGGCTTCAACCTCGACGAGCTCAAAAATCAAATTACCGGCACAACGTCCGCCTACTTCGAGCCCACGCTCGACTACGTGATCGTCAAAATCCCCCGCTGGAACTTCAACAAGTTTCCCGGCGCCGACCACATCCTCGGCCTGCAGATGAAGTCCGTCGGTGAGGTGATGGGCATCGGCAGAAATTTCCAGGAAGCGTTGCAAAAAGCTTGTCAGTCCCTGGAGAATGGCCGCGCCGGCCTCGGTAGCGACAAGAAGGAATGGATCAAGACCGACGACATTCTCCACCGGTTGGACCACGTTAGCGAAGACCGCATCTTTCGCCTCAAGGACGCACTCCGCCTCGGCGTTCCACGCAAGACGATCCAGAAGTTGACCAAGATCGACATGTGGTTCATCAACCAGATCAAGGAACTGGTCGATCTGGAGAAAGAGCTCGTTAAGTACAACGTCCCCGAAGACATCCCCACCGAGTTCTTCCGGACGCTGAAGGAGAAAGGCTACTCTGATCAGCAGATCGCCTACTTGATTCGGGTCGACGAAGAGCTCGTTACCACCCGTCGCTACGAGCTCGGAATTCGCCGCACCTACAAGATGGTCGATACCTGCGCGGCGGAATTCGAAGCCAAGACGCCCTACTTCTACTCTACTTTCGACCAGGAAAACGAGAGCATTGTTTCCGATAAGCCAAGCGTGATCATCCTGGGCTCCGGACCAAACCGAATCGGACAGGGTATTGAGTTTGACTACTGTTGCGTCCATGGACTTAAAGCAGTGCAGGAAGCCGGTTACGAGGCCATCATGGTCAACTGTAATCCGGAAACGGTCTCGACCGACTTCGACCAGGCCGACAAACTCTACTTCGAACCGGTATTCTGGGAACACATCCGGGAGATCATCGAACTGGAGAAGCCGGTGGGCATCATCGTCCAGCTGGGTGGCCAGACGGCCCTGAAACTAGCGGAAGAGTTTCACAAGCGTGGTATTCATGTTTTCGGCTCCAGCTTCGAGAGCCTGGACCTGGCGGAAGATCGTGGTCGCTTCTCTAATTTGCTGAAAGACCTGGAAATCCCCTACCCGAACTTCGGTACGGCCAAAGATGCAGACCAAGCCCTGGAAGTTGCGCACCGCGTTGGCTACCCGGTGCTCGTCCGCCCGAGCTACGTGCTCGGTGGCCAGGATATGCGAATCGTGATCAACGACGAAGAACTGGAACGCCACGTACTGAGCATCTTTAAGAAGGACCCGACGATGGTCGTTCTTGTCGACCACTTTCTCGACCGGGCTAAAGAAGCCGAAGTCGACGCGATTTGCGACGGCGATGAAGTCCACATCATGGGCATCATGGAGCACATTGAGCCCGCCGGCATTCACTCCGGCGATTCTTCGGCCGTATTACCCACTTATTCTCTGAGCATCGAGACGGTCAACAACATGCGGGAGTACACCGAAAAGCTGGCCTTCGCGCTGAAGACGGTGGGGCTGATCAACGTACAGTTCGCCATCACGGTGGATCGCAAAACGAAGGAGGAAAAGGTATTCGTCATCGAAGCTAACCCCCGCGCTTCGCGGACGACACCCTTCATCGCCAAAGCTTACAAAGTCCCCTACCTCAACATCGCAACGAAAGTGATGCTGGGTGCGAATAAACTCAAAGACTTCACCATCAATCCGCAGCCGAGTGGGTACGCGATCAAGGTGCCGGTCTTCAGTTTTAACAAGTTCCCGAACGTGGATAAGCAACTCGGCCCCGAAATGAAATCTACGGGCGAAGCCATCCGTTTCGTGAAGGATATGACCGATCCCTTCTTCCGGGAGCTGGACCGCAACCGGAGCGTTTACTTGACGCGGTAGGTCTTATCTTGCGATTGCCAAAATTTGAACTATGGGACAACCGCAAGCATCGGATTTATCGCTACAGGATTATCTCGCCATTGAAAGTGAGGATGATATTCGTTATGAATATCACCACGGGGAGATATTTGCGATGGCGGGCGGGTCATTAGCTCACGCGCTAATCGTTGCTAATCTAGGATTCCTACTCATCAGGGAAACCCGCGCGAACGGCAATGATTGTAGAGCCTTTACCTCCGAATTAAAAGTCGAGGTGAGTGAGGGCAGCCGCTATGTTTACCCTGACGCAAGTGTGGTTTGCCCGAAACCCAACGAATCGCACGTTCTGAAAGGATCGGTGCGTAACCCAAAAGTAGTAGTTGAAGTCATTTCGCCTTCGAGCGCGGGCTATGACCAGGGAGCTAAAAGGCGCTACTATTTCTTCATACCCTCCGTTGAGGAGTACCTGTTGGTCGAACAAGATTCGCCAGTAGTCACCCTTTACCGGCGCCGGAAAGGGGATGATTTGTATCGAATCATTACCATAGAAGGCTTGGAAGAGACGATCGAGCTTACGAGTATTAATGTTGAGTTGACGCTGAAGGAGATTTACCAAGACGTCGACTTCACCACAGCTTCAAAATAAACCCAGCGGTCCTCATCATCACGAGTCCAACACCCCGCAAGCAGCAACTGACTGTGCGGTACTTTATTACGGAATATCCCCGAAAATGCTTAACAAACCAATATTATTTCTTGCGGTCGGTCTGTTGTATTACGGTACTGGCTGCCAGACGGAAGCACCAGTCGAAGAACCAGAACTCAGTAATTCAGCGCAGTTGCTGGGTAAGGCTCTTGAAGCCCACGGTTGGGATGACGTCACGGCTCCCGGGTTTGAATTCACGTTCAGAGACCACTCCTACAATTACGCAACCGCCGGCGAACGCTACCGATATACGCGCACTTTGGTAAAAGGTGACACAACAACCGTCGACCAACTAACAAATTCTGGCTTCACCAGGAGGATCAACGAGCAGGTAGCTATTGTCGCGGACAGTATGGCCGTGAAGTACAGTAATTCAATCAATTCAGTCATCTACTTCGCAACCCTCCCGGTCAAGCTAATGGACCCGGCGGTCAACTTAACGGATGATGGCACGACGACCGTCAAGGGTCAAAAATACCGGCTGTTGCGCATCGACTTTAACGAGGCTGGCGGAGGTGAAGACTACGACGACAACTTTCTGTACTGGATCAACGACGACACGGGGCGCATCGACTACCTGGCGTACGACTACGAGCGCGATGAGGGCGGCGTTCGCTTTCGTTCGGCCCGTAACCAGCGGGAAGTGGCTGGCGTTTTATTTCAGGACTACGTGAATTATTCCGCTCCCGTCGGCACCTCACTGAACGACTTGGCGGCCTTGTGGGAAGCGGACGAACTGGCGGAACTCTCCAGAATCGAGCTAGAAAACATTGCTTCCATCCCTACGACGTGGGAGTAAGTCAGCTCTGTACGGGTAAGACGCCGCGTTCCCTACCCTGACGCAGGAACGCCGCCACCGCCGCGTGCCCTTCTTTCCCTAAATCAAGTGAAAAGTCATTTACGTAAAGCGCAATGTGCTTTTTCCGTACCTCCGCATCCATTTCCTGCGCGTGCTGGGCTACGTAAGCGGCGGAGGCTTCCGGGTGGTCGAATGCGTACTGAACGGAGCGGGCTAGCACGCGGTCGAACGTTTCCCTAACCGCTTTGGGCAGGCTTTTTTTAATGACGATGCCACCGAGTGGGATTGGCAGGCCGGTTTCCGCTTCCCAAAATTCACCCAGGTCGGCAATCTTATGGAGGCCACGTTCGTGGTAAGTGAAGCGGTTCTCGTGGATGAGTAACCCGGCGGCGAATTCACCGGATAGTACGCGAGCTTCGATGTCGGAAAAAAGGACTTCTTCTTTGGTTTCTACCCCGGGAAAAGCTAACCCGAGTAGATAATTCGCGGTCGTATAAGTACCGGGTATGGCTACTTTTGCTCCGGCTGGGGGCGCCCAATTCCCCTTGCTTTTTTTGTCTTTTCCCAGCAACTGCGACGCGATAGTTAGTCCCGTACTTTGTCGGGACGCCCGCGACCAATTTGTATCGCTAGTCGCTAAAAGTGGCCCGACACCACGGCCCAGGGCGCTGCCGGCATTTAATAATTGGTAGGATTTAGTGAGGTGTCCGTAGGCGTGGTAACTAAGTTTCGTCACGTCCATTTCACCGGCGAAGGCGAGTTGATTTAACTCCTCCACGTCGCCCAGGTGAACCGAAAACGTCAGCCCCTCGGTGTCGATGCGCTGGTGGACGAGGGCATCGAAAATATAGGTATCGTTCGGGCAGGGGCTGAAAGCTAGGCGGAGGTGCATAATGCTTGTTTGACACCATAACAAGCGGCGGCGAAATGGTTTGCCCCGTATTTTACAAGCGAGCTTTTGCGCGGACGCGGGTGCCGGGTTTTTAAGGAAGCACCCTCCGGGGCACTGCCACGGCTACCAGCAATTTTGCGGCGGCAAAGCGTACCTTTGCCGGCCGTTAACGGACGCGCTCGACGCGAGCCATCCAGTCCCATTACTTCCCCAGCCATGCAACTACAAGTCCTCCACGAAGACAACCACCTCATCGCCGTCAACAAGCCGGCCGGCATCCTCAGCCAGAGCGACAAAACGGGCGACACGACGATCATGACCTGGGTCAAAAACTACATCAAACACCGCTACGACAAGCCCGGCGATGTTTTTCTCGGGGTTATTCACCGGCTCGACCGCCCCGTATCCGGCGTGATCATCTTCGCCCGGACGAGCAAGGGGCTAACCCGCATGAACGAGCTGTTCCGCGACAGAAAAGTGCAAAAAACGTACTGGGCAATCGTCAACGACCAGCCCGATCCGATCGAGGGCAGCCTTACCGGATTTATTTTTAAAGACACGGAAAAGAACCGGAGTAAAATGCTACCCAAGGCGGAATCTAACCGCTATAAAGGCGCAAAAGAAGCGAATCTCGACTACCGTCTCCTTGGCCGCGTGGGCGCTAATACACTTCTCGAAGTGAAACCGGAGACGGGCCGCCCCCACCAGATCCGCGTGCAACTCGCCACCCAACTCAACGCACCCATTCACGGCGACCTTAAGTACGGCTCCCGCTTCCGCAACGAGGACGGCAACATTAACCTCCATTCCCGCGTCCTTGAATTCATTCACCCAGTCACGAAAAAGCCCGTTAAAATCACGGCACCTGTGCCCGAGATCGATCAACTCTGGGGCTTATTTTCCGAGATGACGGAGTGGTAAAATAAAGAAAGTCTATGGTCTTTAGTCTTTGGTTTGTGGCAGCATCCATTATGATTGATCAATACCATTTTATTCACATGACTTCAGACCCAAGACCACAGACCACAGGCCCTATACCCAAAACCTTTTCCCATGTCCACCCTCCCCGAAGCAGATAATTTCATCGAAGAGTTCATCGTCGAAGACCTCAAGAACGGTAAGCACGACGGGCGCATCCTTACGCGCTTTCCACCGGAGCCAAACGGCTATTTACACATTGGGCACGCTAAGGCGATCACCATTAATTTTGAGATTGCTAAGAAATTCGGTGGCTCCTCCAACCTGCGGATGGACGACACGAACCCCTCTACGGAAGAGACGCATTTCGTGAGTTCCATCGAGGACGACATCAAGTGGTTGGGCTACGAATGGGCCGGTGAGACGCTTTACACTTCGAATTACTTTGGCGAATTATACGAATTGGCGCTGCAACTCATCGATAAAGGCTTAGCCTTTGTGGACGACTCTACGGCCGCTGAAATCGCGGAGCAAAAAGGAGACATCGACCGCCCCGGCATCAACTCCCCCTTTCGGGACCGGCCGGCCACGGAAAATCGGGACCTTTTTGAGCGGATGAAAGGTGGAGAATTTGCCGACGGCAGTAAGGTACTACGCGCGAAGATCGACATGACGCACCCCAACTTACTGCTGCGCGACCCCGTCCTCTACCGCATCAAACACGAGACCCACCACCGCACCGGCGACGAGTGGTGCATTTACCCGTTGTACGACTTTGCCCACGGACAGAGTGATTCGATTGAGCACATCACCCACTCGCTCTGTAGCCTGGAGTTCCGCCACCACCGCGACCTCTACAACTGGATCATCGAAGCCCTGGGGATTTTCCCCAGCCGCCAAATCGAGTTCGCGCGGATGAACGTCGACTACCTCATCACGAGTAAGCGACGGCTAAAACTACTCGTCGACCAGGGGCTGGTGGCCGGGTGGGACGACCCGCGGCTCGGCACGATCGCCGGCATGCGCCGCCGGGGCTACCCCGCTGCAGCGATCCGCAACTTCTGTCTGCGCACCGGCGTCACGAAACGGGATAACCAGCAGGAATTTGACTTTCTTGAGCACAACGTCCGGGAAGTACTCAACGTCAGTGCCGATCGCTACATGGCCGTGCTCGACCCGGTCAAGCTGGTCATTACTAATTACCCTGAGGGACAGTCCGAGAGCTTGTCGTCGGATAACAACCCCGAAGACGCAAGCCGCGGGCAGCGGGAAATTCCGTTCGGTCGCGAAATTTGGGTGGAGCGGGAAGACTACCGTAAGGAACCCCAAAACCGTAAATATTACCGCCTCGCTCCGGAGAAAGACGTTCGCCTGAAGTCGGCCTACATCATTCACGTCGACGGTCACGAAGAGGACGCGGACGGAACGGTCACACAAATTAACGCGACGTATTACCCTGATTCGAAGTCCGGGGAAGATACTTCGGAGATAAAGGCGAAAGGGACGATTCACTGGGTCAGTGTCGGCCAAGGAATCGACGTAGCGGTACGGGAATACGACAAGCTGTTTACCGACCCGACCCCGATGGACCACGAGGGGCGGGATTTCTTGGAATTCATCAACCCTAATAGTGTGACCACCATCACGGCCAAGGGTGAGCCCGGATTGGCGGACGTGGTCGCGGATGAAGCGCTACAATTCTTACGCAAGGGATATTACACGCTCGATAAGGATAGCACCAAGGAGAAGGTCATCTTCAATTCTACGTGTGGGTTGAAATCATCCTGGAAGGGATAGTGGAGCACCCTAGCCGCCGGATTTCTTGGCGGAGGCGTATCCTTCCGCGGCCAGTATTTCCATAACCCGGTCGCGCTTGTTTCCCTGGACGACGATCTCGCCGTCCTTGACGGAGCCACCGACACCGCAGCGCTTTTTCAGTAGCTTGGCCAGATCCTGTAGGTCACTTTCCGGGCCGGCGTAGCCGGTAACGAGGGTGACCTCTTTGCCCCGGCGGTACTTACGGTCGATACTTACCCGGAGCGGCATCTTTGCTCTTCCGTCTGAGCCGGCACCCGCGGCCGCGCCCGTATCCTCGTCCAACTTCACTGAACTTGCCGGTGCTTGCGGTAGATCTCCCAGGCCCGATAACGCCGCGAAGGGATTGTCCGCGGCGCCTGCGTCACCGGTGGAAAAACTGAGGCCCTTGCCAGATTTTTTCTTCTTTGCCATTAGCTACCGCTTACAATTTTTGGAATTGATTTCGTGACGTTACCGGAATCTATGGCTTCGGTTACTTTGGGCTGATACTTAGTAACCAGGTGGAAATAAACGGAGCGCGAGAAGCGGAACCACCACACAAAAAACAGACCTACGACGATCAGTAGCAACACCATCGATAGGCCCAGCCCGAGATCGAATACCCAGTGCGTCATCATGACAAAACCGAGGCTAAAGAAACCAGACCCGATGTAGGAGATGAACATTGCCCCCCAGTAGAACCCCGGTTCCGGAAAGTAATTCTGACCGCATTTCGGGCAGTGCGCGTACTGCTTGAAGGGCATGCTGAACGAAAACGAACTCGTTGGGAACAGATCGCCGCGCCGGCAACGCGGGCAGCGTAGACCGAATACGGAACTGAGCAAGGAAGGATTACTGGCCATAGTCCGGCTATAACCGGTGGCGTTTAATTTTGTTAGCGTCCTCGCCGCATTTCGCAAACTCACCTTCGATTGTTGCGGAGCTGCCCAAACTTCGCTTTCGCAATAACGCGCGAGAATACCGGAAAAAGACCGAACCACGCCGCGGCCAGCCAACAAGACTAGAGAATTTATGGGTATATTGGAATCCTAATGGCGAGTGCCATTGTTCTTACAATAGATTCATTTCTCTTGCGTCTCCATTCTACACCGACCCGTTCGTAATTAAACCTTTGTATGCGTCAGCTTAAAATCAGTAACAAGATTACGTCGCGCGAAAGCATCGCGCTGGAAAAGTACCTGTCGGACATCGGCAAAATTTCCCTGTTGACGCCGGAGGACGAAGCTTCCCTCGCCGCGCAAATTCGGGAGGGCGACGAGTCGGCGCTGGAAAAACTCACGCGGGCCAACTTGCGCTTCGTCGTTTCCGTAGCTAAGCAGTACCAAAATCAGGGCCTTAGCCTGGCCGATCTGATCAACGAGGGGAACGTGGGGCTCATCAAGGCGGCAAAAAGATTTGACGAAACGCGTGGCTTTAAGTTCATTTCTTACGCCGTCTGGTGGATTCGCCAGAGCATTATGCAGGCCATCGTTGAGTACAGCCGCCTCGTACGAATGCCGAACAACAAGGCGGCCGGCTACACCAAGGTCACCAGGGCCATCGCCAGTTTTCAGCAAGAATTCGAGCGCGACCCGGAGCCGGAAGAACTCGCGGACGTGCTGCAAATATCTCTCGCCGACGTACAGCGCGCCCTCAGTGGCCGGATGCGTCACCTTTCCTTCGACGCCCCCGTGGCCGGTGACGATTCCGAGATCACCATGCTCGATACGCTGCCGACGGACGCAAAATCCAGGCCCGACGTCAACATCATGGCGGAGTCCTTGACCAAGGAAGTAATCAATAATCTTAACCTACTGGCCCCCAGGGAAAGAACCGTCCTGGCTTGCTATTTTGGTTTAGACGGGGAACAGCAGCTGAACCTGGAAGAAATCGGCGATCGTTTCGACCTTACCCGGGAACGCGTCCGCCAAATTAAGGAACGGGCCATTCGTCGGTTGCGCCGCGGGCAGAGTCGCGACGCGCTGAAAAACTACCTGGGTTAGCAGCAGTTCGGGGCATCGTACATCCGGCAATAAATTCGGCCTTGCACCAGTACGAACCGCGCGTTTGTCGGCTCCGCGGACATAGTCAGTCCTGGAAGATGCGTTACCTTCGGCCTCATGGCCGATAAGCTTTCTCCCCAAACCCACGCCATTCGTGGGCAGATGCCCAGGACTGAATTTCAGGAACACTCTACGCCCCTGTTTTTAACGAGCAGTTTCACCTTTGATTCCGCGGAATCGATGGCGGCGACCTTTCGGGGCGAGGAAGACAACATCATCTACTCCCGCTACAACAACCCGAACGTTGACGAGCTCATCGCTAAAGCCTGCGCGCTGGAAGGTATGGAGGCCGGCTTTGCGACCGGATCGGGGATGGCGGCCGTCTTCGCTAGCCTGGCGGCACTCGTCCAGCAGGGGGATCACATCGTCGCCACGCGCGCGCTTTTTGGTAGTACTCACCAGATCTTGACGCAGATACTGCCAAAATGGGGGGTCACGTTTACTTACGTCGAACCGGACGATCCGGACACCTGGTCGGCCGCCGTACGCGCCAATACGGTACTCTTCGTAACGGAAACCCCTTCGAACCCCGGGCTGAAATTAGTCGATTTAGCGAAGGCGGGTGAATTTTGCCGGGCGCACGAATTGATCTACGTTGTCGATAATTGCTTCGCTACGCCGGTCATCCAGCGCCCGGGTGAGTTCGGTGCCGATCTGGTTACGCACTCCGCTACGAAGTGGATGGACGGCCAGGGCCGCGTGCTGGGCGGTCTGCTGCTGGGCTCCCGGCGGGTGATGGAGAAGATCACTTTTTTCTGCCGCCACACCGGCCCCGCGATGTCGCCCTTCAACGCTTGGGTCATCTCAAAAAGCCTGGAGACCCTCCACGTCCGGCTAGCCGCCCACTGCAAAGCAGCGCTCGAACTAGCCGAATGGCTGACGGAACAGCGGGGCGTGGCGAAAGTCTTCTACCCCTTTCTCCCCTCCCACCCGCAGTACGAGCTGGCCAAACGGCAGATGTCGGCCGGTGGCGGCATCGTCACGTTTGAGCTAACGGGTGGCATTGATGCGGCAAACCGATTGCTGAACAACGCACAGGTGTGTACCCGCAGCTCCAATCTTGGTGATACGCGGACAATCCTCACCCACCCCGCCACGACCACCCACGCAAAACTTACCGTCGCGGAACGCGCTTCGGTGGGCATTACCGACGGGCTGGTGCGGATGAGCGTGGGTCTGGAAGCGGTACAAGATTTGAAGAATGACCTCAGCCGGGGTCTGTAATTCGTGACCTGCCGCCGAGCATTCGGCTAGCCCGGAATGAAGCTGGGTGGTCGATACCGAATTTCGCCGTGCGGCAAATCAGATAGTGCCTCAAATCACCACGGCTCCGAGTTGCGCGGCCAGTTCCGAACGCATGCCCACCAAGGTGCCCTGCATTTTAAACAGAACTTCGAGGGTCTTTTCGTCTTCCTTTTGCGCGGCTACCGCAATTTTATCCGCATTCTTTTTGCACAGTCGCTCGATCTTCAGCATCCGAAATAATCTGATGAATAGATCGCAATACACCCGCTGGTTATCATCCGGGTCTTTCTGCCGTAAGTACACCTGGAACGTCTCGCCCCACTTCGGGCTTAAATAATGTTCACGTTCTCCGGCCACCTTTGCTAGGTCGACAATCACGGGATTTTCCGACTGCTTGAAGTAGTCCGGCTCCTGCCCCTTCCCACTGCGCTGCACTTCCCGCATCACTTCGAGCACGACTTCCTTACTCGGCGCGTGGTCGAAATCTTCAATCAGGTCCTGAACGTTGGCGGTCAGGTACGCACCGACGGACTGTTCCGCTTCCTCATCGTACACTTTGTGGCCGTGCTTGATCAGCATCCGGGCCAAATCCATTTCCTGGTAAGCGTGGCCGGCGAACTTTAGCGCGTCGGAAAGCGCATCGTCTTTCGGTTTACCCACGCGTGGCGGGCTGGCAACCGAATCGTCCGGGAATTGAGCGTCGTCCATCCCGCCCCACTGCTCATCTTCACCACCGGCCCACCCGGGTTCTTGCATCCCCGCCCAGGCGTCTTCCCCAGAATTAGCGGGAGGTGGGGGCGCGGTCGCGGGTGCGGAGTTTGTGGGGAGAGAGCCGGGGAAAGGGGGCGCATCCCTCCGATTATCGGGACGATTACGGCGCCGCTCCTCCCGTTCCGCGTCCCGTTTGGCACTTGCGCGCCGCTCGGCAACGGCGGTATTCACGAGGTTAATGAGCAGGCTCTCTTCCAAGCCTAGTTTATTGGAGAACTGCTGGACGTAACCCTGCCGTTTCAACGGGTCTTCCACCAACGCCAGCGTCGCGATGCTGGACCGGATGGCGGCGCTACGGGCGGCTACGTCGTCTCCCGCCTCTTCCAGTAGCAGATCGGACTTAAAAAACAGGAAGTCCCGCCGGGTTTCGGTCAGGTATTTTTCAAAGACGGTCGTCCCTACTTTCTGTAGGTAGCTATCGGGGTCCTCCCCGTCCGGCAGAATAACTACGCGGACGTTGAGCCCTTCGATCAATAGTACGTCCACCCCACGCAGCGCGGCCTTAATGCCGGCCTTGTCACCGTCGTACAGTAGGGTAACGTTCTCCGTCTGCCGCTTCACCAGACGCGCCTGGCCCGGGGTGAGTGACGTACCGGAGGTAGCCACTACGTTCGTAATGCCGTTTTGGTGCAGACTAATCACGTCCGTGTACCCTTCCACCACGTAAACGTTGTCCAGCTTCCGAATGGACTGCCGCGCCTGGAAGATTCCGTACAGGACGTCCGACTTGTGGTAGACCTCCGTCTCCGGGCTGTTGACGTACTTGGGTGCCTTGACGTCCTTTTTCAGGATCCGACCCGCAAAGGCAATCGGTTTGCCCTGGAGGTTATGGATGGTGAACATGACCCGGTCAAAGAAAAAATCGCGCTTGTTACGAATTAAGCCCAGTTGGTCAAGCTGCTCCGCTTTGTAACCTGCGGCGGTGGCGGCTTTGAACAGCGCATCGCGCTTCATGGGTGCGTAACCGAGGCCGAACCGCTCCATGACGTCCTTGCGAAAACCCCGCTTCTTAAAGTAACTCAGGCCGACGCTCTTCCCCTCGTCGGTGTTGTAGAGTTGATCTTCATAAAACTGACGCGCGAAATCATTGACGAGCAGCAGGCTTTCTTTCTCCCTGCGCTCCTCCCTGACCTCTTCACTTACGGCGACCTCTTCCAGTTTGAAGTTGTAACGTGCCGCTATTTTACGGATGGCGTCCGGAAAGGAAAGTTGCTCCAGCGTCATCAAAAACTTTACGGGGTCCCCACCCTCCCCACAACCAAAGCATTTGTAGATATTACGGGCGGGGTTGACGTTGAAACTGGGCGTTTTTTCGTTGTGGAAGGGGCACAGTCCGGTCATGTTGTTGCCCCGGCGGCGTAGATTGACGTAGTCACCGACGATGTCTTCCACCCTCGCCATGTCGATTACTTCCCGGACACTTTCCTCTTTTATCATGCTTCCAAAGATACGAAAATGAAGGTTTCTAACCACGTCCTACGGGTGACGAATAGCCGCGCATAATCTAGTGCCGACGGGTTGTTCAGCTTATGGGACAGCGACCGAAATAGTCCTTCCAGAAGTTGCTATACTAAGTATGGTGCCGTCACGTAGCCGATGTAACAGCGTACGATGCCGTGCGTGTGATCTTTTCGTGATCTAACATCCCGAGGGAACTAAAGCTGCATTGTTAGCGTACGTGTGACTGCTCTGCCCCATCGGATGTATTAACCGGGAAAGTGACCCGCTGGCGAGGCGTTCAGAACCATCTTGTTAGCGCAGTAGCTCAGCCATTCGGTCAATGAAACTAAGCGAACGCCACGTCCATCGCCGCTTTTATCTTCCCGACCGCCTCTTCGAGGTCGCCGACCGAATGCGCTCCGGAAATGAAGCCAACTTCGTAACCGCTGGGGCCGAGGTACACCCCGGTTTGCAGTAGTTCGTGGTGGATCATCTTGAAATACTCCATGTTCGCGGGGTCGATCTGGTCGGAGCGCGTGATCCGGTCCGTGCCGAACGCCAACCAAAAGATGGAGCCGATGTGCGGCACGTGCATGGGGTAGCCTTTCTCGCGCGCGTAAGCTTCCAGGGCGGTGGCGAACGCGTGGGTTTTTTCCGCCTGCAGCTCGTAGAAACCGGGCGTGAGGCAAAGTTCCAAAGCCGCCAGGCCGGCCGCCATGGCCACGGGGTTCGCACTCAGGGTGCCAGCCTGGTAGACCGGGCCGACCGGGGCGATGTAATCCATAATTTCCTTCGAAGCCGCGTAAGCACCGACCGGGAAACCACCGCCAATCACTTTACCGAACGTGATGATGTCGGGCTTGACGTCGTAGTAGCCCGCCGCGCCAGCGAAGCCCACCCTGAACCCCGAGATGACCTCGTCAAAGATCAGCAGCACGTTGTGCTTGTAAGCCTTGATGCGCAAACACTTTAACCAGCTCGGGTCCTGGATGAGCAGACCGTTGTTGGCCGGTATAGGCTCTACGATGATACAGGCGATTTCGTGCGCGTGCTTGCTCAAGATTTCTTCCAGCAGATCCCGGTCGTTCAGCGGTAGAATGAGGGTATCGGCCGCAACGCTTTCCGGCACGCCCGCGCTGGAGCTGGTCCCGAACGTCGCCAGTCCGGAGCCGGCTTTTACCAGTAAACTATCGACGTGGCCGTGGTAACAGCCGTCGAACTTAAGAATCTTGTTTCTCCCGGTCACCCCCCGCGCCAGGCGGATGGCCGACATCACCGCCTCCGTTCCCGAACTCACGAACCGAAGGCGCTCGACGTACGGGTGATTATCGAGGATCAACTTCCCCAGTCGATTCCCCATCTCGTTGGGCGTACCAAAACTGGTCCCCTTCACGACCGTCTTCATCACCTTTTCCTCGATGTACTCGTTCGCGTGGCCGTGGATGAGCGGCCCCCAAGAACAGCAGAAGTCGAGGAAAACATTCCCGTCGACGTCCTGCATCCGGCTGCCCTTCGCTTGCTCGATGAATAACGGCGGGCCGCTGACGCTCCGAAAAGCACGAACGGGGCTATTCACGCCGCCCGGAAAATATTCCAGCGCTTCCGCAAACATCGCGGCTGACTTCTCCCGGGGGATGCGCTGTTGGTACATATTGTTGGTCGACATGGAGCGGGTTGATTTAGCCTACTAAAGCGTGAAGGGAGACAAGGGGTTTTCCCACCGCGGTGTGCACAGTGTCAAAATCCAGCGAGCTGTAAAGTACTCTGGTAACTATGCTTAACGATTGATCACGTTTTTGAACCGGGGCCGGCGGGGGGTGACGTCGCCGAGCCGCTCTTTCTTAGCGGCTTCGTAGCTGCTGTAGTTTCCTTCGAACAGGGTGATTTTACCCTCGTCTTCGAAGCTCAGGATGTGGGTGGCCAACCGGTCGATGAACCACCGGTCGTGGCTGATGACGAGCACGCAACCGGCAAAAGTGTCCAGCGCGTCCTCTAGGGCACGGAGCGTATTGATGTCGATGTCGTTGGTCGGTTCGTCGAGCAGCAGGACGTTACCGCCTTCCCGTAGCGTCATCGCCAGTTGCAGTCGGTTACGTTCTCCGCCGGAGAGCATTCCGAGTTTCTTCTGCTGATCACCCCCGGCAAAATTGAACCGGCTCAGATAGGCGCGGGCGTTCACGCTGGTGTTTCCTACCTCAATCATGTCGTGCCCCTTCGAAACAACGTCGTAGATGGTCTTAGTCTCGTCCTGCAGTTCGCGGTGGCTCTGGTCGACGTAACTGATTTTGACCGTCTGGCCGACTTCGATCTCCCCGCTGTCGGGCTGCTGCTCGTCGACGATCATTCGGAAGAGCGTGGACTTACCCACGCCGTTCGGGCCGAGGATGCCGACGATCGCGTTACGGGGAATGGCAAAGGTGGCGTCCTCGAAAAGTACTCGGTCGCCAAACCCCTTACCGAGGTGCTTTACGTCGATGACAATGTCACCCAGACGGGGACCCTGTGGAATAAAAATTTCTAAATTTTGGTTCCGCTCCCGGCTGGCCTCCGAGGTGAGCTTGTCGTAGGCGTTCAAACGAGCTTTGCCCTTGGACTGCTTCGCCTTCGGCGCCATCCGGATCCACTCCAGCTCCCGTTTGAGGGTTTTGCGGCGCTTGCTCTCCGTTTTTTCTTCCTTAGCCAGGCGATCGGCTTTTTGCTCTAACCAACTGGAGTAGTTGCCCTCCCACGGAATGCCTTCCCCACGATCAAGCTCCAGAATCCAGCCGGCAACGTTGTCGAGGAAGTAGCGGTCGTGCGTGACGGCGATGACGGTTCCGGGAAAAGATTGCAGGTATTGTTCCAGCCAGTCTACGGATTCGGCGTCGAGGTGGTTGGTGGGTTCGTCGAGCAGGAGGATATCGGGATTGCTCAACAGGAGGCGCGCCAGGGCTACCCGGCGGCGTTCTCCCCCGGAGAGCACTTTGATCTCGGCGTCGTCCGGCGGGCAACGGAGTGCTTCGAGGGCGGTGTTGAGTTTGTTATCGAGTTCCCAGGCGTTGCGGTTCTCCAGCTCCTCCATCAACTCCCCCTGCCGCTCGATGAGTTTATTCATCTCGTCGTCGGTCATGGGCTCGGCGAACTTGAGGTTGACCGCGTCGTATTCCTTCATCAGGTCGACCGTTTCCTGCACGGCTTCTTCCACGATGCCGCGGACGGTCTTGGTTTCGTCCAGCTCCGGTTCCTGCTGGAGGTAACCAATCTTGTAGTTACCGTCGAAGACGACGTTACCCTGGAAATTCTTATCGACGCCGGCGATGATTTTCAGCAGCGTGGACTTACCCGAACCGTTGAGACCGAGCACGCCGATTTTGGCTCCGTAAAAGAAGCTTAGCCAGATGTTGTTGAGTACTTTTTTGTTGGCTCCGGGGAAGGTCTTGGAGACGCGTTCCATGGAGAAGATTACCTTGTTGTCAGCCATATTGCGGGTATGATAATTAGCTGGCGAAGGTAGTCTTATTTAAGGGTGGGGAGGTGAACCAGGGTTATAAATCTTGTGCTATCATGGCCACCACACCGTGCTGACAGTTTCCGTGGTTTACTTTTCCCACTGGCCGTTCTCCACCATGCTTTCGACCAAGTCGAGTAATTGCTGGAATTCTTCGGGTGCATCGGCGTACACGCTGATCGTCCGCAGCTCCCCTGCTTCGTCGACGTACTCCAGGATGGTAGCCTGCGCATCGGCCGGTGCTTCGTATTCCGTGGGGTAGACAACAGCTGGTTCCGTGGCGATGAATTCCCGGAAAGCTTCCACCAATTCCGCGTACTGGTAGCTGAGCGGCTGGTAGACGTGTTTGCCCACCAAGCGCGTATTTTTCTTGCCGTCCAGCTTAAGTTGCCCGCCTTCCATCACCTCGAGTTTGTACTGCTCACAGTCGCCGTAGCAGGGCGATTTACGGACGCTAAATACCGGCTTTGCAGTTGCGGCAAAAACTTGATTGGGCTGGTTGGCGGAGCTAGGTACGACCGGGGTCGTTATAATCACACCGGGTGCTATCGTCATCGTGCGGGTGGGCTCGGGAACAGTATCACTGTCTTTAACTTTAGTCATTTCATCACGAACGCGTCGATCCTCCGCCCTCAGGGCCTCCGGCGGCACGGGGAGTGCCGAGTCGTCGACGCGGCTAACATCTACACGATCCGCCGTCGTGGGTCGGCTACTCATGTCAGCTTCTCGGTTCAAAGCTCCGGGGCGGATCTCGTCCGTATTCTCGATGGGGGTGGCTACGGTTGCCGGGGCGGAACCGATGGCGGGGCGTGCCGTAACAACGTCCCTGCCGGGTTGCCGCGTACAGGACGCGAGGGCAGCAAAGCAGAGCGATAGGATCAGGAAATAACGCATGAAAATGGTCTTTAAAGGTAGATATTGATACGCTGGCGGCGTAAGGTTAGTTCGGCAAACGGAAAAGGGCCGCGGGCTTTCACCCACGGCCCCCTGCTCTTTGCGGAAAATCTTTGCACCCGCGGCCTCGCAACAAATGGATGCCGGTGCGCACGGAAATACACGGCTATTTCTTCCCTTTTTTCTTCTCCTGCTCAGACTGAATGCGCTGCTGCTCTTTGAGCGCCTCCTGAAGTCGGCTACCAAATCCAGACTTTTTCTTGGGCTTCTTCTTGTTGGCGTTCATCTTCGCCTTCAGTTTCTCCTCGTCAATCAGGAAGTTTTTCGTGATGATCGTCTGACCGATGTTGAACGTATTGGAGAAGAAGAGGTAAGCGGTTAGTCCGGAAGCGAAACTGTTGAAGAAACCGAGGAACAACAGGGGCATGACGTACTGAAAGTACTTCATCATCGGCTGCGCGGAATAGTCCATGTGCTTACTGTTGTAGTAAGCGTAGATGACCGTCGTGATCGCCCAGAGGACGGCGAAAAGGCTGATGTGGCCCTGCATGAAGGGAATCCACTCGGGGATCGTCGTAAGGACGTCGTAAGTACTCAAGTCATTTGCCCACAGGAAATTCTCCTGCCTAAACTCGATGCTCGCCGGGAAAAAGCGGTAGAGCGCGAACCAGATCGGCATCTGCAAAACCATCGGCAAACACCCGCCCAGTGGGCTGGCGCCGTACTCCGAGTACATCTTCATCTGCTCGACTTGCTGCTGCTGCGCATCGTCCTTGTGCTTAGCCTTCATCTTCTCGAGCTCAGGTTTGAGCACCTGCATTTTCACGTTACTCACGAGCATTTTGTAGGTGAGCGGGTACACCAGCAGCTTCACCAGGATCGTCAACACGAGAATCGCGATGCCCATGTTGCCGATGAACTTGGACAAAAACTGGAAGAGCGGACGAATGACCCACCGGTTGATCGCACCGAAGATGGACTGCCCGAAGGAAATAACGTCGCTCAGCTCATACCCGATCGCCCGCAGACGGTCGAATTCGTTGGGACCGACGTACATCTGCATCCCGAACACCTCAGAATTGGCGTTCGTAACCGGAATTTCTAATTGCGCCGACACCTTTTTTAGGTACGGACTGGTCTCGTCGTCAAAAGTCTCGGTTGACAACACGGCCCCGGGGGAAAAACCTTCGTTCGCGATCAGCGCGGAAGTGAAGAACTGCTGCGAGCCGGCGACCCACTTCAGGCGCTGCTCGGGGACTTCCTCCGTGTCCGTGCTCGTACACGAACAGTAGTCCGTATCGTCGTCGACGGGCTTGAAGTAGATGGTGGAGTAACTCGCTTCGTAGTCACTGTTTTTCTCAATTTTGTCCAGGTAGTTATCCCACTGGAGGGTGATCTTTCCACCCTGCGCGTTGACCGCCTGGCCGAGACCTTCCATGCGGATGTCGTAATCCATCAGGTACGTGCCGTCGGTCAGTGTGTAGCGCTGCTCGAAGTAACCGCCGCCGCTGACGCTGGCGCGCATCGTCACCGTGTTTCCGTCGATCTGCGGCGTAAAGTAGAGGTCGGAGGTGCTAACGCCCGGGCCGGAGACACCGGTGGCGGGCAGCAAGTATTCAAACCGGTTGCGCTCGCTTTCCAGGAGGTAAAGGGGCAGTTTGATTTCATTTTTCTCTTCGTCCTCGACAACCTTGGCGTAGTTCTTCAACTCGACCCGCTTGATGTTGCCCCCCTTCGTGTTGAGGGTGACGATCATGAGGTCGTTTTCGAGCACGACGTCCTGCTGGCTGCCGACGGCGGCACTGGCGAAAGCGCCGAACTGGCCACCGAAGCGGGCCTGGCGGGTGCTGTCGTCGAGTGCGGACACATCTTCGGGCGTAAAAGCCGGGGCTAGTTCGTCAGCCGGCACCATTTCCGCGTCGTTGAGCGCGGTGATGCTATCCTGGTAGCGCGCCTGTGCCTCGATTTCTTCGGGGCTGGGGGCCACCACGTACTGCCAAACGGCGAAAATGCCGAGAATGAGTACGAGGCCGATGATGGTACTGCGATCCATCTCCATAGGTCAATTCTTTATCCGTATAATTGGCGCCACGCCGGGGCTGAGCCAGCCACCGGGGGTCCGTTTTGGGCCGCAAAGGTACGTAAATATCGTCCGATGAATGCCCCAAATTCCACTTCCGGAGTGCCGCCGTTCGATCCGGCTTTGCACCACGTTTACCGTAAGGGCCGCTATTTGTGCGGTGACTTCCGCCTGCAGCCCGGTGAGTCAAACGCGCGGTTTGCGGAATGGATGTCGCAGCGGGGTCACAAGACTTACGCATTCGTGACGGCTTACAACCCTTACTCGGACGGTACCACTAGCTTGCCGGAGAATCTTGCGCGGTCGCGGGTGCTGAGAAAGTTGGTAGAAGAGCAGGGTTTTGCTCACCTGCCGGCGGCCGGCGTTGATCCCGCTGGCGAGTGGCCGGAGGAGGTTGGGGTAATGTTGTTCGACGTGGCGCTGGAGAACGCTCTGAAGATTGGAATCGATTTCAAGCAGAACGCGATCTTGTTTGGGGAAATAAGTGGTGAGCCAGCGGTACTTTGGTGTCGTTGTGTGCTGCGAAATACCAAATAAGCATTGCTGCTAAGCTTAGGTTAAGGTTACCGGCGTGATGACAACGGCTACGGGTGAGCTTATATATTTACGTACCTAAAACTCACACCATGTATAAGTATTTCATAAGCTTCTTACCCATTCTGTTTATTTTATCGTGCCAATCGGAGGAGTTGACACCAGCCATTCCAGGTTTTCTGTCGGGTGAGGTTCTTGCCCCGGGTGCGCCGGGCTATTCTAACCTGCAGAGTGCGTACGCCAATATGGACATTCAGTACGTCTATCGGTACTCACCGCAACAGATAAGTCATTCGGGCATTTATCGCCACCATTTCTTTTTGTCAGAAACACCACTTATCGTTGACGGCTTACCTACCCCCGCAACCGCCTACACCTTCACGCTCGATTCACCGACTAGAGAAATCGACCTGGATACAGTCGCCAGACCAACTGGCGCAGGCTTTGGGTTGCCAAGTACCTTACCCAGTCTCGGTACCGTTCACTATCACGAACGCCTCGATTTAGGGGTCAATATCCCCATTATTCACAACGCTCTCGAAGTCGATCTTGACGTTCTCCAAAATCAGGATGGTACGACCAGCTTCCAAATTACCAACCGAGATGACCCCACCCGAAGATTCCGAGCCGACGTCACCCTCCCGGTAACGAATATTGAATCCATCTTTTTCGACCCCCAGCTATTCAGCGGGACCGCCACACCCAAGAATCAGATGCAACTAGGCCAGGAACCAGTTGACTTAACGAACGCCTACTTCCGCCGCATCCCTTACCGAAACTCGGCAACCGAAATTATCCAATTATTTATAACACCAGAACCGCTGACCGATGTCTCTAAACAGGATCAAATATTTTCACAGGCCGCATGGCTAAGTTTCGAGGTACGTAAGGGTGAAGACCTTGGTCGACGCTTCGTCCAGCAGGGGCAAGGTTTTTTCTACGACATCAGCATGGGGTTTGGCTTTGCTACTTATCTTGAAAATTTCAACATCAATGGCTTTGAAATCACTAAAGAGACGTTCAGCCGCTACGGAGCTTTCGACGTCACCATCGACGGTGACGAAATAAACATGCGCTGGGATGTAATCAACAGTGACGAGGAGAGAACTAACTTTCGCGGACACTTCCAGGGCAACCTCATTGAATTATCACTACCGTAATTTATTCGGCCCGGACGTAGCGACCTACGGCAACGGCTAATTCGCTCGACAGGATAGCCCCCCGATGGCCCACCCCATTTAATTCCACTAGTTCAATCCGAACGGGGTCCACCGCCGCCAACCGCTGGCTCATTTCCACCGGGATCAACCGGTCCCCCGTCCCGTGGATAATCGTCACCGGGCAGTTAGCCTCCGCCAAATGGCGCTCGTTGTTGAGTTCGTAGTTCAGGAGGAAGTCGGGGAACATCCAGAAAAATTCTCCTTTCATCGCGGTGAGGCTCAGGTAGGGAGCTACGAGGACGACGCCCCTGGGGTTGTTCCGGGCGGCAAGAAAAGTGCCCGGACCGGTGCCGAGGGAGTAACCCACGATAACGATATTCTCTTCCCCGTAGCGATCCTTTAGGTGGTCGTAGACGATCTGAAGGTCGTCCGTCATGTTTTCTTCGCCGCCGATCCGACCTTCACTTTTTCCGAAGCCCCGATAGTCGACCAGGAAGAGATCGTATCCCATCCCCACGAGGCTACGCGTTTGGTACAGGCTACGCCCATTGTCGCCCACGTTACCGTGTAAATACAGAATTACGCCCGGCGCCACTTCCCCGGCGGCGGCTACCGTCATGGCGTTTAGCCGGATTCCGGGTTCCACTTCCACCCATTCTTCCGGGTAATTACCGTAACTATACTCGATGGCACGCGCGCGGGGGTGAAAGATTAGGGACTCCTGCTTTGCGTAGATAAGCGTAGCCAGGGCGACGTAGATAACGGCCAGGGTAATGAAGATGCCTTTCAGGACGCGCATGATACGGTGGGTTCAGGTTTGGCAAACGTAGGTGAGTGACCAAGGTTGATAGTACCCACGCGGTAACGTTGACGCCCCAGCTTAGGTAGCTACCGAAGGTAGGGACATACCTAGCCTAAGGGTCGGTACGATTCACGGAATATCGGTCAAAATTTTGCGGTGGGATCCAACATACTTTGCTCCTACTTAATCCACCCCGCACCCGCGACCGCGCCACCAAGAGAAATATACGGCCGAAGCAAAAGAATTGCGCTAATAACGTTGCCCAAAGCAGCGCTGGCCACAGTAAAATCGTTCCACGACTACCTAAAACAAACATTCACCTACCTACCCCACCCTGCCCCATCCTATTAACCGTAATCACCGCATGAAAAACTTTCTGTTCCTACTACTGCTCCTCATCGTAGTGGCCCTGACCAAGGCGATCGTCTGACAGTTACCGTAAGCTACGGTTGTCCACTTCCCCACCCTACCTCTCCCCAATTAGTAAGCCCCCCCGGGCCATAGCCTACCGATTTTCGTAAGGCCGCGCGCCGGTGCTCCTGATGTTCACTAGTTTTTTCAGCAGGTCGAACCAAAAAGGTGCGCCCATGCTAATCGCCAGGGCCGTGAGTACGAACCCGAGCAATTTCGTGATTAGCCCGTACGTCGTCAATTCCCGTAGTCGGACGCCCTGCCAACCCAGCCCCAGCGGTCGTTGCACCTGGGCGATCTCGGTGCTCAACAGATCGTTAATCCGGTCCAGGGAAGCTTCAATGCTTACCTCGCCAGGTTCGTTCGGGTAAAATTTATCACTTCCGTAATCCGCCGGGGTGGGCAATTCCGTCTCGTAGTCATTACGCTGAAATGGTTCGTCCGGTCCGTAATCAGGATCGATTTCTGGGTGAGGCAGATCGTTACTTCGGTCCGGCGGTAAAGTCCCGTCGTCGTACCCGACAGCTTCGCGGGCGCGGACGTACTGTTCGGCCGCTTCGGCAATCGTTTCCAGCGCTTCGGGGTCGTTGCTCAGCCGGTCGTAGAGCGCGACGGTGTCCGCGTTGAAAGCGATGGCGATCCCGAGGCCCATGAAGATGAGGATTTTCTGTACGTAGCGTTTGTACCAGCCCGCCGCGCGGTCCATCACGTTGTTGTACCAGTTCTGTACTTCCAGGCGAAACATGTCCGGGTTGCCACTGCTCTGCCGGTAGAGTTGTTGGAGGACATTGCGCAAATCTTCGTCCGGCAGGGCCGCGATCCGCTCCGGCAATTGCTCGTTGTCGCCTCCCTTCAGAATTACGTCGAAGAGGATGCTCTGGAACGTCTCGGCGTTCATGTAACTCGGCCCGGCAAAACGCTTCTCGCGCGCGCCGTACTGCTGGGTTAGGTGGCGGTAGAGGCTGTTGCGTTGAAATTCCGCCACCAGCACTTCACTTTCGTCGGAGCTGGCCAGCATGTTCCGCAGGGCTTTATTCAGGTTACGCGCGCGCAGGCTGAAGAAGGAGGAGAGCAACTCCATCAACGTCGTGGCCAGTAGGCTGAGCAGCAACAACACGAAAATTAAGCCGATAACAACCGTGAGTATCTGCATGCGAGAGGGAGGTTTTGCGCGGGCGCGGGTGCAAGGTAGTTAAAGTGGTCTGTGGTCTTTGGTCTGTGGTCTCTGGTCTTTAGTCTTTGCTCTGGAGCCTAGGGTGGATGTCTACCGTAGACTCTAGACCACAGACTCTAGACCTCAGACCCCAGACCCCAGACCCTAGACCCTAGACCCTAAACTCCCGACTAATATCTTACCTTCGCCCCACAAAATTTCTACCCCATGGGACGCGCATTCGAGTACCGCAAAGCGGCCAAAATGAAACGGTGGGCCGGCATGGCCAAGGCTTTTACCAAAGTCGGCCGCGAGATCAACATTGCCATTCGGGAGGGCGGCGCCGACCCCGATTACAACCCCCGTCTCCGCCTGGCGATCAACAACGCCAAAGCGGTCAACATGCCCAAAGCGAACGTTGATGCCGCCATCAAGCGCGCTACGGATAAAGACATGTCCGCCTACGAGGAAGTCACCTTCGAGGGTTACGGACCGCACGGTATTGCCATCTTCATCGAGGCTACGTCCGACAACAATAACCGCACCGTGGCCAGCATCCGCCACGCATTTTCTAAATACGGCGGCGCCATGGGTACGACCGGTTCCGTGGATTTCATGTTCAATCGCCGCGGCCAATTCATCGTCAAGCAGGAAGACCTCGCGGGTAAGGACGTTGAGGAACTGGAGCTAGAACTCATCGACTCCGGCCTGGACCGCATCGAAACCGACGAAGACGAAACCAGCTTCTACACCAGCTTCGAAGATTTTGCCGGCTTCGGCCCCGAACTGGAAAAACTCGGCATCAACGTCTCCAAAGCAGAGCTCGTTCGGCTACCGACGCACACCAAGAAGCTTTCCGACGAAGAGGTGGAAGAAGTGTACGTCTTAATTGAGAAATTGGAAGAGGACGATGACGTGGCTAGTGTATTTCATACGCTGGATGATAGTGAGGAGGGAGTTTAGGCGGTAGGCGGTAGGCGGTAGGCGGTAGGCGGTAGGCGGTAGGCGGTAGGCGGTAAATTTCGGGAGTCTCCCGCCTACCGCCTAATTCTTCCTACCGCCTACCCTCCTACCCTTCCTAACCTTTACCCTACCCTGACCCTCCCGCAAGCCACCCGACGTAAATTTGTGGAACGCTTTTCAGCCCATTGCGTTATGTGCTGGAATAACTCCCGCAAGCCATGAAAAAGTCTTACATCCTCGCGCTCCTGATGGTCATCGGTGCCGTCTGCCTCGTTTACTTCAGCAGTGACCAGGAAGTTGCCCGGTACCGCAGTTTCGCGGAAGCGTCAACTACCGGCACGTCGGTTAAATTAGTGGGTACGCTCGTCAAGGATAAACCCATGGATTACAACCCGTTGGAGAACCCTGATCTGTTCAGTTTTTACCTGAAGGACGAGCAGGGTACCGAGCGGCGGGTCAACCTTACGCAAGCCAAGCCGCAGGACTTTGAGATGAGCGAGTCAATCGTCCTGTCCGGTAAAATGGTCGGTGAAGAATTCCTCGCGACGGACATTCAGATGAAGTGCCCGAGTAAGTACAAGGACGAGGAGAGCATGATCAAGGAACTGACGGAGAGTTAGACGGCCTGCTGTCTTTTAATCAGCTTCGCTGGTTAGATGCCTCGCTTTTAGGCTACCGCACTTCATAGCATCCTTCTCCCTCCCCCTTAAAGACACAGTAGCTTAAAAGCGAAGCGTCTTACAACGGCGCAGCCGCCTACAACATGGAAGAAATCCAATACATCGGTGAACACCTGGGTCCACGCTACGTCGGCCACTTCGCCCTGCTGCTTGCATTTTTCGCCGGCGTACTAAGTCTGATCAGCTACTTCCTGGCCACGCAGTACCGCGACGAGCGGTTGCGCGGTGGCAAATGGGCGCGCCTCGGCCAACTAAGCTTCCTCGCGCACGGCGCGGCGGTGTTTACGGTGATCGGGACGATCTTTTTCGCAATGCTCAACCAGTATTACGAATATAGTTATGTCCAGGCTCACGTTTCCGCAGATTTGGATCAACGGTATATCTTCTCCGCCTTTTGGGAAGGCCAGGAAGGAAGTTTCCTGCTCTGGATGTTCTGGCACGTGATCCTCGGGTATGTCCTTATGGTAACCGCGCGGAAGTGGGAACGGCCCGTAATGACGGTCATTACTTCCGTTCAGGTGGTACTCGCGAGTATGGTCCTGGGGGTCCACTTCGGGTTCGGCGACATGCTTTTCAAGCTCGGCTCCAGCCCGATGCTATTGCTCCGGGAAACGATTGCCATGCCAATCTTCCAGCAAGCGGATTATGTAGATTTGCTAAGGGGTAGTGGTCTCAACCCGAGTCTTCAGAATTACTGGATGACCATTCACCCGCCAACACTTTTCCTCGGCTTTGCGAGCACGATCGTACCGTTTTCCTTCGCGATTGCGGGACTCTGGTTGAAGGACCACACGGGCTGGCTTAAGCCAGCTTTGCGCTGGGCCTTGTTCAGTGGCGGCATTCTCGGTATCGGCATCCTAATGGGTGCGGCCTGGGCGTACGAGGCACTCAACTTTGGTGGCTACTGGGCGTGGGACCCGGTTGAAAATACTAGCCTCGTCCCGTGGTTATTACTGATTGCAGGTATCCACACGAATCTGATTAGCCGGGCGACCGGACAGGGAATTCGGGCTACCTATATGTTCTACCTCGGTACGTTCGTCATGATCGTTTACAGTACGTTCATGACGCGGTCGGGTATCCTGGGCGACACGTCCGTCCACGCTTTTACGGAGATGGGGATGGAATCCCAGCTGTTATTTTTTCTGGCGGCTTACGTGCTGTTGAGTATCGGAATGTTAGCTTGGCGGTGGCGCTCCGTCCCGACGCCGGCGAAGGAAGAGAGTCTTTCCAGCCGCGAGTTCTGGATGTTCGTCGGTAGCTTGGTGTTGTTCATGTCGGCAGTTTTGATGACGGGCGCGACCAGCCTTCCGGTTTATAACGAGATTCGCCAGTTCTTCGACCCGGTTTTCGACGGTATCGTGCTGGCCGATCCGGTCGATCACCACAACCGTTTTCAGATTTGGATTGGTATTTTTATCGGCATCATGTCCGGCATCGCGCACTTCTTACGGTGGCGGGAGCAGGATTTCGGGACGCAGTGGAAATCATTTGCTTTACACACCGGGGCCGCGGTCGCGGGTGCAGTGTTATTGAGTTGGGCGACCACGCTCTGGATCGATGCCGTTGCCTGGCAGTACAAACTCATGCTCTTTGCCGGTTGGTTCGCGGTGTGGACGAATACGGATTACCTGATCAGATTTGCGCGGCGGGATACCAAAGTATTCGGCTCCTCACTGAGTCACATCGGTTTCGGTCTGCTGTTGATCGGCATCCTGGCGTCCGGTGCAAACAAGCGCATTATCTCCAAGAATACCTTCTTGATGGAGGGGCTGAGCGCGGACGAAGAACTCCGTAGAACCACCGTTATCCTCATCAAGGACGAGCCGATGGTGATGGAAAACTACGAGCTCACGCTGCGCAACGATACCATCGACGGCTTCAACCGTACCTACTTCATCGACTACAAGAAACGGGACGCGGCGGGGCAAATCATCGAGGAATTCCAGTTGGAGCCAAACTTACTCTACGACAAGAAATTCGAAAAGGTCGCCATCGTCAACCCCAGCACGAAGCACTACTGGAACCGGGACGTCTTTACGGTCATCGCATCGCTGCCCCTCGAAGAACAGAGCGCGGAGGAAAAGCAGGCCAAGGAAGACAGCCTCAAGTACCACGTCTATGATTTAGCGGTGGGAGAAGACGTAATCTTTAAGGATACGCTGGAGATTCGCCGGCCGGACACCTTCATGATCCGCCCGTACAACCTCGAACTAACCGAATTTTCCCGTTCCCCGCGTCACCCCGATTACGTAGCCGAACCGGGCGACCTCGGCGTCAGTGCCAGGATCAACGTCAGCCGCTACGACGCCGACACGGTTTTCGCCGCCCAGATTGCACTCGTCCTCCGGGAAGGGCTGCTGTTCCACTACCCCGCTCAGGTAAACGAAATTGGCACCCGGGTAAAGATCGACGAATCCATCTTCGACGAACTACTGGTGGCCGAAGCCGACCTCGACTACCAAGAGATCAAGGTAAAACCGGGCGATCAGTTCTCCGTCGGCGAAAACCAGTTCACCTTCCGCGCCTTTCAACCGCAGCCCACCGTCGACCACTACGTGGCGCAATCGGGCGACATCGCCGTTAGCGCTATTCTCGACGTCGTCAGTGCGGACGGCAGCACGGGAGAACTACAGCCGGTATTCATCATCCGCGACAACGTCCCCAACCGCGTACGGGACGAAGACCGCAAACTCGGCCTGTTCGCCAACCTCATCAACCTCGACCCGGAGTCGAGTGAAGCGACCCTACTCATCGCACAGACTTCCCCGAAGGATGCGCTGAACGTTCCGATCGCGGTTGCGACCAATTCCGACCGCTCGGACTGGCTGGCCCTTCAGGCCATCGAGTTCCCAGGTATTAACTTAGTTTGGATCGGCACGATTTCGATGATGCTGGGCTTACTAATCAATATGGTGGTTCGGATTCGTCAGCGGCGGCGGAAGGGGTTGTTGGAGGTGGAAGTCTAAGTGATTTGCTCCTGATCCGACAAATTATTCATCAAGCTTCTTCACGCGTGTTCCATGAAATTTCGCCACCGCAAATTCCGCATACTGGTTACTAGCTTTGTCACCGTGGCGTTTCTGATGGCGATCATTGTTTTTCAGCACGGAAGTTTCGCCGTAAACTTTAGGCTGTTTTGGTTCGGAATCATCTTGTTACCACTGTACGTCGCGCTCCGTTACGGGGCGGGTATTTTCGAGCGGTACGTTGTTGACGCGAGCGGGCTCACAATTCGGCGGCCTTTCCGAAAAGCACTGCGGATAGACTTCACAGAAATTAAAACACTGCGGCTCTTGAAGGAAAATATGGAAGGCGCGCCGTTACGGGGCAAGTTCGAAATCCGGTACCGACCCGATCGAATACACGCTATCGAGTTGGATTACCTCAAAATGCCTCACGAGTTTATGTCGCGAATCAATGCCGGCTTTCGGGATAGGTAATCGCCCGTCCGCAGCGCGGTAGTTTGGCAACGGAAAGATCAATTCGCCGGGCCGTCGTACTCTTTGCGCTTCAATTCATATACGTACCAGAACGGCTGTCGCGATACCAAACCAAAGGGATCGAAATCGCCCAAAAAAGCGATCTCGTTGGTGTACACTAATGTACCGCCCGGAGGTGGATCGGGGGTGTTGGTCCGCTCGGAATACAGACACATACTCGTTTCGCAAGCAGACCAATTTCTGTTCTCGTCCTCGATGATAATCACACCGCCCCGGCGCTGGTAAAAACGGATGACTAAGTGTGAAAGACTGAATACGTGGCGACCGTCCGCAAATAGCGTTACTGGCTCCGAATAGTTATCGTACACGTAGCGCATCGCGTGGGTGTTGTCGTTCATCGACCGGACGCAGACGGAGACCAGCAGGGCTACGTTTATCACTATCGCCAGTACCAAACCTCGCTTCGGCCAGCCGGAATCGAATAGCTCCGTTCCGTACTTCTCTTTCAAGTCACGTAACGAGACCACCAGCGCGACGGACAGGAAGGGCAACATCGGGAACATAAACCGAATATCTTTACGGGACAGCGCGGAGTGCGCCACGAAAAAGAAAAGGAAAGACCAGGTGATCGGGTCTTTACGGTAGCGCCAACAGAACCACCCAGTGGCGGCTAGGTACACCAGACTCAGGGGTGGGATACCCCGCTCGAAAATATACTCGATGTAGCCATACCAGGGTTTCGTACCGAACCCGGCGGCTTTACCCTCGATCAAGTTCTGCGCGAGGTAGTTCCAGGGGGCAAAAACCCATTCATTATAAAACCAGCGGTCGATCAACGTACCCACACCAACAACCGTGAGCCCACCGACAATTAGTAATCCGAGATATTTCCAGTTCGGTTTGCCAACGAACAACAGCCACGCCACGAAGCCCACCACGGCCAGCGCCATCTGGTAGCGAAATTCGAAACTCAACCCAAACAAAACGCCGGCCCACAAGGCACTGCTCTTTCCCCCATTGCCCGACACCCGCGACAGCGCAAACTTATCTAAAACCGGTGGCAATGGATAGGCCAGCAACCCAAAAACAAACATCGCCCCCGACCAGGATTCACTCGCGAAACGCACACCGGCGAAGACGTTGCACCAGCTAAACAACAGCGCCAGGGCTAGCCACTTACGGTTCGTCGCGTCCGAAAAAGTGGGGGCGTACCGCCGGTAAAGCGCCACCGCAACACCGAGGTACAGCACCGCGCTGAATAAGCGTAGCAAGCCGGCCATAAAGAATGGATTCACCTCACCAAACACCGTAAGCGCCTGGTAAACAACGTAGGCCAGAAAGGGCTGGAGGGCCGGCCGCATTTGCTCCGCAAACTCCCAGGGAAGATCAGCGCCAGCCACGAAACCCACTTTGTGGGCCGCAAATTCCAGCACCTGAAAGTGTTCGTCGCCCTGGTAAAAACCGGTGGCGTTCCAGACGGTCAGCAGGAGGACCGCGGCGGCGATTAGCAAGTAGTTACGCGGCAAGGGATAGTTTTTTGGTCAGGCGAATGTAGCGCTTTGGTGATGGGGCAACTAAAATATATCTTTAGTCGCTCCCTGATGTCCTTAATCTTACTTTATCGCTCCAGTATGTTCCGAATTTGCCTTGCGTTGATCGTCCTACCCACCCTACTCGCCGGCCAGCATTCCGTTGCGGACACGCGGGCCATTCCGCTTTTACGAACGATTCGCGACACCATCGCTTACCACCACCCGGCGGCGCAGTCCGCAGCAACACGCGCGGCGCTGCGATTAGCTTACGACGACGCCGAGCTTACTTTGCAACAATTGATCGCCGCACCGGGAGACTCCATCGGGGTTCAAGACTTCATTCTCACCGCCGCCACGTTCCAAAGGCAACTCCAGGACGGTCACCTGCAGTTGAGGCCGCACCGGTCGAAAGCGTGGAAGAAGGCGCACAAAGATTACCGCCGCCCGTCCACCTACCTGACCGCAGACGATCAGCTCATCCTGGTGACTGATCTGCCAACCAATCAAGATACCCTGCGCAAGGGCACCGAAATCCTTGCTTTCAACGGCCAGCCCGTGGCTGATTTGATCGATCAACTGACCGTGTTCAGCGGACTAAACGATGAGGGGTACGACCGTGCGGCCAGGGTCATCCACAGTAAATCCCTGGCCTACCACTACCAGGAACGGTACGGCTACCGGGACAGCCTGACGGTAACTTACCTGGTACCTGAAACGGGTTCGACGCGGGACGCGGCGATCGGTATGTTGGTGCCCGAAGCAGCGGACGCTACGGACGACCCTCCGACCCGGAGCGCAAAGAAACGCGCCCGGAAGGAGACGGAAGCCAAGCTTCACGAAAAATTTTTGAGCCTGAAGAAAGCTCCGGACAGCAGTGCCTGGATTCTTACGGTCCGCTCTTTTTCGGACAGCCGATTCAAGCACGCCAACTACGGCCGGCTGCTGAAACAATCCTTCGCGAAAATCAACGAGAGTGGTCTGGGCAAGTTGATTCTTGATTTACGGGTCAACGGTGGCGGCGACATGGGCAACGCGCGTACCCTGATACGTTATTTAGTCGACGAGCCTTTTGTTATGGTGGACGAAGTTGTTAGCACCGCCCCCACGGCCGGTGGCGTTGGCTTGTTCCAAAAATATGGTCTCTACGTCGGTGCCGGAGTACGCAAACGGAACGATGGGTACCACCTCGGCTACGCGGAAAAAGTCGCCAAACCGATGCGGAACGGCTTCCGGGGCGATCTGGTCGTGCTGGTCGACGAAGGCACCTTTTCCGCCAGCACGTTGGTGGCCCGAACCCTCGACGTGATGGACGTGGGCGTGTTGGTGGGTACACGGACCGGTGGCGGGACCGGGACGCTATTCGGCGGAAAACTCCGGAAGATCATTCTGGGGGAGAAGAACGAGCTGCAACTTAGTTTGATCGTACCCGTCTGGACGTTCAAACCCCTCGGGGCTACGCCGGGCACGGTTACTCCAGACGTTATTATTTCCTTTACTAAGGAAGATCTACTCAAAGATATTTCACCGATGTACACCAAAGCGCTGGAAATACTGAACGGCGATTTTCCCCGTTAATTCGGCGCGCGCCCTACCTTCGCCCCATGCACCAAAGGCACTACGACCGACGCCAGTATTTCGACGAGCAAGCCCGCACGACGCGCGAGTTCGTCATCCCCTACATCAACCAATCCATGCCGATCTCGGCGAAGACCCGCGTCTTCGAGATTGGCTGTGGGGAGGGCGGCAACCTCGTTCCTTTCCTCAAACTTGGCTGTGCGTGCGTCGGTGTCGATCTCCTCCAGAGTAAGATCGACCTCGGCAAAGAATACTTACGCGACGTGGCCCCGGGCGCGCCGGTCGAGCTGGTCATTCAAGATATTTACGACGCTAGCGCCGACCGCCTCGGCCAGTTCGATCTGATCATGCTGCGTGACGTCATCGAGCACATTCACGACCAGGAACGGTTTCTCACCATGGTCCACCGTTACCTAAAGCCCGGTGGCCGCATCTTCTTTGGTTTCCCCCCGTGGCGAATGCCGTTCGGCGGCCACCAGCAGGTGCTGGACAATAAATACCTGAGCAAACTGCCGTGGTTTCACTTGTTGCCGCGATCGGTTTATAAGAAAATACTGCAGTTGGGTGGAGAAAAGCCAGGGCGGATCGACGACATTCTTGAAATCCAAGAAACGGGCATCAGCATCGGCGAATTCAGTGCGTTGATCGAGCGCACCGGCTTCCGCTTCGAGCAGAAGGATCTGTGGTTCATTAACCCCAATTACCAGGCTAAATTCGGTCTGCGCCCGAGGAAACTGAACGGGCTGCTTGCGAGCATCCCCTGGGTGAAAGATTACTACACCACTTGTTGTTACGCATTAGTTCGCGCCGCGCAAGCCGGTGAAAATTAGGGGCGCGGCCGTAGAAGCAAAGAAGCTTGGTGAAGAGCAAAAGTGATTGGCTCCTTACTTCAAGTCAAAAAGGTCCACCACCCCCGGGTACCGGTCTACCTCGAACCCTTCGGCAAACTCAAAATTGGCCTCCCGGGCAAAGCTGCGCGCCTTGGCTTCGATAAAGGCCATGAAGTCCGCCCCGCTGATCGGCGTTTTTACCTGCTCGGCGAACTCCCCCATTTTGTGGTCGTCGAACTGGCTTTCGTAGCACCGGATGATGTCCATCTTCTTGGCTAGGTAGCCGGAGATGTCCACGACAAAGTCCGGTTTGCGGTTCCGATCCTGAATGTAATGGTAGACGTTGTCCGGCCGGTGCTTCCCCTGCGGTTTGCCGTTGTCGTCGGTAGTTCCAATTTTAATCAGCCCGCTGTAAAAACACGCGTCGGAAGTTAGCTTGGCGGCGCGGCCGTGGTCGGGGTGGCGATCGGCGAGCGCGTTGGTCAACACAATTTTGGGCGTGCAGCGGCGCAGCACCCGGACAATCTTAATAATGTTCTCCTGACTGTACTCCATGAAGCCGTCGGGCATGTCCAGGTTCTCCCGGAACCTCGCACCGATTTTGACCGCAGCGTTGTTTGCCTCCCGTGTGCGAATGTCCGCGCTTCCGCGTGAACCGAGTTCACCACGGGTAAGGTCCAGCATACCAACGGAATAACCCAGGTCGATGTGCCGCAGCAAGGTACCTGAAATGGCTAGTTCGATATCGTCGGGGTGTACGCCAATGGCGAGAATGTCAACGTGCATAGTATTTATTTTTGGAGGTACGGAAGCGGAGAGAGGTTAGCATTCCGGGCGCGCTACGGGGATGTTAAAAGCCAAACCGCCCTCACTTGTTTCTTTGTACTTCGTGTTCATGGCCTTCGCCGTGTGCCACATGGTGCGGATCACGGTGTCGATGCTGACCAAAGAATCCGCGGGGTTACCGGACAAGGCCAGGTTCGCCGCCGTAATTGCCTTCATCGCGCCCATTGCGTTGCGCTCGATGCAGGGGATTTGTACCAACCCGCCGACGGGGTCGCAAGTCAGACCGAGGTGGTGTTCCATCGCGATTTCGGCGGCCATCAGCACTTGCGCCGGGCTTCCGCCCAGGACTTGCGTTAGCCCGGCGGCCGCCATGCTGGAACTCACGCCGATCTCCGCCTGGCAGCCACCCACCGCCGCCGATATAGTCGCGCCCTTTTTGAACAGACTTCCCACCTCCCCTGCAACGAGTAGAAATTCTTCGATCCGGGGTTCATCGTAGTCCGTGCAAAAGAAATCGTAGTACAGTAGCACCGCCGGGATTACCCCCGCCGCGCCGTTCGTAGGCCCCGTGACGATGCGGCCCATCGCCGCGTTTTCTTCGTTGACGGCCAGGGCAAAACAGCTGATCCACTGGTTAATTCGGTTGAAGCTCTGGTAGCTATTGCGAATCAGCTTTTCCCAACGCTCCGGGCTATCGAACGACTTACCGTCGAGTAAGTCGGCGTTGATCGCTTTGGCGCGCCGCACGACGTTGAGCCCGCCCGGTAAAATCCCCCCGGTGACGCAGCCACGGTAGACGGCCTGCTTCATGGTCGTGAATAGCTCTAGTAGTTTGGCGCTGACTTCCTCGCCGCTCCGTAGGCTCTCTTCGTTCGCGCGGACCACCCCGGCGATCGACATTCCCGTGGTACCGACGTGGCGCATAATGTCCGCCCCCTTCGCAATCGGATAGGGTAGCCTAATCTTTTTGCCCTTCAGTGGTGCCCCGGAGCGCTGAATGAAGCCCCCACCCACGCTTGCGTAACGGACGGAGTGCACGATTACGCCGGCTTTGTAAACCGTAAAAATGAGCGTATTCGGGTGCGCGTCGTGGTTTTCGTTGGTAAAAATGAGGTTCTCCCGCTCGCTGAACACGACTGAATTGCCGTTTAAATCAAGCGTCATGCACTCCGCTAGTTCGCGGACGTAGTCGGCAATCTTCGTCGTGTCCACCGTAATCGGATCGTGGCCCAGCAGACCCATGATGATGGCGACGTCGGTCGCGTGGCCGTGGCCCGTCTTGGACAGAGAGCCGTAGAGCTTGATTTCAATTTGGTCGACGGGCAGGTCGGGCAGGGTTTGCACGAAATCCTGCGCGGCTTTCCACGGGCCGATGGTGTGCGAACTGGAAGGACCGACGCCGATCTTGAAAATATCGAATACGCTAATGGCGGGCATGGTGGACTTGGTTTTGTGGTTGGTTGGGGGCGGACCAAAGATACGCGCTTCCGGTACAGGCTGCTTCCAAAACGTACCGAGACTTTTTACGGACGCGGTACTACCTTAGCCAGTCCAAAAACTAGCGTATGCGTACCCCAATCACCCTGCTCCTGTCCCTCCTGCTTTGCACCGGCGTCCGCGCCCAAAGTTCCATGCCCGAGGCACCAGACCGGGACGGTAGTTTTGGTCAGGGCCCCTACTCCCAACTCATACTGCGCGGCCTGACTTTAATCAACGGTAACTGCGCGCCGCCGACCGGCCCGGTGGATATCGTGATCGAAAACAACCGCATCGTCTCGGCAGACCCGGTGGGCTACCCCGGCGTCCCGATCGAGAAGGACGGTCGTCCAACACTAAAATCGGGCGGCCGCGAAGTGGACTGCACCGGGATGTACGCCCTGCCCGGATTCATCGATATGCACGGACACACCGGCGGCCGCGCGCAGGGGGCGGAGGCGGATTACGTCTACAAACTGTGGCTCGGCCACGGCATTACGACCATCCGTGAGCCAGGAAGTTTTAACGGGCTCGATTGGGTACTGAAGCACAAAAAACGATCGGCCGCCAATGAGATCGTTGCCCCGCGCATCGTTGCCTACACCGGGTTCGGACAGGGCCGCGCGGAGAAGTTTACGACCACGGAAGAGGTAGGCGATTGGGTCCGCCAGAACAAAGAGAAAGGGGCCGACGGCATCAAACTGTTCGGCATGCGCCCGGACCTGATGCAGGCCGCGCTGGAAACCAATAAGGAAATCGGGCTGGGATCCGCCTGCCACCACGCGCAGATGGACGTTGGCCGCTGGAACGTGCTAAATTCCGCCCGCGCCGGGCTCACCACGATGGAGCACTGGTACGGCCTGCCCGAGGCCTTGTTCACCGGGCGCACCGTTCAGGATTACCCCGTCGACTACAACTACCGCGACGAGCAGGACCGCTTCGGCGAGGCCGGCAAGCTCTGGAAACAGGCCGCCCCACCCTACTCCGAACGCTGGAACGAAGTAATGGACGAACTACTCGAACTCGACTTCACCATCAACCCCACCTTCAATATTTACGACGCCAACCGCGACGTCATGCGCGCGCGTAACGCCGATTGGCACGACGAATTCACGCTGCCTAGTCTCTGGCGTTTTTTCCAACCGAGCCGCATTAGCCACGGCTCTTACTGGCACCGCTGGGGCACGGAGCAGGAGGTCGACTGGAAAAATAATTATCGGTTGTGGATGACCTTCATCAACGAATACAAGAACCGGGGCGGGCGCATCACCGCGGGTTCTGATTCCGGCTATATCTACCAAACCTATGGATTTGGCTACATTCGGGAGCTGGAATTACTGCGCGAGGCCGGTTTTCATCCGCTCGAAGTCATCCGGTCAGCGACGCTCTACGGCGCCGAAGCACTCGGAATGGAGGACCAAATTGGCACCATCGAGCCCGGCAAATTGGCGGACATCGTCATCGTCGGGGAAAACCCGCTCGCGGATTTGAAAGTGCTCTACGGAACGGGTGCGACGCGCCTGGCCGAGGACGGCAGCGTCACGACTACGCCGGGCATCATCTACACGCTGAAGGACGGTATTCTCTACGACGCGGTCAAGCTGCGCGAGGACGTTAAGCGGATGGTGCGGGAGGCCCGGGAAGAGTAGTTTATGGTTGCTGACGCGGATTGCGGCGACAAAGCAAAAAATAGCGGGCGCGGTCGCGGGTGCAAGGTAATTGGGGCAAGCTAAGCGACTGACCGACCGACCGACCGCCAAAAAGAACGGGGTAGCAACAACTTGTCGCTACCCCGTTTCACTTTACAGAATTGTTCAGCGCTTGAATACCTTGCGGGTACCGTACGTGCCGCCTTCCAGGCTGAACTTGAGTACGTAAACACCGGGGGTAAAAGCGCTCATGTCCACCTGATGCAGGTTATCCGTCTGTACCGATACGTTCCGGCCAAATGCGTCCAGTACTTGAATGGAAGTAAGGGCGTGGTCGGTCTGGATGTTGACCGTGCTGGTGGCTGGGTTCGGGTACACTTGCAGGTTTAAATCTACCGCGCGATCACGGGTGCTTACCACCGTTCTGTTTTTGTAGTACAGGCCACCGGATCCTGTGAACACGAGTAAGTCCGGCTTGCCGTCACCGTCCAGGTCCGCTACTACGGGGCGAGAGTTCACACCGTCGCCGTCGGACTGAGCAATGCCAAATGCGTTGACTACTTCGTCAGTAAACGCAGGCATAGTGGCCGTCCCAATATTCTCGAGGAATATGATTTGGTTGGTGTAAGTCGTAGAATCCTCATTGATTTCGGTTTCGAGCATACGCGTACCGATTAGATCGAGGTCACCGTCTTGGTCGATGTCGACCAAATCCGAATACCTCTCAAAAACGTCTAGATCGAGGCCGAAAGGGTCACCCACCGGCTCGGCAAAGGACACACTATCACGCACGGTAGTATTTTCAAAATAAAACGTACCGCTGGGGTTGACGCCACCGTCGGTACTTCCGTCAAGGTTAGGTCCGATAATGTCGAGGTCACCGTCGCCATCGATGTCTCCGAAAGACGGTTGCAAGCTGTTGAAGTCGGTGTTGGGTACTTCGAGGGAGAACGTATCCAATATACCCGCGGCAAACGTCGGTGCCACAGCGGTCCCCATATTTTCGTAGTAAACGGTTGCTTCATCACCGAAAACACCAGTACGATCATCCGATCCAAACCCCAAAAGATCTAGATCTCCGTCACTATCCAGGTCCACGACTGAAATAACCCTGATGTCTAACGTGGGCTGAAACCCAAAAGGGTCTGTTTGCCTGGCCGCAAATTGGGGCAGCGTTGCAGAGCCAGTGTTCTCTTGGTAGAATAAGGAGGAAAGGACCGGGTCATCCTCTCCTACATATTCGTAGAGGGTAGTGATGAGATCTAGGTCACCATCTCCGTCCAAGTCAGCGAAAACAGGATTATTGTAGTTATTAGACACGCCAATATCAGCATCAATCCCGAACGGATTGGTCACGGGCGCTTCGAAAACCTGCGCCTGCGCGACCGTGGCGCCGGCGAGCAAAAAGATACCGGTGCCGAGGACGCGCCGTACCTGGGTGCCGCCGATGCGGGGAAGCAACCGACTGGCCAGTGATTTGAGCTTAGCGAGGTTGTCGGCGGAAATACGCTGGCCGTTGGCTTGAAGCCGGGTTAATCGCTTAGAGAGGTAAGCCAACTGACGTCGCTGGCGGGCATAGTGGTAACGTAATTTCATAAAGAATTAGAGAGGGGACAGCTAGTAGGGTGTGAATTAGGTGTCCGGATTAAAAAATCACAACTGAGTTGCTTGGATACACCTTAAAATTACTTCGTACACATCGAATAGACAACATTTCCTGGTGATTTCGTGCGGCCGAAAAGTATTTCAAGCAATTTACTGTTTCTACGCCTTCAATTTACGCCAGTAGGTAGCAGTCGGCGCTGAGAGCCCAGCCTTGTGGTCGTCGGTCAGGGTATTGAGCACGTTGACGCGTCTCTTGCCCGCCAGCACGTGAACGTCGTAAATTTCATCCACCGAGCTAGCGTACGTCAACTCCCCCACCCGGGCACCGGTTGGCAGGTGGATAACGACAATTCCGGCACGATCCGCCTCCTTGGCGAAGGCCAGTTTTCCGAAGGTGCTACTATTTTTTCGCAGCTTGGACAGGCCGACGAACAGGTAATCCCCGGCTTTAGACATGCCCCTCACGAAACCACCGATCTTACAAACTACCGTCACCGCTCCGCTAGCCAGATCAACCTCACAAACTTCTCCTTTCGCCGTTTGCAGGACGTACAGCCGCCCGTCGTAAATACGCGGAGAATGCGGCATTCCTAAACCACCGACGATCGTTTCGCCCGAATCCACGTCCAGTAGCACCCCCGTTTTGGTGACGTTCGGTCGCCAGCCGACCGGCATGTTGGTCTCGCTAAACGCCGTAGCGTAAGCCGGCTTTCCGTTGCGCATGGCCATACCGTTCAGGTGGCAGCGATCCTCACCGGCCAGCTTGTCGATGAAGCGGGGTTGCCAGACCGGGGTAAAACTGTAGCGGTCATCCAGCTTGACCAGGCAGCTGAAGCGGGTATTTACGGCGTACAGGCTAGTGCCACCGTCACCGAAATTAAGGTCGTGAATATCCAGGTCTCCGGTGTGGTAGGTCGCCCTGGGTAGGTAGAGTGCATCGTACTTTCCGGGGCCTTTCGGATAGAACTGCGCGAGCTCGCCGGAGTTGGCGAGCACGACTACTTCGTCCCGGCAGGCGATTGCTAAGCGGTCCGTTTCCAGATCCTCGGCAATCCCCATGGGCTTAGGGAAGCTCCTCGGTAGTTGGATGATCCGCTCCTCGTCGGGCGCCGATAACAGGATCACCTTTCCCGCCTGGTAAGTCGACAGGGCGATTGTAACTCCTAACTGGTGCAGCAATTCGGGTAACTGGGCGGTGTGGCGTAGAGCAAAGGGCGGGGCGGGTTGCATGGACGTGTTTGAACGGCAAAATTAAGTAGTGCAGCGGAATATGTCCGTTCCTAAAGTGGCGGCACGGCCAGCGACAGCCCACGACAGTATCCTTCGGGGCTGCGTTTAAAATCCCCGCCGCCCTCCCCACTCAAAATTTTTGTCCCTTGAAACCCTGCACCCGCGTCCGCGCCCACTACTTTTCCCGTCGGAGCTGAAGGCCTAGCGATTGGGCACCAAACTCTTATTCGACTTTAAAATAAGTGGTTCACGCGAAGGCATCAGCCGCCTACCGCCCATAGTCTACCCTGGTTAATTTTTGCGCGGTCGCGGGTGCAAAGTAATTGGGGAAGAAACAAAGTACTACCCCAGAATGCACCACAGCGCGTAGATCATCCCCGGCACGAAAAACAATAGAGTAAGCACGACGCAGATCCAAAAGCGACCGGTGAGGCCCTCGTGAATGAAGACGCCCAGTGGTGGAATGAAAACAGCCGCAATGATTGCGATGAGGTTAGAAGTTCCGGAAGCCATGTTGTAGTATTTTAAAGATTATCCTCCCCGAAGTCTACCGGGTGGGCCCAATCGGAACGCGTAATCCGTCACCCCGTGTTCGTTTCCGGGGTAAGTACGTACGACGGGGTCACGTAGTGGATGTGAGCACTGGACTTTTCCGCGGTAACTGGCGGATCAAACCACTCCTACCCTACTTCGCTCCTCCCAACGACCACTGCATCTACGACCACACCCCCTACAACATGCTGCGCACCAAAGCAACGATGCCAGCGATGAGCATCTCGATGCCGATACTCATAACCAGGAAACCCATGATGCGGCTAAGGGCGGAAAGCCCCGTCCGCCCGAGCAGGCGATTCAGCGCCGGAGCAAGGCTGAGTACCAACCAAATGAGCAGCGCCATTACGAGGATCACCCCGATAATGACGCCCCGGCTGAGCCACTCGCCCTGGGCGGCGAACATACCGATGAGGAAAGAAATACTGCCGGGCCCGGACAGCATCGGCATGGCCATCGGGGTAAAACTAATGTCGTCCTTTTGCTGAGCTTCGGCCTCCATGTCGCCGTCCATGCGCCGCTCCTCGAATTTGGAATTCAGCAAACCAAAACCGCTGTTGACGATGATCAGCCCGCCGGCAATACGCAACGCATTAAGGGTTATCCCGAAAAAAGAGAGAATGGCGGTACCGCCCAGAAAAAAGACGATCAAAATCAGCGCAAACCAGAGTGCCGTTTTACGTGCGGTAGCGTTGCGGTCCCGGCTACTCATGTCGCTCGACAGAGTCAAGTACATCGGGATGGCCCCGAGGGGGTTGACGAGAGAGAAAAGGGAGCCCAGCGTGGCGAAAAATAAGCTTACGGTTAACATGGCGGTCGGTTAGGGGCCGCAAAGGTCCGTAAAATTATGCTGCCCCGCTCAAGAAAATTACCACACTAAAGTTTTCCCGAGCCTACTCTTCCTCCTGCTTGTCGGGGTAAGCGATCCGAACGTTGTAAACACTCTTCATGATGGACTTGAACGTCATCCGGCAAACTTCCAATTCTTTAAACGTGAGTCCGCTTTTTTTCAGCTGACCGGATGTCACCTTACCCTGAATTATCTGGTCGATGAAGGCGTATAGTTCCTCCTCCGACGGTGATTTTAAGCTCTTACAGGCCGCTTCCACGCTATCGGCAATCATGAGGATCGTCTGCTCTTTGGTGGAAGGCCGGGGGCCTGGGTAACGGAAAGTAGCTTCTTCCGCTTCCCGCTCGGGGTGGTCCTTAACGTAGGTCAGGTAGAAATATTCCGCGCGGGTCGTGCCGTGGTGCGTCCGAATGAAGTCGATGATCACCTCCGGCAGACCAGCCTTACGGGCGAGTTTGGTTCCGTCGGCGACGTGGTTGATGATGATGGCGGCGCTTTCCTTCGGACCAATTTTGTGGTGGGGGTTCGGGCCGTTCTGGTTCTCGATGAAGTAGCCCGGGTTTTCGATCTTGCCGATGTCGTGGTAAAGGGCGGCGGTCTTGACGAGTAGCGCATTGCCACCTACGGCCCGGGTGGCCTGCTCCGCCATGTTGGCTACGTTGAGCGAGTGTTGCCACGTTCCGGAAGCCTGGCGGGCTAGCCGCTGCAGCAAAGGTTGGTTCATGTCGCTGAGTTCCATCAGCGTAATGGGCGAAATAAAACCGAAAATCTTTCCAATGAGCGGAATGAGTGGGTAGGCCAGTAAAACCAAAAACACGTTGCCGGCCAGCCAGCCGATCGTCACGTAATTCACCGTGCGCCAGGTTCCGCCCCGGAGCAACTCCAGCCCGATGTAACCAACGCAGTAGAACAAGAAAAGCACCGATAAGCTGCGGAAGTATTTCGTCATGTCCCGCGTGTCAACGTCGGTAACGATGACGACCACCCCGGCCATAATGCTGAGGAAGGTAAACGTAAACCCGAGGCTCGTGAGAAAGCTGGCGATCAGTACCACAATCACGTGGACGAATAGCCCTAGCCGCTCGGTGAAGAAAATGCGGACAACAATCGGGACGATACAGAAAGGTATTACCCAAGCGCTGATTTCTGGCACCCCGTCCACGGCACGTACCAGCACCGCGTAGAGAACTGGCCACAGGAGAAGGAGGAGTAAATTCCCGGGCCTGCTGTAAACCCTGGGGAAATAGCGACGGAGGTACCAAAAGAGTAAAATGATGACGATGGCAATCTGAATCGCGAACCCACCGAACACCGACCAGAAGGAGGTCTGCGTCTTCATATTCGACTGGTAAACCGTCCGGTAACTAGCTAATTTTTGAAAGATCTGATCGGTTACCCGGTCTCCCTGGCCAATCATGAGTTCGCTTTCGCTGACCAGCCCGTCGTAGCGACTTACTCGTTGCCGGGCCAGTGTTCTGAGGCGCACCGTGAGGGAATCGTTGTAGAAAACGTTGTGTTGGAACTTATTGTCGAGGAGGTTGAGCAAAAACTCCGGTGACTGCAGGTCCGTAAAGAACAAGCTATCTTCCAACCACTGTACGGCGTCCCCCGGGGTGTAGAACTGCGCAATCGTTTTCTCCTGTTGCTGGCTTCCGTTGATGGTCGTAACGACCGTCGCCATTCCGTTCATCTCGTCTTCCTCGCGGGCGTTAATAATCCCCTGACTGTATAATTTATCCAGCACCCGCAGTCCGTAGCGACGGTGACTGTCTGGCTGCCGCAGGAGGTCGAGGTTATCCTGACGCACGCGGGCGCTGTCGAGCGCGGTGGCGAATTCCCGGATGAACTGCTCCCGCGCCCGGCGGGCTACCTCGGGGCGGTATTCGTAGACGGGCGTCGCGTTTTCCTGGACTTGCTCCATATCGGCGAGCAAGGCATCGTTCGACTTTAATACCGGGATATCGTACGGCGCACGAAGATCCTCGTAGCGCCATATCTGCCCCCGCTCAAACTCAAAAGGAAAATTAAGCCGGTCGGGATAGAGCGCGCTGATGACCATCACGACGGTAAACCCCATTAACCACCGGGTGACCCGGCGGGAACTGGTACGAGCACGCTTAATCTTTTTCTTTTCGGAACGGAGGTCGATGGGTGGTGACTAATTGAGGGGCGTAATATACGGACAAGGTCGATTGCGAACCGGAGATCAGCGCCTGACTCGAAGAGCTAGACCAGGCTACTGCTCTTTATTTAGTAGAGACCGCCGCCCGTAGGGACCACAGATCGGGCATGTTTTCATTCGGTGGCCCCGTGCCGGGCAGTATTCGCGCCCAAAAAAGATGATTTGTAGGTGGAGTTTGTTCCAGCTCTCCTCCGGAAATAAGCGCTTCAGGTCCTTCTCCGTCTTCACGACGTTTTTTCCCGTCGTCAAACCCCAGCGGTAGGCAAGGCGGTGAATGTGCGTATCCACCGGAAAGGCCGGTACGCCGAAGGCCTGGCTCATGACCACCGACGCCGTCTTGTGGCCAACGCCCGGCAGTGACTCCAGCGCAGCCCAGTCCTGTGGCACCTCACCACCGTAGTCTTCCACCAGTATTCGACTCAGCTCCTTGATGGCCGCACTCTTCGTTGGTGACAGCCCACACGGACGAATGATCGCCCGGATGTCTTCCACCGGTTGCTCCATCATCAGCCGCGGCTCGTCCGCCAGCGCCCAGAGCGCGGGCGTGACTTTATTGACGCGCACGTCAGTGCACTGCGCGCTTAGCAGTACGGCAACCAATAGTGTATATGGATCCACGTGATCGAGCGGAACGGGCACGGTCGGGTACAACTCTTCCAGGATCCGGTGGATGTCGTCGGCTTTTTCTTGCTTGGTCATGGGCGCGAAGATCAGACGTGCTGCGCTAATTCCCTAATATCCCGAATCTTGTGAGTCGCGCCTAGTTTGGGGTGATCCGGCGTGCCCGGGTGGCGTAGCCAGCAGGCATCGAAGCCATAATCCAGCGCCCCACGCACGTCGGCGTTGGGGTTGTCGCCAATCACCAGCACCTTAGATTTATCCACCCCGGCCATCTGCCGGTAGGCGTGGTCGAAGAATACGGCGTTGGGCTTAGCGGCGCCAATTTCGTCCGAGATAACGATGAATTCAAAATACTTTTCCAGCTGGGTACTACGGAGGCGAGGTCGCTGAACTTCCTTGAGGCCGTTCGTAATCATCGCTAGCTTGTACCTATCCCGCACGGACTCGAGTAACTCGACCGCCCCGGCCAGCATGTGGGTGGACTCCGCCAAGTAAGTACGGTAATCGATCGATAATTCTTCGGCGGGGTGATCGAGGCGGTACTGTTCCAGTAGCCGGCTGAAGCGGATGGTCCGCAGTTGCGTCTTCGGTAAGTTTCCCGCTTCGTAGTCGGACCAAACGCGGTGGTTGATTAGCCGGTAGTCCCCCAGCACTTCTTCACTCCAGGCGATGTCTCGCTTGACCAGGGTGCGTTCGAGGGCGGAAGCTTCCGCGGCACTAAAGTCCCAGAGGGTGTTGTCTGCGTCAAACAGTAGCCATTCGTACTTCACTAAACGTACGTTTCGTCCGTGGCAACATCCTCCGTTTGCTGCCGGTTACGCCACCACAGGATGGCGATCGTGCCGATGAGCACGTAGGGGGTAAAGAGCATGTACATGATGCCGTTGTTCAGGCCCTTGCCTTCCGTTCCGCCGTTCGCTAAGTTAGTTTCCGCCGTCGCCCGGCACATTGGGCATTGCGCCAGCAAGTCATCTGCACCAAAGGAGACGCAAATCAACAATAGGGCGAGTATCCAGACAGACTTTTTCATCGTGATTGTTTCTCTGTAAACGTGGGGTTAAAAGGTAGGTTGCGGCAGTTATGGATAATACTCCCGTAGCATCAAATAAACTACCGGGCCGGTCACGGCGACGTACATCCACAAAGGCCAGACGAACCGCGACAGCTTTTTGTGGCTGGTGTATCTACCGACGATGGCGTACATCGTCGTCCAGAGAATGAAGGGCAGCAGGATTCCGGCCAGCGTAATGTGTGAGATTAAGATTAACAGGTAGATCGTGCGCGTACCACTCACCGCGGCGGCTTCGGTCGCGCTGACGATTCCGTCCAGGTTCGTATCCCCAAACTTGACCTCCGGCGTAGTAAAGTGGTAGGCGACGTAACAGAGCAGAAAGACGACGGACAGCAAAAGCGCCGTGGCGTTTGCGTTCCGGTGCAGGACGAACTTACTATTCTTGACGAAGTAGAGACTAAACAGTAGCGCAACTGCCGTCAGGGCGTTCAGGGTAGCGTTGACGGCGGGTAGAAAACCAACGTCCCAGCCTTCCCCCATGTCGATCTTCACGTAGCGCATGAGTACTACGAGACCCGTTACGGCAACGGAAGCGATGATGATGGCGATCTTGAGCGCGCCTTCTTTTTCCGGTGCGGTCGCGAGTTGTGGGTGAATAGCGTTCATGTCTATAATTCTCGGCCCCGGTCGAGAATCAAATCTTGCTTCTCGGGGAGGGGGATGATGACGGAAATTAGCTGAACCAACCCGATCGTCTCATCCCGCCGCGCGAGGTTGTAGTGCTTGACGATGGTTTGGGAACTATCGACGAGCGCGACGATGGGTTCCGTTCCGGGAGCGTCGTACTGGCTCAGCGGCAATTGGAAGTCGCTCGCACTGCGTTGAAAAGCGGTTGCGTCGGCCCGCACGAAACTCAGCATCGGAGCTTCCGGCAGGTGGTAAGTCTGAGTAAATTCATTCACGGTTTGGTCGGGGTCTTTGCTCAGCACGATCGTCGTGAAGTGTAGGTTCGGACTGTCCGCGAATTGCTGGTAAAGGCTGTCCATCATGTGTCCGTAGACCCTGGTAGCCTCCTGTTTAGTGGGGTCTAGCCAGCCAACGACGGCCATGCTGCCGCGCAGGTTGTCCGGTAATGTTCCCTGCACCCGCGTCAGCGCCGAAAGATCAGGCATCTTTCCAAAATCACCCTGGGTCATAATTGCCTCCTTGCGGTAAGTAAAACCCGTGCGTAGGTAGTAGAAGGAGATCGCCGGCAACCCGACCAGCAGGAAGAGGACGACCACGGTGCTGAAAATTGATTTTGCGTTTGCCATAAAGGGTAACTGTTCTGCAAAGGTAACCGCCGCCGGGCCGGATGGATGTTGATACCAGGGAATATGACCCTTAGCTTAGACTGCCATCAGGGCGTGGACGCGGGTGCCGGGTATTTGGGAAAGAGCGGGGCGCAAAGACGAACGTCGCTACCGGCTGACCAGTAGCGACGTTCGTCAATATTCTTGATGTGACGGTTAGTCCATTGTAGTAGTTTCCTCGACTCCCGCACCAACGGCCTGACCCGGGTTGGGCAAGATCTCCCGCTCCATCCGGTTACGCTCGTTGACGGTTTCCCGGTTGTTCTTCCAGGCGTCACCTTCGTAGAAGAAAGCGATGACCGCCCAAAGCAGCAGAAATACGGGAAGCAGTACGCTCATGGCCAAACCCTTCACCTCGTAGGCCATGTGCATGAACTCGAAGATGATGAAGTACGCTTTGTAGATCGACAGCACGATAATGAGGATGGAGGCAATAGCGAAAATTGATTCGTAACCCTTAGCCCATTCAGCCGCCTTGAGCAGTGAGAGTGCGACTTCGACTAAAGTGACAACAGCCAGTAGGCCAAGCCCTTTCCAGACGGCGGCGGTTTGTTCTTCGTAGGTAGCGTGGCTAGCCATGGTGATTCGATTTTGGGGCGGCGATTGTTGCGCCAGTAGACTTTAGGAAAAACGATTTGTGGGTAAGTGTCACAACACCATGTACTCGTGATGACGCACTTGGTCAATCCAACGCTTAGAGGAGGTAGAAAACGAGAAAAACAAACACCCAGACTAAATCAACAAAGTGCCAGTACAGACCAATTTTCTCTACCATCTCGTAACCATTCGCACGCATTGCGTACACGCCGCTCGCGGAGTTGATGAGAATGATCAGCAGGAAAGCTACCCCCGTCAGGACGTGGAAGCCGTGAAAGCCCGTGATGCCAAAGAATAGCGCACCGAAAGCGGTCGGACCGAATTGCTGCGTTTTGATTGACCCCGCGTCGGGACCATCCGTAGCCATGTACTTGCGACGGATATAGGGAGTGCCGTCGCCCATGATTTCGAAGCCAGCGTAGTTACCAGCCGTCTCGGGGTAAGCGAAAGTTTCTTCCCCCGCCTCTCCGTGCTCCGCACCGGCTACGTGTAGCAAGTAGGTTTCCCCTAACTCAACGGGCTCGTCCGTTTGCTCACCTGTTTCCGGGTCCAAGAAGAAGCCGTTTTCCGTGTAACTGCCGAATGGGTTAGTAGTCACGGTCATGTGCTCGTGGTTAATCAGGTTATTCCACTCCCAAGCCTGACAGCCGAGGAAACCTGCACCACCAAGCACCGTAAGAAACATCCAGAAAACGACGCCCCGCTTGTTTTCCAGGGCTCCTTCCTGCACCGCCCGTACCATGGTACCCGAGCTGATGATCAGCAGAAAGGACATGAACGTCACGAAAATCAGCGGCGCTTCCCCTCCGAATATTCCTAAATTATGAATGCCGAAGGGCGCGGTGGCAAACACTTTGTCGGGCACGGGCCAGCTGATGCTAGAAAAACGAAGCGTCCCGTAGGCAATGAGAAAGCCCGCAAAGGTAAATGCATCGGAAAGCAAGAAATACCACATCATCAACTTCCCGTAGGAAGTATCGAACGGTTTTGCTTCACCCCCTTCCCAGTGTCCGTCTTCGTCGGAATGATCGTGTTCGGGGGCAACTAGGATGTCCGTGTCTTCGGCCATGTTTCGTGTCTTTTAAAACGGTAGAGGTGCGGGCTTCACCGATTAATCGGTTTCGCCATTATTTATAATTAAGCTTAGCGCTGTAGACTCAGGAATACGATTAAGTAAATCCAGAGTACATCAACGAAATGCCAGTAAGTCATCGTCAACTCCAAACGCAACTGCCGCGCCGGCGTGACCTTCATGGGAAGGATAAACGCCATGATGAGTGCTACCAGTAAAATAGCAATCCCACCGATGACGTGCAGCGCGTGCAAACCGCTGATGGCGTAGATAAAGTCGCCCGAAGGATTTATCTTGAGCGGAACACCGCTTGCGGCCAGTTCCTCCCAACCAACTAGTTGGAGCACTACGAAAGCAATACCGAGGATGAAAGTCAATCCCAACAAAGCTTTGTAAGCTAGCGCAGCCTCCCGTTTGAAAGCTACGTAAGCGCCGTGCAAAGTTAGACTACTCGCTACGATGACCAAAGTATTCACGAAGAAAATAGAAGGAATAGAGAATTCTAGCCAGTTGCCCGCCGCCCGTCGCACGATAAACGCGGACGTAAGAGCGGTAAACATCATCACGAGACTCACCAAACCCACCCAGAGCGCTAGCTTTTTGGGGTGAATTTTGTTCTGTCGCTTGAGTGCCTCGGTGCGCAAGTTTTCCTTGTTCGTCACCAGACTGCCGTCAATCGTTACTTTACGCATTACAATTAATTTGAAAAGTACTGCTGTCCCAACCAGAAGAGCGTGAACGCAACCGGGAGATAAGCGAAAGAGAAAAACATCATGCCGAGCGCGGATTTCCGTGAGGGCGCGCGGCGGAACTTTACGGCAAAATTCAGGAAAACTAGGCCGAGTAGCAACACGATCACGGAAGCCCAGAGGGAAGTCGCGCCTAGTAAATAAGGTACGAAGCCCAGGGGTAGCAAAATGAAGGTAGACGCGATGGAATCACGTCCCAGCGTGGCGGTATCAGCTTTACCCTCTACTTCGGGGACAAGCTTAAAACCTGCCTTCTGGTAATCATCAAACCCCAGGTAGCCAATCGCGTAAAAATGAGGTAATTGCCAGAAGAACTGGATCGCAAACAAGGTGAGCCCCAACGTAGTAATACTCATCTCGGCGGCGGTAGATCCAATCAGTGCGGGCAAAGCCCCCGGTATGGCACCGACCAGGACGGCAATCGGCCCCACTCGTTTGAGTGGAGTGTAGACGAATGCGTAGCTGATGAGGGAAACCATTCCGAGGAAGGCCGTCCAGGGGTTAAACAGAGCAAGTAAGGTGATTCCTCCGATGCTGGCAAAGCCAGCAATCAGTAAGGCATCAGACATACTTAACCGGCCTTCGGCCAGTGGTCGGGAACTCGTACGCGCCATGAGCTTATCGTAATCCTTCTCAAGTAGCTCGTTAAGAACGTTAGCGGCGGCGGTTGTCAAGAACCCGCCAGCGGTCAGGACGGCTACGGCAAACCAACTAAACCCGGACCCACCCAGGGCCACGAGGTACGCCAGAACGGACGATAGTACAACCGTTGCGGACAGGCGGAACTTGACCAGTGCCGCCAAATCAGTCATCCACTGACTGAATCCTGAGAAGTCCCGACTTGAAACTTGGTCTTTCACGGTTTAATCGATATTGAGGTTAAAACAAACGACCCGTAACTCGTGGCGAATGCTACGAACTACGGGCCGTTTCTTATCGTGGTAAACAGTTAATAGCTAGTGACTAACTATTAGTTGTGGCTACCCGGATGATTTAGTGAACCGGAGACTCGTCTTCCCCCACGGGTTCAACCTGGGAGATAAACTCACGACCATCCTTACCGTAATCATACGCCCACCGCTGAACGGAGGGAAGTTTGCCCGGCCAGTTACCGTGGCCTACGTCGACTGGTGTCGTCCACTCGAGCGTGTTAGCGTTGTAAGGGTTCTGCGTAGTTAGCTTACGTCCTTTCCAGATGCTGTAGAAGAAGTTGATCACGAAGAGCAACTGGAACCCGAAGGTTATGATGGCTGCGATGGTGATAAACTTATTCAACCCGTCAAAGTGGCCGAACGTAGCGAAGGCATCGAACTTATAGTACCGGCGGGGGACGCCAGCCATACCGATGTAGTGCATTGGCCAGAAAACTGCGTAAGCACCGATGATCGTACCCCAGAAGTGGAACTTACCGAGCGTCTCGTTCATGAAGCGACCGTACATCTTGGGGAACCAGTGGTAAACACCGGCGTACATTCCGAAGAAAGCAGCTACACCCATAACAATGTGGAAGTGAGCCACTACGAAGTAGGTATCGTGAAGCTGGATATCGAGGGTAGAGTTACCCAACCAAATACCCGTCAGACCACCGGAAATAAACATCGATACGAACCCAATGGCAAAAAGACTAGCCGGGTTAAAGCGAATGTTACCGCCGTAAAGCGTCGCAATCCAGTTAAACACCTTCACCGCGGAAGGAACCGCAATGATCAGCGTGAAGATCACGAAGAAGTTAGAGATGAACGGGTTCACGCCAGACATGAACATGTGGTGCGCCCAAACAATGAAGGACAGGAAGGCAATCGCCAGAATGGAGAAGACCATCGCTTTGTAACCAAAGATCGGCTTGCGTGCATTGACGGAAAGTACTTCCGAAACGATACCCATTGCGGGAAGGATAATGATGTAAACCTCCGGGTGACCGAGGAACCAGAACAAGTGCTGGTAAAGGATCGGCGAACCACCTACGTGGTCGAGTGCGGCACCACCAATGTAAATGTCACTGAGGTAGAAACTCGTACCGACACCGCGGTCTAGCATCATTAGGAAAAAAGCGGAAGTTAGTACGGGGAAGGAAAGCAAACCAATAATGGCCGTCACGAAGAAAGCCCAGATCGGTAGCGGCAGACGCCACATGCTCATCCCTTTGGTGCGCAGGTTAAGAACGGTTGTAATGTAGTTGATACCACCGAGAAGAACGGAAACAACAAACAGTACCAGTGAAATCGTCCAGAGTGTCATACCGGCACCGGACCCGTCCATCGCCTGTGGCAACGCGGAGAGTGGCGGATAAGCTACCCAACCACCGGCAAAAGGACCGGTCGAAAGGAAAAGCGAAGAGAACATCACCATGCCGGAGATAAAGAAGAACCAGTAACTCAGCATGTTCAGCAATGGCGAGGCCATGTCGCGAGCACCAATCATCAGTGGAATCAACAGATTCGAGAAGGTTCCACTTAGACCGGCCGTCAGTACAAAGAATACCAATATGGTACCGTGCATCGTGACCAGTGCGTAATAGAAATCAGGCACCAGCGAACCTATGCCGTCACCATTGATGGCGATCCACTTACCAAGTACGGGCTGTAACCACGCGAGGCTTTCTTCGGGAAAACCCAGCTGCATACGGAACACAAGTGACATCAAGCCACCAATAATCGCCCACATCATTCCCGTGATCAGGAACTGCTTGGCGATCATCTTGTGATCCATCGAAAAGATATAATGAGAGACAAAGTTAGACTGGTACTTGTCTCCGTGATGGTGATCGTGGAAGTGGTCGTCATAACCCAATTCCTGGATCAGACCTTCCGAACGAGACACCGGTGCAGTAATAATTGCGCTTGCCATGGTTGAATATTAAAAAGAGGTTCTTCAGATAGCTACTAATGCTACTACAATAAATTATTTGCTCAACTGTTCAGCACCATTCAAAGTACGTGAAATATAAAGTTCCGTACGGCGGTTAGCCTCGCGGCCTTCTTCAGTTGAGTTGTCTTCTAAAGGCATCATTTCACCGAAGCCTTCACTTTCTAGCCGATCGACGGTGATACCGTTGTCCAGCAAGTACTGACGTACGGAACGGGCACGGGCGTCGCTGAGGTTAAGATTCATGTCTGGGTCACCAACGTTGTCGGTGTGGCCCCGTAGCGCAGCATAAACATCAGTGTTTGCCTTCAGGAAGGCAACCGCATCGTCGAGTTGGTACTTAGACAGCTCCGTAAGTTCTGCGCTACCCGTCTCGAAGGTGACGTACTCGAGTACGAGCGTGTTATCAGCATCGTCCTCCGTCTCCAAACTGGCGTTCGCCGCGGTCAAAAACTCAGCACTCCGCTGAGCTACTTCCGCTGGAAAAAGCATACCGTCGTTAGGATCGTTCTTAGTACCACGTACCGTCGTTAAGTAGAATGATTCCTGGTCCGCCGCCCACTGCGCGAATTCGTCTTCTTCCAGGATGGTGACGGTCCGTGCCATCGACCAGTGGCCGGTTCCACAGAGTTCGGCACAAGCCAGTTCAAAGTTTGCGTTCTCCCAGAGTTGCTTAGTGGGATCTTCCGGGTCAGGGATCTGGTACTCAGCGTACTCACTCAATTCCTTCCGCCACTGCTTAGTCGTCTTGGTTGGTGTAAAGATGAAGTAAGTCGGTAAGCCAGGTACGGCGTCCATCTTCACGCGAAACTGGGGAAGGTAGAAGTCATGGAGTACGTCCATGGCCGTGATGCGCACCCGCACCTTTTGGCCCACCGGAAGAACAACGTGGTTGTTCATGAAGTCATCCGTGTTTTTCGAGTCCGTCCAGTCCTGACCAAGTGGGTTACTACCGGAAATTAATCGGAAGTCCTTTTTCCCGAGCAAACCGTCGGCACCGGGATAGCGCATCGTCCAGAAGAACTGTTGACCAGTCGCTTCAATCTCTAGTATTTCCTCATCCGTTCCAACATCACCCATGATGTCGTTCCACGCATCGAGGCCACCGATCACCAAGAAGGTCATCACGATGGCGGGAATACCCGTCCAGACAATCTCTAACGTATTGTTGTGGGAGATGTACTGAGCTTTTCTTCCCTTCCGCGTACGGTACTTGTAGGCGTAGTAAAAAAGCAGGATGTGGGTGAGAACAAATACGCTGTACGTGACGCCCAAAGTCCAGGCCATCATCGTATCGATGCGCGCACCGTGCGCTGATGCTGATTCGTGCGGACCGTAACCCAGGATCCAGTTTTTGAAGTAAAGGGCGGAGAGCGTAGTGGCAATCAAAAATACCGCGCCGAACGCAAGTAGGTAAATACCGGTCATGTTCGTGTTCCGTGCCTCGATCTCTTCGGGGCCCCGTAACACTTTGGCTAGATCACGCACCTTAGCGATCTGGAAGACGATCATCAGAAGAAGCGCGATGCAGAAAAAGACGATTAATGTTTTCATCAGCTGTGGATTAGCATTCTTAATGAAGCCCGTAAACCTAGAGAATACCTTAGGTAGGACTGTTGCAAAGTTAACGCGGAGACCTACTTTCGGTTACGCGTTTACCCCTTATTTAGATTATGTCTACCGACCTAGGTATGGTGGTGTAGACTCTCCTCAAAGTATGGGTCCCGTTTTGGCTCCAGCGGTGCCTTAGCGAGGGTGCTCAGCACAAAGAAGAGAAAGCCGCCCAGGAAGCCTAAAAAGATTCCGATCTCAAGTAATCCAGGAATCGTGTACCCTGATTTGAACTCCGCACTAGGACTGGTGGCGTAATGCTCACTTCCTTCGTGGTCACTGGTAGCTAAGTCGTCATCAGCGATATTCGGTCCGGGACCTTCCTGATTCTCGATAGCAATCGGAATATTACTCTCAACCGCATCCGGGTGGGTCTCGACGTTGTGGTTGTCTACCAGCGGCTCGTGGGCGTCATCGTGCAGATCACCCTGGTGGCCGGGGCCACCGATGTGCTCACCTTCGCCAACGGCACCGGTATGACCGGGAAGTTCAGCGTACTCGCCTTCGTGGCCCGCGCCGTGAGCACCTTCGTGCTCCTGCATCTCGATCATGGTCAGACGAGCGCCGGGTTTGATCATCTGGAAGAAATCGAACCAGTGGCCAAAGAAAACAAACGCTGCGACAAAAAACAGCGTACCCGCCTTCCGCTTCGTATCGTTCCGCATAAGAACGAAGAAGGGAAGTACGAAATTGAAGGCTAGATTCCCCCAAAAAAGGAAAGGATAGCTGTCCAATCTTTCACGGAAATAAATCGTCTCCTCCCCGATGTTTCCGTACCAGATCAACATGTACTGGCTAAACCACAGGTAAGACCAGAAAATAGAGATGGCAAACAGGTATTTACCTAAATCGTGGAAGTGTTCCGCATTGATGCCCGGGTAATACCCGCGGCTCTTCAGGTAGATCAACAGCATGATGGTCAGCGCCGTCATGGCGACGAAGAGCGAAGCCGTAGCGTACCAAGCGAACATCGTGGAGTACCAGTGCGCATCGAGCGACATGATCCACTGCCAGATCAGGGCGGCGGAACTAAACCCAAAAAACACCAGGAACGGAGCCGCGTACTTCTTGATTCTCGCGTGGTGACCGTACGCTGCGGTGCCGTTCACGTCTTCGTCAATACTGATACTACGAATGCGGCCAAGAACGAAATACCAGATGCCGACAAACACTACGGTAGCAATCGAGTACCAGTATTTGTTAAGGAATGATTGCTTGTGGTTTAGGATTACGTCGTGGGCGACGGCGGCGTCATCGTTCCAGTGATACATGTGGTTATCGTGGGTAAACAAACCAACCATAATGATACCCATCAGGAACAAACCGGGAAGTAAGAACATCCAGAAGCTCTCCCACACCCGCTTGAATTGCACGAACCAGCCAGCATAGGCAGTCGTAAAGGCACAGTAGGCAAAGCCAGCGAGGGCGGCAATGCCCGTGAAAAATACGGTATTGTGGAGCAAGTTGGTCCAAAAGCGCATGTGGTGTCCCTCACCACCGTCAACGAAATAGCTAAGTACGAGTAGTAGGAAACCGAAGACGGCCAGACCACCGGTTGTTGCTTTAGCGCGGGACGAGAATACGAATGTCTCCATCAGTAGATGTATGTTAATGCGGGGGCCGCAGCCACCAAAATTCTAAATAGGTGGTAGTAATTACTTCTTACGGAGCTGATTGCTTTCCGCTTCGGTCTCTTCGGAAGAAAGCTGATCGGCTCCCATTGCCTCAGCATCATCCGTCATTCGTACGCCCCCGGCCTGCGCCATTGGCGTGCCGTAAGTAGGATTCAGGGTGTTGACATCCTGATCGTACTCGGCACCGGCATCCTTAGCCTGTAAGCTGCGGATGTAGTGGATTACTTGCCACCGCTCTTCGTAGCTGATCTTGTCTTTGTAGGCACCCATCGCGTTATAACCGTACTGAATTGCGTGGTAGAAACGGCCGTTGTTGGCTGCCTTGAACTCGTCGGTCAAAAAGTTGGCGGGCGCGAGTGGGTAGGCTGCATTGGGGTTTTGGTCTTCATCGTAAATGTAACCCAGACCGTTTCCTTGCGCACCGTGGCAAATGCCACAGAAGATGTTGTACAAGTTGGCTCCACGAACCATCCCAGCCTCCGTAATGGGGAAAGGATTGTCATTCAACTCCGCGAGCGCACGTTCTCTGCCTTCGGGGGAGTCCTCGTAGTAGTAAGGGACAAATCCGTTGGTTGGCGTGCTGATGCCGTTTTCACTCTGCTCGGCAAAAGTGTAACTGTGCAACTCGTCGTCCGCACCTTCCGCTGGCTCCGGATTGGGAGCACCGGCCAGGTAACGACCAGCGTAACCACGCGGCACGGCACCCTTAACGGTTACCCGGGGGTAGACCAGCTTAGCCAGTTTGATCGTCGAGCGATCATCCCACGTATTGTAATAGTAGTAGTTATAGGTATTCGCCTCTTGTGCCAGCGAGTGTGCCATGTCCGGCATGTACTCACTACCCGCAAAGTTCTCGTCCGCATCGCTGCAGGATGCCAGGATAATGGCAAGAGAAAGGGACAGTACCAGTATGCGCAAATCTTTCATGCTATATACTTCATGAAGGCCAATTGACCTTCGGTTATTATTTTAAACTACGCCTCCATTTTAGCCAGGGGCGCTGTCGCGGGTGCAAAATCATTCGGTATGCGCAAGGATGGCGGGTAAAAACCCCTACCCTGCTCCACCGAAAATCTATTCACCCGCGACCGCGCCCAAACTAAATTTAGGCGGTGTATTTGTTGTGAACGCTTTCGGCACCGGTCTCGGCGAAAAACCCGCGCAATCCGTCGACTGAATCGCCGTCCAAATCAGTGGCGTCGAACGCCAAACAGAATTTATCGTCCGTAATCCGGTCGTGCAGGCGGCGTGGTTCCGCACCCGGGCCGAGGCCACACACGATGTAGAAAACCAGTACCATGCCTACGGCGGCGAACAGTACCGTTAATTCAAACGTGATCGGAATAAATGCCGGAACGGACCAGTAAGGCTTTCCACCGAAAATGATTGGCCAGTCGCGCGTAAATACCCAGGTCATGAACCCGAACCCGAACAGACAACCGATTGACCCGAAGATAAAGCCCGCCTGGTGCAGACGACTTTCCTGTAGGCCAAGCAGCGGATCGAGCCCGTGGACGGGGAAGGGCGTGTAAACATTATCGATTTCCAGGTGAGCTGCATTGGCTGCCTTAACGGCATCGAGCAGTTTTACCTCGTCGTCGTAAAGGCCGAACAGAATATTGCGGTGGGTGGGGTCGATTGCGGAATCGATCTGCGTCACTCCACTATGTGCAATTGCGTGTGCCATATTATTATCTATTTGCGGGGTGATTATTTGATTTCTGTGTCGGTACTACCATCGATGTCTACCGTGCCTCCGGATGAAATGTCATTCACTTCACTCGGAATTTTCGTACCGTGATGAGCATCATCGTGGTGGTGCGCGGTGGGGCCGATGTACTGGTCGCCGGACGTCTTCAGAATGGACTTGATCTCCGCAATGGCTACTACCGGGGCAACCCGTGTAAAGATTAGGAACAAAGTAAAGAAAAGACCGATCGATCCGATGAAAATACAAATCTCGACCCAGCTTGGAACGTAGTAAGACCAGCTGGAAGGCAGATAGTCCCGTGATAAAGTCGTAGCGATGATCACAAAACGCTCGAACCACATACCGATGTTGATGAAAATCGACATGAAGAAGGTCCAGAAGAGGCTGGTGCGCAAGCGCTTGCTCCAGAAAATCTGTGGGGAAAGTACGTTACACAACATCATTCCGATGTAAGACCAGTAATAAGGCCCGAGGACCCGGTTCAGAAACGCGAACTGCTCGTAGATGTAGCCTGAGTACCAGGCGATGAACAGCTCGGTCAGGTAGGCAACACCAACGATCGAACCGGTCAACAGAATGACCTTGTTCATCGATTCGATGTGCTCGATGGTGATGTAGTCCTCCAGGTGCAACACCTTACGGGCAATCAGCATCAGCGTGAGTACCATCGCGAAGCCGGAGAAAATAGCCCCCGCCACGAAGTAAGGGGGGAAAATCGTCGTGTGCCATCCGGGGATGACCGAGGTTGCGAAGTCAAAGGATACAATCGTGTGTACGGAAAGTACGAGCGGCGTAGCGAGTCCGGCGAGAATGAGGGAAAGTGATTCCCAACGCTGCCAGTGCTTAGCCGAGCCGTTCCAACCGAACGATAATACGCTGTAGATCTGCTTCCGCAATCCCTTCGCCCGGTCGCGGACCGTAGCGAAGTCAGGAACTAGTCCTGCGTACCAGAATAATAACGATACCGTGAAGTAAGTGGAGATGGCGAATACGTCCCACAGGAGCGGGCTATTGAAGTTCACCCACAACGGACCCCGCGTATTGGGGTAAGGGAAGATGAAAATAGCTAACCAGATACGGCCCATGTGGATGAGCGGGAACTGACCGGCACACATGACGGCAAAAATCGTCATGGCTTCCGCCGCCCGGTTGACCCCCGTCCGCCACTTCTGGCGGAACAGCAACAGAATAGCCGAGATAAGCGTACCGGCGTGGCCGATACCTACCCACCAAACGAAGTTAGTAATGTCCCAGCCCCAGTTGATCGTACGGTTCAGGTTCCAGGAACCGATTCCGACCCAGACCGTCCAGGCGACGGCAAAGGCAAACATACCGAGGCACATCACGGAAAGGATGAAGGTAATGACCCAGCTCAGGGAGGGCGCCGTTTCCGTCGGGCGACAAATGTCCTCCGTGATCTGGTGGTAGGTTTTGTTCCCCGTGATTAGCGGCTTACGAACGGGTGCTACATGTCCACTCATGTTATAAAATATTGTTGAGGTGTCATCCTCATTATCCTGACGCAGCATATGCCGCGTCGTAAATTATTGGTTAGGACGCCAAACTAGTCTGAGCTAGTTTGGCGCAGCAACTTAAGCCAGTTCCTCCATCGGGTTGTGAACGCGGGCGGCGTAGAATACGGCGCTCTGTGTGTTCACTTCCTCGAGGGCGAGGTAGTTCAAGGGGTTGTTCAGCTTCTTAGCTACTTCACCCTGTTTGTTATTACGGTCACCGAACGTGATTGCACCGGTCGGGCAAGCGGTTTGGCAAGCCGTACGGACATCGGAGTCACGCAACTGGCGCTTCTCGACTTTCGCCGTCAATTTACCCGCCTGAAGACGTTGAGCGCAGAAGCTACACTTCTCAATCACGCCACGACTACGTACCGTCACGTCGGGATTGAGCACCATTCTGGTAAGGTTGTCCGCACCGAAGGCAAGTTCTTCGTCCTGAAGGCTAGGCTCGTTGGAGCTGAACAAGTCACCGGTAGTGAAGTCCAACCAGTTAAAGCGGCGGACCTTGTAGGGGCAGTTGTTCGCACAGTACCGGGTACCGATACAGCGGTTGTAGATCATTTGGTTCAGACCCTCGTCGCTGTGCTGGCTGGCGTTTACCGGGCAAACGTTCTCGCAGGGAGCGTTGTCACAGTGCTGGCACATCATCGGCTGGTAAACGGCACGAGGGTTTTCTACGTCGCCGTAGAAGTAACGGTCGATCCGCAACCACTTCATTTCGTGGTGGCGCCATACTTCATACTTACCTACGACGGGTACGTTGTTTTCAGCAACACAGGCTACTTCACAGGCAGCGCAACCAATGCAGGCGGTCAGGTCGACGTGCATCGCCCACCAGTGACCCTGGCTGTAGATGTTCTCCGCGTATTCTTCGTAGGGGTAAAGCGTTTGCTCGTTAAGGTGCTGGGCTTCGGTGCGACGCTCCAGGATCTCTTCCTGGAGTTCAGGTAATTCAGCGAAAGTGCCCTGGAAAATAATCGAGCGTTTGGTGAGTCCACCCTGCAAATCACCGACGCTACCACCAACACCATTCATGACCGTAGCCTCATCAACGTGGTACGGTTCGAGGTATTCTTTTTCTTCTTCCGTGAGGGCACGGTCCAGTTCGATGTTCTCACCGTTACGACGATCGTGGTAGAGCATTGCGCCGGATTCTGACTTGGTCGTCAGACCCATCGTGTGGTGGTACTGTACGCTGGCAAACTCTTCTTCGTTATCGACGACGCCGGATACTTCCGCACCGGTGATGTAGTACTGAACGTAGCCATCAACGACGGGCAGCCAGGGGTACACGTTGACGCCAATGTCATGGCCAATGGCGCGGCCCGACATGCCGGTGACCTTGCGGCCATAGCCTACCGCGAGGACAAACGTATTTTCCAATTGGCCAAACTGCCGTACTACGGTAACGTCCGCGGGCGCAAACTCACCACCGGGGCGGAGACTTACGATGTCGGCCTTGCCCTTGTACTCTTCTTCGTTGAGATCGTTGTATGCGGTGTACTCGTACCCACCTTCCCACTTCACGGGGATGGCCAAGTAGTTGCCCCAGACCGTCCGCGTAATGGGGTCCGGACACTCCTGTAACCACGGGTTATTGGCGTAAATACCGTTACCGACGTTCACCGTTTCACCGAAACTAACCTCCTGACCGGTAGCAGCCTGGTTGACTCGGGCCCCTGCACCCGCGACCGCGCCACCGTTAAACTGGACGGCAGCCGGTAGTAATACGGACGAGGTATCGCTCCGCATGGTAAGTGCAGCATCAGAAGGCGCTGCGGACGCACTCAGGGAGATGACCCCGTCGTGTAGGGCTGAGTCCCAAAAAGCTTGGAAGGTGGTAAAGTTACCCTGACGCGCGAAAGCAGTAGCCTCCCAGGTGGCTTTTACAAATTCCAGGTAAGGCTGTTCGGCGTCGATTTGGTACTTTGCGGACTTAGCCCAGGTCAGGAAGGATTCCCCCGCCTGGCGCGTACCGGCGCGGCCTACACTTTCGAAGATCGGCGTAATGGTAGGCTGGATGAGAGATAATTCCCCCTCCACGGCCTCTATGTCACCCCAACTCTCGAGGAAGTGATGGTCGGGTGCAACGTAGCTACACAGGACGCTGGTGTCGTTCGGTACGCCACTGAGACTTACCGCAACGTCGGCTTTACTGAGATTTTCCGCAATGGTCTTTCCCCAGGGATTGTCGTAAGCTGGGTTAGCACCTTCCAGAACGAAAACCGCATCGATACGGTCTGCTTCGAGTTCCTGCGCAAAACGGGCGATCGCTTTGTCGTCACCCTTCCGCTGCATGCTCCACTTATCCGTAGTTATCGTTGTGCCGTAGCTACCGAGCTTTTCGTTGATGGCGTTAACCAGCAACTGCTCCGCCAGGTTATTGCTGGAACTGATTACCAGGCTGCGGCCACGGTTGCGGTTAAGCTCCGCGCCGACGGCAGCCAACTTATCACCGGCGGTTCCGGATAGAGAAGCGTTACCACCGTCACCAACAACTGCATTGTACAGCGCGAGGATGGCTTGGCCCTGCTCGCTCGGCTTTACCATAATTCGGTTGTCAGCATTCGAGCCGGTAAGACTCATGCCGCTCTCTACCTGAACGTGGCGGGACATCTTGGCCGCATTCGTTTTACGACCCTGAACGTAGTCTCGGGCGTACTGTACGGGGCTGATCCACGTTCCGAGGAAATCCGCACCGAAACTGACGATTGTTTCCGCGCGATCAAAGTGATACTTGGGGATGGCGCGCTTGCCAAACGTGGCCTGGTTTGCGTCGAGCATGGCGGCCGAAGAAACGGGGTCGTACTGAACAAGCTCCGTGTTCGGATAAGTAGCTTTGAATTCTGTAATTGCGGCGAGCGTAGATGGGCTCATCAGCGTGTGGCTGAGGATACGAACCTGCGCGTTTGCGCTGAGCTTACCGACGATCTCCGCGTCGATTACGTCCCAACCGTCATTGTCGGTAGCGTTACGCTTCATCTTGGTGATCCCATCCACGATGCGGTACGGACCGTCGAAACGGCTGGTGTCGTAGAGACCAAGAATGGATGCCTGAACGCGGGCGGTCGTGCCACCCTGCGTTAGCTTACTCATGCCATTTCCTTCAATCTTGATGGGCCGCCCTTCGCGGGTCTTAACCAGAATGGGGACGTAGTCTCCACTTTGAGCAAAAGTCGATGCGAAATACGTTGCAACCCCGGGGACGATGGTATCTGGCTTAGTAACGTACGGGATAGCCTTTCGTACGGGGATATCACAGGAAGCAATCGTAGCGGCGGTCATGCCGAAACCGAGGTATTTCAAGAAATCACGCCGGCTGGATTCCAGCCGTGGATTTTCCAAATTATCGGAAACGGGGGCACCGACTTCGTTATCGGTGGCTTTGAGGTACTCAGCACTGGAAGCGAGCTGATCGGTACCTAACCAGACTTTATTTGTGTTCTTACTCATTCCCTGGGGAGGATTTCTATCTTGTTGTAAGTGCGTAGGTGACTAAAGTCCCGTACGTTTGGAAGAAGGTACTACCAACGTTAGTTAGTAGTGGCAGCGTTGACAGTTAAGACCGCCGACGTCTTCTACCGTGACGGCGCTACGTACTCCGTCCTCGATCTCGTTGTGGTAGCGTTCGTACGCTTTGTAGTAGTCGTTTTCTTCGAACTGTACCTCCGTTTGCCGGTGACAGTTAATACACCAACCCATGCTAAGGGGTGAGTACTGGTACACGAGTTCCATCTCTTCGACCGGTCCGTGACAGTTCTGACACTTCAGTTTACCCACCGTTACGTGCTGGGCGTGGTTGAAGTAGGCATGGTCGGGGAGGTTGTGGATGCGTACCCATTCTACCGGTCCGGCAATCTTGTCGTCGCCCGTGTAGCTGTTCGTCAGGGAAGCTTCGATGGCGTCGAGCTGGCGCTCGGTTTCGTCTTCCACTTCGTCGAAGTCAATGTCAGCGGGGTTTTCGTACTCCTTCTGTTGGTTCTCGAGGATCCAGCTTTCGTAGATGTCCTTTACTTCGTCGTTGGTGAGGTTCTCATAATCCGCGATGTAAGCGTCTGCCTTCGGGTCGTAACCGATGGCGGCGTAGATCTTGGTGATCTCTGCCGTGCCGTACTGACTTCCGACCTTGATGGCGCGGTGACAGTTCATACAGGTATTGACGGCGGGGATGACGGAGTGCTTGGAGCGGCGGGCACCATCGTGGCAGTACTGACATTCGATCTGGTTGAGACCAGCGTGCGTGACGTGACTGAACTTGATGGGCTGCTCGGGTTGGTACTCCTGCTGGCGACCGAGGTCGATGGCGCTGTTCACCGTGGTGTAGCCACCGAGGACTACCAGGGCGAAGACCACAAAGGTGATGACGCCTTTGCTCGTTAGGATGTCAATCAGCGTTCTGCGCTCGGTGGCCGTTCCTTCGTCCGCGGCGACGCGGTAGCGCATGTTACTGGTAACCCGTGCGAGGATGAGTGATAACAACAGTAGAGAGACACCGAGGATGACAAAGATCCAGGTGTTGTCGGCTTCTTCCGTAACTACCTCGACGATTTCTCCGCCAACGGCGACTGGCTTCCCTTCTCCGGTGTACTCACCTTTGATGTAGGCGAGTAGATGCTCCACGTCCTCGTCGGCTAAGTTAGTGTAGTTGGACATCACCGTAGGCTTCCAGTCGTTCCAAACCGCAATGGCACGTGCGCTTTCACCGGAAGAGATGAGTGCTTGAGACTGCTGCACCCAACGGTAGAGGTGCTCACGTGGCTCGCCGGCCCACCTTTCTTGTACACCACCCAGAGCGGGACCGGTAGCGGGGTCCTTCATGTTCTTGTTGTGGCAAGAGCCACAAACGTTGGATTGCCAGAGGGCCTTACCCTTGGTGTAATCACCTGCCCCTGCGGCGACACCACCGGGTTCCGGGGCGGCTGCGGACGTGGCCGGGTCATCGGCAACGATCGACTCGGCGGTGGTTTCTTCTGCTTTCTCATCCTGAGCGAACGCGGTGAGGTTGCCTAAAAAGAGGCAACAGAGCAGAAGTAGAATCTTGGTCAAATTATGCTGGTATGCCATTAACAATTGACATTTAAGGAGTTGCGGAGGAAAAGGTGAAAACCACCCTCCCTGAAGTGGTGCAAAGATACTTTCGTGACATTTCTTTAACAAACATACGCACCTAAGTGGGCCTTATTTAGATGCGGTCTACGTAAAGACCACAAAAAGACCGCAATTTGTCCCAGTTTTGGGCGAGGCCGCAGGTGCAAACTTATTTGGAAAGAGAGCGGAAAGGATGTACTTGCAACCGGAGAACCTTAAACCTGTTGCCAAAAACACGATAATAAGTCCGGGCGGTTACCTTTGCCGGTCACAACCAAACAAACACAGCGATTATGTCCGACGCCCTCAACAGCATTGCCCCCGAAAGCCGTATCTGGATATACGCCGCCGAACGCGAACTCACCGCGACCGAAACCAAAAAGGTACGCGCCGAAATCCAGGCATACGTCAAGGAGTGGGTCAGCCACCGCAAAGAACTCAAAGCTGCCGCCGACGTCCTCCACGACCGCTTCCTCGTCGTTGGGGTGGACGAAACACAGGCCGAAGCGAGCGGCTGCTCCATCGACGGCAGCGTCAATAAAATCAAAGAAATCGGTGCGGAAATTGGAATCGACTTTTTTAACCGGATGCGCTTCAGCTACCGCGATCAAAAGGGACGCATCAATACCGTCTCAAAAGATCAATTCAAAGAACTTTACCACGGCGGGAAGCTGCCCAACGATACCATCGTCTTCGACACACTCATCAAAGAAGTTGGCGAGCTGCGTCAGATTTTCGAACGGCCCCTGGAAGATAGCTGGCACTCGCGGATGGTCTAAATCCCACTATCTAGCTACCTGCCACCTTTGATCCCGGGTGGTAAACGTAAAAGCCCGGAACGCAATCATTGATTGTGTTCCGGGCTTTTCTCGTTCGGGGATTTACAGACTAGAGATCGCGTTAGCGGACTAGTACGAACTGGCCGTCCCGCTCAACCTCCACGCCGTCAACGCTGAAGCGCGCTACGTATAGATAGGTACCAAGATTTTGTGGCTTCCCGTTCCTGTCACCATCCCACCCGGCAGTCGGGTCAGTACTCTCGAAGACTTCCTGTCCAAAACGGTTGTAGACGGATAAGCTATAATCTTCTACGGACGTCCCCGTCTCGAAAAAGACACGAAAGTTATCGTTAGTGCCGTCTTTGTTCGCGCTGATGATTTCCGGAATGCTGAAAAACCCGTCCACGTCAGGAGCCTGGATGATCGGTAGGCTGAACTGGCCCTCGCCGTCGCAGTCCGTTTCGCTCGTTGCAAATACGGAGTAAACGAGCGACGGGCTTCCCCCCGGTGCGACTACCGTGATGGTCGGTCCGTCCCCGGTCCCCGGGCTCCCATTACCGCTCCAGGCCAGGTCGCCGTCGTACCCCGCGGGTAAATTGGCGATTGAGAAAATCACCGTTTCTCCCTCCCGTACGCCTTCGGCGGGAACGGGCGTTCCGTCGGGCAGAGTGGCGATAACCTCGAGGAACAAATCCGGCGCGATGTTGACCGTGTACGTTGCCGAGGAGGGACAATCGGAGTCCTCCGCGGTTACGGTTATCTGGTAGGTCACCGGTTCGTTAGTCGTCACGACGGGGTTTAGGCAATCCGTGCAACTAAGCGTATTGAGGGGGTCATCCCATTCCAGCGTACCGCTCGGTGCGCTGGGGTCGAAACTAACCGTGACCGGTAGCGGCACTCCCGCACAGACGAAAGGATTTGGCGGGTCGAAGATAAGGATGGGTGGCTTGATGACGTTAATTTGGATGAGTGCGGTATCGACACACCCACCGTTGGTCGTCACGCGCGCGTATTCCGTCGTGTCGGTTGCGGTAAAAACGCCATTATACGAATCATTGGCGCTCTGAATCCCGGGGTTGACGATCCATTCGTGCTGTACAAGTTTATAATCCTCGACGTCGAAAATGGTACCCAGCAAGTAAAAAGTGTCCCCGATACAGTAAGGATCTTTGACCGGCTCCGCGGTAAGCCCAGTATTATCCGCCAGCGCCAAAAAGGGGGGCAAAGAGTCTACTCTGATGGCAAGCGAGTCGACCTGCGTACATCCATTTACTTCGGCGGAAGCGTAGTAGGTAATGTCGCCCCGGGGGTTGACCCGGATAGAAGGACCGGTGGTGGCACCAACAATGCCAGTCGTCGGGAACCACGTGACCGCCCCCATTAAGCCCGCGGAGGGGGAGGCCGTCAGGCGGATGGAAGAGTCGTCATTACACCGAAAGACGGTGTCCTGAGCCGACTCATCTTCGGCTGAGATGTTTAATTGACTGTTGATTACATCGATGCGTACCGTTTGCGTGTCGGCACAGATACTGTCCGCACTCGTAGCGATCAAAGTGAAGGTGACACCCTGCGCGGTTCGCGGCAGGAACGTACTATTGACGTCCGTGCTGTCGACCAGAAATCTGCCCGGAGTAAACTCGTAGGTCGTCCCCCGGCTGTTCGTTACCTCACTCTGCACCAGCGTCAGCGCCGAATTCTGACAAATAGCGGTGTCACTTACCAAACGCGGGACGATGAGTTGATTGACGTTGACGTAAATACTATCGGAGGCCGTGCCCGTGGCATTACTCACCGTGACGACGTAAAACCGACTCACGACGGGCCGCACGAAGGGGTTAGGATCATCGGGCTGGCTGATGAACCCTTCGACGGGCCGCCACGTCAGGCCCGCATCGTTCACGTTGTTAGTTTGCGTCAGTTGCAGCGAGTCCCCCCGGCAAATCGTGACGGTGTCCGGATTCGTGATGGTCACCGAAACCGAATCCATGCCGCCCTGAAAATTCGGGTTTTCCGGCGCGGACGCGGGAGCAGAGAACAGGGGTAGGGAGCAGAGCAAGAGTACGCACTGAAAGAGGAGGGAGGACGAGAATAGCTTCATAACTGAGCACCCGGGTTTGGTAGTCCGGCCAGATGAAAGACCGGGTTAATTGGGCTGGCAAAGTACGAAAATATCCCCCACCCGGACGTTAAAGTGCGGGAACAATACGGGGCAATGACGGCAACACTACCGAGCCTTCATCCAATTACGCGTGTCGGTTACCGTGATCAAGCCGTAATCATTTCCCCAAGCCTGGTTGATGTAGTTGACGATGTTGACGATCTGAAACTCGGTGAGTTCCTTATTGCCCGGCATGGGTTGGTTATACATAACGCCGTTGACGACCATTGGCCCCTGCATCCCGTGAACGATTCCGTGCACGACCGCTGAAGGATTTTGCCGCAGGTAGTCCGACCCCGCCAGCGGGGGGATCAATTGACGCAGTCCTTCCCCCTGCTCCATGTGGCAGTTGGCGCAGTGTACGTCGTAGAGCGCGTGCCCTTGTTTGTGGGTGGTCCGGCCACAATTTTGCACCGAAAAAATGACCAGTAGGAGTGACAGTACGATGATGGCTTGGCGCATGGGCGGGTATTACCCCAAGCTAAAGCACGGGGCCACCACCCGGTTGCGGTTTACGAGGAATATTGCGGTAATGTTACTGGGTACCCCGGGTGGATACGATCGCGGTGCCACAACAGCATTTCGTAGTGTCGCGAGAAAACTACTTACTCGCCGTGCCCGCCAAAAATTCGTAGCTCAGTATCGCCGCCACCACGGCGTCGGGTTCGGGTGAATCCGCCCGGTACTGAAAATAGACGGGCTGCACGCTCTGGTCGACGTCCGCGAGGTCAATTATTAATTCGTTGACGCCAAGATTCGTTTCGCTTTGCTTAATGTCAGCCGTACCGATTATTTTACCGGTCGTCGGGTGACCGGATAGCACGCTAATCGTCCCGCCGGAAGTCATGCCGGGTGACAGGGCAAGTTGCGTTCTGATTTGTCGCACCCCGGTTAGGTCGATATCGCCGTAGCCAGACCAACCACCGCTCGTCGCTACCAGCACGTCTGCGTCACGCTCCCCCAGCGGATTATTCTTAGCGTCGACGTGCAGCGCCGTCGCCCGCTCGCTACTGGAAAAGAGGTCCGCCCGGACCAGCGGATTGCGGAGGACGACCACCTCTTTAGTTGTCAACCGGGGCAAACCGTCTCCCCCACCCTCGTCCGTGTAACTCGCCTGCAGGATGTACCGACCGGGAATATTCGGACGGTGCTTATTTAGTGCGACGGTCCCTTTAGCCGGCAAGCTGTACTGACCCGGCGGTGGGCCGGCCAGGCTCAAAATGTAATTCGCCATTTTCTCGGCGTCCTTCACGGGGATGTCCGGATGGGCCGCCATGGCGCGTTCCCCCCACACACCACCACCGCCGGAAATGATTTTGCCCGCCAGATAAGCGGGTGCTTTCGGGTCGGGCCGGTACCGCTCGGCGACGGTGAGAAAGGCCGGGCCACTACTAGCTTCGTTGAGCAAGTGGCAGCCAGCGCAATCACTTTCCGACATCAAGGATTTGCCCGCCGCAAAGGCGGTGCTCTGCCCCGCAATTTGGTGACCGGCTTCGACCTGTACAATATCTTCTCCTTCCAGATAATCGAAGGTAACCGTGATGTTGCGCGGGTCGATGTGCTGATCTTCGGCGTCGCTGGCGGTGACGCTGTATTCCAGGCGTCCGTTACCATAAAAGAATGTTTGGTTGCCCGCCACCGCTACGTTGACTTCGGGCAGGCTGTTGCCAATGAGTAGTTCCGTTTCCATACTGGTTTCTTTTCCCTGACTGTCGGTAACGACGAGCCTAAGCACTTGCCGCCCCTGAGTCGTGGCGGTATAATCGAGTAACGGACCATCGCCGATGACCCGATCACCAAGCAACCACTTAATGGTTATTTCGTCACCGTCGTTGTCCGCGCTCTTGCTGCCGTCCGCTACGATACGGAACGGAGCGGCGCCAATGACGCTGGCTATCTCCAGTTGGGGGACCGGCGCGCGATTGCCGGCATTATACCGAACCCGGAGCAGGCGCGCGTCAGCGCTACGTTTGAACCATTTTTTGCCGTACTCGATCACGTACAGATCACCTTCGGGGCCAAAGAGCATATCAATGGGGTGCAGCAACTCGGTGTTGGGCATGAAGGGCTCGAAGTCCGTGACGTACCCGGTCTCGTCGAGGTTTGCGACCATGACGTAGTCGCGAATCCAGTCGTAAAAGAAAAACTTACCGTCGTAATATTCCGGAAACCTGTGTTCGCTGTCCGCGTAATCCGCCCGGTAGAATACCGGCCCGGCCATCGCGTTTCGCCCGCCACTGCCCAGGGAAGGAAACTCCTCGCCGACGGCGTAAGGGTAATAGATCATCGCGGGTTGAGCGGGTGGGAGCGCTTCGGCACCGGTATTGTACTTACTCTTGTTGAGGGGATTAGCCGGGTCAAAAGGTTTTCCGGTCGTGCCAGTCGCAAAATCTCTTTCGTGGTAGGGTTTATTGTCACCGATGAACATGGGCCAGCCAAAAAAGCCGGCTTCCCGCGCTACGTTCACTTCGTCGTGCCCGCGTGGGCCTACGCCCAGGCTGTCCCGGTGCGCATCCGGCCCGACGTCGCCCCAGTAGACGTTGCCGTTGTGCTGGTCGACGTGGATGCGAAAGGGATTGCGCATTCCCATTCCGTAGATTTCGGGTCGGCCCGCGGCGGGGTCCGTGAAAAGATTTCCCTCGGGGATGGTGTAAGAGCCATCTTCTTCTACCCTAATGCGCACAATACCACCGCGGAGATCCTGCGTGTTACCCGAGGACCGTCTGGCGTCAAAGTTTGGGATGTCCCGACTATCGTCAATCGGGGAAAACCCGTCGGATTTGAAGGGATTGGTATTATCACCGATGGATAAGTGGAGTAACCCCGTGCCCCCGAATTCAACGCTTCCACCGGAATGACAGCACCGATTTCGGTCGGTAGGCACCTCCAGAATTACCTGCTCGGTAGCCAAATCGATCTCATCTTTTTTGAATTTAAAGCGCGATAGTCTATTGATGGATTCATCGCCCGGGGGGCTGTAGTAGAGGTAGGTCCAATTATTCTCCGAAAAATTCGGGTCCAAAGCCAGGCCCAGGAGGCCATCCTCAAACTTCGTCCAGACGTCAATCGTCGCCACGTCCAGCACCATTTCGTAATCATAATCGTAGAGCTTTATCTCCCCACCGCGTTCGATCCAGAGGGGGCGGCCATCTGGCAGCACCTCTAATTCCATGGGTTCCGTCATCCCCGTCACCAGTGCTTCCGTCTGGAAGCGGTTCTCCTCCGGTGCCTTCGCGACGTCAGCGTAGTTCACGGGTGCATTATTTCCCCACAGGTATTCCATTGCCCCCGTAATGTGCTGGATAAATTTTGGGTCGGTATAGCTTTCTTCAGTGTGCCCGACGCCGGTGTAAAAGGAACGGCCCCGCTCAAAATCGCGATACCAGGCGGTCGGGTGAAAGTCGCCGTTCTCCCCTCCTTCGTAGGTTGACTCATCCACGGCCAGCACGGGTGTAATGCCTTCCTCAATATTCTTGTAATTATACCACTCATCGAATCGTGTCCATGTTTCCCCCAGGTGGTTAACCGACTGGTGGTCGGGAGCCAGTACCTTGATGGTTGCGTTCTGATGCTTAGGGTGGCTCAGAAAATAGGCGCCGCACAGTTCATTGTACCAGGGCCAGTCGTACTCCGTGTCGGCGGCGGCGTGAATCCCCAGCCAGTTGCCACCGGCTTTCATGAACCGTTCCAGCTCTTTCTGCTGCCCATCGTTGAGAATATCGCCCGTGGTACTCAGGAAGACCAATAAGTTATAGTTTTTCAGATTTTCCTCGGTGAAGACAGTAGCATCTTCGGTCGTGTCGACCCGGAAGCCGTTGTCCTTGCCGAGTTTAAGGAACATGTCCTTGCCGTTTTCAATAGATGCGTGCCGGAACCCCGCGGTCTTTGAAAAGACCAGGACGCTTCTGTTCCCCTTCCCGCCGTCACAGCCGAAAAGTAGAAAAGTCAGCATACTGATGATGAAAATGATGACTGCCGGTGACAGGTACCTTGTTGTCTGACCCATTGTTTGATTATAACTGTTGTTGGAGGAACCTTAACTCAAAACGAACACAAAATTTAAATCTGCTAAAAGTAGACAAATCGAACGATTTGTCAAAGGACAAGCTACGTTAGAGAATATACAACTGGATTACCATTTTGTTAGGTATTCCTATTCGTAAAACAGTTAAGGTGGGTACGCTCGAAGAATATTCGGCGGCCCACCAACGAAAAAACCCTCCCGCCACGAAGTGACCGAAGGGTTATAAGGTTTTGCCAGAATAGCTGTGTCGAAGGAATAAGCGATCAACCCATCATTTGACTTGAGTAATCATTCCCTCGATTTGCAGGACGTCGCGCAGGTAAGTCGCCGCCGTCTGTGCTTCCGATTTGGAGGAATAACTGCCCGAGTAAACACGGTGCAGCAGGGAACCATCAGGTCGCGCGGATGAGCGGTAAAAGACATCCTCTACGCCCATCCCTTTAAACTCGGTAACCCGCTGCTTTGCGTAGCCCTCGTTGGCGTAAGCGGCTAACTGAACTGAATGCACTACGGCTGCACCAACAAGCTCTTTGGCCGGGGATACGCCCGTAACGACGGTGGAGTTCGCCAGCAGAATGGACTTGGCGGCTTTAGTTGATTTTGCCGTAGCGGGTACGGGATAGTACGCGGGGACGGATGCACTACGGTTCTCTTGAAAACGGGGTACCGTAGGCCGTGGCGGCGCTACTTGATTCGCCGTATTCTGAACCGGCTGGTAGTAAACGACCTGTGGGGAGGCCAGCGCCGGAGATTCGTAAACGTCGGGCGCGATGCGGCCGCTGACTTCCGGCTGCCAGGTATCCTCCGCCGCTGAGCGCTTTGGTGTGTTAACTACCTCACGCGCCAACACGCTGGGGCGCACGGTAGCATTCGGTGGCAACGCAGAGCGATTGTACACCGTTGGCCCGGCGGGAACATCACTAACGATGGGAAGGGTCGGTTGTACCTCCTTACTCGCCAGATCATAGCCGACGTTACGATCGGCTGACCCAAAAGTTGGCGCATCCGCATCCGCGGCCGTGCCGATTGGCGTTCCCGTACCGTACACGTTCGGGCGGGGAGCTGCTTTTGCGACGACGTTAGGGTTCCAGTTACTGAAACCAGTCCGTTCTACGCTCACTCTTCCCCGCAGGTTCAGGCCGAGGGAGTCGGCGGCGGCGGTGCTGAGGGTAATCAGGCAACCTTCGCATTTCTGGGCCGTATCGTTGATGCGGACGACCACTGATTTCTGCGTATTTAAGTCGACGACTTTGACGAGTGAGCCGAGCGGGAGGATCGCATGGCTGGCCGTCAGTTGCCCTGGCTGGTACCGCTCTCCGTAGGCGGTCGTACGACCGTCCATATCGGGTGCGTACGCCGCAGCCAGACCAACCTGGCGGGTCTTGTAGGCAGCATCGTAATCCGCCAGCGCCGTGCCACGTACTTCATTGCGTGTGGAAATAACTGCTGCACCCGCGTCCGCGCCCTTCTTATCCCACTCGAACGACTGAGCGGACAAAGGGGAGGCTAACAATAGCGCGGAGATGAAGGCTAGATTTTTCATAGTTGGAGGTTTTTAGCGTCCCGTCGCAAAATAAGCGAAGCGGAAAAGACTAAAATATCGGAGTGAGGTTAGCTGAAACTGTGCATTAAACAACAATTCCACCACAAAAAAGCGGTTAAACAAGCACTAAACCAAACTAACTCGATTTTTTAACACAAAAAATGTTATTTATTCAAAGTCTGACCGCGCGATAAAAACGTGCATACATTACTGAGGGTTCAATCGACCTTCCACTTTCGGACCTCCCGCCACGCATAGGCTTCGTCTTCCCAACGTAGCAGTTCGGTGGCTCCCGCCCCTTTATAATTGAGGAACCAGGTTTCGATGATGTTACGCGCCGCGTCCTGCTCCAGTGCGAACTGCAGGTAATTGTCGACCTGAAAAACCCGCAGGGTAGAATCAACGGGCACGGCGATGATTTTAGTGTCAATTTCCCCACGGTCGCGTAAAAGCAATGTGCCGATGGGTTTCGCGGCAATCTGGGCGCCGGTTGGAAGGGTTTCACTAATCACGAGTACGTCCAGCGCATCGCCGTCGCCGCCCCTTTCCCGGTCCATCAACGTGGAGGGGACGAAGCCGTAGTTACCCGGGTACGGCAAAAAGTTGATTACGCGCGTTGCCCCCCCCGGGAGCGTATCGTTACCGAAACCCCGCCCGGTGCGGTATTCGATTTTGTGGTTCGTCCCGGCCGGGATCTCAATGATGACGTTGAGTGCATCACCCTCCGTACTCGCGATGGTGTACGGGTCGTCCGGCAAATCATAAGCGGTGGTGGACGCGTCGTTACAGCCGTATAACAATAAGCTGGCGCTGGCGCAGGTGCAGAGGAAATTAGTAAAACGCATGGTGGAGGGTCTGTTACCGCCCTAACCATTCCCGGTAAGCCGATGTTGCACCCGGGCGGCGACGGGCACCGGAAAGTTGTTGCGAGCGATTAGAAACTCCACGGCGCACCCCAAGGTCGCGAGCACTAAGCGACTGCCAGCGGGATTTCTTACCTTTGCCGTCCCTTTTTACCCACCCCCAAATAAACAGTTATGGCTTACGACCTAATCATTGTCGGCAGCGGCCCCGGCGGCTACGTAGCGGCGATCCGCGCTTCCCAACTCGGCATGAAAGTCGCCATCGTGGAACGCGAAAACCTCGGCGGTATCTGCCTGAACTGGGGCTGCATCCCCACCAAAGCACTCATCAAAAGCGCTCAGGTATTCGAATACATCGAGCACGCCGCCGACTACGGCATCAAGGTCGCGAAACCAGAGATCGACTTCCCGGCGATGGTGCAACGTAGCCGCGGTGTTGCGGACGGTATGAGCAAAGGAGTCAACTTCCTCATGCGCAAGAACAAGATCGAGGTGATCGACGGAACGGGCAAACTCATCCGGGGCAAAAAAGTAGAAGTTACCGACGCCGACGGCAAGGCCACTACCTACGCCGCCGAGAACATCATCATCGCCACCGGTGCCCGCGCCCGCCCGCTACCCAATTTGCCCATCGACGGCAAGAAGATCATCGGCTACCGCGAGGCCATGACGCTGACCGACCAACCGAAACGGATGGTCGTCATCGGTGCCGGCGCGATCGGTACGGAATTCGCTTACGTCTACTCGAGCATCGGGACGGAAGTGACCGTGGTGGAGTACGCGCCCGAAGGCCTCGTACCGCGGGAAGACGCAGACGTCAGTAAGGAGCTCACGAAGCTCTATAAGAAAAAGGGAATCAAAGTGCTCGCCAACACGGGCGTAGAGTCCGTCGACACCACGGGCGACGTCATCAAGGTCACCGCTAAGGATCGTAAATCAGGTAAGGACGTAGTAATCGAATGCGACGTCGTCCTTTCGGCCACCGGCGTTGCCCCCAACACCCAGAACATCGGCCTGGAAGACCTCGGTATCGAGATGATCCGCGACCTAATCAAGGTTGACGAGCGCTACCGGACGAACGTCCCCGGTGTCTACGCGATCGGCGACGTAGTGGAAGGGCCGGCCCTGGCCCACGTCGCCAGCGCCGAAGGTATTACCTGCGTTGAGGGAATTGCCGGGCTCGAACCGGAGGCGATCGACTACAACAACATTCCCGGCTGTACCTACTGCGTCCCCGAGGTAGCCAGCGTCGGGTACACCGAGGCCATGGCGAAAGAAGAAGGTTACGAACTTAAAGTCGGTAAGTTCCCCTTCAGCGCCAGTGGTAAAGCGAGCGCCGCCGGCGTCAAGGAAGGCTTCGTAAAACTTATTTTCGACGCGAAGTACGGCGAACTGCTCGGTGCCCACATGATCGGAGCCAACGTAACGGAGATGATCGCCGAAGTCGTCGCCATTCGTAAGCTAGAAACGACGGGCCACGAGTTGATCAAAACCGTTCACCCCCACCCCACCATGTCGGAAGCGATCATGGAAGCGGCGGCGGCGGCCTACGGGGAGGTGATCCACCTGTAACCTCGCCGAAAACGTGGAGAAGCATTGCTCCTTCCCTTTCCGTGCCTTCCGTGTTTTAGTTGCATTCCGAGAACGCTTCTTTCCGTGCCGAAAGAAGCGTTCTCGGCTTAACCTCACCGCCTAACGTCCAACCGGACTCAAGCCCATCGACCACCTTCTCCTCATCACGCCCCCGTTCACTCAACTGAACACGCCCTACCCGGCGACCGCGTACCTGAAAGGATTCCTGAACACCAAGGGCATCCCGGCGGAGCAAATGGATCTGGGCATCGAAGTTATTCTCGAACTGTTCACGGGGCGGAGATTACGTGAAATCTTTGACTTAGCGCGGGCGGGTAAGACACTCGCCACCCCCAACGCCCGGAGAATCTACGCGCTCCGGGAAGAGTATTTCGCCACGGTAGCGGGCGTCGTCAGCTTCCTGCAGGGCAAACAACCCACCCTGGCCCGGCAAATCGCCAGTGAAAACTTCCTCCCCCAGGCCAGCCGCTTCGACCAACTGACGGAGCTGGACTACGCCTTCGGGGCGATGGGCCACCAGGACAAGGCGAAGCACCTAGCGACCCTGTACTTAGAGGATCTTTCGGACTTCATCGTGGAAACCGTGGACGCGAACTTCGGCTTCTCGCGGTACGCGGAGCGGCTCGGGCGGAGCGCCAACGCCTTTGACGAGCTGCACGCAGCTCTCCAAGCGCCTACCAGTTACGTTGACGGCATCACGCTAGAATTACTGGCGAAAAAGATCGGTGACCATCCGCCACGGGCGGTTTGCTTCAGCGTCCCCTTCCCCGGCAACCTTTACAGCGCCTTCCGCTGCGCGCAATTCATCAAAGCAAACTACCCCGGCGTAGCGGTCATGATGGGCGGTGGGTTTCCAAATACGGAGCTACGTAGCGTAAGCGACCTACGCGTGTTCGACTACTTCGACTACATCACGCTCGACGACGGGGAACTACCCATCGAGCTACTCTGGAACAACCTGCTCGACCCCAGCCCAGCTAATCCTGACCATAAGCTCCACAAGCGAACTTTCCTGGTCGAAAAAGGCCGGGTGTTCTACAACAACTACTCCCTGCGCCGCGACTACAAAATGAACGCCGTTGGCACACCCGACTACGGCGGTTTACCACTCGACCGCTACATTTCGGTGATCGAAGTCGCCAACCCGATGCACAGTTTGTGGAGCGACGGGCGCTGGAACAAGCTCACCATGGCGCACGGCTGTTACTGGGGTAAGTGCACTTTCTGCGACGTGAGCCTCGACTACATCGGCAATTACGAGCCCGTCCGCGCGACGCTGCTCGTTGATCGAATGGAGGAACTCATCACCCAAACCGGCGAAAACGGTTTCCACTTCGTGGACGAGGCCGCGCCGCCGGCGCTGATGCGGGATTTGGCGCTGGAGATCATTCGCCGGAAACTCCGACTTACCTGGTGGACCAACATTCGGTTCGAAAAAAACTTTACGCCGGACCTCTGCCGGTTGTTACAGGCGAGTGGCTGCATCGCCGTATCGGGCGGTCTGGAAGTGGCGTCGGATCGCTTGCTGGAGCTAATTCAGAAGGGCGTGACCGTGGAGCAAGTCGCGCGCGTCACCGGGGCGTTTACCGACGCGGGCATCATGGTCCACGCTTACTTGATGTACGGTTACCCCACGCAGACGGTGCAGGAAACGGTGGATAGTCTGGAAATGGTGCGGCAGTTGTTTCAGGCGGGGGTAATCCAGTCGGGCTTCTGGCACCAGTTTGCGCTGACGGCCCACAGTCCGGTCGGAATGGACCCGAAAGCCTACGGAATCGTTCCGCACCCACAAAAAATCACCTTCGCCAACAACGACGTGCAGTTCACGGACCGCACGGGGATCGACCACGACCAATTCAGCTTTGGGTTGAAAAAGTCGCTGTTCAATTTCATGCACGGGATGTGCTTCGACTATCCGTTGCGGGATTGGTTCGACTTTTCCGTGCCCGCCACGACCGTCGATCCGGATTACATTGCCTACGCGCTGGAACAGACGGACGACCTACTGAGTCACACGAACCGCCGGGTGGTATGGGTGGGTGGGGAGCCGGAGCTAGATCGGTTGCAAGCGGAGCAACTTACCATTACGTTATTCGATCGCCGGGATACGGAATCTTTTGCGCTGCCGCGGGTGCAGGGTGAGTGGGTAGCCGCCCTCCTGCAACGTTGCGCCGACCGGGAACAATCTCTCCTCACGCTAAAAACTATCATCAAAGACTACCCAGGTACGCTGGATGATTTTACCGATCTCTGGCTTTCACCGGAGTTAGACTTAGTCCGGGCCTACGGTCTGCTGATCGTTTAACTCCGACCTAAAAGATATAGGCCACTAAACTCTGCTCCCCCGCCCCTTTACTTTGCACCTGCGACCGCGCCCAGGACACAATCAGTCACCCGAACTTATGAAAGCCCCCTCCACAACGCCCCAACTAACCGCCTTCCAGCGACTCCTAACCATCATGAACGAACTACGCGAACGGTGCCCCTGGGATAAGAAGCAAACGCTGCTTTCCCTCCGCAAACTGACGATCGAGGAAACCTACGAGCTAGCGGATGAGCTACTGAAAGAAGATTTGGAAGGCATCAAGGAGGAGGTCGGTGACCTACTGCTACACATGGTTTTCTACGCCAAGATCGCCAGCGAACAGGGTGCGTGGGACATCGCCGACGCCCTTAACTCCGTCTGCGACAAACTGGTGGAGCGCCACCCACACATCTACGGCGACGTCATTGCCGAAGACGAAGCGACCGTCAAACAGAACTGGGAAAAAATCAAACTTGCCGCCGGCAAGGGCAAAAAGACCGTCCTCAGCGGCGTACCGACCGCCCTACCCGCCATGGTAAAGGCAATGCGCATGCAAGAGAAAACGGCGCAATTTGGCTTTGACTGGGACAACGTCGACCAGGTCTGGGATAAAGTCCGCGAAGAAATAGAAGAGTTCCGCGAAGCCGACAACGCGCGCGATCAGGAGGCTGAATTTGGTGACCTCCTCTTCAGCCTGATTAATTACGCCCGCTGGAAGGGGATCGACCCAGAGCTGGCGCTGGAAAGAACAAACCTTAAATTCCGTAACCGTTTCGAATTCGTCGAGCGCGCGGCCGGTGAGGGTGGCCTCTCCGCCATGCCACTCGCCGAGATGGAGGCGCTCTGGCAAAACGCCAAGGAGACAGAATAGCCCCCGCAAAAAATTCTTACCTTCGCGCCCCGTTTGCCGCTTGCGATTTTAGAACCAAATCGAAGGCTGGTCGTTCGTCCATCTATACCCAACCCCGTTTATGAATAAGATCGAGCTCCGCGTCATGGCCATTAGCCGCAGCGTTACCCAGTCGACCAACTACGCCGTAGTGCTCGGGGAGCGCGAAGGTGCGCGCCGCCTACCCGTCATCATCGGTAGCCAGGAAGCGCAGGCCATTGCCATCGCCATCGAAGGGCTGGAAGGCTCGCGACCGATGACGCACGATCTTTTTAAGAACACGCTCGACATCCTGCGTACGGAGATGCGGGAAATCATCATTAACGACTTGCGCGAAGGCGTTTTCTTCGCCCGTCTGGTCCTGAACCGTAACAGCGAAATCATCGAAGTCGACAGCCGTACCAGCGACGCCCTCGCACTGGCCGTACGTTTCGACTGCCCCATCTACACCTACGCCCACATTTTAGAAGAAGCCGGGATAACACTCGAAGACGAGGAGGAAGACAGCGCGCCCGACGAGACGGAGAGCGCCAGCAACATGACCAACGAAGATAATCTGGCGCGGTACAACGCCGGGGAGCTATCCAAGATGCTGGAAGAGGTGCTCGGGAACGAAAATTACGAGCGAGCGGCTTTGATTCGGGACGAGCTTAATCGGCGGGGGGAGAATTAGGGGGTAGGAGATTAGGCGGTAGTAAGAATTAGGCGGTAGGCGGTAGTTACGTAGGTGGTAGATACTTACCGATAACTTCCCTCCTATACGTAATTACCAATATCCCCATACTATCTGATTCCGCCCTACCACCTACCAGCCTACAGACTACCGCCTACCACCTCCGTTACCCTAACTGTTCTACACTCAGTGACCGATCCACCTTACGGATTAACCCCGCAAGCACCTTGCCCTTTCCACCTACTTCTACGAAAACAGTCAATCCGGCAGCGGCCATGTTTTGAACCGTTTGCGTCCAACGGACGGGACTAGTTAACTGGGAAATTAGCTTTTGCTTGATCTCTTCGGGTTTAGTAGATGGTTTTGCGTCCACATTTTGATAAATTTCACAAGCGGGGGGACGGAAGTGAGCGGCGTCGATGGCTGCTTTCAGGCGGTCCTGGGCGGGTTGCATCAGCGGGCTGTGAAAGGCGCCACCTACGGGGAGGGGGACGACGCGGCGCGCGCCCAAGTCCGTCAGTATCTTACTCGCCTTCTCAATACCTTCGAGGGAGCCGGAGATGACGAGTTGCCCGTTCGTATTGTAGTTCGCGGGGACGACAATTTCCTCGATGGCGGCGCACGCTTCTTCGATGATGTCGTCAGCGAGCCCGAGCACCGCGGCCATTGTGCCGGGGATGGCGTCCGTAGCCTCCTGCATCGCCTCCGCGCGCTCGGCTACGAGACGGAGTGCGGATGGAAAATCCAGCGCACCGGCGGCGACGAGGGCGGAAAATTCACCAAGGCTGTGCCCGGCAACGGCGGTAGGTTGCTCTACGTTCTCGGCCACCAAGTAAGTGATCGCGGAATGGACGAAGATGGCGGGTTGGGTGATTTTTGTTTGCCGAAGCTCCTCTTCGGTGCCGGTAAACATGGTCTTGGACAGTGAGAAACCAAGTACTTCGTCGGCTTGCTTGAAAAGTTGTTTGGCGGGGCCGCTGAGGTCATAGAGGTCTTTGCCCATTCCGGTAAACTGAGCGCCCTGGCCGGGGAATACGTATGCTTTCATAGTTGGTCTTTAGTCGGTGGTGTGTGGTCTGTGGTCTTTAGTCTGGGGTTTGTAGTCTGTGGTCTTAAACGCAGGGGCACAGACTTCAGACCAAAGACCCCAGACCATGGACCTTAGAGTACCTTCGTGAAATGCAAAACTACTTACGTCTGTTCGCCGCCCTCGGGGCTTTGGCCGTTGCGCTGGGCGCTTTCGGGGCGCACGGGTTGAAATCTTTGGTCGGGCCGGCGGAGTTGGAGACTTTCGCGACGGGCATTCGCTATCATTTTTACCACGTGTTCGCCCTGGGTTTCGTAGTGGTGTTATCCGCGTTGCCTGGATTTTCGTTAGTGCGGCTCGGCCGCGCGGCTTGGTGTTTTGGGATTGGTATTCTGCTTTTCTCCGGTTCACTGTACTTACTTAGTTTGCGCGAAGTCCACGGACTGCCCGTCTCCTTTCTGGGGCCGATTACCCCCGTTGGCGGTGTATTTTTCATCGCGGGTTGGGTATTTTTATTTATTTCTCTGACCGACAAATCCGCTTCCGATGTGTAAATTTTTGCTGCCGATCATTGCCGTATTTTCTTTCGTTGGCTGCAAAGCGAGCTTGGGGCCGGTCACGGTTGCCCCGCAGTTGTACGAAATTGACGGCGCGCAGTCGCCCCGACTAAGTGCGGGACTAGCTAGCGCGTCGCGGGTGCGGGGTACGTTGGAAGAGAGCGGAGCCGATGAGGTAGCCGCAATGATCGATCCGTACAAAGATCAACTGACGGCCAAAATGAATCGCGTACTCGCCCAGGTCGCCACGCCGCTGAAAAAAGGTGCCCCCGAGAGTAACCTGGGAAACTGGATGGCCGACATCATGTACGCCGCGGCGCAAGAATACTATCCGGGTAAGCAGATCGCCTTTGCGGTCACGAACATCGGTGGGCTGCGGGTCGGTGAGATCGGTACGGGGCCGCTCCTCGTTTCGGAAGTGTACGAACTCATGCCGTTCGATAACGAACTCGTCCTACTCGAGCTGAACGGAGCCGAGGTCGAAGAATTCCTCAACCACGTGGCGAACGCCGGAGGTTGGCCGGTCAGTGAGCAGTTGGCGGTGCGCCGCACCGGCGGGAAGTTGGGGGTGACGGTAAACGGTCAATCCTTGAACCCGGAAGAAATTTATTACGTCGCCACGATCGACTACGTCGCCGACGGCGGAAGTGATGCGGCCATGCTGAAGGGTAAAATCCAGCTTCCCTCCGGTCAATTTTTGCGGGAGGTGCTGGTCGATTTTGCCGGGCGCTCCGTTGGTCCGATCGACGTTCGTTCTACGGGCGACAGGATGCGGTTATAATTCAACCAATCCTGCCTTCCCCCCAAAATTTACCTGCACCCGCGACCGCGGCAGCTAGTCCCGCACTTAATCGGGGCGACCGCGCAATAAATAAAGCATTATGAACCGAAGATTTTTTATCCGCCGCGCGGCCGTTGGTGGTGGCGTCTTGCTAGTGCCGGGGCTGGCTACGGCGGCGGTCGCTCCTTCCACGCGGAAGCTCACCATTTTGCACACCAATGATTGGCACAGCCGGATCGATCCATTTCCGGACGACGGTGGTCGCAACGCGAACCAGGGCGGGGCCATCCGGCGGATGCGGCTCATCGAAGACGTGCGCCGGCAGGAACAGAACGTTATCCTGCTCGACAGCGGCGATATTTTTCAGGGCACGCCCTACTTCAATTTTTTCGCCGGTGAGCTGGAGATGAAGCTGATGACCAAGATGGGCTACGATGCGGCAACGATCGGTAACCATGATTTTGACGGCGGGATGGAGAACCTGGCCACGCAACTGACGCACGCTAAATTTCCGATGCTGTCGGCTAATTACGAGTTCGCCGGGACGCCATTGGCGGGCCAGACACAACCCTACACAATCATCAAAAAGAACGGCGTGAAAGTTGGTGTCTTCGGAGTCGGAATCGAACTTCAGGGGCTCGTCCCCGAAAAGCTCTACGGCCGCACGAACTACCTGGAGCCGACGGAAGTCGCCAACCGGACGGCGGCCATCTTGCGGCACCGCGAAAAGTGTGACGTGGTGATTTGCCTGAGCCACCTGGGCTTTCGGTACCGGGGCGATAAGGTGGACGACATCAAGCTCGCCGCCGCCAGCAAGGACATCGACATTATTCTCGGGGGACACACGCACACGTTCCTGGACGCACCGGTGGAAGCACCGAACGCGGAGGGCGTTCCGGTCATCGTTAACCAGGTCGGTTTCGGTGGATTACGGGTCGGGCGGTTGGACCTGACGTTTCCCGGTGGCGGGGCTCGCTCCTGCGTGGCTTGCAACAATTTGCGAGTATAAACTCATCCATCGAAGCGGCTTGGTTACGTCAAAATGGCAAAATATCTGCCGCTACCGCCACGGATGCTTTTCTTTCAAATTAAGCCAGGAATTCTTTGGCGGGCTGGCCGTTTTATTCTCATATTTGCTGGGCGCCGATCCTCAATCGGCGTTTAGGCAGGCGAACTTATCCTGAGAACTGGCTCTACGCAGCGTCGTTCTCTACATTTTTCCCGTTAGCGTTCGACCGGAAGGTACCAACCAATCATTTTCTGGCTGAGCCAGCGTAGACTGATTGGTTTTCGATCATCACTCTCCGCACTGCCTTACTGCATTCCTTCTTACTGATTCATAGTTTTCTTTCACCTTCCTTGCCGGGCTAATCCCCGCCCAAGGCACTAACCATCTCTGCACTTGGGACAGAATACGGTACACCAACTGACTATGAATCAGGACCACGACATGCTTTGGAACAAGTGCCTTTTGACCATCGGTGAGACCGTGAGTGGGCAGGCTTTCGATACTTGGTTTGCGCCAATCCGCCCGGTGAGTTTGGTCGATAATGAGCTTACCATTCAGGTCCCGCACCGGCTGTTCTACGAGTGGCTCGAGGAGCATTACGTGGAGGTGCTGAAGAACAGTCTGAACGCAGCACTCGGCACGCCGGGCCGGTTACAGTACCGCATCAACCCGGTAAAAACTAAGGTTCGTACCCCCAGCCTATCCCGCCGCCAGGGTCAGTTGACCGAACAAGTCCAGCTTACGCAGGCTAAAATGCCCGGCAACCCATTCGTCATCGCCGGCGTCGGTCGTCCCCGCATTCCCTCCAACCTAGATGATAAATACACTTTCACCAACTTCGTAGAGGGGGATTGCAACAGCCTGGCCCGCAACGCCGCCAAAGCGGTAGCGGACAACCCTACGCAAACGGCTTTCAACCCCTTGGTTATTCACGGTTGTAGTGGGTTGGGGAAGACGCACCTCCTGCACGCCATCGGTAACTACGTCAACGAGAAATACCCGGATAAGGCCGTGCTCTTCGTCGGTGCGGATACGTTTACCCAGCACCTGGTCGACTCGATCGCAACGAACTCCACCAATGAGCTACTGAGTTGGTACCAAAACGTGGACATTCTGCTGGTTGACGACATCCAGCAACTCGTCAACCGAAAGAAGACCCAGGATATTTTCTTTAACCTCTTCAACGTCCTGCGCCAGAACAACAAGGCAATCATCATGACCTGTGACCGGCCCATCATTGAACTGGATATTGAGGAACGCCTACGGAGTCGTTTCCAGTGGGGACTTAGCGCCGACCTTTCGGAGCCCGCCCTGGAAACGCGGATGGCGATCCTGACCTGCAAGGCGATGAACAACAACGTGGAGTTGCCCACGGAGGTGGCCGAATTCATTTGCTTTCACATTCAACACAACATCCGTCAGCTCGAGGGTATCCTCAACACGATGGTCATGAAGCGGGGCATCACGGGCCAGGAGAAGCTGGATATCCCGCTTGCAAAAGACGTCATGCGGAGTTTCGTTTCGGACATTCACCGTGAGGTCACGCCGGAAATCATTCAGAAGGCCGTCGCGGAACACTTTGATCTGGACGTAGAAAAGATAAAAAGCACCACGCGCCGCCGGCAGGTTGTCCTCGCCCGGCAGATCAGTATGTTTCTCGTCAAGCAGCACACGAACAATAGCCTGAAAAACATTGGCAAGCTGTTTGGGGGCCGGGATCACTCTACCGTCATCTACTCCTTGAAGACGGTAGAAGACCTCATGGACACGAACGATGAGGTAAAGCGCGCGTTGGCGGAATTGGATCGCAAGATTCGGATTGGGAAAGGCGAGTGGTGAATCATTGCCATTTAAGGTTTACCCCTGCCGCTACCCTACTGTCGGTAAAAAGTCAGTTGTAAACACCCTGGGCCCCGCTTGTTGAACAAGCCAGGGCCTTCCTTGTATTCTACCAACTATGGACGTAAAGAACAATATTCTCGAGACGATTGGCAACACGCCGATGGTGCAGTTACACAGGGTGGTGAAGGGCATGCCCTGCAAGGTGCTCATGAAGGTGGAAACCTTTAACCCCGGTCACTCCATTAAGGATCGGATGGCGCTGAAAATGGTCGAAGACGCGGAAGCGGACGGCCGCCTACAGCCAGGGGGCACGATGATTGAATGCACCTCCGGCAACACGGGCATGGGCCTCGCGCTGGCGGCGTGCGTCAAGGGATACCGCGCGATCTTTACGACGTCCGATAAGCAGAGCAAAGAGAAGTTGGACATCCTCCGCGCGATGGGTGCGGAAGTAATCGTGTGCCCAACGAACGTCACACCTGAGGACCCCCGGAGCTACTACTCCATTGCCGAAAAGTTGAGCAAGGAGATCCCCAACAGCTACTGGTTCAATCAGTACGACAATCTCAGCAACCGGAAGGCGCACTACGAATCCACCGGGCCGGAAATTTGGAAACAAACCGACGGACAGATTACGCACATGGTCGTGGGTGTAGGTACCGGAGGGACTATCTCCGGGACGGGTCAGTTTTTGAAAGAGCAAAATCCGGACATAAAAGTCTGGGGGATTGACACGTACGGCTCCGTATTTAAGAAGTACAAGGAGACCGGCGAATTTGACGAAAAAGAAATTTACCCTTACATCACCGAAGGGATTGGTGAGGACATCCTTCCGAAGAACGTGGACTTCGACGTCATCGACCACTTCGAAAAAGTGACCGACAAGGATGGTGCCGTGATGGCGCGCCGGCTGGCCCGGGAAGAAGGTTTGCTGCTCGGCTATTCGGCGGGCAGCGCGGTGGCGGGGCTCTTGCAGATGAAAGATAAGCTGTCACCGGATGATCTGGTGGTAGTCGTCATTCACGATCACGGCAGTCGCTACGTTGGCAAGATCTACAACGACGAGTGGATGCGGGAGCGCGGATTTTTGGACGCGGAGCTGAAGGTAAGCGACTTAGTTGCGGGCAAGAAGGATACGGCTTTTGCCAGCATTCAACCCACGGCAACCGTCAAGGAGGCGCTGAAATTAATGAAGGCGCACGAGTTCAGCCAAATTCCCGTCCTGGACGGAGAAGAGATGGTCGGCTCGATCGTCGAAACGGATGTCCTGAATTTCCTACTGGCCAACCCCATGGAAAATGCCAACCAGCAGGTGGCGGAGATCATGCGCAAGCCCTTCCCGGAAGTAGGCCCGGATATGACGCTCTCTGAGTTGGGCAAACACATCACGAAGGAAAACCCCGCGGTCGTTACTACCGATCGCTCGGGGCGGAAGTACCTCGTTGCGCAGTACGATATTTTGCAGGCTATCTGAGCGTACGGGGGGTACTGAACTGGAGATCTGGAGTTTAGCTCATAAAAAAGAGTTTGCTCGCAACTTCCCCGGCGAGCAGCGGATGGCGTCAATCACGCGCGAATCAGTCCCGCGAATCGGCAAAATGCGCCATTTTGCATGGGGTCGACTCTTGCTTTAGTCATCAAAATTTGATAGCAACCGATTGGTATTGTCGTAGCGTACTTAACATTCATCGCAAAGGCTTTGACTCTGGTACACCTGATGTATATTAGAACGTACAAGTAAGTTCATGCACCTCAGTCAACTTTTTCTGGCGGATTTTCCGCTTTTCGTCGGTCGCTTTCATCCGTTGGTAGTTCACCTCCCCATCGGGTTCCTACTCATGGCGGCGCTCCTGGAATGGTGGCCGGGGGAGAAAGTCCGGCTAGCCGTGCGGGCGGCTTGGGCAGTGGGGGCTGCTTCAGCGGTAGCGGCTGCCGGATGTGGCTGGTTGCTGGCAATGGAAAGTGGTGGCGGGGATACGCTGTTCTGGCACCGCTGGTTGGGGGTCAGCGTTGCGGTGCTGGCCATTTTTGGTGTATTCGTGACAAATCGTGGTGGCGCACTGGCAAAAGGATACGGCGTACTGGTGGTCGTTTTACTTAGTCTCGCCGGTCATCAGGGAGGGAATTTGACGCACGGAGAAGATTACCTTTTTCAACACGCGCCGCCGATAGTGCAACAGCTGGCCGGTCACGCGCCGGAGTCGATGGCCCTGGTCGACTGGGAAAGTAACGACTTAGATTCCATCAACCTCTACCAGCAATTTCTGCGGCCCGCCATTAGCAGTAGCTGCGCAAAATGTCACAATGGCCAGAAGCAGAACGGTGGCCTACGGATGGATGAGCCGCGCTTCGCGCTGGCCGGTGGTGATAGCGGCCCGCTCTTCAGCGCTGGAGAACCTTTGCGTAGCAATTGGCTAAAACGCGTTACCCTACCCCGCGAGAACGTCAAAGCGATGCCGCCCGGAGGAACGCCCTGGAGCTTTACCCAAATTTCTTTGCTTCGGTACTGGATCGACCAGGGGGCAGACACACTATTTGTCCTGGACCCCGCTAATACCCCCGCCGACCTTAAAACACTGCTCCTCCGGGACTATGGCCTGGACCTGCGACCGCGCCTCTTCGTTGAAAGGATAAAGGTGCCGAGACTTACTCCGGCCGTTGAGGAAGAATTGGTAGCGCTAAATTGGCAATTATCAGCCCTGCAACCCGATGGCGGTGCCCTCGAAGCCAAACCGATGGCCAACAAAAGCATAACCGCCGAAGCGCTCGCAAGGCTCGCCGAAGTAGCGACCGATCAGTTGGTCTACTTGAGCCTGGACCATCAGCCACTGGGCGATGCTGAACTGGAACCGCTCGTTCGGTTTCCCAACTTGAATCGTCTTCGCCTGAACGGAACCAACCTTACGGCCAGTACGGTGGAAAAGCTAACTGGCCTCCGGCATCTGGAAAGCCTGAACGTCTACGGTACGGAACTGGACGACGCGAGTTTTGAACACCTTCAACGCTTCCCTAGCTTGAAACGCCTTTACCTCTGGCAAACCAACGTCAGCCCCGCTGGCGCGGCCGCTTTCGCGAGCGACAATCCACAGATTTACGTAGAAACTGGCTACGGAGCAGGAACGGCGGCAAAAGACGCGGCTAAAAAGTAAGGAGCCATGACTGAGGAAAACACCCGAAGAAGTTTTTTAAAAACTGCCAGTAGCCTGTCCGTAACGCTGCCGCTGGCGGGCTGCATAGGTAATCCAATTAACCTTTCCGCTAACGCTGCTCCACTAGAACGTCCCGGAATAATTGGCCACGGTGATTTTCAGTACACCGCCGATAAGCAGTGGAGCAAACTCAGTGCTCACCTGAAACCAGTCGTGCACTTTCACGAAATGGTGTTAGATGCTCGGGGCCGACTGGCCTGCACGGTCGTCAGCGACAAATGTGACCTGCTGCTCTATAATAAAGACGGAAAGGTAGTCGACACCATCAACCATAACGTTAAGGAACCACACGGACTCACGCTGGCTGGCGAAGGTTCCGATCAGACTTTCTGGGTCACCGATTCCGCCGGTGGTCGGGTTATTAACCTCGATTTGGACGGACGACTTGTTCGGGAGTTGAGCGCCCCGGCGGAAGAAATTCCTACCGGAAAAGCCTTCCGACCCACGGAAACCACCGTCACCGAGCGTGGGGATATATACGTCGCGGACGGGTACGGGAGCAATAAGATTTTTCACTACGATAGCCAGGGACGACTTAAGAACGTATTCGGTGGGCCGGACCACTTTAGTTGCTGCCACGGCATTGTCGTTGACGGTCGGCGCGGAATGGAGGAATTATTAATTACGAGCCGAAGCAATCAGAATTTTCAGCGCTGGTCGCTGGACGGTCGGCATTTGCAAACCTACGAATTGCCGGGCCTCAAGGTCTGCCGCCCCGTTACTTCTGGCGAGCACACGCTGTTTGCGGTCATCTGGACGAAGAGCAATTGGCACTACGATGGCATGATTGCCGTGCTGGACAAGGATTTTGAGGTAGTATCGCTACCCGGCGGATCTGCGCCGACAACCCAAACTAGCTTTCGCGACGTCGAATGGGATGGCCGCACCTTGCTAAACCCGCACGACGTGTGCCTGGACCAAGACGATAACATCTACGTGCCGCAGTGGCTATCGGGCATGACCCAGCCGGTGCGCTTACGCAGGGTTTAGCTCAATTTATTACCGTAACTTTCCTACCTATCTACGCCGCCTAAATTATGAAGCGATCACTACTGGTTCTTGTATCCGCTTTCATAATGTTGACTTGTCAGGAAGAGCGAACCATTAATTTTAACGAGGACATCCGGCCAATTTTCAACGAAAAGTGCATCGGTTGCCACGGCGGCGTCAAGCAAGCGGGTGGTTTCGGGTTGGTATTTCGGGAAAATGCATTGCGGGAGACGGATAACGGAAAATTCGCCATCGTGCCCGGTAAGCCGGGGCAGAGTGAAATAATCGCGCGAGTCCGTCACGAAAACGAAGAACTCAGGATGCCATTCGAGGGACCTGCCCTGTCGGAAGAAGAAATTCACCTGTTGGAAACCTGGATCGAGGAAGGCGCGGAGTGGGAAGAGCACTGGGCTTATCTGGCACCGACCAAACCCGAAATCCCGGTTATTGAAGGCGGGCAACCGGACAATTCCATCGATGCCTTCGTGATGGCTGCGCTCCTACCCTACGACCTGGTACCCGCGCCCCGCGCCCCCAAAAGAGAGCTACTGCGCCGCGTAAGTTTCGACCTCACCGGATTACCGGCACCTGAGTTTCTGGCCGAGGTGTTCCTGTCGGGTGACTTAGCGTACGAAGTGCTTATCGACAGTCTGCTGGCGCAGCCCAGCTACGGCGAACACCAGGCTGCCAAATGGCTGGAACTCGCGCGTTACGCCGATTCACGCGGTTACGAACGCGACCGGCCGCGGGAGATTTGGCGCTACCGAGACTGGGTAATTAAAGCTTTTAACGACGACCTACCCTACGACGATTTCGTGACGCACCAGTTAGCCGGCGACCTCCTACCGGACCCGACGGAAGACCAACTAGTCGCCACCGGCTTTCACCGCAACACACTGAGTAACGGCGAAGGCGGCACCGAAAACGAGGAGTTCCGCGTTGCCTCCGTCATCGACCGCGTCAACACTACCTGGGAAGTTTTTCAGGGGACCACGATGGGCTGCGTACAGTGCCACGCGCACCCGTACGACCCGATCCGCTACGAAGAATTTTACACCAGCTACGCGCTGTTCAACAACACCGTCGACCACGACCACGTCAGCGAGGCGCCCCGCTTGCGCACGCTCTACGCAGCCGATGAAGTAAAGTACAAGCGCCTTGAAGACTGGGTGACGGAGCACGCGGAAGAGGAGGCGCGGACGCAGGTGCAAAGTTGGCGGCAACTCATCAAGGTTCGGGAACCCCGCCTTCGCCCCGACCTGTTCGAAAACGTCGAAGGCGGCGTCTTTACCGCGCGCGCTGACGAGGACATCATGTTCCTCCGCCCCGGCAACTCTTTCGCGCTTCCCCCCCGTGATCTTTCAGAAGTAGCGGCGCTCCACGTCAACCTCAGGCCCCTTGGATCAGGCACACTAGAGGTTCGGTTGGCTTCACCGACCGGTCAACTCTTGATCACCCATGCCTTTGAACGGGGCAGACAGGAGGACATTCGCTTACCCTTAGTAATTCCTGGTGGCGAACGGGTGCTTTCCATTGTCACCCGGGGCGATGGCAATGGCAAAATACTGGCCATCGACGCAATTGGCTACGAGCCGAAACTGCCCGGCGCGGAACAACCCGGCGCGGAAGACATCAAAACATTTATCGGTGACCTGCTAGCGGCAAAAGACTCCGTCAATACCTTGATCATGGTAGAAACCACCGACGAAAGCCGCCGGAAAAGCTACCTGTTCGAGCGGGGGAACTGGATGGTGCACGGCCCCGAAGTGACCGGCGGCGTACCTAAGCTTCTCGACGGCGAGGCGGACACACCCATTGAAAATCGACTCGACTTTGCTCGTTGGCTCACCAACCCGGACCAACCGCTCACCAGCCGGGTAGCCGTTAACCGTACCTGGGGGCAATTATTCGGTATCGGACTGGTCGCCACCACCGAGGACATCGGTAGCCAGGGGTCCAAACCCAAAAACCAACAACTACTCGACTACCTCGCCACGGAGTACAGCGGCCCGCTTGGCTGGAGCAAAAAACGACTGTTACGTCAGATTGTCCTGTCGAATACCTACCAGCAATCCTCCCGGGCCACTCCGCAGTTGCTCGCCAAGGACCCCCACAACGAATTGTTGGCCCGTGGCCCGCGCAAACGCCTGACCGCCGAGGAAATTCGCGACCAAGCCCTCGCCGTCAGCGGACTGCTCACCGAAAAATGCTACGGACCAAGTGTTATGCCGCCACAGCCGGACGGCTTGTGGGGCACCATCACGCACAGTAGAAACGAGTGGGTCAACAGCACGGGTGAAGACCGCTACCGGCGCGCGCTGTACACGCACCTACGCCGGTCCGCCATTCATCCGGTCATGAGCACTTTCGATGCATCCAATCGCGAGCTGTGCCTCAGCCGCCGCACGATTACCAACACGCCGCTACAGGCGCTGATGACGCTCAACGATCCGGCGTACCTGGAGGTAGCCGAACGGCTCGCCGACGAAGTTTCGAACCTTCCCAATGTGCCAGCACGGATCGACGGGCTTTACGAATTGCTCCTCCGCCGGCCGGCCGAACCGCTGGAGCAGCAGGTACTCGTTCAGCTTTACGACGACGCTTACGCGACCCACCAGGATGCGCACACCGCCCTTACCGTAGTGGCCAACGCGCTACTTAATATTGACGAACTACTAACCATCAGCTGATATGAACCCTCTGTTAAATGAATTTCGCCACCGGGAGGCTCAGTACAATAGCCGACGCCATTTCTTACGCCAGGGAGCGCTGGGTTTAGGTGGTATCGCCCTCGGTGGCCTGATGGGGTGTGGCACGGACGCGGGTGCCCAGGTCGCCAAGACGAAGGAAGAAAAAATCATGGCGACGGCACTTAGCTATGCGCCACGTGCCAAGCGCGTGATCTATTTGCACATGGCCGGTGCCCCGTCGCAACTGGAGTTGTTCGACTACAAACCCGCGCTGCAAAAACTGGACGGCCAACCCTGCCCGCCTTCGCTGCTGGCCGGTAAGCGCTTCGCTTTTATCCAGGGCACGCCCATGATGTTGGGCTCGCAGGCAACTTTCCAACAGCACGGTCAAAGTGGCGCTTGGGTATCCAATTTGTTACCCAACTTTAGCGAAGTAGCCGACGAAGTCGCTTTCCTGAAGGCGGTGCACACGGAGGAGTTCAACCACGCCCCGGCACAACTATTAATGCAGACCGGAAGCCCGCGACCGGGCCGGCCTTCCTTCGGCTCCTGGGTGACCTACGGTTTAGGGTCCGAAAACGAAAATCTACCGGGCTTCATCGTTTTGGTATCCGGTGGGCGGGACCCGAGTGGCGGCAAAAAACTATGGGGGAGCGGCTTTTTGCCGTCCATCCATCAGGGCATCCAGTGCCGTACGGCGGGCGATCCGATCTTGTACCTCAGTGACCCGGAAGGGATGTCGCGGGATTTACGGGGCAAGTCGATCGCGGCAATCAACGAGATCAATAAGCGGCAGTACGACGAAGTGGGCAATCCGGAAACACTTACGCGGATCAAGCAGTACGAGATGGCGTTTAAGATGCAGATGTCCGTCCCCGAGGTGATGGACATCGAAAAGGAGCCGGATTACATCCACGAGATGTACGGAACGACGCCGGGAAAATCTACTTTCGCCAATAACTGCTTGATGGCGCGCCGGTTAGCTGAGTCCGGCGTTCGCTTTATCCAGTTATATGACTGGGGCTGGGATAATCACGGTTCTAGCCGGTCGACTAGTTTGGAAGAAGGGCTACCGGCGCAGTGCAAGGGCATTGATCAGGCGATGGCGGCACTCATCAAGGACTTGAAACAGCGCGGTATGTTGGAGGACACCCTAGTTGTTTGGGGTGGCGAGTTCGGACGCACCCCCATGCGGGAAAACCGGGGCGGCGTTGAAATGCCCTTTCTCGGGCGGGATCACCACGGAGAAGCCTTTACGATGTGGATGGCCGGGGGCGGCGTGAAACCCGGGGTCGTCTACGGAGAAACGGACGAGATTGGTTACGCGGGCGTCCGGGACCGGGCGCACGTGCACGACGTGCAGGCTACGGTGCTGGGCTTGCTGGGTTTTGACCACGAGAAATTCACCTACCCGTTTCAGGGTAGGAATTTCCGATTGACGGATGTGACGGGCACCGCGATAAAGGACATTATGGTCTGAATTTACTATATAATTTCGGCCACGATGCCGGCCGCAATAGCAAGCAAAAGATGGGCGCGGACGCGGGATGCAAAAATTTTTGGTGAGGCAGAGATCCTTCGTCAATATTCGGACGGAGTGATCGACACCCCGCCAGACCGACAATCATTGCACTGGCGACCGCGCACGCTCGGCTTCCGCTCCCCAAAAACTGCTGCTGCTTGCGGACAAATTACCACTATTCCAGGCTCGCGGAATCCCCTTCCGCCGAGAAGTTTACCAGGATATTATCACCGATGGTGGTACTCAAGTCGAGCCCGCTGTAGGTCACGTAAATTGGCCAGCTTTTGTGCCGCCGGTCCACCAGCACGGCTACCTCTATCTTCTTGGGCAACACCTCCTGGAGGGGACGGAGGGCGTAGAAGAGCGTCCTTCCGGTGTTAGCTACGTCGTCGACGAGTAGTACGGCTTTCCCCGCCAAATCCTGCAGATTACCGTCCAGAACAGGCCCGGGATCAAGTGGGCTTGCGGGGCTAATGCTCAGTGACCAAAGGTGAAAGGGGGCCTTGCTCACCAGACGCAGACCCGCGACTAACTTCTCCGCCAGCTGTAGACCACGGTTGTTAATGCCGATGATGTAGAGCTCCCCCTCGTCGGTGTTCCGCTCGAGGATTTCCATCGCGAGGCGATTGACTTTACTCGCGATCTGTTGGTGGTTTAGCAGTTGCATGGGGCGAAGATACTGGTCCGCAGGTTTTGGTTGGGGACTACTTTGCTACTACTCCTGAATCATCGCCCACAACTTACGGACCTGATCGACGATCGTTACCTTGCGGTGTCCGTCACCAGTCTGGTTGGCAGTTCTCGTTTTGAGCCGGAAGACGTGCATCGATCGTGGCGCGGCGGCATATTCACCACCCGCCAGAATATCTTCCTGAACCGGAATTTCATCGGTGGTAGAGTCAATTAAAGCCTCCCAGCGCGTGAACTCCTGGACGCCCGGCATGCGAAACTTTACAGTTTCCCAAAAAGCGTTCAGCACGACCAGGAAAATATCGTCCTTGATGCGCTGGCCACGCTCGTCGTATTCGTCCATTTCCTCCCCGTTTAGGAGCATACCCAAGCTGCGGACCTGATCGTCAGACCAATCCCCTTCGCCCATCTCGTTGCCGTCGGGCCTGATCCAGAGGATGTCGGATAAGTTACTGTCATCGATGGTGCGCCCGTTGAAGAAACGGCGCCGGTGAAAAATGGGGTTATCCTTCCGCAGCGCGATGAGTTTGCGCGTGAAGGAGTGCAAGGCGCGCTGTTCGGCCGACCAATCCCAATCGAACCAACTAATTTCGTTATCCTGGCAGTAGGCGTTGTTGTTGCCATTTTGCGTGCGACCGTATTCATCTCCCATCGTCAGCATCGGTACGCCCTGGCTGATGAACAGGGTGATCAGCATGTTTCGCTGCATTTTTAGTCGTAGCGCATTGATTTCCGGGTCATTCGTCGGGCCTTCCACGCCGCAATTCCAGCTGTGGTTATGGTTCTCACCATCATTATTGTTTTCTCCGTTGGCTTCGTTGTGTTTGTCATCGTAGCTGTATAAATCCCGCAGCGTGAAGCCATCGTGGGCGGTGATGAAGTTGATGCTCGCACCGGGGCGGCGGCCGCTGAGCTCGTAGAGGTCGGAAGAACCGCTGAGTCGGTAAGCAAGCTCCCCTACCCCAATGGCATCGCCCCGCCAGAAGGCACGGACGTTATCCCGGTATTTACCATTCCATTCCGACCAAAGCACGGGAAAACCACCAACCTGGTAACCGCCCGGACCAACGTCCCAGGGCTCAGCGATCAGTTTTACCTGGCTGATGATTGGATCCTGGTGAATGGTGTCCAGGAAAGTACTCAACTTTCCAACTTCGAAAAGTCCACGCGCCAGGGCACTGGCTAGATCGAAGCGAAAGCCATCTACGTGCATCTCGGTGATCCAGTAGCGTAGACTATCCATCACCATTTGTAGGGAGCGCGGGCTCGTCATATCGATGGTATTACCCGTGCCGGTATAATCCATATAGAACTGCTCCTGGTCCTGTACCAGCCGGTAGTAGTTCTGGTTGTCTAAGCCTTTCATCCCCAGCATCGGGCCGTAATGATTGCCCTCGGCGGTATGGTTGTAAACCACGTCGAGAATCACTTCCAGACCGGCTTTGTGCAACTCTTTGACCATCACTTTAAACTCCCGGACTTGGTCCTCGGGCTTATCCGCCGCCGCGTAATCCGGGTGGGGCGCGAGGAACGACAGACTGTTGTAACCCCAGTAGTTCCGTAGACCCATCTTAACCAAGCGGTCGTCCTGCACGAAGTGGTGAACGGGCATGAGCTCGATGGCCGTGACGCCGAGGTTTTTAAGGTACTCGATCACGGCGGGGTGGCCGAGGGCTTTGTACGTTCCCCGTTCCGCGGCCGGCACGTCGGGCATCAACTGAGTGAGGCCCTTGACGTGCGCTTCGTAAATGATGGTATTGTGCATGGGGTGTTTGAGCAGTTCGTCGCCTTCCCAATCGAAACTGGTATCGATTACTACCCCTTTGGTCATGAAAGGAGCAGAATCCTTTTTATTCATTTTGAGAAACCGGTTCTCGGTTTTGCCCTTGATGGGGTAAGGAAACATGGCGGGGCCCCACTGAATTTCTTCACCCACGCCCTTGGCGTAAGGATCTAAAAGTAATTTGTGCGGATTGTAAAGCATACCGGCGTTAGGGTTCCACTCGCCGTGGGCGCGGTAACCGTAGCGCCAGCCGGTCTCTATGTTTGGGATAAAGACGTGCCAGACGAGGTCCGTCTGTTCCATCATCTGGATGCGGTAGATTTCTTTTTCCGGCGCGTCTTCCCGAAACAAGCTTAGGTCCATTCGGGTGGCTCCTTCGCTGAAGACGGCAAAGTTGCATCCTTTCGGGGACCAAGTCGCTCCTAGCGGATAAGGGCTACCGGGCCATACTTCAATCTCTCCGAATTTTCCGTAGGCGTTAATCTGTTGTTCTTCGCAAACTAGGTTGATGGTCTTACTCATAGGCAGTATGCTAACCTGCGATCCCTGGCAGGGTTCGGTTGGTGACTTATTCCCTCGCGACTCCCAGTCTGGTCGCACGGCTAACGTAGCGGTTATTCTCGCTCCTGCTTGGCTTCTCTTGACCGAGATAAGTGTAGCCCGTTATGTAGACTTCCGCGAACCGGCTGAGTTCCCCACGGCGGTTCCGGTGGTTTGAGTACCGAAGTTCTCCACTGACCAGCAGCCGATCACCGGCTTTAAGGTTGGCGTGGAGATCGAGCGCGGCCGGCCCCCAGGCGAGGCAGTAGTGAACGTCGGCGGGCACCTCAGCTGCCCTGAGTGGAGAACGAGTTACCGCCCGCATCTTTTGCTGGCGCTTAACCTGGAGGGTAAAACGGAGTAAATCGCGGGCTCGCTCGGTACAGTGATAGGTAGGCGATTTGAAGATGGTACCGATTAGGGTGAGTTGGTTCATGGTCGTTGGGTTGTATGATTATGATGGATTGACAGTCTCGGATGTGAGCACTATTTTTGATGGTACTGCGGGATTGCCGATGTGTTGAAAGTAGTCGGCGTGGATTTCGGTGCGGACGTGGGTTTGTCCGTCGCGCTGAAAGCTTCGGTTACGCAGGTGACCCCGCACGGTCACTCTGTTGCCCTTCGTCGCCCGGAGGCACAGTTGCCGCGCTACTTCGCCCCAGGCGACAATGCGAAAAGATTGGTCCGTTCGATCGTACGCCCCGGGAATGGGCGGTACCCCGAGATATAGCCGCAGCCGGGCGACCGGGGTGCCGTCCGTCAGGAAGTGGAGCTCGGGCCGCTGCCCCACCCGGCCCGTGAGCTGGACATGGTTGTTATGGGTTAACATCGTTTTGTCGGTTGATTTGATCGCAAGGTGCCAGTCAGGGTCGATGACAGTCGCATGTTAACCGAATACTTGCGAATTTACCCGTTTACTGACGGTTAACAGGAGCCAGAATTTTGCACATTACCTTGTCTATCAATAATTTGCGGAGGTAGTATCCGAATACGGTAAAATCTCGGGACTGGGCGGTGGACACATCGGGCCACGAGGCCCAATAACCCTGCTCTGCAAAATCTACCGCGCACCCGCGACCGCGCCAACTACCGACCGAAGGGTTACCAACCCGCCGTATCTTCGCGCCATGAAATTTACCGATTACCCCCTGGCCCCGGAGATCATTCGCAGCATCGGCAAGCTGGGTTGGAAGCGCCCGACGGACATTCAGTACAAAGCCATCAAGCACATCCTGAACGGGGAGGACGTGATGGGCATCGCGCAAACGGGAACGGGAAAAACGGCCGCTTTTGCCATTCCGGTGCTCCAAATCATCCACACGAATAAGGAAAATCAGCGCAGGGCCGACGGCATCAAGTGCCTGATTATGGTGCCGACGCGCGAGCTGGCGATGCAACTCGATTCCGTATTTACCGATCTGGCGAAAGGGACGCGCGTCAACGTTTTCGCCCTCACCGGCGGCGTTGAGCAGGACCCGCAGATCAAAGAATTGCAGGCGGGCGTCGACATCCTGATTGCCACGCCGGGGCGCATGTTCGACTTACTTAACCAAAAAGCCTTACGCCTGGAGCGCGTTAATATCCTGGTGCTGGACGAAGCGGACTTGATGCTCGACCTCGGTTTCATCGACGATATTCGGGGCATTCTCGGCCACCTTAAAATGCGGCGGCAAACGTTGTTCTTCTCCGCAACGATCAACCAGAAGATCAAAAAACTGGCCTACACGCTGGTCAAGAAACCGATCCGGATACAAATCTCCCCCAAAGATCCAATTTCCCGCAACGTCGATCATTCGGTCGTCTTCATTGAGATGGATGACAAGCGATTTTTCCTCGAAAGATTCTACAAGCAGAATCCGGAGGCTAAAATTTTGGTCTTCGTCCGGACGCGTGTCCGCGCCGAACGCGTCGCAAAGGCGATGGGGCGGGTTAACATTATTTCGCTCGTCCTGCACGGCGACATGAGCCAGGACGACCGCAACGACGCGCTCGAAGCCTTCCGCGAAAACCAGACGCGCCTCATGGTCGCCACCGACGTGAGCGCCCGGGGCATCGACATCGCCGACGTCACCCACGTCATCAATTACGACCTGCCGGACCAGGCCGATAATTACGTCCACCGCGTGGGAAGAACCGGCCGGGGGGACCGCCGTGGCATCGCCTACACGTTCTGCTCGCCGCAGGAACACGACAAACTACGGGCGGTGGAGGCGTACACCGGCACGGAAATCAAGACCGTCGAGCTCGACCGGCAGGAATACAAAGAAACTTTGCACTTTAGCCGGACGGATAATATGTCGCTGGAGGATCTGATGCGGGAGGCGGAGCTTTGGGAGAAGGGGAAGGGGAAGAAAGGTGGTAGGCGATAGGCTGGTAGGCAGCAGGTGTAATTTAAATTTATATAACTTTTGGGGGCTTATTCGTTCTAATTTTCCGCTACTGGTGGGCGCAACACAATTGGCTAAAATGGTGCCGGCCCAAATAGAGTACACATTAAAGACCACACTACTGGACATTTTCAAATCGGACGCTTGGAGGACTCGAAACCCTTCGCTGCGCTTTAGTTTCGAGACGCTCCAAGGTTCTAAAATTCTACTTGAGGACCTTGGAGCGTCCTCTGCCGTGAAGCCGAAGGCAAAATTGTTGAGGTCCTCCAAGCGTCCGGGGAAAATGTCCAGTAGTATGATTAAAGACACAACTATTAGCATCACTACCGCCTAACTCTTCCTACCGCCTAATTCCTCCCTTCCCCATGCCCCAACTCGAACAAAAATACCGCACCCAGTCGCTGATTCAATTCGTCCTGGCCGTGGTCTTGCTCGTGCTCATCAACGTCCTGGCCAACGCCCGGATTGGAGGAACGGCCCTTTACGGCGCACTCGACCTGACCGAAGACCAGCGTTTCACCCTCACGGACAACACCGTGGAGCAGCTAGAGGACCTGGAAGAACGGCTGACCGTCAGGATTTTGCTCACGGGCAAACTCCCGGCAAACTACGAGCGGCTTAAGGAAAAAGTCGCCGATCTTTTGCTGGACTTCAACGGCTACACCGACAAGATCGAGTGGGAGTTTTCCGACCCCCTCTCCGGTGACATCGAGGTGGTGCGAGAACGGCAGTTGCAACTGCAGGAAGACTACGGGATTGTGCCGGTGAACGTGTACTCCTCCACCAGCGCGGCCGAGCGGTCCCTCAATGCGGTTTATCCCTACGCCGTTCTGACCTACGGGACGCGCCAGCGCATTATTCCGTTTCTTGCCCCCCGGCTTCCCGGCATGGGGGAAGCCCAGCGGCTTAATCAGGCGGAAAGCCTACTGGAATACAACTTCAGCCGCGCCATTGAGGGACTGACCAATAACGACAAGCCCCTCGTCGGCTTCACCGTCGGCCACGGAGAATTGCCGAAAGTGCGTACCAGTAGCCTCTATAGTTCCCTGCAGGAAGATTATGACCTGGGCCCGGTTAACCTCGACAGCTTCGCCACGATCTCTACGGAAATAAAGCTGCTAATCGTTGCTAAACCTACGGTACCATTTTCCGAGTTTGATGCATTTAAATTGGACCAGTATGTCATGAACGGCGGCAAGGTTATCTGGGCCATCGATGCCGTAGCGATGGACCTGGATTCCCTCCAGGGCCGCAACGAATTTTACCCCGGCTCCCGGCAAACCGGTCTGGAAGACATTTTTTTTAAGTACGGATTTCGTCTTCCCCCCACGCTCGCCCTCGACCTGAGCTCGACCCGCATCTCCATCGTGGTCGGTCAGGGACCGGGCGGACCAAACATCCAGCCGGTCAACTTTCCCTACAACGTGAAAGCCATCCCGCAGGGAGGGCACCCGATCATTAAGAACCTCGACCCCATCGACCTCAAGTTCCCAACCGTCATTGAAAGCGTAAACGATGCGGACAACAAGGTGAAAAAAACCGTGCTCCTACAGACGAGCCCCCGCTCCCGGCGGAAGCGCCTCCCGGCTCCCATTGATTTGGATGCCCAGAAATACGACGTAGATCTGGATCGCTTTAACGAGAACGCTCTACCACTCGCCTACCTGTTGGAGGGTACCTTCACGAGTTACTACGCCAACCGGCTGAAGCGAGAGAACGAGGACGCACTCCGGGAAGGCGGCATCGACTTCAAAGCCGAGTCCGTTCCTACCCGCATGATCATCGTGGCCGACGGGGACGTGATGTCGAACGAACTTAGCAAAGACTACATCTACCACCCGCTGGGCTACAACATCTACGACAAATTCCAGTACGCCAACAAAACCTTCCTCCTCAACGCAATCGAATACCTACTCGACCCGGATGGCGTTATCGGTGCGAGGGGTAAGGAAGTCCGACTGCGGCTGACCGACAAAGAGGCGGCGGTGGCGGATGCCACCTACTGGCGGCTGATTAACGTTGGGCTCCCGTTGGTGCTCCTAGCGCTGTTCGGCTTCGTTTTTAACTACCTGCGCAAGCGACGCTACGCTCGGTGATCACCGTGACCAGCGCCCTACCCTCCCCCCCCGTATGAACCGTACTTCAATTCTTCTCCTGGCCGTCCTTGTTCTCGGTGCCGGCGCCTGGCTTATCCTCCGGAAGGATGCCACCGAAAATTCCCTGGCGGATAAGGGGGAAAGTCGGCAATTTGGCTACGCGGACGTCGACCGGATTGATCGCATATTCATCGCCGACCGTAAAGGGAACAGGGTCGACCTGACCCGGGGTGGCGTATCCGGCTGGTTGGCCGATGGCGTGCCGGCCAACGAAAATATTATGCTGGGCATTCTGCAGGTGATCGAGGGGCTGGACGTGCAATCGTTACCCAGCTACAAGGCCATCCCGGTAATCCTGGAAGACCTGGCCACGTCCGGAACGTTAATTCAGTTATTCGACGCGGACAACAACAAGCTGCGGGGCTATTACCTGGGGGGCACGACGGCAGACGAGACGGGCACCTACGCCATCAAGGAAGGGGTCGAGGATCCTTACGTGGTTCATCTTCCCGGCTTTACCGGCAACGTCCGCCAGCGCGTCGTCCACGTTGGCGATGAATGGCGGGACAAAATTTACTGGCGCGTCGACCCCGAAAAAGTGGAATCGTTCAGCATCGAATATCCCAAACTACGGAACAAGAGCTTCGTCCTGACTAAAAATGGAGATCGCTTCCAACTCAAACCTTTCTACGCGTCGAACCAACAAACCCGCAACGTGCCCCGGGGCGGCGTCGAGGGCATCCTCACGCGCTACGAGAAATACTACGTGAACGCCTACGAGAATCTAGACGAGAAATCCATCACGGCGGCGCGCGATGCACTCCCCCACGCAGTCATCCGCGTTAAAGAGGAAGGCAAACCGGAGCAAACGATGGTGATCTATCCGCGCTACGGCGCCAACGAGTTTACCAACAATCCAAAAACCGGGGCAATCGTTAACCGGGGCGGTCTCAAAGCCTACAGCGCTTTCATCAACGACGGGGCGGATTGGGCGCTCCTGAACGTAGAGACCATCCAGCCGCTCATGATCGGCTACGATTATTTTTGACGCAGTCCTTATCTTACGGCAATGCAAGGTAATTGGCAGCTGATGAGGTGGTTTCTTTTGTTGCTGGTCGCCGGTTCTAGTCTCGCCGTGGCCGTCGGGCCGGAGTGGGGCTTTTTCGGCCACCGCCGGCTAAACCGCCTGGCGGTATTTACGCTCGACGCGGAGATGATGCCCTTTTACCGCGCCCACGTTGAGTGGCTAACCGACCACGCGGTCGACCCCGACAAGCGCCGCTACGCCAGTAAGTTCGAAGCCGTCCGCCACTACATCGACCTCGACCACTGGGGGGAAAGCAAGAAATTTACGCACGTGCCCCGCCGCTGGACCGATGCGCTCATCTACCGGGGGGGGTTGGTTCTTACCGGCCCGCAGGATACCGTAGTCTGGGCAACGGACACCATTATTCAGGGTGACCCGGATTACCTATTTGCCGACAACAGCGAGGTGGTACTCCGCAACAGATCTGGCGAGGTATTCCGCACGAGTCTCGGTACCTACCGCAGTTTTTGGATCAACAACGCACTTCCGGGGTTCTACGACGAACTGATGACCATCGCGCCGGACAGCGCACGCGTGCTGGGCTTATCCGTTCCGGACGGCGCAACGGTTGAAGCACGGGAACACTTTTCCGAATACGGCATATTGCCGTATCACCTGGAACAGTACCAGCGGCGCCTGACCCAGGCCTTCGTCGCGGAAGATTCAAAGGACATCTTACGGCTTTCCGCCGAGATCGGTCACTACATCGGTGACGCCCACGTGCCGCTGCACACCACCGAAAATTACAATGGTCAACTAACCGGCCAGACGGGCATTCATGCTTTTTGGGAGTCGCGCCTCCCGGAACTATTTGCGGACGACGAGTACGACTTCTTCGTTGGCAAAGCCCGCTACATCGAAAACCCACGCGACTATTACTGGGGCATCGTTCTGAAAAGCCATTCCCTCGTCGACTCCGTCCTCAGTAGCGAGCGGCGCCTACGCGAAACGTACCCCGCCGACCAACAAATGGTGTTCGACGAGCGGTTAGGGCGCACCATCAAGACTCAGTCCGCGGAGTTTTCCGCCGCGTGGAGTCGCGAAATGCAGGGCATGGTCGAAGAACGTTTTCGCGCTACCATACTCAGCATCGGTAGCGTTTGGTTCACCTGCTGGGTCGACGCCGGGCAGCCCGACCTGGCGCGCCTTTCCCCCGACGCCAAGTTGTTTGCAAAAGTTGATTCGCTCGACCGTGCCGTCTCCGGTAGGTCTATAAAGGGTAGAATTCACGAGTAGCATCACGCTATTTTTGTTGCGCGGTCGCGGGTGCAAAGTCAGTACGAATAATGCAATGTTTGTTTGCTTTCAACCTAAAAAACTGAATCGCCATCCGTAAAGCATACCACCACCTCATTACCTATATTTGCCCCCCAGCTAACCGGAACCCCCTATGACCGTAACGACCCAGAACATTTCCACCACCTGGTCCCTAGCAGCCCTGCGAGAACTCCACGACAGCCCCCTGATGGACCTCGTTTTCCGCGCCGCCACCGTGCACCGCCAGCACCACGACCCCAATGAAGTCCAGATGAGCAGTCTGCTCAGCATCAAGACGGGCGGTTGTCCGGAAGATTGCGGTTACTGCCCCCAGGCCGCCCGCTACCACACCGACATTGAGGAGAACGCGCTGATGACGGTCGAGCAGGTCACCACCGCCGCAACCCGCGCCAAGGGGCTCGGCAGCAGTCGCCTCTGCATGGGTGCCGCCTGGCGCAACGTCCGTGACGACGGCGAATTCGAGCAAGTCCTCGACCTCGTCAGAACGGTAAACGGACTCGACATGGAAGTATGCGCGACCCTCGGTATGCTCACCCCCAACCAGGCGGAACGACTGGCCGCCGCTGGCTTGTACGCCTACAACCACAACCTGGATAGCTCCGAAGAGTACTACAAAGAAGTGATTTCCACCCGTGGATACGAAGACCGGATCGAAACCATCGGCAATGCCCGTAAGGCCGGCCTCACCGTTTGCTCCGGGGGCATCATCGGCATGGGAGAAAGCATCGACGACCGCCTGAAGATGTTGATGACCCTGTCGTCCTTCAGCCCCCAGCCAGAATCCGTACCCATCAACGCCCTCGTCGCCGTCGCCGGGACTCCCCTCGAAGATCAGCGCCCCGTACCCATATTTGACATGGTCCGGATGATTGCCGTGACCCGGATCATGATGCCCAAAACCACCGTCCGCCTCTCCGCCGGCCGCACGAGCATGAGCCCCGAAGGCCAGGCCATGTGTTTCCTCGCCGGGGCGGGCTCCATTTTCGCCGGTGATAAATTATTAACGACCCCCAACCCCGAAGCCTTCGAGGACCTGGAGATGTTCAACAACCTGGGGCTGAAGCCAGCGACCGCCTATTCAAAGGGAACAAAGCCAACGATCAAGCAGGACCCCGGCGGTCCCGAAGCAAAGACGCGCATCAAGTGGAGCCGCCCCGGCCACAAGATTGAGCGGAATGAGGAGAAGCGTAAGTAATCCGCCACCGAAGTGGTACCGGGTGGTAGTATTCACGTGCCGGATAATTTCGCGACCGTGAGAACAAAAATTACCCCGCCGCCCTTCAGATTTTTCTACCGCACACAACCCAACACCAATGACAAGTAAGACTGACCGCCGCATCGTAGCCGGTAACTGGAAGATGAACACTACACCAAGCGAAGGCTCCGTGCTGGCACAGGGCGTAATCGATAAGGTGGCTGCGCCAGTAGGTAAGGTCATTTTCGGAGTACCGGCAATTCAGTTGGTAAAGATCAAGCAACTTACCGCCGCCGCGGAGGGATACTACGTAGCCGCACAAAACATGCACCAAAAAGCAGACGGTGCCTTTACCGGAGAAATGAGCGCCGCCATGTTGGCGGACGCTCGCATCGATTACGTAATCCTTGGCCACAGCGAACGGCGACAGTACAGCGGCGAAGATGATACGCTTATCAACGCCAAAATCGTTGCCGCACTCGACGCGGGGATAATCCCCATCTACTGCTGCGGAGAGAAATTAGACATTCGGGAGTCCAATAACCAGAACGTCGTGGTCGGCAAACAGATCGAGCAGGCGCTGTCCGCGCTTTCTCCCAAGCAGATGGCTAAGGTGGTGGTCGCCTACGAACCCGTCTGGGCCATCGGCACGGGCAAAACAGCCTCGCCGCAACAGGCGCAGGAAATGCACGCTTTCATTCGCCAGATGATCTCCGACCAGTTTGGTTCCGAGATTGCCAACGGTATCAGTATTCTTTACGGTGGGTCCGTAAAAGCTGCCAACGCCGAAGAATTGTTCGGGATGGCTGACGTCGACGGTGGTCTGGTCGGTGGCGCTTCGCTCGACGCCCAGGCATTCGCCGACATCATCAAAGCGGGCCAGTAGACGGCTTCCACTTTCCGGGCCCTTCGGTGTACTATTTTCCCAGACTTATACCACCCACGTCCCGCGCCACTACGCTGTACTTGACGGTGGGTTAGCGCAGGGGAGTGTCACCAATTAGGGGCTAAGTAGGTAGGGTTTACCCTTCGATGTGAAAACTGATGGTGAAGGTTCGGCTGAGTACTTTATCCAGCACCGTACTTTCATCCAGGTTCGGGTTAAAGATCAGCGTATTGCCGATGCCGTGGCTCACTTTGAATTCGGGAGAGAAAATAAAATAGGGAAAGAAGAACTGTACGCCAGCCCCGTATTCGACGTGAAAATCATGGGGGCTGATGCGGACGAGATTGTCGGACTGCCGCGTACGCGACTCGCTGGCTACGTCGAAACTGTACTTTGCCCCGGCAACGAGAAAGACGCGCTTGTCGCGGTATGGAGCCGATTTATAACGAAAGTGAAACGGTAATTCTACGAATACCGACTGAATGGAACGCTGGGTTTCCGAGAGCCCGCGATTGTCCCGACTGTAATTAAGGCGCCGCTCGGCGAAGCTGAAACCCGGTAGAAAGCGAAAATCGAAGTACTGACCGATCTTCAGATTGGCAATCATGTTCAGGTTAAACCCCGGGCCATTCAGGCTACTGACCGCCACGATCGTATCGCTGAACAGAAACTCCTCGCTTCGGAACGGCGTGTAGCGACTGGAATTGATTCCGAGCGTAAGCCCGAAATAGAAGCGCTTATTTTGAAAATCGCGGAAATTATCGTTGCGCCCACCCGTGTACTGTGCACCCGCGTCCGCGCAAAAAAAGAAACTCAGCGCGAACACTAAAGCGCCAAAAATTGCGGGGCTCAGTCCTTGTGTGCGGTATAGATGGTGGCGATGCCGAAAGTAAGTGGGGCGCATTCAGTTCGTTTGTACCCCACCCGGTCGAGAATATCCGTGAACGTCTTTCCGCTCGGAAAAGCCTGGACGGACTCGAAAAGGTAAGCGTAAGCGCGGGGGTCTTTCGACTGTAAACGACCGATCAGCGGCATAATTTTACCGAAGTAGACATTAAATCCCCAGCGAATGGGCGCAAAGGTAATCCTACTGAACTCAAGAATAACCACCTTCCCCCCCGGGCGCAGTACTCGGCGCATTTCCGCCAGGCCCTTTTCTAAATTTTCGAAGTTGCGCACCCCGAAACTGACGGTGACGGCGTCGAAATGATCGTCGGCGTAAGGCAGGTTCTCGCTGTCCCCCTGCACCAGGGTAATTTGGTCATCCAGCCCGGCGGTGGTGACTTTCTTTCTACCGTAGCTCAGCATTCCTTCACTCAGGTCCAGGCCGGTCACGTGCTCGACCTTCGTGCGCTTGATGGTTTGAATCGCGACGTCCGCCGTGCCCGTGGCCACGTCGAGTACTTTTTTGTGAATAGTATCGTCCAGCTCCTCGATCATCTTGGCCCGCCAGAGGGTATCGACGCCCAGGGAGGTCCCCCGATTAAGTAGGTCGTAAGAAGAAGCAATGGAGTCAAACATTTGCCCGACTTCGGATTTCTTGGAGTCCGTTTCGCCGTAGGGTTTGACGGTATCGTGGGTGTGTGCCATGGTGAGGGAAACGAACGTTGGGTAGTTTGGTTTTGGACGGGAGAAAAAGTCTGTGCCCAGAATTGCCCCACGCCGGTTCGTGACACAAAAATGCCGTGCTTCGCGGCGAGCGAAGCACGGCACCACGGAAAACACCTTTGGTACTTATGCTTTCAGCACGACCTTAACGCAACCGTCTTCCTTCTCACGGAAGATCCGGTACATCTCCGGAGCGTTCTCCAGAGGTTCGGTGTGAGTGATGATTACACTCGGGTCGATTTCACCTTTCTCGATTTTTTCGAGCAGTGGCTTCATGTACGCCTGGACGTGCGTTTGGCCGGTCCTGAGGGTCAGCGCCTTGTTCATGACGGCACCGAATTGAAGCGTCATCGGGCCGGCGTACACACCCGGTACGGAGAGCGTTCCGCCCTTGCGGCAAGCCATGATCGCCTGATTGAGCGCGTGCGGCTGGTCGCTTTGCAAGTGTAACGTCGACTTCAGCGAGTCCGCCGCCGCGGTAATGTTGCTGGCGGCGTGGGCCTCCGCCCCCACGGCTTCGATGCAACGATCGGGTCCGCGACCGCCGGTCATTTCGTTCAGTTTGTCGAGAACGCTTTCGGTTTCGAAATTGATCGTCTCCGCCTTGCCGGCCGTGCGGGCCATAGCTAGTCGCTCCTCTACTTTATCAATGGCGATCACCCGGCCGGCGCCCAGCATCCAGGCACTCTGGATGGCGAACTGGCCAACGGGGCCGCAACCCCACACGGCAACGGTATCACCGGGCTGGATTTGCGCCTGCTCGGCGGCCATGTAGCCGGTAGGAAAGATGTCGGAGAGGAAAAGTACCTTTTCGTCGGGGAGGTCGGATTCAATCTTGATCGTGCCAACGTCGGCGTACGGAACGCGGAGAAACTCCGCCTGGCCACCGGGAATGCCCCCCGTCAGGTGGCTGTACCCGTAGATACCCGCGGGCGAGTGGCCCATGGCTTTTTCGGCGTTCTCTGGTTTAGGGTTCGAGTTGTCGCACAGGGAATACATGGAACTTTCACAGAAAAAGCAGTGCCCACAGGAGATGGTGAAACTAACAACGACCCGGTCTCCCTTTTTGATGTTTTTAACGGCCGCGCCGGTTTCCACCACGATGCCCATCGGTTCGTGGCCGATGATGTCACCCTCCCGCATCATGGGGACATAATTATCGTAGAGGTGTAAGTCGGAACCGCAGATGGCCGTGGAAGTAATCTTGATGATGGCGTCCGTTGGTGACAGGATTGTGGGGTCGGGGTGCGTATCGACGCGAACGTCACCCTGGCCGTGCCAGGTTAGTGCTCTCATAGTCAGGTTATTTTGTTTCCTAAATTGCTTTGTGGTTGCGAGGGTTCACGGTCACCAACGGCTGCAAATTGTTAAGTTAGAAATGATGTTTGACGGGCGATTTGTCGGCCAATTCGGTGGTTATTTGCATGACTACCGGCGAGATAAATTTTTGAATTGTCCTGACCTTTCATTTAAGGTGGTTTCGGACCATTTCTGACGGTAAAAGGCTACCAAAAGCGCCCGCTTTTACGTATCTTCGCGCGTACCCGAGGGTAATTCGCCGGTGCAGAATGTGGGCACGGATGCGGGTGCATCGTGGTGGGAGAAAAGCAGGGCGAATCCGGCCGTTTCCTTCATTCACTTCGCGCTTCTACGAGTCCACTTTGCACCGGCGACCGCGCAGCGAAAACCAACGGCAAATCTTAGTTTAGAATACAAATTATGGCAGAGAAGCAACGGATCATCCCGGTCAACATCGAGGATCAGATGAAGTCCGCCTACATCGATTATTCGATGTCCGTCATCGTTAGCCGCGCCCTCCCGGACGTGCGCGATGGCCTCAAACCCGTCCACCGGCGGGTACTCTTCGGAATGAATGAACTGGGGCTGAGCTTCCGGTCTTCCCACAAAAAATCCGCCCGGATCGTCGGGGAAGTACTCGGTAAGTACCACCCCCACGGCGACAGCTCGGTTTACGACACGATGGTGCGCATGGCCCAGGACTGGTCCCTCCGTTATCCCCTCGTGGACGGACAGGGCAACTTCGGCTCCATGGACGGCGACTCCCCAGCCGCCATGCGTTACACCGAAGCGCGGCTCGAAAAGATCTCCGACAACATCCTCGGCGACCTCGACAAGGACACGGTTGACTTTCAGTTCAACTTCGACGATACGTTGAAGGAGCCCTCCGTACTGCCCACGCGCATCCCGAACCTGCTCGTCAACGGCGCTTCCGGCATCGCGGTCGGCATGGCCACCAACATGATGCCGCACAACCTCAACGAGGTAATCGATGGTATCTTCGCAACGATTGATAATCCGGAGATTACGATCCCGGAGCTCATGCAGTACGTGAAGGCACCCGACTTCCCCACCGGTGGTATTATCTACGGTGTGGACGGGGTTAGGGAAGCGTTCGAAACCGGCCGTGGCCGCGTCGTCGTCCGTGGCCTCGCCAAAATCGAAGTAGACAGTGACGATCGCGAGACGATCATCATCAACGAGATTCCCTACCAGATCAATAAGTCGGTACTGGTCGCTAAGATCGCCGAACTCGCCAACGAGGGCAAGATCACCGGCATCCGGGACGTGCGTGATGAATCCGACCGCGACGGCCTCCGGATCGTCATTGAGATCAAGCGCGACGCGATGGCTTCCATCGTGCTCAGCTACCTCTACAAGTACACCGCCCTGCAAACTAGCTACGGCGTCAATAACGTCTGCCTCGTGAAGGGACGGCCCATGACGCTGAACCTGAAGGACATGATCGAGGAGTTTATCGACTTCCGAATCGAGGTCATTCAGCGGCGGACGCTATACGAACTCAACAAGGCACTCGCCCGCGCGCACATCCTGATCGGCCTGTTGATCGCGTTGGATTACCTGGACGAAGTGATCGCCCTGATTCGCGCCAGTGCCAGCCCGGAAGAAGCCCGGGAAGGCTTGATCAATGGAACCTTCATCGGCAACAAAGAGCAGTTCTGGACGAAGTTCCGCGACCTGGTCGAAGAAGCCCAGACGACGGAACTAACGGTCGAAGGCGATAATGCGATGAGCGAAGCGCAGGCCAAGGCCATCCTCGAAATGCGCCTCCAGAAGTTGACCGGTCTCGAACTCGATAAGATCCGTGCTGAGTACGCTGAAATCCGTGAAATCATCGACGACCTCCGCGGCATCCTGGAAAGCCCGGAGCGCCAGCGCGTGATCGTGAAGGAAGAACTACACGACATCAAAACTCGCTTCGGCGACGAGCGCCGCTCGCAAATTAGCCTCGATACGGCCGACATCTCCATCACGGACATGATTGCCGACGACGACGTCGTCGTTACGATCAGCAAGCTCGGGTACATCAAGCGTACCAACGTCGACGAATACCGCGCGCAAAGTCGCGGTGGTCGCGGTAGCCGCGGCAGCAAAACGCGCGACAAGGACTTCGTGGAACACATGTTCATCGCGAGTAACCACAACTACCTCCTACTCTTTACCGACCAGGGCCGCTGTTTCTGGTTGCGGATTTATGAAATTCCCGAAGCTAGTAAGCAGAGCGCAGGGCGGGTGATCCAGAACATCATCGCGATGCCGAAGGAAGAGAACATCCGCGCCTACATCAGCGTCCAGGACCTTACCGACGAGGAATTCCTGCAGGGACATAGCATCATTTTCGCTACGCGAAAAGGTATTGTCAAGAAGACCAGTCTGGAAGCGTACTCCCGCCCCCGCACGAATGGCATCAACGCCATTTCGATCAACGACGGCGACGAATTGCTCGAAGTCAAGCTGACAACGGGTTCCAGCCACGTGTTTCTAGCGTCGCGCAAAGGACAAGCGATCCATTTCGAAGAGGAGAAAGTCCGCAACATGGGCCGTACCGCCACGGGTGTGCGCGGCATCAGTTTGCAGGGCGACGACGACGCCGTTGTCGGTATGGTCACGATCGACCATGAATTAGACGCGGACAAAACCATTCTGGTCGTCAGCGCTAACGGGATCGGTAAGCGATCCGACTGGGACAGCTACCGGATTACCAACCGGGGCGGCAAGGGCGTTCGGACGATGAAGGTCACCGAGAAAACCGGTGAGCTGATCGCCATGAAGGCCGTTACTAACGAAGACGACCTCATGATTACGAATCGATCCGGTATCGTCATTCGGACGGGACTCGATGCTTTGCGCATTTCCGGTCGGGCTACCCAGGGCGTTCGCCTGATTAACGTGGAGAAGGGAGACGCGATCTCCGACGTAGCAATCGTTCGCCACGACGGGGAGGATCGCGAAGAACCGCTCAATGAAGAAGAGTAAAGCTTGACAGTGCGACAAGGTTAAACAGCGTAATCGCTAATTATTACTGACGTCAGTTCTACCGAACACATCGCCCCTTTTACGTTTTAGGACGTAGAAGGGGCTCTTTCGTTTTTGCGCTCCATCATTTAGGATCGCCTTAACGATAAACTTCCCCGGCCTTAACGTTTCCTAGTTACCATTGCAAATCCGGGAACGTCTTACTTACCGGAATTCATTTTACTAAACCAACAAATTTTAAACATGTACAGACTTATCCTATCGATGCTCGTCATGCTCATCTCCGTTACCAGCCTGGTAGCCCAGAGTGGTGAGGACGCGCTCAAATCAGCCAAGAAATCTTTCGACAGTTACAAGCTCAACGGCGACGTAGAAGCCCTGAAGGAAGCATCCGCTAACCTGGAACTCGCGATGCAGGACAGTGAAGTGGCGAACGACCCGAAGGCGCTCCTTGAAGCCGGAGACATCTACAAAGAAGCGACCGTCCAGTACGTCACCCGTCGCTCCCTCGACGCAGCCGACAAAGCCCGTGGCATCGACATGCCGGCTACCAAAGCAGCGAAGGCCTACATGGCGGCTTACAACGCGACCGATAAGAAGGGAACCCGCAAAGCAGCCATCAAGGGTCTCGAAGACATCCAGGGTAGCATCACGAACGAAGGAATCTACTTTATTCAGGACGGCACCGAGAACGAGAGCTTCTACGGAAACAGCTACACGGCCTTCCAAACGAACATGATGGTATCCGAGTTTCTCGAGAAGAACGGAGGTAAGTCGAGCTTAACCGAAGAAAGTGTTACTCAGGACAAATACTACGGTGGCCTCGCCGCCCTGCTCGCCAAAAATTACGACGGTGCCCAACCTTTGTTCGAAGAACTGATGGGTGCTGAGTACGATGACTCCGCTATCTACAGCGGGCTTTTCACTATCTACACGGAGAAAGAAATGAAGACCGAAGCCGCCGACGTACTCCAGAAGGGGCGCACGCGCTACCCGGACGACAGTGGTTTGCTGTTCAACGAAATCAACTTCCTCCTCGCGGAAGGTCGCCTCGACGAATTGACCGAACGCCTGGAATCCGCCATTGCCAAGGAGCCGGACAACATCTCCCTCTACGGTACGCTCGCGGGTGTTTACCAGGAGCTCTACAAGAAAGCAAAGACGGACGGTGACGTGGAGAAAGAAGAAATGTTCTACCAAAAAGCCGAGGCTGAATACCAGCGCGGTCTTGAGAAAGACCCGTCTTCCGCACGAATGATTTCTGGACTAGGCTCCATGATCTACAACCGTGCCGCCGGCATGACGCAGGAACTCGTCGAGCTAGGTAACGACTTTTCGAAGGAAGGCCAGAAAAAATACGACGAACTACAGGAAGTAGTGAATGTAGAATTTGCCAAGGCACTACCCTTCTTCCAGAAGGCGGAAATGAGTGAGCCAGGAGACGTTAACACGTTGATTGCCCTTAAAGAGATTTACGCCCGTATGGACGAGTACGAAGTGTCTAACGAGTTCAAAGAACGGATCGAAAAAGTACAGGCCGGAGAGAAAGTCGCCGGATCTTACTTTAAGGAAAAGGGGATGTAACCCCACTCCTCACCGAGTTAATGAAGAAGGCCCGCTTGCGTGACGCAAGCGGGCCTTCTTATTTTCGTTAGCCACGAAGCAAAAGTTACGGTGGCGGAACGTTCGTACTAAACTACCCAAACAAACTCAACTGCGGCGTTTTCACGTGGCGACCGGAAGTCTGACCGCGCAGTACACGACGGCGAATGACCTGCGGGTCAAACCCCAGTTGCCGAAAGTCCTTATCGGCGCTGGTCAGGAAGTACTGCGCTCGCTTCCAGACGATGCCAATTTTCTTGAGGTGCTCCCGACGGAGCGAATGAAAGCGGCGGGACTGGACGATTTTGTGCGCGCTCTTGACGCCGACCCCCGGTATGCGGAGGATCATCTCCAGCGGCGCGGTGTTGACGTCAACTGGGAACAGGGCGGGGTTACGCAGGGCGTAGGCCAGCTTTGGGTCGACATCGGGGTCCAGCATCGGGTTGGCGTCGTCGACAATTTCGGTGGCATCGAATTTGTAGAAGCGCATCAGCCAGTCGGCTTGGTAAAGGCGATTTTCGCGGCGGAGAGGCGGTGCGGAAAGTGTCGGCAAACGGATGTCGTCACTGATCGGGACGTAGCCGCTGTAGTAGACGCGCTTCAGCGATTGGTCTCGGTATAAAGTCTTGGAAAGCTTCAGAATATCCTGGTCCGTTTCCGGGCTGGCACCGATCACCATCTGCGTGCTCTGCCCGGCGGGGGCAAAATTAGGTTTGTGGATGGATTTGACGAGCGCCGTGGATTGAGATTTGTAGTCATCAATGGATTCCTTCAGGAAGTTCATCGGCTTGTAGGCGTCCGCGTAGCTCTTTTCGGGGGCTACTTTCTTGAGGCTCATTTCGCTCGGCATCTCCAGGTTGACGCTCAGGCGGTCGGCGTAGAGGCCGGCTTCGTGGATCAGCTCGTCGCTGGCTCCGGGGATGGCCTTGAGGTGGATGTAGCCGTTGAATTTATGTTCCGTCCGTAAAGTCTTGGCAATGCGCACGAGGCGCTCCATGGTGTAGTCCGCGCTCTTGAAAATCCCGGAACTAAGGAAAAGTCCTTCGATGTAATTACGCTTGTAAAAATTGATGGTGAGATCGACAACCTCTTCCACGGTAAAGGCGGCGCGCTTCACGTCGTTACTCTTGCGGCTCACGCAGTAGGCGCAATCGAAAATGCAGTGGTTCGTCAGCAGAATTTTTAGCAGGGAGACGCAGCGGCCGTCCTGGGTGTAGGTATGACAAATACCCATGCCGGTCGCGTTGCCGAGCCCGTCCACCGTGTTCTTTCGCTTACTGCCGGAACTGCTGCACGAAACGTCGTATTTAGCGGCGTCAGCGAGAATGGTAAGCTTTTCTCTGATGCGTTCATTCATTGCCCTAAAGATACGGTTTTTTGTGTCAGATTCGCCCTTATCCACCCAAATTTGTTTGATCAAAGACAATTTTACGCAAGCGTTTTTACGCTCAATTGTGCGCGGTCGCCCCGACTGAGTGCGGGACTCGCTTTGGCTTCGTAGATGCGGCGAAAGTTCCGGAAGAGCAGCGTGCTTTAGCTACCTTCGTCGGTATGAAAATCGTCACGAACAAGGATATTCCTACGCCAGAAGGTCACTACAGCCCCATCGTAGAACATAACGGAACGCTATACGTGAGCGGTCAGATTCCGCGGACGGAAGCGGGTCAAGTACCCGACGGGATCGAAGCCCAGACTGAATTAGTGTTCAGCAAGCTCGCTCACTTACTCACCGCCGCGGGTAGTTCCACCGACCGGGTCATCCAGGTACGTATCTATTTGACCGATATCGCGCTGTGGGATACCGTCAACCAACTCTATTCCGATTTCTTTGGCGACCACCGCCCCGCCCGTTGTGTAGTCCCGACCGGCGAACTGCACTACGGATGCTTAATCGAACTGGAAGCCATCGCTGCGGTTTAGCGCCAGCACTACTTTGCTCTTCCGTGATTTTCCCGGCACCGGCGGCCGCGCCTTAATACGCTAAAATATCGCTTTCCGACAGGCCCGCCGGAGTACGTCAACTACCGTTCAACCCTGGCCGAAGTGCGGCTGTTAATTACGCGTAACTCCACGGGAAAACTACCCGCGGAACGAATTCTTACCTTTGCCCAAAATTTAGCAACCCCCATGGGAACCGAACCTCTGAAAACCGTCATCGTTGGCTCTGGCCCCGCTGGCTACACAGCTGCCATCTACGCCGCCCGCGCCAACCTCAATCCCGTTCTCTACACCGGCAAGGAACCCGGCGGCCAGTTGATGATCACCACCGACGTGGAGAACTTCCCCGGCTACCCGGAAGGCATCCAGGGCCCGGCCATGATGGAAGATTTGCGCAAGCAGGCCGAGCGCTTCAACACCGAAGTGAAGTACGAACTGATCGACCGCGTCGATTTTTCCGGCCCCGTTCACAAAGTTTATACCGAAAGCGGCGAAGAGATCGCCGCCCACACCGTCATCATCAGCACCGGCGCCACCGCCCGCTGGCTCGGCATCGAAAGCGAGCAGCGCCTGATGAACAACGGCGTCAGCGCCTGTGCGGTCTGCGATGGTTTCTTCTACCGGGGCAAACCAACCGCCATCGTCGGGGCCGGCGATAGCGCGTGTGAAGAGGCGCTCTACCTCAGTAACCTCTGCCCGGAAGTCCACATGTTCGTCCGCCGCGACGAGATGCGCGCCTCAGCAATTATGCAGGAGCGCGTCAAGAAGCAGAAGAACATCCACATCTACTGGAACACTGAGACGGAGGAGGTCCTGGGTGACGAATTCGTCACCGGCGTCCGCGTCAAGAACAACCAGACGGGTGAGACGCAGGAGATTGCCGTCGATGGCTTCTTCGTCGCAATCGGCCACATCCCCAACACGAAAATGTTTGGCGACTGGATCGACATGGAAGACACCGGCTACCTAATGCACCACCCAAATTCTACCAAAACTAATATCCCCGGCGTGTTCGTCTCCGGCGACGCGGCCGACCACGTTTACCGCCAGGCGATTACGGCCGCCGGCACGGGCTGCATGGCGGCGCTGGATGCGGAGCGGTACCTTGGCGAAACAGGAATTATTTAGACGGCTTCACCTCTTTAGACGCTTCGCTTTTAGACGAGCTTGCGCTCTTTTAGACGCTATTCTTTTAGGCCACCGCACAGCTCCAACGTGTGGCTGCCCAAAGGCGAAGCACCTAAAGTACGCAGCACCCCGAAAGCGAAGCGTCTGACTAGCTCTTGCTGGCCTGCAACGTGTTCATCAGTAAACTCACCACCGTCATCGGCCCCACCCCACCGGGGACGGGCGTCATGGCGGACACCTTACTTTCCAAACCAGCGTAGTCAATGTCGCCGCAGAGGCGGTAGCCGCGCTTTTTGGTAGCGTCGTCAACGCGATTGATACCGACGTCGATGATGACCGCGCCTTCCTTCACCATGTCGGCGGTAATCATTTCCGGGCGACCGATGGCGGCGATCAGAATATCGGCGCGTTTGGTGTGAAAAGCCATATCCTCAGTGCGGCTGTGGCACAGCGTAACCGTTGCGTTGCCCGGCTCACCTTTGCGGCTCAGAAGCACGGTCATCGGGGTTCCGACAATGTTTGACCGACCCAGGACAACTACTTCTTTTCCAGTCGTTTGTATGCCGTATCTTTCCAACATGGTCATGATGCCATTCGGGGTCGCCGGAAGGTAGCTGGGCAGGCCGAGGGTCATCAACCCGATGTTGACCGGGGTGAAGCCGTCCACGTCTTTTCTGGGCTCGATGGCGAGGTTGATCTGGTCTTCGTCGATGTGCTTGGGGAGGGGCAGCTGAACGATGAATCCGTCTACGTCGGGGTCGTTATTAAGCTTAGCAACTTCGGTGAGGATTTCACTTTGCGTAACGTCCTCCGGCATCCTGATGAGCGTGGAGCGGAACCCGATCTGCTCGCAGCTACGGACTTTATTGCGGACGTACACCTGGGAGGCCGGGTTGTCTCCGACGAGGATGGCGGCGAGGTGAGGAATTTTGCCGGCGGCCTGACGAATTACGTCGACCTCCTGCTTCAATTCTTCCTTTATTGTCGCGGCCAGGGCCTTTCCGTCCAATACCAGCATAGCTTTTTACGTTTCCGGCAAAGATAGCCGCCGGGAGGCATTTGTCGTGCAGCCCCCGTTGCGGATCATTAGCCCTCGTTACCTTTGTCAACGGTCTCTAGCCTTCCTCAGGTCCGTCGCTCCACTACACGTTACGGATCACGTTCGGAGCGTCAACGGGGGCGGTTTTTGGGCGCTTTCGCGGGTGCCGTGGAAGGTACAATAAGCAGGTAGCCCCCCATTAACAAGATATTCCCATGGCCCGATTGTACGTTCGTTATCTACTACCGTCAGTTCTTGCGTTACTTTCCCTGACGGTGGTGGCGCAGGACGTTATTTTGATTGGCCAGAACGATCAAATCTCGTCCTGTAACGGCAATTTTTTTGACGCGGGCGGCGAAAGTGGCGGTCACGGCGGGGCGGGCGCAGTGCAGACCACCACGATTTGCTCCGACGGAAGCTCGGGAGAAAGTGTGCGCGTGTTTTTCTCGGAAATTGAGATCGATGGTGTACTGAATATTTACAACGGCAATACCACCGGTGCGCCGCTGCTCGGAAGCCTCACCGGCACGAACGATGACTCGAGCGTTGCCTTCAGGTCTACGGCGGGTAACGCGTCGGGGTGCCTGACTTTTGAGTTTACGAGCGGCGGTACGTCCCTCAACGGCTGGAAAGCGTCCGTTATCTGCGTTAATCCTTGCCAACCCATTTCGGCGGTTATTCTCGGTACCACGCCACCCCGCCTGCCGGATACGGACGAGGGTTTCATCGACGTTTGCCCCGGCGACCCCATCACGCTGCGTGCCGAGGGGCGTTACCCGGAGGATGGGCAGGAATACGCACAGAGTGACGCTACCTCGGAGTTCACCTGGACGTTTCAGGACGGTACCAGCGCGACCGGCCCGACCGTCACCCATATTTACGAAGAACCGGGTGCCTACCAGATCAACCTTACCATTGAAGACGAGCGCGGTTGCCGTAACGCACTGCGGACGACACGGCGCGTCCGCGTCGCCCCCGCTCCCGTGTTCAACGAACCCAGTAACCTTCCAGCAAACATTTACCCCGGCGACGAAATCATTATCGACGTCGGCGGAACGGACCCGAATTCGCTCAACATCTCGCCCACGCCGCAGCGTTTTTCGTTCCGTACCAGTCAGACTTTTTCCGAACTAACTCCCCTACCGGACGACATTACGACTTACCAGAGCTCACTCGAGTTCTCGAGCTTCGCCAATGGGCAGCGCCTCGAACGGGGCGACCAGATCGTGAGTATTTGTGCGAGTATGGAGCACTCCTTTCTTGGTGATTTAGGTATTTCGGTGGAGTGCCCGGACGGCACCAAGCTCGACCTCCACCGCTACAGCTCCGACATCGTCGGCCGGGTGGGCAACCAAACCCTTGGGCTCGGGGATAAATTCACCATCACCCCCGACCCACCCGGCACGTACTGTTGGACGGCCAACGCCCCGGCAACAATGCGCGAAGTTGTGCAGCGAGGTAGTTTTGATGCGGGTGAGAAAATCCCAGAAATCGACTACCGCGCGGAGGGCGGTAGTTTTGATGAATTCATCGGCTGTGAGCTAAATGGTAATTGGTCTTTCAACGTCCTGGATAGCTTACCGGATGACAACGGCACCGTTTACTCCTGGACAATCGAGTTCGCCTCCGACGTCTTCCCTAACCTCGAAGAATTTACCGTCCCGCTTTCTTCCGTCACGATTGAAGATAACAACCTTTATGATGCTTACACGCCGACGCGAGCCGCACTCAACACGAATAATCCCGGCCCGAAAAAGGTCCGAATCGTAACGGAAGACGATTTCTCCTGCCGCTTCGATACGACGCTCACCTTGCTGGTCGAATCTCCGTTCGCGCGGGACTGTAGCGATCGTGCGGCCCGACCGGCGATCCCGGGCATAGACACCAGTGTCTGCCAGGGAGATGACATCACCGTAGACTTCAGCACGGCCGTTGCGGAAGACACGGTAATTATCTGGGAGTCCATCGCCTTCGACGAAGTTTCAAATAGTCTGTACCCATCCGAAACGGAAGCTTACGGTTCGACGATCCGCGTAACGGACCACAACCCGGCTACCGTACGGGACGTCGCGCGGGACATCGAATCGGTCTGTATCAACCTGGAGAATATTGACCAGCTATCCGAGCTTACGGTACAACTGCTCAGCCCAGACGGAACGACATTACGCTTGCTTGAATCTATTTCCGCTAACAACGCCAGGTTATCAAATACGTGTTTCGCCCCGACGGCTACGCAGGCCATCGGCGGTGGGAGTAGTCCATTTTCTGGCACCTTCATTCCGGTCAATAATAATTGGGCCGCGCTGAACGGGGAGGCCATCAACGGGGACTGGACCTTGCAGATTTGGGATGCGGCCGGAAACGACGTCTCCCGCCTCGCCAGCTGGTCCATCGCGCTGCGGTACGATCGGGAGGTCACCTACAGTTGGTCGCCCAGTGACGGGACACTGAGTTGTACGGACTGCCCTACCCCAACCATTGCACCCGCGACCGCGACCATTTATGTACTAAGCATCTCCACCGCCGACGGCTGTTCGCAGACCGTCGAAGTTGACGTGGATTTCAGTGCTTTACAATTAGATTTTGGATCGAGCGTCGCGCCTCCTACGTGTAACGGGGGCAATGACGGAAGCATCTCCGTAACCATAGCAAGTAACCCGGGGAACCTCACGCTTTCTTGGTCCGACCAGCCAAGCAATTCCTCTCTAATCAGAACTGGCTTATCCGCTGGCACCTATGCACTTACAGCAACTGACGAGGATGGATGCTCGAATCAGTTTATCATTGAGTTAAGTGCGCCACCCCCCATCACGTTTACCTCCAGCGAAAACCGGGTTACCTGCTTCGGTAGATCCGACGGTGGTTTGACCATCACGGACATCACTGGCCCTAATCCCGGAAACTACGTCATCACGTGGGGCCCGGAAGCAGAAAATAGTGACCAGTCAACCGTCCGCAACCTTCCCGCCGGAGACTACCCGCTCACGGTAACTGACGTTCAGGGTTGCGCCGTAGATACCTTCGTGACACTCACCCAACCGCAACCGCTGTTATCGAGCATCGCGGGGGTAAACGTCTCCTGCTTTGGCGAAGCGGACGCCCGCCTGACGGCCTCCGGCACGGGAGGGACCCCCGCCTACGCCTACCGCTGGAGCACGGGGAGTACCGACCCAGTACTGTCCGACTTGATCGCGGGAAATTACTTTTTGACCCTGACGGACGAAAATAATTGTACCGATCTGGATACTTTCAACGTCACCCAACCCGATACGCTCGTGCTTGACGTAATGACGGATTCGGTACTCTGCCTGGGCGGCTTTTCCGGCGCGGCGGTCCTGGTGGCCAGTGGTGGCAACCAACCCTTCACGTACCGACTCGGCGAGCGCGGGGCCGGTCGCAACAGTATCTTTCTGGGCTTGGCGGCGGGAGAATACCCCGTATTCGTGACGGACGCAAATGGCTGCGCGGACGACGCGTTGGCCGTAGTGGACGATGGTCTCTTTTTCGGCGTGAGCGTCGGCCCGGATAGCACCATCGTCTTTGGGGATAGTCTTACGCTGAGCGCAACGCTGATCGGTGGCCGCCCGGGCGTGCAGTACGCCTGGCGCCCTTCCGCGCCGACCTCGATCAGCTGTCGCGACTGTGCCGACCCCGTTGTCCAACCGGAATTCGAAACGGATTTTACCTTGGTCGCAACCGACGGAAACGGCTGCACGGCCGAAGATCGGATCCGAATCAGGGTGCGGAAGATTCGGGAAGTAGCCGTGCCGACGGGTTTTACGCCCAACGGTGATCTACGGAACGACGTACTGCTGGTCCACGGTCGGCCGGGAACGCGCGTGGTGAGCATGCAGGTGTACGATCGGTGGGCGACGCTGATCTACGAAGGGGCTGACTTTATGGTCAACGATCCGGAGGCCGGTTGGGACGGCGATGGTCACAACGCGGGCGTATATTTCTACAAGCTCGTGGTCGAATATGACGATCGTTCCCAGGAAACACTTTCGGGCCAAACCACGCTAATCCGTTAATCCTCAGCCACTATGAACGCGCAACACTGCGGATTTCGGATCTTTTTATTGGTAGCGCTCCTGGCGTTACCCTTTTTGGCGCGGGCGCAGGATGCCAGGTTTGTGAACATGAACGCGAGCAGCCAGCTCGTCAACCCGGCCCTAACGGGCGTCATTCCCGGTCGACTGCAATTTTCGGCCAATTACCGGGAGTTGTACACTTCCCTGCCCGGTGCGGATGGGTACCGCAGCTACGCGGCTGGCCTGGAAATACGGCGGCCCACCGGCGGCGGGAACTATTTCGGCTTTGGCGCGCAACTGCAGCGGGACGATGCTCCGACCAGCAACTTCAACCGTTCCCAAGGTCTGGTGGGTGCGAGTTATCAGCAGCAGATCGCGGGTTCCAACCGGCGGGGGGTCGGCCAGTACCTTTCCGGCGGCGCGCAGGTTGGTTTTGGGCAACGTGGATTCGACCTCAACAAGATTTGGTTCTCCAATCAATACTTCGTCGACAACACCACCCGGGAGGCTTACCTCGACCGGACCTTACCGAACGGTGAGCCTTTTACCGGGAACGGCTCTGGAACTTACCTGGACGTGAACGCGGGTGTGGCCTGGTTCGGTGAGTTTGGCGACCGCAAGGGTGCCTACGCCGGAATCAGTGCCTATCACCTAAATACTCCGAACGTATCCCCACTGCCCGGCGGCACGGATGAGCTTAACTACCGGTTGGTCATTCACGGCGGTGGGGAGCTGCCAATCGGCGCCGGTGACATGAGTTTACTCCCCGCGTTCCGGATAATGGACCAGGGCCCCTCACTCGACGCGCTGATTGGTGCCAACGTCCGTTATACCCAGCGCGAGTGGCGAGAAATTGCGTTACGGGCCGGCCTGTGGGCGCAGGGAAGCAATCAGGCGGGTGGCTTTGGGATGAACGCCGCCATCTTCACCGTAGGTTTGGAAACGGAGCGGGTCCAGTTCGGCCTCAGCTACGACATCAGCGTCGGTGAGTTGACGACCGTGACGAGCGGCCGGGGTGGTTGGGAGCTAAGCGTTATCTACCGGCAGCCCGCTAAATTCCGGCGGAAGGTGGTTTGCCCGAAATTTTGAGTTGTGGATCTTATTTAGGATGCAAGTTCAGTATTCCACTTATTGGTTACCGATGCGTTGAGTAGCCCACGACGGTGTACGCGGAGATCGTTGAGAACGGAATTGATTTATCTTCGCGGCTTACTTCAGTACTTCAGCAGCGCTGTCAGCACCATCCTTCCATGTCACACTGCTTACGACTTTTCGCTTTCCTCACGTTCTGTTTACTCTTGGTCCTCGTAACCAGTTGCAACCAGTCGGACGTCCCGACCACAGCAGACGGCGTGCGGGAAGGCGGTGACTCGACCACGCAAACACTGGAGGTGGCGTACGTCGATTTGGAACTACCGGACCGCACTTACCTGGTTTTTCGCCAGGAGCTGAGCTTTCAGGACGTCAACGGCTTTATCGCCATCGAAACTGACTCTCTGGTGCGAAAAAGCGAACGAGCGGGCGTACCGCCGGCCGGCCCCGCGACCTTGCTTACCTACGGCTGGGATACCGAACGGGGGCGCGGTGACGTAGCCGTTGCACTGCCCGTCGAAGTCGGCACTACCCTATCCCCTTACGCCACGGTGATTATGCCCGCCGGACCAGCACTATCCGTCGAATTCGCCGGATCGTACGATCGCCTGTCCGCCTATCATTACGCGCTGGGGCAGGAGCTCGCTAACAGAGGGCTGCGGCCCCTGATACCGAGCATCGAAGAATACGTCGTCGGGCCAACGGACACGCGCGACGCCGGACAATTTCGCACGCGCATCATTTATCCATACGCAAACCCAGAATGACCAGAACCGAACTTTTCCACCGCATCAAAGCAAAGCAATCTTTCCTCTGCGTCGGGCTAGACGTCGACCCGGCAAAGATGCCCGCTCACCTGAACGGCGACGTACTGGCTTTCAATAAAGCCATCATTGACGCGACGCGCGACCTGTGCGTAGCCTACAAACCCAATACTGCTTTTTACGAAGCGCTGGGCCTGGACGGGATGCGCATTCTCAAAGACACCCTGGACTACATTGGCGACGATCACTTCACCATCGCGGATGCCAAGCGGGGTGACATCGGCAACACGAGCCGGTACTACGCCAACTTCGCGTTTCACACCCTCGGGGCGGATTCCATCACGGTGGCGCCGTACATGGGCGAGGATTCCGTGCGTCCCTTTTTAGAATACGAGGGGAAGTGGGCCATCGTGCTTGCCCTAACGAGTAATCAGGGAAGCCAGGATTTTCAGCACGCAAGTCAGGACGGCGGGGAACCCCTGTACAAAAAAGTCATGCAGCGCACGGCGGCGTGGGGAAATCTGGACCAGCTGATGTTCGTCTGCGGTGCCACGCAGGCCGAAAAGTTCGCGGAATTACGCGCCGTGACGCCGGACCATTTCTACCTCGTCCCCGGGATCGGCGCGCAGGGCGGTGATTTAGCGGGAGTTTGTAAATACGGGATGAACGATCACTGTGGTCTGCTCGTGAATTCGAGCCGGGGCATATTGTACGCCAGCCCGGGAGAAGACTTTGCCGAAGCGGCCCGAGCTTCCGCGCAGCGTTTACAAACTCAGATGGCGGCGGCACTTAAGAAATACCTACCCACAAAAGCGTAATTCTTCGCCAATTTCTTTGGGAAGTGGCCGCAACTAAATTACCTTTGCGGCGCTTAAGCAAACAAACCCGCTTTGCGCGTGACGTATGCTAGTTAATTTGGTAGTTGTAGCTCAGTTGGTTAGAGCGCTGGATTGTGATTCCAGAGGTCGCCGGTTCGAACCCGGTCTTCTACCCTTTCTTTTAAGAGACCCTTACTTCGGTTTGGGTCTCTTTTTATTTTGGGTGAGGGGAATTAGGCGGTAGGCGGTAGGCTTTTAGGCGGTAGGCGGTAGGCGGTAGGCGGTAGGCGACGATAGTTGTATTCACTCCATATTTCAAAAGGAGTCAACCTACCGCCTACCGCCTACCCTGCTTCCCGCCTTACCCTACTACCGCCTAATACCCCGCTTCGGCGAAGACTAACTTCTTGATACAAATATCCTGGTAGTTCGTCTTGCGACCGGTAGCGGCGGTGACGCCCCAGTAAACGGTAGCGTTTCCCTGGAAAACTTTATCGACAATGTCCGCTTCTAGGCTGGCGCGCTCCTTGCCGTCGAGTTGGACGGTGAGTTTTTGGTAGATTGGGTCCCAGTTGATCCAGAGCAAGTGCTTGTTGCCATCTTCTAGATTCGGGACAGGATTAGGGCCGGATACGCTGGCGTAGTGGTGCGTCTGGCCGTTGATGGAGATGGCTACGTGGTCTTGGCTCGGGTCTGCGAGGTGGTAGTTTTGGTAGGTATCGAATTCGATGCCGAGTGAAGGCACCAAGCCAGCGAAGCCCATGCCTTCGCCCCGGTAGCCAGTCTGGCGGGTGGGGTGAAAAACAAACCCGATGCCGTCGGCACCCAGGTCATCATTTTCTCCGAGCACGAGGCAGACAGTTAACTCAAAGGGGCGGGTAAGGTCGATCGCTTTCTCGTACCAGGCCGAACCGCTGGCGTACTGGGCGTCCGGAGTCAGACGGATACACTCGTCGTTGAGGATGCGGGCGGTGCCGCCGAGGGTGAAGTCTTCGACGCTCGCCTGAGCGATCAAAAAGACCGGGAGAAAAACAGAGAGTAGCAGGACTAGAACGCGCATCGGGTGTGGCTTTGCTGTTTTAACTGCGTGGAGGTAAAAATGTTATGGCCGGGCCCTACTGTCGAAACGCGAAAATGTGTTAGCCAAGATAAGAATTTGATCAGTTGGAGAAACTCGGCGCGCGAAACTTATTAAAGACACTAGGAGTACGCTCCGCGCTACACAAACGATTATCCAGCTCCGAATCGAGTTCAACGTCTGTTCTACCAAAAAACATGGCACCCGCGACCGCGCCCAGTGGTACCCTACAAAAATTCAGCCTTACGTTGCGTCAGCGCGTGATCGACGTTTCCGGTGTGCTTAGTCGTGGCTGGCTCCAGTAAGAGAAGCCAGGCTTCCTCCCCATTCTTAGTGTAGGGCAGGTGCTCCACGCCCCGGGGCACGATGTAGAATTCACCTTCCTTGAGCTCAACGGTAGTGCCGTCCCGAAACTCAAGATAAAAAGTGCCTCGCTGCACGAGAAACAGTTCGTCCTCCGTAGCGTGGTCGTGCCAAACTAACTCACCACTCACTTTGGCTAGTTTCACCTGCTGCCCGTTAAGTTCACCGACCACCCGGGGCGACCAGTGATCCGAAAATTGGGCGTATTTCTCCTTAATGTTGACGATTTTGCGCACGGTAGTAGACTGTATAAGTGATGAGAAAAGATGGAAGTATTGGTGAAATTAGCTCCACGACTGAGGGGTACCTGAACTAAAGAGTAGCTCACATCACTTCAGGATCCGAAAGAGTGCGGGGCATCGACGCCCGGTGGTAAGAATGGCGAGGCGTCTCCCCCACCCTTGATGATCTCCCGCACGATGGTCGAGCTGATGTGCGAAAAGGCGGGTTGGCTAATGAGAAACATGGTTTCCAGCCCTTCCCCGACGATGCCGTTCAGTTGGCTGATGGTCTTTTCGTAGTCGAAATCACTGGCGTTACGCAGACCCCGCAGGAGGTACCTGGCCTCGATTTTTTGACAGAAGTGGGCGGTTAGCCCTTCGAAGCTGGCAATCTCCACTTTTGGCTCGTCGGCAAAAACCTCGCGCAACCAAGTTAGCCGTTGTTCGAGCGGAAAAAGATGCTTCTTTTGGCTATTGACGCCGACGGCCACGACAATCTTGTCGAATAAGGGCGCGGCGCGGTGGACGAGGTCGACGTGGCCGGTCGTGATGGGATCGAAGGAGCCGGGAAATACTGCGGTGTTCATGCCCGGAAAGGTAGAATTTTTTCCCGGCAAATAGACCTACCTTGGCGCGATATGGACGTAAATAAGACCCCTGACGCTACCGAGGACGGCCAGTTGAACGACAAACGGACGCTGAACGGTTGGGCACTTTTCGACTGGGCGAACTCCGCCTTCGCGCTCGTCATCACCACCGCCATTTTCCCACCCTACTGGAATTCGGTAACCGACGAAACGATCAGCTTTTTTGGCGCCGAGATCAGCAATTCGTCCTGGTTCACGGCCACGATCACGATCGCTTACCTCATCATCGCCGTGCTCTCGCCGATCCTTTCGGGCATCGCGGACGCGGGCGGGCGGCGCAAAAGTTTCCTGCGCTCCTTCACCATCATGGGCGGGCTCGCGTGCCTGAGTCTGTTCTTTTTCGAGGGGCCGGATACGCTTTGGTTGGGCACGATCGGCTTCGCACTGGGGCTTATTGGATTCGCGGGGGGCTTGGTGTTTTACAATTCCTTTCTGCCGGTGATCGCGACGGCGGACCGGTTCGACAAGTTGTCCGCGCGGGGCTTTGCCATGGGGTACATCGGTTCGGTGCTACTCCTGATCCTGAACCTGGTGATGGTGCAAAAGCCCGAGTTTGTCGGTGCCGGGGACTTGACCGGTTTACCCGCCTGGCTGGGCGATCCGGACACGTTCATGGTGCGGTTGGCTTTCGTGACGGTCGGCGTTTGGTGGTTGATTTTTGCCAACATCAGCCTGGCGCGTTTGCCCGACGACGTGCGGGTGCCGGGTGCGGGGTTGGCGGACATGGCCGGCCGGGGCTGGCGGGAGTTCACGGGGGTCTGGCAAAAGATCAAAGCGGCGCCGAACACGGTGCGGTTCCTGTCGGCCTTTTTTAGTTATTCGGCGGGTGTGCAGACGGTAATTTTTCTGGCCAGCCTGTTCGCGAGTAAGGAACTGGGGTTCGAGACGAGTGAGTTGATTGTGGTGGTGCTGATCCTCCAGGTAGTGGCGATTGCGGGGGCTTACCTGGCGGCCGCGATTAGTAAAAAATACGGGAATAAAGTGTCCATTTACGTGCAGTTGGTTATCTGGACGGGAATTTGTCTGGCGGGATATTTCGTGCAGGATAAGTCTACTTTCTACCTGGTGGCGGCGTCCGTCGGGCTGGTGATGGGTGGCATCCAGAGTATGAGCCGGTCGACCTACGCGAAGCTAGTGCCCACGAAGAAAGACGTAACGAGTTACTTCAGTTTTTTCGATATCCTGGAGAAGGTAGCCATCGTTATGGGCACGGCAATTTTTGCCATTCTCGACCAGATCACGGGAAGCATGCGCCTCAGTTTGCTGGCGCTGAGCTTCTTTTTTGCGCTGGGGATGATCTTACTTCGAAAGTTTAAAATTGCGACCGACGCGCCGGTCATCGACGCCTAGCTGTGTTCGCCAGATACATAGCACCCCCGGTAGTTATTAGAGTCACGCATGACGTGTGGGCGCGGTCGCGGGTGCAAAGTTAAACGGCAAGAATAGCAAGGCTACGCTACCGTTCACGCCTTACCTTCACGCCTCATTCCCGCCCCCTATGCGCCTACTGTTGCTGACTGTCTTCTTCCTTACTTCGGTCACGCTTTCCGCCGACGATCTCTACGAACGGCTCCGCCTCCTCCTGCCCGGAGACGAACCCGCGACGGTGACCAAGCGGCAGTTCCTGTACCAAAGCGTGACGACCTTGTTCCGGGAAATGGAAACGGAAGAAAAAGTCCACCGCAAGCGTAAGAAAAAGCGGATCAAGCGCATCCGTAAGTACCTTGCGGAGAACGTGTTCCGGGTGCAATCCGCCAGCGCCAGCCTCGACGACGTGCTGCGCACCCACCACTACAGCGGTGCCGCCGCGGCCGCGCTCACCGTGCTCTGCCTGGAGAAATACGACATCGAGTACGCCATTTACGTCGACCACTGGAAAGCTTACGTCGTTGCCGACCCGGGTGGCCGCGACGAGGCGTTTTACTTCGGCGAAGACGATGAGGTGGGGGAAGCCCGCGCCGTAGCCTTCCGCGCCGACTACCTAGCCGCGGTCCGCGCCACCATCCTGCCCGACCTCCCGCCGCTGAGCGGTAACAACGCCAAGATTGCTTTTAGCACCAACTACTACCAGCCCGGCAAAAGTCTCACCTTCGAGCAACTTGCCGCCTACAATCAGTACGTCGCCGCCCAGTCCGCCTACCGCAATGGCTTCTACCCGGCGGCGATCCTGCTGGCCGAAAACGCCCTCCAGTACGAAGACCGCGCCGCTTTCCTCGTCATCCTCCAGGCCGCCCAGACCCAACTCGCCGCCCGCGTTAAACCCCAGGTGGCGGGTGATTTGGCTACGCTCTTCGACGGCTGGAACTCGGAGCCCGACAACGAATACTTACCGGCCGCGATCCTGCACCACTTCGACGAACAACAGCGCCTGATCCTGACCGGCGACACGCCGGGGATGACCGATTTTCTCCTGCAGTCCTACCTGGACAAAGCCCCCGCCGGCCAGGAAAAGTGGCGTACCGAGATGACGCAACTGCAGGAGTTGAGGCTACTGAGTCACTTTTTCAAGACCGGTAACCGCCCCGCCGCCCGCCAGCTCGCTACGCGCCTGTACGAGCAGCACCCCGACGACGCCAAAGTCAAGTACCTGCTCGGTGAGATCATCGTCGACCAACTCCGCGGCGGCGGCACGGACGGGCCGGACTTTCAGCAGCGGATGCAGGCGGCGGCGAGTGATTATCCGTTCCTCAAAGACCACCCCCGGTTCATCGACCTCTACCTGCGCGAGCAGGCCATTAAGGTCCGCGATCTTTACGCCGCTAACCGCGTCGACCGCGCGGAAATCGCCCTCGATCGTTTCCGGGAGTCTTTGATCGATTTGTCAATCGGTGAGGACCGCAACCTGTGGACACTGACGGCATTCACCTCCGCTTCGTACTACCATTTTCTGGTGGCGGATTACCAACGCGCCGTCGACTACATTAACGAAGGCATCAAGTACGCGCCGGATGATCAGTATCTACTGCACCGCCTGAGTGTGCTGGAGAAATACTTGTGAAGACCGGCAAGCTTTTCAATCCACTAACCTGCTTGCCCCAGCCCAAAGACTTCTCGGTAATGCCGCGCGTGGTGAAAGGTGTGCCCGGCGATGATGAAGCCGACCGCCCGCGTGCTGGCCGGTCCGCCACTTACCGTCCCGATCCGGAGCATATCCGCCTCGGTGAAATTTTTGAACATCATCAGTGCCGACTGCCGGACGTGGCGGAACTCCTCGATCATCGGTTTAAAATCGCGTTGGCTCACGTCCATGACGTTGGCGAAAGCTTCGTGGTCGAATCCGGGCAGGGCCGATTTGTCCCCCCGGGCGATGCGGAGCGCGCGGACGATGAAAATTCTTTCGGTATCCAGGATGTGCTGGAGGGTTTGCTTGACCGTCCACTTGCCCGGTGCGTAAGCGTAATCGAACTTATTTTCCGGGACGTGAGTAATGACGTCCAGCAGCGCGGCCGCGCTTTCGTCGAGGGCGGAGCGGAGGGTAAGATCGGGGATCAACTTGACGTAGCCGGCGTAGAATTCGGCGTACTCGGTGCTGGGTAGTTCGGAAACTCTCATACTTTGTGGTTTGGGGCGCAAAGCTAGCGAATTAGCTATTCGATTAGAGTGGGTATATTCCGTCCTCCAAACATCTCTTTCCGCCACCAATAAATCTACACGACCATGAAAACCATCAAAGGCCCCGCCATCTTTCTCGCCCAGTTCATGGCGGATGAAGCTCCCTTCAATTCTCTTGACGGCATCTGCCAGTACATGGCCGACCTCGGCTACAAAGGAGTTCAAATCCCAACCTGGGAGACGCGCTTGATCGACCTCGAAAAAGCCGCGACGTCCAAGACTTACTGTGACGAAATAAAGGGCAAAGTCGGTGAGTACGGCCTCACGATTACCGAACTCGCCAGCCACCTTCAGGGGCAATTGGTGGCCGTTCACCCCGCCTACCAAAAGATGTACGAGGGCTTCGCGCCCAAAGAAGTGGCGGGAAACGCCAGGGCCACCCAGGAATGGGCCACCCAGCAAATGAAATGGAACGCTCAGGCGAGCCGTAATTTTGGCATCAACGCACACCCCAGCTTCTCCGGTGCCCTGCTCTGGCCCTACGTGTACCCCTGGCCGCAGCGCCCCGCCGGCCTGGTGGAGGATGCTTTTGCGGAGCTCGGTAAGCGCTGGACGCCGATTTTGGACGTATTTGACGAGTGCGGCGTCGACGTTGGGTACGAGCTCCACCCGGGGGAGGACGTGATGGACGGGACCAGCTTCGAGCGGTTCGTAGAGGCGTGTGGTGGCCACCAGCGCGCGCAGATTAATTATGACCCGAGTCACTTCGTCCTCCAGGCGCTCGACTACCTGGAGTTTATCGACATCTACCACGAGCGCATCTGTGCTTTCCACGTGAAGGACGCGGAGTTCAATCCGACCGGTCGCCAGGGTGTTTATTCCGGTTATTCCGGTTGGGCCGACCGCGCGGGGCGCTTCCGTAGCCTCGGCGACGGGCAGGTGGATTTCAAAGCCATCTTCTCGAAACTGAGTAAGTACGGTTACGACGGCTGGGCGGTATTGGAGTGGGAATGCGCCATCAAGTCGAGCGCGCAGGGTGCGGCCGAAGGGGCACCGTTCATCGCCGAGCACATTATCGAGGTGACCGAGCGGGCGTTCGATGACTTTGCCGGTGCGGCGACCGATGCGGCGACGAACCGGAAGATTTTGGGTCTGGATTGAGCTGATGGTCGGCAAATACTTATGAGTAACTAATGTTCGGTGCCGCGCATCGTACAGCCACTGCGCTGGCGGTGGAATTTAGCTTCGCTGCTGCCTTCGGCGGTGGGCGCGGACGCGGGTGCAAGGAATTTTTGGTTGAGCGCGTACCGTACGGGCGCAACTGCCGTGTTTCTTTCCGCGAAGTAACGAACCGTCTCGGTGCAACAAGACTACGGGGTCGGCTGTATGGCTGATGCGGTACGGGGATCGCTCCTTTTCCTACACCAACCCGGCACCAGCGCCAGCGCCGTATTATCTTCGCGGCCCCAAGAAACCTGACCATGCTCCCTACCCCACTGAAAGTGTTCAAATTCGGCGGCGCATCGCTACGCGACGCCGAGGCCATCCGCAACGTCGCCCAGATCCTCCGCTCGTTCAAAAGCGACCCGGTCGTGATTATCGTATCGGCGATGGGCAAGATGACCAACGCGCTCGAAGTAGTGGCGAAAGCCTACCACACCGGCGACCTGGATACCGCAAAGGCGAAACTCGGCGAGGTCCACGTCGGGATGCTGAAGGTCGTCAATGACTTATTCGGGGAGGTGCCCGCCGAACTGGCCGCAAACTTAAATGACCTGCTCGTAAGCGTAGAATGGATGTTTGAGGACGATCCTAACGTACTGTACGATTACGATTACGATCAGATCGTCAGTGTCGGTGAGTTACTGAGTAGCCACGTCGTAGCTGCTTACCTCAACACCCAGGATCTCCCTACCTCCTGGATCGACGCGCGGGATTGCATCGTTACGGATAATACCTACCGGGAGGGTTGGGTACAGTGGCCCGAAACGCAGGACCGGGTGACCAAACTCGTAGCGCCACTACTGGATAACCCGGGGTTCGTCCTCACCCAGGGCTTCATCGGCAACACCAGCGAAAATTATACGACAACCCTCGGGCGGGAAGGCTCGGATTACTCCGCGGCCATCTTTAGCTACTGCCTCGATGCGGCGGGGATGTACATTTGGAAGGACGTGCCCGGCGTTCTCACCGCCGACCCCCGCCTGTTCGACAACGTCACCAAGATCGACCGCCTGAGCTATAAGGAGGCCATCGAGATGACTTACTACGGCGCGAAGGTCATCCACCCGAAGACGATCAAACCACTCCAAAACAAGAGTATTCCCCTCCACGTCCGGAGTTTCATCGAGCCGGGCGCGCCGGGTACCATCATTTCGGGGGAGGCAGGGGATAGTTACCCGCCCATGGTGGCCGTCGAGAAAGAGCAGGCACTGGTTAACATCAGCACGCGTGACTTTTCTTTCGTCGCCGAGCACCACATTAGCCAGTTGTTTGACCACATTACGGCAACCCGTTTGCAGGTGAACATGATGCAGAACACGGCGATCAGCTTCAACATCGTCGTCAATGACATCGACGACCGGATCGAGCGCTTTCAGGCGCTGGTGGAACGGGAGTTCAAGACGACGGTGGACCGAAACCTGGAGTTAATTACCATCCGACACTACACGCACGAAGTAACCGAAAGCATGCGCCGGGGTAAGGTAATGCTGCTGGAGGGGAGACTGCCGCTCACACTACAAATGGTCGTTAAGGAGATACCGGTGATGCGCCGGCGGGATGAGCCCGTACCGGGATAACGTGAAGTCACTAGATTAATAACTAACGGTAACCGGAGTACTTAGCCACACAGAACACAAAGTTCACAGAAGGCAGTTCTTCTTTGTTTTCTCCGTGTCTTTGTGGTGGAGAAGAGATGCTACCGGAGTTTGTGTATTACCGGAACCTACGCACAGGATCTTCAGCGCCCGGGATGACCTACAAACTGAACACAAAAACTACGCAAGGGAAAGCACCTAAGGACGGGGCGCTTAGTCAAAGTTTCGCTCTGTGTATTTTGCTTCTTTTGTGTTTTGTGTGGTAAGAAGTTATTATGGGACTCATCGTTACACTGGGAGCAGAAGATCAATCTTTAGTACAAGAGAATCACCCGCCGACCTCGTGGTGAAGCAAGCGTAAGCCCATTGCATAAATGGCGGGAAGCGTCTCCTCGCGCGAATACTGTTCCAACGTAATGCCGTAGCGCCCGGCTTGCTGGTAGCGCGTGTTCAGTAGAATCGGAATCGTCAGCTCGCACCGCTCGCCGGAGCAATCACCATTCCAGGCACCAAAGTCTCCGGAGAGGTCGAGACTGACCGATTGCTTGGTCCTACGGCCGGTGGGTAGATCGGTGTAGATGAGGAGGTAGAAATTTTCGTAGGGAAAATTCGTCCCGTGGGTTACCACAACCTCCAGATCGTACGCCTGGGTCGTGTCCGCTACGTCGAAAACGAAGGAAAGGGTATCCGCGTAGGGCCAGCCGGCTTCGGAGGTAGGTTTGGTTTCTTCGTAGACTACGGTTGGTCCGCAGGACGCCACGCCAACGATCAGGCTAAGGAGAAAGAATAGGCGGATGACACTGGGCATGACGGTGGCTGTTGTTGGTGGCGGTGGACTAACGTAAAAAGCCCCGGTGGTTGGTGTACCGCCGGGGCTTCGTGATTTTGGGGTCACTAGTTGAAGTACTCTTTCATCCGTTCGAAAAATCCCTTGTCGCCCTTTTCCTGCTGGGGCTTGAAGTTGTCCATTTCGCGCATGCGCTCGAGTAGTTCGGTTTCCTCGCGGGTGAGTTTCTTCGGCGTCCAGAGGTTGACGTGGATGAGTTGGTCGCCCCTGCCGTAGCCCTGAAGGGCGGGGAGGCCTTTTTCGCGCAACCGAAAGATCTTACCGGACTGCGTACCGGCGGGTACCTTGATCTTCACGCGGCCGGAAATGGTCGGCACTTCGACGGAGGTTCCGAGACCGGCATCGGCGAAGTTGAGGTAGAGATCGTAGATAAGTTTCTGCCCGTCGCGCTGGAGAAACTCGTGGGCTTTTTCCTTGATGTTGATGAGTAGGTCTCCGGCGGGGCCACCGCGGCGGCCGGCGTTCCCTTTTCCACGCATGCTGAGCTGCATATCTTGCTCAACGCCGGCGGGGATGTTTACCTCGATGGTATCCTCGCCGTAGACGCGGCCTTCACCCTTACAGTTATTACAACTGGCTTTGATGACGGTTCCGCTACCCGAACAGGTTGGGCAGGTGGTCGTAGTGGCCATTTGCCCGAGGAAAGTAGAGCGCACTTGCCGCACGACGCCGGCTCCGTTGCACGTGCCGCAACTCGTGATGCTGTCCGAGTCTTTAGCTCCGCTACCGTCGCACACCTCGCAGTCCTTCTGGCGCTTCACCTTGATGCGTTTCGAAACGCCCTCCGCAATTTCTTCGAGCGTGAGAGATACTTTGATCCGCAGGTTAGAGCCTCTCTCGCCGCGCGCTTGCCGGCGGGCGCCACCGCCACCGAAAAAGTCACCACCCGCGGCACCGCCACCGCCGCCAAACATGTTGCCGAACTGAGACATGATGTCTTCCATCGTCATGCCACCGGCGCCACCGCCGAAACCTCCGGCTTGCTGGTCGACGCCCGCGTGGCCGAAGCGGTCGTAGCGACCGCGCTTTTCCTCGTCGTTGAGCACGTCATAGGCTTCAGCGGCTTCCTTGAACTTGTCTTCCGCAGCCTTATCGTCCGGGTTACGGTCGGGGTGATACTTCATGGCCAGCTTGCGGTACGCTTTCTTCAGCTTAGTCGCGTCGGCATCTTTGCTGACTCCCAGTATCTCGTAATAATCTCTCTTAGCCATAATCTATACGTACGTGGCGCGTTGTGGCCACTTCGGTTCGCGGGGTGCCCCGGGGTTGGGGTTCGCTTCAATCTAAATGAATCAATACCTTACTTTCCGACGACGACTTTGGCGTGGCGGATGATGGTACCATTGAGGGTGTAACCGCGCTCGGTCGTGTCAACCACCTTACCGGCCATTTGTGGGCTGGGAATTTCGGTGATGGCTTCGTGGAGGTCGGCGTTGAAATCCTCACCGGTACTTTCCATGGTCTTTAAACCGAGATCGCCCAGGTTTTTGAGGAGCTTTTTACGGATGAGGCCTACGCCACTCTCCCAGATCTGCTTCGTGCCTTCGTCACTTTCCGCTTGTTTTTGTGCGCGGTCGAAATCGTCGAGGACGGGAAGAAGGGCGAGCATGGTCTTCTTGCCGGCCGTGCCCATCAGGTCGAGCTTTTCGCGCTGACTGCGTCGCTTGTAATTTTCGAACTCAGCGTAGAGGCGCAGGTGACGGTCATCTTTTTCGGCGATTTGGTCTTCCAGGCTCGCGATCAGATTTTCGTTACTGGCCGTGGCGGCGGGCTCCTGATAGTCCTCAAGTTCTTCCTCGATGGAATCGCCAACGGTCTGGCCTTCGGGGCCGGCACCGGCGTTTTCCAGGAGCTCGTCGTTCACGATGGAATCTTTGTCGGTGGTGTTCTTAGACATCTTGAATAAATTTTTCATTGGTTTTAAGGCTGCAAAAGTAAGACCATGGAAGTTGGTGGGTCACATTGGCAGGAAATACAGCTAGGGTGAACGCAGCAAACTGCGTAAGCTGCATTTTTTGATGTGCGATGTGCGATTAGCTACGCTGTAGTTCGTGCTCTCTATAAACTACATTTGATTAGCTGCGCTGCTGCCTCCGGCGGTCTGCTACCGCATACGACAGCTCACTGCGTTCGTTTGAAAAGCAAATAAATAATTTACCGACAATTAATTTTGATGCGTTTGCCCCGAGAATACAGAACTCTGCGTACGGGTTGCGCTGCATCCGCCGGTACCAATAATGCGCTTATCTACGGGAACACCTTTGCATCCCGCGACCGCGCCCACCGCCGAAGGCAGCAGCGAAGCTAAACTCCTCCCTCGGACCAAAATGAGAGTAGGTAAAAACATACCTTTGCCGCCATGAATGCGCCCTTATCCTACTGGTTGTTCCGCATCGGTTCGACCCTGCGGTGGTACGTGCGTGCGCAGACGCGGTACGACGTACACTCCCCGCACTTAGTCAGTTTTATCCGGGAGGTGTACCGCGACGACCGGTATTACCACGCTTTCGGGAAAATCCGTGACATTCGTAAATACTGGAAGGGGCAGCGGCAAAGCGTAAAACTGCGCGCGCAGGGGGCAAAGAGTAAGACAACGAACCGGTCGGAGCGAAGTGCCGCCTCCCTGGTCGCAACCAACGCAATTAGTGACCGTAGCGGACGGTTTCTGTTTCGACTATCGCTGTGGGTGCGGGCCAGAAGAATACTCGAATTTGGCACCAATGCCGGAATTTCTACCTTGTACCTGGCCGAGGCCGATCCACGCGCGGAGGTTCATACCGTAGAGGGGAACCCGGAAGTAGCTACGTTGGCGCAAACAACGTTTAAGCTTGCGGGCCTGCAACCACGCGCGGATTGCGCACTTTTCAGTGACTGGCTGCACGATAATCCACCCACGGCGGAGAAGCCATACGATCTTGTTTTCATCGACGGTGATCACCGCCGGCAAGCGACCCTTGATTACGTAAGACAACTACTGAATGCGCGGACACCGGCCAGCGTGTTCGTCGTCGCCGACATCCACTGGTCGGAAGGCATGGAACGGGCTTGGGAGGAGCTTAAGACCTGGCCGGAGGTTACCGCCAGCGTGGATACCTACCACTTCGGATTACTTTTTTTCGAGCCGGGCCTGAACGGGCCACACGTCACGTTGCTACCCACCAGGTACAAGCCCTGGCGGCTAGGTTTTTTCAGTTGAGTCGGATCTAATAACAGAAACGTGAGCGACAATATGCTAGGGATCACTGTGGAATAAACGGCCACCAGTTTACGGTCTTTGCTTTTATTCCTGACGACGATGTTGTAATCGCGCGTGGCTCTATATGGCGGGGCGGATTCGCTAGGCAAACACGGTACTCGCCAAACCTCGAAGGCACAAACACGTTCGTTGGAAGTAATATCCATTCATGTACAAAGAAGCAACCCACTCCCCCCAACAGATACTCACCGACCGCCAGCGGGAAGTCCCACAATTGCGGTGGGTAGATGGCTTTAGTCAGCTACTGGACACGAAATTTCGTATCCCCGGTACGCAACAGCGTTTCGGGCTAGATTTTATTCTCGGGCTCGTCCCCGGGGCGGGCGACGTGGTGTCCCTCGGGATGTCCGGCATGTTAGTGGCAACGATGGCCAAGCACGGAGCGAGCCCACGGCTGGTGGCCAAGATGATGGTTAATGTGTTTCTCGACGCTACCGTCGGGTCAATTCCGATTCTCGGCAGTGTATTCGACCTGATTTACAAAGCAAATTACCGCAATGCGGTACTGATGCGCGAATACTACGACGACGGCGAGCATACGGGCAGCGTTTGGCCCGTCGTAGTGGGTGTCCTCATTGGGATACTGCTCATATTCGCCGTAGTCGTTTACATTACGGTGCAGATATTCCAGTGGTTCTTTGGACTATTTTAATTACCGCGACCGTAGATGACGAACAGTGGTGACCAAGAGCGATCAACAAGGAAAGCTGGTATTTATAATTCTCCCGCTGGGCGACACTATAGCCTGACACATTGGCAACATAACTAGTCACACTGGCAACCTACCTCGTTGAGCAAATCTTGGTGGTTGCGCAGCAACTGCTGGGTCACTTCAAATAGTTGCTCGTAGTGGGCGGACATGAGGTCGGCCGCGGGGCAGGGTTGCTCAATGTTTTCACGCTTGTACGCAAATAAGGTTCGGGACGAGCGGACCAGCTCCTCCAACTGTTTGGCTTCCATTCTGAGTTGGGTCAGGCGTTCCCGCTGAATCTCTTCCTGCTGGCTGTGCTCGATCTGTGCGAGTAGTAATTCCTGGGGGTCGGATAGGTCGCGACGGATAATGTCGCGGGGGTCGACGTCGAATAGCTTGCTGATTCTAAGTGCTTTACAGATACTGGGCTCCGCGTTTCCGCTCTCGTAGCTGGCGATGTTCCCCCTGTTTAAGTTGACGCGTTCGGCGAGTTGGGACTGCGACCAACCCTTCAGCTTGCGCAGCACCCTCAAATTGGAGCCGATGAAATTAGGCAAGGAGACCTGGGTGGCTTCGACGGTTTGCGCAGTTTTCATAACTCGGGGGTATACTGTTGTGAAATCATTTACAGTCTGGCGGGGCTCAAGGTTGAAATTTGTCAATAATTTTTACGTTTATCGTCATATTGCGGCGTTTTGGTACACATTTTGCACCGTTCTACGTATAGGGTAATGAGTTTGGCTTGTTTTGCACGGTCGAACAGCCTACTTTTGTTAAAATATTTTACATCCCCCCCCAATTTCCGAAACATGAAAGCGACTAAAAAACAACAGCTAGAGATTCAGGAGCTCCTCAGCAAGATCACTAATAGTCTACGTGCTTTTAGCTTGAAGTTGACGGGAAACATGAACGATGCCGAAGACCTGTATCAAGATACCGCGCTAAGGATCATGACCAACGCCGAGAAGTACAACCCGGGTACTAATTTCAAAGCCTGGGCGGTAACCATCATGCGCAACATCTTCATCAACAATTACCGCAAGCGCGTCCGTCGGAACCTGATCATCGATCAAACGCCCAACAATTATTACATCAACAGTGGTAATAAGACGGTGCTCAACGACGGAGAAAACGACGTAACCTTTAATGAGTTACAGGAGTTGGTGGACCGCCTCCCGGACGATTTTCGCGTCCCCTTTCTGATGGCCTTCCAGGGCTATAAGTACGACGAAATCGCCGAGCAGCTGGGAAGCCCCCTGGGGACGATTAAGTCGCGAATTTTCTTCGCCCGCAAGAAACTGCAAAAAATGTACGAAGAGGCCATGCGGGATTTGTCGGTTGCGCGGGCTAGTTAATCTCACTCCTACCGTAGCATAGGATACCTAGATTAGGTCGCGATGGCATACTAATTATTTTGGCTCCACTGTTTTTCGCGACTTATTTATCTACAAATCACACCTCGGAAACTCTTCGAAATTTAATTTCGGGGGGTTTCCTTTTATAATAAACATTGTTCCGGTACGGCATAAAGGTTTAAATTTGTTGTAACTTACAGTTTAATTAGACTTTAAGCTTAGTCTCTCAATATAATGGACGGAAAGGCGCTCGCGGTTTGGGATTTTGAGACGCTGCACGATGCGGTCATGGAATCGGACTACGGTCCAAACTGGTTTCGTCGTTTCTCCGGTGACAATCAACCTCCCGCAATTAACGTACCGGCAATCGCCCGGGCAGTCGAGGAAATTACTCCAGACAACTGGCACACGGCCCTGGCGGATTGGCGCTTCTTCGGCAACTACGCCGCTACGCTGCACGAGAATAAGGTGCGCCCGGTCCAAATTTTTCCCGGCCGTGGCGACGTCGCGGAGCAAATCAGGCAACACCATTCCGTAACGCTAGACCAAGCGGATAAGCTGCGAGCTATCGACCGGGTCGTGCTAATCGGGCTCGACGATAGCCAGTGCGCTTTCGTAAAACAACTCAAAGAGGTAGGCACCGCGGTTACCGGGATTGGCATAAGCCAGGACAGCAACCAACTGGCAATCGCTGACTGTGATGACTTCATCGATTACTACGATTTGAGCCCGGCGACGAGCACTGCCTCCCCCGGAGCGCGGGCGGGCGCCCGTGAGGTTTTAGTGCAAGCCATTCAGGACCTGAGCCAACGGTTTGGCAACGAGTGGGTTCAGCGCGTTCGCATCAAACCCACGATGGTTACCATTGACGCCGATTTCGACGAGGCCAAGTTGGGATACAAAACCTTCAGCGATTTCCTGGCGGACAACGAAGAGGTACTCTTCAGCCGCCACGTCAGAACCGCGCGCGAGCCAGAATACGCGCTCAGGCCCGATCACCGCCTCGATCCTACTGAGCACCTGGAGCCCGGTGAAAAAGAATTACGCCTCCAAGTGACACAGTACAACCACATCAGCGCCCGGGAAGGCTTACGTCTTCCGGAAGCAAAGTTGATGTGGCTTGGCGTAGACATCTACGCCGCGTTTTTGAGTGACCCCACGGGCTTTGCGAACTTCAAAGAACTCGACGAAGAGTGCCTGACTCAGCTCAAAAGAGACATCTCGGGTGCGTCGATGACTGACGCAAAAAAAGTGAGGCAGGTATTGTTCAAGTGTTTTCTATTTAGCCCCGGAACGGGTGAAAAGATTGGATTTCAAAAAGACATCAAAACGCTACCGCAGGTGGAAGACCTGTACTTCAATCTGATCATCAACCGCGTCGCCCGCAAAGTGAAGGGACTAGTCAACTTTAAAGCGTTGAGCCTTACGGCCACCGGTGAAAGTAAGTACTCGAAAAGACTCTCGGTCTGTTTCGATACCGCACCGCAAGTGCTGTAATTGCCGTGGCCAGCGTGCGGTAAGGTCTGCTACCGGCCTACTCTTAACTTCGCGGCTTTATTCCAACTAACTGCTCACTCAGTGGAGTTCGGTCCAATCTTATTCGGATCGGTCAACCCTGCTCCCCCGTGCCTTGTTCCTCGCCACTGACCCCAAACAAAGAACATGGCTAAATACAGCATTAACCTCCAGGCCGGAAGCGTAAAAGAATCCGCCGCCGTTGGATCCGTAGGCCAGACGATCATTGGCATTGACTTAGGCACCACGAACAGCCTCGTGGCGATCGTCCGCGACGGGCGAGCCGAAGCAATAACCGGCCAGGACGGCAAAGACGTACTCGTCCCCTCGCTGATCCACTTCGCCGAGAATGGGAGCGTGCTGGTGGGCGACGACGCCCGCCCCTTTCTTACTACCGCCCCCGAGCGCACGATCTATTCCGTCAAAAGACTGCTGGGAAAAAGTTATGGCGACCTGGAAGCTTTTCAGCAAAAGTTTGGTTACCGGATTATCGACGAGGATGCCGACCGGTTGGTCAAGATCGCGGTGCCGCAACGGGATGGAAAGGACAGGTACTACAGCCCCATCGAGCTTTCAGCGATGATCTTAAAGTCACTAAAGGCGCGCATTGAGCACGAATTGGGAACGGAGGTTAGCCGGACGGTCATCACCGTGCCCGCCTACTTCAACGATTCGCAGCGACAGGCCACCCGGGATGCCGGAAAGCTAGCCGGCCTCGACGTGCTGCGTATTGTCAACGAGCCAACGGCGAGCAGCCTCGCTTACGGGATTGGCCTGAAGGAGGACGATGAAGGTCAAACGATTGCGGTGTACGATTTAGGGGGAGGCACCTTCGACGTATCAATCTTACGGATCGAACAGGGAATATTTGAAGTTTTGTCCACCAACGGGGATACTTTTCTCGGTGGGGATGATTTCGACCAGGCCATCGTCGATCATTGGGTGACAACGAATAGTTTGGTACTCGATGAGGCTATTCGCCGGGGAGAAATCAGGTTACTGGCGGAAAAAGCAAAGAAACACTTGAGCAGCGAGGATGTCTTCTCGGCCGACTTTCACGGAGCGACCCTGCGTATTAAGCGGGCGGAAGTCGACACGCTCTTCGCCCCGCTCGTCCAGAGAACCCTTGCATCCTGCGACCGCGCCCTGACTGACGCTAAGCTTAGTATTACTGAAATCGACCACGTCATTATGGTTGGTGGCTCTACGCGGGTGCCTTTGGTACAACGGGAAGTAGCCAGGTTTTTTGGCAAGGCCGTTAACAGCACACTGGACCCCGACCAGGTCGTGGCCCTCGGTGCCGCCATCCAGGCCGACGTACTGGCCGGAAATCAACAGGACGTGCTTTTACTGGACATTACGCCCCTGTCGCTCGGCATCGAGACGGTCGGTGGCCTAATGGACCCCATCATTACGCGCAACAGCAAAGTACCCACCCGCGTGGGCCGCAAGTACACGACGAGCGTTGACGGACAGAAGAACTTGAAGGTCGCCGTCTTTCAGGGTGAGCGCGACCTCGTGGCCAATAACCGCAAACTGGGAGAATTCGTCCTGACCGATATCCCCCCGATGCCGGCGGGTATTCCCCAAATTGAAATTCAATTCTACCTCGACGCCGACGGTATCCTGCGAGTTAAAGCCATGGAGCACCGCAGCGGAAAAAGCCAGAGCGTCACCATCAAAAGCCAGTACGGCATCAGCGAGGAGGAGATGGCCGAAATGTTGCTGGACAGCATTACCAACGCACAAACCGACATCGACCGCCGGTCGCTGGTGGAGGCACGCAACGAAGCCAATAACGTCGTACTGAGCGCCGAGAAATTTCTAACGCAAAACGCTTCCTGGCTCACGCAAAACCAGCACGAGAAAATTAGTGATTACGTGGAAGCGCTGAAAGGTGCAGTATCCGGTGACGTCAAAGACACGATCAATGACCGACTGGAAGAGCTGAACACTTACACGACGCCGCTCGCGCACGAGGCGCTCGACCGGAACGTGGCCGCGGCCATCAGGAACCAATCCATCAATTAGCGGACGGGCACAGACGGGTGGGGCGGACAAATAGCGGTTTAGCAAGTTAACGCACCCGATTTTAGGCCATCTTTGCGTTCTCTCACCCTACCCCACTCACATGAAGTTAGTTGCTCGTCTCCTCGCCTGTTGTCTACTAACGGGCACCGTCTTTTTTTCCGGTTGTCAGAATAACGATCTCGACTTCGTGACGGGCGATTCCGTCGTGCTGCAATTCAGTACGGACACGATCATGTTCGACACCGTTTTTACGGACCGGGGCAGTGCAACCCAGATCATGAAGGTCTACAATCCTTCCGCGGACGCCGTCTCGATCGACCGCATAACCGTGGCCGGCGCCACGGGCGTCCGCTATAATTTCAACATCAACGGTACGCCGGGCCCGGAGGCCAGGGACGTGGTCATTTTTGGTAACGACAGCATTTTTGTTTTCGTGGAAGTACGGGTGGACCCCACCGCTCCGGAGAACGTAAGCCCCTTCATTGCGGAAGACCGGTTGATTTTCGAGACGGGTATCAATAAGGAGGAAGTGGTACTCGTGGCGTTCGGTCAGAACGCCAATTACCTCAATGGCTTCCGTAGGGGTCAACTTGCTTTGTTGTCCTGCCAGGGAGGAACCTTTACCCTACCCACTGACCTACCCACGGTCATCTTTGGCTCGTTGTTGGTGGAAGACTGCACCCTGCGGGCCACTGCCGGCACCAAGATTTATTTCCACGGGGGCATCCAACGGAACACCGAATTTTTCGGGCCCGGTTTTTTCAACGACGGCATTCTCTACACCCTGCCCACGGGAAAGATCGAATTCGTGGGGACGCTCGACAACCCGGTCGTCCTGAGTACCGACCGGCTGGAAGAACGATTCCGCGACGACCCGGCGAAGTATCAGGGCATCTTCTTGGGGCCGGAAAGCCGGGGTAACCGGATTGAATACACCGAAATTTTCAACTCGATTGCTGGCGTCAGGCTCGATAGCCTCGCGGAAGTAAGTATTTCCAACTCCACCATTGCCTACACGGGCGGGCCGGCGGTAGTTGGCTTCCAGTCGGACGTAACGATTACCAACTCACTTTTTCACAGCAACTTCGGTAATGCCGTGCAATTTCAGCAGGGTGGTAACCTGCGTATGGACCACGTTACCGTGGCCAACTACGGCGTCGACGCGAGTGCACTTTTCCTACGCAATTTTTCACTAGACGAAGAAGACGAGGTGCGTGGAGCGGCGGCGATGAACGCCACCATTCGCAACTCTATTCTGATCGGTAGCCGTAGCGGTGAGCTCGTGCTGCAGGATCTCTTCGACGGCGAAGAAGCCGGCGCTTTCGAGATTAGCGTCACCAATTCAGTAGTCCGAACCGACAACGACTTCCTGGAGGCGCAAGGGGGTTTGTTTGCTGATTTCTACGGGCGGATTTGTGGAAACTGCGTCAACGCCACCGCGGCAGACCCACTGTTCCGCCGCGTGGATGAGGATGACTACCGGCTGGATTCGTTGGGGGTAGCCAGAAATGTAGGCAGTTATCTACCGCTATTACCACTCGACATCCGCCAGGTAGTACGGGACCGCGATAGCACGGATGCGGGGGCTTTTCAGTTCGTCCCCGGGGAGGAGTAGACGTATGAAAACGCCTCAACCTACGGCTTTGCCGCCGCGTAAATCATTACACGGTTAAATGGCGTGATTGTGGGCTGATTTATGATGTAGCCTAGAGTAGTTATCGAATGTACTCGCTCAGTTGCAAAAGTCAGCGGCTACTGCGTGTAAGTAAATAAGGCCGGTCGAGACGCACTTAATCATCGAGGTGACGCAGTTTCAGCGCATCTTCCCGCAATCGGCGGAGGAAAGGGCTGGCAAAGATGAAATCTTCGAGCGTTTCGTTGTCGCTCTCCAGTACCTGCGACTTATCTCCCCGCCAGGATACTTGGCCGTTTTTGAGAAGAAGGATATTATCACCGATGCCCATGACCGAGTTCATGTCGTGGGTATTGATGACGGTGGTGATGTTATGGGTGTTCGTTAGGTCGCAGATAAGCTCGTCGACCAGGATGGACGTCTGCGGATCGAGGCCAGAGTTGGGTTCGTCACAGAAAAAGTAGTCGGGCTCCAGCACGAGAGCACGGGCAATACCGACGCGCTTCTGCATTCCGCCGGAGACTTCGCTCGGAAAGCGATCGTTGACGCCGTCCAGATTAACCATTTCCAAACACTCGTCGACGCGCATCAACTTTTCCTTCGCCGTTTTGCGCGTAAACATATCCATGGGGAAACGGATGTTCTCCCCCACCGTCATGGAATCAAAAAGAGCGTTGCCCTGAAAAAGCATCCCCACGTTCATTCTGATGGCGCGGAGTTGCTTGGCGTTCAAATCAAAGATGTCCGTATCTCCGTAGAATACCGAACCGCTGGTAGGCTCGAATAGTCCGATCAGCAACTTCAATAGCACCGTCTTACCGGCCCCGGAAAGACCGATGATTAGGTTTGGCTTACCGGCGTAAAATTCGGTGTTGATGCCCTTGAGGACTTCATTTTCTCCGAATGATTTGACGAGATCGACGGTACGGATCATGGATGGTAAAACTTAGGTGAGGAGCAGGGCGATGATGAAATCGAAAAGAAGTATCAAAACGTTGGAAACGACTACCGCGCTGGTGCTTGCCTCCCCCAGTTCGATGCTTCCGCCCTTGACGTAATAGCCATAATAACAACTGATGGAGGTAAGTAAGAAAGCAAAAACGCACGCTTTGACGAACATAATCCGCACGTAACTCGGCTCGAAGAAGGAACGCAGCCCGAGGACGTACTCCGTGTGCGAGAGGCTACCGGGCAGTACCGTTGCCAAGTAACCACCGATGATGCTGACGAAAGCAGATACCGCGACCAGTAACGGAATCATGATCACGGCGGCAATGATCTTGGGCATGATCAGGTAAGCCGCGGTGTTAACACCCATGATCTCCATCGCGTCAATGTGTTCTTTCTGGCGCATCCCCCCGATCTCGGCCGCGAGGTTAGAGCCTACTTTGCCGGCCAGTACCAGGCAGGTAATCGTCGGCGCCATCTCGATGATGGTAATGTCCCGCACGATGTAACCGATGTAATAGGAAGGAATGAAGCTGTCCCCCAACTGGTCGGCGAACTGTACGGCCGTCACCATGCCGATGAAAACGGAGATGAGCAGGACGATAAAAAGGGAGCCGACCCCGATGGCGTCCATCTGCCGCACGGTCTCTTTGTAGTACATCGAAAACCGCTCCGGCTTGGCTACGGCGGATTTGAGCAACAAAAAATACTGACCGAGGTGGTCGAAAAAGCTGACTAGAAACATTCGGTGGGGGCTGAGCGGAGAGTAGGTTGCCGGGTAGGTTCGGGGTAGAACGCCGGCTAAGGTAGATAGGTTTCGTGGCTCACGCCGAAGGGGCTGGTTTCCCCGTGGCGAAAAAGTAGTGAGTTTAGCGAAGCGCGGGGTGCGACCGGGTTCAATCTTGAGCGGCAATTTCACCCCGTCACGTTAGGTAACGCGCAGCACGCCGCGCATGATTTTGTAGTGCCCAGGGACGGTACAGACGTATTCGTACACGCCCGGCTTGGTGGGGGCGACGAAGTAAATCACGTCGGACGTTTCGGGCTCGACGAGTTTGGTGTGGACGAGCACTTCGTCCATCTCGGGTACGTGGCTCATTCCAAGACCTTTGAGGCCCAGCGTTGCTGCTTCCTCCCCCACGGCGTCCCCTTTGCGACCGCTGGTCAGGACGAAGTTGTGCTGCATATCGTCGGGGTTGCGAAAGGTCAGGCGGACTTTTTGACCGGCCTTCACTTGCAGGACTTCCTGCTTGTAGCGCATTCCCTTGATGGTTTCCAGGAGGATGTCGGCGTCCACCTCGCCGTTCCAGGCCGTTGGCATGGTGGTCGGTCGTTTCGGGCTGGTTTCCCCGGCGTCCAGCTCTTCGCCAATTTCCCCGGCACCCGCGACCTCGCCCCCCGGAATATTATTCAAGGTGTAGTAGCCAACATCGTGGAGCAGTTGCTTGCCGTCCTGCCCCGTGATGCCGTCTATTTTAAACTCGTATATGTACCCGGGGCGCAAGCCTGCGACCTTTACGTTAATCGTCTTTTCATCGCTGAGCACGCGGGTAGCAAGAATAGCATTTTCCTGCATGTCTACCGCCGGTGAGCCGTAATTGTGGTGATAGCGGTAAGTAAAATTCTGAATGGTAAAGCTTTTGGCGCTGACGCTGGATGCAAGGATAGGTTCGGTAAAAGCGACATTGAACCCGTCGGCCGCCGCCGTGATGGCGTACATCTCGAAGGGCACTTCCCCCGTCCACTTTAGGCGTTCTAGCGCAAACTCCTCGCCGCCGGTGGCCGCCCAGCCCCGGGCCGTTTGTCCGGCGTAAAGCGTGCCGTCCTCCGTCAGCCGCATCCGTAGCAACCCAGAACTAAAGCCTTCCCGGAAGGGGAAAACCGCCCCCTGGTACTCTCCTTCCACCTTTTCCAAACTGACTCGCATGATCTTGCTCTGCCCCTGGTCGGAAACCAAGAGTTGATTGGCAAAAGGCCCGAAAGCGCCCTGTGTATCGTCGTTCAGGATGGCCGCCGTCGAAATCCCCATGATGCCGTGGGGAAACCAAACCGCCGGCAACTTCAAGCTTTCCACCTCCCGCTTGGCGGCGTACATTGTCCCGTAATCATCCGTAATGGTATGCGCTTCCAGGTCGAGGGGAGAATTCCGCTCGCCCGTCCAGGCCAGGCCCGCCGGGTGGCCCGCAAAGTCTCCCTTCCTCAGGTGAGTGATGCGTCCCGAGCCGATCCAGTCACCCTGGTTTTCGGCCACAAAAATGTCGCCCTCGTTATTCAAGCCGAAGCCCGCCGGCGACCGCATCCCGACCGCGTACGGAGTGATCCTTTTAGTATCGGGGTCGCAAGCCAACATCCACCCCCGCCACTTAGCTTTACTCACGCCCTTTCCTTCCCAACCGACGTTGAGCGTCGTCACGAAACTGCCGTCGGGGCGGAACAGTGGCCCGTAATGGTATTCATGGTAGTTGCCCGTCAGCGGGATTTCGTAGACGGTTTCAAAGCGGTCCGCCCAGCCGTCCCCGTCTTTATCCAGTAGTTTTGTGACTTCCCCGCGTTGGGCAACGTAAATGTCCCCTTCGTGCACCGTGAGGCCGAGCGGCTCGTGCAGCCCCCGCGCGAATAACTCGTAGGTGGCCCGGTCAGCGACGTCACTGACCAGAAAAACTTCCCCCCTCCGGGTACAGACCGCGAGGCGGCCGTCGGGCAGGAAATCCATGCCCCCGACTTCGAGCTCTACCCCGTCCGGGATGCTGACTTGTTCAATCGTGTAGTAATCAGCCTCCGTTTGGGCGGACAAAAGAAACCCGATTGAAACGGCGGCGAGCGTGAATAGCTTTTTCATAAGTGCGTTGCGATAAAGTTTACCAGTTAATACGGTAGCGTAGGTGGCCGTCGGCGCCCACGTGAGCGATCAGCCTTTCTCTCCCCTCCGACACTTGTTTGAATAGTCCCTCCCCATCGTAGGATTCGATCGTAATCCTCATCCCGGGGCTACGTAGCTCGAACTCACCGGGGGAGATTTCCGTGATTTGCTCCGCATTGGCGATTTGCGTGTAACGATCTATACCGGAGCCGGTGTGCCGCAAATCCCGGACGAGTGCGTCACCATCCGGAGTAAATTTATCGCTCACCTGCCCCTTGTCAATTTTGTAGGTGAACGTCGGTCTTCCGGCCTCGTCCAGGTCGTAGGCAAAATGTTGAAAATCGTCTTCGCCCGGCTCGTCGGACCGTCCGGGCCACGGTGCGTCGGGGTCTTCCGTCCACTGCCGGTCACCGTCGAACGTGGTCGTTACGCCGAGGGGGGTAATAATTTGTTTCGGGCCCCTACCCGCCCACATATCGCGGACATCAGCAAAATCGCCACGCCACACTTGCAGCAGGCTACCGGTCTGTAAGTCTACGGAATAGTGCGGGCCCTTCCCTTCCCCGACGCTGACGACGTGGGTCCGCTTGCTCGTGGCGGCGTATATCCTGGGAGCCGGAAAAAATAGGAATGACCTTAGTAGGTAGGGCCGATCGTCCATTTCAACCGGGAGTGGGTCGGAAGACGCCGGTGCTCCGTACGCGACCCCCCATTCTACGGTATTCAGTAGTTTGACCTTTTCGTCTTCGAAACGGTAGGAGAACATTAACCGGTTCCACCCGCCGCGGTAGGTGAACTCAAGGGCGACATCATGGTCACCGGCGGCCAGTTGTAAACTGTCCGCGGTCGGCGGGCCCGGGTCGCCATCGTGACTGAGCACTTCCTCCCCGTCAATAAAAAAGCGTGCGGTGGAAGGTGAAAGAATGTTCCACCAGTATTTCCCACTTTTCGGCACGTTCAACTTCCCCGTGAACCGCAGCGCGTACTGCCCCGTCCCGGGGTTGAGCGCCGCTACGTCAAAACGCTGGACGTAACCTCGTTCATCGGGTTCCTTTTGCCAGTCCGTAAAAGCTTCCGTATCGCCCCCCGTTGCGTAGGCGGCGTAGCTGAGCAGAGGAATTTCGAGGTTTACTTCCCCGTCCTCCTCAATGACGGAGGTAGCACCAGCCCGGGCTACGCCAGCCGTCCGCAAGTTCGCTACCCTAACCGTAGCGCCGGTCGCTGGCTCAATGACCAGGGGTCCGTGGCCAATTTCTGATCGCCGCAATTTGTGCTGCGTGTGCACCAAGTTGCCATCGACGTAGACTTCGAGTACCGTGGCGGGCACGTTCTCGGTCGCACTCAAAAAGATAAGTTCCAGGTCGTGCCAGATCCCGCGACTTGGTAACCCGCGCAGTTGCGACGACTGACCCTCCAGTTCGAACGTAGCGAGGTCCAGTGAGTAGCGGTTTTGTAGCAACAGCGTGGCGCCGTCGTTATCCCCCAGTTGATAAGACAGCCGTAGGGTCAGGTTTTCGTGGCTCGGCAAAAGCTCGGTTGCCTCGGTAAAAATGCCACTATCGGAGATGGTTTGTTCCGTCAAGCCGTCCACCCCGGCGGGCGAGTCGATCCGGACTTCTTTTACCGAGAGGGGGTCGCGGTCGCAGGAGCAAAGAAAAAGGGTGAGGAGCAGAAAAATTGGGAATCGGCGCATGGGCGGGTAGCTGATCTTTTTGGGTGGGTTAAAGATAGCTGGTAGGACAAGAAGTACCTCACGGAACCACCGTGGTCTTAGTAGGGCAAGTCTGGTACTTTTGGTCCAAATATATTTTAGTCTTTTCATTCCGTACGTTCAAAGCTGGCGAACTAGCATTGGTATAAAATGACGGTGCTCTACGCCTTGCCCTTCGATTCGGAACATACCTTGGGGACACAAATACGCTACTATGTTTTCCAACAATGCCCCTATCGACAAGTGCCTAAACTGTGGCACGGAACTGCAAGGAGAGTTCTGCCACAATTGCGCGCAGCGAGCTTCTACACGGCGCTTTTCACTCCGGACTTTGTGGGATGGGCAATTCATAGAAGATGTTTTTCAAGTGAACCGTGGCCTACTGCGGACGCTGTTAGAACTACTTTATCGCCCCGGTCGGGTAGCAGCGGATTATATAGGCGGACACCGGAGGCGGTATTTCAATTTTTTGACGCTGCTACTTCTTTTAGTGGCTGCGGATCTGCTGCTACGCGAGTATTCTACAGCGTCGCTAAGCACGATTTTTTATAACAGACATGGTGTCGAACAGATAGAAACTACGAATCCGGCGGCTTATGCGATTGTACTGGAAACCAACTACCGTTTGGTGTTTGTCATAACTCTTCCACTATTAGCTCTATTTCAGGCACTGTTGCTGCGGCGAACAAGGATGAATTACTGGGAGCACGTGGTTGCTGCTTCGTTTTTGATGTCGGCTCAAGCACTATACTGCGTTGCGGGAGATGTCCTGCCTCTTCTACTTACGAATGAAACAGCCCTGATTTATAATTACCGCGCGGTTGCGATCATGATTTGTGTCATCAACTTTTTGTTTTACTGGCAGTATACGCGAGGCTTTTATCCTACCTTTTTCGATCGCTGCTGGCGGGTTATCTTGCTAGGGTTGCTCGCCTCGGTTTGTGGCTTTGCGGTAATTGAGTTTCTTGTTGGATTCAATGACCCGGCTGGTAATGGCTAGGAAGTTTTTCAGAAAAGGGACCGGAGTTTCTTTTCTGGATCTAAAATTACTTCAAGGAAGATAGCCATTCCACGGGTGCTTAGACCTGAGGAAACCCACCAGCGTCGGAACCAGGCGACTGATATTCCGCTAGTTATTTTACCACGTACCACGTAGCACGAAGTACTAAGCAGCAAAGCAGCAAAGCACAAAAAAATGACGAATTGCAATGGCGAAGCACTGTTCACTTATTCTTACGTCCTTGTGTATTTGTGTGGCATAGTTTGGGTACTCAAGGTCAGTTGGTCGTGTGTTTTAGGTTTGGTTTCTAGAAGGTTCATTTGAAAAATATATACCGTCGAGTTCGCTTCATTCACTCTACAAATAATCGCTTGGCAAGCAAAATCTTACAAGCTAAACAGTGGTTTTTATTCGTTTACATACGAATAAAATCGAAAGTATTCGCATAAATGGCGACTACGGTTAGGACTTGCCCCCACCTTTGCATCGTCACCGAAACCAAGGAGAGTATCGATTGCTCTCCCACGCTTCTGGCCGATGCAATTTTCAACCCAGGGTTCCCGCACTCAACAACACTAACGGCGGGGGCTCACAAACTCCTTACTTATGTCTATTCGCAATAGCGTTTCCCTTATTGGTAATCTCGGCAAGGCGCCGCAGGTAACCGTCCTCGATAGCGGCACCAAGATCACCGAGTTCAGCCTTGCTACTAACGAGTACTTCCGGGACCGGGAAGGCAACCGCCAAACCCGCACCATGTGGCACACCGTTAAGTCGTTCGGGAAGACGGCTGAGATCCTTGGTGAATACTTAAGCTCCGGCAGTCAGGTTGCCATCGACGGGCGGCTCAGCTACCGCAAGTGGATCGACCGTCACGATCAAGTCCGCATCACCACCGAAATCATCGTGGAAGACTTTACTTTCCTTAGCCCTAAGGGGCAAACGAACGATGCGGCGGCTACCTCGGCTGCTGAAGCTGCGGAAGTAGAAATCACTAACGACCGGATGGAGCGTGGTGCAAGCTCTCAGATTGCTGCGGAGCCAGCTCCGAAAATGGGGAAAAAGCCGTCCCGCAAATCGGCAACGACTAGAAAAAAGTCCGCCGGAGCCAAAGCAAGGGCTTCGCTCACGGCGCTCATCGATGATGTTGATCTACCCTTCTAGGCTGGGAGACGAACGACAATTACGGCAGCCTACTTTTGAGCTATTTGGATTATAGCAACAGCAGATTTACATTTAACAGCAGACATTATTTTGGGGAGCCGCCAGGTTTGGTGGTGTCCCCCTTTTCTAGCTTCGGTGTATCTACCCTTCTTATGTATCAGAAAGTATAACCATTGAGAATAGACGAATAGCATTTAGAGTATCAAGTCGTGCGAATGAACTCAACGCATTGTAAATCAGCATTTAGACCCGCTGAACTCTATTTATACTGCTGAGGATTAATTAACTGGGCGCTACGCACCTCTCTTTATTAGAAGAATTACGAAACTAATTTTTCAACACACAATTCACAGAAGAAACAAAAACCACAAAATTGGCGTAGGCAGAATACTGATACCTTCGTTACTACGAGCTTCCTAAGTTTTCCTTTGTGATTTTGATGTTCTCAACGCTCAAAATGAGTGGTCACTGGTAGCGGTCAGCTAAACAGTAATCTCGCTACTCGGGTGACTGCTACTTCAATGTCTTCTTATACCCTCTTTTTCTCCCTCCCCTTCTTCCGGAAACATCGCAATACGAACTAAACCAGGAACAAGAATCCAACGCAATCAAACAACCCCATGCCAAAAACCCTCCGCTTAATCCTCGGCGACCAGCTCAATCAAAAACACTCCTGGTTCCAGTCCAAAGATGATCAGGTAACCTACGCGCTCTTCGAAACGTGGTCGGAATCAACCTACGCCAAACACCACATCCAAAAGATTACCGGCTTCTTTTTCGCCATGCGTGCTTTTGCGGACTGGATGCAATCGGAAGGGCACCAAGTCGTCTACCGCACGCTCGACGAGACGAGAAATTTACAGTTAGAAAGTATCTCGGATAACCTGCTCCAAGTCGCGAAAGAAGAGCAGTTCGACGTTATCGAGTATCAACTACCCGATGAGTGGCGACTCGATCAAGAATTACAGGCATTGAAGGAAAACTTTGGAGGAGTAATAAAGTCAGTTGACTCCGAGCATTTCATGTCCGTGCGGGATGACGTGGAGGAAATGTTCAAGGGGAAGAAGACATACCTGATGGAAACCTTCTACCGTAAGATGCGGAAGCGCCACCAAATACTGATGGACCCTTCCGGTGAGCCGGAAACGGGTACCTGGAATTACGATCAGGAAAACCGCGGTTCGCTTCCGAAAGACATCGCCTTCCCTACCGCCAGCACTTACGTAAAGGATGCAACCGAAATTGTCGAGCTCCTCGAACGCAACCACGTTGAAACGATGGGCCGGATGAAGGATAACGTGTTTACGTATCCGGTCACCAGAAATGAGTGCCTGGAGGCACTGGAAGATTTTTGTGAGAACCGCCTACAATTTTTCGGCACTTACCAGGACGCCATGACGGTGAAGCACCCCCTGCTCTACCACGCCAACCTGAGTTTCGCGATGAACCTCAAAATGATCTCGCCCCGGGAGGTCATCGATGCGGCCATTGCCGCCTACCGCAAGCAATCAAAAGACATTACATTTAACCAATTGGAAGGCTTCGTCCGCCAGATTATCGGGTGGCGGGAGTACATGCGCGGGGTCTACTGGGCGCAGATGCCCGGCTTCGGTCAGAAGAACGACCTCGACCACCAGTTACCCCTCCCCGGGTGGTACTGGACGGGCAAAACAAAGATGAACTGCTTAAGCCACGCCGTCAACCAGTCACTCGACCTAGCCTACGCTCATCACATCCAGCGGTTAATGATTACCGGCAACTTCGCCCTCATTCTCGGTGCGCACCCGGATGACGTGGATGCCTGGTATTTAGGCGTTTATATCGACGCAATTGAGTGGGTCGAGATTACCAATACACGCGGTATGTCCCAGCGCGCCGACGGCGGTTTGATCGCCACGAAACCCTACTGCAGCAGCGCTAACTACGTCAACAAGATGAGTGACTACTGCAAATCTTGTCACTATAATTACAAGGAAAAAGTAGGTGAAAAAGCTTGCCCGTTCAACTCCCTTTACTGGGATTTCCTCGACCGGCACCGGGAAAAGTTTCAGAAGAACTTCCGCATGGCGTTCATGTACCGGACGTGGGACAAGAAGGATGGGGACGAGAAGGAGTTGATCCTGAAGCGGGCGGCTTGGGTTAAGGAGCACCGGGAGGAATTGTAGCCTTTTGAAGACTATCGGAAAAAACTTGCTTATCTAATCTTCTCCGGCACCCGCGACCGCGCACCTGAACTCTACTCCAAGCATCCAACCCGAATTTATTATCTTCGCCCCCATTGCTGGAAGCAGCGCTGTAATTTACAAAAGCCCACCCCCATGAACCTCCACGAATACCAAGGTAAAAGCATCCTCGCCAAGTACGGCGTCCCCATTCAGAAAGGCTACGCCGCCGACACCGTCGAGGAGGCCATGACCAAATACGACCAACTCGCGAAGGAAGAAGACAGCCCTTTCGCCGTCATCAAAGCACAGATCCACGCTGGTGGCCGTGGTAAAGGTGGTGGGGTAAAACTCGCCAAGAACCGCGCCGAAGCAAAGGAGCACATCACCAACATCCTGGGCATGCAGCTCAAGACGCCCCAGACGCCCGGTGGCATGGAAGGCGCCGGCAAGCAAGTCAACAAAATCCTGGTGGCGGAAGACGCTTACGCACCAGATTTCGACGCCTGCAAGGAATACTACGTGTCCATCCTCCTCGATCGTGCCCGCCAGCAGAACGTCATCATCCACTCCGTAAAGGGTGGCATGGACATCGAAGCCGTCGCCGAAGAAACACCCGAATTGGTCCACAAGACCTACATCGACCCCGAGCTCGGTCTCCAGGGATTCGACGCCCGCGAAGTCGCCTTCAACCTCGGTCTTTCCGGATTGGCGTTCAAGAACATGACCAAGTTCATCTACAAGCTCTACGCCGCTTACCTCGGCGCCGACGCCGCACTGATCGAGATCAACCCCACCCTACACAACGCCGACGACGAAATCATTGCCGTCGACTGTAAGTTCAGCGTGGACGCCAACGCGCTCTACCGCCACAAGGACATCGCCGAGATGCGCGACACCACGGAGGAAGACGCAACCGAAGTTGAAGCACAGGGGTACGGCCTCAACTTCGTCAACCTCGACGGCAACGTCGGCTGCATGGTCAACGGTGCCGGCCTCGCGATGGCGACGATGGACATCATCAAGCTTTCCGGTGGCGAGCCCGCTAACTTTCTCGACGTAGGTGGTACGGCCGACGCCGAGCGCGTAGAAAAGGCGTTCCGGATGATCCTGCGCGACGACAAAGTCGAAGCGATTTTGATCAACATCTTCGGCGGTATCGTCCGCTGCGACCGGGTAGCGCAGGGCGTCATCGACGCTTACAAGAACATTGGCGACATCAAAGTGCCGATCATCGTTCGTCTCCAGGGCACGAACGCCGAAATGGCTAAGGAAATGATTGATAATTCCGGACTGAACGTGCGTTCGGCGGTTACGCTGCAGGATGCAGCTGACGTGGTTAAGTCTGTTTTGAAGACCGCTTAATTACTGAATAACATTTTACGGAAAAGCCGTTAGCGACTTACGTCACTAACGGCTTTTTTTTGCGATACATCCAGTTAAAAGTCGAGGGTAAGATGTCGCTCTACCGCGCTTATCTACGCGACGGGCACAAAACCTCAGAAAGGCCGGACCACCATTCCAATGGATAAATAAACCTGGCTCCAGTCACTAGCACTGTCCTTGAAGGCAACATCAATCAATTCTTCCTCAGCGAGGCCTAATTCAAGTATTCTGTTGACCTCATAGTCGCCATCGTGCAGCAACCGCAGGTAACTAGCGCTGGCCGTGAGTCCTACTTTCGGCCAAACCCAGTACGTGTAGCCGGCGCCGATTTCTCCGTAAGGTTTGGTAATGGGCGCGTAATCTACACGGATATCATCGCCGTCGCCAAATTGCGTTAACCACTTAGCGTGTCGATGGTGCATGATTCCGAGACCCAGCGTGAGGTCCAAGTCACCCCGCCCAATCCGATAGTTTGCCCGGGGATTTACACCCAGTAAGTAGCTATTCTCCAAATGCCGATAGGGCGTTTCCGCACCCAGCAGGGAAACACCTTCGCTGGCGCGGATGCGATCTCCCGCCCCCCGGTTGTAACCAAACGACACCCCCAGGTCGAAGCCAGGTGCGAACCGGTAATAGGCTGCCGCCCGGTAATACTGGTGCGTTACGCCACTCAGGGGCCCAGCTTTACTGCTACCCAGTTGGTGACCTAGTTGTAGGGACAGTTGCCAGCGCTCCGCGGTTACGGTTGAATCCCGGAGGTTTTGGGCGGAGAGACCGCTGGCTAGGCTTAGCGTCAAGAAAAAGATTGAAAGGAATTTCATGGGTGTTTATTTAAAAATTGTGATAGGGTTTGGATACGGCAAGCTCGGGTCACGCTGGGTCAGTCCAGCGCGCGTTCGTACCGTGCCTGCTCGAATCCGTAATAATTTTTTTTGGCGCAACGATAAGAGTCACACCAGACTTCTATATGTGCAGCCGCTACCGCTGCGCCGCAGCTAGGGCGGTGCGACATATTCTAATCTAGCCATCTGCGGAAACGCACGTAATCCAAATAGCTGTGCGCGGTAGTTTAATCTCTTTGAGGCAGTTCGGTCACTGTACATATTTTGATGTTCGGCGCGGTTCCGCAGCTGAAGAGCCAACCGCCTACTTCCGCTGATCAGTTGATGATGAGTACTAAAGAAGCCGTTCCTTCGACTTGCGCGATGTTCTTGGTACGGAAAGTATCCAGCTCCGTACGCCGCCCGGAGACGACCGGTATATTCCACACCCCCACCGCCACTTCGTAGCTAAAGGTGATGATGCTGTAAGTCATCGGCTCCGGCAGTAAGTCGGAAGTGATGGTTACTGGTGCCACCGATTCCACGGTAACGCTGCCTTCTTCGTTGTGCGCGTAATCGGTGCGGCTCCGGTAATTTTTAAAGGAGGTGTCGTCGGTGGGGAGGAGAATACCTAGCTGCGCCCTTCCCACTCCCTGGCCGGTTTCAAACACCCTCCCGGGGGTGAAGTAGGCCGCCAAATCCGCCGTCGTGGGTGGTGCACCCGCTTCGGAAAGGCTGAATGCTGGCGACCAGAACCGGAGCCCAAGGTGGAATGGCTCGGCAATATCGTAATCCACTACTTCCTGAGACAGGGTGAGGTTTAATTCCGACCCTAACTCGTTTCTTACTCCTACGTAGCCGTGGGCGTGAAGATTCGTCTGGTTGAATTCTCGCAGAACCTCACTCGGTATTTCGCCATCCGAGTTCCGGCTAAGCACAATAACTTCGCCGGAAGGCAACTGCACCGTAGCGTCCATATTGATCGGTAGCGCTTGTACTTCAGTACCAATTCCCTGGCTCGTTACGCCTTCGTTACAGGAGCTTAAATAGCTTACCGCTACCAGGCACAGCAAGAGCAACCAATGGTTGATAAATGAGTTAATTCGCACAATAGAGGTTATTTACTTGATGAGATACTGAAATCCGAACTGATAAACCTTCAGAGGCTGCCCAAACCCCGGTGCGACCTTTGTGAACCGATTATTCAGATCATAAACGGCCTGCACGAAAAGCAAGGGCCCGGTATCGAATCGTTTATCGACCCGTAAGACAATACCCTGCACCCATTTACTATTAGCCTCGGTGAAGCGCGACGACTTCTGCACACTTACTGAATTTTCACCACCCGGCCCGTTGTTAAGTGCTTCAAACTCGATATCATTTCCTTCTTTCAGCGCCGCGACCTGAACGGAAGAAATGCCTCTGGTACTCCGTTGCTCTGACGCATCGATTTTGAGCACGCGAGTTAGTTTGAGGCCACTCAAAACGGAGAACCCCTTAAACTTCATCCAGCTTGGTCCGAACAGCAGGCTTAAGTCAGCGTAGTTAAAATTACCGGCGGTAATCAACCGCGTCCGCCAGATAGTCTGGTCCGCACCGATGAAAACTTTCTTTTCCGTGTGTTGCACGGATAGATCCGTGACCGTTCCGAGGCCGATTTGCGCCTGAAATACGTCGTTACCGGCATTTCTGTATTCGCCAAAAACACCGACTTCACCACCGTAACCGGATTGTGACGCTGAGCCTTTGAAGGGAACAAGCAGTGCACTGGCCTGCGCGCCGTAGTGGAAGCCTGTCGCATCCCGCTGCGCAAGGGTAACTCCCGAACACAAGATGACGATGACTAAAGTGAGAGATTTGAGTCTCATGAGTCGCGAGTGTTTAAAAGGGACGAACGGTGAGGCCCACGTTCAAAAAGAGGTTATTAAGTGGCTTAAACTTCGGCTGGTACACTTCGGTGAAGTAAGATTCAAAAGACCCCAGGTCTCCATCAATGCGGTCAATATCGTAGGCCTGTAAGCCATCATCCGAGCTAACGAAGCCAGACCCGGCAATCCACCGCTGCGTTGTTTTGCTCAGGCTTACCGCCACGCCAACTGATTTTGACGCCCAGTAGGTGTACCCAAGCTCAAATTGGTAATAAGGGTCCACGTAGGACTGGTAGTAGATACGAACTTCGCCCGGGAGATCGGGATTCGTGATGGTCTCCGTGTGCCGGTGAAACATGGTGCCAATGGTAATGGCGGCACTCAGGTCCCCCTGCCCGATCCGGTAATTTACGCGAGGCTGAATGCCGACCTGTACGTTTCGATCGGCACTCCGGAAGATGAAGGAAGAAGTCGCATCACGGTCCCTTCCCGCGCTGGTGCTCACTCCGGTGCTCGCCCGGGGGCTCAGGCCAAAATGTACGCCGAGGTCGAGCCACTTCCGAAAGCGGTAGTGCAACGTCGCCTGATAATACTGACCACTATACTTTTCGGGTACGTCCGTAGTCAAATACTTAAGATTATACCCGGTCGATGCCGCCAGTTGCCAGCGTTTCGGCTGGTCGGGCGGCAGGTCCGTAGACTGCCCCACGACGCAACCGGAAAAAACGATCAGCAGGAAAAATAGAATTAGGTGTCGCACGGGTTAATTATTAATAACGTCAGGAAAAAGGGTGTTTGGGTCCCGTACTTTTTTGGGCGGTGTTAATTTCTGGACTTGAATGTTTGGTAGAATAAAGGTGTAGGGCTCAATGACTAAAGGCTGAAGGGGTAGGTAGGGTATCAGGGGGGCAAGCCGGGCAGCGGGGCGCGCCTGACTCTGTATCACCGCAGCCTCCGGTACAACGGGGTTCGGTTGATATTCTGGCGCGGCCGCGGGTGCAGTGGATTGTGACACGGGAGCGAAGATGCGGGGAGTATTTACGGCAGCCGATGGCCCTGCTGGTCGCTTAGTCAGGTCACCGGGGAGAACAATTGCTGGCTCGGTAGCGGGCGTAATCCGCTCGACCTGGGTTTCTTCTCTGACCGCGGGGGTATCCGTCACCTCACCCGAATACTGAGTTAGTAGTATGCCCATTGCCACACCGATCCCCGCAATGAATAAAACTTTGAGAATGGTGGTAACGGTGAGTCCGGCAAACAACCCGGGTGCCGTCGTGGCGGCAGCTTGCGTTGCGGTAGCGGTAGTTGGATCTACGAGTTGCTGCCCCGTCACGCCCGCCTCGGCGGCAAAGAGCTGCTCGAAATGGGTGAAGGCGGACTCGTCGAAAGCAAACTCGTGGGCCTTCGCTTTTTCCGCCAGATCAACCTCCCAGGGTTCCAGTTGATTTTTCATGCGGTTTTTTCTTTATTGGGGCGAAGGGTGATGCGGAGTTTCGTGCGGGCCTGGTTGAGCCGCCAACGACTGTTGTTGACACTGATGCCGAGGATCTTACCAATCTCCTCGTGGCTGAAATCGTCAATTACGTAGAGGGAGAAGACGGACCGGAGTGCGGAAGGTAGTTTGGCAATCTCGGCGTAAATGGCCTCCACGTCGTGCGCTTCCTCAATTCCGCCACTGGTGGGCGGGTGGTGGAAAGCATCGTCGATGCTCACCGTCATCCCGTGGTTTTTTTGGCTGCGCAGGTGCGACATGGTCGTCCGGAAAACGATCGTGGAGAGCCAGCCGGCGAAGGCACCTTCGTCGCGGTACTGATCGAGCGACTGAAAAATGCGCAGGAAAGCCTGGTTGAGCACCTGGTCGGCGTCCTCCTTATTGTCCAGGTACCGCCGGGGGATTCCGACGAGCTTTCCGTAGTACCGCCGGTAGAAATGCTCCCTGGCCCGCCGGTCACCCGCCAGGCAGCCTTGCCGTAAGGTCTCGTCACTACTTTTGGGGGTGTACATCTGTGGTTGCGGTTAGCGTATTCATCGGTACTATCGCGGCAAAGGTCGGTAACGTTAGTACGGAGGGTACATTTCTGTAAATTCTGCGACCTGCCCGTGCTAATATCTTCACTAAATACTTGGTAGTCACCTCCCTACCCGGTCGACGGTAATATATCCGCCAGAACATTGGGTAGCATGCATTTGCGGTGGCCGGGCCGGCCGGCCAATTCCGGGAGCATCCGTCGTAAACGGGCTAAAGCGGGATTAGCCTAGCCAGAATCCCAACTTTCGTAAGGTGTGGTGTTATCACACTACCGAAATACATAAAACCATGCGCGCCCTCATTGTAATCCTCGTGACTTTCTTGGTGTCCACCGCCGTTTTCGCACTGCACGATACGTACGCTGTCGGTGACAACTTTTCCGTGCTATTTGCAACGCAGCGTGCGGAAGGAAATTTATACGGTTTACGTGGCACGGTGATCTTCGATCCGGGCCAGCTCAGTTCTGCCTCCGTCGACGTCACGGTTGACGCCAGCACCATCAGCACGGGCAACGACGCGAAGGACCGCCACGCCCGGGGCGGTAGTTGGTTGGACGTCGATAACCATCCCGCCATAAGTTTTAATTCGGAAGCATTCACCGCGCGCGAAGGCGGCTTTTTGGCGAAGGGACGTTTGACGTTGCGGGGCGTCGATCGCGCGGTGACGATCCCCTTCGGCTACGAAGAAGCACGGGACAATTCGCCCGCCACCCTGACCGGCTCGTTCGAAGTTAACCGGCACGACTACGGGATAGACGGCCCCGCCCTGGTTGGTGGACTAGTCGGGGACGAGGTAACGGTCACGCTGCGGGTACCCGTTACGAAGTAAAGTCAACAGCGCGGGTACTTTGCCTGATTTGCGCCCCATAAACCTTGCGCTCATCAACCCGCCCGGCATCTACGACCGCGCATATTTTACAAACCTTCGGTACCTTTTCCCGGCGTATCCTCCATCCCTTTTCACGCCAGCCCGCGCACGGCAGAACTACGTAACCTACGAAAAAGCCCCCCGAAACTGAGTTACGGGGGGCTTTCTTGGGCTCGGGCGATATTACATTACAGCTTAAAAGCCTTTTTAACTTCCTTCACGTAGTCGAGTTTCTCCCAGGTAAAAGTCTCTACTTTGATGGTTTTGAGTTTGCCGGAGCCGTCCTTAAAAGTTAGTGATTTCTTTTCCGGCTTCCGGCCCATGTGCCCGTAGGCGGCGGTGTCGGAGTAAATGGGTTTGCGCAGTTTAAGACGCTTCTCAATGGCGTAGGGCCGCATGTCGAAGATGCTGTTCACCTTCTCCGCAATCTTCGCGTCGGTCAGTTTGACCTTGGCCGTGCCGTAAGTATTAACGTACACGTTGGTGGGCTCCGCCACACCGATGGCGTAACTCACCTGCACGAGAATTTCGCTGGCCACACCCGCCGCGACGAGGTTCTTAGCAATGTGGCGCGTGGCGTAGGCCGCAGAACGGTCTACCTTACTCGGATCCTTACCGGAAAACGCGCCACCACCGTGGGCACCCTTGCCGCCGTAGGTATCGACGATGATCTTACGCCCGGTCAGGCCGGTATCGCCGTGGGGGCCGCCGATGACGAACTTACCGGTGGGGTTGACGTGGTAGGTGATGTCGTCCGTGAATAGTTTTTGGATGCTCTTACTCTGGGCTTTGCGGACCCTAGGAATTACAATGCTGATGACGTCTTCGCGAATCTTGGCGAGCATCGTCTCGTCGGCGTCGAAGTCGTCGTGCTGCGTGGACAGAACGATGGAGTCGATCCGCACGGGGCGGTGGTTATCGTCGTACTCAATCGTTACCTGGCTTTTGGAATCCGGGCGCAAGTATTTCATTTTCTTGCCCGCCTTACGGATGGCGGCGAGTTCCCGCAGAATGGTGTGGCTGAGGTCGAGGGCGAGTGGCATGTAGTTCTCCGTTTCGTCCGTCGCGTAACCGAACATCATACCCTGGTCTCCGGCGCCCTGCTCCTCGGCCGAGGCGCGGTCGACGCCCTGGTTGATGTCCGGGCTCTGCTCGTGAATGGCGGACAGTACGCCACAGGAATTCGCCTCAAACATGTACTCACTCTTCGTGTAACCGATCCGCTCGATCACGTCTCTAGCTAACTGCTGCACGTCGAGGTAAGTGCTCGATTTGACTTCCCCAGCGAGGACAACCTGACCGGTGGTGACGAGCGTTTCGCAGGCGACCTTCGAGCTGGGGTCAAAAGCTAAAAAATGATCCACTAAATTATCACTGATCTGGTCGGCTACTTTATCGGGGTGACCTTCGGAAACGGACTCCGAGGTAAATAGGTAGGGCATGTAGTATGGTTTTCGGGGGCGAAGATAACGATCTGAAAAGTATTTAGGAACGCGAGTAAACTTAGTCTGATCGACGTCGGTATCTTGCAACAAATCAAATAAGAATATGCCCATTATTCCTTTCGCCGGTGTTGTCCAGAATTACGCCTGGGGCGGCCACCGCTACCTCGCTAATCTTTTGCGGCAAACCGCACCCAGTGAACAACCGCAGGCGGAATACTGGATGGGCGCGCACGCCAAGGGACCGGGGGTGATAGCCGGTAGCAGCCAAAACCTGGAGGAAGCCATTCAGCAGGATCCAGGCACGCTACTGGGCACCAAAGTAGCCGCTAAGTTCTCGAACAAACTGCCCTTCCTCTTCAAAGTGCTGGACGTCAACGACATGCTGTCGATCCAAGTCCACCCCACCAAGGAGGCGGCAGAAAAAGGCTTCGCGGCGGAAGAAGAAAGCGGCCCCGACCGCTCAGCCCCCGACCGGAACTACCGCGACGATAACCACAAACCGGAACTTGGCGTCGCGCTGACTGATTTCTACCTCCTCCACGGTTTCCGTTCCGAAGCCGAGATTCGTAAAACGCTGGAAACGGTGCCGGGCTGGGCCGACCTCCTCACCGTGCTCGATCGCCAGGGCGTAAAGGGCCTGTACCAACGGGTAATGGAGGCGAGCCAGGACCGCGTCGATGAGTTACTCGGCAAATTAGTAGCATCGCTGGGCCCAGAAAGCAACTACACGCGCGACCAAACGGAATTCTGGGCCGCCCGCGCCGTCACCCAGTACAGCAAAGACGGCCACCACGACCGGGGCATGTTTAGCGTGTACTGGTTCAACATCGTCCACCTAACGCCCGGCCAGGGCGTATTCCAAGATGCCGGCATTCCCCACGCGTACCTCGAAGGCGTCTGCATCGAGCTCATGGCTAACTCCGACAACGTACTACGGGGCGGCCTGACGCCTAAACACATCGACGTTCCCGAACTGCTGGACAAAACGATCACGACGGCCGTCAACCCCAAAAAACTAGTCCCCGAACCCAGCGGCGATGGCTGGCTCCACTACCCTACTCCAGCGCCAGACTTTCACCTCTCGCTGGCGCAAATCCATAACGGCGGGTCCGTCACCGTCGCGGGTGACGACGGGCCAAGTATTCTGCTACTACTGAAGGGTGCCCTCCAGTCGGTAGACGGGCAAGTAGAACTCAACGAAAAGGCCCGGACCGTCTTCGTGCCGGCTAACGAGTCGATTAGCTTTAACGCACTGACGGAGACCGTTCTGTACCGCGCCTCCGTAGGTCAACTTTGAGCCGAGCAAACTATGCTACCCCGTGCGGCCATTTTTGCGGTGGCAATTGTTCACGCCGTAGACCAGCCCGCATCAGGGCTTAAGTCGTCGCATCATTTCGTTGACGGGGTACCGGCTGTCGGGAAAAGCCCAGGTGCGCCGGTCTTTCGTCTGCACCAGCAGGACTTTGCTGCTAGCGTTGAGCCCGGCGCCGGAATATGCTTCCATGCGTACTTCGTGCGTTCTGGGCAAGGGAAAACTTTCCCCACCGATGATCAGGTTACGCGCGGTGATGTCTACTTCCGGGTATTTGAACGTAGACCATAAGGAACCCAGGAACCCCATCAGCGCGAGTAACGCCATGAAGTAGGCCAGCATCGGCAACAACACCCGCTTACGTGGGTCCGGGTTGGCGATCTTGCTGAGGCGAACGGCCAGAAAGATCAGGCCGACGAAAGCGAGCCCACAGAGCGCGATCATGGTGTAGACGTCGCCCATTTCCGGCACGAACTCGGGCGCACCGCCGTTGATTTCTTCCATTATTTACCCGTTTTTTCTGGTCGTGCGGCCGCTGCTTCCAGGCCAGTAAGTACGTCGTCGAGCTGCTCGGCGCCAATCCTTTTGGAGACGATTTTTTTATTTTCGTCCAGCACGAAGATGGTTGGCGTCGACCGGATGGCGTAATCCTTGTAGAACCGCATGTAGCGATCGGTGACGTGCATCCAGTCGCCGATTTCCTGATCGTCCACGTACTCCCAGCACTGATCGAGCGTGTTTTGCTTGGTGCAGATAGAAAAAATCTCCGCGCCCTTGTTTTTCCACTTGGCGTAGAACTCCTTCATGTAGGGCGTAGACTTTTTACAGTGACCGCAATCGAAGGACCAGAAATAGAGCACCGTGTACTTTGCGTCGACACCGTAAAGGGTAACGTCCTCACCGGCGCGCGTCTTCATCTCGATGTCGGGCGCTTGTTTGCCAATCAGCAGCGGTCGGATTTCCTCCACGTTTTCGGACATGGTCAGCAGTTGCTCCTCGTTCGACCAGTACGCGCGGCCGGCCCGGTAGTAATTGTCGACCATGTGGACGTAGACGCCATCCATGCCAACGATCTTGCTCTGTGCCGCCTTATTGGTGAAGTGAACGACGTAGTACTTAAACATCTCACCGGTCGGGTTCATGCCGCTCAGTACCCGGTCGATGGCCATGCTGATACTGTCGGGGTGCTGAACGGAGAGCCGGTCGACGTAATACTCAATGCGCTGGAAGAGAAAGGGAGTCCGTAGCAAGCGTTCATCCCGCAGGTCGATGTTATCGAAATAATGCTGCTGGAGCCAGTTCCACTGGGCCTGGCGGCGGGTTTCGGGGTCGGTTAGTTCTTCGAATTCGGGCGGCGGGAGCGGGCGGTTTGCGTTGATGATGGCTGCGGTAAAACTTCCCGGAGACTGGCGTACGAGTTCCGCCTGAAAAGCATTGACTTGGGCGGTTACCGCGGCGATGTCCTCCGCCAGTGCGGTCTTTTCAACGGGCGCGGTGAGGGAGTCGTTCATCACCTCCCGCAGGGGAGCTACTTTTTCCTGCTGCGCGTCCAAGAATGCGAGGTAGCGGTGAAACAGCTCGTTCTCTTCATCACCGGTCACCGCTACGGACGCAAGCGCCGCGACGCTGGTCGAAACGCTAAACTCCTGGTCGCCTTCCCCCACGAGGATCTGGAAATAGTTATTGTCGGGGGCGGTGACTACGATGTAGATTCCGGCCGGTAACGCGCTGGTGTCGCTAGCAAAAACGTACTTGCCGGCATCGTTTTGGTAGGCGGTATCGACGATGTACTGGCTCTCGAGAATGTTGTTGGCCAGCGTCAAAATTTCTTGATCGTAGCCGCTGATCTCCACCTCGATGCGGTGGCTTTGCTGACCGACCACGGGGGCAAGCAGGCCGAGGAGAAAAAGAAACAGTAGAAAGCGTTGCATAGGATTCACTTTTGCGCGGTACGAAGGTAGCGGCCACCAATCTATTGGGGGGCAGGGTGACAACGTTCGCTTGGTCTTTTGTATTAAGATCTCCCCGACTTTGGGAGCTTATTAAGACTGTTGCGCGGTCGTAGATGCGGGGTTTTGGGGGGAGGGAGCGAGAATTACTTGGCTTACCAATGATGGTCCGTGTGAGGCTATTCCGTTTTAAGCCAGGCAAATATTTGCTCGTCCACACTTTCCTTGCACCAGCGGCCGCGCCCACTTACTTATTCCGTAGCTACGGCAAGACTATTGTAATGGCGAATAGCCGACTCGATAACCGGCCGCCCGGCGAATTGATTGATTAGCGCCCGCCCCGGCTCCGCCAGCAAGGTGAAATTGATGCGGTGGTCATCGTTCTTCTTATCGTTCGCCATTAGCGCAAATAGTTGGTCGAACGAACTTTCGAGGATGACCTGGTGACCGTACAGCTTCAGGAAGTACGATTCAATTAGTTGGTAATCAGACACGGTAAGGGTCGCGAGTTGGTAAGAAATCCAAGCCTCCATAATCATTCCCGCCGCAATCGCTTCCCCGTGGAACAGCCGTTGCTCCGTTTCCAAAAAGTACGACTCGATCGCGTGGCCGATGGTGTGACCGAAATTCAATGATTTACGCACCCCACGCTCGAAGGGGTCTTCCAGCACGACCTCCCGTTTGATGTTTACGCTCGCCGGAATGAGCTCCGACCAGTCGACCACCGTCAGATCGATAATCTTCTGAATCCTTCCCCACTGCCCGGCGTCGGCGATCAACGCGTGTTTGATGACCTCCGCAAAACCCGAACGGATTTCCCGCGCCGGCAGCGTACGCAGGAACCGGTGGTCGATCCAGACCGCGATCGGGTCGTTGAACACGCCCAGGCTGTTTTTCAATTCGTAAAAGTCAACCCCCAGCTTGCCACCAACGGAAGAATCGACCTGCGCGAGCAAGGTAGTCGGAATCTGTAAAAAGTCAATCCCCCGCTTGAAAGTGGAAGCTACGAAGCCGGACATATCCTCCAGCACCCCGCCACCCAGGCAAATCGCACACCAACGCCGCCCCACCCCGCCGTCAAACATTTGGGACCATAGCTCCTGACAGGTCCCCAGGTTTTTGTTCAACTCGCCCGGCGCACACTCGATGATGAGTAGTCGGGGATGGTCGAGAAATTTTTCAATCAGCGGCAGGCAATCACGGCGCGTATTCGTATCGACGAAGACGACCCAACCGGCGTACTCCTTGGATTTTAACCAGTCGAACTTAGCCCGGGTTACGTCCCCAAATTCAATGTTATACTTATCTGCTACCGGAAGCGTCATCTGGGTCGTTTAAATTCCGTGCTAAGGTAAGCCCAGCGACCGGCCCGGCCCCGCACGGGGCTACGAATTAACCTCCCACGTATCCAGCGCGCGGTACACCACCCGGCTGACGTGTGACCGAATGGCCATTTCCCGAAACTTAGCGTTCGTGGGGTCTGGATTAACCCGGTTGGTTAGCAGCACGTAGACTAGGTCATTATCGGGGTCGGCCCACACGGAAGTCCCGGTGTAACCGAGGTGGCCGATGGTGTTGGTGCTTACGCCATATTCGTGTGCGCCTCCCCAACGGCCGGCCAGTCGATCGAAGGCGAGCGCCCGGTAATTGTAGGGGCCGTGACCGGTAAACAGCGCAACCGTCTCCGGACGCAAATATTCTTTACCGTGGTAGCTACCGCGGTTGTTGAGCAGTTGAAACAGTTGGCCCAAATCGTGCGCGTTTCCGAACAGCCCCGCGTGGCCACCCACGCCGCCGAGCAGAGCCGCACCTTCGTCGTGTACGTCGCCGCGCAGCAAACCGCCCCGCATCCAGGGCTCATCGATCGTCGGTACGATTCGGTGGGCGGGGAAAGTGGCGTTAGGCTTATACGTCAACCGACGTAAACCCATGGGCGCGTAGAAGTTAGCCCGCACGAATTCGTCGAGTGACTCACCGCTTACCCGCTCTACGATGAGTTGCAGCAGGTAGTAGTTGAGGTCGCTGTACTGGTGCATCGGTTTCTTAGTGTATTCTAACTGACCGGTCAGCGCGTTCTTTACCGCGCCGGGAATTTCACGACCCAACCACTTGCCCGGCCCTAATGGATACGGATACTCAGGACTCGACTCATCCGCCGTGAATTGCCTACTGATGAGTGGTCCGATTGGTAAGTTGGGTTGTAACCCCGTGTGGTGTGACAGCAATTGGTCGATGCGGTAACGTCCTACGAGGTTGCGCTTGAATTCGGGGAGGTAATCCCGAACGCGCTTTTTCAGCGCTAACTCGCCGCGATCGTACAGCTTCATCACCGCCAGACTGGTGGAGGCCGCCTTCGTGACGGAAGCCAGGTCGTACAAATCGGCGTTGTTGACCGCTTGCTTACGGTAGACCTGATGGCCGTAAGCCTTTTCGTAGACGACTTGCCCGCCCTTCATGACCAACAACTGCGCGCCGGGCATGGCCCGGTAGCGGATTCCGCGGTTGATTTGGTAATCGATCTTTTCCAGCTCCTCCCGGTCTACGCCCAATTGCTCGGGTAAGCGGAATCCGGTGCGGTCACCGGTTAGTCGAAAGCCCGCCCCCGCGGCGAACGCGGGCGTGGTGGTTGACAAACGGGCGTCGATTAGTTCCGCCCCCACGAGTGCCTGTGCCAAAAACGCTTCGCTCTCTTTTGACCGCAAGGGGCAATTGATGACGGACCAATCACCCGGCACGCCCGCTAAGCGATCGACGGGCCCGAAGTGGACGACCGTGGTTTGCTGATCGGCCGCACCCCCCAGTTCCAGGTACCACGGCAGGGTGCCGGTGAACTGAGCGTCATCGACCAGAATGACGGTCGGCAGTGCGGGGCTTACCTTCAGCACGTCCGCGACCAAGTCACTGAAAACGACTTCCTGCACGTCGGTGAAACGCGCGAGTAGGTCCAAGAAATAGCCCGGCCGGTGACCCGGTTGGTAAATGACCCGCACGGCGTCAGCGGATAACGGAAGCTTATTCGTGGGGTCGGTAAGTAGAATAGTTTGCCGCAATAAGCGCTCGTAACGCGCTACCTCGCCACGCGCGTCGGCACTCGCAAACGGCCAGTTGTAGCGCACCGCGAGCGTATCTGAACTTGGAATCCGGTTGAGGAGGATACCGAGAGGCGTTGATCTTAAAGAATCAATATTGACGGTAGGTGCGGTAGCGACGACGGCGGCCCGGCTGGGCTCGGCGAACAGTTCAGAGAACCATCCGATGACTTCGTCCACCCAACCGGCGGCGTTGGCGCGGGCGGGTTGGAGTAAGAAAAGTGCCGTAAGTAGTGTAAAAAGAAATGTTTTCATTTGGAAAGTGCGGGAACTCAAAACTAACGAAGAAGCGAGCGTAAGGATGAATCTACGCCGCCCCTTAAGTTTATGCTAACGTAAGATCTGATGTATCGCGTACACAACCAGGAGTTCTTAACTTCGCACGTGGACGTGTTATTTACGGTACACTTGGTAAAAATTTTACGCTTTTGATTACCCCTACCCTATTCTTTCTTGCCCTGGTACTTACGCTCGTAATCGGCGGATTACTGGGCTGGCTATTCGCCCGTACGCGTTTGACGGCCAACTACTTGGCCCGGGAGGAGGTCGGCCGGGATTACGTGCGGGCGGAAGTCCACCAGCAAGTACGCTCGGAGGCCGATCTGCACTACGAAAACTTGCAGGAAAAAGTAAACGGTGAACGGGAGCTGAGCGCAAGCCTGGCGGAAACTCGCTCCGATCTACGCCACCTGAAAACAAAGCTCAGCGACCAACAAGCTGAAATGGAACGCCTCCAGCAGGCAAGCCTCGCCCAGTTCGAGCGCACGGCCGACCGGCTTTTCCAGGAAAAGTCTCAACGCTTCACCGCGCAAAACGCTACCCAGTTGACGAGCATCCTCCAGCCGCTGCGCGAGCGGATAGAGGGGTTTGAAAACCAGGTAGAAAGCAGGTTCCGCGAAGAGACGAAGGACCGCATCAGCCTCCGCGAGGAAATCAAAAACCTCCAGCAACTCAACAGTCAAATCAGCATCGAAGCCAATAACCTCGCCAGTGCCCTGCGCGGCAACAGCAAAACCCAGGGCGACTGGGGCGAGTGGCAACTGCTGACGCTGCTCGAAGCGAGCGGGTTGCAACAAGGTGTTCACTTCGACGCCCAGAGCTCCTACCGCGATGGTAACGAGCAACTTAAGCGCCCCGACTTCATCATCAACCTACCCGACGGCAAACACCTCATCATCGACTCCAAAGTGAGCCTGACGGCCTACGATCGCTACTGCGCCGCGGGTGAGGATACTGATGACCGGAAAATCCACGCCCGCGCACACTTGCGGAGTATGCGGCAGCACGTCCTCGACCTCGCCAGCAAGAATTACACTTCGCTCCACCAGATTACTTCCCCGGACTATCTGCTCATGTTCATCCCCATCGAGCCCGCCTTCGGACTGGCCCTAGCGACCGACCAGGGCATATTCCTCGAGGCGCTGGAGCGTAACGTCGTGATCGTAACGCCCTCTACGCTGCTGGCGACTTTACGCACGGTGAGCTTCATCTGGAAGCAGGATAGCCAGAAGAAAAACGTGCTGGAGATCGCGCGGCAGAGCGGCATGTTGTACGACGGGTTCGTCGCCTTCACCGAGGAACTCCAAAAAATCGGCAAGCAACTGGACCGCGCGCAGGATGCTTACCATTCGGCCTACAAGAAATTGTCGACGGGTGGCAAGTACGGATCCACCCTGGTTGGCCGTGCGGAAAAACTGCGTAAGCTGGGGGCCAAAAGTAAACGCCAGTTAGACCAGCGCTTGCTGGATAAGGAAGAGGAGTGACCCGGTAAAATGCTCAATTCTCACGGGGAGGCATCCGGCCCACCCAGTTGCTCGGCGATCTTGTCCTTCGAGCCGTTGTCTTGCAACTCGATTTCCTTTTCCATTTCCTTGGTCAGGAAGTAATTCAGGACGGTCCGGATGACGGCGATGGCGCCCAGTTTACCGATCGAGTCCCAGTCCGGGGCAATGGCCGTTCCTAAAATGTCGGCGGCCAGTTGAAACTCGAGCGCGACCACCAGGTAACGAGCTAAGCTCAGGCGGAGTGGGATATTATTGTCGTTGTGCCCCAGGAACAATTGCCCTCCGTACCGGGCCAAACTGATGATGACGCCCCACCCGATGATGAGTACTCCCGCTACTTCTACCACCAGCTTCAGCCAATCCGCCGCCCGGTAAACAAAAGTCTCACTCGACCCGAATAGCGTTTCCTCCATGCTAAGCCAACCCGGACTTCCCACGCGATGTTTGTCCCGGTTGCCGCCCTCCTCCCCACAATCTCGCCCATGCACCCCAAGAACCGTTACCACGCCGACCACGATTTTCCGGCGCTCGCCCGCGTAGTCCCGGAGCTAACCGCCCACTTCATCACCACGCCGGACGGGCGGATTAGCCTAGATTTCCCCCACCCCGATGCCGTGCTCCAACTCAACCGCGCCCTCCTGCTGCGCGACTACCAACTCAAATTCTGGAACCTGCCCCCCGGAAGCCTCTGCCCCGGCGTCCCCGGCCGGCTGGATTACGTGCACGTTATTGCCGACTTACTAAAAATTTGGGCGCGGCCGCCGGTGCCGGGTAAAAACAGTGGGGAGCAAAAAAAACCCGCAGCAATTACTGGCCTGGATATCGGTACCGGTGCTTCGTTGATCTACCCCATTCTCGGTTCCCACGAATACGGCTGGCATTTCGTGGGCACGGACGTTGAGGACCAGTCTCTAAAAGTTGCCCGCGCGCTCGTGGACTTTAACCCGAGGCTCGCGGATAAAATCACCCTACGCAAACAAGCGGACGGTGCGAAAATATTCAGTGGCGTAATCCGTGGGGACGACCGGTTCGCATTTTCCACGTGCAACCCACCTTTCTACGCTAACGCCGACGAGGCTAAACAAGCTTCCGAGAAGAAGTGGGCAAAACTTGGTAACGACACCAAAACTGGCTACAACTTTGGCGGCCGCGCCAACGAATTATGGACGCCCGGTGGCGAGCCCGCCTTCCTCAGGCGGATGATCAAAGAATCAAAGGAGTTTGCGCAGCAGGTCGGCTGGTTCACCACGCTCGTTTCCCAAAAAAGCTATCTCCGGGCGGCAAAGGAATTGTTGGGCCGGGCCGGGGCAACGGTCAAAATCATTCCGATCGGTCAGGGAGGGAAAATCCGGCGGGTGTTAGCTTGGCATTATTGACACAGCGGGATTCACATCAACTCACCCGCTAGGCACCGGCTACTTCTACGGACGACGGGCCGTCTCGGCGCGAGATGCAGGATAGCTACTCATATCGGGTTTGCTCGTGCCGGGACGACGCATCGTCCGAAGTCAACTTACTGCTAGTCCGCTGTAACTCCCGAACCAGGCAATTCTTCCTTAAGATTAAGCAAATGAGAAAGCGGGCAAAGAATTTCTTCCTCACCCGCTCAGAACTTTACCGTGAGGTTGATGCGTAGAAGTTTAGCTGTACTGGGTAACGATATTCTCGTAGAGCTCCTGCCGGCCGCTGGTCATTGTGGGTTCGCCCTGCTTCCGACCGAGTTCGGCCAATTGCTCCAGCGTCATCTTACCGTTTTCGTAGCTGGCACCCTGGCCCGCGTCAAAGCTGGCGTAGCGATCCTGACGCAGTGCCTTATACTTGCTGGAGGTAAGAATTTTGTCGGCGGCCACGAGCGCGCGGGCGAAAGCATCCATGCCTCCAATGTGGGCGTGGAAGATGTCCACCAGGTCCGTCGAGTTCCTCCGGGTCTTAGCGTCGAAATTGACGCCGCCGCCCTGAATGCCACCACCTTCGAGGATGACCAGCATGGCCTCCGTCAGTTCCGGCACGTTGGTGGGAAACTGGTCGGTATCCCAACCGTTCTGGTAATCTCCCCGGTTCGCGTCGATGCTACCGAGTAGCCCGTCGGCTACGGCCACGGCAATCTCGTGCTGGAAAGTGTGCTGAGCCAGCGTGGCGTGGTTGACTTCGATGTTGAGCTTGAAGTCGTCCATGAGGTCGTACTTCCGTAGGAACCCGGAAACGGTCGCGCTGTCAAAATCGTACTGGTGCTTGCTCGGCTCGAACGGTTTTGGCTCGATGAAGAACGTACCGGTGAATCCCTGGCCACGCGCGTAATCACGTGCCATCGTCAGAAATTGTGCCAGGTGATCCACTTCCCGGCCCATGTCCGTGTTGAGCAGGCTCATGTAACCTTCCCGACCGCCCCAGAAGACGTAATTTTCACCACCTAGCTTGATCGTTGCGTCGATGGCGTTTTTTAACTGTGCGCCGGCGTAGGCGACAACGTTGAAATCAGGGTTCGTACTAGCGCCGTTCATGTAGCGTGGGTTACTGAATAGGTTGGCCGTCCCCCACAACACCTTTATGTCGGTGGCTTCCATTTTCTCCCTGATGTAATCGGTCACTTCATCCAGTCGCTTGGCGTAAGTTTCCAGATCGGCACCGTTTTCTTCGAGGAGGTCGACGTCGTGAAAGCAGAAGTAGTCCAGGCCGAGCTTCTCCATGATCTCAAAACCGGCGTCCACGGCGTTCTTGGCTTCCCGGACGGGGTCGGCGTCACCGAGCCAGGGGTAGCTGGCCGTGCCGGGGCCGAAAGGGTCTCCTCCGGTGTTGCGAAGCGTGTGCCACCAGGCCATGGAAAATTTGAAGTGCTCGGCCATCGTTTTGCCGGCGACGACCTGAGTCTTATCGTAGTACTTGAAAGCCAGCGGATTATCGCTTGCGGGTCCTTCAAATTTAATCTTGGGGATGTCTTGAAAGTAAGTAGTCATGTTGCGAAGAGAACTTGATTCGTATGATGGAACGTGAGCGGGGCGTATTCCCCGTACCGTTACGTGGAAATTAGGCCAGCCTCCGCCAAAGTAAGGTACGGAGTTGTAAAACCCCCACAACCTAGCAAATGCAATCGGTTGGTGGTGCCTAGTTTTATCTTCCTGCCGTCAATTACTTACCGGGCTCCTGCGGAATAGCCCCCGTCGCTTGCCCAAAAAAGAAAGTAAACTGCTGCATCTGATTGGCTAATTCCTTATTGCCGGTAGCCCGAAAGTAGGTGTCGGCCAGGCCGCGCAGGGTCTGGTACATGAACCGGTCCATCTCAACGACCTGCATCTCCTTCGTCCAAAGGTCGATTTTCATCGTTTCCTTCGACTGCTCGTTAAAGATGGCCAGCAACATCCCCTTACAGGCTTCCGCGGGGCCCTTATTGTCGCTCGCCTTCCACTTGATCTCTACGGGCATTTTGGTGTCGTCGAGACCGACTTCAACCGTGATGGTGGAACGTTTCTTAACTGTTGGCTTGGCCATGTTGGCTTTTTTTTGGGTTCGTAGTTTTTATAGCAAGGGGCGAAGGTAAGGTTTGGCGCATACGAACACTCCGATTAAATAGCTACCGAGCAACCATCCACTGAGGTTAGGTGATTGGTACGCCCGTACTTTTTTATTCCAACGCTTCGACTACCTCTTCGAACCAGTTATCGAGCATAGCGACTTCCGTGATGTCGGTACATACTTTGACGTCATTTCCGTCTTCTACCGGAGCGCGGTACTCCTTCAGCATGGCCAGTTGAGGGTCAAACCAGGCCGACACCAAAGCTACACCCGGCAAGAGCTGGCTACTGGGGTCGCCGTCTTGCCCCGTAGCCCGGCGATCGTCACCACCCCAACTACTCATGAGGTACTGGGTAAATCGTGCCTCCCGCGGCAGCTTGGTAGCCAGCTCAGCCCGGTCAACCCGCAGCCCGTCGCCAACCGTCCGGGGCATAACCGTCAACTCCAGGCGGGGGGCGGTGAGCAACAGTTCCAAAGCGATGGGGTCGCTACCGGAACCACCCGCCGTATTTTCGACCAGACCCGTCGCCCCGTGGTAATCAAAGCCGAGGTAATGAACGTGGATGACCGGTATAATTTCGGGGTCGAGCAAGATTGCGCTCGCAACATTAGTGCAGGAGCCGAGCACGAAAATGTGTAATTTATTCCGAGAGCTCGCCCGGGAGGCACGCTCCACGATGAAGGCGGCGGCGCGGGATTTGAGGGGTTTGTTCTTGGCGGAGAGGGGTCGATTGCTCCCCACCAATGTTCTCATATCCGGCCGCAACGTCAAACGGGCTAACTCTTCGTTGATCGCTTGAGCTGCGTCCGCGGACCGGGCGGCGGCCAGGGGCGCGTCGTGGTACTGAGACGCGGTGATGCCGGCCAGGCGGGGGCCGGTCTTTCCCCGGTCGTCGCGGGCCAATGCTCCGACGATGGCAAATACGTCGTCGACGCCGTTGCCCGTACCGGCGTCGATGATGTATTCGGTGGTAGCGTTGGGTGCGTCCGCGCTGACGACGTTTCCGTAATCCCGGTCGCCAATGATGTTGCGGAAAAAGTAGATGACACCGAGAACCGTAAACACGGCTACGGCAACAGCGACGATGGTGGGAAGTGATCTTTTCATGGGCGGGGTTTCCGGTTGGGCGGGCATGTTTGAAACCGCCGAAGTCCGGTGGGGTTGCGTCACCCGGGGCTTACGCGCAACCGCCACGGTCACAACAATTATGCGCGGCCGCGGGTGCCGGAAAAATTGGGAAGAAGCAGTGAGCGAGCCGCACTAACCCCGCTCCGCATTTTTCCCAATCCTCAATGCATCCCGCGACCGCGCCCTAACTGCGAGCAAAACCTGGCGAAATAACTAGTATGGCAAAAGTGTAACGGAAGTAATTCTCGGGTCATAAGACCGTGTACCAACGCACGACTATGAAGCACTTTCTACTTAGTTTCCTTCTACTATCCACGCTGAGTCTGACCGCCCAGGACATCAGCCGCCTCGAAAACTACCTGGTGGGCACGCGCATCACCTACCTCACCGGTCAGTGCGGCGAGGAAGTACCGGAAGCCGCCGGCCGACTCTCTTTCTGCGACGCTAAGGGGAACCTGGGCATCGTCACCCACAGCCTCGGGCTGAATGGCCGGGGCGTCCTGCAAATGCTGCCCAATAACTACAACGACAGCGAAGTGTACGTGACCCGCGGCGGCATTTCGATCCGCCACGTGGACGGAAGCTGGGAAAACGTACCGAACGTGGCCGCCGAAGTGATTTACGACGATGATCCGCCTTCCAACGACGGCACCATTGAGACGGGCGTCGTAGCTAAGAACGGGTTGATTTACTTCACCGTCCGTACGCGCCGCCGCCGGATCGTAAATACTTACGACCTCATTACCAAGCAAATTACCTCCGTACCGATGCCGCGGACCGGCGGCATGAATTTACTCGCCTACGATGAGGAAGACGATGCCGTTTTCGCCCTGTTGTCAGAATTCAGAAATGTGGACCTGTACCGTTTGTCCCCCACTGGTTCCGAACTCGTCAATAATTTAGATGACTTACCCGGCACGCTATCGGTGTCGATCAACACGAACAAGTTCAGCGCCCGGGGAGACTCGCTCTACTTCAGTGGCCCCCGCGGGCTTTACGCGATCAACAAAGACAACTACGGAAATACACTGTACGACAACTCGACCACCGGGCGGCTGCCGTTCGATCGGGTGAACGATTTTGAGTTCGCCGCCGACGGTACGTTGTGGATGGCGCAAGGTGACCGGAACAATGGTGCGCTGGTCCGCTACGATCGTGCCATGAATAGTTACGATGAGTTTGAAATAGTGGTACCGGAACAAAATAATCCACTCATAGTGACCAGATTTGACGATCTCGCCATCCTTAACGACGGACGTATTTCCGCGGTGGCAAGTAACTTCTCCGCGATAATCGACCTTGACGTGAGCGGCCCGCAACCCGTGTGGTCCTACATTGATATGGACAGCACGAACGCTCTTGCCACTCCCATCACCTACCGACCCAACCAAGTCGTCCGCCACGCCGGAGCCATCTACTACCTCACGAACGATTTCTCTACGGGGAATAATGGTAATAACGAAGTACTCATCCGCCGCAATGACGGTAGTTGGGATACGCGGAACGATAACCGCCCCACGAACATCTCTTATCACGACGTCGAGCGGTTTCAGTACTTCGTACCTACGCTGCAGGGCGGGATGTATTTATACAGTGCGGACGATGACATCATCAGTTACGTCGGGCCCGACGGAAACCTACGGTCCAGCCAACACCGCAACATTCCCTACCGAACACCCACCGTGGACCAGGAAGGGCGACTGGCTTTCGCCGCGGCGAGTGGTTCGACGCCTAACTACCAATTGCTGGATTATCCATTCGTTAGATCGATCGGTAAAGTACGCTACGGAAATAATTTAACCGCCGCTTACGGTAACGTTGTCGCTTTTTTCGAGCGTACCAAGGGCGTTTACACCCGCACCGTAAACGGCAGCGTAGTAGCACTTGATACGTTGCCCGACCCAACTAGTTACGCCGACTACTATCATTTTGGCGTCGACAGTAAGGGCGTCGCGTGGCTGGCCAGTCAGGATCGGGGGCAGGGCATGGAGTTCGTCCGTTACGACCCCGCCACGGGTGCGGCCGACCGCTTTAGCCCCAGTCTGAAGGTTGGGAGCCCGACTAAAGTTATTTCCGCGCCCGACGAGCACGTGTACTTCATTGGCAACCGGGGGGTAATCCTTTACGATGGTACCAGTTTTCACGGTATTTCCAACACGGACGACGCGCGGCTTCAGTCCGTAGCCGATGCCGTCGTTGATACCGAAGGACGGTTGTGGATAATGACCGGTCAGGGCGACCGTATCCACCGCATCACGAATTTTGCTACTAACCCGACCTTTTCAACCGATACCCTTAAGCAGATATTACCACTCATCACCGTCAGCGGCGGCGCCAGCATGGCGCTTGACCACAAAGGAGATATATGGATAGAGGGCGTGACATCCGTCTGGAAAATTACGGACCAACTGACCGAACCTTTCTTCCGGCCAGCCGGTGGCGGACGGACCCTGAGCGGACGCGTCTACGTGGACACTAACGGTAACGGGACCGTGGAGGAGGACGAAACGGTTTATAACCAGGTGGTGGCCGTCTTCACAAATGGAAGGGTTCGGCAAACAACCACGGACCGGGAGGGGCGCTACGTCTTTCTGCTGGACGGCGAGAGCGGTGATTACCGGATTACCCTGCCCGTGCTCGGCCGGGCTTACGGCGCGGATATCCGCCAGCAAACCGTGACCGTAGATAATACGGACGGAGACGTCGCGGGGCCGGATTTTGCGCTGTTCATCAAAAATTACAGTAGTCTCTTTTTTCAAACGGCCAACCGTAGCGGGATGTGGGGGTTCGACCGCGATGGTTTCGAAAATAGCTTTACTACGGCCGTCACCAATTTGTCGACCACGGATGCTTTTCGGGATCTGGAAATAGACTTCAGCTATTACAACCTACAACCCGGGACGGGCAACACACTACCGGAAGTAAAGAAGGTCACCGTCACCCGCCTGACCCCGAATGGCGCCACTACCTTGGTGGATGAAATACGGATCGACCCACAAACGCACCGCTGGTCGCTGCCCGACGTAAAGCCCACCGCGTACGTGCGGGAGGACCTAAACTTACTGCCGGAAATCAGAGAGGTGGAGGATACCGTCACGACCAGTATGATCGTCGACCGCCTCGAAGCACGGCAAACCCTCATCATCAAAATTGAAACCGACCTGTACGCTGCTTCCCGCACCGGAACCACGATTGGATACGGCCCCCGGCGGACCGACAGCCCGGATTTCAACCCGAACGATGACCCCAACCTGAGCAACGGTCCTTACTTCTTCTACCCGTCGGAAACGGATAATCTGCCGCCGGGAGATTTCTACGATGACCCGAATAGCCCCTACGTCGACCCCAGCGACATTTACGAGCCCGCTCCTTACCTCGACCCCGCGGACGTCTACGGTCCTTCACCCTACCTGTCACCCGTCCGCAGCTCCTACGACCCCAACGACAAACTCGTGGACGGTGGACTGGCCAGCGGCGTTAACGATACCGGACTGGCGACCAACTGGTTCACCTACACCATCCGCTTCGAAAACTCCGGCAACTTCTCCGCAAAGGACGTTTACGTAGTAGATACGATTGATGGGTTGCTAGAGCCAAGTTCGCTTAACCTACTGGACGCCAGTCACGACGTAGCGGTCGACTACAAACTTAGCAACGATAGCGTTACCGTACTCAGGTTCAATTTTGAGGACATCTATCTACCTTTTGTGGATAGCCTCAACGACGGCTACGTCCGTTTCGCCCTGCGCAGTAAAGACGTTAAGGCGATCGGTGACACGATTACCAACCAAGCCGCGATCTACTTCGATCAGAACCCGGCCATCATCACCAACGTGGTGCGCAACCGGTTCATCGAAATTATTTCGGACGTGCGCGAGCTAAGCCCCGGGCAGATTGATCTATCGGTATTTCCCAACCCGGCATTCGAGTCCGTGAATATTCGTAGCGAGCACCGTATTCTTGACGTGGATCTACTCGACGTACGCGGACAGTTGATCAGCAAGAACGGTGCGACTTCTGTACTGTCAGTGGGGCACCTGCCGAGTGGCGTCTATTTACTACGGGTGACTACCGACCGCGGGGTCGGCACCCGGAAGTTGATTTTGCGGTAATGCAGCCCGCATTTGTTTTCGGCCGCCCAAGCGCACGTAAATTGACTGCGACGGCTAATTCAGAAAAAGCCCCTTCACGAACGTTCGTGAAGGGGCTTTTTAGTTCCGAGACATTGAAGAGCCCAACTTAAAGTAAGCGGGTACCATCTGCAACACTAGCCAAGAAAGTCAATCAGGATTTTATTCAGCTCGTCCTTATGCGTGACGTTCAAACCGTGCGGAGCGCCGTCGATCGTCTTATAAGTATTGTTCGGGATCAGCTCCGCAGCCTGGTCGCCAGCGGTGGCTTTAGGTACGATATTGTCGGAAGTTCCGTGAACGATCAGGGTCGGGACGGTCACGTTTTTGCACTCGCTCCGGAAGTCGGTCGTTCCCCAGGATTTTGCCGTTTCCAGCGTAGCGCGGGGGCTGGCGTAGGCGGCGATGCTCCAGTCGTATTCGAGCTGGCCTTCGCTGACGTCGTGGTTGAGAAGCTTATAATTGTAAAAGTTCTTGACGAAGGTTTTGAGGAAGCCGACGCGGTCAGTTTTCAGCGCGGTCATGATGCCGTCGAGTTCGGATTGCGGGACGCCGTCCGGGTTATCGTCTTTCTTGAGCACCAGGGGAATAATCGAGCTGATGAGCGCGGCCTTACTGATGCGGTCGGCACCGTATTCCGTGAAGTAGCGAACTACTTCGCCACCGCCCATGCTGAAGCCGACGAGCGTTACGTCTTGCAAATCAAGTTTGAGAATGAGCGCGCGCAAGTCGCTCGCCAAAGTCGTGTAATCGTAGCCGCTCCAGGGCGCGGAAGAGACGCCGAAGCCACGACGGCTGTAGGAAATGACACGGTGGCCGGCTTCGACGAGGGCGGGGATCTGTGGCTCCCACGCACGGAGGCTCAAGGGCCAGCCGTGAATTAAGATGACGGGCTTACCGCTGCCGTAATCTTCGTAGTGGATGTCGGCGGGGTTTGGTGATTTATCGTTCGTGAAAAATGGCATGTTCGGCTTGTTTTTGTTAGCTGATGTCCTTCCAAAACGCGGCTGCCCGGAGGGGAGGTTCGTTTCTCGGATAGATTATCAGCTACGGCACGCTAGAACGCCCGATTCCCCGTAAGGAGCACAAGTCGTTGGCGACTGCCTCCCAGCGAAAATTATCAATTGAGCAGGTACACTTCCAGTAAATCCATCATTCGCTGGTCCTGATAAATGACCGCGTAATCGTAGGCGGTGTCGCCATCGTTATCCTGAAAATCTTCATCAACGAGGTCTTTGCGGAGCAGGTACTCCACAAAATCATAGGCCTGATCGAGAACGGCGTTGTGAAGTAGGGTACGATTGAAGTTGCAGTTTTCGTCCAGGGTGACACCGCGGGAGAGGAAGAATGTGAGGGTGGCCGAATCGCGGGCGGCGTGGATGGGTTTGCACCCGAGGTTGGGGATTTCGTCGCGCTCTTCGGCGTCGGCGCCATCGGCCAGCAAGCGCTCGATTAACGGTAAGTTCCCCGTCTTTACCGCGTAGTGTAGCAGTGGTTGGTAGCCGTTGACGTTGCTGAGTTGGGGGATGGTGCCATCCGCGCCGGCGGCCTTCAGTAGCTCGTAGGCGGCGACCGATCCATCCGCGCAGTACAGGGCCTCCACGAGTGGCGTGCTGGTATCGAAAGCAATGTCCGGATTTGCTCCGTCGGCGAGGGTCTGACGCATCAGTGCGGTATCACAGCCGGCCGCCGCGAGGAATAGCACGTGGCTTTTCCCCATTTTCTGCGGGGGTAAACCCCGGTGGGTAGGTCCGTACACGTCGAGGTGACTAACGTCGTAGCCGGCGATTTCATCGACTTTTGCCGTGGGGTCCGGCTCCGTGATTTCGGGTAGCACCAAAACTTCATCCGGGGTAGGTTCGGCGCACTGGAACAGCAGGGCGACGAATAGAAAACAAGGGTATTTTAGCATGGACGCTAAGGTATGGTCCGTGCGGTAAGTAGGGCGCGGCCGCAGGTGCCGGGGTGATTTCGTAAGAAGAAAAACGGGCTCGCTCGCTTGCGGTAGATCGTGCCCGGTTCGCAGCACGTTTGCGCTTTGTCCGGGAGCACACGTTAAAAAAAGAGCACACAAACAATTGGCTCGACGCCGTAAAGCGCAGCAAATCTGTTTGGCCGTCGCGTGGATCGCTATCTTAGTCCCCTCAACCAAATAATCAAGTACCGTGAACCGACTCCTCCCCCTGCTCCTTTTAACCCTCGCGCTCTGCACCTGCGACCGCGACAAAAAGGACTCCATGACGAAAGATGCTGATTACCCGAAAATCGACGTAACCTATCCGGAAACAAAAACCGTCGACCACACCGATGACTACCACGGCACCACGGTTACCGACGAATACCGCTGGCTCGAAGACGACAACGCCGAGGACACCAAAGCCTGGGTGACCGCCGAGAACGAAGCCACTTTCGGTTACCTCGACAAAATTCCCTTCCGCTCGCAATTCGCGGACCGAATGGAAGAACTGGTCGACTACCCACGGATCGGCGCGCCGAACAAGGTGGGCGACTACTACATCTTTTCCAAGAACGACGGCCTACAGAATCAGTCCGTTTATTACTACAAACAGGGGGACGACGGCGAAGAGAAGGTGTTCATCGACCCCAACTCGCTGAACGACGAAGGGACGACCTCCATCGGCTTGCTCGGAGCCGACAAAGCGAACAAATACATGGCCTACAACCGCAGCGAAGCCGGCTCCGACTGGAGCACGATCCACGTGCGGGACATCGCCACCAACACCGACCTCGACGACAAGCTTCAATGGATAAAATTCAGCGGCGCGGCCTGGTACAACGACGGCTTCTTTTACAGCCGCTACCCCGCCCCCCAGGAAGGCGAAACACTGAAGGGTAACAACCTGATGCACTCCGTCTACTACCACAAAATCGGTACCGAGCAGAGCGCGGACAAACTGATTTACGAAGATCGCGAGAATCCGACCTACTACAACTCCGGCGGCACGACCGAGGAAGAAGACTACTACATCCTCTACTCCTCCCCCGGCACGGACGGCTTCAGCGTCTACTACTACCCCCTCGACGGCAAAAACCTACCCACGGGAGCGCCACAACTCCTGTTCGGTGGCACGTCCAACAAGAGCAGCGTCGTCCACACCGAAGGCAAGGATTTCTGGGCCCGCACGGACATCGATGCGCCGAACTACCGGTTGATCAAGATGAACCTGGACAACCCGGAGCCAGAAAACTGGGTCGAGGTACTTCCCGAAACCGAGAACCTGCTGGCTAGCGTTAGCACCGGCGGCGGCCAGCTATTTGCTAACTACCTGGAGAAAGCGACCGATCGTTACTACCGGATGGATTTCGACGGCGGCAACCGTACGGCCATCGATCTACCCGGCCTCGGCAGCGCGGGCGGCTTCAGCGGGGAGAAGGACGAAAAGAAACTGTATTACGGCTTTACGAGCTTTACCTACCCTTACACCATCTTCGAATACGACGTGGAAACGGGCGAGAGCCAGCCTTTCTTCGAGCCGGCGCTGAAGTACGATCCGGAAGATTTTGTGGAAAAACAAGTTACTTACACTTCCAAGGACGGTACGCCCGTGACGATGTTCCTAGTCCACAAAAAAGGTTTGGAACTCGACGGAAATAACCCGACTTACCTCTACGGTTATGGCGGGTTCAACATTAGCTTAAGTCCAAGCTTCTCCGCCTTCCGCATACCGATGCTGGAGAACGGCGCTGTGTACGCGATGGCGAACCTTCGTGGCGGTGGCGAGTACGGCGAAAAATGGCACCAGGGTGGCATGCTGAAGAATAAGCAGAACGTCTTTGACGACTTCATCGCCGCCGGGGAATACCTGATCGAAGAGGGCTACACGCGCAGAGAAAAACTCGGCATCGCCGGTGGCTCCAACGGTGGCTTACTGGTGGGTGCGGCGATGACGCAGCGGCCGGACCTGTTCGCCGTAGCCTTCCCCGCCGTTGGCGTGATGGACATGCTGCGCTACCATAAATTCACGGTGGGTAAGGGGTGGATCCCCGAGTACGGGAGTAGCGAAGATGAAGACATGTTTCCCATCCTTAGGGCTTACTCACCGCTACACAATATTGAGCCAGGCGTCGAGTATCCCTCCACGATGGTGACGACGGCGGACCACGACGACCGGGTCGTGCCGGCGCATTCGTTTAAGTACGCTGCTAAGCTGCAAGCTGCCCACGCCGGGGATAATCCGGTGCTGATTCGCGTGGCCGTGGACGCGGGGCACGGAGCGGGTAAGCCCATCTCGAAGACGATTGAAGAGCAGGCGGATATCTGGTCGTTCTTCTTTTACGAGACTCGATCGCCGGTTATCTACGGGGTGAAAGGGTAATTTTCACCTCAGCAACATCAATAGTTGCCCTTCACTGATCCAAACACAAATCCACGCCCAATTTCTTGTGGCGTGGATTTGTGTTTTGTGGATGACTGGTTGCAAAGGAATGGCGCGGTACTGCTGCTCTCTTCAATTACAAAATCGCCTGGTAAATTTCGGTGCTATTTTGCGTACGCCTAATCCATAACTATGTCCGGGGTTTATAATCAGCCTTAGCATCCCAGTTGAATTATCGCAACACGTTAACCGTGCCGCTGAGGTCGAGGGTAGACTCATCAAAATAAGTTAATCTTGCCCGCCACACGTAGGTGCCTGATTCAACGGGTTGGTTGCTTCCGTTGAGCCCCGCCCAACCAGCGTCTATGTCGTTAACGTTGACGCCCGTTTGCTCGTAAACGAGTCCACCCCAACGATCGTATATCTGTAACAGCCCGATACTAACGACTTCTCTGTCCTTGGCCTGTAGGGTGAAGAAATCGTTCACCCCATCGTTGTTGGGGGAAAAAGCCGTTGGGGCGTATATGGGCCTGCCCTGCTGTACCAGAATGCTGAGTTCGTCGAAGGCCGTACAGCCAAGTTCGTCCGTGATGGTAACGACCAAGTCAGTACTAACCTCGGCCCGAAAAAGCAGACTCCGGCTGACCGAGTCAATTTCACTCGCTAAGCCGGTAACGTTCGCACTGGAGATTACGGTAGCGTTGGTGATCAACGGAAGGTCGATCAAATCACCGAACTGTGCGTCGATGTCGGGGCCGATTTCAAGCCGCAAGCTATCGGGCTGTACGATGATGACCGTGGTGCTGTCACTTGAGCATCCGTTTTCATCCTGTACCACAAAGCTGTAGGTACCCGGACCAAGGTTAATTAACGGTTCGCTCGCGTTAAAGAAAGTATTATCGTTATTGTAGCGAAAGGTCAAGTTACCCGTGCCGCCGGTAGCATTGACGAGGATGGCACCATCCGCAAAGCCAAAGCACGATACCGAATCGACCACGGGGGTGGAACCGAGGGGAAGCGGAAAAACGTATTCAAGGGTATCCACGCCCACGCAGCCTTTCTCCGAAGTAACCACTACCGTGTTTATGCCTTCGTTAGCGAGTACAATAGTGTCTGAGAATCGCTGACCATCGTTCCAATTAACGGTCGCACCAGTTGGGCTATTGATACCAATTTTCTGAACCCCACCGGGGCAGTTGTCAGGAGCGGACGCAATAACCGGTTCGGGAGATTCATCGACCTCTAAGCTAATGTCCAGGTTCGTGATACAGCCCAGGTCGTTTACTGCTCTGGCGGTGTAAGTGCCCGCTTGATTTGTATTCAGTTCCGCGGTAGTTTGCTCAACTGGTGTTGCGTTCGTCCAGAATATGTTCGAAAAAGTGTCCGTGGCCGCAGTTATTTGAATGCCCTCGCTACTGCAGGAAAGATAAATATTATCCGTCGCCGTGGGCGATAGATCAATTGAGGGGAGTACGTTGCGCCCGGGAACAAGAATATCGGCCGTTAAGGGGCAGCGATCCGTTGTTACATTCAGCGTATATATTCGGTCCGTGCTGTCCGGCGTCACCACAATTTCATTTCCTTGCCCGACCGCAGTTCCATCTTGGTCGAGCCAAGTAAATTCACCCGGGAGCGTATCCGTAAAGAGGCGAACCGTGGGCTCGCAGGTGTAAGAATAAGCTAACTGCTCGGCCAAATCGCGAACTTCCACTTCAAAATCAGAAGTGACGCCACACGCATCTTCGATAACGAAACTGGCAAAGCCAGTTTGACGTGAAGGCAGAGTCAAACTAACCCCTTCCCCGACACCGTAGGTAGCCAGGACCTGAGTACGGTCGTCATTGTCGAGTTCACTGATGGTATACGGTCCGAATCCAAACTGGGGAGTTAGACTGAACTGCGCCTCGTTGGTACCTTCGCAGAGATAATTGTCCAACACGGCTACTTCAATGGGTAGGTAAGCCGGCACGGTGAATGACATGGTGTCGATTGGGCAACCCGCACTACCAAAGCCAAGCCCGACGCCAACGGTATAATCTCCGGGAGCGAGTCCGGTAATGATACTATCCCGGTAAACGCGGCCATTGATTACGAAGTAGTCAGACTGCCCGTTTGTAATGCCCGTTAACAAATCTAAATTTTCGAAATAGTCTCTCCACTCTTCCCCAGTTCGACGGAAGGCACTGACGGTAATCGTGCCGCCTTCCGGGCAGACGGAATTTACCGTGACGGAATCAATTCTTTGCTCGACCAAGTCCGGTAGATCGATCTGCTTACTTCCACAGCGGGATAGAGATGTAATCAAGTAGCTTCCGGGAGAGACAACGTACGGGGGCGCAAAAAAACTACACTCACTCACACCAAAATTAAGCAGTAGTGTGTCAATACTCGAATCGTCAGCTGATCTTATCCGGAAGGGACCATCGTTGCTATTAAGTAGGATATTGTAGACTAGCCCGCATTCACCATTGATGTCCTTGGCGTAGCTGGGGTTAATTGTGATTGCTGGTTCGAAGGGAGTTACACCAACGAGCTCAACGGTATTTTCTAGGTCAGTTACCGTGCAGGAGTTACTCAGCTTCACGGTGTACGTACCGCTCGTTAAGTTCGTAAATAAACCTGACGAATTGGGCACCTTGATTTGTTGCCCCGTGTCGTCGAAAAGAGTAAACACGTGCGTAGGGTCCTTGACTAATCTTCTGCTCTCGGTTCCGTTATCACAGTTAAAGAGTTGAGTAGCGTTTGCGATAATACCGTCACAAGTCGAGATTAATTCAAGTACGACGGTATCACGACAAGTTGTTCGATCCCCACAATCGTCTTCGATCACGATCCGGTTTCGCCCAATCGTCATCCCCTCGGAAAACTCCGCGGGTTGCTGTTTACTTTCTAATACTACCTGTGGTTCACCGGGGCAGGTCTCACACGTAATGATTACCGGATAACTGGCATCTGAATCACAGGTCCTTCCTACGGTCAACTCTAGAGTTGGGTCGCTGCAATTTTGCGCCGGTGTGGGAGTAGTCAATTGATTTGGCGTGTAGGTTGACCTTCCCCGAATTATGTTACCACACGCATCTTCCGTTATTAATGAAACGGACTGCGTCCCGGGAGGTATGCCCGTAATCACCGGATCCATGGATTCAATAATAGTGCCATCCGCGTTCAATCTGAAAGTCAACGGAGCATTTACTCCCGTGCCCACCGACACGGTAGCAGTTCCTTCAAAAAAATTCACGCAGGATAACGTGGCGTCGCCTCTTCGATCAAGGTTCAGTGGCCGGATGAATGGTTCGTTTCCGCAAGTACCCTGAATTTCTACCGTAGGGTCGCACCCGATCTGATCGAAAGAGAAAAAACCGTTGTTGTTGTTAAAGCTTCCTAAGCTACTGGTTAGTGTGTAAGTAAATGGCCCAACGCCGGTCTGCGCCGTGACCTCGACGCCCGTGTCCGTTCTGACTCTAGTAAAACCCCGCACAAAAACGGTGCGGCCATTTAGCGAAAAAGTACGGCTATTTCCACATTGATCAAATACAACGCCCGACGCAACCTCACCACCAAGATCGGAGAGGGTCAGTGCATCCGGTGAGGTTATCGTAAAGCTTCCGGTATTCGTAATGCTGTAATCGTACACGTAGGGTCCCTGCCCGCCCCTAGCGGTCACTACTGCATCACAACCGGAGAAGCTAGTACGCACCGATAAGGGCGTTGTGTTGGCAGCGATGTTAAACGAAGAGGTATCCCGCTCTCCCGAAAGCCGGTCCGACGTAATCAGTACGTAATCGCAGCCCTTTAGCCGCGTGAAGTTCGGCCTCGATTGAGCGGGGAAAAAATCACCGCATACGTTACTTAACTGGTACCGGAAGTTGCCACTGCCCCCGCTAGTTGTCACCGAGGCCGCGCCGTTACCTCGGCAGTTCGCGTCCGTAGCAGACACGGAGGTAGTAAAGGCCTGTGCGGAAAGAGCAGAGCAAAGCAAGAGTGAGAATAACGTGTAAACTAATTTCATAGGAGAGGTTAAACGTGCAGTAGTGCCCGAGGCAAAGTACTAACGGCCGAAAGCGATCAACTTACGGACTGAGAATGAAACTGGATTTGATCAAGTCTGAAGTAGTAACGGTAAACATTTCATCTGAATTATGCCAGTGCTAAAATCACCGAGCATGCTCCAGTAAGCGGGCTCCTTCGCGGAGCAATGCAATGAGGCCGCAAAGATAAGGAAACATTGGGACGTCGCTGCTTTACGGCAGGCACACCCCACCCTGGCAAGCAGTCGGATACTGCTTACTTTACCGGCTGATTTACCTAATTTGAGCGGTACGAAGTGGTAGCCGGCTAACGAAAAAGCGGGCACGCCGCTCACTTCTCTAATCGATCGCTGCTTCGTCACCTCTCGGTACTCGAGTTTTCAGCCGAACACCATCACCCCAACACGAAAACGTGCCCCTACCCGACCCCACCCCCTTTCTCACCGGCCTATTCAATCTCCTGGAACAAACGCCCGGCCAGTTCGACCACCTGTACCTCGACCACATTTGCTACCGGGTCACCTCGACACCGGAATACGAGCGGCTGCGAACCGAACTGAGCGGGGCGAACCGACTACTCATTGAAAGTAACATCGGTGGGCGGCCGATCGCGACCTTTCACCTAAGTCACCCCTTCTCGTTCCGGGGGAGAGAAATTTCGGTCCTCGAGTTACCCGCCCCAAAGATGGGTAGCCCCTACGCCAATGGCTACGAACACGTGGAGCTCGTGACCGATCGACCGCTAATAGATTTTGTGGTCGCGTTGACCGACGATTTCGGGATAGATCAGAAGCAACTGGACACGGCTGGCATGAAGAAAGCGCGCAATCGGGACGTTAGGCTCGAACTCGCAGCCGGCGTCAGCGTCAAATTCCACGAACGGTCCCTCGCGGAGGTGATCGCGACCGAATTGTCGGCGACGAACAATTAACCGGCACCGGAGGCGTCCTACCTTACGGTAGTTCACCACCGCTAAATCTAAGCCCATGCAACGCCGGCAATTCCTCCGAAACTCGCTCGCCGCGACGCTACTCGCCAACCCTACGCTGCGGTTGTTCAGTCAGTCGCAACCAATTGCGGAGGGTGGTGATTTCCAAATGATCCGCGGCAATGTTGGCTATTACACGAACCGGGGCGGAACGATCGGTCTGTACCTGCCGGACGGCAAACCACGGGGCGGCGTCATCGTCGACACGCAGTTCCCGGATGCGGCAGAAGAGTTGCTGGCAACGCTGCGTGAACTCGGTGACTTGACGCAGTTTGCCATTCTCGCCAACACCCACCACCACGGCGACCACACGGGCGGTAACGCCATCATCGCACCACTGGCCAAACAGTACATTATGCACGACGTCGCCCGAGAAAGTTTACTGGCTACGCTGGCTGCAAATGACAAGATTGGGTCGATTCCGCTACCAAAAACGACATTTTCGGGTACGTGGTCTACCAACCTCCCGCAGGGCAAAGAAGTCGTTGCCCTGCGTCATTTCGGCGCGGCACATACGGGTGGTGACGTGGTCGTCCACTTCGAGAACGCAAACGTGGCCCACCTCGGTGACTTACTTTTTAACCGACGCTTTCCCTACATCGACACCGCGGCGGGCGGAGACATTCTTAACTGGCCGGTTGTGCTGAGAAAGATCCGAATTTTTTACGGTAAGAATACGCTTTACATCTTTGGCCACGCTGCTGATGGCTACCCCGTCTTCGGCACTACGTCTGACATCAAGGCTTTCGAAAATTACCTGGAGCGCTTGCAGATTTACGTCCGTAAGGAGATTCGTAAAGGCACTTCTCTGGTAGATTTGAAAGCCAAAACGGAAACCATCCCCGGCGCGCCGACCTGGAATTTTGGGGAGCGGTTACGGGATTTGAATTTAGAGGTTATGTACGGTGCGCTTTCGGAATGACCGCCGTGCGATTTGCTCATTGGCATGAAGGGGGCGCGGACGCGGGTGCAGGGTGTATCAGGAAAGAAGCCGTGTTCACTTGGGCAGCTACCTAACAAGCCGCCTACTAAACAAAAGCACGGCGAATGCTGGTTAAACAGGCATGTCCACCCACGCAATCTACTGGCTCAAGCGCGACTTCCGGTTAGCGGATAATCCCGCCCTGACGGCCGCCCTCGAGCAGTTTGACTCAGTCACCCCCGTCTTCATCCTGGAACCTTCCGCCCTCAGCGCCCCCGAAACCAGCTTCCTGCACGTTCACGCGCAGTGCGATGCGTTCAACGGATTAACCCTGCACCTGCGACAGCGCACCAAAAGCGAAGATCAGATACTGGGGTTGATGCACGAAGAAGTCGTGGTGGCGCTTGAAAAATTGTACCGCGCAAAACCGTTCGCTGCATTAATTAGCCACTTTGAAACTGGCGTGAACCGAACCTTCGCGCGCGACAAAGCTGCCAAGAAATGGTGCAATCATACGGGAGTTGCGTGGCAGGAGCACCGGCAAACCGGGGTTTTCCGTGGGCCCGTCGACCGCGACGTTCGCCACAAAGACTGGGAAGCATTCTACAAGGCCGATCGCTTACCGATTCCCACAGCTTTGCATTTACTGAAAATTCCGGATGAGTACACGGAGATTCTACAACTACCCAAATCCGAGCAACGCACGTACGCACCGGCGACCGAATTAGCGTCAGATAAGTGGATGACCGACCCGGCACTGTTGGGTCGTATGCACGCCGGGCCACTCCTACCGGAGCATTTTGGTCACGTGCTCAGTGCCGAGCAGTTACGCTACGTTCAGCCCGTCTCCGAGCAGGCAGCCGAAATTACCTTAACCAGCTTTCACCAACAACGGGCACTGGATTACAGCAAAGGAATGTCGAGCCCGAATACCGCGTTTTACCGGTGTAGTCGGCTCAGCGTGCACCTGGCGTGGGGGACGATTTCCGGCCGCTGCGCCTACCAACGCACCCAGACTTACTACGATGCGCTCAAAGAAAGTGATCTGGAAAACGCCGGTACCTGGCGGAAAAACTTACGCTCTTTCCTCAGTCGACTCCACTGGCGCGACCACTTTACGCAGCGGTTGGAGACGGAGGTAGCAATGGAACACCGACCACTCAACCCAAATTTTCATAAATTAAAGCTGGAAGACAGCGATGAACTCTACCGAGCCTGGATAACCGGGACCACCGGCTACCCAATGGTCGACGCCTGCATCCGCTGCATGGCCGTGACCGGCTACATCAACTTTCGGATGAGGGCCATGCTGACCAGCACGGCGGCGCACATGTTTCACCTCGATTTCCGCAGTATCGACAAACCGATGGCGCGGCTTTATACAGACTACGAGCCCGGCATTCACCTCGCGCAGCTACAGATGCAGGCCGGCATGGTTGGCATTAATACTTTACGTACTTATAGCCCCGACAAACAGTTTTTGGACCACGACCCGGAGGCGGCATTCGTTCACCGCTGGGTACCAGAATTAAGACCCTACACCGCCGCGGAGATTAGCAAACGTGATCTTACCCAGGGCCTGGGGGATTACCCCCCGGCAGTGGTGGAACGAATGGAACGAATCCGCGCTTACAAAAAGATTATTGGCGACCTCAAATTCCAGCCCGGGGGACGGGAAATCACCCAGGCGGTGTTCGATAAACACGGCAGCCGTCGCGGTCCACGCCGCAAGAAAAAGACCCCACCCAAAAAGAAAAATACTACCGCAAAAGATTAACTACCCCACTGAGGGTACGATTGGAGCCATCGAAATAGATCACTTTGGCTCGCCACACGTAAGTTCCCGAATCTGCCGGCTGGCTATTCCGGTCAACCCCCGCCCACCCGGAAGACAATTCATTAATGGACGCATCAGTTTGTTCGTAGACCATGCCCCCCCACCGGTCGTAGACTTGTAGTAACTCGATGCGGGCTATGTCGCTATCCCCACCCTGTAGTGTGAAAAAATCATTGACCCCGTCTCCGTTCGGCGAGAAGGCCGTTGGTGAATACAGCAGTTTTGCGTCATTGACTACTACGTTGACTTGAGCGGATGCCGTACAGCCGATGGCATCGGTTATGTTAATGAGAAGACGAGTTGACGACACCGCCCGGAACGTAAAGCTCCTGTTCGCGAGGTCAAAGTCGCCCTCCACACCGTCGGCGTTAGCAGCGGCGAGCAAATTGGCGTTGGTAAGCAACGGGAGATTGATGGTTTCCCCGAAGCGGGTGGCGAAGTTGGGTTGAAGCTCCAGCTGGAGGCTGTCTGGCTGCCCAATCACGAGGGCCGTATCCGCCAGGCAGCCATTCTCGTCCTGAATACCGATGGAGTATTCGCCAGCATCAAGGCCACTGGCCAGTTCCCCTACATCAAGCAACACGCCATCTCCATAACCGAAGACCAAAGCCCCCGTGCCACCGCTAGCCGCAACGGATATGCGACCGTCCTTAACCCCAAAGCAAGATACGGAGTCACCTACGGCCGTAAAACTGATTGGTACCGGAAAGAAATAAGCTAGCGTATCTACGCCCACGCAACCTTCATCCGAGGTCACCACTACTGTATTGACGCCTTCGCTAACGAGCGCGATGGTATCCTGAGCTTGTTGACCGTCGTTCCAACTAACCGTACTGCCGGGCGGGCTTTCGATACCAATTTTTTGCGTTCCACCTGGGCAGTTGTCTCCGGCGGGGCGAATCATTGGCGTTGGGACTCGACCACCAATAAACGTTATGATTGAGTCAGCGACGCAACCCAGATCATTCACCGCCGTGGCGGTGTACTCACCCGTTACGAACGGGATAAGCACGGCAATTGAAGATCCCGGCGGCTCGGAATCGGACCAGGAAATAGTGGAAAAATCATCCGTCGTGGCGGTAATCGAAAACTCTCCGTCGTTACACGATAGGTAGGTGCCGTCCGTCGCCGAGGGAGATATGGTTAATGATGGAATGATGTCCCGCCCGGGCACGGATACCTCAGCCGTCAACAAACAAGTAGCCGTTTGCACTTCCAAGCTGTAGGTTTGGTCTACGCCAGAAGGTGCGACCGTGATATCATTGCTCCCCCCCACCACGGAGTTGCTCTGATCGAACCAGGTAAATACACCGTCGATGGTGTCGGTAAACAACCGGGCGGTGGCGGGCTCACAGATGTACGCTAAGTTTAACTCGTCCTCCAGGTCACGAACTTCCACCTGCAGTGGGAAAGTCACGCCGCAGGCATCCTCGACGACAAAATTCAGCACACCTTTCTGTACTGCAATCAGCTCAAGGCTATCCCCCTCAACTACGGTAAACGAACGAATGGTTTGCGTGGGGTCGTCGCCATCAACTTCCCTGATCTCGTAAGGCCCGCTCCCTTTTATTGGGACAATGCTGAATGGTGCTTCACCAGAATTTGCACAGAGATAGTTATCGCTCGCCATCAATTCAACCGGTTCGTAAGTTGGGATGGTGAAAGAAAAGGTGTCTAAGAGGCAGTCCTGCCGCTCGAAACCCGCCCCAACGCCCACGACGTAATCGCCGGGGGGAAGACCGGTGATGACGTCGGTCCGGTAAATCTGGCCATTAATTACGTAGTAATCTCTTTGGCCCCTGATGGTCGCTTCGTAGCCGAATCCGCGGTAGAAATTCCTCCAATTATTCACGGTCCGGCGCTCGGCCGTGATCGTTACCGTAGCACCTTCCGGACAGATAGAGTTAATTTCGACGGTATCAATCCTTTCCTGCACGATGTCGGGCAGTTCAATAACCTTATTTCCACAGAGGGAAAGCGAAGTTATTTCGTAGCGCCCCGGAAATAATGGAGAGGGGAAAATGAAATCTTCACAGTCATCCAGTCCAAAGTCATTTAGCACCAAGCTAAAGGAAGGGTCGTCGAGGCCCCGAATTTGGTAGGGACCTCCGTCTTTACGAAGAGAAACTTGGTAGGACACCCTACACTCCCCGTCACCGTCCGGCTCAAAATTAGGTTCGACCGTAATGGCGGGGTCAATCGAAGTCGATCCACCCAGTGTTACGTCAGCTACTTTGGGCGTCGTGCAGGGGTTCTCTACCCGGACCGTATAGTTGCCCGGCGGTAGATTGGTAAAGCGACCGGTAGCATTATCTTTAACGGGGACGCCAGCGCTACTCAAAAAATACCTATTACCCGGGTCTTGGATTACCCGCCGGCTGATCGTCCCACTCTCGCAGTTGAACCGTTGGATCAAGTTCGCGATAATGGAGTCGCAGGCCGGGATGACTTCGAGCAGAATCGTATCCTGGCACGTCATAATGTCTCCACAAGCGTCTTCGACCCTGATCCGGTAGTTACCGATGTCCGTTCCGTTGGCGAACACCATCAGTTCGTCTTCTTTCGTCTGCGTTAATTCTGGGGAACCCGGACAAGTCTCACACGTGATGTTAACCGGAAGACTCGTGTTCGTACCGCAGGCTCGGCCGACGGACAACGCTAGAGAAGTATCATTACAATCCAGTGCGGGCGAGGGAGTAATTAACCTATTGGGGGTGAAAACCGCCGTATCCTCGATGGTATTCCCGCAGCCGTCCGTCACCTCCAGGGTGACGCGCCGCGTGCCGGGTGGTATGCCCGTAATGATTGGGTCGGAGGAGGTAATCTCGACACCATCGGCCACAATCTTAAAAACGAATGGTGGTTCCGCTGCAGCACCAACCGTTACTTCGGCCGTCCCCGTGGAGAAATTCACGCAACTGAGTGAGAAAGCTGCGTCTAACTTAAGATTGAGATCCCGAACGAACGGATCATTCTCGCAGGCTCCCTGAATTTCTATGGTTGGGTTACAGCCAATTTCGGCGTAGGTAAACGACCCCGTACCGTTGGTAAATACGCCGACGCTGCTGTTCAACGTGAAGGTAAACGGTTCAATACCACCCTTCGGCTTGACCAGAACGCCGGCATTAGACTGTTCCGTGCTGAAGCCCGATACGGAAACGCCCCCTCCGTCCATTGAAAAAGGACGGCTGTTGCCACACTGATCAAAAACGGTGCCCGCGGCCGTACGACCGTCCAGCCCGGGCAGTAGCAAAGAATCCGGAGAAGTTTGCGACACTTCCCCCCCTCCATCTACCGTATATTCAAATAAGTACGGACCACTCCCTCCGGTCGCGATTGCCACCGCATCGCAGCCCAAAAAAGTCGTCGCTACCGAAAAAAAGTTACCGTTGGGCTCCACCGTAAATTCAGAAGAAACCGTCAGCCCCGAACCACGATCCGTAGTGACCAGGCCGTATTTACAGGCCGCAAGGGCCGTAAAGGTTGGTACCGTTTGGGGCGCGAACGTCTCCCCACACTCACTGCTTAATTGGAATCGAAAGTCTCCACTTCCTCCGCTGATGGTAATTGAGGCCGATCCGTCGGCCACGCAAACTTCGTCCATCACGGCTACCGTAACGGTAAAGTTCTGGCCAGTAAGTACGAAGCAAAAAAAGAGACACAGTAAGGTATAGACTAATTTCATGCGGGAAATTAAACGGCGAGTAAGACCTATATGTTACCAAAAACTGATCGTTGTTAGCTTTTTTAAGAAAACAAGAACACTAATCACCAAACCTTCAAATGCACAACGTAAGAAAAGATTTACAAAGTGCAAGTGGAATGACTTGACGGTTGGTCGTAACGCACCGTTGGGCGTAACGTTGCCTTGTATTTGACCGCACCACTAGAAAAGCGGACACCAGGATTGACCCCCCGGTGCCCGCGTCAAAGCTAAAAAGGTGTGAAATTCTTGTTGGCCGTGCTACTTGGTACAGAAGCACACTCACCTTCGCCACTACTCATCAGTCTTAAGCCAACCAGTGAATTAGTCGACGTTGTCGTGTAAATAACGGTTGCCGCTCCGGAGGGGTAAATTTTCGTCGTCACTGATGCTGTAACGACTTAACTCATCTGACTCCGCCGCCGTAATATTCTCGAGCTGTACGTTGCGCCGCAGGTATGCGGGCTGCTTTTCCATCTCTACGACTACGTTCGGGTTACTCAATTTGGGAAGCTCTTTTTTGCTGCGTAACTGGGCGCGTCGTGCTTCGTCAACTGCTTCCATTTCCCGGCGTTGGGCTTCGCGGCGCGCTTCCTCTTCGTCCTTCAGGTAGCTACTCGTGAAGCTGCGCTCCTCGTTGCGTGAACGGGGGCGAAGACGGGCTTTTGCTTCTTCGAGGTTTTCAAATTCGAAAGTCGTCGTTTTTGTATCGCGGTTAAAACCAACGGGGTCAGCTTCACCGGTGATGTCTTCTAGTGAAACGCGTCGTGGCGACTCGGTCGCCGCGGGCGTTTCCCCGTCCAGGTGCACGGTCATGCGCTCCTTCCCAGCTACCGTATTCAGGTTTTTGCTCGCACCAAATCCGGTTGCGATCACGGTCACGCTGAGTTTGTCGCCCATGTTTTCGTCGAAACAGTTACCCCAGATCAGGTCCGTTCCGTAACCCGCTTCCTCCTGCACAAATTCCGTGATCTCAAAGATCTCATCCATGGTCACCTCACGCGTTCCGGAGGTGATGTTCAGTAGAATGTGCTCAGCTCCACGAATGTCGTTGTCCTCTAAGAGTGGGCTGTGCAATGCTTGGTCTACGGCCTGGCGCGCGCGGTCTTCACCTTCCGCCATGGCCGTTCCCATAATCGCTACGCCGCTATCCCGCATCACGGTATTTACGTCTTCGAAGTCAACGTTTACGTAACCGGGCACGGTGATGATTTCGGCGATGCCCTTGGCGGCGGTCGTCAGAATATTGTCCGCGCGGGAGAAGGCATCTTTCAGACTCAGATTACCGTGGATCTGGCGAAGTTTGTCGTTACTCACGACGATGAGGGTGTCTACGTTCTCCTTCAATTCTTGCAGCCCTTCCATGCCATTGGTCGCACGGCGGCGGCCTTCAAACGTGAAGGGAAGGGTCACAATACCGACGGTAAGAATACCCATTTCCCGGGCGGTTTTCGCGATGATCGGTGCGGCCCCAGTTCCCGTTCCACCACCCATGCCGGCGGTGACGAAGAGCATCCGGCAGTTGTTGTTGAGGTACTTTTTAACTTCCTCGATGCTCTCTTCGCAGGCAAGTTTGCCGACGGTCGGCTTGGAGCCGGCGCCACGCCCTTCCGTGAGGTTGGGGCCGAGGTGCATTTTCGTGGGTACGTGGCTCTGTTCCAATGCCTGGTGGTCCGTATTGCAAATGGCAAAATCTACGCCGATGATACCCTGGTCGTACATGTGGTTGACGGCATTAGAGCCACCGCCACCGACGCCGATTACTTTGATGATGGGTGCTTCGTCCGTTGGAATATCAAATGTCATAATTCAGGTTTTGTGCCCGTTCAGCGCGGTCCTCACCGGTTTCACACCTTTTGAAGCTGGCTGGTATATTTTGCGGGCGAAGTAGGCCGGTCAATTTGCCTACAGTTTTTTTGTTTCGAGTTGTTAAAATAGATAAGCCGCTACTCGTGGCTTTGGGCGCGGACGCTGGTGCCGGCAGATTCGAGAAGAAGCAGGGTTTGCCTCATTCCAAATCCTGACTTGTTTACTAAAGATCGTTATCCGGTTCGGCTTCAAACCATTCTTTGGTTTTCTTAAAGACGCTGTTGAACCAACCGTTCTCATCCTCGCCGGCGGTAGCCTGCTGGCGAGACTGCATGTCCTGGTAGCGTGCTTCCGCAACGGCTCGTGCTTGTGCGTTTTCGTCGGCGCGAATGGCGGCGGCAGCTGCTTCCTTGGCGATCGATTCTTTCTCTTTCTTGCGGGATAGCACGGGCTCAATCCGCCCTGCATCTACGTCCGCGAACCCTTGCAACAACAGACCGACACCAGTCGCATAAATCGGGCTGGTCAATTTCTCCTGGTACCCGTGGGTCAGGTGCTCAATGGGGGTACCCATGCGGGTGCTCAATCCGGTATGAAGTTCCGTCAGCTTGTCCAGATCCTTCAGTAGCGAACCACCACCCGTCAGCACGATGCCGCCGATGAGCTCCTGCCCACTAAATCCAGCGCGGCGGATCTCCCACAGCACGTGGTCAAGAATTTCTTCGGCGCGCGCCTGGATGATCAGCGCCAAATTGCGCTCACTAATTTCCTTGGGGTCACGACCACGCAGCCCGGGGATGACGATCAGCCTGTTCTCCACGACCTCCGCGGGTACGGCACGGCCGTAATTCACCTTAAGCTTTTCGGCCTGCTCGTCCATCACGGTACACCCTTGCTTGATGTCCGTCGTAAAGACATTGCCACCGAAGGGAATTACCGCGGTGTGGCGAATAATCCCATCCTTATAAATAGTCATGTCGGTGGTACCGCCGCCAATATCTACCAGGGCAACACCGGCGCGCTTTTCGTCGTCGTACAGCACGGATGCGGCACTCGCGATGGGCTCCAACGTAACGCTGGCCATTTCCAAATCTGCCCGCTCGACGCAGCGATTGATGTTGTTGCTCGCCATCGTCTGGCCGGTGATGATGTGGAAATTAGCTTCCAACCGGCTACCCGACATTCCGATGGGGTCGATGATCCCTTGCTCCATGTCGACCGTATATTCCTGAGGAATTACGTGCAGGATTTTGTCTCCGGGAGGTAACACAAGCTTGTGCATGTCGCCGATCAAGCGGTCGATGTCTCCCTGGTTAATTTCTTCCCGCGCGTTGTCCCGGACGAGCATTCCCCGGTGTTGCAATGACTTGATGTGCTGGCCCGCGATGCCGACGTGGACGACGTCAAAATCCAACCCGCTGTTCTGGCGCGCAATGTCGCAGGCTTCACGAATCGCGCGGATCGTTTTTTCAATATTATTGACAACACCGCGCATAACACCTTCGGACTCTACTTTACCGGTCCCCAGTATCTCCAGACGGCCGTGCTCGTCCCTTTTACCCACGAGGGCGCAAACTTTAGTGGTGCCGATGTCGAGTGCGGCAATAATTTCATTTTGAGTGGTATCCTTCATTATTTAAATTCTTTTTAGCTAAACCTATCCAAAAGCCGTGGGTCTACGGTGATTTCCGGACGTGAAACTGATTAAAATACGCAGCCCTTTTGGGCCACGTCAACAGTTATTTTATCGATCTAATTCGCCTTCCCCAAATGTATCCCGCGAGCCTCGTTTTCACAAGTTTTTCGGGCGGTTTTTTCGATAAAAAAACAATATTCTCCCGTAGCGAAAAAACCCGTCTCTCAACTGGGCGTTTCGGTACGTTTTGACCGTCATTTTTTTTGCGCAACGACTTGATCATTGTACCGCAAATCAAAGCTTTTGTACTTACTCCACCCTTCATACGGAAGACCTTCCCGATAGAACGTTTTTAGTCTTTTCAAGCGCGCTTTAATCTTTTCTTTTTCGTAGCGCCCGAGATAGATTACTTGGTCACCGACTTTCGGAGCCAACACCCATTCTCCCGTATTCGTCACGTACACTTGCTCGATGAGCGCATTCAGGATCTCGTCGCCACGGACGTATCGCGTAAATTCCACCAATTGGTGTAACTGATTATTTTCGTTGTTCATAAAATCATCCGACCAGAGCATCACGTTTCCCGTAACGACCAGCACCCGGGCGGTATAATTATTACTGAGCGGCATACGAATGCCTTGCTCGTCTAAATAGTAATTCTGTCCACTCTCACCAATTACCCGTAATAACGGAATCCGTTGATTAACAATGATGTTGAGCTGCAGGTCGTCGTCCACAAAAGCGTCCGCATCGGCCACGAAAGCCTGGGCTTCTAGCACCTCTTCGACCCGCTTTATGTCAATATCGTTCAGTGACCATTCACTGATGGGCTTAAGGAAACTGGCGCCTAGTTTTTCGATTAATTGCTCCGGCGTAACTAGCAGGCTACCGTCAGGAAGAGGCATCACGATCGGAGCGACCGTGGCGACGTGCGATGACTCTCGCGAACCAATCGCGGATATTGCGAGCGCGGCGATGGCTAGACCGATAAATATCCAGCCATACTTTTTCACCCCCTGGATGAAGCGAATAAAAAACGGTAATTTTTCTTTTGCTTTACTGCGAGCCATGCGGCGGATAATTTTTGTGGTATTTGGCAATTTCACCGATCAACGCATCAATATCGCCAGCGCCCAGTAACAATAGAACGCCCTCATTAAGTTTCTTCGCCCATTCCAGCATCTGACCATTCGAAAAAAGCCTTTTTTTGTCCGCTTTCATCTTATTAAAAACCAACTGACTCGTTACGCCCGGGAGGGGTTTTTCACGTGCCGGGTAAATGGGGATCAGAATGGCTTGATCCAGTTGGTCGAGCGCCTCGGCAAAACCGCCGGCGAAATCCTGCGTCCGGGAAAATAAATGCGGTTGAAAGACGCCACGGATGACTTTTCCGGGATACAGCTCGCGTGCCGCGTTAATGGCGGCATTTAATTCCGTGGGGTGGTGTGCGTAATCGTCAATAATTACCAACTTACCGTCGTCGAAGACTTTTTCGAAGCGTCGGCTAATCCCTTTGAACGTCGCCAAGCCCCGACGAATATCCGCCTCCGACCCACCCGACAACCGGGTTACCGCGCAGGCCGCAACTGCATTTTCTACGTTGTGTCTTCCGGGCAACTCCGTGCGCAGATCAATAACCATGTGTCCGTCCGGCTCGTGCAAATCGAAATAGAAACAACCATCCCGCACGTGAATATTCTGGGCGCAAAAGTCTCCCGCCCCGATACCGAAGGAACTCAGTAGTACGTCACCCAAATCAGAAAACAGGTGCGCTATTTCGTGGCGCACGAGTAACTGGCCACCCGGGATGATCCGCTTAGCGAAAGCTCGGAACCCTTCCTCCAGCATGGTGGCGTGGTCGCCGTAGATGTCTAAGTGATCGGGGTCGGCCGAAAGGATGACGGCGATGGTGGGGTCGAGCTGGAGAAAGCTGCGGTCGTATTCGTCGGCTTCCACGACTACCCAGTCGCTGGTTCCGTGGACGTAATTACTATTGAAGTTGCGGGAGATACCACCCAAAAAAGCCTTTGGTTCTAAACCAGCAACCGTCATCAAGTGCGCGGTCATGGTCGTCGTTGTCGTCTTTCCGTGGGTTCCGGCAATCGCTACGCAGTTGGTCGCGCGGCTAATGATGCCGAGAACTTGCGCGCGTTTGAGAACCACGTAATCACCGTTATCCACGTGGATTCGTTCGGCAAAATCGGACGGGACGGCCGGTGTGAAGACGATCAGTAGTCCGGGACTGGCGGGAGGTATCTTATCCATAGCGGCCTCACCAAAATGAATGGAAATCCCTTCTTCTTCCAACGTAGCCGTCAGCGCCGAAGGCGTTTTGTCGTAACCACTCACCTTCACGCCAATCGTGGTGAAGTAGCGGGCGATGGAACTCATGCCGATGCCACCAATGCCGATGAAGTAGACTTCCTCGATGTCTTTCAGGTCCATCATGATTGTGCGGGTTTAGTAGCGATGAGTTTCAAAACCTCCTCGGCGATGCGCGTCACGGCACCGGGTTGGGCCATGGCCTTTGCATTTTGGCCAGTCACGAAGGGCGCCTGCGCGTCATCCAGAAACAGTAGCGTTTCTTTCACCAGGCGTTCACCAGTTTCGGCATCCGGAATCAGCAGTGCCGCACTTTTCAAGGCCAGCACCTCCGCATTTTTAGTTTGGTGATCTTCCGCTACCCAGGGGCTGGGAACCAGAATGGCTGGTTTGCCCAGGTACTGAATTTCGGCAATGGTAGTGGATCCGGCACGAGCGATGACGACGTCCGCCGCTGCGTAAGCTTTTGCCATGTCGTCGATGAAGGCGGACATCGTTACGTTGGGAAGTTTTGCCGTATCACAAGTTTCGTATTCCGCTTCGTAGTATTTGCCACACTGCCACCTCCACTGCACCCGCGGCCGCGCCCTGATTAATTCCGTACCCGCGCGCATGGCTTCATTCAGAGACTTAGCTCCCCCCGAACCGCCCATCAACAGCACGCAAGGCCGGTCGTGATTGACGCTGCTATCGGGCCGTGATTTTGCGGCTTCCTTCAACATATCTTCACGCACCGGATTGCCCGTGTGCACTAATTTGGTTGCTGGAAAAAATTGCTCCATGCCCGGGAAGGCAACACAGATTTTATCGACCTGCTTACCCAGCCATTTATTCGCCAAACCAGCGAAGGCGTTCGGCTCCTGAATTAGAGTGAGCACTCCCATTTTGGCCGCCACGTACAGTACTGGCGCGCCTGCGTAACCGCCAGTTCCAATCACCACATCGGGCCGAAATTGCTTGATGATTCTGCGGCTTAGTAGCAGCGAGGCAATTACTTTGAATGGGAAACCGAGATTTTCCAGCGTAAGCTTTCGTTGCAAACCACGAATGGGCAAACCAACAATCTCATAACCCGCTTTCGGCACTTTTTCCATCTCCATTTTACCTTTCGCGCCCACGAACAAGAACTCACTGCCGGGCCGAAGCCGCTTGAGCTCGTCCGCAATGGCGATGGCCGGGAAGATGTGCCCGCCGGTGCCGCCGCCACTCACGATGATGCGCAGTGGCTCGTTATTAATTGATGATTTACGTTGCATCGGCGGTGGATGCTTCGATGTACTTCGAGACGGACAAGATGATGCCGAGCGAAATACAGGTGAATAAAGTAGAGGTGCCGCCCATGGAAATCAACGGCAGCGGCAAACCCGTGATGGGTAATAAATCGAGATTAACGGCGATATTAAAAAATGCTTGGAGTAGCAAGGACGTACCGATCCCAAAGGCCACCATGGCCCCGAAGGCTTTGGAGCTTTTGGTGACGAGTTTTACTACCCGAAAAAATAAGAGCACGTATAGCCCGATGACGACCAACCCGCCGAGCGCGCCGTATTCCTCGACGATAATGGAATAGATAAAATCCGCGTGGGCGCTAAAGACATAGTTACGCTGTAAAGAATTACCCGGCCCCTGCCCGAAAACGCCCCCGTTCGACATGGCGACCGTGGCATAATCCACCTGCTCCATCGCCCGCGGGTCCGGCTCGCGCCCGTCAAAAAAGCTTTCAATTCGACTTTCCCAAGTAGCTGCCCGGGGAATTAAACTAGGGTATTTACTCCCGATCATCACCATTAGACTGAATACGCAGAGCCCGGTTAGGACCAGCATTAACACGTACTGCAACGCCACGCGGCCAACGACCATCATCAATAAACAGATGAAGAAAAGCATAATGGCTGAACTCAGATCATTTACCGCGATTAGGGCACAAATTCCAACCACGGGTAGAATGATCGGTACAAAAGCCTCTTTAAAATCTTTAATCACTTCCTGCTTCGAACCAATCGACCGCGCGACAAAAATGATCAAGGCTAATTTAGCAAAATCGGAACTCTGAAACGTAAGACCCACGAACGGGATTTTTAACCAACGCTTCGCATTGTTGATCTCCAACCCAAAGAACATAGTCATCAAGAGCAAGACCACCGCGGCCACCAGCAAACCCGGGGCCCAGCGGCTATATTTTGTGTACGCCAGTAAGTGCCCGACGTAAATAATCACCAAGCCCACGCCCAGGATGATGCCGTGCTTGACGAGGTAATACCCCGTCGAACCGCCCCGGTCTTCGTAGGCCAGGTCGGATACGGAAGAGTAAACCGCTACCATGGAAATGATACTGAAAAGCACCACCAGGGCCCAAATCACGCGGTCGCCCCGCAACTCCGTTGCTATCCGTGTCGAGATGCTCATGCGTGTAATTTTTGGACGGCCGCGCGGAACTGGTCGCCGCGGTCGACGTAATTTTTGAACAGGTCGAAACTGGCGCAGCAGGGGCTGAGCAGTACGTTATCTTTTTTACCCGCGCGGTGGCCGGCAAAAACGACGGCGGATTGAGCACCGTGACATTCCAGTATTTCTGGAATAACACCGGCGAAAGTTTCTTTTAGTTTTTCGTTGTCTTTGCCCATGCAGATCAGGGTGTGAATCTTGTCTTTTACGAGAGGGAGCAGGACGTCGTAATCATTGCCCTTGTCGGTGCCACCGGCAATCCAAACGGTTGGGCCGTCCATCGCTTCGAGGGCGAAATAGGTGGCATCGACGTTCGTTGCTTTACTGTCGTTGATCCAGGTCCGACCGTCGGTGGTGGGAATAATTTCCATTCGGTGCGGAGCGGGTACGAAGCTGTCGAGGGCGAGTTGGATTTCTTGCTCGTTGACGCCGAGTTCCAGCGCGATCCGGATGGCGAAAAGTGCGTTCAGGTCGTTGTGCTTTCCGCGCAGTTGACCGGAAGCGAGCTCGAAGGAGTAGCCGTCGACGAGGACTGATTTGCCGGAAACATCTTCCGGTCGGATCGTACTAATTTGGCTCTTGGGGTCCTGGCGACGGAGCGCGGGTGCCAGGGTTGTAGGGTCGGCGAGGACGAGTAGGCGATCGTCTATCCGCTGAGATTGCGCGATGCTTAATTTGCTATCCGCGTATTTTTCCAGGGAGTAGTCGTAGCGGTCCAGGTGATCGGGCGTGATGTTGAGCACTACCGCGATGTCCGGGCGGAATTCAACAATTCCGTCCAGCTGGAAACTACTCAGTTCGAGCACGTAGACATCTTGCGGCGGGAAGTCCAGTAATAATCGGGCAAAACTGTCGCCAAGATTACCACCGGCCAAGGCTTTCACGCCAGCGAAAGCGAGCAAGTGGTGTGTCAGCAATGTCGTCGTCGTCTTACCGTTCGAGCCGGTGATACCAACGATCTTACAACCGCGCGGTGCAAATCTTGCCGCAAATTCAATCTCGCTAATCACCAGAATTCCTCGTTCCCGCAAGGCAACAATCAATGGTACGTGATCCGGAATACCGGGACTCTTGATTACTTCCGTTGCCCCAAAAATCTTGGCCTCGCTGTGCCCCCCGAGCTCATAAGCAATACCAGCCTCGTCTAACTCGCCAACGAACCGCTCCACCCCACGCCCCGCATCGGAAACGAACACCTCGTACCCCTGCGCTAACGCCAGCCGCGCCGCGCTTACGCCGGATTCTCCGACTCCCAGTACTACGATGTTCTTTAATTCCTTCATCTTAATTATGCTACGACGCAGCTATTCTTATCTCTTTATTCTTTTCTCTTTTCTCCTTCTGTGTCTTCCTTTCTTCTTATGTGTTTTTTGTGTTCCTACCCACTCTGTGCCCTTCGTGGCAAAACTCACCACAACTTCAAAGTAAGAATAGTAGCCACCGCCAACATCAAGCCCACCACCCAAAACCGAATCACAATCTTAGTCTCCGGCATCCCGATTTTTTGGTAGTGATGATGAAGTGGACTCATCTTAAATATCCGCCTCCCCTCTCCGTATTTTCGTCTGGTATATTTGAAGTAGGCAACCTGCAGAATGACCGACACGTTTTCCGCCACAAATACCCCACAGAGTAAGGGCAGCAGCAGTTCCTTGCGCAATAGAATCGCCAGCGCCGCAATTACCCCACCCAAAGCCAGTGACCCGGTATCACCCATAAATACCGTAGCCGGAAAACTATTGTACCACAGAAAACCGAGGCAAGCGCCGAAAAGACAACCCGCGTAGATCACTAATTCCTCCGTCCCCGGCAAGAGTAAAATACCGAGGTAATTCGTGGCGATGGCGTTGGAGCTTACGTAGGCAAAAATCAGGAGCGTACCGGCGATGATGGCGGAAACACCCGTTGCTAAGCCATCCAAACCGTCCGTGAGGTTAGCCGCGTTGGAGACGGCCGTCACGACAAAAATGATGAAGGGAATAAAGACGATCCAGACCAGTTCGGTCCCGATGTTTACCCAACTCATTACGTCAGAGTACGCGAAGGCGCCATCCCGCAGAAAAGGCACGTTCGTCATGGTCGTCCGGTAATTTGCCCGGTTGGTGAATTCCCCACTAGGTAATTGTAGTGTAGTCACTTCCCCCACCCGATCGGCTTCGGATAAACCGATTTCGGAGGCAGCCTCCACGGCCATACGGACCACGATTTGGTCGTTGAATAACATCACGGTAGCGATAAAGACGCCTAACCCGACTTGACCCAGTATTTTGAATTTACCAGCCAGCCCATCCTTGTTTTTCTTTTTTTGCTTCAGGTAGTCATCCAAGAACCCGATCGCTCCGAGCCACACCGTAGAAACGAGCATCGTGACCATGTAGATATTCGTGAGGTCACCCATCAATAGGCAGGGAACCAGGATAGCGAGCAGAATGATGATGCCACCCATTGTCGGGGTGCCCACTTTTTGCTTCTGTCCCTTCAGGCCCAGGTCCCGAATCTCTTCGCCCATCTGCTTCCGCCGCAGCATCCGGATGATATTGCCACCAAAGATCATGCTGATCACAAGCGAAATGATGATGGCCACCCCGGCGCGCACGCTGAGAAAATCCAGGAGGTTATCTCCCGGAAAATCGCCAAACGTAGCGCCCAGCCATTCCCACAAATTAACTAACATGGGTGCGGAGATTAAGGGCGTTCGTTAATTCTATTTTATCGTCGAAAGGGTGCTTGACCCCGTCGATTTCTTGATACGTCTCGTGTCCTTTTCCAGCGACCAACACGATATCACCGTCATCAGCTAATTGTACGGCTGTTTGAATGGCGCTACGTCGGTCCGTGATTCGGAGGGCGCGAGCGCGGGATGCAGGGTTTTTTAGACCGGTAAACAGATCGTCAAGGATGGCTTCCGGAGATTCGGTTCGGGGATTATCCGATGTCAGAATTACCCGATCGGCTAGATCCGTCGCGACGCGGGCCATTTCGGGTCTTTTCGTTTTGTCCCGATCACCGCCGGCACCGACCACGCAGATGAGTTTGGCACTGGGGGCGAGGATTTGTTTCAGCGTTTCCAGTATGTTTTGGAGCGCGTCCGGTGTGTGGGCGTAGTCGACTACGGTGGTGAGTCTTCCCGAGGGGTCGGCTACGTTTTCCATCCGGCCGTTCGGTGCGGAGAGACTACTCAGCGTAACGAGGACTTCATCTTTCTCCATCCCCAGTTCCAGCGCGACGCCGTATGCGGCGAGCAAATTATAGGCATTGTAGCGGCCGAGCAGGCGAGTAAAAAGTTCCGTGTCGTCTATCTCGAGTTGTAAACCCTGTGGCGAATCACTAAGCACTTTCGCGCGGTAGTCAACTACTTTCCGGAGCGAGTAGAAGCGTTTTTTCGCCTCGGTATTTTGCAGCATCACCGGTCCGTTCTTATCGTCGGCGTTGCTGAGGGCGAAGGCCGTTTTGGGGAGGTGGTCGAAAAAAGCTTTTTTGGCTTCGAGGTAGGCCCGGAAGGTTTCGTGGTAGTCGAGGTGGTCGTGGCTGAGGTTGGTGAATACGCCGCCGTCGAAAGCCAGACCCACCGTGCGCCGCTGGTCGATCGCGTGGCTGCTGACTTCCATGAAGACGTAGTCACAACCGACGTCCCGCATTTCGGCCAGATTGGCGTTGATGCTGATCGCATCGGGGGTTGTGTGGGTAGCTTGTTTCGGTTCTTTACCAATCCGAATTTCTACCGTGGAGAGTAGTCCGCATTTGTATCCCAGTCCGGTAAAAAGATCGTGCAGCAGGGTGGCGACGGTAGTCTTGCCGTTGGTGCCGGTAATGCCGATTAGTTTTAGTTCCTCGCTAGGGTCACCGTAGTAAGCCGCGGCGATGATGGCGAGGGCGGCGGCGCTGTCTTCGACGGTAATGAAAGTTACCGGCTCCGACCCATCAGCTTTGCTTTCTTGCGCAATTTTCATGGCACCGGCGTCCGCGCCAACAACTACGGTGGCTCCGGCGGCGATGGCTTTTGTGATGTAGTCGTGACCGTCAACCTGAGTGCCCTTGACGGCAACGAAGAGGCTACCTTTCTTCACCTTACGAGAATCAAAGGCCACGCCACTCACGCCACGGCCCGCCACCTCGCCGGCGAGGGCGATCATGGTGAGGCGATCCGTAAAATGAGTGAGGTGCATGGTTTCTAGATAGGTTGCAAAAAAATGAATTCGCTTAGTAAATCTTGTTTGTGTACGGCCCGGTTGGCGTAGCGTCAGTTGAGAACGAGCGTAACGTTTTTGCCCTTTCCACTGCCGACATCACTTTGCCAAACTTGCTTGGTCACGCGGCCCACGCCTTTAGGTTGAACGACGTGGCCGGCATTCTCCAGCACATAAATGGCGTCACGCAAGCGCATCCCGCGCACGTCAGGGTATACTGGATTACCGGGTCGGGTAGCTTGCAACGACACCCGTTCATCGGAAGAGCGCACTTCGGCCATCTCGGTTTGTGTGATCGAATCCGTGCTGACGTTGACGTAGCGAAGGATTGTTTCAATCTCCGTGGTGAAGCCGACATCTTTGTCCGGCAGCTGGCTAGCGTAGAGTACGGGGCGCGGGCCCTGATTGAGCGGCTCGTGCACCTCAATCATGCTGTTGTAGATATTATCGGCGATCTCCCTAAAAACGGGGCCGGCCACTTCGCCACCGTAATACGCGCCCTGGCTAGGGTTGAAGATCACGACGATGATGCTGTATTTTGGATTTTCGGCCGGGAAGTAACCGGCGAAACTGGCCTGGTATTTCTTTTTACCGCGCTTGCCGTAGTTCTGCTGGCTAGTACCGGTTTTGCCCGCGAACCGATACTGATCGGATTTTAGTTTGCGGGCGGTTCCCCTATCCACGACGCCCTCCAGCAGTGACTGTAACTGCTCGATGGTTGTTTGGGAAGCAATGTTCTCCTCGACGACGGTTGGCTTGAAGCGCTCAACGGATTTACCCTCCCGCCGCAACTCTTCGACTAAGTAAGGCTTCATGTACCGGCCATTATTAGCGACTGAGTTGAAAAATGTCAGCGTTTGTAGCGGCGTCAGGCGACTCTCGTAGCCAAAGGCGAGCCAGGCGCGGGAGATGCCGGACCAAAACTCGGAGGTCGTATCGGCAATGAATGGTTCGGCTTCTCCGGTGATCTCCAAACCAGTTTTTTCCGCCAAATGGAAATCCTGGAGCCGTTCGCTGAATTCGTTGCCCCGGTAAAGACTATCCGCCAGCTTGGCCATGGCGACATTGGAGGACTGCTCGAAAGCCTGACGAATGCTGATCGTGTTCCAATTCTTGCTGAGGGGGTTGGAATCCTTGATCGTCTTATCGTAAAAAGTCTTTTCACCCCGCTCGATGTCGATCTCGTCTTCGAGCGTGACTTTGCCGTCTTCCAGGAGGGCCATCATCGTGGCGAGCTTGAAGGTGGAGCCCGGCTCGGTCGACTTAGCGATGGCGTAGTTATAGTTTTCGTAGTACTTATTGCTGGTGTTATTTCCCTTACCTAGGTTCGCGATGGCCCGGATGGCACCCGTTTCTACGTCCATGACGATGGCCGTGCCCCAGTCCGGCAGGTGGCGGCGGGCGGCTTTGAAGAGGGCGTTCTCCGTGATGTCCTGAATATTGACGTTAATCGTGCTGTGGACGTCGGCGCCGGCGGTGGGCTCTACGACCGTCAGGTCCTCCAGTGGCAACCAGCCTCCGCCGTTAGGAATGCGGAACATCCTGGCTTGGCCCTTTTTACCCGCCAGTTGCTCGTCGAAGGCTTCTTCTAGTCCGACCTTTTCGGTACCCAGCTTACCAACCGTGCGGCGGGCGAGCCAACCGAAAGGGCGCTTCCGTTCTTCGCGGTTCTCCACGATCAGTCCGCCGCCCAAACGGCCGAGGTTGAACAGGGGAAACGTTTGGATGAATTGCAGATCGCGGTAGCTGACACTTTCGGATAGCCGGTAATAGTGATTCGCGCCGTTGACCATGCTGTCGCGCATGTACACCAAGCTGTCCCGCCAGTCGCCGGCCGTGTGGCTGGGGTCGATGTGGAGGGAGATAAGATAAGCGAGGCTGTCGATGTTGCCGTAGTAATCCTTCGGGCCGGCCATGAAGGGGTCGAAGCGCAGACTGAAGTAGGGAACGGAAGTGGCCAACAGGTTATCATCCTGGGAGTAGATGTTTCCACGTTCGGCCTGGAGGGTTACGTCCCGCACGTACGCCTTGCCTAACTCCTGGTATTTGTCCTGGTCGAAGACCGCAATCTCGAACGTACGGTATACGAGCAAGAGGGCCACGGGCACGACGATCACCGCGAAGATGATGTAGACCCGGAGGAGGACTTCGTCTTTAAAATTAACGGCCATGGCGGCAAAACGTGTTGAAAGGTGGTGTGCTGTTGTTCTTTGAGTGGTCGGCGGTTTGACGTCTCGCCATCTTTTAGTCGTTAACGACCAGTTTTTTTGGTTTACCCCGGTGCATTCTCAGGCCGTCTTCCCGGACGGTTTCGACGACTTCGGAGCGGAGGCCATTGTACATGTTTTCGCTCTGTAGCGTGAGGTAAAGCCAGTTCTTCTCCTTCAGGTCTTTCTCTAGTGTTTGTATCCGGCGAACGTTGAACTCGGCGTAGTGGGCATTACCGATGTACACCAGCGCGAGGACGCCCAGAAAAGCAATGAAGCCGAGGTTACTCAGGATAAAGGTCGACACGTCGTAGGATCGGCTTTTTTTACTCTTGGCTGCCATTTTTTGTTTCACACGTAATTAGAAAAATATAGACTGAACTTCGGGTACTAAGTGGTCTTATTACTTGGTGCTCGCGGCTCGTTCCCCCACCCGCATTTTAGCGCTACGGGCGCGGGAGTTTCGCTGAAGTTCATCAGCGGGTGGCAGCACTGGTTTCTTGGTCAGGATTTTGTACGGTCGGTCAATGTTCCCGTAAAAATCTTTGATCATTTCCCCCTTAGCGTTACCGGTTTTTAGGAAGTTCTTGGTGATGCGATCTTCCAGAGAGTGATAAGAAATAACGACGAGTCGACCGTGTTGTGGTATCAGTAAGTCGGTGGCCGTAGCCAATAAATCAGTAAGTGCGCCGATCTCGTCGTTAACTTCTATTCTTAATGCTTGAAAAACTTGTGCCAGGTAGCGGGGCCGCGTGCCTCGAACTAGCGGATCGCACACGTCCAGGAAGTCCTGAATGGATACGATCGGCTGGCGCTCCCGAGCTTCGGCGATTGCCTGGGCCAGGGTGCGGGCGTTACGGACTTCGCCGTATTCCCCCAAGACTTTCTGCAGGTCGTCCGCTTCGTAGTTATTCACTATGTCGGCGGCCGTCCGGTCGGCGGTCTTGCCCATGCGCATGTCCAGGTCCGCGTTGAAACGGTAACTGAACCCCCTTTCGGCCTGGTTGAACTGGTGGCTGGAAACCCCCAGGTCGGCGAGCAACCCATCGATCTGGGTGATGCCGTACAGGCGCAAGTGGTTGCGTAGGTGGCGGAAGTTGGCGGCTACGAAGGTGAAGCGGTCATCGGGGAGAGCATTGGCCCTGGCTTCCTCATCCTGGTCAAAACCGAACAGCTTCAGATCCATGTCCTTAGCGTGTTCGAGGATGAGGCGGCTGTGGCCACCCCCACCGAAGGTTACGTCTACGTAAACTCCTCCCGGACGGAGATTCAATGCTTCCACGCATTCGTGGGCCAGCACCGGCACGTGGTATTCCGCACTCACTTAAGCGGGTGGGTTTACCGGGTACGCGGGTAGATTACCGAATAACTCTCTACCGAGGGCCGCGTAGTCTTCCGCGGGGACCTCGAGTAGTTTGTCGTACTCGGTTTCCGTCCAGATTTCAATTTTGTCTTCGCGCGCGGTCAGGATCAGTTTGCTGACTTGGCTGGCGTAGGTCTGAAGCCTTTTGGGCAACTGAATACGGTCGGCCGAATCGAGCGAAACTTCGTTAGCGCCACGCCAGAAAGCCTGGGCGTATTGCTTCACGCGGGGGTCCAGTTCGGAGCGCTGGTTGAGCGCCTCGATCTCTTTTTCCCACACGGGCCGGGGGTACAGTGTTAAGTGCGGGTCCCAACCCTGACGGATGACGAATTGCAAGTGATCGGTATCTCCCAACTTCTTCAAAAGACCGGCGGGCATACGAAATCTGCCCTTCGCATCGAGGGAAACTTCATACTCACCGATCAAGCCGTAGTGTGGAATCATAGATCATTTGCGCAGGGGCTCACTTGCCCCGTGACGAACGTAAAAGTACGTACGAGCAACACATTTTCCCACTTTTACCCACTAAATTTCACAATTTTCTTTCCAGAAAACGTCGCTGACAGCGTTTAACATTTTGGTGTTAGCAAATTAGCTAACGTATTGTATCGGGTTCTCAATTAAGCGACAAAATCGAATGATCAAGCACAAATTATTGATAGTCTATCGTTCGTTTTGAATTCTTCCATCCACTACGTAAAGTGGTAAAATGTGTGAATTTCAGTCTGGCTACGGAGATGTACTTGCATTTTGTGCCAGCAGACAACACTTCTATGGAACGGTTTTGAGTCGCTGCCTGGAGGTTAGCTTCTCCGCTCCTCTACCCATTTACCTTGCACCCGCGACCGCGCCCTTAATATTGAGGGCGCGGTCGCGGGTGCGGAGTTTGGACGAAAGAGCAAAGAGCAAAGAGCAAAGAGCAAAGAGCAAAGAGCAAAGAAAATTACCCCACCACGAAGTTCACCATCCGCCCGGGGACGACGATTACTTTGCGGACCGTCTTGCCTTCCAACTGCGCGGCTACTTTCTCATCCGCCCGCGCCGAGTCTTCGATCTCCTGCTTCGAAGCTCCCGCCGGGAAGTCGAGCGTCAGACGTGTTTTACCGTTGAAAGCGATGGGGTAAGTGTGGCTATCTTCCACCAGCCACTTCTCTTCGACCTCCGGAAAAGCGGCGTGGTGAACGCTACCCTGCCCACCCAGCGCGGCAAACAACTCTTCGGCTACGTGTGGCGCAAATGGTGCGATCAGCCGCACCATCGGCTCTAGAATGGCTCTCTTATCGCACTTAGCTTTGATCAGGTCATTCGTCGCTACCATAAATGCAGAAACGCAGGTGTTAAAACTCAGCTTATCAATATCTTCCGTCACCTTTTTGATGAGCGTGTGCAGGATCTTCATCTCCGCCTTCGTCGACTCCTTATCTGATACGCTCAGTTCGTCTTCGTTGACGAAAAGATTCCAAAAGCGGCGCAAAAAGCGGTACACACCGTCGATGCCCGAAACGGACCAGGGCTTGGCCTGGTCGATGGGCCCGAGGAACATCTCGTACATCCGGAACGTGTCCGTGCCGTAGCGTTCCCGCAGATCGTCGGGATTAATGACGTTGTACTTCGACTTCGACATTTTCCCCATCGCGTAGCTCAGCTCGATGAACTGCCGCCCTTCCTTATCCAATTCCCAGTTAAATGCGCCAGCCTGCTCCAGCACCGTCCGGAAGTAGGCCGCATCCTGCGCCTCGTCAGCCGCAAGCTTATCGATCGCATCCTTATGTATACGGTAGCTAGGTTCGTTATTGACGCTCGTTTCCTCCACCATTCGTAGGGGCACTTTCCGATCGAGCGCGCTCTCGTCGAGCACGAGGTGGCCTTTGCCAACTCCATCAATCTCAAGTGGTGTTCCTTCGGCGACCGTGTGGCTCACCCAAATGGCGTGACGTTGGTGATCTTCCGTGAGCAGTACACCCGAATGGATATTGACGATCGGCGCGCCAATCATGCCCTGGTTGAGTAATTTCTTGTAAGGCTCGTCGGTAGGTACTTTGTCCAGATCGAACAAAAATTTGTGGATCAGGCGACTGTAAAGGATGTGGCTGACCGCATGCTCGGCACCACCGACGTAAAGGTCCACGTCTTGCCAGTAGTCCACCACGTCTTTGGCTACGAACTCCCCGTCATTGTTGGGGTCCATGTAGCGGAGGTAATACCAGTTGGAACCGGCCGTGGCGGGCATGGTATCGGTTTCGCGGCGACCGTTCTCTAGCGTATTCCATTCGGTAGCACGTTCGAGCGGACTGACGCCGGAGACCGCGCGGAAGTCGTCCATCGGGGGAAGCTCGACGGGTAGATCTTCCGCAGGGACCAGCGTCGGGATATCCTGCTCGTTATAGATAATCGGCCAAGGTTCGCCCCAGTAGCGTTGGCGGCTGAAGACGAGGTCGCGAATGCGAAAATTGATCTGCTCCTTACCACGCCCCATCTCACCGAGGCGGTCGGTGGCGGCGGTGATGGCTTCTTCTACCTCCATCCCATTTAGGAAATCAGAGTTAATAAGCTTACCGACCTTGTCTTTGAGCGACGCACCGGGGAAGTCTGATTTGTCGATGACATTGACAATCTCAATCCCAAATTTCTCGGCGAAACGCATATCCCGCTCGTCGTCACTCGGGACGGCCATGATCGCGCCGGTACCGTAATCCTTGAGGACGTACTCGGCGATGTAGATCGGGACGCGCTTTTCGGTAAAGGGATTGATACAGTAGCTACCCGTAAAAGCACCGGTTACCTTCGTTTCCGCCTGGCGGTCGATTTCGCTCCGGCTGCCGACGTAGGCGAGATAATCCTGGATATCCTGAAGTTGGTCTTCAGTGGTTAGCTCAGCGACGTGATCGTGCTCGGGGGCGATGACCATAAATGTGGTTCCAAAGATCGTATCGGGCCGGGTGGTAAACACTTCCAGTCTTTTGCCATCGTGGTCGGCAATATCGAAGAAAGCTTGCGCGCCGGTGGAGCGGCCGATCCAGTTGCGTTGCTGGGCCTTGAGGCCGTCGGAGTAATCGACGCGGTCGAGGCCTTCGAGCAGGCGGTCAGCGTAGGCGGTAATGCGGAGGGACCACTGGAGCATCGGTTTTTGGACCACGGGGTGGTTGCCCCGTTCGCTCTTGCCATCTTTCACTTCGTCGTTAGCCAGGACGGTACCGAGCGCTTCGCACCAGTTCACGTAGCTAACCGAGCGGAAGGCCAGGCGGTAGTTCATCAGTGCATCCGACTGCTCTTTATCGCTAAGTTCGCCCCAGGCATGGCCGGTGAGGTTCAGTTGTTCGCCCTGAGCGGCATTCAGGCCGACGGTTCCGTGCTCGGCGAGGTGGTCGACTAATTCACTGATCGGCCGGGCTTTATCGACATTCTTATCGTACCAGTGCTCAAAAACCCGTCCGACGATCCACTGTGTCCATTTGTAATATTTGGGGTCGGAGGTGTTGACGGCGCGATCCCAGTCGTAGCTGAGACCGAGACGTTGCATTTGCTCTTTATAACGTTCGGTATTGACGGCCGTCGATTCACTCGGATGGACACCCGTGTCGATCGCGTACTGCTCGGCGGGAAGGCCGAAAGAGTCAAAACCCATCGGATGAAGGACGTTAAAACCCTGCTGCCGTTTGCTGCGTGCGACGATGTCGGAAGCAATATAGCCGAGCGGGTGGCCGACGTGCAGACCCGCGCCGGAAGGGTACGGGAACATGTCGAGCACGTAATATTTAGGCTTCGTCTGATCGGTGGTCGTCTTGTAGGTACCGTTCTCGTTCCAGGTGGCTTGCCACTTGGCGTCGATGGTTTGTACGTCGAATTTCATCTTGATGTTTCTTGGGAAAGCGGTGAAGGTAGGAAGAGAGGCGGTAGGAAGAAAGAGAGGCGGTAGGCGGTAGGCGGTAGGCGGTAGGAAGAAAGTCGGTAGGCGGTAGGCTTGTAGGCAGTAGGCTTGTAGGCGGTAGGTTCGTATTCCACCTACCGCCTACTTGCCTACCGCCTAATCTTCCTACAGTCCTTCCCCGATAGCCCGAAACGCCACCTCCTGCAAAGCTTCCACGCGCCGCGAAGGCCGCAGCGCTGCGTAGTCAACGGAGCGGCCGAGCCACTGGCGGAGTAAGACACCGGTGAAGAGACGGAAGTAGGAATAATTCCCTCCGTATTCCGCAGCGGCCCAGAGGCCGATTTCTTGTTCGTAGCGTCCGCAGTCGAGCGGTAGCGCGCCCATATTACAGAAACGCGTCTGCTGGTTTTTGCGCATGTTTTCGCGGATGCTTACGGTGAAGGGTGTGTTGAGGCCACCTTTGAAATAGTGTAACCATTCGCGGTAGGGAATATCCGTATCGACTTCCGTTTGTGCGGCGGCGCGGTAGGCGACGTAGAGGCCGGTGGCGGTGGCGCCGGGTTCCAGTTGGCAGGTGTTGGTAACGCTGAAGGCGGCGCAGGGGAGGCGGGATTCTTCGTGGTAAAGTTCCTCGCGCAGGTAGGTATCCCAATCCTTAAAGGCAGGTTGGAATTGTTCGCTACCGTAGAGCCTATCGTAAAGACTCAGGGTGTAGAGGGCGGTGGCGTTATCGGCCGGGCGGAAAAACGGCTCGTCGGGGCGGCTGGGTAGGTGCTTGTACTTTGCGCGGATGAGGTAAGTTCCGAGATAGTTTCCGACGCGGCCGAGATTGGCGGCCTGGTCGTCGTTTCCAGTCGCGAGCTGGTAATGGGCTAGCGTCGCACCCGCGTGCGCCAGGAAAAAAAGCTGTTCGTTCCAGGATTTTTGGCGGCGCCACTGCGGAAAAATACCGGACCGGGTGACCCAGGTAGCGAGTTCGGTGAGCCGTACGTCGATGACACTATCCCGTTCGGGGTAAAAATGTTTTGCCCGTAACAGGGCCTGGCTCGCGGTGCTGGCCAACAGTAATCTTTTTTCCGCATGCTCGATTTCGTTGACTTCCCAAAGTTGCGGGTCGGTCAGCTCACGCAGCAACACATCGACATCCCTTTTTGCCTGCACCCGATTGACGTCTTGCACTTTGATTACCACGGTGAGGGTGATCAACACTATTCCCGTCAGTAACGGAGCCAGCATCCAGCGGCGCTGGCGCAGGTGCCACAGATAGTAGGCAAGGAGCAGAAAAGCGATGGCAAACAGCAAGGGTGGAATCACCGCGTAAAGGTAGCTAGCGGGTGGGAAGTTGAAGGGAGTGACTTAAGAGCAGCAAGAACGATACCCGCGACCAAAAACTCGGCCCTTAATTACCTTCGCCCCATGACCAACCCCGTAATCGCCAAACACTTCCAGGAACTAGCGCGCCTGATGGAACTACACGGTGACAATCCGTTCAAAATCCGCTCCTACACGAACGCTTACAACAAGCTGCGCAAAGACGACCGCCCCCTCGCGGAAATGACGGAGCCGGACCTACAAAAGCTGGAGGGCGTCGGTAAGGCCATCGCCGGAAAGATTCACGAACTCGCCACAACCGGCGAAATGGCAACGCTAGAGAAATGGCGCGAGCAAACCCCGCCCGGCATCCGGGAAATGCTGACCATTCGGGGCTTCGGTCCGAAAAAGGTAAAGGCTGTCTGGGATGGCCTGGGTACGACGACGGTTGGGCAGCTCCTCTACGCCATCAACGAGAACCGGCTGGTGGAACTCAAAGGCTTCGGAGCTAAAACGCAGCATACGCTCAAGCAGAAACTAGAGTTTCACCAGCGCAGCCGTGGGCAATTTCTCTTTCGCGAGCTAGATTTAGTAGCGGATGCATTTACCCAAGAACTTAGCCGGCGCTTCCCAGAAACAAGAACCGAGCGGACGGGCGCCCTCCGGCGGTGCTGCCCTACTCTATCGCGGATGGCCTTGATAACTACCCTGGCACCCGCGTCCTCGCCCACCTCTGAAAGGAGCAGCGCAGCTAAAATACCTGGCGTTGAAAACCTACTGACGGAGGGCAACAAAACCATCGGAACCGTCGACGGCTACCCCTTCGTCCTGCACCACGTCACCGAAAGCAACTTTGGCTCGAAGCAATTTAAACACACCGGGTCGGCGGATTTTTTAAAGGCCTTTATCGCGTTGTTCCCCGACCAAGACTTCACCGACATCGCCACCGAAGCAGAAATATTCGCCCGCGTCGCCTTCCAGTACATCGAGCCCGAACTACGCGAAGACGATACCTACCTGGAAGTGGCCCGCAACGGTGAACTGCCCAAGTTGATTGAGGCAGCAGACATCCGCGGCGTCGTCCACAGCCACTCCACCTACAGCGACGGCATCCATACGTTACGCGAAATGGCCACCGCCGCCCGCGACAAAGGATACGCCTATCTCGTCATCTCCGACCACAGCCAGGCGGCCTTTTACGCAAACGGCCTCAAGGTCGACCGCGTCCGCGACCAGTGGGCCGAAATCGACGTCCTGAACGCGGAACTTGCCCCTTTTCACATCTACAAGAGTATCGAGAGCGACATTCTCACCGACGGCAGCCTTGATTATTCGGACGACATTCTGGCCGGGTTTGACGTGGTGATTGCGAGTGTTCACTCCAACCTAAACATGGACGAGGAAAAAGCTACGGAGCGGCTGCTGACCGCCATCCGCAACCCTTACACCACCATCCTCGGTCACCCCACGGGGCGTCTACTGTTGAGCCGCGCGGGCTACCCCATCGACCACAAGCGAGTCATCGACGCCTGCGCCGAGCACGACGTGGTCATCGAACTCAACGCTAACCCCTACCGACTGGACGTGGACTGGACGTGGATTCCCTACGCGGTGGAACGCGGCGTGCAGATCAGCATTAACCCCGACGCTCACTCGATGGGCGGCATCGACGACATCCGTTACGGCGTGCTGGCCGCGCGCAAGGGTGGTCTGACAAAGGAAGCTTGTTGGAACACCACCGAGAAAATAATTTTGGGTATTCGGTAAATACATAGCTTAAATTCTGCAAGCAAGCTGGTTTATTCCTGCACATTATTCTGGCCGGCAACGCGTGGGGCCATAAATGTTTCGATTTTTGGTGCGCAGGCAGCGAATTTCCGCTCGAATGCGTTGTGTTGACAATTATTGTCGGCCAATTTCATAATGAAATCACAAGTTTGTGCTTTCTTTGTGGAATCGAAACCACGATGACCGGCGTCCTAATCGGCGCAGTTTCTGGTTTTTCCCGCTACACACTTGGTCACTTATTTTCTCTTATCATCAGGTCCGACCAATTCTACTCACAATTTTTTTTCACTCTAACCATTTTACACGTATGCATAGATTGCTACTACTTAGCTGGGTGCTGTTAATGAGCTGCTTTGCGGCCGTTAGCGCCCAGCAAATTACCGGTAAAATTACCGACAAGGAGGGAGTCCCGATGATCGGCGCTTCAGTATTTGTCATAGGTACTACTACCGGTACCGTCGCAGACATCGACGGAAACTTCACTTTGAACGTGCCCGAAAACGCAAAGAAACTTGCGGTCAGCTACACTGGATTTTCTACTCAGAATATTCCACTTATCGCGGGACAAACTGCTTACCAAATCACGCTTGCAAATGACGGCATCGGCCTTGACGAGGTTATCGTAGTGGGTTATTCACCCGTGCGCAGAAAGGATCTCGTGGGTGCTGTTGCCTCCATTGCTTCTGAAGACATCACGAGAGAATCAGGCGCTACGGTACAGTCGGCTTTACGGCAGGCTCCGGGTGTTGTCGTTCAGCAGAGCAGTGGTGCTCCAGGGTCTGGATTTAACGTTCGCGTTCGGGGTGTAACCTCCGTTAATGCGGACAACGAGCCACTTTTCGTAGTTGATGGAGTCCCCGTTATTGCTGGCAGCTTTGCTCAGCAAGGCGTTGGTGGCCAGTCAAGTAACGCCCTTGCGGATATTAACCCAGCGGACATCGAGTCCATGGAAATCCTGAAGGATGCTTCAACTACGGCTATCTACGGTAGCCGCGCGGCTAACGGTGTTGTCCTCATTACCACTAAGAGTGGTAAAGCAGGTAAGACAAAGATCAGCCTCAATTCATCCTACGGTTTCAACGAAGTAATCAACAAAGTAGATGTCGTTGATGGCACTCAGTACAACCAATACTTACGGGAACGTTTTGGCGCTGGTGGTGACGTGATCGGCGGCGGTGGTCTTGATACGACCGTATCTAGTAACTGGCAGGACCTTATTTTTGATAGAAACCCGGTACAGAGCCACCAGTTAAGCATGAGCGGTGGTGATCTTAAGACGAAGTTCTACGCCTCCCTGGGTTATGATAACGAGAACGGTGCACTCAACGGAACTAACTTCACTCGCTACAGCGGGCGAGTTAACCTTGATCACCGGGCTACGGACAAATTAGGCGTCAACTTTAACTTGAGTTACACCAATTCCGATAACAAGAGAATTCAGGGTGATAACAACATCTACGGTGCCGTTTCGGCGGCTCTTCTGCTACCACCTCAGGTTCCCGTGCGTAGAGAAGATGGGTCATACGGATCGGTTTTCGGTCTGGAAAATCCCGTTGCTGCTACGGAGGTATATGATAACCACCTGGTCACCAACCGTATCATTGGTAACATTTCCGCTTCTTATTCTTTGCTTGACGAACTTTCACTCAAGGTCAAACTCGGTGTTGACAATCTTAACTTACGCGAAAATGTCTTCGAGCCAAGTTCACTTCAATCCACTGCCCAGGGTTTAATTTTTGAGGCATCAAATCTTCGTACCCGGATCATCAACGAATACTTAGCTACTTATACGGATCAGTTTGGTTCGACCTCGCTTTCCACTACCGTTGGAGCCATTTATCAGCGTGACGATATCCGCCGGAACTCTTTCGAAACAAATGACTTGCCTTCCGATAACTTTCCTTCCGCTGACGCTGCGGCAACACCCGCATTTACAAGTGGTGATAAGTTTGGGTCGACCTTGAACTCGTACATCTTCAGTGCCAACGTCAACAACGGTGGTCTCTACGTCACTGCATCTTTCCGTGCTGACGGATCAAGCCGTTTCATCAACAATCGGTGGGGGTACTTCCCCGGCATTGCTGCTGGTTATAACTTTGCTAACCTCAACCCAGTAGGTCCCTTCGATCTTCTGAAAGCACGAGTTAGCTACGGACAGACCGGTAACAACAATATCGGTGACTTCGAGGCGCGGCCATTGTTCGCCGGTGGTGCTTCTTACCTCACTACCCCCGGTATCAGTCAATCACAGCTTGGCAACCCCGATCTCGTATGGGAGACTACGAATCAAATCAACGTAGGCCTCGATATGGCCTTAGCAGAAAATCGAATTGGTATAACTTTAGACTTCTACCAGAAGAATACTAGTGACCTTATTCTAAACCGTCCGATCCCAAGCTCCTCAGGTTTTGGCCAGGTTATCGCCAACGTAGGTAGTATGCAAAATACGGGTATAGAAGCCGCGGTGACTTTTGAAACGTTCAACAATGCCGACTTCTCCTGGACTACGCAGCTGTCCGCTGCTTATAACAAGAATGAAGTAACAGAGCTTTTTAACGATCAGCCTCAGGATTTCGGTTTTGCTACTCGCCTCGCGGTAGGGCAGCCAGTAGGTTCTTTCTTTGGTCTAGAGACCGACGGTATCTACCAGAACCAAGCAGCCATTGACGCTGATAATTCACTTAGTGAAGATCGAGACTACATCCCGGGTGCTGCTCCCGGAGACTTCCGTTTTGTCGACCAGGATGGTAATGGCATTATTAATGACGATGACCGTACGTTCATAGGCCAGGCTTTACCCGATGTTACCGCTGGCATTGATAATAAGTTAACTTACAAAGGTTTGGAGCTCGACTTCTTCCTCCAATTTAGCCTTGGTAATGATGTGTACAACAACAACCTTGCTTTCGCGGAAGGTTTAAACGGTGTTTTCGCACCTACCGTCCGGGCTTTTGAAGGTGCCTGGCGTCAGGAAGGTGATGGCAATATGTTCCCTCGCATCGTGGGTGGTGCTTCTGCGGAGAACAACCGCCAGGACAGTGACCGTTTAGTAGAAGACGGCTCTTTCATGCGTCTCAAAACAATTAACTTGGCTTACAGCTTTGAGGACGGCCTGATCGATCGTATCGGACTCCAATCTCTCCGCCTCTTCGTCCGTGGTACCAACCTTGTCACAGTTACCGACTATAGCTTCTTTGACCCTGAAGTTAATAGCTTCGGTAATAGTAACGTAGCACTCGGTACCGACTTCCTCACCCTGCCAATCAGCAAATCAGTTGTCTTTGGTGTAAATGTCGGTTTCTAAAATCCGAACAAATAATAATAACAATATGATAAAGCAATTATCCTACTTAGCTGCGCTCGCTGGTTTTGCCAGTATGTTCTCAGCGTGTGATGACTTTGCGTTGGACTCCGTTCAACCCATCGATTCCGTACCACTTGAGTTAGCCGTAACTGATGCTAATAGTGCGGGTGCAGCCCGTGCTGGCATTTACGATGAGCTCCAGGACGCTACGCTAACCTTTGATGGCTACATCGCTAGTTATACTTATTTCAGCGATGACTGCGACTGGACGGGTACTTTCCCAACCCGCGCGCAGTTTGACAGCTACAACGTTTTGCCCTCTAATGCAACTATGGGGGCAGTATGGGCTGATTACTATGATGTCATCAATACCGCTAACAACCTGATCAGTGTATTACCCGGCGTTGAAGACCCTTCGCTGACTGACGAAACCCGCAACAATTTCCTTGCCGAAGCTCGCTTCGGCCGTGCGCTTGCGTACTTTCACCTCGTTACCGGGTGGGAAGGTGTTCCTCTCGTTTTGACACCGACCGTAGCCGTCGGGGACGAATTAAACGTTCCCGCCAGTAGTGCTGACGAAGTCTACGCACAGATTATTGAGGACGCACAATTCGCCGCCGACAATCTTACGGATGAGTCCTTAGGAATGAACCGTGGCGGTGCGAATGCTCTTCTCGCCCGTGTTGCCATGATGCAAAGCCGATTCGATGACGCTAAAGGTTTTGCTACCGCTGCCATCGGTGATGATTACGACCTAACTGATGTTCCGTACTTGGAAGATGAGATATTCTACTTGAAATTTATCTCTACTGATGGTACTTCGATTGCATTCTTTTTTGGTACACCTGACTTAGGTGCTAGCCGTTATTCCATTGCACCCAGCGCCAAATTGGTGGCCGCGTACGAAGACGGTGATCTCCGTAAGGCACTATCCGTAGATACGCTCGGTGGTCGGAATTACGGAATTAAGTACAACGACTTTACCGCCGCCGCAGGTTCACAGACTGATCCAATTTACTTTTTCCGCGCTGCGGAGCAGGTACTGATTCTTGCTGAAGTTGCTGCCCGGGAGGGTGATTTCGACGAAGCTGAGCGCTGGTTAAACCAAGTACGTCAGCGTGCCGGACTTGACGATATCGACGACCTAGATGATGATAACTACCTAGACGCAATCCTTAAGGAGCGCTACGTTGAACTCGCGATGGAGGGTGGATTCCGCCTATGGGATCTTCGCCGCACCGGTCGTGCAGAGGAAGTGCTCGGTTCTGAAGGTTACAACCCGTGTGATAATGTATGGCCCTTCCCACAGGACAACATTGATACGAATACTGCACTAGTCCAGAACGACTGCTGCAACTGCTAAGCTTTAGAAATAGCTCTTATGCAAATGCCCCGACACAGATGATGTGTCGGGGCATTTTGTCGTCTTAGCATGCTCATCTTATGTTAGCACTCGTCCGTTAGTAACAATATCTTTCCTTAAATTTATCGGTACACCCCCAGAATTAATACTACAGTAAGTTTGTGGGGGTTTATTTACCGTCACCATGAGTCACAACTTCCTTGTCTACATTTTTATGTTATCGACCCTGCCAGTTTATGGGCAGGTAATTCATACAAAAGACTCCCTAGAAATCCACCGAACCGACACCATCTACTTCCCCTTCAACAGCGCAGCAGTAGGCGCGGACGCAGGTGCAAAGATTCGGGAAATGGCCGCCGACCGACCCGGTGACCTACAACTATACCTCGAAGGACATACCGACGCGGTGGGTACCAACCAGGCAAACGAGAAACTGGCCGCTAAGCGAAGCCAGGCTACCTACGAAGAAATCCTGCTGGCCGGCTGGCCCGAGGACGCCGTGGAGGTTCGTCATTTCGGGGAACGACACCTACTAGTCAATACTCCCGGGCGGGAACAGCGTAACCGACGGGTACTCCTGCGCTCCGGGCTACCCAAAAAATACGTATTGCTCACCGGCTACGTGCTGGGGGAAGCGGGTCAGCCCCTGGCGGGCGGTGCCATCGCCCACGGAACCTTTTTGCGGGACACTACCGTGGCCGATCGGGACGGTAAGTTCGAGATTTGGTTGCCGGTCGCCGATTCGATCCGGCTCGATATTTTTGCGCGCGATCACTTTATCGATAATCGCGTGCTCTACTTCGAGGAACACGGTGCCCCTCCCCCACCCCTGGAGGTCTCGCTGGTGGAAGCCGGGCGCGGGAAAAGATTGGACATCGATAACCTCTACTTCTACGGCAATCAAACCACGCTCATGCCCGGTGGCATTACGGCCTTGGAGCGGCTCTATCACTTCATGGTCTTCAACGAGCACCTGCGTATCGAACTGGCCGGCCACGTTAACCAGCCCGGAGTACCTAAGCTACCCGGCACCAGGCTGCACTACCTCGCTGGTGCCCGCGCGAAAGTCGTCTATACCTACTTGGTCGAGCGGGGGATTGATCCGGAGCGGATGCGCTACAGCAGTTATTCTAATTACGAAATGGTAAACCCCGACCCGAAGGGGGAAGAAGAAATGCGCGCTAACCGGCGGGTTGAGATTAGGGTCAGATAAAGCCATTTGGCGCAGATATTCACGCGTGAAAATGCTAGTACTCCATCTGTTTAGCCCATTTGCCGGATGGCTACACAAGTCCTTCCTTTTCCAACTGCTTCTTCAGATTATCCAGCACGCCGTTAATGAACTCCCGGCTCTTCGGTGTCGAGTAGATCTTGGAGATGTCGATGTACTCATTGATCGTCACGACGGGTGCGATGGCGGGGAACTGGGTAAACTCACCGACGGCCATCTTGAGCAAGATCATGTCGATCATGGCAACCCGGTCCGCGTCCCAGTTTTGCAGTACGGTCTTAATTCTTTCGAGGAGGGTTTCGTCCGCTTCCACGACAAACCGTAGCAAGGGCCGGCCGAAGTCCGTGATGGCCTCTCCTTCGGCCTGATAGTGCTCGTAAAAATTAGCCTCCAACGGCATGGCCTTAATCGTCTTTTTGATCGCACCGATGACTAACGACTTATCCTCCAACCAGAGTGGGAATTGATCTTCGACCAAATTGAGGAAAAGCTCCTGCTTCTGCAGCCACTTGTACAGGGCCAGCAGCATGGCTACCGTCTGGTCATTAGTTGGTGACTCGATGCTGAGGTACGCTTGGTGGGTATCCGTTTTGACGAACCCCCGGTAGAGGGTAAGAATTTGGTCGGCATCGATCATGGACTTTACGCCGTGCCGGTCGTAGACACGACTCAGCTCTACGTTGTCGGACAGGGAGCGGATGGCGGGGTTATCGGCCAGGGCGGGTCGGAAGGATTTGTCGTCCGCGCTGGGCCGAAGTTTGGTTTGCCGGGTAGCGTGATCGTGCTTGGCGTATTCGCAAAGGCGCTGGATGATCAGCAAGTTTTCCAGGTACAACTTGAAGGTGTTGCGGGCCATGGTGTCCAGCAGGGAGACGTAAGCGCGGGGGCTGTTGAATTCCTGGCGCTGGGCGGCGTACAGGACTTGCATGATCTTGATTCGAACGTTGCGGCGGCTCAGCATAGGGGCGGTATTTCAAGTCTGGGCGCACACGTTTGAGCGCGCCGGGTGCAAAGCAACGGAAAACTACCGGATTAAACGTGGTTGGGGTACTAGTTTATGCATTTCCCCAGCGGAAACATGGCTGGGGTAGACACTACGAGCCACGATCAAATCTAGGTCCGTCGTACTTAAGCCCATCAATAGTGAGGAACGGCCGGGAAAAACCTCCGGTGTAACCTTTATCTAGTCTAGTACCGTACAATCTTCGCTCTCCCCTGAGTCACCTGGCACCCGCGACCGCGCCCACCTAGCGCTTAGCCAAAATATCTTCCTCAGCGATTACTTCGAAGGCCGGCAACTGCTCGTGGTGCCACTTATTGATGATTTTACCATCCTTCATGAGCACGACGCCGGGGTTGGCACGAATGATGGTCTTGAGCATGATGTCGTCGCCCGTCCAGAAAGGATAATCGGCGCCGATGGCTGACTTGAAGTCGGCAATGTTTGCCGGAGCATTATACTTCGTCATCGCGGCAACTTTGTGACCATTTGCCCCGGCGGCCTCAACGACGGGTGCGATGTCTTGCTGCCACTTAGCAACGTACTCCGCATCCCAGGTACCCTTATCCCCTTTCAGTTTGTACGCCACGATTAAAAATGTGTATTCAGAAGACAACAATAGTTCCGGCACCGGGTCGTCACCATTCTCATCGCTCAGTTCGAAATCGCTGATTTTTGTCCGTACCACGCTCGGCTCCGATAATTGCTGACCGATCTCCCAGTCGGATTCCGGGTAATCTTTATAAACTTTGAGGAACTCTGCTTGCGTCATGTTCGCCACCTCACCGGTGGCTTTGTTCGTCAGTGCGTAGCCAAGCACGGTGACGTTATTTTCCGATTCCATCTCCGCCTGCTTTACGGCAGCCACGTCGGTCCCGATTTTGAAGGGGCGAAAGTCCTGGCCGGGAATGTCCCAAACGTAGTTACTCATACCGTAACCAAGTGACAGTAAGGCGATGCCCGCAACCGCGAGCGTGCGCCCGGTCGTATTGAATAACTGGTGCATTTTACCGGTACCGAACAGGAAAGCGATGGCCGGCACGAGTAGCGCAATGTCCTTAAAAAAGCTAGTACGCGGCTCTAGCTTAAGAAAATCCCCGAAGCAACCACAGTCCGTTACTTTCATGTTGGTGTCCGCGTACGCACCCCAGTTGGCCGTATCGAAGAAGTTCACGCCGGAAGGCACGTAGCCGGTGAGGTAGGTAAAACCGGTCAGTACCGTGAAGAATGCCACGATACCGAAAAACAGCCACGAAGTGAGTTTAGGCCACGCGCCAACGATCAACGCCAAACCCAGGGCAATCTCCAGCACGATCATGAACACCGAGAAACCCACGCTGTACTCCGCCAGCGCCGGGAACATCGGGGCCAGAAAACTGCCGGCCGTATCCGCAAAAGTGCTTTCAAACTCGGCGAAATATTGCTCCATCTTGTAGGCCGTTCCCAGTGGATCGACGGCCTTGACGTAACCCGAAACAAGGAACAGCGCGCCGGCAAAATTCTGTAGCAAACTCATCACCGGGCTCCGACGCTTATCGAGCGCGAAATACGTGAGCCCCGTAAGGCCGAGGGCGGCAAGGGAGATGTAGATCAGCAGCGTGGTGAGCGTCATGGTGGAGCGTTTGGCGTGAGACAAAAATACTACACTGACCGCGGGCCTTGGTTGTCGATTGGCTGTCAATCAGTTGTTAAGTCCGGGGTTTGTGGTCTTTGGTCTGTGGTCTAAAGTCTACGGTCTGTGGCCTTAAGTCTGTGGCGACTAATTACCAGAGACCACGGACTTTAGACTCCAAACCCTAAAACCGCCACATATCCACCAGACCACAAAAAACCTTGGCCGTATTCTGCGCATCCACCAAAGCCCGGTGCTGCTCGCCTTCCCATTCGTACCCTTCGTGCTTGACGGCCGACTTTAACCCTCGCTTCTTGGGTAGCTTTTTGATTTGCTGGTACTGCCGCTTGAGGTCGATGTGCTCGTCTACCCACCAATCTTCGAGGCGGTGGAGCTGACAGTCTTTAATGAGTTGCGTGCGGTCGAAATCACCCCAGCTAGCGAGCAGGTATTCTTCATCTTCAACGCCAATCCAGTTTTTAAAGTCACGCACGACGCGGGGGAAGTCCTGGGCCCGGTTCAGGTCGCTCTGGTCAATCTGGGTCAGCTTGTGGCAAAACAGGCTCATTTGGGGATGGATGACGGGCTTGATGAGCCGGCTGAACTGGTCACCGATGCGGCCGTAGCGATCCACTTCCACGGCACCGATCTCAATGGTTTCCTGTACCATTCCGGGCGGGCGGCCTTCCCAGCAGGTGGCTTCGATGTCGTAGACGATGAATTTCACGGTGTAATGCTTTCGGGGTGGGCGGTCGAACTTAGCCGCTCAGGACGAGATAGCCGCGGCGGTGCATGGGTAACGCCTCGAACGACGGATACGTTACGTCACATCCCTCATTGATGAGCGACGGGGTCAATTCAGGCGGAAAAATTCATTCCCCCGGGAGTTAGCGGAGCACTTTATTCGTACTTAATTTTGCCGGCACGGGATCCGCTACAAAGAAGCCATCCGTCCGCGAATATCTGGGTAATAAGTCTTACCCATCTTCAACTCCCGGTCACCGATTTTCACGGCACCATCGGCGAAACTCAACGAAGTTATCCGATTGAAGTTAAGTAGTATGCCCCGGCTAACGCGCAAGAACGCGGGGTTCGTAAGTTTTTCTGCGATGGTGGCCAGAGAGCGTTTTACGGCGTACCGCTTATCGGTCGTTTGCACGTGGGCGTAATTGCCGTCGGCCTCGATGAAAAGTATCTCGTCGAGGGGCACTTTTCGGTAGGTAGTACCCTCACGTAAAAATAGATGATCGGGGGATGGATTGTTCTTTGTCATGTTAATACTGTCAATTTGGAAGTTCCGAATAGCGGACTCAACTCATTTAGTCTCTGGACGAGTGCAAGTGTGCAAGGTCACCAATTGTTATTAATTTTGTGCAATATGTGACCGAGGTCACCAAAATTATTTGATTTTATGCTCAATTTTCCTATTTATCAGGTAGATGCATTTACTAGTAGACTATTCGGCGGTAACCCGGCTGCGGTAGTTCCCCTTCCGGAATTTTTTCCGGACGAATTATTACAGCAAATCGCCACCGAAAATAATTTGTCGGAAACGGCCTTCGTGGTCGTCCGCGGTCGGGGAAAGTTCTTCATTCGCTGGTTCACGCCCACGGCCGAAGTCCGGCTGTGCGGGCACGCTACCCTGGCGGCGGCCCACGTGATGTTCCACAGCGGTAACGGGCAGTTCAGCGAGATGAAATTTAAAACAACCGGGGCGGGCACCCTCACGGTACGACCGGGCTCGCGGGACGGTGAGTACCAAATGGATTTCCCGGCCGATCAACCGCAGAAGGTGAAAGGTGGTAAGGCGGATGCAGAACTTGGTCTGCGAAATATTTTGGGCGTTAAGCGGCTGCATGGTGTGTATCGTGGCCAGGATGACCTGATGGTGATCCTCCGCTCGCAGAAGCAAGTGGAAGGCCTGGACGTAGACTTTCGCGCCCTGGCTAAACTTACGCAATACCGGGGCCTACTGGTTTCGGCACCGGGTAAAAAAGTCGACTTCGTCAGTCGCTGCTTCTTCCCGCAGACGGGAATAGACGAGGACCCCGTGACCGGTTCGGCCCACACACTGCTGACGCCCTACTGGTCTTCGCGGCTTGGCAAAAAGACCCTGATCGCCCGCCAGCTTTCGGAGCGGGGCGGCGACCTGAAGTGCCAACTCCGGGGCAAGAAAATTCGACTAACGGGCCGGGCTGTCACCTACCTGTCCGGACAAATTCACCTTACGGATCATTAACGGTGAGTGCGTTTGATTTTGCGTGGGCGCGGGTGCCGGGTGATTCGAGGAACAGCAGTGTTGTGGAGCCGGGCGGGTTAGTTTCAGCGCCAATTTCCGGTATCGGGGGCGGAGGCTTCCGTCGGATGCTCGGGGCGGCGGCCACTGCCCGTGTTACAACCCTTAAGATTCCTGGCAATTACCCAGTGAGGAATAAACACAAACAGCCGGGCCCGGTTAGAGCCTGCATACCCCAATCACGTTTATGACACACAAAACCTACGACTTTTTTATCCTCGGCTGCGGGCCGGCCGGTCAATCGCTGGCCATTTCCGCGCGCGAAGCGGGGCACTCGGTCGGGATTACTGAATCGCGGGAGTACGGGGGCACCTGCCCCATCCGCGGTTGTGACCCGAAAAAAGTCTTTTACGGGGCGGCCAAGGCCATGAACGGAGTAATCCGCCTGCAGGGCAAAGGCTTTAAGGATAAGCCCGCCGTCAGTTGGCCTGATTTGCAGGCGTGGAAAAGCACCTTCACCGACCCCATCCCGCCCGCTACCGTCAAGAAGCTCACCGAAAAGGGCATAGAATGCCTGGAGGGCGCCGCTATGTTTACCGGCCCGGGGAAAATCAACGTTGGCGACGACGTCACCGTCTCGGCTACGCAAGTAGTCATCGCCACGGGAGCCAAACCCGCACCACTGGACATCCCCGGCAAAGAACACTACCTCGATAGCGCCGGCTTCCTGGAAATGGAGGAACTTCCCAAAAGATTACTCATCATCGGTAGCGGCTACATTGGCTCCAGCTTCGCCCAGATCAGCGCGACGATGGGAGCCGAAGTTACCGTCGTGGCCAGCGGTGACAGCCCCGTCGACAATTTTGACCAGGATTTAAACGATTTGGTCACTAAGGCCGCAGAAGACCACGGCATCAAGTTCTACTTCAATACCAAAGCCGCCGGCATCGAAAAAGCTGCTGACGGATCTTACGAGGTAGTTTGTGAGCCGGAAGACGGTGAGCAGTTCAGGGTAGCTACCGATCAAGTCATTCACTGCGCCGGCCGCGTCCCCAACGTAAAGGGAATGGGACTGGATAAAGCCGGGATCGACTTTGACGATAAGGGCATCGCCGTCAATAAGAAACTCTGCACCAGCGTCAGCGCCCACTACGCCATTGGCGACTGCGCTAACAGCGGCCTTCCCCTTACCCCGGTAGCGACTTACGAAGCGCGCTTGCTGGCCGATAATCTTTTCCAGGGCAAGAACCGGGAGGTAGACTACCTCCCCATCCCGACCGTTGCCTTTACCCTGCCCCCGATCACCGCCGTAGGGTTGACGGTCGACCAGGCTAACGAAGATGAACGCGATCTGACGATCAAATTCGAGGACACGACCGAATGGTTTTCGAACGCGCACGTCAACGCGGTGGTCAGCGCTTACAAACTCATCATCGACGAAAAAGAAGACTTAATCGTCGGGGCACACCTGCTGGGTGACCACGCCGACGAGGTGATCAACCTTTTCTCGCTGGCAATTCACCAAAAAATAAAGATCACGACGCTGCAGCACCTCGTATTGGCCTATCCGTCGGCCGGGGCGGACATTAAAAAGATGATCGGCTAAATTGCGTTGCAACGGCGGGTGATAAAGCGATGCTTCACCTTTGTGACGGACTTACTTGCATAGTCCGGGGCGCACGAGTACTTTTGCACCGCCCCGAACGCGGCCGCTACCATTCGGTCGTCGTGGCGGCGTAATCTGGTCTCGTAGTACAACGGATAGTACTCAGGTTTCCGAAGCCTGCGATGATGGTTCGATTCCATCCGAGACCACCATAGCCCCAGTTCACCCCGCGTGGATTGGGGCTTTTTCGTGCAACCAGGTTGATCGGCGAGCGTTGCTCATTACGCCCGCGATTCGTAAGCGCCCACCTGATTCGTTGCGCGCACCGACGCGGTTTAATCGGAATCAGCCGGCCCCGTAGTCAGCCCATGCGGCAGCCTTCAACAATCAACTATTATGATCCGTCCCCTTACCATCTTGCTGATGTTGTGCCTGCTCTCCGCCTGCACCTTTGTGCAGGAACGCTACCCCAGCCTTCCGCCCGGCCCTTACCGGGGGATACTGGAGCTGGAATACAACCCCATCGTTCCTAACCCCAAAGGGGCGCCGATACCGGAGAAGACGGACCTGGATTTAGCGGAAGTTACCTCGGGGGCGCTACCGTTCACGTTCGACGTGATTTACGAAACGGAGACAACGTTCCGCATGGAAATACACAATGGGGAGGAGACGATGGTCGTCCCGGCAAAAGATATCGTCACGGGCCGCGACCAGGCGGCCGGGCGGGATACCGTACGCATCAACTTCCCCGTCTACGATAGCTACATCAGTGCTTACCACGAGGAGAACGTCCTCGAGGGCGTGTGGGTAACCAATTATCGGAGCGATTACCGCATCCCCTTCAAAGCCTACTTTGGCAAAGGATACCGTTTCACTCCGTTGCGTAAAGAACCCGCCGCCGATCTGACGGGTATCTGGGAAGTAGCGTTCACCGATGAAGACGGTACCTACCCGGGCATCGCGGAATTTACGCAGGACAAGAATCAACTGAGCGGCACGTTCCGCACCGAGACCGGGGACTACCGGTATTTGGAAGGAACCGTCCAGGCGAATAAGGCTTACTTAAGTGTTTTTGACGGTAGCCACGCTTTTCTGTTTGAAGCCACGATTGGGCCGGACGACGCGCTGAAGGGCAGCTTTCTCGCGGGCCGCCACTACATCGCCAACTGGACGGCAAAACGAAATGACCAAGCCAAGCTGGCCGACCCGGACGGAATTACCAAGATGATCGACCCCGTCCCCCTCAACTTTAGTTTCCCCGACGCGGACGGAAATACGGTCAGCCTGAGTGACCCCGCGTACGCAGGAAGGCCCAAACTCATCAAAATTATGGGAACTTGGTGCCCTAATTGCCGCGATGAGGCCGAGTTCATCAAGGATTACTTAGCCATTACGGAGACGCAGGATCTCGCCGTAATTGCGCTGGCGTTCGAACAGTACGGCGCGGACGACGACCGGAGCCGGGCGGCCATCAAACGTTATCTGGATAATACGGGCGTTACCTGGCCGGTCCTACTGGCCGGTAGTTCCGATAAGGAGGAAGCGGGCGAGGCCCTCCCGATGCTCGACAAGATCATTAGCTTCCCCACACTACTTTTCGTGGATCGTAACAACATGGTGCAACGGATCCACACCGGTTTTAACGGCCCGGCAACCAGCCAGTACGAGGCATTTAGCCGGTCGTTCGACCAGTCCGTAAAGGATCTGTTGAAGAACCCGAGTAAGTAAAGGTTACCCACTTAATCGTTGAACTTACTGACCACGGCAGTAACCACGCTGGTTATCCAAAGCGTCGGTCAATCTCACCCACCGTCGTTTTATTACCACGGCCCATTATCCCCGCCGGCTAACTAGCTTTACCGTATGAAATCTCTCCTCACCCAGCTCTACGCGCGCGAGCCCCTGTCGCGTTCGGCGGCGTACGAAATGCTCTCCCGCGTCGGTAACGGGGCGGCCAGTGACATGGAAATTGCCGCCGTCGTCTCGGCCATCAACATGCGCCCCAACGTGCTCTCGGAGATTCAGGGCTTTCGGGATGCGATGCTCGAACTCGCCCACCCCATCGATCTTGGCGGCCTGGAAACGATCGATATTGTGGGTACGGGTGGGGACGGAAAGGATACCTTTAACGTGAGCACGCTCTCCAGTTTCGTGGTGGCCGGGGCGGGCTATCCGGTAACGAAGCACGGGAGCTACGGCGTGAGCAGTAGCGTCGGGAGTAGTGACGTACTGGTCGCCCTCGGCGTAAATTTTACCAACAATCAGTCTCAGCTGCTCGCGACCCTGGATCGGGCGGGCATTTGCTTTTTTCACGCACCGTTGTTTCATCCGGCGATGAAGAACGTAGTACCGGTGCGCAAGGGGCTCAAAGTGCGTAGTTTCTTCAATCTTCTCGGCCCGCTACTCAATCCAGCCAGGCCAGCTTACTCATTGCTCGGCACTTACGACCGCCAGGTGGCCCGGGTTTACGACTACATTCTGCAGGACGCTCCCCGCCAAGCGTACACCATCGTCCACGCCCTCGACGGCTACGACGAGATCAGCCTCACCGGCCCGGCGGCGGTGCGCAGCCGGACTGGCTCCACCATTCTGGAACCGGGCGATTTTGGCTTTGACCGGTTGGCCCAACGTGATCTTTACGGCGGCTCCACGGCGGAAGCGGGTAAAAAAATATTCCTATCCGTACTCGACAACACCGCGACAATCGCTCAGCGGAACGTCGTTTGCGCTAATGCGGGACTGGCCATCCGTACCATCCACCCCGAGCGCTCCCTCACCGACTGCGTGGCCGAGGCCGCCGAAAGTCTGGCGAGTGGCAACGCGCGCGGAGTACTAAAACGACTATTGTGAAACAAAGAACCAACTTGACCATCCTGGATCGCATTAACGAATTTAAAAGGATCGAGGTCGCGCGCCGGCGGCAGCAAACGTCACTGGAGGCCCTACGTGACACTGCTGGCTACGGTCGGCGTTGCGTCAGCCTCGCGGATGCCATCCGGGGGAGTAAGCACTACGGAATCATCGCTGAGTTCAAACGCAAGTCGCCGAGCCAGCAGGACATCAACGTCGCGGCCGATCCTTCCGCAATTACCGCAGCCTACGCGAACGGTGGCGCGGCGGGGATCAGTTGCCTGACCGATCAGGAATTTTTCGGCGCGCAACCCGACGATATCGACCGGGTAAGGGCGGCCGTCACGTTGCCCGTTATTCGCAAGGATTTCACCATCGACCGTTACCAGATTCACGAAGCGAAAGCCATGGGTGCCGACGCCATATTGCTTATCGCGGCTTCCCTTTCCGCGGGTGAAATTGACGAATTTGCCGCGGAGGCCAACGAGATCGGGCTAGAAGTACTCTGCGAAATCCACAACGAGGAGGAGGCCGCAAAGCTGAGCCCGGAGGTGAACGTCGTGGGGGTCAACAACCGTAATTTGAAAGACTTTACGGTCAGCATTTCCAACAGCATTCAGTTAGTGGAATTGCTGCCCCCCAGCCTGGTACGAATCAGCGAGTCGGGCATCGACGATCCGCAGTCCGTGGCGCGTTTGCGGCGGGAGGGGTACGATGGCTTTCTGATCGGTACGCACTTCATGCGCCAGGCCGACCCCGGGCGGGCTTTGCGGGACTTTATCGCCAAGGTCGGTGAGATTGAAGAACTATATGACGGGGCGATTGCGTAAGGTGTGGCGCGGTCCCCCGGTGGCTATCGGGGGTGCAGGGTCTATTTGGGGGAAGCGCTCCGCTAGCCTGGGGGGCCGGTAACCCAATTACGTCGCTGCGCGTTGTTCTGACAAATCTAATCCTCGATGCAGCGCAAAGTTTGTGGGCTTACCCAACCAGACAATATTGAGGCCGTCCTCGGGCTCGGAGTAGATTACGTCGGCTTCATTTTCTACAGTAAATCTAAACGCTACGCAGAAAGCCCCGTCCTCAAAAAGTGGGTAGCGGAGCACCAAGATCTATTTGCCGACGTCGCTAAAGTTGGCGTCTTCGTCAACGCGGAAGTAGATTACGTGCTCAACACCGTGCACGATTACGAACTGGACTACGTGCAGCTACACGGTGCGGAAAGCCCCGGTTACTGCCAGGAGCTAAAACTGCTCTGGTCGGTCAATACCCTGCGCGGGGCCAAAATCGTGAAGGCTTTCTCCGTGGACCAAAATTTTAACTTCGCCACCACCCTAGCCTACGCCAGCTCCTGCGCATTTTTTGTGTTCGATACCGGTGGCCAAGCAGACCACGGGGGGACGGGCGTAAAATGGGACTGGGATAAATTAAGAGAATACGAGGGCACCACTCCGTTTCTTCTGAGCGGTGGAATCGGCCCCGCTGATGCGGCTAAAATTAACGTTATCGACCACCAGCAGTTGCTCGGTGTGGACGTGAACAGCCGGTTTGAGGTTTCTCCCGGTAATAAAGATGTGGATGCGTTAAGCGTTTTTCTGGCGGAACTTGACTGAGGGGTTCATGCTCATAAACACGGCTCTTCTGTACTGCCCTGCCACTCTTAATAGCTATTGGACTGCGCGCAAAAAGAAAGCGTACTTCCATTCGAGTCGGAGGCCCTCAGCCTATTATGACACATCGTTAATGGTTGCGGAGTAGTAACTCTTGAGCCAAATTTTGGTGCTCCCGTCATAAGCCCGGGCTCACTTACGGCGACCTCCCAACTTAGGTCGAGGGCCTCCGGCCCGAATGATAGGACGTGTATGACTGGCCCGTGTTACATTCGGGCCGGAGGCCCTCGGCCTATAACTTGTATTACTAATAGCTAGCGGGACTACGCAGAAGGAGAGCGTACTGGCATTCGGGCCGGAGAACCTCGGCCTACAGGCTGCACTCTCGATAGCTAGCGGGACTGTGCAAAAAGAAAGGCCCCACCCGAATCGAGTGAGGCCTACTTTATTTTTGGACTAGGGAAATTAGACGTTCATGCCTTTGTAAACTTCCAGCACGTCGCGCACGGCGTCGGCGGAATCGTGCATCAACTTCATTTCCGCTTCGTTGAGCTTCAGTTCGAGCAACTCGCTAATACCATCCTTGCCGAGTTTGACGGGGACGCCGAGGAAAATACCGTCCTGGCCGTACTCTCCTTCGAGGAATGCACAACAGGGGAAGATGCGCTGCTCGTCACGGAGGATCGCGGCGACCATTTGGGCGGCGGCGGCACCGGGTGCGTACCAGGCCGAAGTGCCCATCAATTTGACGAGCTCACCCCCTCCCTTCTTCGTCCGTTGGACGATGGCTTCGAGTTCTTCTTCACCGATCAATTCCGTGACGGGAATGCCCGATACGGTCGTGTAGCGGGGCAGTGGAACCATGGTGTCACCGTGGCCACCCAGCAGCATGGCTTGGATGTCCTTGGACGATACGTCGAGCGCCATGCTCAGAAAAGCACGGTAGCGGGCGGTATCCAAAATACCGGCCATGCCGAAGACGCGGCTTTTCGGAAGACCGGAAGCTTTGTAGGCAGCATAAGTCATCACGTCGAGCGGATTGGAAACGACGATGATGATGGGGTTCTTGGAGTGCTCCATGATGGAACGGGTAACCATCGTGACGATCTTGGCGTTGGTGCTGATCAGGTCGTCGCGGCTCATGCCCGGCTTGCGGGGAATGCCGGCGGTGATGACGACGATGTCACTGTTGGCGGTGTCGGCGTAATCGCTCGTGCCCGTCAGGCGGGTACTGAAGCCATCGACGCTAGCCTGCTGGTAGCTATCCAGCGCCTTGCCCTGCGCGAAATCGCCTTTAATGTCCAGAATGACGACCTCCTTAACGAGGTCTTTGTGGGCCAGGACGTTGGCCGCGGTGGCCCCGACGTTACCGGCGCCGACTATGGTTACTTTACTCATGAATACTTGCTTAATTTGACTATTGTACTATCCTTAATGCCAAACATCAACGGCTGTTCGGTAGCGTTACGCGAAAGTAGAGAATTTTGACCGGAACCGGGTAAATGCCGCCAACGTGACTCGTCACGCAGACTCGTTGCCCTACATTTGTCGTCAAACTTACTCTCCGGCGCCCACCCCAACTAACGCATGAAATTAATCCTATCCTCCTTATTACTACTTTTTGCGTTTTTCCTCTCCGCACAGCCCAAATCGGATCCAGGCGGTTGGTGCGGCACAACGGAAAAATCCGCTTGGTTAGAAAAGTACCAAGCCGGTGCGTACCCGCGCGGTGAGAAGTCCGCCGGCGTTCGCTACGTTCCGATGAACGTAGTGTTCGTGGGCGACGACACCGACGAGAACTACCCCAATCCCACCAAGTTCCTGAAGTCAATGGAATTACTGAACAGCGATTTTAGAAATCAAAATGTGCAGTTTTTCATCAGTGGCGTCATAAAGTACCTCCCGAGCACCCGCTACAATCGCCACGACATCAGCCTCGGCCGGGAAATGATGCGGGCAAACAACATCGATGCCCACCTGAATACCTACGTCGTCGAGCGCATCGACCCCAGTATTTGCGGATATTACGCCGGTGGCATTGCCGATGCCGTTGCGCTCGGCCGCGGCTGTCTCGGCGCGGGTGACCGAACGTGGAGCCACGAGGTTGGCCACTACTTGAGTCTTCCCCACACGTTCTACGGTTGGGAAAGCTTAGACTTAATCGATAACATCGATCTAAATGAGCCCGCTCCGGAGACGGTTAACTACCGCGGACGCGACATTCTGGTCGAAAAGGTTGACGGCAGCAACTGCGCGGACGCGGCGGATGGGTTTTGTGATACGGCACCTGACTACCTCATGCAGCGCTGGCAATGTACCAATCAGGGAACGTACCGGGATAGCTTACTCGACCCGGATAACGTTCGATTCGCCGTACCGGCGTTTAACATCATGTCCTACGCAAACGACGCTTGCGTTACCGGTTTCACCGACGATCAGAAGGGCGCGATGTTCGCCAACCTGGATGGCCGGCTCGGCTTGGTGAGCGAGTTCACTCCCGACACGGTGGGGGCCGACGCTAGTCAAATGGCTTTACTGGCACCGGAAGATGGCGCCCGGTTGGTGTACCGCGACAGCGTTAAGCTGGTCTGGAACTCCGCCCCCAATGCTGACTTTTACGTGGTGCAGGTTAACGACATTAATAACTTCAACACCGCCGTAACCATCGCGCGCACGACCACCGATACCAGCATCACCATTACTACGGGCCTTCGTTCCCGCACGGATTACTACTGGCGGGTGCGCCCGGTCAATAACTACGTGGTGGGGAGTGAATTCGTCGGAACGTCGACGTTCCGCAACGGCCGGCAACTGACCGCTACCGTCAACGCGGCGCTGGACGCGGCCATCACGGTTGCGCCCAACCCGGTTGCGGGCGGTCAGACGTTGCGGGTCTCCGGAGAAAACCTCGACGCTGGCGGTGAGCTAAATTACCAACTGATTAATACGGCCGGTCAGGTTCTGGTTAACCGGTCCGGCATCCAAGTGTCAGCTTTCGACTTCGAAGAGAATATCGACGTGAGCAACTTGCCCGCCGGCGTTTATTTCCTGCGTCTGCGGATGAACGATCGTTTGGTAGCGCGCCGAATTATTGTGACGCCTTAAGTAAGCACCAATCTTCCCCAAACGTAATAAGCCCCGTTCCGACTTTTCGGAACGGGGCTTATTTACGAATGCCCGGGTGTTCGGGCGATTAACTAGATAAGCTTTTTCAGCGCCTGCTCGATCGAAGCTGCACCCCGGAGGCCGACCGCCGCGATCTTACCCTCCCGGTCGACCAGAAACGTTCTCGGGATACCCCGCACGCCGTAATCGCGGGCGGCGGACGAGTCCCAGTGCTTGAGTTCACTCACGTGGTAGGGCCACGCCAGTTTATCCTGTTCAATGGCCGCCACCCAGCGTTGTCGAGAATTCTCCGTGGCCGCGGCGAGTTGGTCGGCGTTCATGTTGGCCGTGCGCCGGGCGTCCATTCCGTCGAGGCTAACGGAATAGATGGTGAAGCCGTCATTTTTATACCGGTCGTACACCTTGACGACGTTCGGGTTTTCCGCGCGGCAGGGGCGGCACCAGGCGGCCCAGAAGTCCAGCAGCACGACTTGCCCCCGTAAATCGGACAGCTTGTACTGCGTTCCGTCCGGGCTATTCAGCGTGATATCCGGCGCGGGTTGCCCCACCTGGATGCGCTCCGTTGCTTTTTGCGCGTTCTGCCGTTGGGTCAGGGCGGCTACGTATTGCTGGTAAGCAACCTTATTTGGGTTACTATCGGCGAGCCGGCCTAGCGTAGCTTCGTGAATCGGGAGCGCGGCGCCACCGGCACGTCCCAGCACGGAATAGGCGACAAACGCGGCGGTGTTGGGGCTTTCGATTTCACTGATTAGTCGCTCGACGTCCTCCATCTGTAGTTGCCCTTTGCGGAGCGATTGCATGGTGGTTTGCAGCTGTTCCGTAGACGGCGAACCCGTAACCTTGAAGGTGTAGTCATTCAGGTCGGTCAGCTGCCCCGTGATGCTGATGACCTTCTCGTCCGTCTCCACGCTGAGTAGCGCCGTCTGGGCACCGATTCGGAGCTGGTAGATTCCGGGCGCGAGGCCTTCGACGAACCCGAGGGCGAAGCTTCCGTCGGGGCCAATGGCCGCGATTGCTTTCTGCTTGGCCTCCTCCGCGATCATCACCTGGTCGAGGGCGACTTGTAGATTCTCGGCACCCGTTAACTGGCCCTTTACTAAACTTCCGCTCACTTCCTCACCGCACGAAGTGAAGCTAAGTAGCAGCATCAAGCCAAACAGATAACTGAAAAATTTCATAATATTCACGTTTAAATCGTCCAAATGCTAACGCATTGAACTGCACAAATATACGTAGCGGCCTCTTCTACTACACTCGTAGTTCAGAGACATTAACAGGTCATAAACAGCGAAACCTATTATGGTCCGGCGAAGCACCGCGGATAAGCCCGGAAGTCAGGAGCGCGGCCGCTGGTGCAAAGTATTTACGCGGTGGCTCACGCAGCTGAGCTCTTTTGACGGTAGTTGAGTGAATCAGTTTACGAGGAAAACTAAGCGTCCAGTAATGCTCCGAGCGTAAGCTGGTGCATCGCCATGAACTCATCGAGTTCGCCCCACTTTTTACCGTCGACGGTAATGTCATCACCCCGCACCAGGCCGAGCACGGTAAACCCGATTCCTTGATCCCGCAAGCTATCTTCCAGCGCCGCCGTCCGGCCCTCCGCTACGGAAACGACTACCCTACCCTGCGCTTCCCCGAACCAGAAAGCATCCGGGCGAAAGGCTATGTCACTAGTTACGTCGAAGCCACGGCCACCCTCGATGGCGGATTCCATAATGCACTGAAACAGCCCCCCGTCCGCAACGTCGTGGGCGGAATTGATTAACTCCCCCTGGATCAGCCCGTGAATAGCTGCGTGCAACGCCTGCTCTTCCGCCAGATCGAAATAAGGTGCCGGACTCTGCTCGACGCCGTGTACGCGGCGTAAGTATTCGCTGGAACTGATGTCGTCGTGACTATCCCCAATGAGATAGATCAGGTCATTCTGCTCTTTAAATCCGAGTGACATCCGGTGCTTCACGTTGTCCAGCAGGCCCAACATACCAATCGTCGGAGTGGGGTATACCGGCTCCACGCGGCCGCCTTCGTACTGGCTCTGGTTGTAGAAACTGACGTTCCCGCCAGTAACTGGCGTGTTGAACGCCCGGCAGGCGTCGCCCATTCCCTTGATGGCGTTAACGAATTGATAGAATGCTTCTTTGTTGTAAGGATTGCCGAAGTTCAGACAATTGGTGATAGCGACCGGCGTGCCACCCGAGCAAACGATGTTCCGGGCGGCTTCCGCTACGGCAATCATCGCCCCTTTGTAAGGGTCGGCGTAGACGTAAGTAGAATTGCAGTCCGTCGTCACGGCCAGTACTTTCTCGGAACCCTTTACGCGCACGAGGGCGGCGTCGGAGCGGTCGTTTTCGGACATCGAGTTTGTCCGCACGGTCCCGTCGTACTGATCCGTCACCCAGTGCTTAGAGACGAGGTTGGGCGACATGAAGGTTTGCTTGGCCGTAGCGACCATGTCTTCCGGCACGGGAATGTCGGTTATGTCGAAGGCGTCCACTTTATCCAAATAGGTCGGTCGCTGGGTTTCGCGTTCGTAGACGGGTGCACCGCCGCCCAGGACGAGGGGCTCCGAAGGCACGTCGGCGACGAGTTCGCCGCCGGCATAAAACTCCAGCCGACCGGTGTCGGTTACTTCACCGATTTGCTCACACTCCAGGTCCCATTTGTCAAAAACGGCCAGGAGTTCTTTCTCCATACCCAATTTACATACGATGAGCATCCGCTCCTGGCTTTCGCTGAGGAGAATCTCCCAAGGCTTCATATTTTTCTGGCGGGTGGGGACTTTGTCCAGGTCGATTTTCATTCCTGTACCGGACTTAGCGGACATTTCGGAGGTCGAGCACGTAATCCCCGCGGCGCCCATGTCCTGCATCCCGACGACGGCACCGGTCGTAATCACTTCGAGGCTGGCCTCCAGCAAAAGTTTCTCCTGAAAGGGGTCGCCTACCTGCACGGCCGGCAGATCTTCGGCGCTGTCCTCCGTCAGGTCGGCCGAAGAAAAGGTTGCTCCGTGAATACCGTCCTTACCGGTTGCCGAACCAACGATGAAAACTGGATTTCCGGGGCCATCCGCCGAGGCGGAAACGGTTTCGCCGTGCTTGACGATTCCGACCGACATGGCGTTGACGAGAATATTCTGGTTGTAGCTCGGATGAAAGACGACTTCGCCACCAACGACGGGCACGCCGAAGCAATTACCGTAGTCCCCGATACCCCGCACGACCCCGTCAACGAGGTGGCGGGTGTGGGGCAAGCTCGGGTCGCCGAAACGCAAACTGTTGAGGGAGGCGATGGGCCGGGCACCCATGGTAAAGATGTCGCGGTGAATTCCGCCAACACCGGTGGCGGCTCCCTGGTAGGGCTCCAACGCGCTGGGGTGGTTGTGGCTTTCTATTTTGAAGGCGCAGGCCAGTCCATCGCCAATATCCACGAGGCCGGCGTTCTCTTCACCCGCGGCTACCAGAAGTCGCTCGCCGTCGCGGGGGAGCGTCTTGAGCCACATGATGGAGTTCTTGTAAGAGCAGTGCTCGGACCACATCACGGAAAAAATACTGAGCTCGTTGAAATTCGGGACGCGGCCCATAATTTCTACGATCCGCTCGTATTCCGTTTCAATGAGGCCAAGCTCTTTGGCTACGCTTAAATCTACTTTGATGTCCGTTGCTGCCGCCATCCGGGAGGGGGTGTTTTAGTAAGCGGCAAAGGTAGGAATTTATGGTCTGTAGTCTGTAGGCAAAAGGTTTTGGTCTGAGGTCTATAGTCTTCACGACCATAGTCTACAAACCATAGACTCCCTTCCTAGAGATCCCTTACGGAATTCCGATCGGTGATGACGTCGCGTAGTTCACGGAGGAACTTCACCTGTGGCTCCGGGAGGTGGCTCTTGAGGGCGTCCTTGATGGTCACAAAAGTCCCCGTTTCGAGGCCGCGGATTTTTTCGGCGATCTCACTACCTTCCTCGAACAGCATCTCTTTCAGGGAGGGGATCTCGTGCCAATCGCCTTCCACCGCAACGGCTTCTTCGCTTCCCTTACCTGGCTCCAATTGGATTAGATCCTGAGCGGGGTTGACGTGCACCTCACCGGTGGGAAAGTCCCACTCATCGGGCTTGTTAACGAGGAATACTTCCAGCCCTCTTTCACGAAAGCGGTAGATGATCAGGTTTACTTTTTTTCGGAGTCCCAAGGAAGTAGGTATTTTAAGACGGGGCCAAACGACACCGTGGCCAGGATAATGCGCGGTTGGACAATGAAAACGAGCCCTGAACCCGTTCAACATCAAAACTATCCAAATCTTCGCCGCCACGAGCGAACCCTTTTGTAACGATGGCTGGACTTAAACGTTCACGTAAAGTTACGCCCCCGGAAGCAAACCCGACGTTTGGGTGGCGTTGCACCTCCTCAACCACACAGTATCTAATCTATGCGTTTGCTCCTTATTTTGCTCCTACCCATTCTCCTCTGCACCAGCGTCCGCGCCCAGGAAACGACGGTGAGCAGCCCCACGAATCTGATCGGTGCGTGGCAGTCCAGCTACCTTACCGCTGATGGCCGACCGGCGAAATTATTTATGATCGTTGCACCCGCCCACATGTCGATGGTTTCCTACAACGAAGCGGACGGAGCGTTCATCTCAACACTCGGTGGCTCCTGGCGGGCGGACTGGAAAAGTTTTGGCGTCACTTACGAGTACGACTCCTCCGACACCGCCAAAGTCGGTAACTCGACCACCTTCGACTACGAACTGACGGGTGACATCCTCGTTTTCAACGGTAGCCGTTTCTGGACGCGGGTCGACGACGGAAAAGAGGGCGCGGTCGCGGGTGCCTGGGAGATTACCGGGCGCAAGGTCGACGGGAAACTCCAGGATCTCTCCGACCGGAGAACCGGGCCCCGCAAAACCATGAAAATCCTCTCCGGCACCCGTTTTCAGTGGATCGCTTACAACACCAACACCGGGCAATTTTCCGGGACGGGCGGCGGGTCGTACACCACGAACGCCGATGGCCTGTACGTGGAAAAAATTGAATTTTTCAGTCGTGACGATAGCCGTGTCGGTCAGCAGCTGAGCTTCAACTATGCCGTGGACGCATCCGGATGGGTACACAAGGGTATGAGCAGCAAGGGCGACCCCATTCACGAGATCTGGACGCTGCGGCAATAGCCTACAACCACTTACTCGACTCAACGGAGACTGCGCTAGGTTACTCACCGCGGCTTACTCCCTCAACACACGAAGCCCGCTAACTCATTGGTAGTTAGCGGGTTTTGTGACTTGACTAGTAGCCCCAGCAAGACTCGAACTTGCATTTTCAGTTTAGGAAACCAACGTTCTATCCCTTGAACTATGGGGCCGGGAAGAGTAGTCTTTGGTCCTGGGTCTGTAGTCTGTGGTACTAAAGACCATAGACTACAGACCATAACACTTTACGCTACAATTCCGCCCAAAGATAGAAAGTCCCGCTACTTCTCTTCCAATTCGATACCTAAATCGGTAGCCGGAGCAAAATTCATCGCCACTCCGTTGATGCAGTAGCGTAAGCCGGTGGGCTTGGGGCCGTCGGGGAAAACGTGCCCCTGGTGGCCACCGCAGCGGGCGCAACTGACTTCGACGCGGCGCATGCCGTAGCGCACGTCCTCGTCCTGGGTCACGTAGGCGGCGTCGATGGGTTCGTAGAAACTCGGCCAGCCGGTGCCGGATTCAAATTTGGTGTCGGAGCTAAACAAGGGCAGTCCGCAGGCGGCGCAGGTGAAAATGCCGGCGCGCTTTTCGTCGTTGAGCGGGCTGGTGAAGGAGCGCTCGGTGCCGTCTTCGCGGAGGACGTTGTACGCCTGGGAACTCAGATTTTCACGCCAGTAGTCATCAGACTCGTCGACGGTCGTCACCTTACCGGCCTCGGCGGGTGGATCGTACTTGAACGCAACCGGGTTGTTTTCCACGGTGGCCGTTTCTTCGCTCATGGTGGTCGCTACTTGGCCCTGAGAGTTACAGGCGGCAGAAACAGCGATGAGGAAAAGTAGGGAAAGCAAAATCGAGAAGCTTCGCATAGAGGATAGTTTGTGTTGGGAACGCAAAGCCCTACGGTACGGGTTCAATTAACTGCCGGCTTAGGTGTCGGGACGTGCCAGTTTGTTATTCAATGGGCCGCGGCCGCGGGTGCCGTGTTTAACCAAAAATGAGCGGGGTTGATTGGTGAGCAGAACCTCCTTGCTCTCGGCCAAGTGCAGTATCAGTAGGTCTGGATAGATGGGAGAAGATAGACCAGTGCGTTTGTATAGGTAGCTACCGCCGAAAGGAAACGACTCACGCCGTTCCGGACGACGTTGCCTCCCCGAACCCCTACCCCGCACCCGCGTTAGCGCCTACATGAACAACATAAAAAATAAGACCGCGTACGTCACCGGCGGTAGCAAGGGGATTGGGTACAGCGTAGCCGAAGAACTCATGAAAGCCGGCGGAAACGCCATCATCACCAGCCGGAGCCAGAGCAGCGCCAGTGCGGCCGCCGATAAACTGAACGCCGCCGGCCACCCCGGTAAAGCCCTCGGCATGGAAGCCGACGTTCGTAGCCTGGAAAGCCAGCGCGCGGCCATTGCACGGGGCAAGGAGGAATTTGGCTCCGTTGACGTCGTCGTCGCCAACGCCGGCGTAGGCCACTTCGCTAACATCGCCGACCTGACCGCCGAGGAATGGCAAGAAACCATCGACGTCAACCTCACCGGCGTATTCAATTCGGTGAAGGCTGGATTAGACGAACTCATCGCTAACGAAGGCTACCTCATCACGATCGCGAGCCTGGCCGGCACGAATTTCTTTCCTAAGGGCTCGGCTTACAACGCCAGTAAATTCGGCCTGGTCGGCTTCACCCAGGCCGTCATGCTGGATGTTCGGGACAAAGGAGTCAAGGTAACGACCATCATGCCCGGTAGCGTCGCTACCTTCTTCAACGACCACCAACCGAGCGAAGCGGACGCGTGGAAAATCCAACCGGAAGATATCGGGCAGATCGTCGTCGATCTGTTGCGGATGCCGGCACGGACATTACCTTCTAAGGTAGAGGTGCGACCCACCACGCCCAAGTCGAAATAAGGAATAACCAAAAACGGGGGAGGCTGTTTTATTTCGCTATTCCTCCCCCCGCAGCTTATCCAACAGGTGACTCAACTGGGTTGCGTCTTCACTGGTCAGGGTAGCGAAATTTTCGGCCACGACTTGCTCGACCGCGTGGCTCGCTCTCCCGAGCAGCTCCAGACCTTCCTGCGTGATCGTAATGTCGACCCGGCGGCGATCGGTTGGGCACTCCTGTCGCAGCACTAATTTTTTGTCGCGCAGCTTGTCGACTAGGCGGCTGGTGTTGCTCATCTTATCCAACATCCGCTCCGTCAGCAACTTAACGGTGGCGGGTTTGCCCGCACGCCCCCGCAGAATGCGCAGGATGTTGAACTGCTGCGCGCTTAGCCCGAATGGTTTTAAAGTGGTTGCCGTCCGGTGATTGAGCCAGTTGGAGGTAAATAAGATATTCACGTGGGCGCGGTGGGGCGGGTTACTGAATTTTGCTTGCTGGATAACTTTCTCGATGGTGGCCATTTCTTGCGGTTGCTGGTGTTAGTACGTTCCCTAAGCTTGTCGGACGGAGGCGTACCGACAATACCATTACGTTAATTGTCACTACAATAAATACAATTAACTAAAACATTGTTGGGTCCGCACCGGAAAAACCACGCAAGCTGATGGTACTCTGAAGGATGACGGGAGAATTCACCGCGGTGCTTTCGTTAAGTTTGCGCACTAACTTTTCTCCTTTAAAGATCGATCCATGAAGATTCTCATCATCGGTGGCGGTAACATGGGCAAGACCTACGCCCGCAGTTTGCTCCGTGCCCACCTCGTGCGTAAGGAGGACTTAATGATTCTCGTGCGCAGCCCGGCAAAGGCCGACACCCTACGCACGGAAGACATCGGTACCGTACACCTCGACGCAGAAGCCTGTCTCGCAGCGGCCGACCTCATCATCCTCGCCGTCAAGCCACAGGACAGCGCCAAACTCTTTGCCGCCCTCCGTCCGTTCACCGATCCGCAACAGGTTTACTTATCCATCATGGCCGGCGTCACGGTCGCGACCATCCAGCGGGGCTTGGGGGTGGAGAAAATCATTCGCGCCATGCCGAACCTCCCCGCGCAAATCGGGCTGGGCATGACGAGTTTCACCGCGAGCGACGCCGTTACGCGCATCGAGCTCGTGCTGGTTCAGAACTTACTCAACACCACCGGGAAGGCCATCTACGTCAATACCGAGCACGCCATCGACGCCACCACGGCCATCTCCGGCAGCGGACCGGCCTACGTGCTCTACTTCATGCAGGCGATGATCGAAGCGGCCAGTGAAATGGGCTTTAGCCCCGGCGAGGCCGAACTGCTAGTGGCCCAAACCTTCCGCGGGGCCGTCGAGCTACAAATGAAAAACGACCTCACGTGCGCCGAGTGGATTAAGCGCGTTTCCAGTAAAGGCGGTACTACGGAGGCGGCCATGGCGGCGTTTGAGCAAACGAGCGTCTTTGAGGACATTAAGAGCGGCGCGCGGGCGGCTTTGGCGCGGGCGGAAGAGTTGGGGGGTAGGGGGAATTAGGCGGTAGGAAGAATTAGGCGGTAGGGAGACAGTCTAAGGTCTAGAGTCTGTGGTTACTTGCGATACTACTGGAGACCAGAGACTCCAGACCACAGACCAATCCCTTCCCTTCCCTACCTTAGCCCCCAGTGAAGTTAAGCACCTCCTACAAGGACATCTGGAAAGTTTCCCTCCCCATCATTATCGGGAGCGCCGCACAGAACGTGGTGGCGATGACGGATAGCATCTTCCTTTACTACCGCAGCGAGGATGATTTTGCCGCCATTGGCTTCGTCGCTACGTTCTACATCATCATCGCGGCCATTGGTTTTGGCTTCAGCCGTGGGGGGCAGATACTCATCGCGCGGCGGGCGGGGCAGCGTAAACCAAAGGAGGTGGGGACCGTATTTTACCACACGGTTTACTTCGAAGTGTTCCTTTCCGTCCTTATGTTCCTGTTCATGACCTACGGCGCCTACTGGCTTTTTGCCAGTCTGGTGGACTCGAACGTGATTTTCGACAAGGCGTTGGAGTATTTGGAGATGCGGAAGTGGGGTGTCTTTGCCAGCTACCTGGGCGTGGCGTGCATTGCCCTGTACACCGGTATCGCCCGCCCGGTCTTCGTGGTGGTGGATACGTTCATCCTCGCCGCTACGAACATCTTCTTCGACCGGGCGCTAATCTTCGGGCTGTACGGCTTCCCCGAAATGGGTATCGCGGGCGCGGGCCTGGCCAGTACGATTGCGGAGTACGTGGCCCTGCTTGTCTTTCTGATTTACATGGCGTTCGATAAGAAGAACCGGATTTACAACATCATCCGGTTACCGAAGTACAACCCGATCATCATTCGTGAGATCTTTAGCCTGTCGGTGCCGATCGTCGCCATGTCGGTGGTTGGTTTAGGCTCGGCGTTCGTGTTTTTTGGTTTGGTCGAGAACTTTGGCGAGCGGGCGCTGGCGGTGACGAACATCGTCCGGATTGCCTACCTGATTCTTTCCGTACCCGCGTGGGGCTTTTGTACGGGCATCAATACCCTGGCGAGCTACTTTATGGGCCGTGGGGAGCGGGGCAACGTACTGATCGTGCTGCGTAAGACCTCCTGGCTATGCCTGGGCCTCACTACCCTAATGATTCTGCCCCTACTCGCGTTTCCTAACCAGGTGCTCTACCCCATTCTCGGCGACGAGCGGGCCTACCTCATCGAGTTAGCCTACCCCGTTTTCTGGGTTTTGTGGGGCATTTTAGTCACGTTCAGTTTTGGCAGCATCTACTTCAACGGACTGATCGGAGCCGGGGAAACGAAACTGGCACTCAAGATTCAGAGCGCCACCGCGGCGCTTTACGTGGTGCTGATTTTCGTCGTGGTCCGGAGTTCGTGGGGCAACCTAGTACTGGCCTGGTCCGTCGAGATCATCTACTGGTTAGTTATTTTGATTGCTTCCCTTTACCATTTCAAACGCAAGGGTTGGTTTGATAATTCGCTCGATCGAACTGGTAAGGAGACTCCTAAATAAGTCGATCAGGACGTGAAGCCGGGTTCGGGAGACAACGATGCGGCGGAGCTATGATGGTGCTGGTCTGTAGAAACTGATGCAAATTAACCGTTTGATTCTTCAGAGATTTCGTGTCTGTTTACAGCAACACCCGCTGGATTGCGGACCAACTCTTTCGTGAAACGAAAAGGTTACGCCTCGGCTGAGTTGGTCGATTTTCACCCAAGTTCCGGTGAACGTAGCGCCACTATTAGGAACCCACCCGAAGCAAATATCTCGGCCCTTTGAGATAGTAAATACGTCGCCCCTAACGGCTTACGGAAAACTTTATCGCGTGCCCCATCTCGGAGCGTAAAAAGTAGATACCGTTCGTCATTCCGGCGGGCAGGTCCAGCCGGAAGCGGGCACCGTCGGTGATTACGCCACGCACCACCTCCCGCCCCGTGGCATCCGTAATGAGGAAAGCTCCTGGGTTGAGTCCATCCACGAAAACGTGATCACGGGCGGGGTTAGGAAATACGCTGGGGGCCGTTTCCGATACGGAACGAGTTAAACTGATGACGTCGGAATAGCTCTCCGAACCGTCCAGGTCAACCTGGCGCAGGCGGTAGAAAACTGTTTTTGTCGACCCTAGCTCCTGGTCCTCAAATTCGTAGTTAGACACGGTCGATGAATTTCCGGTGGCGACGACGGTTCCGATCTGGGCCCAGGCGCCAGCGGTATTTTGCCGCTGTACCGCAAAAAAGGCCGCACCGTCTTCGTTGGCTGTTTGCCAGTGAAGACGGGCGCTCTCGCCGTTCCAGCGGCCGGTGAAACTTAGCCACTCCACGGGGAGGCTGATAAAATCGAGCTCGGCGAACAGACTAGCGTTATCCGCTTGGTAGGCCCAGCCCGGTCCGGGTAACCGTGGGTCGGTAATCGCCCCCACGTAGCTCTGGCCACTCACCACACGGAAGCTGACATTTTCTACTGGGTCATACCCGTTTATTAGTTCGGTAGTCACCGTATTTTCCACAATGGCTCGTCCGGAGAAGGACCCCTCACTACCGTCGCCGACAAAGGTGAAGCGACCGTAGCCATCATTCACTGGCGGGCCAGCCAGTTGAAAGACCGTCTCGCCGCGCAGCGCCAATTCATCCGTCCATTCAATAAGGCCGCGCACGATTAGCGTCGAGCCAGCTTCCCCCGTGACGTTTCCGGCGAGTAGGTACCCCGCACCGTCACGCAGGGTCAGGTTTCCACCATCTTTAACCGTAAAATCTTGATCTTCGAGGTGCACAAACGAGTTATTCGTGATTACAAAGCTTCCCTCATCGCTAATGGTTACTTGCGCGGCCGCGGGTGCCGTGGAGAGTAAGAAAAGCAGGGTAAATGGGTGCAGAAATTTCACGGCAATTTATTTGTGAGGTTAGCGATGTAGCAGTGCTGGTGAAAAAGATGCTTAAAAGTCAAGTTCCTCGACCAAGAAGCCCCGAAAGGCTACCTGGAGGGATGTCTCACTCCCGTCAAGGGAGCTACTAATGATGATACTTTCTCCTTCCCGCGCAATGAGCAAAGGGTTGGACGAGTCGCCGGTAATGGGTGGAAAGGAATAGCTTGACCCCGTGTAGGTCGCAATCGCAGAGCGACGGCTCGGTAAAAAACTGTTACCCGCTCTCACCGTTACCGCCATGCGCTCGTCGTTCGCGGCGTCAGGATCGGAGTCCCAAACAGCAATATGCGTAACCAAAAAATAATGTCCACTCGGTACTCGCCTGAAACTGGTGGTGTCGGTGGAGTTCGCCGCGGATACCCTGAAAAACTCGCATTCTTCTCCGAAGAAAGCACCACTGATCACAACGTCCGTCACACCACCGTAGGCAACCGGTTTACTGGGCGCGGCCCCACTTTTCTCCAGGGAGAGCACCTTCCAATCCGTACCGTCGTAGCCTTCGAAGTCGCTCGTAGCGTCGTTGAACCGAATGGTGCCCCGGTCGGGCGCCGTGTTATCATCGGCCACCCGGAGTTTGCCCGCGACGTGGAGGGCCTGGGTGGGGGTATCGGTGTTTATGCCAACTTGGGCGGAAAGGGGGCTTAACAGTAGGATGAACAAGAGAAGGGTGAAATAGCGCATAACTGGAGTTGAGGGGTGTAATGATTCACGCCTTTATGCCAAGCTACCGCGCCGCGTTACACTCCGTGAGGAATTCTGTTGAAGAAATATCACAACTCCTAACCTACCGCCCGGTCCGGACCTTCCCCGGCTTCTTCCGTCCTTAACTGGCACCCGCGTCCGCGCCCACTGAAACCAAAGGCCATAAAAAATGGGGACAGGATTAGCTCCTGCCCCCAATATTTAGTCGTTTCATTTTGGATTAATCGCCTAGCAAACCTTGTCCGCGCAGGCGGAGGACGCAAACGCATCCGGCTTGGCCTTGAACACAAAGCCCATCCCGAGGATATATCCCATGGCTTCCTTGAGCGCCGTATTGGAAGCAAAGCTGGGGTCGGTGTTGATGTCGGCGTGGACTTCGAGTTCCACCTTGTGTTCGTCCAGGAGGTTGCAGAGTGCGTAGGCGATCTCCACGGAGCGCCCCACCTCGAGGATCATCCGCTCGCGAATGCTCATTTTCTGCACGCTTTTGTAATTGGCGATGTACATGAACCCACCACTTTTCTCCCGCAAGAAGACAATGACGGTTGCGAATTCGACGCTTTTGCCGCGTACCTGGCTATCCGTGCCGATACATACTTTGAGCCGGTGGCCGGCTGCTTTCTCGCGGACGAGCGTCCTGGCGACGGCCTCGACGATGTCTCCTTCGATGGTGCGGCCATCCAGGCGGCGCCAGCGCATTTCGGTGAGGGCGGTTTGATTCATGATGATCGTTGATTATTGCGGGGTAAGGTGGTTACTTGAGCAAGTTAATACTCAAGTGGCCAATTTTAGTTGCACTTAGCGGGCTCCGAACCTTATTTAATGTTGACTCAAGCGAATTGTGCAACGCGGACAACGTTTGACCGCCTTATGTTGGTTAGGGACTCATCTACCGAAAATAGCCTTTACAGCATAAATACGGTGCACGAAATACTGCGCGGCAAATCACAAAAACGTAGGTGAAAGGTGCTTAGGCACAGCAGAAAAGAGTTCTTCCGTGCTTTTGTGTTTGTGTGGCAAAAATCTGCGCAACATCAGTTACGGACCTCAACCCAACGCAGGACCATCCTGGCTATCTAACCACTTCTCTTCCGGTAGCCGACCCCGCACCCCCGATAGCTATCGGGGGACCGCGCCCGTAATAATCCTGCTATGCGCACGCTCCATAAATCAGGCATTTGTGTAGCTGCCGACATTAGCTAAGGCCGGAGGCATTTCTACGCCGTATTTCACCCGTGGTCCCGCAACCAATAGTAAGCGGCCTAGTTAAACCCACGACCGTCGAACTTGGCTGCGGCATAGCTCCCGCCGCAGCCAAGTTTAGATAGGTGGTTTTGTGGTGCGCTGGACTTTTCCGGCGTGCCTTTTTTTGTACCTTGTATTTACGGAATGGGACGAACTGCGCCCACCACCATTGCGCCTGAATAATCTACTTCAAAAAAATAATAGCTCGGCAAGCCTAACGCCCTAACGATCAGGGTCCGGGCCTGCTTTCACTCTTCATACTTTACTCATGCGCAGCGGACAAGAATTACGGTTGCCGGAAAGCACCTATAAGTTCAAGGAACTTAAGGCCTACAACTCTACGGAGTACTTATGGGAAAACGTGAAGAAGTACCGCCAAGTCTTTGATCGTTTCGAAACAGCCTACATCTACGCCGAACTGTCCCTTTACAACAAAGCCTTCGACCTCCAGGACTGGTCGCTGAAAGTGGAGTTGAAGTGCTATTTGGTGGAAAACGGCGACCCGACGGAAATTTGTAGCCTCACCATTGAAAAAGAGGTCAGCAAATTCGACCACCTCATTTATCTGCGGGAAGGTTGGGGAAATAAACGCGCCGGTACGTTCTGGAAAAAAGGAACTTATTACTGGGACGCCTACGTCAACGGCACCAAGATCGGCACTAAATATTTCTACGTCATCGAGCCCAACGATCAGGCGCTCGACGAGGGCGAACTCGAGTGGCTCAACGTCGAAGCCGCCCACAAGTACCTCGAGCTGAAGACCGTGCGCCTCTACGAAGGGCCTTACGACGACGTCCTGGAAGCCGACCGCGTGTACCTCAAGGAGTTCTCCGTCAAGGAAACCCGTTACATCTACGCCGAGCTGACCTTCGAGAACCTACAACCGCAGGAAGACTGGCACTTCGAACTATTCACCCGCTTCCAGAACGAGGCGCGGGAGCTAAAGGGTCAGATCGTCCGCCTGCAACAAATCAAGAAAGGCCAGACGACGGTTGTCATCACCGCCGGCTGGGGTGCGGCCAATCCGCACCTGTGGTGGTCGGATAATTACACGGCGAACATCGTTTTTCTCGACCGCTTGCTCGTCAGCATTCCCTTCATCGTCGATGACGACGTAGCGGTGCCCGGTTACCCGGAGGTTCTCCTTCCCGGCGAGGACAAAGCGCGCGTCCTGGCCCCCACGGAGGAGGTCGAAGAAAGCTTTGAAAACATCATGGCCCGCCTCGATGCCCTGACGGGCCTCCAGGCCGTCAAGCAAAAAATTCGGGAGCACTCCGTCTACATTCGTTTTCTCCAACTACGGCAGCAGCGCGGCTTTACGATGGACAAGGGCATCGACGTTCACGCCGTATTCAGTGGGAACCCGGGGACGGGAAAAACCACCGTAGCGCGCATGATCGGCCACCTGTACCACAAGATGGGGTTGCTGAGTAAAGGCCATACGGTCGTGGCGGACCGCGTCGACCTGGTGGGTGAATACATCGGGCAAACGGCCCCGAAAACGAAAGAGATACTCGAAAGGGCCCGCGGCGGGGTCCTGTTCATCGACGAAGCTTATTCCCTATCGCGCACCAACGACGATGGAAAAGACTTTGGCCGGGAGGTCATCGAGATGCTGGTCAAGGAGATGTCGAGCGGGAACGGTGATTTAGCCGTCATCGTGGCGGGCTACCCCGATGAAATGAAGCGATTTTTGGGTAGCAATTCCGGCCTGAAGTCTCGGTTCAAACACCACTATGACTTTCGCGACTTCATCCCACAGGAGCTCAACGCCATCGCAACCTACGCCGCCGAGCAGCAGGGGGTTGACTACGCCATTGCCGCACGCGCCCGCCTTGAGGAAGTAATCGTCAAAGCTTACCGCGAGCGCGACAAGACTTTCGGTAACGCCCGCTTCGTGCACGACTTGGTGGAAAAGACAAAAATCCGCATGGCACTGCGGCTGATGAATGACGAGATGATCAAGGTAGAAGACCGACCAGCAGCAGAACTGAGCGTTATCTCGCTTGAGGACGTCGAGTCCATCGACCTCCTACAGCAAAGGGAACGCCCGGCCATCCCCATCAACGAACCTCTACTGACCGAAACGATCGGCGAACTGGACGCCCTCGTCGGTATGGAGAACGTCAAGACGCAAATCAAGGAACTCATCAGCCTCGTCCGGTACTACCGCACGATCGGGCGCGACGTCCTGAACGCTTTTCACTTGCACACCGTCCTGATCGGTAACCCCGGTACCGGCAAAACGACCATCGCGCGCCTACTGGCTAAGCTCTACAACGCCCTCGGCATCCTGGAACGCGGCCACATCGTAGAAACGGACCGTCAGGGGATGGTGGCCGGCTACGTCGGGCAAACGGCCGAAAAGACAAGTAAAAAAATCGAAGAGGCACTCGGCGGCGTCCTGTTCATCGACGAGGCTTACGCCCTCGCGCAGCCGGGGACGCACCAGGGTGACTTCGGTACCGAAGCCATCCAAACGCTGCTGAAGCAGATGGAAGACAAGCGTGGTGAATTTTTCGTCGCAGTAGCTGGCTACCCGGACAACATGGACGATTTCCTCAAAGCCAACCCCGGGCTCAACAGTCGTTTCGACAAAATTTTGCGTTTCGAAGATTACAGCCCCACGGAGCTTTCCCTGATTGCCGTGTCATTATTCGCCAAGAAAGAGGCGACCCTGGACGAACCCGCACGGGAGTACTTCGACAAGTACCTCCGGTTCATTCACGAGTACCGCGATAGTTTCTTCGGCAACGCCCGCACGGTGCGTCAACTGGTGAGCAACGTGCTCCACCGCCGCGACCTACGGGTTGCGGCGCTCAACCAACCAGTCGAAGAGTCAGCTATCACGGAGCCCATCGTGGTGACGCTCGCGGACGTTGAGCACTTGAAGCTAGATCCGAAAGAATTGTCCATCCAACGGAAGCGGATCGGGTTCTAGATCTGCTGGATGCTCCAAGTCTTGCTAACCAAACCCGGAGGCTCACGGCAGAAGGCGATTTACCTTAAAGTTCCGTAAATATCTCATCATCCATCCGCCGTGGCACATCGATGCCCGACAACTGGAAACGGCCACCCCGGTCGCCGGAAAGCATGAGGCCACCGCGGGGCTCGTACCCTTGCCACGGCGTCTGCATGGCGGGTTCTTCGTCGGCCGTGTCGCGGTAGAACGCCCAGTGATTGATGGCGTACGTCTCCTGATCGACGTAAAGGCGGTAACGATTCTGGGGCGTATCTCCCACCCCCGCAAAGGTTTGATCGATTACGTAGGACGGGCGGTTGGCGGATGAGTCAGCAGCCACCTCGGGCAACAACTTGAGGGTTACGCCGTCGTCCAGTAGTTTGAACTGCTGCACGAGCCAGTAGCTGTCGTTGATGAACATCGATTTGGCCCGGGCGAGGCCCTCCGCCAGTTGCTCGGGGTCCGTCACCGCTACGCCGTTCACGCTCATCTTACCGGTCAGGGGTTCTTCGCCGTAGTTCACTAGGTAAACCGTACTGTCTTTGGCCGACTCGATACGGACGCGTTCGTCGAGCTTGTCCCAGTGCAGGGTGCGCGCGCCGAAGAAATTCCAGGTAAAGTAGCGCGTGTTATCGTAGGTCTCCCGGCCGCCGTGGTACTTGACGAGGCTATCCACGATTCGAATGGCCTCGGCGTCGCTTCCGGCTAGGTCGAAATTGGGGGCGGGTGGGTTTTCGGCTTCGTATATTCTGAACCCGATGGCTTCTTCCACGTCAGTCACCACGTCCTGGCCGATCGTTTCGTTATCGGGGGCGCTGCCGCAGGTGCAGAGGAGGATGGGTAGGAGCGGGAGGAGTAGGTATTTGATCATTGCTTGATTGTTGGTTGTGGTTTTGCTGGTAGGCTAGTAGGCTAGTAGGCTGGTAGGCGGTAGGCGGTAGGCGGTAGGCGGTAGGCGGTAGGCGAGAATTGCGCGTGATGGTGTGGGTTCGGTGCTATTGTGTTTTTGTGTTTTTGTGGCTAAAATATCTCTTCGTGCTTCCGCGGGTGGGTGCTTAGTCGAGCAGATCCACCTCCAGGTATACCGGCTGGTGGTCACTATGTTTGAAGCCCATCTCCAACCCTTTCACCTGCTTGATGCGCAGATTCGGGCTGAGCAGGTAGAAGTCAATTACCGAGCGGCGGGTGCGGTGGCTGTCGTAGGGGATTTCGCTGTTCCGCACGGTAGCCGTCGTCGGGTCGTAAGCGTATTTCCAGCCGGGCGGCATGAAGTCGAAGGGAACGGCCTGGGGGAGTTGTACTTTTTTGACGACCGGGTTGAGGGTAAACCAGTTGTAGCCGGGCGGGATCTGGTTCCAGTCGCCCCCGACCACGACGTAGTTACCAGCTTCATAATCCGCCAGGGCGGCTTGCCGGAGGGCACTCATTTGTTGCAGGCGTACGCCACCGTCCTTGTCGTAGGCGGAAAGGTGAATGTTGTAGACCACCACGGACTTACCGTTGGCGGTGGGAAATGCTTGTCGCAGGGCGCAACGGTCGAGTTGAAACAACTTCGTCGGCCAGGGAAATTCACCCGGGAGGGGAATCCGCTCGGACGTCCGCGGCGTAAAGCGGCTCGTGCTGACTAAGCCGCCAGTAACGGCACCGTAGTGGTCCCAGGGCTGGAAAATCGGCAAGGGTACGCGCGTACTTTTGAAGTTAGGGGCGAAGGCCGTCGTGTAACCGGCCCGGGCGGCCCGCACGGTGTCTAATTCGTTGAGGTAGTGGCTGCGGCGGGCGGCGGTATCGACTTCCTGAAGTAAGAAAAAATCACTGAGGGAATTCCCGACCACCAGCCGCTGGCCGGCAACGTTAGCGGTAACGCGCGCTTCGCTCATGCGGACCGTACCGAGGTCCGTCCAAAAAAAGTCTCCCTTGTTGTAGAAAAAAAAGTCGGCGTCCCCCAGCCCGCCGTAGCCCACGTTCCAGGTGATGAAGCGCAGCACGGAATCCTGAATAACCGGTTCGCTACTTTTTCCCACCCATACGTCCGCGGGCTCTACTTCCGTCGGGTGCCAATCGGTGAGCGTACCGAGCAGAAGAATGCCACCCACGTAAAGCAGCACCGCGGCAATCAACCAGACCAAGATTTTACGAGCCTTCTTCATGGGGCGAAGGTACGATGGTGGGCAATTACCATTTGGTGCGGGCGGATTAACTCCACTCTTCCGCGATCCCCCCGGCACCCGCGACCGCGCAACTAATTCCGTATTAAGCCGGGGCGGCAACCATCAAAAGCTGCAAGTGCGGGCGACTTACTTCAAGTCCCCCTCGGCGATGCGATCGACGACAAGCCGCTCGTAACGGCTCACTAATTTTTCGGCCAGGGTGTTCCGATCGTACTTCTTATAAAAGCGCGTCGCGGCGGCTCGCCCGATCCGCTCCAGTTTACGGCCCCTGCGCAGGCAGTCGGCGATGCACTCCGCGAACTGCCCGGGGGTGTCGGCCACGAAGACGTCGCGGCGGTGTTTGGCGTCGATCCCTTCGAGGCCAATGGAGCTCGAAATCACCACCCGGCCCAGCGACATGGCTTCCAGGATTTTAGCCCGCATTCCGCCGCCACTCAGCAGGGGCACGACGCTCACGCTGTGGCTCGACACGAAGTCACAACTACTCTCTACCTCACCGTGAATGATCACGTTGCGCAACCGCAACTGGCTGATCGAAGCCGGCATGTTGCGCCCGGCTACGTGAAACTCCAACACCGGAAAGCGGCGGTGCAGCGTGGGCCACACGTCGTTGAGAAACCACTGCAAGCCTTCCAGATTCGGTAGCCAGTCCAGCGAGCCGATGAAGTGGATGCTGAGTGGGCTTTGGTAGCTATCGTAGTTCGGGTCGCCACAGATGGTGTCCAGACCGATCGGCAAAACGTGGCTCTCGCCCCGGAAGCCGAGGTTACGGAAGTGCTGCTCGTCGCGCTTCGTGATCGGTAACAAAAGATCGTACTGATTGAGCTGCTCGCACTCGTACTGCCGCAACTGCTCGGTGAGGTGGCGCACGTACCAGCGCTTGGGCGCGAACGACATATTGGCCGCACAGCGCTCCCATATTTCGTGCTCGACGTTGTGGGAGCGCATGACGACCTGCGCGTCGCTGTGCTGACGGATCGTCGTGATGTAGGGCGCGAGGTAAAGCGTTTCCAACTGGATGACGTCGAAGGATTCGGCGCGCAACCACTCCGCCAGGGCCTCGTGGTATTCCGGCTTGTCGAACCGGCTGATGTGGTAGGACTTACGGCGGAGCAAGTTGCCGAGTGCGGCGAGCGCGCTGATTTCATTATCGACGGCCACCGTGCGTACTTCCCGGTAGTGCAACATGGCTTCCGGTAGCTCCGACCCGGCGTAGAAGTGCTTGCTGGTGTTCATCGTCAGCAGGCTTACCTCGTTCCCTAATTCGGAAAGACTCTTACCCAGGCCGTGAATTGCCTGGCTCTCGCCGTCTTTCAGTGGGTAAGGAAATTTTTTGGTGAGTAGTAAAATCTTCATACGTGGGAAAAGCAAATAGGGTGCGGCGAAATAACGAAGGGGAGACACGAAAAACGAATTTTTCGTGGCTCCCCCAGTACATTTAATTTCTCCGTAACGTTAACGGCCACTACCAAATCAGGCCTCGGTAAAGCCCGCCGCCCAGACTTATTCAAATCCCGTGATCGTCATATTTAGCTATCCGTTAGCGTCTTAGTCGTTCCAAACATTGTTCTCAACGTCGTCCTCGTACATCCTACCGGTGGGGTTGATCTCCACCCGTTCGATGTCTCCTTTGGGGTAATCCACGCGGAATTCATAGGTTGGGTTCGTCCAGGGCCAGTCTTCCAGCACCGTCCAGTTAGCTGCGTACGCGGGCTTTTTCTTGGTGCCCCGCATGATTTGTGGTGCGGTGTAGTACCACATCTCGGAACCGTCTTTCTTCGTCACCTTGATTTCGAGCGGCATCGGCATACGGCCCTTCTTTTCCAGTTGGATGATGGCCGCGCCTTCTTCGCCGTCAACGTCCTTCATCACGTAGTCGGGGTAATTCGTGCTGTTTACCCAATACTCTTTGTACCAGTCGAGTTCCAGGCCGCTGCATTTTTCGGCCACCCGGATGAAGTCGTTGGGGTTCGGATGCTTGAACCGCCAGTCGTAGTAGTAACGTTTCATCGTGCACTCAAAATCCTCTTCCCCGACGATGTAGCGGAGCTGCTCCAAAAAGACGCTGCCGTTAACGTAGCTGGCCACGCCGTAAGCGGCGTTGGTCGCGTAGTGGTCGGAGTGGGTACTGAGGGGTTCCTGCATGCCGGAGCCGCGGAAACCGCGCAGGCTGCTGTAAGTACCGGCGTGCGGGTTGTCGGTTGGCTCCAGCTCACCGAGCAGACCTTTAGTCTTTAGGTGGTTCATCACTTCGTTACTCGCCCAGCTGGTGAAACCTTCGTCCATCCAGGGGTGGAGGGCCTCGTTCGTACCCATCATCGCCTGGTACCAAGAATGCATTAACTCGTGAACGGAGACGCCGACGAGGCTCGGAAAACTGCGCTCGCCGGTGATCAAGGTCGCCATGGAATATTCCATACCGCCGTCGCCACCCTGGATGAAGCTGTACTGATCGTAGGGGTACTGACCGTAGTGTTCGTTGATGAAGCCGAAAGCTTCGTCCATGACGCGGGGCAGATTTTCCCAGTTAGTGGTGGTCTTTTCGCCGGGTTGGACGAAGAAATTCATCGTCATGCCGTCCGCCCGCTGCAACGAGGTGTGTACGTAGTCGGGGTCGGCGGCCCACATGAAGTCGCCGACGTTGGGAGCCTTGAAGTGGTAGCTGATCGTGCGCGGGCGTCGCTTGGGGTCGGGTGCGTAGCCGTAGCCGATCTCCGCGGGGTTCTGGAGGTAGCCGGTGCCGCCGACTACGTAGTCGCGGTCAATGTTGATCGTCACGTCGAAGTCGCCCCAGACGCTGTAGAACTCGCGGCCGACGTAGGGATTGGCGTGCCAGCCCTGGTAATCGTATTCCGCCATTTTCGGGTACCACTGGGCCATGCTGTACTCGATTCCTTCTTTGTTATCGCGGCCGGAGCGGCGAACCTGGAGGGGCACCTGTGCGTCCCAAGTCATCGCGAAAGTAGCGCTGGTGTTGGGTAGGATCGGCTCGGCGAGTTCTACTTCGAGGACCGTGCCGACGGTTTCGTGGCGCACTTCTTTACCGTTCTGCGTTAGGCTGCCTACTTTGATGTAGCCAACTTCCTCCGGCGTGAGTTGGCTGATCCGCTCGGCAACGCGGGCGTCGGCGTCGGGCAGGGTCAGGTTGCGCACGTCCATCATGCTACCGGGCTGAAATGCGTTGAAGTAGAGGTGGTAGAACACGCGGTTGAGCGTGTCGGGGGAGTTGTTCGTGTAGACGAGGTCCTGGGTTCCGGCGTACTGGTTGGTCTTGACGTCCATATCGACGGTCATCGTGTAGTCGACGGCTTGCTGCCAGCGGTCGGGCTGGGCCAGCAGGGGCGCGGAAAGACTGGTGAGCAGCAGGCAGGCGACGAAGGTGGTGAAGTGTACTTTCATTTGTTTTTGGTAAAGTCTATTGGTTTTTTGCCGCGGACGCGGGTGCGGGGTATTTGCGGGATGCGAGCGATGCTCGATCCGGCCCGTCCCGATGGTTCGTATTCGAGATCAGGGTCGGCTCGCTACCCCGGTTAATAAGTCCTGAGGTGGCGGGAAGGTTCTGTTAGCCACCGTTACCGAATCGTTAGCCTCCGTCGTTTAATCGCTGACGTAGCGAGAAACCAAACGACGTAAACAATTCTTAGCGGCTACCGCTTTGCGATGGCAAGCGCCGTAGCTGTACCTTTGCCCCTTCAGCGCAATACCCATCATCGCCATGATCAAAGCTACCCGCCAGCACCTTCCCCTCGTCATCGTCCTCATCGTCGTAGCCGCCGCCGCGCGTCTGCTGCCCCACCCGCCGAACTTCGTGCCGACGGGTGCCATGGCTATTTTCGGTGCGGCTGCCCTACCGAAGCGGTGGTTGATGTTCCTGGTGCCCCTGGTGGCGTTTTACGTTTCCGACCTGGCGCTGAATAACCTCGTTTACGCGGAGTATTTCGAAGGCTTGTACTTCGGTATTTCACCGTTCGTTTACTTGGGTTTGGGGTTGATGATCCTGGTCGGTGCGGGCTTGTTGCGGAACCAAACCTTTAGCTGGTTGCGGATTGGCGGGGCGGCCGTTGGCGCGACGCTCGTTTTTTTCCTCGTCAGTAACTTCGGCGTCTGGGTGGGCGGACTGATGTACCCCAAGACGGCCGCGGGACTCCTCTCCGCCTACGTAGCCGGGCTACCCTTCTTGCTTAATAGCCTACTGGCCAACCTGGTCTTCAGCGGTGCGCTGTTCGGCGTCAGCAAGGCGGTGGGTATTTTTAAGGAAGAGCGGGAAGGCACACTGGCCTACGAACGGGCGACGCGTAAATAACTTTTCGGTTTGGTACCAACTACAACATCTTCCCGGCGGCTGACCGCCTGGTCCACTTTGCTCTTCCTGTGTTTCGTTTGCACCGGCGTCCGCGCCCAAATCGTGAACATCGAGGACAAACGCCGCACGATCGACACCATCGGTTGGAAGGGGCAAATCGACCTCGGGGGAACGCTCACCAAGAACAGCAACACCGTGACCACGCTGCAGGGAGGCCTGCGGCTCGACCGGCTGGGTAGGAAAGCTAACGTACTGATGCTCGCTGACTACCGCCTCGTGCAGGTAAGTGGCGACGACGCGGCCGTGAACGCCGGCTTTTTGCACCTCCGTTACGGATACGAACCCAAGGACAAGTGGCGCTGGGAGAGTTTCACCCAGGTACAGTACAACGAGCAACTACGACTGACGGCCCGCTACCTGATCGGGACTGGCGTGCGGCGGCGACTCTACAAAAGCGACAATGGTAAGTACCGCTCTTATTTTGGCCTGCTGTACATGTTCGAGTACAATGAACTGAGTAAGTCTGACATCATCTACCGCGACCACCGCCTTAGTACTTACGTCACCCTAAATTTTCCGCTGGGCAAGAACGCGCGTGTTTCCAACACCACCTACTTTCAGCCCCGGCTGCCCGATTTCTCTGTCCCGCGAATTTCAACCATCACGGCCCTACAGGTTGGCATCACCCGCCGCCTCGCCGTGACGAGTAATTTTTCCCTCACGTACGACAGGCGCGTTAATCGCGATCTGCCGGACGTCCCCGCCACCATCTACACCTGGGTAAACGGTCTGCGCTTCGCCTTCTAGCCGATTTATAAAATTGGCAGGATTGAGGGACCCGAGTGCACCCCGCGCAGTATTTTGCGCACCATGGACCCCGCCGCACTACTCCGCTACGCCAACGAGCACCTACCAGACCACCTTACCGAGATTCGTCCGCTGGCGGGGGAGGTGGCGACCAGCTTTTACGCCGGGGGCGGTGCCAGCGCGTACAAAATCAAGGTTTACCCCGCCGATTACGACTCTGAGCGCTTGTTGCTGGAAACGGAGATAGTCCGGCACCTTGCGGGGAAGCAACTGCCTTTCGCCACCCCACGAATCGTCCACGAAGGCCGGCTGGCTGGCGGTGCCGCGGTACTCATCTTGCCCTGGCACGCCGGGCGGACGCTCGACGAACTCCGCCCCCTGACCAAGGAACTACGTCAAAACTGGGGCCGGGCGGTCGCTCAACTGAATAATGCCCTTAGGGATGCTCCGATAACCAAAGCACTGCACACGTACGCGTGGAACCCCAGCGAAACCTTGCAGCACCGCGCACTGAGTAAATATTTTAGTGCGGAGCAGAAGATCCTGGCGGACAGCGCCTGGGATCATTTCGAGCGTGATACGCTTCCTCACCTGGCGGCGCTGCCCAGGGGATTAAATTACAATGACGGGCACGGCGCCAACGTGCTGGCCGACGAGAAAGGAACAATCACGGCCGTGTTTGATTTCGCCGACGTGGTTTTCACCGAGCGGCTGAACGAACTGGCCATCGCCTGCGCCTACGCCGCCATGGATGTGCCCGACCCCATCGGCGCGATGGCTGATCTCATCACGCTGTACGCTGAACACCAGCCCATTAATCACCCTGAGCACCTACTCAATTTAGTGCGGGCCCGGTTGCTCATCACCGTAAGTCTGGCCGCGCGGCGGGCGGTCACGGAACCGGAAAATCTGTACCACCAGGTGAGTGCCGCACCGGCCTGGTCCCTGCTCGAGCGGTTGGACGAGGTCCATCCAAGTTTCGCTACGGCGGTGTTTCGTACCGCCGCGGGCCACGCCGCGCCGGGGCTGATCGACTGGAAGCGGCTCGCGCCCGTTTCACCGGTCAACTTGGTCGGAAAATCGCTACTCAAGTTGGACCTCTCGGTGGGTAGTTTACAGCTGGGCCTGAACCGAAATTTTGAGGACCTGCCGCGGTTCACGCGCCACGTGAGCAATCTACTGGCCGACAATGGGGCGGACTTCGCCTACGGTGGCTACGGCGAGACGCGCCCCGTCTACACCACGGATGCTTTCGCCCAGACGGGTAACGACGGCCCCCGCTGGCGCACCGTCCACCTCGGCTTGGATATCTGGGGGCCGGTGGGGACGGCCATTGTCGCACCACTCGACGGCTACGTACACAGCACCCACGTCGACCCAGCACCGGGTAGCTACGGCCCCACGATTATCCTCGAACACGAATTACCGGACGGCGGCCGACTCTACACCCTGTACGGGCACCTTGCCGTGCGGGACGTAAACGACCTTAGGTCACTAGCTCAGCAGGGGGCACCCCGACAAAGTTCGGGAGTAGCTTACGCGTCGCGGACGCGGGTGCGGAGGGGTGACCAAATAGCTACGTTCGGACGGCCGGAAGAGAACGGTGGCTGGCCGCCTCACCTGCACTTCCAGGTCATGACCGATATGCTGGGTCTGCGGGGAGACTTTCCCGGGGTCGCGTTTCCGGAGGAAGCCGAGGCCATGTTGAGCCTCTGCCCCAGTCCGCTGGCTGTTTTTAACTTACCGCCGCCCCTAATTGCCAGTAACCAAGTCAATTTATCGGAGCGCCGCGCCGCAACTTTGGGTAAGTCTTTGTCCGTAAGCTACGCTGCACCCCTGCACATCGTCCGGGGCGCGGGCCAGTATCTCTACGACCAGACCGGTCGCCGCTACCTCGACACGGTCAACAACGTTGCGCACGTAGGCCACGAACACCCGAAAGTCGTGGAAGCTATTCAGCGGCAGGCGGCCGTGCTCAATACCAACTCACGCTACCTGCACGACAACATCCTCCAACTCGCCGAGGAGCTGACCGCTACTTTGCCGCCGGAATTGTCCGTCGTGCACTTCGTCAACTCCGGCAGCGAAGCAAATGATTTAGCACTGAGGATGTGCGCAGCCTGGTCCGGCTCGCCAAACGTGCTAGCCGTCGAGACGGGCTACCACGGCCATACCGAGCGGTTGATTGGCGTTAGTTCCTATAAGTTCAACGGCAAAGGCGGCCGGGGGGCACCCGGGACGACGGACCTCCTGCCGCTTCCCGATGTACGTACGGGTCTCCACCGAGACCCCGCCGGGGCGGGGCGCAAATACGGTGACCTAGCCCAGCGATTTATCGCAGCTCGGTCGGCCAGTGGTGAATCGATCGGTAGCTTCATCGCGGAGAGCATCCTGAGCTGCGGCGGTCAGATCGTGTTGCCGGATGATTACTTAGCGACCGTGTACGCCCACGTCCGGGAGCAGGGCGGCCTGTGTATTGCCGATGAAGTCCAGACCGGTTTGGGGCGGGTCGGTAGCCACTGGTGGGGTTTCGAACTACAGGGCGTAGTGCCCGACATCGTCACGGTCGGCAAACCCTTCGGGAACGGCCACCCACTCGCGGCCGTGGTGTGTACGCCCCGCGTCGCGGAGGCCTTTGCCAACGGGATGGAGTATTTCAATACGTTTGGCGGCAACCCGGTAAGTTGCGCGGCGGGGCTGGCCGTGCTGGCGGTCGTGCGGGAAGAAGGTTTGCTGGAAAAAGCGCTTACCACCGGTAACTACTTGAAGCAACTCTTCAGGGAGTTACGGGACGTACACCCATTAATTACGGACGTACGCGGCGCGGGTCTTTTTCTGGGCTTTGAGCTAGAAACCGACGCGGGCCACCCGGCCACCAAGCAGGCAGCTTACCTAAAGAACCAGATGCGGGAATTGGGCTTCCTGATGAGTACGGACGGACCCCACGAAAACGTACTGAAGGTAAAACCACCCATGTGCTTCACGCCCGCCAACGGTGATTTACTGGCTCACTACCTCGACCGTGTTTTAAAGAAATTGGCCTGACCCTATCGAATTTGCGGCAGCCACCTTCGTTCCGGTGCCCTACCCCATCGCCCGTTCCAGTTTACTTAGATACTGGCTGCTGGTCTCCTTCAAGTAGATGCCCAGGCCGATGGCCGTCTTGTCCAACAGGTTGACGTCGAAAAATTCGTAATCAAAACCGTGTTCCCGGCCCGTGGTCAACGCTTCCCGCTTCCGACCGATCAACTCGTATTCCGAGGCACTGATGTTGTTCGTACCGCCCGCGTTGACGTAGTACTTCATGCGGCGTTCCGTGTCTTTTAGCCCGACGGCGAGGATGTTTAGGTGATCGTGAGCGTCCCCCAGCACGCGCCGCTGGAGGTTGATACCGTCCATCGCCAGCGTTAAGTCCGACTTAACTTGCCGCTCCGACTTTTCTACGGAGTGGTAATGCTCATCGATGTCACGGTTGAATTGCTTGACGGTATTTAGGTGTAGCTCCGCTAAGCCCCGCATAGGCTCCACGATGAGGCGAAATTTTTGTTCTTGCAGTTCGTGGTACTGCCGTTCGCCGGCTAGCGATCCGCGATCCTGGGGGTCATCCACCACGAAAAAGAGCCGGGCCACCCGGTTACTGACTTCGTGGTCGGGCACTCGCAACTCGCTGAGTAGCTTGCCGAAGCCCGCCGCTCGCCCGTTGAACTGCTGAATGGCGGTCAGAATCTCGTCGAGCGCTTCCGGACCGGTGTGCTGAAATCTGGGGTCGTCCAAATCGATGGACGACTTGAAGCCGGCGGCTTGTTGGGAGGCGGGCGCATCCCGTTTTTTATCATCATCGTCGGCGTCAAAGAGATCGTCGTAAGGATTTGGCATGGGCGTAGGTTAACCGGGCGGTCAAGGTACTAATTGGCTCGCTAAGTAAAGATGGGTAGAAGGTGCGTAACCCGTACCTACTTGGCACCCCGATAGCTACCGGGGGACCGCGCCCTAGCAATATTAAGTCGCCGGGCCCCACTGGTTTGCGGAGCCCGGCTGGCTAAAATTCAGCTTTCACGCACTTGACCCGGACTACCGCCAGGACTTGTAAGCGTTAATCAAACCGTTCGTACTGCTGTCGTGCCCGCTTACTTCGTCCGTCGAACTCAGCTCGGGTAAAATGGCTTTGGCCAGTTGCTTGCCTAGTTCCACTCCCCACTGGTCAAAACTATAAATGTTCCAGATGATTCCCTGCACGAAAATCTTGTGTTCGTACATCGCAATCAACTGACCGAGCACGTAGGGTGTGACTTTTTTGACCAAAATGGAGTTAGTCGGCCGGTTGCCGTCGAATACTTTGAAGGGCACCAACTCAGCGATTTCCGCGTCTGTCTTGCCGTCCTTACGGAGTTCGGCCGTGACTTGCTGGGCCGTCTTGCCGTTCATCAGCGCTTCCGTCTGGGCGAAAAAATTACTCAGCAGGATTGCGTGGTGGTCGCCAATCGGGTTATGCGAGGACGCGGGTGCAATGAAGTCACACGGGATGATGCGCGTGCCCTGGTGAATGAGCTGGTAAAAGGCGTGCTGCCCGTTCGTGCCCGGCTCGCCCCAGATGATGGGGCCGGTTTCGTAGGTGACCGGGTTGCCGTTGCGGTCGACGGATTTACCGTTGCTCTCCATGTTGCCCTGCTGAAAGTAGGCCGGAAAGCGATGGAGGTACTGATCGTAGGGCAAGATGGCCTCCGTTTCGGCACCGAAAAAGTTGGTGTACCACAGTCCTATTAAAGCGAGCTTAGCCGGCAGGTTTTCTGCGAGCGGCGCGTGGCGGAAGTGCTCGTCCATCGAATACAGGCCGTCGAGCAACTCAACGAAGGCTTCAAAACCGACCGTGAGCGCGATGCTCATCCCAATCGAGCTGGAAAGTGAGTAGCGACCGCCGACCCAGTCCCAAAAGCCAAAGATGTTGTTCTCGTCGATGCCGAATTCTTGCGCACCGGCGATGTTGGTCGACAGGGCCGCGAAGTGCTTGGCCACGTCCTGCTCCGACCCGCCGCGCTGGTAGAACCAGTCGCGCGCCGAGCGGGCGTTCGTCATGGTCTCCTGGGTGGTGAAGGTCTTGGAGGCCACGAGGAAGAGCGTGGTTTCGGGGTCGACTTTTTTGAGCACCTCGGCGAGGTGCGTACCGTCGATGTTGGAGACGAAATAGACTTCTCGACCCTCGATCCAGTAAGGTTTCAACGCTTCGGTGACCATCACCGGCCCGAGGTCCGACCCGCCGATACCGATGTTGACGACCTGCGTCAGCTTTTTACCCGTGTAACCGACGTGGCGGCCGGTAATGACCTTGTCGGAAAATTGGCGCATCCGACTGAGCGTGTCGTGAACGGCGGGCATGACGTCCTCACCGTCGACCATAATTTTTCCTTTACCGCGGTTGCGGAGCGCGACGTGCAGCACCGAGCGGCCTTCCGTGCCGTTGATCGTCTCGCCGGAGAACATCTTTTCGGTCGCCTCCTTGACGCCGCAGTCTTCCGCAAGGCGAAAAAGCACGTCCAGGGTTTCCTGGGTAATGATGTTTTTGGAATAGTCCAACAGAATATCCTCGAACGTTTGGGAAAAGTGCTCGAAGCGCTGCGGGTCCTGGGCAAAAAGATCCTTCATGTGCCGCGCTTCCATCTCGTGGGCGTGCAGGTCGAGTTCTTTCCAGGCGAGGGTCGAGGTGGGGTCTACGTTGGGGAGCATACTGTCGTGTGTTGGGTGGTAAAGTTGTTTAACGCGGCGCGTTTGGCGTTGTGCAAGGTTAGGAAAATATTTTCGGCCCCGTCAACCTGGTTTCGTTTTCCCACGCATGCTAGCAAAGGTGGCGCGGTCCCCCGATAGCTATCGGGGGTGCCAGGTAAATGGCGTGGCAAAGTGATTTGGGTGCAGCTGCTTTGTTAGGTCCTCATCCTACTGGTGATACCTTATTACATTCTATAGTTCGGTACCGTTGGCCCCACTCTCGCGACTGTCGTGCATCGTGCATCGTCCCGTCCTTCTGAGCAATTCGTGATTTGCAACCTACCCCCCGAACGCTACGGCAAGCGTGAAAAAAACGAACATAAACGCCCGTTTGCCGTTTGGGCAGCAACTGAAACGTCCTAATTGCAGGATTAACTTTTCACAGACAACCAAACCAATATGCAACGTTTTACCCTCAGCCTTTTGTGCGTCCTCGTACTCTTCGGCTTTTCTAACCCCGCCAACGCGCAGTCTGATCCCAGCACGGTCGTCGAGCTCGCCGCGTCTAACCCTAACCTGAGCACTTTCGTAGCCGCCGTCCAGGCCGCCGACCTGGCGAACGCCCTGAGCGACGAAGGCCCCTACACTGTTTTTGCACCCACGAATGATGCCTTCGAGAAATTACCCGCCGGACTGGTCGACGCGCTCCTCCTCCCCCGCAACAAGAAAGTACTCGTCGATATCCTGACCTTCCACGTCGTGGAGAAGAAGGTTAACGCCGAAGCCGTCGTAGCCGGTGTCAAAGCCGACAACAGCGGCCGCTTTATCGCCCCTACCATGAACGGTAACCTTACCGTCACCAATAAAGGTGGCGTCATGGTGAAAGGCGAGCAGGGTCGGATGGCTACCGTGACCGGTACCGACATGATGGCCGGCAACGGCATCATCCACACAATCGACAATGTTCTACTTCCGGAAGGTGTAGACGCCGCTGGCCTGCTCAAGGCCACCGCCCGCGCCGCCCGCACGCGTATGCAGACCGAAAAGGACAACGCCGCCGAAGCCGTCACTGACGGTATCGACAATTCGAAGGATAAGATTGACATGGAAATGAACAACACGGTAGATGACATCAACGACCGTATCGACAACGTCGAAGACCGGTTAGAGACCGAGAAAAATGACATGATCGACTCCGCTAACGACCGCATGGACAACGCGGAGGATCGGATGCGCAACGGCAACATGACCACCAATACCGGCATGCAGAACCGTTCTTCAGTAAGCGCTGGCCAACTCGATAATGGTATCGCCCAGGTCGCCACCGCCAACGGTAACTTCACCACCCTCGTTGGTGCGCTTGGCTCTACGGGCTTAGCCGAAATGATGGGCCAAAATGGTGACTACACAGTTTTTGCCCCCACCGATGACGCCTTCAACGCGCTACCCAGTGGTGCGGTAGCGGGTTTGAGCAACGACCAACTTTCCGGCGTGCTTCAGTACCACGTGCTCCCCTACCGGATTTCTGCCAGTCAGTTGACCAGCGCCATCTCCGACGCCCGCAACTACTTGCTCCTCCAGACGATCAACGGCAAAACCCTCGTAGCCAGCGTGCGCGACGGTAAAGTGGTGATCATGGATGATTCCGGCAAGACGGCTACCGTTGTTACCGCCGACGTCCAGGCCGATAACGGTGTTGTTCACGCCATCGACGGCGTGTTGATGCCCCGGTAATTACTCCCTCGGCAATAAAGTAACTTTGCGAGGCGCTCTTCCCACCGGGAGGGGCGCCTTTTTTTATTCAGGTTAAGGGCATCCGCAACCGACGACGACCGTTCACCCGATGCGGGCAGTGCCTTTTTTATTTAGGTTGAGGGCGTCCCGCCCGACAACGATAGCTATCGGGGGTGCGGTAGCATACGTCAGACAGCTACCCCTGTTCCCCGGTAGCCAGCGGGGTGGCGTAAGGCCGCCAAAGGCAGTAGCCTAGCTATCCCCTCAAACTTGATCACAACACCGTAACCCTATGTCCGTAATCGTTAAAAATCTAACTAAAATCTACGGCAACCAGCGTGCCGTCGACGATATATCGTTCACCGCTAAGCCCGGCCAGATCCTAGGATTTCTTGGTCCGAATGGTGCCGGAAAGACAACGACGATGAAGATTCTCACCTGTTACCTGAGCCAGAGTGAAGGCACGGCTACCGTCTGCGGCCACGACGTAGCAAAGGACAGCCTGGAAGTAAGACGCCAGGTCGGCTACTTACCCGAGCACAATCCGCTCTACAAGGACATGTACGTTCGGGAATACTTGCGCTTCGCCGCCAGTGCTAACAAGATCGGCCAGCCCGGCAAACGAATTGGAGAACTAGTAGAAATGACCGGCCTCGGGCGGGAAGCACACAAGCAGATCGGTGCGCTCTCCAAAGGCTATCGCCAGCGCGTCGGGCTGGCGCAGGCCATGTTGCACGATCCGAAGGTGCTCATCCTTGACGAGCCGACGTCCGGTCTCGACCCCAACCAGCTGGCCGAGATTCGTGCCTTAATTAAGGAGTTGGGTAAAGAAAAGACGGTCATCTTTAGTACCCACATCATGCAGGAAGTCCAGGCGCTCTGCGATCGGGTGATCATTATCGACCGCGGCCGGCTGGTGGCGGATGACCCGATTGAGACGTTGAAGCGACGCCTGAGTGGCAGTGCTAGCCTTCTGGTAACGTTCGACGAGCCCGTTGACCCGCTCGGCCTGGGTAAGATCACGGGCGTGACGAAGGTAGTAGCTACCGGTGCGCGGGGCGAGTACCGGCTCTACCTATCCGGCGGGGCGGACGCGCGGGCGGAAGTTTTTCACTTTGCGGTCGCTAACCAACGAATCTTGCTGGCGCTGCAATCAGAAGACCTCAGCGTTGAGGAGGTGTTTAGGGCACTGACGCAGTAATGCGTTGCCCGTTGTACCGGCTGGTCCGGCAAAAGGGTTCCCGTTGATGATTTAGCGAGCGCGTTTTAGTAGTGGGCCTAAGCCCAACAGATTTTGACACGTAGCACGAAGTACTGAGAAGCGAAGTACAGAACCACAAAAGCGCAAATAGAAGGTGGTTCAGCGTAATCGAAAAGAGCTATTCCTTGCTTTTGTGGCTAAAAAATCTCCGTAACATTAGTCACTGATGTTACGCAGATTATTTCGCCACACAGCACGAAGTACTGCGAAGCAACACACAAAAGCACAAACATCGGTGTACGGCTACGCCGAAGCACCGTTTACTTACTCTTGTATGTTTATGTGGCATAATCCGGTTGCGCAAGGTCAGTTAGCCGGTAATTTACGGATATCGCTTGCTTTTGGTATTCCCTTACCCAAGACATCCATCCAATAATTGCCGGGTATCCCTAGCAACTACGGGAGCCGTTTCACAAACATTACCTTTCACATAACGGCGCCCTCTCCACGTACCACCCAGTTCTCCATTACTTTTGTTCCCGATGAAAAACTTCTTATTCTCCATTACCGTGTTACTGGCTTGCTGCAGCCTCGACGCGCAAACTGTCTTCAACGCGGAGTACAAATTGCCGGACGGTATCTACTTCAGCCACGCCGCGGTGCTCGCCGCGCAGCCCGACCTGGGTTGGGAAGCGATCGACGGGGAGATGGTACAGATGCCGGAGGACTTTAAAGTTCAGATTGGTTCCTATGGCTACCGCGACGGAAGCCTCGATCCCGACCTGATTCCCTACGCGATCGGTCTCGACGGCCAACCTTACTTTTTCCTGCGTAAGAATATTCCTCGCGACTTCTACGAATTCAGCGGCTTGCGGGTAGCGGGAACGCTCTCCGTCATCACTTACGATACGACCGTCCAGGTCCGTACCCTGATGAAGGCCTACAACCCGGCCAACGGACAACCCTTCCGGGAGGCCTGGGTGGAGCGTACGAAGAAGCTACCCGTGACCAAGATCATCGACCTCCCCTCCGGTAAACGAACGTCGCTGACCCGCCCCAATCTCCTGGCCCTGATCGGTGACGATAAGGAGCTCACCAAAGCCCTTACCGATCTCCCGGACCCAACGCCGGACCTTCTACTGCGCGCGGTCAAACTTTACGACGACCGCTACCCCTTTTTGATCGGTAAATGAGGTTGGGTCGATAACCAACCGGAGATTGCGAACCCATCACTCCCCAGACCAAAGACTATAAAATGCTCGCGATTTTCCGCAAAGAGATCAATTCTTTCTTCAGCAGCCTCATCGGCTACCTCGTGATCGGGGTTTTCTTACTGGTTATGGGGCTGTTCCTCTTTGTTTTTCCGGACACCAGTCTGCTTAATTTTGGGTACGCGAGTTTGGGTCCGTTCTTCACGCTGGCACCGAACGTGCTGACCTTCATCATCCCCGCCATTTGTATGCGGGCGTTCGCGGAAGAACGGCAAACTGGGTCGATTGAGCTGCTGGTAACGCGTCCGCTGCGAGATTATGAGATCGTCTTCGGAAAGTTTCTGGCCTGCCTGACGCTGGTATTGATCGCCTTTTTACCGACCGTCCTGTACTACGTGACGCTCTATCAGTTGGGTTCGCCCGTCGGAAATATTGACGCGGGGGGTACGATCGGTAGCTACCTGGGCCTGGTTTTCCTGGCGTCGGCGTTCGTAGCCATCGGCTTGTTCGCTAGTTCGCTGACGAGCAACCAAATTGTGAGCTTCCTGCTCGCGCTCGCGCTTTCCTTCTTCCTTTACTTTGGGTTCAGCTTACTGGCCGGGCTTCCGCTTTTCTACCTGAGCGGGGCGGGATTGATTGAGTCGCTGGGCATGCAGGAACACTTTCACAGCCTCGGGCGGGGCCTGATCGACAGCCGAGACGTCGTCTACTTTCTTTCCCTCACGGCGTTTTTTCTCTTGCTCACCGTAATTAGTCTGGAGAGGCGGAAGTGGTGAAGTCGTTTTCGTTACGAAATACCTTAGCACCCGCGACCACGCACCTTCCTTTACCCGCCGCCGCGGCATCAACCTCCCGTGGGGACGCGTTGTTGATTCGCGTGTATGTCCCTCCGCAAACTTAGTAAAAGGCTGACTCCTTACCTGACCGCTTACCTCTTGCTGGTCAGTATCGGCGTGCCCCTCAACCGCGTTTATTGCGCCTGCGTGGGGGAGTCCTGGCTGTCAGTTTTACCGGAAGAACACGCGTGCCACCACGATACCGCTGCGGATGTAGTGTACCACGAAGAGCTAGCGCAAACTTACCACGGGGACGATGCGGCGGTAACCGACTGCACCAGCCACGACTGTGGAAATTCGCAGATCGTTCTGCCGCAACTGGACGTGGACTTCACGACCGAGTGGTTCCTTTCGTCCGGTGAGGCGGACGTCGCCACCGCGGTACTCTTCGCCACCCTTCACGCGCCGGTTCAGGCGGTGGTTAGTGGTCACGCACCAATTCGCGGACCCACGCCGCCGCCCGCGCCCTACGGCCGTGACTTACTTGCGCGGCAGCAGATTTTCTTGATTTAGTACGGCACGATTTCCCTTTTCTCCCGTCGGCACTACGCCGCTCGGGCGCTTCAGTATCGTACTTCTCTAATCGAAAAATCTTGTATCCCGTGTTTAAAATTATTGCTAATTGCCAATTACGTTGGCACCCGCGTCCGCGCATCCTTCCCCTGTTTATTCTCCTGTGTTTACCTTTTTTTGCGCTGGCGCAGGTGCAAGGAAAGGTGGTGGACGCAGACGATTACCCCCTAGCCGGCGCTACCGTCACCTGGGGCGACGGAACGGGCACGACCGTTGAACTCGACGGTAGCTTCACGTTACCCGAAGTCGCCGGCCAGCACCATTTCACCATTTCCTACCTTGGTTTTACGCCCCAATCTTTCCACGTTGGCGAATTGAATCTGCCACTAACCGTTATCCTACTGGAAGCGGCTTCTACCCTGGGCGACGTGACCGTCACCGCCCGCGACAATGGCAACTCCGCTTCCGTGCTCAAGACGCGCAACATCGAATCGATTAGTTCTAAAGAACTCCGAAAAGCGCCCTGCTGCAGCCTCGCCGAAAGCTTTGAGAACAGTGCCGTCGTCGACCTAACCTACGGCGACCCGCTCACCGGCCGCCGCGAGATACAGATGCTCGGCCTCCGGGGCAACTACACCCAAATTACGCTCGAAAAACGACCGATGCTCGACGGGCTCGCCAGCCCCTACGCACTCGACCTCATCCCCGGCCCCTGGGTGCAGGGCATCCAGATCGGCAAGGGCAGCGGGAGCCTGGAAAGCGGCGCTCAGGGCATGACCGGCGAGATCAATACTGAGTTAATTAAGCCCGTCAACGGCCCGAAACTCTACCTGAACGCCTTTGCCGGCAGCCAGGGCCGGGGAGAAATCAACGTGCTGGGTAATAAGCAGATCGCGGAGAACCTCTACCTCGGCGGGGCGGCCCACGGCTCCTTTACGGGCGGAAACCAAGATTTTGACGACGATGGCTTCCGCGACATGCCGAACCGCCAAACGGGCGTAGGCATGGTGCGGCTGTTCAAAAATGGCGGCGGTAACTGGGAGGGTCAGTGGAATGCGCTGGGCGCCTACGACCGGCGTGAAGGCGGGCAGACCGACCTCCCCGGTGGCCGGCCGGATGGCTACCAGATCAATCAGGATAATCGTAGGTTTGAAGTTTGGGGTAAAACCGGTTTTTTCGGGTTTAACAAGCCCCACCAGTCCCTCGGCACGATTTACAGCGCCAGTTTCCACCAACTCGAAAATGTGTACGGTGAAAAACGCCACCGGGGCGAGCAGCAGTCATTTTACTTCAACGGACTTTACCAAACGCGCATCGCCAACGATCAACATTTGGTGACTACGGGCATCACCGCGCGCTCCGACCGGTTCGATGAGTTCCTGAACGAGCAGGATTTTTCGCGAGGCGAAAATACCGTCGGTGCCTTTGGGGAGTACACGTTTAATTGGGAGGAAGACCGGACGGGTGCTCCCTACCGCGCCTTTACCGCCATTGTCGGCCTGCGGGTGGAGGAGCATAATCTCGGTGGCACACAAATTTCGCCCCGATTGAACCTCAAGTACAACCCCAGCGAGCAGTTTGCCGTGCGGGCCTCCGCCGGGCGGGGCTGGCGGTCGCCTAATCTCCTGGTGGACAATTTGAACTGGCTTCCCTCCAGCCGACGGGTCACGCTCGATCGCAGAGAATCGATTGACGCCGACGGTGCCGGGTTCATTGGTCTGGAAAAAGCGTGGAACTACGGCACCAACGTGACCGGCCACGTCGACGTCGGTGACCGGGAGCTTGAGTTCGTGCTGGATGCTTACCGCACGGTGTTCACCGACCAGATCATCGTTGACGCCGAGCAGGATTTCCGCACGCTGCGCCTCTACCAACTCGACGGCGTCAGCCGGGCCAACAGCCTACTCGCCAGCCTCAACTATGAAATCTTCCCGCTCGTCGACGTCAAACTAGCTTACAAATACAACGACGTCAAACAGACCTACCGGGAAGGCGGATTGCGCGAAGTACCCCTCACGCCCAAGCACCGGTACTTGGCCACGATCGGCTACGACGGCGCACGGATCAAGGCGCACCTGAATTACCAGTACGTCGGTGAGCAGCGGCTGATCGACTTTGGCAACCTGCCCGCAACGGTCGAAGTTACCCAACCGCAACGCTCGCCCGGTTTTGGGCTGCTGAGCGCACAATTTACGTACGTCGCCAACGCTAAGACGGAGCTCTACTTCGGGGGTGAAAACCTGACGAATAACCGCCAGGCCAATGCGGTAATCGGAGCCGACGCGCCACTTACCGGCGACTACTTTGACGCTACGCAGGTTTACAAGCCGATCTTTGGGACGATGGCGTTCATCGGCGTTCGGTACACGGTGGAATAGGTTAAACCGCCAGGCTTCACGTGAGCATTTTTTTGCCACAAAAACACAGAAACACAAAGTCAACGGTGGTAAAGCTGAATTTGTGCTTTTGCGTCCACCACATACTATTAGTGGATCAGGTATAATTTCAGCTGCCGCCCGTCGATGTAGTTAAAGTTTTCGCCGTCCCAGAAGCCGTCTTCCTCCATCATCATGCGGATGTCTTTGCCCCACTCCTCCAGGTAAACTTTGGTATTGAGCTCAATGCTGTAAGCAGTATTTGGGTAAATAGGATAGTCTCCGCGGACGGGAACGCCGCCCTGCTGGTCCCAAAGCCCGATGGTGGGGCCGGCGCCGTGGCCGTGGTAGCCGATGGGGTGGGAATAGACCGTCGGGCGCAGCCCCCGTTCTTTCCCCTGCACCAGCGTCCGCGCCAGCAAGTCATTGCCCGAACGGCCATTTTGGAAGTTATTCGTTAGTACGTCCATCGTTTCCATGCCCTGGCGGAAGGCTTCGGTGAGGTAATCCGGGGCCTGAGTTTCGCCCGGGCGGAGGACGTAGGCATTGTGCTGGGTGTCGGTGTTGAGGCCGAGGTAGATGATGCCGTAGTCGCAGTGGAGTAAGTCGCCGGGTTGGATCACGGTGGCGTCCGGCCGGCCACTGAAGGCGTAGAGCTCCTGGTTTTCGGCACGCTGCACGTCGACCGTCGGGTGGAACCAGATGCCGAGGCCAAGCTTATTGGCGCGCTCGCGCAGGTGCCAAATCACGTCGTCGGTTGTCGTCACGCCGGGGGTAATGACCTGGTTTGAGAAGGCTTCGGCGATGATCGCGTGGGCGACGCCCATGACCTGGCGGTAAGCGGTCATTTCCTCCGGAATGCGCGTTTCGAGCCAGCCGATGGCCAGCTTTTCGCCGGTGGTTATGCGTGCACGCAGGTGCGGGGGAAGTTTGGCTAACAGGGTTTCGTGGTGAAAGGCGCTGAGTCCGTCGGCGAGGCCGAAGTGTTCAGATCGGTTGACGGCAATTTTGGTGGGATTACGCGCTTCGATCAATTCGACGAGGGCGGCCCACTGGTCGGGCTGTGCCTCCGGGTCCCAGGCTTTTTTGAATACGTCGCCGACGTCGTACCGGGCGCAGGCGAGGGTTTCGAGCGGTTTGCCTTCACCCGGGTCGTAGATCAGTAGCATCGTCGTTCGCCGTGCGCCCATCCACTTGCTGGGGAGCATGGTCATCAGCACGGGGTCTTCGTTGTATTCCCGGCTGATGAGTACCCACATGTCGACACCTTCCCGGCGCATTAGTTCGGGTAAGATGGTTGCGGTACGGATTTGGAGCCAGCGGTCCTGGGTTTCGCCCTGGCTTTTGAGGGAGAGGACGGCGGGAAAGGCTTGACTATATACCATTTGTGAGCACACACAAAGCAAAAAGAGGATCGTACGAACGTGGCGCATGGGCGGGCTAGTTATTTACTGATGTTACGCAGATTATTTTGCCACATAAACACAAAAGCACAAAAATCGGTGTACGGCTACGTCGAAGCACCGTCTACTTATTCTTGTATGTTTCTGTATTGATGTGGCATAATCCGGTTGCGTTAGGTCAGTTCATTAAATGAAAGGTCAAGATACACGGAACCGGCACAAGACCACGATAACGTTAATGGAGAAATTTCGGATAAATGGGAACTACCGATCACTACCCTAACCCGAACCCTAAAGCCTAAACAATTCCTAATACCCCGCCGCCCAGTGATCCAACGCCCCATCTGGAATGTATCTTTAAAGCACAAACGAAACAACCCATGCGCTTTCTCCCCATTTTAGTCGCCGTCTTTGCTTTTCTCAACATGGCCGCCCCACCCGAAAAGGTGACAATTCAGACGAACGCCATCTGCGAGATGTGCAAGGTGAGCATCGAAAAGAACTTGCTGGCCATTGAAGGCGTCCAGAAGGCGGAGCTCGATCTCGTTACGAAAAAGGTAAAGATCAAATTTGACGACGCACTCGTCGACGTAGCCACCCTGCGCCAGGCCATCGCCAATACTGGCTACGAAGCCGATGACGTGCCACCCCGCCCGAAGGCACAGGCGAACTTGGCTAACTGCTGTAAGCCGGAGGAACTAAAGGAGAAAACGTGCAGTAAGTCCTGCGCCAAGACTTGTGATGATGAAGAAGGGACCAAGTAAATTACCCTTTAAAGCCATCAAAACCGCCATCCGAATTCGTTCGGGTGGCGGTTTTGTTTTTAGACATTGTTTGGACCGATCCAAAAGTATTCTCTCGTGGTAGTAAAGGAAAGCTTAACTTAAAGGAAATACCACTACTCATGGTTTCTTACCTAATGCTGCTATTATTCGTGCTCCTGGCCTCCGACCCGGGTGCCGTTGATTCACTTCAGCCCACGGAGAAGAACCCCCGGGCTACCATCTTTTTGAGTGACGACACGGGTTCTTCCTGGTACTATCTCGACGCGGGCCTACCCCCTGGGACTAGCCCGCGCGACGTGCTCGAGCACGACGGGACAATCTATCTGACAACTTTCAACAAGGTGTATGCTTTGCCAGCCGGGGCGACGAGTTGGGAGGAACGCAGCAGCGGGTTGATTAATCTCGAAAGCACCAGTTCGATCGCCGCGGCCGGTGACCTACTCGTGCTCGGGACGCTTTTTCAGGGCGTCTACGTATCTCGAAGTGGCGGGCGGCACTGGAGCCGCCCCGTGTTTAACATCGACAAAGGTGGTTATGTCCGCTCCCTCTGTTTCTACGACGGCAGGCTCTACGCGGGCACGGACACGGGCATTTTCACGTCGACCGACGGAGCACACACCTGGAGTAGAAGCGGAGAAATGGCCCTTATTAACGTTATCGCACCACACCAGGGGCAGTTGTTCGTGGCTCGCCAGAATGGTGTCGGCGTGTACGCAGCCGGTGAGATCACCTGGACTGACCTTAAGACGGACTGGGCCATAAGCCAACTATATTCGCACGCGGGCTACCTCTACGCGACCAGCGCCGTGGCGGAGATTTACCGGTCACAAGATGGCGGTAGTTGGGAAAAGTTGAACGCAACGGAAGGCCATCTTAAAGTGGACAATACTAGCGTGCCGGCTGCCCTCTGGTCCGGCTACGCTCCTGATTTACCCGGTGAGCATCCGCTTGGTTACATTTTGAGTACTTCACGTGGCTGGATCGCTACGGGGAAGAGTGGCTGCTAAGGCTCATTGTGATGCTGCCGGCCAACAAATTGAACTGATTCTCCGCTCTCATTTTGCGCCCCGATAGCTATCGGGGCGGGTGCCGGGCAAGTTAGAATAGCAATGTTGGTCGCTTAGCAATGACCTGTGCACCTGTACTACCTTGATTCCAGTAGATACGCCTGAGTGGAGCGGCGAGGTGCTACTTAAACCATCGCCCGCAAAGAGTCAATTTTAGCCGACCAGTCCGCCAACTTCTTCCGTTCCATCGCTACGACGGCGTCCGGTGCGTTATTCACGAATTTGTCGTTCACCAACTCTTTCCAGCAGGGTTGTTAAGACCAAGTTAATTGATCTTATCCCGTACAGGTGAGGTGTATTTTACTGCAACTAATCCCCGTCTATGCGCCTCCTTCTGTTCTCCTTGACCTGTCTACTATTTTCCTCCTGTAGCAGCTTCTTTCTCAAAAACGGCCTGAAAGAGTATGAGCCGACCATCACGTCACAAGCCAGTTACCGGGCGGCCAATCAGTACCAGCGCGACCTACTTTACTTGGATGCGCTGTGCGTAAATACTTTCCCCCTAATCGAGGAGGTTTTCCCCGCCGCACGCCGCCAAAAGGTCGTCGATAGCTTACTGGTCGTTTTAGCCGATCCCGCGATGACGGAATTTGAGTTCGCGGTCACCACTCGGTACTATCTAGGAAACTTTGAGAATCAGCACACTTGGATGCGAGGAGGAACTGCGTACGGTTTGTTTCCATTCATTTTGCACCCTTACGGAGGGCGCTATTATTTAGCTAACCTTCAAGCAAATTTTCCGCTCGACCTCATCGGCTCGGAAGTCACTTCCCTGGCTGGTTTATCCATGGCGCAGGTGGAGAAACGCGTTTTTCCGTACTTCTCCGCGGAAAACGCAACCAGTAGACGCAGGCAGTTTGGTAGTTACGTGTGCCGACCATCGATTTTAGCGTTCATGGGCTTAATCGCCGAGGGCGATTCGCTGGAGATAGGTTTCGCGGATGGCCGGTCAGTTACACTCCCAGCGGTAAACAGCGACGAAGACATCAATTTTCGGGACATAGAATACCCTAAACCAGTAATCACTGAATACCGCGACCATAATTATGATCTCACCCTGCATCCGGAGCAAGATCTCGGTTACCTGCAATTTAATAAATGCTACGATCTGGTGGATGCGCGAGCAACGATACCGGATTACGTACGCCCTTTTGTCGTACCTCTGGCCCGCGTGTACCTCAACCGCATGGCCCGAAAAGAGAAAGAATTTAAAAATGCACCGGGGGGCTTCGAGATAGACTATTCGCGGCCCGTATTTCGGGACTATTTAGAAACCAGTATGGCTGAACTGACTGCAAGTGGCGCTAAGAACTTGGTTATCGACTTGCGCAACAATGGCGGTGGCAGCCTACTACTTTGCTTACAATTGCTCTACCACCTGACCGACCGTGACGATCTAAAGGGATTCGATGAATTCCTGTATTTATCCGAGGCTTTTCGCCAGACGGACAAAAAAGAGTACAGGCGTTTCGTGAAGAATTATGCCGAGGTTAATGGTGCCCCACCGGAAATGAATAAGCTTTATTCCAGAGAGACAACACGCAAAGACCAAGATCTATTTTCGGAGATGAAGGACGTTGACTCCCCCTACTTCATCCCTTCCGACCGCACCGTTTTCGATGGCAAAGTGATGGTGCTCGTGGGGCCGGGCACCGGATCGGCGGCAGCATTGTTTACTACGCTTTTGCAGGATAATGAGATTGCTACCGTAATCGGAACAACGGTTGGCAACAACCCTACCGGCGCTACTGGCTTGAGGCCTTACTCATTACCGGAGTCCGGGTTCACCGGCTCGGTCGCCAGTGAGTACTTCGTTCGCCCCGCCCCGGAGAAAGGACGCTTCTTCGAGCCCGATTTCTGGATGGAAAACAGCTTAGAAGATCTGTCCGCTGGTCGAGACGCGGTATTCGAGAAAGCACTGGAATTGCTGCATGCGGCGGAAGTGGATTAAGCACTCGTGTCTTAACTATACCATCGCCCGCAAAGAGTCAATTTTAGCCGACCAGTCCGCCAACTTCTTCCGTTCCATCGCTACGACGGCGTCTGGTGCGTTACTCACGAATTTTTCATTGGCTAGTTTCCGGTTGACTCCATTAACTTGCTTTTCTAAACGAGCGATCTCTTCGTTGATCTTAGCACGTTCTCCCTCCAGGTCGATTTCTTCGTTGAGAACCAGGTAACCCTTGTCGTTACCGACGAGGAAAGGCAAAGCATTATCTGGTGTTGAGTCCGTTAATTCTACCGAACTCATTACCCCGCTCTTTTCGACAAAGTCCTTGGCACCAGCGACCGCGCCTATTAAGGCCTCTGTCGCTTCGCTCCGCTGCACAAATAGCTTCAATTCCTCCTTCTGGGTAACGCCCCGCTGGTTGCGAATATCCCGCGTGCTGGAGATAATGTCCTGCAAAAGCGTAAAGTCCTCAATCACTTTTTTGTCGAACGAGCCGGCGGTGGGCCAGGTACTGACGACGCAATCCTCCCCGTCTTTCCGCTCGCGCAACTGGTGCCAAACTTCCTCCGTGATGAAAGGCATAAAGGGGTGCAGCAAAGTCATCATTCGCTCGAAGGCACTAATTGTAAGCTCGTAAGTTTCGCTACTTAACTTACCGTCCGCCGGTTTGATGGCTTCGAGGTACCAGGAGCAGAAATCGCCCCAGATGAAATTGTACAGGGTAGCTAACGCTTCACTGATGCGGTACTCGCCGAGCATACGGTCGACTTCCGTGATGGTTTGATTCAGTTTCGCTTCCAGCCACCGCCCGGCCAGCACCGTGACGGGATCGGGTGCTCGGTCGACCTGCTCGAACCCCTGAATCAACCGGTTAGCGTTGAAGATCTTGTTACAGAATTTCTTGCCCTGGTTGCAAAGTTCCGAGGTATTTAAGACCTCCTTAGTCTCCGGATCGATCGGCGCATCGAAGACGATGTCGTTACCCGCCGCGGCGGAACGCATCATTCCGAAACGGACGCCGTCAGCTCCGTAGTTTTTCAGCAACTCCAGCGCATCGGGACTGTTTCCGAGAGATTTAGACATCTTCCGCCGTTTCTCATCCCGGACCATGCCGGTGAAGTAGACATTCTTGAAGGGCATCTTACCCTTCTCCTCAATCAGTTTTTTCGGCAGTAGATCTTCGGAAAATTCGTAGCCAGCCATGATCATCCGCGCGACCCAGAAGAACATAATGTCCCAGCCCGTGACGAGGTCGGAAGTGGGGTAATAGTATTCCAGCTCCTTCGGGTCTTTGAAGCCATCGAAAACGGAGATTGGCCAGAGCCAGCTAGAGAACCAGGTATCCAGCACGTCGTCGTCCTGTTTGAGATCTTCCATCTTGATGTCGGCCGTGGCGTGTTTCCGGTTGGCCTCGGCGAGGGCTTCTTCGGCGGTTTCGGCAACGAATACTTCGTCATTCCAGTACCAGGCCGGGATACGCTGACCCCACCAGAGTTGGCGGCTGACACACCAATCGCGAACGTTCTCGGGTTTGAGCCAACTGCGGTACATATTGACCATGTTCTCCGGGTGGAATTTTACTTCACCGGATTCGACGGCGCCGAGGGCAGTGACGGCCATGTCGTCCATGCGGAGGAACCACTGCAAGGTCAGTCGGGGCTCGACGACGGCGTTGGTCCGCTCACTGCGGCCCACACTCGTACGGTACGGTTTTGTTTCCAGTAGGTCGCCAGTGGCTTTTAGCTTTTTGACGAAGGCCACGCGAGCTTCTTCTCGGTCCATGCCGACGAAGAATTGCGCGTTCGCGTTCAACGTCCCGTCGGGGTTGAGCAGGTCGATCACTTCCAAACCGTGCTTTTCACCGAGCGCGTTGTCGTTCATGTCGTGCGCCGGGGTAACCTTGAGGGCACCGGTGCCGAAGTCGATTCCGACGTAGTCATCCACGATGATGGGAATTTCCCGGTTGACGAGGGGGACGATCACCTTGCGGCCGTGGTACTTCCGGTAGCGTTCGTCGTCCGGGTGAACGGCCAGGGCCGTATCCGCCGGAATGGTTTCGGGGCGACTGGTGGCGATGACAATGTACTCATCGTCGGTGCCGGCGACTTTGTAGCGAACGTGGTAAAGATTCTTGTTCTCGTCCGTGTGAATGACTTCTTCGTTGCTGAGCACGGTTTGGGCGGCTGGGTCCCAGTTGGTCATCCGCAGGCCACGGTATAATTGCCCTTTTTTGTGCAGACTAACGAATACTTTTATGACCGCCTTATAAAGCTCCGGCTCCATCGTGAAGCGCGTCCGCTCCCAGTCGCAACTGGCGCCGAGTTGCTTAAGCTGTTCGAGAATGATGCCGCCGTATTCTTCTTTCCAGGCGAAGGCGTGGGTCATGAATTCATCGCGCGTCAGATCTGATTTTTTGATGCCCTGGGCGCGAAGTTTTTTGACCACTTTTGCTTCGGTAGCGATGCTGGCGTGGTCCGTCCCCGGCACCCAGCAGGCGTTGCGCCCGTCGAGGCGCGCCTTGCGGATCAGAATGTCCTGGATCGTGTTGTTGAGCATGTGCCCCATGTGCAACAGCCCCGTCACGTTGGGTGGTGGGATGACGATGGTGAATGGCTCCCGCTCGTCCGGTTCGGAGTGGAAGTAGTTTTTTTCCAGCCAGTGTTGGTACCATTTGGCTTCGACGTTGGCGGCGGAGTAGGCGGTGGGGGCGGGCATGGGGCGGGGCTTTGTGGTTTCGCGCGAAGGTAGTGCAAGGTCCTATCATGGGAGTGTGCTACGGCGCAGGACTTTCCTACATTACTGTAGCTCAACCATTTATATTTCACCGTGGCGCGGTCGCGGGTGCAGGGCGAATGTTCTGTAGCAAGTAGGTACGTACAGCAAAGCGGAACCAATACGCCCGGACCTTCATGGTTGAAGATTTTAGCTGTATCGATTCCGCCGCGCGTACCATCAATCCGGGTTTAAAGGATTACACTCGGATTAGTAACCGGGGTTCTGCGTGATGTTAGGGTTAACATTTATTTCCGCCCGGGGAATGGGGTTAATTAGTTGGTCATTATCCCAACTGATCACCTCGTCTTCGAACGACCGGAATTTTGTCCAGGTCCGCTTGTGACGCATGAGGTCGAAAACGCGGTCCCCCTCGAATGCTAATTCCTTCCTTCGTTCGAGAATGATTGCTTCGATTAAGTCATCGCCCGAATCAGCAGAATCTTCATATTCAATATCTCGTCGGCTAGCAACGTCGTTGAGGTCCTCACGCGCTCCATCCTCATTCCCTGTTTCTGCGCGAGCCTCGGCGCGAATCAGGTAAACGTCCGATAGCCTCAAAATTTTAATGTAATCCTCCCCGAGTTCACCCTTGGGGTATTTTGGAGAGAGAAAGTAAACACCAGACTCTCCATCGACGCGGTCGCCAAACACCATCGCGCTCCGACGGTAGTCACTAGTACTATAAACATCATAAAGATCTTGCGTCCCGAGAATATCGCCATAACCGTTCTGATCCATAATTCCACCAATGGAATTAACACCGAAGTTATCGGCGGGTAAATTTTGTAGAGCAAATAAGTCCTCCGTTCCAAAATTTGAACCATAGGAGCCGAACCAAGCGCTGCTGTCCGGATACAACGAATATTTATCGTCACTTATCACGAAGGTGGCCTGAGTTTCGGCGTTCACCCAGTCTTCTTGGTACAAATAGACCTTAGCGAGAAAACCCTGCGCAGCGGATTTACCCAAGCGGCCATCGTCATTAGTCGTCATCAAATCAATTCCAGTTATTAAATCTGAAATTACCTGCTGATAGCCCACCGCAACGGATTCGCGGGAAGGGGCAATGATTTCACCAGTCGTGCCTTCGTTAGTAATGGGTACGCCGGGGCTATCGCCACCGTTGTTTGTGTATGGTGGAGCAAACATGCGTAGCAGATTCCAATAGGTAAGCCCCCGCAACGCGTACGACTCGCCAAGTAACTGATCCGCACCTTCCTGCTCGCGAGGAAGAAAGGTAGCCGCGGGCACGCGGTTAATTATGTTGGACGTATTCACGATGATTTCGTACATATCCGTCCATTCATCCTCCGGTCGACCGCTCTGGTCGGTCAACTCAAAATCACCAAAATCGATAAATCGGCCGGCGTTTTGCTGACTGACGTAGACATTGTCAGCGCGCAGATCGGGAATCAATGGAAGGTCCCAGCCATACACATTAGCGTCTTGCATATTACTATAAACCCCGTTCACAGCGGCGGTGAGTGAGATGAGGTCCACCACTGCGTTGTCAACCGATAAAGATTGTTCCGGTGTCTGCTCCAAGAATTCATCCGAGCAGGAAGGTAGGAGGATACACGTAGCTACCCCCAAAAAAATTATGTTGAAGAATGTTTTCATTCTGAATAATTGTAATAAGTAAGTATAGTGGTTTAAAACGTAGCGTCCAGACCAAACGTGATCGTCTGAGGAATCGGAATTTCCTGGTCAATAATTCCACTGACGTCTGTGCGCGGGTCGCGCTCTAACCGGTCGTCCTTTGTGTAGATATATAAATTACTGGCTTGAGCGAAAATTCTCACGCTACCGAACTTAACCTTGCGGAGGAGATCCGAAGCAAAAGTGTAATCAAGGATAACGTCGCGCAGACTCACGTAACTTCCATCGTAGAGAAAGCGAGTGGAGGCATTGCGACCGCCAAAATTACGACTGACCACAAATTCAGGAGTATCGGTGATGTCACCTGGGTTTTGCCAACGGCGGTCATAAACGGACCGAGCTACGTTGCCCGTACTACCCAAGCCGCGAGAGCCGTCGGTGTGGGTGAAGGAATGCCAACGGTGGTAGATTTTCTGGCCCCATCGATAGTTCAACTGAGCCGTTAGCGAAAAACCCCGAAAGCCGATTGTGTTACGCATCCCCCCGAAAAAATCAGGGTCCGACGTCCCCTGTTCGTAAGGCTCGGAATCATTATAGGTTTCCGTAATTTCCGTCTTGTCCCCGTCCACAAACCACTGAGGTCTTCCGTTTTCGGGGTTTACGTTGTCATAGCCATTGAGGAACCAGGTATTCCAGGGTTGACCGACGCGCCGGAACCGCTGGCCGTCGGCAAAGTCTCCGTCAGGCAGTGCGATCACCTCATTTACGTTTGTCGTAAAATTAAAGCTCGTAGACCAAGTGAACCCGTTCGTATTGCTCGTTATGTTCTGCGTATTCAGCGTGAATTCTACTCCACGGTTCTCTAGTTCGCCAATGTTGGCGTTAATGTCCTCAACTCCGTTCGTACGGGAGATTGGCTGTTCGAACAACAAGGAGGACGTGCGGCGGCTGTAGACATCGACCACCATATTGATCCGGTCGAAAAGACCTACATCAAGACCTATATTAAATGGCTTGTTTACTTCCCAGCTGAGGGTTGGGTTTTCTAGCTGTGTCAACAGGGTGCCAGGATTACCCTGATAATCATTACCCGTGTTATAGAGTCCACGAGAAGCAAAATCATCAATTCCAGCTTGATTGCCATTCTGCCCGTAGCTGGTCCGAAGGCGCAGTTGCGTAATGACGTTGCTACTTGCCAAGAAATCGAACCGATCTAGATTGATACCGACGCCAAACGAAAAGAAATTTGCGTATCGGTTGTCACTACCAAAACGGGAAGACCCATCGCGACGATAAGTACCATTAGCGTACACGAGCCCCTTATAGTTATAGTTGCCGTTGAAGAAGTAACCAACTAAGGAGTTGGCCGTCCGTTCTCCGCCGATGAACGTAGGGTCAGCACCATTATTTAGTGTTGTCAAGTTAGCAAAAGCAAAATTTTCGGCCGTAGCTTCAATGTTGATCCGGGTAAACTCTTGCGCTTCCATACCCAGAATAATGTCCACACCGTGGGCGTCGTTAAAGCGCGTTTTGTACTTCAGAGAATTTCGTACCAGCCAATTATTCTGGGTATCGTTATCCGCAATGCCTTGGCCCAACGGGTTACCAGCACCGGAAGTCGGGGGGAGGAAAACTTCATCCGTACCCTGGACACTATTATAGCTCAGAAAAGGTTCGAACGTCAACCCATCCACGAACGGTATTTTAACGGTAGCACTTAAGGTGCCTAGGAGATTGAGGATATTAGATTGACGCTTGTTTAATTCTGCCTCCGCGACTGGGTTGTAGCCAAGGTTGTAACTCTGATCGAAGGAGCCGTCCTCATTACGGATGGGAAGTAGCGGGACCAGCCGGAATACGGCACGCACGGGGTTCGCGAAGGTTCCGCCGGTGGGAACGGTCTTCTGCTCCGTAAGCGAGGCGCTGGCATTTAAGTTGATGGTTATTAAGTCAGATAAATCCGTCCCCAGGTTCAGGCGACTGCTGTAGCGTTGGAATTCAGAACCTAGAATTGTTCCTTCGTTGTCTTGGTACCCCGCACTAAGGAAGTAACGCAGATCATCCGACCCACCGGACGCGGATAGGTTAGCGTTGGTGAATCTGCCGCGTTGCGTGACCTCCTCAAACCAATCCGTATTTTGTTCGAGATCATAACTTTGTTCTATTCTAGCTATGGCCTCAGCCTCCGTAAAGTCGCTACGATTAACTAACCCTTCGGTAAACAGTTCAACGTATTCGTTACCCGTAAGAGGTTTTAGCTTATCGTCGAGAGATACGTCGGAATAGCCCGTCTGAACGTTAGCACTAATTTTAGCCTTGCCTGCTTTGCCGCGCTTCGTCGTGATAACAATGACCCCATTAGCACCCCTCGACCCGTATATCGAAGTAGCGGAAGCATCCTTTAGTACTTGAATATCTTCGATATCCTGGGGGTTGATGCCCGCAAGTGGTGAACTGGTCGTACTGACGTCACCGACATTACCCGTAAAGATTGGAATACCGTCGATCACGTAAAGTGGATTAGAACTAGCGTTAATCGAGCCCAATCCACGAATTTGTACATCTTGAAAAGCACCGGGTTGGCCACTACCCTGGCTGACCTGAAGGCCCGCAACATTGCCCTCGAGACTCTCCGCAAAGTTAGACCGGGCTGCGGGAGCGACAATGTCGGTACTAACCTTGGTAGCCGCGCCGGAAAAAGTATTTAGGTCCGTCTCACCATATCCAGTTACTACAACTTCCTGCAGTAATTGAGAAGAGGAGGTAATTATAATGTTGACGGTCGGTTTCGCAGCACTCACCGGGACCTGTTGTGTTGAATAACCCGTATAGCTAATGATGAGTGTGGCTTTGTTGGTGGGAATGTTCACCACAAAATTACCATCAAAATCAGTTACCGTTCCGGAGGAAGACCCCTTAACGAGCACGCTCGCCCCAATGATTGTTATGCCTTCTTCATCGACGATCGTTCCTTGAGCGGTAAACTGGGCGGACAAAGTTTGTCCAGTCATCAGCAAAAACAAGATGAGAATATAGCTGAAGTGTAGTTGTTTCATCATAAGTTGATTTTGTGAGATAAATAGTGTGAAGGATTCGACCCCGTTGAAGGACCACTGAAGTACGAAAATAAGCGGCAGTGGTCGAATATTCTACTCAAGATAGTTATTCAAAATTGAAACAGACACATACATTATTATCGAATACCAGTTATTCAAGCACCCGTCGAATCTATCGCAGAAATTGTTGGGATAAGTTTGCGGGGTTCTCCCGCGTTCCAACGACGAAGGATTTCTTCACCCTGAATTAGTAGTCAATCACTAACATTTGGCCGCTCAGTGATCCGCGAAATCACAAAATTTATAATTCATAATAGCAATACTCCTAAATACTATACTTACCAATTGACCCTACGCAGCTAAATTTCCCGACACAAAAACACTGCATGAAATACTCCGAAGCAAATCACGAAAACGTAGGTAAAAGGATGCTTTAGCGTAGCCGAGAAGAGCTAATCTGTACTTTTGTGTATGTAAGGCTAAAAATCTGCGAAGGACCAGGCATCTCGATGTGGTGCTGGCTGCAAGTGAAATACGTAATAACCGTATGCCCAAAGCAGTGTGTACGGCACAAGCCGCTACGTTTGCGCTAGTGACTTAGTAGGTTTTTAAAGGGCAGTTGAAAGTGAGCTACCACGCGTGAAATTTACTCAGGTTATCCCGCCAGTTTAATAGAATACTTTAACTGGAGGTGGATAAACCTTAGGAGTAATCCTCCGGAGGTGACCGGAGCACATCCAAACATTATACACAACCATATTTTTAGTCTGCTGAAGCATCATTTCCGTACCGGAAGAATTACGCCTATTATTTAGTCATCGTAAACATCCACAATCAGCCGGTTTGTGACGGGTGCCAAAGTTTAACCGATTCACGCGGCATCCGAGCTTTTCAGATCCCGCGCCCCACAAAAGAAACCCCGAACTGATTCAAATCGCGCGCCGCAAAACTATTCGGAAAAATGGCACGCGCCTCCTCCTGGTGCGCACTCACGTCCGAATAGCGGCTACTGAAGTGCCCCATCACGAGTTGCCCCGCCCCAGCGTCGCGGGCAATGGTGGCGGCCTGGGCGGCGGTAGCGTGGCCTTTTTTGCGGGCGTCCGCCTCCATATCCGCTAAAAAAGTGGCCTCGTGATACAGTAAATCGACGCCTTTCACGTAGTCAGCTAATTCAGGAAAATAGATGGTGTCGGAGCAGTAAGCGAAGCTGCGCGGCGGCGCGGGGGCCACGATAAGTTCGTCGTTTTGAATTAGCTCGCCAGCCGGCGTAGTATAATCGGCACCAGCCTTGATCGCGGCGATGTCTTGCCAGGGGATGGCGTACCGCGCAACTCTGTCCTTGATGATGTTGGGCTGACGAACGGCTTCCCGGACTAGGTAGCCATTGGTTGGTGTGCGGTGTTGCAACGGGAAGGCAAAAACCTCCAGATCGTCTATCGTTACAACGGGCGCAAATTCCGTTGCTAAATAAGTCTGAAAAGTTACCGCGTACGGCATCGGGTAGCGGTCCAGTTCAAAAAGCGCATTGATGCGCGGCCGCAGGTGCAGGGGGCTTATGATGAGCAAGGGTTCCGTCCGGCCACTGAGGGCGAGGCTGGAGAGCAACCCGGGCAGACCAAAGTAGTGATCTCCGTGGAGGTGGGTGATTAATATGAGTTTGCATTTGCCCATTCCGATGCCCGCATTCTGCAGCTGCATCTGAGTGCCTTCCCCACAGTCAATAAGAATATCGGTGGTCTCGGTGCGCAGGACAACACCCGAACAGAAACGCCCGTGGGAGGGAACGGCGCCCGCAGTCCCCAGGATGGTCACTTCGAATTTCATACGCAGTTATCGGGGTGCCCGTCGCGCGGAGTGAACGCGGGCCTACTCGGTATCGAGCGAACATTTCAACCTATTCGTTATCCTCGGCCGGACCGTCGGAAGCCAGGTCGCGTTGTAGCTCTTCCATCATAATAAAGTCGGAGCTCTCGGAAACGGTCGGAAGAATCGTGAGTACGGAATCGACCTTGGAAATCTCCACCAAACGCTTTACGGCCGGGTGGTCGACGCCGGTGACGACGAAGGTACCGAGGTTAGACCACAGCCGGCGGGCCGTCAGAATCGCGCTCAGTCCGGAGCTATCGACGTACTTACAGGAACTCAAATCCAAGATCAGGTTGTTGATGCCCTCGTTCGCAAGAATGACAAACTCAGATTTCAACTGGGGTGCAACGGCGGAATTGAGGTTTTCTTCTTCGGGCTTAATGAGGGTGTACCGTTCCTTCTTGTCGATGCTAAATTTCATGTTGCTGGTATTTTGCGCAAATGTAGTTACAAATCGGGAGGTGATTACCTTCCGGGCAACCACCGACTAGATTCCAACACAGATTGGCCTGTAAGTACATTGTTAGTCGGCTAAACGATATGATTTCTCCCAACTAATTTTGCGTTTTCCCGTTTTCAATACCGTGCGAAATCGGTAGTAACGTCCAAGCCAGTATTGCCGGCCTTTTGTCAGGATTATTTGTCAGGCGGGTCGGTGGCATGGTTATTCCAATAAAGGATTTACTTTAGGGGTCAGTATGAATGGGAGGGGCTGCGGAAGTGCCGGTCTTTACGTCCAATCTCTTTTGCTCTCTCGCTAACCTACTTCGCACCCGCGGCCGCGCCCAAAAACGGGGCCACTTTATCTACATTACCCCAAAATTTATCAGTATGCCTAATCCAAGTCAACGGGAGTTCAATTCCGACATTAAAAAGGCCATGGCCCGGGGCAAAATGGAGGCTGAGAAGATGGGCCACGCTTACGTGGGCCCGGAACACCTTTTGCTCGGCGTACTGAGTATGCCCAATACGCTGGCTAACCGCGTGCTGCGCAATCTCGGCGTTGATAGCGACGCGCTCAAGGATACGATCCGCGAAAACGTGCAACGCAACGGTGGCCAAAAAAGCGGCCACTCCATTTCCCAACTCCCCCTGAACGACAAAGCCGACCGGGTGCTCAAAGTGACCTTTCTGGAAGCTAAAGCGCTCAAAACGACCACCGTTAGCCCCGAGCATTTAATCCTGTCGATCCTCCGCAACAAGGAATTACCCGCAGCGAAAATCTTGCGTCAGTTCGAAGTGGAGTACGACATTTACAAAGCAGAACTAGACTACGTGAAAGACGAAAAAGACTTTTCGGAAGAACTCGAACTTCCCACCAACCAGGCGCCCGACGACGGCGACCAGTACGAAGACGACGACCAGGGCCGTGGTGGCATGAGCGGCGGCGGTGGCCAGCGCAAAGGCGGCGGCAACAACAAGAGCCGCACCCCCGTCCTCGACAATTTTGGCCGTGACATCACCACGCTCGCCGAAGAAAACCGTCTCGACCCCATCATCGGCCGGGAAACGGAAATCGAACGCGTCAGTCAGATCCTGAGCCGACGTAAAAAGAATAATCCGATCCTGATCGGTGAGCCCGGTGTCGGTAAAACGGCCATTGTGGAAGGTCTCGCACTCCGCATCAAGGAGAAGCGCGTTAGCCGGACGCTATTTGGCAAGCGCCTCGTGATGCTCGACCTCGCCGCTCTCGTGGCCGGCACGAAGTACCGCGGGCAGTTCGAAGAGCGGATGAAAGCAATCATGACCGAGCTCGAGAAGAGCCGCGACGTGATTTTATTCATCGACGAGATCCACACAATTGTCGGCGCCGGAGGTGCTACGGGCTCACTAGACGCCAGTAATATCTTCAAGCCAGCACTAGCCCGCGGCGAACTTCAATGCATTGGTGCTTCCACGCTCGACGAGTACCGCCAGCACATTGAAAAAGACGGCGCTCTCGACCGTCGTTTTCAGAAAGTGCTCGTTAACCCGCCGAGCGCCGAAGAAGCAGTTCACATTCTCCAAAATATCAAAACGAAGTACGAAGATTTCCACAGCGTGATCTATTCGGATGATGCAATCGAAGCCTGCGTGAAGTTTTCCGACCGGTACATCACCGATCGGTTCCTTCCGGACAAAGCCATCGATGTGCTCGACGAAGTCGGAGCCCGGACGCACATCAAAAACATTAGCGTCCCCGAAAACATCGAGGAGGCGGAAGCCAAGATCGAAGAGGTCCGCGAGCAGAAGAACGCTGCCGTCAAGAATCAGCAGTACGAAAAAGCTGCCGATCTACGCGACCAAGAAAGTAAACTGCAGCGCTCCCTCGAAGAAGCTAAAGTAGCGTGGGAAGAAGAATCCAAAACCCGCCGTTACCCCGTTAACGAAGAGGATATTGCCGAAGTCGTCTCCATGATGACGGGCATCCCCGTCAACCGGGTCGCTCAGAACGAGAGCAAAAAGCTGGTTGGTATGGCCGACGACCTCAAAGGTGCGGTGATCGGGCAGGACAACGCCATTGAGAAGGTTACCAAGGCCATTCAACGTAACCGCGTTGGCCTGAAGGACCCGAGCAAGCCGATTGGTACTTTCATCTTCCTCGGCCCCACGGGTGTGGGTAAGACGGAGCTCGCCAAGGTGTTGACGAAGTACATTTTCGACAGTGAGGACAGTTTGATTCGTATCGATATGTCCGAATACATGGAGAAATTTTCCGTCAGCCGCCTGATCGGTGCGCCTCCGGGATACGTTGGCTACGAAGAAGGTGGTCAGCTGACCGAGAAAGTTCGCCGAAAGCCCTACAGTGTTATCCTACTCGACGAGATCGAGAAGGCTCACCCGGATGTATATAACATCTTGCTCCAGGTACTGGATGACGGGCAGCTCACCGACGGAATGGGTCGCAAGGTCGACTTCAAGAACACCATGATCATCATGACTTCCAACATCGGTGTTCGCCAGTTGAAAGACTTTGGTCAGGGTGTTGGTTTCGCTACCAAGGCGCGTCAGGAGAATCAAGAGGAGAACAGCAAGTCAGTCATCAACAGCGCGTTGAAGCGGACTTTCTCTCCCGAATTCCTTAACCGGATCGATGATATCGTCATCTTCAATAGCCTCGGCCAGGAAGAGATCTTCAAGATCATCGACATTGCACTCGCCGATCTGTACAAGCGACTTACCGGACTCGAGTTCACCCTCGAACTGGACGAAGCCGCCAAGAAGTTTGTCGCCGAAAAGGGATTCGACCCTCAATTCGGTGCCCGACCGCTACACCGCGCGATCCAGAAATACATTGAGGACCCGCTCGCCGAATTCATTCTGAACAATAACCCGGAAGCGGGTGCCAAACTGGTAGCCGTGATGAACGAGGAGGCGGACGGTCTGGCAATTACGGCTAACGAAGCGGTAAGTGCTGAGGAGTAGGCTTGCGCAGGAATACGCTCGCGAATCGATGCGGCGGTAGTGGCTAATTTGCCGCCGCCCTCCATCAACTTCAGGCTTCGTGCATCTGAGATACCGAGAAAATATTACGAGTCGGGCAACAAAATGCCCGGCTCGTCTTAATTTTAAGCTTCGTGTTCGGCGTACAGCAAACATTGCGGGCCGTCAGGACTTTACTTTGTACACCATTTTACAAGGAACCTCTGGTGATAATTGAGCCAACGTTCCAATTTATTCATCAAATACCAAAATATTGGGTAGGAGAAAAGGCGGCGGCCGCAAACGCAGCTTCGTCCGTGAAGACACGGCACCGAAACACCGCATCAACGACATGATCCGAGTTCCGGAAATTCGCCTCGTGGGCGACAACGTGGACACCATTGCCGCAGGCATTGGTGAGACATTCAAAGCCGGTGAGGTCTACGATACCCGCCAAGCAAACAAGTGGGCGCGCGCCGCCGAGCTTGATCTCGTTGAAATTAGCCCGAAAGCGAGTCCGCCCGTCGTCAAGCTCATTGACTACAAGAAATTCTTGTACCAGCAAAAGCAACGGGACAAAGAACTCAAAGCGAACACGGTACAGACCGTCGTCAAAGAAGTACGGTTTGGCCCCAACACGGGTGAACACGACTTTGAATTCAAGCTGCGCCACGCCCGCGAGTTTCTTGAAGAAGGCTCGAAGGTGAAGGCGTACGTCCACTTTCGCGGTCGTACTATTGTATTCAAAGATCGCGGTGAATTGCTGTTGCTTCGTTTCATGAAAGAATTGGAGGACGTCGGATCGGCGGAAACCATGCCTACCATGGAGAAGCGCCGCATGAACGTCATGATTCAGCCCAAGAAGCGGAAGAAGACGGACGCTCAGAAGAAAAAGGACGCGGACATCAAGGCTAAAAAAGAATTAGCCGCTAGCAAAGCCGCCGCCGCCGCAGCAACTGAAAATAAGGAGGAAATTGCAGCAGCAGCAGCAGCCGATAAGCAAGCAGCTCCAGCTTCAGCTCCCGAAAAGGAAGCGGCGGGAGAATAAGCTTCTTCGTTCAGTTTCAAGATTACACAAAGCCCCGCACCATGTCACTTGGTACGGGGCTTTGTTAATACTACCGCTACTGGGTTACGGGGGGCAGTTGCTCACCACTCTTCCGCAAATGCCTTATTAAAGATCTTTTCGTTGATGTCGTTCACGATCTCTTCTATTGCCTCGTCCTGCACGGAGGCTAAGGTTTGTGAAGCGGGGAAATCAAAAAATTGGGAGAAGTTTTGCTTCCACTTATCCTCCCCCGATTCGTCAAGTAGGTTCGTGTAACTGATAGCGACTACGATAGTAAGTCGGTTGAGCGCGGCGATCGCACTCGTTTGGTCACCCGGTCGGGCACCTTCCGCAGATACTCTAAAGTCAACCAGCGTACCTTCCAACTGGATATCGGGGTTTGACTCTACGATAGTCAGGCGCGCTTCATCGCGCACCTTATTACGGAGCTCTTCGGTCATGTCCTGGTGTAAAGTCGGTGGAGCACCGATGGCGTTATCCAAGTAAATGGGTATATAAGCCGACTCTACTCCATCGGGGATTGATATCCCCCGAAAAGAGTAGCAGGCCACGAACAGCAAGGCAACTAAGCTCAGCAAAAAAAGCTTTTTCATCATATTTTCGTAGTGTTGTTAGCCCAAAGATAGCCGGAGGTTCTCCAGCCGTGGCCTGTCGCTCCGCGTTATGATCGTTCGGTCTCAAATTTACCGTCAACGGCACGACAGATGCCATAGGTAGCTTATGCTCAAAAAATCCCCACCGCCAAAATGTGACGGTGGGGATTCAAAAATTTACTTATTCTAAACCAATTAGCAACGAGTAGCTAGCATCAAGCTGCGTTCGCCTGGAGTACGTCCATGTCGCGAACGAGAATGCGACCACGGTTGAAGTAGATCAGATTCTCCTTGCGGAGTTCGTTGAGTACAAGGGTCACGGTTTGGCGGCTGGTGCAGGTAATGTTGGCAATGTCCTGATGGGTAAGGCTGTGCTTCAAGAGCATCTCGTAGCCCACGCGGCGGCCACGCTTCGTAACTACTTCGTGGAGGAAGCTGACGATACGGCTCCGAGCATCTTTAAAGATTAAGTTCTCCAGTTTCGTTTCTGCCGCCATCATCCGTTGCCCGAAGAGCATGAGGAGCTGCTGGTTAAGCGTGGTATTCAGAGCGAGAATGCGCTGGAAATCCGCGATGCGGATCGTACAGTACTGAATTTCTTCCTTAAGGGACTGTGCGGTCTCGTTACGGGTAGATTCTCCTACGAGGGCGAGCTCACCGAAAATAGCTTCCGGGTGAATGAGTTGTTTAATGACCTCCTTACCTTCGCTGTTGTGGGTGCTGATCTTGATGGCCCCTTTGGAGAGTAAGTAGAGGTAATCGCTGTTGTCTCCCGGCTGGTAGATGACCGAGTAGCGAGGCTTCTTGCGAAATTCCATCGCGTCGGCGAGTTGATTTTTTTCCGTACCGTTCAAACAATCAAATACGGAGAACTGGTTAAGCAGGGTAATTTTAGCTTCGGTAGACATGGTGTACGCTATTTGGTGAAGGGACTGAAAATATATTAACTACTGCGCAGATTGGTATCGGCGGATACATCAACTGCCGTTGGTAATGATGGGACACCAAGAAGACGGTTACCCCCTACCCCACCGTTAGTTAATTTTGAAATTACTTTCTGTCGGATAAATTACGGAAGCAGAATTCTTTTCGTCCGCTTCACTACACCGCTCGATTGCAAAGTCAATCCGTCGTTACCGTCAGCCCTCCACTCCCCGGTGGTTGAATAGTCAAAAGTTTCAGCGCTCCCCCGCTACGGGCGACTAGGTAGCCACTGGTTTGGCCCAGGCGAATGGCTTTGATTGCCCGGACTTCTCCGCCAATCCGTAGACCAGCAAGTGGCATCGCTTCCGCCCCACCCCGCCCGTCAAAATGGAGAGTGGAGACGAAGCTTGCGTCGTACCAACCCATTTCGATGTTCGACCCCAGAAAATTGCCCCCGCTCAACCAACTACTCCCCGCACCTGCGTCCGCGCCCAACGGACAGAAAGCCTGTAGCGCGGAAAACTGCGCGCGGTCCGGGAGCAAGTTTGGCGTAAAGATGCCGTCGCCGTTGTTCATGAATGCGTAACTCGCCAGGGTATTGACCAAAAACTTGTCGGCTTGCGCCAGGTTATCGGCACCAAACATGTCTTCCAGCGTTGCCCCCGCCATCTCTTGCGCAAAAAGGTATTTCTTCTTCAAGCTCGGTAGTTGTTTGATCAGTTCGGCGTGGCTTGCGAAGGGGATCTTCCGGTCCTTTACGTAGTAAGTGAGCACCTGCTCCGGCTGGCCATTACCGTCGAAGTCGTTCACGTACATTTCCAGCGGTCGTGCTTCCGTCGGTTTTAGTTTATTGTTTAGACCGAGGTTACCGGCCAGTATATCGAGGTCACCGTCACCATCGAGGTCGGCGGCTTCGACCGTATTCCACCAACCGTGGAGCTGGCCAACCGTCTGCTTTTGTAACCGGTCGCCCTGATTCTCGTAGATGGTGATGGGCGCCCATTCGGCGGCAATTATCAAATCCAGGTCTCCATCCGCATCCGTATCGGCCCACCGTCCATCTTTAACGAAGCCGGCCTTTTTCAGGTCCGCGGACCACGCCTCCGTTGCGTCCGCAAACTTCCCGTTACCCACGTTGATTAATAGATACGAGTCCGGGATCTGGCCATAAAAGCGCGGAACGACGCGGCCGCCGAAGAATAAGTCGATTAGCCCATCCCCGTTCACGTCCCCGGGAACTACGCACGAGGCCGTCATGAATAGCTCGGGAATGACGTATTTGGTAAAATCTCCCCGTCCGTCGTTCCAGTAGATGCGCTGCGTGCGCGGCTCTTGATTGGCGAAATATTCGTTACCACCGGCGGCCACCACCAGGTCGAGATCACCGTCACCATCCAGATCGGCGAAGGCGGCGTCGACGTCTTCGTAAACGGAATCCAGTACTATTACTTCCGGCGTAGCCAGGCGGAAAGTAAGGTCAGGGTTTTGTAGGTAAAGCGCAGAGCGGTTACGCTTAGAAGAGCCGACGTAAAAATCTTCGCGCCCATCCCCATTTACGTCCCCGACGGCTAGTGCGGGACCTTCCGTTGAAGCCATGTTCGGCATCAGCGGTTCACGCGTAAAATCGACGAAAGCGTTCTCAACGTGCATGAAGTCGATACCCGACCGCGCCGTTATGTCCTCGAAGACTGGGCGGTCTGGCGTTTGCGCGGTCCCGATAGCTATCGGGAGTACGGGGATTTTGTACTTAGGCAATGAAGCACTGTAAGCTACCGTAATTGTCGTATCGACGGCTACTAGGTCGAGCACCCGGTACCGCCGGTCCGGAAAGACAAAAAGCACCGAATCCACTAAGTCAGGATCGCCCAGGCTAATCAGCAACGGGGCCTGAACGCTAGATTGATACCCCCGGGTAGGAAAATAGTCGTAGACCATCCGTTCGTCTCCGGCAAAAACGATTGCCACTGAGCCGACGCCATCCCGATTTTTCTCGGAACCTCGCACCTCGATCTTCAGCCACGCACTTCCTTTATCACTCGAATCCGCGTTTTTCTGGTACTCATTTCGGTACAGGTAAGGCGTATCGTCGATATTGTTGGTTACCACGTCGAGGTCGCCATCGTTGTCCAGGTCAACGTAGACGGCGCTACTGGAGTAGGAAATGTCCCCGCCGGCAATTCCCTCGCTAAGGTCCGCGAAGCGCAGATTGCCCTGATTCCGGTAAAATTTATTTTTTAACTTGATTTCGGGCATCTTATCGATAAAAGCTAACTCCGAGTCGCGTATGTCATTGTACTCTTCCCGGAATTGCAGATCCGTATTGGTCTTGAAGTTGATGTAGTCGATATCGTTCATCCGCCGCGGAATACCGTTACTGATGAACAGGTCGCGCAGACCATCGTGGTCAAAATCAAAAAACAAAGAGCCCCACGACCAGTCCGACGCCTCTACGCCAGCGAAAGCCCCAATTTCACTGAAGCTTCCGTCCCCGTTGTTTAGCTGAAGCGTGTTGCGTGAAAACTGGGGATTGTACCCAAAGCCGAGCTTGAACTTAAACACGTCAAACCCATCTTCGCCAAGTGAGCTCTTCAGAATCTGCGGATCCTCCGGCAGCATATCCAACGAAAACACTTCCCGTAGGCCATCATTATTAATATCGGCAATATCTACGCCCATCGAAAAACGGCTCGTGTGCTGCATCATCTCCGTCAGCACCTCCCGAAAGGTGCCATCCTGGTTGTTCAGGTACAGGTAATCATTCTCGTGGAAATCATTCCCTACGTAAATATCCGGCCAGCCGTCGTTGTTGAGGTCGCCAGTAGCTAAGCCCAGGCCGTACCCGATCACGCTACTGTAAATCCCAGCGGCTTCCGTGACGTTGATGAATTTACCATCGTCATTGCGCATCAGTCGGTCGCCCGTTAGCGGGTTGGCCTCCTTGAGTTTGCCCGTGCGCTTACCAAAAGTACCGTTCTGGTGCAGGGAGTGGTTGAGCTGGTACATATCGAGGTCGCCGTCCAGGTCATAGTCGAAAAAGGCAGCCTGGGTACCGAGGCTGGCGAAGTCGAGGCCGTAGGCGGCCGCTTCGTCTTTATACGTTGGCACACCGTCCACGAGTCCCTGGCAAACGTAGAGTTGATTTTGCCCCGTGAGCATTAAATATCCGCTGACTTGATTAACGTATATATCCAGTAGCCCGTCCTGATTAATATCAACGACGGAAGCCCCCGTCGTCCACCCCGGCAAGCCAGCAACGCCGGCTTGTTCGGTAATTTCCCGGAATTTCAATTCCCCTTCGTTGAGGTACATCCTATTTGCCCCCTGGTTGGAGGTGAAGTATAAATCGACCAGGCCATCCTGATTAAAATCCCCCGCCGCCAGACCACCACCGTTGTAGAAGTACATGTAGTTAAATACATTAAACTCCGCCGTCAATTCCGGTTGGTTATTAAAGGTCAGTCTCGTTTTGTCACCTTTGAGTAACGTGAATAGCTGAGGAACATCACTGGTGACCTGAGTTGCCGGGCTTCCGCAACTCAAGACCACCGTCACCAGCAGGGGGGCAATTAACAGCAGCAGCTTGTTGTGCATAATTCATTGATCTTTCCGCAAACTTGCGTTGCCCACGTTATTGAAGTGTCCGGCTAATCTCAAAAAGCCGGGGCCGCTCGTCATTCACCGTCGCTAGTAAGTAGCGACGGCCGTTCAGTGTTAGCTCGGTAATCGATTTTACGTCGCCCCGGATACTCAGGCCACTTTCTGCGTTCGGTACGTACTCGAACCCTTGTTCGGTATTCAGTAAGACGTGGCCGAACGAAGCGTCCAGGCGTGAAAATTGGGGTCGGAAACCACTCTCGTTTCCGGCCATGACGAGATCGATCCGCCCGTCACCATTCACGTCCGTGCAGGCAATGCCACAAACGCAGGAGAGTTGTACGTCGGTGGGTAGTTGCTCAACGGTGAAGTTGTAGTCGCCGTCGTTGTAAGCAATGACCGATGGAAAATAATCGGCCACGTAGACGATGGCCTTCTCGAGCACTGACTTTTTAAAGAGCTCCTGGATGGATTTTTTAGCGTACACCGCATGTTGCAAACTTTCTTTTTTCAGGCTATTGACCTGCCCGGTTAGGTCTCGCTTCATGGGCACGGGCATATCTCTCCCCTCAATTGTCGTCGTGATGATTTTTTCGGTCGTGCCGTTCCCGTCGAAGTCTCCGACCCACAATTTTGCCGGTGCATCCTTGCTCACGTTGAAGTAGAAATTTTCGCCCACGTTACCCAGGATCAAGTCCTGGTCCCCATCCCCATCGAGATCGGCCGCTTCCACCGCGTACCACCAGCCGCGTAGTTCGTTCAGACTACTCGTTTGCTCCGCAAAAACACTTCCGTTGAAAGTAAGAATACGGGGGCTGCCCCACTCCGCCGTAGTGATTAACGCGCGTTCATTCCCCGCCAGCACGGACCATTTTGCGTCGGTCACCATACCCAGCGTTGCGAAAATTCTGGCTTTTTTCGCCGTTACGTTACTGTATTTGCCGGTTCCGTCATTCTCCAGCAACGCGCTGGGGGCGGGGGCGGCGTAGTTCTGGGGCATACTCCGGGTGCCGATGAAGAGGTCCAGGTCTCCATCCTCGTCAAAATCTAACGGAAGAACTACTGAGGTATTAAGGCCGAAGCGGGGCAGGGCTCCGGACCGGAAGCTAAAATTTCCCTCACCGTCGTTGAAGTACAGTTTATCGTTCAAATACGTCGCGTTCACCCGGTCAAAATTACCTCCGGACCCAACGTACAGGTCCAGGTCACCATCTCCGTCCGCATCGAAAAATGCCGCACCGATGTCTTCCGTCTGGGCTACTTGCTTGAAGACCGGCTGCTCTTTCAGCACCAATTCGCCACCAGACGCCTGCAGGTATAACTGCGCGGCTTGGTTGCGTGCGCCACCGACGAAAACATCGTCGAGACCGTCCCCATTTACGTCACCAACCGCCGCGTAGGGGCCTTCCTGGGTCAGTGAGCGGATAACGAGTCCTTCATTCAGCAGGTCGAAATAGTTTTCTTCCTCGTGTGCCGCGAAGGGGACATTAACTTCTTCCTTTAATAAAGTCTGCTTGATGCTTTGCGGGGTCGCCCCGACTGAGTACGGGACTAGCTGGCGCGTCGCGGGTGCCAGGTAAGGTTGATTGGAAGCCGTGTTTTGGTCCACCAGTAACGTCGTACCAGAGTCCGGAATGCCGAGGACGGATACGGTTCGGTCGGGCCAACATACCCGAATACTATCGGGAGCTTCTCCCGGAGGAATACCGAAGACAATCCCGTAGTCCATGCTCGACTGGAAGCCGCGCGTTGGAATGAGTTCAGCCATTTGATTGGTACCACTTCCTTCCAAAAATACCTTAGCGCCAACGGCGAAGGTGTTGTCTCCCTTACCGCGCAGCCGCACCCGTACGTTACCAGCTCCCAATTGACTGGCTTGGTTACGAAAAAGGAAAGCTGGTTGGTTAACGTTGTTGACCACTAGGTCTAAGTCACCATCATCGTCTAAATCACCGTAGGCGGCTCCGTTAGAAAAAGAAGGTTCGTCTACGCCCCAGACTACGGTCGCATCATCAAACCGCATATCTCCGGCATTGCGGAAAAGCCTGTTTGGCAACGGTTCCGATGGCATGCGTTCGATCACTTTGTCCACTTCTTCTTTCTTTCCCGTCAGCACCATCCGCCGCGCGACGTCATTCGAGAAAAAATCGATAAAATCTTGGTTGGTCAGGCTGTGGTAGATACCGTTAGAGACGTATATATCCCGGAGGCCATCATTATCGGCGTCAAAAAGCAGGGCACCCCAGCTCCAATCCGTCGCCTCCACGCCGCTGTACTGAGCAACTTCGCGGAAGTTGCCCCGACCATCATTGAGTTGCAGCGTGTTGTGCATGTACTGGTTGTAAAATCCCCGCCGCTGTTTTAGTTGGTTGATATTGACATCTTCGAACTGAACGGTGGTTTTGCGCCGGTAATCACTTTCGGGCAGCATTTCGGTGACGAAGATCTCTGGTGATCCGTCGTTATTCAGGTCCGCCATATCCGCCCCCATGGAAGCCAAGCTAATGTGTTGGGTCCGCCCTTCTACATCCTCGGTGAAAGTTCCATCCTGATTGTTGATGTATAAATAATCGCGCTCGTAGAAGTCATTGGAAATATAGAAATCGGGGTACAGGTCACCGTTCACGTCGCCCACGGTAATACCGAGTCCGAAGCCGATCAGGCTGCCGTAGATGCCGGCTTCCTCGGAAAAATCGGTAAATGTTCCGCCATCATTGCGCATCAGTTTATCTCCCCCACCCTTCAGGAAGTTTTTGACGTTCCAATCCTCGGCGTAGCGTTCCCGGTCGTTACTGAAATTAAGGTTGTTGACCGGGATGAAGGAGTTGTTGAGTAGGTAGACGTCAAGATCACCGTCGAGGTCATAATCTACGAACGCGGCGTGGGTAGTGTACCCGGACTCATCCAGACCGTATTCGGCAGCCGCTTCGCGAAAGGTATTGTCCCGATTATTTAAGAACAAGCTATTTTTCTGGTCAGCGCCTTTCCGGAAGCCGGCGTTACAGACGTAGATGTCGAGAAATCCATCGGCGTTGATGTCGACCACCGCTACGCCAGTGCTCCACTTTTCGGGTAGTTCAATTCCTGCTTTCACGGAAATATCTTCAAACTCAAAGTTTCCTTTATTCAAAAAGAGTTTATTCGGCCCCAGATTGGCGGACATAAATATCTCCGGAAGGCCATCATTATTGATGTCGATCAAGCCGACGCCGCCGCCGTTGTAGAAATTACGGTAGTTAAAGATATTTAGGTCATCGTCGTTGGTGACGGAATTTGTAAAGTCAAACCCAGTCTCCGCCGATTTAGTCAACTCGAAAATCGGTGGGCCACCAGCGGAATCAACTTGCCCAGTATCCTTGCCCCTACAACCAGCACCCAGCACCTGCGTCAGCGCCAAAAAGAACAGCAGTGGAGAAATCGATCTGAGCATAGGGGTAAAATTAGCAAGAGCGAACAGACGGGCTGCTCGCTCTTGCGTATTAATCAATTCAAATCATTGTTATGGATAAATTCCCAATGACGTCAGCGTTAAATGATTCAAAAGGATTTAGTATCCTTCATTCTGAGTCAAGTTTGGGTTGGAATCGAGTGCCTGCTGCGGAATTGGGAACAGGACGCGAGAGTCATCAGATTGGTCTGGCTTACCCGTCCAAGTGCTGCCTTCGCCGGTGAAAGTACCGAAACGAATTTGATCCGAACGGCGCGTCATTTCCCAGTACATTTCCCGAGCACGCTCATCAAGCATCTCTGCTTCATCAAGGTTAGCCAGTTGCGGGCCACCACGTGCGGTACGCATTCCGTTGATTACCGCAAGTGCATCAGCAGTGTTACCCATCCGGAACAATGCCTCGGCTTTGTTCAACATAGCTTCCGAATAACGCATCATGATGTACTTATCGGAACGGCCGGGGTGATATTTGATCACCCGAACACCGGCACCCTCAGCTGCGCCCGCCAATGAAACATCATCAGTAAAGACCAATGGGGCACCATTACGGGTAGTTAAATTCTGACCGTCATCGCCAACTTGCTGTCCCTGTAGAAAGCCCGTTCCGATTCCGGAAAACTCAGTTCCGTCCGGTTCGGCTTCCGTGCCAAAACGCGGGTCACCTTCTTCAAAGCTGTCGTAAAGTTCGGCGATAGAAGCAAAGCCATTCCAACCGGATGGATTGTTGTTGTAGTGAAGCGTCATGAACCACCGATTCTGAGGGGTACCGTTGTTGCTATATAAAATGGCCTCACTGTTTGTACCAGCCTCAAAAATGCTGAAGTAGTTACTGTCGACCTTATAGCCATCTTCGGCAATAGCATCAGCATATTCAACGACTTTCATCAGATCGTCATTGTTGAAGGAGTATGGTCCCGCAGGGTTGTCTGCCTTATATACCGCGCGGTTCAGGTACAACTGCGTCAGCAGTAGATTTGCAGCAGCTTTGCTACCGGTAAAGTTTTCACCCGGAGCGAGCGATGGCAAGCCTGGTAGTGCCTCCTCAACGTTAGCAATGGCTTGGTCGATAGCTTCGGCGCGGGAGATAACCCGTGGCAAATCATCTACGCCGTCGTTGAACTCCCGAAAAGGGACTACTCCGTAAAGGTCCAACACTTTATGCGTGTAAAAACCCTGAAGGAAAAGCGCATCCGCCCGCTGCTCTACGGAGGGATTAGCGGCAAGTATTACCTGTGTTGCGAAAAGGCGTTGGTTCATATCGTTCCACGCGGTGAGTACGTGAGCGTGCGTTGCATCCCAAGTGTGAGCGTGTAGCGTTCGCCATACGCCGTTATCACCCCAATCGACTCCACGGGTGGGAGGAATCATCTCATCCGAAGTATGCTGGTAGAGCGAGTAGACGTTGTTCTGCTCGGTGAAGATGGCCAAGTTATTGTAAGCCGCCTCTACGAGTTCAGTTGGATTGTCGGGCATTACAATTCCGCCCACCTCCTGATCAAAATCAGAGTCGCTTTCGATAGCCTCCAAATCAGTACAACTGAAGAGGCCCACCATGGAGAAGGCGAGGCAGAATGCCACCCCCTTTTTTAGATAGTTGATTTTCATTAATATTATGTTTAATCGACAATAAAGTAGTGATGTGTACCTCTAACTACATAAATCCGCTCAATAGGGTTTTACAAATAATTACACATCTCTACTCTATAGTGTCAACACTAGGACAATTGGGTTAGAAAGAGGCATTTAGCCCCAGAATGATAGTACGGGCGCGTGGGTAAGTATTGGAATCGATTCCCGCCGACGGTACGCCGTTGAGTGACTTTCCAACGCTCACTTCTGGGTCCTGCCCGCTGTAACCAGTAAGTACGAAGAGGTTCTGACCAGTTAGCGTAAATCGCAAACTGTTCAATACACCGGAACCGACGGGCACGGTGTAGCCCAAGGAAGCGTTCTGTAAGCGGACGAAGTCGGCTTTCTCCAAGAATCTAGTTGACACGTCGGGAGAGTTAAGGGTACCTTCTCCGTTACCAACTACGTCGCGAGTTACGTTACGTCCGTTATTGAGTGCTCCCTGAGTAAAGTAAGCATTAGCCGTATTGGAGTACACGTACTGACCGAACTGACCGGCGAAGAAGATGCTTAGGTCAAGATTACCGAAAGTGAAACGGTTGGTAAGACCACCCGTCAAATTAGGCAGTGGACTTGCCCCCACGAAACCCTGGACATCACCGTTCGCGTAAAGTTGCCGGTTGCCATCTTCGGAAAAACCAACAAACTCGCGCAAGTAGAACGAATAAAGCGGTTGCCCCTCGGCAATTCGCTGAGCAAAGGCCCCCGTTAGTCCCTGACCGTTAATCTCACCGGTGTCGTAGGTACCATCGAGGTCCCTAACAACATTATTATTGTAACCAACATTGAAGTTGATGTCCCAACCAAAGTTTTCCTTATCGACCGCCACCAAATCAAGTGCTAACTCGACACCTTCGTTAATTACGTTGGCATCAAGATTACGAAATATGAATGGTACGTCCGCCGGCTGAGCGAATACGGACAGGATCAGCAAATCATTAGTATTCTTCTTGTAGTAATCGATACTACCACTTACGCGGTTGTTGTTGAAACCAAAATCAATACCGGCGTTCAACTGACTGGTAGATTCCCATTTGAGGGCAGGGTTACGAGCACCAACAATTTCAAAGCGAGAATCATTGATGTTACCATTTGCGTCGATATTTACGTCGGAGTAGCGGTTAGCTCGTCTGAATAGGTTGTTGCCAAACTCCTGGTTGCCCGTAACACCGTAGCCGACCCGCAGTCCGAGGGTTGAGAAGAAATCAGGAACGAAGTCTTCCTCCAATAAGCGCCACTTAGCGGCAAAGGAAGGGAAGTAACCGTAACGATTCTCAGAACCAAATCGGGTGGATCCATCCGCCCGAACCGTTGCCGTCACCAAGAATTTGTCGTTGATGTCTAAGCTCAAACGGGTGTAGTATGACTGCAGCTCGTTGATGTTGTTGAAGGAGTTGCCCTGGGATACGATCTCCGCCGATGCTTGATTATTGATGATGGTACTCAGGTCATCAGTCTGAAAATCACCCAGCGTATTGAATCTTCCACTACGGGAGAATTCTTGGTAGGAATACCCAACGAGGCCGTTGAATGATATGGCTCCGAAGTCCCGATCGTACGTAAAGTAATTTTCCCATAGCGTATTTTCTACGGTGACGTCGCTGTTACTCAAACGACCGCTCCCAGCTACTCCCTGCGAGTTCAGCAAGGGCGAAATGGCATCGGTACGGGAAGAGTTAGAACGGTCCAGTCCGTAAACCGTCTTGAATTTAAGCCCATCGACAATTTCAAGTTCGGCCGAAATGTTAGCCAACCCCCGTAGCGTTTGGGTAAAACCTTCGTAGTACGCCAGAATAGCGGTAGGGCTAGGTTCAGTATTGTCCAGTGGCTGAAATGGCGTACCATCCGGATTAAAGACCGGGTTAGTAGGGTTAGATTTTAGCACCGCACCGAGCAAGTCCCCACCAGCTCCGGCGTTCCGCGTGATGGGTACGTTATCGTCCCGGATGTCGGAGATCGTAATCTGGGTACCGATGGTAAGCCGGTCGTTGATGAAGCGACGGGAACCGTTAAAGCGCCCCGTCGTCCGCTTAAGTCCGGAGTCTTTAACTATACCCTCCTGGTCCATGTAGGAGGCCGAAAACCGGTAATTACCGTTATCATCGCCCGCACCGAATCCGAGGCTATGAGTCTGGGTAATACCCGTACGGAAAATTTCGTCCTGCCAGTCAGTGTTTGCCCCCATGTTCAGATCGTCGGCGGCATCCTGACCGTTCAAATCCCGAATCGCACCTAGGTATTCATCGGCATTCAGTAGATCGAAACGTTTAGAGATGTTGGCTACGCCGACGGAGACGTTATAATCCAAACGGCCACCGCCAGAATCACCCTTTTTGGTTGTAATAAGGACTACGCCGTTAGCACCACGGGACCCGTATATGGCCGTAGCCGAGGCGTCCTTGAGGATATCGATACTGGCAATATCGTTGGGGTTAAGGAAGTTGAGCGGGTTACGCGCGGTAGCTTGTCCAAAGTCACCTACATTAGCACTTGCGGATACATCTTCACTCGCAAGTGGCACCCCGTCAATAACGAACAAGGGGTTGTTATTCGCCCGCACCGAGGAGGTACCTCGAATACGGAAATTCACACCAGCACCCGGCTCACCGGAGGTTTGCGTGATCTGTACGCCAGCAGCCCGGCCCTGAATGAGTTCTTCGGGAGAAGTAATGACGCCAGAATTAAAGTCCTCCTCCGTAAGCGCCACAACGGCACCGGTAAGGTCAGACTTCTTAACGGAACCGTAGCCAATGACCACGACTTCGTCCAGCAACTCACCGGCAGACAAATCTATATTAAGGACCGTCTGCCCATTAATGGCGATCTCCTGAGTTGAGTATCCCGTGTAGGAAACCGAAAGGGATTCGGCACCCGCCGGCACGTTCAGGGTATAATTACCGTCAAAATCGGTGACGGTTCCGGTAGTGGTACCCGTCACGAAGACACTGGCACCAATGAGGGGGTCGCTAGACTCAGCGTCCTTGATCGTGCCCGATACCTGAGATTGCGCAGCGAGCGCACCGGTAAAGAGCAAGAGCAAAAGAGGCAAGAGGCAACCGCGCATGGTTTGGTTGATGTTAAGCTTCATACTACTACTTGAAAGTGAAAAATTAATGGTTATGGTGTACGCACCGGTTGTGCCCCAGCATGGCCGGGCCGGCCGCGGTAGTTACGGAGTGTTTTTACAAAATCGACGAAACCCGCCTGGGGTGCATTCGTTCAACGTAAAGAGGATTTGCATGATACCTTAAGCGCGGCTGCCAATTATACGGATTCCGCCGGGGTGTTAAATGATCGGCCGCGAAGGTGGCTAATTTAGGTCAAGTCACCAAATTAAGCAGTACGCTAATGTACAAAGTACGAAGAAATATATTCTCTTTTGTCCGATAGCAAACGATTGGATTAACGATTTCGCAACGATTGGGGTAGTAGTTACGCTGCCTACCGTAAAACATCTACCTTACTAAAGTGGTGCAACATTCAACTTCTGACGTCCTGGCTCGCGCTGAATCTTTGTGCAAAATCTGGCTACTAGTGGGGGTGTTTTGGGCGCTGGCGCAGGTGCCGGGAAATGGGCAAGCAAGCGACATCTCCAACCTCGGAAAGCGCGACAAAATTATCATTCCCTTCACGTTCGAGAATAATTTTATCGTCGTCCGGGTGACGTTGAACGGTCGGTATAGCCTCCGTTTCGTCGTCGATACCGGGGCGGAAAACACGATCCTACTCGACAAGCGCATTTCCGATGAACTTGACGTCGACTACCGCCGAAAATTCACCATCACGGGCGCCGACCAGGAACGAGACCTGATCGCCTACTTAGCAACCGGCATCGACTTGCAACTCGACGATGCGCTGCTGGCGCGCAGCCGGGCCATCCTGGTGCTAGAAGAGGACTACGCAAACCTGGACCAGGTCGTCGGTTCGCCAATCCACGGCATCCTGGGGGTAGACTTTTGGAGCCGCTTCGTCATGGAGATCAACTACCGCACCAGGGAGATCAGGTTGAAAAGAGCCACCGAATTTAAGCCCGGGCCAAAATATCGGGAAGTCCCTTCCGTCTTTCATCGCCACCGGGCCTACATCCAGGTACCCATCGCATTTAGTGAGCCCACCGCCTCGACGCGCAAACTGCTACTCGACACGGGAGCGGGAATCACGATGCTGTTGCACACGTACGGTGACACCATCAGGGAGCAGGATCTACCGGTTCCTACCCTACCCGGCTACATCGCTAACGGCATCGGTGGAAACGTAAACGGAAACGTGGGGCGGGCCCGGCAGATCACTCTGGGCGGTAAAACATTGGCGGACGTCATTACCTATTTTCAGCCCCTCGACACCCTCGGAAAAAACTATCTACACGGACGCCGCGGCATCATTGGCAACAAAGTCCTGAGCCGATATCGCATCGCGATCGACTTCGTACGCAGTAAGGTCTATTTCCGGCCGGACGGCAGGGCGATGCGCCAAAGGTTTAGGTTCGACCGGTCGGGTCTATCCATCGTTGCGGGCGGGCGGCGGCTGAATCAATTCTACGTAGCGCGCGTGGTAGCGGATAGCCCGGCGGCCGTGGCGGGCCTCTGCATCGGCGACCGCATTGCTTCGGTAAACGGAACGTCCTGCACTTTTCTGTCACTAGGTGCCATCATCGAGCGCCTGCGGGGTAAGATCGGTAGGCGGGTCCGCATGAAGTACGTTCGTGACAATCAGTACATCCGGACTGAGTTTACCCTTCAGGAATTAATATGAGCAGCTGCCTGAGCGTGTTTTCCGGTGGCCATTGGTAAATGCACGCCTACCAAATTACGCCGGTAAGCAAACAGTAGCTTGCAACGAACTAAATCTTGCGAACCGAGGGAAGCGGGGCTAAGTACCTCTATATAAGGTCTCAGTCTGGGCCGTTACTCCGGCAAAAGCACGGTCGGTAGTCACCACTTCGATGCGTAGGGAATAGTGTTTGCTCCTTTACCCAATTACCTGGCACCCGCGACCGCGCACCCCGTTGTTTAAACCCGTATGAATATCAACTCATTCGTACCCCGCGTTGATCTTAGCGGATTAGAGCGCACAAAAAGCGTATTTGTTTGTTAATGGTGCGTACCCCGTATAGTATAACAAAGAAATTACAGCAATTATCGCAACGTTCAACGAAGACCAGAAAGCACAAGAAATTTACCGCAACATGTGGGGCGGCGACGACCTCCACGTTGGCATTTATTCCGACGAAGTAGACAACCCTACCGAAGCGGCGCAGGCCACGACCGACCGGATGCTCCGGCTCTTACCGCGCATCAAAAAGTCGACTCGGATGCTCGTTTTACAAGCTGGCTTCGGCACCGCGGCGCGTTACATCGCAACGGAACACATGTGTAAAGTGGAGTGCCTCAATGACAATGAAGCGCAAAATACTTTCAATCAAGAAAAGATCAACGAAGCGGAGTTGCACAAAATGATGCACGTTACCCTCGGAGACGTTGACTACATGCCGTTCAACCCGGACTATTTTGACTTCGTATTCGCTCAGGACAGTTTCAGCATCACCGCCCAGAAGCGTCAGATGTTCCGCGCCATCCACCGCGTGATGAAGCCCGAGGCACGGTTGATCTTTTGTGCCATTATGCGCGCCGAAAAGGTAAGCCCGGCCGGTGAGGAGCGTATCGCTAGCTTGCCCGTTGAGGAGCTCATTACCGCCGCCGATTACGAGGATGACGCACGCCGTGGCTTTTTTCAAAAAGTTTATGCTCTCGACCTTTCTAAGAATTTAGCCGCTCACTTTGCCAAACTTGAGGAATCACTGGATGAAAACCGCGCTGAAATGGTCAAGCAGACCAGCGAGAAGTTCGTTAACGAACGGAAGCGGGTTTGTCAAATCTTTCGCGAATTGGCGGAAGAAGGGGATCTGCGGTGGGGCATTATGATGTTCCAGAAGCTGAATAGCTGATCTCAACTCCGTTAGAAAAAGTAGCCCAGTGCTAGGTATCACAACCTAGTACTGGGCTTTTTTTGTGATAGGTCGACCCTCAAATGGCATAAAACCTTACGAACGCGTAACTTCACGGTCCCCCCCAAAAAAATACACGATGAAAGTTGCAGTTGTTGGCGCTACCGGTCTGGTCGGAGGCGTCATGTTTCAAGTTTTGCAGGAGCATAATTTCCCGGTTACCGAGATGATCCCCGTTGCTTCCGAGCGCTCCGTCGGTAAGCAAATCGAGTACTGCGGTAAGTCGTACACCGTAGTTGGGTTACGGACGGCCGTTGAAATGCGGCCCGACGTCGCCATCTTTTCCGCCGGCGGTAGCATCAGCCTCGAATGGGCACCCAAGTTCGCGGAAATTGGCACCGTGGTGGTGGACAATTCCAGCGCCTGGCGGATGGACCCGACTAAGAAATTGATCATCCCCGAGGTAAACGCAAGCGAATTAACCGAGCGAGACCTCATCATTGCTAACCCGAACTGCTCCACCATTCAGTTGGTCCTCGCCCTGGCACCTTTACACAAAGCCTTTGGAATTAAGCGACTGGTGATTTCAACGTACCAATCTTTCACCGGTACCGGCGTCCCGGCCGTGAACCAGTACGAGGCGGAGAAACGTGGTGAAGACACGTCGGGAACCGATCGCCCCTATTCCTACCCTATATTCGAAAATTGTATCCCGCACTGCGACGTATTTCTCAACAATGATTACACGAAAGAAGAAATGAAGTTGGTCCACGAAACCCGTAAAATACTGGGTGACGACAGCATTGCCATCACGGCTACCGCCGTGCGGGTGCCCGTCCACGGTGGACACAGCGAATCAGTAAACGTGGAATTTCACCGGCCGTTTACGGTGGCGAAGGTGCGCGAACTGCTGACCGCGACCCCCGGAATCGTGGTACAGGATGACGTGAAGAATAACGTTTACCCCATGCCTTTGCTCGCCAAACACAAGGATGAAGTGTTCGTGGGACGCATCCGGCGCGATGAATCCATCGAAAATGGTCTCAACCTCTGGGTCGTAGCCGACAATTTACGTAAAGGCGCGGCTACGAATGCCGTACAGATCGCAACTTACCTTGCCGCTAACAAATTGATCGGGCCAGGCGTTACGGCTTAAGAGCATGTTGGGACTTTAGCTTCCGGCCTTGTTTTGGCCACTTTTGCGATGGTCTTCGTTAGCAAAATCCTCATTTAGCTACGGCTAAACTCCGGTTTTGCTGCCTAAACCATCACAAAACTGTCTCACCACGCAGTAGCAGCGTAGCTAAAACCGGCCAGGAACCCAAAGTCCCAATATGCTCTAAGTGACGCTTAACCCAGCAAGGGGTGGGCCAATGCTGCTGTTTTACAAGAAGCCGTGGCTAGCTGGGATTTTTCCGGCTACCGCATTTAACCTGATTTATGTGACGGGACCAGGGTATTTCCCTCCACCGCCACGCAACGCAAACTGAATATGAGAAATCGAATTGCCGTCTGGGGGCGTGACGCCCAGGAAAAACGAGTCCTCCTCGCCATCGAACTTCAAGTGAAGGACAACATCGTCCGCATCGAGACTTACCCCGAAAAGGTAGTCAGCGACGACATCTACAAACTTTTCATGGACAAATGGCGCAAGGAGCAGGAAGCCGAGCTTCCGGAGCCCGACCGCGTCATTGCCCGTGAACTTAGCGTCACCGAAGGGCTTTTGCCCGAAGATCTTAAGGCGGAACAGACGGACATGATCGTTCGGGCGCAAACCGAGTGGCATTTTCACGTCCTGAGCGCCAAACTCGCCGAGACGTACAAGTCTGAATTGGCCGAAATCGAGGACCGCGTGGAGCGGGCCACCGAATACAGCTCGGACTTGTGGAACCAGGCTAAAAAATTCTGGCAGAAGGTACAGGGTCAACTTCAGGACAAGACGCTGTTACGTGAGCAAGGCAACGATATTCGCAAGCGCGTCGACGGTACCTTCGATACGCTAAAGAAGATGCGTGACCAACTCAACGAGAAATACAAAGAGGAATCCGTCGAGCAGGTCGCCGCTTTCTCCGCCATTCTCGATAAGGCGGAAGCCTCCATCGAACAGGGTACCCACCTCAACCGCGTGTTTAATGAATTGCGGGAGACCCAGCGTAAATTTCACAACGTCAAATTTACCAAGCAGGACCGCGACGCCATTTATTCCCGCATCGACAAAGCCTTTAAAGCCGTCAAAGAAAAACGTGGCCAGGGGAAGGAGAGCGGTGGTGCTGCCGGCCGGATAAGCTCCCGCCTGGAAGGATTAGTGAAGGCTATGGACCGCATGAAAAGTGGTATCGGCCGCGACAAGGAGGACCTAAAGTTTGAGCACCGCCGTATTGAACGGACGGACGGACAGCTCGAACGGCAAATTCGCCAGGCGAAAGTGCTCATGATCGAATCCCGCATCACCAGCAAGCAAGCCAAGGTGGACGACATGGAGAAAACTAAGGCTAGCCTGGAGAAAAAGGTCGAGCAGGAAGAGCGGAAAGCGGAAAGACGCGCTAAGAAAGATGCGGAACGCGCCGCCGCTAACGCCGCAAAAGCTAAGATTGCCGCCGAAATCGGGAGCCGCGAGGTAACGCCAGAGGAAGCCGCAAAACTACAAGCCGCGGCTGACGCTATTTCGGGAGGAAAGAAAAAGAAGGGTGGCCGTAATAAAGCGACCGACCGACCTTCCAAGCAGGTAAGAAACTTCATTGCTTTTAGTGAAATCATCACGCCCGACGTCCCGGTAACAAAGGCGGCAATTGGTGCACCGACCGCTGAAGTAACTACACCACGAGATCAATCAGCCGAAGCGCCAAAGCCAACGGTTAGTAAGCAGGCGATTGAAAACAAAGTAACCCGCGTGGAGAACGAAGGTGCGGACGGCGCTCCTTACGTAGAGCAAGCGGTTGGTGACGCTTCGACGGCTACGAGCGAACATCCAGCACCTGCCCCTTCGGCGAACGGAGATACTGGACAAACAATTGCCGAAAAAACGGGTGACGCGATCGCGGGTGCCATTACTTCCGCGGGTGAGGCCATCGCTCCACTGCGGGAAGAAGGTGGTTTACTGGACCAAGCCGATGATTTAATGAACTCGGTTGTCGACGAAGTAACGGATGCGGTGGAAGACGTCACGGACACGGCGAAGGCAATTATTCAGGTGGCTAGCGAGAGACTCGCCGGTGAGGATGACACTAACGAGGAGTCGTCTGAAGACTTTACCGACCGGACTTCTGATAAAAATTAGGCGGTTTTAACATCCCCCTCTACTTGTTAAGGCATGCACCGGTGATTATTGCATCGCTGATTATGTTGCAACAGATTTGCCGCTAGCTTATGAAGCCGAGTACCCGAGCGTGGGTTACTCGGCTTTTTTGTTATCGCTAACCGTAAGCCTCCCCTACCCCTGATTACCTTTGCGCCCATGAAACTGGACATCCTCTTCGAAGACGATTTTTTGATCGTCGTCAACAAGCCCGCCGACCTTCTTTCCGTACCCGATCGCTACAATGCGGAAATACCTAACCTGACCGCCCTGCTCGGTCAACGCTACGGCGACCCCATCATCCCCGTGCACCGCCTCGACAAGCCGACGAGCGGAGCCATCATTTACGCCCGGACCAAGGAAGCGCACAAAGAAATGAATCGACAGTTTCAGGAGCGGGAAGTGGACAAGATTTACCACGCTATCGTGGAGGGCCAACCCGGCGAAGGAGAAACCGAAGTCGACGAACCAATCGCCAATAACCCAGCCCAAACGGGTAAAATGATGGTGAGCAATAAGGGTAAGTATGCTCTTTCAATTTTCAAGCAAATTGAATCGTTCGGTCGCCAATTCAGCCTAGTTGCCGTACAGATATTTACCGGGCGGACGCACCAAGTACGTGTGCACTTGGCCTACGCTGGCTTCCCGCTGATGGTCGATCCATTTTACGGAAAGCGCGAGGCATTTATGCTCTCGGAAATCAAGGGGCGGAAATACAACCTGGGCCGTGATAAGGAAGAGCGCCCCTTGCTGAACCGAGTTCCCCTCCACGCAACTAAGGTTTCTTTCGACCACCCGAGCACCGGTGAGCGCATGACGTTTGAGGCATCCTACCCTAAGGATATGCGGGCTGTGATCAATCAACTGAGGAAACTTGGTAGATGACCGCCGTTTATTCGGGTATTTGGTGTTGATTGAAAAGTTTTTTTTGAGAAAGTATGGTCAAACGTTATAATATACGGTCATATTGTCTATTTTCGGGTATCGAATTTGTGCTTAGACATCATATATTAAAACCAACCAGATCTTTCTACTTGATTATCCGGTAGTTAAAGCCCGCGCCTATAGTTTATGCCCGCACGGCTCTTTGCCTTGTGGTTGTACGCCTCAATCTTCGCCGCGGGTTGCTTTCCTCCATAATCTTGATAGAAGGGTCATTATTTTCTCATCCAATTTTTTAATCATGATTAGACACTACCTGTTTAACGGTGAAATATTCACCCGCAACTGGGGTACGAGGCTATGCCTTGCCCTATTCCTCCTCGTTAACTCCACGCTGCTCCTCCAGGCGCAGCAGATGCATAAAAAGCCTGGCCCCGTTGTTGTCTGCCCGGGGCATTTTGAGGACATGCAGACCTACCACGCCGTACCCAAACGGTCAGCGAACTTCCAAAAAAGTTTGCAAGCCAACGCTACCTCGGAAATTACAATAACCTACGGCCCCGGAGCCCAGGGCAACGCCGATGTACAGACGGCATTCCGGTTCGCACTCGACATTTGGGCGAGTGAGATTGTCTCCTCCGTTCCCATCCGCGTTTTCGCGGACTTTGCTAACCTCGGCCCCGGCACGCTCGCCTCCGCAGGGCCGACCACGGTGGTTACCAACTTTCCGAACGCGCCCGTCCCGGACGTCTATTACAACTCAGCACTGGCCAACACGTTGGCTGGCGAGATTTTGGACCCCAACTCGCAATTTGATCTGAACGTTAGAATCGGTAATGGCATCAACTGGTACTTTGGTACGGACGGCAACCCCGGCCCCGGCCAAATTGACTTTGTGACCGTCGCCCTCCACGAAGCGGGCCACGGGCTCGGCTTCGTTAGTCTTGATGAATTCCTTGCTGGTGGTATCGGTACTTTTCAAGGCTTCGGTCTACCTTTTACCGGCATCTATAACACCTACATCGTAAATGGTGATGGCGTACGGTTGACTGATCTTCAAAGTCCATCCATAGAACTGGGGAATGAACTTATTAGTAATGATCTGTTTATGGACGGCCCCGAGACCCAGGCCGCGTTCAACGGAGAATCACCACAGATATTCGCTCCTAACCCCTACCGCGACGGTTCCAGTATTTCCCATTGGAACGAAGCTTCCTTCCCCGCCGGAGATCCTAATTCTCTGATGACTCCTAATATCGGACAGCAGGAAGTTAACTTCGATCTCGGTGACATCACCCGTGGTCTTTTCCGTGATCTCGGTTGGGTGTTTAGCGTCGACAACGCGAGGCCCATTGCCGTCAGTCCGGGTGTGATCAGCGAAGTTCTTTCCGTAGATACGTCCATAACCCGAACCATCTCCGTAGAGAATATCGTGGATTCAGTGTTGATCGTAATGGCGGAAGCGAGCCCCGGTGGCAGCTTTATTTCCTTCCCAAATTCAGCTACGCTTACGCTGGGTGCGCTTGAAACCGGCTCGCTCGACGTAGAGATCAACACGGCGGGCCTAGCAAAAGGCCTGTACGAAGAGAGTATCGACTTTATCGTCGTGGATGGCGAGGATACCGTTACCGTAGCGGTAGTCATTCAGGTTCTTGACGGTTCTGAAGCACCTAGTATCGAGGTGGATCCGCTTTCCTTCGTAGAAACCGCAAACCAGTTTTCGGTAATTACCAGGGATTTGACCATATCGAACACCGGCGATGCCGATCTGACGTACTCGATTGATATTCTGCCGGCGGAAGTCGTTAGTAATTTCAGCGCGCGTGTCGAACAGACGCGAGCGGCAATCGCGGGAACGGGCTTCACCAGCCAAAGCGTTTCAACCGGTAACCGTGGCACATCATTCTCAAGCGCATTGAAGCATTCGAATGGTGATTTCCAAAAACTCGTAACTAGCCTTTACGCCACCGACTTTGAAGACTTCAATTTAGGAGACTTAAGTGGCCAAATGGGTTGGGTAAGTCAGGACGTTGATAACTACGTCATTTCGGGGGATAACGCATCCGATGGCTCGCGCCACATCCGCGCCGTATCGGACGGGCTGGGCAGTACCAGAGATTTTACAACCTTAGCACTGAGTCCATCCGTTACCCCGGGCGATGAGCCCTTTATGGTAGCTTCCGCTGACATAGCAATTACTGGCACCGGCGTGACCTGGGAATTTGTCCCTCAGTCCAATACTAGTGAGACAATAGTTACGATCGTTCGTTTTAACCCGGATGGTTCAATCGTTGTGGGCGACGCTTCCTCGGGCACCTTTGTACAGCTCAATGAAACTATACCCACTGGATACTTTAACATTAAACTCATCCTCGACAGGGCAACTTCTAACTTTAATCTATTCATCGACGGCGAACTTGTCTATTCAGGCCTTGCTTTCGCATCGGAAATAGAACAGTTAGTCTTCGCATCTCCCATGAATAATACCGGCTCTACGCTGGACATCGATAACGTAGAAATTATCGACGGAGTTCCCGATGCCTTCTGGCTAACGGTCAACCCCAGCGCGGGTACCGTATCTCCGGGTGATTCCGCCGTACTGGACGTAAATTTCGACGCGCGTTCATTAATACCCGATACTTATTTCGCGACGATTACCATAAATAGTAATGATCTAAATAATTCCACGGTTGTCATACCGGTCAACTTTACGGTAACGGTCCCGCCGACCATTACCGTAGCGCCGGATTCACTCTTCGCCGCGGTCAACGTCGAAACCGATGACCCCGCAACGGATACCGAAACGTTCACGATCACTAATACCGGGGCGAGTGAACTGACTTTTACGACCGGTACGGGAGGCACTGATTTTACAGCATTTGGGAACACACCTGAATCAGGAAACCCAAGCATCACTATTGCCTCTTTAGACATGCGTGATTATGGATTTGGCAATACTTCCGGTGGAGCATTCCAAAATGCTGGCATCACGGGCCCAAGCTTAGCACTCACTGCTCAAACGTCGCCAACCGCGGCGGCGACTAACTTTACGGACTCTATCTTTTACGATTCAGGGTCCGGAATAGCGACCGATTTTATTGGTCTTAACAGTTTGGTCACGGCAGTCAGTAGCGCGGTCCGTTTTGATGTTGATACCGATTTCACGCTAACGGCGATACGCAATCTTTACCGTACTCAGGACCTCGATGATGCTACCATCATCTTGGAAGTTTACCGTGGTGGAGATACACCCGCTGATGGAGAACTACTTACCGCCCAGGCTTTCAGCGAAACCAGCGCGGATGGAATTTTTCGCTTGGAAGTACTTGAGGAAGCGCAAAGCTTTTCAGCGGGAGAAACCTTTTGGGTAGTACATAAATACCCCGTTGGTATTCCTTTCGCGCAGGGCATCGACGAGGACGGCACCGTTCGACCCGGCGCGAACTTGTTCAGCAACGATGGTGGAGTTACTTGGGACAACCCAAACGATAACTTCATCATCTTATGTAGAGCCCTTAGTGACGGTGGTGACTCCTACATTACGCTGGAGCCCTCTACGGGTACGGTAGCACCCGGAGAATCCGTGGAAGTTACCGCGACTTTTGACGGATCGGAACTTGCTAACGGCGTTTACGAAACCGACATTCTCGTAAGCAGTAATGACCCGGTTAACCCAGTAGCCACCGTGGCTACCGTATTCGAAGTGTCTGGCCAAGTTGCCGAAGTAGCGATCTCGGATGAATTCCTTCTGTTCGACAATGTATTTGTCGGGAATGAGAAAGAAAAGACCGTTACCATCTTCAACCCAGGATTCGCCACACTTAACGTGACGAGTATTACATCCGACGAAGATGACTTTACCGTCTCACCTGAATCAGCTACAATTGGTGCCGGAGACTCTCTGGTACTGACCGTAACCTTCGCCCCTTCTTCCACCGGAAACATCAATGGTATCATCACCATTGAGACGGACGCGGGGGAAAACGGAACACTGGAAATCGTCGTCAACGGTGTTGGCGTAGATCCACCAATTGCCGTTTTCGACCCGAAGGAAGTATCCGCAACGGTTGCCGCCGGTGAAACCACCGAAGTAACCGTTACGCTGAAAAATGAGGGCAATTCTCCCTTGATTTACTCTTTCCCAAGGTTCGCAGCCCAGGCTGCATTGAGCGCGCCCGATGTGGTGCTGAACAACACGGAATTCATCGAATTCGCACAGCCCGCCGGTCTTACCGAAGAAACCTTCGTGGATAACCGTAAGGGTCATTTAGTCAAGTCTAGCGTTGGTACCGACCTATTTTACGGTTACACCTGGATTGACAATGACGAAGATGGTGGCCCGGTATACAACTACTCGGACATCTCTGCTACTGGAACTGACGTCACCCCCGACGTTGGCATCAGCGGAGCTATTGAAACGGCATTACCCTTCCCCTTCTTCTTCTACGGAGAAACGTACTCCGACGTATTCGTATACGCCGATGGTTTCGTTGCCTTCCAGCAAGCCACGGGTAACGCTTTCATCAACAGCCAGATTCCGGAAGAAGATGGTGTCAACAACATCATTGCCGCTTTCTGGGATAACTTCAACCCCCAGGATGGTGGTAACATTTACTACGAAGCTTTCGCCGATCGCTTCGTCGTGCAGTGGACCGACATGCAGGTGAGCGTCACCGGTACTCCCGACGCAACCGCAACGTTCCAAGTGGTCTTGTACCCCGACGGAACGATTGACGTTTTCTACGAAGACGTAGAAACTTACTCCCAAACGGATGAAGGCACCGTAGGTATTGAGAACGTCGACGCCACCGATGGCGCCCAGGTTGCTTTTAATACGGACTACATTAAGGATGGCCTGGCCCTCCGCTTCATCGTACCGGAGCGCCCACTGACTAACTTCATTTCTGACGTTAGCCGCCTCTCCGGCGTCATCCCCGCGGGTGGTTCCAGAGAGCTGACCGTTACGCTAGACGCAACGGACCTTACGGACGGAGTTTACTTCGACGACCTTACCGTCTCCAGTAACTCTCCCGATGCTTCTCACAGCACCGTTGAATTCGAACTGACCGTCATTGGCACACCGGAACTCAGCGTTACTCCTGACACCATTACCTTCGACCCCATCTTTGTTGGGTTGGAATCGGAAGCTACTTTCGTGATCGAGAATCTTGGAACCAAGGCACTCGACCTTTCATCAGTTTCTACAAGTACGGATAATTTCTCCGTAGAGATCGACGATGCAGCAGCTACACTTCAGCCGGGTGGTTCTGTTACCGCTACCGTAGTATTCAGCCCAACCGAAGCGGGTGTCTTGATGGATGAAATTACCATTTCCAGCTCGACCGATGGCGTTGATGACGTTACGGTTACACTGATTGGAACGGGTATCGCTCCTCCAGTTATTGACGTGACACCAGAATCTCTGACGGTTGTACTAGACCAGGGAGAAAGCACCGACGAAACGGTAACTATTTGTAACACGGGCGACGCAACGCTCACCTACATTGTTACCCCCTTCACGCTTTCGGACCCCATGACGGATGAGCTACAAAGCTCAACCTACCCACAGCTTGATTTTCCCGCTATCCTAACTAAGGAAGAAGGTGACACCCGTAAGGGCCCCGGTTTCGTGAACGCCAGTGGTGGCCCCGGAACCTTTGGTTACACCTGGGTTGATAACAACAGTGGCGGCGAAGCTTATGACTTTATTGACATTAGCACCACCGGCACTAGCGCAAGCGTTGGGGCCGATGGCTCTGAGTTGGTTACCCTACCCTTCTCTTTCCCTTTCTTCGGAGAGGAGCAGAGTGAAGTATTCGTAGCCGCCAATGGCTTCCTTTCTTTCGAGCCCATTACGGCGCTGTTCGGAGCATTCTCCAACCAGCAGATTCCATCACCGGGTAACCCCAACAACCTCATTGCTGGCATGTGGAATGATCTCGAGCCGCAGGACGGTGGCGGAGTATTCTTCGACGGAAATGCGGATCGCTTCATCGTTCAGTACGAAAACGTACCGAGCTTTGGTTTCCCTGACAATACCGCACCGGTTACTTTCCAAGTAATCTTGTTCCCCGATGGCTCAATTAAGATGCAATACGAGAACGTTGATGCCCCAGCCCGTCTATCTAGTACGGTTGGTCTGGAAGGACCTATGGGTCAGTCTGGCCTACAGGTGATCTTCAATGCACCTTACCTGACGGATGAGTTAGCCATCACCTTTACGCCACCCACCACCGGATCACTAGAGCCGGGTGAGTGTGATGACGTCACGGTAACCATTTCCGCCGAAGATCTTGCGGCAGGTAATTACCAGGGTGAGATCGTTATTCTCAGCAATGACCCGCAAGCTGCGGAAACCGTTATCCCAGTCGACCTAACGGTCAACGGAGTGCCGGCATTAGCGCAGTTCCTTCTTATTGACGCCGACGCGGATACCGTAGTAGGTCCTTTACAAGAAGGCGACATCGTAGACATCGGCCAGTTCCCCTCTAGAGGCTTCAACATTGTGGCCGTACCAGCCGGAACTGACGTGGGAAGTGTCAAATTCGTACTAAACGGAATGATGCGACGTGTAGAGAGTAAAATCCCTTACGCCGTCGGTGGAGACCGTGGCCCCGGGAGATTTAACTCGTTCGAGTTCCCACTCGGCACGAACACGATTTCCGCCACGCCTTACAGTAGGGACAGAGCACGCGGTGAAGTTGGCGAAACTCTGGCGATCACCTTTGAGGTTGTCGACAACTCTGCTGTCCTTCGTATTGAGGACTTCCTGTTAGTGGACGCTGATGCGGACACAATCATCGGAAGCTTGGTCGAAGGTGATGTTGTAGACATCAGCCAATTCCCCTCCGGAGGCTTCAACATCGTAGCTATACCGGCAGGAGATAACGTGAGGAGCATCGTCTTCGAACTCAACGGAAATACGCGCCGCGCGGAAAGCAAAGTGCCTTACGCCGTTGGTGGAGACCGTGGCCCCGGAAGATTCAGATCGCTTGTATTCCCACTGGGAATGAACACGCTCGTTGCTACTCCTTACGCTGGTGAAAAAGGACGTGGAGAAGCCGGCATGCCTCTCGCTATTACCTTTGAGGTAATCTCTGGAAACTCCGCTAACAGCGAAGTTCTAGCGAAGAGCGAGCCGAATACTGACGTCCGCAAGCTAGTTGCCGCTAATACTGAAGTTACCACCTTCCCGAACCCGGTTCGTGATATAGTTAACTTCACTCTAGGAGCCGATCTAATCGGTAGCACTGAAATCACGCTAATGAGCCTAATGGGTCAGGTAATCTACCGTCCATTAGACATCGACATTAGTGCGAACGGAACCGGTAGCATCAACATGTCAAACCTGACTCCAGGAACGTACATCATGATACTCACCGATGGCAAGGGCAACATCACCGCTCGCCGCAAATTGATTAAGCAGTAAGTCCGACTTACGCTTAGACATTAGACTAGGGCCGTTCGAAATCTCTTTCGAACGGCCCTTTTATTTTGGCACCTGCTAACCAGATCTAAGTACTAGCGGATATTCGATGGCCTACTGGACAAAAGCTCTTAGTTGAACAACGGTAATTCTAACCTCCGCCTAATGCATAAAATAGGGCCGTTCGAAATCACTTTCGGACGACCCTTTTATTTTGACACTTGATAATCAGATCTAAGCACTAGCGGATATTCGATGGTCTACTGGACAAAAGCACTTATTCGAGCTCAGTTGAACAGCGGTAATTCTAACCTCCACCTGATGCATAAAATAGGGCCGTTCGAAATCACTTTCGGACGGCCCTTTTATTTTGGCAACCATTAACTTAAATCAACAACTGGCAAGTCAATCCCGGCTCCGAAATGAGGCACTACGGGTGCGCTCTTTGAAAAATTAGCTTCCGACTTGAATTTTATCCATTCGCCACGCGACTGCATCCTGATCATTCCGCATCTCCTACATTCGAAGAATGAAAAGCTACTAATCACTATAATCTAGTGACGTCGAACTAACCGGCTGGGAGCGTTCTCGATAATGATTTTCGCGCCCACGAACGACTACCGGCGGCGTCCCTTACCCATCATGCCACCACCGCCGCCCATGCCCATCATGGCGGGGTTGTTGGACATTTTGTGCATCATCTTCCGCATCTGATCGAACTGCTTGATGAAACGGTTAACGTCGTCAATCGTCTGGCCACAACCGCGGGCGATGCGCTTCTTGCGGCTCATGCTCATAAGCTCGGGCTGGGCGCGCTCCGTCGGTGTCATGGACTGGATGATCGCTTCCACGCGGGAGAACGCGGAATTATCAATCTCGATGTCACCCATGGCTTTTTTCATGCCGGGGATCATGTTGAGCAGCGACTTGATGTCGCCCATCTTCTTCAGCTGGTTCAGCTGACCGAGAAAATCGTTGAAGTCAAACTTATTCTTCTTAATTCGCTTTTCGAGGCGTTTTGCTTCGTCCTCGTCGAACTGATCCTGGGCGCGCTCGACGAAGGAGATGATGTCTCCCATGCCAAGGATACGCTGCGACATGCGGTCCGGGTGGAAAACGTCGAGCTGCTCCATCTTCTCGCCGGTTGAGACGAATTTGATCGGCTTGTCGACCGTGTACTTGACCGAAAGGGCGGCACCACCACGCGTGTCTCCATCAAGTTTCGTGAGCACGACACCATCGAAATTGAGTCGGTCGTTGAAGACCTTTGCCGTGTTAACGGCATCCTGACCGGTCATGGAGTCGACGACAAAAAGCGTTTCGTTGGGACTGATCGCGTCGCGAACGTCGGCGATTTCTTGCATCATCGCCTCGTCTACGGACAGGCGGCCGGCAGTGTCGACGATGACGACATCGTACTTATTATCCTGGGCGTGGGCAATCGCGTTGAGGGCAATTTCGACCGGGTTTTTGTTCTCGGGCTCTTTGTAAATGCCGGCACCGACTTGCTCTGAAAGCACGGTCAGCTGGTCGATGGCGGCGGGGCGGTAGACGTCACAGGCAGTAACGAGCACCTTCATTTTACGCTTCTCCTTGAGGTGAAGTGCGAGCTTACCGGTAAAGGTTGTTTTACCGGAACCCTGAAGACCCGCGATCAGTACGACGGCCGGTGCGCCCTTCACGTTGATGCCGACGGACTGGCCGCCCATCAGTTCCGTGAGTTCGTCCTGGACGATCTTGACCATCATCTGGCCGGGCTTAACGGCCTTGAGCACGTTTTTTGACCCTAGCGCTTTTTCCTTCACCTTGTCGGTGAATTCTTTGGCAATCTTGTAGTTAACGTCAGCGGCAACGAGGGCGCGGCGAATCTCTTTGAGGCTCGTAGCTACGTTGATCTCCGTGATCTTGTTATCTCCGGTAAAGGTCTTGAAGGCACCTTCGAGGCGGTCGCTGAGATTATCAAACATACTGGGCTATATTTTTTGAAACGGGGGCAAATATAAGGATTTTCTGGCGCGGACGCCGGTGCAAAGTTAGGTCGAGGGCCTCCGGCCCGAATGCTCATACGGTACCAACGCAGCGACTGCGCGCAAGCCGGGGTTTAGGGCTCCGAACGCACAGAGCAACTCAACCATTCACCTTAATCTCTACCCGCCGGTTACGCAGTCGACCAGCCTTCGTATCATTACCGTCGAACGGTTCTGTTTCCCCTTTCCCGGCGCTGGTCACCCGGTCGGGGCTAATGGATCTACCGATGAGGTAGTATTTAATGGCATCGGCACGCTTCTGGGAAAGTAAGTAGTTATCGGTAGGTGTACCCACGTTATCCGTATGACCGGATACCTCTACGTTGAGATCGGGATTAGCGGTCAGCAAGTCAGCGAGTTCGTCCAGTTGCCCGAATGATCCTGGCTGCAGTTCATCGCTACCACTGTTGAAAGTCAGTTTCCTCAGCACAACCTTTTTTCCGGCGATGCGGGTTGGCGTGGCGGAATTTTGCCTTAGCTCCTGGTAAGTGATGTAACCGGCGCGCGGTTTGTTAGGTGAGGAAGTATTCACCAAAGTGCCCGATCCGCCGCCGCCCGTGAGTGCAAGGTCGTTCCAGTTAAATTCGTACTGTTGAAAGCGTAATGTGAAACGTTTAATGAGCTGAGCTTTGGGATCGAAGTCTTTGAAAAACAGACTTGCGTTAACACTGCTTTCCGCTCCGATTGTCTGTTGCCACTGATGTTGATAAGGTAGGGGCTTGGTATCTCCACCAAACTGCATAGCGTTCATTTCCGTGATGTTGCCCAGTTCGTCGTAGACGGTCGCGGACGTCAATTTGTAGAGGTAAGAATTGGTACCCCCGTTTTTAATCTGGACTTGGACGACCGCCTCGCCACCCTTTAACTGGGCCATAACGACCTCAAGCGATTGCGATCCGAAGCTGCGGAGATTTGGAGTCTTTTCATCAGTCAGACTGGGGAAGGCTACTTTGTGGTATTGTATGTTGAATACGTTCGGTGTTTGTTGGCCCGCGTCCTTAGAAGCCACCCAAAGGGAAAACTTGGCAAATTCTTCGGCCGATTGGTCTATTTTATCAAAATAGACCGTACACTTTAGCGGTATACCGCTCGGGAAATTCACGGGTTTGTGGTCGTGTAAGTACTTGAAATTCTTTTCCGCCGACACCTGCGAGTCTTCAAGGGCTCCATTATAATTATGGCAAGTCCGGCTGATACAAATTTTATTCGCCATCGAAACCGTACCCGCATCGTCATAAAAGGTAGCGAGGCGATTGTTCAGCGTCACCAGTAGATCACGCCCCGCGAGGTTCGTCACCTTAAACTCTAAACGGCCGGTCCGCCCTACGCGAACCACGTCGGTAAGCTCGAACTTAAAATTGCCGACGGTCTGAACGGGGTTAAAGCCGATCTGCTGCGTTCGTGCCTCCGTAAAAGATTTTTGAGTAGCTGCTTCGGGGCTGCGTATTACTTCGGGTGGACTGTTAGGACCTACAAAAGCAATTGATTCCAGTGGTCCGTCAAAGCGCTTATCGTTGTTCAATAATTTCTGCCCCCTGCCAGGCTTCATCCAGGTGAAAATTGGCGTTCCGGTTATTGGGAGGGTGCTAATTTTTACGTAGTAGTCTGCGGGAGAATTTAGGTACAGAACTCGGCGACCAAGTGCGGCGGAATCGGGATGCTCGCGTACGGTAAATTCGTACGAACCTGCCTCGCAAATCTCCGCCATTACTCGCTCGCCGGACGCGTACTCGTACAAAGCAACGTCATTCACCTGCACCAGGGCCGGAAAAGAGGACTGGGTCACGGAATTCGGCCGCAGGATATAAATACTCGAACACTGCGCGGACGTAGATGCAGTGGAAAGGAGAAAGGAGCAGAGTGTTAGGGCCAAAGTAAATATCCTGGTCATATTAGTATGGTTTAAACTAGTAAGTAAGATTTGCTCAAATACCACAACTGGTCGTTCGATTCTCAAGGAACATAAAAGCGCAATCCAATCCTGATCAGTTTCAATCAGTCGACCCAGTTGTCTCGAACAAACTTAATTAAGTGAACCCTACGGCTGGTGGCCAGTCCGCCGAATTATGATAAGTTTAAAAGTGGAATACGCACTAAGTCGTTCCACCCGCTCCGTCGCAACACTGTGGCCGCTAAACCGTCAGCTACATCTTTTGACCATGGGTCATGAAAGAGCCCAAGAAAAATACATTTTCTTGGGCAAAATCTGCCTGCAAGTCTTTTAAAAATTTGTGTAGTGGAAATCACTCGCTACCGCAGCAAATCATTCTGCCAGGGCTGATGCCCCCCCAGGCGAAACTTCATCGGGATGACGCCGCCGCGGTCCTCATTAATTTCAAACCTGCAAAAGAACGCCAGGTGAGGCAGTGTCTGATTGTAATGAAATGCGGCGCCCCGTAAATTGTGAACCGCCGACGTGCGGTTGGGTACGCCAACGTGTTGATCTTCCCGATCGAGTAGGGTAAGTTGGTATGCTTCGCCGGGAAGTTGAAAGGTGGGAATCGTGACGCTTTTGCCTTCGACTTCGTAGGTGCGGGAGGCGGGTTTATCCCGCAGAAACGCGGGAACTTCCTGGCCAAAGATACTGGGATTTTTTCCCGCTATCTGCGCGGAAACCAACCCGGACAGTGCTAATCCAAGCGCAAAAAGCAAGCATCTTTTACCGGGAATTAGCATTATCCTTTCTTTTTATTATCCTTATAATCCTTAAAGATAAAGTCGCCAAGCCCCTGCAAACCAGAAAAGTATGCCTTACCGCCGTTCGTCTCCGTAAATTTTTCCACAAAACGGACTAGCCAAGGATCTTTAGCGATCATGAAAGTCGTCACTGGGATAGACAGTTTACGCAGGCGGCCGGCTAAGTTAAGGGTCCGGTTGACAATTGTACGATCAAGCCCGGCGGAGTTTTTGATGTACTTATTACCCCGCTTGATGCACGTTGGCTTCCCGTCCGTAATCATGAAGATCTGCTTATTGGGGTTGCGGCGGCGGCGGAGGATATCCATCGCGAGTTCCAAACCGGCCACGGTGTTGGTGTGGTAAGGCCCCACTTGCAAGTACGGTAGGTCCTTCACCTCAATTTCCCAGGCGTCGTTACCGAACACGATAATGTCGAGCGTATCCTTGGGGAAGCGCGTCGTGATGTATTCCGAAAGCGCCATCGCGACCTTTTTCGCCGGCGTAATGCGGTCTTCCCCGTAGAGAATCATCGAGTGACTGATGTCGATCATCAACACCGTCGACATTTGCGCCTGGTAGTGGGTTTCGTACACTTCGAGGTCGCCCTGCGTCAGTTGAAAATCACCGATGCCGTGGTTAATCTGCGCGTTGCGGAGGCTTTCCGAAACGGCCAGTTTATCGAGCGCGTCGCCGAATTCGAAGGGCCGCCGTTCGGACGTCCGCTCATCGCCCCGCCCGGAGAATCGACTGGAGTGATTACCGCGTTTGGATTTCTTGATCTCACCAAAAATATCCTTGAGCGCTTTCTGGCGAATCTCACCCTCCATTTTAGCGGTAGGAATGAAAGGTGGTGCCCCCGGTCCGTCCCCCGGCTTGATGAAGTTCTTATCGATCATCTCCTGAATGAAATCACCGAGCGAGTAATCGTCCTTGGTGAGTTCGTACTGCCGGTCGAGTTGCGTCAGCCACTGAAGGGCTTCGGCGACGTTGCCGGAAGTATGCGTGAGCAGTTCCTGAAATAATTTGAGGAGTTTTTCGAAATCCGTCTCGTCGCCCTCCCCGGGCAGGTAATTTCTGAAGCGCCAGCCTAACATAGATATGGGTTGAGCCGTGAAAACGGGATTTGCCGTATTTTAGTTTTGGCCCGAAGAGCGATCAACATTTGACCGACAAAATCGGTATTTGAACCGTACCGATAGGTACGCAGCTACTTTCAGTCTCCTTACCCCCTCCGCCATGCCCACCGTATTCGTTACCCGAGAACTCCAGCTGAATAGCCCCCTTACCAAATGGGCACGGACACCGGGACGTAGCGTGATCAGCCATTCATTACTGCGGTTCACGCCCGTACGCTTTACGCCACCGTCGCACGCAAAGGTTTGGTTTTTTTACAGCCCCCGGGCGGTAGAATTTAGTGTGGATGGCTTGGCGGGGTTATCCAAGCGGCCCAAGTTAGCGGCCATCGGGCCCGGGACGGCGGCGGCGCTCGACGCGCACGGATTTCAGGCGGATTTCGTCGGCACCGGCGACCCCGTCGAGGTTGCCACGCAGTTTATTGAAGCGGTGCCCGCGACGACCGTTTTCTTCCCCCGCGCCACACAGTCGCGCCGCAGCGTGCAACGGATGCTACCGGATAATTATACCGTGCTGGACGCCATTTGCTACGACAACGTAGTTATTGATCGGGTCCCACCGGTGCGTGCTGACGTATTCATTTTCACTAGCCCACTGAACGTCGAGGCTTACCTGCGTGAGCACGCGATTGCAGAAAATACGCTCTTGCTGGCGATCGGACCGAGCACCGCCAAGGCGTTAATCGCTCACCGGCTTGCACACCACGTTGCGGATGAACCTACCGAGGTGGCTCTCGTCCGACTACTCACCAATTTACTACCAGACTGATTCATCACCCGGCTTCGCCGTCGTACCGCTGGCTAGGTAGCGCTGCACCTTTGGCTGGAGAATCCAGACACCGATGACGAGGAAGTAACTCAATAACGAGTACCCAAGGTAATCGCTACCGCGCGCCGGCTTGCCCAACTCGACGGAGCGAATTAGCTTGCCAACGAAATAGTTGAGGTAGATTGTCAACCCAAACATCAGTATCCCGCACAAAAAAGCTACGCCGAACCACGACGTGAACCCGGTAAAGGACTCGTTGAGTTCATCCGACTCCATCGCTCCCCAACGGTACAGCGAATAGACTACAGAATATACCTGCGTAAATAAATAGGTCATCACTGTGGCCGCGACCAGATAAAGACCGACGGCAACGGCAAAATTCTTCCGCTTAAGACCCGTGCCGGGCGGTAGACTACCGTGCAACCGTTTCACTACTGACCACTGCCAACCCAGCGTAACGAGTAGCGCAACGGCATAAATAATCGCATAAAGGGACACGAAGCGAGCCAATCCGCCCATCATATCCTCCACCGCCCGGGTAGTTCCCACTTTACCGTCGAGGGTAATCACGGCGTTTAGGCCATCCATCCAAGCGCCCCGCGCCACGCCCTGATAGACGTAAGGGAGGAACAAAGGAATGAAGAGCATCCAGGGTTTGGCGCGTAAAAATAACTTGTCCATCGGGGTGACTTTAGGGTTAGCCAAGGTAAAACGAACTTGACGGAAGACGTGAATACGTAATCACTTATTCCCGCACGTAAATGCGGTGTACGCGCGGTCCGATACCGGTCAAAATCTCGTAAGGGATCGTCCGGGCGGCCTCCGCCAGGCGCACGATTGGGGCATCAGGCCCAAAAATGACGGCTTCGTCACCCACGCTGCTTTCCGGCAGCTCCGTCACGTCGACCATCGTCATGTCCATACAAACTGCCCCGATGATCGGTGCCCGTTTGCCGTTGATCACGACGCTGAACCGACCTTCTCCGACGAGCCGGGGGAGACCGTCCGCATACCCAATACTGATGGTAGCTATTCGGCTGTCTCGCGTCAAGGTGCCTTTGCGGTCGTAGCCGACGGAGCTACCCGCGGGCAAGTCGTTGATCTGCGCAACGTAGGTGCTCAGGCGGAGTACCGGACGCAGCTCGGGCGCCAACGCTTCGTCGCCAATGCCGTAAAGACCGATACCGAGGCGAACGGCGTCAAATTTCAAATCGGGCCAGCGGCTGATCCCGTTGGAGTTGAGCAGATGGCATCGGGGTTGGTAGCCCAACAGTCCGGCTATTTCCGCACAGGCACGGCGGAAATGTGCTCCCTGCACGCGGGTAAAGTCATCGTGCTCGGGCGCGCCACTGGCGGCAAGGTGGGAAAAGACGGATGCGACTCTGGGAAGCGGACCCGCTTTTTTCAACCCCTCGAGCACGGTTGCGTGGGCAAACCCCAGGCGCGCCATCCCCGTGTCGAGTTCCAGGTGGACCGGAAGCCCGCAATCGTGCGCGAGACGCAGACCGGCCGGGGTACCGACGACGGGTTCCAGGTTGAATTCAGCAAGATCGGTGAATTCCTTAGGTTCGGGGTTGAGCACCATGATGGGCAAGGCTACCCCACCCCGGCGCAGTTCCTTACCCTCGTCGACGTAGGCGACCGCGAGATAGTCGGCACCGGCCGCGGCCAAAGCGCGGGCAATCGGCAGGGCGCCACCACCGTAAGCGGAGGCTTTAACCATCACGATCATTTCAAGGCCAGCACGAGCTTTGTAAACGCGAAAATTATGCTGGAGCGCGCCGAGGTCGACCCGCAGGACGGTTCGGTGTTGCTGGCGGCTGAGGGCACGGGCGACGCGGTCCAACTTTTGGTAGCTGGCTCCCTTTACCAGGATGGGCAGGGAAGAGAAAATCATGCTCGGCAAGGCACTCAATAACGCCGCCGGCGACGGGAAGTGCTCGATCTTACCGGCTACTAAGTTCGGTGTCACCGTCTCCTCAACGAGCGTTAATGTGTCGATCCGGTCATCCAACAGGTGTAGTAATGCGCGGTCGTCCCGACTAAGTATCGCGTCGTGGGGGGAGGGCGCCGCACGTTGTACCGTACCCAGGATCAGTTGAATTTTTCCCGTCGGGCTCTGCTGGCTGGCGAAGTCAATGGCGGCGGCAAGCGCGTCGATGTCGTTCGAGTAGCTGTCGTTAATGATGGGGCCGCCGTGCAGGCCTTCGGTTTGTTGCAGGCGATTTTCCAACGGGAGGAGTTTGCGAGACCCGGCGAGGAGCTCGAATTCCCCCAGGCCACTTACCCACGCGGCGGTTGCCAGGGCCGTATAGGCATTTTGTAAGTAGACAGGGGGGAGGTCCGGAAGATCAATTACATAAGTCCGGTAAGTTGTCACCAATTGAGTACGTCCTGCTCCGTGGTGCGTCAGCATACGCCCCCAGGGCCCAGAGACCGTGGCAACTTCTCCGGCGTGCTTCTGAGGAACAATTACGGTGTCTGCCGCTCGAAACAACAAGACCTTCTCCCGAAGCTTGCTTTCATCACTCCAAAAATTTTCCCCGTGCGCGGCCCCGAACGACGTGAAGACGCCCACTGTAGGTTGGATGATCCGCTCCAGGTTTTCCATTTCCCCTAGCCGACTGATGCCCGCTTCAAAAATGCCCAACGTGTGTGCTTCGGTGAGTTGCCAAACTGAAAGGGGCACGCCGATCTGAGAGTTAAACGAGCGCGGGCTAGCGCACACCACGTGCTGCGTTTCCAGCAACTGTACGAGCCAGTCTTTGACGATCGTTTTGCCGTTGCTGCCGGTAATACCGATTACCGGGATGTCGAATTGCCGGCGGTGGTGGGCAGCCAGATCTTGCAGCACCACAACCGGGGTATCCGCCCACAGCAGTAGTACGTGGTCGTCGGCCCGTCCCCGGTCCATCATCCTTGCTTCTACCCTCCAGTCTTGCACCCGCGACAGCGCAAAATCTGCTTCCTCCCTCGGCACGACGAAGTGGCGCACGCCCCGGCCGAGTAATTCCGTCAGAAAATCAACACCGTGCAACTTACTTCCCGGGAGGGCGAAGAACAGACTTCGCCCCGGGTCGGTGACCCTGCGAGAGTCAATGATTAAATCGAACCCGCGGTAGGTCGCGTAGAGTTCGGAAATGTTGTAGGGGTCGTAGTGTAGGTCCACGCCGCAAAGTTACCGTAATTTGCGTCCGCTGACCACCGACTTTAGACCCCCAGACTAAAATGCAAGTCCCCAAAATCAACGCCGCCGTCGAAGCCTTCCGCACGTGGCTCACTACCGAGGAAGCCGAAAAATACCTGCCACTGTTCGAGACGCAGCAGAACTGGCAGGACAACTTCAACGTCGAAGCCAAAAATCTCGTGGAGGTGTACGACAAATCGCTCGACAGCAAGACCAACCGTCGCCACTACCGCCGCGGCGGCTATGACCCCAAGACGGCCATGCTTGCCATCCTCGGCAGCGAAACCGCCTTCGCCCGCGATGCCTTTCGCGACTTGTTCAGTGAGGACCGCGACGTCGAGGGGCGCGTCGGTCGCTTCGAATTTTTCATCAACGAGCTCTGGAACCGCTACCGCGACGCGCACCCGAAAGACCGGACGCCGGACCACTACCACCGGGACGATTACGCGATGGCCTCCATCTACCTGATGGGTCATTATCCGGAAAAGTACGCCCCCTACGCCACCGAGTTGTTACAGTCGGTTTGCACCAAGCTGGGTGCGAAGTCGGTGCCGGTGGCGGCGGATTTTGGGCGCTACGTGAAGCTGCTACGAACGGTACGAGGATTCTTAGAAAAGGACGAGCTAGTCATGGCTAACTACCAAGCACTCTTGCGGGAGGGCGACTACGCTGGCGAGTCGGCGCTGCTGAGTTACCTGTTCTTTCGCAGCCTGGGGGAGTAAGATAGTGCCGTCAGTACGGGCACGGTACCACGCTCGGCTAAGCTATTTCCGCTTCCTAACAGTAGGATTCGAGTGTTTTTTACCGGGCCAAACATCCGGTTTGTAACTACGTTGCAGGAGCATGGCAGAACAACTGGCGCCGATCAAGGCCCTTCTCGAGGCTCCGCGGGATCACCTTGCGGGCACGGACATGTGGATCAAACTACCCCTCGGCCGCACGCTGATTAACGAAGTACTGGCCGCCCGGCCACCGGATACACCAGTGAAGGACTTATTTATGGACCCCGACCCGGGTAACCTGATTCACATTCACCTCGAAGCCGCCGCACCCGTCGTGGGCAGCATTCGCCGCCGGTTAACGTTCAAGCCCGGCCCCGCCGTTACCTTTCCGGATCAGCCGTGGTTGCACCTCGACATCACGGAAGGCTTCAAATTCATGGATAAGCCCGTCATCAGGCTACTCCAGAGCACGATCGAGAAAAAACTCCCAAAAGGCATCGAGTTTTCCTCGGACTACTTGCGTATCCATGTGCCGGCCATGCTCACGAAAGCGGGGTACCAGAAATTAGTCCCGTTGATCAGGCACCTCGAAATCCGGGGTGGCGACGATCAGATCATCCTCCTCTTCCACCTCAAAGCTTAAGCTCCATGCACCCCGTACAGAAACACCTGATGGATACCGAATTCAGTGGCCTCGAAGGCACCCGGTTCGAAGGCACGATCGCGCTCAGCGACGAATTGATCAATCTGGGAATACTGGAAGCCCTCGCTAAATTGAAGTCAGCCGGCCAACCGAATACAACGGAAACTACCGCGCCGAAAGTTGCCGTTCAGGGACCATCGGAGTCGTCAGAGCCGAGTGTCGACCCCAAAGCTTTGCTACAAAAATTGAACGTAGATAAATTACGCTACCGGACGGAAGACGGAAAGACGATGGTGGACATTAAACTTAATTTCGGCTAATTCTGCGTCTACAACCCTTCCTCCCGCGCCCGTGCGTTCGCCAAAATATTGGTGAGCGCAGTTAAGTCGATGGCTTCCGCGGCGCTAAACGTACGGCAACCGTACCGCTTACGTCCGCCCATCAGTAAGTAACCGGCGGGATCGATCTCGGGTGCGAACTTGAAACAGATGCGCACGGACCGCCCGGAATCGGAACTCGATTTAAGTGGCTCGGGAATATAGCAGATATTCTCGCGGCCGGAAAATACCGGGATACCCCACCCCAGCATCTCTTTGACGTTTGGAATCGCTTCCCGGATTACGTCGCGCAGTACCAACGCAATGATGCGCTAATTTTCCGGCAACCGCTCATAAAATTCTTCCAGCAGCCACTCGTGGTCCAGTTTCATCCGCTAAAAATGCGCAAGGTTTACCGTTCCGCGTATTCGAAGTGTAGTTTTTCTAAGCGCAGGGCCAGACCGGCGAGTGCTTCCGTGACTTCCTGCAAGTTAGCGGTCACTACTTCCGCGTAGGCTTCGTCCACGAACAGGTGGTGCCCGATTTCCGTGAGCTCTTCCGGCCCGTGTTCGGTGATGGAATTTCGCTGCTGACTAATGTACTCGGTAAGCTGTTCGTAGCGCTGGTCCCAAAATTTTTCGAGGACACGGTGGGGCTTTTTCCGGATGACTTCCGTTCTTTCGACGAGGGCGGTTTTCAGGCGGAAAACGTGGTTCGTTCCGTTGAAATTCACTTCGATCGTGTTCTCGCGCGGTCCCTTGCGGCCCCGTATTCGGTTCACTAAATTTTGCTCTTCGTCGTAGAAGTTGACGCTCTTGAGTTCTTCGTCGTCGAGGCTGCGGAACTGGTCGATGCTCACCAGCACGCCCCGGAACTGGCTCAGGTCTTTTTCCAGTTGGTAGTAGCTTTCGGAAACGGGAACAAGTTGCTTCTCCTCCACGACGTGCTTGATGCGGGTCTCTTCGTGGACGTCATTTTCGAACTCCGCCACTTCTTTTTTGAGGCTTTGCAGGTTGACGGCCACCGAATAGCCGTGCTTCCGGACCGCTTCCACGATCATCTCGCGGATTACTTCCCGCTGTTCCGGATTGTTCCACAGACAGTGCTCCATGAGGAAGCAGTCCATGAGATTGGTGCGCGGCCGCTGGTGCAGAAATGCGGACGTACGGAGCAGGCGGACGATCTTTTTCCAGCGCCGGTCGTAGATTTTGATCTGGTTGGGGGCGTTGTTGGGCTGCTGGTTGTACTGCTCGATTTTAAAGAGCAGTAACTGGAGGGTATTGAGGACCTCCGCCGGCACTTCGATCTCGTCGATTTGCCGCGACCAGTCGTCCAACTCGGCTTCGGTCAGTTTCGTCAGGTTCGCGATATCATCTTCGTAGACGTCTTTCGTATCGACGACCATCTTGACGAAGTTCTCGTACTTCCGAATTTTCCCGAGTTCCAGCCGGACGAGAAAACGGTCCCAGATCGGAGCCAGGTTTGCGTTACGCGGCGGCAGTTCGTTGGACGCCGTGATGATCCCCCGGATGCCCACCTTCACGTCTTCGTCGCCGTTGCGGTAAATCTTTTCGTTGAGGATGGTCAGCAGGGCATTCTGAATGGCGGGGCCGGCTTTCCAGATTTCGTCGAGAAAAACGATGTTGGCGCCGGGGAGGTAGCGCTCCGTCAGCCGCTCGTACTTATCCTCGTCCTTTAATTTTTTAATGGAGATCGGGCCAAAAACTTCATCCGGCGTCGAAAACTTCGACATGAGGTATTCGAAGCTGACGCCGTCCCGAAACGCATACTTCAATCGCCGCGCGATGAGCGACTTCCCCACCCCGGGAGGGCCGAGGAGGAAGATGGATTCTCCAGCGACGGCGGTCAGGAGGGAGAGGCCCATGGCTTTATCGCGCTCGTAGAGGCCGGCGGTCAGGCTGCTCAGCAGATTTTCCGTGCGTTGGCGAATGTTGGTTTGGGTCTCGATGGCGGGGGCTTGTTCGATCATTGACTGGTGGAACGGGTTTGGGTGGATTGGGTTTGCTGGCCGACGGAAAAGTCGCTTACGAGTGCGCCGGTGGCCACTCGTCGTTTTGGTTTGGTGAAGCCAGCTAAGTGCGAAGGCAGATAGCTACCGGACCGTCAATCGGACCAAACGCAAAAACGGCTACCGGAAGCATTATACTTCGAGTAGCCGTTTCTGACCGTAGCCAACTGCTCCTGACAGCCGGCCGAATTTTTACTAATTAATTGGTGGGGGTTGAGCCCTAGCGTTCTCCGTACTTATCCAAGCGGTAAGCTGCTTTGAGCTTTTCCTTACGGCGCATAACGCTCGGCTTGGTGAATTCCCGGCGGTTACGCAGTTCGCGAATGACGCGGGTATTGATGGATTTACGCTTGTACCGCTTGAGTGCGCGGTCGATATTCTCTCCTTCTCGGACGTTGATAATTAGCATGCAGGTAGCATTGTTTTTATGATTTGGAGCGCAAAGGTAAGGTTTTTCCGAACGGCCACCAACCCGATGAAATAATTTGTGTGGGTGACAGATTTTTGGCGCGCGGTCGCCCCGATAAAGTACGGGACTAGCTACGCGTCGCGGGTGCGGAGAAGCGTCACGCCTTAGCCAGGGTTATCCCGATGGTGGTGCCCAGCCCCACCGAAGACCGCACGTTGATCGTTTGCTGGTGTGCCTCAATGATGTGCTTCACGATGGATAAGCCCAGCCCCGAGCCACCCTTCTGCCGACTCCGGCTCTTGTCCACCCGGTAGAACCTGTCGAATACGTGCGGGACGTGCTTTTCGGGGATGCCAATGCCATCATCGGCAACTTCGCAGAGAATGTACTTATCCATATCGTAAAAGCCGATGCGGGTCGCTCCATTCGGCACGCCGTACTTGAGGCTGTTGCTAACGAGGTTGATGATGACTTGGCGAATGCTCTCCCGGTCGGCCCGCACGAGAAAACCGGTATCGGCACCTTCCTTGAAACCGAGCGTCACTTCCATGTCCTGACTCTTCAAGTCCATTTCCTCAATCACTTCCGTTGCCAGTTCACGGACGTTGAAGACTTCCATATCGAGTACGAGTTCCCCGCTTTCCAGCCGGGAGATGGCGCTAAGGTCCTCGACGATGGTTTGTAGACGTTCGACGTTGCGGGCTGCCTTGCGTAAAAACTTCCGAACGAATTTCTGGTCCTTCATGACTGCTTTGTCATCGAGGATCGTGTCCAGGTAACCCTGAATGTTGAAGATGGGCGTTTTGAGTTCGTGGCTGATGTCACCGATGTAGCGGCGGCGGTAGAGCGCGAAGCTCTCGTACTGGTCTTGCTCTTGTTCCTTGACGGCGGCCCACTCCGCTACCTCCTTCTCTACGTCCTCGATGATTGGCTGGTCCAGGTAAGTAGTTTCCCGTTTGGCGTCCGCGCTTACTTTTTGGGCGTGGATGGATTTATAGATCAGTTTGATCTTCCGGTAGATGTACCGGTCGAGGTAGCTAAGCACGATGGTGTAAGCACAAGCGAGACTTGCGGCGACGTAAAGCGGTATCACCCACCAGACGAGTTCCATGCCAGCCACGGCAACGAGAAATAATAAGACACCACCGTTAGCCAGCGCAATCATCAACGCGGCCCGGATGGCGATTTGCCGCGGGGTACTGTTCTTCAGCATAACCTAGAAGACGAATTTGTAACCGATGCCCTTGATGGTCTTGATGTAATGATCGCCCAGTTTCTCCCGCAGCTTACGGATGTGGACGTCGATCGTGCGGTTGCCGACGATGACGTCGGTCCCCCAGACACGGTTAAAAATCTCGTCGCGGCTGAAGACTTTTCCCGGCTTGGAGGCGAGCAGGGTAAGCAGGTCGAATTCTTTTTTGGCGAGCTCGATCTTTTCTTTGCCCCGCCGGACAAGGACTTGTTCTAGGTCGATGATCAGGTCACCCACGGCGATCTCGGTGGTATCGTCAAGCTCGTCCACCCGCTCGTTGCGTCGCAACAGTGCCTTGATGCGGCTGACGAGCACGCGGGGGCGGATCGGTTTGGTGATGTAATCGTCCCCGCCGTTATCGAGCGCGGCGATTTGGGAGTAATCTTCTTCGCGGGCGGTTAGAAAGGTGATAATGGTATTCTTAAAGTCTGGTTTGGCCCGTAGTTGGCGGCAGACTTCTACGCCGTCCATGACGGGCATCATAATGTCGAGGATAATCAGGTCCGGTTTGACTTCGTCGGCTTTCTTAAGCCCCTCCGCGCCGTTGGCGGCGGTAGATACTTCGTAGCCTTCGCGTTTCAGGTTGTACTCCAGGATTTCGAGAATATCGGGTTCGTCGTCTACTAGCAGGATCTTGGCGGCACTCATGCGGGGTGGGTTTTGATTTACGCTAACGTGTACTCAACGTAAAGGTAGCCGTTATCGTTCCTCAAAGGGCCGGCGCTTGGGTGAGGCACCTGATTTCTTTCCGTAGGTTAAGGGCCGCCGAACGCCGGATAGTAATTGACCTTGCGTAAACCTTTATACCACACAGAGCACAAAGGTTACGAAGTGTCGCGCTGCTTTGTATTCTCCGTGTTCTTTGTGGTAGAAGACAGAATACTGCAGGTCGTCAGTCAATAAGATTAAGGACTTAGGATTGACAGCAAAACAATAAAGACCATGAAAACAATCTATTTCGTCCGCCACGCAAAATCAAGTTGGTCCGACTTCCAGCTCGCCGACCACGACCGGCCACTCAACAAACGGGGCAAAAAGGACGCGCCAAGGATGGCAAATCGTTTGGTTGAGAGCGGTGCGTCCCCCGATGGCATCCTGACTTCCACGGCCAAACGAGCCCGGAGGACCGCCAGGGCATTTCAGGAAGCCTTTGACGTCCCGGACGACCGAATAATCAAAAAGAAGAGCCTCTACCACGCCGTGCCCCGGGGTATCGAAGAGAAAATTACCGCCCTACCCGACGAGTGGGATACCGTACTCGTCTTCGGCCACAACCCGGGCTACACCGATCTTGCCAACCAATTGGACCACGACGGCACCATCGACAACGTCCCGACTTGCGGGATCGTCGGCGCCCGGATTGCTATTAAAAGCTGGGCGGATTTCTCATTAAGTAAGGCAAAAAGATTCACGTTCATGTATCCGAAGCAAGAGCAATAATCATTGCTGCCATAAACCACCATCGCTAGCCTACGGGCATCTACCCCACGCATGAAGTTCCTCCCTACCCTGCTCTTCCCCGTGCTACTTTGCACCTGCGCCAGCGCCAGCGTTGGTGACCCACCCGTTGATTTAAACGCCCTGGCACCCATCCTGACCGACCTGCAACTCGCCGAGTCCCTGACGAACGAGGTCCCCGTCGTGCTCCGCGATTCCATGCGGGAAGTTTACTACGACAACGTGCTGAGTGACCACCAAACTACCCGCGCCGAGTTTGACAGCCTAATGTGGATCGTCCGCCAGGAACCGGTCTGGGTGGATTCGCTTTACACGCAGGTCGGCGAAATGCTTAGTGTTCGGGCGGTGGAGGAGTAGGAAGTGGTGTGGAGTCTGTGGTCTGTGGTCTAGAGTCTGGGGTCTAAGTCATTACCACAGACCGCAGACTCCAGACCAGAGACCCTAGACTCCAGACTCCAGACCATTTCCTTACCTTCGCCCCATGTCCAAATTCGTCGTCTCCGCCCGCAAATACCGCCCCGTAAAATTTGACGAAGTCGTCGGGCAGCAGCACGTGTCTCAGACGCTGAAGAATGCGTTGCAGACGGATCACTTGGCGCACGCCTTCCTGTTCTGTGGGCCGCGGGGCGTTGGTAAGACGACTTCCGCCCGTATCCTGGCCAAGGTGCTTAACTGTACCGACCGTTCGGCTGACTACGAGCCCTGCAACGAATGCTCCAGCTGCGTAGCTTTTAACAACAACGCTAGCCTCAACATTACCGAGCTCGATGCGGCAAGTAATAACTCGGTCGATCATATTCGCGCGCTCACCGAGCAGGTGCGTTTCACGCCGCAGGAAGGGGAATACAAGGTATTCATCATCGATGAGGTCCACATGCTCAGCCAGGCGGCCTTTAATGCGTTTCTGAAAACACTGGAAGAACCGCCGCCCTACGCGATCTTCATCCTCGCCACGACGGAGAAGCACAAAATTATCCCTACGATCCTGAGTCGGTGCCAGGTGTTTGACTTCAAGCGGATTCAGCCAAAGGACATCATCACTCACTTGCAAGATATTTGCCAGCAGGAAGGTATCGAGGCCGAAGACGATGCGCTGCACATCATCGCCCAGAAAGCGGACGGTGCGCTGCGGGACGCGCTGTCGATCTTCGACCGGATCGTGTCCTTTAGCGGAAAGTCGATCACTTACGACGCGGTGATCGAGAACCTAAACGTGCTCGATTACGACTACTTCTTCCGAGCCGTCGATTTCGTGCTTACGGAAGACCGGGCGGGCATGATGCTGCTCTTTGACGACGTGCTGAAGAAGGGCTTTGATGAAGATCTCTTTTTGAACGGACTGGCCGCCCACGTGCGGGACTTGCTCGTCTGTAAGGAAGTCAAGACGCTCAAGTTACTCGAAGTGGGTGAGCGGTTACGCGATCGTTACCAACAGCAGGCCCTCATCAGCCCGGCTGATTTGTTGTTGACCATTTTGCAAATCTGTAACGAGTGTGATCTCGGCTTCCGCCTGGCCCGGAACAAGCGGCTGCACGTGGAGATGAGTTTGCTGAAGGCGACTTCCGTTAGAAGAGCATTTCGCTCCATCGGCGTGGCTGGCCCCGCCGCCGCTGCTCTTCCCGAAAACCTTGCTTCTACGACCGCGCCAGAAAAAAAAAGCCCTGAAGCCACCCGCACGGTAGCCGCCAGCGGTGTTGCCGGTGGGGAACCAGTCGAGGATGCGGAAATCGACCCCACGCTGGATGCGCCCGCGCCCAAGCTGACCAAGGCAACTGGCTTCGCCACCGTCGATTTGATGGCCATGCAGGCCAACATCGAGGAAGAACTCGCCGCCCCGGTAATTGACGACTCACCCGAGCTCAACGAGACCAACTTTACGGAAGCTTGGACGGACTTCACTAAGGAAAACGCCGGCTCGACTTTGGCGTTAATGATGGGGCAAACCAAAGCGGACCTGGAGGGGGAAGAAGTCGTCGTCCGCGTCGGTTCGCAACGCGTCCTGGCCTCCCTCCGTGACAATAACTCGCTCATCAATTTCCTGCGCGACCGATTCGGTAACCCCGCCCTGGCCATGCGGCTGGAGGTTGACAAGTCGATGCAGATCAAAACGGCCGCCATTAAGAAGCGGCTGACGGCGAAGGACAAATTCCTGGCGATGCGGGAGAAGAACCCGGAGATTGATGATTTGCGGAAGATTTTTGATTTGCGGCCGGAAGAGTAGAAAGGTTGGTCTTTGGTCTAAGGTCTCTGGTCTTCGCACTAAAGGGGTAACTGCACTTACGAGTTTAGTCATAGCTAATCAAGCACCAGAAAGTTGGGAGTTTGCATCTGCCAGGCAAACAATTCAACTACCATGTCTACCCTCAAGAAGACGCGCCGGGAAGCCCCCGCCGTGAACGCCGGTTCTATGGCCGATATCGCCTTTTTGCTGCTTATTTTCTTTCTCGTCACGACGACGATCGTGGAAGACAAAGGTGTGCTGGTCCGCTTGCCGGAATGGGTGCCGGATGACGTGGTGCTGGACATGCCAGACGGTGATGTGCTTTTTGTCATGGTCAATAAGTTCGACAAGCTTTTGGTAGAAGATGACGAAGTGGCGCTGGCGCAGGTGCCGGGTTTACTGGAAGCGCACGTTCGGGAAGTCGGCGTCGACCCGAGAACGCGGGTGGTCAGTTTGACGCACGACCGGGGGACGACTTACGCAGCTTATCTGCAGGTTTACGACGCTCTAAAGAAGGGGTACCACACGCTGTGGGATGAGTTCGCGGTCGCTGAATACGGGATGCGGTATGACTTGTTGAGTAAGGCGGAGCAGACGGCGGTGCGGCGGGTTATTCCGATGGTTATTTCGGAGGCGGAGCCTACTGAGATTTAGGTTAGTGGTGTTTCTAGAGAATATGCGTTGTGTAGCCCTCTCCCTCTTGTCCCTCCCCGGGGGGGAGGGATGATTTATTGTCGAAGGGGATAATGATTTGACTACGTAGGACTGATGAGCTGCTACTTTTTAAATTTAGAGAACTCTTCTGATTTACTAACAATCGTCGCTTTCTATTGATAGCGTGTCTCCCCTCTCCTCTTTTGGAGAGGGGCCGGGGGAGAGGGCTACGAATGACCGCCCCACACAAAAGTATCACCCCCAACCACCAACCCACAAAATCGTATATTTGCCCCCGCTTAGCAAAAATGGGACTGGGAGGCCCCGTTGCGCCGAGCGCCGGACATTCTTACCAAGCCTCTGCGGAGGCTTTTGTGCGTCTTAGCCGGCAACAATCTTCACCCTTTTTCTCACGTGAGGGTCCCGCCACGACTTTCGTACGGCGGGTCCGCACGAAACCTAAATTTTTATCTTATGCAAGGCAAAGGAATTATCAAATTCTTCCTTGTGGTTATGCTCCTGGTGACCATCTTCCAGTATTTCTTCTACATCCCGACGTCCGCCGTCGAAAACGATGCAGCTGACTACGCCGAAGAACAATCCGGACAAACCGAAGGCGAAGCGTTTCGCACCCAACGCGCATTTTTCTTGGACAGCATCACCGACCAGGAAGTGTTCAAGATACCCTTACTCAAATCCTATACCTACCAGGACCTCAAGCAGCAGCAGCTCGCCCTCGGTCTTGACTTGAAGGGTGGCATGTCCATCGTTCTCCAGGTAGATCTCCGGGACTTCATCCGCAAGATGGCCCGAAACTCTCAAGATGACGCGTTAGAAAAAGCGATTGAAGCAGCCTCCCAAGCTCAAAAAACCTCCCAGGACGATTACATCACGCTGTTCGAATCCAGCTGGAACGACGTTAAAGGCACATCTCGCCTGGCTCCGATCTTTAGCCGGAACGACGCCCTGACCGACGACATCGACCAGAATACGTCCGACGCAGAAGTCATCCGCGTGCTCCGCGAGAAGGCCGACGAAACCGTTGTCGCCACCTACGGCCTCGTTAGCCGCCGGATTGACAAGCTCGGGGTCGTGCAGCCCAACATTACCCTCGACGCCGAACGCAACCTCATCCTGGCCGAACTGCCCGGTATCGAGAACCCCGAAGCTGCCCGTAGGGTAATGACCACGGCCGCCAACCTCGAGTTCTTCGATGTCTTACCGATCGACAACACGACCATCCAGGCGCTCGTCAACGCCGACCAGCTCCTCGACCGCCGCAAGAAGATCGCCGACGGCCGCGACAGTAACTACGTGGCGGAAGTCACCTACCAGATCGACACGACGTACCGCGTCACCGACGAGGGCAACCTGACCGACGAGATCGAAAGTATCGACTCGTTGGAAGTAGCCAACCAAACCGCTGGGCCGCTTTTCAGCATTTTCAGCCCCAATAATGGCAACCTCGGCCCCGCCGTTCTCGGCATCTCTACTAAGGGTAATTTGGATAAAGTGACTGAATTATTGGAAGACCGGGAAGTTTCCCGCCTATTCCCCCGTAACGCCATCTACCGTTGGGAAGCCGAGCCACTGCCCGGCCAGGACAATCAGCCGTCGAACCTCTACGCACTGTACCAACTCAACATGCCCCGCAGCGGTGAAGCCCCGCTTTCGGGCGAGTACATCACCGACGCCAGCTCTTCCCCCGACCCCAACGGTCAAATCGCCGTTAACCTCCGGATGAACCCGGAAGGTTCGCAGATCTGGGCCCGCATGACGACGGACGCGGCGAATGCCGGTAACCGTCAGGTCGCCATCGCGCTCGACGATCGCATCGTTTCCGCGCCCCGCGTAAACGGCGCCATCACTGGTGGCAGCACGGCTATTACCGGTGGCTTTAACACCGCCGAGGCGCGTGACCTGGCCAACATCCTCCAGGTAGGTCGTCTTCCGGCTGACTTGATTCCCGTTCAGGAAAGCATCATCGGCCCGAGCCTCGGTGCCGAGAACATCCGTAGCTCCATGGTCGCTTTGATCATTGGTTTTGCGCTGGTGCTCCTGTTCATGATCGTTTACTACGGTGGCGCGGGTATCGTGTCCATTCTTTCCCTGCTGCTCAACCTAGTGTTCATCTTCGGTGCGCTGGCCAGCCTCGGTACGGTCCTGACGCTACCCGGTATCGCCGGTATCCTACTGACGATCGGTATGGCCGTTGATGCGAACGTGATTATCTACGAGCGGATTCGGGAAGAACTTCGGATCGGTAAAACGCTGGTCAACTCGATTGCGGACGGTTACAGTAACTCTTACTCCGCCATCATCGATGCCAACGTGACGACGCTGCTCGTTGCGGGCGTCCTGATGTACTTCGGTGTCGGCCCCATCAAGGGCTTTGCCGTGGTGCTCGCAATTGGTGTCTTGTTCACCATGTTCACCGCCGTACTCGTCAACCGCCTCATCATCGAGTGGTGGCTCGGGCGCAGTGGCAATATCACTTTCTGGACTGGCTTCAGCAAGAACCTGTTCGCGAACGTGAACGTCGACTGGATGGGTAAGCGGAAGGTTGCTTACGGCGTCTCCGCGCTTCTCGTGCTCGGTTCACTCGCCGCTATTTTCACGCGCGGGTTCGACCTTAGTGTCGACTTCCAGGGTGGCTACAGCTACGTGGTAGAACTCGACCAAGAAGTCGCAGGCCAGGACCTCAGTGCCGCACTGACGGCTCCCTTCGGTGGCAACTTGCCAACCGTAAAATCCGTGGGTAGCGACAACACCTACAACATCGTCACCAAATACATGGTGGACCAGCGGGATGACGTCGATGGCGTAGCCGTTGAAACCGTTGTCCTCACCGCGCTCTACGACGGTATCAAGGCAGCCACCGGGAATAACGACCTCACTTTCGAGCAGTTTTCGAATTCTGAGGCACTGTCCGGTACACGGGTTACGCAGATCAACAAAGTCGGCCCGACGATCGCCGACGACATTAAGAACTCCGCTTACTGGGCGGCTGGTGTCGGTCTTTTGTTCATTGGCCTTTACCTGCTGATTCGCTTTAGTCGCTTTCGCTACTCCGTCGGAGCCGTCGTCGCGCTTTTCCACGATAGCATTATCGTGATGGGGGTATTCGCATTGTTTTGGGGCCGTTTGGGTTTCAACATGGAGGTCGATCAGGCCTTCATCGCCGCCATCCTTACCGTAATCGGTTACTCGATCAACGACACGGTTATCGTGTTTGACCGGATTCGGGAGTTTTTGAATACTTACGTAAGTCTGGATAAGACGCAGGTCATTAACAACGCCATTAACAGCACGGTTAGCCGGACGGTGATTACCTCCCTAACCACGGCGCTGGTGGTGCTCGTACTCCTCCTCTTTGGCGGTGACAGCATTAAAGGCTTTGCTTTCGCATTGTTGGTTGGTATCATCGTCGGTACGTACTCTTCGATCTTTGTCGCCACACCGATCGTCCACGATTTGATGGACGAATCGGAGGCACGCGAGACGGTCGTTACTACTGAACCCACCGTGACCACTGTTTGAGGCTAACTCCTCCCGGTTAGCTACTGCGCCCCTTTCACTCTACGGTGGAAGGGGCGTTTTTATCTGTATTGCCTCCTGGGGGGTTATGTTGCGTGGTCGCGGGTGCCGGGTAGATTAGTACGGAGCAAGATTATCCTGGCGCAGACGGAACTTTGATCACGACACCAAAGCGAATAAATAGTTCCACAAAATAAAGGCAGTCACCCCCCCCGCTTCGGTGAAGGCTCACGGCAAGCGCCCAAACCGTCAGCACTCTACAATACCTTGCACCCGCGCCAGCGCAACTACACCTAGCACTAGTGGGGAGCGCATTAACTTACTTTCCGACCCACCGCAACGGATTCAATTGCAACCGCAGCCAGAATAAGTGCCCCGCCCCCGACGGCCGACCATTCCGGGATTTCCTCGAAGAAAATGACGCCCAGCAAAATTCCGTAGATGGGCTGAATACAACTCAGCAAACTAACCGTGCTGACGCTGAAGAAGCGAAAACAAGCTAAGAAAAGCGTGTGCCCGATTGCCGTTGTTAATAAGCCCAAACCGAGCAGATAGGGCATGGCCTCCGCCGTGGGCACCGCCTCGAAAAGCCACCAGATGGGCAGTAAAATAATGGACGCGATAACGGTCTGGTAGACCATCACGACCGAGCCCTGCACGTCGGCGATTTCCTTTTTCACCGTGAGGTTACGCAGCGCATAGATGAGGGCGGACAATAGGCCCAGCGCCAAACCAAGCGTTGCACCATCCGCTAAATCGAACGACGGGGCGAGCAAGTAAACGCCATAGATTACCAGGACGCCCAACAGTAGGTGCCTGGGCACAAAAGGTTTCTTCAGCACCAGCGGCTCCAGTAGGGTCGTCATGGCCGGGTAAGTAAAAATGGCCAGCATCCCGATCGCTACGCTCGACAGTTTGAGCGCGTAGAAGTAAGTGATCCAGTGGGCCGTCATGAGCACGGCGGATAGTAGAATCGTCTTCGTCTGCTTATTATTTCGCAGCTTGAAGGAGTACCCTTTGAACAAACAAAAAGCGATGAGTAGCGCCGCAGCAATGCTGGCGCGCCACCAGATGGCTACCGGTGCCGGAACGGGCACAAAGCGCCCCAATACTCCGCTAGTGCCCACGAAGACCATGGCGACGTTGAGTTGCAACAGTGGACTGACTGAAGGGCGAGACATAAATTCGGTCTAAGGTGTTTGGTTTTTGTAGCGTACGATCATCCGGAAAATATGCGGTTGATTAGGCATACAATTCTGCGCCACATCTTTCGTAGTCAGCTTACTTCATTCACTAGCATAAAGAAACCCGGAAGTATCGTGCGATGCTTCCGGGTTCTTGTAATGAGTTATGGCTGAATCTACTCCTCCTCGGCGGCAGGAGTGACGTCCGCGATAGCTGCGGTAGTAACCGCCGTGGTGGCAACCGCCGTCGCCGCTGCTGAACTGGATTCAGTACCGGGCGTGGTAGTGCCTTCGTCACCTCCTTTACGGCGGCGGCTACGGCGTGTGCGACCTTTCTTGATCTCACCTTCCTTATTGTACACGTCGTTGTAGTCAACTAATTCGATCATCGCCATTTCAGCGCTGTCTCCCAATCGAAAGCCAGTTTTGATGACGCGGAGGTAACCGCCGGGGCGGTCGCCTACTTTCGGTGCGATCTCCTCGAACAGCACGTTGATGATCTCCTTGCTATTTAGGCTAGCGAATACATTACGGCGGTTGTGCGTGTCGTTAGACTTAGCTTTGGTGATCAAAGGCTCCGCAAAAACCCGGAGGGCTTTAGCTTTAGCGAGCGTCGTATTGATCCGCTTGTGGGTGAATAAAGCAATGGCGAGGTTACGCAGCGTTGCTTTGCGGTGGGCGGTCTTGCGGCCGAGGTGGTTGTGTTTCTTTCCGTGACGCATGTCTGGGGGGAAGATTGGCCGACAACACGTTTCCAGTCACATTAGCAAGGCGGGCACTTGCTCGTTCGTGGTTGTTATTGCCGTAGGTTGAGATTAATTCAAAGCCCGCGGTCAGTATAGCAGTACCGGCTTCACCGAGGTCCGACAGGATTACTATCATGCTACCATACTGGGTAATTTCGTACTATTTACTCTTCATCGAGCTTGTACTTGCTCAAGTCCATACCAAAGGTAAGTCCTTTCTCCACCAACAACTCTTCGATCTCCACGAGGGATTTCTTACCGAAGTTGCGGAATTTGAGTAGCTCGTGAGTGTCGTAGCGAACCAATTCACCAAGGCTATTGATCTTAGCGGCCTTGAGACAGTTGTAAGCGCGAACGGAAAGGTCCAGATCCTCCAGGCTGGTCTTGAGCAGCTTGCGCATGTGCAGGATGTGCTCGTCGACGATTGTTTCTTCGCGTGTTCCTACGCTCTGGAATTCGATGGCTTCGTTTGTGATCAACACCAGGTGCTGAATCATAATGTTAGCGGCTTCCCGTACGGCATCTTCGGGGTGAATAGTACCGTCGGTCTTGATTTCGAGAATCAGGTTCTCGTAGTCAGTACGTTGGCCAACCCGGGTAGATTCGACGCGATAAGCGACATTCTTGATCGGGGTGTAGATCGCATCTACGGGAATGACACCAATCGGTGCATTCTTGGAAAGGCTCTCGTCGGCTGGTACGTAACCGTATCCTTTGGTGATCGTCAGTTCGACTTCGAGGTTGACGAAGGGCTCCATCGTGCAGAGCACGAGGTCGGGGTTCATGACCTTAAATACGTTAGTATGATCACCTACGTCCTTGGCTGTGAATTCGTCCTTACCACTGATGGTCAGGTACACTTTCTCTTCTTCGAAGGTGTCCTCCGTCTGGATTAGGCGCTTCAGGCGAACCTGCTTGATGTTAAGAATGATCTCAACCAAGTCCTCCGTTACACCACGAATGGTAGAGAACTCGTGATCTACGCCCGCGATACGAATGGCGGAAATAGCAAATCCTTCGAGGCTACTGAGTAGCACCCGACGGAGTGAGTTACCGATCGTTTGGCCGAAGCCCGGTTCCAGGGGTTTGAATTCAAAGGTGCCGTGAAAGTCGTCCGACTTTTGCATCGTAATCTTATCCGGCTTCTGGAAGTTCAGCATTGTGCTCATATTCTTATTTTCACTTTGAGTGGTTATCTTTCCCGTTCAGCGGGGGAGCAAACGGTCGGGGACACCTGGAATGTAACAATAGTTCTCCGGAAATCTGGAGGCAAAACTTGCTGCGAAACAGACGAAATAACTTCTTTCAGTCTGCGGATAAACCACCAGTCCGCTACTGGCACCGCACCAAATCCATACCGGAGTAGGATAAATTAATTTGTCCCCAGCGGGCCCGAAGGCCTGGCTGGGGACTGGACGACGCCCTGGGGGGTGGGGGGTTGGACGCCGCCCGGGGGGGGATCTTGCAACTTTCCTCCTCGATCGGAGGAAAGTCAAAAAACCCGCCCGGTATCTTACTTGGAGTAAAGCTCAACGATCAACTGCGTGTTGATCTTCTCGGGGATGTTCTCCCGCTCGGGGTAGGCCAGGAAGCTACCTTCCATTTTACCCTGGTCGAAAGACAACCAACCGTAGTTACGAACGTCGCTCTTGCTGGAGACCGTATCGCGAACGACTTCCAGCCCCTGGCTTTTCGGACGAACACTGACCGTGTCTCCAATACGGAGCTGCGTAGAAGGAACGTTATTCAAACGACCGTTCAGCATAATGTGGCGGTGAGAGACGAGTTGACGGGCAGCACGGCGCGTCGGTGCGAGACCGAGGCGGTAAACCACATTATCCAACCGAGCTTCGAGGAGCTGCAATAGCACTTCACCCGTTACGCCCCGGCTCGCCTGAGCCTTCTCGAATAAGTTGCGGAACTGACGCTCGAGTACACCGTAGGTGAACTTGGCGATCTGCTTCTGCGTGAGTTGTAGTTTGTAGTCGGAAGGTTGGCGACGGCGACCACGGGTGTTACCGTGCTGACCGGGCTTGTACTTCTTACGTTCGAAAGCGCGAGAGTAACCAAAGATTGGTTCGTCGAGTGCGCGGGCTTTTTTCGCCTTGGGACCAGTATATCTAGCCATATTGACCTGGGGTCTTTAAATCCCATCGCTCAGAGTAAGTTGAACGAGCGGGGAGTTGATTTTGAAGGGTGGGGGGGGATTATACGCGGCGGCGCTTAGGAGGGCGGCAACCGTTGTGAGGGAGCGGCGTAACGTCTTTGATCTTCGTTACGCGGATGTTCGCACCATCGAGGGCGCGGATCGCTGCTTCACGGCCACTACCTGGGCCCTTCACGTAAACTTCGACGCTGCGAAGGCCGGCTTCGTAGGCATCGCGCGCGGCGTTACCGGATGCTACCTGAGCGGCGTATGGCGTAGATTTCTTGGAGCCACGGAATTTCTCCTTACCGGCGGTTCCCCAACTGATCACGTCACCACTCTTATTCGTGAGGGTGATGATGATGTTATTGAAACTTGCCTGGATGTAGGCGAGGCCTTCGCTCTCTACCTTGACCTTGCGCTTCTTGGAAGATGCGCGGCCACCACCGCTTGACGCTGGTTGTCCTTGTCTCTTAGCCATTATTTAGTAACTTTTTTCTTGTTAGCAACAGTCTTACGCTTGCCCTTACGGGTCCGGGCGTTGGTCTGGGTACGCTGGCCGCGAAGGGGAAGCCCTTTACGGTGGCGCAGGCCGCGGTAGCAGCCAATGTCCATAAGACGTTTGATGTTCGTTGATACTTCCGTACGCAAATCACCTTCTACCTTGTATTCGTTCTGAAGGAGGTTAGAGATCGTACGAATGTTTTCGTCGGTCCAGTCCGCTACGTGAGTGTTGTGGTCAACTTCGGCTTTGTCGAGAATCTCGACGGCCCGGCTAGCCCCTACACCAAACACATAGGTCAAACTGATAATTCCGCGTTTCTGCCGCGGGAGGTCAACACCTGCAATTCGTGCCATAATTAAGTTATTATAAGATTATCCTTGGCGTTGCTTGAACTTAGGAGTCTTCTTATTAATGATGTAAACTTTGCCCTTGCGGCGGACGATCTTGCAATCGACGCTGCGCTTCTTGACTGAGGGTCTAACTTTCATAATTCAATGAGTTGAATCCGCTAAAAACCGGATTAAAGTAGCAGTGCGGCCTATTTGTAGCGGTAAGTGATGCGCCCACGCGTTAAATCGTACGGGCTCATTTCTACGGCGACTTTATCACCCGGGAGGATTTTGATGTAGTGCATCCGCATCTTTCCGGAGATACTGGCTTTGATTTCGTGGTCATTTTCCAGGCGAATGCGGAACAAGGCGTTCCCCAAAGCTTCTTCGACTACGCCATCTTGCTTAATCAGGTTTTTTTTGGACATATTTTGAATTTCGGAGGGCAAAGGTACTCTTTTATTTCCCGGCACCCAAGTGTTTGTGGAATTTGTTTCCTGGGAGGGAATGCCCGTGAGCCTCACTTAGTTGTATGTCCGATATTCGATCCCCTACCCTACTTCCAGTAATCCGGAAAACCAGATACGCTACGGTTTCACGAAAGCCAAGATCAGGCCCCACACCACGAAGAAAGCTGCCGTATTTCTTGAGTGATTTTCTCCGGACCGCACGGTAGGTGGCACCGCACAAATTTATCATCAACGCACGTCCCTTCCGCCGCACTGGGCGTGATGTAATCGTTGATAAATTTTTGAACTCACCTGGGCATCGCGTGTCATCAGGCACTTTGCGCAACGGGCTGGTAAACCGCCACCAAGGATTCATCCAGATTGTCCACGTACTTAAGGTTAGCGTTGTTGCGGATTGCTTTCTCGATCGGGCGATGATCGCTCATCAGGTCGGCGGGGGCGCCGTCGCGGGTGATGGCGATGGAGTGTTCGTAGTGGGCGGCAGGCTTGGCGTCGCGGGTAACGATCGTCCAACCGTCTTCACGGCTGTGGACGTCCTTGCGGCCGAGGGTGATCATGGGCTCGATGGCGATGATGAGGCCGGCTTTGAGGACGGGGCCGCGACCGCGTTTACCAAAATTAGGCACGTCGGGTGCTTCGTGCAGCGAGCGGCCGAGACCGTGACCGACCAGCTCGCGTACGACACCGTATTTATGCTCGCGCTCGGTGTAACTCTGGATGGCGTGGCTGATGTCCCCCACCCTTCTTCCGGAGCGGGCGGCGTCGATCCCCAAATACAGTGAATGCTTGGTACGGCGGCAGAGATCCATCACGTCTTCGGCTACGTCGCCGACGCAAAAAGTGTAGGCGGCATCTCCGTAGAATTCATCCACGATCGTGCCACAGTCGATACTCAGAATGTCGCCATCTTTAAATACCTGGTTCTCGTCCGGCAGGCCATGCACGACTTCTTCGTTCTGGCTGACGAGTAAGGTAGAGGGGCAACCGTACAGCCCCTTAAAGCCGGGTACCGCGCCGTGGTCCCGAATAAATTCTTCGGCAAACGTATCGATCTCCCGCCCGGTCATGCCCGGCTTGAGCATCTTACCGACCTCGGTGAGGGTTTTGCACACGAGTTGGCAAGCGACACGGCTGCGCTCGATCTCTTCCGGGGTTTTGAAGATCATCTTCCGGTCCTTCCTGCTCATAGTTAATTGGGGCTTGCCTGTGCCTAACGCCGTTTACGGCTTCGGGTTGAAAATTGCGCGCAAAGGTACGGTGGGGGCAGCAACATTGCTTTTACTTCAAAAGCACACTGGCACCCGCGACCGCGCAACACAATATGGCGCAGCCCCGATAGCTATCGGGGGTGCGGAGGATTTAGATTAACGCAAAGAATTCGGGACTAACCCCCAAGAACTTATCTTGCCCGTCCAGAGCACACGGACCTCAAGCCAGCACGAATGAAACGATCCACCTTCTTCAAATCCCTCGCCGCCGGCACGATCGGCCTTCCCGTAGCGCTGCGCCTTTTCGCCGGCAAACTGGAAGCGCAGGGCGAAAAACAAACGGTCAGCGGCGAGCAGTTCCGCTGGAAGATGGTCACTACCTGGCCACCCGGCTTCCCCATCCTCGGCGAAGGGTGCGAGCTGCTGGCGGACCTCTGCCGGACGATGTCGGGCGGGCGGCTGGACATCACCGTCTACGGTGGCGGTGAACTCGTCCCGGCCCTGGAGGCTTTCGATGCCGTGCGCAACGGAGCGGCGGAAGTGGGGAGTGGCGCGGCCTATTACTGGGCGGGTAAGGCACCGGCGGCGCAGTTCTTTGCCGGCTTCCCCTTCGGCTTCAACGCCCAGCAAATGAACAGTTGGCTACTGAGTGGCGGCGGGATGGAACTCTGGCGGGAGCTGTACGCGCAGTATAACCTCGTCCCTTTCCTAGGCGGCAACACGGGCGTACAAATGGGGGGCTGGTACAACCGACGGATCGATTCGGTGGCGGATTTCAAAGGACTGAAGATGCGGATGCCCGGGCTGGGCGGGCGGGTGCTGGAGCGGCTCGGCGGTACGCCCGTTCTGCTGGCCGCCGGCGAGCTCTACACCGGCCTGGAGCGCGGCATTATCGACGCACTGGAGTGGGTCGGCCCCTACCACGACGCCTTCATGGGCTTCGATGAGATCGCGAAATATTATTATTACCCGGGTTGGCACGAGCCGGGGACGGCCTTCGAGTTTTTCGTCAACCAGGATAAATATGCCGCCCTGCCGGATGACCTCCGGGAGATTTTTCGGGTAGCGACGCACTACGTAAATATGTACACGCTCTCAGCCTTCGAGGCCAAAAATGCCGAGACACTGGCGAAACTGAGGCAAGTCGCCGGTCTAGCTATTCTCCCGTTCCCGGACGAGGTCGTGGAGGCGGCACGCGTTGCGGCGGCGGACGTTATTGCCGAATACGCGGCGTCGGACCCTTTCGCCGGAAAAGTGTTCGAATCCATCAAACGGTTTCAGGGCTTAGCAAAACCGTGGGCGGAAATGACCGAAAAGACCTACTACGATAAGATGACCTAGCGTAATCATCAACTTAGCGTCCGTTGCGCTCCGTAGCTACTTGGCACCCGCGACCACGCACCTGCTTTTTAAGCACCCAACGCACTGAACAAAACCCCGCGCCCAACGTCAACCACCCCAAACCCCAAACTTATGAGCAATTGGTACGAAGGCTGGACGGACGTCACCTACCCCATTTTTGAAGGCATGACCGGCTGGCCCGGCCAACCGAGCACCAGCTACGACGTCCTCAGCTGCATCCACTGCGGTGACACGGCGCGCGTAACGGTGGTAAAGATGAGTGTCCATTCGGGCACGCACATGGACGCGCCGAGCCACTTTTTGGCCCAGGGCATCGACGTTAGCCGCGCCCCAATCGACTTCGGAATGGGCCCCGTACGCGTCGCCGTGATCGACTGCCCCGCGGAAGTGAAACCCAAGCACCTGGAAGCGTTCGAAAAGCGTACCCGTCCGCTCGTCGCCGGGGAGCGACTCATGCTGCGCACCCCCAACAGCGATCGAAAATTTTGGCTTCAGGACCCGTTCGACAAAGATTACCGCGGCATCGGCCCGGAAGCAGCCGCCTGGATCGCGGAGCGGAAACTCAAGATGGTCGGGGTAGACTACCTGTCCGTCGGTCCGTTCTACAACGGCAACCCCCAAACGCACCGCGCCCTGATGACGGCCGGCGTGTGGATCGTCGAAGGCATCGATCTGCGTAAGGTTGGCGAGGGAGACTTTGAGATGATCTGCTTACCGCTTAAGTTGGTCGGCAGCGACGGTTCACCGGTAAGGATACTTCTCCGCGCGGCCGGGTAGCGGTACACCGTGGTAACCCGCAACTTTGGGTCTCCCGACAAACCTCCACATTTGGGCAACGTCGTGAGGGTAAAGGCGTTAACTTCGTAGCACTTTTAGCGGGCGGACTCCTCTCTCGGACCCGACCCGTTTCTTACTTAGTGATCCTACTCGTCTATGCTGCGCACTCTTACCACCCTATTTCTTTGTTTTTGCGCCGTGGCGCTTACCGCCCAAATGACTGGCCCCACGGGTGCGGTCCGGTACGGAAACGAGTGGATCGACTACGACAAAACGTACCTGCGAATCGCGGTGGCGGAGGATGGCGTCTACCGCCTGACCCCGGCTGAACTTCGGGCGGCTGGCTTTTCTTTCCCCGAGACGAACGCTGCGGCCTGGGTGCTGGAACACGCGGGCGAGCCGGTCCCCGTTGTGGTGGACGAAGCGGGGTTGACCTTTGTGGGCGAGCGTAACCGCGGGGAGCTGGATCAGTTTTTATTCGAGGCACCGGGGCGAATGCAGCTGAACGACCGGTACAGTATGCACACCGACACGTCCGTCTACTATTTGAGCCTGGGCAATAAAGGGCTACGGTATAACACGAGTGAAGTAGCGGCCACCGGCGCTCCGTTGGGCGGCATCCTCAGGGAATCGGAGGCAGTTTTTAACGAGCATTACACGAAAACGTTTTTCCGCAGTGCGGGCTCATCGATTTACTATTCCCACTACGACGTAGCCGATGGATTCGGTATGCGATCGGCAAATGACCTTTTGTCTTCGAATGGTTCCACGGAAACGACTTTTAGTTTGCCGCTGCCGGGTACGGCGGGCGGGGCGGCTACGCTAGAACTTCGGTTTGGGCTTGGGTTCGATCAACACGACCAGGCCATCTTACTTGACGGTAAAGAACTAACTACCCACCAGTCGAGCGGCTGGAGTGTGGAGCAATTTTCGCTACCGTTCACGGCTAGCGGGGAAAGCGCCGAAGTAGCGCTGCGGGGCAACCGGGGTGACCGGGACAAGGCCAACGTAGCCTGGGCACGCGCGACTTACCCGGCTACGCTCAGTGCGGCCGGCCTTTCCCATTTCTTGGTACCCGCGTCCGCGCAGAACCAGACGCTGGAGCTTACGGACGTGGGCGCGGTCGCGGGTGCCGTGTATTTACTGAATGCAGACCGTGGCACGAAGCTCGTTGGAAAGGTGCAAGCAGGTAGCGTACAATTCACCGTACCGGCCAGCAGCTCATCGACGGAGTATTACCTAGTTACGGGAAACAACGTACTTAAATCTCCGGCGTTAAGATCACACACCTTTCAGCCGGCCTTGCCGACCGGTAGCCGGACGAACTACCTCATCCTGACGAGCGAGCGACTCGACGGGCCGGAACTAAAAGCTATGGCCGCCTACCGGGCCAGTGCCGCTGGCGGCGGTTACCGCGTGCATACCGTCCGGGTTGAGGATCTGTACGACGAATACGGTTACGGCGTAGCTCGCCACCCCATGGCCACCAGAAACTACGTCGCGGCCGCGCGGGCCGCGAACCCAGAACTACAGTACCTTTTCGTAATTGGCAAGGGCCGGGAAGGATTAGACATTCGCACCCCGGGGGATTTAGCAGCTGCCCAAGCTACCTTCTTCGTCCCTTCTTTCGGTTACCCGGCTTCGGATAATCTCCTCACCGCCAAACTCGGTGACGTGGTGCCGACGCTGGCGACGGGCCGGTTGGCGGCCACCGACCGCGCGGAAATAGCTAATTACCTCGAGAAACTACGGGAGGTGGAAGCTCAGACCAACATGGGCGGCCAGACGCTGGAGGACCGTGACTGGATGAAGCAGGTGATCCACCTGGGTGGTGGTGGTGTCATTGGTGAGCAGAACACCATTAAAAGCGAACTGCGTACGCTCAAGAGTAGGATCGAAGCTTCTGATATGGGTAGCAACGTTACTTCATTTTTTAAAACGAGTGACGACCCCATTGAAACCACTCAGCAGGACGCCATCTTCGACAGAATCAACCGTGGAAGCGCCATCATCACCTTTTTCGGGCACGCTTCCTCGCAGGGTTTCGACTTTAGCATCGATGACCCCGCTAACTATAATAACAAAGGTCGCTACCCGTACATGCTCTCGCTGGGTTGCTACAGCGGTGACGCCTTCACCGCAAGTAAGAGTATTGGCGAGCGCTTTATTTCTCTGGAGGACAAAGGTGCCATCGCTTTTGCGGCAAGTAAGGGCATCGGGTTCATTTCCTCCCTGGGCACCTGGGGCGATAAGTTATACGACCTGACCGGAAACGAGCTTTACGGACAGGGCATTGGGGACGTTTTGCGGGCTACGATCTCCCATTTTCGCAATACCTCCAACTATACCGTGGCGCTGTTGACGGAGCAGTTCGTCCTGAGTGGCGACCCCGCCTACCGGATCCACCCACGCCCCGGCCCCGACGTGGTCGTGGACGCCGCTTCCGTACGGTTTGATCCCGAAGTTATTCCGGCGCAGGACCCTGATTTTGAAGTCTCCTTCCGGGTGGTTAACCTCGGTAGAAATGGTGGTCGCGATAGCATTGACGTACAGTTCAGCCAGCAGTTGCCGGGTGGTGAAGTGCGTGAGGTCTATACACAACGCATTCTCACGCCGCGGTACGACGAGGTTGTCCGGACCCGCATTCCCAACGTAGGCTTGGAGGCGGTCGGCCAGAACCGTATTTTAATTAGCCTCGATACCGAATTTGATTTAGCGGAAGCCCCCCTCCCGGGCGCCGAGAGTAACAACGACCTAATTACCGGGGGCCGAGCGGGCGTGCCGGTAACGTTTATCGCCAACACCGCCAGGACGGCCGCCCCGCCGCGATTTGCCGTGGTGAACGGACCGGTAACGCTCTACGCGAGCACCACGGACGCTTTGGCGCCGGAGCGAGAATACTTATTACAAGTTTCGCGCCGCCGCGACTTCGCCGACCCGTTGCTCGACACCCGCTTGGTGAGCCCCGGCGGCATCATCCGGGAGGAGCTCAACATTAATTTTACGGACAGCACGACGTACTACTGGCGGGTCAGCCCCGATAGCACCTTTACGGAAGGAGCCGGTTACATCTGGAGCGAGAGTTCGTTTACCTGGCTGGAAGGTACGGCTGGCTCTTTGCCTCACTGGGCCCAACAGGACCCCGGGCAGATAGTGGATGGTACCTTTGAGAATATTCGAGCGGATACCATTAACACCGGCTGGAGTTTTGCTAAAAATGCGCTGGGCGTACGGGTATTTAACGCCATTTATCAAGACCGGGAAATGCCCCGCTACATGCGCGGTACGCAACGCCTCAACTCCCCGTTCAACTGGCGCATTCAGTCGGGCATGTCGGTGCTGGTAATCGATAGCGTCAACAATGATCAGTGGTCGCCAAACCTGGGGGCGGGTGAATACAATACCCGGCCCGGCGTCCGCACGTCAACCTGGAATTTTGATACCCGCACGCAGGCGGGGCGGGACGGTATGATCCGTTTCATCCGTGAAGAAGTCCCGGAAGGGAAGTACGTGCTGGTGTGGAGTCTGCAGCGAGGCAATACGCTTAATTACTACAACGATGACTGGACTACGGACGAAGCGGCACTGGGTACAACCATTTTCGACCTGTTGGAAGACGAAGGAGCACTTGAGATTAGCCGGCTGGCAACTTCAGGCTCCGTCCCCTACGCCCTGGCCTTCCAGAAAGGCTTTGGTCTGGTTGGCGAGGTAATGGCGCGTGACGTAACGGACACCGTCGAACTATCCATTACCCTGTTCGGAAGCTGGGAAGAGGGCACCTGGACCTCCGCCGCAGCCGGGCCGGCTCAAAATTGGAGGTCCGTCTCCATTACTTCGGGCACCAATAACCTTGAAGTTTCCGACTCTAGCATCGTGAAGATTATGGGCCAGAGAGCGGACGGGGCCATCGTAGAACTGGATAGAATTATCCACAAATTCACCGACCGAAGAACCTTGACGGTTGATCTGAGCCGAATCGACGCTACCGTGTACCGGAAGGTTTTCACCGAAATCCGCCTGCTCGACCTCAGCGCACGTACCGTCCCCGCCATCACTAGCCTTTACTTCGACTACGATGGTTTTGGTGACGTTGCGGTGAACCCACAGCTTGCGTTCACCCAGCCAGATTCGCTTTTGCAACAGGGACAAGCCGCTTCCCTCTCCGTCGGCTACGAGAACATTTCGGACGTCGACCTGGATAGTCTACTCGTTCAACTACAAGTGATCAATAAGCAGAACCAGGTGGTAGCGTCCACCACCAGGCAGGCCCCGGTCGCGGCGGGTACCACCGGAATAGTGAAATTTGAAGTGTCGACCGCGACCATCGAAGGTGACGTACGGTTCGAAATGGTTTTAAACCCCGACCAGGATCAGCCGGAGGACGTCACCTTTAATAACATCATCAATTCCGGCTTTCAACTCGCGCCCGACGTTACCGACCCCGTACTTACCGTCCTATTCGACGGGCAGCGGATCAATGACGGAGATATGGTCAGTGGGCGGCCGGAAATTCGCATTCAACTACGGGACGAGAACCAGTACCTACAGCTGGATGCATCAACTAAGTATCAAATCTCCCTCCGTGAGCCCGACGGTACGACCGAAACGCTCCAACTTACGGACCAACGTGTAGAGTTTTCACCCGCTACGGCTACCGACAACATGGCGGAGATATTTTTCCGCCCGGAGTTTCTGGCCGACGGAACTTACGAACTCGCAGTGACGGCGCGCGACCGTAGCGATAACAGTACGGGGCGTCTGCAATTCAAACGCAGTTTCGAGGTGATTAACGAGATGCGGGTCGGTAACGTCCTCGCCTACCCGAACCCCTTCACAACACAGACACGCTTCGTCTACACGCTCACCGGCAACGAGGCCCCGTCAACCTTCCGGATACAGATCATGAGCGTTAGCGGCCGGGTAGTCCGGGATATTGATCTCCTGGCGACCGAAAACTTGAAGGTCGGTACGCACCAAACGCAATTTGCCTGGGACGGGACGGATGAGTACGGCGACGCGTTAGCGAATGGTGTCTACCTCTACCGGGTCATCACCGGGGATGCCGCCGACGTAACTTTAAAAAAGCAGGACACCGGTACCGATCAGTACTTCGAGCGGGGCCTGGGTAAAGTGGTGATCTTGCGGTAAAGCGCTAAGTCGCGGCGGTAGCGCCACCGATACAATGGCTTATTCCTCAGGTAGAGCTGAAGTGCGGTGCCGCGCTGCTTCTGCCCCCGATTCAGTACAGGTGCATCTCCTGACTGGTCTTTTTCCATTTCCACGAATCGCGTCAGTGTCGTCACGGTAATCTGACAGCCCGCCCCACCGGGACGTGGTAGTAAATAACGTTGCTCGCGAAAATGCCGGTCCGCAAGCGCGTTTGGAGTGAGGAAGGTGAAGAGCAACAATCGCCCTAGCGACCAGGACTGAATTTTCGCAGTGCTGGACCGTATACTCTTTATCGACCCGTAGAGCTGATTGGCGCCGTCTTTAATGCCACCACGGAAGGATAAGTAGCGACTAACGGGTTCGCGAATCACCAAGAGTAATTTCTTACCCCGGGCAAACTCATCGTATTCACTTCTGCGGTAAAAGAAGATGCGCTGGATGGCGCCATTGGTCACTGATCCGGGATCAGTGGTGTGTATTTCAGGAAATTGAGCGGTGTAGACGGGTACGAATCTCCGGATTAGCAGCAATTTCACGGTTGAACAGCCCGCCTTGGAATTAATGGGGAATATTTCTCTGCTTCCGGGCAGGTAGAAGACTTCCAGGGGGTCGATCAGCCTACCATCAAGGGCGAAGCGACCCAGAAGCTTGGTTACGGACCATATTATCTTGAGCGACTGAACGGCGGTCATAATTTCGGCTGCTGGTTACGGGTGCATACTGCTTGCCGCGGGGTCGCTACGTGCGAGAAATATTTCCGCGGGGAGCATGAGTTCGTAGCGACGTAAATCTACTCAAGGGCGGTGGAATTAAAACTAGGTGGGGGAAAGAGCTAGCCGTTTCGGCTAGCGGAGAGATTGATTACCCCTGATGAAGACAACGGGGAAGTCAGTAGAAAGAGGCCGAGAGAGTTCGATTTGACGCGTAGCCGCAAGCACCACGAGCCTCTGATGAGTGCACTGCGTGGTCTTATCTTTGTCCACGGCAATGGTAAACACAAAAACTAATGACGAAGTATCCGCGCGCGTAACCGTGGTGATTTGTACCTATCGAAGATCAGCATTACTGGACGAATGCCTCGTAGCCCTACTTTCCCAGCGCTCCGTCGCAACCGTCTTTGACGTACTCGTCGTCGACAATGCTAACCAGCACGCCTGCCGGGTGGTTGCCGAGCACCACGGTGTGCAGTACGTCGTGGAATTGCAAACGGGACTAAGCCACGCGCGCAACAAAGCTATTGCCACGGTCGCAACGGAATGGCTTTTCTACCTCGACGACGATGCGCTACCCTACCCCGACATGATGGCCGAGTTTCTGCAAGCCATCACTGAAAATCCGCACGTACGGGTGCTTGGCGGTCGGTACGATCATTACCTTCCCCCTTCCGCACCCGCCTGGCTGGGGCACCATTACCAAACCGGCCACCGCGCTTCTCCGGCGGAAGAGCTTACCCGGCTCAACGAAACGCAGCACCTCAGCGGAGGAATATTTGCGTTCAGGACAAGACTCCTCCTCGATGGTCAGGGATTTGCGATTAACCTCGGAATGCGGGGGCACGAAATTGGGTACGGGGAAGATGATGAAATTCAGGACCGGCTCCGGAGCGCGGGCACGGAAATTTACTATTCTCCGGCCATCGCGATGCGTCATTTAGTACAGCCACGTAAACACACCGTGAGCGCGCAAATTGGTATGGCCCACCAGAATGGAATTGCTTACGGTCGAATACCGAGAAACCCAAGATTTACGCTGGCGGATTTTCTGAGAGAGGTAATAAACATCACCTTCCGGGTCGTTCCCTATAATTTAGCGCGGCTACTCTTTAAAAAGAGTTTTGCCTGGCAGAATGCCACCGTGATGACTGCGCGTCGGTACGTTTATGCCTGGGCAAAATTTTGGGGAGCACGTCGGTAGCTTAGAAGGAAGCGAGTTAACTTCCGCCCAACCATTTCTTTGCCATCAGCCGGAGACACTCCGTGCGGTGAAAGCCCAGTACGCCGTACAAAGTGTGGTACCGAGGAAGTAAGGAACGGTCTAATCGATCTAAAGCTATTCCACTCGGAAAAATTTCTGCCCACAAGGCCTGCCCCCTCCCGCGATCGTAAGTGTATACCTGCCGGATGCCCCGCAGGATGGCGGCGCGGAAGAAGGCTTCATTTTGTTGGTAGTACGCCGGCCGGTTTACCCTGAGGTAGTCAGCTACCGCCACCTTACGTAATACTTCTTGGGCCCGTAGAATTTCCGGTTGGCGACGACTCAGACGTGGCCCGTCGTGCTCGTAGTACACAGCCCCCACGACGTGATCGTGCGTCCAAACGGCACCGGCACACAACAGGCGTACGTATAAATCCATGTCGATGCCATTGACCAGGGACACGTCAAAGAAACCTACTTCCCTTAGTTTCTCAAACCTAAAAAGATTGGCGTTCATATCACCTAAGCCTCCCTGAAAAACAACTTCTTTCCAGGGGTCGTTGCCCAACGCCAAGGTTGTTGTTGCTCCGCCGGGCGCTTTGACGACCGATACGCCCATGATCCAGTCGGTTTCAGGATTGATCAGTTTCCGTTGTCGGTCTATTTTACCGCCAAGAAGTTCGTCGTCGGCGTCTAAAAACTGAATCCACTCGAATTTGCGGTGGCGGAGGCCCGCATTCCTCGCCGCTGAACTCCCCTGCCGCGTCTCCACCACCTTAGTGATGATGGTGGGGTGGTTCGTGACGAGCTGGTCAATGATGATGCCGGTTTCGTCCGTTGAGTTATTGTCAACGAGGATGATTTCTCCAATTGCTTCCCCCTGTAGCAGACACGAATTCACCGCGCGCCACAACGTAGTGGCGACATTATGGGCGGCAATGATGACGGAAACTTGCATGGGAATGTACCCTGGTGGTCAGCACTCGGGCGGAGTAAAGGTAAATCTCAACAAATAAGTATGCTGCAAGCGCACTGATGAACGCACTGAGGGATTCTTTTAAAGTTCGATTTGATCGATCAGCGAGTTCGTGGTCCCGAGATCAATGCTTGCCCCATTCCCAATGCACCTGCGTCCGCGCCCAATTATTTAAACGTCTTGACGAATAGCTTGTGGTCCAGACTCAAGCGACCGGGGCCGGTGATGAACAGCACAACGGCAGCCACGACGTACATGAGCGGAATGGACATTTTTCCCCAACCATCCGCGCCGTGAACGACGAGTGCGGCCACCAGCATCGTAATAATGTAGGGGATGGTTGCCAGGCGGGTGAAAAAGCCCGCCGCGATCAGCAAGCCACAAACAAATTCACCGAAGACCGCCAGCACGAGGCTGACCGTTGGCCCTACCCCGATCGGGTCGGCGAAGGACAGGTCGCCAGCAAAGAGTTTTAAAAGCTTGGGTAATCCGTGGGCCAGCGCCATTTCTAGTCCGAACCACAGGCGCAGTACGAGCAAACCAACGTCGATGTTCCCTGTAGTCATGTAACAACTATGTTGGTGGATTTGATCCACAAAGTAAGCACCCCACCCCCCCGGTACGACCCCACCGGGCATAAAAAATAGGCAAGCATACCGAACGCTCAACCTTTTACCCTTGCTGCGTTTCCGCCCTGGGGGAGTTCAAAAGGAGCTGTTCGTATGCTGCCCGGCACAAAGGTACGCCGCCTTTTGGAAGCATCCTAACGTATTTACATTTTTTAGCAAGGCTACACCAGATCGACGATTACGTAGTAGCCGAGAGGCACGCCAAATACTGACGGATCGTTTCCTTCAGCCCCAGGTACAGCGCATCCGTGACCAGTGCGTGGCCAATACTGACTTCCTGCAGGCCCGGCATATTATTGGCAAAGAAGGTGAGGTTGTGCAGGTTTAGGTCGTGACCGGCGTTGATACCAATTCCGGCGGAAGCGGCGTACCGGCAAGCCGCCGTGAACGGTGCTACGGCGCGCGCGGGGTCGCCAGAAAACTGGGACGCAAACGGACCGGTGTAGAACTCGATTCGGTCCGCACCGACGGCCAGGGCGCCATCGATCATTCGCTCGTTCGGGTCAACGAACAAAGAGGTTCTGATGCCGGCGGCTTTGAAGGGGGCTAAGATTTCTTTCAGAAAATCCGCCCGGCCTACGGTATCCCAGCCGTGGTCGCTCGTGAGTTGGCCGGGAGCGTCGGGTACGAGCGTGACCTGGTGGGGTTTGGTTTCCAGGACGACTTCCAGAAACCTACCTTCCGGATAGCCCTCGATGTTGAGTTCGGTTTGAACTACTTCTTTGAGGGCGTAGACGTCGTCGTAGCGGGCGTGGCGCTGGTCGGGTCGGGGGTGAATGGTGATCCCCTGGGCCCCAAATTTTTCGCAGTCGAGCGCGACTTTAACCAGGTCGGGGTAATTAGCGCCCCGGCCGTTACGGATGAGGGCTACTTTGTTGAGGTTAACGGATAAGCGGGCGGGGCGCATGGATTTAATTTTAGGGGTTAAGTATAGATTATTAACTACCGTATGTGGCGGATATGAGGAAAAGTTGATTGATTCGAAGTAGCCTCAACAATTCAGCCCTAGTCCTCCCGTGGCACCAGCGGCCGCGCCGTCGTGTTTTTGTAATAAATGCGGCTGCGGGCGGGGACGCTTTCGACAATCCAGGTATTGCCGCCAATGATTGAATTTTCACCAATCACCGTGGCGCCGCCGAGAATGGTCGCACCGGCGTAGATGACCACCTTATCTTCAATGGTTGGGTGCCGCTTGGTCCTGGCCATGTCTTTACGCACACTCAGGGCACCAAGCGTGACGCCCTGATATATTTTGACGTCGTCACCGATCATAACCGTCTCGCCAATTACAATACCCGTCCCGTGGTCGATGCAGAACCGGCGGCCGATGGTGGCCCCGGGGTGAATCTCTACCCCAGTGCGCTGATGGGCGACTTCGCTCAACATTCTCGGTAACAGCGGAACTCCCAGCCGACACAAGGCGTGCGCAATACGGTGGACGGCCAGCGCGTAGAAGCCGGGATAGGTACTGATCACTTCCGTACGATTCCGCGCGGCGGGGTCGCCGGAAAGTATGGCGTCGGCGTCTTCGGAAAGTGCGGCATAAATATTCACTAACTCCCCCTCGAATGCAGTGTGGACCTCACCCGCCGGGTTCTTTAACTGCTCCTTCAGGGTATCCAGGATAGTGTACAGCTTCAGATTGTTCGTCTGGTAGTGCAGGCGCAACCCTCTTTCGGTGGTGAAACGGACGGAGCTGAATTCAGGAAACAGGAACTGCATTGTTCCCCCCAGCCATTCCTCGACGAGCCCCGGCGATGGGAGCTCATCCGCCGCAAGGTGAGCAGCAAATCGATCGGTAAAAAACTGGCTGTCCATACCGGAAAGTTGAGGCGGTGAATTGAGTTGTTGTCTCCAAAAACACCGTAATTGGAGATAGTTTCGAGCGAGCGAAAACAAAAAAAGGGGCCGGCGTGGTGCCGGCCCCTCGATAATGTAGTTTTTGGTTAATGTCTGCCGGCACGGTGGGTTACAAAGCGTAACGAAATTTATTAGACGGCGTTAAAGTGTTTTGGAGTAGTGAGAGAACGCTAGCTGAAAATACTGTGAAAAGCTTGGCGTTAACTTCGAAAATCTTTGAGACTCGGTTACTAATATATCTAAAAGGGAATGCCTGCTGGGGCTAAATCTACAACCGGGCCTTAAATTGATTGATCAGTTCTTGTAACGGTCGCCAATCATGAACTTCATCTTCTGGCGAGCGAGAAAGATTCGGCTCTTAACGGTTCCGATGGGAATGTCGAGGTGAGCGGCGATTTCTTTGTACTCGTAGCCCTGGTAGAACATCAGGAACGGTATGCGGTAGATGTCACCGACTTGGTCCATCATGCCTTTGAGTTCTTTCATCCGCATATCATGCTCACCTTTATTGGGGATGGCGGAAGAACTTTCCAGCGCGAAAGTGAAACTTTCGATGGGCTGATTGACGTGCTTGCGGCTTTTCATCTTCCGGTAACGGTTGATGTAGGTGTTACGCATGATGGTTGAAACCCAGCTTTTGAAATTGGTCCCCATGGCAAACTTCTCGCGGTGGCGGTAAGCACGCATGGCGGTTTCTTGCATTAAATCTTGTGCGTCTTGCTGGCTGCGCGTTAGACGGAGAGCGAAGGAGAATAGTAGGTTTTCGAGTTTGGCAATTTCAGAAGTGAATTCTTGGTTTGTCATAGTATTATTTGAACTGAAGGTAAAATGAGCACCCGGCAACAAGCCGAATAACTACTACCTCACGTACAAATAGCGTGCCAAACCCTTAAGGCTTTGATAAACAGAACGTTAACTAAACACTAATCAAGCTCTGCTTACTATATTTAAAAAATTGATTAAATATAGTCATTTCAGTTTTGCTTAATTTGTTCGTGCCCGTAGATAATTATTTGTCGACGCCCGCTTGGGTCCGCAAATATGCACGCGGAATGATGGATAAAGACTCGTAGACAACTACTAATCTGCGGTGCGGCTCCCGATAACGGCCTTCATCTTTTGGCGTGCCAGGAAGATTCTACTCTTAACCGTACCGATCGGGATACACAGGTGGTCCGCTATTTCCTGGTACTCGTAGCCCTGATAAAACATCAGGAAAGGGATGCGGTAAATTTCGCCAATGCCATTCATTACTTTGCGCAACTCCTTCATCCGCATGTCGTGCTCCCCCACGTTGTCGACGGCATTCTGGTTTTCGAGCGCGAACGTAAAGCTTTCGATGGGCTGGTTAACGTGCTTACGGCTCTTAGCCTTGCGGTAGTGGTTAATGTAAGTGTTGCGCATGATGGTGGATACCCAACTCTTGAAATTGGTACCGATCGCGAATTTTTCGCGGTGCCGGTACGCACGCATGGCGGTTTCCTGCATCAAGTCCTGCGCATCCTGCTGGCTACGCGTCAGCCGAAGGGCGAAAGAAAACAGCAGGTTGTCTAGTTTACCAATCTCTTGGGTGAATTCCTGGTTGGTCATGGTTCGGGTAGTTTAAAGGCTAATGCATACTTGCTTACGATTACAATTCTTCGCAGCACTTCACCCAACTACCTTCAAAACTCATGCCAAAGTCGTAAAATTTTGACGCTCAATACATTACGACCAATCTCGCTGTTCCACAAATTGCGATATTCCAGTATTTGATTAAATTTAGTCACTAATTACTGTGCGTTCAAAGGAGCCGTTCAGTTGTAATGCCCCTTATGACCGCACAGTAGCCGACCACAATTAAAAATGCTCCGGTCCAATTTCTCTTCGTAGAGAAACTAGACCGGAGCATCTTTACTCGTTCGTGGGCAACTTTAAGGCGAAAAAAATTATTTGAGGAGCTTCACTCCGTCCGCCAGGAAGCGCAGTTCCTTTACCGGCTCCGTGATGGCAGCAATCTCAGCGGCGTCCTTACCGGCATCTTCCGCGTAGTGGCGTAGTTCATCGACCGGCGTTATCTGGTAGTAGGCCATACCATTCATGACCACTTCCCGGCCGCTGATGTCCTTCGGCATGAAGAAACCATAGTCCTTGAACTTAACCATAATCTCGTCTTCCTGGCCGGAGTTGATGGTCATCCAACACCCCTTCGCCTGGCAGACTTCAGTCACCTCTCCACGAAGTACGGTATTAATAGTATCCGCAATCTCCTTTTCAGTGTACCGACTGATAAAACTCGGGGCGGCAACAACTTCGAGTGGCTCGAATTCAGCACCGTATGCGTTTTCCACGTTGAGTTGGACTGGCACCACGGCAGTTCGTTCCGCCTCGGTGGCGGACTGGGGCTGGGTGCACGCGAACGCACAGATTAGTAAAACCGCGCAAATAAAACCGTGGGTGAGAAACTTCATTGATAAATATTTCGCGCCTTGAAAAAAGGAAGATGGATGTGGAGCGTCGAGCTAAATTGCTTATTACATGTAGCCAACCAACTCGGTAATGAACGCGCTGCCGTAGCCCAGATCTTTTAACTCGGTTTGCAGACTCTGCGCATCCGTGCGGTCGGAAAAGCTCTCGCGGCTTTCAACGACCCAGACCTCCTCGCAGGGACGGTAGCGGGCGACTAGCGCGGGGTGAAAAGGATATTCCGTGGGGTCCGTGTAGCGGAGAATCGCTACCTGAATCTTGTATTCGGTCGTTGGCGTCGAAGCAAAGGCCGGGAGCGCATCCGGGGCAGTAGTGCCGTTATCAACGCTGACGACGGAGCCGTAAGTGTTGATGCCTTCTTCGCAGTAGCTTGGTTTGGTGGTCTGCGCGGATGCCGCGAAAGCGACCAAACAGCACAGCATGGTGAGAACAGATTTCATATAAAATTAGGTTTTGAGAAGCACCGCCGCGTGAGATTATTCACCGGTAGGAACTTCTAAGATAGGGGAACGTGGTTGATTGGAGCAAGTTTACTGGTGAAGTCGAAGCCACGGAATTTACTCGTCGGCTGGTAAGGCTTGCCGGTAAGTAACTTTAATTTCTACTTTTCGGTAAAGGGACCGCGCACCGGGCCCCGATATTTCTCCCATTCCTTCAACGCGCGTTTCCGTGGCAGTAATGCCGGCGGTTTCCAAAAACCTAGCGACCGTTTGCGCTCTGTTCCGGCTTAGGTCGAGGTTGTATTCTTCCGCTCCTGAATCGTCGGCGTAACCGATAACATCGAGGGATGTCACCGGTTTGTCGATGATCAATGCTACGAAATCGTTGAGGCTATTGACCTGAGAGGAAGGTAGACTAGCGTCATCGATCTTAAAGCGCAGGGTCAGGCTGCGGTTAACGATGGTAAATCTGACGGTCAGCTTCTGATCATTCTTCAATTTTTCGGGCGCCCCGATAGCTACCGGGCTAGGTGCAATGGTTTCTGGGTGGGTGGGACTGACGAGCGTCTTTTCCTGAGTCAGCTTTAAATCGATTCGGTAAGGCTCGCGGTTATCCCACGTGGGGACCGCAAAATTTCGGTAATAAGGTAGGTAAGCATCATTCGCCACGCTAATGGGCAGTGGTGCGTCCGCGGAGGCACAAATAAAAAATCTGCCAGCGTAGTTCGTATAGTAGGTGGGACCGTTTAATACCGATACTGCCTGTTCCGTAATTGGTTCACCGGTCAGACTGTCCGTGACGTAACCGGAAACGTAGGTGACGTCGCGGCCCGTGAGCTTTCGGTCCAGTTGAAACTCGTAGATGTCGAGCCCCCCGAGCCCACCGGGACGGTCACTGGCGAAAAAGCCAGTACGCCCGTCGCTGCCGAGGTGAAAGCCTAACTCCCGGTGTGGCCCGTTAATCGGGGGGCCGAGGTTGATCGCCGCCCCGAACCGATCGTCACGCCTATCCCGGTAGCTCATGTAAATATCCTGATCGCCAAACCCCTCGTGCCCCATACTGGCGAAGTACAGAATTTGACCGTCGTTACTGAGAAAAGGTCCTTCCTCATCCTGGGGGGAATTTACGCCATCCCCCAGGTTTTTGGGCTCGGACCAAGTGCCATCCGCATTTTTTGAGCACACGTAGATGTCGCTGCCGCCGAGGCCACCCGGGCGGATACTGGCGAAAAAGAGCTGCTGGCCATCGCAGGAAATAGCGGGCTGGCTTTCCCAACCGGCCGCATTGACGTAATCCGGCAGCGCCTCCACCCGCTCTACCTTCCCCTTAATGATCCACCCCGTGAATAGGTCGCACCCCCCCACGGTCGCCTTTTCGTGGCAAACGGTGAAGTAGATCCGCTCGCCGTCCCGGACGAGGGTACACATGCCTTCCGGTTGCAGCGTGTTGAAGTTGCCGAACCGCGAAGTCGTCCACGCCATGCCGGCTTCGGCCCGGACGCCTTCGATGAGGTCTTCGTCCCGGAACTCCCCCTGCCGCGTGTAGTAGAAACTGTTGAGGTCATTGGCGAAAAAGGGGAAGTAGTCGTCGCGGACCGTGTTGATCGGCGGCCCCATGTTGTCTACTTCACTGACGTTGACGAACTGGGCGCTGTCCTGGGTGATTCGTACCGAGCGAAGATCGGCGGGAAGCCGCTTGAGCACGGCCCGTTCCTGTACCTTCTCCTCGTCACCGTTGCGACCGAACAGTACGGGATCAAAGGATTGCAGTTCCTGAAAGATGAGGTAGTACTCTTCCGCCAGTTTCGGGCGGGACATCCGGTAGTACACGCTGCCCAGTTGGTGATAAAGTAAACGGCTGAACATAGAATCTCGGCTCAGCACGAACTCGTACTGTTTGGCGGCTTCCGGCAGGTTGCCCCTGAGCTCTTCCGCCAGGCCGAGCAGCCGGTGGGCGGGGATAAATCCAGCGTCGAGCTCGGTAGCCCGACGGAAAGATTTAGCAGCCTTTTTGTAGTTTTTGTTCGTTAAAGCATCGGACCCGGCCAAAAACTTAACCGTTGCCGCCGGACGGTCCTGCGACCCCAGGTGCGACGACACGATGAGGACACAACACAAAAAGAGGAGTCGGAAGCGAAACATTTATCTGGGTTGAGGGTAAGGCGTAAACGTAAAAATATAGAAGGACGGACAAACAATTATCCGCGAGTGAAAGGTACTGAAAAAGCCTGGGCCTCATAAATTACAGCGAGGCCACAAAAAAAATGAGTGCATTAGTAAACTATCGCCGCTAAAGTAGGACTAAATCTCAGGAAGGGGATTATTCCTGGAATACGGGTAAACCTTTCCCTTAAGCTACTGTGCACTGAAGGTGTAGTAATACACACACTTTTACGCAAAGCGCACTGGTGCCAGGGGTTTTGGCGTAGCTCTTTCTAATTTACATTGCACCCGCGACCGCGCCTAACCCTGAACACGGCGATCACGTGAAACTTAGAAAATCGGATAACCAGCACCACCGAACCGATGCTCCGCTCGCCAGCGGTACAACTACGGCCAACACGAAGCGTTCCCCGAAGTATGAAATTTTCGTGCTACCTCCCCATTCTAATCCTTCTAATGACTGCCTGCAACGGCGCTCAGTCTTCGAGCAAATCGCCCGACCAAGCGGTTGTGGCCACTACCGTGCCCGGCCAGTTCCGGGGTCAACTGAGTGATTACTGGTACCAGGGCAAGGCGGAGATCAACACGTACGACCTCCAGCAGGTGCGCTACGGTGAGGTTCACCCCGGGCAAATCACGCTCATTTTCGTGAGTGAGGATTTTTTGACCGACCGGCAGGTAAAGAACGATGCCTACGCGAACCCCAACACAACGCCGATCATCAAGACCAACCTGATTCGCCGCTTCACGACGGGCATCTACGATTATTCCCAGATGACCTCCGTTTTCACGCCCACGGACTTGGCCAAGCAACCCCACACACTCAAAGTGACCACGTCCGTGCAGGATTGGTGCGGCCAGACGTACACCCAGTTCAATGCCGACAACGACGGAGGCTGGAAGACGGAACTACGCTCCTACTTCGAAAGTGAAGGCGACGTGGAACACACCGTCACCGGCGATTTCTTGGAAGACGAAATTTTTAACCGAATCCGCACCGGGTGGAAGGAATTACCGACGGGCGAGCGTCGCGTCGTGCCCGCCAGCGGCTACCTGGTGATGCTGCACAAACCTTACGCGGCCGTGGCCACGCAACTGACGCTTGGCGATTACGCTGGCGACCGTTTCACCGACGCTGAAACACTCAAGAGCTACACTATTAGTTACCCGAGCCTCGAGCGCACGGTCGAGATCGTGTTTAGCGCCGCCCCACCCTACGTAATCCGCGGCTGGACGGAAACCTACCCCAGCCGTGGCAAGTCCCTCACTACGGTCGCAACCTTGAAGGAGCAGGTAGTGGCTCCCTACTGGTCGCAGAATAGCCTTGCCGATACGGACAAACGCGCTACCTTAGGGCTTTAAAACTGAACCTACGCTATTGCCATCGGTTCCGCCTAACACACCCGCAAGTGCTACTCCGATGATCAAATCCAGACTCTCGTTCCTCTTTCTGCTTTTTGCGTTCTGCCTGTCGGCCCTGTTACCGGCGCAAGGGATTAGACCTTACAACCCGAGCAACACGACCAACGCCATTTTGCTTGGTTTGGGTACGGGCATCACCGCCACGTCCATGTACCTCGACCGGCGTATTCCCAAACTGACCGAGGCGGACATTAAGGGCTTGGACTTCGACAAGATCCCACCGATCGATCGTTACTCCACCCGTCATTTTTCGCTGAAAACGGATGAGTTCACGGATAAGCTTTTACTGACGAGTTTTGCCAGCCCTTTCTTCCTGCTGCTTGACGAAACGGGCCGGGATAATTTCGACGACATGGCCCTGCTCGTGTTCGAAGGCGCCCTAATCAACGCCGCGCTCGTTAACCTCACCAAGGTGACGGTGCGTCGCCCGCGGCCGTTCAACTACAACCCCGACGTGCCTTCCGACCTGAAATTAAGCAAGAACTCCCGCTTCAGTTTTTACAGCGGCCACGTCGCCACGGCGGCTTACTTTACGATGACGACCGCCCAGCTCTACTCCGACCTGCACCCGGGGAGTTCGGCCACGCCCTACGTCTGGGCGGCGGCGGCGCTGATCCCCGCCACGGTTGCCTACGGTCGGATGCGGGCCGGCAAGCACTTCTTCACGGACGTACTAATTGGTTTCGTCACGGGCACGGCGGTAGCACTTACCGTGCCGGCATTACACCGTCGGATTAGGGAATAGAAGGTACCTTAACTGGTTATGAGGCGCGGTCGCGGGTGCAAGAAAAATTTGCGAGAAGCAGAGGATGAACCCCCGCCGAAGATACTCGGATACTGGGTGTCCAATATCTTACGCCCAGCCTATTTCAACTTACAAATCCCCGCCAGTACAATCCACCAGACACACGGAAAATGTCGATGTTTGGGTCAGCCATTGTCACTCAAAACCTTATTTAGTCTTTCTACAAACAACCTATAATCAGGCAGTTAGCGAACTAACGTTGGGTACGATCGCTTTTATTAGGGCAAGCGAGCTTTGTCAAAGCTAATTTCTTCACCTAAAACATCTACCATTATGGAACCTACCTGCAAATCATGCGACCACTGGGCACACGAAGCCCCCGCCGTACAAAACCGCGAAAACTTCGGAGAATGTGACGTGCTCAGCGAAAGCGGCATGAAGTACATGCTCCCCGTCCTGCAGAACCAATCGGCTCAGAACGCCGAAATCATCACCAGCGGTGACTTTGGTTGCAATCAGTACGATCACAAGTAAATTTGGCCAGGAGCATCAACTGCTGCTAGCTAAAACCCAAAAGCCCCCCGAACGCAAGTTCGGGGGGCTTTTTCATGATCAGATTATTCGGCCCGCACGTTCGAGACAACCTCCAGAGGGCCATCCCCGTAGCGATTAAGGATGCGGCAGTTTCGCTACCGATTAACAATAGCGTCCTGGTGGTCAATGCTTTCCTGGTGGATGGCCTTCAGGTACTTTTCCATGAACTCTGAGCTGAGGCCGTGCGTAGCGCCGTCCTGTGCGGCTTTAACCAGGATGGCTTCCCAACGGTCACTCTGCAGCACGGCGATGTTCCGCTCGGCTTTGAACTCACCAATGCTATCGGATAATTTCATTCGCCGACCGATCATCCCGATGAGGTCGTTATCGATTTCGTCGATCTGACGACGTAGTTCGGTAAGAGGGGCAATCTCCATTTCGCTGGCGGTAGGCTTGCGCAGGCGTAAGTTCTTGAGCATTTCGCCGAAAACCGCAGGCGTGATTTGTTGGGCGGCGTCCGACCAGGCTTCGTCCGGGCGGGGGTGGACTTCGGTCATCAGGCCATCGTAGTTGAGGTTGAGGGCTTCCTGGGCGACTTCGTGCAGCGTATCGCGCCGACCACAGATGTGGCTGTTGTCGATAAACATTTGTAGGTCGGGGAACTTGCGCTTCATCTCGATGGCCATCTGCCAACGGGGAACGTTCCGGTAAGTGGTTTCGCCGTGGTAGGAGAAGCCACGGTGGATGAGGCCGATCCGGGTAATTCCTGCTTTATAGATCCGCTCCACCGCGCCCTGCCACAAACCGAGGTCCGGGTTAATGGGGTTTTTGATGAGCACGGGAATGTCCGTGCCGTTCAGCGCATCGGCAATCTCCTGCACGCTGAAAGGATTAACGGTGGTCCGGGCACCGAGCCAGAGGACATCGATACCCGCTTTGAGACAGTCGAAAACGTGGCTGGCCTTGGCGACTTCCGTCGTCGTATTCATGCCCGTTTCTTCCTTTACGCGCTTGAGCCACTGCAGGCCTTCTTTGCCCACGCCCTCGAAGCTGCCGGGGCGGGTGCGCGGCTTCCAGATACCGGAGCGAAAGAGATCGACCTGTCCGAGCTTAGCGAGATCCCGGGCGCACTGCATGACTTGCCCTTCGGTTTCGGCGCTGCAGGGGCCGGCGATGACGAGGCCGCGGCCGGGGGTTGGGGTGATGACTTTTCCTATGTTCATGAATTTGATCTTTTCTATGATTTTGTCCGTCGGCCCTTGGTTTTGAGAACCTGGTGAACACGCTCCCTTTGGTCACTTGGTCCTCCAGCTTCTCAAAACGCCGACGGACAAAATCATAGCTAGTTTTATTTAAAATTGTGAGTGGCTTTCTATTGAAGAATTTTTGCAATTTCATTGGCTCTTTCAATACGTTCGTGAAAACCGTCGAAGTCGCGCTTGATGAGTTGCGTTCTGAATTTCGATAGTTGCTCGATGTGTTCGTCGAGGACGTCGAGGACGTGGTCGCGGTTCTGGCGGAAGATAGGCACCCACATGTCCGCGGAGCTTTTGGCCAGGCGAACGGTGGAGCCGAAACCGGAACTAGCTAATTCGAAAATTCGTTGCTCGTCCTTCTCTTTCTCCAGCACGGTCAGCGCTAGGGCGAAACTCGCAATATGGCTGATGTGACTGACGTAGGCGCAGTGCAGATCGTGCGCTTTGCGGTCCAGGTAACTCACGTTCATGCCCGCGCTGCGGAAGAGCCGGTGAGCTACGTCGAGGGCATCGGCGGCGCTGTCTTCCCGGTCAACGATCACGCAGGTTTTTCGGTCGAATAGTCCGGGGATGGCAGCTTCCGGACCACTGTACTCGGTGCCGGCCATGGGGTGGCAGGCTACGTAGCGGGCGCGGTTGGGGTGATCGGCTACTTCATCCAGCAGCTGTTCTTTAGTGGACCCCACGTCGATCAGGGTCTGGTTTTCGGAAATACCACTCAGCAGGGTCGGCAGTAGTTTCCGCATCACGTCGACTGGCGTGGCGAGAATAATCACGTCGGCCGTTTGCAGGGCAGCGCTCAGGCTCATTTCCTCGGTTACCAAGCGGCGGCGAATGGCTTTGTCCACGTTCACTGGGTTAGTATCTACCCCCAGCACGCGGCTGGCTAAGCCGTTCTCCTGGAGGGTAATGCCGAGCGAGCCGCCGATCAGGCCGATGCCGATAATTGCTACGATCATTAGCGGAGTCGGTTTAGGGCCTCGGTGAGGGTGGTTTCGGTGGAACACAGGCTGATGCGTAAGTATGCTTCACCTTCGCTTCCGAAGATTCCTCCGGGCGTCAGGAAGACATCCTTATTGTACAGCGCGTCGTCGGACACTTCGTAGCCGGTTTTGCCAGCGGGGCATTTGGCCCAGACGAAGAGACCGACTTGATTGCGCTCGTACGTGCAGCCCAGCGCGTCCATGATGTCGAACGCGATTTCGCGGCGGCGGCGGTAGTGAGCGTTGAGTTGGTCGTACCACTCCGGCCCCAGCGACAAAGCTTGCGCGGCGGCTTCCTGGACGGGTCGGAACATTCCGCTATCCATGTTGGATTTAAAGCGAAGGATGCTCTTCAGGTATTCCCCGGCACCCGCGACCGCGCCCACGCGCCAGCCCGCCATATTCTGGGCCTTACTCAGCGAGCAAAGTTCGAGGCACACTTCTTTTGCGCCCGGTAGTGACAGTAAACTCTGGCGCTTTTTCGTGAGGATAAAGGCGTAAGGATTGTCGTTGACGAGCAAGATATTGTGTTTCCGTGCGAAGTCGATCAACTCGCCAAAAAAGGTGTCCGGAGCAGCAGTACCGGTCGGCATGTGCGGATAATTGATCCACATGATCTTGGTTTTGGCGCTGACGCGGGATGCCAGGTGTTTTAGATCGGGCAGCCAGCCGCTAGCCTCCGTTAGGTGATATTCGGTGACGACCCCACCAGCCAGTTCCGTAGCGTACCGGTAAGTAGGATAGCCTGGGTTGGGGACCAATACCTCGTCGCCCGGATTTAAAAAAGCCATGCTGATGTGCATAATCGCTTCCTTACTACCCATCATCGGAAGAATTTCCGTCGCCGGATCGAGGTCCACATTAAAGTACCGCGCGTACCAGCCCGCAAAAGCTTCCCGCAATTCCGGCCGGCCGACGTAGGACTGGTAGCCGTGCGTGTCCGCTTGCGAAGCTGAATTTTTGAGGGCCGCAATCACCTCCGGCGCCGGCGGCATGTCGGGCGAACCGATGCCAAGATTGATGATGTTTTTTCCGGCGGCGCGCAGGGAGGCCAGCTCCCGCAATTTGCTGCTGAAGTAATATTCTTTTGTCTCCCCGAGGCGTTCGGAGGTGGGGATTACGGGCCGCACGGCGGTGTCAGTTAGGGTCATGGGTCAGGGCTTTACGCCGGCTTGGTACACACCGAGGATGCGCAGTTCCATGCAAACCGGGCGAATGGCGTCGATGGCTTGGGAAAGGGTAACGTGTCCTTCGAGGAGGAAATCGACGTGAAATCGGTACTGAAACGGGCGCCCGACGATCGGCTTACTCTGGATTTTCGTCAGGTTGATCTTATAGGCGGCCAGGATCATCAGCACGCGGTAGAGCGCGCCGGCTTCGTGGGTGGTCGCGAAGCTCAGGGAGACTTTATCACCGTCGTCGGCGGCGTGGTCGCGCCCGCGTTCGAGGACCAAAAAGCGCGTGTGGTTGAGCTTGTTGGTTTCGATACCCGGTGCCAGGATTTCCAATCCGTAGAGCTCCGCGGCGGCGGCGCTGGCGATGGCGCCGCGGGTGGGGTCGTTAAGTTCTTTGACCTCCCGGGCGCTCAGGGCGGTATCTACGTCCTTGATTAGGTTGATTTGGGGCCAGTTCTTAAAGAATTTACGGCACTGCGTCAGGGCGACGGGGTGAGAATGGACGTTGCGCAGATCGCGCAATGCCGTGCCGGGGAGCCCCATGAGGTTGAGTCGGATGCGCAGGTACGTTTCGGCGGTGATGCGTAGGTTGGCCGTCTGGAGTAGATCGTAATTATCCATCAAGCTCCCGGCCAGGGTGTTCTCAATGGCCATGAGTCCGACGTCGGAGGTGCCGTCTTCAACTTGCTTAACGACGTCGGCGAACGTGCGGGCCGGGACGGTTACGACATCTTTACCCACGAAATGCTGGCGCGCGGCGGCCTCGTGAAAAGCCCCGGCGTAGCCCTGGATGCTGACGCGAATTTGCGCGACGCTGGTGATGGTGCTCGTGTTCATGGTGAAGTGGGTGGGCTAAAAAAAAGTGGCCCCGGCTGCGCGCTGGGACCACTGTTCGTTCTATCGTTTAGTACGTAGAGGTGAGCGTCCCTTACCCGGTGGGGTAAAAGTAAAAACCGTACCAGAAGTAAAATTTGCGATTAATCATGGTTTTCCGTTGCGCGGGTTGCCCCTCCGTGGCGGCAAACCTACGGCGAGCGGGGCGGACCACAAAATGTTGTTCTGGCAAGGGAGGGATATTTCTTTCGGCCAGCGGAACTGGCTTATCTTTCCAACCTCAAAAAAGCGGCGTGAGCAAGTGGCAAATGAGGTGGGATGGGTACGCGAGCTGGCAACGGTTGGGTGGGGCGGTTCTGTTCTCACTCGTGCTGGTGGCTACCGTAGTTATCGGTTCGCGGACGCTGACGTTCTCGGATCGATATCAAAGTGCAACCGTGGCGCTCCGGGCGCAGTTTGCCGTGGCCGACGCGCGGGATTTTCGGCCGGAAGCGGAAGATTTTGTCTTCGACCCCAACGTGGTTAGTAAAGACGATTTACTGAGGCTCGGCCTGTCCGCGCGGCAGGCGAATTCGTTCCTGAAATTTCGGGGCAAACGAACGAACGCTTTTCGTAAGCCGAATGACTTGCGGAAATTGTACGCGCTGGACGATGCGCTTAAAGACCGTTTGGTGGGGTTGGCGCGGGTAGAAAATGTTAAGAATACCTATGTGCGGTCCCGATCCCTATCGGGAGTGCAAAGTTTTCGGTTCGCACCCAACGCAGTGACGATTACCGAGCTGGAAAGACTCGGTCTACGACCGTACCAGGCTAAAGCCTGGATAACGTACCGCACGAAAGTGCCGGGCGGCATCGCTACGGCACGGCAGCTTAACAAGCTACGTTTCCTCGATCCCGCGCTAAAGTCACGCCTGCTTGCACTCGCCGACTTTCCGGAGTTACCGCCCCCTTCTCTCGCGGCTGAATTTCCTTTCGACCCCAACACCATCTCGCTCGACAGTCTCCAACTGCTCGGCTTTCCTGAGTACCAAGCCAAAGGTCTGCTCCACTACCGGGCCGGTCGGCCGATTACTTTTCGCAAGCCGGAAGATCTGCGGCGCGTCAAAAGCCTCGATTCCATTCTGGTGGAACTAGCACTCCCTTTAATCGACATTGCCCCTCCCCCACCCGGCTCGGCACTCCCGATAAGGATCGGGACCGCGCCCACCGTTTATACCCGCGCGCCCCTACCCGCCCTAGCTTCAGTAGATCTGAACGCGGCCGACACCACGCTACTAAAAACCCTCCCCGGCATCGGTTCCTACCGCGCGCGACGCCTGATTCGGTACCGTGACGTCCTGGGCGGATTCTACGACCTGGAACAAGCAGCCACCACCCGGGGTATTCCTGATTCTACCTGGCAAACTATCTTGCCTTACCTAGCGCTCGGCCCAATCTACCGTCAGTTGAGCGTTAACCGCGCCACGGTCGAGGAGCTTCGCCGGCACCCCAACATCAACTCCAAGCTGGCGAATACCGTTGTCAGATTCCGCGAAAAGCACGGCGCCTTCCGTAGTCCGGAAGACCTTCGTCAGATCCGTTCGCTTAACGACTACACGCTCGCCAAAATAGTTCCCTACCTCAGTTTCGAATAACCCAGCATGACCGCACTATTCTCCCTCATCGGCAACACACCCCTCGTCGATCTTTCCGAACTCCAGGACAACCCCGCCGTCAAAATATACGGCAAACTCGAAGGTCAGAACCCGGGTGGTAGCGTCAAGGACCGCGCCGCGCTGTCCATGATTCTCGGCGCCCGGGAACGCGGCGACCTCGACGGCGGCAAGGCCATCGTGGAGGCTACGAGTGGCAACACCGGTATTGCCATGGCAATGATCGCCGCCAAGCTACACATCCCGATCACGCTCGTCATGCCGGAGAATTCTACGAAGGAACGTGTCCAGACGATGCAGGCCTACGGCGCAAACGTCATCCTTACGCCAGCCGAGAAAACCATTGAGTACAGCCGCGAACGCGCCGTTGAGATTGCCGCCACGGGGAATTTTTTCCTCCTCAACCAGTTCGCCAACGATGACAACTGGAAGGCCCACTACCGCACGACCGGCCCGGAGATTTGGCGAGACACCGACGGCAAAGTCACCCACTTCGTCAGCAGCATGGGCACGACCGGCACCATCACCGGCACGGGCCGCTACCTCCACGAGCAGTCGGCGGACGTCAGGATCGTCGGCGTCCAGCCCACGGACGGCAGTCGTATTCCCGGCATCCGCCGCTGGAGCCCGGCTTTTTTGCCGGAAATTTATGATGCTTCGGTGGTCGACCAAAAGATTGACGTGAGCACGGACGACGCGGTGACTACGATGCGCCGATTGGCCCGGGAAGCGGGGGTGTTTGCGGGGATGAGCTCCGGTGGTTCTACGCACGCTGCGCTCAAACTGGCCGCCACGCTGGACGAGGGGCTGATCGTTTGCATCATTTGTGACCGGGGAGACCGGTACTTGAGTAGTGGGCTCTATTAGCGCGGACTACTGAGATCGGGCGCGGCCGCTGGTGTCGGGTGGTTGGGCGAGAAGCAAACACATCCCCACTTACCGGAGCTCACGGCCGAATGCGTACCTTTCAATTTCACCCGATAGCCGAACCAGCCCCACCATGCTAGACCGCCTCTACATCGCCGCCACCTCCCAGCACGTCGGCAAAACTACCTGTACCCTCGGCCTCATGGCTGCTATCCGCGCACGCGACCGCAAGGTAAGTTACTGCAAGCCCGTCGGTCAGGAATTCGTGGAACTTGGCGACCTCAAAGTTGATAAGGATGCCCTGCTCTTTGCCCGTGGCATGGACTTTGAGCTCAGCGCGGATTTGCACAGCCCGGTCATCATCGGCCACGGCGTCACGTCGGCTTATCTTGATGACCCGTCGGCGTTCACGTTTCCCGCCGACATCACCCGCGCGAGCCGCCGACTGCACAAAGAGAATGACTTTGTGATTTACGAAGGCACCGGTCACCCGGGCGTAGGTTCGGTCTGTGACGTATCCAACGCCCAGGTCGCTCAGCTGCTCGACGCTCCGGTCGTGATGATCGTAGAAGGTGGCATCGGTAGCACCATCGACAAACTCAACATGAACCTAGCGATGTTTCGCGAAAGGCGCGTACCCGTGCGCGGGGTGATCGTCAACAAGACCCTTCCGGCAAAAATGGATAAGGTGCGGCACTACGTCGATGTGTACCTAAAGAAAGTGGGCATTCCACTACTGGGCGTCCTTCCCTTTGAGAAGCAGTTGTCGAGCCCGATAATGGCTTCCATCCGCCGTGCACTCAACGGTAAAACCATCATGCACCGCAGCCGCATGGACAACCGCGTCGAAAACATTGCGAGCGGTAGTTTGCTGGCGCAGGAAGAAGTGGAGAACCTCAAAAATCTCCTGGTGATCGTGAGTTACCGCCGATTCGACGAAGCGTTGTCCGCGCTACAAAGCATCCTGGAAGAACGGAAAATCCCGGGCTCCACCATTGCGGGGATTGTCGTGACGGGCATGTCAAAAGCACACATTCCGCACACCGAATTTCTCAATGAATTCAAGATCCCCGTCGTCTCCTGCCCGCTGGATACCTATGGTGCGGCCGTGCGCATCAACGCGATGGAGGTTAAGATCAATTTGAAGACGCCGTGGAAGATTCGCCGGGCCGTGGAGCTGATCGAGGAGCACGTGAATATGGACCTGTTGTTGTAGATTATTCGGCGCAGGCAAGAAGTAGACTCAGTTCATTTCTCTCCCGGCCAACAAGATATTTCTCCGCCACTTTCACCTCTCGCCTACGAATTAGCCGTACGACCCTTCGGGAAAGGTATTATGAGCTCCTGACCGGGGAAAATCATGTTACGGTCCTCCAAATTATCTGAGTTGAAAGCAAAAACTTCCTTGTAGGCCATCACGTCACCCAAGTAATCCTTCGCTAGCTTAGCGAGGCTTTCGCCCCTTACCACCGTATGCCGGGCGTAGATGGTTTGGTTGCTAACCTTGATGTCGGCTTCAATGTCACCGGGGTACTCCCCACCGACGCGCTTGATTTCGTCCCAAATCAGATCCTTCTGGTGAAGATATTCTACCTCGCCTCCAAGTCGAAGCTTTCCGTCAGCTTCCTTAGCGTAGCCATCCCTGACGTCAAAATCTTCGCTCAGCTTGAGTACGCTTCGGTATTTGTTCTGTAGGCTCATGGGTACGATTGTTTGATTGTGTTATCCGTGCTTTGCAGGATAGTTATTTATCAGAATTGGCGGCCGTGGAGTGAGATTAGTTTTCTTCAACTTCCGGCGAATTCGGGTCGTCAAAATCTACCACGATTGTTTTCTCAACTTCCCAATTCGCGCGCAACGGCTCGATGTCAAACCGCCGGACTTCTTCGGGTTGTAGGCCGAAGAGAAAGTCGCCGGAGTCATAACGACGATTTTTGTTGGAATCGTAGAGTAGTTCCGCGGTGTACTCCCCCGGGGTTAGCCCGGAATAGATGGCTTGGTATTCAAACCGGGCTTCAATGTAGCGGAAAGTGGCCACCATGATCTCGTCCTTTTTAAGAAGACGCAGGATGTAATTTTCCGAGGGAATCAGATTTTGAATCGTCAGTGTTAACGTTCCGTAGTTCTCCGGATTATCGGCGATGAATCGCTGGCGGATGGTGTCCTGGTTGGTGTTGCCATTCCAATCCGTAAGGGCACCGGGGAGTAAGGTGACTGCGTACCGAAAATCCACTTGATAGCCAGATTCGAGCGTTAGCACACCGGCATCGGCGCTGTCGATGACATAACGGAAAGCTACTGGTTCGGGGAAGGTATCCCGTAAGAGAACCACCCGGCTGGTATCCAGCAATTGGAGCGGACGGTCGAAGAGAATTTGCACGCCCCGCCCGGTAAAAACACGGCTTGCCGGGCCGGTACGAACGCGGAACGGCCGGGTCCCCGTGACCGCTTGGCCGTCCAGAACGACCGTGTCAGAACTCACGCCGTTGCGACCGATGAAAAGCGTATCGGCTTCCGGGTTGCGGTAAAAAAGTACTAGCGTATCGATTTCATTCCTGCGCTCGTACACGCCGGCGTACCCTACGTCGACGAGTTCCGCTTTCTGGTTCATCGTCAGTCTAACGGCCCCGTTAATGCTGGTGTCTACGGCATTGACGCGCACGGGCCGTAGGATGGGTGAAATTCGGATCGTACCGACCCGATTGCTACCGTCGGTAACGGTGATCAAGCTATCGACGAAGCCCGCCGCTTGGGGTTGGGCGTAACCCTTTAAGTCGAAGAAATAGTTGGTCGCCGAAGGATTACGTTGCAGCGCTACGGCGCGGTACACGCCCGGCCGCACGTTATACACGGTAAACCGCCCGTCTTCATCCGTCTGGGCAAAATAAGTGGGGTTCTCGGTCGTGACCGCCGTGTCGGCGAGGTTACTAAAGAGCGTGAAGGTGGCGTTTTCAAGCGGCTCTCCGGAATAATCGCTCGCCAACGTGCCGGAAACCGAGGCGCTATCGAGCACGGGGCCGGTCGCGAAAACGAAGCGCAGGTTTTCCGTAGGGTTGCCTTCGTTGAGGTCTTTGATGGCCGCGTCGATGTTAACGACGTAGGTTACGCTGTCCCTTAACTCCATTCCCTCCAAATTGATCACCAAGCTGCGGCGGCGGAGTTGGGGCTGGTTATCCTCACCTAGTTCCAGCGGGGGAGAAATCAGGATGGGTTGCTTACTGTCGATGTTCACCCACTCGTCAAACGTCAGTACGATTTCTTCCGGACGGAAGTTTGTCTGAAAGTTGGGGGTCGATTCTTCCAGTACGAGCCGGGGGCCAATCGTATCGGGTGGACCGCCGGTGGGGGCGGTAGGCGTAGCACAACGCTGCAGGACGGTTGTCTGGACGGCCAAAAACAGGAGAAACAGAAAGAAGGTGAAAAGCGATTTCGGCATTGTGGGGGTGAAGGTAGGTTGTCGTCGTACGATACCTGGTCGATGGGTATTGTTGTCCTGATTGAATTGGGACGGGTGATGGGGTTTTTAGGCGGTAGGTGGTAGGCGAGTAGGCGGTAGGCAAGTTCGGATTTAATAGCAGGCCAGCTTTCGGAAATCGAGCGGTGGCTATTCCTTTTCTTCCGGGAGAATCCAGTTCTTTTCGCCCCAGGTCCATTCGATCCTGGCGAGGTCTACCGTGGGGTCGAGGAATTGTTGTCGGTCGCGGCCGTTGAGGCGGACGACAAAATCCGGATAGATCGCGACGTTCCGGCCCCGCTCGGCGTACTGGTCGCGGAGGTGGTGGGCGTACTGGAGGATCATGTCCGGGTGAGTGGCCATCTTGCGGTACTGCTTGTGGTTGAGGCTATCGGCGGGGTTAATCCTGAATTCTTCGCCGGACCGTAAGTCAGTAACGCGGTATTTTCCGTACCCCTGTTTGCTGCGCAGCATCATGCGCCAACTGTAGCGGTGGCCTTCTTCCGTCCAGTTGACGTCGTTGCTGAAGAAGTGGTTACGCAGCGGTAGGGCCAACTGGACTACGAACAAGAGCACAAGCACAACGGCCAGGGGGAGCCGGTACGTCGGTTCCGTTTGCCAGAACTTTCTCGCACCGGTACTTTGGTTAGCAGCCGGTCGGCTAGCCAATATTCTCCGCCACTCGCTGCGCCAACCCCGCACCTGCGTCCGCGCCCAGGCCCAACGGGAATTGTCCGCGACCCAATCTACGGCACGTTTTGGCCAGTCGGGGGCAAAAAATAAGCTGGTGAGTACCATACTTAAATACGGGAAAATACCAATGTTGAAGATCAGGTGATTCGTAGCGTGGAAGAAGAACAGCAGCGCCAAAGCTAACCACCGTAACCGCTTGTGAATCAGCATGAAACCCGCCGTCAGGTCCAGTAACATTCCACCCCAGGACATCACGTATGCCGTAATTTTCTGTGCGAATAGCGGACCGAGAACCGGCATCTCACTCCGGTTACTGAGCCACATGTGCATCGGCATCGCCTCGATGAGCCAATCGTGGTTGATCTTGTTGACACCCCCGAAAAAGTAGACAACCCCCATCAGGGCCGGAAAAAGATACACGCTCCACGCCGGCGCCACCGGTGACCAATCCGCCGGATTCCTGCGCACGTCCAGTGAGAACTCGCGCCAGGCCGGCGTGAGGCAGAGCAGCCAGGTCAGCACCATGAACAGGTAGGCGTGGTTGAGGTAATGTGCTTTCTCGAGAAAAAATAAGTAGCTGAAGAACAGCGCGAACAGCGGCGCCGTCCACCTGAATCGCCAGCCCAGTGCGACGGCGATGCCGAGTAAAAAACCAACCACGAAAAAGAGCGAAAGCAGCGGCTCCGGCAGTGGCTGCACCCACTCAAAACCGTAATAGCGAAAGGTGAACCCCCGAAAGGCATCGAGGTGCCAGTGGTAATAAATTCCGTTGCCGAGGATGTCGCCGGCGCCTAACAGCCCCATCGCGATGCGGAGCCAGACCAGGGTGTGGATGGGGGTTGGTTGACTTTGGCTCCACTTCATAGAACTCTAGAGGTACTAGCTAAAACTTAATCTTAGATCAGCTATATTTGTATAGAAAAATTTATCACATGGCACTCCAAAATACTGTTGCGGCAAGTTCAGAAAAACTTCAATTTAACAAGGTGGGAGAAACCAATATTATTACTAAATCACAGCCATATGTTGCAGGATTTTTTTTAGCATTAATTGGCGGAGCCGCAATTTATTTGACGGTGTTGGGACCTGGAAGTACAGGGCTTGTAGAAATAATTATCGCAATAATAGGTATAGTGATGTTATACTTTGGGTTACTCATCGCTACTGGCAAGCAAAAAATAGAATTGTCTCCCGAGAGAATAGAACTCAATTATGGGCCACTGCCTACACCAATAAAAGCCCGTCAACCTCGAAGCTACAGCAGAGATAACATAGCGGATATTAAGCTGAGCGAATTTACTACGACCTCTAATCAAATTAGGACTAAATACTACGCAATTACTCTTCACCTAAAAGATGGTAAAGAGTCAAATCTTATCACTTTGATGGACAAAAATAACGTCGATCGAGTTATGGAAAAGGTAACGGAATGGTTAGGTTAATAAATAGAAAATTATTTATCGAATTTGTCCCCACCAATATTGATCCATACTAAAATTATGACCTAGAGCAGTCTAATAGCATTGCAACTACAGATGCCGCTCCGCATGGTAAGAACTCCGCACCAACGGGCCGCTTTCCACGAAATCGAAGCCCATATCCATTCCCATCGCTTTGTAGTGCGCAAAGGTGTCTGGCGTAACGAAAGAATCAACCGCCAAGTGCATTTGCGTGGGCTGGAGGTACTGGCCGATGGTGACTACGTCGACGCCGACGGCGATCAGGTCCTTAAGGATTTGCTCCACTTGCGCTTCCGTCTCGCCGAGGCCGACCATGAAACCCGTTTTCGTACGCTTGCCGTATTCCTTGATGCGGCGGAGCTCTTCGAGGCTGCGGTCGTACTTCCCCTGCGGGCGCACCTTGCGGTACAATTCTCTAACCGTCTCCATGTTGTGGCTCACGACTTCCTGGCCGCCGTCGATCATGCGGTAGAGGGCGTCCCAGTTGCCGCGAACGTCGGGGATGAGGGTTTCGATGGTCGTGTTGGGCGTGCGTTCCTTGATTTGTACGACGGTTTGGTACCAGACTTCCGCGCCCCGGTCTTTTAGTTCGTCGCGGTTGACGGAGGTGAGGACGGCGTGCTTGACTTGCATGAGGTCAATGGCTTCGGCGACGCGGCGGGGCTCGTCGACGTCGTACTCCGTGGGGCGGCCCGTTTTGACGGCGCAGAAAGAGCAGGAGCGGGTGCAGGTGTTGCCGAGGATCATGAAAGTGGCCGTGCCGGCCCCCCAGCACTCCCCCATGTTCGGGCAGTTGCCGGACTGGCAGATCGTGTTGAGCTTGTACTCGTCGACGAGGGCGCGGACGCGCTTGTAGTCGGGGCCGATGGGGAGTTTTACGCGGAGCCAATCGGGCTTTTTAGTACGCTTTGTTTTCGCCTTGGCGGGCGGGGTGATGGGTTCAGCTTGGGGGCGGGCGTTGGCGACGGGCAGTTCGATCATGGAGGCCGAAGGGTTTGGGTAGAAGACAAAGGTAGGGAGGGATTTGTTTGGGGTACCCGTGGGTTGACCGAGCCAGTACGAACCCGGGCCGGTAGGCGTGGTTGAATCGACGTTGCTTTACTTGACGATCCCGATTGCTTTTACGAGCACCACCAAACTTTGCTGCGGACCAATCTTCCCCGCACTCCCGATAGCTATCGGGACCGCGCCCCAAACCCGATACGTTTACCAAGCAATTAAACGCCTACTTTCGCCCCATGAAATCCCAATCAGAAATCCTGGCCAAACTCGGCATCGCGGCGCTCAACCCCATGCAACTGGAAGCCAGGAAAGCCATCATCCACGAAGACGAAGTAATTCTCCTGTCACCAACCGGGACGGGCAAGACGCTGGCGTTTTTACTCCCAATTTTGAACCAATTGAGTTCGAAGGAGGAAATGATCCAGGCACTCGTGCTGGTCCCCAGTCGGGAGCTGGCGATCCAAATCGAACAGGTGCTGCGGGAGATGGGCAGCGGCTACCGGGTGTTCTCGGTGTACGGCGGCCGGCCCGGCTCGAAGGAGCGGCAGGACATGAAAAACCCGCCGGCGATCCTGATCGGTACGCCCGGTCGCGTGGCGGATCACCTGCGGCGGGAAGCATTCGACCCGCGCCGGATCAAATTCCTCGTCCTGGACGAGTTCGACAAATCTCTGGAAACGGGTTTTGAAAAGGAGATGCGGCAGATCGTCAACGACTTGCCCAATGTCCGCAAAAAGGTGCTAACCTCCGCCACCAACGAAGTAGACATCCCCGACTTCATGCGCTTCCGCGCGCCAATGACGATCGACTACCTGGGGACGCGCGGTAACCAACTGAAACTGGTCTCGGCGGTTTCGGACCAAAAAGATAAGTTGGATGCCCTGGAAAAAGTCCTCGGCGAAACTGGCAACGGCCGGGGCATTGTGTTCTGCAACGTCAAGGGAACGCTCGCCTTCGTCGCCGACTTTTTCGACAGCCGCGGTATCGACTACGGCATATTCATGGGCGGGCTGGAACAGACGGAGCGGGAACGCGCGCTGATCAAATTTCGGAATGGCACCCACCGCATCCTGCTGGCTACCGACCTCGCCGCGCGGGGCATCGACGTGCCGGAGCTCGACTTCATCATCCACTACCAAATCCCTTTGCGCGAAGCGGAGTTCACCCACCGCAACGGCCGCACTGCGCGGATGCACGCCAACGGGACGGCCTACGTCCTTCGTTACGCCGAACACGACCTCCCCGACTTCATCGTCGGCGCGGAGGAGATGGACCTCCCCCTCCTACCCCACCCCGTCGAGAATTCTAAATGGACGACGCTTTACGTTTCCGGCGGCCGTAAGGACAAAATTTCTAAGGGCGACCTGGCCGGGCTGTTTTTCAAGCAGGGTGGCTTAGAGAAAAAGGAGCTCGGGGTCATTGAGCTCCTGGCTGACTGTGCTTTTGTAGGCGTCCCCGCTAAGAAGGCGGAGGCGCTGGTCGCGTTGTTGAATAATACTAAGCTGAAGAAGCGGAAGGTGCGGATTAGTGAGCTGTAAAATGGGTTTGCGATAAAGTGAGACCGGGTTATCGAGAAATTTTTGCCGCACTAATTAACCCAGGGGATTACGGAAGTTAGCTGAACGTTAGGATGCCGCGGTTCCCTCACCCTGGGTCAGCCACTAATTTGAGTTCCCACGAATTAGTCCGTGCAGTTTTATGGGACCGGACGTGATGGGCGCTTCTTAGCATTACGCTTACATTTGAGCAGACCTACTCAATAATCAAAATGCAACTTCATGAAATATTTGTACCTCGCCCTACTCTCACTTTGCCTTTGTCCATCACTCGTGGGGCAGGACGTAACCTACGAAACTTATGACCTCAGCGAGGTCATAAATAGTCCGTCTCTCCTGGAATTTGCCGAACTGGAAGATGGCACCGCCTACTTATCCTACCGCTACTTTGGCCCGGGACGGCTCGACCACGCCATGCTCGAATTTGACGGCATGACCTGGTCACCGATCGATACCCTTTGCCGGGGTTGCGTGGATCACATCGTAGCCGGTCCGGACGGCTTACTCTACGTAGCTGCTCGTGAGGAGGGAATTTTCCGAAGGGTTGACGACGCCTGGGAACAAGTACTGACCGACACGGCCTTTCATTTGGCCTTTGACCCCGCGGGCGTTCTTCACTTTCTCAACGAAGGGGGTGTATTTGCTTACGATAGCAACGTCGTGAGCGCCGGAAATACCGCCGGCCTGCCAGCAGGACTCACCAGAATTTCTGAGATGGAATTCCGGGCGGATGGTACCCTGTACTTCATCAAGCCGGCCACGCTCTATTCCTACACGGCGGCGGGTGGCTTTACCGAGCGGACGGAAGTCACGTCGCCCATCTTCCTGGCGGACCACCCCGACGGGTCGATGTACGTCGCCACCGCATTCGGTAGTGTTCACGTATTTCGTGGCGAGGAATTTGAACGCAACGTAGCGCGGGAAGTGTTTACTTCACGTATTGCCTTCTTCGGTTTCGACATCAGCAACGATGGCGTCATTTGGGGCTCGGAGCAAGGATTCAACGGTACGGTGAAAGGGTACGACGGGAGTCGGGTCACCGAGGAAATTATTGCAAAAGACCTCCTTCCGGGAGCGATCCTGATCGGTCCGCTCCACGCCGGAGCGAGTGGTCGGGTTTATGCGGCCTCCGACCAAGTCGAGGGCGTAGCCATCATTAAGGATGAGCTCACGTCAGTTTTCGCACCGGACCGAGCGTTGACTCCCCTGGGGCTTTCTCCGAACCCAGCCAGCGGTTCGGTCACGGTTGACATCAGCCTTCCCGCGAATTCCAGCGGACACTTTTATGTACGAGACGTGACGGGGCGCACGCTCCGGACGATCCCGGTTATTGCAGCCGCTCGTGCAATCAGTCGGACCGTTTCGTTAGCTGGCTTGTCGCCGGGTGTCTACACCATCGAGGCCCGTTTCGGGCGGACGATCGGAATTTCCTCTCTGGTAGTTCGCTAACGGGAAAGTGCGGCGCAGCTACCGATCCATCCCGTGCGAGATTTTGGGGGGGACACTTTATTTTCTGCGTACGGTTGCCGTATCCATTACGGTTAGTACAGTGTAGTACACTACCGTAACCAGCGTCGCCCACCGTGCCCAGGCCACCGGTTCCGGGTAATACCACACATTCACCGCCGCCAACACGATGAAGGCCACCGTATTCACAATGGTCAGCACCCACCACCGCCCGCCCCGGCTGGGGTAAGGCACCAGGATCGGCACAAAGTGTAACACGGCCAGCAGCACGACAAAACCCAGCACCAGCGGCCACGCCAAATCTGGCGTCACGAAGATAAGCACGTACACCACCATGTTCCACAGCACCGGGAACCCCACGAAATGCTTCCCGTCCGCACTCACCATTCCCTCCAGCCCGTAGTAAATCGCCGCCGACAGCAGCATCGCGAAACTCCCTAGCAAGCGTGGGGTATCCGGCATGTCGATCGCTACCCAAAACAGGTAGGCCGGCAAGATGGCGTAGGTGAAAAAATCAATCACGTAATCGATCTGCTTGCCACTCACGTCTGGCAATACTTCCTGCACGTTGGCCATGCGCGCGAACGTACCGTCAACCCCGTCGATTACCAGCGTCGCCAGCATCCAGAACATCGCCATTCGGTAGTCCCCGTCGACGGCCGCCAGTAAACCCATGAAGCCAGCGAGCAAGCCAGAGGCGGTAAAGATGTGGACGGACCAGGCGGCTAGTTTTTGCATGCGGGCGGGGTTTGATGATTTAGTAGCGGGAGATTTACTGCTGGTTAGGCTTCGAAGGTACGTAGGCGGTAGGGTATTAGGCGGTAGGCGGTAGGCGAGTAGACTGGTAGGCGGTAGGCGGTAGGCGAGTAGACTGGTAGGCGGTAGGCGGTAGGGCTGCCGCGTGTTTTCGCCGAGACATGCGGCAGCCCTACCGCCTACCGCCTACCGCCTACCGCCTACTGCCTACTGCCTACTGCCTACTGCCTACCGCCTACCGCCTCTCTTCCTACCACCTAATCCTTAACTTCGCCCACCAAAATACACCCCCAAAAATTTGCGCCCCTTACTTCTCCTTTTTGGCCTCCTAGGGTTGACCGCCGGCTACCTGGCCTTTTTTACGGATAACGACGTCAACTGGCCCGCTTTCGCCAGCATGTCCGTCTTTTACGCCATCGTCTATTACGTCGGCATCCTCGCAGGAAAGAAAAAGGAAACGGGCAAGAATGATGCCGACGCCATGATGCTCGCCGGCCGGGGCGTGCCCGTGTGGATCGGCATCTTTACTATGTCGGCCACCTGGGTCGGCGGCGGGTTCATCAACGGGACGGCGGAGATGACGGCCACCTCCGGCCTCATCTGGGTGCAGGCGCCGTGGGGTTACGCGCTGTCGTTGGTCATCGGTGGCCTGTTCTTCGCCCGGACGATGCGGCGGCGAAATTACTGCACGATGCTCGATCCGCTCGCGGAAAAGTACGGAAAGCGGATGACCGCGCTGCTGTTCCTCCCCGCCCTCACCGGCGAGCTTTTCTGGACGGCCGCCATCCTCACGGCGCTCGGGGCAACGTTCGGCACCGTTCTCAACATCGACCTGGAAACCGCCATTCTGCTCTCCGCCACGATTGCCGTTGCGTACACCGCCATCGGTGGCCTGTGGGCGGTGGCGATGACGGACGTAGTGCAGTTGATTATTCTGTTCGTCGGCCTGGCCATGATCGTCCCGTTGGCGCTCGAATACACGGGCGGCCTTTCGGTAACCTACGCGGCTTATCAGGACAAATTTGGCGCCGCAGCCAGTCTGCTGCCCAGCCGGGAAGCACTGGGCGATTCGTACTGGACGTGGTGGGATTACGCATTGTTACTCGTTTTCGGCGGCATCCCGTGGCAAGTCTATTTTCAACGGGTCCTTTCCGCGCGGGATGAAAATTCGGCCGTGTGGTTGAGTCTCGTTGCGGGTGTGGTGTGCGTGCTCGCGGCCGTCGCGCCGGTACTGATCGGGATGGTGTCGGCGACGGTCGACTGGTCGGTAACGGAGGCTGGTGCACCGATTGACGCCAGCGCAACCCTACCCTGGGTGGTCCGGTATTTGACGAATGAATGGGTGGCGGTAATTGGCTTGGGCGCGGTGGCGGCGGCCGTAATGTCGAGCGTGGATAGTTCGGTCCTGAGTGCTTCGAGCATGGGCGTTTGGAACGTTTACCGGCCGCTGGTAGACCCGAGTTTGTCGGATTCTAAACTCGCCAAACTGATTCAGCGGACCATCTGGATCGTGGGCGTCGCCGCTACGTTGATTGCGTTTCAGGTACAGAGTGTTTACGAGCTCTGGTTTCTTTGTTCGGACTTCGTTTACTGTCTGTTGTTTCCGGCGCTGGTCTGCGCGCTGTTCGACCCTAAAGCTAACCGGCACGGGGCTTTGGCGGGTTTCTTGGTTGCTGGATTTCTGCGGTTTGGGGGTGGGGATGCTACGCTCGGGTTGCCGGCTTATTTGGAGTATCCGGTTGATTTTCCTTTTCGGACATTTGCTATGGTTTGTGGGTTGGTTTCTTTGGTTTTGGTTAGTCGGGTTTTGCCTTCGGCGTTTCCAGAGGAAGGGGAGGAGGTATAGGAGGAAGATGAAGTTATGTTGGGCGTGGCCGCAGGTGCCGAGGAAGTTTGGACGGCAGAGCCGTGCGGTAGCTACCTCAAATATCGCATATCGAGATTCGCATATCGCACATCATTTTCTCCCCATCTTCCGGCATCTCGATAGCTACCGGGACGGAGCCTACCGTAACTTCGCCAAATGCCAACCCAAACCCTAATCATCGGCGGCGGAGCCGCCGGCTTCTTCACCGCCATCCAACGCGCCGAGTACCACCCGGACGAACAAATAACCATCCTCGAACGTGGCAAGGGGGTCCTCGAAAAAGTCCGTATTTCCGGCGGCGGCCGCTGCAACGTCACCCACGCGTGTTGGGACCCGCGCGACCTCGCGAAATTCTACCCCCGGGGCGGCCGGGAACTGCTTGGCCCCTTCAACAACTTTGCCTGCGGAGATACGATGGGCTGGTTCGAAGACCGGGGTGTACCGCTCAAAATCGAAGAAGACGGACGGATCTTCCCAACGTCCGACACCTCGCAGAGTATCATCGACTGCCTCTGGAACACGGCGAAGGCGAAGGGCATCAAGGTCCTTACAAAAACGAAGTTCACCGACCTCGAAGCGCCTTCCCCGGACGGAAAATGGACCATCCGTACCAGTGCCGGAGAACTAACCGCCGACCGGCTCATCATCACCACCGGTAGCAACCCGACCGTCTGGAAACTCCTCGCCAAAATTGGTCACAACCTGATCGACCCCGTTCCGTCCCTGTTCGCCTTCAACACGAAGGACACCCGGCTGCGCGACCTCTCCGGCGTCTCCCTGCCCTGGGCCCAGCTCCACATCGAAGGTGACAAACTGAAGGCCGACGGTCCGCTACTGATCACCCACCGCGGCCTGAGTGGCCCGGCAGTACTTCGCCTTTCCGCATGGGGTGCGCGGGATTTAGCACCGAGTAAATACAACTTCACCCTGGTCGTCAACTGGCTCGCCCAACGACCCGTCGACGTAATGGAAAAGCTCAACGCACTGAAGCTAAGCGAAGCTAAACGCCAGGTCAGCACCCGCGCCTACTTCGACTTACCCGCCCGCCTCTGGAAATCGCTCGTCGACGCGGCCGGCATCGCTCCCGAACTAAAGTGGGCCGACTTAACTAAAAAACAGCTCCAAGCCCTCACCGACCAGCTAACCGCCGCCCGCTTCAACGTCGCCGGAAAAAGCACGAACAAGGAAGAATTTACTACCGCCGGTGGCGTGGACTTACGGGAGGTAGACTTCCGGGAGTTTCGCTCGAAGGTCCACCCCACCCTCTTCCTGGCCGGGGAAGTATTGGACATCGACGCGATTACGGGTGGATTCAATTTTCAGGCGGCCTGGACGGGGGGCTTTTTGATTGGTCGGGCAGCGTAACTCTTGGTAACGCAATCTTTCGCGTAGGTTTACGGTAGTATGAAAAAACTGATCATCCACGCCGACGACGCCGGCCTAAGTCAGGCGCACAACGAAGCTACCCTCCGGGCCGTCGAGGAAGGGGTCTGCACCTCCTACAGCATCATGATGCCTTGCGCCTGGGCTTACGATATGGTGAGAATCGCCAATGCCCACCCACACCACGACGCCGGCATCCACCTGACGTTAACTTGTGAGTGGCACAATTATCGGTTTGGCCCGGTGGCGGGTGCCGGGTCGGTACCTTCGCTCGTTGACGAATACGGCCACTTCTTCAGGACGCGGGACCAGCTAGCAGAGTACGCCGCTTCCGAGGAAGTAGAAATTGAGCTACGGGCACAGATTAATTATGCACTAAAGCTAGGTCTCCAGCCTACCCACCTCGACTCGCACATGTACAGCGTGGGAGCTAGACAGGATTTCTTGGATATTTACCGCCGCTTGGGGCGTGAATTTGGTCTGCCCGTTCAACTGAGTCAGGGACTGTTGCGGCACGTCAGGAATAACCACCAAAGGATAGTTCCGCTAGGTTCCGAAACCCTGGTCGACCATGTCCACCTAGCCACGTTCGCTCAGTTTCAGCGAAGGGGGATTGTCGCTCATTACCGATCCGTGCTGAAGAATCTCCCCAATGGGCTGAATATTTTGCTCGTCCACCCCGCCATTAATTCAGCGGAAATGCGGGCCATCACGGTCGATCACCCGAATTTTGGTGCTGCGTGGCGGGAAATCGACCATGACTTCCTACTCTCCGCAGCCAGCCATTCCTTGATCACCGAACTCGGTATCGAACTAATGGACTGGCGGTCGATTTCTGCAGGGTAACAGCGAGGGAGACAGTTTATTCCTGAGGTTGCGCCCAGTTTACTTGCCTACCCTATTTTCTGGCACCCGCCCCGATAGCTATCGGGGCGCCCAATTTATTGAGCTAAGGCCACTAATATTCCTATCTTACCGTACTAACAACCACTATCCAACGCCCCCGATATGCGCCTAATCCTACTTGCCTGTAGCCTGCTTATGTCACTAGGTGTGAGCGCCCAGAGCAACGCCACCTGGCTCCGCCACTCCACTATCTCCCCCGACGGCAGCCAGATCGCGTTCACCCACAAGGGCGACCTGTACCGCGTACCGGTAACCGGCGGCCGCGCCACCCAACTCACCTACCACGAGGCCCACGATTACGGCGCTATCTACAGCGCGGACGGCCGCACGATCGCCTTCGCCAGCAACCGCTACGGCAACTTCGACGTCTTTACGATGCCCGCGACCGGCGGCATGGCCACGCGCCTGACCTTCCACTCCAACGACGAAATGCCCTATACTTTCTCGCCCGACGGTGAAAGCGTAGTCTTCGGCGCGCTCCGGCAGGACGACGTGCAGCACCGGCAATTTCCCCACCGCTCCCAATCCGAGCTTTATGCGGTGCCGTTCGGTGGCGGCCGCGTCGATCAGATTTTGACGGTCCCGGCGGAATACGTCCGGTACGGCCCCGACGGAACGAGTTTTTATTACCACGATAAAAAAGGTGGGGAAGACGAATACCGCAAGCACCACGTCTCTTCTATTGCCCGCGATTTGTGGCGGTACGACGCGGCCACGAAAACGCACACGCAACTGACGACCCACATCGCGGAAGACCGCCAGCCAATCCCCGCTGCGGACGGCACGCTTTACTTCCTGAGCGAACGCAGCGGCACTTACAACGTCTGGAAAATGGCTGCTGATGGAACCGGTGAAGCTACCCAGCTCACCGACTTCGACCTTCACCCCGTCCGCTTCCTGAGCCGCGCGGATAATGGCACGCTGAGTTTTGGCTACGATGGCCAACTGTACACGATGCGCGAGGGAGAAACGCCCGCAAAAGTCGCCGTGGAGATCATTACCCAGGACGTCAGTAACCGCGATAAGTACGTCACCGTCAGCGGCAAGATCACCGAAATGGAAGTCTCGCCCAGCGGCAAGGAAATCGCCTTCATCACCCGTGGCGAAGTATTCGTTACCTCCGTGGACGAGTCTTTCACCAAGCGCCTTACTAACACACCAGAACAGGAACGCTTCGTCACCTGGGGGCCGGACGGAAAATCCGTCGTCTACGCCCGGGAATCGGGCGGCACCTGGAGCACCTACAAGAACGTAAAGACGCGCAAAGAAGAACCGTTTTTCTACGCGGCGACCCTCACGAAAGAAAGCCCCGTTCTGGAGAATGACAGCGACAATTATCTAGTCAAGTACTCTCCCGACGGCAAGAAAATGGCCTGGGTGGAAGACCGGCGATCAATCAAAGTCCGCAACGTCGATAGCACCGGCGCAACGGTGACCCTGCTCGACGCGGAAGAACTTTTTTCCATGAGCGACGGCGACAAGTACTTCACCTGGAGCCCGGATAGCGACTGGCTACTCGTCGAGTGGGACGTGCTGTTGAATAACAGCGAGGTCTTGCTCATGAAGGCCGACGGCAGTAAACGCGTCAACCTGACCGAAAGCGGCTACTACGATTCTCAGCCGAAGTGGGCGAACATGGGCGCGCAGATGATCTGGTTCAGTAACCGCGACGGACTGAAGTCGTACGCCACCAGCGGGCGGTCGGAGCAGGACGTCTACTCCATGTTTTTTACGCAGGAAGCGTGGGATAAATTCAACCTGACGGACGAAGAATTCAAGCTTTCCAAAGCAGTCACCGAAGCTAACAAACCAACGGCAGCGGACTCCACCGCGACGGAGCGCGCTAAGAAGAAGACAAAAGGAAAAACGGAAGACAAGAGCACAAAAAGCAAAAAGGACTCTACCCAGGTCGACTCCCTGACTTTCGACTGGAAAAACATGGAAGACCGGACGAAGCGGCTCACCATTCACTCTTCGCGGCTCGGCGACGCCGTGCTTTCTAAAGACGGGGAAAAGCTCTACTACCTCGCAACCTTTGAAAAAGAAGCCAATCTGTGGTCAACTAACCTACGGACTAAGGCCACCAAGATGGAAATGAAGATCGGCAAAAACGGTAGCCTGGCGTGGGATAAGGAGATGAAAAACCTCTACCTCCTGGCGGGCGGAACCATCTCGAAGATCGACCTGGACAAAAGCAAAAAAACCGCCGTTAAGATCAAAGGCGAGATGGAATACGACGTAGCCGCGGAGCGCCGGGCGATGTTCGACCACGTCTGGCTCCGCACGAAGGCCATCTTCTACGAGCCTACTTTTCACGGCGTCGACTGGGCCAAGATGCAGGAGGAGTACACGAAGTACCTCCCCTCCATCGGTAATGCTTTTGAGTTCACGGAGATGCTTTCCGAGATGCTCGGCGAGTTGAACGTATCGCACGCCGGCGCCCGTTACCGACCACAAGGGTTTAACAACCCCGACGCCACGGCTTCCCTCGGCATTTTCCTGGATTACGCGTACACCGGCGACGGCATTAAAATCGCCGAAGTCATCGACGGTGGACCACTGGACCGCTCCGCTTTCAACGTTGCGGCCGGATCGATCATCGAGTCCATCGATGGAACGCCCGTGACGCCGGACCGTGACGTAGCTACTTATTTGAACCGGAAAGCCGGCGACTTCACGCTGCTTAACATACTCGACCCCACCACAAAAAAGAGCCAGACCATCACGGTAAAACCCATTAGTCTCAGCGACGAAAGTAAACTGCTCTACGAACGTTGGGTAAAGATTAACCAGGATGAGGTCGACGCTAAATCCGGCGGTACGCTGGGCTACGTCCACATCCCCGGCATGGGCGACGGGCCGTACCGCGACGTCTACGAGGACATGCTCGGCAAGTACCGCGACCGTAAGGCGATGATCATCGACACGCGCTTCAACGGTGGTGGCGACTTGGTGGCGGACCTGGCGATGTTTTTCACCGGCGTGCCGTTCATCACCTACGCGACGGAGGCCAAAGTCGTTGGCGGCGAGCCTACTTCACGCTGGACGAAGCCGACACTTTCGCTGATCAACGAAGCCCAGTATTCCGACGGCCACTGTTTCGCGGCGGGCTACTCCGACCTCAAAATCGGCCCGACGCTCGGTATGCCAACGCCCGGCACCTGTTCCTTCGCCGGCTGGGAGTTACTGCCCGACGGGTCCGTGTGGGGCGTCGTCCCCGTCAGCGCTAAGGATATCAATGGCGACTGGATGGAGAATAACCAGACGGAGCCGGATATTCGAGTTAAGAATATGCCAGGTGAAATCGCCACCGGCCGGGATGAACAGTTGGAGCGAGCGATCGAATACATGGTTAAGGAATATTAAGGGGCGCTATCCCGATAGCTATCGGGAGTGCGGGGTAAGTTAGAAGTGCAAGCTTAACTTGCCGGGCGCCTGACTAGCTCAACTCGCCATTAAGGAAGACCGACTTATCAGCTAATCACGTACGGTCATCCCCCATTCCCGGCCCAAAATATTTGCCTTCCGCTCCTCCGACCACCGGTAGCCACCCAGGCCACCGTCCGCCCGAATTACCCGGTGGCAGGGAATCAGGATCGCCACCGGGTTCTTCCCGATCGCCGTACCTGCCGCACGCGCGCTACCCGGTTGATCGATGGCTTTTGCTACGTCGCCGTAGGTACGCACCTCCCCGGTCGGAATGGCCAGGAGTGCCTGCCAGATTTTAAGTTGAAAAGGCGTTCCTTTCAAATAAAGCGCCAGCGGCTTCGTCGGTGATTCGGTGCCATTAAGTACGCGCAACGCTAGTAGGGTTAGTTCGGTAGGGCGGTCGAGTAGGACAGCAGCGGGGAATTCACCCCTTAGCGCCGCCAACGCATCGCTGGCGTGTTCGTGGAAGGAAAGGAAACAGATGCCCCGCTTCGTCGCGGCGATAATTGCCTTGCCGTACGCGGTAGCTTGGTGCGTGTACCTGATCGTCAGGCCCGCCCCGCCCCGCTTATAGTCCGCCGGCGTCATGCGCACGTAGAGATCGTGTAGCCGGCTGGGGCTGGAGAGACCCGCGCGCTCAGCAACGTCGAATAGTCGGAGCTGATCTTTAACCAACAGGCTTTTCGTACGCTCCAGCGTGATGAACTGCAGGTACTTCTTCGGCGTGACGCCGGCCCAGGATTGGAACAGTCGCTGAAAGTGAAACGGGCTCACGTTTGCCTGCGCAGCCACCTCCTCAAGACTTGGCTGTCGGTCGCAGTTCGCGCGTATGTAATCAATGGCCCGCGCAATCCGCTCGTAATTATGTGCCCCGGTTGCTGCTGATAAATCTTCCTGTGCCATACCGTAAAGATGCGCCGTTCTCGCTACCCACGAAACCCGCTTCTTGCTAATCGCGGGCGACTTTGCTAGCTAGCTTGCAGCTTGGCGAACCAGTCCGCGGACTCGATCTTTTCAATTCCGTCTATCCACTCCTGCGGCATGGCTACTTTGCGCAATTCCGAATAGTTGTAAGGCACCATAACTTGGTGGCTGACGGCTACGATACGCTCGTGGTTCTTGGAAAAGACCGCCGTCTGTAAAGTGAACCGGTCTTCGAGAATCTCGGACGTCCTTACGCCCACCACGACCGTATCCGGGTGCGTCATCGGGAAAATGTACTTACAGTCCTGCCAGCCCAGGATGGTCCCCGTCCCTTCGCCGGCAAACGCCGTGTTCATGTTCATCGCTTCGAAGTAGATCACCCGCGCCGTCTCGGCCCACTTCAAGTAAACGAGGTTGTTCACGTGGCGGGCGCTATCCATATCCCCCCAGTGCGTGGGGAATTCAACGGTAGTTTGAAAGTCTTCGAGGCTAAGCCGCATGGGGTGTTATTTGGATGGAGTGATGGTCGCTAGTTCTCCGGGAGGCCTTCGATCAGGTCGTTGGCCAGGAAGCGGTAATTGAGCAATTCTTTGCGAATTTGCGCTTTGAGTTCGATGAGCTTGAGTTGCGCCTCAATGTATTTTTCCTGCCGCTTGTTGAGCAGAAAGACGGAGCTTTCGCCGTAGATGAATTTTGTATTCTCTAACCCCAGTAGTGTGCGGTAGCGTACCGTATTCGCTTCCGTGATGCCTACCTGGTCACGCAGTACGTCGATCTGGTCGATACTAGCCCGCAGTTTATTGTTGAGCTCGTTCTGTTTGGCCAGTAGCTCAAGCCCATTCTCCCTGATTTTGATTTCCCCCAATTGCACCTGCGCCCGCGCCTGACGCAATAACAGGGGCACCGAAAAGTCGAACCCCCACCTAAAGTCATTCGACGAGAAATTCGGCCGCAGACTTTCTTCCCCCGTCGCTAACAAAGCATTGTACTTCACCTTCAGTTTCGGCCGCGCCTTGACGCGTTTAAGACGTTGCTCGATCTGGTAGACCTCCTGCTTGTTTAAATAATATTTAATGAGCGGGTTGGTAGCCACCAGGTTAACCGTGGGGTCGACCAGGACTAGGGGCACCCCCAGCGCGAATGGCGATGGAATAATACCCGGTTGCAGTTCCAGTGGCGTACCGTCGAACCACAAATAATTCTCCATGGTTTGCTGCGCTTTGATGAGCTTGGCGTCGTTTTTCCGGAGTTCGGTCAGGGCGTCTTGCAAAAGAATGAAGGCCTCCAGCGTGTCCATCGCGGTGTATTCACCGTTGTCGTAAGAAATCCGCGTGCTTTCAAAGTAGGTGGTGGCCAGAATGAGGTTACTATCCAGCACTCCTTCGTAGTAGAAAAACTTTTGCCAGTCCACGTAAGTCGTGCTGGCTTCGTACAGCAAATCGTTCAGTGCGATTTGTCGCTCGTTCTCGTTCAATTGCTGGATCACCCCTGCCCGGTCGAGTGCGATGCGCCGTTCGTTAACGATCAGGCCCTGCAGAAGATCGGCTTCCAGACCGACGTGCCACAGCCCGAGATCATCCGTCTGTTCCTCCGGGTTCAGGAATACTCCGTCCGTCTGCTCGTACCCGGCCACGACGTCGACGCCGTACACGGTCGGGACGCGCAGTTTACTCTGGTAGGTCTGGTAATAAAGTTTATCGTCAAAGTCCTTCTGGGCCCAGTCGGCCTCCAGAACGGGATCGAGATTACCCCGGGCCATTAGCATTTCCGCGCGGGCGCGGTCGGTCTGAAGATCAGCCTGGAGGGAGATGGGGTGGTGGAGTTGGACGCTGGTCAGAAATTCTTCGAGGCTGAAGACGTTAGCGGCCGTTTGACCGCTCAGCACGGGAGAACCCAGTAACAACAAGACGGTACCCAGCAGTACTTTACGGTATACGGTGCACACCGTTAGCCAATTGGGAATACTTTTCTCCTCGTGGAAAATCCGCATATTTATATCACTTTATTGATTTCCCCGGAGCTTTCCTTTTGAGCTCTTTGGGCGCGTCTTTTGCATCCTCATCGTAAAACTGCGCCGGGAAGCCATTCAACTGTCGCCATAATTCGTACCAGATCGGCACGTCGTTCAGCAGGACGAACGCCTGGGCTCCCGTCCCTACCCTCAACTCCTTTGGCCAGGAGCGCTTAGAACTCATCGGGCTGATCAAAATCCGGTACTGGCCATTCTCGCTAATGAAGCGGTCTACGGCCACCACCTCCCCGGTAAAGATGCCCGTGGAGGCTTCCGGCCAGCCGCTGATGACGATTGCCGGCCAACCATCGAACCGCAGCCGGGCTTCCTCCCCGATGTTAACGAGGGGTAGATCCTGGGGTTTGACGAACATCTCCACCGTGAGATCAAACTCAGTCGGGGCAATGGTGGCAATATCGTCGCCCTCTTTGATCAGCTCCCCCAGGCCCTTCTTCATTGTTTTCGTTACGTAACCGTCCTGCGGCGCGGTAATGTAGTAGAACTGTTGGCGGAAGGCGTAATTGCTGTACTGGTTCTCTAGTTTTGCCGTAGCGCCGACGCTCTCCGACCGGGCAGACAGCACTGATTGCCGGTCGGAATCTGCTTTGGCCAACTTCTCTCCGTACTCCCGCTCCACCAATGATTGTTCTATGATGGCGTTGGTGAGTTCACGCCGTTGGTTCATCAGTTTGTTACGCTGCGAGGTAACCTTTGCCCGTGTCTCCTGAACTTTGAGTTCTTTATCCTGAAAGTCGGTAAGTGACTTTACGCCCTTATCGTACATTTCTTTGAACCGCTCTAACTGATTCTCCGCGATCTCCAAATTCGCCTCGAACGCGACCAAGTCGGCGCTGTCGATCGTGATCTTATTTCTTGCTTGTTGGGCCTTGTTACTAATCTGCTCTCGCTTCAAGAGTAAGCCCCTTTCCAGTTGGCTGTACTGATTACTAAGCGCCGAGCTTTTATCATCGTAAGCCTGGATGCCCGTTAGTTTGGCATCGATCTGCTCGCGCGTCCGTTCTACGAGGGAGGAATCGAAGTACTCACTCTTTATTTCAGTGAGGTGCGCGATCGTGTCACCGGCGTACACAAAATCTCCTTCCTGTACGTACCACTCCTGAATCCGACCGGGGATGACCGCCTGCATTCCCTGCGGCCGCTGGCTGGGGTCGCGCGTGTTGACGTATCCTTTCGCGTTGATGTTCTGCGTCCAGGGCACGAACAGACAGCCCAGTATAATAAATACGAGACTGCCGAACACGAGGAGTATCCACTTTTCGGCGTGCACGCTACGCATGAGCTTGAAGGAGTCAAACTCGTGTAACTTGACCCGTTCGTCGATTGAATTTTCCGAAATGTTAAGCATGATCAGTAGCTATCGAGGTTAAAAATACGGCTGCTGCGTTCTTTCCAGTAAGGGTCGTGGGAGACGACGAGTACCGTCCAGGGCCGCTCGGGCGACATCAGGTAATCGATAATCCGGTTGGATTCGGTTTCCCCGACGAAAATTAGCGGATCTTCCAGTAGTAACAGTTTCGGTTCGGTAATGATGATGCGGGCGATCATGATCTTTTGAATTACGGCGCGGGGCAAGCGGCGACCGCCACTGTCTACGTAACTGTCCAAACCCTCCGGCTGGTGTTCAAGATAATCATTCAGTTGTAGCAAGCTCAGCACTTCGGTGAGTCGGGCGCTGGTTATTTCCCGCCCAAGCGTAATGTTTTCCCGCAGCGTGGATTCAAATATCTGGTTCGTGGGGTAAGCCACACCGATTTCCTGATAGAGCATCTCGCGGTTATAGGTGGTGAGCGGGGTACCGTTTACGTAGAACTCCCCGTCCTGGATCTGATAGATGCCCGCCAGGATCTGCAACAACACGGTCTTGCCACTACCGGACTTTCCTTCCAGCACGACCTTTTCCCCCGCCGCGATCTCGAACGACAAATTGTCGATCACGTTACGTCGGTCGCCGGGGAAGGCAAATTCGATTTCGGCTGCGCGCAGTGAGATTGGTCCGGATGCTTCCACGGCAGCCTTACCGGCATCGGTGTCTAATTCCAAATCGGTTACGTAGCCAATCTTATCGAGCGCGGTGAGGACGTCGTAGATCGTGTCGATGATGCGCATGATCTTCTCGACGGAAGCGATGATCAAGATAATGATAATCTCAGAAGCCACGAACTGACCGATGTTCATCTCCTGCGCGAAAACGAGATAGCCCCCCAGGAAGAGCAACCCCGCGGCAATGAACACCTTAAACCCGATGAAGAGCCGGTACTGGTTGAGAATCACCTGGAAGTGAGATTCCCGGTTTTTCAGGTAGCCCTTGACGATGGTGTCTGTCTCCCGCAGGTGTAAGTCGCTGCCGGAGTTAAGTTTGAAGGTCCGGGTGTTGCGCGCAATTTCTTCTAACCAGTGGACGAGGCGGTATTTGTACTTACTCTCCTTGATGCTTGTTTCCAGTCCCTTCGGCCCCGTGACGGCGAAGATCACGTACAGTATCAGCACCAACGAAATAGCTAGGATAATGAAGTACGGACTGTAAATGGCCAGCACGAGCATGCCAAAAACGATCTGAAAGGCCGCAAGTGAGAAATCGATCACGATCTTCGGTAGGCCTTTTTGGATGGTCAGCGTATCGAAAAACCGGTTCGCCAGTTCCGGCGCGTGGACTTTGTCAAGTTGTACGTAACTAATTTTCGGTAATCGGTAAGCGAATTCGAAGGCGGAACGGGCAAAAAGATTTTGCTGCACGTTCTCCAAAATCCGTAGTTGCAGTACTTGTAAAACCCCGGTGATCGCAATACCCCCCAGTACGACACTCACCAAAAACAACCAGGAGGTAGTTGCCTCCCCCGCCTGAATAAAGTTAATGATGGCCTGGATGCCCAGAGGCAGCGTCAAGTTGACGACTCCGTTCAGAATAGCAAAAATATAGATGGTGCGAAGTTCGGAGCGGTACTGGCTCAACAAACTCCAAAACCTTTTGACGGGTGGGGTACGGGTCATGGAGGCGGGCTGGTTAAAGTCCGGATTTAGAGCCCGGTAGGGGTAGTATTGTATGAGGAAACTCCTTGCGGCCAGTCAAGTTTACTGACGCGGGCGGTCGGTACTCGTTATGACATTTAAGCGACGCGGGGCGTATCCATCCTAAATTTAGCGCCACAAAGGTAGTAAGGAGTTAGTCGTAAAAGCCGAACTACTTGGTGAAGGCCTCGGATGCTTCCTTCATCTCGATGACTCCCACCCCGTCATCACTGCTTTTGCGACCACACTGCATCTACGTCCGCGCACCACCAGGGGACGCCAAGCATCTTGTCTACCGTAGCGCATAAAGCGCAAAACTCCCCAGCCAGTGCCCTCCCTCGTAGCCATCACCCACCAGGTTGGGCAGTGAATACTCGACGTGTTTGTTAGCTATACCGACCAGGTGGGCGTACTCATTCGGATACTGCCTCGCCAACCCGTAGAGCACCCACGCACGGCTGAAATTCAATCCGTCGAGGTGAACCAACTTACCATCCGTCCGGTCCGCTACCAGCCCGACTTCGAGGTCGTAGCCCGGCTCGACCAAAGCGGGCAAGAACGCAGCTAACCACGCGTGAAAATCTTCGGTCTCGAGGACGCGTGCCATGATCCTGATTTCTTCCAGGCACGGGCTCAGAAAATCGAAGCCCCCCGGCTCCCACGACATCGGGCAAGCGCGGTCATTCAGGTAAAATCGCCTGGCCGCATCTTCCACCGCAAACTTCAGGGGCTCGCTACCGACGCCGTCGGCGTAATCCCACGCCATGGTCATCCCGAAGGCGGTGTTGGGGTGCTCACCAGTTCGGATGGCGTAATTCAGCTTGGGCAGGAACGCGACGTACTTGTCCACAATTAACGCCACCAGCGGTTCCAGATTGGCTACTAATTCCGGCGCCAGGTCGTCTTCCCAATCGTTAAGTTCCAGACGTAATTGCAACAGCCACGCCCAGCCGTAAGTGCGCTCATAACTCCCGTTGTGCACTCCGTCAAAATAGACCACTTCCCGCGCTACGTTGGCCGCGCTGAGGTTTTCTCGTAGCATTCGCTTAGCGTCCTCCGCACGCTCCAGATTTGGAAATTCTTTCAGCAGCGCAACGACCGACCAGTGACCGTGCACGGCGCTGTGCCAGTCGAAACAACCGTAAAACGACGGATGAAGAATACTTGGCTCTGCTAAATCCGCCTTTTCGCCGACGGTTTGGTTGAGCTTGTTCGGGTACTCCTGTTGAATGCACGCCAGGGGCAGCTCTAGTAGGCGAGTAGCCATTGCTTCCGTCAGGCGCAGCGGATCTTGCACGGGTGATTGATTTTGGGGCGCTTCCTTCTCGGGCGCGGGCGCCGGTGCCGTGCAGGTGGGAAGAAGCAGGGTAAATAGGACTAAGACAATTTGTTGACGCATGACGTGAAGGTAGCTGATGGGCGGCGTCTTGTCGCCGTCCCGCCTCAGCCTGATGTGGCCCCGAGCTATCAATGCTACGTCATTTCGTCGGTCCACTGCCCCTTTCCTATCGTTGCGACCAGGATAACAATTTCCAAATCTGACTGGGGCAATCCGTACCGAACAGAAAACGCCCCGCCGGCCAGAGCCAACGGAGCGTTTCAAGTTTCGTATCAAATCGGTATCTACTTCGCGTCATCTTCGCCGTCGATAATCTTGTCAGCATCATCCGATGCTTCTAAAACGTCGTTGGCAGTTGGTGTCTCCAACGGATTAGTGGCTGCAACTACTTCTTCGTCATCCGTAGTAGCCGTTGCTTCCGAAGTATCGGCGGTGGCTGGCGCTTCTTTAGCTTCAGTCGTCGCGTCGACTTTCGGCGTTTGCTCGGCAGTTGATGCTTCCTGAACTTCGGCGGTAGCTGCTATTTCCACCACTTGATCGGTAGTTGGCACTGCCTCAGCTTTAGCGATAGCAGCCTCTTCCGGTGTCTGGAGGGTCGTCGGTTCTCCGTGAAAATTGGTATCAGCGGATGCTTCGGGCACTTCCTGACCGGTAGGTACTTTCTCAATTTCGGCAGTAATCGCTGCTTCCGTCACCCGAGGGGCGGTTGGTGTGGCGGAAACCTCGGTAATAGCCGGTCCATCCATTACGGCAGTAGCAACCGGGGCTCCCATGACGGCGGTATCGGTAGGCATTTCCATTACGTCGGATGCAGTTGCGGTCCCCGCGGCAGCCGTAGCTTGAGCGTTCGCCAAAGCTGAAGCAGCGCTAGCTTCTTCCGCAGCTTTAGCAGCAGCTTCTTCCTCAGCAAAAGCCCGCTGGCGAGCTTCCCACTGGTCCTGTGCTTCTTTCGTCGTTACGAACAGGCGGTCATACTTACGCATACCCGTACCGGCTGGAATCCGCTTACCGACAATTACGTTCTCCTTGAGGCCTTCGAGGAAGTCCTGCTTGGCGGCAATCGCGGCCGTGGAGAGTACTTTCGTCGTCTCCTGGAAAGAGGCGGCAGAAATCCAACTCGGTGTACCGAGCGAAGATTTAGTGATACCCTGCAGCAGCGGGAAGCTGGTTGCAGCCTGCGCGTCGCGGAACGTCATGATCTTCATATCGTTACGCTTCAGACGAGAGTTCTCTTCCCGAACTTCACGCATCGTGACGATCTTGCCCTCACGGAAGCGATCGGAATCGCCCTTCTCGTTGATGACTTTCTTGTCGTAGATCCAGTCGTTCTGCTTAAAGAACTCGTAGCGCTCGATGGCTTCCCCTTCGAGAAAGGTCGTATCACCCTGGTCTACGATCTGAACACGGCGCATCATCTGACGACAGATCGTTTCGATGTGCTTGTTGTTGATCGTAATACCCTGCGAGCGGTAAACTTCCTGGACACCGTTGACCAAATAGGTCTGTACGGCGAAAGGACCTTTGATGTCGAGAATATCGCGCGGCGCGATGGCACCGTCGGACAGCGGCATACCGGCGCGAACGAAATCCTGATCCTGCACGAGAATGTGCTTGCTGAGGTTGATCAGGTACTTGCGCTTCTGACCGTCTTTGGCTTCTACGATCAACTCACGGTTACCGCGTTTGATCTTTTTAGAGAACGTTACGATACCGTCAATTTCAGATACAACGGCGGGGTTACTAGGATTACGTGCCTCGAAAAGCTCCGTTACCCGCGGCAGACCACCGGTGATATCCGCGATCTTACCACCCTTCCGGGGGATTTTTACGATCTTCTCGCCAAGGGCGACATCAGCACCGTCCTTCACCGAGATGTAGGCACCTACGGGTAGGTTATACTGACGTAATTCGGCTCCGTCCTTATCGATGATTGTGATGGTCGGAATCCGCTTCCGGTCACGTGTTTCGATCACGACCTTCTCTTCGAAGCCCGTTAGCTCGTCACGTTCCGTCCGGAAAGTTACACCTTCGTCGATGTCGGAATACCGCGCGATACCGGCGAATTCGGAAACGATCACCGCGTTGTAGGGGTCCCACTCAACGATGCGCTCCCCTTTCTTAATAGTCTGGCCATCTTCAACGAAGAGCGTACCACCGTAAGGAATGTACTGCGTCGTGTAAACCTTGCCAGTCTCCGGGTTAGAAATTTTCATTTCACCGGAACGGGAAAGAACGATGGTTTGCTTATCGCCCATCATGTCGACGGCGTCAACCGTGCGAATATCTTCGAAAGATACCTTACCGTTGAATTTAGATTCAAGGTTATTATCGGTACTAGTCACGGAAGCCGTACCACCTACGTGGAACGTACGAAGCGTAAGCTGTGTACCGGGCTCTCCGATGGACTGCGCGGCAATGATACCGACGGCGTCACCGATCTCGGCCTTACGACCGGATGCAAGGTTTTTACCGTAACACTTCGCACAAACACCACGCTCGACCTCACAGGTAAGCACGGAACGGATGGTTACCTCTTCGACGCCTTCAGCTTCGATGTACTTCGCGGTCCGTTGGTCGATGTAAGCATCGGCCTCGACAATTACCTCATCGGTAACCGGGTGGAGGATGTCATCAAGGGCATAGCGGCCGGCAATGCGGCTTTCCAGGCTCTCGATCAACTTATCATTCTCACGCAGCGCTGAAGTATCGATGCCCCGGAGAGTACCACAGTCTGGGATCATAACGACCACATCCTGCGCAACGTCTACCAAACGACGCGTCAGGTAGCCAGCATCAGCCGTCTTCAGAGCCGTGTCGGCCAGTCCCTTACGGGCACCGTGTGTGGAGATAAAGTACTCCAGTACGGAAAGTCCGTCGACGAAGTTGGAAAGAATCGGATTCTCGATAACGGCGGGGCCGGCATCGTTCGATTTTTTCGGCTTGGCCATCAGACCACGAAGACCACAGAGCTGCTTAATCTGCTGTGTGGAACCACGGGCTCCGGAGTGGAGCATCATGTACACGGAGTTAAAACCTTGCTTGTGCTCGGCCAACTCTTGCATCAGCGTAGTCGTGATCTCGTTGTCGGCACTAGTCCACTTGTCAATCACCTTATTATAACGCTCGTTATTGGTGATGAGACCCATGTTGTAGTTGTCCTGAATGTCGTCCACTTCGGCGCGGGCTTGAATCAGTACTTTCGACTTCACGGATGGTGTAATCAGGTCACCGAGGTTGAAGGACAAACCGCCCTTGAACGCCCAGTGGAAACCCATATCCTTGATCTTATCGAGGAAGATGGCCGTCACGGCAAAGCTCGTCCGGTCGATGATGTCACCGATTACCTTCTTAAGGTTCTTCTTGGTAAGTAGCACGTCCTGGTAAGGGACCGTAGCGGGCATGGCGCTGTTGAAGATGATCCGACCGGTTGTGGTCTCGACCAATTTCTTCTTCAGGCTCATGGTACCGTCTTCGGCTTCCACTTCCATGGGAACGCGGCAGTGAATGGTGGCGTGGAGATCGAGTTTACCTTCGTTGTAGGCGATCATAACTTCCTCCGGGCTGTAGAACTTACCACCCTCACCCTTCACCTTCACTTCGTCAGTAGACTTCTTGTTCTTGGTGATGTAGTAAAGGCCCAGTACCATATCCTGTGAAGGAAGCGTCACCGGCGTACCGTTCTGCGGGTTCAGCATGTTGTGGCTGGAAAGCATCAACACCTGCGCCTCGAGAATAGCGGCTTGGCTCAGTGGAACGTGGACGGCCATCTGGTCACCGTCGAAGTCAGCGTTAAACGCGGAACAGACAAGTGGGTGGAGCTGAATCGCTTTTCCTTCAATCAATTTAGGCTGGAAGGCCTGAATTGAAAGACGGTGCAGCGTCGGTGCCCGGTTCAACATCACGGGGTGTCCCTTGAGAATGTTCTCGAGGATTTCCCAGATCACGGGCTCTTTGCGGTCCACCAATTTCTTGGCGGACTTAACCGTCTTCACGATACCGCGCTCGATGAGCTTACGGATTACGAACGGCTTAAAGAGCTCCGCGGCCATTCCCTTAGGAAGACCGCATTCGTGCAGTTTCAGCGTAGGGCCTACAACGATAACGGAACGACCAGAGTAGTCAACCCGCTTACCGAGAAGGTTCTGACGGAAACGTCCCTGCTTACCCTTAAGGATGTCGGAGAGCGACTTCAGCGCACGGCCACCTTCCGCCTTTACGGCATTGGATTTCCGGCTGTTATCAAAAAGACTATCGACGGCTTCCTGCAACATCCGCTTCTCATTCCGAAGAATTACTTCGGGAGCTTTGATCTCCAAAAGACGCTTCAGACGGTTGTTACGGATGATTACGCGACGGTAGAGATCGTTAAGGTCGGAAGAGGCAAAACGGCCACCATCCAGGGGTACGAGCGGGCGCAGTTCCGGCGGAACGACGGGCAGGTACTGGATAATTGTCCATTCTGGCTTATTAACGACGTTCTTCTGAGCGTCGCGGAAAGCTTCCACTACGCGCAAACGCTTGAGTGCTTCACTCTTACGTTGCTGGCTAGTCTCCGTACTGGCCTGGTGGCGCAGTTGGTCGGAAAGACTGTCCAATTCTAGACCTTCGAGAAGGTCACGAACGGCTTCGGCACCCATTTTAGCGACAAATTTGTCGGGGTGTCCGTCTTCCAGTTGCTGGTTTTCGGGGGGCAAGGTCTCGAGAATATCGAGGTACTGCTCTTCCGTGATCAGCGTGCGGTGCATGATCTCGTCACTTTCCCGAATACCGGGATTAATGACGACGTAGCGTTCGTAGTAAATGATCGATTCCAGGTTCTTGGAAGAGAAACCAAGCAGGTAAGCGATTTTGTTAGGTAGAGATTTGAAGAACCAGATGTGAACGACTGGCACGACCAAACGGATGTGTCCGTTACGCTCGCGACGCACCTTCTTTTCGGTTACTTCGACGCCACAGCGGTCACAAACGATCCCCTTGTAGCGGATGCGCTTGTACTTACCACAGTAACATTCGTAGTCTTTAACCGGGCCAAAGATCCGCTCACAGAAAAGACCATCACGTTCCGGCTTATAGCTACGGTAGTTGATCGTCTCTGGCTTCAACACTTCACCGTAGCTGCGCTCCAGGATGTCGTCCGGGGAGCTGAGGCTAATGGTGATTGCGTCGAAGTCCTGCTTCTGGACACTGATATTTTTCTTGAAAGCCATATTATTATTTATTAGCGCGGTCGCGGGTGCGGGGGAAGTTTGCGAGGAGTAGCTGCCAAACTTCTTTGGCACTTACCACTCTACTTTGCACCCGCGTCAGCGCAAAAAATTCGATTGGAGAAAAGTCCGGCTCGTATGCCGGGTAAGTCTCCCCCACCCTTTCGGAAAGCGTGGGGGAGCATTCAGCCTAGTCAAACTTCACGTCGAGTGCCAAGCCGCGAAGCTCGTGCACCAGTACGTTGAACGACTCGGGGATATTCGGCTCGGGGAGATTATCACCCTTGACGATAGCCTCGTACGCCTTAGCCCGTCCCTGAATATCATCCGACTTGATTGTCAGCAATTCTTGAAGGATGTTGGCCGCACCGAATGCTTCGAGGGCCCAAACTTCCATCTCGCCGAAGCGCTGGCCACCGAACTGCGCCTTACCACCGAGCGGCTGCTGGGTAATGAGGGAGTAGGGGCCGATCGAGCGAGCGTGCATCTTGTCGTCAACCATGTGGCTGAGTTTCAACATGTAGATCACGCCAACCGTGGCTTGCTGGTGGAAACGGTCACCCGTTTCACCGTCAAAGAGGTAAGTCTGACCGAGAGATGGCAACTTCGCCTCCTGGATGTACTCCTCGATTTCCGCCTGACTAGCTCCGTCAAAGATCGGCGTACCGAACTTCATACCGAGTTTCTCGCCAGCCCAACCAAGGACGGTTTCAAAAATCTGACCGAGGTTCATCCGCGAGGGAACACCGAGGGGGTTCAGGATAATGTCAACCGGTGTACCGTCTTCCAGGAAGGGCATGTCCTCATCGCGAACGATACGAGATACGATTCCTTTGTTACCGTGGCGGCCGGCAAGCTTATCACCCACTTTCAGCTTACGCTTCTTAGCGAGGTAGACTTTAGCGAGCTTGAGTACACCTGCGGGGAGTTCGTCACCGACACTGATGTTAAAGGTCTCCCGCTTGTAGCGACCGACTTCTTCGTTGACTTTGATGCTGAAATTGTGTAGCAGGCGCGCGATCAATTTGTTGAGATCGTCGCTAGTTGTCCAACCCGTATAGTCAATGCTGGTGTAATCCAGATCACGGAGGAGTGACTGCGTAAATTTCTCACCCTTGGGAACCACTGATTCCTTGTAAATGGTATTTACACCCTGGCTTGCGCGACCACGAACGAGCTGGTCGAGTTTATCGACGAGGCGAGTCTTCAGTTTGTTGAGGTTGACTTTGTGGTCGTCCTCAAGCTTCTGTAGCTTCAGCTTTTCAGCATCTTTCTGAGCCTGGTCCTTCTTGGTCTTGCTGAACAAGTCTTTGCCGATGACGACTCCCTTCAATGAAGGGGAAGCTTTCATGGAGGCATCCTTAACGTCACCCGCTTTATCACCAAAGATGGCGCGAAGGAGTTTCTCTTCCGGTGTCGGATCGCTCTCTCCCTTCGGAGTGATTTTACCGATGATGATGTCACCTTCCTTGATCCAAGCACCGACGCGGATGATTCCGTTCTCGTCGAGGTCCTTGGTTGCTTCTTCCGAAACATTAGGAATGTCATTGGTCAATTCTTCTTCACCCAGCTTGGTATCGCGCACGTCCATTTCGAAGTGCTCGATGTGCAACGAGGTAAAGACATCTTCGCGGACAACGCGCTCGGACAGCACGATGGCATCCTCAAAGTTGTAACCTTTCCAGGGCATGAAGGCAACCTTCATATTCTGCCCCAGTGCGAGTTCGCCCTTCTCGGTAGCGTAGCCGTCGCAAAGGATTTGACCCTTCTGGACTTTCTGGCCGCGCTTAACGATCGGCTTGAGGTTAACACAAGTACCCTGGTTGGTCCGTAGAAACTTGGTTAGCGTGTAAGTGACCTTGTCTTCGTCGAAGGAAACTAATCTGTCCTCGTCGGTACGCTCGTAGCTGACGATAATTTCGTTGGCGTCTACGTACTCGATGGTACCAGCTCCTTCGGCGTTAATCAACATACGACTGTCGCGCGCTACTTTGCCTTCCAGACCAGTACCGACGATCGGACTTGCGGGGCGAAGCAAAGGAACTGCCTGACGCTGCATGTTCGAACCCATCAGGGCACGGTTAGCGTCATCATTCTCGAGGAAAGGAATCATGGAGGCAGATACACCAACAATTTGGTTGGGAGCTACGTCCATGTACTCCAGGTCTTCCGGTGCCAGGACGGGGAAATCACCGTGATCACGAGCTTTAATCTCATCGTTCACGAAGGCTCCCTTCTCGTCGATTTCGGAATTCGCCTGGGCGATCTTCTTAAAGTCCTCCCCTTCAGCAGAAAGGTAGATGGGTTCGCCATCCATGATGACCTTGCTATTCTCGACCGCGCGGTAGGGCGTTTCGAGGAAGCCCATCTTGTTGACCTTGGCGTGAACGCAGAGGGTAGAAATCAGACCGATGTTTGGTCCCTCCGGTGTCTCAATCGTACAGAGACGGCCATAATGACTGTAGTGAACGTCACGTACCTCAAAGCCGGCGCGCTCGCGGCTCAAACCACCGGGCCCGAGTGCTGAAATCCGCCGCTTGTGCGTGATCTCGGAAAGTGGGTTCGTCTGGTCGAGAAACTGGCTCAACTGGCTAGTACCGAAGAAAGAGTTGATGACGGAAGAAAGCGTCCGTGCGTTGATCAGGTCAATTGGCGTAAAGACTTCGTTGTCACGAACGTTCATCCGTTCGCGAATCGTCCGGGCCATACGGGCCAAGCCAACACCGAACTGGGCGTAGAGCTGCTCGCCTACGGTACGGACCCGTCGGTTACTCAGGTGATCGATATCGTCGATCTCCGCCCGCTGATTCATGAGTGCCACCAAGTACTTGACGATGGCAATAATGTCTTCCTTAGTAAGGACTAAGATCTCATCGTCCGTGCCGGCGTTCAGTTTGCGGTTGATCTTGTAACGACCTACCTCACCGAGATTATAGCGCTTGTCGGAGAAGAACAACTTGTCGATGATACCGCGAGCAGTTTCTTCATCCGGTGGATCGGAACCGCGAAGTTGACGGTAGATATACTGTACCGCTTCAATCTCGGAACTTGAGGGGTCTTTCTGCAGGGTATTGTAGATAATACCGTAGTCCATGCCCAAGTCCTCTCTTTGGAGGATGACATTCTCGATGCCTTCGGCTTCCAGAATCTCTTCGATATTCTCCTCCGTCAGTACGGTGTCGCGCTCCAGAATAATCTCGTTACGCTCCAGCGTGACGAGTTCACCGGTGTCTTCATCCACAAAGTCTTCCGTCCAGGCACGCAGTACGCGGGCGGCAAGCTTACGGCCGATGGTCTTGTTAAGTGCTTCACGCGTATTGGGTACTTCGTCAGCGAGGTCAAAGAGATCGAGGATTGATTTGTCACTGTCGAAACCAATCGCGCGCAGTAGCGTGGTTACGGGGAATTTCTTTTTCCGGTCGATGTATGCGTACATGACGGTGTTGATGTCCGTAGCAAATTCCATCCACGCTCCTTTGAAAGGAATTACGCGGGCGGAGTAAATAGCCGTACCGTTGGGGTGGAAGTTCTGACCGAAGAACACACCCGGGCTACGGTGTAGCTGAGACACGATGACCCGTTCGGCTCCGTTAATCACGAAGGTTCCTTTAGGCGTCATGTACGGGATGTTTCCTAGGAAAACATCCTGCTCGATGGTTTGAAAATCGACGTGCTCCTCATCGTTACACGACAAACGGAGTTTTGCCTTCAGCGGGACGCTGTAGGTTAGGCCACGCTGCATACACTCAGGGATAGAGTAGCGGGGTGGGTCCACGAAGTAATCGAGGAACTCGAGGTTGAAGATGTTACGAGTGTCGGAAATGGGGAAGTTCTCCTGGAAGACTCGGTATAAACCTTCTAAACCCCTGTTTTCAGGGGTTGTCTCGAGTTGGAAAAACTCTTGAAAAGATTTAAGTTGAATTTCTAAAAGATCGGGAGAGTGACTAGTTAACTTAATTTTGCCGAAGCTCACCCGTTGTTCTTCAGCGCTTAGGATCTGGCTGTTTGACGTCATTAGCAGTATTCCTTTATGTTTGGCCCGATATCTAGCCGTCCGCGGTGGCTCGACGTCGAGGGGGGTTACAGGGGGGGTCCGGACAAATAGATCCGGGCGGGATAGGGGGTGCGAATCAAGAAGACAATTCTACACCAGGTTTAGTTGCGACAGTTTGGCTAGCGGCGACACTAGCTTTCACGTGCCCTAACGCGTTTAAATGCAATTATCAGAGTACAGATTAGCCAAGTATCAAAACTTGAAAAATCAAGCACGTTGGTGCGCTAGTTATTTATACGCAAATGGCCTAGCGGAGATACCTCCCGCTAAGCCGTATAAAGTACCGGTAAGAAGTAGCGGGAACGACCACCAAAAGTGATCGTTCCCAACTAAATCATGCAGTAGGCTAAGCCTGAATTACTTCAGGTTTACCGTAGCACCAGCCTCTTCGAGAGCGGCTTTGATGCTTTCTGCCTCGTCCTTAGGAACGCCTTCCTTAATGATAGCTGGAGCGCTGTCAACAAGACCTTTGGCGTCCTTAAGACCAAGACCGAGGAGGTTCTTAACTTCCTTCACAACGGCTAGTTTGCTGCCACCGGCAGATTCTAGTTCGATGTTGAAGTCAGTCTTCTCGGCTGGTCCACCGTCGGCGTCACCGCCACCTCCACCACCTCCGGCTGCAACAGCAGCGGCGGCGGGCTCGATGCCGTATTCGTCCTTCATGATGGTTACGAGCTCGCTAACTTCCTTGATGGTTAGGTTAACGAGTGATTCGGCAAGTGTTTTTACGTCTGCCATAATAGAAAAGTATTTAAAATTGATTTACGAGTAATCGCGTATCAGCTTGGAAGCAATGAGAAGAGGTAGTCTATAGTCTATGGTGTTTAGTCTTCAGCCGAATTAAGTACTGTAGACTATAGACTACAGACTGAAAACTTGCCGCGAGCTTATTAAGCCTCGCGTTCCTCCAGCGTCTTGAGAAGACCGGCAACCTGGGCACCACCACTCTTGAGTCCGGAAAGCAGATTCTGCATCGGGCTTTGGAGAAGGGTAAGCACATCGGAAACGAGTTCTTCGCGTGACTTGAGTTTAGAAAGCAACTCTAGCTTATCGTCCCCCACATAAATGGAGCTCGAGATGTAAGCGGCCTTTAGAATAGGACGTTCACCCTCCTTGCCACGGAATTCTTTGATCACCTTGGCTGGTGCATTGGCCGTCTCCGTAAAGAGAATAGCAGTAGCACCTTTGAGGCTTTCAAAAATCTCGGCGTAGTTGTTTTCGGAGGGAAGTTGCTCGAGCGCTTTCCGCGCCAGTGTATTCTTCACCACCTGCATTTTGATGCCCTTAGCGTGAAGCGCACGACGGAGTTCCGTCGTCTTATCAGCGGGGAGAGTAGAGGCGTCGGCAACGTAGAAGAACTCGTTTGCCTCGAAGGCTGCTTTGAGCTGCTCAATCGCTGCTCCTTTTTCATTCTTAGTCATGTTAACTTAAGTTTTGGGATGAACGATTAAGCGATTGTCTTGGGGTCAACTTTGATACCGGGGCTCATGGTAGAAGCAACGGTCACGGATTTCATGTATATGCCTTTGGCACTAGCTGGCTTAAGGCGGTTTAGTGTACCGAGAAGTTCGTTAGCGTTCTCCGTCAGCTGCTCGGGGGTAAAACCTACCCGGCCAATGCTGGAGTGAACGATACCGAATTTGTCGAGACGGAAGGCAATCTTACCGCCTTTCACATCGGTGATTGCCTGAGCTACGTCCATGGTTACCGTACCCGTCTTGGGGTTAGGCATAAGACCACGCGGGCCGAGTACGCGACCGAGACGACCGACTTTGGCCATCGTTTGGGGCATCGCGACCACGACGTCGAAGTCAGTCCAACCACCGGTTACCTTAGCAACCAGATCATCGAGACCGACAAAGTCAGCACCCGCTGCAATTGCTTCTTCTTCTTTATCCGGAGTTACGAACGCGAGAACGCGCTTCGTCTTACCCGTCCCGTGAGGAAGGGTGACCGTGCCACGCAGGGCTTGGTCGGGTTTGCGCGGGTCGAGGCCCATGCGAACGTGTACGTCAACGGAAGCGTCGAACTTCGCGGTATTGATTTCCCTGACGAGGCTCATCGCATCGCCGAGAGCATACTGCTTAGTTGCGTCGAGCTTCGCGACCGCGGCTTTGCGCGCTTTACTAAGTTTTGCCATAATAAAATATATTTGAGGTGAATGACGCACCAACTAAATGGTGCTCCCTACTGCCGCCCAGAAAATAACCGAGCGGCTTAAATTAATTGTTGGTTGTCGTACCAGTCAACCAGCACAACAGGAGATGATCGTTGCCTTGTTGGACTTAAGCTTTCCAGGGTGCGGTACCAGAGATCGTGATGCCCATGGAGCGAGCCGTACCGGCGATCATTCTCATGCCACTTTCTACTTCGAAGCAGTTGAGATCGGTCATCTTGTCTTCCGCAATGGCACGAACCTGGTCCCAGGTTACGCTACCTACTTTGATGCGGTTAGATTCTTGTGATCCACTCTTCAGCTTTGAAGCTTCGAGAAGTTGGACCGCTGCTGGTGGCGTCTTAATAACGAAGTCAAAGGACTTGTCTTTGTAAACATCAATAACTACGGGAAGGATCTTTCCTTGCTGGTCCTGCGTAGCGGCGTTGAAGCGCTTACAGAATTCCATGATGTTTACACCTTTAGCACCGAGCGCGGGGCCGACGGGCGGGGCGGGGTTGGCACCACCGCCTCTTACCTGAAGTTTGATTTGTACATCTACTTCCTTAGCCATAATAGCTTAATTTTTGTCGTACTAGCGAATGGATACAGACCATCCTCCGACGTTTAACTTTAATTTGAATTAGTATCTTCTTTCAATGAAGCGTCTCACGTAACCATAAGTTACCTCGACGGTTGCACCTGATCTCTTTAGTTTAGCTTTGCTTTTCGACCTGCATAAAGTTGAGTTCAACTTCAGTGCCACGACCAAAAATCTTGACGATCACTTTGAGCTTCTTCTTCTCCTCATTAACTTCCTGGATATCACCGACGAACTCGTTGAATGGTCCATCAATGATTTTCACTGTTTCACCTTCAATGAATGGCTCGATTAGTGAATCCCCTGCTTCGAGGTTCTCATCAACTTTTCCAAGTAGACGGTTAGCTTCCGAATCCCGCATGGGGATCGGCTCGTTCTTACCGAGGAAATGAATAATGTTGGGTAGGCTCGTAATTCCATCCAACACGTTACCATTCAGCGCGTAGGGATCAGCTTCGACGAGGATGTAGCCAGGTAGAATGTTACGGTCTGAAATGACCTTTTTGCCACCACGAATTTTGTAAACCTTTTCCGTAGGCACCACGATCTTCAGGATGTGCGCTTCCCAGCCGTTGCGGGAAATTTCCTTCTCGATTCGTTCCTTAATCTTCTTTTCCTTACCGCTGATGACGCGAAGGGAATACCATTTAGTTACTGCCATTACTGCTGTAGGTTATTATCCGGTCGTAATGCCGTAAACGTTATCGATGATGAATTGCCATACGACATCCATACCGAAAATGAGCAACGCGAAAATCGCGGAGCCCACTAAAACGAGAATGGTGTTAGTCTGCAGGGTGCTGTAAGAAGGCCAGGTCACGTTGTGCACCAGCTCATTGTAGCTTTCCCGCATGTAAAGGGTAATCTTATCCATGGAAGAAAATTAAAGAAACGGACGAAAATCGCCTTTCTTGAAAAGTTTGCTCAGTTCCGTTGAACCGAATGTGCACGGGCGGAGAGAAACGCATACTTAACCACTGGTTTAGCTTCGCTACTGCCTGTCGGCGGTAGGAGACCTCAGTGCTCAAGGGTAATTTTTCCCGCCTTTGCGGCTATGTTGTAAACAGACTCCGTTGAGTCTGAGAATGCACGGGCGGAGAGAATCGAACTCCCAACCGCTGGTTTTGGAGACCAGTGCTCTACCAGTTGAGCTACGCCCGTATAAATTTTCATTCTCCGTATTGGGAATGTGGATGAAGCCAATTTTGGAGACCATCCCGATAGCTATCGGGATACCAGTTGAGCTACGCCCGTATAAATTTTCATTCTCCGTATTGGGAATGTGGATGAAGCCAGTTTTGGAAACCATCCCGATAGCTATCGGGATACCAGTTGAGCTACGCCCGTATGAATTTCATTCCCCGTTTTGAGAATGTGGATGATGCCGGTTTTGGGGATCATCCCGATAGCTATCGGGATACCAATTGAGCTACGCCCGTAAAAAAGTTACACCCACTGGTGCGACTCTACCGCTTGATTTTTACCAATGCGGCTGCAAAAGTAAGTAAATTCCTAACAAAGCAAAAGTTAAGTGCACAAAATAGCGCACTTAACTTTCAGCTTTTGTCAGAATCATCACGAAGCCGAAGCTTCTGGCGATCGTTAATCGAGGATTTCAGTTACCTGACCGGCACCAACCGTACGACCACCCTCACGGATAGCGAAGCGGAGGCCTTTCTCCATGGCGATCTCGGCGAGGAGAGACACTTCGAGCGTCACGTTATCACCGGGCATCACCATTTCTACGTTCTCGGGCAGCTTCACGTCACCGGTTACGTCCGTCGTACGGAAGTAGAACTGGGGGCGGTAGCCGTTGAAGAATGGCGTGTGACGGCCACCCTCGTCTTTGCTAAGTACGTACACCTCACACTTGAACTTCGTGTGTGGCTTTACGGAGCCTGGCTTACAGATAACCATACCACGCTTGATGGCGGTCTTCTCAATACCACGGAGCAACATACCGGCGTTGTCACCAGCTTCACCGCGGTCGAGCAGTTTACGGAACATCTCTACACCGGTAATGGTGGAAACAAGTTTCTTACCTGGCTCCTGCATGCCGATGATCTCTACTGAGTCACCTACGTTCACAACACCACGCTCGATCCGTCCGGTAGCAACCGTACCACGACCCGTGATGGAGAAGACGTCCTCAACGGGCATCAAGAAAGGTAGGTCAACCAAGCGCTCTGGCTCGGGGATTTCCGCGTCAACGGCGTCCATTAAGTCCTGTACTCCTTTTACACCATCGGCGTCGCCGTCGAGTGCTTTGAGTGCGGAACCGATGATTACACTTGCGTTGTCACCATCGTAATCGTACTGCGTAAGCAGTTCGCGAACTTCCATCTCTACGAGCTCGAGCATCTCTTCGTCGTCGACGAGGTCAGCCTTGTTCATGAAGACTACGATGTTAGGGACACCAACCTGGCGGGCCAGGAGGATGTGCTCACGCGTCTGAGGCATGGGGCCATCAGTGGCGGCAACTACGAGGATAGCTCCGTCCATCTGGGCGGCACCCGTAACCATGTTCTTTACGTAATCGGCGTGCCCCGGGCAGTCAACGTGCGCGTAGTGACGTGCAGCGGTTTCGTACTCAACGTGAGCCGTGTTGATCGTGATACCACGCTCTTTTTCTTCGGGAGCGGAGTCAATGCTATCGTAGGACATCTTTTTGGATGAACCGGCTTCTGAAAGCACGGAGGTGATAGCGGCCGTCAAAGTGGTCTTGCCGTGGTCAACGTGACCGATGGTACCAATATTAACGTGCGGTTTACTTCTGTCGAATTTTTCCTTAGCCATGGAGCTTAAGTATTTAGGGGGATTAAAAAAACTAGTTTGGTTGGGATACGAACCGCACCCCGGTCGCCCCTACCCTGTCCAGAATTGGACAAAGTTTAATTTTCGTTCTCCAGCCATCCGGTTACGTAAACGTAGCGAGCGCCAGAAAGTAGGGTGTTACTGACGGGCGCCGGGATGACGAACTAAACTATTTTCGGTAACCGCCGCTGATGCGGGGTTACCAGAGAGCCAACGGTGAGATTCGAACTCACGACCCCTTCCTTACCATGGAAGTGCTCTACCCCTGAGCTACGTCGGCCTTTTTTTGATAATACGATGTGCGATTTTCGATAGATAACATTCCATCCGCTCCGCTGCTTCTTAACGGCAATTCAGCTAACGTAAGAAGGACATCGCGCCTTAGCTAACTCATCGAAAACACACAATATTTTCAACACAACCGACCTATCGTTATAGATCGTAAAAGAGCGGAAGACGAGGCTCGAACCCGCGACCCTCAGCTTGGAAGGCTGATGCTCTACCAACTGAGCTACTTCCGCAAATGCAACAAGTACAAGACTTATTACTATGGTAAATTGGAAAGTCACCTCCCTTCAGATCTCAGGCTTGAACCCGCGACCCTTAGCTTGGTGCGTAATCTGGGGATGGGGCCCTAGATTTAAGCGCTCTACCAACTGAGCTACTTCCGCACGTATTCAACGTGTGTAATTTGTAATTGAACATTCAAAATTTACCGCCAAGGTTCCAAGCTTGGCGCAAATGCTAAATCCTAAACGTTCAATCGAACACGTCAAATATAAAAGGTGGGGGTAGTAGGATTCGAACCTACTCAGCCGAAACATTGGATTTACAGTCCAACCTACCTCTCCAACTGTAGCGTACCCCCTTTATTAAATCACCATTCTCCAAAAAGCTACTTCCGAAGAAGAACGCCTTGAGCCGATAGACGGATTCGAACCGCCGACCGGCTGATTACAAATCAGCTGCTCTACCGGACTGAGCTATATCGGCTTGTAATGATGATTTAGACCTTGATTTCAATACTGCCTAAGGACGTTTTCCGTAAGCGATTGCAAAGGTAATACCTTACGTACAATTACCAAAACAACACGAAACTATTTTTTAGTTTCCGAAAAGCTCCTTTTGTCCTCACCCGCGGGGTGGGCTCGTCGGTAGACTTCTTGCAGGCGCTTCACGTCGCTGTGGGTGTACAACTGGGTGGCCGCTAAATTGGCGTGACCCAGTAACTCTTTGACCGCATTCAGGTCCGCACCCCCCGATAGTAATTGCGTAGCGAACGTATGACGGAGCACGTGGGGCCCCTTCCTTTCCTCCGTACTGACCGTCGTTAGGTGAGCGAATACTTTATTGTAAACAAACTTAGGGTACATCGCTCTCCCTTTATCAGTCAGCAGTAAGTTAGTTGGTGCGGATCCATGAGTGGTTTCCCTGACCTCCCCGTAGCGGCTAATAAGTTCCGCCAGTTTGTGACCGAAGGGAATCAGTCGCTGTTTGTTCCCCTTCCCCGTTACGGTTAGTCGCCCACGATTCAGGTCCACGTCACCTGTTCGCAAGTTGATGAGCTCGGCGCGGCGTACGCCCGTCTGGTAGAGGATGGCGAGCAAGGTGTGGTCACGGAGGCTCGTGAACGACTCATCCTTCAACGGATCGGGAAAGTTGGCGAACAGAAAACCAAGGTCCTTAGCGGCAATCGTGGCGGGTAGTCGCTTGCCTAACTTAGGAACGGGGATTTTACGGGTGGGATCATCTACCTGGAGGCCACGTTGCAGACGCCATTTGTAGAACGCCTTGAGGGAACTGAGTTTACGCCGCACGGATGCGGATGACAGCTTTTTGTGACTCACTAAGTCAGTCATCCACCACTTGACGTGGGTCCGCTCGATTGCCTTTTCGTTAGTTACCCCGTGGTGCAGTGCACAGTACTTAGCAAATTGGTCCAAGTCACCCCGGTAGGCCGTGATGGTGTGGACGCTGAGCCGGCGTTGGTGAGCTAGGTAGGATAAGAATTCGTGGAATACCATGGTGGACCAAAGGTAGTTAATCGCTTCCCCCAGCCCTCACTTACGTAACGCTCTTTGCTTGCCCAAATAACTTTGCACCCGCGACCGCGCCCTACTCCGCTTCCCCCACTCGCGCCATACCTTCTAGCGCCAGGGTATATTCCGGAGCGAAGCGAAGGGCGGTCCGGTAATCCTTCCGGGCCCCAGCTACATCACCCAGCAACTCCCGCGCGTAACCCCGGAAAAAGTAAGCGCGGATGTGAAAGGGGTCGTTCTTGATTACGAGATCGAATTCCGCCTTAGCGCGCGGGACGCTATCCAGCTCCATCAGCAACAAGCCCGCGTTGAAGTAACCGGCAACGTACTGATGATCGGCGCGGCTCGCGGCACGGTACGTCTGGATGGCCTCGGGGATGTTTTCCGTGTCCCGCAAGTAATCCGCCTTAGCGTGAATGGCGACCGGGTCGGTGGGGTCGATGGCGACCGCGGCGTCAAAATAGGTGCCGGCGCGGGGCTGGCCCCGAGAAAAAAGGAGTTGACCGACCCGGATGAAGCCATCGGTCAGGTCGGGGTCGATCTCCGTGGCTTCTTCGGCGGATTTAATGGCGCGGGCGGTATCACCGGTCTCCAAAAAAGCTTCACTCAGGAGCAAGTAAGCATCGGGGTTACGGGGGTCAAGACGGGTGACCTCATTGAGGGAACGAAGCGCTTCTTCGTACTGCTTCAGAATGATTTGTGTCTCCGCCAGCCGCAGTTGGGTCTCGACGTTATTCGGATCCAGCGCGGCCGCGCGCTCCAGCATGCGCAGGGCGAGGCGGCTGCGATAATAGTCGAGATAGACGTCGCTGAGCGTCCAGTGGTATTCAATGTTGGTGCTGTCGATCGAAAGGGCCGCCCGGAGGTCGGTGATGGCAGCGTCGTAATTATCCTTCTCGTACCACAGCGACGCCCGCCGTGCGTGGAGGGCTGCCCGAGTGGGGTCGGCCAGGATGGCGGCGTCGAGCTTGGCGATTACGGGGTCACCGCCGGAAGTATTGGGTGCAACCGCTTGCTCAGCTTCGCCACAAGCGGCACAAAGAAGGATCAAAAAGACGAATAAACAGGAAGCTTTCATGGCGGGCGGGCTAATTTTGGCGCGAAGTTACTTAACGCCCCGCGCCCCCTAAATATGGCACCGCCCGAACAACTGATTGAATGCATCGCTAATGTGTCGGAAGGACGTGATGCGGGGGTGCTCGCGGCGATGAGCGCAGCTATTTCTTCCGTAGCGGGCTGTCACTTGCTTCATCGCGACGTCGGCCCCAGTGCTCACCGGACGGTCTTCACATTTGCGGGCACGCCGGACGCGGTGTTCGAGGCGGCGTTTTTGCTTTATGGGGTGGCGGCCGCGCGGATCGACATGCGGGTTCACCAAGGTGCACACCCGCGCGTCGGGGCGGTAGATGTTTGCCCCTTCGTGGCCATTCGGGGCGTTACGCCGGAGGATTTGGTTGCGCGGACGCGGGTGCTGGGGGAACGGGTAGGAGCAGCGCTAGGGATACCCGTCTACCTCTACGAAAACAGTGCTTCGGCGAAACACCGCACGAACCTGGCCGATATCCGCCGGGGGGAGTACGAAGGGATTGGCCGCAAGGCTCAATTACCCGGGTGGGCACCGGATTTCGGACCGCCTCGCAACGACCGCTTCGGTGCTACCGTGCTCGGGGCCAGGCTATACCTCATTGCCTGGAACATTAACCTCGCTCCGGAAGTACCGCTCGCAGTCGCCAAACAGCTTGCCGGCCGACTCCGGGGCAGTGGGGTCATGGGTACGCCGGGATTGTTCCCGGGGCTCAAAGCAATTGGTTGGCGGTTAGAAAATTTTGGCATTTGCCAGATCAGCTGCAATATCGTGGACGCCGATAAGACGGATCTCGCCCGGGTTTACCTGACGGCCGTCAACTTAGCCGCCAGTATTGGCGCGCGCGTCACTGGCTCGGAACTGATCGGGTTGATCCCGGAGAAGTACTTGCGGAAAGCAGGCAAAAGTTTCTGCTTCGACGGTTCCCGCAGCGGAGAGCTGGAGGCGGCGGTGGCGGTATTGGGCCTGGAGGATTTGGCTCCCTTCGTCTGGGAAGAACGCTTTCTGGAAGAAGTTATCAGTACAATAGCTAAGAACGTACTTTAGGCGTGCGTCACGTCGATTCACGCTGGCGATCGGCTCTCACCCTCAAGAATTTGTCGGGGACAGTTTTGGTCTTTCCGGGAGGGGAACCACAGTAACACTACTGACCCTTATACGTGATGGCGCGGTAGATAATCCTATGAATTTCGCTTCTTCTTCCTGATCTACCCGGCACCCCCGATAGCTATCGGGACCGCGCCCCCTTGCTTATGGTAAATTTAAAGCAAAGTTTGTTTCCACTACCTTTAAGGCCAGGAAACATCGGTGCAACTCCTACGTTTGCAGTTACAGCGGACTGAATTAGACCGCCGCGAAACCACCCATAAATATTCCAAGAATGAAGTTCTTCATCGACACGGCCAACCTCAATGACATTAAAGAAGCCGAAGCTCTCGGTATCCTCGACGGCGTAACGACTAACCCCAGCCTGATGGCTAAGGAAAAGATCAGTGGCGACAAAAACGTCAGAGAGCACTACAAGAAAATCTGTGACATCACCGACGGTGACGTCAGCGCGGAGGTAATTAGCACCGATTTCGAGGGGATGCGCAAGGAGGCGGAAGAATTGGTAAAGATTGCCGACAACATCGTCGTAAAGATTCCGATGATCAAGGACGGCGTCAAAGCACTCGCGTGGGCGAGTAGCCAGGGCATCCGGACGAATTGTACGCTCGTCTTCAGCGCCGGTCAGGCTATTCTCGCCGCAAAAGCCGGCGCCACCTACGTCAGCCCCTTCATCGGCCGCATCGACGATATTGGTTGGGACGGTATGACGCTCATTAGTGACATCGCCGAGATTTACGCCGTGCAGGGTTTCGATACGGAGATTCTCGCCGCATCCATTCGTTCCGGTAAACACATCGTCGATGCCGCAAAAGCCGGCGCCGACGTAGTTACCTGTGGACTTAGCGCCATCGAAAGCCTCCTGAACCACCCACTGACCGATAATGGCTTAGCCAAATTTCTGGCTGACCACAAGAAGGCCGCTGGATTATAATTTCCGTCGTCTTCACCACCAAATACCCCCGCCGCGTTGAACGTGGCGGGGGTATTTTAATTTCGGGGCTGGGGTCGACTTTAAATTCAAATCAGCTTTACTACATTGCGGTTGCAAGCAACGAACTTTGCGAATTACGTGAGCGGCAAAGCTGCGTAAATACCAACAAACAGACCACAAATGTCAACCTCGAAACCACGCGTCATCAAGAGCTACGAAAAACTCGATGACTCCATTGTGGAGCAAATAAAGCTAGCCTACCCCGAGGGGTTCGCCGGAAACCTGATCCGCTTTACGGACATCAACGGTAGCCTTGCTTCCGCCCTACCCTTCGAAACGGAAGAAAAATACTACCTCGTCCGGATGACCAAAACGGAGGCCTTGCTGATCATCGACGACGACGAAGATTACGACGAAGACGGTAACCTCTACGACGAGGCGCGGGAATCGTACGAGGATAAGTACGACGACGATGAGGAAATCGAAGAAGCGGACATTGACCCCAGTGAGCTGGAGGAGGAGGGGACTTCCGATAATGACGACGACAATGACTAGCCATGCGATTACTCGTTTCGGGCAGCCCCCACCCCGCCAGCGCCAACAGCAGATTACTGGATGCCTTCGCGGCACTTGACCCCGCAAGTGCTTACAAAAGTGCTGATTACTTGGCGGACTTGCCCGTATTCCAGCCGGCGTTAGACAAAAGTCCGATTCCAGAAATTGTGACGCGATGGCGGCGAGAAGTCGGGGTAGCCGAGGCGGTCATCGTCTGCACGCCAGCCTACCTTCACAACATCCCGGGTGTACTCAAGAACGCGCTGGACTGGTTAGCCTCCAGTGGCGAATTGAATGCCGTGCCCACCATCGCCATGACGTTCACGCCCGGTCCACCACGTGGGGCGCGAGCAATGCAGTCGTTGCTGTGGTCGCTAACCGCGTTGAACGCTCGTGTGCTGACTTCCGCCGAGCTCTACCAATCAGATGCGATCTGGGCCGACAACGGTGAACTGGCGGAAAGTGACCTCAGTGAGATGATCGCTGCGTTAGCTTCCCTTCTGGACGAGTAAGTCTCCTGACGTTGCCCCGCACAAACTACCCGTTGCACGAATGCTCATTATTCGATAACTTGAGCGGAGACGATAAAATTACACCAAATCGGGGGCTCCCGCCCTCACAAAAAGCATACGAATGTTAGACTCCATTATGGGTGCCGTTAAGGGCCAAATCACTTCCGCCATCACCGAAAAGACCGGTCTTGACTTGGGCCAGGCTCAGCAAGCAATTCCGCTGGCGCAAGATTCCGTGACCGAAGGGCTCACGGGCGCCGTAACTAGCGGTAACGTCGACGGCATTTTGGGAATGTTGAAATCCGCAACCGGTGGCGGTGGTGGCGACCTCGTCAACAATCTTGTTTACAAGGGCATCGCGGGCTCTTTCGTTTCTAAACTCACCTCCTCACTGGGTCTCAGCAGTGGAATTGCCAGCACCATCGCGGGCGTGGCCCTACCAATGATCATGAGTAAGCTCGGTGGAGCCACCCAACAGGCGGGCGACTCTGACGGACTTGATGCCGGCTCATTGATGGGAGTACTCGGTATGGACACGGGTGGCCTACTGGGGCAGGCGGGAAAACTCCTGGGTGGTGGCGATAAAGGCGGTGGCGGTGGCCTGCTTGGTGGACTTGGTGGGTTGCTTAAATAGCTACTGACCAATCTTAACCCAACCGGATTAGGCCACACAAACACGAAATCACAAAAGAGCAGCAGACGGGAATTCGACGTAGCTCTATACCACCGTTGCGCTTTGCTTGTTTGTGCTTCTTACGATGTGGTAAAAAATTGCCGTAACATCAATTGAAAGAAAAGGCAACGTGGAAGTAGCCCCGCAAACATGCTTTGTGAGGCTACTTTGTTTTACCACCTTCGTCCGTCTGGTAGGTCAGTACTCTTCCGTCCAGGTCTTTCGTGTAGCCGACGTAGTATTTTTCAATTCCAGTGCTGTAAAGAATGTACACGAAGCTCGTTTACTAAAATGCAAAAAGCCGCTCCCAAGGGAGCGGCTTTAGCAGTCTGGACGGGACTCGTGCCCGTCCCGACTAAGTCGGGACCGTGACCGGACGGCATTCTAACCAACTGAACTACCCGGCCCGTTCTCCGTGAGCCACTTCAAGTAGCGCTGATTCTTTGACTTCTTTAGCTTGATCTCCCGCTTCCTGGCTACCGTATCACTTTCGTAACACTCATAATACATCAATTCCCACGGACCTTTGCCGCTCGTCCAGCCACCTTCGTCCGTCTGGTGGGTCAGTACTCGTTTATCCAAGTCTTTGGTGTAGCCGACGTAGTATTTGTCGATTGCAGTGCTGTAAAGAATGTACACGAAGCTCATTTACTAAAACGCAAAAAGCCGCTCCCAAGGGAGCGGCTTTAGCAGTCTGGACGGGACTCGTGCCCGTCCCGACTAAGTCGGGACCGTGACCGGACGGCATTCTAACCAACTGAACTACCCGGCCCGTTCTCCGTGAGCCACTTCAAGTAGCGCTGATTCTTTGACTTCTTTAGCTTGATCTCCCGCTTCCTGGCTGCTGTATCACTTTCGTAGGCTTCGGAATACTTTAGTTCCCACGGACCTTTGCCACTTGTCCAGCCACCTTCGTCTGTCTGGTGATTTAGTACTCTTCCGTCCAAGTCTTTCGTGTAGCCGACGTAGTATTTTTCAATTCCAGTGCTGTAAAGAATGTACACGAAGCTCATTTACTAAAACGCAAAAAGCCACCCCCGAAGGAGTGGCTCTTGTGCGGTCTGGACGGGACTCGAACCCGCGACCTCCGCCGTGACAGGGCGGCATTCTAACCAACTGAACTACCAGACCGGTAGCTTAAATTCTTGAATCGGTGACCATCGTCACCGTATGTGTCTGTGTTAATTTGAAGGAGCCTCGAACCCGTCCCGACTAAGTCGGGACCGTGACAGGGCAGCATTCTAACCAACTGAACTACCAGACCAAAACTTATTTACACCGAAAGCAGCGATCATTTACCGTTGCCATTTTTCAAATGCTGCGCAAATATAGGGCCGGCAGATTCACATAGACAAGTCTTTGCCCTCCGGGAAAGGAATAATTCTTTGCGGGCCGGCCCTATCTTATTGGCTATCAGTGAAAAGGAAATTTTAATAGTTTGTCACTGGAGCTTGAATTGTATCGGCATGGTGAATTTTACCCTGACCGGTTGCATGTTTTGAATACCGGGGGTGAAGCGTTGGCCCTCCTCATTAATCGCTTTTAGGGCTGAAATGGCTTCGTTGGTACACCCGCCGGCCACTTCCCGGAGTGCCTCGATGGAGCTCACCGATCCATCGCGTTCGACGACGAAGCTCAGCACGACGTTTCCCTGGATGCCGTTTTCCCGGGCCAGCGCGGGGTACTTGATGTGCTCGTAGATGAATGATAAGAGCGCTTTATCGGAGCACGCGCGGCGGGCGGGGCCGCTTAACTCGACGCACGAGGTACCGAAGGTAGGCATGTGCTCGACGAAGAGTATCGGGTCACCATTACCGTAGTCTTCGGGCGGTGGGGGCAGCGCTGCTGGTGTGGGCGCGGACGCGGGTGCAAGGTTTTTGTGGAGTGGTGGCCCCGGAGGCGCAACCAGTTCCAACGGGTCGATATCAAGCGACTGGAACGGCTCGGGCTCTTCCACTAATTCCGTGGCGACTGGCTCAATGACGGGAGGTGGTGGCGGGGGTGGCGGAGGCGGGGGCGTGCCGGTTGGGGGGATGGTCAATTCCAGAATTTCATCTACGTCAAATGTGATTGCGGAAAAGGTTTGGTCCTGGGCGGGGCTCGTCCAGTTGATGGCCAGTGCGCTGCCGGCGATGGCCACGCAAAGCGCAAAACCGTGAATGGACTCGCGGTAACGGTAGACTTGCTTGTGGTCCACGGATTGAGTGGACTCCGTCGCCCGTTGGCGTCGAACAACGAATTTGAGGAGGAAAATGGACGCAATCACGAGTATACCGAGCGCGGATAGGCCCAGCAGCACGGCGGTGCCACTGAAAGTAGTGAGTAACATACTTGGATAATTTAGGTAGCGGTTTACGGTAAGTTGAGTAGCCGCGCGGCTTCGATCACTTACGGTAAGAGATGCGGGACGCCTGACTTTTGGCGGGTAGCTGAAAGCCCCACCCCACTGCTTTGCGTCGTTACCCTTGCACCCGCGGCCGCGCCAAATGGTCGAAAGCAGTTACCGATTGCCTATATTTAGTCGCAACACGGGAACGATACACGCCCTGGCGTGACCGCATCATTGAATTAAACCGCAAGCTTGAAGACTGATATGGAAGACGCCCGGGTACTAGAACTAAAAAGAAGCGACGCAACCGAGATGGTAGCGGAAATGGCGCGGCTCCTCCAGCTCCCCCTGCAATTGGACTGTCAGAAGGGCTTCATGGAATTGCGTGACCCCGTGGGCACGGGCAAAGTCATGTGCTACCACACGGATAAAGGGCTTGATACGATCATCTTCAACTGCGAACTCCGCGTACCGATCGAACTAAAATTACGGGGAAATTTCTCGCAGCCCATTTTTTTCTACACGGCGGCGCGGGGGGCGGTCGACGTAAGCTGCCAACGCGGAGATTTTACCGTCAAAGACCTGCAGGCAACCGTCCACGGAGCGTACGGCGGTGATGAATACTCAATTCGGCTACCGGCGGGTGAAGAAATTCTGCTGATGGTGAGCCTGGTGCACCGCAAAGTATTTTTCGAGAAGGTAGAATGTGAGATCCTGCAAATCCCCCCGCAGCTACTACGGGTGGTCAAGGGTGACGAACCGGACCAGGATCATTTTTTATTTCAGGATATCTATCACCTGCCCGCCGTAGACGCGGTGTACAGCATCATCGACCACCAGGAAGTTGGCCTCCTGCACAGCGCGCACGCTTCGGCGATGATTTTCGAGAACCTGTTCTTACTCCTCAACGAATACAAGCGCATTCATAAGTCCACGAACGGCCGCCTGGTAAAGGAAGTCAATAAGATTAATCTGATTCGCGCTGCGGAAAAGGTATTGATCGCCAACCTGCACGACTGTCCTACGATTCCCAATTTGGCCAGAATGGTTGGGGTAAACCAGCAAACTTTGAAAAAAGGATTCCGACAGCTTTACGGAACGACCATCAACGGATACCTGAATGACCACCGACTCAACCAGGCAAGTTTGCTAATCAACGGTGGGAATATGTCGATTGCGGAAGTGGCGGATGCCGTGGGTTACAGTAATGGAGGATATTTCTCCCGAAAATTCAAACAGAAGTACGGCGTACCTCCGAGTAAATTCGGTAGCGGGTAAACCGACTTGATTCTTGCGACAAAGGTTTAGAAAAGCAATTTAGCGGCGATTGATCACGCTGGCCGATCTTTACAAGTAGGGCTTAACACTCGCCAAGAGCTTGTTTCTGCTGGTAGTGCCGATGAGCATATCGACGATTTCGTGATTACGGAGCAAAATTGTGGTGGGCACCTGGGAAACACCGAGTTTACGGGCAATGCTGCCGTACTTCTCTACGTCAATGATTTGCAAGCCCACGTTCTCGCCGTGCTTCTCTTTAAGATCCTCTAGATAGCCCCGAAATAAAAAGAAACTGCCCACCCACGCTGCGGTAAAAGCCAGAATGACGACGCGTCGGTCGCTATTTTCCAGCCAATCCGACAGGTAGTCTTCATTTTGCTCAATGGGGTTTCTCTCTTTTGTCACTTTGTGTTTCGATAGGGGTCGTTAGCGGCACGATAGCGGCTAGTGGGGATAATACGCGACCCGTTTATATATGTTCAGCGAGTTCGGCGTATATGTTGTTAACGATCAATCGAAATAGATGGAGGCAATTTTGCCCCCTTTATTGTGTCGCTACATTACTAAAAATACACTTCGGGACCGGGGATTTTCTACGTGAGCCCCCGTACGTTCCTAAAGCAAGTATTCGTGCTTCTCGATACCTAATTTCCTAATCTTGCTCACCAGCGTCCGATCGTTCATTTCCAACAAGATGCCAGCCCCGGTGGGCCCGGTCATCCGCCCGCGCGTCATGCGCAGCGCGTCTAAGATGTGACGACGTTGCATTTCCTCGAAGGATAAAAATGCCTCGCCGCCTGCCGTCACGGACTGGGAGCTACGAACAAAATCTATCGACAGTGTATCGGATTGACACAGCACGACGGACCGTTCAATGATGTTTTCTAGTTCCCGAATGTTGCCGGGAAAGGGATAAGTGGAGATGCGTTTAATGTCCGCCGAGCTGATCTTGCTGATCTTTTTTCCCTGCCGTTTCGCGTACTTCTTGGTGAAGTATTCGATGAGTACGGGAATATCTTCGGGTCGGTCACGAAGCGGTAGGTTGTGAATCGGGAAGACGTTGAGTCGGTAGTACAGATCTTCCCGGAACTTGCCCTTACGTACCATATCCTCCAGATCTCGGTTGGTTGCCGCGATCATACGCACGTCCACCTTAATGGTCGTCTCGCCACCGAGTCGTTCAAATTCATCCTCCTGCAAAACGCGCAGCAGTTTAGCCTGCAGGTCGAGTGGAAGCTCACCGATCTCATCCAGAAAGATCGTGCCCCGGTCGGCCATTTCAAACCGTCCTTTCTTACGGTTGATCGCGCCGGTAAAGGCGCCTTTTTCGTGGCCGAAGAGTTCGCTTTCGATGAGGCTTTCCGGCAGCGCGGCGCAGTTCACCTTGATGAGGGGAAAATCTTCACGGGCGCTGAGCTGGTGAACGGCGCGGGCGAGGAGCTCTTTTCCGGTTCCGGTCTCGCCGGTGATCAGTACCGTCGTGTCCACGTCGGCTACCTGCCCGACTTGCGTAAGGATCTTCTGGTACTTACGGCTGACGGTGATAATGTTATTGACGTTGTACTTTGTATCGTTGTCCTCCCGCAGACTAACGTTTTCGTCACGCAGACGATCGCGCATAACCTCGACTTCCGTGAAGGCGGACTCCAACTCGTCTCGCTCCTGTTGGCCAGCGGTTAGATCTTTAGCGCTGAGTACGTAGTAACGATTCTCATTATGATTTAAAAGCGAACTACCCAGTTGCATTTGGTGGACGTCACCGGCTTTATCCGTTAGGCTGAATTCTTGTTTTTCGCCCGCTTCGATTTTACTACGGTCAAGGCCAGGAAGTATGCTGAGTACGTCGCGTCCGATCAGGTAACGATTCATCTCGGAGGGCAGGAACTGGCGGAGCGTTTCGTTAGCATACTTGATTCGGTAAGTATCGTCGAGCCACAAAACACATTCCGCTGTTTTATTAAGGGCAGTCTGGGCCAAGTGCAATTGTTGTTCCCTGTCCCTTTCGGTGCTAATGTCAGTGAAGTACAAACAGCAAAGCTCTTCACCGTCGTGGTGGAAGTAATTCATTTTTGCCCGAACGGGTACCTGTCCCCCACTGGCGGTATGAATCTTGGTTTCCATCGCGACCGACTGACCGGTTCGCAGTTGATCCCACGTCGATTCGTCGAGCACGTTTGCGTCAAGACAAACCTGGCCGATCTGCATGTCTTCGACCTGGCGTGGCGTGAATCCGGTATGCTCCAGGTAGTTATTATTTACGGAATGAACGTCGCCATTGTTACGTACCCACACGATGAAACCGTCCGCCCGTTCGAGCGAAAATTCCATTAATCGGTTGCGTTCCGCCGCAAGTTTATCGGAGGTTGCGTCGTGCCCGATGATGCAGGCGAATTCCTCCTCACCCAGGCGCACGTAATTAACGCTGGCCTCGACGCAGCACACCGACCCGTCTTTTGCGCGTAAGTAGTACTCCCGCCGCAAGTTTTTGTGCTGCCGTAGCTCCCGCCAGCTGTCGTCAGTGCTAGCCTGGTCCCGTTCAGCGACGAGGGCCGAAAAACCTACTTCTTGTAGTTCGAGGTGTCCGTATCCTAGCTGGCGGGAGGCGGCGATATTGGCGTAGACGACTGAGTCGTCCGGCTGCGTCCACAAAATAATGTCGTCGGCCTGATCAACGCTAAAGGCAGCTAACTGAGCGTACTTATCGAGTTCATCGCTTCCCGGCCCGTCGGAGCGGGTGCGGCGGCGCACGATTCCGTAGAGGTGGGTAACGTGCAACTCGTTACCAATGGAGTGGCAAACAAAATTCAGGAGGGACGTCCGCTCGGTGGATTCGATAACGAAATCGAGGGAGGCTTCTCCCGGAGCGGCCAGTAACTTGGTGGCGGCGTTAGCCATTTTCACGAAATCGGTTTCCGCCATCTTCGCGCTGATGAGTTGACCGATCTCCAGTTTACTCACGGGGCCGTCGGGGATGCCAATGAGCTCCCGGCACACCGATGAAATCTCCAGGTGCCCGTCGACCCGGTTGTAGGACCACCGCCCGACGCGTAGTTCCTTCGCCAGCATGACGATTTCGTTATCGGTAATGTCGGGCTCAATCCGATCGGCCAGGGTTATCAGGGCGTAATCACCCGTCACCCGCCTGGCTTCAACCGTGATGGGCCGCATGTACTGCCGGCTGGTTTCGATGTCGGTGACGTAGGTAAGCTTTTCGCCTTCACCCATGCGCCTCCAGTAGCCTTTCCACCGGATCAGCGTGGAGTTGGCGTCCAGTCCGGCCCAGCGCTGACCGATGAGTTCCTCCACTGGCATCACAAAAAGTGCTGCGGCTCCTTCGTTGGTAGCTACGACTTTACTGTTCTCCGCCACGATCATCGCGGGGAGGGACAGGCCGGCAAACATGGCCTCGAAAAGCGGAAGCGGCGAAATGCTGGAACTCAAAGAACTCGGTTAATGAAAGCAAATAGTAGAAACACATCAGAAACTAGGCGGGCGCAACGTACCCAATATTGTTGCGGGCGAACGACAACAAAGATACAACGTGCACAGTATGCTGAACCGCGAAGTGCCCTTAGGCCTGAATTCATACTTTGACCGTGCTCAACCATCACACAAATTCACAACATCAACAGCTCTCCTAACGCGTAAGCCCGAGGCAGTGATCTCAAAAAGTTACCGACAAAAAAGGAGCCCACACTGAACCGACCTAAAAAAGTTGGTTATCAGCGAGGCTCCACTTGAAAAAGTTGCCCTTTTTGAGTCCAGCAAAAGGTGGACGGGGCGGCGGATAAAACTCCCGGTGGCAACCACAAAAGTGGATGCTACCGAGGAGACCCATACCTGTACGTAAGCCAGGCAGTGCAAATATGCGGGCGAATTTTCATACTCGATTGCTGAAATGGAAACCAAAATGGTACAATCGGAAACGCCCGGCAATTAACCCCCGCCGTGTTTTCGCGCCGCAACCACCACCCGACGGGTACCCTTTTCCCACGAATCATTAGGGGGTCGCCCTCTACCACTGCGACCATCATCGGGCTTATACTAATGGTAGTCAGGCATTTATTCCGTCGTTACGCTCCGTATATACCCAGCACCTAAACCACATCGCGCGCAACCAGTTAGAACCCTCTACTCACTTACCGATTATCTTTGCTCCCACAATCAACTCCCATGTCCGCACAAACGCTCGCCCAGATTTTTGAACAGAGAATTCTGGTACTGGACGGCGCCATGGGTAGCCTTATTCAGGGCTACGGGCTAAAGGAGGCGGATTACCGCCGCGGTTTTTTTGAAGACCACCCGAGCGATTTGAAGGGAAACCATGATCTCCTCGTGCTCACGCGGCCGGACGTTATTCGGGAGATCCACGAACTGTACTTAGCGGCTGGTGCGGACATTTTAGAGACAAATACTTTTTCCGGCACCACCATTGCCCAGGCAGATTACGGAACGGAAGCCATCGTCTACGAAATGAACGTTGCCGCCGCCCGCGTTGCCCGGGAAGCGGCCGATAAATACACCGCTCAGAACCCAGCCAAACCCCGCTTTGTGGCCGGCGCGGTCGGTCCAACCAACCGGACGTTGAGCATCAGCCCGGACGTAAATGACCCGGGCTACCGCGCCATCACGTTCACCGAGCTGGCCGACGCTTATACCGTTCAGATGCAGGGCTTAGCCGATGGCGGTGCCGATCTCATCCTGATCGAGACCATCTTCGACACCCTCAACGCTAAGGCAGCCCTTTTCGCTCTCGATACCGTCCGCCAACGAATTGACCGAGAGCTACCCGTAGTTATCTCCGGCACCATCACGGACGCTTCCGGCCGCACGCTTTCCGGACAAACCGTCGAAGCCTTCTATATTTCCGTCGCCCACGCCAAGCCCCTGTGCGTTGGGCTTAACTGCGCCCTCGGTGCCCAGGAAATGCGCGTTCACCTGGCCGCCCTCAGCAAAGTAGCGGAGTGCAACGTACACGCTTACCCCAACGCCGGCCTGCCCAACGAAATGGGTGAGTACGATCAGGACGCCGAGGAAATGCAGACCTACATCCGCGACTTTGCGGCGAGCGGGTTCGTCAACCTCATCGGTGGTTGCTGTGGCACGACCCCGACCCACATTGCCGCCATGGCGCGTGCCGTCGAGGGGCTGCCCGTCCGCAAGATCCCTACCCTACCCCAGTACTCTACTTACTCCGGATTGGAGCCACTCGTCGTACGGCCAGAAACCAATTTTATCAACGTGGGTGAGCGCACCAACGTCACCGGCTCGCGAAAATTCAGCCGCTTGGTCATGAACGGTCTCTACGACGAGGCACTTGCCGTGGCCCGCGATCAGGTTGAGGGTGGCGCTCAGGTGATTGACGTAAACATGGACGAGGGTCTCCTGGATTCAAAAGCCGCCATGGTCACCTTTCTAAATCTCGTCATGGCCGAGCCCGACATCGCGAAGCTCCCCATCATGATCGACTCTTCTAAGTGGGACGTCATCGAGGCAGGTTTGCAGTGCGTGCAGGGCAAGTGTATCGTCAACTCCATCTCCATGAAGGAAGGGGAAGCGGAATTTCTGCGGCAGGCCAAGCTCGTCAAAGCTTACGGCGCCGCGGCCATCGTGATGGCCTTCGACGAGACGGGGCAGGCGGATACGGAAGCGCGCAAAGTGGAGATCTGTACCCGAGCATACAACCTGCTGATCAAAGAAGCCAAGTTCGCGCCGCAGGACATCATCTTCGACCCCAACATCTTCGCCATCGCCACCGGCATCGAAGAACACAACAACTACGGCGTGGACTTCATCGAAGCCACCCGCCGCATCAAGCAGAACTGCCCCGGGGCCAAGATCAGCGGCGGTGTGTCCAACGTAAGCTTTTCCTTCCGGGGTAATAACGTCGTGCGGGAAGCCATGCACTCCGCCTTTCTTTACCACGCCATTCGCGCGGGCATGGACATGGGCATCGTGAACGCGGGATTGATCGAAGTGTACCAGGATATTCCCGAGGAACTGCTCGTTTCCGTAGAGGACGTTATCCTGAACCGCCGGTCCGACGCGACCGAGCGGCTGGTCGACCTGGCGGAGGGCCTCAAAAACGTTGGGGGCCGCTCCGTCGTCAAAGACCTGGCTTGGCGGGAAAGCACCGTCGAGCAAAGACTACAGCACAGTCTCGTACGGGGGATTACCGATTTCATCACGGAGGATACCGAAGAAGCTCGCGTCAAATACCCCCGCCCCCTCCACGTGATCGAAGGCCCGCTGATGGACGGGATGAACGTTGTCGGCGACCTATTTGGATCGGGTAAAATGTTTCTGCCGCAGGTCGTTAAATCGGCGCGGGTCATGAAGCAGGCCGTCGCCTACCTCAATCCATTCATCGAGCAAGAGAAGATCGACCTGGCCGCGGAAGCCGGGGAGGAGCACGAAGTAGCCACCGGACGCCAGTACAAGGGTACCATCCTTCTGGCGACCGTTAAGGGTGACGTGCACGACATTGGCAAGAATATCGTCGGCGTCGTGCTTGCCTGTAATAATTACGAGATCATCGACCTGGGGGTAATGGTCCCGGCCAACAAAATTCTCGATGAAGCCCAGAAACACGGCGTCGACGTCATTGGCCTGAGCGGCCTCATTACCCCCTCGCTCGACGAAATGGTCAACGTAGCCGCCGAAATGGAACGCCGCGGGATGACCACGCCACTTCTCATCGGTGGCGCGACGACGAGTAAGACGCACACGGCACTGAAAGTAGAGCCGTCCTACACCGGCGGCGCGACCGTTCACGTGCTCGACGCCAGCCGCGCGGTCACGGTCGCGGGTAGTCTGCTCGACGGGGAGGAGGCCGATCGCAAAGTTTACCGCGACGGGATAACGGCAGAGTACGAGCGCGTCCGGGTGCACCGGGCCAAACAGCAGCGGGGTAAAAAAGCCATCCCTATCGCTACCGCCCGCGCGAACCACCTGCAAATGGATTGGTCCAGTTACACCCCACCCAAGCCTACGTTTACCGGCACCAAAGTCTTCGAAAGCTACGACCTGGCGGAGCTCGTCGACTACATTGACTGGACGCCCTTTTTTAGTAGCTGGGGGCTAGCAGGCAAGTTTCCGGCTATTCTGACGGACGTGGTCGTTGGCGTTGAAGCCACCACGCTTTTCGAGGAGGCAAAAGAACTACTCGACCGGGTGGTCAAAGAAAAGTGGATCGGTGCCCGGGGCGTCATCGGGTTCTTCCCCGCCACCGCCGATCCTTTGACGGACACCATCACCGTTTGGCGGGATGAGGCGCGGACGCAGGTGCAGAGTGAATTGTACCACATCCGCCAGCAGAGTAAGAAGGCCCCGGGCCGACCCAACCAGTCCTTGACGGATTACGTAGCTACGCAAACAAGCGGCCACAAGGACTACATCGGTGCTTTCGCCGTTACCGCCGGCATCGGGATCGAACCCCACATCAAAGCTTTCGAAGCGGCGGGAGACGATTACAATGCCATCATGCTCAAGGCCCTCGCGGACCGCTTCGCCGAGGCGTTCGCCGAACGAATGCACCAGCGGGTACGCCAGGAATTTTGGGGTTACGCACCCGACGAAACGGTCTCCAACGACCAGCTCATTGCGGAAACTTACCGGGGCATCCGCCCCGCACCGGGTTACCCCGCCTGCCCCGAGCACACCGAAAAAATTAAACTGTGGGAGCTACTCGACGCGGATAACGCGACCGGCATCAAGCTGACCGAAAGCATGGCCATGTACCCCGCCTCCAGCGTCAGTGGCTGGTACTTGAGCCACCCCGATGCTGCCTACTTCACCGTGCGCGGTATTCAGGATGATCAGGCGACCGAATACCAGGAGAAAAAAGGCTGGGACGACGCCACGGCCCAGCGCTGGTTGGACCCGATTCGTTAAATAATCGGTCCTTAACGTCCGCCCGCGCCCGCTTACGTACCTTAGCCATCGCTCCGAACTTTAAAATACTGGCATGTCCGTACGCTCATTTGCCGTCCTCTCGCTTCTGTTTGCGCTGCCCCTGACCGCGCAGGAAGTACTGACGTCAGCGTATTTCCCAACTCCCGGGGATACGCTGCGCACTAACGTCGCGGATAGCACCTGGGCAACTACGCTCGATTTTCAATTCGCCGGTGGCGATGATTTATCGTGGGACTTCAGTAACCCCGTGAGCGACCGCCAGCGCTCCGCCCCCGTCGACGTGGCGGACGATGTAGATTTTCCGAACGCAGCACTGGTCATCACGATTGATCCATTCAATCGTGTTTACTACGTCGTTGAGGAAAGCACGTTCAAGATAGTTGGCGCAAAAATTAGTCTGGACTTATTCCCCGGATTCGAGATCAGCGCACCGGTTGACCCCGCCCGGCCCGAACGGCACACGGACCTGCAACCGGGCGATGTATTGACAAACTCGACGAGCAACGTGACGGTCATCCCCTTCGACAGCATCCCCGCCGCGGCACGAGCGTTACTTCCGGATCTGCCCCTAAGAATCGATTTCTTGCGCTTGACCACCACCATCTTACGTACGGACTCCGTGGACGCATTCGGAACGGTCAGGTTGGGCGATAACTTTTACTCCACGATTCGGGAGAAAAGAACGGAAACAATTGACCTCAAGATCGAGGCAAAATCGAGTATATTTCCATACGTCGACATCACGCAAATCATCGCGGATAGCGCTCCTGAACTCGCCGGTGATGTTGGTACACAAGCCCCCGTTACCACGTACTACTGGTGGAACAACGACAGCAAAGAGGCTGTTGCGGAGGTTCGTACTAACGACGCCGGTGCGTTCGAAGAAATGACGTACAAACGGGCGCTTGCGGCTACCTCTACTCGTGGCCTGGGTGCCGGCCAGGCACTCGTCAAGATTTATCCTAATCCCGCTAGTGCGTCCGTAACGTTCGAGGTGGCGAATTTGCCACGCGATCAGTACGTCCTGACGCTGATAAATGCGGCGGGGCGCAAAATGCTTACGCGAACGTTTTCCGCGCGGGGTAACCAAGCGAAAATCGCAATTAACGTCAGCGATTTCCCCGGTGGCCTCTACGTCGCTAATTTGCGGAACGTCCGGGGGCTCACGTTAGCTTCCCGACGCATTATCGTAAACTAAGGATGGATTTTGCCCGGAGGCGGGTGCCGAGTTTTTTTTGAAATAGCGGCCATAGTTTTACTGTTTTCCGCAATAGTGGTTGTCGCAATCGGATCGTACTACCGCACGAAATCAGCCTACTTAATCCGTACTTCCTTGCATCTCGGTAGATCCCCGGCACCAGCGCCAGCGCCCACAACTAAATGCATGCCTAACTAGTCCGCACTGCGCCAGTACTCTGAAAACCGCCTCATCGCCACCCGAATCGTGGCGCGGGGCACCCCGGAAAAAACCAGCCGCATCCACCCCCGCTTCCGCGCCCCCATGCCGAGCGGGTGCGTCAGTAAGAGGCCCGTACGGTCGTACACTTCTTCCCACAGCGCTACCCAGGCTTCATCCGTATCCGCCGTAAGTCGGCCCGAAAGATCGAACCACACGAAAAGGCTTCCGACCGCGGGAGTATAAGGAATCGCTAAGGCCCGCAGGGTTTTGATGACTTCCACGTAACTCTCCGTGAGCCTGTTCTCTTCCCGGATCCAGTTGATCGCCCAGTCTCCATCGTTGAGCAACTCGGTAAGTAGCCACTGGACGTAATTTGAGCTTGTCCCGGGCGCGGAGTAGTTGGCCCACGCTTTGATGAGCGCTTCGTTTTTGGTGTACATCGCACCGATGCGTAACCCAGAAACGCCAAAATCCTTACTGAACGAATACCACCAGTGGAAATAATCCGACCGGCGCTGCTCGAGTTGGGAAAGGCAGGACACGAACCACTGGCGGTCGCCGTAGTCGTCGGCGATAACGGGGTGACTTTGATCGATGAGCGACAGTGCGTAGAGCTCGTTGACGACGCAGTGAATTTGGCGTTCTTCGCACCAGGTGACGGCGTCGAATATCTGGTCCTCGGTAAAAACCTGCCCGGTGGGGTTGTTGGGTTGGGTGAGGATGAGCAGTTTGAAACGCTCCCCGAGCTCGGCGTAAGACGCGTCGAGGTCCTGGGTCCGCAGGTTGAACAATCCGGGATGTTCTTCGGAGTCCGCTAGGTGGAGGTCGTAACGCTCCATGCCGGCGCGGTTGCCAATATCGCCGGTGTAGACGGTGTAGGCGGGGGCGGGAATGACGGCTACGTCACCCGGGTCACCGAGCATAAAGGCCGTCATCTCGATGGTCGCCGTGGCACCGGCCATGATGGCCATCGTTTCTGGGTTAAGACTGTCGCCACCGAGGTGCTTACTCAGGAACTGAGCCAGCGCGGCGCGAAATTCCGGGTGGCCGAGCGTACTCGTGTAGCTAGCTACCCAGTCCGGCGTAGTCTTGGCGGCTACGATTTCTCGAAACTTATCGCGTAAAGGCGCCCAGCCAAGGATATTTTCCGCGATGCAGAGGGGAATGGCACCGGTCGGGTTGTCCTCCGGGTGGTAGTGGTTTTGCATCACCGCTTCGAAGAGTTCGAAGTCGGCACGGAGGGGGCTCGTGGCGGCGGTTCGCCCGCGTTTGCTGAGGCTAGCTGGGTTCATGTTCGTGGGAACTGCACGCGGGGGGCGAAGGTTGACGGTGATCGTACTACCACTTACCATTACGGGCTTTATTCGGGTAGTTGCATATCGACGCCCGGGGGGGCTGCCGTCGTGCTGTCGGCGGTCCAGATTGTCCGGCAGGCCCCGAGGTCACAGGACATCACTTTTTCGAGGGCACCGTCTTCCGCGTAGAGGTGGAGAATACCATCCTCGTTGTCACCATCGCGGTAGTTACCGCTGGCCTTTGGCTGACCGTCGGGGTACCACTCGCGGAAGGGTCCGTTTTCATGATTGTCGTTAAAATTCACGACTTCCCGGATTTTCCCGTCGGGGTAGTAGCCCGTCCAGATTCCGTTCATGGCACCGTCGACGTACGTACCGCGCAGACTTGGTTTCCCGTCTCCCACATAGCTCGTGTACGCGCCGCTTAGTATTCCTTGATCGTAATTTTCCAGAACGACCGGGTTACCCGCTTCGTCGTAGAGTTTGCGCTGGCCCTGAAGCTCGCCGTCGCGGTAATTTGCTTCCGCCATCAGCTCACCGTCGGGGAAGTACTCGCGGAGTTCACCCTGCCGGAGCTTCGTTTTTGGGTCGACGGTAAACTCGTGGCGGGTTCCGTCTTCATCAGTTTCAACGACGGGCTCGAGGCCATCGCAGGAGACAAAAAGGAACGTAGAAAATAGCAGAAGGCCGGCGATTCGGTGCATGGGTGTTTAAATTTACGGGGTCTCCCGGCTAACGATAAAATTTGTGCGAATGTTATTTGTCTTCAATTCTCTTAAGCTTTGGGCCCGGTTGTACGCTCCATTCCTACTAGCCCTAAGCCTCGCCTTCTGTGGAAACCCGAAACCCGCCCCGCTATCTATCGGGGCGCCCGAAAAAGACGAGGCAACTAGGTCGGCCATCGAAGAACGGCTCATCACGGAATTAGCTCCGACCGACGACCGGGCGGGGCGGCAGCGCAATGCCATCATCAACCGGGCAATCGACCAGAATTACGACGTGTACGCGGCACCGGAAGGGTATTTCTACGAGATCATCGCGCCGGGGGCAACGGTTGGTTTCGTTACGGGCGACTACGTAGCGGCCCACTACCGGGGCAGTTTTCTCGACGGGAAAGCTTTTGACGACAGCCGGAGCCGGGGCGAGAAACTTGGTTTCCGCCTGGGTGACTTGATTCCCGCTTGGAACTTAGGCGTGCAACGGATAAAAAACGGAGGAAGCATCCGAATCCTGGCGCCGAGCAATCTGGCCTACGGACCGGAGGGGCTCGTGACGCCGCGGGGTGACACCCTCGTGCCGGCCCACACCGTACTGGAATTTCTGATCGAAGAAGTAGAATCGGTGGAGCCGCCGGATGGCTTCTAGCACCGTTCCCGAACGACATTAAAGCGCGGCCACCCCGACAAAATAAGGGAGTGCACGTTATTCCCGACTAAGTCGGGACGAGTGCCAGGAACGTTTGGCAAAAACGCAAAAGTTTACCGCCGCGCCAGTTCCGCAAATTCCTCCAGCGAAACTTGTTCCGGGCGTCGCTGAAAGAAATCATCCCGCAGGACATCCTGATCGAAGACGGCTTTGAGGCTATTCCGCAACATCTTGCGCCGCATCCCGAAGGCCGACTTGACGATGTGTTTGAAATCTCCCCACCGTTCGTCCGCGACCAACGGTTCGGCCCGCCGCGTCAGGCGGATGACCGCGCTATCCACCCGGGGCGGCGGGTTGAAGTTCCCCGGTCCGACGTTGAGAATCACTTTGCCTTCGTAACGGGCCTGCACCAGCACGCCGACCACGCCGTAGATTTTGGAACCCGAGCCGGCGACTACCCGGTCGGCTACTTCCTTCTGGAACATCCCGGTCATCTCCGGAATCTGCTCGTAGTTATCCAGCATTTTGAAAAGGATCTGGCTACTGATGTTGTAGGGATAATTACCGATGAGCCCGAAAGCCTTGCCGCCGAACAACTCCGCCACGTCCAGTTTCAAAAAATCGCCCGGTTGCACCCGTCCGTCGAGCTGGGGGAAGTGCTCACCGAGGTAGGCGATCATGTCTTTGTCCGCCTCACTCACCGTTAGCGAAAAATCTTTTTCCCGCTCCAGCAGGTGCTTGGTCAGCATGCCCTGCCCCGGCCCTACTTCCAGCACGTGATCGTACTGATCCGTGAGCTGAAGCGACTGGGCGATCTGTAGCGCGTAGTGTTCGTTGTTGAGAAAGTGTTGACCGTAGGACTTTTTAGCGCGCATGCGGGAAGCTGGTTTGGTGGGCGACCGGCAAAGGTACGGCGGGGCGCGAACCCCGGCGAAACAAGCTCCGTTGGAATTAGTATGCAAAAGCCTCATTTCTTCGTTGCCGACGCCCATGAAGGCCCCGTCTGGGTCGCCGATCAGTGCCGGCTCTACTACACCACCAAAACGCACCTGGACGGACGCCGCCGGGTGGACATCGAATTCCTTGATTTTAGCCACTTCGATCTGTGCGACGAGGATGAGTTGTGGAAGGGCCTACCCGAGGATGCCGCCATGCAAATTTCCCCCCGTCTGTTTCACCACGACGCCGGCATGGCGAACGGCATGTGCCTGAGCCAAAAGGGCCGTGACCTCCTGGTGGCCGAGCAGGGCGATAAAAGTCGACCATCACTAATTAGCAGCGTCAACGTTGCCGACCATACCCGCAAGGTGCTGGTCGACAATTTTGAGGGGCATGAGTTTAACTCGCTCAACAAAGTTATCTTGACAAAAGCCGGCCACCTGGTCTTTTCCGATCCGGACTACGGTTTCCGCCAGGACTTCCGCCCCGCCCCGCAATTGGAGCCGGCGATCTACGTGAGGACGGCGGACGGAACGATGACTAGTTTCCGCTGTGCGCTGGAAATGCCCCACGGTTTAGCGTTGAGCCCGGACGAGCGGACACTTTTCATCACCGATACCAGCAACGACGGTGCGCACGGCGACGACATCGAGCTGGGCCGCAGGAAATCCGTCTGGAAGTTTGACTTCGATCCGAAGACCGGTAAAATTAGTGGTGAAGGCGCTTGCTGCTTTCAGGTTGCGAAAGGCGTGCCCGACGGCGCGGTTACCACTGAGGACCGACTACTCGTTGGCGGCGGCGATGCGGTTTACGTGGCGGACCTGGAAGGAAAACTAATCGGCAAAATCCCCACTCCCAACAACGCGGTCAACGTAGCCCTGGCCGGCGGAGGAAAGCATCTTTTTGTAACCATTGACGTGGGCATCTTGCTCTTCATCGACTGGCGCTCCTTCGTGCGGGACGTCTAGGATAAGACCTTAACCATTCAGCTTCTGTACCGCGAGCCAGGCCATCAGGCCCGGCCCGGTACGCAGACAGGCTTCGTCGACGTCAAAAGTATCGGTGTGGACCGAGCTCGTGATACCGCGTGCTTCGTTCCTTACGCCCAACCGGTAGAAACAGGCGGGTAGGTGGTGCGTGTAGAAGGCAAAGTCTTCGCCCGTCATGCGGATTGGCAGTTCGACTACATTGTCTTCGCCCAGAAACTGTTGGGCCTCCGCAAAAGCCCAGCGCGTTAGTTGTTCATCGTTTTTGAGGAACGGGTAACCGTGGCCAATGCGTAATTCCGCCTCGCCCCCCATTGATTTCGCCATTCCGGTGACGAGCTTTTCTAGCCGCACGTGTAGTTCTTTGCGCCAGTCTTCGTCGAGGGTCCGTAGGGTACCCAGCAAACTTACTGAGTTGGGGATGACGTTCGTCGCCCCTCCGTCGGACTCGATACGGCCAAAGGTGATCACGGCCGGTAGGGTCGGGTCGGTATTGCGGCTAATGAGTTGCTGCACGGCGGTGATGATGTGGGCCGAAATCACGATGGGATCGACGGCGTTGTGGGGCATGGCCCCGTGCCCTCCTTTTCCCCTGATGGTGAGGTACAACTCATCGGTGCTGGCCATGTACACGCCGGGGCGGAAGCCGACCTTGCCGGCCGCCAGGGGCGGGTGGACGTGCTGGCCGAAAATGGCCGCGGGCACGGGGTTTTTCAGGGCACCGTCCTTGATCATCAGCGTTGCGCCGCCGGGAAGTTTTTCCTCCCCCGGTTGAAAGAGGAAGCGCACTTTTCCCCTAAAATCTTGCCGTACGGACTGCAAAATCTCCGCCACCCCCAGCAAACTCGCCGTGTGCACGTCGTGCCCGCAGGCGTGCATCACGCCCGGATTTTTGGATGCGTATGGAGCCTCATTTACCTCCGTGATCGGAAGCGCGTCGATGTCGGCCCTCAGGGCAACCACGGCACCCGCGCCAGCGCCCCCCGCTACTTCCGCGATCAAGCCCGTGCCGGCAATCTCCTGGTGCGCAATACCCAACTGCCGGAGTCGATCGGCAATAAATTGCTGGGTTTCGTACTCCGCAAAACTCAACTCCGGGTACTGGTGGAGGTGCCGGCGGAGCTCACTGGTATTGGCCAATGATAGGTCCGCCGCGTCCTGAATCTTGTTGCGTAATGACATGCTGTACGGTATTGGTTACTGCGCTTCGATACTTTCGATGATCGTGCCGACCGTGATGCGATCGACGACCTCCTGCCCACTGGTCACCTCGGCAAAAATGGTGTAATTACCATCTAGATGCGGCGCGGCGCGGTGAGTAATAAAAAACTGAACACCTTCCGTGTCCTTACCCGCGCTCGCCATCCCCACGAGGCCCGGCCGGTCGAACCGAATACCCGGCGTCTCGGTGCGCACGAACGAACTTTCCGCCCCGAAGCCATCCCCCAAAGGGCCACCACCCTGGGCGACAAAATTGGGTACAACGCGGTGGAACGACTTGCCGTCGTAGTAAGCTTCCCCCACCCGCTGCAAAAAGTTAGTCACCGTCGCGGGAGCAATGTCCGGCAACATTTTAAGGCTGAAGCGGCCGACACTGGTGCGGACCAGTACGTCTTTTCCTCCCGCTCCCAACACTTCCCAGTCAATGGCTTGCGCCACTGATGTAGGCTGTTGTGGAGTCGGCTTGGGCTCCCCGGCCAGCGCGGCGCGGGCTGCGTCAACGGCGTAATATGCCTCTAGCTCCCGGGGCAGCTTGAAGGACTTGAGTGCGGACCGGAGCCAGACTTGATCGGGATAGAGTGGCCCGTAAACGGTAGGCTGCGCCGCAATGGCGTTGGCGGCGTGATAAGCTGGCCCGACGGCAAGGCTCGTTACCATCTCCTGAAAAAACCCGGCCAGGTCAAGTCGGACACGGCTCGAACTACCCCGAAAAAAAGCCGCGAAATCCTCCCGCTCGCTGATGGAGTACAATGCCTCGGCGGCGGCACTGCGCACCACGGGAGAGCCGCTTTCCTTGTACAGGTCGTGGATTGTCCGGTAATTCCAGGGGAACTCGGCGAGGGCCTGTAGTATTTCCGCCCGGTGGTAATCACTTTGCGTGGTGGCGTAAGCCTGGCGCAGGTCGTAGTTGATTCTACCCCGGTAGTCGGTTAGGTAAAGCGGGAGGTATTTATTGGCGGCGCCGAAGAGTTGGTAGCGGATGTCCGTGCGGGTAGAATCTTTTGCGAAGCGGTGGTAGTAAGTCGCGTCGGAGGCATCACCGTGCTCCCGTAAGTAGGCGGCGGCCTGCCTGCGGACGAGCGGGTGCTCATCCGACAGTCGTTGCAGCACGGCGGGGCGCACGAGGGCATAATCGTAATCAGCTAACCCCTTCAGGGCTTCCACCCGTACGCGCCAGTCCGACTGTTCTTCCAGAGCACGCAGCAAGGCGATCCGCGCGGCGGCCGAATTCACCCCGCCCAGGGTGCGGACAACACCCATCAGTAGGTCGGGGTCGATTTCGGTCCGTAGGGCCTGACGCAACTTTTCGTCCTGACCCGTCGTGGCACGCAACGGGAAGCGTTGGGCGTAGAAGCTAGCTTCCTGCTTCGTTTGGGGGGCGACGGTTGGGTCCAGCAGCCGGTCCAGCACCAAGCTATCCGCCGCGTCGGAGCGAATACCACGGCGGCCGAAATATAGTAGGCTTCGTACCTGTGCCGAGCGCAACAGGGTATCCGCAGGCCGGTAGGTGGTGATGGCCGTCACCTGATCGAGCACGCTCGCCCCGCCCGTCTTACCAATTGCGGTGAGGATGGCGGCGTTGTATTCTTGCAGTTGACCGAGGGTATCGAAGGCGGCGGCCAGTGACCGGGCGAGTGTCTCTTCTCCGGTCTGCCCAAGTGCGTAGGCGGCCGCCGAGCGGACGAGTTCGTAGCGATCCGCTAGTTGCTCAATTAGCATAGCGTGGCCCGTGGCGGGTAGTTCTGGGAACGATCCGAGGGCACGCGTTGCCTGGTAACGGTAACTGGGGTTTGGGTGGGAGAGGTAGGTCAGCAGGCTATCAACGTGGCGTCCGTTCTGGTGCTCGTAGATGCGGCGGGTGGTCAGGTCGTTCAGGTCAACGACGATGCCTTCAAATTTCTCTTCAGTGGGCGGAACGCAGGCTACCGCCAGCACGCAGACGCCGAGCAGCAGGACCAGGCGAATGAGAAGGGGGACGGAGGGGGTGGTCAGCATGGCACGGCGGTAAATTCTCCGGCTAAGGTACAGTACGGGCCGGGGGCGGGGCATACGTCGAGAATTAAGTAGCGGGCGAAACCCAAATCGGGGAAGCTAGCGTTATCTTGCCGTACTCAAACTATCCAAGATGCAGGGATTGAAAAAATACCGCGACCGTTTCAGTGAATTGAAGCTGTGGGAAAAGCTCAGGCGAGTTGGCGTGGCCGCGGGTGCCAAGGTAGTATATACGGCACTACTGCTCTACTTCGCCTACAAGCGCCCCGAGACGCCCACGTGGGCTAAGCGATTAGCCATGGGTGGCCTGGGCTACCTCATCGTGCCCATTGACGCCATCCCCGATTTCAGTTTTTTGCTGGGCTACACGGACGATCTCGGCGTCCTGAGTTTTGCGTTAGTGACGATTGCGGCTTACGTAAACGATGAGGTAAAAGGCAACGCGCGCGGACAAATGGCGACTTGGTTCGGTCCGGTGGACGAGGACGCTTTGGCTGAGGTCGATGAGAAACTGTAACCGGGCCGGCGATGATGGTGGGATCGACTCCCCTACCCCACTTCCCCGCACCCACCCCGATAATTACCGGGGTGCCGATTCTACGGTACTATGATCCGTATATTGCCACCTATGGAGATTATCGTGGACCGTAAACAACTGCTGGCGGACGCAGAAGCCTACGTGGAAAAGTACATCCACGAAAACGTGGCGAGTGAATTTGTCTACCACAACTTCCAGCACACCTGCGCCGTAGTCGATGCAGCGCGCGAATTAGCCGACCACTACGAAGTAACGTCGGAAGAGAAATTCATCATCGTACTAGCGGCCTGGTTTCACGACACCGGCTACGCCGAAGGTTGGGAGGATCACGAAGAAAGAAGCATTACGAACGCCCATGGCTACCTCCGTGACAACGGTGTGGACGATACGAGCCTCTTTGCGTCAATTGCCGGAGCGATCCGCGCAACGCGTATGCCACAGCAGCCCACTAATTTCATCGAGCAGATCGTTGCCGATGCCGACCTGAGCCACCTCGGCGACCTTAGTTACTGGGATCGTTGCGGCCGCGTCCGGCAAGAATTCGCGCTGACCCGTGATCTGGTGATGTCCGACCAGGAGTGGATCGATTTCGAACTCGGCTTTATGCTCAACCACGAATACCACACCGAAGCCGCCCGTGAGCTTTTTGGCGAACGAAAAAGTAAGCACGTCAAGCAACTCTACAAACGTAAGAAAGCGCTTTTCCCGGACCAAACACCCACCAACCTTCAGGAACTGGAGATCGCTAAGAAACAGAAGAAACAGCTCAAGAAGCTAAAACGAGCGGAGGTGAAGAAAACGGGAAAAGACCCCGGATTTAAACCCGGCCGCGGGGTGGAAACTATGTACCGCGCGACTTACCGCACCCACGTCAACCTGAGCAGCATGGCCGATTCCAAGGCAAACATCATGCTGTCGGTAAACGCCATCGTGCTCTCCGTCGTGGTCGCTAACCTGGCCACTAAGCTAGACACCAACACGCACCTCGTCGTGCCCACGGTGATTCTGGTGGGCGTTTGCCTAGCCTCCCTTTTCTACGCGATCCAGGCAACGCGACCGAAAGTGACGGAGGGAAAAAGCAGCATGGAAGACATCAAGGCGCGCCGCAGTAATCTACTCTTCTTCGGTAACTTTTATAAAATGCCCATCGATGATTTTCACTACGGGATGATGGAGATGATCAGGGATGAGGATTTCCTGTACAGCTCCATGACGCGAGATCTTTACTACCTAGGTATCGTGCTGGCCAAGAAGTACACCTTTTTGCGCATCTGCTACAATATCTTTCTGTTCGGGATGATCGTAGCCGTGGTGGCTTTTTTGATCGCGATTATCTACCACAACGCCAATTCCCCGATCCCGGCGAACACGACTAACTTACTCATCCCCAATTCTTGAAAATCCCTTCTTAGCTTTCGCCCGGATTAAAGCCTCCCTAATAAAGCGCTACCTCACTACGAACGACGCCCCGCCACCTAATGATGACGGGGCGTTGCCCGTAGTAAAATAACCGAACCTTACTTCTGTACGTCGACTTCGATCCGCCGATCCTGATTGGACAGCTGCCACGCCGTGTGAAAGACGAGCTGGCCGATCTTGGCCATTTTGTCGAAGTTGATCTTATCGACCGTATCCGTCGCCTGGTGGTAGTCGGCGTGGGTACCGTTGAAGAAGAACACGCTCGGGATGCCCTTGACGGCGAAGTTGTAGTGGTCGGAGCGGTAGTAGTACCGGTTGGGGTCATCCTCCGCGTTGTACGTATAATCGAGCTCGATGTTGGTGAACGTGGCGTTCATGCGCTCATTGATTTCGTGCAGTTCCGTGCTCAAGCGATCGGACCCGATGACGTAAATATATTCGGGGTTATCGGCGTGCTCGTCGTCGACGCGGCCAACCATGTCGACGTTGATGTCGGCGATCGTATTTTCCAGGGGGAACAGCGGGTGGGCGGCGTAGTACTCCGAACCGAGCAAGCCCTTTTCCTCGCCGCTGACGAGTAAAAAGAGAACGCTGCGCCGCGGACCGGCACCAGCTTTCTTGGCGGTGGTGAAAGCTTCCGCAATTTCGAGAATGGTGCTCGTACCGGAGCCGTTATCATCCGCGCCGTTAAACACGTCGTCGCCCCGCTTTCCGATGTGGTCGTAGTGGGCGCTGATCACCAACACTTCCTCTTTCAGCTGAGGGTCGCTCCCTTCCACGAAACCGTAGATGTTTTCCCCGATCAGTTCGTCGACTTGCTTCTGCTGAGTGAGGCGCAAATTGGTGGGAATTACCACTGGCTTTAACTTACCCGACTTCGTAAGCTTTTTACGCGCCTTAATGACCCTTCTCTCCTTTTTACCCAAGATTTTGCGGCTCAATTGTGGCGTTAGGTACACCACGTTGGCGGTGGTTCGATCCGTTTCCATTCCTTCGGCCATTCTCATCCGACCGTCGAGTGTTTCCTGGCGGATGTCGCGAATATTGTCCGCAAAATCGGGATCGATAACGAAAACGGTTTCGGCACCCTTTTCTTTTGCCACGCGGAGTTTAGCTTCCACGTCGGTGCTCCATTCGGACTGCCTGGCGCTGCCGGAAACGTAGTAGTTTCCTTTCCGGTCCGTGGGTTCACCGGCGAGCATGATGATGTGCTTGCCGTTCACGTCCACGTTGTCGTAGTCGCTGTAGGTCGGGCTGTCGACGCCGTAGCCGACAAAGGTAATTTCGTCAATGTCGACCGCAGCACGGCTGGTGTTCTGGCTCGGGGCCGTGGCGTATTCGAAGAGGTGGCGAAGCGGCTTCCCGTTTAGCGACATCGCTACCGTATCCCATTTCTGGCGCTTGAAGATGATGGTTTGAAAGTAACCTTTGTCTTCACCGATCGGGGGCAAGCCTAGTTTCACGAACTCCCCCTTCAGGTACGCCGCTGCTTTCTTCTGACCGGGCTGGCCCGTCTCGCGGCCTTCCATGTCATCATCAGAAATGATGGTGAGGTGGTCGCGAAGATCATCCGCGGTGATGGTGGCGGCGAACTCGCGAGCCTGATCGTTGGAGGTAGGTAAGGTTTGCGCTGCGCGTTGCGCCTGAGCGATTAAACTAGACGTAAGGCAGGCCAAAAGAGCTATGTAACGGAGCATATTTATTTTTGTGAGCGGCCGGACGTACCGACCTTTTGCTGGATAACTAAATAATAATCGGCTCACGCCAGGTTCCGTAATGCGTGTACGGCACATGATATCAGCGATGATCAATCTGGTGATACAAGCCTGTTTTTATGGGACGATGCTTGCGCGCGCAAGGTAACACAAAACGGCACCGGGAAAATGATATTGTTACTTGTGTATGGGGGTTAGGCTTCGTCATACTCACCCGGCGCGAATAAGCTACGATGGCCCTCGATTTCCAATAACTAATCAAGCTTCGGTATTAGGGCCGGTAAACTGTATTCTTTAGGCCTCAATAAGAAACACCCGGCCACCGGTGAAGGCGGGCCGGGTGGCCTTGAATACGAAAGTGTGTAGTGTGTTGTCCGAATGCTTGCTGGCTATCTAGATAAATCAGTGTGTGTTCCAAAAAAAAGTCCAAATGTGTTAGTGCCTGCTGTATTTCCCGAGTCTGTACGTAAATGTAAGGTTCGTAGGGGGGCCAAGGTTAGGTTGTGCAGCGACCCATTTTACGAGCGGTACGGTTCGTTCGATTAGTGGTAGATTATTGCGGTCGGGCTCATTAGTCAGGAAGCTAGCCAGGCTTTGACGGCAGCTTTTTTTCGCCGGCTCACGTCGATCAGGCGGCTATTTTTGAGCCGCAACGTCGAGGTATCCGCCCAACCGGTGACGTGAACGCGGTTGACGAGATAAGACCGGTGGACGGCGAAAAAACCGTACGGCGCGAGCATCTTGCGGTATTCACCGATGCTGTAGGAAGACAGTCGCTTACTACCGTCGCTAAGTTCAATGCTGGTGTATCCGTCTACCCCCTGGCAACAGAGTATGTTACCGGCCTCGACAAATTCAACTCCCTTTTCCGAGGGGATACTGATTTGCTTGGTGGCATTATCGGCCCGGTCGAGGTTACTCAGGAGGGCCCGTAGCCGGCGTTCGCCGTTACGTTGTCGGATACGAATTTTAGCCACGGCAATCGACTGAGTGAGTTCAACGGGGTCGATTGGCTTGACGAGATAACCGAGGGCGGCCACCTTGATGGCTTGCATCGCGTATTCCTCCGCACTCGTCACGAAGATGATCTCCGGGCGGGACTCAGGGCGGAGTTGGCGAATGAGATCGAAGCCGCGGCCATCGGGAAGGTTGATGTCCAGGAAAAGCAGATCGGGCTGGTGGGTGATGGTGCTCGACAGGCCCTCCCTGACGGTGGTTGCGACGCCACTAATATGTATCTCGGGGTGCGCGGTTCGGAGCATTACGCCAAGCGCCCGACTGGCCGCCGGTTCATCATCAATCAGTAATGCTTTGATCATATCCGTAAGGTAACGGGTTCGGCCGGCAAGGTAGTTCCTTGTTACACCGTCAATTGCGTACTTTCGTTACAGTTCATGAAAAACCCCCTTTCAGTTTCGTCGATCTTTGTTTGGCTTCCGCTCGTGTTCTTTGGTCTGGCCGGTAGTGCGCGGTCGCTGGATGCACAGTCTTTCGGTCCGCAAATGACGACCTCCGTTAAGCTCTCGCTGGAAGACGGCCTTCCCCACCGGGAGGTACGCAGCACCGTGCTGGACACCAACGGGGTAATGTGGCTGAGCACGGCGGCCGGTTTGGTCCGTTACAACGGGCGGGGGTTTACGTCTTTCGGACGGGTGCCGCAGCAGTTTTCGGGCGCACTGACGCTGGGGCATGACGGGCTGATTTATTCAACCCCATCCGGTGAAGTCGACTCCACGGAAGTTTTTAACCCGTACACCCTCCGCAGCACGGGGTTTCACCTTCCCGGCGCCCTTGGTGTGTATCAGCGTAGTGGTCAAGAATTATACTTCCTCTGCCGGGATAGCTTACGGAGCTTAAGAATCACGCCCGGCCACTCCGCTCCTACGCATAATGCCCTGCACCCGCGGCCGCGCATCACGGACATTACTGAGCAACTGATCTACGCCGAAGATGACCATTTCGTTACCTATTTCGCCCACAGCGGCAGCGTGACGGAGGTGAAGGGTCGGGACGTGGCTATCTACGACCTGCCCACCCTGGGGAGCAACGGCAAGGTTTATGACCTGCAAATGGACCGCCGGAACCGCCTGGTCTGCCTTACGAATGAGGGCGTTTTTTATAAGCCAGCGGGTATCGATATTTTTGAGAAGGCGGCGAGCACGGAGCTTGCGGATGAGGAGTTGAATTATTACGCAGAAGACGAAGCGGGTAATGCTATCTTGGCGCGTTTGAACATATTCTCCCTGCGTTGGGAGCGCTTTTATTTGGTCGTTGACGACCGCATACACGACCTGGCGTGGTTGTTAGCCGACGAAGACCGAATCATCAGCGCCCGGGGCGACGACTTTACAAAAGGCATTACGCTGGCTACTTACGGGGGGCTGCAAACAGTTGTCTTTAAACACAACACGTCGGCCCCTTTTTTGCGCCACATGTACACCTCCAACATAACGAAGTCTCAATTCGGCCACGTAATGCGCGGTTTTACGACCACCGCGAACGGTGACGTCATCGCGAATAAGGACACCGGCACCAACGCCTGGTTCCGGCTATCCGCAGCTACGGGCCGCGTCGATACGATTACCATCCGGGACGAACTCGGTCGGGAAGTCGAGCAAATGGGCTGCGGGACTAACCTGCTGTCGGTCGGGCCTTACGTCTACGGCCACAGTTGCAACATCGCCCCACCCAGTAGCGTCAGCTTTTTAAGTCGTTACGAACCCGCCAAAGACACTTGGCGCATTTTCTATCTGCCCGTAAAGAATCAGATCATCAGGTACCTGATCCACGACGAGGGGCGGGAAGTTATCTGGTTATTTACGGAATACTGGCGGCAAAATAGGCCGGGGGCTGTCTTCCAGTTTGATATTCGTACCGGCACCATCAGCGAGGTCGCACTGCGGTCCCCTACCGGCGGCATGTTCGGATACCCGAGGGGAGTTGCGCACGACCCTGAAACAGACCTGTTCTGGATCGGCACGATCAGGGGATTTTACCGGTTCTCCCCCGCCGACGGGTCGTTACGTCAGTACGCGCTCCCCGGCGGTCGGCCAACCCAAATCACCGCGGTCATGCCCCCCCGGAATAAATCGATCCTACTCGGAACGCTCAGCGAGGGGATTCAGCGCTTCGACATCGCTGCGGAAACCTTCGAGCACCGTGGTGGAATACTTGCCCACGGAAAAGTGCCCGAAGTCGACGGCTTCATATCCCTTCCCAGCAACAGCGTTGCCGGCATGGCCATGACGAAAGACAGCCAAATAATTGTTACGACCTTCAACGGCCTGGCATTACACGACGCGGGTAAGGATTACCACTACACGACCGCGGAAGGGCTGGGAAACAATGAATTCAACACCTCCTCCCTGCATTACGATGCGCACGGCGACCGCTGGCTCGCCGGGGGCATAAATGGCTTCGTTAGCTTTGCGGCGACGGATTTGGTGCCTCCCCCGAGCCCGTATAAACCCGTGCTGCTACGCTACCGTGACCTCGACGAGAACATCGGGTTCGAAAAATCCAGCGACCTCCTTCCTACCCCCGCTGGCCCGCTGGTCGTGGAACCAAGCGTTGCCTATTTCTCGCTGGAGTTTGCCCTGCCGGATTACACGGGGGCGGGCACGCCTACGTATGAGACCATGCTTACCGGCCTCGATCCCGACTGGCGTGTGCCCACCACTACACCGTCAGTTCGATATTCCAGACTACCACCCGGCCGGTACGAATTTAACCTCCGGGCGACCGATGGTTCCGGGCGATCGACCAGGGCCATACCGCCACTATCCATCGTTGTTTTGCGACCGTGGTACCAACAAAGCTGGTTTTACCTCCTGGCGGCCACCATCGTCGTCTCTTTAGTTGGCGGATTCATCCGGCTGCGGTTCCTGCGGCTGCGCGAGCGTTATCTGGCCCAACAACGCGTACAGATGTTGGAATTAAGATCCTTGCGTCAGCAAATGAACCCACACTTTATTTCTAACGCGATGAACGCCATTCGGGAGTTCGTTTACAAGGAGGACCCGAAAAGTGCGGCGCGTTACCTGACGGATTTTAGCCGACTGATGCGTTTGTACATGGAAGCGTCCCGGAAACCTTCCAGCACGATCGCCGATGAAGTAGAGTTACTCGACCATTACATAAGGCTGGAACGACTGCGGTTTCCGGACAAATTTGCCTACCGGATTGAGGTAGGAGCGGACCTCGACCCCGCCATGGACGAATTACCATCGTTCCTGTTGCAGCCGCTCGTGGAAAATGCCATCAATCACGGTTTACTACCGCTTAAAAAAGGAGGGCTGCTCACGGTAAGTTTTCTATTAGCCGCGGATGACGAAGACACACTCGTTTGCCGCGTGGCGGATAATGGTGTCGGCCGCGAAGTGGCGGGCCGACGGGCGGGCCCGAAAACCAATGCTTCCCGCTCCACGCAAATTCTTCAGGACCGCCAAGCCGTTCTTGCCGGAAATAAGGACGTCAACTTTACCTTTACCACTACCGATCAGTATCCGGGCCAGGCTCAACCGGGCACGGTTGTCACCATCACGATCGCCGCCGCCCCGGCTGCGTAAACTCAGCGCTCATCTTCGCCCTTCCCAATTACCGTAAACTCCACCCCTGGCAGTGGCTGGCTATTTTTTCAGTCTTTGCCATTCTGCTGCGGTGGGGCTCTTTCTTTATCTCGGTAATCGATCACGACGAGAGCACTTACATCGTTATTGCCGACGAATTACTCCGTGGCGAGGTTTACTTACGCGACGTAGTCGACACCAAACCCATCGGAATCTTCTGGATCTACGCGGGCTTGATAAAGCTGACGGGGGGAAGCATACCGTTGCTGAGGTTAGCGGCGGCGCTGGTGGTCGCGCTTGGTGGCTGGGGTTTATTCCTGGCGACGCGGCGGGCTACATTAGGCACGGCCGCCGGCGTTGCGGCGGCGCTTGCCTACTGCTTGATGTGTAGTCTTTTCAGTTACTACGGGCTGTCGCCCAACACAGAGATCTTTTTTAACTGTTTAACGATTTTCGCGGTAGCGCTGGCCGTAGCGCCCCGGGTTGCTGGTGGTAAGACGGACCCAGTGTGGCACTGGCCGGTAGCGGGGTTACTCCTCGGGTTAGCAATGATCATCAAACCCTTCGCGGCGGCGGAAGCCGGGGCGGTTGGTTTATTTTTGGTCTGGTTCTATTTCAGCCTTAAGGACTACGGCCGGTTATTTGGCACCGGGCTATTGTTGGTACTGGGCTTTTCTTTACCCCTGGTGGGGGTCTTTCTGTACTACCAGCAGCTCGGTCTGCTGGATACACTCCGGTTCTACCTCTTCGACGTGAACGGTGCCTACCCGGTAGAGCTTGCGTGGTACCTGCGGTTAAAGTACATGGGGGATTTCGCGTTGCGGTTTTCGCCCTTCGTGATTTTGGGGGCGCTGTCGCTGGTGCGGAGTAATCACCAAGAGCGCAGGGAGGGTTGGGTCTGGACCCGTTACCTGCTACTACAATTTGTGTTCGTAACTATTGTCGTGCTGATCACCGGCAAACGGTTTGGTCACTACCAAGTACAGTTGTTTCCAGCGCTGGCTTCCCTGGCCGGTGCCTACTGGGCCGTGAGTAATGATGGTACTATCTGGCGACGAGGGGCGGGGATAAAGAATTACGTCCCCACCCTACTCATTATCCTATCCGTGCTAATTGGCGTGCTGCATTTCGTTCGCTATTCCGGTAAGGACGATCAACCCGTTCGCGTTGCCAGTTACCTGCGGGAGAGGCTGCCGCCGGAAGAAACTTTTTTTGGCCTGAGCGGGGGGCAAATCACTTACCACCTGTTGGAGCGGAACGTACCTACGCCCTACGTCCATTCTTCGCTACTCTTCTTGGATCAGCACATCCGGGCTTTCCAGATCGATGAGCGTAAAGAAGCGCAGCGACTGCTTGACAACCCTAACCTGACCTACTTATTCGGTAATGCTACTACGGAAGATAGGCCTGCCGTAGTACGTCGACTCCTCCTGGATTATTTTAGTCCGGTGGATACGCTGGCGGGAGGGATCGTAATCTACCGACGCGATTAGAGCGGGAAACGAGACAGTTCTAGATTCACACTTGATCTCTTTCCACTGATCCCGCTGAAATAAGCTCGGGGTTACTGCCGTCACGGTCATTCGAGTCCTGTCACCTACCTAACGATACCAGCAGTTCGTCAGCACAAACTGTCCACGGGGCAATCGCCCGACCAAATTTCGAGCAGCCAAAAGAAAACAGTTTTGATCACGGTTAGGATTCTGATACGTAACCCGTCATCAGAAGCCTGATGAGCAACTAGCTAGTTCATCAAATAATATAGCTACTGGTAAATAATTCTGTTGCCTCGATTACTTACCTGAAGCGATATTCGAGACATCACCGTGGAGCAAGATTAATCAACCAATGATGATAATTCAATGCCAACCTCATGGTGACCGCAGCATGCGTCAAAAGGTAGCCCCGTTATGCGGGATAGTGCGTGTAGTCAAGTCCACTTCCAGCACTGGTATGACGCTACTTCTACCATACTTCGGTTATTAGAATAAGTGACTTGTTCCCTACGTGACAATGCTCCGTGTCACCTTTCTCATCTATCCTTTGACTTTCGGATCGCAAATCAAAAAGCCCCCGCCGAATGAATCGGTGGGGGCTTTTCAAGTCCTTGGGCGGGGTGTTGAGTTTTAGAAGTCAGCACCGATGCTTTGCATTCGGCTACCGCCATTACGTCCCACCACGGTTCCTTCTTTAACCAGTCCATCGTACTTCCGCATGAGAAGGTAACTGTTGATCTGGTCGAGCGTGTCGAGTACTACGCCTACCATAATAATCAATGAAGTACCACCGAAGAACAGTGCGAAGCCGGGATTAACGCCCAATGTTGCGACTAGTCCTGGCAGAATAGCGATCAGGCCAAGAATAATGGAACCGGGTAACGTGATGCGACTAGTAATTGAGTCGATGTAGTTTTCCGTTTCCTGACCACCACGCACACCGGGAATAAAGGCGTTTTGGCGGCTAAGGTATTCCGTATACTGCCCGGGGTTCACTACCAGGGCAGTGTAGACATAAGTGAAAACGACGACTAGTATGAAATAGACCAGATTGTAGAGCGGAGACGTAAAGTCATTGAATTGCTGTACGAACCAGCTGGACTCTACGTTTTGTCCACCACCCCAGCCAGCGAGACTGACGGGAAGGATCATAAGTGCCTGAGCGAAGATGATCGGCATTACACCGGAGGCATTGACTTTGAGGGGAATGTAGTCACGAGCCGTTGCCGTCGGTGCAGAGCGATCGCCGCGTCCTACCGCCCGCTGAGCGAACTGTAGGGGAATTCTACGGACGCCCGTCACGATCATTACGGTCAATAACGTCACCATAAAGAAGGCAAGCATTTCGATCACGAAGACCAGCAAACCACCGTTGCCAAATTTATCCTGCAATTCAAACCCAAGCGCTGCGGGAAGACCAACGATGATACCAACGGTAATCAGTAAGGATACACCGTTACCGATGCCACGGTCGGTAATTCGTTCACCCAACCACATGGCAAAAATGGTACCTGTCGATAGAATAACGATGCCACTAAGCCAGAACACTGAATCAGAAACAGCGGCGGACTGGCCGCCATTGGAGCTAATGTAAGTGAGATAACCGGCGCCCTGGACGAGCGTAATGGCCACCGTTAGCGCACGTGTGATTTGGTTGAGTTTCTTTCTTCCAGATTCTCCTTCGGTAGTCTGAAGTTTCTGAAAGTACGGAACGGCAAAGCCTAACAACTGGACGATAATACTCGCCGTGATGTAGGGCATGATACCCAGTGCCATGATGGAAGCGTTGTTGAACGCCCCACCCGTGAACATATTGATTAGCCCCATCAAGTCATTTGGATCACCTGAGTTATCCAACTGTGCTTTCAGAGCAACTACGTCCGCACCGGGCAAAACGATGTAGGAACCCAGGCGGTAAATGGCAATTAGCAGGAGCGTAAACAGAATGCGCTTACGGAGCTCCTCAATGGACCAGATGTTTTTGAGTGTCTCAAAAAACTTCATGGGGGGGATTTTTAGGCGGTGGTTACGGAACCACCAGCTTTTTCAATTGCGTCCTGAGCGGAAGCGGAAGCAGCGTGTACGTTGACGGTCAACTTGGCGGTCAGCTCACCATTGCCGAGAACCTTCACAAGGTCGTTCTTTTTGATGATACCTGCGGCATAAAGTGCTGCCGGAGTAATCTCCGTAAGTCCTTGTTTCTCGCTGATCTCCTGTAAACGACTGAGGTTCAGGGCAACGTATTCAACACGGTTCGGGCTGTTGAAGCCACGCTTTGGCAAACGCATCTGAAGGGGCATCTGGCCACCTTCAAAACCACGCTTGCTTTTATAGCCACTACGTGACTTAGCACCGTTGTGACCACGCGTTGACGTGCCGCCACGGCCGGAGCCCTGACCGCGTGCAATGCGTTTACCGGACTTAGTAGCGCCGGCTGCTGGTTTTAGATTATTGAGTTCCATGACGGAATTTATTTTTTGGGAGACGGAAAGATCGATTAGCTACGATAGTCGACTGAAAGTACATTTCACGAAGCACCTAAAGCAACCAACGCTTACGCTTCCTCTACTTTAACAAGGTGGCTAACTGCCTTAACCATTCCCATGACGACGGGGGTATCCTCGCGCTCAATGGTCTGGTGCATACGCTTGAAGCCGAGGGCCATCATTGTAGCTTTCTGCTTCTTCGGGCGGTCGATAACACTCTTGACCTGGGTGATTTTAACCTTTGCCATAGCTGGTATATTGTTTGTGAGTACTTCGGAAGTTTACCCTTCGAAGAGTTTCTCCATTGAGATACCACGCTGCTTAGCGATTGCCATCGGGCTGCGTAGTTTTGTAAGTGCATCGATGGTGGCCTTGATCACGTTGTGAGGATTGGAAGACCCCTGTGATTTGGCGAGTACGTTATGTACACCGGCGATGTCGAGAACGGCACGCATGGCACCACCGGCAATTACACCGGTACCTTCGGAAGCGGGCTTCAAAAGAATCTTACCAGCACCGTATTTGCCAAGTTGCTCGTGGGGAATGGTTCCCTTGTGCAACGGTACGGTAATGATGCTCTTGCGGGCGTTGTCGGTCGCTTTCTGGATAGCCTCGGAAATATCCCTAGCCTTACCCATACCGTAACCAACTTTACCTTTACCATCACCTACTACCACAATGGCAGCGAAAGTGAACGTACGACCACCTTTGTTTACTTTGGTTACCCGGTTGAGGGCAACCATCTTTTCGCGCATGTCGCTTTCCTGCTTCTTGCCGTCTTTACGACCACCTTTGCGTCCGTCGCGACGGTTGCGGCCACCTTCTTTGCCGCCTGAATTTCTTTGCTCAGCCATAGTTGAGTTTATTTAGAATTTAAGGCCACCCTCACGAGCACCATCGGCGAGTGACTTAACACGCCCGTGAAAAAGATATCCCCCCCGATCGAAAAGGACTTTGTCGATACCAGCGGCGACGGCACGTTCGGCAATCATCTTGCCTACTGCGGTCGCTTGTGCTGACTTGTTATCTTCCTGACCCACCGAAGCTTCGAAGCTAGAGGCTGAGGCAAGAGTTACGCCATTCACATCATCGATCAGCTGGGCGTAGATAAATTTATTGGAACGGAATACGTTCAGGCGAGGTAAGCTGGGCGTGCCGGAAATTCTTTTCCGTACACGGCTGTGGATCCGCTTCCTCCGCTTTAGTTTTGTTAGTTGCATTGCTACTTTTTGAGTTCCCTTGCGGGGGTTACAGATCTTATTTCTTAGCGGCGGTCTTACCTGCCTTGCGACGTAGTTCCTCACCAACAAACTTGATACCTTTTCCTTTGTAAGGCTCTGGCTTACGCAGCGACCGGATCTTAGCGGCTACTTGTCCGACAAGCTGTTTGTCCATACTGGCCAACTTGATGACGGGTGCTTTACCTTTCGCGCTAACTGTCTCGACGGTCACCTCACTGGGGATCATGAAAATGATCGGGTGTGAGTAGCCAAGGGTTAGGGTAAGCGTATTGCCACTGTTCTCAGCGCGGTAACCTACACCGATTACTTCCATGTCGATGGTGTACCCTTCGGTAACGCCCGTGACCATGTTAGCGATAAGACTGCGGTAGAGTCCGTGATAGCTGCGGTGGCGTTTGGAGTTACTGGGGCGGGAAACTACGGCTTCACCATCCTCCACCTTCACACCCAACTCGGGGCTAACTTGCTGTGTTAATTGCCCTTTGGGGCCCTTAACGGTTACCACATTTCCTTTGCTGACGTCAATTGAGACGCCAGTCGGAATGGTAACGGGATTTTTGCCAATTCTGGACATATCCAAATTATTTTAGTCTTACGGTCGGACTCGCACCGCCTGCAGACATGAGTCTATAAATCTATTAATATACGTAGCAGAGAACCTCGCCGCCAATATTCTCTTTGCGTGCTGCCTTGTCGGTCATCAACCCCTTTGAGGTCGATACGATTGCAATACCAAGGCCATTAATGACGCGGGGCAGTGAATCGGCCTTGACGTAGCGACGCAGGCCTGGCTTAGAAACACGAATGAGTTTGCGAATGACGGGGGTACGGGTATCTTTCTCGTACTTAAGAGCGATAGAGATTTCTCCCTGGTTGCCCTTGCCCGCCTCGTCTTCGAATTTGTACTTCAGAATATAACCTTGATCATAAAGGATTTCGGTCATGTTCTTCTTCAATTTTGAAGAAGGAATGATGACGACACGGTGACCGGCGATTTGCGCGTTGCGCAGGCGGGTCAGGTAGTCGGCAATTGGATCAGTAACGGCCATGCCATTGATATTGCGCCCCGTGGTTTTCCGTCATCGGAACTTCCAGGGCTGTTAAAAATTGATTTGTGTAGTCGGCTCCAGGCCTACCAAGAAGCTTTGCGTACTCCGGGAATCTTGCCATCGAGTGCCATCTCACGGAACTTGACGCGGCAGAGGCCGAATTTACGCATGTACCCTTTTGGGCGACCAGTCAGACCACAACGGTTGTGTAGCCGGATCGGGTTAGAATTACGGGGGAGCTTATCGAGCTCGTCCCAGTTACCTTCAGCTTTCAACTGCGCACGCTTCTCAGCGTACTGGGCAACCATGCGTTCGCGCTTGCGTTCGCGGGCGATCAGTGATTTACGTGCCATGTTTACGCTTCTTTAGTTTGGTTCTTGAAAGGCAGGCCGAGTGCTTTTAGGAGTGCCATACCTTCGGCGTCCGTTTTTGCGCTCGTGACGAAAGTGATGTCATAACCGGTAAGGTTAGCGACGTCGTCAAGACTGATTTCAGGGAAAATGATTTGTTCGGTTACACCAAAGGTGTAATTACCACGGCCATCAAAGCTCTTGTCGTTGATGCCACGAAAGTCACGAACGCGCGGGAGAGCAGTTGCAATCAAGCGATCGAGAAAATCATACATCTTGCCTCTACGAATGGTCACCTTAGCACCGATTCCCATCCCGTCGCGAAGACGGAAGTTAGAGACAGATTTCTTGGACATCGTAATAACGGCCTGCTGACCAGCTACGAGGGACATTTCCTTCATGGCATTCTCAACCAGCTTCCGGTCTTGGGTTGCTTTACCAACACCCTGATTGATGCAAATTTTCAACAAACGCGGCACCTCCATGGGGCTGTCGTAGTTGAATTGCTCCTGGAGTTGGTTACGAATTTCTTCGTCGTACTTCTTTTTGAGTCGGGGGGTGTAGCTCATTACTTAAGGATATTTCCGTCACGCTTACCGAAGCGTACAAGTTTACCGTTCTCATCTGCTTTGCGGCCCACGCGGGTAGGCTGATCATCGGCATTCAGCAGCATCAGGTTACTAATATGAATTGAGGCCGCCTTTTCGACGATACCACCCTGATCGGTCTCCGTAGCGCGTTGGTGCTTCTTACGAAGATTTACACCTTCGACGATGGCCCGGTTTTCGGTTGGTAATACTTGCAGTACTTCCCGGGGAAGAGCAAGATCACGATTGGCCCCGGCGATTACTACCACCCGGTCACCTTTCTTGATCTTCAGCTTCGGCGCGTGGCGCTTCTGCTTGTCTTTATAGGTCTTGTTAGCCATTGTTATTGTTAATTATGCCAGACGATAATAATGCCGGGCGGATTGGGGGGAGGTTTAAATGACCTCGGGAGCGAGGGATACGATCTTCATGTAGTCCCGGTCGCGAAGTTCACGTGCCACGGGGCCAAAAATACGGGTTCCACGTGGCTCCTCATTGGCGTTCAGCAAAACGACGGCGTTGTCATCGAAACGAATGTACGATCCATCCTTACGACGGATCTCCTTACGGGTTCGGACGACGACGGCGCGAGATACCGAACCTTTCTTTACGGCTCCACCCGGGGCAGACTCCTTAACGGAGATGACAATTTGATCGCCAATGCTGGCGTAACGGCGCTTAGAGCCGCCAAGTACGCGAATACAGAGTACCTCTTTGGCGCCGCTGTTGTCGGCTACGCGTAAACGTGATTCCTGTTGGATCATGAGTAGCTAAATTTTGGGTGGTTATTTACTTGGCCTTCTCGATTACCGTCACCAAACGCCAACGCTTACGACGGCTCAGGGGGCGGGTCTCCATGATGCGGACAAGGTCACCGATTTGGCACTCATTGTTCTCATCGTGGGCGACAAGCTTCTTAGATTTCTTTACGTACTTGCCGTAAATGGGGTGCTGGAGTCTACGCTCGATCACAACGGTGATGGTCTTATCCATCTTGTTGCTAGCTACGAGTCCAACCCGCGTTTTGCGTTCGTTACGACCGTCATAAACTTTCTCTTCTTCGGGGGCGAAGTAGTTAGCGGCGGTATCCACCACATCCGTAACGGTTTCAGTTACGGTTCCGGCGACGCTTTCTACCGTGTCGACGGCGACAGCGACGGCTTCACCAACCGTCTCGGCGATGCTTTCGATCAGACCGCCTTCTTCTTTTTTGTTTTCCTCGTTGCTCATGCTTGCTTACTTTTTACGACGACGTCTTTGGATGTGGTTCCGCTTGGCGGCTTCCTCGGGAGAAAGTTTTTCCAGCTCGCGGCGACGAATTTCAGTTTTAATCCGCGCAACGTCGCGTCGGACTTCCCGCAGTTGCAGGGGGTTCTCGATACCGCTTACGGTATGGTCGAACTGCATTTTATTGAGGCTGCCGCTTGTTTCATTCAACTGATCCTGAAGATCGGCGTCGGAAGCGCTGAGAAGCTCAACTGATTTGTTACTAGCCATGGTTAGTATTAATTGGGTCACGTGCCAATCGAATCGGGAGTGACTTTACTTTTGGTTATGCTTAGTCTTGGTAGTCAAGACGGGTGACGGTGCGAGTCTGAACGGGCAGCTTCTGAGCGGCCAGGCGAAGTGATTCTTCTGCGACTTCGCGGGTTACGCCGTCGATCTCGAACATGATGCGTCCGGGTTGCACGTTGGCAACGTAATAGTCGAGCGCGCCTTTACCCTTACCCATTCGAACTTCGAGTGGCTTGCTGGTGATTGGCTTGTCCGGAAAAATGCGAATCCACACTTTACCTTCTCGCTTCATATTCCGGGTCATCGCAATACGGGCAGCCTCAATTTGGCGGCTGGTGATACGACCGAGGTCCAGGCTTTTGAGGCCGAAGGAACCGAAGTCCACTGTATTACCACGCTGCGCCAGGCCACGGTTGCGACCCTTCTGCTGCTTCCGGTATTTCGTTCTTTTAGGCTGTAACATTCTAATAAATTTTGCGGATAAATGGCTGAAAACCGGCCACTTATATCCAGGATTCCCTCAGGACCTCCGTAGAGCGGGGCAAAGGTAGGATATTTATTTGGAGTGGAAAAGATAACCGAAGCTTTCTTTCAAATTTTACTCACATTAGGAAAGCAAGGCAGTGTCCCCGGCTATCCGGAAAGCACTCCCTTGCTTCTCTGGGTCGGAAGCCAGCGCAAGCGGGGCGCTTGATGGTCTTCCATTTCATTTATGCTCTCGCCTACGGCGGTTGAGTCGGTCGGTACGTGAACTGGTCACGCTAGTATTGGGTGAATTTTGGCAACAAAGTGAGTCCGGTTATTCAGCTAAAGCTAATTGCTCGCTGTTTAATCTTGGAATCAACTACTACCGACGGCCACCACCGCCTCCGCCACCGCGGCGATCGCCACGGCCTCCGCCACCACCGCGGCGGTCACCGCGATCACCTCCACGGCCACGTCCGCCACGATCTCCACCCTTGGTGGAAAGACCAGCGTTCGGGTTGAGGTCACGCTTACCAAGGACTTCGCCCTTACAGATCCAGACCTTGATACCGATACGTCCGTATACGGTGTGGGCCTCTTTATTAGCGTAGTCGATGTCAGCACGGAAAGTGTGCAAAGGCGTACGACCTTCTTTGAACTCTTCCGTACGGCTCATGTCGGAACCATTCAAACGTCCGGATATACGAACCTTGATGCCTTCCGCAGATGCACGCATGGTAGACTGAATGCTCGTCTTGATTGCGCGACGGTAATTAATACGTGCCTCGATCTGCTTGGCGATGGACTCAGCTACGATGGTAGCATCGAGTTCCGGCTTACGAATCTCGATGATGTTGATCTGAATGTCCTTCTTCGTCAGGCGACGAAGCTCTTCGCGAATCAGGTCGATCTCGCTACCACCCTTACCGATAATAATACCGGGGCGGCTGGTGTGAATCGTCAGCGTGATCCGCTTAAGCGTACGCTCTATGATGATGCGGGCAATGCCTCCTTTCTCGATACGGGTACCGAGGTACTCGCGCAGTTTCGCGTCTTCAATGACGTTTGCGGCGTAGTCTTTGTCAGCAAACCAGTTGCTGTCCCAGCCACGAATGTAACCGAGGCGGTTACCGATTGGATTTGTCTTCTGTCCCATGGTTATGCTTCTTCGGTTTCTACTTCGGCGACTACGGGTAGTGGCGTGGTATTGGTTACTTTGATGGTGATGTGGCAGCTGTGCTTCCGAATACGGTGAGCACGGCCGTGGGGAGCTGGGCGAAAACGCTTGATCTGCGCACCTGCGTCAGCAAATGCTTCTGAGATCACGAGATCGTAGTCGCCTGCGTCTTCGGAGCCACCTACTTTCACTTCCCAGTTGGCAACTGCGGTCAGAAGGTTTTTCTTCAACCAAAGGGCGGCCTCCTGCTTGGAGTAATCAAGGATGCCGATGGCCTCGTTGATTTTTTTACCGCGAATAAGATCCACGACCAGCCGCATCTTGCGGACCGACATCGGGATACTATTTAAACTTGATACTGCTTCCATTATTGGATAATTTCGAGGGAACGGGTTAGTAGAGCGGGCGGGTCGAAACCCACGAGGCCGTACTCTGCCTTCACTCGGTTATAAGGGGGCGCTGTCGCGGGTGCAAAGATAATTTGAGATGAGAGGATGTATTAGGTTATACCCAAAACATTTTGCTCCCCCACCCCATCATTGCACCTGCGTCAGCGCCAATTAATTTACTTCTTCTTACCACCATGGCCGCGGAAAGAGCGGGTCGGGGCAAACTCACCGAGCTTATGGCCAACCATGTTCTCCGTAACGTAGACGGGAACGTGGGTTTTGCCATTGTGGACGGCGATGGTCAAACCTACCATGTCGGGAATGATCATAGAGGGGCGTGACCAGGTTTTGATCATGCCTTTACGGCCACTTCCTTCTTGGGTCTTGACGACTTTTTCGTAGAGGCGGTGGTAAACGTAAGGGCCTTTCTTTAGCGAACGTGCCATTGGTTATTTCTTATTCTTCGTCTTGCGACGGGTGATGATCAATTTATTACTAGCCTTGTTGACGTTGCGCGTCTTCTGGCCCTTGGCCATGATGCCCGTGCGGGAGCGTGGGTGACCACCCGAAGCGCGACCTTCGCCACCACCCATAGGGTGATCGACCGGGTTCATGGCAACACCACGAACGCGTGGACGACGACCGGCCCAGCGGTTACGACCGGCTTTACCGGCTACCGTAAGACTATGGTCGGGGTTGGAAGTCGTACCGATGGTAGCACGACACGTCTTTAAGATACGGCGAACTTCACCGGAAGGCAACTTGACGGAGACAAACTTGCCTTCCTTACCCATCAGAGTACCGTTAGTACCGGCGGAACGGGCGAGAGCGGCACCTTTACCGGGCTGCAACTCAATGGCGTGAATGGGAGAACCCAGGGGCACGTCGGCGAGGAACATCGTGTTGCCAGTAGTAGGCTCTGCGTTTGCTCCGGAAGAGATAGTATCACCGACCTTCAAACCGCGTGGTGCGATAATATAGGTCTTCTTACCATCCGTGTATTCCAACAGTGCGATGAAAGCGGTACGGTTTGGATCGTATTCGATCGTCTTGACCGTAGCCATCACACCATCGTGGTTCCGACGGAAATCGATAATACGGTAACGACGTTTGTGACCACCACCGCGTTGGCGGACGGTCATCTTACCAGTACCGTTACGACCGCCACTTCTCTTGATGGGCGCCAGTAACGACTTTTCTGGCTTGTCTCCCGTCAGTTCGTCGAACTTGTTTCCAACGTGGAAACGCGACCCCGGGGAGACGGGCTTAAACTTCTTGATTGGCATAATTGCACAAAATTATTACGATGAATCTCGGAGCAAAAACAGGGACCGGAATCGACGCCAGTCCGTGGCTCCCCACTCACCGTGGGTTATAGAATAGGAAATCTCGGTAACGAATTTTCAAACGCTACCGAAGTGATTCCTAAGCTTCGTTATACAAGTCGATTGATTCTCCTTCGGCTAACGTTACGATTGCTTTCTTGTAAGCGGCAACGCGGCCTTTGAGAACGCCCGACTTGGTCGATCTGTTTTTTACTTTACCCGGCATGATGGCCGTATTGACCCGGTTGACCGTGACGCCGTAGTGCGCCTGGATGGCGTTACGGATCTCGATCTTGTTGGCCGTCTTGGCGACTACGAAAGTGTAGTGACCGTGATCTTCGGAAAGCAGTTCAGCTTTCTCGGAAACCACTGGCTTGATTAAGATTTGCTTAGTCATGTTGTTGTAGTTTGAGTAGCGTTCGGCGGTGAAAGGTAATCGCTGTTTAACGATGCGACCGTTTCACTTACCTACTATGCCTGGTTGAACTGCTCTTTTAGTTTTTCGATGGCTCCTTCGGCGAGAAGGATAGTACCGGCCTTCATTACGTCGTAGGTATTAAGCTCGGCGGCAGCGACAACTGCGCTTCCCTGTATATTACGACCGCTGCGGTAGACGTGGTTCTCTTTGTCAGCCGTAATGAGAAGTACCTTGCCGGTAACTTTCATTGCGCTGAGGAAAGAAACGTAGTCCTTTGTTTTTGGTGCGTCAAACTTGAGGTCTTCTACTACCGTGATACTACCGGCTTGGGCCTTAGTAGTCAGTGCGGAAGCGCGAGCCAATTGCTTGACCTTCTTATTCAGCTTAATGTTGTACTTACGTGGGCGGGGACCGAAGACACGACCACCACTACGGAAGAGCGGGTTCTTGATGTCACCTTTACGACTACCACCAGTACCTTTCTGGCGGTGCAGTTTCTTGGTAGAACCGGCGATCTCGCCGCGCTCTTTCGCTTTGTGCGTGCCCTGGCGCTGTGCGGCCAGGTAAGCCTTTACGGCCAGGTATACGGCATGCTCATTTGGCTCTACACCGAAGATGCTATCGGGTAGTTCCACCTCACGGCCTGCATCACCGCCCTGTGTGCTTTGAACTTGGAGTTTCATGTTGTAGATATTTATGATCTACCTAGTGCCTCGGAAGGAGGAAGCTAGGGGGGATGATTACTTGTGGAGGATTATGGTGCCGCCCTTAGGGCCGGGGATAGCCCCTTTGACGAGGATGAGGTTCTTGTCGGCGAAGATACGGAGGACCTTAAGTCCCTTGATCGTTACGCGCGTGCCACCATCACGTCCACCCATGCGCATTCCTTTGAATACCCGCGCCGGGTAGGAAGCCGCACCAATCGAACCGGGAGCCCGTTGGCGGTTGTGCTGACCGTGCGTCGCATCGTTCACACCCTTGAAGTTGTGACGCTTGACTACACCCTGGAAACCTTTACCCTTTGAGGTACCGACCGCAGCGCACATGTCACCTTCGACGAATACTTCGTCAACGGTTACCGTCTCGCCGAGGGCTTTTTCGAGATCCATATCGCGGAACTCGACTACCTCTGATTTTGGGGTGGTGTTGGCGGCGGAGAAATGACCAGCAAGTTGCTTGGTAGTATTCTTTGCCTTGCGCTCGCCGTAGGCAAGCTGGATGGAGTTATATGTATCCGAATCGTTGGTCTTGACTTGCGTTACTACGCAGGGGCCAGCCTCGATTACGGTACAGGCTACGTTTTTGCCTGCTGGGTCGAAGATGGAGGTCATCCCGACTTTTTTACCAATAATACCGTTCATCGGTCTTGAGTTGATAATACCGCCGTGCCGAAAGATTTGGCAGCGGGCGATAGCATTCCTCGTCCCGAGCTAGTCGGGATGGGGAACAGTTTAAAAATAAGCTCATTCACTGTTTGCGAATGAGCGGTTGCCTTAAGCATAGTTGACATGTGATATTTTATGAATTCCGTGGTCGTCCGAAGAGTAGGCTATAAGCGACCCTAAGGAGCGTTAACCTACTCTTTGGACGACGTAAACACGGGATTCATAAAATAGCACTCATCAAGTCAGCTTTACCTGAATATCTACACCACTAGGGAGTTCGAGCTTAGATAGCGCGTCCACCGTTTTCTGGTTGGGTGTGTAGATTTCAATCAAGCGCTTGTGCGTGCGCAACTGAAACTGCTCCCGAGATTTCTTATTGACGTGCGGCGAGCGCAGGACGGTATAGATATCTCTTTCGGTGGGCAGCGGAATCGGGCCGGTAACGATAGCCCCACTGTTCTTGACGGTCTTGACGATCTTCTCGGTGGATTTGTCAACGAGGTTGTGATCGTAAGAACGCAGTTTGATGCGAATTTTCTGATTCATGCCAGTTTGTAATTTTTCAAAGAAAAGAAGCCGGGCGGCTTTCCGCCGGCGTTATTGTTAAAACACTTCCAGCTTCGGAGCGACGATTGCCGCAACGAAGCTGGAAGAAATTATTGCGTTATGCAGTTTCGCCTTTCGCCTCCTTAATGATCTCTTCGGCGATTCCTTTAGGAGCTTCGGCGAAGTGAGAGAAAGTCATGCTAGAATTAGCGCGACCGGAAGTGATCGTACGAAGGTCGGTTACGTAGCCGAACATTTGGCTAAGCGGCACGTCGGCGGTGATGCGTGATGCGCCACCGTTCATTGCTTCCTGTCCTTTCGGCAGACCACGACGACGGTTCAGGTCACCGATGACGTTACCCGTATATTCTTCAGGAGAAACAACGACAACTTCCATGATAGGTTCGAGCAACTTAGGGTTACACTGCTTGGCAGCGGCCCGGAAGCCTTCCTTTGCACAAAGTTCGAAAGCAAGCGGCTTAGAGTCAACGGAGTGCATACCACCATCGTAAACCCGGACCTTCATGCTGTCGATGTTGTAGCCGGCGAGAATACCGTTCTTCATCATGGACTGGAATCCGTCCTTAATGGGCTTCTGGTAGTTCTTGTCGATCGAACCACCGACGATGGCCCACTCGAACTGCATGTTTTCCTTGCCGCTCTTGAAGTCTTCGCTTTCCAGGAACTCCTCATCGGCGGGGCCGAGGGTGAAGCTCATGTCTGCAAAGAGACCAGAACCACCGGACTGCTTCTTGAGACGCTCACGGTGATCAACGGTGTTAAACAGGGCTTCTTTGTAAGAAACCTGTGGTGCACCTACGTTAGCTTCAACGCCGAACTCTCTTCTGAGGCGGTCGACGATGATCTCCAGGTGAAGCTCACCCATACCGGCGATAACCGTTTGGTTCGTGTCTTCGTCGTAACGAACGGTGAAGGTTGGATCCTCTTCCGCTAGTTTGGCAAGTGCCATACCCAGCTTATCGAGGTCTTTCTGTGTCTTTGGCTCGACGGCTACCGCGATAACGGGATCGGGGAAGACCATTGATTCGAGTACGATCGGATTGGCTTCGTCACAAAGCGTGTCACCCGTACGGATGTCTTTGAAACCAACGGCAGCGGCGATGTCACCAGCTTCTACTTTGTCGATCTTCTCCTGCTTGTTGGCGTGCATCTGGTAGAGACGCGAGATACGTTCCTTGTTACCGGAACGTGTGTTCTTCACGTAAGAACCAGCGTCGAGACGACCTGAGTAGACCCGCATGAAGGCCAAGCGGCCAACGAATGGGTCCGTAGCGATCTTAAAGGCAAGCGCGGCAAATGGCTCGTCGACGTTCGGTGCGCGGAATAACTCCTGCTCGGGATCATCAGGGTGCGTACCACGGACCGGTGGAATGTCCACTGGGCTGGGTAAGTAAGCACATACTGCATCGAGTACGGCTTGTACACCTTTGTTCTTGAAAGCAGAACCACACATCATTGGAACGAAGGCAGCGTCAGTAACGGCGTCACGTACGGCATTGCGCACTTCTTGAACCGTAATTGACTCAGGATCTTCGAAGTACTTCTCCAAAAGGCTCTCGTCGTATTCGGCTACTGCTTCGAGCAGCTTCTCACGCCACGTGTTGACCACGGGTAAAAGCTCGGCTGGCGTTTCGATAACTTCGAACGTCATGCCTTGGTCTTCCTCATTCCAGACGATAGCCTGCATGGTGATGAGGTCGACTACGCCACGGAAAGTCTCTTCAGCGCCGATCGGAATCTGCAGTGGGATAGACTTGGAACCGAGCTTCTCTTCAACATCTTTAACGACGTTGAGGAAGTCAGCACCGGAACGGTCCATCTTGTTGACGAATCCAATACGGGGGACTTTGTAGTTGTCAGCGAGGCGCCAGTTCGTTTCCGACTGGGGCTCGACACCGGATACGGCGCAGAACAAGAATACGAGACCATCGAGAACACGGAGGGAACGGTTTACCTCAACGGTAAAGTCGACGTGCCCGGGGGTGTCAATGATGTTGAATACGTAACTCTGATCTTTCCACGTCCAGTTGGTGTGAGTAGCGGCGGAGGTGATCGTGATGCCACGTTCCTGCTCTTGCTCCATCCAGTCCATGGTGGCGGCACCATCGTGTACTTCGCCAATCTTGTGGCTGATACCGGTGTAGTATAGAATACGCTCGGTCGTGGTAGTCTTGCCAGCGTCAATGTGCGCGGCAATACCGATGTTTCTGGTGTATTTAAGATCCGTAGCCATGGTTGGTTGGATTTAGCTTTTTATTAATTGGGGGTGGATAGTAGTTAAGTTGCGAGTACCGAATTGTAAGTATCTACTCACAACTCGGTACTCGTAATTTTTCTACCGTCCGTAATGCGCGAAGGCCCGGTTAGACTCGGCCATCTTGTGCGTCTCTTCCTTACGCTTCACCGCCATGCCTTCGTTGCGGCTTGCGGCGAGTAGTTCGGCGGATAGCTTTTCAGCCATTCCTTTACCGGAACGGGCGCGGGAGAATTTGATCAACCACTTCATACCGATACTCATCTTGCGCTTGGCGCGGATTTCGGTAGGAATTTGGAACGTAGCACCACCGATACGCTTGGAGCGTACTTCGACCTGGGGCATGGCATTGCTGAGGGCGCGTTTCCACACTTCGTGCTCGTCGAACTCTTCGGCTTCGATCCGTCCCTTGATCTTATCCATGGCTTCGTAGAAGACACGGAAGGCGGTACTTTTCTTACCCGACAACATGAGCATGTTGACGAATTGGGTTACGACGGGGTCTCCGTAGCGGGGGTCGGGTGCAATGACCCGAACTTTTGGTTTTCTTTTACGCATAGCTGTTAGCTTCAGATGGCTTGCCCGATTTTATCGGAGTTCACCAAATGGCTTCCCATTTATGGGAAGCTCATCTTACTTAAAATGAATAAATTACTTCTTGGGACGCTTGGCACCGTACTTGGAGCGAGCCTGACGACGGTCGGCAACGCCGGCTGTGTCGAGCGCGCCACGGACGATGGTGTAGCGAACACCGGGAAGGTCTTTCACACGACCGCCACGAATCAGCACGATGCTGTGTTCCTGGAGGTTGTGACCTTCTCCCGGAATGTAGGCGATCACCTCGATCCCGTTGGTCAAACGAACTTTTGCCACCTTACGCAGGGCCGAGTTCGGCTTCTTCGGGGTGGTTGTGTAGACACGGGTGCAAACACCACGCTTCTGAGGACAAGCGTCCAGAGCGCGTGAATTACTGGTTTCCGTGATTTTCTTGCGCCCTTTACGCACAAGTTGGTTAATCGTAGGCATACGTTATTTTACTTTAGTGGTGCTTTTTTATTACCAGAGGCCTACCTCCTTGAAAAGCGAGCGCAAAGGTAAGAACATCTCCCTTTATTTCCTAACGGTCTGGAGCTTATACAAATATTCTTTGCGCTGACGCTGGGGCAACCCGGAATTAAGTAGCTAAAGTTGCGCGGACGCAGGTGCAAAGTGGCTCGGTTGAGCAAAAATGATTGAAAACATACCGGGTGATATCGGAGTTGGGTTGCAAATTCCCAGCAAATGTTTCTACGTTCTCTCGTCCTCCTCGCGCTCTTCGTTAGTGCATTTTCTTGCGATAAATCCGAACTAGTCGACTTAAGCCAGTACACCGTCAAGAAACCAGCCGACGGCATTGGTCACTACGTCTACGCCCTCACCATGCCACCGAGCATCCAGCGCGGAGAAAAACTTCCGCTCGCAATGGAGTGGCGGACGGTGGGGCCGGCCGTCCCGCAAGCGCAGCAGTACGATATGGAGGTCCGGTTATCCGGCCCGGAGACAAAGACATACTTCGTAAACTCCGCAGCCAATACGATCGGTGAATACCACTTGACCAACTGGCTCCAGTACGATTTTGTCATACCGAGCGATTTCCCCGCCGGCGAGTACGTTGTGAGTGTCCGCATCATGGACGAAGATGGCGCCCCGCAAGTACTTGGCTATAAGGATGATCGTCTAGTAGGAGAATCCTTTTACCGCTTGACTACCTTACGGGTAACCGAGTAGAGCGTCTAGTTCGCCCCTACCCCACTGCTGCTTTACTAATTTCCCTGGCACCCGCGACCGCGCCAAAACTGACGTCTGTTGTGGTACTCGAAAAATTTGACGCAGAGCAAGCGGCTTGCCACGAAATTATGGCGGAACAGCTACTCAGACTTTCATCTCGTCACCAAAGAGGCTGTTGACGAAAGCGCGCTTGTTGAAAATCTGGAGGTGTTCGATCCCTTCCCCGACACCAATGTAGCGGATCGGCACTTTAAAGGTGTCGGTAATGCCGATGGCGACGCCACCCTTGGCCGTGCCGTCGAGTTTAGTGAGGGCGAGGGCCGTCACGTCGGTAGCTTCCGTGAAAGCTTTGGCCTGTTCGATGGCATTTTGCCCCGTAGTAGCGTCAAGCACTAACAAAACTTGGTGCGGCGCTGAAGGCAGCGCTTTGGTGACGCTGCGCTTGATCTTCGAGAGCTCCTTCATTAGATTGAACTTCGTATGGAGGCGGCCGGCGGTGTCGATGATGGCGACGTCCATTCCATTATCAATGGCGTATTTGGTCGTTTCGAAAGCGACGGCGGCGGGGTCGGTGTACATACCCTTGGAGTAGAAGTCGCAACCAACGCGGTTGGCCCAGATCTCAAGTTGCGCAACGGCGGCGGCCCGGAAAGTATCGGCGGCACCCAGGACGACCTTGTGACCCTTTTGCTTGTACTGGTGAGCAAGTTTTCCGATGGTTGTGGTCTTTCCCACCCCGTTGACGCCCACGACAAGAATGATGGCCGGACCGTTCCCGGGCACGGGCGGCAGGACGTAGTCGTCGTAGTCCTTATTATTGTTTTCGGCGAGCAGACCGACGATCTCATCGCGCAGGATCTGGTGGAGTTCGCTCGTGCCGACGTATTTGTCGCGGGCGACGCGGCTTTCGATGCTCTCGATGATCTTAACCGTGGTGTCGAGGCCGACGTCGCTCGTGATGAGGACGTTTTCTAGTTCATCCAGCACTTCTTCGTCGACTGAATCTTTGCCGGCGATGACGCGACTAATGTTGTCGAAAAAGCCGGTTTTTGTCTTTTCGAGGCCTTTGTCCAGGTCCTCTTTCTTGTCGTTACTAAAAAACTTATCGAAGAAACTCATGGGCGGTGCTGCTTGTGCTGAATTACCTGGTGCGTTTTCCTGGCCGGCGGCTTACCCAGAAGGCTCTGGATTCGCGGCCCCCGACTCAGTCGGGGCGGGTGCAAGGCTAATTTCGGTTAGGAGCAAAGGTAACACCGGCGGGCGTTTTGTGGTTGGAGCCGCCGCCAGCTGACCGGTCACCAATTTCAGGCGCCGAGGTCACGAAAAGGAGGTGCGTGCGTGGAGTCAGCCGTGAGCGCTACTTCGGAGAGCCGCGGTAGGCACTCGAGCAGGTAACGAATGAGTTCGACGGTGTCTTCGAGCAACACCCGGCAGCTGGTATCCTGTAAGTCCTGGCGCGTATGCTTACCACTGGTCACGGCCAGATTAAACGTGACCCCGACCCGCGCCGCCGCTTTGATCAGCCCGGGCGTATCACTTACCACTACGGTACGCTTCGCATCGGGGGCATCGACGCACTGGAGTACTTTCTCGACGGGGTTCGCGCAAGATTTAGCCTTCAACACTACGCCCCGAATGAGTTCGTCGCTGCCTACCGGCCACTTCATCCGTTGCAGGATAATGTTGGTATCCGCTCGTCCGTAGTCACTAAGCAAATAAATAGCCACTCCCCTTCTTTGCAACCAACGAAAAGTAGCCTCGATCTGCGGCGCGCGTTGCAGGGCGGCGGTCCTCAGTCGGTGGCGCATACCCTTTTGCACTCGGACACAAACGTCCTGCAGGTGAAACACGGCTACCTCCAAGGGTGCGCGCGCTCCGTCATGAATATTATCCGGAGAAAGATCGTTGATTAGCACGAAATGGGGGGATCGAAAGGTTGAACAATTGCGTTGGCCGTGAAGGTCGCCCCGTGATTTCACTAGCACAAGCGCGTACAATACACTTGGTCGCAAAGTGTGGAGAAATTAATCCTGGCTTAATATTTCGCGCGCCCTGCCGTAATTAGGTCACAAACACTTAACCTTGTGGCACGTTTCTCATCCGCCCGCACCGACCGAGTAGTCCCGCGGCTTTGACCGAAGCGCCGTAAAACCAAGCTCCCTTGTCCGATACGCTACATTATCACTTAGAGCACGCCGGCCCCGACCGGGACTGGATTGTCTTCATCCACGGCGCGGGCGGCTCCTCCGTCACCTGGAAGCACCAGACCAAAGCTTTTCAGGCGCACTACAATTTGATGCTGCTGGACCTGAGAGACCACGGCCTGAGTAAGGACATACAGCCGGCGTACGGCAGCTATTCCTTCGACATTGTTACGGATGACGTGCTGAAGGCACTCGACCACGCCGGCATCGCCAAGGCGCACTTCATGTCGCTTTCCCTGGGGAGCATTATCCTGCAACGGCTCGACGCGCGCCGCCCGGAGATGATCATCTCCATGATCATGGTCGGTGGGGTTTTTAAGGCGGACTGGCGCATCAACACTTTTGCGCACAGTGGAAAATTCCTGAGTTATTTCGTGCCCTTCCGATGGATTTACGACGGGTTCATCATCATCGTTATGCCGCGTAAGAACCACGCCTTTAGTCGGAAAATGTACCGACGGCAGTCTAAGAAGTTAGCGCCCGGAGAGTTTTTGAAATGGTTGGGGCTTTATCAGGACTTTTTCAGCGTCGTCCGCGCCTTCTACGATCGCCAGCTTACCCGGCCGGCTTTGCTCGTGATGGGTGGTCAGGACCACGTTTTCCTCGACGCCGCCGAGAGCTACGCTAAGAAGCACCAACCACTCGCGGAGATTGCGGTGATGGAGGACCGGGGGCATCTTTGTAATTTGGAGGACCGGAAGGCGTTTAATAAAATTGTTCTGAGTTGGTTGGGGGAGTTGGAAATTTAGGCGGTAGGCGGTAGGCGGTAGGCGGTAGGCGGTAGGCGGTAGGCGGTAGGTACGTTACCAGTTTACAAACCCGTGTCGTACTTCTCTAGGTTTAAATTTTCGATGATCGTTACGAGTTTGTGGCCGTACTTTTTGTCGGTCGCGTACCCGCAGGACTTTAGGCCGTGCGCCCACTTTACGTAGTCGTTGCCGTGCTTCTTGAGTTTGCGGTAGCGGGCGGAGTTGAGTAGTTTGCTGTGCTCCTGGAAAGATTCGGCGGCGGAGGTGAAGACGCGAAACATGTCGTAGCGGGTATCGTCGCCGTAATTGCGGCAGGTGCAGCCCAGGCACTTCGCGCGGCATTTTATTCCGAAGTGATTGCTGGACTCGCGGGCCAGGCGGCTGTCGCCGGCGTTACTCTCCAGCAGCCCCTGGGCGAGCGTGATGCTGGCGGGGATGCCGTGTTGTCTCATCTCGGCGCGGGCGGCGGGCGCGAAACGGGCCAGGTAATTTTGAACGCGGGCGCGTTTGGCGGCGATGACGTGCTTGGGTAATCCTTTCCGCTCGCCGTAGTCGGGGCTCAGCACCAGCGTGAGGTTGGAGATGTGCGGAGCGGGGTCGTCCGTCGGGGCAACGTCGTTAAACCCTTCGTGCTTGGCGTCGATCGCCACGGTACGCGCTACGGCAACCGTGCTTGCGGGAGCGGCTTGTGGGAGAATGCTGGGAAGTAATGCAAACAAACTTGCCGCCGATTGGCTCGTGCTGGTAAAGAGGCTTTCCGTATTCCAACCCATACCGGTTCGTTCGCGGTAGTCTTCCGTGGTGATCGGATCGTAGAGATCTACGCTGAAGCTTATTCCCCGTGCTGCGCACATATAAATGATGAACGCAACCAGCAATAGCTCGAAAGCATACTGAAAAACGAATTTGCGTAGCGTAATGATCCGACGGCTCGTCGCCATCGAGTTGGGGGTAGTGAAGGAGAACATTAATTTGTGTTTTGCAACCGAATAAGAAAACGTAAAGGGCACCATTGCTGGCGCCACAAACATAAAACAAAATGTTGTTTTAAAAAACAAAATGTTTATAAATGTAGCGTAAAGTTTCTTCCCCTTCTCCAACAGCACTCGTGACTTGTCCGTCACACCGTAGGCTTGGCGGTACCGCCAGGCCCGTAATCCAATCCACCACGACAAAACCGAACAAATAGTTCTTTCAAACAATAACACTGATAAAACCATGGCCGACAAGACCCACGACGATATCTACACTAAATTTTACGACGCCGTCAATATGCAACCCCAGGAGATCGAGGACTGGTTGGATACGGATGAAGCCAAATCCGTCGGGCAGACCAAAGACGGGGCAAGTGAGTCCGTCGGTTACCAGTCCGGCGAAAAGATCATTAAGATCAAGCGCAAGAAGAAGGCTGATTTAACGGACGGTGACTACGATCACATGAACAAGGTTATCGGCTACATCAATAGGCACACCGCGCAGCGGCCGGATGGGGACGTTAGTGAAACGGATTGGACTTATAGTTTGAAGAACTGGGGCTACGACCCGGGTAAGAAGTAATTAGCAACTGACATTACGCAGATTATTCCGCCACATAAACACAGAAGCACAAAGAAGCGATGTACGGCTACGCCGAAGCACCGGCTAATTGTATTTGTGTGTTTCTGTGTTTGTGTGGCATGACCCGGTTGCGTAAGGTCACTTAGTAATTGGAACTGGCCAGGTGGTTTCAGCTCCGTCGCTACGCCCCATTACCCCGGCTCCACTACCCTTCTCACCGCACCCACGGCCGCGCCCGGAAAGCGCACAAGCGAGAACACGCGCAATACAAAAATTACGTTACCTTCGGCACCTTCAAAATCACCACTATGCTACTGATTGCGGATGCCGGCTCAACGAAGGCGGACTGGGCCTGGTTAGCGAAGGATGGCGAGACTTCCTTCGCGCACACGAAGGGGTACAACCCCGTCGTCCACCCCAAAGAATTATTGCACGGCGAGCTCGACTTGCTGGTTGGCGACCTGTTGCCCGGGTTACAACCGAAGGAGGTCCACTACTACGGCGCCGGATGCTGGGACTACAAGCGCAAAATCCCGATCCGTGAAGCGATCCAGGCACATTACCCGAACGCGGAAGTCAAAGTCATGCACGACTTGCTCGGTGCCGCCCGCGCCTCGTGCGGTACGCAACCCGGCATCGCCTGCATCCTGGGCACCGGAAGTAACACCTGCCTCTACGACGGGGAAGACGTCGTCGACAACGTAACCAACCTGGGTTACATGCTGGGCGACGAAGGCAGTGGCTCCCACCTGGGCAAAGCGTTCCTGCGCGCCTACTTCTACCGGGAGCTCGACACCGACATGCACGATGCCTTCGAGGAACACACGCAACTGGACAAATCCACCATTCTCGACAACGTCTACGGCTCGGACATTGCGAATACCTACCTGGCCAGCTTCACCCGCTTTATGGGCGAGCACCTCGACAACCCGATCATCCAAAAAATCGTCTTCGCGAGCTTCGGAGAATTTCTCGACCGGCACGTCAGGAAATACAAGGGCCACCTCGACGTACCCGTCCACTACATCGGCTCCGTTGCGTACCACTTTAAGGACATCCTGCGCGCGGCCATGGCGGAGCGGAACCTCCGGATGGGTACGTTCGTCCACAAACCCATCGAAGCGCTGGCTAATTTTCACCGTCGGGATTTGAAGTAAACTCCGTCCACTTTTTAAAGCCCGCCGACTTAGTTTTGCACCGCCCCAAACGAGCCCCCTCATGGACAGAAAAGACATACGCCGCATCGCCGTTTTCACCTCCGGCGGGGATGCGCCCGGCATGAACGCGGCGCTACGAGCCGTCGTCCGGACCGCCGCGTGGAATAAGCTGCACGTGTACGGCATCGAACGCGGCTTCGAGGGCATGATCGACGGGCACTTCAAACGGATGGAGCGGCGCGACGTGGCCAACATCATTCAGCGCGGCGGCACCGTGCTGCGTACCGCCCGGTCCAAGCGCTTCATGACGCCCGAGGGCCGCGCCCAGGCCGCCGAGCACTTGCGGTCCTACGACATCGACGCCTGTATCGCCATCGGCGGTAACGGCACCTTCACCGGGGCGAAGGTCTTCAGCGAGGAGCACAACATCCCCTTCATCGGTATCCCTGGCACGATCGACAACGACTTGTTCGGCACGGATTACACGATCGGTTTCGATACGGCCGTCAACACCGCCATCGACGCGGTTGACAAGATTAGGGACACGGCGGACAGTCACAACCGGCTGTTCCTCGTCGAGGTGATGGGCCGTAATTCCGGCTTCATCGCCCTGCACACGGCCATCGGATCGGGCGCGAGTAGCGTCCTGATCCCCGAAGCGGAAACTAATTTAGAGGACCTAAAGAACGTCCTGAAGAAAAACAAGGCCCGCGGCAAACTCTTCAGCGTCGTCATCGTCGCCGAAGGCCACCCCATGGGCGGTGCGGCCGGCATTGCGGAGCGAATTCAGGACGAGCTGGCGAGCATGGAGCCGAAAGTTACCGTCATCGGCCACTTACAGCGCGGTGGCGCGCCCACGGCACTGGATCGCCTACTGGCCAGCAGACTCGGCCACGCGGCGGTCAATAAGTTAATGGACGGGGAAGAGAACGTAGCGGTCGGCATCGTTAATAGTTTAATTACTACCTACTCTTTTGATGACGCGATCCACCGGGAAAAGAAGCCCGAGTCGGCGCTCATTACGATGGCGAGTATTTTGGCAATTTAAATGTGTTAGATCGACTTCGCCCCTTCAGCTGCACTTCGTGCTTTTAGACGCTGCGCTTTTAGTGCTGCCACATGGCTCCGCCGAACACCACCTACTGGGCGAAGCCGGCTCAATGCGCAGCGTTCAAACCAGCGCAGCGCCTGAATTAACCCAGACTTAACCCTGGCAAACAAACATCGCCAAGGTGCGTGACCTTATGCGCAATGACGCGGGCCCGATTTCTCGGCAATATTCCGTTAAACTTCCTACCGTATGGACCCCTCTTTGATCATCATGTGGCTCGGCTTCATCCTGGCCGGCTACGCCGTGGTGGGAAATGATTCCATTCAGACGCTGGGTACTTTCTTGTCTTCCAATGAGGATAAGGCGTGGTGGGTGCTGTGGCTTTTTGCCGGCGGGATCTTGTCCTTCACTTTACTGTGGGGGTGGTACAGTTACGGGGGCGACGTGAGTTACGGCAGGCTGGCCAAGTACGATTTCGTGGAGGATATGAAGTGGCCCTACTTGTTGCCGCCGCTGGTCCTGATGATTCTGACGCGGACGGGCATCCCGGTGAGTACTTCCTTTTTGGTGCTGACCTTTTTTAAGCCCAAGGGCCTGTACGACATGACGATGAAGTCGATCCTGGGTTACGCGCTTGCTTTCTGCGTGGCGATTCTCGTGTGGCAGTTAATTACCCGGGTGCTGGACAAGAAATTCATCAACAACCCCATTACCGCGCGGGAGCGACAGGTCTGGACTGCGCTACAGTGGGCCTCCACCGGTTTCCTCTGGGGCCAGTGGCTGATTCAGGACTTCGCCAACATCTACGTCTACCTCCCCCGCTCGCTTACCCTGACGGAAATATTGGTGTCGCTCGGCATTCTACTCTCCATGCTCGCCGTGATCTTTTACACCAAGGGGGGTAACATTCAGAAAATTGTTAAGGAAAAGACCAATACAACCGACATTCGGTCGGCGACGATTATTGACTTCAACTACGGCTTGATCCTATTATTCTTCAAGGAATTCTCCAACGTCCCCATGTCCACGACCTGGGTTTTTCTGGGCCTGTTGGCGGGTCGGGAAATTGCCATTCGCTACCGTTTGGAATTGGATAAAGAGCCTAGCGACCTGACCAAGAGGCCGCTTACTCATTACGTTGGTCTTGCGTTAAACGTACTCATCCTGGTACTCATCGGCTACGTTGTTTACCTCCGTGATTTAGTCCCCGACTGGATCATCCTAGTGATGGCTAGCGTGATGATCGCCCGTGCGGCGGTTGCTTACTTCGAGACCATTCCCGGCCGGTCCAACATCAAAGCAGCGTTTAAAGACATTGGTCGTGACCTCGGTAAAGTATCGTTTGGCCTGGCGGTTAGTATTGCGCTAGTGTTCGTGATGCGGTTCCTCATCACGGGAAGTTTTGCGGGAGGCTTTTAGGGAGTAGGAGATTAGGCGGTAGGCGAGTAGGCGGTAGGTGAGTAGGGATATAGCCCTTTTGATCACTACCGCCTACTCGCCTACCGCCTCCGTTTTGCGCGGTCGTCCCGACTGAGTGCGGGGACTAGCTAGCGCGTCGCGGGTGCAAGGAATTTACCGAAAGTGCAGCGCTGGTTCAGCTCATTCCGTAAGAAGAATTCACCCTCCTCCATCAACGTACCAAGCCGATCAGCGTCTGATAATCGTCGAAACGAGCGTCACTGGTCTCCATCTCGAACAGTTCGTCCCAGTTCGTGCCGACGTACGCATCGTCCAGGAAGCCTGATGTTTCTTCGCAGCGGATTTCTAAATCACCCTCGCGGAATTGAGCCCAGCGCCAGTTGTAAGTATTCCGGACGCGACGCAGCGTTTCCCGCTGGACGACTTTCGCTTCTGATTCCCCGTGCGTTTCCGTTTGGCGGAAAGCCAGCTGGTTACGTCCCAATATTTTTCCGAACCGAATCAGGAAGTAGGCGGTGTGAATGTTGTCCGGCGTCGGGTGAAGTATTTTGCCGTCCTCATCCGCCATCTTGTTCTGGCTGACAAAATCTCCGTACAGCGCTAGTTGTACGTCGCGGGCGTTCTTAAGTAAGTTCTCGAACGTTCCCTTTCCCTGCCACTTGAGATCAACGACGGCAACCTCGACCGCGCCATTTTTTTCTCGCGTCAGGACCAAATCCGCCCGCCCCTTCATGGCCTGGCCCATCGCTTCCAGGTCGCCGATTACGAGTTCCTCCGAGCCACGGACGGTCCAGCCGTTCTCCTTGATGGCGTAGACGAGCGCCCAGGCCGCTTTTTTCATCGTGCGGATAAACTGAATCCGCTCCGGCTCCTGACCGTACTGCAGTAAGACCGCGCCCTGGTTTTGGAATAACCGTAGGTTGTTCTCATCGATCCACGTATCGACCTCCGCGCGGTTCATTCTCGCGGGTTGGCCACCAATCTCCCTGAGCAGTTGCTCGATCAGGCGGTGGGCGAGGTTACCGCGCAGGCGACCTTCGGAGGCGATGGACAAAATCGGGGTTTTCTTGAGCCGTAGCGAGTGGCGGAAAACGTACTTGTGCGGGTAAAAAAGCAAATCCTCGATGGAGGTGGGGCTTTCGAATTCCCGCTCACCCATGTCCCGCAGGCGCTGGATGTTGATTTGGGGGACGGGACGGGCCAGCGGCGCGATCGGTACGCCGGTGAAATTCGGTTTGGTCAGGCCGGGTATTGCGGTGGCCGCGCCGGCGTGGTCCACGTCAATCGTAATGTTGGCGAGCGTTCCTTCGGCGAAGGCAGCTTCCAGGTCGCCCAGGAGCGGGTGGGGTTCGACTTCGGTGCCATCGACCCGGTCCGGTAGGCAGAGAATCAGTTGTTTGCCCGCGTGCATCACCGGCCGGGCCTGCTGCCAGATGGAGAGCGTATTTTTCTGCACGGGCGTACTCACGCTCACGCCCTGTGCTTCTAGGTAAGCTAGTTCCGGTGGGTAATAGCGGCTGAAAAAGTAGTCCGGCTCGTTCTCGATAAAGTCCCACCAGAGCAAACGCGCAACGGGTTCCTGCCCGGGGAGTTGTAGCGCGGACGCGGGTGCAAAGATGGCGGGTAAAGCCCCCTGCTCTTCGGGTTGAAACTGGGCCGGAGCGGGTTCGTAGACGGTGCGTACCAAACGCTCGACGGCCAAATAGCCGAGCCCCTGTTCCGGTTGGGCATCGAGTAATTCCACGGCGCGTTGGGCCTGGCTGTACAGCACGAGTAAGCCGCCGTACTCCCCCTGCGCCCGGCCCTTACGGACATCCTCCTTGCGCATCTCCGTGCGCTCTTCCAGCGCCCATTCCCGTAGCTGTAGGAACAGGAAACGTAGCTGTAGTTTGGGAACGAGCTCGTCCCGCTGGTAGCGCTTGCGCTCGAACCAGATTTCGTACTGGTCACGTACCTGCTTTATCTTTTTGTCCGGCCAGTTGCGTTCGGACTTCATGTCGCGGAAAAACCCTGCAATCATCCCCCGCCACCGCGGCCCGAACATACCCGGCGTGTCGGCCAGGAAAATAGCGATCTTATTGGCCAGCCGCCAATGTAGTGGCTTATTGACCAAGCTGACGAACTCCATGATGCGCTCCACTTCGATCGGGGCCCACAGGAAGGCCGTTACGAGCTTCAGTACCTGCAGGCTCGGTCTGGCTAAGGAATTTGATGGCACCCCCATACTGGGTAAGCCCTCGGTCACGATGGCGTTGTCTAACGTTTGATTACGAATGGTCAGCAGTGCACTCGGGCGCCAGTCCGGGTTGTCCCGGAGCGTCCGTGCGACGTACGCCGCCAGGTGTGTTTCCCGCTGCGCGCGGAGGATCATCAGGGAGCCGTCGCCAGTTAAATTGTTATCGGTTAGTTCCGCTCCGCTGAGGGCGGCTTGCCACTTGCCTAAGTCAGTGCTTGCATCGCCCGCGTGGGGTTGTGGGAGTTGCTCTACGGTATCACCGAGGGTTTCTAATCCCGTTAGGAGGCGCTGGGTTCCGGGCGGGAGAAAAGTGCGGGGCTCGTTGAGCAGAATTTGCAGCCGCGGGTGGCGGTCTTCGGGGAGGGCGGCAAGTAGAGCGTTCAGGCGGTCGGCGGTGCCCGGTAAAAGATCGAGCTCGTTGGTATCGGCCAGGACGAGTTGCTCCAATTCCAGGGTGACGCGGAGGCGGACTGGGATCGTTTCGCTAGGGGTACGGCTAATCTTCCAGCCGCCTTCGAGGAGTTCGTCGCGGCGTGACAACAGCTCTTCGGCGGTAGCCAGTGGGTCTGCCGCAAAGGTCTTCGCGTAAAAAGGTAGCTGCGTGGCTTGCTCCTGGTGCAGCGCGATGATTTGTCGGTACTGCTCCGTGCGTAGGGCCGCTCGGTTAATTGCCGGGGCGCCGAGGGCGTAGAACGTTTCCAGGTAGCGCAGCAGGCTGGCCGGGCTGTGGGTGGGGATTGGCGCGCGGCCGGTAAGCAGACGGGGCTCGTTCAGGCTTAGACCTAGTAGGATGGTTTTTCTGGTCATTAGGGTGTGGGGTCTAAGGTATTTGGTCTACAGTCTTTAGTCTTTAGTCTTTAGTCTGGGGGTGATACTGTGGGCTTCCCTCCGGTTCAACTACGCTGCTTTCGTACTTACCGGGCACCCGCGGACGCGCCAGCTAATCCCGCACTCAGTCGGGGCGGCCGCGCATAATAATGGCTGGGACGTAACAAAAAAGCCCTCCTCAGCTATTGCCGAAGAGACCTTTGTAACTTTCCATTGGCTAATTATCCGCCCATTTCCGCCTTCATCCGGCCGAGCTGCGTCATCCAGAGTTCGCGTTGGTCTTCGACTTCGTCGTCGTCGGCAAAGTCGGTAATGTTGACGATGGTTTCGCCGGTAACGGGGCTCTTGTTGATGTTGAACTCCAGGTACTCGTCGTCATCGTCGGCATCTTCCCAGGCGAAGCGGACGATGTCGCCCTCTTTGCTGTCGATTAGTTCGGCGACTTCGGCCGAGCCGTCCCAGACGAAGGTGTAGGTCTGGTCCATGATGTCGACCTCATCGCAGAACCAGCGCGTGATGCAGGCGGGGTCGGTGAGGAACTGGTAAACCATATTTGGGGAGGCGCGGCAGATGAATTCGGAAGTAAATTTTACTCGTTCCATGTTGTGTTTTAGGGATTATTGTGGTCGGCAATTAAAGTTAAAATACTGAGACTACCAAAAATCTTTTCTCGTCCAACTTATCCGTGCGTTATCGTGTTGTTAAACAGATATTCGCCGAGGGACCCGGGCCAAACCTTGATTACTATATTTTTTACCCCTAATTTTGCGCCCCGCTGGCGCACGGCCCCCGAATGTAACCGCCCCTTATAAAAACGTACCGCCAATATGAGACAGTTAAAGATTACCAAGTCGATCACGAATCGCGAGAGTCAGTCTCTGGAAAAATACCTCCAGGAAATCGGCAAAGTCGACCTGCTGACGCCCGAAGAGGAAGTCGATTTGGCGAAGCGGATTAAGCAGGGCGACCAGATCGCGCTGGAAAAGCTGACCAAGGCAAACCTACGTTTCGTCGTGTCCGTCGCCAAGCAGTATCAGAATCAAGGTCTTTCCCTCAGTGACCTCATCAACGAAGGCAACCTCGGCCTCATCAAAGCCGCCCAGCGTTTCGACGAAACCCGTGGATTCAAATTTATCTCCTACGCCGTCTGGTGGATTCGCCAGTCCATCCTTCAGGCCCTAGCTGAGCAGAGCCGGATCGTCCGCCTACCCCTCAACAAGGTCGGCTCCCTTAATAAAATCAATAAGGCCTTTTCCCGCCTGGAGCAAGCCTTCGAACGCGAGCCCAGCAGCGAAGAACTAGCCGGTGAACTCGAAATCAGCGCCTCCGAAGTCGAGACGACCCTCGGCGTTGCCGCCCGCCACGTGTCCATGGACGCCCCATTCGTAGAAGGGGAAGACAACAGCCTCCTCGACGTACTGGCCAACAAGGCCACCCCCGGCACGGACACTAACCTGGAGTACAAAGAATCCCTCCGCCGCGAAATCGACCGCAGCCTCGGTACCCTGACGGAGCGTCAGTGCGACGTGATCAAGCTATACTACGGCATTGGCGTCGAGCACCCCATGTCGCTCGAAGACATCGGCGAGAAATTCGGCCTCACGCGCGAGCGGGTCCGCCAGATCAAGGACAAGGCCATCAACAAACTGCGCGGCGCGAACCGCTCGAAGTTGTTGAAGAACTATTTAGGACACTAAAATAGCCGCCCGGTTTTACCGGATGGTACAATAGTATTATTACCACTAAGAATAACGGGACCACGGCCACTGCGGCGGCGGTCCCGTTTCTTTAAATCTCAATCATGCGGACGAAGAAAACAATGGCGGAGCTGCGGCGGCCGACCATGACGGAGTTCAAGAGTGCCGACAAGATTCCATTGTCGCTCGTCCTGGACGACATCCGCTCGGCCAACAACGTCGGCAGCATTTTTCGGACGGCCGACTGCTTTGCCATCACCCACGTCTACCTCTGCGGCATCACCGCGCAGCCGCCGCACCGCGATATTTTGAAGACTGCTCTGGGAGCCACGGAATGCGTCAGCTGGAGCTACCACGAGGATGCGGTGGCGCTGACGCGGGAGCTGAGTGAAGGGGGAACGGCCGTGTTTGCGTTGGAGCAAACGCATGACTCCGTACCGCTACGGGGTTTTTCGGTGGACGGCTACAAAGCGGTGGCCGTCGTGGTGGGGAATGAAGTAAACGGGGTGAATCAGGCGGTGATCGATGCCTGCGACGGGGCTATTGAAATCGAGCAGTTCGGGACTAAGCATAGTTTGAACGTGGCGGTGGCGGCGGCTTTGGTTGTTTTTGAGTTGCGGGGGCGGTTTTAGGTTGCCTCCAGCAGCTTCCGGAAGAAGGGGAGGAAGAAAAAGAGGTAGAGGAGGACGTGGTAGCGCGTATGCAGAAATTTGAGAGGAAACAACCTTAGCCGCGCGGCAGCACTTCTTCCTTCTTCCTTTACCTCTTCCCCTTCTTCCGGAAAAACCAATACAAGCGCTACCAGTGACCAAGGAGATTACACAAAGAATACCCGCACAATAGTAACGTCATCCGTAGCCAACAGGCCAAATTTATCTTCAATGTAGATGACCTTACGTCGGAACATGTGCTCCACCGGCCCGTCGTTACGCTCGCTGAGAAGAAAGGTCAGAATCTCATCGTCGGTGACCGGTTGGTAGGAGTCGTGGCTGAAGGGCTCGAAGGTGAGGATGCCCGGGGTGGCGATGGCCAGGTCGAGACAATTTTCGCACCTGATGCGCTTATCGTGGCTGGTCCACCAGGTCCCAAAATCTTTCTTGTCGAGGTGATTAACGAGATAGTCCGGTTCGGTGTACTGGCTGAGTTCGATCGTTTCGCCGTCGCAGGAGACGATACCGGAACCAATTACTACGACTTCCGCCGTCCTGTCCTCCAGATCGGTGACACCGAGTGTCATGGTCAGCCGGAGGTCCTGTTTTTTGAGGTTCAGACGGCTCCTTAGCTTCGCTAGCTCGCGGAACAGTTCTTCCGTGCAGGCGCGAAGAAGTTCGGCAGCCCCGGCTGATTCCTTTTCGGCGAAAAGGCGTAATGCCATCTCGTTACCGACCTTCTCCAGCACCTGGGCCACGAGGGCGGCGGTGAAGTAGCCTTTTTTGCCAGCTGCCGTACCGTTGATGACGGCGATAAGGTGGTGGTGATCGGTTAGTTCTACTTTGGCGAAAGCATCTTCGTTGTGGTTGCTGTGTTGGGTACCGATCTGGGTGTAGGTAAGGATGCGCATCTTAGGTCTTTGGTCTGAGGTCTAGGTCCGGAGTCGCTGGTCTAGGGTCTGTAGTCTAGGGTCTGTAGTCTTTGGTCTGGGGTCCGGTAGAGATTGAGATCGCGTGGCCCGCCCCGTAATTCGGCAAACGGGCCTACATTGTGGTGTGATTGCATGAGCAAAACACGCCGACTCTTACGCAAAGTTAACCAACCACATGAGCAACACCATCCAACCTTTCCACCTCGCCGCCCCCGTTGATGATTTAGCGGCGGCGCGCCATTTTTACGGTACCGTACTGGGTTGCCCCGAGGGGCGGACGGATACGGAATGGATTGACTTTAACCTCTTCGGCCACCAGTTGGTTGCGCACTTAGCGCCGAAAAAGGAAGCGCCCGACCACCGCAACGAAGTAGACGGTAAGCACGTGCCGGTTCCACACTTCGGGGTGGTCCTGGAGTGGGAACAATTCAACAAATTTGCCGAGCGGCTGCGGCGCCACGGGGTGAAGTTCGAGATTGAGCCCTACGTGCGTTTTGTGGGCTTGCCGGGGGAGCAGAATACGATGTTCTTCTACGACCCGGCGGGTAATGCGTTGGAGTTTAAGGCTTTTCGGGATGTCTCGCGGTTGTTCGCTAAGAGCCTAAATGGGTAATTTTCTCACACGCGCTTGCGCGTGAACGCCAACGTGCATCGGGGCGAGGCGAATTCCCGAAAAATGCTGCGCGCAACTGGCTCAGGATTCAGTTTCACGTACCCCAAAATTATTTACTAATGAGGACCGTCGTGTCCCCGATCTCTAACAGGGACGGAAGCGTGTTGCCTAAGTAAGGCGCCAAGTCAAAAGTATCCCGGCGTTCGAACACGGCTTGGCAAATGGGCTGGTCAGCGTCCCGATAAAATCGCAACGTAGCTCGGCTCTGGGTAGGGTTACTCTCCGCGACTGCCCCGTCCGCAAATAGCTCGGCGATCACGTCAGTAGCACTGCAGCCACTACCACCGTAACTTATGTCCAGGCAAGTACCGTTGACGGCGTGAATGGTCAGGATAGCGACCTCGGCGCGTGCTTCATAAGTATTCGCGGGGGCAACCGTGACGGGTTGGCCACAAAATTCATACGTGGGGTCCAGCACGAATTCAGATTCTGCGTCATCACAAGCGGATAATGCACAAACTAGGAGGATGGCAACGAGCAGGTTATTCACGATATGAGTATTTTGTTCTACCCGGAAGACGACAGCCGCTCGCTATTCGTTGGTGAAAACACCGTGATGTTCACCGTAAGCCCCAAAAAGAACTCACTGTTTAATGATTACCGTTGTATCCCCGATCGTAAGTTGCGTATTCTCTCGGCCAATCAGTTGATTCATGTCAAAGGTGTCGCGCCGCTCAAGATAAGTCTCGCAGGTGGGCTGGCTGGAAAGCTGTTTGGTTCGCAGCGTAGCCTCAACTACGAGGAGCGAGTTGTCTCCCCCGCGCCATCCGTTCGACACCATGAAGGCAAGAATTTCCTCGGAGCTACAACCAAAACCACCGTAACTAATATCGAGGCAGGAACGGTCAATTATTTCGTTGATGGTAAAGTCCGTTATCGCTACGCGATCTTCCCAGGTACCCCGGGCCCCGATAATCGTTCGCCGGCCACATTCGCTGGCGTCCCGGGGTATAGTCTCACCTATTACGGTGAATTCGCCGGGTTCACCCGGGAGGGTATTTTCTTCGACGGCACAACCACTTACGAAGCCGACCAGGAGTACAAAAAGGGTAAGTTGCAAGGGTCTCATAGCTTGGTGTTTGTTGCCGAGACGAGTATTAACCACTCATCGGTTGCCCACGGCCGGACTTTCTTTGCGCCCCGACCCCGGTAGCTATCGGGGCGGCCGCCGGATGTGAATCACGGCGGCAGGTTACGTTCTGCGTAACTTTAATACGTAGGCAATTAAAGCGGACACCAACGCCGCCCCCAGCAAGGCCGCAAAACTCAACCGCAACGACGACCAGTCCGACAGCAACCCAAGAATGGCCGGGCTCGCCAGAAAACCTACGTACCCCATTCCGGCCACCACCGAAATGCCTTCCGCCGAAGAAACACCCTCCGCCCGCCCCGCCAACCGGAACAACTCCGGGATGATAACCGAGAACCCCAACCCCACCAGGGCAAACCCAATCATCGCCGGCCAGAACAAGGTGCTCAACACCAAGCCAAACCCAGCCGCCGCAATCAGCGTGCCGCCGATGATAATGTTGTACGGCCCGAACCGGGACGACACGTTGTCCCCCATAAACCGACCGATCGTCATGGTCGCCGAAAAAGCGACGAAACCAAAACCGGCCACCCTGTCGGAGGAAATCTTGACGACGTCCAGTAAGTACAGCTTACTCCAGTGCTCAATTGCCCCCTCGCTGCCCATGATCAATACCGCCAGCACGGTAAACCCGAGCAGTGGTTTGATCAGCGCAAATTTAAACTTCCCCTCCCCTCCCCGATCGGCCTTACGGCTGCGGCGGTGTAAGTAGTGGCGCACGGCAAAGCCATTGGTGACGATGAGGAAAGCCGCCACCGACAGCATATGATAGACCGGCTCCACAAAAACCCCCAGCAGCAAAGACCCCAGGCCCGCACCAATCACGCCACCGAGGCTAAAAAACCCGTGCGCCGCCGACATGATGTTGACCCCGTCTTCGTATTCCAGTTCCGAGATCAACGCGTTCATCCCAATGTCCATGATCGAGGCAGCGAGCCCCGTGCAGAAGATACCGACGACGAGCATCGGGTAGGTCGTTGCCATCACGGGGATGCACATCAGCAAACCGAAGCAGCAGGTAGCAATGAAACTGAGCCGCCCCAGGCCGAATTTTTCAAATAAGCTGGAGGAAGGCGCAATCGCCGTCAGTAGTCCCGCGGAGAACGCAAAGAGCGCCAGGCCGAGTTGCCCGTCGTCGAGTTCCAATCGCTCCTTTACCGCTGGCACGTACAGCACCCAGGTAGCCACGACGATGTTGAGGCTGGTGAAAATCCAGGCCGGGGCCAGGTAGCGCGGGGTGGTGAGAATGCGTTCGAGGGAGGTCATGCGGGGCGAAAGTGATCACTATTTCGCGCAAGGTAACCGCTAGGGTGATGGTTTCTCCACGGCTCTTTCACCAAACCCGCTTGCACCCGCGACCGCGCCCAGGTCTTAGCGAGTTAGCTACAACAAATGTGCTACGGAAAATACGCCCAGACCAACTGGTTGATGAAGAAAAACAAAATGAGGTAGATCCACAGCCCGTCCAGAAAGTGCCAGTAAACGGTGAGTAATCGCAGGTTGAGACGCTTGTCCGGGTCGGAGAAATAAACCAGTACGCTGACGGGCTCGCGCATGTACTTGCGCGCCTTATAAAGGAATACCCCGAGGAAAGGAATACCGCCGATAACGTGGGCAAAGTGGAGCCCGGAAATAACGTAAAGGTAACCAGCCGAGTTGTCGCTGGTGATGTAGATCTGCTGACTAAAGAGTTGGTACCAGGCGATGCACTGCATGATAAGAAAGAAAAAACTCAGGCCCATCGTGTACCACAGCATTTTCGTGTAGCCCTTCGTATTGTCCGCCAGGTAAGCGCGTTTGGCACGGATCATCGTGTAGCTGCTCGCCAGCAGGATGCCGGTGTTGATCAGGAAGAGCAGGGGAAGTTGGATCGGTGGCAGATCGGACTGCACGCGCGTGTAGACGAAGGCGGCCGTCATCGTCAGGAAAAGCATCGTCAGGCTGAACAGCAACAGCGTCAGGTAGACGTTCTTCGGGTGGAAGGCGAAGTTGTCGGCGGTGGGGTCGTCTTCGTCCTGGAGGTGGGCTACTTCGTAGGGGCGGTCGTCCATTTTTGGTCTGTGGTCTTTGGTCTGTAGTCGTAAGTCTCAGGCAGGCTTAGCTACTCGTGACTTTGGATTTGTTTCTCTTGCACTTTTCGGAGCAGTACTTGACTTCGTCCCATACTTTCTCCCATTTCTTGCGCCAGGCGAAGGGGCGATTGCAGACCGGGCACATCTTTTCCGGAAGGTTCGGTTTCTTGTGGGCCACGGCGGTGCTACTTTTTGTTGAGTTCAACGATGCGGTCCATCATTTTCTCCGCTTCGGCCGTCTTGGCGGCGTAGCCTTTGATATCACCCTTGCGCTGGAGCTCCATGGCTTCCTCGAGGAGTTTGGCGTGGTCTTTCTCGAGTTGCTTGGTGGGATTCTTTTTCAGGAAGTTAAACATAAGTCTTGACTTTAATTGGATAACGTGATCGGGTGGATTTGGTTTTGGTGGGGCCGCTCCGCTGGGTTTGCCGGAGGAAGTGGAAGAGGGATAAGGAGAGGAAGGAGGATGGCCATTCTAACGTGACGGGAGCACTGTCGCATTTTCCATAATCCCATTACTTTATTAACCTAGCTTTATGCTCCAAAACCTATAATACTCATCACTTTCCCCCTCTCCTTTTCTTGACCTCCAAAGGAAGCAGCGCAGCTTCCGCAAAGCAGCCACGATGTCAGCGCGAAGTACTGCAAAGCAAAAGGGGCTGGGGAAGAGGGCTCTTGAAGCGTTTATGGATTTTAGTTTTAATCGTAAGCGGAAAGGTATCCTAACAACCAACACTAGAGATACATTCAGTTAAGGCCCTGCCAAAGAAAAACCACCCAAATAACTAATCCCCCACCCCTACGTTCTTAAAGCCCGAACGTCAACTTACCTTCGCCCCCACCCGGAATGAGCGAACAGCCCACCAACCAAGCCCCCCCGAGCCCCGATCCGCAAGGACAAGGAAAAGCGCGCCAGAAACGGCGGGGCTGGCAGCGCGTGCGTAAGGCACTGGTGTGGATCATCATTCTTCCCATCCTGCTTTTTCTCGCCCTCCAACTGCCCGTGGTGCAGGACTTCTTGGCCGACCAATTCACCCAACGGGTCAGCAAAACCCTGGACGCCCGGGTGACCGTGGGTAAGGTGCGTCTTTCGTGGCTGGACGAGCTGACGATTGAAGATCTTTTCGTCGAGGATAAGTACGGTGATACGCTCCTCTACGGCGGCCGGTTGGAGGCCAACTTCGATTTCCTCTCCGGCCTCAGCGTCGAGACGATCGTGATTAGTGACACCCGCTTTCAAATTCGTCGCGATTTGGGCGACCCCGAGACGAACCTGACCACGGCCATCAACAAGCTTTTCCCTACCGACCCCAACAAAGAAAGCAACCCCCTCAACCTACAGCTCGACCACCTCGACCTGTTCAACATTTCGTTCGTACAGAACGACAGCGTCAAGGGGCAGCGCCTTGACGTGGACCTGACGTCCGGCGTCATCCGGTTCGACGAGCTCGACCTCCCTAACCAGGAGATTCGCATTTCCGACGTTGAGCTACGTGCACCGCGGGTTATCCAGACGACCATCGACCCTACCCCGCTCTCCGATGCGGTGCAACGGATGGATAGCCTGGTACAGGCCCGGGATTCCAGCACGCTCCGGCTTCTCGTTGGCAACATCGAAGTGATCGACGGAGCCTTCACGCTCAACAATTACCGAAAAGACCCCATCGAAGCGTCCGACATTACCGCCGTTGATTTCGCGCGGCTGGGTATGGAAAACATCGACCTGGAGTTGGCGGACGTAAATTTTTACAACGGTGAGTTTCTCGGTTCCCTCAGGCACCTATCGCTTTCGGAAAAGTCGGGCTTCGTCCTCGACCGCCTGAGCGTTCAGGACCTTAAGGTTACGCCGACGGAACTTCAACTCTACGACCTGGAGCTGGTCACGGCTGAGTCCATGCTCTCCGATTCTCTCCGCTTCACCTTTCCGAGCTGGGGCGCCTGGTTAACGTTCAACGACGACGTACGGATGGACATCAAGGTCAAGCAGAGCAGCGTTGCCGTGCGGGACATTCTTTACTTCGCGCGACGGCTGCGCTTCAACCCTTTCTTCCGCGACAATCGCCGCTCGCAGATCTCCATCGCCGGCAACTTCAGCGGGCAGGTCAATAACCTGCGGGGGCGCAACGTCAACTTGGCGCTCGACCGCACGACCACCCTCGTCGGCAGCTTTGGCTCGCGTAATCTCTCCCGCCCGGGCTCGGAATCCCTTAACCTCGATCTGCAACGGCTGACCACTAACGTCCGGACCATCCGCCGGCTCATTCCCACCCTCAAGCTGCCCCCAAACGTCGACGAACTCGGTAACCTGAGTCTCTCCGGCCGCTTCGATGGCTTCTTTACCGACTTCGTGGCGACGGGCGCGCTACGCTCCGAGATTGGCGCGGCTAATTTCAACATGGCGCTCGTGCTGGACGACAACCTGCCCGCCCGCTACAGCGGAGAGTTAGCGCTCAGTGAGTTCAACATGGGCGCTTGGACGGGGAATTCGCAGTTCGGCAACGTCACTTTCGCCGGGGGCGTCAGCAACGGAGTCGGGTTCGACCCCTCGACGGCGAGCGCCGACCTTGCAGCTACGATCGCCAATTTTACGTACCGGGGCTACCGTTACGAAAATGCAACAATCGACGGCCGGCTGGAAGAACGGTTCTTCGACGGAAATTTCGACATTTCGGACGATAATATTGACTTCAACTTCCAGGGGGAAATCGATTTTCGCGACAGCATCCCCACCTTCGATTTCGACGCCGCCATCGGTGAGCTGGACTTGTTCGCACTCAACCTCAGCAAGAAACCGATCGCCGTGAGTGGCAACATCGACCTGAACCTCATTGGGACGAACTTCAGTCAGATGGAAGGGCGCATCGAGATGGACAGTTTCAACGTGCTGCTCGATACGCTTTCCATCCCGATCGACAGCCTGACGGCCTTTTCTAACTTCAACCTGGAGGGAGAAAAAGTCATCCAGGTCGACAGCGACATCTTGACCGGGCGCATCGTCGGTCGTTTCGACATCGAGGAGGTTTCGACGAGCCTTACGAGCTACCTGGTCGAGTACTATCCTTCCTGGACGCGCCGGCTCAACATCAAGCCCCCCACGCGGGAGCCAGAGCCTAACCGGTTCAGTTTTGAGTTCGACATCGCGGATTCCAAGGGTTTAAACCGGTTGATCGCCCCCAACCTCGGTCCGCTCATCGACTTCAGCCTGACCGGGCGCTACGACGGCTTTGAGGACGAGCTGAACGTGGAACTGATCGCCCCGAATGCTTCGCTGGGAGACATTCGTTTGGTAGATTTGGTCGTAAAACTCAGTGGCGTGCGTGACGAAGGCGACCTCGATTTTGCCGTCGATTCTACTTTCGTGAACGGTCGCCACCTGGCTAATCGGGTGACGCTGCTCAGCCTGGTGGACGACCAGGCGATCGATTTCGGCATCACTTACGGAGGCGACGAGGCGAACATTTTGCTCAACAGAATTAATCTGGACGGTAGCCTCACCCTTCCGGACAATCAGAATTTCGAGTTACGGTTCGAACAGTCCAACATTGATATTTTCCAACAGGTCTGGACAATCAAGGAAGGCAACTACCTCGTTTTCGGACCTAAATACATCGACACCCGTAATTTCTCCCTGCGCAGTGGCCGCCGCAGTATTCGCCTCAACAATTTTGGCGAAGACGGGCTCAACCTGGACCTTCTGAACATGGATCTGGCCCTGATCGACTCCCTCTGGAAGTACGATCAACTCGACTTCAGTGGCGACATCGACATCAACGTCTCGGTGGCCGACGTCTTCCGCCAGCAGGGCATCCGCGCGGAGTTGCGTTCGGATACCTTCCGCATGAACGGCGATGATTACGGCCACCTGCGGGTCGACCTGTTGGCCGACAACCCGAAGAGCCAGCTCAGGGCGTACGCCTCCCTGAACCGTGACACTTCGCAACTGATCGCGGAGGGGATCTACAATTTGGCTGATTTGGCGGAGGATCCGGCGCGGTCGCCCCGACTAAGTGCGGGACTAGCTAACGCGTCACAGGTGCAGGGTTTTTTGGACATGGACGTCAGTATTGCCGGGTACCCGTTGGAGCTTGCCCGGTACTGGGTGGGGGGGTCGGTCTCCAATATCGTGGGGGTTTTTGACGCGCAACTGGGGGTCAAGGGACCGGTTAAGCGGCTGGACGTCGGCGGCTACATCGAAGCCCGTAACGGCGGCATGACGATCAACTACCTACAGACTCGTTACACTTTCCCCCGCAACCGGGTTAGCGTCAACAACACGCTCTTCGACCTTGCGGGCGGAAAACTGTACGACCGCTTCGGGAACGTCGCCACGCTTTCCGGCGGCGTCACCCACGACCGGCTGAAGAACCTGGGCCTGAACGCCACCATCAACACCGACCGCTTTCTCGCCCTGGAGCTGGAGCCGGGCGATAATCCACTCTTCTTCGGGACCGTGCTCGGGAAAGGACTCATTCGGTTCACCGGTAACTTTCGCCAGACTGACATCTACGCCGCCGCCAGCGTCGGTGCCGGCTCCCGGCTTTCCATCCCAGTGAATTACAGCAGCGCGGCTGGGCCACTCGACAACGTGCGCTTCGTTAACCGCAGCGTTTATGCGGAAGAGGAAGACCGCCAGTCCGCCATCGAGCCCACCGGCGTCAGCCTCAATCTCGATCTGGCCATCAACGAAGGGGCCATTGGCGAGATCATTTTCGACGAGGAGGTCGGCGACATCCTGCGTGGCCAGGGCAACGGCAACCTTTCCCTCAACATCCCCCGCGACGGTGCCCTGGAGATGTACGGTGATTACAACATCACCCGGGGTAGCTACCTGTTTACCTTCCAGCGGATCGTCAACAAGGAGTTTTCCGTCCGTAACGGTGGCAAGGTTACCTGGACGGGCAACCCCATGGAGGCCACGCTCGACATTGAGGCGGACTACGAAAATCTCCGCACGCCCATTCTTCCCTTCATTCGGGAGTACATCATCGGGCCGAACGAAGGACTTGAGTCCAACGCCAACCGCGCCACCGAAGTGGACCTCACCCTCCAGTTAAAGGGCCTACTCACGAAACCGGACATTAATTTCGACCTCAGCTTCCCCAATTTGGACCCACAGCTCGAGAACTACGCCAACAACAAGCGCCGCCAGCTTTTGCTCGATCAGAACGAGCTTAACCGCCAGGTATTCGGGCTAATCGTAGCCGGACAGTTCTTACCTTCCGATTTGTCGTTCGGTGTTTCGGACGCGGCGATCAACACCCTGAGCGAGTGGTTCTCCAACTACTTCAGTTTGCTGATTAATGACTTGGTGAAAGATACTTTCGGGGAAGAAGCTTTTATTTCCTCCTTCGACTTTGATTTCGCTTACAATTCCTACCGAAATACTTCGCTAAATACCGTCGCCGACGGCCGCAGTTCCGCCGTCGGGTTTTCGATCAGCCGGGATTTCAACAATCGCCTACGATTCAGCAATGATCTGAACGTGTTCAGCAATAATCAACTAGGCGCCGTAGCCGGTGGCACCTTCGTGGGCAACGACCTGGCCATCGAGTACGTGCTTAACGACGCGCGGACGTTGCGGCTCCGTTTTTACGAGCGGCTGGAGCCCGATATTTTGAGCTCACGACGTTTGCAGGTCGGTACGGGGCTATCCTGGCGGCGGGAGTTTGACTCCCTCGCGGAATTTTTCCGGGGCTTCCGGCGGGATGCGGAAGTGGTCGGTGGTCGCTAATGACTCGTTAGGAGATTAATAACTGATGTTACGCAGATTATTTAGCCATATAAACACAAAAGCACAAAAATCGGTGTACGGCTACGCCGAAGTACCGTTTACTCACTCTTGTGTGTTTTTGTGTTTTGTGGCATAATCCGGTTGCGTAAGGTCAGGTAGTAATAGACCCACGGGCGCTTCAAGGTTAGAAAACTACCCCTCCGGGGGGATACGGAATTAATTCTCTAACGAGCCCCGGGCTAATTCCGACAGTTGCTCGCCTAGCTGTTCCAGGGCCGAGTCCGGGTCCCCCCAGATTGCGTAAGCGTCCACGTTGACCAGCAGAAAGCCGGCCGTGCGTAAGGCTTCTTGCCTAATCAACTCCGCACCCGCGTCCGCGCCCCCCGGCAAATACCCGTCCGGCAGTAACACTATTTTCTTACCATACTCCGTCGACGTTGCGAGTAGCGGCAAAAAAGTATCCCGCCAGGGCTCGTGAACGCCAAACCGGAACCCGGGCAGGCGCGCCGCAAGCAGCGAAGCAATTTGCTGCATCAGTGGGTGCGCATCGGGCAGTGGTATTCCCAGTCGTTGAGACAACTCCCGACCGACGGCGGCCAACTCGACCGCATCATAAATGGGATTACCGGCCGCTTCCGCCGCGCGGATCAAGATAGCCGCAAGAAATTCAGCCGTCACACCATCCCGTAACAGCGCCTCCGTGACCCGGGCGTCCGTCCAACGGTTGTACACGCGGATGCGCGTTCGACCGGCGAAAATTTCCGGCCAGTACTGAAGGAGTATTTCCTGATCTTCCGCACAAAATTCATCCGGTAAGTAGATGTACAATTCGCCCGCGACGGTTGAGGCAAACGCACCGAAATCGGTCGGTACCGCCCGGTCGCTACTCGCAAACCCGAGCCGCTCGATTGCGACGTCGGTGGTTACTAGCCGCCAGTCGGGAGCGGTGGCACAGTGAAAGCTTTGCGTGAAAAATAACGTGGGGTCGGGCAAATCAGCCACCGCAAAGTGCGCAGCCCGCACGTCGGTAAACGAAGCCAGCGCCAGCGTACCGGGCGGGAGTTTTACTTCCGGATCGGGCGCCAAATCAATCACCAAGTCATGGGTGTCAGATGGCTCGACTTCGTATGAGGACAGCCGGCCGACTGCCCCGGGCTTCACAATTGGTATTGAGACGGGCGGCAAGTATCGCTCCAGGCAGCGGTCGAAATACCAGGTGCTGAAAGCAGGCCGCCACGTATCCGGCGGCAGGTCGATCAGCGCGGCCATCAGGCGGCGCAGGCGGACGGGTTGCGTGTACCAGAACTGGCGGCGGTTATAAAAATTCGTGAACTCCGGAAAATGACGCTTCGTGTTTCTGAGCCGGTCGAGAATATTCTCCAACAGGTACAACTGCCGGGGCGTGGTGGCCGCCTGCGCCTGGCCAAGGGGGAGTTGGTAGGCGCCCGCCTCGTCGAGGTCGCGGACATAATCATCCAGGTCGCGGGAGAGTCCTGCGAGCCGGTTCCTGTCTTCGGCCCCACCGCCAACGGTAGCCGGGCTGAGACTGATGGCGGCTTCCCGGAGCATTATTTTTAGTGCGGACGGGGTGCTCAAAATATCCGTACGGGCCTCGACGAGCAGGTTGGCGAAGTAGGGTATTACGGGTTTGGTTAATTTCGAAATGGGGGCGTGGTGGTGTACTGACCGGAGGGTGTTTAGTCGCTGGAGTAGTTCGTTCAGGGGAGCCCTGCGCTTGCGAAAGGAGAGTGGCTCGATGCGGGTAAGTTCGGCTTCCATCCGGGTAATTTCCTGACTGGCCACGGTTTGTTCCGCACGTGCGTTGAAGTAAGCCCGGTGCGCGTAGTGGTTTACGGCGGCGCGGTAGGCGACTTGTAGCTTACTACCCCTTTCCAGATACGCCAAAACGGTCCTGGTGACAAAATCCCGGCTTTCGGTGAGGTCGTGGTGGCGAAAAATGCCGGAGTTGAGGTCTTCCAGGGCTTTGGAGACGGTGGGGAGACGCTCAAACTTGCGCAGCGACCGGAGTAAACGGTCGCGAAGATCGAGGTACTCCGCGGGGGTGAATTCGAAGCCGTCCACGGAAAGAAAAGAGCTGAGGAGATTCGTCGTGGGGTCGACGGCCGTCTCCAACCAGAACCCGACGGTCTCGGAAAAAGTGTACTGACCGAAGAGTGCCCGCCCTACCCATGGGCCGTGTTTCGTCGCGTTTGGCAGTTCAGATAGTTGACGGTACCCGGCAGCAAAGTGGTTGATGGTCTCCGCAAGCGTGACGTAGCTACTGTCATCAGCCCCCCGGATGGCCACGCGCTCCCCCCGATTAAGCGCCCTGGCTGCTTCCCGCAAAGCATGGCCCAGGCTTCCGGGCCCCCTTGAGGACGTAACGTTGTTCGGGTCGGGGTTGGTCGCGACGGGGTAAGGCAACCCCGTGGGGTATTGGTACAAGACTCTGCTGGTCATCTGGCTGGTATGGTTAATAGGGCAACTTATCATACCCGCCCGGTGTTCCGATGATGATTTTTTTGACCACGCTCGTTTGGGTTAGTTTATTATCACCCACCCGCACGAGCTCGCTTGACATCGCCGGCCTCCTGACGGTAGCAAGTGTGCATTTATAGCAATTTACCACTGTTTTCGTGAAGTTAGTCACTGTCTTCACCTTCCGCAGAAATCTGTCAATTTCGTATCCATGAGCCACGTAGCCGTTATTCTCACCGACGCCGAAAGGCACATTATTTGGGTCAACAAGGATTTTGAGCACATTACGGGGTATTCCATGCACGACGTACTGGGTGAGAACCCCGGTACCGTGCTGCAGGGCCCGGCTACGGAACCTGACATAGCCGCCCGCATTCGCCAGGGGCTCAAACAAGACGTGCCAATTAAAGAAACCATTACCAACCACCGCAAGAACGGTGAGCCTTATTCCTGCACCCTGGTGATTCACCCCATCTTCGACCAGGCCGGTAGTCTCATCAACTACATTGCCTTCGAAATAGAAAACGAACTGGGCGTTGCTACTCAGGAAGTATCGTTACTCAACCTTGACCACCGGTACCGGACGAGCAGCCTGCGCGGCCTCAACGAAGTCAGGCTGTTCGAGAACATCAAAAGAACGATCGAGACGGAGCAACTCTACCTCGACGCCAACCTGACCCTACGCAAACTTTCCGTACGCCTCGACACCAACACGAAGTACCTCAGCCAGGTGATCAACCACCAGGGGAACGCCAATTTTCTCACGTTCATCAACGCCTACCGAATCGAAGCGGTAAAAAGACAGATTACCAACGGCGAATTCTACCAGCACACCTTCTACGGCATCGCCCAGCGCTGTGGTTTCAAAAACAAGAGTACTTTTTATAAGGTGTTTCGCGACAGTACGGGGTTGACGCCCAAAGCCTTCGCGGAAAGTGCGCACGCCAAGGCTTGATGCTCTCAGGGAAGGTAGCGACGAGAACAGTTCGGCTTGCGGTGAAGGCCCTTTGTTGCTGCGGCCGCGGGGGATAATCGATCCGCTTAAGTAGCGCGATACGGCGAAGCGCTAACCTTAACAAATCTATAATTATGGGCGCTTAACGGAGCTAATCGGGCGGCTTACCGATAGATTTGCCTGCCTTAACCGTACGGACACCGGTTATTTTGGCGAGTTTAGTTTCTGCAGAAAGGTCCGTATTCAAAGCTTATCCCGGTCTTGTGCAGTCGAGTGAAGCTACCCTCACCGTTTTCGTTAACACTTTTTAAGACTCTCGTGTACCCCGGGCTGAAGCAACGCACGTTTAACGTCGTGATTATGACAACTTCTTCGCGTCCGCTACTTTTGGATCGTTGCGGTGGCATTCCCACCCAAAGGTCCGGCAATAAACACTTTACGTAAACCCCGTAGCTGCTAAATTTAACATCCTCTGATCCATTTTCCGCCTAAATCCCTTTTCAAAGTCCTCCACGCAACCCTGCGTTGGGGGCTTTTGCTTTGGCGCCCGGCAGGGTTGAGCACCGGTGACGAGTTGATGTTTTGGTCGGTCGGCGGGGAGGCGGAAAGTTTCCGTACGCGGATAAGCTGGCGCGGACGCGGGTGCAAAGCAAATTGGTAAAGGGCTGAGTGACGGTGGCTGTCCTCCGGGGGGAAATCTCCGGGCCGGGTTCGCCCGGGCCAGGGTAACCCCACTTACGTTGGGCGATGAAAGAAGGTTATCGGTCGAAAACCCCAGTCGAATTGTTGCGTTGGGATAGATATTGCAGCCTTAGTTAGTACCCCGGCACGTGCCGTTTTTTAACAACAATTCAAACACATTTCACCGCACACACTCGTGGTGGGTCCGTCAATACCTCCTTAATAAAATACTAATTCAACACCTCTACCCATGATTTTACGCAACTGCTGCGCCCTCCTGCTGGTGTGCCTCACGGCCGCCGGTTTAACCGCGCAGAAAACTAACATCGAGTTTACCGAGTACGAACTCGACAATGGCCTGCGGGTCATTCTGCACCAGGACCGGTCTACCCCCATCGTCGCCGTTTCGGTGATGTACGAAGTGGGTGGTAAAGACTCTTTCGAAGGCCGCACCGGCTTCGCTCACTTTTTCGAGCACCTCCTTTTCGAAGGCACGGAAAACATCAAGGAACGCGGTCAGTACGCTAAGTACGTTCAGGACGCTGGCGGCCAGTTAAACGCCAACACCAGTCAGGACCGGACTTACTACTACGAAATCCTCCCGAGCAACCAACTAGAGCTTGGCTTGTGGTTGGAATCCGAGCGTCTGCTCCACGCCAAGGTTACCCAGGCGGGTGTCGACACCCAGCGCGGTGTCGTGAAGGAAGAGCGCCGCGAGCGAATCGATAACCAGCCTTACGGCAACCTCCTCAACGAGCTCTTCGCGCACGGCTTTACCGAGCACCCTTATAAGGACCCCAACATTGGCTACATGGAGGACCTCAACAGTGCCGAGGAAAAAGACTACAAGCAATTCTACAAGCGCTACTACGTACCGAACAACGCCGTTCTTTCCATTGCTGGCGACATTGACCTCGACGACGCCAAGGAAATGGTCGAGAAGTACTTCGCCACCATCCCCCGGGGAGAAGACCCGCCCCGCGTCACGATCGTAGAGCCTGCCCTTACCAAGGAAGTACGCGATACCGTGTACGACGCTAAGGCCCCACTTCCCGCCATCGTGATGGGCTACCGTACGCCCGAGCGTACCAACCCCGATTACTACGCGATCAGCCTCATGAACCAGGTGCTCAGTTCCGGTCAGAGCTCCCGCCTCAACAAGATTTTGGTTGACGAGATGGGGGTTGCCGTGAACGCCGGCTCTTTCCCCTCCTTCACGCAGGCCCCCGGTTTAGCCGTTGCCTACGCGATTGTTAAGCCCGACTCCGATTTAATGAAGATCGAAGGCATCATCAACGACGAAGTCAAAAAGTTACAGGATGACCTCATCAGCGAGCGGGAATTCCAGAAACTAAAAAACAACGTCGAAGTGGACGCCATCTCGGGCTACGGCTCCATGGCCGGCATCGCCGAAAACCTGGCCGAGTACAAGATGTACCAGGGCGACGCTAACCTGATCAATACGGAGACCGATCGGTACATGGCCGTCACGCGCGAGGACATCCAGCGGGTAGCTAAGAAGTATTACATGCCGGAGAACCGGGTAGTACTTTACTGGTTGCCGGGTGAAGGGAGTAAGTAGGAATAGTAGGCGGTAGGAAAGTAGGCTGGTAGGCGGTAGCGCTACAATACAAGCGCTACCAACCTACCGCCTACCGCCTAATCCCCTCCTTCTCATTATATAATAACAACTAAGACAACAACTAATGAAGACCATATTCAACGGGCTCCTCGCCCTTTTACTCTGCACCTGCGTCAGCGCCCAAATTACCGCGCAGGAAGACTTCCGAAAGATGGCTCCCGAACCGGGGCCGGTGCCGGAAATTCAAATCGGTGATTTTCAGGATTTCACCCTCGACAATGGCTTGCAAGTCGTGCTCGTGGAAAACCACAAATTGCCCCGCGTTAGTTACCAGCTTTACGTCGACGTGCCGGCCCACCTCGAGTCCGACTACGCCGGAGCTTCCGACATGATGGGCGACATGCTACGCCGCGCTACTTCGACCATGACTAAGCAAGAAATCGACGAAGCCGTCGATTTCATCGGTGCCAATTTGAGCACCAGCGGCCGTGGCGCTTATGCCTCAACGATCACCAAGTACAAAGACGAAGTGATCAAAATGATGGCCGACGTGGTGCTAGACGCTCAGTTCCCCCAGGAAGATTTCGACAAAGTCAAGGATGACGCACTGGCTAACCTGAAGTCCGCGCTTTCTAACCCCGACGCCATCGCCGACCGCGCGCGCCGCGTCGTAACCTTTGGCCCTAATCACCCGTACGGAGAGTTGACGACCGAGAAGTCACTCAACGCAATCACGCTGCCGATCGTGGAGGAGTACTACAATACTTACTTCGTTCCTAATCGTAGTTACCTCGTTATGGTGGGTGACCTGACGCGCGCCGACGCCGAAAAAATGGCTAACCAGCACTTTGGTGACTGGGAGCAGAAGCTCGTAGCCGAGCCGGAATTCACCATGCCGGTTTCTCCGGAGGGTGTGACGGTAAACTTCGTGCCCCGCTCCGGGGCGGTACAGAGTAACATCATCATCACTTCACCGGTAAAGCTCGAGCCGGGTACCAAGGAAGCCATCCGTGCCGACCTCGTGAACAGCATTCTCGGCAGTGGTTTCGAGGGCCGTTTGTTCAAGAACCTACGTGAAGATAAAGCCTACACCTACGGTGCCTACTCCAGCGCTAACGACGATAAGCTCGTTGGTACTTTTACCGCCCGTTCCAATGTACGCAGCGAGGTAACGGATTCCGCCGTAACCGAATTCATGTACGAGCTCAAAAAGATCAGTACGGAAGACGTATCGGACGACGAGCTCGCCCGCGCCAAAACTTCCGTCTACGGTTCCTTCGGCCGCGCGCTGGAAAATCCGCAACGCATTGCCAGCTACGCCCTGAATACGCTGCGGTACGATTTGGACCGGGACTTCTATCCCACTTACTTACAGCGCGTGCAGAAATCTAGCGCGAACGACCTAAGGGAAGTGGCGGAGGACCTGATTACTCCGGACAACATCAACATCATCGTCGTGGGTGATAAGGCCGTTGCCGAGAAACTCGCCCGCTTCGCTACGAACGGTAAGATCAATTACCTCGACGAGAACGGTCTGGAGATCGACATGGCCGCGATGGAGGCACCAGCGGACCTGACACCGCAGCAAGTCATCACCGACTACATCGACGCGATTGGTGGGTTGACCGCACTGCAAGCCGTCCGGAATTACAGCCAGGTAATGGAAGCCACCATTCAGGGCCAAACGATGCAACAGACCATGATCAAAGACGGTGGTAAGAAGTTCAGCAGCCAGACCACGGCAATGGGTAGCGTCATGGCTGACCAGCGCTACAACGATGGCCAGGTAAAAATGACGCAGATGGGTCAAACGATGGCGGCCAACGATGAGATGACTAAAGGGATGGCCGCACAAGCAGCACTCTTTCCGGTCGCCGACCTCGCTAACCGCATCGATGAGGTGACCGTGACCGGAACCGAAATGATTGACGGCAAGAAAGTTGTTGTCCTGAAAGAAACCGAATCCGGCGCGCAGTACTTTTTCGATCAAACTAGCAAGCTGCTCGTTCGCCAGGTGCAGGACCAGGGCGGTGTCACCGCTACGATCGACTACGGCGACTACAAGACGATTGACGGGGTGATGTTCCCTTACTCAACGAGCATCTCGGGTGTGATGCCCTTCCCGCTCGACATGAAGACGACTGACCTGAAAGTCAACACCGAAATCGACCAGACGCTTTTCGACGTAGATTAATTTTTAGCAGCCGAAAGTAGTGAGCCCGTCAGAACATCCGTTCCGACGGGCTTTTTTGCTTTGGTCAACCCCAGATCCGTCGCTTGCGTACAAAGCCCCACGTTCACCAGCGGCGGATTCATCAACGTACGTTTTAAACCGTACCAGAACCCAGCCCCTCTCCTATCGTGGCATACCTGTATTCGTAAGTACGGCACCCTAGCACCGACTACATTCGCTGCCCCCGTCACGGGCTTACGGAAACAAACGGGCCACTGACTTTGTATTCCCTCGCCACGAAAAGGCAATCACCCGGGCCGCTTTTGACCACATAAAAGTGACCTGGAGTAAATTACCGGGTCACCAAAGTCTTGATTACCGGACCAAAGACCCCAGACTCAATACCCCAGACAGCCTATGCCCACAAGAACCCGCGCCCAAGAATCCCGCACCGCCGTCCAACGCCTTTACATTGCCATGCGACACCTGCTGATTCGTGGTAGCTACAAACCCGGCGGAATGAGTGGTAAGACGCTGATGGATAATCTGATGATTTTGCAGCCAGAGATTTACGGGACGATTGCCGACGAGGAGAAGGTTGAATTAAACGGTCTGCACTACGTTTTTACGCGTCTGCCGAAGGGCATCGAAGAGTGTCAGTTCATTAAACTCATCAGCCGGGAGGGCTACGAGAACAGCCACTTCGAGCCCATCGTTGCCCCGGCCCGCCGCCGCAACGCTTACCGCATTGACCAGAACGAGATGTACATCGAGATGACCCGGGGCCGCTCGGACATTTACGACATCCTTACCCACCTGACGTTTCTCTACGCCGAGGCCACGAAAATTTACCGAAACAGCCTGGACAGCAAGGGACGCCAAAAACGGGAGTGGGCGCTGCTGGAACAGATCGTGGAGGACGAGCGGCTCGGGCGTGATTTCAAGCTGGAAACTGCCTACACCTACCTGAGTACCTTGCTCGGGCGGACTTACGAAGAGGTGGTCATCAGCTGTAAGCGCTTTGCGGCGGAGGAAAAGGTCAACAGCCTATTTCACCTGACTTACTGGATGGGGTCATTGGCCAAACGGGAGGAAGAAAAGAACGCCGACCGGGAAATCACTTTCAGCAACACCCTGCGGCAAAACACCGGCCACCACTATCACGGGGAGTTGTGGGCGGAGAACGTCAAGGCCGTCCTGCTGGAGAAAAAACTGATCGAGCGCCCGCTGCACATTGTTAGCGCCAATTTACACAGCGTCATCAATGCGCTCTTTGCCCCCGCAGCGTTGGGTAAAAAGATCAAGAACATGAAGGGGATGTTTGAATTCGCCCGGGCGATGAGCCTGGCGGAATTCAAACACCTGCGGCCGGAGGTATTTACGCTGGCGCTCAAAAACGGCTTGACTGAGATCGCTGACATGAGCGGGACTAATCTCGGCGTACAAATCTTGGATACGGCACAGTTCGACCCCAAGGTTATCTCGGAAGAGATTGGTCTCCGACCGACCCAGGTACCGGACCAGGCACCGGTCATTCTCGTGATGGATTACGCTTTCGGGGAGCAGGCTTACGAGAGTATGGATGAGTTGCTACGGCCCTACCACGACCCGGAAACCGGGCGCGTCTACGACATGGCGGTGGAGAGCATCAACATCATGGGCAAGGCGGGCATCCTTGAAGGCAAGAAAGGCGACATTATGGTGCCGGATGCACACATTTTTGAAGGCACGGCGGACAATTACCCGATTGATAACTGTTTTACCACAGAAGACTTTGAGGGCCATGGGCTCGGGGTTTACACCGGGCCCATGATTACCGTGCTGGGTACGAGCTTACAGAATATTCCGATCCTTGACTACTTCCTCACCAGCTCCTGGCGGGCGGCGGGCCTGGAAATGGAGGGCGCGCACTACCAAAAGGCGATCCAGGCGGCGACGCACATCCGTAAATCCGTAAACCCCGCCCTGAAGGTGCGTTATGCATACTATGCGTCGGATAATCCGTTAGTCACCGGGCACACGCTGGCTTCGGGTTCTCTGGGGGTTTCCGGAGTCAAACCGGTGTATCTCTGTACCCTGCGGACGCTGTCGGCTATCCTCAGCTAAAGGTTGAGGGCATCCTGCCTAAAAGAAACAGCGGCAGCACCACCTCACGGCAATTCGGGCAGGATGCCCTCAACCTTGGTCAGCACTCTTAATCGTTCAGCGCACCGGCTAATAACCACGGGACCCTTACCCAACCATTCCCCATCCGCTTCACATTCGAGCGTGCCGGCCGTAGGGATTAGCTCTACGGCATCAACGTGGCTGATCGTCACACCACTGACCACCCCAATCGAACCGGCATAAAACCGCCAACTATTCGCCATGACTTTCCACCGGGGCATTTTCTCCGCAACGGTCAGGGCGAGGCGGTCCCCGAAAAGATCAGCGTGGGGGACGAACTGCATGCCGCCACCGGAGTAGCGGCCGACGCCAACGTTGATGGTGTGAACGGGTATTGCGCGGTCGTCCCGACTGAGTTCAGGACTATCTGATGCGCCACCAGTGCCTGGTTGGGGAGAGACAAGCACGGTGGGAGCTACGTACTCAGAAAGGTAACTCAGGGCTAAAATCGGGTACATCCACTGGTGGCGGATTCTTTCTTCTCGGGCAATGCGGACGATCTCGGCGTCGTAGGCGAACCCGGCTACGTTGAGGAAGTAGTGCACCGCACCAGTTTTTACAAATTCGATGTGCCCGACGAGCTGGGTTCTTTCCCTGCCATTACCTAGGTAAGCCAACCAGGCGGTAAAATCTGTCGGAGTACCCAGTGAGCGCGCCCAGTCGTTGCCCGAACCCAGGGCCAGCGGGGCGTACACCACGGAACTTAGTTTCCCGGACGCCACCAGGCCGTTCAGGATGTGATGATGCGTACCGTCCCCGCCAACACCGACGAGGTGCGTTTTACCCAAAGACACGGCATCCCGCGCCAGCGCCCCCAGAGCCGTATGGTCCGTACTGATGGCAAAGGTCATGTTGGGAATGGCCGCCCGCAACCGGGGCAGGAGTTTACGCCAACGCAAACGGCCCTTGCCCCCAGCGGCGGCGGGGTTGAGAATAAAATGCCAGGGCGTAGAAATGGGCTGCACGGCGGCAAAGGTCGAACAAGTCAGGTTATTCGTCGGAATTTCGGCCGCATTAATCAATAATTCCGCAACTTGCCAAAATAAGTGCCCAGTATGACCCCACCCCCGATTATTCGCGTAGACAAAGCCCGCAAAACTTACGGCGAGAAAGTAGCCGTCGACGACGTCTCCTTTTCCATGCCACCCGACGCGATCCTGGGCCTGCTCGGACCAAACGGTGCCGGTAAAACCTCCCTTATTCGGATGATCACCACAATCACCGCGCCGGACTCGGGTACGATCTACTTCAACGGCGAGCCACTTTCCGGCTACCACCCCACGCAAATCGGCTACCTGCCCGAAGAGCGAGGGCTGTACAAGCAGATGTACGTCGGCGAGCACCTCGTCTACCTCGCCCGCCTGAAGGGGCTGAGCAAAGCCGACGCGACCGCGCAGGCCCACGAGTGGCTGGCAAAATTCGACCTCGACGGCCAGTGGACCAAACCGGTCGAGGAACTGAGCAAGGGCATGCAGCAGCAGGTGCAGTTCATCGCCACGGTCATCCACAACCCTAAATTACTCATTCTCGACGAGCCCTTCAGCGGCCTCGACCCCGTGAACGCCACGCGGATGCGGCAGGAGATTTTGCGCCTCCACGCCAACGGCACCGGCGTTATCTTTTCTACTCACCGGATGGAACAAGTGGAAGAATTGTGTGAGTTTATCGTGCTGATCAACCAGGGGAAAAACATCCTCGAAGGCAAGGTGGCCGAAATCCGTCGGCGCTTTCAGGATAATAAATTTCACCTGGAGTTCGGTGGCGACTTGCCCCCGGGTATAAATGAACGCTTCCGGTTGATCAATCATACGCCCTCCGGCGTGGACATCCAGTTAGTTGCGGGGCAAACGGGCAACGACTTGCTGCGGTACCTCCTCGATCAGCACGTCCACATCGTCACCTTTCGGGAGTTGCTGCCCAGCCTCAACGAGGTGTTCATCAAACAGGTGTCGACAAAAGTCGAAGCCTAACCTCGCCGTTACCTTAACCCGCAACAACACACCATGGACAATCTCTGGCTAGTCATCAAACGCGAATACGTCACCCGCGTCCGCCGCAAATCCTTTATCCTCGCTACCCTACTGACACCGTTGGGCCTCGCGGTTTTCTTCATCGTTGCCCAGTTCATCTTTAGCTACGGCAACGACGAGAGCACGCGCGTTGCCATCATCGACGAGGCGGGCATCTTCGAGGGTACGGCAATTCCGGATGAGAACGGTCTGTACTTCGTAAAGACCAACGATGATATTGCAACCGTTATGGCGGAAATTCAGGAAGAAAAGGAGGGTGGTTTGAACGCGCTAGTGTTAATCCCCGCAATCAAAAACCCCCGAGTTAAAGACGTCCGCGTGGAGTACTTCAGCGACGACCCGCTCGCCATCGACACCCGGCTGGCCATTGACCGGCGGCTGGAAAAAGCCCTGCGGGAGTACAAAGTAAAAACCCTCGGCCTGGACCGCGCGGCCCTGGCGGCGCTGGAGACCAACGTAGAAATCCGCACGAAAAAGATCACCCTGGAAGAAGGTGAAAAGGCCGATACAACCATGGCCGGCGTCGTCGGGGCGGGCCTGGGCACGGTGATGGGCTTTCTGATGTACCTATCCATCTTCATCTACGGCACGATGGTAATGCGCTCGGTGATGGAAGAGAAAACGAACCGGATTGTGGAGGTAATTATCTCTTCGGTAAAGCCGACTACGCTGCTGTTGGGTAAGATTATCGGTGTCGGCGCGGTGGGGCTCACGCAGGTACTGGCGTGGATGGTGCTTATTCCCGGCGTTATTTTCCTGGTTAGCATCTTCTTTGGTTTCGATGCGGACTCCGCGCAGCAGATGCAGCAAATGCAGGCTGGCTCGGAAATGGACCCGGAAGAAATGCAGAGCATGGTCGAAAAGGTGATCGGTGGGCTGGGGACGCTCAACTGGTGGGTGATTATCCCCTGTTTCATTCTGTACTTTATCGGCGGCTACTTTATGTACGCAGCCCTTTTCGCCGCCGTGGGCTCGGCGATGGGCGACGACATGGGCGAGAGCCAGTCGTTGACGATTCCGATCACGATCCCCGTCATCCTGGCGCTGTACATTATGATGGCGGCCATTCAGGCACCGAATTCCAGCCTGGCGGTTATCTCCAGTTTCATCCCGCTGTTCGCGCCAATCGTAATGCCCGCACGTCTGGCGTTCGACCCGCCGGCATGGCAAATCATCGGTAGCCTGGTTGTCGTGCTGGCCTTTGCCCTGGCGATGGTTTGGCTGGCGGCGCGGATCTATCGGGTAGGGATTTTGAACTACGGCAAGAAGAGTAGCCTTGCGGAGATGGGGCGGTGGTTGTTTAGTAAGTACTAGGAAGGGGTTTGTGGTCTGTGGTCTGTGGTCTGTGGTCTAGAGTCTAGGGTCTGTGGTCTTGAGTCTAGCGAGGTTACCACGGACTATAGATTATAGACCCCAGACTCTAGACCTTAACCTCCGCCCCCGGTACGATTCCGACGTTTAGGATTTTAATGACGAACGAGCAAGTCACCTCCCCCATCAACGTAGGTTGCATGGCGATGGTGAGGGCGCTCATGACGGCCCCGTAGTCGCCGGTTAGCTGCGTGGAAAGTCCGTTCGTAGCAACCGTTACGCTGGGCTGGCTCCTCAGTCGCTTGATGAAATCGATAATCGGTTTGTTGTAGTCCGGCGTGAGCGGGTAGAGGGAAAGTTCTGCGGAAACCATACGTAGTTGGGATGCTGGTTAGGAATTTGGGTGCCGCCGCAATGTACTGCACGGCTACTAATTTTGTCGTGCGGACAAACATCGGGCATGTATTAGCCGCTAAAACCTATACGTACATTATTTTATCACTAATCCGATAACTGTTCCGTTACCCTACGGTTACGTTTCTCTCACGTCGATTCACTCCGGGTGGATCGAAAAACCTATAAGCAACCTATTTTAATCATTAATCGCACAAATATGAAAACTAGTTTTTACTCCTTCTCAAGGCTTTTTTTAGTCTTGCTCGCCAGCCTATCCTTCCTAAATCTCTCGGCACAGGCCACCGAAACCTTCGTCGCGCAGATCAATGGCGTCAGCGAGGTACCTAACCCCGTTACCTCAACCGGCGTCGGTTCGGTCACCGCTACCCTCGATGGTAACTCTCTGGTCGTTAGTGGTACTTTCTCCGACCTCACCTCCGACTTCGACGCCAACGTAGCGGGTGGTGCACACCTCCACCTCGGGCTGGCCGGCCAGGGCGGCGGCATTACGCAAGCGCTCAACACTACGGTAGACGACGATCTTCGTGGCGGTAGTTTCGATGCCGCCCAGAACACTTACGACCTGACGGATGAGCAAGTTACCGCCCTCCGTGCCCGTGGCCTCTACCTTAATATCCACACGCTGGACTACCCCGCCGGTGAGATTCGCGGCCAGTTGGTTCCACAATCCGAAGGCTACGCCCGCGCTTTTCTGCTCGGGGTCAACCAAGTGCCTTCTATTGTCAGCCCCGCCCGTGGCGGTGTGATCATCGAACGCAACGGTAACGAAATCGTCCTTTCCGGTGGCTTTTCCGCCCTCACCGGAACGATCGCTACCCAAATCGCTGGTGGCGCCCACATTCACACCGGTGTACTCGGTCGTAATGGCGGCGTTATCATTCCACTGAAGATGGACATTAGCGACGATATGAAGTCAGCCACCTTCCCCGCTGATTCTAACCGTTACACCCTGACTGACGTACAGCTCGAGGCTATGCTAGCTAACGGTCTTTACGTCAACGTCCATTCCTCCACCTTCCTTAGTGGAGAGATTCGTGGCCAGATCACCGACGTTAGTACTGCGAGCCTGTACGCTGACTTAAGCGGACACCAAGCACGCCCTGCCCCAATCAACACCGACGGTGACGGCCGGGTACAGGTTAACATGACCGGGAATGAAGTAACTGTTTTTGGCAGCGTTGGTAACCTTTCCGACACCGTGCTTACTAGCCTACGGGGTGGTGCGCACCTTCACCTCGCCCTGGCCGGCCGGTCCGGAGGCATCGTCTTCGAACTCACTATTGACCAAAACGATGCAAACGGTAACGGTGGCGTTTGGACGCCGGCGAACAACACCTTTACGATAACCGAAGAGCAGCGCGCCGCTTTTCTGGCTCGCGAATATTACGTCAATGTGCACACCACCACTTTCCAGTCCGGCGAAGTGCGCGGTCAGGTAATGAACCTGGCGAAAGGTTACTACGGCTCCAACCTCGCGGGCATCAACGCCAAACCCCAGGCAAAAACCACTACGGGAAATGGTTTTCTGATGTACGAACTCATGGGTGATAACTTAATCGCCACGGGCTCTTTTCAGGATCTCATTAGCGACTTTGACGCTAATGTCGCGGGTGGCTCACACATCCACGTAGCCGACGCCGCTAATTCGGGCGGTATCGCTTTCGAGTTGGACGTTGACGTAGCCGACAATCTACGCTCCGGTGTTTACCAGGCGGCCAGTAACAAATTCACGTTATCTGCTGAGGGCCGGGAGGCTTTAGCGGAAGGTGAGTACTACTTTAACTTACACACCGTGGATAATCCTTCCGGAGAAATCCGTGGTCAGCTGCTCCGTGACGATAACGCATTTCCGAGCCAGGTTACGGTTGAATCAATTCAGCCCGGCACCACCATCACGGTGAGCCCCAGTAACAGTGATGTCGGCGGTGGCACGTTCACGGCTGCCCAGGACCCGGACGGTGACCTGGTTGTGTACGCCGTTGAATTCAGAACGGCGGCTGGTTTCATTATCGACACCTCGTTCACCTACACAATCGGCACCGACACAACCGTCGCCGAGACGCTGGGCCTAATCTACGATACCCTCATCGCCGTCGGTGCCAGCGACGGCACCAGCATTCCGCTGGAATACCGCGTTGTTGCCAGCGACGGTAGCGTAAGTACTAGGGGTGAATTCAGCGCCATCACGGTCGTGCTGGACCAGACGATTAGTACCGCAAACCAAAGCGCCGCCGAGCGTATGGTAGCCTACCCCAACCCTTTCCAGACCCACTTCACGGTGGAGGTCGAAGGATTGAAAGCTAACGTATCGACTTTAACTCTTTTGGACATCAATGGACGCGAAGTTGGCAGACAGTTGGTAAACTTCCGGGATGGCCGGGTCACCGTACCCGCCCCGTTACTGAGCTCCGGCACCTACCTCATTCGATTAACTAACGAGGCGGGCGTTTCCACGCAGCGCGTCGTCAAGCGTTAATTCGTAACCGGGTGATTCAATCTCACCGCATAAATAAGCCCGCGTTTCTCTTCCGAGAAATGCGGGCTTTTTACGTTAGAGCATGTTGGGACTTTAGCTACGCTGCTTCTTCGGGGTGGGTTCCTGGTCGGTTTTAGCTACGCTGCTACTGCGTGGTGAGACAGTTTTGTGATGATTAAGGCAGCAACCACGAAGTAGCACCGAAGGTAAACCGGAGTTTAGCCGCCCCGATAGCTATCGGGGAATGAGGATGTTGCTCTTCAGTAGTCTGGGTAAAGGGTCCTAGACTACTGACTAACCACCGCAAAAGTGGCCAAAACAAGGCCGGAAGCTAAAGTCCTAACATGCTCTTAGTCTACGCCGGTCAGTTTCAGGGCGTTGGTAATGCCGGGAGCAAAGGGAACTTGTTCCTGGCTAAGGTCCAGATCTTTAAAGATCTTCTCATAATCCACCTCCAGTAGTAGCCGTACGTTACTGCCCCGGGCGGTCACGCTGGGTGCGGCGAGGTTAAACTCAAACGCTTCGGTGCCGTAGGCATCAATCCGCGTCACTACCGTGTCCGCATTTAACCGGTATTCCAGACTAGCCTGCAGGTAATTGCGGCCATTTCTGAATTTTAGGAGGCCAGGCTGGGTAAGCAGGGGCGAGGCCGCGGGTGCCGTAGCGGCTACGAACGGAGCAAAATTATCGGGCAGCCCTAAAGTACCGCTCAGTCCCGAGATAGCCTCCGTACCAATCCGGATGGTGCCAAAGTTAGCGGTGGCCCCTCCCGTCGTGCCGACGAGCACCAGGTTTGCGTTTACCTCCGTCGTGAGCGTATCACCCCCGCGGGCCTCCTCAATCTCGATCACTTTAGCGGGCGTGATGGTCAGTCGGTTGCCAACAACAAGTTCAAGCCCACCGAGGTAAAATCGTAGTCGAACTACTTGGAAATCATTATCGGCAGCATCTTGGTAGGTAGAATCCCGGGAAAAAATTTCTCCACCGTAAACGCGGGTCACCTGGATGCCAACCTCCGGGAATTCGCAACAGTCATCCGGGCAAGCCTCGTCCGCGCGTAGGTCGTAATTACTGGCGTCGGGGTCGAGACAAGCAATGCGGTCTTCGTAGCAGGAGGAAATTAAGAAGATCGTGAGGAAGAGAGTCAAGTACTTCATGAAGCAGGTGGGGTGCTAGGGTAGGTGGTAGGGGCTTATACGTTGGTGTAGCTGCGCCACGTCACTGAAACGATACCTTACCGCGCCAGCGCGTGTTCCCAGTCGGCAATCAGTTCCGCTACCGGCTCCACACCGACGGACAGGCGTAAAAGATTTTCCGGCGTCTCGGAAGCGGGGCCTTCAACCGATTTACGGTGCTCTACGAGACTTTCGACGCCACCGAGACTAGTCGCCACCGAAAAGTGCTCTAGCCGGTGGCTAACGGCATTCGCACGCGCGGCGTCGCCCGCAACCAGCACGGACAGCATGGCTCCGTATCCATTTTCCATCTGGCTAGCGGCCACTGCTCGTTGCGGGTGGGAAGCCAAACCGGGGTAGATAACGCGCTCGATTTGTTCGTGCGCTTCCAAGTACCGCGCGAGGGCCAGGGCACTGGCGGACTGGGTCAACACCCGCAAGCGAAGCGTCCGTAACCCACGCGAAACCAGGTAGCAATCGAGCGGACTGGGGACGGCACCCCCCACGTGTTGAATACGCTTAATTTTTGCCCAGGAATCGTCGACGGACTTTACGATCAAACACCCACCGAGTACGTCACTGTGGCCGCCGAAGTATTTAGTCGTGGAGTGAACCACGTAATCGGCTCCAAGATCAAAGGGACGTTGGTGGATGGGCGTAGGCCAGGTATTGTCGACGGCGACTTTCGCGCCAACTGACATGGCTAGCTCAACGACCGCGCGGATGTCGGTAACCTTCAACTGCGGATTAGACGGCGTCTCCAGCCAAATGAGGCGGGTACTGGGCCGGATGGCCGCCCGCACCGCTTCCTGGTCAGTCATGTCAACGGCCGTGTAGGTCAGTCCCCAGTCGTGCATCACTTCGTCGAGCAATAAGCGGACGTTGTAATAAACGTCATCGGGGAGCAAGAGGTGATCGCCCGTCTTCAGCGAGAGAAACAGCGCGTGGATGGCGGCCATTCCGGAAGCGAAAGCGAGGGCTGCTTCCCCACCCTCCAGGGCGGCCAGTTCACCCTCCAGTTGCCGTCGATTGGGGTTATCCGCCCGGGAGTAGACGTAGCCATCGGCGTAGCTACCGTCCGGCTCGCGGTGGTAGGTGGTGGATAGGTAAACGGGCTGGGCTACGGGTTTCGGCATGGAGCGTGGATTGATCGCACAAGGTAGGCCGTTCGGTTTACTCTGCTCTTCAGGTTTGCTAGCTGGCACCCGCGGCCGCGCCCCTGACTAAGGAATTATTTTGGTGTACTACGTCAAAGCGGACAAAGCCGACTGGAAATAGTGGTTGCCCTCCCTACCTTCGTCACATGCCCGACCACAACCCAGACCGCTACCTCATCCCCGCCGGACCGGGCGGCGGAGAATTTAAAGACCGGGGCAGCAAATTCGTGGCCCGCCTGGCGCACGTCCGCGACGAAGTAGCCGCGCTGGCCATCGTGGAAGAGGAAGCCATCCACCACCACAAGTGCAATCACCACTGCTACGCCTACCGCATCGGCGAAGGTGAGGACCGCTGGCGCGCTAATGACGACGGCGAACCGAGCGGTACCGCGGGCAGGCCCATCCTCGGCCAAATTGACAAAGCGGGCCTGAGCGACGTGGTCATCGTGGTGTCCCGCTATTTTGGCGGAACGAAACTTGGTGCCTCGGGCCTCATCAACGCCTACCGGGAAGCTGCCGCGCTGGCCGTCACTTCCGTGGGGACCGACTGGCAGGCGCTGACCGAGACGGTCCACCTCCGTTTCGGCTACGAACTGATGACGCCGGTTATGTCCGCGTTGAGCCAACTCAATCTGGAAATGACGGCGCAAAACTTCGGAACGCAGGCCGAAATACAACTCGACTTGCCACGCAGCGAAGCGGCGACAACGGTAAGGGAATTAAAGGCAAGAATCGCCGGCGTGTATCTGGGAGAGGTAGATGATGATTTCTTGGTGGAAGGGTTAGTAGTCTGTTAGTCTGTTGCGCTAACGCACTAAGAGACTAACGGACTAATCCCTACCTTCGCCGACCATGGGAAAAGTAATCGCCATTGCTAACCAGAAAGGCGGCGTTGGGAAAACCACGACCGCCATCAACCTCGCCGCCAGCCTCGCCATTCTGGAACGGAAGGTGCTGCTCATCGACGCCGATCCGCAGGGAAACTCCAGTAGCGGCGTCGGCATCCCGAGCGATGATCTTGAAGAGACGATCTACGACGTGCTGGTTAATGACCTGGACGTAGAGGAGGTTATTTACGAGACGGAAACGCCTAATCTGCACCTCATTCCGGCGGGCATCAATCTGGTCGGCGCGGAAGTTGAACTGATCAACCGTTTCCGGCGGGAAGACGTGATGAAGAACAGCATCATCGACAAGGTGCGGGACGATTACGACTACGTTTTCATCGACTGCCTCCCCTCACTCGGCCTCATCACGGTCAACGCACTGACGGCCGCCGACACGGTGCTCGTGCCCGTCCAGTGCGAGTACTTCGCGCTCGAAGGACTGACGAAACTGGAGAGCACCATCATGCTAGTAAAAAAGCAACTGAACCCAAAACTTGAGATCGAAGGTATCCTCCTGAGTATGTACGATCAGCGGCTGCGACTAGCCAACATGGTGGTTGGGAAAGTTCGGGAGATGTACGGCGATCAGGTTTTCGAGACGATCATCCACCGCAACGCCCGCATCAGTGAGGCGCCCAACATGCACCGACCGGTCGTAATGATCAACGCCGGCAGCCGGGGGGCGACTAACTTTTTGAACTTGGCCCGGGAGTTCCTCGCCAATAACGAACAGCTTAGCCAGTAAGCCAGTCGCTACCGAAGCTGCAACACGGCTCCATCATCTAATAGGAGGCCGGGGCAAATTAATGATCCCGTGACGCTTCCGCAACAACCTTGACCGCGCTAATTCGCTTAACCGGTACCTCAACTAATCATTCCGTACGTGCCGAAGAAAAAGAAACCCCGCAAACCCGCCCCCACTCCCGAACCCACGGCAGTCGCGGGTAATTCTTCCCGTTTCCAGTTCTTCCTGTGGATCTGTTCCTTCTTTTTCTTTGCGGCCCTGTTCATCCGGCTCGACGTGATTACCCCCTGGCCGGGTGCGGAGAGCCTCGCCCTCGACCACGCACTGAGCAACCTACGGGGGGATAGTCCGCTCTCATTCCTATACTACCAACTTTTCGGCTGGGGACAAAGCATCGACGAGAGCACCCAGGCAATTTGGTTGTTTCCCCGCATCATCAGTGCCGTTTGCACGTTGCTCACGGGCTTTTTTGCCTACCGGTACGGTAGCCGCCTGTTCGGTAAGTCCGGGATGGCACTCGGATTACTTTGCGCCGGCGCATCCATCTTTTTACCGTTCTTCGGAAAGGTCGCTACGTCCGACGCACTGGGACTGTTGGGGCAATCTGGGTTTCTGTTCACGACATTTTTAGCCGGTGCGGACCGCGAACGGAACTACCTGCTTTCCGCCGGCATCTTTCTCTTCCTGGCGGGGCTTGCCGCTCCAATCTCCACTATCGTTTTTGGTTTGGCGACTATTTTCGCGGCGCGGACCATTCTGGGCGGTGGCAAACAGTGGCTCAATCTGGTCTACCTCCTGGCCCTACCCCTGGCGGTGCTCTTGCTACAGGGCAACCAGGGGGAGCGCTCTTACTGGTTCTGGGGCAGCCAACCCCTGGCTTATCTAAAATTTCTTGGTTACAGCTTGGTCGGCTTTTTACCGGTTGCGGGTTGGATGCTAGCTGGGTTGCGAGACGTGTTGTACAAAGCAAGACGCGGCGAACAAGCGGGGCAACTTTTTGCGGCATCTCTGGTGATCGCCTTCGTGACGCAGTCACTCGTTTTCCCACTCATCATCGCCCTGCTGGCCGGAAAACAGATGCAACTGTATTTCGAGGTTAAGCAGTATCCCTGGCGCGACTGGGTGCGGGGCGGGGCCGTCGTTCACGTGGTGCTGGCCTTTCTGGGGGCGTTCGTCGTGCTGCTCTTCTCCGGCATTTCTTTTCCGGGGGAGGGCTTCCGGGCCGCGCTCGGTATGGGCGCGGCGTACTGGATCTTTTCGCTCTTCGGCGTGATCGGCCTGTACGGTGAAAAACGTGATTTTGCCATCGGGGGAACCTTGCTTTCGGGTTTGCTGGGCGTGCTTTTCTTCTGGGTGCAGGTTTACCCTTACTTCGAGGCGGAACGAAACTGGGCGGACCGGCTGGCCAACAAGATGGAAGTCAAGCTGCCAACCTACGTGCCCGACACGGAAGCCACGTCGGTGGCACGACCAGCCTTTCGCCGGGCGGGGATTCCACTGGTAACCGACAGTACGGCGGCGGATTTCCACTTGCGCAGTTGGGAAGCGGGCGACTCCACACGGCAGGCCGACCTGGAAATTGAGGGCCGGGTCATTTTGCGCCGCAAGGTTTTCGGCCTGGGTCGCTGACGCTAGGTCTAACGTTATTACGATCGGCGGAAAGCCGTCAGGGGAGTAAGTTTAGCGACCCGGTAAACCGTTTGATGACGCCGTCAGGGTACAGGACTTCGGCAACGTAGGAATACACGCCCACCGGCGCGGCTTGCCCGCCAACCGATCCGTCCCAGCCGTTGCCGAGGTCATTGACGGTTAAGTTAATTCCGTCAAAAACTTGGCTACCCCACCGGTCGAACACGCGAAGAGAAGCGACGGAACTAACCCTCGTTTCGTCGGAGAGCACCGTAAACACGTCGTTGAAGCCATCGCCGTTGGGGCTAAAGGAAGTCGGAATATAGACGTCCCGGATCTTCAAAACAGTGATTAAGGTACTGTCCCGGGCCACGCAATTTTGTGGGGAGAGGGCGCCAAGGCGTAGAAGCAGGGTTTCGGTGGGGCGCAGGGTAAGTGAGGCGCAGCTCGGTTCGCAGTCCACCGCGGCGGGGTCGTAAGTATAGGTAGCGATGTCATAATTCGATTGCACGCTTACCCGGACTTCCTGGCCAAGGTTAATGGTTTGATTCGGACCAATATCTACTTGGAACGGAACGGGAGTTGCCAATTCCACGGCACCCGCGGCCGCGCACCCGTAGCGATCGCTGACCACGTAATCGTACACCCCGCCGGCTAGGTCGATAAAGGCGCGTTGGCCCGAAAGGGTGTCGAGATCAAAACGCACGGGATCGGCGGCACCGGCTACGGTCAGGAGCACAACGGCACCATCCTTGACGTCGAAACACGAGGGGTCGGTGAGCTCAAACTCCGGCACCAACCCAGGGTCGGGAACGACCGTTAGCCCGAGCGTAACGATACTGTCGCAGCCGAGTGATGAGATTAGTGAATCCTCGTAGATACCACTTAAGTTGTAGCTATTAGCCCCCGTCACGTAGGTGAGCCCGGCGCAGATTGTATCCAGCACATTAATGCTGTTCGGTTGGATGGATACCGTTTTCGTGTTAGAAAATACTTGACACTTGCTGTTGAGCAAATTTGCCGGCGTAGCGGCCAGTAGGTATCGGTAGTAGTAAAAACCACTGGTTACGGTAGACGTCACGTAAACCGGATCAACCGCCCCGGGGATCGCCCGCCAATCGTCTACCCCATCCGGGCTGATTTGCCACTGCAGGGCGGGGTCGGGGTACTGGTTGCCGATGATCTCCGCTTCCAGTACGGGAGATGCCCCTCCTTCGCAGGCTTCCAGTAATTGGGCCAAACCCAAAATGCGTGCCTCCGGGCCACAGGCGCGAAAGGTAATGTTGTCGAGGGCCAGGTCGTTACCAATTCCCCCGGGTGCGCTATTTGTCAGGGTAAGCAGAACGTCCGTCTGGCCCGGCGCGGTCGTAAAACTGAATCCGTAAGTATTCCACCGGCTATCCTCGGCGATGGGGCCGGTGCTAAACCGGTCCACTCCGTCGATTGCGAACGCCACGTTCGGTAATAAGTGTGCGCTCCCCGGCCCCACGACGTTGCGCACGTCGGCGGCGAACTCGTACGTGGTATTATCGCACAGGCCAGCTATACTTTGCTCGTAGAACTTCCCCTTTTCAAAGTTGGCGTTAACGATCATCATGTAGCCGTTTGGATCGGAGCTGTTGTCCCCGAAAGCCTCCCAGGTTCTAAACCGACTGTTCCAGGCTACTCCGCCGGTGTTGTTGGTGATCGTGTAAAAACCATCATTGGGTGGTGGGTTGGTCACGTAGGTGTACCCGGGCGCAATGTCCGGATTTATCGCCAGGACGTTATCCACTCCCGAGCCAAAGTCTCCGTCCAGAAAAATGTTCTCACCGAGGTTCCCCGCGCACTGCCCCCTAAGCTCGGCCCCCGTCCCGACCAAGCCAGAACCCGAAAATAGCATTAAGTAGATGACGGTGATAAAGTGTTGCATGCGTGGTTACCGGGGCTAGGAAAAGATTAAATTAAGACGAACCTGGGGAAGAGAGGTAGTTAAAGCAAAAATGGACGGCTCGGACACAAAAAGAAAGGCACATCACGAGTGACGTACCTTTCCTGAACTAAACCCCAGTTATAAAAAATTCTTGATCGCGCACCGTGCAAGGTCGCTTTCTTCTGTAATATTAAGGCACCCGACAAGACTATCCAATTGGGTGACGGACTTTAACGTTTGGGGGACTACCGACTCGCCTGCGCTCCGAAGTCGAAAATCAGGCTAAACCGCAGCGTATTATCCAGTGGATTACGCTGGTTGCTGGTCGGCACGAGGTAGCTAAAGTTGAGGCCAAAGATGTTGTACTTCAGGCCCACTCCGGCGGTTAGGTACTTGCGGCCGCCCTTCGTGTTGTGTTCGCTGAAGTAGCCGGCGCGCAGCGCGAACTGCTGGTCGTACCAGTACTCAGCCCCCACACTGTAGGTGAACTCACGGAACTCTTCGCCAAAACCCTCGGGTGCGTCGGCGAGTGACGAGAAGAGCGAAGAAACGGGCGACTGATCGTTCAGTTCGCGGTTCTCGACGTCGCACTCCTCCCCGGCAATGCTACAGGGCGTCGGCACGAGAAGTTTGTTCGTTTCGCCCGTGATGGTGATTTCGTTGTACTCGTCCAGGCGGAAAGTATAGGAAGCACCCACGGCGAGGTTGGCGGGGAGAAAATCGCGGATGGTATCGTTTGAGTAAGATATTTTGTTGCCAACGTTCGTGATGGCGGCACCGATCTGCAGCGCGTTGCCGTTGCTGGTCCGGTCGTTACGGTAGGTAAAGCCCAGGTCGGCAGCGAAAGCCTGTCCGGCCTCCAGAGTAACGCCGTCGACTTGCTGACCGGCGGCGAGGTTGGAGTTCACGTACTTGGCGGTCAGGCTGGCGGAGAACCGTTCGGAAAGCTTGCGCGTGTACGCCACGGCGAGCTCAAATTCGTTGGGCTTACCCGTACCGAGAGGCATGGAGTTGGCGTCGGTGAATTCGATGTCACCCAGGCTGAAGTAGCGTAAGGAAGCGCCGATCGCCTGGAATTCATCGAGCTTTTTGTAGCCGCCCAGGTAAGCCAGGTAAACGTCGTTAAGACCAAGCGCCTGCAGCCAGGGAGTGTAGGTCGCGCTGAGGGCAACGTCTTCCGCCGCAAAAGCCAGACGGGATGCATTATAGTGCATGGAGTTAGCGTCGGCGGAAAGCGCCACGCCGGCGTCACCCATGGCGCCACCCCGCGCGTCGGGGTTGATCCGCAGGAAGGGGACGGCCGTCACAACGGTATTAACACAGGGGCCACCATTCGTTGACACGGGCTTTCCGCTGCCATCGTCGGTACAAAACTGCGCGGAAAGCGTCGTAAGAGAAAAAAGGCATAGCGCCAGGGTGCTCAGAGAGCCGAGTAAGATTCTTTGCATTGGGGTTAAATACTACAGCCAGCCGGAAGGCCAGGCGTTGAGTGAGTGCTGATAAGTTTGCTAGAAAGCGTAAGACCGGTAGCCGGAAGTTTACGTTAAGAACTTTTTAACGGTTACCCTGCGAACCTTATTTCAGGGGCTTTAGCGAATGCGGGGCAAAAGTACGGCGTTTGGGGGGAAGGAGGTTTTTAGGCGATGGGCGGGTAGGCGGTAGGCGGTAGAATCTGGGATTGGTCTTGGTACGGAGACCTTTAAGGCTTTCCCGCAGGCACTGAATTAACTGACCTACCGCCTAATCTTCCTACCGCCTAACTTTTCTACCAGCCTACTCTCCCCGCTCCACCGGGCAAGTCATACAGTGGCTCCCCCCCCGCCCCCGGCTTAATTCACCGCTCGGTAAGGTGATGATCGTCCGGCTGATCGTCTCCGGGTTCAAGCCTTCGTTTTCAATGCGTTCGATCAGGCGCAGCGCGCCGGTGATGGTGTAGCCGGCGGACTGGAGCGTCTGCGCTGTGATGGGGTTGCGGTCGTAGGTCAGGGCGATACCCGGCCGGATGGCGACCAGATTGCAGCCGTCCGTCCACTGTTCCCTTTCCTGAAACGGGCTCTCCCCCCCACCGGCGGGAATAAAGCGGGCTACGGGGTCTATTTCCGCGAGGATACAATCTTTGAGGCTCGTGTAGGAACTCTTCGATCCGTCCGCCCGCCAGACTTCCACGCCCGCCAGGCGGCCACCGTTGCAAATGATGGGCTCGTAACAGACGTAGTCGTGGACGTCGATCTGGGTGAAGATCGTATCCAAATGCATAAAGCTTCTTTCGGCCGGGACGCTAACGCGGACGACGTTCTTCACCACGCCCCGTCTGAACAGTTCCGCCGCTAGCACCTCCAGCGAGTATTTGCTCGACCGTTCACTCTCTCCGATCAGCAGCGTATCGGCGTTGAGAATCATTACGTCACCGCCCTCGATCGCGACCTTCTGGCCGTCCTTTCCGGGGGGGAAAGCTTCTACGTCGTTGAGGTTAATCACCCGGTTTTCTCGCCAGAGCCCCTCGAAGTCCGGGTGGGCGAGAATCACCAAACGGGTCAGGAAGTTTTCCCGGCTACGCGCCGCCTTCGCGGCTTTCGTGATCAGTAAGTGATCGTTGATCGTTACGGCGATATCGCGGGTAAAGATGAAATTAGGGATGGGATCGAAGAGCCGCCGCCCCTCCGCCTCGTCGTAGCCGGTGATCAGCACGTCGGTAAGCTCGCGGGGAGAAAGGCTCATGAGGTGATCCACGTAGCGCGCGGGGAGTTCCTCAAAGTTGACGATCAATTCCAGCGCCTTGCGCGTCGCGGTGGGGTTAGCGGCGGCGGCTTCCGCGATGAGGTCGGCAATTTCGAGCACGCCCTCCTCACCGATGAAGTTGCGGAGCACCCGCGTAAAGATGTCGTGCTCCCGCTGCATTTGGGGCAGGTACACGATGTCGTCGAAAAGAAGTTCTTCGGCGCGGCGGGGGGTGATGGTGGCGGTGCCGGCGTCGGGTCGGTGGACGATTACGCGTTTCAGGTTGGCTATTTCGGCGGTTACGTTTACTGACATTAGTTTCTGTAGGGTTTACCTCCGGCCCCGACTGAGTCGGGGGAGGATGAACTAGGAAAGGATGGGAAGAAAAAAGAAGTATAGTAGAGAGCACTGGACACTACTTTTAAAAAGAAGACTTCTAGAAAAGTGTGTCCTTCTTTCATCTTCTTCTCTTCAACTTCCTCCCCCGACTCATTCGGGGCCGGAGGAAGTTTGAGGATTCGTTACAACTCGGAGGTAGCATGAAACTGGATCTTCGGATGATTATCCTTAGCCATCTGCAAGGTCCAGGCGGAGTCAGCAAGATAAACCAATCGCTCTTCTTTATCCAAAGCGAGGTGTTGCCGCCGTCTCTCTTTAAACTCGTCGAGCGCCGCATCGTCGTCGCAAGTCACCCAAAGGGCTTTGTGTAGGTTCATGGGTTCGTACAGCACCGTCGCGCCGTACTCGTGTTCCAGTCGGTACTGGATGACGTCGAACTGGAGCGCGCCGACGCAGCCGATAATCTGGGCGTTATCGACGCCACGGGTGAATAGCTGGGCAACGCCCTCGTCCATCAATTGGTCGATGCCCTTGGCCAGTTGCTTCGACTTGAGCGGGTCCCCGTTGTACACCCGGCGGAACTGCTCGGGGCTGAAACTCGGGATGCCCTTGAAGTGCAGCTCCTCCCCTTCCGTCAGCGTGTCGCCGATCTTGAAGTTGCCGGAGTCGTAAAGACCCACCACGTCACCGGCGAAGGCTTCGTCAATCACTTCTTTCCGCTCGGCCATGAAGCTGGTTGGGTTAGCGAATTTCATCTTCCGTTGCTGGCGGACGTGCAGGTAATTCGTGTTCCGCTCGAAGGTACCGGAGCAGATGCGCAAGAAGGCAATCCGGTCGCGGTGCCGGGGGTCCATGTTGGCGTGGATCTTGAAGACGAAGCCGGAAAAAGTTTCCTCGTTCGGTAACACCTGGCGCTCCTCCGCCGGGCGCGGACGCGGCTCCGGGGCGATTTGCACGAAACAGTCCAGTAACTCCTTGACGCCGAAGTTATTTACGGCGGAACCGAAAAAGACGGGGCTGACTTCCTGCTTCAGGTATTCCTCACGGTCAAACACCGGGTAAACTTCGTTGATCATCTCGACCTCTTCGCGCAGTTCTTCGGCGGCAGCCGTACCAACGAGTTGCTCCAGCTCGGGGTCCTCCAAATCATTGAACTCGATGGTTTCTTCCGGCCGGCCCTGCTTGTTGTCCGGGCGGAAAAGGACTAATCGTTTCTCGAAGACATTGTAGACGCCCTGAAAGCGGTCACCCATACCGATCGGCCAACTCAGTGGCGTACAGCGCAAGAGTAGTTTTTGCTCGACTTCATCCAGCAGGTCGAAAGATTCCTTACCCGGCCGGTCCATTTTATTGATGAACACGATTACCGGCGTCTTCCGCATCCGGCACACCTCGACGAGCTTCTCCGTCTGCTCCTCAACGCCCTTCGCCACGTCGATCACCACAATCACGGAGTCTACCGCCGTTAACGTTCGGTAAGTATCCTCGGCAAAATCCTTGTGCCCCGGCGTGTCGAGGATATTGATCTTCTTTTCCGCATAGTCAAAAGCCATGACGGACGTCGCTACGGAAATACCCCGCTGCCGTTCGATCTCCATAAAATCCGAGGTCGTAGATTTCTTGATCTTGTTGCTCTTCACGGCCCCGGCAACCTGGATGGCACCGCCAAAAAGGAGCAGCTTCTCGGTCAGGGTCGTCTTGCCGGCGTCCGGGTGGGCGACAATGCCGAAGGTGCGGCGGCGGGCGATCTCTTTGGTTTGGTTGGTCATTCGGGGGGCGAAGGTAAGGAAGGGTTGGAGGCGGTAGGCAGTAGGCGGTAGGGAATTAGGCTTAATAATTTCGCTTCGCTATTTTGGGCACCACTTCGTCTATTTAAATCGTGAGGAACTACCACCTACCAGCCTATCAGCCTACCGCCTCATTTTTCCGAAGCGAGAAAACAAAAAAAGTTACTAAAAACTATTTCACAACCCCCTCCTATCCCTATCTTCGCGCTCCCAAACGCCGCCCTAGCTCAGCTGGTAGAGCAATTCATTCGTAATGAATAGGTCATCGGTTCAAGTCCGATGGGTGGCTCTTCGCTAATTTACAGCACGTAAAAGCCCTTCCACCGTCAAACGGAGAAGGGCTTTTTGATTTTCGCGGCGAGCCCGTGAAATACTTCGCAAAGGGCACGAATCGATTGATGACAAAATATCAGTTGTTCTCCGTTGCGTTCGGGTTGCCTTTTTTGACGGGGCTGGTGGAGAAGATTTCGGGCGTCTGCAAGTACCTAATGGTGTCGAGTTTCTCGCTATTATCGGTGGCGATTTGGTCGGGCACTTTGTTCTTGCCGTCGTAATCGGCCGTGCCGGTGGTTAGCGAACTCTTGGTGGACTGGTCTTCGTAGGTTGAAGTCTCGCCACCACTCTTGGCGTTCACGCCGTCGGTGCTCTTCTCGGTCACGGTCGTGGTCTCGGTGCTGTCATTATCGGTGGATGCATCGCAGGATACAAAAGTTCCGAAGCTCAGCAGCAGGGCAAAAAAAGTGTATTTCATCTGTTTTCAATTTATGCGTTCACGTCATCAATCAGGGCGCGGTCGCGGGGATGCAAAGTTAATTTTGGTGGAGCAGAGTGGTACGTATGACCTTGCTACCTCCATCACCCCAAATTAGTAATGACGGCAGGGATACCGTACCGGTAGATTGCGCAGACCTGCCCACCGTCCTTGGGTAAAGATTCGGCGTCGGTGATGTAAACCCTGGCACCACTCTTGCGGGCACTGACGATGGCGAGATTGTACAGTTCCGTAGCGCCGGGTGCCCGGTCGTCCGTCAATTCTACCCCATTGGTCGCTGCTTCGTAGTGACCGTACTGCACGGAACCTTCCACTACCCACAATACGGCAATCCGGCCGTTGATCGCGGCGGGTACAATGTTCATCAGGTTAGAACCGGCTTCCCCCTTGGCTAGGTTCAGGCCGTATAGTTCGTGATCCCGCTCTTTCTGCTGGGTGAAAAATCCACCCAGGGCATCAGCTGCTTTCTTATGTAGATCGGTAGTCGCTTCCTGATCCACGTTGCCACTTACGTAGCGGTCTTCGATGAGGTGGGTGTACTGGTTCGCTTCCCGGTAGATGGGAATGAGCTCGGTTACGCCAGCGAGTAAAAGGGGGCGGGTTTCGTTTTTGAGCAAAGTAGCGACGCCGCCGTCGACAATGTCGAAGTATTCTTTTACGTAGGCATTTTCGGTGTCTTTACCCGCACCGTGACCGGAAACAGTTCCCGGCCGGTCGCTACGGCCTGACCGCTGCAACTGTCGGTTGGGGTCATCCAGTAACAGAGCTGCCTCCATGTCTACGGGAATGATGCCAGTTGTCTCGATGGCGTCCAGTTGGCCGTCCCGGGCAAGAAATAATTTACAACCGCCCCGACTGAGGGTGAGCAGAAAGAATTCATCTCCCGCCCCGTTGAGTTCCTTTACTAGGGGAGCGAGCATGAACGCCGTCCCGATTTTCACACTTTCGGCTACTTCACTCCTCAGGGTGATGGTCTCAAAAACGTCCTTACCGATAAATACCGCGAGTCCGTTACTGGAATCTTCGGAAAAGTCAAAATCCTCCACCAAATTAGTTCCTTTGGTGAGGTACTCCGTGGCTTCCAGATTCGTCATGCCCCGGCTCTCCAGGTCATTCGTTGCTTTCTGGATGGCGTTTTTAAGCCGGATGCGATCTTTCTCTTCACTGCCTACGGGAGAAGTCGGCACGTATATGGAGATAAGCGAATCGCCGTTGGTTGTTGCTAGGGTATCGAATTGCTGTTGGGTTAACATAGAATAGTATTTGCTAATGAATTCACTCAAAAGGTGACCCGGTGCGGGTCGAAATATCTTCCGCACCGGACTAAAAAAGTAAACCTCCGCACGAGATAATCGTGGGAGGTTTAAAACGAAATATCTAACGTTACTACCGCGAAAAACGCCATTAGGTTCGCTTTAGCTTTAGCTTACGGTAGCTAACACGGTGATTACGCACGGCCGTCCACCCAGTTTCTTTGCACCCGCGGCCTCGCCCTCTTTACAATAAAGAAAAAACGGAGCCGGGGCAAAAATTGCTACTTAGGATTTCCCGCCCGCGTCTCGCCGGAGCCACCTTTCTTAATTAAAAAGAAAATAGCCAACAGCATAATTATGCCGAGGACGACCCAGATGGTCGATCCGATTCCCTGTTCACCCTTAGTGACCGTCTCGTTGACTTGGAACGGGCTTTCCTGATCCGCCTGAGCGAATAATTCGGCCGTGCCGAGGATCAGGGTGCTGAGTAATAAATAAAACGTTCTTTTGGCCGCGACCATGGTGTTTAATTTTGGTTGTTTATTATGAATAGCAGGGCCGCCCCGATACAATGTGCGCGGCCGCCGTGCTATTTAACAAGTAGTCATGTCGTGGTGTTCTTAATTAGGCCCTACTGAACAGGCTGGGCAGCAGACAAACGGCGAGAAAATTCAAGCATGGAGGTCGAAAATAATCTCCCCCCTCCCGGTCATAACTGCGGGAAATACGGAAAAGTCGGGGACGCCAGCGATAAGGGCCGCCAGCAGAAAGATGATGGCGAAAGGTGAGGAGTAATTTTAATTTACTGATTACAAATCCTTTACGCCAGCAGCTTACGGCATGATTAGTTGAGCTTTACTAACTGACCTTACGCAATCGGACTATGCCACACAAACACAAAAACACACAAGAGTAAGTAAACGGTGCTTCGGCGTAGCCGTACACCGATTTTTGTGCTTTTGTGTTTATGTGTTTATGTGGCGAAATAATCTGCGTAACATCAGTTACTAAAGTTGATCATTGCGTACAGGCGCAAACGTGTGAGCACGGGGTTCCCAATAAATACGGTACGCCGCCCAACCTCCACGGACGACTTACGTTGCCAGCAACATGGCAGCAACGAAACACACTTGTCTTTACCAGAACGTGCAGAGTCAGCAATTGAGGGATTGGTTCCTCGAAGTCCTCGAAACCTACCCGGAACTGACGGACCGCAGAATATTTTTGCGCAAGATCAACATGAAAAGATCGACCATGCGCGCGCAGCCCGTGGCGAACGGACGTTTCTTCCGGCGGGCGACGCGGGACTACCGCATTGATTTTAGTAGCCACCTCGACGTGACGGAGCACGTCAAAATCCAGCAGCTGCCCAAGGAAGTGGTGGTTGGTTGGTTCGCACACGAACTGGGCCACGTCGTCGATTACCTCCACCGCCCTTCGTTGGGGATGATCAGTTTCGGCCTCGGCTACGCGCTGTGGTCCCGCTACATGCGCGCCGCCGAACGACGGGCCGACCAGATCGCCGTCAACCACGGTTTCGGCAGCGAAATTATCGCCACGAAGAACTACCTCATGTCCCACAGCACGCTCCCGGAGCACTATAAAAAACGCCTGGAAAAATACTACCTCTCGGCGGATGAGATCGAAGGATTAATCCTGGCCTGGAACGAGGACCGGGAGATGCCGGAGATCGTGGAAGTGGAGTAGGGAGGGGATTAGGCGGTAGGAAGATTAGGCGGTAGGCTAGTAGGCGGTAGGCTAGTAGGCGGTAGGCCTGTACTACCGCCTACCGCCTATAAGACTACCACCTAAAAGCCTACCGCCTATATTTGCCCCCGCAAATATCCTCCCCCTATGACGATGCGCATTTTACACCGTTACCTCGGTTTTTTTCTGGCCGGAATCATGGCCGTTTATTCCCTGAGCGGGATGGTGCTTGTTTACCGGAAGACTGATTTCCTCAAGCAGGAAAAGCGTACCGAAGTACAGTTAGCGGCTAGTTTGACGGCGGAGGAGGTAGGAAAGGAGCTCAAAATCAAGGAGGTGGAGATCGACCGCCGGGCGGGTGAAACTATCTACTTCAAGGGTGGTGAGTACAACGTGGCGACCGGCGAGGCCGTCACGATTAAGAAACAGCTCCCCTACGTGCTGGGTAAGATGACTAAGCTCCACAAGGCGACGACGAACGACCCGCTCTACTGGCTAAATTTATTTTTCGGGGCCTCACTGTTCTTCTTCGTCGTTTCCAGTTTCTGGATGTTTCGGCCGGAAACGGAGGTGTTTCGCAAGGGAATCTACTGGACGATTGGTGGAATCGTGCTAACGCTCGTCTTGTTGTTCGTTTGATTTGGCGCTGGCGCGGGTGCAGGGTAGTTCGCGTTGCGGCCGATATTGGTTTGGCGTACTTGCAGCCCTTACACCGGTACTTAAGATCTGACTTTACGCAACCGGATTATGCTACATAAACACGCAAGAATAAGTAAACGGTGCTTCGGCGTAGCCGTACACCGATTTTTGTGCTTTTGTGTTTTGCTTCGCAGTACTTCGTGCTATGTGGCGAAATAATCTGCGTAACATCAGTTAAGATCTACGGAACCGCTAACCAACTCGCCATTCCAGTATTCTACGGTCGTCCCCGGCCGTTATCAGCGTGTGGTCGTCTAACCACAGGAGGGTGTTGACTGAATTCACGTGCCCCCGATCCCGCACGACTTCGGCAACTTTGAGCAGATCGAACGAACGGTCATCCGCCCGCCACAGCTTTACGGTTTTGTCGCGGCTCGCGGTAGTGAGGTACTTCCCATCGGGGCTGAAGGCTAGGGCGTTTACGGTAGAATTATGCGCGTCGATGGTTACTAACCCAGGGTAATCAGTTACCCCCGCCCCCCCAAACCTTAGCTGCGCATCACGGCCCCCACTCACGTAAACTGATCGCCCGGGGAGCGTGGCGACGGTAAAGGTAGACGGCTGATTAGCCTCCGCGGAACTCATTATTTCCATCGTGCTTCCGTCGACGCGGTACACCTTACCGTCGCTAGCCCCCACCAGGAGGGTGTCGCCCCCTTGGTCGGCAAGTGCGATACAGCGCAACGAATTAGGGCTGAGCTGTACGCTTTCTACCGTGCGCTGCGTCGTAATGTCCCATTTGGTCAGTGCGCCATCCCCGCCAGCCGTGAAGAGTTCGTTACCGACCCGCAGCGTGGCGTAGACCGGGCGGACGTGGTGCGCCACGTGCTTATTCCTGGTGGGTTCCTCGGGGTAGAGCCAGTGTACGCCGCCATCCAGCGCCCCGGCCACCAAACCACCGTCGGGCAAGGTTTCGAGGCAAAAGAATTTGCCCCTTTCCACCTTAGCGACCACCCTGCCGAAGTCGACGTCTTCCCGGTGCCAGTGCACGATGAAGCCGTCCGCGCCGGCGGAGTAAAGCCCGTCCGGGGCCGGGCGCAGGGCGTAGATGGCGGCCATGTGACCATTTCTTTCGCTAATCCTTTTTAACATACGCTCCTACGAACAAGGCAATTTCTCCTCGGGTTAACAATGTACACACTTAGATAAATGGGTGACCAAAGGTAACTAGTCCACCTTCTAATCGCCGATCCGCTACCCTACGCTACCGGTTTCATCCAACACACCTTTTCTAAAAAAGCAACCCATGAAGTATGTTTTCATCGCCTTAGTCTACTTCGCCGTAGGGTTCTTGTTTCCCGTGCTATCCCCCACCCTGACGATGATCCTGGGTGTATTGTTTGCGGTGTTTACCGTCGGAATCATTTTCACCCTGTACGATGACCGGCTCGACGACACGCCCTACGGAGGGTAAGTACCGTCACTTGCAATCATTTGATCAGTTGCCCCGTGCTCCCATCCTTATGGGCTCGGTGCGCTCCCCCACCCTACCTCCCCCGCCAAAGCGTCGCCTCCCTTTATGCCCGTTCAATTTCACGAGCCCCTACGTTCCCCCGGTGAGTGGGGCCTATTTCACATCACCGAAACGGAGGATGTTCTTCTTAACCAGGCCCACCTGTATACCGATGAGGCCCGACAATTAAGCCTCGTAAGGGGAAAGGGCCACCGAAAAGAGTTTCTGGCCGCGCGGATACTACTCCACCAAATGAGCGGCCGCAGTGTTCGGGGCGAATTACGTAAGGACACGGCCGGCAAACCCCACCTCGCGGATTCTCACTTCCACGTCTCCATTAGCCATACCGTCAACTACGCCGCCGCGGTGGCCCACCCCAACCCCTGTGGCGTCGACGTGCAGCGGATCGTTGGGAAGATCGCGAGGATCGCCCCTCGGTTCATGTCAACGGCCGAAACCGTGCAATTGAAGGAAACCAACAACCTCGTTCAGATGCACCTGATCTGGTCGGCCAAAGAAGCGATGTACAAAGCGTTCGGAAGGCGGCAAATTGATTTTAAGGAGCACCTCTACGTCGACCTCGGTAACTTCTCACTCTCGAACACTACCGCAGCGGCGGTGCTGCGAACGCCCGACGTCACGATGGTTTTCGACCTGGACTACCGCATTTTTGATGATTTCGTGGTCGTGGCCTGCGTAGAGAGCCTGAGTGGTGTTTAGGGCAAGCGATCAGCTACCGCACCTCAGACACCCGCCAAATCAACTTTTCCCCTCCCCTACTGACGGTACGGCGGCAAAGCAAGTTGTACGACATCCCAATTGCCCACGCATGCTTTTGCCGCAACTTGGCCGGCAGGTACATCACCCGCTGCCCCTCCTGGCTACTTAAGATCATTTTGCCGTCCGGATCAAGTTTAGTCAGCAGACCGGAATAAATCATCTCGGCCGGGCCTTCCGTTACGGCTGAAGTAACGTTCATCGCCCCTTCCCCCTTCAACTCTGCACCGGCGTCCGCGCCCAAAACCTCCGCGACGTAGATTAATGATGGGTCTCCGGCACCCATGTCCGACCAGTGGCGCTGTAACTGGGTGCCGTAAAAGTAGGCAACGAGTTCGGGGCATTGGGCGGAAAGCGGGGCGGCAATCGTATCGACCAGACTTTCCCGCCCGCGCCGACCACGGACGGAGAGTGCGTACTGACTACTGATCCGGTCCTCGTACTTACCGCTGATGCGAATCAAGCAGAGATTGGCTCGTCTGCGCATCGTTCGACCGCGCTCGTCCACCATGCAATCACAGATTTCACGTGCGAGGGTTGCCCGGAGCGTTGGTTGCGCGCTCAGCACGCCACCCAGTAAAACTAGCACGATCACGGAGAAGGATGTCTGCATGTTTATTCGGGCTGCACCAGCCATTTAGTACGCATCGAAGCGCTTTGCCCGGGCTCCAACCGGTAATAACCGCCCTGCAACTCAAACTCGGCAAACCCCAGCACCGGGTTGAGGTAAACCTCCAGGGGTGCCTGACCCGGTGCCACCTGGTTACGGCCGGTGATCATCGTCTGCTTGGTGAAGACGAGGCCGTCGTTGTAGTAACGAACCATCGTATCCCGCAGCGTCGCGTAAAATTTTTGTGGCTCAGCAACCTGATCGTCGAAGGGGATGACCGCCAGTTCCTCCCGCATTTCGAGCGGTAGTGGGCCTTCGTTCGTCCAGGCCGTGTCGCCAACGTAAAATTCCAGCCGCCCGGCGTAAGGCAACCGTGTGTTCTCCCAGGCCGCTACGGCGAGTGGCAGGTAGGATTCGTTCTTCACTTCGTACCCCAGGCCAAGCTCACCCGCCTGCGTCAGTTGGATTCTTTTTTCCAAACGTAGTTGCGAGGCCGAGTCCCGTTCACTCGTGAATACGTACACATTTTCGCGCAGTTTGCGCACCTCGTAAGGTTGAGTATCGAACGCCGGCGGCGGTGGCCAGTCCCAGTCCTCCTGCGGGCTCGTCCACACCGTGCTCCCGAACATGCGGCCATTTTGTTCCCTGCTCTGGTTCAGAATTTCCCGTCCGTCGTACGTGTAGGAGGTAATGCGCGCGCCGTACGCCGGGTCGATGGTCACGCTCACCTTCCCCCCGGCCAGCGTGATCGGCCCCGCGGGCACAGCACCTTCGGGCGCCCCGAGAGCTACCGGGGCGGGTGCATCGGAAGATTGGCAAGAGGCGAACAGAACGAGGCACAAGCAAACTGTAAAGGACCGCATAAATAAATGACGTTAGGTAAATATCTTAAATAAAAAAAAGCCACAAAAACACGTAAGCACAAAAAGAGACGTGCTGTCGCACCCTTCCGTGTTTCTGTGCTTTTGTGGCTAAAAACGAACGCTTGCGGTGATTTAGATACCCATCTCCGCCCGCCCCGCATCGAGGATCTTACGTACCTCCGCTTCGTCGGCGCCCTGCGCGTACACCCGCAGCACCGGCTCCGTACCGGAAGGACGTACCATCAACCACTTGTCGTCACCGTCCAGGTAGAACTTGGTGCCGTCGATGTGTTTCACGTCGGTCACTTGGTAAGGGCCGACCGTCTTGAACGGGTTTTCCTTAGCCTGCTTGACGATCTCCCACTTCCGGTCGTTGTCCACGTGGACGTCATCGCGGTTGCAGTTGAAAGAACCGACCTTGGCGTAAATCTCTTTGATCAGGTCCTTGAGGGATTTACCCGTCTTGGCCATGTATTCGGCAATCATCAGACCGATCCAGATACCGTCCCGCTCGGGGATGTGGCCGGAGACGGCGAGGCCGCCGGATTCTTCACCACCGACGATCACGTCGCGCTCGGCCATTATCTCAGCGATGTACTTAAAGCCGATCTTGGTTACTTCGTATTCTAGTCCGTACTGCTCGGCGAGCTGTTTGAGCTTATCGGTGACGGAGAAGGTCAGGATCACCTCACCTTTCTTGATGCCTTTGTATTCGTACTGGTACATGAGCAGCAGCAACAGGATGTGGTGGCTGTCCACGAAATCACCGTCGGCGTCGAACAGGCCGATCCGGTCGGCGTCGCCGTCGTTGGCGATGCCGAGGTCGAGTTTCGGGTTGTTCTTGATTACCTCGGAGAGTTCGGTCAGGTTACGGCCGATGGGTTCGGGGGCTTGTCCGTTAAAGCTGGGGTTCACCTCGCAGTGGAGGTGGGTGGCTTCGGGGAGTAACTTCATCATCGCGCTCTGGCCGGCACCGTACATGGCGTCGTAGGCAATGCCGATGCCGGAATTACGGATCAGGTCGACGTCAAACCCCTGGTGAACGTGGTCGATGTAGATTTTTTCGAAGTCGTGCTCTTCGACCAGTCCTTTCTCCTTCAACTCCGCGTAGGTCGGTAGGTCTTCCGGGACGGCGTCGGGAATGAGGTTTTCCACGGCCGTTACGTCGGCGGGGACGGATGGGCCACCCAGCTTCGACTTCAGTTTGTAGCCGTTGTAGCTAGCGGGGTTATGGCTGGCGGTGATGACGACACCGAGGTCAGCACCGGTTTTCACGACGCCAAGGCTTACCATCGGCGTTGAGATGTAACCGGGGGCCACGAGGGAAGTGATACCGTGCTTGCCGAACACCCGTGCGGTCGTCTCGGTAAACAATTCCCCACCAAAGCGGCAATCGTAGCCGATGACGACGCGCGTGCCGCCGTTCTGCTTAAGCCAGAGGGCGGTGCCTTCCGCCACGCGCTTCACGTTGTCAACGGTGTATTCCTGGGCGATGATGGCGCGCCACCCGTCGGTGCCGAATTTGATCTTTACTGGTTTCATAGTGCGTGGTTTGCTTATTTATTATTTTTTGTGGGGGTTTGTTCTTTTAGTCTGGTGGTTCGCTGGTCTACCGAGGTAAAGAACTACCAGATTACCGAACTATATGACTAACGGACTAAAACACCGCTAAAGGTATCAATTTCAAGACCCTCGCCGAGGTTCGTTTTTCCACCCAACTAATCCCCGCCGTTCTCCGGCCTGCCTCCGCTTTGTACATTTGCCGGCGTGGAATCCTTGCTCGGCTTTGCTTCCGGTCTCGGGACCGGCGTTTTCATCTGCCTGCTTCCGGGGATGCTGAACATGCAGGTAGTATCCACGTCTATTCGCATCGGACGGCAGAAGGGGTACGTTTTCTCGCTCGGGATGGCGGCGGTGATCGGTCTGCAGGCGGCCCTCGCGGTACTGTTTGCGGACTTACTGACCGGCGATTTACAGGTCGTGCCCCTGATTAAACAGTACGCGGTTCAAATCCTTGTCGTGCTGGCGGCGGGTTTCGTGGTGAAGGGTTTTACCGCGCGGGCGGCGCGCAAGGCGCACGTGGAAAAACATTACACCGGCGATCCGTTTCTGCGTGGCGTGATGATGAGCGCGATGAACGTGTTGAATATCCCCTTCATCTTCGCCATCGCGGGCTTCCTGGTGGCCAACAACTACCTCCCGGCAACACATACTGCGCGCATTCTATACGTCCCCGGCGTAGCGTGTGGTGCGTTGGCGATTTTTTGCTCTTACGCGCGGTTGGCGGACTGGATTCGGCGGAACGCAGCCTTCTTCACCCGCAATATCTATTTTTTCGTGGGGGGGCTACTGGCGGTGGGGGCAGTGGTGGAGGCGGTTCGGATTTACTGAGGCCTACGCTACGGACGTGTTTAACCGTGCACTAATGCAGGTACGAAGCGAACTACCACTAAAGAAAGCCGCCACTGGGTCACTCTTCCGGCACCAAACGCACTTCCCGCTCCAACCCCACGCCGAATTTTTCCCGTACCGCCCGCTGCACCCGCTCGCTGAAAGCCAGAATATCCGCCCCCGTAGCACCGCCGTGGTTCACCATCACCAGCGCTTGTTTGGCGTAAGTCCCCACCGGCCCCTCGCGCGCGCCCTTCAGTCCCGACCGATCGATTAGCCAGCCGGCGGGGAGTTTGACGTGTGCGGGGTCGATGGCGTAGGAGGGAGCGCCCGGATGGGTTTCCCTGATCTTTTCCAGCACGCTTAGCTCCACAACCGGGTTCTTGAAAAAGCTACCACTGTTGCCGAGGAAGAACCAGTCGGGAAGTTTGGAGCGGCGAATGTTCGTCACGGCCAGCGCTACGTCGGCGGGGGTCGGTTTTTCGACTTGGAGACGGGCTAATTCGGTATTGATCGCGCCGTACGTGGTGTTTACGGAGTCCGCTTCCTTACGCAGGCGGAAATCCACACCGGTAATCAAAAATCGCCCCGGCTCCCGCTTGAAGCGGCTATCCCGGTACCCAAAATCACACGCTTCCGGGCTCAAAGTCCGCGCGCCGTGGCCGTATTCCCATACGTGCACGGCGGCGATCACGTTTGCCACTTCCGCCCCGTAAGCACCAATGTTTTGTACCGGAGAAGCACCTACCGTTCCGGGGATCAGCACCAGGTTTTCCATCCCGCTGAGCCCGCGGTCCAATGTGTAGCGAACGAGTTGGTTCCAGTCCACCCCACCACCCACACGGAGTAGTACGTCTCCCTTACCAACTTTCTTGGCACCCGCGTCCGCGCCTCCAGGACCCAACTCTTCCACGCCACCGAGCAGCACGTGAACCGTGAGCCCCGGCACTGAATCTCGCAGTAAAAGATTGCTCCCACTACCCAAAACCAGGGCGGGCGTGCTTTTAAAAGCGTCACCACGCAACTGGCTCACGTCCGTTAACGGCAAGTAGGATTCCGCCACGGAAGGCAGTCCGAACGTATTTAATTTCTGCAGTTGGACGTCGTGACGAATCATTCGGCGATGGGCTCGAATTGAAGACGCGCCAGCGCCGAATAGCCACCGCCGGGGATGGCGCTCAACTCGTCGTGCGTGCCGGACTCGACGATGCGGCCGTTTTCGATCACGTAGATGCAGTCCACCTCGCGAATTGTCGCTAGTCGGTGAGCAATGATGATGCTCGTGCGGCCTTCCATCAGGCGGTTCAGGGCTTCCTGCACGACGCGTTCGCTTTCGGCGTCGAGGCTCGACGTGGCTTCGTCGAGCAGTAAAATAGCCGGGTCCTTGAGGATGGCCCGCGCGATGGCCACGCGCTGCCGCTGCCCGCCGGAAAGCTGGATACCACGGTCACCAACGACGGTGTCGAAGCCTTCCGGAAACTTGTCGATAAAATCCAGCGCGTTGGCCTTGTGGGCGGCCTCCCGGATCAATTCTTCGCTTGCGTTCAGGCTACCGTACGCAATGTTTTCCCGGATGGTGCCGCCGAACAACATGACCTCCTGCGGAACCAACGCGAGTTGCTCCCGGAAATCGTGCAGGTCGAACTCATTTACGTCGCGGCCGTCGACGCTAATTTGGCCGGAAGTCAGTGGGTAGAAGCGCAAGAGCAGCTTGACGATGGTCGATTTACCGCTGCCGCTAGCGCCGACGAGCGCTACTTTTTGACCCTGGCGGACCTCCAGGGAGATCGACTTCAGCACCTCGACGTCCGGCCGCGTGGGGTAGTTGAAGCGGACGTTGCGATAAACGATGTCACCGTGAAATTTAGATTTTTTATGCGTGGTCGCGGGTGCCGTGGAATTGGGAAGCGCGGGGTTGGGAATGGCTTCGACCTCTTCACTTTCCAGGATGTCCACCACGCGGTCGGAAGCACCGAGGGCCGAGACGATTTCCGTATAAAAACTACCCAGGCTCGCGATCGACCCACCGATCAGCGCAACGAAAATAACGAAGCTGAACAGGTCGCCGACCGGCAGATCACCCGACTGCACCAGCAGCGTGGCCCGGTAAACGATGTAGAAGAGCGCGCCGAACATGACCGTCACGATAAAAGCCGAGAACAGCCCCCGGGCGGAAGCCGTTTTCAGGGAGATCCGTACTGTCTCGTCGATACTCCGGGCGTAGCGGTCCAACTCGAATTCCTCGTTCGTGTATGCCTTGACGGTGGTGATGGACTGCAAACTTTCCTCCACGATCACGTTGGAGGCCGCCAGTTGCTCCTGGCGCGCCTTGGTCATTTTCCGGATGTAGCGACCAAAAAACATTGCCGCAATGACCACCACGGGGAAAATGGCCAGGCTAATGAGCGCCAGCTTACTCATCGTGAAAAAGATGTAGACGATCGCACCCAACAAAATAATTGACTGGCGCAGAAATTCAGCCAACGTCAACGCGAAGACACTTTGGATCTGCGTGATGTCGTTGGTAATGCGGCTACTCAATTCCCCAACGCGGTTACTTTCAAAGAAGGGAACCTCCAGGCGCAAAATTTGGCCGTAGAGGTCTTTACGGAGCGCGCCCATTGCTTTCTCGCTGACTTCTGCCTGAAGGCGGACACGTAAAAAGCTAAGGGGTGCCTGCACGATGAGCAGACCAAAGAGCAACATGAATATCTCCTGTACTGACAAATCGAACCTACCCTTGTCCTGCAGGACGTTGATCGCCTCACCGGGTAATTGCAAGAGCACGAGAAAAACCAGGGAGCTCAGTACCAGAATGATGAAACTCAGCAGAAACTTCCACTTAAATCGTTCTACGTAGTGAAAAATGCGGTAGGAACGCTGGAACTTCTCCTTCTTCGTGCGGCCGGAATCCGGCACTTCGGTCTTGTCGGTGCTTGCTTGCATAGTCTGGTCGCAAAGGAACGGTATTAAACCGAGGCTGGGTCAGTCGCCGGCCGTTTCGCGCGCTAAAATGACTGTAATTTCACGCGCCACCCGTTGAGTACGGGGGCAGTGGCGGAAGAAAGTGATGCCGCCGGGGCGAATAATCCGCTACCTTTGAAATTCTTAGCGCCAAAATACTGTTATAGGCTAGAATTTTCAATGCCGGGCGAACGGCACCCCCGAATTTACCCCCCTGAACTCTTAAGCTACCCACTGAAAATATGCGACTTCAACTGAATCAACTACTTCTTCTGGGCGTACTGGCCCTGTTTTCCACCGGGCTATCCGCCCAACTCGAGATTGGCGTAAAGGGTGGCTTTAGCGTTTACAGCGGCGATTATTCGCCCAGTACGTACGGTATCTTCGCGGATGATCTCAATTTTGCCGGAGGCGCTTACCTCCGTTACCGCCCGACGCAACGTTTCGGTATCCGGATCAACGGAAATTTTGGCCGCCTTTCCGCTGAGCGAGACGTGATTCTCCCCAACGAAACCGGCGAGCGCGTACGCTTCGAACGTAGTTTTCGCACCTCTCTTTCCGAATTCAATCTGGTCGGCGAGCTCGATCTTTTCTACCTGGGCGACCCGGACGCTAACTTCGTCGCTCCTTACGTCTACGCGGGCTTTGGGTTTATGAGCTTCAACCCCCAGTCACCCGACCGGGAAGGTAACCTCGTCGATTTACAACCACTACGTACCGAAGCGCAGGGTCAAGATAACAGCCGTTACGACGCGGCCCCCTACGAGCTCACCCAGATCGTTGGGATCATCGGTGGCGGCGTGCGCGTCCGGTTTGCCGACCGGTTTGTCGTCGGCCTGGAGATCGGCGGGCGCGTACCCGGGACGGATTACCTAGACGATACCAGCGACCGCGTTATCAATTATCAGGACGTACTGCGGGGGCCGGAAGGCACCACCGCCGCTTTCTTCTCAAACCCTACCGTCGTTAACCCGGGCGAAACGAATGACTTCGAGTACCGACGCGGTAGCGCGGCCAACGATTATTACCTCATCGGTAGCCTTACTTTTGGCATCACCATTGGTGAGGGTGGCAATAAGGGTGGTTGTTACAGTTTCTAAGAATACCGCCAGCTACCCCGTTAGTGTAAAACAAAGCCGCTGCTCTGTACCAGAGCAGCGGCTTTGTTTTACGTAGGTTACCGTAGTGCGATCACACCTTAAAAATTCACGACGCTAACTAAATAGCCTTCGCTAGAAGTCTGGGTTGTTGTTAATTCTTCCGCCCCCGAACGGATCGGTTTGCAGCGTTCCTTCCCCCCGCGGTTCATCCTCTTCGAAAACATCATCGTTCGAACCGGCGTAAGCATCGCAGTCAAGCTCGATGCCGAGGTCACCCCGCGGCCGGAAAAAGGCGCGCTGCGTGTCCCACTGCACTTTTTCGTCGTTCTGAACCGCTTTGACGAACTGGCGGAAAAAAGGTTTGGCCATGTGCGAGCCGCCACCGTAGCGCAGGGAACGGAAGCGAATCCACCGGTCGTCACCACCAACCCAGGTACCGACCACCAATTCCGGCGTGATGCCCATGTACCAGCCGTCCGTCTGGTCGTTCGTCGTCCCGGTTTTTCCACCCACCGGGCCCTTCACGCCGCCGAGGTTACCGACGGAAGCTTGCTGCAACATTCTGACCATGGTGAAGTTGGCCGCCGGGCTCAGGGCGCGGCGGTCATCGGGAATGTATTCGTAGACGACGCGGCCCGTCCGGTCAACGATCTTGGTGAGAAAGATCGGTCGGTTAAAAACGCCGTTGTTGCCGAAGGTGGTGTAAGCGCCGGTCATCTGCTGCACGGTCAGGTCGACGGAACCCAGGGCGATGGAGGGAACGGAAGGGACTTCGTCTTTGGGCAGACCCATGTTAGCGACCATGTTGCGCACGGGGTCGGGTGAGCCGAGTTCTTGCATCAGGTAGGCGGAAACGGAATTTACCGAGTTCTTCAGCCCACTGTACAGGTTCATGAATTCGCCAGAGTACCGGTTGTTAGCGTTTCTTGGTGTCCAGGGCTTTGTCAGGTAAAAGCTACCGTCGCCCGGAGAAATCGTAATGGGCTGGTCGAGCACTTCGAAGCAGGGGCTGATGCCGCGCAGGTCGACGGAGGCCGCGTAAACGAAGGGCTTGAACGTCGAGCCGACCTGTCGCTTTGCCGTGACGTGGTCGAACTGGAACCACTTGAAATTCACCCCGCCGACCCAGGTACGCACGAACCCAGTGGTCGGCTCCACGGAAAGGCTACCGATCTGGAGGATCATTTTGTGGTAGCGTACGCTATCCAGGGGCGTCATCAGCGTGTCGGTCTCCATATTGGGTTGGCCGTAGGCAAAGACACGCATCTTGGTTTCCGTACCGAAATCTTTCTTGACGGTCGTTTGCAGCTTTTTCCAGGCCGTCTTTACTTCGGCAAACGCGTCCATTTTCATGACGCGGCGGTACTCGGCGGCTAGTTTCTTACCGAGCAGGTTGCGGCGGACCAGGTCGCTGATGGTGGTGTTGTCCTCCAACTCCCGCATCATGCGGCTGACTTCGCGGTCGTCTTCGTGAAAGATGATGTTGCTATTGTCATTGATCTTGCGGAGTGCCGGCAGCAGGATCGCGCTGCGGTGGCGTTGGTACCGGTCGGACATGCGCAACGCTCGTTCCAGGCTTTGCTTGCGAATCTCAACGGGGATCTCCGTCTCACTACTTGGGCTTGCGTAATCCCAGGGGTCTTCTTTTTCCCAGTGCTTAAAAAACTCTTTTTGCAGCCCGGCCATGTGAATCGCCATTTGCTCCTCAGCGTGACGTTGCATGTGGGGATTGATGGTAGTGTAGAACGTGAGCCCATCGCGGTCGATGTTGTAGGCCTGGCCACCGGCTTTGTGGTACTGAGGTTTCGCGAGGATCTTCTTGGCTTCTTGCTTGAGTACTTGTCGGAAGAACGGTGCGATACCGTCGTCGTGCCGCTGGTTGGTGAAGACGATCCCGAGGGGAAGTTCTTTGAGCCGTTCGTATTCCGACTGGTCCAGGAACTCATTACGCACCATCTGGGCCATTACCGTATTACGGCGGTCGAGCACCAATTCGGGGCGGCGGAGCGGGTCGAAGTAGGAGGAATTTTTTAGCATCCCGATCAGGACGGCGGCTTCCTGGGTCTCGAGCTCGGCGGGAGACTTACCAAAATAGTTTTCCGCCGCGGCGCGAATGCCCTGGGCACCGTTGATGAAATCGTACCGGTTGAGGTACATAGCGATGATTTCCTGTTTGGTGTACTTGCGTTCCAGGCGAACGGCGATGATCCATTCCTTGAACTTCTCAAAACCCCGCTCGAAGATGTTGGCGGCCGCCGGGCCGGTGAACAGGAGCTTGGCTAACTGCTGGCTGATCGTGGAGCCACCGCCGCTACTTTCGCGCTGTAAAATACCGGTCATGATGACGGCGCGGGCCAGTGATTTGTAGTCGATGCCACTGTGTTCGTAGTAGCGTTCGTCCTCCGTGGCGACCAGTGCGCGTTCCAGGTTGGGGCTCAGTTCGTCGAAGTCGACCATCACCCGGTTTTCGAGGTAGTAGCGACCCAGGACGGATTCATCGGCGGCCAGGATACGGGTGGCTTCGTTGTTCTTCGGGTTCTCCAGTTCGACGACCGAGGGCAGGTCGGTAAAACTCAGGCCGACGAAGAACAAAATTGCGAAGACGGGGATCGCGATCACCAGCAGCCAGAGCCACTTCAACGTAGCGCGGTGACTATTACGGTTGACGTCGCCGTAGAGAAAATCTGTAATCTTAGACATGTAAGTTGGTTTAGACAACGGGCGCTACTGCCCCGGGCCCGGTGTGCTCGCCGGGGAAACGTATTGACCGCAAAGTTCGGTATAATCCGGTTAGCTCCGTGGCTCCAATTAGAATTCGCGGGGTTTGGTCTATTATTCGTTTATCAATACGTTTTAAACGAAAACGTGGGGCTGCATCCCACGCTACGAGAGACGCCCCTCCGGGACTTGATGAGAATTACCAACTTACTTTAGACCAGCATTATCTTGTTTTAGCCATCTTCTTAACGACACCACCAATGATACCGCAAGCTTCCAGCAACTGCGCTTCCGTAATAACCAGTGGCGGAGCGAAACGAATAATGTTACCGTGGGTGGGCTTTGCGAGCAAACCGCCTTCAGCGAGGGCGAGGCAAAAGTTCCAGGCGGTGTCGCTGTCCGGGCTGTCGTTGATGACCAGGGCATTGAGTAGGCCTTTGCCCCGGACTAGTTTTAGCAGGCCCGGGTACTGATCCACCAAACTTTGCATCTCGGCTCTGAACCTGGCACCCAGCGTCCGCGCATTCTGAATTAAATGCTCGTCGCGCACTACTTCGAGGGCTTCCATAGCGACGGCGCAGGCAACGGGGTTGCCACCGAAAGTGGAGCCGTGCTGCCCCGGCTGGATGACGTTCATGACCTCGTCGTCGGCGAAAACGGCGGACACAGGATACACGCCACCGCTCAGGGCCTTACCCAAAATGAGGATGTCGGGCCGCACGTAGGTCGCCGGCTGGCGCTCGCAGTGGCCGGCGCAAGCACAGTCGCCACAGATCCGTAGCAGCGCACCGGTTCGCGCGACGCCCGTCTGAATTTCGTCGGCAATGAAGAGCACGTTGTGTTTTTTACACGCGGCGGCGACGGCCTCGATGTAGCCATCCTGCGGCACGAAGACGCCGGCTTCCCCCTGGATCGGCTCGACGAGTACGCCGGCGATCGTGGCCGGATCGTTCCCCACGGCGGCTTCCATGGCGGCAATGTCTCCGTAGGGGACACTTTCGAAGCCGGGTGTGTAGGGACCGAAATTATCGCGCGCGCCCTGGTCGGAGGAGAAGGAGATGATGGTCACCGTCCGTCCGTGAAAGTTCTGTCCGCAGACAATAATGCGGGCCTGGTTGTCGGGGATTCCCTTCTTCTCGTAGCCCCATTTCCGGCAGATCTTGATGGCCGTCTCGACGCCTTCCGCGCCGGTATTCATGGGGAGCACCTTATCGAAAGCGAAATATTCCGTGACGTATTTTTCGTAGACGCCCAGTTGGTCGTTGTGAAAAGCCCGGCTGGTAAGCGTCAGTTTTCGGCTCTGCTCCACCATTTTGTCGACGATCCGCGGGTGGCAGTGCCCCTGGTTCACGGCGGAGTAGGCACTCAGAAAATCGTAGTAATGTTTGCCATCGACGTCCCAAACGTGGCAACCTTCCCCTTTCGCGAGGACGACGGGTAGCGGGTGGTAGTTGTGCGCGCCGTGGCGGTCTTCGAGGTCGATAAATTCGGCGGCGGTGGTGGCGGTAGCGTCGATGGTCTGGTTCATAACGGTTGGTTGAGGCGGGGTAAAGGGGCGCGGACGCGGGTGCAAGGTAACGTAGGGACACGCAAGGAAGATGTGCTGGATAAGCAACTTACCTGGCCGCTTACCGGCCCGAAATCAAAAAACCCCAACTCGAATAAACGAGTCAGGGTTTCGGAAGTGGAGAATACCAGAGTCGAACTGGTGACCTCTTGCATGCCATGCAAGCGCTCTAGCCAACTGAGCTAATCCCCCGGGCGGCCGCAAAGATATGTGGTCGAATTTTAACAACCAAGCACTCCGAATAAGTTTCTTCATTATTTCGGCCGGGGCGGGTTAGCATTTTTTTTGCAAAGTATTAACGTCCCGCCGGTAACCCCAACCGTGGCTAATGCGTCTTAACGAAGTTCCTTTGATCGATGAACCGACGGTCACTCTTCACACCGCTTAGCTTAACAAGGCGTTAACCGGTGGCGATCCGGCGAGTTCTTATCTTTGCCAACAGTAAAATAATCAACATGACACGTTTCTTTCTTCTTCTCCTACTCTCTTGCGTTACAACTTTCAGCGTTCAGGCTCAAGTGATGGCCCCAGCTGAAACCACCGAAGTCACCAGCGGCCCCCAAATGACTTTTGAGACGACCGAACTCGACTACGGTGAAATCATGCAGGACAGCGAGCCGTTCCGCGTGTTCAAGTTTACCAACACCGGTACCGAGCCCGCCCTCATTATGAACGCCCGTGGCTCCTGCGGTTGCACCATTCCCAGCTACTCCAAAGCTCCCCTCGCCCCCGGTGAGACGGGCGAAATCAAGGTTCGTTACGACACCCATCGCATCGGCCAATTCCGCAAGCGCGTGACGCTAACGACCAACGTACCCGGCGAGCCGATCGTGCTTACGATTAAGGGCAAAGTCGACGAGAAGCCAGCCGAGCCCGCTGCCGTTCCCGCCAGTGAGGAGGGTATGTTCAATGCTGGTGGACGGAAGTAGGCGGTAGGCTGGCCCGTTCCGGTGTATTCTTCACTTACCTGGAAGCCATCAAGATTTCTCTTGCATCGTGCCAGATTGTAGCCCGAAGTATTACCCAAACGCCTCGTTCCCTTACCGGAACGGGGCGTTTATGATTTGGGTGCTAGTTTTACCGGTATGGTGCACCCTTACCGATCCCGCAACCTAGCCGAGCTAGCGCAGCAACTTAACTTTTCGTTCAGCGAGGAAGATGATTATGGTTTGCTACCGCAGTTGCGTGACTTTCAGTTATTTTCCGAGGGGCGCAACCGCAGCATCAAGCGAGTGCTACGCCACCAGCACGGGCTGATGGATTTTGACATCGCTATATTTGATTACAGCTACACGCGGTGGTCGGGTTCGAAGTCGAATAAGGACAAACAGATTTACCAGACGGTATTTTTCGTCCAGAGCCAGCAATTAGGCCTCCCGGAAATGTACTTACAACCGGAAACGCTACTGCACAAACTCGGGGAGTTGCTTGGGTTCAAGGACATCGACTTCGTACGTTTTCCGAAGTTTTCCGGCCAGTACCGCCTTACGGGGGGCGATGAGGAATACATCCGGCACCACTTTACGGACGAGGTGCTCAATTACTTTACCGTTAATAAAGAATGGTCGGTAGAAGGGCTGGGTTTCTATTTACTCTTTTACCGAAAGGGGTGGTTGATTCCCAGCGCGGAAATCGAGCGGTTCTACCGGCGGGGGCGGGAGGTGTTTGGGTTACTGGGAGAGTGAGATGGGGCGGTGCAGTATGGTAAATTTATCTAGCTGGGTGAATAGAAAAGATCATCGGATAGATCATAAGCGTGGGGGTAAATTCGCTGCGCGGCTACTTCGTGGTCACCACGAAACGATAGACGCCCCTCCGGGCCTAAGACCAATCATCTCGTTAAAACCCTGGCACCCGCGGCGCATGAGCTAGTCCCGCTCTCAATTGGGGTGACCGCGCAAAAGATCCACGTTGCTAGGATTTAACCCCCGCGCGTCGATTTCTTCGGGCTACTTTCCTAGCTTCCTTACGGCTCCGCTTCGCGGCCCGTCTGTCGAATTTCAATTGCTCCTTCTCCGACATTTGGTAACCGACCAGGTGTAAGTCACTCAGTTCGCGCAATACGATGGCGGCGGTGACCGAAGTAACCAGCGGACCGACGATTGCCCCCAGGAGGGGAATTTTGAGCATGAAGAACAAGGGTAAGCCCAGACCCACGCAGATACCGACGTAACTGCGCCACAGATTGCGGCTACTTTGCAGGATACTCAGGTGAAACTGCTCGTTATAATTGTCCGCGATGACGAAACCCAACAGCGCGGAACTAATGAGTACACTGAGCGGTACGCCAATGACGGAAGGTAAGCTGCCCGTTATTATTCCAACGGACGCGCTTTCAATCACCAGCGCCCAGAAAGACACGATTAGCATTCGCTTCTGCGCCCTGAGAAAGGGTTTAAACAGGTGCGCGTTTTCTACCTGCTTACCAAGAATAACGACCAGGCTGCGGCGCATAAAGTGGTAGATGACGACTTCCAAAAGCACCAAAATTACCCACTTCAGCGCCCCGTCGGAAAGAGACTCGTAAGCAGCCTGCGTGAACCTGACGAAGACGTTGTCGGAAGAGATGAACAGGGCTTGCATCACCCCCTCGTCGTAATGCTCGCTCACGATGTTGACCATCTCGCCAATCATGTAAACCCCGACGATAATGGCGATGTAAAGCAACGCGCGGGACACCCAACCGTACTGCCGCAGCCCCTCCCACAATTTGTGGCGCCACATAAATCGCCACGCCCGGGAAAACGCCAGGAGCGTGTAGAAAAATTCGTGAACGCCTTTCAGAAACCGCTGGGTTGACATCGAACTGGGGGTTTACTGTGCGGTTGTTGCCCGGCAGCGGGCGAGGTCACTCTCGGCGACCGTTAACCGCCTTCTCAAGTCGGTGATCTCGCTGCGCATGTTGTTGACGCTTGCGGCGGTGGCCGGTTGCCCGGAAGTCGTCCGGTTCGGATCGTACGCCTCTCCGGCGGGGCGGTGATTATTATAGTCCTGCTCGCTGGTACCGTCGGAACCGAACCAACCCTGGATCTTGGCCAGCGGGTCTTCACCGTTGTAATAGCTCGCCCCGAAATAAGCCAGCGGTAGAAAAAACAGGAGGAAAAGAACCAACCGACTGAAACCGGTCATTTTAGTGCGTGCCATGGGGGATGTATTATAGTTATGCTACAAATAACGGCTCAGCGGGCGAAAGGGTGCACACCGTTTCTACTAAAGTCTGGGAATAGTCGACCGAACCGCCGCGCCGCACGCACAGCAACAAGGCGTGCGCGTAAATCACGCCCGTGCGTGAACACGCGCGCCGGGAATCACCTTTATACTTGCAATCGACGCGGCAGTCAACCGATTGCTAATCAATGTACTAAATCCGCCAAACATGAACAACCGTAGAACCAGCCAACGTTATTTCACGCCCAACGGCGCTTCGTCAGTATTCGCAGAAAGCACGGACGATGACAAGACCAAGAAGACGCAAGACCCGGACAAAAACAACACCGACGCGCCCGACGCTACCGATGACGATCTCCAGAACGTCGACAAAAGCAAAGGCGGATACGGCGGCGGTAGTGGCTTTAGCCCGGACCGGACGTAAGACTGATCTCAAGAATGCTTCAAATTAAATGGACCACTTTCTGGCTTTGCCGGGAGGTGGTTTTTTTAGGAAGATTAGGAGAATTAGGCGGTAGGCTGGTGGGCGGTAGGCAGATTAGGCGGTAGGCTGGTAGGCTGGTAGGCTGGTAGGCGGTAGGCTGGTAGGCGGTAGGGCGGTCAGCGCTTCGCTACTCGTGAAAAATCTTTAGTGCATCGAATATCAAGTAGGCATTCATTTAAATTAATTGTCAAAATCACCAACCTACCGCCTACCGCCTAATCTTCCTACCAGCCTACTACCTACCGCCTAGTCCTCCTAACCCCTATCTTCGCCCAACATCAGATTCTTTCCAGCAAACTAACCCCTCCCTCCCCATGGCAACCCCCACCGCACCCGACGGCCGCGCCCAGCTTCCACCCGTCGCTAACATTCAGATGGTTGACCTAAAAGCGCAGTACGAAGCCATGCAGCAGGAGGTCGATGGGGCCATCATGGAGGTCGTGCGCAGCGGCGCATTTATTAACGGGCCGGCGGTCAAAAATTTCCAAGCCGCGTTGGAAAGATTTTTGGGCACGGACCACGTGGTTCCCTGTGCCAATGGCACGGATGCACTCCAGATCGCCCTCATGGCGCTCGGTTTAAGTCCGGGTGACGAGGTCATCGTGCCGGCCTTCACTTACGTAGCATCCGCGGAGGTAATCGCTCTACTGCGTCTAAGCCCAGTAATGGTAGACGTAGACCCACGTACTTTTAACGTTCGGGCGGAGGACATCGAAGGGGCCATCACGGACAAAACCCGGGCCATCATTCCCGTGCACCTCTACGGCCAGAGTTGTGACATGGAGCCCATCATTGCGCTGGCACAAAAGCACCACCTGTACATCGTGGAGGACAACGCGCAGGGTATCGGCGCCGAGTACACGTTCAGCGACGGCCGGGTGCAGCGTACCGGAACGCTCGGCGACATCGGCTGCACGAGCTTTTACCCCAGTAAGAACCTGGGGGCGTACGGAGACGGCGGGGCGATTAACACGGATTCACTCGAGCTGTCCAAAAAGCTGCGTAAAGTCGCCAACCACGGCCAGGGGCGGCGGTATTACCACGACTTAGTTGGGTGCAACTCACGCCTCGATTCCATCCAGGCGGCGGTGCTCAACTGCAAGCTTCCGCGGCTGGCCGGTTATAACGAGCGGCGCAACCGGGCGGCGGATTTTTACGACGCGCACCTCCAGGGTTTAACCGGGCTACTCACGCCGCAACGGCAGGAAAACAGCACCCACGTTTTCCACCAGTACACCCTACGTATTGATGGCGGGCGGCGCGAAGCCCTACAGGAGCACCTGAAGGAAGCCGGCATTCCCAGCATGATTTACTACCCCGTCGCGCTCTACGATCAGGAAGCCTTTCGGGGAACGGCCGCCAACAAAATCGATTTTCTCCCCAATACGGACTTACTCACTAAAGAGGTGATTTCCTTGCCGATGCACAGTGAGCTGGACGAGCATACCCTGGCGTACATCACTGACTCGGTGCGCACGTTCTTTGACCGGTAATTTCAAACATTTTTTTTGGCAAGGTGAATTTTGCGCGGTCGCGGGTGCCACGGGAGTTCGTGAGGCCAGGTTATTTGGGCGGTGAATAGGTAAATCCGGCAAACATAAAGTTTGATTACTTTCAACAAATTGTTGTAAACGATGTTTTCTCCGTAGCAATACGCTCCAGAAAACTACTACGTTATGGCACTCCCAGTCGTTCTTCAGAAGGTCAAGTCTACGATGCTGTCCGAAATGGGTTACCTGCGTTCCGCCGAAACGCTCTTCGTTCGTTTCCGCAGCAACGGTGCGCTGTACGCTTACTTCAAAGTCCCCGCGGTGCACTGGCAGCGGATGCGGGCGGTCAACAGCGTCGGGCGGTACGTCCAAAAGAATATCTTTAAGCAGTACCCTGCCGCCCGAATTAGCGAAGGAGACAAGCCGGAAACGCGTGAGGCGGCCTAACCAAAAAACCTATATTATGTGTTTGGCGCAAATGCGTTTTCTCGATAGAGTTCCGCTTCAGTCGGTGGAGTGATATCGAGTTTGATCGTCAATGAATGATCGAGTAGCCAGACGGTCGTGCGGAAAGCTCGCCGAACCCGTAACTTGCGCCAACTCTCCAGCCCGCCCCGCAAAACCAAAATGCTCACAGCCCGACCACCGCTTCCCTTATCCAGCCACCAACGCCGTAAGAAAGACGTCCTCTCCCTCGAGTACGACGAATTTCTGCACCTCGTGACGATCATGCTTTTCGGCTACGAGGTTTCGGTGTACGACCTCTACCAGACGACCAAGGCCATCACCCACAGCCGCAGCACGGCCACGACGGAGCGGATCGTAGCTAAATTAGCGCAGGCGGAGATGACTTTTTCCACCTGGCGCACGGTCGGCCTTTCCAATGATTACCGGCTCCCGACGGTTTTTGCGTCCGACCAACTCCAACCGGGCCACCTCCGTACGCTCGTCTCGACGATCAACACCCTCAAATCTTACCCCAGCGGAGACTCCGCTCACTCGCGCTACGGGCGGCGCTACGCGGACGTGAGCATTCGCGCGGTGCATAAATTACTGCAGAACGAAGCCCGGCAGTTTCGCTCACTCTACGGGGAACTAACGGAAACTACGCACTACCTCCACTACGAACGGTCCACGGCACTGGCCTCCGTGCAGGATATCCTGGGGACAATCGACTGGCCGTTCTGGGAAGCCCGCAAGGACGTTTTCAAGGACCTCGCCTGGCTCACCTTTCAGAGCAAGTATACGAAGTGGGACGAAGAAACGCCGCAGCGCCTGGAGCCGGCGCTGATTAGCCTCTTCGACACCGCGCAGCGGCTGCCGGAAACCGCCCGGGCCGCCCTCCTCCTCGGTTTTCATTACTACCGGGAGCAACCGGACCTCTACCCCGGAGACGCGGGATTACGGCTGGTGGCCGACTTAACTTCCGGGCGTACGCCGGCACCTGGCAACTCGACTGACGGGGCAAGCATACAAGCGGCGGAGAGTGAGCCGGTCGGTTTTGTGGAAATCATTCAAACGGCCTACGCGTACGGCCGGGGCGACCGGAATGCGGACTGGCTTAAGCGAACCGTCGGCACCTTTACGATGAGTAATTATCCGCTGTCCATCAACTGTTTCCTGGCCTTCGTCATGGTGGAAACGGGCGACGCGGAAGGTGGGGAAAAACTTTACGCCGCCCAGTTTACCCCGGCGCTCAAACACCCGCTGGACTGGCTCGTGGTACTCTGGTGCGCCGGCTGGATGGGCTACAAGCTGCGGACCTCTCAGCTAAACAGCTTGGTAGCGTCACTGGAAGAAGGCGCCTTCGACGGTCTGCCCTGGCTACACGGAGAAATTCTGTACGCCCTGCGTTCCGTGGCACCACAAACCGCCGAGCAGCACGCCCTAAAAATAGGGGCGCTGACGCAGGTGCCGGGTTCTTCCGCGCTGCGGGACGTCCTCCCCCAAAAACCAACCTGGGCCTACACCTTACGCCAGCTCCAGTACGCCACCGGTGAGGGGAAAGTAGCTGAGGAAGCACCTCAATTCCGTACGATCTGGATCCTGGACTTTGACGCGGCGGAGGTCATCTGTAAGGAGCAGAAGATGGGTAAGACCGGCTGGAGCAAGGGTCGCAAGGTAAAGTGGTCGGAGTTGATCACTCCCAAAAACGCTGCCGTACTGGAGGAAGCCGACGGTCGCGCGGTCCAGGCGATCTCCCTCAACGACGGCCGGGCCGTCCGCGCCGGTGGGTACTACTCGGAGGACATGCTTTTCGTTAGCTTCGGCCGGATGCTGTACGAGATCGCCGACCATCCCCGCATCTACCTCGGCGACAAGAAACGTATTCCGCTCGACCTGCAACGCGCCGAAGCCGAGCTGCAGATTAGCGAAACCGCCACCGGCCTCCAACTCCGGTTCGACCCGCCCGTCGAGACGGCCGGCTTCGTCTGGCGCAAAGAAACCCCCACGCGGTACAAAGTCTACCACCTCAGTGAAGAGCAGGCCCAGATTGCCTTTTCGGTTGGCGACGGCGTCGAGATCCCCAACACCGAGCGCGCCGCCGTGGAGGCCGTCGTGGAAAGTATTCGCCCGCGCGTCCAGGTGCAGTCAACGCTCGACCTGATCGACGAAGACCTGGAGACGACCGTCGGTAGCACTAAGCCCTGCTTCCACCTCCTTCCCTTTGGGGAGGGCTATAAGGTCGAGCTCTACGTCAAGCCCGTTACCGACCAAAGTTTCTACTTCAAACCCGGCGACGGGCTGCCCCGCAGCATCGTTGTCCTGGAAGAAGGCCGGCGCATCCTGGAACGAAACTTAGCCGAAGAGACCGCCGAGGCCGCGGAGGCGATCCTCTCCTGCCCCACCCTGGCCCGCACGCCGCAGGAGAACTACGAATGGGCCATCAAGGACACCCAAACGGCCTTGCGAATTTTATTGGAGCTCCGAAAACTGGTCCTTGCGGATTTAGCCAGCATCGAACACCCAAAGGGAGAAAAACTCCGCATCGTCGGGGAGGCAGGCCAGAATGAGCTGGCCATCAAAGTTGGTAAGAGCCGCGACTGGTTCGAAGTGGACGGTCAGCTTACGGTGAACGAAGAAAAGGTAGCCAGCCTCCAGTCTTTATTGGAGCACCTCAAAGCCCAACGCGACAACCCCTTCATCGAACTTGCCGACGGTGAGTTCCTGGCCATCACGGATGACCTACGGGACAAAGTCCTGGAAATGGAAGGCTTACTGCACAGCAAGGCCAAGGGGCTCCAACTCCCGACGCTCGCTGCCGGTGCCTTCGACGCCATCGCCGAAGACCTGGCCGACGTAGAGTTCGACGACGAATGGCGCTCGGCGCTGGACCGGATCGAACGGGCGGAGAAGATCCGACCGCGCGTGCCGAAACACTTCAACGCGGAGCTTCGCGACTACCAAACGGAAGGATACCGGTGGATGATGCGCCTGGCGGAATGGGGCGTCGGAGGTTGTTTAGCGGACGATATGGGGCTGGGCAAGACCGTACAGGCGCTCGCCATGCTGACGGCCCGAGCGGATCGGGGACCCGCCCTGGTTATCGCCCCGGCCTCCGTAACGCGGAATTGGCTACGAGAAACGGAGAAATTCGCTCCGGGATTGATTCCGATCCTCATCGCTTCGAGCCAGGACACCCAGCTTTTGTCAGAACTCGGCACCGGCGACCTCGCCCTGATCAGCTACGGCCTACTCCCCTTTATCGGCGAAGAACTCGAAGAAATTGAATGGGCGACCATCGTGATCGACGAAGCGCAGGCGATCAAGAATTCGGCGACGAAGCGGGCGAAGATCGTCCAAAACCTACGCGCCGATTTTAAGCTAGCGACAACGGGGACACCGATCGAGAACCACCTCGGAGAACTCTGGAGTCTGTTCCGATTTCTCAACCCCGGCCTGCTCGGCAGCAAGCAGGCGTTCAACGGGAAGTACAACCGGCCCATCGCGGTGAACGGGGACGAGGACCGGCGCGAGGCACTCAAAAACCTCGTCAAGCCCTTCATTCTGCGGCGGCGCAAGGATCAGGTACTGACCGAGTTACCACCCAAAACGGAGATCACGCTGGCCGTTGATTTGAGTGAGGAAGAAAAGGCACTGTACGAAGCCATGCGGCGGCAGGCACTCAAAGAGATCGCGGAGGCGGGCGAGCAGGAGAAACGATTTAAAGTGCTCGCGCAACTGACTAAACTTCGGCAGGCCGCCTGCCACCCACGCCTGGTGCGGCCCACCAGCAAGATCGGTTCGGCTAAGCTCGCGCTGGTCGGTGAAACGCTGCTCGAAATCCTCGAAAGTGGCCACAAGGCACTCATTTTTTCCCAGTTCGTCAAGCACCTCAAGATCGTCGAAAACTGGGTGAAGGGCCAGGGCATTTCTTACCAATACCTCGATGGCTCCACGCCGGGCAAAAAACGCGAGGAGGCCGTGAATGCTTTTCAGGCGGGCGAAGGACAGGTATTCCTGATCAGCCTCAAAGCCGGCGGCACGGGGCTGAACCTGACGGAAGCCGATTACGTCCTGCACCTCGACCCCTGGTGGAACCCGGCGGCGGAAGACCAGGCGAGCGACCGGGCGCACCGGATCGGCCAGCAACGACCGGTGACGGTTTACCGATTCGTTAGCCAGGGCACGATCGAAGAGCAGATCATTGCATTGCACGCGGACAAGCGGGACTTGGCGGATCAGATTTTGAGTGGAACGGGCAAGGCCGGGAAACTCGGGGTGGCGGAGATTCTTACTTTGATTAATGATCCTTTGGGATAAATCACCGGAATAGATACGCAGGAGATTTTTTGCCACAGAAACACAAAAGCACACAAGAAGTACCCAGAGCAGTCTAACTAGAACAATCAACCAAGTCACACTACTTTGTGATTCCGTTTTTTTGTGACTCACAAAAGCAAATTAAGTACTTGGACAATATCGAACAGACATCTTGTAACCCTCTCCCCCCGGGCTTACGACGGGGTCGACGCGTCCAAAGGCAGAGGGGAGATCAGGCAGCTCGCTGCGCCCGTCAAAATGTTACAATAATATTGTCCGATTACTTACAGTATTTAATTAAATACATAATTATTAATTATGACCATTAAAACCAGCGAAGCAACCGCCGGAGAATTATACCGAATCTTATCCACGGCGGTAGCGCCCCGGCCCATTTGTTTCGCAAGCACGATCAGTGCGGCGGGGCAGGTTAATCTCAGTCCGTATAGCTTCTTTAATGTCGTTAGCATAAATCCACCAATTCTCGGTTTTTCCGTGACGCGGCGGGGCTCGGATAATTCTTCAAAGGATACGTTGAATAATGTTTTGGAGGTGCCGGAGGTGGTGATCAACATTGTCGAGCATAGTTACGTCGAGCAGATGTCGCTGGCCAGCACGCAGTACGCGCCGGGCGTAAATGAGTTTGAGAAGGTGGCGCTGACGCAGGTGCCGAGTGATGGGGTGAAGCCGCCGCGCGTGGGGGAAGCCGCGATCAGTTTTGAATGTGCCGTGGACCAAGTGATTGCGCTGGGGGACGGGCCGATTGCGGGTAATCTCGTGCTGGCGCGCGTAACCGCTACTCATCTGGCCGATCGCGTACTGGGCGCTGACGGGAAAGTAGACAGCGAATTACTCGACCTCGTCGGGCGGATGGGCGGTAACCACTACGTGCGCGCGACGGAGGAAGCTAAGTTTTTGGTGGCAAAGCCCGGCGGCCCAGTGGGTATTGGGGTGGACGGCCTGCCGGATACGGTGCGAAATAATCCTCACCTAAGCGGTAATGACCTCGGCCGACTGGGCGGCGTGAAACAGTTACCAACCAAGGAAGAGATTACGACCATGCGGGAAGACCCGCGAATGCAGTACGCACTGATGGACGGGGAGGAAGCCGTAGTGGAGTTAGCCCAAAAGCTCCTAAGTGACGGTGAGGCGGAAGCCGCTTTTCGGGTCCTGCTAGCTTAGCTCGGTAGAAATCTTATATTCGTATTTCCTTTGCACCCGCGACCGCGCACTAAGACAAACACTACATGAAATATTTACTTCTTCCCTTATGTCTGTTACTCACCTTTTGCGCGGACAATCCACCGGAAGAAGAACGATCTTTTCGCCAGCCCAGCGCACTCGACACAATCGGTACCGAAGCATTGAAAATGAGCGGGCCAGTACAGCCCCTACTTCCGTTAGACAGCATTAACGCACGCGAGGGGCGGGGAGAATTACGCTCCAGCTGGGCAAATAACGAGCGGACGAGAATCGGGCAGTTCAAAACTGTCTGGGGAACCAGTGACCTCGAACTGGAGTGGGGACTGGACAGCCTGGATGTCAAAGCAGTAAACGATCTGGAGAACTATAAACTAGTCGACGCCACCGAAGCAATTTTGGAACGAGCGGCCGATCATCAAGTCATCATTTTCGCCGAAAACCACAACCGGCCCCAGCACCGCGTTTTTACCGCCTGCCTACTGGAAGAACTGTACAATAGAGGGTACCGCCATCTGGGTCTGGAGGGGGTGATAGCCGGATGGAAAAACCCAACGGGCGGCCTGATGGATACTGCGCTCCAGCAACGCGGTTATCCCATCACCTACCGAATATCTAACATCTTTCCACTGGAACCCGAGTTCGCTAACCTGATTCGCGAAGCCACCGATCTCGGTTTCCAACTCTTCGGTTACGACAGCAACGATAGTTCCGACAGCGAACGCGACGTACAAATGGCGGAGCACGTGATCAACTACCAAAAAGCACATCCCGGAGAAAAGATCATCCTCCACGGCGGCTGGTACCACGCCGTTGAAACCGATCAGCCTAAAGGCCCGGATAGCGACGCACGCTGGATGGCTTATCACTACAAAACCCTCACCGGCGACGATCCGCTTACGGTGTACCAGGATGCGCTGAATGAGAAAGTAGCGGAACAACAGACGTCCAGCCCTTACTACGACCAATTAGTCAAGACTCGTGAACTGGCTGACCTGCCGATGGTGTTAGTCGACGACGAGGGCGCTTTCTACAGAGGCCCCAACGACGATATGCCCTTCGACATTATTACCGTGCAGGCTCCACTCGATACGCGCGACGGCTACGGTGCTTGGCAAAACTGGGCCTGCGGCTCCTGCACGTACGGGTCGGTAAACCTGAAAGAGATCATCGCGCAGCGGCAGGTCACCTACCCGATGATGGTAGAATTACGCAGATACTACGAGCACGAAATGGCAACACCGGTTTATGCGGTGGAGCTGAGAGACGCTAATTTCGATTTCCCCGCCGCTGACGTCTGCACGGGTCGCTACCAAGTGACCTTACGGAGTAGCGGCGCGCCGGGCGAAAGTTTTGCAGTAGAAATTTGAGTAGCAATAATGTGCTCGTTCCCGGTGGGTCAGTCAATTTTGCGATGATCAACCCGGCCGCTCGCCCCGGAAAGGCAGGTTAATCGTTTCTCCGATCAACCGCTCCCCCATTCCGTTTTCTTCCACCAACCGCCGCGCCCAGCGGATCGGCTCCCCCGCCGGCTCGTTACTCAGGTCGTAGGTCCCGTAATGCATCGGCCACCAGAGCCGCGCGCCGAGGTCTTTAAATCCTTGAAAAGCTTCCGCCGGGTTGGCGTGGTTTTCTTCCATCATGTAGTCCGGCGCGTAGGCACCGATGCCGAGCATGGCCACGTCGATGTTGGGGTAAAGCGTGCCGATTTCCTTCCAGTAAGCGGTTTTTGCGGAATCACCACCAAAATAGATGGTGTTTAACCCATTCCCGGCCGGTTCACCGATCCGCTCGATCATGAAGCTGCCCCAGAGGACTTGGTTAAAATCCAGCAAACCCCGGCGGCACCAGTGGCGGCTGGGTAAATAGGTAATCCGTACTCCCGTACGTTCCGTTCCGAATATCTGGTACCAGGCGGCTTCTTCGATGACGGTTGCGGGGCCTCCCCGCTGCTTATCCGCTGTATCTACCCACCCCTGAATCACGTTCGTTAGTCCGAGCGGGCAAAGAATTTTCGTGACGGTGGTGCTGGACAGGAAGCGTTTGATGGACTTCTCGTCCACGTGGTCGCGGTGATCGTGGCTGAGGAGCAGGAAATCGACGTCGGTAATGTCTTCCGGGCCGAAGGGAGGCGATACGCGGCGGGGCACGAACGGCATGTCGCGCAACTGCGGGTCGATCAGGATCCGTACGCCATTTAACTGAATCAGGAAGCAGGCGTGGCCGAGCCAGACGATCCAGTCTTGGGATTTGTCCGTTAAGTAGGCTGCGTCCGGACTAACGGGCGGCCGAAAATCATCCGCTTTTTTCTCCTGGCGCTGCGGGTTGGGGCTAACGAGCATTCTCAGCAGGTTCGACCACTCGGGGCGGAAGGGGTCCCGTTCGTATTTGAATTCTTGGTCCGCAAAAAGATTGCCTTTACGATCCGCTTTGGCGGCGATGAACGGGAGGCTGGGGTTCTTGAGGTACTGCATCACAAAGCCCCAACGCCCAACGTGGCGTTTCGTTATTATCTCGCGGAATAAGAATTTGATGTCAACGTACTACCAATATTTTACGTGAGGTCGACGCACCTACCTTCCCCCTTCCGTCATGAGCCCGGAGACAACCTACAAGCCAAATTCTTCCCTGGCCTTTCGCGTCAAGCTTCCCACCACCAGGTCGTAGCTGTGGTCGACTAGCTCGAAAACCAACGATTCGCGCAGGTCGCCCTCGTCGATGTACAGCGTATTCCAGTGCCGCTTATTCATGTGCCAGCCCGGCCGGATCGCAGTGTGATGTTCGCGGAGTTGCGATGCGCGGTCGGGGTCACACTTAAGGTTGACGCGGAGGTCGGGATCCTCGAGGCCGGTGACCGCAAACATTTTGCCGGCTACCTTAAAAACCAAGCTGGTGGGTCCGAAGGGTAAACTTTCGGTGGCGGCTGGTTTGGCGAGTAGGTAATCCCGTAGGGTGTCGATCGTCATCAATTAGGTGATTGCGATAACCGTCGGGTGCCCATCCGCGAGGCTCGGACGGTAGAGATAGGCACCTACGTAGAGTATAGTGTTGAGCACCATTGCCGGCAGGGGAAACTCGCCTTCGATCAACCAGGCGGCACAAATTGCGCCCCCAAAATAGCTCGCGCCCAGGATGACACCCAACATCCGTGTCTTCGGGATGGCCAGCGCGATCACAATGGCAAATTCAGTGGCGGCCAGGATGTAAGGGACGTTGGCGTTACCGAACGATTCGCCCATCTCGGCGGCACCGATGATTTTGAATATTCCCGACCCTATTAGGGCGAGCCCGACCAGGCCCAAGAGGATTAACCCGATTTTTTGCTTGCTCATAAACCTGTATTTTTCACCGCGACAAACGCACCCATAAATAACGGATGGATAAATCTACGCCGTTTAAACCCACCCGTACGATCTAATTTCTGTAGACAAAACAATTAAATAATAGTTGCACTCGCAATTACTTCTAGCAAAATTCTCTCTGCCGTCACCCCGAAACAGTATATTCACGGTATGAAAATCGGCACCACCCTCCTTACCCTGCTCTTCTCCCTTTGCCTGGCTACCGCCCCGGTAGCTATCGGGGCGCAAGAAGGGCTTACTTTTCTACACTGCGGAACTATCCTCGATGGGGCCGGTGCTACGATGAGAGAAATGACGATCGTCGTGGATAATGATAAAATACTGCGTATTGAGAAGGGGTATCTGGGCGCGGACGCAGGTGCGGAGGTAGTGGACTTAAAGCAAAGCACCGTCCTGCCCGGCCTCATCGACCTGCACGTGCACGTCGAAGGCCAGTCCAGCCCCGGCAGCTACCTCGAACGCTACACGATGGACCCCGCCGACGTGGCCCTACGCGCAACCCTTTACTGCCGACGAACCCTCGAAGCCGGCTTTACGACCGTCCGCGACCTCGGCGGCACGGGCGTAAACGTCTCCCTGCGCAACGCCATCAACAACGGTACCATTACCGGGCCCAGAATCTACACCGCCGAAAAATCCATCGCCAGCACCGGTGGCCACGCCGACCCCAGCAACGGCCGTAGCCGCGAACTCGAATTCGACGCAGGGCCCAACGCCGGCGTCATCAACAACGCCGACGAGGCCTGGAAAGCCGTCCGTACCCGCTACAAAAACGGCGCGGATTGCATCAAAATCACCGCAACCGGCGGCGTACTTAGCGTGGCCAAGGATGGGCAGGGGCCACAATTCCGCACGGAGGAGATCGCCGCCATCGTCGCCGCCGCCAAGGACTACGGGATGCATACCGCCGCCCACGCCCACGGCAAGGAGGGGATGGAACGCGCCATCCGGGGCGGCATCACGACCATTGAGCACGGCACGTACATGGACGCCGAGACGATGGACCTTATGATCGAGCACGGTACCATCTACGTCCCTACCCTACTGGCCGGTGCGTTCGTGGCCGAGAAAGCGGAAATCCCGGGTTATTTTCCTGCGGTCATCGTTCCGAAAGCCCGCGCCATCGGCCCGGCACTCATCTCTACTTTCGGCGAAGCTTACCGGCACGGCGTCAAGATTGCCTTCGGGACGGACAGCGGCGTGAGCGCCCACGGGGAAAATGCCAAAGAATTCGCGTTGATGGTGCAAGCGGGCATGAAACCAATGGAAGCGATTATGGCCGCTACTTCGGTGGCCGCCGGCGTACTGGGCCGCGGGGAGGACCTTGGCCAGATCAAGACTGGCTACGTTGCCGACCTGGTTGCCGTGGCGGGCAACCCTCTGGAGAACGTGCGCCTGTTGGAGTCCGTCAATTTTGTGATGAAAGAAGGCGTCCGCGTCAAATGAATTAAGGTGCATGGAATTTCAGCGACGCTACTTCGAAAAATTACTTGACCAGCACACCTCCAAACTGGAGATGGTGCAACAGATTACCCAAGTTCTCAACCTGAGTAAGGACGCGGTGTACCGCCGCTTACGGGGGGCGACTTCCCTGACGGCGGACGAGATGTTCCGCCTCCAACAGCACTACCGGTTTAATGATACACCAGGTGACCACACGCTGGGGAGCAACGCTGCGCGCGCCGGTACGTTCCAGTTCAGTTTTGGCGAGCGGCAGATCAAGTCGCCGGACGACTACATCGAGCAGCTGGAAGGACGGCTGCGGCAAGTCAGGGAGTTAGCTGGCTTGCGGTTACTCATCGCGAGCCCAGGAATACCATTCTTTCACGAGATGATTTTTCCCCGGCTTTTTGCCTTTAAACTGTTCATTTACGGCAGCACGTGCTGGGACATCCCCGGGTGGCGGGATTTACGTTTCCGGCCGGAAATAATCGACCACCAGGTACTGGACAAGGTTTATGAAGTGGGCCGGTTTTCGTACACCGTGCCGGGGCGGGAGCTGTGGACGATGGGAATCCTTAACGCTACGCTCGACCAGATCGAGTTCATGTTGATGTCGGGCCGCCTGGCCGACGATCAGCAGGCCTTTTTACTACTCGACGACGTGGACGATCTGGTCAACCACCTGGAGGCCATGGCCAAAACCGGTCGCAAGTTCTTGCCGGGGGAAGATTCCAGCACCGGTGCTCGTTTCTTGCCAGCCCAGAATGAGTTGGCCAATAACGATAACGTGATCCTCATCGATTCTCAGCACACATCCACTTTTTTCGCTACGTACATCATGCCCAACTTTTTGCAGTCCAGCGACTCGGTCATTTGCGACATGGCGAGGGATTGGTTCAACAACATCGACGAGCTGTCAACGCCCCTCGGTGCCTCGGCGGGCCGCCAGCGACACTGGTACTTCAACCGGCTGCGGCAACAAGTTGCCAATACGCGGGAGCGACTGAGTAGTCAGTCCAGAATTAAATTTTAATTCTCCTTCTAGCCGTCACGTCAAATATTGCAACCAAATCACATACGACGCGTGCTATCTTTGTGGCGCACCAATTACTTGCTACAACAACAATTAGTAAAACAACACGAACGTATTTTTTTCTTTTATTCTGAAACCCTTTGACTTAATCGACGCCGGACTTACCGGCGTCGATTTTTTTATCGCGTTACCCGCGTGCTGTCCGCTACCGTTCCGGGGACGACGTGGCTGACGTCGAAGTCGTCGAGCACCATGTCCAGGATCGGGTCTTCGCCGATGGTGTATTTCTGCTTCAGGTGATGGCCGTAGAGCCCACCGAGGGTGGCCCAGTAGCGAGCCGTCATGCCGCCGCGCAGCCCTTTAATCAGGTCGTAGATCGGCACGTCGATCTCGTTTTCGATCATGGCGATGAGGACTTTGCCCTGGGTCTTAGACATCTTTTTCAGCGGTCCTTCAAACTTCTCCTCCAGCTCTTTCTGCAATTTTTTATTGTAGCGCTTCCGTTCGCGCCTGTTCATGTTCTGGGTCATGTACTCCGTCTCCCGAAAGATCCGGATCGCGTCGACCGCGTATGGGTAAGCGCGGCGGGCGTAGATGCGGTAGCGCCGGTACTGCTTGTAATCTTCCTTCGATTCGAACGCATCCGGGGAGGTAACGGACATGTCCGCCAGTTGCGCCACGATCAGCGTGTCCCCACAATCATCAATGACGTAAGGGTAGTATTTTCCGTCCACCCTGGTATAGCCAGCCGTTTGGGCGCGGACGCAGGTGCAGAAAAATGACAGCAGGAGCAAAGCGAAGAGGGTACGCATATTTTGGGTACTTAGAGGATAGACACGAACCAAAGGTAAACGCCCAACCAAAGAGCTAGGTACTTCTTTAAATGGTTCCGGTGAGTTTTTGGTGGACAAAAGACTGTTAAAGTACCCTTCTGTCCACCAATTGACCGTACGTCAAACTACGCCACTTGCTTAACGGATCAAGTAGACCCGCCCGGCATCCGTCGTTACTTCATCGTCCTGCCAACGAATGGAGAACCGCACGACGTAGTCACCGACGGGGTAATCTCCTCCGTCCCAACCGATGGTCTGAACCTCCTCGCCCGGCTCCGCCTCGAACACCAAGCCACCCCACCGGTCGTAGATTTGGAGCGATTCCAGGGCTCCCCTCCGGGTACCATTGTAAACGGTCAGCACGTCATTGATGCCGTCGCCGTTCGGGCTAAACGCATTGGGTAGGAAGGATTTACGCTCAATGAATACATTGACCATCGTCGAATCGCTGGCCGTGCAGCCATTTTCGTCCGTCATCACGACTCCAGCCATGTTATTTACTTCCGGGCGTAGCTCCATGATGGGGCAGTCCAGACAGTTTACCACGGCTAGCGTATCGGCCGTCCAGAACAAGTACTTGTACTCGCCGGTGCCGCCGGTGCCTTTCGTGGGTATGGTCGTCCATTCTCCGATGGGGGTTGCGAACAACCTTTGGGTCAGGTTAGGGGCGAGTACATCTGGTTCACTGATTTTAACCGTGCTCTGCGCACCGAGTATTTCATTCGGAGCTTCACCGTAGTAGAGCCGCACTTCGTAGTCTCCCGCCGGGAGGTCCGTGAGCAAGCTATCCGTCGTGAAGGGAAGTCCGTTACAAGTGGCCTTGGTGAACGTGCCATCCTGCGTAATATTTAGGGTTCCGTCGCTCATACCGAAGCAACTCAAGTCGGTATAGTCAAGTAGTAAGGTGAGATCGGGAATCGCAATGATGTTGATTTGGTAAACCCGCACGGCGGGGCAGCCGGCGTCATTCACGAACTCTTCGTTGATGGTCGTATCCCTTTCAACTATCAAATCACGCCCGTCGAGGGTAATCGCCAGCGGTCCGTAATTATTGACTGGAATAATCGTACGAATTAGCGCCTCGCTCTGGGTCAAGTTTACCAAACGGGTTTCCACGCAACCGCTAGGGTAAGTAATTTGGAGCTCGAAAGTCCCCACGTCGAGGCCCGTGACATTTTCACCAAACCCGATACGTCGCCCGTCAAGCGTCAGGATGGCGCCAGACGTCCGGGCTACCCCCGTTACTTGAATACCGCCGGAGTTCGGTACGCCACAATCTACCGAGTCGAGTACGATGGCGGCAATTGCCCTTGGGTTATCCGCCAGACTAGCCGTGTAATCGACTAAACTGTCACACTGGCCCGGCCGGACGTACCGCTCGGTGAATTGGGTATCCCGGTTAATCTGATAGTATTGCTGATCGGTCAGGAAAGGCCCCGGTGCGCAGAGGTTCACCGCCACCTGGACTACGGGAGTTACCGTTACGGTATACGTCTGGACGCTGTCGCAGCCGACGGCGGAGACCAGGGTCTCGGAGAAGACCGTGTCCTGCGTAATGAAATAACTGCGGTCGTTCGGCCGGTACGAACCCGGTTCACAGAGATTAGCCGAAGACTGCCCCGTGATGGGAGCGGTTACGGTAACGCGGTAGGTTAATACGCTGTCGCAACCGTTTGCCGCTTGGTAAGTCTCCGTAAAGCTGGTATCCTGGGTAATGTAGTAACTAAGCGAATTCGGTTGGTAGGCTCCCGGCTCGCAAAGATTCTGGGGAGGCAGGGCTATTTCTATGCGGCCAATGGTAACGAAGTAAGTGTGGACGCTATCGCAAGAATTAGCCAGGGTGTAAGTCTCCGTAAAGCTCGTATCCTGCGTGATGTAATAATCGTCCTGGTCCGTACTGAAATTACTTGCTTCGCACAGTAATGGGGAAGACTGCACCATTCGGAAACCACCGACGGTGATGTTGTAAGTTTGGATGCTATCACAACCACTCGGCAACAAGTAAGTCTCCTTGAAGCTGGTGTCCTGCGTGATGAAGTAACTGTCTTGATCCGTGACGTATAGTTCTGGCTGACAGAGGTTTTGCCTGGTCTTTTCTTGCTTAAGTCCACCGACGGTGACGACGTAAGTATGGGTACTATCACAACCATTCGCTAGCGGATAGATCACCGTCAGGCTCGTATCCTGCGTAATGTAATAATCCTGCTGGTTAACCGCGTACACGCCCGGTTGGCAAAGATTTTCGGAAGACTGGTCCGCCACTGGCCCACTGACGGTTACCCGGTAGGTGAGGACACTGTCACAACCATTCGCCGCTTGGTAAGTCTCGGTAAAAATGGTATCCTGCGTAATGTAGTAACTCCGCTCGTTCGGCTCAAATAATCCCGGCTCACAAAGATTCTCGGGGGGAAGCGCCACGGCGATACTACCAATGGTGACGACGTAAGTATGCACGCTATCACAGGAATTAGCCAGGGTGTACGTCTCCGTAAAGCTGGTATCCTGCGTAATGTAGTAAGCATCCTGGTCCGTGACAAAACTGCTGGCTTCGCAAAGCAACTGCTCGGAAGTGATCATTCTAAACCCGCCAACGGTGATGTTGTACGTATGGATGCTATCGCAACTATTGACCAGGGAATAGACCTCCGTGAAACTCGTATCCTGCGTGATGTAGTAGGTTGCTTGGTCCGTTACGAATGACTCTGGTTGGCAGAGGTTTTGTCCGGACTCTTCCAGCTTGAGTCCGCCCACGGTAACTACGTAGGTGTGGGTACTGTCGCACCCGTTCGCCAACGAATAGATTATCGCAAAGCTCGTATCCTGCGTAATGAAGTAATCGCGCTGGTCGACCGTATAGACGCCCGGTTGGCAGAGGTTTTCGGAAGTCTCGTCCGCTACCGGGCCGCTGACGGTCACGCGGTAGGTCAGCACACTATCACAACCGTTCGCCGCTTGGTAAGTCTCCGTGAAGCTAGTATCCTGCGTAATGTAGTAGCTCCGCTCGTTCGGTTCGAAGGTTCCCGGCTCACAGAGATTCTCGGGGGGAAGTGCTACTTCAACGCGGCCGATGGTGACTACGTAAGTGTGTACACTATCGCAGGAGTTAGCCAGGGTATAAGTCTCAACGAAGCTCGTGTCCTGCGTGATGAAGTAAGTACCCTGGTCCGTAACGAAATCACTTGCTTCACACAGTAGATTTTCGGAAGTTATCTCTCTGTACCCCCCAACGGTGATGTTGTGCGTATGAATGCTGTCACAGCCACTGGGCAACGAGTACACCTCCGTAAAGCTCGTATCCTGGGTGATGTAGTAGGATTCCTGGCCCGTAACGAATAATTCCGGTTGGCAAAGGTTTTCCGTCGACTCTTTCACCCGGAGGCCACCGACGGTCACGAAGTAAGTATGAATACTGTCACAGCCATCGGCTAAGATGTACACTTCCGTTACGCTGGTGTCCTGCGTAATGTAGTAATCACGCGCGTCAATCGTGAACGGTCCCGGCTCACAGAGATTATCCGTGGACTGCCTGACGACCCGTCCGCTCACGGTTACGGTATGAAACTGCACGCTATCACAGCCGTTGGCCGCCACGTAAGTTTCGGTAAAGCTAGTGTCCTGCGTAATGAAGTAACTCAGCTCGTTCGGTTCGAATGGCCCGGGCTCGCAGAGATTTATGGGTGGTAAGGTCACTTCAACGCGGCCAATGGTGACCAGGTAGGTATGCACACTATCGCAGGAGTTAGCCAGGGTATAAGTCTCCGTAAAGCTCGTGTCCTGCGTAATAAAGTAAGTACCCTGGTCGGTAATGAAATCACTTGCTTCGCACAGTAGCTCTTCGGATGCTATCGCTCTGAATCCCCCGACAGTGACGTTGTGCGTGTGTATGCTATCGCAGCCACTGGGCAATGGATATACCTCCGTGAAGCTCGTATCCTGCGTAATGTAGTAGGACCCCTGGTCCGTAACGAATACTTCCGGTTGGCAAAGGTTGTCCGTTGACTGTTGAATCCGGAGGCCACCGACGGTTACGAAGTAGGTATGGATGCTATCACAACCGTTGGGTAGGAGGTAAACTTCCGTGATGCTGGTATCCTGCGTAACGTAGTAATCGCGCGCATCAACCGCGTACTGCCCCGGTTCGCAGAGGTTATCCGTAGTCTGCTTGACGACGCGCCCACCGACGGTTACGTTATGAATCAACACACTATCGCAGCCATTAGCCGCTTGGTACGTCTCCGTGAAACTGGTATCCTGCGTAATGTAGTAGCTGCGCTCGTTCGGTGTGTACGTCTGCGGTTCGCAAAGATTTTTGGCGGGTTGTACCTCTTCGACGTAACCGATGGTAATCACGTAGGTATGGACGCTGTCGCAGGTGCTGGCTAATACGTAAGTCTCTACGAAGCTGGTATCCTGCGTAACGTAGTAGCGGCCCTGGTCGGTAACGAAACTACTCGCCTCACACAATAGCGTTTCGGATTGTACCGACCTGAAGCCACCGACGGTAATATTGTAGGTGTGGATACTGTCACAACCGCCCTCGATCGGATATACTTCCTTGAAACTCGTATCCTGCGTGATGAAGTAGGGGCCCTGGTCCGTCACGTACAATTCTGGCTGGCAGAGGTTTTCCTTTGAATCCGTTAGTTTAAGGCCACCAACCGTAATGTTATAAGTCTGTACGCTATCGCAACCGTTAGCGGCTACTAAAGTCTCGTCAAAGACCGTATCCTGCGTAATAAAGTAGGTGAGCCCGTTCGGCATAAAATCAGCGGGCTCGCAAAGATTTTGGAAAGTTTGTCCTTCCTCCGCCCCGACGGTCACTACGTAGGTTTGCAAGCTGTCACAACCATTTGCCGCTACGTAAGTCTCGGAAAAGATCGTATCCTTGGTAATGAAGTAGGTAAGTTGGTCCGACGTATACTCCCCCGGCTCGCAAAGATGATCGGATGACTGCTCCGACTTGAAGCCACCGACGGTAACGAGATAAGTATGAATGCTATCACAGCCGCTGGCAAGTAGGTAAGTCTCCGTGAAGCTGGTATCCTGCGTAATGAAATAGAGATCTTGGTCCGTCAGAAAAAATTCCGGCTGGCACAGTTCGGGTGTTGACTGCACTATTTGTAGTCCGCCAACGGCAACGACGTAGGTTCGCACACTATCACAGCCGTTGGCCGCTTCGTAAGTCTCTGAGAAGCTCGTATCCTGCGTGATGAAGTAGGTGGCCTGATCGGTAGTGTACGATTCGGGCTCGCAGAGTTTGTCGGATAACGGTACTATGATGGGCGCGTTGATGGTTACGTTGTAGGTTTGAATACTGTCACAACCTCTGGTCGTCAGGTAAGCCTCGGTGAAGCTTGTGTCCTGCGTAATGAAGTAATCGCGCTGATTCGTCGAGTAAACTTCCGCTTCGCAGAGTTTAGCGGAAGTCTGCTCCTTCTTTACCCCACCAACGGTTACTACGTAGGTGTGTACGCTGTCGCAGCCGTTGGCCGCCACGTAAGTTTCCGTAAAGCTCGTGTCCTGCGTGATGAAGTAATTCTGCGCAGCCGGCATAAAATTTCTCGGGTCACAAAGATTGTTTAGGCTTTGGCCCACCTCACCACCAACGGTGACCACGTAAGCCAGCACACTATCGCAACCGTTAGCCGCTACGTAGGTCTCCGAAAAGCTGGTGTCCTGCGTGATGAAGTAAACGTCCTGCGCCGTGATAAAATCGCCTGGCTCACAAAGATTCTCGAGTGGCTGCTCCGTATCGAAGCCCCCCACGGTAACGGTATAATTATGGATACTATCGCAGCCGTTGGGCAACGCATAGGTTTCACTAAAAATCGTATCCTGGGTGATAAAATACGCATCCTGGTCCGTCGTGAATACGTCCGGTTCACAGAGGTTATCCAACGTTTTTACCGATCGAAAACCACCAACGGTTACCGTGTAGGTGCTTACGGATTCAACACAGCCGTCGTCCGCCACGTAGGTCTGCGAAATGATGGTATCCTGGGTAATGTAGAAGGTATCGCGGTCCGTCATGAATTCCCCGGGTTCGCACAGATTCTCCCCGAACGAATCTTGCCGGGGCAGCAGGGCCGTAACGTTGTAGGTGTGAAAGCTATCACAGTTATTTGCGGCCAGGAAACGTTGCTTAATGATGGTGTCCTGGGTAATTACGTAGGTTTCGCTTTCGGTAATAAACGTTTGGAATTGACACACGTCATAAAAACTTTCCTCGCTCGGCACGTCCAGCAACACGATGAGAAACACGCGCACGCTATCTCCCCCGTCAGCGGAGAAGAAGGTTTCGCGCACGGTCGTGTCCTGGGTGATGTAGTAAATATCCTGACCAGTGTCGAACGGGCTCGGCCCGCACACGGTTTCTTCGGTTGCTTTAACGACGATGGAAGGCTCAAAAATTTGGTACACCACGGTGCTATCACAGCCGTTCGCGGCCACGTAGAATTCTTTGATCCTCGTATTGCCAAAGATGAAATACGTTCCCTGTTCGGTAGTAAAAGTACTTTCCCGGTAGTTACGGATGACGAGTGAATCCGCTACGTTGGGTAGTACCTGAACCCGGTAAATTTGCGTACTGTCCAGGCCGGCGGCGGTGACGTACGTCTCTTCGATCACCGTGTCCTGAGTGATGTAGTAGGTACCTCCGTCACCAGCGGTGTAATTGCCCGGTCCACACCGCCCATCCTCAATGTCTGCACCCGCGTCCGCGCCCAAAATTGGAGTGACGCCGCCGGTACCGCCCAGGTCACCCAAGCCAATGCTACGCCGTAACCGTGTCGTAGCGGTTGATTTTCCGGCGCGATTACCGGTGTTTCCACCACGCATATTTACCCAGTGATCAGCGGCGGCACCCCACTGCCCGGGGTCGCCTCCCCAGTCGTAAGGGTTAGCGGAGAGAGAGGAGAGAGAAACGAACAGTAACGAGAGGATCCAATACTTCATAAAGCAGACAGAAAGGCGCGGACGTAAAAAGGAGGCCAATCCGGGGTAAGCGGATTAAGCTAACTCGTGGCTACGCGTTGCCTAGTAAATGGATGAGAGAATAAATTTCAAATGAGAGAACGCTAAAAAAAACATGGCTAAAAAAAACCCCGAGGGCTTCTAGCAATATGCGTAAAGATAGTTTAATATGTACGTAGTCTATGTCTCCTGGCCGATATGCTTGGCGGTCGGCCGCTGCGTTTACCCGCGAACGTGCCCTGACTGGGTCACGCGTCTCTTTCTATGAGGCCACCCAGTGCGCCTGATCTTGAGGCGGCAAAAGACGGGTGCCACCCTGAACTCACTCGGTACCGGTAAGCACTAACCAAGTAACTGATGTTACGTAGATTTTTAGACACGAAAGCACAGAAAAGCTCTTTTCAGCTACGCTGAAGCACCTTTCACCCACGCTTTTGTGGTGCTGTGTTTTGCTTCGCGGTACTCCGTACTATGTGGAAAGAGCTAGTTGCTTAAGGTTAGTTGGCAGGTCATTGACAGCTATCACCCCGCCGTGCCCCGGGCTACCTCACTACGAAACTTCTCACCCGGCGCCCGATCTTCAAAAAATATATCCCACTTGCCAGATTACTCACGTCGATCTCGGTGCGACCACGAACCGGTCCGCTAGATAACCGCTGGCCCCACGTGGAATACAGCTCGTAGTCACCTCGGTACACAACCGCGGGAATCACCGTCAGCATCTCCGTAGCCGGGTTAGGAAAAAAGCGGAAGTCCGTGGCGGCGGACTCGGCAGGCATTTCGATTGACGTAGCAAAATCGCACAGTGCCCCATCCAGGTAAGCCAACCGGTCGTCGATCCACCGGTAGGTATAGTCGATGCGACTATCGGAATCGTCCACCGTGCCCGGCCACCGGAGCGCTTCACGGGTCAGTGCGTTGTTGCTCCGTAAGTTATCTAACGCGCTAACGAAACGGGCCTTGATGTTGTCCGCTGAGTAAAGTCCGGCGCGTAGGGTCTCGTACCGCAGGCAAAGTTCGTCGGAAAAGCCATCCGGGTCCTGTTGCAGTAATCGCCAGAAAAGACCGTTGGTGTGGAGGTTGGTGGTTGGGATGCTGTCCAAAAATCTCGGTTGGTTACCAAAAGTCCAGTCGAGGTCCCAGGGAACGAAGAAGTAGGGTTCGTCAGCAGCGTAGCGAGCGGTGTAGACATTGCGGGCGGTGTTGTCCCAACCACCGATCACGTTGATAAAAATCAGGTAGTCAAGTGCATTCTCCCGGTTTATCCGTTGGGAAATTCCCGTCCGGAACGCGTCTTCTTCGGATTCCGATACGAAGCTCCGAAACGCCGCTAGCCCGTCCCAGCTAATGGTATCCCGGGGCTCGGGGTATTTCTGTTCGTACCCTGACCACGAGCGGCTCGTACTACTGGGCGTCGGGGCGGCTCCGGAAAAAAGAGTCCCCGGGGCGGAGAGTACACCCTTAAACAGTTCGCCTCTGATTTCGCCACCCTTTAGTTTTTTTAGCTTAAGCAACTTCCGATCTACTTGCTCACCGAGCATGTGTACACCCTGGTAACGGCCATTGAGGAACGCCTCGACGTGCACGACGTCGGCACCCACGCGCGCCGCTGGTTCCCGGTCACCGTAGTAGGGCGTAGCCTGGTCGAGCCAGAGTTGTCTACTCACTAAAGAGTTCACACGCAGTGGTTCGTTAAATAGGGCGTCCAGCACCCAGTCGTCGTCCCGTCGAAGTTGCCCAAAGCGAACGTCCTCGTCAAACTCAAAGTCCAGGTTCTTTTTGCGGAAGCCCTGGGAAAATGCCCCCCGGTATTCTACTCCACCCCGCAGGTTGAGGTTCCGCCCGTCTTCGCTGTAGGTAACCCGCACCGGCACTTTGGGCTCGTTAACTATCCTACCCTGGCTCACTACGCACAAAAGGGGAAGCCGCGTGAAGTGAAGCTCGTAAGGGATATCCGACGCAGCTACTACGTAACGCTCATCGTAGCGCGGCTCGGTCAACGTTACACTCGTCAAAAAAACGCGCCCGTCCACCCGCACTGAGGAGAACTCCCCAACGGTATCTAAGTCAGCCCGTACTAAGATCATTTTCAGCACGTCATCCACCCCGTACTGCCCGGGGCGGGGCTTAAGTTCCTGGCAGTGGAGCGACCCGGTGGTCAATGGCACCACAAATAGTAGCGCACTGAAGATGAAATAATTCATGTAAGACAGGCTTTTAATGGCCTTCCGGTAACGCTCGAAAGCAGAAATTTGAACGCCCTTATTTTAGCTGCATCCATTCGTGGCTACGGGATGCCTCTGATCTGAAAGGTAGCGCAATCACCGAGCGCGACGATGCCGTCGACCGGGACGGCGTTGAGTGGTGCGCGGGTGGATGGGTCGAATAACTCGGATAGATCATTGGCCACGTCGGCGTCCGACGGGCTGGCGTTGGGGTAGCTCATTACCCGGTAGTGGGATTCGGGGGAAGCACCCAGCGGTTCGGTCAGCGTCAGTTGGCCCGCCCGGCCGGGGGTGAGGCTAGCGGTTCGGGTAAATGTTTCGGTGACCGTACCGCGGACCTGTAACTGATAATAGCGATCCTCCGCGGCACTGACGGTAATCTGGACGCAACCCTCTGGGCCGACGGTGTAGTTCTGGATCGGGGTGCCCTGAGCAGCCACCACGGCCTGCAATAAGAGAAGTATAAAGAAGGAGTGGCGGTAGCGCATCGGTGGGCGGGGATTAGTCCTAAAGTGAAGGTAGTACCCACGTACGCGCCATTTTGTTGGGGCGCGGACGTCCCGATTAAATACGGGACTAACTAACGCGCCGCAGTGCAAGGTTTACCAATGAAAGCGGCGGGCTCGAGATCATGGGTCTTTTACGATGACCTTATACTATAATAATTCAGTAAGTGTTTGATGGTAAAATTTGGGATAGCCTGATAATTATCATCTCACGGAGAGGTTATGATCATCGCTAAAAACGCCTAATCACCAAACCTTTGCACCTGGCCTTCTAATCTCAGCCCGTGCAAATCCAAGCCGCTACCATCGTTGAATGCACCCACTGCGGGGAAACCTGTACCGACGAAACGATCCTCCAGCCGGGCGCGTCGTTTTGCTGCGGCGGCTGTCAGGTGGTTTATAACATCCTCGCCGACGGCGGCTTGCTGGACTTCTACGCCCTGGAACAAACCGACCGGCACGTATTAGCGGTAGACACGGCGGATTATGCCTGGCTGGACGTCCCGAAACTTACCGACCGGCTAATCAACTTCCGCGCCGAGGGCCGCCGCCACGTCGAGCTGGAATTACCCGCCATCCACTGCGCTTCCTGCGTGTGGTTGCTGGAGCGCCTACCAAAACTTACACCGGGTGTAATTGGCTGCCGGGTCGACTTTCCACACCGTAAAGCGAGCATCGTTTACAATCCCGACCAGACCGGCCTGCGGGAGGTAGCCACTACCCTATCCCGCATTGGCTACCCACCGATTTTCAGAAATACCACGGAGGAAACAGCTATCGTGGATCGTAGTCTGATCTACCGAATCGGAGTAGCCGGCTTCTTTTTCGGTAACATCATGTTGCTGAGTTTCCCCGAGTATTTTGGCTGGGGCGTCCCGATCCCGATCCCGATAGCTATCGGGATCGGGATCGGGACGGATGCGTGGTCGATGGGGGAAGCAGTTAGTTACCTAATACTAGCGATGAGTCTCCCGGTCCTGTTCTATTCCGGGCGATCCTACCTGAAAGCCGGGTACTACGCGATCACCGCCGGGGAGGTTACCATCGACGTACCAATCGCTATCGGGATGCTGGCCTTATTCGGGCGGTCAGCCTACGAGATTCTTTCGGGCACGGGTGCGGGTTACGTCGATAGCCTGGCGGGCCTGATCTTTTTCCTGCTCATCGGTCGCTGGTTTCAGTCCTTTACTTTCAGTCGGCTCAACTTCTCGCGGGATCATCGCGATTATTTTCCCGTATCCGCCTACCGGATTAACGACCGAAGCGAACCGACCCCGGTCGCTAGCGAAGATTTATCGGCAGATGACGTAATCCTAGTCCGATCGGGCAGCTTGATCGCAGCCGACGGTATCCTACTGAACGACAATTCCCCGGCCATCGACTACAGCTTCGTCACCGGCGAAGCCGACCCCGTCCGGATTAATGCCGGCGCCGAAGTATTCGCCGGCGGCCGGGCCACGGACTCCGCGCTGCACATCCGCGTCACCAAACCTGCCAATCACAGTTATTTATTACAACTGTGGTTGCGGGATGACGGGGTTGAGAACAGAACGGAGGTCGCGCCGCCGAAACGCTTGGTTCAGGTGTTCACGGCGGTTATCCTGTTGATTGCGGGCGCGACGTTTTTGTATTGGTACCAACTTGACGTTTCTACTGCTTTTCGAGCGGCGACGGCGGTGCTGATCATCGCTTGCCCCTGCGCCCTGGCCCTGGCCGCACCCTTTGCTTACGGAACTTTGCAAAGGTTACTGGCTGTAAAAGGCTACTACTTCCGGGGGCCGGGGGCGGTCCGTGACCTGGGTGAGGTGGATACTTTCGTATTCGATAAAACGGGTACGCTGACGGAGGGAAATGTCGGGGAAGGGTTGCAGTATTTTGGACCGATGTGTAATAAAATCGAGTATGTATTAAAAAGAATGGCCGGACAATCTCGCCACCCCAAAAGCCAAGCTATCTCGGATGCTTTGAATACGCAAAATTTTACAAAACCCTCCCCCCCGGTGGGTTCCATTACCGAGCGAACCGGCCGTGGGATTCAGCTAGATCATCAAGGATCGAATTACCGGATTGGAACGGCGGCGTTTTGCGGATTAAACAATACCGAACCGGGTACCTACGCATCCGTCGCCGGTGAGGCTTACCTGAAACTCACCAACGAAGAAGTTCGACTGCGCGAGGGAATTGCCACCACCCTGAATGCCTGCGCAAATCAGGGCGAAACCTGGCTCCTCTCCGGAGATCATGAACCAAACTCAAACTTCTGGTCCGCTCACTTTCACCCCGACCGGCAGTGGTTCGACCAGAATCCTTTCGCCAAACTTCGCCGGATCGAGCACTTGCGGGATACCGGTAAAAAAGTATTGATGATCGGCGACGGATTAAATGACGCGGGTGCTCTTCGCGCCGCTGCGGTCGGTATGGCCGTCAATGAATCGGAAGCGCACTTTAATCCCGCCTGCGACGTGATCGTGCGGGCGGATCGTTTAGCGGAGTTGCCTTCGGTGCTTCAGATCGCGAGGCGGGTGCGTTGGGTTTTATTTTTCACTTACGGGCTGGCCTTCTTATATAATATTATTGGCCTGAGCTATGCCGTGGGGGGGACTTTGAGTCCGGTTGTTGCGGCTATTTTGATGCCTTTGAGTTCGGTTTCTATTGTGGTGGTGGCTTGTTTGGGGGCTTGGGGGGTTGTTAGGCGGTAGCGGGTAGGCGGTAGGCGGTAGGCGGTAGGCGGTAGGCTTGGTGCTTCTTGGAGAGTTGGGATATCCCTTGAAGGTAGTATTGATCGTGCAGCGGGGGACGCAGTTATAGGTCTGGTTTGGGTCGTATTTTCCTTGCTCTTTTCCCGTTGCCCCCGTACCCGCGACCGCGCCCATATTTTTCAATTTAATCCAGTACGCGACATCATCGTAGGGGAGAATCGTGTAGGTACGCCCCTCTCGCTAAGCTCCAAAATGACCAAAATCACCTGATCCACTGACGCCCGTCATTCATTGATTTTACCCCCCGCCGGACCTTGCAACCAACCGAGCCAAGCGCCCCATGCAGGTCATTCTACTCATCATTCTCTTAAGCCTACTGATTGCCATCGGCTTCCTCATCGCCTTTTTTTGGGCGGTCGGGACGGGCCAGTACGATGATGAAGTGACGCCCGCCATGCGCATCCTGTTCGAAGACACCAAACCGCCCGAAGATGAGTAAAGAAACTACTATTGACGTCGCCGCCACGGCGCTGGAACGCTTTTCGTACGACAACACGAGCGTCAAACGATTCGCCTACGCCACGGCTTTTTGGGGACTGATCGGGATGCTGGTCGGTTTACTGGCCGCGCTGCAAATGGTCTGGCCGGCGCTTAATTTTACCGCCGAACTTACTTTCGGACGCATCCGCCCGCTGCACACGAACGCGGTCATCTTTGCCTTCGTGGGCAACGGCATTTTCATGGGCGTTTATTACTCCCTGCAACGCCTGCTGAAGACGAGAATGTACTCGGACGTGCTGAGTAACATCCATTACTACGGCTGGCAAGCCATCATCCTGGCGGCGGCGATCAGCTTACCGCTGGGCTTCACTACGAGTAAGGAATACGCGGAACTGGAATGGCCGATCGACATCGCCATCGCGGTCGTTTGGATTGTTTTCGGCGTGAATATGTTCATGACGATCATGAAGCGGCGCGAGCGCCACCTCTACGTCGCCATCTGGTTCTACATCGCTACGTGGGTGACGGTAACGGTTCTCCACGTCGGGAATAGTCTGGCGGTTCCGGTATCGTTGATGCAGAGTTACCCGGTTTTTGCGGGCGTTCAGGATGCGCTAATCCAATGGTGGTACGGACACAACGCCGTCGCCTTTTTCCTGACGACGCCCTATCTGGGTTTAATGTATTATTTCCTACCGAAAGCCGCCAACCGGCCGGTTTTCAGCTACCGTTTATCGATCATTCACTTCTGGGCGTTAATTTTCATCTATATCTGGGCCGGCCCGCACCACTTGCTTTATACGAGCCTGCCGGAATGGGCGCAGAGCCTCGGGACGGTATTTAGCCTGATGCTGATCGCGCCGAGTTGGGGCGGTATGCTCAACGGCTTATTTACGTTGCGGGGGGCCTGGGATAAAGTCCGGACGGACCCGGTACTGAAGATGTTCGTCGTTGCCCTGACGGCATACGGAATGGCTACGCTGGAAGGTCCCCTACTCTCCCTCAAATCCGTCAACGCCATCAGCCACTACACGGACTGGACGGTCGGCCACGTACACATCGGCACGCTCGGCTGGAACGGTATGCTCACCTTCGGGGTGCTGTATTACATCATGCCACGCATCTTCCGCACGAAGTTGTTCAGCACCAAACTGGCTAACGTCCACTTCTGGCTCGCTACTTTAGGAACGCTCTTTTACGCCGTCCCGCTCTACTGGGCCGGGTGGACGCAGAGCGCGATGTGGAAGCAGTTTACGCCATCGGGCATGCTCCAGTACGGTAACTTTCTGGAAACGGTCGACGCCATTCTGCCGCTATACATGCTGCGTGCATTTGGTGGGACGATCTACGTCGCGGGCGTTTTCATCATGATCTACAACCTGATCCGGACGGTCCGCCAGGGAGATTTCCTGGCCGATGAAGCCGCCGCCGCGCCGCCCTTATCCGCGAGCCCCGGGGGCCACAAGGGCGAATACTGGCATCGGTGGATCGAGCGCCGGCCCGTCCAACTACTGGTCGGTTCCACGGTGGTTGTGCTGATTGGTGGGATGGCGGAAATCTTTCCGATGGTGATGGTCGAGGACAATGTTCCCACGATTGCCTCCGTCAAACCTTATTCGCCGTTAGAATTAGAAGGCCGCGATATTTACATCGCCAACGGCTGTAATAATTGCCACAGTCAAATGATCCGTCCGTTTCGGTCGGAGACGGAGCGTTACGGGCAGTACTCGATGTCGGGAGAATTCATCTACGACCGGCCGCATTTGTGGGGCAGCAAACGGACGGGCCCGGACGTCCACCGCGTCGGTGGCAAGTACCTCGACATCTGGCATTATCGCCACATGGAAGACCCCCACTCCACCAGCCCGGGCAGCATTATGCCGCCTTACACCTGGATGCTGGACCGCAAGTACGACACGGATAATTTACCGGCCAAAATCAGGGTACTGCAGTCGCTCGGTACACCTTATCCGGAAGGCTACGCGGAAGTAGCCATCGACGATCTGCGCCGGCAGGCCGAAGGCATCGCCGCCACTTTACGGGAGCAGGGCGTGGAAGACGATGAGCTGGCCGAGCGTCAGATCGTCGCGCTGATCGCCTACCTCCAGCGCCTCGGCACGGACATCAACGTCGAGAAAGAATCTAATACTAAAAAATAATTCAATCATGGCTAAATACCTCCTCGCCGAGTCCGGCATCAACTGGCTGGCCATCATGGCTTTACTCACGTTTTTTATCATCTTCAGCATCGTCATCATCATGGTTTTCTGGCGCGGACGCGGGAGCTATGCGGATGTGGAACAACAACCTTTAATCGACTCCTACCCGACTGAGGAAAAAGACGAACTAGTATGAATTATTTCGATCTACCCGGCTTGTTGTTGCAGAGTACGACCGTTACGGCACCCGTAGCGACCGGCTCCTTCCTCCCCGGCTTCAGCCCCCCGGAGCTGGTGGTGCTCGCAACGGGTTTATTCGTCTTCCTTGCGGCGGCGGTCTACCTCATACATTTGGGGGATTCCTTCATGGTTTTGCGGCGAATTCAACTGCTGGAAAAATACCATCCGGAGGTATTACAAACACTGGGTGTTCCCATCCCGGAAGAGGTACTGGAGCCCTGGTACCAAAGTCTCTACAAACGCCTGACCGACGACGTGCCCATCGCGGAAGAAGCCATCATTCTGCTGGACCACTCCTACGATGGCGTTCGTGAGCTGGACAACAATCTACCGCCCTGGTGGACGGGCCTGTTCTACATCACCATCGCCATCGCGCCCGTCTACATCTGGTTCGTCCACTTTTCCGGTTTCGACCAGACCCAGGGCGAAGAGTACGCCACGGAGATGCAAGTATCCGAGGAGGCCGTGAAAGCCTTTGTTTCTACGCAGGCCAATGCCGTCGATGAGTCGAACGTAACGCTGCTGGCGGAGAACAACGCGCTAGAAAAAGGCCGCTTAATCTTCGAGGGGAAGTGCTCGCCCTGCCACGGCACGCTGGGGGAAGGCGGCATCGGTCCTAACCTGACGGATGAGTTCTGGATCCACGGGGGCAGTATTACCGATGTTTTTAAGACGATCAAGTACGGCGTGCCAGAAAAAGGAATGATCGCCTGGCAGAAAGAAATGTCGGCCAGCGCGATGCAGGAGGTATCGAGCTACATCATCACTCTGGTGGGCACCGACCCACCCAACGCCAAGGAGGCGCAGGGGGAACTCTACACCGAAGGCGAGAAAAGCAAATAACATGACGGACCACGATGAAGAAAGCTTTCGGGACAGCATCGGGACGGTTACCGCCGACGGTAAACGGAACTGGATATTCGCCAAGCAGCCGGACGGGCGCTACTACCGGTGGCGGACGTACCTGAGTGTTGTTTTGTTACTCGTATTGTTCGGATTACCCTGGATTAAGGTCGGCGGGGAGCCGCTCGTACTGCTGAACGTGGTGGAACGCCACTTCATCCTTTTCGGGCTGACGTTCACGCCGCAGGATTTTCACTTGTTCGCCATTTTGATGATTACCGGGGTGGTGTTTATCATATTATTTACGGCGGTATTCGGACGGCTTTTTTGCGGGTGGGTCTGTCCGCAGACGATCTTTATGGAAATGGTCTTCCGCAAGATCGAATACTGGGTAGAGGGGAATGACAATGCGCAGCGCAGGCTGGCGGCGGCACCGTGGACGCAGGAAAAGATATTAAAAAAGATGCTGAAGCAGGGTTTGTTTCTGTTGATCTCGGCCGTCATCGCCCACACTTTCCTCGCCTACATCATCGGGACGGACGCCGTGCTCGCCACCATCTCGCAATCCCCCCTGGACGCGCCGGTCGGTTTTCTGACCATCGTGGTTTTTATCGGGGTATTTTACTTCGTCTTTGCGAATCTACGCGAGCAGGTTTGTATTGCTATTTGCCCCTACGGCAGGTTGCAAGGTGTATTACTCGACAACAATAGTATCAATGTTATTTACGATTACGAGCGGGGGGAACCGCGCGGGAAGATTCGTAGGGCTAAACACAAGAAAAAGAGTAGTTGCACGGACTGCACCACGTGTCAGGACGGAAAAGCGGATTGCGGCGACCCAACATCTAAGCAAATCGAAACATCGCTAGCGAACGGTCCAAAAAACCTTGCTTCTTCTCTTATTTCCCCGGCACCCGCGACCACGCCCAAGGCAGTAGAAATGGACGCTGCAACCCTAATCATGGGGGCTCCCGAAGACGTGCTCGGCGACTGCATCGACTGCGGGCTCTGCGTAAAAGTCTGCCCCACCGGCATCGACATCCGCAACGGCATTCAAATGGAATGCGTGAACTGCACGGCCTGCATCGACGCCTGCGACGAGGTGATGGACAAGGTGGACAGGCCGCGCGGGCTGATCCGTTACGACAGCGAAAACGGCGTCAAACGGGGCAAACGCAAAGTATGGACAACACGGGTAATGGCGTATTCCGGCGTATTGGTGGCGCTAATTATCCTAAATATCGGCCTTTTGACAAACAGGAGCGAAATGGATATTATCCTACTACGGACGCCGGGGATGCTTTATCAGACGGGCGTGGACGGCACCATAAATAATTTGTATAATTATCAGATCATGCACAAAGGCGGGCAAGAAACGCCGCTACGATTCGTCGTAAAGGACCTGCCCGGAAGCGCGGTTCGCTACGTCGGTGGGCAACCAAATGCTTTGCCGGATCAAGTGACTCAGGGCGCCCTTTTCGTAGATCTTCCGCAGGAGGTGCCGGCTTCCTTCAACGGAACGCTGGTACTGGAAGTCTGGACCGACGACCGCAAAGTCGAGGAGCTAACAACCACTTTCATTCACCCGAAAAAGCAATAACCATGAAATTTCACTGGGGCCACGGCATCTTAGTATTTTACATTGTTTTCGTTGCCTGCCTGGTGGTGGTCGTCATCGGTAGCAGGGGCTTTGACAATAGCTTGGTAACGGAAGCTTATTACGAGCGCGACATTAATTACCAACAGGAGTATGACCGGCGGAGGAATAGCTATTTATTAGCCGAGCGACCATACGTCGCGCCAACGGAAAAAGGACTTTACTTAATATTTCCAGCAGCGCTTGCCACGAACGTGAAAGGGACCATTTTGCTGTACCGGCCGAGTAGCCGCCGCGACGATCGCCGAATAACCATTAACACGGTTGGGGGCGAAATGAGGCTTAACACAAAGGGCTTAAAATCAGGTCGTTACCAGGCCATTGTGGAATGGGCGCAGGGCGGCGTTGATTATTACGACGAATTAGATTTAACGGTCCAATAATGGGCTCACCTGAAATCATCGCGGCGTTTTCCCTGGGCCTGTTGGGAAGCTTACACTGCGTCGGCATGTGCGGGCCGTTGATGCTGGCCGCTGGGGCCGGGCGGGCGTGGAAATCCGCCGTAGCTTACCAGACCGGGCGGATTTCAGTCTACGCGAGTATGGGTTTTTTGCTCGGTAGTTTGGGTCTGGGCATGGCCATGTGGAACGCACAGAGCGTGCTTTCGCTGGTGGCGGGAAGTTTGCTGATCGCCTGTGCCGTAGTGGGGTTGGACCCCGGTAACGTGCTGGCACGACAGCCGGCGTTTACCCGCTTTCAGGTGCGGCTGCGTAGTAAAGTCCAATCGCTATTCGCCAGAACGGGTTGGCGCGCGCGTTTTGCGCTGGGCTGCTGTAACGGTTTGCTGCCCTGCGGCCTCGTCTACGTGGCGATCCTTGGCGCGGCGGGGGCGGGTGGCCCGGTGGCGGGTGCCGGGTTTATGCTGTCATTCGGGCTGGGTACGTTGCCCTTACTGATACTGACGCTGGTTGCCGGACGGCGTTTTGCGGTACTAAGTAAAATACCTTACCGGCGGGTGCTACCGGTTTTGATGGCCCTGACCGGGCTGATACTGCTGTACCGAGGTTACGTGGCGCACGTGCCCGACGAGTTTTCTAATTTTCAGGATATGGCGTTTCCACCGATGTGCCACTAAATTAATTATTTAATTTTACTAACCGGTTTTTTCATTTTTGGAAAATCCACCCTTATTAATTAACTATTAATAAGGTATTACCTAAACACAATGCTTTATGAATTTACTTGCCAGGGTAGATACGTTAATGACTAAAAATTTGATCACCATCAACCAAAAGGCTTCCGTTAAGCAAGCCAAGATGAAGCTTGACGGGCACGGTATTCATCACCTATTGGTGGTTAACGACTTTAAAAAATTAGTCGGAATGGTAAGTTATCTGGATTTCGCAAAGGTTTATGAACGCCACACGGAAGGACTTGAAGTGTCGGCGATCATGACAAAACCCTTAGTAAAACTAGAGCGAACAGATACCGTACGGACGGCCGCAAACCTGTTCCTACTGAATCGCTTCCACGCACTCCCGGTAGAAGACGACGGAGACTTAGTAGGCATCCTGACGACGTTCGATCTAGTCAAGCTCATCGACCGCGAGGAAATTAAGCTAACGGATTATGTTTAGCCCCCCCCCGAGAGAAGCTCACCTCACGTAACCCACCTTACCTAAGTTGCCGCTGACACAGATCATTCGGCTACATGATGGATATCATTATCTGCGTGCGGGCAGGAGCGCGATATTCACAACATCACTAAATAGGAGAGTTTATGAATTTTATCGCGACCATGGTTGACAGACTTTTGTTTTATCTTTTCCCCTGCCATCAATTGCAGGTCTGTGGACTACACACTGTTAATTACAACCGTAATCCTACTTCATTTTTCTAATAGCTTTTTTGCGGGTTAAACTCCCAGTCCTGACGGCTAGCAGTCTTGAGAATAAGTTAAGTGACGCCAACTCCAGCGAGATTACTTCAATGGGCTAAGGTGACACAAGAACCTGATTCGATAACTGATTGCCAGGCAGCAACTGGATTACCTCAAGCGCCCTTAGCGACAAGCCAGGGGCGCTGTTTATATTTAGGAATGAATAACGCCGATAAAACCAAGCAATCCGTGAAGCACCCGAAGGAAGAACTGGAAATGGACGACAGCCTCCGCCTGAACGCCCTGTTTGAGATGGTTACGGATGGCGTCATCACCATGAACACCTCCGGCACTATTGAAAGCGTCAATTCCGCCGCGGCCAAATTATTCGGTTACCGGGCGGACGAGATGCGCGGGCAGAAGGTCAATATCCTTATGAATGGCTATGACCGCACCCACCACGATGTTTACTTGGAGCGGTACCACGAAACACGCAAACCTCACATTATCGGGATCGGGCGTGAGGTAATCGGGCGGCGGAAAGATGGTTCGGAGTTCCCTTTACGGTTGGCGGTAAGTGAACTTAAGTTGGAGGACAAAACGATCTACACCGGGATGCTACACGACCTGAGCGAGTTCAAAGCGGCGCAACGGCGCGTCGAGGAATTGAATGATCAGCTAGAGGACAAGGTAGCCGAGCGGACCGCGGCACTGCGGCAACGTGAAAAGGAGCTACAACTGGCCCTGGGAAAAGAAAGGGAGTTGAACGAACTAAAAAGCAGGTTCCTCAGCATGGCCAGCCACGAATTCAAAACACCTCTAAGCACCGTATTAAGTTCCGTAGAACTAATTGAGCTGTACGGCGAAGCGGAGCAACGCATCAAACGGGAAAGGCACATCGGTAAGATCAAAGATTCCGTCCAGCAGTTGACAGAAGTACTAAATGACTTCCTTTCATTGAGTAAGGTCGAACAAGGGGAAGTAGAAGTGCGCCCGTGGTTACTCGACCTTAACGCCATTGTTACCATTAGCGTGGAGGAAAGCGAGGGCCAGTTACGCCAGGGCCAGCAAGTGGTGATCGACCTCGCCGACGAGCCCGAGCGGCTGGTCGCCGACCCGAAACTACTCCGGCACGTCCTGGCCAACCTGATCAGTAACGCAGCTAAATATTCCGAGCCGGGCATGTCCATCATCGTCTCCAGCGGGATTCTGGACGGTAGAGCGTACGTAAGCGTAGCGGATGAAGGCATTGGCATCCCCGCCTCCGACCAGGCGCATATTTACGATCGCTTTTTCCGGGCGGGCAACGTAGAGAACGTAAAAGGGACCGGATTAGGCTTAAACATCGTTCAACACTACGTGCAGCTGATGGGCGGTGAAGTACAGTTTACCAGTAAATTAGGGCACGGGTCGACGTTCACGATCTACTTACCATTCCGGTTAGATCACGCACCCACTAGCTAAAGATCGGATACCGATGCCTCCCATAAGCACTTTAGAATTACCACAAGGTTCACACGTCAACCATAACTATTTGTCAGCATGAAAGCGACCATACTCATCATCGAAGACAGCGAAGACGTGCGGGAAAACCTAGCGGAAATACTCGAACTGCACGGCTATGAAGTGCGGAGCGAACCCAACGGGTTACTGGGCGCAAAATCAGCCATCGATCTGCCACCGGATTTGATTCTGTGTGACGTAATGATGCCGGAACTCGACGGCTTCGGCGTACTCAACCTCCTCAGTGAAAACGCCCGTACCGAAGCCATCCCCTTCGTCTTCATCACCGCCAAAACGGAAATGGAAGACATCCGCCGCGGTATGAACCTGGGGGCGGACGACTACATCACTAAACCATTCTACAAAGACGAACTACTGAACGTCATTGAAACAAGGCTGAAGAAAGCAGCCACCCGGACCACCGCTGAAATCAGCACCAAAACGGTCCACCTGAGCGACCCCCGGGGCGGCCACGCCCGGCTGGAGGCCGCTTTCGACAAACTGGGAAAACAAAAGAAATACGAAGCCTGCGCGACCATCATTCGCGAAGGAGAATTCCCACATTTCATCTTTCGCGTGACGGAAGGCCGGGTCCACCTCAGCCGCTCCCACGAGCACGGCCGGAATTACATCATCGCGGAATTAGGTGCGGGAGAAGTATTCGGCGTACCGTCTATTCTGGAACGCGCACCGTACCACTACACCGCCCGCGCCGCTTCCGGTGGGTCGACCCTCCAGGCCCTGCCCACCAATCACTTGCTACGGCTCCTGAATACGGATCGCACCGTCACGGAAGCCCTCATGCACCTGATGGCGGGGCGGGTCGTCAGCCACGGGGACCGCCTCGTCCACCAAGCCTACGACAGCGTGCGGCGGCGGACGGCCCTGGTGCTCTGTGATCTCCACGATAAATATGACGGCGAGGGAATAGCGCTCTCCCGGGACGAACTGGCCCAAATGGTGGGAACAACCAAAGAGAGCGTGATCAGGGCCCTCTCCGATTTTAAGCGGGAGGAGTTGATTGAATTAAGGGGCAAGGAAGTAGCCGTAGTAGACGTAGAAAATTTACGTGGTTTGCTCGTCTAGGGCTTCACCGAATGACCTAGCTGCGGTGAAATTCTATCCGTACGACTAAAGACCTGAATCAACCGTTGAACGGCACCGTCCACTTCCAACGCGATCCTTTCCGCTTCACACTGATCATCCTGGCGCACGGCGTTCCGGAATATATTTAATTGGTGTTCTACGGCTGCGTGCGCGTTTTCAAATTTCCGCAGGCGTTCCGGCGTGAACCCGTAAAGTTGAGCATCCGGTCGTCGCCAGCTAATTTGCCGCCAGGCGCGGCTGACGTCCTCGGCGTAGCTTTCGTAGTCCCGCCACTCCATACCACAAAAGTCAAACTCACGGGCAATCACCTCGATCTCGTTCCAGGCGGCTAAGAAGTCATAAATGCCCGCGATGTAATACCGTTCCGCGAGAATGGGTTCAGCGGCGAGCAAGTAGTAGACGGAGCGGTCCACCTGGACGGATGACTGGCCGAGGTTATCCTCCAATATGGATACGCGTGCGTCGCGCAGGGCGAGGCGGGATTGCTCAAAGAAATAAACGCTGTTGTCATTATCGTCGTCCCGCGTCGCGAAATAAGCGCGCAACTTGCCGGTGGGGAGGGCGTTGATTTCGCGGTCGAGCTGTTGCATAGCTGTCGCCGCGGCGGTGGCTTCTCCCCGGTGGAGCGCGTAGGCCAGTTCTACGTAAGCTGCTTCGATGGTCAGGCCGTGCCCCAATTCTTCCGTGGTGCAGGAAACGAGGACGGGTAGCAGGGTAAGTAAGACCGCGGTGAATCGGACAAGCCGTTGACGTCGCATAATAGTTTTGATTGAGGTGAACCCAGCGAGCGCAAACTGTTACAGTGGGTTCTCGGCGAGATCACCTGCTTGCGGATAGTCCGTAATCGTGGCCAGGTAATCAAAAAAAAGGTCGTTGATCACTCGGCTGGCGGGCCCTGCCAGGAGGTGATCGGAAGCATCCAGGTCTTTCTTGAAGTCTGCTAAACTCCGGGTTAATTCAAGACTCTCCGCTTCGGTCAGCGCCGCCTGGGTTCCGTAGCCGGGGAAAAGCGTCTCGGCGTACCGGGGGCGGCTGCGCAAGTATTCCTCCCAGGACTGCTCGGCCATGTCGATGAACCATTCGTATTCACTCCATTCCAACAGGCAAAGCATATCGTCATTACTGGCCTCGGTGACGTTGTGCCAGTAATAATAGAATTCATACAGGTGGTCGGTAGGTTGGTCGTAGCCAAAGCGGGGGCGCAACGTACGCAGCTGGTTCTGGATTAGCTGGACGGCAATCGTTGCCCCGGGCCGATCCTTCTTGGAGATCGACGTTTGCAGGCTATTCACCCAAAACCCGGCGAAAGCTACCGATTCCTTGATCTCCAGGTGCATGGGTACCGCACCGTAATGACCTCCCAGCAACCTCCAATCCTCACCGGTGCGTTGTCCGTAATATTCGGCAAGTTTGGGATCGTCACGTTCTAAGGCAACCCAGGTGAGCAGCAGGTCACGTTCAAAAGTTTCCATTTCTTGCACCTGGTCGTTGGTGCAGGCGCTGGCGTAGAAGCCAAGAAAGAGTACCGAGAAGAGCACGCGTACGGACATGGACTAAGATATTTATCCGCACCGGGCGGCAATGAACGTATTAATTAGCTTTTGCGAACAACCCAAGCCCTATTTCAGTGGCATAATGAGTAAAGGGCTGAGCGCGGTATCGATGACCACCGTCTTGCGCGAAGTTCCAAAGAGGCGACCAAGGAAACTACGCCGGTGGTTGCCGAGTACCAGTAAGTCAATATCATTTTTGTGGACGTACTCGAGCAAAGACACCGCCGTAGTGCTTTGCTTCAGAATATTTACTTCCACCGGATACCCTGGAAAACCAGATTCGAGAAATTCCATCATAAGTTTAACCTCCCGGCAGAACGCCGTCTCATCACTTACGTCCTGCACGTGCGCTAAGTGTATTTCGGGCTTCAGGGCAAGGCGGAGATGATTAAAACCAATCGAGAGTTGCTGCAGGGTATCCGCGTTATCAAAAGCCAGCGCAACCTTCCGGGGCGCCGCGCCTGCGTAATCTTCGGGAATAAGGAGCACCGGGCAAGCCGCGCGTTCCGCCACCTCCCGGGCGATACTGCCAAACAGCGGGGTGACGGCGGATACATTACCCGTCCCTACCCCACCCATGATGATTAGTTGCGTCCCCTTTCGCTTACTCAACGCAATGAGCTCCCTGGCTGGTGACCCGACGATTTCCCGGCTGCTCACGGTCAGGTCCTCCGGCGTCATTTCCGGTCCGTCGACCACGCAAGGCTGCTGAATGGCCGAAGCGATCAGTTCATTAATTCGGCGGTGGATTTGTAACGACACCTCGGCGCTGCCCTTACGAATAGAGTTATTCAGAGAGTGACTAGTACCATCGTGAATGTGAACTACCTCAATATCGATACCAGTAGCTTCCGCAATCCCCTGGGCGTATCGCAGCGCGGCGGCGGAAGTAGTTGAAAAGTCAGTTGGGACAATTATTGTATTCATGGACTTTCTGTGTTTGGTGTGCCCCAAATGTCCGTAGCTACGTGGCGATAATGCATGACCGTCGTCACCGGGGGCGCTGATATAGTGCAGACCGGAGAGCGCTTGACCCCTACGGTGATTATTATCAGTTTATGGATTGACGGGGGTCATTCGGTTCACCGTGCCTAAGCGCCAAATTTGTTGTGGGCGAAGCATATAAGGTGACGTAGAGGAATTTATCTTAGTACAAATGTGGCCAAAATAAGGGAACACAAAAGACACAAAATAAATAACACAAGCACCATACTACTGGACATTTTCCCCGGACGCTTGGAGGACCTCAACAATTTCGCCTTCGGCTTCACGGCAGAGGACGCTCCAAGGTCCTCAAGTAGAATTTTAGAACCTTGGAGCGTCTCGAAACTAAAGCGTAGCGAAGGGTTTCGAGTCCTCCAAGCGTCCAATTTGAAAATGTCCAGTAGTGTGCACAAGCACATAAAAAGTGCGCTTATATCGTCCGTGTTTTTTGTGTTCAAAACTCAGCTCAACGCGTGCTGGAAAACACCGGGCAGACAGTATTAATTAATGGCGTAAAATATCGTACAAAATGAAAAAGATCATTGTCCCCATCGATTTTTCCGACACCTCCGCGAACGCCCTACGCTACGCTTGTTACCTCGCGGACGTCACTTGCTACGACCTCGAGGCCGTGCACGCCTACGATGGCTACGACGAGCAGGGCACTGATTTCATAGTCGTGCGCGGGAGCGCGCACGTCCACCAGCGTATCCACCAACGCGTTGCTGATTTCGTAGCCGATAATTCGTCCGTCGTTACCCTCTCCGGCATTCCCGATGTCACCGACGAATCGCCTTCCATCGTAGTTCGGGACATTATCGGCAGTGCCGTACGGGTACTACTGGATCAGAGTGAACGGGAGGACGTAGCGTTCATCGTGATGGGCGGCGTTGGCTCCGGGCGGGATAGTAGGGTTACCCCGGTATTCGGGAGCGTGGCCAGAGCGGTCACCCAGCGGGCGAAGTGCCCGGTTTTATTGATTCCCGCGAATGCCGGCACCCCAAAAATTAACGTGGCCGCCATCGCCTTCGATACCGTCACCAGGCTGGAAGCACTCAGTAGCAAAACTAAACTACTGCGTAACGCACTTGCTCTGCGGATGCACTTCGTCCACGTTGAGCACCGGGACGATTCGAAGGAACGGACCACCGAAAAGAAGCTATTAACAAATATGGTGGCGGGGCACTTTCCCGAATATGACGTCGAAGTAGACATTCTCCCGGCCGGTGACCCCAGCGATCGCCTGCTCGATTATACCCTGGAGCGAGACGTTGACCTATTAATTCTCGGCCGGCGCAAATCCAATGCTTTTCTGCGGTTCTTCGTGAGCTCCGCGTCATCCGTTTTAGCCGGGGAGGGCGGCCTGCCCATGCTCATCGTTCCCCTTGATGAATAATTCACGGCTATTCGAAAGTTTATTTAAATCATTATCATCACTCCTTTGCGCGGCCGCGGGTGCAAAGAAAATACGCCGGAGCGGTGGATTGTGGCGTATTCCCCTGGCTCAACCAATAAACAGGGCACCTGTGACCGCGCATGCCCTCCCTATTCACTGATGTTAAGTAGGTTATTTCGCCACATAAACACAAAAGCACAAAAATTGGTGTACGGCTATGCCGAAGCACCTTTTACTTACTTTTGTGTGTTTTTACGTTTATGTGGCATAATCCGGTTGCGTAAGGTCAGTTATTCATTAAGAATCATCACGCGCCCTGTCATATATCACCTTATTCGGTCGGTATTGTCTCTATCTTATTTGGCAAGAGCCAAGTTATATCGATTTAATCAATAACTCTGACAAAACTAGCCAAACCATGAGTACTTTAATTGTAGCCGTTGACTTTTCCAAAACCTCCGCTTCCGCCGTAACCTTTGGTTGCTACCTGGCGGAAACCCTTAACCTTACTTTAGAGATTGTCCACTACATCGATCCGTTACGGAGTGGCGATAAGCTATTCACTTCCAATGATTACGAATTACGACGAAATGAATTAGAACCCGAACTAGAAGCCTTTGCCCGAAAACACTGCAAACCAGCCGTAGAAAAAGCGACCGGCTACGCCAGGCAGATGACCGCCTTCAACATATCGACCATTACCGGCGACGCCGCACGTGGCTTACTGAAACGCACGAAGGAGCCTAATACAGCGCTCGTCGTACTGGGTGGCGTCGGTGCGGGGGCGGGCGCGCACCCGCCGGGGTATTACGGAAGCGTAGCGAATACCGTGGCGCTGGACGGTAAGTGTCCGGTGATCTTAATTCCGCGCGATTATGGTCCGGTGACGGTTGAACGCTTAGCCATTGCGTTTGACGAGGCTTCCGAAGTACTGAAAATCAGTAGTTTCGCTCGTTCCGTTATTCGGGCGCTGAAGCCAGACGTTCGATTCGTCCACGTCAAGGAGCATGATTGGAAGTGGGAGTTTGATAACGAAAACGAGTTCCTTTCCCTGGCCTGGGGGCCGGATTTTCCAAGTTATACCTTCCATTTCGATGCCATCGAGGAAGGCATCATGGTGGGAGATTTGCTGGATTATTCGCTAATCCACCGCATCGATTTACTCGTCATCGGAGGCAAGCGACGGGGATTCTGGCGTAATTTATTTGATTCTAAAAATATCATGGGTATCGTTAAAGAAGCAAAAGTGCCTTTGCTGATCGTACCTTTCATGAAGCCTAAGGGAAAAGACGAATTGGTGCGTGACCATAAATTAGTCGAATATAATTAACCCAAGGCCAGCGCCCGACGAAACCGATTATTTTAAGTAATAGGACAATATTATCGTAACATTTTGACGAGCGCAGCGAGCTGCCTCATCTCCCCTCTACCTTTGGACCTCCGTAGGAAGCAGCGAAGCTAAAGGGGCCGGGGGAGAGGGTTGTAAGATGTATGTTTAATATTGTCCAAGCACTTACCTCACCACTTTAATTTATTAGCTGACACGCAACCAGATTTTGCCACATAAACACAGAACCACAAAAGCGTAGGCGAAAGATGCTTCGGCGTAGCCGAAAAGAGTTTTTCCGTGCTTTTGTGTTTATGTGGCTGATTAATCTGCGAAATATCAATTATTAGTTCAAAATTATCCACTTCATGCAATCGATCGATTCCATACTTGTCCCGCTCGACCTATCAAAGGTATCCGCCAACGCACTTCGCTACGCGCTCCGCCTCGCCGACCAACTGGACGCCGGCATCGACTTGCTTCACGTCGTCCCCGACGACAACGGCAGCTTACTTTCCGTAAGCCTGACGGCGCAACACGTCGAAAACAGTAAGGAGAAAATGATGGATTTCTTTACGCAGGCGGTGACCGCCACGTCCGGCCAGTTGCAACACATCCCCGCCGTTCAGTCCTACGCCGTTGTCGGCAACGTCCGCGCTACCATCCTCCGCCACGCCAAAAACCGGGGCACCGGCCTGATCGTGATGGGTACCGACGGAGCCGATGACTTCGCCCGTTCCCTGTTCGGAACGAATACATCCCACCTCGTTAATAAAGCCGTTTGCCCGGTGCTGATCGTACCAAAGGGTTTCGCCTTTCGTCCACTCCATTCCATTTGCTACGCTACCGATTTAACGCACATCAATACTTTTAAGGCCGGTTTCCTAGTGAAAACCTTGCGAGTATTCGAGCCCCGGCTGGATTTTGTCCACGTAAAGCAGGGTAAGGACACCAAGGCGGAATTCGACATCGCATTACTACGCCAGCTATTTGACCGACCGGGCTCGGCGGCCGGGACCGGATTTCACGTATTAAAAAATAGCGACGTTGCGGAAGAAATCTTTGCTTATGCGGAAGCGAATAATTCGGACCTGGTCGTCATGCACCGCCCCCACCACGGCTGGCTGAGTCGCTTATTCTTTAAAAGCACGACGCACGATGCCGCGTTGGAGACCACCAGGCCGCTGCTTATTTTACCGGATGAAACGGATGAGTAGGCGGAGATATTTCTAGGCTACTTATTGCGGTTGCGACTACCCATTGTTTTCAGGATAAAAGTTTGGCGTGGACGCGGGTGCAAAGTAAGTCAGAACGATCTGGCTTGCCACGTAGATCATACTATCTAATGATTTAAATCATCTTTTTATCGACCTGTGTTCACTATTTTATGTAGTAATAAATCACCTCCCGATGAATAAAATTAAATCTATTTTGGTACCGGTCGACTTTTCAGCGATCTCCGCCAACACCTTTCAGTATGCGCTCAGGTTTGCCGACCGCATCGACGCCCGTATCTATCTACTATTCGCCATTCCGCCGAGCACCGCGAGCCCGGGATATGGCTCCTTCGTCAATTCGCTACGGATCAGAATCGAAGATGATGCCAAAAAGGATATGACCGACTTCTATCTCGATGGCCTGGCGGCGGCGGCTCCCGACCTGCGCAACACACCGGTCGTAGATACCTTAATTGCGGTATCCTATTTACAGAGTGCGATTCACCACCACGTGAAGCACAAAGACGTTCAGCTTGTGATTATGGGGACGAACGGTCGCCAGGATGCCTGGGACGATTTGCTTGGTACGAACACCAGTTCTCTGGTCGCTAAATTACCCTGCCCGGTTTTGATCGTTCCGAACGGTGTTTCGTACACCCCCATCCAACACCTCTGCTACGCGACCAACTTAACGGATCCCATTATTTTTCAGGCAGGCCACCTCCAAAGGATACTGCGGGCGTTCAATCCCGTGATGCACTTCTTACACGTAAAACGGCCGGGGATAAAGGGAATCGCGGTGTTCGACCTGGATTCGTTGATCGATATCTTCGAAAGCCCGGAAGCGGCGGGCTTACATACCTTTGAAAGTGTTGAAGGCAAGGACGTAGTGGACGCTTTATTTGAGTATGCCGACGAGCATAATTACGATCTGGTCGTGATGAACCGCCCGAAAAAGGACTTTTTAACGCGTCTGTTTGATGGCAGTAATACTAAGCAAGCAGCCTTCAGGGCTACGCTTCCGCTATTGATCATTAGACCATCTGATTTACGGTCCGTAGCCAACCTGGCTTCTCAGGAGGCTGCAGCGTCGACTTAATCGCCGATAGTTCATAATTTAGCGCGTGTTTGAACCTAACGCACGATTAAATACTAACTTATGATAAAGGTGCTGGTTACGGGAGCTACCGGGAATATTGGTACGGAAGTGATCCGTTATCTGAGCGCGCTGGATAGTGACATCGACGTTGTGGCGGCAGTCAGGGACCTTAATGGAGGAAAAGACGATTTACGTGAGTTTGCTGGTTTAACGTTCAGGAAGTTTGACTTCACGAAGCCCTTTACCTTCCCGGGCGCGCTGGCTGAAATAGACATCGTCTTCCTACTTCGCCCGCCCCAGATATCCGCTATTGATAAAATCATCCGTCCGTTTCTACGCTCGGTCCGGGACACTGGTATTCATAAAATCGTATTCCTCTCGGTGCAAGGAGCTGAAAAAAGCGGCGTCATTCCCCACAAAAAAATAGAAAAGGCGATCGAGTTACTTGGCTTCGAGTACATATTCGTGCGCCCAAGCTACTTCATGCAAAATCTTACGACAACGCTACTACCCGAGATCGAGAGGAGCCGAACGATAACGTTACCCGCCGGCGGGGCCACATTTAACTGGGTTGATGTCAGAAACATCGGTGAGTGCTGCGCGACGCTAATCAATGATTTTGACGTCTATGCTAATCAAGTAATTGAGATAACGGGAAGTGAGAACAGAAGCTTCCGTGAAGTCGCTAAGTTGATGAGTACGATTCTTGGCACGAGAATAACTTTCAAGAACAAGAATCCAATATCGTTTATGATAGGAAAGGCAAGTGGGGGAATGAGCTTCGGGCGGGCGATGGTATTGACGGTGGTCCATTTCGTGTCTCGGTTTCAGGAAGAACCCAACATCTCACTGGCGGTCAAGGAACTGACGGGCAACGATCCGACTACGCTCCAAGAATTTCTCCAGCGAGAGAAGCGTAAATTTCTCGTCAGTCAGCGTGAGTAGCGATATTTTGGCCGTGCTGCGGCGTAGTAATTTCAAATTCATTCGCTAATCAAATGTAGGAGCAGAGGCGATGACGGTTCAATTCGACAGCACCTAATGTATATCACGACCGCCGCTGACCGCCATCATGCGAAATCCCGATCCGTGTCGATAATTTCCTCATTGAATTAATACTAATTTAATCCAAGAATCGCCTCCCAAGTCTTCTCCAACTGCGCCAAATCGGTGTACCCCCGCGCGATGGCATAGCGTTTCCCGTCGCCAGCTTCAGCGATGAGCGTTGGGAACCCCGTCACGCCAAAGGAATTTGACTTACTAAAATCATCTTGCGCAAGCAGTTGATAACGTTCGGATTGCATGTCTCTTACAAACTCGTCCCGATCAAAACCGTACTTTTCCGCGCGCAAACCGTATGCATCGATATCCGTAGGTTGAATGCCGTCGTAATAGATTGCCTTTTGCAGTACGGCCGCGTAGTCAAGCGCATTTTCCGGGTACTTATCCTTGACGATGCTCAACGCGACCGCCGGAGGAACACTCGTGAATATTGCCGAGCCTTCCGCCAGGGTACCATCGAGAAAAGATTCTCCGAACGTAACCTGGCAGCGGTTTTCAACGTCTTTGTACGCCGTTTTGATGTAGCCCGCCACTTCGCCGATCGGGCCGATACGGTCGCCGGTGATCATTCCTCCGGAGATGACTTCGAGGCCGATTTCCGTGCGGTGTTTTGCGTAAAATGTCGTCATCACGGAGCTGAATCCGTAGCACCAGCCGCAGAGCGCGTCGTAGCAGTAGTATAGCTTTGTCATGAGAGCAGAAGGTGATGCGGGGAAGAATAGTTCTTCGAAGGCTACCGTGAATACCGGGCTAAAAGGGAGCGTGAAAGCGTGAAAAGATGTTGGGGAAGATAAATAGCTTGCTGTTGTGTTACTAACTGATGTTACGTAGATTATTTCGCCACATAAACACGAAAGCACAAAAATCGGTGTACGGCTACGCCGTAGCACCGTTTACTTACTCTTGTGTGTTTTTTGTGTTTATGTGGCATAATCCGGTTGCGTAAGGTCAGTTACTAATCAATTCATACTTCAATACGGTCGAAACGGCGTGCATCCAGTTGTTCTAGCAAGTTTAGGATGATATCGATCCCTACGGCGTTGACCCCCAGGTCAAGGTGAATACGTAGCGCACGCTCCAGCCGGGAAATTTCTGAATAGGGAATCAGCACTAGGCCATTTTCGTAATGGGTTTCAAAAATACCTTGCTCCGCGAATTCTTCGATTATGACGGTACTACAGCCGTGAAAATCACAGAATTGAGCGACGGTGAGGTGGGATAGTGACATAATGGACTGGTTGTACTGCTAACTGCCTTGACGAAACCAGATTTTGCCACAAAAACACAGAACCACGAAAGCGTTGGAAAAGCGTGATTCGGCGTAGCCGAAAAGAGTTTTCCGTGCTTTTGTGTTTTGCTTCGCGGTACTTCGTGCTATGTAGCGAAAAAATCTGCGTAACATCAATTACTAAAGATAAGGATGCACCAACGCAATAGAGATACAATTTGCGGCAACTAAACGGCAAGCGCCCTGATGTTCATCATCAAGGACAATGAGTTTTATCAGTAAAGCACCGCCCGTTAGGTGGCACCTTTATGAGGTACCCGTCCCTACTCCGTCAGGACGGCCACTCCTGATGACTCGCAGCCTAGTGAAGGATTTTCACTAGGCCTCAAACCCGAACATGAACAGTGCAAAATTGATCATGGTAGTCGGTCTACCCGGGACGGGCAAATCAACCCTTTCCCGCAAACTGGCCGTGGAGATTGGAGCGGAACACCTGAATAGTGATGTGATCCGGGCGGAACTGGGGTTGCGTGGACAATACACCCCGACGGACAAAGCACGAGTTTACCAGGCATTGATAGAACGTACCGAAACCCTATTAAGCGCCGGCACGTCGGTAATCGTGGATGCAACCCTCTACCGGAAAGATCTACGACGCCCCTACCAGAAATTAGCCCGCCGGCTAGCGTGCCCGATCAGTTGGATTGAGCTGAACGCCAACGAAGAAACGATCGAAAGACGCGTAGAGAAACAGCGAACCTTTAGTGAAGCCGACCTGGCGGTGTACCAAAAAATTAGAGCGCGTTACGAATCTTTAACGGCACCTCATCTTCGCTTAGGGCCCGAATTTGCCCCACTCGAATCGATGGTAACGGTAGCCAAAAAATACATGAATTATGAACAGACAACAACTTAACCTTTTACGAAAAAACCCCGACCTGAAAAATGCGGAACTAATAGAAACGCATATTTCCTGGCTACTTTTGACGCCGCACAAGGTGTACAAAATGAAGAAAGATGTACAGTTTTCTTTTTTAGACTTTTCAACCCTGGATAAACGCAAATTTTATTGCGAACGCGAGCTGAAACTTAATCGGCGGACCGCTCCCGATATGTACGAAGCCGTTGTAGCGGTAAATCCAATCGGTGGTGGTCTAGAGTTTGGTGCTTATCAGGATAATTCCATCGACTACGCCATTAGGATGCGACGGGTAGACAAGCGGTGGGAAATGGCCGGGATGCTCGAACGGGGAGAAGTAACGACGGCACACATCGACCGACTCGCCGACCAGCTCGCTGCCTTCCACCAGCACGCTACGATGGATAAATCGCTTTTCAACCCCATCAAAGCGCTCGACGCGTTCAGCGACATTGGTAACTATGTTGAATTATTCAACGCGCAAATCGGTCCTGCGAAAACGGATCGGATCATGAGTAGTATAAGGATCGCCAGAACTTTCCTGCACAAACACCGCCAAAGATTTCACTGTCGCCGAATCCTGGGCTTTACGGTAGAAGGCCACGGAGACTTACACGCCAGCAACGTATTCCTGGAGCACGGCCAACCGATCCTTTTTGACTGTATTGAGTTCAACGATGCGTTCCGAAAAATAGACGTGCTGGATGAGGTTGCCTTTCTGTGCGTCGATCTCGAAGCCGCCGGAAGAGCTGATCTTTCGGAACGTTTTGCGACGAGCTATCAATCCGCTAACCGTAGCCTGCTGACGGAAGAAGATGAGCAAATGTTCAATTATTATAAATGCTACCGGGCTAGTGTTCGCCTAAAGGTCACCGCGATTAAATTAGATCATCTGCCTGGTGAGGCCCACGCGGGTAAACTCTTGTGTCAACTGCGCCGGTATCGGGAAATTTACCATAGGTACGTTAGTAAACTACAAACGTACGCGCACGAACCTTTAGCGCACGTCTAACGAACCACCCTTGCACCTGCGACCGCGCCCTATTGATCATTAGATATCTAATCTTACGCACCTAGTATAATTACTGAGCACGAAAGATTGGTTTTTGACACCGAAAGCACAAAAGGAAGAAAAAACACAAAGCAAAAGCTAGCGAAATCAGCGTGCTCACACCATTTTGTGCTTATGTCCTGTTTTGTGCCTTTTGTGTTCCACTTTTTTACGATTAGAAAAATCCCCTTGCGTCAGGTCAGCTAATTACGTAAATAGGGTTGATGATCTCAATGCTGGCGCATAGCATGCTTTATGCTCAATTTTTGAGCATCGAGTTAATATTTTCAGACACAAGCTATTTAAATTAAAACCCATGAATAGATTAAAAGATAAAGTAGCCATCATCACCGGAGGGGCCAACGGCATCGGCCTGGCTACGGCCAAGCGCTTTCTCCGCGAAGGTGCCAAAGTAATGATCGTAGACAATAATACAACGGCGTTGAAGAAGGCGACGGAAGAATTAGCCTCGCCCCACCTCCAACACTGCCGGGCGGATGTGTCGCAGAAGGCGGACGTAGAGAAATACGTCGACGCTACGCTGTCCGCTTTTGGGAATATCGATGTATTCTTTAACAATGCGGGCATCGAAGGCGCGGTAAGCCCGATAGCGACTTACCCCGAAGATGAATTCGACCGGGTGATGGCCGTTAACGTCAAGGGTGTTTGGTTAGGTTGCCAGTGCGTTATTCCGAAAATGCGCCCGGGCGGGAGCGTGATCATTACGTCATCGGTCGCCGGCCTCAGGGGATTTGCCAACCTGGGGGCTTATGCGGTGAGCAAACACGCTGAAGTGGGGATCATGCGGGTGGCCGCCGTGGAGAACGCGGACCGGAAGATCCGGGTGAACAGCATTCACCCCGGCCCCGTGGAAACGCAGATGATGCGCCACATCGAGGGGAAACTCGGCGGGGATGCGCCGGATAAGGCTAAGGATGGATTCGAGTCGCAAATACCCTTTGGCCGGTACGCGCTTGCGGAAGAAATTGCCGACTTGGTGCTTTTCCTGAGTTGCGACGAAAGCAAATACATCACCGGCAACACCCACGTGATCGACGGAGGTATGCACGTGTAATAAATATAGCAACATGAAAACCGTTGAATTATTTCTATTATTCCTGTTACTCAACGGTTGTGCCAAAGAAACTCCGGGCATCCACCCCGGCCTTACGACCATTACCGAGGCGGTGTACGGAACGGCGACGGTAGTACCTAATGAAGCGTACACGGTATTTTCTTCCGTAAATGGAATTATTGAGCGAAGTCATCTTGTGGAAGGAGCTCTGATCGAAGAGAACGATGAGCTTTTCCGAATTAGCACCGACCGGGCGCAGCTCGCTCGTAAGAAAGCCACGCAAAACCTCGCGCGCGCCCGCGAAAGCTACCGGGGCGACGCGGCAATACTGAAGGAAATGGAAGATCGGCTGCAATCCGCGGCCATGAGCCTGACACAAGATTCCCTGAATTACCGGCGCCAGGGACGTTTGTGGCGGCAAAATATTGGTTCGAAGCAGGCATTTGAAATGACCGAGCTGAAGTACAAAACTACCCGTAGCCAGATTGACGAACTCCACCGAGCCTACGCACGAACTCAGCGGGAACTCGCGGACCAATTTGACCTGGCTGGAACCGACCTAGAAATCAGCGGGCAACAATACGCTGAATACGTCACCCACGCGAAAATGGGTGGCACCGTGTACGAAGTGTTGGTGCGGGAAGGAGAATCCGTCACCACCCAGACGCCGGTTGCGCGCATCGGTAGTACGGATGATTTCATTCTTGAATTACTGATCGACGAGGTGGATATTCCGAAAGTATTAATCGGGCAAAACGTAGTAGTTATCCTAGATGCTTACCGCGATGAGCCCTACAAAGCCGTAATCACCCGAATTCTTCCCCACAAGGACGATCGCTCGCAGACTTTCACCGTGGAAGCAAGTTTTACGAAGTCTCCGAAACAATTATATGATGGGCTTAGCGGTGAAGCCAACGTCATCATCTCCCGGCGGGAAAACACCCTAATCTTGCCAACGGAGTTCATCGGGCCCGACAATCAAGTGTTCACCGCGGACGGCGCGCAAAGCGTCGTTACCGGCATTTCCGACCTCCGGTATACGGAGATCATCAGTGGTTTGGATACCAACGCACTCGTCTATCAACCGGAATAAGATGGACCTGCAACTACTGTTTTACATCGCGGGAAAGCACTTGTTCAGTCGGTTAAAGCAATCACTGGTCGCCGCGCTGGGCGTCACCATCGGCATCGGTATGTTCATCACCCTCAGCACTTTTATGACGGGCCTGAACGGGCTGCTCGACGGACTATCGCTGGACCGCACCCCGCACATTCACCTCTACAAAGAGATCGGGCCATCGGAACGACAACCACTGGCGTTCAGCGCAGCGTACGCGGACGATCTCTTACTCATTCATTCCATAAAACCAAAGCGGCGGCAAAGCAGGATTGCCTCCGCCACTTCCATGATCAAAAGTATTCGGTCTTACCCCGAGGTCAGGGGGGTAAGCCCGCACGTTCGGTCGCAGGTATTCTACAGCGCCGGGGCCGTCGACCTGAACGGAGTCGTTTCGGGTATCGACGTTGCGGAAGAGGTACGGCTTTTCCCGTTGGAAGATTACATCGTGGCCGGTAGCACGGACGCGCTGAAAAGGGATGAGAATGCCATCATTCTCGGCCATGGGGTAGCTAGAAAATTGAGCACGGATATTGACGGCAGGGTGCAACTACTCAGCACCGAGGGTAACCGCCTTCCACTGAAGGTAGTCGGTCTGTACCAGAGCGGCCTGGCGGACGTAGACGACACCCAGAGTTACGTCAACATTGGCACCGCCCGTAGGCTCCTCGGTGAGCGCACCGGTTACGTGACTGACATTAACGTCAAGTTGTACGACATCGAAAACGCCTTACCGCTCGCCGAGCACTTTGCCTCACTTTACAACATCAAGGCGGTGGATATCGGGACGGCCAATGCGCAATTTGAAACCGGCACCAGTATCCGTAACCTGATCACTTACGTCGTTTCCATCACATTGCTCGTGGTGGCGGGGTTCGGAATTTATAATATCCTCAATATGTTTATCCGGGAGAAGATGAACGACATTGCTATTCTCAAGGCGATCGGGTTTTCGGGGAGGGAAGTCAAAATGATTTTTATGATTCAGGCGCTGGCGATCGGGCTTTTTGGCGGCGTGATGGGGTTGTTACTCGGGTGGGGGCTTTCCGTACTGATCGACCATACGCCTTTCGAAATGGAGGCGCTACCGACCATCACTACGTATCCGGTCAACATCGCCCCCATCTACTTCGTGATTGGTTTTGCGTTCGCGGTCGTTGCGTCTTACTTCGCGGGTTATCTGCCGGCGAACAAGGCGAGGAAAATGGACCCGGTGGATGTGCTTCGGGGGCAATGAGTTAGATTGAGTGTTTGATTGGTATTAGCCAGTCGTACTAAGAAAACCTCTTCCCCGTTAGCTGCGCTGCTGCCTACGAAAGTCCAGAAGCGGAAGGGGGGGAAACGTAGCAAAACGTTGGAGTATGAGAAATATCACAATAAATTTATTTGATTATTCATGAATAAGAAATCAGTCATCCGCGCCACCGGCATTAATAAGCATTTTTATACGCCGACGGACTATCACGTGCTGCGGGATGTATCCTTTGACGTGCACGCCGGAGAGTTCGTTTCCATCATGGGTAAATCCGGTAGTGGCAAGTCTACCCTGCTTTATATTCTGTCCACGATGGACACGGTTTACGAAGGTGAACTATTCCTGGACGACCGCAAAATCACCGGCTTGCCCGCGGCGGAGCTCTCGGCCGTCCGCAACGAGCACATCGGTTTTGTCTTTCAGTTTCATTACCTCCTGGAGGAGTTCACCGTCCTTGACAACGTTAGTCTTCCGGCCTGGAAGCTCGCGCGGAAATCCAGGGAAGAGATTCGTGCAGCTGCCACGGAGTTATTAAAACTACTCGACATCAGTAAGCTGGCGGATAAGCGGGCCTCCCGTATCTCCGGCGGCGAACGGCAGCGGGTGGCCATCGCCCGTGCCCTGATCAATTCGCCGACCATCATTATGGGTGATGAGCCGACGGGTAATTTGGATAGCAAGAATGCGGATAACGTACTGGCTATTTTCCGTGATCTAGTGACCGCTCGTGATTTGACGCTGCTTATCGTTACCCACGATCAGGATTTTGCTGATCGGACGGATCGGATTATCACTATGGAGGATGGACGGGTTTTGGTTTAGGGGGTTGGGGTTATTACCCAGGAATTTTGGGCGCGGCCGCGGGTGCAGGGAAAGAGAAGTTGAGAGGGTGTAAGTATGTAATTAGCAATTACCCAGCATCACTCGGCTGAATAGGAAACCTTATCAAAAGATACTTTACAACTTCCTACTGGTTGTTGGTCAGTGAGGTAAATCGCCTCTGCATGTTTGAGTTGATTACCTACAAAACAGGTTAACAACCATTTTTTTATTGGAGCTTTATTCAGTTTTCTTTGATTCACTAGAATAAATCCCCACCATGGTCTACGACAATCTACTTAGTCCTCCCCATCTCATACATCCTGTTTCTAATAAACTTCCCTGGCACCTGCGGCCGCGCCAAAACTTCTTAAAATGCCCCCAAAGAACTGTTCCGCTCAACAATCATCACGATTTCGTCGGGCAAGTACTAATACCCAGCATCGTGTACAGCGGGCAGTAGCCAAACATGACGGTGCCCAGGAGAACGGCGGAGAGCACCAGGCCGACCGTGCCCGAAACGCCGGAAATACTCCCGGTGTAATAAAGAATGAGGATGGCAAAGGCAACAATGATCCGGAGCCCCCGATCGATTTTACTCATATTGATTAGCATGACGAATGATTTTATTTAATAGTGGTTAAAAACAAATACCAACCTTATTTAAACAGCGATTAATTAGTTCATTGCGTTAATATCCATCATTCGTCGACAGTCAACGCGCGCGGGCGTAGGTGCCGGGCGGGGGGCCGGCTGCTCCCGGCGGTTCCAGAGGCGAGCGCCGCCCCTAATGCCCGTTTCATTGTTACTGAGCCGGACGTTGCCGGGCAGTAGAATATCCACGAGTCGGGCATTACCACCACTTAAATAGAGCCTATCGTAATTAAAGACGCGATGGAGGATATCGATCAAGCACGATATCCGGTCATTCCAGGCGGCCACGCCCAGCGATTCCAGGGCTGCTTCGCCAACGTACTGATCGTAATCGAGCTTGCCGTGTACCGGATGGTGGGCAATTTCGAAGTGGGGCAGCAGTTTCCCTTCCAGGAGCAGCGCCGTACCAAAGCCGGTGCCGAGGGTTGCGACCAACTCCAATCCTTTACCACTCGCGATACCGAGGCCCTGCAAATCCGCATCGTTGACGACGCGGACGGGTTTGCTAAAATGATCGGCTAGGATTCGTTGAAAATTCACGCCAGCCCAACACTCCGTCCCAAGATTCGGGGCGGTAAGGATGGTGCCATTACGCACGTAACCGGGGAAACCCACGGACATCAAGGCGAAGTCTTCTAGCTGATCCGCCAATTGCTGTACGGTCGCCACTATCTTTTGGGGAGACGGTGGTACTGGAGTAGCTATGGTCTGGTAAGCGGACGCGGGGGTTCCGTTAGGCTTGAGAAGAATAGCCTTGACGAAGGAGCCGCCAATGTCTACGCAGAGAATTTTTTTGTTGGGTATATTGAACATACGAATAGTGTTTAATGAGAAACTACCTTGGTTAAACAGACTGAATAACTATGTGTACTTACAATATACGGTTACGAACTAACCTACGCAAGTACCACGCGGAGCCGTGACGGATTATCGGTAAGCTTCAACGTAATAGGCTGAAGAGCGGTCTGTGATAAGCGGGTAATAACCACTGGTGTTATGTTCAGAATTCCTCGGTTTCCTCCCGAAAAATCAATAAGGGAAGGCTGGTCATCATGGCGGACTTCTTCGTATCGCTGTGGTAGAGTAGGCGCTCCCACCACTCTCGGTCCGACTTCACCATCACCAGCAGGTCGTGGGGAAGATTTTCCAGGTAAGCGAAGATGCCGGTGGTGGCGGCTGGTTGTTCTACTATTTTAAAGGTTCCCCCAACCCCGTTGCGGGGCCGTTCGAAAGCCTTTCGGAAGGTGGTGATCGATTCGTCGGTCTGCTTACTGTCCGGCAGGTGTACGTGGAGAAAGTCGATCCGTGGCTTGAAGGCGGAGAGCATACCCCCCAGGCGTTCCGCCCCGGCGATGTCGCTCTCCCGAAGGTTCGTGGCGAAACACACTGACTTAATCGGCCGGAATTCCGCCCTGGCGGGAAGGACGAGGAGCGGTTGTCGTACCTGGCCGACCATGAACGCGGAATTGGTACCAAAGAAGCGATCCCAGCCGTCCCGTGCACCCTTCGTGCCCATCACGATCAGGTCTATTTCTTCCGCGCCCACGTAATCAGCGATCCCCTTCCCCAACCCGAATGCGGTGATGGACGTATCGACCTCCGGCATCCGGTTCACCTCGCTACTCACGGCTAGTTTGCCGGCTGCGACGAAGGTGCTAATCTGTTGCTCCGCCCGCTGGTGCTCTTGCGGCAACGCATCGTAAGCACTATATCCGTAGCCCGCGATTGTCGGGATCGACGGTAGGCAGTGCAGCAGATGGACGGAGGCAGAAACCTTATCGGCCAGCCGCAGGGCATAGCGGTAGCTATTGGCGGATATCTCGCTAAAATCAACCGGCACCAGAATGGATTTAATTACGGACATAACTTTGATTTTATTGTTAGTAAAGTTGGGCCGGTAACGATTACATTTCGCTGACGGGCATCAGTGCAGGGGCTGATAAACGTCATGATTGCGGAAGCTTAGGTGGGCGCGGCCGCAGGTGCGAAGGAAGTGGGTGAAGGAGCAATGGACGCTCGGCTAGCTTTGCGCTTAACAAAATTTTCCCTGCACCCGCGACCGCGCACAAACAGGAGATACCAGCAGACAAGATCATTACCAGCACTGATTTTTATCACCAAACTATTGTTGAATAATCGACAGCTTATGGTTAAATGAATATGCCATGGAAAAAATCCTCGTCCCCACTGACTTCTCGCCTACCGCCGGTGCCGCGTTGCGCTACGCCTATTTCTTAGCGGAAGCCACCGGGCTCGGCGTGGAAGTATTACACGTTCACGATGGTTATGGCTACAGTGCATTTCGCCGCGCCAAAAAAGGCGGCCTGGAGGCGCGGGTGAATGCGCAGCGGAAACTCGATCGGTTCATCCGCTTCAACCTTAAGATCGTACCGGCGGTCGCCACCGGTGGTTTCACGGAGCCCGAAGTGAACGTCAGCAGCCGGGGGATCATCGGTAGCCCGACCAAAGCCCTGTTGATTGCCAGCCGGCGGGCGGACACCTGCATGATCGTGATGGGCGGCGTGGGATCGGGGGTGGCAGATGCCGCGACGCCTTTGTTCGGCAGCATAACCCGCAGGATCGCCGAGCGGGCCGCCTGCCCGGTGTTATTGGTGCCGGAAGGTTACGGCACGCCGGTAATGAAGCGCGCCGCTATTGCCTTTAATTGGATTGGCGCGCTACGGGAGACCAGCATTGGCTTCGACTTTCTCCGCGTTGCGTTGGGCCCCGCCATGCACCTGGTCCACGTACGGGATTTTATGCACGTAACCAAAATCCGTGAGGAGACGGCGCTGCTGGAGAAAATCCTGAATACCGAATTCCCGGGATACCCCGTACAGCTCGACTTACCCGAACCCGGCGTCACCGCCCCGCGCTTACTAGCCTACGCCCACGATAAAAAGATCGACCTGCTGGTAATGGGCCGACGGAACCGTAGCCTTTTCGAACGGCTTTTCCTCCGCTCGGAGATTGGTACCGTGCTGAAGAATGGTGGAACGCCGATGCTGGTTATTCCTATTTCACATGCTTGACTGCAGGATAATAACAGAGAGAAACACAAAATCCACAAAAGAAAAATTAAAAGCACATAAAAAATTAATGCGAATCATGGGCTAAATAAGCTCTAATTCATCCATTCTGCCAAGGATTGCGGCTGTTATTTTACCAAATGTATGAACCAGTAACCCTTGAGT
>NZ_JAATJH010000002.1:0-575819 GCF_011927835.1 Neolewinella antarctica
CCTACACCCGCAGTTAATTAAAAAAGTGTGGCCGGAGGTGGTTAACTTCGGACTACGTACGGCCCGAGCAGCCTAAAAACCTCCCCGGACCATTGCTCATAGGATTAAAAAAATATCGATAACAGGTAGCACAATTATTAACTGATGTCACGCAGATTATTTAGCCACATAAACACAAAAGCACAAAAAAAACTTTTTTCAACTACGCCGAAGCCCCTTTTCCCTACACTTTTGTGGTTCTGTGTTTTTGTGGCAGAATCTGCTTGCGTAAGGTCAGTTATTAAGTTAAGCAATTCAAGGGTAATTTTGCCTCCCCGTACGGCGTATAGCTTTCTGGGATAAACGGCATAGCTCGCGGAGCCTTGTCTTCAACCATACAGATCCCCGTCCGGCCTTGGAGGGGCCTGCTGTCGTCACATCCACTCTGGTTAGCGTTATCAGATAGCTGAGCGATAATTTTTATCTGGAATGTATAGTCCCTGGGCCCTCATAATCTTTCGGTTCGTTCCCGACCGGTGCGGGGTCGGTTATGGTTCGTAGTGATTTAAGTAGTGATTTAGCAACACTTTCGTGCGAGCCCTTCACTTGCGGGGTCCGTCGAGGAATAGAGAATGAACCCACCGTTTAATCAGCCCGGCGGTCACATTGCGAATGATCCCATAGGTGTATTAGCGTCGTTGGCAAAAGGCGGATTTGGATACCGGACGGTTATTAGTATAGCTAAAACAATCGAATAACTCAATGGCCAAATCAGGTTATAGCAGAGAATTAATCATAGCAACGTTTCCCCTCACATTTTTTCCTTGATTGCCTTCCTCCAATAGTACAGTCCAAAAGCACAGGTCACAATTGCAAACATAATTCCGTTTTCACCGAGCCAATGCTCCGTACCTTCAATTTTTGATGTCAGAGGAGGGAATACTTTCTGAATGTACACATTGCTTACAGAATGAAAGATTACTGCCGGCCAGATACTTTTAGATTTAAAGGTGTAATAAGTCATAATGAATGACATGGAGATCACAAAAACGAAAAAGGTGATAAATTCCAACGTGATGTTTTTGCTGTAATACAGCAATATTGGCCAATGCCAGAATGCCCAAATAAATCCGGCGAAAAGTGAAACGCCGGTGAAGGAAAGGACCTTTTTTAATTCATAGATCAAAAATCCTCGCCACCCTATTTCTTCTCCTAAAACCGTGGCTGCTGCTCTTATTACTCCGACAGTTCCTAACAAGATAATGGCTATGACTATTATTGACGTTGGATTTAACGTTCCTATTCCAACCAACCCGAGTTCTTCTGCCCAATCCGTAACTGCTTCTTCATTAGCTAAGCCTCCAAATCCGCAAACCCAGATTAGTACATAAGTGATCAAGCCATATAAGGCGGGAATAAAATAAGCCCATCGAATAAATTTCCAATCTCCCCAATTCCAATTCAGGGAAGCCGTTGACCGTCCTTTTAGTTTCATGGTGATTATTGCCGCTATAGCTGGAGACCACATGAGTGCACCAACGTATATTCGAGAAGGGTATAGATTGACGATGGCATAGTGAAATGGCGTGCTTATAACGGTAAGAATAGTTAAGAAAATAAGGATTGTTTGCCACGCTTCTTTTCGTTCAGTCATGTCTTTGGGTTTTAGTTTTAGTTAAGGAAGGCGAATTGGACAGCGTTTTGCTATGTGTGCCTAAGGGTTTACTAGTAGGATAGTAGCGGACATTATAAAAACTAACGATTCCACTTTAGAAGGACTGCAACTAAAAATAGCGACTTCGATTAAAAATCAAAGTCGCTATCTTTATATATTGTTGTCAGTAGGTTATTTTTCTATCTTGGCATAAAAATTTCTCCATTCCGAAGCATCATAGATCAAATTCGATTCTTTTATGCGGCCATTTTCAACTCTAAACCATTCAGTTGCCGTGTTTGATTCCAGGCCTTCAACGGATGATTTAAAATTATAGAAAACGGCTACCCAATTTCCATTTTCGGCAATGTTGATAATTTCTATCGCCGTAATTACGGCTCCGATTTGCTTGGCCAGTTCAATGAATTCAGTTTTAGAATTTAGTTTTACCATGGGGTTCTTAAACTTATAATCAGCCGTCAGTAAATCCAGGGATTCTTGAATTTCTGCAGGATTGTTAAACCCATTTAGGAACTTTTTTACGATTTCTTGATTCGTCATATCACTATTTGGCATTTTTTGTGCGTAGCTGTTAATTGAGAACAATATGATCCCAACTATAAGTGCATAATTCATTAATCTCATGATCACTGTTTTTAATTTACGATGTGACAAAGTTCCTAAACATTTAGGGTTCTATTCTTGGTAAAAACCAAGATTGTTAAATTTTAACTCTATTGATTAACTTACTGAAGTTAGTAGCGTCGATTCGTAAATAGGAGGCAATATCTTTCTGAGAAACCATATTCAACAAGTGCGGGCTTCTCTGGACAAAACTTTTAAAACGCGTTTCTGCGTTAAAAGCCATCAGTTGATGATGTCTCTCTATGATACCTAGTAAAAATTGTTCTGCTATTTTTCTAAACAGTGTTTCAAGTTCTCTGTATTGTTCTATTAATTGTATATGTTTTTCATACGGCAATCGTAATAATTTACTGTCAGTAATTGTTTCAAGATAGTATTTTGAGGGTGTTTGGGTAAGGAAAGATTCCACAACGCCGCTAAATGAAGGAGTGTAGGCAAAAAATAGTACGTGTTGTTTTCCATTGTTTAAGTAATATGATTTTTGAATTCCTTTGTTTACGAAATATATGTAGCGTTCAGTTCTCTCTGGTTCCGTCATTATGGTTTTCTTTGGTATCGTACATTCAGACCAATGTGAGGTGTACTCGTCTAGCGTTTCACTATTTAATTTGTAGATATCTGATAGAAACTTTTTCAATTGGTCCATTTTAGTAAATTATTGTTAACGCATTTATCTCTGCACAAAATATATGGATTCTATGACAGGCAGTTTCTTCAGGAATGTAGTTACTCCTGAAATGACAGGTTTAACATGCTACAACCCTAGTTCAAAAGTGTGATCAGAATATACAAGTTTAAACTTTGATAGCCAATATATTTGGATGATAACTTTGCAAGGAGCTAAATCTCATCAGAAAAGCAGAAAAATAGGCGTTATGTTAATTTGCATACTATTGGACATTTTCCCCGGACGCTTGGAGGACCTCAACAATTTCGCCTTTGGCTTCACGGCAGAGGACGCTCCAAGGTCCTCAAGTAGGATTTTAGAACCTTGGAGCGTCTCGAAACTAAAGCGTAGCGAAGGGTTTCGAATCCTCCAAGCGTCCGATTTGAAAATGTCCAGTAGTGTGGTTAATTTGTTATTCTATTTTAAGAAAATGGACCTTGTTAGAATAGTAAAGACAAAATCTAGCTAGGATTTAGACCTTTGAGATCAAAAAACATGCCGCTGACATAGCCGCACAACCATTAGATTAAGTAATTTGGGAATGATTTTGCCTCCCCGTACGGCGTATGGCTATTCAGGATAAAAGGATCTCAGCGCGTAAATAGCTGTTTCAACGCCCCCCGTTTGCCATGAAGCCAGCCGAACTGTTTAAGGTAGGAATACCTTGCCTCGCTACGCTCAGCTAGGGCCGGAGAGAATAGAAAAGCTGATTATCTTTGATAGAAGAAAGTGTCGAGTATGTCGCTTTTTACGCTGTTCAAGGCGTCTGTTACACTCAAGGTTTATAAACTGAAAGCAATAGTAAATCTTAAAACGCATGATGATAATTAAAGCTGTTATCTATCTCGCCACTTTACTGTTCATAACAAGCACCGCCATAAGCTGCCAGAATACCAACACAAACCCAACTAAAAAGCAAGATAACTATTACGAGCAAAGCCTACAGAAATTCAAGAAGTTCGAGCGGAACCACGGTGCATTCACCTTAACGCAAAACGGCAAAATCCATTACTATCGGGTAGGAGATACCAAGTTACCGACCATCCTTTGGTTACACGGAACGTTCGGAAGTTCCTACGACTTCATGGAGGCAAGTCAGGAATTATCAGCGCAGGGCTACGGAAGTTTGTGTATTGATTATTACGGCCATGGCCAAACCAACCGACCTGATTCAGCCAAATCTGTTTACCACATGGCTGACGATATTGACCAAATACTCGAAGTCGAAAAAATAGCAACGGTGGTACTGATCGGTGTGTCACGGGGTGGTACCATCGCGACGGCCTACTATGACGAGTATTCGGAAAAGGTTGATGCTTTGGTGTTAGTGGATGGGGGAAGCGTAATGTGGACCAGTGAAGTACAGAAGTTATCCGAGGAGCAAGCTAGAAATAAATTGGGTGACTTCACCGCGCGTAAGGTTGAAAGCTTCGCAAGTCAAGCCTCCGCTTTCAGTCATTTCAAAACCGGTGACGCTCAGCAAGATTGGAAGTTGTTCAATACCATCAAGAGAAGACCAGCGGGTGATACATCTGCCTGGAGCATAAACTACGGCATAAGTGAATGGCTCTGGGAAGCTAACACCAGTCAAATCCTGGACGGGGCCTTCCGTCCCAGTCAGGTTCCGCTGTTTGAATCGAGTAACGTACTGTTGCAACCTGAAGTCGTGTACCGAAATTTGAGCGTGCCTCTACTGATCATCGATCCGATCATGGAGGGAGATTGGCTGATGGATTTTGAGGAGCAGAATCGACAACTCGCTGACGCACATTCAAATTTTATTGAGCATTTGATGTATCGGGATGTCGGGCATAATGTGTTGCTGTTGGAGCCGGAGAGATTGTTGGCTGATGTGGCGAAGTTTTTGGCTCGACTCGAGTAACTGGTCTTACGTACTTGCTATAATTTCTGAGCACGGAAGATTATTTAACACATAAAACACAAAAGGAAGAGACAAAAGCACAAAGTAAGAGTTAATGAAATCAACGCACTCACGCCATTTTGTGCTTATGTCCTGTTTTGTGCCTTTTGTGTTCCGCTATGTTCATGCTTAGAAAAATTCCCGTGCGTAAAGTCAGTTAAGTAACCTCCGTGCAGCACAACAAGCGACATGTTGGCGATTGAAGATAGAAAACAACATAATATGCGTAATTTAGACCACTCAATTATTTATCACCGCATTACCCTATTAATTACCTCATCATGAAATATCTTTTCTCCGCGCTACTACTCGTGTGCAGCTTCTTGGCAAGTGCCCAATCAGATTCTACGTACATCAACAGTCCGGTATTCTTGCAACTCGGGGTAGGTATTTTTCCCAACATCGGGAACCTAAAAGGAGAAATCTCCGCCGCCGTGGGGTACCGGTTCAATCAATACGTCGGCTTGGGCGCGGAATATCGTTCCTCAAGTACCCACAACGAAAGCTTCGGGACTTCCGCAAAGGGCGTAGGGCTACACTTGCGGGGTCAAAACCGCCGTGGCTGGCTAGCTGGTTTGGGTGGCGGGAAAGTCTTATCCGGATTTCAGGGTAGCGATAACATTGACTCCCAGCAGTACCGAACCGGTGGGTATTACTACGCTGCCGACGTGGGTTATCAGTTTCGTTGGGGAGGGACCCTCGGTCTGTTCGCAACGGCGGTCAAGGACATGACTTTCGATGGTTATCTCTACAACAACGATACCAACGTTGACGAACCAACGGGCACTTCCCGATTGGAAGAATTCGGGAGTTTTGGGGTGAAATTCGGGTTTGCATTTCCTTGGCGGGGTAAGCGACGGTAAGCATAGCGGAGCGCAAACGAACGTAGAATGAGCCATTACCTTAAAATTGCACCAACATGTTAATCGCCGCACGCAAACAGTTCCTCCTACTGGTGATCATACTGTTCTACGTACTTGATGTAGATGCGCAAAGATTCAGACGTTTAGCTATCTCCGATGCGACTTGACGCGGAGTCAAACTGTTGTTATTGATCGACAAGATGTTTTTCTCACTGATTTCTGTTTCGCTTGACTTCATGCGGTATTTCAACTCGCCTTCCAGCAGCCATTTTTCGGATGACTTCACGTCCTGCTTTGAAGGCTTCAGCCGTAATCTGTCGGCACCGCGGTTTCTGACCAGCCTGGTATCCAAATCCGCACATAATTCGACTACCGATACTTCGGCGCCGTGCTTTTGAAACACTTGGAAAATCTCGTCTACGTAGGTCGTATCGTCCGGGTCATCAAAAGCCCACACGTAAGTGAAAATAAGCCCGGGCAAGTTGCTCGCCGCTATTTCTTCGAAGAAACTGAACCTGATTAACTTATCCAGTCTTCTGAAGGCCGGTGTGCCGTGGTCGAAAAACTTATTGACGAGCTCAATCGATAAGTGGTTGTGAAACAGTTTGAAGCCCGTGATGTCGGCCAAACTCATTCCAACGGTCATTTTTCCAACTGCCGGAGGTCCGGTTATGATGATAAGTTGCATGGTTGCTGCGTTTAAGTTTGAGTGATTGCCAGTGAGTTGTTTCGGTGTCAGTAACGACCTTGTTCCCAAGATAAGTTACCGGTCTTCCCGGGGGGGAGAAGTCGACGCGGAGGTAACGGTGCGGAGTTGCATTGTCAAGAAGCTACGCTTGCCTTCCGAATTTCCCCGGCATCCTGCGACCGCGCCCCTAATCATTTGCCGGACTACTGCGAAATGGGCGTCACCGACGATTTTCGCATAATCAATTCCTGGATCATTCTATTATTTGTCCTATTTTGAACGTGCTTAGAATTTTCGAGTAGCACTACGTTACCAAAAGGGAATAGCTTGGAGAATCTGGCCACCATCTTTTTGCCGGGGAAAAGGAGGTCTTTTCCGGCCGCAATTAGTGTTATCGGGGTTTTAATTTGACCGGCATCCGCCGTGCTGATGACGGGGACGGGCGTGAAGTCCATCCTGAAGTGTAGGAAAACTTTGGAGAGGTACTTTATGGCGAACTCATCCCTTTCGGTAAATATTTCATTGAGAAACTTCTCTACGAACTTGCGCTTTTTCGTTATTTGGTATAATTTCATGGGGAGAAAGACCTTTAACAAGGTCACGAATGGGTTGCCATTGACTAAGTAGGCGGGTGCGGCTAGGAATACTTCTTTGATTCTATCTTCCTTGTCCGCGAGGGTTTTCAGGATGACTAAACCCGCGAAGGAAAACCCAACGAGGGTGACGTCTTCCAGTTCCAACGAAGCGATGACTTCGTTAAGCCACTTCCCGTAGGAGTCGTCTTCCATGCTTAATCTCGTCTCGGCGCTCTTGTTGGGCTGGGCGAGTACGTCAACTGCAAATACTTGAAACTGAGCCGATAAATTCGGGTAAGTTTCCAGGCTGATTGGAGCGCAAGCGTTGGACCCGTGTATTATTATTAGTGGTGGATTTGAAGCACTCCCCGTAACTACCAGGTTGGTTGCTCCGTAGCTGGTATCAACCGTTTTGTATTGATACACTATTTCTAGTTCACGTAGCTTATCGTCGTATAGTTCGAGTATCTCTTTCTTTCCAGATTCTGATTTGAAGAGCGATGCCATAGTAGTTATTTGCTTATTCTTATATTTTGCTAACTCCAAAAGATCTACCGGTCATTTTCCTGAGAAGTCATCTCCCTCAGGTTGGTCAACCCTGCAACCAATAACTTAACAACCATAGGCTCTACCAGCCACATCGGCATTCTCTTGGGGTCGAACCGTACGTGACTTACCGCTTTGCTAAAATTGGTAGGCGTTGGTACGAACGACCAGTCGCCCCGGAAAGTCTCGACTCTAGAAAGCTTCCTTGAAGCGGGTGGCGTTATAGTGGCGTTCCAATCTTCCGTCCATTCAACCCCTTCACCACTACTTTCGCTTGTTGGGGAGAACAGGTAACGGATGCTCATTTCCGTGTTTTTCAACGGAAAAGGCTCTTTATGGATGACGTAGGTTAAAAGCTCGTGCGCGGACTCCTCCGCTATATCGTACGTAGGATATTTTTTATTTTTCGGGTCGTCAGCCAGGGTATGTATTTCCCGTTTAAACGATGAAATACAGGCCGTCGGCGATGCTTCGATTTCTCCTTCGATCTTGTATTCCAGAAAATTTTTTCCGGCAAGTTCTCGTGTACGAATCACCCACGTAGGGGTGTCCCGCTTGTCTGTTTTGACCGTCCGCCACTGCGTTTTCTCCCATTTTTTGATGCTTTTTTCCCTTGGGGACGTGCAACTTTGGCCAGAAAAAGCTAGGAAAATCAAGAAAAGAAGGAGGCCGGCGGGAGGAGTTGTTCTGTAGATCATGGGAATGGTGGTTCTGAAGGAGCAAAATTATGCTCCGGCAAAAACACTGGCATTCACTTAAGTTAAAATCGTATTCACAACGTGGGCTGTTAATCCTGTTTACTCATCAATCTCTTACGGATTCTGCTCAGAGATTGTGGTTTAATACCGAGGTAACTCGCAATTTGGTGTTGCGGCACTACGCCGAGCAGCCCCGGCTTCGTTTCCAGTAAATTAAGGTATCGTTCCTCGGGCGAGGAATTGGCAAAACGAGTCAGTGCCTCTTTTGCTTCATTTATTTTTCCGATGGCCATTTGCTGAAAAACGGCATCAAGTCTGGGGAGCGCCGCCCGTATTTCTTGCTCGTACTCCTCATTACTAACAGTTAAAACACAATCTACGGCACATTCCCAGGTGTATTCCGAAGGTTTGCCGTCTTTGGCAAAAGGTGTAAATGATTCGCCTTGCGTGAAAAAGGCCGTCGTTTTTTCTTCTCCGTCCGCCGTTAGGTACTCCCGGACGCAGCCCTCCACCACGAGGTAACACTTTGTCGGGATTTGCCCCTGCCTCAGTAATACGGTCCCTTCATTGAACGCACGGACGATGGTTTTCTCAACGATGGTTTCAATTTCTTCCTTATTCAGAAAGGGTATCTTACTAATTTGGGCCCTTATTTTTTCCTCTAGGTTCATAATTATTGAATTGCGCGCCCGACGCGGCAGTACGATTTAGCCGGCCCTTGCTGCCCTTTACCTTTATGATATCAACTGTGTCGTCCTACTCAATATACTGATTTTAATGGTCTAATCGCAGTTGGCTCTGCTGGTGTCCTAAAGGGCTTCTGATTTGCGTTTGGACACGGGCACCCCGCGCAACTACCAGCCGCACGGCTTTCTTTGCTAGTACGGTCATTCTTTGCCATAGTTAATAATCCTAAACCGCTCAGCTTATTCCCCGGACAACACCCTGGCCGGCAGCACCCGCATCGCCAGCACCGTAACCATACTAACCACCAAAACGGTAACCAGCAAAGTCAAACCCGCCGCCAGCAAGAACACCCACGGCCCAACGTCAATACGGTACGCAAAACCAGCTAACCACTCGTCAACGGCCAGCCAACTAAGCGGAGTAGCAATGAGCAGCGCCACCGCGAGGAGCGGTAAATACTCCCCATTGTAGCGACGCAGAATCGACCACTGGCTAGCCCCCAGTATCCGGCGTATCCCAATCTCCCGCTGCCGCAGCGTCGTCAGGTAAGCCGTGAGCGCGATGAGCCCGAGTAAAGCCAGCCCGAAAGCAACAAGGCTGAAGTAAGTGCTCAAAGTAGAAATACGCGACTCATCTTCATAAAGATCCTCCAGATTTGCCTCCAAGAAAGCGTGGGTGAAAATGGGGTCGAGGTTCATGCCGTCATAAACCGTCCTGACATCCTTTAGAATCTCCGTCGGGCTATCTTCTCGATACCGAACGGCCGCCCAGTATACGTAGCGGGGGTTGCGGGAAACGGTCATGAGCATGGGACCGACCTGCTCCCGGAGCGAGAACACATTGATGTCCCCAAAAGTCCCGTAGATCTCGTAGGGGAAACCAACTTCGCCGGTCTCTTCGTCGGTGTACTCCGGTTCCTCGATGATGGTGCGGCCGACCAGGTCAGCGTCCGTCAGGCCGTAGCGGTTCTTGAGGCGTTCGGCCAGAGTGTTGTTGATCAGGACCAAGCGCGCCGGTGCCTGCTCCGGGTCGGCGACCAGTTCCGGAATGGAAGTCTCTATGTCCAGCAAGGCCAGCGACTGGAAATCCATATAAACGTTGTAGGCGTCGTCGAATACTTCACTTTGCCCCTCCAGTTTATACGTGAGCTGATTAAAATCCTGTTGCCCCAACGGGGTGCCCGCCCCGACGGAGGTAACGGACGGCAAGCGCAGCACCTCTTCCCGAAAAGTAGCGAAGCGGCTACTGTCGGCGTTCACGTTGACGTACAGCACTCGATCGCGGTCGAAACCCAGGTCTTTGGTTTGCATGTAATTCAACTGCCGGTTCACCAGCAAGGTCAGGCTACACAGGGCGATGAGCAGCGTAAACTGGAGCGTAATGATCACTTTTCGGGTGGACACGGCGCCTCCGCCCCCGGACTTCATCCGGTGGTCAAAAAGCCCGATGATGGGCTGGCGAGATAGGTATACGGCGGGGTATAATCCAGCGAGCGAGCCAATCACTAAAGTGGCGGCTACCACGATTCCCCACACCACCGGGGAGCGGAGTGCGCCCTCCCCGATGGCCGTTCCCATCAGTGCGTCGAAGCGCGGCAGGAGGAAGTAGAGCACGGTCATCACCAGGGGAAAGGCCAATAACCCCAGCAGTGCGGCTTCGAGCAGGAACTGTCCGGCGATTTGCCCGTCACCGGCTCCGAAAACCTTGCGCATCCCGATCTCCCGACTGCGGCCGGTGTGCATCGCTACGGCGAGGTTGGTGTAGTTGCTGATAGTCAGGAGCAACACCAGCAGCGCCATGATGCCAATCACGTAGAGGTAGGCCGGTTTGCCGGGCGGTTTGAGTTCGTAGAGTAAGTCCGACCCCAGATGGATACTCCGCAGCGGTTGCACGATGACACCGCCAAATAAGTCCTGCTGCGCCAGGGACGCATTGATCTTGGCAAAGTTGTCGTCGATGGCGGCGGCCAGCGTCGCAGCGTTTTGCGCGGCGTCGGCTTCCACGTACAGCCGGCTGCCCCAGTAAGCGATGCGTTCGCGGTGCAGGGCGATGCTGAAGTCGAAGTGAGTGTTCGGGGCCGGGTCCGCCAGCACGCCGGCGATGGTGTAGGTAAACGTATCGATGGTGAGCGGCTGGCCGATGATGTTCTGGTTGCGCCAGTCGGGGCCGAAGATTTTCTCGGCTTCCCCGGCGGTCAGGGCGGCGGTGTTCGGGGCGGCGGCGAAGGCGGTGGCGGAACCACTCAGGAAGCGGTAGCCGAAGAAGTCCGCGAAGGCGGCGGGCGTATTTGTTTCTAATAGATTCTCAACTTCGAATTTCCCCTCCCGCAAACGGATCAGTTGTCGCTCGGGAAAAGTCTGAAATTGCACCGCGGTCAAAATACCCGGCAGCTCCGTCAGCGCCCTAACCCGCTCTAACTGCTCATCCGCATCCGTCTGATTATAATCAGAAAAACCGATCATGCTGTAGCCCTGGGAACGATACTGCATGCCCAACCGGTACTTCGCCTGCGCGTTCGGCGTGGTGGCGTCGTAGCGTAATTCGCTCCGCAAATAAAGTAGGGCAATGGCCGCCGTAACGATGCCGATCGTCAGGCACAGATAATTAATTAGATTATAAATTGGGCGCGAACGCAGGGTGCGGAGGCCGGTTTTCAAATAGCTGGGTAAGAGGTACCCCAGGGCAAATCCCGACGGACGAGCGGCCTTACCGTACTCCGCCACGGCCACCCGGGGAACGTCCCCGACCTTCTCCCGGGCACGGGCAAACGCCTCTGCGGGCGGCAGACCGGACAACAGAAAATGATCGTACCGGTCGTACAAACCAGACTCCAATTCTTCCAAAAAAGAAGGGTCGCTACCGGCGGAAATAAGCTGGCTACGCCACTGCGCCACCGCAGCGGACACATCAAAAGACTTCATACGAAAATAATTTAATCGGCGATGGAAAGTGGGTTCCCCTCGGCATCCCACAGGCGGGAGAACATTCGGGAGACGTTGAGCCACTGGCGGCGGTCTTCGGCGAGCCGTTCCTTACCGGTGGCGGTGATTTCGTAATATTTGCGTTTGCGTCCGCTTTCCGTTTTTACCCAGTGGGAAGCGATCAATTCTTCGTTCTCCATTCTTTTTAGGACGGGGTAGAGCATGGCGTCCGTCCAAGCAAGTTCTCCGGCGGAGAGTCGTTCTACTTCCTGGATGATGCGGTAGCCGTAGTTTTTTCCGTGGGATAGGATGGAGAGGACTAAGGGTTTTGTGGAGGCGGCTACTAGGGTTTTTGTGGTCATGGTTTTATTGTTTTTATTAATATTGATCTATTTAACCTGGTTCAAAAGACTTAGTATGTTATAACCAGGCCCGGAGGGTCGTCTCTTGTAGCGTGGGGATGCTTCCCCACGTTTTCGTTTTACAATGCGTAGGATTAATTTCCCCTATTTTCGTTTTTACCCATTTTATATTTCTTTTCGGAAGAAAAGAAACAAAATTCTTGTCCTTTGAGCCTGGCTGATCAATGTTTTGGTGCTGGAAAGGCTAAAATCCGTAAACTCGCCGCTCACTTTGTGTCTCAGGATTAAACTTCTTGGTAACATCAACTGGTGGTTTTAATACATAATTAGTGGGGGCTCAAACAGTACGGATTTCTTCACGCCTTTCCAGCACCAAAACATCGGCCAGGCTCAAGGGACGATCAACAAGGACTTGTGATATTTAATATATCTTATCATTTAGGCCCGGAGGGTCGTCTATCGTAGCGTGGGACCACGAAGTAGACGCGCAGCGCATGCTTCCCCACGTTTTCGTTGTTCCCACATTCTGGTATTCCCATATTTTGTTATTCCTACATTTTGGTATTTCCATATTTTAATATTCCTATATTTTTAATATTCCACATGTCCGTTGTTTCTACATATTTATCATTCCAAAATTTTGTTGTCCCCGTATTTTAGTCATTTCATGTTGCTGTCGTGCCAATCTTTTTGTTTTCCCGGATGCCTCCCCAAATTTCCATTCAAAAAGGAGTAATTGTTAATTCTCTCAAAATCTCCAAATAATCATCTCGCAAGAAACTCCTTTTCCAACCCCAATACTTTTCCATCAAACAACTCCACCACCCGCCCAGCAAACCCAGCATCCTTCATAGCATGCGTAACCATAACAATAGTAGCCCCACCCGCATGAAATTCTTTTAATTTACGCATCACCGACCGGCTATTCTCCGAATCCAAATTACCGGTCGGCTCATCCGCCAGAATAAGCGAAGGATTAGTCACAATCGCCCGCGCAATCGCCACCCGCTGCTGCTGCCCACCGGATAGTTGCCGCGGATAATGACCGGCCCGGTGCCCCATTTCGAGTTCGCTCAGGGCTCTGTTAACCCGCTCCCGCCGCTCGGCCGTCGGCACCTTGAGGTAAACCAACGGTAGTTCGACGTTTTCAAAGGCGGACAACTCGTCGATCAGGTTGAAGCTCTGGAAGATGAAGCCCATGTGGTTCTTGCGGAACGCCGCTCGTTTACGGCGGGAGAGGGTAGTGACGTCTGTCCCCAGAAAGTTATACGTCCCCCGACTCGGCTCGTCAATCATGCCGACAACGTTGAGCAGCGTCGATTTACCACTTCCGGAAGGACCCATGATGGCTACGAACTCCCCCTGAGCAATATTTAGGTTAAGCCCGTTGAGGGCCGCGGTTTGGAGCTCGGCGGTGTAATGAATTTTATGGACATCCCGCAGGGAGACGACGGTTGGTGTTGCGGACATAGGGGTATTTAATTAATGATGATAGTTTCGTATTCCTGAAATCCGTCGTAAGCGGACGTGATGACCCGGTCGCCGGGGCTCAGGCCCTCCAGTACTTCGTAATAATCGGGGTTCGCCCGGCCGAGCTGGATGGGCGTGCGTTCCGCGCGGCCGTCGGGTAATAAGCGGTAGACCCAGCGCCCGCCGGTCGAGCCGTAGAAATTTCCGCTGGCCAGTAGGACGGAAGGTTTGGGTGTCCCGAAGAGGAGGCGAATGCGCTTACTCTGCCCCTTGGTCCATTCCCTGGCACCAGTCCCGTACTTTGTCGGGACGCCCAACGCCATAACCTCAATTCGAAACCGCCCATTCTCTACCGCCGGATAAACTTTGCGCACCGCCAGCTCGACGGTGTCGTCACCGAACAGCAGCAGACCGGGCTGATCGGGGTAGATGCGATCGAGGTGAAATTCGTCGACTTCCGCGACCAGGATCGGCCGTTCCAACCGGTAAATCTCGCCCAGCCGCTCGCCGGTTGCGATGGCCTGACCGCCGCGCACCGTGAAATCGCTCAAGCGACCGTCGGCCGCCGCCAGTACGTAGCGCCGGTCCAGAATCGCCCGCACCCGTCCCAAATTACGGACTAACCGAACCTCCGCATCTGCAATCTGCCGGAGTTGCGACCGCCGCGCGCTACTGTCCGCCCGGTAAGCTTGTTGCAGCAAATCCCGCCGCTGGGCGTAGTAAGCAAATCCGTTTTCCGTCGGTTCGAAGTCGCTGCGGGCGATCAGCGAATCCGCAAGTAAAACGGTACTCCGCGCAAATTGCTTCTCCCGCAACCGCAGTTGATAATCGACTTCCACGAGCTGGTCGCGCCGCGTAAAGTCGTTCTGATTGAGCAGCAGCCGCGTCTGCCGCTGGGCGTTCAACTGCTCGATCAACTGGCTTTCACGCTGCATCACTTCCAGCTCCAGGTCCGCGTTAGAAATAAACAGCAGCGTATCGCCCCGCCGCACCTGCTGCCCCGACTCCGCATAAATCCGCCCCACATTCCCCGCCACTTTGCTGTCTACATAATAGGTCTCCTCCGGAATCACCCGCCCCGTCAGGTTGATGTACTCGTAAAACTGATCGTTCGTCACTGTTTGCACCGTCAGTTGTCCGCCGGGCACGCGCGTTGTACTATCCTGGCTGAGGTAGTAACCGGCCAGTCCGGCTACGGCCACCAGTAGTATTGCCGCGAAGTACCAGCGCTTGAAGCGGGGGGTGTTTCTCTTGCTGTCCATTTGCCTAATGTTGTTAGGTATGTAAGCCTAATGGTATTAGGTATGATTTGTAAGTTTTGGGGGTTTTGTTTTATGGAAGTGGGTTTGGTTCTCAGCTGAGTTTGCTGGTTCCTATAAAAATCTGGGTCCCGACTAAGTCGAGACAAGCACCAGAATGATTCGAGAGGGAGCGGGGTAGCAATCGTGTACTGTTTCAGGTCGCTAGTTAGTGTGCTTCCAGTTAAGTCGGCACGACCGCGCCTTAATTGGAAAGTACCCTATTGTCGGTAGCTAACGTACGCCAAGTACATTCGAGGCCCTTGCCTTGCTATCAGGAGTCTCTTCAGCATGTATGCAGTAGCTCGAGTCACTGAGCTTGCTTCAGTACAACTAAGAGACTTTACTACAAGTATCGAGAACTATAAATGATTGCATTAACAATTATTGCGATGACAATGGTAGCAACTTGAACAACAGGAGTATTACTAATCCAACCCCATCAGTAAGCAAATTACAGTATACTTTACCCTGTAATTGCTCCTAAAACCTCACTATATTGATTAATTTTTATAAATTAGACATCAAATTTAGATATTTTGTAAGATTTTTCATGCAGTTTGTTATTTATTTTGCTATATTGAAGTGTCAAAACATTATTCGGCTTTGGGTGCAGGTTTCAGAATGCACGCAGGGGGCGAGAAGCAGTACTAAAAAACACACACAATACACTTGCAATATGATGGCTTTGCAAAAATTAGAGCACCAATATTTTGCTAGGAAATTACTGGCAGGTAATATGCCTTTGCAATATTTTAGGCAAGTACGTGAGGGCGAGAATAATCTTGGAGTTGAAAGACATACACATTCTCCCCCAACAGTATGAATGTAAGGAATGATCATTCTCATTTCTTCTATGCCTGATTTGGACGTATAACCGTTATGGTCTTCTACTCTGCTACGTGATTTGATGAATAAGCTTTCAGTTCTATCGAAAGTTGCTTTAGAGGGTGCTAGAATTGTTTGTCGCCACTATGGAGGCAAGTGGAATAAATTCTCTCACTACAACATCGGCCCACATGGTAATCAGGCGTAAATCAAAAGCGCTGCCTAATCGTTAACCAGTTTGCAAGTACCGTCAAGCTATACTATCAGGGGTGCGAAACGGCATGACGTGCTAGCCCCAAATGTACTATACTGTACACCTTTCACTTTACCTAAATATTTGACACGATGCCAGCACCATTTATAAATCAAAAATTTACCTTCACAAACCCTGACGGTAGTACCATTGAGGTTGTAGGTTCAGGAAACCAGTTTTATGCTAGATTTGAAACCGAAGATGGTTATACGGTAATTAAAGATCCTAAGACAGGATACTACAGGTATGCTCAACTTTCTGATGACAATAGTAAATTGTTGCCAATAGCGAAGAGTATAAATGATGTAGATCCTAGTGGACTTGGAATAGAAAAACACGTACGTCTGCGAAAGTCGAGTGTAAGGCAAATAGTTCAAAGTTCTCCTTTGGCAGAGGGGGCAGTAGTCCCTCGATGGAAAACCCGTCGAGCGATGAAGAAAGCCGCTGTTACTCAACGTCTTTTAGTGGATGGCCCTCAAACTGCCCCGGTGACCGCACCTACCGTTGGTAATTATGTTGGGCTTTGTATACTTGTCAAGTTTCCGGATGTTACGGATACAATCAGTGTCCAGGAAGTTGGCAACTTCTGTAATCAACCTGGGTATTCTGGATTTGGGAATAACGGCTCAGTACGCGACTATTTCTTCGATAATTCAAGGAGTAAATTGACTTACACTAATGTTGTGACACGATATTATACTGCTTCAAATAATCGCTCATACTATACGGATCCCGCAATTTCGTTTGGGTCCCGAGCGAGAGAACTAATTACAGAAGCATTGGATCACTTTAAATCACAAGGATTCAATTTCGGTCAACTGACCTCAGACAGTGGTGGCTTTATTTACGCTTTAAATGTGTATTACGTTGGGGCACGAATGAATAACTGGAGTGAAGGTCTTTGGCCTCATCAATGGGGACTAGCCTCGTCGTATGATGTTGGTGGGGGTAAAAAATTCTCCGACTATCAAATAACTAACATGGGCAGCAGCCTGACTTTAAGGACCTTCTGTCATGAAAATGGTCATATGATATGCAGCTTTCCTGATTTGTACGATTATGGCGGAAATTCTAATGGGGTAGGAAATTTTTGCCTCATGTGCAATGGCGGAAATGACAAAAATCCAGTGCAGGTCGGAGCCTATCTAAAAAATGAGGCAGGTTGGTCCACTAGTTTAGTACCTATAACAGCAGGCACTACCGCTAGCCTCAATGCAGCTAATAATGACTTTTACATCTATTCAAAAAATGCGAATGAATATTTTATCATAGAAAACCGTCAAAAATCAGGTCGAGACACGTTTCTTCCAGATTCTGGACTGGCTATTTGGCACATAGATGAACTGGGTGATAATGATAATGAGCAGATGACGTCAGCAATGCATTACGAATGTTCCATAGAGCAAGCCGATAATCAATTTGATATGGAGAAGAATGTGAATGCTGGTGATGCTAACGACCTTTTTAGTGCACCTAATAAAATACAATTTTCTGACAGTACCAGCCCCAATAGTAAGTGGTGGGATGGTAGCAATTCAGACTTGAAAATTTCGGATATATCTGCTTCAGGATCAATTATGACATTTAAATCCCTCGGTGTTGCCGGTTGGGTATTTGGCAAGAATGCCGTTTACATCAGTAGCAGGGTAGGTACAAAGTGGGCACACGCAATAATTGAGGATTCTGCCGGTTGGAAGAGAATTGCTCCAACTTCGCTAGATGGAGTCACCAATGTGGTAACGATTTTGAATGCAGCTGTTACTAAAAATAAAAAAGTCAATGTTTACTTTGGCACAGATGGTGAAATCTATGGCGTTTATATGTCTTGATAGTAAATTAAGGCGGCACAGATTTCTCACTAGAAATGAACTTGTGTTAATGAGATAAATTTTTTAACTTAAATAATATATTATGTGGTATTACGGCAAAAATGTGAGGTATGTATCATCATACGTTAATTCTAAGTTGTGTCATGCAATCATGAAGGATATTCCGGATCATACTGGTTGGTTAAGGATCGCTCCAACATCAACCGACGGAGTCACCAATGTATTAGCAATTTTAGCTGAAGCAAATGCTAATGGTCAAAAAGTTAACATTGATATCAGCTCAAACCAAATTACAGGGGTTTACAAGTCATAGTAAACACCTAAATATAACCTAAAGACATTTAATTATGGCGTTTTTTAAAGTAACCTACACTGCAGATTCCCTCTCAGGACTAGCTTCTTTGGTCGGTCTTTCAAGCTCAAGCAGAAAAAGCGAATCTGATTCTACTGTTGAAGGTGGAGATGTATTTGCTCCCCCTCCGTCACCACAGAGTGTAAAGGTGTTAGAAAATCTCGACTCAGCCCCCGATCAATTAGCTCCGCCACCTTTTCCGGGTTCAGACATTATGGGAGAAGGCGGTAGCTCAATCCAAACTGGAGTCGCTCCACCACCAGAGCCGGATTCGCTGATGCCGGATACATTGAGTGACCAGACTCAGGATGGGGTAGGACCACCTCCGGGTCCGTCAACGGGGTAGACTACACGCTCCAATAAAATAGAGATTATGTCCTGCAATTTTCCACTGCGCGCGTAGAGCACGTGCACGTACATGAGGCCCAGAGATGAGGAAATTTACTATTTTTCGCTAAGGCTATTGACGAAATCATGGATAATAAGACTCAATTTCTAGCCTTCACCGGATTGTATTGTTCTGAGTTTGACGAGCTATTATCTCCCTTTAAACGGCGACAGCGTCCAGATTTCAAGAACTTCAATATTTGAGTTAAAGAAGAAAAAACTACTTATCTCAGTGCGAATCAATAAGAACACGGCTGTATTTCCAGGAGCCTTAACCAAATTAATTTTTATAATCTACCGTCTTAATGTAGATGCTATTCAGTAATGTGAAGGGATGACATTAAACCTTGATCAGCCTCAGGTTGGTCAGTGGATAAAACTATGGACAGCAATCTTTCATTAAGCTTTCATCGAATTACACTCTCACCCACCGCGGATTAGAGATGATTTAGCTAGGCTATTCAGAAATCGTCAGCACCGCGAATCTTTATTTCTTAAGCGAGCAACGACAACATTTAACACCGATGGTTTGGATCGTCCACTATGCCATAACGTTGATTATAAGGCGCAGAGATTTGATTTTCGACCAAAAAAAGTATATATCATCAAAAATACAGTAATATGCGATGAATTACAGTTTATTCGCTTTCGAGGAATACCTAGAAGGGGACTATTACGATAAGGATATGGTTGAGATTGAGCTTCCTGGTTTTAATCGTCCTTTATTCAGTCGGTAAACGTTATTGAAAAGCCGGCCATCAAGGGTGCAATTCAAAAGTGATTAAGCTGTTACAGCCTACAAAAAGAAAGAAAAGAGTAGAGCCAACCGTTTTCAGAAAAGGTTCAACACCTGACTTACTTCTCATAGAACGGTAGTTGAAAATACGATTAGAGGTCCAAAATACCTTTGTGCGCTCACTGATCGAAACCGTGAATCTAAGCTGGAAAAAATGTGATAACGTGGTGAAAAAAGAAGTAGGGCTTCAAAATTCACGCGTGACTCCACGTCAGATTACGTATCAAGGTATTTAGGATCACATGCGCGCAATTTTTATTCTTTGCTAGCCATGATTTCTATTATTACAATTATTATCAATTTAGATATTCTTATTAAATTGGTATTGAGCTTCACTCAAGTTCTTAGGTGAGTCCTACAATTCACTTCAATACCAAACTACCCTCACCGAACCTCCACAACAACCTCCACCTCAACCGCCATCCCCCCCGGCAAAGACCCCATCCCCACCGCCGCCCGCGCGTGCTTGCCCCGCTCTCCGAACACCTCCACCATCAAATCGGAAAATCCGTTGATTACTCGGGAGTGCTCCGTAAAGTCCGGGGCGGCGTTGACCATCCCGTGCACTTTAACGATCCGCACCACCCGGTCCAGACTACCCAATTCCAGTCGCAGTGCGGCTAATTGTTGGAGCCCCGCCAGCCGGGCGGCCGCGTAGCCTTCTTCGACGGTCAGGTCCGCCCCGAGTTTGCCGTTGACGCGGGTACCGTCGGCGCGCGTGGGGCCTTTGCCCGCTAGGAAGATCAGATTGCCGGTGCGGACGGCGTGTACGTAATTGGCAACCGGGGTGGAGAGAGTAGGGAGGACTAGCTGCAGCTCGCTTAGTTTTTGCTCCGCGCCGGGGCGGGGGGCGGCGCAACTGGTCAGGACTAAAAGTAGGAAGCTTAGTGAGCGGTATTGCATGAAGTGAAGTTACGTACCTGCTCGTGATGCTAAGCAGAGGTGCCGGTCCAAAACTTATTAGTCACGCCGCTAATTCTCTTTGACGTGACCCCCAAATAGGCGGTTTAGGTGGACGTAGAACCTTACGGTAGGCAGCTTCTGTGCAAAAGAGAGGATCTGATAAGCATCTAATACTGTGATTAACGGCACTATGGGCGCGGTCCCGATAGCTATCGGGAGTGCAAGGTTAAATCGTAAGGTGTCCTACTGCCTACCAGCCTACCGCCTAATCCAAGCGGACGCAGGTGCAAGGTTAAGCCGTAAGGGAGCAGGGTAGGGTGGGCCAACCAATTCTACTATACCTTCCGACTGATGTATCTACTCACTGCCGCCGACCGCCAACCCCGATATGAACGACTCTAAAATAACCGACTACCTAAACAGGATAAAAGTCAACGATTTCACCCCCGGCCTAGCCGGCCTGACCAAGCTCCAGGAACGCCACCTGGAAAACATCCCCTTCGAAAACCTGGACATTCCCGCAGGTCGGCGGATTACCTTAGACCACGATCATCTTTTTAATAAGATCGTTCAAAAGAACCGCGGCGGCTACTGCTTCGAACTCAACACGCTGTACGCGGAACTACTCAAGTCACTCGGGTTCACCCCAAAGCCAGTCCTGGCGAGGGTCTGGCTGAGTAACCCCAAGAAATTACCCCCAAGAAACCACCTGGCTTACTTAGTTGAGTTGGATGGACGAACCTACCTCACCGATGTAGGATTCGGGGGGCTGGTCACCCGCGTCCCGCTAGACATCAACGTGTCTGTCCCCGTCAGCGACAAAGACGGACTGGTGAGGATAGCGCCGGTTGCCGGCCAGCAATTTATGGTGCAGCGAAAAACGAAAAAGGGGTGGGCCAGTCAGTATAGTTTCGAAAACGTGGAGGTGAGCGAAGAAGACATCGAGATTGCTAATTACTACATGTCCACCAATCCCAGGTCCCACTTTTGTCGGCACTTATTCGTGGGAAAACTTACGCAGGACGGAAGAATCGGACTGTTCAACAACAAACTCTCCTTTCGCAAGGGAATAAAAAAGATTACCACTAAGCGAATCGACTTCGGCGAAGACTGGTTGGCGGCAGTTAGGAACGAATTTTCCCTGAACCCGGACTTTTCGGGAAAAGAACTCACCGCGCTGTTCTACACTGATCCGGATTGATTCGTAGGCTTATCGGACCAGACTGCATTCAAACCAATCTACACGGCACCCGCGACCGCGCCCCCATTTGTATATTGACCATCGAAAACAACACAAACCAATGAAATCACTTTTTCCGTTCTTCCTGTTGCTCCTAAGCCTCACGCTTTCCGCCCAGTCCGATTCTCACGCGAAGACGGCCGCCGCCGCCGCCGAAGTAGAAGCCAAGGTAATCGAATGGCGGCACCACGTCCACGAAAACCCCGAGCTCAGCAACCGGGAATTCGAGACGGGCAAATACATCGCCGCCCACCTCAAAAGCCTGGGCATGGAAGTGCAGGAGAACGTAGCGCACACTGGCGTCGTCGGTATTCTTAAAGGCGGAAAACCCGGTGGCGTGATCGCGCTGCGGGCCGACATCGACGCCCTGCCCGTCGTGGAAGAAGTCGATCTGCCGTGGGCCAGTAAAGTAAAAACGACCTACCTCGGTAAGGACGTTGGAGTGATGCACGCCTGCGGCCACGATACCCACGTCGCCATGCTGATGGGCGCCGCGGAAGTACTAACCAAGCGTAAAGCCGATATCGAAGGTACCGTCGTCTTCATGTTCCAGCCCGCCGAGGAAGGTGCGCCCGTAGGCGAAGAAGGTGGTGCCGAACTGATGATTAAAGAAGGAGTACTTTCCGACAACAAGGTCGACGTAGCCTTCGGTATCCACATCAACGCCCAGACGCCGCTCGGGGAAGTCAACTACAAGCCCGGCGGTGCGATGGCGGCGTCGAACAGCTTCAAAATCAAGGTAAAAGGCAAGCAGGCTCACGGCTCCCGCCCCTGGACGAGCGTCGACCCCATCGTGGCGGCCGCGCAGATTATCATGGGTCTCCAGACGATCGTCTCCCGCCAGACGGAACTAACCAAGGAAGCCGCCGTCATCACCGTCGGCAAGATCGAAGGGGGCGTACGCTCCAACATCATCCCCGACGAAGTAACCATGATTGGTACCATCCGCACCCTCGACGAAGACATGAAAGCCGACATCTTCGAACGCATCGAGCGGACGGCCACCAACATCGCCGCCGCCAGCGGAGCGACCGCCGAAGTGACGATCAACAAAGGATACCCCGTCACCTTTAACGACCCGGACATCACCCGCCGGTTGATGCCCATCGTGGCCGCGACGGCTGGGGAGGATAACATTAACCTCGTCCGGGCCATCACCGGAGCGGAGGATTTTTCCTTTTATGCGCAGGAGGTGCCGAGTCTGTTCGTCTTTCTGGGTGGCTTGGACCCGGCCAAAGAACCGACGGACGTCGGTGGCCACCACACGCCGACCTTCGAGATCGATGACCGGTCGATGAAACTGGGGGTGGAGATTTATTCGAATATTGCGTTAGATTATTTGAGTGGGGCGGGGCAATAACTACCGAACTGGCAATTTTATTCATCACGCGGAGCAAACTACCGGCCGTGGCCCGTAATACCATTTTGCTGCCTAACCGGTAGCGCGCGGTACGCCGGTTATACATGGCAAAGAATGCTCGGGTCGCGAAGGTATTCGGGCAGCCTCGTATAATCCCGGGATGTATGGCCAGCGGTTTAGTCGCCTAGGTGCCTCACTGGCTGACTTGTAAGCGGGCTTACTTACACTGAATAATTATTTTTAATACGGGGTAATTCCCCTAACTTTAACTACGTACCCACGCTACTGGACATTTTCAAATCGGACGCTTGGAGGACTCGAAACCCTTCGCTACGCTTTAGTTTCGAGACGCTCCAAGGTTCCAAAATCCTATTTGAGGACCTTGGAGCGTCCTCTGCCGTGAAGCCGAAGGCGTAATTGTTGAGGTCCTCCAAGCGTCCGGGGAAAATGTCCAGTAGTATGCTACGTACCAGTTTGGTCTCGACCTGCGTTTGTGGTGCTGAGATGAGTTGATCCATAGTATAAACGCAAAGCTATGGCGCACGGAACGATAAACACCAGTAAAATAAGCAAACATGAAATTTAGACTACTCTTTATAATCTTGCCACTCCTGGCCTTTTCCTGCGAACAAGAGCAGGTCGAGCCCCTCGATCGACTTTCGGAGAATTCTTCCCGGGTAAACGTTGTCTTCACCGATGTCCAGACTAGCGAAACCATCGAAAGTGGTGCGCGCGCGGTAAGTCCGGAGATCAGCCGATTGGAGGCTGGTGTTTACTACAAGGGGCCTGATTATTACTTATCGAAAGATCTATCCCTTGCTATTGATTTTCCCGATGGGGAGATTTACGACGTAACGCTGACTTTTCACAAACTACAGGAAGACCTAGGCTTGATTGATGTGGATTCCACCACCGGTGGTTGGCGTTATAAGGACGCTAGTCGTAACCTTTCGTACTACAAAGATCACTTCCATCGCATTGAAATTTTAAAAAGGGGCAGTGAATTTGGTGGCAGCGATGTTTCTTTTGAATCTTACGAAACAAGTACGGTTTTAGTGGATGGTGTAACTAAAACTAAATTGGAAATCTTACTGGATAGTAAGTTTATAAATTCCTGGTATCTACCCGAGTCTGAAACAGAAGGATTTAACGCTAGCGGAACACTGACGGTTTTTCTGGATTAAAGTGCCCTACCGTGAAGCATAAAAGTATGGTGTGTTTTTACCAGAAGTAAGGCGGCATAATGTTAGGCACGCTCTAAAGTATAGCCGCTATGAGTACGTCAGTATAAACTACGCGAAGACCGTGGTGACTATTTAAAGAGCTGAATGCGTATTAGATGAGACTAACGAACGGAAAAATACTGGCGATCGTGGGAGTCATGCATTCCCTTTTTGGCCTGACTCCGTTTGCGTTCGGGAAGCAATTTCATGGCTTTTCAAGCAGGTATTTTTTCATGATAAGCGATGGGCTTGTGGAGTTTCCGTTGCTGAACGGTCAGATGAATTATGAGAACTTTGCGGGATTCTGGTTCGTCTACTTCGGTTTGTTGCTTGTTCCTCTCGGCGTGCTGCTGAATCATATTGAGGTGAGGGACGGGCAAATGCCGGAAAGTTTCGTCTGGACGTATTTGATCGTTGTCTTGATCGGTGTGTATATGATTCCTTTTTCTGGGATGACCGTCATCATGTTACCTCACGCTTTGTACATGGGGTATCAAGTGAAATTTAGGAATATCAGCAAAGTCTAGTATCGGATGGATGGTTAAAAACCTACTGCTACGGACTTACGAACCGGCGTGCCGGCTATTGATACCGTTAATATCGACCAACGAACCCAGTCCGTCCGCCACGACTAACCATCGCCAACTTGGGTAAGAAATCTCCTTTTGAGCTTAGGCTGTATTGTGGATAGCCATGTATTTTATTGGCGGTCTTAATCGCCAACCTTCATGGCACCTGCGCCCGCGCATCCCTCCGTATATTGTCTGTCTAAATCACTGTCAATCCATGAAATTATTACACTCATTCCTGCCGATTCTCCTGAGTTTTTCCCTATCCGCTCAGGTTGATTCTGCCGCCAAGACGGTAATTACCGGCACCGAGGTTGATACTGAAATGCCTGCTTTTCAAGTGCGCCTTCCGAATGATTTGGCTGACCAAGCCCTGGACGGCCGCCTAATCCTACTACTCTCCAAAGACGACAGCGAAGAACCCCGCTTCCAACTATCCGACGGACCCGAAACCCAACTAGCCTTCGGAATGGACGTAGAAAACTGGCAACCGGGCAGCCAACTGGCCTTCAACAGTGACACGCCGGGCTACCCGTTAAAGTCGCTGGCCGAGGTGCCCCCGGGCGATTATCAAGTACAAATACTCCTCCACAAATACGAAACCTTCAACCGCAGCGACGGCCACACGGTAAAATTACCCATGGACCGGGGCGAGGGGCAACAGTGGAACAAAGCACCGGGCAACCTGCTCAGTACGCCCCAGAAGCTGACCATTGAATCCGGACAAAACTACGAGCTGGCGTTCGACCGAACGATACCCGCCATCGTGCCTCCGGAAGATACGGAATGGATCAAGCACATTAAGATCAAATCCGAACTACTGAGCGAATTTTGGGGTCGGGATATGTACCTCGGCGCGCACGTACTTCTGCCCCAAGGCTGGGCGGAACACCCGGATGTAAAATACCCACTAGCGATCATGCACGGTCATTTCCCGGCCGATTTTGGCGGCTGGCGCACCGAACCGGCAGACACTACCCAGCCGTGCGAATACAGTGAGCGTTTTCAAATGGACTGTTACAACCACGTCGTCCAGCAAGAGGAATACGATTTCTACAAAGCCTGGACCGGACCTGATTTCCCACGCGTACTAGCCATTGAAATACAGCATGCTACACCTTACTACGACGATAGCTACGCCGTAAATTCTGAAAATCTGGGCCCCTACGGCGATGCGATTACCTACGAGTTGATCCCCTACATCGAAGCACAATTCAGGGGCATCGGCGAGGGCTGGTCGCGCTTTATGTACGGCGGCAGCACCGGCGGCTGGGAGGCCATCGCCGCCCAGGTTTTGTACCCGGACGACTACGGAACCTGCTACGCCGCCTGCCCCGACCCTATCGACTTTCGGGCTTTTTGCCTGACCAATATCTACGAAGATAAGAATGCCTACTACCTGGAAAGTGACTATAAACGGACCGAAGTGCCCGGGCACCGCGACTACTTAGGTAACGTACAAAGCACCCTGCGCGAAATGAACCAGCGCGAATTGGTGCTGGGCACGCGCGGCCGGTCGGGCCAGCAGTGGGATATCTGGGAAGCCGTTTACAGTCCGGTCGGCGACGACGGCTACCCACAACGCATCTGGGACAAAGAAACGGGCGAAATAAACCCCGAGGTGGCCGCTCACTGGCGGGAGAACTTCGATATCGCTTACATAATGAAGCGCGACTGGGCGGAATTAGGCCCCAAGTTAAAGGGTAAAATCCACCTCTACTGCGGCGACATGGACAACTACTACCTCAACAACGCCGTGTACCTGGCCGAGGAAATCCTCGAAGAAACCAGTCAGCCCTACTACGACGGCGAAGTAGACTACGGCGACCGGGCGGAGCACTGCTGGAATGGCGATCACACGCAACCCAACGCCATTAGTCGCCTGCGCTACCACCGGATGTTTATCCCTAAATGGGTGGAGGAGGACTTGGTGAAACAAGCGCCGGTTGGGGCTGATTTGAGTTCCTGGCGCTATTGAGAAGCGTACTAAGCCGGGGTTTAATATAGTAGCAAGTTAGAGGGCGCGGTCGCGGGATGCAGTGGGGATTGGATGAATAGCCGGGCGCATCCGTTTCTCCGTATTCCCCTGCGCTGAGTAGATGCCTAAGTAACCAGTTCTACCCTTCTGGGTAGCCGACGGCCTATTGGCCACGGAACTTGATGGACCGTGCGCCGTCAAAAGCTGGACTAGTTGCGGCTACCCATTTTTAGGTAATTGATGTTACGCAGATGTTTTCGCCACACCAACACAAAAGCACAAAAAGTGGTGGGTGGCTACGCCAAGCCACCATTTACTTACTCTTTTGTGTTGGTGTGTTTTGCTTTGCAGTGCTTCATGCTATGTGGCACAATCCGGTTGCCTAAGGTCAGTTAGGTAAAAACTGATGACCGCGACACGGCCGCCCTGGTGACAATCTCAGTCAGGAACCACACTACTGGCATTTGCCGCTTCCCCAGCGTAGTGTAGATTGCGGCTCAACCAGTAGGTCAATCAGCTTTCTTGCGGACTCCGACGATTTTATGATTTTCACCACGAAAATGGCTCAATTCCAGGGTTTGGAGCGAATGAAGAGTGTTTGTCAGGTGCGTTTTTTTGGTGTTTAGCCTCCCGTTGTGCCAAATTTGCAGTCAGCAGAACGCAAGTGGTCAATCAATAATTTTGAATCCACGGCTTGAGCAAATTTTAATTCCAACGTGCTGGTAACTGGTCTTACTCCAGTAAAAAGTGCGAGTCGATCTATAGTAACACCCGAATTTATGAGATTTTCAGTGATTTTTATCAGCTTTATGTTCCTCTTGTCGGGTGTTCTCACGGGTCAGGACCGTCAGGTTAGAGGCTTGATTACCGACGCCACGGACGGTACGCCGCTGATCGGGGCAACCGTTATGGTCGCCGAGACAACGACTGGAACGGTAACCGATTTTAACGGTGAGTTCGACATCCGCGTACCCGAAGGAGGAAGCCTCGTGGTTAGCTATTTAGGCTACGATAACTACACGGTCGCCGTTGATGGCCGGACGACGATCGACATCGAAATGTCATCCACGGCGGCGATGCTGGAGGAATTGGTCGTGGTCGGTTACGGTACTAAGCAGCGTAAAGACATCACCGGAGCCGTGACTTCGGTTGAGGCCAAGGACCTGGAAAAGAAGCCGATCACCCGTTTGGAGAACATCCTTCAGGGGCAGGCGGCGGGCGTCCAGGTCAATCAGTTTTCCGGTGCGCCGGGGAACAGCATTTCCGTTCGGATCCGGGGGGCGACCTCGCTTTCCGCGGGGAACGAACCACTTTACGTTATTGACGGCGTTCCCGTCCTTAATACGGAAGGCATTAACCCGGCGGACGTGGAGTCGCTGGAAGTGCTGAAAGACGCTTCCGCTTCGGCCATCTACGGTGCGAGGGCGGCTAACGGGGTTGTTCTGATTACCACTAAGAAGGGTGTTCCCGGAAAACCCAAGATCAGTCTGAGCACCAGTGTAGGTTTCAGTCAGATCACCAAGACGCTCGACCTACTGGATGCCGCGGGCTACGTGGACCTCGTCAACGAATCTTACGTCAACGCCGGTCAGGCACCCGTTCTTGACGGAGCGGACTTTACGGAGGACACCGACTGGCAGGACGAAGTGTACCGCAATGCCACCACTACCAACCACCAGTTGTCGCTGAGTGGAGGAAACGGGAAGACGCGGTATTTTGTCTCCGGTAGCCAGCAACGGCAGGAAGGAGTGGTCCGGGAATCCGATTTTCAGCGGACCGGCCTGCGGGTCAACTTCTCCACCGAGCTGAAGCCGGGTTTTGAACTCGGTACGACGATGAACCTCTCACGGGTAAGCTTCAACAGTGTTCCGGATAACAACCGGGTCAATCAGGGCGGCGTAATTTTGGGCGCGCTGTCTTCCCCGCCGATCATCGGTATCCTGAACGAAGACGGTACCTACACGACTAACCCGTTGCAGGCCTGGGAGAACCCGGTGGCTAACATCATCGCGCCGCAGGATCAGTCCGCCACGAACCGTATCGTGGGTAACCTGTACGCCGCGTTCGACGTGCTCCCCGGACTACGGTTTAAGACCTCCTTCGGTATCGAAGCGTACGCAAACAAAAACGATTACTTCCTGGACCCCTTCAGCACCCAGTTCGGGCGCAGCCTCCAGGGCATCGGCATCGCCAGCACCAACCAGGAGATGATCTGGCTAACGGAGAATACGCTGACCTATGATTATTCGGCCGGCGCGCATGCTTTCACTTTTCTGGGAGGAATTACCGCTCAGGAGTCCGCCTACGAATCTACCTACGCCCGGGCGGAAGGATTTCCGAACGGGGCCGTTACCACGCTGAATGCGGGTAGCCGGAAGATCGACGCGAGCACCGGAGCCTCGCAGTGGGCTTTGTTTTCCTACCTCGGCCGTGTGTCCTACAAGTTTCAGGAAAAGTACCTTGCCGACGTGAGTTTCCGGGCGGACGGCTCCTCCCGTTTCGGGGCGGGCAATCGGTTTGCTTACTTCCCGTCCGTCTCGCTGGGGTGGCGGGTCTCCGAGGAAGGATTCCTGAAGGGGAACGACGCCATCAACGACCTTAAGATTCGTGTGAGTGCGGGGATGACCGGTAATCAGAATATCGGCGACTTTGCTTCCTACGGCCTGTTCGCGACGGGAGCCAACTACAACTTTAACGGACAGATATTCCCCGGTACCCGGCCGTCTACCATCAGCAACGAAAACCTGCGCTGGGAGACGACCTCCCAGGTGAACATCGGTTTCGACCTGGCGCTGTTCGACTTCCGGGCTAACCTGACGATGGACTACTACCTGAAAAACACGTCGGACCTGCTGGTTAACGTGGACCTTCCCCGGTCTACCGGGTTCGGTAGCGGTATTCAGAATTTGGGCGAGGTACGGAACCAGGGGCTGGAGTTCAGTCTGAAAACGTACAACGTCCGGGGGAAGAAAGTAGACTGGAGTACCAACTTCAACGCTTCGACGAACAGTAACGAGGTCATCAACATCGGTGGACCGGACAAAGTGATCTTCGCCGGCGGCATCCCAGAGCGGGGTGATGCGGTGATCGTCCGGGAAGGTTTGCCGCTCGGTTCCTTCTTTGGCTGGGTTAGCGAAGGCGTTAGTCCCGTAACGGGCGATATCGTGTTTAGCGACCTTAATGACGACGGGATAATTGATGATGAGGATCGCACGGTTATCGGAGACGCCAATCCAGATGTATTGCTGGGCCTGAACAACTCCATCACCATCGGGGGGCTTTCGCTCGACGTGTTGTTTCAGGCGACGATCGGTAACGACGTGCTTAACGCCACCCGCATCGAAACCGAAGGCATGTTCACGGTCAATAATGCGCTGGCGACTACGGCCACCCGCTGGCAGAACGAGGGAGACATCACCCGCATCCCCCGGGCGGTATTCGGTGATCCCAATCAGAACAGCCGCATCAGTAGCCGCTTCATCGAGGACGGTTCGCACTTGCGCCTCCGGAACGTGACGCTGTCCTATAATTTACCCACGGAACTACTTAGTCGCTTCAAAGTACAAACGATGAGCGTTTACTTCAGCGGTCAAAATCTCTGGATACTGTCCGATTACAGCGGCTACGATCCGGAGGTTAACCGGGACGGTGGCAGTGCTATTTCTCAGGGTATCGACTACGGTACCTACCCCCAATCCAAGATTTTTACCGGCGGCCTCAAGCTGGAATTTTAAGCCCATCCCCATGTATCAGCCAATTAAACTAGCCATGCGCGCCCTGCTCCGTTTCTCAACCATCCTTTGCACCTGCGGCCTCGCCCTCCTGAGCACCTCCTGCGTGGATTCCTTCCTGGACCGCGAGCCGATTTCGGAAGTGACCGAGGGTAATTTCTTCCAGACCGGTGCGGATGCCGAAGCCGCCCTCGTGGCCGCCTACGATGCGCTCCAGAGTGAATATTACATTTTTGACCGTTTCACGAACGGTGACGTCATCTCCGACAACTGTTATGCCGGCGGTGATAATCCGAACAACTTTCAGCTCGATCAATTCGAGGTAGCGACCAATAATGGAACCGTCGAACGGGACTGGGGCTACCTGTACGAAGCGATCGGCCGCGCCAATGCCGTGATCGATAACGTGGGAGAAATTAGTGCGGCCGACCTGACGGAAGCCCGTAAATCGGAGATCCTGGGCGAGGCCCGCTTCCTGCGCGCTACGCATTACTTTCAGCTGGTCAACCTTTGGGGTGGCGTGCCGCTGGTGTTGGAAAAGGTGAACTCGACGGACCCAGAAGTCGTCTTCCAGCCCCGGGTGAGCGAAGCAGCCATTTACGCGGCGATGATTGTTGATCTAGAAATTGCGATGGACCTGCTGCCCGCTACCTGGTCGAGCCGGGCAGAACGAGCTACGAAGGGTGCCGCCCAGGCGACGCTGGCAAAGGCCTACGCCCACCAGCCGGCGCCGGATTGGAATGCCGTAAAATTGCACGCTGAAGCAGTAATTGACGGTAACGTTTATTCCTTACTAAATAACTTCAATTCCCTGTGGGACGGGACGGATGAAAACTCGGCCGAATCCATTTTCGAAGTCCAGTACATCGGTGGAACCAACGAAGCGAATTGGGGCCCACAACTCTGGTTGCCGCCCAGCCTGACGGGTGATAACTGGCGGAAGTTTAATACGCCGTCCAATGATTTGCTGACTGCTTTTGCCAGTACGAGCGACGACGCTCGGGAACGGGCTTCTATTCTGAAAGAGGCTAACTTACCCTGGAACGACCCCGATTACCCCACGGGTGTTATTCCTTTTCCCTTCAAGCAACGGCGGGCCGGTGGATTTTCCAGTCCGAATAATTTCATTTTGCTGCGATTGGCCGACGTCATCCTGTTGGCGGCGGAAGCTAACGCCGAGTTGAATAATTTGGATTTGGCTAAGAATCAACTCAATCAGGTCCGCCGTCGGGTCGGCTTAGGAGACATCACGACTAATGATCAGAATACGTTGAAAACAGCTATTCAACGGGAACGCCGTCTGGAGCTTGCTTTCGAGGGACACCGTTGGTTCGATCTCAAACGTACCGGCCGGGCCATCGAGGTGATGAATGCTTTGAACCGTGGCTACGACGTGACCGAGCAAAAATTGCTGTTACCGATCCCTCAGTCAGAGATCGATCGCAATCCGAGCCTAATTCAAAACCCCGGATATTAAATAACTACCTGCTTAACTGGACTCCTTTCGACTGATGGGCTACCCGACCGGCCAACGTTTGCACACGACAGCCCGGAAATAACGGTGGCCCATCCTAATCAATTTTAATTATGTGGAAATCTATTTTACTCCTCTTTTCCTTAAGCTTGTTATCCGGGTGCCTTACCGCTCAATCAGTCACGCCGTGGCTGACGCGGGGCGACCAAAGCGTGCTGCTTTCTGAGCGTGCTACGGTCGACTTTGCCAGTAATTCCAGTAGCAACGACGCTACCATTACGCTTGATAACGGCACGGCTTACCAAGCCATCGACGGCTTCGGGTTTATGCTCACCCAGGCCAGCGCTCAGGTGATCCGGGGGCTTAATACCACCCAGAAAAACAAACTGTTGCGGGAGCTATTTGGGAATGATGGGCTCCGACTTTCCGCCATCAGAATCAGCATAGGGGCCTCTGATCTCAGCAATTCAGTGTATTCCTATAACGACGTTAATGGAGACACGGACATGAATAACTTCAGCCTGAATGGGCCGGACAAAACGCACTTGATTCCCATCATTAAGGATATTCTGGCCATTAATCCGAATATTAAAGTCCTGGCGACGCCGTGGTCCGCCCCACCCTGGATGAAGACCAATAACGCTTACGTCGGCGGACGCTTACAGAACCAGTATTACGCCGCTTACGCCCGGTATTTTGTCAGATACCTGCAAGCGATGAACGCCGAGGGTATTTCTATCTGGGGGATCACACCACAGAACGAACCGGAAAATGAATTCAACGAGCCGAGTATGCTGATGACCGCCGACGAGCAGGTCGACTTCATTAATAATCATTTGGGGCCACAGATCGTTAATTCGAGTTTTAGTCCGAAGATCATTGCCTTCGATCACAACTGTGATAATACGGCGTATCCGACTCAGGTCCTTAACCAGTCGAGTTACGTGGATGGGGCGGCTTTCCACCTGTACGCGGGGGATATCTCGGCCATGTCGACGGTTCGCAACAATACGGGCAAGAATGTCTATTTCACCGAACAGTTTACGGGGAGCAACGGTAATTTTAATGGTGACTTCAGCTGGCATATGCGCAACGTAGTAACCGGCTCACTCAATAACTGGTCGCGGACCGTTTTTGAGTGGAACCTGGCGGCCGACAGTAACAATGAGCCCCGTACGCCCGGTGGCTGCGAGACCTGCCTGCCGGCGGTGACGATTCCAAATGCATCAAGCTATAGCCGCAACGTATCTTATTATATCATTGGGCAGGTGGCGAAATTCGTCCAGCCTGGTGCCCGGCGCATTGGGTCGTCGAATAACAATGGCAACCTTTATTCCACGGCTTTCCGTAATCCGGACGGGCAGCGGGTCGTGCTGGCTTACAATGATGAAAATAGCAGCACGACGGTACGGGTTAGGGAAGGGAATAATTCTTTTGATTATAACCTATCCGCCAAGTCAGCGGTGACTTTTGTGTGGACGCCTGGAGATGTTGGTTTTAGTGGCTATTATAATATCCTCTCGCGGAGAAGCGGTAAAGGATTGGACATTGCCAACAACTCAGGCGGCAACAACGCTAACGTGCAGCAGTATGAAATTAATAATGGCGGTGGAGATAACCAGCGCTGGGAGCTCATCGCTGCGGGAGGTGATTACTATGACCTCAAGGTGAAAAGTACCGGTAAGTGCCTCTCCCAACGTACAAATAGTAATGCCAACGTCGTTCAGCAAGACTGCAACGGATACAACCGCCAAAAATGGCAGTTCATCGAAGTGGAGGATGGTTATTATTCCCTGCGAAACAGGCGTAGCGGCAAGCGGCTGGATGTGGCGGGCAACTCCACGGCCAATGGGGCAAACATCCTGGTTTGGAACAATAATAATAATACCAACCAGCAGTGGCGCTTCGAACAAGTGGAGACTACGGCGAATCGTTCGGCGCGCACGCAGGTGCAAAGTAAGTTTGTGGAACGGGCAGAGCGGGTCGGGCTATTTCCCAACCCCGCGGTCGATGAGCTAACCGTAACGCTGCCCGATACGCACGACTTTAGTAATGCCACCTTGTTCGATGCTGCGGGGCGTCAGGTTTTGATGGCTCCCGTCAGTACCGAAGTAACCCAACTGAAGCTTAATCTAAAGGAATTGCCTACCGGCTTGTACACTATCCATTTTAATTCACCGACGCAGCCGATCGTAAGAAAACTGATTAAGAACTAATATCGCGCACGACGAGGAGAAGGGGGGATGGTTATTATCATTATCCTCCTCCCTTTTTACAACCATAATATCCAAAATATAATTACTGAATTATGAAAAGATTCTACCTGCTTTGCTCTTTACTAACCCTACTCTGCACCGGCGTCCGCGCCCAGATAGACGTAACCGTTCGCGTTGATATGAACGGCATAACGATTGATGATACGGGGGTTCACATCGTCGGCACCTTCAATGGCTTTGACCCTACGGCCACTCCAATGACGGAGACTTCTCCCGGTAGCGACATCTACGAAGCCGTTATCAACCGGCCCGCCGACGATAATATTGAGTACAAAATTCTTAATGGTAATAATTACGGAGGTGAGGAACCTAGATCTCCCTGTTCCTACGAGTACAACGGTAACCGCGTCTTCACGGTCCCGATGATGAATACCACCTTACCTACTTTTGTCTTCGGTGGGTGCCCGGAAGGTGTTACCCGGATTCCCGTGACCTTCCGAGTGGATGCGGCAAATCAGGACGCTAGCCAGGGGGTTTACGTTGTTGGTGAAATGACCGGTTTTAACAACGATGGCTTTAGGCAATTAAGCCAGGTGGGCGGTACTACGGTATACGAAACAACGATCATGGTGCCCGCCGATCTATTAAAATTAAATTTTAAGTATTCAATCGGGCCGGACTTTGGCAGAGCGGAATCCACGACACCGGCACCGTGCGCTAATCCAGATAACTCGGATCGTTTTTATCGCCTTGATGGCGACGTGGAAGAAACGGAAGTATATTTCTTCAACACTTGTGAATTTTCTCGGGCTTTACCGGTGGAACTTACCCTCTTCGAAGCCGTCGCGGCCAAGAAAAGTGTATTTGTAAACTGGGTAACCGCAGCCGAAGAAGACGTGGATTTCTTTCGGGTTGAACGCTCCGTTAACGGTGTTGACTTTATCCTGCTTCGTGAAATACTGGCCAGCCAGAACGGCCGTGGGAATGATTCCTACCGCACGGTAGACGAGCAACCCGCTAGCGGAACCAATTACTACCGGCTCACTACGGTCGATCTGGACGGCACTCAACACCTGGAGGGCGTGCGTACGGTTTCTTTCCGTGGAAGCACCGGCGAAAACCTGATCCTGTACCCCAACCCCGTTACCGATCGGCTTACGGTTTCTTTCCGTGGAGCCGGTAACATTAGCATCGTCGACGTTCTCGGACGCCCCGTTTACCAAGCCAAAGCAACCGACGGTTTTAACTGGACGGGCGTTGCTGAATTACCCGCCGGACGATACTACCTGCGCCTGGAAACGGAAACCGGCGTATCTCAAGCATCTTTTATTAAGTAAACTCATTATTCGCTTTAACTAAATCAATTTAATTATGAGACAATTATTTACTTTCCTTTGTCTATTGGTCAGCCTTACGGTTTACGCCCAGATGGTGGAGGTAACCATACAGGTCGATATGACCGGGATCGCCGTATCCGAAGACGGCGTGCACGTGGCTGGTGATCTTACTAGCTGGTCAACCGATTCCATCGAACTCACTGCGGCCGGTGATGACATCTATGCCGCCACCGTGTCGCTACAAAGCGGACGGGATATCCAGTTTAAATTCCTCAACGGCAACGCTTGGGGAACGGAGGAGACCCCGCCGCTAACCTGCGCCGTTAATGGTAACAATCGCGTATTTACTACTCCTTTGGAGGACGTTACGCTGACGGCCATACCTTTTAACGCTTGCGCCGCCGATGCAGCGACCAAAATGGTCACCTTCCGGGTGGACATGAGCGGACAAACCGTTGACGCCAACGGCGTACATATCGCCGGCAACTTCCAGGGCTGGTCTCCGGGGGCTACCCGTCTGACGGACGCCGGTAACGGAATCTATGAAGTTACCTTACCGGTACTCAACAGCTTGCTCGTATTGCAGTACAAATTTGTTAACGGTAATGATTGGCCTATGGCCGAAGACCCACCCGAAGGTTGTGAAAGCATCGATGACAACCGGTTGGTTATTGCTACGGGGACCGACGATATTGTACTCCCGACCCAGACTTTTTCCGGCTGCGAAAACCCGACTCCGACTAAGGACGTCACCTTCCGGGTAGAGATGACCGGTTTTGACGTTTCTCCCAATGGTGTTCATTTGGTGGGCAACTTCCAGGGCTGGTCCCCCGGCAGCACCCCTATGACCGATGTAGGTAATGGTATCTACGAAGTTACTATTCCGGTTCCCGCTGCCATCATCTCGATTAATTACAAGTTCATGAACGGTAATGACTGGGGGACGGAAGAAGATCCGCCCGAAGGTTGCCAGACCGATGACAACAACCGTTTCGCCGGCCTTGCACTAACTACTGATACGTTGGCCATTCCCGGCGTGAAGTTTGGTTCCTGCGAAAGCCTCACTTCGGTACGGGAATTGTTCGCCGGTAATGAATTCTTACTGGCCCCTTCGATTAGCAGCGACTTCGTTTCCGTTCGGTGGGAACTCGCCCGCGCTCAACCGCTGAACCTGCGTGTACTGGACATGAACGGCCGGACGATGGTCGAAGAAAAAGTGCTCGCTACCGACATGGCGATGACCCGCACCCTCGAAGTAGGTGGCTGGGCTCCGGGAATGTATTTCGTTTACCTGCAAGCGGGTAATGCGCATTCCGTACGGAAGCTGATGGTCCGGTAAGCGATCCATTTCTGACACGATTTCTAATATTGATGACCTCCCGGTTGATAATTATGGTCGGGAGGTCGTTGATTTTGCCTTCTGATTTTTGTAACTGACCTCACGCAACCGGATTATACCACGTAGCACGAAGTACTGCGTAGCCATACACCGCTTTTTTGTGCTTTTGTGGCGAAAAAAATCTGCGTAACATTAGTTTGTAATATTTAATTTCATATGCTCCTTAAACAACAAAGCAAACTCTTTTCCCTCCTGACCCTGCTCCTCCTGCTGGTCTGCGGATGCGGCGATGATGACATTCCCGTGCCCACGGTCCCGATGGAAGAAGAGGAACCCACACCAACGGGTGAACCGGGGACCGTTACGGTCTGGACGACCAACGGCGAAGGTTCCGTCCTACTGTCAAAGTCTACGAACTTACTCCCCTTCAAGGCGGGCCTGACCGGCGGAATACCCATTGGTATCGACACGTCCACGGCACTGCAAACGATCGACGGCTTCGGAGCCGCCCTTACCGGTTCTTCGGCGTTCGTGCTCCGGGAACACCTGACGGACGCTAAACGGGCAACCTTACTACGGGAGTTGTTTACCCCGGAAGCGGGAATCGGCATCAGCTTCATGCGGATAACCATCGGTGCTTCCGACTTTTCTACGGCTGATTATACCTATAATGACAACCCCGCCGGAGGAGCCGATCCGGATCAATCCGAATTCAGCCTCGGCCGGGATACGGATCACCTCGTTCCGGTTCTTCAGGAAATAATGGCCATCAGTCCCGATTTAAAGATCATGGCAACGCCCTGGAGCGCTCCGGCCTGGATGAAAACGAACGGTGACATCCGCAACGGTGGCCAGCTTCGGGGAGACCTGTTGAGTAGTTATGCGCAATACTTTGTGGTCTATCTCCGGGCGATGTCCGCGGCCGGTATTTCGATCTACGCCATTTCAGTGCAAAACGAACCCCTGCTCGCTAGTGGTTACCCAACGATGGAAATGGAGGCCGCCCAGCAGAGCACGTTTATCCGTGACCACCTCGGTCCTGCCCTGGCCGCTGCTGACTTAGACACCAAAATCATTATTTACGATCACAACTGGGATGATATCAAGTATCCGCTCGACGTCCTGAGTGATGACGCGACCAAAGAATTTATCGCCGGCACCGCATTCCACTGCTATGCGGGTGACGTAAGTGCTATGAGCCAGGTCAACACCCAGCATCCCGACCGGGGCATTTATTTTACGGAGTGCTCGGGTGGGGGGTTCTCGACTGATTTCGGTACCAACCTTTCCTGGAATACCGATAATTTGCTGGTAGGCGCCACCCGCAATTGGGCGAAAACAGTATTGTTCTGGAACCTCGCGCTCAACGAAAATAGCGGCCCGCAAAATGGTGGCTGTAAAGATTGCCGGGGTGTCGTTACCATCAATGCGGGAAATGGAAACATTAGCCGGAACGTCGAATACTATTTATTAGGGCACACGGCCAAATTCGTTCAGCCGGGCGCCGTCCGGATACCAACACCGACGCGCCGGGGAGAAGGCATTTCCCAGGTCGCTTTCCTCAATCCGGATCGTAGTCGAGTACTCGTGGCTTTTAATCACAACAGTCAAACGTCCACCTTACGGGTAACCGAAGGCGGCGATAGCTTTCAGTACAGCCTGCCGGCCGGTAACCTTGTCACTTTTACCTGGTAACAGACCTGACGCGACCCGATTGTGCTACACAGCACGAAGTACTGCAAAACAAAAGACACAAACACAAAAGAACAAATAAACAGTGCTTCGGCGCAGCCGCACACCGCTTTTTTGTGCTTTTGTGTTTGTGTGGCAAAAAAATCCGCGCACAACAAGTTTTTCCTAATATCACGAGTTCAATAAAATTCATTCGATGCGTTTCCCAAAATTATTACTTGCCCTCGTGGTGATAGGAGCTGTCTTTTTTAGTACTACTTTCTTGCCCACTTCTCCCGGGCGGTCCGTCGCCAACGGGGGCGTTGCGGATGCTCACTTACAGCTAGCGGATTCGCTGCTGCAACTAATGACTTTTACCGAAAAGCTCGGTCAGTTACAGCAACTCGACGGCGGTATAAGTTATAACGACCTGCCCCGTCTGATTACCGAAGGCAAAGTAGGTTCGGTGCTTAATGAAGTTAATCCCGAGCGTAATGCGGAATACCAAAGAATAGCCCGGGAAAAAAGTCGGTTGGGCATTCCGCTGCTCATCGGGCGGGACGTCGTGCACGGGTTTAGGACCATCTTTCCGATCCCCCTGGGCCAGAGTGCGTCCTGGAATACGGAACTGGTACGGGAGGGGTCTCGCATTGCCGCGGAGGAGGCGAACGCGGCAGGAGTCAACTGGACTTTCGCGCCAATGATCGACGTAGCACGTGATCCCCGCTGGGGCCGCGTCGCGGAGTCACCGGGGGAAGATCCTTTTTTGACGGCGGAAATGGGCGTAGCGATGATCGAAGGTTTCCAGGGGGAGGACATGAGTGCGCCCGGGCGAATTGCTGCCTGCGCGAAGCACTTTGCGGCTTACGGAATGGCCGAAGGTGGCCGGGATTATAATTCCGCCATCGTCGGGGACCGGTATCTGCACGAAGTTTACCTGCGACCGTTCAAGGCAGCGGTTGCCGCCGGGGCCGGGTCGTTCATGACGTCGTTTAATGAAATCAATGACGTGCCTGCTTCGGGCAATCAGTATTTATTACGGGACGTATTGAAGCAAAAATGGAATTACCCCGGTATGGTCGTCAGTGATTGGGAATCGATCACGGAAATGATCGCACACGGTTACTCCGAAGACCCTAAAGCGGCGGCACTGGCTGCGATGAAGGCGGGCGTTGATATGGAAATGACCAGTACTTCTTATAACGATCATTTGGGAAACCTTATCGAAGAGGGTAAAGTCGATAGTAAGCTTATTGACGATGCGGTAAAGCGTATTTTGGTGCTCAAGTCGCGGTTGGGGCTTTTCCAAGGGGCGCGGTCGCGGGCGACGCGACAGTTAGTCCCGACTCAGTCGCGGATGCAATGGGCGGTTCAAAAGCAAGGAACGGACTACCTCGAAACTGCGAAACAGGCGGCCATAGAAAGTGTAGTCTTGCTCAAAAACGAGAACCAAACGCTTCCCTTATCTACCACCCTAAAGTCAGTAGCGGTCATCGGCCCACTCGCCGACGCACCCCACGAGCAACTGGGTACCTGGTCGTTCGACAGCAAAAAAGAGGATTCGCAAACACCCCTTACCGCACTACGCACTGCGCTGGCTGGTCAGGCTACCGTCAACTACGCTTCCGGCCTGAAGATCAGCCGCACCAAAACCGACGAGGGTTTCGCGGAAGCGCTGGCCGCCGCCCGTGCGTCCGAAGTCGTGTTGTTCTTCGCCGGTGAGGAGGCGATCCTGTCCGGAGAAGCACATAGCAGGGCACACCTGAACCTTCCCGGTGCCCAGGAAGAATTACTGAGTCAGATCAGTGCGCTCGGTAAGCCAGTTGTTTTGATAATTATGGCTGGTCGCCCACTCATCCTCACGGACCTGTTACCCAAAGTAGATGCCTTACTTTACGCCTGGCACCCGGGAACGATGGCTGGCCCCGCGCTGAGCGACCTGCTATTAGGAAAGGCAAACCCCTCCGGTCACCTACCGATCACCTTCCCCAGGGCCGTCGGGCAAATCCCCGTTTATCACGCCCATAAGAACACGGGCCGCCCCGCGTCGGCTGATAACTGGGTGCCAATTGATAGCATTCCCGTACAAGCCTGGCAAACCTCACTGGGTAATACTTCCCATTACCTGGACGAAGGATTTACGCCATTACTCCCCTTCGGCTACGGACTGTCGTATACGGATTTCTCCTACGGCCCACTCCGGTTGGAAAAGGAAGCATACGGAAAAGAAGAAACGATTACCGTCTCCATCGACGTCACGAACACGGGTAAAGTAAACGGCAAAGAAGTCGTACAACTCTACCTACGCGATCACTTCGCCAGCGTCACCCGCCCCGTACGGGAACTAAAGGCCTTCCAGAAAATTAACTTGGCTGCCGGCGAGCGTCGTACGGTAAGCTTTGAGCTGTCTCCCGAAGAACTTTCTTTTTATCGGGACGACCTTACTTATGGTACGGAAACCGGTGAGTATACGGTTTGGGTTGGGGCGGATGCCGGGGTGGAAAAGGGGGTGGTGTTTCGGACTGGCGAATAGTTGGCTTTGATCACGAGAGGTTTTCAACACATAATGCACAAAAGGAAGAGAAAAACACAGAATGGAAAGAATTAGTAACTAACTGACGTTACACAGATTTTTTCGCCACACAAACACAAAAGCACACAACAGTGGTGTTCGGCTGCGCTAAATCATCATTTGCTTATTCTCTTGTGCTTGTGTGTTTTGCTGCGCAGTACTTCGTGCTATGTGACCTAATCCGGTTGCAAAAGGTCAGCAACTAAGCTGTTCCATACTACTGGACATTTTCTCCAGACGCTTGGAGGACCTCAACAATTTCGCCTTCGGCTTCACGGCAGAGGACGCTCCAAGGTCCTCAAATAGGTTTTTGGAACCTTGGAGCGTCTCGAAACTAAAGCGTAGCGAAGGGTTTCGAGTCCTCCAAGCGTCCGATTTGAAAATGTCCAGTAGTGTGAAGCTGTTCATACTATTTTGTGCTTATGTTTTATTATGTGTCTTTTGTGTTCCCCGCCTTACTATCTTGTCAGTGGTTCGCTACGAGTGTTCGGACAAAAAACCAGCTGGCTGCGCTGGCTGATTTATTTATCCGACCACCTGCGCACGTAATCACCCAAACTCCCGCACGTAACCATTCAAATTAACCTCCCGAGGCAAAGCCATCTTCTTCTTAAGCCGGTATTTAGCCTGTTCCACCCCATTAAGGGTAATGTTAAGTATGGAGGCAACCTCCCGGTTATTAAGTTCCATTCGAATAAAGCAGCAGAGCCGGCTATCATTAACGGAAAGGGTAGGGTGGACCTCCCGGAGGCGACCCACGAAGTTCTGGTAGCCCTGGTCGAAGATGAGTTGGAATTGTTCCCAGTAATCTTCCTGGGTGAGTTCCTGGTCGATGACGCGAATGACCGAGCGTAATGATTTAGCGGGGGCAGTTTCCTCTTTTGCGTTCAGGAGCTGGATTTTGTTCTTCAGGTCGTTGAGAAACTTGTTTTTGTGCGCCATCTGGAGCAGCGAAGCACCCAGTTCGGACTGCTTGGTGGCGACTTCTTCCTTCAGGGTTTGGTTCTTTAGGCTAAGAATTTCCCGTTCTCTGGCCAGGGCTTGTTGTTGGTACCGTTCCCGTTGGCGGCTGAGTAGAAACTTATTCAGCAGATAAATAGATAAAAGGCCGAGTGCGATAATTCCGATGATAAACCAGCGTGTTTGCCAGAACGGAGGCTGTACGATTACGGACAGGGGAGGGGAGGGTTCACCCCAAACACCATCCGCTCCGGCAGCCTTGACGTGCAACCGGTAAGTTCCTCCCTCAAGATTAGAATAGTAAGCCATTCGTTCTCCCGGGGCGGTAAGGTTCCAGTCCTCATCAAAACCTTCTAACCGGAAAGCGTAACGTATTTCCTGCGGGCTTGGGTAGGCCGGCGCGGCGAAGTAAAACGCGATTCCCCGATCCTGGTAAGTGAGATTTATCTCCGTATCCCGGTCGTTGAGGTCGCCGGATAGTATTTGTCGTCCGTTCCGCCCGCCGGGTAGGACGGTGCGGTTGGCTAACTGAAGTTCGGCAATGAGGACTTCCGGGGCGGCCAGCGACGGGTGCATCCGGTCCGGATCGACGACGGAAAAGCCGTTGACGCCGCCGAAGATCAAAGTGCCGTCGGCTAGTTTCTGGATCGCTCCGGGGTTATAAAGATTATACCCCAATTCTTTTTCCGCAGCCATTTCGAGTAGACTATTATCGGTCGTATTCCAACGGAAGATCTGCTTGAGACCGGTGATCCAGAAGAACCCTTCATCGTCAGTGGTTATCCCGTTGACCATCTCGAAAGGATAGCCATTCGATTTATTAAAACGAGTAAATTTCTCCTCACCGGCGCTTAGTGAATTGAGCCCATTGTACTCCGTCCCGATCCACAGCGTCCCGGCTGAATCCTGGAACAGGTGACGAATCTCATCACTACTGATACTGTTAGAATCTTCGGGAGAATGCTGAAACCGTTGGAAAGTGCCGGAGCTAAGGTCCACCCGGTTGAGGCCTGAATGCTCGGTGGCAACCCACAAATACCGTCCGTTTTGATCGAGTAAAATATCGGTGACCAGGAGGCCGGATAATGACTGCTCATCATTTGGTTGGGGCGTGAAATGCTGAAATGCTTCGGTGCCGGGCGGCAGGTAATCAAGTCCTCCGCCGAGTAGCCCGACCCAAACCCCTCCGGTCGGATTAATGGCCAAATCCCAGACATTGTCGTGGGCGAGGCTTTCCGGCTGGTCTTCATCGTGGCGAAATTTGGTGACTGTTTTGGTGCTTTGGTCGAAGTATCCCAGCCCCCCGGCGTAAGAGCCGTACCAGAGTCCACGGTTACCATCCGGGGCGAGCGCCGTAATTACATTATCTATTTCTGCCCCTTTACCCTGCACCCGCGTCCGCGCCCGCTGATTCTTAAGCTCCATCAGCTCGTCGCCGAAGGAGAACAGGCCGCCGCCATCGGTGCCCAACCAGGTCGTGCCTTCCTGATCTTCAGCCACCGCCAGTACGGAGCGGAGGCCCCGCGCTCGTTCCAGATCATACCGCCGGTCGGTGACGAAAGGTGGTTGAATGGCCCGGTGCACGTTGAGACCGCCGTTGAAAGAGCCGACCCAGAGGTTGCCGGCACCGTCGAAAAGCAAGTGGTAAAGCGCGTCGGTATTGAGGGAAGAGGCCCGCGTGGCGGCGTAAGTAAATGCTTCCTGGCGACCGGTAGCCGGGTCGATAAGGTTGAGCCCGCCGCCGTCCGTACTTAACCAAATGTTGCCGTTCCGGTCTTCCGCGATGTCGGTAACGATGGGGTGGCTGACCTGCCCGGGCGCGTCGTATTGTTGCCATTGCTCACGCTCCGGCTGGTAGCGATACACGCCACTTCCCGAGGTCGCTACCCATACGTCGCCGTTGCCGGTCAGGCAGAGGGCTTTGTCGAAACTACTGAGGTCGTCGGCGTCCGGCGCGTGCAGTACTTCGATGCGCCGCTCGGAATAATTAATTAGATTAAGGCCTTTGCCGGAGGTTGCGACGTACACGTTTCCGTTCTCGTCTTCCACGAAATCAAAAACAAAATCGCTACTTATTTGACCCGTAAACGGAGATTCGGCGTAGGTAGAAAAATGGTGGAGTAGCTCCCCCGCTTCGTCGAGCACGATCACGCCGCCGCCGAAAGTACCGATCCAGACGAGGCCGCGGCTGTCCTGAAAAAGTGCCCGGACGGTGATGGTCGACCAGTCTACCGGGCTGTCTCCTGCTCCACCCAGCGAAAAGGGCGTGAAGCGTCCGGTGCGCTTGTCGTAAATGCTGATTCCCTTGTCGCGGTGGCCGGCCCAGATGCGCCCCTGGCGGTCTTCGAGCAGCGAAAGTACTTGCGGACCGTTGATGGACCCCGTTTCGTCCCCCGGCGTAAATACCCGAAAATCATAGCCGTCGTAGCGATTCAGGCCGTAGCGGGTGCCGATCCAGAACAGGCCGGAATTGTCCTGAATGATGGTGTAAACCGTGTTGTGGGAGAGACCGTCACCGACCGTCAGATGCTCGAAGGGTGGGGATTGGCTTGTTAATAAGAGGCCAGCCAGCAGTAAGAAAAGAATATTGAAAAATCTTGGCATCGAGCTGGGGTGAGGGGGCGTAACTAGGAGGAGGTAAAGAATGAAGGTACAGCAAACGAATGTATGAATAGCGGCGTGGATTCGTCCGCATATACCAGACAGGCTGCCTTTATGCTGGTTGTTGTTTCGTTAGTGCTTTTTCGGGGCGCGGTCGCAGGTGCAGGGGTAAGCCGGAAGGGGAGCAGGGGGTTCTGGGCCAGGGCCAAATAGCTTTTCCCCTAATGGTCTTGGTTTTGAATTACTGATGTTACGCAGATTGTTTCGCCACACAAACACAAAAGCCATACTACTGGACACTTTCCCCAGACGCTTGGAGGACCTCAATAATTACGCCTTCGGCTTCACGGCAGAGGACGCTCCAAGGTCCTCAAATAGGTTTTTGGAACCTTGGAGCGTCTCGAAACTAAAGCGTAGCGAAGGGTTTCGAGTCCTCCAAGCGTCCGATTTGAAAATGTCCAGTAGTGTGCACAAAAGCACAAAAAAGCGGTGTACGGTTAAGCCGAAGTACCGCTTACTTATTCTTTCGTGTTTGTGGGTTTTGCTTCGCAGTACTTCATGCTGTGTGGTATAATCCGATTGCGTAAGGTCAGTGAATAAGGCAGAACGTCAGCGTCCTATCTCGATAATCCATATTTGTGACGTTAATGATTAAATTCGAACGTAAGCGTGTATTTCAAATGATTTAGGTGCTCAGGGGTGTGATTGGATGTATGTTTCGTTATATTGTAAGGTCAAAATATTAATAGTTCTCAGTCTGAGTCATGACTGTAAGCTTAGCCCAGCGACCGTAAAAAATTGTTGAGGCAGGTCTAAGGGTAGACACGCACACTTTCAAACATTACGGCTTTGCGGGAACGCGAAGCCAAAAACACAATTATGAAGAAGGCTTTAAAGATTATTGGTATTATAGTAGGTGTTATCCTACTATTCGGTACCGCAGGTTATTTCGTTTGGTTTCAAAATACAGCAGAACACACACTAAAACTTCAAGCATCGGCGGTTTATAGCCCTGATAAAAGTAATAACTATTTAATAACCAACGCAAACATCATTGATGTTGAAACTGGTGTAGTTGTGGAGGGCCAAAACCTGATCATACAGGACGGTATTTTCGAGTATATTTTCGCGGGCCGAGCTCCCGATAGCCTGAAAGCAGACTATGAAGTTATAGACGCAAAGAATCGTTACCTCCTGCCGGGAATGATCGATATGCACACCCACCTGAACAGCGGTGGGTTGATGTCAACGAACGTAGCTACCCGGCCAATGGCGTTGGAGCAATTTGCGCGATACGGCGTGGGTACGATCTTCACCCTGGGTGGACACGGGTTCAACCAAGAAATCACGGCAGCACTAAGGGATAAACAACGAAAGCACGAAGTTGTAGGCCCCATAATTTTAGCTGCTGGAGATGTACTTACCGAGCCGGGTGGATATCCTATTTCGTACGTACCCATGATTTCAGGCTTACCGGAAGATGAAATAGACCTTGACGAACAAGGCGTCCTCACGATAACGGATGAAACTGATTTAGACGCTATATTCTCTACAAAGAAAAAACTTGGTCTCGATGGCATCAAAGTCATGGTAGAATCTAACCTAGATGGTAATTCAGCAATACCGAGGCTGTCGAATCAGTTGCTGAGGAAAATCGTTCAGAAAGCTTCCCGGTATAGTCTGCCGGTTTTTGCTCACGTGACCCGTCAGGCCGACTTGCAAGATGCCGTAGATGCTGGCGTAGATGTCATCGTGCATACTACAGCGGACCAATTACTAACGGATGCCGGACCTCTTTTGGAAAAAATGGTAAGAAATTCTGTCGCTTATACACCGACGCTTTCCGGGGCGCATGGTTTCCAGTACGTAAGTTCCGGTGAACTTCTGGAAGACCCCTTTATGCTGCAATATAGTTCCGAGCGAACTAATCGCAGCCTGAAAAACTGGCCGCTAAAACAACTGATGCTAAGCCTTAATAGTGATAAAGAATCATTTAAAGATACAATAATGCAAAACTTCACGATCATGCACGAGGCAGGTGTTACCGTACTTATGGGTTCGGATGCGGGGCCCCCTATGGTCATTCCTGGATACAGTGCGCACAAAGAATTAGAATATATGGTGGAAGGTGGCATGACAAATGCAGAAGCCCTTCGTGCCGCAACGATCGCTCCTGCGGAATTTCTGAAAATGGATGATCGCATGGGGAGCATCGAGGAGGGGAAAATTGCGAGCTTTCTGATGCTGGAGAAGAATCCGCTGGATGATGTGAAAAATTCGCAGACAATTAATCGGGTTATGCTTGAAGGTTATTGGATTGAATAGGATCAATTGAGGAGTTTTGGGTTCACCTGAACATGTTGCGTCTCGGCATTCGTGTGACCTACTATCCGGCCTATCGTTCCAAGTACAAGCCCGTGAGCGGAGAAAAGGTAACGTACGGCGACTACTTCAAACTCGGCACGCCAAAACTTCACCTGATCGGTATTGCCGGGGGTGTGATCTGGTGCCTGGGGTTCGTACTGAACATGATCGCCGCGGGGGAGGCGGGTTTCGCGATTTCTTACGGACTGGGGCAAGGAGCGACGATGGTGGCGGCTATTTGGGGAATTTTTGTCTGGAAGGAATTTAGGGACGCGCCCAGGGGGACCAATAAACTGATTGGCCTGATGTTCTTCCTGTTCATCAGTAAACTGTCGTTAATCATTATGGCCAAGGACGTTTAATTCGCTGGGTAAAGGGAGTTCAGCTTTTGGCTTACAAGATCGGTCAGCGGGTTGACCCCAAAAAATAAGTATCTCCCGCGAACCAAAACCCCATTACACCTTACGGAAGAAACGCTCCGATCCATGACCCCCACCACCCGCCGCACCTTCAATAAAACCCTCGTGTCGGTAAAGTAGGGCACATACGGGAGGTCGACTTTGAGGAACTCCGCGTAGCTTTCCCGGCAGCCGGGATTATGCAACATGGCGTGGATGTAGTCGAACGTGTCGCGGGGGTGAAAGTAGCTGAAAATCAAATAGAAATTTCAGCCGTCAGCCCTGCATCAAGTAGCGTCGTAATTACCATACACACGAGGATTTAGTCACTAAAACCAGTAGTCCGTAGTAAACACTATTCGTAAGGGATTATGAAGATCTGAATGTTTCGACCGGAATTCTTCATCTCCAATCCACGGTCCGAAGATAATCTCGTCCAGAGATGCCACCCGTAGAGCACGAGCCGATAGCCCGAAGTGGATCTTCGAATAGCGAATTTTTAAGCCGGGAGAAACTTCAAAAGATTCTACCCTTAGTTCGTTAGAAACGAACGGATAAGGCGCTTGACCTTCGTCAAGTTTGAACGCTCTTCTAAAAGGAATAAACAGTTCGCTCCTGATAAAAAACGAAAACTTCTCTACAAAATGGTATTCAAGCTGTACCGAAGGACTGATCCCGAGAGATTCGCTTTTGTGATAGTACCTAAGAATACGTGTATTATCACTAGGTCTAACTAAGCTGTGATCGAACGGTCGCGTAAAAGACTGGCGAGTCATTTTAATACCGAGAGAGGGTAGTATACTTATTCGATTAGAAACGCTTAATTCGCGATTGACCCCCAGGTAGAAAAGCTGTGCATTCAAAAAGTCAGGTTGACCCGCAAATACTCGAGGATCTGGAGTGTTGAACAGTCGAGTATCAGAGTTTTCGAGCCCTACGTCTAGTCTTACGCCCCACTTTGATTGAGCGTAGCACGCACACGTGTAGAACAGCATGACTAGTACCGTTAGGGCGAGCCTCACTGTAGATCTTGCTGCATTATAGTTTTCTTCTGTAACAAAGAATAGTTGCATAGGTGTGGATTGAGTAAAATACATCGGAACGTTTACAATAATTAATTCTTAACGATGATTTTATTGACTGCAGTATTCCCGGATTCAAGGTTCGTACGAAGAATGTAAAGCCCCGTACTTAGTTGTTTGGTATCTAAAGTTATTTCTTCTTCGGGGAAGTCCACCATGGTACTGTACAATTCTTGGCCGGTCATGCTGATAATAGTATAACTAATTAGTTTATCGTTTTCCACTTTGACGCTAACGTTGCCAGTATTCGTTGGATTTGGAGTAACCGTTACGGCGAAATTGTCCAATGTCGTACCGCCTAAGCCACAATTTTCAACGCGTACGAAAATAGGTGAGGTGCTCGATCCACAAACATTCGTGACCGTTAGGTCTACCCTATGGGTTCCTACCTGCGTTCCGATAAATCTTACCGGTTGGCCGGGAGAAACTATACTATTCGGGATGAATATACCCGATGAATTCGTAGTAAGTACGTAGGAATCTACCCCTGGTGATACGGGTAAAATATATTCATTCTGGCCGTGGTCCAACTGGCCTCTACAAATAGTTCCGCCAGGATTCGTATATCCGACTGGTCGACCAACTAATAGTTGTCGTTCAACGGTAATTGTATTGGCACACTCTGGAAATATAGAGCGAATCGTACACGTTAGGGTAACTTCCCCCCCCGTCCAGGCACTGGTGAGAGGTCAACAAAATTTGCGGTATTTTCGGTAATCGTTGCCAAATTACGGGGGCTAACCGTCCAGGTTATTAAGGAGTTCGGCGGCCGATTTACCAAGGTGAAGCGCTGAGTAGAATTGCATACGTTCTTAATTCCGTTCATGTTAGCACTCTCCAGCGCAGTCATAAAATTAGGATCTCGTCCGGCTCCTAGGGCGTCTCGTAATCTTGTTGCTGCCGTTCCTCCGCCGAGCCAAGAGCTGAATAAACGACCATTGCTGTTTACACTAGAAGTGGCGTCACACGGAACAGAATGTGGCCAACCACTCGAAATCCAACCCACAATTCTCCCCTGCGGATTATAGTGAGGGGCACCGGAAGATGCTCCCTCCAGGGACCCTCTATCTCCCCCCGTACCGGGGGTTAAGACAAAATCAAAGAAATTTCCGTCAGGGGTAGTTTGGTCGCTCTCAAACGTAACCTTTTTTACGTCCCCCCGAGGATGATGAATGAAGGTAGAGTTTGCCGGTTGTAGGTTTCGTCTATCCCAACCGGAGAACGCAAAAGGCTCCCTTAGCTGTTGCCTAAGTTCTAATAAAGTAAAGTCGGAACCGGTGAATCTATCCCAACTCGATATCTCCGTACCACCGCTGTAAGATACCCACCTACTAATATCAGGCTCGACACCTTGTGAATCGCCATCTGAGTCGACGCAAACGGCACTCTCATAATTGAATCTAAAAATAGCATTCGTAAGCTCGGCCGTAGAAAGAAAGCAGTGCTCGGCAGTCAGAACGTAAGGGGTATAGTCATTGCAGGCATTATTAATTAATGCACCCGTACAGGCACCACTTCCTATCAAAATTTTACAAACGGACTCTATCTGTAAGTCCAAGTCCGGTATGGGTGATGGTGATGGACAAGAAGCGTTGATGTTGCAAGACAGTGAACTTCCAAAAGCAGCATCACTGCGCGCGGCCAGCGCCCGCACGCCCAGCATGTAAGAATCAATAACGAGCGTCGGCGCTTTTTCCACTTCGGGCCACCTGGCAACGAGGGTCACTGTACTACCATTTATGTAATCCGTATTCAGGGTTTCGTCCACTACGTTCGACCTAGTTATGGGGCCGACACTCATGAACGATTCAGGACTGTAGAGGTACAATTCCCCGCGTTCTGGTAGAGAAATTTCACTAAACCGGAACGATAAAGTCATTGCTTGTTTAGCACTGACCGTTAACTGCCATGTTACCAACCCGTTCGCTACGGTCTCCAATCCATCACTATAATCAATGGTACGGAACACACGGTACGCTATTTCTTCGGCGCTTCCCGCCTGCGCCGCTTTAGTTCTTCCCTGGAAATCTTTGGGGAGTTGGAGGTCGATCTTTGGGCCATTAGCTGGATCATTCCAATAGGGCTGGGCTTCAAGCTGGGCAGATTCGCTGAAGGAGGTCGTAGCAACCTGTGCCCGTAAATGTATTGAGAGTACTACTAAATAAACTGCTAGTATATATTTGTACATATTTCTAACTTTTAGTGTTTAAGTATTAAAAATAAATCACGAATACGTATTAATTATATGTAAGTTATGTTTGTATTTTAGTTTATGTAAAGGAAATCCAATAAAGTTTTGAACTTTAACACATGACGATGAGTACTCTAGCAAAGCGAACTTAAGTAAGAATAACAGGGGGGACGTGCAAAGCTCTTCACGCTTTTAAGGAACGCCAATTCAATAACTGTCCGATTTAGCTTCGCTGCTCCTGCGGGGTGCAGCTTGCTATCGCGGCGGTATTCTTCACCATTTGAAAACCACCGTCCCGACTAAGTACGGGATGCTGGTCTTCAAATCGCTCGAATACCACCACGCTAGTGGCGCTTCAATCAGGACAGTTATTAAAGCGGCGTTCCTAAATCGGACGCTCGGAGGACTCGAAACCCTTCGCTACGCTTTAGTTTCGAGACGCTCCAAGGTTCTAAAATCCTATTTGAGGACCTGGAGCGTCCTCGGCCGTGAAGCTGAAGGCGGAATTGTTGAGGTCCTCCAAGCGTCTGGAGAAAATGTCCAGTAGTATGGGACAAACACAACACGTCAAAGCAATCTACCCGCTTGACTTATCGCACGGAAAAGTGGCCTCAGAGGAGTGGACAAACAAAATTGTCCGTAAATTTGAACAACGTCCATAAAATAACCGTTGCTCAACCACATGGGGATAACCGAACGCAAAGCCCGCGAAAAAGAAGAACTACGCCAGCTCATCATCACCACGGCCACCGATCTCTTCCGGGAAGTGGGCTACGCCGGTGTGAGCATGCGCAAGATCGCCAAGCGGATCGAGTACAGCGTCGGTACGCTTTACGTGTACTATAAGGATAAGGACGAGTTGTTCTTTGCCGTACAGAAAGCCGCCTTCCGCCGGGGGCTGGTGTACATCCAGGATTTGCCGGAACTGGAGCAACCCATCGACCGCCTACGGGCCATGGGCGATCGCTACATCCGTTTCGGACTGGAAAACCCGGATCTCTACCGCCTCATGTTCATGATGGACAAGCCAATGCAGGCGCTCGAAGACGACCGGCAGTGGGAGCCGGGCATCGAATTACATAATATGCTGGCGGCGCTGATCAACGATTGCATCGCCGCGGGGCAACTGCCGGACAAAGACCCGGACCGGACGAGTTTTTCCGTCTGGTCATTCGTACACGGCATGGTGAGCCTCTACATTGTCGACCGATTACACATCTACGAAAACCTGGAAAGCACTACTCAATTACGCGGTATGGACATCGAGGAATTGTTGTTTGCGTCTAACCGGACGATGATCGAGCTGATCCAAACCGACCGCTAAAATTTTTTGCCATGATGCTGAACACCGTTCATAAAGTTTTATCTGTTATCAGCTTTTTACTTGCCGGGACGGCGCTGTTCGCCCAAACCACCGAACTGGACGCTTACGTAGAAATCGCGCTACGACAAAACCCTACCTTGATCGCCAGTCGGCTGCTGGAGAACGAGCGTAGCCTGGGTATCGAACTAGCCGCCGCGAACCGACGACCGACCGTCGATCTGCGGTCTGACTACATACTAGCCGTCGGAGGGCGTACGCTTGATTTCCCCGTGGGTGATCTGTTTAACCCGGTCTACGCCACGCTCAACGAAGTGGCGAATGAGAGCCGTTTCCCCACTAACCTGGAAAACGTGAACGAGCAGTTGATGCCCAATAATTTCCACGATACCCGGGTGGAAGTTCGCTTGCCGCTCTTGCAACCCCGCATTCAGCGGGAGGTAGCCTTGCGACGTAGCCAATTACGAGAAGGTGAATTGGCCACCGAAACTTTACGCAACAACATTCGCCGGCAGGTGCGGGATCTGTATTATTCCTACCTTCTGGCCAACGAAGGCGTAAGTATCATCGACAGCGCGCGGATCGTACTGACGGAAGTTTTACGCGTCAATCAAGTGCTCGTCCGGAACGACAAGGCTACGGCGGATGTCGTTTACCGTACGGAGTCGGAACTGGCCGGTTTGGACGGACGCACGGCTAGTTACGCCCAGCAGAAATCGGTGGCTGCCGCCGCGCTTAACCGGCTACTTGGTCGGGATGTCAGTACGGAATTAGCTATTGCCAGTCCGGATGAACTTCCCAGGACCCTTGCTCCTCTGGAAGAACTTCGCACCCGCGGCCGCGCACAAAGAGCCGAACTAAAACAACTCGACCAGGGGACCAGTAGCCTTGAACTCCTCGCCGAACTCCAAAACGCCGGCGGTAAACCTACCCTGGACCTATTCCTCAACGCCGGCGCCCAGGGCTTTCTCGACCAAGAATTCGACGGCCAACCCTACGTAACCGGCGGCGTGGCCTTCAACTGGAGCCTTTACGACGGCAAAAAACGCGGCCTGCAACAACAGCAAACTCGACTGCAGGGCGAGCGATTGCGTCAGGAACGAGCCGATGTCGCAAACGGCGTAGACGTCCAAGTATGGCAAGCCTGGCAACGGATCACAAACGAATCTGCGCAACTGGACGCCGCCGAAAAAGCCGCCACCGCCGCCCGCGCCTCCTACCGGATTATCGAAGCCAAATACCGCGCCCAACAAGCCTTGCTCGTTGAATTACTGGACGCCCGTAACCAGGTCACCCAGCAAGAACTGAGCATTAACCTTAGCCGCTTCCGCCTGCTCCAGGCCGACGCCGCCCTCCGTGCCGCCCTCGGCGAATAAATTCACTATTAAAATCATTTCCCGTGCACGCCAAGATTATACTGACCCTAGCCGCCACGCTACTATTTTTCAGTTGCAAAACGGATTACCCCGGCCAGGAAGCCGTCACCCGCGCGCCCGACGCCCCAGTGCCCGTCGAGGTCATTGCGATCAGCCCCACCACCGAGCCGATACCCATCGAAGCCGGCGGGACGATCGGTGCCAAAACCGAAGCCCGCCTCAGCTTCAAGATCGGCGGCGTGGTCGACCGGATGTACGCCCGCGAAGGCCAGTACGTCCGCCGGGGAACGGTGCTGGCCAAACTGAAAACGACGGAGGTGGACGCGCAAGTCGCCAAGGCCACCCAGGCCCGCGATAAGGCGCGGCGCGACGTGGACCGCGTCACCAAACTCTACGAAGAACAGGCCGCAACGCTGGAACAAAAAGAAGGGCTCACGACGGCCCTCGAAGTAGCGGAATCAGACCTCGAAATCGCCGGATTTAACCGCAAATACGCCACGATCACCGCCCCGGTCAGCGGCCGCATCATCAGAAAAATGGCCGAAGCCGGTGAGCTCGTCGCCCCGGGAACGCCGCTGTATTTCCTGGCCGGTGAAGGAGCCGACGACTTCGTGCTACGCATCAACGTCGCCGATCGCGACCTGCTCAACATCCAACTAGATGACCGCGCCTTGGTCGATCTCGACGCATACCCCGACCAGCCCGTCCCCGCCAAAGTAACCGAGATCGCCGCCGCTGCCGACCCCCGCACGGGCTCCTTCCAGATCGAACTTACCCTCGACGGACAGGGCCGTACCCTCCGCAGCGGCTTCGTCGGCCGGGCCAAAGTCTATCCCTCCAAAACTCCAGAGTACTACCGCATTCCCACGCAGGCAATCGTGGAAGGAGAGGGAAAGCACGTCAGAATCTTCGTACCGGACGCAGAGGGAAAAGCCCGCGAAAAAACCATCCGTTTCACCCGCCTGCTCAACGAGGCCGTCATCGTTCCGGCCAGCGAATTAGCGGGCGTGGACCAGGTCATCACCCGGGGAAGTCACTATCTGACGGATGGTAGTAAGATTGATTTTAAAGAATTAAAAAGATAGAGGAAAGAAGCACACTACTGGACATTTTCAAACCGGACGCTTGGAGGACTCGAAACCCTTCGCTACGCTTTAGTTTCGAGACGCTCCAAGGTTCTAAAATTCTACTTGAGGACCTTGGAGCGTCCTCTGCCGTGAAGCCGAAGGCGAAATTGTTGAGGTCCTCCAAGCGTCCGGGGAAAATGTCCAGTAGTATGGGAAAGAAGATAGAATAAAGACCACAGACTAAACACCAAAAATGCAACTCCCAAACTGGTCCATCCAAAACGGTTCTTTCGTAGCCATCCTAACCCTGATCGCCGCCGCCGTAGGCATTCTTTCTTACCAGAGCATGCCCCGCTCCGAAGACCCGAGTATTAACCTTCCGAGGTATATCCTGACGATCGTCTACCCCGGCACCAGCCCGCAGGATATGGAAGAACTGATCGTTAATCCGTTGGAGGACGCGCTGGAAGAGGTGGACGATCTTGATAAAGTCACTACCGACATCTCTGAAGGCGTGGCTTTTTTCCGAATTGAAGCTTCGTTTAACATCGAGGACTGGGACGATAAAGGTGTAGAGATCGAACGGCAACTGAACACGGTCCGGGATCAATTACCGGCGGGTATTGTTTTTTACGAATTCGGGCAATTCAAGCAGGAAGACCGGGCGGTGGTCCATCAGATCGCGCTCACTTCCCCGGCCGCTCCGTACTACGAATTGGAGCAGATTGCGGAGAACGTCGAGGACCGCCTCGAAGCCGTCGCGGGCGTGAAGGCAGTGAAATTAGATGCTTTTCCGGATCGACTGGTGCGCGTTAGTATCGACTTCGAAAAGTGCGTGGCGCGGGGCGTGGCACCGGGGACAGTCATCCAGGTCCTGCGGGAAAACAACGTGAACGTGCCGGGGGGCAACGTCGCCGCGGCCGGGACCAGCTTCAGCATCAAAACGAGCGGCAGCTACGATGACCTGGAAGCGATTCGCCAGACCGTACTGGTCAGTCGCGACGAACGGCTGATCTACCTCCGCGACGTGGCCGACGTCAACTTCGCCTACGAAGAAGAGCGGTGGCGAGCACGCTACAACGGCGAACGGGCACTGCTGCTTTCGGTGCTGCTGGAGAACGAGAGCAACATCATGAACGTGAGTGAAGATATTCACGCGGCCCTCGACGAGGCGCGCGTTGATCTGCCGCCCACCGTTCGCTTGCAAACGGCCTTCGAGCAGGCTCCGGCGGTGAAGGCTCGTATCGGCGATTTCTTTATGAATCTCCTGCAGGGTGTATTACTCGTGGGCGTGATCATCCTGTTATTTCTCGGCTTGCGGCCGGCGTTGATCGTGATGATCGTCATTCCTTTGTGCATTCTCGTTTCGCTGGCGCTACTGAACGGGAGCGGTTTTGCCCTGCAGCAGATCAGTATTGCCGCCTTAGTGCTCGCGCTCGGTTTGTTGGTAGATAACGGCATCGTGGTGGTAGAAAACATCAATGATTATTTGAAGCAGGGGCTGTCTCCGGCTGAAGCGGCGGCCAAGGGCACGGGCGAGGTCGGGTGGGCCATTGTCAGCTCGACGGTAACGACCTTACTGGCGTTCCTTCCGCTGACGCAGCTGGGTGGCGGGCCGGGGGAATTCCTCAAATCTTTGCCGGTCACGGTGATGCTCACGTTGGGGATTTCGCTGTTGCTGGCGCTTACTTTTAGTCCGCTACTAGCATCTAAAATACTGAAATACCGGGAGGGCCGGAAGGCGCCCTTACCGCAGCGAGCCCTACACTGGGTGATCGCCAAGATCTACCGGCCGGCGCTTAACATTAGTCTGCGGTACGGGGCGCTCGTGATCGTAGTGGCGATCGGGTTGTTAATTGGCGCGGTAAGCCTGTTCCCCAGCATCGGCGTCAGTTTTTTCCCGACGGCGGATAAGCCCGTGCTCCTGATCGACGTCAAAACGCCCCCGGGCAGTGATCTGGAGGAGACGGACCGTGCGGTGTCGTTCGTGGAGTCCGTGGTAGGTGGTCTAGAGTATACTCGTGATTATTCCGCTAACGTCGGCCACGGGAATCCTTTCATTTATTACAACCGAATTCCACGAAATTTCCGAAAGAACGTAGGCCAGATACTCGTCAATTTCACCGAATGGGACCCGGTCCGTTTCTACGCCACCTTACGTGATTTAAGGGAAACATTTGGCGCGTACGCAGGTGCGGAGATCACTTTCCAGGAGCTAAAGAACGGCGCCCCCGTCAACGCCCCCATCGAACTACGAATCAGCGGCCCCGACGACCGTCAAGTCGAAGCACTGACCGGTAAAGTAGCCGCCATCCTGATCGCCACGGAAGGAACCATCAACATCCAAAACGACCTTCTCGAACGCAAAACCGACCTCCACCTGAGAATGAACCCCGAAAAGGCCGGCCTGACCAACCTCAACACCCTCGATTTTGACCGTACCATTCTCGCCAGCCTCTCCGGCCTCACCTTCGACGAAGTCAGCCTGGCCGACGGCGAAGACTACCCGCTCAACATCCGCATCGCCTACGACGACGCGGCCCCGGGCATCGAAGACTTCGACCGCGTGTACGTTCCCACGCGGACCGGCGCGCAAATTCCGCTCCGCCAGGTCGCCGACCTGGAATTCGTCAGCATGCCTTCCTCCCTCACCCACTTCGATCTGGAGCGGGTCGCCATCGTCACCGCCGACGTCACGAACGCCGACAATACCATCGCCATCAGCCAAAGTATCCTGGCCGAAGTAGAAGCGATCGACTGGCCGGCGGGCTACAAATACACCGTCGGTGGGGAATACGAAAAGCAACAATCCACCTTCGGCACGCTGGGTATTATTTTAATACTGGCTATGCTCGGTATTTTCGCCGTGCTAGTCTTACAGTTTAAATCGCTCCTCCAACCCATCATCGTTTTCTCCGCCCTGCCGCTGGCGGTGACGGGCAGTTTCGTAGCCCTTTGGCTGACGGGTTGGTCGTTCAGTTTCTTCGCTTTCGTCGGTTTTGTCTCGCTGTCCGGCATCGTGGTCAACAACAGCATTATTTTGGTGGATTATATGAATCAGTTGCGCGACGAAGGGCTACCGCTGGCGCGGGTCGTTCGGGAGGGAGCCGAACGGCGGTTTGTGCCCATCGTGCTCACTACGTTGACGACCATTCTGGGCCTGCTGCCCCTCACGTTACAGGCGACGAGTTTGTGGTCGCCGCTGGGCTGGACGATCATCGGGGGCATGGTTTCTTCTACGCTGCTGACGTTGCTGGTGGTGCCGGTGCTTTATGGGTGGCTGACGGTTGGGCGGGGGTAGGGGGTTTTAAACGTACGGGCGCGGCCGCGGGTGCAGAGGATTTTTCGGTGAAGAGCGGGGTGAGTTAGGCAGCTACAGCTGCGGTTGAACCCGAACGCAAATAATTTCCGCACCCCGAATGCGTTGTTTGCACGAATCCGTTCGCTCAACGGTACTTTTGGCGGAGCATGTCTTTGCTCTTTGGGGTCCAGCTGATGTAAACAACGGACGCGCCGCCCCCGAAAAAACTGACGGCTAAACAATCAGCCGCGTTCACTAAACCCAGACCCATAATTATGAATGTTGACCGCCCGTACAAAAATGGAGTGTTCGTGCTAGTTATAGCGAGCTTGAGCTTATTTTCACAGACAACCTTAGCCGGCCAAAACCTCCGGGGCGTTCAGGACTCCCTCCGCATCGTTTATTCGAATTATTTCGAAACTGTCTCCTCTTTCAATAAGCTGGATAGTCTCGACAGAGAACTCGGTACGATCCGCTCCAACTATTCGTCTTTCCGGCAGGAACTCAACGAGAATAACGCCAAGATCGGCGAGCTGACGACCGCGGAACTGACCACGCTATCCACCCGGTGGGCCAACCGCCGCGCCCAGATCATCGAAACCGCCGGCTTCGTGACCGTCGCCGAAACCAGCCTCAGCGCGCTGACGCTACTCCAAGAAGTGACGGACTACACGAACGCGATTTCGGAGCTCAACAACCCCGGCAACGAGGAACTGGGGTTCAACCTGAACGACCGGATCATTCAAATCCTCGAAACCGAAATCGTTAAGGGCCGAAGGAAAGTGAACGACGGCGAGGCGGACAAATTTCTGGCCATCGCCTCCGGCATTATCGACAACCCACTGACCACCCTCGTGACGAGTAGCATCCCGGTCGTATCCTCCATCAAGTCGATCTTCGACCTGGTCGTGGGCAGTGCCGTGCGGGGTAAAGACATCTCCGTCGACGACATCACGGAGCTACAAAAATCGATGGAGCGCTACGTCGCCCACTACGAGCGCCTGGCGGTCGCCCAGTACGACTTCGAACAGAACCTGAGTGCCGTCAACATCCGGCGTCAAACCATTGAGTTACTACTGAGAAATTTCACCAAGGAGCGGATCAAAACGATCGATCCCTCCTTCGCTCAGAAACCGAAGAACGACGACCTGGAGCTCAACACTATCATCACCCGCTACTACCTCCAGGACGACGTGCAGGCGGAGCTCGATCTGCTGGTCAGCGAGTACGACAACGATTACGGCGCGTTACTGCTGGACGAACGAACGACCTACCCCTCCTACGGCATTGCCCAAGCCCGGCTCATCAAGGACGAAGTCGAAACGATCGGTAAGGAATACATTAAAGTGTACAACGACTACCAGTCGTCCCTGTCAAAAGCACTGCTTCAGAGCGCCGACATCGGCAAAGTCGGTAACATCGAAAAGAAGATTAATTTTCTGGACGGGCAGTTGCTCAAAGTGACGAGCGCGCTGAACAGCGCGATCAAGATTGAGCGCTTGGCGAAGGAGTTTGAGCCGCTAAATAAGTTCTAGGGCGGGTGGGCTTTTGGTTTTGAGGAAGGGGCCCGTTCGTGTCGCCGGGGCCGTCACCATTCAACAACCACCGTAAAGTTTCTCCTGACTTCCGCCAAAATTTCAACGGTCAATAGCTCGTTCACGTACGCAAAAGCAACTTCTTTGCCACCACACGCAACCGACGTCGGGCGTTCGGGAATAATCGCCGCAAAGGTGCCGTAGTCAGCTACCACCACTTCCATCCTCCCCTTCTTTACGTTCTGTGTTACGATCGTACCTGGCGAATTATATTTATTAAGGAGACCGATAACGGCGGCACGCTGCACTACCGGTAAAATAAAGAATAGCTGATAGCCCATTCTGGGAAGTTCTAATTGAAGCTTCTCCTGCTTACTGAGTCGCCAGCTTTCATTTGAGAAGTATTCGTGGACCACAAAGTCATCGCCCTCCAGGCCCACGACGTCGCTGGGGGACAGGGTCCCCTTCACTAAATCCGAATCGGCCAGGTTCCAGGCGCCGACCAGACCGACTTTTTCATCCCCCGAAAAGGCCTTGAATACTTTCGGCTCTTGTAGTTGAAACAGACAATCTTTGGTCGGCGTCAGTGGCCGGGAGGGGCGAATTAGCTTTCCATCGGAATAACATAGCGCCCGCAGTATTGCAAAATCTTGCGACCCCGGTTCGTCGGTGACGTAAATCGGTCCGTTATTGATGGCCCTGGCGATGGCGTGAAATTCCGCGTCGGGGTTATGGGATTCGAACATATCAAAATCTGGAAATACCATCTGCTGAAAGTAGATAGAATTGTAAAACGCCATGACCAGGTGAGCCGCCGCGTTACCCCTTTCCATTCCGTAGCCAACGCCTCCCTCGTGTTCCGGGAAATAATCTTCCACCGCCCTGGCGACGGCCGAGCTGCCAAAATTTAGGTAGGCTTCCGCGGTCATGTCCATGCAGTTGATGACCGCGCCGTCGAAATAGGTGTCGGCGGATTGGTACAGGGCTGCGTGCATTTTTTCGCTCAGCGTAAATATGGGGTAGTTGTTAACCGCCATCTTCTCCGTAACCAGTTGGTTGTCCACTTTCAAAAAATCAACGCCCTGATCGCTTAGTTGCTCGTGCATGGATTGGTAAAAAGACAGGAGGGAATCGCTCTCCGGCCTGATGAAGTGATGAGTAACCAGCGCTGATGAATCGGGGTCCGTCGGGCGTACCTTTTGTTGCCAGGAAAATAATTCGGCTCGGTACCGCTCCCCGAGCTCTGAGTCCGGATTAATACCGTTCCAGTAGCCATTAAAAGTGTGCCACATCCCGACGTTCTTGATCCCAAAGTGTGTTTTTAAGGTATCGTTCAGTGAGCTGAAGCCGTTGGGGAATTTAGTTGTGTCCGGCCGGAATGAATTCAGCATGCCGGCGGTCGCATCGAGCCAGCCGTCGTCAACGATCACGTAACCGAGGGGAAAATCATTTTCGGTAAAGGTTTTTACGCTTTCGATGATTAGGTCTTCGTTTAACGCTTTTCCCAGGTTGGAAGCATTCCAGGTACACCAACCGAGGTAATCCAGCTGGTCCGGAAAGGACTTATTGGTTACCAGGTTGTCGGTGGCACCCATGGAGTTCAGTCCAGCCCGGTAAAGGCCCGCGAATAGTGCGTGGGGGTCGTCCCCAAAGCCAATTACCAGCTGAGGTATTTTATCGGTAGCTAACGCTGGTCCGTAGCTTACTGACTTTGCCCCGAACTTACCCTGGTGACTTCCCAGGGTAGTCCGGTACCCCCGGCCACTCAGGGGCATGGCCGCCCCAAAAAGCCCGTCGTCGTATTTCCAGTAGAAGAACTGTACGTCCCAGTCCTCAATGTCGCTAGGGTCAGTGACCAGCATTGGTTTGGTCCAGGAGTTCCAGGGTTTGTAGCGCCACAACGCGACGCCCTGGTCGAACCCCGGCATACCGTCAAAGAACGATCCTTTAAAATTATCCGCGTCGGTTTGATTTACGGTGGGCTGTTTTAGGCTGATCAGCACGTAGTCGTTCTCGACTAGCGCTTCGGCGGAGGCTTCGGTTCCCGCGGCGTTTTCCGCTGAATACCCCTTCAACGCCGTAAGCCTTTCCTGGCCCCGGTAGATTACCGTAATGCCATCGTCCCCCCGCTGCAGTCCCAAGGGGGAAGCTGGGGGGCGGCAACTCAGCGATCCTACTACGACGATGGCTAAGATTAATTGCATAATTCGCCTAAGCAAATAACAAACGGAGGCGCACATTCTGAAAAATTGATTTTGCATAGTTTATCTATCCAATAAAATAATCTTACGCAGAATCTTTTCGCCGCGTGAATCTAAAAGTACAGAAAAGGCGTGATCGAATGCGCCGAAGTATTTTTAACCCGCCATTTGTGAGTATTTGATCGTGTGGCAAAATCCGGTTGCGCAAAGTCAAATACCAAATTCAAATAAAACAGGTCTTCGCTGCCGGAGGGCGTGCTTTGGTTTATTCATTGATTACGCTGACCGTGAATCCAGTAGTTCTCTGCACTGGCTCCGCAGTTTAGTGGGTATCCTTCTGCCCCAGTACCGCGCAATTGTCCCCGGGGTGGCACCAAACCGTGTCCGCTCCGTCCGCAAATCACCCCGGCACCCGCGACCGCGCCCAAAGTTGAAGGTGGCGAGGTAGCTAACGTGCCTTACCCATAACAATACCCCGTCCGGCAACGTTTTTCCCCAGATACTTAACTGAACCCCACTCCGTGAAAAACTTCTTTTTCTCCTTTCTCATTATTTTCCTCTCCTTTTTAGCCGGCGGTTACCTCTTCCCTGGCGGCTTTTTTTCGAATAATTTGAAGAACGGAGCAACTGAAATGAACGTCCGCAACGTCACCGCCGACCTGTTTTCGGACCAAGCGACGCTACCCAAAACGACGCGCCCGGTGGGCAACACCATCGCCTACACCGACCAGGAACTTCACACCATCAACCTCTTCGAAAGCGCTAGCCCCGGCGTCTGCTACATCACCACCAAGACGCGCCAGCGCAGCTTCTGGAACCGCGACGTAACGGAGGTGCCTTCCGGCTCGGGCTCCGGCTTCGTGTGGGATAAAAACGGGCACATCATTACCAATTACCACGTAATTAAAGACGCGAGTAAAGCCATCGTGACGCTGGCGGACGGCGTGGATTACCAGGCGTCCCTCGTCGGAGCGGCGAAAGAAAAAGACCTGGCGGTGCTAAAAATTCAGGCCCCCGCGAACGTGCTGATGCCCGTGCCGGTTGGCGTGTCCAGCAACATCCGCGTTGGGCAGGCGGTCTACGCGATCGGTAACCCTTTTGGTCTCGACCAGTCGTTGACTACCGGGATCGTCAGCGCGCTCGACCGAGAAATCAACAGCCAGGCGAACGTGCCGATCCGGGGGGTGATTCAGTCGGACGCGGCGATTAATCCGGGGAATTCCGGTGGCCCGTTGCTGGACTCGCGCGGGCAGCTGATTGGAGTAAATACGGCTATTTACAGTCCGAGCGGGGCGTCAGCCGGTATCGGGTTTTCCATTCCCGTCGACGTGGTGAGCGTGGTGGTGCCCGATTTGATTCAGTACGGGGAGCTACGCCGGGCCAGCATTGGCGCGGAATTCCGGCCTCTGCGCCAGGGGCAGGGCTTGGCATTCTACGAAATTATGCCGAATTCCGCCGCCGCCCGTTACGGCCTGCGCGCCATCTACGAGGATAAGCGGAGCGGTCAGTGGTTGTTCGGCGATATTCTGACGGGCATCAACGGCCAGGCCGTGACCAACACGACCGAGCTTTACCTAGAACTGGAAAAGTATCAGCCGGGGCAGAAGGTGCAGTTGAACATCGTCCGGAAGGAGCAGGAAAGTGCGGTAGAGATCGTGTTGGGGAGCTCGGTGGAGTAGGCGCGGAGTCGCTGACTGACGGTACGTGAACCACTTGCCACAAAAGTACAGAAAGGGCTCTTGCGAGTTTCGCCGGGGCGCCATTTGCTCACGCTCTCGTGATTACGTTATTGCGTGGTAAGTGCTGGCCGCTGCGTAAGGTTAGCTAATAACAGGGGATTCTACGTTGGTTACGCTTTGTGGGGCTACGTCGGCGGGGGGGTGGTACTGTTTATTTAACCCGCACTGACGTCCTGCGTTTCCTTGCGGTGCGCCGTCAGCTTTTCGATCAGTTCAGTTTCACGCCCGTCTATCTTGCGGGCAAAGAGACAATCGCTGCTGACGATGGCCGAGTAGTCGCTCTCGTCTAAGAATGGTGGGGAGCCCTCTTCCGCCTTCGCCCAGTCGATGAAGCGCCGCGAATCGTTCACGACTTTGTGCGCGAACGGTGAGTTCATGACGACGGTTTGGAAGTAGATCTCCTCCGCACAAAAGGTGTGTTTAAATCGATCAAGGATGGAGGGGTTGCGGTCGGTAAAATCAATTACGTACCGTAATATTTCCCGGGAGAGCGACCAGTACGTGCTCCCGCCGTACAGCTGTCCTAAATCTTCGCTAATCGGTCTTTTGAACTTGACTAACTTTTGTAGGCGGATGATGCGATTAACCCACTTTCCGTGCTGCTTCGCGTCGATCAGGCTGCAGAGGTTGTAGTATTCCAGCCGTTCCAGACCACCGCCGCTCCACCGGGGGGAGGGGAGGGAGAAATGCTCCAGGTAACTCCGGTCGTCACCTTCCATCAGAGAAGCAAAATGTCGACTGCTTTGCACCGGATAATCTTGGCCCGTGATCAGGTGGAAGTATTGATTATCCGCGTTCGTCAGGGCAGTCCGCGCTAACTTGATGTACGACTTGAGGTGATTGACCGCGCCCCAGTTTACTTTGTAATCCTGGCCGACGTACGCTACGTTCGGCAACTGCCGTACCTCGTGGATGGTGGCTGCCGGAACGACGCTCTTCTTGTCGACGTGTACGTAGACGTTGAACCCGTCACCTAATTCATTGATAAGCACCTTCAGTTGCTCGAAATCCTTGTAGGCGGTTATTAGGGCGGCATGCTTCATAAAGGGGGTTGGTAGCGGAGTGACCGGGCGGGTGCCCAACGAGCGAATAGGGAAAGAAAGGGTGTGGGACGAGACTATCCCGCCGGGTCGTAGTGTATAAAGTTGGCCGAGCCCCCGGTAAGTACACGCAAGCGTGCGCCGCCGGGAAACGGTACGGTAAATCCGCACAAAATTACAACATCGGAGCGCATTATTGAGCTTGGTGGATGCTTACGTAGTCCGGTGGCTCCGTCAGCGCCGCGTACCGAGGCCAAAAAGTTAACGACGGACGGCAACCACCCCGCGCCTCCCCACATTAGTACGGGCACAAACCCTCACGTACACCATGGTGGCTAGATGTTGCTTACTGTTAAGTCTGTTTTTACTGGCGGCCCCCGGTTCCGCGCAGCGTGCCGGCTCCGGAGATTTGGTATTAAGTAACGGCCCCGGTGCGTACGGCGTGGCTAAAATCAAGCAGTCGGGGGGGATACGTAACGGTCCGGAATACGGGTCGGCCACCATCTATTATCCCACCGACGCCAAGCCACCCTACGCGAGTATCGTGATCGTGCCCGGGTTCAGGTCTTTCAAAGCTAAGCTTAAGGACTGGGGCCCTTACCTCGCGTCGCACGGCATCGTGACGATGCTCATCGGTACGAACAACATCTTCCAGAACCCGCCCGGCCGGGGGGAGGCGCTGCTCGACGCCGTGGTGTCCCTCAAAGCGGAACACAGTCGTGTTAGTTCTCCGCTCAACGGTCGGCTCGACACCAGCAGGGTAGCGGTGGGCGGCTGGTCGATGGGCGGCGGCGGGGCGCAACTCGCGGCGGCTAGTGATTCGAGTATTCGGGCGGTCGTGGCGCTCTGTCCTTACTTATTCCGTAAGAAATTATCACCTTCCGACCTCGACCACGGAGTTCCGTTATTAATTTTTGCCGGGGAAAAAGATTTTACCGCGCCGACCGCCAGCCAGGCTAGCGTGCATTACGAGTTGACGCCGGCGGAAACGGACAAACTGATTTATGAGGTCAAAGGTCGCGGCCACCGGGCGGGCAATCACCCCGCAAATGCCAACGGCGACGTGGGCAGGGTCGCTTTGGCCTGGCTGAAGAAGTATTTGGTCGGGGAGGTACAATACTGCGCACCCTTGCTCGCCGCGCCGCCTTCGGCTTCCGAATACGAGACGAATCTGGAATGCGATCGGGAGGTGCCTATTACTGGGCGTTAGTAATTATACTAGTTAGGTGTGCGCCGGTAGATATTATTGGGTGCCGCACTGATGTTACGTCGGCAACCGTCACTCGCGGCACGTGGTAGTAAGGATTGGGCGCGGTCGTGGATGCAAGGTAAAATTACCAGTGAGCAGGCTCGCTCGGAATAGAACACACAAATACAGCAAAAGAATGAACGTTCATTCACTTCGTGCTGTTACGGTAGATAGATTCACCCAACGGCATGAAAGTAAAAGTAACGGACAAAAAGCGCGCGCTCCTGGAGGCCACCCTGACCCTGGTGAACAACAGCGGGTTCCACGACGCGCCTATGTCGAAGATTGCTAAAACCGCGGGCGTGGCACCCGGTACGATCTATCGTTACTTCGAGCATAAGCAGGACTTGATCAATACGCTTTATCTGGAGGTAAAGTCTTCCTTCAGTACGGCGGCGTTTGGGGGGTATACGTCAAGCATGCCGGTCGAGGAAGGATTTCGGGTAATCTGGTACAACATTGCCGATTATAAGCTCAACAAGGTCAGCGAAGCTACCTTTTTATCGCAGTGCGACAACACGCCCATCATCGACGAAAGCATCCGGGCGGAAGGGCTCGTGCACCTCCAACCGCTCCTCGATTTATGGGAGAGAGGTAAGCAGGAAGGCGTAATCAGGCCGCTGTCGAACTACGTCCTCTACGCCTACGCCGTGTACCCCTTGTCGTTTTTACTCGCCGTGCAGGAGCGCGAATTTTATAAGCTGGATGAAATGACCAAAGACGAGACTTTCCAGGCTGCCTGGGCCGCCATAACGCCGTAAGCTTTTTTTGCGAACGAGCGGAATCAAGTTTTATTAATCAGCACACTGTCAGTAAAATCTAAAATTATAGCAGCATGAACAAAGTAATCTTACTGGGCAAACGCCCACACGGCAAACCCCAAACATCGGATTTTAAATTCGTGGAAGAAAATAAGCCTAAAATCAGCAAAGGTGAAGTGCTCCTGAAGCTAAGTTTTGTTTCCGTTGATCCCTACCTGAGGGGACGCATGATCGACGCCAAATCATACGTTCCGCCCTTTCAACTAAACGAACCGATCACCTCCGGCTGCGTCGCGGAAGTTGTCGAATCAAAAAATGAGCGCTTCAAGCAAGGCGACTTCGTTGCGGGGTCGATGGATTGGAAGCAATACCAGACATCAACCGGTGAAGGACTGCTGAAGGTAGACGGTAAGCAAGCCCCGTTATCCACGTATTTAGGCGTACTCGGCATGACCGGTCTGACGGCCTATTTTGGATTAACGGAAATCGGAAAACCTATAAAAGGTGAGACGATCGTAGTCTCCGGTGCCGCTGGTGCCGTGGGCAGCACGGTAGGCCAAATCGCCAAAATGAAGGGCTGCCGGGTCATCGGCATCGCGGGGACCGACGAGAAAGTAGCCATGTTGAAGTCTAAGTTCGGCTACGACGGCGCCATTAATTACAACACGACGAAAGACATCACCAAAGACATCGCCGCCGCCTGTCCGAATGGCGTAGACGTGTACTTCGACAACGTTGGTGGAGACATCTCGGACGGCGTACACGCCAACCTCAACCGGCTCGGTAGAATCATCGTTTGCGGGGCTATTTCGACCTACAACAATACCTCCGTCCCTACCGGGCCCCGGGTAGAAAGCTTCCTGATCAAGAAAAGTGCCCTGATGCAAGGCTTCATTGTTAGTAATTATGCGGCGCGGTTCCCCGAGGGCATGAAAGAATTATCGGGCTGGATGAAAGAAGGTAAACTGACGTATTCGGAGACTATAGTGGAGGGGTTCAACAACATTCCTCAAGCGTTTATCGGCCTTTTCGAAGGTAAGAATAGCGGTAAGATGATTGTCAAAATCTAAATAGTAACCGCTCACTGCGCAACTGGATTTAGCTGCGCAAGTACGGCGTCACATAAAAACGAGCCAATTATCCCTCGGCGCGGTCGAATGGCTATTTTGTGTGTTTCTGTGCTTTTGTGGCAAAACAATCTTTATAATATAAATTAATAAAACATAATACCATGAATAACTTCCAATTCCAAAACCCAACAAAGATCCTGTTCGGTAAGGGCCAAATGGCGAACCTCTCGAAAGAGATCCCCAAAGACGCAAAAATACTGATGCTCTACGGCGGTGGCAGTATCAAGAAAAACGGCATCTACGACCAGGTAACTAAAGCTCTTGCGGATTATACCGTAGTAGAATTCGGCGGCGTCCCACCGAACCCCGAGTACAGTATCCTGATGGGTGCCCTAAAGGTGATCAAAGACGAAAAGATTGATTTTATCCTCGCGGTGGGCGGCGGCTCGGTAATCGATGGGGCTAAATTCCTTTCAGCGGCAGCACTGCACGAAGGGGACAACCACTGGGACTTACTTACCGGCAACAAGCCCGTCACCGAAGGCATGCCTTTCGCGACGGTCCTGACCCTGCCCGCTACCGGCTCGGAAATGAACTCCGGCTCGGTTATCACCAACGAAGAAACCAAGGAGAAACTAGCCATGGGCGGCCCCGGTCTGTTCCCAGTCTTTTCCGTGCTCGACCCCGAGGTAGTCAGCTCCATCCCCCAGCGCCAGCTAGCTAACGGAATTACGGACGCATTCACGCACGTGCTGGAACAGTACATGACGTACCCCATCGGTGCGTTGCTACAGGACCGCTTCGCCGAAAGCATTATGCAGACGCTGGTCGAAGTTGCCCCCGCCATCCAGAAAGATCCGTCTGATTACAAAGCCGCCGCCAGCTTCATGTGGAGTTGCACGATGGCGCTGAACGGGCTGATCCAAAAAGGCGTCCCCACCGACTGGGCCGTCCACGCCATGGGCCACGAGCTAACCGCGCTCTACGGCATCGACCACGCCAGAACCCTGGCCATCGTCGCCCCGAGCCACTACGAATACTACTTCGAGAACAAGAAGGATAAGTTAGCGCAGTACGCCGAACGCATCTGGAACGTGACCGAAGGAACGACCGACGAGAAGGCTAAAGCCGGTATCGAAAAAACCGTAGCCTTCTTCCATTCCTTAGGCATCGACACCAAGCTTTCCGACTACACGAAAGACTATTCGGACACGGGGGATATCGTCTCTAAGCGATTTACCGATCGCGGCTGGATGGGCCTGGGCGAACACAAATCTTTGATGCCCGCCGACGCGAAGAAGATTGTGGAGATGAGTTACTAACAGTATGGTTTTCCTTAGTAATTATTTGCGGAGCTGTTGCTCAAGATACCTGAATAAGTAAGTTGATAGTATTAAAGCAACATTCCACAACCCTCTCCCCCGGCCCCTCTCCGAAGGTAGAGGGGAGATGAGTCAGCTCGCTACGCTCGTCAAAATGTTATGATAATATTGTCCAACTACTTATTAACAAATTTTAAATACTTAAAATTGACTTTTTACTCTAACGTTCCAACGCCTGCTGTGACGTCCCCCCTCTCCTCTTCTGGAGAGGGGCCGGGGGAGAGGGCTACCAAGCGCGCAGATAAAATAAATCCAAATCAATAAATTAAAACAACAATAATGAATATTTTAATAGTATTAACCTCCCACGACAAACTAGGAGACACCGGCAACAAAACCGGTTTCTGGGTAGAAGAATTCGCTACGCCTTACTACCACCTCACGGACAACGGCGCCAACGTAACCCTGGCCTCCCCCGCCGGTGGCCAACCACCAATTGACCCGACGAGCGATAAGCCGGAAAACCAGACCGAATCGACCAAACGCTTCAAAGCGGATACCGCGCTCCAAGAAAAGCTAAGCAAAACACACAAGCTCGCAGAAGTATCCAGCAAGGATTACGACGGCGTTTTCTACCCGGGTGGCCACGGCCCCATGTGGGACCTCGCGGAAAGCGACGACTCCGCCAAACTCATCGAAAGCTTTCATACGGCCGGCAAACCCGTTGCTTTCGTCTGCCACGCCCCCGCCGCCCTGAAAAAGGTGAAGAACGCCGCGGGCGAGCCGCTGGTGAAGGGAAAGAAAGTAACCGGATTCACCAATTCGGAGGAGAAGCAGGTCGGGCTGACCGACGTAGTACCGTTCCTCCTGGAGGATATGCTCAAGGAGAAGGGCGGCGTCTACAGCAAAGTCGGTGACTTCGAGCCCTACGCGCTGGAAGACGGACTGCTCATCACCGGGCAAAACCCAGGTTCTTCGGAGAAAGTGGCTAAGCTGTTGATGGCACAGTTGGCGGCTAAGAAGTAGGACCAATACGGAATTTCGAAGTGACTCTCGGGAATGCCGAATTTACTGAAAGGCTCAGAATTGCTATTTAGCGGTTCTGGGCCTTTTTTGTCTCCCGTTACTCAGTATTCGGGTTACGCACACTCAAACACGCTTTCCCATCGCGGGAGCCATGGCTATTCTGGGTAGATTTTCAGACGGCGTAACGAACGGGCCGCTCGCGGCATGAAGAGGGTAAGCCGACCATCCGGCCACATCCCTCAGTACTTCCCTTATGGCTCGTTTATTATTTTTAATCACTTTGACCATCACCCTCTTTAGCTGCGGAGGTAGTGGCGAGACCGTCGCTCAGTCCGGCACTTTTTCCGGTTCTTCCGACTTGAAACTCAACGAAAAAGGCCGCATCACGTCCGCCGTTATCCTCACCCTGGCGGACGGTCCCTTCGCCGGTACCTACGAACTGGGGAACGAAGTAACCAAAGGCAGCGTCCGGTTCTCGGCAACCTCCACCGAGCACGTGGAAAAGCACCCCAAGTTTGCCGGTACCAGCGCACTGAGTACGATCGGCATGCGGACGGAGGACGGAAGTTTCGGCATTGGCCACGTCAACCGCGTCTTTACCGGCGAGCCGCAAACCGGCCACCTGCCCTCCATGACCTGGAAGGACAAAAACGCGGCCGAAGCAAGGTGCGGCACCATGCTGCTCAAAATTCCCGGCTCGGAAGATATTCGCCACATCTACGTCGATTTCCTGGACTGCTCCGGCATCGACATCAGTGGTTTCGGCGACGAATGGAAGGCATCTAAATACAGCGCAAATCGCACCCGCCCCGTAGCTGGGAAATTCAGCGAGCGCGTTCAAATCGAGGATATTAATTCCACTAAAGACACCAAGGACGTCCACGAGACGACGATGACGTTCGAATTTGTGGGAGGGCAGAACGTGGAACTGTAATCGTAAAAATGATTAATAGCACCGTATTGACAGCAAAAAATCAGTAGTTTTTGCAGGCTTAACTGCCGGTTGTAATGGTTATGCCCACCTCAAAAATTCCTTCTAAGGAAGTTTTTGCGGCGACCTATACGTGAAAATTTGCTACGATTACCGTAGCAGATAGGGGGCCTTCACGAACGCTCGGCACCCAACAAATTAAAAGCCTTCGCCCCCGCACGCACGGCCCGAACGCAACAACCCGGCATCTACGTCCGCGCCCCGAAACGCAGCACGTAACGCTAATTAAATTTAGCAAACTAAATCCGCAAACCCCGTCCACTTATGCATACCCCGCTTTCCCGCCGCCTGATGCTTATCCGGCTTGCCCAGCTTACCGCCGCGGCCGCTATTCCCCTTTCCGCCTTTACGAGCTGCTCGGGCTGCGACGGGTCCGAACAAGCCGACGGAACCCCCGAACCCTACGCCACCTGGGAGCGACTACGCGCCGTGGCCCGTTCCAGTAGCGACCACCTGCCCGCCAGGCTGGCGGCGGTGGCGAAAACGGGCGACTGGCGAGCGGCCTACCGAATCGTACGGGATGATTTCGTCACCCTGCCGGGTCGGGATGCTGACGAGCCTTTCCGCCTGAGCCACAAGGCCGTCCGGGCCGGAGCCTACGCCTGCGAACGCTCGGGAATGGGCACGCCCGTGGAGCAGTACCAGGTGTTGAGCAAACACCTGACGGCGATGGGCCTGGTAACCGAAGTGGTGGTCATCGATCACGAGCCAACCGCCACGAGCTTCCGCGAGCAACTCACCCGCAACACCCCGCCGGCGTACGACGCCACGCTGTCCAAGGCCTTGGAAAAGCGCGTGAGCCGGGTCATCACCGCACCGGCCGCCGTCGCAACCCCGGACACCGGGCGGGACGAACTGAGGGAACGGGTTTTTGCGGCCCTGCCCGCCCCGGAACCGAAAACGGAACAAGAATCCAAGCCGGCCACGCAAAGTGTTCCACTGCTACTGGTCACCGAAGCGGACGGGAAAACGTACGCGCTGCCGCTCGTCGGCCCGGACGACCAGCCCCGCGAGGTGCGTGACGCGGACCGCAAGTCGTTTCGCGGGTCGATGGATCTGGCCGCCCCGAAAAGCTTGTCGGTAAACATTCAACTGAAAGCAAAGTACCGGGGTGACAACCGGCAGGTAACCTTGCTGGCCCAGGAATTTTCCGCCGACCGCGTTGCCGGCCGCCACGTAAACGTACTTTTCGACCACGGCTACCCGCTGGAGTCGTTGGGCGCCGTACCCATCGGTTCCCTCACTACGTTCACCCCTGTGTTTCAGGTGGCGCGCTTGCCCGACGACCCGCTCTACGGGGAGCAGGAAACCGTGGTGGGAGAGCCATTCACGTTATTTGGCGACGAAGTGGAGCGCACCGCCGAAGGGCTCATGATCGGCGACATCCCGATTGCCGCGGCGGTGCCCCGCCCGGAACTAGCCCGGCGGGTGACGGAAGTCCGCATCCGCGCCCACGCCCTCAATTACCCGGAGGTACGCGTCGATTTGTGGGCCACGGATGCTGCCGGCCAGCCGGTGGAAGGTCTGGGCCCGGCCGATTTTTCCCTCGTGGAAAACGGCCACCCCATGCTCCCGATGCTACGCAAAAACCGAATCGACGCCCGGGTGGTGATTATGTACGACAGGACGACGAGCATGCCCAGGAAATTTCTTGAGAAAAGCTTCTACGAAGCTTTCCGGGCAAAACTAGAAAAGACCATCCTGGCCGTTCAGCCGGAAGCCAAGATCGAGTTTATACTGGGTAACGACCGGTATTATAAAAACCTAACCGACCTGGTCGATAAGCAACCCAGCCTCATCATTTGCGTATCCGATGGCAAAATCATCGGCAAGGCCGAGGACGAACACCGCGGCGTGCTTCCGGAGCTGCCGCCGGTCATTTTCATCCACGTGCTGGAGGAAGAACACGAGGATTTGACCATTCTGGCGGAGTTCATTGAGGTTGTGCCGCTAAAAATTACCGAAGAGGCGGCCATTTCCGCCGAAATAGCGGAAAAGCTCGATTCGTACAAGCTCCCGTCCTACCAATTCAGCTACTACGGCGAGCCCGCTAAAGATGCCCCCACGCCCGTAGCAATGACGGTTAACAATCACGCGGGTAGCGGTAGTTATTCAATCCAGTCCGGAAGTAAAGCCCCCGTGCTGGAAGGGGTGTACGTGGATGTCCGGGCCGGCGGCAAAACCCAACGGTTTACACTGGGCGGTCACGATCTGCGCATAAGGCCGCTCGCCCAACCGTCCGACGCCGATGACGCTTTTAACGCGCTCCTGGGGTCGACCAGCATTTACGTGGAAGGCGCCGGCCCGACGGGGTCCGTGATGGTGGACGACCTACTGAGCGCCCGCCTAACCACCCGGGATGCCATTACGCTGGAGAAGCCCCGCGAAAACTTCACGGCCTTTAAGGATCACCTTAAGCAGTTTGTCATTAAAGACACCCGCGCGCTCAGTTTGATCCAGGGCTTGCCGGATACCGTGGACGCGGATACCCTAACCTTTCCGGAAGGATTACGCATCTGTGTACGCCAGCATAAACTGCGACTGGCTACGGGCGTGATGGAGTCTCGCGTCAGCCTGCTGCCCACCGCCCGTTGGCGGACGGTCGCCGACACGCCCGCGGTGGCTTTCCGCCAGACGTTCGACCGCACGTGGGAACTGGTGCGCGCCGAAGAAGCCCTCTTCGAGATCAGTACGAGCAGTTTGCTCCGGGGCCAACCCTTGGTTCCCTTCGCGAGTATCAGGAAAGAGGATGGTACGTTCGCAGAAGGCTGGGATTACCAGCGCAATAAGTCCGTCTACCATGCCTTGAATAGCTACGGCCAGGCGCGGGGTACCGCGCACCACATCGTGGGGCTGAACCTCCCGCGCCCGGTTTGGTACAGCGTTCACCGCGAGACGGGGGCGGTCATTGGTATTTTGCCGGACCTGACGGGTGGTGGTCGCAGTAATAAACAGAAACTACTGGAACTTAGCAAGGTGGAGGTAACCCTGAATGTTTTCATCCACTCCGCGGCTACGGCCGGGCTCATTCCCGCCGGCGCATTTTTTGCCCTGGTCGCCAAAATGTACATGATCGCCACCGCGCACCTGCTTACGCTGGAGGCGACGACGGACAGCCGCTGCGAAATACACAAGGCGATTTACGGCGGGTCGCTCGACCTGGTGGTCGGGGCAATTACCGGCCTTTTCGTGCCCCGTACGCTGACCGCGCTGCACGGTCTGGCGGGCGCGGCCGGTGCGCCGGTCAACACTTCTAATCTTCTGCCAAAATGCGCGGGCTTTGGTAAGGGGGATCCGGCTGGAACGTAACCCGACCTGATCTAATTCATCGAAATGAGCGCACCACGGGCTTTTACCCGAACTACCGTGCCTCAAGCTCCGTTGCTTTCATGCAGCGTTTAACCCCCAGCAAATATGAACCCGGACAACCCACAAAAAAGCGAAGCACCGCAGCGCGCACTATCGAAGGATGAGGAGAAAGTCCTCCTGGATTTGGGCCTGTCGGGTGACTCCCGCCGCAAATTTCTGGCCGGTGTTTCCACCGCCGGCCTCGGCCTGCTGGCCACGCCACTCTGGGCCGGAAAAACGTCGGGCGACGTGCCGAGGGAAGCTCACCCCACCGACCCCGCCGCCATCCTGAACGAAGTTGACGTCCGCCTCCGCGTCAACGGCAAGGTGCACGACCTCAAGCTCGATTCCCGCACCACGTTGCTGGACGCACTCCGCGAACACCTCGACCTCACCGGCTCCAAGAAAGGCTGTAACCAGGGCCAGTGCGGTGCCTGCACGGTGATGATCGACGGCGAACGCCGCTTATCCTGTCTCTCTCTGGCCGCCTCCTGTAAGGATAAAGAGGTTACTACGATCGAAGGTCTCGCCAGTGGCGACGATCTGCACCCGGTGCAAGCGGCCTTCCTGAAGCACGACGGATTCCAGTGCGGTTACTGCACGCCCGGGCAAATCTGTTCTTCGGTTGCGCTGCTGGAGGAAGCTAAGAACGGCGACAAGAGTTACGTCAGTGAGGACTTTAAAGATGCACCCAAAAACCTCGAACTCTCCGAAGAAGAGATCAGGGAGCGCATGAGCGGCAACATCTGCCGTTGCGGAGCCTACAACAACATTGTTCAGGCCATCCGGCAGGTGCAAAGTGGTGACGGGGCGATGCCGCAGTGGACGTTTGCTTCCCCCGAGCAGATGCAGAAAGCGCAGTCCTAAAGTAACCATCCCACTCGGGTGGCTTAAGCGCCCCGGCAAAAGAAACAACATGAGACCATTTACCTACGTAGCGGCCGGCACGCCGAAAGAAGCCCTGAAGGCTGCCGCCAACTCTTCCGCCTCCCATTATCTGGGCGGCGGCACCAACCTGCTCGACCTGATGAAGGAAGACGTAGAGCGCCCCGAGCAGATCGTCGAGGTCGCCGACCTGGACCTGGCGCAAGTCAAGAAAAACAAAGGCGGTGGTTACACGATCGGCGCGACGCTGAGTAACTCCGCCACGGCCAACCACCCGGACGTTCGGAACAACTACCCGTTGTTGTCCATGACGATCCTCGCGGCGGCTACCGTCCAGATACGGAACATGGCGACCAACGGCGGTAACCTACTGCAACGGACGCGTTGCCCCTACTTCTACGAAACCTCCATGCCCTGCAACAAGCGCGAACCCGGCTCCGGCTGCGGTGCCCTGAACGGTAGTAATGCGGGCCACGCCATCTTCGGCTGGTCGGAAAGCTGCGTAGCTACCAACCCTTCGGACATGAGCATTGCGCTGGCCGCACTGGATGCTTCGGTACGCGTACAGGCTCCCGACGGCAGTAGCCGGCTCATCCCGTTCAACGACTTTCACCGCCTACCGGGCGACCAACCGGAAAAGGACACCACGTTACGCCCGCACGAACTCGTGCTGGCCATCGAACTACCCGCTCCGATATACAAAGACCATTACTACTACCTCAAAATCCGGGAACGGTCCAGCTACGCCTTCGCACTCATTTCAGTGGCCGCTGGCTTAGAGATAAAGAACGATCGGATTACCAAGGTAGGTCTCGCCCTCGGCGGCGTAGCCCACAAGCCCTGGAAACTAACTTCCGCGGAGGAGTTTTTAGTCGGCAAAGCACCGACCGAAGAGAATTTCACCCAGGCCGCTACGCTTGCGCTGAAAGATGCGAAGACGCTCGAGCACAACAAGTACAAAGTACCGATGAGCGAAAAAGCCATCGCCCGCGCCCTCGCCCAGGCCTACGCCAGAAAAGCATAACCCACTCCCGAAATCGGTTGATCCGGACGGCCACCGCCTCCGGAAGCCACCCACAAAGCAACATCCATGAAGACGAATAACATAAAGGGAACGGGGGAAGCCATCAACCGCGTCGACGGTCGCCTCAAAGTGACCGGCCAGGCTACTTACGCCGGAGAATTCTCGGTAAAGAACAAGGTCTACGCCCAGGGCGTAAACAGTACCATCGCCAAGGGAAAGATCACCTCGATCGACGTCACCGAAGCGCTCGCGCAACCGGGCGTAATCGAAGTAATTACCTACCAGAACGCCCTCAAGCTCAAGGGCCACGAGAAGGACTTGCCCGCCATCGACAACACCACCCCGATGGCCGTGCTGCAATCGCCAGACGTGCATTACTACGGGGAGTACGTCGCCCTCGTCGTCGCCGAAACCATCGAGCAGGCGCAGTACGCTTGCCGCCTGGTAAAGATCGAATACGCAAAAGAAGAAGCCTTAACCGATTTCGCAGCGGCCAAGTCGACCGCCATTAAGCCGGCTGCGCCCGAGGATTATTTCCGCGGCGACGTAGAAAAAGGCCTCGCCGAAGCGGACGAAACCCTGGAAGTGACCTACGTCACGCCCATCGAGCACCACCACCCCATGGAGCTCCACACCGCCATTGCCACCTGGATGGGCGACGAAGTAGAGATCTACGCCAGCCAGCAGATGATCGACAACTCCGTCAAGACCATCGCCAACACGTTCGATATTCCGGAAAAGAACATCCGGGTCATATCTCCCTTTATCGGCGGTGGCTTCGGTTCCAAGCTACAGACCCACCGCCACGTGACCCTCGCCGTCATGGCCGCCAAGATGACCGGCCGGCCCGTCCACGTCACCGTCACCCGGACGCAAATGTTTACGAACACGACCATGCGGCAGCGCAACGAGCAGAAGATGCGTCTCGGGGCTACCAAGGACGGCAAACTGACCGCACTGGCCCACGAAACGCTTTCCCACACGTCCACTTACGAGCAGTACCAGGAGCCCTGCGGCACGGTATCCAAGATGCTCTACGCGACACCGAATAACGAGGTAAAGCACCGCCTCATGCCCCTCAACCTGCAAACGCCCTTCGCCATGCGCGCACCGGGTGAAGCACCGGGTAGTTTCGCGTTGGAATCGGCCATGGACGAGATGGCCTGGAAACTGGGGATGGACCCCATCGAGTTCCGTATCAAAAACGATACCCAGACCGACCCCAGTAACGGTAAACCCTTTTCTTCCCGTTTACTGAACGAATGCCTGCGCATCGGAGCGGACAAGATGGGCTGGGAAAACCGTCCTAAAACGCCCCGCAGTCGCCGCGAAGGCAGTTGGCTCGTGGGCTACGGCGTCAGCGCCGCCTCCCGGGCTTCCCCCTATCAGGAAAGTGCGGCGAAGGTTATTTTGCGGGCTAAGGGTGGAGAAGTCCACGCGACCGTGCAGACCGACGCTACCGATATCGGTACCGGAACCTACTCTATCCTGGCCCAGACCGCCGCGGAATACCTGCAAATCCCAATAGAACGCATCACCGTTGAACTCGGCGATTCGCGCTTCCCGGTTACCCCCGGATCGGGTGGTTCCTGGGGCGCCGCGTCGTTCTCGATGGGCGTCAAGGTGGCCTGTGACAACGTATTGAAGGAACTTAAAGAAAAAGTAGGCATGAGTGAGGACGCGCAGGCGAACGTCGCGCAGCTATTGCTGGATAATAACCTCGCCACCTTCGAAGCTACCGGAACGGCGACACCCGATGAGGGTAGGGCGGGGTATTCCGTCTTTTCGTTCGGCGCCAACTTCACCGAAGTTTGGGTAAACGAGCATACGGGTATGTTCCGGATCAAGCGGATGGTCAACGTCAGTTCGGCCGGTAAGATCCTTAATCCCAAGACCGCATACGGACAAATTCTCGGAGGCTTGACCATGGGTGCGGGTATGGTCATCGCGGAGCAGACGAAAGTTGAGCCTAATTTCGGTAACTTCATCACCCGGTCTTTCGCTGATTACCACGTGCCGGTTAATCTCGATATGGCCAACGTAGAAGTGATATTCTTGCCCGAGGAAGACAAGATTGCTAATGCGATGGGTATTAAGGGAGTTGGCGAACTGGGCATCACCGGTGTAGCTTCCGCCATTGCCAATGCGATTTTTAACGCGACGGGCAAGCGGTTCCGTGACTTACCGATTACGCCGGAGAAGATGGTGATGGCGGAGGTCGAGGCGGGCGTGGTTTAAATAGGGTAGCTCATCCCCATCTTTAGCTCCTGCGACCGCGCAATCCGGTCATCCGACTGGCCTTCTCCCACTTTACGGGGCTTGTCCGTAGTGAAGTTAAATTATACTAAGCAACCGTACTCAAACGAATAGCTGCCTCAGACATGAGGCAGCTATTCGTTTGAGTATTTAATTTGATTCAGGGTGTATGCCGCTACTTTAAGGGCCAGTACCGTGGCATTATTGGGACTATTTGATTACAATTCTCCTGCGGGCAATACGGTCGCCCGCACGTATCACTACGACGTAAACACCGGCGGGTACGTTACGGCTATTTATTTCAAAACGATCGCTATTGGTTTCCGTACCCGTCTGGCTGCGCATTACTTTTCCGGATACATCCAACAGCGTTACTTCGCTCACGAATAGGTCCGGCGCCTCCACGACGAATCGTCCGTCGCTCGGGTTGGGAAAAATAGAAATAGCGTCGTCGGGAATGGTCCGGGCGTCCTTTCCCCCAAGTAGTAGCCCATCGAAACAGTAATGGAGATTGTCCGCGATGTCGGCCAGGTCGACCGTGGATATTTGATCGGTTAGTGGACCGGATACCTTTCCGTCTTCAACCGCCAACACGGACGGGCCACAGCCTGGCAAGTCAAATATGGGATACAGATTTGAAGAATTAGAGGTGTCTTGGCTAATCCAAAAAAGATGTTGGTTGGTAGAGAACAAAACCAGCACCTCCTCGCCGATGGTTAAGTGATCCATGGATCCGTTACAATTAAGACCATCCGGCCCGTATAGCGACACGGTATCGGCAGCTAGTTGACCCGCAATAACGGTAATGATGCGAAGTTGGTAAAGCGAAAAGAAACTCTCGGGATCACTGTCGTTCCGCAGACCGAGAAATTCAGCGTGTACGACCGCAGTCGAGTCCGGCGCCCCCGCTAGGTATGAGTCGGCGTACTCGCAAAAGGTGGTAGTCGGCTCACAAAAACAGGCCATGGCGGTAGCGGAGACTGAAAAAAAGCAGAGGAAAAGAAAAAGATTTTTCATGTAATAAGGTATTTAGGTAACTTAAATATAAGGATATATTTTTTAAGATAAAATAATAATTCAATTATATTTTCTATCACGTAATGAAATACGTCTTCCGAGGGTAAACTTGGGGTGACTAAATTATTTGCTACTTCTTCTTCTAATTATTGACCTATTCCAAACAACGACAGCGGGATTTTTTGGCGCGGGCGCAGGTGCAAAGCGAACCCGAAAGAGCAGGGTTAAGGTGGCTCCCGCACTACGATAAACACTACCTGTTACCGTCCGTACGCGCTGTTTGTACAACCAACCTCCCGAAAGCACTTGCCAGGCGTGTCGGGATATGGACGCTTCCCACCAACCCTTCCCCACCCAAGCCGTAATTTGCCGCCCCGCCCACCGTACAGCCAAACAAAACCTCACCCATGCCCGCCCCCAAGACGACTGACCCGACTAAAAACATCCTCCGCGCCCACGCCGAAGATGCCTACGCCGACGAACTGACTGCCCTTGCCGCCCAGGATGAATTCACCCGGCCCACGGGCTGGAATTTATCTCCCCGCGCCGTCGTCACCTACCTGCTGGGCGATACGCTGGCGGACGGAACGGTCATCACCCAGAAGTATTTCGGCGACCGGCGCATCATCGAAGTAGCCGTCTCCAGCCTGGTAACGGACCGGGCTTTGCTCCTGGTCGGCGTACCCGGGACGGCAAAAACCTGGGTGAGCGAGCACCTCTCCGCCGCCATTAGTGGGGATTCAAAACTACTCGTCCAGGGAACGGCCGGTATGAGCGAAGACGCCCTCCGCTACGGCTGGAATTACGCCCGGCTACTGGCCGAAGGGCCGAGCGAAGGCGCCATGGTGCCCAGCCCGGTCATGGTGGGGATGCAAGCGGGTAAACTCGTCCGGCTGGAAGAACTAACCCGTATTCCGAGCGACGTACAGGATGCACTTATCACCGTCCTCTCGGAAAAGATCCTACCTATCCCGGAACTGAACAAGGAAGTACAAGCCGTTCGTGGCTTCAACATTATCGCCACGGCGAACGACCGCGATAAGGGCGTCAACGAACTATCGAGTGCCCTGCGCCGCCGCTTCAACACCGTCGTGATGCCCCTGCCGGCCACGCTGGAGGAGGAGGTTCGCATCGTTACCGACCGGAGTGCCGCCGCCGCGGCCGGCATGGAACTCCCCCCAATCAAAAAAGACGTAGCCGCCGAGATCACCCGCCTCGTCACCATCTTCCGAGAACTCCGCAACGGGCGGACCGAAGACGGGCGGACGCAAGTAAAATCACCCAGTTCTACACTCTCCACGGCCGAAGCCATTTCCGTCATCAATCAATCCCGTGCCCTCAGCCACCACTTCGGCTCCGGCAGCCTGGAACCGGAACACCTGGCGGCCAGTCTCACCGGCGCGATCGTCAAGGACCGGGGTCAGGACGAGCCCGTCTGGCGGGAGTACCTGGAAGTGGTGGTGCGTCAGCGGAAGGGATGGGAGGACTTGTGGGAGATTATGAAGTGAAGCCCGCGGTGAATCGGTGGGACTGACGGTCGTGCGACCAAACTAGTAATCCTGCTTTCTCCCGGTACCGCTAATCAGTCTATCTTGGTATCCAATACAAAATACCAAGGTCAATCAATTTTTCCAAAAGCATACGACCGACGCTCCGCTTGCTTGGTCTACTGGCCGGGTTGCTCTGTACGTTTGCTTTAAACGCCCAGTTCTCGGAAATTCACCTGGACAGTGGCGGCGAAGAACGCGCCTCCGAATTGCTGGTCGTTGGTGACCGGATCATGATCGCCGGCAGCACGACGGCCGGAGCAACGGATCGCAACAACGGGCTGTATCACCTACTCGACCTCAGGGGTAGGCTACTCCACTCAAAAGAACTGAACCTCGACCGGCGTACTTTCATCAACGCCAGTAGCGGGGTAAACGACGGGGAGTTTATGCTCGGCGGTTGGGTAAATAACTTCGGATTAAGCGACGACATGGCTTTTTACCGGATCGACACGGCAGGCACCACCGTGGCGAGCTGGCGCTACGGGGATTTCGCGGACGACGAGCAAGTAAACGCCATCGCCAGGATCGACGACAATAACTTCCTGGCCGTCGGCAACATCGGCTCTTCCAATCTCGCAACCGCCCTGCTCATCGACTCCACCGGGAACCTGCGCTGGCGCCGCACCCGAATTTCTCCCGGTCGACACCACCTTTTGCGCCGGCGATTCAATTGTGGTTAATTTGACAGCAGCTAATGAAATCAATTACGATTGGTCTGACGGTTTTGCCGGTCCACGCCGTACGGTTGGTCGTTCAATTGATTTGTCGATAATCGTTTCTAATGCTTGCCAGGAAACAGTCGTCGCGGTGCGCACGACGGCCGTTAGTTGCTGTGAGGTGTATTTGCCGACGGCTTTTTCTCCGAATGGGGACGGTGTGAACGACGTCTACCGGCCGGCGCTGGGGCGGTCGGGGTGTCGTTCATTCGATGCCTATACCCTGCGAGTTTACGACCGGTGGGGCGGGCTGGTATTTCTTAGTGATGGGTTGACATTGGGCTGGGACGGGGAGGTCAACGGCCGGCCGGCTACTGGAGGTGTTTTTACGGTGGTGGTGGGGTATTTCGATGGGGTCGGGACGGTGGAACGAGCCGGAGTGGTGAATGTGTTACGCTGAAAAGAAAATTAATCGTCGAATTGTACTGTTGTGTAATCGTATATAGATGGAGTCTCGTGGACGACAAAGGTCATTCGATCGAGTTAGGAAACGATAAGGCCGTCTTACTTTCATGACGACTTCGCGGATCAAGCTAAGTTTTTAATGTTTGCTTCTGAAGATGTCCTAAATTCGTTAGTCAACCCAACATCTCATCCCGAATCTCCGTAAGGACCTCCCCGAGTAAATTAAGCCCCGGCCAATTGTCTCTGTCCTGAATTAGCGAATCGCTTGCAGCAAGCCCGGCACCCCAGATTTTATTCTTTACGGATGCGTTCACCAAGGTTTTTCCGGCGGTAGCCAATAGATCAGCCGCTAATTCATCATTCTGGGAGAATTTTAAGCGATTACCACGCAGCACTATTTCGCTACGGGCATACTTCCATACGGGCGGATCGAAATTTGTCACCGCCCCGCCAATTCGCTGCTGTTCCTGGGGGTCGTTGGATTTCAGTATGTTCTCCGCGGCCTTAATATTCATGAACAACAGCGCTTTGTTGTGTAGCAGGAATTGTTGCGTGGAAGAGTAGGTGTGCTCCTCACTGAAGGTTACCGGGAGTAGTACTCTATTGATGATAGTAAATACCGAACCCTTGAAAGTGCATGGATGGTGCTGAGAAAGGGTGCTGTCAGTTTCACTAAAGCAAGTAAAAAGCTCCTGCCCCCCGTTGCGAGCGATTCGCTTTCTTAGTAAACCACCAATATTGTAGGTAGCTACTTCGCTATTGAGTTTTTCCTCAAAACTGAAGTCTGAGATGTCTCTTCGGCTAACAAAAAAGCTATTCGACCCTAATATTTCTTGATCCGCTAATTTCTTCGTCGCCATATCATGCTAATTATTAAATTTATGTAGATTTAATCAAAATATAGGCAATAATTATATATAACAATAGCATACGCCGGTAAATCACTCGCGAAGTTGACCGGCCGATAGCCGGAACGACCATTTAAACATCTGCCTTCACCCGCTCCCGAATCCGCTCCAGTTGCTCGGCCAGCCATTCATCCAGCCCGCCGTACCAATCTTCGTGGCGGCTCGACGTCGTGCAGCCCCCGGCGTCGGGCACGCAGCTCGTGTGCGTATGGGCGTGTTTGCAGCTCGGGCAGACGGCGGCCGTCTCAAAAGTATCCCAATTATGGTTGCAGCGTTCGCAGTACCAGTGGGCCCGGCCGTCGGGTGTCCATTTACAGTTCGGGCAGGCGATTTTCATGTCTTCGTTCATCGGGGGAAGAACGGTTGCGGGGCGGTTTGGGTTGAGGGGAATGGAGAGTATAGAAGTAAGAGTAAAGAGATAAGATCTTGGAGTTTGCCGCCGGAGCCGTCTTTACTCTTTACTCCTCAAGTGCGGAGCACCCTCTGTGTTTCCAGAAGAGGAAAGAATATAGAATAAAGAGTGAGGATGTGAGAGCTTGCCGCCGGAGCCGTCTTTACTCTATATTCTTTCAGTGCGGAGCACGATCCATACTCTTCAAAAAACCTAGCTCATCCGTGTCGTCTTACTCATCCGCCATTTATAGTAGCGAACGAACGCCAGTCCGAGCACCGTCGGTGCCGTCCACAGCAAGATGGCCCAGTTGCCGGGGAAAAAGTCGCCAATAAACCGTTGCCCCCCGAAGGCGAGAAAGGCCGTCGTGGCGGCGATGTACGTGCTCACCATTTTCGTCAGATGGGTCACCAGCCAGTTGTAAACTACTTTCCGACCCCGCAGATCGCCTACGAGCGAAGGCAGGCTAATCAACGACCCGAGAATACCGAAGATCAGAAACAGCGGATCGGCCGCCGGGCCCCACCAGTTGAAAAACGCACCGATCAGAAATACGCCACCCGCAGCCAAACCCAGCCGTAGTGCCAAATCCGTCCGTAACATACCGGGCGAAGGGCCTTTCTTGTGCCGCAGCACCGCGATGCCATAATACAACTGCCGCCCGGTCAGCAGGGCCAGATAGCCGAGGAAGAGCGCCGCGCCGATCTGTCCGTCCAGATAATTAAATACGCTCAGCAGCCCCGCCGTGATGACGACTGTCCACATGCAGTACACGTAGTACCAGCCGTACCGAGCGTGCGCCAGCCCTCCCTTCCTGGCGATCGCCGGAACGAAAAAGAGTACGATACTACTGAAGCCAGCAAAGATGTGGACGGTGAGGAGAAGGCGTTCGAGGGTTTCCATTAATTATTCGTTTCCCCAAATATCTACCGGAACGTCAATGAATACAAGGCCTGGGGCCGAACGACAACCCTATGGGGCCGGATGGTTAGTTGCCGGGACGGATGGTTTTAGGAGGAGTAAAGAAGTAAGAGGATAGAGTAAGGACGTGGACGCTTGCCGCCGGAGCCGTCCTTACTCTCTACTCTTTCAGTGCGCAGCACGATCTTTACTCTTTTAAAGCGGAGCAAAGAAGTAAGAGGAAAGAAGAAGGACGTGGGAGCTCATCGCCGGAGCCGTCCTTACTCTATACTCTTTCAGTGCGCAGCACGATCTTTACTCCCAATCTTCAAATGCCCATAGATCAAAAGGACCCCAGACCAAAGACCAAAGACCAAAATGCCCCTAATAACCCCAACCACCCTAGCAAACTTAACCAACAACCCCGCTACCCTAATCTTCGACTGCCGCCACGACCTGTTCCACCCGGAAGCCGGATTGGCCGCCTACCGTGAAGGCCACATTCCCGGCGCCCACCACCTGCACCTCGACGAAGATCTGTCCGGCGAGATCATCCCCGGTAAAACCGGCCGCCATCCTTTGCCGGAGTCGCAGTTGTTCGCCAACCTGATGTCTACCTACGGGCTGAGTAAGGGCAAAACCGTCGTGGCTTACGACGATAAAGGCGGTGGTATCGCCGCGCGGCTCTGGTGGATGCTCCGCGCGATCGGCCACGAAGACGTGCGCGTGCTCGACGGCGGTTGGCCGGCCTGGACCGCCGCCGGTTTACCGACCGAAACGGGTGACCTACCCCTCCCCGAAACGGACTACCGCCGGGTAACCGAACCCTACTCCGCTCCAACTTACCAACTCCGCACCCGCGTACGCGCCCAAATTATCACGCTAAATTCATCTCAGCTTTTAGTCGACAGCCGCACGGCCGACCGCTACCGGGGCGATCACGAACCCATCGACCCGGTAGCCGGCAGCATCGACGGGGCCGTAAACTACCCGTGGCCGGAGAACCTGACCGCCAATGGCAGCTTTAAATCAGCAGAAGAACTCCGCACCCGCTTCGCCGCCCTCAACGACCAAGAAGACATCACTTTCTACTGCGGCTCCGGCGTAACGGCCTGCCATAATCTACTGGCCTTTTACCTGGCTTACGACCGGATGGAGGGTCTGTATCCCGGTGGATGGAGTGAGTGGATTACGGAGGTCTAAGGTCTAGAGTCTGTGGTCTGAAGTCTATAGTCTTGATACCAAAGACCAAAGACCACAGACCAGTTTTTACGAAAGCACATACTCCCGCACCCGCCCAACGTAACTCCGACTAACCGGCACTTCCTCCTCCGTCCCCACTAGATTGACTTTCAAGCCCTGCGCATTACCCCGCACGGCAGCGATGTGATCGGTATTCACCAAGTAGGAGCGGTGGCAGCGAATAACGGTGGAATTGCTCAACTTATCGGCGGTCTCGGCCAGGGTGGCGCGGATGGTTTCTTCGGCGAAGTGGCCTTCCCGGAGGTAACCTACCCGGACGTAGTTCTGCCGGGCTTCGCAGAAAAGAATATTACCCGGGTCGAGCGAGAGGTTATCGGCCAGGTCCGTTAACCGCGGCGCGGACGGGGCGGGGGTGAAGCGGCCGGTGATGCGACTCAGGCTACTGGCCGTCCGCTGGTTGTCCCGCTCGGCGCGGAGTTGGAGGGCCATGCCGGAAAAAGCGATCGGGAATAGGCCGATGGCGATCGTCGGCAGGGCGATGGAGCCGAAGACGAGTAGGGAAAAAGCGGACCAGTCGACGAGCGCGTTGTAGTACACGAAGTTGCCGACGGTGATGAAGAACAGCACGCCCGCGCAGTCGAGGATCCACCGGCCGAGCGTCCAGTCTTCGCCCGTGCGCCGCCAGCCGAGCACCCGGTTCGTGAACCAGGAATAAGCCACGGCGATGGCGAACGTGACGCCCGCGTAGCCGACGGAGATCCACAGCGCGTTTTCGCCGAACTGCAGACCGAGGGGGCGCAGGAAGTACAGCGCTAGGAAAACGAACAGCGCCGTGCGGGCGTGCCCGAATACGATGGCCCGGCCGAACTCCCGGTCGGGGAAGGGCCGGCGGAGCGGATTTTTGGGGAAGCCAGTCGGTTGCATGGGGCTACGTTGCGGGACGCCGAAAGTACGCAAGGTTCGGCGAGTCCGCTTTGCCGGCCGGCCGTGCCCAAGCAAAAGTTGGTTCATGAACTAAACCGATCGTTTCTTGTAGCTACCTTTTACGCGTTCTTCACTCACTCAACTTCACCTTAGTGTCCAACACCCCCAGCCTCACCGCCAACTTGCGCAGTGACCTCCCCGCCGCCCTCGTCGTTTTCTTCGTGGCCCTGCCGCTCTGCCTAGGCATCGCCCTGGCCAGCGGCGCGCCCGCCTTTTCCGGGCTGATCGCGGGCATCATCGGCGGCATCGTGGTCGGTGCGCTGTCGGGCTCACAGATTGGGGTGTCCGGGCCGGCGGCCGGTCTGGCGGCAATCGTCCTGACGGCAATCGGGTCGCTGGGCTTCGAGAACTTCCTGGTGGCCGTCGTGCTCGGCGGGCTGATTCAGGTCGGGTTCGGCCTGCTGCGGGCGGGCGTGATCGGTTACTACTTTCCGAGTTCGGTCATTAAGGGCATGCTGACGGGCATCGGGCTGATCATCATCCTGAAGCAAATACCCCACTTTTTGGGTTACGACGCGGACTACGAAGGCGACCAATCTTTCTGGCAAGTTGACGGCGAGAACACCTTTACCGAGATCATCAACGCGCTCGGTAACCCCAGCGTGGGGGCAACGACCGTCGGCTTCATCGCCCTGGGGATTCTTCTGCTGTGGAGTAACGTGCTTTCGAACAAGGGCAAGATCTTCACTCTGATCCAGGGGCCGCTCGTCGCGGTGGCGGCCGGTATTCTGTACTACGTCCTCACGCAGGGTAACCCCACCTGGGGCGTTGCGCCGGAGCATTTGGTACGGGTGCCCGTCCCGAAAAGTTTCGACGATTTTCTCGGCCAGTTCACCTTCCCGAACTTCGGGGCCATCACCAACCCCACGATCTGGGTAACGGCCTTCACCATTGCCCTCGTGGCGAGCCTGGAAACCCTGCTTTGCGTCGAAGCGACGGATAAGCTCGATCCGGCGCAGCGCGTCACGCCCACCAACCGCGAATTGATCGCGCAGGGCTCGGGCAACATCCTTTCCGGCCTCATCGGTGGCCTGCCGATTACGCAGGTAATCGTGCGGTCGTCGGCCAACATCCAGTCGGGCGGCAAGACAAAAATGGCGGCGATTATCCACGGCGTATTCCTGTTGTTGTCGGTCATCGCGGTGCCGACGTTGCTCAACAAAATCCCGCTGGCGGTGCTGGCGGCGGTGCTGCTGATCGTCGGGTATAAGCTGGCCAATCCGGCGACGGTTTCGGCGATTTACCGTTCGGGTTGGAAGCAGTTTGGCCCCTACATCGTCACGGTGCTCGCCATCGTGTTTACGGATTTGCTCACGGGCATCGCCCTCGGCCTGGTGGTCGCCATCATCATCATTTTGTACAAAAGCTACCAGAATAGCCATTTCCTCCACCGGGTCGATTCTGACGACGCGGCCGGCCGCCACCACGTACAAATGCAGCTGGCCGAGGAGGTCACGTTCTTCAATAAAGCGGCCATCCTGCGCGAGCTCGACGGCCTCCCCGAAGGTGCCATTCTCGAGCTGGACGTCCGCAAAACCCGTTACCTGGACTACGACATCGTCGAGATCCTCGAAAACTTCGCCACCAAAGCCCGCGACCGGGGGATTGACATCGAGATCATTGCCGTTGGGAAGCGGGTGATGAATCCGCCTAGTTATATGAAGTTTTTTGATTTGGCGCCTGCTGTTGAGGGGCATTGATGGGTCTGTGGTCTACAGTACTAAAGACCATAGACTATAGACCATTTTTTGCGAGGTCGCGGGTGCAAGGGGTAATGGTAAGAGCAAAGGTTCTAGAGCAAAATTCATACGACCGTTTGTCCCAAAGATGCAGATGCATACAAAACGAAATAAACGACAAACCATGCCCGCCGCTTCCTACCGCACCGTAGTCAACGCCCCCGCCGATCATCTCTGGTCCCTGCTACTCGACAAAATTACCCGCCCGGATAAGTACATTTCCGGCGTCACGAACGTCCGGATCGACGAGGTGATTGACGAACGTACGCTGGTGCGAAGTATGGAACTGGGTAATGGGTTGACATTGAAGGAGCTCATCACGGCCGACCCCAAAACGAAGACCATTGTTTTTAAAGCCATCGAGGAAAAGCGCTTTACCGCACTGGTTGTTAATACGGTCTACGAGCAAGCCGGTGTTTGCTATCTGGAATACACGATGAGTAACATTCCGCTGGGTGATCACGCGCCGGTGATTGGAAATATGGACGGGCTGATTAAGGCTTCGGTGTTGGAGATGCGGGGTGTGGCGGAGGCTGGTTAGGCTTGGAGGCTTTTATCTTATAGCGCGAGGTGTAGGCTGATTTTTTTGATCTCCACGTTTCCTTTATACCTGAACACGCTACGTCTCGGAAAATATCTGCCGGATCCACAAACAAACTAATATATGGTATTTTTTAATATGCAATTCCTTAGCTTCGTGCCACCTAATTTACAGTAAAAACCGGCAAACACGCTCTATCTCTCTCTACCACCTATTCTGGTAAGCTTCTTCACACTACTCATGAAAAATATCATAATTACCCTACTCGTAGTAGCCTACGGCACTACGCTCTGTTCCCAAACCCAAGACTTCCTTTCCCGACGGTCCAATGAATCAATCGTGAAAACACAGGCACTGGTGGCGGAAGTTCAGTTGGCCGTCGCGGATACAACCAAACTACAGTCCGTTCTCACGAATAAATCCTTGAACGATGGGATCGTACATTTTCCTTATCCCATAATGTTCATTCATGGCCTAAACAGTAATTCTAATACATGGCTGCAATTCTATACGGATGCAAGTACGCAGGGGTGGGATTTCGGGGGTGAAATACTCTTCAACCTTAATTCTGACAACAACGATGAACACTGTAACTTATATGAAGGTGCGTTGATCGACGTAGTCGACTTCAACAATCCGATAAGCCCCGGTGACTTCTACGCAATAAATTTTAATACTGACATACGGGGCAACTCGTACGGTGATAATTACGATAACCCGTTCCTTAGCAACCAGGCCGCCATTTTCAAGCAGGCCTGGGCGGTACGCAACGCGATCGCACGGGTGCTGGCGGTAACGGGCCGCGACAAGGTAATTCTTGCCGGCCACTCCATGGGTGGGCTCGCCGCGCGAGCTTACCTTCAGAACGAGAGCTTTCACCAAGCCGACGGTCAACATCACGTAGCGAAGTTAATGACCACCGGGACGCCACACGGGGGAAGTAATTCTAGCGGATATGGTCTCGGCCCGCTGTTCTCGAATATCGACGAAAGGTCGGATGCCGTCCGTGATTTACGGTCAAGTTATAGCTACTCCAACTCTCCCGGAGTATTCCTATTTGGTGGGGTGGAAACAGCTTCGGTGCTCAACGATCATTTGATCGGTGGATTTTATAACAACGACGTAGGCTGTGACGGCGCTTCACTGGGTTTCATAAAGGGGCTTAACCAACAATCGCCGGTAGCGGATATCGATTATTCTTGCATAACGGGCAACGGAGGGTTAGGTATAAATAGTGATGGCGTAGTGCTCGTTACTAACGCTCAAATCAATAACTTCCTCGACGTAGCCGCAGAAACATTTAATCTGACCAGCGAGACGCTGATTTTCCACAACGAGCTACCTACACTAACGGAAGAAAACTTCCGCGCCCTCGACGAACCCGATTATTCTAGGCTGGCCTACGAGATTCAGCTAGACACCGTTTACAACGGGTACATGAACGTGCAGGCGAATGACGCGGAATACAATCTGATCGACTACGATGACTTCGCGCTGACCGTCGCGCAAGATTCGTGGGTACAAATTATAGTCGACAGCCCCGCCGACCTGCTCGGCTTGGGGATCACCGTAGGGGAGGAAGACGTAATCTTTAATGAGGAATTCAGCGTGGGGGAATACACCCAAGAACCCATCTTCTTGCGGGCCGGGCGGTACACGGTAGAGTTTTATTCTTACCCACGGGCGGACGAGTGGCAGAACAGTTACGGCTTCCTATTCCAAACGGTAGAAAACCCGACTTCTACGCAAGATTTAGGACAGGATCGATTGGCGGTCTACCCGAACCCGGTAAGCGACCGGCTCGGTATTAAGCTCGCTAGCCCGGTAACGGGAGCCGTGCGGGTGTCCGTAACCGACGTTAGTGGGCGTCAAGTGATCAATTACGCGCAAGACGGGTACGGAACGGATATGGAAGTAGCCGTTAGTGCGCTAAGGCCAGGAGTCTACGTAGTGCGGGTGATGACGCAGGCCGGTGTCTACGTGGCGGAGTTTATTAAGCGGTAGCGTCCCGGGGTTTTCACGGCTTGCCGTACCTTCCCCGCTCCCCCCGAAATAACCCTGCACCCGCGACCGCGCCCATGGCCAAACAAAAGAAAAGACCCCCACCAGCTCCATCGAAGAAAACCTCTGGGCCACCGCCAACAAACTGCGGGGCAAGGTGGAGAGCTCCGAATACAAGCACGTGGTGCTGAGCCTCATCTTCCTGAAATTCGCGAGCGATAAGTTCGTCGCGCGGCGGGAAGAAATGATCGCCGCCGGGCAGGGCGACTACCTGGAAATGAAGGAGTTCTACAATATGCAGAACGTCTTTTACCTGAGCGAGGAAGCGCGGTGGAGCTACGTGATGGCCAACGCCAAGCAGGACGACGTGGCGCTGAAGATCGACCAGGCGCTGGCAAAGATCGAGCGCAACAACCCGGCGCTGAAGGGGGCGTTGCCGGACAATTACTTCACCCGCCTCGGCCTGGACGCCGCCAAGCTCGCCGCGCTGCTCGACACGATCAACAACATCGACACGATCGCCGGCGGCGGGGAGGAGGACGTCGTCGGGCGCGTCTACGAATACTTCCTCGGCAGATTCGCCGCCGCCGAGGGGAAGGGCGGGGGAGAGTTCTACACGCCGAAAAGCATCGTGAACCTGCTGGCGGAGATGATCGAGCCCTACTCCGGCAAGATCTACGACCCGCGCTGTGGCTCCGGCGGCATGTTCGTGCAGTCGCTCAAATTCGTGGACAAGCACCGGGGCGACAAGAAAAACATCAGCGTCTACGGTCAGGAATACACAGCTACGACCCGCAAGCTGGCCAAGATGAACCTGGCCGTGCGCGGCATCAGCGCCAACCTCGGCGACGGACACCTTTAGCCGCGACCAGCACCCGGACCTCAAGGCCGACTACATCCTGGCCAACCCGCCCTTTAACCAGAAAGACTGGCGGGCGGCCGACGAACTGGCCGACGACCCGCGCTGGGCCGGCTACCCCACGCCGCCGACGGGCAACGCCAACTACGGCTGGATTCTCCATATCCTCGCCAAACTGAGCGAGGGCGGGACGGCCGGGTTCGTGATGGCGAACGGCTCGATGAGCAGCCAGTCGAGCGGGGAAGGGGACATCCGCCAACGTCTCGTCGAGAACGATGCGGTGGATTGCATGATCGCCCTGCCCGGGCAGCTGTTTTACACCACCCAGATCCCGGTTTGTTGCTGGTTTTTGGCGAAGGACCGCAGCGGCGTTGGCCATCCCCAGGCGGTCGACCGGCGCGGCAAAGTCCTGTTCATCGACGCCCGGCAGATGGGCTCGATGATCGACCGGACGCACAAGGAACTGACGGAGGAAGACATCGCCACGATCACCGAAACTTACCACAACTGGCGTAACGGTTTGGAAGCCTACGCAGATGTGGCCGGCTACTGTAGATCAGCGGACTTGGCGGAGATTGCGAAGAATGATTTCGTGCTGACGCCGGGGCGATACGTGGGGATTCCGGAGGAAGAAGATGACGGGGTTCCGTTTGAGGAGAAGATGGGGGCGCTGACGCGGGTGCTGAGTGAGCAGATGAAAGCAGGGGCGGCGTTGGATTTGGTTATTGCGGAGAATTTGAAAGTGTTGGGCTATGAAGTTTAAAGAAATAGTCTTACAAGACGGATTAAATAAAGTAATTGATTACAGAGGCAAGACGCCAAAGCTGTCAAAAGCTGGTATTAAATTAATTAGCGCAGCAAATGTAAAAAGGGGAAAGCTTGATTTTTCGACTTTAAAATGTATTAGTACTGATACATTTGAAAAGTGGGCTACACGAGGGTTTACTAGACCTGGTGATGTCTTGATAACCACCGAAGCACCTGTAGGTGAGATCGCGCTCTATCCAGATGACGGCCAAACCTATCAATTAAGTAGAAGAGTTATTGCTCTCCGAGCTGATCCTACAGTATTCGACAACGAATATTTGTACTACTATCTACAATCGAGACGACCTCAGTACGCTTTGAGCGCGAGAAGTAATAGAGGGTCGACAGTTCCAAGAGTACTAAAACCAGACATCTTAGAACTGCCAATTTTGGCTCCGTCCTTAAAAATACAGAAACGAATTTCAATTGTATTAGGATCAATTGACAGAAAAATTGATCTGTTGAAACAACAAAACAAAACCCTAGAATCCCTAGCCCAAACCCTCTTCAAATCCTGGTTCGTAGATTTCGACCCGGTGATCGACCGGATGCTGTTGGCGGGTAAGGAATTGCCGGAGGGGTTGCGGAAGCGGGGGGAGCTTAGGCGGTCGGTGGTCTTTAGTGAGGGATACGCGCGGTTGCCGGAGGCGGTTTTGGGGTTGTTTCCGGTGGGGGTTGGGTTTTCGGAGGGGTTGGGGCGGTGGGTTCCGGCGGGGTGGGCGGTTGGACCAGTATCTAAATTTGCCGATGTAATTGGTGGAGGTACGCCCAGCCGAAAGGTTGATGAGTATTTTACAAACAATGGAATACCTTGGTTATCACCTAAAGACCTATCGGGCTATAATTATAAGTACATTGACAAAGGCGCGCAGGATATCACTAAGCTTGGTTTATCCAAAAGCTCCGCAAAGATTTGCCCTATTGGGACGATTCTGTTTTCTTCGCGAGCACCGATAGGATACGTTGCAGTAGTATTAAATGAACTTACTACAAATCAAGGATTTAAATCACTGTCCCCTAAATCTTACGAGATGACGGACTATCTCTATTATTATATGAAGAGAATCACTCCGGAGATTGATGCTGCCGCTACTGGATCGACATTTAAGGAAATCTCGGGAGGTGCCCTGAAACAGATTATGATTTTAATGCCATCTTTGAGTGTACTCAGTCAATTTGGAGATTCCCTAGAAGGGATTAACAACAAGCAGGAATTACTTAGAGAGCAAATCCAAACCCTAACCAAAACCCGCGACACCTTACTGCCGAAGTTGATTTCGGGGGAGTTGGTGGTTTGAGAGTCAATACATAGACCATGACTTTTTGCACGGGCATAGCTTACGTCGGGTTTCTGCTTGCTGGTTTCTTCGTACTAGTCGCCATAAACCTCTTCGTCGACCAAGTAAAAGGGAAATCACCGTCGGAAACGCTCGCCATCGGGTTCTTTTCGTTCGTAGCGACGTGTATTGGCTTGCCGTCTTTGTTTCTCTACCACTGGTGTCTGGACGGGCGGGTGCTCCACGTTGGTTTTTGGACGGGGGGGTGTTATCTGTGCCTGGCGGTTGCTGCGGTAATCGCTTTTCTTGGGTTCAAGTACATCAAAGATACTAGTAGTCCAGACAGGATCGTGCCCGGTGGCCTCGGTGAGGGGCTTATTTTTTTGGCTTATTTGGCGGTTGCGGTGATCTTAGGGTTGGTTGCCTGGTTGGGGCTCTGGATTTTGGGTGGGTGACTTTCACTACGCGTGTTCGGGCAAAAAACTGGTAAGCTGGCTGTGTTCCCGCTGCGAGTGGCCGGACAAAAAATGGACTGGCTGCGCTGGTCAGTTTATTTATCCGACCACCTTTGCTACAATGGCGGTATCGACTAATAGGGTGAATTTTACTAAGCAGGTTACTTCATATTCTATGTTGCTTGGAACAAACGAGTATTACGTTTAAACTATGATCAAAACCTGCGATACTTTGCTGCTGAAGTTGATTTTGGGGGCGTTGGTGGTTTGGGTGAATTTACTATCCCCGACGAATCTTGTCCTTAATGTAGGCGATAATAATATCCTCGTAGGGGCGGCGAGCAGCCATGTAGTCACTGAGCAGTTTGGCGAAGTTCGGCTTCTTGTTTCTACCCAGGTGGGCATTCTGAAAGGTTGTTAACGCCAAGCGCCGCCGCCGCTTGTGCTCTCGGTGGTTGAGGTTCAAATGTGCTGGGCTATCAAGACCGGTTTGGTGCCGATCAAATGAAGCGGTAATGCTTCCGTCACCGAAGCCATAAGCTAGGGTAGCGATGTGGGCACCGTTGTGTGGTTTGATGTAAATCTTTGTGTCCCCCTTACTGGTATCACAGTGGAAATGAGGCGTGCCATCGACGTACAGCATACCCGTGCAGCAAGCGAGCATATTGGTGTAGTCTAATCGGCGATCGGGTGGGCGGACAGATTGTGGGTGCCAGTGCTCCAATTTGGTTTTAGCCAGACGGATACGACTGGTGCAATAGGCACAACAATTGGATTGTTCCGCAAGTAGTTGTTCCTTGATATCGTCTTTACCGTTGGCGGCGGATAGTTCTTCGTAGGTGCCACCGCTGGCCCGGTGAGTAGTGAGGACCGTTGGTTCGGTGCTCTTAATAATTAGCCTCACTGGTCTCGAAAGTTATCAGGGTTTGGAGTTGAATGATCTCAGGATCATTGGGGCTAATCTTTTCAGCGAGGGCTTCCAGTTTTAATTGGGCGGCGGCCAGGTTTTCGGCGGTCGGATCGTTGAGGTGACGGCGGATGGCGTCAAAGTCTTTGCGAACGTCCTCGGGCCGAGTCGGTACACCCATCAGACTGGAGATAACGTCGCCGGCTTCCATGCCGTAAGGTTCCTGCAGTTGACTGCCGGGGATGATACGATTTTTGGTGAGCAGGAAAAGTTGGTTGTCCTGTAGTTGATTTATTACCAGCGGCGCGTGCGTCGAGATAATGAATTGAATGTTGGGGAAGGTGTTTCGTAATGCTTCGACGATGTTAGCTTGCCAGCGGGGGTGGAGGTGGAGTTCTATTTCGTCAATTACAACGATGCCGCTGGAACTTGTGGGTTCATCTAAGTGTCCGTTTCCCGCCAAACACCGAAATACTAAATCCATTACTAAGCCAAGAACTACTTTTTCTCCTGCGGATAATTGGTTAAATTGTATTGTGCCTCCTTGCTTTTTATAGACTAAAAACTGCTCTATTCCAACCGTTTCTAATTTTACCTGGTTAAAAAAATCATCACCGCTAAGAATTCTTAAAAACTGCTCTATCACCGTTTCGAATGCCGAAACGTAGGGAGATCTATACTCTGCGAAAGGCGATTTAACAATCTCGCTATTTTGTAAATTTATTATGTGCACGTAGTACGCCGTTATTTTGTCAAAATCAACTCGACCATTAAAAGCACCAAGGTAGGTGTGTGTTTTATCAGTAATTTTAGGATAAGTTTTTGAATTACCATTATCAACGTACTTTGTTGCTCCGGCGTGATAGTGAGCAAGGATTGGCACTGAAGCAGTTCGTTTAACCACATCTCTACTCAACTGGTCTACTAGATTCTGCTCGTGCGTGCTGAAAGCTCTCATCAGCGAATCCACGGTACCTGCCCGATTCACTATTTGGTGTGAAAACCGGTATTCATCCCGTGTATCTTCAAATACTATATGAGTAACCCATCCACCTACATCGTGGTCATTGTTCACGTCAAACCTGTTGAAATTTATTAGGTCACTCTGCTCGCCTTCTAAGGAGAAGGGAACTAATCCTGCAAGCGTCGCAGCCACCGCCTCCAACACCGTACTCTTCCCACTCCCGTTCACCCCAATAAAAGCCGCCACGTGCGGGTCCGTAAACTCCACCACGTGCTTTCCGGCGAAGCCGCGCAGGTTCTCGATGGTTAGGGATTTGATGGTCATGGTTGGTCGGTTGTGTGGCCATTGTGGTCGTTTTACACATCGGATGAACTTATTTGAGAAGCACGCTGCGCGCGCTCCTCAAATAAGATACATCCGATGAGAAAACGAGTGATCTACTTCCTCAAGGATGTAGTGATTTTAGCTTTTGCTGCTGCTGCTGCTGCGCGGTCTCATCGGGTGCATCTTTTGTCCGGGCGTAGTCGAGATAAAAGTTAGCTTACGCTGTTGCCAGAGGCGGTCATCAGACGTGTAAAATCACGAGTACTCACGTTTAAATCCCAAGATACTAAGTTCCCCATAAACCGTCTCTCCCTGCCGCCCCGGTTGACGTGTCGAATTACTCACCGAGGAACAACGATAATTGCTTTAACGCGATCTCCCGCGAGCCGGTTACCTACCCGGATAAAGTACTGTCCGGCGGGCAAGAATTTTTCGTTGAGGTCCAGTTGATGAATCCCCGCGCCCCCGTTGAGTACGGATTGAGCTAGTACCCGCCCGGCGGCGTCGACTACTTCGTACTGAAGGGGCTGCTGATTGGGTAGCTCACCTTTGATGTCCAGGTTAAGGGAGGTGCCATCATTGGGGTTGGGGAATACCGTGTAATCCCACTTGGTCGGGGTAGCGTAGTTTACCTGCCGCAATTGGGAAAGCTGGAAACTACCGTCGAAATCAACGCTGCGTAGCCGGTAGAAACTGGTGCCGGAGTACGGTGCTTCGTCCCGGGTTTCGTAGTGTAACACTTCATTCGGTCCCGAGAAGCCGCTTGCCAGGACGGTTTTACTCAATGGGTCGAATGACTGGCCGTCCCTGGTCCGTTCTACCACGAAGAAGTCGGTATCCCGCTCCTCCGTCGTGACCCATTTCAGGAGGACAAATTTTTCGTGAGGTACGGCTTCGAAACTGATGAGCGTCAGGGGTAGTAAGGCACCGTTGAAAGTTCCCACGTCGTGCCCGTCTCCGTTGCCGCCGCTGAACACCAAAGTAGCGTCGTAAGCAGACAACATGGTGGCTAGAGATTGCATATCGTGCCCGTCTCCGTTGCCGCCGCCGAACACTAGTGTGGCATCGTAAGCGGATAGCATAGTGGCTAAGGCTTGCATATCGTGTCCGTCTCCGTTACCGCCGCTGAATAGCAGACTGGCATCGTAGGCGGACAACATGGTGGCCAAGGCTTGCATATCGTGTCCGTCTCCGTTGCCTCCGCTGAATAGCAAGTTGGCGTCGTAGGCGGATAACATCGTGGCTAAGGCTTGTATATCGTGCCCGTCTCCCGCGCCCCCACTGAATAGTAACGTCGCATCGTAAGCGTTGAGGCTTACCGCGAGGGGGGCGGCGTCGTGCCCGTCTCCGCTCCCACCGTCGTACTGGGCCGTGAGCGGTGAGTGACAAACGTTCAGCAGCAGAATAATTAGTAAATATCTGGTTAAAGTTTTCATTGTTGGCCGGTACTGATGACGCCACGGATACCGTTGGATTGGAGGGATGGGGTCCCGGCAAAGGTGCCGAATCTGCGGGAGGCGAATCTTAATTCTGCGGGGAAACTTTGAAAAGAGCCGCCGCGGAAGGCCAGGCCGTCCGTAATGGGGAAATAAGGTGAGAGCGTACCGTCTACATCAAGTTCTCCCCTTCCGTGAAAACCAGCATAAGTACTGGTAGACGGATTACCTAAGCTAATGGCCCGCTCATACAGGTTCCCGCTAAGTTCCATGATACCGTAGTAGCTGCCGCCGGAGACCGTACGGGAAGGCGTAGGGGCACTGGCCGCGAAAATGCCGTTGCGGAGTGGATTTCCCGAAGTCTGGCCGTAGCTGGCATTACCGAAACTGGAGCTGGGGTTGCTGATTTGTTCGGCGGGCGTGCCGGCGCTTTGCAAAATATAGCTGGTGACCGCTATGGTGGGATTGCCCCACGCGTACTCCCCGCCAATGGGTGTAATCGGGCCCCGTGCCGCTTTCTCATATTCTAGCTCCGTCAGGGGGCGTAACCCGGCCCACTGAAGATAGGTGCTATAGAAATCGTTGGGGATGTAATTCATCGGGACGTCAGGCAAAGTAGTCGTAGCCGCTGAACCCGGTAACCAGGACACGCCATTTCTGGATTGCTCCGCATTTGTGTTTTTACCGAGTGGGCCGGTAACGTCGAGCGCATCCTGTTGTGCCGGGTTGAGGGTATTGAAGAAATCGACCCACTGTTGTTGGCTGACTTCGTACTTCATGCAGTAAAAGGGCGTGAACCCTTTGGGAAAATCCTCTCCGTAGGTCCGCTCCGTCCGATCTCCACCGAACCCTTCAGCAAAACCTAGTCCGAATTGAAGAAAGCCCGTCGGAAAGAGCCTAATCGGATCATTAGAGTTTATACGAGTGCTACTAAAGAACGTGTCTTCTGTGGTGCCTGAATAAGTGGCAAAGGAGGCCTCAAAGGCTGGCTCCGTACCATTCCCGACGGTAAAAGGACCTTCGGGGACGTAAACCATTTCCGTGGCGAATACGCGCAGGTCGATGCTCGAGTTACCGTCGTAACCGCCCGCTTCGTAATTCCATTCCATTACCACGTCGGTCATGTTGGCCGTACCGCCGCCGTCCGCCGCACGGTGCACCATGTGGCCAAACCTTTTTGGCCCGAACAAGTTAGGTGCATCCCCAATGGTGTCGATAGCCACGAAGCCGGTGGGGTAGGTGACCTCGTAGTCGAATATTTTTTCGAAGGGGCCGTCGTTGATACTCACGACGAAGAAGACGTAGGCGGCATCCCAGTTGGCCGGGCCGTCGGAAAGGCGCCAAGAGTTGTCCCAGGCCAAATCGTACTCGAAAGTAGCGATGCCATTTGCCTGGGAAACGAGCTCCACGTTGCTAACGCGAATGTTGTTGGCAGCCACGTACGTGGGGGCCAGCAGGAGTAGTAGGAGACAGGTACAGAAGATTTTCATTGACAGTTGTTTTTTGTTTTATGCACGACCGCGGTGGGGCGTTACCGAAATAGTGAAAATTCTTTTTGCTAGGTAATTATGTTCAATCACTTCAACTAGGTCAGGTTGCTAAGTTTCCCACAAACCGTATCTTCCCACCTTTACGGGCCATTTGCCCCTCCGCTTTGCTCTTTCCCAAACACACCTTGCACCCGCGCCCACGCCCCTTTTAAATGTCAAACCACTTCAACGAAGCCACCCTCGAAGCGGCCATCATCAACCTCCTCGAAGAACAGGGCTACCCCCACTATTTCGGCCACCAACTCGACCGCCCCGACGAAGAAACCGTCCTGCTGCGCGACGACCTAACCACCTACCTCCGCACCCGCTACCGAGCCCAAAACCTGACCGACCGCGAGATCGCCGGGATCATCCACGAACTGGAACACCTGCCCGCCTCCGATCTCTACGGCAGCAACCGGGAGGTGATGCGGCTCGTTACGAACGGCCGGAACTTCGTACGGGAGGACCCGCGCGACGACAATTTTTATCTCTACCTGCTCGACTTCCCCGGCGAGGTCGCTACGGATTTTACCACTACCGCGTCCGCGTCCGCACAATTGATGAACGTAAGCGACGCCCCCATTTTTTCCGGGGTGGGGGATGCTAACGTCTATCGCTTCGTGACGCAGTTGAAAATAACGGCGACCAACGGCAGTTTCCGCATTCCTGACGGGATTCTTTACGTGAACGGCTTGCCGCTCGTTGTCTTTGAATTCAAATCGACCGTACGGGAAGAAGCGACGATCCACGACGGGTTCGTGCAAATACAGACGCGCTACGGTCGGGATATTCCACAATTAATTAAATACAATGCTTTTTGCGTCATTAGTGACGGCCCGAACACCAAGGCCGGTAGCTTTTTTGCGCCGTATGAATTTTATTATGCGTGGCGGCGCGTCGATAAGCCGGACCCCACGGAGCACGTTGGCGATCAACTCTTTACGCTAATCCGCGGTATGCTCGACAAGGACCGCCTGCGCGACATCATCCATGATTTTATCTTTTTGCCGGATACCGCGCCGCCGGACCTGAAGATTCTCTGCCGCTACCCCCAGTATTACGCGGCGCGGGCGCTTTACGCTAATATACTGCGGCAACTGAAACCGCGGGGCGAGGGCAAGGGCGGGACTTACTTCGGCGCGACCGGCTGCGGAAAAAGCTACACGATGCTTTTTCTTACCCGTTTACTGATGCGCTCACAGCGGCTCAACAGCCCGACCATCGTACTGATCACCGACCGGACCGATCTCGACGACCAACTCAGCGCGCAGTTCACCAACGCCAAGGAGTACATCGGCGACCGGGTCGTTAAGACGGTAATTAGCCGTAATGACCTGCGGGATGAACTGGCGGGGCGGGCGAGCGGCGGCGTTTTTCTTACTACCATTCACAAATTTAACGAGGATACTGAACTGCTTTCCGAGCGCACCAACGTGATCTGCATCAGCGACGAGGCGCACCGCAGCCAGGTTAATCTGGAACAAAAGGTGGTCACGACCAAAGACGGGGTCTTTATTCGTTATGGGTTTGCCAAGCACCTGCACGACAGTCTGCCGAACGCCACGTTCGTTGGCTTCACCGGCACGCCGATCGACGCCACGCTCGACGTATTCGGCCCGGTCGTCGATAGTTACACGATGACGGAATCTGTCCGCGACGAGATTACCGTCCGGATCGTCCGGGAGGGCAGGGCGGCAAAAGTCCTGCTCGAAGGGAGCGTCGTGCAGAAGATGGAAGACTACTACGCCGAGGCCGCGGCCGCCGGTGCGAGCGAGTACCAGGTGGAGGCCAGTAAGAAAGCGACCAGCGGAATGAACGCTATTCTCGGCGACCCAAGCCGGCTCAAAGCCCTCGCCGAAGATTTCGTGGAGCATTACGAGCGGCGCGTTGAGGAAGGTTCGACCGTGCTCGGTAAAGCTATGTTCGTGACCTCCAACCGCCACATCGCCTACGATCTTTATAAAGAGATCATTGCCATCCGCACTAGTTGGGCCGACCGCAAAACAAATTCAAATACCTATACTGCTATACCTACCGCGTCTGAGCTGTCTCCCCTCTCCTCTTCCGGAGAGGGGCCGGGGGAGAGGGCTACTCAAAACAGCCAAACCCAGCCCGTCGCTTTCAGCAACCTGGTAATGACCCGGGGCAAAGACGATCCCAAAGAGCTTTACAACCTACTCGGCACCAAAGCCTACCGAAAAACCCTCGATACCCTTTTCAAAGATCCCACCTCCAACTTCAAAATAGCCATCGTAGTGGACATGTGGCTGACCGGCTTCGACGTACCCGAGCTGGATACTATTTATATCGACAAGCCCATCCAGCACCATAACCTCATCCAGACTATCAGCCGGGTCAACCGAAAACTCGCCGGGAAGGAGCGGGGGCTGGTCGTGGACTACATCGGCATTAAGACCCAGATGAACCTGGCCCTGGCGATGTTCTCCAAGGCTGACGGGCAGAACATTGAGGACGTAAACAAATCGATCGTCGCCGTCCGCGATTTTCTCGATCTTCTGCGGAAGTTCTTCCACGGCTTTGACACCAAACCGTATTACGCAGGCACCCCACTCGAAAAACTGCGCACCCTCAACGCCGCCGTCGAATTTGCCATGGCCACTCAGAAGCGGGAGCACCGGTACATGCAACTGGTTAAACGCCTCAAGGCGGCTTACGACGTGTGCTCCGGTAGTGGCGTGATCCGGCAGGACGAACGCAACGAGCTGCACTTCTTCCTGGCCGTGCGCGCCATCATCGCCAAGCTCACCCGGGGCGACGCGCCCGATACGGCAATGATGAACGAAAAGGTGCGAGAGATGATGCGCGAGGCCATTGCAAGCGATGGCGTCGAAGAACTGTTTACTATCGACGGGACGGACGGCCGCCAGGATATCTTTAGCGACGAATACTTGGAACGAATTAAAAAGATTAAGCTCCCCAACACTAAGGTCAAACTGCTCCAGAAATTACTGGCCCAGGCCATTGCCGAGTTTAAGAAAGTTAACCGGTTGCAGGGTACTAATTTCAGCGAAAAGCTACGGGGCCTCGTTGAGCGTTACAACGACCGGACGGAAAACGACACTTACGTCGGGGACGTCATCGAAGAGATGTCCGACAGCATCATCGACCTCTACCAACAACTCACCCGGGAGATGAACTCTTTCGGGGATATGGGTATCGACTTTGAAGAAAAAGCCTTTTACGATATTCTCCTGCAACTCAGCGTCAAGTATGATTTTACGTACCCCCTCGACAGAATGCTCGACTTAGCTGAAGCCATGAAAGTGATCGTCGACGACAAAGTCCGTTACGAAGATTGGAGCGAGCGCGCCGACATCAAAGCCGAACTCAAAGTTAGTCTCGTACTTCTGCTCGCCGAATTCAAATACCCTCCGATTACGAATGACGACGTCTACCAAAAAGTATTCGAACAGGTGGAGGGCTACAAAATGAACCGGCGGTAATGTTATGTAGTGTTTATGGGCCCGGAGGGTCGTCTATCGTAGCGTGGGACCCCGAAGGAGCCGCGCAGCGCATGCTTCCCCACGTTTTCGTTGTTTTTTTTCATTTTTGTTATTCCACATTTTCGTTATTCCACGTTTTCGTTTAAATTTCCTACGTTTCAGTCCAACCCCACGATTCATGCAATCCCCTATTTTGATCATTCCACGTTTTTGTCATACCAAGTATTAAACACCAACCATGCAAAACCTACGCGCCACCCTCCTCCAAACCGAAATAACCTGGGAAGCCCCCGCCGAAAACCGCACCCGTTACGCCGCGCGGATCAAAGAACTAACCGGCCAAACCGACCTAATCATCCTCCCAGAAATGTTCACCACCGGCTTCACCATGAACCCCGGCCCCCACGCCGAAGCGATGAACGGTCCGAGCGTGAACTGGATGGCCGAACAGGCCCGACGCACCAATGCGGCAATCACCGGTAGCTTGGTGATCGAGGAAGGCGGGAAGTACTATAACCGCCTGATTTTCATGCGCCCCGACGGCCAGTTCGATGTCTACGACAAACGCCACCCCTTCTCCATGTCCGGCGAGCACGAGCACTACGCCGCCGGCACCGAACGCGTGACGATCAAGTTTCGCGGCTGGCGCATCCGCCCCCTGATTTGTTACGACCTCCGCTTCCCCGTCTGGTCGCGCAACCACGATGATTACGATCTATTGATTTACGTCGCCAACTGGCCCGACCGTCGGGCGCACGACTGGCGTATTCTCTTGCAGGCCCGCGCCATCGAAAACCAGGCTTACGTAATCGGCGTCAACCGCGTCGGGGCAGACGAGAACGGCCACGCCTACAATGGCGATAGTTGCGTCATCAGCCCCGGGTGGGACGGGGTGATTTCTTCAGTAGCAAAAGAGGAGCGCACGTGGACGGAAACCCTCTCCGCCGATCACTTGCGGAAAGTACGGCAAAAGCTTCCCTTTCTGGCAGACAGGAATGACTTTTCGGTACTATAATCACGAAATATCTAATTAACCATAATAACTATATCCCAACGCTCCAACGTCCCCCCTCTCCTCTTCTGGACCTCCGCAGGAAGCAGCGCAGCTAAAGGGGCCGGGGGGAGAGGGCTCTTATTGCTCTTGATCATTCTTAATAGCTAATTATTCAAATAATTAATGATCACTTAAAATCATTAACCTCAAAACGCCTCCCCCAAACCAATATAAAACCCCGTCCCCCGACTAAGCCCCAGCCCAACCCCGTAATCCACCCGCAAATTCACGTTCTCGCTCGGAATGATCGCCACCCGTAGCCCCGTCCCAACGGAATACCGCAACTGATCGATCCCGAGCGAACCGACGTCATCCGCCACCTGACCGAAGCCACCGAAGAACACGACGCCGACGTTCTTCCACGTTTGCCAACGGTATTCCGCCTGGGTAAACAGGGCCAATCGGTCGCGAAAACGGAACTCGATGAAGCCGCGCAGCAGGTCGTCACCACCCAGCGTACTGAGTTCCTGCACGGGCGCTTCGCCGGCGGCGTAGCGCGCGAACAATTGCACGCCGAACACCGACCGCTCGTTGAGCCGCCGGTAGGTGCGCAGGTCCAGTTTACTGATTTGGAACACGCTCGTCCCGCGCAGGGCGGTGCCGTAAAAGCCCTGCGTAAACTCCGCCAGGACACCTCGTTCGGCATTGATTAGGTTGTCGCGCGAATCGTAAGAACTAGCGAATTCCAGCCCGACGCTGCGGCTGCCGATGCTGTCCTGCAGACTCGTTCCGGCCGGAAAACCCGGCTTCTCCTCAATGATCTCGTTGTTGAAATAATGATTGTAGCGAAAGCCCCCGCCAATGAATAATTTTGGTAGTACCTGTCGAAGTAACACCGGTTCGACGAGAAATTGTTGGTAGGTAATCTCACTCCGGTCCTCCTCGTCCGACCCGTTGCCGACGCCGTAGTAGCTGTGCGGAAAGTCAATGTAACCGAGGTTACCGCGCAATAGCCACTTTTCCTCGGGGAAGAAAACCGTAAAACTCGACGTAGCAAAGATTTGGTTGTTGAGCGTATAACTCGCACCGAGGGGCACGTTGGACGTGCGGGTTTCCGGGCCGGCACCCTTCGGTTTAAACAGCAAGCTCGCTCCGAAGCCAAAGCCTACGCTCGTATTCGGATCGTAAAAAACGATGGGTGCCAGGACGACCTTTGCGCGAAAGGCGTTTGTATCCACTGGTGGCCTGCCGAGATTGAATTCTAGTAGGTCGGTGAGTTTTTCGATGAAGCCCTGTGCGGGGAGGGTTAGGGGGAGTAGCGTGAGCAACAATCCGGAAAGTAAGTGTCGGTGGGGCATGGGTGAAGGTCTAACCGGGAGAAGTCCCGCGGCGGGTGGAAAGTTTGCCGCGGCTTGCCCGGCTTGCCCGCCCATTTTCTTGGCACCCGCGTCCGCGCCTAATATTTGGGCGCGGACGCGGGTGCCGGGTGAGTTTAGTAAAAGAGACAGGGAATTGTCTTCGGTAACCCCCCAATGGAGAGTTGTTTGGTGCGGTCGGGAGAATAAGTACCTTGGGCTACTAAAAAGTATGGCCGATAAACCGGGAACCAAAACCATTAAGATCTTACTGAAATTACTGGCGGCACCGTACCGCCTAAGGTTGAAACAACTGGGGGCGGCGGTCGGCCTTTCCGACCGGGGGACGATCACCAAACACCTCGATTGCATCCGGGCGGCCGGTATCGTGGTGAAACGTGACAAGCACGACCGGTACGCCGTGATTCCGCAGACTGGATTTAAGGAGTTGAACTACCTGAGTCCGTTTTCGGAGGCGGATAAAAACAGGATGAAGGAACTTGTCGGACAGCTTTCGACAGCGGAAGCTACCTCATTGATCAACAAATTAGAAAGTCTTTATAACTGGCAAGCACTCGGGATTGAGGCCCTGCGCCGTCCGGAGTTAGAAAAATTGGATGCCATTGAAGAGGCCAAACGACTCAAGAATCAGGTTACGCTAGTGAATTACCGTAGCCGAAACAGTAACGATGAGCGCGACCGCAGGGTAGAGCCCTTCGGCATTTATCCAGAATCGGGTATGATCATGGCTTACGATACCGAAAAGCTCCGCGTAGCTTACTTCTTTTTAAAGCGGATGGACCGGGTGCACGTTCTGGAAGAACCCTGGCAGTTTGAACCATCGCATAGCAACGTGGCCAGCGACTGCTTCAACATCGTTAAGAATAAGCAAGTGCTGGTCGACCTGACCCTCGGGGTAAGTGCTTACAATGACCTTATCGAGCGCAACCCTGCAGCGCGGCAGTTCACGAGGAAGGGTAGTAAAGAAAATACGTACGCTTTTTCGGGTAGGGTAAATCACGAGTTCATGGGCCTCACGCAATTTATCCTGGCTAACTGGCGCCACGTAACGATACACGCGCCGGCAACGCTCCGGGAAACAATGGTGCGCGAAGCCAAGCAACTAATGGAGCAACTAAGCGGCGCGTAGCTCTCCGTCGAGTAGTTCATACTCCCGGAGGATCGCACTCAATTCATCGACGAATTCTTGCTTACGCCGTAAGTACTGGTCGCGTGCGAAGGGGTCGGCGGCGTTGAGGGTGATCAGGGGGTTGATCCGCTCGATTTGTTCGAGAAGGTCGGCTGCGCGGGTGGGGGCTGGGATTTGGAGATTTTCTTGATTCATTATCCACTCTGTTGTTGGTAACATTCAAAACGAAGTTACCCAATCCAGAGTTGTAAGAAGCCTTTGTCGTACTGTACTTTGCGATGTCCCATTTTTTTCGTTTTTGTGAATTGGTTTAGCCAGTAGACTTTATTGTGCTCGTATATCTTGTGTTGGGAATCGTTAGAATCAAGTACCTCAATCACGTAAGCGTCCACGCCATAAAGTTCTTTACTACTTTCTAGTAGATTGAGTACTGATCTCTCATTGGGGCGGAGTTTTGTTGTGGGGACGAAACACAAAATATCAATGTCATTTGGATTTTTTTTGCTCGTAACGAAGCTACCATCAATCCACTGCTGATGTGAGCCAACAACTAGTTTTAGGTCCTCACAAAATTTCTTGTAGCCATCGAATAATATCTTTCTCGAGTTAGAATTTGAGAAAGCCTCCACAAATTGTTGCCTAACGTCCTTTAAAGAAACGGGGACAGCTTCATAGGGTTCGATGTATCCACGGCGGTTTATTTTCGGATGAGCCGTAGCGATAAATTTTTAGTATTCCCGAAGGGGTCAATTAAGTCAAGTAGGTAAAAGCTGCGATAATAAATACCTTTCAATTGCGGTCCTGGCGTTCGTGGCTGACCGACCGGAAGCAAACCAATTCGATTACCAAGATAAGGAAACTATCTGCTATAATCAATACCGGATCGTTTTGTATATTTATCCATCCGGAGTCATTTTCAAGCTAATGCATAACGAGGCGAAAGATTCATTCTTTCTTCTTGAATAGTGGATAAATTAGTTTTTTGAACCCCTGCCGGCATTCTACCCACACCCCTGCCCCCATCTTTACACCATCAATCCAAAAGCATCCATGCGAATAAACTTCTTCACCTCGCCGAACCACACCCGGCTAGTGCCCTTCAACTACCAGCAAAAGTTGGTGGGGCGGCTGCACCAGTGGCTCGGGGAGAACGCCTTGCACGATACGATCTCCCTTTACTCGATCTCCTGGTTGGGTAGGGGAGAGGTTCGCTCCGGCGCACTCAGTTTTCCCAACGGAACGTCTTTTCACATTAGCGCAGCCAGTGACGCCATGTTGGCGGACGTCGTCGAGGGCTTGCAAACCGACCCGGAAATCAACTGGGGGATGAAGGTGACGAGCATCATGCCGCAGCGGGAGCCCGTCTTTGAAGACCACGCCCGGTTCGTGATGCAAAGCCCCGTTCTGATCAAGCGTAAAGTGGAGGACGGTACCCAGCAATTCTACTACCACACCGATGAGGTGGCGGGCCAGTACCTGACGGAAACGATGAGGGCTAAGATGGCCCACGCCGGCGTGGAAGGCGATATCTCCCTTCGTTTTGACCGGGAGTATGATAAGCCACGCATCAAGATGGCTACGTATCGGGGCGTGAAAAATAAGGGCTCTTTATGTCCGGTCATTGCCGAGGGCGACCCGCACTGCCTGGCCTTTGCTTGGAACGTGGGGATTGGGAATAGTACGGGGATTGGATTTGGGGCTATTAAATAAAAGCAATATGAAAAATATCGATCTTAGTTTCTATTTGGAACCACCGGAGTTAACGGTAAGTGGGACAATAACAATTGATGCTCTTGCACCACTATCGATGGTAGAATCTCAACCGGGCGCATATTTTAGAACCGCACTAAAACCGCCACCAATGATGGTATACGGAGCGCTCGAAAATATGCTGGGCTGGCACCTGCCCCTGAAAGACGGGGAAGGTAACGTCAGTCGGAATACCGTCCTAAAGGGACTAGCCAAGGCAGCAAAGAGGAGGCATAAGAAACTGGAAGAATATAAAGGTCACCCTTGGTTAAGTGGTAAGCCCCTTATCAGCTCAAAAACGGGCTACTTCAGTCTGCTTCAATATCATCTGACTCTAGAAGAAGCAAACACGCCCGCGGAACCATTAGTGTATGATGATTTGTGGTCGATGCATCTTAGGGACAAGGGAATGAACTTCACGGGGGGTAGCAGGAACTATGACGGACAATTGGAAGCGTTCATTACCCAACTACGTACTTCGGCTAGTACTTTTAAAAAAATGACCCCTGCGGAAGCAAAATTGCGCAGTGAAGAAAAGTATGAGCTTGGTGACAGGAAAGGCTTTGAGCGCATCGAGCTTGATAAAGTATACGAGACAAACACGCGGAAGGTAAACCCAATCTCCTTTCGATCTGGCTACCCCATGTATTACGTCAGTCCTAAGAAACGTGGGTTTGTAGTGCCGAATGAACTTTACGTAATGGCCTTTCGGACTACTCCGGCAGTACTATCGATACTTGAAGATGCTTTCCAACACAACTACGCCCCCACTTACCTTGGCAGTAGCGAGGGTTGGATTAACTTGAAAATTAGCAGCGATGAATCTTAATTTCAATACTTGGCATCCAATGCCCCGTTATGGTCTGGCTGCTGCGATCGTCGACTATGAACGGGAACACAAAGGCAACTTCCCCGAGCTCACTGCTCCGGAGCTTGCCCGCATGGCTATCGCTTCATTAGCATTGAATAAGCGTGGGTACCTGCTTCGGACTGTACCTAACCGCGACGGTGGGGCCAATAGCGTACGCTATCAGGACTTTAATGAAGTTGAGAAGCTAAGACCCGGGAAACCGGCTAAGCAGAACAGTGCCAATGGTTTCTTTCTTGCTCCGCACGTATTAACGAGTAATGACTCTGGGAAGATGGTGAATGAATTTGCTGCCCTCACAAATGCTTTAAAAGGGCCGTTAGATAAAAGCTTTCAACTGAAACGGTCTTTTTCCCCAATGACTTCGAAAACAAACGCCGGCCGGGGTACGATGAGTGACCCCAAAGACGAATTGTTACAGGCTGCCTTTACCGCCGTTGCGAGCTCTACTAAACGCAAAGCCGCCGCGCTGGACTACGACAATTACACGAATATCGGTTTAATTCCAGATTTACCATTAGTTACTGAAGATGGCACGGAATACCCTTTAGTGGAATACGTACATATACTTGAGTTGATTCAGAAGAATCTGGGGGATGTTCGTATCGGTACTAAGGACCTTAAAACCAATAAGTACGGCCCCCGGCCGGCTTATTACCGAGGGAACTTCCAGTATGCACTAAGTAATGTGAATTTTGGAAGTCTTCAGCTATTAGCCGCTCTTTCTCGCCTGATGGAGGAAGGACAAGCGATCCGCCCCGAGCGGGTACAAAGGTTAATTGGGTATATGGAGCACCGTCCCCTACATATCATCGGTTACGATAGCGGCCGCCAGGAGCAATTCGGTAGTCATCTAACGGAACTGACTCGCAACGGTATACTCTACCATATGCTTAACGACATTTGGAAAGTTGACTTTTACGACATAAAAGACAATAAGTATAAAGATCCGAAGTGGAAGCATTTTAAGCGCAATCTCGACCGCTGGTTACGACGGTTTGATTGGCCTTCTTTCATTGCCTTTCTTTCCGTCAGAGCAACTTATCCAATATCATTCCTTCAACCAATTAAATACTTTATGAGTCAGAAAATAAGCGAAGAAATCATCGATTCCGCCCTCGCCCTAGGTAAATCCATTAACTATGCTGCCTTTAAGTCCGCGCAAGAAAAAAAGAAGGCGGACAAAGCAACCGCGAGGACTGTATTTGACTACAAGACACGTGTACTAGCTAGCCTTGAAAGCAATATTAGGAGTGCTCGCCAACCCGAGCAACTTCTTGCACAGATTAGTACTCAGATCGGTCGTATGACTAACTACGATGTAGACGGAAAAGCAGAAGCATTTATGCGTGCGATTCTGACTGAAGAACTAGATTTGAAACAAGGTCAGAATCTACTAATTGCCTTTATGCGCCTCAACCAGTCTTACGATAGGGCGGTAGCTGAATCTGAAAAATCTACGGACGAAAGCGAGTTCACTACCTAACCTTACATCTTTCCAAATAAACATTATAACTGCGTCCGCGCAATACGCGTGGCTGCCTCAAACATATAAAATGAAAACTGTAAAATCCATTCTCATCACCAGTGTTGCTACGCTGGAAAATCACGCCGCCAACCGAGGTGAAAAGCTACTGGGTAACGCCAGCAGCGTCAAACGACGCCCCGACGGCCGCGTGTACATAAGTGGGCAAATGCAGCGCCACGTTTTATTTAGCGCGCTTGATCGACTCAATGAAGGGCACCCGGATAAAGGCGAAACCTACGTGAGTAATGGCGATGGTATTAGTACCGATGTCTCTAAAGACTTACGTAGCGATCTAGGTGGATTCCTGGATACGAATAAAGGAGACTATTCCGGCCGCCGTACCGCGCCGCTCTCTGCCACTCCTGCCGTGGCCCTCGAAGAAAGCCAGATCGGACAAGACCTTCTCGTCAGGTTAAAGATGGACCCCACTAAGGACAAAGACGCGAAAAAGCAAGCTTTAGCAACAAATGAATTTAGTGAATCAGACGAGATGGTTGCTAATTTTCACCTCGATCTCGGCGCGGTGGGAACGACGAAAAAATTCGAGTACGTAAATGAAGCGCACTTATCGACTAATTACGAGCACCATATTAATGACGAGGAGCACCGCCGCCGCGTAGAACTGTTTCTCGCAGCCACAAACAGTATGACGGATTATGCCAACCAGGCGCGTAATGCCGTATCAGGCGAACCACATCGCGTACTGATCGTACTCGACCCAGGCATGAGCCGTAAAGCCATCCATTATTTCACAGTTGGAGAGGCGCGGCAAGAGAACATCCTCCGTGAGTTGGAGCAGAGGGGCGCTACCTACTTCTTGGGGAACGATAGCGACTCGAACGCAAGCGTCTATGATGCCTACCAAAAGGCAAACGCTGCGGTTGCTAAAGCTAATCTTTACCGCCCTACCGCCGGATGAAAGAACTAAGTAAATATTTTGGTAAACCTTCGGGGATTACGCTGCGGAAACACACTGATAACGTACATCGCTTCGGAGCGTTTGCCCGACACGGATTTCCTTTTCTAGCCAGTAAGTATAAAAACTTTTTTGGGCTAGATTTGGATATCTTGTGTTGGGGTGCAGAGGAAAAACACGATTATGGAAAAGCATATTCCGTATGGAATAAAGCCTGCGCAAAAGATGTGCTGATTTACGAGTCTTGGCTACAGCTGAAAGGCCACTCTTTGCGGCCTTTCAGTCGCAAATTACATGCTGAATACGAACAAGACTGTTACCGCAACAAGCGGGCTTCCGCACCGCATCTACTTAAAGCCTACTATCGTCACGAGTTCGCTTCCTGTTTTCATTTGCTAAAACACGAACCGGAGATAGCCCACGAAATACTGGCTGCCATCGCTGCACATCACGGAAAGCTCTCGCTTTCGAAATGGTCAGAAAAGCGGTGGCGGGAGGACGGGGTTAGGGAGGGTGAAACGAAGGGGCCTTTTCTCGAAATCTATAACAAGTTCAAGCAAGTTAGTGATAGCTTAGCTGGACCGTACGACTTTACGGAACGAGTTCGACTTCGATACCGCTACTCCGCTATTCGAGCACTTCTCCAACTTGCCGACACTCGGGCCAGCCGATGGGAAGGGATGGGGGAGGAAGGCACGGTTGCACTGCATAATTTTCAGCGACCGAGAGGATACGGATATGATGGCCGACTTAGGCCCGTACAGAAGGCTGCGAAGAGTGCCGCCGGAGCTTGGCGGACTATATTGCGTGCCCCAACGGGTAGCGGAAAAACATACGCTAGTCTTTTGTGGGCGGAGGAACAAATTCTTGGACCCAACCCACGCGCGGATCGTTTGGTGATCGCTATGCCCACCCGGTTCACTTCGAATGCTTTGCGCAACTCAGTGCTGGAACACTTGCCGGAAGTCGGCTTGCATCACTCCAGTGCATTCTACAACCTTAATGGAGAGGATGGAGACCGAAGCTTCGGGAGCATGGCGATTGAACGGCAGAAACTAGCAAAGTATCTCGCTTATCCCGCCACCGTCTGTACAATAGACCACTTACTGGCCTGTCTGACCGGTACAAAAGAACAGCACTACAGTACTTTTTTCTTCCTCGCGAATAGTTGTGTCGTATTTGACGAATCTGACTTCTACGACGAATTCGTACAGGCAAACATTCAGACTTTGCTCAAGGTTTTTAAAATTCTAAAGGTTCCTACTCTGATTATGAGCGCTACCGTGCCGGACTCCGCTCGGGAACTATATGGTGTCCATGACCCCATCCGAACGGCCCCGCAACCCAATAGTGATCGCGTGATAAAAAACATGCATTTCACCCCAAACGTAGCTGAACCAAAGGATGTAGAGAATTTTATCGGCCGTATGATTGAGGCGGGAGAAGGCATTATTTACGCAAACACTGTTGCTCGAGCGCTGGCGTACTACACGTACTTATCCGACCGTGTCGAAGAATTACCCATTACCATTTATCACAGCCGGTTCACGGAAGTTGATAAGAAGCGCATTGAAGAAGAGTTAGAGATTAGCCTCGGCAAGACTGCTCACACCCAGGGAAAAGCCAGGGGTATTGTGATTATGACACAGATCGGGGAGATGAGTATCAATATTAGTAGCAAATTGATGCTGAGTGATTGTTGTCCCTGGGATAGATTAGCACAGCGGGTCGGTCGACTAGCACGATTTTCGGCTACCGGCGAGGGTCGCACCGAAGCCGAGGTGATGGTAGTTGAACCCGTAGATGATAAGGGGGAAGCTTATGCATGGCCATACGTTGAGGAGGTAGTCCAAGAAGGTAGAAACACCTTTATTCCCGCGCGGGCTTATGCACGTACGCGGGAAGAAATCATTCAACTTGCCCCACAACAGGCCTATCGACTTACTCCCGATAATCTTGTAGAACATACAAATGCGCTTTACCCTGAAACAGAGGCGTTTTCGGTGGCCGCTAAAGCAAATCAGGATAAATACGAGGACTTGATACGTGACAATTGGTTGTTGGCGGGGGCGGTTGGATCCTCCTTAGATGAATCAGAGATTGGAACTTGGAAATCACGAAATATAGTCGCTCAGGTAAATGTATTTACGGAACATCCGCCCAACGGTCGCTTTCGTAACTACCAGGCAATGCATGATTTTGCGCTGACGCACGGCGTGAGTTGCCCGGTATATAAAGTAGCTGGTGAGATGCGAAAAGTAGAAGGAGAAGGGCCAGCCATTCGCCTAACGGATATTGTTGTCGGGTACGACCAGCGGTCTGAAACTATTCCTTTCTACGTAGCCGAACCAGGTGCTTACAAACCAGTTACTGGCTTAGCCTCACTTTATGGCTATGACTGGACTATAGCGTCACAGTTGTGACCCACTCCGCCTCCCACCTAACCTACCTCCTCCTCTGTCACCGCAAGCTCTGGCTCCACCACCGCCAGATCCGCATGGAAGATAACTCCAGCGACGTTGCCGCCGGAAAACTACTCGACCGGACGACCTACCAGCGGCGCGCGAAGAAGTGGACGCAACTCTCCCTCGGTCATTTGAAGATCGACCACTTCGACGCCCGGGAGCGGGTGGTCAAGGAAACAAAGAAGAGCCCTAAACTCGAACACGTCCACGTCGCCCAGTTGAAGTACTATCTGTACGCACTGGAGCGGCGGGGCGTGGCCGGGGTCACCGGCTTGTTGGAATACCCGGCGCAACGGCGGACGACCGTTATCGAATTAACGTCGGCGGATCGCGCGGTCACCATCCCGGGATGGGAGGCGGAAATCGACCGGATTGTCGGATTACCGGTGTGCCCGGAAGCGATTCAGAAGACCTACTGCAAAAATTGCGCGTTCCACGATTTTTGCTATATCTAACCCCTGAGGGTAATCTACCTACACCCTGCTTCCTTTCTTTGCGCGGCCTCGATCCCGATCCCGATAGCTATCGGGACCGGGATTGGGCCGCGCAAAAGAAGAAGCCTATGAAACGTGCCTATTACTTATTCAATCCCGGCCGGATGAGCCGGAAGGACAATACGCTAAAATTTCAGCCCGGTGAAGACGCCGCCGACCAAAAGCCACGCTACTTGCCCGTGGAAGGGGTAAGTGCGCTCTACATTTTTGGCAGCGTCGACGCCAACAGCGCGCTCTATAATTTCCTTGGCCGTAAGCATATTCCCGTCCATTTTTTTGACTACCACGATCACTATACGGGTACCTTCAGCCCCCGGGAGCACCTACTTGCCGGGCAGATGCTAGTCAATCAGGCAAACGCTTACCGTCTGCGCAAAAGACGTTTGCACCTGGCGGGCGGCTTCGTGGAAGCGGCCACGTTCAACATGGTCAAAAATTTAAAATACTACCAGGGCCGGGGGCGTGACGTAAGCGACCTTACCGAGCGCATTCAACTACTACGGCCCAAAATCGCATCCACCGGAAACGTGCCGGAACTAATGGGTATCGAGGGGAACTGCCGCCAATTATATTACGAAGCCTTTCCCACCATCGTGCCCGGCTACGACTGGGAAGGCCGGCAGAAAAGACCGCCCAGTAATGAGTTGAACGCTTTGGTCAGTTTCGGTAACGCGCTTTGTTATTCCGTATGTCTCGACGCCATTTATAATAGCCAGTTGAATCCTACGATCAGTTTTCTCCACGAGCCGGGCGTGCGTCGCTACAGCCTTGCGCTCGACGTGAGTGAAGTTTTCAAACCGATGCTCGTCGACCGGCTGATCTTCCGGCTGTGTAACAAAAGAGAACTTACCGCGCGTGATTTTGACGTGGTTGATGATGCTTGTTTTCTCTCCGAGCGGGGCCGTAAAACGTTCGTGAGCGCCTGGGAGCTTAAGCTTAAGGATAGTATCCAACACCGTAAATTGAATCGCCGCGTCACGTACCGTCACCTCATTCGGCTGGAATGTTACAAGATTGCCAAGTACGTAATGAAGATAAATGACACTTACGAACCCTTTCACGCCTGGTGGTAGGGGCGCGGTCGCGGGTGCCGGGTAAATCAGTAAAAAGCAAAGTTATATGTACGTGATCGCCGTCTACGATGTCGCATCAGAGCGCACTGGCAAGATGCTGCGGCTCTGCCGACAGTACCTCCACTGGATTCAGAACTCCGTTTTCGAAGGAGAACTCTCCGCCGTACGCCTGAAAGAATTAGAATTCGAAGCTGAGCAGATCATGGACCTCAGTTACGACAGCCTCATTATCTTCACGAATACCCACGTACACCGGGTGGAAAAGCGGATCGTCGGCGTAAATAAGCAGCCGATCGACCAGTTTCTGTAGTCGTCGGTGTTACGGTATTTCTCCCTTACCGCTCCGTCCTTGCGCGGGGGCTTAACGTAAGTGGTTGCTTTCCAGTATGTTATAGAGTCGTCGCTATCCTATCCTATTTGCGCTACTCCCGGTCGACGCCCGGGCGGGGGCCAGTATCTTACATAAACCGACTGAATCATTGACGAGAACGGGTTATTTTTGCGGGACTTGAATTGATCCTTCGGGAATTGAAAGCTCGGCCTGCGTCATGCAGTAGCGGTCGAAGCGCCACTTGAATTGATCCTTCGGGAATTGAAAGTCCGCGTCATCGTTTGGTTGATGAAGGCGACACCTTCACTTGAATTGATCCTTCGGGAATTGAAAGGGTGCACAATAGAGGCGCGGCATACTCAGCGTGATACTTGAATTGATCCTTCGGGAATTGAAAGTAAGACAATTTACTACTTGTCCCCACCCCTTCACCTGCACTTGAATTGATCCTTCGGGAATTGAAAGGCATCCTGAACGGTTACACGGGCGGTGCGGACGGCTACTTGAATTGATCCTTCGGGAATTGAAAGCTTGCACGGCGTGGGCGATAAAGTCCTGACGCGCGACTTGAATTGATCCTTCGGGAATTGAAAGCCATGGTTACCATGTTGCGTCGCAGCCTCGGCAACACTTGAATTGATCCTTCGGGAATTGAAAGTTCGTGTAGCTTAATGGGGGGTAGTTCGAGCGTGTCAACTTGAATTGATCCTTCGGGAATTGAAAGTTGATTCGCCAATGCGGGCTAGCCCTTCGTTGGCAACTTGAATTGATCCTTCGGGAATTGAAAGCCACCAATTGTAGGTTCGTGGCGGACAGGTTCAAAAGACTTGAATTGATCCTTCGGGAATTGAAAGCTAGGCCCCCCGGGAGGGGACAAAGAAACGATTGTTACTTGAATTGATCCTTCGGGAATTGAAAGATGGAGGCCATTAACACCCTTGCGCACCGCAAAATTACTTGAATTGATCCTTCGGGAATTGAAAGTGCCTACATGGACGAATTGCACTCTATGCTTTGGGCGACTTGAATTGATCCTTCGGGAATTGAAAGCAGGTTGTTGACCTCCCCTTTTGAATAGAAGCCAACACTTGAATTGATCCTTCGGGAATTGAAAGTATTGGCTCCGTTATTCCACGAACCCTTGATATGATAACTTGAATTGATCCTTCGGGAATTGAAAGCTGACGCCGACGAGCCAAAGCAAACCATCACTACGGACTTGAATTGATCCTTCGGGAATTGAAAGCTTTCCGGATCGTCGTTTTCGCCAGCCATGTAGGCCGACTTGAATTGATCCTTCGGGAATTGAAAGTGAATTGTTCGAGGTCGAATTCTTCCCCATCGAAGACTTGAATTGATCCTTCGGGAATTGAAAGGTGGTTGTTGGTAATATTCATGAATGAGGCAAGATCACTTGAATTGATCCTTCGGGAATTGAAAGTTATTCACGTACGGGGTGGTTGCTTTATCCCAGCCTACTTGAATTGATCCTTCGGGAATTGAAAGTCATTAACTCGGTATTCCACCACGTCGCTCAGCACGACTTGAATTGATCCTTCGGGAATTGAAAGTCTATTTCGTTCAGGACAACCAGCAACGCGTCCTGTACTTGAATTGATCCTTCGGGAATTGAAAGATAAGATTATCGGACCACTCAAACAGTTCTCGGTGACTTGAATTGATCCTTCGGGAATTGAAAGTCGTGAAGCGTGGCGTGGTCAAGGGCGGTAAGTAAACTTGAATTGATCCTTCGGGAATTGAAAGCCGGCCAACATATACTCTTTGAGCGCCACGATGGCGACTTGAATTGATCCTTCGGGAATTGAAAGTTTATCGACCGCCAGGAGATCGAGGACGCGCGCGAGACTTGAATTGATCCTTCGGGAATTGAAAGAAAGGTCTATTTCATCCTCTAGCATAATCTTGTCAAACTTGAATTGATCCTTCGGGAATTGAAAGAAAGGGCCTTTGCAGATATGCCCCACACGCCCGTCAACTTGAATTGATCCTTCGGGAATTGAAAGAACGGTTAGCGCAGCCTTTTCTTTCTTAGCGGGTTTACTTGAATTGATCCTTCGGGAATTGAAAGGACGTTTTAATGCGCCCCAGCGCCAAGCCCACGAGCACTTGAATTGATCCTTCGGGAATTGAAAGTCGATGGCCGCTACCAGCCCTACTTGAGTAAGACCGACTTGAATTGATCCTTCGGGAATTGAAAGTCAAATCCAACTGGTTCCTTTTCGCCCTGGCCGCCGTACTTGAATTGATCCTTCGGGAATTGAAAGAAGATCGATTCGAGGAGCGCATGAGCTATTATCGCCAACTTGAATTGATCCTTCGGGAATTGAAAGGCGAGATTGATAAGAGCCTCGACAAAATCGACAAGCGACTTGAATTGATCCTTCGGGAATTGAAAGCGGATTCGGGGAGGTCGTAAGATGGTAGGTACTCTAAACTTGAATTGATCCTTCGGGAATTGAAAGTGACGGAGGCGTATTAGAACTCTTATTAAAGTGCGTACTTGAATTGATCCTTCGGGAATTGAAAGTCTTCGGTAAGTTTTCGTAGCCAATCGGTAAAGGCGGACTTGAATTGATCCTTCGGGAATTGAAAGCCGATATAGTTATAGTAGTAGTAGCTCGTATGCCAGACTTGAATTGATCCTTCGGGAATTGAAAGAGGCTATGGTATCAAGACGAACGCACGACTTTATTAGACTTGAATTGATCCTTCGGGAATTGAAAGCAGGGGCCGCTCCTCTTTTTGCTGCTGACGCGCTGGACTTGAATTGATCCTTCGGGAATTGAAAGTTGGCGAGCCTACCGAGTGCGTCACCGGTGTAAAAAACTTGAATTGATCCTTCGGGAATTGAAAGGTCCGCTTCTATCGACGAAGTCGACTACGCTAAGGAGACTTGAATTGATCCTTCGGGAATTGAAAGTAAGTATTAGACTGGGTATAGGCGTTCGTCCGGACGACTTGAATTGATCCTTCGGGAATTGAAAGTATTAAGGAGCTAACGGGTCAGATCGACAGTCTCGGACTTGAATTGATCCTTCGGGAATTGAAAGGCGGTAAACGTCGCGGAGATACGAAAGCCTCTCCCTACTTGAATTGATCCTTCGGGAATTGAAAGGTTCCATAATACTTACCCCACAAATCGCGCAGCCTAACTTGAATTGATCCTTCGGGAATTGAAAGCCTTCTACCAATCAGTAGAGCACCTAATCCCTGCCGCACTTGAATTGATCCTTCGGGAATTGAAAGGAAAACAGCGGGGCAGGCGTCCCTTATGTGCTTCCGACTTGAATTGATCCTTCGGGAATTGAAAGTACGCAGCACTGCTCAAAAACAGGAAAGCGATAAGGACTTGAATTGATCCTTCGGGAATTGAAAGATGATGACGGCACCGAGGACGACGAATAGCCAGTGGACTTGAATTGATCCTTCGGGAATTGAAAGTGCTGATGTTGATGTCGTCGGCGGTATCCTCGGCGGACTTGAATTGATCCTTCGGGAATTGAAAGCCTCTATCCTTTCAGTCTGGGCAGAGATCGCGAAGGACTTGAATTGATCCTTCGGGAATTGAAAGACGATACATAACGCTATGCCGACGGAGGTAAATAAGACTTGAATTGATCCTTCGGGAATTGAAAGTTCTGACCGATCTTAAGACCCAGGCCGGATCGGGAGACTTGAATTGATCCTTCGGGAATTGAAAGTAATGGTTAAGACTAAGGAGCGGTCGGAGGCTCTTAACTTGAATTGATCCTTCGGGAATTGAAAGTAAAATTGCCAACGATAATGGTTGCGTTTTTAGCGGACTTGAATTGATCCTTCGGGAATTGAAAGACGGGGTAGCCCTCGTAGAACTAACGACCTCTACCTACTTGAATTGATCCTTCGGGAATTGAAAGTTGGGTGGTATTCCCGGATTCCGTACGGCCGACAAGACTTGAATTGATCCTTCGGGAATTGAAAGTTTTGTAGCTCTGCGCTGGTCGTGTTGGGATCGTAACTTGAATTGATCCTTCGGGAATTGAAAGACCTCGATGCCATGGCTGCCTATGACACTTCGAACAACTTGAATTGATCCTTCGGGAATTGAAAGCCGCTATCCCCTGGCTCGATCATTCCTACGGTCGGACTTGAATTGATCCTTCGGGAATTGAAAGATGTACATCATCGAGATGGTCGAGCGATACAGAATGACTTGAATTGATCCTTCGGGAATTGAAAGTGCCCGACTTCGGGTACGGCGTTCTATATTTGACGCACTTGAATTGATCCTTCGGGAATTGAAAGGCTCCTTTATCGAGATTGACCCACCGAGCCCCGAGAAACTTGAATTGATCCTTCGGGAATTGAAAGGAGACTAAGAACTACTACGCCCAGCTAAAGGAGCGTACTTGAATTGATCCTTCGGGAATTGAAAGTCGATTGTTTCGGCGGTAAAGCCTACGAGGGATCCTACTTGAATTGATCCTTCGGGAATTGAAAGCTTATTAGCGAAGAGCCGGGTAGTCTCTACTGCGGACTTGAATTGATCCTTCGGGAATTGAAAGAGGTGACTAGTGAGGCAGTAACCGAGATAAGGCACAACTTGAATTGATCCTTCGGGAATTGAAAGGAAGAAAACGCGCAGGAACGGAGCCGCAAAGACCTAACTTGAATTGATCCTTCGGGAATTGAAAGTATCGAAAGGCTGGCGGCACCCCAGCTTCATCATTGACTTGAATTGATCCTTCGGGAATTGAAAGTGATCTTGACCCTGGCCCCGACGTCGTACTTGACGACTTGAATTGATCCTTCGGGAATTGAAAGACGGCTAAAAATGCGTTCATCCGGGTGGCTTATCGCCACTTGAATTGATCCTTCGGGAATTGAAAGCCGGCGTCGAGTTGTCTGACGGGAAGGCGTTGGGCAGACTTGAATTGATCCTTCGGGAATTGAAAGCGACCTGGGGCAGCTGCAATCCGTGGCCAGCCGGCAAACTTGAATTGATCCTTCGGGAATTGAAAGAAATGTTGAATAGTGTATCGCCCTTGACTCCACCTTACTTGAATTGATCCTTCGGGAATTGAAAGCTCACCGGCCCCGGCCACGACCAGGGCGGTATCCCCAACTTGAATTGATCCTTCGGGAATTGAAAGGGGCATTTCACCGGTGAAGCCGGTAATTTCTACCAGACTTGAATTGATCCTTCGGGAATTGAAAGAAAAAAAAGAAGTTGGAACTTTAAAAATCACTCCGAACTTGAATTGATCCTTCGGGAATTGAAAGAAGGCCCCGGGCCGGCTACTCGCCAAACTATCGAAACTTGAATTGATCCTTCGGGAATTGAAAGCTGACCATACCGATCACATCGTAAGCATAGCCATGGGACTTGAATTGATCCTTCGGGAATTGAAAGGCCTTTCCGGCGCTTACCTCGACTGGAGCCTCTCCACACTTGAATTGATCCTTCGGGAATTGAAAGGCTAAGCAAATCTATCGTTTCACAAGACCAAGGCAAACTTGAATTGATCCTTCGGGAATTGAAAGGGGGCTTTCGTGGACGGCGACGAGGAAGAGCTTAATACTTGAATTGATCCTTCGGGAATTGAAAGTCCACGCAATAGAGACAAGAGGGTGCTCCGTAATACAACTTGAATTGATCCTTCGGGAATTGAAAGTGTACACCTCAGTGCTTAACCACGTAAAAAACAGCGACTTGAATTGATCCTTCGGGAATTGAAAGTCGTTTCGTTGTAGGAGACACCGACCAGCCAACGCTACTTGAATTGATCCTTCGGGAATTGAAAGGGGGCGGCGGCAAGGCTTCCCATGTTGGCAAGACCGGACTTGAATTGACCCTTCGGGAATTGAAAGTAGGCGCTAATACTGGGCTCGTGCGTCATGTAAAGGACTTGAATTGATCCTTCGGGAATTGAAAGAAGCCTAAACCCACCCCATGACTACGTTCACGTTCGACTTGAATTGATCCTTCGGGAATTGAAAGTTCAAGAGGAGCAAGAAGCAGAGTACGAAATCATCACTTGAATTGATCCTTCGGGAATTGAAAGCCCTAAAAAGAGGCGCGGGGCTGTTGCGTGATATGGACTTGAATTGATCCTTCGGGAATTGAAAGGTGGTGGCATTAGCTACGCTTCCCTTATTCGTCCGGACTTGAATTGATCCTTCGGGAATTGAAAGCCTTCGATGGTCAGCGAATCGGTAATGAGGTAGTCACTTGAATTGATCCTTCGGGAATTGAAAGGCCTCCTTGCACAAGTCGAGCGTGTAAGTCTCCTTTACTTGAATTGATCCTTCGGGAATTGAAAGCTTTATGCTGATTGTAAGAAAGAAGAGACTCCGGCACTTGAATTGATCCTTCGGGAATTGAAAGATGTTTGGGCTCAGCAGCTGCGGGGCGGCGTACGACACTTGAATTGATCCTTCGGGAATTGAAAGTCGTCCTCCCTGACGTCAATGCGCAAACTCTTAAAGACTTGAATTGATCCTTCGGGAATTGAAAGGAACAGATTAACTACTTCGCCATCAAGGTCATTGTAAACTTGAATTGATCCTTCGGGAATTGAAAGACTGCAGAAAGCGATCGCCACCGGCGGCGAGGGCAGACTTGAATTGATCCTTCGGGAATTGAAAGCCCTTTCTCCCAGGCATTGGTGGCCAGCCAGCCGGACTTGAATTGATCCTTCGGGAATTGAAAGGGCGCGTAGTCGTTGCCGTTCCTCTTCCGCCTGGAACTTGAATTGATCCTTCGGGAATTGAAAGAACATTCCAATTCGCGCAATTGTAGCAGACAAAGCAGACTTGAATTGATCCTTCGGGAATTGAAAGTTGCTGACAGCAATGAAGCGTAAGTATATCTAGGCTAACTTGAATTGATCCTTCGGGAATTGAAAGTTTTCCCTTCTTTATGTGCCACAACTTGGCGCATTGACTTGAATTGATCCTTCGGGAATTGAAAGCTGGCACTGACACACTTCGCAACTCATTTTGCAACCGACTTGAATTGATCCTTCGGGAATTGAAAGCTACTGCGCTATGGGTGATGTTCCTGTGTCCATGCTACTTGAATTGATCCTTCGGGAATTGAAAGATGGCTACAGGGATGACTAATTTTCACGTTGGCCGTACTTGAATTGATCCTTCGGGAATTGAAAGTTCATCTTGTAGGTGGTTTCTTTCTGACTGGCGTTGACTTGAATTGATCCTTCTGGAATTGAAAGGAAAACCTGGATAAGAAACTGACGTGGGCAACGACTACTTGAATTGATCCTTCGGGAATTGAAAGAATGGTGGCTATTGCGGCAAATCGGTCTCAAATTCAACTTGAATTGATCCTTCGGGAATTGAAAGAAGATCAGAAAGAAGATTATGGAATCGGTAGTCATGACTTGAATTGATCCTTCGGGAATTGAAAGTCGCCTCGTCCTTCATCATCTCATCGATCATTGCGGACTTGAATTGATCCTTCGGGAATTGAAAGGCAATGAAGTTAGAAGGCTGGTAAATCTGTTTTTAGACTTGAATTGATCCTTCGGGAATTGAAAGAAAATCTCGCTCTGTTCGGTGTTATCATCGAAACTGACTTGAATTGATCCTTCGGGAATTGAAAGGGAAAAACTCAACAGTAGTTTCACCGGGAACAATGAACTTGAATTGATCCTTCGGGAATTGAAAGTAATTTGGTAGGTAGCAATATGTCTCAGGCCATTAAACTTGAATTGATCCTTCGGGAATTGAAAGAAGATATCATCAGCCGGGTTGAAATTGAGCACTTTAACTTGAATTGATCCTTCGGGAATTGAAAGCGGGCGAGGCCGGGGTGCTCGGTAGCAAGCGTGTTCACTTGAATTGATCCTTCGGGAATTGAAAGGTGGTGGCATTAGCTACGCTTCCCTTATTCGTCCGGACTTGAATTGATCCTTCGGGAATTGAAAGTCGTTGGGTACCTTTTTGTAGCGTAGGTCGCCACTAGACTTGAATTGATCCTTCGGGAATTGAAAGTCAAAGCGACCGACGCCATGGCCGGCGACATCACCAAACTTGAATTGATCCTTCGGGAATTGAAAGACGGACTTATCCGGGCGGGCGGCGGAGTTCTCGCGACTTGAATTGATCCTTCGGGAATTGAAAGTGGTGCGGATGCTTCGGAGTGCCATTTGCGCTTCGTACTTGAATTGATCCTTCGGGAATTGAAAGGGGGGTCTGGCACTCCGGGCCGGGATGGTATTGATGACTTGAATTGATCCTTCGGGAATTGAAAGTGGTGTCCAATCCTCCGGCTAACCTTACGATTTCCGACTTGAATTGATCCTTCGGGAATTGAAAGACGGGACGGTGACCTACTCGCCTAACGCCCCGCCTCACTTGAATTGATCCTTCGGGAATGAAAAGTAGCATTTACGCCCCGACGAGCATAATACTTTCAGTACCTAAACAGTATACTTGCCCCGCCCAAGAACACGGTGCCTAACCAATTCCCGGCACCTGCGTCCGCGCCAAATTATCAATAAAAAAAAGGGCCCGCCAACCGGCGAGCCCCAACTAGTCCTAATAATGAACGGATCACTAAACCTGCCCAGCATTAACCGTATCCCCCGGCGTAAGCGTCAAATCGTGCTGCCGACCACTAGCGCCACCGAAGTAGGCAGCCAAGGCACCGAGCAACAACCCGACAAAACCAAGCAGCGCGGCCGTGCTGAGTCCGTCGGCAACGTCGCCACCGACCACTTTAGCCGTTTCACCGGCTTGCTCCATGCCCTGCTCGACGGAGCTGGAAATCTTATTAGCCTGCGTCTCGATGCGACTACTCCAGCCATTGACGGCATCGCGGGCTTCGGCTTCGCTCATGTCGGAGCGGTTAACGAGCACGTTGATGAACGCGTCCTTGTCGGCGGCGTCGACGACTTTGCCGCCCTTGGCCTGAATACGGTCCAGCACACCGTTAATTTCTTTGCCGGCGGCGTAAGGGCTGTTGGCTACGTCGTCCGCGTTGCGTTGGGCGGCGTTACCGACCTGGTTGGCGTCCTGACGGAGATTGTCGGGGTCCAGCGAAGCTTTGTCCGTGTCTTCGAGGAGTTGGTAGGCTTCGTTGCGGATGTCGCTGAACGTGATGTTGGTGTTGGTATTCTGGTCGATCAGGTCACCGATCTTGGCGTCCAAATTATTCGGAACGGCGGCACCCACGGCGTTCGTCACGCCAGAGGTGACACTACTGATGGCTGACCCTACGCCGCTGACGACGCGGCCCACGGCGGTCGTAAAGAGGTAGAGCGATACGAGCGTGAATAACGCCCAGGATAGCAAACCGTGTAGCCCGGCGTTGCTCGCTTTTGGGAATCCGCTCATCTTACCGGCCACGAAGCCACCGGCGTACAACGCGATCAGACTGGCCACGACGTACCAAATGATGGCACCGATGCCGATGCCGGAGAAGGGATTCGCCTCCGTCGTTGGGTTGATGCTGGCAAAACCGATACCGAGGCCAAGTAGATTAAGGGCTACGGTAACGACGAGCGCAACCAGGGCGCCGGCAAGAATAGCTCCCCAGCGGACGCGGCTGAAGGCAGCGTATTCGGCGGGGGTGGACGTGGTGGTGCGGGGTGAGACTGGAATCATAAGGATTGATTTTTTTAAGTGGTTCCCCGGCATATGCCGGACGAGTTTGTCTTAAGAAATCGTTAATTCGGCACGTTGTGTTCGAGGTATTTTGAATCGGGACCGCATTTGCCAAGTGATTTCACGGCTCCTCTCCGGCACCACTCGGCACCCGCGAAGCCATAGCGAGTCCCGCACTTAGTCGGGGCGCCCGCGCATCATCACCTTTTGGCGCGGACGCGGGTGCCGGGTAAATTACATAAGCAAAGCGTTGGGGGCTGGTGATGAGCAAATGATCATCTCAACTAGTCGAGCGCTAGTTAGGGTGAAACTGGCCATAAAAAAACCGAGGACCGGGGGAACAACTGTTCCTCCCGATCCCCGGTCATTGGTTCGCCACGGATGGCGAGGGTAATCTGTTAACTAAGCTTACATGCCGCTTAACTTATCAGCACCAGCCTGCAGTGCACTAGCCAGCGTACCCAAACCGGCAGCCTTTGACTCCATGCTGCGCGTTGAGGTGGCGAGGGAGGATAACAGTCCGGAAACTCTGTCACCGTCGATGGCGCCAGCGGAAAGTTCCGTCTTGAGTGATTGCAGGTCGCGTACGATACCGTCGGTACCGTTCATGGCACCGAGCGTGCTAATCCAACCGTCGATGTTAGAAACGGCGGCGGCGGCGGGCAGGGCGGTGATGTCACCACCGGTGGATTGTACGGCATCGATGGTTGCCTTCACGTCGCCGGTGGGCTCGGCGTCAGTCATGTCGGTGCCTGGGTTATTGGCTGCGGTGCGCGTGGTGTCGCCGCAGGAAAAGGCCAAAAAGGCCAGAAGGAGGAGGGGAGCTAAAAATTTCATAAGTTGGTTGTTGTTGGTTTAGTTGTAGAACTACGGCGCGTACGTAAGGTTCGTAATAAATCGCCCTAAATTACTGAAAACCAATAAATTAACAGTCATTTGGCTGCGGCTTGTTAGGGGGCGGACTAGTGTTTGTTGTGCTAAGTATGAGTTGACTACCCATTGCACATCTTTATATTTAAGCGGGCCCTTGCCCGTCGGTCAGGTGTTTTTGGGTGCCTAAGCATCCAACGGAAAGACGTGCACTTATTTCGGCTTACCAGTTCTCATACTGCATCGAGTGTCGTGCTGGGATGATCAGATAACCCTTTGCCTTAAACCAGGTACCCACAACAAAAAAGACCGACGAAACCGGAGTTCCGTCGATCTTTTCAAGTCTGTTCGGGTAAAATCCGGAGCTGCGATTGATCGCCAACTCACGGGTCTTACATGCCACCGAGCTTATCCGCACCGGCCTGCAGGGCGCTGGCGATGGTACCGAGGCCGGGGGCCTTGGACTCCATGCTCCGCGTGCTGGTCGCGAGGGAAGACAGGATACCGGATACTTTCATACCGTCGATGTTGCCGGAGGTAAGTTCGGTCTTGAGGGACTGTAGTTCGTTAACGATGCCGTCGGTACCGTCCATCGAGCTCAGCTTGCTGATCCAGCCGTCGATGTTGGATACGGCCGCGCCGGCGGGGAGGGCAGTGATGTCGCCACCGGTAGACTGTACGGCGTCAATGGTGCCGCCGATCATGGGGTCGGGCTGGTTGTCCTCGACGATGGTGGTGGTCTCGACGTCCGCCATGGTGTCGTCAACCGTAGTGTCGGCGTTGTCTCCACAGGAGAACGCGAGGAAAGCCAGGAGCAGGAGGGGAGTGAATAGTTTCATAGTGTAGTTGGTTTAGGCAGTACAACTAGCGTTTAAGATAATTGTTGGGCCTCGTTACGAAAATCGTTTCAACCGGGGTTGGGGGGCGTTGTTCGCCCCCTCTTTACTAGAGTCGAACGTCTACCGACCTCCTTTTCTTACGGGAACGTCAAAATTCCGGACGCCGGGCACGATCCGGACGTGCACCAAGGCCCCGTCTGCTGGCCACCGCGCGATCAACAGCTTTTGCCGCCGCTCGTCCCAAACGTAATCCGCCGCGCTGACGGTGGCGGGGCTGCGGTGTACCTCCAGCCCCCCGCTACCGATGGGGTCGTGGTAGAGGACCAAATCGTCGCCGATCAGCACGGAAAACCCGTCCGGGTAGTGTCGGTTAGCGCCGATGAATAACGTAGAACCACCCTTGGCGTTATCGGAGATCAATTTCAGGTCGAGCGTCCGCGTCGCGTGGTTAAACATAAACGACTGGATGTCTCCGGCGATGGCCTGCGGGAAGGGCCGGGCAATCACGTCCGTGATGTACTTCCGCTCCGCCGTGCCTGCGTCCGACTCGTCGGTGAAAATCGCCCAGGTAGAAGGGCCGCCCGCCAGGAAATTCTGCATGTTGCGGCTGCCCAGGAACCAGGCCTTGATGGCACCGATGCCCATCCGGTCGAAGACCTCGGCGGTGCGGACGTAGAGCTCGCGGTAACTGAGTTGGCCGAGCCGCCCCTCGACGGTCGTGTCCGTCGACGCAAAGGTCGGGAAGCCCCACTCGCCAATGAAGATGGGGGCTTCGAGTAGGTCGGATTCTTCGTCGAAACGGTCCATCACCGGTGCGATGAAGTCGATGTCGTTCTGGTAGATGTGCGGGGCGAACAGGATATTTTTTCGGTTGATCGGGGCGGTGATCTCGGCGTACTGGTTGTTGTCGATTCCCTCCCCCTTGTTCATGAAAATCGACTGGAACAGTATCTTCTTGTCCGGATTGATCCGCTGGCTCTCGTCGATAATCCGTTGGTAAAGCGGGATTAAATACTGGCGCGTGAGTTCGTCGTAACTAATGTCCATCGTGAGCTTCCGGGGTTCGTTGACGATGTCGTAGCCAAGCACCGAAGGCTCGTCCGCGTACCGGTTCCAAATGATTTTCCAGGCCTCGATGTAGGTGGCGTATTCGTCCTTTTCGTTGAGCCAAAAGGTTTCCCACTCGAATTCCTCCACGCCGTAGACCGTCAGCTTAAACACGGTTTGCATCCCGGCGTGGCGGCCCAGGTCGACGAGCGAATCCAGTTTTGCGAGGTACGCCGGTTCCACGCTGCCGCCGGGGAAGGTGCTGATCCGGCCGAGCTCCAGCCGGATCGTCTGGGCGTTCGCACCGAGGCGCACCATGCGCAGGTAATCGTCCGAATTAAAAGAAATTTGCCGCTGCCCCTGGTTGGTGTTGACGACGAAACCGCGGGGGATCACGTGGCGCCCGGCGTCGTCGCGCAGGCCGTGCTTAATCTGGGCGGTGGCGGTGAGGGAGGTCAGGAGGAGGAGCCAAAAAATTAATCGTGGTTTCATTAAATTGATTTATGCTGGAAGGTTAACCGGAGGGGGCTGATGAATTTATGCACGCACCGGGGACTGGTGCGTGACGAGTTCTGGTATTAGTAATTGGGCGCGGTCGCGGGTGCCGGGTTTTTGGGAATTACCTGACTAGAGAGTTAATACCTCTTAGTTGAACTCATGGCGAAGCGAAGAAAAAGCTTCCGTGCTACCGCCGGAGTTGGCGTGGCGTAATGAGGCCCCAGGTTATTAACCGACCTTACGCAACCGGATTATGCCACATAAACTTGAGAGTTAGTAAACGGTGCTTCGGCATAGCCGTACACCGATTTTGTGCTTTTGTGTTTTGCTTCGCAGTACTTCGTGCTATGTGGCGAAATAATCTGCGTAGTATCAGTAATTAATACCCCGGGTTCTGCACCAGCTGCGAACTGATGTCCAGTTCCTGCTGGCCGATCGGGAACAACAGGTAGCGATCGTCCCACGGCTTTCCGGCCGCGATCAGGGAAGCTTTGAGCTGACCGGTACGTTTCAGGTCAAACCAGCGGTGTTGCTCCAGCGCAAGCTCCAAATGTCGTTCGTAAAGAACGGCGTCCTGAAACTGCTCCTTGCTCCCGCCCGCTTCCAGACCCGCCAAACCGGCCCGCGTCCTTACCTGGTTAATGGCGGCGTAAGCCTGGGGCGTCGGGCCGTTCACCTCGTTCAGCGCTTCGGCGTGGATGAGCAGAACGTCCGCAAAGCGGTAGACGATGAAGTTGTTCTCGTGGCCGTCGATGGAAACGCCCTGCGGGTCCCGCCATTTCCCGTAATAGTAAAACCCGTTGGTCGGGTGGGGGAGGAGGGAAGAAAAGGTCGTGGCCCGCCGGTCGTCCACTTCGAGGTATTTCTCGAACAACTGGGTCTCGGCAATTTGCAAGCCCCAGCCTCCCCGCCCGAAGGCGGTAAACGCGGTATTGTTTCCCGTGGACAACTGCGCCATGCGCGAGCCTTCCAGATTGACGCGCGCGTACTGGATGTCGAAAATTACCTCGGCGTTGTTTTCGTTGGTCACGTCGAAAACCGCGGCGAACGGGGTCACCAATTCGTAGGGCCCGTTGTCGATCACGTCCTGAGCGAAGGAGACCGCCGCGGGGAAGTCCCCCAGCGTCAGGTGAACCTTGGCCAGGTAAGCTTTCGCCGACCAACTACTCGGGCGGCCCGTCTCGGTCGGTGCTTCGGGTAGATTTGCCGCCGCAAACGTGAAGTCCGCCAGCACTTGCGCGTACACTTCCGCCTCGGTTGACCGGGGGATATCAAGCTCGGCGGTTGTTTTGGCCACGCTCGTACGCAGTGGCACCGCGCCCCACATCCTTACGTTATCAAAATGACCCACCGCCCGTAGAAAAGCGGCTTCCCCCAGGGCGGAATTGGCGAAGGTGCCGGCGGGGCCGTCCAGCGCCCGGATCTTGTCTTCGTTTTCCAGCACGAAATTAGCCGCGTTGATGCTCAGGTAGTTGCTGGCCCAGATGTTGTTGGGCTCCCCATTGCTGGTCGCCGTATAAATCAGCTTTTCGTAGTTGCCCCAGTTGCCCGCCAGCATGGTCCCCTCGTCAATGACCGTATTGAGCAAAAAGGAGCGCCCCTGCGAATAGCTGCCGCAACACTGCTGGATTGGATCGTACATGCCGTTCAGGGCCGTGCGTACGTCGCCCCGTGAATTAAAATAAGCGGTGGGGGAAGCCTGGGAGAATACTTCTTCCTCCAGGTCGGCACTACAGCTTACGGTAAGTCCCAAAAATAACAGCGCACCGAAAAAAGCTTTGATTGAATAGTTCATTACGGTATTGTTTAAAGGTTTACGTTAAGGCCGAAAGTGACGGTCTTAAAGGTAGGCAGCGTCGCTACGTCGATGCTGCGGTAAAGATTACTCTGGCCGAAGGAGTTGACCTCTGGGTCGAAGCCGGTGTAGTTCGTCCAGGTAAACATGTTAACCATGTTCACGTAGATGCGCAGGCCCTGAATGACCTTGAGGTCCCGGAAGTTATACCCGAGCGAAACGTTGCGCAACCGCACGAAACTGCCGTCCTCCACCCAGGAATCCTGGAAATTGTAGGCCCCGGAGATCTGCCCCGGCGCGGCGTACTGCCCGCCCGGGTTCGCAACCGGGTCGAAGTAGTCCAGCGTCGTGGCCAGCACGTTGTTGATCAGGTCCGGGTTTTCGGAGATCCCACGCTGGATGTCAAAAATATCACCACCAAACACACCCTGGAGCTGGATGGCCAAATCGAAGCCCCTGTAGCTGAAGTTGTTGCTCCAACCCAGCGTGAAGTCCGGGTTCGGGTCCCCGATGATGGTTTCGTCGGCCGCGGTAATCTGACCGTCCCCGTTCAAATCTCGGAAGCGTTGGGAACCAACCGTCGCGGTCGACAGGCTAGCGTTAGCGTCGATCTCTTCCTGCGACGTCCAGACGCCCTGCCGCCGGTAACCGTAGAAAACCCCGGGCGTTTCTCCTTCCACCAGCGCGACCCCACTGCCGTCGTACGCCGCCGTGATCCCCGGTGGCCGTAGCCGCAAGATATTTGCCTCCCCCTGGCCGAGGCTGATGAGCCGCGTCTCGTTCGTGGCGAAATTGCCGGACATGTCCCACTTCAGTGCCTTGTTGACGACAATGGCGGAAAATTCTACTTCGAATCCCTCGTTGGAAATTTCGCCCAGGTTGTCGAATTTCAAACCGAAGCCGGAATTGATCGGCACCGGTACTTGCTGCAGTAAGTCGTTGGTGCGCTTGTTGTAGTAGTCCAGGCTAAGCGTGTACCGCCCGGCCGCAAAACCCGCGTCGATACCCAGATTAAACTGATTTGTCGTCTCCCAGCGCAGGTCGGGGTTGCCGATGGAGCCGGGCCGCGCGCCGACCGCCACGCCACCGCCAATGGGGTAGTTGACCGTCGTTAGCAGCGGAATGGTTTGGAGCGAGCTGATGCTCTGGTTACCCGTCACGCCGTAGCTGGCCCGTAACTTCAGTTTGTCGAACACAGCGAGCTGTTGCACGAAATCCTCCTGGTCCAACTTCCAGGCAAATGCGGCGGAGGGGAAGTAGGCCCACCGATTGTTCCGGCCAAACTTCGACGAGCCGTCCGCCCGCCCCGAAAAGGTGAACAGGTACTTGTCGAGCAGCGTGTAGTTGATCCGCCCGAAGTACGAAGAGAGCAGGTCCCGCACCTTAAAGGTCTCGCTGGGAATGGAGGTGCCGGACTGAAAACTCTCGTTCGACAAATCGTCGTTCGGAAAGCCGAAAGCTCCCAGGCTGATCCGCTCCGAAGTCGTCGTCTGGTAAGAATACCCCACCACCGCGCTCACGCCGTGGATCCCGATTTTTTTGTTGTAGCTCGCAAATGTTTCGGTCAGGTAAGACTGTACCTGCGTACTGTTCTTGGCCGCCAAGCCTCCCGTCGAGAAGCCGGTGGAGGTAATCTGAGAATTGTAGTAGGCGTCCCGCAGCAATCGCTTGGAGAACACGGAGGCGCGCGTCTCCACCGACAGGCCTTCGAGTACGGTGGCCTTCAAGGAGATGTTATCCAGAAAGGTATTCGTCCTGAACTTGTTTTTAATACCCTGGGCGGTGGCGACCGGATTGTTGAGTTGAAATTCCAGCGGGCCGGAGTAGTCCACGTTGAGCTCGCCGTTTTCGTTGAAGACGGGTTCCACGGGGATGGTCATCAGCGCCCGTGCCCAGGGGCCGTTCTTGCCGGTGTTGCGGGAGTCTACCACGTTGTCGGAGTCCTCCAGGCTGAAGGTGAAGTTGTTGGTCAGCGTGAGCCAGCTCTTAAGTTTTCCGGTGACGTTGAGGCGCGTGTTAATTCGCTGCAGCCCGGAGTTAATGATGGCACCTTCCTGGTCGAGGTAGCCCACGCTGCCCGCGTAGGTCACGTCGTCCGAGCCGCCCGTGAAGCCGAGGGAGTGGTTCTGGGTGATGCCGGTTTGCAGGACGGCGTCGATCCAGTCCGTGCCTTCCCCCAGGTTCTCCGGTAAGGTGTGGCGGATGATGCGACCGTTAGGGCCTAGCTCGTCGGGCCGGCCGTTGAAGAGGGGTTCCTCGCCGTTGGCCTCGTCGCGTAGGTTCCGCAGCGTGGCGTACTGCGAGGCGTTCAGGTAATCCACGTTTCTGTTCGTCAGCGTGCTAAAGCCCGCGCTGGTACTAAAGGTTAGTTGGCCCTTGCGCTTTTTACCGGTTTTGGTGGTGATGATGATGACGCCGTTGGCCCCGCGCGATCCGTAGATGGCCGTTGCCGAGGCGTCCTTTAATACTTCGATGGAGGCGATGTCGGCGGGGTTAAGCCAGTTGAGCGCCCCGGGCGGGTTATCCTGCGACGAACCGAGCACCGTGTTGGGTTGGCCGAGTACGTCGGCCGCCCCGAACGCCCCGTCGTCGTTGATGATGGGGTAACCATCCACCACGTAAAGCGGTTCGTTGTTGCCGTTTAAGGAATTACCGCCCCGGATCCTGATCGATACGCCCGACCCGACCTGCCCCGACGACTGGGAGATGTTGACCCCCGCCACCCGGCCCGTCAGAATCTGGCCGACCGATACCTGGGGGATTTCGTCGATGCCTTCCGTTTTGACCGAAGCTACGCTGCCCGTCAGGTCGGATTTTCGCATCGTGCCGTAACCGACCACGACGACTTCCTCCAGATCGTTACCCGTGGTCAGGTTGACGTCTATTCTATCCTGATTAAGGACGGGTACTTCCAGGTTGTTGTAACCAATGTAGGAGAACTGTAGCGTGTCGGTGGGGAGGACGTCGATTAAGTAGTTGCCGTCAAAATCCGTCGTCGTGCCCCGGGTGGTGCCCACGACGAGTACGAAAGCCCCCGGTAGCGCACCGTCGTCGCTGTTTACGTTGCCGGCAACGGTGCGTTGCGACCAGAGTGGGGTGGTGGTGCAAAGTAAGGTCAGGGCGCAAACCCAGGCTAGTATGTTGGCGAGTCTCATCTAAGATGAATTTGTTGGGCGGTTTATTAAATGTATTGAAAGATGGTATTTTGACAGTATAATCATCTTTTAATCAATGACAAGTTAGTACAAAGTTGGGGTTACGCGGAAATTTTAGTAATAATGATTAATATTTTTGGGACAGTAGAAGTTCAGTGGTTCCGCACGACCGTTTTGCGCGGTCCCCCGATAGCTATCGGGGGGGCAGGGGCGAGTGGGGCAGAGAAAGATTATTGGCCCAAGCTATGCGCTGTGCAAACAATAATTCGACTAGGTTAATCTACCCCTCCTTTACGAAAGAAGTAAACCACCAGAATCTTGTCTCTCGGGGGGGGGGGGGACGTGCTGGCGATTTCCGGTGCTTATAGATACGGAGAATAATTGCGGAAAACAAGTTGAAACAATATTATCTCGAATACCAATCGATTGTAATGGAAATAAATAATTCAGCTAGCTCCGGTTAAGCGCGTCACCCGCTATATTACGGGCTGGAACTATGTTGCAGTTCCCTACTGATGTTACGCAGATTATTTCGCCACACAGCACGAAGTACTGCGCAGCAAAACACAAAAGCATAAAACCGGTGTACGGCTACGCCGAAGCACCGTTTACTTATTCTTGTGTGTTTTTGTGTTTATGTGGCATGATCCGGTTGCGTAGCGTCAGCTCCTTATTTCGTTCCGTCAATTTTAAAGAAAATCATCATGCGTTTATCGAATTTCGTTTTACTACTTATCCAGCTCACCTGGCTCCTACTCGGCGCTCCGCTTCCGCACCAACCCGGCACCCGCGTCAGCGCCCAGAACCCCCTCATCAGCCAGCGCTACACCGCCGACCCCAGCCCCATCGAGTTTGAGGGCCGGACGTACATCTACGCCTCCCACGATCTCGACGGCCAGCAAGGCTACAAAATGAACGACATCACGTGCATCTCCTCGGCCGACATGGTCAACTGGACGGACCACGGCGAAGTATTTAAAGTGCCGGAAGACCTCGACGGCGACTACGGAAAATTCGCGTGGGCACCGAGCGTGATCTACAGCGATAGTCTCAAGCAGTTCTTTATGTACTACGGCAACGGTAATGCCTGGACGGGTGTCGCAACCAGCGACAACCCCACCGGCCCCTTCACCGACCCGCGGGGCGAACCGATGATTACCAAACCCACGCTGGAGTATTCCACGCCGTGGGTATTCGACCCGACGGCCTTCATCGACGATGACGGCAAAGCATACATCTACCTCGGTGGTGGCCGCCTCAAAGAAGACGGCACCGACGCCGAAAAATTCCTCGGCCGCGCAATGCCCCTGAACGACGACCTGATCTCGGTGGAACCCAAGTCCGACCTGATCGTCGAAGCAAAAGGCCTGTTTGAAGGCGCGTGGATGCACACGCACGTCAACGCCGCCGGCGTGAAGAAATACTATTTTTCCTATTTCCACAACGCCCGCCTCGTTTCTCCGCGGATCGATTATTTGGTTAGTGACAACCCGCTCACCGGTTTCGAATTCAAGGGCACGGTGCTGCGCGATGGCGTCGAATTTAATTCCCGCTCCAACCAACACGCCGGCATCTTCACTTTTCAGGGGCAGGACTACATCGCCTACCACAACCGGGAAGTCGCCCAGCGGCGCGGCGTGGAAGAATGGGGCCGGCAACGGACCGTGAACCTGGCCGAACTTAATTACGCGGATAACGGCGACATCATCCAGGTCGTCCCCACCGGTGGCCCCGTGACGCAGCGGGCGGATCTGGGCCCCTTCGTGCGCGTCGAAGCCGAAACGATGTGGCGCCAGAACTATTTAGCTCCCGACGGCGGCATCGAAACCCTCGTTTCCACCGACGATTCCTCGGGCCGGATGGTCACTTCCGTCAGCGACAGCAATTGGATCGAACTGAGCGGCGTCAACTTCGGTGACTCCGCCAAGGAATTTACCGCCCGCGTGGAGGGCCTAGCCGGCGGCGGCATCGAAATTTATTTAGATAGCCTGAACACCACCGCCGTGGGTAGCGTGGACGTTGCCGCCAACGGCGGCTGGAGCGACGTGGTTGGCGAAGTCGCGAATGTTTCCGGCAAGCACAACGTAATCTTATTGTTCCGTGGCGGCGAAGGAGACTTATTTAATTTCGATTGGTGGCGTTTCACTAAGAATAGTACTTCTACGAATTCTCCTAATCGGACGGGACTAAAAGTGAGCCCTAATCCTTCCAGCAGCGGTGTGTTCTATCTGAGCGAGACCGTAGATTTCTCAGTATTCGACGCTGGTGGCCGCCTGGTGACGGAGGGCCGGGGCGACCGAGTCGATTTGTCTGCTTCCGTAAAGGGCACTTACGTGCTGAAGGCGGCGGATGCAACGTTTAAGTTGGTGCGGTAGTGAGTGATTAATCCTGTTGACCAGGTTGGCCTTTTTCTACCACAAAGTACACAAAGAGCACAGAGCAGTAACGCGCTTTGTGCTCTTCGTGTACTTTGTGGTAAAAAAGGTGCCGCGGGAGGTCAGTCAAGCAACAGGTTAGTAAAGCGTGTAAACCCTAGCGCCGCCACACCGTTCCTACCGGGCGTGGAAAAACCAATCATCAACATCGTCTGGCTCAAGCGGGATTTGCGGACGCGCGATCACGCGCCCCTGGCGGCGGCCGTCGCGGCGGGTTTGCCCTTCGTCATGCTGTATTGTTTCGAGCCGTCGATCATGGCCTCGCCGAAGCAATCGCCGCGGCACTGGCGCTTCGTGGCGCAGTCGCTGGAGGATTTGCGCGGTCGCGGCTGGCCGGTCGTTTCCTGGTGGGGGGAAGTCACGGAGGCACTGGAGGCAATTAATTTAAATAATAAAATAAATACTATTTATTGCCACCAGGAGACGGGGCACAAGCTGACGTTCGACCGCGATAAAATAGTATTTAATTATTGCCGGGACCGAAGTATTGATGTGATTGAATCCGTGCAGGACGCCGCCATTCGGGGCCGCAAACATCGTAATGGATTTGGCGAACACGTAGACGATTTTTTGGCGCGGCCGCCGGTGCCGGGCGTGGACGATAAGAGCCAGGTTTTTGGGAATGAAACCCTCATGTTACCGACCGCCGTGGTTAGTGATGGATTCACGACCGACTTTACTCAGGCACAAACGGAAATAGCCGTATCCCCAACCAAACCGGGCTACTACGAACCGATCTACGTTACGGACACCAACTTTCAACCCGGCGGGGAAACGAACGCCTGGCGCTACCTCCGATCCTTTACCGCCGAGCGGGGGAAATGGTACGCGTACAAACTGGGCAGCCCGACCCTGAGCCGGACGAGCTGTAGTCGGATGAGTACGTACCTGGCTTACGGGTGCGTGTCCGTCCGGCAAGTGTTCCAGTGGGCGAAGCGGGTCGCTACGGAGCACCCAGCGTGGGCCTACGACCTCAAGATGTTTCGCGAGCGGCTCTGGTGGCGGGCGCACTATTTCCAGAAACTCGAGGCGGAGTGGCAGATCGAGGGCCGGCCCATCAACCTTGCTTTCTTGGAGTTACACCGCACCAGCGACCACGCCCTCCTGGACGCCTTCAAGAACGCCCGCACCGGCTTCCCGATCATCGACGCGAACATTCGTTGCCTGAAGGCGACGGGCTGGATCAACTTCCGTTCGCGCGCCATGCTCGTTACCTTTGCGACCTTTGTTTGTTGGCTCGATTGGCGGCCGATCGCCACCTTCCTCGGTAGCCTTTTTCTGGATTACGAACCGGGCATCCATTATGGGCAATTTCAAATGCAGGCCGGCCTGACGGGTTACCACCCGCCGCGTAATTATAATCCTTATACGCAAGGCGATAAATACGATGCGGACGGCGCGTTCGTCCACCAATGGATACCGGAGCTGAGAACCATCCCCGCGCCTTTTTGTCATTACCCCTACCGCATGACGGCGATGGAGCAGTCGATGTACGGATTGAATGATTTAAATTATCCCGCTCCAGTAGTAGATTACTCGGCGAATTCGAAAGTCAATATGGATCGGTACTGGGAGATAAGGCACTCCGAGGCAGCGCAGGGGAATTTGGTGGGCATCTGGTTGAAGCACGTGCTGCCGGAAAGCCGGGCGGAATACATGCGCGGCGTGGACCCTAGCCCGCGGCGAGATGTTTGAGCGTGTATCTCACACTTTTGTGCTTTGCTTCGCTGAAGATCAATCGGTGCGGATGCTAAGGCACCGTTCGTTAACTTGACCGACAAAAAGAAATGATCGTCAAGAAAACACTGCTGTCGCTAGCGTCGATTTTCCTGATCTACCAGTCGTACCAAATGGCTACGGGGATCGACGGCAGCCTCGACGTGCCGTGGTGGTTGCACGTTTTGTTAGCGGTGATGATTAATCTGTTCGTCACCGGGGTGTTTGCTTTCGCGGGGTTTGCTTTCTCCACACAAAAGTTACTTCCGGAGGCCTATTACCGGGTGCGCAAGCCGAGGACGCTTAAGAAAGTTTATCGAGCCCTGTCCGTCGACAAATTCAGGAAAGCGCTGCTCGCCACGTTTTGGCGTAGTCCGCAACAGCGTGGCAAATATTTTGATGGGACTAAGGCAGGGGTGGAGAATTTAGACCGGCAATCGAGAAAGTCTGAATTTGGCCACTTGCTACCGCTGGCGTTTATTACCCTGATTAGTATTCGCCTAATTATCGTCGGCGCGTTTGCGGTTGGGATTTTTGCTTTATTAATTAATGTGGTGTTTAATCTGTACCCCATCATCCTACAGCGGCACCACCGGATGCGGATTCAGGTTTATCGGAGGCGGTATTTGGATGGGAAAACTTTTGATCTTTAAATAGCGAAGTCACCACGTGCTCTAGGTACTGGTGTTACGTATAATTTTTAGCCACAAAAGCACAAAAACACAGAAAGGCCTTTTTCGGCATACTACTGGACACTTTCCCCAGACGCTTGGAGGACCTCAATAATTACGCCTTCGGCTTCACGGCAGAGGACGCTCCAAGGTCCTCAAATAGGTTTTTGGAACCTTGGAGCGTCTCGAAACTAAAGCGTAGCGAAGGGTTTCGAGTCCTCCAAGCGTCCGATTTGAAAATGTCCAGTAGTGTGCTTTTTCGGATAAACTGAAACACTTTCTACTTACGCTATTGTCTTCCTGTAGCAAAAATATAGTTGCACAAGTCCGATTATTAAATCAATGCGTTAGTTATTTGGAATAATGACCGTCATGACCTATATTCCCTTATTGTAATTGTAGCGTAATTCGCTGCACCCAAATCTTTAAAACTAATTTTCATGAGTACCGCCACCACCAGCGCGCCAACCCTAACCAAACCTAAATTCAAAGCCCAGTACGAAAATTACATTGGCGGCGAATGGACCCCACCCGCTGACGGCGAATACTTCGACAACGTTTCCCCCGTCGACGGGAATTCTTTCACCCGCATCCCCCGCTCTAAGAAAGCGGACGTGGACAAAGCCGTTGCCGCCGCCTGGAAGGCCGCCGACCACTGGAACAACACCTCGGCCACCGAACGCAGCAATATGCTCCTCAAGATCGCGCAAGTGATGGAGGGCAACCTCGAAACCCTCGCCCGCGCCGAAACCTGGGATAACGGTAAGTCCATCCGCGAGAGCATGGCCGCCGATCTGCCACTGGCCGTAGACCACTTTCGCTACTTCGCCGGTTGCATCCGCGCAGAAGAAGGGGGCGTGAGCGAGCTCAACAGTAGCACCGTTTCGATGAACGTCTGGGAACCGCTCGGCGTCGTCGGGCAGATCATCCCCTGGAACTTCCCCATCCTGATGGCTACCTGGAAAATCGCCCCGGCCCTGGCCGCCGGTAACTGCATCGTGCTGAAGCCCGCCGAGCAAACCCCCGTCGGCATCTTGATCCTGATGGAAATGATCAGCGACATCCTGCCCGCCGGCGTACTCAACATCGTCAATGGCTTCGGCGTCGAGACCGGTAAACCGCTGGCCAGCCACCCGGACATCTGCAAAGTAGCTTTCACGGGCGAGACGACCACCGGTCAGCTCATCATGCAGTACGCGAGCAAAAACATCATCCCCGTCACGATGGAGCTCGGTGGCAAGAGCCCGAACATCTTCATGAAGTCCGTCATGGACGCCGACGATGATTTCTTCGACAAGTGCCTCGAAGGTGCCACTATGTTTGCCCTCAACCAGGGGGAGGTTTGCACGTGCCCGAGCCGCATTCTCGTTGACGAATCCATCTACGACAAGTTCGTCGAACGGTTTATCGAACGCGTCGAAGCCATCAAAATGGGTCACCCCCTCGATCCCGCAACCATGATGGGCGCGCAAGCCAGTAACGATCAGTACGAGAAGATTCTTAGGTACATCGAGATCGGTAAGGAAGAAGGTTGCGAAGTTCTCACCGGCGGCGAACCCGCTTACGTCGAAGAACTCAAAGGAGGCTACTACATCAAACCAACCGTGCTGAAGGGTAACAACAAAATGCGGGTGTTCCAGGAAGAGATCTTCGGCCCCGTCGTCTGCATCACCACCTTCAAGGACGAAGCCGAAGCGATTGAAATCGCCAACGACACCTTATACGGCCTCGGTGCCGGATTGTGGACGCGTGATATGCACGAAGCTTACGGCATCGCCCGCAAGGTGCAGGCCGGTCGCGTCTGGGTCAATTGCTACCACGACTACCCCGCCCACGCGCCCTTCGGCGGCTACAAGAAATCCGGATTCGGCCGCGAGAACCATAAGATGATGTTGGATCATTACCGGCAGACTAAGAATATGTTGATTTCTTATTCTAAGGAGAAGCTGGGATTCTTTTAGGGGAGGAAAGAAGATAGAGTGAAGACTATAGACCCCAGACCCCAGACCGCAGACCAATAATGTCCAAAGTAACCATTACCGATTCCGCCAGAAAAGTCATCGACACCCTCCGCACCGAGCACGGTCCACTAATGTTTCACCAGAGCGGCGGTTGCTGCGACGGCTCCGCGCCCATGTGTTTTCCGGACGGTGAGTTCTTCATCGACGATAATGATGAATTACTCGGTGAGGTGCATGGATGTAAATACTACATGTCGAAATTCCAGTACGAATATTGGAAGCACACGCACCTGACGCTGGACGTAACGACGGGGCGGGGGGCTGGGTTTTCGGCCGAAGCACCGCTGGGCGTCCGGTTCATCGTGGCCTCGCGCTTGCTGGTGGCGTCGGATTAATCTGCATAATCTTAATCGATATAAGGACTCGTTGCTCTGCGGCGGGTCCTTTCTTTTTTAGCTTCGCTGGTGCCTGCGGCGGTGGGCGCGGACGCGGGTGCCAGCATGTACGGAAAAAGCAGGGGAGCTCGGTCTTCAGTCGTGCGGATTACCCAATCGACTTTGCTCCTTTAGAATAATCCGGGCACCCGCGACCGCGCCCTCTCGCCCCCAATTATTACGCTTGGCCCGCAGAAAGGACTGGATCAGTTATTCAGCGAAAGGCAACTTACCTTTAGCTCGGTCCAAACCCTTCCGGCTCCGCCTGCGTAAGTGAGTTTTTCGGCCTCCCCCAACGTTTACCCATGAAAAAATTCATCTTCGGCCTCGTAGCCCTGGTCGCCCTTTCCAGCCACGACATGTTCCTCCGGCTGGACACCTATTTTCTGGCCCCGGACACCGCCGCCACCATTCTCCTCTACAACGGAACTTTCGACCGCAGCGACAACACCATCGATCGCAACCGGATGCAGGACGTGAGCCTCGTCGGCAACGGACAACGGATGCCCGTCGACACCGCCGCCTGGACCGAGCGCGACAGCACGACCGTGCTGCACATCACCACCGGCGTGGCGGGTACTTACGTGGCCGGCGTCTCTACCCGCCCGCGCAACATTGCCATGGCCGCTGAAGCATTCAACAATTACCTGGAGCACGACGGCGTCGTCGATATGCTCGCCACCCGCCGGCAAAACGGTGACCTGGGCAAGGATGCGGTGGAGCAATACAGCAAGCACGTAAAGACCATCTTTCAGGTCGGCGAGCGCCGCACCGACGACTGGGTGACGCCGCTCGATTACCCCATTGAATTCATCCCGCGCTCTAACCCTTACGACCTGCAATCGGGGGATTCCCTCGTGGTTCTGCTCCGATACCGGGGCGAACCCCTGGCCGACCAGCTCGTGCTCGTCGGTAGCGACCACGCGCACGCCCACGGTAACGATCATGATCACTCCCATAGCGAGGAAGGCGAAGACCACCAACACACCGGCACCGGAATGCGCACGGCCGACGACGGCACCCTCACCGTCCCGATCACCAGTGACGGCACCTGGCACCTGCGGACTATTTATATGACCGAAGCGGCTGAGGAGGACCTCACCCACGAATCTAACTGGGCAACGCTGACCTTCGCTGTCGACCACGGCCAATCCCACGACCACGCCGTCGGGGCCAATCACGATCACGATCACAGCCACGAAGAAGCGCACGATTCCGGGCTACCTACTTTCGTGTACGTGCTGGGGAGTCTGCTACTCGTCGGGACACTATTTTTCTTCTTCAACCGCAAGTCGTAAATCCGGATGGGTCGCTTTTTTACATTACTTGCTTTGCTGCTGCCCCTGAACTTGTTCGCCCACGGTGTTAGCGCCGGTGACCAGGCAACGCTGTCCGAAGGCGGGCTATTTGCCTACCTCTTCGTCGGGGCAAAACACATGGTGACCGGCTACGACCACCTGCTTTTCCTGGTGGGCGTAATCTTTTACCTGAGCGGGCTGCGGGACATCGTCCGTTTCGTCACGGTTTTCACCATCGGGCACAGCATCACGCTGATCGGGGCGACTTACCTGGGCGTGCGGGCGGACGAGCACCTGATTGATGCGGTCATTGCGCTGAGCGTGCTCTACAAGGGGTTCGAAAATTTGGGGGGCTTCAAAAAGCTATTCGGGGTGACGTCGCCGGACTTGCTCCTGATGGTTTTCTTGTTCGGTCTAATTCACGGTTTCGGCCTGTCGACGCGCTTGCAGTCGTTCGACCTCGGCGGTGGTGGCTTCCTGGCTAAGATCGTCAGCTTCAACGTCGGGGTGGAGTTGGGGCAGGTGGCGGCGTTGATCCCGATCGTGTTTTTGATCACTTATTTACGGGAGGATGAGCGGTACGCTGCTTTCTACAAGGCGGTGAATGTTTACTTGATTTTGGCGGGGGTGGGCTTGTTCGTTTACCAGTTAAATGGGTATTTCGGGGGCTAGTCGCCGGCCCCCCGCTAGATATTCCGTGCGGGCTCTGACTAATTCTGAGGGTGCCATTTCACTCAGCGTGTCGTTCCATTCTTTTCGTTTGGGGTGAGCGGTGATTGGCGCCCCGATGGCTATTGGGGCGGGTGCCAGATAGCTACGGGGAGTGAATCGTAAAGTGGACGTGCGCCGACCTGCCACCAAGCCGGTGGTCTGACGATTTACCTGGAACAGTTGACCGCGCTCCAGTATTCAAAATCCGGAAGTTTTAGCGATCTTTGTTCTAAGTTAGTCGTTTCTAACTTCGTCAATAAAGAACGCTAATGAAAGTCAGTACTCGAATCTTTGTTTCCCCGCTCCGGCTGCTGAGCGGCGTACTCCTGGCCTGCGGTCTCGTGCTGACGGTAGCCTGCGAAAACGGTGCGGCCGGCGCGGCGGACGGCAGACTAAAGATCGTCACCACCACCACCATGATCACCGATTTGGTCAAAAACATCGGTGGCGACTCGGTTAGCGTGCAGGGGCTCATGGGTAGCGGCGTCGACCCGCACCTCTACAAAGCAAGCGAGGGCGACGTAACGAAGCTCACGAGCGCGGACGTCGTCTTCTACAGCGGGCTTCACCTGGAAGGAAAGCTGGTCGATGTCTTCGAGAAAATGGGCCGTACTACGAACACTATTGCCCTGGCCGAAGCGCTGAATAAGGATGGCCTCATCGGCTCGGAGTACTTCGCCAGTAATTACGACCCCCACATCTGGTTCAACATCGAATACTGGAAGCAACTCACGGCTTACCTGACCGAGCAACTGAGTGAGCTCGATCCGCAGCACGCCGACTTTTTCCGCGCCAATGAAGTAGCCTACCTACGGAAGCTGGACGCGCTGGAAACGGACGTGCGCGCAACAATTACTACCCTGCCCGCGGAGAAGCGGGTTTTGGTCACCGCCCACGATGCCTTCAACTACTTCGGCCAGGAATACGGGTTCGAGGTCGTGGGCCTCCAGGGCCTCAGCACGGCCACCGAAGCCGGCGTGCAGGACGTGCAAAAACTGGCCCGGCTCATCATCGATAAGCAAGTAAAGGCCATTTTTGTGGAAACCAGCGTGCCCCGCCGAACCATTGAAGCGCTCCAGCAGGCGGTGAAAGCCGACGGGTTCGACGTAGCGATCGGCGGTACGCTCTACTCCGACGCGCTCGGCAGCGCCGGCACCGACGAGGGGACTTACCTCGGGATGTTCACCCACAACGTCAACACCATCGTCAACGCGCTCAAGTGAACAACCCCGCACCCAGTACCCGGCCCCCGGCCATCCAGATCGACGACCTCACCGTAGCCTACAACTACAAACCGGTACTGTGGGACATCGACCTTACCATCCCCGAAGGCGTCCTGATGGCCATCGTCGGCCCCAATGGCGCCGGTAAGTCGACGCTGATTAAGTCCATCCTCGGTATCATTAAGCCCATCGCGGGCAGCGTCCAGGTATTCGGTAAGCCGTACAAAAAGCAGGTCGATAAAGTCGCCTACGTGCCCCAGAAGGGTAGCGTGGACTGGGATTTTCCCACCGTAGCCCTCGACGTCGTGATGATGGGGACTTACGGCGGCCTCGGCTGGATCAAGCGACCCGGGCAGAAGGAAAAAAAGCGTGCCCTCGAGGCGCTCGAAAAGGTGGGGATGCTTTCGTTCCGCGACCGCCAGATCAGCCAACTCAGCGGGGGGCAGCAGCAACGCATTTTCCTGGCCCGTGCTCTCGTGCAGGACGCCGCTATCTACCTGATGGATGAACCCTTTCAGGGCGTCGACGCTACCACCGAGCGCGCCATCGTCAACATTCTGAAGGAGCTCCGCCAGTCCGGCAAGACGCTCGTCGTCGTGCACCACGATCTCCAGACCGTTCCGGAGTACTTCGACTGGGTCACCTTCCTCAACGTCAAAAGCATTGCTTCCGGGCCCATCAGGGATATTTTTAACGACGATAATCTCACCAAAACGTACGGCATCAACTACAAAGTAGCGACCAAGGGGTAGGTACCGAACACTAGGTGGTGATCAGATACCGATCATCGGTACTGAATACCCGCAGAACACCCCTCACTAAAAACCAGATTCTCAGTTCGCATGGAGCTCTCCGACTTTTTCACCAACTACACCCTCCGCACCATCACCCTGGGCACGGCCATCCTCGGGGCGATCTGTGGGATGTTGGGCAGCTTTGCGGTGCTGCGCAAGCAGAGTTTGCTGGGCGACGCGATCTCTCACGCGGCACTGCCGGGCATCGCTCTGGCCTTCCTCTTCACGGGAGTGAAGAAACAGGAAATACTGCTCCTGGGGGCACTCGTGAGCGGACTGGTGGGCGCGTTCTGGATACGGAGCATCGTGAAACATACCCGGCTGAAGAGTGATACGGCCCTCGGGCTAATTCTTTCGCTCTTCTTCGGGTTCGGGATGTTGCTGCTTACCTACATCCAAAAATTACCCAACGCTAACCAAGCGGGGCTGGATAAGTACCTGTTCGGCCAGGCCGCCACGCTGGTAGAATCCGACGTGTGGCTGATGGCCGGGGCGACGGGGGTGAGCCTGTTGGTGTTACTATTGTTTTGGAAAGAACTGAAGTTGCTGCTTTTCGACGCGGATTACACCCAGACGCTGGGGTTTAACACCCGCTTCCTCGATATCCTGATCACTAGTTTTATCGTGATCGCGATCGTGCTGGGGCTACAGACCGTCGGGGTCGTACTGATGAGCGCCATGCTGCTGGCCCCCGCCGCGGCCGCCCGTCAGTGGACCAACAAACTGAGCACGATGATTTTTCTCGCCTCCGTCTTCGGCGCGCTGGCCGGGGTGTTCGGGACGGCCATCAGTGCGAGCTACGATAACCTTTCCACCGGGCCGGTAATCGTGCTGGTAGCGGCGGTGATCGTGCTGGTGTCCTTCGTCTTCTCACCGGAGCGCGGGCTGCTCTTTCGGGAAATTCGCTTTCGCCGCAACCGCAAGGACCTGAACCGCAAGAAGACCCTCACTTTCATGTACCACATCGCGAGCGACCATGCGGACATTTCCCACCCCCACGCTATTCGCATCCTGAACAACTTCCAGGGGTACACGCGCAAGACCCTTAACCAGTTGGCGGAGCGGGAGCTGATCCGCATCGAAGGCGATCAGTGGGCCATGACGCCGAAGGGATATGAGGAGGCAGCTACTTTGTACGATCAAACCCCCGACCCGGTATGAGCGGTACCCAAATTGAAATTCAGCTAATCGCCGCCCTGGTGGCCGTGGCCTGTGCCATCCCCGGTACCTTCCTCGTGCTGCGTAAAATGGCCATGATCAGTGATGCCATTAGTCACTCGATCCTGCCGGGCATCGTGCTGGGATTCTTCCTTACCCAGGATCTTAATTCGCCGTTGCTCATCCTGCTGGCCGCACTGACCGGGGTGATCACCGTCATTCTGGTCGAGGCCATCCAGCGGACCGGCTTGGTGAAGGAAGATACCGCCATTGGCCTCGTTTTTCCGGCCCTGTTCAGCATCGGTGTGATCCTGATTGCCCGAAACGCCAACGACGTCCACCTCGACATCGACGCGGTGCTGCTGGGGGAACTGGCCTTTGCGCCCTTCGACCGACTGTTGGTGGGCGGTAGCGACTGGGGCCCGAAATCCTTGTGGGTAATCGGTACCATCCTGACGGTGACGCTGACGTTGCTGCTGCTGTTCTTTAAGGAGCTTAAACTGAGCACCTTCGACGCAGGGCTGGCGGCTACGCTGGGGTTCAGCCCACTCATCCTGCACTACGGCCTGATGACCGTCTCGTCGGTGACGGTGGTGGGTGCCTTCGACGCGGTGGGGGCCGTGCTAGTCGTTGCCCTCATCATTGCACCCGCGGCCACGGCTTACTTGCTGACCGACGACCTGCGGAAGATGCTCCTGCTGAGCTGCGGCTTCGGCGTGTTTGCGGCCATCGCGGGCTACTGGCTGGCCAATTTGCTGGATGCGTCCATCGCCGGTTCGATGTCTACGGTGCTGGGGCTGCTCTTTTTTGTAGTCTATTTATTCGCACCGGGGCAGGGAGTACTTTCTTCCTTGTTCCGGGAGCGGCGGCAGCGGCTGGAGGTAAGTCTGTTGGTGTTTTTGCTCCACTTACAGAACCACCAGGAAAAACGCGAACGCCACGTCAACCACCTGCGGGAGCACATCAACTGGCAGGAAGTGCGCTCGCGCCGGGTGCTGGACCTGGCCCGGAAGAACAACCTTATTACCATTGTCGACGACGTCGTCGACCTCACCCCCAAGGGGCAGCAGTTCACGGATGAGGCCCTGAGTTACATCACTACCAATAAGGAGACGGCGATTGAGGAGTTGAAGGAGCGGTTCTTTTTGTTTCGGGGTTGAGGAGGAATTAGTGCTGCTTCTCCTATCTAATTACGGGCGACGCGTTTTAAAAGCTGACGTTACGCAGATTTTTTTGGCCACAAAAACACAAAAGCACAGAAAAGCTGTGTTCGGCTACTCTAATACACCTCTTACTTTTTTTTGTGCTTTTGTGGAAAAATCCGATAGCGAGAGGTCAACTAAATATTAGGTGAGCTGCTAAATTCTGCCACTCCTTGACGCACGGGTTGGTGAATTTCAAAAAGCTCTAAATTACGTGAAGATTAGCTCTCTTTACGAAGCGACTACTTCGCTACCGATTAGGTTTTTGCCACTTCAAGGACGTAATGGCTCAAACAGAAATTTCAAAGCGATGAATTCAATTGTCGATTCACCTCGAAACAAACAGAAAAAATGGATAAGCTAACTGGTAAAGATTTGCAGCATTTACAACGCTGCGTAGAACTAGCAAAAGAAGCACTCTCCGCGGGTAATCAGCCTTTTGGCTCAGTGCTTGTTTCAGCTGACGGGCAGGTCTTGTTCGAAGGCCGGAATGAAGTGGTGACGGCCGACGACCAAACCCGACACCCCGAGTTTGAGATCACCCGCTGGGCGGCAGCGAACATGATACCCGAAGAACGTGAAGTAGCGACGGTCTATACCTCCGGCGAACACTGCGCCATGTGCGCCGCAGCGCACGGTTGGGTAGGATTGGGACGCATTATCTACGCGAGTTCTACGAAACAATTGACATCTTGGCTAACGAAATTAGGTGTTCCCAAGCCTCCGGTACGGCCGCTATCTATTCAGGAGGTGGTTCCCGGGATCGAGGTCATCGGTCCCGTTCCCGAACTCGCGGAGCAAGTGCGCGAGTTGCACGTTCGTTTTTATGCATCTTGAAATAAAGAATGTTGCGATTGATTAGCTGTAATCATGAATGGGCGCTACCTTTTCTTTTGTTGTATCTCCTTGTGCGCATTGGGTAGGATACTCACTATACCTACGACAGAAACCGTAACTCAGAATAACCATGAGCAAAGGAATAACCGGCAATGGAATAACCTACAATCACCTAAACTTACCTTCCCGCATTCCTTATGCGAATGGTAAGGTATTATCCATAATCTACGATGCCAATGGCCGTAAACTACAACAAACCACGAGTGGCGGAAATAGTGTTGGGAACCACACCAAAGACTACATCAACGGAATAGAATACCGAGACGGAAGTTTAGAAGCTATTTATCATGAAGGGGGTAGAATCACCCCTAAAGCGGGAAGTGGGTGGCAGTATGAGTATTCGATACGTGACCACCTAGGAAATACCCGACTGACTTTTGCGGACCTCAACAATAATGGTATTGTGGACGTTACTGCAAATGATGCTACTAATGAAATTCTTCAGGAGAATCATTATACGCCATTTGGGTTGGCGCAGGAGTATGATTGGATGAGTGGGGGGAAGGGAAATGATTACCGGTATAATGGGATGGAAAGAAATGAGGAGCTGGGGCTGGACTTGGCTTTCTATCGAGCTTACGATCCAACCATTGGAAGGTGGCTACAAGTAGACCCGAAAGCGGAATCTTTTGCGAATTTGTCGCCCTATAATGGGATGGGTAATAATCCCATTTCCATTATTGATCCGCTGGGCGATAGCTTGATAGTATTAAGTGCACCCGAACAGGTAATGGGTTTAGGTCACGCCGCCGTTTTAATTGGGGGTGGTGATAGATGGACACTGTACTCTGATAATGGAACTCTCGCTTCATCGGGTACCTCTGGTCCGTCGGATAAGCATCCCCAGAAAGGGGATGAATATGGCAGTTTAGAAGAATTTGCGAATGACCCAAGAAACCAAACTGAAGATGGCGAACAAATCTATACGGAAGGCTACCAATTAGCTGCCGACGAGAAAACAGATGATGTTATGCGGGAGGCTGCAAGCGAATCAGTAACGCAAGATTACGATGTGAGCGAAAATAGTTGTATTGATGTTTGCTCAGATGCCCTCAGGGCTGGCGGCTTTAATCCTGGAACTCCTAAACCCAGAAAAGTCATCAGTTCATAAATGGGAGTGTATTTACGAGCTTAATTAGAAAGGGAATGAGTTCTATTCCAAACAAACGTTACGAAGAAATAAAGAAGCAGAATCCTCAAGGAAAGGTTGTCCCCGCCAGTGCATTAGCTCCAAGATGATAGTTATGAAGAACGTAATACTCTTAGCTGTACTAATTTTTACTATATCATGTGGTCCTCGTGAAGGGTCTCCTGGATTAAGTAGCGATATGGAAGACGCGAAAGCTAAGGGAGTTTATATAGCAGAATATGAAGTCCTGGGAGGTGCTATAATTGTTGACAATCAAAAATATGATGTCCGAAAGACTTGGGTTGAGCATGCATGGAGATATAGCTCGAAGGGTGACCAAGGAATATCGATTATACCTGAATATTACAACCTACAAGTTGATTTTGTAGCATCTGAAATTTTAGACAGGTACAAGAAGGACTGGACGGTTGGAGTTGAAACCAGTCTATTATTTAATAAAAGCGGCCCACATTCTATATATGCTTTTATTCAGTCTCATGTACCGGACACCGTAGTAGTGCCCATTCAAGAAGGAATCGAACTCACTTCCGCTAATCAAACGATTATAGGAGAAGTAACTTTTGTGAGAACCCCGGCAAGTTCTACAAAATAAATACATGATTAGGCGACCACAAACTGCCCCCGAATATCATTTTTAAGCAGAAACGCATCGAGCAGCTCCTTAACGATCATCTTTTGATCGCTGGGGAGTTGTTCTACTTTATGGAACTGGTTGAGTAAATCGGCATTCTGCTAGAGAGAGTACGCGTGCCTGAACCTCGCATCCCGCACCAACGCATCAATCGTCCGTGTAATCAGATCCTTCTCGCTATCGGGTAATCCCTGAATCGACTGCACCCGCTTGACTTCTTCCTCACCAATATCGGCTTCGACATTATCGGAAAGGTAATCAAGCGAAACCCCCATGGCTTTGGCAATCTTGGCGGCTACGTCAATCGACGGTTTGGCCTGGTCGCATTCATAGCGGCCGAACAGAACTCATACAACATTAAGTGCAGCTAAAAGGCCAAGCTAATCTTTCAGGAAACACAGACCAATCAACTCACCAAAACTTCCATCCCGGCTTGGCGGAACTCCCATTCTGGCTGTGAACCCCGAGCGAAACAAACTCCCCCTCGTCCCCCAAAATCAACCCCTCCCCCCGCCGGCAACAAAGCCCACTAGCCCCCGGCGTCATGAACACACTCAACTGATATCGGTAATCTTCGTCGTCCATTCCGAAGGGCGCTAGTTGCTGATAGATCGTTTGCTGCGCACCGTAATCCCCCCGCGTCTCCGCGTCCACCCCCCGGCCCGTGCGGCTGATCATGATGTTCTCGCCCATACGCCCGTAGATGGGTTTGCGGACGTAACCTAAAGCCGGATTTGGCAAGTCTGCGGGATCGAAGGCAGTGGGTAAAAGCGCCGGGTGACCCGGGTTATCCTGCCAGGCGTAGGCGAGGAGCGCTTTGTTTTGCAGCAGCATCGTCCACGCGGGGTTGAGGACGCGGACAAGGTTCTTGGTGCAGAGTTTTTCGAGTAAGTCCCAGAGTTGGGGTTCTTCGGTGAGGGCCCAGTCCCAGGGAAAGAACTTGAGGAGGTAGTAATAGCGGGTGTATTTGTCCTCGCCTTTCTCCACGAGCAAACCACCCTCTTCCTCGAAAATAAGTTCGGGTAGTTCAACCTCGTCGGCCTGCCACTTGGCTTTGCGGGCGATCTTGAGCAAAGTCTCCAGGTTGAGCCGGTCGTCTTCGTGGCCGAGGTGGGCGCCGGCGGCGATGGCTTTGCCGCGCGCGGCTTTGATCTTGGTAAACTGCTCGGTGAGGGCTTTTTCTACGGTATTCTTGAGGGGTTTGAAACCGGCTTTGCGGACGACCTCCGGTTGGATGATCGTTGCTTCCGGTAGGAGGCTGGAGGTATCCGCATTCAGTTCCAGTAGTTGGAGGGGTAGACCATCCAGTCCGCCGGCGAAGTCGAAACGGCCGAAACAGTAGTCGTCCCACTCGTTTTCGAACGACCACTGCACCAGCGGCCGCGCCCGTTCCGGAATACCCATGCGATCCAAGCGCGACGGATCGATCAGACAGCGCTTGGCCGTCGAGCGTAAAATCTCGAATAATTCATCGGCCACGCGCAGGGCGTTGGCTTCTTCTTCGGCACTGACGAGAAGGATTTCGTCGGACAAATAATCGTGGTTCTCCCCCGTGGCGTAGTACTCCAGGCCGTGCTGGCGGAAGAACTTTTCGGGGAGTACGGGCGCGTCCCGCAGGCGCTTATCCACCAACGCTCCGGGTACTTCTGCCCGAGCCGAAGCCGGAATTGCGGGAAGAGCCGCCCGTGCGCCGCGCCGAACCGCGTACGCTGCTGCCCGCCGTGGAGTTGGCCCGGTTGTAGGCCGCGCCGTTGACGTAAGCGCCCCGGTTAATGCCGCCGCCCATCATTCGGCCCAGCATCATGTAGCCGAAAAAACCCATGCCGCCGCCACGCACGGCCCGGCTGCGGGTGCTCGTGGTGTCGCTGTTCTGGCTAACTAATTTGGCCTCTTCTAGGGTCAGCGTATCGACGTTGCCGTCGAGCGGCTGGATGATGATGCGACTGTCGGTGACCGTCGGGACGGGGTCCTCACTAGCAATCTTAAAGTTGCCCGCGTTCACTTCGCGGACAGTGGTGATGACGCCGGTCGTGGGCTCGTCCCAGCCGGTGTCGGCCGTGTCGGTGGTGCAGCTGAAAATGCTCAGTCCGAGCCCGCAGGCCAACAAAGCGCGTAGAAATGACTTTTGCATGTAGTATGGTTGGATCGGTACTATAAAGGATTGCCGGCCAACTATGTTTTGCCCTAGGTCGAGGGCCTCTGGCCCGAATGCGCGTGCGGTAGCGCTGCCGCCGTTGCATTCGGGCCAGAGGCCCTCGACCTAATAAATTGTAATCATTGCCGAAGTCTTCCGAGAAAATATTACTAATCGCCGCCGTCTTCCTCGCCGGCCTCTGCTCCATCATCTACGAGCTCGTCATTTCCACGACGAGCGCCTACTTTCTCGGCGACAGCGTCAAGCAATTTTCGCTCACGATCGGCGTGTACATGTTTGCGATGGGCGTCGGGAGCTTCCTGACGAAGTACGTAAAGGGTAATGAATTGGAGGCGTTCGTGCGCACGGAGATTGCCCTCGGACTGCTCGGCGGGGCGTCGGTGCCGTTGTTGTACTGGCTGTTTCAGTTTCAGACGAACCAGCAGTATCAGTGGACGATGCTGGCGTTGGTGTTCGGGATCGGCTCGCTGACCGGGCTGGAGATTCCGTTGCTGGCGCGGGTGATGAAGACTTACTATCCGTTGAAGGACAGCCTCGCCAACGTGCTGGGCTACGACTACATCGGGGCGCTCGGGGCGACCTTGTTGCTCCCGTTTTTGCTGCTGCCGTTCGTGGGTTTGTACAGTTCGAGCTTGCTTTTCGGGGCGGTGAATTTGTTGCTGGGGTTGGCGGTTACGCTGTTTTTTCGGGATCAACTTCCGCTGGCGCGCCGCCGTAGGATTTACGCCTGGACCATTGGTGGCTTGGTCCTTTTCTCGGTCTTGCTGTGGCGCGCCGAGCCGTTTTTGGAGGCCTGGGAGGCACGGGCCTATCCCCACCGGGTCATTTATAAAGAGCAGTCTTCCTACCAAAACATCGTCCTGACGCAGAATGATGATGATCTCCGTTTGTACCTCAATCGCGTCATCCAATTCTCTTCGCGCGATGAATACCGTTATCACGAGGCGCTGGCGCTGGTGCCGAGTGCCTGGGGGAAGAGCAAAGTTGAACGGGCGCTCGTCCTGGGTGGTGGCGAAGGACTATTGGCTCGGGAACTCCTCAAATTACCCGAATTGCGGGAGCTAGTGATCGTCGATCTCGACGACCGCATTTTCGATCTCGCCAACCGGCACGCAGGCTTGCGCCAACTAAATAATGCTTCCCTGGACGACCCCCGCACCCGCGTCCGCGCCCAGGACGCCGCCGTTTTCCTCCGCAACGACACCGCCCACTACGACCTCATCATCGCCGACCTGCCCGACCCGGCGAACGAAAGCGTGGCCCGCCTCTACAGCACCTGGTTCTTCAAAATGGCCCGCGCCCGCCTGACCCCCGACGGCGTGTTCGCCACCCAGGCCACCAGCCCCTACCACACGAAAGATACCTACTGGTGCATCTACGAAACACTACTCGCGAGCGGATACCAAACGGTGGCACCCTACCACGTTAACGTCCCCAGCTTTGGTGAATGGGGTTTCGTGATGGCCTCCGACAGCCCCGCCGTCACCGACGAAATAACTTACCGCCAGGACGTGCCAACCCGTTTCCTCGACCCCGAACTCGTCGCCGCCTTCGACTACTTCCCCCGCGACATGGTCAACCCCGGCGGCCTGCGCCCCAACCGCCTCGACAAGCCCGTGCTACTGGATTATTTCCTCGCCGAATGGTCGAGCTGGCAACGCGAAAAAACGATGTGATGAGTGAAACACCCGCCCCCCCAACCGCCCTCGGCCGCCACGTCCTCCTCGAACTGTACGACTGCGACGCCGATCTCCTTAAATTCCCGCCCGATAGCGAACGCATCTTATTGGGTGCCGCCGCCGCGATGGGTGCAACCGTGATGGGCAGCCATTTTCACGCCTTCCCGACCCACGGCGTGAGTGGGGTGGTGATTATTGCGGAATCCCACCTAACGGTTCACACCTGGCCGGAACACGGCTATGCGGCGGTCGACGTTTTTTCTTGCGGCGTGTTGGATTTGGAAGCGGGCATTAGTTACTTAACGAAGGCCTACGGTGCCAAACGGACGGACCAGAAAGTCGTGGAACGAGGCCTGCTGACACCTTCACTGAAGACGAGAGATCACTCCGCTTCTAGCACATAAAAAGGGATGTAGGTTGTGCGGAAGTTTTCCTCTGGTTTGTCTTCGTCAAGGGGGTAGTGGGTGACGACGCGGATGGTGTGGCGGCCCGGCGCGGGTAGGCGATCCGTCATTTCAAGGCGTACGCCGAATTGCTCCAAGCCCACGCTAGTGTGAAAATCACGCAGAAAATCCGGGTCGTCTATTTTCTCTTCGTCGAGATAAATCTCCACGTATTCTTTGGCGCAGCGCAGGCCATGTTGACGCCTGGCTAATCGCCGGGCCTCCCTTTCCAGGTCATCAGCCGGTTCGGGGTCGCTACAGTTATCTAACATAATCTTCCACTCCCGTTCGGGTAAGGGTACCCACACCCAGAGCGGCCCCGTAGATTCGACGTGCAAGGTATTTAGCATGGGTTCGTAGAAGAGGTCGGTCTTATCGGTATCGACGTAGTTTTTGGGGTCGATCACGGTGGGGTCGTTTCCCATGCGGTGGTAACGATCATCCATAAACTCCGGCTTAAGGATATCGGAGACCGCCAACAGAAAACCGAAACCGAAACTGATGAGCGTGAAGACTACGATGCCAGTAACGATCTTACCAACGGTAGCTTTTTCGGTACCCTTGTTCGTAGCGGAGTTGGAAGAGAGCAACATTAATCCGCTCGTCGTAAAGTGGTGATTGATGGGTATGATGAGCCTGTTCATCACCTTGACGAAGGGGAAGTGGTAGCGTTTCACCCATTGTTTTTCCCGTAAAGTCTTTAAATTGAAAACCCCGGAAATAAGGGAGAGCGCCAGCACCAAAGCCACGGGAACCAGGCCAATCCTGATGGCCCAAAATTCCGGCACGCCCAGTATGCCCATCCCGGTGATGGCGAAGAGAATAATCGAGAGAATAAGCCCGATGTTGAAGAATAGGCCCGCGAAAGTAAAGCCCGTGCCGAAAAGCCCGCTCGCCATTTCATCCAACCGAGTCAGTAAGCCATCGATGTTCCCGTATTCCGCGAAGGCCTTGTCCTGGTAATCCTGACTATTTATTTCCGACCTGACCATTCCCTCGGGGTAAATGCTTTGCAAGCCAACCAGCCCGATCCAGAGTGCCCGGACGATGAAATGGAAAATAAACAAGAAAACCAGCCCGTAGACAAAGGCCGCCCAGTAACCCGTAACGTAAGCCCAGAACCCGAGTAGGGAGCGATCGACGTTGAGTAGTAAGTAATGCTGTAGGCGCTCCAGTAAGACGGGTAGTTGCAGCGAACCGAAAATGGCCGCTCCGGAAATGATTAGTTCCGCCTGCCAGCTATCCCGGGCGAGGCGGCGCATCCACTTTGGCCGGGGCTTAGTATCGTTTTTCATGCCGGCTAATATAGGGCGGGCGTGGTGGCTCGCGAAGAGGTGTTTCGACGAAGCTTAGTCAGAATTCGATCAGTAGGAAAACGACCTGCCCCAGCGAAGTACTTAATATTGCGGTGGAATACACCCTACGCCATTTTGAGCCGCGGCTGGGAAAATAACCTAACCCCTAGCACCGAAAACAATACCGCCACTGCCAACGCCACGTAAAAAATAGTCGAATACGTCTCCGCATGTTTCACGCAAATCGCCACGAACGCCCAAACCACCACACCCGCGTAAGCCGCACTTCCGAACCGCCAGGCCGTGAACCCGGCAATGCCTGCGGCTACGAGCATCATTACTACCGTCCAGGTCACTGCGGAGAGCGGACCACCGTCCCAGCCCGTAAAGTCAAGATCACTCGCTACGTTGAGTACCGTCGCTAAGGTCACCCACGCGAAGTAGACGTAAAAGACGAACCGCTCCAGCCAGTAGTTGACCGGCGCGCCGGCGGCTTCGATGCGATTGAGCAGTACGTTGATCCGAAACAGCGAAACGAGCATAAAGACGATCACCGCCACCGTCGACCACACCTGATCGTAACTCGCCAGCGCCAGCCAGACGCCGTTGGCCACCACGTTGGCTGCGTACCAGAGGCGGAGTTCGATCCAGGCCGGGTGTTCCTCCCGTTTCTTGAAAAGTTGGTAAATCGGAAAAATTAACAATCCGATGTAAATAGGGCCCCAGATCGCGAAAGCGTAACCCGCCGGTACGATTAGCGGAGCCGTTGCGCGCGAGGTGCTGCCGATGGGGTTGGGGCCGAGATAGCCGAGGCTATTCATCGCGTAAAGAGCGGCTAGCGTAAGCAGGCCACCGAGGGCCACGAAGCGGGAAGTACGGTGCGTCATACCGTTTTAATCCCTCAACCCTCGCGCATGTTCGTCGCCAGTTCCAACCCGCGTTCGATGAGTTTTTCCACCACCTCACCGGGCCGCTCGTGAAAAGTTCCCAGCGCACGGTTCGCAATGAGCGCGGAAACGGAGACCGCCCGGTGGCCGAGCGCCGTTGCCAGCCCGTAGATGCCGGAGGTTTCCATCTCGATGTTGGTAAGGCGTAAGTCGCCCTCTTGCCAGTTGCGGAGGCGTTCGAGTAGACCTGCGTGCAGGCCCGCCCGTAAGCGCAAACTCCGCCCCTGCGGCCCGTAAAAGCCGGATGCCGTGAGGGTTACGCCGCGCGGTAGATCGCTTTCCGCAAAAATACTCGGCAGGGTGGGGCGGACGACCAAAATCGGAACCGGAAACTTTACCTCGCCCCGGTCCAGGTGCGCGTGCAGGCTGTAAGCCAGCGGATCGGGCACGCTCGCGTCAAGGTAAAAGGGTAGAAGACCGTCGGCGGCTAAAGCGGCTTCACTCATTAGGAAGCTGCCGAGCGGCAGGTCGGGCTGAAAGGAGCCGGAGGTGCCGAGGCGGATGAAGGTCAATTTAGCCAGGTCGTCCTTTACTTCTCGCTTGTCCAGGTCAATGTTGAACAGTGCGTCGAGCTCGTTGAGGACGATGTCAATGTTGTCCGTTCCGATGCCGGTAGAGACGACTGTCAGCGGAACGCCGTCCAGTTCACCCGTATGGGTCACGAACTCACGGGCCTCGACGCGGGTGGTGACCTTGTCAAATTTATCAGAAATCAGCTTTACCCGTTCGGGGTCGCCCACCGTGATGATGGTTTTGGCAACTTGCTCGGGGTGAAGGTTCAGGTGGTAGATGGCTCCGCTGGGGCGGAGGATTAGTTCGGAGGCTTGAATCATGTATGTATTGCTTTCAAAAGGTTGAGGGCATCCTGCCCGACCCCGATAGCTATCGGGGAACGGCGGTAGCGCTACCGCACGCGCGTTCGGGCAAGATGCCCTCAACCTTGGTGTTACGCTAAATCTTTAACTGCATTTTTCAAGACCCGCTCCTGAATATCCCCCCGCCATTGGCTACTAACGGCCTTGCCTTTATGAACGACAATCGTCTGCGGGCTCTTATGCTCCACGCCCAGCTTCTCGGCGATCTCCACTTTGAGTTCCGGCGTGTACTGGAGAGTAATACCGTAGATGTCGAGATCGTGCTTGGTGTTGGCGACCTCGATCTGCGCGGCGGCGGAAAACGGGCAAGTGGCGGAATGCTTGAAAATGACGATCGGCTTCTCCTGGCTGGCGTCGAGCGCGGCCTGGAAATCGGCGGAGGTTTTCATTACGTTGAACATGGTTGGGGGAGTTTATTGGACTAAGGTTGGGGAGGGGATAAGGTTCGCTGGGAGAGAGTAAGGCGGTAGGGAGAATTAGGCGGTAGACTGGTAGGCGGTATTAGGCGGTATTAGGCGGTAGGCTGGTAGGCGGTAGTACGTTATCCGTGAGAATAGCTGGAAACTTGAGGAGTTCGTTACCATAAACAGGTGTACGTTTTAGGGGAACCAAGACACAAGTAATACGTGCAGTCGATACGGTAAATATTTCTATATCCAAAAGCAGCTATCGAAGCGAATCTACCGCCTACCGCCTACCGCCTAAATCTTCCTACCACCTAAAACCCTACCGCCTACTCCCCCAACTCCTCCAAGTCATCAAGCCGGTCCAGCCAAATCTCCGTCGTACTATCCCGCTCCAGATACATCGGTTTGAACCGCGCGTTCCAGGCAATCTCGTCGAAAATGTAAGAGTTCTGGACGTGGATGGGTTGGGAGAACGTCTGGTCGTAGCCCTCGACGGTGATGAGAAGTTCGGCGCGCTGGCGGCAAAAGGTTTCGTAGTCCCACTTGATGATGGGGCTCTTTTCGTCGATGGGGTGGACGATCGTCCAGTTTAGCGGGAACAGCGGGACGGTATCGCGCTCCAGCACTAAGGGAGAGAAGCGGCGGTTGCCCTCCTCGATCCACGTAAGCATGACGCGGGCGGTGACGTTGATCAGGCTGGTATCCCGCACGTTGACGATGCGAAACTGAAGGCTGAACCCACCCGCATTGTAAGGCGCGACCAGTGCTTTTTTCGAAAAGGCAATCATCTTGCCGGGCTGTGCGAAACGGGCAAAAAAGACACCCGTCACGATGGCCAGGGCAACCCAGCCGAACAGCGCCAAGAGAGAGGCCAGCGTATTGGCGGCGATGCCAACGGGGGCAATGTCACCGTAGCCGACCGTCGTAAAGGTCTGGATACTGAAGAAAAAACAGGCCAGGGCGCGTCGCCACAGTTGCCAGTCCTGGTCGATGTTCGAAAGACTATTCGTGCCGATGATCAAAAAGCCGGCCGAGAAAACTAAATTGATCATTACGTAAGTAAAGATCGTCGTCGCGAGCAGTTTGAGCCACGACATATCCATCAATAGTTTGTATGAGTCGCGCTTCGTTTTTCCCCGGTGGACCACATTGAAAGAACCGTCGTTATTGATCAACCGCGTCCCGGGCTTGCGGCCGACGTTGCCGCCGAGGCCGAAGTCGTTGAACAAGGGTGCCCTGCGGTCTTCCGGGGCGGGGGCTGGTTTGTCTTTGAGCGATTCGAAGTCCACGGAAAATAATTAAGCGAAAGCCGGTGCGCGGTCGCGGGTGCCAGCAAAAGGGGGTTTAGGAGCAATGATTTGGGAACGCACGCTAAATGCAAAGGTTAGTTTTGAAAATGTTATGATCGAAGGTGTCATTGCGCACTAGCCCATTCTCCTTGCACCCGCGACCGCGCAAAACCTTGTTAGTAATTATGGTGGAAAACTTAAAAAACATCAAAAACTTTAGGAACATCGAAAGTTTCCGCCGTTCTTTGCGTCGTGAACGAGATGGAAAAACTTAAAGAGAAGCTAATTGAGACTGCCGATCAGCTATACATGCGCCTGGGCATCAAGAGCGTGAGTATGGATGACATTGCCCGGGAGATGGGCGTATCGAAAAAAACGATTTACCAGGTCGTTGGTAACAAGGAGCAACTCGTACAACTCGTTATGGAATGCGACACCGCCGAGGACATGGAAACGCTCAAACGCAACCAACTCCAGAGCAAAGACGCCATTGATGAGTTCCTAAAGAACAGCCGGTACTTCATTCGTAACATGCGAGAAATTTCACCGGCGACGATGCATGACCTGCAAAAATATTACCCCAGTATCTGGCACGTGAACATGCGGCAACACCAACAATATTTCCGCCAGCAAATCGAAGACAACATCGAACGCGGCATGGAAGAGGGCCTGTACCGGCCCGATCTCGTGCCGGACATCATCGCCACGCTGTACGTGTCCACAGTATCGACGGTCGTAGATACCTCCATTTTCCCCGCTAACGAGCGGTCGATCTCCGACATCATCTTCCACCACAGCCAGTACCACCTCAACGGTGTCGTCAATCAATTTGGCCGCGATCGGGTCGAAGCCTACCTGAAGCAAGAATCCCTTGACTAGTCCGAACTACCCGCCAACCCCGCAACGCAACCTTCGTATGAAACGATTCATCTATTTGCTGCTCACCGCCTGCCTGCTCGCCGGTGCCTCCACGCTCCGGGCGCAGGAGGACGCCGGGCCGGGCAACGTTTTCAGTCTGCAACGGGCCGTGACCTACGCGATGGACAACTCCAACACCATCCGCAACGCCCGCGTCGATATTTTGGACGCCGAGCAGAACGTCAAGGAACGGCTCAGTGCTGGCCTGCCGCAGTTCAACGGCACGGTTGACTTTACGCACTATTTCGCGGTGCCCGTGATATTTTTGCCGGAAAATTTCCCTGGCGGAGGCGGTGAGGCGAGCTTGCAGCTCAAAAATAATTTCGTGGCTGGTTTGAACGCCCGCGCGATGCTGTTCGACGGGTCCTTCTTCGTTGCCCTACGCGCCGCCCGGGCCAGCGGGGAGTATTTTAACCTCGAATTGGAAAACGCCCAACGGCGGGTGCGTAGCCAGGTGACGCAGACGTATTTCCCCGTGCTGCTGATCAAGACGAACATCGAGGTGCTGAACCGTAACATCACCAACCTCGAGAAACTGCTGGCCGAAACCCGCGCCCAGTTTGAAGCCGGCTTCGTAGAAAAGCTCGACGTCGACCGCCTTCGCCTCAGCGTTAGCAACTTGACCAGCCAGCGCGACCAACTCTTCGACCAGGGCGAGAACGCGCTCCGTGCCCTGAAATTTACCCTCAACTATCCGCTCGACGAATCGCTCGTCGTGGAGGACGATCTGGAGAAGATTGACCTGGAGATACAGGATGCCATGCTCACCGGTGCCATCCCTTACCTCAACCGCCCGGAAGTACGGCTGCTCGACAAGACGCTCGAACTGCAGGACCTCAACATCAAGCTGCAAAAAGCCGCTTACTTGCCCACCGTGTACGCAACCGTGGCCGGGCAGCAGCAGTACCAGGGAAATGATTTTAAAAACGGCTTCTGGGCCCCGACCGTGCTGGCCGGCCTGTCCGTTGGCGTACCGATTTATGACTTCGGTGCCCGCTCCGCCCGGGTACAGCGCGCCGTGCTCGCCAAGGAAAAAATTGTCAACCAGCGCAACGACGTTAACCGGACCATTCAACTGGAAGTACTCAACGCCCGGACCACCTTTACGGCGGCCAACAAACGCTACCAGACGACGAAAGACAACCTGGACCTAGCTAACGATATCTACGAGGTCACCCAAATTAAGTACAGCGAAGGCGTCGGTTCCAGCATCGAAGTGGTGCAGGCAGAACAACAGTTGTACGAAACGCAGGCTAACTACCTGCAAGCGCTCTACGATGCGCTAGTAGCTAAGGAAGATCTTTATTTGGCGCTGGGGCGGTAGTGATAAAATAGCTTTCAAGATAACAACGAAAACGTGGGGAAGCATGCGCTGCGCGGCTCCTTCGGGGTCCCACGCTACGATAGACGACCCTCCGGGCCTAACAGATAATAAGTATTTACTGAGATGAAAAATGTATACTACCTAATCATTGCCCTCCCCATTTTCCTGGCATCCTGCGGGGGCGCCGAAGAAGAAGCGATCCCCGCTACGGTGGAAGGCAAACAGGAATTACTGAAGGCCAAACGGGGGGAGTTGCGCGAACTTTCGAAAGAAGTCGAAGCGCTGGAACAAGCCATCTTTACGCAGAATCCGAAGTTGGCACCGAAGGGAACCCTGGTTGCCGCTCAGGCCATCAGTACCAGTTCGTTCGAAGATTTCGCCAACGTCCAGGCCACCGTCGTCGCTTCCGAAACCGCGATGGCTACCCCGGAAATTCCCGGGCGCATCGTCAGTATGCGTTTCGAGGAGGGCGACCCCATTCGCCGCGGCCAACTCGTCGCGACGATCGACGTAGAGAGCGTTTCCACCCAACGCGCCGAACTCGAAACGGCTGGTGAATTAGCTAAGACCGTCTACGAGCGCCAGCAACGCCTCTGGGACCAGAAGATCGGCTCCGAGCTCCAATTCCTTCAGGCTAAAAACAACTTCGATCGTATTCAGCAGCAGCTGAAAAGCATCGACGTACAGGCCGCCAAAAAGAATGTCTACGCGCCCATCAGCGGCACCGTCGATCGGATCATGATGCGCCAGGGTGAAGCCGCCATGCCCGGCGCACCGATCCTGTCGATCCTCAATACGAACGACCTCGACGTGGTCGCCGATGCTTCCGAAGACCTACTGACCAAGATTAAGCAAGGGCAAACGGTCCGCATCAAAGTCCCCAACGCCGCCGTCGAATTTGAAGCGCCCGTCACCCGCATCGGCAAAACCGTCGACCCGGCTAACCGCACCTTCGAAGTAGAAGTAAAAGTCCCCGCCAAATACCGCAACCAACTCAAAGCCAACCTCCTCGCCGAGGTGGAAATCCTCAACTTCGAAGCCGCCGACATCATCGTCGTCAGCCAGGATCGAATTCAGCAGGAAATCGACGGCCGACGCTACGTATTTGTCGTCAGTGAAGAAGACGGCGAGACGATTGCCCGCAAGAAATACATCGAAACGGGCGAGAGCTATAACAACAACGCCATTATTACCAGTGGCCTCATTGTTGGCGACCGGATCATCACGGACGGGTCGCGGGGGCTTACGGACGGTCAGAAGATCTCTTTAGGATAGTGGTTGCGGTTACACATCTGATGAACTTTTGCGGGTTGTCGCTGCGCGTCAATCCGCAAAAGATACATCCGATGAGAACCGCTTTAATTTCATCCGGAGCCCAGTCTGGTTTCTCATCGGATGCATCTTTTTAACTGCGCGCGTTAGCGCCCAGCTAAAAAGTTCATCAGATGTGTAAACCAGGACCACCTCGCAGCAAAAGAAAAAACAAAGTGGAACAAGAAAAAAGAACCTTCGGCCTAACCAACGCCGCCGTAGACAACGGGACAACTGTCTTCCTCCTCACCGTGATGATCCTCATCTTCGGCCTGTTCGCCTACGACCAGGTGCCGAAGGAGCAATTCCCGGAAGTAGAATTGCCACAGGTGTACATCAACACACCCTACTTCGGTAACTCCGCCGCCGACATCGAGAACCTCATCACGCGGCCCATCGAGAAAGAGCTGCAGAGTGTTGACGGACTGAAGGTCATCAAGTCCACCAGCGTCCAGGATTTCTCCGTCATCACGGTGGAATTCAACTCGGACGAAGACTTCGACGATGCCGTCCAACGCACGAAAGATGCCGTGGACAAGGCCAAGCCGGAACTCCCCAGTGACCTCGACACCGAGCCGACCGTGTTGGAAATCAATCTCTCCCAGCTACCCATCATCACGGTCAACATGAGTGGCGATTTCCCCCCGGACGAACTCCGCCGCTACGCCGAACTGATGGAAGATGAGCTGGAGAACGTCGATGGCGTTAGCGAGGTCAACCTCAAGGGCGTCCAGGAACGGGAGATAGAGATTGCCGTGGACGTGCGTAAGATGGAATCGCTGCAAATTAGTTTTCAGGACATCGAAAATGCCGTAGCCAGTGAGAACCTGACGCTTTCCGGTGGTGAGATCAAGAACAACGGCATGCGTCGCTCCATCCGCGTCGTCGGTGAATTTCTGGATGCGGAGGAATTGTCCAACACCATCATCAAGAACGAACGCCAGCGGCTGGTTTACCTGCGCGACGTGGCTACGGCCAAATTTGGCTACGAGGAACCCAAGAGCATCGCCCGGGCCAACACCTTGCCCGTAATTAGTCTGGACATCATCAAAAAGTCCGGTGAGAACCTGCTGACGACTTCGGACGGGGTCAAAGAAACCGTTACCGATGTCACCGCTAATCTGCCGGCGGATTTGGACGTGACTTTTTTCAATGACCAGTCAACGAACACCCGTGATCAGGTGGAGAACTTAGAGAACAGTATCATTTCCGGCGTCTTGCTAGTAGTGCTGGTTCTGCTTTTCTTCCTCGGCCTGCGGAACGCGCTTTTCGTCGGTATCGCCATTCCACTTTCGATGTTGATGGGTATTCTCTGGATCTGGCTGTCCGGTGTGACGCTGAACATCGTCGTGCTTTTCGCCCTGATTCTGGCCCTCGGCCTGCTCGTGGATAACGGAATTGTAATTGTAGAAAACGTCTATCGCTACCTACAAAATGGTCGTTCCTCGGATAACTCCGCCAAGTTCGGCGCGGGCGAAGTAGCCTGGCCGATTATCGCTTCTACGGCGACGACGCTTGCGGCGTTCAGTCCTTTGCTCGTTTGGCCGGGTATCATTGGCGAGTTTATGAAGTATTTTCCGATCACACTGATTCTGGTTTTGGCTTCTTCCCTCATCGTGGCCTTGGTCATTAACCCAGTCCTGGCTAGCTATTTTATGCGGGTCGATGAGCGAGCGAAAAACAAGGAGATGCACGGGCGGAAGCGCAAAAATATTTTGATAGGTGCAGCAGTACAAATGGCGCTTGGTGTAATTTTCGGATTGCTACTTGGTCTGACGTGGTTTTTCAACCTCATGGTTATTACTACGATCTTAAGTCTGGTCTATTTTTTCCTGCTTCGCCCAGCCTCCTTCGCCTTTCAGGATAGCTTTTTACCCTGGCTGGAACGCAAGTATGATCACTTAATCGGTTTCTCCCTCCGTTTCAGTAAAACGGTCATGATTGGTACTATCGGCTTGCTCATATTATCCTTCATCCTCACGGCCGTCAGCCCACCCCAGATAGAGTTCTTCCCGGCCGCCGATCCGCTCTACGTCAACGCTTTCGTAGAAATGCCCCTGGGCACCGACATCGCCGCCACGGATGCGACCGTCAAGGTCATCGAAGGCAACATCATCAAAACCCTCGAACCTTACGAAGAGATCGTCGAGGCCGTCCTGACCCAGATCGGCGAGAACACGGCAGATCCTAACGCTCCACCCGAACCCGGCTTTACGCCAAATAAGGCCCGAATCACCGTCACCTTCGTCCCCTTCCGCGAGCGCGGCGGATTGAGTACCAAGGACATCATGGAAGAACTGCGCAGCGCCGTCCGCGGCGTGCCCGGCGTGAAAGTCAGCGTAGCCCCGAACGCCTCCGGCCCTTCCACCGGTAAAGCCATTAACCTGGAAGTCATCGGCGAAGACATCGACAAACTCATCCCCCTCGGCGACCAAATTATTGCCTACCTGAACAGCCAGGGCATTCCCGGCATCGAAGAACTGCAAGCCGACATTAAACTCGGCGTCCCCGAGCTCGAAGTGAAGATCGACCGCGAAGCCGCCCGCCGTTACGGCCTGTCCACCTTCTCCATCGCCTCCGCCCTCCGGACGAGCGTCTACGGAAAGGAGATCAGTAAGTACAAGCAGGGCGAAGACGAATATCCCATCTTCCTCCGCCTCGCCCAGCGCGACCGCAACAGCGTCGACAACCTGCTCGACCAACGCATTACCTTCCGCGACCCGACGAACGGGCAGATCTCCCAGGTGCCCATCCGCACGGTCGCCAGTGTCGAGTACACGTCCACCTACTCCTCGATCAAACGTAAGGATCTCGACCGCGTCATTACCGTCAGCTCCAACACGCTCGAAGGTTACACCGGAAACGACGTCATCCCGCAGCTCGACATCGCCATGCAGGACTACGATCTGCCGCAAGGTTTTACCTACGAATTTACCGGCGAGCAGCAACAGCAACAGGAGGATATTGGTTTCCTCCTCGGCTCTTTCGTCTTCGCGCTTTTCCTGATCTTCGTGATCATCGTGGCGCAGTTCAACAGCCTTTCCGCTCCCTTCATCATCCTGACGTCGGTCATTCTCTCGTTAGGAGGTGTCTTACTCGGTTACTTCTTATTTGGCGACCTGTTCGACGTCGCTTTCTCGGTGGTCTTCACTGGGGTGGGCATCATCGCCCTGGCGGGGGTAGTCGTCAATAATGCCATTGTCCTGATTGACTACACCTTCTTGAAACTGACGGAACGGTCGGACGAACTCGGCCTGAAGAGCTTTAAGGAACTACCACTCGAAGATTTACGTGAGGGTATTATCTCCGGCGGCGCAACTCGTCTCCGACCAGTTTTGCTGACGGCGATCACCACCGTTCTCGGCTTGATCCCACTGGCGATCGGCCTCAACTTCGACTTCTTTAGCTTCATCGCCAGTTGGGACCCCCGCTACTTCCTCGGTGGCGACAACACCGCGCTGTGGGGCCCGATGGCCTGGACGATCATCTTCGGAATGGTTTTCGCCACTTTCCTCACGCTGGTCGTCGTTCCGGTGATGATCTGGTTACGCTACTCTACGCCAACCAAGATCCGCAATTGGCGGATGGAGCGGAAGTTACCCAAGGAGGATTTGCTGGATGATGGTTTGTCGGATGGAATAGTTACTACTTAGTATCTGCGTCACGCAGTTCGATAAATGCAACTTGCACAGAATAGAAATCCCCGCCACGTATGGTACGTAGCGGGGATTTTTTGTGTCTAGTGAGGCTATTTAAAGAAACATCTCACCTAGTGGAAAACGCACTTTGGCGTAGTTCTGCGCGTGGTCTTCTTCGGAACGGTAACCGACCGGAGCGATCACGCAAGCGGTCAATCCCTTATCAGCCAGGCCGAGGATTTCGTCGAACTTAGCCGGTTCGAAGCCCTCCATCGGGCAAGCGTCGAGGCGTTGCTCCGCGGCGGCGGCCAGAAGCGTGCCGAGAGCGATGTAAGCCTGACGTTTGTTCCAGTTGAGGATGAATTCATCGTCGTGGCTAGAGATGCTGCCCTTGATGTATTCACCGTAACCTTCTACCGATTCCAGCGGGATGGCGCGCTGCTGGGCGGTCATCTTGATGAAGTCGTCCACGTACTCGGCGCTCATCGTTTTCTTGGCGGCGAAGACGAAAATATGGCTGGCGTCGGCGACCTGGGTTTGGTCGTAGGCTGCTGCTTTTAGCTTGTCTTTAATCGCTTGGTCGGTGACGACCGCGACGCGGAAGGGTTGGAGACCGAAGCTGGTGGCCGCGAGGTTCACGGCTTGTTTGAGGACGCTAATGTCCGCTTCACCGGCTTGCTTGGTGGCGTCGAATTTTTTGGTGGCGTAGCGCCAGTTGAGGTTATCTAAGATGGTAGGCATGTGGATTAAAATTTTGGGGTAGCATGGTGACGTGGGCGCGGGCGCCGGTGCCGGGTAAATAATGAAAAGAGCAGGGTCAAGTGGGCTCAGCCCGGAAGCTCCATGGGTACTTCCATAAGCAGCACCCGGGCGTCCGTGTTCGCCGTGATGTCGATCCGGTTAACGTCCCAAACGCCGAACCCGTCCCGCCGGTCGAGGTGCTGGCCGGCTAGGTTGATGCTGCCTTCCAGTAGGAAAGCGTAAACACCGTTGCCGGCTTTCTTCAATTCGTAGTCTAGCTCGGTTCCCGCACTTAAATTGCCGAGGTGAAACCAAGCATCTTGATTGACGCTTACGCCCCGGTCGGTGGGGTGGGGGCTCACGATCTGGTCGAGATTGTTGTCTAAGGCACCATCCTCCAGCGTGATTTGGCTGTAGGTGGGTTCGACGTTACGAGACTTCGGGAAGACCCAAATCTGGAGAAATTCTACTGCTTCGTCCGCGCTGGCGTTCATTTCACTGTGGGCCACGCCGGTGCCGGCGCTCATCGCCTGCACGTCGCCCTGCTTGATGATGGTTTGGTTACCCATAGAATCTTCGTGTTTCAGGTCACCGGAAAGGGGAATGGATACGATCTCCATGTTTTCGTGGCGGTGCTTGCCGAAGCCGCGGCCAGGGGCTACGTAATCGTCATTGAGTACACGGAGGGTCCCGAAGTTCATCCGCTCCGCGTTGCGGTAGTTAGCGAAGCTGAACGTATGGTGAGATTTTAGCCAGCCGTGCTCCGCTAAGCCACGGGAATCTGCCGGGTGAAAGGTGGATTGCATAGTAGATTATTTAATGTACCTACATTAAATAATCGATCCGTACTTATGGTTCAATCCGTGATCACTATTCTTACGCCCCACCGCCTTTGCGCTTTGGTAAATTCGTGGCACCGGCGTCCGCGCAACCTATCTTGGCGACTGCTTGTATAATCAGACCTCAACCGGAACTTATGCGCTTACTTTTTTCCCTAGCTTTTGCGATTACTTTATTCGCCTGCGACACGCCGGCAACGACCGCCACCGAGACGGTCAACCCCGCGCCCGACCGCGCCGCCCTCGCCCGGGAAGCCAACATGGCCCTCAGCCCCGCCGCCATCAAGCCGAACGTGGTTTTCGCCTACGAAGACGTGCTGTGGTCCTTCCGCTTCCTGCCCGACAGCCGAATCATCGCGACGGACCGGGCCGGAAAATTGTTGTTAATCAGCGCGGACGGCAGCGAAAGCAAAGAAATTACCGGGGGCGTCCCGGAAGTACGGGCCAAGGGTCAGGGCGGACTCATGGAAGTCTTACTCGACCCCGATTTCGTGACAAACCGGACGATCTACCTCTCTTATTCCAAACCAGACGGGAAGGATAACGCCGGCACCGCCGTGGGCCGCGCTACTCTGAACATCGCAGAGACGGCCCTGGAAAACTTTACCGTCCTCTACGAGATCGAGCCCAAAACCGACGTAACCCGGCACTACGGTGGGAAAATGATTTGGGGCCCACAGGACGGTCACCTCTACTTCACCGTCGGCGACCGGGGCAACCGCGACGAGAACCCACAGGACTCGACGCGCGACGCCGGTAAAGTGTACCGAATCGCCAAAGACGGCTCGATTCCGGCCGATAACCCCTTCATCAAATACCCCGCCGCCAAGCAGGCTATCTACTCCTACGGCCACCGCAATCCGCAGAGCCTGACTGCCCATCCGGAAACCGGCGAAATCTGGGAAACGGAGCACGGCCCCCGCGGTGGCGACGAGATCAACATTATCCAACCCGGCCTGAACTACGGCTGGCCGGTCATCACCTACGGCATCAACTACGATGGTTCGCAGATAACCGAAGAAGTTGCCAGACCCGGGATGGAGCAACCCCTGCATTACTGGGTACCCAGCATTGCCCCCAGCGGTATGTGTTTCATTACGGGCGATAAGTACCCCGGCTGGGAAGGCGATCTCCTCGTCGGTAGCCTGAAGTTTATGCGCGTCCAGCACGTCCGCCTCGACGGAAAGGACGTGGTCGGCGAAGATAAATTACTCAACAACCTCGGCCGCGTACGCGATCTGCGGATGGGGCCGGACGGTTACGCTTACGCATCCGTGGAAGGGGAGGGGATTGTGCGGCTCGCGGTAGAATAGCCTTAGATCCGGTAATGCGGGGGGCCGGTTCTATTCCTTTAGTTCAGACCACAGACCACAGACTAACTCTCCCGCCCCAGCAAGCTCTCCGTCAGCAACCCCAAGACTTTTTTCCACTGCCCGGACCCCCCGATTGCGTTGAGGTGAACGTAAGCTTCCGCCTGGTACTTATCGCGTAACTCAGCTACCGCCGCCGGAATGCCCGCTTTCTCCATGATGGCTGTTACCCGCGCGATTTTATTGGCGGGGTTGATGGGGGAGGTCGTAAACAGTCGGGTAAGTTCGATCCGCTCATCCTGATCGATAAGGTCGAGTGCGTGCAGGAACAGGAAAGTTTTTTTGTTGCGAATGATGTCGTTGCCGGTCAGTTTTCCGGTTGCGGCGCTTTCGCCAAACGTGTCGAGTAGGTCATCCTGAAGTTGGAAGGCCAGACCAGTTAAACGCCCGAACGCGTAGAGGTGGTCCGCATCTTGCTGACTGGCGCCGGCGGCGAGGGCACCGATCTCCAGCGCACCACCGAGCAGGACGGCGGTTTTGAGCTCGATCATTTGTAGGTATTCTTCGATCGTCACGTCGTCGCGCGATTCGAAGTCCACGTCGTACTGCTGGCCCTCGCAGACGCCCGTAGCGACGCGGTTGAAGGCGGCAAGCATCGCGGGGAAGGCGGCTACGTTGGGGCAACTGGCAAGGTGTTGGTAGGCCTGGATGAGCATCAGGTCGCCGGAAAGAATGCCGGTGTTGACGTCCCACCGCTCGTGCACGGTCGGTTGGCCGCGGCGGATGGGGCTGTCGTCCATGATGTCGTCGTGCAGGAGCGTGAAGTTGTGGAAGACTTCTACGGCCAGGGCGACGGACATCGTTTGGCTTAAATCGTCGTCGCCAAATATTTTTCCACTGAGTAGCGCCAGTACGGGCCGTATTCTTTTCCCGCCAATTTGCAGGATGTAATTGATGGGGTCGTAGAGACCCAGCGGTTCCCGCTCCCGGAAGTGCGAGGATAACTGAGCCAAAAATTGTTCGCGGAGTTCCTGGATGGAATTGGTGCTGGGTGCTAGCATGGGGCAAAAGTACAATCTGCCTTGCGAGGATGATTAGTATTCGGTCTTGAGTGATGAGGTTAAACTTTCAAAGCGCTTACTTTGAAGCCACACAAGCACAAAAACACATAAAGAGAAAGACCTTTCCCTGCTTTCTATGTTTACGTGGAAGAACTATCTAGACTATGAATTACGACCTGATCATTATCGGTGGCGGCCCTTCCGGCATTAACGTAGCCATCAGCGCGAAGAAGGCCGGGTTGAATTATCTAGTCCTGGAAAAAGGTGCTTTGGCAAATAGCCTCTACAACTTCCCGGTCAACATGACTTTCTTCAGCACTTCCCTAAAGTTAGAGATTCAAAACACGCCTTTCATTAGCCACGGCGACAAGCCTACCCGTACCGAAGCGCTGGAGTATTACCGTCGGCTAATCGGTAGCAACGAAATCAATATACATCTCTACGAAAAGGTTGATTCAATGATCGCGGTGGAAGGAGGCTATACCATTACGACGAACAAGAATACTTACGACACGAGCAGCGTCTGCGTAGCTACCGGTTTCTACGATACGCCTCGCCAACTCGACGTTCCCGGTGAAGACCTCTCAAAGGTCCGTCACTACTACGACGATCCTCACGTTTACATTGGGCAAAACGTTGTCGTTATCGGCGCAGCCAACTCAGCTTGCGATGCCGCCCTCGAAACTTGGCGCAAAGGTGCGAAGGTCACGATGGTCCACCGGGGAAAGGAGATTTCCGACCGCGTCAAGTACTGGATCAAGCCAGATATAGAAAATCGAATTAAGGAAGGGAGCATCAACGTTCATTACGAGTCTGAAGTAACGGCTATTCGTGAGACGGAGGTAGACATCAACACCCCTAATGGCCCCACTACCCTGAAGAATGATTTCGTACTCGCCATGACCGGCTACCAGCCAAACTTTGCACTTTTTGAACGTCTTGGCCTCAAGTTTGACGTTGATGACGCCTGCAAACCCGTCCTCAACGCCGATACACTCGAAACCAACCTTCCCAACGTCTACATGGCGGGTGTGGCCTGCGCTGGCTTGAACACCAGTAAGCTATTCATCGAGAATACGCGGGACCACGGGGATATTATCGTGGAAGATATTTTGCGGCAGCAGCCTGAGCTGGTGGCTTAAAGCACAAATTTATTTTGCCACAAAAACACAGCAAACACAAAAGGCACGTGAGCAGATTTTGTGTTTTTGTGCTTTTGTGGCAAGAAAATACTTAACGCACGGCCAACGCAAAAAGCCTTCTCATCCAGCAGGACGAGAAGGCTTTTTACCCTTCAAAACCGAAGCCAACGTTTAGGCCAGCGTCTGAGCGAACTTACTCAGGCCAGACTTCAGGTTAGCGGCTTTGTTGGGGTGAAATAGGTGGCGCTTGGCCAGGCTATCGATCATGCTGAACAACTTCGGAAGTTGATTTTCAGCTTCGTCTTTCTTCTCGAGGCTCCGGAAACGACTGATGGCCGTACGAGCGGTTTTCTTGTAGTAACGGTTATGAAGACGCTTCTTTGCGTCTTGGCGAATGCGTTTTTTGGAGGATGCGTGGTTAGCCATGGGAACTATATTTTAGAGCTCGGTTTTGAATCGGAGGGCAAAGGTATGGTTTTCCGGGGGATTGGAAAAGAGAATTGTGGAATTCTTTCTGGTGGCATTGCGTTTCCGGAAACACCCTGCACTCCCGATGGCAATCGGGACAGCGCCCCGAAATACTAGCTCGCTTTGTAGGCTTTAACCGCTTCGGTCAATTTCGGTAATACTTCGAACAGGTCACCGACAACACCGTAATCAGCCGCCTTGAAGAAGGGGGCTTCTGGATCTTTGTTGATAACGACGATCGTCTTGGAGTTATTCACCCCCGCCAAATGCTGGATTGCGCCACTAATGCCGGCGGCAATGTACAGGTTAGGCCGAATGGCAACGCCCGTTTGCCCGACGTGCTCGTGGTGGGGGCGCCAGTCGACGTCCGCCACGGGGCGGCTACAGGCAGTGGTGGCACCCAGTGCTTCGGCGAGATCTTCGATGACGTTCCAATTCTCAGGACCCTTGAGGCCGCGACCGCCGGAAACAACCAGCTCCGCTTCGGGAAGGGGGATGCGGCCCGTAGCGCGCTGCGTCTCCAACACCTTGGTGCGGGAAGCGGGCAGGGCGAGGTCAAGCGATTCGACGGTAGCAGCAGCGCCTGTTTCCTCAACGGGGATGGAATTACCTGCCACGCTGATCACCTTGTACTCACTGGTAATTTCCACCTCGGCAAATGCTTTGCCGGAAAAAACCGACTTGCGGACCGTCAGGCCACCACCGGAAACGGTGGGGACGCTATTCACGCCCGGAGCGGAACCGGCGTCGAGCCGCGCGGCCACCCGGCCCATCACGCTTTTGCCCGTGCTGTCGTGGATCATGACGATCACTTTCGCACCCAACTGCTTGGCCGCTTCGGCGATGGCGGCGGCGTAGACACCACTATCAAAAGTAGCCGTTGCGTCGCTGTTGACGTTGTAGACTTTGGTTGCACCGAAGCGACCCAGGTCACCGGCATTTTCTACCTGGCCGATGGTTAGTGCGACGCACTCGGTACCCATCGCGGCGGCCGTTTTGGTGCCGTAGGTAATCGCTTCGTGGGCGGCTTTCTTAAATTTTCCGTTGGTGGCTTCTGCAAATACGAGGACCATGGGGGAGGGAATTGGGCCACGCTGGGCGCGGCTGATTTTGGAATAGTTGGGGGTAGGTTGGGCTAGGCAAAAGGTCAGATGACCTTTGCTTCTTCGTGTAGCAATCGCACGAGTTCGGTCATGTCGTCCGGCTCGATGAGCTTGACGGCGGACTTCTCCGGCGGCAAATCGTAATGCGTCACCTTTGTGGATACCGCCGCATCGACCGCGGGAACCACTTTGAGAGGCTTGCGCTTAGCCATCATGATGCCGCGCATGTTCGGGATACGCTGTTCGGCCATGCCCTTAGCGGCACTCACGACGAGGGGAAGTTCTACTTCGACGATTTCCACGCCACCTTCGATGTCGCGCGTGACGGTAGCCGTCGTGCCGGACACTTCCAGTTTACTAGCTTCGTGGACGTAGACGACGTCGAGTAATTCTGCCACCATGGCGCCTACTTCGGAGCCATTGTAGTCGATTGTCTCCTTGCCAAAAAAGAGAATGTCGTAGTTACCTTCCTTAGCCTGCGCGGCAATCTGCTTGGCGATAAAGAGGCTACTCGAGCCCTCTGCGTCGACGCGAATTGCGTCATCAGCACCAACGGCGAGCCCCTTACGAATCACACTGTCATTGTCGGCGGGGCCGACGTTGAGTAGTGTAACCGAGCCACTGCCGGCAGCTTCCTTCAGTTCGAGGGCCCGGACGAGGGCGTACCATTCGTCATAAGGGTTCATAATGTACTTCACGCCGGAGGTATCGACGTCGGAACCATCTCCGGTAAGTTGAATTTTGGTGGTCGTTTCGGGCGTCTTACTGACGCAAACAAGCAATTTCATAAGTTGACTTTAGCCGTTCGTTTGTGTGTGGGCGTGGTCCCGATCGGTATCGGGGTAGTGGAGTCCGTTAGGAATGGAAAATCCTAACGTAAGACCGGGCGTAAGTATAATCTACCCGGAACCATCCAGTGTTAAGGACAAATATGCCAAAACATTGTTGCATTGTGCCCCGTAGATGGCGACAAAGGTAGCAAGCTGACTTAGGACTCGGTGAGAATTAGCGAAAATTCGCTAAAGTTTGATGGCCGAGTAATCATGCGAAAGCACCCGTGCGTACACGGAATGAAACCGTCGCAATGGTGCTGAATAGCAAACTATATGGAAATTGGCGCGCCAGCACTTGGCCCTTTGGGGCGTTCTAGTTGGTATTCGTAACTCTTCAGGACCCGAGCGTGGTTTTCAACAACGGCGTTAAGCACCCGCAACTCTTCGTTGAGTTCTTCCAGGCCCGCCTCGTTGTCCTGAAAGAACCGTCGCTTGCGATTGATGTCGAGGATAGATTGCAGCGTTTGACCCAACGCCATTTTAGTTTTAAGGTAACGATATTTGATAATACGTCGTGTTGTCATTGTAGTAGGTTTGTAGGACAGCTGTGTTGTGTTTTAAAATAAAATATTCTGACGTTACAAAGTAAGAAATTATTACCGGCCCCGCAAGGCTTTTGCAAACTATTATCCGTAATCTCAAACCTCAGCCATCAGTACCTAAAAGAACCGTAGCCTAGGTCATTTAGTTGGGTGCCGTTAGTCAATAATCCGTCAGTTGGGTAAACTAAGGTTGTGGCCCCAGTTGGCTACTGAACTAACCGCCTACGCGGTCTAAAAAGTATGGGAGCCGTGCTTCGCCCATCAACTTATTCCCCTTTTCTAAAGGGTTGTCGCTCCACCCAATCCGAGCCTGCGTACACGGCGGGGGTAAACTTGGGGATTAGCCAGTTGGTGACCGGATTTTTGGCTTTCAACAGGCAAGCGTAGTTAGCACCCGTGGCACCGACGGAGCTTTTGATCTCCAGGGCGGTCCGTCCGTAGTCTATCTTTCGCTTACCACGTTCGATTGCGACGTTCAGGAGATCAAACAGGATGTTGTGATATAAGTGGTGGGAAGTCTTATAACTATCCGTCATGCCCAGAAAGTGAGCCTGTAGCACCGGGCCGCCGTCAACCGTGCTCGTAAAGGCGACAAGCTTTAGCCCGTCGAAGTAGCCGGTTACACCCGACCAACCGTTCGCTTTTTCCTGCACGTCCGCCAACCAGGGGAAATAGGTGACGGTAAGGCTAGTGGTATTGAAAGCCGCGCCCGTGCTCGTCTCTCGGTAAAGCTCGTGAATTTCCTGCCGCCGGTCACGAACCTCCAGCGCGGAAAGTGAGCGCCGGGTCAGCCCCGCGAATTTCCCCCGGGCGCGGCGGTAGCGGACGCGGTACTTACTCGTGATGTCGGCGAGATAATCGTCGATGGTTTTCCAGGCGGGAGACAAATTCAATTCCATCACCGGGTCTACTGGCAAGTCATAGTAGCCGTTCGCCCGTAAAGTTTGTGCTACCCGGGTGTCCGGAGCGGTTAGGTCTTTGAGCAGGATGGAGTCGAAATTGTCGGGTGCAGCCAGCAGGGTGTCCGCCAGTGCACTCAACAGCGTGGCCTGTTCCTCGGCCGAAAAGGAATCGAGGCCCACTAATCCATAAGGCCCGGAAGTCAAAAGCTGACCGACACAGACCGCCCGGAAAGTGACGTTCGACAGCAAGCGCCGCCGTAAGTCGTAGCGGGAGGTAGTGCCCTTAGCCGCCTCACTCACGTAACCCGCGGCGGAAAATTCGAATTGTTGGAGGGAAAACAAAACCCGCCGGCCGGAAGGCTCGTGCGTTACCAGTAAACCTTCCGTGCCGAAGCCCTGGGGTTCGTCGCCCAAGAACCGTAACGTTTCCTCCCGCAACCAAAAAGAATCAGTGAACTCCGGCCCGGCTGGCCAACACGCAGCGAATTCCGCTGCGGTGCGGCAGCGCGTCATGAACCAGTCTGCCCCCCTGACAAGTCGAACACTGTTCTGGGAAGGCATTGTGGAGGGGTTATTCTTCAGCAGGGTACAACTCACGGTGGATGGGATAAGTGGACGTGAAACCACGACTCTACGCTAATCTGACGGGGATGGGCTTCGTAACCTGACGACACTCGTCAGGCCCGCTGGCATAACGCGCTAGTCCGACTTTGGGTGTCGCCAGGGCACTTGAAAATTGAAATCAGCCGGACATTCTTCTTTATGCGGTTATCTTGCGCCACCAGTCCCCCCGAACGAATGATCAAAAAAATTTTAGTTCCGATTGATTTCAGTGTCGGTTCCGCCTCCGCCCTTCGCTACGCGGAGGCCATGGCCGCATCCATTCAGGCCGTTCACGTGAGGGCAATCCACGTCTTCACCCCCCAGACGGCCAGTGCGGACGCCATCACCGCGGCCCCCGTCGGCGAGTTGATGGACCTGGCCGACGAGGCAATGGTTAATTTCCTGGATGGGATTCCCGTCCCCGATGGCGTAAATCGGCAGCACGAACTACTGCTTGGTTTTTCCGCCGACAAGATCATTGAGGAAAGTAAGGCATACGATTTGATCGTCATGGGCTCCAGCGGGAGTAGCGATTTACTGGATGAAGTATTCGGGTCCGTTGCCTCGACCGTCGTTGACAAGGCAACCTGTCCCGTCATTCTCGTGCCGCGGGGTACGGTCTTCCAGAACTACAAGAACGTGCTTTACGCCAGTAATAACCTCTCACTCAGCCGCCGTGCGGTCTTGGAGTTTAGGGCATTCAACAAGCTATTTCACGCGCGCGTCCATTTCGTGCACGTTAAGGAGGAAGAGGATGACAAGGATCTCAACCGGCAGGCGATATTTGCCAAACTTTTTTCTACGCCCGACCCCAGTTTTTCTTTCGACATCCGTGAGATTGAAGCCGAATCCGTTCAGGAAGGTCTGCGTGAGTACCTCGAGCGTCACCCGATCGAGCTAGCCGTGATGGTGACCCGCCGCCGGGGTTTCTGGGGCCGGCTTTTCCACCACAGCGATACGCGGCAAATGATTCTTCATCCGCTGACGCCGGTTATGGTGCTGCACGTAGTGGACTAATTTGGTCGCTAAATTCTCTAGTCAGAGTACATTTAACTTAGTCCCTTGCCTTCCACCGATCGCATAACTGCCCCTTACGCAAGCAAAGCTTTTTTCACGCTGGTAACCGCGGTGCTACTGCTGTTGGTGACGGCGGTATTTTCGCTACTTGGGTTCGGCCCCAACGTAGGGCGGATCGTTATTTTGGTCGGGTTGCCCGCGGTAATTATGCTGCCGATCGGGGTCACACTGCTCGTCATCAGTTACGTAAGAAGAGAATCGTCCAATACTTATAAATTAGGCGCGACTGTGCTCTGTGGCCTGCTTTTACTTATGCTCGGGGTTGGGCTCTTCTCTGTTCTCTGAGTATTCGCCATAGTGCACACCAATATGCTGGATTAGATTACCTGCCGGCTAATGTTGTGGACTAGATGTTTAGAACGAACGGCGGGAAAGCGACTCGTAAGTATCAGGTGTTGGTGCGACTTTATTTAATTGTACATAATAATTCGCGCGGTTATGAAGATTAGAAATTGGGACCGAATGATCAAAGAAGTCGGGAAGTGGAAAGAAAACGAGTTGAAGGATGATTTGAAATATTTGCGCCGCCATGATCACGGCAGGGTTCATTTTCCACTCCAAAAATACCAGACGCACTGGCTGAATAAGTACACCAAAGTGGCCCGTGACGTCAACGTCAACAAAGTAATCGTCGAAGCTTGCCGAGAAATTATGCTTGATTGGCACGATAAGCTAGCCGGCGAGCACGACAAATTCTACCTGGCCACCTGGTTGTATCCCCTTCAGAACAGGGATTCTCAAATCGTTGTGGGTGTCCGGGAGCGGGTTGAGATTTATGAGAACTTATTCGTACCTGTGAATCATGATATAACGCCAAATCTTCGTGGTGCCTTATCGCGTATCGAACGATTGACGATCAACAGTAAGCAGTGCTCACCACAGGGTGATTTCCTCTATGAGCTAAAATTGGTGGAATAGACAACGCTCCAAAATGATCATCAGCGCAAAAGTTAACTCATAGAAGTGAACACAGAAGCCAAAAAACTAGAAAGCAAAGCACTTAAAGTTGGGCTGTTTGGTCCAAGATAAGTTTTGTGCTTTTGAGCTTTTTCTGTGGTAAAAAACAACTTCCGGTCCTTCACTCATCATCTATTGCCTCAGAACACGTCACAAATCAGGCAATTTGGCAAAGGCACAAAAAAGCTTTTTTGTACCTTTGTGTTTATGTGGCTAAACCGATCTGCCTAACATAACATCACTTAACATTTACGCTTCCGCCACCGCCAACTCTTCCACGTCCGGCACCCCGTTACCATCCAAATCCTCATCCTGCTCCTTCCGCAAGTTATCGATGATGAAGGTCTGGCGGGCGGGCGTGTTTTTGCCCATGTAGTAATTCAGTAACTGCTCGATGTCGGTCGCTTCCCCCAGCACGACGGGCTCCAGGCGAATGTTCTCCCCGATGAAGTCTTTAAACTCGTTCGGGCTAATCTCGCCGAGGCCCTTAAAACGGGTGATCTCCGCTTTGCCACGCAGTGCCTTAACGGCCTCCTGCCGCTCCTGCTCGCTGTAGCAATAGTACGTTTTTTGCTTGTCGCGCACGCGGAACAGGGGGGTATCCAGAATGTAGAGGTGGCCCGCGCCAACCATATCCGGGAAGAATTGCAGAAAAAAGGTGAGCAACAGCAGCCGGATGTGCATGCCGTCGACGTCGGCGTCGGTGGCGATCACGATACGATTATAGCGTAAGTATTCGAGCCCGTCCTCAATGTTGAGGGCGTGCTGTAGTAGGTTGAATTCTTCGTTTTCGTAAACGACTTTTTTCGTCTGCCCGAAGCAGTTCAGTGGCTTGCCCCGGAGCGAAAATACCGCCTGGCTCTGGACGTCCCGCGCCACGGTAATGGAACCACTCGCCGAATCGCCCTCCGTGATGAAAATGGTGGAAGCGAGCTTACCCTCTTCGGTGTGTTTTTTGTTGGACGAGTCGAAGTGGACACGACAGTCACGCAACTTCTTATTGTGCAGGTTGGCCTTTTTTGCCCGCTGGTTGGCCAGCTTTTTGATGCCGGCGATCTCTTTGCGCTCCCGCTCGGATTGCTTGATCCGCTTTTCCAGCGACTGGGTAACGGCCGGGTTCTTATGTAGGAAATTATCCAGGTGCTCCAGCATGAAGTTGCGGAGGAAGGTCTGGACGGTGGGGGAGCCCGGGCCCATCTCAGTGGAACCGAGCTTGGTTTTGGTCTGAGACTCAAAAATAGGTTCCTCCACCTTGATGGCCACGGCGGCGTTAATGCTCGCCAGGATGTCCTTGCGGTCGTAGCTCTTACCGAAGTGCTTCTGCACGGCCTCGACGACGGACTGCCGGAAAGCGATCAGGTGCGTACCGCCCTGGGTCGTGTGCTGGCCATTAACGAAGCTAAAGTAAGTTTCCCCGTACCCGTTACCGTGCGTCATCGCTACTTCGATGTCTTCTCCCTTCAGGTGGATGATGGGGTAGCGGCGTTGTTCCTGGCCGATCTTGCGCTCCAACAGGTCCCGCAGGCCGTTGCGACTAACCAGGGTTTTGCCGTTGAAGTTGAGTTTGAGCCCCGCGTTGAGGTAAGCGTAGTTCCAGAGCTGGTTCTCGATGTAGTCGGACCGGTACTTGTACTTCTTAAAAATACCGTGGTCGGCCCGAAAACTGATGAAAGTACCGTTGGGCTCCTTCGTCTTGCTAATCTTGTGGTCCTTGACCAACTCCCCGTAAGAAAAGTCAGCCTGTTTTTTTTGGCCCTCGCGGACGGCGTAAACCGTGAACTCTTCCGATAGTGCATTACTTGCCTTCAGACCGACACCGTTCAGCCCGACGGACTTTTTGAACGCCTTACTGTCGTACTTACCACCGGTGTTGATTTTGGACACCACGTCGATCACCTTGCCGAGCGGAATGCCCCGCCCGTAGTCCCGGACGGACACCACGCCTTCCTCCACTTTAACTTCTACTTCGCGGCCAAAGCCCATCACGTATTCGTCGATGGAGTTGTCGATCACTTCCTTGAGCAGGATGTAAATACCGTCGTCCGGGCTGGCTCCGTCGCCCAGTTTACCGATGTACATACCGGGGCGGATGCGGATGTGTTCTTTCCAATCGAGGGAACGGATGTTGTCTTCAGTATAAGTGCTTTCGGCCATGTGTTGCTGCTGTTGCTTGGTGGGGTGGTGCGGTAGGCAAACATACGAAACTTGCCGGAGGTTATCAAACAAATTGTTGGAGTATGTTTGTTTTGGGGTGTTTTGTGAGGTTGTGAGGTCTCGTTGCCCGATGGTTACGGTAAACCTTTTTTTAACCACACAGCGCACGGAGGTCACACAGCAGAGCTACCCTTTGTGACCTTTGTGCACTATGTGGTTCAATATCTTTCGCAAGATCAGGTAGCAATGTTTAAAAGATGCAAAGGGGGCACGGATGCGGGTGCAGGGTAAATATGTGCGCGCCGGTTTTTTGGGGTGAGGCCCGCGAAAGCTTAACAATTCACGAGCATCTTTCGCGTGCCGTTGGGTGTCCAGTTAGGGACTTCGTAACTTCATCGGCTTAACTACGTAATATTCACGCTTATGCGCGCGCTTCTTTTGCTCTTCTCCGTACTCACGTTGGCACTCGCCCCGATAGCTATCGGGGCGCAAAATGCGGGCGTAGCCTTCACCGAAAAACCTTTTGCGGAATTACTCGCCCAGGCGAAAGCGGAGGATAAATTGATCTTCATCGACGCGTACACGACCTGGTGCGGTCCGTGCAAGATGATGTCGGCCAAGGTCTTCCCGCAGGAGCGCGTGGGTGAGGTGTACAACGAGCGGTTCATCAACGCGAAGATCGACATGGAAAAAGGCGAAGGGCCCGGACTGGCGCAGCGCTATAACGTAGCCGCCTACCCGACCTACCTGTTCGTGGACGGCGACGGTGAGATTGCGCACAAGGGGGCGGGCTACATCCCCGCCGACGCCTTGATCGCCCTCGCCGACGATGCCACCGGCGACGAAAGCCTCGGTGCGCTCAACAAACGCTACGACGCCGGCGAACGGGACGCGGAATTTATCCAGGCCTACTTAGGTACGCTGACGAAGCTCTACGAACGAAACCGGGCCGGGGAAGTCATCGAAACCTACCTCGCCGAGACGGAAGACTGGTCGGACGCCGCGACGATGAAGTTGATCATCGCCAACCCCGGCGTCGTCGGTGGCGACCGGATGCACTACCTACTCAGTAACCCGGATGCAGCGATGCAAGCCGTTGGTTCGGGAACCTACATGATGGGCCTGCAGCAAGTCTTACTGACCCAGTACATGCGGATGGAGGGGAAACGAATGTTGCCGCCGACGGCCATGATTGTTCCGTTCTACAGCAAGTACGCCGCCCCGCTCAAAAACCGGCTCGTCGCGCACTACGAAATGTTCCAGGCCGAGCAGATGCGGGACATGAGTGTGTACCTGCCCGCCGCCAAGTCTTACTTCGCGGCGTATCCGAGCAATGATTTTGGCGAGTTGAACACGGTTGCTTGGAACTTTTACGAGCACGCGGAAACGGAAGCCGACCTGGAAAAAGCACTGGGGTGGGCGAAACAGTCCGTCGAACTCCGCGCTACCTACCCCAATCTCGATACCCTCGCCTGGTTGTACAAAAAGACCGGTGACGTGGATATGTCCAGAGAAACGGCTAAGCTCGCCATCGAAATGGCCATCGAGACGGATCAGGATTATACCGAAACGGCGGAGTTGCTGAACGACTGACTTGGTCGCAGCCAAAAATTTCACGGACGGACGGTCTTCACGGGAGGCCGTCCGTTCGTTTTTGCTGACCTTTAGCGCAAAGTATTCACCCATGCGCTTTTCCCTGCTTCTTACCAGTCTACTCTGCACCTGCGCCCTCGCCGCACAAACCGAAGAAAACGACGCGCTCGCGGCTTTCGCCACCGCCTGGCACCGCGCCGCCGCTACGGCCGACTCCGCTACCTTTTTCGACGCCATCGCCGCAGACGGTTACTACCTCGGTACGGACAAAGGTGAGCACTGGACGAAAGCTGAATTTCTCGGTTTCGCCGCACCCTACTTCGCGCGCGGTAAGGCCTGGGATTTTACCGCCGCTGAAAGACATATTTTCTACACGGAAGGTCAAACGATTGCCTGGTGGGACGAAGTGCTCGATACCTGGATGGGTCCCTGCCGGGGAACGGCCATCGTGGAACTTTCCGAGGAAGGACACTGGCGAATCAAGCACTATACCCTGAGTATGTTGGTGCCGAACGACAAGGTGCAGGACGTAATCAAGGCCATCGATTAGTAGCTCCTCAATAAGCCCAAAACTATGTATGTAGCTCTACTCCGCCAACTGATCAGCACGCCTTCCCTATCCCGGCAGGAAGACAAGACGGCCGACCTGCTGGAGTCCTTTTTGAAAGAACGAGGCCTGAAGCCGCGCCGGCACCTGAATAACGTCTGGCTAAAAGCCCGTAACTGGACGGCGGGCCGCCCCGTCATCCTCCTCAACAGCCACCACGACACCGTAAAGGTCGCCGCCGGCTACACCCGCGACCCCCACGCGGCGGACGTGGAAGACGGTAAGCTATACGGGCTCGGGAGTAACGACGCCGGTGGTGCGCTCGTCGCGCTCATCTCGGCGTTCGTGGCGCTGGAGAACGACCCCCGCTTAGCTTGTAACCTAATTTTGGCGGCTACGGCGGAGGAAGAGATCAGCGGTCCGAACGGCATTGCCGCCGTGCTTCCGTTACTCGGTCCGGTTGACGCCGCGATCGTCGGCGAACCTACTTTGCTGGACTACGCCATCGCCGAACGGGGGCTGGTCGTGATTGACGGTGAAACTTTTGGGAAGAGTGGCCACGCCGCGCGGAAGGAAGGGGTGAACGCGCTTTACCTGGCGCTTGACGCAATCCAAGCAATCCGAAGCCACGTGTTTACGCGGATCAGTACGGTGCTGGACCCCACGAACGCAACCGTAACCGTACTTAATTCCGGCACCCAGCACAACGTTGTCCCGGACCGGGCCACCTTCCAGATCGACTTACGCGTCAACGAGTTGTACACGAACGAAGAGGCGGTGGGTGAACTCCGTACGATCTGTGAGACGGCTACGCTCACGCCCCGGAGCCTGCGCTTGCAGTCGAGCCGGATCAGTGCGGACCACGCGCTCGTCCGGGCGGGTAGGGTGGCACGGCCGGAATCGGTGCTCTACGGCTCGCCTACGCTGAGTGACCAGGCGCTGATGCCATTTCCAACGTTGAAGCTCGGGCCCGGGGACAGCGCGCGGAGCCACACGGCGGATGAGTTTATTTATTTAGCGGAGATCGAGGCAGCACGGATGCTGTACGTGCGGTTGCTACTGGAGGCTTATGGTTGACTGGTGCGTCAGTTTGATAAAGCAGACCACTACTCAAAAAAGATTTCCTTCATTAGGCAGCGTCCGGCCCACCGCCACCGTTTCCCCAACAGTTTTGATGATGAAAGATTACACAGCCTCGTTTTACACTCACTAGTTTTTATTTTCGGCTGTACGAAAAAGGGGAAGTTGGACGATCGTCCAACTTCCCCTTTGTTTATTTTAGAACGCTACGTCCTGAGCTGAAATTCACTTAGTCGTCGCCCGAAAGAACGGACAGCAAACGGAGCAACTCCAGGTAAAGCCAAACGAGCGTTACGATGAGGCCCATGGAGACGAACCATTCCATGTACTTGGGTGCACTGACGGCTTCGATGCGCTCGAAGCTATCGAAATCCAGCAGGAGGTTAAGCGTCGCAACGATGATAATAACCACGCTGATGCCAATACCAATCATGCCGCCTTCGTGGAGGAAGGGAATGTTGATGCCGAACATACCGAGCACGATGTTAGCCATGTAAACGACGAAGATGGCACCGGTTGCCATGACCACGCCCGTGCGAAACTTCTCGGTCACCTTGATGATGCCCGTCTTGTAAATGAATAGCATCATGAAGAGTAGGGAGATGGTCAGTAGGATCGCCTGAAAGACCAGTCCGATGCCGAAAGAAGCGGCGTAAGTGGCCGAGATACTACCGACGAAGAGTCCTTCGACCAGCGCATAAATGGGCGCCAGCGTGGAGGACCACTTCGGCTTGTAGCACATGGCGATTACCAAGCCAAGACCACCGATCGCACCACCCCACACGAAAAGCGTGGAGGGGTTAGCAAAGGCGTAAAAAGAAGTGAGCAGCAGCAAAAAGCCCAGAATAAAAGACTTGTTTACCGCGCCGGACACCGTTGAGGTGCCGCCGTCGTAGTCGATGCTGGTAGAACCGCCGTCGGACCGGGAAGCACTCTGTAGGCGCTCCTCGCTCAGGACGGGGTTGCTCGATTTTTTGAAACGATCTGTGAAAGCCATGTAGGGGTATTTAGATTTTTTGTCTGTTGTGTAAACGCTTTTTGGGGTGCTTTGGTTGGTTTGAAAAAGCTATCCTACTGCGCACGTAATCGCTATTTGTGGGGGCTTGTTCTCAACACAAAAAACACGGAAGAAACAAAGAAAGCACAAAAAGAGGAATGTGCGTGTCGGGTAGTTTTATCGTGCGGCCCGCTTTCGGAAGGGAGGCAACTAGATGAAATATTCCACCGCTAGTTCGTAACCTTTGAGGCCAAAACCGATGATGATTCCTTCCGCTACGGAGCTGATGTAGGAGTGATGCCGAAAGGCTTCCCGCTTGTGGACGTTAGAGATGTGGACTTCCACCACCGGTGTTTTGATCGCGCTGATCGCGTCTGCTAGCGCTATCGAAGTGTGGGTGTAAGCGCCGGCGTTCAGGATAATGCCGTCGTAGTCGAAGCCGACTTCGTGGAGCTTGTCGAGCAGTTCGCCTTCGTGGTTACTCTGGTAATATTCCAGCGTCACGTCCGCGTCGATGAATTTTCCCTTCAGGTGGATCATGAAGTCGTCGAACGTATCCTCGCCGTAGATGTCCGGTTCGCGCTTACCGAGTAAGTTGAGGTTGGGGCCGTTGATGATTAGGATACTTAGGGGCATGGGAGGTCTGGGGTCTGTGGTCTGGAGTCTGAGGTCCGTAGTCTTTGGTCTGGTAAAAATAGCGTTCTTGCGGAGATTTTAGGCGGTAGGCGGGTAGGCGGTAGACTGTAGATACTGACGCGAGGGCCTACCGCCTACCAGCCTAATCTTTCTACCGCCTACCAGCCTAATCTTCCTACCCTCCTACCGCCTAATCTCCCTACCGCCTAAACATGACCAACGAATTCTTCCGCAACGCCGTCTTCCAGGTAAGCCTCAACCTCGCGGTGAAGGGCGTGTACCTCTTTGCGGTGGAGCGGGTCGTACAGAATACGCTGCCGGAGGGGGATTACGGCCTGTACTTCAGCTTACTAGGCCTGGGAATTTTGCTGCAGGTGGTGGCGGATTTTGGCTTGCAACTCTACAACAGCAAGGAGTTGAGTGGCGACCGGGAGCGGCTGGCGGTCTATTTTCCCTACTTCATTGGCCTGAAGATCATCCTCGGATCGGTCTTTTTTTTGCTGCTGTTGCTGGTGGGTAAGCTGATGGGGTACGGGCCGGAAGCCATGGCGCTGCTGGTGCTGGCCGGGGCGGTGCAGTTCTTTAACTCGGTGGTGCTTTATCTGCGGTCGAATTTGTCCGGCCTGGGGCGGTACGCGCTGGACGGCTGGTTCAGCGTGCTGGATAAGGTGTTGATGACGGTGTCAGTCGGTGGAATTCTGGTGTTTGCGCCGGAGCTGCTGACGATCGAGCGGTTCGCCGGGCTGCAGCTGGCTGCCTGGGGAATTACGGCGGTGGCGTTACTGGTGGCCGTCTGGAGTCGGTTACCGAATAAACTACCCCGGTTCGAGCGCCGGCGCTTCGCGGAACTACTGCGGGGCGGGGCGCCCTTCGTGATGGCCGTTTTTCTCACGGTCGCCTACTCCCGTATCGACGCGGTGATGATCGAGCGGCTGCTGCCGGACGGGGCCATCCAAGCAAATCACTACGCGGCGGCCTACCGCCTGCTGGACGCCATGAACATGGTGGGCTGGCTACTGGCCGGCCTGCTCATCCCGATGTACGCACGGATGCGGGCGACGGGGGAGGACATCAAACCGCTGTTGAAATTTAGCGTGCGTTTATTACTGGTGGGGTCGGTTTGCGTGGCCGTGCCGCTGTTTTTGACCGCGCAGCCGGTGGTGGAGTTGCTCTACGATTTTGCGGACCAGCGCACTGGGCTCATCCTGATGGCGCTCGCCCTGACCTTCGTGGCCCAGTGCGTAAACTACGCGTACGGCTCGCTGCTGAGCGCCACCGGCTTGATCGGTCGCATGAACTACGTTTATGCTTTTGGTCTGCTGATCAACGTCGGTGGCAACTGGCTTTTGCTGCCTGCCCACGGGGCGGTCGGGGCGGCGGTGATGACGCTCGCCACCCAGGGCCTCGTTTCCATTACGCAATTATTCCTGGCGCACCGCTGGCTCGAAATCCCCCTCGGCGCGGTCGGATTTCTACCCGCCCTGCTCTTCTCCAGCTTACTTGGCACCTGCGGCCTCGCCCTCTTTTTGCTCCAAACACCCTGGCTACTCTCCCTTTTCTTGCTTGGCGGCGGCGGTCTCCTCGTAGCGGTGTTGACGGGCCTAATCGATCTCCAAAAACTAAAAGCTCTCCCAAGCCAGCGGAAACTATAGGACCAAAGACCAAAGACCATAGACTTTAAATGGGCGTGGTCGCGGGTGCAAGGGAAGTCAGGAAAAGAGCAATGACACGGGCTTTACAACCAAGCACCCCCGGGCCGGTTTATGCACCTATGCACGTACAAGAACACTTCGGCAAAAAAGGCGTCCTGTTGGTTAATCTCGGTACCCCCGATGCCCCCACGCCCCGGGCCGTCAACCGTTACCTCGGCGAGTTTTTGACCGACCCACGCGTCATCGATAATCTCCCCGGCGCTGCCCAGCAAGTGCTCGTACGCGGCATCATCGCGCCGATCCGTTCCGGCATTGCCAACCCCTTCAAGACCGGCGGCTCCACCAAACTCTACCAGGAACTCTGGACCGAAAACGGTAGCCCACTGAAGTACTACGGTGAAATCCTCGCGAAAGAAGTCGCTAAATCGCTCGGTGACGAATACGAGGTCCGCCTCGCCATGCGCTACCAAAACCCCAGCATCGCCTCCGCCCTGAAGGAGCTACTGGACGCCGGCGTTAGTTCCGTCACCATCTTCCCCCTCTTCCCGCAGTACGCCAGCGCCACGACCGGCAGCGTCCACCAGGAAGTGATGCGTTTACTGAGTAAGGAACAGCTCATCCCCAACGTCAACCTCGTCAACAGCTACTACGAAAACCCCGCCCTGATCAAGGTCTTCGCCGACAACGCCCGCGATATGGGTGGCCTGGACGACTACGACCACATCATCTTTAGCTACCACGGTTTGCCACAACGGCAACTGAAGAAAGGTGATCCGTCCGATTGCTACTGTTACGCGGACGGCACGTCGAGCTGTTGTCACAGCATTCAAAAAGTGAACCAGTTCTGTTATTCCGCGCAGTGTTTTGCCACCACCCGCGCCATCGCCGCCGAGCTCGGTTTGGCGGAGGAGCGGTACACGACCTCTTTTCAATCCCGCCTCGGCTTTGACGACTGGGCGAAGCCTTACACAATTGACACCCTGGAAGATTTAGCCAAGGAAAAAGGCGCAAAACGCCTACTCTGTTTCAGCCCCGCCTTCGTCAGTGATTGTTTGGAGACGACGATTGAGATCGGGCTGGAGTACCAGGAAGAGTTCGAGGAGTGGGGTGGGGAGCACATTGATTTGGTGCCTTCTTTGAATGATGACCCGCGTTGGATTGCTGCTGTTGTTGAGATGATTCGGGTGGAATCTTGATTGCCTCCGGCGGTTTCCGGAGGACGAGAGAAGAAGGAAAAGGAGGGGGGAAGAAGAAGGGGTGTTATCCTGTTTTTTGAAGGTTAATCCGGTGGCGGTGGGAGTCGTAATTGTTGACTACTCGGTGAATGTTTTTCTTTAGTATGTCACAGTTGAAATTTACCAGTAGACCAACTTCTATACCAGTTAACTTTAGGTAGGATCTCAATTGAGTGAAAGCTATCGGGTGTAATTTTTCTACTGATTTGAGTTCAATAATGATTTGGTCTTCCACAATGAGGTCAGCGTAAAAAGCTATCTCTTCTCGGACGTATTGATTTGAGACAACAATCATCTTTTGGCGCTCGACGCGTAGACCTCTGTCTCGTAACCTTCCGGCCAAAGTAGCCTCATAGATTTTCTCAAATAGTCCCGGCCCGTAAGTAAAGTAAGTCTGATAAATTTCGTGTACCACGATCTGGCTGACCTCTTGGAGACTAAGCTTTTGTGTTTGTGTTATGTGCTTCATGTAATATCTGCTGTGTATTCAAAGCTAAGACAACTTCAATAAAAACACAAAATGTTTAGAACAAAAAATAAAAACATATTTCCTTAATTTACCTTTCTGTTTCCTCCTCTCTCCTCTTTTACCCTCCTCCCACCTCCTCCGGAAACCGCCGGAGGCACCCCGAAAAAGCACCAAACCCCAAACAGAAACCCAAACATCAAGGTTACACCCCCAATGCCAACACCCAACCCCGCCGAAGCAATCCTGACCCGCTACGCCGATAGCCCCCGGATCGCTGACCTAACAAAACACACCCGCGAAAACAAGGGCGCGCGCCTACAACTGAAGGGGCTAGCCGGTGCCCTCGAAAGCTTTTTAATCGCGGGAAGCTACCGCAAAGCGGGTGGCCACTACCTGATCGTAGCTACCGACAAGGAAGAAGCCGCCTACATCCAGAATACTATTTCCGCGCTGTTGCCCAAGAAGCAGATCCGGCTCATGCCCGATAGCTTCCGCCGGCCACTTTACTTCGAAGTGCTCGATCATACGAACGTGCTGCTGCGCACCGAGACGATCAACTACCTCACCCACTCCCGGTCCAAAGGGGAGATTGTCGTTACCTATCCGGAAGCCCTCTTCGAGCAAGTCGTTGCCCCGGCTGAGTTAACTAACGCGCGCATCGAGCTGACCAAAGGCGAGAACCTAGACGTAGATACCATCATCGAGATCCTCGTCGAATATGGTTTTAGCCGTCAGGAATTCGTCTACGAACCCGGCCAGTTTTCCATCCGCGGCGGTATCGTGGATATTTTCAGCTACGGCAACGAGTACCCCTACCGCATCGAGCTTTTCGATGAGGAGATCGAAAGCATCCGCACCTTCGACCCGATGGAGCAGCTCAGTCAGGATAATGTCGAATACGTCAGCATCGTCCCGAACATCAACACTAAGTTCGGGCGCGACCAGAAGACCTCCATCTTCGAAGTCCTCCCGGAAAACACGACCATCTGGATGAAGGACTTCCAACTCCTGATGGATAAGCTGAACGAAGCCTACGAAAAGGCCAATGCTTTCGCCAAAAACCTCACAATTGTCGACGACGAAGAGCTCAAGCAGCTGTTCAACGACCGCGCCTTTATCCGCCCAGGCGAAGTCCTCCAGGACGTGGAGGGCAAACCCATCGTCTTCTTTACCGACTACAAGCAGCCGATGAAGATGACCAAGACGATCGACTGCCGCGCCAAGCCCCAGCCGAGTTTTAACAAAAACATGGATTTGCTGATTCGTAAGCTGCTGGAAAATACCTCCGGCGGATTGACGAACTACCTCTTCGCCAGTAACCCCAAGCAGATCGAGCGTTTCTACTCTATCTTCAAAGACCTGGAAGCCAGCGTTCGCTTCGAACCGCTTAATTTGGCCATTCACGCCGGTTTTACCGATCCGGAAATGCAGGCGGCCTTTTACACCGATCACCAAATCTTCGAGCGGTACCACCGTTACCGTATTCGGAAGGGCTTTACCAAAGACCGTGCCCTTAACCTGCGGATGCTGCGTGACCTCAGCCCCGGCGACCTCGTCGTTCACCTCGACCACGGCGTCGGCCGTTTTTCCGGTCTTGAGAAACTGGAAGTTGCCGGTCGGACGCAGGAATCCGTCCGCCTGATCTACAAGAATAACGACGTGCTCTACGTCAGCATCAATACGCTCAACAAGCTTTCCAAATTCACCGGCAAGGAAGGTTCCCTGCCGCGCCTCGATAAGATCGGTGGCGACGCATGGAAGAACATGAAGGCGCGGACGAAGAAGAAAATGAAGGACATGGCCGGTGAGCTCATTAAGCTCTACGCCAAGCGCAAGGCCGCCCCGGGCCACGCCTTCCCGGCCGACGGTCATCTGCAAAATGAGATGGAGGCTAACTTCATGTACGAGGACACGCCCGATCAGCTAACTGCTACCAACGCCACTAAGGGGGACATGCAGAAAGATTACCCCATGGATCGGCTGATCTGTGGTGACGTAGGCTTCGGTAAAACGGAAATTGCGCTACGTGCTGCCTTTAAAGCTGCGGAGGACGGGAAGCAAGTGGCCATTCTCGTGCCCACGACAATTCTCGCCCTGCAGCACTACCGCACCTTCAAGGAGCGGCTCGAACCGTTTGGGATTGTTGTGGATTACGTCAACCGCTTCCGCTCGGCCAAAGAGAAAACGCAGATCTATAAAGATTTAAAGGAAGGTAAAATTGATTTAGTCATTGGTACCCACGCCATTCTCAGTAAACGGGTTGGCTTTAAGGACTTAGGTTTATTAGTCATTGACGAAGAACAGAAATTTGGCGTGAAGGCTAAAGAAAAACTGCGGTCGATTCAGGTTAACGTCGATACGCTTACGCTGACGGCTACGCCAATTCCCCGAACGCTTCAGTTCAGCCTCATGAACGCGCGGGATATGTCCGTTCTCCGGACTGCTCCACTGAATCGCCAACCGATTCACACCGAAGTCCGGCAATTTGATGAGGCGATTATTAAAGAAGCCATTGAAAACGAAGTATTTCGTGGCGGTCAGGCCTTTTTCGTTCATAACCGGGTGAAGTCACTGCAGGATATGGCCGTTATGCTACGGAAGCTTTGCCCTGATGTCCAGTTCGCCGTGGCGCACGGGCAGATGGACCCAAAGAACTTAGAAAAAACATTGATTGAATTTATCGATCGTAAGTTCGAAGTATTAATTTGTACGAATATCATTGAGACGGGTCTGGACATTTCTAACGCGAACACCATCATTATCAATAATTCCCATCAATTCGGCCTGTCCGATTTGCACCAATTGCGGGGTCGAGTGGGGCGGTCGAATAAAAAGGCTTATTGTTATTTAATTGCGCCACCGCTTTCCGTGCTCACCTCCGAGGCGCGTAAGCGTTTGCGGACCTTGGAGGAACACAGCGATTTGGGTTCCGGGTTCGATATCGCCATGAAGGATCTCGACATTCGGGGTGCGGGTAACCTGCTGGGTGGCGAGCAATCAGGCTTTATTTCCGATATGGGGTACGAGACGTACCAGCGTATTCTCGAGGAGGCCGTGCGCGAACTTAAACAGGGAGAATTCCGCGACGTTTTCGCCGAGCAGTTGCAGGAAGTTTCCAATTTCGTTACGGACGTGACCGTCGAGACGGATACGGAAATGCACATCCCGACGCTTTACGTGGAGAGTACGCAAGAACGGTTGCGGCTGTACCAGGAACTGGATAAATTAAGTACGGAAGAGGAACTTGCCAAGTTTGCTAGCGGACTGGCGGATCGCTTCGGTAAAATTCCCCGGGAAGTAGAGGAGCTTTTTGACGGTCTACGTCTGCGGTGGTTGTGTCGGGAGCTCGGTTTCGATCGCGTGGTGCTCAAGAATGACAAGCTCATCTGTATGTTCGTCGAGGATGCGCAGAGTCTTTACTACGAGTCACCCACCTTTGGGGCCCTGAACGATACACTGGCCAAAGATGGCGTGATGCGCGGTTTGAAGCTGAAGCAATCCACGCGTCGGCTATCCATGATTAAAAATAACGTCAAGTCGCTGGCCGCAGCGCAGGATGTGCTGGAAGGATTAGGAGCGAGAGTGCAAATGGTACTGAGTGAGGAGAAAGCTGAAGCGCTTTCTTAGGGTGGTAGGCGGTAGGAATTTAATCGATACTAAGACCTAGCTTTCTCCTGATTTCCTCGCTCTTGGTTTCCGATAGTTCGGTAAGCGTGGTTTGATTGATTTCTTTTAGCTCCGGTAACTCAATTAAGGGCCAGACGCCGGTCTGTTCGCCGATGATGCGGACGGTTTCGGGGCTGTCGCCGCCGGAGTAGATCAATCCCGCCAGTGGGATGTTTTGGCTCCGTAGGTACGCGATACTCAACATTGTGTGATTAATACTACCCAGGTAGTGACGGGATACGAGAATGACTTCGAGACCCAGGTATTTAATTAAATCCGCGACGGTTTCCCGGTCGTTGATTGGGACGAGTAAGCCACCGGCGCCTTCTACTAGTAAAGGTGCGCGGTCGTCCTGACTGAGTGCGGGGCCATCTAGCGCGTCGCCCCGATTGAGTGCGGGACTAGCTAGCGCGTCGCCCCGACTGAATGCGGGACTAGCTAGCGCGTTGCGCGTGGGGGAGGGAAGGGTGAAATCGGCCAGGTTTATTTGAACACCGTCGAGCGTAGCGGCGTAGTGGGGGCTGGCGGGGGTCCGCAGCGAATGGCGGACTGGGTGAAACCTTTCGGCGGGGCTGCCCGTCCAGGCCTTTACCCGGTCAGTATCCCCAAAATCCAGGTCGCCGGCCTGGATGGGTTTCCAGTAATCCGCGTCGAGGGCCAGTTGGAGAAAAGCGGAGGCTACCGTCTTACCGGCGTCGGTGTGAATACCGGAAATGAAGTAGGCTTTTTGCACGGGGCTTCTTTGTGTAGGGTTAAATTGTTACGCTGATCGGGGTTCAAATGACCTAATGGTAAAAAACCTTCGCGTAGTTTTGAAAGGCCCGGGCTGGTATATCTAAAAAACTTAGCACCCGCGCCCGCGCCCACTACGCAAAATTATCCCGAATGGTGTCGAGAATACGTGACAACTCGTCGTGGTCCCCCTCCGTCAGCCCACCCCAGGTTTGAATGCGGAGTTCCTTTACGAGCGGATTGAGGACCGAATGCGTTTCCTCTCCGTACGCCGTTAGCGCGATCTGGTAGCGGCGGCGGTCGTTCGGAAAGCGGGTGCGCGCAACGAACTCTTTCTTGGTGAGTTTATCGATGATGCGTGAAACGGTCGGGGCATCCTTGAAGGTTCCGTTCGCCAAATCCGTCTGGCTCGCCGGGCCGTTATTGGAAAGGTGGTCGATCAGCACCCACTGTTCCGGCGTGAGGTTGTAGCCGGCCTCACGGAACGCGCGCTGGTACATGGCTTTCATGAGCCGCGTGGTGCGGTCCAAAAGGGTGCCGACGTTTTCGTAGGCGAGGGGTTCTTGCACGGGGGGGCAGTGTTAGTTTCCCCGGCGAAGGTAATAGTCACGGAGCAATTGCTCCGGCAGCCAGTGGCTACCACTGTACGTCACCACGTTGACGGAGGGCAGCGGGCCGTAGAGCGCGGAAAGTCGGTTGAGGTCCAGCAGCGGGTCGCGGTCGCCCGTGAAGACGGTCGCGGTGATGCTTCTGTTGGTAAGCGTGTCCTCCAGTTCTTCCGGGCTCGGTGGGAAAAGTAGGACACTCCGCAAACTACCCGCCAGGCGGCGGCGGAAAGTGCCATCCTTTAGATTGTACTCAAGGTATTCCGCCGAATACTTGTTGATGACGCCCCGCTTACGCAGCCAGTTACTGAGCTTGACGACACCCCGGGGGCGTTCGGACAGCATGGCGAGCGGCTTGACGAGGGCCGAGGGCAGGGTGTCGATCCAGTTGGTGTAGCGACCGCCGGCGCCGTCCGGGGCGACGAGGGCCAGATCCATGATCTTCGTGTGGTCCAGAAAGGGAAGCACGTTACTCAGCACGCGCCCGCCGAGGCTGTGCCCCAGTAAGTACACCTCCCGGTTAGGGTATTCTTTGAGTAGCTGGTTGAACATCGTGCCGATCTGCCGGGGCCGGTACCGCTGGTCGACCCACTCCGACTTACCGTGAAAAGGTAGATCGGGGGCAAAGGTGGTGAAGTGGTCACCGAGCGCGAGAGCGAGCCGCTCCATGCGCCGCCCGTTGCGGCCGAACCCGTGAAGGGAAATCATGATCTTACCGCCCCGCCCGTACTGACGGACGAAGAGTCGGTTCTTGGTAATCGGAGCGTCCAGGGCTTCGCGGCCTTCGGTAGTAAGAAAAAAATCGATGGGGTAGTAGCTTATGTGGAAGAGTAAACGGCCGGGAACGGCCAGAGTTATCCACCGGCCGCAAAAATCATACCCACTTGCCCCGGATGGTCTCCTCTTCATTGATCATTCCTACCTGATTGAGAAATTCCGCACGGGAAATATTTTCTCCCCCCAGACTGGTCAGGTGTTTGGTGGCTTGCTGGCAGTCGATGAGGCGAAATCCGTCCGCCAGCAAGTCACGCACCAAGGTGATGAAACCAAACTTACTGGCGTTCGGCCGGTGGTGAAACATGCTTTCCCCGAAGAACATCTTGCCCATCGCCATGCCGTAGAGACCGCCAACGAGTTCTTCCCCTTCGTAAACTTCCACGCTGTGCGCGTAGCCGGCTTCGTGCAGCACGAGGAAACCCTCTACCAACTCATCCGTAATCCAGGAACCCAATTGTCCGGCGCGGTAAGTATCGCGGCAGTGCTGCATCACGTCCGCGAAGCGGGTATCGTACTTAACGGTGTACTTAGCCTGGTTAAAGTAAGGCCGCATACTCTTGCTGACCCGCAGTTTTTCCGGGTAGATAACAAAGCGTGGGTCGGGGTGCCACCAGAGGATGGGGTCGCCCTCGCTGAACCACGGGAAGTAGCCGAGTTGGTAGGCCGCCAGGAGGCGCTCCGGGCTCAGGTCGCCGCCGAAGCAAGCCGGGCCATTGCCGGAGGTGCGTAGGGGATCGGGGAAGAGTTCGGGGTGGCGGTTGTTTAGGCGGTAGAGCAAGGGGGAAGGTTGGTCTTTGGTCTGGGGTCTTTGGTCTGTAGGCTTGGTCTACAATTTATGGCTTGTTGATTTACAAACGCTCAAAGAAGACTTGGGGAATACGGTTGTATCACTGTGTAAATAATAAAACCAAAAGCAGCTCAAATACGATCTTCCCAGACCCCAGACCCCAGACCCCAGACCCCAGACCCCAGACCCCAGACCCCAGACCCCAGACCCCAGACCCCAGACCCCAGACCCCAGACCCCAGACCCCTTACCGATCCTCAATAACCGCCGAAAGCCCCCGGTCCACCAACGCCTCCTTCTTAGGGCGCAACTCAGACTTAGGTGCGGACTTAACCGTAGCCTTCCCTTTCAGGTGAATTAGCAACGCGAGCTGTTCGCTCTGGGCGTTGGTGTGGCCCAGGATCTCCTCGAATGATTTCATCACCCAATTGAACGTATTGTGGTCGTCGTTATAAACGATCAGGTCGGCGGGGGTGCCGGAGTCAACGTCGATATCCTCTTCGAGGAGAACTTCGGTATCGGTGTCAGTGGAACTAGCGTACAACATGCTGTGGATTACCTTTTTATACGGTGATTCAAACGACTAGCAAGCCGCTAAGGTTTCCCGAATCGCCCTGAAATTAGGCTGGTCGCCGGCGTTTTCCAGTACTTCGGCGTACCGCACCACGCCTTCCTTGTCGATCACGAATGCGGACCGTTTGGAGACGCCCTCCATCCCGAAGGCGAAAGTGTCGTAAAGGGAGCCGTACTGGCGGCTGACTTCCTTGTTAAAGTCGCTCAACAGGGGGAAGTTGAGTTTCTCCAGTTCCTTGAATTTTGCCAACGTGAAAGGGCTATCGACGCTGATGGCCAGCACGTCGGATTCCATTTTGTTGAAGTCCGCCAGCGCGTCGCGCATCGTGCAGAGTTCTTCGGTGCAAACACCCGTAAAGGCAAGGGGGAAGAACAGGAGCGTGACGTTGCGCCCGGCGTAATCGGACAGGGAAACTTCCTTGGTGTCGGAGGCGTGGAGGGTGAAGAGGGGGGCTTTGTCGCCGGTTTTTAAGCTCATAATGAAAGGGGTTTGGCGCAAGGTACGCTGGATTTTAATGCAACTCTCCGTACCGTTTCCCCATTTGACCCCGTGACCTGCGGAAAGGTGGGTTACTTTTGCGGTCGCCTTGCACGGATGTTTAGTCTTCACTTTAGTATTTCAGCTCAAACAACATGTTAAAAACCATCTTCACCAGCCTGGTGCTTACCGTGCTATTCGTGAACGGACATGTTTCCGCGCAGAACGCACCGACGGTACAAGTATGCTCCGGGAGGCAAGTCGTCTGCCTGAGTAAAACGGATACGTTCTACACGCTCTGCGCCCGGGTAATTATCGACCCGTTGTACACCGAGACAATTGAAAGGATCGAACTGGCCTGGGGCAACGGTGAGACGGGAATGGTGGCCAATACGACCACCACCTCCGAGCAATTTCACGAGTACGATTTTCGCGACATACTGACCACCTGCGTGGCCAGCGATCGAAGACGAATAACGATTAAGACGTTTATCGTGGGTAGTACCGTGCCGGAGGAAAATGAGATCCCGGTCACGTTTCTCAGCCCCCCGCGCGCTGAATTTCGAGATTTCCCCCCCACGGTATGTGTCGGGCAAGAAACCTTTTTCGCCGATAAAGTATGCCCCACCGGGGTGAACCGCACCTATGATTTTGGCGAGGGGTTTACCAGCGTCCCGAGCTACACGTTCACGGAACTCGGTACTTTTCCGATAACTATTCGGGCGGAAAATGAATGTGCCGCGGATTCGATTACGCGCACCGTAACCGTAATTGACGCACCAGTGGCCGTCGCGCGGCCGGATTCAGGCCTGGTGGCGGACACCGCACCCTTCAACGTCTGTCGCAACGGCGATGCCACCGTCCGGCTGACCAGTGGTGGATCCATCGGCATCGACACCTACCGTTGGACGGTGAGTGGAGTCGGCGGAGTAATTGAAAATAGCCGCCGTAGAAACACCCGGGTCACTTTCAGTCGGGACGGAATCTACACGGTAACGCTGCGCGGCGTCAACGAAAGCTGTAACGAGACGGTAGACTCTTCTTTTCAAATCGAAGTACGCTCCGGCGTCATCAATCGGTTAACCCCCCAGCCCGATGCTTGCGAAAGTCTCGCCTACACCCCCGATCCCTTCCTTCCCGCACTGGAATACACGGTGGACGGCGCGCTGGTCACCAATTTCCCCGTCAACCTCGGCCTCGGTCAGTACACCGTCACCGCCCGGTTACGCGACCCCGATCCATTCTGTGGAGATCAGGAGCCGGCGGTGGACGTTTTTCGGGTCAACCCCGCCACGACCGCCGTTATTAACGCGACCGACTCCACGCTCTGCGATCAGGACGTCGCCTACCGGCTGACCGCTAATTTACCCGGCGACTTCTGGCGCATTGACGGAACCCCCTTCGACGGAACGATCGACCCCGGAAGCCTGGCGCCGGGTACTTACCGCGTCAGTTTCGGGGACCCGCCCTGCGTGGTGGCGGATGAGATCACCGTCGTCATCGTCGGGTCCGCGATCACGGGGGCTACCGACCGGGAGCTCTGTGCGGACGATGGCGTAATTCAATTTAACGTGCAGCCACCGGGCGGTACTTATTCGGACGCGGCGGGGCTGGTGAGTGCCGGCGGTAGTTTCGACCCCGGCGCGGCGGGCATCGGCGAGTACGTCGTCACGTACCGGGTCGACGGGCTGGCTAACCTGGCGCGTTGCTCCAACGAGGCCTTCTTTACCGTCCGGGTAGCGGAGTTAGTTGCTTCCTTTGCGGTGGACGACTGCGACGGTAACGAGGTCAGTTTTAGCGTACCAGACGGCCTCACGTTCGACCGGGCGGAATGGGATTTTGCCGGGCTCGGTACCGCACGGGGGGAGAACCCAACCTTTACCTTTCCGGCGGCCGGTACTTACGACGTCACGCTCACCGTCATGCGCGGTCCGTGCGTCGCCGAGTCCGTCCAACAAATCACCATTGCACCCGCGCCCGCGCCCGCCTTTTCCCTGACTTTTGCCCCGGATAGCTGTACGGTGCTGGACGTAGCGATCAACAACCAATCCGCCGCCGGGGCTAGTCTGACGTACAACTGGCGGCTGGACGGCGTAACTTTTTCCACCGACCCCAACCCCGGTCCACTACAACTAACGGCGGTCGCTACGCCGGAAATTTACGAGATCGAATTGGTGCTGAACAACGGCTGCGCGGAGCGGACCATCAGCGAGGCCGTGACCGTTTTGCCCACGCCGGTCGCCAGTTTCACGACCAACGGCGCGCCCTACTGCTCGGGCGATACGGTAGCAATATCCAACTCCAGATTTGCCGGCGCGAGTAGTTACGAATGGACGCTGAACGGTGCCACGGTGGGTACGGAGCTGGCGGCACCGGTGATCGTGTACGACACGGACGTGGTCGATTCCATCAACGTCTGCCTCGTCGTCAGCAGCAAGTGCGCCAGCGATACCACGTGCGAGCGCCTGGAAATATCGCCCACGGAAGTCCAGGCGTTCTTCGGCCTTCCCGGCACGGTCTGCGCGGGTGATTCCTTTGACATCAGAAGTGGCGCGAGCGCGGGTGCCGGGTTTTTGTACGTGATCGATGGCGATACCATCACGGGGGCGGAAAACCAGCGTTGGGCTTTTGGCGGGCCCGGACAATACCGTATTGAGCAAAAAGTGTTTGGCAAGTGCGGAGTGGATAGTTACGTGGACTCGATCGTGGTCGTCCCGAGCCCGCAGGCAGCGTTCGCGGGGCCCGTATTTGGCTGCCCCGGCGAAGAAATTACGTTTCAAAGCCAAGGCTCCGGAAACGTCGATTACCGTTGGGACTTTGGGGACGACAGTTCTCCACAGAACAGCGCCGCCGTCGGCCACGTCTTCGACAGTTCGGGTACTTACCAAGTATGCCTGACGGTAACTTCCCTGCTACCGGACGGCTGTTCCGGCCAACAGTGTTCCACCATCACCATTAACGCCGCCCCCGTTGCCGACTTCACCGTAGCGGATAGTACCTGCCTCGGCGACCCAACCACCTTTGCTTCGGTCGCCGGTGTGGGGTTAGCCTGCACGTTCGTCTTTGACGGTGGGGAAACTCAGGACAACTGCGCGGGTACTTATACTTACCCAACCAGCGGCCCGCAAACCATCACGCAGGTCGTGACCGATAACCAAACCGGCTGCCGGGATACCCTGTCACAACCGCTCTTCATTCGTCCGCTCCCGACACCCTCCTTCGACGTAGTAACGGCGAATGCTTGTAACCCCGATAGTGTCCTGTTTGCCAACACCACGCCGGACGCAACCGGTTACCGCTGGGAATTCGGCGATGGAGAAATGTCCTCACTTACCAGCCCGGTCCATTCCTACGGTGCGCCAGGAGTGTACGAAGTGCAGCTAACCGCTTCGATCGGTGGGCTCTGCACCCAAACCGTCTCTCGCTCGCTAACCATTAACGAGACGCCGGTGGCGGACTTCACCCCGTCCGCGACGGAAGTTTGCCTGGGCGAAACGATCACCTTTACCGGCGCGAGCGGCGTGGCCATCACGGATTACGCCTGGTCTTTCGGGGACGGCAGCGTCGGTGTCGGTACCGCGATCGACTACAAATACCCCGCCGCCGGAGAGTACCGCGCGCAACTCGTGGTGGGTAACGGTGAACTGTGCTCCGACACGCTAACCGTCCCGATCACGGTCAACCCCGCCGTTACCGGGCAAATCGTTCAGACCGGAGAAATCTCTTGCTTCGACGACGCGGTCGCTTCCCTCACGGCGACGGCGGAGGGCGGAAGCCCGGACTTCGCCTATACCTGGTCGACCGGGGATAATTCCGCGACGGTCACGGACTTGCCCGCGGGCGATTATTCCCTGACGGTCGTAGACGCCAAAGGCTGCCAAACGGAACTGACGAGCGCGGTCGCACAGCCGGCGCGTCTGGAGGCAGGGGCAGTTATCGGGCGCGTCACCTGCTCCGGCGGGTCGGACGGCCGGATCGAAGTGAACGTGACCGGTGGGGTAGCCCCCTACGGGATCACGACTGATAGCGTCGCGGTAGCCGGCCCACTCGAAAACTTAACGGCCGGCGACTACGAATTTCAAATTAGCGACGGAAATGGCTGCCTGGTCGATCGGGTAGTCACCGTTCCGGAGCCCGCTCCGCTCGTGGTGGTGGATTCGCTGGAACAGATCAGTTGTTTTGGGGAGAACGACGCCGTGCTCGGTGTTTCCACGCTTGCCGGAGGGACGGCCCCGTACGTGCTTTCGCTAACTGGGCCGGACTACGCCGAATCCGGCGTAGGGAGAAGCCGGTTCAGTAATCTTCGGCCGGGTTTATACGCTTTTGAGGTCACTGATTCCGCCGGTTGTTTCGAGATCTTCGATCTGGCGGTGATCGAGCCCGATTCCGTGGGGGTGGACATCGTGGAAGACAGCGTGATGATCGACCTGGGGCAATCCGTCGTGTTGGAAACCCGCTTTACGGCAAACGCCTCGGTGTTCGAGTGGCAACCGCCGTTCGGCCTGGACTGTACGGACTGCCCGGTACCGGTCGCCTCCCCGCTGATCAGCCGGAATTACTTCGTAGAGATCACGAACGAGTTTGGCTGTACCGGCCGGGACAGCGTTTACGTTGACGTACTCATCGACCGGGAAATATTCTTACCGAGCGGTTTTACGCCGAATGGAGACGGCCGGAATGACGTCTTCCGGGTGCGCACGAAGTTTCCGGACGGTATTTTACAAATCAACCACTTTCGGGTGTTCGACCGCTGGGGTGGGCTGATTTTTGAGCGGCGGGAGCTGCCGCCCAATGAGGAAACCTTTGGTTGGGACGGGACGAAGGGCGGCGTGGCGGCCGGCCTGGGGGCTTATACCTACCAGTTGGAGGTTATTTACGTCGACGGGGAACGGAAGACGATCACGGGTACCGTTAATTTGATTCGCTGATGAAGTACCTTAATAATAATCCACCCGCAGCATCCTTTCTTTTACCACAAAGGACACAAAGGACACAAAGATCACAGAGGAGAAACGCCCTTTGTGTTCTCCGTGCCCTTTGTGGTCGAAAACCCGACGAGAGGTTCGATCATAAATGCTGGGTGTTTCTTGTGGCAGTGATGTTCTCGTTATCTGTTTCAGGGCAGGAGGAGCACTTTTCCGACTACACGAACGCGCCGCTGGTGCTGAATTCCGCCTACACCGGTTTCATCCCCGGAGAGCACAATTTGCGGGTCAGCACCATCCTCCGCGATCAGTGGAGCAGCTCGCTGGAGGGCAATGCATTTCGGACGGTTGCCGCCGCCGTGGATGGCCGAATCTGTGGAACGGAGCCGGGGGATTATTTCGGTCTGGGCGCTCGAATACTGGCCGACTGGCAGGGTGAACCGACCATCAAAACCACGGCCGCTTACCTGAGCGGGGCCTACACCAAATCGCTGGGTGGCCGGGGCAACAAGCCGACGATGCTGCTGGGGCTGGGGGCGGAGATCGGGGTGATCGGGTACAGCCTGGAACTGGCCGACCTTACGTTCGACGACCAGTTTGACGACCCCAATATCCCCGACGAGGTATTCAGCCGGAGTGCCCCGCTGGTGCTCGACTACGGCGTTGGCGGTCACTTTTACTACGACGACAAGAACAGTTCGCTGCGGCAGTGGCGGGTAGCGGTGGCGGTTAAGCACCTGAGTGAGCCGGAACGGGGCTTTTTGCAGAACGAGCTAACTAGTTTGACGTCAAGCGATTCTTCTTCCGTGCTGAAGCAGCGGTACAACGTGCAGGGCGGAACCACGCTGATGCTGCGGGGCCGGAAGTCGCTGACGTTTCAGGGGGTTTACAGTTGGCAGCGGCCGCACAACGAGTTGCGCGTCCAGGTGGAGTTTAACTTCATCAAGCGCGGGCAGCTTGACCCCGATAATAAATTCTTTACGGTCGGGGCGGGCTACCGACTCAACGACGGGGTTAACGGACTGAGTTCCGAGTCGGTCGTGCTGCTCACGCGGTTTTACCACGAGAACTTCGTGGCCTCCCTCACGGCGGACGTTAACGTTAGCAAATACAGCTCGATTACCCGCGGTCTGGGTGGGCTGGAACTCGGGGTGAGTTATTTCTTCGGTACCGGTGGCGGCGGATGTTTCTATTGTCCAAGAATATAGAGTCGCGCCCAACCTCCCGTGCCTTTATAAAACAACTCTGCACCTGCGTCCGCGCCAGCTGGTCCCGCACCCGCGACCGCGCCTAACCAAAAAACGTTCTGAGGCGTTGGGGAGGGAAAGCAAACTAATGCCCCGCATTCTGGCCATTGATTACGGCTCCAAAAAGTGTGGCCTCGCCGCTACCGACCCGTTGCGCATCGTCGCCAACGGCCTGGAAACCGTCCCGACCTGGCGGCTACTCGACTGGCTGGAGAAATACCTGGCTACGGAAGAAGTCACGGACTTAGTAATTGGCGAAAGCCTGCACAAAGACGGCACCCCCAACAAGATCAACGATGAAGTCATCGGTTTCGAACGCAAATTTGCCAAGCTATACCCGGCAATTACGCTGCACCGTCAGGACGAATACCGCAGCTCCAAACGCGCCGTGGAGGCGATGATCGCCATGGGCGTGCCCAAAATGAAGCGCCGGCAAAAAGAGCGCGTCGATAAGTTGGCCGCAACTATCATCCTGCAAGATTTTATGGAAAGCTTGCGCTAATTATCTTTGCGGCGAATACTGAACTCTCTCTACATGATTCTTCCCGTTTACGCCTACGGGCAACCCGTTTTGAAAAAAGTTGCCAAACCCATTACCCCCGAGTACGCCGGCTTCGAGACCCTCCTCGCCAACATGTGGGAAACCATGGAAGCCGCCCACGGCGTCGGCCTGGCTGCCCCCCAAATTGGTAAAAGCATCCGCATGTTCCTCATCGACGCCGGGCCGATGTACGACGAAGCCGAAGCGCACCTCGGTAAGAAGGGCGTATTTATCAACGCCGAAATCCTCGAAGAAGCCGGTGACGACTGCTCCTACACCGAAGGCTGCCTCAGCATCCCCGACATCACCGGCGACGTCGCCCGCGCCGAAGAAATTACCATCCGCTATCAGGACGAGAACTTCGTCGAGCACACTGAAACCTTTGACGGCATGAACGCCCGCGTCATCCAGCACGAATACGACCACATCGAGGGCATCCTGTTCACCGAGCACCTCAAACCCCTCAAGCGGCGGATGATTAACCGGAAGCTAGAGCGGATTCGCAAGGGGGAGACGGATGCGGCTTACCGGATGAAGTTTGTTCGATAGTATGACAGTAGGTGCTTTGGACTAGTTTGATAGTATGGTAGTAGCTACCGCGAGCGGGACTACCATACTGCGCGTAGCGCTACTACCATACTATTTTCGGCCAAAATCCGCCGGAATCTCCCCCCAACCCCGCGTATTCCACTTATAAATAGGGTTCGTCACCGGGTTCGCCTTCAGCCATTCTTCCGCCTTGACGATGTATTCGTAGAGGTTTTCCGTCTTTTTTCCCCGCTTCAGCGTCGTTTTGCACTTCTTTTTCTTGACCCAGCCGATCGCGATTTGCGAGTCGCTGTAGATGGGGAGCTCAGGTTGTTCCTGCGCCTTCAGGAAGGCGAGGGCGTGGACGAGGGCGAGAAATTCGCCGATGTTGTTCGTTCCCAGGGGGAAGGCGCGGTGGAAAAGTTGCTTTTTACCGGTGGTCGTGACGCCCTGGTACTCCATTTTGCCCGGGTTGCCGGAGCAGGCGGCGTCGACGGAAATACTGTGGCTCAGGATCGTGGGCGTCGTGGGCGCGTTGCTCTTGCGGGTAGAGGGTTTGCGCGGCCGTCCCGACTGAGTGCGGGACTCGCTATGGCTTCGCGGGTGCAGGGTAGACTCGCTATCGCTGCGCGGGTGCGGGGTGGAGTTGCTAGCAACGGCTGCGTTCATGTACCGCTGGAAACCACCATCGTACGCGGCTTCGGCTTGCGCCCGGCCGGGGAATGATTTATACTTTGCACCTTTGTATCCGTCCACTTGCTGTTTTGCTTGTGGCCAGGTCGTGTAGACGCCCGGCACGTGCCCGAGCCAGACTACGTAGAACTTTTTTTGTTTCGCCATGCGGCAAAGGTAAAACGGCGGCGGGCTTTCGTCCGCCAATACACTCTGCTTCCGCATCTCCCCCAGACCAAATGTTGATCGATACCCACACCCACCTCTACAGTAGCAAATTCGCGCCCGACCGCGCCGCGATGATGGCCCGCATCCCCGCCGCCGGCGTCGCGCTTTCCATCATGCCCGCCATCGACTCCACCAGCCACCGGGCGATGCTAGACTTGGAAGCGGACTATCCGGAAAGTACGCTGTCCATGATGGGCCTCCACCCGGTAAGCGTGAAGGATAACTACGAGGAAGAGCTAGCCATCGTGCGCGGCTATCTGGATTCCGGCCGTACTTGGGTCGCCATTGGTGAGATCGGGATGGACCTTTACTGGGACAAAACCTACCAAAAACAGCAGGAAGCCGCCTTTTTGACCCAGTGCGCCTGGGCGATCGAGTTCGACTTGCCCATCTGTATTCACGCCCGGGATTCGATTGACGAGCTGTTGGTATTGATCGAAAGGGTAGGGGACGAAAAGCTCCGTGGCGTCTTCCACTGCTGGACGGGCAGTACCGAACAGGCGAACCGCGCCGTCAGCCTTGGCTTTTATTTGGGCATTGGCGGCGTGGCCACTTTTAAAAACGGTGGGATCGGGCCGAGTATCGAACAAGTCGCACACGATCGGCTTTTGCTTGAGACGGACGCGCCCTATCTTGCCCCCACCCCTTACCGGGGAAAACGCAACGAGACGGCCTACCTGCCAAAAGTAGCCGATAAGGTTGCGGAACTCTGGAAAACTTCCGTTGCGGAAGTCGCCCGGCAAACGACCACCAATGCGTGGCAACTGTTTGACTTAGACCGTTTTGCGCACCCGGATTTACCCTGGGTGAAGTAAAACGACCGAAGAGAATAACTATTTATATCGCTCATTACCGATATAAATTTTGTTTTGTTGATGCTTTTTGCAATTTTTGCGACTACTGCGCAGCTACGACCGACAAACGTAGCTTGTACATCGACCAGGCACGAATGCGTGTCGGTCACGTAATAACATAACGGCTGGTTTGCCCACATTCAGCCAGGATTTAGAGAACGGCAAGCCAGGCTTAGTTAAAAGGATACGGAACGTAATTTTTCCGTACCACATCAGGAGGGGTGCTCGAGTGGCTGAAGAGGTGCGCTTGGAAAGCGTATAGGCGGGCAACCGTCTCGAGGGTTCGAATCCCTCTCTCTCCGCACTGATGAACGGGGGCTGACTTTGGTTGGCCTCCGTTTAATTACTAATTTGTTGGCCCACGGCTTTGATCGGCCAGCAATGTTTCTTTACTTCACACACAAATTTTTACCGTCAACCCAAATTATGGCTATGCGAAACCTTAACAAGATACTGGCTGCTTTCGCGCTGGTGCTCATTTCCGCCGGCAACCTGCTGGCTCAAGACGAAGTCGCCGAAGCTAGCGGCTACCAGATCCTCAAGAAGTACTTCATCGACGGTGACTGGCGCTTCATGGCGATCGTGCTCGTCTGTTTGATCCTCGGCCTGGCCTTCTGTATCGAGCGCATCATTACGCTCAACCTCGCATCCACGAACACGGATAAGTTGCTTTCCCGCATCGGTGAGCGCCTCGAAGCAGGTGACGTCGCTGGTGCCCAGGAAGTAGCTAAGTCCACCGCCGGCCCCACCGCCAGCGTCCTTTACGAAGGACTTCGCCACGCCGACGAAGGCCCCGACGCAGTCGAAAAAGCCATCGTTTCCTACGGTTCCGTTCAGATGGGCTTACTCGAACGCGGCCTCGTTTGGATCTCGCTCTTCATCGCCATCGCACCGATGCTCGGTTTCATGGGTACGGTAATTGGTATGATCCAGGCCTTTAACAAGATCGAGACGGTTGGTGACCTTTCCCCCGCGGTTGTTGCCGGTGGTATTAAGGTAGCCCTCCTGACCACGGTATTCGGTCTCGTTGTCGCCATTATCCTCCAGATTCTTTACAACTACATCGTCAACAAGATCGACGGCATCGTAAACCGGATGGAAGATGCTTCCATCGCCCTGGTGGACACCATGGCTACGACCAACGTTTTCCGCCCGACTACCGTAGTCGCCGGTACGACGCGCCCCGGCACGACCGGCCCGACGACCGTCATCAAATAACCAAATCCTTTATCTATTCCCACGGTGTCGAATAATTAAATAGTTCTTCACGCACCAAAATGGGCTTAGTTTCAATCTTACGTTTGTGGGGTTATCAGTCTTCACGGCCGGTTACCGCTCAGGCGTAAGATTGGCTGAGGTCCATCGCTTCGGTGCTTACTATTTCACCCCCGACCCCCTGGGATAATTTCCAATGCTAATTCTATGTACGATTTTCTAAATAAGTACGGTCAGGCGCTGGCTTTTGGACTTGGGCTTTTGGTAGTTGTCATCTTTATGGTCAGCATCTTCGGTGCACCCGCCGCAGAGATCGACGTACTGACAAACGATCAGGTTAAGGGCGCGGAGAAATACGCGACCAGCGCATTTGACTTCGGTATCTACGCCTCCATCGGTCTCATCATCGTTGCCTTCATCGCCGCGATCGTTTTCGGACTCGCGCAGGTAGCTTCTGATCCATCGGGTTCTCTTAAAGGAATCATCGGTGCGGTACTGCTGCTCGTCATCTGTTTTATTTGCTACTCCGTAGCTAATAACGACGTCACTCAGGAATCCGCAGCGATTCAGAACTCCATCAATAAGTTCAATACGGACCAGCAAGCTGATTTTGACGGAGGCACGCTGAAGTTTGTCAGCGGATCCATTATTTCCGCCGTTGTTCTCGTCGGGCTGTCCATTCTTGCCCTGATCGGCTTCGGCATCCGGGGTATTTTCAAATAATCAACTTAAACGTCCCCCACTACCATGGCCAAGACCAAGACTAGAGACCGGATGAATAATGAGATCAACGCAGGCTCAATGGCGGATATCGCCTTCTTGCTGTTGATCTTCTTCCTGGTCACCACCACCATTGCGGAGGATAAAGGCATCCTCGTAAAATTGCCGCCGTGGTCTGACGAGGAGCCGGATATCACGAAGCTCAAAGAGCGGAACGTATTCTCCGTTCTCGTGAATGCGCAGAACGATTTGTTGGTACGCGATGAGCCGATGAAGATCGGTCGTCTTCGTGAAGCTGCCAAAGAATTCATCCGTAACCCACAAAGGCTGGAGAATATGTCCGAGGCACCCAATAAGGCTATCATCTCCCTAAAGAATGACCGTGGCACGGAGTACGATACGTACCTCGCCGTCTACAATGAACTCAAAGGAGCTTATGATGAACTTTGGGAAACGGAGGCACAGAAACGGTATGGTACTCCTTACTCGGAAGACATGCCATTTGCGCAACGCAAGGCCATCAAGACGGAAATTCCGATGGTACTTTCCGAAGCCGAGCCCACTAACTTCGGCGAGGAAGATAATTAAGTGAAGTAAAAAGTTTACGGGGGAAGCCGTACCGAACACGGCTGCGTGCTTCCCTTTTTTTGCTTTTCTCTATTTCCACCAAAACGGATGCTCCGTGCATCTAAGAATTGTATTCAAAGACAGTTCACCAAAACATAAGCAACACCATGGCTAAGTTCTCTAAAAAACGCGGCAAGGCGAGCCCAAAAGTCTCTACGGCATCTCTGCCGGACATCATTTTCATGTTGCTGTTCTTCTTCATGATGGTAACTGTCCTGCGAGATTCTACGCTTAAGGTAGCCGTCAACACGCCAGAAGCTACCCAGCTGACGAAGCTTGAAGAAAAGTCCCTCGTCAACTACATTTATATTGGTCGGCCAACAATTCAGTATCGAGATTTATACGGTACTGCTCCTCGTATCCAGTTGGGCGACAAAATTTCTATTGTAGATGATATTCCACTGTTTTTGGAGCAGCACAAGGTAAAGCTACCGGAAGCCAAACGTACTCAAATCACCTCTTCCCTCCGCGTTGACGGCGAAGTAACGATGGGTATTGTTCAGGACGTAAAGACCAAACTGCGTAAGTCCAATCAATTGAAAATCAACTACTCCGCCGGTTCCCGGTCGGGTAAATTGGAGAACTAAGTTCGTTTTCCATCAAGCATGAAAGGAAAGGCCACGCTCAGTATTGAGCGTGGCCTTTTTAGCTTTATGGCCTGCTTTCTTGTACTTTAATAACGGCCGCGAGAATAACCCCGTAACTATCAACTGCGTACTCTCCCGGTCGCTGTACCGTCGCGGCGCGAAATATGGTAATGATCCACGATAAATTCTCGCACCGGAACGGCGCGGAAACCGGACATGCCGTACGGAGTACGGCCGCTACCCTAGCCGTAGTTTTAAGTGAAATAAAGAATCGATTCTTCCCCAAAACGATTCCCGACTTCCCGGTACATCCATTTTTTCAACGCCCCGAGTTGGTTTTTTTCGTAGACGAATTTGTGACCGCCGAATTTATTGAACTTCTTTCGCCGTCCTTCTTCTTCGAGATCGAGCTTTGTATTAGGGTACCAGTCCAGCAACACCTGTTTGGAGCCCGGGGTAAAGCGGTGGGTGATCAGTTCGAACGTGATGTCAGCGTCTGTACCGACGGCGGTTGCTACCCGGTCCAGCACGTCCGCGTAGCTCTCTTCCCAGCCGGGGAAGGGCATGATCGGGGCGAGCACCACGCCGACGGGGTAACCCGCTTCACGAAGTTTGCGGAGCGCTTCGATGCGTGCGGTTAGGTCGGCCGTGCCGCCTTCGAGCTTTTTCGTCACCCAATCTGCATTAAGACTAATGCGGCAGCGGGTGCGTCCCTGGTGGTCGAGGTTTAGCAGTGGGGTAACGTCGTCGTACTTCGTCACCCAGCGGAGACTCGCACCGGGGGAGTTCGTGCTCGGGTCGGGGCCTAGCTGACCAAATTTTTCGATCGTGTGGCTGATGCTTCCGGTCAGGTGCTCCAAACCCAGGGGGTCGGTGTAACAGCTGGCTTCGAAACTAGTAGCGCGTTCCTCGCCCGGTTGGATGTAGTTATCGACGTTACCGAGAATGGTATTTAGGTTAGCGTAAACCCGGGTAATTGGCGCGCCGGACAAACTGCCCGCCAGGTAACAGTACTGACAGTGGGCCGGGCAGCCCTTGGCGAGGTGGAACTGCCAGTCGGCTGACGGAGGAATGGGCGTAAGTTTCATTTGCCCCGGCGGAGCGTTGACCACGGCAAGGGTGTTTTTTGCTTTTTTATAGGTTTCCCGGGTGGTACTACCACCAAGTCGGGGGAGGCGGTTGCCTTTCAGTCTTTCGTAAACTACGCCTAGTTCGTCCAGTCTTGCGGCGATACGCCGGCCGTGCTCTTCCTCCCAGGCAGCGGCGGTGAAATAGACGTGCTTGGGCTTCCACAGCTTAGCGGAACGGCCCTTACCGGTCTTTTTTCTCCGAAAGGTATCCACCGGAGGGGCGACGGACTGGCTGATGGGTTCTTCGGCGTGATCGGCTGGTAGGCGGCCGCTGATGTGGGGGGCTTCTCTGAGAGGTTTCAAGGGATGTAATTTTATTCAATACGGAAGCTCCACCACCAGTGTTGCGGCAGCACCCTGTTGAATAGCCCGTCCGTACCTTCGCCGCCATGACGACGCTTAGTTTTGGTACGATCCTCTTTTATCTCGAAGACAGAAACCACGGTTACGTTCGGCTTCAAGACACTAGGGAAGAATTTCACTTCCGAGTCAAAAATCTGCGCTACCCAGACCCCAAAGCGGGCGACTTGGTGAAGTTTCGTATCAAACGGACGGGGCAAGGTTACGTCGCGGATCGAATCGAAAAAGCTGGCTTAGCGTAATGCGCTGGCGCGGGTACCGGGTATTTCGGTAAAGGGCAGGGTACCCTGGCACGTATCTACCCCGCTATTCCCCAATTTCCTTCGCACCCGCTACCGAGCCACCATGAACTGCTTTCTACCGATGATTTGGCCATTACTTTCAACCACCAAAACGTAAGGACCAGTGGGTAACGCACTGACATTAATCGGCTGATTGCGACCAGGATAGGCGTACGTCCCCACCGTGCGGCCAAACACGTCGACGGTGCGCAAACTAACGTTGGCATTCACTTTCAACTCAGGCAGCTCAACCCGAAGTTCAGCGCCTACGGGGTTGGGGAACAGCTCGATTTTTATCGCAGCATCGCGCAAGTCATCAGTCAGCGAACTGAACAGGGAAGGCAAGGGCTCGATACGCGTACGCGCGTATTCCGTGATCACGGGATCGTTGAAATCAAAATAAATACCCGCCCGGTTCCGGAATTGGTCACCTCGCTCCAGGGTCGTGACGTGGTTGATCTTGTATTTTACGACGCCCATACTACCGGTGACGTTCGTGAAGCTATCTACCAGTAAAATATTGTCAAAAGTGAAAATCAGCACCCGCCCGCTGTCGATTCTCACCCTGTAATCATGACTCGAAGTACCAAAATCGATGGTCGCGATGTCCAGCTCAACGGGTAAGGTGTCGCGAATAACGACGGTGAAGGCAGTGTCGGTGCCGGTGTTCTGATAGTGAAGCTCATAAGTTAACCGCGTGCCCGGCGGAACGTCGCCCATTTCACCGAGCCCGACGGGGAATACGAGCTTTTCGTTGGGGTCGAAGCTGCCGGTGTTCGTCCGGCAGTAAATGCTACGCCCCGCGAATCCATTGTCGGAGCTAATCTGAACGCCCGATCCGGTCATTACTCCACCACAACCCTCCACGATTGCGGAAGGATAAGCCGAGCCAACACCCGCCGCGGTGGCTTGTCTGGCCACGACCTGTACCGTCGAGCCCGTGGCCGGGAAACTCAGCGTCAGCGTCTCACCTGCTTCCAGGCCAGCTACTCTTTTAGATCTGCTTTCGTCCAGTTCCGTATTCACGTAAACGAAGTATTCCAGGGCGTTGGCCATCGCTTCCGTACCGATATTGGTAATGTTGAAGCGGGTGCTATCTCCGTCGCACGGGTCGGCCGTTACGTCGACCAGCGCGCGCTCGTCGCCCGGGTTGCAGGCGTTATCGCTCGAAATCTCGGCTTTGATGCAGTGCAGTTGCCCGCGGATGGCATCACAATTCACTTTAAAGTCGATGCGCAGTTGACCCCGCCCGAGTGCGGGCAAATCGGCTAGATCAAACGTCAGTACGTCGCCGGAACGGGTGAATGTTTCCGTAGCCGTCACTTCATCGAATAGTGAATCTACGGTCACTTCCAGTACGGTATTCTCCGCTACCTCACCGCCCCGGTTAGCGTAGCTTACGTAAGCCCGGTTGTCGAAGCAAACTCGGAAACGCGGGCTGGTGACGTCGACGTTGAGGCTAGCGCAATCCGCCACTTCGGCCATTGCCAGGTTTATTTTAGTTTCGAAGTCAGGGTTGACGGTGTAGGATGGCAGCGGAGACGGGCAGGGGAGGAGTGATCCATCCTGGGGCTTCGCTGCGCTGGCGCGGTAAGTATCCGGCGGGATGCGTCCTTCCCAGTAACCCGTATCGTCCGTTTGGAAGAGGTAGGCGCGGGTGCCGTCGTCGTTGGTAAGATTCACGTTGACGCGGGGTATGCTCGGGCCCGCGTCGTCCAACGAGCCATTGCACGAGCCATCCTCGTTCAGACTGACTACGCCACTTACGTTCGGGATTAATTTACAGGTGTCGGCGGTCGCTACGATGGTGGACAGGGTGGTATCGCCACATTCGGAGGTGACATCGACGGAGTAGGTGCCCGGTTGCGCACCGTAGAGATCGGCGAACCAACTTGTTGATCGGTCCGGTACGATCGAATCGGCCGGGCCACGAAAGCTAAATTCGTGACTGTCGAAAAAATCGGGTGTGGTCGGGTGGTCAACGAACAGGTAGTTGGCGTCGAGCAAACAGGGGTCGATCCTTTCTTCGCGTAGGGACAGACCGGCGAGTCGACCGTCCACGACCTGCAGGCCACCAGAAACCGCGCACGAGCTACCGGGGGCAGGACGTACCGCGTAATTAGCGTGACGATCGACGATGAATTCGTTGGCGGAAGCGCCCCAGTCGGAACCGGGCTCGCGTAGTTGGAACTCAACTAATTTGTAAAAGCTTTCCGGTAGCGTAATGGTGTCGAGGCCGGTCGCGCAGTCCAGTCTAAAAATGCTTGGTTGCGGGAAGACGTATTTGGTGGGCTTAGCTACGTATTTACCGAAGGCGTCGCAACCGTTGTCCAGGGATACGGTCACGTCGTAGCGCTGCCCGACAACCGGTTGGCGCAGGATGGAATCGGTCGAGCCGTCACTCCACTGGTAGCTCACGGCGCTAGCGAAATCAATGGCTTCAATGGCTAGGTGCACCTGCGTAGAGTCCGTGCAGTGCGAGCCGGTTTGCGTCAGCTTGAGTGGGGGCGTGGCCGGGGGGACCACGAAACTAAAGCTGGCCGAGTTGCCCGCGAAGGATACCGTGAATTCGTTATTGCCCGAAACCAGTTCGTCCAGGATCAGGGTGTCGCCCGGCGTGGGGACGGATTCGCCGTTGATGGTGAGCTCCGCGCTGCTCAGGCTGGTACTGACCACTTCGTAATCCCCGCTCGGGTTAGCGCAACTGGGCTCCCGGAGCGTACGTACGAAAACGTCTAGTAACAACCAGCCAATGTCCGCGTCCGAAGTGACGTCCTGGTTTGCTGCCAAATCAATCTCCACCTCAAAGCTTCCGGCGTTGACGTCACTATCACGCGTCGGGTCGTCGCCCTGCTTACGGGATGTTGCGAACACGATTGGCGTCGGGGGGAGAAACTCAATAATGTAGGTGCCGGCGGCTAAGTCGTTGAAAGCATAAGTGCCGTCTTCTTCGATGTCGATTTCGAGTGGCTGTGCCGTCCTGTCCTGAAATAACGCCACCCGGCCGGGGACCGGTAATTCTTTCTCCTGACGGATGCCGTCGCGGTTCATGTCGAACCAACTACGTCCGCTAATGGACCCACAATTTTCGGTACAATTTTGTGCAAAGAGAGGTGTACTGGCTAGGGCCAGGAGCAAAAACAAAAAACGCATGTGAAGTAGGTTTATAAACTGAGAGGCCCCAAAGATATACAAATTTGCAAATCGATAATACGTGGGGCCGACAAATGGCACGTTTGAGCGCGGCTCCATCAGTTATCTGGATGGGCGCGCGGAGATCCGTAGAATGGAGCGCAAAACGGCCAACACTCACTCAAGGAATACAAATCACCATAAAACCGAAACTCGCACCCTAAATTCGACGAAACCGGACGTTCGTGAGCATCTAGCGCACGTGCGCCCACGTCGGTGCGCTGCTATTTTTAATAAACCCAGCACCCGCTACCGAGCAACTACGAATTGCTTTCTACCGATGACGTGGCCCCCGCTTTGTGCCACCAGAACGTAAGTGCCAACGGGTAGCGCACTAACGTCAATCGGATCACCCTGCTTGAAATAAGGGTACGTTCCTGCCGTCTGACCAAATACGTTTATGACTCGTAAACTAACGTCAACGGGCCCGTTCAAATCCGGCAATTCAACCTGGAGTTCATTGCCGACGGGGTTAGGAAACAACTCGATGCGGACGGGGAAATTTCTAAATTCCGGAACCAAAGAATTAATTAACGAGGGTAATGGCACAATGCGCGTACGCACGAATTCCGTAATGACGGGCTCGTTGAAATCAAAATAAATACCCGCACGATTTTGGAATTCATCACCTCTCTCCAGTGTCTCAACGTGGTCGATCGAGAAACTCACCACCCCCATACTGCCGGCTACGTTAGTAAAGCTGTCCACCAGCAAGATATCGTTGAAAGTAAAAGTGAGCACCCGTCCGTCATCAATCATCACGTCGTAATCGTGACTGGAGGCGCCGAATTCAATCGTCGCTACGTCCAGCTCAGCGGGAAGAACATCGCGGATGACGACCGTAAAGGCAGTATCGGTGCCGGTGTTTTGAAAGTGGAGTTCGTAGGTCAGGCGCGTCCCCGGCGGAACGTCCCCCAGATCGCCGAGGCCGGTCGGGAACACGCGTTTCTCATTCGGATCGAAACTGCCGGTGTTAATCCGGCAGTAAATACTGCGCCCCGCAAATCCGTTATCGGAGCTGATCTGAACGCCCGCCCCGATCATGATCCCACCGCAGCCTTCCACGATCGCGGACGGATAAGCTGAGCCTATCCCGCCCATAGTGGCCTGCCTGGCCACGACCTGCACCGTTGCACCCGTAGCGGGGAAGGTTAAGCCCAGGTTTTGCCCCGCCGCTAGTCCGGCTACTCTTTTGGATTCGTTTTCGTCCAGTTCCGCATCCACGTAAACGAAGTATTCCAAGTCGCTACTCATGGCTACCGTACCGACGTTGGTAATGTTGAAGCGGAGACTATCTCCGTCGCAGGGGGCAGCCGTTACGTCAAGCAGTGCCCGGCCGGTACCGGGGTTGCAATCATTATCGCTCGAAATCTCGGCCTTCAGGCAGTGTAACTGTCCGCGGATAGACTCGCAACTTACTTTAAAGCCGAGCTGAAGCTGGCCCCGCCCGAGCGCCGGGAGATCGGACAAATCAAAAGTCAGTACGTCGCCGGAGCGGGTAAAATTTTGCGTAGCGGTCACTTCCTCGAAAAGCGGATCTACGGTTACCCTGAGCAGGGCGTTCTCTGCCATCTGACCACCCCGGTTAGCGTAGCTGACGTAAGCCTTATTTTCGAAGCAAACCCGGAAACGCGGGCTGACCACGTCGACCGACAGGCTTGCGCAGTCCGTCACTTCGATCATCGCCAAAGGGATGAATGCTACGAGGCCGGGGGGAAAGGTGTAGAATGACCGTGAAGACGGACAGGCTACGAGCGAGCTATCCCGCGGCGTGAGGACGGTGATGCGGTAGGTATCCGGTACGATGCGTCCTTCCCAGTAACCATCATCGTCCGTTTGGAACAGGTAGTTTCTGGTGCCACCGTCGTTGGTCAGGCTAACGTTGGCGCGGGGTATGGCCGTGCTTGCCGAGTTCGAGGAGTCGTCGCACAATCCGTCATTATTCAGGTAGACTAAGCCGCTCACGTTCGATATGAACTCACAGGTGTCGGCGGCTACTACGAGCGTGGAAAGGGTGGTATCGCCGCATTCGGAGGTGACGTCGACGAAATAAAGCCCCGGCAGCGCGCCGTAGAGATCCGCGAACCAAGTTTTTTGTGGATCGGGAACAATCGAGTCCGCCGGACCGCGGAAGTTGAACGTGTGGGTTTTGGAGAAATCAGTGGTGGTTGGGTGGGATACGAACAAGTTATTTGCGTCGAGCAGACACGAGTCGATCCTCTCCTGACGTAGCACCATGCCGGTGAGCCGATCATCCAGGACTTCAAACTCGCCAGACACCGCGCAAGAACTGCCGGGGCCCGGACTGAGCGAATAAAAACCAGGCTTATCGACGGTGAATTCGCTGGCGGGGTCGCCCCGCCCGGCATCGGGGGGGCGTAATCTGAATTCAACGGCTTGAGAAATACTTTCTGGCAATGCAATTGTCGCTAAGCCAGTTACACAGTCCAGGCGGATAATACTGTCCTGGGGGAAGGTGTAAGGAGTAGCCCTAACCCGGTAGGGAAATTCGCTGGTCGCCTGGCAGCCATCGTCCAGTGTAACGGTAACGCTGTAGCTTTCACCAACCACTGGCTGCCGCACTACTGAGTCGGTCGAGCCATCACTCCATTCGTAGCTGGCAAAACTTGAAGAGTCAATTGGCGCTACGGCTAGCCGTACGAGAGTGGGGTCGATGCATTCCGACCCAGCTTTTATCACTTCAACGGGGAAGGGTTCTGAAACAAAAATATTCTGTACAGATTGAGCTTCGTAGATTAAAGTTCCGTTACTGAGTCTTCTGGATTTACCAAGAGATATTTCGAGATAGTGTCCACCGGGCGTCAAGCTATCCAGCAGCGTAGCCTCACCGGTCCGGGGTACTGGCTGACCATCCACAAAAATAATTGCGGGAGCGCGTCCTTTAATTATGACCTCCACCGCCCCCGTTGGATTTGCACAGGTGGCCTCCCGAACCGTGCGCACGGAAGGGCTCTCTGTTACTATCCAGCCTACGTCGGCGTCCGTATTTATTTCCTGGCCCGCCCCTAAGGTGATCTGCACGTTGTATTCACCCTCGTTCACGTCGGTTGCGTCACTGTCACGTGCTGGATCGCTACCTTGTTTGCTGAGTGTTGAGTAGAAAGCAAACCCGCCGGGTGGTTCGAACTCGAGGGTGTAATCTCCGGGGGGTAAATCCGTAAAAGTATATTCCCCGCTAAATTCACTTTTCTCACTAATCAACGTGGATCCATCATTCCCGTATAGTTTCACTTCGGTAATGGTGAGACTTTCGCTATCCTGGCGTATGCCATCGCGGTTCTCATCCAGCCAATTTAATCCACTGATGGAGCCGCAGTCATCACCACAATTTTGTGCAAGGAGAGGCGTACCGGCTAGAGCCAGGAGCAAAAACAAAAAACGCATAAGAAATAGGTTTATAATCGAGAGGCCCTAAAGATATAAAAATGACTCGTAGTGCCGATAAATACGTGATGGGCGCGGTCGCGGGTGCCGAGGAGAAGCGTAAGGAGCAAAGAGGCTTGGCCATTGTCGATCCGGGAAATACGTACCGTAACAAAACCTAAACCCAAGCCCCGAGGTTGGTAAAAAGGACGTCCACAAGCGCCCGACCCCCGTATGCCAATATCCCCCGCTCCTATCCAACAAGACCCCGCACCCGCGACCACGCAAGAAACCAAAAAGCGTAAGAAAGCCAAGAAAAACGAACTCCCGCACTCCGAACGCTTCCTGACCGTCATCGGCGCCAAGGAGCATAACCTGAAGGACATCAGCGTGGAACTCCCGCGCAACGAACTCGTCGTGATTACTGGCCTTTCCGGGTCGGGTAAATCCAGCCTGGCCTTCGACACGATCTACGCCGAAGGGCAGCGGCGCTACATGGAGACCTTTTCCAGCTACGCCCGCCAGTTCATGGGCACGATGGAGCGGCCCGACGTCGAGCAGATCACCGGCCTTAGTCCCGTTATTTCGATCGAGCAGAAAACGACCAACCGCAGCCCGCGCTCCACAGTGGGGACGGTGACCGAGATATACGACTTCCTCCGCCTCCTCTACGCCCGCGCCGGCACCGCCTATTCCTACGTGACGGGCGAGCCCATGCTCCGCTACACCGAGGAGCAGATGAAGCAACAGATCGCGGAACGCTACGCCGGCAAGAAAATCATTGTTCTCGCACCGCTGATTCGGGGCCGGAAGGGGCATTATCGGGAGCTGTTCGAGCAAGTCCGTAAGCAAGGCTACACGAAGGTGCGCGTGGATGGTGAGATTCAGGACCTCAAGGAAGGCATGCAGGTCAGCCGCTACAAAGTCCACGACATCGAGCTCGTCGTCGACCGTATCAAGATGAGCCCCGAACGCGCGGAGCGACTCAGCCAGAGCCTCCAGACTTCTCTCAAAATGGGCGACGGACTACTGTTTATCCAGAACGACGACACCGGAGAAGTAAGCACCTTTTCCAAGAACCTGATGGATCCGGAAAACAACATCAGTTACGAAGAGCCGAGCCCGAATACCTTCAGTTTTAACTCCCCCTACGGCTACTGTAAAACTTGCCGTGGATTAGGAAATCTGAATAGCCCGGACATTGAAAAGATCATCCCGGACCGCAAAAAAAGTATCAACAAGGGTGGTCTCGTCCCCCTCGGTGAAAACCGGGAGAATACTACTTTTAAGCAGGTAAAAGCCATCGCCAAGACCTACAAATTCAAGCTTTCTGACCCGATCGAAAAGATCCCGGCGGAGGGACTGAACGTAATCCTTTACGGCGCGAAAAAGAAGGCCGGCCGCCAGAAGAAAAGCAAGTACGACCGCACGGCCCACGACATGGTTTGGGACGTCGAAAAGAATGGCCTCGTCGCCATGATCGGCCGCTGGTACGAAGAAACGACCAGCGAGCGCATCCGCACCTGGGCCGAGGACTTCATGACCATCGACACCTGCCCGACTTGCGATGGCGACCGCCTCCGCCGCGAAGCCCGGCACTACAAGATCAAGGACAAAACAATCAGCGACCTAGCCCGCATGGACCTCGGCGAATTAGGCGTATGGATGGACACGGCCGAGGTTGGCCTCGACGAGCGCACGACGCTAATCGCCACGGACATCCTTAAGGAAATCCGCTTCCGTCTACGCTTCTTGCTACACGTGGGCCTCGGCTACCTGAGCCTGGACCGCCCCGGCCGCTCGCTTTCCGGCGGCGAAGCTCAACGTATTCGACTGGCGACGCAGATCGGTAGTCAGTTGACGGGCATTACCTACATCCTGGATGAGCCGAGTATCGGGTTGCACCAACGGGATAACCAGCGCTTGATCCAGGCGCTAAGGGATTTGACGGACATCGGTAACACCGTCCTCGTCGTCGAGCACGACAAGGACATCATGATGGCGAGTGATTACTTATTGGATCTCGGTCCCGGTGCCGGCATCAAGGGCGGTAAAGTCGTGACGGCCGGTAAACCGAAAGAGTTTTTGTTGCAAAAAAATGCCGGGAGTATTACGAGCGACTACCTGGCCGGGCGTAAGAAGATTGAGATCCCGGAGAAGCGCCGCAAAGGCCACCCTAAACAGTATCTGGAACTGAAAGGTGCCAAGGGTAATAACCTAAAGAACGTCAATATCAAGATTCCGCTCGGGACTTTTACCTGCGTAGCGGGCGTGAGTGGTTCGGGGAAATCAACGCTGATCAACGAGACGCTTTACCCCATTCTCCGCCAGCACTTCTACAACTCGGTCAAGCGGCCGCTGGAGTACAAAACCATCAAGGGCTTGGATCACATCGACAAAGTGATCGACATCGACCAGTCACCAATCGGGCGGACGCCGCGGTCGAATCCGGCTACTTATACCGGTGTGTTTACGGACATCCGTGCGTTGTTTACGAAGTTGCCGGAGTCGATGATCCGTGGTTACAAACCTGGCCGGTTCAGTTTCAACGTCAAGGGCGGCCGCTGCGAAACCTGCAAGGGCAGCGGGATGCGGACGATCGAGATGAACTTCTTGCCGGACGTGGAGGTCCAGTGCGAAACCTGCCAGGGTAAACGCTTCAACCGGGAGACGCTGGAGATTCTGTACAAGGGCAAGAGCATCAACGACGTGCTGAACATGTCCGTCGCGGAAGCGTCGGATTTCTTCGAGGCCATTCCGAAGATCTACCGGCGGATGAAGACGCTGAAGGACGTCGGTCTCGGTTACATTACCCTCGGCCAGCGGGCGACGACGCTTTCGGGTGGTGAGGCGCAGCGGGTCAAACTCGCCGAAGAACTCAGTAAGCGGGCTACCGGGCAGACGGTTTATATTCTGGACGAACCTACCACGGGCCTACACTTTGAGGATATTCAGTACTTACTGCGCGTTCTCCAGGGCTTGGTCGACAAGGGAAATACCGTCATCGTGATTGAGCACAGCATGGACGTGATCAAGGTTGCGGACTACCTGATCGACATGGGGCCGGAAGGTGGCCGGGGCGGGGGCACGCTGGTGGCTAAGGGGACGCCGGAGCAGGTGGCTAAGGTCGAGGAAAGCTATACCGGGCAGTTTTTGATTCCGGAGTTGGCTTAAGACGTGATCGCCCTAGCTGAGTAGTAGTGAATTTACCGGTGACCCCCCGGACGCTCGGAGGACAATTTCAGGAGTTTCGCTTTGCTACCTTCCTGAAATCGACGCTCCGAGGACCTAATCTTGTCAGAAATAGCTGAGCTTAGAGATCCTCGGAGCGTCTCCCGTAGCGCAGCGCCGGGAGTCCTCCGAGCGTCTGGATGAAGGGTTCTCTAAGCAAACTATTTAGCAACGGCCTTCCGCCCCAGCCGCTCGTGCGCCGAAGAAAAGTGACCGGCCGATAGTGCGGCGAGAATTGAAAGTTCCCCCGCCAGGCAAACGCCCGCCGTGATTTCAGCGAATTTATTAGCTTTCCCCGCACCGAAGCAGTCCATAATTTCTAAGCATTCTCTTTGGGTGGGCAGGCCGGTGCCACCACCCACCGTTCCCACGATCAGGTTGGGAAGCGTGATGGAAGCGTACAAATCTCCCGCCTGGGTCAACTCCATTTTTACCGTACCAACGGCCGCTTCGGCAACGCAGGCAGCATCTTGCCCACAGGCGATGAACAGCGCGGCCAGACCATTTGCGAGGTGAGCGTGGACCCCGATCGTACCCGTCTGAAGGGCACCGTAGCAGGCGGCGCGGCCGAAGTGGTCGATCTTTTCGGGCGTGGTTTTCAGAACGTCAACAACGATTTTTCTCGGCAGAACGAGCTCCGCGCAGACCCGCTTACCACGGACGGACTGGAAACTGGCGTAATTAGCCTTTTTATCACCGGAAGCATTGACTTCCAAGTACCAGTTAGTGACCTCCCCCGGGAAATGCTTGGCGATGTAGTGGCAAATCCGGTCGGTACAGATGGTGACCATGTTCTGTCCGGCGGCATCCCCGGTAGTGAAGGAAATGCGGAGAGTAACGGCGTTGCCCTCCAGGGTGGGGGAGATGGTGGTTAGCTTAGCGTAGCGGCTGTGTTCGCCGGTGATACGCTCGAAATCAGCGTGGTGCTGCTGCACCCAGGTAAGGAAGCTAACGGCGGTGGTCAGGTCGACGAGTTCGAAGTAAGGAGCGCGTTGAACACCTTCGGTAATGACCTTTACGGTAGCGCCACCGGCGACGGTGATGGCTTTCATGCCGCGGGAAAAGGAGGCGACCAAAGCCCCTTCGGTCGTTGCCAGAGGAATATTGAACTCACCCTTTGCGTGGTCGCCGTTCATCAGAATCGGACCGGCCAGGCCGACCGGCACGCGGGCCATGCCGAGGAAATTCTCGATGTTGCCGCGGAGGTCTTTTGCCGTTGGGTTGGGCAATGTTCCCGCCAGATGGGGCCGCTTATTTTGATCCTCGATGGTTGATGGTTTTATGCTTTGGTGGGACGCTTTTTCGGGGGGGATTGTTTGACGGTGACTGTTTTGGTTGGTAAACGAAAACGTGGGGCTGCACCCCACGCTACGAGAGACGACCCTCCGGGCCTAGCTGGTACCAAGCGGAACTTCGAGGACGATCCAGGAATAGATTGGTGGGATACATAAGCTTGCGCAGGTGAGTAGAGTGTACGGTCTTGTTTCTTTGCTCTTTGCTCTTTGCTCTTTGCTCTTTTACCGAATTACCCTGCACCTGCGACCGCGCCCAAACGTCAAATCTCCCGTGAACCCCACTTTTTAATAACTTTACCCCGTTACCGTTCGTCGATTTCCCGCGGACGTTCATCGGCATCTACCCGGGCTTATCGTAAATACGAAGCTATGATTGGCGTGGTGCGGGCCGGGTAACTATCTTCGGATCGTTAACGGCGGCGTATCCATTACAGATTACCGTGGCAGCCGGCCCGGACAACTACACAACAAACACCATTCGTCATGAAACTCACTACCCTCTCTAAGCTACTCATCACCTTTCTCATCGTCGGTGTCGTGGGCTTTCTACTCTGGCAGTTTTCGCCGGACGTGCAGATCGAAGAATCGCAACAGCTCGACGGGATTAACGTCGACGGGAGTGACGTCAATAACATCACCAACGCGGATAAACTACCGCTCGCGGGCACCCAACGCTCGAGCAAAGTCCGTGACCTACCGCTGACGAGAATGGCCGCTTACGCCTGGAACGCGCAGTCCGGCATCATCGGCGCGAACGGCGGGCCATTCACGACGGAAGGCTCGATGATGGAAGCCAATAACGTGAACCTGGAGATCATTCGCCAGGACTGGCTCTCGGAACTGCGGAACTTACAAATGAAATTCGTACAGGAATTCGACGCCGGCGAAGCCAACCCCGACCAGGGCGTGTTCGCCATCATGATGATGGGCGACGGCGCGCCTTATTACATCTCGTCCGTCCAGCAGGCCCTGAACGACAAGTACGGCGAGGACAAATACCACGTGCAGGTGGTCGGTGCGGTCGGCCTCAGCTACGGCGAGGACAAACTGATCGGCCCACCGAAGTGGAAGATGGACCCGCAATCCATGCGCGGCGCACTCATCTCTACGGTAATTGGTGACGGTGACTGGGTGACGACGGTGAATTATGCTTTCGCAAACGGCATCCCCGTCAACCCCGACCCGACTACCTACGACCCCGAAGCCGTCAACTTCTACGCCTCGGCGAACGACGACTACATCGAATCCGCGAAGGAACTGATTAAGTCCGTCAACGAAGGCTGGACGATCCCCCTCAAGGAAATCAAGGACGGTAAACTCACCGGCCGCACGGTCAACAAAACCATCGACGGTTGCGCCACCTGGACGCCGGGCGATAAGATGGTCTTTGACGCGATCGATGGTTACACCGACATCGTTTCTACCAAGGAATTCAATAACCAAATGGCTACGACCGTCATCGCGGTCAAGGAATGGTGTGAAGAGAACCCGGAAATCGTGAGTAACATTCTTAAGGCCAGCTATACGAGCTCGAACCAAATGAAGTTGTTCGACGACTGGCGCCGCCGCGCGGCCGAAGCCGTCACGACCACCTACGAAATGGAGGATGCCGACTACTGGTACGACATGTTCCAGGGGCAAAAAGGCGAAAAAGGCGGCATCAGCTACAACATGGGCGGCTCCCGCGTTTTCAACCTGGCCGATGCGCGCCAGTACTACGGCATGGAAGACGGCGTGAATCGCTACAAGGCAGTGTACGACCAAGTGTCTTATTACCTCAAGGAGCTGAACCCCGCCGGTTTTAACCAGAACGTGAAGCGGATCATCCCCTACGACGAAGCAGTGAACCTGGATTACGTCAAGGCCGTCCGCGACATTGAAGCTGGTGAAGCTTACACGACGGATTACAGTGGAAAAGCCCGTTCCGTCCTCGCCGAAGGGGAGTGGAACATTAATTTCGGTAGTGGACGCGCGACCCTCGGCCCCGGCGCGTCTGACGTGCTCGACCAGATCTTCAACCTACTCATCCAGGCCGAAGACGCCAAGCTCGAAATGGTCGGTTTCACGGACAACGTCGGTAACCCGGATAATAACTTCATCCTCAGCCAGAACCGGGCGCAGGCGGTGCAGACTTATATGATCCAGAAGGGTATTCCCGCTAGTCGTTTCCAGAAGGTGGAAGGCAAGGGGGAGGCTAGTCCGGTAGCGGATAATAGTACTTCTCAGGGGCGGGCAAAGAATCGCCGGGTGGTGGTTACGTTGCTTAATTAGGCTGGTAGTCTGTTAGGCGGTAGGAAATTAGGCGGTAGGCTGGTAGGCGGTAGTGTGACGAATCTAATTGCAAAATTGGTTCAAGATTTTAGCGCTGGAATGAGGCACACGTAGGATAGAAATTTTACTTGCCTACCGCCTACCGCCTACCGCCTACCGCCTACCGCCTACCGCCTACCGCCTAAAATTTCCCCAAAATCTATTCCCACACAAATGGCCAATCTAAACATCGCCTCCTGGTTCAAGCCCTTCGAGCGGATCGCGAAAGAGCATACGGCCCTAATCTCCGGCGTCTGGATCGTGCTGGTGCTGGCGCTCTGGTTCATCGGCACGTCGGGGGCGACGAAGCTTTTTCCACCGCCTTCGCTGGTGTGGGCTGGGTTCGTCGATCTGTTCAACGAGGGGTTGGTGCGGCACGTCGGGTCGAGCCTCTGGCTGTGCGCGCAGGCTACGGTGATCTCGATCGTGGTGAGTTTGGTGGTGGCTTACTTGGCGCCCATCCCGGCGTTCCGTCCGGTAGCGGTGATGCTTTCGCGGATGCGGTACTTGCCTTTGACGGGCATCACTTTCTACATGGCGATGGTGGTGAACGACGCGCGGGATATGCAGGTGTTGGTTTTGGTCGTCTTTATGAGCCTTTACTTCATTACGTCTCTACTCGGGGTAGTAGCCGCCATCCCTCAGGAAGAACTGGACCACGCCCGCTCGCTCCAGTGCTCCCGCTGGGAAGTGCTCTGGGAGGTCGTCATCAAAGGTCGCTTGGATTACGTCATCGAAGTCCTCCGCCAGAACCTGGCCATCACCTGGATGATGCTGGTGACGGTAGAATCCATCCTCATCGCCGCCGGTGGCCTGGGAGTCCTCATTAAAAACTCAGACCGCTTTGCCAACCACGGCCGGATCGTCGCACTCCAAATCGTCATCTTGTTGGTCGGTCTCGGCATTGACGTTTTCCTGAATTTTCTCCGCCGCCTTCTCTTCCGCTACTCAAAAATCTAGTAAGAAATAAAATAGCACCCTAACTACCGGACCAAAGACCCCAGACCAAAGACCCTAGACCAGAGACCCCAGATCAAAGACCAAAGACCAAAGACCAAAAATGCCAACCTACAACCAAGCCGAAGCCATCCTCCAGGTCCAAGACGTCGGCGTAGCCTACGGGGATAAGCAGATCATCCAAAACATCAACTTTACGGAGAAGGACGTTCTTCGCCCGGACCAAGTGCAGGGGCAAACGATCGCTTTCGTAGGCCGCTCCGGACGGGGGAAATCAACACTCTTTCGTTCGCTTGCCGGCCTTGAAAAACCAACCCAGGGTACGATTCTCATTTCCGATTTGGATGCTCAGGAGCAGGAGGGCCACCCACCTTTGCGCGGCGTGCGGGAGGGCGACGTTGGCTTCGTCAGTCAAAACTACGTGCTGTTCCGCCACAAGACGATCGAGCAGGCTATGGAGTTCGCCATGCGGAAGCGGGAGGATGTTTCCGAGACGGAGAAGGGGAAAATGATCACGCAGCACCTGAAGGATTGGGGGCTCTACCAGGTCAAAGACCAGTACCCTAACGAGCTCTCCGGTGGCCAGCGGCAGCGAACGGCTATTCTGGAGCAGGTCCTGAGTTCTACGAACTACATCATCATGGACGAGCCTTTCTCCGGTCTGGACGTAGGTAATATTCAGAACGTCATCAACGCCTTCAAGCTAATTAACCTCAGCCACGAATTAGCTACGATCATTTTTTGTACTCACGATATTGAGTTAGCCGTGGAGTTAGCGGACTCGCTCTACGTCATCGGCTACCCCACCAAACCGGGAGGTGGCCTCGATAACGTCGGCACGCTGGTCAAGCATTTTGACCTGAAAGCGCGCGGAATCGCCTGGTCCGATCAGTTTAGCCGGGAGCACCAACTGCTGGTGGAAGAAGTCAAGCAAGCTATTCTGGACAGCTGAACCAGGCCCACCGTTAAAATTCGTCGGCGTCGACTTTTAGGTAGCTGCAATTCAAAAATAACCGGCACCTTTGCCTTCCTTTTGGAAAAAAGAGAGACCGGTGGGAAACGCTCAATATCCCCGCTTCCCCACGACGTTCACTCAGCAACTACTCCTCCGCTCAGCAGCCGCCGCCCGTGACCAACACTCCCCCGATTCTCATCCGCCCCGGCAACTTCAAAGCCGAGGACCACTGGTACCCCAAAGCGCTCAACGCGACCATACACCCCATGGTGGCCTTTTTCCTCAATTTGGACAAAGAGCGCATCGTCAACCGCTACTGCCACCTCAACCCCCAGGTCGACAAGGAAAAGCTACGCGAATTGCTCAGCTACCAGTGCAAGCACTTCCTGTGGGGTGGGGCCGACCTGATCAACGCGACCACCGCCGACGGTCGCCGCCGCATGGTGGTCATCGAAAATAACTCCTGCCCTTCCGGTCAGAAATCCATGCCGCTACTGGACGACCACCAGGAGGAGGGCAGCTACCAGAAGTTGATCGAGCGGACCTTCCTACCACTCGTCAACAAGAAAGGTAGAAGGGGGGAAGGTAAGCTCGCCGTCGTCTACGATAAAAACCCGATGGAAGCCAGCGGGTACGCCGAGACCATTGCCGACGTTTTCGATGAGGAAGTGCTCTACGTAACGGACTACCGCGGCGCGGACTCCCGCAACCTCAAGTTTGAAGACGATCAACTCCACGCGTTGCACGAAGGTGAGTGGGTTCCGCTTCGCGCCGTGTTCCGCTACCTGACCCAGCGTCCCTGGTCGCGCTTGCCGATCACCTGCAAAAAGACCAGGATTCTGAACCCCATCATCGCCTGCCTTGCGGGCGGTCGAAACAAAATGATGGCGGCCAAAGCCTACGATCTGTTCAACGCGGAACTACGCGAACACGGGCTGCACATCCACACGCCGGAGACGATCTGGGACGTGACGAAGGCGCAAATCCCGCTCTGGGTGGACAAACTCGGCGGGCACGCCGTCGTCAAGGTTCCGTACAGCAACGCCGGCCAGGGCGTCTTTACGATCACCAGCCCCGCCGAGCTCGACGCCTTCATGGCCACCGAAATCGACTATGAACGCTTCATCGTCCAGAGCCTGATCGGTAATTCGGAGTGGAGCTCGGGGACGGAGAAAGGCAAATTTTTTCACGTCGGCACCATCCCCGATAAGAAAAATCGCACTTACGTAACCGACGTCCGGTTGATGGTATCCAGCACTGAGTCCGGCATCCGTCCGCTTTGTTGCTACTCGCGGCGGGCGGCGGAACCGCTGACGGAACACCTCGAGAACGGCGCCGATTCGTGGGCGATGCTCGGGACGAATCTATCCCAGAAAGTCGGTGAAGAACAGTGGTCGAGCGACGCCACGCGGCTAATGCTCATGGACCGGCGCGACTTCAATAAACTCGGTATTGGGCTGGACGATCTCATCGAGGGCTACCTCCAGACGGTCCTTTCCACCATCGCCATCGACCAAATGGCCGAGCGGCTGTTCACCAAAAAAGGCCAGTTCAGTATGCGCCTCTTTGCCTCCCTTAACGAAGACCCGACGCTGCTCGGGGAAATCCTCCGCTGAAGATGCGTACCCTCATTTTAACCGACCATTCCGGGCATTCCGACCAGAATTCCGTCTACGCCCTGGCCCGGTGCCTGGCCAACGACCCCCGCTCTTCCCGCGTCGACGTGGCATCTCGCGGCAGCGCCCAAAATACCGCTTTGTTTCAGGAAGGGGCGCTGGCGCGGGTGCAAGGAATAACCGTGAGGGAGCAATTTGAATTCGATCCGACCGGCCGACAATTCGCCGAGCAACTAACTATGCTCCACCCGAAAGACTACGACCTGATCTGGCTAAGGCTGCCCCACCCAATCGCCCCCGCCCTGGCCAGAGCGATGAACTACCTCGACCAAAATACGAACACCGTAGTCATCAACCGCCCCAGCGGCATGCTGGAGACGGGCGATAAAGCTTGGTTACTCAACTGGGAAAAATACTCCGCCCCGATGGCGCTCGTCAAATCCGACGAAGAGGTTTTAGCCTTTACGGATCAGCGCAAAACGGTTCTTAAACCCCTCCGGGCGCACGGCGGCAAGGGCATCGCGAAGGTGCACAACGGCGAAGTGGAAGTGGACGGCATAACCCAATCACTCCAAGCCTGGTTAACTGCTCATCAACAAGAATTAGAAACCGACGGCTATCTCGCCGTGAAATTTCTGGAGAACGTCAGCAAGGGGGACAAACGGATTTTAGTCGTCAACGGTAAGGTGCTCGGTGCCTCTCTGCGGGTACCGGCCGCGGGCGAATGGCTCTGCAACGTCGCCCAGGGCGGCACTTCCGTCGGTTCCGAAATAACGCCGGAAGAAGCCGAGATGGTCGCCGCCATCTCTCCCGCGCTACTTGAAAAAGGCGTTGTTTTCTACGGCATGGATACGCTGGAAGACGACGACGGCAAACGCCTTCTTTCCGAACTCAACACCATGAGCATCGGTGGCTTCCCCCAGGCGGAGGCGCAATCCGGCCAGCCGGTCGTTCAGCGAGCGATCGACGAAATATTTACTTATTACCGCAAGCAGCAGCTTGCTAACTCAGCATTACGCGAATGATCAGCGACAACGATTTTATCCCCATCATCGAGGACCTTAGTGAAGCGAAAGTGGAGCCCGGCACGACCCAGCGGTTCTGGCTTAAGATTATTTCCGACGGACTCGGTGAGCCCGTAAAAATTCCGATTTTGTACGCACGGGGTCTGACGGACGGCCCGGTGCTGGGCCTGACGGCTGCCGTCCACGGTGACGAACTAAACGGTATCCGTGTCATCCAGCGCCTGTTTGATGATTTACCGGTCAAGGAGATCAGGGGGACGGTCATCGGCGTACTCGTCGTGAACGTACCCGGGTTTTTCCGCCAGCAGCGGTTCTTTTCCGACGGAGTGGACCTTAACCACATGATGCCCGGCCGGGAGGGCGGCAACGCGAGCCAACTCTACGCGCACCGCGTCCTGGAGCGGATCGTGAAGCACTTCGACTACATTCTCGACCTGCACACGGCCAGCCGTGGGCGAACCAATAGTTATTACATCCGTGCGGACATGTCGGCGGAATCGACGCGGCAGTTAGCGATGTTGCAAAACCCGCAGCTGATCGTGCACAATCCACCGAGTGACGGAACGCTGCGCGGCGCGGCGGCGGAAGCTGAAATCCCCGCAATTACCCTGGAAGTAGGTAACCCGGGCGTCTATCAAAAACGACTGATTCGGAGTGGACTGGCCGGGATTCACAACGTGCTTTCTCATCTTGGGATCACCGACGACGAGATCGAGCCGGCGGAGACGCCACCGATCCTTTGCCGCAAAAGTTACTGGCTGTATACGGACGCCGGCGGGCTGCTGACGGTGGAGGTTGAGTTGCTGCAAGTAGTCAAAGCCGGTGAAGTTGTCGCGGTATTGCGGGACGTGTTCGGGCGGGTCAAGAAAAAATTCCAAGCGCCCGAGAATGGAGTCGTTATCGGTAAGAGCACAATGCCAGTGAATTCTTCCGGCGGGCGGATTCTACATTTAGGAATCGTTTGATCGCTCACCGTTAATCTTAATCCTCGCTGCTATGGATCCGGCGACTAAAACACGGCTGCAGTACCTGGCGGCCGTACACAATAATGCAGATAGGCTTGAGTTGGAGATGATTAAATGAATGAAAGCGGGAATCAAGCAAACAATTGTTACATTCACCAGTCCATCCTCTCAGCCGTTAAAACCAGTTTCTCTTGTTAAAGATCGCGCAAATTACCGACGCCCACCTCCTACCCCGGGGGCAACGCTTGATGGACCTCGACGTCATGGAACGTTTTGAACGAGTCCTGGCGGATGCCAAGAAATTTGACCCGGACGCTTACTTTTTTACCGGTGACTTTTGTGCCTCCGAGCCGAAAGAGTGGGTGTTCGAATGGCTTGCCCCCAGGCTTGCGCAACTCGGCAAGCCGTACTACCTCATCCCCGGTAACCACGACGACCGCAGCATGATGCGCCGCCACCTCGACCTGCCCGGGAAGGGGGACGAGCCCATCCTGCAAGCAATGGAGCTAAAGGGTGAATCGTTTTTGTTCCTCGACACGCGCTACGGGGAATTTGACCAAGCACAACTGGTCTGGCTGGAGCATCACCTCAACACCAAACCCGGCAGCCACGTCATCATGCACCACCCGCCGATCAAGCTCGGTCAGCCGTTCATGGACAACAACTTTTTCCTAAAGAATCCAGAACGACTACAAAGCATCCTCCGGGAGGCCCATAGCCCCGTCCACGTTTTCTGTGGGCATTACCATTCCGCCCGCACCGTGCACGACGACAATATCTTTGTCCACCTCTGCCCCCCGACGAGCTTTTACATCAAGCCGAACGCGGAAGTGTTCGAGCAAGATTTTCTACCGCCCGGCTACCACCAAATTACCTGGACGAAGAACTACCGTGTCCGCGTTACCCCCGTTTATTTAGCCGAAAGCCCGCTGGTAGCGGCGGAGTAACCACCCGTTCGAAGCGCCCGCCCGGTAAGCCAGGTAGAGAAATACGTACATACTTTGCGTGAAGGCCACCCCGTGTTGCCGGTAACGCCGCGGAGAAGTAGTGACGTGACCGTCGAGTAAGCTTAACCGGCCCGAGGATTTTCCCAGGCGGCGGACCAGATCATTGTCCTCCAGCAAACTCATGCCCTCGTCGTATCCCCCGACCGACCGGAAATTTTGGGCGGTAACGAAAAGGGATTGATCCCCAAAACGAAAAGCCTCCACGTCGAAATCACTCAGCCAACCATAGACGTGCAAGAGGGAGAACCGCCGTTTAGTCGCGAAGCGTAGCGGGAACGTGGCAGTCGCTCCGGTGGTTGCCGCTTTCCTGAGTTGTCTTACCCAGTCGGCGGGTGGGGTCGTGTCCGCGTGTAGGAACCATAAATATGGCGCGGTGGCCTGACTTGCCCCGTGGTTCATCTGCCGCCCCCGCCCCCGGGGAGACTGCACGGTAACGCAACCCAGTGCGCGGGCGATGGAAACCGTCCCGTCCGTGCTGCCGCCGTCCGCCACGATCACCTCGATGCCGCCACTTCTCATTTCCGCCGCCAGGTGGCCGATGGTGACCGGCAGGGTGCTTGCTTCGTTTAGGGTGGGGATGATGACGGAACACCAGCGGGTAATACTCGCATTAGTCTTGCGTCGCGGATGCCGCTCGGTGAAATCCATTGCCACGGAGAAAATTTAGGTTGCCTGCTGATCTTACTTGGAGAATATCCTTCACTGTAGAACCAGCTAAAAAGGGGGGACACAAAACGCACAAAAGGAAAACCGAGACTCATAAAAATGCGAATAGGTGATTCAACGCCAGGCTTCCTTCAGTGCCTTTTTGCTTCTTCTGTGTTTTGTGTGTTAAAAAATCCAACTTTGTGCATTCCGTCATGATGGTAAGCGCGGAAGGTCAGCTACTCGAACCGGTAAACAGTAGTCGTCCGGTAAGTTTCACCGACTTTCAGCCGGGGCGTGGTGAAATTTTCCTGGTTGGGGGAGTCGGGGAAATGCTGGGTTTCTAGGCAGATCGCCCGGTGGGTCGTTAGCGGTCTGCCACCCCGCTCGGTGTAGTCTCCCGAGCCGAAATTGGTCGTAAAGACCTGTACGCCCGGCTCGGTGGTCGAGCAAAATAGTTTACGGCCGGAAGCGGGGTCGGACAGCACGGCGAACGGACGTAAAGAGCCGTCGTAATCATTGATCGCCCACGTGTTGTCGTAACCGTTGGCGCTTTGGATCTGCGGGTGGTCGGCGTCAATGTCCTGGCCAACCGGCTTGGCAGACGTGAAATCGAAGGGAGTACCCACTACGGGCTCGGTTTCCCCAAAAGGTATCCCCGCCTCGTTTACCGGGACGTAGCGGTCGGCACTCACCACTAGTTCCAAACCGTGCACGGTATCGGCCGTACCGATGTTGAAGTAGGTGTGGTTGGTGAGGTTAACGATGGTGTCCTTCGTGCTGGTCGCTTCGTAATTAATGCGCAGGGCGTTCTCGTTGTCCCAGGTGTAGGTGACGTGAACGGTAAGCTCACCCGGGAAACCCATGTCGCCGTCCGGGCTAACGTGGGTCAATCGGAGGCTAGCGTAATGGCTAGTTTCTTCGGTGCTGGCCGTCCAGACGTACTTATCGAAACCTTTGGGGCCACCGTGTAGCTGGTTACCATTGTCATTTGCCACGAGGTCGAACTGCTCTTCGTTTAAACTGAATTGTGCCCCGGCGATGCGGTTGCCATACCGGCCGATGGTGGCACCGTAGTAAGGGTTGCCCTCCAAGTAACCAGCTAAGCTGTCGAAACCGATTACCATCTCGCCACCGTAACAGACAATGGAAGTCACCAGCGCGCCGTAGTTGGTAATCTTAACCGTGTTGCCCAGGTCGTTCGTGAGTGCGTACTGCTGAACCATCCCCTGACCGGGTGCTTCGCCGAAATCAGTAGTGATAATTGTGGGCATAGTTGATGTTTACGCGCCGTCTGCTCGACCCACCACTACGGGGCGTACCGCAAGCCAGCACTGTTGTCTGAAATAGGAAATGTGAGAAATAGTTACAGATCTACGGCGGTAGCGAAACCACCCTGCTCGACCAAGTGCTGATAATTGTCGTAGGCGGCCTCGCTGAGCCGGTCCGTGATGGTTTTCAAATCACGTTCCTGAGCCAGGCTAGTGTATTCTTTGCGTAGTTCTTTCTGTACGTCGGTGGCGTGATTACGCGCGCGTACGGTTGGGGAATCGTCCACCTGCTCCAAGGGGGTAAGGAAAACCAGGTTGGCCCCACCCTGGATCATGGCGTGCGCGTGAAGACTTAAGCGCTTACGGTTTTCCGCCCAGTCGTTCGTGAGCGTAGTGACGTCGGTGTGGGCGGAAATAAGTACTTTATCTTCCGTCGTGGTTACCCCGAACTCTTCTTTGAGCACGGTTGTCCAGAGCCGGCGAATTGCGCGCAACTTGGCCACGTCGCCGTGGAAGGACGTACCGACCGAAAGGGCAAACTTCAGGTGCCCGCAAGCCTGCCGGGCCGGATAACCTGCCGCCTCCAACGTCTTGAGGTAAGCAACGGCTTTCGCCAGGGAAAGGGCTATTTCCGTATCCGCCAGGTCGGTTCCGTTGTTAAAGCCGGCCGCATTCACCTGCAGAACGGTAAAGCCGGGCATCCACTTAGCAACGAAGCGCAGTAAGCGCACCAGCGGGGGGAACGGCGGTTCCGACCAGTCCAGCAGGGGGTCGAAATCAACCGAGCCCACGACTTTACTCAGGTCGTACCCGTGCTGGCGCAGGTAGCGGACGAGGTCGCGAAACAACTCCGCCGGGTCCTGGCCGGGGTAACGCAGGGAGCAGTGGAGGCCCGTCGTGGAGGCGTCGATGTCTTTTAGGATTCTGTTGATCGTCGTCGCGTCCGGCTGGCGGTAGAGGCGGAACAAAAGTGCCTCGGCCCCGCGTTCGATCTCGGCTTTGGCGTAGCGATTTATTTCCCCGTAGGAACCCTCGTCCACGTACGCGCCGATGAGCCAGTCCGGTGCAGCCCGGCGCTCACCACCGCCCTGCGTAAGTTGTTCGGCCACCAGCCGGTCGAGGTCGGTCAGCGACCGGTCGGCCAGTAGGGTCTGGAGCGGTTCCGTCCAGTCGAGGGTGGGGGGGGAGGAAGCATTCATTGGCGAGGGGTGTGCGGGGAATCCTGTAAACGTCGGTGAAAGTTACGGTGTGCGGTGCTAGCATTGGGGCTTTTCACGGCTTTGCCGTTCCCATTTTACCCCGCACCCGTCCCGATAGCTATTGGAACGCAAAATTAGGGCGTGGTCGCGGGTGCCATGAAATGGGGATGAAGCAGAGTTATACCAACAACGAACGACCACCCATGACGGCCGGCTGTTCGAGGCCCATAAAGGCCAGTAGGGTAGGGGCTACGTCGCCGAGCTTACCGTCTTTACGCAACTTAACGGACGCATCCGGGCCGACGTAAATAACCGGGACCGGGTTGGTCGTGTGCGCAGTATGCACCGTGCCTTCCGGGGTCCGCATCACGTCGGAATTGCCGTGGTCGGCGATAACCAGCACGTGGTAACCGAGCGCCGTAGCGGTCTGCAGGACTGTGCCGAGGCAGCCATCAACAACCTCGGCGGCCTCGATGGCGGCCTCCCAAACACCGGTGTGGCCCACCATGTCGGTGTTGGCGAAATTCAGGCAAATGAAGTCTGGCTGGTTGTCCCGCATGTCCTTCACGATGGCGTCGCGGATACCGTAAGCGCCCATTTCCGGCTTCTTGTCGTACGTTTCCACGTCGCGCGGGGAGTCGATCAAAATCCGCCGCTCGCCGGGGAATTCATCTTCCTGGCCACCGCTAAAGAAGAAAGTAACGTGGGCGTATTTCTCCGTCTCGGCAATTCGGACCTGTGTTTTCCCGGCCTTTGCGATTACCTCGCCCATGGTTTGGTTCAGGTCGTCCGGCGTGAAGAGCACCTCTACGTCACGAAATTTCTCGTCGTACTGGGTCAGGCAAACGTAGTGCAGATCGGGCACCGGCGTCATTTGTTGTTCGGGGAAAGATTCCTGCGTCAGCGCCCGTGTGATCTGCCGGGGCCGGTCCGTCCGGAAGTTGAAATTGATGACCACGTCCCCCGGCTCGATGGTCGCGACGCGCGAACCGTCCGGATCGACCACGGAAATAGGGTCGATAAATTCGTCGGTTTGTCCGCTATCGTAGGCGGCCCGTACGGCGGCGAGTACGTCCGTCGTGGGTGTTCCCACCCCACGGACCAGCAGGTCGTAAGCTTTCTGGATGCGTTCCCAGCGAGTGTCGCGGTCCATGGCGTAAAAGCGGCCGATGACGGAAGCGAGTTTGGCGGGGCCGCTCGCAATGTGCTCCGTCAATGTTTTCAGAAAATCCATACCGGAGGTAGGCGCCACGTCGCGCCCGTCGGTGAAGGCGTGGATGAAGATTTTCTCGTTACCCGCCTCGGTGGCGATGTCCGTTAGTCGCAGCAAGTGGTCGATGTGCGAATGCACGCCGCCGTCACTGACCAGACCGATGAAGTGGACGTTCTTATCGTTCTCCCGGGCGTAGCGTAGCGCGTTTTGCAGGACGGGAAGTCGTTGCAATTCGCCCTCCCGAATAGCTTTGTTGATGCGGGCAAAACTCTGGTAGACGACCCGCCCGGCACCGATGTTGAGGTGGCCGACCTCGGAGTTGCCCATTTGACCTTCCGGCAGGCCGACTTCCTCGCCGTAGGTGACGAGCGTCGCGTGGGGGCAGTCGCGGTTAATACGGTCGAAATTGGGGGTTCTTGCCTGGGCGAGGGCATCGTCCGCGGGGCGGGCGCCGAGGCCCCAACCGTCGAGGATGATGAGGAAGGCTTTGTTGGAAGTCATGTTTTCGGGGGTACGTGGACACGCGAAGGTACGTGGTTTTGGGGGCGGGTAGCGCAGTCGCCACCTCCCGAACTTTAACCTTAACTTCACAATCCTGTTTCCCACGAAGACGTTTCCTGGCTGAATGCGACGTAACCCATAATCTACCATTCGAGCGCGAAAAGCTTTAATTGAAGTTCATTTTACTGCGCGTTCGCTTCCGGCCCACCCTCGCCGTACTGTACTTATAACACCACGCTTAAAAACCCTATCTCCATGAAAACGCTACTCATTCTACTTTCCGGGCTCTTTGTTTCTTCTTCCGTGGGCATCGCCCAGAAACCCGCTTCCCTGGAAGAAGTCTGTGCCGCCGTAGGGGCGGCCAAGGTCGAATCACTGGTGGCCGCAATTGGTGACGACCTGGAGCTGAGTATCCTGGATAATGAAGCCGTGTACAGCCGGGCCGACGCCGCCACGGCGCTCAAAAAGTTCTTCGCCGGCTTCACGAAAACGAGTTTTGGTAAAGTCCACCAGGGTGCTTCCAAGGCGGACGATGCGGAGTACTGCATTGGGACGTTGACGACGGATAAGGGCTCGTTTCGCGTCTACATCTACGTAGCTAAAAAAGGGCCGGGCATCGTCCTGGAGGAGCTGCGGTTCGACCCCAGCTAGGGTAAAACTTACTGTTATTCGCTCAGGATACTGGCGCAAATACTAGCCAATTCCGATGCGGACTGGTCCTTGATGCAGCGAAAATGCCCCCGGGGGCACTCCGCAAAACCGATCTTCGAACAGGGGCGGCAGGGCAGGTCAAGTACCTCCTGCCGCCTTTCTTTTTCCACTTTTTCCTGCCCCGGTAGGTAAGGGTACATCCCCAGCGCGGGCACCGTGTTACCCCACACACTCACGATCGGTTTACGGAAGGCGGCGGCGATGTGCATTAACCCGGTATCGTGGGTGATGACGGCGGTCGCTTGGCGGACCACATCGGCCGATCCGGCAAGGTTAAACGTCCCGCAGGCGTTCGTTACGTGGGGTAAATCATGAGCTATTCTTGCACCAATTTCTTTTTCCGCCGGTCCGCCGAGCAGGACGATCGGGTGGTCGAGCGCTGCACAAAATGCCCGCATCTGGGTTTCGGTCAGTCGTTTGGTGGCGTGGGCCGCACCGATGACGAAGGCTAGGTACTTTGTCGGAATACCCGCCTCTTCGAGGTCCACCCGGTCTTTTTCCGGAATAAAATAATCTAGCCCCAGGCCGTCATCCACGACGCCGAAGGGTGCCGCCGCCGCGAGGTAGCGCTGGACGATGTGGACCTCCGGCATCCGGTTGATCTTCAGCTTGGTCAGCAGGAACTTCTCGAAATTTAGCTTATCGAACGTAGTAATCAGGGGGCGCGGCCGCATGTGCCGGGTTAGTGGGAAGGGGAGCAAAATCCGGCACTTCAACTCCAGCGTTCGTAAGTTGCCGTGCAGGTCGATGCACCCGTCGTATTTACTTTGCACCAGCGACCGCGCCACTTCCTTTAGATCCTTTTTGATGACGATGACCTTGTCGACGTAAGGGTTTGCTTCGAGAATACCCGCAAAAGGTGCTTTCGTCAGAAAGTGAATCTCCGCCCCAGTCTGCTGCTTCAGGCACCGGATAACGGGAGTAGTAAGGACGATATCGCCGATGGACGAAAACCGGACGATGAGGACCTTTTTGGGCATGGCGTGAAGGTAGTCGCTTAATTGATCATCGGGCTTTTACCAAATTTTCACCACAAAGGACACAGAGTACACAAAGGGTAGCTCTACTGTGTGCTTTTTGTGTCCTTTGTGGTAGAGATTAATATGTCTCACAAGTTTATCTGGCTACGGGAGCAAGCTTAAATATTCTTGCCTTGGCTTTTCCTTTCGCTTCGGTGCTGATGTACAAGGTCCCGTCGGGCGCAAACGCGAGGCCTTCCGGCTGGGCGAAGTAGCTTTTTTTGAGCCGGTGTAATTCCAGAATATCGCCGGCGGGGCTGAGGACCATCAGTATTTTACCGACCGAAGAAGTCAGGTAAAGATTTCCCGTGCCGGGCTGGATGGCGAGGGCGGAGGGGGCCAGGTCGTACTTTTCCTCGGCGCTGAAAAAAGCGGTTAGTTTCTCGTGGTTGGCCGACCAGGTTGCTCCGGTCAGGTAATCATTAACGGCGGTGCGTTGAATGCCGTAAACGGGGTCGTCGGCCAGGGTTTTTGTGGCGAGGTCGAAGGCGAAAATGTAGCGGCCGTCCTTGGCATTTCCGTCGTCGTCCGCGTCTTGTTTGCAGGCGAGTAGGAGGCGGTTGTTGGCCCGGTCGTAGGCGAGGCCCTCGACGTCGTTATCGCCGGTCAGGGCGGTATTATACTTTTCGACCCGTTGATCCGGTTGGCCGGGGCGGATGATGTGGTAAAGCGTACCGGTGCTCTTGACGACCCAGATATCTTTGTCGACGACTTCAATGCCTTCGTAATCGCCGTCTTTCCAAAAATCTATGCTCCAGAGTACCCGGCCCGCGGCGTTGAGGCGATAGACTTTACCGGATTCATCCTGCACGGCCAGAAATTCGTCCGGGCGGTCGTAGGCGACGCTCAGGCCGGAGATTTCGGCGAGTTCATCGGGCAGTTCCGCTACCAACGTAGGGCTGGTAAAATCGTAGCTCGACGGGGCGGACTGGGACATAGCGAAAGCGGAGAAAAAAAGCAATAAGCTCAGGAGAGAGATTCGTGTTGGCATAGCAAAGGGTTCGGAAAATAAAACGACACTTATCGGACCGATGTTTTAGCCACAATTCGTGGTAGCCGACTTAGTTTTGCCACCGATTATGGAAGAAGTCTACGTGCACGGCAACCGGTTCTTACTGCACCCCCAAAAGGCGATCTACTGGCCGGCGGAGAAAGCGCTGCTGCTGAGTGATTTACACTTAGGAAAGGGTGCTCACTTTCGCAAGGCGGGCATCGCCGTACCCCGCAGCGTAGCGGACGTAAATTTCAAACGGTTAGACATTCTGATCGAAGACTGCCAGCCGGAACGCGTTATTTTTCTCGGCGATCTTTTCCACAGCGACTACAACCACGTGTGGCGGATGTTTTGCGACTACCTGTGCGAGTACAACCACGTCAGCTTCGAGCTCGTGCCCGGCAACCACGATATTTTACCGGGCTCGGCCTACGAGGAAAGTTGCATGAAAATGCAGCCGGAAATCCTGGTCGTGGGTAACCTCGCCCTGAGCCACCACCCGTTGGAAAAACATGAATTGCCGACTGGGACGTATAACATCTACGGACACATCCACCCCTGCGTTCGATTGGTGGACGCGGCGGGCTCGACGCTGAAGCTGCCGGCCTTTTTCTTCGGCCCCACGGCGGGTATCCTGCCGGCTTTCGGGGAGTTCACGGGGTGCGCGGAGGTGAAGGCGCGGGCGGCGGATCGGGTGTTCGTGCTGGCGGAGGGGGCGGTTATTGGGATGTAGATTTTTGGTCTTTGGTCTTTGGTCTGAGGTCTATGGTCTCTACTCTAGACTACAGACCAAAGACCAAAGACTACAGACCAAAGACTCTTCTACAAGTCCCCCAGAATAGTATCCCGACGCTGACCAAGGCGCATCGCTTCCATCAAGGTGCTCGACATAACTTCTTCCAGGTTACCGTAATGCTCCTGGTAGTCTTTACGACTCGCTTGAATCACGATTTTGGCCTCTTCCGCCCCGTAGACGTGGGTGATCTCACACTTGGGCGCTTCGCTCGGAAGTTGCTTGTAGGTAAGGAAGTAATGCTGAAGACGACGGAGGATGGACTGGGGCAGATCTTCGATGTCGCGCCACTTGTCGTAGACTTCGTCGTTTTCGAGCACGGCGATGATTTTGTCGTCGGCTTCACCACCGTCGAGCATTCGGAAGCCACCGATGGGGCGGGCTTTGACGATAATGTTTCCGTGGGTAATCTCCCGCTCGGTTAAGACGCAAATGTCGAGCGGGTCGCCGTCGCCAACAATGCCTTCGCGGCCGGTTTGCTTCATGCAGTAATCGGCCACGGCGTCCATACAGTAAGTCTGGGGGATGAAGCCGTAGAGAGCCGGAACGATGTTGGAGAACTTCTGGGGGCGGTCGATCATCAGAAAGCCGCTCTTCTTGTCGATCTCGTACTTGACGGTGTCGCTCGGAATAACTTCGATAAAAGAGGTTAGGATATCCGGGGCACGGGAGCCGATTTCAATGCCGTGCCAGGGGTGGCTGGCGTAGCGCAGGCCGATAAGTTTCCAGAGTTTGTCGTAGGCTTCGGATGCCATGGTCAGTCGTTTTCTTGTTGAAGGGGGCGCAAAGGTACGGTTTACCGGTGGAGGAAGATGAACGGGTGGATTATGATTACTGATCGGAGTACACTTCCTCGCATCAGCCAAATTCCGCACCCGCGTCAGCGCAAAATAGATACGCCGGACTCCGTAAAAACGATCGCAATGCGCTGCCCGGGGAAGAAGGAACGCCCCGCGCTGGGCACCCGTAAAAGATCGTTGCCGAGGCGGAGCGTGAGCTCATTTTTATCCACGTTGATGCTAATGACTTCCGCGGAAAGTACCCCGGCCGGGGGGAAATAATCTCCGGGTAACCCATCAAAAATCACCTGGCCCTCGCCCAAAACGAGTACCCGGTCCGCCAGAGTTTTGAGCTCCGTTGGATCGTGGGTAATGAGGATCGTCGTGATGCCAAACCGACTTTTTGCTTCTAGTAGGTAAGACTGCATTTCTTGGCGAAGTTCCGTATCCAGCGCGTTTAATGGCTCATCGAGGAGCATTAACCGTGGCCTTTGTACCAGCGTCCGCGCCAAAGCCACGCGTTGCGCCTGGCCACCGGACAGTTGCGTCGGCCGCCTATCGGCCAGCTGCCCAAGTTGGAAGCTTTCCAGCAGTTCGTCGATGAGTCGCGCGTCCTTATCCCGACTGGCGTAACGGAGGTTTTCCAGCACGGTAAGGTGGGGGAACAACGCGTAACCCTGAAAGACGAAACCTACCCCACGCTTGCCCGGGGCGAGGTTTGTTTTTTCGTCAAACCAGCGTTCTCCGGCAAAACTAATTTGCCCGCCGTCCGGCCGCAACAAGCCCGCGATCATCCGCAAAGTCGACGTTTTGCCTACCCCGGACGGTCCGTACAACCCCAGCGTTTCTCCCACCGCTAACTCGAAAGCTACCGACAGGTCCAGCGGCCCGGTCGCCGCCCGCAAGCGTTTATGAATATCCACCGAGATCATAGGACCGTGCGCCGCAGCGACCGCGCGTTAGTGAGGTAAACCAATAGTAGGATGCCGAAGCAGAGTGCGAAGAGCACCAACGAATACTGATTGGCACCCGCATAATCCAGCGCCTCGACTTTGTCGTAAACCGCGATTGACGCCACCCGCGTCTCCCCCGGAATATTACCACCGATCATCAGCACCACCCCGAATTCGCCGATTGTGTGCGCAAAGGAGAGCACGGTTGCCGCCAGTAAGGCCGGCCGGACGTTCGGTAACTCGATGCGCCGCAAGGTTTCCCAGCGCGATTTCCCCATCAGGTAACTAGCTTCCAGCATGGACTTCGGTAGGCCGCGCAGCCCGGCTTGAATCGGGTGGACCATGAAGGGTAGACTGTAAATGACGGAGGCGATCACCAGGCCGGGGAAGGAAAAAGCCAGGCGCAAACCCACCGTTTCGTTCAGCCACGCCCCGAACGTAGTCGTTGGGCTAAAGGCCAGCAGCAAGTAAAATCCCAGCACCGTTGGTGGCAACACCAAGGGCATGCTTACCAAAGCTTCCACCACTGGTTTCCACCGGCTTTCCGTACGCGCCAGCCACCAGGCCAGGGGGAGGGCCGGCAAAAATAGCAGCGCCGTCGTGACGGTAGCGAGCTGAAGCGTGAGGATGATGGGGGACCAGTCGATAACGGGTTTAAGTTTATTCCGGGCGGGGTGGTTCGGCGCCGGTCAAATATCCGAATTCCTGAAGGATAGCCCGGGCTTCGGCCGTCTGGAGGAACGTTGTGAAACGCTGAGTGCCTGGCTGCGCGTCCGTGTCTCTTCTTATGATCACTAAGGTCTGGGCGATTGGCGGAACTGATTCGCCGGACAGAATTGTGTGCGACCCTCTTCTGTTCTCGGGTAATCCCAGGGGAACCGCAAGGGCCGTAAAACCCAGTTCCGCCGCCCCGGAGGTCACGAACTGACTCGCCTGAGAAACGCTTTCCCCGTAGACGTATTTTGGCTGGAGTTGCTGCCAAAGGCCCACTCGTTCCAAGTAATTCTTTGCCGCCGCACCGTACGGAGCAATGGCCGGGTTGGGCAGCGCTACGTGTTTAACGGTGGACATTAGGAGGCCGTTCGTATCCGCCGGAACCGCCGCATTGAGTGACCAGATGATCAGTTGTCCGTAAGCAAAAGTGCGGGGCGGGCCGAGCGCGAAACCCGCCCGGAAAAGGCTGTCGGGATAAACCGCGTCGGCCGCAAGGAACAGATCGTAAGGCGCACCGGCCATGATCTGGGCGGTGAGTTTGCCGGAGGAGCCGTAGATCATCCGGCAGGCGTCTCCCGTCCGTGCTTCGTAGCGGGAAGCTAGTTTTTCCAGGGGCCCACGCAAACTGGAGGCCGCTGCGATGGTCAGGGGCGGGCGGTCGTCGGAGTTGCAGGCCGCTAGCATAATTAGCGGGAAGATCACGACGAAGCGAATCCGGTATTTCCTCAATTGCGCGGAACACTTGCACGGAAAGCCAACGTTCATTACCTTTACTTAAAATTTAAACTAACTATGAAGACCGCTTCCCACTTGTCTCAGGTTTACCGTCCGGATTTTGGCATGCTCACCGATTTGTACCAGCTCACGATGGCGGCTGGCTACTATCAGCAACGGATGCACGAGCGTAAGGCGATCTTCCACTTGTTCTTCCGCAAAGCGCCTTTCGGGGGTGATTTCGCGGTGGCGGCTGGTTTGGCCCTGGCGATCGAGCTCGTCAAAGGTCTGCATTTCTCGGCGGATGACGTGCAGTATCTCGGGCGGCTGAGGGGGATGAACGGTGGTCCGCTCTTCAAAGAGCCGTTTCTAAATTATCTGCAACGGATGAAATTCACCGGAACCATTCACGCCGTCCCGGAAGGTGAGATTGCCCTGCCGCACGAGCCGCTGCTGCGAATCGAAGCCCCGCTCATCCAGGCGCAACTCCTGGAAACGGCGCTACTCACGGTCATAAATTTTTCCACCCTGATCGCCACCAAAGCCGCCCGCATCAAGGAGGCCGCCGGTGACGATACCGTGCTGGAATTCGGCCTTCGCCGCGCCCAGGGCATTGACGGTGGCCTCACCGCCAGCCGATCTGCTTACATCGGTGGTTGCGACGCGACTAGTAATGTTTGGGCTGGCCGCTACTACGATATCCCGGTCAAGGGAACCCACGCCCACGCCTGGGTGATGGCTTTTCCCAGCGAGCTCGAATCTTTCGAGGCCTACGCGGAAGCGATGCCGAATAACAGCACTTTTTTGGTGGATACGTACGATACGCTCGCGGGCGTAAAAAGAGCCATGCAGGTGGGTCGAAAGCTGCGGGAGCGTGGCCACGAAATGCTCGGTATTCGGTTGGATAGTGGGGATTTGGCCGATCTGTCCATCAAGTCCCGCGCCCTGCTCGACGCGGGTGGTTTTCCCGACGCAAAGATCGTCGCTTCGGATAGTCTGGACGAATACGCCGTCCGGGATCTCAAGGCCCGTGGTGCCAAAATCGACGTGTGGGGTATCGGCACGAACCTCGTCACGGCAAAAGATCAGCCCGCGCTCGGGGGCGTTTATAAGTTGGCGGCGCTACAAAACGAGGACGGCTCCTGGACGCCAAAAATTAAGCGTTCGGAGACGGCGATTAAGACTTCTAACCCGGGTAAACTTAACGTGCGGCGGTTCACGAATTCTACCGGGCAGCCGGTCGGGAGCATCCTGTACGATGAGTTGCAACCGGTGGCAAAAGATCCGTCGGCATACGTAAAAGGGGAAGCGGAGGCACGGATGCCCCGACTAAGTGCGGGACTCGCTGGCGCATCGCGGGTGCAGGGAGGTGAGTTGAGGAGCAAAGAATTGTTGGCACCCGTTTTCGTGGATGGCGAGTTGGTCTACGATCTACCCGAGCTGCCGGCAATCCGGGAGTTAGCTCTGCGGAATTGGAAACTTTGGTCGGAAGCGGGCGAGGTTGGCTACGGTCTCAGTCCGGCGCTGTACGAGCAGAAGTTGGCTTTGCTGGAAGAATATGTGGGGGAACGGGGGACAATGATTTTTAATGATTTGGGGCAAGGATTTTAGGAGGTATTGACTGTGATCTTGGTAAGAAGCATATTTCACTGCACCCGCGGCCGCGCCAAAAATCTCTTTCCAACGTACTTTGCCCGTATCCGATCTATCAAAAACACGCGGTAGCACGAGCGCGGTGAGCAGAGCCGAGAAATCAAATATCGAGAGCACGGAGTACTGCGCAGCAAATCGCGTATCAAATATCGCATATCAACAAAACCGCTCACCCTATCTTAGCGCAATACCTAACCTAAGCCCATGCCAACCTACAAATATCCCCGTCCATCCGTCACCGTCGACATCGTCGTCTTCGGTTACGACGGCGGAGCACAACTCAAGTTGCTCCTCATCAAACGGGGTAGTGAACCCTACAAAGGGAGCTGGGCTTTACCCGGCGGCTTCGTCGACATGGACGAGACGCTCGAAACGGCCGCCCTGCGCGAACTGGAAGAAGAAACCGGGGTCAAAGACCTCTACGTCGAACAACTCTACACCTACGGCGCCCCCGACCGCGACCCCCGTGGCCGCGTCATCTCCGTAGCCTACTTCTCGCTCGTTAACCTCCAGGACCACCCCGCCGTCGCCGCCTCCGACGCCACCAAAGCCGAGTGGTTCCCCACCAACGAATTGCCTGATCTGGCCTTCGACCACGCCGACATCATCGCCGCGGCCACCAAACGCCTCGCCGCCAAAGTCCGCTACCAACCCATCGGCTTTGAGTTGCTCCCCGAAGAATTTACGCTCGGCCAACTTCAGCACCTCTACGAGACGGTCCTCAACGTCGAAGCTTTCAACAAGCGTAATTTCCGTACCCGGATTTTGCGTACTGGTATTCTTGAGGAAGTTGGCCGCCAAAAGAACGTGGCTCACCGGCCGGCGGTGTTGTACCGCTTTAATGAGACGGCTTACAAGAAGCTGGCGGAAGAACGGGATGGGGCGGTTTTGCGGCGGGCTTTGGATTTTGAGATTTAAATCACTTTAATTGGCTGCGGCCACAGAAACACAGAAATACAAAAGGTACGCGGATACGGCTTTCCGTGATTTTGTGTTTTTGTGGCTAAACAGAAAAGTACATGGTATCAATAATAATGGGTTCCGATTCCGACTTACCGATCATGCGCCAAGCCGCCGAGGTCCTCACCGAATTCGGCATCGCCATCGAAGTCACCGTCGTCAGCGCCCACCGCACACCGGACCGCCTCTACGAATACGCCAAGAAAGCCGCCGGCCGGGGCGTGCAGGTAGTCATCGCCGGAGCGGGCGGGGCCGCGCACTTACCGGGCATGGTCGCTAGTCTGACGCCGCTGCCGGTGATTGGCGTACCGATCAAGTCCCGCAATAGTATCGACGGGTGGGATTCCGTGTTGTCCATTCTCCAAATGCCGGGCGGTATCCCCGTCGCCACGGTCGCGCTGGACGGCGCCAAAAACGCGGGCCTACTGGCCGCCAGAATCCTGGGCGCAACCGACGAAAACATCCGCAAAAAGATGGCGGACTACCAGGAAAACCTGCGCGCCCAAGTACAAGCAAAATACGAGCGCCTGGAAAAAGAAGGCTGGCAATAAACTAAAAATGGTTGTTCAGGCCAAAACGCCTACCGCCTACCCAACTACCGCCTACCAGCCTACCGCCTATTTCCCCCCAAACCGATACTGCACCGTAAACCGCCCCCGCCACCGAGACCAAGTCCCCGACCCCTCCACCCGAAAATCAGGCCGAACAACTTCATTCCGATAGCCACCCACGCTGCGCAAACCGCCCGTCACCGTGAAGCGCTCCCCGAGTTTACGGCTTAGCGCGCCGGTAAACGTCGGTCGGCTCAGCCAAAACGTTTGTACCGTCCGGTAGGGAGTCTGATAGCTAAAGCGACCGGTAAAATCCAGTTCACCGGGCAGAGTAGCTTCGATCCGTAAGCTAGCGTAGGCGACCGACTGCGACGTGCTTAAGTCTTCCCCCTCGTAAAAACCCGTCTGCTCGAAGGCAAACCCGTTGACGTCCAGTCCGAAATTCAAATCTTCCGTCGGACGGTAATTCAGACTGACGTCCATGCCCAGCCGGTACTCTTCGTCGAGGTTGACCGGCCCGTTGATGATCGTGCCCGTCTCCAAACCGAAGAGATTATCTTCGAGTCTTTCGTTGACGTAGAACTGAAAATCCCGCACCACTCCAGCGTAAACGGCGGCCGTGATCGACCACTTGTCCGTTTTGGTCAGCACGTTGACCTCCACCCGATCGCTAATGACGGGTAGTAAATTCGGGTTGCCGACCGTGTAACGGGTTGGATCAGCTACGGTAGGGAAGGGGTTAATTTGGTATTGACGCGGCCGCCAGATGCGCCGGCTAAAACTCAACTGCGCCTGCGTCGCCTCACTAAATTTGTAGCTCAGGTTGAGGGACGGAAACAGCCGGGGGTAGATGCGGAGGTAATCGTCTTCCGGACTACCCGGGTAGTTGACTTCCTGCTCGGTGTATTCGTAACGAAGACCCATCTGTACACCGATCCATTCGCCCTCGTAAGCATACTGCGCGTACGCTGCGCCGATTCTTTCGATGTACGATAATTCGTTGTTCAGTTCAGGGAGCACATCTACTTCATAATCAACTCCGATAAAGCGGCGATCCCCCCTGAAACCGAATTCGGCCGTTGCTTTGTCGCTGAAAGGATGTACGTAATCTCCTTGTAGGAGCAGGTTTCTACCCATCTCGTCGTTCCTTGTTTCGTAGCGGGTTATGTTTCTTTCGGTGGGGACGGTCTGGTCGGTGAGGACGGAGTTCATTTCTGTTTCGTTCAACGCGTTTTGCTGAAAGATCAACGTTAGTTTACGTCCCTCCTGGGCAAAATCTTTCGCCAGGGATGCTTCGAACTGGCCGTAGCGATAAGGCTCCCGGTAGCTAGCTGTTTGCTTCCACGTTTCCGTGGGCTGGCCGGTAGTATCTGTATACCGGTAGTCCACGAACTGGTCGTCGATATTATCGATGCTGTTATAACTGTAGCTGGCCGTTAGGGTGGCCCTTTCACTAAGCTGGTAGTCGAAGCCGAAGTAGGTATTCCAAACGTAGTCGTTTCGCTCCTCCCGACTATTTTGATCGAGCCGTGCGTAGCGGGCTTCTCCATCTTGCCGTCGGGTAAGTTCACTGCGGCGGAGGTAGTCGGTGTAGCGAAGGCCACCGGTTCCGTAGAGTTTCCATTTTCCCCGTCGGTAGTTTAGGTTGAGGTCGGCCCGGTAGTCGGCGGGGAAGCCGCCAGTGAGTCCGATCGTGCCGCCGTAACCCCGTTCGGGATCTTTTTTCAGGATGATGTTAATGATGCCCGCCGATCCGGAAGCCTCGTAGCGGCTGCTCGGGTTCGTGATGATCTCCACCCGTTCGATGGCTGCGGCGGAGAGGCTCGCCAGCCCCCCACTTTCCGCCAAGGCGCTTGGCCGGCCGTCGATTAGGATCTTGACCGAGCCGTCGCCCCGCAACGATATTTCACCATCGGCCGAGACCGTGATCGCCGGTAACTGGTCGAGCACTTCGGTCACGGTGCCGCCTCGGGCCAGAGCATCCTGACCGATATTGAATACTTTTTTGTCCAGTTGCAAGCTCACCGTTGTGCGTTCTGCGCGGACTTCGATGGTTTCGGTGGTAACCGCATCGGGCTCCAGAATTAAATCACCCAGTTTAGTCGGGCCGTTAATTATACGCCGTTCGGATAGTTTGCCGTAGCCCAAAAATTCGAAGATGAATTCGTACGTACCGGGCTCCAGGTTCAGGATAAAGCTGCCGTCCTCCCCGGTTACCGTCCCTTCCACCAGGTTGGTATCGGCGTACACGGAGGCGGTGGCGTAGGCGAGGGTTTCGCCGGTTTCGGTCAGCAGGCGGCCGGTGACGGGCACGGCGGTGGCCAGGAGGCTACCGGACAGGAGCAGCAGCCCCAGGATTAAGTGGGTTCTCATTAGTTGATGGGTTTTGGTTTGCGCCCGGGGCTTTGCCCGCTTGGCTTTTTTACGTACTTACTTTACTCCCGTCCCGACTTAGTCGGGACGCAAAATGGAAGTGGCGCTAAGGCAGGTAAAAGAGGGGAATTAGGAAATAAGAGGTAGTCAGTTTTTCTGCCACACAGAACACAAAGAGCACATAGCTCCGCCATAACCGCTTTAGGTAGCTCGATGACAATAACGGATTTGGCTTTGTGTCCTTTGTGAACTGTGTGGTAAAACTTGTTAGAGGCAGCCTAGCGCCGCAGCATCCGGGCAACTTCCTCATTACCGGCAGCCACCGCAACGTCCAGCGCCGTCTTGCCATCCGAATTCTTAATCGAAACATCCGCCCCAGAATCAAGTAACAACTTGACGGCAATCGCGTAACCCCGCTCGGCGGTGTCCATCAGCGGCGTCCAGTTCTTGATGATGTGGACGTCGAACTGACTTGGTTTCAAATCCGTCAAGAAAGTGATCTTTGATAGGTCGACTTTCTTGGTATTGATTCGGAAAGTGACACGGTCGCCACCCTCGTTTAGGTCCATGCCGGCTTTGATTTCGGCTATCAAGGGGTCGGCGCTGCTGCTGCGTACGGACCGTAAGACTTCCGGCGCGCTGGCGTAGTAATTAATGACTTGGTCTTTACCGTCGCGGAAAGGGTAGACCATACTGGTGATGTTCTGGTCCGCAAGAATGTTAGCGGTCTTGGCCATGCCCGCCCAAGACGGCCATTCGTCGGTGGACTGGTCAGAGGGGTAACCCTCATAGCTTTCGTAACCTCGGTAAGCCTTGGTACGGGAGTTGCTACTACCGTCCGCTTCACATTCACAGTTTTCCTCCATCGTTTCCGTGCTGGCCCCAGCGTTAAGGAGTTGCTCGGCCACGTCCGTATGGTCGTGGGAGACGGCCAGTTCGAGGGCGGATTTATTGTGGTGGTCCCGCAGGTTGATGTCTGCCCCGGCTTTGAGGAGCAGCGCCACGATTTCGAAGTTTCCCTTGTGGGCGGCGATGCCGAGGACGGGGTGGCCCTCCAGCAGTTGGTCGGGGTCGGCGCCCGCTTTGAGCAGGCGGGCAACGTCGGCGGCATTCTCCGCTTTGACGGCGGCGGCAAGGTCGTTGCTACTTACGTTCGCGCCGGCTTTACGCAGGATGTCGAGGCAAGTGGTGCAGTTTCGTTTGGCGGCTTCCCGGGCGGCCGTCCATCCGCCGGGGCTGGCGAAATCGGCTCGTGCGCCGCCTTTCAGCAGCAAGCTCATGCCCTTGGTGTAGCGGTCGCTGGTCGCCTTCATGAGGGGCGTCCAGCCGTTGGGGCCGGTCAGATCGGGGTTTGCGCCATTGCTCAGTAACAGTTCGATTATCTGGGTTCTTCTGCCGTTTACTGCCGTAAAGAGTGGTGAGTTCAGGTCTTTCGTCCGGGCGTTCACGTCGACACCCCGTTCGATGAATAATTTTACGGATTTGCTACGGCCTTCGCGGATGGCGAGGAGTAAGAGGTCTAATTCGGAGTCGTTAACCGTGCGTTCTGTTCCAATTGTGGGCGCGGTCGCCGGTGCTGGGTTGATTGGGTTAGGAGCCATAGCCAAGTTGGTAGGTAGCTCTGCGGCAATTTCGCTCAACTTATCGGTCGGTACCATACTGGCCGGAAGGGTTGGGGGCGTAACTTGTTTCTCGGTTTGTACCGCTTGAGCTGCGGATACCTGATTATTCATTCGGTCGATCCCCTCTAGTTGTGCCGGAAATAACGCCAGGTAACCGGCCACGCAAAGAATCAAACCGGTCATGATTCCTTCGTTGAATGTTGCTCCGGTAAAAGCGCCGCCGACCAACCGGTGAATGCGGGTTGCGAGGGTAGAGGAATTCCCCCCGCCGGCCGCCATGGCGAGGTTTGGGGCGACGAGCTGGCGCGCCTGTAACTCCACCAACGTTTTAGCGTAACCAACGCGTTTCCCGGTCGCGGCCACGGCGAGGTCGTCGCAGCAGTGCTCCCGTTCTTCCCCGATGCGGGCGTTCATCCACCAAACGCCGGGGTGGAAGAAGAATAGGGTGTTGATCAGGCTCTGGACGATGCCGACTACGTAGTCGTGGCGGCGCACGTGAGCGAGTTCGTGGGCGAGGATGGATACGATTTCCCTTTGGCGTAGCTCGGCCAGTAGCTCCGGTGGGAACAGAATGGCCGGTTTCAGCCAACCTACGGTGAGGGGCGAGTTGACCCGTTGCGAGATTAGGTAGCGGACGTGCCGCTTCACGCCGATCTTCTCTTCGAGTTCTTGAATGGTGGCCGCCCATTCCGCCGGGAAGCGACTGACGCCGTAGTGCCTTAGCCGTTGCACGTAAGCTAATTGCCCCAGGAAACGGAGTTGCATGATCAGCACGCCCAGTAGCCAGAGGGTAACGATAACGGGTAGGTGGGTGTCGAAGTAGGCCCGCATTTGTTGGCCAATTCCGGTACTCGTCGCTTCAGTCTGGACCTGGTCGGTTCGGAACTCGTAGGAGCCTGGCGTCGGCACTGCCGTTCCATTAATCTCTGCACCTGCGGCCTCGCCCACATCTGGTGCACCTTTCAGGGAAACTATTGTTGGACTGGTGCTAGCCGTATTATAGAGCTGGCTAAAAGTAACGCCCGCCGACACCAAAAAAGCCGTCAGCAAACCAATCGAAACCAAGTAGCGGGACCGGGGTGAAAACCGGCGCAACAACACCAATAACAAGCCGAGTAAAAGCGCGAACGCGGCACCCTGCCAGAGGGCGTGGATCAGCGTCCAGCCGAGCGCGTGGGTGAGTTGGGGTGGGAAAATTTGCTCAATCATCGTCCTCGGTGTCTAATTGGTTAAGAAAAGTGCGGAGCTCCGCGATCTCCTGCTTGCTGGCCCGGCCGTTGCCGAGCGCCCGCATGACGAGGCCCTTGGTGGAGCCGCCGAACGTGCGGTCGAGAAAGCCGTCGAGTAGGTTTTCCTGAATGGCGTGTTTCTCGACGGCCGCGGTATAAACGTGCTTGCGGCCCGCGCTTTCCCGCGTCAGCAAACCCCGGTCGAAGGCGATTTGCATCGTCTTCAGCACGGTAGTGTAGACAACGGGCTTGTCGCCGTCGAGCGCCTCGTGAATCTCCCGGACACTCAGCGGGCCGCGCGCCCAGAGTTGTTGAAGGATGACGAGCTCGGCGGCGGTGGGTTGAAAATTGGGCGGTGATGCCATCTGGTACGAATTGATTCGTAGTAAAAGTACGGAACGTTTCGTAGTTGCGCAAGTGATCTACGAAGTATTTCGTAATTGGTGTTTGTTTATGTGTTTGATAAATACATTATTAAACTACTGCATCCCAAGTGAATGGCAATTTCCTGTACCTTAAGTACTTGATAAATTTATTATCACTTCTTTCTTGCTCCGACGGCTATCATGTCCCCCCTCTACCTTCGGACGCGTCGACCCCGTCGTAAGCCCGGGGGAGAGGGTTACAAAATACACGTTTAACATTGGTCAAGTACCTTGGCTCAACCCCTACCATCATCAACTACTGACGCCGCATGCCACACCAATCCGTCCTAATTTACTGCCTACTACTGAGCGTATTCGCCGCGTGCGGCAACCCAACCGGCGTCAATGCACCACCGACCGCAACGGTAGCGGCCAATCAGGAAGCCACCAAAGCCGCCATCCTCAAAGTACTCAACGACGAAACCATCGCCGCCTTCAACCGCGACTACGCCGGCTGGCAAGAAAAATGGGTACACGAACCCTACGTCGCCAAAACCTACATGAACTTCGCCGACAGCAGCCTGACCGAAACCCTGGGCTGGGCTGCGGTGGATGCTTTCGTAGTGGACTACTTCGCCGCCCACCCCGAACCCGATCCGCTACCCACGCCGCTTACGGACATCGACGTACGTCTGTACGGCACCGGTGCCTGGGTCAGCTACGCGCAGAACGACCCCGCCCGTGGCCGCAAGCGCGAAACCCGGTTGCTGGAGTTGGTGGAGGGCGAGTGGAAAATTGCCGGGATGCAGACGGTTATTTACGGAGAGGGCAGTACCGAGTAACGGGGAGCGAACGTAAAGGCGAACATGGATTGAGATTCTTCTCCATTCAGGTTGCTTGGGTAGGAAAGGATTGATTTCTAACTTGAAACTTCATCAGCAGCGACTCTTTTCGTTCCTCCACATCACCGCCGAATAACCCACCTGATACCGGCGCTCAGGCCGAAGTAGCCCGTCCCGGAAAGCTCTCCCGTCAGGTAGCGAAAGCTGGGTCCGAACTCAAGGGCGAAGTCTTCGCGCAGGAAATACTGCCCGCCGCCGGCCAGGCCGAGCGCCAGGTTAAAGCGACTGCCTCCGTCGATGATACCCGAAGTAGTGAAGCTACCGGACGCCGTGCTGAAGCCGGCACCAACCGAGGTCTCCCCGAAAAAACGCAGCCGGCTTACCTTCCCGAAAAAGCGGCGCAGGCGGACGTCCGCCGCTAAATTGAAACTGGATAGTAGTCTGTTGCTCCTGTCCCCGATCCGACCGTACCCCAGCAGCACGCCCGCCCCGATGGCCGTGCGTTCGTTCAAAAACCGGTAGGCGGAAGGGAGCACGGTAACCGACGTTCCGAGCCGCTGAAAGTTTGCGAGGAATAAATTAGTCCCCAGTAGGTAATCGCCCTTCACGTAGCCGCGCGGGACAAAAGCTTCGGCCCGGGGGCGGAGGTTAAACTCGAAGCGCGTACCCAGCGATACCCCGTTCGAAAAATTACCGACGTTGTAAGCCAGTACGGGGGCGAATAGAACGTTATCCGTAAGCGACAACTGGTAGCCCACTTCCAGGCCGGCACCCAGTTGGTTGTCGCTACGAGAGGTAAAACTGTAGTCCAGCGCAAGGCCGACGAATAGATCAGCACCGGGGGTATCGGTCACATAGTACCGCACGTTAGGAGATAACTGGAGAAAATCAGCGTTAAAACCTTCCCCAAAGCCGGAGAAATATGAAGTCTCCATGCCCACTAAAAACCGGTTCGTTAACGCGTACCGGGCGCTAACGGAAAAGCCCAGGGTGGTTTCTTCGAGCTCCGTAAAGATGGTCCCGTTCAAGTTCGTGCTCGCGATAGTAGTTTCGAAATTGGCTACGTTGCTTACGTCCGTGTCGTAGGAAAGTAGCCAGTCGCCTTTTTCGATTTGTGCGGAGAGGGATAGGGTGGTGATTAGGGTGATGAGCAGGGTAATGTGCCGCATGGATTGGTGTTTTTTGTAGTTAAAGGTGTTTGAGTGGGGCCGTTTGCTTACGGCGTGGGTTTGGGAGGTGAAAATAGCGACTAGTACCGGTTTTCTGTGTGCCCCAGACGTTAAGGCAGCCGTAAATTCTGGCGCGGCCGCGGGTGCGGGGGAGGTAGAAACGCCTTATTGACTTGTAGTACTTTGGGTGTAGACACTCAATACGGCTTCGGGGTAGCTCCGTGCTTAGGTAACCATCGAGGCGAATCGCAAACAAACCTTATCCCACCAAAAAACCTTATACTTGTGAAAATTTCACAAACCATGGTGCTCAGTTTCAGTGTCGGCAACTTTCGCTCCTTCCGTGAAGTACAGACCTTCAACATGATGGCAACCGATAAGAAGCCGCGTTTTGAGTTTCAAAACGACAACCTCATCCCGGTAACGGATAAGATAGCGGGGCTAAAAGTTAACGTGGCTTACGGAGCGAACGGTAGTGGAAAGAGTAACCTGATACAGGCATTTATCGAGTTTATACACATCTGCAAAAAATCTTTAGTTGGTCCCTCCGCACTCCAGGGCCTCGTTCCTTTTCTTTTAGCGGACGACTCCCCGAAGCAACCCACTTTTTTCGAGATCGTGGTAGCGGCGGAAGGTATAATTTACCGCTACGGATTTGAAGCCGACACCAAGCGATTTCACTCAGAATGGCTCTACGTGGAAGAGAATGGTCACGAAGAAATGTACTTCGATCGATCTAAAGAGGGCGTTAATATCAACGATCGATCCTTTAGCGAAGGGCGGAAAATTATGAGTAGTCTCGATCCCGAAGTAAGCACGTTGGATGATGACAAATTACTGCTTAGCTTAGGCATCTTGCAGAAAAGTAAGACGCTACTTCGTCTGCAAGCAGCACTAGAAAAGATCATTATGGTCGAAAACGAACTCGGAGATCATTTGCACGGACTCGCCATGGAAATGCTAAGGGATCAGGACGTTCGTCAGAAGACTGCTAAGCTGCTAAACAACCTTAGCGTCGACGTTGACTACATTCTGCATACGGGAGTTGCCGAAGATCAGGAATTCATCAAAGATTCCGGGGCAGCAATAGATAGCCTTAATGACAAAATTATCTTCGGCCACATTATGGGTAAAAACCCCGATGGAAAAGATAAAGTGTCCGCCTGGCTAATGGAAAGCCTAGAGTCCGCCGGCACCCAAAGGCTAACACTTCTGGCTCCCTACCTACTAGCGACCGTTGCTAAAGGCTACACCCTCATCATCGACGAATTCGAATCCCGCCTCCACACCAACCTCTCCCGCGCCATCATCGAGATGTTCATCGAGCCGGACAGTAACCCCAATAACGGCCAACTAATCGTGGCTACCCACGACACGAACCTGCTCAGCGCTAACCTGCTCCGGCGCGACCAAATTACCTTCTTGCAAAAAAAGGAGGATAAATCCACGGAAATCTTTCGCCTATCCGACATCAAAGGCGTACGCAGCGACCGTAGCCACGAGAAGGACTACCTGACGGGCCGCTACGAAGCCATCCCCAACATCGACCGCCTAATCTTCACGGAATAATGCCCAGAAACCCCAAAGCCTTCCGGCCGGTCGGCGAAGGGTCGGAAAACCGTCGAACGCAACCCGGTCGGTAAGATCTTCTACGTAATCGGTGAAGGAGAAAACACGGAGAAGTACTACTTCGAATCCTTTAGCCGAAAAGGCCAAGTACAAGTTAAATACCAGCATTACCGGCGCAGCAACCGCCAGTTGATCGAAAAAGCCATCGCCAATACGAGGGGCAAAAACTATTCCGCCGTCTGGGTAGTCATCGACCTCGATCTGAACCCGGCTATGGCGGAAGCTGAACAGTACCGGCAACTAACGGAAGACTTGGCTTACGCAGAAAGGAACAAGATCAATGTCGCCTATTCCGCGGATGCCTTTGAACTGTGGTTCCGACTTCACTACGAAAACGTCACCGGCTTTCTCGGCCGCGAACAACTCTACGAGGATTTGAGCCAGCGCTGGACCGTTAATTACGATCCTGACGGCAAAGCACAAGCGTTTGCGCAGTCAATCCCACAACTGATCTCGGAGGACGATGCCGCTAACCAAGAGAATGCAATCGCGTGCGCTAAAAATCAGCACCAAGCAGTACAACACCTTCCGCTCAGCGAGCAAGGTGCCGTAACTACCGTTTACCAGTTGGTTGCCGCGCTGCTGGAATCTGCCCGGTGACGTTACTGGGTATCGCCCACCGTCACCTCACCGCTCATCAGGAGGGGGAGGAGCCAGTCGCGGAGGTTGGCTAGTTGGGTGTTTTCTTTCAAGTTTAATTGCTTCTTAGCATCAAATTCATTTAGTAAATGGTAAAATTTTAACACAACATCTCTAGGTGGTAATGCAACTCGAATGGAAGCCATTGCCGAATCAAAAAGTAAATTCTTGATTCCGCTTGTCTTGCCTTCGAAATTAAAAAAAACTCCCTGATCGTACGCCTTTTTCCAGTGCATTACAAAGTAGTAGAAATATGCAGAATCCTTTAATGTAAGTGCTTTGCAAAAGTTAGAACAAATCAACGGTTTGTTAAACCGATTAAGAGCATACTCACTCACATATCCTAGACGTCCCGTTGATTGCGTTGGACTCCCTCCCGAAATTTCAACAATGAGATCATGCGCTGATAAGATTTTATGACTGTTCTTTTCAAGAATAAATCTATCAGGAGGACTGAGGTCGGCAATTCCAGAAAGGCCATCCAAATCTGTGCCACGCAGGCAGGTCACGTGCTTAACGTAATTACCTGTTTTAGCCTCCTTGCCCCAATCACCCCCTTTGTATTCTGCAATCAACTCACTGAACGTGTTCACTTCCCACTTAACCGGAATATCCCGCCCCAACCCCGCATCAAACCGCATCGCCCCACCCGAACTCCGGTAAGGCCGCCCCGCCGCATCCGGAAAATCAAACTGCAAAAACCAGTAGTCGTAGATCGTGCGGGCTAGGTTTTCTAGCTCGGTGTTGATGCGGTTGTTTAGGTCTATTTTGGCGTCTATATCTGAAAGTACGTTTGCAATTCTACATTGTTCTTCCATTAATGGAAGTGAGAGCTTGAATTTAGGGAAATCTGAAATTGGAATTCTTTTGACCGTTGCGCCTACGATAACGTTCTGCTCCATCGTTTGACGCCACTCCGAACTAAGGAAGTAGTAAAGTAAAAATTGAGGTAATACTTGCCGTTTGTCTAACCGTAGCAAAGCCATTCTTCTACCTAGGCAACATCTAAGGTTATGTGGCAGCAATCCGTATCTGTGAAGACTAGCTTCATAAATAAAAACTACATCGTTTTCTTGAGGTAAAACGCGTTTGGTCCAGCGACTAAAATCTTTCTCTGCTATATGCTTGATTTGGCTGAGATCCAGTCTTCCATCTTCATTTAGATTTTTTACTCCTAAGAAAACAGGGCCAGTTTCAGAAGGTGAAGGAGTTGCATGAGGTCCATCAAATAATCCTTCAATTATATCCTTAATCTTATACTCTTTCCAATTCTTTCTCATCAAGCTTGATTCAACTTTAGGCGGCTCATATTTTCTAATATTGCGGACTTCACGTCCGTAGACTCTTGAAATAACGTAGTAAGTGCCTGATTATAACCTTCAATTTTCTCCGCAAACTCCCCAGCAGTAATCTCCGAATACTCAATCTTAACCTCAAAATACTGCCCCGCCGAAAAGCTGTAATTCTTCTTCTTCAGCTCCTCATAAGTAACCGCCACGGTAAAGTCCTCCACCGCCTCCCGCGCGTTGAACGTCTCCGTAATCCGGTCCTCTTCTTTCATCGAAAGCACCGTTTTCTGGTTCTTCCCCTCCTTAACTTTCGTACCCAAATTAGAAGCATCCATCAGCAGCACCTTACCGTCGTTCGCCCGGTCCAGAAACAGGATGGATACGTTGGTGCCGGTCGTCGCAAAGATGTTGGACGGCATCGACACCACGCCGCTCACCATCTTACTCTCCACCAGCTTCTTGCGGATCTTCTTATCCGCACCACCCTGCGCGGTCAGGAAACCGGTGGGTAGTACGATGGCCGCGCGACCATTCTCTTTCAGTACGTGCATAATGTGCTGCACGAACAGCGGGTAGATCGCCATACCGTCTTTCTTCTTCTTCGGCACGTTCGGCAAACCGGCAAAAAACCGCTCGTTGTTCTCCGGCACGTCCAGATCCTCCACGAAATCACTGAAGTCGAGTTTGAACGGTGGGTTGGCCACTACGTAGTCGTATTTCAGTAAACTCCGGTCGGCCGCCCGGTGGGCCGGCGACAGAATGGTATTACCCTGGACCACGTTGGGGATCGATGCCACCAGGTTGTTCAGGATCAGGTTGAGCCGCAGTAGGCTACTCGATTTCTGGCTGATGTCCTGGCTGTAAATAGTACAGCGTTCTTCGCCCACGGCGTGCGCGAGGTTCATCAGCAGCGTACCGGAGCCCGCGCTGGGGTCGTAGCAGCGGATGTTGTCGCGCTCCTCCGTCACCAGGATCGCGGCCATGATCCGGGCCACCGCGTGGGGCGTGTAGTACTCGGCGTACTTGCCGCCGCCGTCCTTATTGTAGTCACTGATGAGGTACTCGAAGATGGTCGCGAAAAAGTCGTACTTCTCCGCAAAGATCGGCTCGAAACTAAAGGTCACCAGTTGGTTGATGATCGCGCGGCAAAAAGCATTGCGCTTACTCGGGTCGGCAATGAATAGGCTCAGCCGGTCGAACAGCGTGATCTTCGTGCCGCCGTCGGTCTGTACCGAAAAGATGTCGGCGTTCAAAATGGCGATGTCGATCAGCGTTTCGTCAAACCGCTGGGCGAAGTCGTTATCGTTCTGGTGGCCGAACAGGCTACGGATCAGGTGGTGGCGTTCCAGTCTGGCCGTGTTCTCCAGTAGTTGCAAGTGCAGCATTTCTACGTCGTCGTCGGAGTAGGTCGCCAGTTTCTCTTCCCAGTGCGGCGCTTTGCGCAGCAGCACGTCGAGTTGCTGCATCTCGTGGGCGAACTTATCGTTCATGAATTTATACAAAAACGCCTGGGTGATGATCTTGAACTCGTTGCCATCGTTACCCAGGCCGTAGGTGGCACAGGTCTTTTTCAGGCCGTCGATCAGTTCCTTGGTTTTCGTCTCGAATTGGCTGGTTGTCATGTACAGTAAGCTTCTTTATAATCCCCGAAATTCTCGCACGTACTCCCCGACAATAAGTTGGTTGATGTACGTCACGTCCTTCGGTCCCAAAGGTAATTTTTGTCGCGTTCTAAACTCGGATATGACCGACCTAATCAGCGACCGCTCGAAGAAGGCTTCGTTGGTCAGCACGTCCTGATTCTTCAGTACGCGGTCGTCCGCCTTGTCTTTTATACAAGTGACCGAGTCGAACAGCAGGCGGTCGCTGAGGCTGATGCTGTCCTTTTCGCGGAGCCGCTTGTGCACGCGCGCCGCTTTCTCATCGCCCCCGTACCTACTTTTCAGCTGGCGATTTTTTCGATTGAGTTCGCGCACTTTATCGCGCAGGGCGACGAGCGCCTGGTTGTTGGCGATCATGTCTTCCTGGCCGGTTTCGTCGAGTTGTTTGCCGCGGAATAGGCGTTCGAGTTCTTCGTAGAGTGATACGTATTCGGGGTCGCGCTTGTCGAAGTTGTCGGCCAGGGCCTCGCGGGTTTGGCGCAGATTACCCTTCAGCTCGTCGGCCAGGCGGAGTTCATTTTCTCCCACTTTGGTGAACAGGAACACGATGTCTTCCAGGGCCATGTTCAACAGGCTACTGTTGTCGCTCGCGTTGTCGAGTGCGTCGCGTTCGCGGAGCAGGGCCAGTCGGTTGTTGGCTTCGCGCGACAGGACGGCGATCATTTTGAAATCAAGCTTATCCATCATCTCTCTCTGCCCCTTCAGGCGGATGAGGTTGTACAGCTCCCGCGCACCGGTGAGCTGTTTGGTGATGCCGCGCATCGTTTCTAGGTCGGTGATCTCGCTCAACTGGCGGCTAAAAGCTTCGGGGTTTTCGGTATCGTAGGCAAACAAAAAGTCTTTGATTTCCTCGATCTCGGCGTTGATTTCTTCCTCGGTTTTGAACAGCTTCGAGTAGTGCTCCATCTCATCGCCCAGCTCGGCCTGCAACTCGTTGAAGTAATCGCGGTTGGTGGCGGCGAATTCACTGCTGATGTCGGCAAAGTCCACCACGTAGCCATAGCGGGCATCTTTGTACGTTCGGTTCACGCGCGTCAGGGCCTGCAGCAGGTTGTGCCGGCGGATGATCCGCGTGAGGTACAGCTTTTTCAGGCGCTTGGCGTCGAAGCCGGTCAGCAACATATTGTACACGAACAGGTAGTCGATCTTGCCGTCTTTGAAGTCGTCGACCCAGTCCTTGCGGTCCTGTTTGCTTCCGTTGTCGTGCAGGATCAGGGCGGCTTTGCTGGGTACCTGCTGCACGTAGGGCTGGTGTGGTATTTCACCAGTTATCATTTCCGCGTTTTTCGTTTGCGCGGTCGCGGGTGCCGGGTTGTTGGGAAGAGCGGGGGAGGAAGGGCTAATTTCCAGCTCCCGAAACTGCCGATATAACTCCCGGGCCTGTTCGGAGCTATCGCAGACTACCATCGCCCCCACGTCGGCGTGCAGCGGACCGGCCGCGCTCCGGCTCTCCGCAAAGTCTTCGGTGATGTAGCGCAGCATCGGGGCCACGAATTTCTCGTGGGCGTAGATCTCTTTTTTACTGAACGTCCCCTTCAGTAATTCGACTTCCTTCAGGGCCGCTTCCATCGCCATCTTATAGCGGGTCGAGATTTCTTCCCGGATCAGCCGCAACGTGTAGCCGTCGGCGATGGAGGCGTTGTAATAGTACTTGTGGAAGTAGTCACCGAATAAGTCTTTGCTGTCGTAGTCGGTACTCAGCAGCGGCGTGCCGGTCAGCCCGATCTTGATGGCGCCGGGGTCGGAGCGTTCCAGGTTGGCCAGGAAGCTACCCCTGGGGTTGTAGCTCCGGTGCACTTCGTCGAGGAAGTAGACGCGTTGGATGTCGATGGCGTAGTCGGTCGCCGCCGTTGCCGTGGAGTCGTCGCTGAATTTCTGGATGTTCACCACCGTGATCTCGGCCTGGCCGCCGGCGTTGTGGGTGGCGGTCTGCTTTTTGATGTCCGCCAGGAAATCCTTGCGCGAGTTAACGTGGTGGACGGTCAGCCCCCGCGCTCCGAACTCTTTGGAGGCCTGGGTTAGTAAATCCAGCCGGTCCACGATGAAGTAGAACTTCGGGATGGTCCCGACTTTACGGAAGTGCTCCGTGAGGTACTTCACGTTGTAGTAGGCCAGGGCCGTTTTGCCGCTGCCCTGGGTGTGCCAGACGATGCCTTTTTTCACGCCTGCGGTTAGCTTTTTCCCGATGGCCCGGGTGGCAAATAGCTGGGGATAGCGCATCACGTGTTTTTGCAGTCCGCTACTTTCCCGCACGTAGGCGAAGGCGTATTTCAGGAGGAACTCCAGGCGGTCGCGGCTCAGCAGGGAAGTGAGGATACGGTTGGTCGGCGTGCCGGGCGCTTTACTCAGCAGGAAATCGGGTGAGTGTTTGAGCGTCTGGTAGTTGACGTCCTTCAGTACTTGGTTCTCCAGTTCGTCGCTTGGTTCCGGCCCCACCATCCAGTCGGTGTCTTCCTCCTCGCGGAAGTAATTAAAGACGGGTTTCCCGTAGGCCGGCGCGGCGTAGAAAGCCCCCTGCAATATGGCCGACGTGCTGTCGTCGTATTCCATATTATTGCTGAAGATCATTAGCTGGGTCAGGTTCATAAACTTGCGGAAGGCCGGCAGACTGGCGCGAGTCTTCATCCGATCCTGCTCGGCGTGCAGGCCCCGGATGTTGTTGGGCTTTTTGACCTCTACGAAAGCCAGCGGCATCCCGTTCACGAGGCAAATGATGTCGGGCCGGAACTCCTCGTCGCCGTGCTTGTACGGTAGCTCGGTCACCACGTGGAAACTGTTGTTGCCGAAGTGCTCCAGGTCGAGGAGTCGGAAGCTAGTTTGGTCCGTTAGTTGCTTAAAAAAGGCTTCCCCCAGGTCGTGATTGCCCAGATTGAGTAAGACATCCTGATAAGCCCGGTCTACGTCCGCCGGGGTGGATCCCGGATTGATGCGCAACAAGCTTTCGCGGAATTGGGCCAAAAAAATATTGCTCTCTTCCTCCCACTGCACCCGCGACAGCGCCAAATACGTATAGCCCAGGCGACACAAATGCAGGATGGCGGGAATCTTTACGCGGGTGTCTTCATTAAAATTCATAGCGGGGGATAACCAAGTCGCTACCGTGAAAAAGCACGGTGCGCGGCCAATATCGGTAAAGTCTTTGTGTACACCAAATTGCCGGGTGCGTAAAGCGTTACGTGAAGCCTGGGGGTAGATTTCTCGCTGCTGACAACCCGGTGAACGGTAACAATTATTTACAAAGGTCTTTGTTCCGATATCTTTGTCTCGTTCGTACTTTTGGTTCATGAATGCTCCCGCAATTTGCGTTTCCAGAAAGCACTGGGCGACGTACACACCTTGGATATTTATCAGCCCCGTTGCATTTTTGTTTTTGTTAGGATCAATTGGCTCCACTACCTATAAAACGTTAGTTCTTACGATCGGGCTAACAATCTTGGCGGGGATAGTAAATAAAATTCTGTCACAGCGGGCGGTAAAGTGGTCGCTCTTTGACGATAAGTTGGTGGTGGAGTCCGGGTACCTTCCCTGGACAAAATCTTACTGGACCTTCCCAATCGAAACGATCTATGAATCTTTTTACGAATCTGGATTTTTACATAAATTATTGGGTTTCGGAACACTCGTCATTCGTCGGACCGAGGGTAGCACGACCAGCATCGAGTCGCGCGTAATGACCAATGCTTCCTCAATGGCTAGTGATATAAATTATCTCGTGAAAGAATTTAGGGGTCGGCAGAATTCTTCCAGTAACACAAATAGTGGGTCGGTAGCCGATGAGCTACTAAAACTGGGTGAATTACTGAAGCAGGGGTTGATTACGGAGCAGGAATTTAACCTGGAAAAAAGGCGTGTTCTGGGGTGAGGTGGATAATCAACTAATCGAGAATCAAACCAAACTCTTCTGGACCTCGTCATTTTCCTCCACGTCTTCACAAATTTCTACTGGATGGTGTTCGACGTGGCCAACAACGCGGCCGCTAGCGTTTAGGCGAACGTTTTTCGGGTGGTGACACTGATCCTTGCTACCAATCGGACGGTCTGGCGGGATAAGCGGGTCCCGATTAAGTCAGGGCTGGTGTAGGGTTTAGGGGAAGAAGCTGACCCATTCACTGAAGACCTAATCCTCTTCAAACACTACCGGCCCAGGATCCATCTACTTCTGCCGTCCCGACCTAATTAGAATGGGTGCTGAGAAAGAGATCTCAAAGCAGTGCGTTAGTCACAATCGCCGAAACCGCCGGTGCATCCCGTTCCAGCCCCTGTTCCTTCAGCCAGGTAAGAAAAGCGGCGACGTTTTGCTCGTTCATACGGCCCCAAGTGCTGTCGTCCCCGAAACTTCCCGCCGTAAGGGCCAGCGATTTTTGCAGGTCGATATTCTGGTCCCGCTCGGGGACGAAACGACCGAGGATGTCGGCGGCCTCCCGTTGGTGGTCCGCGGCGTAGCGGTAACCGCGTTTGGTGGCGGCAAGAAAATCAGTGTAAGCGGATCTTTTTTCCTCCAATAAAGCTTCGTTAGCGGCAATTACCGGCGAGTAGGAGTAGGGAATACCGTAGTCCGCCATCTTGAAATACTGGAGATCCGCTTCCTCGCCCGCCTGTACGGCTTCCCAGTTGAGGAATACCCAGGTAGCGTCAAACTCACCGCTCAGGAGCGTATTCCAGATACCCAGCTTAGCGGGGTAGTCGGTCGTCAACTCCCCGCTACCACCATCGTTACGAATCATTTGCTTCACGATCCCGTCCTCATAGCGAGCCTGGTAAGAAGCGTAACGTTTCCCATCGAGATCAGCCGGCCGGGCGATGCCGCTGTCCCGGCGGCAGGCGATGGCGCTCAGGTCGTCCTGCAGCACGGCCGCCACGGCAATCAGCGGGAAGGGATTCTTCTTCGTGCGGTAACTGATGATGCTCTCGATGGGGCAAAGGGCAAAGTCCGCCCGCCCGAGCTCGACTTTTTTTGCGGGCGTCGTCGCGTAATTGTCCTGGGAAGGGTCCTGAATATTCACATCCAGGCTCGCCTCCGCGTAAAAGCCTTTTTCGCGGGCGATAAAGAAACCGATGTGGTTGGTGTTGGGCGTCCAGTCGAGGGCTAGGGTTAGTTGTTGCATATTCAGGGGCTGAGATTGAGTTAAAGGTATGTCAAAGCTTTTGTTTGGATTGTTTTGCAGCCAATCGTCTTCCCTGCTTCAGCTCCTTACCCTAAGGGTGGAGATCAAGTATGGCTACCGTGCTCTAAGGTGCGTGCGATTATTCGGAAACGATACTTCCCTAGCTTACGAGTGCCCCTCCACCAAGCGCCAAAACTCATCGTGGTAGGTTTGGCTGACGGGCAGGTACACCCCGTCGAGCACCACCCGGTTGCGTTCTATAAACTCGATCTTATCCATGGCGATCACGTGGGAACGGTGGATGCGGCAAAACCGGGGAGGGTGCAGCCGGTTAGCAAAAGAACCGAGGTTTTCGAGGGTAAGCAATTTTTTACCGCCCGCCAGGTGGAGGGTTACGTAGTCTCCGTTACCGGAGAGGTACCGAATATCGTCCAAGTTTACCCGTTGGTGCTGGTGACCGGATTTTATGAACAGGTAAGCATTAGCCAGCGATGCTTCGGTAACTCCCTGGCTGACCGGCCCGGCGACTACTTTTTGCACGGCCCGCCCAAACCGTTCGTAACTAATGGGTTTCAGCAGGTAATCGACAACGTTTAAATTGTACCCCTCCAGGGCATATTCGTCAAAGGCGGTGGTGAAAACGATGGGTACGGTATCCCCCACGATCTGTGCGAATTGCAAACCGTCGAGTTGCTCCATCTGAATGTCCAAAAAAATAAGGTTCACCCGCCCCTCCCGCAGAAAGTGCAAAGCTTCGATCGGGTTTTCGTAAGCACCGGCGAGGGTTAGCCCTGCCAACTGCTCTACGTAAGCGGTAAGGAGTTGGCGGGCGAGTGGCTCATCATCAACAATCAAGCAGTGAAGTAGGTCGGGCATCATTTCGCACTTAAGGTAAGTCGAATGGAGAAATCGTTCTCGCCATCCTCCACGTCGAGTGTATGGCGGCCGGGGTAAAGGAGGTTGAGTCGCTGGCGGACATTAAAAATACCAATGCCGCCCACCTGATCGATGCTGGTTTTACGCGTTGACTTCCGGTTAACCACGGTGAACACGAGGGCGGAGTGATCATCTTCGTGTAATTCAACCTTAATCGGCGCGGTACCACGCGACCCGTCACCGTGCTTAAACGCATTCTCGACAAAGGGAACGAACAGCATTGGGGGTACGTACCATTCCTCGTGGAAAACGCCCGCGCTGATACTGGCTCTCCGATCAACTGACAGGCGCATGTTTTCGAGCTCGATAAAATCTACCAGGTAATCGATCTCGCGCGCCAGGGGAACAAGGTCCTTTTTTTCGTACAAGCTGTACCGCATCAGGTCAGAAAGCCGCTCAATTGTTTTTAGGGCCTGGCCCGAACCGGCCTGGACCTGCGCATAGACGCTGTTGAGCGTATTAAACAGAAAGTGAGGGTTCACCTGAGACCGGAGAAATTTCAATGCTGCCGTCCGTTTCTCTAACTCCGCGCGCTGGGCCCGGTCGCGGTTGAAACCCGACAGCCGGGCAAAGTAAAAGATCATCCCAACGCTGGTGTAAATAACGGCAAAGTATAGGTTGTCGAAAATATAGTAGCGGACGGTGGTAGCGGGGTTGTAATTTCCCCTACCGGTGACCCAGCGGAGGAGGCCTTCCTCCAGAAAAGCCCGGAAGAAAACACACACGAAAACACCCGCCAGGATCGCCACGAGCAGTTGCCACCAGGGCCGTTTTCGCTGAAAGCAGTAAAGGATCGAATACGCGGAAAGGGAATAGGAGAAAAAGGCTAGACAACCCGTAACGGTCAGTACTAGACTGGGCCACGTGACCAAATCACTAAGCTCTTCCACTGGGGTGGGAGACAACATTACCCTTCGTACCGGCCCCCGCAGAACGTAAACCAACAGGAACCAGGCAAACAGTTCGCAGGGGCGGAAGGGAAGTTTCATGCCTCAAGACTAAGAATTACGGGAGAGAAAACCGACCCGGAGCTACAATTATCGGCGGGTAATCGGTAGATGTCGGGTTTTGATCGGTGAATGAGGCGGATGAAAAATGGTGGCTCCACCGACGGACTACCGTATTCTAGCGATTTGAATTGCGTCACTCCGTCAGCATCCCGTCTTTTGAAGTATTCATTAACCCCGTAACGACCATTTCAATGCGCCTCGCCTTACTCCTCCCCTTCGCCTGTTGTCTGAACTTACTTTCCGCGCAGTCTACCGACCTGACCGTGTATGACCCCGACGATATCCTGGTGGCTGGCGATGCGCAAACCAAGGTCTTGCTTTTCGGGACTTTCCACATGGACTACCCCAACCTCGACGCTCACGTAACCGGTACGGAAGATCAGGTGGACGTGACCGATGCCAAGCGAGCCGCCGAAATGCGGGAGTTACTCGACTACCTGGCCCGGTTTGAACCTACTAAAATTGTCGTGGAACGCTGGCCGGAGAGCAACGAAAATGATAAGTACCGGGCCTACCGCGCGGGAGAGAAAAAATTAGGGAAGAGCGAGATCGAGCAGATTGGTTACCGCCTGGCCAAAAGATTTCAGCACGATTCGCTTATCCTGGCGGATGCGGGGACTTTGGTCAGGTCCTTCCTCAACGACCCCGAGTTGGCCTGCCTTCAGCCGAAACTGGACAGTATTTACGCCGATTGGGACTTTCGGAGTGAGGACAAGATCAGCCAACGTTACGGTAAAATGTATGCGCACGATGATGAGCTACTTCAACACAATACGCTGCTTGATTTTATGAAGTACGAGAACTCCCCCAAACGCATTTTACGGGGCCACGGCGCCTACCTCCACGGCGATTTTGAACTGGGGAACACCCGCGGTCAGGACGCGCTGGCCATGCACTGGTACGCTCGCAACCTTCGTATTTTTCGCAATATTCAGCGGACGTCCACCTCGCCGGAAGACCGGATCCTGGTTATTTTCGGTGCCGGCCATTTGGGTATTTTGCGGCAGCAATTCGAGAGTTCGCCCCAATTTGAGCTGATTGAATTCGGGGACTTATGAGGGAACATTCCCATATATAATATCACGCCGGGGGCGCGGGCGCGGGTGCAAAGTGATGGGTTCGAGCATTGCTGGAACTAAAATTAACATCCCTACCGAATGTCAAGGAAACGTGGTAAACGTCCATCATCAAACCACCTGATCACCACAAAAATGAAGGCGGTGAGCTTAACCCCACGGGATAACGACCTCGAATATCAGGAGTAAGCAGCATCGTACGGCTAATCGTAAATCGCGTAGCAAAAGGCAGTACGTCCCAATCACTCAAACGTACCCGATCGCCACCGCCACCAATAACCCCAGCCACGCCCAAACCAAAATAACCCCGACCAGCGGCAGCACGAACCGCAACCACCGATCGAAAGGCACCCGGCACAAACTCAGCATCGCCACCAACCCACCCAGCGAAGGGTTAAACAAATTAGTCACCCCGTCCCCCACCTGAAAGGCAAGAATGGACACCTGCCGCGTCAGGCCCAGCGCCTCCCCGAGCGGAATCATGACGGGCAAAGTCGCCAGCGCCTGGCCACTACCGCTCGGGATGAGCAAGTTCAAGCCGCTCTGGCCGATCGACATCCCGATCGCCGAAAGGTAGGTGGGCAAGCCCTCCAGCGACAGCGCGAGCCCGTAGCTGATCGTGTCCTGAATCTGCCCCTCCTCCAGCAGTACTTTGACCGTCGCCGCCATCCCAATAATGAACGTAGCCGGGGCCATCTCCGCCACGCCCCGCATCCCGGCCGCCGAGATCCTACTCAAACTCAAGCCGCTACAGAATGCCGTCGCCACGAAAACGATCAGAAAGATCGCCGAGATGTCGTTGATGAACCATTGATAATTGAACACCCCGAACAGTACCCAGCCCAGTCCGGCGAGGAAGATGCCGAGCAGCAGCCAGTCCCGCCCGGAAAGTGCGTATTCGGCCAGCGGTTTGGATAGCGCAAGTCCCCGCTCATCCAGGCCTTGACCAACGGATGCACTGGGGTCGCGAAGTATTTTGCGGTAGTAACGGACGTTAAATGCCGCCGTGATCGCCAACGCGCCAAAACAAAGGACCGAACGCAGCCCGGCCCCGCTGAACAGCGGTAGTTCCGCAATCTCATGGCCAATGCCGACGGTGTACGGATTGATCGGCGAAAGCCCGAACGCCACCGTCATGCCCCCGGCGCTAACCCCGGCGGCCAGCACCAAGTCTCCGCCGAGCGCCAGCACGACGACCGCCGCGATCGGGATCATCGCAATGTTGTTTTCGTAGCCCACCATGATGCCGAGCAGGCCGTAGAAAAAAGTAAGCAGCACGAGGATCAACTCCGCGCGCTTCGTCCCGAGCCGGTGCAGTAGCCGACCGACGGCGTTTTCGATCGTCTTGGTCTCGTCGAGCACGGAGAACATCAGGGCGCTGGCCAGGCAAATGAAGATGATCGGCGTCGCCACGCGGTAGCCCTCGGGAAAGGCCCGAAAGAGTTGCAGAAAGCCGATCGGCGTGGAGTCGACCGTCTTGTAACTTCCCGGAATCACCCGCATTCGCCCGGCTACTTCGGCCCGCTCGTAGTGCCCGGCGGGGAGCAGGTAAGTCAGTACCGCCACGAACACGAGGATGGCGAAAAGCATGATTAGCGGCGGCGGAATGTTGGCGTACCAGGGAGACTTTTGGGGCTTCATTATGGCAAAGCTAATCGCGAATGAGCTTCTCGGGCACTTAGCTGATTTTACAACCAGCGTTCACCCAAAGCGCAAATCCCCCAAATAGGCCAGCCGTTCCATCCGGTACACCTCCAGGCTCGGGTACTCGAACTCCCGGCTCACCAGCCCCCGTAACTCATAAACCCCCGCGCCCCGGAACGGAAAGGCCACCAGACTATCCGGGAAGTGCACCGTATCGAAATACTGCCCGTTCTCGTTGAGCCAGCAACCGAAACTCATCCGGTCGCCCCGGATGGTGGGGACGAGTTTGTCACACACGAAGTAGGCGCGCAGCGTCAGGTGGTGGCCTTCACGGGTACCGGCGAGGGGGTGGGGGGCGTTACGGCCCCCCCAGGTGTTGACGTTGGATCGGACGTGGGGGTGGGCGCTGTCGCGGGTGCCGGGTAGTGAGGAGAAAGCAAGGTCGTCGGGACGCACCGTTTGCGAAAGTACCGGTGGTAAGTTTCCTAACTCCCCCTCAGTCGACTTGGCAGCGGGCACATCGGAACCTTTAACAAGTAAGAACGGGGAGCAAAGCGGGTAACCCAGCAGTTCCAACTCGTCAAAAGCCTGGTCGAGTTGGCGGGCACTCAGGGGGTGGCCGGGGCGGTGGTTGGGGCTGAGGTCGAGGTGGAAATACTGTTTCGGCGCGGCGCTCGCAAAGAGTTCCGGCTCCTTGACGTGGTTAGCTTTGGGGTTGAAAACGGCGTTTTTTTCCCAGAGTAACTCCGCCTTCGTTTTGCCCGTAAACTGGAAGGCACCGCAGCGGATGAGTAATTCCAGCTGGCTACTCTCTACTTCGATCCGGTTGGTAAAATCCGTCAGCGTCCGGAAGCCACCGCCGCGCATTCGTTCGATAAGGATTTTTGTAACGATTTGCTCGGTCATCCCCTTCACTAGCCCGAAACCGAGGTGGACGTCGGTGCCGCGTAGCGTCGTCAGGTATTTAGAGTAGTTAACGCAGGGCGGGTGGAGGTTCGCGCCGTCCATTCGGCCTTCGTGGACGTAGAACTCCGTCTTGTAGAAGCCCCCAAAGTTGTTGATCACCCCGACGATAAATTCCAGCGGGTAGTAAGCCTTGAGGTACAGGGACTGAAAGCTCTCCATCGCGAAGCTGGCCGAGTGGGCTTTACAGAAGCTGTAGCCGGAAAAAGACTCTACCTGCCGCCACACTTCCAGGGCTGTTTCGTCGGAATGACCCAGCACCCGCGCCCCCGCAAAAAACTTGTGCTTCAGGTTCTCCAGCGTGTCTCCATCGTGCTTCTTCCCACTCATGATGCGGCGGAGGATGTCCGACTCGTCCAGATCCAAACCGGCGAAGTGGTGGACGATCTTCATCACGTCCTCCTGGTAGACCATGATGCCGAACGTCTCGCCGAGGTGCTCCTCGAAAACGGGCGCGATGTACTCGAAACTGTGGGGAAAGTGGTAGCGGCGGATGTATTCCTTCATCATGCCCGACTTGGCCACGCCCGGCCGGATGATGCTCGACGCGGCTACGAGGTGGACGTAATTGTCGCACCCCAACTTCGACAGCAAGCCCCGCATCGCCGGGCTTTCGACGTAGAAACAGCCAATCGCCCGGCCACTCTTCAGCATTGCTTTCACCTTTACGTCGTTCTTGACCGCGTCCAGATCGTAGATGTCCACCGCCTTGCCCTGGTTCTTTTTGACGAGCTCGACCGCCGAGCGCAGGTGCCCCAACCCACGCTGACTGAGCACGTCGTATTTGTGCAGGCCCATGTCTTCGGCGTGGTACATGTCGCAGTGCGCGACCGGAAAACCTTTCGGCATCATCCGCTGCGCCGTGTGGTAATGGATCGGCTTTTCCGTGATTAAAATGCCGCCGGCGTGGATACTGAGGTGGTTGGGCAGGCCGATGATGCCGACGGCGATCTTCAGTACTTCCGCCGCCTTGGGGTCCGCCGCCGCCCGTGCGTGGGGCTCGCGCACGAGCAGGTCGACCTCCTCCTTCGGCAGGCCGTAAACTTTGGCAACCTCCCGCAGCGCGGCACGGCCCTTGAAAGTAGAATACGTAGCGAGTAGCGCCGTGTGGTCCTTGCCGTACCGCTTAAAAACGTAGTCGATCACGTCGTCCCGCTCGTCCCAGCTAAAATCGATGTCAAAATCGGGCGGGTTAATGCGGTAGGGGTTGATGAACCGCTCGAAGTAGAGGTCGAGCTCCATGGGGTCGACGTCAGAAATACCAATGGCGAAAGCCACGATGGAGTTCGCCCCGGAGCCGCGCCCGACGTGCTGGTAACCCACCGCGCGGGCGTAGCGGACGATGTCGTAGGTGATGAGGAAGTAGGCGCAAAAATCTTGCTTCTTGATCACGGCCAGTTCGCGCTCCGTGCGCAGCCGGGCCTTTTGAAACCTGGGGCCGGGTGGGTAGCGCCGGGCGACGCCGGCCAGGCTGAGTTTTTCGAGGAGGGCGTAATCACCATCCTTGCTACCCGTAAAGCTCTGGCGGTTGATCTGTAATCCTGTTTCCAGCTCCGCCGTGCAGGAGTCGATAATCCGCTGGGTGTTCTCGACGATGGCGGGGTAGGGCTTGTAGAACTGGAGAAGGGTGTCCGGCGGAAGCAGTCGGTCACCTTTGCCCGCTAAGTCTCTGGGGGTGAGTTTGGTGTGGACGGTGTTCAGGTCGATGGCCCGCAGCGTTTTGTGGCGGGCGTAGTCCTGGTCGGTCACGCCGACGACGGGGGCGAGCACGACGAGTTTGTGCTGAAATTGCCGCAGTTCGTGGCTGAACAGCCGGTTGACGTGCTGGGGGCGGATGCCGAGAAGCTCGTTGTCTTTAAAGTCTCGGATCGGTTTGCAGAGGCGGGGGTAGATGATCCAGGTGTCGGGCAGGGGCGGGGGGCAGGTGGGGAGTTCTTTGTCTTCGAGGGAGTGTTTGCTGAGGTAAGCGCAGAGGTTGCGCCAGCCCTCGGCGTTGCGGGCCAGGCCGGTGTAGAGCCACTGGCCGTCGCGCCAGAAGGAAATACCTAGGATGGGTTTGATGTCCGCTTTTCGGCAACGGTCCACGAATTCGACGGCGCAACTGGTGTTGTTGGCATCGGTTAGGGCGAGCGTTCGAACGCCCCAGGCAGCCGCTTTGCTGACGAGCGCCTCGGGGGTGAGGACGCCGTAGCGTAGGCTGAATGCGGTGTGGCAGGTCAGGTGCACGCCCGGGCTAGTCTGGATGCGTGGTGGTGGGCAATGCGAAACCGTCCGGACGGCCGAAGCCTTCCGGTAACTGCGGGCCTGAGGGAAATCATGTTAATTGGAGTGAGTTAGTAAACTGGTGGAAAACCTACCGAACGGGGAGGTGGCAATAAATAATTTTAAAACAATACCTTGCAATAATAGTACAAATTCCGGTCTGTTTCAAATAAAATGTTTGTTTATGCCCAGAACGTCGGTAGCCGGGTCTTGCTTTCGGGACCGGCACTCAGTAAAATTATATATTATCGTTTTGTTAAATATTTAAGCTTATGGCCGGCTGGTCGCGGGTGAATCCACTACCTTCATTGGCGTAGCGCCCTGATTGCCAGCGGAGAATTGTTTTTCACCGGTGTTTAGCCGTTTTTGCGTAGGCAAGTTTTTGTATAATTGCAAAGTCAGCGGCCTGCATCAGTTCGCTGGCATAGTTGCACCCGCTGATTCGGAGCGGACGCTCAAATTGTTACGACCATGAGTGATGCGTCACCTACTTTTCAACACTCTTTTCTGGAGCGCGTACGGAGTCGTTTCAACTCCCGCAGTGAATTAGTTCGCTCCCTGGGCGAGACCCTGGGCTTAGGACGTGATGCCATCTACCGCCGCTTGAGGGGAGATACGGCACTGACGGCGGATGAATTGGTGACCATTTCACGTAAGTACCGCGTACCAATCGAAGAGGGGCGCGACCTATCCAACGTGCCGGTGATGTACTACCACAACGGAGAGTACAAGATCACCGATGACGAAGATTACTTCCGGGATTTTCGCAAACACACGGTGCACTTGCTCAATCTACCGGGGGTAAGGGTAGACTACGCCACTTCGGAACTACCCATCTTCTACGAACTATCCCCCCCCGTGCTGCGGGCCTTCAAGGTTTACATCTTCGGTGTCACGACCTGGAGACTAAAAAAATGGGAAGGCATCCCCTTTAGCCCCGCCTTGCTTTCACCCGCCACCAACGAAGTGATCGAAGGCATTATCGAGGATGCTTACCGGCTTCCCGCCCGGGAGCTGTGGTCGATCGGGATTCTGGACGTTACCCTGCGCCAGATCACCTACATGGCCCAGGTCGGTCGCTTCGCCGATGATAAAGACCTACTTACTATTTTCGAGGAACTACACGGGATCGTCAACCACCTGGAGCAAATGGCTAAATCGGGCAAACGCTTTCGCCCCGGTACGCAACCTACCGACGCTAGCCCTGACTTTTCGGTGAGCCACAACGAGCTTTCTAACACCAACAATGCCATCATCATTAACTCCGACGCGGGCCGCATGATGTTCAATACGCTCGTCAACCCCAATTACCTGATGACTACCGACCCGCGCATACTCAACGACGTGGCGAGTTGGTTCGAGCGGCTCGTGGAGAACGGAAACGCCTTGAACAATGCGTCGGGAAAGTACACGAACCAGTATTTTGGTCGCCTGCGCCAGCAAATTGACGCTACCAAAGACCGGGTTTCCTATACTAGTATGATTTTTTGATTAACTGATGTTACGCAGATTATATCGCCACGTAGCACGAAGTACTGCGAAGCAAAACACAAAAGCACAAAAATCGGTGTACGGCTACGCCGAAGCACCATTTACTTATTCTTGTGTGTTTATGGGCATAATCAGGTTGCGTAAGGTCGGTCTGGGTTTTTGCTGGTTAAAATATTAACAAGAAACTTAATTCCTGATGTTACGCAGATTATTTCGCCACATAAACACAAAAGCACAAAAATCGGTGTACGGCTACGCCGAAGCACCGTTTACTTACTCTTGTATGTTTTTGTGTTTATGTGGCATAATCCAGTTGCGTAAGGTCAGTTAATTCGTAAAGCGTAGTGTTTTGAGAACCTAGCAATACGTTATCTAATAATATTGATGAGCCACGCAGGTGCGAAATCACAATAAGCGGTGCCATTCGCAAACTGCACTTGTTCTTACGGTACGCTAATGTTATTGGGCAAAAACAATTTCTTGGAGTCCTTCTTTCTAAGTAGGGTTTAATTCTTCAGCGCTGCCCAATACTATGAGTTTTAATCATATCGATCAACAACGGGAATTTTTCTTACGGGTAGAAAGTTTATTTGCCTCCAAAGCAAAAATGGTTGCCGCCGTGGGGGAGGCACTCGGTATTGGTTCCAACGCGGTGTACCGCAGAGTGAAGGGAGACACGGTACTGCCCGCGGCTGAGATGCTGCACTTGGCGGGTCTTTACCACCTCGATCTGAATTTGTTCCAGGGTTTCGAAAGAGACGGGCAGACAATCTACGAGACGAACACCCCGGATGACCTAAGCTCGGAAGTAGATTTTTTTCGCATAATGAGCGAGCGGATGGAGTTTTTCATGCTACTCACGGACCGGCAGTGCCGAATGGTTACGCCAGAGTTGCCCCTCAGCTACGAAATGACCCAGCCGACCCTACGGGCTTTTAAAATTTATACTTACGGGGTTACTTCCTGGGACTTTAAAAAATGGGCTGACTTACCTTTTTCTCCCGAACTGATTCACCCCGATACGTGGCAACACGTGGATAATTACGTACGCATGTGCTTCGACCTGCCCAGCGTTCAGTTCTTATCGCCGGGGATGGTCGACATCACCCTCAGCCAGATTATCTATTTCGTCGAACTAGGCAAACTAAAGGATACAAAACTCGTCGATAGCTTATTTGACGAATTACACGCCCTGGTAAATCACGTGGAGCAGATGGCCAATCACCGTTTGCGCTACCTTATCGGAGATGTCGTAGACGATACAAGACCACAATTTAACATACGTAAAAACGAGATTCCTAGCAACAAAAGCCTTATCTTGCTAACCTCATTAGAAAGATCAATCGCGTTAATTCCTGATTTGCACCCCAACGTGTTGACAACGGTCAGCAAAGAAGTAATTCATAAATCAGAACAGTGGTTTAAGCTGCTAGCCGAAAAAAGCACGCTGTTGGGGCCCGGTGCGGGCAAGCAGACACACCGCTTTTTTCGGGACGTCCACCGACGAATCAACGCCGCGCAGGAGCAACTGCTAAAACGACGAATCAACTTAGCGCACTTCATTTAGCTACGGGTTGAACGTGCATTCTTAATATAAGCGAAATTTAAATATGAAGTTCTCCCATATCGCAGCCCCGGTAAATGTTGTATGACGTAACTTTGTGCCAGTTCAAAGGAACACAAGAATAGGTTTATTTTTCATGAGAGACGCTGTGGACAGCACAGTCGTATAGTAGACCCAGACGCGATTCGTCTGGGTCTTTTTTTTGTGACCGGTGCAAACGATTGCGGTGGTCGAGTCGAGATAAAGGCAGCAATCAAGCTATGCTCGTACCGTTTTGGCGGGTAGCTGCCCTCCGGTAGCACGGGTGGTTATAATTCCTTACCGTTATCTTTGTGGCTATGGACGGACCGCAAGAACTTCCCGGTTGGTTAAAATACGCCGGCTGGCTACCGCTCGTTATTTATTTCGGGCTCAAGTACCTAGTCATCGGGCCGGAAAACCTGACTCAACTGCAGGGCTTTATCTTACTCGGTGCGGCGGTGTTGGCGCACCTGGCCGTTTGGAAGTACCGGAAATCCTTCAACCCTCAACCAAAAGACCCCAACGATGGAACCCATCCGGAAAGATAAACCCTCCGTAGGCCTGTTCCTGCTCATGACGGCTGTTTACCTGGGCGCTTATTTTGGCCTTAAGTACGGCGTCCTCGGTGGTAACCTACCGTGGTACTACAACCTTGCCCTCATCGTCAGTTGCTTGCTGCTAGCTTTTTTCCTACGCAACAAAGTTGGGGAGCGTACGGGAGGGTAATCCTGTCTTTCGCAAGGACAAATCGAATCCTTCTGATTTCTTAAAAATTGGTATCCGGAGCTACCGTACGCACTTAGGTGTTCAAACTTAAAACGGTAGGAACGGGACACTCGTACGCTCGGTCGGTGTTAACTTGGCTGTTCAAGTATCAGCCCATGACCGTTGCCCTTTTCATCCCTTGCTACATCGACCAATTCTACCCCAAAGCCGGCATCGCGACGCTGGAACTACTGGAGAAATACGGCTGCACGGTCGTCTTCCCCCGCGAGCAAACCTGTTGTGGCCAGCCCCTGGGCAACTCGGGGATGGAGAAAGAAGCACGGCCGATCTACGAGCACTTCGTCGAGACGTTCAAGTCGTTTGATTACGTCGTTTGCCCTTCCGGTAGTTGCGTCTACCAGATTCGCCATCATTACGAAGCACTGGAGCAAACGCCGGACGTCGTTGCCCTACGGGAAAACACCTACGAATTAGCCGATTTTCTCGTCAACGTCCTCGGCGTGACGGAAGTGAACGCCAGTTTCCCCCACCGCGTCGGTATTCACAACAGCTGCCACGGACTGCGGGGCTTGCGCCTCGGCCAAGGGTCCGAACGCGTCGGCGAAGCCTTTAGCCACTATAAGTACCTGCTGGGCATGGTCGACGGTATCGAACTGGTTACCCTCGAGCGGTCGGACGAATGTTGCGGCTTCGGCGGCACCTTCGCCGTCAACCAACCTGAGTTGTCCACCAAAATGGGCCGCGACCGCATTGCCGACCACCTCGCCCACGATTCGGAAGTAATCACCTCCGGCGATATGTCCTGCCTGATGCACATGGAAGGTCTTATCCGCCGCGAAGGCAAACCGCTACGGGTGATGCACGTCGCGGAGATACTGAATAGTCAGAAAGTATAGCGGTTCGTTGGTCTGATGGTACGATAACAGTCTCACAACCCATTATCTTCCCAGACCCCAGACCCCAGACCCCAGACCCCAGGCCCCAGGCCCCAGGCCCCAGACCCCAGACCCCAGACCCCAGACCCCAGACCCCAGACCCTAGACCCCAGACCCTAGTCTACTCCACCCCCAGCTTAAAAATAACCCCCGCGTTCAGCCGCCCACTTTCCCCGATAAAATCCCCACCCAGCACCCACGCCCCGCCCCCCACGATGCCTAGCCAGGGTTTGATCGGGACGTAAGCCGTAATGCCGGCACGTTGCCAACTGGAGCCGGTGCCGGCCGCGGCGGTCTGGATGTCGGGGCCGCTTTCGAGGGAAGTAATGAATTCCAGCCAGCTTTCCACGTAGAAGTACCGGCCCCCGTAACCCGTCCGGAACAACAGCGGCCACGCGGAGCGCGTCTCGGGCGCGAATTGAAAGTCGATGCCCGACTGCGCGTGCAGAAACCAACCGTCGTCGTGCTGAAACTGATAGGCCAGCCGGCCCTGAAAAACGGTAGCGCGCTGGCCGATGGCCTCCACGCCCGTAACCTCGTAGTTGCCAATGGGGAAGCTGAGCCCGACGGCGGTGAAAAAGCGGCTCGCGAAACGGTCTCCGCGTTTATCCAGGTTCATGTATTTAATCCACACCGAAGCATCCTGCAGGCTTCCGTCGCGGCCATTCGTGATCATGTAGGGTAGGGTGGCGATCAACGAGCTGTTTTTACTCACGCCCACCTCCGCGAACAGGCTGTAACTAATCGTCTCGATATCCCGCGCCTCGCTTGCGTTGTCGGGGAGCAGATAAGTATCATATTTTTCCGCGCTGTAGCTCAACGCGATCACCGTTTCACCCTTCGGCGTGGGAAAACCACCAATCGGGCCCTGGGCGCGGACGCCGGTGCAGAGTAAAAGGGTAAGGCAGAGGAGGGTGGGCGCGCGTAAAGACATGAAACAAAGAACGGCAAACGGAGGAACATCGATTGCGCAAGAATAGCCGGGTGTCCGATCCTGACAATTAACGCACGAAAATTTACTTGCGGAATAAAATTCGGTGCAACTTTCTAATATCCCGCTCGCTCTTATCTTTACCCGGAACGAATTAACCCTACCACGTCTTGAGCGATAGCCTCGTCATCATCCCTACGTACAACGAGAAGGAGAACATCAGTAAGATGGTCCGAACGGTGTTTGCCCTCGCGCATCCCTTTCACCTCCTGGTCGTGGATGACGGCTCCCCCGACGGCACGGCTGCCATCATTAAGCAGCTACAAGAAGAATTTCCCGACCGTCTCTTCCTGCTCGAAAGATCCGGGAAGCTTGGCCTCGGCACGGCTTACCTCGACGGGTTTCGCTACGGGATGAAAAAATCCAGTGATTACCACTATTTCTTCGAAATGGATGCCGACTTCAGCCACAACCCGCAAGACCTCATCCGACTTCGGGAAGCTTGCCGGACGGGCGGTGGCGACCTCTCCGTGGGCTCCCGCTATACGTCGGGCGGTGGCGTGGAAAACTGGCCCTTCGATCGGCGCTTCCTCTCCTACGGTGCTTCCGTTTACGTCCGCGCGATCACCTGGATGCCCGTCAAGGATCCTACGGCCGGTTTCATGTGCTACACCCGCCCGGTGCTAGAGGCCATCGATTTCGACGCCATCCGCTTCATCGGGTATGCCTTCCAGATTGAAATGAAGCACACGGCCTGGAAGCTGGGCTACAAGATCGTCGAAGTACCCATTACGTTTACCGACCGGGTGCTGGGCGCTAGTAAAATGCACGGGTCGATCGTCAAAGAAGCGGTCAGGGGGGTTTTGAGTTTGCGGTTTGGATAGCTCGGTGTCCCGCCACGGCAATACGTAGCTGAATACTATCCGGTCGATGCACCGTCCCGGCGCGAGAGGGACAACCACCTTCCAAGTTAGATTTTCTCGCGCCGGGACGGAGTATCAGCCAGACGCACCGCGCAAAGAAGTATTTGTTTGTCGATACGTACAAACGGGTCCGTACGACCTAACCCGGCTGCCTACTGACCTAGCCTGCACCCGCGGCCGCGCCAAAAAAGCCCCTAATTACCGAAGTAACTAGGGGCTTTATCTTTTGTAACACTATGTCACTTCCGAAGAAGTAACGAAGTTATTTACATGTCCATGTTCAGTACACGGAACTCGGTACGGCGGTTAACGCGGTGCTCGGCTTCGGAACAGTTAACGCCATCGGCGCAACGGTTCGTCAGTTGGCTCTCACCGTAACCACGGGTTACGAGGCGCTGGCGGTTGATGCCACGGCTAACTAGGTAGTCAGCAACGGACTTGGCGCGGCGCTCGGAAAGATCCTGGTTAGAAGCGGCGGAACCACGGCTGTCCGTGTGCGCGTTCAACTGGATACGGATGTTGGGGCGCTCCTGGAGGAGGTTCAACAGGCGGTCGTCGATGATGCGGCGGCTTTCTGCGGTGATGGCGGCGCTGGCCAGTTCGTACTGGATGGGAAGAACGTTGTAGCTAGTCAGCTCACAGTCGATTTCTTCGTAGCTGCTCAGGCCACCTTTAGAAGCCAAAACTTCCTTGGTGATGGTCGTGTACTCAGCTTCAACGGGCTGTGAAGAAACGCTAGCGGGCTGGTCGACAACCTGCTTAGTGATCGTTTCGTAAACGGCTTCCACGTCGATTTCGCGGACTTGTGCTGGCGTGGCGATCACTTCTTTGGAGTAAGTAGAAGAAGAACCGGGAACGGTGGATGCGGTAGAATCGGCGTTGTTAGCGAGGCGCTGTACGGGGACGGTGCGGTACTCAGCTTCGTAAGTACGGTAACACAATACCTGACAATCGTTGGGGTCATCGGACTCACAGCCTTCATAGGCGGTGGTTTCCCAACGGCTGACTTCTGGCTTGATGAGTACGCGTTCGGTAGCATCACTAAAGGTAGCGGCGACCACGTTCAGGCTCGTTGCGGGGGCCTGTGATTCGTAAGAGACAGATTCCGTCCGGAAAGTAGCGGGGACGAATTCGTAGCGCTTATAAGCTTCCTTGACGAGTACACGCTCCGTTACCGTGCGGTAAGTGGCGGGGACGACGCTGAGTCGGTTGTAAGAAGGCTGCGTCTGGATCCGGGTCGTTTCCGTTTGGTAGACGTCGGGCGTCACACAACGAACGTAACACTTATTGGGATCGGGGTTGGCGGGGAGCTGCTGGGCCTGGACACTCGTGGTGCCAATTGCCATAGCGGCAAGAATGGTTAGTGGTAATCTCATATAAAGGATGTTGATTTGCGAGTAATTGAGCCGATGGGCTCAGTAGTAGAAGGTTAACTTTGGGATTAGTGTTCACTAAAACTAAGCCTTGACTAGTTCCTAGTGAGTAATAGACGCAGCCCACCAAGGATGGATGGGCCAGCGTTTACATCAGTATAAACGTAAATATTACGGGAAGTCACACTATTTCGTACAATTTTGTGTGCCTCACGTATAATAATTCCAAAAATTCTTTGGCCAGATTTCTTCCACTTGCGATTATTTTGCTCTTTGGCACCTGCTTTTTCGGGACCAATAATTTACAACTTTTTGACTGGGATGAGCTCAATTTCGCGGAAATCAGCCGGGAAATGTTGGTTACGGACAACTGGGTGCAGCCGACCGTCAATTATTTACCCTTCCACGAGAAGCCGCCACTGTTTTCCTGGATGCAGCTACTGAGCTACAAAATCTTTGGCGTCAGCCCCCGGGGCGCTCGGTTTCCAAATTTGGTCTGTGGCATCGTCACCTTCTTACTACTGTTGCAGTTAGGAAAGAAATCTTTTGGCGGAAATGACCGACGGTGGTGGCCATTATTTTTGGGCCTGAGCGTGCTACCGGCGCTTTACGCGCAGTCTGGCATCATCGACCCGTGGTTCAATCTCTTCACGCTGGCGGGGCTCTGGTGGAGCCTCACTGGGGCAGCGTTAACGGCTAGGCAAGTATTACTCTCCGGGCTAGTGCTCGGTTTGGCCGTGCTGACCAAAGGCCCGGCGGCGGGGTTGATCGCCGGGCTGTGCTGGTTGGTACTGCTGCTCGTAAACCCCGCCCACAGGGGGCGTCGTGCGGCTCGCTACTTAGCCATCGGCCTGCTCAGCTTGCTACCGATTGGAATTTGGCTGGTATTTTTGTGGCAGGAAGACGGTGGTTATTTCGCCCGCGAGTTCCTGCGGTACCAGGCGCGCTTATTTTTTCGGGAGGACGCCGGCCACGGTGGCTTCCCGGGCTACCACGTGGTGGTGCTCCTGCTGGGTTGTTTCCCGGCCAGTTGGCTCGCCCTACCGGCCCTGTTTAACCGGCGACGCTTTTCCGACCCCACCGACCGGGGGATGCGGGTGCTCTTTTGGGTAGTACTGGTGCTCTTTTCGGTAGTCAATACCAAGATCGTGCACTACTCGAGCTTGTGCTATTTCCCCCTCTGCTGGTTTGCCGCCCGTACGCTTACCGGCGGTGAAGCGCACTTATCCCCCCGGTGGCGGCGGGTCGTTCGCACCGGCCTGCTGAGTAGCTGGATTCTTTACACATTACTCCTGCTGGCCGTGCCGCTACTCGCAATAACGGCGGCATACTGGCTTCCCCTGGTCGACGACGCCGAAGTGACGGCGCGCCTGGCGATGCTCGTTACCTGGCCCTGGTACACCTTCGTGCCCGGTGTGGTGGGTATTGCGGGAATCGTATTCCAAACCAACGCTGCTCTTTTACGAACCAACCCGGCATCTACGACCGCGCAAAATCAGTTGAAGAACCGCGCCGCCACCTACTTACTGTTTACCGGGTTACTGACGCTAACTACTTTGTGTACCATCGTCCCGCGCGTCCAACAGTACACCCAGGGCGCGCCGGTGGCTTTCTTTAAAGAACTGCGCGGCCGGGACGTCTACGTGGGGACGGCGTACTACAAATCTTACGCCCACTGGTATTACGCCGACCTTCCGCCGGAACGGTACGCAGATGGCTGCCGCGAGCGTCAGTGCCGGTTCCACGAAAACATCAGTAAACCGCTATATTTCGCCAGCCCCGCGCGGGTGACGGAACAAGTTTTACGGGAAGTGCCGGACGCGGTGTTGCTGCGTCAGGCGGGCGGGTTTTCTTTTTATGTTAGGGAGGTGAAAAGGTAAGTGGTCTGGGGTCTAGAGTCTATGGTCTGTGGTCTTTACTCTTTATTCTATCCTCTTTTCTCCCCATCCCCTCACGATTCACTTTTCAATCAAATACTGCCAGTAGCGCCGCGGCACGTGCTGCAGGTGCAGGGGCATGTTGCGCCGCTCCGGAATATCCACCGCCCGGAAATAAGCTTTCCAAAGATCCTGGTACCCCGTTTCCTGGCTGGCGAGCATTTCCGCGGAAAGCTGTTTTAGTCTTCCGTTACTGGTGGTGGTGAGGGTGATGAATTCCGCCTTTTTGATTTCCTTATCCCAGTGCAGGCCGTACTGCCGGGTGGTATCGTAGATGAGCCAATCCATCGCCGGGTAACGGGCGCCGAAGTGTTCGCCGAGGAGCGGGAGGCAATTGAAATCTGGATTGATCAAACCGACGAAGAGACCATCCGGCGTCTCCTGAAAGCGCACGAACGCGTGCATGCGGTGCACCTCGCGGCCCATTTGCTGGTGGAGGCGTTGGAGGGCACGAATTTTCTCGTCGGCGGCATCCTTTTGGACGTCCAGCCGGCTTGCCATTTGGCGGCGGACGTAGTGCAGGATCAGCCGCTCGGTACCCGCCTGCTCGCTGAGAAAAATCTTGCGGAGCCACTTTCCGGCACCGGGGGAGCGCTTTTCCAAGCCCACTACTACGCGTTTGGCCTGCGCCTCGTCCGTTTGAATCAGGACCGGCTCGGCGAAAAGTTGTTGCTGGTGCTGGTCTTCGGGCACGATGTCTACGTCGCCGGCCTTACGGGCGAAGGACTGGAAGATGGCGGTTAGGAGGCCGGGGAAGGTGGTGTCGTAGGTGTAGGTTTGCATTTCATCCCAGTAGGGCCTCCGGCGGTTTCCAGAAGAAGGGTAAGAGGTATAAGAAGAGGAAGAAGTGTAGAAAAGTAACGCTTCCCCTTTCTCTCCTTATTCCTCCTTTACTTCCTCCCCCGACTAAGTCGGGACCGGAGGCAAATTCACGAAAGCACTAAGACTACCCCAACAAATCCATCAAAGCCTGGCTCAACTCCGGGTGCATAAACACAAACCCCGTCTCGGCCAACTTCTCCGAACTAACGTAAGCCGAATCCAGCACCGTGTGGCTCATCTCACCCATCGCCAACTTCAGCGCAAAGGCCGGGGCGGGGATCACCAGCGCCTTCTTACCCGCCGCCGGGGCTAGCATTTCGGCAAAAATCTTGTTCCGAACGGGCGTCGGCGCGACGCCGTTGTAAACGCCCGTGAGCTTATGCTCGATGGCGTGGGAGTAGGTCCGGATAATGTCTTGCAGGTGGATCCAGGAGTAATATTGCTGGCCACTGCCGAAGTAGGTACTCGTGCCGACCTTGAGGGGGAGCACCATTTTTTCCAACGCGCCGCCTTCGGGGTGGAGGACGATGCCCGTCCGGTTGATGAACACCGGGACGCCCTGGTCGGCGACCATTTTGGTTGCCTCTTCCCACAGGATGCAACTCCGGCTGAGAAAGCCACTGCGGGGCGCGTCCAGTTCGGTCAGGACCTCGTCGGCGCGGTCGCCGTAGTAACCGACGGCGCTGGCGGAAAGGTAAAGCTTAGGTTTGCGTTCCATGGCGGCAATGCCGCGGGCCAGCAGGGCGGTCGTCTCGGTGCGGCTCTTGATGATGACGTCCTTGCGTTTGGTCGTCCAGCGCTTGTCGGCGATGCCGGCACCGGCGAGGTTAATGACGTAGTCGACGTCGCGCAGGGCGGCGGGGTCCAGCTCACCCGTTTCGGTGTCCCACTTAAAGGTCAGGTAGCGGCCGCCGGGTTGGGGGCTACGGCTGAGGATGCGGACCTGGTAACCGATGTTGGTCAGGTGGCGCGAGAGGTGAGAACCGATGAAGCCACTGCCGCCGCCGATGAGGACGGTGCCTTTGTGATTCGGGGCGGGGGGCGTTGGGGAAGGGGTGTTTTCTTGGATGATGGTTGCCATAGTAGGGTTAACCGTTTGGCGGGGCGTTTGTGTTCGCGGGGCCGCTGCCTAAGGTCGACTGCCTTTACTGAAACATTCGGAAACACTCACTGTAGCGCCGGCGGAACCGATTTTTTTTCAGCCGGTCACTGTCCGCAAAATCAATCATCACGCTAACTTCGAACGTAGCGCCGAGCCCGCCGGGTACGTTGCGGAGGTCGGACACCACGGCATCGTAGCTAAAACCCACTCTCAAAATATCCTGTCGGAAGCTTACCGCGGTGATGAAACCGTCCGCATTCTCAAAAGCGTGGCGGTACCAACCACCGATGGCCAGGGGGCCGTAACCAAAATAAGACCCCAGGGTGAGTTGCCGCAGCTTCGCCTGGCCGACGTACAGGATATTCGGGGTTACGTAAGCCGGCCGCTTGCGCGTACTGATGCTCTTCAGGTCGATTTGTGAACCCGCCGTAAGCGTGAGCCGCTGGGGCCGGCCGGAGTAAAGCTGGTTGTTGAGCTCGAAAAGATTCTCGTCCGGCCGGTTGATGTGCTCAAAGCTGACACCGCCGTAGTGGGAGCCACCGTAGACGACAACGCCCGCGCCAAAATCAGCGGAAGTATTGCTGGCGGCCTCCAGGATTTCCCGGCTGGTACCTTCCGCGGAGCCGGTGACGGGGTCGAGGATGTCACCAAAAGTGAGGCGACTGAAGTCGAGGGAAGTGTTGAGAATACCGGCCGCCAGACCAAGGCGTGCGTGTAGGGTGGGGGTGAACTGAACGTCGTAACTGTAGACCAGCGCGGCTTCCGTGTTCCGGTAGGCACCCTCGAGCTGGCGGTCGCTCATAAACCGGACCCCGAAACTGGAAGGCGTCTTCGCAACCGGCTGCTCGTAACTGGCCGCCATGGTGACGAAGGCACTCGGGTAGCTCGTGTGTTGGGTGCGGTAGTTGACAGTTAGGCGTGGCGCGGCGCCGATGCCGGCCAGGGCGGGGTTGAGCCGCAGCGGGGCGGCGTAGAACTGGCTAAATACCGGGTCCTGGGCGCTCAGCGGGAGGGCCGTCAGGAACAACAGTAATAAGGGCATAAACTTTTTTGGCATCTGTTTAGGGCTGAAATCCGTACCTTAGTAACTCACCCGGCGTGAACGAATTGTGCCACAAAACACAAAGACACGGCAAGTCGTAACGAACGCTAGCACGGTGGCTCACGAATAATAAAAAAAGTAGCTTTGTGGTCAAGCAATCGTGCGGCCGAAGAATCTGCGTACGACAACTGGGTGATCATTTGTACTCCGCACGCTTATCTCCAAAGCTAGCAAAATTTACGTCGCGCAAAGGTTAAATGCGGCCCCGGCGGTCCGCCCCGCGACACCCCGCCGCGTTGCCCGCACATTATGTGTCCGGGCGGACAACGTTACTTCCTGGCACCGGTATCTTATTTTTGTGCTTTCCCTCCTGCCTATGCGATCCCTATTTACCCTCCTTTTCTTTCTTTTCATCGTACCCCTCGGTGCGCAAATCCGCGTACAAGTCACCTTCGAGTGGGCGCCGGAACCGCGCATCGTCAGCTGGGAGGAAGCCCGCCAGTTGCAGTATGGCTTCCGCACGGTAGCGCGGGGGGGCGCGGACGCGGGTGCCATGGAATGGGACGTAGCGCCAAGTTTCCTGGCCACCTTCCCCGCGCAACCCGGAAGGAGCTACGGGGTAGAAATTCTCAACGCATCTTTCGAACCCATGGCGGCGGGTAACCAGGGGCGGGAAGATTTCCCTACCGAACTCGTTTTCACCACCAGCGCCAGCCGCCAGCCGGAGGGTTACCTCGGTAAGGTAGCCGGCCCGGCCATCATCAACACGCCCACCGGGCTCCAACGGCTCACGGCGCTCGACCTGATCATTACGGCATCCGGCGGAAACGCCCAAAACCGCATGACCTTCGCCACCAACTCCGTCCTGCGCCAGGGGAATTGGTACCGGATCGAAGTCGAACGCGAAGGGGTTCATAAGATCGATCGCGCCTTCCTCACCGACGAGCTCGGTATCAATCTCGACGGCATCAACCCCCGCAACATCGCCCTTTTTGGCCAGTCCGTTTCCGGGAAACTCCCCGAGATCACCAACAACACCCCGCCGGACGACCTCACCGAAATGGCCATCACCATCGAGGGGGAGGCTGACGGTTCTTTCGACGGCAACGACTTTATTCTGTTCCACGCCCTCGGCCCGGACAGCCGCACCTACGATGCCGACCAGGACCGGTTCGGTTACGAAAAAAACATTTATACGAATACCAACGCCTACTTTCTGCGGGTCGGTGGGGCCGTTGGCCGCCGCGTAAGTGACTTGCCCATTGGTGTTACCACCGCAGACGGCGTGCCCACCACCACGTACGACGCGCTCTACCACTTTGAAGAAGATAAATTCAACGTCCTGCACGAGCTCGGCGGCAACGCCCACGGCTCCGGCCAGACCTGGTACGGCGATTTTTTTCGGGTGGCGCGCGAGAAGAACTACCCAAATCTCTTTCGGATACCCGGTCTGGTAACCGAGGAGCCGGCCCGCCTGCGCGCCGTCATGGGGTTGCGGAGTGACGTGAGCAGCCGCTTTGAGCTGACGGTGGGTGACCAACGAGCTCAGAGTTCCGCCGCGCAACGCGTCAACATCGGCCGCCAGGAACAGCAGAACGCCGTGTACGAGGCAACAATCAACGCCGGTATTAACCTGACCGATCCGAATTTCTCCGTCCGGCTCAACTACCCGACGCCCGCCGGTGCGGGCACCAGCGAGGGCTGGCTCGACTACATCGACTTACGCGTCCGCCGCCGCCTTCAGTTTGGTAATCTGGCGCAGTTTAGCTTCCGGGATGCGCTTAACCGAACTGCCTCCACGGTCTTTTACACCTTCAGCGACTTTCCCGCGGATGGCCGCGTCTGGCGGGTTGATGGGGCGGACATCCGCTCCGCTCCCGTTAGCGACAATCAATTTGGCGCCGTTGCCGGTGGGCGGTTATTCGAGTTCATCGCCTTTCGAACCGGCGCTAATTTGCCCGGCCCGGTAGGGGGTGAAAAGGTCGATAATCAGAACCTTCACGCGACTAATTCCGCCGAGCTAATCATCGTCACTCACCCGGAATTTCTCGTCCAGGCAACCGAACTGGCCGAGCACCGGCGGCAGCACAACGGGCTACGGGTATCGTTGGTGACGACCGAGCAGATCTACAATGAGTTCAGCAGCGGCCGCGATGACGTGGCGGCCATTCGGAACTACGCGCGGATGGTTTACGAGCGCGACCCGGAACTGCGCTACCTATTGCTCTTTGGTGACGGTAGTTTCGACCACCGAAACATCCTCGAACTCGGGACGACCTTTATCCCCACCTTCCAGCACGACGGGCGGCCCACGGAGGTAAACAGCTTTCCGGCCGATGACTTCTACGGCATTATGGGGGCCGCCTCCCGCGCCCAGCCGCTGGAGCCGGATTTGAACGTGGCCGTGGGCCGCCTGCCCGTAAAGACGGGCGACGAAGCCGTCGCGATCGTGAAAAAACTGATTCGTTACGATACCGACCCCAGTACCCTCGGGGATTGGCGCACCCGCATGGCGTTCGTGGGGGACGACGAAGACCGGGGGCAGCACACCGAGGACGTCAACCGGGTCGCTAACTCGGTTGCGGCCCGTAAACCCGATCTTAATTTCGACAAGCTATACTTCGATCTGTTCCCCCAGCAGAGTATTTCGGCCGGCGACCGCTACCCTGACATCACGGAAGGTCTCGACCGGGCGGTCTTTCGGGGAGCCCTGGCCGTGACTTACCTGGGCCACGGTGGCCCGCGTGGTTGGGCGCAGGAAAGGGTACTGACCATTCCGCAGATTCGCAACTGGCAGCGTCCGGAGAATTCCTCGAACCCCATCCAGCCGCCCGTCTTCATCACCGCAACTTGTACTTTCTCAAACTACGACGATGCTTCCTTCGTCTCCGCCGGCGAGGAAGCTTTGCTCACCCCGAACGGCGGGGCGTCGGCGTTACTGACGACGACCCGCCCGGTATTTGCTACCCAGAACTATGCGCTGACGAATAACACCGTACTGGCCATGTTGGAACGCGACGATGGGAAGTGGCGTAGCCTCGGCGACATTATTCGAATCGCCAAGAACGAAATTACCCGCCCTTCCACTTCGAATAGCCTCAGTTCCAACACCGAGAACGCCCGTAAATTTACCCTACTGGGCGACCCCGCGATGACGATTGCCTTCCCGGAGCACGCCGTCCGGACGACGATGATTGACGACCAGTTAATTAGCGACGAGCGCACCGACACCGTTCGTGCGCTACAGCAGATGAAGATTAGCGGCGAAGTCACCGACCTGGCCGGTAACCTCCTCGAAAACTTTAACGGACAAGTCTTTCCTACGATCTACGACAAACCCGTAACGGTGACCACCCTGGCGCAGGATGACGGGTCGCCGCCACTCGACATCCAGGTACAACGCAACATCGTTTTTCGGGGCCGGGCAACGGTGACGAACGGTAAGTTTTCCTTCGAATTCGTCGTCCCCCGCGACATCAACTACTCTTTCGGCGCGGGCAAGATCAGCTACTACGCGGCGGATAAATCTCAGTTTACCGACGCCGCTGGTTTTTACGATAAGCTCGTCATCGGGGGCACCTCCGAGGGCAACGTCGGTAACGACGAGGGGCCGACCGTCGAAGTCTTTCTCGATACGGAAGACTTCATGACCGGCGGCACGGTCGACGAAGACCCCGTGTTGTTGGTAAATTTGACGGACGACCTCGGTATCAACGTGACGGGCAACAGTATTGGGCACGATTTGGAGGCCGTCCTTGACGAGGACACGCGGAACGCCATCGTCCTCAATGATTACTACGAAGCGGATGCGGACGACTTCCGGAGCGGCAAAGTACAGTACCCACTCTTCGACCTGGAGCCCGGCCTGCACACCGTCACGGTGCGGGCGTGGGACGTGGCCAATAATAGCGCCATCGGTAAGACGGAGTTCATCGTCGCCGCCGATGGTGAGGACGCGATTACCCGCATCCTTAACTACCCCAATCCGTTTACCGACCGGACGTGTTTCCAGTTCGACCATACGCTGGTCGGCCAGGAAGTCGAAGCCATCATTCAGATCTACACCGTGACGGGTAAACTCGTCAAAACGCTCGAAGACGCTTTTCCCTTCAGCGACGGCACCATTCGCCGCGATGATTGCGTGGAGTGGGACGGCCTGGACGACTACGGCGACCAGTTAGCACGGGGCGTTTACCTGTATCAGGTACGCCTGCGTGGTGACGGAATCAACGTCGTGGACGGAGAACTGGAAAAGCTGGTGATCCTTAAATAAAGCCGCCCGCGTTGGACAGTGCGCGCCGGGTCAAACCACGGCCACCAGTTTTCAGAAAAAAATGAAACTTTAAGTCCCGGGAGCAATTATCTTTGCGAACCACCCGAAAAACCCTGCATGCCCCGGAGCCTGGATGACATAAAAGCGCCCATCGCCCGCGAGTTGCAAGCCTTCGAGAAACGCTTTCGGGATACCCTGCGCTCGCCGGTCGCGTTGATGGATCGCATCACCTACTACATCGTTAAGCGGAAGGGCAAGCAAATGCGGCCCATGTTCGTGTTTTTTGCCGCCAAAGCTTGTGGCGAGATCAACGATAATTCTTACGTCGCCGCCTCCCTCATCGAAATTCTCCACACAGCCAGCCTGGTGCACGACGACGTGGTGGACGAATCCTACGAGCGGCGGGGTTTCTTCAGCATCAATGCCCTGTGGAAGAATAAGATTGCCGTGCTGGTGGGGGACTATTTTCTCTCGAAGGGATTACTGATCGCCCTGAAGCACAAGCAGTACCGCATTCTGGAAATAACGTCGAATGCGGTGCAGGCGCTGAGCGAAGGAGAGCTCCTACAGATCGAAAAAGCCCGTCGGCTCGACATTGACGAAGCGATCTACTTTGACGTCATTCGTCAAAAAACGGCCAGCCTGATCGCGGCGGCCTGTGAGGCCGGTGCCGCCAGCACGACGCAGGACGAACCGACGCTGCAATTGATGCATGACTTCGGGGAAAAAATCGGGATTGCTTTCCAGATTCGGGACGATCTTTTCGATTTCGGCACGGATAAAGTCGGTAAGCCGCTCGGCATCGACATCAAGGAAAAGAAGATGACCCTGCCGCTGATCCACGCCCTCAATCAGGCTTCGGGTAGTGACCGGCGCCGCATTATCCGCACCATCAAAAAGTATTCCGATAAACCCGAAAAGGTGGCCGAAGTGATCAAATTCGTCCACGCGGGTGAGGGCATCCCCTACGCCGAAGCGGCCATGCACCGCTACCGGGACGAAGCTTTTGAATTGCTTCACCAACTCCCACACTCCGCGGCGCGGGACGGGCTGGAAGAGTTGGTTAATTACGTGGTGGACCGGAAATATTAGGAACGGAAAATTACCGCCCGTTTGCTCCTCGTCTTTATCACGCTCGCTACTATTTTATGCTCCAACCTACCGTATCCCTACTGACCATTGTGAAGGGCCGCCGGCAAAACCTCCACAACCTAGTGCGGGGGGTGGCGGCGCTGACGCGGGTGCCGGGTGAATTGGTGGTCGTTCATATGAACGAGCCAACCGACCCGGATTTACCCGACCCCGGTTGTCCGTTACGGGAAGTGAGCATAGTTAGTATCGGCAGCGATAAGCTACCCATCGCCCGCGCCCGTAATCACGCCGCGAAGATGGCTACGGGTGACATCCTGGTCTTTTTGGACGTGGACTGCATCCCCGCTCCGGACTACCTAGCTAATTTGGTGCCCGCCGTACAGGCCACCCGTGGCCTCGTTATGGGGTCACCCCACTACCTCCCCGCCGGCAGCGCCCGGGCCGACTGGACGACCGCCGAACTAACGCGGTTAGCCATCCCGCACCCGCTTTTGCCCGAACCACCGCGGGGCGGCGTGCTTGCGGGGCAGCCATACCAGTTGTTCTGGTCGCTTTGTTTCGGGCTGTACCGGGAAACGTTCGAACAAATCGGCGGCTTCGACGAAAGTTTCCACGGTTACGGAGGGGAGGATACGGACTTTGCCTTCGTGGCCAGGGCCGCCGGTATTCCTTTCTTCGTGGTGGATGCCCGCTGCTACCACCAGTACCATCCCACCTGTACGCCACCCTTCAATCACCTCGAAAACATCGTCACCAACGCAAACGTATTTCGGGAAAAGTGGGGTTTGTGGGCGATGGAAAATTGGTTAACGGTCTTCGAGCAGCACGGATACGTGCGGTGGACGGAAGACGAGCTACGGGTACTCCGACTTCCCACGCAGGAGGTTATCGATGCGCACCAAAGTACCGATCCGTTCGCCTGAAGGGCCACGAGCGTTCTATACTTTGCCCCGGAGGATCTCCGCGTACAGCCGGAGGTACCCGTCTACCATCTTATCCACGGAAAAGTGCGCCGCGCGTGACGTACACGCGGACCTTTGCTTGCTAGCGACTTCCCCCAGCACTCGCGCCAGCGCCCCCGTCTCTCCCTGCGGAACAATGGCCGAGCAGTCGGGCGTAAGAATCTCGGCGACGGCACCACTATCAAAAGCGGCGACCGGTGTCCCGCAGGCGAGCATCTCGACGCAGATGAGGCCGAAAGGTTCTTCCCAAATGGGGGTAACCACGCCGACGCTGGCCTGCGCCATCAGTACCGCCAACTCTAGCTGGGTGACGTGGCCGAGGTACCGAATGGACTCATCCAGCAGGGGCGCGATCTGCTCCTCAAAATAATCGTGATCCACAATCGGGCCGACTAGGTCGAGTGAAAAACCCGCCGCCCGTGCCGCCAGGGCTGCGTGGTGCGGCCCCTTCGTGGGGTGGATCCTGCCACACCAGATGGCGGACTTCGCAACTACCTCGTGCTCCGGCGAGAAACCCGCCAGGTTGATGCCGTTGTGAATAACGTGGCTTGAGTCGATGTACGGTGCCCACTTAGTGGCCACAAACTGGCTAATCGCGATGAAATGCTGGTTGCGGGACCGCCCCGCCAGCCTGGTGGCCCAGCGAATAAATTTGTACGGTGGCGTGTGGAGCGTCGTCACCACGGGGAAGGCGAACGAGCGGGCCAGCAGGACCGGCAAAAAGTAGAAACTGTTGTTGTGCAGCAAGTCGAACTGACCGCGTGCGATTAACCGGAGCGCGTGCCGGTAAGACCGGAAAACGGACCGGTTCGACGCTGGTTGCGCGATGGTTATGGGAACCAACGGGCAATCTTCGTCCGAGCCCGGGTGGGCGAAGAGGGTCACTGCGTGCCCCCGCGCTTGAAACCCCTTCACCAGGCTGTGGGTGTGCGCCTCGACGCCACCGGCGTAAGGTTCCGAAACCGGGTTGTTGAGGGGGGCTAAAATGGCAATCCTCATGGCGCGAGGTAGCGGTAAGGAGCGAAAGACTTACGGGGTTGCAAGCAATCGTACGCTGCTTATTTGTTGCGGGTAAAGGATAACCGGGCTAAATCTCGCTTGGTGGTCAACACGGAGTCCAACTGCTTAGTGAGCGGCATGAGCGCCGCCTGAATGCCGAGCGAAAGCTTCGTGAGTGGTTCACCCTCTTCGCGCACTTTGGGGTTGAGCAGCTTTCTGGTCGCGCCCGCCACGAGGTAACTCGAGTGGATGTTGATAAACTCGGTCTCCTTGAGGCCGAAACCACCCTTTCGGAACAAGTCTTCGTAGTAACCCACGGGGCGGCCCATGCACAGTTCGTCACCGGCAATGGGGTCGTCGATCCGCTCGAAGATGTGGACCTCGCCGTTCGCCACGCGGCAAATCTCGGCGATGATCGTCGCGAGCATTTGCTCGTCCGTATTGTGTTGCAGGACCGTTGCGGTAAACACGATGTCGAACGACTTATCCGCAAACGGCAGGGACGTCCCGTCGATCTTGGTTAGCTTTATTTCCTCGGGAAGGTGCTTACCCGCCAGCTCGACCATGGAGGTGGAAATGTCCACGCCCTGTATTTCTTTTGGCTTGAAGTTGTCGTAAATGTACTTGAGGTTGCCACCGGGCCCGTGCCCGATTTCGAGTACCGACTTGCCCGCAAAATCCACGTTACTGAGCATTTCCAGAAAGCGGTGGCGCTTATAGCGGTAGTAAGGCTCGTCGTCCCCCGCAATTACGTTTCTACCTCCGCGTCCGTCGATGCGGTCCGCTACTTTAGTCCAGTACGGTTCGGGATGATAATCGGCCATGCTCTGCTGTTATTTATGGATTCGCTAGTAGCTCGTTAAAGCTACGGATACAAAAGTAACCATTATTTGGTGATTCCGTTGGAAACTGATGGTGCCGGGCTCCGTAAGCTTTTGGCCCGGAGCACTTTGGCAAATCACCGTGCAAAGGGTCCTCGTTGGATCGGGCCATCTGGATCACCCAATTGCTGTGAACCGGGTTGTAGCCGGTTGATTATTGACTGTTTAGTATCAAGTCAACTTATAACTATCCGGTGACTTCCGGCACCATGCCCGCCGTGACTAATTGACCCAGTTCCAATTTCAACGCGCGTGCTACCGCCAGCCCCGCCCGCCGGTGCGGTTCCGACAGGGAGGAGGCGTAGTTCGCGGACCATCCTTCGAGAAAGATATTCTGGGAGCGGTAGAAGTTGGGTTGCAGTTTAAGTAACTCGAGTGAATCCAGTAGCTGCCGTGTCTCCGTCCAGTACTCCGGGTCATCGAGCCCGGCTTTGACCCGGTCCATCAGGCGGTCTTCTGCTGCCTTTTGCAGGTCGAGGTTGCTGTCCTGCCAACTGTGGTCCCAGTGCTGGAAGTCGGCGACGATGCGTGCGAGCCGCGTTTGGTCCAGCGGGCCGGCCCCGGTTAGTGCTTCGGAAAGCCGGCGGTGGAGCGTGTAACGAATGGATGCCTTGTACGCGTCCGGCAGGGGCATATTGTTGGCTTTGAGCGAGCCCATCAACTGGTAGTTATCGTAGTAGACGTCGCTGAAATTCCGGGCGGCGAGGCGCATCGTCTGGGCGGTCATCATGCCGAGGATGCGCTGCTTTTCGTCCTTGAACAGGTTCCAGATCGAGAAGGTCTCCGAGCCGAAGTTGGCGCTCATCAGGTTGATCACCTCGCCTACGTGGCCTACGCGGAACTCGCGTTCCAGTTCCGGCGCGACGGCCTCGAAGTCGGCGGCCTTGATGTCGTTCCGCAAGCTGCCGATCAGCGTTTGCTGGCCCAGATAAAGGACCGCAAACGTAAAGGTCGCCTGCGCCTGGGTGATGCGGGAACGGATGGTCATTCGTCCCAGCGCCAGGTTGTAGGAACCCGCCCGGACGCGCCGCAGCGAGTGAATTTCCGACCGGTAGTTGAACAGTTCGAGGTTATGCATATCCTCCTCGAAAAGGCTACTGGCGGCAAAGTGCATGCCCACTCGGTGTAAACCAACGCGAGCGGGCATAACGGCTTCACGGTAGGAGACGGCAGCGTTCTCCCGGACGTTAGAAGGTACGCTTTCCAGACTTTTGACAAACTCCGGATGGTGGTCCACCCCGGTAATGACCAGGCAGAGGTGTAGCGCGCGGTTGGCGTACTGGAGCACTTGTAAGGTCTCGATGCCCGTCACTTCGTTGAAGAACCAGGCGCAGCTCGTGTACATGAGCATCGCGTGGCGTTGCATTTCGAGCAGACGTAGCATTTTTACCCGCTGAATTTGGGTGAGGTCAGTCCGATTGGTGTGTCGGTCGAGGAAGGTGTTTGTCGTGTCGGTGTCGCGGTCGAGGATGAGCTCTACGTAAGCGTCGCGCGCGGCCCAGGGGTCGCGGAAAAGTTTGCCGCCTTCGGTCTCGAAAACGGTGATGAGCCGGTCGCGGACAACGTCGAGGGCATCACGTAAAGGCGCGCGCCAGCTTTGGTTCCAGCCCGGACCGCCGCCGGTGTGGCAGCCACAATCGCTCCGCCAGCGTTCGACGCCGTGGACGCAGGACCAGGAACTGTTGTCGTGGATTTGTGCTTCCCAGACGGGAGGGTGAAGTTCGAGGAACTGGGCGTAGTTGGTCAGTTCGAAGTCGGGATTATCCTCGACGTGGGTGAGGCAGGCGGCCAGGGCCATTTCTCCCTTGGCGTGGTGGTGGCCGTAGGATTCACCGTCGGTGGCAATTTGGGCGATCTGTACTTCGTCGTTCGCGTCCAGACTGTTCATCAGGCGGTTGGCCAGGCGGCGGCCATCGTTGAGAAGGCCTTCGAAGGCAACGCCTTTGCTGACGTCGCCGTCGTAGAAGAACAGGTCGATCGTGCGACCGGAGGGTAGGGGGCAGCGGTAGGCGCGGCGGCTATCAACGCCACCATTCACCTCTTGCCAGTCGTCGTTATCCTGGTGGCGGACGGATTTGCATTGGCGGGGTGCCAGGATGGTAAACTTGATGCCGTTATCGACCAGGGCTTCGAGCGTTGCCGTGTCGGTGGCCGTTTCGGAGAGCCACATCGCGTCGGGTTTGCGGCCGAAGCGGTGCTCGAAATCGGCCACGCCCCAGCGGATCTGCGTCTGCTTATCGCGCTCGTTGGCGAGAGGCATGATGATGTGGTTGTAGGACTGGGCGATGGCGTTGCCGTGGCCGCCGAAGCGTGCTTGGCTCTGCTCGTCGGCTCCGATGACCCGGGCGTAGGTAGCGGGGTCGTGCTCCTCAAGCCAACTTAGGAGCGTAGGCCCCATATTCCAGGAGATGCCGGCGTAGTTATTGCGGATCTCGCTGATCTGTTCGTCGCCGGTGAGGACGCGGGCCGTGGCGTTGGGGGCGTAACATTCTTCGTTGATGCGTTCGTTCCAGTCGTGGTAGGGCGCGGCGGATTCCTGGACCTCGATCGTTTCCAGCCAGGCGTTTTCGCGTGGGGGCTGGTAATAATGACCGTGGATGCAGATGTACTTCTTGGGGTTGCTTGGCATGGGCGGCAAGATACGACGGGGTTGGGGTGGGAGAGTATGAGAACCCGCTTGCATTTTTTGGAAAGTCCGGTGCCTGGCTCCTTTGCCATCGCTTGCCGAACTAACTTTGCGCTTCCCACGGCACGGCACCCGCGGCCGCGGCTAATTATTCTGCTGCGCTATCTTACGAGATTACAATATTATCCTATGGCCCTTCACGTATTACTTACCGGCGCGACCGGAATGATCGGTAAAGGCGTCCTGTTGGAATGCCTCGAAAGCTCCGCCGTCGCTAAGGTGCTTTCCGTCGGCCGCCAGTCGCTCGGGATGACGCACCCGAAACTGGAAGAGTTAATCCACCGGGATTTCACTGATTTCTCGACTAGCCAGGAGCAAATTTCCGCATTTAAGCCCGGTGCTTGTTTTCACTGCATGGGCGTCTCATCGTTGGGGATGAACGAAACCGATTACAGCCGATTGACCTACGACGTGACGAAAAGCCTGGCCGACACTATCTATCTGGCGAACGACCGTGCGGTGTTTACCTACGTCTCCGGCGCGGGGACGGACAGCTCCGAAAAAGGATCCCTCATGTGGGCGCGCGTGAAGGGGCGGACGGAGAATTACGTGATCAACCGGGGCTTTGGGGGGGCTTATGCTTTTAGAATTGGAATGGTAATCCCGGTAAAGGGCGTGAAGTCGAAAAGCGGTTGGGTAAATGCAATTTATACCATTACGCGGCCGATTTATGGTCTGTTCCAGAAATTGGACTCGGTAGTGACGAGCGCGCAGGTGGGGCAGGTAATGATCAAGTTAGCGGTTGCGCGGACGCCCCGACAGAGTACGGGACTTGCTAACGCGTCGCAGGTGCAGGGTGAATTTTTGGAAGCAAAGCAGATCAAAGCCCTCGCTTAAGCGACGCGGGCGCGATCAAATACGGCTCGCCGCCGTTAATCCCGAACTATGGAATATTTCATCATCAGCATCGATTACGCCGGGACCCTGGTCTTCGCCGTATCGGGCGCTCTGGCGGGGATGAAGCGGAAGTTCGACGTGTTCGGCGTCTTCATCATGGCCCTCGTTACGGCGATCGGCGGGGGTACCCTGCGTGACCTATTAATCGGTGCGACGCCCGTTGCCTGGATGCTGACGCCACGCTACGTCTACCTCGTCATGGTTGGCGTGGGCCTTACCTACCTGTTCAAGCGCCACGTGCGGAAGTTGCGGCGCAGTATGTTTCTTTTCGACACGATCGGGATTGCGCTTTACACGATCCTCGGTTTGCAAAAAGCTCTGGCGTTTGGTTTGGGGCCGATGGTGGCCATTATGCTCGGGGTGGTTTCGGCTACGTTTGGTGGGGTGATCCGGGATGTGCTTTCCGGGGAGGTGCCGCTTATTTTTCGTAAGGAGATTTATGCTTCTGCTTGTTTGGTTGGGGGTATTTTGTTCGTACTGATAGACTCCTGGTTCGGAACGGTAGCAGGGATGATCACCGCCATTTTAGTCGTTTTTCTGATTCGATTTTTTGCTGTTCGGAATAAGTGGTCTTTGTCGTTTGGCAATGATGTGGAAAGTTGACCGCTTAACCGAACGTTAGTTTAGAGCCACTGATTTTGGCTCCTCCGGTGTATTACCCGGCACCCGCGACCGCGCCCAATAGTTTTAATTACTCGAGTTGCTCTGTTGCGGGAAATGTATTTAAATAATATTTCCTAAATCATTCCCCGTAAGTGCACCGACGTTGGCCGTAATGCGCTCAATTTTCCAGTCCCACCATTTTAACTCCAGTAATCTTTTACTAGTTTCTTCCGGAAACCGCCGCTTGATTTCTCGCGCCGGATTACCACCCACAATGGAATACGGCGCTACATCCTTGACGACCGTTGCGTTCGTCGCGATGATGGCCCCGTCGCCGACCGTGACGCCCGCCATGATGGTGGCGTTGTAGCCGATCCAGACGTCGTTGCCGATGTTGATATCGCCTTTGCGCGGGTATTCCCGGCCGTCCATCGCGTCCTTCCAATCCTCCCCAAAAATAGCGAAAGGATAGGTGCTAATGGCGTCCGTCAGGTGGTTCGCACCGTTCATGATGAAGGTTACATCGGAGGCAATCATGCAGAATTTGCCGATGTTGAGTTTGTCGCCTACGAAGTCGAAGTGGTATTTGACGTTCTTTTCGAAATTGTGCACGTCTTCAAAGTCGTCGTAATAGGTGTAGTCGCCGACGGTGATGTTGGGGTTTTTGATGATGTTTTTTAGGAAGCAGAGGCGGTTGTAGTTGGCGAGGGGGAATTTTGTGGCGGGGTTGGGGGCGGGCATGGGTTAGTTTTTCTTGCGCGGTCGCCCCGACAAAGTACGGGACTAGCTAAAGCGTCGCGGGTGCGATGTTGCTTGGGTCTGTGGTCTAGGGTAATTAAGGTACCAAAATATTTATTACCGTTATTGACCAAATCAGCGTCCAGGTTCCGGTGCGCCACCAGTTGATGTTGATGAGTTTTGTAGAAAGGGCGCGGTGGTCCGTAGCTTCCCCGTCCAGCGCGGCGTGGAGGGGGACGGCGCCGAAAAAGGTGATCGCCCAGGCAGCGGCAATTAAAAAGGTATTCGCGACTACATCAATGCCGGGATCAGTCAGTATGGCCAGCGCGTAGACACCAACCTGCCCGAGCATGATAGGCATCACCACGTAAGTAACCCGCCGGGTATAAACCGGGTGCCAAACACGAAAATCTTCCGTCCGCGCGTACAAAAAGACGGGATAAATCACCCGCTGGACCAACCAGATCAGCACCAACGCCGCCGTATCAAAAATCAGCCGCCCCTCCGTGAGTAGTTCAGCACTCAACCAGTCAATCTCCATCGGTATACTTTATGGACGCGCCAGAGAATGAGGCCGAAGGGAACCCACCAGAGAAAATCGTTCGTGATCAAGGTGTAGAAAAAGCCGAAGGGCACGTCGCCGGTGAGGTAGTTCATGGCGAAGCCGATCGGGCCGAAGATCTTGCCCAACATCCCCACCGCCACGATCGGCCAGTGGCGCATCGGGTCGTAGCTGGCCCACCAGTAGCCCAGTCCGTAAACCCCGATGACCATGCCCATGCCCTGCCAGACGAGCGGGTGGGTCATGGGTTCCATCCCGACGAGCTCCCAGAAATGCTGCGGAAAAAGGACGGCCCAGGCGCCCCAGAGGATGTTGTAGATGGCGGCGGCGCGCAGGACGGTGCGCATCCAGGGGGGAGAGGTGGTTTCGATCATAATTAGGGTAGTAAGGACTGGGCGGCGGTTTGGTTCTGTCTCGTGGATAGTAAAGCCCGGTCACTAAGCTCACGCATGGATTTTCCTGGATCACGAGAGGCGGGGAAATGGAACACAAAAGAAACAGAAAGGAAAAGAAAAAGCACAAAAGAAGACCCGTGTACAAAACAGGCGTTGTCACGCCATTTTGTGCTTTTGTGCCTTTTGTGTTGAAAAATACAACAAAAGTGCTTGCCAAAGACCAAGCAATTCAACACTTGCCAAATCATGATCTAAGCTTTCGATATCATGTCACCCGCAAACAATCCCACTCTTTAAGCGTAATTTGTACCACGCCAAGCGCATATGTTGCCACGCCTCCTAAATATCTCCCTGGCCTTTTTGGTCCTCATCGGTTCCGTCGGTCTGCCCGTCAGCCGGCACTTCTGTATGGGGGAGTTGAAGTCCGTGGCGATCTTTGGGGAAGCGGAAAAGTGCCATGAAGAACAGCAAAAGGCGCACTGCCCCTTCCATCCTGCGCCCACGGCGGATGACTCGGCCACCGATAAAAAAGATTGCTGTAGCGACGAGCAAGACCTGATCCAAATAGACGATCAGGAACCGACCACGGCCACGGTCCTGCCGCCCGTCGTGGCCATCGTACCGGACTTCCCAACCTTGCTCTTTACGTATCGCCCCGCCTCCCGATTAAATCGGGACAAAAACAACAACTTCGAAAACTACCGCCCGCCCCCGCTACTGACGGACGTGGTGCGCGCCTTCCAGATTTTCCGCATTTAACGACTCGACGCTATCCAGTATCCCCGCCAGCCACCGCTGACCGGGGTTTTCGTGATTTCCGTCAAGTATCGCTTTATGCTCAACGCTTTCGTGCGCTTTTTCCTGGAAAATAAGCTCGTGGTCTGGCTCCTCCTGCTGCTCTTCGTCGGCTGGGGACTGGCTACCGCACCCTTCGAATTTAACATCTCCGGCCTACCGCGCGAACCCGTCGCCGTGGACGCCATTCCGGACATCGGCGAAAACCAGCAGATCATCTTCACCCAGTGGCCGGGCCAGTCGCCGCAGGACGTAGAGGACCAGATCACCTACCCACTGACGTCCACGCTGCTGGGCATCCCGGGCGTACGGTCGGTGCGCTCTAACTCCATGTTCGGCTTCTCCAGCATCTACCTCATTTTCGAGGAGGACGTGGAATTCTACTGGTCACGCAGCCGCATCCTGGAAAAACTTAACTCCCTTCCGGCTGATCTATTACCGGAAGCCGCTACGCCCACGCTCGGCCCCGACGCCACCGCCCTCGGCCAGGTGTTCTGGTACACCCTCGAAGGCCACGGCCCGGACGGCGAACCACTCGGCGGCTGGGGACTCGACGAGCTCCGCAGCGTCCAGGATTTCTACGTTCGCTACGGTCTCAGCGCCGCTTCCGGCGTCAGCGAAGTGGCCAGCATCGGCGGCTTCGTCAAGGAATACCAGGTGGACGTGGACCCCGACAAAATGCGCGTCTACGGCATCACCCTTAACCAGGTCATGAAGGCCGTCAGGGAATCCAACCTCGACGTGGGCGCGGCGACTTTGGAGATCAACCTCGCCGAATATTTCGTCCGCGGCCTCGGCTACCTCCAGAATCTGGAGGACCTGGAAACGGCCGTCGTCAGCGAGAGCAACAACGTCCCCGTCTACCTCCGCGACGTGGGCCGGGTGACCGTCGGCCCCGCCGCGCGCCGGGGTATTCTGGATAAATCGGGTGCCGAAGCGGTTGGTGGGGTCGTCGTCGCGCGCTACGGGGCGAACCCATTGGAAGTCATCAACAACGTCAAAGACAAGATTGCGGAATTGGCACCCGGCCTCCCAAAAAGAGAGCTGGAAAACGGGAAAATCAGTCAGGTAACCATTGTGCCTTTTTACGACCGTTCCGAGCTCATTCGCGAGACCATCGGCACGCTCGAAGAGGCCCTAACGCTGGAAATTCTGATCACGGCCATCGTCGTCATTCTCCTGCTTTTCAACCTGAAATCCTCGCTTTTGGTGGCCGGCACGCTGCCCGTCGCGGTGCTGATGTGCTTCATTGCCATGCGTTATTTCGGGGTGGACGCCAACATCGTCGCGCTCTCCGGCATCGCCATCGCGATCGGGACGATGGTGGACATGGGTATCGTTCTGACGGAAAGTATGGTTTCTCGCTTGGATGATCCGCCGGAGGGGGAGAGCCGGTTGGAGAGCATTTATGAGGCGACCGTGGAAGTCGGTTCGGCGGTCGTGACGGCCGTGGCGACGACCATCATCAGTTTTCTGCCCGTCTTCACGATGGAGGCGGCCGAGGGTAAGCTGTTTCGGCCCCTCGCCTTCACGAAAACCTTTGCGTTGATCGCGGCGATCATCGTGGCGTTGGCGATTCTCCCGGCGCTGGCCCACACTATTTTTGGCTGGGAGCGGAATAGTAAAAATCGAAAGCTGGCTGGTAATGGCTTACTGATTGCCGTGGGTGTTGCTGCCGGGGTTTACGTGGCCTGGTGGCTGGGCTTAGTCGCTATTCTGGCGGGAATACTAGGTCTGGCAACGGCACTTTTGGGCGCGGACGCGGGTGCCGGGCAAGAATGGAAAAAGCAGGGTTTAACGGCTACCATCAACGTGCTGATCGCGCTGGTACTGGCCTGGCTACTGGCTGGGTATTGGCTGCCTTTGGGCGTAGAAAAAAACCAGGCGATCAACTTCCTCTTCGTCGTCGTGGTGGCCGGTACCTTGCTGAGCTTCTTCTGGCTGGTCATCAGGTTTTACGCAGCGATTCTGGGCTTTCTCCTCCGGGTAAAATTACTCTTTCTCCTCCTCGTAGGTCTCCTCGTCTTCGCCGGTTTCCAAACCTTCCGCGACATCGGAGAAGAATTCATGCCCGCCCTCGGCGAAGGTGCTTTCTTGCTGATGCCCACCAGCATGCCCCACGCCGGCATCGAAGAAAACCGCCGCAACCTCCGCACGCTCGACATGGCCGTCACGACCATCCCCGAAGTAGAGACCGTCGTCGGCAAAGCCGGCCGCGTCAACAGCCCGCTCGACCCCGCCCCGCTTTCCATGTACGAGAACATGATCCTCTACAAAAGCGAATACCTCACCGACAAAGACGGCCACCGCTTACGCTTCAAGACTGACGATGAAGGCAGATTCTTGGTTGCAAATGCTGAAGAGGTTGCTTCTCCCCTCTCCCCCGGAGAGGGGCTGGGGGAGAGGTCATTGATACCCGACAAAAACGGTCAATACTACCGCCAATGGCGCCCCCACATAACTTCCCCCGACGACATCTGGGACGAAATAATAGCAGCCGCCCAACTCCCCGGCGTCACCTCCGCCCCCAAACTCCAACCCATCGAAACCCGCCTCGTCATGCTCCAAACGGGGATGCGCGCGCCGATGGGCATCAAGGTCCGGGGTCCGGATCTGAAAACAATTGAATCCGTCGGTCTCGACCTGGAACGCGAACTGAAAAACGTCGAAGGCGTAAAGGACGCCGCCGTCTTTGCCGACCGAATCGTCGGTAAACCTTACTTGCTTCTCGACGTCAAACGAGCCGCCATTGCCCGCTACGGTCTGAGCGTAACCGACGTGCAACAGCAGATTATGGCCGCCGTTGGAGGAATGAAGCTGACGACCACCGTTGAAGGCCGCGAGCGCTACGCCGTCCGCCTCCGCTACCCCCGCGAGTTGCGGGATGACCCGGAAGCGATCAAGAATATCTTGGTACCGACCCGCAGCGGACAGATCCGGCTAGGCGAACTGATCGACATTCGTTACGAGCAAGGCCCGCAGTCGATCAAATCCGAAGATGGCTTCCTGGTCGGCTACGTACTCTTCGACCGGCTGGACGGTTACTCCGAAGTGGAAGTCGTAGAAAACGCGACGGCCTACCTAAATGGGCTACGCGAACGGGGCACGCTAGATATCCCCGCCGGCGTGAGTTACCGGTTTGCGGGCAATTACGAACAGCAGGTCCGGGCCAATGCGCGCCTGGCGTTGGTGGTGCCCATCGCCCTCGCGCTGATCTTTTTGATTCTCTATTTTCAATTCCGTTCGGTAACGACGGCCCTAATGGTATTCAGTGGTGTTTTCGTAGCCTTCTCGGGAGGTTTCATACTACTCGGTGCGTACGGAGACCCGGGTTTTCTCGATTTCAATTTCTTCGGGGCCAACCTCCGCGAACTCTTCCAGGTGCGGACGATCAACCTCAGCGTGGCCGTCTGGGTGGGCTTCCTGGCTTTGTTCGGCATTGCGACCGACGACGGCGTGCTCGTGGCCACCTTCCTACGGGATAGTTTCGCGCGGAATACGCCGGATAACGTAGCGGAGATCAGGGCGGCGGTAATCGAAGGCGGCTTACGGCGGGTGCGCCCGGCGATGATGACGACGGCGACGACCATCCTCGCGCTACTCCCCGTCCTTACCGCGACCGGGCGCGGGGCGGATATTATGCTACCGATGGCGATCCCCAGTTTTGGTGGTATGGCGTTGCAGGTGGTGACGATGTTTACCGTCCCGGTGCTTTGGTGTATGCGGGAGGAAATTAAACTTAAATTTCGTTGATATGCGATATGCGATTAATTGCGCTGTACTTCGTACGCTTGATATGCGATATGCGAGTCTCGATATGCGATATACGATGTGCTCCGCTGATATCTGCTCGCTGCGCTCGTGGCTGCCGCGTGTTGTGGCTCTGCTCGTACTGACTATTCTCTGCACCGGCGTCCGCGCCCAGAGTTTGGACAGCCTGAAAGCCGAACTACGCCGCGAAAACCCGGAACTCCGCGCCCTGCAACTCGACTACGAAGCAGCCACGAAAATTGGCGCCCAGCAGAACCAATTACCCGACCTGGAGATCGGCGCTGGCGTCTTCGTATTACCGATCGAAACCCGCACTGGCCCACAGCAATTTCGGATCGGCGCAACTCAAATGTTACCCTGGCCGGGGAAACTGGCGGCGCTGGCGGAACTGGCGGACGCCCGGGCCCGGCCCGTCCTGGAGCAAGCGGCCGCGAAGCAACTGGAACTGATCTACCAACTCGAAACGGCTTACTACCAAATGGCCGCCCAAAGCGCCCGCGTCGCGATCCTCCGCGAGAGCCTCGACCTGTATGAAAGCCTGAACCGCCTGGCGCTGAGCCGGGTCGAAACAGGTCAGGGCAGTTCGGTGGACGTCTACCGCATCCAACTCGAAAAATCGCAAATCTGGCGGCGGCTATCGGAATTCGACGCGCTGATCGAACAGGATCGACTTCGAATAAACAACTTACTGAACCGACCTTTGGACACGCCCGTGGTCCCGGTCCTGAACCTGGAAGAAGCCGCGGCAACGGCACTGATCACCGCCTCACTGCTACCGGAAATCCCTGATCTGACCGGTCATCCGCAACTCCGAATTTACGAGTTACAGCAGGAAATCAACCGCCAGTCCATCGCCGCGAACGACCTCGATGCCCGCCCGGATTTCGGCGTCGGCCTCGACTACATCGCCACCGGCAGCCGCACGGACATGATGCCGCCGGGCAACGGCCGCGACGTAATCTTGCCCCGGGCGATGGTCACGTTACCTCTCGGCAAAAGGAAATACACTGCCAAACGGCAGGAGGAGGAAATCCGCATCCGCGCGCTGGCGACCCGCCAGGAGGGTGCGCTCCAGCAACTACAAACCGAAGTTGCCGCCGCCCGGGTGGTCATCACGGACACCGGCAAACAACTCGGCTACCTGGCGGAGCAACAACGCATCATCGCGGCTACGCTTTCCATCGCCAACAGTGAATACAGCAACGGAAAAAGACCGTTTGACGAGTTGCTCCGCTTGCAAAATCAGGCCATCGAGTTGCGTACGGTCACGGTCCTGGCGCAGGCCAAAATTCTTAATCAGCGGGCGATTATTGATCGCTACCTTTTAAACCAATAGAGATGAATACTCGAACGATAATTTATATTTTGGGGGGGGTGGTTTTGGGGTTGCTGGTGGGGTATTTCCTCTCCCAGCTTATTTCTAGGGCCCCATCCCCAGAAAACGCGTCTCCAGAAGAGGAGAGGGGAGACGTTGTAGGTGTTACAGGGCATGACCATGAAAATAGTGAAATATGGACTTGCTCCATGCATCCACAGATTCAGCAGGAAGAGCCGGGTGATTGTCCGCTCTGCGGTATGGATCTAATCCCCCTGGTGACTGGCAATTCCAACGATCCGGCGGTGCTTACCATGACGGAAGCAGCAGTGGCAATGGCCAGGGTACGGACAATAGTCGTCGGAGTCACTCCAACGTTCTCCCTCTCCTCTTCCGGACCTCCGCAGGAAGCAGCGCAGCTAAAGGGGCCGGGGGAGAGGACTATGAACGCGGGCGCGGACGCAGGTGCAAAAGAAATTGGTAAAGCAGGGTTAACCCTAACCGGCCGCCTATCCCCCGACGAGCGCACCGCCGCCGTAGAAGTATCAGAATTCGCCGGCCGGGTAGAACGTCTATTCGTCTCCTTCGCCGGAGAGCAAGTCCGCGCCGGTCAGCGGATCGCCACGGTGTATTCGCCGGACTTAGTGGTCGCCCAGGAGGAGTTGTTACAGGCTAAAAGATTCGCCGACGTCAATCCGGATCTGGTTGCGGCGTCCCGTGCGAAGTTGAGCAACCTAAAGGTCTCCGACGAGCAAATTGTCAAACTGGAAGAAACGGAAGAAGTCATCAGCGACTTTCCGATCTACGCGGACCAAAGCGGTACCATCCTGGTTACCAAAGCCGAAGTGGGCGAGTACGTCAAAGCCGGCGGCGCGCTGTACACTTACACCAACTTGAGTAATCTCTGGGCCTTGTTCGATGCTTACGAACAGGATTTAGCGCGGATTAACGTGGGGGATAAAGTATCCTTTACGGTCCCCTCCCGCCCCGGAGAAACCTACAACGCCCGGGTGACTTTCATCGACCCGGTCATCGACCCCAAAACCCGGACGGCGGCGGTGCGGGCGGAAGTCCGTAACCGGGGTGGGCGCTTGAAACCGGAGATGTTTATTGAAGGCACTATCTATACGAGCCCCGCTACGCGTGGAGTGGAAAATACCGGAGAGGCGGCGGGATCGGAAAGTTTTCTCGTTCCCCGCGGCGCGGTGCTGTGGACGGGAGAACGGTCCGTGGCCTACGTCGAACTGCCCGACACGCCGGTACCGTCCTACGAATTTCGGGAAATCACTGTTGGCGAGCGTGTAGGGGATAGCTACCGCATCACTGCCGGCCTGGCTGCCGGCGACCGGGTGGTGGTTAATGGTGCTTTCCAAATCGATGCCTCCGCTCAATTGAACAACAAAGCCAGTATGATGAACCGGGATGTACTCATCCGGGGAAGGGAAGCTGGCGAAGTCACTACGCTGACTATTCCCGACTACCGCCAAGACACGCCCGAAGCTTTCCGTAAGCAGTTGGGGGAAGTCGTTGAAGCTTACCTCCCGCTCAAAGACCGGATGGTGGCTACGGAGACAGCCGATGCGGCATCCTTAAATCCTTTGCGCGAAGCACTGGCTAAAGTCAATATGAGCCTCGTAAAGGGAGAAGCCCACGTCTATTGGATGCAGCAACTGGAAGCCGTGGAAGCGCACGCCGCTGCGCTCTCAAAAGCGGCCGAGATCGAAGCCCAACGGGAGCAGTTCGGCTTTCTTTCTCAAGCACTAATCAATGCCCTGACGGCCTTCGGCGTGGACGGCACTTACTACGTCCAGCACTGCCCGATGGCTTTTGACAACGCCGGCGCCAACTGGCTCAGCAACGAAGAACAAATTCGCAACCCCTACTACGGCAACCAGATGCTGACGTGCGGGAGCGTAACCGACGAACTATAATATTTTATTCACCCGGCTACTTTCCGAAAGCGGCCACAGTTTACTACAATATGTATTTTATTAAATCGATGGCCAGCCTGATATTGGTTTTGTGTCTCACTTTTGCCTTCACCGCCTGTGGTGATGCTGCCACGACAACGGACGCGGCCACGGAAACAACCATCGTTACTCCTCACGGCGAAGGCAAGGAATTTACTTCCGCCTACGTCTGCCCGATGCACTGTGCCGATAGTGGTAGCGATGCGCCCGGCAAATGCCCGGTTTGTGGTATGACCTACGTTGCTCAGGAGGAGCACACTGGTAATGACCATAAGCACTAGGACCCATACTACTGAACATTTTCCCTAGACGCTTGGAGGACCTCAACAATTACGCCTTCGGCTTCACGGCAGAGGACGCTCCAAGGTCCTTAAATAGGATTTTGGAACCTTGGAGCGTCTCGAAACTAAAGCGTAGCGAAGGGTTTCGAGTCCTCCAAGCGTCCGATTTGAAAATGTCCAGTAGTGTGACTAGAACCATAAAGGGAAGCAGTCGCTAGCCCTTCTTTACTCGGATAATTGAGCGGCTGTTTAATCAGTGATCTTACGCAGCTAGATTTCGCCACATAGCACGAAGTACTGCGAAGCGAAACACAGTGCATGAAATACTGCGAAGCAAATCACAAAAGCGCAAGTAAGAGGCGCTTCGGCGTAGCCTAAAAGAGCTTTTCTGTGCTTTTGTGCTTATGTGGCAAAAAAATCTAGGTAACCTCGGTTATTCATTATATTAGATTAAACGAAACGACAGCATGAAACTTGAAACACTCCACATCGATAACATGGTTTGCCCACGTTGTGCCACGGCGGTGACCGAGGTATTAAAAGAACTCGGCTGGGAGGTTCGGTCGGTTGAACTGGGCAGCGCTACGGGAATCCCGCCCGCTGGGTGGACCGGAGAGGAGGAACTCGAGCGACGACTTCAACGAATCGGCCTTAAGCTGGCGGACGAAGGCTCGCTGATCGGTCGAATGAAGGGCCTGATCATTGAATACGTACATCACGAAAAGAAATGGCCTAATCAAGTTCTATCCGATGTGCTGGCCGAGTCGCTTAACCGTAGTTATGGCCACTTGAGTCGAAATTTTAGTGAAGTAGCTGACCGCACCATCGAGGACTTTTACCAGGCCCACCGGATCGAGCGGGCGCGACAGTTACTTCACCAAACGGACTTACCGATCTCGGAGATCGCGCCGCAACTCCGTTACGGCACGGCAGCTCATTTTTCTAATTCCTTTCGGCAGCATACCGGTCAATCCCCCTCCGCATTTAAAAGATCAAAAAATTACGTCCCCAAAGATTTGACGCGGGTGTAGGCTGAGATCATAATGTCGCAAGTGATAGCAATGAATCGTTAGGCCTGGGATCGGTAGATCAGGTTTACTGTATAAATAAAAGGAACGATGAATTACGAAGTAAAAGGGATGACGTGCGGTAGTTGCGTCAATAACGTCCGTAAGGGGCTTGAAAAAGTGCAGGGTCTGGAAGATGTCCAAGTGCAGTTGGCGCGGCCGCAGGTGCAATTTAATACGGAAAGAGCCGTGCCGGTTGAAGAACTACAGGCGGCGATCGGTCACTACGAAATTAAACCCATCGCCGAGCCTAAAGTAAGCTTTGTTGAGACGCCGGTAGCTTCATCCGAACCAACTGAAACTGCCGTACCGGAGCCGAGTCTGACGGCCTACCGCCCCTTGCTCCTGATCGTCGGTTTCATAGCCGGCGTAAGCTTATTGGCGCAATATCCATTCGCGGATTTCAACGGCGGCCTGTGGATGCGTCATTTTATGGCGGGCTTCTTCATCGTCTTTGCGTTCTTCAAACTACTCAACATCGGCGGCTTTGCCGATAGCTACCGGATGTACGACATCGTCGCGGCGAAATGGCCAGTGTGGGGCTACGTCTATCCGTTCATCGAGTTGGGCCTTGGCGTGCTTTACCTAATCAACGTTTTCCCATTCTGGACGAACGTAGTGACCATCGTCGTACTCGGAGTGAGTAGCATCGGCGTAATCCAGAGCAACCTGAATAAGCGTAAAATTAAGTGCGCGTGTTTGGGGGATGTCTTCAACCTGTCCATGTCAACCGTTACGATCGTCGAGGACGTGAGTATGGTAGTGATGGCTGGGTTGATGTTGATTTCGATCGGTTGAATTACCGTCTTTTCCACTTAACCCTACACCTGCGACCGCGCAAAAAAAATTATTAACCATATTAAAAGATATTAAATGGAACACCAAAACGGGATGAACCCCTACCTCAAATTTGCCCTGATGATGGGCACGTCCTTTCTCTTGATGTACGCGATCATGTACCTCAACGTCGATCGCTTCGAGCACATTTATCTGGCCGACACCCGCAATTACATGACCACGCTGATGATCTCGGCCATGGCAATCGTAATGTTACTTTTTATGTGGGGCATGTACCCGAAAAAAGGAATGAACTACGCGATTATCGGTGGCGCGGGGCTCCTCTTCGTGCTCTGCTTAGTAGGAGTAAGAAATCAGACTTTCGTCGGTGACGTGCAGTGGATGAAGGGAATGATTCCCCACCACAGTATTGCCATTATGGTCAGTAAGCATGCGGATTTGAAAGATCCCGAAGTAATCAAATTAGCCGAGGACATCATCGAGGCCCAGGAGCGTGAGATCGCCCAGATGAAAGCGATGCTCGACCGATTAGAAAACGAAAAATAACCCGGTGCTCGCAAAGAAGCGTACACCACAAATCTATTTTATTATGAATGCATTAATTAACCCCGCTTACGCAAAATGCCTGGAAATCTGCCAGGAATGCCTGATCGACTGCAAAGTCTGTCTGGCGAAAATGGCCGGTAAGGAATCGATGAACGATTGCCCGTACTGCTGCGTGCAGTGCATCGAAGTGCTGCAGGCCACCATCGGCCTGATGGCCGCCGACAGCAAGTTCACCAAGGAGCAGTGCGAACTCTGCGCCAAAGTCTGTGACTACTGCGCCGACATGTGCGAAGCCCACGACCACGAGCACTGTAAGAAGTGCGCCGAGAGCTGCCGCAAGTGTGCGGAGCATTGCCGGAAAATGGCGAAGTAATCCAATAATCTATTGGTTAAAGAGCGTCCGTTTACCAACCGGTGGCGGGCGTTCTTTTATTAAAATATAATGATATGAAATTCTACGTTCCGATAACTTTACTGCTCGCGCTCTTTCTCCCCCTAATGGGCATGGCCCAGCAGATAGGGATGCAGCCACAAGGCTCTCTGGAAGGCAATACCGATAATTTGCCCGTGCACGAATATGAGCTCGTCCTCGAAGACGCGATGGTAAATAAGACGGGTAAGACAGTTCGAGGCATGACCGTCAACGGGGGCGTACCCGGTCCCGTGCTGCGCTTTAAAGAAGGGGAATACGCTAAGATTACCGTTGTCAACAAAATGAAAGAAATGACATCCGTGCACTGGCACGGTATCTTATTACCTAATTTCTACGACGGAGTTCCGTACCTCAACACGCCGCCAGTTAAGCCAGGGGAAAGCTTCACTTATGAATTTGCGATCAAGCAGTCTGGTACTTATTGGTATCATTCTCACCTCGCGCTACAGGAGCAAAGTGGCGTTTACGGTTCGATAGTCATCGAGCCTAAGGAGTCTTCTCTGGACTACGATAAGGATCTGGTGCTTATGCTTTCCGACTGGACCGACGAAGATCCGCACAGCGTACTAAAAAACCTGAAACGTGGCAACGAATGGTACGGCATCAAAAAAGGGACCGCCACGCCACTCAACCGCGTAATTGCCCGGGGCGGACTCGGCGCGCAAATCGACTTTTGGCGGCAGCGGATGGAAGGGGCGGACATTGCCGACATCTACTACCCGGCTTTCCTGATCAACGGAGAGTCCAGTTCGGAAAATCCAGAATTCGAGCCCGGTGAACGGGTACGCCTGCGAATCATCAACGGCGCGGCCTCCTCCTATTTCTGGCTGACCTTTGGTGGCCCGACGCCAATGCTGGTGTCCGCCGACGGCCTCGATGTCGTTCCCGTAGAAAGAAATAAAACGTTGATCGGAAACGCGGAAACGTACGATTTCATCGTAACGATTCCGGAAGACGGAAAACTTCAGGTGAAAGCGTCAGCCTTTGACGGCTCCGGAAAAGCAGTCACTACCCTCGGTACCGGCCAATTATACCCGGCAATGGAAATCCCCCGGCCCGATAAGATCGGGATGATGAAGATGATGGCAAAGATGAACATGCGGATGGGTGCCCCGGCACTGAAAGCTAATCCGAAAAAAGATGAACGCTACGAGATTAAGCGTAAGTACGGTATGCAGATGGATATGGACGGTATGGATATGCCGAGTATGCAAATGGACGATATGGGTATGTCCAAAAGCAAAGACAAAGAAGAGAAAATGGATGGCATGAAGATGCCCACGGACACGATGGCGATGACCAAATCCGAAATGCCCGCCATGAACGGTATGGACCACGGCACCATGAGTCCGGAAGAACACGCCAAGATGATGGGTAACGAAAAGATGCCCGACGGAGAAATGAAAATGAACGGTAAGAAAAAAGACATGGCGGGTATGAACCACGGAAAGATGTCCGGTATGAGCAAAGGCGATCCCAACCTGATGCCCCCGGCGGAAATGATGGGCCGCGCCTTCGATTATAATTACCTGCGATCTCCCGAAAAGACTACTTACGCACCGGACGCGCCGGTCACCGAGATACTGCTCAACCTGACGGGCAACATGAACCGCTATGTCTGGAGCTTCAACGGCGTCGGACTAGCGGAGACGGATAAAATAAAAATCAAAGCGAATGAAGTAACGAGGATTACCTTCAACAACTTAACGATGATGCATCACCCGATGCACCTGCACGGCCACTTCTTCCGGGTGCTCAATGAAAATGGCGAATACTCCCCGCTGAAGCACACGGTTAACGTAGCGCCGATGCAGGAAGTAACCATCGAGTTCTACGGTGATGAATACGGCGACTGGTTTTTCCACTGCCACATTCTTTATCATATGATGGGCGGTATGGCGCGTATCTTTAGTTACGATACGCCACGCGATGAGCGTCTGGCCGATTCGCCCTTAAAGAATTTAATCGCCGAAACGGATCAATTCTATACTTGGGGTATGGCGGACGTAGCGTCTCACATGAGCGGTGTTAATCTAGTTTCCTCCAATATTCGTAATCAATTTAACTTAAACGTCGAGTATGGCTACAATAAGAATTTCGAGGCGGAAGTATCTTACGAGCGCTATATCTACGACTGGGTGCGGGTATTCGGTGGCATCAACGTAGAGAATGGCGTGGAGAAGAGTTTTGACGACCCTTCGATCACGGCCGTAGCCGGTGTTCGCTGGTTGAGTCCTTATTTATTCAACGTCGATATGCGGGTAGATAATAAGCTACGGCCGCGCGTCAGTGTCGGTCGGAGCATCATGCTATTTCCGCGCTTATCTGCCTTTGGCTACTACGAATACGGAGCGGACTTCGGCATTGTGAGCGGGGAAGATGGTAACTCCGATTACGAGGGCGAAACCGTTTGGAACGCTGGCGTGGAGTACATGTTGAGCCGTAATTTTTCACTGATGGGCAGTTATGATAACCGCTTTGGATACGGTGGTGGTTTGAGCGTTCGCTTTTAATCAAAATATTTTTGGGTTGGGCGCGGTCGCGGGTGCAAACATAAAATCACTGAAGAGCAAGGGAGGTTTGATGATGATTAACATGGCTACCGGATAGTTTAATCACTGATCGTTCCACACTTTAATTGGTATCTTCTAATTCATATACATTAAATGTGCTAGACTTATGAAAGACTGTTGCAAACCGGACGAAAACCCAGGCATCCTAAAACGGCTACTCAACGGATTCACCATACTGGTCCTAATTGCCTTGGCGCTGTTTGGGGTCGCATCAATATTTATATTATGATCCACGCATATGCTATTTCCGGAATGACCTGCGACCACTGCGTTGACACGGTTCAGAAGGCACTGGAAGCCGTCCCCGGTGTCTCCTCCGCTGAAGTAAACCTGGACCCACCGCAAGCCGCGATCACGATGCACCATCACGTAAGTACGGAACAGCTCAACGCTGCCCTTTCTGCCGCTGGGAATTATCAGCTAGCGCCGGAATCCGGTCCCGTAACCGCAACGAAAGACCACCTGGCGGAACTCACGGAGCACGGTCACGAAGCTGCCATCAGCAAGGAGAATCATCAAGGAATGAATCACGACAAGATGGACCACGGGGTGATGGACCACGGCAAAATGGGGCAGGAAAAAATGGATCACTCCGAACACGAGGGCCACGGTAACCACGGCGATCACCACCGGATGATGATCGAAGATTTTAAGCGTCGGTTCTGGGTATCGCTAATCCTAATGCTACCGGTGCTTTTGCTTGCGCCGATGATTCAAAATTTTCTGGGGGTGACGTGGACCTTTCCGGGCGACCGCTACTTACAGTTCGTGCTTTCTTCCGTCATCTACTTCTACGGTGGTTGGCCGTTTTTGAAGGGGCTAAAGGAAGAGCTGGGGAAACGGACGCCCGGTATGATGACGCTGATTGCCGTAGCGATCACGGCGGCTTACGTCTACAGTTCCGCCGTCGTCTTTGGCCTGGAAGGAAAAACCTTCTTCTGGGAATTAGCCTCCTTGATCGTGGTAATGCTGCTCGGCCACTGGATCGAGATGCGTTCGGTACTCGGGGCAAGTAAAGCCCTGGAAGCACTCGCCGCGCTGATGCCGAACGAAGCCACGCGCATCGATAGTGATGGTCAGGCGCATAAAGTGCCGGTGAATGACCTGAAGTCCGGCGACCTGATTCTAATCAAGCCGGGGGAGAAAGTACCCGCGGACGGCGTAATCAAAGAAGGAAGCAGTTCCCTCAACGAAAGTATGCTGACGGGCGAAAGCGTCCCGGTAAGTAAAGCGGAGGGGGCCGAAGTCATCGGAGGTTCCATCAACGGTAGCGGTGCCATCAAAGTGGAGGTCAAAGGAGTAGGGGAGGACAGCTACTTAGCTAAAGTCGTAAAGCTGGTACAGGACGCGCAGGGCCAAAAATCCAAAACGCAGCACCTGGCCGATCGCGCAGCCTACTGGCTAACCATCATTGCGCTGGTAGCCGGTTTCGGCACCTTCGGTGTCTGGATGCTCCTGGGCAAAGAACTGGCTTTCGCCCTGGAGCGCATGGTGACCGTGATGGTGATTTGTTGTCCGCACGCCCTCGGCCTGGCCATTCCCCTGGTAGCGGCTATCTCCACCAGCGTATCCGCCAAGCACGGTCTGCTGATCCGCAACCGGACGGCCTTTGAGAACTCCCGCAAGATCACCACTATTGTGTTTGACAAGACGGGAACGCTAACTAAAGGCTCGCATGAGGTCACGCGGGTGGTGACACTGGCTGAAGATTGGGACGAAGTGAAGCTGTTACGCTACGCCACCGCGGTAGAAAGTAGTTCCGAGCACCACATTTCAAAGGGGCTGCAACGGCGGGCTAAAGCTGAAGGATTGACAATCCCCGCGAGCAAGGACTTTAAATACGAAGCCGGAGTTGACGTGAGCGGAACGGTAGAAGGGAAAGCGGTTCGCGCCGGCGGCTACCTGATGCTGGAAGCTGCCAGCATCACCGCCCCGGCCGATAGTGACGACGGTGTAGAAACCAAAATATTCCTGGTTGTCGACGATCGGCTCGTCGGCTTCATCACCTTTGCCGACCAAATACGCGAGTCCTCGGCGGGCGCCATCGACACCCTGCAAAAGAACGGCATCAAGTGCCTGCTGTTGACGGGCGATAACGAGCGCGTCGCCGCCTCGGTCGCCAAGGAACTCGGTATGGATGATTACCTGGCGGAAGTCCTCCCGGATCAAAAGCAAGACAAGATCAAAGAACTACAGGCGGCGGGGGAGTTCGTAGCCATGACGGGAGACGGCGTAAATGACGCCCCGGCCCTCGCCCGCGCCGACGTAGGTATCGCCATCGGTTCCGGAACGGACGTGGCGGCCGAGACCGCCGACATCGTCCTGGTCGATAGCGACCCGAAAGACATCGCTAACCTTATCCTATTTGGGAAAGCTACCTACCGCAAAATGATCCAGAATTTGTGGTGGGCTACGGGGTACAATGCGGTGGCGCTGCCGCTGGCTACGGGCTTTGTTCCCGGTTTTGTGATTAGCCCGGCCGTTGGGGCTGCGCTTATGAGTATTAGTACGGTTATTTGTGCTGTTAATGCTCAGTTGCTGAAGGGGCAGTTGGAGAGGTAAACCCGTATAGGTTAACGATTATAAGCAAAAACCATACTCCTGCGAAGTTGTCAATTCTCGTGCTTCCGCCGGATCCTATCGCCCTGGGTACTAGTGAGAAAGCGAATTGACACATTTAGACAGAGCGGGAAGGGGATACAAAATTCTATTCCGTCAGCGCCAACCGCACGTAAATAGGAAAGTGATCCGACCCGATATCCGGCCCTCGCTCCAGTTCCACTACACTAAACTCTTTCGTAACGAAAACATGATCGATCGGCCAGCGCATGTACCACTTAGTGGCATCGAAGGTACTAAGGATACTACGGCCAACGCGGACGTCATGGAGTATATTTTCCTCCGTCCCGACGAGTGTATTGGTGAAGCCCCAGACGACGTCGTTAAGGTCGCCGGCTACGATGTTGGGCAGCTCGCTATTGGCTACTTTATCACCGATCTTGAGTAGGGCGACCTCGTCCTGGCCTTTATTGTCCGGCAACTTCTCAAAGAGTTTCGGCGGGACGGGGTGGACGGTGTGGAGAATAATTTCCCGACCGTTCGCCAGCCGGACGCGGGCTTCGAAGGAGGGGACTTTTTCGTTATTGAGTTCAGTCACTTCTACGTCGAGCAGGGGGAATTTGCTGTACAAGCTCATACCGTAGCCGACTTCGTTGATCTTTTCTTGTACGTAGGGGTACTGCTCTTCGATGGGCCGCAAGTGCTCGTCCCACCACGCGTTGACTTCCATGGCGACGACGAAATCCGGATCCTTTTCCCGGACGAAGTCGATGATGGGTTGGGCGTCACGGTTCTCGCGGAGTACGTTGGCGAGCAGTAGGCTCACTTCGTCTTGTTCCGCAACCACGCCCTCCGCACTGGGCACCCGGGGGGAAACGAGCGGGGTATAATTGATTAGGTAGCGACCATTGATAAATATTCCACCAAGTAGACCGACAACTAGCGCATAATCGTACCAACGCCAGTGTTTAGTCATGATGATGAACAGGATCATCGTGACGAGGGAAGTGATGAAAAACTGAATGCGCGGGAAATCGAGCATTTTCAGATAGCGGTTCGGCGTATTGCGGAATACGGAAAGCACGGAGGCTAGCATTACGAGGACCGTGATGACGCAGAGGATGAGGTAGATGGCTTTTCTTAGCTTTTCCATGGAGGGGGTTGTGCAAGGGTAACCCGGTTTGTAGCGCTATGTTAGGGTGGATGGGGTTAGGTGGTAGATTTTTGGCCACAAAAGCACGAAAACACACAACAGGGTGCTTCCGCTATTCTTAATTTACTGTTTTGGCGGTAGTTGGGGAACAAATCTGTATATACTATTAACCTGACGGATATATTTTCTGAGTTAGTCCGGCTAAGCCACCGGTAGTAGGTGCGCGGAAGATCTCCATTCCCCGGTCGATTCCGTTGCTGCCTCCCCCCGTCATGGCACCCGCGTCCGCGCCACCTTGAAAGTATAGTGAAAGGAAACACCTACTTAGCTTAGGAAATAAGCAAAATTACGAATGGTTACAATATAGATGTGTTAAGATTACAATGTATGTGTTTTATAATGATGTATATTGGTCTAAAAATGAAATAGTTGGTCTAAAATATTATCCGTTCATACGTTCCTTTGTTCATGCTTCGACTCGACTAATCACGCTGCCCCCGGGTACCTTGGGGTATGATGACCAGCCAAAATTTAGACATTGCCCACATCGACGCCCCCGCCCGCGCGGACATTCAGGAACTCTCCGACCGCATCTACGCCTACCAGCGCGGCCAGGAAGATGAGGACCGTTTCAAGCATTACCGCCTCACCCGTGGTGTATACGGACAGCGCCAACTCGGCGTCCACATGTTCCGTACGAAGATTCCTTTCGGCCACATTACCCCCGACCAATTAATTGCGCTGGCCAACATGTCTGAACGCCACACGAACGGACGTTTGCACATCACGACGCGGCAGAATATCCAGATGCATTACGTCAAACTGAACGACAGCCCGAAAATCTGGAAGGAACTCGCCGAAGCCGGCATGACCGCCCGCGAAGCCTGCGGCAACACCGTCAGAAACATCACCGCCAGCCCGTTAGCCGGTGTCGACCCCGACGAACCTTTCGACGTGACGCCCTACGTCCAGGCCAGTTTTGAATACTTTTTGCGCAACCCCATCTGCCAGGAAATGGGCCGCAAGATCAAGCCCGCCTTTTCTTCCAGCGAACAAGACAGCGCCTTCACCTACTTCCACGATTTCGGCTTCATCCCCCGCATCGTTGATGGCGTAAAGGGCTTCAAAGTAGTCATCGCCGGTGGCCTCGGCGCCGTCTCGATGATTGCTCCCACGGCTTACGAATTCCTCCCCGCCAACCAAATCCTCCCCTTCATGGAAGCCGGCCTGCGCGTATTCGACCGCTACGGGGAGCGCGAAAAACGGATGAAGGCGCGGATGAAATACCTGCTGAAGAACATGGGCCTGGAGACCTTTATGAAGCTGGTCACGGAAGAACTCGCTGCGCTACCGGACAAAACCGTCGAGGTCGACGAAAACCTGGTTCCTGGTCTCGGCGATATCCCCTCCGATGATTTCGAATTCGCCGAACCACTCCACCCCGAGTTATACGCCGAGTGGTTGAAAACCAACGTGACCGAGCAGAAGCAGGGCGGTTACCGGGCGGTAGCCATTCGTATTCCCCTGGGTAACCTGGAAGCGGAGCAAGCCCGCCTCCTCGCCGGCCTGGTGCAGCAATTCGCCAGCACCGACATCCGTCTGAGCGTACAGCAAGGAATGATTTTGCGCTACGTCCCGCCGACCGCGCTGCCCCACCTGTTCAACGGTCTCTACGCCCTCAACCTCGGCCTGCCCGGCTACGACACGACGGCCGACATCACCGCCTGCCCCGGCACGGATACCTGCGCCCTCGGCGTGACGAACTCCACCGGTCTGGCGACGATCCTCGAAAACCTGGTTCGCGACGAGTTCCCAGAAATGGTGACCGAGGACGACATCCGCATCAAAATATCGGGCTGCATGAACGGCTGCGGCCAGCACATGGCGGCCAACATCGGTTTCCACGGGTCCAGCATCCGGGTGGGTAAGAAGATTGCCCCGGCCATGCAGGTCGTCGTGGGCGGCGGTATTACGGAGGATGGCCGTGGATTCGTGGCGGAAAAAGTAATCAAGGTCCCGACGCGGCGGATTCCGCAGGTTGTGCGCGACCTATTTAACGATTATAAGGAATACGCTGGCGAAGGCGAATACTATAACGATTACGTCGTGCGCCAGGGGAAACGGTATTTCTACAATATACTCAAGCCGCTCGGTGACGCTTCCACGATTACGGAACAAGAGTTTTACGACTGGGGCCAGGACGCTGAATACGTGCAGGAAATCGGCGTCGGCGAGTGCGCGGGCGTGAGCCTCGACGTCATCGGTGCCATCCTGAATGACGCCAGTAATAAAGTCATCGCGTCCGGCGAGGCACTGAAGGCTGGTCTGGTGCCGGACGCTGCTTACCACGCATATACCGCAATGATTACCGCAGCCAAAGCTTTAATGCTGGCGGAGGATAAGAAGTGTAATACGCACATTGGTATTCTTCGTGATTTCTCCGAGCATTTCGGCAACCGGTTTTCCGAAGCGATGCCGTTCGAAGAATTTGTGTTGCGAATCAAGAAGCAGGAACCTACCGAAAGCTTCGTTACCGAATATTTAGCGGACGCGCGCGCTTTTGTATCCAAAGCCATTAAGGAACGCGAAAGTCAACTGGACAAGCAGGTGATTGGGGAATATTATAAAGCATAGGCCCGGAGGGTCGTCTCTCGTAGCGTGGGGTGCAGCCCCACGTTTTCGTTTATTACCAGCATTTTCCCACGTTTTCGATTATTACCAGCGCATTCCCCATATTTCCAATTATTACCAATGCAGCCCCACGTTTTCGATTATTACCATTGAATTTTCCTACGTCCAATTTAGTATCTACCTAAATCATAACCAAATGATTTCCCCCCACATAACCCTAGTAGGCGCCGGCCCCGGAGACCCCGACCTAATCACCCGCAAAGGCCTAAAAGCCATCCAGTCCGCCGACGTGATCCTCTACGACGCCCTGAGTTCCGACGAATTGCTGGACGAAGCCCCCGCGCACGCCCAGAAGATCTTCGTCGGTAAGCGCGCCGGTTGTCACTACAAGAAGCAGGAGGAAATTAATCGGTTGATCGTCGCCTGCGCGTTCGAATACGGGCACGTCGTGCGGCTGAAGGGTGGCGATTCGTTCGTGTTTGGTCGCGGTCAGGAAGAGGCCGCTTTTGCCCGCACGCACGGGATTGACGTGACGGTCGTTCCCGGTATTTCCAGCTGCATCAGCTTGCCGGCATTACAGGGCGTCGCACCCACCAGCCGGGGTTACGCCGACAGCTTCTGGGTATTGACCGCCCACACGCGCGACCACGGGCTGAGTGCCGATTTGCTGCTCGCGCCCCGGTCCGACGCGACGGTGATCATCCTGATGGGCCTCGGTCGGCTCGACCAGATTTGCGCGCTGTGGGACGCCGAAGGCAAAGGTGACTTACCCGCGATGGTCATCCAGAACGGAAGTCGGCCGAACGAAAAATGTTGGTTGGGCACGGTCAACGACATTAGCGAGCGCGTGTTTGCGGAGAAAGATAAAGGCCCGGGCATCATCGTTTTGGGGCAGACGGTGTCGCAGCACCCGGACTTTAAATTGAAAATTTCTGATTTAGCATTTAAAATTTAATATTTACCAGAATATCAATGATTGCCAGAAAATGTTGAATATTAAATATTCAAATCAAAAATATTAAATGACTAACCAACTATACCCCGCTTTTTTTCGTCTTGATCGCTTGCAACTGCTGGTGGTCGGGGCGGGCGAAGTAGGGGAGGAGAAGCTAAGTTTTATCCTGAAGTCTAGCCCCAACGCCCGCGTTGTCATCGTTGCGCCTTGGATGGGGGAGGAGTTAAAGGAGTTGCTAGACAAATTTGATATGGCGGCGCAGTCGCGGGTGCAAAGTAAACCGGATGAAGCAGGGTTCGGGGGGCAAAGCCTCCAGGCGGCCCGCTTCAACGACGAAACCCCGAGCGGAGAATGGCAAACCCCCGCTGGCGGAACGGTAATCTACTACGCTCGGAAATTCCGGACTACGGACGTAGAGATCGCCGACCTCGTCGTCGCCGCCACCAACTTCAAAGAAATCAACCACACCGTCTGGTCTGCCGCCAAGGCCGCCCGTAGACTAGCCAATATTGCCGACACTCCAAGCCTCTGTGATTTTTACCTCGGCAGCATCGTAACCCGCGGTCCCTTAAAGGTCGCCATTTCTACGAACGGGCAAAGCCCCACCTTCGCCAAACGCTTCCGGCAGTGGCTGGAGGCGGAGTTGCCCGAACTCGAAACAACTTCCCTGCTGGAGAACCTAAAACTGTTTCGCGACCGGTTAACCGGCGATTTTCAAACCAAGGTGCGCGAACTCAACGGCGTCACGAATAGTTTGCTTGCTTCCACCGCCGGTGATGAGCCGGTTTACCGGTGCCCGCCGGGTGGTTGTTTGGTTGCTGCTGCGGCCGCTAAAGAGTCTCGGAAAACAGTTGAGCCGGACCTGAATAGTACCGCTCCTTCCGCGTAAACCCTGCACCCGCGAAGCCTAAGCAAGTCCCGTACTTAGTCGGGACGACCGCGCCCATCCAACCACTCCCACTAAACTGACTATGACTGCCATCCCCAGACCGATTCTGAAAGTCGATATAGAAGCCCTCAACGCAGAGTTCGAGCACCTGACCTTTGAGGAGCGATTCACCCGACTCTACGAGCGTTTTCCGGTGGACGAGGTGCTTTTCACCAGCTCCTTCGGCACCAAATCGGTCGTGATGCTCACCTTCGTCAGCCGCGCTAATGCCCGACAAAAGGTACACATGCTCAACACCGGCTACCACTTTCCGGAAACCCTAATTTATAAAAACACGTTGAGCGAGGTGACTGGTCTGGAAGTCGTCGAGATCCTCCCCGACCCGGCGCGCCACCGGCAAACCCTGGAAGCTGAAATGTGGGACAGTCAGCCCAGCCGCTGCTGCCACTACAACAAAGTGATGCCGTTAGCGGGCGTGAAGGCGGCGCACACGGTCTGGATGTCCGGCGTTCACAGCTACCAGACGATGAACCGCGCGGCGATGCGCATCTTCGAAGCGGTCGACGGACTGATCCACTTTCACCCGCTGATCGACATCACGGAGGGCGAGTTCCTGTATTACCTAGAAAAAGACCAGCTCCCCCGGCACCCGTTGGAAGCCCAAGGCTACGGATCGATCGGCTGCCACCACTGTACGCACCCGGGGCAGGGGCGGGCGGGGCGCTGGGTGGGCAAGGAGCGGGATGAGTGTGGCTTGCATACTTAAAGCATAAAATTTACGCCACAAAAACACAAAAGCACAAAGCAGTACGATCTTTACAAATCAATTTTTGTGTTTTCGTGTTTTTGTGGCTAACTGAGAATAAATATAATAGCGTGATTCAAACAGACATCCTAATAATCGGCGCCGGCCCCGTAGGCCTATTCACCGTTTTCGAAGCCGGACTATTAAAACTCCGTTGCCATTTAATTGACTCCCTCGGCCAGCCCGGCGGACAGTTGACGGAGATCTACCCTAAAAAACCTATCTACGATATCCCCGGCTACCCAACCGTGCTGGCTGGAGAGTTAGTGGATAACTTGATGAAGCAGATCGAGCCGTTTAATCCGGGCTTTACTTTGGGTGAACCCGCCGCGAAGATCGAGGAAGTCGGTGAAAAAATGTACCAAGTGACGACCGTGAAGGGAACCGTTCACCAGGCGCCGGTCATCATGATCGCGGGTGGCCTGGGTGTCTTCACGCCCCGCAAACCACCGATCCCCAACATCGATAAGTACGAGGATAACGGCGTGGCTTACGTGATCCGCGATCCGGAAGTTTACCGGGGTAAGGACGTACTGCTGGCCGGTGGCGGTGACTCCGCCCTCGACTGGACGATCTTCCTGGCCGACGTAGCCAACAGCGTTACACTCGTTCACCGCCGTGATTCTTTCCGGGGTGCGCTCGATAGTGTAGAAAAGGTCACGGAGCTGGCGGAATCTGGCAAGATCAATCTGGTCACGAACGCTCAGGCCGTCGGGATCATCGGTGAGGAAAAAGTAGAAGGCGTGACGGTCAAACACAAGTCCGGTGAGCTGGAAGACATCCCCGTCGACAGCTTTATCCCCCTCTTCGGTTTAGCACCGAAACTCGGTCCGATTGCGGAATGGGGCCTCAACATCCACAAAAACGCCATCATCGTCGATACGAAAGATTACAGCACGGGCATCCCCGGCATCTACGCCATCGGCGACATCAATCACTACGAGGGCAAGCTGAAGTTGATCCTCTGTGGGTTCCACGAGGGGACGATGGCGGTGCAGAGTGCGTTCTCCTACATTTACCCGGATAAGAAGCTCAGCTTTAAGTACACGACGGTGAACGGGGTGCAGGGTTTGCCTAAGGAAGCGGAAGCGGCGGTAGTTTGATGCTGTAATTAAAATTAGTAAGAGGATTACGGGAGCACGAACCAAAGTTCGTGCTCCCGTCGTTTTTATCCGAAACTCGTATCTTTATATTTATGACAAAGGCCATCACGGAATATGGACTGGAGGAAGCGCCGAGGAGGGATGAGCGCTTTCGTTGGACGTTGGAACGGTATCACCTGGCCATCACGGCGGGTGTAATCACGCCGCTCGATAGGGTAGAACTGGTACGAGGAAAATTAAAGGATAAAATGGGATTAGGCGTTTTACACAGCGAATATCTCTACTACCTCACCGAGTTCATTCGTCAATTTGCGGGGGATTATAAGGTCCGGGCGCAGGATGCAATAACGTTGCCGCCGGATTCTGAACCGGAGCCAGACTTAGCCGTCGTAACTAAAAAAAGGTACACCGTAGCGGGTGGCCACCCCGGGCCGGAAGATGTTTTCTTTCTGGCGGAAGTCTCACACTCCACGCTTAGTTACGATATCGGAGATAAAGCCCAGCTTTTTGCCGGAGCGGGGATTAGGGAGTACTGGATTATCGACGTCAAAAATGATCAAATTATAGTACACCTATCTCCGAATAAAGAGGTGGGCGTTTACAATTCCATTGCGAGGTATTCGCGTGGAGAGAATTTTGAATCTCAGTTTTGTGGGATGGTGCAGGTTGAAGATGCACTCATGCCTTTCGTTGACGAGGTATAAAGGGGAAAGCCAACTAAGTTGATTATCTCTGCTTCGAAGTAACGTCCTTTTTTCTTATTAAAAGAAAACATACTGGGGAGCGGACAGGAATTGAGTAGTATTTGTAAGCTATTTCGTCAGCGTAGACCAATCAAACCCGCCGCGCCAGACTTAACCCATCGCGAAGCGGTAAAACAACCGTAACTACTCGCGGGTCCGTAGCCACGAGCTCGTTGTATTCCCGCAGTGCCGCCACGTCCGCGTTCTGCTTGCCACCGTTGCTGACTTTGCCATCCCACAAGATGTTATCCGCGATCAGGAGGCCGCCGGGGCGGAGGCGGTCGATCAGCTCGTAAAAATAGCCCGGGTAACCACGCTTGTCGGCGTCGAGGAAGATGAGGTCGAAGGTATCGGGCAGGGTAGGGAGGACTTCGGCGGCCGTTCCCACGTGCAGCGCAATCTCGTCGGTAAACGGAGAAGCGGCAAAATTCCTTTTCGCCCAAAAAGCGTTTTCGGGGTTGCCCTCGATGGTGTGGACGGTGCCGCCGGGCGCGAGGCCTTCGGCGAGGCAGAGGGTGGCGTAGCCGGTGAAGGAGCCGATCTCTAATACGGCAACCGGTTTGACCAAGTGGGATAGCAGGGAAAGAAGCCTACCCTGGAGGTGGCCGCTCAGCATTTGCGGGGCCATGGTTTTTAGGTAGGTTTGGCGGGCTACTTCCTCTAAATAACTGGGGACGGGGCCGGAGAGGGCTTCGGCGTAGTCTTGGGCCTGGGTTATTTTGTCGCGCATGGGGTTTGGTTGGCTTCCGCCGGGAGGAATACCGTCTAGTCAAAAAGCTCCAACAAATCTACGTTTACCCCCAGGACAACTCCGTCCGCCCCCACCAAAACATTGCTGGGTACCGAATTAATCCCGTAGAGATCCGCAATCGGGCCATTCAGGAACTTCAGACTGGTCGTTTGCTCCATCACTTGGTAATCCCAAAACCTGGAATCCTGCGTCCGCGCCCTAACCCAAGCAGCGCTATCCCGCTCAATGGCTACGCTGACGATGGTAAGCTCGCCACCCACCCGCTCGTGTAAGTCAACCAGGACCGGACTCTCTCGCCGACAAGGGCCACACCAGCTACCCCAAAAATCGAGCAATACGGGCGTACCGCGCAGGTCACTCAGTGAAAAGGTTTGCCCGTCCGCCCGCGTGGCCGTGAAGTCCGGCGCGAGCTCATTTGCGGTGGCGTTGGGGCTAAAATACCAGGCCCGCCCACCGAAGTACAGCGCCAAAAATAGCAGGGGAATAAAAAGTTTTTGCTTCACGGTACTTGTACTTGGCGCGCTACCACGCATCCGCATCGTCGACGGGGGGGCTTTTGATGGTTTGTTGGGTCGCTAACCGCCGCAGTTGCCGCGCGTAAAGCAGCCGCGCCAGGCCGAGATTTGCGGGCTCCGGAGCGGAAGGATGAAACGCCCGCGCTACGCCCGCTTCGTTTACGTCGAGCGTGTAACAAAGGCTCATGAGCTCTTCCATCCGGTACTGCATCCAGTAATCCACCGCGTCGGCGAGTCGCTGAATGAACTCTTCTTCCGAGAACGTGCGCCCGTCCTTTGGGGCAGGCATATCCAGGGCGTTCATCAGAGTTGTTGCGGGCGTCTGCATCCCGCAAAGATAGGTTGAGGGCTTACAAGCCCGAACGCACGTGCGGCAGCTCTCTACTGGAAAGCTGCCGCACGATCGTTCGGGCAATAGACCCTCAAACCTAAAGCTACATAATTACTTAAGCACCACCGTGCCCGTCCCAACAAAGAATCCTTTGTTGTACAACTCGGCTACGTAAGTACCTTTCTGAAATTCCTGATTCCCAACCGCCCAGTTAGCGCAGTGGCTGTTGGCGCTGCCGTCGAAGTCGAACATGACCTGGGTCGTGTAGGGGATGCGGTCGCCGGACTCGGTGCTGGTGAAAACGCCGGAGCCGTCGGCGTCGATCTGAATCGTCTCGCCGGTGGGGTTGATGAGCCGGACCTGGAAAGCTTCTTCGCCCGCCTGCGCCACGGCGTTGTCGAGGCTGTTGAAACAGACGTTGATGCGCTCCACGTTGCGGGCCGTATTGCGGTTAACCCACTTGCCGTTGTTGCGTTCTTTCTGGCCGACGACGTTGATGTTGTTGGCCTTCAGGACGCTGGCGATGCCGACTTTGCGGCTCAACTCCTGGTTGTTGGACGTCAGGCGTTCGCGTTCGGTGACGAGCACGGCGCGTTCGCTGCTGAGGCTTTCGTTTTGCTGGCGGCTGTCGGTCAGGTCGGTGGTCAGTACGTCGCGCTCGCTGGTCAGGCGCTGGTTATTTTCGGCCAGGGCGGCGTTGGCCAGGCGGAGGTCTTCGATCTCGATGACGTAGCTCTGCACCTGCGTTTTCATGTTCGCCAGTTCGCTGCGGGCGGCGCCGAGGTTGCGGCTATCGCGGGTGAGGCCTTCGATTTTATCCTTCTGGGTGCGCAGCTCTTCCTTCTGCTGGTCGATGAGGGCGTTGAGCTCCTCGTTGCTGCCGCGCATCTCTTCGAGTTCGGCGATGGATTCGTAGTACTGCTTCTCGGAAGCGAGCTTGAACTGTTCCATTTCGGTGTAGTCGGCCGACAGTTCGGCGTTTTCCGTACCGCGGCTGACGTAGGCGATGCCGAGGCCGATCAAGCCGATCAGCAACACGGCGATGATACCGAGCAGCAGGGGCGTCCGGTTGGGCTGGGGCGTCGGGCCGGGGCTAAATTTGGGGTTGGGGTCGTTGATAATAGTAGACATACGTATTGGTTTGTTGGGGCTAGTAAACGAGGCAGCGCCAGTGCAACGGCGGGTGCTTCGGCCCCTGTATGATCGATCCGCGGGGGCTTCCCTTGGATTCGGTTTGTTAAACGTTGTTCGCCGCAAAAGTATTACTAAAATCCGGTAAAGTTGTATTTTGGGGCGCGGTCGCGGGTGCAGGGCTGGGTGGGAAGGGGAGCAGACACGGCTGGCTACGCGTCAAGGCTGAGGGCATCCTGCCCGAACGTAACGGCGGAAGCGCTGCCGTATGAGCGTTCGGGCGGGATGCCCTCAACCTTTAAAATTACCACCATGCAGTATCCCATCGGTAAATTTCAACTACCCACCCTTGAAGTCGCCGCCGCCAACCGCCTGGGATACGTCCGCCAAATAGGTGACCTCCCCCAGCAGTTCGCCGAGGCCGCCCGTAACCTGAAAGCCCGCAAACTCCTCGACACCACCTACCGCCCCGGCGGCTGGACGGCCCGCCAGGTCATCCACCACGTTTGCGACAGCCACGTCAACGCCTACGTCCGCCACAAACGCATCCTCACCGAAGACCACCCGACCCTGACGGGCTACGACGAAAAACGTTGGGCGGAGTTGGCCGACGTGACGGCCGTCCCGATCGAAGTGAGCCTACGGGCGCTGGAAGCTTTGCACCTGCGCTGGTCCGTGCTACTGGCAACCTGCTCGCCCGCGCAGTGGGACCGAACGGCCTTTCACGGTGGCGCTGGGGTCGACTACCGGTTGGATCAGTTGGCGGCGCAGTACGCTTGGCACGGGCGGCATCATTTGGGGCACTTGGGGGTGGTGGGTAGTTTAGGTAGCTAGCTTAAATTTAATTTTGATCGGTGCAGATACCCTAAATAATTCTATAATGGAAGAGGATGTTGTCGTTTGGTATCATGATGTTGCGAATAGAAGCTTCTTTTATTCTAAGCAACACGACAGATCAAAAACGTGGCTACGCATGAACGATTTTCCCGACGAGCCGCTGTATACTCTTCACGCAAACGGTTGCGAGGTTCATTTTGACGATCTTCCAAAACCTTGGACGGTAAAGTTTTATGATGATTAGATGTCAATAAGTATGGTTGAAAATTAGATTGCTCTTCACGGCGGCGCGTGGATTGACTACCAATTGGATCAGTTGGGGGCGCAGTATGCTTGGCACGGGCGGCATCATTTGGGCCATTTGGAGATTATTAGGGGGTAGGAAATTAGGCGGTAGGCGGTAGGCAGTAGGAAGAAAGGCGGTAGGCAGTAGCCTCCAACGTGCGGATGCCCTACTGCCTACTGACTACTGACTACTGCCTACCGCCTTTCTACCCACCACCTATTCCTTCCCTATCTTTAGACACTTCAGCTGACCCCGCCAACATTCTTCTAATGTTCAAAAAACTTAGCTTTTTCACCTGCCTAGCCTTGCTTCTGCCCGTCTTCCCCGGCACCGGCGTCCGCGCCCAACAGGCGGAAAACATGACTTTTTTGGGGAGCTGGGATGACCAGACGCTCGAGCGGTACAGCGACCTCTGGGGCTACGCCGCCGGCGGAAAAGAGTACGCCCTACTAGGTTCGGCTTCCCTCGTGCATATTCTGGACGTAACCGACCCCGCCAACATTACGGAACTGCACCGGCTGAACAGCTACGAGAATTCGTCGACGATCTGGCGGGACATCAAGGTGTACGGCGATTATGCTTACTGCGTGACCGACCGCGCAAACGAAGGGCTACAAATAATCGATCTGCGTGACATAGAAAACACGCGGAGCGAAGATATGATCGTGTACAGCAGCACCGCGTTTTTCGCCCAGGCGCATAACTTATTCATCGACGAGACGACCGACCCCGTCCGGCTGTACGCATTCGGGACGGACAGCACGCGTAATGGATATATTGCATTAAGCCTGGCCGACCCGATCAACCCGGTAATGATCGGCAACGTAGACCTATCCAACAATGGCGGATATATTCACGATGGCTACGCCATTAACGACACGCTTTACGCCAACAGCGAGGCGCGGGGCATGTACGTGTACGACGTGTCGCAGCCCGATACCGCCGTCGAACTCGGTCTGCTCAGCAACTACGTGGAGGCCGGCTACAACCATAGCGTTTGGCGGACGCCCGACGGCACCCACGCGGTCATGTGCGACGAGACGCCGGACCGGGGCGTCAAGATTGTCAACGTAGAAAATCCGCTGGATATGGAGGTCGTCGGCCTGTTCCGGTCGACGCTTAGTGACCCGACGAGTGACAGAAGCCTGGCCCACAACCCTTACGTACTGGACGACGACCGCGTCGTGATGAGTTATTACGGCGACGGTATTCAGGTGTGGGACATCTCCGATAAAGAGAACCCCACCCGGCTGGGGTATTACGATACTACGCCCAAAACCACGGCGTACGGCAACGGCGTTTGGGGCGCTTACCCCTACTTACCGTCCGGCAACATTATCGGTAGCGACATACTTAATGGCCTGTTCGTGGTCGCCCTCGACGGGGCATTACCCGTTACGTACACGAACTGGTCGGTGACGGGCGACGGTAAAAATGCTATGCTGGACTGGTCCGTCGCCGCCGAGGTGAACAACGCCGGCTGGTCGGTGGAGCACGCGCTGGAGGGGGGCACGTTCGCCGAGATCGCTTTTGTCGCTGCCGGTGAGCGCGAAAATCATTTCCTGCACGAAGCCCCCGGCCCGGGCGTGCATTATTACCGCCTGCGGCAAATGGACCTCGACGGGGTGGCGCACCTGAGTGAGGTGCGGACGGTTGAATTCGCCGGGCTTGCGAGTGCCATCACGGTATTCCCGAATCCCGCGCGGGTGGGGCAGACGGTAGCGCTGGAGGGCGCGGACGCGGGTGCCGGGTGGAGTTTGTGGACGGTGGGTGGGCAGCTGGTGCGGCGTGGCGTGGGGGCTCGTTTGCGGGTGGACGTGCCGGCGGGGGCTTACTATTTGCGGGTAGGAGAGGAGGTTGTCGGAGGGGTAGTTTTTCTGGACTAGCGTTTGCGAACTACGTGCGGTGGTGGTTTAGTCCGCGCCCCGTAAGCGGTCGAGCAGCTGGCATAATTGCGCCGGGTTTTTGATGGCCAAGTTCAAAGTGGGCTCACTTAATAATGGTCCTGTCGCTCAAGAAAACGCCGTGCCGATTTGTTCCCTCATTTCGTGGCTGGGTTACTGGTAGTTACGGTAATGCTTACCGGCGGTCGCTATTCCGCCGTCCGTGCCGCATCTTCACTCCCGCGCTAATCCCTGACCATGAACCAATCGACCAACCGCATCTCCCTCGTATGCGGCCCGGCCCTCTTCGTCCTCATCCTACTGTTTTTCCAACCGCCGGGGATGTCCGACCAGGCGAATGCCGTTTTAGCCTGTACGGCCTGGATCGCCACCTGGTGGATCTTCGAAACCCTGCCCATCAGCGTAACGGCCCTGCTCCCCCTGGTAATTTTCCCGTTATCGGGCGCTTTAGATATTCAGACAACCGCCGCCTCCTTCGGCCACAAATACATTTTCCTGTACCTGGGCGGCTTCGTCCTGGCCATCGCCATCGAGCGGTGGAATCTCCACAAGCGCATAGCTCTGAACATCATCAACGTGATGGGCACCAGTATTCCACAAATCATCCTGGGGTTTATGGTGGCTACGGCGGCGCTGTCCATGTGGATATCGAACACGGCCACTTCGGTCATGATGCTACCGATCGGCATGGCCATCGTCAGCCAACTCAACGACAACCCGGCGACCGTTGCGGACGAGAACAAGCTATTCGGCAAATCACTAATGCTGGCCATCGCCTACGCCGCCTCGATCGGTGGCATCGCCTCCCTCATCGGCACGCCACCCAATCTCGTGCTGGCGGGCGTAGTCGAGGAATTATACGGCATTGAAATCTCCTTTTTACAGTGGATGAAGTTCGGTTTGCCCATTTCAATCATTCTACTCGCCTGCTGTTGGGTCTACCTGACTAAAATAGCGTTCCGGTTCAAGCAAGCGGAGTTCCCCGGCGGCCGGTCGGAGATACAGCGGTTGTTGCGGCAACTCGGTCCGATGGGGCACGAAGAAAAGATAGTACTGGTCGTCTTCATCACTACGGCCCTCCTCTGGATTCTTCGCTCCCTGGTCCTCACGCGTTTTCTACCCGCGTTGGACGACACGATCATCGCCGTGACGAGCGCCATCATCCTATTCCTCCTTCCCGCCCGGGGCGGTGAGCGCAAGCTCGTCACCTGGGAGGAGGCCGTCAAATTACCCTGGGGCATTATCCTGCTCTTCGGCGGTGGCCTGGCCCTGGCCAGCGGGTTTCAGGAATCTGGCTTAGCGGAATGGATCGCGACCCAACTCACGCTCCTACAAGGTGTCAGTTTGGCTATTTTACTGCTGATCATCATCACCTCGGTCAATTTTCTCACCGAGATCACTTCCAACCTGGCGACCACCGCCATGCTCTTACCCGTGCTGGCGCCGATGGCCTTGTCCCTTGGTTTTCATCCCTATATTTTGCTAGTCGCCGCCACCGTTGCCGCCTCCTGCGCCTTCATGCTGCCCGTCGCCACGCCGCCCAACGCGGTGGTATTCGGCTCCGGTTATTTGCGGATTCCGGACATGGTGCGGAATGGGGTTTGGATGAATCTTTTTTCTGTTTTGGTGGTGTTGTTGGCGGTGTATTATTTCTTGCCTGTCGTTTGGGGGTTTGATCCGTTTGTTTATCCGGTGGGATGGGGTGGTTGATCTGCTGGAGTAGGGGAGTGAGGCGCGGTCGCGGGTGCAGAGTTTATTAGTAGAATTGTTTTCCCATCCATTTCGGCCAAACCTGACGATTCACACCACTTGAGGAAGAACTATTTTGTACCTTACAGTAGACCAGTAGTATGGTCTCCGATACCTCTATTCTAAGCGAATCAATTGTCGTTTTTCGTGGAAGTAGGACAGGAGGCCGAATCCACCCTCCAGGTTACTTATATCCTTGATCTCCGTTAGAGGAAGCTCCGAAGCCCCCAGTGGTATGCGGATCAAGGCTGCTTCCGCTTCCAAGTATTGAGTCAACTCCTCGCTGTAACGATAGGCCACAAATTGTAGTCCGCTCAGGGAGATGGTTGTCGGTTGAGGTACTTCGGGAGGTGTTAGTTGACGCGTAATCTTTACGGAAAATGTATCTAGCAGGGCTGAATCAGGCCTATCGATCATACGGAGTTTGAAGCCTGGGAAAAAGCTATCTACAGCCTCATCAATTTCAAAGTAGATCCAATCTTCCCCAATCGAGTAGTAGCCTAGTTGAAAATTTGCGTCGGATACCTTCTCGTTAATTTTGAAAGAAAGTGTAGAATTGGACCTTGAGATCGTATCTATTATACGATCGGCCCCTAATTCTAAGGGGGGTATCGTAATTTCACCCTCAATGGAGGGGTAGGCCGGGTGAGACACTTTTAAAGTATATTTAATGTCTGGCAGAAGAGCGTATTCGTTGGTCCCTACGTACAAATCATTCTCAAACGTAAGGCTATCTACTATCCGCTCATTAACATATATGAGAACAGTTGCATCCATCAATGCAATAAGTTGACCGGCTTCCGTTACTCCTAAGCTATTGCCAACAAAGACCTGGTGAGGTTTCCCAATAGACCAAATTGCGTAAACAGTCATTTTCTTCTCCGTTGGCAATTCAAAATTGATCTCTTGCCTAATAACGGAGCAACCGTAAAATCCTAATCCACAAAAGATAGCGACCCAGTACCGATTCATAATCTAGTAATTAAATGATTTACTGAAGGCCACGTACGGGAGCAAGCCAAATACACCGTTACCCAGCGTCCTTCGTTCTGGCTGATTAATGGGAAACTTTGTATCCTGCCTGGGTATGATCACCGAACCGAATGTGAGGTCGGTTGGGTTAATTCTGTTATAGACATTGTACACACCTGCACTCAGCGTATTGTTATTTCCTCTTTTGCCCGACCAATGACGATCCAAAGCCAGATCGAGCCGGTGTACTGCTGGAAACCGTGCATTATTCACGTTACGGAAGACTGGAACGTTCCTTGACAATCCTAGCCCTGGAATTGTCGCAACGGGTGCCGTGTAGGCGATCCCGGATTGGTAAAGGAGCTGCATGTTTAGGCTCCATTTGTTCGCGGCGAAAGATTGACTTAACCAAAGATTTGCGGAGTGCCTACGGTCGAACCGTGGTGAAAACCACGTATTATTAGCAACATCCGAGAATCGGACGCTGGACTTTGCCAGCGTATAATTAAGGCCGACGTTCGTAGCGCTGTGCTCATACTCAAGACTTGTTTCTACCCCGTAATTTTCGCCCTCGCCACCGGTAAGGCAGCAAACTGGACTCGTAGATTGATTGTCTTCGCGTAATACGGCCGTCAAATCTTCGGTTGCCGTTCGGAAGAGTTGATTTGCCTTGCGGTAATACAAAGCCTGTAAGACTGTCCAACGTGGACTAATTTGAGACTGCCAACCAACTTCTACACGATCGGCAATTTGCGCCGGGGCCTGTTGCGAAGACGGAAGCCAAGTATTGAGCTGCCAGGCTCCCCCGAAGGCAGGAAGCGCGTGTTCAAATTGCGCTACCCGTTCCAGAGAAAATCGCAGTAGTAATGCTTCGGATGCTTGGTGACTGAGCTGTAAATACCCGGTCGGAATAATTGTGGAGTAGTTGTTTACCCGGTAGCCATGTACCTTGCCCGAAGCTTTCAAACGCGTCCGACTACCCATACTATAATCCGCAGAAAAAAACGCATCGATTCTTTGGGCGGAAGTTTCCGAAAAAAGTTCCGGAACGATATTTTCTGCTTCCAATAATTCAATGGGATTGAATAATTGTATTTTGGCGTTGATTCCTCCAATGAGGTTAATTACTTTATTTTGATAACTTTGATTTGCGCGCAAGCCAACATCCTGAAGGTTTCCCTGAAATGTGAAGCTAGCTTGATCGGTAGGATATTGTTCCGTATTTTTGATGCTGTAATTGTAACTAGCAAAATATGCTTGGAGATAAGTCTTACGCCCCCGCTCCTTGATTTCATAAGTGATCGAAGTCCCCAAGTTTGACCATTTAGTTGCGTCACTCTCCCGTACGGTAACAAATTCGTTGTTTCTCGCCGTGGTTGTAGTTGTAGCAAAGAATGCCTCATCGTGCGTATAGAAGGCACGTAGTAAAAGGTCATTTTTCGTACTGCTTTTGTACCGGTAGGCTACGTTGATATCCCCCAACTCAATCAAGGTAGCGTTACTAACCGATTGGCGATCTACGAACGGGCTGAGAATACTGAGCGGAGAACCCCGCAGGGCCACCTGAAGAGCAGTTTTGTCTTTAGCGCCCAGGGGGCGGTTTAAGTAAAACCCACTATTTATCGGACCTACATTAAATTCTGTAGCCTTCGCAAATAAATTAGGCTTTCTTGTGGTCGCATCGAGGAGTGCACTGATTCCACTTCCTTTCTCCACGGGAGCCGCCGTTTTATAAACCGTAAACGACTCCAGTACCGCTGCGTTGAATACGGAGAAAAGTGGCCCTACGTGAGTTTCGTTATACACTGGCACGCCATCCAGCAGGGTAAGGTTTTCACCGGGCAGTCCACCCCTTACGTGCAACCTACTGCTTGCCTCACCACCACTTTCGACGCCGGCAATTCTGAGCGCCGCGCGTAGTGGATCCGCTTCTCCCAGGAGACGCGGTACAGCGTTGATCTCGGTCTTGCTCAATTCGTTTGCCGCGGAAAAAGGATCCCTTCGCTGGGAGGTGACGGAAATGAGTGTAATGTTTTCATTTTTGGGTAATAAGGTGATGTTGGCGGTAGCGGGGTTTTCACTCATTAAAACCGTATCCGGAAAATACCCGATGTGGCTAGTTATAAATTCGTCCCCTATCGCCCCTAACAGGACCGCTACCCCTTGCTGATTGGAGACTCCCTTAATTTGAGAGGAATGGTTCCCTAGAAAGTAAACCTCGCTAATTGGCAACCCGGTTACGTAGTCGTTCACAACGACGGTAAGTTCCAGGGAATCTTGCGACCGCAACGGACAGGCAAAGACAACCGCCAGAAAGAACTGAAATAAATAAGCTGACCAGGATCTTCCTGGCCAGCTTATACTTGATAATTGTTGTATTACTATGATGTCGTAACGTTTAATCATACTCTATTTAAAAGGAATTGTAAGTTTTGTCGGCACAATCCTACGGACAACAAGCAAACGTAATTGAGCCATTCTCTTCATCATCCCTGACGCCACTCGTAACGTAATCAAGTCGGTAGTTATTGATGGCTGTGGTGACTTCCGAAATGAAAGAACCTATAAAATTGGTTGAGGTGATAAAGGAATTCTGCTGAAATTAACGATTTTTACGGTAATCTATTTTCTGCATGTGTCATTTCCAAAACTGCCTTTCAGCTAAATAACTAACTTTACGTAACCAGACTTTGCCTCACAAACTACACTATTGGACATTTTCAAATCGGACGCTTGGAGGACTCAATACCCTTCGCTACTCTTCAGTTTCGAGACGCTCCAAGATCCTTAAATAGGATTTTAGGACCTTGGAGCGTCCTCTGCCGTGAAGCCGAAGGCGAAATTGTTGAGGTCCTCCAAGCGTCCGGGGAAAATATCCAGTAGTGTGCTCACAAACACAATATCGCAAGGGTATAACTAAGAGCTGCTTCGGCACAGTTGAAAAGAGCTTGTCTCTGCTTTGGTGTTTATGTAGCTGAAAACTATGCGCGACAGCAGTGAATAACTCAGTAGCGTAACGTTAGAAGCACTTCCGCTCGTTAGGAAATAACTCACTCACCCCTCTCAAAAATGCTAACCAACCTAAAAAAATACCACACCCAGTGCGCCACCGTCCAAAAAACCATGGACGTCCACCAACAAAAGATCCCCTACGGCCCCCACCCCCGCCAGTACGCCATCGTAGTCCAAAACCGCGACCCCGCCCTGCGCCAACCTAATAAATACGCCTTCTACTTCCACGGCGGCGCTTGGACCTTCGGCCAGCCCGAAACCTTCACCCCCGCCGCCATTCCCTGGCTGCGGATGGGCTTCACCGTCATCCTACCGAGCTACCGGCGGCCGCCTTTCGTGGGGCTCAACCGAATCGTGACGGATTGCTGGGCGGCGGTGAACCACTTCCGCCCGGCTTCTTCCGCAATAAACCGTGCACCGGCGACCGCGCCAACTACCGAGCAACAAGCATTGACCGACCCCATCATTCACCTCGGCGGCATCAGTGCCGGTGCCCACCTAGCCGCCGTCCTAGCCACCCAACCCCAAAAATGGCTAGCCGCAGGATGGGGCAGCGCGCCCGAAAAAGCCCTCCTCTGCGCCGGACCGCTTTCCCTCGGCCACCTCCGCACCGGCCGCCTGTTCCTGCCCCGTTACGACCACCTCGACCCCATCCAGCTCCTCCGGGCCCCGCGCTCCGACACGCCAATCGACTGGCAACTCCTCCACGGCACCAGCGACCCGGTAGTCGCTCCGGTACATTCACAATTATTCCTCGAAAAACTACAATCCCTGGGCCACCAAGCAAACCTCCGTTACCTAAAAGGCGGCCGCCACCTCGACGCCGGCCGCTGGATGTTCGGCGAAACTGCTAGTGATACGGTAGCGAATTTCCTGGCCCAAAAACCTGCCCAAACTAGTACTCCGAGGAGGTAGCCTAAATAGCCTAGGGCACGAAGATTTGTTATACGTTGACGAGCGTAGCGAGCTGCCTTGTCTCCCCTCTACCTTCGGACCTCCGCAGGAAGCAGCGAAGCTAAAGGGGCCGGGGGAGAGGGCTCCGTCGCCTAAAACCCTAATCCCCCGAAACAACAGTACTACCAGCCCCCAACCACCGAGCCCCAAACCGCTCTACCAAAATATCATCATAATAATCAGCCCGCTCAAACAAATGCGTGAATCGCGGTAATGCCGCTTCCACCGTTAAATACCGATCGTAGATCAATAAAGACAAGATTACGTCGCGCCCGTAGGTGCTGAACGTCAATTGTTTCAGATTAAAATTCTCCCGCAACAAGTACGCGAACAAGCCCGCCTCGGGGATTTCCGGTAAAGAGCACAAATAAGCATCCCCCGTCACCAAACCACTGTCCTCGTGGTAGGCCAGCTGGATGATCGCGCTGCCCTGGCGGATGTTCCAGAGGTTCGGGCCGCGCCGCGCCAACCTGGGGTCGTGGCCCGCGTGGCTAATGATGTCTTCGACCGTAGCCGGAATACCGGTGGCTAGGTAATCCTCCAGCATATTTGGTAAAACAATCGCTTCTCCGCAGTTCGGACAATACCCTTCAGGATTCTTTACCACCTCAAACACCACCCGCTGACAGTCAAAACAACGCGCCGCACTGTCGCCCTCTCCCTCCGCAAACCGATCCAGCGACTCCCGCAAATAACTTGCCGGTAAACTCAGCGCGCGGCCCTTCCCCTCCTTAATGTCGTACATATTGATGCCCACCAACCGACCCTCCGCATCAAATAAAGGACCACCGCTGTGCGCCGCATCCTGCCACGCATCGTGCAGAATAAAGGGAATGCCGTGGTGCAGATGCCCGAGTTCCAGCACGTGGCCCTCGCTTCTCCGCAACGGGTGTCCGAAATGCTGGCCGATCGCCAAAACGGACGCTGCTACCGCGGGCGGACGGGTTTGCAGAGGCAGTTCCGGTAAATCTAACGGCTCCGCTAACCGCAGAAAAGCCAGGTCGTAATAAGCATCCAAATAAACCACAGGTGCCAACTGTTCCGGCAGGCCCTCACCCCCCACGACCACGTTCGCATTATCCCGCACGACGTGCTCGTTCGTGACGATCAGTCCGCAAGCGGGCAGGTACACGCCGGTGCCGGTGCTGAAGGGGGTGGCGACTTGAATAACGTACTTAGCTAACATTTCGCAAGATAGTATGTACTATGATACCCAGTGCGCAGCACGCTACCACAGACCACAGACCAAAGACCAAAGACCACAGACCAAAGACCAAAGACCAAAGACCAAAGACCAAAGACCAAAGACCCTAGACCCTAGACCAACTATCTTCACCCCCCATGAACCCAGCCCAGGATTTCTACGAACAATTACGCACCCGGCAACTGTCGCTCTACGCCACGTCAAAGAAGGAATACGACCGGTTTGCCATCGTGCGACTGGTGGTGATTCTGGCGCTGCTGGTGGCGGTGGTGCTGGCGTTCGGCTACAGTTTTTTGGCGGGGTTCTTGTCGCTGCCGGTTTTCGTCGGCGTGTCCTATTTCCTCGTCAAAAAGCACGACAGCATCAAACGGACGGCCGACCGGGCGGAGATTCGGGCGGCGCTGGCCGATCGGGAGTTAGGCGCGCTGAACCACGATTTTCGGGTGTTTGACGGTGGTGACGATCTCCTCGACCCCGCCCATCCGTACGCGCTCGATCTCGACATTTTTGGTCCCCACAGTCTCTTTCAGTTTCTCAACCGGACGGTTACGGCGGGCGGTCGCCGGAGCCTGGCCGATGCATTGTTGGCGCCGCAGGATCAGGATAAGCGGGCGCGGACGCAGGTGCAGGGAAAAGACCTGAGCGCGATGCCGGCGTGGTGCCTCGAATTCAGAATGCTGGGGGAAGGATTAAATGATTCGCTCGCTCAGCAGCAAAGACTACGGGATTGGCTCCTCCGCCCCGCCGTGGTGCAATCTGGTTTGGATAAGGCCTTACTGTACGTCATTCCGTTTCTGACAATCGGTTCAATTGCCGCCATGCTACTCATCGATCCCTGGTTTGTTGGCTTGATCGGATTAGTCCCGGCCGTTCTCCTGTACCGAAAATACTCTGCCGCTATCGCTACGGAACACGCGTACACCTCCGCGATGGGAAGTCTCCTCAAGCAATACGCCGATCTGCTACAACACGCCGACGGTTGGTCCGGAGCCAGCGCGGACGTAGCCCGGTCCGTCCCGGCCATCCGCAAACTATCCTACTACATCAGCCAGCTCGACGTGCGGAGTAACCCCTTCGCCATGCTCGTAGAACTGGGTGGCGCGTGGAGCATGCAGTGGCTCACCAACCTCGACGGCTGGCGGGAAACATACCGGGAGGAATTACCCGTCTGGCTGGACACCATCGCGCGGGTCGATACGCTCGTGAGCTGGGCGACCCTGCGGTACAACCACCCCGACTGGGTGGACCCGGAGTTTACCGACGAACCCGTCTTCCAAGCCACCGGCCTCGGCCATCCACTACTCAATCCCGCCGGTAGAATCACCAACGACATCGACATGCGGACGGATGGCCACATCCACTTGGTAACCGGTTCCAACATGGCGGGTAAGTCAACCTGGCTACGTACGGTAGGGATCAACCTCGTGCTGGCCCAGGCCGGCTCCCCCGTATGTGCCTTGCACCTGCGACAGCGCCCCCTCCACGTCTGGACGAGCATGCGCACCCAGGACGACCTGAGTGAATCTACCTCGTCTTTCTACGCCGAACTGAAGCGCCTCCAGTCCATCATCCGCGCCGTTAGTGAGAAGGACGAAGACGTCTTTTTCCTGCTCGACGAGATCCTGAAGGGCACCAACTCCCGCGACCGCCACACCGGCTCCCGCGCGCTCATCCGCCAGTTGATTCGCGACCAGGGTGCCGGCATCATCGCCACCCACGACCTCGAACTGGCCGTCCTCGAAAACGAACCCGGCAGCCGCGTCGAGAACTACGCGATGGAAGTCCAGACCCGCGGCGACGACCTCGTTTTTGACTACAAACTTCACCCCGGCGTTTGTACCAGCTTCAACGCCACCGCCCTGATGGCCCGTATGGGTATCGAAATCCCCGCCGAAGAAATCAAACTCCACCACGACTAATTTCTGAAATAATCAGGGCAAAAAGGTTGGGTAACCAGCAAAATAAAGATATTTACGTTCTTTCCACTTAATCAAACCACGCATTAGCCGCTGAGCGAGCCTAACCGTGACTCCAGGCCAGCGGCTCGCAAGACTAATAACTTAGGAAACACACACATTTATCATGAAAAAAATCTTAGTAACCGGAGGTACCGGCTACATCGGCAGCCATACCGTAGTGGACCTCCTCCAGAATGGCTATGAAGTAGTCACCGCCGACAACTACTCCAACTCCCGCCCGGAAGCCCTTGCCGGCATTAAAGCCATTACGGGTAAGCCCGTGCAGCACCACTCCGTCGACCTGGCGGACCGCGCTGCGACCCTCGCCCTGTTCGAGCAGCATAAGTTTGACGGCGCCATCCACTTCGCCGCCTACAAACAAGTCGGCGAAAGCGTGGACAAACCGCTGGAATACTACCGCAACAACATCAATAGCCTCCTCAACGTCATCGAAGGTTTGGCGGCGCAGGGAAACAGTAACCTAGTCTTCTCTAGCTCCTGCTCCGTCTACGGCAATGCCGACGAGCTGCCCGTCACGGAAAGCACGCCGCGCAAGCTGGCCGAGAGCCCCTACGCGATGACCAAGCAAATCGGCGAAGACCTCATTACGGATTACTGCGGGACGCGGCCGGACTTCAAGTCCATCATCCTCCGCTACTTCAACCCCGCCGGCGCGCACGAAAGCGGCCTGATCGGGGAAGATCCTTCTAACCCGCCCGCCTCCCTAGTCCCCGTCATCACTGGCGTCGCGGCGGGCAACATGAGTTTCGATAAAATGACCGTATTCGGTACGGATTACCCCACGCGCGATGGCTCCAACATCCGCGACTACATCCACGTCCAGGACCTAGCCCGCGCCCACACCCTCGCCCTCGAATACCTGATGGGCGGCAAAATGAAGAGCAACCTCGACTTATTCAACCTAGGTATCGGCGAAGGCCTCACCGTCCTCGAAGTCATCAACGCCTTCGAGAAAGTGACCGGCGAAAAACTCAACTACGAGCTCGGCCCCCGCCGCGCCGGCGACGTCGTTGCCGTTTACGCCGACCGCACGAAAGCCACGAACGTACTCGGCTGGGAACCGACCAGAGGCGTTGACGAAATCATGCGGACGGCCTGGGCTTGGGAGAAAAAATAACGCCTAGCAAGGCCCGGAGGGTCGTCTCTCGTAGCGAGGGTGCGCAGCCCCTCGTTTTCGTTTATAATGAAAGAATTATTTGTGTTTTCAGGACGAATCACCAATTCAAAATAAATAGGTAGACAAAAAAAGGGTCATTAGCACAGCTAATGACCCTTTTAAACATCAATTAGTCACATCACACCTCCTGAGCAACCGGGAAGTTCTCCTCAATCATGTGAATATTCTCGGCAATGTGCTGCTTCGAGCCGGAGCCGAATAGGACGGATTCGATTCTCGGGAACTGACCGAGGTAGGCAAATGCTTCTTTCGGCCGCAACGCGCCGGCTGCCAGGGTCTGCATGGCAATGGGCCGGAAGGTCTTTTCCCTTAGATACATTTCATTACGCTCGATACCACCGGACATCCGAAAACCCGATTTATTAATGGACGCACAGATGATTGGATTATAGATACCCACCGATTCCAGTGCATCCAGCAAATCGGGCATGTTCATGGTGATGTAGCCCGGCTCGACGTTGTATTTCTCGCGGATGTACGCATCATAATCCTTGAATACCTCGTACATGCCGAGGCCCAGGATCATGTCCACGAGGACGTTCTGGATGAAAATGACCGGGGTATCGATTTTATCGAACATCTTCATCTCCGCGTCGATCAGGATCTGCATCAACTTACTGTAGTTGCCCCGTACGACGGCCATTCCGCCCTTCGCAAAGGTGCCGAAAAGGGTGCCGGGTACGTACTGGTTGATGGTCCCCATAATCCCCAACTCCGTGACGGCGTTGGCGTACTTATGTGCGTACGGCATACAGGGAAATATCTTGAAGCCCCGGTAGCGATCCGGATGGGCCCGCATGTGGTTACAGATGTTGGCGATCCGGTCGTGGGTGGTACACATGAAGGTGCGGACCCCAGCTTCGTAAGCCTGGTCGAGCACCCTAATGATGGACTGGTCGTCTTTAAAGCGCATCGCCTGGGCGCGGGACTTGTCGTCGGAGGCGTGGTTGACCCCAAAGAATTGGTTGTCCCCAAAGAGGACGCGGTCGAGGTGGGTGTGGTGTGTGTTAGGCTGCATTTTTAATAATCATTTCGATGACCTTATCGGTGTAAAGTCCTTGTTCAAAAGTGTTGATGGTACCGGGTTTTTGGCGACGTACGTTTTCGACGAAGTATTCGATCTGGGCGCTGTATTCTTCTCCGCGGAGGTAGTAGCCAACGGGAAGGGCCAGGTCGGTGATCCACTTGATCGTCCAACCAGCTTCGAGCCCCTCGGCTTTATTCTCCTCCTTCAGGTAGATCTTCAGCTCGGTGGCGTCACAAACGATCTTGCCGTTCTTGCCCTGTACGGTTAGGGAAGTCGACATCTTGCGGTACGTCTCGTCGCTCCAGTTGACGAGTAAGGTGCCGGTCAGACCGTTCTTTAGCGTGATTAAAGAGTAAACGGCGTCTTCTACTCCCTTGGAATAGATTTCTTTGAGAAGGCTGCCGTTGATTTCAACCGGGCGGCTCACGACTTCCTGCAGTAGGTTCAGTACGTGGGATGCGTAATCGAAAAGGCAACCGCCTCCCTCGCTGGATTTCGACCGCCAAGTGCCGCCCTTCGCTTTGGTAACTACCGGCCCGTAGGCTTCGCCGCTAAAGTGGACCAAGTCCCCAATTACATCAGCGGCCAACAGCCGCTTCATTTCGCGGAAGGTGCCGATAAAGTGGTTGTGGTAGCCCAATTGATTGACCAGCCCCTTGCTCTCGGCCAGTTGCACCAATTGCTTACCCTCGGCACTGTTCAAGCTAAACGGTTTTTCGCAGAATACGTGAACGCCCTGCTCGAGGGCGGCTTTGACCATGTCGAAATGCAACTTCGTGGGCGTGGCAATAACGATGAGGTCGAGATTTTCCTTCCTGAGCATCTTACGGTAATCCCCGTAGATTTGCGCCTTGGCGTACTTCTTGAAGGCATTAGTAACGATCAACGAAGTATCGCAAACGGCCACCAAGTCTACCCCTGGCTGAGCACTAACGATAGCTGCGTGGGAGAGCCCCATCTTACCAAGGCCGATTATTCCGGCTCTTAATGTTTTCATGTTTAAGTAATGTTTTAGTGTATGTGTGGAAAGTACCAATTGAGTTGGCAGTGTGTAATAGATAATGCGCTACTAGATTTAACTATAGCGTAGATCGGCCCCTCCCAGAATTGTTATTCTGGGTGTTAAAGCGGACTTTATGGTCGTATGTGTAATTGACGCGTGTGTGACGTAAGATAATCAATAATGTAACACGCTGAGAAATATTCATTTTGCTGAATTGATTTAAAAATCGGAGGTGATCGAATCAGTCCCCTCCGCACCGGCAATAGCGAGCCCGTGAGAATGTGCTCCCACCGTTGTCGGATGCAGGCGGCTTGGTGTTTAGGAGGCGCGTAAATCATGGATGTTTTTTAGAATAAGGTGAAACGCAACGCCCCCGGTTTCGAGCACCGACCGGTCGCGGGGTTTTTTAGCCCCACCGCTCAGCAACTTCTGAATGCCCGCGTAGTCCAGTTGCGGGTCGACGTGCAGTAGCCCCCGGTCGACTAAATACTCGTCCACGGCCAGCAGATCAGCCTGGTAGATCGATACGACGGGAACGCCCAGCACGGCTAGCTCCCGCGTCATCGACCCCCCCGCCCCGATGAAAAGCAAACAACCGGAAACGATGTCACGCAATTTCAGCGGGCCGTCCGGTACCCGCACGCCGGCAAACTCCGGTTGGCGGTAGTGGTCCGCCTGGTTTTTGTCGCGCGGTAAAACGACTATTTCGTATTCTTTGGCCAGTTCCCGCAACGCTTCGTCGAAGAAATTGAGCGGGCCGTCGTAGTACTGGGCCGACCAGGGCTCGGGCCGGAAGTAAATCTGGCGCTTGGGTTCGTCGATGGCGGCCAGAAGGTCGGGTTGTTGGGATAGGTAAATCGCCTCCTTCACCCCGGGGTAAAAACGCAAACGATTCTGGAGATAAGGTTTTTGCGTGGCCGGTGTGCCCCTTAGTGGTTCGGGTAAGAACACCTTCGTCGCGAAGCGAAAGCCGAAAAAATTACCCTGCGCGTGCTCGTTATCATTCGTGTACAGGCTCGGGACGCCGAGTAGCTTAGCAATCAGAGGCAGGTAAAAACTGCTCTGCCCCGCCGCTACGTCCGGTCGGCGCGTCCGGACGAACCGGTACAGCGCGAGCATCCGGCCGGCGAATTGTTGGGCCTTGTCGAAGGTCCCGGTGCCCACCCGCTTGCCCACCACGTGGTGCGCGAGCCCGTGCTGCCGTAGCAAGCCGACGGTGTTGCCGGAATCCCGACACGTTAGCAGCAACTCGTGCCCATCACTCTCCCAGCGCCGGATGAACGGTACAAAAAATGCTACCTGCGGGGTGTTGATGAAATCGAGCCAAATCTTCATACCGACGTCGTTGTACGCGCGGCGGCGATGATGGCCGCGACGATCCGGTCTGCGGTCTTACCGTCCCAGTATTCGGGGGAAACCGGTTGGTTCGGTAGCTTAAGGGTGGCGTAAAATTCTGTGCGGATGCGCTCGACGTCGTTGCCGACCAGCACGCTCGCCCCGCCGTGCTCCCGCAGCGTGATCGGCCGTTCGGTGTTCCAGCGCAGCGTGAGGCAGGGCGTGCCCAGTACGCAGCATTCTTCCTGTAGCCCGCCGGAATCGGTGAGCATAATTTTCGCCCCCACGTTGAGGCGCAGCATGGCGTGGTAACCGATGGGTTCCAGCAGCAGAATGCGTGGGTGGTGCAGTACTTCTTCCCAGAGGCCAGCGGTTTGCAGTTGTTTGCGCGTCCGCGGGTGCAAGGGCCATACGATCGGCACCTCCTGGGTGGCTTCGTCCATCAAAAAACGCATCAGGGCGGTTAGTATTTCCTTGTGGTCCACGTTGGAGGGCCGGTGCATGGTCATCAACCCGTAGGTGTTGTCGGCCAGGGAAATTTCTTTGCGGGGCTGTTCTTTGATGGAGTTCTCGGCCACGATTTCGGAGATCAGTAGCTTAGCCGCCTCCGCCCGGTTGTTCTCCAGGGTATCGATCATGATGTTCCCGACGAAGCAGATCTTTTCTTCCGGGACGCCCTCGTCCGTAAGGTGCTTACTGGCAATCCGGTCCGGCGTGAGCAACAGATCCGATAACCGGTCGGTCACGAGGCGGTTGATTTCTTCGGGCATCTCAATGTCACCCGACCGCAGGCCGGCTTCGATGTGGGCTACCTTTTTCTTCAGGCGCTTGGCAATGACGGAACAGGACAACGTAGCGTTCACGTCACCAACCACTACGATCCAGTCCGGATCGTGCTCCACGACGACCGGTTCGAAGGCCATCATGGTCTGCCCCAACTGCACGCCGTGGCTACCGGAGCCGATCTCGAGGTTCACGTCGGGGGCGGGGATGCCCAGCGAGTCAAAAAAGGAAGCCGACATCCGGTCGTCGTAGTGCTGGCCCGTGTGTACGAGCACGTGGTCGATGTGTTCGCCCCCCGCCTTGTTGTGCCGGTTCACGGCCTGGATGAAGGGCGCGATTTTCATGAAGTTCGGTCGGGCTCCGACTACTGACATTATTTTCATTGTATTGATATTTTAGAGCTTGCTGGGGAATTGATTTTCTGACCGAGGGAAGTCTATTTTAGTCTGATCAAGGTCAGAAAATCATCTTATAATGGGTTATTAGTTGAGTTTTTGGATGAAGATCAGGCTGAAAAAAGGCGTTCGTAGGTCGAATACTAAGTTTCCGATAAGCTCTTAATTTGTAGATATTATTTCGCTTGCGTGTCCAGCCAGAAGTAAATACTCAATAATAAGAATATCTGCTTCTCGCGGTTGTACCCCGTCTGGTGCTGGGTGATGATTTCGCGCACCGCCGGAAGGTGAAATACCTTGCCGAAGGCGGAGCTGTCGTCCAGTAAAAGCGACTGGATTTCGGTAGCGCCGTCCCGAAACCAAAGTTGGGTAGGCGACTGAAATCCCTTTTTTTTACGATTAATGATGTTCGCCGGTAATCGTTCGCGGGCGTACTGTTTGTGGATCAGCTTCCCGCCACGGAGATTTAATTTGTTGGCCGCCGGTAGCGACTCGATGTACCGCACGAGTTCCAGGTCGAGCATGGGAACTCGGCATTCGAGGGAGAAATTCATGGTGACCTTATCCGTGTAGTTCAGCAGGTCGTCGGCCAGGTTAAGCCGTGTATCCAGGGCCATCATCCTTTCGGCGCCAGCGGGCCTATTTTGGCAACCGAGCAGCTCGTAAAAATAGGCTATTCTTGGCTTGCTCAGTTTGTCTTCGGTTCCGATCAGTCCGCTGATTTCGCTGGGCGTAAAGACTTGGTAAGCGGCTAAGAAACGGGCAATTTCGTCGGTCTCGGCCAGGGCGGCGGCGCCCCGGCTGACTTTCTCGTTACGGCTACTGATCCCGCCGAGCGCCGCGGCAACGGGGGCGCGCAACACGCGGGGGATTTTTTCCCGCAGTAGTTCGGACTTGTACCGCACGTACCCACCCAGGGGTTCGTCGGCGCCCTGCCCCGTTAGTACCACTTTCACGTGCTGTGCGGCGAGCTCCGCCAGGTAGTACATGGGGATGATCGAAGTCGTGGCCAGCGGTTCCTCAACGATGCGGACGCATTCCCGCATCGTACCCAGGAAATCCGTAAAGTCAATGCGCTTGACGTGGTGCTCCAGACCCAACAGCGCGGCCGTTTCGGCTGCGTCGTTTATTTCGTCCTCCTGGTGTTCTCCCCGAAAGCCGATCGTGAATGCTTTCAGCGGGGTAGTGCTTTTCTCCTGCGCCAGCGCCGCTACGATGGCCGAATCCACCCCGCCGCTGAGGAGAATCCCCACCTCCACGTCGGCGAGTAATTGCCGTTCTACCGCGGCGGCTATTTTTCCGCCGTACCCGGCCACGGCTTCGTTTTCATTAATCACCCGCGTGGTTGGTAACGGCGCTAGATAGGGTACTTCCCGCAGCTGCGTTTGCTCACCCCCGAGGTCAAAATGAAGATAATGCCCGGGCCGAACCTTGTCAATTTGCGTGTATAAAGTGTCTGGTGCGGGGTTGTAACGTAATCGCAGTAGCGTTGCCAGGGCATCTTTATTCAGGGTGGTATTGCCGAGAATTGCCTGGAGTGGGCGCATCTCGGAAGCGAAAGCCAGTTTGTTGCTACCTGCGGGCTGACAATAATAGAGGGGTTTGACGCCGAAGGGGTCACGCGCGATTTGCAGGGTCTTGGCTTCACGATCCAAAAAACCCAGGGCGAAAATGCCATTGAACGCTCTTACGCCCTCGATACCGTGAGCAATTAAATAATGTAGTATCGTTTCGGTATCCGAATGGCCCCGGTAATCGATCGTGGCCGGAAGTTCGTCCCGCAGGTCCTGGTGGTTGTACAGCTCCCCGTTGTAGATCAGGGAATAGCGCCCGCAGGGGCTATTCATGGGTTGGTGGCCGGCCGGAGACAGGTCGACGATCGACAGCCGGCGCTGCCCAAAATACACTTCGAAACTGCCGACGCTCGCCCGCTCGATGCCACTATCGTCGGGCCCGCGGTGCGCTAGCAAATTCAAGATCTCGTCATCGACCTCAACGTTAATGGTCCCTAAAATTCCACACATATTATTTTCTTTTCCAGATTCTGTACTGTAGCCTTAGCCACTGCCGGAGATCCGGTAGCGTATACACCTTGCCAAATTCTTCAATCTCCGGAGGTACAAACTCCGGGTTGGCGAGCCGAGTCAGGGCGGCATGTAGCATCGGTTCGCTCATCCGCAGCGCCCGCTCGGTGAGGCGGTCGACGTCGTCCCCTTTTTCGATGGGAATTGTCATCTCGACCAGTGGCCGTCCGTTGTCCAAACCCGGCGTAAGTAGCTGTACCGTTGCGCCCATCTCCGTTTCTTCATTGTAGAGTTCCCACAGTGCCATTGGCATTCCTCGGTAATTCCGCATATCCCCGTGGTGGTAGGAGACCACACCGCGCGGGGCCGCATCGATCATTCCCTTCTTTACGATACCGAACCCATCCACTAACACTAAAGCGTCGAGCTCGCTATTTCTAACCTTCGTCAGCGTTTCCGTTCCGTAGGGTCTATTGGTTCGGTGCACCTCGATACCGTGGCGTTTGCAGTAGGTTTCCGTGTTTTCTTGCGCGGACGCGGGTGCAGGGTTTGCCGAAGGCAGCCGTGAGGCTAAATTTCGTAGGGCCATGACGATCACGTAGCCACCCCGGCCCCGGCGCAGATTGTTTCTCAGTCGTTGCCCGGCGGACTTTTGCGGCCGGTCGTCAATCACCGCCACGACCACCGAAAAGGCCGGGTCCGTGAGGACGGGCCGCAGGGTATTCTTCCGGAAGGCCCCAATCGTGGGGCTCATTAGTAGTCCTATTCTCATCATTGCCGGACTGCTTTGAGGTACTGCCACGCCCCGCTGGCTTTCAGCGCTAGTTCGTGGGGGTTAGCGGTGTCATTCACGTCGAGGCGGTGGAGGCGGTAGAGATCCGTTGTGGCGTCGTTGAAGCCGTGTTCGACCGTCAGGCCACACGCGTAACCGGCGTTCTTGGTTTCTTCGATGGTGCCGGCGTCGTAATCGCCATTGGGGTAGGCCAACGCGTTGATCCGCAGGCCGAAGTCATTTTCGAGTTTTTCCTTTGCTCCTACCAGAGTAGCCTGCACCCGCGCTTGTCGGCAACTGGTTAAAATAGGGTGGAAGCGCGTGTGGGACTGGAAATTAATGAACGGCCGCATCTCCTCAATTTCCCGCGCGGAAAGCGCCTGACGTACGTCGTATTCCTCTTCCTCGTTGAATCCAATGTCGGCTAACTCTTCGAGGCGCTCCTGATTAGTCAGCAGCTTGAGCTCTTGCACCGGTAACTTGCCCTCGGCGTGAAGAAACCAGAAGTGGCGCTGAGTATTCACGATGGCGGAGCACAGAAAGATGGTGGCGGGCACGCCGTATTTTTTGAAAACGGGCAGCAGCGCGTAATTGCCGCGGTGGCCGTCGTCGAAGGTGATGACGGTGGAATAGTCGGGTAATTCCGCCGTCGTCCCGTTACGCCTGGCTTCCAGGTAAGCGTCGAGGCTGATGATGTGGTACCGCGCCGTGAGGTACGCCAGGGCGCTTTCCATGGCGGCGGGCGTGGGGTCGTGAAAGAGCAAGATCGTAACCTTGCGCCGCTGGTGAAAGCTGCGGAATAAGCTGGCCAGGCCGCCCACGTGGAGTATTTTGAAGAGTTGATCTATCATTTAGTCAGCAGTTTTTGCTCCGCCCGCTCGTAAAGATCGGCCCAGCGGCGGCTGATGGATTCGTGATCGTATATGCCTTTACCGATGAAAGCGTTACGTATTTGCGTGCGATCCGCCGCAAAAGCTGCCGTGACCGCCGCGGCGATCACCTGCGGGTCGCGCGTGTGGACCACCCGGCAGGACGGTACGTTTTCGACCATTTTGGCCACGTCGCCAACGGCCACCGACACGACCGGCAAGCCACAACTCAGTGCTTCCTTCACCGCCTGGGGCGAGCCTTCACTGACGGAGGTCATCACCAAACAATCGGCCCGGTTCATCAGGTCCCTTACTCCGGTGCGCGTCAGTTTTTCCAGAGGTGCGAAAGCTACCTCCGTTCCGGTCTGAAACTTTACCTCTGCCATAATGCGCTCGAAAAGAGGGAAATCTTTGACCGGCACGCTGGGCGACCCCGGAAAGACTAACAGCCTACCCGGGCCCCTGCTCGTGTGACCGGTTGGCTTGAACAGATCGACGTTGACGCTGCACGGGAGCATCTCGTAGGCGTCGGTGTACTGGCTTACGATGGCGTTCATGTTGTCGTTGAGGGTAAAGACGCGGTCTACTTTCGGGAGTAACCTTTTGGTGATCGCCACCTGCGCGTGCTGCCCCTGCTCCTTCTGAATATCCGCCCCGTGTAGCGACAAAAACACCGGCACGTCCGGCCGGTAGAACAACCGCCACAGGCCGGCGAGGCCGTAGTGGACGTGAATGAGGTCGTAGTTGCCCCGGCGGATCATCCGCGGGACCAGGTAAATAGCCTTTAAGTATTCCTTCCAACCGTGTTCCATGCCATTCATTAGGTACACGTCGTGGGAGGCATCCAGATAGCGGGCCGCATCCGCGATCTGCTCCTTCACGAAGATGCCAAAGACGGGCTTTTTCTCCGTGGGGTACATGTTGGTTACGTAGAGGATTCTCATAAGGGCAGGGTGTTTTCGTGTGCCACTGGCTTGGTATTCGATCCTGGGTGGGTTCCCATCACCCTACGTAGGTAGGGCATCAGTTGTGTATCCACGATGTGCGCGTAAGAGAATTGTGCCGCCCGTTCGCGAATTTCGGTAGCGGAGAAGTCAGTGCGGCGGCGGTAGATTACTTCCAGGCCTTCGGCAAAAGACTCCGGCGTGTTCTTAATGAGGACGCCGTTGTGCGGTTTGATGATCAATCGGTGTTCGTGGGTGGCGGTAGCGATCACGGGTAAGCCCGCAAGAAAGTATTCGTAGGTTTTGGTAACCGGCTGGAAATTGTAGTAATCCGTGATCGGTACGTAGGAGACACCTACGTTCGCCCGGCTCAGGTACGGTCCTACTTTGTCGCGCTGAATAAATCCGGTCATTTCCACCACCTCATCCAGTCCGTAGCGGGTGACCGCCGCACGCATCCGCTGCTTTTCCGCGGCGGAGCCCCCCCCGATGATGGTGTACTTACACCTAACCTCACCCGCATGGCGCTGGTAAAAAAGACCGAGACCGGCGATGGACTCTTCAAGGTCACGGGTCTCAAAAGTGCCAACGTAGAGGAGGTGTAATTCGTCGTAAGACCGCACGGGAGCGTCGGTAACGGAAGCGCCCAGCGGAAGTACGTTGTAGTTGGTGAACCCAAGGGACTTTCCCAAACTATCGGAAATGAAGGAGTTATGGCGAAAAGCTTTCATCTCCGCCTTCAAAATGGTATTCTTTATGAGTCGCTGAATCGCGCGCCCGTTAACGCTGCCGGTGCGGACATCACAGACCAAGCGCTCTTTCAGCTCACCAATGCCCGACAACACCAGCGACGCTCCGTGAAAGTGAAAAATCAAGGACGCCGCGAAATCGGGAAGATGATTTTTCAATTCGCGCACAAATCGGCGGTTACGGGCAATCAGGCTTCCGTCGCGGCTGGAGTAGATCACTTCCACACCGGGGGCTTCCACGCGCGGCCGGTTGTAATCCCAACAGAAATAAGTGACGTCGCAGTGACGGGTCAACTCCCGCGCGTAAGCGTAGGGGTCCACGTGGTAACCAAACTGGTCACGGGTGACGAGAAGGATTCTTTGTCTTGGTGACATCAAAGGAGTAGTCGGATGATTCAAAATAGCTGGATTAAAATTTATCGTAACGGATAATACAGCGAACCACCAATTTCATGAGAGGTAAAGGGTGGAAATATAAGATATTATGGGCGAACGATTTACGTGCGTAGAAAATAAGCGTGCGGATGCCAAAAGAAGTGGCTTTTTTAGTGATGAAGTAGAACCGGTTGGCGGCTACCCGCCGGAACGCCGCCACGTCGTATTTTTTGTGTTGTTCGTTGTGGCGCAGTAGCCCTAGCAACCAGTCTAACGCGGCTACGTACTGCGGGAAGGTCCGAAACGTCAAGTCTGAATTTAGGATACGGTGAATCCTCAATTCCACGTCGGTGGCGGACATCCCAAACCGTTCGAGTGCCTTTCCGTGCACGATTTTCGAAATGGCAAAAGCACCTTCCTCCTCGGCGTCAAAGCGCTGCGTGAGGCTGTTCTCCGCCGCTCGGTACCGGTAAAGCGCTCGCTGTACAATCCCGAACGAAAAGTGCTCACTGCACCGTAACACAAAATCATAGTCCTCGGCTACGGGTAAAGTGATGTCGTATTCTAAGCCGAATTTACGCACGAGCTCCACCCGCAACATCACCGTGGCGTTGGGGATGATGGGCGTAAAGAGCAAAAACGCACGGAGCACCGCGGGCGACTCCGGGGGGCGCCCCGTGGTTTCTTTACCGGCGCCGAACAGCTGTATCCAACTTCCGCAGGCACCTAGTTCGGGGTGGTCGCTTAGGTAGCTCAGTTGGGTTTCCAGGCGATCCGGGGTGATGAGGTCGTCACAGTCCAACCACGCGAGGAATTCTCCCCGTGATGCGGCGATTCCAGCGTTGCGGGTGTAAGCAACGCCCTGGTTGCCGTCGTTGGCTAACAATCGGATACGCGGGTCGGAGAAAGTATTGCGCACCAGGGCGGGGCCACCGTCCGCTGATCCGTCGTCGATGACCAGGAGCTCCCAGTCCGCGAACGTTTGTTGCAGAACACTTTCGATGGCGGCGACCACGTAGGGCTCACCGTTGTACATTGGCATGACTACGCTGATGACGGGCTGCTGCATTGTGGGCGGATTAAATGGCTTGTTTGTAATACTCGGCGGTGCGGGCTACCTGGGTTGGCAGGGAGAAATATTCTTCGAAAATCTCGTAAGATTTATTCCCCATGCGCCGCCTCTTTTCCGGGTCAGTGATCAGCTCGTAATAGAATGTCGCGAGGGCCTTGTCGTCACCCGGTTTCATCGTGTATCCGTTCTCCCCGTGGTGGATGATTTCGGGGTTACCGCTCACGTCGCTACCCACGCACGGTAGGCGACACGAACAGGCTTCCATCACCGAGACGGGCAACCCCTCCTTACGGGAAGGCTGGGTGTATACGTCAAAGGCGGGTAGGATTTTAGTAATATCACTCCGCACCCCGAGCCAGTGTACGTGCTCGGAAAGGTCCAACTCGGTGATCGTTCGTTTGAGCGCCTCCAGGTGGTTACTCGTTTGCGCCCCGGTACGCAGACCGCCGATGTGACAAAAGGCAAAATCACGTAGCCCATACTCCGTCCGTAACCGGTTGAGGGCGAGTAAGATGGTGTCGATTCCTTTGATTGGCTCGATGGCGGAAACGTTGACGATTAACACCTGGTCCGGCGGCAAACCCAGCCGTTGGCGAATTGAGACCGGGGTCTCCTCAGTGCCGCCCGCCTCGACCCCCAAGTACAATGCTTTCACGTTATCCCGGTCGCCTACGAAATTTAGGTACTCCTCCTGCACTTTGCGGGACACGCAAAAACAGAACTTGCTGTTGCGCGCCAGGAAGCGCAGGTAGTTGCGCATTAAAATTGTTTTCACCCGCCCTTTCTCCGCCCGGTACGCAGCGGGGGATGGAAACGGGGTGATCTCGGAGTGAACGCTGGTAATCAATGGCACGCCGAACCAGCGGGCACAGATGGTAATCATGACCTTCAGGCGGTCATCGAAGTGCGTGTGGGCCAGCGCGGGGCGGTATTTTTTGAACAGCCGGTATATTTGCCGGAACTGACGCGATGCCGATGCGTTTTCCTTAAGCAACTCGACTACTAGTTCCGCCTCGGTAATGTCATTCGCTAGCGTCGGTGCGTAATCTAGGGTATCCACGAATACCATCACGGTCTGGTAACTCTCCGTACGCATTCTTTGCGCCAGAGCAATGCTGAACTTGTCGAAGCCGGAATAGACGATCGGCTGGTAGTTCATAAATTGTAGGATGTGTTTTTTCATGGTAGATTTTTGACGGGCGTAGGAAAAGGACCGGGTTGCTGGGGGAGGTAGTATTTTCGCTCGATACCGTCTTCCTGCACCACGACCGTCCGCAGTTGGATCACGTGGTAGATGTAAAGCGCGAAGACGGTAGCAATCACGTAATGGTGGTGGTAGACCGAAAACCAGGTCACGCTGGTAAACAGTAGGTACCACAAATAATATTTTAGGTACTGGTACTCGGCCGGTAAGGGGACGGTAAAGCTCCGGTACCACATCAACGCGAAGCCCAGGATGGCGAGCAGACCGAAATTTGCGTACACCGCAATGATGCCAACGTCGGACAGGTAATAGCCCCGCCGGTTACCGAGTAATTCCACGAAGCGACCGTAGTAGCCTTCGCCCCAGCGCGCCACGCCGTTGCCGAACACTTGGGCCGGCCACTCGGGAGAAAAATCCGTGAGAAAGTAGGTGCCGGCCCGGACGCGGATGTATTCTTTGCCAAGGTCGGCATCACGCTGCCCGGCTGCGATCACACCGTCGATTTGGGGAATGTCGGCGTTCAGGAGACCGATGAGAAAAAGCCCCGCCGTGGCCAGGGTGACGATGCGGAGCAGAATGTTTTGGGAACGCAGCACGTGGTAGAGAATCAGCAGCGTCATGCCGAGGATAAACTGCCGGGTCACCTGCATCACCGGGATGATGAGCCCCATGGCCGCCAGCGCAATCCAGAACGGCCGACCCGGAGCGCGGGAGGTGATCTTGTTGATTGCCATGAGCGCGGCAAGGATAAAGATGCCGGCCCCGGGAAAGATGATCCGGATAACCCCCCGGTCAACGGAAAACGTATCCCCCCAGAGTGAGCGGCCGAAGTAAATGGTCGGGGCCATCACGAACTGAAAGAAATAGAGCGCCAGGTAAACCAGGCTGAAGCCGACGATTATTTTCTCCAGCGTCGCAATGGAAAAGTTAAGTCGGATCAGTACGAAGAAATAGATCCAGGGCAGGTAGGGTAGCGTTTCGAAAACGGAAACGCTCAGGCTCTGCCCCCACACCAGGTAGGCCATGGGGATGGAGAACACGATGGCGAATACGATGACGCGTACGGCCGGCGTGAACCCACCTTTAGCGCTGATGAGCTGCGGAAGGGCGGCTAGCGCACTAGCACTGATCAGCAGGTAGTTGGTGTAATTTAAGAACTTCGTAGGTACGAACTTGGCGTCGAAAAACTTCAGCGCGAAGGCAGTGATCGTAATCAGGTACAGGGTGGGTAGTAGCTTTTTCATCACCGTACCGCCGTTTTGTAGGTTCGTAAAGTGTACCAGCCCATCCCGCCGCTGATGAGTAGCCAAATTGCCCCCTTCCACAGCCATACTTGTTCGGTAATGAGCCGGTCCGCCGCGGTGGTTACCACAAAAAGCACGATGGCCAGGGCCCAAACCCAGCCTGCCCCCTTAACCGTGATGGCTAGTTTGGTCCGAAAAACGTACCACAGGTAGAACTGAAACAAGACAAACGCAACCACGTAAGCGTAGGCGAGGCCTACCGCACCGAAGTAGCTACCGTAGAAGAGTAAGGGCGTAGCAAAGAGTGAATTAACGATGGCGAGCTGTAGAATGTAGCGCTCGTTGTCGGTCGCCCCCAAAATAGTACCCACCCCGCTGTCGATGGACGTGAGAAAAAGGTACCACACCTGCATCTGGCAAACTACCACGGCTGGTAAGTAACTCGCGGGAAACAACAGGTCTACGACTTCCCGGATGAACAACGAGAACGAGAAACACATCAACAGGCCCGCCAGCATGAAATACTGAAAACCGCTGCTGACGAGCGATTTCAGGCGACTACGGTCACTGACCCACAGGGAAGACAGGTTGGGGAACACGGCCGCCATGGCAAAGTCAAGCACCAAAGAAACCGGTCCGATCAAACGCTGCGCCAGGTTGAAGTAGCCGACCTCGTCGCTGGTCGAGTTGATGTCCAGGAAGTTGTTGGAAAGCCGCGTAAACGGTAACATGACGAGCAGCACGAGGAAGTAAGGCCAGCTCTCGGTCAGCAGGGCGCGGGATGATTCCCAAAAGTTTTTGATCTGACCCTTGAGCAGGTCGTACTTGACTAAAAAGTAGTACAAGAAGACTGCCTTACCCAGGTAAAGACAGAGGTAAATCAGAAAAAGATTGTTGGGCTCGATGAGCTCTACCGGCAGCAGAAAAACCGCTAAGAACCAAAGGACGCTGTGAATAATACTCATCAGCGACGGCGGCAGCATCCGCTCGTGGCCCAGGAAAGCATTCTCGAATAAGTTGCCAAAGACGTTGACGAAAGAAAAGGCGAACACCAGGAACAACTGCCAGGCGTCCAGCGTCCCGAAGTAATAATTATAGATCAGGTAAATCAGCGACAAAGCAATTAGGGAAACCGTTCGCAAAATGGCACCGTTGACCATCAGGTCGTTCGTCCGCTCACCATCCCTAGCGATCGACCGTATGATGATGTTGCGGATGCCAAGGTCACCCACGCTCATGAGCAACATGCCCTGGGCCGACAAAAAAGTAAAAAGCCCGTAGTCGTTCGGAGCCAGTAAGCTCGTCACTTTCAGCACGGTGAAAAAACTAATCACCTGCGCCAGCGCATTACCCGCCGCCAGGTAGGAGAAGTTCCGAACCACCTGGTGGTTCAGGATACCTTTGATCCACGATGTAGCGGGAAACCTCACGCGTGTTGCTTTACTTAAGTGTAGTAGTCCTGCTGACCGGAAGTAACGGAGTTCAGCACCAGGACGGGGTTCATCAGGCGGTCCGCCTCGATTGTTTCTCGGCCCTGCTTTAGGGACGCCTTGGTGCTTACACCTACCCGAATGACGTAAAGCGAGGCGGTGATGTAGCGGTGGAGCAAAACAGCGTCGGACAAAATACCGATCGGGGGCGCATCCACGATGATCACGTCGAAACGTTCGTGTAGGTGCGCGAAAAAGGCTGCTAGTCCCCGGTCATTCGAGATCAAGTCACCGGGGTTCTCAAAGTAGTCTCCGGCGGGCACGTAGTGAACGCCGAGATCCTCACCGGCGGAGTGCACGACCTCGCCGACGCTCGCCTGACCGCCCAGGAAATTGCTGAGGCCCGTGCCGTTGGGCTGGCCCAGGTAATTAGCCACCTGAGCGTTGTAAAAATCAAAATCGACGATCACCACCCGCTTGCGCGCGTGGGCGAAACTTACCGCCAGATTAGCCGCCACGAATGATTTACCCTCTCCCTTTCCGGCGGAAGTCAGGAGAAATACGTTGTCGGCGGCGGGGAAGTGGAACAACAAATTATTACGGAGCGAGCGAAATTGGTCCGATATTTCGCTGCGGGAGGAACCAGCCACCGCCATCCGGTCCTTCCCCCGGTGCTTACTGATCTGGCCCAGTACCGGGCGCCGGGAAAATACCCGTTTGACGTCGCGGACCGCCCCGACTTTGTAATTAAAGATTTCTTCCCGGGCCACGGAGTATAAGAACGGAATGGCTCCACCGAGCACCAGGGCGAGGAACATGAACAGCTTTTTGTTCGGGCTAACGGGGTCGGAGCCGGCGTGGGCCGCGTCGATGATCTCGGCCGTGGTGACGTTGTTGACGTAGGCCAGGGCGGTCTCCTCTTTCTTTTGCAGCAGGTAGACGTACAGGTTCTCGACGATCTTCTGTTCCCGCGAGCGATCCTGCACCTCCCGCTGCTTGGTTGGTACGCTGCGTAACTGGCCCAGGGAGCGGTCGTACTGCGATTGGATGAGCGACTGCCGTTCCACGAGGCTCTGGCGTAGGTTGGTGACGGAGCTTTCGATCGCGCCGCGCAAACTCGCGATGCGTTGGCTAATGGAAATAACGGCGGGGTTGTCCGTCTGGCCCGAAACCAGTAATTCTTTTCGTTCCAGGACGAGCCGGTTGTAGAGCTGCACCTGGTCCGGTATCTGCCCGGTAATCAGCACGGAATTATCGATCGAGATCAGTTGCGGCTCGTCCCCGCGTACGTCCAGTACGCGCTCTAACGAGCGTAGGATGTTGAGTTGCAGCGTGAGGTTTTCTTTTTCCCGCCCGTACTGGTCTACGTTTTGCAGCACGAGGTTGAGGTCGGAGGTCGATTCGTCCGTGATTTCGTTGTTGAGTTTGTACCGCTCCAGGTTGGCCTCTATGCGTTGCAGCTTCTGGTTCGCTTCGGTCAACCGTTCGTCGATGAAGCCCAGCGTATGCTGCGCCGCCTTGTCGGCCTCGGCCATCTTCATCTCGTTGTAGTTGGTCATTAACTCGGTGAGAATGTCTACCCCACGGGCGGGGACGGCGTCCTGAATGCGGAGCAGGACGGTGGTGGAGTTGATGCCCGTGAAGTTGGCTTCCAGGCGGCTGAGGTACGCGTTGGCGACCGCTCGGGTATCGGAAATGGATACGTGCAGCGTCGTTTCACTCGACTGGGGCAGCGCGCCGTTGAGCGCAAAGCGAAAGACGCCAAACTTAGTGGTGATGAGCGAGTCGAACGGGTAGTTACCGACCAACTTGTCGTCCGTGTAAAGCCGGAAGCTTTCGTAGTCTTTCGGTTCTAACCGGAAGCTCAGGTCCACGGGGCCTGCGTTCAGCGGGAGAAAAGAATCGATCAGTACCGGGAAGTCCCGGTAGCCGTCCTTTCGCTCCAGGCCCGCTTGGGTCCAGTAGCCGTACTGAAGGTCTAATTCGTCGACCACCGAGCTCATTAGTTCGTAGGACGTGATTCGCTCGATCTCGTTGTACACGTTCTGAGCCGCGGAAAACACCTGGGTGCTGCGCCTTAGCGGGTCGTCGGTGGGGCCGGTATCGTCACGTTCCGTGATGACGATGCGCGCCGTGACCGCGTATTCGTGCTGCTTCGTCTTGAGGTAAAAGAACATGGCGGCGACCGCGGCCCCCACGAAGAGCACGTAGAGGTACCACCGCCGTAAAAAGTAGCGGCTCAGTAAGTCGACGTAATCGACTTCGGTGACGGCGGAAAGCCCCCTGGTCGGTTCGATAATTAAACCGGTAGGGCCCTGTGGTTGCTCGCTCATGCGGATGGGTTGTGGCGACGGCCGGGCGTGGCGGAGTCGTTAGTTTTGCGTGAGGTTGATGATGACCGCCAGAATGGTCGCTACGGCCGTGATGATGGGAACCGTTTTCGACGTCTGGTCGCGAATTGCCCCGCCCTTCGCCCGGATGGGTTCTACGTACAGCAAGTCGTTCTGTTTGAGGTAGAAATATTCGGAGCTGAAGACGTCGGCCGACGTCAGGTCGAAGCGTTCGTAGTAGCGCTGCCCGTTGGTCTCCCGCACCAGCAGAATGTTGCGGCGGTTCGCGTAGTCGCTGAGGCCGCCCGCCCGCGCAATGGCTTCGGGGATGGAAATGCGATCGTTGAAAATACTGAAGGAGCCTTCCCGGTTTACTTCACCACTCACCGTGACGCGAAAACTCAGTAACCGGACGTTCACAACGGGGTCTTTCATGAATTTCTCCAACAGGCCGACCATCATTTCCCTGACCTGGACGATAGTCTTGCCCTCCACCGGTACGCCACCGACTTGTGGGAAAAAGATGTTGCCCCGGTCCGAGACCAGGTACCCGCCGAGCTGGATCGCCTCTACGTCGATGATGTTGGCGGACGTAGTTGACTTGTTGACGAACGGGGCGATGATTTTTTCGTCGGGCCCAAAGACCTCGATGCTCAGTACGTCGTTCGCCTGGATCTTGATCTCGGGCAGATTGTCGATGGACTGGGAAGTCGCGGCCGGAATGTCCCGCTGGTAGTTGACTAACTCACGGTGCGGGACGCAGGCCGTCAGCAGACAGACTACTCCTAAAACTAAGAGGGAGAAAAATTTCATTGAGCAGTGTTGTGTACGAGCTGAGCAGCCGCTGGTCGGGAAGTGCGTTAAAAACCAACCGGTAGATTTATGTATGAGAGAACTAAAAAGCAGCCCTGCTCAAACGTGCGGGTAGGACGACAGAAAGTACGAAAGTAACGCATTGCTCCGACAATCGTAACCACATGCCCCCACTATTTCTTGTTGGGCCCCCGCGACGTTTCCGTGTTCTTGAGAAAATAATTGTCGACCCGTGGGTGCATTCCGCAGTCTCTTTTGGCTCACCAACAAATATCTCACCCCCCAGGCTGACGCAAAGATTTCTCTGGCGCGGACGCGGGTGCAAGCAAATTGGGTGAAGAAGCAAAATTTACTACCCAAAGACTAAAGACTAAAGACTAAAGACCCCAGACCAAAGACCACAGACCACCAGACCCCAGACCACCAACTCCCAAACTATCCAACTACCTTTACCCCATGCTTCTATCCATGACCGGCTACGGCCGCGCGACCCAGACCGCGAACGACAAAACCTACACCGTCGAGATCCGCTCGCTGAACACTAAGCAGAACGACCTCCGGCTACGCGCCAACCAAACGCTACACAAATACGAAGTCACCCTACGTAAATACTTGCTCGACGCGGTCAAGCGCGGGAAGCTCGACGTTTCCGTAGACATCACCGATGAATCGGGTGGGGGAGCCGTCCGCGTCAACACCGCCCTGCTGACAAAGCTCTACGAAAGCATCTGGAACGATTCGCCCGTCAGCATGGACAATCAGAACCACGAGAATGGCCTGTGGGCCGCCCTCCTCCGCGTCCCGGGCATCATCGAAAGCGCAAACGAACGCCTGTCCGACGAAGATTGGGCCATCGTGAAAGCCACCGCCGCGGCCGCCGTGCAACACCTCAACGAGTACCGGACCCAGGAAGGCGAAGCCATGGCTACCGACCTGACCGGCAACTGCCAAACCATCAAGGACCTTCTCGAAGAAGTCGGTAAGTACGAAGACGAGCGCATCCAGTCCGTCCGCGACCGCATGGAACGCCACCTCGCCGACTTCATGGGCCGGGGCAACGTGGATAAGAACCGTTACGAACAGGAAGTACTGTTCTACCTGGAAAAGATGGACGTCAACGAAGAAAAAGTCCGCCTGAAGCAGAACTGTGACTACTTCGTCGAAATTATTACCAACGACGACGACGTTAAGGGCCGCAAGCTGGTGTTCATCAGCCAGGAGATTGGCCGCGAAATCAACACCCTCGGTGCCAAGGCTTACTCCCCGAACATCCAGAAGCTGGTCGTCAACATGAAAGAACAGCTCGAAATGATCAAAGAACAACTCGCTAATGTCGCCTGATACGCCTACCGGTAAAATGCTGATTTTCACCGCCCCGTCCGGTGCCGGTAAAACCACCATCGTCCGCCACCTACTGAAGCAATTTGACGAACTATCTTTCTCCGTCAGTGCCACCAACCGCCCGTTGCGGGACGGCGAGGTGCACGGCGTCAGCTATTACTTTCTATCCGACGAGGACTTTCAGCGGTGCATAACGGACGATAAATTCGCCGAGCACGAAGAGGTCTACCCCGGTCGCTTTTACGGCACGCTAAAATCCGAGATCGAACGCATCTGGGCCGAGGGGAAAACGATTGTTTTCGACATCGAAGTCAAGGGCGCGACCAATCTTAAAAAGATGTACCCCCGGCGGGCGACGACTATCTTCATCAACCCCCCATCCGAAGAAGCCTTGTTCCAACGCCTCCGCGACCGGAGTACGGAAACGGAAGAGCAATTGCGCGTCCGCATGGAACGCGCGGTTATGGAGCTTGGGTACGTCAATTCGTTTGACCGGGTGTTAGTTAACGATGATCTGGCAATTGCGCTGGCGGAGGCGGAGAAAATCGTGTCCGGTATTTTAAGTAGCTGATGTTACGCAGACTATTTCGCTACACAGCACGAAGTACTGCGAAGCAAAACGCAAAAGCACAAAAACCGGTGTACGGCTACGCCGAAGCACAGTTTGCTCATTCTTATGTGTTTTTGTGCTTATGTGGCATAATCCGGTTGCGTAAGGTCAGTTAAGCAGTTGAGATTATCCCTCCGCTTGTATTAGGTTAAAGGGGCGGGAAAGCATGAATTTAAAAGATATTTTTAAAGATTATCTTGGGGCATCACGAATATGCTTCAAAATATCTACTGTACGCTTTCCATGCCCCCTTGCTTTGTTCCGGTACGTCACGCTCGATTTTACGGGGCGGTCATTTAATCAGGACCGCCCGTGCGTGGATAAGATCTTGTCCCCAGCCGAGAGTGAGAAAAGGTTGCTAAACCCTACCGTAGGTGATCATAGCCGGTGATAGAAGACACTGAAATAATCTTGGTTATCCGGTTTAACGGTGGATGGGCCGACCAGTCATTCGTGCGTGAATTTAACCGGCACGATCGAGTAAGGTCGGCCCGCCGCCGGCGTTTCGCTTACCGAACAATGACTCGCTTCGTCCAGTGATCGGAATCAGTTTTGGCGGAAAGAAGGTAAACGCCTTCGGCGAGATTGGATTCGGTTCCGTCCGGTGAGCCTTTCGACTGGAGGAGTGAAGTCGTAGTAGAAGTGGCTTTTCGCTGCCAGACGACCCTTCCGTTGAGGTCATAGAGGGTCAGTATGGTCGACTCGTCGGTTGGTAATTGGATGGTAAATTCGCCATCGCTGGGATTGGGGTAAACAACCAGTTCACCGGCCGCGATGCCTCGCTTTAGGTACACCACGTCGCTGTAAGTGAAGCTATCGTCCAGGTCCACCATCCGCAGCCGGTAGTAAGCGGATTGGGGTGGGGCAACGTCGTGGTAAGTGTACGTCCGCACTTCTCCAACTTGCCCTGCACCCGCGACCGCGCCCACTACTTCCCAGCCGCTAGCATCTTCCGGTAAGCGTTCTAATTCGTAGTAATTAAAGGCCTCTTCGCTGGCCGAAATCCACTCGAGGGTATTTTGCTTTTTCCCCGTGCGTCCGAGAAAAGAAACAAGTTCAACGGGCAAAATGGCCCCGTCTGATAAGTTGCAGATCTGGATACCTTTCAGGGCGGGGTTTTCGATGCCGTGAATGAACTCGATGTCCAACGTGCCGTCCATCACCGTGATGGTAGCGGAGCGGGTGAAAGCGCCCTTTGCGCCGGCAATGGCGAAAGGGTCGATGTCGTCAAATGCGGGTAGCACGATCCCCTCGATGGTAACGTCAAATACCCGATCTCCCACCTGGTTGATTCCTCCGAAAAGCTCCGCAAAAAGTAGGGTTATCTGAACCTCAGTACCGGGTGTTACGGGGAATTCCCATTTCATTTCTGGATTCGAAGTACCGTCGTAGCGCTCCGTGTTAAAGACGGCAGCCGGTGCGGAGGTAGGAACGGTGGGGTCGGTCATGATGATGGGGCCACCGTGCGCGCTACCGGCATTGCCGCTGTAGATGCTACCGCCTCCTGACATGGCAGCTAAGAACGGCGAGTTGCCTGCACTCATGAAGTTGCCCACGTCGGAGCTCCAGCCAAGAGAAGTAGTATCCGCGGAAGCCTGCGCCGGGCCGCCAACGTTGACGCGGTAAAGGGTGTTTGCGCACGGCTCGGGTAGTTCCACCGGGATAGTTTCGTCCACCGTGAAGGTGACAACGTCGTTGATGTAGCTCGTCGGATCGTTCGGGTTAGACAGGAATTCTTCGTGAAACTGATCGGCAATACGGATGACGACCGTATTAGTACCGGCGGTGATGCCGTCGGCGTCGGTCAAATCCCAAAAAGTTTGCTCGATGGCGGATGCCGTCGATATGCGGTCGTCAGTATCTAAATTATTTAGGTCCTGCGGATTGACGTAGAGGTGAAAGTGCTCTTGCCGACCGTACAGTACCTCCGTAGCCGTCCATTCTATCTGCACGTCGGTACTGGTCACCGTTGCGTTATCCAACGGTGACGTTAAGTCCACCTGGGGGCCGGAGACCGTCACGGTGACGACATCAGATCCACTGAGGTTGCCACCATCCACGACGGTAGCGGTGATGGTTTGGCTACCCGGTGTCACTAGTTGGCCGGTAATGCTGGCGCCCACGCCGCCACTTACGGCGTCCGGCGTAAACTGGGTGTCACTGGAAGACCACTGTAAGCCAGTTTCCAAGTTATTCTCTTCCGCATCGGTTACCGTGCCGGATAAGGTAATATTAGTGCCCCGGGGCACGGCGGACCCATCAACCGGCGAATCAATCGTAACGACGGGTGCCGTATTTACGATGACGGGTTCACTGACGGTCCAAGAGAACGTAGTCGCAGCGTTCAGAGTGGGGGTCCCATCGTCCGTGACGGTTACCGTAACGGAATAAGGCGTAACCGATGCTGCGCCCACAGTGATGGTGCCCGAGATTAATCCACTTTGATCGATAATTATTCCCGCCGGAAGCCCCGTAGCTGTATAAGCGAGGATATTTCCCGCGTCGGGATCGGACGCGGTAGTCTGGAGGCTAATCACGTCGCCTTCGGTGCTGATTTGATCGGAGATGGTTGTGATACCCGGAGCGCCATTAGCCGGGGTCTCTTCGTTTACTTCCAATATTTTCCAGGTTGCCGTAAACGGGTTTCCGTTCGTAGTGCTAGAACTTCCGGTAGTAGTAGTTGAAATAATCCCAACCGCTAGTACTCCGTTAGCAATAAAACCGGAAATATCGTAAGGTGAAAACGCGGCTCCAACTGGCACCCCGTCCAGTTCGTACCGGGGCGTCGCCATACCGGCAGCGTCCACGTCGATGTACAGATCGACTAAGGAAGCAGCTTCGATGGCCGCCGTATTGACAAAATTATCTTCCGACGGTACGTCATTGACTTCCGAAGCGCGCTGGGCCCTAACGTTGTTGCCCTGCACCCCGAGCACAAATTTCATGAAATTTGCTTGGGTTCCGTCACCCACCTGAATTCCGGCGCTCTGGTACTGGTTGCCCGTGAATCCCGCAGGAAATGGATTTTCTAATTGACCGTGAATGGTGTAGGCACCCGCGGGGACGGTGAAACCAAGTTGAAAACCATTATTGGCATTATTCTGAGTCTTAAATACGTCGCCCGCGTCGGCTGACGTAAGGTTGATGGTTAGCGTTCCCGCGCCATTATCGACGGTGATGTTGTTGGAGTTAAACTGGTCGAGGTAGTTTGTCACCCCGTTACTTTGGATGCCGGTGAACCCGGAACAAAGCAGCGTATTCGTGATTTCAGCATCAAAGCTCAGGTTGATGGGTAGTGTTTGAGTAGTTCCGTTGGCGGCATCCAGTGCAAATATGTCTAACTCATCCGTCACGCCGTCACCGTCGTCGTCGGTATCTAGGCTGTTGATTTCGCCATCATTATTTAAGTCTACGGCTCCGATGTCAGAACAATCCGCCGCCACGCCTCCATTTACGATGACTTCTAAAATCTCGGTGTCCGAAAGCGGGTTGGTTGGGTTACTGTCGGTAACCGTATAGGTGATAAAGTAGGAACCCGGAGTATTGGCGTCGACCGTTCCGGAAACTTGAATCGCTGCAGTGAGGTCACCATCCTCGGCATCAGTGGCGGTAGCTCCGGGATTAGCGAAAACATCCCCCTCGGTAATATTTAAAGGGTTAGCACCAGCCACGGTAATCACTGGCGGTGTATTGACGGCGGTTGTGAGTGGCGTAAATTCAAATTCGTCGCTATTACAACCACCGTTAAAATCTAATCTGATTTTCTGTAAGCCAGCGTTGGTGAAATTGACATTAGTGAGAAAGTCATCATAATTTTGCCATCCGTCATTAGGGACATTTACGGACCCGATTGTGCTAAAACCACCGTTATCTTCAGATAAGGTGACCGTGGTGATTCCACCGTTTCCTTTAGCACCGCTGAACCGCCATTCGTAGTCACCGGCTACCGGGACGTTTACCCAGTACTCCACGAAGTCTCCGCCGTCAATGTATCCAATGTTCTTGGCCGTGTTGTCTTCGATAGCGACTGAAAAACCTGCTCCCGGTGGTGAGCTACCGTACCAGGGAAAGGGGTTGCTGAATGTCCGGGATAAAATTGTCCCCGGAATTTGCTGCGCTACGTCAATTGAGAATGATTGCGTGACCTCAGTATTAGAACCATCATCAGCCGTGACGACGGCTCGGTACGACCGACCTGCACCAGCTAGTGGTGACCAGGAAAGGACGTAGTTTCCATTACCGTTATCCGTAAACGTATAGCCAGTTATGGCGGTACTGGGCATGAAAGGATTCGTCCCGCCGTTACTTTTATCAAATATCTGTAGGGTGGCGGATGGTAAATTATCGTCGGTCACTTTTATGTTCACCGAGATTAAATCGCCTTCGTTCGCGACGACATCGGTAATTGCCTCGATGGCCGGAGGATTGTTAACCAATCCTTCGACGACCCAGTTAAAACTAATTTGCTCGCTGAGTGGAGCCGGGCTTCCGTCATCCGTAGCCGTGACGGTAACCGCGAACGGGCTCGAGGCGAGGGCACCGGAAGTAATCGTACCCGAAATAATACCCGTCGTACCGTCAATACTCAACCCGGATGGCAGGCCCGTTGCCACGTAAGTAATAACATCATCGTCGGGGTCGTCAGCGCTTGCGTCGAGCGAGATTATATCGTTTTCTGTACTTACTTGGTCGGCGATGGTGTTATTGAAAACGGGTGGCGCGTTAGTGCCATTAATCGTGATGGTAGCACCGGTGGTGGTTCCCAGGACGAGGTCACCACCTCGCGTGATTCTAGTTACGGGGTTTGCCGGCCCGGGGCCAAATGAAAAGTCGATAGAAGTCGTGCCCGCCGCCTTGGCCGTCAGGTCGATCGTCAGGTAGTCAAAGGGGCCGGTAGCGAAACCACTCAGGCGGGCGGACGCCCCGTCGATGTTACCCAATGGATCAAAATTTCCGGGGTCTAATAGCATCACGTTCAACTCGGTAGTGGCGTTATACACAACCGAATCGATGGTGATAAACGCGGGGTTGAAGTCTAAAAAAGCTTGAATGCCGTCTATTTCTTGGGGGCCCGCGGCCACCCGCATAACCACCGTCAGTTTGTCTCCCACATCAACCGTTGAGGTAGCGGGTAACAATACTAAATCGGCCTGCGCCCGAGTAACCTGACTCGATAGCAGGAAACAAAATAGTAGGCATACCTGAAAGCATTGTTTCAGTAAGGAACATACGGATGCTAAAGAGCGTGAAGTGGGCTTCATAAGTAGATAGTTGTCGTTGTCAGCATGATTTTGTTAACGGGGCCGGGATGAGCTTAAGCGCAGGCTCATCCCGGCAAATAAGGTGTTGTCAATTGTTGTCTAAGGAGGCGCCGGCCTGCAGAAAATTAGAAGTTAGTAGTGAAACGTCTTGGATATTAGTGAGGCCGTCACCGTTAATATCCGATGACTCCCCGGCCTGCAGAAAAGTGTTGGCCAGTAGTGAGAAATCTTGAATGTCTACTAGGTTGTCATCATTCAAATCACCCGCTCTCAACTCGTCGAAAGTGACGGCCGTGTTGCCACTGTTCAGCGTCAATTCTTGTACTCTTTGCAAATACCCAGCTCGCTTGACCAATACTTTGTATTCGCCGGGGGCAAACACCGGAACCGTCATTTGCCCGTTTGCGTCGGCAATCGGTGCGTAACTGCGCAGGGGGGTATTTAAATCGTCCAGTGCGTATAACTCGACCGTATGCACACCACTAGCGTTGGTGCGGCCCTGGCTTGTTGCGGTAAGTGTCAGGCTGGCCGCTGGTTGGTCCGTTACGTCCCAGGTAAAGGAGGTTTGGGCGCTGCCTGCCGGTACGCAACTATCGGTTACCGTTACGACGACGTCATAGGGGCTACCGTCGGCGGCGCCTACGGTTCCACTTTGGCTGCGTACTGACTCGGGTAAGTTGAGGTTCTGTGGATTACCGTTGTAATCTGAGCGTGACAATACCATCCGGTCAATTGCGTGGGAAGAAGACCGTGCGGATACTTGAATGTTATAAACACCGGGTGCATCAAACCTGGCGAAGATCGGGTGAGGGTCGTTATCGCTGGTGTTGGTACCCCAACTCCAGTTGTTTGCACCACTGGAGTAAATTTTAAACCAACCTCCATTTCCGGCACCATTCGGCGCGGCGCCGACGCATTCATTTTCCCCGGCGGCTGAGCCTTTGGGGCAGACGATGCTTCCACCTTTCTGGCCATAAAAGGCATCGGCTTCAATTTTTAACCAGGAATCATTGTGCTCCGTAGTGTTCGTCCCGTTACCCACCTGATTACGCCACTGGAATCGATATACCCCAGGCTCCGTAATCTCTACGGGATAAGTCAGTACGCCATTACCCGGGGCACCGAAGTACTGAGGACCCTGCCAGGTAATAAAATCACTGCCGGTGGCACCGGCCGGGTTATTGATGTTCGGCGAAGAAGTGGTGCTATAGGTAGCCGCATTTTTCCAGTCGCCGGGTAGCGTTTCGATTGACTCCATTTCGATCACGACAATTCCCCCGCTCTCGATAAACGCACCATCCGACCCACCTCCGATACCAGCAACACTTTCGTCCAGGGTTCCCGTAATTAGACCCGAGCTGGGGTCAATGGTCAGGCTGGGTGGAAGCCCCGTCGCGCCGTAGCTAAGGCCACCACAGTCGTCGCTGTCGGTCGCATTAATTTGCAGCGATACCACATCGCCTTCCTCTCCGAATTGCGCCCCGGGGTTCATTACTATTGGTGGGTCGTTAGCGGAAAGTGTGCCGCTACTGATAATTTCAATGGCTTTGAGGTTGGGATTCTGTGCTCCCTTAATAAAATCAATATCCAGATTACCGTCCGTGACGGTTACGGGAATTGATTCTACGCCGGCCGTATTCCAGCCGTAAGCTGCCGTCTGATCAAAGTTGTCGAGTATTGAGATCCCTTCCACCGACACACCAAAGACGCGGGTGCCGGCCGTCTGCGCACCGGTCCAAATCTCCGCGAACAGTAGGTTTACCGTATAATTACCATTTTCTACTGGGAAGTCCCACTGCATATTATCTGGATTCACTACTGAACTGTACCGCTCGGTAAAGAATAGCTCGTTGGGATAGCCCGTGTTGTTGGCTCCCGTGAAGTCGGCACCGTAAGTAATATCTTCCGCCGGAGCAGTGAGGTTGTAGTGCGGAGAAGGGGTGCCCGTGACCGCGGTACCATTAGCGGTAACGGCAGCCTGATCAGCCGACCAGTTCATAGTATCGACGTCGTTCGTGGCGGTAAGTGGCCCACCCGTGTTGAGCCGATACAGGACCGTACCGGGGGCTACTCCGGTACCAGTCAGCGCAACGGTGGCGGTGCTGGCGTTTCCGTAGTCGATCTCTAACGTAGCCGTTTGCCCACCTGTGGAACCGGCGAAGCCTACGGTGAGGTCTAAACTGACCCCGGGTGCGAGCAGGGCAAACCCGACTGGAGTGTCCAGGGAGAACGATGCAGCATCCGGGCCGGTAATTGTTACGTTGGTAACGATAATACCGGTATTACCGCCCGCACAGCTTACCGGAATGTTAGAGTTACCGTTCGCACTGATATTCGCACTGGCGGGTACCTGGAGCTGGCTAGCAGTGAGTGGTGTTCCGAACGGATCGTCCGTGCCGAGGTACTCCATTTTCTTCATTGTTCCACCTCCGCCCTTACTGTTGGAGCCAGCCGTCACGTGAATTCCATTTCCCGAGACAATTGCCTGGGTGCCGTGTCTTTCGGTGATTAGGTCGGCCTTAGTCGACCAAGTCCCCGTGGCGGCATTGAACGCTTCGGTCGTTTTCACGGCATCGTCGATGTCGTTGCCCTGCAAATCTTTTCCGATCTCTCCGCCGATCACGTATAGTTCGTCCTCAAAGGCGGCCACGGAGGCAGCTGCCCGGGGTGTGGGTAAATCGGGTACGGTTGACCAAGTACCGGTAGAAAAATCATACACGTCTACTTCCGCAATTAAGGGGCCGAAAGTGCCGCCCGGGCCGCCGGATAAGCGCCCGCCCGCCAGGTATAGTTTGTCATCAATTACGCCGGCGTGAAAATGATCCCGGGCGCGGGGGGAGTCCGCTAGGGCCGTCCAGATGCCCGTCGCGGGGTCGAATTCATCGAACCAGGGAATGTAGCCACCATTGTGGCCAATGGTATTACCCGCAATAATGTAGAATTTATCGTTATGAATGACCAACCCAGCCGAGCCCCGCTTGCGGTCGGTCGGAACCGCCGGCCCCTGGATCCACTCATCCGTGGCGGGGTTGTAAGCCCAGACAAAATCAGCCGGCACTTCATTGGGGAAATTATTGGTCTTAAAGGCACCAATTACCCAGATTAGCCCCCGGTACTCCAGCGCCTGAAAGTGGTTAAACTCAGCCGGTGCGGAGGTGGCAATTTGACTCCAGGTCTTTGCCTGGTAGTCGTACACATCCAGCGTGGTGGCGCTTTCCCGACCGCCAAATAGATAGAATTTATCGCCAGCCTGCACGAACGAGCATTCGTGGCGGGCCGTGTAGTTTTCGTCGTCCGTCTGGTTGGTCCAACTCGCATTTTGCACTGGGGCGGTAACCGTCCAGGCAATGGGGACGGTAGTGGCGGTGCTACCGGGTTTATCAACCGTAAGGAGTGCATTGTAAACGCTACCCACGCTGGCCCCGGTGGTAATGGTGCCGAAAATCAACCCGGTGGTTGGCTCTACTTGAACTCCCGGTGGCAGACCGGAAGCGTTGAATGAAAAGTTTTCGGTGGCGCTCCCGCCCGCGGCCATTACGGTTAGGTTGATGAGGTCGCCTTCCATATTATTTTGATCGGGGATCGGCGTTACCGTAATGGGTGGTGAAATTGGGGCGCTGGCCGCCAGAATTTCAATGCCGTTGATCAACGGATTTTCGACTTCGTGTTCAAATAAAATATTAAGGGTGCCATCCGTCAGGGTGACTGGGTATTCAAGCATACCAGCAATTTGATGGCCGAAAGTCGCCACGAGGTCGAGGTCATTTTGCACGACCGAGCCTTCAATGGAAATATCAAATACGCGCTCGCCGGGTTGGTCAGTCCCACCGAAGCCATTTCCCATGTATAATCGCACCAAATAATCGCCATCGGGTAAGCCGAAGGTCCATTCCATCTCCGGAGCAGCCCCGATATCGTAACGTTCATTGGTAAACAGGGCCTGCGGCACGTAGGCGGGTACCGAGGCGCTACGTCCCGCCGTATTTTGGGTAGAAAGTAATCCGGTGTTCACGGTATACGTCATGCCGTTAAAGCTGCCGCTCTGCGCACCAAAATCTAGTCCACCCAACCAGTCCGGGTTAGCCGCGTCGGTAGCCGCCAGCGTTGGTCCGTTCGCCCTGATGCGTAGGATGGGCGTAGCCTCTTCGGATACCGTAACGGAAAAGATTTGTTCCACGAACAAGCCATCGTTATCGGTCGCCCGCACGGTAAACACCGCAATTCCGGGCGTGGGTGGGAAGGACAGCGTCATCGTACCGTCCGTAATGCCCGCGGTAATGGTTGGGTTAGTATTAGATTCGACGGAATAAGTAAGATTATCATCTCCATTATCGTCGCTGAAGTACTCGTCGAGATTGATGTTTTGTGCACTAGCGTTGACCAGTTTCTCGATATTCGGTAATACCTGCTGAACGAAGGGCATGGCGCTTTTTACGTATAAATAATCCCAAGTCCCTTCCACTTCCTGACCCGCCGCACTAGAGGTACCGATCAATCCCGTAGCCAGCGGTTCGCCAGGGTTTTGGATAGCCGAGAGAATACTGCCCTGGGCGGTGATGGTACCCAGCGTCTGTGTGCTCAGGCTGTCTACGGTGTACTGCAACGTGACGTCCCCGCTGGCGGCATTCACCCGAAAGAACATCACGATACTTCGGTTAGCCGAAACGTTTGCGGTTATGGGCGTTTGGGGAACGTCGTTGATTTCCTGGAGCGCCTGCAAGCTGCCGCCAGCGGTAAGAACGAATTTAATGTAGTTGCTCTGGGTGCCGTCGCCGATAAACAGGCCTAGTTCACCATTCTGAGGAGCTGAATTTCCGTAGAGTTGAAGCGGGTCGGAGAAGTTAACCAGGCGACCTTCAACGGAAAAAGTATTGGTGCTTTGGTCCACATTTACGCCGTACTGGAAGGCTTTCTCCTGGGTGTTCGTGTTTCCTAGCGCCGTGCCGGCGGTCATCTGCATGGTCATGGCACCAACCGCACCGCCGAGGATGTCGTTGGGGTTAGGATCGCTGGGGCTGTCGCGGCGGTCGAGCCAATCCATCCAGTTGGGGTTGGCGGCGCCATTATTCATCATACCCGTGAAGCCGAGGCCCAGGTATCCCTTCAATTCTTGGTTGTCGGAAAGCAGATCGTTGATGACCGGTAAATTGAAGGCATCGCTGCCGCCGACGGTCGGGTCACCCAGTTGGAAAGGGTCATTAGCATCGGGGATATTGTCATTGTCGTCGTCTAAATCGTTTAGATCCGAGGTGAGGGTACCACCCGCTGCCTTATCGAAGTCATTGGGCTGATTGCCCCCGTTACAGATAACTTCCTTTACCGTCTGCGCCGCATCTTTGTTATCAATCTCGTCCTGGTTCGTATAGCCGTCCAGATCATTATCTCCCGTTGCGGAATAACCAGGTTCGCCGGGTTCGAAGCAAACAAAATCCTGGGGCTCGAGTACCTTGATGGTACCGTTAAAAGTAGCGACCCAAACGGTGCCGGGAAAAGGGTCGACGTCACTGTTGCAGGTAATACCGAGTGCGTTACCCCCCAGGTTGGATATGAAAGAAGGCGTCAGTTGCAAAAGACCGCCGTTGGCGTCTAATTCAACCCGGCGCAGAACTCCTCCGTTCTTGCCAGCCAGTAAGTTACCCTGCATCGCTCCGTTGAAATTGGAGGCCGTGTACTCGTCAATACCGTTGGTGTTGGTGCCCCAGGTCGTTACGAGTACGTCATCGTCACCGTCCGGATTAGAAGTTCCCGGGCCCCGCCAATCCCCCTCGCGGGCGTCGGCCAAACTCACGGGCACCGGCGGCCAGTTGGCGGGCAGTCCGATGCTGGGGTCATCCGTGTAACCAGCCCCGCGGGAGCCATCGGGGTCGTAGATCAGCGTACGAAAGACGGAATTGGTGTTGGCATTGACCGTGGGGTTCGTGAATAGGCCCGCCCCGGTCGGATTGGCTCGTACGGGCACGGGGTGGCCACCGTAAAAGCTCCCGAGGCCGTAGCTCTGAATATCGTTCGTAATTAGGGTAAGGTGATCCTGATTATTTACCTGCTCCCCACCCACCTGGCTGGAGCTGCCGGGTTCGGATGAAATGTATTCGTTGGTAACCAGACCACCACCTTCGTTGGCGGGCAGACCTCCCCAGCCTCCATTGGCACCATTGTCGGTGCAAAATACCTTGCCAGCCGCGGTAACGACAAGATCATAGGAATTACGGTATCCCCCCGAAAAAATCTGTACGGGGCCACCGACAACCATCATGGCCTGGTTGAGCCCGTCGTTGCCCCCCCAGGGGTCGTTGATGTCTATACCCGTGTATCCTACTGCATCGGGGTCGATAATACCGTTCGCGTTAGACCGCGTGGGGTCATCCAAAGTAGGTAGATCGTAAATGAATTTTCGGCTGGAAATGGGGTCGGTTGTGGGAGGTATGTTCTCCAGTTGAGTCAGGTTGACCGACAGGATGGCTGCGGACAGTGCGTACTCCGTCGTCCAGGCGAAGTTGTCGGATGGCGACCCCGCATTGGTGTGGCCACCGGAGCAAACGATCAGGAAGTCGGTGCCGTTTACCGTGACGAACTCTAACCCGTTCGTAGCGTGATTTTCCTCGGAGCGGGGAAGACCCCTCACGATATCAACCACGTCCCAGGAAGTACCATTCCAGGTCAGCCGGGTGATGACTCCGGAGTTAGTATCGAGGTTCTGATCACCACTGGGTCCACCAATCCGCGAATCGCTGGAAGTGACGTAAATCACGGGTGCGGCAGCCGTACCCGCTACCGTTAGTCCCGTAGCCTCCCGCTTGTTGCCAATGTTGGCGAGCCCGTCGTCGTTGTGGTTGGGAATATTTTTTACGTCAAGCAACTCTTCGGAACTAAGGACGACGTAATCGTTCGGCCCGTTCCTTTGGATGGAGAAAATATCGACCGCGCCATCAATGCCGACCACGTAAAGCCGACCGTCGGGGCCAAACATTAATGAAGTGCCTTTGGCTACGCCACCGATGTTGTTGAAATCCAGGTTACTTTCCCCAAAACTTTGGCCCCTTAAAATGGGGGTTGTAAAAAGAAGAAAACCTAGCAGTACGTAGCGTACGTTAATCAGTACGCGGCATAGCAAGGTTTTATCCGTAGTAGTAGGTAGAATGATGTTCATAACTGTTTGGTGTTGTTCAAAATCCAAAAGCTGGAAAAATAGGGTTACAACACATTGATGTGCTGTACAGCGTGTCGTCACGCCGTCCGGTACCGCTAAGTATGTTGTGAAGTCCAGTGTGCTACTCAGGCTTTGTCAAATACGCAAGCCAGTGCACAATTAGTGCGGCATCCGGTGCAGGCTATAAATTATAAGGTCAGTGTGTAATCCGCGTGTTCCCGATTGTTGCCGAGCACGCATACCGGTGCGTTGCCCGTCCAGCGGGCTGCTAAACGCACTGTCCAGTACGATTAAATGTGCGATAATTATCGAGGTACGGTTGAGCGTATTGCTCGGTGCGTCGCTAGCGCGCCGTTAAGCGCAGTCAAACGTGTCGTAAAGTCCACTATGTCTCCGGCGTAATACCCAGCACGCAATTCAATGCGTGTTGGTGCAGATGTCCGGGACATATAGTCCAGTGTGTTGTGTCGTTGTTGGAAATATCAGTGTATAATCAAAAGTGTTGTTCAATGCGTTGCCGCTGCGCTTCTCAGCGCCGTCTACCGAGTCGTAAAGTCCGTTATATCTCCAGTGTAACGCCTGGTACGCATTTCAATGCGTTGTCAGATCAGCTACCCGGGGCATATAGTCCAGTGTGTTGTGTCGTTGTTGGAAATGTCAGTGTATACCAAATGCGTCGTCGCCGCGCTTTTCAGCGCAGTCTTACCGAGTCGTAAAGTCCATTATGTTTCCGGTACGGCGCTCGGCACGCAATCCATTGCGTGGTTTAAGCAGCCAACCGTGTAGTAAAGTCCAGTGTGTTGTGTTGTTGTTGTAAATGCTCTCTCTAAATCTAAAGTAAACATACGTCACTTTTCTTACATAACAAAACAGGAGAAACTTTTTTTTAGAATATAATAGCGTAAAATTTTGCATTCGTTTTAAATTAGCCCGTACGGGAAAATCTTGGCGACCCGTTTTCAATGGAGTAGTTGACAAGGAAGAATGATCGGGAGGATCCTCCCGACATCATCAAGTACTTGTCTGGAGTACCTCTCGGAAATTTTATAGAAAGCTGCTGCCCTCAAATTCGGGTGAAATAAGGAAAAAAATTAACTGACCTTACGCAGCTCATTCTTTTCCTATCACAAAGGGCACAGAGAACACAAAGAAAAGTTACCCTTTGTGATCTCTGTGGGCTATGTGGTTAAATCTTTTGCGTAACATCAGTAACTAAATCTCTTTGTCCAGCAATATCGTAGGAGTATATGCGGAGTAGCCAGTCCGATTAATAGTTACTCGTTACTATAGTGTACGTTATTTGAATAGTAGGCTTTTAAATCATTATTTAATTATCAATGTACCCCATAGGTGGGTCATGTCCCAGCGAATTGCCCCTTCTTAGAAGTGGGTTTGTTGGCCTCGCGTCCTGATTTTACCCCCGCGAATAACGCAAAGAAACCATCTCGGTCTCTCCACCATCCCGTGGCAGCAAAACACAAAACAACCGCGCCACGCCACTGGCCGTAACCGCCGGAATACTCCCCCCGTCCGCCAGCGCGTAGTCCCCCGCCACGAAATCCCACGAGAAATCTTGTGGTGCCAGTCCCATTTTATCCAGTGTTCGGAGGAGCTGCGCTTCGTTCTCTAACCAGGCTCGTTGCTGCGCTTCCGCAGTGGGTTCGGTGGCGGCATCCTGCTCGGGGTAAACGCGCGTCCACTTGACGGGCACATTAAATTGATATAAATGCGGCGCCAATTCAGCGGAAAAACGGCTATTGTCCAGCGCCTCGTCCCAGTCCACCCGTTTCTCGGGGTGCTGGCGACGGAAACGCGTAGCCATCACCTCCGGCAGCGGATAATCCCCGAGCGGGCGGGCACGGTAGACGAAATCGGCGTATTGCCGCTCCATGCCGTGAATGCCTTTGCGAAATAAGGTGAAATCCTCGCTCGCCGAAACGATGGGGTAGCGGTGGCCCCGCCCGGCAAAAGCACGGCTGAATTCTAGCAGTAGCGCGGTATCGCGGCCGACGCTGCAACCGTGGATGATAATTTCGGTCGTTTCGTTAACGACGTTGCGACCCAGCTGACCCGCCGGTTGCCAGGCGGCGAGTTGGGCACTCGTGACGCGTGGTTCAGCGCTGTTCATTGCCAACTTCGTCGCGAGGCCGGTCCACTGGTTGCCGTGCGCCACAATATGTATCTTTTCCCATGCACCCTGCACTCCCGATAGTGATCGGGACCGCGCCAAAAAATTGTGCACTTCGGCGAGGCTCCGAAAGTCCGTGATCACCCGTTCGCCCGCCTCCTCCGGGTGCCAGCGGAAGTACTCGGCGGCGCGGGTATAGTAAGCGTTAGTGCCCTCGTCTTCGCCCAGGATGAATGTGATATTCCGCTCGCGGGCATCACCCTCCGCCTGAATTTTTGCCACCTGAATATTCCCCTGGGCGCGGTCGCAGGATGCCGTGAAGAGGGGCAAGGAGCAAAGAAGTACGAGCCCCAGCAAATCACGCGGCCCCCCGAAACCCGTGAAATCCGGCCAACCCTTCCGCCGTACGATGCGGTATCCGATCAGGAATAAAATCAACCCACCGAGGGCAAAAATGCTCCAGTGCCAGCGTACCTCCGTAGTCGGCAAACCGGCCACGCCCAGCACTCCGAGGTCAAACCCGACCGCCGTAGCCGCCACGTTCTGCGGCAGCGGCAAGGGTTGCTTGACCGTCTCCAGCGGAGCGTTCGGATCAGCCACAATGATCTCCTCCACCGCCACGAAACTGGTGTACTGGGTTAGTAAATTGTAGTCCAGACCAAGCTGCGTAACCTCTTCGATCAGGGTGGAATCCGATCCGTAAGTCAGGTCGTTGTAATCATCCAGGCGGCGGATCCGTTCCCGCGCCCAGAGTTGGCCGAGGGCGGCGTGGCGCTCACTGTTCTTGGCGTCCTTCAAGTTATACGTAAAGGTCTGCTTGCGATAGTTTGCCTCGTCGGTATTCGTGGTGCTTTGCAGACCCGTTGGCCCGCCCGTCCCTGCCAAACCGGTGTATCCGCCGTAACCCGTTAAGGTCATCTTACCCTTCGCCTTGCCCCGGTACTTCCCGAAAACGACCAGCGGCCGCTCGCGCGACACGTCGGGGATACTAATGGGTTCCACGTCGTACGCGTCGAATTTATCCCCAAAATCCAGACTCAATTCCGTCAGGACGGGCTCACTGATGTACCGCTGAAAACGACTGGCCTCCGCCTCCGCGTCACTGGGGTCGAGTACGTAGGCCGGGCGCCCCTGCCCCACGCGCGCCATACCGTCGATCAGGTGGCTGTTCACGCCGGAGCCGATGCCGAAACTGTAGACGTTGGCCTGATTAAGGTTATTCCGGATCAGGTCGAACGCTTCCGGCTCCACGCTCACGTAACCGTCCGTGACGATGACGATGTTGCGGCTCAGACCGGTGGAGGAGCGGGGGAGGGCGTAGGCGACGTTGAGGGCGGGGAGTAACTGCGTGCCGCCGCCGCTACGGGCGTTTTGCAGAAAGGCCAGGCCAGCCTGCAGATTAGCTGGCGTAGCGGACAAAGATTCCTGCGACCAGACGTCGCTAGCCCCCGCGAAAAGAAGAATGTTGAACCGGTCGACCGGGCGAAGCTGGCCGACCAGGTTGGTCAGTAATTCCTTACTCACGTCGAGTGGAAAACCGTTCATGGAGCCGGATACGTCGACGACGAAGATGAACTCCCGGGGCGGGTAGTCGCCCTCCGCGACGGTTGCCGGTGGCTGGGCCATGTAAAGAAAATAATTTTCGTCTGCTCCCTCGAAAACGAGCATCCCGGTCTGAATTTCTTTGCCTTGCAAATTGTAGTCCAGGACAAAATCCCGGTTACCGCCCTTCGACTCCGAACCGGCCAGCTCCACACTCACCGCCTCGCCGTAGCGGGTATTGACGACTTTGTGGCTGGGGCTGGCGACCGTGCTGATCGGCATCCCGGCGTCGAGGTGGACGGAGAGGTCGAAGGCGTACGTCGGCGTGCCCGACTTCGTATAAGGTTGCGCGGTGTACGCTTCCCGCGCTGCTTCCGGGCTCACGTAACGTGGGCCAACGACCGTGGGGTAAACGAACGAATACACCCCGCCCGTCGGGACGAGCACTTCCGTGTACTTCAATTCAACCTTCACCGTATCGCCCGGCAGGATGTTGGCGACGTTCATTTGAAAGACGTTGGGCCGGTGCTGCTCCAGCAAACTGGCACGTTTACCTTCCTCTTTGGCCTTTTCGTAGGTTTCGCGCGCCTCTGCCTTCCGCTGAATTTCGCCCTTGATACGGCGGTTACCGACGATCATCGTCATACTGTAAACGGCGGAGTTATTGGAGCCGGGGAAAACGTAGGTGGCTTCGAGTCTGTTGTCGCCGTCGTTCACGTACGTCTGCGTGACGGTCACGTCGGCAATTACACCGCTGATGTCGACGTTGGCGGCGGTGGCTTTGAGGGGGAAACTGGCGCCTTCTTCGGTGAGTTCGAAATATGGGCTTCCGGTTTTTGGATCTTCGAATGTGCCCTGGGCGAAAGCAAAATGGCCGAGGAGGCAGAGTACGAGAAACAGCAGTAAGTTCTTCATAGCGCGGTAGATTTTCGTTTTGTCTACCGCAAATTTGGGGGCGGGGCCGGGCGGTCAAACCGGCCAACTAGTATTCGTGGCGGTTGGTCTAGCATTTGGGGGCAGCATTGACTCGTATAGATGATTTTGCTATCTTGGTGTGATGAAACGAGCGCTGCTATCCCTACTTCTTCCTTTTGCGCTAACGCCCCTAACCGCCCAGCGCGCCGTGGATCTTAGCATCAACACGCTTGCGCTTCGCTACGAAAATAGCCTGACGGGGGCGGCGGAGGTGTCGATTCTCCCCCGGGTAGGTATCGTTTTGGGCGTAGCTTACCAGGGTGATCCTTTCGACTTCTCGGGTAACGACCTCAACGGCCGCCGCATTCGCATCATCCCCGAAGTGCGCTATTACCCCTTTGCTACCGAAAATGGCAACGTCACGCTGGAAACCTACCTCGGTGCGTACGGCAAACACGTTCTGATCGATAACCGGACGGAAGCGGGCGACTGGGGCAACCGCCGGAGCAAGAACGTAATCGGCGGCGTCGTGGGCGGGAAACTCCTCTTCTGGGGGAAGCTGCTGGTCGAAGGAAACGTTGGCATGGGGCGCATCATTGATCCCGTTACCCAGGAATTCCCCTTACCGCTGGGCTTCCAAATCGTAAACCGGAGTACTTTCGATCTCCGCCTCAATTTTTCGGTGGGCTACCGCTTTGGCTCCGTGCTCGGAAGGGTTAAGGCAAAAAATAAATAACCAGGTCATAAAAACTCCTTTACGTATTTGCCGATTTTATTGATTGGTTCGATTGGTAGACAACTGGCTTTAGGTAAATGGACAATATTGAAGCAACTTGTCAAAGCCCCCTCCCCGGCCCCGAACGACATCAAGGTCTGGGTGATCTCCGTCTTGACCGGGCTAGCCGCTACGTGGTGACTAAAAAAAGTTAGCCAGCAAACCGCCGATCGACACTCTAACGCCTGCGAAACTAGTGTAGAGAAAAAGAGGTAGCGACACGTAACCTGAATTGAAACAGTAAAATAAAAGTGGTTCCCCTTGGATGTCGGAAGAAGAAGTCGGATAATGGTAGGCGCGTCAGAGCACTGGCGATAACAAGCGCGCCAGCTTCTCCCCGAACCGAGCAGCCACCCCACGCTCATTCCACGTCGCCAGGGTGAGCTCGACTGCGTCACGGCAGTCGGCGGCGTAGAGGTCGGCTATTCGGTTGCCGGTGTCCTTGTCGTAGACAATTGCGTTGATCTCAAAATTCAGGTCGAAGCTCCGCACGTCGAGGTTGGCCGTGCCGACGATCGCCACCGAGCGGTCCGCGACCAGCGTCTTCGCGTGTACGAATCCCTTTTTGTACCGGTAGATTTTGACGCCGGCCCGCAACAGGCGCTCGTAGTAAGAAGCCGCCGCTTTGCTGACGAATATGCTGTCCCCCTTCAGCGGCGTAAGTAAACGAACGTCGACCCCGGAGCCCACCGCGATGCAAATGGCATTCAGTAAGCTTTCGCCGGGAATAAAATAGGGCGTCGTAATCAGTACCTCCCGCTGCGCCAGATTGATGGCCTCGATGATGGAATACATGATCGCCGGCGCATTGGAGTCCGGGCCGCTAGCCGTAATCTGGACGGGTTTATCGCCGGAAGAGTGGGTAGGAACTGAAAAATACCGGGCTTTCATTTCGTCAAAAGGTATTTCCTGGCCGGAGCAGAAACGCCAATCGTTAAGAAAAACCGCTTGAAGTTGCTGCACCGCGGGGCCGGTGATCATCAGGTGGGTATCCCGCCAGAAAGGTGCTTTTTTGTCGTCGCCCACGCCGTTCACGTAGTCTTCGCTAACGTTGATGCCGCCCACGAACCCGGCCCGCCCGTCCACCACGATGATTTTACGGTGGTTGCGGTAATTGATGCGGTTGGCAAACGCGCTCAGGGTGATCTTGTAGAAGGGCACGACCTCGATACCCGCCTGCTTCATGCGCTCCGCCATCTTGCCCCGGATGCTGCGGCTGCCAAAATCGTCGTAAATCAATCGCACCTTCACCCCGGCCCGCGCCCGCTCCGTCAGTGCTTCTTCAATGGCCCGACCCACCAGATCGTCTTCGAAACGGTAATACTCTACGTGGATGTGATCGCGGGCGTCCCCCAATGCCTCCAGCACGCGCGGTAGCTTTTGCTCTCCGTTAACCAGTATTTCTACGGTATTGCCCACGGTTAGCGGATCCAGGTTTTCGTTCAGCATCAGACGGGGCAGGCTGGCGTAGGTGGTCAGCAGTGGTGACTTTGCTATTTCTTCCTCACTTTGCACCCGCGACCGCGCCACGATGTCTTGCCGCAACGGAGAGTCGCCAATCAATTTATTGCGGTACAATTTGCGCTTGCGGTGGTTGGTGCCGACGGCGTGATAAAACAGGATGCCCACCACGGGAAGCAGAATCACCAGCAGTAAATAACCCAGCGTTTTGGCCGGGATTTCCGTGTCGTAAACGATGCGAACCACCGTGGCGGCGAGCACGAGTAAGTAAAGCAGTTGCGCCAGTAAAAGCCAGTAATTCATGGTCGCGCGTTATTTCGTACTTCAGAAGTCACGACGGCGGGGTCGTCCTGTCGGCTAGCGTACCAGCCGGCCAGCACGATCAGGCACAACAGGCCGATGAGGAAGCCCGCCGCCACGTCCGTAAACCAGTGTGCGCCCAGGTACATCCTGGAAAACGGAACGGTGAAGATCAGTGCCAGGCAAATGATTGCGGCCGTCCAACGTAGCCACGTCCAGACCCACGTAAGCCGGTACATCAGGAAGACCACGAAACCGAAGAAGGTGACGTAAAAAGTGACGTGCCCACTCGGGAAACTCTGAAACTGCGCGTCCTCGATGATGCGGATGAGGTCCGCCGTCGGCCGCGGCCGGTCGATGAGTATTTTAATCCCATAAATCACCGCCCCGGATAGTAAGGTGAGCAAAGTAAATAGTGCCTCCCGCCGCGCACCCAGGAGCAGGAACGTAAGCGCAACGAGCGCGGGAATTAAGCCCGGAGCAATGCCGTTACCGAACCAACTTACGGCGTGCATGGCCGCATCGAGCACCGGGCTCTGGTCCTCCTGCACCTCGAGGCTAAAGCCCAGGTCGAACAGGGCGGGCGGGACGAACAACACCAGCAGGGTCAGCACCACAAAGCCGGCCAGGAGTAGCAGTGATAGGTGCCGGAGCAAACGCACGTCGCGCTGGACGTAAGCGGAAAGCGCCCGTAGCGACTGTAGTAAACGATCGATGAGCATGAGCATTTTTTGGGGGCGCGGTCGCTGGTGCAAAGTAAATCGGCGTGAAGCAGCCCGGGGGAGAAATATTACTTTTCGGCTAACGACGGTTGGGGTGAAAATGATCGCTACCACGCTGGTACATATTTACGGTACAACTTTAAACGCTTTAACGACCCGCGAGTAACGCTCCGCGTCAATTCAGTTAAGGCTCAGGTCTGCGAGCCCCGGTACAATCCAAATTGTGTTCAAAACGTTTCGCGGTACGTCCGGCGAGTGGGGGATTTGGACCGGTGGTTGTCCTTAATCCGCCTAATCAGCGGCTGGTACATACGTCGGGTCAGGCACCTTATTAGAGAGTAATAAGCACCACAACGGCACCATAAATATTGTGGGGCAGGTACGTGACGAAAAATTCGGACATCGAAGAGATTTAAAAAAGCGGTAAGCGAACTACGGGCAACAATATACACAACCTTATGGTTCTGTACTTAGCGAACAACATATTGAGTACGCGATAATCGATTAGTGTTAACTTCGGCCTTCCAAAAACCAAAAAAACCAAACTCTCTTGACGAACGATAACAAACAGGAAATAGAAAACCTCGGCACCTTTTTCGAGGGCCGGGGCATGACGCCGATGGAAGCCAGGGTATTTGCGCTATTGTTGCTGTCAGAACCCCACTACCAGGATTTTTTCACCATCCAGGAAAAGCTTAGCGCCAGCAAAAGCGCGATCAGCAACGCCGTCAACCGGCTAATGAACGCAAAGCGGGTCGATTACCTCACCCTGCCCGCCGACCGTAAACGATACTTCAAGGTGAACCCCAACCAGTGGTTGGCGGAAATGAAAGTAGAGATTGCCGCCGTTGCCCCCATGCTGGAAAAGGTTAACGGTATTCTCCGGAAACGCGCCGACATGGACACGCCCGAATTTAACGAAGAGTTGGAGCGCGTGCGGGACTTTTTCGCTTTTATGGCTAAAGAATTTCCAAGGTTGATCGCGAAGTGGGAGAAAAAGAATGCTAAGGCACGAAGCGGTGTGTCGGTGCTGTGATCATACTCCCTAATCTCCCAGCGGCTATCAAAATTAAGAATCCATTACTCGGGTATTATGTAAAAGGAGAATATAAGTATCTGGACAATATTAAACGAACATTCTGTAACCCTCTCCCCCAACCCCTCTCCGAAGGCAGAGGGGAGCAAAGGCAGCTCGCTTCGCTCGTCAAAATGTCACAATAATATTGTCCAAGTACTTATTTAGTAAATTCATTACTAAATGAATGATGTTAACAATCATCTTTGCCGTATAGCTACTATGCTACGGTAAGTAACACCGTGAAAAATTAGGTAAGTCTCCATCAATATGTCCGATCCTACTTGGCAGATAAAACTTTTCGGCACCCGTGGTTCTACACCCGTCTGTGAAAATGGCGTGCAACTCCACGGTGGCAACACAACTTGTATTTACGCGGATTTGCTCACCAACGACCGTAGTAAGGGGTGCATCGTTTTTGACGCCGGAACCGGCATTCGCCGCCTCGGTAAAGAGTTGAGCGACGGCACCTTGCCCGATGTCGACAGTATTTTCATCCTGCTTACTCACTTTCACTGGGACCACATTCAGGGCCTGCCCTTCTTTGGCCCGATCTATAACCCGTCCCAAAGGATTTGTGTCTTCGCCCCCCACGAAGACATGAGTGATACCCGGCTTCAGGAAATATTCGAGCTCCAGATGCAGGAAGAGTACTTTCCCGTGCAGTTGGATAATGCCGGCGCAAAGTTTGAATTCATCACGCTCGAAAAACAGACGACATCCCTGCTGGCTGATGGTGGGGTGCGCCTCACTTACCGACTGCACAACCACCCCGGCGGAGCCTTCAGCTATCGCCTCGAAGCGAACGGTAAGGTTATCGTGATCTGTACCGACCTCGAGCACGGTGAAACCATCGATGAAGCGACCGTTGCTTTCTGCCGGGGGGCCGACCTGTTGATCCACGATGCGCAGTACACGGACGGTGAACTTGCCGAACACCGCGGCTGGGGGCACAGCAGTTACTCACAAGCCATCGAAGTGGCCAAACGCGCCGGAGTAGCGCAGTTGATTTTTACGCACCACGACCCCGACCACGATGATGACTTTCTGGCACGCACGGAAAAGGAATGCCAGCAGATTTTTTCCAACTGCCGAATGGCGCGGGACGGTATGGAAATTTTGGTGTGACGGGCGGTGCATCGACGCTTGTGCAATAATATCGACGTAGGCGGTCGGGGTAAAATTTAATACGCTTCAAGTCCTGTACCGGGTTACGCATTCATTGAGCAAGAAATTAGTTAGCCTAATCAAGTTCTTTTATTACCGAACAAGAAGTTGTATCTTTGTGTTGTTGTCACGACGGGACTGACCACCGTAGAAGGGCTGATTTTTCTTTTCCTCCTGTTCACCGTGTTTCTAGCTCCCCCCGTAAGACAAACAAACAGGTGTCAAAAGATTCCCCCGGTCGACCCGGCGGCCGACAAAAGAGGACCGGTCGACCCGGCGGCCGACAAAAGAGGACCGGTCGGCGCTACCCGGGCGGTTCGGACTGTTTTTGGTGAAGATATTAATGATTCTGAGGACTGCATTACCCCTACCCGTCGTCTTATCTTTTAAAATAATTTAATGGACTACTCCTAATGAGTAGTAAGCCAAAGGCACATGATTAATCAGACCAGTAAAATTGCGGCTTTAAAACAGAACGTTGAAGAGCTCGGGGTCTTTTTCGAGACCACCGGGCTGACACCGATGGAAAGCCGGGTATTCGCACTACTCTTACTTTCCGACCCACCCGAACGTTGCTTTAACGACATCTGGACCTTTCTTTCGGCCAGCAAAAACTCCGGAAGCGTTGCCCTTCGCCGTTTGGCGGAAACGGGCAAAGTCACCAGCCAACCTGGTGCCGTTAATCGTAGGCGAGCATTCCGGGCGGACCCCGCTGGCTGGCTCCAACACCTGGAAGCGGCACTTGCTAAGGCCAGCCCACTGGCCGCCGTCCTCGATCACGTTGTCCGGCAAAGGACCGTTGATCCACCGTCAGACTTCTCCAAAGGTTTGACGCACGTACGTGATTTCCTGCACTTCGTAGAACTAGAAACAGCGGACCTTTACGAACGACGAAGAAAAATTACCAACGATAATTAACTCAACCACGCACGGTCCCAAAGTCCGGGACCGCACCCGTAAACTATTAGTCCATGTTCAAATTTACCCTTGCCTGCCTACTTTGCGTCTTTACGGCATCCGCGTCCGCCCAGTCGACTGACGCCAACTTCACGAATTGGTCCGCCCACGTCGGGGCCAATCGGTTCTTTCGCAGTGGCATTAATTTCGTCGAAGGCGAGATATCCATCAAGGAGTCCATTTCCTACACGGCGGGGTTCAAAAGAATGTTGCCCTTCCAGCGGGCCGCCGGCCTGTCCTACACCTTCGTTCCTACCGTCTTGAGCTTTACGCCGGACGCGCGCTACGCTACCGAATACGACGGCGGGGCAGCCGACATGAATATCCATTTTATTAATACGAACGCTACCCAGTACATCGGTGCGGGACCAATCGTGGGCTTCTTCGATGCCGGCGTCGGTCTTGCCATCTATGACATCACCAGCGAGGACATAAAGACGCGCACTCACTTCCTCATGAGCTTCGGCGCGGGCGTAGAATACGCCGTAACCGAGCGCATCGGGATTCGCCTGAATGGCGGCCTCAAACTACCGCTCTTTGCCAGCAGCAACGGTGTTTACTGTGGCATCGGTAGCTCTTCCGGCGTCAACTGCGGGCTTTCCCTCAACAGCGGCGTCATTATGACGCACTGGGAACTCGGCGGGGCGGCTATCTACAATTTCTGACAAATTCGGTACATACGGCTGAAACTGGGTACGGAATAAGGTGCTTGTTTTGCCCGGGCCGGAAGTTGATGAGTTGTTTTCGCGGGGTTTAAGTAAGTGGAGAATATTTAAGTAATCAATTAATTAGCGATCAAGCGCTACGTGCCTCCGGAGGCAGTAGCCTAATTATGCGCGGTCGCGGGTGCAAGGGGGATTGGGCGTAGTCGGTTGGTTTAAACCAGTGAAATTGTAAAGGCCAGGCTGAAAAGTTTAGAGCGTGTTTGAATGCTGCTAATCCGAGCATTATCGATTAGCTCCGTTGCTTCCGTAGGCTTCCTGTTCCATTTAAATAAAAATGAGCTTTTTTGCTCCTCCGGGAGTGCGAGTCCAGCGAGCTAAAGGAGTCGATTTCTGGGAAGCCAGGTGCGTAAAACATTAGTGGTCAGGAAGGTGGAAATTTAAACACGACTTTAGTCTAGATAATCCAGCACCTTCACGTAAGTCTCAGGATTATCCTCCACCTCTTCCTGAGAAATTTCCACACCCATTGACCCGTTGGGCGTGTACTCCCCGTCTTCGGCGGTCAACGTCCGGTAGGCACCATCACTCCAGACGATCAGGTTTTTCCAGGTGCCGGTGGATTCCTCGTTCTTGAGGTACACCGGCAGCTTTACGACGGTGGTATTAGAGATGATCTCGTTACCTTGGTTAGTAACGTACAGGTTACACCCTCCCGAACCACAGTTCTCCATACCCATCAGATAAACTATATATTCGGTGGTTGCCGGATTGCCATCGAGGTCCACTACTTGTTCCAGAAACCTTACGGTATCCAGGTAGGCAGCATTAAGGTCCGTGCTTTGCGCAAAACTCAGTAGTCGGGTGCGGTCAGTCGTGTTTATGGCACCTTGGGGATACGTCGTATTTGAATCCTCCATAGTGCTGACAATGCGCCGATTGCAAGAAAAAATTGAAAAAACGCAAAATACTGCCAGAACTGAAATTCTTATGTTGTGCATAAGCTTATTATTTTCTATTGTATATATTTAATGCGCTTCGGTACTGATTTCAGGGGCGGCGGTGTCGCCTCCCTCCCTAATTCGAAACAACAACTTATAAACAACCGGCACGAATAACAAGGTAATCACCGTGGCAAACAACAGGCCGATCATAATGGAAATAGCCATCGGCTCCCACATCAAGCCACCGCCCAAGTAGAGTGGAATCAACCCCAGGGCCGTGGTGAAAGTAGTCAGTAAAATAGGCCGGAAGCGTTGCTGGCACGCATCGATAATGGCGTGAAATTCGTGCTTCCCCGCTTTCTCCTCGATCTCGATCCGGTCGAGCAACACGATGGCGTTGTTGATCAGGATACCCGCCAGCGAAATGACGCCCAGAAAGGCCATGAAACCGAAATAAGACTGAAACAGCAGTAAGCCGATAATCACCCCGATAATCCCCAGCGGAATCGTCGCCAGCACAATCCCCATTTTCCGGAAGCTGTTGAACTGGACCATCAGTAATAGGATGATGATGAAGCCCGCAAGCGGTAGTTTATTTGCTACGGCCATCATGGCTTCCGCGCTCCGCTCGCTCTCGCCGCCAAGTTCGAACTTGTAGCCGATCGGCCAGTCTTTTTGCATCTCTTTGAGTTTCGGCACGAGTTGCGAGGTGAGGTCCGTCGCCGTCGCCCCTTCGAGCGCGTCGGCCGAGATCGTCAGGGTCCGGTACAGGTCGCGGCGAATAATCTTGGCGTACTGCCACGCAACGTCCACCTCGGCTACTTGCGTGAGGGGGACGTTATTGCCGGTCGCCTGCGCAAACACGTTGAGGCCCTTCAGATCCTGCACTTCGTACGCTTCGGCACCGATGCCCCGCATCATGATCGGTAAGGACTCTTCGCCCTCCCGGAAGGAACCCGCGTTGAACCCGGATAGGCTCGTCCGTAGGGAGACCGCAATGTCCTGATTCGTTACCCCGGCCCGGTTGGCCTTATCCTGGTCGATGTCGATGACGACCTTTTTGCTCTTTGGGCCCCAGTCGTCGGAAATATTGGTCGCTACCGATATACCGGTCATCTCCCGCTTGATGTCGTCGGCAATGCCGTAAAGCACGGCCACGTCGTCGCCGCTGACGCGCACGGCCACGTCGGCACCGCCGCCGCCGCCACTGCCCAGTGGGCCCACGCTGATGTCCGCATCCGGGAAGTTCTCAAAGGTGTAATCTTCCAGCTTACGGATCATCGCCCGGTTGGCTTCGTAGCTACTGGTGTTCATCAGTAAGTGGGCGTAGCCGCTGTTGGCTTCGCCCGGTTGGTACCCCAGGTCGTAGGACTGCGGGCCTTCGCTGATGAAACTGGTAAAGTCGGTGATTCCCGTCGCTTTTTCATCGTCCCCGGTCACGAGTAACGATTCGTTGATGTAGGTTTCGATCTGCGCCACGATGTCCGCCGTCCGGCCGATGTCGGTGCCCAGCGGCAAGTCGATGTCCATCGTAATCAGGTTCCGGTCACTATCCGGAAAAAAGGTAAACGGGATCAGGGGGAACAAGAAAAGGGAACCGATGAACATTCCGATAATGAGCGCCAGCGTCAACCACGGCCGCTTCAGTGCCGTATAAATCAGGTTGCCGTAATGCTTGTTCAGGCGGGCGAAAATGTCGGGTTTTTCTTTCGTCTGCTCCTCTTGCCCACCTACGCTTGCACCCGCGTCCGCGCCCAAAAACGTTTCTTCCGACCCCACTGCGGAGGAGGGGGACGCAACGGTATCCACGAAGACAGCATCACCGGACGTCTCGGATACTATTAACGCCTCCGACGCCCGAGCCGTCTCCTCGTCTCCGTCGGGCATGGATGAGGGCTGCTTGACCCGAATCAAAGCCACCCCCAGCATCGCTACCACCGTCATCGCCATGATCCAGCTACTCAACAGCGCGAAGGTGATCACCACGAAAAGCGGCCCCATCATCTCGCCCATGGTATTCTCCGCGAGGAAAAAGGCAAGGAAAGCCGCCGAGGTCGTCAGCGAAGAAATGAGTAGCGGAATGGCCAGCTCGGAGGTCGCCGCGTAGGCCGCGTCCCGGGGTTTCATGCCCTCCTCCATCCGCACCATCATCGCTTCGGAGATCACGATGGCGTTGTCCACCAGCATCCCGAGGGCCATGATGAGCGCGGCCAGCGTGACCTGGTTGAGGCCGACGTCAAAGACGTTCATCAGCAGCAAAGTCATGATGATCGCCAGGGGGATGAGGCTGGCCACGACGAGGCCCGTCCGCCAACCCAGGAACAAAAACATGACGACCAGCACGATGCCCACCGACTGCAAAACGTTGCTCAAAAAGCCGCTCACGCTCGCGCTCACGTAGGTGTCCTGGCTCGCGATCCGCTCCACTTTCATGCCCACCGGAAGCGTCTGATTAAAAATCGCAATCCGCTCGTCGACCTGCTCGCCGAGCTGAATCAGGTTAGCACCCTCCTTGACCGCGACACCGACGACGAGGCCCACCTGGCCGTCGACTCGCACGATCCGCTCCGCCGGGGTAGGGTAGCCGCGCGTAATCTTGGCAATCTCTCCCAGTTTAGCCGTTTCGGTCTGGTTGAGCTGAATAATGATGTTCTCCAGGTCGGCGAGGCTTTCGAAGTTACCCGTCGGTTCCAGCACCACGCGTTGGTCGCCGAGGCCCACGTCGCCGCCCGGGAAAACGATGTTGGTCGCCGAGATCGTTCGCTGCAGTTCATTCGCCGAAAGGCCGTAGCGGGCCAGGCGGGCGTTGTCGAATTCTACGTAAATCTGCTCGGTCCGCAGGCCGTTGATTTTTACTTCGGCGGCGTCCTCCAGCTTGACCAGGTCGTCGCGAATGTCCTCCGCTTTTTCCTTCAGGTCTTTCAGTTGATAACCCCCGCCGGTAAGGCCGACCTGGATGCCGTACACCACGCCCAGGCCGTCGTCCTTCACGTTGATCGTACCCACGCCGTCGGGCATGGTCACAGCCAGTTCTTCCATTTTACGCCGCAGTTTATCCCAGACCGGCTGCATGTTTTCCTTAATTACGCTGGGTTCCAATTCTACGTTGACGACGCTCAACCCCGTTCGGCTTTCACTCGTAATTTGCTTGACGGCGGCCAGCTCCTGGGCGACCCGTTCGATGCGTTCCGTCACCAGTTCTTCCACCCGTTCGGCACTCGCGCCGGGGAAGGACGTCACCACGCTGGCCACCCGGATCGTGAAGGGCGGCATGGCGTTGCGCGACAGGTTACTGTACCCCACCAGGCCCATGATGGCGATCATCAGTACGACCAGAATCGTGACCCGGTTGTTCTCGAGGGCCGCTTTTGAAATATTCATCGCTAAAATTAATTAAATACCGTTTCGCCGCATTTTTCGGCGCCCCGATAGCTATCGGGGCAGGTGCAAGGAAATTGGGGAGTGCAGGCTTGGGGGGGCTATTCCATTAGCCGGACTTCCATGCCGTCGAGTAAGGACTTGATCCCGGCCGTAGCTACTTTATCACCGGCCGCCAGGCCCGCCGACACCGCAAAACCAGCGGTGTGTAAATCACCGATGGTGACGGCTTGTTTGTTGGCTACGTAGGTGCCGCCCGCGCCCGCCGTGAGCAGGTAAACGAAACGACCTTCGGGGCCTTCCGCTACTGACTCGATGGGGGTGAGCAACAACGGCCCGGCGTCATTGCCCTCCCCAAACGTGAACCGGACGTTGGCCGCCATCCCGGGCCGGATGCTGGACGTGGCCTCGCCGATCCGGACCGTTACCGGATAACTGGGTGCGTCACCGGCGGCGTAAGCCACTTCACTCACTACGCCGGCGTACTCCCGGCCGGGAAGCGATGGGAAAGCGATGGTCACTCGCATGTCCCGTTCGATCGCCCCGATGCGATTTTCCGGTAAGTTGACTTCTACTTCCGGATCTTCCTCCGTGCTCAGCGTCACGATGGCTTTGCCCGAGCCCGCGAACTCGTTGCGTTCTACCTCTACCCGCGTAATCACGCCGGCAAAGGGAGCCGTCAGCCGGGTATAACTCACCTGGTTGCGGGATGCCTGGACCGAAGCACCACTCGCCGCTAGCTGACTTTTAGCCGCCTGCACTTGCGCCTGCGAGCTTTTGAACTGGCTGCGTGCCTGCTCGAATTCGCTGAGCGAGACGCTGTTGTTCTCGTATAATTTCAGAGTGCGGTCGTAGGCGGCCCGGGCGGCGATCAGTTGGGTTTCTCCGCTTTCCACCTGCGCTTCGGCCGCCTGGTAGTTGGCGCTGGCCTGGCTACTTTGGACTTGTAAATCCACCGGGTCGAGCGTAGCGATCAGCTGTCCGCGCCGGGTGCGATCGCCCAATTTTACTTTCATCTCCCGAATGGTGCCGCCCACCCGAAACGATAGCGGTGTTTCCCCCGCGGCCGTCACCACGCCGGTGTAGGACTGGCTGGTACTGCCGTCGTCGGTAACCACTTCGCCGTAGCGAATGGCGCGGAGCGGGAGTTCCGGGGCGGCTTCTTCCCCACCGCCACAGGCGGTCAGCAAGGCAAGAAAAATCGGTATGACGGATAAATATCTCATGGGTGTATTTAAGGTTGAGGACCTCCAGGTCCGAATGCATCAGGTTACGCTAAAGGCTTTTCCGGCCCTATTTAAATTCCATAAACCGCCGCAAGAAATCCGCCTGGTTAGCGTCACTCTCCAAAAATTGGTACGACCCGGTGCTGCGTTGCAAATTGATGAAATCGGCAACGAATTGATACCCGGCGTTGGTAGCGTTGATGTTGGACTGCAGCGTCACGTTCTGCGCGTCGACCAGACTGGTGATGTTGGTCACGCCCGCGAGGTACAGGTCTTCCACGATGGCGAAGTTTTTCGTGGCCGTCTCCGCCGCCGAGCGTGCCAACTGTACGTTGCGGTAACTGGCCACTACGCTTTCCACGTCGGAATACAGCCGCTGTAGGAGTTGATTTTGCACGTCCTGGCGTTGCGTATTTGCCTGCAGGGTGGCCACGCGCGACCGCTCTACCTGCAACTTCCGCCGGCCACCCTGGAAGATGGGTAACGAGGCGTTGAGGGCGACGTTGTAGGTGCTGCGGGGCCGGTCCTCGCTGGCGAAATCAAAGCCCAATTCCGGAGGTAAGGGCACGGTTCCGTAGTTCGCGATGCGGTAATTGTACTGCCCGCCGATGCCGATGGTCGGCAGGTAAAGCGACCGGCGGGAAGCCAGCAGTTGCCGTTCCTGGGCGTTGATGGCCGCCTCCAGCTGGTCGAGCGTCGGTAGGTCGCGGACTGCTTCCGCGGCCAGGAAGTTGGCGAGCCGGTCGAGATCGCGCGGGCTGTTCAGTAAGGGGATTATGGTCTGGCCAATGGTGCCCAGCAGACTATCCTGGCCGGTAAATTCCGGCAGCGTGAATTCTTCGTTGATCGGCCGGTTCAGCAATTGGTTAAGGTTGTAACGGGATTGGGCCAACTGCGCCTGGGCGTTATTGACGTCGATCCGGTTTAGCGCCAGTTCACTCTCCCAGCGGTACACGTCGGAGGCGCCCACCGCCCCGGCTTCCCGCTTGGTACTCGCCGCGTCGAGGTTGGCGCGGGTGACGGCCAAGTTATCGTTCTGTAGGTCCGCGAATACTTTTGCCTGCACCGTGTTCAGGTAGGCGGTCGCTACGTCGAGCACCACGTCGAGCTGGGCCACTTCCAGCGCGGCCTCCTGGCCTTCCAGGAGTAGTCGGTTAATGGCCACGTTGGCAAATGCCGGCTCCGAAAGAATTACTTGATTGACGGTCCCCTTCGCCGTCCAGTTCAAACTTCCCTGCTGGCCGAAGGAGCTGGCGATGGTCTGCGCGTCGAGGTGGGTGAGGGTGGTGGCGATTTCGGCCTGGGGCAACAGATCGCTTTTGGCAATACCCAGGTCGCTCCGGGCAATGTCCACGTCGTAGGCAGAAAACTGGTACCCGAGGTTGTTGGCCAGCCCTTCCAGGACGGCGCCCCGCAGCGTCAGCTCCCGGGCATCGGGTAGATCGTTTGGATTGAGGAGTATGGCCGTTTGCATCGTCTCCCACGATGGGTAGACCCCCGCCGCGCGCGCCGTAGCCATGTTGATGACTAAGCCGGAAGTGGCGGCGGAAAGTTCGGTGCTTAACTCCGCGGCGGGGATGCCGTCGAGAATGCGCAGGACGTCCAGTGCCACCCGCCGGGGTAGTTTACTAATGTTCTCGGAGGAAGAGTGGGCGGCCAGGGCACCGAGTTCGAGCAGGGGCTTATCCAGTAGGCCGAAGGTTGCCGCACCGCGCGCGGTTAGGCTGTCCAGCAAGATTTTCTGCTGGGGGTAGGGTAGGGTAGTCTCTAGAGGCGTCAGGTACACGGCTTTGGTTTCCCGTGGAATTTGCCGGAGTATTTCGGTTACGGTCCCGGTAGCCGTCACGTAATCAACCGGGGTGCTCAACGCCTCTTGAATGACCGGGGCCAGGGCGGGCCGTAAAGTAGCGGTGGTCAAGACGGTTAGCCGGCCGAAATCGGTCATGGCTTTGAGGGCCCGCAGGTCACGCCCGATGTCGAATGGCGATTGTACGAAAGTGAAGTTGGGGATGCCCGTCCCGCTCGTTTCTCCCACTTGCCCTGCACCTGCGACCTCGCCCTTGTTCAACACGACGGCGGCGATGGTCGATTTAGGGTACTCCGTAAGGTTCATCAGCGCGGAGCTGGTACCCAACCCACTACCGACGACGAAATCCGAAACCGCGTAAGCCTGATCGGTGGCGGTGCGGATGTCCGCCGTGCGGCCACCGGTGTAGACGATGTCCAGCGTCAGGTCGTAGCGGCTGCCCAGTAAAGCCGCTAATTCATCGGCGATGAGCGCATCGAGGCTCGGTGTTGTAGCGGTTTCCAGATCGGACAATAAGGTAATCCGTAGCGGGGACTGGGCGAACAGGCCCGTATTTAAACCTGCTATAAGCACCAGTAGCAAAACCAATTGCGTAGGGGAACGAAGTCGTAAAGCACCCGTCGGAAGCATTTCTCGGTAAAGCTGGAATGAAGGCATATTCTTGTGTTTCGCGGTGGACCGTTGCTGCAACGCACTCGGAAACAAAAGGTTCTTTTTATTAAGAACTAAACACATTTTAAACGGAGCTTATTCTCGTAATTAAATGTGGCTCACCGGGAGTGAAAATTATTTCGACGTTGTCCGAGTAGATTCATCACCGACGTGATCTGGACCAGATCAGTTAAGTTATCGAAATTTCGCGTTACTTCACTACGTGCGGATTATCTCAACGGGAATAATTGCCTTGGCGAGCCAATTAGGCAACTGGCATACCGCGGTTTAGAGAATAATAGGACTTTACCTTCCAGCCTTGTTTTAGCCACTTCTGCGCTAGTTGTCACTGACAAAATACTCACTTAGCTATGACTATCCCGAAGGAGTAGCGCAGCTAAAGTACCAACGTGCCCCAAGTTTATGCTCAGCTACCGCCGCGTCAAAAGTCTCCAAAATCGTAAGCAAACCCCAACGTGAAATCAAGGTGTGGAAAGTCGTTTAGGTAACTGTACTCGGCACCCAATCGCAGCGCCGCTTGCTCAGTCAGCATCAGAACCCCGCCGGCACGGACCCCAAAGCCGACGTAAGTATTTCCCTGGCGCTCCAGCGTAGAGAGCGAAGGCCCGACAATAGCTTTGATCTGGTGGATCGCCCCGGAAAGCCCTACGTAAGGAATAAAGCGCCGGGTTTCGGAGAACACGTAATCTACCCGCGGCCCGATTCGAAACGAGCGTACTTCCAATCCCTCGATCCGGGGTTTGTACTCTACGTAACGGGTATCGAGGCCCACCGACACGCGGTCAACGGAATAGCTAAGCCCCAGGCCGATGCCATAGTTGGCATCCGTCAGGTCACGGAAGCTAAAATCTGGCGAAAATTGATCGTCGAGCGGTACGGACCGAACGATGAACAGCTCCCCCCAGGCCTGCCCCGCCAGGGGAGGGCTTACGGTTGCCGCCAGGAGCAAAAAGACAAAGGGTAGTTGTTTAAAATGCATTGTATCCAATTGACCATTCGATGTAATCCGCGGCAAACGTCCGCGCTTTAAGCCCCGCCCCGACCACCAGACCATTCCAGACCCGGTACTGTACCCCAAACCGCTGGTAGTGTACACTCGTGTACTCATACCTGCGGGCTACGTGCACGCCCCAACCCACCACGAACCCCCAACGGTTATACACCGCTTCGTGGCCCGCAAAAATGCCCAGGCTGTACAAGTTGTTGGGGTTATCTCGGTCAGCTACCGGGACGATATCACGCGGCCCCTCCCCGGTATTATTTGAGGAATCATAAAATACGTCCGCCTGCACGAGCCAGCGGTTACGGTAGCCGCTCCACCATTTGTAAGCCAGGCCAGTGGTGGAATTGAAGTAGCGTTTGCCCCCGGAAGTGACCTGCTTGCCACCGATGGCCTGGTAAACGAATAAACCATGGCGAGATGTCCACTCGGGAATGTCGTCACGCTTAAAGGTCGTCGGCCGCTCCCGCACCAAATGGTGCTTAATTTGCAAATTGGGGCCAATCATGTTCATCCCCTGGTTCGGTAAACTACTCGCCCCGTTACTAAAGTGGATAAACTGAAACCCGCCCCTGATGTCTATTGATTCGGATAATTTGTGGCTAGCCCAAAAGCCCAGATCAATAAATACGTTGTTGTAGGAGCCAATTACGTTGTTGAGCGGGTTAAAATCCGGATTATTGGGCTGGAAATTAAAGCTCAACCCGCCACCAATGTGGTAACCCCACGTCCAGCGCCGCTCCGGTGAAAAGGTTTTTCCCGGAATATCGATGTAGCCGAATAGTGCATTCGGCACGCCGAAAACCTCATCGTTGTAGAGTTTAACGCCATAGTACCCCACGCCCCATTCCGGATAGCGCCAAAGTTGCTGATACACCCGCCGGCCGGTGGTTTGGCTACCCATTCTGAAGTCGATGGATAGGAAACGGGGCCGCTCGACTAAGGCTTTCGGTCCCTCCATCAACAGGTTTACGCCCGAAGCGGCGTTTCCGGAAAGCACCGGATAGAAATTATGCTTATTCGCGGATAAGGTGTCCGGCAGCTTTTCGTCGAAATATTCGTAGAGCGCGCGGGCGGCGGGTCTCGCTACTTCGTCCTGTCCGTTGAGGCTTAGGGAAAGTAATAAGAAGAATGCCAACAACGTACGGCTCGCGAGGGAATATATTATGTGCGCGGTAGCTATTACTTTCATATGGGTCCATTTAAATGAGCGCGGATTTGAGGAATAGAAGTAATTAATTTTACGGTATTAATTTATCACCTCCTGGAGATTTGCCACTGCTCCGGCTGATTTACTTTGCACCAGCGGCCGCGCCCCGTAGTAAACATTATTTGGCGCTGACGCAGGTGCGGGGGAGGTGGCCGGGAGCCAAAACGGAAAGGCTAATACGCCAGCACCGAGTACCGTGTGCTCCTCGTTCGCGATGGAATCGCGCGGAAGTGGTAATGGCGTCGTACCCCACAACACGAAGTACTGAATCGCACCATTAATTAGCGTATTGATCGTACTACCCTTCAAGGCATCTTGAAATAACTGCGTATCGGTCTTGATTTCCATGAAAGCGGATTGGTAGTTGAATAAAATGGCCAACCGTGCCGCAAACCAGTTGGGAGCACTAATTCCCCGGCAAGCGCTTGATCTAATGCTTCGCTGAACGGGCTACACTAGTATTTGTGAGGGATGATCGGCGCGGACAAAAAATAAGCCGGCAGTAAACAGACCGTCTACCGCCGGCCACAAATCATCTACTCCAACACCTGCTCACCACCACCATTCACAAAAATGGTCTGGCCACTGACCCACTCCGATACCGGGGAGGCGAAGTAGAGCATCGCCCCGGCAATGTCGTCGGACGTGCCCAACCGTTTAATCGGCGTATGCGCCAGCATGGTCTTTTCGATCTCCGGCGTCAGGACTGATTCCAGCGCGGCGGTACGGGTAGCGCCCGGCCCGACACAGTTGATTCGTACCTCCGGCCCAAAGTCGTGCGCAAGGTTAGCGGCCATGTGGTTGAGGGCGGCTTTAGAGCTCGCGTAGCCACTCATGTTGGGGCTCTTGTTGATGCTCGACATGGACGTGGTGATCACAATCGAACCGTAGCCGCCGTCCTTCATGTGCGGTACACAGAGTTGGCACAAGCGCCAGGTGCTGAACACGTTAAGCTGAAAGTCGCGCTCAAAGTCTTTACGGTCAATCTTAAACGGGTTCTCCCGGCCACCGCCACCACCACCGGCGTTAGCGATCAGAATGTCGATTCCGCCCAGGTCTTTTACGGTGCGGTCTACAAGATTTACGAGTTGGTCGTCTTCCAGTATGTTACAGGAAACGGCAAGTGCTTTTACACCGAGTTCACGAATCTCGGCGGCGGTTTTTTCGGCATCCGCTAGTTTGAAGTCTCCGATGGAAATGTTGGCGCCCGCCTTGGCCAGCATGACGGCCGTAGCCTTGCCAATGCCGTTGGCGCCGCCGGTTACGATGGCAGTCTTACCGCTGAGGTCGAATAATTTTGAGAAGTCCATTATTAAGAATTTTTAGGATTAAGAAAATATGTTTGAAGCATCGCCGAGAATAAACGAGATAAATAATTATACTGCTTTATTGGTGTAATAATCACTGTATCAATGGCCTGAAATTATTAGCTGCTCTCAGCGACACAGCGTCCACAATCAATCGGCGAGATCCCAAATATACATATTTAACCTAAAGTTCAGAAACTAAAGAACTAAAAATCTGTGCTGTGTAGGCATGACGCTATCATTTTCAAACTAGAGAGGCTTGAATAATTATGAATACCGATCTACGGGCGTCGGCTACCGCCTTGGTTCCGTGCCCGGCAGAATCAACAAGCCGCCCAAATAATAGATTGACCAAAGACCAAAGACCCCAAACCCCTTCCTTCACCGCCGCATCATCTCATAATACTCCACCACCGCCGGGTCGATCATCACGTCCCGCGGCGTCAACGGCCGGCGCAGCACGATGCCCTCCAAAGTCCGGCAGCGAGATAAGGCTACGTACGTCTGCCCGTGCTCGAATGCGCCACCGCTTCCCAAGTCGATAATGATTCGGTCGAACGTCTTGCCCTGCGACTTGTGAATCGTCACCGCCCAGGCCAACCGAACGGGGATCTGCTTGAATTTCCCCATCGACTCCGTACCGATTTTCGTCAGGTCCGCGTCGTCGGCTTTGTAGCGGATAATGTCCCACTCCTCGTAACCGACTTCGATGTCCGCCGTCTTTCCGTCTTCTTTGATGGTGATGATGACCGATTCCGGCTTGCATTCCTTCACCGTGCCGATCGTTCCGTTGACGTACTTGCGGTCGGTGTCGTTGCGCACGGTCATGACTTGTGCACCAACCTTTAGCTTTAGCGCACCCGGGACGGGGAACAGGTTTTCCTTAAACGAACCGGTGACTTTCGCCACGTACAGCATCTCCGGGTTTTGGTTTTCGGCCAGCGCCGTGACGTTGATTTTATTGACGGTTGCATTACGAGCGGCGAGCGTGAGGTAATTATCTCCTTCCTCCACGGTAAAATCCTCGACGTGGCGCTCGTTCAGGCTTTCCAGTTCTTCGTAGTCCATCGTTGCGTTGCGGATCGCCTCCAGCAGCCGTAAAAAGTGGGTCGAGTCCTGTCGGTAAACCTGCTGTAGTTCGATCATTTCCAGGTCGATGTAGTCCAGACAGGGCGCGGCGAAAAAGTAGGCGCTCGAATATTTTAAGCTGAACCAGTTCCGCTCTTCCTGCGTGCTCACGACGGGTGGCAATTGGTACAAATCCCCAAAAAAGATCACCTGCACGCCGCCGAAGGGCTTGCCGCTGTCCCGGTTAATCTTCAGCGCGTAGTCGATCGCCATCATCATGTCCGCACGGACCATGCTGATTTCGTCGATGACCAAGGTTTCGAGGTTCAGAAATAGGCGCTTGTAGCGGCGGTTGGGCCGTACGTCCTTCTTTTGTAGTAAGCGGGGTGGAAAGCCAAACAGGCTGTGGATCGTCTGCCCGCCCACGTTCAGCGCCGCCACGCCGGTGGGTGCCACGACGACGACGTTTTTCTGCGTGCTGCGCCGGAAAATTTGCAGCAGGGTAGATTTGCCCGTCCCGGCCCGCCCGGTAATGAATAGGTTCGCGCCGGCTTCCATCCGTTCGAGGGCGTAATTAAAATCGTCGGAGAGAATGAGCGGTTCGAGGGCGGTGGGGTTTTCCATGGTTCGCGAAGATACGGTGGGCGGGGCGTGGTAAGACGGTCTTAAGCCGCTTTCCTAAAGGTCTCGTAAAGCTTTGTCGGGCACTGGCACGGAGACTTTATTTAGGCGTTCCTTTGCCCCGCGCCAAATAGTAACACATCATGGTCCGTTTTCTTCTGCTCGCCTTTTTTTGCTGTTTGTCCACCGCTTCCTTTGCGCAGCTGCGGGTCGACGCTAAGATTAACGTCGGCTCTCTAGTTACCGGTGGCATCAACGTGTCTGGTGACGCCATGGTCGATCCGAATCTTTCCGTAGCGGTCGGCCTGGCCTACGCGACCACAAAATTTAGTCTGAACGATGAAGAGTTCCGCCGCCGGGGTGCTCGCCTGATTCCCGAAGTGCGCTACTACGTTAGCCCTAGCCTGGGCGCGGACCGGTTCTTCGTCGGCGCTTACGGTAAGGTCGTACTCGTCAGGGCGGAAGAAATCGGTGCCGACCTGTTGTTAAGCGGCACCCGTGGCGTGCTTGGTGTTCTGATGGGCTACAAGTGGGTCTCCGAGCGGGGCATCGTTATCGAAACCAATGCCGGCCTCGGGCGGGGCACTTTCTTTGGTGCGCGCGATCTGTCTTCGCGCGCCTTCGGCTTTGCGAGTTCGTTTGATTTGCGTTTGGGTATTTTGGCGGGCTACCGGTTCTAATGTTTTTATTGCGCGGTCGCGGGTGCAAAGTTGATGGTATTTTGCCCAAGTAGCGTACGGGAGCTTCAATTTAGGCTACTTTTTTGATAATGCTTTCGCAGCTATTGGGGCAATGTTAGGAACGGGCTGCGCTGCTGATTTATTTAAGTTTACTCGGGACTGCCTGCCGTGTGAAAATGTTTGATCGCTTACGTCTGTACCGGCACAGAGAGATAATCCACTCATAAATAGTTGGCTTAGGTATTATGATATTGCACAATAAGTCTTTCTCTTTAATAGAGAAGCGATCTCAGAAAGGCTAACAACCCATAGGGTGTAATTCAGATTGTCGCTTATGAAATATTGAGTGAATAGAAGACTTTTAGCGGACATCAAGTGTTTGTTGGGCCTCAAGTTAAATAGCGTATTTGAAGATACGACAATATGAATTATACCTAACCCCATACTACTGGATATTTTCTCCCGGACGCTTGGAGGACCTCAACAATTTCGCCTTCGGCTTCACGGCGGAGGACGTCCCAAGGTCCTCAAATAAGATTTTGGAACCTTGGAGCGTCTCGAAACCAAAGCGTAGTGAAGAGTTTCGAGTCCTCCAAGCGTTCGATTTGAAATGTCTAATAGTGTGACCTAACCCATACATTATGCGTATAATAATGATCCGTTCAAATGGACAGGATTGTTCCACGTCGAGGTTACCGAAACGGACGAAGTTTACCAAATCGCTGGAGAAAAAGGAATTGCCCACCTAGATCCTCAAGACCCACCTCGGCGGAGGGCTAATAAAAAAAAGGGGCTCGGTAACTTCGCCAACGACCGACCGGGAATAATGGGAACGATCGGACGTGAGACGGGCCTAGTACGTTTGCACGTCCGACAGCGCACGACAAAAGTAGAAGTCCAGAGCAAGTTAGCCGAGCAACGAATCATGAGAGGAAGTTGCCATACTGATGAGCATCTAGCTTACTGGAAGCTCGCTGATTTAGGCGTTCATCACGCAACCGTCTGTCACCATATTAAAGAATGGGCTAAAGACGATGATGGAGATGGAATTAATGAGGTATATACTAATACGGCGGAAGGATTTTGGACTGGACTACGCAATTTTCTGAGACCTTTCAGAGGCGTTAGCAAACACTATCTTTGGCATTACGTCGGCATGCATCAGTGGTTTCATGATACTAAAATTGTCACGAGTGAATTTATCCAAGCAACGGCTTTCACCCCTCAAAATACATGAGCCAAAGAAATAAATTTAAATGCATATCCTGGGGGGGTGTATTGTATTATTCTAAAATTCGCCGATGGATCAGAGAGTCAAACTTCTAAATTTGTAATTGTACGATGATGAGAAAACATATTATTATCTTATTTCTGCTAGCAACGCTGGGTCAATTAGATGCTCAATCAAAATACGAATTGAGTGGAAATGTCGAATACGGAATTTCAAGAATCGAAGGTAGACACATTTCCAACAAGTTCACTTGGGGTAACACAGCTTTGGTAGGTTTGTACTACCAAACCAGTGAGAAGACAAACTCTTTTGTATTAGGATTTGGCTACAGGTATTTTTCCACTGTTAATTCTTTCAACGATCTCTCCATTGGTCGATCTTCCGTTCGACTTGAATTAGGGTTTAAACGTACAATACTTGCGAAAAAATTATTCGGTACCGTTTCTGTTTATGGTGACAGATTAGTTGCAACTTCCGCAAATTCGGATGACGCAAGAATCAGTAGCGATTTAGAAGCCTTCTCTAAAAACTATGAAGCGGGGTCAGTCGTAAGACTTTACTGGAATATTGCAAGCTTTGTAAAGGTCGCTGAAAAAAGGTCTGTTTTGCTTAGTATTGGTTACGAGTTTGGTTTTTCTAACTTGTATGACCGGTATTTTAACTATTTGTCAGCAACGGCATTACCTATTCGAAGTAGGTCAATCAGGGCTGGCATCTCAGTGGGTCTGTAGTTTGTTGACAATGAATCGAGAGCTTCACTCCTACTCAATCTCCAAGTTCTTCCCGGTCCCCGCTACCTTACCCCCCAAATGAAAAAGAAAGAAACCGCCCGCATAAAATCCCGCCGCCCCGCAGTGCTCGCCCACGCCGAATCCGTTCGCACCGATTACCAATCCGGCGATCTCAACCCCAAACGAACTACCGGTGGTTTAGGCTACGTGATCCACGAGCGGGGCGATGGCCGCCAACTTCTGCGCGGCGAACGGGTGCAAGTCCTTTACGTAGGCTTACTCTCCGCGACCGGAGAAGTATTCGACGATAATTTTGCCTCCGGTAAGCCCTTTCGCTTCCACCTCGGTAATGGCGAGGTAATTGACGGCTGGGATGTTGGTATTGCGCTCATGCGGCGGGGTGACCGCGCTACGCTGTTTATCCCACCCGCTTTAGGCTACGGAAAAGATGGTTATCCGCCAGAGATTCCGGGTGATAGCGAGTTAGTCTTTTACGTTGAGTTGGTTTAACCAATCAATTAAGCCTTTTTGCTCATCCATGTTTCCATCTCCCAGAGCATGTGTAAAATACTTTCTTCCGCTGCATAACCGTGGTCCTCGTAGGGCAACAAACACAAGCGAGCCGTCTTGCCGAGCGCATTGAGTGCTTTGAACAGTCGCCGACTCTGCACCGGGTAAGTGCCGCTGTTGGAATCTTCCTCCCCGTGAATCAACAACAAGGGCGCGTCGATCTTATCCGCGTACATGAAGGGGCTGAGCTTGATGTAGGTATCCGGCACCTCCCACAAGGAGCGTTCTTCCGCCTGAAAACCGAATGGCGTCAGCGTCCGGTTGTAAGCACCCGAGCGGGCGATGCCCCCGGCGAAAAGATCCGTGTGCGCTAGTAGGTGCGCGGTCATAAAGGCACCGTAGCTGTGGCCACCGACGTAAATGCGCTCGGGGTCCGCCACACCTGCATCGACCAGCGTTTTTACCGCCGCCTCCGCGTTCATTCTCACTTGTTCCACGAACGTTTCGTTGGGCTCCACGTCACCCTCACCGACGATTGGCATGGCGAAGTCATCGAACACGGCGAAACCGGCGGCGAGGAAGGGTAGGGGAGCTAGTGGAGATATCCGGGTAAATTGGTGGGGGCTGGTCGTCACCTGTCCCGCATTGTCCGCGTCTTTGTATTCCTGTGGGTAAGCCCAGAGAAGAATGGGCAGGGGAGCGTCTTCTCCGGCTTTGAAGTGCTGCGGCGTGTGCAGCTCTCCGGAAAGCTTCACGCCGTCCGTCCGCGCGTACTGGACCTTCTCGTAGTTCGCGTCGCGAAGCTGCGGGTAGGGATGCTCGAAGTGCGTCAGTTGCGTTTCCTCGCCCGTCAAAATTTGCCGTAGAAAGTAGTTGGGTCGCTCCGTCTTCTGCTCCCGCGCGAGGATGAAGTAATCCGGGTGCTGGTCGAGGAAAAACAGTGGCCGTTCGAAGTGGGGCGGGGTGCTTTGCCAAAGGCGCTCCGTTGCTCCGGTGGCGATGTCGTATTCATCCACGAAGGGTTGGGTGCCCGCCGGTCCGTGGCCGGAGCCGGTCAGCACGAGCTTTTTGCCCTGGTCGCGCGTGAGCAGCACGTTGTGGTCCTGGGGGTTAGTGATGCTCACGAAGCTACCCGGGTCGTTGTAGCTATCCTCCCAGTTCACGTCGTACATGATGACGGGCTCGCGCGTAGGTTCGTCCGGCCACCAACGGCGGGTAACCTGGCGGCGTTCCTTCCAGCTCCAATCGACAATGATGGCCAAATCACCCCGGCACCAGCCGACCGCGCCGTAGCGAAGGGGCAGCTTGACGCTGGGCTCCGGCTCGCCCGTAAAGGGTTCCGTGAGGGCATAAAGCTGGTCGCGAAAATCAGCTTCGTTGCGGGGGTCTCCTGCGTCGAGTGCCTTCGTCCAGAAAACCTGGGCCGGATGGTCACTCCGCCAGGTGAAGCGGCGGCGCTCGGTGATAACCGAACCAAAAGCGGGGGGAAGGTGCTCCATGGTTGGCCGTTCTTCCAGCAAGACTACCCGCTCCCCGTGCTCGTCAAGAATCTCGACCCGGTCGGCAAATTTGTCGTAGGGTACGTTGAAACTGAAGGGCTCCTCGACGAAAGTGACCAGGAAGTATTTATAATTGGGGCTGGCCGCCAGACCGGCGATGATGCCCGCCGACCCCCACTTTTCTTCCGTTCCGCTAACCCCGTCGTGGAGGTAGAGTTGGCCACTACTGTAGTACCGGAACAGGTCTACGTCGTACTGGGTCTGAAGCAGATTCGTGTACGTGCGGTTGCTACCTTCTTTCCCGCTCGTGTCACGCACGTTCGGCCCCAACACTTTCTTCTCCTTCACCGGGCGTACCGCCGCCGGATTCCGCCGCCGGATGAGGTACGTGTTGTCGTTGACGAAGTCGAAGGGGGAGCCACCGAGGCTATTGTTGATGGTAGCTTCCCCGTGCGGGGTGCACTCCAGGTCATCGATGGAACACGACCACAACTGCAAACCCGTCGGCGTAGCGAGACAGAACGCGATCCGCTTACCGTTCGGCGACCAGTTAAAGTACCGGAAATAAGCACCCGCCGGGACGCCGCGCAGCGGTAGTTCTTCTTCGGTATCCAGGTTGCGGACGCGGGGGTCGAAATAGCCCCGGTGCCCGTGCGGCGTGAATGTGTCGGGGTTGATGAGCCGGCCGGCGAGCTTGAGTTTAGGTTCCCGTAGCTCTTCGATGGAAGGGTAATTCGGCCGGTCGGCCATGACGATGTGCTTACGGTCGGGGCCGAAAAGCATGAGTGGGTCCGGTTTGAGGTTAACCAGGTCCGCAATGGCGGCGGAGGGTGTTTGGTAGTGCATGCAGTGTGGGTGGGGTGGGCCGTAGGTGGTGGATGGTTACGAAGTAATCCGTAATCCAGAAAAGCAAATCAATCTTGTCGGGGGGTACGTGCGGAGGCCGATTTATTCCTCCTCGTCGTAAGCGGCGTCGACCGTGTCGATCACCATATTACTTAAAGTAAAGTCCGCGTATTTCTCCAGCTGCTCCAAGTCGAGCTTCTCGGGCCACAGCTCGGTATCCGGAATCCACTCTTCCAGGAGCGTTTCCAGGACGGCATCGGCGTTTTGCTCCACCCAGTCCTCCGCTTCTTCCATGTCTCCGAAATCGGGCAGCAGGTAAACCGTCGCCAGATCGTCCGTATCGTCGGGGTCTACCTCCTCACTCAGGGTCGGCTCCTCGCTGATCGCCCATTTGAGCAGCGCTTCACTGGGGGTGACGATGAGGGCAAAGCGATTGATGTCGTATAATTCCATGCTGGGCGATTTATGGGAGCAACAAGATATTTACGTGGCAAGTTCTTGGGTCTAAAGTCTTTGGTCTCTGGTCTACAGTCTTAAGACCGTAGACTACAGACCAAAGACCGTAAACCAAAGACTCACCTACAAGCCCGATTAATCCCCAGCACGTAATTCTCCAGCACCCGAATACTAACCGCCGCTTCCGCCCCGTCGAACCCGCTGATGTCGGCGTCCTTTAGTTGGCTGGCGGCGTAGTCGGTCAGGCGGGCGGCGAGGGGGACGTAGCTCCAGTGCCATTTTTCTTCTTCGTAGCCGTTGGGGCGACCGTCACCCTTGGCGGTGTAGGGTTGGCAGAAGCCGTAGGTTACTCCGTTCGTGGTGAGCCAGTCGTAGACTTTCTTGCCGGTGCCGCTGGCGAAGTAGCTGTTTTCCAAGTCATTTAGGTCGATATCCGTGCCCCAGTGGTGGCGGCTCGTGCCGGGCATGGAACTGTAGCGGAGGATGGCGCGGGCGCGGTCGGCGGGGTCCGGGTAGACAACATCGGCCTTTTGCGTGCCTTCCAGCAGGCGTTGGCCGTTCCACTTAGCTTCCCAAATTTGCTTCTGCCGGGCGAAGTTGCGCGTGGCGGAAACCATCGTTAACGTGACGCCGTCGGCCTTCGCGGCGGCGTGCATTTTTTCGAAAGCGACGTAGGTTTCCCGGTGTAGAAGGTAGGGGTCACCGTCGGTGTACTCGGCGGCTACCGGTACGAAGTCTGGGTGAACGGCCGGGTCGAATTTGCCCGTCAGGTATTCGTAGCTGGGAATGGGAGGCCTGGTCGAATCGTAGTTTGTGGGCGCTATCGCCGGTGCCAGGTTAGTTAGGGAGGGAGCAGTGGTGTCCCGGGTAACCGAACTTACGCTGCTCTTCCGGACTTCCACGGCACCCGCGTCCGCGCCCTGCGGAGCGTCAACGGTACAGCCGAACAAAGGCAGCGCGAGCAACCAACTGAGATACTTCATGAGGTTTCGAGTTTGGCCGCCGCTTCCGCTTCCTGCGCCTCGCCGGCGATGGTCACCAGGCAAATGATCTCCAGCAGCGTAAAGACAAAATAGGAAGTGAAAAAGGGGATTATGAACATCTTACCGGCCGGCTCCCCAAGCACGATGTACGCCCCGATCAAGCCCCCGCAGGCAAACATTTTGACCATCGTAGCCCCCATGAACACATTGCTGAACAAAAACTTATTCGCCGCCCCGACCGTCCTTTTGCTCAAGTAAAAGATCGCTACGCTGAGCAGCAGCAAAAGGATGATCATCCCCACCGTGAGGGGGAGGGCGTAATCAATGTCCCAGTAAGCGTGGGCCGCGGCGGCCAGTAGCCCCGCGATGAGGGTGGTGACGGCCAAGAAGATTCCGTAGCGTGCGTAGGTCATGAGCGGCGTTGTGGCGCTAGATAAAGTCGCGCAAAGCTACGTACAAACCAGCCCCTACGCCAGTTAAGCTCAGCACCAAAGTCCAGGTCGAGCCCGTCGCGAACCGCTCGTCGAGCCAGGTGCCGGCGAAGACGAACGCGCAGATCACGGCAACCATCTGGAAGCCGATCGCGCTGTACTTCACCCAGTCGCGATTCTGATCGAGTTTCCGGTTTGGCTTCCCGGGGTCAGGCGTTTGCATTGGCTAGTTGTTTGGGGGGTGGGGCCGTGTCGTTGTCGTTGGGTGGCCCGAGGTACGGCACGGTACAAGCACCGGCGATTTGTGCGCCACCGAGCACGGCCATCTTCTGCGCCCTGATGTCGCCATTAAGCTGGGAATTGCTTTCCAACGTTAGCACTTCCCGCACGAGTAAATTACCTTCGAAATTACCCTCGATGATGGCGTTCTGACAAGTGACGTCGCCTCTGATAGCTCCCTCCGGGCCGATGATGAGCATCCCACTACAGTTCAAATCACCAATCAGCGTCCCGTCAATACGCAGATTGCCGTCCGCCTTGATGGTACCCTCCACGCGAGTCCCCGCGTCGATAACGTTAACACCCGTACCGGATTGGCCGGGCGATCTACCTGGTAAGTCTTTTTTGATGTTCTTACCGGATTTGTAGCTATTCCAGGCCATGAGTTGGGTACTGTAGTGGTCGGACTAAGTGCTAGTTCAGCACTCGCCCGGCCGCGTAAGGTAGCGGTTTGTCCGTTGAGTTGGACCGCAAAATTTGAGCGTGCTTCCGTAGGGCCTTTCCGCCATCGGCAGCGTAAACGGGCCTAATGAATGCAGGCGGTTCTAAACGAAACTACCAAAGCGTTCCGAGTGGCAAGTGTACCCGTTGGGGTTTTTAACCAGATAGTCCTGGTGAGCGGGCTCGGCGGCCCAGGCCCGGGTGAAGGGCTCGAGCGTAGTGGCGGCGTCGGCGCGCCATTTGCCGGATTTGTTGACCACGGCGATCATTTCCTTGGCGACCTTTTTTTCTTCTTCGTCTTGAAAAAAGATGGCGGACCGGTAGCTCGAACCAACGTCATTGCCCTGGCGGTCGACGGTCGTCGGGTTGTGGATACGGAAGAAGTAATCCAAAATGAGTTTGAAGGACGTCTCCTGCGGATCGTAACTCACTTCGAGCCCTTCGGCGTGGCCCGGGTGGTTGCGGTAGGTCGGGTTTTCGTTCTCGCCACCGAGGTAGATGACCTCCGTGTCCTTAACGCCGGGCCGCACCCGGAACAGGTCTTCCATCCCCCAGAAACAGCCACCGGCGATGTACGCTTTTTTTAGATTGCTCATTGTCTTCAAATTTATGGTTGAGGTTAAGCCCCCGCATCGGTTTGACGCTCCGGTAGGCCGGGTAAAATTGTTACCACCACTCAAGCTTCTTCGTAAATTCCGGAACAAGTAAAAAGTTGATCCCCGCAGCGCGTTGCCCGCCGATTTGGTCGATTTGTCCACCCGGGTCACCCCGTATTCTAGCGCAGGTCGAATCACCAGACGAAACTGATTAAAGCAATGATCCGGGTGACCAGCGGACTGATGTCCAATAAAGAGGGACGCACCGACTCCAAGCCAGTACGTCCCTTTTCTATGTTCTTTACTCTTTGTTCTTTACTCCAAAAATCCAGAAGTATAAAACAAAGATCACCATTAATTAAAACGTAGGACAGTACACCCCCCGCTGCTGCTTCCCACAAATCTTGTACTGCAGACTCAGCTCGAAGCCGCCGTTGCCGTTCGTCACGTCACTCAGGCCGCTCGTGTTGATGTCGTAGCTGAAGCCGAGGGCAAAGTTTTCGTAGTCGAAGCGGCTGCTGAGGATGATGGCGTCCGTCAGTACGCTGTCGTCGAGGCGGTTACTCACCCGCGTCCACAAGCCGACCTGAAAGGACTGAGTATTGGTGTTGCGGCCCCCGTCGAGCAGGAATTTTACGTTGGTGCCCGCATTAACCTGGAAGCTTGGCCCCTGGCTCATCATGATGACGCCCGGCACCAAACCGATGCGCCGACCGAGCATGAACTCACCGCCGGCGTGGACGGTGTAGCGGCTGTACAGTAGGTCCTCTTCGGCGCTGCTGAAACTCTGGTCCGCCCGGTTCAGGTGGTGAAAGGAGCCACCGGCATAAAGGCTGTTGTTTTCGTCAAAGACCATGAACCAGAGCAGGCCGGCCGCCAGGTCCATGAACAGAAATTGATCGCGGTCGAAACCCGTTTCGAGCGTCGGGGCGGCGGGGTCGAACCCACCGGCGCCGTCGTGCTGGGTGCCCCAGCGAAGTTTTAGGAAATTAAGGCTGCGCTGCGCGGCGCCGCCTTCAACGCCGGCCACGAGGTAGTTGCCGTACTTGCGGCTACCGCCTACTTTCTTGGCGTAGCTCGCCGACAGCTTGCCGGTGGTGGTTGCAAAGTCTGCCTGCCCGGCCCGGTCGCCCCAGAAGGTGGCACCGATGCCGAAGTTATCGTCACGTCCAACGGCAATGCGCTGGTCGTAGCTGACGGAGTAAGTTTGGAAAGCGGAACTGCCCAGAATGGACGCCCACTGGCTGCGGTAGTTGATCGCGACGCGGCTGTTGCAATTCATCACCCCCGTCATGGCCGGGTTCAGATTGAGCGGCGACATGTAGAACTGAGAGAAGTGAATGTCCTGAGCGGAAACGCTGAGGGAACAAACAATGAAAAAACAGAGAGAGTAAAATGTACGCATAATTTAAAGTAGGCTACACTGGGTGGGTAGGAAAGGCCGCTGAATCGAGCAGTAGACAGTCGGGATGAAGCAAATGTACGAAAATCACCCCGGGCTAAATGTCGGGGGAGTGTTAAGGACCGTTACCGGGAGTTAACGGGCGCTTCGATAATCGTAGTCTACACGAATCCATCTTTAGCCCTTACGGTCGTGGAGATTTAACTCGTCTCGCTTCGCGCTCGACACTTACCGTTCTTCCTAACCCCACAAAAAGGTCGACCTGGTAAGTAAATACTTCCCTTCACCAATTCAACGCCGCCGCCGCCCGCGCCCCGCTTTGTGTGCCCCTTTTTTCTTCATCCATTTCTCGCTCGGCACCAGTGGCATCGGGTAACTGGCGCCCAGGCGTAGGTCGTACTGGCTTTGCTGCGCATCGGTTAGCCCATCCGGGTGGTGGACGGACTCGGCCGGCACCTGACCCAGTTCCGGCAACCAAAGTTTCACGTATTCCCCCTGGGGGTCGTAGCGTTGCGCCTGCGACATGATGTTGAAGTACCGGTCTTCCCGGGGGTCGGAGCCGACGCCGGCTACGTACATCCAGTTGCACCAGTTGCTCGTCACGTCGTAGTCCGTCAGGATGTGCTCGAAGTACTCCGCACCCATGCGCCAGTCGATGTTGAGGTCCTTGACCAGGTAACTCGCCACGTTCTGCCGGCCGCGGTTGCTCATGAAGCCGGTGCGGGCGATCTCGACCATGTTGGCGTCGATGAAGGGCGTGCCGGTCGTTCCGTCCACCCAGCGCTGGAATTTTTCTTTGTCCTGCGACCAGTCCTTCGCCTCCTTCTTGATGCCGCCCTTGTGAAAGATCTTGTTGCCGTACTTCTTGCCGAGCAGACGAAAAAAGTCCCGCCAGAGCAGCTCGAAGTGCACCCAGTAAGTGTTGTCGTTGGCGCCGTTCTTGTCCTCGTACGCCTTCAGTTCCCAGTAAATCTTCTTGGGGCTCAGGCAACCGTTGGCGAGCCAGGCCGAGAACTTCGTCGAGTAATCGGAGCCGATCAGCCCGTTGCGCGTTTCCTTGTAGGTATCGACGGCCTGGCTTTCGAAGAAATAGTAGGCAAGTCGGTCCAGGCCGGCCGTTTCGCCACCTCGCTGGCGGATGGCCGCGCGGGGGTCTTCGGGGGGGAGGCGCAGGTCGAATTCGCTCAGGTCCGGAATCTGTCCGTAGTCGATAGCGTCCTCACAGGCGTGGATCTTACTGGGGGCCGGTAGGGGGTCACGGACGGGCGTGAAGCGCTCGGTGTCCTTACGGAATTGCGTGAACACGTCCGGCGTTTGGGTGATCGGAAAGGGTAAATCGGCGGTGTAGTAAAGTAGCTTGCCCCGGCTGAAGTAGACTTCCCGGCCGATCGCCCACAACGCGATTTCGACGGCGTTCTGGATTTTCAACTCCTCATCCATCCTTTCCCGGTTGCAGAAGACCCAGCTGGCGTGGGTTTCCTGGCTGAGTTCGGCCAAGACTTCTTCCGCCTTGCCGAAGCGGACGAGCAGATCACTCCCCCGGTCGCGTAAATTTTGCTTCAGGTCGATCAGGCTTTCCAGAATGAACTGGCCCCGGTGCGCGCCCATCTTACGGTAGCCGGTCAGGGGCAGCGTGTCCCGCCAGACGCGGGGGTCGAAGATATAAACGGGTAGTAGTTCGTCAGCGTGTTTGAGCGCGTCCGTCAGCGCTTCGTTGTCGTGTAATCGTAAGTCGTTCCGGAACCAAAGTATGCCTAATCGCTTCGCCATGGGGGTGTTAATAGTGTTCCTGGCTAACGGGAGGCGGGGGGCTTGGTTGTGGTTTCTAACCGCTTTTACCTGGGTTTTACTTTGCTTCCGACAATCACTTTTGTGCGCGGTCGCGGGTGCGGGGTTTGGTGGTAGGAAGGAGCCTGAGCTCGCAGTCGAACCGGGTACGTGGTCCCTAGCGGACCTGCGCACCCGGTGTTAACGGGGTCAAACCAATGGGGGGGGGGCAAGGCCAACGCGCAAGTACGAGGGCCTTAACGGAAGAGCACGAAGGAAAAACCGATCGTAGATACCTTATAGCTGTTACCAAAGCTAAGTTGCGTTCCACCGTCGTCCAGATCGTCAGTAATAGAACTACCTAAGTGAGTGCCATGACGAGCGAATATGCCATAACGCCGGTAGGTCACGTTGAGCCCGGTCTCGAAGAATAAGTGGGTTGGTCTGATAGAGCCTTCAACGGCTTCTATGAATGTCTTCACTTGTTCTTCCCAAACACCAGGAAAGGAATCCGTGTCTTTGTTCTTGTAAATTTCCGTCAAGTACTTTATACTTAGTATTGGCTGGACGCTAAAATTACGCGGCAATTTTATCTGATAACTCGCCTCTAGGAAAGGGACTATGTATTCTTTCGTATTTGTTATAACAGACTGATCGTCAACACTAGTGTTACTGTTTGGCACTTCTAAACGAGTTATAAAAGAGGTGGTTATTGTCCTGTTGTGTGCACCGATGGACAAGACAATACTTTTATCGTTGAATAGCGTTAGATCAAATCGACCCCCAAATTCCGTATATCCAAAGGCATCGTTATTGACTTCGTATCGTACGTTAGCAAATTCTCCTGTTGTGTTGAGCGTGTGCTTGCTGCGTGAATGCTGTACGAAAGGGGTAAAGCTTACTTTTTGTGCACTTAGATTGGGCGCGTACGTCAGTAATAAAAATAGCGTGTAGATAATGAAACGCATGTAATCAATTCTTGCTGTTATGAATGAGACTTATTACCGACCTAACTCTCGTTGGGTACATGTTTTCAGCGGATAGAGACACAAGCGTGGAGTTCTTACCTGAAAAGTTCGTAGGAAAGACCAATCGTCGACACTCTATAGCGGTTACTAAAGCTACGCTGCGTGCCATCGTCGTCTAGGTCGTCCGTGATAGAACTACTCAAATGGCTCCCATGACGGATAAACACGCCATAACGCCGATAAGTCAGGTTAATCCCATACTCGTAGAACAGATGGCTTGGCTTGATGGAACCTTCGACGGCTTCTTCAAATTCTTGTATATCTGGTTCCTCCTGACGTGGAAATAAATCCGTGTCCTTATTCTTATCAATTTGCGTCAACCACTTTATTCCTAATACGGGTTGAACCTTAAATTTGTGTGATAGCTCTACCTGATAACTTGCCTCCAAAAAAGAAGCTATGTATTTTTTGGTGTTTACCATAACGAAGATGTCCTTAGTAGAGCTAGTCATGGTTGGTACTTCTAGGCTGGCTGCGAAAGAAGTACGTAGTCTTCTGCCGTGTGCACCAATGGACAGAACGATATTTCTATTGTTGAATAGCCTGAGATCAAAACGACCCCCAAATTCTAAATGATCAAATGACTGATCACTGATTTCATATAGTACGTTGGTAAAGCCTTCTATTGATTTTAATGATTGCTTATTGCGTGCGTTTTGTATAATAGGGGTGAAGCTTACTTTTTGCGCACTGAGATCAGCTGCGTACGTAAACAACAAAAGTAATGTATATATAGTGAAACGCATATAATCTATTCTTACTCCCATGGAAAATGAATATTATCGACCTAACACAGTTGCTGGTTAGGTCGATAATATTTTGCTACGTAGGTAGGGCTACGTTACGCAATTACCTGGCACCCGCGTCCGCGCCCTCCGCTTCCGTCAATTCTTCCCTGATCGCCTCGAACAACCACAAATATCCACCATCCCACTTCTTGCCCAGCCGGACCATGATCAGGTTGTCCGTGGGGTCGACGTACAGCAACTGGTTCAGGATGCCCTGGGCGTAGTACTCGTCGGTGGCCGTGTCGAGGTAGTACTGACCGGGCTTGCGTTCGCTGGCCATGGTCCGGACGTAGTCCGCCTCAATTTGAGGAGCGTAGGCCGCCGCCGCCAGCGAATCCGGGAAGTACATCACTTGCTTACCGTCCGGCTCCCGCAGCGATTCCCCGATGCTGTACCACTGATATTGATACTGATCGTTGGCAAAATCCGGCGTCGTGGAAGCCTCGATCCACGCCTCGGAAACAATACGCCGGTCGCCCGCCATCCCCTTATTTAGGTACAGCCGGCCGATCTTCGCCAGGTCGCGCGCCGTAGCGTTCACCCCGGAGTAGGCTTTCGCCGAGCGGTGTTTCTTGTCGTCCAGGCTCACGGAAGCGGCGTATTCCATGCCCAGTGGCTCCCACACTTTTTGCGCGAGGTAGTCGCCCAGTGGCATACCACTCGCCTTTTCGACTACGATGCCCAGGATGGCCGTCGACACGCTCTGGTAACGGTGGACCGTTCCCGGTTCCTCCCGAAAGTCCATCTTCTCGATCTGCCCCAGCTGGTCGCGCCCGTAGTAAAGCTTAGCCATCGGCGCGAACGGGTTGGAATACGATTCCGTGTAAGCCAAACCCGACCGCATGTTGAGTAAATGACGGATCGTCTGGCGCTTAAAGCCCTCCGCCGCATCCCGCAGCTCGGGAATGTACTTCGTCACCGGGTCGTCTATACTTTCGATAATCCCCTCGTCCACCGCAATGCCGACGAGTAGCGACGTGATGGATTTGCTGACGGAGAAGAACGTGGAAATGTCCTGCGGCTCGTAACCGTTGAAATACCGTTCGTAAAGAATGGAGTCGTTACGGATGACGAGGAAGGCCGTCGTCGACGTTTCGTTTTCTAGGTACTGCGAGACGTTCATCTTCCCCCGCTTCGGCACCCCGAGGCTCACTTCGTCCACCAACGCCGGGCCCAGTGGCTGGACCGCGAAGGGCGCGGGCGCACTCGACGCGGGGAGCTCCGTGGCGGGGAAGATCTTGTGGTCGGTGATGTTCGCGAAGTTGTAGACGAAAAACCGACCGATGTGGCAGCTACTCAGGCTGGTGACAAGCAGGAGAGCCGCCAGGCGTAATACTTTCATTTTGGGTGTTTGCGGGGCCTGCGCCCGTCCGGAATGGCCCTAAATATAATCTACATCTAGCTCAATTCTCGTAAGTACTTCGGCACCGTGAATCGCTGCCCGTACCGTTCGATCAATTCCCCGCACCGCTGCTGGAACCGCTCGTGCCCGTAACTCTCTACGTAGCGGAGCACGCCACCGGTGTATTTGGGAAAGCCCCAGCCGTACACACTCCCTAGGTTAGCCGCGGCTTCTTCGGTGATTACCTTTTCCTGCAAGCACCAGGCGGATTCGATGATCTGGCAGAAAAGAAAGCGGTCTTCCATTCTGCGGCGGTTGTAATCATCTTTCGTTACCGGGAAATACTCCGCCGATCCTTCCCAGAGCCGGCCGCGCCCCTGCGCGTCGTAATCGTAGAAGCCAGCTCGCTTCTGCCGGCCACCGCGGTTAATGTCGTTCAGCATTTTCTCCAGCGCGGGCACGGCGGGGTGTTGCTGGTAACGGTCGCCGTAGTGCTCGGAAGCCTGCTGCTCGTAACGCATGACGAGCTCCAAACCGAGCTCGTCGGCCAGGGCGAGGGGGCCGACCGTCATGCCCGCCTGGCGGCCCATGTTTTCGATCAGCGCCGCGGGGTACCCCTCGTTGAGCATCGTGACGCCCTCCAGGATGTAAGTGTTACGGACCCGGGCGGCGAAGAAGCCCCAGGTGTCCTGGACGACCAGGGGAAGTTTCCGGATCGCCGTGGCGAAATCGAACGCACGGGCGATGGTTTCGTCGCTCGTCCGCTCGCCCTGGATGATCTCGACGACGTTCGACAGCTCCGCAGGGGGGAAGAAGTGAATGCCCACGTAGTTTTCCGGGCGGAGGCTCTGCTTACCCAGCTCGGTGATGGGGATGGAGATGGTATTGGTCGCGAAGACCGCGAACTCGTCCAGTTGCTCCTCCGCTTCCCGCGTCACTTTTTGCTTGATGGATTTGTTCTCGAAAACGGCCTCCACGACGATGTCGCAGTCCAGAAAATCTTTGCTCTTGTCCGTCGTCTTGATGCGGCTGAGCAGGTCTTCTCTCTCCTCGGGCTGGAAGGTTCCGCGCTCGATGTACTCGTCTATTTTGGCGATCACGAAGTCGCGCCCCCGGTCGGCGATCGGCTGGCTGACGTCCTTCAGCACGACTTCTAGCCCGTTGCGCAGGCAGAGGAAAGCGATTCCGGAGCCCATTTGCCCCGCGCCGATGACGCCGACCCGCCGGGGCCGAAAGCGCCCGAAGCCCTTCGGCCGGCCCAGTCCGTCCCGAATCGCTTGCTTGTCGAACCAGAAGGTCGAAATCATATTCTTGCTGACCTCCCCGGTAACGATCTTGGCGTAGTGACGGCTGTCCACGCGGCAGGCCGTCTCGAAGTCCAGCTTAGAGCCCTCCGCCAGCAGGTCGATGATGGCCCGCGCGGCGGGGTAGAGGTCGTTCGTGTCGGCGGACAGGCGCGCCGTGAGCAGGCGGATGCGGTGGCCGAGATTTGGGTCGGCGGCGGAGCCTCCGGGGATTTTTGCGAAAACATCGTCCCACGGGCGGCGGCTCGGCGGGTCGGAAAGTAACCACTTTTTTGACTTGCTCATCAGTTCGTCCTGGTCTTCCGCCAGCTCGTCGACGATGCCGACCTTGACGGCCTCCTGGGGGCTGTAGCGGCGGCCTTCCATCAGTAGCGGGTAGGCGCGTTCGATGCCTAAAATCCACAGCAGACGCATGACCGCGCCTCCGCTGGGGATCAACCCGATCTTGACTTCCGGGTGGCCGAGGCGCATTTTGGGGTTCGCCAGGGCGATCCGCCGGTGGCAGGCCAGGGCGAGTTCGAAACCCGTGCCCAGCGCGTCACCGTTGATGGCCGCGACGACGGGCACGCCCGGCATTTCCAGGTCCCGGAGAAACTGTTTGAGGTCCTGGGCGTGGTCGAACGCCTTTTTGGGGTCGGTTAACTCGCGGAGGTAAGTCAGGTCGCCCTGCCGTAGGAAATCTTTTTTGCCCGAAGTAATGATGATGCCGCGCAGCCGCCCGGCCTTCTTTTCCCGCTGGAGGTGCTCGATGACGGGCTTGAAGGCGCTGACCAGTTCGTGGTTCAGCAAGTTGCTTTGCCGGCCGGACATGTCCAGGATCAGCGTGACGATGTTGTCCGTGTCTTTTAGGTATTCAATCATGGCTTGGTGCTTGTGTCGCTAACCGGAAGTCTTGAAATTAAAGTTGAAATCGGAAGCCTTTTCTGGAGTTTTGCCCCAAAAACATTGCTTCCCCGGCGGATGGGAAAAACTGAGGGGACTGGGATAAACAACCCTTACCCCACCCGCTCGATGATCGTACTGACCGCCAACCCGGCACCCGCGTCAATCGTCAAACTACCCAGCGTCAGGTCGCGCCGCTCCAACTCCGTGAGCAGGTGGCAGAGCATCATGCCGCCGACGGCGCCCAGTGGTTCCCCGAGCGCGATCGCGCCACCGAGGACGTTGAACTTGTCGGGGTCGATGTCCAGGTCCTGCCGGAAGCGGAGGGTGGGCGCGGCGAAAGATTCGTTGAACTCCCAAAGGTCAATGTCAGCTTTGGTGAGGCCGGCCTGTTCGAGGGCCAGGTCGGAAGCGTTGACGCCGCCGGAGAGTAGGGTCGCGTCCACGGCGGACATGGCCACCGCCCGAATGCGCGCGCGGGGTTTTAAGCCCAGTTTCTCCCCGAAAGCCGCGTCGCCGAGTAGCGCTAGTGCGCAACCGTCGGCTGGTTTACTAGTGTTGCCGAGGGTGTGGAGGTGCTCGACGTGGTCGACCAGCGGGAAGCGGTGGAGGGCCATCTCGTCGAAGCCAGCCAGGCCCATCTCGGCGAAGCGGGCGGGTAAGTCTTTGAGATCCTCGGTGGTGAGTTCCGGCTTGATCACGCTGTCGTGGTCGAGGATGGTGAGGCCGTTCTGGTCCAGGATCGGCTCCATGCTGGAAGCGAAGTGACCGGCGTCGGCGGCGGCGGCGGCCTTGCGGTGGCTTTCGACGGCGTAGGCGTCGAGGTCCGCCTGGGAAAACCGGTAGCGGCTCGCGACGAGGTCGGCCGCCACGCCCTGGGGGATGTAGTGGCTGTTGATGACCGTGGCCGGGTCGTTCATCATCGGGCCGCTATTGAGGTAGGTCGGCACGCGGCTCATGCACTCGATGCCCCCGGCGATCATCACCCGGCCGTAGCCGGCGTTGATGCGCGCTGAGGCGAGGTTGATCGCTTCGAGGCCGGAAGTGTTGAAGCGGTTGATCTGCAGGCCACCCCGCGCGTTGGCCCACCCGGCGTTGAGTAGGCCGGCGCGGGCAATGTTGTAGCCCTGGTCGCCGGCCGGTGTGTTGCAGCCGATGATGAGGTCGTCCACGCTCGCGGGCAGGTCTTCGATGCCGGTGCGGCGCTGGAAGGCCCGCAGGCACTGGCTCAGTAGGTCGATGGGCTTGACTTCGTAGAGGTCGACGGTGCCTTCGGCGCGGCCGCGGGGGCTGCGGAGGGCGTCGTAGATGTAGGCGGGGATGGGCATTTTTGGTCTGGGGTCTTTGGTCTGCAGTCGGCGTAAGTTACTTCATCCGGTTGGTTTTGGTTGGGGGGATTTTGGGTTTGGTGGTAGGCGCGGTCGTCCCGACTAAGTGCGGGACTAGCTGGCGCGGTCGCGGGTGCGGGGTTTTTTAGCGAGGAGTAACGATACTGTGTTTGCTGGTGCGAGCGAAATATTTTCCTGCCCCGGGTGCAGGGCGTGTGGGCGGATAAATACCTGAGCCGGGTGCGCCCAACTGCGTATGGTGTGCTGTATCCTGAGTGAGTTACCGACCGCAACTCGTGCCGCTACGCTGCGACGCAAAGCCCAAATCTCGCTAATCGTTTATATTTGTGGGGTGATGGTTTAGGTGCTTCCTGATGCAAATAGTATCAAGTTGGAGTATTAACCGACGCGCTCTGGGTTATGACTTATTACGTGAATAAACAGCAAAATAAATGGAACAGGTAAACGTATTATTCTTTATTCTCAGCACTTTTTTTGGTTTGGGAAACCCCTCCGTACTAGCTGACAAAACGACCGTAACGATAAACCCCCAGGCACAACGGATGGAAATAACGCAGGAGGACTTATTCACTTTTTCCAGATCGGCGGAAGAAGCAGCACTCGTACTGAAACAGTGGGAAAAAATCGTTAACTGGGAAGATAACGAAACACCGTGGTCAACGGAATTGGCTGCTTTTCCCGGGAAGAAGCTCACCTTGCTTTCCGGTGAGGGGGGCATACGGACGAGGATAACCATCAGCTACACGAACCCCGAGGATTTGGAAGTATTTGGAATCTGGTACGATGCGGGTAAAGACCGATATTCGACCAACCAAGTACCTCAGCTAAATATCAAAACGGAGACGGGAGAATTAGCGGGTAACTACTGGCGTTTCAATGGTGAGGGTGCTTTTAGCTTCGTGGTGGAGCCTTTCTTGCAACTGCCCGAAAAGATATTAAAAACAAAAATATCAGTGGCTGAACTGCTGGCGGAGTGAGTGGGGTTGATGCCTTTGTATTGAAAAAATAATCAATTCAGATTTCTGCCGACATTCTGACTAATCCTACGTCGCTGCTACAGATACGTGTTGGCTACAGTCGGTTACCGTTCGATTAGTAAAGTAAAGTTTGTGAAAGCATGAGTGAGTGGATTTTAATCCTGCTCAATTGAAGTCTCCCATCCATCATAATTGCCATCACATTTAATCGCAGTCTTTCGTAGTGAGGAAGTAATCTTGTTGATTGAATCAATGTCGACTTTATCAGTTCTCCAAATTTGAAGTTGAAAATTTAGTGAAGAAGATTTAATTTTTCTAGAAGTATGAATGACAAATTCTTGTTCCTCTACTTCTTTCTTACACTTCTTCATGTCGCGCGCGGTTGAGAAATATAACCAATGATCGACCCTTCTCACCTTTGTCAAAGAGTCCCCACCTTTTTTTAGGTTCTCGACGACCGATGCATCAGCCATGTAATTGAGTATCTCTTGATTTGGATAAAGGAAGTCCTGGTAACAGGTCCAGTCTTTGTCCTCTTCAACCTTCAGGTGAAATCCAAAACCAGCGTGTTTTTGCGTATAATACTTCTCGATTTCCTCTTTGAGGTGCAAGGTGTCACTCACGTAAAAGTATTCTAATCTCTCTCCATCGTGCGTGAACGAACCCACCGGAAGAGACTGAGTGACATGAGTGATTAATTCAGTCAGTTCTTCTCCGACTTCGTACAAAAAATCCAACGTACCACTCTCTGGGAATCTATCTTCTCTGGTAGTTTTGTACGAAATCCCCGTAATTACGATAAAAGGGAAATTATGGAACGGAACATTATTTATTAAGTCCATTCTCAAAGTTGTAGATCCCGGCAGTCCGTTTTCGTAAGCAGCGATGTAAGCATCCCAATTTTCTGCTTTTTCCTGAGCGGCCATGGTGGTTACTGTTGTAAGTAATAATAGGATTATTGTAAATAATTTCATTATTTGGGTATTTCAACAGTATTACTTTTTTTTCCTGGCGCTTCCCAATATTTTTTATCTGGATTACAGTACTGTTTACCACACTACTGGACATTTTCAAATTGGACGCTTGGAGGACTCGAAACCCTTCGCTACGCTTTAGTTTCGAGACGCTCCAAGGTTCTAAAATTCTACTTGAGGACCTTGGAGCGTCCTCTGCCGTGAAGCCGAAGGCGAAATTGTTGAGGTCCTCCAAGCGTCCGGGGACAATGTCCAGTAGTATGACTGTTTACGTTAATAAATGGCCATTTTTCAACCTGAATGAACGTGCAATATACCATTAAAATAGATACCTACCCCCGCCGAGCATCATCAATAGCCTTAACCAACGCCTTAACCTCCGTAGAAAAGTCCTTACTCAAAATCCACTTCAGGTAGTGGGCGTCCTTACTAAACACGTCCGCCACGTTCTGCCCGGAATACTTGCCGAAATTGAACTGGGGCGTGCCGTCGGGGCCGCGCTTGAGTCTGCGGGTCGCGTCGAGAAAGCGATCGTCGGCGCAAAAGGCGGCTACGGCGTCCATATCGGCGAAAGGGTGGATGGTCTCTTTGCCTTCCTCCGCAAACTCGGCACCCGCGTACGCGCCCAACTGTCCTTCGAATACGTCGACGGTGGCGCGCACGTCGGCCAGGGCGTCGTGGGCGTTGGTCATTTCCTTTTTGGCGTAGAATTTGAGGGCGGCCGCGAGCGTGCGGGGCTCCATTCGGTAGAAGATGATCTGGGCGTCGATTAGCCGGCGGGCGCTGGTGTCGAGGTAGAGCCCGGCGCGGTAGAACTCTTCCTGAAGCATCGGGACGTCGTAGCGGTTGGAATTGTAACCGCCTAAATCGGACTGGCCGATGAAGTCGTACAACTGCTGTGCAACCTCCTTGAAGCTCGGTGCGTCAACCAAATCTTTTTCGTAAAGACCGTGTACCTCGCTCGCCTCGGCGCTAATGGCCACGTCGGGCTTGATTTTCATCTCCAGCTCCTCATTCGGCCCACCGTCGGCGCGGAGTTTGATCAGCGCAATCTGGACGATGCGGTCGGTGATGATGTTGAGGCCGGTGGCTTCGAGGTCGAAGAAAACGAGGTCTTTGTCGAGGGGGAGCATGGGTTTTTATTTTCGGGGTGTGGCGCAAGGTACTCAGAATTGCCGCGTCCCAACACGGTGCACCGTGGTCTATTGAGTCGCGGGTCGGGTTCCCCGTACCATCCGCCATTTTCCTTGCAGATCTTTGCGGCGTTCGACAGCGTAGCCCTGCTTTTCAAAGAGCGCAGCGACCTCCGCGTTGTTGAATTCGTTCGTTTCGACGTACAGTTGGCCACCGGGGCGTAAGCGTTTCCATCCAATTCCAGCGAGCGCACGGTAAAAGATCAATGGGTCGTTTTCCGGCACGAATAGCGCCAGCCCCGGTTCGTGGTCGATCGTCGAAGGAGACATGTTGGCCTTCTCCGACGGTGGAATGTAGGGTGGGTTGCTACAAATAATGTCGTAAGTGGGCTGGGCTGGGCTTCCGGGTCGTAGGATGTCAAACTGGCTAAAGGCCACGTCAAGTTTGAGTAGGCCTGCATTCTCTCTTGCCACGGCCAAAGCGCCTTCACTCACGTCGGAGCCGGCGCAAGTCCAGAACTCGCGCTTGGAAGCAATAGCCAGGGGAATACAACCGGAACCGGAACCTAAATCCCATAAGGCAAAGGGCACGTCGCGTGGATTATCCGCCAAAATCCACTCCACCAATTCCTCCGTTTCCGGCCGTGGAATCAGCACGTCGGGCGTCACTTTGAACTGCAAGCCATAAAAATCCGCAATCCCGGTAATGTACTGCACGGGCTCGCCGGCCACGAGGCGGTTGACGGTCGTCCAGGCGAGCACTTCTTCATCCTGGGTCAGGAGGCGAGGGCGGTGGCCGCGGCGCCAACCGAACAGGTCTTCCAGCACGAGGCGGCTGACGGAATTGGCTTCGCCGACGCCGAGGGTGGGGGAGAGCTCGGTGATTAGGTGTTGGGCTAGGTCGGAGGTGCGCATTTTTGGTAGGGTAGTCTTTTAGTATGGTGGTCTGATAGTCTGCGTGACCATTAAATCGTCACCCTAAAAGGAATTCTTCCACATCATGGACTCCATCGGCCGCTCCGTCACCTTGTTGTATTTCGCGCTCGGCTTTTTGTTGTAATAGTTTTCGATGTCTCCTTCGACGGCGAAGTAGATCAACTGCCCGATCGGCATGCCGGCGTAAACGCGGACGGGGTGGGTGCAGGAGATCTCCAGCGTCCAGTGGTTGCAAAAACCGACATCGCCCTTGCCGGCCGTGGCGTGGATGTCGATGCCGAGGCGGCCGACGCTCGATTTTCCTTCGAGGAAGGGGACGGAACTGTGGGTTTCCGTGTACTCCAACGTCACCCCGAGGTAAAGCGTATTGGGGTGGAGAATTAGTCCTTCCTCCGGGATTTCGTCGTGGATGATCTCGTTGTGCGCGCGAGCGTCGAGGATGTGGTCCTTGTAACGGGCCACGTATTTACCGAGGTGGACGTCGTAGCTGTTCGTGCCGAGGTTGGCGCGGTCGAAAGGCTTGATGACGATTTCACCGTTAGCGACGGCGGCGAGGATTTTTTTGTCTGACCAGATCATGGCGGCGAAGGTAACGTGGGGAAGAGGGATTAAGGAGTGGGGAGCTGAATTCGTGGCTTTCACCTTCTGGTCTGAACTCGTTAACCAAACAGAATACCTACCTTTTCCCGAAATATTGAGTGCATGATAGTTATCTGGAAAGTGATCAAATGGATATTTTTACCACTACTAGCTCTCGTAGTGCTTTACGTTGCGTTTTCGTTCCTGCTTACTTACATCCCTACCGGAAAGGAAGTCGCAGGAAATAGAGAAACCACCAAAGTCTACTTCTTCTCCAACGGCGTCCACCTCGACTTCGTCTTCCCGCTTGAGCTCATTCCCACCGACCTCCGCTCCCAGTTTACCTACACCGAATCAGCCAAATTAATGGGCATTGGCTGGGGCGACAAAGGCTTCTACCTCGACACCGAAACCTGGGCGGACCTCAAAGCAAGCGTAGCGATCCGCGCCATGTTCCTCCCCAGCGCCACAGCCATGCACGTCACCGAGCACCCGGGCGTGTCTAGCCAATGGTCCTACGCCGAATTTACCGACGCGCAACTTGCCGAAATCTGGACGCATATCCGCGAAACCTTCGAATACGACGCCGACGGTAAAATCATCGAACTAGTCGGCGAAGGCTACGGCGACCTCGATCGCTTCTACGAAGCCGAAGGCAATTATTCCTGCTTCAAAACCTGCAACACCTGGGTTAACACCGGCATGAAAAAGATCGGCTACCGGACTGCGGTTTGGACGCCACTGGATAAGGGTGTGCTTCGGTATTTACCCCTGGTCAGCGACCCTGCGCCTACGGAAGATTAGGCGGTAGGCACGTAGGCGGTAAGGCTTACCGATAACTAATACACCAGCAGAAGAATAATACGTAAATCAGAAAATTACCTCTTAGGCCCGGTAGGGTCGTCTATCGTAGCGTGGGACCCCGAAGGAGCTGCGAAGCACATGCTTCCCCACGTTTTCGTTGTTGATGGATATCCTTCCCCACATCTTCTCTGCATTTCGTTGAAACCATTCAAAAATCAAACCCCAACCCAACCATATAATTCCGCCCAGCCTGCGGGTACATCCCCTTCAGCGTAGTCTCCGCCCCGGCGGTGCCGTAGCGGTAAGACCACCCGTTGGAGACATAAAGCCGATCCGTAACGTTCCGCACCAAAAAGGTTAACCGCAGGGCACCCAACGGAGATTCCGTAGGCGCAAACCGGTAAGAGACCCGAAGGTCGGCGTAGTAGTAAGCGTCCAGCGCGGACTGCTCGAAACCACTATTGTCGACAAAACGCTCCCCCACGTATTTACCCTGAAGCGCGGCGGAAAGACGGTGGTTCTTAGTAGTGATCGCCAAATACTCCAGCCCGAGCGCACCCGTGACGGAAGGGCTGAACGAGAGCGGCTTATCTTCCTGAAGCCGCTCCTCTTCACCTATATAGTTACCAGCGAGCCCACCTTCATCAAAAAGATCGAGCCGCTCCGTAAAGCTGGCTACCCGGTTACGGCTCAACGTCACGTTGCCGCCGAGCACAAAGTCGCCGAGCTGGTAACCGCCCTGTAATTCCACGCCGAGGCGGTAACTGTCCGCTACGTTCGTGCGTACGTTCTCCCCGACGTCATTGATCGCGCCCGTCAGAACAAGCTGATTTTGGTAATCCATGAAGTAAGCATTTACCCCATAATTGAAACTACCCGCCTGCTTGCGAATGCCGATCTCCGTATTGAAGAGTTTTTCCGGGACCGGCCGGCTATCCACCGGGTTGTCCACGAAGTCGCTCCGGTTCGGCTCCCGCTGGGCGATTCCGAAACTAGCGTACGCCTGGCCGTCGCCAAAGTCGTAGAGTAGGCCGAATTTCGGGTTGAAAAAGGTCAATTGCTCATCCTGGTTAATGAACTCACCGGTGTTGTCGATGCCCTCAAAATCGTAATTTACCGTCCGGACCTGAAGGTCTACGTAAGCGTTGAATCCATCCGCAAAACCATAGTTTGCCCGTAGGTAATTAGAAAAATCCCGCTTAGAGGCATCGTTTTCGTAATACCGGTCCCGAATCTCGGAATCTCCCGCATCCCGCGCCCAGATCACCTGACCGTAGTGGTCACCCAGGTATTCGTTGGCGGAGCCGCCGAAGGTGAAGTCAAGGTTCCGGGTTGCCCGGTAGCGCAAGCTGTAAACCGTACCGTAGAAGTGGTTATCCAACCACCGGCGGCGGATGACGTCAGTCTCCTCAACGCCCGCGTTGGTAATTAGGTAATCTGCGGGGTCTTCGTCCGCTTTGTACTGTTCGAAATAACCGAGTCCACGCGTGTAGTGGCCGGAAACTCCAAAGTTCCACTTACCGCCAAACTCATTGTTGTAGTGGAGCTGGTAGTGGTTCTGGCGGTAGTTGTCTACTTCATTGTCGTAAGGTTCTCCATCTTTTTCGGTGCCGACGGAGTTGTAAGTACGTCCGGCTTCGTCGATGTCGCGCTGCGTTATTTCGTCCGCTAATGGTTGTAATATTCCGCCCAGCACTGTTTGGTAGGACCTGCGGCCGGCCGCGTCAATCTCACCCTGCGTCACGCCGTTCCAGGATTGGTAAGTCACCTCGTGGCCCCCGAATGCATTAAACCGCAACACGGCGTTAGTGCCCGGCTTATTGTAGGTTACTCCCGCGTAATACCCGTCTAGATCTGCGGACGCCCGGTCGATATAACCGTCGGAGTGAATTTTGCTGTAGCGGGCGTCGACCTTCAGGCCGTTATCCAGCAAGCCGGACGTGTACTGTACCGCGCCGCGCCGCGTCCCGAAACTACCGAGGGAGCCATCGACGCTCAGCTTACGCGCTTCCGCTAATTGATTAGTATTGAAGTTGATGCTGGCCCCAAAGGCTCCAGCACCGTTCGTGCTCGTTCCCACGCCGCGCTGAATTTGGATCTGGTCGGCCGAAGAGGAAAAGTCGGGCAGGTTGACCCAGAACACGCCCTGGCTCTCTGAATCGTTATAAGGTATGCCATTAATGGTAACGTTCGTCCGCGAAGGGTCGGAGCCCCGGATCCAGATCCCGGTGTACCCGATACCCGTGCCCGCGTCGGAGTTGACGACTACGGAAGGCGTCCATTTAAGTAAGTATGGCGCATCCTGACCCAGGTTCCTTTCTTGGATTTCCGCTTTCTCTAAATTAGTGTAAGTGACGGGCGTCTTGGAGGTAGCCGCCGTCGCCGATACGATGATTTGATTAAGTTCGTATCCAGTGGGCTGCATGACAATCCGCTGCGGCTTGAACGTCATGACGTCGAGGATCTGGAAGCTGCGTTGCGCGTAGCCGATCGACTGAAAAGAAAAGATCCGGTCATCCATTGGAGAGCCGTTAGCCGAGAGTCTCGCCTGATTGTCCGACGAATTGTAAGTTGCTTCTTTATCCGGCGGGGGCAGTTGAAACTTGCCGCGCCCGTCCGTATACGTCGTTTGCGTTGAGGTGGGGCTCGTGATGGCTACGCCCTCGATCGGAAAGCCTGCATTATCAACAACGGTGGATTGATCGAATTGGGCCGTTAGCGTACAGATAGTAGCCAGCGCCAGGCCGGCGCTTAGTAGAAATCGCTTCATGCGAGTAAAAATTTTCCCTTCCCGGCATTACCCGGGCAGGTTCCTGATTAAAAAATCTAAGGGTTTGATCTCAGCCGGCGCTCTAATTGAGCCAGCACCCCTTGCTTGTGGCGCGAAGATACGCTTTTGATATGCGATATTTGATACTTGATATCCGATATTTGATTAGCTGCGCTGCTACCTGCGGTGGTTAGCTACCGCACGGCTCTTTCGTCGCTTCACTTCTCATCTATACGTCATCGTGGTGGCTAGGGATGCTTGGTAGCTGAGCGAAGCGAATGTAAGAGCGGTAGCCAAATCGAGAATCGAGAATCGCATATCGCATATCGAGAATAATCGTATATCCTGATGGCGCGGTCGCGGGTGCGGGGTAAATGGGAAAACGCGCGCGGTCCCGTCTGTCTCCGGATTGAGGGGACAAGGTGCCGCGTGGGTGAATCTTCCCGAAGCGGTAGAATTTGTTGTTCCGGTTGCGCGACGCACCACTCCCGTAAGCGGGCTTACTTTTCCCCCGCCCGCGGTGGCAAGTTGCCGTGGACTGTTTCCAGCAGTTCCTCCATGGCGTAGGGCTTGACGATGTAATCATCCCCCCCGGTAGCGTATCCCTCGCGGCGGTTGTCTTCCATTCCCTTGGCGGTCAGGTAGACGATCCGGGTATCCAGGCTATTGGAGTCAGCGCGAATCTGGCGTACCATATCGTAACCGTTGAGTTTCGGCATCATCACGTCCACCAGGATTAGGTCCGGACGGAAACTCCGGTATAGCGCGAGGCCGGACTGCCCGTCAGCGGCAACCTCTACTTCAAAGCCTTCGAGTTCCAACAGCGTACGGATGGCGAGCAAGATGGATTGTTCGTCGTCGACGACGAGAATTTTATGGGTCATTCGGGGGTAATTGTAGGGTGAAGCTAAACTCGGTCCATTGGCCCGGCTGGCTGCGTACGCCGATCGTACCGCCGTGCCGTTCGATGATCTTGCGGGTAATGGCCAGGCCGAGACCGGTGCCGCGGGCCTTATCCGCCCGGTCCTGGTGAACCTGCACGAAGCCCAGGAAAATGCGCTCGCGATCCTCGGCGGAAATACCGATGCCGTTGTCCCGTACCGTGAGGTGGAGCAGCCCACCGGCCGCCGTCGGTTCTTCCCGGGCCTGAATCCTCACCCAGCGGTCCGCCTTGGCGGGGTCGGCAAACTTAAAGGCGTTGTCGAGCAGGTTGATAAATACCTGACTCAGTTTATCCGGGTCGGCCCGGGCGATGACCGCCCGCTCGGGAAACACTATTTGGACGTCGACACCCTGCCGCCGCGCCAGGGGTTCCAGGCACTTGATCGCCCGGGGTAGCCACTCGTTGAGGTTCACCCGCTCCAGCTTGAGTTCGGTACCGGTCTGCCGCAGCTTTTCGAACGTCAGGATTTCGTCGATGAGTTTACTAAGTCGTTCGCTTTCCGTGCTGATGATGTTCAAGAACTCTCCCTCCCGCTCGCGGAGGTCGTACTTCTTGCTGGCCAGCATTTCTGAGAAGGCCCGGATCGACGTCAGGGGCGTTCTTAACTCGTGGGTAACCGAACTAATGAATTCGTCCTTGAGGCGGTCCAACTCCTTCAGCCGCTCGTTGGCGTACTGCAACTGCGCGGAGGTGATCTCCAGGGCGCGGGACTTTTGCTCCAGGTCACGGGAATAGGAGATGGCGGCGGTGGCCTCGGCAACGACCTTCAGTAACTCGCCCTCGGTCAGTGCTTTGCGTTCGACGATCTTGGAGATCAGGACACGGGCGGCGGTGCTACCGACTACGCCGGTCAGTAGATTTTCCGCGTAGTGGATGAAATTAGCCGTCACGTTGTCGCTTTCGCGGAAGTCTACCGCGTACTCGGCTTTGTAGTCGGCGATCAACTTTGCCGCGTCGCCTTCACCGAAAAAGCGACTGAGCAACTGCCGGAGTTTCCGGAAGGGGACGCCGCTCGTGTCGTACGTGCTGGTAATATTATTACCGATGAGGTTCATCCGGTTGGCGTTGAAGATTTCCGCCTGCTCCATCTCGTACAGGTCCGGCGAGGTGGTCAGGGAAACGACGATGAATCCACCCGCGTTGAGCAACAAACTCCAGAACATGCCGTGGGGAATGTTGCCCATACCGGTGTAACCAAAAAGTGCGTAGGGTCGCAACATGCTGAAACCACCGACGCCGGTGGACAATACGTCGAGGTCCAGCAGCAAGCCGGCTTTCACCATTAGGGGAAACACGAGGGTGAACAACCAACCGGTCACCCCGAGCAGCAGGCCGGTAATCACGCCCTTTTTGTTGCCGCCCCGCCAGAATACGGCGGCGTAAAAGGCCGGTGCCAACTGGACGATGCCCACGAAAGAAACCAGGCCGATCTCTACAAGCGAATGCTCCGTAGCCACCAGCCGCAGGAATACGTAGGAGAGCGCCATGATCGCAACGATGCTCAACCGCCGGGAAATGATCACGAGGCGGGGGTACTGCGCATCCTCCAGCTGCGGGAAGTAGGGTAGCACGTTGGCCAGCACGAGGTTGTTAGATAGCATCATCGAAATGGCGTAGGCCGAAGCGATGATCATGCCGGTCGCCGCGGCGAACCCCCCGAAAAAGACGAGTAGCGACAGGAAGTTGTGGCCCTGGGCTAACGGTAATAGCAACACGGTCATATCGGCGTCGATGGGTTGGCCCCGAAAGTAGATCAGCCCACCCAGCGCCAGCGGAATGATGAAAATATTAATGGCCAGGAGGTAGAGGGGAAACAACCACGTAGCGGTGTGGCTGTGCTCCTCGTCCGTATTCTGTACGCCGATGAGGTAGAACTGGCGGGGGAGCAGCATAAAAACGAGAAAGGAGAGATTGACTAGCATGAACCAATCCCAGTAACCTCCCGCGCTACTCGACTGGACGCTGACTACCTGGTTCATGACCAGCTGTTCGCTAGCGCGGGTAAAGATGTCTCCGAAGCCGTTAAACATCGAAAAGGTAACGTACCCACCCACCGCGAGGAAAGCGACGAGTTTGAACACCGCCTCGAAAGCGATGGCGTACACCATACCCTCCTGCCGCTCGGTGGCGTCGATGTTGCGCGTTCCGAATACGATGATGAATACGCTCATCAGCACGGCCGTAATTAGCCCCGCCTGCTCGGTGATGATGCCGTCGGCGTCGGGCACGAGCGCACCGACCAGCGTGGTAAAACTGACCGAGATGGCCTTTAGTTGTAGTGAGATGTAGGGGACGATCGCCAGGATGCAAATGAGGGCCACCATCGACCCCAGCAGGTTGCTGCGACCGTACCGCGTGGCGATGAAATCCGCAATCGAAGTGATCCGCTGCTTCTTGCAGATGCGGATCACGATCTTGAACAGGTAAACCCACGCGCCGGCCAGGATGATGGGCCCCAGGTAGGTAGGCAGGAAGCCGATGCCGCTGGTTGCCGCCTTACCGACGGAGCCGTAAAACGTCCAGGCGGTGCAGTAGGTCGTGAGGCTCAGGGCGTACACGTAGGGGTTTGCGATCAGGCTACGCCCTAGTTTGCTCCGGCGCTCGGCGTGGTAGGCGATCCCGAACAGTACCAGCAGGTACGTGATGCACATCGCGATGATTTGCCAGAGCTGCATTTATTCGCCTGCTTTTCGGGAGAGTAAATAATAAACGAGGATCAGCATGACCCAGAGCAGGTACAAATAGAGGTACACGCCGGGGAACAGCCCCCAACTACCGGAAGCGTCGGCGATGGCCAAAAACGGAAAATTGACGAGCAGGAAACTGATCGTCAATACTAAGAAAACAATGCTCAGCGGGTGCTTCATGGGGGCCGGGGGATCGGTCTAAGGTAAGACTAAGGGCCGGTACGGATCAAAAAGTAGAAAACCGCCCGGGAAACCTAGGTTCCCGGGCGGTGGATCGGCATTCAGTCGTCAACAAATTCTTGGTGGCGAGTCGACGGAGCGGGGGAGCGTTGACTACTTTTCAATCTTGTCGTAGTAAGCCCGTTCCGTGATGGCGGACCAGGCTTTCGCCTTGGTGCGGAACGCATTGTAACTCGCGTAAACTTTATTGGCGACCGGGTCGGAGCCGATCAGTTCGGTGATCGCTTCCTCAGTGTATCCCCGCAGCGCGCTGAGTACGGCGTCCGGGAATTCCTTCATGACCGTGCCTTCCGCCTTCATTTTTGCGAGGTATTCGCCGTTGCGCGCGTCGAACTCTGCGAGTACCCAGGCCTGTACGCGGAGGGTGGCGGTGTAGAGGATCTCCTTGAGGTCGGCGGGTAGTTTGTCGTGAGCGTCCTTATTGGCAAAAAACTCCAGTTGGGTGCCGGGCTCGTGCCAGCCGGGCGTATAGTAGTACTTGGCTACTTTGTTGAGGCCGAGTTTGTAATCGTGGTAAGGCCCCACCCATTCGGTGGCGTCGATGACGCCGCGTTCGAGGTTGGTATAGAGCTCTCCCGGTGCGACGTTGATGGAAGCGCCGCCGGCTTTTTCGAGCGCTTTTCCGGCCAGACCGGGGATGCGCATTTTCAGCCCCTGAAGATCGGCTACCGAATTGATCTCTTTATTAAACCAGCCACCCATCTGCACGCCGGTGTTGCCGGCCAGGAAAGGGACTAGGTTAAAGGGTGCGTAGACTTCCTTCCACAACTCGTACCCCTCCGCGTCGCCGCCGATTAGCCAACTCTGTAGTTGCTGGCCGTTCATGCCGAAGGGGACGGCGGCGAAAAAGGCCGCCGCGGGCGTTTTCCCCTGCCAGTAGTAGGACGCGCCCGCGCCCATTTCGGTAGTGCCCGCCGCCGTGGTGTCGAAGCTTTCCAGCCCGGGAACGAGCTCGCCGGAACCGAATACCTTGATCTTGAAGCGTCCGCCGGACATGGTGTCCACCCACTCACTGAGTAAGTTGGCCGCCTCGCCGAAGACGGGGAAATTCTTTCCCCAGACGGTCGTCATGCGCCAGTCGAACGTTTGCTTGAAAGCTTGCTTGGCACCCGCGCCCGCGCCCACCTGCTCCGTATCATCCGCACAACCGACGAGGGCCGTCGCGCCCACTATGCCAGCGGCACCGAGGAGACCTTTTTTGAGAAATTCATTGCGTTTCATGGTAGTTGTATTTTATTTTATTAAGTAAATGATTTCGGGAAACAGGACGATCAGCCCGATCACCAGCACCTGGATGATGATGAATGGAACGATGCCCCGGTAGAGGTGCTGGGTGGTGATGCCCGGCGGTGCCACGCCCTTGAGGTAGAAAAGCGAGAACCCGAAGGGAGGCGTTAGGAAAGAGGTTTGCAGGTTGATGGCCATCAGGATGCCCACCCACAGCATGTCGACTTCGTAGAGATCGAAAATGGGTGTCACGACGGGCACGAAAATGAAGATGATCTCGATGAAGTCGATGAAGAACCCACAGATGAAAATGACGATCATTACGATGGCAAGAAAGGCCATGGCCGAGAGGTCGGCCGCCTGGATTAATTCGGTCAGGTATTCGTCTCCGCCCAGGGTGCGGAAGACGAGCGTGAAGGTGGTCGCCCCCAGCAGGATCCAGAAAACCATGGCGGTGAGCTTCGCCGTTTGCTGCATCACCTGGCGCAGTATGTCGAGCGTCAGCCGCCCTTCGATGAGCGTCAGGACGGTTGCCCCGATGGCCCCGACGGCGGCGGCCTCCGTCGGCGAAGCGATGCCGGCGAAGATGGACCCCAGCACGGCCAGGATCAGTAGCATCGGCAGGACGAATGCTTTAAGCACTCGCCCCAGAAAACCCGGGCCCCGGAACGCGGCGATCTCTTCCGGCGAGACGGAAGGTGCCCAGTGGGGGCGGAGGATACTTATGACGGCGATGTAGACAATGTAGGCGACCACGAGCAAGAAGCCGGGAACGAACGCCGCGCGGAACATCGTGCCGACGTCCACCTGTGCCGCCCCCTGGGTGCTGGCGTTGATCTGTTCGGCCAGTAGGATGAGGACGACGGAAGGCGGGATGATCTGGCCTAGAGTCCCGGAAGAGCAGATGACGCCGGTGGCTAGCTCTGGTCGGTAACCGCGCTTGAGCATCACCGGCAGACTGATGACGCCCATCGTCACGACGGTTGCCCCGACGATACCCGTCGAGGCGGCGAGCATGGCACCCACCAGCACCACCGAGATGGCCAGCCCGCCCTTCAGCCGGCCGAGCAGGTTCGCCATCGTTTCGAGGAGACTCTCGGCCAGGCCGGACTTTTCCAGCATGATGCCCATGAAAATGAACAGCGGCACGGCCATCAGCATGAAGTTGTCGATCGTGCCCATGAACCGATTCGGCAGGAGACTCAGGTCCCGCATACCGATGGCGTCGGGGACGAAGACCATCAGGATCAACGCGAACAGGGTAGACACGCCCGCCAGCGTAAACGCCACCGGGTAACCCTTAAGAATGAGCAGAAAGATGATGCCGAATAGCAACAGTGCGAGTGCACCCATGGGAGGTTGGTTTTTTCGCTGCCCGGCCCGGCAAACGGGCAAAGCGGTGGTCGGCCCGCCGGTGACGGGTCGGAATAACGGAGCGATATTGTAGGGGAAAGGAGACTACCGCTGGCGGAGCGTCTGCACGGAGCGCAGCGCCAGGGCCAGCCCCTGGATCAGGAGCAGCACAAAGCCGAACAGGATGATGAACTTCAGCACCCAGACGGCCGGCAGTCCGCTCGGTTGGGAGGATACTTCGCCTAACTTGAAGGAGTTATAGGCGTACTTCCAGCACGTAAAAATGGCGACCAGACACCACGGTAACAGAAAAAAAGCGGTGCCTAGTAAGTCGACCCAGGCCCGGCGACGCTCGCTCCACTTGGCGTAAAACAAATCTACCCGTACGTGGCTGTCGTGCTTTAGCGCGTAGCCCGAAGAGAACAGGAACGAGAGGGCAAAAAAGTAAGTCGTCAGCTCGCCGAGTTGCTGGTTGAACGAACCGAATCCGTACCGCATCACCACCAGGAAGAAGATCACGGCTACCATCAGCGCGGTGCTCCAGGCGGCCAGGCGGCCGACGCGCTCGCTGATGGCTTCCAGAAAATTAATGGTGGTCTGCATGAGGAAGGTGTTTGGGTGGGATGATAATGCCGGTGCGGTGCCTGAAGCAAGCTTACATGAAGAAGTGAAACTGCAGGCGGAATTGCTGCTGGTTGACCTCCTCGTTAATGTTGATGCCGTGGTACTCGCCGGTGACTTTCATGTTGTGGCCCGAGATGAAGTAGTTCACGCCGGCGTTGATCGAGTTGCCGTCAGTGGCTTCGGCTTCGTAATCGCGGGTCTGGTAGGACAGATACGGCATCACTTTCTTGCCCGGAAGCAGGTAGCCTAGCTCACCGTAGAAAACACTGCCGGTGGCGGCGCGGACGGCTACGTTGGTGTTCGACTGGTTCGGTCCGTAATCGAAGTTGTAGTAAGCGGTGTAGGCGTGGAGCATCCCGTTGGCGCCCTTTTCACCGAAGGGCAGTTCCAAAAAGGCATCCACGGAAAGGTGAGTAACGTTGTGGTAGTCGAGCGTTTCTCCGCTGGGGTTCGACACCGATCCTTTCGGCACGGCGTAGAAGCCGGCACCCAGGTTGAATATCTTCTTGCCGCCGAGGTAGCTACCGACGTAGAAGGGTAGGGCATTGCCTTCGGTATCCCAGAAACTGTAGCTGAAGTACCCTTCGTAGATGCGTTTGCCACCGTCGGGTAGCGACCAGGCACCGTACTGGGCCGTGCCCGTGCCGTCGCTCGGCGCTTCCGATAAACCACCGCCCATGCGGGGGTCGGAGATGGCGACGCGGTAGTTGAAGGCGTCGCCAAACGTACCCTTTACGTACAGGCCGAGTTTTCGGGCGAACTGGTTCGTCAGACCGATGTCGTTCCAGTGGACGAACGGGCGGGTCGCGTCCAGGGTCATCAGGTTGATGGTACTGAGATTGGACATCCGGCTGAGCCCCTGCCAGTAGTGCAGGCCGTAGCCGACCTGGACGTACTTGTTGAAATTGTACTCGCCCCAGGCGTCGTGCAGGAACATTTGCGGCCCGTCGCCCCCGTTACCGAGCGCGTCGAGATTATTTGGGTCGAGGCTGTTGAGACCGAACTGCATGAAGATCTGAAACTTTGGGGAGAACTTAGATAGGAAGGCAAAGCGCGACCGGCGGATGGAAGATTGGATGCGGTTGTCCGCGTCCTCCCGTAGATCGGATACCGCCCAGAATTGCTGCCAGGTCAGGAAACGAACGAAGGCCGAGCCATCTTCATTCAGGTTCAGCTTCATCGGTTTGTAAGGGAATGTCTTCGGTATGGGCACCTCCGGAGCGGCTTGTGCCGTGAGGCAAAGAGCACCACTAAAAAAGAGCACGACCGAAAAGAGTAAACGTATCAGCATAATTGAATAATCGAATAGTTAAATATTCCAATACTCAAATATAGTATCGCTCAAGCTTGCCGTCCAAATTTTTGCGTAAAAATTCGGCGCAGCCGATAAAGTTGGTGCTTTAGATTACTCTAATGAATGGTTGCCAAACATAATTCTGCTGGGCCTACAGGAAAAGCTCCAAAATTCGGAGTGCTTTTTCGTTCTCAATGCGGTAGAAAACCATGTTGGCCTTTTTGGCCGACCGCAAAATCCCCTTACTCTTCATCTGCAGCAGGTGGTAAGAGGCAGCAGCTTGCTCGATGTTCAGGGCCTCCTGGATATTGCTTACCGTCAGCGTGGGGTTGTCTTTCAATAGGTCGATAATGGCCAGCCTGACGGGGTGGGCGAGGGATTTCATGATGTCGGCCGTGCTTTCCAGCACGGCAAAGTCGATGCGGCTCTTGAAATTTTCCATGCGGGGGGTAGGGTAGGGGCACAAGATAGGTTTCTGACGCTGCTTGTAGAAAGATTAACGGCCTCTAGCCGCCTTATGACTACGGTCAGCTTCTCCCACTGCCAGCAGCATAACTAAAAAAAGCAATGATCCCAATGGCGTGATATTAGCAATTGAGCGTAGCGAATAAACCGGCAGTAGTATCCCTGACCAACGCAGGTAACACTATAAAAGGCGGTAGCTGAGCGCAGCGAATGCAGCAGCGGTAGCACCGCGAAGCAGCTACGAAGTAAAATCAAATATCGCATATCGTATATCGTATATCGCCAATCATTCCTATTCTTCCTCCCCATCAAAAGGCAACAACAACTGCACCCCAACCCCACCTTCCTGCTCCAAATTAGAAACCGACAAACCCAACAGCCGCACCACCGGCACCGCCTCGATGTTCTCATCTAACAACTCGTAAGCCGCTTCCTTCAGCTTCGCCAGCGTCCGAATCTCTCCACCAAAACTCCGCGAGCGGGTGTGGATGATAAACTCCGGCGTTTTCATCTTCAGGGTAAGCGTCCGCCCGAAGTTTTGCCGCTCGGTGAGGTAATTAAAAATCTTTTCGGCCAGCCAGTCGAGCTTGTCGCGCATGACGGCGCGGGTGCTGACGTCGTCGGAGTAGGTCCGTTCCGCGCCAACGGACTTTCGGTCCCGATTTGGGTTCACCGGGCGGTTATCGAGGTTGTTGACGATCTGGTAGAGCTTGCGGCCGAACTTGCCGAAACGGGTCGCCATCTCGAACTCGGTGAGGGCAACGAGGTCGGCGCCGGTCCGGAAACCCATCTTTTCCATCCGCTCGGCCCCTTTTTTGCCGACACCATGGAAATCCTTGACCCGCAACTGCGCGATGAAGTCCGGTGCCTCGGCCTGGGTGATCACCTTCATGCCGTTCGGCTTGTTGATGTCCGAAGCGACTTTGGCCAGAAATTTGTTGAAACTGATGCCAGCAGAGGCGGTCAGGCCGGTTACGTCGAGAATGTCTTTACGGATTGCCTTAGCAATCAACGTCGCGGAAAGCGGTCCTTTTTTAGGGACGGTGACGTCTAGGTAAGCTTCGTCGAGCGAGAGGGGTTCGACGAGGTCGGTATAGGATAAAAAGATCTCCCGGATCTGCTCGGAAACTTCTTTATACCGGGGGAAATTAGACTTCACGAAAATTAAATCAGGGCACATCCGCTGCGCGGTGATGCTCGGCATGGCGGAGCGGACGCCGTAGACTCGCGCCTCGTAACTGGCCGCCATCACCACGCCGCGCCGCTTGGACCCACCGACGGCTACGGGCTTACCGCGCAGCTCGGGGTTGTCGAGTTGCTCCACGGAGGCGTAGAAGGCATCCATGTCGACGTGGATGATCTTGCGGTCGCTACTGGGGGGCGGTCGGTTGGCTTTTCGCTTCCATTTCATGCATCAGTACCTCGGTGTCTTGCGTGAGGTCATCTAGTTTACGCTTGCCCTCGGTGGAGAGTTCGTCGCCTTCGCTACGTAACAGGTCTTCGAGTTCGCCGCGGCGCTCGACCAGCTCGTTGAGGCGGTCCAGCGCGCCGGAGTCTTTGACTTTTTGGGCGCGGTCTTTCAGGTCGGCATACAGTTTGTCGAGCTTGTCGAGGGCATCGTCGTACTTGCCTTCGTTCATCTTTACTTTTTCGGATTTCAGCAGTTTCCAGGCATCGCCACCGATGTCACGCACTTTACCGACCATCTCGCGGCTCTGCGCTTTCTCTGTTGCGTCGCCCAAAAAGTAGTTGTAGCCCACGATCCCCACGACGAGTACTAGGCCGATTTTTAAAATAAATTTGATCATAGTTTCCGGTAGTATTAAACCCGCAAGGTAAGGCGGTAGGAAGAAGTAGGCGGTAGCGATGTTACTTGCGCCTACCGCCTACCGCCTACCGCCTACCGCCTACCGCCTACCGCCTACAAACCTACCGCCTACCACCTACCACCTCTCTTCCTAATAATGCGCGGTCGCGGGTGCCAAGCAACTCCGGGAAAAGCAAAGATCTACCACATCAGCCAGTGTCCTTTAAGCTTACCCTCGCTGTACTCCAGCGCCGGTGCCGGTAACTTGATGAAATCCAACGCCCCGAGCACCAGGCGGACCCACCGCTTTTTCGTGGGGATGCGGCTGAGGTAGACGTCCGGGCTCAGGAACACCTGCCGGTAGCCCTCTTTTTCGTACCGAAAACGTTGACCGTTCTCGGTCCAGCCATTACCGTAAGCGCCGTAAACGTTCTCGGAGCCGTACCCTACGGCGACGTTTAGCCAGGTCGGGAGTCGAGATTTTGGGAAGAATGCCTTCGGGTTAGCACTCAGCCAAATGGTTTGTGCATTGTAATCTTTGAGGTAGCGCTCAAGGAGATTTTCTCCGAACCGCGTCCGGCTCGGATAGGAGAGGTTACTGATGGCCCCGTTTCCGTTGGTGACGGGCACGTCCGGATGGTCCCGCAGATCGTTGGATACCTTCAGTAGAATCCGTTGCTCCTTCCAGGCGATGTCCTGAACCGTAAAGAGTAAACTACCGCTCAGGTTAGCCCCCATGTCCGACCAGCTAAAGCCCCACTCGGCGGAGTAGCCGTCCATTACTTCGATCGTCCCCTGCAGTAAATTGGCGACTCCGAGGGCGGCGTACCGAGCCGCCGGCCGTTTCATGCCCGCCCAGCGCAGGCCGGCGAAAGAATAGCGACTGAAGATGTAAGCGGAAAAAGCGTGGCCCGCCTTGTCCATTTGGTTCCATTCCCCCCAGTCGTCAAAGGAACGTAGCGGCGCTCGTTCGTAGTCCGCGTACCAGGCTTGGTACAGCCCGTAGCTAGCGGACCCGTAGAGTGCCGCACCGACGCCCAGTGAGGTGTAGAAACGCCCGGCACTGAACGTACTGTCGGGGCGTAGCCAATTGTCCGCCGCGACGCCCTCGAGGGGATCACGCTCTGTGAAATCAGGATTTATCGGGCGGCCCTGCCCCGATAGAATGGGCGTCCACAGGGTGAAAAGTAGTAGAAGTTGTAAATGGCTCATTCGGTGGTGAAAATATCTTAAAAGAAAAAGTTTGACTCCTAATTTGCATTTTGGAACGGTAAGGTGCCATAAACTGCGTGTGAAGTGGAAATACCGGTAGATTAGTTGGCGGATGGCTCTTACGTTAGTGTATCATTCGGCGTATCCGCGCGGTGCAAGTTGATAAATATTTTACTGCTGGGTTGTACAAATACAATAATTATCGCATATTTGTCTTACTGTCGTCGGTAAAGCTACTTCGCTTGTTCCGTAGACGGTTTATACTTTATGGGATACTGGCACAAGTGGCCATCATCTCACTTTCAACATAGCACAGCGTTCGCCAGGAGCGACCTACTTCGTCTTCTGTATTTATCCCTGGCATTGACGTTTCTCTCATTTAAACCTAGTTTTTTCTTTTTTATATTTACCTACTTCAGGCAGTAACACAAGTCTCTCACTGAAACTGACCAAACTTATTTGCACGTAAGCGTTGCTAACGCCGAAGATTCTTTTAGTAGGAAGCCGCCCCCGAGCAATCGGGGGCGGTTTCTTCATTCAAAAAGAAACTTTTCCCAAGTTAAAAATATTTGATGGTCACCTTGTCTATTTACGATAACCGAATTACCTTTGCGTCGCTTTAGAGATGAAGTAGTGATGATTCCTTAGCTCAGCCGGTTAGAGCATCTGACTTTTAATCAGAGGGTCCTGGGTTCGATCCCCAGAGGGGTCACTTTATAAAACCTCGTTCGCTAACGCGAACGGGGTTTTTTTGGTCGCGCCACGTGCGCTTAGACGCTTCGCTTGCAGACTGCCGTATGTTTTAGCCGTGCGGCCGTCACCCGCGGTAGCCTAAAAGCGAAGCGTCTAATCAGCGTAGCCCGCCTGAAAGCATTGTTTCGCACAAACAAAAATCCCCACCCAGCGAAGCTGAGCGGGGATTTTCCTTTACGCGAACAATGCGTTCTACTTACGGATGCCGAGTTTGGCGATCAACTCCCGGTAACCGGTCAGGTTCTTCTTTTGGAGGTAGGCGAGGTGGCGGCGGCGCTGGCCTACGAGACTCAACAGGGCCTTCCGGCTGCTGTGGTCCTTCCGGTGGCGCTGGAGGTGCTCGCTGAGCTCCTGGATGCGGTAGGTGAATAGGGCGATTTGGCCCTCGGTGTTGCCGGTGTTCTTGGCGTCGCCAGCGTATTCGGCGAAGATTTCTTCGATCTTCTCTTTAGCAAGATATACTGCCATAATAAAAAAGCTTGTGGGGATCACGTGGATCGGGTGAAGCGAAATTAGTTTCGGGGCACGAAGGTACGAGGAAAAGGGGAGAATGGGAAATCTTTGGCGTGGGCGCGGGCTCCGGCACTACGTACGTAAACGAGACCCAAGGCAATGACCGGCTACGCCACCATTCTAAGCTGCCCGTTTATCCTTAACGGGGGCGGACGGTAATTCTTCCGGGCCGTATAAACCAACTGACATCATTGAGGTGCACGTACCTACCGGCCTACGAGTCTACCGCCTATCAGCCTACCAACCTACCCCCCTCCAACCCGCTTCCCCGCCAAATGACTAAACACCACCCGCACCGTCTTCCGCTTAATGTCCCGCTGTAACTCCCGGTCGAAGCGCTGGAGGCGGTACTGGAATTTAAGTTCTAGTGAGTCCTTGTGCATGGCAACGACTCGTAGATTAAAGGATTCCGGCTCGATGTATTCGTCGAACTCCGTAAGCGCCGCCGCCAGGTCGCTTTCGAGTTGCTCGATGGAGTCTACGTTGTTGATGTTCACCTCGAAATCGACACTCATCGCGCGGGTATCCCGTCGGGTGTAGTTGATGATTTCGGAGTTGTAGACTTTGCCGTTGGGGATCAGAACGGAGTCGTCGTTGTCGTTCAGCAGGCGGATCTTGAGGATTTGCAGCTCGGTAATCTTGCCCTTGTACTCGCCCATCTTGACGTAGTCGTTGATCTCGAAGTTGCGGCTAAAGCTGAAGTAAAGGCCGACCAGGAAGTCGTTGATGTATTCTTTGGTGATAATCGCGATGGCCGCCGCGACGATGCTCATCGACGTCAGCAACGTCTGTGGGTCGACCCCGAAGAACCGAAAAGCGTACACCAGCCCACCGAAAGTCATGACAACCTTGGCGATGTTATCGATGCCGTACTCAAAATTACCCTTTATGCCCCGGTCCCGCCAAAATTTAGGCGCGTACCAGAGCCCGATGAGTCGCCGCAAAGCATCGACGAAGGCAAGGAAAATCATGAACTCCGCCAACAGTGCGAGGCCGTCCGGGTAACCTTTTAACCACTTGAGTAGCCGACTTCCGTAGAGGAAGTACACACCGATCAGAATGATCTCCAGAACGAATAGGACGTACCGCATGGCGAAGCTTGCTTTGACGGCGGCAAAGGTAGCGCAAACAAAACCCCTAATTCACAAGCCGTGCCCGCCCGCCGCCTGATTCCGCCGTCACCGGTTGTTGTTAGTCTGAACTCCGTGGAAGAAGCAGCGTGCGCTACCGCTTGGGATCCGAGCCTGGGTTACGGAACGAGCAGCCGACCTACCGAACCCGCCACCGCAGCGTCTCGGTGCCGAAGGGAAAGCGAATGAAGTACACACCCGGAGTGAGGTTGGGTAATGTGTTGGTTCCCTCCCCAAGCGAAAGGGTGGCCATGCGCCGGCCGTTTGCGTCAATGATCCAGGCCGCCTGCGGACCGTCTTTGGGCACGGCAAGCGTCGCTCCTCCGTCAGCATATTGCACCCGCGGCCGCGCCCCCGGCTCCGCCAAAGGAGGTGCCGTCAACCAGGGGCTCCAGGTGGCAATGCCCGAAAAATCAGTGAAGCGCAGGCGGTAGTAGAACCACCGGACGCGGTCGGTCGGCGTGTGCTCCAGCGCACCGGAAAATCTGGATGCGCCGGTAAGCCTCGTCAATAACCCCGCCTCCGTCTGGGCGTAACCACCGTGGAGTTCGACCGTGCTCGGGAGCTCGCCGTAAACCTGATACCACACCCGATCGACACGTTTGCCCCGCTCCAAACCAACGCTCGTGATCTCGATCGGCAAACTGGCGGATTCCGCCGCAACGGCCCAGCAGAGCGCGTCGCGCAAATGCAGGCGAAAGTTATTATTTGGTTCGGTGTAGTTGCCGGCGGCGTGGCCGAGGCCGGTGTAGAAGGAGCGACCGCCAGAACCGAACTCCTGGAACCAACTGATGGGCCGCGGGGCGTCGTAGGGTGCGTCGCCCGTGCTGCGGACGCTCAGTACCGGGGTGATCGTTTTCACCAATCCGGTATCCGGCCAGTAGTAATATTCTTCCTGCTTGGGGTAGGTGCTTGGTAGCTCGGCCGTGCTCGGGTGGTCCCCCACAACGTCCATCGTGCCGTTAAAACGGTTCGACGTGTGGGCGGGGCTGTTGCGTCGCTGGCCGCCCATCAAGCCGGTGTAATACGGGAAACTGCCGTCGCGGTACATGTCCGTCGCCGCGTGAATACCCAGCACGCCGCCACCGCCGGCTACGTACTGCTTCAGGTGCTGACGTTGGGTCGCCGTGAAGGGAATGTTGCCGCTTGTATTGGCGAAAATGATGACTTGAAAAGACCTCAATTCTGCTAAATCATCGAAGACGGTTAACTCGCGCGTATCCACAACCGTAAAGTTCTCGTCCGCGCCGATGGCGGAAAACATGGCGGCGCTTTCGTCGCGGGTGCGGTGATCGAAACCGGCGGTTTCGGTGAAGTGAAGCACCCGAAATGTTCGGGAGCTACCGCAGGTGTTTTGGGCGGCTAAGGGCAGGGAAACGAAGGAAACAAAAAGAAGCAAAGCAAAGTGACGCATCGTTGGAAAGAGTTTTGGGGCCGTGCGTTCACCGCGGAAGGTCGGAAATTATTCGGAGAAAACGTTACCATTAAGGATCCGCTCCGCGACATAAACCAGCTTTCAGTCCCCTTAACGAGTAGCCGCCTTTGCCGCCACGGACCGCCGAACCTAATTATGGCTGGAACCCTACGCTCACTAGCCAGAAGCCAACGAATTATACTTTGTACAAAGAACTTCGAAAAACAAAGTATATTTGCATTGTCATTGCTCGGACTGAGACTTTTTGAGTAAAGACCCAAAACCCAAGACCCAAGACCCAAGACCCAAGACCCAAGACCCAAGACCCAAGACCCAAGACCCAAGACCCAAGACCAAAACTCCTCCCCATGCCCTTCTACGAACGCCTAAATAACTGGATCAAAACCAGCCTAACCCTAAAGCTCGCCATCATCGGCATCCTGCTCCTGCTGTTGATGATCCCAACCTTGCTGATCGACGAACTCATCAACGACCGCCGCCGCCTGCGGGACGCCGCCCAGGACGAGGTTGCCAGTAAATTCGGCCGCGAGCAGACGTTCGGTGGCCCGGTCGTTTCCGTTCCCTTTTCTCATAATGTGACCAACTACGCGGCCGACGGCAAAGCCATTATCTCCACTCGCACCGGCTACGCACACTTCCTGCCGGAAGACCTGGAGATCGACGGCGAACTCGTGCCGGAGGAACGCCACCGGGGCATCTTCGTCGTCGTGCTCTACAATACCCAGTTTACGGTGACGGGCCACTTCGACGGGTTCGACGCCGCCGCCCTCGACGTGCCCGAAGAAGCGTTGCGGTGGGAAGACGCCCGCTTCACCGTCGGCATTTCGGACATGACGGGCGTCGACGACGAGATCATGCTAAATTTCAAGGACTCTACGCTTAACCTCGGCCCGGGAACGGTCACGCGCGATATTTTTAATAGCGGCGCGAATGCCCCGATCAATCTCGACGGTACGGAGGGGCGGACGGAATTTAGCTTCGCCATCAACCTGAACGGTAGCTCAGGGCTGTACTTCCGGCCCTTCGGCGCCAAAACGACCGTCAACCTGGAAAGCGCCTGGCCCGACCCCAGCTTCGATGGCACTTACCTGCCGCAAGACTATACGTCGGCCGAGACCGGGTTCAATGCTAACTGGGAAGTCCTGCAGCTCAACCGGAACTATCCGCAGCAGGGCACGGGTGCCTTTACGCCGCGTTTCAATAACAATAACCGCGCGTACCCAGCTAGGGTCGAAGACATCGAAGGACCCGCCGCCACCTACGGCGAAGACCGCTTTGGCGTCCGGCTGCTCCTGCCCGTTGACGAATACAGCAAGATCTACCGCAGCACCAACTACGCCCTGCTGTTCATCATCATCACTTTCCTTACCTTTTTCTTCATCGAGGTGCTCAATAAAAAGCGTGTTCACCCCATCCAGTATTTGCTCATTGGCGCGGCGGTGATTCTGTTTTATGTGCTTTTATTGTCCATCAGCGAGCACCAGTATTTTGATGTGGCCTACTGGATTAGCGCGCTGACGATCACGGTCCTCATCACGGCTTATAGCTCTACGGTCCTGCGCAACACGCGGCTGACGGCGCTCGTCGGTGGGGTACTGCTGATCCTTTACGCGTATTTCTACAGCTTGTTGCAGTTGCAGGATTTTGCCTTACTGGTCGGCTCCGTCGGGTTGCTGATGATTTTGGCGACGATTATGTATTTGACGCGGAACATCGATTGGTACGGGCTGAATGGTGGGGGAGCGGAATAAGCCTGCTTCTTGCATATTTCACCGCACCCACGTCCGCCTACCACCTAATTTCATACCGCCTAATAATGCGCGGTCGCGGGTGCAAGGGGATTTAGAGCATGTTGGGACTTTAGCTTCCGGCCTTGTTTTGGCCACTTTTTCGGTGGTCTTCGTTAGTAAAATCCTCATTCCCCGATAGCTATCGGGGTGGCTAAACTCCGGTTTTGCTGCCTTAACCATCACAAAACTGTCTCACCACGCAGTAGCAGCGTAGCTAAAACCGACCAGGAATCCAAAGTCCTAACATGCTCTTAGTGTGGCAATTCCAGTTAATTACTTCACGGTCTTATCATCGGGAAGGGGTCGGGCGGGATACGATTTCTAAATAAGTGAGAGAACACTATATCTCCTGGAAAGGGATTTACGTACCGAAGGTCTGTTATTTGTAAGAAGTCTTTATCGTTGCGGGAGATGAGTGTTAGATCACTAACAATAGCTGTTGCTGCAATCACGGCATCAGGTAGCTTAATATTGTAATGTCTGTGAATTTCGATTGCTTTCTCTTTGACATAATCGTCAAGTTCCAGACAGGTCAATTCTTTTACATAACTGACCTTACGCAACCGGATTATGCCACATAAACACACAAACACAAAAGAATAAGTAAATGGCGCTTCGGCGTAGCTATGCACCACATTTTTGTGCTTTTGTGTTTATGTGGCGAAATAATCTGCGTAACATTAGTTACATAATTTTCAGCAATCAAGTTTTCCTGCTGGGTGCCATTCTTAAAACCCCTTACTTCTATCTCACTTATAATAGAGATAGCAATCGAGGCGGGGTGGGTATACCGCTGCAAAATCTTTTTGATTTTAACCGGAAGTGAACCGTTGATCACGTAGATGACGATGTTTGTATCCCAGAGATGAGTTAAAGCCATCCTTCACGTCCTTTCTCGATCTCTGCGTCAATTTGGTCGAGGGTCAGGTCCTTTCTCCAGGCTCCATAGTAACTCCAAAGACCAGTGTTCTTTGCATGGCTTTCATCGTGGTCCCAAACCCCTAAAAAATCCAACAGATTTTTTCGCTCCGTTTCAGGTTGTGATTCATTAGGCAGGTTCTCATTGGTGGAGGTGACGGGCGAGGGCGTTTCTTCGGATCGAATAATTCGCAGCACGTTTAACTTGCGTAAACCCTCCAGAATGTCCATCCCGTCCTCTTTAAGCAACTCGATTTGTAATAGCATGGCTTTATTCATTTAGTCAAAATAACGAACTCAAGATAAGCATAGTTGCCGGATGAATGCTAGCCCCAAACCTTGCATCTACGACCGCGCCCGCTTATTCAGGATAATCAGGACCCGTACTTTACCGACGTGCACCAGACGTTTTCTCACCCAGAACAGTATTGGCGGTCAACGGCAGGGCATTGTCGTGATTTAAATCTATTTTGCAATTCTAATCAGCACCAGCCATGTCAGAAGAAGAAAGGGAAGCCCTCAACCGCCACTTAAGCCAATTTGCGAACGAACGGAACAACACGCCAGTCGATGACTTTCTCGGCCTTAATCCGGCTCAGGTTCACCAATTGCGCAGTGATCCCCTGGGGGAGGGCTGCGTTTTGCGGTGGCGCGATGACATCTCGGAAGTAGTGCTGGATGAAATTCCGGCACTACGGATAGCTACGGAACTGCTGAATCGCCTCAGCACGAAAGAGATCAAGTTGACGGCCAAGGGAAACCTCCCGCGCGCCACCGTCCGGGACCTTTTCCTGCTCGGTCTGGCACCGGAAGACCGAGCTAACTTTAACGTTGCGGACATCAAGTCAGAGGACGACACAGTAATGGTTACTTGCGTGAAATTAGTCCTGGGCGATCTTGGGCTGACCAAGAAGCGACAGGGGAAACTAAGCCTGACGGCAAAAGGCAAAAAAGCTCTCAAGCAGCCCCGGAAAGTGCTTTTGAAAGATCTTTTTACTAAAACCACCAAAGCCTTCAATTTGGCCTTTTACGTAGGCTGGGGTTTCGTGGATGATGACGAAACGCACATCATCCAGGAAAACGTTGGGTTCGCTCTCTACACACTACTCCAATTAGGTAAGGAATGGCGGCCGATCGACGCCTACGCGGAGGCATTTTTGGTAGCCTTCCCGGCGGTGCTCGGTGAATTTAGTGACAGCCCCTACCGAAGCCGGGAGGAGAAAGTAGTTGCGGATTTCAACAGTCGCTTCACCCAGCGGCTCTTTCCCTGGTACGGCCTGTTGCGCCAGCGGGGTGAGTATGCCGTCAAGGGTGACAACCGCGAAGTCATGGCGACCGACCTGTGCCGCGCCCTTTTCGAAGTCGATACCGAAGCCCGGGCGCCCGAGACGGACGCGGACGTCGACACTCAAATCCGCTCCGCCCTTTTCGACGCCGAAACGGGGGGCTCCTCCTGGACGGCTGCCGGTACCGATCCGGAAATACAAAAGCATTTCCACGAACAGATCCGCGCCTTCCACAGTAAGGAAAATGAAGTCGGCCGCATCACGGTCGGCAGCCTGATGGCGGGCATCGAAACCGTCGACCCGGACAGCCTTACTGACGAAGAAGCGGCCATACCACTGGTCGGTGAACTCGCCCAGGCGATGGCGGACCGCGGCGTCTTCTTCCCCCCGCCCGCCCACGTGCCGCCGATTTTACTGTACCGCTTCATGGTCACGGACCTGCTTGCTCACGAGATTCCGCGGCCGTCGCCGACGATGCCGGCCTTTATTCCGTTTGAATCGGTAGCGACCGATCTTCCGATCCCTAGCGAAACGGCCTGGGCCGCCGAAAGTCTGCTGGCCTATCTCTTTACGCTCGACCGACCGCTGCCGAAAGATGCTTTTTCTCCGACGATGCGCCTTGGTGACCGGGTTGTCCCCCGCGCCGAAGCACTGGCCCACGCGGATCGGTGGCGTGGAAAGTGGTCCTCCATTCGTCCGCTTTCGTTTGGCCTCGGGCCCGTCGAGCCGGGGGAGGATGGGGTGGTTTTCCAGTTCGTACAGGTTAGTTACGAGGCAACGGATCACCAGGGGAAGATGACGCTTTTTGACGGGCCGGGTACGGTGCAGTTGGCCCCGTCGGAGGAGGGGTGGTTGATTCAGGGGGGGACTTTTGAGGGGTTTGGTTTTTAGGTTGGTGGTTGGTGGCCTTGGTCAGCCGTCAAAACACTAATCGAGCTTACACTCCCTTATTTTGTTCCAATCAAGTCGGGATGCCTGCACCCAAATCCATCAAATATAATATTTTCATGCCTTCCGTAACTTCCCGCAACCACCCGCACAAATGAGGCGAAACTAGCTAAAAACCTGCACCAAAATCATGCCTGAATTCGCGCTGGAGAGCTTTATTTGATCTAGCTCACCCTAAGCAACTGTAGAAGGCGATGATCACACTGCTATAAATTTGGATGGAAAATCACCAACGAATCCGTCAATTTTGGGGAAATTACGCTGGAGAAAGAACCCTTTGGCGTTGCCCTCCAGAGGTTTTCTACTAGTAGGCGGAATAGCTGAATTAAGTTAGTGTACGTCGGTCAATATTTCATCTTTGATAGCTTGCGGTAGTGTTATGTTTGGCGTTACGAGGTTTAGTCGGTAATTTCCATACCTATTAACTCACACACACTAAGGATGAAAAGAATTATCAATACCCGACTAGAAGCGTGCATTGAGGCAAGTACTGATTATCCGAGAGCGCTACTCATAAAGAAATATCATATGGTGATGGCTTCCCCAACGCACCACGCGCCAGGGACTGCTTGGCGAATTCCGTATTCAACCGACCGACCGCCCACCTCCTGAGCTAAGTGAGTGGCGTTCCGGAAAGGGTACTGCTGGAACAGACCATAATAATGGACCCAAATCAATCGATCTATCCCTGGTTTAGCAGCAACAGCGGCGGAGGGGGCTTGACTTCCGGTAACGGTCAAAACTTCTCTATTCACTATACCGATAATTTCTTTTCCGGTGACCCTAGCTCGTATAATAATCACGGGTATGGAAGAAACACCTATAAGTGGCTTTTCATTAGTTCTCATGAGGTAGTGCACATCAAGCAAAATATTGATTGGGCTATATCTTTAGGTTACTATTCGCCTCCAATGTTAGTGAAGAACGCTTATCTGGGGCACGCTGCCGGGCAGTATGCTATTGCGGGAAGCCACGATGGGGCTAGAAACGAAATATTGGCTGACATTGGAAGTGAAACGTTCAAGGACTTCGACAAATTTATCGATAAATTTGCTAGCAATCAAGCTTTGATCAAGTTGTTAGAGTCGCAGCATGCGGATGCATTTAAAGTCGCTCAAGTTGATAGATGGTGGAAGAAGTATCGAGTAAAAGTAACAAAAGGTAGGGGTGGCGCTATATTTTTAGGGAATAACCCCAAATAATCAGGCTACTCGAGAGTTATGCATGCCGAGGAATATTTAAAATTATGAATTTACTTTCTATTGTCAATAAAAACTTTGTTAATATCAGTGAGGGCAGCGTAAATGTACTACAACCTTCACGCCGTCTCCACCCAATTGTGTCGTTAAAACAGCGGTATATCGTTAGTGGAGTTATTACGATCCTGACTTTCATCCTGTCAGGTTGTGTTAATAACGTTGTGTACTTGGACGTTGATACCGAAACGCTGGTGCCTTGCGGTACCTCAAGGATAACCAGCGTTACCCTTGAAGATGAGAATCATAGACTGATAAGACTTAAGGCTAAATGGGAAGTGGCAAGCGCAACCCTACCTTTACGAATAGTTCCGGAGCAGTACCAGATAAATGTTGTATTTGAGGATGAGAATACCTTTACACTACTTCCTAACATGACCTACATCGTTGAGCACAGTACGCACGGTGACGCAGGAATGGATGATCTAACATTTAGAACCGACGCGACGGGGAAAATCATCAGTGCAAGCAGGACTGCTTGCGATTGATTGGGTAGTGGCTGTTAGTTGCGACAAATGGCGTAGCAAGGGAACGGTGTTATCGGGCGGAGACGTTCAGGCGTGATGAGGAGCGGTTGTGGTGGTTGTCTGACCTACATAAGAAAATAGTAAAGAGGGGAATAAATTCAACTCAAACGCCAGAAGCAGCCTCAAGCACAACCAATCACTAAAGCAACCGCCCCCCCGTCAACCGTTCCGTAAGCGCCTCCCGATTAGGCCGGCTGATCGGGAGGAGTTTCGCGCCGATCCGGACCTGGTTACCAACGATTGCCTCCACGGCGGCCAGGCGGATGAGGTAGGAGCGGTGGATACGGAAAAAGTCGCTGGTGGGTAGGGCTCCTTCTAGTTCTTTAAGCGGTAACAGCGGCAGATAGCTGCCGTCACTGGTGTGAATACGGCAGTAGTTTTGCATGCTTTCCGCGTAGAGGATCGTGGCGGGGTCGATGCGTTCTACGCGGCCTTCTTCCTTGATGAAAACGTGTTTTGTTTTGGGCGTGAACGCGGGTGCAAGGTGGGATGGGGGAGCAGCAAAATCGTTAGACCGTTCTCTGACTTTCAGTACGGCCTTGAGAAACCTCGGAAACGAAATGGGTTTCAGCAAATAATCCACCGCATTCAGCTCAAAGCCTTCCACGGCAAACCCCGGGTGGGCGCTCGTGAAGATAATGGCGGGTGGGTTCGCTAAACTTTGTACGAGTTCCACCCCGCTCAGGCCCGGCATCTGAATGTCTAGCAGGATCAAGTCAACGTCTTCACCCTGCACCCGCGACAGCGCCTCCATGCCATTGCGTGCCTGAGCTACCTCCAATAAAAAGTCGGTACGCGAGACGTAATCGCTCATGCCTTCCCGGGCGAGGGGCTCGTCGTCAACGATCAGGACGCGTAGAGGAAGCTGGCTCACTGGAGGGGGATATCTAGGTGGACGGTGAACGTATCCGCCACTTTTTCGGTGGTGAGGACGTGGTCATTTGGAAAAAGTAAGGCGAGTCGGCGGCGAATGTTAGCCAGCCCGATGCCACTCGCGTCCAAATCAGCCGCCGGCGCGGTCGGGCTGGTCTGGTTGCGCAGCGTAAACCGGAAGCGATCGTCACTGACTCTGGCCGACCCCGCCACGCAGGCACCGACGCCCGGGCTGTACTTGAAAGCGTTCTCCATGAGCGGCAGAAGCAACATGGGCGGAATGCTCGCACCCGTATTTAAATCCGGTTGACTAAACTCGTACTGAAAGTCTTCCTCCGTCCGCAGCCGCTGCAACTCGGTAAACTTCGCCAAGTGCGCTAATTCATCCGCCAGCGGAACGGTCGCCTGCTCCGACTGATAAAGTTGGTAGCGTAACAGGTCCGAAAAACCTTCCAGCGCCGCCCGCGCCCGGTCCGGATCGCGCGCAATCAAGACATATATCCCGTTGAGGGCGTTGAACAGGAAATGCGGATTAAGTTGGCCCCGCAAGTACGCCAGTTCCGTCGCCTGCTGGCTCGTTTTTAGTTTTGCCGTCCGTTGCTCCTGCTCGTGTTGCCGGCCATAGAGAAACAGGCCCGCGGTAACGGCCAGTGCCATGCCGAGTCCGCCGAAAATGGCTTCCAACCAAGTGGTAGCGTAGCCCAGCAGATCCGCAAGCGGAAGGGGCAACAGCGGTCCCATCCCCATCACGAAAAAGATAACAATCAGCAGTAGTAGAATAAAAGTCACTACGATCGTCACGAGCCCCAGCAGATAGGGGAGTAGACCCAGGCGTTTTTCCAGCCGGGGCCGTAGTAAGTAGTGCAGGTGTAGGTACGTTGCCGCCGCCTGCCCGCTCATCAGGATAAAGGAGATCAGCAGGTTACCCGGCTCGAAGCGATCGGGCGCAAAGATGAGGTGGCAGAACAGTCCGTAACCGATCCAGAGCAGTAAGTCGTGGCGGAAACTGCGGTGCAGGATGTAGGTCGGCCCCGTGGCTGGAGCAGTCGGTACGGAAATAGCGTTGCGCATGCGAAGTAAAATAAAGACAATCGGTCAAATGCGCAACGCGCTCACTCCAGCTTGGCCTAGCCACCGGGCGCAAGATTGACGAACCGCCCGATATAGTTGATGAACGGTCGGGGTTCCACTCGTCACTAGAAACCGTGGACTTAGCAAGTAAACTGGGGGCTTGCCAAGCGGTCCGCTAGTTTAGCTGGCGTCCACCAAGTACCCGGTCCTGATCCAATCCAACTAACCTCATAACCACGTCTGCCATGCGCACGCTACTCGTTGTTCTTACCGCAATATGCTGTTTCACCCCCCTCGCCGCCCAGTGCACCGACGGTGAAGACCTCGCCTACCGCGCCTACGTCACCAACTCCACCGCTGACTACGCCGCCGCCGTCGCCGCCACCCAACAACTGCCAGCTACCGCCGAAAATCACTTCACGCTCGCCAGCCTCGCTCACCAGGCCGCCACCATGACGATGGTCTCCGAAAATACAGACGAGCTGGAACGTTACCTCGACCTCACCGAGCAAGCCATCGACGACCTCTGGGAACTCGACGCCGAGCACCCCGGTGCCCATGGCCTTTACAGCGGCTACCTCGGACTACGCATTGCCCAGACGCCCATGAAGGGAATGATTTACGGTAGCAAAGCCGCCAAGTACGCCCGCACCGGTGTCGAGCTGGGGCCGGACGACCCGGTCGCCAATTATTTCCTCGGCTCCAATCTTTTTTACACGCCTGAAGAGTGGGGCGGGAACAAAAAAGCAGCCTTGGCCGCCCTGAAAACTGCCGCGGCTAACCTGCCCGCCGAGTCGTCAGCCTGTGACTGGATGGCCCTACAAATACTGACGCTCTACGGCCAGGCGCAGGCAAAAATGGGCGATAAAGACGGTGCCCGCACGACGTACCTACGCGCCCTCGCCGCAGAGCCGGATTTGAATTACGTCAAATACGACCTACTGCCGCGGTTGGATAAAGAAAAGTAGACGGGCCGGCGCACAAAACACCTCGGCTTCCTCCGGAGCGAAACACTCAAAACTGATTTACAATGCGGTACGCAAGAGCCACTTTGCGGCATATTTTTCCGGTCAGTCGGTGCTTACGGAACGCGTTGATCCTCTTACTCCTCGGTCTCCTGCCCGGCACCCGCGTCCTCGCCCAAATCAACATTAACGGAATGGTGCGGGGAGCGGAAGCTGAAGCACTAACCGGAGCCTACGTCTACCCCGGAAATGACCCCGGCGCGGTCGTCACGACCGATTCCACCGGCCGGTTTGCGTTGGAGTTGGCGCAACCCGATACGTTGCTGGTCACCTTCCTCGGCTACCGAACGCTGCGCTACTACGCAGCCAAAACAGCCGAAAATATTCTCCTGGAATTGACGCCGACGGATGCCAGCAGCATCACCGCCCTGACCGTCCGCGCCAGTAAAATTCCCCACGGGGAACTGGCCAGCCTCCGGTTCAACCAGATGGATGTGTACCGCGACCCCGCCGCCAAGGCCGATCCGCTCCTGGCCGTCAACAGCCTCCCGGCGGCGACGAACCCCGACGAAACGGCCAACGTCTCCCTGCGCGGCAGCCCTTCCGAAGCGACGGGGATCTACCTCAACGACGTACCGATCCGCTCCGCCGTGCGGCTCGACCAGAGCAACGGGGTAGGGCAATTTTCCCTATTTGGTAGTCTACCGCTGCGGGAAGTGAACGTCTACGCCAGCGCGCCACCCGTGCCCTTCAGCCAGACGAGCGCCGGGGCCGTAGCCATCTACACCGACCCCCGGACGCCGACGAACACGACGACCGGCCTAAGCCTGCACGTCGCCGGCGTCGGCCTTTCCCACGCACGGCCACTGGGCGAGCGGACGGGCCTGCGGGCTTACGTAAACGTCGGAAACGTGGCTGCCTTCCGCGCGCTGAACCCCAGTGGATTAAGGGAGCTACGGAAATCCCAGAGCCTGGACGGTACGCTGCAACTCACGCACCGCATCGCGGAGGGGAAATCGCTGGAATTCTTCTACCTTGGTTTCGACGAGACCTTCCGGTACGAACTCACGACACCTTACTTCAGTGGCAACTTTGCTCAGCGCAAGCCGCGCCATTTGGGCATCATCAATTACCGCCAGGAGTCCGGCAACTGGGAAGTAGCCATCAACCAGGCGTTGGACTGGGAACGGGGCGAGTTTGCCTTGGGGAATCTGAACAACACCACCCGCCGCTGGCACAACCACACGGCCCTGCACGGTACGCACCGGTCGTGCGGGCGGACGGTGCGCCTCGGCGCGACGCTGAACGCCTACGATGACCTGACGACCGGCCGTGCTCCGGTGCTGGATTACCGCTTGGCACCGGAGGATGCCGCCGTCGCCTACCGCAGCGCGGAGCGGCACACGTTGATCGAGGCTTACGCTGCGGTGAGTGAGCGGCTGGGGAGTAGGTGGCTGGCGTCGGTTGGTATCAAGCCCATTCATCAACTGGAGGTAGGTCAGCTGCGGCTGAACGCCCAGGCGAGTCTGCGCTACCGGCTGGCGGAGGGGAATCACCTGCACTTGAGCGGCGGCCGCTTCGCGCAGTTCTTGCCCCCCGGTCCGAATATTTTTGCCTGGCAAACGCTCGATCTGACGCAGGGCGCGCTGGAGTACAAAGGCACCGACGGCAACTGGCGGTGGACGGCGGCGGCCTTCGCCAAGCGGGAACTGTACTCGGCCGCACCGGACCTCAACGTGCTCGGCGCCGAGGCGCGGCTGGATTACGAAAAAGGCCCGTGGCGGACGTGGGTGAGTTGGACGGGCGTGCGCAACCGGGTGGTAAATACCGGCGAACCGACGCGGCGGGATTTTCCTTTTCTGGCGCGGACGCGGGTGCACCGGGAGTTACCGGGAGCCATGACCGCGGGCCTGGCGGCTACCTACCGGCGGGGCACGACCGTTCGGTCTCTGGTTGACCGGGAGGAGATTTTGGGGACGGACGGCTGGTTCGCTCCGATCTACGCGGCGACCGGGGAGCGGCTGCCGAATTACGCGCGGGTGGACTTGGCGTTTACGAAAATGTTTATCCTGGGGGCGGGCACGGTGGTCGTTTATTTGAACGTCAATAATTTACTGGGGACGGAAAACGTCCAGGGGTACGAATACAACGCGGCTTTCCTGGAGCGGCGGGCGGCGGTTTATAGTCGGCGGCTGGTGTTTTTTGGTGGGGTTTGGCAGCTATAGGTGAGTTGTATTTCCGCTCATTATCGTAATTGACGAGCGTTAACGTTTGGTTGTGGTATGCTCGTTACAACTCCGTGCCCCCGTAACTTGTCCTCCGATTAGCCAAATCGAAATACCCCCCCGTGAATAGACTGCTACCGTACCTCTCTACTCTGCTCCTTACTATTTTTCTGTGCACCAGCGTCCGCGCCCAAATGGCCGACCGCCCTACCTCCGGCGAGCTTTACGCGGGGATCGAAAAACTGCAAGTCCTCGGTAGCGCGCTTTATATGGCCGCCCACCCGGACGACGAGAATACTCGACTAATTGCTTACCTGGCCAACGTCGACAAGGTAGAAACAGCCTATTTGAGCCTCACGCGCGGCGACGGCGGCCAGAACCTCATCGCCCCCGACATCAGTGAATTACTGGGCCTTACCCGGACGCAAGAACTCCTCGCCGCCCGCCGCATCGACGGTGGGACGCAGTTTTTTAGCCGCGCCAACGATTTCGGTTACTCGAAGCACCCCGACGAAACTTTCAACATTTGGGATAAGCAGCAGGTGCTCGCCGATGCCGTTTGGGTCATCCGTAAGTGGCGGCCCGATGTGATCGTGCTCCGTTTCGACCCCCGCGACCCGGGCTCCACCCACGGCCACCACACGGCCTCGGCGATGATCGGTATGGAAGCTTTCGACCTCGCGAACGACCCCAACGCCTTTCCCGAACAACTCAAATACGTCAAGCTCTGGCAGCCCCGCCGTATCTACTGGAACGCCTACACGTGGCGCGGCGTGCCCGAACACATGGACACGACGAAAGTCATCAACGTCGACGTCGGTAAGTACCTGCCGTTGCTGGGGGAAAGCGTCGCCGAGATTGCCGCGCGGAGCCGTAGCCAGCACAAATCTCAGGGTTTCGGTAGCCGCGGCCAGCGGGGCGAGCAGATCGAAGAACTCGAACTCCTCAAGGGCGACGACCACGACGTCGAGGGCGAAACATTTGGCAACATCGACCTGACGTGGAACCGCGTGGTGAGCGGCGCGCCGATCATGCGGGCGCTCGCGGAAATTCAGCAAAACTTTGATTTTAGTAATCCGTCCGCTTCCGTTCCGGGGATGGTCGGGGTGCGTAAAATAATCGCCGCGCTCGACGCGAACCATTACCGCGACGTGAAACTACGGGAATTAGATGACCTCATTTCCGGTGCTCTCGGCCTCTACTTGTCTGCTTCCGTGGACGATCCGATTACGACTTCCGGCGCTACGTTGGAATTAGAAATCGAAGCCACTAACCGTAGCGGCCAGCCGGTTCAACTACTTAGCTACCAAATTTTGGGCGCGGACGTAGATGCAGCGCAGGTGGGAAAAGAGCTGAGCGCTAACCGTCCCTTCACGAAAACCGATACCGTGAAGTTGCGGGATGATTTTGCCGGTAGCACCCCTTACTGGCTCCGCGAAAACTGGGCGCTCGGTATGTACCGCGTCGACGACCAACTTGAACGCGGCGAGGGCGAAAGCCCCGATCCGGTCAACGTCCGTTTTTCACTCGACATTGGTGGCGAAATAATTACCCTCACGCGCCCCGTCCGTCACGCCTACACCGACCCCGTAAAGGGCGAGCAGGCCCAGCCACTGGAGATCATGCCCCCCGTTTTCGCCGAGCTCGACGAAAGCAGCTACCTCTTCACCGGCACGGAGGCTAAGTCCGTCCGCGTCAAGGTCACTTCCGCCAAGGCTGACCTGACCGGCACCGTTGAACTACGCGTTCCGGAGGAATGGCGGGTTACGCCGGATTCCTACGAGTTTGATATTCCCCGCAAGGGCCAGGAGGAATACTTCACGTTTCAGCTCTCCCCGCCCGCAGGACAGGTGTCGGGCATGATCGTTCCGATGATCAAACTCGATGACGGAGACGACACGGAATACTCGCGCAAACTGGTCACCATCGACCACCCCCACCTGCCCACGCAGCTAGCCGACCTGGACGCTTCCGCCCCCGTCGCCAAACTCGATCTGAAGACGAGCGGCAAGGAGATCGGCTACGTCTCCGGCGCGGGCGATGCCATCCCGGAGGCCCTAACGAGTGTCGGTTACAATGTTTCCGTGCTAAGCGCCGGTGAGTTGGCGACGGGAGATTTAAGGCGGTTTGACGCTATCGTGGTTGGGATTCGCGCCTACAACGTGGAGGCTAACATGGCTAACTACAACCCCCGTTTGCTGGAGTACGTCAAGAACGGCGGCACGATGGTCGTGCAGTACAACACCAGCCGGGGCCTCAAGCTGGACCAGACCCAGATCGGTCCGTACCCCTTCCAGCTCAGCCGCGATCGGACGACGGTGGAGGAAGCCGAAGTTCGCATTCTCGCACCGGATCACCGGGTACTGAATTACCCCAATAAGATTACCGCTACGGATTTTGAGGGTTGGGTGCAAGAGCGTGGTCTTTACTTCCCGAGTAGTTGGGATGACCACTATACGCCCATCATCAGCTCTAACGACCCGGGTGAGGATGCGCACGACGGCGGCCTGTTGGTGGCTGAATACGGAAACGGGCACTTCGTTTACACGGGTTACAGCTTTTTTCGGGAGTTGCCGGCGGGGGTGCCGGGGGCTTTTCGCTTGTTTGTGAATTTGGTTAGCTTGGGGGGGGAGACGCGGTAATGACTGGCAGCTATATTCTCACGAATCTCTTATGCAGGAGAAATATTATGTTGCTCCTACGTAAGATAATATCTTGCACTTAACCTGAGCCTTGATGGAATAGTAATCGTCCGGATTAATAGTTCTGTCCCTCTTCACAGGTTTGATCAGGTCAGAATCAGAAAATCTGCCAGTTTTCGTAACATACAAATAGTAACACGATCATGTTGGAACAGATTTTTGAGCAGATTTATCGTAAGGTGAGTGCGCACCTAAATTCAGTCAATACAGTACTGAAATTCGCTGATACTTTGTGGGTTGTAGCTGATGCGTCTGGAGAGGACATGAAACTTATATTCAAGAATGACGGTCGACTTATCGTGTCTAAACAGGGTAGGGTAACTCAAGGAGCCTACGAAATGCTAACGGAGGCAAACGCGATGATTATCACAATTGGGGATGAATCTCATCTGTATAATCATCGCTATACGGACGAACAACTGGTGTTTCTTCAATTGGACGGAAGTGCGGAACAGGCGTTTGTTTTAGTTAACAATAGCCTGCTAGGAGAAATGACCCCGCAACAATATCTTGAAGCGGTCTACTTAAAACCGGTGAGTGATGCACTAAAGTTAGAAGACACAAAGGCACGAGTGTCCAAATTACAGTTGCAACTAAAAAATAGAATTCCGATGTCGGATGGAAGTGTATTGAAGGTTTGCTTCTCTAAGGTCAACAGAAAACTGTATTTACTCCAAAACAACTCGTTCCTCAAATCCAAAAATTTTAGTATAACCATTGATGGGCATTCCAGTTTTTTCGAGGTAGCGAAAGATGGCGAATTAAAAGAGTGGTACATGCCAAAGAGATATACTGCAAATAAAGGAGCCGTTGAGCTAACCATTCACGAAACACCATATCTTCTTGCTTCAGTAGGAGATAGAGTGTTTATAAATGGCGCAGCGGCACCGGATGGTAATTACCGTATTAATTTCTTCAATTCTCACCAAGTTAAAGATGGACGGATAGTCTGATCACTTCCGCTCCCGAACGAGCAACTTCTTTAACTCAATATCTAACCTGAACTATTCGTACTGGTTGAAAGTCCTGGAATCTATGGCAGAGATGTTTTATGTAGAAGTAGTTTTTATTGGCATCGTAATTCAGTGAGTTTTACCTGCTTGTTTCAGGAGCTATCCTTGAATGAATGCGACTAACCGCCGAAATCTATATACGGGGCAAATAAATCCGCGACCTTACTGCTGCCAAAAGAGATTTATTCAGTTCGAAAGTGACTGCTGGCCTAACTGTGCCTCCAATCTTCCTGAAATCTTCCATAACCGAGCGGATAGACCCTTCCAGTAACAGGTAATCACCCTGAATTTTAAGGCGCTCCACCCTCATGAACCCAACGCCCAGCGATATGCTGAGTTACCGTTCTCCAGTCCTACCGTGCCCGTCGTGAGGAATTAAGTAGTTAAATTTAATTTCTTGTCACCTATATGTGCCTTTCTAAAGATTTTATGGTGTACTATTACAATGTGTGTATAACTTACACACTAAAGGATATAAGCCGAACTACTTCCCCGCATTATCACACCATAGCTTAAATTAATCATCATGCAATTTTTGTACTCGCGCACCTCGGTGCGTAAGGGCAGCCTCATGCTGTTACTCTCCATTTTCTTCCTCACCGGGCTCAGCGCTCAGTCCATCGTCAGCCAGCACGGACGCTTGCGGGTCGACGGTAACGAGATCGTTGACAAGACCGGGGAACCGGTGAGCCTGGCTGGCAGCAGCCTCTTCTGGAGCAACGCCGGCGACGTGACCGACTATTACAGAAAGGAAACCGTTGAAATCCTGGCCGATCAGTGGAACAGCTCGATCGTGCGCGCCGCCATCGGTGTAAAGGAGGACGGGGACGGCGGGCGCGGCTACGTAGACAGCCCCGCCCTGCAACTCGGCAAGGCTACCGCCGTGATCGACGCGGCCATCGCGAACGGCGTGTACGTAATCGTCGACTGGCACACCCACGAGGCGGAAAAGTACCAGGCCGAAGCAATTACCTTTTTCCGCGAGATCGCGCGGCGCTATGGTAACACCGATAACCTCATTTATGAGGTCTACAACGAGCCCATCGATCAAAACTGGCCGACGGTTAAGCGCTACGCCCAGGCGGTAACCAATGCCATCCGCGCGATCGATCCCGACAATCTGATCATCGTGGGCTCACCGTTCTACTCGCAGCGGGTGGACCTGGCCGCGGCCGATCCGCTTCCCGACGCCAACACGGCCTACAGCTTGCACTTCTACTCCGGCACGCACGGTGTGAATCTGCGCAGACAGGCAAAGGACGCACTGGACGCGGGCATCGCCCTGTTAGTCACCGAATGGGGAAGCGTGCTGGCTTCTGGCAAGGGAGCTCCCTTCAAGCAGAATACCGAAGACTGGCTCGACTTCATGCGTGAGAACAAGCTCAGCCACGTTAGTTGGGCCATCAGCGACAAAGTGGAGAATGACGGGTCCATCGGTGCCAACATGGTGGACTTGGGTAAGGGTGTTTTCGGACTACGATCCGACCAACTGACACCTTCGGGCGTGTACGCCAAGGAAATCATCGAGGACTGGAGTAGTGCCGCCGGCCCAACCGACCCGCCATCGAATACCGGTGTTTGTCGCTCGGTGGAGTGCATCCGTAGCCAGATGGCCTTAGCCACGCCAGGTAGCGAAATCGTCGTGGCCCCCGGTACTTATCAGGTTAACGATAAGATCCCAAGCACCTTCAATTTCGCTTACTTATTCTCCGATAAGAACGGATCGGCTCGTAACCCCATCACGCTGCGCGGTCAGGACCCTACTAACCCGCCCACCATTGTCGGCCGGGAAAACAGTAGTGGTTACCTGCTGAGCATTGAGGGCGATTACTGGGTCGTAAAGGACATGAACTTCCGTACGGGGGCTAAGGGCGTCGTGCTGGATAACTCCAACAACAGCAAGCTCATCAACCTAAACGTGAGCGATGTCGGCGAAGAGGCTATTCACTTGCGCGACGGGTCGAGTAACAACCTGGTGCAGCGCTGTACCGTCACCAATACGGGCCGTAACAAACCCGGCGTGGGCGAAGGCTTCTACGTTGGGTCCGATAAGAGCCAGCAGCTAGAAACTAAGGGGCCTAAGTCGAAGTACCTCCGCGCGTGTAATAACAATGTGATCGAATTCTGCACTTCGGGGCCGAACGTTACCGCCGAGGGCGTCGACATCAAGGAGGGTACGCTCAACACCATCGTGCGCAACAGCACCTTTATCGCTAAGGGCATTGCCGGCAAGGATGCCAACAGCGCCGATGCTTTCATCGACGCTAAGGGGTCAGAAGTGTTCATTTACAATAACCGCTTCCTCGCCGATGGGGAGCCTAATATTTCTTCCGGCGTCGACTTTCAGGACCGCGGCACCGACTTCAACACCGGCACCAAGATTGCGATCTACAACAACACCTTCGTGCTGGGCAGCCAGTCCGGTAAGGTGAGCGTGGCCCGCAAGAAGGGCGGCGACCCTTCCGCAGTGCACATCTGGGAAAACAAGGGCGTTGCCGAGGCCGATAAATTTCCCAGCGACGGGACGCTGAACTTCGTCACGCGGAGTTGCCCGAACGCCTCCTGGAATACGGTCATTCCTTGCTCCGGCACGCCTCCTCCCCCACCACCACCACCCACGGATGCTTGCGCGGGTAACGGTGCGTCGATTGCCGGCCGCATTCAGGCGGAAGATTTCTGTAAGCAGAATGGTATCCGGACGCAAGCCACTTCCGACGTAGGTGGTGGACAGAACGTCGGTTACATCGACCGGGGCGACTACCTGGATTACCGCCTGTCCGTTCCCAGTAGCGGTCGCTACACGCTGGCCTACCGGGTGGCTAGTCGGTTTGCGAGCGGAGAGGTACAGTTCCGATCCGGGAGCCGTGTACTGGCAACAACGGCCATCCCCAACACGGGCGACTGGCAGAACTGGCGCACGATCACGACCACGGTCGATCTGAGCGCGGGCAACCAGACGCTACGGTTGTTTGCTTCGGGCCCGAACTGGAACATCAATTGGTTCACACTGACGACGGCCAGCACGCCTCCCCCCCCGCCGACCGGTGGATCCTGTACCTTCGGCGCACCCAGCGGCAGCGCCTTACCCGCGCTGGACGCGCTGACCTTCAGTGAGGTCTATATTCTAGGCAACGGTGGACCGGCCCTGCGGAACTTCAAGAAGTTTAGCATCAACTACAGCGCGCAGTACGCCGATGTGTACCAGTTTGCGATCAATACCAATGATGGCAATCCAGGATTCTACGTCGACCTGAAATCGGCCCTGACCTACCGCTTCAACCTACCTCAACCGGATCTGTCGCTGAGCGGCACGGGTATCACTGGTCTGGACGGCAGCTACTGGATCGTGAAGGATGGCGCAAACGTAGCGTTGGTGGACAAGACGCGAGGTTTCACGCTTTACTTCAGCAATTCGGCTACGGCACCCGCTTGTGGCGCGGGCGCGGGTGCAAGAATTTCGACCGTATTCCGTGAGGAGACGCCGGGCGTATTCCCCAACCCGACGAGTGACGTCCTGTACGTAACGGGATTGTCTGCCTCGGCCGGTACTTACCACATCATCGATGTGCGTGGGGCCATCGTGCGCCAAGCTAGCTTCGCAGCCGGCGAGCGGTTGTCGATCGGAGTTACCGATTTGGCTACGGGCGCTTACTTGCTGCGTGTGGAGCAGCGTGAGGGTACGTTGACGGAACGGTTCGTGCGGCAGTAGCCGTTTGCGTAAGGTTTTAGGTGCAGGGTGGTCCTCGGATAGAGGGTCACCCTTTTTTTGGCTTACTATAAACGTTAGGAAAACCGAACCAACCGATGTGCCGGGCGAATAGGTAGTAAAAGAACTGCACTTCTCGGCTTACTTATTCAGTCGGTTTGCCTCCCTTTGCTGCCATCACTTTCGCCCCCGAACGAGCAACGCCCGTAACCCAAGACTTAACCTAACCACTTCGTACCGGGGGGACACCCTTGACGCTTGAGCAGATACATACTGACCATTTAAGTCAATACTCAGGTGCTTGCTGAGCCGGTGCATCACTCCGAGGGAAGCGGCTACGTAGTTAGTTGAGAAAGTAGACTTTGTACTGCTGCCCCTGCCAAATATATCGCCATCAGTCTCCTCCGTAGCTTCAAATCCAAACTCGCCACCAATGTAGGGCGCGAACCTCGCTCTCGGAAACGGCAGATAACGCAGCCCCGCCGACCCTCCAATTGATTTGCCCGTATAGTGGACGGATATGGGTACCCTGGAATCATTTTTGTCCTGACTAAAGTTTGCGGATATACCAACCTCGGCGAGTAAGTGATCCGACACAAAGTAACCTACCCGCGGGTTGAAATTAATAACTAGAAACTGCTGCGAAATGGTTTGAGGATCGACGATTTGTTGGGTGGAAGATATAGTCCCCCAATTCTGGTTAAGAATGAAAGTGCCCCGCTCGAAACCCGCCTCCCGATCGAGCGTACTGAGCTGGTTCAGATAAGTAGCGAACCCAAAGGTGAGGTCAAATACGTATTGTACCGACTCGATTCTGTTGTACAACAGCAGACCGGTTGCTACAATGCCGGGGGCGAGTTGTCGTTCCAAACCGACCGCCAGGTTATAAGTGGTCAGCCGTTCCCCAAACACCTTATCGGTGCCAATACCGACTTCCGCAAACATGCGTGTCCGCTGCCGGAGCAAAAAGTAGTACCGGGCGAACAGGAAACTTTCGTTAGCTTCGAAATTGGCATCACCCGAAAAATAATTGAACCGGGAGCTGATACGAGCACCTACCATTACTCGGTTCGTAATGCCGTAGCCTAAGCGAGCGGTCTGTAGGCCGCCGTCAACAAAGCTTTCGTAGACGTTAGTATTCAGCTCGCTGTCCAGCGATAAATACAAACCACTTACCGAAGGCCGGCTTACCGTGGTGTCAGTAATTTCGGACTGGCTGAAGCCTAACTGGGTGATCAGTAATCCACAGATTAGTAAGATCGAACGCATATTTTGAGGGTTTATGTTTATGCGGTCATGAGGTCGCTACCAGGGTATCATCTTGAATAGGAATAGTACATAGTTCGAAGCGCCCAAAGTGAAAGATGAATAGAAGGGCGAATAAGTAAGTCAAAAATTTTATAAATTTTATATATTCAGTAATTAAATATACGCTTAATTATAAATAATTAGCTATTTATCAAAGAAATTAATCTTTCTGCATACGTAATTGAGGAGGTTTACGTAAGAATTTTGGAATTAGGTAAGATCACGAGTTGGCTAATTTTTTAAGCCGAAAATCATCACTTCCGCCCCCGAACCAGCAAAGCTTTCAGCCCAAGGCTGAGTCTAACGCCGTTGAAACGAGAGAATGGCGCGCTCTCGGAATCGTCATACTGACTGGACGAGTACTGAGCATTCAGGTCAATACTCAGGTGGTCGCTAAGCCGGTGCATCACCCCCAGCGAAGCCGCTACGTAATTGGTAGAAAAGTTAACGTCACTACCCCCACTGCTCCCTTGGGTGTCAAAAATACTATCGCGATTTCCGACCTCGTACCCAACCTCACCACCAACGTAGGGCGAAAATTTGGCCTCCGGAAACGGCAGGTACCGCAGGCCCGCCGACACCCCGACCGCCGTCCTCGTATCGTTCGTGTCCAGAAACGGGTCAAAATTAAATTTTCTCCGGTTATGGGACGCAGATAAGCCAGCTTCCAGCATTAGGTGGTCCGAGACAAAGTAACCGGCACGGGGATTAAAATCGAAGCTTACGCTCCGCTCCACAAATAGTAGTGGAGAGTCGGTATCGGAAAACAAAAGCGTACCCCAGTTTTGGTTAAGTACGATGGTACCACGCTCGAATCCAATCCCCCGGCGGAGTTGACTCAATTGGTTTAGGTAGGCGGCGAACCCAAAGGTAAGCTCCACCGTATTTTGTTGTGAACCGGCTCCGTTGTACGCCAGCAAACCAGTCGCCACGATGCCGGGGGTAAGCTGATACTCCAGCCCGGCGGCCAGATTGTAAGTGACGAGCCGGTCACGCAGTACCTTGGTGCTCCCAACGCCAACCTCCGCAAACAGTCGGGTCCGTTGGCGAAGTAGGAAGTAATAACGGGCAAAAAGGAAACTGCCGTTAGCGTTAAAATCGTTACCGTACGCAGTAAATCCGATTCGCGAATTTATTCGAGCGCCCACCATGATTCTATCGGTAATGCCGTAGCCTACCCGAGCGGCCGGGAAGTCAACGGATCCGAACATGTCACTATTTAATTCGGCGTTCAAAGACAAATACCAACCTCGCACCGAAGGCCGGTTTACCGTGCTGTCCGAAATTTCGGTTTGGCTAAAGCCTGATTGGGCGGCCATTAGGCCACAAAGGAGTAGAATTAATCGCATGTTTAAAGGTCTGGGTTGGTGCGGTCACGACGCCGACACCGAGGTGTTAATAGGGAAAAGGTGTACTCTGGACCGGGCCGAATCAATGGTGCATAAACGTTGTCGTCCACTAGGACGAGAATTTACTGGCCAAAGGTTGCGTCGGGGCGATATTTATTCTCCCACGTCGGTAATTGGAGATTAACGGTACTAGTCCATAATAATAGATGCGTCGGGCGCGGCCGCGGGTGCAAGCGTGATCGGACGGAAGAGCTACGTCTTACCGCAACACCATCACGCTCCCCGATAGTACTTCTTCCACCCCCTTGCACTCGTACGCAATTCGCCAAACGGCTACCCCGGGCTCCACCGGCTTCCCCTTGAAGGAGCCATCCCAGCGTGCAAACGCATCCGTGCTCTGAAACATCCGGGCGCCGTAGCGGTCGTAAATCTCGAAGCTGAGTAAGTCCGGAACGGCAAAAGGATTAGAAATGCCAAACGTCTCGTTGGCGGCCGGGCCGATGCCGTTCGGCGTAAAAGCCGTGGGGAAGAAAACCTCGGAGCAGTCCAGCGCGGCGGGGTCGATTACCTGGAGAGAGATGCTGTCCATCGCCACGCAGCTCGACTCGGCGTTTTCGATGCTCACCACGTAAGTCTGCGTGCCGGCTGTTTCGGGCGTGATGATGGGGTCCTTGTCCGTCGGGCCATCTACGCCGGTAGCGGGTAACCAGTCGAAAGCGGTACCGCAGTTGCTGTTCACCTCGATCTCAACGCTTTCACCGAGAAAGAGGCGGCGCGTTACGTTCTGAATGCGGTCGGGCCCAGCGTAGATACTGGCTACTTCCGTGGTGGTAAATGCCCGGTTATAGATACGGAGTTCATCGATGAGCCCCTCGAAAGACCGCTCCCCGTTGTTACGGCAGGTGGACGATCCGATCGTTAGCTCACCGTCGTTCGTAACGTCGATCCGGCTTGTCGATGTGCTCTGGCCTACCTGTTCGGCGTTTAGGAAGACGCGCACGTTGTTGTTCGCGCGCACTACCGTCACGTGCTGCCAGCACGAGGCGTTACCGATTAAATAGTCTATCGTGGATTGTTGATTATCCTGGCGTAGGGTAACCGAAAGCGTCTGGGATACGGGTGCGTAACGCACGGCGAAAAAGCGTTGCGACGTACAGTTCGTATCCCGCTTCGTAATCAAAAACTGAGTCGTGTTGGATGCCCCGGTTGGCTTGAAGTAGAAACCGACCGTGAAGTCGTCCTGGCCGAAGATGCGGTTCACGTTATTGGTGTTCCCCCCGGCCACGGTCACGAAATCATCATCGCCGGAAAGAAAAAGCGCCGTAGCGTCCACGCCACAACCGAACTCCGCCGTGCTGTTGGAGACGCCGGCGTTAATGCCCGTTCCGGTTCCATCCTCCAGATTACCGTCAAAAGTATAAAAGGCCGTTAAGCCGGCATCCACCGCACCCTGTCCTTCCACGGCACCCGCGACCGCGGCAAAAAATACTACGAGTAGAGAAAATATGCGCATAAGTCCGGTTTACGAGCCCGCGAAGATACAAGATTTCACGACCCACCCTTCAACGGAACCGTACGAAGGGATAGTGCGAATCAGCCCACGAAACGCGGCTTCCATTCCGGACGGGGCAACATGCACTCCGCCCGTTTGCCGAACCACCGGTAGCGATTGCGGGCTACGAAACGATAAACGCCGTTGCGCAGGAACTGCGGGACGAGAAACCCCAGCCGCGCTAACTTGCCGTAAACACCACCGATTAACTGGCCGGTTCCAAGCGCCGCGTCGCTGTAAATCTGGGCGCGCCCGTCCCGATAAAGCACCAGACTATCCAACGTTGCCAAATCGATACCCGCCGCCGGCAAAAGCTCCTGCGCCAGGTCGGATTGCAAGCTCGCGAAGCGTAATTCTCCCTTCTTATCATTGGCCAGCAACCACTGTACGGCACCGTTGCAGAGGTTACAAACGCCGTCGAAAAACAGGATGGGATGGGAAGTCGCATTCATACCGTCACTAACGATATTCACCAGCGTAAGTTGAAAGGCGTACACTAGTGCGCGCGGAGCCACCCTCCACCCCACGCATCTATCCTCTTTTCTCTAACTTCTTACCTCCCCTCTTCCTCCCCATTCATTTCCCAAAAGTCCGCGAAGGCAGCAAGCTCTGGTAAGCCGCCGAATGCACCCGCAACCGGATGTCCAGCTTGCCAAACAAGTTGTTGTTCATACTCGGGTAGGTCCGGTTGGCGAGTACGATCACCGTCAGGTCTTCCACCGGGTCCGACCAAACGCAGATGCCCGTGAAGCCCAGGTGCCCGAAGGCGCGGTCGGAGGCCTGCGGGGCCATGTTGAGGTTCTTGTCCTCGTCCAGTTGCTTCATATCGAAGCCCAGTGCCCGCCTGGTCTCGCCGGCGTAGCGCTGGGTAAACAGCCGCACGGTTTCGGGGCGGAGGTACTGCACCCCGCCGTAATTACCTTCCTGGAGGAGCATTTGAAAGATCGTCGCCAAATCCCGCGCCGAACCGAACAGACCGGCGTGGCCACTCACCCCGCCCAGCATGGCCGCACCCATGTCGTGGACGTTGCCCTGCACCGTCGCCATGCGAAAATAAGTATCCTTTTCGGTTGGCGGCGTGCGGCTTTTCGGGAATTTCTCCAGCGGTTTGAACGTCAGCGTCTCCAGGCCCATCGGCCGGTAGAAATTGCGGGCGGCGTATTCGTCGACCGTCAGGCCACTTACCTGGTCGATGATCTTGGCCGTCAGGTAAAGACCTAAGTCGCTGTAGCGGTACTGCCCCTTGTTGGGTAATTCGTTCGTGTAGAGTTGCAACCACATGGAATCGAGATATTCCGACTTCATGTACATCTTGTCCGTAACCGGGATGACGTAATCACCCGTCTTTTTGGTACTGTACCACTGGCGCTTAGGCCGGCCGTTAGCGTCGAGGGTGTTCTTGTAAAAAGGAATCCAACTGCGCAGCCCCGACCGGTGGGCCAGCATGGGGCGCAGGGTGAGGAATTCGACGGCCGTGCCCCGCGTGTCCGGTAAGTAATTACTGATGGGCACGTCGAGGTTAACCTTGCCTTCGTCCACTAATTTCATCAGCGAGATCGTCGTTGCGGCCACTTTGGTCACCGAGGCGAGGTCGTAAACGTCGGTCGTTTTGGCCTTTCGCCGCCGATTGTAAGTATGGTGGCCGTACGCTTTTTCGAAGACTACCCTCCCGTTGCGGGCCACGAGGGCGACCATGCCCGGCGTAGCTTTTCTCCTCATTGCCTCGCGGGCCAGGGCGTCGATCTTAGCCGTGAGGAGGTTGCCGTCCAGGCCGACGGCTTCGGGCGTATCGAAACCCATGCGGAAGGCGGCGGCGGTCTCGACGCCAGCGTTGAAGCGGCTGTAGGGGCTGGCGGTGATCGGCAACCGTCCGTTCACGCGGTTCGCCCCGAATAATGCTTTTGCGGCGGCATCCTGGGCGACTTTATCGCGGCTGTAGGCCATCAGGACCGTTCCGGAAGCATCCAGCGCACTCAAAGAATAGGGGTTGCCAAAGACGGTTACGACCAGTTCCGCCCGCTCGTCGATTTGGCGGAGCAATGAGAGCACCCCCGCCTTGATCGGTACTTTTTCGCGGAACCGGCTCCCGTCGCTGTACAGCGCCACGATGACTTTATCGTCGGCCTTAAGTTTGCTGAGTAGCTGATCGCGCTCGCCGGAGCCCAGATCGTAGGCAGCGTTCAGGTGAGTGATTTTGGCGTAGTCGTCGAGGCGGCGGGAAAAAGTATTGGGCGAGGACTCACCGACGTGAATGGTGATTAGTTTACCCGCGACGGGCTCGCTGAGCGGTAGCAAGCCTTCCGTATCCCGTACGATCGTCATCGCATTTTCAAAAAGGCGCTGCTTGAGGTCGTAAGCTTCCGGGGTATTGAGCTGGCCGCGCAGATTCGTCAGGCTGGGGTAGGTGGCCGTCCGGCCGATCCCGAGGCGGTATTTCGAGAGCAACACGCGGCCCGCTTTCTCGCGAATGTCCTCCTGGGCGATGCGGCCTTCGTCGACGTAGCGTTTGATGGCGGCCACGGCGTCCGGCGTGCTTTCGGGTAGGAGGAGAATGTCGGAACCGGCGGCGATTGCTTCGGCTTCCACTTCCCCATTGCCGTAGTGTTTCGTGACGCCCTTCATTTCCAGCCCGTCGGTAAAAACCAGCCCGGTGAAACCCATTTCATTGCGCAACAGGTCGTAGACGATCGGCCGGCTCAGCGAGCTCGGCCGGTTCTTGCGGTCGTCGAGGGCGGGGATCTGGAGGTGGGCGGCCATAATGGAGCCGATGCCGTAGCGAATCAGCGCTTGAAAAGGGTAGAGCTCCAGGCTATCTAGCCGCGCGCGGTCGTGGTTGATGACGGGCAGGTCGTAGTGGCTGTCGACGCCGGTGTCGCCGTGGCCGGGGAAGTGTTTGGCGCTGGCCAGGATGCCGTTCTCCTGGAGGCCCATCATGTACTGGTAGCCCTTCACGGTCACGTTGTAGCGGTCTTCGCCGAAGCTGCGGGTGTCGATAACGGGGTTATTCGGGTTGTTATTAACGTCCAGCACGGGGCTGAAACTCACGTTGACGCCGAGGCGGTGCATCTGCCGGGCGATCTCGGCGCCGAGATCGTACAGTTGCCGATTATCGCGGATGGCGCCGAGGGCGATTTGTTTTGGGTAGCTGATCGTCTGGTCGGGCAGGCGCATGCCCAGGCCCCACTCGGCGTCCATGCTGACCATCAGCGGAACCTTGCTCAGGCGCTGGTATTCGTTCGTTAATTTCAGTTGATCTTCCGGCGTGCCCTGGAAAAAACAGAGGCCGCCGACGTGGTATTCTTTAATCTCCCGTTTGACTTTCGCAACGTGGTCCGCCCCGAGGTCAGAGTGCGCCCGCAGCATGATGAGCTGGCCGATCTGCTCTTCGTAGCTCATCCCGTCCAGCGTTTCGTTGACAAATGCCGTTTCTTCCGCCGTCATTTTTGAGAGGTCGGCTACGTACGGCTTTTGCGCGTTTAGGGAGGCACTAAGGCACAGCAGAAACAGGAGCGGGCGGAAAATTTGCATAATGGAAATCAGTAGTTGGAAAAGACAAAAAGTAAGTTAGAGAGACGATCAGAGGCCGACGGGTAAGATAGGAACTGCCGGGGCGCTTGTACTAATAACCGACGCGGAATATTAGCTATTGGCCTAAGCGGGGTTTATAATTTTTTGTTTGTCAATAATCCCACACTACTGGACATTTTCAAATCGGACGCTTGGAGGACTCGAAACCCTTCGCTACGCTTTAGTTTCGAGACGCTCCAAGGTTCTAAAATTCTACTTGAGGACCTTGGAGCGTCCTCTGCCGTGAAGCCGAAGGCGAAATTGTTGAGGTCCTCCAAGCGTCCGGGGACAATGTCCAGTAGTATGCAATAATCCTCCGGTATTGGGCGCGGTCGCGGGTGCCAGGTTTTTTAGGAAAGAAGACCAAAGACTAAGACTCTAGACCCCAGACCAAAGACCAAAGACCAAAGACCAAAGACCAAAGACCAAAGACCAAAGACCCAAACTCTTGACCCTTAGCTTACTTGTTACCCTAATCCCCCGCCGTATCTTCGCCAGCGCTGCCGCGCCAACCCCGGCCGGTCCACAGCTAATACCAGCGAGACACATGCGAGTTACCGACTACATCGACCAGGCCAACGGTCAAACCTTAATCAGTTTTGAAGTCCTACCACCCCTGAAGGGCGGCAGCATGCAGGCTATTTTCGACACGCTCGACCCGCTGATGGAGTTCAAGCCTCCCTTCATCGACGTGACGTACCACCGCGAAGAATATGTGTACAAAAAGCGCGCGAGCGGTTACTACGAAAAGGCGTCCATCCGCAAGCGCCCCGGCACGGTGGGTATCTGCGCGGCCATCATGCACCGCTACGGCGTGGATGCCGTGCCCCACATGCTCTGTGGCGGATTTACCAAGCCGGAAACGGAGAATGCGCTGATCGACCTGGGCTTTCTGGACGTACAGAACGTCCTGGCCCTCCGCGGCGACGCGCGCAAGTTTGAAGGCAAGTTCATCCCCGAAGACGACGGCCACCACTACGCCTCGGAACTCGTCGGCCAGATCGCGGGCATGAACCGCGGCGAATACATGGACGACCTCACGGACCAGTGCAACAAAACCAACTTCTGTATCGGCGTGGCCGGCTACCCCGAAAAGCACTTCGAGGCGGCGAACATGGAAATCGACCTGCGCTACATCAAAAAGAAGGTCGAGGCGGGTGCGGACTACATCGTCACGCAGATGTTTTTTGACAACGACAAATACTTCGCCTACGTCGAGGCCTGCCGCGCGGCCGGCATCAACGTCCCCATCGTACCCGGGCTGAAGCCACTGACGAAGCTCTACCAACTGAATTCCATTCCCCGGCTCTTTCACATCGACATGCCGGACGACCTGGTCAAAGCCATCTCCGAAGCCAAGAATGCAGCAGCCCGTACGCGGGTCGGGATCGAGTGGTGCATCGCCCAGAGCAAAGAGCTCAAGGAGCGGGGCGCGCCGATTCTCCACTACTACACGATGGGGGACAGCAGCACGATCCAGGCCATTGCCAAGGAAGTTTACTAGCTGATTTTTCCCAGCCGAAACAGTACTCTTTAAGACTTAGCTAAGAAACGCCTTGCAAATAATAAACCAAGTGTTATCTTTGCCGCCGCTTACGGCAACCAGGCGCGGTAGCTCAGCCGGTTACCCCGATAGCTATCGGGGAGGATTAATAATCCTTAGACCGGTGTTTGCGGTAAATAAGCGTGGTAATTTAGCCAGTTACCCGAAGAAGGCGCGGTAGCTCAGCCGGTTAGAGCGCAGGATTCATAATCCTGAGGTCGGGTGTTCGAGTCACCCTCGCGCTACATCAGGGCCATTCATCCTCGCGATGGGTGGCCCGAATTTTTTGTTAGGCTTTTATTTATCGCGAAGTTCGCTCAGCCGGTTACCCCGATAGCTATCGGGGAGGATTCATAATCCTGAGGTCGGGTGTTCGAGTCACCCTCGCGCTACATCAGGGCCATTCATCCTCGCGATGGGTGGCCCAAATTTTTTGGTAGGCTTTTATGTATTGGTACCTAGGTGTTCGGGGGTTAGATTCGGAGGTCTTTGGTGTACACAAAAATTTATGAGCTACAAGTTTCGGTCGACTATTGCTCCTGAACTCACTAAGATCCTTAGTACTTGTCGGTCGTCCCTTGAGCCTGGCCAATGTTTTGGTGCTTGGAAGGCGTTAAGAAATTCGTACTGTCTGAGCTACTACAAATTGTGTGCTGAAATCACTAGTTCATGCTACCAACAAGCTTAAGTCTGAAACACAAAGTGAGTGGCGAGTTTAGCTGCGCTGATCGTCGTGCCTCCTCTGAGTTACGAATTTTAGCCTTTCAAGTACCAAAATATTGATTAGCCAGGCTCACAGGGCAAGAATTTTGCTCCTTTTTTTCTAAAAAGGAGGGCAAAACGGGCAGAAACGAAAGCTACGTGAAGATATGTGTCCTATATCCCGAAGGTACGTGTGAGGGCCCACCCCACGTTTTCGATCACCTCAACTTCCAATTGCTAAATTTTTTCAATTAACCTTATCTCTCGTCAACTCAAACTTTTTGTCACCAATCTCTCAAATCCCCCCCCCTCAAAAAGTAGCCACATAACTCAACAACAACTGCTGCGTCAAACTAACCCGCTTCCCCAACCCATTAACCCCGTTCGGAAAGTCGTAATTCGTAACCTGTACGTTCAGGTCGTCATCGTAGAAGACGGAAAGCAAAGCCGTTAACTTCAAATTCTTGATCAGTGTATAAGATAAGGAGTTGTTCCAATCAACGTCCACATTCTGGGGGCTATCCAAGTAGTTGCTATACAGCCCGAGGGTAGAATTAAAGGCACCTTTATCTTTCTGAAACGGAGCGGCAAACTTGATTAACACCTGACTACCTAGCTGAGCGTCAATGTTATCGAACTCCGGATAAAAACCATTCACGGGCTCCCCGCTCACTTCGTTGCCGTGCACCCCCCGGGCGGCAATGGAATCATTCGCCACGACGATAAACTTGCCACCGAGGGGAGAGTAGAAGATAGATAGACGCTTATTAGGCTTGTAGTCGACACCCAGCGCAACGTTGATGGTAGCGGGGGCAAACAGTTTCGAGATCGGAGCCACGCCCCGGCCGCGCCAATCGCTGACGAAGTTGCCGGGGTAGGTATCGTTGTCGTACTGATAAGTGGGCAGGGCCTGCGTCTGAAAAAGTAAATTGCCGGTGTAAAAAAACTTGCTGTCTTCCTTGATGGCCACCCCGTATTTAGAGTTGATGCGCAAATCATCAATCTCTTTCTGAAAAGGTATTTTATCGTTCGCCCCCTGAGCAATTACGCCCGAACCCAGACGCTGGAGCCCGAACTGCCACAGCGCATTCGTCTCCCAGTTGATGCGGGCTCTATTAAAGTTAAAAAAAGAGTTAGTCGCCGAGCCAAACCCTAACCGGTTCTGACCGGCGCCTTGCCGGGGATTAATTTGCAGCAACTGCGCAAAGTCCAATCCAATCCCCGCGCCAATTTCCCAGCCCTGCACGGGTTCGTCTTTTTCCTCCTGTGCGAATAATACGAGGGGTAGCGCGCACAGCAGTGCGAGCGTAGTAAATCTTATCATCAAAGCTAATTGTTTAAGTCGTCAGTTTATCGACACGGTACCTAACCTTGTTCAACTTCCTCCAGGTTCGGAGGCAACGCCGGGCCGTTGCTGCGGCGGGCGTGTACCTCGACCGAAGACGCGGTAAGCTTGCTGAACGGAATGATAAACTCACTCTCATCCGCCCTTAACACCAGGTCGCTGTTGTTCATCGTCACGATCTCGCCGCGCATGCCGTCGATGCTGACCTCGTCGCCGACGTGCAGCCGGCCGCGGTTGTAAAAACTGGCCAGCAAGTTTCCCATCACGTGCCGGGCCGCTAGTCCGTAACCAATCGCGAAGGCACCGGCCACGCCGGCCAGGATAACGGTAATGTTCTGCTCCATAAAGCGCGTTTGCAACTGTGCCTGACCCAGGGCGATTAGCACGATGTTGAGCATGATGAAGTAAAAAACTACGTTGGCCAGTAGGTTGCCCGCGGTGATGTTGAGGCTGCGGCAGGTCTCATAGACGATCTTTTTGACACCGTCCGCCAGCACGATCCCGAAAATAAGTACGATCAGCGCCGTGACGGCATTGGGGATGTAAGTAATCAGGTCGTTGAGTAGATCCGAAATAATTTTGAGGCCCATCGCCTCCACCGAAGCCATCACGAAGATGATCAGGATGAAGTAGTAGGCGGCCGAGGAAATAATCTTGGAGGGGACCAGATCGAACTTGGCATTTTTAAACATCTCAATTCTCATCAGCCGGTCGGCCAGGCTGTCTACCCCAACGGCAGACAGGAGGCGCTTGAGCAGGTTACGCACAATCCGGGCTAGAATGTAGCCAATAATGACAATCACCAGCGCCTTCAGCAGGGCTGGAATGATGGTAAATAGCAGGGCCACCTGGGCGCTCAAAGCTTCGATAATAATTTCCATGGCTCGTCTTAACGGATGATCTCACCCCGGTTTTCGGGGCCTTCGAGGTGCCGAACGTCTGGTTTCAGCGCCAATTCATTTTCATCAATGGTTGGGTAGTCGTGCTGCCCCTCGATGGCCTCGCCGCCCATCATGACGGTAAACGTGTCGGCCATTTTTGGGAAAAACAACTCGAGGGTGTTACTGATGAACTCGCTAGTTCGCAGCCGACTTTCCACTCTGGTACGTACGGTGTCCTGCCGGTTCTTGACGAATTCGGCCATTTCAAGGTCCCGTAGTTGCAGAAAACTATTCTTTTTCATTCGTTCAGGTGGTGGAAGAGTTGTATTGCTCTCCGTAAATACGTTTAGCTTTCTCCTTGGCTCGCTTCAACTGCATTTTAATCGCGGATTCATTTTTGCTAACCATGAGGGCAATGTCTTTAATTTTCACGCCATCCTTGTACTTTAGCAGTAACAAAGTACGGTCGGCATCGGGTAACTTGGCCAGTACATTTCTCAGCTCGCTTACCTGCAGGTTCGCCAGTTCGCCGGCGTGGTCCTCTTCGGCGGCGCGGTCGGGTAGGTTTTCCAGTTCGTCGGCGAATAACTCCCGGCTCCGCTTTTCCTTGCGGATCTTGTCGATGCAAAAATTATACGTTACCGAATACACCCAGGTGGAGAACTTGGCGGTGCCCGCAAACTTGCCCAGGTTGAGAAAAATCTTGGTGAATATTTCTTGCGTAGCGTCCTGCGCCTGTGTCTCATCGCGCAGCATGGTTAATGCCTTACTAAAAATGCGCGCGGCGTAGCGATCGTGCAGAAGTCGAAAGCAAGTACTGTGGCGCCTTTCCCGGTAAGCCAGGATGATCTCCAGGTCTTCCATTTCTGGCAGACAAGCGTACCTGGTGGCGTGAGATGACATTGGTTAGTTTGATCCGGCAGCCGCCGCTAGACAACGTAGGTACCTTATGGAGACGTGAAGGATGGGTTTACGTCACACAAGATAGGAAAGACAATAGGTTCGGACTCGGAATTGGTACGTAAAATAGTTAGGGCGCGGTCGCGGGTGCAAAGATTTGGGGGATGGAGTTGTAAAGAAAACGGACGAATAAAATTCCGCGAATATTACTATCGGCTACCTGAATGAGCGCAAAGCAATACTACTCCACGATCCGCTCGATCCGGGCTACCTCCGCTACGTTGAAGAAACCCAGGACTGATTCCTGCGTATCGACGTCAAAGATGTTCCCCGGCGAGTTAGCTACCGGCAAGTCGAAAAGCCCACTTTGCCCGTTGTTGATCTGCTCGGTTACGATGCGCAGGTAGAGGTAAGCCGCCTGGCTAAGGCCGACGATCTCCACGGCAACTTTTTCACCCGGTTGCAAGGCCACCGGCCCACCATCGTCGTCGGTTTTGTTGATCCGGAAACGGATGGGAAAAATAAAGGCCACGCCGTCGGTGTTGGTGCCGGGGCTGAAAGTGGCATCGTACGCCAAGTTCAATTCACCGGCGCGCAACAGCAGGGTATCGTTGATGGTGCTCCGGATGAAATAGGCATCACCGATCCCCACCTGATCGCGCGCGTAAATCTGGGCGTAAATGCCTTCGTCGAGGCCGAGCGACTCTTCTTCCACCTGAAACGACAAGGAGTCGATGATGGCCGTGCGGTTGATGTTGGTTAGTGCGGCGTACTGCTGCTCCCCCCGCTGAATGCCCAGGCCGAGGGTCGTGCCCACGTTACCCAGCGTCTGCCCTTCTTCCGGTGTCCACACGTAGCGGCCGGAATCCTGGTGCTCGAAAACGTAAAGATTGCCCGTCGGCACGGAGTCGATCACTTCGGAGATGACCACCTGCGCGTCCGTCACGCCGTCCGGTAAGCGGTTGTCATAATAATCCTGGCTTTCCGTGAGGATGATCGTCTGTGGCTCCGACTCGTTCGTCAGCCACGCCTCCACGGCTAGTTCCGACCCTTCGAAACGAGATTCTAAGGTGATCTCGTCGGTGCAGGATAACAGCGCTCCGAAAAGACAAATAGCTAGTAACGTTCGAGAATTAGTCATAGTGATCTGTATTGTAATACCTCGTCTTCCATCCGGAAGTAATAAATATTTAGAGAGAGGGAAACATGTCTGGCATCTAGTCGAGACCTCCTGGCTCCCCCGCAAAAGCTCTGCACCCGCGACCGCGCCCTACCTAAACTTAAAATTGTAACTAATACTAGGAATAAAATTCCCCACCACACTCAACTTGACCGATTCCGTATTGATTGCCTGACCCAGAATCGGACGAATATCCGAGTCCTGCCGCCCGGAAACCGTGATCGGGTTGCGGCGGGAATACAGGTTATACACCCCAAAAATCCACTGCCCCTGCCACCGCTTATCGGCGTTCTCCTTCTTGGGGTCGAGCGTCACGGAAACGTCGAGACGGTGGTAATCCGGAATGCGGAAGTTGTTCCGCCCGTTGCCCTCGTTGTTGGGCACGAAGTAACCTAGCTGATAGTAGCCACTACTCGCCAACGTCACGGGCGTTCCCGTGATGTAGGCAAAGGTTGCGCTGGCCGTCACCCGGTCGCTGACCTCGTAAAAGCCGGTCACGTTGAGGTTGTGGGTCTGGTCGAAACGACTCGGGTACCAGTCCGTCTTGTTGATTCCCGGCGTCAAGAGCTCGGTGCGGGCTAGCGTATAGTTGATCCAGCCGTTCAAGCGGCCTTTCACTTTCTTAATTTGAAATTCCGCCCCATAAGCCCGGCCTTTGCCCGAGATGATCTGCCCCTCGACGAGTTCGTTAAGGACTAAGTCAGCACCGTCGACGTAGTCGATCAGGTTCTGAAAGTCCTTATAATAGGTCTCGATGCCGAACTCGTACGTATTCGACTTGAAGTTGCGGAAGTACCCAATGGCGTACTGGTCGGCCAGTTGCGGTTCGATGTTGTTCGTGCTCGGCGTCCAGATGTCGAGCGGGACGGAGGCCGTCGTGTTACTCAGCAGGTGGATGTACTGCGCCGTGCGCTGATAACTGGCCTTGAGGGAACTCGTTTCGGTGAGTTGGTACTGCACGGACGCGCGCGGCTCCAGGTTGAACCAATCTTTGATCGTTTCGCTCCGCTCGCTGGGTTCCGCACCGGTCAGCGGGCGGGCCAACCCTTCACGGGGCGCTTCTCCAAACTCGTAAACGTTGCGACCACCGAGGTAAGCGAAGTGGCTGGCGCGTAGGCCGTAGTTAAGCTTAACCCGGCCTTCAAAAATGCTCTGCTCATTTTCCACGAACACCGCCGTTTCCGTCGCCCACTGGTTAGCTACGGAAATATCGATCTCCGTGCCGTCACTCACCGCGATGGCGTTGGCCGGTTCGAAGCGGTAGTAAATGCCCTGGCCACCGAAACGGATCACGTTATCCGGGTTGATGAAGTAGCTAAATTCGGGTTTGGCACTGAAGTTGACGATGCTCGCGTCCCAGTCGAAGGCATCTTCCTCGGGGTCGTCGCCGAAGTTGATCGCGTAGTCGTAGTCGGAGTAGTAGAACGTCAGGTTGCTGAACAGCTTGTCGCTGAACAGGTGGTTCCAGCGCAGTGTCGTCGTCGTGTTGCCCCAGCTGAAACCGGCCTGGTCACCGGGCGCAAAGTTGTCGCGGCCGAAGTAGCCGGACAGGAAAACCTGGTCTTTATCGCTGAATTTATAGTTGGTCTTCAGCGTCAGGTCGTAGAAGTTTAGGCTCGTGCCGGCCAGATCGTCGCCCAGGAAGGGAGCGGCCAGCACGTCGATGTAGGAGCGGCGGCCGGCGATGAGGAAGGAAGATTTGTCCTTCACGATGGGTGCTTCTACGGACAGCCGGCTGAAGATCGTGCCGATGCCCCCGTCCATTTGGAACTGCTTGGAATTGCCCTCCTTCATCCGCACGTCCAGAATACTGGAAAGGCGGCCACCGTAACGGGCGGGGATGCCACCTTTGTAGAGCTTGACGCCCTTAACCGCATCCGGATTAAACACTGAGAAGAAACCAAATAGGTGGCTGGAGTTAAAAACCGGCGCTTCATCCAAAATCACTAAGTTCTGATCGATCGACCCGCCACGCACATTGAAGCCCGCCGCGCCTTCCCCCACCGTACTCACGCCGGGCAGCAGCTGAATACTCCGCAATACGTCCACCTCACCGAGCAGGGCGGGTAGGCGGGCGATCTGGGAAATGTCGAGTTGCTCGACGGACATCTGTACGTCGGCCACGTTGGCGTCGGCTTCTTCGGCGGTCACGACGATTTCCGCGAGCTGGGTGCCGGACTCGGCGAGTTCGAAGTCGGCGGTAAAGTTGCCGATGAAGGTTTCGGTGCGGGATTGCTCCTGGTAGCCGAGGTAACCGGCGGCGATGACGTACTCTCCGGGCTCGACGGTCAGGGAGTAAAAACCGTACTCGTTAGTCGTCGTGCCCTTCGTGGTCCCTTTCAGGTAAATTGTCGCACCGATGAGCGTTTCGCCGTTGGTGGCGTCGGTCACGGTACCCTTGACGGTAACCTTCTCCTGAGCGGCGAGGGTCAGGCTTAAGAAGAAACTGAGGCTTAGGAGTAGTGCTTTTAGCATAAACTTGGTCGTTGAGAGGCTGGTAGGCGGTAGAAGGGTAGGCGGTAGGAAATTAGGCAGTAGGAAGAGAGGCGGTAGGCTGGTAGGCGGTAGACCTGTCGCCTATCCCATATACTACCACCTACCGCCTAAAAGACTACCGCCTACCAGCCTACATACGTCCCCAGCCCGAAAAGGATTGCTGAGCCTGGGTTAAATAATCACATTGGCCCACGAAAGACATTCGCCTTACCTTACCGAGCCATTAAAACCCTCGCCATGCCCACCACGCTCCCGGCCCTTGATTTTGCTCGCTTCGATTACCCCAACGAAACCCTGCGCGAGCTCTACGAGCAGCTTCTCCGGCCCCGGTTGATCGAGGAAAAGATGCTGAAGCAGCTGCGCCAGGGCGTCATCTCCAAGTGGTTTTCTGGCATCGGCCAGGAAGCGATTAGCGTGGGTTGTGCGCGGGCGCTGGTGCAAAGTGAGTGGGTATTCACGATGCACCGTAATCTCGGTGTGTTTACGTCACGCGATGTACCGCTGGCTAAGCTCTTCGCCCAGTGGCAGGGAAAGCCGGGTGGGTTTACCGAGGGGCGGGATCGTAGTTTTCACTTCGGCTCGCGGGAGCACCACATCGTGGGCATGATCTCTCACCTGGGGCCGCAACTGGCGCTGGCCGCCGGGGTAGCACTACGGCACAAACTACTCGGTGAGCAACGAGTCAGCCTTGCCTTCACCGGCGACGGGGGCACGAGCGAAGGAGACTTTCACGAAGCCCTCAACATCGCCGCCGTCTGGAAACTACCCGTCATCTTCGTGATCGAGAATAACGGCTACGGCCTGTCTACGCCGGTCAGCGAGCAGTACGCTTGCGACCAACTATCCGACCGCGGCATCGGCTACGGGATGCGGGCCATGACGATCGACGGAAATAACATCCTGGAAGTCCACGAAACCATTTCCAAATTAGCTGCGGAGTTGCGGGAGAACCCGGAGCCGGTTCTGGTAGAATGCCAAACCTTCCGCGTGCGGGGCCACGAAGAAGCTTCCGGCGTTAAGTACGTCCCCACCGAAGAGATCGAAGCCTGGCAGCAGCGCGACCCGGTGGATCGGTTTGGCGATTACCTGATCGAACGGGGCGTGATGACGGAGGCGGAGCAAACGAGGTTAGCTAAGTCCATCAAGGCGGAAATCATGACTGGTTTGCGGGATGCCGATAACCTGCCGGCGGCTACGGGGGATCCGGAACGGGAGAACGCTGCTCTTTTTCAAAATCACCCGGCACCCGTCCCCATAGCTATCGGGACGACAAATGATCAAACCAAAGAAATTCGTTTCATCGACGCCATTTCCGATGCCCTCCGCCAGTCGATGCGCAAACACGAAGACTTGGTGTTGATGGGACAAGACATTGCTGGCTACGGGGGCGTTTTCAAAATCACCGATGGCTTCGTGGAAGAATTCGGCCTGGAGCGCGTCCGCAACACCCCCCTCTGCGAAAGTGGCGTTGTTGGCGTCGGTCTCGGCCTGAGTATCGCCGGCGGCAAAGCAATGGTCGAGATGCAATTTGGTGATTTTGTAACCTGCGGCTTCAACCAGATCGTGAATAACCTGGCGAAAAGCCATTACCGCTGGGGACAAAACGCCGACGTGACCGTCCGGCTACCCGTAGGCGGTGGGGTAGGGGCCGGCCCCTTTCACAGCCAGACGATGGAGTCGTGGTTTACCGCCGTGCCCGGCCTGAAAATCGCCTACCCCAGCACGCCAGCCGACGCCAAAGGCTTACTGATGAGCGCCCTCGCCGACCCTAACCCCGTCCTCTTTTTTGAACACAAAGCCCTCTACCGTTCGCTGACGGACGAAGTCCCGCAGGGCGACTACTACGTTCCCTTCGGTAAAGCAGCCACGGCGAAAGCTGGTACCCAAGCCAGCATCATCACTTACGGAATGGGCGTTCACTGGGCGCGCAAGACCGTGGAGGCGGAAGGTCTCGACGTAGAAATAATCGACCTGCGCACCCTCTTTCCGTTGGATTACGACGCCATCCGCACGACCGTCAAAAAAACCAGCCGCGCGCTCATCCTGCACGAAGCTAGCCTCACCGGTGGCTTCGGCGGTGAACTCGCGGCCTGGATCGGGGAACACTGCTTTGAAGATCTGGACGCACCGGTGCGGCGGCTGGCGGCGATGGACACACCGATTCCCTTTGCCGCGGCGTTGGAGGCAGATTACCTCCCCGAAGAAAAATTAGCGAGTGCGTTGCGGAGCTTGTTGGACTACTAACGGCCCGAACGTGGAGTCCTGAATAGGTCACCGGTTTGCACGGAACGCTTTGTCAGGGAGCAATCTTATCGTCACTCCACCCAACTAGCTTACCTTTGCTCGTCAAAGAATAAATACCAAATGAAACTAAGAGAAATCATCTCCGTCACCGGTCTCTCCGGCCTGTATAAAGTCATCACGGAGCGCAAGGGCGGCTTCATCATCGAGTCACTCGCCGACGGCAAACGCCGCTTCGCCCCCAACCGTAAGCACCAGTTCGCGCCCCTCGAAAGCATGGCCATGTTTACCGACGACGGCGAAGCAGAGCCCCTCGACAAGCTCTTCAAGCGCATGAACGAGCAGGCCGAGGATAACCCCGCACCCGACGTTAAAGCCAGTAAGGACGTACTTTTTGAATACATCGCCGACGTGCTCCCCAACTACGACCCCGAGCAGGTACACGCCAGTGACATCAAGCGGTTGTTGAAGTGGTACCACTTCATGGCGGCGAACGACTTGTTTGGTGGTGATGAGGAAGAGTAGTAGGAGAGTATTGTGCTGCGCACAAAGTATGGTAGTACTGTGCTGCGCATAAATTATGATGGTACGGTAGCCGCTGCCACTCTTCGGAGCAGTTACTATCATACTACTATACTAAGCACGAAGTGCCCTACTATTATACTACCTACTAAGCTTCAGGATTTTGACCTCCACCCGCTGGTTCCGCGCGTTACATTCCGCATCTTCCGACCGACAGACCGGCCGGGTATTGCCATAACCGCGTGGAAACATCCGGTTGACGGGGATGCGGTGCTCCTGTAGGTATTCTATTACGGATCTGGCGCGTTGGCCACTCAGGGTGTTCGCGTAACCGGAGCTTGCTTTGTAGCTGGCGTGTCCACCCACTTCGATAATGACATTATCGTTGTCCCGTAGGAAACCAATTATTTCTTCCAGGGCTTCTTCGCTCTCGCTCTCGATTTCGGCGCTGTTCGCTTTAAAAGTGATGTTTTCAATTCTGAAGATCGCGCCCTCCTTTAACGACGCGGTTGTCGTACCCAATTTTACCTGAGGCTCCTCCGGTTCCGCCGCGGGTGGCGTACTTACCGGCTTGCGTGGGCTGGGTAAGTCACGTCGGACGATGGGTTGCGTCATAATATCCTCGTCCGGGTCGACCAGAGTAATGGCCGGTTCTGCGTCAATTGGTGCGTCGGGGACGCTGAGGTCCTTGTCGCAGTCAATCGGCTTGAGCGCCTGGGTGTTGTCAAGGAGGATGTTGCCGTTGTAGGGCAGCATCGTCTGGGGCTTGTAATAAACCTCGAAAGTGATGTAGGTGTACGCTTCGGTTGGTGACAACTTCACCCGAAATTCACGCCAATCGTAGTTCTCCACGATGTCGGACTGACCAATCTTTTCTCCGCGTTGGCACACGGAGTAACCGCCGTAGACGCGTAGGACGGCGGGCGTAACGTAATTACTCTGCAATTTTGTGCGTTGGCTACGGCTTAGGTAAATTTCCGAACGCGCCATTTGAATATTCAATTCATAACACTGCCCGGCTACGACGGGGCTGGAGAGTTGTTGGCCGACGGATTCGTACGTTTCGTTGTCCCGGGTTACCATGCCTAAATAAGTCAGCCCGTGCTGGGCTTGCTTGGCGACGCGAAATTCAAAGCGCGGATCGGGGTGCACGTCGGGTGCGGATTCGCCGGGGAAGCCACAGTCCGTCCAACCCCGGGGGGCGGCACTGTTACGTGGCATGTCCTCAAAAGAGGGATTACGTAATAGAATTTCACTGCTGTCCTGAGCCTGAACGAGCGAGCAGACGAGCAGTAGTAGGGCGGTAAAGTAACGGGGTAGGGTCAAATGCATGTGCAAATGCTTGTGGAATCAGGTAACGCGTAATACTTGGTTCCTGTTGCGCTCCGGTAGCTATCGGGGCGGGTGCAATGAAAGTTGGCGTGGCGGAGAAACCGGGGTGAGCGAAATCAGGCTACGCATTCGGAAAAATTCAAAAGCCCCACGATCAGCAATGACCGTGGGGCTTTTGGTTTAACTCGCAGGGAACTTAGTCACTAGCGGCAATCCTGGCTAGCGCGTTCGTCTTCCACGTCCGCCGCAAGGCGAAGGGCGGGCATAATGCCGGCGGATGCCTGGCTACGCGTGCGGCTGTTCAGTTGCGTGCGGGCTCCGGGTAGACTGCCACTCGTACCGGTAGCTGCGTCGGTGATGGCCTCGACTACGTACACGCCAGTGTTTCCGACAACGGTGATCGGTTGGCCGATCGTTGCGCGTGCGGCGGCAGCAATGACTTTGGGTTCGTTACCAATGCGGGGTAAACTGCTCAGGGAAGGATTACTCGATACGGTATCGATAGTTACGCCATACTGCGCCGCGACGTTGCTCAGTGACTGGCCACTAAGTTCGCCCCGGACGCGCGCGCCAACCACCCGGTTACGCACCTGGGGGCTGACCGCATCGCGCACGGTGGCGACCGGCGCGACTCCGGCCGGTACGACTTCCTTCAGGCCCGCAACGACGTACTTATTCTCGTAGAATAGGACCTCGTCCGTAAAGCGGTAAACGCGACCACTCAGGTCACCGGCGTCGGCGGAAAAAGCCCAGCACATCAGGTCTTTGATCTCCTGTCCGGAACCGAGCTCCGGAAGATTGTAAGTAGCAAGCCGTACGGGGTTGGTCGTAGTGACTTTCATGCCGGCGTCCGCTAAAGCCTTTACGCTGGTCTTTCCGTTAACGAATTGCTGCGCTTCTTGGAGGCGGGTGTCTTCCGTGTCCGAGGAAGGCGTAATGGGTTCGACGATCGTGGCTACCATGGCGCGGGGGCTGGTGGAAGCGCTGCGACTCATTACTTCCACTACGTGGACGCCGTAGGAAGTACGAACCTTATATAGCTTACCCACGTCACCGGTGCGGAAGAGCACGGCGTCGAAGGGGCGGACGAACTGCCCGGGCGTTACTTTTTCGTAAACACCTTCGTTGTCCTTTGAACCCGGGTCCTCACTGAATTCGGTTACCATTGCACCGAACTTCCGACGGTTGCCGTTCAGGACGTTGATCAGGCTATCGGCGCGGGCATCGGCGGCGTCGAACTGACCCGGCGTCTGAGCGCTCAACAAAATGTGGCGGGTCTTGGCGCTGTCGGCCATCGTGACCCGGTCACGGAGTTTGACGAGGCGCATGGTGTTATCCTGGCGGTAAGGGCCGTAAATGGTTCCGATCTCCATATCGTCCAGCACGCGGTCGGCTACTTCACCGTCGAGGCGCTCGCGAGGTTCGTAGTTGCCGGTGTAGGTGCCGCCGTTAGCAACGGCGAACAGGCTATCGCCATCGGCGGTAGTTTCCTGGCGCCACTCGGCGGCGGCCGTCGTCAGGTTTTCGTTTAGTTTCGCCATATCCGCCGGGGTAGCCTCTACGTCAAAGACGATGTACTCCAGCACGCGCGTTTCTTCGGGGTTGTTGAAAATGCTGCGGTTTTCGTCGACGTAAGTTTGGATGTCGGCGTCGGTGACTTCCTGGTCGTCGGCACCGAGGTCGGTAAAAGGAATCTGTGCGACGGCAACGCGGCGGTTGCCGAGTTGGGCGTCAGCAAAGGTTTGAGCCTGCCAGCTGGGTGCGTACATGGCTTTAGAGACCAAAGCGTTCATTTTTTCCTGCAGGCGGTTCGTCACGATGTTACGCCGCTGGTAGCGCCAGATGGTCCGGATGTCCGGATTGAGCTCACCGTTCTGGATGGCTTGGTCGACGGTGTTAGCGTCAATGTGGCCTTTGATCTGATCGAGTAGCGTGCGGTTGAGCTGGCCGGTTTGTGGGTCCGTGAGGTTACGGCGGATGATGGGGCTGGGGTTACTGCCGAATTCTAGTTCTTCCAACTCTTCTTCGCTGACGGTCAGTCCGATTTCCTCGGCTTCTTCGGTGATTACGCCCTCGTCAACGTAAAACTGCCAGAGGTTATCGCGGTTCTGAAAAGCATCGCCACCGTTGAAGGCACCGGAGAGTGTCCGTTCGAATTCATTGCGGTCGATCTCCCGCTGGCCGACGCGGCCCATGATTTGTTCGGCGGGGCCGATGGGACCGGCGGCGCCGCCGTTGGTCATTTCCGAAAGGATGAACAGCGCGATACCGCCACCAATGAAGAGGAGGACGATGAGGGGGTTATTCCTGATTTTTCCAATCAATGCCATACTGCAGAGTGCTTTAGCGAATGCCCACCGGGGCGGTGGGTCTTTTGGTGATGCTTCGTAATAAAAACGTCCCGCACGGGGCTAAGCCGGGGCTAAGTTCGTTAGGGCCGGCGAAGATACGATAGTTTTTTATACGGGGGAGGGGAGGGTTCGGGGCGGCGGCATCGACTTCAATATTTAGATAATCTTATTTTTTGGCGAGTAGTTTTGCTAAGGCGGTAGGTGGGTAGGCGGTAGTCGTGGTAGCATCACAACAGGTACCCCGGTTTTTCAGTTACAGCAAATCGATGATGGCTACCTTAATCCATATTAGGATACCTACCGCCTACCGCCTACCGCCTACCGCCCAATCTTACTAAACATGACCGACGAACAACGCCAAAACCTCCGCCCAACCCTCAACCTGGCACCCGCGACCGCGCCCCTGGAACGCTTCCAAAACGAAACCCTCCGGCCCATCGCCAAACTGCAGAACGACCTGCTGATTGCTACCCTGAACATCTTTCTGGCGAAACGTAAGGTGAAGATGGACCAGGTTGCCGTGAAGCAGCGGTTCGACAAGGTAAAAGAATTGGTCGCGCGTGATAACCGCCTGCGCGGGCTACTATTCGGCATCATCATTGGACAGTTCACCGCCGCGGAAATGGCTTTTTACGGCGAGTGGGAAGGGGACATCAACCGGCGGCTGACGAATTTACTGACCGAGCGCCTTACCGAGTCCGTCCGCTAATCGACGTATCTTTTTCCGGGCCAGTGACGTTGCACGTAAATGGTGAGACTATTATTGATTTTACTTTCAGCAGTCCCAGTAATTGCGAGCGCGCAGTTTCCTTTATCGGTGGAGTTCGAGCAAATCCTCGACAGTTTCGACGTGCGCGTCAATCACCCCGACGAGCAAAGCTGGAAAGTACTCAACCCCCACGATAACGATTACCTCAGCGAGCAACAGCGACTGTACAGCAAGCCGGACAAACTCGAAGTCCGCTTTACCATCCTCGCTGAAGACAGCGCCGCCGCCTTTTTTCAGTATCCCCACATCCAGGCCGGGCACCTGGCGATGAATTTAGCCAGCAACGAAGAAGACGCGCTGACGACCGTCCTCAGCCTCGACGAAGAAGAGATGACCGCCCTCAACGCCGACTGGGCGCGCGTCTACCTTTTTCGCCCGAAACGAGGTTTCGCCGACCGCCGCCAGGCGCAACTCGTGGCTAGTTATAAGGAAGGGCGGGGGATGCTCTACACCGTCCTGCTTTTTGACCGGCCACCGGCTGATCTGCTCGACCGGCAACTGACGTTGATGTGGCGATAATTTGCCGAAAGAAAACTTTGGGCTCATAACCGGCGTGATTGGGGGGGCAAATGTCACAAAGGCCAGATAAGATTTTGACACCCGGCTTACTTCGTGTATGTTTGCCTTACACCACGAATATCGTGTCGTACCTACTGCCCCTATAACCTAATCTCCATGAGAAATTTTTACCTGTTAAGTATTCTACTGCTTAGTAGTATGCTTACTGCGCAATACGCGCCGTTCACTCCCCTTCAGCCCGCCAGCGATATCTCTACCGAGAAGCAGGCTCTGAATGGTCCAACCAAAGCTTTATACTTTTCGACGGATCGGCCCGCCGAACTCGCAACGTTTTTGCGCGAAGTGCCGGAGGAAAAGACCAAGGCGGCGGAAGAACCCACGCTGCTGGAGTTGCCCAACCCCGATGGATCTGTCGTCACCTTTCGGGTGCAACGATACCAGATTATCCGACCCGAACTACAGGCCGTTTACCCTAGCTTCGTAACCTTATACGGTTGGGACGTAAAGAACCCCGCCCGCCGCGTTCAGCTCGACTGGACGGACCGTGGCTTCGGGGCCAGTGTAATTGGCGGTGAAGAGGGCCGCTGGCTCGTCGAGCCCCTCTCCGAAAAGCGGGTAGATCAGTACCAAAGCTTTTTCGCTAGAGATTTCCCCGCCGGGGATAGCAGTTCCCGAGAATGTGGTTTTGAGCCGGACGAAAAGGTCATGGAAGAAATAAACTTCCACGCCAACGAGAAAAGGGCCGGAGACTGCGAACTCAGGGAATACCGCGTAGCAATCGCCTGTACGGGAGAATACTACGCCGCCGTCGGGGGCACGGAAGCGCTCGTAGTCGCCGAAATAATGCGCGCCGTTAACCGACTCAATCAGGTTTTTGCGGCAGAAATCTCCCTGCAACTTACCCTTGTCAACCTGCCCGTCGCGGGCGGCGGGGTACAACTCCTTTTCAATAACCCAAACTCAGACCCCTACACGAACAGTGACAACCGGGCGATGCTGGACGAGAACCAGAATACCATCGATGCCATCATTGGTAACGAAAATTACGACCTCGGCCACGTGTTTGGTACCGGTGGCGGAGGTGTTGCGCAGCTTAGGTCCGTCTGTAGAGGTGGCAAAGCCAGGGCCGTGTCGGGGCAACCTTCTCCGATTGGCGATCCATTTTACGTGAGCCTGGTCGCTCACGAGATGGGCCACCAGTTCGGTGCTACGCACACGTTCAACTCCGATTCGCCCAACTGTGGGCCGAACCGTGCCGCTGAAACGGCTTTTGAGCCGGGGGCTGGTACCACCATTATGTCCTACGCGGGTATTTGTGGAACCGCGTCAAATATTCAGTTTGTTGCCGACCCGCAGTACCACGGTATTAGCATCCTGCAAATTGCTACTTACATGGAACTCGGTGGCGGCAGCTCGTGTGCGGTAACCACCAGCACCGCTAACGCTGAACCAACCGCCATCGCCGGCCCTGACTACTCCATCCCGGCGGGCACTCCCTTCGTTTTGTCTGCCGCCGGGACCGACCCCGACGGTGACGGCATCACTTACTGCTGGGAACAGTTCGACTCGGGCCAGGAATTGGACGGCATGCCCGACGGAAGTGAAGTAGCGGGGCCGCTGTTCCGCACCTTTCTACCGACCGCCGACCCACAGCGCTATTTCCCTAACCTACCCGCCGTCGTTGCCGGAGGAGGCTCCCCCTGGGAATCCCTACCAACCGTAGCGCGGGAGATGAACTTTACCGTTACCGTGCGGGATTTTGGTGCCGCCGGTTACGGTTGCCCCACGCAGGATCAGATGGTCGTAGACGTAGTCGATACCGGCTCTCCTTTTGCCGTGACGGCCCCGAATGGCGTGGAAGCTTACCCGGGTGGTTCTATTCAGACGTTCACGTGGAACGTTGCGGGCACCGACGCTGGCGCCATCAACTGTGCCACGGTCGATCTCGTCCTTTCTACGGACGGCGGACTAACGTTCACCGAAAGCCTCGGAACTTTCCCCAACAGCGGAACGGCCTCGGTCAGTCTACCCGCCGTTACTGAGCCCGACGTGCGTTTGATGATTAAGTGTACGGACAACATCTTCTTCGATGTCTCCGACCAGGATTTTTCCATTGAGCAACTGGATTACGTAGCGCAAGCCCTTACGGGAGCCGCTACGGTTTGTGACGGTATCGATTCCGTTGATTTTATCTTCCAAATTAGAAGCTTACTGGATTACGAAGGAACCATCACTTATACCGTTCAGGACCTACCCACCGGTGCGAACGCCTCTTTCAATCCTGCATCCACCGTACTCGAAAAGGACAGTTCGGTTACGGTTACCCTAGCCGTGACTGGCCTCAACGCCTTAGCGGACAGCAATTACGCCTTCACGGTCCTCACGGACGACGGTAATGTGCAGAAGACCGTAGAACTCTTTCTCGAAGTTCTTCCCCCGCTCGAAGCACCGACTTTAATCATTCCGTTTGATAATGGATTTGTTGCGCCGAACGGTGCGGGTTTTGACTGGACGGACGTACCCAACGTGGACGTTGCTAGAGGATATACCATCGACTTCTTTAACGATGCGGCCGGTACCGACCGCCGCGGAGGAGCAAGACTTAATGGGAGTCGTGCCAACTTCGGTTCTAACCTGGATGGCTTCTTAGTCCCGGGTGAGACTTACTGGTGGTCCGTTACCGCCATAAATTCTGATTGCGATCCGCCGCAAACGGCGACCTCAGAGCTTAATCAATTTACGTTCGACTTCGCGCCGCCAACCGGCCAGTCCATACTGGCGACCCCCCTGAGTCAGGGCCTGTGTGGCGGAAGGAGCGCGGAGGACTTTTTCCTTGTTTTCTTCGAGGGCGACCTGAACGGTCCCGTTGATGTTGTATTGGGAGAACTTCCCGTTGGCATCACCGGATCACTCTCACAAACGACGTTGAGTGACCGGGATACCGCCGTGATTGCGCTCGAGGGTACCGAAAACCTTTCAGTAGGTTCGTACAAATTCAACGCTACGGCTAGGGGGGCCAATGGCGCAATCGAGACCGTTACCTATATTTTGGATGTGCGGGATAGTGGTATTAACCTCAACTCTCCGCTGGAGGGTAGTACGGTACTGATCAACCGGGACGGCACCGGGGCCATTCCCCTCGATTTCGATCCCCTCCCGGGTGCGTCGAGTTACCAGGCAACCGTGACGTTCCCCAGTGGCGGAATGGGGTCAACGTCCTTTTTCCCGATTACCTCGCTAGATATCACGCTCGGCCCCGTCGAAGACGGTGGAGTGTACGGAATAAAAGTCACCGCCGATACCGGAGAAGAATCGTGTGTAAATTTCTTCACTTTCGTAGCGGATACCAGGTCCTTAGTCGGAGACCCCCTCACGCAGGATCTTTGCGGAGGCTTCGAAGTAGAAGATTTTACCGTCACTTTCTTCGAAGGTGACCTGACCGGACCGGTCTCCCTTGCTCTGGAAGGTTTACCGGACGGCGTTACGGGGTCTTTGTCACAAACCATGCTGGCCGATTCACAGACCGCGGTAATTACCCTCCAGAACACGGAGAATCTTCCGTTGGACACTTACACCTTCGACGTTACCGCGACGGATTCTAACGACGTATCGGAATCCGTGACGTACACGCTGATCGTGCGGGAAAGTAACCTCACCATTAACACCCCGGTGGATGGCGGAATAGTACCAATCGAAGCGGACGGCACTGGCGCCATTCCCCTCGATTTTGAGGCAATTCCCGGAGCGACGAGCTACGTGGCGTTCACAACCCGCCCCGATGGCGATATTACTTCAACCAGCCCCTTCGATACTACTTCCATCGACGTTACGGTCGGCCCCGTCGAGGACGGTGATGTGTTTGGCGTGAGAGTTGAAGCAAACACGGGGGAAGGGTCCTGCGTAAATTTCTTCACTTTTCTGGATACGACACTACGCACGAGTTACACCGCGCAAGCCGTTCAGGAAACCGTCACGGTATGTGATAGTGTCGACTTTACGGACTTTAGCTTTGAACTAGAGAGCATCAGGGATTACGCGGGGACGATCACTTACACGAGCCGGAACTTGCCCACTGGCGGACGGATTTTCTATGATCCTTTGTCCACCACGCTCGCGGCGGACGAAACCGCTACGGTAACGTTTACCCTGGCTGGATTGGGTACGCTTTCCGCGGGTAGTTATTCGTTCACCATCGTGGCGGATGACGGCAGTACGCAAACGGAAGTTGACTTCACGCTTGAAGTTCTCCCACCACTCGAAGCACCCACGTTACTTACGCCAATCGACGGGTCGACCCTCGACCCCGGCGCTGCGGAATTTGACTGGACTGACGTAGCAAACGTAGACGCTACGGATGGTTACATCATCTCATTTTTCAACGATGCGGCCGGTACTGATCGGCGTGGAGGAACTACAACTGACGGAAGCACTGTTTTCTTCGGTGGAAACCTAAACGGATTCTTGATTGTAGGCGATACCTACTGGTGGTCCGTTACTGCGGTTAACAGCAGTTGCGAACTGCCGAAGTTTGCGACTTCCGAGCTCGGTCGATTCACCTTCGGACCGCCGCGTCCTGAGTACGGTGTACAAACCAGCCAGGATTCCTCATCCGTATGTAACGGTGGAAACTTTGCCGACTTTGGTTTTCAACTCGAAAGCACGAATGGTTACGAGGGTAGGATCACTTACTCGGTCCAGGATGTGCCCGCTGGTGCGAGGGTCTTCTTCGAACCCAGGTCAACTGACCTCACGGCGGACACTACGGTTTCAGTCTCCTTTACCCTGGCTGGCCTGAGGGGGCTCGCAACGGGCACCTACCCGTTCACTGTGGTGGTAGACGATACTACCACGCAGCGAGAATTGGCATTCGTTCTGAACGTACGTTCCCCGCTAGACGCCCCTACGCTGCTCACGCCGACTGACAACGACACCGTTGCACTTAGCGCTGTTCTATTTGACTGGACGGACGTAATGGACGTCGACACCGTCGATGCCTACACCGTGCTGTTCTTTGGTGACGCAGCGGGTACCGATACACTAGGAATGGTCGATTCGATCGACCAGAGTGAGTTACTGTTTGAGTCTAACCTCAATCAATTCTTGACGAGGTACGAAACTTACTGGTGGGCCGTCCGCGTCACGGACGCTACCTGTGACCCGGGACAGACGGTGACCTCTAGTCTTAGCCGATTCACGTTTGGTGTATTTGCTAATTCTCTGTCCGGAAACACGACGGGTCAGGATCTTTGCGAAGGACAAGTTGCGGAAGACTTCGTTCTAACGTTCAACGAAGGAAACCTGACCGGTCCGATATCTTTCACGCTGGATTCACTTCCTGCGGGCGTTACGGGGTCATTCTCTCGGGCCACGCTGGACGACGGGCAATCCGCAACGATCACCCTACAGGGTACGGACAGTCTGTCTTTAGGCACTTATACCTTTATGGTTACGGCTACGGGAGTGAATAACGAAAGTGAAACCTTGACGTACACGGTAATTGTTAGAGAAGGCGATATTTCACTTACTTCCCCGACGGACGCTAGCGAGATACTGATCAACTCAGACAGTACGGGCACTATTCCATTAGATTTCGACGGCGTTCCCGGTGCGACTAGCTACACGGTAAATATCTTGTCTCCCGATGGAGGAGTGGATTCCGTAACTTCCGTTACCGAAGGTGACGACATTGAAGTCGGCGCCGTACAGAACGGCGACGTATTCGGCATCCAAGTGATTGCGAACACCGGTGAGAAGTCATGCTTCAACTTTGTGACCTTCGTGGACTCACTGACCATCGTCTCCACGAACGGAACGGCCACAGGAAATTCACGCAACATCACGCTGTATCCAAACCCAACCACGCAACGGCTATTTATTGACGCGGACGCGGGTGCCGGGGAGGTACTGGAGTACACACTGCTTACGAACTTCGGCCAAGTCGTCCGCCGTGGTGAACTTAACGGGCAACGTACTGAAGTCAACGTAGCTGACCTACCGAATGCCGTTTATCAAATCATGATTACGAACGGTACGGACTTCCGGAAGACCTTCCGGGTGGTGAAACAGTAAGTCAATACCTGATTTTATTTAAGTTGAAAAGGCTTGCTCCATCGTGATGGAGCAAGCCTTTTTTTAGTTACTGACCTAATGTGAATCTATTTTGCCACAAAATCACTGGGCACAAAACAATGCTAAGCAAGTCCCAAATGCATAGCCGAAAAGTATTTTTCTGGACTTTAAAAATCTGCGTAACATCAGTTAGTTTGTAGGAGACCAGTGCCGACGCCAGGCTCTTAACCCGGGGAACGAAACCAACCCTTGCTCGCTTACTTTTTGGGTACTGCTTGGAGTCTGGTGGTCGAACAAATTAATGATGGTTTACCCGCTTTATGGTTTTCTTGATTTTGCGAGTCAGTGCGTTGACACTCGTTCGCACCAATCTTTTCCGTCCCTTAATGGATCTCTGCTGGCCGCCGTTGGATGCGCTCTTGAGTAGCTTCCAAGAAGGTCGAGCAATACTAAATGGTTTTTATTTTTTAATTGTCTACCAGTTGATCTGCTCGACCGACAACTGACGTTGACGTAGCGTCCAGTAATTATTTTGATACGTCAACCCCCCTAGTATGGGTGCGAACGCGGATACTGGGATAAATAGCTGGAACTTGTCGAAAGATAAATTTTAACATTCAGCTTATTTATCTAAGTTTGTGTCGCGACTTGTTCACCGCACTTCTTTTAGCCATCTATATCCATCTCATGAAAAACCTTTACGCACTCTGCGTACTGCTTTGTAGCAGTATGCTTGCAGCGCAGTACGCGCCCTTTACTCCCCTTTCGTCCGCTAGCACCGCAATCTCCGAGAAGCGAGCGCCCAACGCCCCGGCCCGGGCGCTGTATTTCGCTACGAAGCAGCCTGCCGAATTTGCTGCTTATCTCGCTGCGGTACCCGAAGAGCGCGGTACGGCGCGGGAGGAGTCTAGCTTGCTGACCCTCCCCGCGCCCGACGGATCCGTCGTCACGTTTCGAGTCCAACGCTACCAAATAATTCAACCCGAGCTGCGGGCCGTTTACCCCAGTTACGTCACGCTGTACGGCTGGGACGTGAAGAACCCCGGCCGCCGCGTGCAACTTGACTGGACGGACCGGGGCTTCGGCGCCAGCGTCGTGGGCGGTGAAGAAGGCCGTTGGTTCGTGGAGCCGCTCTCCGAAAAGCGGGTGGACCAGTACGAAAGTTTCTTCGCCAAGGATGTCCCTTTCGTGGACGACGGCTCCCGGGAATGTGGCTTCGTGCCGGACGAAAAGGTGCTGGAAGAATTACGCTTCCACGCAAATGAGAAACGGGCCGGCGACTGCGAACTCCGGGAATACCGCGTGGCGATCGCCTGCACCGGCGAGTACTACGCCGCCGTGGGCGGTACGGAAGCCCGCGTCGTCGCCGAAATTATGCGCGCCGTCAACCGGCTTAACCAGTTATTCGCAGCCGAGATTTCTCTCCAACTCATCCTCGTCAACCTGCCCGTAGCGGGCGGGGGCGTAGAACTCCTTTACAATAATCCGAACTCGGACCCCTACACGAATAGTGAAAATGCGACCATGCTTGACGAGAACCAGAACACCATCGATGCGGTGATCGGCTCCGATAATTACGACATTGGCCACGTTTTCGGAACCGGCGGCGGTGGCGTTGCACAACTCGGCTCCGTCTGTGGTGGTGGAAAAGCCAGGGGCGTTTCCGGGCAGCCCGTCCCGCTGGGCGATCCGTTTTACGTAGATTTAGTCGCTCACGAGATGGGGCATCAGTTCGGTGCGACGCACACCTTCAATTCCGACTCACCCAATTGTGGGCCCAATCGGACCGCGCGGACGGCGTTCGAAACGGGAAGTGGCAGCACCATTATGTCCTACGCGGGCATTTGCGGACCTGCGTCCAACGTCCAGCTCGGTGCCGATCCGCACTACCACGCCGCCAGCATCGCACAGATCGCGACGTACATGGAATTGGGTGGTGGGAGTACGTGCGCGAGGACTACTAGTTCCGACAATTCGGAACCTACGGCGCAGGCCGGAGCCGACTACTCCATACCGGCAGGGACTCCCTTCGTGTTGACCGCCGCCGGGGCTGACCCCGACGGTGACGGTATTACCTACAACTGGGATCAATTCGACGCGGGGCCGGCCCTAGACGGCATGCCGACGGGAAGCGAAGTCGTGGGGCCCTTGTTCCGGTCTTTCTCGCCCAAAGCCGACCCGCGGCGCTATTTCCCCAATCTGCCCGCCGTCGTCACGGGGGAGGGATCCCCCTGGGAAGTGCTACCCACCGTAGCCCGGCAAATGAACTTCGCCGTCACCGTCCGGGATTTCGGTGCCGCTGGATATGGTTGCCCGACGCAGGACTTAATGGTCGTCGACGTGGTGAACACCGGAGCGCCCTTCGCCATCACGGCACCGAACGGCGCGGAAGCGTACCCGGGCGGATCTACCCAAACGTTCACCTGGAACGTAGCGGGCACCAACGCCGGTGCGATCAACTGCGCTACGGTCGATCTCGTCCTGTCCACCGACGGCGGCCTGACGTTCACCGACAACATCGGTTCCTACCCGAACACCGGTTCGGCTTCCGTCAACCTGCCCGCCGTGACGGAGCGCGACGTTCGGTTGATGATTAAATGCGCGGACAACATCTTCTACGACGTATCCGACCAGGATTTCTCCATCGAACAGGAAGACTACGCAGCCCGTGCCCTCACGGGTGCCGCGACGGCCTGCGACGGTATTAATTCCGCTGAATTCACCTTTGAACTCGAAAGCGTGCTGGGTTACGTAGGGTCCATTAACTACGCGGCCCAAGATCTACCCACCGGCGCGAGTGCTTCTTTTGCCCCCGCAACTACCACGCTGACCGCGAACGGTACGGAAACGGTCGCCATGACCCTGACCGGCCTGAGCGCGGTACCGGAGGGTACTTATCCCTTCACCGTCCTGACGGACGACGGGAGCGTACAAAAAACCGTCGCGTTCTCCCTGCAAGTACTCGGCCCCCTCGCGGCGCCCACGCTGCTTACCCCTAACGACGGCGGGTTCCTGTCCCCGGCTTCCGCGGGTTTCGACTGGAGGGACGTGCCGAACGTGGATGCTGTCGGTGGCTACACGCTGTCGTTTTTCAATGATGCGGCGGGTACCGACCGCCGGGGTGGGTCGGAACCACTCAACGGTAGCACCGCGAACTTCGGGGCAGGCCTCGACGGATTTTTGACCGAAGGCGACACTTACTGGTGGTCCGTTACCGCCCAGAATACAACCTGTGACCCAACGCAAACGGCAACTTCCGTCCTCAACCAATTCACTTTCGCCGAAGCTCCGCCGGCCGGCCAGTCTTTGTCCGGAAGCCCCCTGCTTCAAAATCTTTGCTTAGGCCGGCGTGCGGAGGACTTTACGGTCAGTTTCTTCACGGGCGATCTTACCGGCCCGGCCACGCTCGTGCTGGGTACCTTACCCGCGGGCGTCACGGGAGCATTAACCCGAACGACGTTAACCAACGGGCAGAATAGTACGGTCCTCCTGCAGGGTACGGAAAACCTCATGGCGGGGAATTATTCTTTCGACGTCACGGCCACGGGGGCGAACGGCGCCACCGAAAGCGTCACGTTCGTGCTCGACGTAGCGGCTGGCATCGTTATCAATTCTCCAACCGACGGTAGTGAAGTGCTGATTAACCCCGACGGCACCGGTACCATCCCGGTCAATTTTAACGCCATTTCCGGAGCAACCTCGTACACGGTAACCGTTACGTTCCCCGACGGGGGGACGGGAACGGTCCCCGCCTCTACCGCTACCACCCGTAACATCGGAGTCGGTCAGGTTACGAATGGTGCTGAGTACGGGATAAAGGTCACCGCCGATACGGGGGAGGAATCGTGCGTGAACTTCTTCACCTTCGTGACCTCACGCCAACCGGCCTACACCGCCGAAGCTACCCAGAGCGTGGCGTCGATCTGTAACGGTAGCGCCACGGCCGCCTTTACCTTCCAACTCGCGAGTACGAACGGATTCGCGGGTACCATCAACTACGAAGTTCGCTTCACCGGCCAGGATTTACCTCCGGGCACAACGGGCTCCTTTACTCCCGCAACAACTACCCTCGCAGCGAACGGATCGGCTACGGTCACCCTGAATTTGGGTGGGCTAGGCGGTTATCCGGCGGGTACCTATCCCTTCGTCATTAGAACGACAAGTGGTGGCGTACGGAGAGATGTAGACATTATCCTGGAAGTTCTCCCACCCCTCGCGGCACCTACGTTATTAATCCCGGCCGCGAACGGCGTTATTGCGCCCGATAACGCTCGGTTCGACTGGTCGGACGTAGAGGGCGTGGACGCTCAGGATGGTTATTCCTTTGTCATCTACAGTGACGCAGGTGGTACGATGCCCAGAATTAACCCCATCGTCGTTGACGCAAGTCGCGTCAATTTTGGTGCGAACTTAGCTACAGTCCTGACGGAAGGCCAGTCCTACTGGTGGTCCGTTACCGCTACGAACACCGACTGCAACCCGACGCAGACGGCGACTTCCAGCCTGCACCGGTTCAAGTTCAGCGCACCTTCCCTAGCCGGAAGCCCCGTGAGACAGAACTTTTGTGCGGGCAGGGGCGCGGAAGTATTTTCTCTCACGTACACCGTAGGGAACCTGACCGGTACGGCGTCGCTTAGTCTCGGAACGCTACCGGCCGGCGTCACGGGGTCCCTCGCGCCTGCGCAGCTCAACGACACGGAGAGGGCGATAATCACGCTGCAGGGGGCCGAAAGCCTTCCTCTCGGAACTTATACGTTCGACGTCGATGCAGTAGGCGCGCTGGGCGAAGAAGAGTCGCTGGCGTACACGTTGGTCGTGACGTCTAGCGAAATCGTGGTTAATACACCGCAGAATCGAACTGAGGTGCTAATTAATCAAGACGGTAGCGGTACTATTTCGCTTGACTTTCAAGCAGTCGCTGGCGCAACCGATTACACGGCAAACGTTGTTTTTGCGAACGGTTCCGACGGAACAGCGGGCCCCTTTACCTTCAATAGTGGTAATATCGGAATCGGCCCCGTTCAGGACGGCGATGAAATTAATATTCAGGTAGTAGCAAATACGGGAGAGCAATCTTGCTTCAACACGGTGATTTTCGTGGACATGCTATCCGTCCTCCCGGTAGAGTGGCTGAGTTTCGCCGCGCGGCCCCAGGTCAAATCGGTCGAACTGACCTGGTCCGTTCGTCAGGACGCGGCGCACGAATACTTCGTCATCGAACGGACAACCGATTTGGGTAGCGAGTGGCACAAATTCGGTGAAGTGACCCGCCGGGGGGCGGATGGCGTGGCCGACTATCGGTTCATGGACCAAACCGTAGCTGCGGCTACGACTTATTTCTACCGCCTACGCCAGGTCGATGCGGACGGCACCTTCAGCCATTCCGACGTGGAGACGGTAACGTTTGCCGGCCGCTCGCGCGGGGTGACGCTCTATCCCAACCCGGTTACGGACCGCCTGTTTATTGACGCTGCCCCCATGGCCGATGGGAGTGCCGGTGATGTTTTGGAGTACCAACTCGTGACGAACTTCGGCCAGGTCGTCCGCAGCGGAATACTTAGCGGGCAACGCAGTGAGATTGATGTTGCTAATCTACCGAACGCCGTTTACCAAATTATGATTACGAACGGTACGGACTTTCGGAAAACGTTCCGGGTCGTGAAACAGTAGCCAATGCTGTAATCTTCGTGGGTTAAAAGGCTTGCTTCGCTGCTGCGGGGCAAGCCTTTTTAGTTGGCGGAGGATGCACGATAATTTTTTGCTTCGTCAGAGCTAACCATACCTTTATGAAACGCTCACCGGAAGGCCTACTTGACCCAGTGCATCGCCAAATTCGACTTAAAGCCAGGAAGGGAGATGGTGGTGAGTGCCCTACATTATCCGTTGCTCCGTACGAGTGCAGGCTGACCCACAAGATTAGTAGCCCACCTTACGTAGTGACGTTGGCCCAAGCTAAGTTGGGTCAGCGGTACTGGGTGGCGCGGACGCAGGTGCAAAGGAGGTTTCGGGAGAGCAACCGTTTGGCGCATTCCACCCTATGAGCTAAATTTTTGTAGTTTTGGCGAGCCTTCTTGCACGAAGGCTTTTTTGAGCGACGCCCCGTACAAACCAGCAAATGAATTTTTTTTACACGCTCAGCGTACTGCTATTCAGCAGTATGCTAGCTGCGCAGTACGCACCATTTTCCCCTCTCCAAGCCAACGATCGCCTCGCCACTAAAGAGCGCGCGCTAACCGACCCAACCGAAGCACTATACTTTTCGACGGAAGACCCCGCCGAGCTTGCGGACTTTCTAGCCGCGGTAACCGAAGAGGGCGACGCCACGTCGGGCGAGCTAAGCCTGCTGGAGTTGCCCGCCCCCGACGGATCCGTTGCCACCTTTCGGCTTCAGCGTTACCAAATGATCCAGCCGGAGTTGCAGGTCGCTTACCCCGGCTACGTCACGCTGTACGGCTGGGACGTAAAGAACCCTGGCCGCCGCGTGCAACTCGACTGGACGGGCCGCGGCTTCGGCGCCAGCGTGATGGGCGGTGCTGAAGGCCACTGGTCGGTCAGCCCGCTTTCCGCTAAGCGAATCGACCGGTACCAAAGCTACTTCGTAAGGGATGTTCCCCAACCGGAGGACGGAACCCAGGAGTGTGGCTTCATCCCGGACGAAAAGTTGCTGGCGGAGCTGCGCCAACGATCCACCGAAAAGCAAGTAGGGGACTGCGAACTCAGGGAATACCGCCTGGCGCTCGCCTGCACCGGCGAGTATTATGCCGCCGTCGGTGGCACGCAAGCCCTCGCCGTCAGTGAAATGATGCGCGCCGTCAACCGATTGAACCAGATTTTCGTAGCCGAAATATCGTTGCAACTTACCATCATTAACCTCCCCGTCGCCGGTGGCGGCGTGGAACTGGTGTACGATGATCCGAATTCGGACCCTTATACTAACGATGATAGCGGCGAGATGCTGAACGAAAATCTTACTACCATCAACGCGGTGATCGGGGCTGATAATTACGACATCGGCCACGTCTTCGGGACGGGCGGCGGCGGCGTAGCTCAGGTGGCCTCCGTGTGCCGTAACGGCAAGGCGAGGGGTGTCTCCGGGTCGCGTTTCCCGGATACCGAATCATTTTACGGCCTGGTTGCCCACGAAATGGGGCACCAGTTCGGCGCTTCGCATACGTACAATTCCAACGCTACGCCCAATTGTGGACGGAACCGTAGCACCGACGGATCATCCGCCTACGAAATCGGGGGTGGCAGCACCATCATGTCCTACGCGGGCATTTGCGGACAGGGGCCAAACGTACAGTCCAACAGAGACCTCTACTACCACGCCGAGAGTATTCAGCAAATTGCCGACTACATGGAATCGGGCGGCGGAGCAGCGTGCGCAACGACCGTCAGTACCGCCAACATCGAACCGACGGCGAACGCCGGGGCGGACTACACGATCCCGGCCTCTACTCCGTTCGTGCTGACCGCGGGGGCGGCCAACGATGGTGATGGTGACGGCGTCACGTACTGCTGGGAACAGTTCGACCTGGGGCCGCCGGTAACCAACCGGCCTACCGGAAGTGAGGTAGAGGGACCCTTATTCCGGTCACTTCCGCCGAGTACTGAAAATCAGCGTTATTTCCCTAATCTGCCGGACTTAATCGCCGGCGACGACGCACCGTGGGAAATCCTACCAACCGTCAGCCGGGAGATGAATTTTGTCGTCACCGTGCGGGATTTTGGTGCCGCCGGCTACGCATGTCTCGTGCAGGACGGGATGACCATCGACGTAGTCGACACCGGCGCGCCGTTTGCGGTGACGGTGCCGAACGGTTCCGAAACTTATTTGGCTGGGTCGACCCAGTCGTTAACGTGGAACGTAGCGGGTACTAACGCTGGCGCCATCAACTGTGCGCAGGTCGATCTGGTACTCTCCCTCGACGGCGGTCTGACGTTTACCGAAAACATCGGTACGGTCGCCAATACCGGCACGGCCGCCGTGACGCTACCCAGCGTGACCGCGCGTGACGTACGCCTGATGGTCAAGTGCGCGGATAACATTTTCCTCGACGTTTCCGACCAGGACTTCGCCATCGAGCAATCAGAATACGTCGTGCGGCCCGTGGAGGAGACTGCCGAAGTCTGTGATGGTGGAAATACCGCTGAATTTACCTTTGAGCTCGAAAGCCTGATGGGTTATACGGGGACGATTAACTACGCAGCCCAGGACCTTCCCACGGGCGCAAACGTCACCTTTTCCCCAGCGTCAACCACCCTGGCCGCGAACGGGGTGACTACGGTTGCGATTATCGTGGATGGTCTTAGCTCCCTGGCCGCAAATAATTACCCCTTCACCGTAAGGACGAACGACGGTAATGCGCAAAAGACCGCGAATTTCGTTCTGGAAGTTCTTCCCGCGCTGGAACCACCCACGTTGCTAACGCCGGTCGCTAATGGCTTCATCGCGCCTGGTGCCGCGACTTTTGATTGGTCGGATGTGTCGAACATCGGTGATGCGGATGGCTATTCTTTTAACTTGTATCGCGATGCGGCGGGTACGCAGCGGGTGATCAACCCCGTGTTTACCGGTAGAAGCCGCGTCAATTTCGGCTCGAATCTGGATAGATTTTTGACGGAAGATGAAGTATACTGGTGGTCGGTTACCGCAAGAAATACGGAGTGCGATCCGACACAGACGGCGGCGGCCAGCCTGATCAGGTTTGTGTTCGCGGAGGAGGCCCTCCCGGTGGAATGGCTGAGCTTCGAGGCCCGGCCTACCGTTAAAACCGCTGAGTTAACTTGGTCCGTCCGCCAGGATGATGCACACGAGCATTTTGTCATTGAGCGTTCCGATAACCCGCAAGCGGGCTGGTTGGACGTTGGTAAGGTGGTACGTCAGGGGTTGGCTGGCGACGCCAATTATGCCTTTACGGACCGGGCCGTGGCCGCCGACGCTACCTACTTTTACCGTCTTTGTCAGGTCGATACGGATGGCGACTTCAGCCATTCCCAGATTGAAACGGTCGCGTTCGCCGCCGGTTTGCGTCGCATTACGCTGTACCCCAATCCAGTCACGCAGCGTTTGTTTATTGGCGCGGTCGCGGGTGCCGGGGAGGTCCTGGAATACCAATTGATTACGAGCCTCGGCCGGGTTGTCCGCAGCGGAATACTTGGCGAGCAGCGCAGTGAGGTTAACGTCGCGGACCTGCCGAGCGCCGTTTATCAGGTGGTGGTTACGAATGGAACGGACTTCCGGGAGACATACCGCGTCGTGAAGCGCTAGTCAATAGTTGCCGCGTGATCCGAAGCAACTCGGCTCTTCTCCCCAAGTCCTTTGCACCCGCGACCGCGCACTACTCGTTTCCTGAGATTAACGAGGCTTGCTCCACCACGGTGAAGCAAGCCTCGCTTATTAAAGTTGCCGCAAAGGACAGGCTGGCTCTAGACTTTGGCGGTTACTTCCGTGCTCTTCAAAAATTTGCGTCGGATAACTTGCTGCACCGTGACGCCATCGATTTTGGCTTCTAACCAACTCGGGATGTCCAGTAATGTAAACGGTCGCTTCTCAAAGGGCTTTTGCTTCACGCCGTCTAACTTTTCCTTCAGTTTGATGAATTCACCCTTGAGTTGCTCCTCCCGAATGCGGGGGATGCGGCGGAGGAAACGGAAGATGAGTTGCTGAGTTTCCTGCAAGTGCTCAACTTTGGCGAGGTAGCGGTAAACGGACTTTACCTGGTATTCGACCAGTTGTACGTTGCCCATCTCGAAGTGGCAGATCAAACTGAGGATGCGGGCGTAGGCCTGGATGTCCGACCGGTAATTGGGGCTGCGCTGGTTGATGATCTCGTTGAGGTAATCAATCGCCGAGTCGTTGTCACCGCTGCCGAAGTAGAGGCAGGCGATGCGGTAGTGGAAGATCATTTTGCGGTGCTCGTCCCAGTTGTACCGGTCGTCCTTGATGACCTCCATGATCTGGGGGACGAGGCCGAGCCCCTCCTTGAACGTGCCCTCCATGTAGTGCTTCCGGATCTGGTGGTCGAACTGGTAGAGATGATAAAGGCCCTGCACGTTGACGTTGTTGGTCAGGTCGAACTGGTGGGGGAACAGGTCCAGCTGTTGCAGTTCATCAACGAAGCGCTGGTACTGCCACATGTTAAACAGCGTAGCCAAGTTGTTGTGGATGCCCTTCAAGTACAGCGCCGCGTTGACCTCGATCATCTGCGGCCGGTTCCGAAAAAGCTCCACCCAGCGCTGGGTGTACCGGTAGGAGAGGGGTGTCTCGTGGCACATCAGGTGCATCCACGCGAAGGACTGGCAGCAGTAGACTTTGCCCCAGAAGTCGAGATTTTTGTACTTCGTATCCGGTTTCTGGCTGCTGAAGAACGACTTGACCATCACGAAGTCCTGCTCGTTGCTGACCAGGCCGACTTTCAGGTAGAGACCGTACAGCTTCAGGGCGAGATTACTCCAGGTGTTCGTGGCCGTAATGTGCCGGGTTAGTTTGGTGCACGTCTTGCTCAGTTCTTCGGCCCGGCCCTGAATACTACGCGTGATGTACTGACCCTCGATGAGCTTCTCGAACTGGGCGATTTCGAGGGCGGTGGTGTGTACTTCGATCTCCAGGGCCCGCTTTTTCGCCTTATCGAGTACGTCCAACGACTGGCGGTAAAGACCCTTGTTGTAGAGAATGCGCGCGTAATCGAGGTTTTCCCGCAGGGTTATTTCGTCGTCTTTGTTTCGGTTCAGTAGTCTGAGCGAGGTAAGCAACTGTTTGTACAGATGAGCTTTTAGGTTAGATAGCTGGCTTTTTTTGATGCCCTTGATTCGTTTGAGCAGGTATTCCTCGTCGTATTCTCCCGTCCGCTCCATGATGTCGAACAGTTGGAGAAAGAGAATTTCGGCGTCGGCCGCCTGGTTGCGTTTGACGAAAAGGCGGAAGTGTCTTTTTTCCGCCCGGTTCAAGGAAGCGATTAGCTTAAGGAGATCATCGGTTTTCTGCTTCGGCATGGGGTAAACTTTGTGCTTAAGGGGCTGTATATCAAAATAGTACCGATCTAATCGCTGGGCGCAACCGTGCTCGTTAATCCGTCGGGGGGTAAAGCGGACCTACTCGGTAAGGGGGAATACCTTAAATTTATCCCTCCCTGACCAATTCCACCACGAGGCGTGCTCCCAAGCGCGCCACTTTGTGTGTAGCAACAAAGATAGCTACGCCTAATTTCATAAGGATGCCTTAGTATGAATACCAACCAAATTCAGATTTTCGACACCACCCTGCGCGACGGCGAGCAGGTACCCGGCTGCAAACTCGACACGCAGCAAAAACTCGTCATCGCCCGCCAGCTCGAACTCCTCGGCGTGGACGTAATCGAAGCGGGATTCCCCGTCTCCAGCCCGGGTGATTTTCACTCCGTCCAGGAGATTGGCCGCACCGTCGTCGAGCCCGTGGTCTGCGCCCTGAGCCGCGCCGTGATGAACGACATCGAAACGGCCGCCGCCTCCCTCAAAACCGCCCGCCGTCCCCGCATTCACACCGGCATCGGGACCAGCGACAGCCACATTCAGTACAAGCTTCGTACGACGCCGGATAAGATCATCGAGCGTGCCGTAGCCGCCGTCAAGTACGCGAAAAGCTTCGTGGAAGACGTAGAGTTTTACGCCGAGGATGCCGGACGGACGGGCAACGAGTTCCTGGCCCGCGTCATCCAGGCCGTCGTCGACGCCGGTGCCACCGTGCTCAACATTCCCGACACGACCGGTTACTGCCTGCCCCAGGAATACATGGAAAAGATTGCCTTTTTGCGCGATAACGTCAACGGCATTCACAAGTGTACCATCAGTACCCACTGCCACAATGACCTCGGGTTGGCCACGGCTAACTCCATCGCCGGTGCCCAGGGCGGTGCCCGCCAGATCGAATGCACCATTAACGGCATCGGCGAGCGCGCGGGCAACACGAGCCTGGAAGAAGTGGTGATGATCATGCGCCAGCACGAAAGCCTGGGCATGTACACCAATATTAATTCCAAGTTGCTGCTCGAAACGAGCCACTTGGTCAGCGAAAGCATGGGCATGGTCGTCCAGCCCAACAAGGCCATCGTGGGCGACAACGCCTTCGCCCATTCCTCCGGCATTCACCAGGACGGCGTCATCAAACGCCGCGATACCTACGAAATCATCGACCCGGCGGAAGTCGGCGTCGACGAATCGAAGATCGTCCTCACCGCCCGCTCCGGCCGCGCCGCGCTGGCTTACCGGCTCAAAAACTTGGGCCACGACGTCACCAAGGTCCAACTCGACGAGCTGTATAAGCACTTCGTCGTGGTTGCCGACCGGCAGAAAGAGGTAGGTGATAATGACCTGGAAGAGTTGATGGGTTCGGTGGCCGTTTGATTTGACGATCCGGTAAATTTTTGCGGGTGCGCGCTGGTCGACGCTACACCTTCCTTCGTCGAAGGAGTGGGATTTTTACGGTATTCGACCGTAAATTAGAAGGATGAAACACACGTCCTTACTCAGTCTTATACTCCTTAGCCTCGTTACGTCCAATCTTTCCGCTCAGAAATTCGACCGATCCGCGCTCGATGGCTTTCTGGATACCCTCGCCGCGCACGACCAGGCGATGGGCGTTGTTTCCTTTTTTCAGGGTGACGAAGAAGTGTACCGCTACGCCATTGGCTATGCTGACCCTACACAAACCCGCCTGACCACGTCCGACGACGTATTTCGCGTCGCTTCCATCACCAAGACGTTCACTACCGTCATCATTCACCGCCTCGTCGAAGCCGGTGAGTTGAGCCTGTCCGACAAACTCGCGAAGTATTATCCCGGCCTTCCGGGCGCGGACACCATCACGCTCGACCAAATGCTGCGGCACCAAAGCGGTCTCCACAACTACACAGAGGATGCGGACATCATGGACTGGATCGGTACCGACCAAACCCCGGAGCAACTCATCGCCCGGATTAAAGCCCAGCCGCTAAACTTTGAACCCGGGACGGACGCCGCTTACTCCAACTCTAATTTCTTGCTACTGGGTTACATCGCCACTACCGTCAGTGGAAAAGATTACCGGCAGCTGCTCCGCGACCACGTGCTGGAACCGGCGGGATTGAAAAATACCTACGTAGGCGGATCGATCGACGCGGAGCGTGGGGAGGTCGTTTCCTTCGAATGGCTCGACGACGGGTGGGTGGCCGTCCCCGAATGGAGCATCCCGAACGCCGGCGCGGCCGGTGCCATCAGCTCCACGGCGGCCGACCTGAATACGTTCTACCGCAAACTGCTGCGGGGTGAGCTACTCCCGGCGGCGACCGTCGCGGAAATGATGGAGTTTAAAAACGAACTCGGTCAGGGGCTGCTCACCTTCCCTTTTTACGATAAAGTCGCTTATGGCCACAACGGAGGCATTGAGGGCTTTGAGACGCTGGCGGCGCATTTTCCGAACGACGACGTAACGTTTACGTTCCTCAGCAACGGTGTCAACCTGCCGAATAACGACGTGATGATCGGGCTCCTTTCCCTCTATTTCGGCAAGCCCTACGAGATGCCGGACTTTAGTCCCGTGGCGGATCTGCCCCGGGCAGCTACTCAAGTTTACGTCGGGACTTACGGCGCCGATACTTTCCCAATGGACATCAAGGTATTTCAGGAAGACGGTAGGCTGAAAGCTCAGGCATCCGGCCAGGGTTCCTTCCCCCTGACGACCGCCGGGGGACACGTATTTCGTAACCAAGCGGCCGGCATCGAGCTGCTGTTTGACCCGGTGGTGGGGACGCTGCTACTGCGCCAGGCTGGGCAAGAGTTCATGCTCAAGCGGGAGTAAATACCAAAAACTTCAGCTTCTCGGTACACTTCACTATTGCACCCGCGACCGCGCAAAAAGTAGTCTCGGGTTTAACGGTAAATCTTGTTCAACAGCGCCGCCGCCCGGTAACCCGCCGCCGCTAGCCGGTCTTCGACGATGGGCAGAAATTCGTGCTGGTAGTCCCAGGAAAAGTCGGGCAGGCCCGTCTCCCGGTCGGTGCGGTCGTAAAGGCTATTGTAGATGCGCTCGCGGAGCACGACCGATTCGGTGATCCATTCTTCGAGGCCGGCGTTCTCCCACGCCGCTTTACGCGCACGGGTGTGCATGCTGGCGAAGTTGGCAAATTCAGTGTAGCTCAGGCGCTCCTGTTCGATGATGCCGGAGTCCCAGACGGAGTGGAGGTTTTTGCGGTCGCCGTAGTAAAGCACCGTGATCTTGTTGCCGCCCGAGTCGCGGTTCTTGCCGACGTGCATCGGTTGGTGGACGTCGCCGATGAAGTGGATCAAAAAGGCCAGGGCGGTGGCGTCGAGGGAGCCGGCGAGTGGTTCCAATTTATTTTTGCGCATCAGGGCCGTCATCTGTTCCCGGGCGTCCGTCTTACCTTCCAGGATACCGACCATCAGCTCGATGCCTTCGCGCACGTCGTCTACTTCTCCGTTGGCGCGGTTTTCTTGGTCGACATCCACCACCGTCTGGTCGGGCTGGATGGTCATGTAGTGCCACGATTTAGCGAAATCCCAGCCTTTCTCGGCCTTGATGTAGTCCGGCCAGGTGCTGACCTGGGCGAGGTAGTTATCACCGAGGGCGGCGTCGACGCGGGCGCGAGCGTTGGGGTTTAGGTTATCGTAGCAAATTTGGGCGACGATGCGGTGACCGTTTGCCCCCCAGGCGGAGAGTAACTGGGGAAGGAGGACCAGGAGGAACACGGTAAGTCTTGCAGTCATGTGGCAAAGATATGGCGCCCCGACAAAGTACGGGACTAGCTCACGCGTTCCCGACTCAGTCGGGACGGGTGCCGGGTAAAGGACTATAGAAGCAAGGGTTTTGACGACTCTCGTACAAGATGTTACAAACAGCCAGATTTTGTGTTTTCCGTGCTTTTGTGGCCCAAGCTCTTTGCTTCACGCATTTTCGTTGCACCCGCGACCGCGCCCTACATTTCGTAATTTATTACTAACCCGGTTGAATAACTCTCGCCCGGCGAACTAACTTTGTCAGAACAACCTTGCCCCGGATCGGGGGTTAACTTGTGACTCGCTTCCGATCATCCGCAAATAAAAAATCCATGGCCAAAACGCTCTTTGACAAAGTTTGGGACGCGCACGTCGTCTCCGAAGTCCCCGGCGGCAACCAAGTTCTCTACATCGACCGCCACCTCATTCACGAAGTCACGAGTCCGCAGGCTTTCGACGGGTTACGGCAGCGTAATCTTCCACTACTACACAAAGAGCGAATCGTAGCCACGGCGGACCACAACGTGCCGACCAAGAACCAGGACCAACCCATTAAGGAGCCACTGAGCCGCAAGCAAGTACAGATGCTGACGGAGAACTGCGCCGAGTTTGGCGTAGAATTGTACGGCCTCGGCCACCCTTACCAGGGAATCGTGCACGTCATCGGCCCGGAACTGGGTATTACCCGGCCCGGCATCACAATGGTCTGTGGGGATAGCCACACGAGCACCCACGGAGCCTTTGGCGCGGTCGCCTTCGGCATCGGGACTAGCCAGGTGGAGCAGGTCATGGCGACGCAGTGCTTGCTGCTAAACAAACCGAAAACCATGCGCATCAACGTCGACGGCGAACTGGCGAACGGCGTGACGGCGAAGGACATCATTCTGTACGTCATCAGCACGCTCGGCACTGGCGGCGGCACGGGCTACTTCGTGGAGTACGCCGGCTCGGCCATCCGTGCCCTGAGCATGGAAGGGCGGATGACAATCTGTAACATGAGCATCGAGATGGGTGCCCGTGGCGGCCTCATCGCACCCGATCAGACGACTTTTGATTACATGGAAGGGCGTGAATTCGCCCCGCAGGGAGCGGACTGGGATGCGGCCCTAGCTTACTGGAAAACCCTGCCGACGGAAGCCGGCGCGACGTTCGACGGCGAATACCACTTCAAGGCCGCAGACATTACGCCGATGGTCACGTATGGGACGAACCCGGGCATGGGCATGGGCATCAAAGAAGCCATCCCCGAGCACAGCACGATCCATGGTGACGCCGGCCTGGCCAAGGCGATGAACTATATGGGCCTGCAAAAGGGCATCAAGCTGGAAGGTATGCCGATCGACTACGTATTTATCGGCTCCTGCACCAACAGCCGGATTGAAGACTTGCGTGCGGTTTCCCGCTTGGTGAAGGGAAAAAAGATTGCGGCGACCGTAAATGGTATCGTCGTTCCCGGTTCGCAGCAAGTGACGAAGCAAGCCGTTGCGGAAGGGCTGGACGTTATTCTGCGGGAGGCCGGGTTTGATTTTCGCGACGCTGGTTGTTCGGCGTGTCTGGGCATGAACGAAGACAAGGTGCCCGCTGGTAAATACTGCGTGTCTACCTCCAACCGGAACTTTGAAGGCCGCCAGGGGCCGGGGGCGCGGACGATTCTGGCTTCGCCGCTGACGGCTGCTGCGGCGGCTTTGACGGGGCGGGTTACTGACGTGCGGGAGATGATGATTTAAAATTTTTGATTTAGTATTTAATATTTTTAATTTGCCCGCATGACCGCCCGCATGACTGCCCGCATGACCGCCCGCATAATTCAAAGAGTACATGAACGCTAATGAACTTGAAGAAAGGTTGCTCCAATTTGGCGTTCGATGTACGTATTTATGTAGAGAGCTGCATAAGTTGAATTATTTTGATTCTAAGCACGTAGCCGGTCAGTTGTTGCGCGCTAGTACCCATGCTGGTTTTCATTACCCAGAAGCCAGGGCGGCGGAATCAAATAGAGATTTTGTTCATAAAATAAAGGTGTTGTTGAAAGAGCTAAGGGAATCAAAAGCGGAACTACAGTATGTTCGTTATATGAACTATTTTCCTGATCAAAAGACCGATCCGCTGCTGGATGAAGCGAATCAACTCGTAGCAATATTTACGGCAACGGTAAAGAAACTGGCGGTAAATAAGTTGGATAAAGCAAAGCGACTCAAATAGGATCTATGAATCTTTAGTAGCGCGTACAAATATTCAATACTCAATCACCAATCGAAAATATTAAATCATCATGACCCCCTTCATAAAACTAACTTCCTCCGCCGTCCCCTTACCCATTGAGGACGTCGACACCGACCAAATCATCCCCGCCCGCTTTCTCAAAGCTATTACCCGTGAAGGGTTCGGGGAAAACCTGTTCCGGGACTGGCGTTACGGTAAAGACGGCACCCCCAAGGTGGACTTTGTCCTCAATAACCCTATGTACTCCGGTCAAATACTAGTAGCCGGGGCCAACTTCGGTTGCGGCTCCAGCCGGGAGCACGCCGCCTGGGCCATCGGTGACCATGGCTTTCGAGTTGTTGTGTCCAGCTACTTTGCGGATATCTTTCGGGGGAACGCCTTGAATAACGGTATCCTGCCGCTGGTCGTTTTGCCAGAAGTGCTGCACGAGATATTCGAAACCATCGAAAAAAATCCTACCGCCCGGTTCACGGTTGATTTGGAGCAGGAACAGTTGACCAATGAGACAACAGGCACGGTGACGGCCTTTGAGATCGACCCCTATAAAAAAACCTGCTTACTCAATGGTTATGATGATATCGACTACCTACTGAGTCAGCGGGAGAAGATCGATGCTTTTGAAGCGGCGCGGGTGGACTACAGTTTGTTGTGATGTTGACCTAAATTGAAAAGAACCTGGTATGGACACTGCATACCCATACAACTAGCCTAGGTTGGCCTGCGTTCTTTGCAAAATATCTATCCATGTCAGTCACTCAATTACAGCACACCATTGTGGAGGAAGTCTCAAAGATTACGGGCGAACGCCAGTTGGAAGAAATTCACTCCTTTATTCGAGGGCTACAAACGGAAACCGTAAAGGATGAGGAACACTGGAATAGTTTGCCTGTGGAGGAGAAAGAAAGGTTAATAAGTACCGTAAAGAAATTTCAATCAGAAGGAGTCTCCGGGAAATCTCATGAAGAAGTGATGTTAAAGTACAAGCAGTGGTTCAAAAAGTAATCTGGGACCCAGTAGCTGAAGATCAGCTAGATTCAACCTTGCATTTGCATCTTTCTACCTTTTCAAGTAATTCAGCCCAGCAATTGTACGATGCGATCGATGAAAGAATACAGGTATTACTTAATTATCCGATGTCCGGAAGACCTACCACCGGTTCCGCTGTAGTTAGATATGTTCAAATAAGGAAGTCACATTACTTGTTTTATCAGACGAAATCAGACACCTTGCTAATTGTGGGATTACACAGCACGAAAATGTCTGAAAACCCCTTTTTTAAATAATTCATGGGAAATTACAACATCGCCACCCTAGCCGGAGACGGCATCGGCCCCGAAGTCATCAAGCAGGGCATCAAAGTCCTTAATCAGGTCGGCCTTAACTTTGGACATAAGTTTCGCTTCGACTTCGCCCCCGTCGGCGCGACGGCCATCGACCAAACCGGTAGCCCGCTGCCGGACGATACGCTCGCCCTCTGCAAACGTTCGGACGCCATCTTCTTCGGTGCCATCGGTCACCCGCGTTTCGACAACGACCCAACGGCTACGGTCCGCCCCGAGCAGGGCTTACTCAAGTTGCGTAAGGAACTCGGCCTTTACGCTAACCTCCGCCCCGTCGCCGGTTACGACGAACTGACGCACCTCAGCCCCCTTCGCCCCGAGCGGATGAAGGGCGTTGACATCCTCGTCGTCCGGGAACTGACGGGCGGTACTTACTTCGGGGATAAGGGCCGGCGCGACGGTGGTGACACCGCTTACGATACGTGTGTGTACAGCCGTCACGAAATCGAGCGAATCCTGGTGGTAGCTTTCGATGCGGCGGCTAAGCGGGGGAAGAAACTCAAATTAGTCGACAAGGCTAACGTGATGGAATCATCCCGACTGTGGCGGGAGATCATGCGGGAGATGGCCCCGAGATACCCCGAGATTGAGGTGAGCTACATGTTCGTCGACAACGCCGCTATGCAACTCATCATCAACCCCGCTCAGTTCGACGTTATCGTTACGGATAACTTGTTTGGCGATATCCTATCCGACGCGTCTAGCGTGCTGGCTGGCTCACTTGGCTTATTACCGTCCAGCAGCATCGGTGCCGAGATTGGCATGTTCGAACCCATTCACGGCTCTTGGCCGGAGGGAGCCGGGCAGGACCGCGCTAATCCCATTGCCACCATTCTTTCGGCCGCGATGATGTTAGACCATCTTGGCTTAGTTGAGGAGGGCGATGCAATTCGTCAAGCCGTCAACGAAACCTTGGCCTCCGGCGTGGGGACGGAGGACCTGAATCCGAAAAAGCAAGTCGGCACGGATGCACTCGGCGACCTGATCGTAGAAGCTATCCGGTAAACAACTTTGGTTAGCGTTCTTCGGGAACAGGACTTAGGCTGAAGTAGGTTTTTACAGCGGACGCATCATGAAAACGTCGCATCTAGTATGCCCGGTGTGTCCTAGCTGCCGGTCGAGATGGGTAAAACCGTACTGAGCGTAAAACTTCGCGGCGGCGGTCATGGCCGTCACCGTTTCCAGGTACATCGTTTTGAAGCCGGCTTCCCGCGCGCCCGCCAGGCAGCTTTCCATTAACGCTTTGCCCGCACCAAGTCCCCGCGCTTCCGGTAGGGCGTACATCTTGCGCAGTTCGCAGGTGACGGGGTCCGCACCGGCCAGCGGGGCGAACCCGGCTACCGCTACGATCCTACTTTGCTGCTTTCCAATCTCCCCGGCACTCCCGATAGCTATCGGGACCGCCCCCACCCATTTCCGTAACGAAATAACCAGACCGAGGGAGGGAATAAGTAGCGTAGAGGTCATCCATTTCCGGGTCCTGTATGGAATACCCCTCACCGACGCAGTTGAATTCGGGCATCACGGTACGGATCACCAGGGCGGCGGCGCCGTTATCGGCGGGCGTCAGCGGACGGATGGTCAGGTTCATTTTAGTAGTCTTCGGCGAGTTGATAAATTCCGGGTAGTTGGCGCCCCAGCCCGTCGTAGTCCAGCCCGTAACCGACCACGAACTTAGGCGGGATAACGAAGCCCGCCAAATCAAGTTGAACGTCCACTTGCTGGGCTTCCGGCTTGTGCAGTAAAGTCACCACCGTCACGGACCTGGGTTTCAGGGCCGCGAGGATGGGCAAAAAAGCCTGCATCGTGTTGCCGCTGTCGATGATGTCTTCGATCAAAATTACGTCCTGGTCCGTGACGAGTTCCGGCTCCGGCGCGATGTGCATTCGGACTTCCCCCGACGTCTCGGTACCCTTATAGCTCTGCGTACGCACGAACCCAATTTCTCCCCCTAGCCCGGAGGCGCGAATGAGATCGGCGGCAAAAATGAAGGCACCCTTGAGCATCACCAGAAAGGAGGGCTTACCGCTGCCGTGGCTCAACGCTAGTTCTTGGCCTAACTCAACTACCCGCAATTGGATTTCGGTGGGCGTGAGAAAGGGCACGAACTGGTGCTCGTGAAGCTTGATGCGGGCGGGGTTAGCGTAGGCCATACTGGTGGATTAAGTAGACGTGCAAAGTTATGGAGGTGATACCTAATTTTGGCTGGTCGTCGTTTTCGGAAACGTCGACGCCCGTGTTCTAATGACCGAAATTACGTTGGGGCTTCCGTAGAAAGCCGAGTCGTAGCCCGCCCAGACCGATCAGCCTGTCGGTGTCCACTTTCGGGCATTCGGAAGGTTGGAATCTTTCTTTCTGCGCTGGACGACGCAGCCAGTCGTTGGCCTGCCCTCCGGTAAATGTTTTGTGGTAGATGGCTTTTACCGCAAATGCGTCGATGGTTTGGCCGATAAATGGTTGGGGGAGCAGCGCACGCGGAACAATTACAAAAAATTTATTTACGACGGCAAACGCGCTTTTCAGCCAGCGGTCTGGATGGAGGACTGGTATGTCAAAAACAGTCGGGTGGCGCATTTAGGAATAATAGTGGTGCAACGCGTATTCACCGAAATTAAATTCTGCACAGCTGCGTGGTGATAAAATTAAATATAGATATTGACGCAACTAAGGATTGCCGTTTCGTTGCCAGGCCAACTATAATTTGTTAATATCGGATAATTACCCTGCATTATTTTACGATGGTGGCGCTACGAAAATTCCGTTGACAACCGGTAATTGAGTTCTTCATTGAAAAATTAAGGTCCGTATGTACCTATCTTTGGTTTAACGGTAAGGGGTTTACCCCCTTTTATACCAAAATTTTAATTTGATTTTATTTGGTTAGGGCTGAGGTGGTGCTGTGGTGGCACTGCCTCTTTTTTGGTCTGGGGGTTAGTAATCTATAGTCTGGGGTCTCTGGTCTCCGGTGTTACCACGCCACTTGTACCAAGGCGTCGATGTCGTCGCCGAATCTGTTGTCCTGTTTAGTTTGGACAGTATAGCCGTTCGCGGCTCGGTAGACTAATTCGCTAACGCCATCGGATAAAAACGTTCCCGTCTTGCGTTTAATCGTGATTTGGATGGGTTGGCCGCGGTCTTCTTCCACCTCCAACATCCGGGTCGTAAGCGTCGTGTCCAGCGCCGTATACCGCGTAATTTTGTGGGATCCACTCATCGTTTTCACTTCGGTATTGTACTTATCAATCCAAGCGGCCTTGTTGATATCCGCACTGGCAAAGAGCTGAAGATCACTACCGAAATCGAGGTCGTCGAGCTGCTGCGTTTCCGTTTTTCCGTTCAGCGTAATTGTTTTGTCCACCGTCAGGGGCACGCCACCGAGGCGGTCTACTTCCTCGTCGATGTAGCCTTTGAGGTCAAAAAAATTAAGGGTGTTAAGGCTGGCGTTATCGGGGGCGCTGTCGCAGGTGCAAAGTAAGAGGGGGAGGAGTAAGGAGAGGAGTAGCCGCATGCGTGGTAAAGGAATTAGGGGCTGGGTTAGTTCGGATTTTTAGGCGGTAGACTGGTAGGCGGTAGGAAGATTTAGGCGGTAGGCGGTAGACTCGTTATGCTCTACCGCCTACCGCCTACCGCCTACCAGCCTACTCCCTACCGCCTAATCCACCAATTTCCAAAAACAAGATCAACCAGCCATAACTAACTCACAGCTAGAGAACCCCATCTCACCACTACTGATAAGCCTCAATCGGTGGACAAGTACAGACAAAGTTCCGGTCGCCGTATCCATCATCCACCCGCGCCACGGACGGCCAGAACTTGTACCCTTCCCGTAGGTAAGACAGGGGGTAAGCCGCTTTTTCGCGGGAGTAAGCGTGCGTCCACTCGTCGGCACTGATTTCCGTGATCGTGTGCGGAGCGTTCATGAGGACATTGTCCTCGGCATCGACGTCGCCCCGTGCGACGGCGTCGGCCTCTTCCCGGATGGCGATCAGCGCGTCACAGAAACGGTCCAATTCTTCCTGAGACTCACTTTCCGTGGGCTCAATCATCACCGTCCCGGCCACCGGCCAGGAGAGGGTGGGAGCGTGGAAGCCATAATCGATCAGTCGCTTGGCAAGATCGGCCGCGCCCATGACGGACTTCAGTGGCCGTAAATCAATAATCAACTCGTGCGCCGAGCGACCCTGCACGCCCTGGAACAGTACGGTGTAGCTGTTCTCAATCCGCTTGGCGATGTAGTTCGCGTTCAGGATTGCGTACTCACTCGCCTGCCGTAGGCCCTTCGATCCCAGCATCCGAATGTACGCGTAGCTGATCAACAGAATCGAAGCCGAACCCCACGGTGCCGCCGATACGGCCGAAGAAGCTTTTTTGCCACCGGTCTCCGCCATCGGGTGACCGGGCAGGAAGGGTGCTAACTTCTCGTTACAACAGATCGGACCCATGCCGGGGCCGCCACCGCCGTGCGGGATGGCAAAAGTCTTGTGCAGGTTCAGGTGGCAAACGTCCGCACCGATCCGGCCCGGGCTCGTCAAACCGACCTGTGCGTTCATGTTCGCGCCGTCCATGTACACCATGCCGCCGGCTTTGTGAACGATGTCGCAAATCTCCACCACACCCGTTTCGAACACACCGTACGTGCTGGGGTAGGTGATCATCAGGGAGGACAAGTTGTCCTTGTGCTCCGCCACTTTTTTCTTGAGGTCGTCTACGTCGATGTTGCCCGCTTCGTCGGAGGCCACAACGACCACTTTCATGCCCGCCATGACCGCGCTGGCCGGGTTCGTTCCGTGGGCCGATTCGGGAATGATGGCCACGTCGCGGTGAAAATCTCCCCGGTCGTGGTGGTAAGCACGGATGACCAGGAGGCCGGCGTATTCGCCGCTCGCGCCCGAATTCGGCTGCAACGAACAGTCCGAAAAGCCACAAATCTCCGCGAGGTCTTGCTCCAGCTCGGTAAATATTTGTTTGTAGCCCTGCGCCTGCTCGATCGGTGCGAAGGGGTGGATGTCGGCGAATTCCGACCAGGATACGGGAATCAACTGCGTCGCTGCATTGAGCTTCATCGTGCAGCTACCCAGGGGAATCATGCTGTGGCAGAGGCTGAGGTCCTTGTTTTCGAGGCGCTTCAGGTAGCGCATCATTTTGGTCTCCGTGCGGTGGTTCTTGAAGTTGGGGTGGGTGAGGAAGTCGGTCGTGCGGAGGAGTGCCTTGGGCAGTCGATCCGTGATGCCTTCTACGCCGCCGTCCTCGGTGAGGTTGGCGCCCTGGTAATCCAGCGGGGCGGCAAAGATGCGGCAGACGGCCTGTAAATCCGTCGTCGCTACCGTCTCGTCGAAGCTGATCCGTACGCCACCTTCCTTCGGGTAGTAGAAATTATACCCTTCCGCCTGACTGCGGGCCTTGATTTCGGCTACCTTCTCCGGGTTAGCCTCCACGTGCAAGGTGTCGAAGAAGGCATCACCCGCCAGCGTGTATCCCGCCGCCGTAAGTGCGTCGGCAAAAATAGCCGTGAAGTGATGGGTGCGTTTGGCGATGGCTTTGAGGCCTTCCGCCCCGTGGTAAGTGGCGTAGAAACCGGCCATGTTGGCCAGCAGCGCCTGCGCGGTACAGATGTTACTCGTCGCCTTTTCGCGGCGGATGTGCTGCTCCCGCGTTTGCAGGGCCATCCGTAAAGCATAGTTACCGTGCCGATCCTGGCTCACACCGATGATGCGGCCGGGGATTTGTCGTTTGTACTTGTCCGTCGTGGCGAAGTAGGCAGCGTGCGGTCCGCCGAAACCCATCGGGACGCCGAAGCGCTGGGAGTTACCGACCACCGCATCCGCTCCCCACTCGCCGGGGGGCGTCAGCAGCGTCAGCGCAAGAAGGTCAGCGGCAACGACGGTGAAGACATCCGCCGCCTGCGCTTTCTCCACGACGGCCCGGTGATCTTCCACCAGACCGTTCGCACCCGGATACTGCAGGAGCATGCCGAAAACCTCATCCTGCGGGAAGTCGAATTCCTCTACCGGACGTACGTCGATCTTAATGTCGAGCGGCTCGGCCCGCGTCCGTAGCACGGCGATTGTTTGCGGTAATACTTGATCGGAAACCAAGAAAGTAGCGACCGGATCGCCCTTGGGCCGCTTGTTACGAACGCCGTAAAACATCGTCATCGCCTCGGCCGCCGCCGTGCCCTCGTCGAGCAGGGAAGCGTTGGCGACGGGTAGCCCGGTCAGGTCGCTGACCATCGTCTGGTAGTTCAGCAGCGACTCCAACCGGCCCTGCGCGATCTCCGCCTGGTAGGGCGTGTACTGCGTGTACCAACCCGGGTTGCAGAACACGTTGCGCAGGATAACGCTCGGCGTAATCGTGTTGTAGTAGCCCATGCCAATGAAGGAGCGCATCACTTTATTTTTTGCCGCGATGGCCTTCAGGTGCTGCAAATAGTAATACTCACTAACCGCCGCGGGCACGTCGAGCGCCTTGTGGTCACGGATGTTGGCCGGGACGGTCTGGTCCATCAACTCGTCGATGGAGCTGACGCCGACGACGTCGAGCATGGCGCTCAGTTCGGTAGCGTCGGGGCCGAGGTGGCGGTGGGTAAACTTATCGTAGCGGGGGGTGAGGGCGGGCATACTGTGGTTGTGAAGGGCGAGTAAAAGAGCGGTTCGGTTGGTAGCGTATTAGGGAGCGTCGCTGGTGACCGTTTACGAGCGCGCAAAGATAACGAGCGGGTCGTAATCCGGTTGTGGGGGGCGGCGCTTCTTTACCTGCGGGTGGCGCGGCCGCTGGTGCCGGGTTTATTGGATAGGGCGCCGTTGGCGCCCAGCAGTGTAAGTGCGCACTACCCGTCATGATACGAACCGCCCGGTAGCAACCTCTCCGCGTGTACGACCCAGCCAGACGTATTCCGTGACGAGTCACCACGTTAAAGGACTCTCGCTCCTCCTTCCTCACCCCCGGCACCCGCGGCCGCGCCCCGGGGCTCCCTTAAACCAAATAGCCCTACCACCACCGTAACAAACCGTACTTTTCGAGCATGAACTCCGGTATGCTGAAACTAACCTTGCTGCTCCTACTTGCGGCGACGTGCGCTACGTGTAGTGCGCCCGCCACCGTTCCCCCATCCGTAAATAGTTCCGAACCGGAAATGCAGGCCGACGACCAGGAACACGCCCCGCCCGGGTACTACGAAAACCTGCCACAAGAAACCTATGTCCCCGGCCAGTACGACGCCCGCTTCCGCCCCAAATTCCACTTCACCCCGCAGAGCGGCTGGATGAACGACCCCAACGGAATGGTCTATTTCGCGGGCGAATGGCACTTGTTTTATCAGCATTATCCCGACGGCAACGAGTGGGGCCCGATGCACTGGGGCCACGCCGTCAGCACCGACCTCGTCGCGTGGGAAGAGCTACCGATCGCCCTGTACCCCGACGAGAAAGGCTACATATTTTCCGGGAGCGCGGTCGTGGACGCAAAGAATTTAAGTGGCTTCGGCAAGGGTGGCGAACCGCCCCTGGTTGCCATGTTTACCTACCACGATATGGCCGCCGAGAAGGCCGGGAAAACGGATTTCCAGAGCCAGGGAATAGCTTACTCCAATGACCGGGGCCGCACCTGGACGAAGTACGCCGGCAACCCCGTAATCCCCAACCGGCGCAATAAGGACTTCCGCGATCCGAAAGTGCTCTGGAACGAAAAGCGCCAGGAATACACGATGGTCCTCGCCGCCGCCGACCACGTGGAATTCTATGCGTCACCCGACCTGAAAAACTGGACTTACCTGAGCAGTTTCGGCAAGGACCAGCCCGAGCAATTCGGCGTCTGGGAGTGTCCCGAACTCATCCCGATGCAAATCGAAGAAACTGGCGAAGATGCTTATCTACTCATCGTGAGTACCAACAAGGGAAACCCGAACGGCGGCTCCGGAACCTTCTACTACACTGGCCACTGGGACGGGGAGAACTTCACCAAGCTCACCGAAACCGCCTACAATACGCCCGGGACGAAGTGGCTAGACTACGGCCGCGACAACTACGCCGCCGTCTCTTTCGCGAACGTGCCCGACGGCGACGGCCGCACCATCATGATCGGCTGGATGAGCAACTGGGAATACGCCCAGGAGGTCCCTACCGAAGCCTGGCGTAGTGCCATGACCGTCCCCCGGGAAGTCACGCTGCACGACACGGAGTTCGGCTACCGAATCCGGCAACGGCCCGTCCGGGAACTCGAAAAATTACGGGGCGAGCGAATCGAGCTGGGAACGGATTACCTGGAGGATGGCCTCACGACCGTCGACCTGAGCGAGCTGGAGCACCCCGGCGTTTTCGAGCTAAAATTTTCGATCGATATGCACGGGAATTCCGAATCCCTCTACTTCACCCTGACCGACGCCGAGAGCAAAGACTTTTATCGCTTCGGTGTCGAGCGGGGCCCCAACGGGGCGTCCGATAAGTGGCTGTTCACGAGCCGCGACTTCGCCGGCCTGCGCGAATTCGACGAAGATTTCACCCGCGACGAACTCACCTACCTCGAACGCTTCTCGCAAAGCTCGGTAATCGATTTTCACGTGTTCTTCGACAAAACCTCCGCCGAGTTATTCCTGGATGACGGGCTCACGGTGGCGACGGACATCTTCTTCCCGACGACGGATTTTACGAAATTAACCATCGAAGTAAACGGTGGGCGGGCTGATATGGACGGCTACCTCGGCTTTTCAGTAGATGATTGGCGGCTGCATGAACTGAAGTAAATAGTAGCGTGGTCTGGTAGTTTCGTGGTCAGGTAGTACATTGCCAAGGAAAACACCAGGCCAAAGGCCAAGGACTACCGACCAAAGACTTCAGACCCAAGACCTACCCCCCCCCCCCATGTCCGCAAGAATCCTCATCATCGGCGCCGGCCGTTCTTCCTCCGCGCTCATTAACTACTGCTTCGAAAAGAGCGAAGCGCTCGGCTGGACGGTCACCGTCGCCGACGCCGACCCCGCCGCCGCCGCCGCCAAAGTGAACGGCCACCCCCGGGGCAACACCGCCTGGCTCGACGTAACGAAAACCAACGACCGGCGCGACCTCATCAGCCGGGCCGACATCGTCATCAGTCTGCTGCCCGCCCACCTCCACATTGAAGTGGCGCAGGACTGCATCCGCCTCAAAAAACACCTCATCACGGCCAGCTACGTGAGCCAGGAACTTTACCGACTCGGTGACGAAGCCCGCGACCGCGAACTGATCTTCATGGGCGAAATGGGCCTCGACCCGGGCGTGGACCACATGGTAGCCATGCAGCGCATCAACGCCATTCGCGAGTTGGGTGGTAAGATCACCGCGTTCCGCTCCTTCACCGGCGGCCTGATCGCCCCCGAGAGTAACGACAACCCCTGGGGTTACAAATTCACCTGGAACCCGCGCAACGTCGTCCTGGCCGGCCAGGGCACGACGCAGTATCTGAAGGACGGAAAACTCAAATTCTTGCCGTACCAGCGCGTTTTCAGCCGGACGTGGCCCGTGCACATCGAAGGGTTCGGCGATTTTGAAGCCTACGCCAACCGCGACAGCTTGCTTTACCGCAAACGCTACGGACTGGAAGCCATCCCGACCATTCTGCGTGGCACCATTCGCTACCCCGGCTACTGCGAAGCGTGGAGCGCGTTGGTGAAAATCGGCCTGACGAACGCCGACTTTCCCATTCTCGACAGCATCAAGATCACCTACCACGAATTCATGGAAGCCCTCGCCCCGAGTGGCTCCGGCTCGGTAAAAGACCGCATCGCCCAGATGCTCGACATCCCCACCGACGGGCCGGTCATGAAGCGCCTCGTTTGGCTCGGGCTGTTCCGCAAAAAACGCATCCGGATGCGCGACGCGACCCCGGCCCTGATTCTCGAGCAGCTCCTGCTGACCAAGTGGAAACTGAAGCCGGACGACAAGGACCTCATCGTCATGCAGCACCTGATCGATTATGAGCTGGACGGTAAAACGTACCGCGACGTAGCCGACCTGACCATGGTCGGTCAGGACGCCGAGGACACCGCTATGGCCCGCCTCGTCGGCCTGCCGATGGGCATCTTCGCCCGCCTCATCAGCGAAGGGAAAATTGCCGCGACCGGCGTCCACATCCCGACCATGAAGGAAGTCTACGAGCCCGTGCTGAAGGAGATGGAGGACTACGGCATGCGCATCACGCACCGGACGGACGAGCTAACCGATTAACCCGCCTTGGCTACCGACTCCACCCTCATCCGCGCCGGTCAGTTCACCCAGGTGGCTCGGCAGGGGGCGATCATCCTGGTGGCCCTGGCCCTGCCGCGCCTGGGCGTCGGGCGGGAGGTCATCGGGGAATGGGAGGGCTTACTTTACCTCGGATACATTCTTGGCTTCGGCTGGTTGACGGGTTTGCTGCAAGCTTACCTGGTGACGGTGCGGACTACTAAAAATACTGGTGGTTACTCCCACAAAGTACTCAGTTCGGTATTGCTGGCCTCGCTCCTGTTGCTGGCGCTGGCGGCCGGTTTACACGAGTATATTTTTCGCTGGCTGCGCCTGGGCGTGGCCCCGGTGGGGTGGGGTTTTTTCTTTGTTTTCTTGTTGTCGCAGTGGCCCGGGATGTTCTTCGAGCAACTGTTGCAGGTGCGTGGCCGGGCGTGGGCCCTGGCGGGGTTCGGGTTGTTTTCGGCGGCGGGTTACGTGGCGGCGGTGGTGTTGCCGATCTTGCTGGGCGGTGATTTAGCGGACGCGCTTTTCTGGTTGGCTGTGTTCGCCGGCGCTAAGGGGCTCATCATGCTGGGCTGGTTAGCGTTCGACTGGAGGCGGGGCCGGATAGGGTACGCACCCGAGGTGGTAGAAGCAAGTGGGCGCGGAGCGCGGGTGCCGGGAAATGGGCAAGGAGCCGGGGTAAGGAATCTCTGGCGGACGGCTACTCCGCTGATCGTCTACGCTACCGTCGGCGGGCTCGTTACCGCCTTCGACCCCTGGTTCGTCAATTACTGGTACGACGACGATGAAAGCCTGTTCGCCATTTTTCGCTACGGCGCGCGGGACATCCCCTTCGTCAGTGCGGTCACGAACGGGATGATCGTCGTTATCCTGCCCCTGCTTACGGAAAACGTCCCGGTCGGGCTCGACCAACTGAAACGAAGCTCCCGCCGCATCTTCCACTGGATCTTCGGCGGCGTCACGCTGCTGATGCTGACGGCTCCCTACTGGTGGACGTTCGCGTTTACGGAGCTGTTCGCGGAGGGGCTGCCCCTCTTCCGGTTCTACTTATTCATCACCGTGAGTCGTTTGCTGTTTCCGATGCCCATCATCGTGGCGCTGGGCTACACGCGCGGGCTGTGGCTGTTCAGCTTTTCGGAGTTGGTGATGAACGTCGTGCTCAGTATTCTGCTGGCCCCCGCGTACGGGCTCTGGGGGATCTTACTGGCAACCGTTATTGCGGACATCGTCAACAAGGGAATCCTGATGGCTTACCTCTACCGGCGGGCGGGGATCCTGCCGGCGCGGTACATGGACCTGAGGGTGTTCCTGGGTTGGTGGACGGTGCTGATCGTGGTGTGGGTGTTTTTCTAGGCACGGAAATTCTGTATCAAACCATCAGGCTAGCCCCGTCAGTGTCCGTTATAAGCCGCTAGTTACTTGCTTGTCCAACAAAAAAGTCAACCGACCCGGCTTTCGCAGCAACCAGTTCGCCAGCCCGTCCACCAGCTTCCAGAGCTCGAAGCTCAAATGCTGCGTGAACGTGTAGCCCCGTAAGTACACCAGGGCCTTGTTCGCCGAAGTAAACGCCCGCAAGCCTACGCCGGGGTGCGCCGCCATCAGATTATCCAACGAATCCTCCCGGAAGGAATGCAGGTGTGCGTGCTGTGGCGTGGACCGGTTACAGTGGATACACAGGGAGTACTGGATCTTCTCGTCGTAGGGCGTCGTCAGGATCGCCCGGCCGCCCGGTTTTAGGACGCGCAGCACGTTGTCCAAGTACCCCGGTAAGTACGGCACGTGCTCGATGACCTCCGAGGAGATTACCACGTCAAAACTTTCGTCTTTGAAGGGTAAACTCAGCACGTCCCCCCGCACGGCCACGTGGTGTTCACTCGGCACCCGCGCCAGCGCCTTGTTCAAATTAGCCGAAGCGATGTCGAAAGAAACCACCGTGATCCCCCGCGCCGTCAGCGCCGCGGCCACCCAGGCACTCCCGCAACCGACATCCAGCACGGAAGTCGTGCCCGCCGGAATCCGCTCCAGAATGGTTTGGTGCAACCGTACGCTTTCTTGCACCGTGGCGGGGTCTTCCGACGTGGCGAAGTAGTCAAACACGTGCGCGTCCCGCTCGTAGTGGTCTAAATAATCAAAATCCGATCCGTGCGCTTCGTGCGCGGCACTGCTGGCCTTTCCGTTTCCGGACACCGGCAACCGGTCGATCGGCTCGCGCCCCGCCCCGATTTCCGCCCCCGTGCGGGGAATTTTCAGCACCCGGTCGATTCGAAATGACATACGATTTGCGTTTCCACAAAGGTAGCGAAGTGGGAAGAGTAGTCGTTGGTCTGTGGTCTGTGGTCTATGGTCTGTGGTCTGTGATCTGTGATCTACCGCCTACCAGCCTACCGCCTAATCTTCCTACCAGCCTACCGCCTACCAGCCTACCGCCTAATCTTCCTACCCCCCAAAAGCATTCTCCCCCGTAACGTCCATCCCCGTGATCAACAAATGAATATCGTGCGTGCCTTCGTAAGTCACGACGGACTCCAAGTTAGCCATGTGCCGCATCACGGAATACTCCGACGTAATGCCCATGCCGCCGTGGATCTGCCGCGCCTCACGGGCGACTTCGAGGGCCATCATGACGTTGTTGCGCTTGCCCATCGAGATTTGCGCGGGCGTCGCTTCGCCGCGGTTGGCGAGGGTACCGAGGCGCCAGGCGAGGAGTTGTGCCTTACTGATTTCGGTGATCATCTCAGCCAGTTTCTTCTGCGTGAGTTGGAAGCCGGCGATGGGCTTACCGAATTGACTACGCTCCTTGCTGTAGCGGAGGGCGGAGTCGTAGCAATCCAGCGCCGCACCGATGGCGCCCCAGGCGATGCCGTAGCGGGCTTTGCTCAGGCAGCTCAGTGGACCACGGAGCGATTTGATGTCGGGGAACACATTTTCCTTCGGCACCTTCACGTCTTCGAAAACCAATTCCCCCGTGATGGAAGCGCGCAGGCTCCACTTGCCCTTGATTTCCGGCGCGGAAAACCCTTCCCAGCCACTTTCCACGACCATGCCGCGGATCTTGTTGTCTTCGTCCCGCGCCCACACGACGGCTACGTCGGCCACCGGGCTGTTAGTGATCCACATCTTCGCGCCGTTCAGCACGTAGTGGTCGCCGGCGTCTTTGATGTTGGTGCTCATCGAGCCGGGGTCGGAGCCGGAGTTGGGTTCCGTCAGGCCGAAACAGCCGATGAACTCGCCCGCCCCGAGTTTCGGGAGGTACTTTTTCTTCGTCGCCTCGTTGGCGTACTTAAAAATCGGGTACATCACCAGGCTGCCCTGCACGGAAGCCATCGAGCGTAGACCGGAGTCGCACCGCTCCAGTTCCTGCATGATGATGCCGTAGGCGATTTCGTCCATGCCACCGCCACCGTACTCGACGGGCAGGCTCGGCCCGAAGGCACCGATTTGGGCTAGTTCTTTGAACAGGTGCGTCGGGCAAACGCCGCGCATCGCCGCGTCGTCGATGATGGGACTCACCTCGGCTTTGATCCAGTCGCGGACGGCCTGGCGCGCCATTTTGTGCTCGTCCGTCAGCAGGTCGTCCACGTTCAGGTAGTCGTGGTGCTGGAACTGGTCGGTCTTAGAAGCTTGGTGAAAATCTTCCTTGGTGGTGTGCTTTTTAGCTTGGGTGGTGGAGAGCATGGTCGGTCGGTTTGTCGCTGGTCGGGCGGGTTGGTGGAGGAAGGACAAGATAACGCATTTTTCCAAAGGCTTCTTCATGCGCGGTCGCGGGTGCCAAGTAATTCAGAAAAGGGCGTTAATTCTTACGGTAAAACGACGGTGTGACGGGATACGTTGTAAAATCTTTGCTTTTTCCACGTCCACCCCGCACCCGCGGCCGCGCAACATTCAGCCAATCAGCACGATGCTTTTCGGACGATGCGCCGTCCTGGCGAGAGGTGGAGTTAGGGTTGAGACTACTCATAAGGAACTTGCTCGCGCCGAGATGGCGCGTCGACCGGCTTACCATATTGAGGTATTAGGTTATCGTATTCCTGCCCCACCGACAATCAAGATCTTAGCCCGAAATCCAGCCTCCGCATTCCCCACCCGAATCAAATACGACCCCGCCGTCAGCCGCGCAGCCAACTCAATCCGCGCCGCCGCCCGCCCGTTCCGGAACCGCTCCGTAAAGAGTTGGCGACCGGTGTTGTCCATCACCTGGATGGTGACTTCAGCCTCCGCCGCCAAACCTTCCGTCCGCACGTTGAAGTGGCGGCCGGTACTCGGGTTGGGGAACAACTGGAAACTCCAGTCGGCCTCCTGATTAAATTCAACCTCGATTAGGTGCGATAAGCTCACGGCCCCGTCAAAATCCGTCGTTTTGAGCCGGTAGAATGAGTTACCCTCCAGCGGGCGCTCGTCGTTGAGTTCGTAGTGCAGCACTTCGCCGGGTTCGGAAAATCCGGACGCCAGCACGTCGCCCACGTCGGCAAAAGCGATGCCGTTGCGGGTCCTTTCGATGGTGAAGAAGTCCGTGTCCAGTTCGTCCTCGGTTTGCCACTTCAGCAGTACGAAGTCTTCACCCGGAAACGCTTCGAAACTAAGTAGCGTGAGCGGTAGCGGAATCGACCCGGCGAACAGCGTCACGTCGAAGCCATCACCCGTGCCCCCGCCGTAAAGCCGGGCGAGGCTCGCCCCCGACAACGTCAGCCCGACCCGGCGCGTATCGAACCCATCGCCTCCGCCACCGCCGTAGAGCGCGGAGAGCATGGCGCCGCTCAGGGTAAAGTTATCCGTCGCGGCGTCGAACCCGTCGCCACTACCGCCGCCGAACAGTGCGGCCAGCGCTTGCCCGTCCAACGTGACGTTGATCTGCCCGTCGTCGAACCCGTTGCCGCTGCCGCCGCCGAAGAGCGCCGCGAGCGACTGGCCGCTCAGGGTGACGTTGAGTTGCTCGTCGTCAAATCCGTCTCCGGAACCACCTCTGAAAAGCGCCGCGAGTTCCTGCCCGGACAGGGTAAGACTCTGCACTTTCACGTCGAAGCCGTCCCCCCGGCCACCGCCGTAGAGGACGGCCAGATTGGCTCCGGCCAGGGTGAGTTGCCCCGTAGTTCGGTCAAACCCATCGCCGGCCCCGCCGCCGTAGAGGGCTATCACGCCGTTGGGAAGTCCGTCGAGCGTCAGCTGCACGGTGGTGCCGTTAACGAACCCGTCGCCGCTGCCACCGTTGAACTGTGCTTGCAGACTTGCGGGAAGAAAACCGGCGCAGAGCCCGCAGCAAAATAGCGCCCGGTAGGGTAGCCGTTGCAGCCACCGAAATAATTGATTATCCATGATTGTGCTTGTTGCGAGGGTGAAGAAATATTGGTTTCCTCACTAGTTCGCCGAGCGTCCGCCACGAATGCCTACGGCTAGCAGCGTCCTGTCGTCCGGTAAAAGGTTAGCTACCGCATTGCTACGGTCAGACAGCCAAGCGTCGTCTTCTACATCGATGAAAGAACCACCACGGTAGCCGCCACCGGCCGCATCGTCCTGGGGCCAGCCCGTTTCATTGGCGCTCCCGTTAACGCCGAGTATTCCGTCTCCGTGGTTGCCGGTAAAGGCACGGCCTTCGGGGCTACCGATCGATACGATCATTTCGTAAAGATTACCGGAAAGCTCCATGACGCCGTAGTAGCTGCCGCCGGTTTCTTCGCGGGTCGGGTTGACGGCGCTCGCTGCGAAAATACCGCAACGGACCATAGCGCGCAGGGTGTCGCGGGTTTCTCTGATGGCCAGGTTGCCGACACCTACGCCGGGGTTGGTAACGAGTGAATTAGGCGTGTACAAATTGGAGTAAACGTACTCGTTCGTGGTATAGTCCGGGCTGCCGTGAGCAAACTCCAGTTTGATGGGGTCCTGCGGTCCGCGGCCAGCCTTTTCGTATTCCATTTCCGTGATCGGGCGGAGCGCAGCCCAGTCGAGGTAGGCCATGGTAATTCTCCATTGTACGTAACTGAAGGGTGTATTAGGGTTCTTGGTCATGCCCGGGCCGGACTGTCCGGGCCACGCGAAACCATTACCTTGAATGGAGATGTTGTTTCCTCCCTTGGTGGGGTCCATGTTGATTTTTTGGTCCTGTGTCAGGGTGTTAAAAAAGGCTACGAATTGAGCCTGAGAAGCTTCGTACTTCATGTAATAAATGGCGTTGAAGCCTTTTGGAAAAGCGGCGGGGATGGGCCCTAACCCGTCACCTGTATTATTACCTGTAGTGGTAGTGTTCTCGTAGGTTATCCCCCCACCCGTGTTGCCAACGGCAATGCTGTTTTCGCTTATGACGCGGTAGGGGACGTTGACGGTATTTGAAAAGTCTCTTAGAGCAATCTTACCTATCTCGGAGATGACGTCCGCACTATTGAACGGTGTACCCATACTGTACTCGCCTTCCGAGATGTACACCATTTCGATGGCGAAGACCTGTACGTCCACCACGGCACTGGCGTCCACGCCGTCCACGCCGTAGTCCCAGACGAGTTGTACGTCGTTGAAGCTTACGTCGCCACTACCGTCGGTGCTGCGGTAGATGAAGGCACCTTTCCCGTCTTTAAGGTCCACGGTGGCTCCGGAAGGAGTGCTGCCGCCGGTGCCGAGTTGTGCGTGCATCCACCGGCCGTTACCGACGCGGTACTTGGCGAATACCCAGGCGGCATCCCAGTTGCCCGGCCCGGAGCTGATGCGCCAGGAGTTCTCCCAATTGAGGTCGAATTGGATGACGGAGGTTTCCGCGCCGGGGTTCTGGTCGGTCAGGGAGATGTTGGTGACTTCGACGTTGTTGGCGTGGGCGGTTAGTCCTAGGACCAGGAAGGAGCACAAAAGAGTAATTCTGCGTAACATGTTGGGTTGTTTTTTGAGCCGAGGCTTACGGCTCGTGGTTTCGGGGGTCTATGCCACCACTTTGTAATCCGTTATGGGGATTTTAAAATAATTTCGCTCCGGTTTCCTTATGACTGAGAACCAGCTTTTATCCTACGCCGTACCTTCACGCTTTCGCATTCCTATTCGCATTCCTACTCCTCATGAACAAACAGAAATTCGGTACCGCGCCGGTGTTCTTCACCGCCATCAGCACCATTCTCGGCGCGATCATGTTCCTGCGCTTCGGTTTTGCCGTGGGCATGACCGGGCTGCTGGGTACGTTCGCCATCATTCTGATTGGCCACGCCGTGACGATCCCGACGGCCATGGCCATCGCCGAAATCGCGACCAACCAAAAGGTGGAGGGTGGGGGAGAGTACTACATCATTTCGCGGAGTTTTGGCTTGGTGATCGGGTCGACGATCGGGATTGCGCTGTACCTGTCGCAAGCCATCTCGGTGGCGTTCTACATCATGGCCTTTACGGAGGCTTTTAATCCGTTGCGGACCTGGTTTTTGGAATCGTACCCGGTGCTGCCGTGGGCGCGGACGCTGCTGGAACAGCCCCAGACGATCGGCATCCCGGCGTTGCTGCTGCTGACCGCGCTGATCCTGACGAAGGGAGCGGACCTCGGCGTGAAAGTGCTGTACACGGTCGTGGCCATCCTGGCCGTCGCGCTGGTTTCTTTCTTCCTCGGCACGACGGAATACGCCGAAGCGAACGAAATAGATTTTTTCAACAAGTACACCGTCGATGCTAACCTGGAAGGCCTTGCTTCTTCCGGTGACGCGGCACCCGCGACCGCGCCCGATACCCTAAAATTCTTGCAGAGCAACGAGGTGGTCATGACGGCCTCCGAACCCGTGGAGGAACCTACGCCAGTCCTGCCCGTCATCAGTTTCTTCACCGTTTTTGCCATCATTTTCCCCGCCTTCACCGGCATGACGGCCGGCGTAGGCTTGAGTGGCGACCTGCGCGACCCGGGCCGCTCGATTCCGTTGGGGACGCTGGCCGCGACAATCGGCGGCATGGTTGTTTACTTCTTCATGGCCTGGAAACTCTCCGTCTCCGCCCCGCCCGAAGCACTGGCCGACACAAGCCGGCTGGTGATGGCCGAGATCGCCTGGCAGGGTTGGTGGATCATTCCGCTGGGACTGGCCGCGGCCACGATTTCTTCCGCGCTGGGGTCCATTCTCGTTGCGCCGCGCACGTTGCAGGCGATTGCCGCGGATAATATTTTCCCCGTGCCCGGCGTCAACCGCTGGATTGCCCGGGGCAAGGGGGAGCAGAACGAGCCTTATAACGCTAGCCTAATCACGGTGCTCCTGGCCGCTTTTTTCATCCTGTTGGGCGCGCTCGATAGCGTAGCCGAGATCATTTCAATGTTTTTTATGGTGACGTACGGCTCCCTCTGCCTGATCTCCTTCCTCAACCACTTCGCCGCCGACCCGAGCTACCGACCTACCTTCCGCTCGAAGTGGTACGTTTCCGCCTTCGGGGCGCTGGCCTGTTTCGGGCTGATGTTCTTCATGAATTCGACGTACGCGGCGCTGGCGCTGGTGTTCATCGGTCTGATTTACGTCTACATCAGCTACTCTAACCCCGATAAGCGGAGCATGGCGTTGATTTTTCAGGGCGTTATTTTCCAGTTCTCGCGCCGGCTCCAGATCTTTTTGCAGAAGGCCGATAAGGTGGAGAAGACCACCTGGCGACCGAGCATCATCGCCGCCAGCGATTCCACGTTTACCCGCCTGGGGGCGTTTGACTTACTGCGCTGGTTGAGCGAGAAATATGGCTTCGGTACCTACATTCACACCATCAACGGGTACCTGAGCCACGATACGAGCGAGAACGCGGCCATCATTAAGGAACGCATCATCCGCATGACCGAGGCGACGGATAGCCGCATTTACGTAGATACCATCGTGAGCCCTAGCTATACGTCGGCGATCGCTCAGATCGTCCAATTTCCGGGCATCGCGGGGACGGAGAACAACCTGCTGTTGCTGGAGTACTCGAAATTCAACAACGAAGGGCTCGATGACATCATCGATAACTACAGCCTGATTCGTTCCGTGGATTTCAACATGGGCATCCTGGCGCTGAGCGAGCGTGGCTTCGGTCTGAAGCGCAATATCCACATCTGGATCACCAAAGCACACTACGAAAGCGCTAACCTGATGATCCTGCTGGCTTACGTCCTCACGGGTCACCCAGACTGGCAAGACGCCGAAATTAAACTGTTCGCCGTTTACGAGGAGAGCGTCCTGGAGGAAGAGCAGCAGAACCTGTACGAGCGCATCGAGTCCGGTCAGTTACCCATCAGCCGCAACAACATCGAGGTGCTTTGCCGGAGCGAAGACGCTGATTTCCGGAGCGTCATGGTGCGCAAATCCTACGAAGCCGACCTGATTCTCACCGGCTTCCGCAACGAACAGATTAAACGGATGGGTAACAAAACTTTCGACGGGTACGAGGAGGTGGGGAATGTCTTGTTTGTTAGTGCGGCGGAGGAGGTTAAGATTCGCTGACGCTCGATATGCGATATGCGAATCTCGATATGCGATATTTGATTTGGCTACCGCACGGCTACTCACCTGCTTCGCAGCTTCGGTTTAGGCGTTGATAGGTATCAATATATATTTGACATGCGTGAGTGGCGAAACCACGAAAGAGACGTGCGGTAGCACAAATCGCATATCGAGTATCAAAAATCGCATATCGCATATCAAGCAAAGCGCCCTAAAATCTATACGCCACCGACCCAATCCACCGCTTAGCGGCTTGGTCCACCCGAAAAGTCTCATCCGCGATTGCAAAGTCTTCGCCGTACTTAGAAAAATTGCCGTCGTAGCGAACGTCGACCGTGAGTGGCCCGACGTCGATGGAGCCGCCGAAGGTGTAGCCGAGGTTGAAGGAGTCGAAGGTGCGTTCGCGGCCCTCGGCGTCGCGCAGGTCGGAACTCGAATTAACGAAGAAGTGGCCGACGGGGCCGGCGTTCAGGCGCAAAAAGGCGAGCTTGTAGGAGACCATGACGGGCACGTTCACGTCGTTGTAGCGCTCGCTCAGGACGCGCGAGGTTTGCGTGTTGGGGTCGTTGAAGCGAAAATTTGTTTTGGCGGAGTTAAGCGTGACTTCGGTCTGGAGGTCAAAACTTTCGGATAGGGGCACGCGGACGAGGGCGCCGAACTGGAAACCGTAGTCCGCTTCCGCGATCGCCTCACCGAGGTCCGCACGGCCACTTCTGGTGAGGTCGAATCGTTCTTCCTGGAGGGACTCGGTGGCGACACCGGCTTTGAGGCCGAAGCTTAGTTGCGCGGTCGCGGGTACCGTGCAGAGTATTAGTAGGAGCAGGGTAAGAAGGGCGAGTTGGTTTTTCATCGTCTAAAAAGTTTGAGCTGTTGAATAAGTACGTAAGGTTCGTCTTCCACCGGGGCGATAAGTTTAAAGCGTTTAAATTAGGGGGTGAATTGCCCTTAAAACGTTAAACAGCTTTTATCGAGCCGTTAAGGGCGAGGGTGGCGGAAGAGAAATTTTATCTAACAAACATCCCTGATTCCGTGCCGTTACACCAAACAAGCAAGAATAAGCATCCAATAGGTGCTCGAAAAGTTTTATACTTGCACAAACTAACAACCACTAATGCGCACACTCTTTAGCCTTCTCTTCCTGGCCCTGGCATTCGTCCTCGCCTTTTTTCTGTACAAAAGCATCGAGGAACCCATCAATTTCGACGCGCAACGGACCGTCCGGACGGACGCGGTAACCATGAAACTGGAAATGATTCGCAAAGCTCAGGAGCTGTACCGGGACGCCACCGGGGAGTTCGCCGGTAGCTTCGACACGCTCAAGCAAGTCCTTACCGAAGGCAAGCTGCTCAACGTCAAGGTTATTGGTGACGCCGACGCCACCGACGGCAGTATCGTTACTTACGATACGACATACATCCCCCTGCGCGACACGTTCCCCGGCCTCGGCATCAAGCTAGAAAATATGGACGTCGTCCCCTACACCGACGGGCAAGTCAAATTCAACATCGAGGCGAAGAACATTCCTTACCAATCCACCAACGTGCCCGTCGTGCAGGTTGGCGTTAAGAAGTCCGCTTTCATGGGTAAGTACGCCGACGAGCGCTTCAAGCGCTACGACCAGATGTGGGACCCCAACGCCCCGATCTACTTCGGCGACCTCACCAAGCCAACCCTGGCCGGTAACTGGAACTAAGCACTCATTGCAACCAAGCAGCTACGACATACGATCCGCCGCCTTCCAAGCCGAAAGCGCGCACCAGTACGAACTGTCCATCCTTACGGGGATGGACAGTTTTGCTTATGTAGTGCGCGACCGCGCGCAAAACCGCCTACTCGCTTACCGTTCCGTCCGGCTACCAATCAGTGGCGACCGCCAAGATTTCGCGGCGACGCTGGACGACATCATTCTGCAGGATGATCTGCTGCGAAGCCTCCGCTACGGCAGCGTCGTCCTGGGTTGGGAGACCGGACGCGCCAGTTTGGTCCCCCGCGAACTCTACGACGCCGAGCATCGCCGCGACTACCTCGAACAGCTCACCCTGATCGGCCTGGACGACACCGTACAGGAAGAGTGGTACAACGACCTGGACGCGCACCTCCTCTACGCCGCCAACTCCGATCAACTTGAAACCGTCCGCCGGGCCCTGAACGTGATGCGGACGCAGCATTTCGGCGGTGGTTTGCTTACGGCCTGGGGCATGCGCTCTCGCCGGTTGGGGGAAGTCGCCGTGTCGGCCGCCGTGCGGGGCGGGAGGATTTTCGTCGCTGCTCACCGTAGTGGCATGCTACAATTTTTCAACACTTTTGACGTCAACACTAAAGATGACGCACTCTATTTCGTCCTTTTGGCGTACGAGCACTGCGGGATGATCCCGAGCCGCGTCCCGCTCTACTTGTGTGGAGAGATTACCGAAGCGGGAGACATCTACAAGTTACTCTACACCTACGTCGCGGAAATTCGTTTTTGTCGCTACGGCGCTCCGCCGGCCCTGCCCCCGGAGTTCGTGAGCCTGCCTCCGCACGTGTATTTTGATTTGCTTTGCCTGGGGTGACGGGGCGAGTATAGAAGAAAGAGCAAAGAAAAAGGACGGGAATACTCGGCCGCTCCGCTTCATCGGCTAAATGAGTACACCGCACATGACTCTTCGGCTGAACACTTACTTAAGATTTAAGCTTCGACCCCAGACCCCAGACCCCAGACCCCAGACCCCAGACCCCAGACCCCAGACTAAACACTCCAGACTAAAGACCAAAAAATGCGCATCATCTCCGGCAAGCACAAAGGCCGCCGCTTCTCCCCGCCCGCCGATAATTGGCCCACGCGGCCCACGACGGACTACGCCAAGGAGGGCCTATTTAATGTCCTAAATAACTGGTTCTACTTCGAAGACCAGCGGTTCCTCGACCTGTTCGGTGGCACCGGCTCCCACGACTACGAATTCCTCAGCCGGGGGTGCACCGACGTAACGTACGTGGACAAGCACGGCCCGGCGGTCAAGTTCGTAGAAAAAACGATCGCCACCCTCGGCGCGGAAGCGCACATTAAGATTTTTCGGATGGACGTTTTTCAGTTCATCAACCGGCCCGTGCGGGAACCCTACACTTATATTTTCGCCGGGCCACCTTATCCGCTGCCGAATATTCCGGAAATCCCAGACCTGGTTTTTGCCGCCGGGCTGCTCGCTCCGGGCGGGCTTTTCGTGCTGGAAACTAACCCGCACCACGATTTTTCGGACGATCCGCGCTGCACGGAGAAAAGGAATTATGGGAAAACTATTTTTTGGTTCTTCGAGCACCCCGGTGCAGAGGAAGAATAGCCTGATTTAGGGATTTGGAATAGTCTTTTTTAGGGCCAAACATTCACCGCTCCTTTCTACGAACCAAGCTTGCCCCCGCGACCGCGCCAACAAACACTACGCGTAGAGTACGGGTTATGCTACGGTAACAACCCACGACCTACATGGCCTTTTACGGACAGATCATCAAGACCCTCCTCGAAACCAAGCACTCCCTGCTGCCCCACGCGCCGGCGGACCCGGAAGCGGCCCAGGAAAAGCAACTGAACGGTTTGCTGGAAGAGGCTAAAAACACCGCCTTTGGTAAGTTTTATAACTTTCAGGGCATTCTGGAGCAGGAGGATATCCGTGAGGCGTTCCGTAAGTCCGTACCGATCCACGATTACAACACCATCAACGACCGTTGGTGGAAGCAGCAGCGCCGCAACCCCGACATCACCTGGCCCGGTCGCCCCGAATTCTTTGCCCTCAGTAGCGGCACGACGGGCAAAAAGAGCAAACGTATCCCCGTGACCGATGAGATGCTCGCCTGCACCCAGGCCGTGGGCCGCGCCCAGGCCGAGTGCCTGGCTAACTTTAAGCTCCCCGCCGAAATCTTCGAAAAGGACATCCTGATGCTCACCAGTTCGGCGGACCTCAACGAGAAAGATGGTTGGCTCGAAGGCGAAATAAGCGGCATCAACGTGAGTAACATGCCCGACTTTATGGACAGCGTCTATAAACCCGGCATCGAAATTGCCCAAATCGCCGACTGGGACGAGCGCGTACAGCGCATCGCCGAAGAAGCCCCCAAGTGGGACGTCGGCGCCCTGGCCGGCATCCCCAGCTGGATCGTCATGATGCTGCGTAAGGTCATCGAGGTCAACAAGCTCAAGAACATCCACGAAATCTGGCCCAATCTCCAGATTTATACGACCGGCGGCGTCGCTTTCGAGCCTTACCGTAAAAGCTTCGAGGCGTTACTTGACCACCCCATCATCATCATGGATACTTACCTGGCCAGCGAAGGCTTTTTTGCCTTCAACGCCCGGCCGGAAACGATGGCCATGGAGATCGCGCTGGATCACGGCATGTACTTCGAGTTCATCCCCCACGACGAAGACGGCTTCGACGCTACCGGCCAGATGCTCGATAAGCCGAAAGTGGTCGACTTCCGCGACGTCAAGGAGAATAAAGACTACGCCCTGCTCGTCTCCACCCCCGCCGGCGCGTGGCGCTACATGATTGGCGACACGATCAAGTTTGTCGATAAGGAGAAAATGGAAATTGTGATCACTGGTCGGACGAAGTACTGGCTCAACGTTGTCGGCTCCCAGCTTTCGGAGGAGAAATTGAACGCCGCCATTGCCGAACTGAACGAGCAAATGGGTTCGGAGATCAAGGAGTTCACCGTCGGGGCCGTACCCACCGAAGACGGAAACGACTACTATCACCAGTGGGTACTGGGCATCAACGACGGGGAGTTGTCAGAGGAAAAGGCACTGGAAGTGCTGGATGCTCACCTGAAAAAGGTCAACAAAAACTACAAGGTCGCCCGCGAGAAAGCGCTGAAAGGCGTGAGGGTCAAAGTAACGCAAGCCAATAACTTGTACGACTTTCTCGAAAAGAAGAAGAACAAGAAAGGCGGGCAAATTAAGTTTCCTAAAGTGATGGTGGCGGATGATTTGAAGCAGCTACTTGAGTTTCTTGATTAAATGACTTTTATCAGGATAAAGTAACTGTTTAGCACTACGGGGTCTTTTCTCACATATTTGTGCGCCAAACCCCGCTTAGTTAGTTCTTTTTCCTGAACTTTGCGTGGATTTATTTTAGGGTAACCCATCCGCATTTTCGGCCGACACATCTGATGAACTTTTGAATATTTTCGCTTTGCGCAAACATCCAAAAGATACATCCGATGAGCATCCGAAAATACTAAATGCCTGGCCATTTTCACAGTGGCGAACACCAATAATTTTCGAGTGGATTTCTCCTCGGATGTATCTTTCCGCTAACGGCGCGCAGCGACGGTGCCGGAAAGTTCATCAGAGGTGTAAATCCACCCTATTCGCATCAACTAAGCATGAGCAACTTCTCCCACATCGCCAACGCGCACCCCAGTTACATCGAAAACCTGTACCAGGCATTCGAAAATGACCCCCATTCGGTGGAGGAAAGCTGGCGCGACTTTTTCCTTGGTTTTAATTACGCCTCCACGAAAACAAACGGTTCCGCGGGCGCGGACGCCGGTGCCGGAGAATTACCGAGGAGCAGTGACGGCGAGGTGGACTGGGAGCACGTCCGCAAAGAACTCAGCGTATTCGCCCTCATCAAAGCGTACCGAGTACGCGGCCACGTTGACGCGGCGATCGACCCCATTAACGTATTCGAAGACCCGGACGCCGTCCTCGAACTGAAAAGCTACGAACTGTCCGATAGCGACCTCGATACCGTTTTCAAGGCCGCCGAGCAAATGCAGCTCCCCCCGAGCACCCTGCGCGAGATCATCGCCCAACTCGACCGGATTTACCTCGGTAAGATCGGTTTCGAAGCCGACCACATTTTCAGCCGCGAAAAGCGCCGCTGGCTCCGCGACCGCATCGAAAACCGCGACCCGGCCAACCCCTACAACCTCGACCTCGACGACAAGAAGCACATCCTCGATCGCCTCACCGATGCGGTCACTTTCGAGGAGTTCCTCAAAGCCAAGTACGGCCCCACGAAGCGCTTTGGCCTTGAAGGTGGCGAATCCGCCATCGTTAGCCTCGACACCATCATCGACGAAGCCGCCAAGCAGGGCGTGGAGGATGTTCTCATCGCCATGGCGCACCGCGGGCGCTTGAATACGTTGACCAACATCATGAACAAGGACCTGGCGATCATCCTCCAGGAGTTCGAAGGCGCCACGCCCGACGACGTGAAGGGCGACGGCGACGTCAAGTACCACATGGGCTACCGGGGTAGTCTCGAAACCCGCGCCGGGAAGCACGTTCAGGTAGAACTAGCACCTAACCCCAGCCACCTGGAAGCAGTCGGCCCGGTAGTAGAAGGCTTCGCCCGCGCGAAAGCGGATATGCTCTACGATAACGACTACGACAAGATTTTACCTATCCTCATCCACGGCGACGCGGCCGTAGCCGGCCAGGGCATCGTTTTCGAAACCGCTCAGATGAGTGAGCTGGAAGCCTACACGACCGGCGGCACGATCCACTTCATCATCAACAACCAGATCGGTTTCACCACCGACCAGGAGGACGCCCGGACGAGTATCTACGCCAGCGGCGTGGCCAGCGTAACCCAATCACCGGTCTTCCACGTCAACGGCGACGACCCGGAAGCCGTCATGTTCGTTTCGCGCCTCGCCGTCCAGTACCGCAACGAGTTCAACTCGGACGTCTACATCGACATGCTCTGCTACCGTAAGAACGGCCACAACGAGGGTGACGAGCCCCTGTTCACGCAGCCGGGTATGTACGCCAAGATCAAGCAACACAACGACGTACGGGAAATCTACGTCGACCAACTAGCCAAGCGGGGGGACATGGATAAAGCCGCCGCCGAAAAGATCCACGACGACCTGCGTACGGAAATGCAGGAGATATTCGACAAAGTAAAATCCTCCGACGTCCCCTACACCCAGCAGGATAGCGAGGCTGCCTGGGATGCCATGGAGCGCGACCACTGGAAAATGAAGTTCTTTGAGCAATCTCCCGAAACCGGTATTGCCAAGGAGCGCTCGGCGAAGATACTTAAGCACCTGACCACGCTGCCGAAAGACTTCGATTACATCAAGAAGATGAATCGCTTGTTCAAGGGCTACAAAAAGTCGGTTGCGGAAGACAAGATCGACTGGGCGTTAGCTGAGTTGAGCGCCTACGCTGCGTTGCTACTGGATGGCCACGACATCCGGATGTCCGGCCAGGACGTGCGCCGGGGCACTTTCTCCCACCGCCACGCCATCATGACGAGTGAAGACGGTGAGGGTAAGTTGAACCGCCTCGACGGACTGGCGGAAGAGCAGGGTAGTATGCGGATCTTCAACTCGCTCCTTTCCGAATTTGCCGTACTTGGTTTCGAATATGGCTACGCTACGGCGAGCCCGAAAAATTTGGTTATCTGGGAAGCGCAGTTCGGTGATTTCGCCAACGGTGCCATGACGATGTTCGACCAGTTCATCGCCAGTGGCGAGAGCAAGTGGGCGCGGCAGAACGGCCTGACCATCCTGCTCCCCCACGGTTACGAAGGCCAGGGACCGGAGCACTCCAGCGCCCGCCTCGAACGCTTTTTGCAACTTTGCGCGGAGTTCAACATGGTAGTGACCAACATTACGATGCCAGCGAATATTTTTCACGCCCTGCGCCGCCAGTTGGCCTGGAATTTCCGTAAGCCACTGATCAATATGAGCCCCAAATCAGGCCTGCGCCACCCGATGGCGGTCAGCCCGGTTGCGGACTTTGGCCCCGGCACGCGCTTCCAGGAAGTGATCGATGACCCCACGGTACAGGATACTAAGCAGGTCAAGCGTATTCTGTTCTGTTCGGGCAAGGTCTACTTCGATCTGGCGCAGTACAAGGAGCAGAACCAGCGGGATGATGTGGCGATCGTGCGCTTCGAGCAACTGTTCCCCCTTCCCCCGGATCAAGTTAACGCGATCGTTAATCGGTACGAGGGTGCGGAGCTTTACTGGGTGCAGGAGGAGAGCCGCAACGCCGGTGCTTGGTCCTACATCAGTGAAAAGTTCGTCTACGATAAGGCCTTCGAGCGGAAATTGACCTACGTCGGTCGCCCAGCCACGGCCTCTCCGGCCACGGGGTACAAAAAGGTACACGTGCGGGAGCAGGAGGAGTTGGTGGAGCGCGCGTTTGCTAAGTGAGTCGTCGGGGAAGTAATAAATCTTTACGGGAACTAGGCCACGTTGGCTGGGCGCTCATTTTTGCGGGGGTCGCATTACTGGTTTTGCTGTGCTTTGGTGTTACTGAGGCTTCTTCGTTTGGCAACAGTTCATTTACTCCCGCCTGGAGGTTGTTCTTTTTGCTTGGCACCTACGGTTGCTTGCTATTAGCGACTTATTTTATCGTTCGCGGTGCACTGGCTAAAGAACCCGGTTCTGGTGCTACGGCGGTCGGGTGCATCATTGTGTGGCCGATTGTACTTTTGTACAGCTACGTATTTTATACCCTGGCTAATTTGTTTCTGGGGTAGGGGCGCGGTCGCGGGTGCAGGGGGGGGGACGAACGGAGTTGACCCTAATTTTCATTAAATTGCCTACGCACTATCTTGCCACCAACCAATTAGACCACATGCGTAAACTATACCTAGTGCTGCTCGCTATCGCCATCTTCGCCGGCGGCATGGCCGTAAACGAGCTGCTGACCAAATCCGACCTATTTACGGCCGCGAAGGTCCTGGGCCTAGACTTTCTCGACGACGACGAAGTGGAACTGATGCTCGAAGACGTGCAGGAGCAGACGGAAACACTGGAAAAGCTCGGTAAGATCGAGATTGATAATGATATCTCACCCGCGCTCGTGTTTAATCCTGTTCTCCGGCCGTCCCAACTCCCTGCTTCTTCAATTGTCTCTGCACCCGCGTCCGCGCCCAACGCACTGGAAAGTGAGTTGAATACCCCACTGGAGTGGGCCAGCGTGAAACAGCTCGGGGCCATGCTTAAGTCGGGGAAGACTACTTCCCGCAAACTCACGGAATTTTACCTCGATCGAATAAAGGAGCATGACCCGACCCTCCACTGCATCATCACGATCACCGAAGAAAGAGCCCTCGCCAAAGCCGACGAAATGGACCGCGAACTAGCCGCCGGCACCTACCGTGGGCCACTCCACGGCATTCCCTACGGCGCTAAGGATCTACTGGCCGCAAAGGGGTACAAAACCACCTGGGGCGCTAAACCCTACGAGAACCAGACCATCGACGTGGATGCCTCCGTCATCGAGCAACTCGACGCCGCCGGTGCCATTCTGGTCGCCAAAACAACCCTCGGGGCCCTCGCCTGGGGCGACGTCTGGTACGGCGAAATGACGCGCAACCCCTGGGACACCACGCAGGGCAGTAGCGGCTCTTCCGCCGGTTCAGCCAGCGCCGTCGCCGCCGGATTAGTCCCCTTCGCCATCGGCACCGAAACGCTCGGCAGTATCGTCAGCCCCAGCACCGTCTGCGGCACGACCGGCCTGCGCCCCACCTTTGGCCGCGTCAGCCGCTACGGCGCAATGGCGCTAAGTTGGACGATGGATAAGATCGGCCCCATCACGCGCTCGGCCGAAGATGCCGGTGTGGTCCTGGCCGCCATCGCCAATTACGACGAACGGGACGCCCACGCCATTCGCGCCGGCTTCCAGTACGAATGGCCGCAGGCACCGGCGCAGGGCACCCGGATCGGCTACTACCAATCCGTAATGGATGGCGACTACCCATTCCACGACCAGGATTCCATCGTGCTCAAAACGCTCCGTGGCCTCGGCTACGAACTCGTCCCGCTCGAACTTCCCGACGATCCGGACATCGGCTTCATCCTCAGCGTAGAAGCCGCCGCCGCCTTCGACGCCCTCACCCGCAGTAACAACGACGACCAACTCACCCGCCAAATTCGTAATGCCTGGCCCAACACGTTCCGCACCGCCCACTTCGTCCCCGCCGTCGCCTACGTCCAGGCCAACCGCCTCCGCCGGCAACTGATGCAAGACATGGACGCAATGCTGACGGAAGCCAACGTAGACGTGTACGTAAACCCCAGTTGGCACTCCAACAGCCTCTTCATCACCAACATGACCGGCCACCCAGCGATTTGCATCCCGAACGGCATGAACGAAGAAGGCACCCCGACGAGCATCACCTTCACCGGCAAACTCTTCGGCGAGCAGGAAATCATTGACGTAGCACACGCCTATCAGCAGGCCACGAAATGGGATGATATCCACCCTGAAGCATTCTAGTCTAGGGTCTAGGGTCTAGGGTACCCGAAGACCAATGACCGTAGACTTTAGACCACAGACCACAAATTCACCACCATGCAAAACAAACAACAACTCCTCCGCCACCGCCCAACTGGCCTCCCCGCCGAGAATACTTGGGAACTGGTCACCACCAAAGTCCCCGAACTCCAACCCGGGCAAATTCTCATTAAGAACCACTTCATCTCCCTCGACCCCGCCATGCGCGGCTGGATGAACGACGCCAAATCCTACATCGAGCCCGTGCAGATCGGTGAGGTGATGCGGGCCGGCAGCGTAGGCGAAGTCGTCAAAGTAAATGAGAACCCCGCGTTCAAGGTCGGCGACGTGCTCACCGGCTGGGGCGGCGTCCAGGAATACCACGTCACGGACGGAAACGGCTACTACCCGGTCGATACTCGGTTGGCACCCATGCAGACTTACATCGGTACCCTCGGTATGCCGGGTATGACGGCCTACTTCGGTATTTTGGAAGTGGGGGAGTTGAAAGAAGGAGACACCGTACTGGTCTCCGGTGCCGCAGGGGCAGTCGGTAGCGTCGTGGGGCAAATTGCCAAGATCAAAAATTGCAGGGTAATCGGTATCGCCGGCGGACCGGAAAAGTGCAAGTACCTCACCGAAGAACTCGGCTTCGACGGGGCGATCGACTACAAGAACGATAATATTTACGCTGGCCTCAAGGAACATTGCCCCAAAGGGATCGACGTCTACTTCGATAATGTCGGTGGGGATATTCTCGATGCTGCCTTGACTAAGCTCCGGATGAACGCCCGTATCGTTATTTGCGGCGCGATCAGCCAGTACAACAACACCACGCCGATCAAAGGCCCCGCTAATTACCTCAGCCTACTGGTTACTCGCTCGACGATGCGGGGGATGGTTGTTTTCGACCACGCCGCCGGCTACGCCGATGCCGCCAAGCAAATGGGGCAGTGGATGGCGGAAGGGAAGCTGAAGAGTAAGGAAGATGTCTACGAAGGAATTGAGAATTTCCGGGAGACGTTTTTGCGCTTGTTCTCCGGGGAGAAGCTGGGGAAATTGGTGTTAAAGCTATAAACACAAACCCCCAGTAGCCCCACTTAACCGCGACATTACAACCTCATGCCCGACTTCCGCCTCCCCCATTTTTATCACCTTTCGGTCGCCGTCTTGCTCGGTATGTTCGTCATGTCCCGGTTATATGACCTGGCCAGGTTACCCGGAGGTCCGCTCGAGAATACCGTAGCCATGGTGACGGCATTACCTGCGGCGACGGCGGCCTACTATTTCTGGCAGCAGTACCAGGAGCGACGCGAACTATCCGTCCGGGAAGGGATGTTCATCCTCACCGCCGTCAAGTTCTGCACCAGCATGATCACTTATTTTCTCGGGTGATCATTACTGACCGGCCAACTTGTGCAGGGCTTTTTCGGACCGTTCAAAGTCGAATGCCGCTAGCGCTTGGAGGCGTTTGGTCGTAATTCGGTCGTTACCCAGGTTTCCCAAACTACCCAGGTGGGTGTGTTGGAGGTTGGTTGGTGGCACGAAGGTTCCCGCATCGATATCCTTACCAACCTGCACGTAAGCGTCCCGGAATGGTACACCTTCCAGGACGAGGTTATTCACGGCTTCTACGGAATAGAGGTACACGTAACGCGGGTCCGTCGGTAATTCCTGGGCGCGGACGCTGGTGCGGGGAAGTGCGTAAATAGCCATGTCAAGGCAATCTTCGAGCTGATCCAGCGCGGGGAAGATGGCTTCCTTCAGAAGTTGATAATCTCGGTGGTAGCCGGAGGGTAAATTACCCGTGAGTTGCGCCATCTGCGCGGGGAGGGTCTGGAGGAGGTTACACCGCCCCCGGAGCAGTTCGAATACGTCGGGGTTCTTTTTGTGGGGCATAATGCTGGAGCCAGTCGTCAGTTCTTTTGGGAGCTGAAGGAAACCGAAATTCTGGCTGCTGTAAAGGCAAACATCCATGGCCAGCTTGCTCAGGGTTTGTGCGAGCCCGGCGATACCGAAGGCGGTCACGAGTTCCGTTTTGCCCCGGCCCATCTGCGCGGCAACGACGTTGACCACCGGGCTGGCGAACCCGAGTAATTCCGTTGTCCGGTCCCGGTCGAGCGGAAAACTCGATCCGTAGCCGGCGGCGGAACCGAGGGGGTTTTGGTCGACGACGTCGTAAACGCCCTTCCAAATCTTTAAATCATCCACCAGTGCTTCGGCGAAAGCCCCGAACCAGAGGCCGAAGCTGGATACCATCGCCACCTGTAGGTGCGTGTAGCCGGGAATGAGTTTATCCTTGTGTTCTTCACTCAAGTCCGTCAGCGTCTCACTCAGGGTACCGGTCTTCTCAACGACGGTCCGAATACGGTGACGGAAATACAGTCGTAGATCAACTAGCACCTGGTCATTACGGCTCCGGCCGGAATGGATTTTTTTACCGTCGTCCCCCAGCGCCTCGGTAAGCAAGATCTCTACCTGGCTGTGCACGTCCTCGACGCCGTCATCGATTACAAAGTCACCGGCCGCCGCCCGACCGTACAGCTCCTGCAACTTAACCTTGCACCGGCGCGCCGCGCCTTCGTCCAACAAACCTACTTCCGCAAGCATCCGGACGTGCGCCAGCGAGCCGAGGATATCGAACGGTGCCAGTTCCAAATCGAGTTCCCGATCACGCCCAACGGTGAAATCCGCGATGCGTTGATCGAGGGTGTAGTCTTTTTCCCAAAGTTTCGTAGCCATGGCCGCGAAGGTAGCGCGTGGGACATTAGGTGAGTAGGGATAGGTGATCCGTGTTGACCCTTAAATCGGGATTTTATTTAGGAACGTTAGAAACGTCCATCACGGTAAGTCAAGAACTCTAATCACTCAAACCAAACACTCACTTGCCTTAGTGATTTCCGCTCAATTACTGGCACTTCCACCCCCTCCGCCGGGTACCCAACTGGCAGCAAAAGAAACGGTCGCTCATTAGCCGGTCTTCCAAGAATCTGCTGTAAGAAATTCATTGGGCTCGGCGTATGCGTCACGGTGACGAGGCCAGCGTGGTGGATCGCGGCGATGAGAAATCCGCAAGCAAGGCCAACGGATTCGTTGACGTAATAATTTTTCTCCCGTTCTCCGTCCGCTCCGACGTCATAAGACTTCTTAAAGACAACAATGAGGTAAGGGGCGGTGGTCAGAAAGGGCTTTTGCCAGTCGGTACCGAACTTTTTGAGGTCGTCCAGCCAGTCATCCGACATGCGCCCGTGGTAATTTTCGTATTCTTCCTTTTCGGCGGCTTCCCGGATGCTTGCTTTCATGTCCGGGTTACTCACCACGCAAAACGTCCACGGCTGTTTGTGCGCGCCACTGGGGGCGGTGGCGGCGGTGCGGATTAGGTTTTCGATGATCTCCTTAGCTACTGGTCGGTCGCTGAATTTCCGCACGGTGCGCCGTTGGCTCAAGTCTGCGTAGAGTTGGCGCGAACGCAGGTGCATGGTTTCCGGGGAATGTTCCGTGAAAGTTAGTCGGGTAAAGCCTTCTTTATTTGCTGCCATATTAGGCCGTAAGGTATCCTAAAAAGGTTGAGGGCTTCCAGCCCGAACGCTCGTGCGGTAGCTGCCGCCATACGTTCGGGCCGGAGGCCCTCGACCTAAGGAGCGACATTTTACTAGGCCGAGGGCCTCCGGCCCGAACGTAACGGCGGGAGCGCTACCGCACTATCATTCGGGCCGGAGGCCCTCAACCTAAGGAGCGACATTTTACTAGGTTGAGGGCCTCCGGCCCGAACGTAACGGCGGGAGCGCTGCCGCACCACCATTCGGGCCGTAGACCCTCAACCTAATGGTTGAACCGTTTGCTGTAGTGTATCGTCAACCGCCCCGGTAATCTCGACTAGTGTCGGAGTGCTCCGTTAAGATCTGCGGAATGAAACCGATTTTTCCGCTGCCTTAATTGAGCAATAAGGTATCCTAAAAAAACTGAGGGCTTCCAGCCCGAACGCTCGTGCGGTAGCTACCGCGTTTACGTTCGGGCCAGAAGCCCTCAACCTTTAAAAATTTATACTACTTCTACAGCGTATTGTCAACCACTCCGGCACTCTCGATCGGTGCGAGCGGATCGGCATCGGAAGGACGCGGGCCAATCAGGCGAATAAGATCCTTGCTGCTGAGCACCTCTTTGTCGAGGAGTTCTTTCGCAAGTAGTTCTACTTCGTACCGCTTTTCAATCAATAGGTTCTGAGCGCGGATGTACTGACTTTCGAGCAAAGCGCGAACTTGATTGTCAATCAACGTTGCCGTATCGTCAGAGTAGGGGCGCTGATAAGCATCCCGGCTCATACCGTAAAAGCTCACCTGGCCAACTTGCTCGTTCATACCGTAGACGGTGATCATATCGTAAGCTTGCTTCGTTACCTTATCCAGGTCATTTTGCGCGCCAGTACTGATCTTATCGAAGATAACCTTCTCGGCGGCACGGCCACCAAAAGTCATGCACATCATGTCCAGCATTTGCTCGGTCCGGGTGATGTATTGTTCCTTTGGTAAATACTGAGCGTAGCCGAGGGCGGCGACACCACGGGGGACGATGGTTACCTTAACCAGTGGGCTGGCGTGCTCCAGGAACCAGCCACAAATGGCGTGGCCAGCTTCGTGGTAAGCAATAATTTCCTTCTCCTCGGGGTTGATGAGCTTGTTTTTCTTCTCCAAACCTCCGATTACTTTGTCGAGGGCGTAGTTGAAGTTGTCCAAGTTGATGCTAGTCTGATTAAGACGGGCGGCAATCAAGGCCGCTTCGTTACAGATGTTGGCGATCTCGGCACCGGCAAAACCGGGCGTCATCTCCGCCAAGGTGAACGCATCAACCAGGTTCTCGTCGATCTTGATCGTCTTGAGGTGAACTTTGAAGATGGCTTCGCGGCCGTTCAGATCCGGGCGGTCGATTCCGATCTGGCGGTCGAAACGGCCGGGGCGGAGTAGGGCGCTATCGAGTACGTCAGGCCGGTTCGTAGCGGCCATCAGGATTACCCCTTTGTCCGTGCTGAAACCGTCCATTTCTACCAGCAACTGATTCAGCGTGTTCTCCCGTTCGTCATTACCACCCTGCATGGCACCTTTACCGCGTGCGCGGCCAATGGCGTCGATCTCATCGATGAAGATGATACAGGGGGCTTTTTCGCGCGCTTGCTTGAAGAGGTCACGTACCCGGCTGGCACCAACCCCGACGAACATTTCTACGAAGTCGGAGCCCGACATGGTAAAGAAGGGAACACCCGCCTCACCGGCTACGGCCTTAGCCAGTAGTGTCTTACCCGTTCCCGGAGGGCCTACGAGGAGGACGCCTTTGGGAATTTTACCCCCCAGGGCGGTGTATTTTTTAGGATTCTTGAGGAAGTCAACGACTTCCATAACTTCTTCCTTCGCTTCGTCCAGTCCTGCTACGTCAGCAAAAGTGATGTTAACCTTACTGTTCTGATCGAAGAGCGTGGCTTTTGACTTGCCGATGTTAAAGATCTGTCCACCGGGGCCACCAGCTCCACCGCCAATACGGCGCATAATGAAGACCCATAGCAGTACGAAAATACCCAGGGGTAGCAACCACTGAAGGGCTTCACCCAGGTAGTTGGTCCGGCTAACGGGATTAACGGGGACGCGATCGCTGAAGGGCACTTCCATCCGGTCCTGCGCTTCGTCAACAAACTTGGTAAAGTTGTCCGGCGTAATGACCTCCATCTGGTAATCGTACCGCTGGCCACCGAGGCCCTTATCGGCGGCGTCCTGGTACTTATTGCCCGTTTTCTTCTCCGGGTCGATGTAGATTTCGGCGTACTTGCCGTTAACCAGTTCAATCTTGGTGATGGCACCATCGTCCTCCAGCATTTGGAGAAGACGCTTCTTGTCGATCTCGGTATTAGTACTACCGCCCAGTCCGGAAATGACCAGGGCGAGCAAGACCAGGGACATGATCGCGTAGAGCCAGTAGCTCTGGAACTTGTTCCCGCCGCCTTCCGGCTTAGTGTCTTTGTTGTTCGTATTCATATGTTCATGGCTAACGCACGATTACCGGTTTCGTTGGGTAATCGCAGCGCGTATTTCAAAAGGGGTCGCTCAAGCGTCTTCGTACCTCACGAACTCACCGTCGCTCCAGAGGTCTTCCATCTCGTAGAAGGCCCTGGTTTCGGGGTAAAAGACGTGGACGATCGTATCAAAATAGTCCATGCAGACCCACTTCGCCACGGTACCACTGTTGACGGATTTCGGGTATTCGCCAATCTCCCGCTTGAGGCGGTTCTGGATGTTGTCCGCGATGGAGGCAACTTGGGTAACGGATTCACCTTCACAGATGACGAAAAAATCCGTCGGCCGATCGTGGAGTTTGCGCAAGTCAATCTTTATGATTTTCTTGGCCTTGATGTCCTGCATCGCGTCAACGATAACGTCCAGGCGCTGAGCCATTTTTTCGGAAGTGTTGTCGGAAGCGGAGATGTTGGTGGAAGTATTCAAATCGAGGAGTTAATGTTAACGCTGGTAGCAAGTACCGTGCCAAGCACAACGGGTTTTTGGCCGTTTGGCTCACCCCAACTTGCTTAAATTCAGCTAAAAATTAGGATCAATCTACTGTGCCCGAAATAAACAAGCCGCTCGTAGCTAAAGTTGCCCGGACGTTCGCCCGCGCGGCGAGCACGAATGCCCTGGCGGTAGCCGCCATCACGTCCGCTACGCCCCCCGGTAACGGAGACGTTTTCCTAGCCCACGAGCAGACGGCCGGGCGGGGGCAGGGGAGCAATTCCTGGCACGCCACGCCATACGCTAATCTGAGTTTTAGTATCGTCTGCTATCCAACCCACCTCACCGTCGCACGGCTATTCGTACTTAGTCAGGTAACTGCGCTGGCCGTGGCGGCAACGGTACGAAGTCTTCTTCCACGAAAACTTGGCACCCGCGTCCGCGTCAAATGGCCCAATGACGTTTACGTTGGTGACCAGAAGATTGCGGGCATTCTGATTCAGAATGGTCTGCGGGGGAGTAACCTGGCCTGGTCGGTGATCGGCGTCGGACTGAACGTTAATGAATGGCGTTTTCCCCCTCAACTGAGCGCTTCGGCCACCAGCCTGTTCAAACTGACGAATCAGGAGCACGATCTCGATGCAGTACTAGAAACTTTGCTCGCCAACTTCGCAGAATACTACGCGCTAACGCTCGACCCGGCCGGGATAACCGAGCTAGATCGACTTTACGGAGCGCAACTCTACCGCCAGGATGCACCCAGCCGGTTCCTGCACGTAGCGACCAACCGGGAGTTTAGCGGGATCATCGACGGGGTAAACGACGCCGGGCAACTGACCGTGATCCAGGTCGGCGGCCGCACGAGCGCTTTTGATTTGCGGGAAATCAAATTGCTCTAATGCGGGAACACGTGCCCGGCATACGCTAAATTTTGCCGTGTTTATGGCCGGGGAAATTAACGGTCCGAAGCAGTTTCAAAGCCTTGCTCGATCCCCCGCTCCAGTGGAGAAACCCCGTCCCGCATCCAGCGCGGCATCGGACCGTCCATGAGGTAGTGATCGAAAAACTGGGCCATGCGCGTCTGAAAATCCGCCCGGTTAGGCGTTTTGACGGGCCAGTGCGGCTCGCCCCGGTAGTTGAGCAGCCAGGCCTTTTTATCCAGCCGGCGCAGGGCCGTGAACCACTCGATGCCCTGGTACCACGGCACGGCCCCGTCGGCGTCGTTGTGCAGGATAAGTAGTGGCGTGTTGATCTTGTCGGTCGTGAAAATCGGACTGTTTTCGATGTACCGCAGTGGGTATTCCCAGGGGCTGCCGCCGATGCGCGACTGCGTCCGTTCGTACTGGAATTGCCGACTAAGGCCCGAGCCCCACCGAATGCCGCCGTAGGCGGAAAACATGTTGACCACCGGCGCGCCGGACTCGATTGCGGCAAAGATGTCCGTTTTCGTTGCGAGGTACGCGACCTGGTAACCGCCCCAACTGTGGCCCTGGGCACCGATCCGTTCGCGGTCCACGTAACCTTCGCTGAGCAAGCTAGTGATACCGCTCATTACGCAGTCGTAAGCGCTCTCACCCGGGTAACCGACGCGGTAGATCACGTCGGGATTAAAGATGACGTAGCCCTTGCTGGCGTAATGCGCGTAGTTGATGGAACTGCGGCCGGGAACGGGCGTGCGGTGGCGAAAAACACCCTCACTGTTGCGTTCGTAGAAGTTGACGAGTAGTGGATATTTTTTGGTGGGGTCGAAGCCGTCTGGTTTGATCAATAAGCCCTTTAACGTACGGCCCTGGTTATCGATCCAACTGTAGTTTTCGGCCGTGCCCCAGCGGAAATTGGACTGCTGTGGATTAGCGTCGGAAACCTGGGGCGGTGCTGCTCCGAGGGTTGGTGTGAACCGTAAATCGGGGAACTGCCGGAAATCCGCTTCGGTAAACACGTACGCGGCGGCGTTGCGGGCCTTGGCAAAGCTGCCGTAGGATTTGGGGGCGGACTTTAGCTCCTCTACCGTACCGGTCTTCACGTCCAACCAGCCGAATCCGGCGTGGTTATTTTCCTCACGAAAAGTAGTCACGAGCTGTTTTGTGTCAGGGTCGACGAAGTTATTCTCCCGATCGAGGTTACGTAATTCGTAGCGGATTCCTTGCTCGCGGCCCCGCGTCAATCGTCGCGGTTCGTCCCGCCCGGCGGCGTCGAGCTGCCACAGATCGTAGCGGTCGTTGATGAGAAAGTGGCGGCCGTCGGCGAGCGTCCCGGCAAAATCGTAGGGGCGCGGGTCCATCGGGCGGTCGTTGAGTTCGTCGTAGAACACACCCAGGTCGTTGGTAGTCAGCTGGTGTTGCTGGCTGGAGCCGGGGTCGAAACTGTTCCAGGTGGTGTCCGTGGCGTTGTACCAACAGAGGTAGTCGCCGCCGGCGAGGAAGCGGGCGGGGGCTACCTCACCGGCGGGTAGGCGGGTTTCGGCTCCGGTCTTTAGGTTAGTGATTTTTAGGTCGCGCTTGCCGGAAAAGCCCTCCCAGGTAGCTTGTTTGGCGTAGGGGCGGTCGTCGTACGTAGCCACGTAGTCGCCGTCCAGGTCGGGCGGGGTTATGACGTAGGGGGCGGTGGCGTCGGCGATTTGCGCGATGGTTTTGCTTTCCGTGCGGTAGACGGCCAGATAGGTACGTTTTTGCTCGTCCTTTAGGCGAACGTTTTCCTGGGTGTACAGGCGGGGGTCTTCGGTGCGCCAGACTTCTACGTCGGCAATTTCGTCGTCGAGGAGGGTCGTGTCGCGGTCGGCGCGACGCGGGCGGTTGCCGAAAAAGAGATTGGTACCGTCCTCGCTGAAGCGGGGGGTATAATCTTTGCTGATGGCGTAGCCCTCGGGTGCGTAGGCCCGGTCGGACGCGGGGGCACGGGGGGCGTCATCGCCCACGCGCCAGTAGTTTAGTTGGTAGGGCGTCTGTTCGTCGCTTTCGTCAACTTCGGCGCTTAGAAAAGCGACCCGTTCTCCGTCGACGCTCAGGGCGAGGCCGGCGAAATCGAGGCTGTCCTGTGCGAGGGGCAGCCACCTCAGTTCCCGGGTATCGAGACGGTGGACCCCGGCCAGCCAGGTACTGTCCTTATCGGTGCGGTGAGCCAGGAGAACGGGGGCGTCGCGGGCAAACACGTAGCTCATCACGCCTTCGAGGTAGAAGCTGTCCTGGTTAGTAAATTTCCTGACGACCAGGCGTTTAGCTTTCTCGTCGAGCTTTTTGGCTAGGGAATCCGGGAGCGTGCTTTTGGTGGTGTACGCGTAGGTGGTCGCGTCGCGCTCGGGCATCATGAAGGCATGGACGCGGGGGGTGATGACGGGGTTCGGCTGGCGGAGGTCCCACACCAGCAAACTGTCCATTAGCGCCAATTTCTTCTCCGCTTTTTTCTTGTCGGTTAGCTTGATGTGACGCACGGTATCGTGGGCCGGTTTGAGCAGGCCGATGAGGTAGGTGCCGTCGTAGTTGAGCGTGGCTTCGTGGAGGCGGGGAAAGCGGGTTTCTTGTTTTGTTTGCGTATTGTACACGACGGCGACTGGGTCACCGACGTCCTTGGTCAGCGTGTAGAGGACGTGGGCCCCGTCGGCGGAGATCTGCTCGTCGGTGATGCGGTTCCAGTCCTGCATGTCGGCGACGGTAATGGCCTTGCCGGTGGGGTTGGGGGCGGTTTGGGCGCGGACGCTGGTGCAGAGGAGAAGGGGGAGGAGCAGTAGGTAGTGACGAAGGGTAGGGGTATGTTCCATGCGATTAACTTTAATTTCGAGGCGGTAGGAAGATAGGCGGTAGGCTGGTAGTCGGTAGTCGGTAGGCTAGTAGGCGGTAGGTCCAAGTCCTACCGCCTACCGCCTAATCTTCCTACCGCCTAAAAAAGCCTTCGCACAATATACAGTTTGAGGTCGTTTCGGAACTATGGTTAGTAAGTCCGGAGATCAATTCTTTGTTGGGGTCGACGTAGGGACCACCTCCGTCAAGGTCTGCGCCTTCGACGGCACGGGGAAAATGGTCACCGAATCCATCGAAGCATACCCGTTGGACCATCCGGAACCCGGGGCGGCCACGCAGTCTCCCCGTAAAATCCTGGCATCCTGCGGCCGCGCCCTGCAACGCACCGTGGCCGAGACGCCCGGAAAAATTGCCGCGATTGGCCTGAGCTGCCCGATGCACAGTGTGCTGCTGTACAACGAAAACGAAGGGTTTGACGACACGATCTATACCTGGGCCGACAACCGGGGGCAGGCGGTCATGGACCAGCTTTCGCCCGAGCTGCGGGAACGGTTGCACTACCTGACCGGCACGCCCGTTCACCCGATGAGCCCCTTGGTAAAAATTCGCTGGCTGATGGAATTTAGGCCCGAGAAGATGGCGTGGGCGACTCACATTTACGGCCTGAAGGAACTACTAACCTCCGCCTGGGCCACCGAGACGCTGCTCGACGAGCAACTCGCCTCCGCGACCGGGCTGTACGATACCGAGCGCGGTCAGTGGTGCCCGGAAGCCCAGCTCGCCGCGGTTCCGGTGCCAAAAACCGCCTTCGAGCAAAATGGCTGGAAATTCCAACTTGCCACGGTCAAACCCGCCACCCACCGGCTTCACTGGCGGCCCGAAATTGCCGAAGCGTTTGGCGTCACCGACGTGCCCCTGTTCCTCGGCGGCTCCGATGGCTGCCTGGCGAACCTCGGGAGCGGCATCACCGAACCAGGGCAAGTAGCCGTCACGATCGGGACGAGCGCCGCCGTCCGCGCCACCCACCGCACCGCCCGCGTGGACCCGGCACGGAAGCTGTTCAACTACCGCATCGACGCGCGGACTTTTGCCATCGGCGGAGCGAGCAACAACGGCGGTAAAGTGATCGAATACTGGCAGCAATTGTTACGTGCCGATTTCCCCGACGTCGCTTCCTTCATCGACGCCGCCTTCACCGTAAAAAAGGCGGATTGCCCCGTCCTGGAGCCTTACCTATACGGCGAACGCGCACCGCTCTGGGACGCGACCGCCAGCGGAGCGTTGCGTGGACTGCGCGGCCACCACCGCCCCGCCCACGTCGCCCGCGCCGTACTGGAGGGAGTGACGGATAACGTCGCGGCCATCCTGCACGATCTGGAGGCGGCGGTGGGGGAGGCTAAAGTGATCGAAGCCAGCGGCGGCTTCACGCGTAGCCCGGAATGGGTGGCGCTTTTGGGGGAGCGGAGTGGGCGGGAGGTGGTTATTGCGGATACGCCGCAGGCTAGTGCTTTTGGGGCGGCGTTGGTGGCAAAAAGGGGGCTGTTGCTATCAAACCTCGAAAACTTATAATAACTTTACTGCATATAAACTCGTGAACGAATTAGGTTGCTTTTATCAGATCCTGGAATTTGCACAATAGGCGCTAGTACTTCACGCTTCCTTTAACCCTTTATAATAACTTACCATGAGATTAATTTATTTACTGTTCTGCGCCCTGGTGGCGCAGACTACGCTTGTTGCGCAGACGCTAGACGTGTCCAATATCCCGGTCGTGGGTGATGTCTGGGCATCTTTTCTACTCCCTGGCGATTACGAACGCGCTGACTTTTCAGCGTTCGCAGCTACCGGTGCGGAGGCGACCTTCGACTTTCGTTTTTTGGGGTCGGAACGGGCATTTGCGGACGGCACGACGTACGACATGATTCCAGTCGATAGCTTCGTGACCAGCCGTATCCTGGCCCCGCCCGTCGCTGAAGATTTTGGGGAAGACGAGATCATTCCCGAGTTTCCGGAAGGCGCGGTAATTACGGATTTCAACCTTTTGGATCTGGCCTTCCGTAACCTGTCCGATGAAGACTTTGAGGTGGCCGTACTGGTGCCAACCAACGAAGGAATCATTTCGCCGGTCGGGGGCGAAGGCTTCGTAGAGGAAGGTGAATACTACGATATCATTGGCGACACGACATTTGTCGCCCTAACGCTGCCGTTCGGTCTCCAACTGAACGGTACGTTACGCCGAGAACGCTCGCGAACGTCGTTAAATGACGACGGTGAAACGGTTACGGAACAAATCATAGGCCGCTTTGAAGTAGTGAGCACGGGCACCCTCCGGACGAGCTTTGGCGACTACGAAAATGCCGTAGCCATGCGGGTGTTTTTATTTGACGAATTTGAATCCCCCGGCTTTTCTTTCAGCAGCGAAGGGAATTTCTTGAGTTATTACGTGCCCGGTAGCTACCTACCCATCGTTACACTTTCGCTCGACGAAGACGTAAACGAGGACGGAAGTTTACGCGATTCGATCGTACAGGTGATCGTTAACAAGCCCGTCAATCTAAGTACTGACGTAGCGGAGCTGGAGCGTGAACGGTTCCAGCTAGTGACTTACCCTAACCCCGCTACCGAACGTATCCAGGTAAAGTTCCAAAGCCAGGCGACCAACTTCACTCACCTTAACCTGCTGAGCATCGACGGTAAGCTCGTTGGGCGCCAAGTGTACGGAAATCTAGCCGCTGGCGAAGTAAACCTCAGTTTTACCATCCCCTCGGGCGTAATTAACGGTACGTACTTGCTTCAGGTCGAGCAGGCCGGTAAGACGACCGCGCGGCCGGTGGTGGTGAAGCGGTAAGCTTTGCGGTAATTAATTTTAGTACGGGAACCGGTGGTAGCGATTGATCGCTGCTACCGGTTCTCTACGTCAGGTAGTGATGGACGGCGGCGGGGGGCAGAGGAGGAGGCCGTTGACGACGATGTATATCAGTAGATATTAATAATGAGTGAGTGACTAAAATAATGCCACGCTAAACAAAATACTACCGGAAATAATAACAGCCCATTTACTGCGATCGCGTACCAATCTTCCTCTTGAAAATTGAAAGTAAGCAAAGCAACGGGGATACACAGCAAGTAACTCGCAGCCAACGTAATGGCGTAAGATATTGGGTAAGGCATAACCACTGTATTGGCAAAACCTAGTACCGAGCAAACAAGTAGCAGCAGCGGAACGATTATCTGCAGCAATTTTGGATGACTATTCGCAACCGTTTTAATGCCATGCAATTTATCTAGTTTAATGTCCCGTAGGTCGAAAAGTAAGGCAACCGCCAGCACGAAAGCAAACCGACAGATGTATTCACGAATGTTTATGGCCGAAGTATTTACTTCCGCAAACGTCCCACCACAAACACCAATAAAATGCCCCTGAACCATCCTGAGTGGCACGTCGTGCGTCATTATTGTCCAGGCGGCGGCTACCCACACGACTTTTAAATACGGAATATCCCGTAACCGGCGCCAACCCGGCAAGGGTGGAACGAGGTAAAAAGCGGTTAGCACGGCGGCAATTAATAAGGTCGGCCAGAGGCGGGGTAAGTATTCCAAGAGTAAATAAGCGGCCAGTGCAATGCTACTCAGCCCAATTGCTAAACTGAGATAAAAGTGTCGTTTGACCAACGCATATCGCTTAGTCTCCGGAATCACCGAAGCACGCCGGTAACTGATCATCCGATGCAGGGTATAGACACCAAGGGTAGAGAAAAAAAGCAGCCAAGGAATTTCATCAACTACACCACTTGGACGGATCATATCGACCGGCGAAGATAGCACTAGTGACATCCACCCCAAACCCGCCGCCCCCAGCGCAATCCAGATATGCCCATAAAACAACCACTCCTTGAGCACGCTAAAGATCTTCACGGCGCAAAGCTACGGTGCCCGTTAATAGGCTTACTTTTGGCGCGTTAAATCACGGTGCAAAGTTCTGTCTATGTCAACATTTTCTTTTCTTCTGGAAGGCTTCCGCCACATGAGAACCACCGGTACCCTGACCCGTTCCAGCCCCGCCCTCTGTAAGGCCGCCATTGACCGAATCGACTTCAAGAACGCCACCGTCGTGGTCGAACTCGGCGCGGGCGACGGCGTCATCACCAAGTACATTCTGGATAAAATGCCCGCGCACGGTAAGGTCATCGCCTTCGAAGTGAGCCCGGAATTGTGCGACGACATGCGCGCCTTCAACGACCCCCGGCTGATCGTTGCCCAGGACAGCGCCGAAAACATCCGCCACTACCTCGATCAAATCGGCGTCGACAAGGCGGACCACGTCATCTCCGCCATCCCCTTCGCCGCCCTGCCGGAAGCCCTCGGCAAAAGCATCGTTCGGGCGGCCAGGGACAACCTGCGGCCCGGCGGCTGTTACAACCAGGTCCACTATAGTTTAAAGACGAAAAACTACTACGAACAAGCTTTTGGTCGGGTGGAAACGCAGCGGGTGTGGGCCAATCTTCCACCGGCTTACGTGCTTTATTGTAATAAATAGGATATAGGCGGTAGGAAGGTTTAGGCGGTAGGCGGTAGGCGGGAGGTAAGCTACCATTCAGTATTTTGGGGATTATGCGCTACGGTTACTTTGTATCTGAAGAAAGAGCTATCATCACAATATTAACCGCCTACCAGCCTACCGCCTACCGCCTACCGCCTACCGCCTACCGCCTAATAACCTAATATGCGCCAAACCCTAAGAGCCCTACAAACCCTGCTCCTAACCACCCTCCTCTGCACCAGCGCCCGCGCCCAAATCGGCCTCCACCCGCCGGAAGTCGACTGGCAGCAAATCGTAACGGACGAAGGCAATGTCATCTACCCCAAAGGGTACGAGGTGCGTGCGCAACGGGTAGCCAACCTGATGCACGCCGTGTACGAAAACCACCGGCAAACGGTGGGCGATAAGCTGTACGAATTCGACCTGGTGCTGCAAACGCCCAACACGACGATCAATGGCTACGTGGGTCTGGCGCCCTTCCGGTCTGAGTTTTTTCTGACGCCGCCCCAGCAACCGAACCTACTCAGTAACACCGATTGGGTTGACCTGCTGACGATCCACGAATTCCGCCACGTTCAGCAATTCAGTAACGAGCGGCGGGGGCTGACAATGCTCTGGTCCGTCCTGTTCGGCCAACCCGGGTGGGCGCTGGGGGGGCTCGGTACGCCGAATTGGTACAGCGAGGGCGACGCCGTTGTGATGGAAACCGCCCTGACGCACGCCGGCCGCGCCCGCACGCCCGCCTTTTCCGCCGGTCTGCGCGCGCTGCTCGACGAAGACATTGTTTACAGTTACCGCCGCGCGCGCAACAACTCGCTCAAGCGGTTCATCCCCGACCACTACCGCTACGGCTACAACACGATCGCCTACGGGCGCGAGCAATTCGGGGCGGAAGCGTGGACGAAAGCGCTGCAAAAAAGCGGTGCCTGGTCCGGCCTGCTCTACGCCTTCAGCAACCGGCTCAAAAAAGAAACCGGGCTCGGCACCAAGAAAATGTACCGCGCCGCCACGGAAGATCTGCGGGCGCGTCAGGAACGGGACCTGGCCGAACGCGGGCCGTTCGTGGAGGGCCTGCCGGTGGAGAGTGCTCTGAAAGCAGTGACTAATTATACCTACCCGCAGGTGGACGATCGGGGCCGCCTGCTCGCGCTACGCTCCGGCTATCAGCACACGCCGCATTTGGTAGAAATCGACCGGAAAGCCGGGAAAGAACAAGAGATTATTCCCATCGGTATTCAGCGCGAATCCTACGTGCACGTGCGCGGCGGCTCGGTGACGTGGATGGAAAATCGCAACGACCCGCGTTACACGAACCAGGGTTACAGCGACGTCTTTGTTTATGATTTTGCAGAGGAAAAAAAGGTGCGCCTGTCCACCAACCAAAAGTATTTTTCGCCTTCTTTAAGTTTCGACGAAAGTAAAATCGTCGCCGTGGAGGAGAACGAACTGACCGGGGTTTTGCAGCTTGTTGTGCTGGAGGTTGCGGACCAGGAAGGTGTGATCGCTACTATTCCAATCGACGCAAATTCCGCCGCCCTCCCCAAATTTTCTCTAGACGGTCAGACCATCTACTACTACGAAAAAACCTTTGCGGGCACGGCCATCGTTGCCGTGGTTCCGACCCCGGCAGCCATCGGGGGCGCGGTCGCAGGTGCCAGGAAAGTGGTAAAGGAGCCGAGTTTCGAACCCCTCGGTAACCTTGATGTGAGTGCCGGCGGAAAAATCATTTACACCAGTGGGCGCGACGGCATCGACAATGTCTACAGCCTCGACCCCGCTACCGGCGCGGTCGATCAACTCACCAACGTGCGGATCGGGGCCGAGTACGCCTCCGTGACCGCTAACGACGAACTTTACTACACCGAGTCCACCTCCCGGGGGATGCACCTGCGCTATCTAGAAAAAGTGATGGCGCAGACTCCTAGGCCAGCCGGACCGAACGTCTACGAGCGCCCCGCCGCACTGGAGGAAGAGGTTTTTGACCTGACCGATAACGTCCCCGAACGAGCGTACGAAAGCCAGGACATTCACGATAATTTAAGCGGCATCCGCCTGCACACCTGGAGTTTTGCGGGTAGTGCTCTGGAGCCGGGTATCGGGCTGATTGCGAGCAACGCGCTGAACACGACCGTCCTCGCCGCGACGGGTACGTACAACTTCAACGAAGAGCGGCCACGGTTTGCCCTCTCTGCCGCCTACGGTGGTGCTTACCCAGTGCTCTCCGTGGGGCTCGGTTACGCGGAACGGAACTTCGTTACCTCCGACCTGACCGATGGCCTCGCCCTGGTTCTCAATAACCTCAGCCAGGTTGAACTTAACGTCAACGCCTCCGTGCCGTATAACTGGACGGCCGGGGAGTACTCCTTTGCCGTAATTCCCGCGGTGGGGCTCACCGGCTACGTCCTGAGCGATGAATCGCGCACTTCGCTGCCAAATAGCTTCGTGGGTGGCCAGACCACCATTGCCGCCCAGGTACTCAAGCGACGCGCCCGCCAGCAGGTGCACAGCCGGTTGGGTGCAACGGTGTCTACCGACTTCCGACGTACGCTGAGCGGTGACAACCTCGGCCAGGCGCTGCAGTTCTTCAGTCGCCTCTGGCTGCCGGGTATTGGCAGAACTCACGGCGTTCGCCTCGACTTTGCGTACCGGTCGGAGAGCTCCGAACGGCCCTACCAGTACGTTGATAACTTCCAGTACGCCCGTGGCTACGACGTTGACTTTGTCGATAATGCGTACCGTGTAAGTGCGAATTACGAGTTTCCGCTGCTGCATCCGGACATCGGCCTGCTCGGTATCTGGTACCTCCAGCGCATCCGGCTCAATGCCTTTATCGACCACGGCGCGTACAACCTGGTATTGTTCGAGCCACAGAATATGACCTCCGCCGGGGGAGAAATTTACTTCGACCAAGTATGGCTCAATGCCGGCTCGGGTAGTTTGGGCTTCCAGTGGGCGCACATTTTAGCGGATACGGACATTCAGGGTAACCGGAGTGGGGATACGGTATTTCAGTTCATTATCGGGCAGCGGTTTTAACCGAGCGGTGAGGATTAATTTATCTTTGGCCAAAATTTTAAACTATGTATGTTCAAAAGATTTTCACCGGGCTGCTGCTCGTCATCCTACCATCGATTAGCCTACTGGCGCAAGAAACCTCCGCGCAGTACTACACGGACGTTGCCGAGAAGACTTGTACGTGCATGACCGATAAGAATGCTGCGTCCATGTCCACGCAGCAACTCCAGACGCAGCTGGGGGTGTGTATGATCACTTACGTGAGCGGCGACATGGCGCGCTACGAGAAATTATTCGGCGCGATGGACTTCACCGACCAGCGTAAAATGGAGAGCTTCGGCCAGCAAGTGGGGATCCAGATGATGAATTTTTGCCCGGACATCATGATGACCGTTGCGGGAAACGCGCCGCCCTCAGGAGCTAGTGTGAGCAGCACGAAAAGCTTAGTGTCTAAGCTGGTCGCCACCGGTACGTTCGTAGGGGTGAACAAGGCCGCCCTGGCGGAAATAACCATTAAGCAGGACAACGGCCCCGCCCTGAAGCTAACCTGGTTGGAATACTGGCCCGGTTCAGAATCGATAGGCGAACTCGCCGGCAAGCAGGTGAAAGTCGGTTACGACCTCCGCGACCTGTACGACGCCGCCAGCGACGACTACGTCACGCGCAAGGTGATCACTAACCTAGAAGTACTCTGATAGCAAGTTCCGCCCAAAAAAAGAAAACCCCGACCACGTAACTACGCGGTCGGGGTTTTTTGCTTCTTACAATGGCTGTTTAGAGGCCCAGCAGCAGCAACGTCGGGTCTTCCAGCAACTCCTTGACCTTCACCAAAAAAGTAACCGAGCTGGAGCCGTCGATCACGCGGTGGTCGTAACTCAGCGCGAGGTACATCATGGGGCGGATCTCCACCTGGCCGTTAACGGCGACGGGCCGCTCGATAATGTTGTGCATGCCGAGGATGGCACTCTGCGGCCGGTTGATGATCGGCGTGGAGAGCATGGAACCGAAAACGCCACCGTTGGTGATCGTAAAGGTGCCACCGCTCATTTCGTCGATGCTGAGTTTGTTGTCGCGGGCCCGTACGGCGAGGTCCTTCAGCTTGGATTCGATCTCGGAAAAGTGCAGCGACTCGATGTTGTGAATCGGTGGGACGACCAGTCCGGCCGGCGTACTGACCGCAAAACTGATGTCGACAAAATCGTGGTACACGAGGCTCTTTTCGTCGTCACCGATGTGGGCATTAACGGCGGGAATTTCCATGAGCACCTGGGCGCAGGCCTTGGCAAAAATGGACATGAAGCCGAGCTTGACGCCGTACTTGTCCACGAATTTCTCCTGCACTTTTTTCCGTAGCGCCATGACTTCGCTGAGGTCCACCTCGTTGAACGTAGTCAGCATCGCCGTTTCGTTCTTCGCTTCCACGAGGCGGCTGGCGATGGTGCGGCGCATCCGGCTCATTTTCTCCGTCCGGGTTTCGCGGCTGAAGGATTGCTGACCGGCGGAAGGCGCGGCGGCCTTTCCGCTGGTGCCGGTCACTTTGGCTGCGGCGGCGGCTGGTTTTGCGGTAGCCGGGGCGGGAGCGCTGGCGGCTTTTTGCGCGTCATCCTTCGTGATGCGGCCATCGCGGCCGGTGCCGGTTACGCTGCTGCTTTCCACGTTAGCTTCGCGCAGGATTTTACCCGCGGCGGGGCTGGGGGTACCGGTGGCGTAGGTTTTCGTTGTGGCGGGGGAATCGGACTTGCCGGTGGCTTCCTGCGCCGGGGCGGGCGCTGCTTGTTCTTTGCTGGCTTCCGCGGGTGCGCTGCCGCCATCGCTTTCGCCGTTGGTGGCGCTGGTATCGATCTTGGCGACGAGGGCACCGATCTCCAAATCGTCCCCTTCGGCGGCGACGTAAGTAAGTTTTCCGGCGGCTTCGGCGGGAAATTCCAGGGTAGCCTTGTCGGATTCAAACTCACAGATAGGCTCGTCGAGCTCAACGTAATCGCCGTCGGCCTTGAGCCATTCGGAAAGGGTTACTTCGGTGACGGATTCCCCGATGACGGGTACTTTCATTTCGACGATGCTCATGCTGTGGGGGTCTTCTTTTGGGTGGATTCTCTGGGTCTTTAACGCTTTATGGCCCGCGAGGTTGGGTGACAAAGGTACGTTGCGCCGCCTGTTTTTAAACCCCCTTCGCGTGCGATTATAGGGGCGGCGGTAGTGGGGGGATCTTGCGCGGTCGCGGGTGCCGGGTGATTGCGAAATGAACGCGGATGATGAGCTCCACCGTGACGGTCCGCATCAATTGGTATACGAATACCCCAAATTACCGGACGTACGGAATTTAACAATTTGCCTTTTGTCTCGGCATTTGTTCTATATTTAACCACGTTGTTTCGTTTCGGCTACGTCGCAACCGGCCGTAGGTAGTTTTCGTCTATTTTAAATCACGCACTAAAATTCTGAGAGATGCCAGTACTTTACCCAGTTCGGCTGTTCGCCGTGATCGCTCTGTTTCTGCTAACGGCCGCTGCGCTTTCTGGCCAGCAATCCGCCACCGGCACCGTAGTGGGGGAGGACGGATTACCGTTGATCGGCGTCAGCATTCTCGTTGCTAATTCATCGAGCGGGACGATTACCGACGCCGACGGCCGGTATTCTCTGTCCACCGCCCCCGGTGCCGAACTTGTTTTTTCCTATACCGGATACACCACCCAAAGGCTTAGCGTTCCGCCGTCCGGGGCCCTCGACGTTACGCTTCAGTCGGGCGCGCTACTGGACGAAGTCGTCGTGACCGCCCTCGGCATTACCCGCGAGAAGAAAGCACTAGGTTACTCGGTTGATGAGCTGCAGGCCGATGAAATCACGCAGTTGCGGCAACCCAACATCGTGAACGCCATGCAGGGCCAGGCGGCGGGGGTGCAGGTGAGTAGTGCCGGCGGCGGGCCCGGGCAGGCGGCGCGCATCATCATCCGGGGCGTCAACTCAATCGACCCCAGCGCGGATAACCAGCCACTATTCGTCATCGACGGCATTCCCATTAGCAACGAAACCCTGACCGTCGGCGGTGGCGGTAGCCGTAATGTATCCAACCGCGTTGCCGACATTAATCCTAACGATATCGAGACGCTCACCATCCTCAAGGGTGGGGCGGCCACCGCGCTCTACGGCCTGCGTGCCTCCACCGGGGCGGTGGTCATTACCACGAAGCGCGGCAAAGCCGGTAAAGTCAGTATCGACTATTCCAGCTCGTACGGCTCGGAAACGGTGAATAAATTCCCTGACGTCCAGAAGACCTACACCCAGGGCTTCGGTGGCGCTTACGATGCGGACAGCTTCTGGCCCAGCTGGGGCCCGACCGTTGCCGAGGCTCGCAACCAGGACCCCAATCACCCCGCCGAACTTTTCAACAATTACGAAAACGCTTTCGGCCGTGGCGAACAGTGGCGGAACACCGTGAGTGTTTCTGGCGGTGACGAGAAGGCGCAATTTCGTACTTCCCTTTCTCACCTCACCCATGATGGCGTTCTCCCGTTTAGTACTTACGAGAACACCAGTTTTCTCATCAATGCCGATTACCGCGCGAGTGAAAAATTCAGCTTCGGCGGTGGCATGAATTACATCCGCAGCGGTGGAAACCGCGTGGACGCTGACCGCTTTAACACCCGTTTGACCTACTGGGCTCCCCAGTCGGACGTCAACGACTTCATTCAGCCCGACGGCAGTATGAACGGTTACCGCTTCAACGGCGCGGGCGGTAACAACCCGATTTACGGCGAGGCCACCAACAAATTTGTCGACGACGTGGATCGCTACATCGGTAACCTCAAATTTACTTACTCCCCAACGGACTACCTAACCTTTAATTACCTCCTGGGCCTGGACCAGTACACCGACTTTCGGAGAAATACCGGTCAGGGGCCCGTCTTCGTCGGTGCGCCCAATTTTGAAGACAACGGTCTGGGTTTCGTTGAGGAAACCAGCATTCGACGGCGCGACCTGACTTCTAACATTAATGGTATCCTCACTAAGGACGTCACGCCCGATTTTGGCGTACGTTTTCTGGCCGGGTTCGACGTATTTGACTCCAACTACAATCGAACGAGCGTGCGGGGTAGCGAACTGGATATTTTCGACCTGTATACCCTCGGTAACGCCAGCGTCTTTACCCGTAGCACTAACGTCACCGAACGGCGGCTGCTCGGTTTGTACGGCGACCTGAGCTTCGAATTCCGCAAAGCGGTTTACCTATCCATTACCGGGCGGAATGACTGGACGAGTACACTCCCCAAAGACAGCCGCTCGTTCTTTTATCCTTCCGTGAGTTTGGGCGTCGTCCTGTCCGACCTCACCGAGTTGCCCGAGGCGCTGAGTTTCGTGAAGTTCCGTGCATCGTACGCCGGCATCGGTAAAGACACCGAACCTTACCGGACTAACACGATATACGCGACCAACAACCCAATCAACGAAGGCACACTTTGGACCCGCGGGAACCAACAGGGATCACCAGACTTGACGCCAGAAAGGACGAATACCTTTGAAGTCGGTGTTGACTTGCGGTTTCTCGACAACCGAATCGGCGTTGATTTTACTTGGTACAATGCTACGAGTATCGACCAGATCCTCGCCGTCCCGGTAAGTAACGCGACGGGCTTTACCACTTTCGTACTCAACGCCGGTTCCCTCCGTAACCGGGGGGTGGAAATGCGGCTGACGGCAACGCCGGTCCGGACGGAGAAATTTAGCTGGGACGTAAGTGCCAACTTCACCCGCAACCGCAACGAGGTACTGGACATCTTCGAAGGCCTCGACGAAATCCCCATTAGTAGCTCTTTCGGCTACGCTGGCTCGTCTGCTAGTATTCGCCTCGTCCCCGGTCTGCCCTACGGAAATATCTACGGGACGAGTTACGCCCGGTTCAATCCTGACCTAAACCCCGACCCGGACGAAGATCCTAGTCTCTTTATCGACGAGAGTCAGCCACGCTTGATTGGCGACGACGGCTTCCCGGTGCGTGAAACCAACCAAAAAATTCTTGGCAACGCCCAGCCACAGTGGTTTGGCGCTTTCAATAGCACCATCCGGTACGAGCGTTTCTCTTTCTCCTTTATGCTCGACACGCGCCGGGGTGTCCAGAAGTACAACCAACAGGGTAATTTCTTTTCCGCCTTCGGCATCTCTCCGGAGACGCTGAACAGGAACGAAACGATTGTCTTTGAAGGCGTTACCGCCGATGGGCAACCTAACACCAAGGAGGTTTTCCTGGGCCAGGGAGTGGGCCCCGACGGGGAGGATTATGGGGTGGGGTACTACCGCAACGTCTTTCGGGGCGTCACCGAAAATTTCATCGAGGATGCGGACTGGATCCGTTTGCGCAACGTGAGTTTGAGTTACGATCTGCCCGCCTCCCTGTTCGCCAATAATTTCCTTACCGGCGCCAACGTCACGTTTACGGGCAACAACCTCTGGCTGAGCACACCCTTCAGCGGTTACGATCCGGAAGGTAACCAGGGAAATCAGAACGGTGACGATGGCTTCGGTGGGTTTACTTACCCCAACGTCCGCAGCTACTTCGTCACGCTCAACGTAAAACTTTAAAAAAAGCCCACACTAATGAATTACTCTATTGCTAAAGTCGTGGCACTCTTTACGCTACTGCTTTGTTCCGTCGCCTGTAGCGAAGATTACCTCAACGTTAACGACAATCCCAACTTTGCTACCCGGCCACCCCTCGACGGCTTACTGGCGAATGCCAGCACGCAAACCGGACTGAACCAGTTTCGCGTCGCTGACGGGCACGTGACCAATTTCGTTCAGTACATCGCCAGCCCCAACATCAGCAGCGATACGGACATCTACCTCGACGTCGCCAGTGGGGGCGCGTGGAGTAGCCTGTACGGAACCATGACCGATTTGTACGACTTGATCCGGTTCGGCCGCGAACAGGAGGCCGAAGGGCACGTTGGCATCGCGCAGGTCCTCATGGCGATTAACCTTGGTTTAGTGGTCGATAACTGGGGAGACGCTCCCTACTCCGACGCTTTTACCGGCACCACCATTCGGCCCACTTACGACAGCGCCGAAGAGCTCTACGCTACCATCTTTACGCTCCTTGACGAAGGCGAAGCGAACTTGCTTGCTTTCGACGGTACTCCGGGTATCCGTGTTGGTGCGGACTTTATTTACGGAACAACGAACGGTGACGAGGTCGAACCGTGGCTCAGGGCCATCGCCTCCCTCCGCGCGCGCTACCTGAACCACCTTAGTGAGACCGACGCTTACGATCCGGTAGCCGTTCTCGCGGCCGTGGATACTGGGTTTACGAGCAATACTGACAACGCTAGCTTAACCATATTTGAGGTGCGGAACCCCTGGGCGGGCGTGGCAATCGCCAATGCTGCCTTATTCCTGGGCGGCTGGCTTTCCGATCAGTTTGTCGACGCGCTCAACGGTGATACTTACGGTACTTTCGACCCCCGTTTACCGCTCATTACGGATACAACCTCTTTCGGTGATTACCGCGGGACGGTGAACGGTGCGGGCCGCACCGGCACCGGTACGGACGCCACGGAAACCTACCTAAGCGCCAGCCTCGGCCCCGCCGACGTAAATGCCCCGGTCATCATCATGAGTTACGCGGAGCTAAAATTTATTGAAGCCGAAGCAGCTTTTCGTACCAGCGATCAGGACAGAGCCGACGCAGCTTTCCGGTCTGGTATCCGCGCCAGCATGGACGAATACGGGGTGTCCGCGGCTGATCGGGACGCCTTCATCACTGCCGCCTACGGAGCCGAAGATGATGACGTGGACCTGGACGATATTTTCCGGGAGAAGTACACCGCGCTGTTCCTAAATCCGGAAACTTGGGTTGACGCCCGCCGCTACGACTACCAATACCAAGATTTTGACCTCGCGGAAAACGCAGCTCTGAGCACCTTTCCCGTCCGTTTGCAATATCCTAACTCGGAGCTAGATCGCAATCGAATCAACGCACCCACCGTCACCCTGCTGGATCCTATTTTCTGGGACGAGTAGCGGCCGGGGTCAGTTATTGGTCAGCAGTACCATCCCGTTGACTGTGAGTAAGCAAACGAGCACCGTTGCCGCTGGTCAGTGGTGCTCATTCTCATTATAGCTTGAAGTCAATCAGGTACTTCTCACTCCCGAACCTCCGGCAATAAATCCAGCACCGCCGGATCGTAAACAAAACTGTTGTCCGGTTTAAGTCCCTTGATGCCGTCGAAGTGGCGGTAGATATGATCAAAGTCCTCTCGAATGTTGCCAGTCAAGTAGTACGGCTTGGAAAACTCCACTTTACGCTCGCCGAAGTTGAAACGGCAAAAAACTAACGGGACGTCCGCCTTCAGGGCGATAAAATAAAAGCCCGTCTTGAAGTGCGTGACCTTGGAGCGCGTACCTTCTACGGCGATGCAGAGTTTAAAGTCGTTTTTCGTCTTGAAAATATCCGCCACCGCCTGCACAAAATTTGTGCGCTTCGAGCGGATTACCGGAACGCCACCCGCCCACCTCAGGATGGGGCCAAGGGGCCACTTGAATAGGCTATCCTTGGCCACGAAGTTGATGTACTGACCCATGATGGGCCGCGAGTAGATGCCGTACGGAAAATCACGGTTCGATGTATGGGGAGCGGTCGGGATAACGCACTGGTCCGGCCAGTCACCGTTATTGTGGTCGACAATCTCCACGTTGTTAAAGCGCAGCATAGTACGGGCGAGCCATTTGGGAATCATAGGTTGGGAGCGCTGCGCGCACTTTTAAGGTAGTTTGCCTCTCCAGGCGTAACGCATTTGGGTAGCCGCTAGGCGGAACGAGTAGTTAAATCGATGAGCTGAAATCTAGGTGGGAAAGATAGCAAGGTTCACGCAAGCTCAGGCATCGTGTCACAAAGGTTTCAAATACACCCGCTATCGGGTCCATCCAAAAGCGCAGCGTTTACTTGGTGGGTAGGGTACCTCGCGGCACCGCTCCCTAGTTATGCAGCAACTAAACACTTTCGAAATAACCCGTCGATAGATTCTTCTGGACGCCGTCCCAGGGGAAGTAGCGCCCGTTCATGGCGACGTAGACACCGGGCGGTAGGGTCTGGACGAACGCCAGGGCGCTGCCCAAATTAAAAAAGCCATCCGACGAGGAGCCAAAGGCATAGGGGATCATTGCCCCGGTAATCACGATCGTTTTGCCCTTGATGTCGGCCCCGGCTAAGAACTCCGCCGTGCGTTGCATGGTGTCCGTTCCGTGCGTGATGAGAATCTGCTTCGTTTCCACGCCCCGGCAGTTGTGGGCGATGTTTTCCCGGTCCATGTCCGTTAGGTCCAGACTGTCGACCATCATTAGGGTCCGCACGTTTACGTCGAGGGTGCACCGCCCCCGGTCGAGCATTTCGGGGAGGTTGGAATCGTGGAAATAGAGCTGGCCGGTGACGAAGTTGTACTCCTTGTCAAAGGTGCCGCCGGTTACGAAAATTTGGATCACAGAGGATGATTTTGCGCAAAAATGCGGAATTATTAAGGAGCGTACACGAAGGGTAATATTTTTTTGCCACAAAAGCACAGAAACACAAAACGGTAGGGAGGGCTTCAAAATACTCCGTCAGTCCTTATTCTGAAATACGCTATTTTCAACACTATGCGAAAGAACTTGACTGACTGCTTCTATACTTAGAACGATCTATAAGTTGTGCAGTCACGCATTTCCGTCCTAAACCCGAACAACACTACCTTACGAGCTATGCTTCACCTACCCGGCTTGTACATCAGAAATACCAACGGCCACGGCCGTGGCGTCTTCACTACGGAAGCTATTCCTGATGGCGGCATCATCGAATTAGCCCCAATCATCCTCCTCTCGGGCGAAGACCGGACAAAGATCCACGCTACCCACCTACACGACTATTACTACCAATGGGACGGCGACCGTGCCGCGATTGCCCTCGGTTACGGTTCTCTTTATAACCACTCCGAACGTGCCAACGCCGAGTTCGAGCTTGATTACGAACAGCAGATAATTCGGTTTGCCGCCCTCCGCGATATCCGGGGAGGCGAAGAGATCACTACTGATTATCGGGTAGGTGACGCGGAGATGCAACTCTGGTTTAGTCCGTCCTAAAGCCCCATTCAAGATTTTCAAAGAACTAGACGGGATTGAGCAAAGGCATTAAAAATATTGTAAAGATTTAAGCTAGTTGACGATATTATCATAAAGATTTAATCTTTAGAATGAAAATACTTGCACATAAAGGCTAAATGATTGCATCTTTGCTATTGAAAGGACGAAGCAACGGCAAGTCTTGAAGTATAACAGTAGCAGCACACACACAGTAAGAAAAAGTAGTAGTACTGCAATGCATTAGCAGAAGCACTACCATACGATCATACTAAGGCGAAGCCGCTACTACCATACTAAATTGTAGAGTGATGAAATTGGCAGCCATGCCCGCTTGTCTCGCGGGTGGGGAATCAGGAACAAACCACGGTCACGGCTCTAGCGGAGTCTAGCTCTTCCGGAGCGATGAACGTTGGCTAACCACCCCTTGCAGGTTCGACTCCTGCCTCTACAGCGAAGAATGTGGACTACAGTCTTTGGTCTATAGTCGTGAAGACTAAAGACCACAGACTGAAGACTAAAGACCACAAACCAAACCCTGTAGGGTGATGAAATTGGCAGCCATGCCCGCTTGTCTCGCGGGTGAGGGTTAGGGGACAAATCAGCTATCTAATAACTGGCTAACTCCCTCTTGAAGGTTCGACTCCTTCTCCTACAGCACTGAAAGCCGGACGCGATTGCGCGTTCGGCTTTTTTTTGTCACCCTCGCCATCGATTGTCGGCGGTAGGGGTATAGTTCAGGTTGCGCGGGCGCGGGTGCAAGGTTTTTGTCAGGAAGCAACCCCACGCTGAACCAGATTGCCGGAGGCTCCATAGTATTCGTACCTCCATTGGGCGCGGCCGCGGGTGCCGTGCTGGGTGGAGGGGGAGTTGACCATAGCAGTATCACCACCGCAAAGAGTAAAGGTGATAACAGGAATGAGAAACGCCGTGTACGGTAGGGTATACTTCACACCCTACCGTACACGGCGCTTACGAACAATATTCTTAGTTAGATGACCGACCTTGCGCAACCAGATTTTGTCACATAACATGAAGTACCGCGAAGCAAAATACAGAACCACAAAAGCGTAGGTGGGAGTTGCTTCGGCGTGGCCGAAAAGAGTTTTTCCGTGCTTTTGTGTTTATGTGGCTAAAAAAATCTGCGTAACATCAGTTAGATAGATTATAGGCAATCCGTGTCGAATACGATCAAACCATCACAGTGCTCGATCTCAAACTCATCGGAGGTAATAAATGTACCTGTCGTTACTTGAATTGTATTATCCGTATCGTTTATATCAAAGTTATACCTTACGCCATTTGCCATAATTATACGGTGAATTCCGCCACCAGGAAATCCTTGGAGGTATTGCGGGTCAATTGTGTGTTCACCGTCGTTTTCTGTCACTACGCTGTAAACCTGACTTTCCGTGGGATAGGACATGGGAACTCCGTCAGGAAGCTGTTCTTGTTCACGGATAGTTTCTTCGGCATAATAGACTAATGCAATAGCAACTTCCTCTTGTGGAAGTAAGGACTTCACATTGACAGCGTCATCTGTGTCCCACGTTAATACCAATCCATCATTACTTGATATCCTTCGGGTCTGTGCATAACCAGGTGTCGCATTCAACATTACGTTACGAAGGACCGGAGTTGATATTTTTTTGCTTAATGAGCCAAAAGAAGAACTCTCCAGATCTAAACTTACTTCCTGTCCAGTAAATAAGCTGTGGATTTTGTTATAATCTGTCGGAGGCGTTCCACTCTCAGAGTCAAAAAACTGACTGAAGATTTTACCAGCAGGATTAACACCCTCTTGATCTGCAACTGTGGTGGGAGGAAGGAGGACACCATTTATGGTGAGGCTACTATAAGTTGTCGCTACACGCTCGTTGCTGTACAAAGAGCCGGTTACATATATTGAGGGTCTTGTAATTTCAGTACCATCACCAGCTACTGCGATGATTGCAATGGAGCCTTTGTCTTGAATATTGGAAGGTGCATCTTCGCCAATACTAAATAAATATGGCTCGGGGTTTCCGTCTCCTGATAGAGCAAAATCCGAGTCATCTTCGCAGTTGAAAAATGAAAGCATCAAACCTGCACAGAGTAGAATATTTCTAAAGTTCATTTTAGTTAATTTTATGAGTTAAAAGCATTAATCAGAGCAACCACAACTGAAGCATCGTCGCCACTTAGGCTCAACTGATACGAGACCAGTCGGAAAACTTCCGCTATCTAACATCGGTAAATTTTCAGAAAATCTAGCTTGGCCATTTGAGCGGACGCCACCGCCTGCTGTACCACATGCATTACCATTTGGATCGCCTCCCATGGGCCCCTGTCCAGAACAACAGGTTGCGCATGAGAAGGTCACGGTCGTTTCTAACGTAAACAAACCTAACCTAGGTATTCTAAGTGGATATCTCTTGCTATACAAGTCGAAGAGGCTATTGGATACTCTCTCTTGTTCAAAGTAAATTTCTTCAATAGATACGCCGGAAAGATCAACAGAATTTACCGTGAATTCTATGATCACGTCTTCTACCCCTTCAAGATCTTCCTGGCATGACCCATAGATGCCAAGAGAGCCAATTGATACATCGACTAATCTTGTGGGGCCATCGTTAGTGGAACTTGGTGGTGGAAGCCCGTCTCTACACGCCGAGGCTACTGTAAGTACCACCATAGCTACAGTTAATTGAAAATACAATTGAAGTCTTTTCATGAAAGAATTTTTGCACAATATCGCCCCCCCCCCCCCCCATATTTGCAAATTAATCTATAACAAAAAAGTAAATACGTTAAAATAGAGTGCAATTAGCCGAATGATGCTAATTAGCGTTTAAAGCGCGCATATCCCCGGTATACCGAATGAGCACCTGCGCCGAACGAACTCCGCCACTCCCGTATTTTATTGGTACCTGCGGCCGCGCCAAAATTTAGACCGCTTCTACAACCACCGCCGAAGCGCCACCGCCGCCGTTACAGAGCGTGGCCAAACCGTATTTACCCTCGTTCGAGTGCAGAACGTTGATCAGCGTCACCAAAATCCGCGCCCCGGAAGTACCGAGTGGGTGACCCAGCGAAACGCCGCCGCCGTTGACGTTCATGTTCTTACCGTCGAGGCCTAACTCCTGCGTAAAGGCCATCGGAACTACGGCAAAAGCTTCGTTTACCTCCAGAAAATCCATGTCCGACATCTTCAAACCGGCCCGCTTCAATGCCTTTGGCGCCGCGAGGGTAGGGGCGGTTGTGAACCATTTCGGCTCCTGGGCGGCATCGGCGAAAGCGACAATTTTGGCGATCGGCTTCAAACCTAATTCCTTCATTTTTGCCTCCGACACCAAGACCAGCGCGGCCGCACCGTCGTTGATCGTGCTCGCGTTGGCCGCCGTGACGGTGCCCTCCTTGCCGAAAGCCGGACGCAACGACGGAATCTTATCAAATTTCACGTTTTTGTACTCCTCGTCTTCGTCGATCACCAGGTCGTCGCCGCGCCGTTGAGGAACGGTGACCGCCACGATCTCGCGCCGGAACGTACCGTCTTCCGTAGCGCGCTTGGCCCGCTGGTAACTTTCGACGGCGTAGGCATCTTGCTGCTCGCGGCTGATATCGTACTTGACGGCCGTAGCGTCGGCGCAGACCCCCATGGCGTTCTGGTCGTAGGCATCAATGAGGCCGTCTTTGGTGAGGCCGTCCACTAATTTACGGTCGCCGAACTTGGCGCCCCAGCGTGCGTCCGGCACGTAAAATGGGATGTTACTCATGCTTTCCATGCCACCGGCCACAACCACGTCGTTGTGGCCCAGCGCAATCGACTGGGCGGCGAACATCACCGTTTTCATCCCGGAAGAACAAACCTTGTTAACGGTGGTACAGGGCACGGAATTTGGGATGCCAGCGTGGATGGCCGCCTGGCGAGCGGGTGCCTGACCGACGTTGGCGGAAACGACGTTGCCCATCAGTACTTCATCGACGTGCTCGGGTTTTACGCCGGCTTCTTCGAGGGCACCTTTGATGGCCGCGGCCCCGAGTTGTGGTGCGGAAAGAGTAGAGAACTGGCCACCGAAAGAGCCGATGGGCGTGCGAACGGCGGAAACGATGTAAACGGTTTGGTTGGGCATAATCGATTTAAGTTAAAGCGTACTCACCCTGACGGCTAGCGGAGGAGGTTTGTTCTGGCGCGCACCGTTTGTTCGCCACTTTTTAAAAAGCATGCACGTAATTTCTACCGTTTTCCGGCGGCTGGGTGGTAGACCGGGAGGGGTAGTCGGTGGTAATCGTCCCGCAACAGCACGACCGACATGGCCAGTTCTTCAAAGGTGGAATACGCTTCCTCCGTTTGCCAGGGGGCAATTTTGGCGAGTAAGGCCAGCGTAAGGTCGCGGTCGTAAAGCTGGCAAAGTCGGCGGCCAAAGTTGTTGGCGTTGTGCTCGGTCAGGCGAGCGATGGCCCCGGGGAGCAAGGCTCGGATAGATTCGCGGCGGGGGTTGTGGTGAAAGCCGGGGAGTAATTGATAGCAGGCGAAGACGTAGATGCCGGGTTCGTGCGACGTGCGGGCCAGGTCTAGCCAGTGCTCCGTAATCCGGGTTCCGTGAGCATCGTCCGTAGCTAAGTTGCTCAGCGCGACGGCGGCGAAATTAAAAATACTAACGCTGTTCTCCCGCTCGGTCATCTCAATCAGCCGGTCTACAATGACTTCGGGAAGGGCGCCGCGGCGAGCGGCGGGCTGGGCAAAGTAGCTGCGGTAACCGCCGCCGGGCCGCCGGTCGGTCAGCAGCCGGGGAAGCTGGGTGTAAGCAGCCAGGTGGAGGGCCGCACAGGTGCTGCGAAATTCGCTGGCGTCGGCCAGCCGTTCGGCCAAAAGCACGATCGTCGCGGGGAGCAAGGGCTGGTTGAAGAGCGCGTAGTTGACTTCCGAAACGTGCCGCCGGTGACTCGTCTCGCCGGTGGGCCAAGTGTTGCGGTCGAGGTTTTGGCGAACGTATTCGTCGAGCGTCGGCACGAGTGGCCCGGTGTATCCGGCGGCCAGGAAGTCTTGGCGGAAGCGACCGTGCAGTTCCACCCAGTCGTCGCATTCGTGGCAGGCTGCGACGAGGGTTTCGACGGGGACGTCGTCGCGGCGTAGCAAATAACGGACGCTGGCCTGGGAGGTGTGGCCGCTGGCGCGTAGTTCCCGCCAGGCTCCGGCCAGCGTGCGCGCTCCACCGCCGGGCAGGCCGGTCGTAGGAAAATCTTTGGGGAATTTGCGCTCGCACACCCGGGCGTATTCTTTCCGGAACGCAATTGCTTCCGGGAACTCGAAATGCCCCAGCGTTCTCACCAGTGAAAGCGTCCCGACCCAGTTATTCATTTCGATGCTTAAAAGCAAGCGCCGCGCGACTTCTCGCACGCGATCCGTGGGAAAAAACAGCAGCGCATTGAGCAAACGCGCACGTAGGGCGGAGTCTTCGACGTGGTCTAAGATGAGAATAATGATCTCCTCGAAAAAAGGGCCACCGACCTGTAGCTGATAGACTACGTTGGACCAGTTGATGCGTGGGGCGGCAAATTCTTCGATAATCTGTGCCAGGACATGGGCAACGTGGTACCAGTGCGTTGCGTGGTCACGAAAAGTGCGGTGAAACTTACCCGTCCAAATATTTATGTCCCCTTCTTTATTGACTAGTGGGCGTACATTTTCGGCCGCCAAAGTAACCATGCGTAGACCAGCAAATCTTTTTGGGGTTGATAGCCCGCAGGCCCAGAGCGGCGTAGCGTACGCGAGCAGAGAATGATACAAGCTAAGCGTTCGCTCAAAACCCACCAGATCGGTCCCCAACGTCAGGCGTTTTGCACTTCGGGGAAGGGCTGAGAAGGAATCAGCCGAGGTCACTAAACTACCGTGATCGTCGACCGATAAGTCAATCCGCAACGTGGTACCTAGTAGTGTAGTGGAACAGGAGACATTGGTAATAAGCTTATATTTTGGTGTAGCAACACGGTAAAAACGTGAATGGGTGTTACCCTTATAAGTTTTTGCCGGTCTACGTCTTTGATTTCAATACGGTATGGGTGGTCAAGTACGGGTGCCGTGGCTCATTTATCGATCGTAGCAAAGGCTATCTCTGTAATCCCGTATGCCCGCTCCTTTCTAAATTTCCCTGCACCCGCGACCGCGCCAAAATAAATCGATCGGCCAGAATCATAAGATTTGCTGATTGTCAATTGGGCTAACTTTCTTCCTCCTTCCTCTCCCTATTCTTCCTCCACTTCCTCCGGCAACCAGCGGAGCGCCACTCGAAGGCAAACCTCAACCCACCCCAACAGGTTACCTCCCCATGCAAAAAGTCTCCGAACTACTCAACCTCCTCGATCTCGAGCGACTGGAAGTCAATCTTTTCCGCGGCGAATCCAGGTCCATCGGCTCCCCCCGCGTATTTGGCGGGCAGGTGCTCGCTCAGTCGCTGGCCGCGGCGATCAAAACGGTGGCCGAAGATCGGTTCGTCCACTCACTGCACGGTTATTTCGTGCTACCTGGTGACCTCGACATCCCCATCATCTTCGAGGTCGACCGAATTCGTGACGGTGGCAGTTTCACGACCCGCGCGGTGAAGGCCATCCAGAACGGAGCGGCAATTTTTCACCTGACGGCCAGCTTCCAGAAGACCCAGGAAGGCTACGACCACCAGGCAACGGCGCCGGACGTACTACGCTACGACGAACTCGTGAGCTACGAAGGCATGGCTAAGCAATTCGGAGAAAAGCTGCCGGAAAACATCCGTAAAATGCTGGCCATCAAGCGCCCGTTGGAATTCCGCCCGGTCGAATTTTTGAACCCGTTCGCCAACGAAAAGTACGAACCCATCCGCAACGTCTGGCTGAAAACGAACGGAGAGATGGGCGACGATCGTCACCAACACGAATTGGTGCTGGCCTACGCATCCGACTATAATCTCCTAACCACGGCCCTGCTTCCCCACGGTAAGGCGATCGACCAGCGCAACATCCAAATGGCCAGCCTGGACCACGCCATGTGGTTTCACCGCCCTTTTCGGGCTGACGAGTGGTTACTGTACAGCATTGACAGCCCGTCGGCGAGTGGAGGGCGGGGCTTCACGCGGGGGAATATATTTGATGCGGAGGGGAAACTCGTTGCCAGCGTGGTGCAGGAAGGCTTAATGCGCAAAATGCGGCGTTAATAAAAAGCGCCCGTTCCCGCAGGTTGCGAGAACGGGCACCAATAGCTTGGGGTCAAAAGAGATTTCCCGGAATAATTGTCCGAGATTTTATCCTTTTACCAGAGCACCTAACTGGTTCGTGAGGCTGAGTTTAGAAGCATCCCACTTACCTTCCTTGATTTGGGCGATAATGTGATCGGCGATGCTCATGATGGTGATGTCGGCGGGGTTCTGTCCCAATTCCATTTTAGACTGGTACAACTTACCAACTTCAAGGGTGAGGAAGCCAGACACGGCCGCCTTGGTCGCTCCGTTCACGAACATTTTGAGGGGAGAGATCGTCCCGGCCAGCATACCCGCCGCTGCCGTCAGTACGCGGCCAACCAGTGCGGTGACGCCAGTAGTGATGGCCGTACGAAGAATTTGGTCATCAATGTCGAATTCGTAGATGTCCGCCAAATCTTTGATCATCTTGGTCTGGAGCGCCGTGGAGGCCGCAACGTCCAGGCCAAACACCGGAATTAAACCGCTAGCGGTACCCAGCAGCGCATAGCGTTTAATGAGTGCGTCAGATTCGGTCCGCTTTGCTTTTAAATCATCCGTCTGCGCGGCTTTGGCTACGGAAAGTTTATTAGATTCGGCGGTGTCTTGGATTTTGTCGAGGGCATCGTTTGCCATGGCTAGATTATTTTTGGTTCGATTATATAACCAGCAAAATACCCTTATTTGTTCGTTTTAGTTCCGCGAAGTCACTCTCCCTTCTGGTCCAGGAGCAGGGAAGCTAGCTCGTCACTATTGATGGTGATCTTGCCCGTAGTCTCGTCTACTTCGATTTGTCCGCTGCGGAAATGGTCTTTCGTGCACGTGATGCTCAGGCCACCGAAGCCGGCACGCAGGTAGTACTGCTTGCGGAGTGATCGCTTGTCGACCCGAAAACCTTCGTCGAGCTCACCGTCGGACTCGGTTAACATGTCCTGGAGCGGTTTATCGTTACCGTAAAAGAACTCGTCGAAGTCTTTGGCCCGAATGGTCTGTTGTGGTGCCTTAGCCGCGTACTTAACCAGGGCCTTCTCGAACTCCCCCTCGTTCATCGCGAAGCCGGTTTCTTTATCCGTCGGGACGGGTAGTTCCTCCACTAGTTCCAGGAAATTCTGCGTCAGTTCCGCACTCGTTTCCGGGCGGTCGATACCGACCCAGTCGGTAAAGTACTGACTGATCGAGCCCTGGGTGCGGGCGTGGCGGATCATCTGTACGGTACGCCCTTTGCCGGCCAGTAGGCGGACGGCCATGGCCATGTGGTCCACGTCAAGGTACTGGGTAGACGACAGTTTCAAATGGTCATCTTCCGGCACGAACACCAGCCCGGGGGTTTCCCGAATCAGAAAGATGCCGAGCATGCGCTGCTCTTCCATCGTGTAGTCCGCGTAGAGCAAGTACCCCCCCTTGGCCCCGATAACCCCCTGGAGGCTTTGCCGAAGGATCTTCATCGTGTCGTTCGAAAAGACGATGAAGTTCTCCCGGTTGCGGCCGTCGTTCAGCCAGTTTTGGTAGTAGGCTGGAAAAAGGGACTCGTCGGGTTCGGCGAGGAAGCCCTGAAGTAGGTCATTCTTGCGCTCGAAGATCTCGTCCAGGCGGCCAATGAGCTCCTGGCTCTGCTCGGTGATGGCGAGCGGTGCCTTGGAGAGGATGAGCTCGGCGTCGGCCATCTCTGGCTGCTTCTTTAGCTCGTGGACGATTAGGTTGTGGACGATTAGTTGATCCATTGCTTAGTCAAGTGGTCTTTTAGTCTCTAGGTCTGATAGTCTTTTGGTCCCTTAGGTCTGCGGTCTTGCCGGCACTTCACTTTTTACTCAAAGCCCAGAATCGGGCATCTCTAGCCTGATATCGTCTAATTATGGGCGCTGGCGCGGGAGCAAAGCTATGCGGGCGCGATGTAATCGCAAACACCCCCGAGTTAATGGGCCAAAGCATAACGGAATAAACCCCTATTCCGGCTCAAACCCAAGAATGATGTTAAACGTAGTCAAATTGCCATTTTCCGCCCGCTCCGCGTCCTTGTCGAAGCCGTAGCCCCAGTCAAAGCCGAGCGTACCGAACATCGGTAGGAAGACACGCGCACCGAAACCAACGGACCGCCTCAGGTCGAACGGGTTGAAGTCCCGGGAGGAACGCCAGGAGTTACCGCCCTGCGCAAAGGCTAACACGAAGATGGTACTCGATGGGTTCAAAGAGATTGGGTAGCGGAGTTCAACGGTGTATTTGCTAAAGATTGGTGCGGCCGTTTCTTCCCGCGCGCCCGTAGTCGGGTTGCGAATGAAGTTATTTGGTAGCTCACTCGTCTCGTAACCCCGCAGGGAAACGATGTCCACCCCGGCAAACTGAGCCTGCTGGTTGTTGATGCCGTCGCCACCGAGTTCGAAACGCTCGAAGGGGGAGACACCGACCAGGTCGTCGTAGGCTCCGAGGAAGCCGATCTTGGCCTGGGTCTTCAGAATGAGTTTACCGGCAATGGGCGTGTACCAGTCCGCATTAAGGCGCCATTTGTGGTACTCCAGGAAGCGGAATTGCTCGGCGGTTGTCTTGAGATTCTCGGGGTCATCGTCCACTAAACCGAGCTTACGGTAGGGTGGCGTGAGTTTAACGGTCAACTCGATGTTGGAGCCTTCCCGGGGGAAGATCGGGTCGGTTGCCGTACTCCGTGCGAGGGTAAACTGTCCGGAGAAGTTGTTGAAGTTACCCGTCGATATCTGCTCGCCTTCGTCGGTCCGGAAACGCTGATTCCAGCCATCCAGACTAAGGATCTGTACGTTTACCCCCGCGCGGAATACGAAGTTATCGTCCGGCCACCGCAGTCGCGTACCAAAGCTGACGGCCGCCTGCTGAATAACCAGCTTGTTGGGCCGGACGTCGTTACCGATGTTGTACTTATTGTAAAAAGCGGAGACGGTCAGGGACGTGGGGCGCTTGCCACCCAGCCACGGTTCGGTCAGGGAAGCGTTGTAGCTCTGGAAAAAGGTACCGTTCGTTTGCGCGCGCAAAGACAGACGTTGGCCGTCGCCCTGGGGCAGCGGGTGCCACGCTTCCCGGTTGAAAAGGTTACGCAGGGAAAAGTTGTTGAACGTTACGCCCAATGTACCGATGATGCCCTGGCGGCCACCCCAACCGGCGCTCAGCTCGAGTTGGTCGGAAGGCTTTTCTTCGACGGTGTAAATAATGTCCACCGTGCCCCGGTCGGGGTTGACGGGCGTTTCGATGCCGAGGGCCTCCTGGTTGAAGTAACCCAGGCCGATGATCTGGCGCTGGCTACGGATGATGTCCGAACGGGAGAACTTCTGGCCGGGCCGGGTAAAGACTTCGCGGCGGATGACGTGCTCGTGCGTCCGGTCGTTTCCGTTGATGACTACCTTGTCAATCGTCGCCTGCGGGCCCTCAAAGATGCGCATCTCCAGGTCGATCGAGTCGCCGTCGATGGCGACTTCGATGGGGTCCACGCTAAAGAATAGGTAGCCGTTGTCCATGTACAGACTCGAAACGTCGGAGTTCGTCTGGCTGAAGGATAGCCGCTCCTGGAGCTCGTTGTTGTTAAAAACATCGCCTTTTTCAATGGCCAGCACCCGCGCCAGCGCCTCATCGTTATAAATGGAGTTACCCTTCCAGGTGATGTTGCGGAAGTAGTACTGATTGCCCTCGTTCATGTTGATGTCGATTACCAAATCGCCATCCTCGTCGCGGTAAATGCTGTCGTTCAAAATGCGCGCGTCGCGGTAACCGAGCGTGTTGTAAAAGTCGACGACCGCCTGCTTATCGTCTTTGTACAGGGCCGGCTGGAATTTAGAACTCTTGAAAATCTTACTTTTCAAGTTTGTCTCTTTCATCTGCTTGCGCAGCTTTTTGTCCTTTATGGCCGTGTTGCCGATGAAGTTGATCTTGTCGATCTTGACGCGGTCCATCTTGTCCACGTCGAAGACGAGCCGGACGGAGTTAGCGCGCGTCGTGTCCACGATTTCCTGTACGTCGACCTTCGTATCGAGGTAGCCTTTTTCGATGAAATAGCGGCGAACACCCTCGGCCGCGTTGATCTTGGCGTCTTCCGTGACGATGCCACCACGGACGATGTAACCGTTGACGACCTCGTTCAAATCTTCGTGCTTACCCTGCTTGACGCCCGTGTAGCTGTGGCGCAAAAAGCGTGGGCGCTCTGTAACACGAACCGTAAGAAAAATGACGTCGCCGATCGTTTTTTCCTGCTCGATGCGCACGTCCGTGAAGAGCCGCAGGCGCCACAGGTTTTTGATGGCCCGGGGAATGTCCGGCCCGGGGATGCGAATCTGGTCGCCCACACTGAGGCCCGTCACGCCGATGATGGCGGTCTGCTCGGCGAAAAAAGCGCCCTGGACGCTGATGGCACCGATCTCGTACTCGGAAGGGTTGGAGTAGTCGTAGACGGGGAAGTCCAGAGAGTCGCTCTGCGCGGTCAGGTTGCTGAAGCTCAGCAGGCAGAGGAGTGAAAGAAGGAAGGCGCTTAATCTCATTCGTCGCTTGTGTTTGCTTCCCAATTAGTAGCGGTGGGCGTGGTCGCGGGTGCCGGGGGCGGTGGGAAGGGGAATGTTTCTGGGGCAAAGCCCGAAGCATTCGGGGGGAAAGACCCCGGGGGGCGTTCGGTGGTTGGTAAGGGTCAGGTGAGTTGTTCGGAAGTCTGGCCAAACCGCCGTTCCCGTTGCTGGAAATCGAGGATGGCGGCGTGTAAATCTGGTTTGCGGAACTCCGGCCAGAAGACGGGGCTAAAATGAAATTCTGCGTAAGCGGCTTGCCAAAGGAAAAAGTTACTCAACCGGTGCTCCCCGCTGGTGCGGATGATGAGCTCCGGATCGGGGAACTCCCGCGTGGCTAGTTGTTGGTTGATAATCGTCTCGTCGATGGCCGAAGCCTCCAGCCGGTTAGCGGCCACCTCCCGGGCGATGCGGCGGATGGCCGCGGTTAAGTCCCACTTACCACTGTAGTTGAGGGCGAGGATGAGGTCCATCCCTTTGTTCTTCGCCGTCTGTGCGATGCCGTACTTGAGTGCGTCCTGCGTCGCTTCCGGCAGCTTGGACGTGTCGCCGATGGCCCGCAGGCGAATGTCGTTTTCGAGCATCGTGCCCATCTCGGAGCCGATCGTGTCGATCAGCAACTGCATCAAAGCGCCGACTTCCAGTTCCGGGCGGCTCCAGTTTTCGGTGCTGAAAGCGTAGAGGGACAGGCATTCGACGCCGAGCTCGGCGCAGCCCTCGACCGTGGCACGGACGGCCTCCACGGCGCTGTGGTGGCCGAACACGCGGGGTTTGCCCTGCTCGGTCGCCCAACGGCCGTTACCATCCATGATCACGCCGATGTGGCGGGGTAGGTGGTCCTTGTCAATTTTGGCTTCGAGTTCGCTCATAGCTTGGTTACGGGCGGCAAAGGTACGAATGATATTTTAGGATGGTAGGACCGTGTTTTTGCGGTACGCACGATGGGATGGATGGGGGCGTTAGCGGTGCGCGGGTCTAATTCTAGGCCCTCGGCCTAATAAAATGTCGCTCCTTAGGCCGAGGGCCTCCGGCCCGAATGGTGGTGCGGTAGCGCTCCCGCCGTTACGTCCGGGCCAGAGGCCCTCGACCTAATAAAATGTTGCTCTTAGGCCGAGGGTCTCCGACCCGAATGATAGTGCGGTAGCGTGCTGCCGCCGTTACGTTCGGGCCAGAGGCCCTCGACCTAATAAAATGTTGCTCTTAGGCCGAGGGTCTCCGACCCGAATGATAGTGCGGTAGCGTGCTGCCGCCGTTACGTTCGGG
>NZ_JAATJH010000002.1:575914-1161505 GCF_011927835.1 Neolewinella antarctica
TCGGGCCAGAGGCCCTCGACCTAATAAAATGTCGCTCCTTAGGCTGAGGGTCTCCGACCCGAATGGTAGTGCGGTAGCGTGCTGCCGCCGTTACGTTCGGGCCAGAGGCCCTCGACCTAGGACGTTTTTACAACACTCCGCTCACCAATCAGGCAGTATCTCCACTTCCACCACCCCCCCCTCCGCATCCGGAAAAGCCAAACGGTGCGCGTGCAGCATAATCTCGTTGGGCCGGAAGCGGATGGGGGAACCATACTTCTCATCCCCGATAATGGGCGCGCCGGCCGCGGCGAGTTGGGCGCGGATTTGGTGGTAGCGCCCGGTAATCGGTTCGATCTCGTACGCGTAAAAACCATTGCCCTGGTTCCGTAATCGGTACTTCAACGTACTCAACTTTGCTCCGTTTTTCGCGCGGTCGTGGACGGTAGCGCGGCGGTTCAAGTTATCCTTCACGAGAAAATGCCTCAACGTGCCCACCTCCCCCGGCAATGGCACCTGCGTCCGCGCCAAATAATGCTTACTAACTTGCTTGTCGGCGAAAGCTTGGTTCAGGCGGCGGAGGGTAGACTTGTTGCGGGCCAGCACGAGCACCCCCGAAACGGGCCGGTCGAGCCGGTGGACGATGCCCACGAAGGGGAGTTTCGGGCTACCCGGCCGCTGGTACATTTTCCAGGCGCGGGCCTCGACCGTATCGTGGTCGGCGTAAGCTTCCGTGGGGATTCCGGCGGGCTTGTGGATCACCACGAAGCCGGCCCCGTCGCGTAACACGGTAAGTAGGTTGGTCATTATTGATTGCGGGGCTTGAGGATGTTGCGCCAGGCACCGGGTTTGAGGTAGAGCCCGTAGGCCAGCGCGGTGAAGAACGTAAACATGGCGTAAACGAGCGCCGGTTTGAGCATTTCCTCGTTCACCAGCAGGGTAGAGGTGATCATGAAGGCGAGGCTGGTATTCTGGATGCCGGCCTCGACGCCCAGCGTAAGTTGCGCGTTCCGGCCGAAGCCGAAAAGCCGACCGAATACGTGACCCGACGACAGGGCCACCAGGTTGATGAGCACGGATGCCGGCAGGATTGTCCGTACGTCCGCCAACGTCAGTTCACTACCACCCGCATCGGCCGGGGCGAATAATTTTAGCAGGAAGAGGAAAGCCAGCAGTACGATGTTGACCCAGCGTAAATTTTGCTGGAGGCGTAGGCCGGCATCCTTGCGCAGTCGCCGAAAAGTCATCCCCAACATCACGGGCAAGAGGACAATTAAAAAGATGGTTGCCGCGGTGGGCAGAATGTCTAGGTGATTCGTCCCGCCACCCGTCCAGAAAGTATCCAGGCCAAGGTTGACGACAAGGGGGATGGTGAGGAGGGAAAGCGACGTATTAACGATCGTCAGGCTCACGGCAAGGGCCATATTGGCCTTCAATAAATAACTGATGAAGTTACTCGTAAGGCCACCCGGGCAGGCCGCCAGAATAACGACGCCGGTAGCAAAAGCCGGAGGAAGACGTAAAGCGTAACTTACCCCGAACGCGATACCGGGCAGCAAAATAAGCTGGAGGAAAAGACCGAGAATCAGCACGCCCGGGCGGCGGAAAAGGGTGCGAAAATGGGTCGCCCGCAGCGATAATCCGATGCTGAACATGATCAACGCGAGGATGGCCCCGATGAGAACGTCGATCATATTTTAGGCTGCTTTCTTTGGTTTGTCAAAGATAGCGATTACTTTCGCACGGTAGCCGTCGCGATCTTTGCCGCATTTCCCGGTTCATTGCACGCTACACCCCCACAAATATTGCGGTGCTGCAATCGATTGCGTCGTTAAAGAGGTTAATAGGGTTTTAGGTGTTTATTTCTGGACCGGCAGTGCTTAGCACTCCGGTCTTTTTATGCGCGCCGGCCACCCCTCCGTGAGCCCCCGCTACTGTTCTTTTTCGATTTCGGTGGCCACCGAATCGATCGTCCGGAAAAAGTCACTGAGTCCCTCGCTGATGGTCGTTTTTAGTTTATCGTTTTCCGGGAGTTTGTCGACTAAGTCGTGAAGTTCAGTTTTAGAGGGCAGTTGCTCGGCGGCCTCGTCAATTATGCCCTCGACTTCGCTGCGCGTCGGTGCTTCCGCGGCTATCTCGTCGATGGCGTCGTCAATCTGGCGGTCGAGCTCTTCGGGGGTGGGCCACTCCGCCAGCGCTTCTTCGAGTTCACGACGGGCTTCCGCTTGCTCGTCCGCCGGAAGTTTGGCGATTTCCGCTTCGGCCATTTGTTTGAATTCTTCCTTGGAGGGAAGTTTTGCCTGGATTTTGTCGGCGATGCCCTTCAGGCGGTCGGCGTCAAAGATGCCGTCGGCGGTGCAGGAAGTAACGAGGCTAAGTAAAACGGCGGCGAGGAGTAAGGTGAAAAATTTACGCATGCTTCAGTTGATTATGGCGCGCAGTTACCGGTAGTTCGAAAGCTAGCGGGGTCAGCGGCCGTGTGAGGTAATGGGTTTTAAAAGTAGTTTCGGGTGTTTATCTCCGGACACGACCGTACGTTACGGGGTTCGGCCCTTTTCTGCCAACCAATCCCGACGAACGCCCGGAACCGTTCGACTGAAGGCACTAATATCTTTAGTTAGGCTTAAACAATGGGTGAGTCAGCGGGCGCGGTCGTCCCGACAAAGTACGGGACTAGCTACGCGTCGCGGGTGCAGGGAAGATTGAATTATAGAATACAGAGGAAAGAGTAAAGATGCTGGACCAAAGACTGCAGACCCCAGACCAAAGACTCTAAACCAAAGACCATATACCCCCAGACCAGATTCCCTACCTTCGCCCACCCAAAAAAAACTCCCATGGCCCGCAACCGCCGCAACCGCTTTCCCGAAAGAATCAACCAGGTGACCATCACCGGCCTCGCTGACAAAGGTTTCTGCGTTGGCCGGACGGCGGAGGGTGAAGTCGTCTTCGTAGAAAAGGTCGTCCCCGGCGACGTGGTCGACGTGCGGCCCTTCCGGAAAAAGAAAAAACTCTTGTTTGCCGCCCCCCTTGAATTCCACAAGATGAGCGAGGACCGCGTGGAGCCGTTTTGCCAGCACTTCGGCGTTTGCGGCGGCTGTAAGTGGCAGAACTTCTCCTACGCGGGCCAACTCCGCGAAAAAGACCGGATCGTGCGCGACGCGCTCACCCGCATCGGCAAAGTTGAAGTCGGCGAGTGGGAACCCATCGTCGGTAGCGAGCGGCAGAGCTTCTACCGGAATAAGCTCGAGTTCGGCGTCGCCAACCGCCGCTGGCTCACGGCCGAAGAAGTGACCGACGAAACGATCACCAACGAAGCCAACGTGATCGGTTTCCACAAAGCCGGTGCCTACGACAAGCTCATCGACATCGAGAAGTGCCACCTCCAGCACGGCCCCAGCAACGAACTGCGCAACGGGATCAAAGACCTGGCCGTCCGCATGGCAGTGCCCTTCTTCGACATGCGCGAGCGGACCGGTCTATTCCGCCAGTTCATGATCCGCACGACGACGACCGGCGAGTGCATGCTCGTCCTCGCCTTCTTCGAGAACGATCAGGACACCATCAAGCCCTTCCTCGACGCCGTCATGGCTGATTTCGGCGAGCACATCACCAGCCTCTACTACTGCATCAACGGCAAGGTGAACGAGTACATGATGGACCTGGAGATGAACCTCTTCGCCGGTACGTCCACCATCCGCGAGGCGCTGGGCCACGTCAAGTTTCACATCGGGCCGAAGTCATTCTTCCAGACCAACACCCGCCAGGGAAAAGTCCTTTACGACATCACCGCCGAATACGCCGGCCTGACGGGTACGGAAAATGTCTACGATCTCTACACGGGCATCGGCTCCATCGCGCAGTACGTGGCGAAGGATGCGGGCAGCATCGTGGGGATCGAAGAGATCGCCGCCGCCATCGAGGACGCCAAAATCAACGCCGAGCTGAACGGTATCGACAACTGTAGCTGGTACGCCGGGCGGACGGAGCACATCCTCACGCCCGAGTTCGCCGCCAAGCACGGCCGGCCGGACGTGCTCATTACCGACCCGCCCCGCGCCGGCATGCACCCGAAAGTAATCCCGATGCTGCTGGAACTGGAATCACCGGTGATCGTCTACGTCAGCTGCAACCCGGCTACGCAGGCGCGGGATCTGGCGCTGCTCGACGCGAAATACCGGGTGGCCAAGGCACGGGCGGTGGATATGTTTCCGCAAACCAGCCACTGCGAGAGCGTGGTCCGCTTGGAGTTGCGGGTGATAGAGTAGTACATTTAAGGTAGAAATATCAAATGCCCGGGGTACGAATGCAGCACTGCATTTGTACTCCGGGCTGTTTTATTTAATCCCGTGCCGCTGCGCTCATTCGCCGGCCAGATCAACGTTGCCGTATGATTAAGATAAAATCATCCATCCGTCTAAATGCTATTGAGCCTGCGGACTACCGGGTTCATTACGAGCTGATGCAGCGAATTTATCCTTCCGCTTTCGCCTACATGTGGTCGGACGACGGGGCTTGGTACGTAAAAAGGATTCACGAAAAAAGCGCTTTGCTTCTCGATTTGAAGGTGCCTGATTCCAGCTACCACCACGTTTACTTTAGGGAGAAACTGGTTGGTATTTTGCGGTTAAAGTTTGCGGAGCTCAGTCCGGATTTTCCCAACCAGCCGGCGTTGAAGATCGACCGAGTTTATCTGGATGATAATGTTCGTGGGGAGGGGCTCGGTACGAAGTTGATCGATTACGCAAAGGAAGAGGCGCGCCGGCGAGGAAAGAAAATACTCTGGCTGGAACGGATGGACACAAACGAAGCGACCATCAATTTTTACCGCAAGTGCGGCTTCGTCGACGGTTCCTCGTTTCGGCTAACCTTTCCACTGCTGCGCGAGGAATTTCGGGGGATGCACCGGATGTCTTGGCGCGTGGAGTAGGGGGCTTCATTCACGGTTTTCCGATGTTGTCATTCGCTCGCCTAACATCTCGGCACTCCCGATAGCTATCGGGACGGCGCCCCCTTCCCCCCGGCCCCGTATATTGCGTGACCTTACACCCCACCAAACCACCCGTCTTGAGTATTTGGGATACCCTTTTCCGCCGCACGACCGGTTACGACCCGCACGGCGAGCCTGGCTTCCGCTTCGGCCGCTACACGGATGCCTACAAGACAAAAGCAAATTACCTGGCGTGGGACGAGGCGCTGGCCGCTTTTGAAGACGGGCAGTTCATCGAAAGCTGCACCGCCTTCATGCGTTACCTGCTGGACGAAAAGGAGGACAACGTACAGTTTCAGGTGGAAGAAGAGAAACTCTATTTTGAAGTCTATCAGGGCAGCAAGCGAGTGACGGGCTTCGCGGACACCGAGCAGTTTCGCGCTACGGCGAAGATTGCCAAACTGGACGGCCAACAAGTAGAGCTACTCCGGCGACTAACGAGCCTCAACTACGAAATGAAGTACAGCCGCTTCGCCATCGACGGTGAAAATTGCCTGTGTATCGTTTTCGACTCGCCCATCAACGACGCCAGCCCCCACAAGCTCTACCACGCCCTGAAAGAATTAGCCCTGGGGGCCGATAAGCAGGATGACTTACTGCTCGAAGAGTTCAGCGACTACCTCAGCCCCACCGAAATCACCCACCTCGAACAGCAAAAACCCGCCCACAAGGCCCTCAAGCTCAGCTTCCTCGATACCCACATCCAGGCCGTGATCGACGACCTGGGGACCAACCAAATCAACCCCGAAGAAAACCCCGGGGCGGTGGCTTACCTGCTGCTCGACCTCGTCTACCGGCTCGACTACCTGCTCATCCCCGAAGGCCACACCATGGAGGCCCTCGAACGGATGCACCGCATGTACTTTTCCCGCGAAGGAGAGCAGCCGGTGACCTACAAAAATGTACGACTACTGAGCGAACTGCAGACCCTCCAGCGCCGCGCGCCCGAGTCGTTTGACGAAGAACTCTACGGCGGCAAATCTACCTTCGGCATTACCCTGCCCGCTAATCACGACCGCCTCACTTCCCTGATCGATAGCGAGCTACCGAACATGGACTGGTACCAGGACAACGGCTACCAGACCGTGGCCGCAGCCATCCCCGGCTATATCGCCGGCTACGCGCTGTTCAACTACGCCGTGCCGCCGCCGGATAAATTGTTGCTGGAATTATTCTACCGGGTAGTCGAGGACGACTATTTCCAGCGGCTCGGTTATAATCAACAGTTTCTCGACCAGAACGGCCGGCCGGCCCGTCGCGCCATCCGGGCGGCGATCGCCAACGTCACCGACCGTTTTGAGGACGAATACCCGCGCCTACGACCGGCGGTGAGCCAGCTCAGTTTCGATAACGTGGTGGACTTCGGCCGGAGCTATCTGCGGATGATGCGGGAACTGGATTTGACTAAGCCCTGAGGCGTTGCTAAAATAGATTTGGAAGGAACCTGCCGACGCGGTTATGGTACTCAGCGTAGGCGGGGTACCGTTGTTGCAGCAAACCCTCTTCGTAGCTGCTTTTGAAGTAGAACAGAACGACCAAGAATCCCGTGATGATGAGCCGGTATCCGGAGGAAGTGTAGACCGCGTAGCCAACGCAAAAACCTAAAATGCCGGCGTAAATAGGGTGGCGAGAAACGGAGTAAACGCCTTCGGTAATCAGGGTGCCTCTTGCTAATGGAGTAGGGAAGGGAGACAGGTTGCTATTCAGCTGGAGCAGGGCGGCCCCGCAAATGAGCAGACTTACTCCGGCGAGCCCCAGGCCAACGTACCGTGCCGTATCCGGCAAAGACAACCCGACTGGCACGAGGGGATATAGGTAGACCAGAAAGAGAAAAAATTGAATGGCTACGTAGGCGTAGTCGCGGAAGGTTTTCTTGAGCATGGGGCAGGTGTTAATTAACTCGGAATAGCCCGCGCCAGGGCCATCCCCCGCTCGATGAAGGCAGATAGGTCGAGCGCGGAGTTGTCCAGCACTATAGCATCTTCCGCCTGTTTGAGGGGGCTATCCGCCCGAGTGGAGTCGATGCGGTCCCGCTCGGTCAGGTTTTCGGCCACGGCCGCGCGGTCGGGCGCTTTTCCGGAAGCACCGAGCTCGGCGAGCCGGCGGTCGGTACGGATGGTCAAGTCGGCCGTTACGAAAAGCTTCAAGTCCGCTTCCGGAAAAACGACGGTGCCGATGTCCCGGCCGTCCATCACGACCGAGCCGTCGGCACCCATTCGCCGTTGTTGCGCCACCATGGCCCGACGGACGGCGGGGATGGCCGCTACCGGGCTCACGAATCGACTTACGGTCAACGTACGGATCTCGGCTTCCACGTTCTCCCCGTTCAGCAGGGCATCGTTGGAGCCCGGTACGAAGTCTACCTCCAGTCCGGACAATGCACCCGCGACCGCGCCCTCATCCTCAATATCTACCGACTGGCGTTGAAAAAACAAAGTGACCATGCGGTACATGGCACCCGTGTCGATGTAGCGGTAGCCGAGTTGTTTAGCCATGGCTTTGGCGAGGGTGGACTTGCCGCAGGCGCTGTAGCCGTCGATTGCAATGGTGTGGGACATGGTAGGAGGGGCGGGTTGGCGAGGAACGACAAAATTAGCCCTTGCGGGCCACTTCTTTCGAATCGTGAAAATGGGGTAGTGCTTTCACAAAGAAAAGCCGGCAACCACTTGAGGTCGCCGGCTTTCACTGCTTTTGCTAAGCTACGTCCGCTTAGTTAGTATTCGTCCTCATTAAAGAGGAAGTCAGCCTTGCGGGGGTAATCCGGCCAAACATCGTCGATGGCCTCGTAAGTATCGCCCTCGTCTTCCATGGCTTGCAGGTTCTCGATCACTTCGAGGGGGGACCCGGAGCGGACGGCATAGTCGATCAGCTCATCCCGCGTGGCGGGCCAGGGGGCATCTTCGAGGTGGGAGGCAAGTTCAAGGGTCCAGTACATACGATAGCGTTTTTTTGTCTATTGTTACTAAGGCCGGCGGGGTGAGATTTGTTTCGCCCACCCGGCGGTGGAAGGATAAGAATCTGAAATAAACCCACGAATGGAGGTCTTCATCAAGAATTTACCCGCTGACAATCAGCTATTTGTAAGCACCGATGATCTGAAAACTTTTGTTCTCGTAGCCCGGGGGGATTTGCCCGATCTTGCTGGAATTCTTCGGGCCCGTCGGGTCGCAGAAGACAAAACGCTTGCCCTCGTAGGTGAAAAAGTCGCCGGGGATGGTGTCGCTGCCCACCGCAATCGTTAGGTGGTCATCGTAAGCAATTACGGCCATGGGGATTTCGAGTAGTTCACGGACGAGCGCGAAGAAGAGCGCCGACCGGTCCTCACAGTCGGAGAAACTGTAGCCGAACAGCTCTTCCGGCACCATCGGCTTGGAACGACCGAAGTTCTCGTTGTCTTCCTTGTAATCGAACGCGGAACGCGTAAAGCTGACCAGGAATTCGAGCGCTTGCTGCTGGGGTAAGTCCCGAATCAGGGTGTCCAGTTGTGGGATTAAACTTTCCTGGAGCGTAGCGGAAAGGGGCGTCTCCAGGTAGCAATACTCGTGAATAAACGGGTAGTCCTTCATGATGTCGACTATCGTGCGGTCGAAAGTCACGTCCATTTCCTGATCGACGCCGTGGTAACTGAAACTCAGTTTCTTCGCGATGGGCTGCACGCCGAGGGTAGGCCAGCTGCGTAGTTGAAAACCGAACGAACGCCCTTTGGGGTTGGGCCGGTTAGGGTGGATGAACAGCCGTGCGCGGCCGTTGCAGTCACCCTCCATGCAGCTCAGGTTGGCGTAGGGCCGACCGTTAGCGTCGATGATGGGGACTTCGAAAAGATCTTCTTCCGTAAACACGTTGACGAACACCCGCCCGCCGCGAAACGTCAGTCGCGCGTCGAAGCCGGCTTCGATCAGTAGTCCGTACATCGTAATTTCCCTGGCGTTCTCCTCGCCGTTTTGGTAGACGACCTTTAGCGTTTGACTCGCCAGCTTGTAGAATAAGTAATCGTTCAGCGCATACTTCGCTTTGGCTTCCAGTAAGCTATTAAGGAGCACTTTGGTTGGCTTGCGCTGGAGGGTTCGGTACGCGCCCACCAGCGCCTGATTACTAATTACCGGAGGTTCCGCGATGGTCATGGCGGGGTCGTAGGTCACCGCCACCGTTTCGGCGTAAAAGGGTAAGTCGAAATGGTGGTAGTTCGCGGGCGTGCCCAGATTATTGGGGCTCGCGCCGGTAACCAGCAGGGCGGTGGCGAGTAGGACGACTACTTGCAGGATAATGGATTTCATGCGTCAACTTGAGGAGTGAAAGACCGGGCGTGGGGATGGTTGACGACGCGGGCTATTGTGTTCTCAATATACGTTGTGGCGCAATTAATAGTATGACTGGCGGGGCAGCTTAGTGATTATATAACGCAGCGCGGACATTAGGCGCTTTGCTTTTAGGCTCCCGCACCTTACAGCTTAATGAATAATATCCGAACCGTATCTCTCGCACGCGGTAGCCCAAAAGGCGCAGCCGTCTAACCTGCACAACACTCTAAAAGCCGAAGGCGTCTAACCCAAAGCTTCGCTGGCCGCATCCCATTCCTCCATCACCCGGTCTAACTCCGCCTGCTTGGCCCTGAGTTTACCCGCGGCTTTATCTACTTTTTTCTGATCGTTGTAGAAGTTGGGGTCGGACATTTCCAGGTGCACCTTGGCAATCTCCTTTTCTAATTTCTCAATCTTCCGTTCCGCGTTGCCTACGTCCTTTTCCAGTCGCCGCCGCTCATCGTAAGAGAGTTCCGGTTGTTGGTTTTTTTGCGTCCCGATAGCTATCGGGACGGGTGCAGAGGTAGATCCGGAAGAAGCAGCGTTACCGGAGCCGGCCTTCGACTTCTCCAGCTCAACCGAGCGCATGTTATCTAACTGACGACGCTCCAGGAAGAAGTTGATGTCGCCCAAATGCTCGTGCAATTTGTGGTCGCGGAACTCGATCGTCCGGTCGGTGAGGCCGCCGAGAAATTCCCGGTCGTGGCTGACGACGACGAGCGTGCCGTCGTAATCCATCACCGCCTGCTTAAGCATGTCCTTACTGGCCATGTCGAGGTGGTTCGTCGGTTCGTCGAGCACGAGCAGTGAGAAGGGGCGGAGGAGCATACAGGCTAGCGCAAGTCGCGCGCGCTCACCACCGGAGAGGACGGAAACTTTCTTCTCCACGTCGTCACCGCTAAACAAAAACGCACCAAGCATGGCGCGCAGTTTCGTCCGCATCTCGGGTGGGCTGGCCTCCTCCATCGTTTCCAACAGCGTCATTTTGCCGTCCAGCTCGTCGGACTGGTTCTGGGCGTAGTAGCCGACCGTGACGTTGTGGCCGAGCGTGGCGTCGCCGTCGGTGGCGGGCGTCTGGCCGATCAGTATCTTGGCCAGCGTAGTTTTTCCCTGGCCGTTCTGGCCGACGAAGGAGACGCGATCGCCCCGGTCGATCTTGAGGTCGACGCCGCGGAGGACGTTCAGGTCGCCGTAGGTCTTGGTAATGTTCTTGGCGTCCAGCGTGATCGCGCCGGAGCGGGGGGCTTTGGGGAAGCGGAGGTTCATGACGGCGTTGTCCGTCTGGTCGAGCTCGATGCGGTCGATCTTGTCGAGTTGTTTTTGCATCGACTGGGCCATCTTCGTCTTGGTCGCCTTGGCCATGAAGCGGTTGATGGTCCGCTCTTTGTCGGCGATCACCTTTTGCTGGTTTTCGTAGGCGGCGGAAGCCTTTTCGCGGCGCTCGGCCTGGAGTTGGACGTATTCCGAGTAGCCGGCCTTGTAATCGTATACCTTACCGAGCTCGATTTCCAGCGTGCGTTTGGTGACGTTGTCGAGAAACTGCTTATCGTGGCTGATAGTAATGACGGCACCGGAGTAATTAGCCAGGAACTCTTCCAACCAGATAATCGACTCGATGTCGAGGTGGTTGGTCGGCTCGTCAAGTAGCAAATAGTCCGGGCTCTGGAGGAGCATTTTAGCCAGCTCGATCCGCATTTGCCAGCCGCCGGAAAATTCCGTGGTTTGGCGGACGAAGTCGTTCTGCTGAAAGCCGAGACCTTTGAGAACGCGTTCCGCCTGCGCTTCCATCGTGATGCCACCGATCACGGCAAAGCGCTCGGTCAGGGCGGTAAACTCTTCGAGGAAGTCGGCGTAGGCGTCGGTCTCGTAGTCCATTCGCGTTTCCAACTCCTTGGTCATCGCGTTGATCCGGTCTTCCATTTCCTGGATGTGGGCGAAGGCCGTCAGGGTTTCTTCCATGACGGTGTTGCCGGTCGGCAGGTCCATCTCCTGGTGGAGAAAGCCGAGTGTCGTCCCGTTCGGCCGCGTCACGGTACCATCATCCGAGCCAACGTCGCCGGCGATGATCTTAAGCATGGTCGATTTTCCCGCGCCGTTACGGCCAACGAGTCCAACTTTATCGCGTGGCATGACGACGAAAGTGGCGTGGTCGAATAGGACGCGATCGCCGTATTGCTGAAAGATTCCGGTGGCACTTAGCATAGGGGGTCGGTTTTGCGGGTGCAAAGGTACGATTTTGCGGGGGCGCTGGCGCGGGTGCCGGTTTTTTTCGGTTGGAGAACGGACGGTGTGTACGCCGCCGAATCTACTTTGTAGCTTGGTACTGTAGTTGTCTTAGCTGCAAATCTTTCTTGAGATTGTAACTACGGCCGAAGGTAATTCCTACCGAGACTGGGCTGGCACTCAGCATCACGCGTTCGCCACCGCCGTAATTAACCTGGTGGTAGCGGGTAAATAAACTTAGGTAGTGACCGTTTTTGAGGTTATGCCTCCATTCGAGTTTGCCGTAGACTAAAAAGGAGCCCACGCTAGAAGCATCCTGATCATCCTCGTCGGTGAAATTATCAAAACCGTCGAAGCCAATACCTAAATTAGCCAGAACGGTCGTTTTCTCGGTACGAAGTAAGTCATAGCCCACGTCCACGCCTAAGGTGCCACCGAAGAAGTGTTTGGTTTCCACGAATGGGTCCGTTTTGTCCCTCCGGGCCAGGTAAGGCTCCTTAGCGTTGAGGAAGCGGAATGCAATCAGCAAATTATAGCTCAACCTTTGTTTTTGGGCACCGACGGTGAAGCCTATTTCCGGGTGTGGGCCGAGTTGGTTCACATCATCGTTAGGTATCCAGAGGGCTGCGTATGCGGAATAGGTCCCTTCCAATAAATTTACGGTTTCTGCTACCTTGTCTTCGTACAGGACTTTGAGCGTGGTGCCATTAAATTCAGGCCCCTGCAGGTCGTTGAAGGTGACGGAGGGGTCATTGGAATAAATACGGGCGAGGTAATTGTACTCCGGGTTGCCCTCGAAATTGAGCTCGGAAAAAGCGCTGGCCGTGAATCTATCAAAATCCTTATTAATCGGGATGAATCCGTAAAAAGGCCGATTGTACTCGTAATTAGAAGCTGAAGTCACGTCGTTCACTCTGCTGTAATACTGGAACATGTAATAGTACTGGGCGCTCAGTTGGTCCACGTCCAGCAAATCATTCGTCGCTAAACTTAGCAGTAGGAAAGCCCGGTTGGTGACCTCCCTCGGGCCACAGAGTTCCAGCCATTCGTCAAAAATATCCTTGGCTAGGCTGATATCGTTGCCTTCGTAGGCCGCGGTGAATCGTTCGGACATGGCAAAAGACCCGGTATTACAGTCGTAAAGGTTGTCGGTCGTTTGACCCCACAGTGGCAGAAATAGGAAAAGCACGAACGGAAAAATCAGTAGGGTTCTCATCAGTTAAAAGTGTTTGCCGAGTAAAGGTAGGAAAGGGAGTCGTTGACCGTCGAGAGGATGGCGAAAGCATTCTTTTGGGTGGGTAGGGGAATAATTTGTAAGCCTTTACCCCGTAATCGTGGCTTCTTCTCACTCAATCTTGCACTCCTCCCGCCTTAGTCGGGACACCCCAAGCGTTATCTCCGTAAATTTGCGCCTAATGGTAAAAATAGCCGACATAGAACTGGGAGAATTCCCGCTGCTCCTCGCCCCGATGGAGGACGTCTCCGACCCGCCCTTCCGTGCGCTGTGCAAGGAAGCCGCGTGCGACATGATGTACACCGAATTCATCAGCGTCGAAGGCCTCATCCGGGATGCGGATAAGTCGGTCGCCAAGCTCGATATTTTCGATTACGAACGCCCGGTCGGCATCCAGATTTTTGGTGCTAACCTGGACAGCATGGTGATGGCCGCCGACATCGTCGAAGAAGCGAAGCCAGAATTGCTGGACATTAACTTCGGTTGCCCCGTTAAAAAAGTAACCTGCAAGGGCGCCGGGGCCGGCATTCTCCAGGACATTCCCAAAATGGTTGCCCTCACCAAAGCCATCGTCGATCGCACGAACCTGCCCGTGACCGTGAAAACCCGCCTCGGCTGGGACAACAAAACCCAGTACATCGAGGAAGTGGCCGAACGGCTGCAGGACGTCGGTATCAAGGCCCTGTCCATCCACGGCCGCACGCGGCAGCAGATGTATAAGGGCGAAGCCGACTGGTCACTGATTGGTGCGATCAAGGACAACCCCCGCATCACCATCCCCATCTTCGGTAACGGTGACATCACCGACCCGCTCAAGGCCGAAGAGTACCGCAACCGCTACGGCGTCGACGGCATCATGATCGGCCGCGCCGCGATCGGTAACCCCTGGATATTTCGGGAGATCAAGCACTACTTTGAAACGGGAGAAATTCTTCCCGGCCCAACCCTGGACGAGCGCGTGGACGCCGCCGCCAGCCACCTTCGGCGCAGCATCGACTGGAAAGGCGCCAAACTCGGCATCCTCGAAATGCGCCGCCACTACACGAACTACTTCCGCGGCTTACCCAACGTCAAGCACTACCGTCAGAAATTGGTGCAGGAATACGATACCGATGTGCTGTTCGCCACGCTGGAAGAAATGCGCGACGTGTACGCCGGAGTTCCCGCTCACGTTTGAAGCACGGCCGCTTACTGACCACACGAAACAAGAAAGCCCTCCAGTACCTAAACTGGAGGGCTTTCTCGATGTATGTCTCTATTCTGGATGAGGAAGCGGGCTTCGTACGTACCGTGCACCATTACGTATGGTAGAGATTCTTCGAAGACTTACTTTCCAGCCGTGCATCGACGTAGCGCACGAGTAGGTAAGAACCAATGAGGCTAACCGCGATACCTTCTCCCAGGGTGATGAGTGCCATCGCGTAGGGCGTCAGTACGTCACCGAGATTGGTAGCTACTTGAATTTGGTTGACTAACTCGGGGTCGGCCAGTAGGAACAACAGCAAAAAGATACTGAACGCCAAACTACCGGCGGCACCTACCGACAAGCCCCGCGCTACGCCGCTAACGTAATTATTGATCGTCGAGGGGTCCCGCAAGCGCAACTGTTTGATGGCGTAGTAGAGCACGGTCATGTGGGCAATGCCGTTCGTGAACCGTAGGTAGTAATTGTCCGCCAAGCCCAGAACATAAGCGACCAAAAAAATTACGGTCAGTGATGCGGCGAAGTACGCGGCGTAGCGGAGTAAATCTTTATTCATTGCGAGGTATTTAACTGTAAAGCATAGTTTGGCTAATTGGGTTTACGGTAAATAAAAATTCTACTAACAAATAGGAGGGTAAAATTTAATTTGCTTAGGTGAATCACGCTTAAGTGATAATTAATGAGCCAAAGGAGCCATAAATAGCAGTAGCGATCCGACTTCCGTCGAATCGCTACTGCTTGATGCTGCGCGTTCAGTGATTAGAACTGGAACGCTAATTTAGTGAACACCCGCCGTCCGTCAATGCCGAACTGCGTCGTCTGCCATGGGTACTTGAAGCGGCCGACGAAATCGAGGTTACGATCCTGCGGAGCACCTCCTTCGTAAACATCCGCAAACGTATCGGGGTAAACGTCGAAGATGTTATTCGCTCCGACGGTGAGCGCCAGCTTGTCCGTGAAGTCATAAGAGAACGTCAGATCGGTTAGCAGTTTACCTCCGTAGGTCGCGTCGTCCAGTTCGTTGTTCGCCAAGTACGTTACGCTACCGTAGTAGAGGAACGACAGGGTCGAAGACAGCTTGTTGATCTTGTGCGTGGCCGTAGCGACGATCTTCGAACGGGGGCGCCAAGATTCTACGCGCGAGATGTCCTCCCGCGTGAAAATGTTGCTCGTCAGGTTGTTTTGCTCGATGAAGTCAGAAGTATTGATGTCACTATCCACCTCGACGTTGTTGAAGTTACCCGCCAGGCTACCACTGAGGCGACCCTTGAGAAAGTCGATGCCCGTGAAGTTCAGGACGACGTCGACACCCTGCGTCGTGGTGGATATCGCGTTCAGAAAGAAGCCGGCAGAACCGACGCCCACGTTGTCGAGGAGTTGGTCGATGGGGGAGGCGGCGTCACCCGTCTGCGTTACCTGGCCGGAAAGAACGATCCGGTCGTCCACGTTGATCTGGTAAGCATCCACCGTCAAGCCAACGCTGTTGCCGAGGCGGGCGGTGAAGCCAACGCCGAGGTTGAAAGAAGTTTCCGGCTGCAACTCGGGGATGCCGAGCGCGCGCAGGGCTGGGTCGTTATTACCGAGGATACCGTTCTCTACGATGCCGTTGGCCGTCAGCGTAGTCGTGATGGCCGTGTAGTAAATCTGGTGCAGGGAAGGCGCGCGGAAACCATTACTGACCGACGCGCGAACGTTGAATTTGCCCTCGGCAAATTTGTAGCGGCTATTCAGCTTCCAACTCAGGTTGTTACCGAAGTCGCTGTAGTTCTCGAAGCGCAGCGCACCACCGAGGAGGAACTGGGGCGTGAAGTCTGCCGTGAGTTCGGTGTAGACACCGATGTTGTTACGGAAGTTAATCGACTCGTTGTCCGGGGTAAAACCACCGAAAGATTCGGAACCGGTACGGCCACCGGCGGCGTTGGGGTTTTCACCGTCACCGTAGGAAGCGAACTCTCCGGCTTCGGTTTCAAAGCGCTCCGTGCGTTGCTCCGCGCCGACGGCGAGGGTGTAGGAAGCACCGGAAGGGCGTTCGTAGATGCGGCTGATGTCGAAGTTGTTAACCATGTGGCTAAACTGATGGGCGCCGTTGTAGAAATCACTCGGGCTCGAACCAGCGAAAGATTGGTTAAAGGAGTTCGTGATGTAGTAGTCGATCCGGTTCTTACCCATCGTCGAACTGAGGTCGAAATTCCAGCCGTTGCGCACCGTCCGCAGACCGAGCGTCACGGAATGGTCGAGAATCTGGGGAGACATTTCCGCCAGGAAGAAGTCGGTGTTGTCGGGGTAGATCGCATCAAAACCGGGCACCCAGTAAGGAACGCGGGCGAACTGTGGCGCGGAACCGTCGCGGCTAGCGAGGTTACCGAACAGGTAAACTTCCGTTTCCGTCGCTTCGTCCAGCGTGAATCCACTGTTGAACGCGAAACTGTTGATGGTCATGTCGGGTAAACCGACTTGAAAACCAGCGGAAGGCTCCCGGCCGAGTAGTGCGGTCAGGTCGGCGGTGTTGAAGTCGCTGTCGTCCGTTACGCCCCAGTAACCCGCTTCGTCGGCCACGCTGGTGATCTCACCGGCCCGCTGGCTACGCTTCTGGTCGAAGTAACCGACCGTGAAGTTGGCGAAGCCCTTATCCGTAATGTTGACGCCAAAACCGGCATCGAGAGAAATCTGCTCACCGTCGCCTTCACCCGTTACGCTGTAACCGAGGTTGACGAAGGGATCGGTCTTTTTCTTAAGAACGAGGTTGATTACACCGGCCACGGCATCGGAGCCGTACTGGGCCGCGGCACCGTCGCGCAGAATCTCGACGCGCTCGATGGCGGCGGAGGGGACGGACTTCATGTCCACGCCAACTTCACCACGACCGGGCGTCACGTAACTGTAGACCAGCGCGCTGGCGTTCTTCCGCTTACCGTTGACCAGGACGAGCGTCCGGCTCGGGCCCATGCCCCGCAGGTCGGCCGGGCTAAAGTGGGCGGCGGCGTCGGAGATCGGCTGCTGGGTAGAGTTATAGGACGGCACCTTGAACATGAGCTGCTGGTCGAGCACGCCCCGTCCGGAGCTTTCGAGCGTAGCGGCACTGATGTTGTCCACGGGCACGGCGGCGTCGTAGGAAGTACGTGGCTTACCGCGCGAACCGACGACGGTGACGGCATCCAGGTCGATACCCTCGGTGAGTTTGATGTCGAGTGGCCCGGGGCCGTCAACGGTAACGTCCTGGGGGCTAAAACCGGTGTAAGAGATCCGGAGAACGTCGCCGTCCTTTGCGGTGACGGTGTACTGACCGTCGAGATCGGTCGTCGTTCCGCTACTGGTGCCGACGATGAGGATGGTTGCACCGATTACGGGAAGGTCGTCGTTGTCGGTAATCGTGCCCGAAACGGTCTGTGCGTGCACGCCGAGAAGGGGCAGCGCAAAGAGCGCCAGGAGTAAAAGTATTCGCATGGTGAGTGTATGTTGGTTAAGTCAAGCTAAAAACGACCGTAACTGTGTCGTTGCGCCCAAGATAGAACACTGGAAGCCCCACTCAACCGTAATCGAAGCCGAAAACGCGGAGCGCCCGGGGGTGAATTAAGCTTATTTACGTACCCTGCCGGTAACAATTAGATGGGTAAACAAATAATTCGTCACGGCTGCCAAGCGGTAAGTTGTTGATTGATAGCTTGTTAAGCGAGGTTTGCTTGGAAGGGTGTTTTTAGCGGGAATACCATTTCCGCGGACGTAGTATGATATGAAGCACGATTCCGAACACTGACCGTTCGAAACCGGACAGGTAATATAATTTTGGGATACGTAAAGTATTGGTTTAGAGCAATCGTAAAGTCTGGCACGAATGTGGCAACCGAGTTAGTATGGATCGACAGCTAGATGAATCTCATCTCAAACGTAAGCGCGTAGGCCAGTTTCTCAAGTGGGGGCTAATCGCCACCGCCGTTGCGCTGGTCGTGTACTACGGTTTGCAACGGCTGTCTCCTTCCGCCGACGAGGACAAACTGCGTTTCGCAACCGTAGAGCGCGGCGACATCCTCAGCACCGTCAACGCAACGGCACTGATTTTACCCGCCTTCGAGGAGCAGGTTAATGCGCCCGTCGCAACCACCATCAAGGAAGTCCTGTTGTTTTCCGGCAGCGAAGTGGAAGCCGGCGCACTCCTGATGAAGCTCGACCGCGACTTCATCGGGCTCCAACTCGACGGCCGCCGCGATCAACTCGCCCTGAAGGAGAACAACATCAATCTGCTGAACCTGGAATACGACCGCGACCTGAAGGAGATCGGCTACAACGCGGAAATCAAAAAACTGGAACTAGCGGCTAGCGAAGCCCAGTTAACCGACGCTCGCCGCCTACTGAAAGTGGGCGGTGCCACGGAAGAAGAAGTGGAAGCCGCCGAGCTGGCCGTACGCATTACCAAATTGGAAAGCAGGAAGCTGGACAACGAACTCGACTACCGCAAAAGCAGCATCGCCGGTCGCAAGCGTCAGTTGCAACTGGAGGTAGGAATGGAAGAGAAAGAAGTCAGCCAACTAAGCCGGAAGATGCGGGAAACGGAAGTCCGCGCGCCCCGCCCCGGTGTCGTCACCTGGGTGAACGAAAACATCGGGCAGCAGGTCGCGGAAGGTGCGCCGCTGGTGCGCATCGCTAACCTGGGGCGCTACAAGGTCGAAGCTTCCTGTTCGGATCGGTACGCGGAGCAACTCGCCGTCGGGATGCCGATCGAGCTGCGGCTCGCGCGGGCGCGATTGTCCGGCACGGTTACCGATATTCTGCCGGAAGTAAAGGACAACACGATCAAATTCCGGGTGGAATTAACGGAGCCCAGCCACGAGCAACTACGGCCGAATTTGCGGGCGGAGTTAAACGTGATCACCCAGCGGAAAGAAGACGCACTGCGGGTAAAGAACGGCCCGGCCTTTCGGGGTGGGGCTTCGCAGTCGGTATTTGTCGTGCGCGGCGAGGAGGCTACCCGGATGGAGGTAGGGACGGGCTTGCGTAACGGCGACTTCGTCGAAATTACCGGTGGGCTCGCGGTGGGGGACCGGATCATCATTTCGGACACGGAGGAACTCGAACGGGTCAGCGCCTTCAAAATCACGGAATAATGAGCACGAAAACACATGTAGTGGTGGTTTGCTTTTTGCTCCTGGCCACTCTACCCGGCACCTGCGTCCGCGCCCAAAAGAGCATCAGCCTCGCGGAATTACAGGCATTAGCCGCCGATAATGCGCTAGCTGTACTAGTCGCCGATCAGGACTTGCGCAGTGCTGAATTTGAATTAACCGCATTCCGGGCCAGCATGAAACCTCGTTTGGATTTAAACGCCAATTTCCCTAATTATTTCCGGACGAGCACCGAAGTGACGCAGAATGACGGTACGGTGGCCTTCCGCGAAATAGAATTAAATAATAGTTTCGTCGGCCTTCTCGCCAGCCAGCGGATCGGCGCGACGGGTGGTACGATTAACCTGGAAAGCCGGCTGCAACGGACGGATAATTTCGTACAGAATTCAAAGAATTATAATGGCTCGCCGGTCCGCCTTTCTTATAGCCAGCCGCTACTCGCATTTAATCCGTGGAAATGGGATAAAGAGTTGTTGCCGCTGGCGCAGGTGCAAAGTGAGCGGGAAGTGCAAGCTGCCCGCGCCGGAGCCGCCCTCGAAGCCACCGACCGCTTTTTCGACCTCGTTTCCGCCGACCAGGAGCGCCGCATCGCCGAGACCAACCGATCCGCCAACGCACAACTCTACCGCGTCGCCGAAGAACGCTACGCACTCGGAAAGATTAACCGCGGCGACGTGGTTCAGCTCCGCCTCGAACTGACGAGCGCCGAGCAAAATTTACTCCGCGCCGAACGACTAGTGGCCGCCGCCTCCGCCGACATCCAACAACTACTTGGCCGCCCGTACGTCGGTGAATTATTCCGCCCCGAACTACCCACCGCCCGGGTGGCCACGACCATCGACGCCACCGCCGCCGCCACCCAAATGGTGACCCGCCGCCCGGAAATTTTAGCCGCCCACCAACGCATCCGCCGCGCCGCCCGCGAGGTCGACCGCACGAAAAAGGACTTCGGCCCGCGCATCGATATTGAGGCCGGCTTTGGCTTTATCCGCAACGACGAAAACTTAGCGCCGATCTACAACGACCCCCAGAACGACCGTACCCTGAGCGTCAACCTCGCCCTGCCAATCCTGGACTGGGGACAGCGCCGGGCCCTCACCAAGCAAGCTACCACTAACCAGGATTTGGCCACCGAAATCGCCCGCCGCACCGAACTTGATTTGAATACCGAACTCGTACAGTTACTGGAGCAGTGGCAGACCGTCCAGGAAGAACTCCGCCTCGCCTCTGACATCCGCGACCTGGCCGAAGAACGCTTCGAGATCAGCCGGCAATCGTACGAACTCGGGGCTATACCACTCGCCAATCTTTCGCTCGCCCAACAGTTTCGGGACCAGAATACGCGGGGCTACGCGGAGACGTTGCGGGCCTACTGGCTGACTTATGCTCGGCTGGCTCGGTTGACGCTTTGGGACTTTATTAATGACAAAGCACTGGGGGGGTAAAACACAAGAAAGGGTTTAGCCACAGAAACACAAAAGCACAGAAAAGAGATGGCTGCTCCGCAGCACTGAACTACGCAGAGCATAAGAGACGGAGAAAGTCACCTACCACACATTTTCTGTGTTTCTGTGTTTTTTTGGCCAAAAAAATGCCGCAATAATCTTAAAATTTACGACCATGATAGAATTAAAAAACATATCAAAATCCTACCGAACCGACACTATCGAAACCCTCGCCTTACAGCACATGACGATGTCAGTACCGTCCGGTGAATTCCTGAGCATCATGGGGCCGTCCGGCTGCGGGAAGTCGACCTTACTCAACATCATGGGCCTGATCGATGAACCGACCGAAGGGACGATGACGCTGGCGGGCAAAGAAATTGCCGGCTACAACGGCGCGCAGATGGCGCGTTTCCGTAACGAGCAACTGGGGTTCATCTTCCAGAGCTTTCACCTCATTAATGACCTTTCGGTGGTGGACAACGTGGAATTACCGCTGCTGTACCGCAAAGTAGGGGGGAAAGAACGACGCCGATTGGCCTTGGAAGCCTTGGCGCGCGTCGGCCTGAGCAACCGGGCAAAACACTTCCCCAACCAGCTTTCCGGCGGCCAGAAACAGCGCGTCGCCATCGCCCGCGCCATTGTTGGCCGGCCGAACATCATCCTGGCGGACGAGCCGACGGGTAATCTAGACAGCCAGATGGGTGATGAGATCATGGAGATTCTACTGAAGCTAAATTCCGAGATCGGGACGACGATCGTGATGGTGACGCACGACGAGCGGATGGCTAAGAAGACGCATCGCTTGGTGCGGTTATCGGATGGAGAAAGGGTTTCTTGATATGCGATTTTGCTGCCGCACGTCTCTTCGTCGCTCCGCTTCTCCTACACATAACACGGTGAGTCATAGAACACAGCGGCAGTTGAGCGCAGCGAAAGAAACAGCGGTAGCCAAATCGCATATCGCATATCGAGATTCGCATATCGCATATCCTAGAGGTCGCATATCAAAAAAATCGCATCAGTAACAACTAAAACAATCATGTTTAAAAACTACCTGCTACTCTCCCTAAAGGTCCTGAAGCGCAAGCCATTTTATACTTTCATTAGCCTGTTCGGGATAAGCTTTACTTTAATGATTTTGATGCTGGTAACGTCAATGGGTAACGCCATGCTGGGGTCGAATAAGCCAATGACGGACATGCACCGTATGGTTTTCATGCCTACCGTAGAGCGGTTCACGCCTTTTTACGACACCCTCACGGTGGTGGACTCAATCGTCATGACTTCCGGCGAAATGCGCTACGACACGACGTACGAGACGAACGAAAGGGGTAGAATGGTGACTAACGGACCGGGAAGTTTCCATTTTTTAGATAATAATTTACGTGACCTGGAAGACGTAGAATCTTACTCTTTTATCAATAGTAATAACCACGCGGACACTTACCTGGACGGGCGCAAAGTGAGTATGTCCACCTACTACGTCGATGCGGATTACTTTAGGGTCTTTGATTTTAATTTCCTGTACGGTTTGCCATTTGGTCAAGCTGCTATCGATGAGGCGAGCAAGGTAATCGTCATGACGGACAAGGCGGCGAAGAATTATTTTGGGGAGGCTTCGGCAGCCGTGATTGATCGGGAAGTGGAGATCGGGCGGGAAAAATTCAGGGTGGTAGGAATTGTTGCCAGGCCGCTGGTAGAAAACGAGGCTACCGGAGGAGACGTGCTGTTACCCTACACGACTATTGATAATAAGGAGCTAGCGAGTACAACACTGGGCGGGGGATTCCTTGCCGTGTTCAAAGCGGTAAGCCCGGAGAAAAGAACCTCGGTCATCGACCAGCTAGCGTTTTACGCGGACAATTTTTCCATGCCCCCGGATCAGGATTTTGAGAAACTGGGCTTAGACGCATCAACTTACCTGGAGCTCTTCGCGGACAGAATGGTGCCTGGCGACAGCCAAAATACTGACCCGTCGGTGTGGACGGTCTTCGGGCCGATCGCCGTGCTGCTCGTCCTCTTTCTGGTTCTCCCGCTCATCAATCTGATTAACCTGAACATCAGTCGGGTATTCGAAAGAAAATCGGAAATAGCCGTCCGTAAAGCGTTCGGGGCGGACAGTAAAAATATCCTGTACCAATTCGTCTTGGAAAACCTCGTCATCACCTTCATTGGTGGGCTGATTGGTTTGATACTGGCCTTCCTGATCATACAGTACGTGAACGCTAACGACCTTCTGGGAATCACCCGGCTGGCCTTTTCATTTAAGGTATTTCTTTACTTTTTGATCGTCATTTTACTCTTCGGGCTGGTCTCCGGAATTCTACCGGCCTACCGCATGAGCCGCACCAACATCGGGGAAGCCCTCCGCTAAAATAATAAATCATGATTACGCACTTAGTACGGTTAATGTGGAACAAGCGGCGTGCAAATGCCCTGATTCTGCTGGAGATACTCCTGGCTTTTTTGGTCCTGTTCGGCGTGTACGCCTTCGGGTTTTATAACCTGGATCGCTTCAGTTCCCCGCTGGGGTTCTCTTACGAAAACAGTGTCGGTCTGCGCTTAAATTTACCCGAGGATATGGATTCCGCCAGCACGGTATCAATGCAAAAACGAATTCGGGATGAAATCTTGCTCGTGTCGGGCGTGGAGCAGGCCACCTTTATCGGTAGCATCAATCCCTTTAGTGGAAATATGTATTTCAACGGAAATGACGACAACGGATATGAACTAAGAACACAGGGCTTTTTTGCCGATGAGCACTTCGCCGAAACCATGAATCTTGAATTGAGGGAAGGACGCTGGTTCGACGAAACGGACGTCACGTCCAAGTATATTCCCGTCCTCGTGAACGGAGCTTTGATGGATGAATTTTACCCCGCCGCGAACTCACTGGTCGACTCTATTCTCATTATCGAGGGGGAAAAGAAAATTATTGGCGTGGTGGAAAATTTTAAATACAGAAGTAATTTCTCCGAAAACGCACCACTCACTTTTTTTCCAACACGCAGCCGGGACGTCACTAAATACCCTTTTCAGATGATGATCATCCGAGCGTCCAGCGGCCGGACGGCAGCCATCGAAGAGCCGATCTACAACTTGGTCCGCGACATCACCAAAAACACGGACGTAGTTATCTGGAACATGGCGGACGATCGAATTAAAGCTAATAAGCCGGTGGTAGTTCCGCTGGTCGTCCTCACGTTAATCTCCACCTTTCTACTCATTAACATCGCCCTCGGTCTCTTCGGCGTGCTCTTCACCCAAATTAACCGCCGCCGCGCCGAGATCGGGCTGCGTAAAGCAATGGGCGCTACGCCGGCGCAGATTACCACCCAGTTCGTTTTGGAAGTTCTGCTCGTCGCTACGGCCGCTCTTCTACTGGGCGTATTCTTCGCCGTTCAGGTGCCTATCTTGGAATTGACCTCCATACCGGCTAAATTTTTCTATTTCGGTATCGTGGCGGCCATCATAACCATCCTACTCATCGTCTTCCTCTGCGCATCCATCCCCAGCCGGCAGGCAGCTGGTTTACAGCCGGCAGACGTGCTGCACGAAGATTGATTGATCACTGCTGTGCAACCATCCCTTTAACCACCCGTACTTACTACTATGAAATACTTACTTATCCTTCCCCTGTTATTCGCCACGCTTGCAGCTTCGGCGCAGATAAAAACCACGGTCGTCACCGAAACCGAGACGAAAAAGAATTACAGCTTCAACGTGTCCGTCTCCAGAGATCAGGCTCCTTTGCTCGTCGCTGCCTACGCGAAAATTAGCGGAAGCGACGTTATTGATGGATTTCGCGGTGACCTGGAAACAACCACCGAAGACGGTATTCTGATTGCGCTCGATAATAAGTCAAGAGAACTTTCCATTGACTACGCAGGGCTGGTTCCGGAAACAATTACCAGGGCTGAAGCCATGGCCGCCACCGTGCGGGAATACCTGGACTCAGAAGAAACGCCCACACCACCCACGCCGAACGACGGCAACGAGTAGACCTGTTTTACCGGTAACCATGAAGCACACCATTCTAATCATTGAGGACGATACCATCGTGGCCAAAAGCCTCGAACTGCTGCTGAAACGGGCGGGCTACGCGGTCCGGTCCGTCACCCGTATGACGGAGGCGCTGCCGGCGGTGAACGACTGCCGGCCGTCGCTGGTGTTGCTCGATATGAATTTTACCATCGATACGAGTGGGAAAGACGGTATGAAAATACTTGGACAGATCCTGGCCGAGCAACCGCAGCTACCGATTATTTTGATGACGGGTTGGGCGACCGTCCAGCTCGCCGTCGAGGGCATGAAGGCCGGCGCGCGCGATTTTATCGCCAAGCCGTGGGATAATAAGGAGTTGTTGAACGCCGTTGCCACGCAAGTTGAGCAAGCGAGTATGGCATTTGGCGCGGTCGCGGGTGCCAGCCAGGTTGGAAAGGAGCAAAATCCATTCGGCGGCATCATCGGTTCTTCCCCGAACCTAGAAACCATCCTCGACCAAGCCGCCCGCGTAGCCCCTACGCAAGCTTCCGTCCTCATCACCGGTGAAAGTGGCACGGGGAAGGAACTCGTCGCCGAAGCCATCCACGCAGCCAGCCTCCGGGCGAAGGGACCGTTCGTAGCCGTCAATCTCGGCGGCGTCCCCCCAAGTTTATTCGAAAGCGAACTCTTCGGCCACAAAGCCGGCGCCTTTACCGACGCGAAAACTGACCGCAAAGGTCACTTCGAACTCGCGGAAGACGGAACTTTGTTCCTCGACGAAATCGGCGACCTCGATCTCGCCGCCCAGGTCAAACTTCTCCGCGTCCTGCAGGAACGCCAGTACCAAAGACTTGGCGACAGCAAAATCCGCAAAACCAACGTTCGCATTCTCTCCGCCACCAGTCGTAACCTCCACTCAATGACCGCCGCCGGTACCTTCCGGGAGGACCTCCTCTACCGCATAAATTTAATTCACCTTCCACTACCGCCCCTCCGCGACCGCCCCGCCGACATCCCGGGCTTAGCCGAGCACTTCCTGGCCAGTGCACGTCGCCGCTACGACCGGCCGGAACTTACCTGGAGCAAGGACGCGCTGGGTTGGCTACGCAAACAGTCCTTCCCGGGTAACATCCGCCAACTTCAGAACCTGGTCGAAAGGGTCGCTATCCTCACCCATGAGCCTCGTTTACAGGTTCTCCACCTTGAAGCGCACTACCGAAAGAAACAAGCCGAATCCTTAACTCCGAGCGGCGTGACGCTGGCGGAAATGGAAGTCAGAATGATCGAGGGCGCGCTGGGGCGTAATGGCAACGAAATCGCAGCCACGGCCCGGGAACTAGGGCTGACGCGGGCGGCGCTGTACCGGCGGATTGAGAAGTTTAGGATCAAACAGTAGTACCTTAATTTTACCATACGCTACACTCCTTGTCCTCCGCCAATAAATACATCACCTACCTTCTCGTGCTCCACCTAGCCTGCGGCGGGCTAGCCTACCGCGCCTTTCTGGAAAACCCGTACCTAATTTTCGCGGCGGAAGCGCTACTGCTAGTCTCCGTCTACGTAGCCTTCCGGATCTTCCGCTCGATCATCGCGCCGGTAAAACTCCTCAGCCAGGGGGCGGCGGCGCTGGAGGATGGTGACTTTTCCGTCAAGTTGCTGCCCACCGGGAGTCGGGAAATGGACGGAGTGGTGAACGTCTACAACAGCATGATCGATCAATTGCGGAGCGAGCGGGTCAGTGGCAAACAGCGCGAAGAGTTCCTGCAGCAACTAATCGAAGCGACGGAAATCGGGATCATTACCCTGGACTTTGACGGTGAAGTCGCAAAGCTGAACGGCTGGATGGAGCAAAAATGTATCGATGCAGCCTTCCGCACCGCCGTCCTCCAACCCGCCCTGCACCTGTCCCGACTTAGTCGGGACCCCAAAAATGGCCGCAACAAATCCACCACCTTCGTCCTGCCCGGACCGGACGGCCGCCGCTATCACGTTGAAAAATCTACCTTTATCGACCGGGGTTTCGAACGAGGCTTCCTAATCCTGCAGGACGTCACGGCCGAACTACTCGCCGCCGAAAAAGAAGCCTACGGCAAGGTGATCCGCATGATGGCCCACGAAGTAAACAACTCCAACGGCGCCGTGGTGAGTATCATGACCACGCTCCTGGAAGCCGCCCGCGAAACCGACCCAGCACTGGCGGCCCTGACGACGGATTACCTCCCCGCAGCCATCAACCGGGCGGACAACATGACGGCCTTCATCCATAATTTTGCGCGCGTCGTCCGGCTGCCGCGTCCGCAGCGCAAGCTTACCGAGCTGAACGATTTGCTGCGCCGCACCGGAAAGGTGATGGTGGCCACGCTCGCGGAGGAAGATATCGACCTTGTATTCGCGTTGGCTCCCGGAAAAATCAGCCTGCGCCTCGATGACGCCCAGATCGAGCAAGTCGTCATCAACGCGCTGACGAACGCCCGCCAGAGTATCGAACGGGGCGGTCAGATCACCATCACTTCCACCACTAATCCTCCGGGTTTCACGATTACGGACGACGGTGCCGGCATCGCCGCCGAGCACGCCGAGCAGCTCTTTACGCCCTTTTTCAGCACGAAACCGACCGGGCAGGGCATCGGCCTGACGCTGGCCCGGGAAATTCTGGAAGCGCACGGCGCGCGGTACTCCTTAGTTACCGGCCCGGACGAGCGGACGCGGTTTCGGGTGACGTTTCCTACGCTTCATCAGTAACTAACTCACTTGCTGGCGGCGGCCAGGGCGGCGGTCAACGCCGACATCTCCTCGGCGACGTTGTACACGTTCGGCGACACTCGCACGGAATCCCCCCGGTAGCTCAACATCAGGCCCCGGGCTTCGACTTCCCGCGCGAACCGGTCGGCGTCGATCGAGTCGGGTAGGGCGAGACCAACCAGGTGGTGGGCGCGGTCTTTCTTGAGTGCCACGTCTAATTCTTGCAGTTGGGGCGCAATTCCCGCCCACAATCCCGCACAGTGCGCCTGAACCACCTCCGGAGAGATGGCGACGACCTGCTGCAAAGCCGCCACCTGCATCGGCGCCATGATGAAGTTGGAGTGTTCGCCGACCGAGTAGCGACCGGCCAGGGCGCGGTAATCGCTGCGGTAGTTGACGAGGTTGCGGAAGTCATCGCTGCCCGCCCGGTTGATCCAGTTTTCTTCGATGGGTTTGCCACCGTCCATCCGTTCGCCTAAGTACGCGTAACCGCAGCCGTACGGACCCATCAGCCATTTGTAGCCGCCGGCCACGAGGGCGTCCGGGCGAATTTTCTGCACGTCAAAAGGGTAGGCACCGAGCGACTGGGTGGCATCGACGATCAGCCACGCGTCGACTTCGTCGGTGCGTCTGCGGATGGCTGCGAGGTCGTAGAGCGTGCCGTCCGCCCAGTGGAGGTGGGCGATGGCGACGGCGGCGGTGTGCTCGTCGATGGCTGCGAGTACCCGGTCGGACCAAGTACCGCCGGCGTCGGCCGCGGGGCGCTTGACGATACGTAGCTCTGCTTCTTTTTCTTTGCAGAGCACGTCCCACGAATAGTAGTTGCTGGGGAATTGCGCCTCGACGACGATCACGTTTTGGCCTTTGCGTAAGGGAAGGTTTTTGGCGACCGTCGCAACCCCGTAGCTGGCCGAGGACGTCATGGCGATGCGGCCTGACTCCGGACAGTTAATTAGGCGGGCAAAAAGGTTCTTAATGTCCTCGACGTCGCCAAAAAATTTATCGACGGGCATCCCCGGGTGCGCTTCCCGCCACCAGAGCGCGTGGCGGGCGGCGGCGGCCACGGCTTTCAGTTGTGGCGCGCGGCTGGCACCGTTCAGGTAGCCGGCGACGGCTTTTTCGGGGAAGAGATCGCGGTAGCGGTTGGTGGTCGGGTGCGTCATTCGGTAAATTTATGCAATGGTGCGCGGTCCCGATAGCTATCGGGAGTGCCGGGTGACGGGGAAAGAAGCAAAGTGGGTCGGGCGAACATGCCGTATTTACGGCCGGTTCCAATGCTACACAAAATACGTATTTAGCCCATGGCCATCCACCAAGACAACCCCTACGCCACCCTCACCGAAGCCATCGCCCAACTCAAGGCGGACGGCTACACCCACGATTTTAACCAGCAGGGCAAGCACCTGGAGTGCAAAAAGCTCAGCAAAAACTTCCAGCCAGAGGACTTCACCATCACCCACACCTATCGCTTCGAAGGCATGAGCAGCACCGACGATAACTCCGTTCTCTACGGCATCGAAGCCGCCGACGGCACGAAGGGACAACTCGTCGATGCTTACGGCGTATACGCCGATTCGCTATCTCCGGAAATGATCGAGAAGTTCCGCGTGCAGTACGACGACCCGGGTAAACTCTAGTTCGGTAGTTATACCCTGCGGGTTGGGTTTTCCCGAATAAACTTTGCACCCGCGTCCGCGCAAAGAAAAATGATCTGAGGTCTGTGGTCTTTATTGTAGACCACAGACCATTTACCCCAGACTAAAGCCTTCAGACCCAAGACCAATCTAGTTCCTACCTTCGCGCCGCATATGGAATTACTCATACAGGTCGGCATCTTCGTCGTCAGCATTGCCGCCCTACTCTGGGCCAGCGACCGTTTCGTGGAGGCCGCCGAGCGCATCGGTTTGAGCTTCGGTATTTCGCCGTTCATCATCGGCGTGACCATTGTTGCCTTTGGCACTTCCTTGCCGGAGCTGGCAACCAGTATCGTTGCCGTGCTGAACGGGACGCCGGAGATCGTGATCGGCGCCGTCGTGGGCTCGAACATCACCAACATCGCGCTGGTGCTGGGCCTGACGGCCGTCGTCGTGAAGAACATCGACCTGGAGTACAACCTCTGGCACATCGATATTCCCTTCCTCTGGGGAAGTGCCTTCCTGCTCTACTTTGCGGTTTCCGACGGAAATCTATCCCTTTACGAGGCCTTTTTGTTCCTCGTCGGGATTTGTATTTTTCTGGCTTACAGCCTCAAGGACCAGGAGAAACCGGACAAAGAAGACCGCCCGACCGCCAACTGGAAAGATTACGTGCTCCTGATCGCCGGCGGTGCCATTGTGAGTCTTTCCGCCACGTTCGTCATTTCGGCCATCACGACCATTGCCGTCATTCTCAACATCGCCCCTACGGTGATCGCCCTTTCCGCCGTTGCCATCGGTACGAGCCTGCCGGAGGTCGCCGTTAGCCTCGCCGCCGCCCGCAAGGGGAAAGCATCCATTGCCGTCGGCAACGCCATTGGCTCCAACGTTTTCAACACGTTCATCGTCATGTCCATCCCGCGTTTCTTCGGCGAGTTGGTCATTCCGCAGGACGTGATCGACATCTACTTGCCCCTGATGATCGTGATGACGATCCTGCTCGGCGTGATGAGTAACAACCGTAAAATCACCCGCTGGGAAGGGATGGTGCTGTTGCTCTTCTTTGCCTGGTACTTCGGCGTGTTGTTCGAGAACGCGGGCTAAGCATTCCATTTCTAAACGGGAACGACCCGGACCTTGTCACGCCGCTGACGGTAGTGGCGTAAACCGCCCGCTAAATCCGCCACGTAGCGTTGGCGGACACGGGTCTTTAACATTCTAACAAGGTCGTGACAGTGAAGGGCGGGGCAGATTTTACCTTTGCAGCGCAACAACACCCCGCCTGCCCTAGATGCTCCAACATGTTCACGTACTTACCCTCACCCACCGCCACGCCAAACTGCGCGACATCGGTGAGTTGGTAACCGCCTTCGAGGGGGACGGGCAGCTGGAGCAACGACTTGCGGCCTTACGGGGGAGTGGTTTGGTTGACGAGTTGTACTACATGGCTACCTGCAACCGCCTGTTGTTGCTCTTTACCACCAGACGGGAAGTTGATGCAGCCTTTCGACAGGCCCTCCTGGGCGACCGGACGATCGACGCCGTCGCCGCCATGCGTCACCTGCAGGGCAACAAGGCCATCTACCACCTCTTTGAGGTCGGTTCTTCCATCGACTCCCTCGTCGTTGGGGAGCGACAAATCCTCGGCCAGTTTCGCAAAGCGTACAAACAGAGTCGCAAGTGGGGGCTGATTGGCGACGATCTGCGCATCATTTGTGATCGAGTCAGCCTGGCCTCCAAAGATGTGTACAACAACACGCGGATCGGTGAAAAGGCAGTTTCGGTCGTTTCCTTGGCCATGCAGCAGATGCAGAAACACCACCCGAAGCCGGGTTCGCGCGTCCTGGTGATCGGGGCGGGGCAGACGAACGTGCTCGTTGCCAAATTTTTGAAACAGCAGGGGCTCGAGAGCGTAACCGTCGTCAACCGATCGCTCGACCGCGCGGAAGCCCTGGCGGCAAGCTTTTCCGGGGGCAAAGCCATTTCCCTCCATGATTTATCTTACTACGAAGAAGGTTTCGATGTGCTCGTGGCCTGTACCGGCTCCGCGGAACCCATCGTGACGCCGAAGCTCTTTCACTGGTTGCTCGCCGGCGACGACCCGGGGGGCAAGTTGGTCGTCGACCTCGGCGTCCCGTCGGACATCGCCGAAGAGACCGTGGAGCAGTACGATTTTTACTACGTGGGCATCGAGCAACTTCGCTCGCTGGCGGAGGAGAACATGAGTTTTCGGCGCGAGGAGATCAAGCGTTCCCACGGCCTGCTGCGCGTCCACCTCGAAGAAGTGGAAATTGCTTATCGCCAGCGACTACTGGAGCGGGCGCTTGCGCACTTGCCGGCCGAAATCAAGGCCGTCCGCCAGAACGCCGTCGACAAAATATTTGCCAAAGAAATCGCCGAGCTTGATCCCGAAGCCCGCGAACTCATGGACCGCATACTCACTTACATGGAAAAACGCTGCATCGGTATTCCGATGAAAGCGGCCCGGGAGGCCATCCTGGGTTGATCTCACCTCAATTTTTTGCCGTGCGGTATTCGCTCGCCTCGCTCATCTTCGTGCTGTCGACCACGGCCGCTTTTGCCCAGTTGGCTGCTCGCATTGCAACCGAAGCTTACGTCGCCCCCCTGCGTGGCCCCCTGCTCGTAACGGGGACATTTGGCGAGTTACGCAGCGATCACTACCACGCGGGCTTAGACTTTCGGGCGAGCACCAGCACACCGGTTTATGCGGTGCGCGAAGGTTTTGTCAGCCGCATCATCGTGAGCCCCGGCGGCTACGGGCAGGCGATTTACGTCGATCACCCGGACGGTTACCGGAGTGTCTACGGCCACTTGGAGACCCTGGTGGGGGAACTGCTGGACACCGTGCGGGCGGCGCAGTTTGCGGAAGAGTCGTTTCGGCAGGACCTCAAATTCGACTCGCTCGCCTTTCCCGTCGCCCGGGGGCAGCGCATCGGGGCGGTGGGGAACCGGGGGCACAGCTTTGGCTCGCACCTACACTTCGAGCTGCGGGAGATTCTTGGGGACGTACCCGTCAATCCACTGCAGTTTGGCTTTTCAATTCCCGACCGGCGGGCACCGCAAATTCGTAGTCTCCGGATTTACGAGCTGGACGGGCGTGGGCACGAGATCACCGCAACAACCCATAAGTCAGGGAGTAAGGACACCATTTTCGTGAGGACGCCCGACGTCGGCGTTGCCGTAAAAGCTTACGATCGCCAGGACGCGATGCCGAATTGGAACGGTATCTACTCGGCCACGGTTTTCGTTGATTCGGTCCGCCAGTCGGGCATCGAGCACGCCCGTATTCCTTTTGGGGATACGCGCTACCTCAACGCGCAAACGGATTACCGGGAGTGGCAAAAGGAGACGTCCTGGTTTCACCGCTTGTGGGCGCTGCCGCGGGTGCCGGGGTTGCGCGGGAGTGCCATGAACGATGGGCCAGCGCTCAAGCTCGTGACCAACCGACCGACTAATGTTGTAATCGAGGTGCGTGATTACGCCGGCAACGTGACGACGGAAAAAGCTACGTTGGTTTACCGGCCGGGAGACGAACCGGAGTTCACGCAACCGCATCAGTACTTTATTCCCGCGGGGGAGGAGAGCTTAATCGAGCGGGAGGGGTTCTCACTCTATTTCCCCGAAAACGCGCTGTACGAAGATCTCTACCTGCGGTTTACGGTACTACCGGACGACTCGGCGGACCGGTACAGTGCCACTTACCTCGTGCACGACGCGCTGACGCCACTGCACGGGCGTGCAAAAATCAGTATTCGGCCGACGAAGCCAGTCCCCGACGGGCTCAGGGAGCGGGTTTACCTTGGTCGCTGCGACGAAAAGGGCCAATACCACAGCCACGGTGGTAAGTGGACTGAAGCCGGCTCGCTGGAAACGACCCTCGGTAGCTTCGGCGACTACGCACTTTTTCTGGACACGATCCCGCCGACCGTCCGCATCAATTCTTTTCCCCGCAACCTTAATCGTTACGCCGGTTTTAGTGTACTCATCACCGACGACGTGAGCGGTGGTGGATTGGCGTACCGGGGGACGATCGACGGAAAGTGGATCTTTCTGGAATACGATGAGAAGAACGACAAATTGACCCATAACTTTAGCGAAGGTGCCCTCCGCCCCGGCAAGCATACCTTTGAACTCGAACTGACTGACGCCCGGGGGAACACGACCAACTGGAAACGTAAATTTACCCGCTAAGCCCCCTGTGACCATGTACCGACTATCTTCTAACGCAACGCTTTTCCTTAAACTATTTGTCCCGGTCTTCTGGACGACCATCCTCGCGGCGCTTACGATTGTCGCCTGGTTCGTAAGGGATAACCTTTTCGAGGGAAGTCTGCTTACCTCGTTCCGCTACGGCACGCTGTTCGCCCTCGTTCTCGCCGTCATCAGTTTCCTGGTGCTGCTGTGGCCGCTCAAACGGGTGGAGACGGACGGTGAAAAAGTCTACGTCAGCAATTATTTTCGGACGGCCTTTTACCGCTGGGATCAGGACGTAGAATCCTTTACTGAAACGCGCTTCCTTTTCTTCCGCTTCGCCACCATCCGCCTCAATGGCGTGGGTAGTTTCGGGCGCAAAATGCGCTTTCTCGTTGATAAGTCTTTGTTGGATAACTTTAAGGAGGAGTTGCCGGGTGTGCTCCCCCATAGCGAAGCGACTTAACGGAAACAGATGGTTTAGTATCACTAGATAACGCAATAAGTAGTCAGTTTCCTTCGGATGTATCTTCTAGAAACCGTTGCACAGCAGTAACTTCCTCAAGTTCAGTGTCATCCAAAAAACTAGTGGTGAGGATGTGTCAGTTCTCATCAGATGTATCTTCCAGCGGCCGTTGCGCAGTAATGGCTGCTGGAAGTTCATCGGATGTGTAACTGACGGATAGTCCTCAAAAAGTCAACCCCAACCCAGCCACCCCGGCCCCGTCACCGTACGACCCACCGATCGATAATTTACTCCGGTGCTTCCGCTGCCACCGCTTGTGGATGTGTGGCGTCATAATGCCAAAAAATGCACCGACCCCAAATCCCACTACGGTATCGGAAGGAAAGTGTTTCAGCGCCTGTATGCGTTTGATGGCAACGTAAGCCGGCGGCAAACTAGCCAGACCGAAAGCCAGCGCCCGTTGCTTTCCGTTCCACTGCGGATTGTAGTCCGAAAGCACTTTGGCGAAAAAGAAAGTCCCCACGGCGGTAGTGCTTACGTGGCCGCTAAAGAAGCTATTGCGGTTATTGCCTAATTCGCGAATACTGTCATCTACGTCTTCGTAGTAAGCTACCGGCCGTGCCCGGTCGATGAACGTTGGCCCGAGCGGAGTGATGGCGTAGGTAAGGCTACTCAGCGCGTGGGTTTGTACGTACAGGGCGGTAATGTCGATCCAATCCTTCCGAATTTTTTTATCGAGAAAAAGCGTGAAGGGCAGGAGGATGGAGGCGTTAAAAAACACGTCGCTCGCGCTTTCGGCGTCTTCTCTCCGGTCAGCGTTGTCGGGGAAGGCCCAGCGGTCGAAACCCGCGACGTCATCACGGTCGAGGGACGCGAAGTCGACGACATCTTTGTCGCGCAGTTTATCGATCAGCGTGGTGGAAATAATCATTCCTCCAAGCCCGATTCCTCCGTCTATCCACGGGTTGATGGCGTAAACCTTCTCTTCAGTTGGATTGTAGGCGCGAATGTCTTTTCTCTCTGCGAGCGGGATGCTTTGGGCTTGCATTGTGGAGATCAGGCAGCTAAAAAAAACGAAGGAGAGGAGAAGACCGTATGTTGGGCGCATTAGGCGGTTGCTTTTGTAGGAGTGCAACGCGCCCTGCTCATCCGTGTTTGCCACTGCTCGGCCGGTGACATGGTCCTACGCGACAAACATTAGCGGAGTAAACGGCTTATTATCCCCACAACACTACTTCAATGAACGAACACACCTACGTAGCCATCATGGCCGGTGGCGTCGGCTCCCGCTTCTGGCCAGCCAGCCGGGAAGCTAAGCCCAAGCAGTTTCTGGACATCACCGGTGACGGGCGCAGCTTGCTCCGCATTACCTTCGAACGCTTCCTCAAGGTCACTTCTGCCGACAAAATTTTTATCGTCACGAACGGAAAGTACCAGCAGCAAGTCCTGGAGCACCTGCCGGAAATCACCGAGAACCAGATTCTGTGTGAACCCAGCAGGAACAATACCGGCCCCTGCGTTGCCTACACTGCCTTCAAATTGCGGGCCATCGACCCCGAGGCCAATATGGTCATCGCCCCGTCGGATGCGCTGATCATGAACGAAATGCTGTTCGCCGATAATATCAACAAGGCACTGAAGTACACGGCCGAAAACGATGCACTCTTAACGCTCGGAATCGCCCCGGACGAGCCCCACACCGGCTACGGCTACATTCAGTTTCTCGGGGAGGGTGGCGCTGATGGTATTTACCCCGTCCAGCGCTTCACCGAAAAGCCCGACCTGAAGGACGCGAAATCATTTCTGAAAAGTGGTGATTACCTCTGGAACGCCGGTATTTTCGTCTGGCGCGCCGAAACCGTCCTGAAAGCCTACGAGCAACACGCCGAAGAAATCTACGCGCTGCTTTCCCAGGGCATGAGTTGCTATAATACGGACAAGGAACAGGGTTTCATCGATGAGTTCTACCCCCAGACGCCGAGCATCTCTGTTGACTATGCCATCATGGAAAGCGCCAAGAACATTTTCACCATCCCCGCCCAGTTCGGTTGGTCCGATCTCGGTGCCTGGGGTGCGCTTTACGGAGAGAGCCCGAAGGACGATGCCGGCAACGTAATCCACGCCGAGAAGGTAGTGATCGACGACGTACACAACACGTACATCCGCGGCCCCAAGGACAAACTGATCGTTGTCGGTGGCGTCGATGACTTGCTCGTGATCGACGAAGGAGACGTGCTGGTCATCTACCCCCGCAGCCGCGAACAAGAGATCAAGCAGCTGCGCAGCCGGGCGGGAGAAAAGTTTGGGGAGCGCTACGTTTAGAAGAAATAAACGGGGCGGAATTAACTTCGCTAAGGTTAAAGTTTGTTTATTGCCGTCGCATCCCGATCCGGTCACTAATGGTGGTCTAGGTGGGGTGCGACGGCTTAAATTTACGCTGCCCGGCGGCGTATTACGATTTTGAACCGGTCGATCTAATTTTCCACCCAGCCGTTGACGCTAACTCGGCGCCTGATTTCAGGCTCCCCTGCCCCTGGTCAACGGCTAATGCTATCCTTCCCCGCATGTTACTATACGCCGTAATTGCCTGTTTCGTAATCGGATATATCGCCATCGTTTTCGAGCACCCGCTCCGCCTCGATAAAACTGTTCCCGCGCTACTGATGGGCGCCGTCTGTTGGGCGCTAATTAGCCTTGGCTTCCACAATGGCGCGCTCGACATCGTCGACGGCCACGAGCACTTGTTCAAAGGTGCCGACATGTTGCTCCACGACGGCGCTGCCTTCGAAGAAGCGGAAGAGGGGTTCATGGCCAATCTCTTGCACCACCTCGGCAAAACGGCCGAAATCCTGATCTTCCTGATCGGCGCCATGACCATTGTCGAAATTGTGGACCTGCACCGGGGCTTCGACATTCTCAAGGGCTACATCAACACCCGTTCCAAAAGTAAACTGCTCTGGATCGTCGGCATCCTTGGGTTTATTCTTTCCGCCATTATTGACAACCTGACGGCCACGATCGTACTGGTGACGCTCCTGCGGAAGCTCGTCCCGGACCGCGAAACGCGGCTCTGGTACGTAGCCCTCATCGTCATTGCCGCCAACGCCGGTGGCGCCTGGTCGCCGATCGGTGACGTGACCACGACGATGCTCTGGATCGGTCAGCGCGTGAGCACCGGTGGACTGATGGAATACCTGATCGTTCCTTCCCTGGTCTGTTTTATTGTCCCCTTCGTAATCGCTACCACTTCGATGAAGGCCTTTAAAGGAGATATTATGACGCCGGAGCTTGAGTCGGACGAAGGCGTCCCGGAAACGGAAGAGCGACTGCTCTCCAGCAAAACGATGCTGTTTCTAGGTTTGGGAATGATCGTCTTCGTCCCGATCTTCAAAGTAGTAACCCACCTGCCCCCTTACCTCGGCATGATGCTTAGCCTCGGTGTCGTGTGGTTAGTTTCTGAGTACATCCACCCGGAAGAAAACTTTACGGAAGAGCGCAAAGCAACTTACTCCGCCCACCGGGCGCTGAGTCGGATCGAGATGTCCTCCATTCTCTTTTTCCTCGGAATTTTGATGGCCGTCGCGGCGTTGGAGACGATCGCGATCGGTAATGTTGGTGCCCTACGCGCCATGGCCGAAGTACTGCAGGACGCCATTCCGAACCAGAACTGGGTAATCTTCATCCTCGGGTTCCTTTCCGCCATCATCGACAACGTGCCGCTCGTGGCCGCTTCGATGGGTATGTACAGCCTGGACAACTACGCCATCGACGATACCCTCTGGCACTTCATCGCATACTCGGCCGGTACGGGCGGTTCGATGCTCATCATCGGTTCTGCCGCCGGCGTTGCCGCCATGGGAATGGAGAAGATCGATTTCATCTGGTACCTCAAAAAGATTGCCTGGCTCGCCTTCGTTGGTTTCGCCGCCGGTGCCGCCGTGTTCATGGTCATCGAAACGTACCTGAAGTAGTGACCTTGCGCGTCTTCTTATTCTTCTGCAGTTGCCTGTTGCTGACCGCCTGCCAGCCGGATTCACCATCCCTGTTGGGCAGCTGGCGGGCGGTCGACGTTCGCGAAAACGGGGACAGCTTACAACTCGACCCCGGTGAAATAAGCTTCGAGTTTCACTCCGATAATCGGTATGCCTACCGGTCCACGCTCAACTACCGCGAGGCAGGCACGTGGCGCTACGAAAACGGCTACCTCTACGCCCAGGACACGACTGGCCAGGAAGCCACGCAGTACGTCGTTGCCGTTGATTTGCTGCGTCAGGACAGTCTCTTATTACGCATGAAAGCGGACTCGGCGGAGCGAAAGGTTCTCCTGTTGCGTGAATAGTATTTGCGCGGTCGCCCTGACCAAGTACGGGATTAGCTACGCGCCGCAGGTGTAAAGTATATCCAAGTAGAAGTAGCGTATCCTGCCTAAGGTCCTCTTTTTTGACTGCCCGGAAACTTCTTTTTTCTTCCTATACCTCTTCCCCTTCCTCCGGAAGCCCTTCCCCCGCGGATCGCCACAACAAGCTACTATCCCCATAGCTCAAGAATCGAAAGTTATGTCCCAAGGCATATGAGTAAATCTCCCGCCACCGGTCGCTGACAATCGCCGCGATTAGTAACAGCAGCGTAGACTTAGGTTGGTGAAAATTGGTGATCAATCCGTCTACCGTACGGACACCCGAAACGGGGGAAAGTAGAATCTCCGTGTGTCCGTTTAAATACTTGAGGTTTTGGTCTTCCATCATCGCCAGTAGCGCCGCTAAGCTCGCAGTTGCCGGCATTTCCCGAACTTCCCGGTCCTCGAACGCCCACTGCCCCACCGCGAAGGGCCGGTCTTCCACCCGTCGTCGATTAAGAAGCAAATCCGCACCCAAACAATGCAGACTTTCCAGGCACCGTAGGGTAGTCGTCCCCACGCTCACCACCGTTCCCGAGTTTAAGTGCTTAGCGACCAATTTTGCCACGAAGTCTCTACTGACCGAAAAGGTCTCCCGGTGCATGTCGTGGCCGCCGAGGGTGGGGGAGGAGACGGGCCGAAAGGTCCCGGCACCGACGTGTAGAAGTACTTCCGCCCATTCAATGTCTTTTCGAGCTAGCCCAGCCATTACTTCCGGAGTAAAGTGTAAACCAGCCGTAGGGGCGGCAACGGAGCCGGCAACTTGGGCGAAGACGGTTTGGTAACGATCCTCGTCCTCGGCCTCCGTCTCCCGGCCCAGGTAAGGTGGGAGGGGTAGCGTGCCGGCTGCTTCCAGTACCTCACCAAAAGTAAGGTCGGGTACGTCGCTAATAAAGCTGAAGGCAACGGTAAAAGTAGCGTCGCTACGCCCCGACCGCTCTGCTTCCAACGTAGCCGTGCCGCCGGAAAGCGGGACGGTCAGGGATAAACTCCCCCGCTTCCAACGCCGATTGCCGCCGATCAGGCACGTCCATTGCACCCGCGTCCTCGCCCCTAAATTCTGCGCGTGATCCGCCGGCTCCAATGGGTCGAGACAGAAGATTTCGATAGCCCGCTTGCCCTCGGCTAAAGGGAAAAACAGCCGTGCGTGAATGACGCGGGTCTTGTTGCCAATGAGTAATGTCCCCGGCGGCAGATGATCCGGAAGGTCCTGAAACTCGTGGACTTCAATTGGTCTGCCAGGGCCGTGCCAGCGCAGTTGTTTAGCCGCGTCCCGCCGAGCCGCAGGATGACGGGCGATGCGGTCGTCCGGAAGGTCGTAATCGAAGGTGTCTACGGAAATATCGTGGGCGGAGTCGGGCATGGGGCTGAATTGGCCGCAAATATAGTAGTTCAAAGGACCGAGTTGATTTTGTGTGAAATGTTGCCACCGTGGCTTCAATTTGACTTGATCCGTTACGTTGTTCGATGAATACGGGCCATTCATCGAAAACCGGAACCGAACCGCCCCGTGTATCGTTCCTTTATCGCCACGTTTAAACTGCGTCCGTATGTCCAATTTCTTTAAGATTCTTTTCGGTTCCTGCCTGGGTACTTTACTCGCCCTCGGTGTTTTGGGGTTCATCGGCTTTTCCGCCGTTGCCGGCCTGGCGAGTTCCGGAGACGATAAACCGGACGTTGAAACCAACTCCATCCTCAAACTCGACCTCACAAAATTACCGGAACTGACGGGGAACTTGCCCGTCGACGGGTTCGAGTTCGACCTGGAAGGCATCGGCCCGCTCGGTGTACACGACGTCGTGCGCGCGATCGAGAACGCCAAAAACGACGACGACATCAAGGGCATCTACCTGAACAGCATGAGCCAGGTGGGTGGATTTACTAAGCTGCGGCTAATCCGCGAGGCCCTGGTGGACTTTCGGGAGAACGGTAAATTCGTGGTCAGTTACGCACCCGTCTACGACCAGAACGCCTACTACCTGGCCAGCGCCGCCGACGAAGTTTACGTCGGCCCGCTCGGCGTGGTTGATTTTCGCGGCCTGGGTGCCGATATCCCTTTCTACAAAAACATGCTCGATAAGGTCGGCGTCCGCTTCGAGATCTTTTACGCCGGCAACTTTAAAAGCGCTACGGAGCCCTTCCGCCTGACGGAGATTAGTGACTCCAACCGCTTACAGACGCGGGAGTACCTCACCGGCCTGTGGAACATGATGGCGGAAGACGTCGCGATCTCCCGCAACCTCACTCCCGCCACCGTCCGGGGTTTTGCCAACAACCTCACCGGTTGGAAGGACCAGGCCGCCGTCGACGCCGGGCTCATCGATGGCGTTTACCGCCGCAACGAAGTGGACACGCGGTTGCGGACCTTACTTGGGCTCGAATCCGACGACAAGATCAAGGGGCTTTCCGTCGACGACTACTTTTCCGCCCGCCTCAAACTACTCCGGGGCGGTGGCGACGAAGTTGCCGTGCTGTTCGCGGAGGGCAGCATCGTTGATGGTAAAGCCGACCCGGGCTCGATCGGGGACAAAAATCTCGTGAAGGAAATCGATAAGTTAGCCGAAGATGATGACGTGAAGGCCGTAGTCCTTCGGGTCAACAGTGGCGGTGGCAGCGCCAGTAGCTCGGAAAACATTTGGTACGCCTTCGAAAAATTCAAGGACACGGGTAAACCCCTCGTCGTCAGCATGGGTACCTACGCGGCCAGCGGGGGCTACTACATCGCCGCCGGTGCGGATTCTATTTTTGCCGAGCCTTCCACGATTACCGGTTCCATCGGTGTTTTCATGCTGTTTCCGATGGTGGACGAGTTGATGAACGAGAAGATCGGCATCAACTTCGATACGGTCAATACTGCTCGGTACGCCAACGCCTTTAGTCCCTTCCGCCCCCTGAGTGAAGGCGCAAAGGATGTGCTCAAGGACCGCACGGCCATGATCTACGAAACTTTTCTGGACCGGGTAGCCGATGGCCGGGCGAACCTCACCAAGGAACAAGTACGCATTCTGGCCGGTGGCCGGGTGTATACCGGTCAGCGGGCGCTTGAAATTGGCCTGGTCGACCGCCTCGGCGGGCTCGACGACGCGATCGCTTCCGCGGCTGGCCTGGCGGGCATTGATTTAGACGACGTGAGCGTCGGTCAGTACCCGAAGATGAAAACGCCGCTGGAGCAGATTATCGAAACCTACCTGGGCGAGGATGCCATGCCCACGATGGCCGGCGCGTCGATCGTCCGCGAGCAACTCGGGGAGGATAACTACCGCCACTTCGAGCTGCTGCGGGAGATGACGAAAGTCAACAAAGCGCAGTGTCGCCTACCGGTGGTGATCAACTTCTAGTCAATCCATTCATAATCTATTAGCAAGGGAATCCAGCAACAAGCTTGGGTTCCCTTGCTGGCTTATTACCTTTGCCGGCGCTTAAAACTGTGTGATATGATCCAGCGAATTCAATCTATTTTTCTCTTCCTCGGTGCCGTTCTTTGCTTCGTGCTCTTCTTCACCGACGTGGCCGATACGCCAGCGCCGATGGAAACCAGTAGTCTGTTTGCCGATGCTCAATTTACCTTGTTTGACGATCCGATTTTGCTGGTGCTCTTTGGCTTAGCTGGAGTGCTTTTGCTGGTGAATATATTTCTTTTTAATAACCGCAAGCTACAAATGACGCTGAGTTTAGTGGCTATTCTGCTGGTCGTTTTGGGTGCGGGCTACGGGGCCTTCCGCTTTTTTACGGACGTCGCGGCGGGTAGTGCGACGCCTGACTTTGGCCTGATTTTACCACTGTTGGCCATCATTTTCGGCTGGCTGGCGCGCAATAATATCAAAAAGGACGAGAAACTGGTGCGTAGCGCCGATCGCCTGCGGTAATAGTGGGCGCGGTCGTAGACGCAAAGCATTTACTTAAGGAGCAGCGGGGCTTGGCCCTAAATACTTTACGCCTGCGCATCCCCAATATTGCACCCATTCCGATGGCTACCGGGGCGCACTAATACCGCCAAAAACTTTTCCACCACCAGTGGGCTTTACGTGGCATGGCAAAACCGCGCGGCGGCACCGAAGAAGCCCCCAGCTGGCGCGACCAGTTGGCGGCGCTCAAGAACATCCCCCCCTTTCTCCGATTAATCTGGGCCGCGAGCTCGAAACTCACCATCGCCAACATCGTGCTGCGCGTGCTGCAGGCGGCGTTACCGACGGCCATACTGTACATCGGTAAACTGATCATCGATGAGGTGATCCTGCTACTTGACGGTGGTGGTGACGTAGACTTTCTGTGGAAAGTCGTCGCCCTCGAATTCGTCCTGGGCCTGAGTTCCGACCTCCTCTCCCGCGCCACCACGCTCGTGGACGGCCTGCTGACGGACCTAATCAGTAACAAAACCAGCGTGGACATCATGCGCCACGCCGCCACGCTCGACCTGTACCAGTTCGAAGACGCCGAATTTTACGACAAGATGGAACGCGCGCGCCGGCAAACCAACGGCCGCTCGACCCTAATGTCGCAACTACTCGCGCAGTTTCAGAGCATCATCACCATCATCGTGCTGGGTGTGACCGTGGTCACGTACAGCCCGTGGTTAATTGTCTTGTTAGTCGTAGCGGTCATTCCCAGCTTCATCCAGGAGAACTACTTTAACCAACAGAAATACAGCCTGACCCGTAGTTGGACGCCGGAGCGACGGGAATTGGATTACCTCCGTTACCTGGGCGCAAGCGACATCACGGCCAAAGAGGTTAAGATCTTCGGCCTGGCTGACTTCATCACGGACCGCTTCGATATGCTGTCGATGAAGTACTACTTCGCCAACCGCAAGTTGGCCGTGCGCCGGGCGGGGTGGGGCGCTTTTTTCAGTGCGATCAGTTCGCTTACTTATTACGGCGCTTACGTCCTGATCATCATGCAGGCCATCAGCGGCCAAATATCCGTGGGTACGCTGACCTTTCTCGCGGGCGCCTTCCGGCGGATGCAGCAGGGCTTACGAACGATTCTATCGCGGGTGGCGACGATCGGTGAAAACGCGCTGTACCTGCAGGACCTCTTCGACTTTTTCCGCATCGAGCCTGGCATCAGGGATCGGAAGGGCGCGTTGCCTTTTCCGGAAAAAGTAGTCGCGGGGTGGGTGTTCGAGAACGTCAGCTTTAAATACCCGGGCGCGGAAAAATTTGCGATCCAGAACTTGTCCTTCGAGCTACCAATGGGGACAAAGCTCGCCCTCGTAGGGGAAAACGGTGCGGGAAAAACGACGTTGGTGAAATTACTGGCTCGCCTGTACGAACCAACCGAAGGGCGCATCTTACTGGATGGTAAAGATTTGAAGGACTACCGCCTGAACGAACTGCGCGACCACGTGGGGGTGATCTTTCAGGACTTTTTCCGCTACCAACTCAGCGCGCGTGAGAACATCGCCGTGGGCCGGATTGAGGAGATCGACCAGCAGGACCGAATTGAAGACAGCGCGACGAAATCATTGGCCGCCGAGGTCGTAGAGAGCCTGCCGGGCAAATACGACCAACTTCTGGGGCGTCGCTTTGCCGGCGCGATGGACCTGAGTGGTGGGCAGTGGCAAAAAGTAGCACTCGCGCGTGCCTACATGCGCGACGCTTCGCTACTCATCCTCGACGAACCCACCAGCGCGCTTGATGCCCGGGCGGAATTCGAAGTTTTCGAACGTTTCACCGAACTCATCGAAGGAAAAGCCGCCGTCATCATCAGCCACCGTTTTTCTACCGTACGCATGGCGGATACAATTCTTTTTCTGGAGTACGGTCGACTACTGGAGTTGGGAACGCACGAAGAACTCATGCTGAAGGACGGCCGCTACGCCGAACTATTTAAGTTGCAGGCGCGGGGGTACCAGTAACGTTAGTCGCCCTAAAATATAGCTTAGGGAATAATTAAAGTTAATTCGTAAAATAAGGAAGCTGATTAGCAACATTAACTTACATTTTGTGTACTTACACTAAGATCGTCGGGTTTGTCGTCATCCATCTTAAGTTATACTGATTACTTTTGGTCAGTTTAAGAGAATTAACGGGTTTGGATTGCAGATTCGTAGCGCTGAGCACTAATTGTTCCGTCGTGAATTGGTATAGATTATTTGGCCTACGCCGCGCGTACAGACACATAAGATGAGCGTGCAGAGCAAACTTCGAATTATTCAACCGTTGGGAGAATTACCATACTACAGGACATTTTCCCCGGACGCTTGGAGGACCTCAACAATTTCGCCTTCGGCTTCACGGCAGAGGACGCTCCAAGGTCCTCAAGTAGAATTTTAGAACCTTGGAGCGTCTCGAAACTAAAGCGTAGCGAAGGGTTTCGAGTCCTCCAAGCGTCCAATTTGAAAATGTCCAGTAGTGTGGAGAATTACCTAAAGATATGCTAACGGATTAGCGTAGAATAGTAGATATTTGCGCATTATGCGGAACATTATGCTACACTCCGTATTGAAACGGTAAATTGTATGGTCTGCGTAAATTCTACGTTCCATCGATGATTACTGGTCAAACTCCGTACCAACGACACTACGGGTGCGTTAGCTACCAGCAAGACTTGTCGCAGCTCACATTTTAACTTGCCAATGCTTGCGGTACGTGACCAGGCGGTTGATCCGACGCCACTAAAAAATTTGTTTGTTCAAGTGTTGTTTTCACCCCTTCCCAAATATATTAGGAAGGGGTTTTTTACGTGCAACATCGGTACTAGCGTGCGCAGGCATTCGTGTTTCGCGTTTGCTTATCAATTTGAAAGGCGGCGGAGATCAGGGACAGGTGGGAAAAGGCCTGGGGGAAGTTACCGAGCTGCTCGCCGTGGATACCTATTTCCTCGCTGAACAAGCCAACGTGGTTTCCGTAGCCGAGCAGTTTTTGCATAACGATCGTCGCCTCGTCTATCCGTCCGATACGGGCCAGGCACTCAGCGTACCAGAAAGAGCAAATGGTAAAAGAGCTCTCTTCCCCTTCGAGCCCGTCCGTAGCCCCGTCCTCTTGCTTATACCTAAAGACCAGTACGTCCGCCGTGAGCTTCTTTTCTATTTGCTCGAATGTCTTCAGCCAGCGGGGCTCCTTGCTGGATACGAAGCGCAACAGCGGCATCAGTAGCGCGCTCGCATCCAGTGTTTCACTGCCGAGAAACTGGGGGTAAGCCTGCAGATCTTCATTCCAGAACCCGTCGTAAATCTCCTCGTAAATCTCGTCCCGCACCGTGCGCCACTTTTCCAGTGGGTAGGGCAGGGAGCGGTCGTCGCCGATCGTCATCGCCCGGTCGAGCGCGACCCAGCAACAGACGGTCGAGTGAAGAAAGCGCTGTTTGCCACTGCGGACTTCCCAGATGCCGTGGTCCTTGGTCCGCCAGTTCTCGATGACGAAGTCCACCATCACGGATATCTCACCCCAGAACTCACGGGTAATGCTGCCGCCGGACTCGTTGTAGAGGTAAATCGTATCGATGAGTTCACCATAGATGTCCATCTGCGTCTGGTCGTAGGCACCGTTGCCGATTCGGACGGGTTGGCTCTGCTTGTACCCCTCGAGGTGGTCCAGGCTAATTTCTTCCAGGTCCTTCCGGCCGTCGACGCCGTACATAAGTTGGAGGCTGTCCATACACTTATCCTGAATCCAAACCATAAAGGCTTCCGCCTCTTCGGTATAGCCCAGCCGCAGAAAGGCGTACATGGTGAAGGCGGAGTCACGGATCCACGTATAGCGGTAATCCCAGTTGCGTTCGCCACCGATTGTTTCCGGGAGGCCGAACGTCCCCGCCGCAACGGTACTGCCGAAGCGTTTTGAGGTGAGCAGCTTAAGCGTCAGGACGGACCGTAATACTTCTTCCTTCCACGGGCCATCGTAATTGCAGCGGCTCGACCAGCTCGACCAGAAGTCCCGACATTTTTTGAAGGCCGGCATGAAATCAGGTTCGTGCCGTTCGCCTTCCGCCAGCGTGAGGAGAAAATCCATGTTCTCCCCGTGCCGTAAGGAGATCATGCCTTCGAGGCCGTCTTCCTTGATCTCCAGGTCGGCGGAGGTGAGGAGTAATAGGGTCGGCTGCTCGCCCGCGGGGTCGTGCATCAGGTAGCCCGTGCCGTCCGGTCGTTTCTCCACCCGGCACGTCTGGCGCGCGTAGTCGAAGCGCGGTTTGATGTCTACCCGAATTTGGTGGTCGCCGTAAACGCCCTTCAGCCGGCGGTAGATGGCAAAATCCTGCTCCGCGTTTGCGATGGGCATAAAGTCCGTCACCTCGGCGATACCGGTTTTACTCAGGTAGCGGGTGAGCAGGATGTTGGTGCCGGGTAGGTAAAGTTGTTTGTAGCGAATGTCTTCGTCTTCGCAGAAGAACGTAAAGCAGCCACCCTTTTTGTCGTCCAGGATTTTTCCGAATACGGAAGGTGAATCGAACCGGGGGAGACAGAGGAAATCAATCGAGCCGGATAAATTGACCAGGGCGAGCGTGTGGAGATTACCGATTACGGCGTGGTCTTCAATGGGGGTATAAGCCATAATGCGGGGGGTGTTGTAATTAGCGGACACGACGTGGGAGGGCAAAATTCCTTTCGTACGTACAGAGCCCTAACGGCAGGGTGGCCCCCGGGTTTCGTAATTCACCTCGGCCGGGCTTAACGTCTTTTAACGCGTACCGCCGGCAGATAACCTTTCCTTAAGCATATTAAGTAGGGGGTAGTGGTTACAGTAGTGTCTTTCAGGCAATTAGCTAACTATGCAGGTCGATAATTTCTAACCCAGTAAAATAATGGGTAACGAGAATACCGGTTTACGCAGATGCGCCTGCGGGCCGTGAGCAATGAAAAGCTGAGCGGTGGGCGCTGCCCACAAATAGGGCGACCGCCACAAGAATTTGGGTTTTAATAGTGTGTGTTTTACCGCGCGGTCCGGATTATACTCCCGGACCGCGCTTTTTTGTGGATTGGTAGCCCGGTTTCTTACTTAACCGGCGGGACGTAATTTTACCGCATGATTAGACTAGGCCCCACCTTTCTGCTCCTTACCTGCTTACTCTGCACCTGCGACCGCGCCCAAACCAACGAAACGGGATCGCGCGGGGCCACCGGGCAACGCCACGAAATAAGCGGGCAAGCCATGGGGTCCTACTACCGCATCACTTACCTGGGCGACAGCATTCCCTTTCTGACCGGCAGTGTGGATAGTTTACTGGACGCTTACAACCTGGAGCTATCCGCCTGGGTGCCGGAAAGCAAGCTTAGCCAGTTCAACGAACGTGATTCCGGGGTTGACCTGCGTGGTACGCAGCACTTTATTCCGAACCTCGAACTAGCCATAAAAATTAGCCGGGAAACGGACGGCGCCTACGACCCGACCGTGGCGCCACTCGTTAATTACTGGGGCTTCGGGGCGGGGGAGCGACGCACTTCGACCGATTACGACGTAGCCGAAATAGCGCGTTTGCGCACGCTCGTCGGATTAGAAAATATCGAACTAAAGGGTGAGCGGCTAACGAAAAAAATACCTGGCGTGCAGCTCGACGTGAGCGCCAGCGCGAAGGGTTACGGCGTGGACCTGGTGTCCGAATTAATGAGCGCGCGCGGCCGCCCGAACCACCTCGTGGACATCGGCGGCGAAATGCGCGGCGGCGGTACGAAGGACGGCGCGGCCTGGAACGTGGCCATTCGCCTGCCCGACGAGGACAAAACAAAAATTGCCAGCGCCGGTACGCTGCCGCTGATGAACGGTCGGGCACTCGCGACCTCGGGCAATTATTTAAATTATTACAAAGTCGATGGCGAAACCTACAGCCACACCATTAATCCGAAAACGGGGATGGTTGAACGGAATACGCTCCTGAGCGCCTCCGTCCTGGCGCCCGATTGCGCTACGGCGGACGCCTACGCCACGGCCTGTATGGTGCTTGGCCCGGAAAAAGCCTTGCGGTTAATTGAGGCGCGCCCGGAAATGGAAGGCTACTTTTTGACCCGCGGTGACGACGGGACACTGGTTACGCTGAAGAGTAGCGGCCTCTGATGCATGATCACTTCGGGCCAAAAGCAATTGTAACGAATCTCAAGGGATCAATTAGTTCTGCGCTGTTTTCTGTGATGAAAAAAAGCGTAAGGTCAATTCGTGAACTGCGTATTTCCCGCGCCTTACCTTCGCCGCGTGATTCAAAAACGTAGCAGCCCCCAGCTCATCGATTACCTGACCCTCGTTGCCCTCAGCCTGATTTGGGGGACGAGTTATATCCTCATCAAACGGGGCCTGGAAGTATTTACCCCGGCCCAGGTGGCGACGCTGCGCCTGGGCATTTCGGCGCTTGCCCTGTTACCGTTCGCGGTCGTTCACTTACGCAAAATTAGCTGGTCGCAGGTACCGTTGCTCATCGTCATCGGCATTACCGGGACGGGCCTGCCGTCTTTCCTTTTCCCCTTTGCGCAGACCGAGCTCAGCAGCAGCCTGACGGGTATGCTGAGTAGCCTCACGCCGCTGTGCACCTTCATCGTCGCGTACTTCATTTTTGGTAGCCGCGAGGGTAGTAATCGGCAACTGGCGGGTGTGCTGGTGGGGCTTTGCGGCGCGATTCTGCTGGCGTGGGCGGCACCCGGGGTGACGGGGCAGACCACCCGTTTTCTTTACACGGGCTTTATTTTAATGGCCTGTTTCTGCTACGCCATCAGTTCCAACCTCGTCGGTGCTTACTTCAAAGAAACGTCGGCGCTGACGATTACGGTCACCAGTTTTGTGCTGGTGGGGACGCCGGCGTTGATTTGGGCGCTGAGCGCGGGTGCCGTGTTGGACGTGGTGTTGAGCACGGCCGACGGGGCGGGCTGGTGGGCGCTGGGGTACGTAGCGTTTCTGGCGGTATTCAGTACCGTGCTGTCGAGCGTAGTGTTTTTCCGGATGGTGCAACGGACCGGGGCGGTGTTCGCGAGCACGGTGAGTTACATCATCCCGCTGGTGGCCCTCTCTTGGGGTTTGCTGGACGGCGAAGCCCTGAGCTACTGGCAGCTGCCGGCGGTCGCGCTCGTCCTCGTGGGCGTTTGGTTAAGTAAACGATGATGGGGGAGTGCGTCCGTAAGGTTACCGAACCGGCCGGCCGGCACGTGATTGTCGTGGCTTATTCCGTTATTGCGACGATGCGGATAGATTACCTTCTAACTTTATTATTACTGCTTGCGGCGAGCCAGCCGTCAGGCTTAAGGGGGCAGGGTACGGAAGCCACGCCCGTGGAGGATGACCGGCCCAAAATACTCCGGACCCTACGGGATACTAGCCCGGCGACAGCGACAGCGACTAAAACAACACCGCTCGCCGACTCGGTCACGATCGTCGACGTATTTATGGAGGGCCACAAGCGGACCCGCGACCGCGTTATCGTCCGGGAGATGGGCCTCAAACGCGGCGCCCGCGTTCCGTCCGCCGACCTACGGGAGCGGGTAGATTTAAGCTACAACACGTTAATGAATACCGGCCTCTTTGCGAGCGTCGAAATTGCGATCGATACCCTGAGCGCCGATGAAGTCGCTTTGGTGCTACAAATTCGGGAAACTTGGTACCTGTACCCCGTGCCGGTCTTCGGCCTGGCGGACCGCAATTTTAACGTCTGGTTCAACGAAAATAACGCCTCCCTCGACCGGGTCGACATCGGGGCGAAATTGACTTACTATAACTTCACCGGCCGCCGCGACAAATTCAAAATAGGGTTCACGACGGGCTACACGCGGGAATACGAATTTAGCTATAACCACCCCTACGTCAACGCCGCCGGCACGCTCGGCCTCGGCCTCAGTTACAGTTTCCGCCGCCGCCGCGAGCAGAATTACCTGACGGTTGACAACCAGCAAAAATTCTATTCGGAGGAGGATAACTTTGTGTTCCGTCGCACCAACGTCGACCTATCGTTGAGATACCGAAAAGAACTTTTTGTCACCCACCGCATAGAACTGGGCTACCGCAATACCAGCATTGCCGACACCATTGCGCGGAGCTTAAACCCCGACTTTTTCGGCGGCGCTCGGAATAGCCAGCAGTTTGGGCGGCTGGCCTACTTTTATTCGACCGACAAGCGCGACGTCCGTAATTACCCCTGGGCGGGTTACCTCATCAGCGGTTCTGTAGAAAAGGAAGGCCTGGGGATTACGGGAGAACGGAGTGGTTTGACGCTGGGGGGCACCTACGCTAAGTTTTTACCCCTTAGCGATAAATATTCCCTCAACTTCGGTATGGCCGCTAAGTACAGCCTCATTCGCACGCAGCAACCTTTCCTGGAGAACCGGGCCATTGGCTTCGGAAGTAACGGGCTGGTGGGGTATCAATTTTACGTCGTGGACGGACTGGATATGCTCATCTGGCGGGCGGGCATTCGGCGGGAAATATTTCGGGCTAAACTGGACCTCGGTAAGTACGCATTTATTGACGCGTTTCGGTACGTGCCGATTCGTTTACTCTTCGCCGTTCAGTTCAATCAGGGTTTTTCCAACTCCCCTTTCGTCGGGGAAGCTAATCCGCTGACCAACAGGTTACTGACCGGAATGAGCGCGGGCCTGGATGCCGTTCTGTATTACGATATGGTGGGTAGTATTCAGTATAACCGAAATCACCTGGGTGAAGATGGCGTTTTTATCGCCCTCCAGCTAAGTTTTTAACCCACTTCAGCATGCTGCGTTTTTCACCGTGGGGCGAGCCTTCAATCAGTACGAACGAATGCTTAAGATCTGCTGTTTCGCAGATTATTTCGCCACAAAAGCACAAAAGCACAAAATCGGTGTACGGCTGCGCCGAAGCACCGTTCATTTACTCTCGTGTGTTTTTGTGTTTGTGTGGCATAATCCGGCTGTGTAAGGTCGGTTAAGATTATACAATTTCGGAGTCCGTACGTCAGTCGAAATGTTGACCTTTCCGCACCGATAGCCACGCTGCGGGGTCCCGGAGCGACCGACGGTCGTTACGGGCGCAAGGCAATACCGGTCAGTAGCGTAATTATTCGTCTAATCCTTATTTTGCTTAGCCACGACGGCTAATCCGAGTACGGTCCCCACGAAATGTTCCGGCGTCCGTTTGGGACAATAGCCTCAACATCAAGAACAGAAGGTGTAACTTGGCCTCCCTATGCAGATCGTGATTTATAGCCAGGTACTCAAGGTGAAGGATATTTCCGTCATCCAGGAACTATTTGACCTCCTCGCCGAGTATAATTTTTCAACCTACGTTTACGGGCCTTACCTGGAGGAACTACGCCCCCACGTTACTTTTAAAAAGGACGTGGGTGTTTTTGGTGGTCACATTGACCTGCGCATCAAACCTTTCGATATGTTCTTTTGCCTCGGGGGCGATGGGACGATCCTGCGTGCGGCGACGATCGTGCGTAACACGGGGATACCCATCTTGGGTATAAACCTTGGACGGTTGGGCTTCCTGGCCAGGGTGGAAAAGACGCGCCTGCGTTCGACCCTTAATCTGCTTAAACTGGGCCGCTTCAACGTCGAGCAGCGGGGGATGCTCTACCTGGAAAGTAATCTATCCGTATTCGGCGAGACGCCCTACGCGCTTAATGATTGTACGCTACTCAAGCGGGATACCTCTTCGATGGTGACGATCCACACCTACATTAACGGGGCGTATTTAAATAGCTACTGGGCGGACGGCATCATTATCGCCACCCCGACGGGCTCTACGGGGTATTCGCTGAGTTGTGGCGGGCCGATCATCTTCCCCGGCAGCGGTAATTTCGTGCTCACGCCGGTCGCGCCGCACAATTTGAACGTGCGGCCAATCGTAATTTCCGATGATTCGGTGGTCAGCTTCGAGATCGAAGGGCGGACGGAAAACTTCCTCTGCACGCTCGATAGCCGCTTTGAGACCATTACTTCGGTACACAGTTTGGCGGTCCGGAAAAATGATTTCGGATTAAGCCTGGTGGAGCTTCCGGGTATCACGTTTATGGATACCCTGCGCGGGAAACTACACTGGGGGGACGATCGTCGTAACTTTTGAGGGCAAAACATCCCATTTTGCTGGCGAATGCGGGTTAAACGAAGGTATCTCGTATGATGACCGGGCTGGCCATAATTAAACTGGCCGCTTAAATAAAGGAGCGTTTAACACTAGCTAAGAGCATATTGGGACGTTGGGTTCCTGGCTGGTTTTGAGGCAGTTTTGTGATGGTTAAGGCAGCAAAACCGGAGTTTAGCCGTAGCTAAATGAGGATTTTACTAACGAAGACCACCGCAAAAGTGGCTAAAATAAGGCCGGAAGCTAAAGTCCCAACATGCTCTAAAAGAACAAATAACCGAAATTAACCTTTTTAGCATATATTTGCGTAATAATTGGCCCCATCGGAAGATCTATCAAAGTAGTCATTTCCCCGATTCATACGATAACTGTACATTCCGCGCGAACCAAATTCGTGATGTCGGAATAACTTGAATGTGTCGTTGGGTCAGACTTTTAAATAAACTTTTAAATAAATAATATTAGAGAGTTATTTGCTCCTGGAAAGATGGCACCCCATTTCTTCAGAATGAAGCGCAGTATCTTTTACTTATCATTTATTAAATATCAATAATTAACCACTCAATCCAAACCATAATATGGCTAATCTAAAAAAAGAAGTTGCCGCACTCCTGTCTCGATTCGACGCAGCGCAGGAAGCTTTTACCGCTAACTCTAACGACGCGAAAAAGGCCCGCAAGGCACACAAAAAGGAGATGAAGTCTTCCAAGAAGACCATTAAGGCATTAGAGCAGCAAGTTGCCGACCTCCAAAAGAAGTTATCAAAAGCCGAAGGTGAGCTCACCCTCACGAAAGCTAAGGTCACCGGAAAATCCGCCTCCGCTACGCCCAGCGCGCAGAAATCCGTGAGCGACACGTCAAAGGACGATAAGTCCAAAACTGCAAGCAGTAAGTCAAAGGATGATAAATCCAAGACCGAAAGCAACAAGTCTAAATCGGACAAGCCCGCGGCTACGCCCACCAAGGTAACCAACACTTCTACGGGCTCGACCAAGAAGGATGCCGATAAGTCAACGACCAGCGGCCCCGGTCGCCCCAAGAAGACGGCTGCTACCGCGGCTGCATCCAAGGCGACTCCCGATATGAACGACAAATCTGAGGAAAGCACCTCGGCAGCTAAGCCAGCCGCTAAGCGTCGTGGCCGCCCCGCCGGTAGCAAGGCTAACAAAACCGGTGCGGCTAAGAAGCCATCCACCGGTCGTGGCCCGGGTCGCCCCCGCGTCAAGCCCGTCGTGCCGCAGAGCCCCCTCCAGGCGATCGCCGGAGTCGGCCCCGCCATGGCCCGCGCTTTCGAAGCCGCTGGTGTAAGCACACCGGCAGCACTCGCTAAGCTGTCTAACGCCAAAATGACGGAAGTACTCGACGGCGTAGGCCCACGGTACAAAAACCCCTCACCGGAAAAGATCCAGGCCTACCGCGATGCCGCTAACGCCGCAAAGTAAATAGCCGGCCTTCATCGTTCTGAAGAAGTACGAAGCCACTTTCAACCTCGGTTGAAGGTGGCTTCGTCGTTGGCGTAATCACCTGATTATTTTCGCACATCCCACGCAGTCTCCCCGTTGACCTAAAAAATAATCCTAAAACCCTTCTTTATGCGTAGACTCTCTCAACTATCCTATTCCCTGTTGGCCATTTTTGTGGTGCTCTTTTCCACGGGCTGTGACCCCGACTCTGGCGGCACCAATGATGTTGTTTTGGAGCCGGCTCTCCGGCTGAACACCGGCAGTGGAATCATTTCCGGTGACCAGGACCTCGACTTGGCAACCCCCTCCTTCATCGTCAACATCACGGGTAATGAAGGAACCGCCCAACTCAATAGCCTGCGTATCGAAGAAAATGGTCTGGCCATTCCCGCCGACCGACTGATTTTCCGCACGGGCCAGACTTCCAACAATCCCATCCTTCTGCTTGGTGACGATAAGACGGAGTTTACCTACGAAATTGAAATCCTCGGCAACAACGGAACGGTGGGCTCAAGCGCTTACACCTTTATTCTGCGGGACGATGGTGGCCTGACGGATGCCGAAACGATTAACGTTAATTTCACCCGGGCCGCCCCGTTGGTGGAACTACTCGTTGAGGACGGATTTGTGAGTGGAAACACCACCCTGGCTACTTTCAATGGTGCTTTCAGCGTTCGCGTGCTCACGACTAAAACGGAAGCTGACTTAGAGACGCTTTCCGTGCTGGAGGACGGTGTGCTGCTTCCCGCTTCGCAACTTACGTTTAACGACGGATCGGAAACTGCTACCAACCCGTGGCCTTTCGCCACCGGCGAGATGTCCGGTACACCGCGCTACCGCATCCGTGTGGACCCGGAAAATACGATTAATGGGGACAACGACGTCCGTACGTTTACGTTCCGAGCAAAGGACGTAAATGGCGTTACCGGGGAGACGAGCATTGACGTGAACTTTGAGCCGCCCGTCGTTACCGCGCTGACTTTTGACACCACGGGTGTATTTTTTAACGCGATCGGTTCCCAGCGGGGTGCGCTTGATTTAGACAATGCCAAGGCCGTGCGCTTCAACAGCGTGGAGGCCGAACTACAGGACGAGGGGATCGACCCGACCATTCCGACCGGAACGGAAAACTGGCGTGCTCAGATTAGTGGTGGCGCAAGTGGTTCGGTCGTTCGGTTAGCAAACCTCGTGGCTTACGGTGATGGCGTAAATTTTGCGAGCGTGAGTAGTCCGGAAGAAATTCGGGATATTTTCGAAGACGACAGTAGCACGGAATTGGACGGAAACGATGCGTTCCCCGGGCCTGTACGCACGAGTGATCCCGAGGTGGACGAAAAAGTATCACAGCCACTTCTGGGTGCCGATGCTAACCGCGCCGGTGAGGTCTTCGTCGTCAAGCGCGATAATAATTACTACATCGTGCAGTTCACCAAAGTGAACTATGTTCCCAATTCTAACGACGATAACTATAACGTAGCCATCAAGTACTAGCCAGCGTAGCGTGATCAACGTAGCTTTGCTGCCGCTTTAGGTAGTTGCGCGCTCGCGGGTGCCGGGTGTTTGTTTGCAGAGCGGAGGTGATGGGTTCAGCCCCGTTACCATCGCTCCCTACGAACCTCCCCGGCACCCGCGGCCGCGCCCTATTTATACCCGCGCGCAGTGACGAAAGTAGCGGCCGGAGGACTTAACTAATCCCCCCGGGCAGCGAAGATGTAAACTAAACCGTTTATCTTACGGTCCGTACCAGACCGCCGCCACTACTATGGATTACGCCGTAACGCTTCACCAAGACGAGAAACAGTTCGTTGCCGCCCTCGCCCGGGGGGACCGGCAGGCGCAGCGCGTCCTTTACGAAGAATACTACGGCTCCCTCATGTCGATCTGCCAGCGGTACGCCGGCACGGAAGACGAGGCGATGGACCTGTTGCACGAAAGCTTCATCAAGATCTTTCAGAAGATCGGTCGCTACGAATCCGGCACTGCACTCCTCGCGTGGATGCGCCGAATCACGGTGAACACCGCCATCGATCAGTACCGACGCAACAGCCGGCGACGGACGGAAAACATCGACAACGCCTACGGTATTTCCTCCGACGCACCGGATGTTTTTGCCCAGTTCGGAGCCCGGGAGATCCTGGCGGCCGTGCAGAAGCTACCGCCGACGTACCGGACTATTTTTAACCTCTACGTGGTGGAGGGATACAGCCACAAAGAAATTGCGGGGCAGCTCGGAATCACCGATTCCACGAGCCGCTCTAACCTGGTCAAAGCCCGGGGTAAACTCCAAAAAGTGTTGACCGCCCCCGGCCGCTAGTTCCTATGAAACCAACGCACGAAACACTAGACGATCTCCTCCGCCAGCGACTGGCCGAGTTGCCGCCCGCCGCAGCCCCCGCCGCCGGCTGGGAACGGCTGGCCGACCGCCTGGACCACCCGGAGGACGATTTCCTGCGCGAAGCCCTCACCGGCATCGCACCCGTGGCGCCCGCCCTCGGTTGGGCGGCGCTGGAAAGTAAACTCGACCCGGGGCTGGCGACCGATCAAGCGATCGCGGACAAACTCACGAGCCTCGAGCCCGTCGCCCCCGCCGGTGCCTGGTTAGCTTTCGAACGGACGCTGGATAAAGAAAATGCCGCCACGGTGGACGCCATTGTTGGTGACCAACTTCGTAAATCTGACGGAGGACCCGCCACCGGCTGGGCCGCCCTGGCCGCCCGCTTGGAACTAATCAAGGAGCGGCGCCACCAGATCGTCGCCTGGAAGATCACGGAAGTCGCCTTACTGGCTAGCTTGCTGCTACTGTTCGTGCGCTTCGGTGATGTCGCACCGGCGGCCGCGCCACTTGCGGCGGACCCGAAAACCGAATTAAACCCGGTGACGGACCCGCTCACGACTGCAGCTGGCACTGATCTACCCACCGACGAAATCAGTAGCTCACTCGCCGCGGACAACGGGGGGACTCGGCAGCGCCCGCAAAATTTATTTTTGGGACGGGCGGTTGTGGAACAGTCAGGGCGCGAAGCGCTTGTAACTCCCGCGGAGACGAGGAAGCAAATAGTTAAGCCCCGTAAGTGGGCATCAGAAATTTTACCCACCAGCGGAATGCTACCGAACGTGGGTAGCAATAAGGTTCCCGCTGACGATATCCCACCGCCCGCTGCACCGACGATAATCATCGAGCCGCTCATCGCAACTATTCCCATGGTTCGTTTTGACGCGGAACTACCTCACCCAGACGTCATCTCGCCGGTGGTGGCCAGGACCGCCGAGCGGACCAAGTTCTACCTGAACGCGTTTATTTCTCCCGTAGATGCTAATCAGGTCATCACTAACGGGCAGGCGGTTCTTGACGTAGACGTGCTGGCGGATAGTCGATTCACCCAGGGTCGGTCGGGTGGCGCACTACTGGAGATTACGCAGGGAGCGACCGGTATTCAATTCGGCGCGGTGTATTCGCGGTTTAATTATACACCGACGGTTCTGAAGTATTATCTAGCGGAAGAGTTTCCCTTCGTCGAACGGGCGAAAGGTTACAGCAGGTTTAAATACGACTTGGTTGAGTTCCCGTTTAGTATTAACCAACGAATTGCTGAAAACGAGCGGTGGCGGTGGAGCGCGCGCATGACGGCCAGCGTCTCGGTCATTGCCGCGGGTTCTTTCTCTGTTCTCGAAGATGATGAGGATTTTATCGATGTCGTCAACCGACGGGAAAAACAGCGACAGACGGTGGACCCCGCTGGTCAGACGAGCGCAGCCCGGTCCAGTAGTCCGCGCGACATCGCACAACTCATCGACCCGCCACCAGGGTGGTTACAGGGGGGCGGCTTTCTTAAAAACGCTAACCTCTACCTGGGTGGTGGCTTCATGATCGAGCGATTGCTCGACGAGCGGACGAGCATTTACGTCTCCCCCTCCTTTGGTCGGGCCGTCTACCTAAATGACGACGAAAAGGGCGTCGGCCCCTACCGGGATCGGCTGCACACCGGCCAGTTACGCTTCGGGGCGCGGCACCTACTCGGCCGCAAGTAGGGGTTACCTTCGCAGCCATGTACAAGCGCGTAATAATTAAAGTGGGCACCAACGTCCTTACCCGCCCCGATGGCCGGCTGGACGTAACCAATATCAGTCACTTAGTGGATCAAATTGCCGGACTGAAGGCCAGGGGTATTTCCTTGGTACTCATCTCTTCCGGCGCGGTTGGCGCGGGCCGGGAGCTGCTCACCGTGGACGATAGCTTTGGCGACGTGGCCCGGCGGCAGGTGCTGAGTGCGATCGGGCAGGTCAGGTTGATGGAATTGTACCGGCAGCTATTCGCTGGGCACGATTTACTCTGCGCCCAAGTATTAGCCACTAAGGGAGACTTTCGGGCTGGACTCCACTACGATAACCTACACAACTGCTTTCGTGCGCTCCTCCAGGATCAGATCGTCCCGGTCGTGAACGAGAACGACGTGATTGCCGTCACGGAACTGATGTTCACGGACAATGACGAGCTGGCCGGTCAGGTCGCGAAGATGCTCGCGGTTGATGCATTGGTAATCCTGAGTAGTGTCGACGGGCTTTACGATGGCCCGCCCGGGGAATCCGGTAGCCACTTAATTCGGGAGGTTGCGGCGGGCGATCAGTCGGTGCTGGGTTTCGTTCAGGAGAAAAAAACTAGTTTCGGTCGTGGGGGCATGGCCACCAAGCTCCGTATCGCGGCGCAGACGGCAAAGGCGGGTATTCCCGTACTGCTCGGCAACGGTCGCCGACGCAATATTCTGACGGGCCTTGGTCGGGACCAGTGGCCGGGAACGATCGTGAAGTAAAGTATTGTTGCCGCGACTTGAAACTAGCATTTATGCCCATTGTAGGCGTAGAAAACGCCGTAAGCAGCCGGAGCTAATTCACTAATTCTACTCCTGACCACCAGCATCAGTTATCGATCTGCCGAATGAAAGCTTCCAACTCGGTTAAATGTGCCTCAAAAGCCTTCCGCCCGGCGGCGGTGGCGCGGTAGCTGGTGCGGGGCTTGTCGTTGATGAACTTCTTTTCCACCGCAATTTGGTCTTCTTTTACCAATGCTTTTAAGTGGGAGGCGAGGCTGCCGTCCGTCAGCTTGAGTGTCTTGCGTAGGGATACGAATTCTACCCACTCACTGACCATGAGCAGGGCCATGATGCCCATCCGCGTCCGGTGGTTGAAAAGCTTATTGAGCCCACTGATGTTAATGGTGCTTTCGCTCGTCGTGACGTTTTTCATGCTCGGTCGTATTTGTGGTACATCCAGGCACCGTAGATGATGTGGCACACGCCGAAGCCGAGCGCCCAAAAAAGTAGGCCGTAACCCACGAAGAAACAGGCGATGAGGCCCAGCGTGATCATTACGTAACCCAGGAAGCTAAGTTCCTCCCGTGCGTAGTCGCTGCCGTTAAGTAAGGCCAACCCGTAAAAGATTAGGGTGGCCGCACCGATGAGCCCACCGTGCGCGTGATAAATCAGGGCGAGACAAAAAACGCCCCCAACGACGAGCGGAACCGCTAAGTGAAAAAAGAGTTTATAGGTCCTGTCGTCAAGAATGCGTTGGCCCATCCGCTTAGCCCGCCGGGCGGTAAAATAGTAGCCACCGGCGAACGAGCCGACCATGACGACACCGGCCACGAGCACCAGGAAGGGTAGGGGCGCGATGCCCCAGGGGTGGTTGGATACGAGCCGGAATGATCGCTGGATCAGGACTAGCCCTTGTTCGCCCGCGTATTGGTAAGCTACGATTACGCCCGCGCCAATCAGCGAAAGGCAGCCGGCAAATATCCCGGAAAGGCCACTGAGCCCAATGAAGTAGCGTGACCGCTCCATTAGGGAACGGATTTCCCGCAGGTCACTGATGGGATTGTCTATTTTCTTCGTCATAAAGAACTTTGTACCGCAAAGTTAAGTAAAGTCTTATTACTTTTGTAAAGTTTTTACCCGGAAATCCGGTGCTGTACTGTGGTGGAATACACGTCCGGCCACTCGAGTACCTACTCATCACTTTACTGATATTAATAAATTATCCGCTTCATAAGGTGTTCTGTACGCAATCGTTAGCTCACGGTAACGTACTGAACACATCAAATAAATATTTCATGATGACTACGAATTTAAACTATGGGGGAGCTAGAGCAGCGTCCCACTAACAACTTTCCGACCCACCATTTTGCTATCGAAAGCTAAATTTCGACCACTAGCCACAGAATCAACGCCTCTCCATTAAACACAATCTTGCTACCTTTGCGCCTCTCTAATGACACCAGCGAAATGTCTCTTAGCATTACATCTCCACAACACCGGCTGCGCGGTCAGCAAAGTTCCCGAACGGATCACTTGCACGTGACTGAAAAACGGTGGTTTGCGGTTCGGACTTCCAGCCGCCACGAGAAACAGGCGGCGCGGGAATTACGGCGCGCGGGAATCGAGGCTTACGTCCCCCTCCGCGAAAAGGTGTGTCACTACGTCAGTAAAACCGTCGTGCGGGAGTTACCGCTCCTGACGGGCTACGTCTTTGTGAGAATCTGCCGCGCCGAGGAGATGATCGTCATCAGGGCACACTACACCGCCGGCTTCGTCCGCCTGGGCCCCGACCGCCGGTGCGTCACCGACGCCGAGATTGAAACGCTCAAAATTTTGAGCACGGATCGTAACCTGACCTGGGAGACCATTGAAGATGCTTTCGACTTCGCGGAAGGCATGCCGGTCGAGATCGTCAAGGGCCCCATGGCCGGTATCCGGGGTCACTATTTATACAAAAAAACGAAAAAGGCATTCGTCATCTCCCTCGGGGGTGGCGGTACTTGCTTGGCTACCCTCGAGGTGGACCCCACCATTCTCTCCGCCATTGACGGCGGAACAATCCCTGAAGGCACCTCCCAGCAAGAGGACAGCCGTAAAACTCTCTGGCAGCATTAATGAAGGGTTGAACAAGTGGGCAAATTCTACCGCCGCCGCGGTTGGGGGCAAGTTGTTTCGACACTTGGACACCGAAGGTCTGTCCCCGCGGCAACAATCCGGCAGACGATGACCCTAGTCACGGGCGCGGCGGGCTTCATCGGTCACCACCTCATCAACAAATTAGCTGGCGAGGGGCACGAAGTTATTGGTATCGACAACCTTAATAACTACTACGACCCGCAACTGAAACGAGACCGCCTCTTCGAAGCGGGCATCGATCGCCGTAGTGCCGAAGCCGGGTCGGAAGTCGTAAGTACTCGGTTTCCAAACTATCGGTTCCGCAAACTCGATCTGACCGACGGAGAAGCGATGCGGGGTCTCTTTGCCGAACACCCCATCAGAAAGGTGTGTAACCTGGCCGCACAGGCCGGCGTCAGGTACAGCATTACGAACCCCCAAGCCTACGTAGCGGCTAACGTTACCGGGTTCGTCAACGTGTTGGAAAACTGCCGGGCGCACAACGTCGAACACTTAGTTTACGCTAGTTCCAGCAGCGTTTACGGGTTAAACGAAAAAATACCGTTCAGCGAAAACGACCCCGTGGCTCGCCCCGTGAGCTTGTACGCGGCGACCAAGATTAGCAACGAATTGATGGCGCACACGTACAGTCACCTGTATAATTTGCCAACGACCGGGTTGCGTTTCTTTACGGTCTACGGGCCCTGGGGCCGACCGGATATGGCCTACAGCCTCTTTAGCGATGCCATTCTGAATGACCGGCCGATCAACGTATTTAATCAGGGCAAAATGTCCCGTGACTTTACTTACGTAGGCGACATAGTCGACGGCGTGGAACGGGTACTGACGCAGCCCCGCCCCGTCCACGACGATGCCCGCCACCGCATCTACAACATTGGCAACGGCCAGCCGGTCAGCCTACTTAACTTCATCGAGCTGCTGGAAAATCAGTTGGGTTGTAAGGCGAAAAAGAATTACGTAGGGATGCAGCGGGGGGACGTCGAAAAGACGTTCGCCGATACGAGCGCGCTGCAGCGAGATTACGATTACCGGGCCAACACAAATTTGGAAGAAGGCATTAGCAGTTTTGTCAATTGGTACCTTGAATATTATCAGCTAGGGGGCGTGGACGCGGGTGCGGAGGTATCCGAAAGGAGCAAGCAAATTACGTCCGCCGACTAGCGAACCTTCCTGGCACCCGCGACCGCGCCCGCTCTTTCTGCTCAGTACACGTTATAAAACCGATCTTCTCTTTAATTTCTACCACCACTTATGAGTAAGCTAGAAAAAACTATTCTCGTGACCGGCGGCGCTGGCTTTATCGGTAACCACGTGGTGCGTAGGCTGGTGCGGAATTATCCACACTACAAGGTCGTCAACTTGGATGCCCTGACTTATGCGGGGAATTTGGAGAACGTTGCGGACGTCGCGGACGCACCTAACTACAGCTTCGTCAAGGCGGACATTACCGAACTGGAGGAAATCCGCAGCGTATTTACCGTTTACAATCCGGACGTAATCGTTCACCTGGCCGCGGAAAGTCACGTGGACCGGAGCATTGAAAATCCGCTCGTTTTTGTCAAGACTAACCTTGTCGGGACGGCCACGCTACTACAAGTTGCCAAAGAAACCTGGAAGGGTGATCACGCCGGTAAGCTCTTTTACCACGTAAGCACCGATGAAGTTTATGGCTCGCTGGGTGAGACCGGCTTCTTTGTGGAGACCACGCCCTACGATCCCCGCAGTCCTTATTCCGCATCGAAGGCGGGCAGCGACCACCTCGTCCGCGCCTGGGGCCATACGTTTGACCTGCCGATTATTCTGAGTAATTGCTCGAATAACTACGGACCTTACCAGTTTCCGGAGAAGTTGCTACCGCTATTTATCAATAACATTAAGCAACTCAAACCCCTTCCCGTCTATGGTAAGGGCGTCAACGTCCGCGACTGGCTTTACGTTGAGGACCACGCCCGCGCGATCGACGTGATCATGCACGACGGCAAGCAGGGTGAGACCTATAATATTGGCGGCCACAACGAGTACCGGAATATCGACCTCATCAAACTGCTCTGCGAACTGATGGACAAAAAGCTCGACCGCGCGCCGGGTACGAGCGAAGGGTTGATCACCTACGTGACGGACCGCGCCGGCCACGACATGCGTTACGCCATCGACGCCACCAAGCTGCAAAACGATCTTGGCTGGACGCCGAGTTTACAGTTTCGCGAAGGTTTGGAAAAGACGATCGACTGGTACCTTTCGAATGAGGAATGGATGGCCCACGTTACCTCGGGTGCTTACCAGGACTACTACGCGGAAATGTACGTTAACCGCTAAGTACCACAAATAATTATGAAAGGAATTATACTAGCCGGTGGCTCGGGCACGCGTCTCTACCCGATTACGAAGGGGGTCTGTAAACAATTGATGCCCGTCTACGACAAGCCGATGATCTACTACCCGCTCAGTATTCTGATGTTGGCGGGCATTCGGGAGGTTTTAATCATCACTACACCGGAAGATAATTCTTCCTTCAAAAACTTGCTGGGTGATGGTTCGGAGCTGGGTTGTCGGTTCGAATACGCCGTTCAGGAAGTACCCAATGGCCTGGCGCAAGCTTTCGTGATCGGTGCGGAATTTCTCGCCGGCGGACCGGCGGCGCTCGTGCTGGGGGATAATATCTTCCACGGGTCCGGCCTGAGCACTTTGCTGCGGGAAAGCGCCCAACTGACCAAAGGAGCCAGGATATTTGCTTACCCGGTGCACGACCCGGAACGCTACGGCGTGGTGGAGTTCGACGATGATAAGCGTGCCGTATCCATTGAAGAGAAGCCCACTAAGCCGAAGAGCAAGTACGCCGTCCCCGGGCTATACTTTTACGACGAGCGGGTGACCGAAATCGCCAGTAACATCCAACCTAGCCCCCGCGGGGAGTACGAAATTACCGACGTGAACCGCCATTACCTAGAATTAGGAGAATTAGAAGTGGGCGTTATGACCCGCGGTACGGCCTGGCTGGATACAGGCACTTTTGAGAGCCTACACGACGCTGCTGAATTCGTGCGGGTGATTGAAAAGCGACAAGACTTTAAGATCGGGTGCATTGAAGAAATCGCCTGGCGAATGGGCTGGATCAATGATGAGGATTTACGGAGTATTGCCGAGCCTCTGGTAAAAAGTGGCTACGGTCAGTACTTGCTGGGCTTACTATAAACATACCTTTCAAATGCGCCTCCGACGGAAACGATAAGCACGCACAGCCCGGCCAAATACTTTAAATACTTCCGGTTTTTCTACCGGTACCTCGGGCCGAGTATATTCATAGCGTTTGGCTCCAGCATTTTTACCGCCGTGCTGGATGGTATTGGGTTGACGATGTTTTTACCCCTCATCCGGGCCGTTGACGGTGGGCAAATCGCGCTGGCTGCTGAAGACATGGGCAAATTATCCTTCGTACTCGACGGTATCCATGCCGTAGGAATCGAAGTGACTTTAGAGAGCATCTTGATTTTGATGCTGTTCTTTTTTACCCTTAAGGGTGTCGCGAGATTTGTTACGCAGTACTATCAGGTGATGCTGCGGCAAAGGTTCGCCAACAAACTGCGCTTGCAAGGAATAGCCATGCTGGGCAATTACAAGTACACGGCATTCGCCGAAGCGGATAGTGGCCGAATTCAAAACTCGTTCAGCGGGGAAATCGGTCGGGTAACCAATGGCTACCTGAATTACTTCCGGACGATTGAATACAGCGTCGTGCTGTTCGTGTACATTATCCTGGCGGGCTTAGCCAACCCAAAATTTGCGCTGATCGTTGCCGCTGGGGGATTGCTGACAAACCTAGTCTTCAACCAGGTTTACAGTAGGACCAAAGTAGTCTCCAAACGGCTAACTACCGAGAGTCACCGTTTTCAAGGCTTTCTGATTCAGACCGTAACCAGCTTCAAGTACTTAAAAGCCACGGACCTGATCAGGCGCTACCAGGAAAAGGTTGCCAAGTCGATCGTGACGGTAGAATTATACCAACGAAAGTTAGGCTTTCTCTCTTCCGTGTCTACGGCATTGCGGGAGCCACTGGTGGTATTCATTGTCGTAGTGGCTATTTTTGTGCAGGTTAGTTACTTCGGTCAGTCGATCGGACTCATTATTTTGAGCTTGTTGTTTCTCTACCGAGCCCTTACCTCGCTCGCGGCTGCGCAGGCAACGTACAATTCTTTTCTCTCCCAAACTGGGTCGCTGGACGACGCGGAATGTTTTCAGGAGGAGCTTAGTGCCGGTCGGGAGCGAGATGGACAAATTGGCTTCAGCGGGCTTAAAGAAAATATTGATCTCAATCAGTTATCCTACGCTCACGGCAGTGATGCGGTATTACAAGATTTCTCGCTGCGCATCCACAAAAACCAGACCATTGGTATCGTTGGCGCTAGCGGCACCGGAAAAACAACTTTGGTCAACGTCATTTGCGGCCTGCTGGAAACTGAGCGAGGAATGCTGGTCATTGACGGAATTGATAGTTGTGATCTAAAATTAAACGAGTACCGGAGTACCATCGGGTACGTAACGCAGGAACCACAAATCTTTGCGGATACCATCCACAACAACGTTTCCTTCTGGGACCCGGAGAGCACGCGGTCACGCGAAAAAGTGGAGAAAGCACTAGCGTTGGCCCACGCCGCAGAATTTGTCCGTCAACTCCCGCAGGGGATGAATACAATCGTTGGGATTAACGGCCTTAACCTCAGCGGGGGGCAAAGACAACGTATCTCAATCGCCCGGGAACTGTACCGGGAAGTCGACATACTGATACTGGACGAAGCGACTTCCGCACTAGATTCTCAAGCGGAAGTCTCGATTCAGAAAAACATCGAAAGCCTCAAAGGTCAGTACACCATGCTGGTCATCGCCCACCGGCTGAGTACGATCCGCGAAGCGGACGCTATAATTCACTTACGGGACGAAGGACGGTACGATATTGGTACCTTTGACGAGCTTATTGAGAGATCGGCGTCGTTTCGCGAAACCGTCGCGCTACAGGCCATTGCGTAAACTCCATGAAATCCCAGCGAGGTTAGCCCGTTAGACCTTTCTCTCTCCGACATTGGCCGCAACCTAACCATACGAACACACACAAAAGAATTTTGATGACTACCGTAAACGGAACTGCCACTAACCTCAACGCTACCGAGATGCTGGCCAACCTCAGGAACAAAAAGTCCGCTATCTCCATCATTGGCCTGGGCTACGTTGGTCTACCGCTGGCGTTGGAGTTGGCAAAGAAATACCGGGTCGTAGGCTTTGATATATCCGAGCCGCGGGTAGAAATGATGAAAAACCGGCAGGACCCTAGCGGGGAACTAGAGGCGTCGGATTTTGACGGTAGAGACGTTCTCTTCACGACCGACCCGGCTGATTTAGCCGACGCGGTTTTCCACGTTATTGCCGTTCCTACCCCCGTGGATGAAAGTCGTACTCCCAACCTCAAACCGCTTTTAGGTGCTTCTAAAACCGTTGGACAGATTCTGAAACGCGGTGACATTGCAGTTTACGAATCAACGGTCTACCCCGGCTGTACGGAGGAAGACTGCGTCCCCGTATTAGAGCAAGAAAGTGGCTTGACGTTCGGCAAAGACTTCGGTGTCGGCTATTCTCCCGAGCGGATTAATCCGGGCGATAAGGAGCGGACGCTGGCAAATATCCTCAAGATTGTCAGTGGTAGTGATGCCCCGACGTTGGAAGTTGTTTCCGGTGTCTACGGTGACATTATCACCGCCGGGCTGTACGAAGCGAAAACCATTAAAGTAGCCGAAGCCGCCAAGGTCATTGAAAATAGCCAACGCGACGTCAACATCAGCTTCGTCAACGAACTCAGCATGATCTTTAGCAGAATGGGCATCGATACCCAGGACGTGCTGGAAGCCGCCAGCACGAAGTGGAACTTCCTGCCCTTCAAGCCGGGTCTGGTTGGTGGTCACTGTATCAGCGTGGATCCTTACTACCTTTTGCACAAGAGCGTCAAGATTGGATACGATCCGCAGGTTATCGCCAGTGGACGGCGCGTAAACGATCGGATGCCAGCCTTCATCGCGAAGGAACTAGTCCAACACTTACTCAAAGTAGATAAGAATCCGAAGAGAAGTAAAGTCCTGATGTTGGGCGTCACGTTCAAGGAGAATGTCGCCGACATCCGCAATTCAAAAGTCGTCGATGTCGTTCGGGAACTGATGGACTTCGGGGTCAACGTTCACCTCTACGACCCACACGCCAGCCCGAATGAGGTTGCCCATGAGTATGGTTTAACGATGGTAGACGAGATTGGCAAAGATTATGATGCCATCGTAGTTGCCGTTTCACACGAGGAGTTCCGGACGAAATCAATTGATGACTACCGGATGATAAGTAAGGATGCCCTGATACTGTTCGACCTAAAGGCTATGTACCCCCGCGATGACGTGAAAGCGGGAGAAATCTTGTGGCGTCTTTAAAGTCAAAAAAATACGCACCAAATTCCTTACGTCAAACATTCATCCATATCATACATTCGAATACTTTGTTGAGGATTTACTGAGCACGGGTGAAGGAGTTAAAGTAAGTGCAAAACCGTGATTTACGGTAGTGCATCTTCATTAACTCTTTTGTGTCTGCTTGTTTATTTTACCATAATTTTTTCCTTTGAAATTCATTTTCTCCCTCCTCTTTGTAGTGTTGTGTGCAATTGCACTACCCCTAGCCAGCCAGATTCCTGGCCAAATACCTGGTCAATCACGCGGCGAGCAAGAAATGGTGATTCGTCAGATGTTGAGAAACCGCGATGTTAACGAGGCCGAGTTACGCACTCGACTCGAAGCCCGTGGTATTCAAACGGAGGGCATCTCAGCTGAAGAAGCCCTGCGCCTCAAGCCTCAGATCGAGGAGGTGATTGCCACTATGGAATCAGAGAAAGCTCAGGCGACCCAGGTGGCTAATGAGGTAGCCTCCCGGTCCACCATCAGAATCGAAGAGGCGGTAGCGGAGGGCTCGACTTCCGTTGAGGAGGCTATCTCGGAAGTCACCACTGAAGCCGCTACGGAGATTTTGGCGGTAAGTAACATTTACGGCCACCAACTATTTCGGGACAAAAGTCTGCAAGTATACCGCGCGACGGAAAACGTAACGCCGCCCGATAGCTATCCACTGAAGCCGGGTGATGAGCTCGCTGTTTCAATTTTTGGGGCCAGTCAGACGGATTTGAACCTCCGTATCGACAACCGGGGGTCCACAAAACTTCCTAATGGCGTCGCTATCTCGCTCGGTGGCATTCCCCTCAGTGACGCCCGAATATTGTTGGCCAGCCGCCTCAAACAGTATTATACTTTTCGTGATGGAGAGTTAAGTATTCGAATTCAGGCAGCGCGCACAATCAGCGTCAATATTTTTGGCGACGTGGAAAACAACGGTAGCTTTTCTCTATCGTCGATCAATACTGGTTTCAACGCCATGGTAGCTGCGGGTGGGCCCACCGATCGGGGCACGGTACGTAACATTCAGTTGATTGATGGAGACGAAACGACCATTCTCGACGTGTACGAATACCTGCGAAACCCAACGGAAAAATCAGGCCTTTTTTTGAGTAACAATGCGTCCATATTTGTTCCTCCCGCAGAGAAGATCGTTGCGTTACGGGGTGGTGTCGATCGTCCAATGCGATACGAACTCAAAGCTGGGGAGACGCTGATCGATTTGATCGATTTTGCCGGCGGGACCAAGACCCGGGCCGAGGTCAATAACATCCAGGTCACGCGTTACGTAGATGGGGCGCTGGAATTATTCAACGTTGACCTAGACGCCACACCAAACTTCAATTTGGAGGATGAAGATTTTATCAACGTACCCATTATTGAGGACCCAATCCAAAATTTTGTGACCATCGAGGGGGCAGTTTTATTGCCCGGACGATATCCCTTTGAGACTGGTATTACCTTAGATACACTACTGAAACTCGGTCGGCTACGACCGGGCGCACGCACTGACGTAGCGTTCTTATTTCGCGACAACGACGATGGTACCCAACGGTTAGACCGAATAGACCTAGACGCGGACGCAACCGCGAAGAACATAATTCTGAAACGGGGCGACCGCCTGCAGGTGTTAGCGCAAAGTGCCTACGTGGACAACGCCACATTTTCCGTTAGTGGCGCCGTGAGGGGTGGTGTTACTACTTTACCCTTTCCGCAAGACGGTGCACTGACGTTAGAAGAAGCGGTTTTGTTAGCTGGTGGGACTGAAACAAACGCAATCCCGGAAGTAATGCTGATTCGGACGCCGTTAACTAACTCGAAAGAGAAGATATACGAACGCATCGATCTACTGACGGATGGTAGCTATGCACTGGAACCATTCGACCGAATAGTCGTCTATTTTCGGGAGCGTTTCACGGATGAAGCTACGGTGAGTATTTCTGGAGCCGTTCGTGGAGGGGGCACTTACACTTATGATCCGAGCTTAACCCTGCGGGACTTAATTTATATGGGCGGTGGTACTCGCATCGATGCGGCTCCGGACCGGGTAGAAGTCTTCCGGTTACAAATTAGTGAGGGAGGGGGGACAAAAACACTTCTGACCACAATTGATTTGAACGCAGACGAACCGTTCACGCTACAAGCTTACGATGAAGTGATCGTGCGCTCGGCCGCGGAGTTTGAAACTATCCAGAATATCGTCATCAAGGGGGAGGTTCGCTATCCCGGTACGTACGCACTGCTTAAAGATAATGAACGGTTGTTCGACGTAATCATTCGTGCGGGCGGGCTGACCGGTGAAGCTTTCCCCGAGGGCGCAAGGCTTTATCGCGAGAGCCGCGACACTGGTTTCGTAGTTTTGGACCTTGATGAAGTTATTGTCGACCCAGCTAATCCGGCCAACGTAGTTTTGATCGCGGGCGACATCCTCTCCGTACCGAAGAAAGAAGACCTAATAACCATTTATACTGTAAATACGCAGGCGCACCGCTTCAACGTGGATTCTACTAACGTCGGGGGTGTTTTACGGGTGGCTTACAAGGGGCCATATTCCGCCCGTTGGTACGTAGAAAACTACGCGGGCGGTTTCGACGACGATAACGCCCGTAGGCGTTCGACCACGGTAGAGTACGCCAATGGAGGAGTAAAAGAGACCAACAGTTTTCTTTTGTTCAAAGACTATCCGGACCTTAAACCCGGTGCCATCGTCCGGGTGGGGGCAGCGCCACCAAAACGGCAGAAGCAACGGCGGGAAGAGCGATTTGACTGGTTACGTTTGGTATCTATTCTCGCTTCTACGGCAACAACTATTGTTACCTTTGTTTTAATTAGTCAAAGGAACACACCTTAGGCCGACTAATGTATAGTTTGACATTGATCGAAGTGTATTATCACCCTCCTCTAATTGTCTAAAGAAATAGGTGGTAATCTAAATTAGTATTAGCATTGGTAGTATGAGTGAAGTAAAGGAAGTTTCGATACATGAGATTTTTGTACTTATAGGCAGTTATGTTGCATTAATACGTCGCTACTGGTACTGGATTATAATCGTTAGTCTTGGTTTTGCCGCTTTCTTCGCGTACCGGGCCACTGAAGTTCGAGCTACCTACCAAGCACCGCTCACGTTCGTGGTAAATGAAGATTCTCCTTCCAGCGGCGGAGTTGGAAATATTCTGGGTCAATTCGGTTTAGGTGGTGGTACTGGTGGGCAACTTAACTTAACTAAAATCCTGGCGCTGGCTGAATCTCAAAAGATAATGAATAGCCTGTTACTCGACAGCCTTGTAATAGATGATCAGATCGATAAAATTGGCAATCACATTATACGCGAATACGATCTGGTGGAAGTCTGGGAGATGGAAGACATCATCAGAATCAGTGGAGATTCTCTTGAGAACCTTAATCGGGAAGAAAAAAGACTACTCAAAAAGCTCTATCGATTCGTACTTGATGACAATAACGGGCTACTTAAATTCACGGCTGATGAGATGACGGGTATTCTCGACGTCACCGCTAGTACCATTAACGAAGAGCTGAGCTTGGCACTATCCGAAGACTTGTACCGGCGATTGAGTGATTTTTACACTATCGAGAGTACCGGAAACGCACTGGCATCGGTGAACGGATTGCAGTACAAAGCGGATTCAATCAAAACTGCATTGGAAAGTGCGGATTACAGCCTTGCCACCTTACTCGATCGTAGCCAGGGGGTAGTTCAAAGATCAAACCTAGTACGACAGGCACAGTTGAACCGTGAGGTGCAGATTCTTGGAATCGCGTACGGCGAAGTACTGCGAAATCTTGAGCAAGCTAGCTTCGTGCTCAGCACTAAAACGCCCTTTTTTCAAATAGTCGACGAGCCCTTTATGCCACTATCCATTAAGGGTGAAAGTTGGATTCAGGAAGCAATTAAAGGATTCATTCTCGGACTATTTTTGATATTTGGGTGCCTGGCGGCTCGAAAATTTTATCAGGACGTGATGAACGACCCCCTGAATAATACCCCGTCGCGGACGTAGTCAATGCCCATTGTTTTCTAGCAACGCATCGGTGTAATCCCTTACGATGTATGTAGTATCACGCGGGATCATTAGCTTTCGTAAGTACTCACGATCGCGTGCCGGTAGTGCATTTGTGAACTATCTTGCAGTACGGCGACTAAGAAAGCTGCTTAAAAACATAAGCATTTAGAGATAATGAATACTCAATCATCTTTCATTCATCATTGTTGAATAGTCGTATGCTTAAGTGCTAAAATTTTTGATCTTTAAAATACCATACTTTGTAGTATTTGCGAATGCTACGGCATTGAGTTACGGTTGGCGCTCGCGAATTAATTAATTTCGGGGTGCGCTACATCATAACGGAATAGTAAACCCATAACCTTAAAAAGATATACCATGACCTTCAATTTCGAATACAAAGCCCCCAAGGTTATCGCCGAAATCGGCTGCAACCACATGGGCAAGATGGAGCTAGCCAAGCAACTCCTCAAAGCAGCTAAAGACTGCGGCGCTGATTATGGCAAGTTTCAAAAGCGTAACAATAAAGAGCTACTCACCGAGGAGCAATATAACGCCCCACACCCCGTCCCCTACAACAGCTACGGCAACACTTACGGTGCCCACCGGGAATTCTTGGAGTTTGACTGGGAGCAACACGCCGAGCTCAAAGAGTACGCCGAAAGCATCGGCATCGGTTACGCTACTTCCGTTTGGGACGTGACCAGCGCCCGGGAAATTGCCGGCCTTCGTCCGGAATTCATCAAAGTACCGAGCGCCTGCAACAACAACACCGAGATGTTGCGCGTCCTGCGGGATGAGTACAAGGGAGACATTCACATCAGCACGGGCATGACGAAGCTTGATGAGATCGAGGAATTCGTCTCTTTCTTCGAAGAGAAAGGCCAGGCAAAAGAACGCCTGGTGATGTACAATTGTACTTCCGGCTACCCCGTCCCCTTCGAAGACGTCTGCCTGCTAGAGATCAACCGCCTGTACAAATTGTTTGGCGACCGCGTTCAAAGCATTGGCTTCAGCGGACACCACCTCGGCATTAGTACCGACATCGCCGCCTACACTTTAGGTGCCTACTGGGTCGAGCGCCACTTTACGCAAGATCGCACCTGGAAGGGTACCGACCACGCCGCTAGCTTGGAGGCTCCCGGCCTGAGCAAACTTTGCCGTAACCTTCACCAAGCGCACACGGCACTGACCTACAAGCCCAGCGAGATCCTGGAGATCGAACGCGTACAGCGCGAGAAACTCAAAGCCCGTAAAGTTTGAGTGCTACGAAGCCCGAAATACTGGCTATCGTCCCCGCGCGGGGCGGTAGCAAAGGCTTGCCGGGGAAGAATACCATGAAGCTGGCCGGCCATCCGCTCATCGCTTATAGTATTAAAGCCGGTCTCGACGCTGTCAACGTTACCCGCGTTATCGTGAGTACGGATTCGGAAGAGATCGCCGCCGTTGCGCTCGAATACGGGGCGGAAGTTCCTTTTTTGCGTCCTCCAGAGTTAGCGGGAGACCGAAGCCTGGACATCGACTTTTGGCAACACGCCCTGAATTGGCTAGCTGAAAACGAGGACTATCGGCCCGATTACGTGGTCCAGCTCAGGCCGACAAGCCCGATCCGCCACCCCAATCTCATCGATGTCTGTATCGATCGGGTTATTTCCACTAAGGCGGATAGTTTGCGGGTAGTAACGCCGGCCCCGGCAACGCCCTATAAAATGTGGCGCGTCAACGACAACGCTACCCGAATGGAACCGCTACTGACGCTTGATAACGTAGAGGAACCATTCAACCAGTTGCGGCAAACGCTCCCGGTCGTCTACTGGCAAATCGGCACGCTCGACGTCATCCGCACCTCGCTGATCACGGACCGCGGGGTACTCAGCGGCGACCACATCATCCCCTACATCGTGGAGGGTGATTACGCCGTCGACATTGACCAGCAGGAGGATTTCGAGCACGCCCAACTCATCATCGAAACCACCGAAACCATTCGTTTTGCCGAAACAAGCACTTAGCATCCTCGTCATCGGGGCGGGTAGCATTGGCGAGCGCCACGTTCGTAATCTGCGCGCCCTGGGCGTGGACCAGATCACGGTGCTGCGCAGCCGCCGCCTTCCTTTGCGGACCATCAAGGAGGACGAATTAACCATCGTAACGAGCTTCGACGAAGCGATGACGTACGCACCGACGGGGGCAATTATTTGTACCCCGACGGCACTGCATCTTTCGCAAAGTATGGAATGCTTACGACGGGGAATGTCCGTTTTGGTGGAAAAGCCGCTCAGCCACACCACGGCGGGCTTGGCGGAACTGGAGGCTGCGGCACTTTCCGCCGGCCGTTTCGTTCAGGTCGGTTACATGATGCGGTTCCACCCGCTACTGCTGTCGGTCAAGAAGTTGGTCGACGAAAATGCTTACGGTGGTTTCGTTCACGCAGCGAGCCACTGGGGTGAATATTTGCCGGACTGGCACCCCTGGGAGGATTATCGCGAGGGATACGCCGCCCGCAAAGAACTCGGCGGTGGAGCGGGCCTCACGCTGTCTCACGATCTGGACGTAGCGCTCTGGATTTTGGGCGCGGACGCGGGTGCCAGGGGAGTGGTAAAGAGCAAAGGAAGCAGCCTCGAAGTTGACGTAGATGTCTCGATCGACGTACAACTCGAAAATGGTAAAGGGCAAATCGGCACCGTACACCAGAACTTCTTCGAGCGCACCCCCCGGCGTACGTACACTTATTTATTCGATGAGGCCCGCGTGGAAGTGGATTTTTTCGCTAACCAACTACGGACATATTACCCTGATGGTCAAGTCGACACCGAAACCATCGAGGATTTCGACCGGAACGACCTTTTCCTGGATCAAAGTCGTGACTTCCTTTCTCGGTTGGAAGCGCCCGATACCTGGGCGGACTATACCCACGATCAGATTAGCAGTTCCCAACGCCTACTAGAAATCTTACAATAGACTTATGTCAAAATTTATCTCGATTGAGAATAAGGTTATATTAATAACCGGGGCGGCCGGTTTGATCGGTAAAGAATTGTGTTTGGCTTTCCTGGCTGACGGTGCGCAAGTCGTAGCCTGCGACCTAAACCCTGCTCCGCTGTCCGACCTCGGCACCGGCGACCGCGCCCAAAATGTAATTACTCTGGCCCTGGACATCACCGTTGCGGAACAGCGGGAAGAGGCCGTTCGCCAGGCCGTAGAAAAATTCGGGCGCATCGACGTGCTGATCAACAGTGCGGCCATCGACGCGAAGTTCGACAAAGGCGGCACGGGTAAGATCAACAATAGCCGTTTCGAGAATTACCCCGAGGCTCCTTTACGCCAGAGCGTTGAGGTCAACATGACGGCCACCATCCAGATGACCCAGGTGGTCTGTCGGCAAATGGTAGAACAAGGCCACGGCAACATCATTAATCTGGCCAGTACGTATTCGCTGGTCGCCCCGAACCAGGGACTTTACGACTTCGGCGGTCAGATCAGCTACAAGCCGATCGACTACGTAGCCACGAAAAGCTTTATTCCAAACTTTACCCGGTACCTGGCGACTTTCTACGCAAAAGAAGGCATCCGCTGTAATGCGGTAGTCCCGCACGGCATCGAAAACAATCATTCCGACGAATTTAAAGAGCGTTTCGCACAGTACAGCCCCATGGCGCGGATGTGTGATCGCAAAGAACTGATCGGTATTTTCGTCTACCTGGCTAGTGACGCCAGCAGCTACATGACGGGTTCCGTAATTCCAGTAGACGGCGGTTGGACCGCTTGGTAGCTTATGAAAAAAATTAAACTTTTCCTCTCCGATATCGACGGCGTCATGACCGACGGCGGCATGTACTACACCGAAAACGGTGACGAATTAAAGAAATTCAATACCCGGGACGGTATGGGCTTCCAGTTAATACGGGAGGCCGGTATAAAAACGGGCATCATCACCTCGGAGGATACCCAACTCGTCAAGCGGCGCGCGGAAAAACTAAAAGTTGATTTTCTCCACCAAGGTAAGCGGGATGGTGGCAAACTCGACGTAACGAAAATGATTTGCGAGGAGTTAGGTATTGGGCTATCTGAAGTAAGCTACGTTGGCGATGACCTTAACTGTATTCCTTTGCTGAAAGCCGTCGGTTATGCCGCCTGCCCGGCGGACGCTATGCGGGGGGTGCTGGCGCTGGAGGGGATTCACGTTTTAAGCAAGAAAGGGGGAGAGGGTTGTGTTCGTGAGTGGGTGGAGTTTCTGCTGGATGATATATCATTAATAGCATCAACAAGGGCACAAATCACAGACTAGTTTCTTAGCGTGATTCTTTGGTTTAAGACAATTACAAGAGAAAATATTTTATCTGTCTAACTATTGTAGTATAGACTCCAATTATTTGCGGTAACACGCATCACTTTTATTTTACACGCATGACTTTAGGATTTATTGTTACTTTTTTCGACTTCCGAAATGACGTGCGTAGAGTTATCCGCGAACTAGATTACGAGCATGAGGTAATTTTATTTTGTCGACAACGGGATATTGATCGTGTACAAAATCACATACCCGATGGGGTAGAGATACGAGTTATCAAAGAAGAAGGAAGTCGTTTAAAAGATCGACTAACTCGAATGCGGTACCGAATAACGCGTGCAATTCCGAAGAGTACCCAGAACTTCTACTTGATGGAAGCTTTTAAAAATGGTCGCCTCAGAGGACTGCCGAGTCAGAAAGCGAAAGCGTTCTATCACCTTCATCGCACCTTGCCCAATAATTACACATACGATGCTTACTTAAATGATATTGAACCTTTGGGGGGAACGGACATCTCTAGAATAAACGCCTTTGTCTGTTTTAGTGAAATAGCGGATGATGCATTGCTAGCTCGCTTACTGGGGGAGGGGCACGCGGTGCTTACTTACGTTTATTCTTGGGATCATCCTTGCAAACACACACGCTTCAGTACAAGGAGTCAAAATCTAGTGTGGAACACTGGACTCGCCGACGATTTATGTGAATTACAGGGAGTGCCCCGTAAAAATATTACTGTGCTAGGAGCCAGTCAATTTTGCTATATATATGAGTATCTCAACGAGTACAAGCAAAATGTGACAACCAAAATATTTGATTTCCCCTATATTTACATGGGTTGTGCGATCGGTATTGAGTCATTGGTCCCCCAAGAAGTTGATATCGCCGTAGAACTAGCGGACTTAATTCTACAAATATCTCCCCAATTCAAATTGGTTGTTCGGCCTTACCCCCCGCTTGGCAATTGGTCACTCTATGATCGACTGTACGCACATTCGGCTATTGAGGTCGATGATGACTTTCGTAACTCTGATATGTCTGTTAACCAAAAAGCAATAATAGACAAGTTTGTTAAATTAGACCAAGCCGAAGGCTTTTTTCACCTCGGCACGACATTGGGCCTTGAATGTTGCTTCACTTCAACACCATCATTTCTGCTTGACGTGCGCGAAGACGACGGTGAGATCGTAAATATTTTTAATTTTGTTCATCAGTATCAGAATGATAAATACCTAGTCAAAGTATCACCGGAAAACCATGCTAAAGGCTGGGAGAAAACAGAGAATATCTTAAGTAATATTGAAAATATTCAGTACCTTAAACTCAATAAAAAAGTTCAAGATCAAAATCCTTTATTTACATTTGCGGCTTTTGCCAAACTTTTGGCAGATGAGCTTCAAGGGCTCTCAAAGGTTAAAATATAAAATAATTGTGAGTGGTGTTGATATAGCTAACAGAGTAATTTGTTTTGATGTATAAGTGCTGAGCTATTATTAAACCTGGTCAATAATATATTTATGCAGTTTCTTGAGATTCTATTTGCTGTCTCTGCAACACTACTTATGAGAGTCGACAAGAAATTTATCTACTGATTAGTCCGCTAATCTAAAAAATGGTGTACTGGAAGCACTTTCAAAATAGTAAGCGGTTAGTTGCATCAGGTATAATAGCTTAAATAGTATACATTGAAAGGAGTGAAAAAGTTTTTGGTTGACGCGGGAAGCAACTATATTGTTTATGGTCTGCAGCTACTAATCGGGCTTTTTTCAATTCCTGTCTACTTGAACGCCTACGGTGAAGAGTTGTATGGTGTTTACTTGTTGTCTATTGGATTAGCGAGTACGTTAATGGTGCTAGAATTCGGCAGTGGAAAAGCGTTAGCTCGCTACGTTGCCGAATTTAGAGAAGATAATAACGTTGAGAAATACGGTTTGGCACTCAAAACATGCGGCACCATAACTATTGTGTCATCCTTACTTATCGGATGCATATTCTTTATCCTGGCTTTCGGCAGAGGTTATGTATTCAATATTTCACCTAAATTTAGTGACGACGCTTTTTGGCTGCTGAGTGGTGCCGGTATTTACAGCATTATTCTGTTGATTGGGCAACTTTCTCAATCTATGCTAAAGGGTGCAGGTGTATTTTTTCGTAGGAACGTATTAGCGGTTTGGCAATTGTTAGTGCAGGCACTATTGCTAGGACTAGTATATTTTTATTCTCTTTCAATTTATGGTTTAATGGTCGGGATGATCTTACTCCTGCTAATTTCAGTTCTTCTTGATTTAATCACTATTCGGAAGGAAGCAGCTTACTTAGTTCGTTTTGACTTAGTTCGTAATGTAGAAGAAAAATCTATCATCGATGGAGAGATATGGAAGTATGCGAAAGAAACATTCTACCTATCAGTAGTCAATTTTTTCACTCAAAACTCGGATCAGTTAATCATTGCTTTTTTTCTTGATGTGAAGTACGTCACAATTTATACTATCATTACGAAGCCCTATAACGTAATAAAATCGCTGATCAGTAAAGGGGCGATCATTTTGCTGCCTCACTACGTCAGGATAAACATTAGTCAAGGAAGAAAAGTACTCGATAAGTTTGCGAGGGAAGGTGGTAGAATGATGGGTCTTTTACTTGCTATGGTGATTGGTCCTTCTATTGTTCTTTTACCGTTACTAATTGAACTGTGGCTTGGGACCCATCAATATGCGGAATATGTGGTTTATGGCCAGTTGCTTCTTGGGGCCACTATATTGAAAAATATACCGTTAATGATTTACCAAGCACTTTACTTTGTTGGTGAAACCAAACGTTTATTCAGAATAGAGGTGATAGTTGTCTCAATTAATTTAACCACCAGCTTGATTTTGATAAATACGATTGGAGTGGGTGGAGTCATTCTGGGGACCTGCTTACAAATTCTTGTGTCCGCGCCTTTGTTGCTGTACCGAAACCCCAATAGCCACCTTCACGAGAAATCTAAAAATAAAGGTATTTACCGTGACTGTTTTCTGGCAACCTTTTTTGTAATGGGTATGACTGCTTTTTCTGTTCTTATGGAAGGTTACTTTCCCAGCGTTACGAATGAGAAAATATGGATGCTTTTGATTGTTTGTATTATCACCGCCTGTTTGATAATTTTTACTTTCAAAGGCTTTATCGAACGTAGGATATTACTCATGCGAAATATACTCAGAGCAACATAATATAAATTGTTCAATTTTGTTGATTTAAAGTAGCTAAACTCGCTAACGGATACGCAGTATTTGAAATAATGTAAATTAAAGTATAATGGTCACTGTATTTTGTAATTAAAATATACGTAAATAAATTAAAGGAGTTCAATTGAAGTGGAGATAGTAAATAAGTGAGTATGGAAAATATCATCAAAAAAATTTGGCAAAGCGATGCTGTGTTTTCTAACACTTTTGCGTTGCTGAATGGCTTTCTGCGTTATAAGGGAAAGTTGTTTTTAACTTTCAAAATGATATTTACCAATAATGGAAAATTATGTATTTCGAAGGGAGGTAAATTATACGCTGGGTTCCTATCCAATAGGCTCGGTCAACATCCAGGAACAAAAGGAATCATTAAAATTTCTGCGGGTGGCTTGTTGCAAATTAACGGCCACGTCCGGATAGCAGAATCTGCGCGTATATACATAGAAGGTTCATTAATTATTGGTAACGGTACGTACGTCAACCCAAACACGATGATAGTTGCTAGTTCTACCGTAAAAATTGGAGATAGGTGCGCAATATCTTGGGACTGTCAGATACTGGATAATGATCTTCATGATATAGGAGAATCAGGTGATATGTCATCACCTATTTTTATTGGTGATGATGTACTTATTGGTTCTAGAGTAATTATTTTAAAAGGTGTTACAATCGGAAATGGTTGTGTGGTAGCAGCGGGTAGTATAGTGACAAAGGACTTGCCTTCAAGAACACTTTGCGGGGGAATTCCGGCGAGAGTACTGAAAGAAAATATTGATTGGACGTAATAATCGGATTATATTAATTTTCTCAAATGAATTTTTGATGTATGCAAAGTTTAAGTATTAAAATTCCAATAATTAATATACTATCTTAATTAAATAAATTTTTTTAACAAAAATTATCGACTCAGCAAAGCGAATGTCTTATTAATTATCAGCTCCTGCTTAATTTAAGAGTATTTTGGAGCTTCGCCTTTCGGCCTTGTTATGGCCAATTTTGCCCTGGTTTCCGTTAGCAGATTTCTCATTCCCCGATAGCCATGGGGGTGGCTAAACTTTGGTTTTACCACCTCAACCATCACAAAACTGTTTCATCACGCAGTAGCAGCGAAGCTACTGCCGACCAGAGACCCAAAATTTTAACGTGCTCTAAGACTTCAGGTTGGTAGGATTTACGCGTACGTATATCTATACTTTCATCTGTTCGAACGACCTCTATCTTCACAGAATCTCTCATATAACAATATCAATTCTTCTAAAATGTCATCTATGTGTAAAATATTTGAGAGACTTTTGTTTTTAAAGTGGAAAAATATCTGTATTCCCTATCTTTGATATTTAGAACCATTTTTGGTATCTAATGTATCACATCAATTCTTTCCAAAACAAATTTAATGATGAGCTTATCTTCCAAAATAAAATCTTTGCCTATTGCAAAGGTGTTTAGTAAAGATAAATTAGTTGCAAGCCCTTTTCTAAATAAAATAGGAATCCAGCCGTTTAGGCTTTGGTTAGCCAATAAAAGGTATCACGATAAGCAATATCTAGTTGATAGTAGTGTGGTTAATCAAGTTGATCAATTGATGAAGGATGGGATTATATTAGTTGAGAATTTTATGTCAGACAGTGAATTTGCGGCGATTACAAAAGAATGTCGCAGTTTCATCGATTCAGATTCATTCGAAACTTCTAAAAAAGTTGGAAGCAATACCATCTACAACCAAAGTATAGAGAATATGGATAAGACGGTTTATCCCACAACAACGGGCTTACTCAACCATCCACTTTTATTAAAACTGTTCTCGGCGGCTGACAAAAGAGAATTAGATCCTACCAAAGGAGACATCATCATATTAATTCAGTACTTGGTGCAAGGCGACGGTGAAGATTTAGATATAGAATCTGAACTGCACGTTGACACTTTTTTCAACACTTACAAAGCTTGGTTGTACCTTGATGACGTGAGGTTGGAGAACGGCCCCTTCTCATACGTCAAAGGCTCTCATACAAACTTAAATAAAGATAGATACAATAATGTGTATCACTACAGTCTTCAAAAGGACGTTAGTGGATCCCGCCGGGTTTCTAAAAATGAAGTAGATGATTTAGGTCTTCAGGAAACAACTGTTCTTTGTAAGAAGAACACTTTAGCCATGGCTAACACTTTTGGATTCCACCGCAGGTTACAGGGTGTAAATGGAAACGATCGCTTAACAATTGCCATAACTGCTAAGCGATCTCCATTTTAGTAATGTGTCTTAATTGTGAAATGCTTGTAGGCAAACTGATCTTAAGAAAGTGAAAATTTGCTGTAGCACAATCGTATAGATGTTCATCAAATTGTCTTGATAAGTACTGATTAGGTAACTTATCAAGTATTTTGTTGTGCTTAATTTAAAAATCTTTATTAGTCTTAGACAAGTACTTGTGTATTATTAATCGAACTTGTTATGATGCACCAATTTGGATAAACGTCATTGCGAAAGAAACCGAATGTAAAAAGGCCTCTTAAGTCGCTCAATTAACATTCTTTGCTTCTTTTTACCTGTTTAATAAGATTATCAATTTATTTTAAGTGCTACTAAACCGTTACCGTCCACGTCACATCATTCGCTACTTCACCAACACAGTAGTCGGTCACTTGCCATGGCGAATTTTGAGAACATTATGGTACGAAAATTTCATTAAAATGGGTAAAGACTGCGCCATCATGCGTGGTTTTCGTATTCGCGACCCGCGAAATATTTCCATGGGTGATTTCGTCAATATCAACCAAAACTGCATGCTCGACAGTCGAGGGGGGGCGGTAAAGATTGGTAATTACGTCGACATTGCGCCAGAGGTAAATGTTTGGACGCTTCAACACGATCCACAGGATCCAAATTTTGGTACGAAGGGTGGAGGAGTTATACTTGAAGATTTTGTCTGGATTGGTAATCGGGCCATAATTTTACCTGGTGTAACTATTGGTAAGGGAGCAGTAGTGGCTACGGGGGCAGTAGTTACTAAAGACGTCGCTCCTTGGACGATTGTCGGAGGGGTGCCAGCCAAAAAGATCGGAGAAAGAAATGCTAATCAGAACCCCCGGAAAGCTTACGGTGCATACTTATTATAATGGGATCTACACATATTAGCTGTTTACCAGTCTCGGGCAAAGGAAATCCGTACCAGTTGCTGATGATGCAGGGATTGAGGGACACCCCCTCGTTCGTGGTCAAGCACGGCGTGGCGTCAAAAGTGTTCCCGTTTATTCGAACCGCCCTACGCGATCGCCCGGATTTCATTCACGTAGATTGGTTACACCAGTATTATTTACGTCGTCAAACATGGATGACTTGGTTGACTTTTCTACCGTTCGTTCTAGATATATTCTTCGCCAAGTATGTGCTTGGAGTGAACTTCGTCTGGACGCTGCACAACATTCATCCACACAACGCACCGACTACCGGTATTTATGAATGGCCCAGACTGATTTTCGCGCAGCAAGCAAAATGGATCCGAGTGTTCAGCGCCGAAACAGTAACTAAAGCCTCCGTAGCGCTAAAGGTCTCACCACTAAAATTCAAGGTTATCCCCGAAGGAAGTTATTTGGGTTATTATAGTGATTCAGTGAGCGCAAGCACATCCAGGGAGCGAATGAAGATAGCGAAAGATGAATTCGTTTTGCTCTTCCTTGGAAGCATTAGACCCTACAAAGGAATAGAAGAACTCATAAGAGAATACGGGCGAGCAAAAACGGAAAATTGGCGTTTACTGATAACGGGTATTAGTCGGGACCAAGCTTATACGGACACGCTCTCGGGTTTATGTGCCGATGATCCTTCAATCACCTTCGCACCCGGAATGGTGGCTGATGAAGACATCCAATATTACATGCACGCTTCCAACGTTGTGGTTCTCCCATTTCGGAAGGTAGAAAATTCCGGCTCTACGATACTCGCCATGGGCTTTGCCAAGCCCGTCATTGCACCGGCGATCGGTGTGCTGCCCTACCGCCTCCGGGCACAGCCGGAGCTACTGTTCGACACGGACGTACGGGAGGTATTGAACCGGCTGCCTTCCTACTCAAAAGTGGCGTTAGCAGATATGGGAAAGCGCAACAAGCAAAATCTAGCCGATCATACCTGGAAAGATTTTGGTGTAGCCTTTCAATGATTCCAAAGTAATTTTTAGTGATGTTGCTACTTTCGTCGGTGACCCTGGAAAGAAGCCTACCTTGTGGCCATTGGCCAAACCTGAAGACTAAGTGAATAATCTCGACTTTATTTTTTGTACGAACTTTTACGATGATGTATCGAACGGTCCGGCAAAATTTGCGCGTCTAGTAGCGAAGCACGGGCGGGGGCGGGTGCTGGTCATTACCGAGAACAAGCAAGAAAGCGAAATTGATGTGCAAGCCATGCCACGTCCTCCGGTTTGGGCTAAAACAACTTTTCTAGCACAACTCAGTAGAAGTGCGACTTTCGCTCAAGTTATCGCCGGTCTTTCTTTGCCTAAGGATACTCCGCTGGTATTTAATAACGTGATCAACACGCTCGGGAGCTCCCGGCGTTTCCCTAATCCCGTTATCGGGTTCATCAACGATTATAAAAACATGCCCGCCGGTCGGGCTGGTTTTCGCGGGGTAAGGCTGATCCAACGGATTCTGCTGAGTAGATTAGAACGTACGGCAGCGCTTCGGGTAGATGCGCTCGTGGTGAACTCCCACTTCCTCGCCGAAATGGTTACGAAGGAATACGGGTTACTTCCAGCAAGGGTACACGTGCTCTACAAGGGGAGTAATGTTCTCTCCGTCACTTTTACCCCCCGCACTGCACCCGCGCTTGGCGCCCTCCGGCTCCTCTTTGTCAAAACAGATTTTAAAATTGGTGGATTACCGGAATTGATGGCCGCCGTTAAACTATTGGACCGGCCGATCGAACTACACGTGATCGGCCCCACCGAAAACGCAGTAGCGGCCGAGGTCGACGTATCAGCGATTAGGGACACGGGAGCCACGGTGATATTCCACGGGAAGCAGTCACCGGATTTTGTGGCGGACCAGTTGCGCGGAGCAGACGTCTATTGTTTGCCAAGCCACTCGGAGGCATTGGGCGTATCCAATATCGAGGCAATGTCTCATGGCGTACCCGTGGTTACTTCCGGTATGGGGGGCATTCCGGAAGTAACGAACCAAGGAGCAAACTGTTGGCAGATTGACCAAAATGATCCAAAATCAATTGCCGAAGGTATACGCGCTACTTGGCAGCAGTGGGAAGAAACATTAGATAAGGTCAACCGGGCCCGAGAATGGGTTGAAACCCATTTTTCCGAAGCTGCGGCATATCAGCGCCTTGAAGAAATAGTTGACACGACAAAAAAGTCCATTTCTGGTGAGTAAGCTTCTTGTATTGCACATCTGAGCCTTGTCCTTGATAACAATAGCGATACGCTACGTGGTTATTACTTTAATCGTAACCCTGATCACCGCAGTTATAAGGGATTCGGATCGAACTCTTGAACAGTACAGCATTAGCGGCGGAATTTACTAAATCAGTGGCCTTTTAGCGGCTACTTTGGAAGGAAAAGTAACGGGTTTGCAAATAAAGAGCTTAAATAGAATATCAAGCTACAAATTTTTGTGGCTTATCAAATTAGATCACTAATATAGAGTCAATTTAATTATTCGAATGAGTACAAGAAATAAATCAATAACCTTCGTACAAATAATATGCTCTCTATTAATCGTTAACTACCATACGGGAATATTAGATATTCCGTATTTGAATATATTAGCTAAAGGTGGGTTCATACTCAACTCGATTTTTGTATTTTTAAGTGGCTATTTATTGTCCTTATCGTTCTCTAAAACCAAGAACGCCGACTTTTTTGTATTCATTGTCAAAAGAATTAAGAGAATATATCCTCCATTCCTTTTAGTTTTAATTTTAACACTTTTCTACAGTTTACTTACTTCAAAAGAAGTAATACTGTCTAGTTATTTAAAGTGGATGTCGGGATTTGGTTATTTTTTTGGTGAGAGTGAAATATTCAGTAGTAGTCATTTTTGGTTTGTTTCGGTGATCTTAGTCTGTTATGTGCTATTTATACCGTCGTATAGAATACTGAAAAGAATACCTTATGCATACATTGGGTTTATCAGTATAGGTATGGTGCTATCTCAATATTTATTGGATGACAATACCTTAAATATTTATAGTAACGTTAGTTCTAACAAGGTGGTGCGATTTGGTTACCATTACTGGGTATTTATTATTGCGATATATATGCAGCAGATAGATGTGAAAATTAAGCATAGAAGCTATATTTACTTTGTAGGTTTTATTCTTTCTTTCTTTTTATATCAATTTTTTACGAAAAGTATTGATTATTCTATAATTGCCGTCATTTCAGCCATACCAGTCGTTATTTTTTCGATACCTCTAATCTACCAAGCAAGTAGCATTGCTGAGCAGAAATTTAACCTGATTTTTAAACTTGAATCTATACCGTATGAACTATACTTAATCCATTACCTTGTCATAAATTCTCTAAAAGAACATTTGTACGGAACCTCAGTATCTTATTTTCTTGCTTTTGTCATATCCATATTATTAGCATTAGGTATAAACCTCGCTTCAAATAAAATGATGAGTCTACGGTGAGTTAGTCAGTCAGGAGTAGCAGATATTTTGGCGATATATCAATATGTTGGTCTGACCTAATTAAAATGTGCAGCTAATCAAAGTCATAATCTTAAAGGTGGCTAAATAGATAAGAATGCCCGAACTGCACCGACGGAAAGATAATCAAGTTCGGTAACACCCACTATCAGAGTTGATGCATCTTAGTTAACATTGGTATCCTGTTTTGAAAAAATGTTAACTAACCAAACGAGACCCAACAGCTCAAGAGTATGGAAAGGTACGGTAGGCCTTGATTCTGCTTGCTTTAATCGGTTAGTAGGGAAGTGCGAAGCGGCATACGTTATTTTGAGAAAGCGACCATTCTCCGAAGTTTTGAAGGTCAACCATAAAGGATCAGTAGCCCGTTTGCAAAGTGTTTCAGATCTTGTTTTCTTTACTTTAAGCGTACTAAAATCAGGCATCATTTTCGATTACGCTGCATTTATCTACCAGTTTCCACAGTCCAGCGCTCATCGACAATTTGCTAATGAAATTGAACTTATTCACTACGTACTGGATGTAGAAGGATATTTACCCATTCGAGGATTTGATACGGTTGAGGACTTTCAAGTTCAATTCAAAAATCAGCAAACAATCATTATTGACGCTAGGGAACAAAGGATTCAACGTCCACAAGACTACGACGAACAGCGAGCAAGTTATAGTGGCAAGAAGAAAGGAAATACGGCTAAGGCAATGGTTATCAGTTCTTTGGATAGATACATCCGGTATGTCAGTCTGGCCTATGTCGGTTCATCTCATGACTACTCGTTACTAAAAACTGAACTGGAACCAGGCAAAGGTTGGTTTGAAGGCTTGACGGTGAGACTAGATTTAGGCTACCAGGGGTTCGCAACAGATTACCGAGAAGCAACAACTTTTATTCCGTTCAAAAAACCTAAAGGAGATGATCTGACTGATGAGCAAAAGGAGTCAAATAAAGCTTTAGCTAGAGAAAGAATCTACGTAGAACACAGCATTGGTGGAATAAAATGGTTTGATATATTGAGTACCGTTTCACGAATTCATGATATTGATCTCTACGATAAAGTCCTTGCTTCTTGCGCTGGACTATGGAACTTCTTCATAACTCGCTGATTCTCACCGATGCATCATGTCTGTCGAAAACAGCTACATAAGTACAACGAGTGTGATCGTCAGTTTATAGCTGGTAGTGGCCACCAATTGATGGCAAGACCCGGGAATAGGTCAGACGCCTACTTCATGAAGGAATCATTTTTACGGGGTATCTATTGAGCAATGAGAGTGAGTTTAACGGGGTTGGCGAATTATGCGAAGGATACATAGAAGCTTCTCTAATAAGGGGAACAACCGTATTTTAATGGTTAAGTATGTTTTATGGCAGTGAAAATTGCCCAGCTACCAGTACATTTGATACAATGCCAATGTTTACAGTGTAATAGCGGCTGCTTGTGACTTGAGAAGTCAAGGCTTCCACTACTTAAAATGCATGGTGCCGAAATAACGTAATTATATTTTTTGAAAAGTACCTTTTTCCAAGCAAATCAAAATCCAAAAATCAAGTGAGCGACTTAAAATTCATCTTTTGCACGAATTTTTATGATAACGTGTCAAATGGTCCCGCAAAATTTGCACGAATTATTACTAAATTTGGAGGTGAAAATGTACTAATTATAACAGAGGATGCCATCTTCAATTCAAATAGTATTAGATCAGTTCCCCGACCAGCTACTTGGGCAAAAACGAGCTTACTTACTCAAGGATATAGAAACTTGGCTTTTGCCCAGGGACTGTCCCATCTACCGTTAGTAGGTAAAGAACCGATTGTGTTTAACAATATCATCAACACATTTATGGTTAGAAGTCGTTTTACCAATCCTATCATTGGGTTCATTAATGATGATAATAATCTACCTAGTCGACTCAGTGGTCAGTATAGTCTAGCGAGTATGCAACGCAGAATTCTGGGTAAAATGGAAAGAGCCGCGGCGAAACGGGTAGATGGAGTAGTCGTAAACTCGCGCTATCTCGCAGAAAAAGTTACTAGAGAATATGAACTTTCTCCCGATAAAGTCCATCTTCTTTATAAAGGTACTAATCTAAAGGATATAAATTTTCGTCCACGAACACCAAGCTCCTCTGGACCGATAAACATACTTTTTGTCAAATCAGATTTTCGACGGGGTGGTCTGCTTGAACTTATGGAAGCTATTCGCTTTATAGACCGAGTGGTTCATCTCCATGTTATCGGACCAACTCAAAAAGCTATTGAGGTTGCTACGGGTAGACTTGTAAAGTCAATCGAGAATCTTAACGTCCATTGTCATGGCAAGCAGCCACCGGAGTTTGTAAACGCCCGACTTATGAAGACAGACATTGCCTGCCTCCCCAGTCACTTCGAAGCGTTAGGCGTTTTCAATATGGAAGCTATGGCACACGGCGTACCGGTAGTAACGTCCGGCGTAGGCGGGATCCCGGAAGTGACTGACGGTGGAAAGAACTGTTGGGAAGTAGACCCCTCTGATCCTTATTCTATTGCTGAAGGTATTACCGCTACTTGGACGCGGCGGGACGAAACAATGATTAAAGTTTCTAACGCTCGTGACTATATAACCGCTCATTTTTCCGAGGACCACGCTTTTCGTCGTTTGGAAGAAATCATTCAACTAGTCAAAAGTAACGTCAGGTTTGAGTAAACTACTGATCTTATATATATGGGCATTAACTTTTGCACACATCGGCTCGTTAGGTGCGATAAGATATGCTGTTATTGCGGTAATTGTTACTCTAATAATTGTTCAGGGGCGCAAAGGTTTCATTTCAAACTCTTGGGCATACAATATTGGCGGCGGGCTTTATCTGATTAGTGGTCTACTGGCGACAATTCTAGAAGGACCAGCTTCATCGTGGTCCTACGTATTTTTTACAGTCCTTAATTTTTTGATCCTTCCTGCTTATGCATTTAACAAAATTCCGTCTTCCTACTTGATGATGCTAGTAGGATACATCTTATTGACTCTCTTAACCATGAACGTAAATGGTGTAAAAGGAGCAGCTAGTATGTATGGTAATCCTAATAATCTGGCCACTATCATTCTCTGTACTAGCTACTTAGCACTGCTGGCGTTTAAAGGCCGAACTGCTTTGCAGGTATTGATGATCCCCGTTTTTACGGGCTTGATGTTTTTAACTTCGAGCAGAACTCAGTTGGCAGCTATATTACTTTTCTTTGGTTTATATTTCGGGCAGCGCCTGCTACGAACACATTTGAAAAAAGTGTTGTTTGTCGCGCTCATCGCGTCCTTCGTTCTCTATGCGACATTGGTTACGGGAGATCCATTCAATATTATCGGTGTAGTTCAGGAAAACACAATCGGGCACAAAGGGTATCGTGGACTTAGCGAAAGGGACGTACTCCTTTTTGCTTCTATCGATATTTGTCGTAGATTTCCGTTTGGTGTGGGCTGGGGGGTGAGCGGACTTTACATTTATGATTATATTGGAGATACTCTAAGCCCACATAACACTTTCGCCAAAGTGGCCGTAGAAGGTGGTGTTGCAGCACTAGTCGGTTATTTGATGCTATTATTAGGAATGATGTACCGAAACACTACAATACTTTCCGGTAGTTTTGTATTAGCTTTAACACTACGGTCTCTGTTTGAAGCCTCGACACCTTTCTCGTTGAGCTTTGTCTCGATGATGTTGATCCTGCCATTCTTTCTCAATGAAAATTCCGTTACTATTACCTCATTTCAAATGAAATCAAAATCAATACTTAAGAATGGAGTTTAAATCGTATTCGCACATCTTAAGAAACAAAGTTCTGTTTGACTGGGCACCGTTTTTGCGACCAATTGCTTATTCAGCTTACGCTATCAACAGTAGCCCCGTCATCGTCCTGGGAAACCAGAAAGCGGGAACTTCAGCCATTGCTGCGTTATTAGCTAAAGCTACCGGTGGTAGCTACGATATTGACCTAGCTGGGTTTCGAAATCCAGAATATGCGGCGCTACACGCAGGTGCAATAGATATTAAGAAAGTAGTGCAGGAGCGAGCGCTGATCGAATTCAGTAAAGACATCGTCAAAGAACCTGGTCTGACCTTCCTTTATCCACAACTCAAGGAAGCGTTTCCCCAGGCACGTTTCGTATTTATCGTTCGGGACCCGAGGGCTAACATCCGCAGCACGCTTAATCGGTTGAACATACCAGGGTCAAAAACGGCTATCGACCCTATTGAATATCCGCAGATCAGTCCGATCTGGAAGTCCATTCTGATGAATGAGTGGGGTCGAGGAACGCCCGGCGGGTCACACATCGTCCGCTCGGCGGAACGCTGGCAGCAAGCCGTGGATCTATGTGCCGACGATGACAGCCGTATGCATCTCATTCGCTACGAAGACTTCAATCGCGGTAAAGTCGATGCAATAGAGGAGTTGGCCGAAAGACTAGGACGACCGGTAATGAGTGACATTACTCCCTTTGTAGATGTACAATTCCAACCGAAAGGAAAAAAGGTGAATTCTTACACGAATTTCTTCGGGGAGGAAAATCTCCGGTGGATCGAAAATATTTGTAACCGCGGCATGAAAAAATTTAATTATACCCCTGAGTTGTGAATAAAAGATCTGGTATTCCAATCGCCCTAATCTCCATTTTTCGGGAATCGCTAATTGGCGGAATCTCCGTACATAGCAGCAGTCTTTTTGACCGGTTAGTGGAAAATAAAGAGAACGTAGTAAAAGTGAATTATGCGGAAGTCTTTCAGCAACAAACGCTAGCTAAAAAGCTGCTCGCGGGCGTGAGTATGGGTGTTAGGTTACTGAAGTTGCGGTTCTCAGGAATCCGCATCTTTCATTTTCATGCCAGTAACCAAGCCTTAGTATTTTACCTATTTGCCCCCGTGCTTTATTTGATGGGCGGTAGGATCATTTTATCTATCCACTCCGGTTATGGCTACGATAAATGGTTAGACGAGCACCCTGGTTATGACAACCTCAATCAGGTAGCTTTTCGCTGTTTGGATCGACTCATTTTCATGAACCCTGAGGAAAGTACGCGCATCCGACTGCGGTACCCATTTCTTAGGAAACGCGTTGCTACGGTCAATCCTTTTATCGCACCTGCGGCTTCCTCGCTACCAAAAATGCAGAGCGTAGTGTGCGAAAAGAATAATTTTTGCATCGCGACCATTGGTGCTTGGGGAGCGAGATACAATGTTGAGGAAGCGGTGGAAGCTGCCGCTATACTATCCGAACGGATTGAAGAGTCCATAAGTGTAACGGTAATACAGTCTACATCCCTGTTAGAAACCAGCTACAAGCAGCGTGTTCTCGACCGGTTTGCTATTTTGTCTGACAGGTTGGATATTACGGTAGTAGAAGACTCCTCCGCCATCCTTGATTTACTAGCCCGCCACGACGTGTTCGTCCGGCCATCCAAAGGAGATTCTTACGGACTTTGCGTAGCCGAAGCGCTTCTGGTTGGTACACCGGCCATCGCGACCGATGTCTGTCGAAGGTGCGAAGGCACCCTGCTCTACCGTCAGGGAGACACGGAAGCGTTAGTAGCGCACCTACGAACGGTATACGCTGCTTCGAGCCGGGTGCGCAAAAGTTTACTCGACCCGAGCCAGGACAGTTACGCTGGCTACCTGAAAGAATATCAAGCCTTAATTTGAAGATGGAAAGACCACCCGTTTTATTTTACCGGTTCAACCACCTCCTTCACCGGGGGGGAATTCCCGTGCTCCCAAAAATATTTAACTGGCTGGGTCGCTTGATCTTTGCTTGTTACTTGCCGGCATCGGCGACCATTGGAAAACGATTTACGCTGGGTTACTGGGGCCTGGGGGTTGTTATCCATACGGCTTCCGTAATCGGAGAGGACTGCCGAATCGCGCAAAATGTTACCATCGGTAGGAACTTCGGTGATCAACTCGTTCCGGTCATTGGAAACCGTGTATACATCGGGGCGGGTTCCGTGCTGTTTGGAGAAATTACGATTGGTGATAATGTAGTGATCGGTGCAAATTCAGTGGTCAACAAGAGTTGGCCGCATGACTCTATCATTGCGGGGAACCCCGCTAAGTTAATCGGTACTACCAAAGGTAAGAGTTATCTTGAAATGGATCGGGTAGTTAAGTAGTGAACCCGTACACGGAAATTTTTCTAATTGTAAGAAAAAGCGGAACACATAAGGCACAAAGTAGGACATAAGCACAAAGTGACGTGCGTGTCTTAATTTTACTAGCTTCTGCTTTGTGTTTTTTCTTCCTTTTGTGCTTTTTGTGTTAAGAGTAATCCCTAGTGCCCAGTAATTATACTAATTACGTAAGGTCAGTTCAGTGTTGACAATCTTCTCGCCGCAAAAATCGTCGAAAGATAAAACTACAAGTGGTTACGATAAATTCTTAGTTGAATTCAGTAGTTCTCTAACGTTTCATCTTCACCGAAATCTCCAGTCAAAAATTCTTCGTAAGTTTGGATATTAATGGAGAGGTCCCTTATTGCATTCCGTACTAACACTTTTCTAAGCAACACACTGAACAACGAAACATGCGTAAAATTTACCTTATAAAAATTAGTTTGACCGTCTTACTGGCGTTCCTGATGCTCCCGGCGCTGTTTGCCGCCACCATAACCGTTACTTCTTCCGGTGATTCCGGTGCCGGTACTTTCCGGCAAGCCGTCCTTGATGCGGTTAGTGGTGATGCTATCCGTTTTGCTGCTGCTACCGACGGGGTTGACATCGTATTAGTAACGGAGGTAACCATTGATAAGAACCTCTCAATAATAGGTAACGGGATGGCAAACACCGTCCTCAACGGTAACAAAGCAACTCGACTGATCAACATCATCTCCGGCACAGTCCAACTCCGCGGCCTCACCCTCACGAGAGGACTGACCACCATGAGTGGTGGCGGACTTCAAAACCTGGGCGGAACGGTCACTCTGATCAGTGTGACGGTGTCCAGTTCCACTGCGTCCGGAGCCACGGCTACCCAGGGTGGTGGCGGCATTCACAATGCCGGTGCGATGCGGTTGACCAGAAGCATGATCACCACGAATACGGCAACCGGTGCGTCAGGATCCGGAGGCGGAATACTGAACAGCGCCGGCGGTAGCCTACGGATCAACTCCACGAGTATCGTCAACAACGAGGCCAACCGTGCTGGCGGAGGCATTGAGGATGCCTCGGGAACTGCCTTCACGACTTTTGTTGCTAGTTCCACCATCGACGATAACGTGGTAAATACTTCTCCCGGAAACGGTGGCGGTGTTCACGTAGGTGGTAGCGGTAATTTTAATATTGGTGGTGGCACGGTTAGCGGTAACACAGCCGGTAGCGAGGGCGGTGGCTTGTGGAACAGCGGTGGAACCATGAGTATCGGTAAAGTTACCATCAACGGTAACGCTGCTAATGGAGCGATGAGTGATAACGGTGGCGGCGGCATTTATAATGACGGCGGCATCATGTTCGTGCGCGCCGGTACGCGCGTTACTAACAATACGGCCACCGTGGGGGCTGGTTCCGGTGGTGGAATCTTTAATGCAGGGGGTGGAGATATGCAAGTCGTGAGCACTACCGTGACCGGAAATACCGCCAACCGCGCCGGAGGAGGTATCGAAGATGCTTCCGGCACGGCTTTCACGACCTTTGTCGCCAAATCAACTATTAATGATAACGTAGTGAATACTTCCCCCGGTAACGGCGGTGGCGTTCACGTAGGCAGCGGTGGTAACTTCTCTATTTCAGGAGGCACGGTAAGTGGTAATATAGCCGGGAGTGAAGGTGGTGGCCTGTGGAACAGCGGTGGAACCATGAGCATCAGCAGAGCAACCATCGACGGTAACGCCGCTAACGGATTGAACGCGGACAACGGTGGCGGTGGCCTCTATAATGACGGTGGTACCATGTTTGTCAGAGGTGGTACCATCATTACTAGTAACGAAGCAACAATGGGCGCCGGATCCGGCGGCGGTATTCTTAATGCTGAGGGGGGAAGTCTGCGGGTCGTGGGCACCACGGTAGCTGGCAACACCGCCAATCGCGCCGGTGGTGGTATAGAAGATGCCTCCGGTACTGATTTTATGACGTTCGTCGCTAATTCCACGATCGATAATAACGTGGTAAATACTTCCCCCGGTAACGGCGGTGGTATCCACATCGGTTCCGACGGTAGCATCTCCATCGTGGGGGGGTCCGTAAGTGGCAACTCCGCCGGCGCCGAAGGTGGTGGCCTTTGGAATAACATCGGGACCATGAACATCCGGGGGGTGACCGTTGCCAACAACATTTCTACCGGGGCGGATGGCGACCAGGGCGGCGGCGGCCTTTTCAACAACGGTGGCACGATGAACGTAGCCTCCGCTACGATTGAGAATAATTCTGCTACCGGTGCCTCCGGTTCCGGTGGTGGTTTGTTGACCACCGATGGGGTAGTGACCGTCAGGCTGTCTACTTTTGCGGGTAATACGGCCAATCGTGCCGGCGGCGCCGTAGAGCAAATCGATGGTTCTTTCACCTCCTTTGTTACCGATTACACGAACAACGTTGCCGGCCCCACGGGAACCGCAGCCCCCGGGAACGGCGGTGCTTTCCACGTAACCGGCAGGGATGGTATTGTAGATTTCACCCGCGGCAACATCACGGGTAACACCGCTGCGGGAACCGGCGGTGGCCTTTGGAACCAGTCGGGCGTGGAAATGACCGTTACCGAAGTTTCCATTGCGGATAATAGCGCGGCCGGCAACGGTGGTGGCGGCATTTGGAACAATGGCGGTTCACTAGATATCGAGCGTTCGCTGATCGCTGACAACAGGGTAACGACGCAAGGAGGCGGAGTCTATAACACTAGGAATGGATTTATCTTTATCGTCGCCAGTACGTTTACCGGTAACAGCGCCGCTGGCGTTTTCGATGGTAGCGGAAGAGGAGCAATCATCATGCTCGGTAGTACCGTCGCCTTGAATGAAGTAGGATTGAATACGGGTCCCGGACCTTCCGGACGCACCAACTCCCAGATTGATTACGAAGGCTGCATCATTGGGCTTAACGGCATGAATATTGCGCCCGGAGCTACCCTGATTGATGCTGGTGAAAACCTCGTGGGCAACACAAATACCGGTCTCCAGCCCCTCGCTGACAACGGTGGCCCGACCATGACCCACGCTATTGACTGTACTAGCGATGCCATAAATCTTTATACCCAGGGTTCTCGCCGGGACCAGCGTGGTAAAACCGCTTTCGGTGGCGTACGGGATGCCGGAGCGTTTGAATTACGGGAATCTTGTCCTACGGTAGCTCCTCTCGCGGAGGCAGACGAAGCAGATGATCTAGGAGAAAGCAACAAAGAAGTCATCTCCGTCTACCCCAACCCAGCCCCCGGCGACCAGATCAACGTGATCCTCCCGGCTTCTTTCGAAGGCACGACAATCCTACGCCTGGTTGATAACACGGGCCGTGCGTTCTCCGTCCGCGAGGTAACCGCACCGGGTACCTCCGTTGCCGTTCGCACCGGTGGCTTACCCGCTGGTGCTTACACATTGCAGGCGCTAAACGGCCGGCAGACCCAGTCCACACGGGTCGTTGTCACTCGGTAAACATCAAATGCGAGACTAGCTACACCTCAGTCGCCTCCTCCACCACGCCGGTAGGGGAGGCGATTTTTGTTTAAAGTGAGGTTAAGATGATTCTCAATGGTGATTGACGGGCTAACTTTGCGCGCCAATTAACTTTGCACCCGCGACCGCGCCCTATGCTCCTGAAATCCCTTCCCGCTATTCTCCGTCAGATGGGGCCCCGCTACGTTGCTTTTCGCAGCTGGCACGAAATTCGGAAGCGTAGTGGTGCTCTCCGCCGGGCGTTCCCCGAAAACCCGGCACCCGCGCCCGCGCCCTCCCTGGAAACGTGGCGGAAAGTGAAACCTAATTTTGTGGTGGGGGCACGCGGTTCAATTCAGGTGACTCGCCGGCCGGACGATCGTTTGCGGGAGTGGCACCAACGCTTCACCACCGGCGAATTTCAGTATTTTAATTTCGAGTGGAAGACGATCGGCCGCGACTACGACTGGCTGACCAACCCAACCACCGGCCACACTTACGGCCTCGATCACTGGACGGAAATTCCCGATCTGGACCCCGCGCTCGGCGACGTGAAGTACGTCTGGGAAAAATCTCGTTTTAGCTACCTGCTGTCGCTGATTCGCTACGACTACCACTTCGAGGCAGACCAAAGCGAACTGGTTTTTGCGGAAATCGATAGCTGGCTGGACGCCAATCCACTCAACCTCGGCCCTAATTACCTGTGTAGTCAGGAGATCAGCCTGCGCCTACTCAACTGGCTCTTCGCCCTCTACTACTATCAGGATAGTGCGGCGCTGACGCAGGTGCGGTGGGAGCGACTGACGCAAAGTATCTACGGCCAGCTACTGCACGTGCGCGCCAACATTCACTTTAGCCGGATCGCCGTGCGGAACAACCACGCCATCACCGAAACCCTGATGCTGTACGTAGGTGGGCTACTATTCCCCTCCTTCCCGGGCGCGGCGGAGTGGAAACACCGCGGTAAAGCCTGGTTCGAAGAAGAGATTGCTTACCAGGTTTACGACGACGGTACTTTCATCCAACATTCCCACAATTACCACCGGGTGCTGGTGCAGTTACTGAGTTACGCTACCGCCATCAGCGGGGCTAACGGCGAGCGGTTTTCCGATAAGGTTCATGACCGGGCGAGCCTGACCTTGAACTACTTGTATCAGTGCACCCAGCCAGAGAATGGTGAATTACCTAACTACGGCTCTAACGACGGCGCATTATTTTTTCCCCTCGCCGACCAGGGCTACCGCGACTATCGGCCGCAGTTGAACGGATTATCGCAATTGCTCCACGGCACGATGCCTTTTCCCGAAGCGGGAACGGAAGAGGCCGCCTGGTTGAGCGTCGTTTCGAAAGGAGTTTCAGCGACGGGTGCGGACAAAGCCCTCTCTCAGCAAAAGACTAACCGCTTTCCTAACGGGGGCATTTACACGTTTCGCGACGGCAACACTTTTACGTCCCTCCACTGCCAAACGTACCACGATCGGCCGGCCCACGCCGATAACCTGCACCTCGATTTATGGACAGACGGTGTCAATCTGTTACGCGACGGCGGCACCTACCGGTACAACACCGATCCGGACAAGCTGAAATTTTTTATGGGCTCGGCCAGCCACAACACCGTGATGCTCGGTGACCACGATCAAATGCTCAAGGGGAGTCGCTTTATCTGGTTCAACTGGACGACCGCCCTCACCGCGAGCCTGCTGGAAGAAGATGGTGCCTACCACTTCACGGGGCGCATTGCGGCCTTTAAAGAGTTAGGTGGTGTTTGGCATAACCGGACCGTCGTAAAATATGAGGGAGCATCCGTCTGGGTCGTGGAAGACGAAATCGAACGACCAACGGACCTTCCAATGATTCAGCACTGGAATTTGCACCCCGACTGGGCTCGCTACCTGACCATCACGGCCACCGACCGCAGCGGTGACCCGCTGCAAGGTGAGTTATCGACGGCGCACTTTTCCGGTCACTACGGTGAGCTTACGGAAGCTCCGCTGCTTACCTTTGCGACTTCCGGAACTTTTGTCCGTACCACTATTGCACTTCTGCCACTCTCCTGAACATGAATATTCTTCTCATCCACCAGTATTTTCTCGAAAAAGACGACGGCGGCGGCAGTCGTATGAACGAGATGACCCGGGTCTGGGAGGAGAAGGGCCACACCACAACCGTGCTGGCGGGCATGGTACACTACGCCACCGGAGTGAAGCGGGATCGGTACAAAGGTAAATTCACGGTAATTGACCCGCACGGACCGGGGACAACGGTAATACGTAGCCACGTTTCCGAAGCTTACAACGTAAATTTTCTGGGGCGGCTCTGGGCTTACTTCTCCTTTGTCTTTTCCAGCATTTATGCGGGCCTGTTCAAAACCGAAGGAAAGTTTGACGTCATTCTAGTAACCTCACCACCGCTGTTCGTTGGCATTACGGCCTACTTACTAAGCCGTTTGAAGGGCATTCCGTTTGTTTTTGAAGTGCGGGACCTCTGGCCGGAGTCGGCCATCGATACGGGCGTTCTCCAGAACAAACTTATCATCAACCTCGCGTTCTGGTTTGAGAATTTTGTTTACCGAAATGCCACGCTCATCAACGTGCTGACGCCTGCCTTTCGCGATAAACTCATTAACGAGAAAGGGGTAGCCCCCGAAAAGGTCGTCTTTATTCCCAACGCGGCCGATTTTACCTTGAGCGACCCGTTGCTAGCCACTTTCGACCGGGATGCGTTCCGCCAGCGCCACGGCTGGGCGGACAAAACCGTCGCAACTTACGTTGGTGCGCATGGTGTGGCTAATCACCTGATTCAGGTCGTCGAAGCCGCTGAGTTACTGAGTGACCGACCCGACATTCACTTCGTACTAATTGGTGGTGGGATGCGTAAGGAAGACCTGAAGGCCGCCGTGACCGGGCGGGGGCTGACCAACGTCGAGTTCGTGGATTCCGTTCCTAAGAGTGTGGTCTTTGAGTACATTTTAGCATCCGATTACGGAATGTCCGTCCTAAAAAAGGTGGATACATTCAAGACCATTTATAGTAACAAGACTTTCGACTACATGGCTACCAAACGTCCCGTTTTACTGGCCATTGACGGCGTCAGCCGCGAACTGGTGGAAACGGCGGATTGTGGGTTTTACATCGAGCCGGAAGACCCAGTGGACTTCGCGCGCGTTCTGCGCCACGCCGCCGACCTTTCCCCGGAAGAACACGCGCGCCTGGGAGAAAATGGCTACCGCTACGCTAAGGCTCATTTTGACCGGGACGTTCTGGCCGAGCGCTACCTTGGGCATCTGAGACGTGCTGCTGCGTTATGATTTAGTCATCGATAGCCGCTTACTTGGTCACCGATATTCTAGCCAGGTTAACCTTTTAACGATCACCACTAAGTAGTGAAGGAGTGGAGTTCATAAATTAAATGGGCTAACTTCGCGCACTATATTTGGGCGCACTAGCCGAATTTTAAACCTAAAAAAAACGCCGAAACATGTCAGTACAGATGGACAAATTTATCGAAAACTTGCGGGAACAGTACGAAATGCTTGAGGACCAAGTGGTCATTGATGCTGCTACGAAATTTAAAGAGCTCGAAGACTGGGACAGCCTCGTTGCCCTCTCCGTCATCGCCATGGCGGATGAAGAATACCGCGTAAAAATTTCCGGTGACGATATCCGCTCGGTCACTACCGTGCGGGAGCTTCACGACCTCGTTCGGGAACGAATTGGTGTGAATCATTAACGCGAATCGTTCGTGCTCTTTTAAAAAAGCCAATTTAGTTTGTTCCGTACGGGCATCCAAATCCCTTCCCTCACCGAAATTAGTACTGGCGCGTATGTCTGGAAGTAATCCTTTTTCCTTACTCGGCCGCGTTACCTTAGTAACCGGGGCCTCTTCCGGAATCGGACGCGCCATTGCCGTAGCCGTGTCGAAGGCGGGGGGGCATTTAATCATCACCGGTCGCAGCAACGAGCGCTTACGGGGGACAAAAGATCTGCTTGAACCCAGTACGAATTGTACAATTTTGGCGGGCGATCTTTCCGACGGGGAGTTCTTGCGGGAGTTAAGCAAATCCGTCGTCAAACTCGACGGCGTCGTACTGAATGCCGGTACGGTTGCCGCCCAGCCGCTCAAGTTTATGCGCGACGAAGTCATCGATGAGGTTATGGAAGTCAACCTCTTGGCGCAGATGCGGCTGTGCCGGGAGTTGTACAAAGCAAAGAAAATCAAACGGGGGGCGAGCTTGGTGATGATGAGCTCCATCAGTGCCGCGGTGGGCGCCCCGGCCCACGGCTTGTACGCAGCCACCAAGGCAGGCCTCACCGGGTTCATGCGGGTACTCGCCGTTGAGCTCGGGAACTTCAACATTCGGGTCAACTGTGTCGCACCCGCGATGATCGAAACGGAAGGAATCGAGAAGATTTATGACATGATGGGTGAGGAAGGCTTGCGGGCGGACTATCTCCGCTACCCGTTGCGTCGCTACGGTCAGCCCGAGGAAGTAGCCCATCCGGTAGTCTTTCTACTCAGCCCCGCCGCCTCCTACATTACCGGCACTACCCTGACGATCGACGGTGGATTCACTAGTCGCTAACACCCCTAACATTTAGCCATGACCTACCTGAACGCAATAACCTACTACCTACCGTCCGGTCGGCTTACCAACGAAGACATCAATCGTGATTTCCCCGAGTGGTCCATCGACAAGATTTCGAGTAAAACGGGTATAAAGGAAAGGAGAATTGCCGCGAAGGATGAATTCTCGTCCGACCTGGCCGTCGCGGCGGCGGAACGCTTGTTCGCGGAGAACGCCGCCGTTAAGCGGGAAGAGATTGACTTCGTTTTACTGTGTACCCAAAGCCCCGACTATTTTTTGCCCTCCACCGCCTGCATCGTTCAGGACCGATTGGGCCTGGCTACCTCCTGTGGGGCGTTGGATTTTAATCTCGGTTGCTCCGGTTACGTTTATGGCTTGGGCTTGGCCAAGGGTTTGGTGGCTTCCGGCCAGGCGAAAAACGTGCTGCTGCTGACGGCGGAAACGTACTCAAAATTCGTTGGGGCGAGTGACAAGAGCAGCAAGACCATATTTGGTGACGGAGCCTCCGCTAGTTTGATCAGCGAAAAGCCAGTCGGCTTCAGCATCGGCGATTTCCAGTACGGTACGGACGGCTCCGGCTACGACAAACTCATCGTCAAGGAGGGGGGAATGCGCTACCGGGAAAGCAGTAACGAGGAAGTGACGGATAGCTACGGAAACCAACGTACGGAAGCGGACCTACAAATGGACGGGCAAGCCGTGTTCGTATTTACCATCGGGTCCGTCCCCCGGCTAATTCGGGATACCCTCCGTAAAAACGAGTTGCCCCAGGATGCAGTCGACTTGTTTGTTTTCCACCAGGCCAACCGTTTCATGCTCGAGCACCTGCGGAAAAAGATTAAGATAGAACCCGATAAATTCGTAATCGCGATGGAAAATACCGGCAATACCGTCTCCGCCACCATCCCGATTGCGTTAACTACGGCCATGACCGAGGACCGTGTGAAAAAGGACGCAAGGGTACTACTGGCCGGGTTTGGTGTTGGTCTCTCCGTAGCGGGCTGTATTCTGACTAAGGTAGGAACAGTATGAAAGATCTTATTCTCATCGGGGGGGGCAGTTTTGGCCGGGAAGTAGCCGCGTTTCTACCGGGCTGCATCGGTTACAACGTAACGTGGCGGTTTAAAGGCTTCATTGACAATCTTCCCGACCGCACCGGTATCGAAGACAGAACGATTGGGCTCGTCCAGCAATACGAACCAAAGGACAACGATGTCTTTCTGTGTACTTTACCCGAACAAGAATACCGCAAGAAATATTCAGACTTAATTATCTCCAGAGGCGGAACATTCATCTCCATTATCCACGGTACGGCGGTGATTGTGGCCGATGCCAGTATCGGCACCGGCGTTTACGTAGGTCCGTTCAACACTGTGTCCTGTGGGGTCAAAATCGGGGATTTTTGTCTTTTGAATTGTTACATCGTCGTCGGGCACGATGCGGTCATAGCCCCTTACGCGCACATCAACTCATTTGTCCACATCAGCGGTTTCGTTGAAATTGGTAACGCCGTGACCATTCATCCTCACGCCTCCATCCTCCCCGGGAAAAAGGTAGGTGACGAAGCGGTCATTGGGGTCGGTAGTATCGTGCTGCGCAACGTAAAGGATAAGCAGACTGTATTTGGCTACCCCGCGCGTAAGATTTAGTCGATCGGGTTTGTCTCGGGGCAGTTACCCTCATCAAACCCAAAGAATTAATAGAATGTGCTTACCGTGAAAAATTTGCAACGAAGTCCTGACGTGTTCCAAAGTGCTAGTGGTCAATGTTTTAGTTATTTGAGTAACCATCTTAATTATTATCTATGAATGTCTTTATCGTAGGAACCGGTGGCTTCGCCAGAGAAGCAGCTACTTTGATTCACGAACTCGGTCAGTACGACACGTTTGCTGGGTTTATTGATGTCCCGGCGGTAGCGGAGAAATTTCGTGATCAGCAGATTATGGAAAGGACGGTATTGAGCCAAGTCGACTTTAAGCCGGAAATGGGTGAAGTGGTCATCGCGGTAGGAGACCCGGCCACTCGGGAGAAAATTGCTAGTGCGCTCCCGGAGGGCACTCAATTTGCGACCTTAATTCACCCCACGGCCACGGTTTCTAAATGGTCGACAATTGGTGCTGGGAGTATCATTTGTGCGGGCTGTATCGTAACGACCCAGATAAAACTGGGGCTCCACGCACAACTGAATTTACAAACCACCATTGGGCACGATTGCGTCATCGATGATTTCTTTACAACGGCACCTTCCGCTAATATTAGCGGCGAGTGCAAAATTGGGAAACGTGTCTATTTTGGTACGGGAGCCGCAGTGCGTCAGGGAATCAAAATTCACGGTGACGTAACGGTTGGAATGGGGGCCATGGTTGTAAAAAATTTGGAAGCGTCAGGTACTTACGTCGGTATTCCAGCAAAGAGAATCAAATAGTGTTCTCCACCATCAAAATACTTTTATGCTCTTCACTTCTATCCTTCCTGACAAAGAGTAGCCGTACGTAAAGAGTTGAAATTACTGTAAAAAATTTAAGCACTTCCATCATCAAATACTCAGCTGCAATCAACCCTCAAGCTGAGTATTCAATCTTGTATTAATCGATGTCACGTCATTAATAATACCTTTGTAGCCAAGTTAATTTAATAAGATGTACCACCTCTCCAAGAAATTCTACCTTCTCCTCATCGTCGGTAGCGTAATAATCGTCGCCATTTTTGGTGCACACTACCTAAAATACGCGCACATCTCCAAGGAGGGGATGGTGGAAACAATATCAGCCGTTCAGTTTCTCCTGGCGGGCCTGCTGTACTTAGCCGTAGGCATTCCCGCGGCGCGGCACCCCAGATCCCCCTGGTTGGCGGCCGCGACCATACTAGTAGGTTTTGGCTGCCTGTTCATCGGCGGGGAAGAACTAAGCTGGGGCCAACACCTTATCGGGTGGGAAAGTAGTGAGTACTTTATTGAAAACAATGACCAGCAAGAAACCAACCTGCACAATTTTTTCAACGAGATATTCGATTACGCCTATCCGGTGTTCGGTATCCTCCTACTGGCCGGGGCTTACGTAGCTTCGCGACTGTTCCGGGGGGCAATGGCCATCCTGAGGTTTCCCAAAGAACTCTACATACTTACCCTCGCCATCGTAGTCTTCTGCTTTCTGTACGAGGGCGATGAATACGCCGAGTCATTACTCGCCTGCCTACTTCTTGTACACGCCTCGATCGTATTATTACGCTTCAGAAACACACCCACCGAGCAAGAAGTAATATAATCGATTGTTCAAATCAAACGAAAGACCAACGACCAAAGACCCCAGACCCCAGACCCCAGACCAAAGACCAAAAATGATCCCCCTATCCATCCCCCACCTAGCCGGCAACGAATGGCAATACGTGAAACACTGCCTCGACACCGGTTGGGTCTCCACGGCGGGCGCCTACGTCACGCAGTTTGAAGAAAATATCGCCGCCATCAACGGTAGTAAACGGGCGGTCTCGTGTATGAACGGCACCGCCGCGTTGCACGTCTGCCTCAAGACGCTGGGCGCGCAGCCGGGTGACTACGTCATCGCCCCCAACATCACGTTCGTTGCCACGCTCAACGCCATCACGTACACCGGTGCCGAAACGATCCTGATCGACACCGACCCGGATTCCTGGCAAATGGATCTCGACCTGTTGGAACGGTTTTTGGGGGCGCGGACGCAGGTGCAGGGTGGAGAACTAAGGAGCAAAGCGGATGGGCGACGCATCATTGCCTGTATGCCCGTCCACGTCCTCGGTAACATGTGCGATATGGAGCGGCTTACCGCTCTCTGCGCGCGGTATCATTTACCCATCGTCGAGGACAGCACGGAAGCCCTGGGTTCGACCTTCAACGGCAAACACGCCGGCACCTTTGGTACGTTCGGTACCAGTAGTTTTAACGGCAATAAGATTATCACCACCGGCGGGGGCGGCATGGTCTTTACCCAAAACGATGAGCTAGCCGACCGGGTAAAGCACCTCACCACGACGGCTAAGACCGATCCAATGGACTACTTCCACGACGAAGTAGGTTACAACTACCGGCTCGTCAACGTGCTGGCCGCCATCGGCGTCGCCCAGCTGGAACAACTACCCGGCATCCTCCAGAAGAAAAAAGCCATGGACGCTTTCTACCGAGAAAACCTGAGTGGGGTAGGGGACATCCAGTTCCAAACCGTCACCCCGGGCGTGGACCACAACTGCTGGCTCTTCACCTTCCGCACCGAGCGGATGCGGGAACTACTCACCTACCTCAACGCCAACGGCGTACAGTCCCGCCCCTTCTGGACGCCGATGAACCAACTCCCGATGTACAAAGGCTACCAGTACGTCACCGAGCACGATTACAGCACCGACGTTCACCGGACGGCCATCAGCATTCCTAGCTCCAGTGGGCTAACCGAGGAGCAGTTGGCGGAAGTAGTGAAGCAGATTCGTAATTTCTACGGGTAGCTAAATGCATCAAGTAGAGCCCAGGTCAATAAAGCCATGGCATGAATTAGTCCCGTACGAACGAGGCTAGATCGCTCCTTTATCCGTTCCTTTGCACCCGCGTCCGCGCCCGCTACCCCAGCGTCACTTTCCTGGGTAGCGCCGACCCCGATCGTCACGGTAAGCGTCGTCTCTCAAAACTCAGCCGCTCGGCCACAGCAGAAAAATTATGCGTCACTTTAAGCTAAACGAGTTTATTACCAAGCACGTCACGGAGCGAACCGAAAGCTTTTTCGCCCAGGATTTGGCAGATAACCACGACCGCCTGGCGGCGGCCATCGACGGAAAATCCGTCCTCGTCATCGGCGGTGCCGGCACAATTGGCTCTTCCTACATCCGTGCCCTGCTACACTTCAAGCCCGCTCGCCTCTACGTCGTCGATACCAACGAAAACGGACTGACGGAACTGACGCGCGACATCCGCTCAACGGTGGGCCTGAACGTGCCCGAGGACTACAAGCCGTACCCGATCAATTTTGGTGATGCCGTGTTCGCAAAGATTATTCGCAACGAAGGCCCCTTTGACATCGTCGCCAACTTTGCCGCGCACAAGCACGTCCGCAGCGAAAAGGACCACTATTCCATCGAAGCGATGGTGGACAACAACGTGCTGAAAGCCAAGACTTTACTGGAATTATTGCTGGAAAATCCACCCGCGCACTTCTTCTGCGTGTCCACCGACAAGGCGGCCAACCCGGTGAACGTGATGGGGGCCAGTAAGAAATTGATGGAGGAAGTCATCATGGCCTATTCCACGCAGTTGAAGATCTCTACCGCCCGCTTTGCCAACGTAGCTTTTTCCAACGGTAGCCTCTTGTTCGGCTTCATCGAACGAATGATGAAACAGCAACCGCTGAGTTCGCCGTCGGACGTTAAGCGCTATTTCGTTTCACCGGAAGAATCCGGTCAGCTTTGCTTACTGGCGTGCATGCTCGGGGAGACCGGCGACATTTTCTTCCCCAAGCTGCGGGAAGAACAAATGAAAACCTTTTCTTCGATCGCCGAAGATTTCCTCAAGGAGTACGGTGGCTACGTCGCCGACCGCTGCGCTTCCGAAACGGAGGCGAAGGAGAAAGCACGGGATTTGCCGTCGGACAGCACGACCTACCCCGTGTTCTTTTTTGGCTCCGACACGTCCGGCGAAAAGCAGTACGAAGAGTTTTTCGTGGAGGGGGAAGTGGTCGATCAGCAAAGCTTCCAGCACCTCGGGGTCATCAAAAACACGGACCGTAAATCAATGGCGGAGATCAACGCTATGTTTACGCTGCTGCGGACGATGTTTGCCAGCGAAGAACTCAACAAGGACGCTATCGTAAAATTGATCGTCGACTTTCTCCCAAATTTCGAGCACATCGAAACCGGTCGGTCCCTCGATCAGAAAATGTAAGCATGTACTTAGTAGTGAAACGGTTTTTTGATATTGTGGCTTCCCTCGTTGCGCTGGTCATCCTGTCCCCCTTATTGATACCGATCGTCATCGGCCTGAAACTTACGGGAGAGGGGCACGTCTTTTATTTTCAGGAGCGGCTTGGATTACGCAACGAGCCATTCAGTATCTACAAGTTCGCGACCATGCTGAAGGACAGCCCCAACATGAAGGGCGGGCTCATCACGACCAAGAAAGACCCTCGCCTTACCCCGATGGGCGACTTCTTACGGAAAAGTAAGATTAACGAACTACCCCAACTACTAAATATTCTCTTCGGGGATATGAGCTTCGTCGGCCCGCGCCCCGTCATGCGCAAGAGTTTTGAGCAGTATCCGGCGGACGTGCAAAAGGTGATTTACAACGTTAAGCCGGGCCTAACCGGAGTCGGTAGCATTGTTTTTCGGGACGAAGAGGAGTTAATTACGCGCGAGCGCGATGCCGGGCGTGACACCTGGGTGTACTACCGGGAAGTCATCTACCCTCATAAAGGCAAGATCGAGCAGTGGTACCAGGCCAACCAGTCGTTTTGGGTAGACTTGCAGGTGCTCCTCCTCACCGCCTGGGTGATTCTGTTTCCTGAGTCGGATGCGGTGTACCAGGCGTTTCCGGAAATCCCTCGTTTTGAGGGGTAGCGCAGTTGCTAGTCCACCGTGTGTGTGTGTACCCCGTAGCAGCCCGGAAAGCTAAGCCCTAGCTTGCGAGAAAGAAAAATAGTATGACCATCGCCCTCGTCGGCAACATCATTTTTACGCTAGCCATCTCCCGGCGGGGCTTAGTGGAGCGCTTGTTGCTGGAAAATTACGGGGTGGTTATCGTAGCGCCGGAAGACGGGAATGCAAATGCGTTCGACGGGTTAGACGTCCGCTTTCGTCCGGTAAAGAAACTACGTCGCTCGGGGCTTAACCCAATTGCCGACTGGCAGTATCTACGCGAACTGCGCACGATCTTTTTGGAGGAGCACGTAACCGTAGCGTTGCTGTTCAACATTAAACCGGTCATCTACGGTAGCCTGGCTTGCCGCGGAACGAGCACGCAGCCGCTATCCACCATTACGGGTGCGGGGAATGTTTTTCTGAAGCCCGAGCCGCTGCGGTCCGTGTTGGTCCAGTTGTACCGACTGGCCCTGCTCAACAACAAAATAGTCCTGACGCAAAACCAGGACGATCGAAGCGAAATGCTGCGCGCGGGCGTGCTGCGGGAGCACCGGACGCAGACAATTAACGGAGCCGGCGTAAACTTGGAATCGTTTCCACCGCGGCCCCTCCCCGCCGAGCCGCACTTCGTCTTTATCGGCCGCCTCCTGAAGGACAAAGGCATCACGGAATTCATGGCCGCCGCCGGGATGCTCTCATCGAGCGTTGACTATCCGGTTCGCTTCACGGTCGTCGGCGGCTTCGACGACCAAAACGTAGAGGTGATCGGTCGAGACCTCTTTTCCCGTTGGAAAAGAGAAGGGAACGTCGCGTTCGTCGGTCACCAAAGGGACGTGCGCCCGTACCTGGCCGCCGCTACCTGCGTCGTTTTGCCCTCTTACCGGGAAGGAATGCCCCGCGCCTTGCTGGAAGGTGCCGCTACCGGCCGTCCACTGTTGGCAACGGACGTGCCGGGGTGCCGGGAGGTGGTTCGGGACGGTGAAAATGGCTATTTGGTAGAGGCCCGGAATTCGGAGGCGCTGTTTGCGGGCATGCAACTCATTCTATCCAAATCGCCGGAAGCACTGCTGGCGATGGGGAATACTTCGCGCAAGTTGGTGGTCGAGCATTTTGACGAACGGGAAATTAACCGGCGGTATTTAGCCATCATCGCAAACCTCTTGCCGTAAATCCTACCGTATTTTGTGGCAGCATGCTCACCCCGGTCCGTTGAGGGAAGGGGCATCAAATGGTACCGGTGCGCGGCCGCGGGTGCCCTGTTTTTGTGAGAGGCAATGTATCCATTAGTCTTGTTAAGTACGGTGAGCACCCCCGGGTTGATTAGTTATTGTGCGCCGGACGCATCGGTGAATTCACAATTGACCTTGGTGTTTTTATGACTCGTGTACCCTACGCTGACACATCTTCAGCACCAAGTTATTAAAATTGAATTTACTAGGGGCGACTTAGAAGGAGGCCCGGTAACATTCCTTTACCTTTGCTCCCGAGGGCGTTTTGAAGTTTACGCTGTTACAGCGTGGCGGTTTTCAACAACACCTACCTTACGGATTGAAGAACGGGACTAAGCAGACTTATTTTGAAATTTTGTTACACGAAGTAATACAACAAATGAGGAATGCCCTGCCCAATGAATTCTACGACGGGAAACATAAGCCCCTTGCTTTCGAACGGGAGAAAGACTGGCCCCTAGTGAGTGTTTCCATACTAGCCTACAACCAGCGTGACCTGATTGGCCGGGCCCTGGACAGCGTGATCGCCCAACGAGTGGACTTTACTTACGAGATAATTGTCGGAGACGATTGCTCCGACGACGGAACCCAGGAAGTGCTGCTCGAATATCAGCGCCGCCATCCGGACTTGATTCAACTAGTGCTTCACCCCCGCCGCTACCAGGAAATCCCCGGTCGAACGAATAACATTACCAATCTGATGGCCTGCCGGGGTAAATACACGGCCCTGCTCGATGGTGACGACTATTGGAATAACCCCCAAAAGTTACAGCGGCAAGTTGACGTCCTGGAAGCAGACAACCGATACGTTGCCTGTTTTCACGACTCAGCCTATGAGCTGGAAAAAGGGCATAATGGATTTAAATTTTTGCCCACGACCCTGAACGGTAAAATAGGTAACCCACCGTCTGGCTGCTACGGACTTGCCGATTTAGTCTTGTTACAGAATGTTCTGCTGAAGCCGAGCACCCTACTATTTCGTACGCGCGTTTTCGGTGATTTTCCAGATTGGTTCGATCGGGTCATCTTCGCCGACGTTATCCTAGTCAGTTTGATTGCGGAAAGGGGAGACCTGTATTACGACGATCAGCCCATGGCCATTCAGTACTTGAACCAGGGTAGCTTCACCCAGGTGTACATGGGAGACGATAAAATCATCACCGGTCGGTTGTGGGAGCTGGATATGTTAGTACAACGGTACTCTAAATTGGGGGACAGTGAGCATTTAAATAAAGTCCGCAACGGTGAATTATTCAAGCTGGCGGCTATTCGCTACCGATCCGGTAGGTACTATTCCTCCTTTTTGCATTTGCTGACAACCATCCAGCGAAGCCCGGTAGTGGCTACGAAAAGGATTGCTAGTGTTTTACGAAGCCGTATTCAGGACAGAAGGAAATAGATGGCGATCGGTTGGTCTGATGGCAGTCGTAGTTACGTGCATGGCAGGTTCATTTATTCGAATGAGCCACCAAGAGCGCTATACTCAAGTCGTTCCTATTCCGGTGACCTTCTCGTACGCCTCCCAGCTACAAGCCTCCGGAATAAAGCTTCCGTGATACTGCCCCATCGGTACGAGGCCGCTTCCGTAAATATCTCGCTCGTTTACGTACAGTTGGCCTGCGGCTGAAATACGGTCCTCGGCGTCAACCATGCTCCCCGCCCAGAGATCCAGCAGGTAGTGTCCGGGCATCATGGACAGATTAGGTAGCGTGATTCTGATCTTGTTCACCCCCTTGACTACCGGCAGCTTAGTTCCCTGCAGGCGGTTATTGATCGTCATCAGTACCTCACGGTAACCCTTGCTCACCTGCACGGCCACGACGAGGTCCTCGAAATTAGTAGAAGACTCCAGGGTTAGATCGATGACGAGCGGCTGAAAAGGATAAACCTCCCCCCCTTCGTTTAGTATCATTTCGGTAAAGCGGACACCACCGCTGCCCTCCCGGTCCGTGCGGTCGGCTAATACCTGACGCTCCGAGAGATTCATGCTGGCCGCCCGGTAGCGGTGAATGGCTTCTTGCACCCCACCGTTGAAGATTATCCGGCCGTTCTCCATAAGTAGGCACCGGCTACAGAGCCCTTCCACGGCCACCATGTTATGGCTTACGAAAAGTACCGTGCGACCGCTTTTGGCCACCTTATCCATCTTGCCGAGGCACTTCTCCTGAAAAGCAAGATCGCCTACCGCAAGAACTTCGTCGATGATGAGAATCTCCGGGTCCAGGTGTGCCGCAACGGCGAAGGCGAGCCTCACTTTCATTCCGGAAGAGTAAAATTTTACCGGGGTATCAATGTGTGCTTCGACACCGCTGAAGGCTATAATCTCTTCGAATTTTTCCTCCACCTCCCGACGCGTCATCCCCAAAATGGTTCCGTTCATGTACACGTTGTCGCGCCCCGTCAGGTCATCGTGAAACCCAGTGCCTACTTCCAGTAAGCTAGAAACACGACCCTGCAGAGCGATTTGCCCGGTGGTGGGCTCGGTAATACGACTAAGTACCTTGAGTAGAGAACTTTTTCCCGCACCGTTGTGGCCGATAATACCCAGCACTTCTCCTTTGGCAACGGAAAAATTGACGTCCTTCAGTGCCCAGAGTATGCTGGAATCCCCCGTTTCATCGCCGCTGAACTTTTTTCTGGAGGCAATGCGCCGAAAATTCCGGATGGGGTAGAGAAGGGTGGACTTCACCGCCTCGACCAGGGTGTCGGACCGTTCCATGGTACCCAACCGGTACCGCTTACCTAAATTTTGTACTTCAATCATAGACAATTGTGTTGGCCGCCGATCGGCAATAAACCGCAGCGACTAAGGCTTCAAATGCGTCCGGGTCGGTAAAAATTATGCCAACCGCGAGAAAAAGATCGGGGTAGCCGGAGTAAATCTTCCCTTAGGCCAGGTCAGCAAAATGACGTTCGGTGCGCCGGAAGTAAAAACAGCCGATCAGAAAGATTACCAGCGAAGTCGCAAAACCCGTCCCCACCCATTCCCACGGAAAGGGGCGGTTTTGCAAAAAGATGGACCGCATCCCCTCGATAACGCCCACCATGGGGTTAAGTGCGTACAGGGGTTGCCAACGCTCCGGTATGATGCTAACGGAGTAGACAACCGGTGCACTGTACATCAGGACGCGCACGAGGAAGCTCATGGCGTACTGTATATCCCGGTACTGAACGGCCAACGCGGCTAAAAAACAGCCCGCGCCAATGCTAGTGAGGATTAATATGAGCAGCAGTACCGGAACCATGATGATTGTGGCACTGGGTGTCATACCGTAGTAGATGAGCAACCCAATCAGCACTAACGAAGCCACTCCGAAATCGATTAACTTGCCAAACACCGCGGACAGAGGCAGGATAAGCCGGGGGAAATACACCTTTCCGATCATCGTCCGGTTCTTCACCAGGGACCCCGTCGCCTCCGTCAGAATTCCACTGAAATAAGTCCAGGAAACCATGGCCGTGTAGCTAAAGAGGATATAGGGCGTCCCGTCGGAACCTAACTTCGCTAAATTTCCGAAAATAACCGTAAAGATGATCGCCTGAATGAGCGGGTCGAACACCGCCCAGCCTACCCCGAGGATGGATTGGGCGTACTTGATTTTGATGCCACGCAGGGAAAGGAAATAGAGCAGGTCGCGGTAAGCCCAGATCGCCTTTACGTCGATCAACTGCCAGCCGCTGGTTGGCTTGATGATGGTGGTCTGCTGCATAAGGGTTAAGAAGGCTTTAGGCCGCAAAAGTACGGCTTTAAATACGCGTAGCCATGAGTTCCGGCGTATCTTCGCCGACTAATTAACACAACAGTATTGTCAAACCACCCACCCCAAAGCCTCAAGTTTGCCGTTGTCGGCTGCGGCCACATCGGTAAGCGCCACCTGGCCGTAATTGCCGCCGAGCCAACGGCCGAGCTGGTCGCCTTTTGTGAGGACGACGCGGATAAGCTAGCGAGTTTCACGGATTTGTATCCGGGCACCCAACCGTACGCCGATTATCAGCGGATGCTGAAAGAAACCGACGCCGACATCATCAGCATCTGTACGCCCCACGGCTTGCACGCCATCATGAGCATCCAGGCCGCTTACGCCGGTAAGCATATTCTCGTGGAAAAACCCATGGCTCTGACCGTGCGGGAAAGCGAAAGCATGATCGCCGCTGCCAATGCAAATGAGGTCAAACTTTACGTCGTCAAGCAAAATCGCTACAACCAGCCTATTCTCCGGGTAAAAGAAGCGCTCGACGCGGGTCAGTTAGGTCGTCCGCTGATGGTTCAGTGCAACGTGATTTGGAACCGCAACAACGCGTATTACGAGCAGTCTAGCTGGCGGGGCAATCGGGAGTTCGAAGGCGGTGCCCTGCAAACCCAGGTCAGCCACTTTATCGACCTGATGATCTGGTGGTTCGGCGACGTCACCCAGGCCAAGACCATCATGGATACGCTCAACCACGACATTCAGATCGAAGACTGCGGCAGCTCCGCGCTCCGCTTTTCATCCGGCGTCATCGGAAACTTGATGTGGACGACCTGCGCCTACCGCCAGAACTTCGAGGGCAGCCTGACGCTCGTCTGCGAAAAAGGCTTAGTCAAGATCGGTGGAAAGTACCTGAATAAGATCGAGTACTGGGAAGTCGAAGGCGTTCCGCAACCCACCCTCGATGAGGAAATCGACCAGCCTAATAATTACGGGACGTACCAGGGTAGCTCCAGCAATCACGACAAACTGATTACTGACCTGGTCGATCAATTTATTCAGCGCCGCGAGGGCGTCGTCGAAGGGCCGGAGGGTATTCGTTCCATCCGCGCCATCGAGAAAATTTACGGGGGAGCATGATCGAAGACGAACTTTTTGCCGGTCGACCGTGGGCGGAGGTGCTCGAACGCGCCTACGGCTTCACCGTCGAATGGACGGCTGCGGGCTTCCCGTTCGCTCCGCTGGACGATCTGGCCGGCCGCCGCGTAAGTAGCCTACCTTTTTCGGATTATCTACCGTTTTGTACGGTTGGGAGTGTGGAGGATCACCTATCCGATTTACGGCGTCAGTACCCCGGTCGGGCAATCACGATTAAAGCTACGTTGCCGGAGGACGCTACGCCCACCGGAATGGAGATTACCCGGCGGGCCGTTTATCATCGCTACCAAACAGGGGGGGCTTCTTCTTCGGAGTTCAGGCGGGGTGTCCGCAAAGCCGTGAAGCAGGGTGTCCGGATAGCAAGGCGGACCGATGCGGATGGTCTCGATCGGTTTCTGGAACTTTACCACTGGCAACGGCTCAACAAATTCGGCGGAATTCCCCAGCCACCCTCCTTCTTTCGGGCTATTTTTGACGTCTTTATCGCCAACGATAAAGGGTTCTTCCTGGAAGCGCTCACCGCGGAAAACGAGTTGGCCGCCTCGGTGGTCGTGCTGAGCGAAGGCACGGGTTGGTTCTACAAATTCGGGGCTTCCGATCCGGACCACCTGTCGACGCGCCCGAATAATTTGATCTTCCAACACCTGATCGAAGCGGTCGACGCCGGTGAGGCGACCTTTCTGGATTTTGGCCTCAGCGGTGCCGGTGATTCGTATGCGGGGCTGCGTCGGTTCAAATCCGGGACGGGTGCCACGGAGCATCCCGTCACGTATTTTCGCTCGCCCGGCGCGGTTGATGAGCGGGCCGATGAATTCCTTAAGTTCGTGTATGAATTTACTAAAGCTACCGCCGCCTCGGGTAACGACCGGGCGGCCATTGCGCCCATCAGTGAACGACTTTATCGGTATTTAGCATGAGAATAGCCATCATCGGTAACAACGACGGGCCGGAACGTCTCGCGGCGGCTTTGGCTGACGGTAGTCACGAGGTCGTCCTGGTGGGTCTTCAGAAAGGGGCGCGGACGCGGGAGCAAAGTACGGTACCGGATGAGCAAAGTTTGGAACAAGCCATTACCGGGCTGAAGGTCGACTTGATCATCAACTGCTTCGCCAACTTTCGGTACCGCTATCTCCACCAAACCTATTCGATTCTTAACGTCCACCTCGCTCCGTTGCCCCGCTACCGGGGGCGGCACCCGCTCCAGTGGGCACTCATTAACGGGGAGTCTACTTTCGGTGCCACCATCCACACCATCACGGATGACTACGATGCCGGGCCGATCTACTGGCGGGGTGAGCTGCCGGTTCAAAATGGCTGGTCCGCCCGCCAACTCCGGGAAGCCATGTTGCAACTCGTCGAAACAAACATTACCGGCGTGCTGGACGCTTACCCTACTGCCGACCCAATCCCCAACAATCCGGCGGAAGCCACCTACGTTACGCGTAGAAACCCCGAGGATAGCATGATTGGTGACTGGTCGGACCGCGATAAGGTCTACCGCACCGTTCACGCCCTACGGGAGGATGAGCACCCTGCTTTTGCCCGGACCACCGGTACGGAAAAAGTAGTGTTCACCGGAGCACAACCGGGTACCCGTCGTTTCGTCGGCTTCGTCACGGGCACCGTCGTCGGAAAAACGGGCCAGCAAATCGAAGTAGTTTGTGAAGACGGGCGTACCCTCTTTTTAGAGGTTAGTCCCGATTCACCCCACCTTCCTAGCACAAACGATAATCTAATAGCATGGTAGACATCCCTCTCATCGACCTGAAAGCCCAGTACGCCACCCTCCGCCCCGCCGTGGACGAGGCCGTCGCCGAAGTGCTCGCCACCACGGGTTTTATCGGTGGCCCCCAGGTTAAAGAATTTGAAGAAAATTTTGCTGAGTTTGGTAACTACCCCGAAGTAGTCGCTTGCGGTAACGGGACGGACGCGCTCGAATTATTACTCGATGCGTGGGAAATAGGGGAGGGCGACGAAGTGATCGTCCCGGCCATGAGTTGGATCAGCACGAGTGAGGTCGTCGCCACCCGCGGGGCGAAACCAATCTTTGTCGACGTCGACCCGAAGACTTACTGTATCGACCCGGCTTTGATTCCCGCCGCCATCACTTCCCGGACGAAATGCATCATCGCCGTCCACCTCTACGGTCACCCGGCTGACCTGGGTGCCATCCGTAAAATCGCTGACGAACATAGTTTGTACCTGATCGAAGACTGCGCCCAGGCACACGGTGCATTCTTCGGGGAGCACAACATCGGCACGGTCGGTGACGGAGCGACCTTCAGTTTCTTCCCCTCCAAAAGTCTCGGCGCTTACGGGGATGCCGGTGCCGTCATTGCTCCTTCCCCCGAACTTGGCACCCGCGTCCGCGCCCTAGCTAACCACGGGATGCCCGGCCGCAGACACCACCACGTTTACCACGGCCGAAATAGCCGGATGGATGCTTTACAGGCAGCAGTCCTGAACGTGAAAATTCCCCACCTGGCGGGCTGGATCACGGCCAAAAACCAGCACGCCAAGCGCTACCAGGATAATCTGGAAGACCTCGACCCCGGCTACCTCAGCCTCCCGAGCACGGCGCCCGATTGCTACCACGGCTTCCATCTTTTCGTCATCCGCACCGAGCGCCGCGATGAATTAGCGGAGTTCCTGACCGCAAAAGGAGTCGCCAATACCGTTCATTACCCCACCGCGCTGCCCCTGCACGCCTGCTACGCGGAAGACGGCTACCGGGCCGAAGATTATCCCGTATCCGTCAACCTAGGTAACACCGCCCTCAGCCTGCCCATGTTCGCCGAGCTGACGGACGAGCAAATCGATTACGTCAGTGACCAACTAAAAGAATTCTTCGCCGCTTGAAAAAACTAATCAAATTCGACATCATTCACCCCGCCGCGTGGCTGGCCGATAAAAAGGCCGAACACCCGGAAGTGAAGGAAATGAGCCTGGAAGAATACCGCGCCTGGCTACTCGGTCTGTTCTCGAACTACAGCGATTTTTACACCCATTACCTCACCGAATCAGGCGAGTGGGACGCGGAAGAGTACTTTTTGCTGGATGACCTGTACAACCTGAAAGTAGCCCAGCATCTCTACGGAAAGGAACGAGGGTTAGCAATGGATGTAGCCGCTAAGGTTTATTACAAACTTCGTCGCCGAGGGCCCGGGCAATGGCGTAGCCACCTTATTAAAAAGTACATCCAGTCCTTCAAACCGGACGTGATCTTCGTCCGATCGCAGCCGCAGAACTCTAAATTTTGGCTACAATTTCGAAAAGACGCGCTACTCGTAGCTCGCCTCAGTGCGCGGCTACCCCAGAATTGGCATCCGGAACATTTCGATCTAATTTATACCGACCAGCCTGATTTTCAGACCTTTTTTCATTTTCACGGTGTCAAAACCGTTCTGAACGACCAGGGTTTCGATCCTCGAATCATCGATCACCTTCAATCGGGTCGCCCTTCTCCGGGTGTCGTTTTCTGCGGAGGACTGGGCACCCAGAATTTTCTGGCGCGGACGGAATTTTTCGAGCGTATCGCTCAACGAGCCAAATTTTCCTGGTGGGGCTATTGGTGGGAGTACGGTGGCGACGGACGCGCGCTTAAAGACTTCCCCGCCCTGCACGCGGGTTTTAACGGTCCGACGAGCGGCCTGGAAATGTACCAGATTTACCACGACGCGGATATTTGCCTGAACGATTACGTAGACACCGCCAACGGCATCGGCTTTAATCAGCGGATGTTTGAAGTAATGGGAAGCGGTGGCTTCTTATTGACGCGGATGGCACCGAATTTCGCGGAGCAGTTTCCGGAGGGCATTTTTGCCACCTACGTCGACGACGAGGATTGTCTACGCCAAGTCGACCATTACTTGGCGCACCCGGAAGAGCGTGCCGTAATTGCCAAAAAAGGGCAAGCGTACATTGTAGAAAATTACAATTACGAGCGCATTTCCAAAGAATTTGCCGACGATCTGTTGGTAGAATTAGCGGCTAAGGACAAAGCTTGAAAGTAAGTGCATTATCCCTGATGGGATTGCCTTCCTTATCGTTTTCCGCGCCCTTCCGGTACCGCTCCGGCGCTTCGGAAGCTGGGATCACCCGGAAATCAAAACTGACCCGGCTACGATTCGTATCATTCAGCATCGCACCGTGAGAAAGCTCGACGCCCTTGAAGCGTCCGTACTGACCCACCTCCAGTTCGAGCGGGCGGTAATCTTCCAGGCCCACGGTTGACTCGATCCACATCGCATTGTTGCCCGCGGCCGGTGTTTGCACGAGTAGGTAATTGACTTCCCCCGGTGCGTGGCCGTAATCGCCGTCGCGGTGAAAACGGCTTTGCCCCGGCGTATCGGCAAAAAGGATACGGTGGCTCGGCCGGGCCTGGTAGTAGATCGGATCGTCGTACTGCGGGCGAATGACCTCGCGGACGAAGCGTTCGTAAAGAGCGTAGAAGGCCTTACCGTCAGCTCCCGACAGTCCGGTATACATCCGCTCGAACAGGGGGCTTTGCTCCATATTTTTGTAGAGACTGTTTCCGCTGCGGTCTGTCGTCGCGGGGTATTCCGCGTTCAGACTGGTGAGGTCGTCGCGGCCGATGAAGCCGGCGATCAGGCTCCGGAAATCATATTCTTGGGGATCATACTGGAGGACAGTCGTTTTCATTTTGTATTGTTTTGCCAGCGTGCGCAGCCGATGCCGGTAGCGCCGAAGCCGTTGCCATTGTAAAAAAGATAGCGGCCGTGGGGGGTGTCCACGACGTTCGGGTAGGTCTGCATATCGGAATCCCACCCGGTTGGAGAATAGTCGATACCGACGCGGTCGTCCATTCTGTGCCAGGTTCGTGCGTCCTTACTTTCCGCGTAGCCGATTCGGTAGGCATCGTCTCCGTTCCGGTAATCGTAGCTGCCCCGGTAGCAGAACCACATTTTGTAGGTATCGCCGTCCTTAACTACACTGGGTCGGGCGGTACATTCGTGCGTCCCGATAGCTATCGGGACGGGTGCAAAGATGGTTTGATTGAGCCGGGTCCACTCCACACCGTCAGCCGAATGAGCGTACTTGATTTCGTAAAGTGGCTCTACCCGACCGTTGACTTCCAAGAAGCCCGTGCTGCTGGCGTACCACAAATGCCAAGTGTCGCCTTCCCGAAAACTACAGGGGCTAGCGGTAAAGAAAGGTTCGTCCTTACTTCTGTCTACCACCGCACCCGGGAACGGCCGCTCGAAAGTGACGCCACCATCCTTGCTAATCGCCAAGCCCACGGCATTTCGGTACGCTACGGATACGGATGGGTTCCACCCGACGTAGTACAGGTACAGATCTCCGTTTTCAGCGGTGGTGATGCTGCACGGCATGATACCACCGTCATCGAAAGTTCCAAGCTGACCGAGTTCTAAGATCGGTCGGTCGTGTAGGTATAGGACGCGCGTCGGGTCGGCGGCGTCGACTTCCAAATAGGTTGGGATTGACTGTCCGCGCTCGTTACGGGGTGCGAAGTAGATTCGGATTCGATCGTTTTCTGGTAGGTACAGTCCGGTAGGAACACAAGCGTGACTAACCATCCAGGGATGCTGGCGGTCGGTCTTGAAGAAGCATCCTAGTTTTTGCCAAGCCATTATCCGCCGGATTTATGGGAAAGACTGTCGATATCCACGCTTTTGCCGCGGGCGATCTTTCCTTTTGCGCCCAGGTGAATCGAGTAAGGCTCGGTATCCTTGGTAACGAGCGCACCCATTCCGACCAGCGTAGCCTCGCCGATGACGGTTTCATCCCGGATGGTCGCGTTGACGCCGAAAAAAGCATGGTCTTTAATGGTACAAGCACCGCTAATGACGACCTGGGAGGTAATAAATACGTGACTACCGATCGTGGTGTGGTGGCCAATGTGATTACCACTCCACAGTACGCAGTTGTCGCCGATTTTCACGAAGGGCTGGATCGTATTGTCCTCGAAAATGAAGCAGTTTTCTCCTACGTCAAGATCGGGCCAGGTCGTCGCTTTTGAGCTCACGTAGCTGATGATATCGTAACCTTTGGCTTTGGCGGCCTCAAACTTCTCGCGCCGCAGATGACTCATCTGCTTAAAACTGACGGGTAGGAACATTCGGTACTCCGCCGGCGGGTGGGTGTCCTGAATGGTTTCGAAATCGACGAGTGGTTTTTCTTCGTAGGTATCCGTTTTCCGGTAAGCGGCGTCGACGGTGAAGGCGGCTACTTCGTGGGGGCTATCGTGGCGGAGGTAAAAATGCGCCAGGCTGGCGAGTTGTGATTCACCGAAGATGATGATGGGTCTTGCGTCGGGCGTCATGGTGGGTTAGTTGTCGGTGAGCAGTTTATAGTTTTGGCGCAAGTAATCTCGGCATTTGTCGGGGGAATGATGCGCGATCAGGTGGAGTATTGAGTAAGGGAAAGCCGAGGCTAAAGGTTCGTCTTGTGGTGCCGGCGCCAAAAAACTTAACTGGATGCCCATCTCCTTGAAGTACTTTCCATCGTACAGTTCCCGACCGCCGATGGCGTTTACGTAACTGTCCGTGTTGAGCACGGCAAGCAGCGCAAGCAAGCGTTCTTGTCCTTGCAGCGAACGGTCGTACTCCCGGTCCGATGACTTACTAAACGCTACGGGGAGCGTTAAGTATTCCGCCACGCGGCTTACGCTGTCAGCCGCCAGGTCACTAATCTTTTTCGTAGGGCCGTCAAAAACGGACGTTGCTACCTCCAACGCAGCATCGTAAAACGGTGCGGACCCGTAGTTCAGCCGAAAGCTTTTGTACCACTTCGCGCGGAAGCGATCGTACTGCTTTTCATCAACAAGTTTCTGCTCGATCGTGTCGGAAGAACTGCCCCGGGTTAAGGGAACGGTAAACGAGCCGTGAGCGAGCTTATTCCTGTTGATGTAACCACCCTTGATGTACTGAACGTCGTCATAAAAAACAAACTCGTCCACCGCCGCCACTAATTGGTAGTAGCCGGGGTAGGGGAAAAGGTAGGGCTGCATTACCGCAGTCATACGTTCTCTTTTTCCACGGCTAGCACTACCATTTGCGCGATGCGGTCTACTTCTTCATCCGTCATTTCCGGGTGGAAGGGTAGGCAGAGGACCGTCTGGGCGGCTTTCTCGGAAACCGGGCACGGTGTCCGCAGATCGGCGTCCAGAAAAGGCAGGGTATTCAGGGACGGATCAAAGTATTTGCGCGGGAAAACGTTGTGCTCGTTCAGGTAAGCGACGACAGCCTCCCTTTCTTCGTACGACTGGCAGACGATCGGGAAGTAAGCGTAATTGTAGGTGAGCCCGGGATAATGCTTTGGGGAAAGACAGCGGAAGCCACTCCCTACGAGTTGTGTTTGGTACCGCTCGTGGACACGTTGCCTGGCCAAAATCTGCTCGTCGATCGTTTCGAGATTTAAGAGCCCGATGGCCGCGTTCAATTCCGAAGTTTTTCCGTTGATGCCCGCCGATTGGTAGTCTGCCCCTACGTGGCCGAAACTCCGTAGCAGCCCGACCTGCCGTTTCATGTCGGGCGTGCGACAAACAAGCCCGCCGCCTTCGATGGTGTGGAAGACTTTCGTGGCGTGAAAACTTAGGGTACTGATGTCGCCCCAGCGCAGCACGGACTGCCCGTCGAGACGAACCCCGAAGGCGTGGGCGGCATCGTAGATTAACGATAATCCATGCTTATCGGCAATGGCCTGTAACGCTTCGTGTTGGCAGGGGTAACCGTACACGTGTGTTGCCAGGATTGCGGTAGTGTCCGGCCTGATGGCAGCTTCCACCAACTCCGGGTCGATGGTGAAGTACTCGGTTTCGACGTCCGCGAATATCGGCGTCATACCTTCCCAGAGCAGGGAGTTCGTGGTCGCTACGTAGGAAAAGGGGGTAGTGACTACGGACCCGCTGAGACCAAGGGCCTTGATGGCCAGCTGGAGCGCGATGGTACCATTACTCACAAGAAGACAACAGTCCGTATCCAGCCGGGCCGCTAGTTTCTCTTCGAGCTCCTGGCATTTTGGCCCGTTGTTGGTGACCCAGTTCAATGTCCATATTTCTTGCAGGAGCGCGTGATATTGCGGCAGCGGCGGCAACGTCGTCTTGGTAACTTGGATGGGCTGTTTGAAGGGAACGGGCATAAGCCTGTGGTCGGGTAAGTTAAAAGAGTCGTAAAGCGTATTAGGTGAGAACGGGATGATATGATGGCCATCGAAAACGATGCGATGAATCTATCGTCAAAACAAAAACAAAGCTACTACCTAAGCCACAAGACTTCCTACTTTAATCGCAGATCAATTCTGACCCCATTTCGTTCGCGCTGTCACCTGTCTCGCCCCGATGGAGGGCGGGGTTGATTAGCCGTAGTTTGGAGCGCGGGCGAATATTGCTAAGTTGAGAGTCGGGGGGAGTACCTTCATCTCCTTCGCGGCGTGCACGCACCGAGCTAAACGGGTCGCGTTCCTAACGCCGGCTTCTGGACGCGTTGGCGATTAGATAGATTGAAACCTTAACCTAAGTTTGACCGTAGCCTGGTTCGGGCCGGCCGAAAGTCAATCATTGAACGAATTGCGGACCACCATTCAGTGCCAGGCTACGCCAGCGACCATGCCCGCAAAAATCAAGTAAAGTACGCAGTAAGTAGATTTGCCGCACTTACGGAGTCCTCCAACACCTATTCAAACAACTTCCCGCTTACCGAACGGGGGGCTGCTGATGACCAGCCACCAAAAACCTCAGCGCACCGTGAAAACCGTCACCCTTTTTCTGGCCCAGTCCTTCCCGCCCCGCCCCGGGGTCGCGGCCCGGAGGCTGGAATACTTGGTGCGCGAATCACTGAAAACCTCCGACCGGGTGTTCGTCATCCGGCTCGATCGGGCGTACGGAAAGGAAATTTCCCTGAAGGGCCTGAAGGTGTTGCCCATTACGGCGCGTGATCTGCGGTCAAATTATGTGGGCCTGAGCAAAATTGGGACGGTACGGCAAACCGGGCGAAGTAAGTTGTTCCAACTGGTCCAGCGCCTGCGCCAGTCTTTCCCGTTCGTTTACCTGACGGACGATGGCGGTTTGGACTACCGCCAAAAAGCATTCGCGCTGGCGAGTGAATTGGTAGAAAAAGAGGGCATCACCCACGTCATTTCCTCCTTCCGTCCGTGGTCAGACCACCTCGTTGCTAGTCAACTGAAAAAACAATACCCCCACCTAAACTGGGTGGCGGACATGCGTGATTTGCCCGTCGACCCGGTGCGGGCCGACGCCTGGTGGCCAGGCCTGCAAACTTGGTGGGGTAAGCGCGTCCTCGCCGCCGCCGACGAAGTTTGGTGCGTTTCCCGGGGGCAGGCCGAGCAGTTGGCTGTTTGGCATCCGGTCGTCAAAGTCCGGTACAATCCCCTGCTCACCCTGCCGCCGGGGCGCACGGCACCCACTACGGATCGCTTCACGATTGTGTACACGGGCAGCCTTTACTCAGGTTTGCAGTCGATCGAGCCGCTGGTGGTGGCCCTGCGGAAATTACTTTTAGAGGAGGTGCTTCCGCCCCACCAACTTTGCCTTGTTTACCGGGGAAAGGATGCGGATCTGTTCCGGCACTGGACGGCCGGCATTCCGACCGAATGCCTGGACGTTCAAACATCCATTGCACCCGCGGCCGCGCAAAAGATGCAGGAAAAAGCGCAAGTCTTATTGCTACTGAACTGGTCCGCCCCCGGCTACTACGGCGTGCTGACGGCTAAATTGTGGGATTATTTGGCGAGCGGCCGGCCAATCCTGGCGCTGGTGAATGGCCCGGGAGACGAGGAATTACGAAAAATTATCGAGGGCGCGGCCGCGGGTGCCGTGTTTGGGGCGAGTGAGCAAACGAAAGCTGACGAGTGGTTACGCGCCGCCATCGGTACGTGGCAAACCACGGGCACCCTGGCGTGGGAGACTTCGATTGCTGCGCTGCGCGCCTACGTCTGAACCGGGTTTGTCCCCACGCCACCCCCGCCCCGCAACTTCCCTATCTTTACGCCCGACCAAATTACCCCATGAAAGCGCTCAACCTGAACGGTAAATCCATCCTCATCACCGGCGGCACCGGCTCCCTGGGCAAAGCCCTGACGCGGCGCATCTACGCCGAATGGCCCGACGTAAAACGGCTCGTCATTTTCAGCCGCGACGAACAAAAACAGTTCGTCATGGCCCAGGATTACCCGCTTTCCGAGTACAACAGCATCCGCTTTTTCATTGGCGACGTGCGCGACCGTGAGCGTCTTACCCGCGCCATGCAGGGCATCGACTACGTTATCCACGCCGCGGCCATGAAGCACGTTCACCTTGCCGAATACAACCCTTCGGAGTGCATCAAAACCAACGTCGGCGGTGCCGAAAATACCATCTACGCCTGCCTGGAAACGGGCGTCGAGCGCGTCGTCGCCCTGAGTACCGATAAAGCTTGCGCGCCGATCAACCTCTACGGCGCGACCAAGCTGACGAGCGATAAACTCTTCATCGCCGCCAACAACATCCGCGGCAGCAACCCCATCCGGTTTAGCGTCGTCCGCTACGGCAACGTTATGGGCTCGAACGGCTCGGTGATCCCGTTTTTTATCAACAAGCGTAAAGCAGGGTTTTTACCAATCACCGACCCCAACATGACCCGCTTCAACATTAGCCTGGACGGCGGCGTCGACATGGTTTTTCACGCGCTGGCTAACGCCTGGGGTGGTGAGATATTCATCCCCAAAATTCCCAGCTACAAGATCACGGACGTGGCCGAGGCCATCGCACCCACGCTGGAAAAACGCGTCGTCGGTATCCGCCCGGGCGAGAAGATCCACGAGGAAATGATCACGCCTTCGGATAGTTACTACACCTATGACATGGGTAAGTACTACGCCATCCTGCCCACCACGCCGAATTGGAACATCGAAGAATTTAAGCAAACCTTCGGAGCCAAAAAAGTGACGGAAGGCTTCAGCTACAACTCCGGTACGAACGAAGAATGGGTCAGCGTTCAGGACTTGCGTGATTTCATCGTCGAGCACGTCGACCCAAGTTTTGTCGCATGAGCACCAAGTATTCCATTCCCTACGGCCGCCAGAACATTACCGACGCGGACATTGCCGCCGTTACCGAAGCCCTCCAGGCGGATTACCTCACGACCGGCCCCCGCGTGCTGGAATTCGAAGTCAAGTTCGCCGAGTACGTCGGTGCGAAATACGCCGTCGCGGTCGCTAACGGAACCGCCGCGCTGCACCTTTGCGCTCTGGCCCTCGGCGTCGAGAAAGGCCTCCGCGTCATCACGACACCGATCACTTTCGCGGCCAGTGCCAACTGCGTGCGCTACTGTGGCGGCGAGGTCTGGTTTGCCGACATCGACCCGGTCACCCTCACGCTCGATCTGGAAAAAACGCGGGCGCTCATCGAGGCCCACGAGCCCGGTTTTTTTCAAGGAATTATCCCCGTGGATTTCGCCGGCTATCCCGTCGATCTCGAAGCCTTTCGGGAACTGGCCGACGAGCACGGTATGTGGATCATCGAGGATGCCTGCCACGCGCCCGGTGGCTGGTTTACGGATTCCAAAGACGAAAAACAGCACTGCGGTAACGGAAATTACGCCGATCTGGCCATTTTCTCTTTCCACCCCGTCAAGCACATTGCCAGCGGTGAGGGCGGCATGATCACTACCAATAATGCCGATCTCTACAACGATCTGATGCAGTTGCGCACCCACGGCATTACCCGCGATCCGGATCAGCTCAAGCGTGAATCTGACGGCGGCTGGTACATGGAAATGCAGCAGTTGGGTTATAATTATCGCATCCCCGATATCCTTTGCGCGCTTGGGATCAGTCAGTTATCCCGGGCTGACGAGGGCATGGAACGACGTCAGGAGATTGCTAAGAAGTATGATAATGCCTTCAAAAAGTTGGGCGCGGACGCGGGTGCCGGGCAATTGAGTGAAGGAGCAAAATTGCTTTACCACGGACTACCTTCCTCCGACCGGCAACACGCTTTCCACCTGTATGTCATCCAGGTGGAGGACCGTAAAGGGCTTTATGACTACTTCCGGGAACAAGGTATTTACGCGCAAGTCCACTACATCCCCGTCCACACCATGCCCTACTACGCCGAGCTGAACCACTATTCAGACATCGATCTTTCGCTTGCCGAAAATTACTACGCCGGTGGACTTAGTCTCCCGATGTATCCAACCTTAACGGAAGAGGAGCAAGACTTCGTGATCGACCGGGTAAAAACTTTCCTGGCTTAAACCGAATATTCCTTGCACCCGCGACGCATTAGCTAGTCCCGTACTTAGTCGGGGCAACCGCGCCAAATTAATCACGCCTCACTATAATATGAAGAATCGATCGCCCTTACGGTCCCGGGAGCAGACGGAATCGACCCCGCTACTCAGCGTCAGTATGCTCTCGTATAACCAACGTGAATACCTGTCCAGGGCCATCGAAAGCGTGCTGGATCAGGTGACGGATTTTCCCTGTGAGATCGTGATCGGCGATGATTGTTCTGACGATGGGAGCCAGGAATTGCTCCGGGAATACCAGGGAAAATATCCTCACCTCATACGCTTACACCTACATCCGGAACGGTTCGCGGACAAAATCCCCGGCCGGTCCAACAACATGATCAACCTCACGAGTTGCCGGGGCAAATACATCGCGATGCTGGACGGTGACGACTACTGGACGGACCCGGATAAGCTGCAAAAACAAGTCGCCATTATGGAGGGGCGGCCGGATTTATCGCTGAGTTGCCACGAGAGCGTAGTGGAAATGGAGGATGACCTGCGGGAAGAATCCACTCCAACTTACTTTTCCGAATTCACGCCCCGGACACTGGAAGAGGGGACCTACAACATGCACGACCTCACCCGGCACTGGTACCTACCTTTTCACGTAAGTAGCCTGGTGATGCGCAAAGAAATGCTGCTTCCCTTCCCCGAATGGTTTGAAGAGGTGCTCGCCGCCGATAAAGCCATTATTTATCACTTAGTGAGCCAGGGTGACTTCCATTATAGCACCCGGCCAGCCAGCGTCCGCTACGTAGGGGAGGAAAATTTTACTTCCCAACCTATATACAGCTCGGAGGAATATCAAGCGCACAAAAAGTACGATGAGCAGCTATTCCTGGAACACTATCCGGACTTGTGGACCAGCGATTACGCGGATGGCCTCAAAGAGCGAACGCTTTTTTACGAAGGCAAAAGCCTGTTGAAGCGTGGAAAATATTTAGCCGGGGCTGCCCGCTTAGCCAGTGCCGGTCCGGTGTTTTATCTTCGGGCGCTTTACCGGCGGGGTCGGGACGGCGTTTCGGTTAAAAAGTAAGTGACTGGTTTGCGTTCTCAGAATACTCTGCCGTTTGCTTACTCAAGGTCGTCCTAAATTCCACGCTTACTTCATCCGTTAATTCACCCTTACCCCATGAGCCGACTTTGTATTATACCCGCACGGGGTGGGAGTAAGCGGATTCCGCGAAAGAACATCCGTCCGTTTTTAGGGAAACCGATTATTGCTTACTCCATCGAAGCGGCCCTTGCGAGCGGGCTTTTTGACGAAGTGATGGTGAGTACGGACGATGAAGAAATTGCAGCGGTGGCCAGGCAGTTCGGGGCCAGTGTTCCGTTTATGCGCAGCGCTGCCACCGCGGATGATTTTGCTACGACCGTTGACGTTATCGCGGAGGTGCTGGGTGAATACCGGTGGGAGTTTGCTGAGGTTTGTTGCGTTTATGCTACGGCTCCTTTTGTCACAGTCGATCTACTCAAACAGGCGACCGAGTTGCGACTCAGTGCAACAGCCGACTGTGTATTTCCTGCCCTGGCTTACTCCTTTCCCGTTCAAAGATCCATAGAGCTCGACCCCACCGGAAAAATCCGTCTGCGCCACCCCGAGCACCTCACCACGCGGAGCCAGGACTTACTCCCCGTCTACCACGATGCGGGCATGTTTTATACTTTCGACCCAGCCGTCATCCTGGCAAAGGGTAGCCTCTGGACGGATAATACCCGGATCATCACCGTCGAAGAACTCGCCGCCCACGACATCGATACGCCGGCGGATTGGCGGGTAGCCGAATTTAAACACCAACTCCTCCATGAAAAAAGTTAGGCCAATCATTGCCTTCCGGGCGGACGGCTCCGCTACGATGGGGTTGGGGCACGTCTACCGCTCGGCGGCCCTGGCGCGAATGCTGGCTCCGGTGGCGGACTGCGTCTTTTTCTCCCGCGCTATTCCGACCGGCCTGACGGAGATGTTGTCTTCCAGTTACGAGGCAAGCTACGAGCTTGCGGTGCCCGCCGCGGATGAAGTCAATACGATGGTGGAGCAACTTCGAAAACACTATCCTGACCGTCCGTATACGTTCGTCCTGGATGGCTACCACTTCAAAACTGCTTATCAACGCTCGATAAAAGCACTAAAATGCCTATTGGTTTGCATTGATGACATCCACGCTTGCGATTACGTGGCGGACCTCGTCATTAATCACTCTCCGGCCGCCAATCTGACGGACTACGTGGGGGAAACTTACACGAAATACGCTCTAGGTCCCCGCTTCGCCTTACTGAGAAATCCTTTTCTGGTAGCCGCGCAAAGTGCCGAAAATAACTTATCAGCCAAACGCGACCGCATTTTTATCTGTCTTGGTGGCGCCGACCCGAAAAATGATACGCTTACTATTTTACGAAAACTTGCGGATTATGAGCGAGTGCCTGCTGTTGATGTCGTCCTCGGACCAGCTTACGCGCACCAAAAGGAATTACAATCCTTTTTGACGGATACAACGCTCAAAATTGAGCTACACCGCAGTTTGACGGCGGAGCAGTTGGTCGATCTGATGCAGTCTAGTGTTGTCGGAATTACGAGCCCGAGCACCGTTTCTCTGGAATACCTCAGCGCTGGCGGCAAGCTCTTCCTCCACCAGACCGCCGATAACCAAGCCGGAATTTATGCCGGCTTGATTGAAAAAGGCTTAGCCCTGGATGTTGCAACTATGGATGCCGAAGCATTTGTCTCAACCTCAGAGAAAACACCCTCACCCATGGACGGGCGGCAGGCGGAACGGCTACGTAAATTATTTGCCGCACTCGACCTGACCTGGCGGTTGGCTACGGCGGACGATAGTGACCTCTATTTGGCCTGGGCTAACGATCCGGACGTGCGGGCTCAGTCCTTTGATTCTTCCCTCATTTCCCCAAGCGAACACGCTGCATGGTTTAGGCGCCGGCTTGTTGACGAACAGAGTTGCCTGCTGATATTCGAACGTTCGAGAAAACCCGTCGGTCGGGTTCGGTTTGCCGTCGTCGGTAACGAAGCGACTATTGGTTATTCCGTAGCGAAGGAGTCCCGTGGTCATGGTCTGGGCGTGCCCATGCTACACTTTGCGGTAGATGCCCTGCGACGTGAGCGACCAAAAATAGAAAGATTCATCGGTTACGTTAAAGAAGGAAACATAGCTAGCGTAACTACTTTTCGCCGCCTCGGTTACCGGGAAGAACCTACGAATGATTACCCCGACGCCCTTAAATTCGTCCTCTATGACCTTTAAGATTGGAAACCGAAGCATCGGCCCCAACCACCACCCCTTCATCATAGCCGAAATGTCCGGCAACCACAACGGCAACCTGAACCGGGCATTAGAACTCGTCAAAGCCGCCGCGGAAGCCGGTGCCCACGCCCTGAAGCTTCAGACCTACCGCGCCGATACAATCACCATCAACCAACGCGGCGGGCTTTTCGACATCACGGACCCCAACAGTCTCTGGGCGGGCCGAAACCTCTACGAACTCTACGACGAAGCCCACACCCCCTGGGAATGGCACGAGGAAATATTCGCCTACGCCAAGTCACTCGGCATGGAAGCCTTCTCGTCTCCTTTCGACGAAACTGCCGTCGACTTCCTCGAAACCCTGAACGTGTCCGCCTACAAGATCGCTTCGTTCGAAAGCGCCCACCATCCGCTCCTGAAAAAAGTCGCTCGCACTGGCAAACCAGTTATCATCAGCAGCGGTACCTCGACGCTCGACGAGATATATGAATCCGTACGCATTCTCCGGGAGAACGGGGCGGGGCCGATCTGCGTCCTGAAGTGTACCAGCACTTACCCCGCCACCGCCGCCAATACAAACCTCAACACCATCGCTGTTTTCAAGTCTGTTTTTCCGGATTGTCTGGTGGGTTTGAGCGATCATACGATGGGCATCGGCGTGTCCGTGGCGGCCGTCGCCCTCGGGGCTAGCGTTATTGAAAAGCACTTTACCCTCCGCCGCGCGGATGGTGGGGTGGACAGTACTTTTAGTCTGGAACCATCGGAATTGGCGGCGTTGGTCACGGAAACGGGGCGGGCCTGGGAAGCAATGGGACGCGTTCAGTTGGACACGCAAAAGGTCGAAGAGGTCAGCCGGCAGTTTCGGCGGTCGATCTACGTAGCTGAGGACGTGGCGGCGGGTGAGAAGCTGACTTCTAGCAACTTACGGGTCATTCGTCCGGGCGACGGCCTGCACTCGCGCTACTACGAAAATCTGATCGGTCGCGTAGCCCGGCGTCCTTTGCGGGCGGGGCAGCCCTTCACTGATCTGAGTGACGCGGAGTAAGTTTACGATACCGGTCAATCAACATTTACCACTAGTCTCATGCCCACTTTTCCCTTGTATCGGGAAGTTTACGCTTTCTATTTACAACGTTCCGCGTTCGAGCTGCGCACCGGGGCCAAGGCCGCGCATTATCGGGCTAATCTACTCATCCGGGTAGTTTCGGCGGGTCGCTCGCTGCTCGGAAATCTGATTCATTGGCGGCGCGGTCGCGGGATGCAGAGTTTGGGGGTAAAGGGCAAGCGTTGGGTGGTGGCCGGGAGTAGAAATGAAGAAAACACTACGGCATTCTTGCTAGCGGATGAGCGTTACGTCCAGGTACCGGCGAACGTCTACCAAACCCGCTTCCCCTCGGTAGCCGTCAATTGGTTTCCACGACCGAAAATGGCTTATTTAGGGCATTACTTACCCTTTTTCCTAAGAGTTTTCAGAGAACAACCAAGCCTTTTCCGTTACCTGATCCAAATCCTCGTTCACGGCACGGGCTGCCTAGAAAACCAACGGGCCGTCCTACGCGAGTACCGCCCGGAACTCATCGTACTGAGTAACGATCACTACACTTTCACCCGCGCACTCGCGGTTGCGGCCCGCCTGGAGGGAATACCAACGGTCTACCTCCCCCACGCCCCGATCGTGACGGACTTCCCCCCGCTGATCTTCGACCTCTCCCTGCTGGAGGGAGAAGACAGCTACCGAAAATATACGGACGACGGAAAAGAAGTACGTGGCGAAGTACGGCTGATCGGCTCACCGAAATACGATGTCTTTCGCGATAGAGTTAACCAGGGTAGTGAAATCCACCGGATAGGCATTCCCTACGGTTTCTTTGAAGACCCCGCGGTCGTCGTCGAAACGGCCAAACGTATCCTTTCCGCCTTTCCCGAGCTAACCGTTACGCTACGCAAGCACCCACGCGACGAGCGGCCCAGCCCCGCCACGCCTCCGGGCATACACTGGTCGGATGCAAAAGCGGAGGACGCGCTCACCTACCTCAGTAACCAGGATGTTATCTTAGCTACCGATACGGGAATCCACCTGGAGGCGGCGTTAATGAACGTCAGTTCCTTTTACGGTCCTTTCCTGGCTCCGGGTCGACAGCTTTCCGATGGCTACGGCTTTATCGAAAACGGATTAGTTGAAGTGGTACCGACGGTAGAAGTTTTTCTTGCCGTAGTTCGTCGGCAGCGAAGGGACCGGCCGTCGGTGTTGCACCGCGCGGATTTTTACGTGAAGGATGCTGGAGGCAAATTGAGTAGTGATTTAGCGTTTGCTGCCATTGATGAATTGGCCACTACGAGCGTTCGGACTAAAGAATAGGCTGGTTGAGGCGGTCAGATCAATAAATTGCTGAGTTCAGCGAAGCGAAATCAGTGATTTTTGGTCCGAACACTCGATTCGAACGTTTCTCTAGCAATGACCCCATAGGGCAAACGCATCAAAATAATTATTATCACTCAAAAAAGTGACAATCACGTAAAACGAACGCAGTGAGCTGCCAAATGCGGTAGCTAAATCAAGAATCAAATATCGAGAATCGCCAATCAAAAACGCAGCTTACGCAGTTTGGTGCGTTTGCCCTAAATGACCCCGGGGCCCACCCCGTAATCCTTGCTTTCCCCCTTACCTTGCATCCCGCGTCCGCGCCCAATCATTCCTAATTACCCTAGCCCATGGCCAAAATAACCAACCTTCTGACGGCTGCTTATCGCATCAACGGCAAACGTTTCCTGCACCGCTTCCGCAGCGCGCCGAACGAGGAAGTAAAGCGGAAATGGCAAACGGCCATGACCGACCTGGAGACGAAGGGCATCGCAATCATTCCCAATTTCTGGACCACCGAGGCCTGCACCCAGGCACGCCACGACTTCGACCGATTAGTCGAAGACGAGCTCCCCGGAATCTGGAAAGACAACACCGGCTCCGACCACCGCATCTACGGCTTCGACCGCGTAAGTTCTTCCGGAAAGACGTTTTTGCAGGACGAATCCATCCGCGAAATCAAGTCGATCTACTACCAGGCCCCACTCGACGGCCTCGATGAATTCGCGATGATGAACCGCGTCGAATACCGGCCGGGAAACCTCGGTAGCGGCGGCGGCTGGCACCGGGATGCCGTGCACGAACAACAGTTCAAGGCCATCATGTATCTCTCTGACGTCGGTGAAAAGAACGGCGGTTTCGAGTATCTGGAGAATACCCACCGAAAATCTTCCGTCTACAAAACCATCGCCGAAAACGACATCGGCCATTCTCAGGATCGTTTTTCGCCCGAAGAGATGGATGACATTCTGGCCAAACACGGCCACCTTTACCCCCGCCGTCATATTACCGGTCCGGCCGGGACACTAATTTTGGCCGATACGAGCGGCATCCACCGGGGCTCACCGATCAACGAGGGGCGGCGCTACGCCATTACCCAGTACGTCTTTCGCGGACCGGCGATCGGGGGGCGGGGCGTACCGGCCGCGATGGCGCCACTAGTCCTCCCCGCCCGGGATTGATTGGAGGAATACCGGTAAATAAGGAGCTTTTACATGGGCATCATCAAGCGGCAGGCGATAAAGAATAACCTCATCAGCTACCTCGCCGTAGCGGTGGGGGCAATCGCTCAACTGGTCCTTTACCCCGAAGATCTGGAACTGAAGGGATACGCGGATGCCGTGATCAAGTGGGTGTTCCTACTCGGTATTTTTGGAAGTTTTGGCGTACAGATCGTCATCGTCCGGTTCTTGCCTTACTTAAAGGGCGACCGCAGAACCGCCGCCCAACAACTGGTCAACCGGGCCTTGGTGTTGGTGTCGCTTAACGTAGCCACCTTATCGTTGGCGAACCTCCTGTATGGCCAAGCAGCAGCCGAGTATCTGATCGGCCAGGGCTACGATATCGGGCTACTGGCGACGGACCGTTGGAAGATCATCTCGCTGTTGGCGAGTCTGGTTTATTCAATGGTGTTGACGGCCCACCTGAGCAATAACCACCGCATTGCGATCCCGGCATTATTCAACAGTTTGCTGCCCAAATTCTTGCTGCCGGTACTGTTCGGGCTAGCCATTTACGGGTATTTATCTACTAACGGCTTCATTTGGAGCTTCGTGGGTATGTACTGGTTGGCTACGCTAAGTCTGGTCGTTTATGCGATCGTACTGGGTGTGTTCAGGCCGGTTTGGGGCAGGCTTAAGTTCAAGCAGCAGGGCGTTCGTGATATGGTAAGTCTGAGTGCCTACAGTATTTTTGGCGGCATCGGTTCTGCGTTGGCTACCCATTTGGACGTGGTGATGATCAATACGTACATTGGTAATTACGATACCGCGGTTTATACGTTTGCCATATTTGTCGTCGGGGTGATGATGATTCCCTACGCGGCAATTAATACCATTAGCGCACCACTGGTAGCTAAGGCCTGGGAGCAGCGTGATACGGAACAGCTACGATTTCTGTACAAAGAAACGGCCACCGTTCTGTTTCTGGCCGGCGGGGTCATCTACAGCGGGGCGGTGGTCTGTCTGCCGGCGGTTTACGAGCTGACCGGCAAGACCAGCCAACTCGCGCTGGGCTACACGGCGGCGATCTTGCTGGGTGGCGGGCAGTTGTTCGACCAATTGACGTCAATCAATTCACTGTTGATCACCTTTACGGATAGTTACCGGTGGGGCGTTGTATTCTCGCTTGTGCTGGGCGGGGTCAACCTGGTCCTGAATTACGTATTTATCGTGACGCTGGGTATGGGCATTACCGGCGCGGCCCTGGCCACCATGTTGTCGCTCATCATGTATAATGTGGTCAAAATGATTTTTGTCTACTCGCGTCTGGGAATTCATCCCCTCTCGCGGAGTGTTGGCTACACGGCTCTGGTGATCCTGGTGGTTTGCGGGCTTGGCGTATGGATTCCGCGTACGGAATTTGCTTGGCTGGACGTGGTTATCCGGGGTGGTTTCGTTAGTCTTTCATTTCTGGCGTACCTGAATTTTACCAACGGCGTGCCTGCTTTCCGGGCGGTACTGAAGGGAGGGATTAAAAACCTCTTTCGGTAGTTGCGCTCGCCTGAATATCAGCTGGCCGGGTTGACGGATAGTGATGGGTTCCGTTCCGGTTGCTTACCGGCTTTGTATGTTTGCGCTCCCGAACCGACAAATACTCACCCGCCCATGGCCCACCTGCTGAAGCTACCCAAGAAAGACCAAAAGGGCATCCTGCTGATCACCCACAAAGAGGCGCTGGTGTTCAACAAGGCGGTCAAGCAGATCCGGTTTGAAAAGGTCAATGAACTGACGCGCAAACTCTTCCCACTGACGGAGTTAAAGCCCTTCTACCAGACCCGGTTCGATGAATTGAAAAAGCACTACTACGTCGGCCAGCACTTCGGGTGGTACCACCAGAACTACGCGCCGCTGCCCGAGATCGACTTTTTTTTGTGCACCAAAAGTACCGTGAGTTTTCAGGACGAATCAAAGGTTTTTCGCATCCCGCTTTCCAGTAGTTCCTTTATCCACAAGACTTTCCGGCCCATGGATCTCGGGCTCAAACTTTGGGACATTCTTTCGGTAAGTAACAACGGCGCTACCAAACGACTACGTGAATTCGTCCTGGCCATCAGAAGGCTGTACGACCGGGGCCACCGCATGAAAGTGCTGGTCGTCAACAAAATGAGCGTCAACGAGCCAGGGAAACGGTTCGATAATGAATTAATGGACCTTTATTACGAGCTCTTTTCGGACGAAGAGCGCAACGATTTCGTAATGATGCGCCTGGCCAGCGACATGAGCTTTATCGGTATGCCAAGCGAGACGATCGCTCAATTCATGAATCTCTCTAAAGTATTCGCCCTCTTTTCCGAGCAGGAAGGCGAGCCCCGGGTAGTAGCCGAAGCCCTCATCTGCGGTTTACCCGTCGTGACCTGGAAGCACATCCGCGCCGGCGGCAGCATCGACCACCTGAACGAGCAAAATTCCGTCCGTTTCGAGACTTATGAGAAAAGTGACGATGCTTTGCTGGAAGCCGTGCAGCGCTGCGACGAGTTCGTCGTGGATTCGGACGGCCTGACGAAGCGCCTCCGCGAAGACTATACGATCGAGATCTTGAAGGGTTACATGACTGACTTGTACGCAAAAAATGGCGAGACTTTTGACGGAGAAATCGAGCACGGGGAATTGCTCGCCAACGCGGTCAACGCCCATTTAGTTAGCGTGCCCTGGGCGAAGGACCGGTTCGGAACCGCGGATATTTTGGACAAAGAGCAGTTCAATATTTTTTATGAGTTCGCCATGGACGCCGTGCCGTCCTGAGTGCTCCTGGTGCGGTCAAGGGAATTATAGCCCGGCACTCGGGGTAAATTACCCCGGTCCGGGAACTTTGCCGGGCCGCCCGCCTTTTCCCGGCGGAGCGCAGCCGCCCCGTATTCAACTAATGCTTACCCGGCCATGATCGAAACCCTCGCCAGTTCCCCCTTACTGTTGCTGTTTGTCGTCATCGCCGTCGGGTACGGGGTGGGGGACATAAAGATTGGTAGCTTCAAACTCGGTGTGGCGGCCGTGCTGTTCGTCGGGCTCGGGTTCGGCGCGCTCAGTCCCGATCTACAGGTGCCGCAGTTCATCATCTTTTTGGGCCTGGCTATTTTCGTTTACACCGTGGGGTTAAGCTCCGCCCCGGCGTTTTTTGCCAGTTTTCGGCACCACGGGCTCAAGGATGTCTACTTCGCTACCTTCACCGTGCTCCTTTCCGCCGTGCTGGCCTACGGAGTTGGTCGGTGGTTGGGCTTCGACGCGGCGCTGACCGGAGGCCTGTACGCCGGGGCAAGCACCAATACACCAGCGCTGGCCGGTTTGCTCGACGCCATTCAGAAGGGCGCGGCCGCGGGTGCCGTGGATGGGATGAGCGAGCAGGCCGTGGTGGGCTATTCCCTGGCGTACCCCATGGGCGTACTCGGGGTAATGCTCGGTATCGTGTTGTTACAAAAGGTACTCAAGATCGACTACCGTAAGGAAGCGCGGGAACTTTCCAAAGATTATCCCCTGGGTGACACCCTGGTGAGCCTCACTTACGACGTAACTAACGCCGCGTTGATTGGGACCAGCCTGCGGGATTTTCGCCGCGATAACGACGTGAACGTGGCCTTTGGTCGCATCCTGCACGACGGCCGTACTTCACTAACCAACTGGAATACGGTACCGAGCGCTGGCGACCGGATCGTGCTCGTCGGTACGCGGGAAGCCATCGAGGAAACCGCTCACCTCGTCGGCCCGCCCGCCGCCGAGCAGCTCACGCACGACCGGAGCGTGTTTGACGTCCGTAGGATATTTATTTCCAACGACGACATCGCCGGTAAAACGATCGCCAGCCTTAACCTGGAATCCCGCTTCAATATCCTCATCACCCGCGTTCAGCGCGGCGATATGGACCTCCTCGCTTCTGGCGAAACAACCCTGGAACTCGGCGACCGGATTCTAATGGTGGCGCACCGGGACGATCTGCCGGAACTCTTCAAGGTATTTGGGAATAGCTACGAAGCGCTTTCCAAGGTGAACTTGCTGAGCTTCGGCCTCGGTATTGCGCTAGGCTTACTGTTGGGCATGATCAACATCACCCTGCCCGGTGGTTACAGTTTCAGCCTGGGTTTTGCCGGTGGGCCGCTGATCGTCGCCCTCGTCCTCGGGCAGTTGCGCCGGACGGGGCCAATCGTATGGACTTTGCCTTACGGTGCGAACCTGACCCTGCGACAGGTCGGGCTGATTTTTCTACTGGCCGGTATCGGCATCCGTTCGGGACAGACTTTTTTCGGGACGCTACAAACGGACCTCGGATACAAACTCTTCTTTGCCGGCGGCATGATTGCCATCGTCAGTACGCTGGCCACCTTACTGGTCGGGTACAAAATATTACGGATACCCTTCAGCTTTCTGGGTGGTATGGTGGGCAGCCAGCCGGCGGTGCTGGACTTTGCGGTGGAGCAGGTCGGGAACAAGTATCCGACCATCGGGTACACGCGCTTGCTACCGATGGTGTTGATTGGAAAAATTCTGGCGGTGCAGATTTTGTATAATTTGTTACGGTGATTCGGGCAAAAGGCTTTATGAGGCGACCGTAACTTTGTAAAAGTTAAGCGTATCCATCGACTTGGATTTACCTTTTTGCTGCTTCCAATATCCCTTGCACCCGCGTCCACGCAAAAAAAAGCCCCGCTACGTAGTCAACGTAACGGGGCTCAGATTTTTCATGACGGTGCGTGCAAACACCATCAGGTTTATGACTTAGAAAACTACCGCAGCGCGATCTGCTTCTCGTCCACCATTTTACGCATATTGATTAACGCATAACGCATCCGGCCGAGCGCGGTGTTGATGCTCACGCGGGTGAGCTTGGCGATCTCCTTGAAACTCATGTCGGCGTAGTGGCGCAGGATGACGACTTCGCGCTGCTCGGGTGGGAGGGAGTCGACGAGGTGGCGCACTTTGTCGTGCGTCTGGCTGCGGATCATCTCGTCCTCGGCGTTGCGCTCGGGGGATTGCAGGACGTCGAAAATGTCGAAGGTTTCCGTCTGGCCGACGATGGGGCGGCGCTTGTTGCGGCGGAACGAATCGACGCACATGTTGTAGCTGATCCGCATGGCCCACTGGAGGAACTTACCCTCGTGGTTGTATTTGCCCTTGCGGAGCGTGTCGATGATCTTGATGAATACCTCCTGAAAGATGTCCTCAGCCTGGCTGTGGTCCTTCGTGAAAAGGTAGATGGAAGTGTAGATTTTCTGTTGGTGGCGGCCGAGGAGTTCCTCAAAAGCGCGGTCTTCTCCAGACAGGTATAGGGTGATCAGGGCCTGATCGGTGTGCGACTTGATGTCCATGACTAACGTTTGAAAGCTGTTTGGGATAATTCCCGAGGGTCCGCCGGACTGAAAATACCGGCGTAGTTAGTGTAGACGTTGTTGTATAGGTTGTCGCTTTAGTTGATCGTGAGCCGGGCAAGGATTGCCATCGGTAGTGTCAAAGATAAGTAAAGCTTAGTCACTTGCACAAGGCTTTCCTTGTCGTGGAGCGGTCTTTATGACGACCTTAACGGAGTCCTTATGCTTTAAAAAATAGCCTGTTCTGGGCCTAAAGCCCTTTATGTGCGCGGGGTCGACCGTGCTTTCCAAATTAAATTCTTCTCGGTATTTCCTTACTATTGTCGTACGGTTGTCTTGCACAATATTGTCGTTGTAACGATTAGCGACCCTTTCTAGGTCCAGACTTGGCGACCGAGACCAGAAGCTCCTACTCCACGGGCTAAGATGCTGGCGGCGGTCGTGCGCATCACTGCTGGCCCGGCTTTGAATTTGCGGCACACTTGATCTATATTCACCATCCATTAGCGAATTGTATGCTTTGAGTTCTTTCCTAACGATTAAACACCGACAACCTTGAAACTACTTTTAATTTTTGGCATCACCACGGTGCTGTGTTCCTCCGCGCTCATTGCGCAGGATGTGTACGAGACTACTCCGATGCGGATCGCACAGGGGGTAACGACGCCCGAAGACTGGGTGGACTACAAACCCGCTCTATCGAATGGTGGCACTGACGGTAGGGTTGCCGGCATAACCGTGCGGATAAATACCGAGGATTATAACTTCGAGACAACCCCTCACTATTTGGTCAGTTTGGAGTAAGAGCAGGGCGCAAGCGGGGGGGCTGAAATGTGGCAGCTATCAGGATACACCGCAATTTACGCGCCTAGTGAAAAGGGGTTTTCGGTTTATGCTAGGTATACCGATGGCAATTTCGACTTTCCGGAGTACCCCTCCGTGATTAATGCGGAGACAGCCCGGGCACTAAAACAGCGTTACGTCATTCGCTGGACGGCAATTTTGTCCGCCTCGCAACGGGATAGCACGACAACAAATGTCGTTCTTTACGGGGAGGAAGCCAATACGATTCCGCAATTTACCGTGTCACCAAATCCGGCTCAGGACTGGGTCAACGTTACTTCAGCTGGCGATATTCAACAGATTCTGGTGTACGACATAACCGGACAATTGTTACAGCAACACGTCGGTATTGCTAGCTTCAGCACTTCAACCCTGCCCGCGGCTACCTACGTCATCAGCGTGGAATTTGCTGATGGGAAGATCGGTAGCCGGAAGTTAGTGAAGCAGTAACGTTCACTGGCTTCCGAGAAGGGTTATCTCAATGTTTGGAATACGTGCGAAAATCTACCGAAATGAGGCGCGGTCGCGGGTGCCAGGGTAATGGGGGCGCGCAAAGATAATTTGGCGAGAACAGGGTGTATCCCGGTAACTGGTTAACTTTGTAACCACCCAAATCGCTTCCCATGTCCACCCGCAAAGACGCCGCCTTCGCCACCAAATGCATCCACGGTGGCCTCGCACCCGACCCCCTGACCGGGTCCGTCATGACGCCGATCTACCAAACCTCGACCTACGCCCAATCCGCCCCCGGGGTACACCAGGGCTACGCCTACGCCCGCACGAAGAACCCCACCCGGAGTGCTCTGCAGGATAACTTGGCGTCCATCGAAAACGGAACCCACGGCATCTGTTTCAGCAGTGGCCTCGCCGCAATGGACAACGTGCTCAAACTCCTCAGCCCGGGCGACGAAGTGCTGGCGAGCGACGATCTCTACGGCGGTTCCTACCGGCTATTGACCACCGTTTTTGGCCGTTTTGGGATTAAATCCCGCTTCATCGACATGCGCGACGCCGCCGCCGTTGCCGACCGGGTAACCAGCGAAACCAAGATGCTCTGGATCGAGACGCCCACCAACCCGATGCTCAACATTGTGGACATTGCGGTGCTCACTGACATCGCCAAGCGGCGTAACCTCATCAGCGTCGTCGATAATACTTTCGCCAGCCCCTACTTGCAACAGCCGCTCGATCTGGGTGCCGATCTGGTGTTGCACTCCGCCACGAAGTACCTCGGTGGCCACTCGGACGTCGTGATGGGCGCCGTCGTTACCAACGACGAAGACCTCGCCCAGCAACTTTACTACCTGCAAAACGCGGCCGGTGCCGTGCCTGGCCCCCAGGACTGTTTCCTCGTGCTGCGGGGCATCAAAACCCTGCACCTCCGCGTCGAGCGGGCTTGCCAGAACGCTAAGCGAATCGTTGCAGTCCTCAACGCGAATGAACTCGTTGCCAACGTGTATTACCCCGGCCAAACCGACCACCCCGGACACGATATTGCCAAAAAGCAGATGCGCGATTTCGGTGCCATGATCTCTTTCGATCTGAAGGACGACACGATGGAGGCGGCGACACAAGTCATGAAGAACACGCACTACTTTACCCTCGCCGAATCCCTCGGTGGCGTGGAATCACTCATCGGCCACCCAGCGACGATGACCCACGCCAGCATTCCGCGCGAGCAGCGGCTCAGCGTTGGATTGACGGACAGCTTGATTCGCCTGAGTGTAGGAATTGAAGATGGAACTGATCTGGTCAAAGACCTCGAGCTTGCGTTGGCGGCGGCGGTTGGGGTTGCCTAGGGTGTTTCTCCCAACAACGGGAGGTGCTTGAGTCGGTGATAGCGTAGCGCGAGGCGGATACAATTCTTAATTTCCGCTACCGGCGGCTCCGCGGTCAGGGGAAGGACAATGGCACGGTTAGCAGCGTAGCTGAACTGATCACCGTAAATCTCCCTGATGGTCGGGATGAGTTTGCTGGTGCACTTGAAATACAGCGCGTACGAATCCGGAGCTTTCTCTTTCCAGTCCATCCGTAAAGTGCTCCCACCCCTCGTGAGAAAACTCGGTTCTCCCCATTTGAGGGTTTCTTCCAGACGGTCGATCTCCGGTGCTTCGGTGGTAACTTCTCGCACCAGCGCCCTCAACCGCGCTAATCTTTGTTGTGGTAAGGGCGGGTACTCGGCTAATTTCTTGGTAAAAAGCGGGTCGGTTGTAATGACAGGGTAGGACATTCTCCTAAGCTAATCATTTTTACCGGGGCGGAGCGCCCAGGAAGAGATTGCGTTAGTCAAGCTCCTCGTCCGTAAACCCACCCACCTTCTCCACGTCGGCGGAGGGTTTGCCGGAGGTGAGGGGAGGAGCCACCCGGTTTTGCGGCAGGCAATTCCGGTAATTCTCCTGAATCCAGCCAATGCAGTGCTCCCGGGTCGCACAACGTAGGGCAAAAGTATCACTGGCGTCTTTTGCGCTGACCAACACGCGGATCGTCATGGCCCGGTCGGTGTTGTCCGTGACGGCAACGCTGTGCACCCGCTCGTCCCAGAGGGGCTGCGTGGGGAGGAAGCGCAACAATTCTTCCCGCAGGGCGGGGACGGGAAAGGTATAGTCTACGTAGAGCAAAACGGTGCCGATGAGTTGCGTGCTGGAACGCGTCCAGTTTTGAAACGTGTCGTCGATGAATTTCTGGAGGGGGATGATCTGCCGCCGCTCATCCCATAACCGCATGGTGACGTAAGTCAGGGTGATCTCTTCCACCCAGCCGTACTCGCCGTTTACGATCAGCGCGTCGTCCAGGCGGATGGGCTGGGTAAAGGCGATCTGGAAGCCGGCCAGTAGGTTAGCGATCGACTTCTGCGCGGCCAGGCCGATGATGATACTGCCAACGCCGGCGGAGGTCAGCAGGGCCGTGCCCAGGTTCCGCATCGCGGAGAACTGCATGAGGATGAGCGCGGCAAAAATGATGAAAATAACGATGCCGACGATGCGCTGAATGTACTGTAGCTGGGTAAGGATCTTACGCTCCCGCAAGTCATTCTGGTCGTCGATCGCGTAGACGTGGCGCAGCGTATCCGCCCCGATGTTGACCAACTTCAGAATAAACACGGCAATAAAGACGTAAAGAAACGTTCGTACCAGAATTTGAAAACCACGAACGAAAGCGGGGAGAACCGTCGCGTCCGTTGCCCCCGAAGCTGGCGCCAGCCCATCCCAAAAACTAAGGGTGAGGCCACTCGCTACGATCCAGAAGACACTGGACCGCGTACGTTTAGCCACTTCCTGCAACGCATAACTATTCGTCCGCCGCCCCGCCGCACCGACGATCGGGCGAAAAACCAGTACGAAAGCCGTCGCAATGAGCAGCGCAAAACCACAGAGGATGGCCATGCGAACGATGAGGGGGAAGTCTTGTAGGAAGGGTAGGAGTTCGTTCATGATGGAGGCTCAGAATTTTAGGTGATCGACGCGCTAAAGCTCGCTAACGACGCGTGAGCCGGGGTGTTCGGAAGGGGCCTTTATCCGGAAATTATTCGATGACGCTACACAATTTGGGGGATGGAAATGAATTCATCGCGAAGCGTTCACTCATCCTCGTCCGCCACCGGCCGCATCCGGATCAGTTCAACCTTGGTATTACTTACCTCCACCATGATTAGCTCGTACCCTTTGATTAGGATGCGTTCCTGCTCTTCCGGTAGGGTTTCCGCGACGCCGATGGCCAGCCCGGAAAGCGTGTGGTAATCCGTTTCTGGTAGGTCCAGTTGGTACTTCTCGTTGAGGTAGTTCACTTCCAGGCGGCCGCTGAACAGAAATTCTCCCTTCGGCAGCACTTCTTCCGTGTAAGTATCGTCGTCGTGTTCGTCGTCGATCTCTCCGAAGATTTCCTCCAGCATATCTTCCATCGTGATCACCCCGGCTACGCCACCGAATTCATCCACCACGCAGGCAATGCTGAAACGGTCCTTGATGGTGTCGTGCAGCACGTCCGTCACGCTGGCAACTTCCGGTAAAAAGGTGATGTCCAGCACGATGTCGGAAAGCTTTTCCGGCATACTCAGTAGCTGGTGGTGGTGTACGTACCCTTCGATTTCGTCGACGTCGGTCCGGTAAACGAGCAGCCGGCTCAGCCGGGATTCCTGAAACTTCAGTTCCAACTCGTCGATCGTAGCGTTGATGTCGATCGCCACGATCTCGTTGCGCGGAATCATACAGTCCCGCACTTTCACCGTGTTGAGGTTCAGGGCGTTACCGAACAGCTTCGTATCGATGCCGCCGGTGTCCTCGTCGTTCGAACCGCTTTCGTTGACGAAATTCTCCAGATCGAGCCTGGTCAGAACGTTATCCAGGTCGGTGCCCGGTTCTTTGAAAACGAGTTGCAGGAGAATGTTACTCACTCCCGTCATGATCTTGCTGGGTAAATAAAGTAACCACTGCAGGACCCGGATCGGGTAGGAGAGGCCGTACAGCGCGTCGTCCGCGTAGAGCCTGAAGAGTGTTTTCGGTAAGTACTCCCCAAAAATCAGGACGATGATGGTAATCACCAGCGTGACGCAGAGTAAGAGCAGTAAGCCATCCGGCAAACCGGTCCAGCCCATGATCACCGGTTTGAGCACGGCGGTGATGAGTGAGGTGAAAGCCACCAGGGCGATGTTGTTCCCGACGAGCATCGCGCTGAGAAATTCGGACGGTCGGTCGTACCACCCGGCCAAAATTCTACTCTGGACCGTTCCGCGTTTTTTCTTCAGTTCGACCTTAAGCTTGTTTGCGCTCACGTAAGCGATTTCCGAACCACTAAAGAGGGCGGAAAGGGCGAGGCAAGCAATGATGGCGAAGGTTAGCACGGTGGTAAGTTAGGTGTTATTGGCGCGGGCGGCTCATGGGGATGCGCCCGTCCACCTCCAGTACCGTGGCGTTCTCGAAATTCTGGTCCGCTTCCAGGCCGTGGCCGGTGATGAGGTAATCCGGCTGGCGGAGAATCACGAATTTGTTGGTGTAGATGCGGGCGGATTTCTCTTCCCAGTTCAGTTCCTCGGTTTCCAGGCGTTGCTCGTCGACGGATTCCCACACGACGCTGTCCCGCACGGTGATTTCATTTTTCCGTTGCCGGTAGACACCCCACTTGGCGATGAGCGTCGAGCTGGTATCCTGAAACTCGTCGAAAAAAGTTAGGTGCATGCCGTCCGGAAATTCTTGCCGCTGGTCGGCGTTGTCGACGTAATTGAGCATCGTGGGCGCGGTGACGATCACGCGGATCTTTGCGGAGTCACTGTAGACCATCCTAACGCCGTGGGCTACTTCTACGTCCGCCGTGTATTTGCGTTGCAACTCGGCTACTTCGGCGGGGTCGTTGACGCAACCAGTCAGCAAGCACACCACTAGCGGGAGCAAGAATAACGGGAAGAAAGGACCGGCGTCAGCCATAATTCTGGTGCTTGGGTTAGGCGCGCAGCACGGCCCGGGCGCTTTCGGCGAGGTAGCCGTACAGGTCGGGCGACTCGGGCACGCCGTTGCCGTTGGCCTTGTAGATGTAAATGACGAGAAAGAGAAACAGGAGAATGGCGATAAAAGCACCGAGGAGGGCGTATCCCTTGATTCCGGCTTGTTTGATTTCTGACATGGGGGGGGGGGTGTTAATACGAAGGGCAAAGATAAGGCACCCGGTAGGACTAGCCACTCCTTTCGGAAGGATAGATACGGTACGAACGCGATTGGTTGCCGCCGGTTTGTTACAGGAACAGTTTTCCGTTCAGCCAGTCGTTTTCGATGGTGGCGTCCTGGGCGGCGTAAAACTTCAGGGCTTCGGTATTCTGCCCGGCGATCTGCCACTTAAGGAGCTTGCACCCGCGGCCGCGCCCTTTTGCAATCAGCGCATCCCACAGTTGCTGACCCACGCCCCGGCGGCGGTGTGCGGGTGCCAGTACGAAGTCTTCGAGGTAGATCATCCGCCCCCGCCAGGTGCTGTAGACGTAATAATAGAGCGCCATGCCGATCACTTTTCCCTCGGTTTCGGCCACGAGCACCTCGTAGAAGCCGTCGGCCATGTCCTTCTCGTAGTCCGCGAGCGTGGCCGTAAACTGTGGTAGGGAATCGACGTAGGCGGCTAGTTCGGCGACGAGGCCGTGTACGGCGGGTAAGTCAGCGGGCGTTGCCTGGCGGATGAGTGTGGGCACGGGATTAATTTTTACGTAAAGCTACTCATCCGGCACTCCAATCCCGATAGCTATTGGGATCGGGCGCGGGCGCAGGTGCAGAGTTTATTTCGGTAGCCGCCGCCCGCCGAACATAAAACCCGGAAGCTAGTTAATCACCAACGCCTGACTATGCTTATTCCGCGAAGTTTAATATTGTGCTGAGGTTTGGAATAAAGAATAAAGAAGTTAGACTAGAGACTAAAGACCTCAGACCAAAGCCCCCAGACCAAAAATGGCTCAATTCACCCTTTTCGAAGACCGCATCCGGCAAAACCTAGAGCTCGTAGCCGACGTCGCCAGCGCCGCCGACGTCCGCATCATCCTGGCCCTCAAGGCATTTGCTTACTGGCCCGCTTTCCCCATTTTCGCCGAGTACCTGACCGGTGCCACGGCCAGCAGCCTGAACGAAGCGAAGTTGATTCAGCAGCACTTTGGCAAAGCCCCGCACGTCTACGCCCCCGCGTACCGACCCCACGAGTTTGAAGAAATGCTGGGCATCGCCGGCCACCTCACCTTCAACAGCCTGTCCGAGCTGGAGCGCTACCGCCCGTTCTGGGAGAAGGAAGGCACCTCCGTGGGGTTGCGCGTTAACCCCGAATACAGCCCCGTAGAAACGGACCTCTACAACCCCGCCGACCCCCACGGTCGCCTCGGCGAGACCCTGCCTAATTTGCCCGCCAGACCACCCGCCGGGCTGAAGGGCCTCCACGTCCACACCCTCTGCGAATCCACCGCCGCCAACACGGCCACCCTGGTGGAGCGCGTCAGGGCCCAGTTCGGTCACTACCTCGAAGAGATGGAGTGGCTGAACCTCGGCGGCGGCCACCTCATGACTAAGGCCGGCTACGACATCGACGCCCTCATCAAAACGCTGTCCGACCTCCGCGCCCGTTACCCCCACCTCGAAATAATCCTGGAACCCGGCAGCGCCATGGTCTGGCAAGCCGGTACGCTCGATTGTACCGTACTCGACGTCATTAACAATTACGGCCACAAAACCGCCCTGCTCGACGTCAGCTTCACCTGCCACATGCCCGACACCCTCGAAATGCCCTACCGGCCGCAGCTAACCGGCGTGAGTGACAAACCCCACAAAAATTACCCCTACGCCTACCGCCTCGGCGGCATGTCGTGCCTGGCCGGTGATTACCTCGCCGACTACTACTTCCCCCACCCCCTGCGCGCGGGCGACAAGCTGGTCTTCGAAGACATGGCGCACTACACGACCGTCAAAAGCACCGTGTTCAACGGCGTGCCGCACCCGGACGTCGCCCTCGTAGACGCCGACGGCGAAGAACTCTCGCGCCGTAGCTTTAATTACGACGATTATGAAAAACGAATGGGGTAGTAGCGCACTGCGGGCTTAGTATGATAATAGCGCACGTTGTGCTTAGTAGATAGTATGATAGTCACACTAATTGTATGTACTACAGTAAGTATCTGGACAATATTAAACGAACATTCTGTAACCCTCTCCCCCAACCCCTCTCCGAAGGCAGAGGGGAGCAAAGGCAGCTCGCTTCGCTCGTCAAAACGTCACAATAATGTTGTCCAAGTACTTACTACCAGATTATCATACTACTCTACTATACTACTCTCCTCCGGCATAAAACCCAAAACATTCTCAACTTCCTCCCCTTCTTCTTCCTTCCCCGCCGACTGAATAAAGTAAACCCCCGCCAGCATCACCGCCCCGGCCACCATCGTTTGGGTGGTAACGGATTCGCCGTTGAGTAAGGCCCCGAGCGCCACGGCTACCACCGGGTTGACGTACGTATTGGTCGAGGCTTTGTCCGGGCTAACTTTCGAGAGCAGGAAATTGAACGCCGAAAAAGCCAGGATCGCCCCGAAGATCACCAAAAAGCCCCACGCCAGGGCGGAGCGCGTGCTCACCTGCGCCAGCGTAAAGCCTTCCCAGTCGTTCACCAGAAAGCTAAAGGCTAATAGCACGCTGCCGCCGACCAGCATTTGCATGGCCGTGGCCCGGAACTTGTTCTTACCCATGTCCAGCCGGGGCGAAAGCGTCATCCCGAACGCCCAGCAACACATGCCGAATACGATGCCGATCAGACCGGGCACCATACCTTCCCCGGAAATCGTCGTGGGCTGGTTGATCAGCAAAAACATGCCGGCAATACTGACGGCCGCACCCAGAAAGGCTTTTGCCGGTGGCCGGCTCCGGAAGAAAACCCACATGACCAGCATCACCAGTAGGGGCTCGAAAGAAATGATGAGCGCCGTCGTGCTGGTCGGTACCCACTGCTGCGCCCAGACGACCGTGCCCGTGCCCAGGGTCAGAAACAGCACGCCAATTAGTCCGGCGTTCTTGAATTGACTGAACGTAGGCTTATGCTTAGCACCGACAAAAATTGACAACGCATACAGTAGGACCCCCGCCGTCAAGAACCGTGCGCCCCCCATCCCGAAAACCGGAAGCGTCTGAATGGCCCAGTAATTAGCTAGGTAAGTGGACCCCCACACGAAATAAGTAACGAAGAAGGCCCCGACGATGAGGAGTTGGTCTCTTGACATATGCTTGGTAAGTTCTGGGGGGTAAATACACGGCGGTGGTCCTCGCGGCCGCTACCGTCAAATCCAATGTATCTTTGCGCGCCCGTGGCGAAATACCCGGGCAAAACTCTAAAATCTCAAGCCATGACCAACGCTGCCTCCATAACACTTTCTGGCCTGTTAGTTTCAGCCTCCCTGCTCTTTGTTAGCTGCCAGCCGCAGGAAAACGCCGCGGTCGATTCTACCGCGTCCGTGCAGACCACCGTCGGGCTCAACATCGTTTACATACGGGTCGACAGCCTGGAGACCGGTTATACCGAGCTCGCTACGGAATTGACCCGCCTGCAGACGAACGCCACGGCGGCACAGGACAACATCCAGCAAAAAATAGCCATGTTGCAAAAAGAGGTGAGTAGCCTCCAAAATAAAATGCAGCAGGGGCTGATGACGCCGAATAAAATCCAGACCGAGCAGCAACGCATCGGCCGTAAGGAGCAGGAAATTATGCAACAGCGCGATCTGGCTCTGGGCAGCATCCAGGATGATCAGCTGCGCCTACAGGAGGCGTTCGGTGTAAAGGTTAAAGACATCCTCACCGCCCTTCAGGAGGAAAAAGGGTACGATTTTATCTTCAATGAAGGCGGTGGTAGTGGCTTGTTGATGGCCAGTTCGGCGCACGACGTGACGGACTTGGTTCTGGAGCGCCTCAATGCGCTGTCAGCGGATTCGACGGTGGTGGAAGAAGCGGGAGAGTAATTTCGCGTTCCCTTACAGGCAACGGCACATGTGTTTAACCGCGTCCACCCTCGCGACGGGGTATTCTTCGTAGCCGCCCGACCAGAATACCCGTACGTAGTCGATTGCCTCGCGCTGGAGTAGTTGGGTGTCCGCCCGGCTCAGCGGGTAGTCCACGTCGTAGTTGAGCGTTTGCCGCTGGTGGTTGAAAATACCGACGCTTTCCCGCTCCCCGCTGAGGGTGAGGCTCCGGCCGTTGAGCAAATGCACACTCAGGGAGGTGCCGGCCGGGAGCGTACCGTAAGCGTTGCGGGCGCTGGCGTTGGAGAAGGAAAAATTTAGGTGCAGGTAGTTTGCTCCACCCGCGTTTGTGCTCGTGTAGGCACTGGCGACCAAGTATTCCTTGCCCTCCAGAAACGGCCGTAACCCTTCGTCCGTGTAGCTGAAGAAAGGTAAAAGGGGTGTTTTTGGTCGCGCGCCGTTACTCGCCTTCAGGGCAGTTGCCGGCCGGCAGGGTAGGGCTTCGCCGATACCGTGGCGGGCGTCCGCCGAACCGTAGCCGGTAAAGCTCACTTGTTTGGCTGACAGTAAGTCGAATTGTTGCCCCCGTCGGTTACTCGTGGTGGCTAGCGGCAGCCGGTTTGTGTTGCGGCGACGGCGGTCTTCATTGTAGGCGGCCACGTAACTATTGTTCGCGATGGTTGATTCCGTCTGCTCAACGAGGGCGCGGGCGACGACTTCGTCGTTACTGGCTTCGCACTCGGTTTTGCTGGCTAACGTGGCTTGCCTTTGGAGGCTCCCCAGTGAGCTTAGGTCCCCCGCTTGGTTAGCCACCGCGATTTGGCTCGCGATTCTTTCCCTGTTTTTGGCTGCGGCGCGGACGCGGGTGCCGGCGAGTTCGAGCGCTTCGCGCGCCAGGGAGAGACGGCGTTCGGCAATGCGCCGCAGATCGTTCTCCGTGGGCGTAAGCGCTTCCCCGAGCGGTTCGATGTCGACGGACAGTACCGGATATGTAGTTTCCTCACCGTCCGCGGGGCCGGTGACCGGGCTCAGGTCGTTAAAGTACCGGGCCGTGCCGTCCGGGTAGACGATAATCTTCTCGCCCGCCGCGTTCGTGCGCAGCACCTGGCACTTCCCCGGCACCTGCGCCAGCGCCCAGACCAAACAGAGCAGTAGCAACGGCGAAAGAGCGGACGGAACTTTGAGCATGGGGCGAAGATACGGACCGGGCCGTGCCTATCTTTACGCCGTGTTACCACTACTGTTCAAGATCGGCTTCCTTCCCGTAGACCTCTGGGATTTTCTGGACGTGTTCATCGTAGCTTTGATCCTCTACCAGCTCTACCGCCTGCTGAAGGGAAGCATCGCCCTGAATATCTTCGTAGGGATGGTCTTGCTCTTTCTGAGCTACCAAGTTTTCCAGGCGCTCGGCATGAACCTACTGAGCAGCATCCTGACGCAGTTCATCAACATCGGTTTCGTTAGCCTCATCATTATTTTTCAGCCGGAAGTGCGTCGGTTTCTGCTGCTACTCGGCACGAACACCCTCAAACAACGCGACTCCGTGTGGAGCCGGCTTCTCGGGCGGGAAGCGGAGGTCCACGCAAATTCTCCGGAGCTCGAAGACATCAGCCGTGCCTTCCAACGCATGGCCGCCAGCAAAACGGGTGCCCTACTCGTCTGCACCCAGGAAGCCGACCCGGATACGGTTATCACCGGCGGTACGCCCCTCAACTCCGACATCAGTTACGGGCTTCTCGTCAGTATCTTTCACAAGGAAAGCCCCCTGCACGACGGGGCCGTCGTCATTGAGAACCGGCGTATTACCCGGGCGAGCGCCATCCTGCCCGTCAGCGAAAACAGTAAACTCCCCGCCGCCGTCGGCCTCCGTCACCGCGCCGCGGTGGGCGTCACCGAAAAGATCGACGTCGTCTGCTTCATCGTGTCCGAAGAAACGGGTAAAATTTCCTTCGCCCGCAGTGGAGAACTGGAACGGGGGATTGACGAGCGGCGGTTGCGGGATTTACTGTTGAATTATCTTTAAAAACGCTTTGCTTTCAGCAGGTTTACCGTTAAAGATACCGTGGTAGCATTGGGTACAACTACTTAAACGCTAAGTGTTTACCGCATGGCGACCTAGGTGCGTGCCCAACATCCACCACACTGATCTCACGCGAAGTGGATAACCACAAAGGACCCAGAAAACACAAAGAATAACTCTTCTTTGTGCTCTCCGTGTCCTTTGTGGCAGGAAAAGCCGTTACGTGAGGTCAGTTACTTCAGTTTGATTTCCTCGTCATCTCCGTCGTAAAACTTGAAGCTGGTAACCGGGAAATCATTGTCCTGCACGATCTGCGGCCAGCGGTAGTACTTCAAGTACCACTTCATCTGCATGCTCGGCATCCCCCGTTTGAGGTAGGCGGCGATGAAGGGGTGGACTTTGAGCTTCAACTTAGCTTTTGGCCGAGATTCCATGATGAAATTCAGGTCGCGCTCGATGTCGTCCGTAAGCAGGATCGTGGCGTTTACCTTGCCGGTGCCATTACACGTCGGGCATTTTTCCGCCGTAGTGATGTTGACCTCGGGCCGTACCCGCTGGCGGGTAATCTGCATCAGACCGAACTTAGACAGCGGAAGCACGGTGTGCTGCGCGCGGTCGTTCTTCATGGCCTTGCGCATAATGGCGACGAGCTGCTTACGGTGCTCGGCGTCCCGCATATCGATGAAGTCGATGACGATCAGGCCACCGATGTCACGCAGGCGCAGTTGGCGGGCGATTTCCTCGGCGCACTCCATATTGACTTTAAAGACTGCTTCGGCCTGATTCTGGCTTGGCATCTTATTGCCGCTATTGACGTCGATGGTGTGCATCGCCTCCGTGTGCTCGATCACGACGTAGGAGCCAGAGGGGAGCGAGGCGGTTTTACCAAAGCTGCTTTTGATCTGCTTGGTCACGCCGTGGGCGTCGAAGATCGGCTTGCTGCCCTTGTGTAGTTGTACGATGTTGGCCCGGTTAGCGCCGGAAATGTCGCTGACGTACTTGCGGGCGGACTCGAACAGCGCCTTGTCGTCGACGACGATCTTGGAGAAGTCCGCGGTGAGTAGATCGCGGAGCAGACCGGTTGTTTTGTCTACTTCGCTGAGGAGTTTCGCAGGTGCTTCCGCCGTTTTAGCGGCTTCATAAATTTCCTCCCACTTGGCCATCAGTAAATCGACCTCTTCGAGTAGGTCACCGACACCTTTTCCTTGTGCGGCCGTCCTCACGATGACGCCGAAGTTGGGTGGGCGGATGCTTTCTACCAGGACAAGTAGGCGCTTACGCTCTTCACTCGTACTAATCTTCTTCGAGACGGCGACCGTCTGGTTGAAGGGAGTGATGACGATGTAGCGGCCGGGGATGGTAATCTCGCAACTCAGGCGTGGCCCTTTCGTGCTGATGGGCTCTTTGAGTACTTGTGTAATGACCGTCTGCTTACGCTTCAGGACTTCGTCGATCTTGCCGGTCTTCACAATCTCGGGCTCCATCTTGAACTCCGTGAGGTTGGCCGTCTGCAATTTCTTGCCCGCGACCGAGCCGTAGAACTTCTGGAGGGAGCGGACCCGCGGGCCCAAATCCGTATAGTGAAGGAAGGCATCTTTTTTGTGCCCGATGTCCACGAAGGCCGCGTTCATGGGAGCGCTGACGCGTTTGACTTTACCGATAAAGACATCGCCGACCGTGAACTGATCGGTTGCTTTTTGTTTGTGTATTTCTACCAGCCGACCGTTTTCGATCAGCGCGACCTCAACGGCGGAGCCAGTCGAGGATATTATCATTTCTTTTTCCACGCTTCAAAGCGTTTAGGTGGGAGGCCCCCTCAAGCCAAGGCTACCGAAATAGCAAAGGCCCCTTTCGATCAAAGATCGGAAGCGGCACGGAGGAAGGCAAGTCCAAAAGTTGGGGAATGATACCGGCGGTAACAAACCAGGTCCTACGAAACGAGCAAGGGGCGGACTAAAGATAGAAACGGTCAAATAACTCCGGCCCGCGTAGCGGGTAACATTCTGTGGAAATGCTTACTGACTGCAAGTCACTTAAGTGACGGGAGGCTTAGGCATTTAGCAGGCGATAAGGCCAGACACACCAGAAACAGTATCGTGGAAGTTAACCACCGCCGTCATTCGTTAGGGAAATGTCGTGCGTGGTGAAGATCTTTATGGGGAAACACCTCGGTGATTAGGCCGATGGCGTGAAGCCAGGATTAAGTTTTCGGGTGGCCGGGATACTAGAACGGTGCTTTGCGGGCAAATTTGGGTGATACTAGTCTAGAAACGAAAAAAGAAACAAAGCAAAGCGCTCGGAAAATCGGCTATGGAATGGGGAAATATTCGGAGCTCGTATAGCCCGTCTCGGTAATTCAGTAAGCCAAACGCTAAATTCGGCGGCAAAGGTGTATTACCAGTCGCGGCCAGCCAGGGGTGAACCCCGGCCGGCCGTGAAGTTGGTATTGAGAAGTAGCAGAGTCGCGACGTTGAGCGTAGGCAAGTATAAAACTCGTAACTCGTTATTCGCTACTCAATTACCGATTCTTCTTCTTGTGACGGTTCTTGCGTAATCGCTTCTTCCGCTTATGGGTAGCAATCTTATGACGCTTCCGCTTTTTTCCACACGGCATATATTAGTCGTTTATGGTGATGTAAGATGGTTAATGGTGGTGCCGAGGCACCTTAGATAATACAGCTGAAACAGCCGATTAGTTGTCGTTGGCAGACTTCTCTTCCAGAGCAGCCGTACAACGCGCCGCAAAGATAGCTGATTTTTCCGTATTTCCGAGGTTGTCGTACACGCGGGCCAGGGGGCAAAGCGCGTCGGGGCTACCGGGGTCCAGCTCCGCGGCGGTCTCGAGGCGCTCGGCGGCTTTGTCCAGCTGACCGGTCTTGATGGCCAGCTGAGCGAGGGTCGTGTAGACGCGCGGCTCGCGGGGGTACTTTTCAACCAGGTCGAGCAATTGTAAAATGCCCTGCATGGGGTTGCCCTGCGCGGGGGCATCGACGTAGGTCAGTGCGAGGTTGATCCGGTTATTTACGTCGTCCGGCTCCAGACTGATGGCGGCCTGGTAAGCTTTTTCCGCCTGGTTGGCGCAAAACTGGCGGGTTTTGTTGTCTTCTTCCTCCCGCTGAATACAGATCGTAAAGGTCGTGCCGGCGATGGACCAGGCGTCCACCGTGCTCAGTTGCTCGGCGATGCGCTCGGCGTAGATGCCGGAAATGGCCGGGTGACCCGCGCGGTACCATTCACCAGCCAGTTGCTCCAACAAGTCCATCCGTTGCTCGTCGTCGGTTTGGGTTTCCAGGCGCTCTTCCAAACTCGCGAGCGTGGCCATTGCCGCCGGCGTCAGGTCGGCACGGGCGGCACGGATTAAGGATTCAAGGCCGGTGGCGGCCAGGGGAGCCTGTGTTAGCCCTTCTTCTAATTCGGGCGGCCGCACCGGGCAACCCCAGTAGGTAAACAGGAGAAGGAAACTCGTCACCGCAATTGCAATCCACTGGCTCTTACCCATGTGTTTGTTTATGGTAGACAACGGTTGTGGCTAGCGTTTGATGGAGCGCAAGTACCATTATAGTGTCATACCCCGCTTCGGAAAGGTCACTAGTCAGCGTTCTCCTCGTTGGGCAGGGAGGTTACTTTGTCCTTCACCTGCTCGACAAAAATCTTCGCGGGCTTAAAGGAGGGGATAAAGTGTTCCGGGATCACGATCGAGCGGTTCTCCTGAATGTGGCGGCCGACCTTTTTAGCGCGCTTCTTCACCACGAAGGACCCGAACCCGCGGATGTACACATTTTCGCCCTCGGCGAGGCTGCCCTTGACTTCTTTGAAAAAGGTCTCCAGCGCAACGAGGACGTCGACTTTGGCGACACCCGTCTTGTCCGCAATGTTGGCAACTATATCAGCTTTTCTCATCCTAGTATTTAATTAATTCGCAGTCGGTTTTCTAAGGGGGTGCAAATATCGGAATTTTGCCGCAAGGGGACTAACTTTTTGCATTATTTCTTTACAAGTCAGTTAGTTACGTGATTTTACATAACCGTGCGTGAGGAGACTAACGCGGATGGTTTTAGCGTAACTTTGCGGTCATTTCTCGCCCATAATGTTTGACCCATCAGTCCCCCCCGTTCCCTCACGCTTCTCGGCACCGGCACTTCGCAGGGCGTGCCCGTCATCGGTTGCGATTGCGCCGTCTGCCGTTCGCCCGACCCCCGGGATACCCGCCTGCGTACGAGCGCCCTTTTGCGGGAGGGTGAGCATAATTTTATGATCGACGCCGGTCCGGATTTTAGAACACAAATACTGCGGTCGGGCATCAAAACGCTCGCCGGGGTGCTCATTACCCACGAGCACAACGACCACGTTGCCGGCCTCGATGACCTGCGCCCTTTCTGCTTTAGCCAGGGTATCGACATGCCCATTTACTGTTTGCCGCGGGTGGCCAAGGAGTTGCGCGAGCGGTTTTCTTACTCGTTTTCTGACTACCCCGGCGTGCCGCGTTTCGACATTCGCGAGGTCGATTTTGGCGATCGGGTGCCTTTCGCGGACGGGGAGTTGGAACTGGTCGAGGTTATTCACGGCCGCATCTCCATTCTCGGTTTCCGTTGGTACGACCTAGCCTATCTGACTGATGTAAAAGAGCTTCCGGCGCGGACGCGGGTGCATTGTAAAGGAGTACGGACGGCCGTGATCTCCAGCCTCAACCGCCGGGGTACGCACAGTCACTTATCTTTGGACGAATCCTTAGCGTACTTGAAGGAATTGGAAGCCGAGTCGGGGGTGCTCTTTCACCTGAGCCACCGAATGGGCCGCGTTGCGGAGGTTAATCCTGAGTTGCCCCCAGGGGTAGAAGTCGGTTGGGACGGTATGCGAATCACCGTCCAAGGTTGAGGGCTTGTAGCCCGAATGCTCGTGCGGTAGCATACTGATGTAGCTACCGCACGAGCGTTCGGGCAGGATGCCCGCGACCTTTGTACCTGTCCCGATAGTTATCGGGACGCAAAATAACCTGACTAGTTACTGAGCATCACCGGCATCACCAACATCATGATCTCCTGCCCGGTCGCCTGCTCCGTAGGAACGAGGATACCCGCCCGCGTGGCCGTAGACATTTCCAGACGTACTTCCTCGCCCTCTAGCACCCCGAGCATTTCTACGAGGAACTTAGCGTTGAAGCCAATCGTCAGCGGCTCACCCGTGTAATTACAGGCGAGTTGCTCGGTGGCCTCATTGCTAAAATCAAGATCCTGCGCGGAGACCGTCAGGCTACCGTCGGCGATGTTAAGGATAACTTGGTTGGTAGTCTTATTGGCGTAAATAACGATCCGCTTCAGGCTCTGCTGAAGGTCGGATCGGCTGATCATCAACTCGTTCGGGTTGTCGACCGGGATGACGGCGTTATAGTCCGGGTAGCGGGCGTCGATGAGGCGGCAGGCCATTTTGGTCTCTCCAAAAGCGAAAAAGGCGTTCGACTTATCGAAAGTGACCTGGACTTGCTCGTCGGTGCTGGGTAGAGCAGTCTTTAGTAGATTCAGCGCCTTTTTGGGGATGATCAACTGGCTGCTGACTTCACCGGTGATGTCGCTGACGGAATACTTGACCAGTTTGTGCGCGTCGGTGGCGACCATAACGAGCTTAGAAAAATCTACTTGGAAAAAGACACCGGTCATGGCGGGGCGGAGCTCGTCGGTGCTCGTCGCGAAGAGCGTCTTGTTGATGCCTTCGAGGAGGCTGAGGGCGGATAAGGAGATCTCGTCCGCCTCATTTGGCTCGGGGATGTCCGGGTAATCGTCTCCGTTCTCACCGGCCAATTTGTACTTACCGTAGGCGCTCGTGATCTCAATACCGAAATTGTCGAGGTTTACGTTGAACGTGATCGGCTGCTGGGGCAGGGCCTTGAGCGTGTCGATGAGGATCTTAGCGGGAACGGCCACGGCCCCGTTACCGTCGGAGTTAACGTCGATGTTGGTGATGACGCTGGTTTCCAGGTCGGTGGCCGCGATCGTGAGTTTGCCGTCTTCGATGCGAAAAAGGAAATCTTCGAGGATGGGCAGGACGGGATTAGAGCTGATGGCTCCTCCGGCCAGGGTTAGTTTTTTCTGCAGATCGGATGACGAAACACTGAATTTCATACGGTATTGAGCTTTGGGCAAACTTACGCAAAGAATCGGTGCAGAGTAGATTGCCGGATGAATTAGACCCTTGTTTTTATACACAAACCGTGTGGAAAAGCTTTAACTGATCGATTAGTAAGGGAGAAGTCTGGCCAATCATTTTTTCGCTCGCCTGAGCATACACAAGTAGGTAAATATTAGGCTGACACGACGGTGCAAAAATCAGCGCTGCGTATCTTTAGCAATCGATTGAATACCCGTCGCTTACGGGACTTCCGTGAAAAGCTTACATTTGCGGACTTTTTTAGGAACAACGACCGATATTATCCATCGACGGCCCTGCCTAACTGGTACTGTATTCATTTCGTTCGATCATTCAAAATTTTTCATTCCTCCTATTATGAAGCTAAATGCAACTCACTTCCCGCACCGCGGGCTCGTGCTGTTCGCGCTGTTACTGATTGGCCAGCTGGCCTTCGCGCAGTCGACGGTTACGGGTACCCTGACGGACGCCGGCTCGGGCGAACCACTCATTGGCGCCTACATTACGGCCGTCGGAACTGCGAAGGGCACCGTCACGGATTTTGACGGTACTTACTCCCTCGACGTACCCGCCGGGGTGACGGAACTGGATATTAGTTATACCGGTTACGCCACTCAGCGGGTCACGATCGGTACGCAGACCACGATTGATTTGGCGCTTAGTGCCGGGGAGACGCTGGACGAGGTGGTGGTGATCGGCTACGGTACGGTCAAGCGGGAAGACGCAACTGGTTCGGTAGAAACGGTGTCGGCATCGCAGTTTAACCAGGGTGCCGTTACCTCCGCTCAGGAATTGGTGGCTGGAAAAGTATCGGGTGTGCAGGTTACTACGGACGGCTCCCCCGGCGGTGGTGCTACCATTCGTATTCGTGGAGGTTCTTCGCTTTCGGCCAATAACGATCCGCTAATCATCATCGACGGCGTCCCGCTACCGACCGATGGCGTTAACGGTAGTCGCAACCCGCTCAACCTGATTAATCCGAACGACATCGAGACTTTCACGGTGCTGAAGGATGCTTCGGCTACCGCAATCTACGGTTCGCGGGCCTCCAATGGCGTAGTCATCATTACGACGAAAAAGGGCAAGGCCGGGGCTGGCCTCCAGCTGAGTTACAACGGTAAGGTCGGCCTGGGGTCCGCGATCAGGACAGTCGACGTATTCGACGGTCCCGGCTTTCGGGACCTGATCACCGAGCGGTTCAATGAAGGTAGCCCGGAGGTTGGTTACTTGGGTGAGGCCGATACGGACTGGCAGGATGAGATTCTCCAGACTTCCCTTTTCCACGATCATAATGTAAGTGCGTCTGGCTCCATTAAAAGCTTACCGTACCGCGTATCCGTTGGCTATACCAACCAGGAGGGCGTTTTACTGACGGACCAATTCTCCCGCGTCACTTACGGGCTTAACCTTAACCCAAGCTTTTTTGAGAACCGGTTGCAGATCAACGCCGGCATTAAGGGGGTAAACTCCAGTAACCACTTTGCCGACCGCGGCGCACTGGGTTCGGCGATATCGTTCGACCCCACCCAGCCGGTTCGGCAAGACAATGCGTTCGGTAATTATTTCTACACATCCCAGTTAAATAATCCGAACCCGCAAAACCTGGCACCAAGCAACCCACTGGCTTTACTGGAGCAGAAAGATGACGAGACGGACGTGTTCCGTTACATCGCCAATTTTACGGCGGACTACCGCTTCAGCTTTCTTCCCGCCCTGCGCGCCAATCTCAACCTGGCCACCGACCGTAGCCAGAGCGACGGATCCGTCAGAATACCGACTAACGCCGCTTTTGCGTTTGACGGAGACAGCGCGGGGGGGACGGACAATAGCTTTACCCAGGATAAGAACAGCGACCTGCTTGAATTTTACCTCAATTACGCGGAAGACCTGACCGACGGCATTCGCCTGGATATCCTCGGGGGCTATTCCTGGCAATACTTTTTCCGGGAAAATACCTTTCGGAACGCCGACGTCGATGGTTCGGACCTAAACGAAGGAAGGGACGCCAGCGAGAATTATCTAGTGTCCTTGTTTAGCCGGGCGAACCTGACGATCGGTGATCGGCTGATCCTCACGGGTACTGTTCGCCGGGACGCGTCGTCACGCTTTAACGCAGATAACCGGGTGGGCATCTTCCCCTCCGCGGCGGCGGCCTACAAACTCATCTCCGTGGAGAACAGCCCGAAGGGACTGAATAGCCTGAAATTACGCGTTGGTTACGGGGTGACGGGCCAACAGGAGATTGGTGACGTGTACTACCCGGCGCAGGCTACCTACCTGGCCAGCCAGCCCAACGCCCGGTACCGGTTTGGTGACCGATTTATTACTACCCTACGTCCCGAAGGCTACAATGCTAACCTGAAGTGGGAGGAAACCGCGACCCTCAACCTGGCCGTTGACTTCGGTATGTTTAACGACCGCCTGAATGGCTCGGTGGAGGTTTACAATCGTAAGACTTCGGACTTGCTTAATTTCATTCCCGTCCCCGCCGGAACCAACTTGACCAACTTCATCAACTCTAATCTGGGTGACTTAGAAGTGAACGGGTTCGAAATCTCGCTGCAGGGAACGCCTTACCAAAAAGAAAATAGCAGCCTTTCGGTGGGTGTGAACTTCACGGTCAACAGCGTCGAACTTACCCGCCTGACCACTACCGAAGATCCTAGTTTCGCCGGGGTGCTTACGGGAGGTATAGCCGGTGGCACCGGACGGACCATTCAAATTAATAGTGTCGGCTCGGCGCCAAACAGCTTCTACGTCTTTGAACAGGTTTACGACGAAACCGGTATACCTATCGAAGGCGTATATGTAGACCGTAATGGAGACGGGGTTGTCGACGACGATGATCTGTACCGTTACGAGCAGCCCGCCGCCAATTCCTTTCTTGGGTTTACGGCGAACTACGAGCTAAATAATTTTGACTTTAGTTTTGCCGGCCGTGCCAGTTTCGGTAATTACGTCTACGACAACAACCTGAGCAATCGGGCGACCTACAATCAACTCGTGAACTCCGCCGGTTTCGTAACCAATACGCTTCCGGAGATTCGGGAGATCGATTTCGATGATTCGCAGTTTGTATCGGACTATTACGTGCGGGATGCTTCTTTCTTGCGTCTCGATCACATCACGGCCGGTTACCGATTTAATGAAGTGTTCGGCGAGGGTAGCACCCTGCGTGCTTACCTGACCGTGCAGAATCCAGTCCTGATCACGGACTACCGGGGTATCGACCCCGAGGTTTTTAGCGGCATTGACAACGAAATTTACCCCCGTGCACGCACCATTCTTCTTGGAGTTGGTGCAAACTTCTAAACAGTAAACTATCATGCGAACATTGAATATTCTTTCTCGCGGCGCTTTGCTGCTCTTGTTTTCCTTCGGCCTAACGGCTTGTTTTAGTGACCTGGATACCGAACCGATCGATACGGACGTATCCCGCGCGGACGTTGTCTACGAAAATCCGGATGCTTACGAGCAAGTGCTGGCCAAACTCTACGCCGGGCTGGCGGTGACCGGTCAGACTGGCGCCACCGGAAGCCCGGACGTTGCCGGTATTGACGAAGGTGCTTCTAGCTACCTGCGCCAGCTTTGGTCAGCTCAGGAATTACCTACCGACGAGGCCGTCGTTGCCTGGGGGGACGCTGGAATTCAGGACTTCTCCCAGATGAACTGGACGCCCTCTAACCCTTTCCTCACGGCCTTGTACAGCCGTTTGATTTATCAAGTAACACTGGCGAACGAATTTATCCGGGAAGCCTCCGAAAACAGATTGGCGGAGCGTGGCCAAACCGGTGAGGTGGCCGAACGCATAGCGGTTTTTCGCGCTGAAGCCAGATTCTTGCGTGCGCTTAGTTACTACCATGCACTGGACCTTTTCCGCAACGTTCCCTTCGTAACGGAGGAAGACGGAATCGGCGCATTCTTGCCACGTCAGATTCAGGCGGGCGAATTGTTCGACTACATCGAGTCCGAACTACTCGCCATCGAGCCCCTGATGATCGATGCACGGATGAACGAATACGGCCGGGCCGATAAGGCCGCCGTGTGGATGCTGCTCAGTAAGCTCTATTTGAACGCGGAGGTTTACACCGGTCAGGCGCAGTACGAAAAGGTGCTGGACTATTCGCAACGGGTGATCGATGCTGGATACGAACTGGAGCCCGAGTACAAGAACCTCTATGTAGCGGATAACGACCAGAGCCCGGAATCTATCTTCCCGGTGCTGTTCGACGGTCAGTCCACCCTAACTTTTGGAGGTACGACCTTCCTCACCCACGCACCGGTTGGCGGCAGCATGGACCCGGCCGATTTTGGGATCGACGGTGGCTGGGGCGGACTCAGAACTACTTCGGCCTTCGTGGAAAAGTTCCCTTCCGTCAGCGGCGGCGGTATCGTGGTGCGGGAACCGGTCGACGTGGCTACCGAACTCCCCGTACTGAATGTGCCCGGTTTCTACCAGGGTTGGGACCCCACCAAGGACAGTACCGTACTGGTAGCGACTAACCCGGAGATGCCGGACGCATACACCGGCTTCATCTATTTTCCGGAGAGTGACGACCCGGAAGCGTACCAGTTTAAGGTAGCGCTTGGTACGTGGGACAATTCCTTCGGCGCGGGTGAGGACGGCACCGTCTCCGCCGATGGTGGTAATTTCTCCGTAGAAGGTCCGGGTGTATACCGCGCGGAAGTCGACCTGGGCGCAATGACCTACAACGTCTACAAGGTTGAGTTTGCAGTTATCGGTAGCGCAACCTTAAACGGATGGGACGGCGACGATCAGAGTATGACCTTTAACCCAACGGTCGGGGCTTTTGAGATCACTACCCCTTTAACCGCGGGCAATGAATTTAAATTTCGTGCGAATGATGACTGGGCGGTCAACTACGGTGACGACGGCAACGACGGAACGCTTGAATTCAATGCTGGAAATATCCCCGTCGTAAACGGTGGAACCTACCGGATTCGCCTGTTCCTGACCAGCTCGAAAGTATACACCTATGCTATCGACATTCCGGCTTCGGACGCCCGCGCTCAATTTTACACGGAAGGTCAAAATTTGGAGATCAACGACATCCGGCAATTTACGGACGGTTATGCCGTCACTAAATACCGCAACGTTACCCGGGACGGCGTGGCTGGAAGCGATGCCTTGTATACGGACAACGATTTCATGGTTTTCCGCCTGGCGGATGCTTACCTGATGTACGCCGAGGCTGCACTCAGAACAACCGCGGGGGATCGGGAGCTGGCGCTTAACTACGTCAACCGCCTACGCCTGCGGGCGTACGGCAGTGACGCGGGTAATGTCCGACGGAGTGAGTTGACTTTGCCATTCATCATCGACGAGCGCGCCCGGGAGATGTACTGGGAAGGCCATCGTCGTCAGGACCTGATTCGTTTTGGCTTGTACACCGGCAGCGACTATCTCTGGCCTACGAAAGGTGGTGCCCCGGAAGGCACCGCAGTACCGGATTTCCGCCGCGTATACCCAATCCCTTCTTCCGACCGCGCCGCAAATCCGAATTTGGTGCAGAACGAAGGTTATTAAATTATCTACCCGACTAGGTTCGGCAAACAGTTCCGGCCCGACTCGTCAAAACATACACAATCATGTTAAAGCAATCAGTTTATTTATTGGCGGCCCTACTGGTTTTCGGCTTCTCCGCCTGCGCCGATGAGAGTGCCGACCCGGTGCTTCGCCTCGGTAGCGATGTTTCAATCGTGGAGCCAAGTGACGGTGCTAACTACGTCATTACGGAAGACAACCTGGACACCGAAACGCTGACCTTTAGCTGGGGTGCCGCCGACTTTGGCGTACCTACCGCCATCAACTACACCCTGGAGGCTGATTTAGCCGATAACGATTTTGCCGACCCGGTCAATCTCGTACCTACTTTAACCGGCACTACGGCCAGCGTCGGTTACAAAGCGCTCAACTCCCTGCTGATCAATCGCGAGATTGCGGCGGGTACGGCTACATCGATTGAAGTACGCGTTCGCGCGGTTGTCGGAAAAGTGGAGGACAACAACCAATCCGTTTCGCCGCCGCTGAGCATCGTGGTTACACCTTTTGCCGCCGCCCAGGAGTTTCCGAAGTTCTTCGTCCCCGGCGCCTACCAAAACTGGATGCCGGGTTCCGACGAAATCGGCCTGCTGTATTCCGTTGAGGACAATGGTATTTACCAGGGCTTCATCTTCATGGGCGACGGTGGAGAATATAAGTTTGCCGCCCAACCCGATTGGAACCCGGTTAATTATGGTGACGAGGGTGCGGACGGTACGCTGGATTTAGGGAGCGACCAGAATATCCTCGCCCCCGGTACCGGGTTTCACTACATCAGCATCGACGTTAACGATTTAACCTATACCCAACAAGCTACTAGCTGGGGCCTAATCGGTAACGCTACCGCTACGGGTTGGGATAATGATACTGATTTAACTTACGACGAGTCTACGGGTAATCTGACCATTACTACCGACCTGACTACGGGAGACGATGTCGGATTCAAATTCCGTGCCAACGATGTTTGGTCAAATACGACCGATCTTGGCGACAATGGCAGCGATGGATCGTTGGAATTCGAGGGTTCTAACCTTAGCGTGGAAGAAGCTGGCAACTATACCATCACTTTGATTTTACAACAGGCCATTCCGACTTACACTTTAGTCAAGAATTAAGCTATTATGCCTAGGTTTGATTCGGGCGCGGCCGCGGGTGCCAGGGATTCCGGGAGGTAGAGCAATGCTCCAATCCCCGTTCCCCGGCACCCGCGGCCGCGCCCTTGTCTTATAAAACAGCCCGACATGCGTTTCTTCCTGCTGCTACTGATGACCGTTTCCTGCTTGCAAATCCACGCCCAGCGGAAATTTTACACGGGGGCCGATCTATCCTACGTAAACGAGATGGACGATTGTGGGGTAGCGTACAAAGTGAACGGGGAAGTGCGGGACGCGTACGAGATTTTCAAGGAGCAGGGCGCTAATATGGTTCGCCTCCGCCTGTGGCACACCCCGGCGTGGCACGATACCCTGAATACCGGCAAACGGTACGGCGATTTGGCCGACGTGAAGAAGAGTATCCGCCGCGCAAAGGACCAGGGGCTGCGGGTATTGCTGGACTTTCATTTATCCGACTTTTGGGCCGACCCCGAGCGGCAAATCGTACCCGCTGCCTGGGAGGCCGTGGTGGACGATACCGAAATACTGGGGGATTCCGTGTACAACTACGTAAACGCCACCCTGCTGGAATTGAACAGCCTCGACCTGATGCCGGAAATGGTGCAGGTGGGTAACGAAACGAACAAAGGCATTTTGCAGACCGAAGCGGCTGACGCAAGCGGTTTTATTCTTGACTGGCCACGCAACGCCAGCCTGTTCAATAAGGGAATCAAGGCCGTGAGGGACGCCGCGCGCGAGACCGAAAAGGACATTCAAGTAGCCATCCACGTAGCCGGGCCCGAGAACGCTAGCTGGCTGATGGCCGGATTCAAGAAGCACGGGGTGACGGACTTTGACGTGGTCGGACTGTCCTACTACTGGGCCTGGCACCAACCGACGACCACGGCCCGAACCGGACAGATCATCACCGAACTGAAGGATTCGTACGGCAAGGAAGTCATGATCTTCGAAACTGGATACATCTGGACGCTGGAGAGCAACGACACCGCCGACAACATCATCGGGTCGGTACAAACTGGGTACTCCCCGGCGAGCCCGGCCAACCAACGCCGCTGGCTGATCGATCTGACGCAGGAGGTGTACGATCGGGGAGGTTTGGGCGTGCTGTACTGGGAGCCGGCGTGGGTAAGTTCGCCCTGCTTTACCCCCTGGGGGCAAGGATCTCACCAGGAACACGCTTCCTTTTTTGATTTTGACTCCAATTTGCTAGAGGGTGGCGGCGCTGACTTCTTGGCCCATAACTATTCCGGTAGTACCAGCACTTCCAGCGTGCAACGTGCCGACCGATTGAAGTTTACCTACCAGCCGGCGGCACGGGAGATTTGGCTCGTCGGCAATGTCCTCACCCCTGACATGCGGGTGGAACTGGTCATCATGGATACACTCGGCCGCACTTTGAGGTCCATCCCCGTGACGCTGGACGGAGTCGGGCGGGGGCGCGCCAAACTGGACCAGCATCTGACCGGAGCTACGGTAATTCTTGCCGTAAGCAACGGAGTTAATTTGGGCGGCGGAGTGGTGGTCTTGTAGGTCACTAGTAAGGTTGGGTAGAAACTCATGAAGAAGATTCCGTGCTAAAATCATGGGTCTTGGTAGGTTGTCCCGTAAGCGATAACCTATCTTTGCCCTTACAAATGACTCTCTCAAGCAAGCTCCGATATTTTTCTTAGTCAATATGGCCGATAATATTCATCCAGTATTTGACCGAATGGTCCCCCGCGAAGAGCGCGAAGCACGCAACGGGCACCGTGGTGGCGTATTCTGGCTTACCGGCTTGTCCGGCAGTGGAAAGTCTACGATTGCCACTGCGGCAGAACGCCAACTGTTCGAACAAGCAACACGGGTTGTCTTACTAGATGGAGATAACATTCGCAGCGGACTGTGCAACAATCTCGGTTTCAGCCTGGAAGACCGCCGGGAGAATATTCGCCGGATCGCCGAAGTCGCCAAGCTTTTCGCCGCTTCCGGCGCGGTCGTAATTTGCTCGTTCGTGAGTCCTACGCGCGACATTAGAAGTATGGCCCGGGAGATTATCGGCGGGGCGGATTTCCACGAAGTATTCATCAATACCCCACTCGAAACGTGCGAGGCCCGCGACGTGAAAGGCCTGTACGCCAAAGCACGACGTGGCGAAATTAAAGGATTCACCGGCATCGATAGTCCTTACGAACCTCCCATTAATCCTATGCTGGACCTCCGGACTGAAAAACTCTCCGTTGCCGAAGCCGCCAACCAACTGGTTGCCGTCACGAAAAAAGCTACTTCTTTCTAACAAAGTACCCGTCTACCGCACCAAGAGACCAATACATCACTAGATCAATATGTCCAATAACAAAAGTAACTACCAGCTCAACCACATCCGTGAACTTGAGTCAGAATCCATCTTTGTTCTCCGCGAAGTAGCCGCTCAGTTTGAGAACCCGGTTTTGCTCTTCAGCGGCGGCAAGGACTCTATTTTGATGGTACACTTGGCGGTAAAAGCCTTTTACCCAGCCAAGATTCCTTTTACTCTACTTCACGTGGATACCGGCCACAACTTCCAGGAGGCACTCGATTACCGGGACGCACTCGTGGAACGTATCGGCGCAAAACTGGTCATTGGCTCGGTGCAAGAAGCCATCGACAGTGGCCTGGTACGGGAAGAAACGGGTTACAACGCTTCCAGAAACTACCTGCAAACGGCCGTGCTACTAAAGTCGCTCGAAGACGGTAAGTACGACGCTGCCCTTGGTGGTGGCCGCCGCGATGAAGAGAAAGCCCGCGCTAAAGAACGTTTCTTCAGCCACCGCGATGAATTCGGACAGTGGGACCCTAAGAACCAGCGCCCGGAGCTCTGGAACCTCTTCAACGGTCGTAAGCAGTACGGCGAGCACTTCCGGGTCTTTCCAATCTCCAACTGGACGGAACTGGACGTATGGCAGTACCTCGCCGTAGAAAAGGTCGAATTGCCCAACTTGTACTTTGCCCACGAGCGCAACGTTTTCCGCCGGGATGGCATGTTGCTGGCCGACTCACCCGTGCTGCCCCGCCGCCCGGAAGAGAAATTAGAAAAAATGATGGTCCGCTGTCGTACGATCGGTGACATCACCACGACCGGTGTCTGGGAGTCAACCGCTTCGACGCTAGAGGAAATCATCGCCGAAGTATCCGTCGCCCGCCAAACGGAACGCGGTGGCCGTGCGGACGACAAACGTTCGGAAACTGCCATGGAAGACCGGAAAAAGCAAGGGTACTTTTAAGATTCGGTCTCCAGGTCTATGGTCTCTAGTCTGCGACAACACGTTTTCTGACAATCTTAACAAGGAACCACAGACTCTAGACCACAGACTCTAGACCACAGACCAGAGCCCCCCCACACCCTTCCCTCTTCCCCTACCAACCAAAAAATAAAGCATGAGCCTCCTACCTACAGAACACACCGAACTCCTTCGTTTCACCACCGCCGGCTCCGTCGATGATGGCAAGTCTACCCTCATCGGCCGGCTGCTGTACGATTCAAAGTCCATCTTTGAAGATCAGTACGAAGCCATCACCAAAACCAGCGAGAAGCGGGGAGAAGTAGGCGTCAACCTGGCGCTGCTGACGGACGGGCTCAAGGCGGAGCGCGAACAAGGCATCACTATTGACGTGGCCTACCGCTATTTCGCAACGCCCAAGCGCAAGTTCATCATTGCCGATACGCCCGGCCACATTCAGTATACCCGTAACATGGTTACGGGAGCTTCTACGGCTAACGTCGCATTGATTCTGGTCGACGCTCGCCAGGGCGTGGTGGAACAAACTCGTCGTCACGCGTTCATCGCCAGTCTCTTACAGATTCCGCACATCATCGTCTGTATCAACAAGATGGACCTGGTCGATTTCGACGAGGGAGCTTACAATAAGATCAAGGAAGAATTTCAGAGCTTTAGCCACAAGTTGGACGTAAAGGACATTGACTTCATCCCCATGTCCGCCTTACTGGGCGACAACGTCGTCGACCGTAGCGAGAACACGCCGTGGTACGAAGGGTCGACCTTGTTGTATTCGCTCGAGAACGTACACATCGGTTCCGATAACAACTTTATCGACTGCCGCTTTCCCGTACAAACCGTGATTCGCCCTTACAGTGACGAGTTTCACGATTACCGCGGGTACGCAGGCCGGGTAGCCGGTGGTGTCTTCAAAAAGGGTGATAAAGTAACGGTGCTACCGAGTGGCTTTACTTCGACGATCAAAAAGATCGACACCTTCGACGGAGAGGTACAGGAGGCTTACCCACCCATGTCGGTTACCCTGCTACTGGAAGACGAGATCGACATTAGCCGCGGTGACATGATCGTCCGGGAAAACAACCAACCGGAGAACGGGCAGGACGTCGAAGTAATGCTCTGTTGGTTCAACGAGCGCCCCTTACAACCGCGCGGTAAGTACGCGATCATGCACACCACCAAGGAAGCGCGCTGCATGATCAAGGAAGTTCGTTACCGTTTGGACATCAACACGCTGCACCGCGACGAAGAGAACAAGACCGTCGAAATGAACGATATTTGTCGAGTGCTTCTCCGGACGACCGCACCCCTCTTCACCGACTCCTACCGGAAGAACAGAATTACAGGGTCCATCATCCTCGTGGACGAAGGAACTAACGAAACGGTGGCGGCTGGAATGGTGATATGATCGGTGAGGGGGGTGAGTTCGCTCCGCGCTAGCTCACGGCCTTATCGTCCCCTTCAACACGGCACCCCCGATAGTGATCGGGGCCGCGCCAATGGGTTAATATTGCACTTTGCTAGGACGCCGAATACCGTCGTACATTGAGCGGGCACAAAACCAGTTTTTATGGCTCAGCGCCGTACTCGCGACCGTATTCACGAGATTATTTTTGAGGCGGATACGCCGACGGGTAAATATTTTGACATCATTCTGCTGGTGCTCATCGTGCTGAGCGTACTAACCGTGATGTTAGAAAGCTCCGAGCAGTGGCAGCGCGACTACGGCCGCACGTTCCTAATACTGGAGTGGATATTCACGATCATTTTTACGATTGAGTACGTGCTTCGGCTCTGGACGACGATCAAGCCCTGGAAGTACGCCCTGAGTTTCTACGGCATCATCGATCTGATGGCCATACTACCGACTTACCTGACCATTTTTCTGTCCGGCTTCGGGGCGCAGGCCTTTGTGATCATCCGGGTGATCAGGTTGCTACGCGTGTTCCGAATCTTCAAACTCGGTAAATTTCTCGGCGAAGGTGACCAACTCAAAATGGCGTTGATCGCCAGCCGCAACAAGATCACCGTATTTCTTTTCGCCGTCACGCTGTTGGTCATCATCATCGGTGCGGTCATGTACCTGATCGAGGGGGGGACGAATGAGGGGTTCAGCTCCATACCCCGCGCGGTTTACTGGGCAATCGTGACGCTGACTACGGTGGGGTACGGCGATATTACGCCCAAAACGAACATCGGTCAGTTCCTTTCCGCGCTCGTCATGATCATTGGTTACGCCATCATTGCGGTCCCGACGGGTATTGTGACGAACGAGATGTTGAATACTAAAGCGAAGGGGCACCAAAAGAATACGCAAGCTTGCCGTTACTGCTCGCGCGATGGGCACGACGACGATGCCGAGCATTGTAAGTACTGTGGTGGGCTGTTGAACGAGCCGGAGGAGATCGATAGCTAACCACGATTCAGGTAGTTTCACAAGGGAAGTCACCCGCAGATAGAATGCGCGAACCAAGCTTCCTACATCGCGTTGGACAAAGCAAAACAACACTTACCGTGGCGAACGAGAATATTTTCCAAAGAGCGCTGAGCTTCACTAAAGAACTATTTAAAAATTACATGGATGACGACGCGCTGAACCTTGGCGCGGCACTGGCTTATTATACCGTTTTTAGTTTTGCGCCGTTGCTGGTGGTGGCGACGACCGTGGCGAGCTACTTTTTTGGGGAAGAAGCCGTGTCGGGGAATTTATACGGAGAACTAAAGAACCTACTTGGCCCAGATTCCGCCGAAACCATTCAGGAAATCGTCTCTAATGCCTATCAGTCAGGAGACTCTTGGTGGGCTACGGCCATCAGTATCGGCACGCTCGTCTTTGCTGCCACTGGCGTATTTGCTAACCTTCAGATTAGTATGAACAAAATTTGGGAGCTAAGGGCAGCTCCGGAAAATGGGGTGCTGGGCTTTGTCTTTAAGCGTTTATTGAGCTTTAGCTTCGTGATCGGGCTTGGTTTCTTGTTGGTGGTAACCTTGGTCCTCAACACCATCGTGCTGGGCTTTATGGACAAAATTGTCGAGTTGGTGCCGGGCATAAGCGAGGTCCTTTTAGCCGTAGGAACGTGGGTCTTGAGTACCGTCATCACCGCCGTCGTTTTCGCGTTGATGTTTCGTTACTTACCGGACGCAAAGGCTCGGTGGCGGGACATTTGGGTGGGTGCCTTGTTCACGTCCATTCTGTTCGGGCTCGGGCGGATTTTAATTGGCTTCTACATTGGTAACAGCGACTTCAGTAGTACTTACGGAGCCGCAGGGGCCCTTATTACGCTGCTTGTCTGGACGTATTACAACAGTCAGATTCTCTTTCTGGGCGCCGAGTTTACTTTCATCTGGGCGGCCCGGAGCGGCAATCCTATTTTACCGGATGACCACGCGGTGAAAATTCGTACGAAAGAAGTAAAACTCACCGAAGAGCAGGTAATCAAAGAGGCTGAGAAAACAAGAGTCGATACTTCCGGTAAAGGCAAGACGAAACACGATGCTACGGCAGAGAAGGGCAAAGGCATCAAAGGGCGGCCAACGGTTGATGATGATCCCGACCGTATTTCTCAGCGGCCAGTAGGGTAGAGGACTACTCCGGCTTTCCAACACGCTGTTGTTTATTCTAACATAAAGTTTGAAATTAACTTGTAACTAACAACAAGTTGTGTTACTTTTGCTATTGCCGCCACGGAAGTGTTTTATAGTGGCGGGTTGCAAAAAAAACAAACGAAATGTCTAGTTCAAACTCCACTCCGGCGCGCCGCGCTGGTAATAATCGTATACTCACAATTGACTGGTCGCTACTGCTACGCCGCGTAGGTGCCCGGGGCAAGCAGCTATTTTCTTCGGCTCGTTACAAGGCCTCGCAGACGGAATATATCCCCCCCGTATGGATGAAGCGATTTCACCTGAGCTGGTTTCGGCTCGGACTAATCGGCATCACCTTGTTTGTTTTTACACAGAAGCAAGTTGACTTTACCGTAAGTGTTGGAAAGGAGGGCTTGGCCATTGGGGCGAACGAAGGCCGCCACATGGCTAATAATGATGGCGAGGCCGCAGGTGCCGGGTCAGTGAGAAGTGCCATGTTGAGCCTGTTACCTTTCGTGGGTTCTGCCTCTCCGCAAGTTACGGCTACCAAACCTTGGAACGTAAACGACCTTAACGAATCCGCCGTACAAGCTTACGTCAGCCGCTTCGAAAAAGTAGCCCGCGGGGAAGAACGCAAGTACAGCATCCCCGCCGCGGCCGGGATGGCCTTAGCGATTCTGCACAGCAATGCTGGTAAGAGCACGGCGGCGACCAAAAAGAATAACCACTTTTTCCCAGTCACGGCCAACACTCACTACGAAAACGCCTGGCTCAACTGGCGCGCCCACAGCGAGCTCATTACTGATAAGTACCCACGGCTCGCCAGCGAATCCGTTAATTACCAGCAGTGGGTGGCCGCGCTCGCCAAAACGGATTACAGCCAGGATAAGCAACTCGTCAGCAAGGTGATGGACATCGTCGAGCGTTACCAGCTCGAACGGCTTTAGGGGTCACGCGTGTAAGATATTTCCAACAAGATTTCTCTAAGTGGTATTTATAGGCCTTCCATCCTTTCCGGGTGGAGGGCCTTTTTCGTGGTAGATAGGGCTTCCCTAATTATAAGTTGGTGAGCTGATCATTTGCAGTCGATGGTGCGCGTAAAACATAGCGTAGGTTTTCACCATATAAAACACAAAAAGAACCAAAAAGCACAAAATGTAAGGCAGGTCATGCGTACCATTTTGGTGCTTTTCTCTCTTCTTTTGTGACTTTTGTGTTCCGCTTCCACGAGCAGTTTGTGCGCCGTATGTTTTCCACGAAGATTCAGTGATACAGCGGGTGATTTGCAGCCAGGTCACCCCGCTTTTCCACCCATCTTTTTGCACCCGCGACCGCGCCCAACAAACTAAATGCCGCCGAAAGGGCTTTCACAGACCAAGAATGGACCTACTAGAACAAGAATACGCGCGCTTCATCGAATTTGGGCAGCTCCTCGACCGCCGCACCCGCCGCTACCTCGTGGAGTACCTCCGCGCCAAAATCAGCGACCGGCCGTACGAAGGCGAAGAACTGAACGACCAGTACGCCGGCTATTTCGTCCGCGCTCTGGACGAGGTTTTCGACATCGACCAACTGCTGTTCGTCTGTAAGGGAAACGAAAGCATTACCCAGCAGATCGTGCTGGACACGCTCTACTGGATCAAGAAAACGTTCGCCAAAACGGAAAGTCAACACCCCCACGTCAAGGAAGCCGACCTGCTTTCTGGCTGGAGCGTCACGCCCGTTAAGGCATTCAGCACCCGCTACCCCTACCTCCTCCAAACCCTCGGCACCACTTACACCCGGGAGGAATTCGATATCGCCTTTTACCGCGACCGCCTCGACCGCTTCTTCGCCAAGGACGTTGCGACCTGGACCAAGGCCGACCACCAGGACTTCGAACGTATCCTGACCGATCTACTCAGTCAGTGGGACGCTCTGCTGCAGGCCAAAATTCTCGCCTACCAACTCCAAAAATTTAGCGAGGCCAAAGAGAGCTTCGTCGACCTGCTTACCAACAAGGTTGAGGAGTATCGCCGCCTGAAATCCATCATCAACCCCTTCACTGAATACCTAGGGTGGGACATGAGTCGCGACCTCTGGCAGTCCACCAGTTTCGACGCGCTGAAGGAATACAGCGACCTCCTCGAAGACGAGCCGAGCCTGAAACGACTGGCTGATCAACTCGGTAAGATGCGCGAAGCCGAGATCGAGATCGAAGAAGAAACCTTCGAAAAAACCATCGTCCGCCAGGAGTGGGTCACCGATGAGTTTTCCAAGGCTGAAATCGTCGGTATTCATGAAACCAACGAACTCAGTCATCTCCTGAGCTCCGAAGCCGCATTGCTGAGCGACCCCGTCACCGAGACGGCCTTTCTCAAACGCTTCGCCGACGAGCGCCTGCTCACCTTTCGCTACGAAGACCGCAAGATGGTGCGGAGTGAAGACCAGATTATGGAAGTCCACCAGCGCGTCAAACAGCGCGAAAAAGGACCGTTCATCGTCTGCGTCGATACGAGCCAGTCGATGATGGGCCGCCCGGAGGAAATTGCCAAAGTCCTCACGCTCGGTATTCTGAAAATGGCGATTGCCAGCAACCGCCGGGCCTACCTAATTAACTTCAGCACCGGCATCAAGACGATCGACCTGTACGATATTGCCAATAGCATCGATGAGCTGGCTAGCTTCCTACGGATGTCATTCTACGGAGGTACGGACGCCACGCTCGCCATTTATGAGGCGCTGCGCCAGCTAAAGTCCCACGACTACGAAGACGCGGACGTGCTGATGATCTCCGACTTTGTGATGTACAAGATCGACCAGGACGTACTTAACGACGTGAAGTATTACCAGCACAACAAGAATACGGAGTTTCACAGCCTGGCGCTCAGCCGGGAGGCCAACGCGGAATTACTCGGGCGCTTCGATACGAACTGGATCTACGACCCGGCTACGAAGGGCGTCATTCGTGAGGTGACGCGGGGGCTGGCCACGATCACGGCGCGGGAATAGCGGGCTTATTCACCCCCGTCCGCTTCGGCGATGAACTGCATCGCTTTCTCCACCATTTCTCCTTCCCCCCCGAAGAAGGGCATACGTTGGTGAATGTCGGTTGGCTTAATGTCCAGAATGCGCTCGTAACCGTTCGTTGCCTGCCCGCCGGCTTGCTCCACGAGAAAGGCGAGGGGGTTGCATTCGTAAAGCAGGCGCAGTTTTCCGTGGGGTTTGCCGGTGCTCTCGGGGTAGAAATAGATACCGCCCTGAAGCATCGTGCGCCAAACGTCGGCGACCATCGAACCGACGTAACGGGCTCGGTACGGGCGGTCTTCTTCTTCGCGCTGGCAGTACTTGATGTAGTTCTTGACGCCCTGCGGAAAGTGTACGTACCCACCCTCGTTGACGCTGTAAATGTTACCCTTCTTCGGGATTTCGATGTTCGGGTGCGAAAGATAATACGTACCGATGGCGGGGTTGAGCGTAAAACCGTTCACGCCATTCCCGGTCGTGTAAACCATCATCGTCGAGGTGCCGTAGGCGATGAAGCCGGCCGCAACCTGGTTGTTGCCGGACTGTAGAAAGTCTTCCGTCGTCACGGGCGTGCCGATGGGGGAAACGCGGTGGTAGATGCCAAAAATGGTTCCGACGGTGATGTTGACGTCGATGTTGGAACTGCCGTCGAGCGGGTCCATGACGACGACGTACTTATTGCGATTCCGGTTGTCCGACCCCCGGATCTCGATGGGTTCCTCGTTTTCCTCGGATACGATACCACAGACGATATCGCGGTTCGTCAGCGTGTTGATGAAGGCTTCGTTGGCGAAAATATCCAGCTTTTGCTGCTCTTCGCCCTGGATGTTGGTCGAGCCGATCGTGCCGGTGATGTCGACGAGGCCGGCGCGGCGAATCTCGTGGCTGACGACCTTTCCGGCCAGGCGGATGGCGTTGAGGAGGCGACCGAGTTCGGTGTTTTCGTACTGGAAGTCACCGGGGCGTCCGAGAAGAAATTCGCCGAGGGTTACGGAAGTGGCCATGCTTTGTTTTTTTTGTTTGCGGAAGGTAAGTACCGTCGGGCGTCCTGACTAAGTACGGGATTAACTATTGTGGCGCGGTCGCGGGTGCGGAGGTTTTTTAGGAGGGGAGCGAGGGTAGGGCGGTGCCCCGTCATCAATAATAACGTTCGGGTGTAAGGTAGTTCGTCACGTAAGCATTAACGCCCTCTTCAAGACTCGCGAAGGGCTCGGTGTAGCCGGCTTGCCGTAGCTTGCTCATGTCCGCCTGGGTATAGTACTGGTACTTTTCTCGGATGTCTGCCGGCGTGTCGACGTAGCCGATATCGACTTGTCTGTTCATGGCGCCGAAGGTAGCCTTTGCTAAGTCGAGAAACGTCCTGGCCCGTCCAGTGCCGAGGTTGTAAAGGCCGTATTCGGGGGGCTGTTTGTCCATTAACCAGTGCATGACCTTGCACAAGTCCATCACGTAGATGAAATCCCGCTGCTGGTGGCCGTCAGCTACGTCCGCCCGGTGGCTGCGGAACAACTTCATGGCTCCGGTTGCTTTGACTTGCCGGAAGGTGTGCCAGATGACGCTCGCCATTCTGCCTTTGTGGTACTCATTCGGTCCGTAGACGTTGAAGAATTTGAGGCCGTACCAGGCGGGCGGGGCAGTAGCTTGGTCGAGCGCCCACTTGTCGAAGTCGTTCTTACTCCGCCCGTAGGCATTGAGGGGCTCGAGCTGGTCGACGACGTCGTGGCGGTCTTCGTAACCGTGCTCTCCCAGTCCGTAGGTAGCTGCGCTGGAGGCGTAGACCAGTGGTATTTTTTGCGTGCTGCAGCGTTGCCAAATTTCCCGTGAATACTCAAGGTTCAGCTTATCGAAAATAGCCTCGTTCGTTTCCGCGGTGTCCGTCCGCGCACCCAGGTGATACACACCCGTTAGCGGCCACTTTTCCCGGTCCCAGACCGTGAAGAAGTCGTCGCGCTCAACTTTTTGCAGGAATTGTTTTCCTTCCAGGTTGGGCGTTTTATCTTGGTAGTGGACGAAATCGTCGACCAGGATAAGGTCGGCCACCCCCCGTTCGTTGAGGTAAGCGACGAGCGCGCTGGGAATAAAGCCGGCGGCCCCGGTGATCACGTACATATCTTTGCCTTAGTTTCACGATGATAATTACCGCCAAAGATAGCCGACTGGCGGGGAGAAAAGGAAACGAGCCCTCACTCCGTTAGCTAATATTCAAGCAAGACCAAAGACCAAAGACCACAATGATCCACCTAGGTATAATCGAAGACGAGCCCATCATGCTGGCCAGCGTTGAAGAATGCTTTGAGGGCAACCGCGACGTAGAAGTCGTCCTGGCCGCCACCAGTGTCGAAAACTTCCTGGCATCGCTCCCGAAAGGCGCCGTACTCAACACCCTCCTGCTCGACATCATGCTTCCCGGTATGACCGGCATCGCCGGTATTCCCCGCCTCCTGGAACGCTACCCCGAGCTCGACATCATCATGCTCACCAACTCGGACGATTCCGACAACATCTTCCGGGCGCTCCAGGCTGGCGCATTCGGCTACATTTCCAAAAAGCGCGTGAACCCGAGCGTAATCCAGGATGCCGTGTACACCGTCCACCGCGGCGGGTCTTACATGTCGCCCAGCATCGCGCGCCAGGTCGTCGCCTTCCACAACCAGCAGCGCAAGGGCCCGGCCATCAACCCCGCCGACCGCCTGACACCCCGCCAACTCGACATTGTCCAGGGCCTCGTCGACAACCTCAGCTACCGGGAGATCGGCGAACGCTTGGAGATCAGCATCGAGACCGTGCGGGACCACATTAAAAATATCTACCGGAAGTTGCGGGTGAATTCTAAGATGGAGGTGGTGCATAAGAAGCTTAAGGGGGAGATTTAGGCGGTAGGCGGTAGGCGGTAGGTCGGTAGGCGGTAGGAAGAATTAGGCGGTAGGCGGTAGCGTGTCTACAATGTGCGGAGCCTACCGCCTACGAGCCTACTTCCTACCGCCCAAAATCTTACCGGACCACAGCGAATGCAAATCTTATACACGTTAATCAAAACCAAGTGCCAACCCTCCGCCTCCTAACCCTCCTCCTCTGCACCTGCGCCAGCGCCCACCTCTCCGCGCAGCGCCTCCGCGTGGAGTACTTCACGGTGAATGACGGACTGAGTGCCCGGGAGATCACCGATTTTCAGATTGGTGCCGACCAGTTTTTGTGGGTAGCGACGCTGGACGGCCTGAACCGCTTCGACGGCCAGAGCTTTACCCGGTTTGGTTTGGCGAATAACGCTGGACCTGGCCTGAGCAATGAAGCGCTGGATAAGATCGACGTCGACGTCGAAGGCAATTTCGTCATAACGTTCCGGGACTTTTATGGTTATTTTGACCGTTTCGACCCGCGCACGAAGCGGGTGACGCCGGTTCCGTTGGTGCCCAGCACGGGCGTAGTTGGATTCCCCCGCACGATCGTAACGGACGACTACGGGCGAATTTTCGCCGTTACGATTGGCCAGGAGGGCACCTACATTTACGAGTACACCCCGACAAGCCAAAAACCAACCGAGCCGTTCACAACGATTTTTCACGAGCCGAACGATGCCTGGACGACCCTCGCCCCCCGGGTTGAATTACTGCCGCTTAGTAACGGTCAGTTCCTGCTCTACGACGAGGAGCACGGCTTTCGCTACCTCAGCGCGACGGGTGAATTGATTTCCCGACCCTTCAGGAAAACGGCGAATCAACGTCGCTTCTATACTTTCGTTGAAGCGGCGAACGGCATGGTTTACTTCAGTTTCCGCGATGGCTACCCGCTCTTCAGCTGGCGCCCGGGTGTCCGCAGCCCGGTTATCCCAGTGGCGGGCCTGGATGCGGGTCTGCGCTATCCGGTCATTTCCGAAGACGAATCCGGCCAGTTATTACTGCACGCAACCGAAGATATTCTCGGCGATGCTTTCCCGCAGGAATACTATCTGGTCGATACCACCGGCCGATTTTCACTCTTTGAAAAGCTGATGCCCACCGACCGGGCGCTGACGGCGGTTGCCGCGATCAATTTTAACGAGACGGTATACCTCGGGCTGCGGGAAGGGCTGGGCGTAATCGAGCGCTACACCAACGCGGTCAGTACGTACCTCACCGCCGACGAAAGCGATAAATTAGCCATCAATCGCGTCCAGGGAATCTGCGAAGATTCTACCGGCACGGTCTACGCCATCGAAGAAGACGGATTTATTTACGCCTTTCCGCCGGAGGGGAAGCGGCCGGATACGCTCGTCCTCCGGTCGGAAATTGACTCCAACGAAGTCGTCACTTTTAGGGCTGGAAAAGGGTTGATCTACGACGCGGAGTACAACGCGCTGTGGGCCACGGCCCAACCCACGGGCCGGCAGAAGGGGGGCGTGCTCCTGCAGTACGACCTGGATACTCGCCTGACCCGGGTTTACCGCAGCAATTATGCTTTGGGGGCGCTGACGCAGGATGCCAGGGGGCGGACGTACGTAGCGGGGTTTGACGCCCGAAAACTAGGTTTGCTCCTTGAATTTGACGAACCCACCAGACGCTTCAACCCCGTCGAAACGGATCAGCTCCCCGGAGGTGAAATTTCTGGCTTCAAAATCAACCACCTCTCCCTAAGCAAAAACGGAAAGCTACTGCTCGGTACCGAAAAGCGGGGCTTACTGGAAGTTGATCCCCAGCGGCAGCAATTGAGAAAGATTGCGGTCGAGTCCTCTGCGTCCACCACCGAGCGGCCGATCTACACCGTTTACGAAGATGACGAGAATTGGTGGTTGGGTACCGATAATGGGCTTTATAAAGTGCCCATGTTCCCCAATGGCGAAGCAGCCAGGTTTACCCGGCTCGATGGCCTGAGTAGCAACGAAGTGTACGGTATCGCACCGGACAGCAGTGGTGGTCTCTGGCTCAGTAGCCCCGGCGGGCTGACTCACCTCTCCGCCAGCTTGAACCCCGATGACTTCCGCCGGTACTACCGCGAGGACGGGCTCGCCGATGACGAATTTACCCCACAAAGTTTCCACGTCAGCCGGGCTGGGGAGTATTTATTTGGCGGCGTCAACGGTATTACCGTATTTCGGGAAAAAGATTTTTCCGTCAACGCTACCGGTGCCGATGTCCTCATCACCGAGGTAAATGTCTACGGCCGTAATGAAGTCCGTGTGATCAATACCGACCTACAGGAGCTCAAACAAGTGACGGTCTTTTCGTACGAAAAATCCGTGGCCGTCTCTTTCGCGCTGCCGGTGGGCCACCTGCCCAGTTCAACGCAGTTTCGCTACCGGCTCGAAGGCTTCAACGACACCTGGGTGCCACTGACGAACGAGCGCACGATTCGCTTTAATAACCTCGAGTCCGGCAAATACCAACTGCGCATTCAGGGCGCTGGTGCCAACGGAAACTTTGGGGATCGGGAGACCAGGCTCGCGATCAACGTCCGGCAGTACATCTACGAGCACCTCTGGTTTCAGGGCCTGGTCATCCTGATGTTCGCCCTGCTCATATTTTGGATACTGCAGTCCAAACTTCGCGAACGACTCCGGAACGAGCAGTTACGTACCCAGCTGAGTAGCGATATTCACGATGAAGTCTCCGGCCTACTCGCCGGCATCACGCTACAGGCGGAGTTACTGAAGAACCGCACGGACGATGAAACCATGCGGGGCAAGCTCGACCGGGTGGGGGAGGCCGGCCGCTCGGCGATGTCTAAAATGAGTGACGTAATCTGGAGCATCGACTCGCGGCGCGACACGATCGGTGACCTGCTGCAGCGGATGCAGGAGCACGCGGATGAAGTGTTGCTGCCGGTAGATATTCGCTACGACTTCGCAGCTAGGGGGTTCGATGAAACTAAGGAGCTTTCCGGTAACATCCGTCAGGATCTTTACTTCATCTACAAGGAAGCGATCAACAACATCGCGCGGCACAGTAACGCCACGAAAGTTCAGATCGAGCTGACGCAGGCAAGTCAGATATTTGAGTTATTCATCCGGGACAACGGCCGCAAGGTGTTGGAAGAGGAAGTGGACGCCGCTGCGGGTGGTAGCGCCCGCTATCAAGTCCGCAGGGAGAAAACCGGTCAGGGAAAAGACAATATTCGGATGCGGGCGGAACGGTTGAAGGGAGAAATTACCATCGATGATCGCTACGGCTACACATTGGTGTTACGGATGAAGCGCCTCTAGGGGGAAACCCAACAATTCCTGTTACCTTCGTCGCCATGGCAAAACTTCGTCGTAATCACACCGGAAAAGGGCGCAATGCTTCCGGTGGTCGCATCACCAAGGTGGGGATATTCGGGGCTATCCTGGCCGCCATTATCTACCTGTTCGGGGCTTACGTGAGTCCAGAAGATTTCCCCATCCCCGCGGAGCCGCGATTAGACTACGCCGGGGAGGATTATTATCTGCCCGCCCCGTCCGGTGGGGAGATCGTGCGCCACCGGGGGTTCACCCTCAGCTACAATGAGGACTGGGAACAAGCCGAGTGGGTTGCCTACCTCCTGGAACGGGAGAATTTACGCAAGACTTGGTCGGACCGGAAGGATAACTTTCGCGAGGACCCGGCAGTGTCCTCCGGCTCGGCGGGCGGTTACGATTACCGGGGGTCGGGCTACGATCGTGGCCACCTGGCTCCCTTTGCGGACTTTGCCTGGAGTGCGGAACTCGCCGACGAAACCTTTTACATGAGCAACATCAGCCCGCAGGCGCGCCAGTTCAACCAGGGCGTCTGGCGAGAACTGGAGGAGCTTACGCGGGATTGGGCGAATAAGTACGAACGGCTCTACGTAGTTACCGGGCCCGTCATGACGCAGGACCCGAAGGGGACCATCGGACGGGAAACGCGGGTGGCCATCCCCGTGGCGTACTTCAAGGTCTTGCTCGACCTGGACGATCCGGAACAAAAAGGGATTGGCTTCGTCATCCCCAACGAGATCAGTTTCGATCCCTTGCCCAAGTACGCAATGAGCATCGATGAGGTCGAAGCCATCACCAACCTCGACTTCTTTCCGGAACTGATGCCCGCCGCGCAGGAAGCCAACCTCGAAGCGGTGGGTAATCCTGACTTGTGGACCTTCAGCAAGAAGAAGTACGATAAGCGAATGAAGAGCTGGAATAACGTTCGCAACTGATTTTACCCGAGCGACCTCCGCCCGACCGTAAGCCCGGGCAAATTGCTATCTTGCCCCGGAGTATCAATCCCCTCCCCCTTATGTCCAACGCCGATCAGTTCCGCCTCGCCATCGATAAAGCTTACACGTTCGATGGCCCCAGTTTGGTACTGGGTGGTGCCATGCTGGGGGAACGCACGTTGACGGATTCGCTCGTTCGCATCCCGTTGGGAACGCTCAACCGCCACGGTCTCATCGCCGGGGCAACGGGAACGGGGAAAACGAAGACGTTGCAAATCATCGCCGAGCAGCTCAGCCGTGAGGGCGTACCCAGTTTGCTGATGGACATCAAGGGAGACCTGTCAGGCATAGCCGTGCCGAGCGGCGGGCACCCAAAAATCGATGAGCGCCACACCGCAATCGGTATCCCGTTCGAAGCCAGCGGTAGCCCCGTAGAACTCCTCTCCCTCAGTGATGAGCCCGGCGCCCGCCTCCGGGCCACCGTTGTTGAATTTGGCCCCGTTCTTTTCTCCAAAATGCTGGGCCTCAACGATACTCAGTCCGGCATCGTCGCCGTCGCTTTCCGGTACGCCGAGGAAAGTGAGTTGCCACTACTTGACCTGAAAGACTTCCGTAAGATCCTTCAGCACATGACCGGCGACGGAAAGGAGGAAGTGCAAGATCGCTACGGAAGAATGTCCACCGCCAGCACCGGCGCCATCATGCGACGCATCGTGGAGCTGGAAGGGCAAGGCGCGGAAGGTTTTTTCGGGGAAACGAGCTTCGACGTCGACGACCTCACCCGACTGGACGAATTGGGCCGTGGCATCGTCTCCATCCTCAGGCTGACGGACGTGCAGGACCGCCCCAAACTGTTCAGTACGTTCATGCTGCAAATGTTGGCGGAGATCTACGCAACCTTCCCCGAAGCGGGCGACCTCGACCGCCCTAAACTCGTCATCTTCATCGACGAAGCCCACCTCGTCTTCGAAGAGGCCACGGATGCACTGCTGAACCAGCTGGAAGCGATCATCAAACTGATTAGGTCGAAGGGCGTCGGCATCTTTTTCGTCACCCAGAACCCAACGGACATCCCGAGTGATATTCTGGGCCAACTGGGCCTGAAAATTCAGCACGCATTACGGGCTTTCACCGCAAAGGATCGCAAGGCCATTAAACTTGCCAGCGAAAACTACCCGGTGTCCGATTATTACGACATCGACCAGGTGCTTACCGAGTTGGGTACGGGAGAAGCTTTCGTGACCGTCCTCGACCGCAAGGGCAGGCCGACCGAACTGGCACGCACCATGTTGCGCGCGCCGGAAAGCCGAATGGACGTACTGACGGATAAAGAGATTGACGCGATCGTCGACCGCAGCCCACTCGTTAAGAAGTACAACAAAGTAGTCGACCGCGAAAGTGCCTACGAGATACTGGAAGAAAAGATGAAGGTGGCCCACGCGGAGGAGCACAAGGCCGAACTAGAAGATCAGAAAGAAAAAGCACGCAAGACGACGACGCGTGGATCTTCCCGTGCCGAAAAATCCACCTTCGACACCATCCTCAACAGCACCACTACGCGGCAGATTGGCCGTACCGTAGCCCGTGAGCTCACCCGGGGTTTACTGGGTGTCCTTGGCATAAAGTCTACCACCAGCCGCCGGTCTAAATCGAGCTGGTTCTAACGCATCACCATAACAAACCCCATGGCAAACATTATCGCCGGCGCCCTCGCCCAGATTGCTCAACTACCCAAAGATGTACAGAATAAGGCTACTAACCAAGCCTTTCAAATGGCCGTCCCCTTCGTTGCGACGGCAAAAGTCCACTACGAACAGGTCGACCACAACGAGTGGATCGCGCACGTTCCCAACGAACCCGAAGTGCGGAACCACCTCGGCCAGGTTCACGCCGGGGCCATGATGACGCTCGCCGAATCCGTCGCCGTTACCATGATGGCCATGAACTTACCGCCGGATCGCCTGCCGCTCGTCAAGAGCCTCAACGCCCAGTTCGTTCGCCGGTCAAAGGGTGCCATCCGCGCCATCGCCCGGCTCAGCGAAGAACAGCTGGAGCTAATCCGTACGGAGCCAAAGGGAGAAGTGACCATTGAAGTCGACATCCGTGACGAAGACGGGGAAATCCCGGCCGTCATCACCGTCGTGCCGGCGTGGACGACTAAGAAGAAGAAGTAACGAGGGGAGTGAATGAAAAGGCAATAGCCTTCTTGATCTCCGTGATTAGTCGCTGGTCTGTAGTCTAAAGTCCGTGGTCAAAACACGGTACACCGAAGACTACAGACCAAAAACCAGACACTACAGACCAAGGTCTTTAGACCACCAAACCACCCTCACGCATACCGCCGAAAAGCCGCCACCAATCGGTCCGGCAAAACCTGCTCCGAGCTAGTGGTTAGGTAATCTTGATAAGAACAGGCGATCAATCGGTGCCGTGCATCCCCGTGAAACTGCGCCAGGGGGATTTCGCACCACCAGCGGTTCGTGGTGGGGGAGCGCAGAAAGGTCAGTTTGGTGGTATCGTCCATTTCGACAACGTATTCCATCATCCGCTCCGTAGTAATTGGAAAGTCACCGGCGCGGCGGGAGAACCCCTGGAGAAAATACCAAATCAGCTGGGCGTAGCTCGCCGCCGTCAGGTCGATGTTCTTTTGGTCCGTGTCTTTAGTGTTCAGTCCGTAGACGCCGAAGCTGTTCAGCTTGTCGCTGTTACCGGCGTAGTACGCCATTTGGCAGGTTTCCTGGAGGTCGAAACCACTGGGCTGCGTGGCTTTGCGGGCGGGGGCGTCGTTGTGGTGGAGTGCCCGGATGTTGAGGCTAGCAATGTCGGCGTCGCGGATCTGGGGTTCCAGGTCGGCAATGTCCTTTCGCGCCAGACCGAGCCTGATCGCTTCGTAGCTGTTGGCGTCGAAAAGCTTCCAGATGGCGGGGTCGACCAAGTGCTGCTGGCTGCCGATGTGCGTAAGGTGGAACGCTTTGCGGCCCTTACGGTGAATGGCCGGGTCGAGTACTTTTCCGTCCTCGCCGCTATTACTCAGCTCGACTTGGCTGTCGATATTCAATAGACTTACCTGCCGATTCAACTCGTTGAAAGACAGGTACTGGCTCGCAAAATACTTCGGCGAACCTCCGATTAGAATGGGGGTTATACCAGACGCATGCAGTTCCCTGAGCAACGGGATGGCAAACTCCGTCGTTGTTTTGCGGAGGTTACCCAGGTCCGCGATCGGCAGACCGTCAAAATCCCAAACTGTTCGGTTGAGGAACGTCCTCACCTTATTGGCTACCTGTTCGTTCAGCCCAATTAGCCCAACGGGGCACTGGCGGGCGTGCTGTTGCAGGTGCCGTCCAAAGCTGTAGGTTGGCAAGGTTTCATCCGGTGGCGGGGCGGGTTTTAGCCAGTTCTCGTACATAGGAAAATCGTTGCCGCCAAGGTAGACAACGCGCCCGGTCGCGCCCCAAATTTTTGTTACTATCTCGCAAATAATCGCGGACGCACGTACGTAAGATGCGTAATTTTCGTTTCCGTCTCCGTCTGCCTTCCCCTTTCGACCAAAATTTTCTATTTCTGGTCATTTTGATGGTGGTGGGCACGATATTAGTACCGTCAGCGATCACCCTCGGTAGTTCGGGCCTTGACTAACCTTGCGGGCAATGTATTTGTCCACACGCTGCTAACTATTCGAGATTACCCATAACGTTATTTACACTACTACTTATGAAACTTCTACCCATAATTGGCTTTGCGGCCCTCCTGCCGCTTAGCTTCTCCCTTCAAGCTCAGGGCACACCCGTACCCGCTACGGACGATTCCGCCATGGAGGCGACCGATATGACCATCGAAGACCTTGCGGACGAGGCGATGATGAACGGTAAAAAAACCGGCTCCATGTTCGAATTCGGCGTCCGGCCCACGTACACCTTCCTCGCCGGAGACGTCGACGAAACCGGAAGCTTTGGCGTAGGTATCCACGCCCGCAAAGCCCTGGATCACATCTTCTCCGTTCGTTTGGACGCTCTATACGCAGCAACCAGCGGTGACAACGAAACCGGTGCCCTGGGAAACCGTCGCTTTGAGAACCGTTGGGCGAGTGGAACGGTCTTCGCCGTGGCTTCACTAAACAACCTCAAATACGAAGGTGGCATTCGTAAGACTAACTTTTACATCATGGCCGGTGCCGGAGCCAACACCTTCAAAACGGCTTTCCTAGCTGATGGCCAGGTCAATTTTGACGAGGACAACGCGCTCGAAAGCGAGCGGAATGGTAAAATAGAAAGGGAGACGGGCGGTCACTTTGCCGGTGGTGCCGGTGTTGCTCTCCGCGTTAGCCCCCGCTTTAACGTTGGGTTAGAGTACCAAGCACTCGTCCCCCTCGGCAAGCGTGCTGACCAGCTCGACGGCTACGCAATCGGTGAATACCGGGATATCCTCAACGCAGTCTCACTGAACCTTAACGTCAACATCGGTAATTCCGCTACCCAAATGGAGCCCCGTTACTGGGAGAATCCCTTCAATGGCGTGAAGAGAGACATTATGGACCTCGACGGGAAGGTGAGCGCCGCAACGAACGACGCTGACGGCGACGGCGTAGTCGATGCGATCGATCAGGAAGCTAATACCCCCATGGGCGCTTCCGTAGACACCAAGGGCCGCGTGCTCGACTCCGACGGTGACGGTGTTGCCGACTACAAGGACCTCGAGCCTTTCTTCCCCCCCCGCGAGGGTGAGGTTGTCGACGCGAATGGCGTAGTAACCGACCGAATCGATAAGCCAATTACGGAAGATCGTATCCAGTCCATGATCGACGCCTCGATCGCCCGCATGCAGGCCACGAATGGTCCATCGACCACGACGGTAGAAACCAATGCCGGTCAGATGTATCTACCGATCATTTACTTCCCCCTCAACCAGTCCACGGTCAAGTACGCTGATTACGGTACGCTTTCCAGCGTAGCGCGCGTCCTGCAGGGTAACCCGGGCATGCGCATCGTCGTCCGTGGTTACACCGACAAAGTGGGTACGCCGGAAGTCAACCAGCGCCTTTCCTACCGCCGCGCGGAAAGCGTAGTCAATCACCTCGTCAACCAGCACAACATTGACCGTAGTCGCTTGGTCCTGCAGTTCCGTGGGGAGAACGATCCGCTCGTTCCCGTCAACCAAACGGTCGTGAACCGCCGCGTCGAGTTCCTCACCGCTACCGGTGAAAACGAAGATGCCGCCCCCGCGGGCACTACCGGCGGCCGCGGTTACTAGGCCTCGGTACCAAACAGGTTATTTACGAAAAGCCCTTCGATCGTGCGATCGAAGGGCTTTTCTGTAACTCGGCAGGGGGTAGATAAAGGATTGGCGCGGTCGTAGAAGTGGGGCTTTCCGGAATGGAGCAGTGCTGATCGGGCCGACGGAGAAAAGGAATTGCCCGATCCGCTACTTAGCAAACCGGGCATTCTAAATTATTAATCGCTCTGAAATCAATTCAATACACCACCTAGACGCCGGGTAGCTGACATCCGTGGCCCCTGGGTGAAACAAAACGCATCTTTTTACGGATTATCTTTACGTTCCACCCCCTCAAGTATCCTCCCGCGTGATCAATTTCTTCTTCTGTGTGCTGCTGTGTTTGTCCGGCCTGGGGAGTAATCTGATATCCCCCGCTCCTCCTTCAAAACTGACTGCACCCGCGACCACGCACGTTACTGTTATCATCCCGCAGCCAGACCTGACGGGTTCCTGGGTGGGCAAACTCTACCAGAACGAAGGTGGCATTGCCCCGGATTTTGAGTTCTCGATGGACATCGTGCAGAACGGGATTTTCGTCCGCGGCACTTCCTTCGTCCGCCACGAAGGCATCTGGGCTGAAATTGCCTTTAGCGGATACCAAAAAGAGAACGGCTCGGTGCTGCTGACGGAAACTAAAATACTGCGCTCACAGAAACCTGAGGACCTCTCCTGGTGCATGAAGGAATACGAGCTGCGCGCGGCTTTCAACGACGCAGGGATGCTCCTTTCCGGCCCCTGGTGGGGAGATAGTATCTACGGTGCCTGCATTCCCGGCTCAGTTCGGCTAACGCGCAAGATCAAGACCGCTTAACTAGTACTACTTCGTCCAGACCCAGTCATCCGCCGAGCTCAATTCTTCGCTGTAGATATAATCGTTTACGACCAGCTCCTGCATCCCGGCCGGTGAAGTCATCCCCTCCAACGTGATCAGTTGCGCCAACCGACCACGTGCTTTTTTAGCGTTGAAGGCAATTACTTTGAGTTTTCCCTTCCTATCTTCCTTGAAGTGCGCGGTCAGCAGGCGGCCGGCCAACTTATCGGTATTGACACTTTTGAAGTACTCTTGGCTCGCCAGATTCAGCACGGTATCGTCACCTGTTTCCGTTAAGTCTTCGTTAAGTAAGTCAGTGATTTTGTCGCCCCAAAACTCGTAGAGGTTCTTACCCCTCAGGTTCTTTAAGCGCGTGCCCATTTCCAGCCGGTAGGCCTGCATCAGGTCGCTGGGGCGCAGGACGCCGTACAGGCCACTGAGGATACGAATTTGCCGATCGGCCAGTGTTTTCTGGCTTTCAGTAAACTCGTGGTACGCCAAATCTTGGTAAACATCCCCCCGAAACGCATGGCCCGCGGCGCTGGCGTTTTCACTCGTGAAGGGCTCACTGTAAGCCTGGAACCGTCCGTGGTTTAAGTCCGCCAACTTTTCACTGATCTTCATCAAATCCCGCAAGTTGTCCTTGCTGTGGCCGCGTAACTGACCGACGAGTTCCGCCGATTCCGCCAGTAGCCGGGGCTGCGTTGACGTACGGGCGGTAGGCTGCATATCCAGCGTCTTGGCCGGGGAAAGAAGAAGGAGCATTGGTCTTATATTTTCTTGCGTAAGCGCAGTAAGTAGCGGCGCTTGAGGTAATAGTTTTTGAGGCGGTCGACTTGCTCCGGAGTAGAGGTATCCGGATCGTACCCGTCCAGCAGATCCGTTACCTCCGCTTTGAGGCTGTGCTCCAACGTATCGACGAGGCCGGTAACTTTCTGGCGCACCAGCGGGTCGGCTTCAAACTCTAACTCCATCAACGCTTCGTTAACGTCCATGATTTCCATCAAGAAGTCCTGAGGTACGGTGTTGGTCCCCTCCGGCCCCAGTGCGCCGTGGACGTCCAAAAAATGCTTGAGGCGTAGGTCTTCGTCCTTGAGCGTTTTGTAACCCTGGTTGTTGAGCGTGCTTTTTTCCAGCACGTCATCCTGCACGGACTGATCACTAAGGGTATGAAAATCCGGGTGAAACTTCTTGCTGTTGCCGTAAAACGTTTGCTTCAAGGCACCCTGGTCGACGTTGGGAGAAAGCGGGAGGCCGAAAAACTCAAAATAATTAGCCACGTATTGCGGAGTTTGTGTAGAAAGAAATTGTATAAAGCATCACCCGCCACCCAGCAGACCCTTGAACCAGTACCAGAAATCAAGGCCGTTCGCGGTAATAATGAGCGCGAGTACCAGTACGAAACCTACCATGGTCGCTTTTTCCATAAATGCATCACTCGGCTTGTTGCCGGTAATAACTTCGTAGAGGAGGAACACCACGTGGCCACCGTCGAGGGCGGGGATGGGTAATAAGTTCATGATGGCCAGGATGAGCGATAGGGAGGCGGTCATTAGCCAAAAGCGCTCCCAAATCCAGGTGGTGCCAAACATGCCGGCAATGCTGCCGAAACCACCGATGCTCTCTTTAAAGGCGATGTCGCCCCGGAAAATAGCCCCGAAGGCATTCAACTGGTCACTCACGAACTGCGCGCCCCGCTGGAAACCAGCCGGGAAGGATTCAACGAACCCGTACTCGATCGTCTCGGTGTCGTAGAAATAATCGGCCGGGGCGGCCAGGACGCCGATCTTACCTTCCTCCGTCGTCGTGACGGATACTTGGCGCACGGTTTTATCGTCCTTAGTGGTTATTCCCAGTTCGATCGTCTCGCTATTCCGTCCCCGAACGGCTTCGGCGAACAGGTCGTAGTAGGGGGTGGGGACGCCATTTACACTAACGACGTTGTCAAAAGTAGCCAAGCCAGCTTTTTTGGCGGGGCTATCCTTGACGACTTCCGCAACCGTGAAGGGGATGCGCGCCGTAAAAATGCGCGCCCGTTTGTTCTCCCGTCTAGTCAGAATGTCCGCCCATTTTTTGTCGATCTCTATTTTTTGTTCCGCTCCGTCCCGGTTAACGGTGACGCTGCGCGCGTTATTGATGGCTACGTCTCGGAGCAGGATACGATCATTAAAGCGTTCGACTTTCTGGTCGCCGATGAAGAGGAGCTTGTCACCCGTCCGTAGGCCCATCTCTTGGCCCAGCGAATCCGCGTAGATGCCCGCCGTGACGTTTTCGTTGGGGAAGTACTGCTCACCCCACACGAAGAGCGTCATGGCGAAGAGCAGAAAACCAAGAATGAAGTTGACGGTCACGCCACCGAGCATGATGACCAAGCGCTGCCAGGCCGGCTTGCTGCGGAACTCCCAGGGTTGCGGCTCCTGTTCGAGCTGTTCTTTATCAAAACTCTCGTCGATCATGCCGCTGATCTTAACGTAGCCGCCGAGGGGGAGCCAGCCAATGCCGTACTCCGTTTCGCCGATCTTTTTCTTAAATAAACTGAAATAAGGGTCGAAAAACAGGTAGAACTTTTCCACCCGCGTGCCAAAGAGGCGCGCTGGCAAGAAGTGGCCGAATTCGTGGAGGACGATGAGGATCGACAGACTGAGAACGAGCTGGCCGATTTTTATGAGTAAATCCATGGGCTATTTTAGGCGGGGCACCGCTTGGGTAATCGCCCTAGGGTAACGACCGGGCAAATCGAAGGTTGTGTACCGGGTGCATTTCTCCGGTCGGCTATTTGTCTTGCTCCGCCGCTTTCTTTTTCGGAGATTCCACGAGGTAGAGGGCTTCTTCCGCCCGCGTGATGGCCACGTACCTAAGGTTCTCTTCTTGTTCCATCTCCCATTCTCGCTGCTGCTGACGGATGTAGGGCAGCTTGTCGTAGTCGAGAATAAATACGCGTTTTTCTTCGAGCCCCTTCGCGCGGTGAATGGTCGAAAGACGGACGGCGTCGGATTCCGCCGAGAGGTAGTCCTCGATTCGTTTGAGCAGCGCCTTAACGGTGCGGCAGCTTTTCTTCCACTGTTTGTACTTTTTCTGTAGAAAGTCGAGTCGCTTTTCCAGGTACTCCGTTTCCCCTTCGAGATATTTTTCCCGGGCATCCCCATTTTTGATGCGAGCACTCTCCTGCCGAATAACCCACATGTTGCGGGCGAAGACTTGTTCCTTCAGCACCCGGAAGGTCTTGAACCGGCGGGCGATAGCGGCCTGGCGCTCGTCGGGCTTGAAGAGCGTTTTTAGTTCACCCAGAAATTCTGCCGCCTCGTCCGCGGCTACTTTCACCTTCACGTCCCGGTCGATAAACTCAAAGGCCAGTAGCAACAGTGGCGCGCGGAGCCGACTAATAACTAAGTCGCCCGGTTTGGCTATCCGCATCAATCCGTCGGGGAGAATTTGTGCGACCTTGCCCTTTCTGCGTTTTGCGCCGGTGATGTCGGGTCGGATCTCCCGCGCCAAGCTGATCACGTCCTTGGGGCATCGGAAACAAGTGGTTAGCGGTAGCTCCGTCGCTTTGGTCATGCGCTTTACCCGGTCAAAACTCTCCGCGTCCGCGCCGGTAAACCCGTAAATCGACTGCCGGGGGTCACCGACCGCCAGGATGCGGCTTCCTTTTTGTCCGTACTTCGCCGCGATGGCAAACTGGGCCTTGCTGAGGTCCTGGCACTCATCGATGAAGATCCAGTCGTACTTGACGGCACTCTCCAGCTTCCAGATGAACGGGAGGTAAATCATGTCCGTAAAGTCGATCACGTGCCGTTCGGCGGCCATGGTGCTACCGGCCTCCAGCAGGATACGGTGCATCTCGTAGTAATGGGGCAACTCCCGCGAAAACGTTTCGCTGTCCTCCTCGGCCGCGGTGAAAATACCGTAGTGCCGGATGAGCTGTTCGAAACCCTTACGGCTGGGTCCGTTCAGGCACGAGCGGTGCTTCTGGCTAATGTCGAGCAGCCGCCGCTGAATCTTGAACGCTAGGTTCTTCGAGGCAAAAGCCTTCTTGCCGTTTGCTCCACCGCCGGCGTAGCCACTTAGTTCCGTGAGTTGTGCTTGATGAGGGGCCAGCTTCTCCTGCAGGGCATCACTCTTGTAAATGCTGACGTACTTGTTTTCCTTAATTTCGAGCCGGCGGGCAAACTCCGGGTGTTGCCGTAAGAGTTGTAGGCCGAGGGCATGGATCGTCTTTACGGAGACTGCCTGCATGTCCCGCTCCCCGAACTTACGCTTAATCTCGCGCGCGATACTGTTGTTGAAGGCGCAAAAAAGCACCCGGGCGGGGTTCGGAGCAAAGCTTGCGCACGCCATGATGGTCGTCGTCTTGCCCGCCCCGGCGACGGCGTCAATGATGCCGTGCCCCTCGCCCTCGCGGACGAACGTAAAGATCTCTTCTTGCTCGGGGGTAAATTTCACGGGGCGCTGCGGCTACTGCTGAGCGGAAAGATAAGTGGAATTGTTGGTAACGTAATATTGTAGGCATACAATGTTGTACTACCGCCTACCACCTAAAGTGCTACCGCCTAAGCACGCTTACCGCCTAAGCACGCTTACCGCCTTCGCTTGGACCGTCGCTTGTTGTTACTGTTCCCGTAGCTCGAGCGCTGCTTCTGCTGGTTGTTGTTCTGCGACTTGTTACGGTTTTTGTTCTTTTTCTTACGCTTCCGTAAGTTGATGTTTTGCTCGGGTTGGTTGGGCCCGGGGGTACCGATTTTTATTTCCGGCGCCAGTACTAGTTGCTGACCACTCATCTCGTGCAAATCCTTGCGGATCATGTCTTCGTTGACGAACTTGCCTTGGTCCCAGGTGTCAAGCGCGACCTTCATGTAGTAGGCCGCCGTGTAGGTAGCCGCGTCCTTTTCCGGCCCGTCTTCCAGCGTAACGGCTGCCTTGATAAGTGCCTGCACGTTTTGCCCGTAGTGGCGCATCCGGAACTGGCTCTGGTCGGGGTAGGGCAGGGGGTCGGGGTGTTTTGCTACCTCCTCCTCGATGATGGTGACGCCTTCGGGGATTTCAACGTTCAAATGTTCGCCGGCAATCGCAAAGGCGTGGCGCCACAAACGTTCGATGTAGTTCTCCTGCGTCTTGATTTCCGGTTGGATTTGCAGCATCAAGTCGACCACGCGTTCAACGTACCGTTGCCGTTCCGCATCGTCCTCGATGGCGTTTGCCTTCCGCAGTAAATCTTGTACGCCGCGGCCGTATTCGCTGTTGACGAGCTCGTCCTGCGTGGTGCTGTACGCGATATCCCATTCCATATTTGCTCAATTTTGCTGCGAGGCCCGGGTGAAGTGGGCGCGGTCGCGGGTGCAAGGTAAGGGGTAACACCCTCAATAGTGAGTTACCGCGCGCCGTAATCCACTACCCGGAGGGAATTATTCCACCGTTACCGATTTAGCCAGGTTTCTTGGCTGGTCCACGTTCCTGTTCAACTGCACGGCAATGTGGTAGCTGAGTAGCTGAAGGGGAATCACCGCAAGTAGCGGCGCGAAGGGCTCCTCCGTGGGGGGGATGTGAATGACGTGGTCGGCAATTTCCGCGATGGCGGTTTCTCCGTTGTTGACGACGGCGATGACTCGCCCTTTGCGCGCCAGCACTTCCTGCACGTTACTTACGATTTTTTCGTAAGCCGACTGGTTCGTCGCCGTGACGATGACCGGCATGTTTTCGTCGATCAGCGCGATCGGCCCGTGCTTCATCTCCGCGGCGGGGTAGCCTTCGGCGTGTACGTAGCTGATTTCCTTTAGTTTCAGGGCACCCTCCAACGCGACGGGGAAGTTATAGCCCCTCCCTAAGTACAGCGCATTATTGTGATCTTTGATTTCACTGGCGATGTACTTGATGTGCTCGCTTTGCTTCAGTACTTCTTCTACCTTTCCGGGGATCAACTCCAACTCACGCAGGAGCGTCCGGTAGTAAGTGTTGCTGATGGTAGATAAGCGATGGGCTAGGTTGAGGGCCATCAGGGTTAGTACCGTAACCTGGCCGGTGAAGGCCTTGGTGCTAGCTACGCCGATTTCCGGTCCGCAGTGAATGTAACTTCCGGCGTCCGTCAGCCTGGCGATACTCGAGCCTACGCTATTGACGATTCCGTAGATCAGCGCGCCCCGCTCCTTGGCGAGGTGTAGCGCCGCCATGGTATCGGCCGTCTCCCCACTCTGGCTGATGGCGATCACGATATCCCGCTCGGTTAAAATTGGGTTCCGGTAACGAAATTCGCTGGCGTATTCTACTTCCACGTTAATTCGAGCGAGTTCCTCGATTAAGTACTCTCCAATCAGGGCGGAGTGATAACTCGTGCCGCAGGCAACGATGATGATCCGGTCAGCCCGCACGAAGCGGTTGGCGTATTCGTCTACGCCCCGTAACCACACTTTACCATCTTTAGAGCTGATCCGGCCCCGCATCGCGTCCTTGATCGTCTTCGGCTGCTCGTAAATTTCCTTGAGCATGAAGTGGTCGAAGCCTTCCTTTTCCAGCGCCTCGATCTGCATGTCGAGCTCCTGAATGAAGGGCGGCATTTCCTCGTTATCCGTATTTTTTAGCTGTAGGCCGTGCTCCAGCGTGATGGTGGCGACTTGGTTGTCTTCCAGGTACACAACACGTTTGGTGCTGTCGAGGAAGGGGGAAGCATCGGAACCGATGAAGAATTCACCCTCGCCAATACCGACCACCAGGGGACTGGCTTTACGGGCGCCCACGAGAACGTTGGGGTCTTCCCGGTCGATGACCGCAATGGCGTAGGCACCTTCGACGCGGTTAAGGGCCAGTCGCACTGCGTGGGATAAGCGGAGGTTGCCTTCTTTCTGAATTTCTTCAATGAGGTGGACGAGCACCTCCGTGTCGGTATCACTGCTGAACGTATGCCCTTCCTTGATCAAGGCCGCTTTAAGGATGGCGTAGTTCTCAATAATACCGTTGTGGACCAGCGCGATCCGGCCGGTTTCACCGGTGTGGGGGTGGGCGTTACTGTCGTTCGGTGGCCCGTGCGTAGCCCAACGGGTGTGGCCGATGCCGAGGGTGCCGGACGTGTCCTTATCACTGATGAGTTTACGGAGGCCTTTTACCTTGCCCTGTTTCTTGTAAACGTTGAGGGTACCATTTAGAATGGCGATGCCCGCGCTGTCGTAGCCGCGGTATTCGAGCCGCTCGAGCCCTTTGATGATCAATTCATCTGCCTGCCGGGGGCCGATATAGCCAACGATTCCACACATAGGTTATACTGTATACTGGTGAGTTTCCGAGCGAATGCGGTACGGCAAGGCCCTGGAGTAGTTTGGCCTGGAACGAATCCACCGAAAATTTATTTTATAAGAGACTGATAAACTGTAATAATACGAAAATTACGCAAGAATTACTCAGTGATCTTGCCGCCCCGGGACTTATGCCGAATAAACAGGGCTTATTCAAGAAGGCCTCGCACCCGCGACCGCGCCAAATCACGGATCAACAAGTTTTACTGGCCTACGTTCGTAAAGATTACGTTCAGCACGGCGGGTGTAGTGTCGGCGCGCTCGCTGTGCAGAATGATTCGGGAAGGGTCATCCGTTTCGCGAGGAGAATTTTGCCCCCTAGGTGGCGCGGGGTTGACTCGCAGGTATATTTTAGGCTCGGAAAATCCGCCCCTGATCAAGCCCTGTAATTGCACGGTAAGCCCATTTCGGTAGAAAATGTCTTCACCGGCTATTTCCTGAAAACCTCCCAGGAAGTTTCTCGTGGGTAAATTTTGGTTCAGGTTTATGACACCCCGCCAGTCGAGTATCCGAACTAAATTACCCGAGTTATTGCGATAGTAAAGTACGAGTACCTGAGGTTCTGGAAATTCACCATAATCATAGCCAGCTACCGTCTTTTTGAAAAAAGTGGACTCCGCTCGGTTAATTAGGGCATTCTCTAGTGCTGCAAAGTTAGGAAAAGTAATTTCCGTCATTAAACTCGACGTCCCCCCAACCAAAAGGGTGCCGGTGTCGTCATTACCGTTCAGCAGCTCCTCGGCTAAGCTCCCCGTATAATCTCGTACGTAATGGGGGCGCCAACTGCGTAGCGGAGCCCGGTAAAAGGAGGCGTCATCGTTATCGTCCGGATCTTGATAGAAAAAGTAGAATCCGGATCGCTCAGACTGTCCGCTTCTTGGCAGCGGACGAATGGGGACGAAGCCATCTGCGTCATTTGTGGGCTCCAGGTAAACGCCCGCAAACACCGAACGAAATATCGTATCGTTGGCGAATGCTAACGAGTCGAGCGCGTTGATCTCATCCACAAAGGTCTGATTCATCTTTAGCCGCAGGTGGGGTAAAGTTGCCGCTCCGGGGGCGGGCCTGGTATAGATTGTATCGTAAACCAGGGTAGCTCGACTAGTAGCTGAGATGGCTGTTCCTTCCAGGAGGTTTTCTCCCGTCGCCGGCTTTGGATCACTGGTGTACTGATTTACGTCCCCGGACAGTGTGTTGGCCAAACGCAGCAGCCTTACCGAAAAATTATTAGTATCCGGCCCATAAAACCCCTGAAAAGTATCGATGGGTAAGATGAGCACGATAGAATCAATGAGTACGTCATCCGTCGTGACGAATTCCGGTAAGACGGCCTTCCGGGTAGTCGTGTTGATCTGTAAACTCGGGACCAACGAAACCCCGTAGGTCCATTCTCCGAAAATGGGGTCCTGTGAATGGCCCACCGTAAACCCGAAGAGGGTAGGACCACCATTAGCTCGGTAAACTAGCAAACTGTCGTCACGCACGACCCGCGTCGTGAACGGTAAATCCGCTAACTGACCCACTGCGGCGCGGTCTCCGTCCAGGATGTCACTGCCCACGGTGATGGGGTCGGTGCAGGTGGTGAAGACCACGAGGCAGAGGGGAAGGAAGAGGAGAAGGTGTTTCATTTGGCCGGAGGGGGTTTCTGGTCTAGGGTCTGTGGTCTGTAATCTTTGGTCGGACCGTAGACTCTAGATCACAGACCAATCACGTAGACCATTCTACTAGTAAATCCCCTCCCGAACGAACGAAAGGGGACTTACGCGCCGCAAAGATGGGGCTTATTTCACTAAGGTTGGTCGGCTGACCAAACCCGGGGCGATTTTACTCGACGACTTCCTCTTCGAGGAGCGTGTGGTAGAATTCAACGCTGGCGGCGGGGGCGTCTTCGCCCTGGATGTCCAACATCGGCAGTTCGCAATCTTCGAGGAGTTTTGCGTTGTGCTCGTTGAGTTCGGCGGTGCCCTTGATAACGGCATCGGCGTACTTGAGCGCGCCGGCGTGCAGGTCGGGCTTGTTGCCGTTCATGTACGGAGCGAGATCTTCCTCGGAAAGGGCGTTGATGCTGGATAACATAGCGAAGTCTTCGCTCAGGTGATCTTCAGCACCGTCCTGATAGAGGCTGTAGACGATTTTGCTTTCCTGAAACAAAGGCTCGGTCGAATAAGCCGTCCGCAGGTAGAAGGGGATCAGCGCGGTCATCCAACCGTGGCAGGCAATGATGTCGGGCGGCCAACCGAATTTCTTGACGGTCTCGATCACGCCCTTGCAGAAAAAGGCGGCGCGTTCGGCGTTGTCGTCGAAGTACTTACCGGCTTTGTCCTTGTGGACGAACTTGCGCTTGAAAAAATCTTCGTTGTCCAGGAAATACACCTGCATCCGCGTGCTTTTGTCCTGCAAGCTGGCGACCTTGATGATCAACGGGTAGTCATTATCATCGATGATGATGTTCATGCCGGAGAGGCGCACGACTTCGTGGAGGCGGTGGCGGCGTTCGTTGATCGTCCCGTAGCGGGGCATCAAAACGCGGATTTCCATTTGGTTTTTCTGGAGGTAGGGGGCGAGGCCCCGAACGGTGGTGGAAATGTCCTTCGCGATCGTGTAGGGTTCCATTTCCTGGGTGACTACTAGTACCTTTTTCTTACTCATATTATAGTCAGTATCTATCGTTTAGAAAACGCGGGCGCTCGCTGGGCCCGGGGTGTAATGGGGGTCGACAAAAGAAGTATTCGGAGATCGCAAACCGAACCTTGTCAAGGGCTTCTCCTGTCGCGGCAAAGTGCAAATTTACGAAATAATCCGCACACGGCCTATCTTCGCCGCCGCTTACCCCATTAGTTGGCGGAGTTTGCCAAATAATTAAAATGATAATGGTACGTTTCCGCGCTATTATTTGGTCAGGGCGTCGCGCCTGAGGTTGGTTTATTAAGCAAGGCTAGTCCCGGTCCCACCAAATTCAGGCTAACAATTGACCGCCCGCCCCGTAGAATCAGAACACGCATGAAGACATTCCGTACCGCCGCGTCGCTACGTACTTACTTGGATACAGTACCGGGCCTGATAGCCTTCGTACCGACCATGGGCGCGCTCCACGACGGGCACGTGGCGCTCATCCGGGCGGCCGGCACGACACACGATTTGATCGTTGCCAGCATTTTCGTCAACCCTACACAATTTAATCAAGCGACGGACTTAGTGGCTTACCCCCGAACTCCAAGGGAAGACGCACTACTGTTGGCGGCAAATGGCTGTGACGTGCTGTACCTACCCAGCGAGGAAGACGTGTATCCCGAGCATTATCGGGACCCCACTACCGGCCTGGATTTCGGACCGCTCGTAGAAGTCATGGAAGGCGCCGAACGGCCCGGCCACTTCGACGGGGTCGCGCAGGTGGTGTACCGCTTGCTCGACGTAGTCCGGCCGGTGACCCTGTTCCTCGGGCAGAAAGATTACCAGCAAGTAGGCATAGTGCGCTCGCTCGTGCGCCAAATGAAACTCGACGTAGCGATCAAAGTTATCCCGACCGTACGGGAGCAAGACGGCCTGGCCCTCAGCAGCCGTAACCGCCGCCTGAGTGAGGTAGAACGCAATGCCGCCGCCAGCATCAATCTCCACCTGAAGGCCATTGCATCCTGCGTCCGCGCCAACTGGGAACCCCGCGCCCTCGAAAAACGAGCGCTGCACGAATTAACGCGCCACCCGTTGCTCGCCCCGGAATACGTCAGCATCTTTGACGGCGACACGCTGCAGCCCTGGCGGGAAGGCCAGGCCGCCCGCGAGATCGTCGTGGCGACCGCCGTCCACTGCGGGCCCGTGCGGCTGATTGATAATTTCATTGTCCGGACAACATAAATTCAACCCTTAACGAATTAGTACGTTTCTTTGCGGGCGCTTACGGCGTCCCACCACCGGAATGGGGCAAGTTCGCCGCGTTCCAACTAAGTAGTCGATATATGCTCATTCAACGGTTTAAGGGAAAAATTCACCGGGCCACCATCACCGAGGCCGACCTGCATTACGTGGGCTCCATCACCATCGACGGGCTATTGCTCGACGCCTCCGGCATCATCGAAGGCGAAAAGGTACAGATTGTCAATAATAACAATGGCGAACGGATCGAAACTTACACGATCCGGGGCGAGGAAGGCTCGGGCATCATCTGCCTCAACGGAGCCGCCGCGCGCCGCTGCCAGGTGGGCGACGTGGTCATCATCATCGCCTACGGCTACATGACGGAGGAGGAGGCACTGGTTTTTGAACCTAAGTTGGTCTTTCCGCGGGAAGGGAATCAGTTGTAGAGTGAAGCATGGTGCACGTGGCAAAGTTTGCTGGGTCAAACTATGGTGGATTTTTTGGCCACAAAAACACAGAAGCACAAAATAAACTAAAGTAGCAAGCTCAGACCATACATCTTTTGTGCTTTTCTTTCTCTTTTTGTGCCTTTTGTGTTCCCCGTTTCCCCGATTTAGCTTTCCACTTTGCAGGCTTCACTATTCGTAGCGCAAAGACTCGATCGGGTCCAGCGCCGCCGCCCGCATCGCCGGGTAAATCCCCGCCAGCAGCCCGACGATCGTACAGGTAACGAACGCCATGCCGATCCAGACCCACGGCATGATGAAATTTCCGCCGGTGGCCACCGCGACCCCGTTGCCAGCCGCTACGCCGAGGATGATGCCCAGGACGCCACCAATCTGACAGATCACGATTGCCTCGATCAGAAACTGTAGGAGCACGTTGCGCCGCGTGGCGCCCAGTGCTTTTCTGACGCCGATCTCCCGCGTCCGTTCCGTGACGGATACTAACATAATGTTCATCAGCCCGATGGCCGCCCCGAGTAGGGTAATCAGGCCGATGCCCAGGGCCGCCGCGCGCAGGGTTACCGTGTTGTCTTTAATGATGCTAACGAGGTCGGAGCTGTTTTCTACCTCAAAATCGTTGTCCTCCCCGGCTCTGAGTCGGCGTACGCCGCGCATGGTTACGGTGGCCTCACCCATCGCCGCCTCTACTTTAGTCGGGTCGCTGATGGCAACGAGGATATCGTAACTCGTCTGGCTCGACCCGTAGTACCGCTTGCCGGTCTGGAGGGGGATGATGACGCGGCGATCCTGGCTGGTGTTCATCGAGCTGCCCCGGGGTTCGAGGGTTCCAACGACCAGTAGGCGCAGAGCCCCGAAAGAAATTTCTTTACCTACGGCACTTTCCGCGTTGCCGTCGAATAAATCATCGATCAAATCGGAGGCGATCACCGCGACGTTGCCACCTTCCGTCGCTTCCTTGTTGGTAATGTTGCGGCCGGCACTGATCTCGTAGCCCTTCGTGGTTAGGTAGTTGGACGTTGCGCAGTAGACGGATACGTTCGGGTTCGTCTCCAGTTCGGCGTACTTGACGACCGTAGCACCGGTGGTGCGGGTGCTGATGCTGACGTCGGCGGGGTAATTGTAGCGGTCGGCGAATTCGATGGCCTGGTCGAAGGTGAAGGGATCGGACTGCTTCCGCTGCCCCCGCCGCCCGTTGCCCCGCACCTCGGTGCTGAGGCGGTTGATCTCGATCGTGTTGGCCCCCACGCTGGACAGGTTGGAAGACAGCGAATAAATGGCCGCGTCGATGGCCGTCAGAATACCGACGAGGGCCATAATACCTACGGCAATGATGAGCGTGGTCAGTAATGCCCGTAATAAATTAGCGTTCACGCTGCGCAGGGCGACGCGGATGTTCTCCATAAAATCCATGTGGGTAAATGTACGGTAGGCCGGGGTTTAGTGCGTGGGGTATTCGACGAATGACGGCTACCGGGTGCCGAGCGTTGGGTTGTACAAGTTGTAGGGCTAACCGGTAGTCTCCGTAACCCGGTAGCCGGCGTTACCTTCGCGCCCCATGTCCCTAAAAAAACTCGGCGGCGAGACGATCATCTACGGCCTGGCGAATATTTTGCCCCGGCTGCTCACGTTCGTGCTGGTGACGCCCTTCCTGACCCGGGCGATGGTGAGTGAAGATTACGGCGTCGTCGGCGTGCTGTTCATGTACATCGGGTTGTTGACGGCGCTACTTGTTTTTCGGATGGATACGGTCGTGTTTCGCTTCGCGAGCCGGGCGGAGCACGACGCGCGCGCCGTGTTCGTGCGGGCGCAGACTTTCGTGGTCGCGGTGGTAATCGTGGTCGTCGGGCTCGGGCTATTGTTGTCGAACCAGGTGGCGGACTGGATTCATTATCCGGACCGGCCCAGCTACGTAGTGGTATTCCTGTTGGCGGTCGCGTTCGATTGCCTGAGCGCCGTTCCCCTGGCCCGGTTGCGGTTGGAGCGCCGGGCGTGGCTGTTCGTCGCGGTGAACCTGGGGGCGACATTGCTCAGCTTGGCTTTACTCTACCTACTGCTTGACTTCTGGCCGGACTGGGGAACCTTACTTGGCCTGGTGTACGATCCTAACTACCAAGTTACCTACTACCTCGCTACGATCGCCATCCCCGCCGCCCTGCGGTACTTGGTGCTTCTGCTGGATGGTTTGTACCGCTACCGCCTGCGACCCGCAAAACGGTTGGGTAATGAATTACTGGCGAAGGACAACGCAGGACATGCGCCGGTCTTACGGCGGATGCTGATTTACAGCGCGCCGTTGACGCTGGTGGGCGTGGCCGGAATTTTTAATGCTCTTTCCGGGCCCTACATCATCCAGGAATTTATGGGCGGCACAACCACGGAGAACCTCTACTGGTCCGGTCAATTCTCGGCCGCACTGAAACTCGCGGTAATTCTAAATCTGTTCGTGACCGCCTTCAACTACGCCGCCGAGCCGTTCTTTTTCCGGCAGGCGGGGAACGACCTGGATAAGGCGGACAAACAGATTTTCGCGGACGCCACCCGGGCTTACGCGCTGGTTGGGGTACTGGCCTGCGCGGGCATCATGATCTTTTTGCCCTGGCTCAAGGTGTTCATCGGTGATGACCTGCAGGAGGGCCTGGTCGTCCTGCCCTTCCTGCTGGCGGGTAATTTCTGTTTCGGGCTTTACAGCAACTTTTCCATCGCATACAAGCTGACCGACAAGACTTACCTCGGCGGGGCCATCGCGCTGGCGGGGAGTTTGGTGTGCGCTGGGGTCGGCATTTTCTTCATCGGTGCGTACGGCATCATTGCGCCGGCCGCGGCGATGTTCGCCTGTTATTTGCTGATGTGCGCGCTGGCGTGGGGGGTTACGTGGCGGTATTTTCCGGTTGCTTACCCCATCGGGCGCATTGTGGTGTACGTCATGGTGAGTTGCGCGGTGGTGTACGGGGCGCTGTCGCAGGTGCAGGGTTTTGTGGGACGGATAGCCGTGTTTTTGGGGCTGCTCGCGATTCTCGGCTGGCTGGAAAAAAATTGGTTACGGTCGGTCCTCCGGCGCAAACAGCCGACTAACCCCGCTCAATAATCCGTTTCTTTGCACCCCCGATAGCTATCGGGGCTGCGCCCAATTCAGCACTGCCGAATCTTTAAGGTCAAAACGCCCATTTATGAACCGCATCCTTACCCTCGTCCTTGGTGTACTCACGCTCCTGCTGGCCGCCTGTAACCCACCCCTGGGCAAAAAGAATCTGCTCGTCATCGGCGATAGCAACGGTGTCGGGGAAGGTTGGGTCGCTCAGCTTCAGCAACTCCGCGGCGGCGGCGGCCTGTACAACACCTCGCTGAGTGGGAACACGATTGGTTTTAACTACGGCGGCGATCTTTCGATGAACACGCTCGAAAACCTGACTTCGTACCTCCGCAACGGTTACGCCGAGCTCGGCAGCATCGACGAAATTCTCATCGGCCTCGGCACCAACGACTGCAAAGTCGAATTCACGGACCGGCACGGTGAAATAGGCACCAATCTCGAAACCCTCCTCGACCGTACCGCCACGTTTTTCACCGAGCGCGGCCAAGAAATCCCCCGCATCGTCATCCTCGCCCCCGCCCCCCTCGACGATACCGACGTGAGCCCCAACTTCGCCGGTGCCACCGCCTGCACCAAAAGAATCACCGAAACTTACCGCCAAATCGCCACCGACCGTGGCCACTGTTTTGTCGACCTACAAACCAACCCCGGCCCCGCCGCGCTGGAACACTCCGACGACGGCGTTCACTTCCGAAAGAACAAAAAAGGCTACGTGATGATTGCCGAAGCTGTCCTAGAATCCTGTTACTAGTTTACCAGGCGGTAGGAAGAATTAGGCGGTAGGAAGAGTAGGCGGTAGGCAAGTAGGCGATAGAACATCCCCGAAAGTATAGAATTCGTATATACCGCCTACCGCCTACCGCCTACCCGCCTACCGCCTACCCGCCTACCGCCTACCCGCCTACAGCCTACCGCCTACCGCCTACCGCCTACCGCCTACCGCCTACCGCCTACCGCCTACCGCCTACACGCCTACACGCCTACAGCCTACAGCCTACCCGCCTACAGCCCCCAGACCAAAGACCAAAAATGCGCACCCTACTAACCTCCGCCCTCCCCTACGCCAACGGCCCCCTCCACCTAGGCCACCTAGCCGGCGCCTACCTCCCCGCGGATATCTACGCCCGCTACCTCCGCCTGCGCGGCCGGGAAGTGCTCTGGGTGTGTGGCTCGGACGAGCACGGCGCTGCCATCACTTTGCGGGCGAAGAAGGAAGGCATCGAGCCGCAAGCGATCGTCGACAAATACCACCACCTTAATAAGGGCAGCTTCGACGCTCTCGGCATCAGTTTTGATTACTACCACCGCACGAGCGACCCACTGCACCACGAAACGAGTCAGGAATTCTTTAAAAAACTCCTCGAACGTGGCGACCAGTTCGAAGTAAAAACCACGCAACAGTACTACGACCCCCAAATTGACCAGTTTCTCGCCGACCGCTACATCAAGGGCGAATGCCCCAATTGTGGTAACCCGGAAGCCTTCGGCGACCAGTGCGAAGTGTGCGGGCGCGATCTGAGCCCCACGGAGTTGATTAACCCCGTTTCCGTCGTCACGGGCACCAAGCCAGAACTACGCGAAACGAAGCACTGGTTCTTCCGCCTCGACGAGCACGAGGCGTGGTTAAAGACTTGGATACAGGAGGGTAAGCTCGACGGCGTTCAGCTCCACGACCCGAAAGACTGGAAGAAGCACGTTATCGGTCAGTGTATGAGTTGGCTGAACCAGGGCTTACAGGCGCGCTCCATCACGCGGGATCTCGACTGGGGCATCCAAGTACCCGTCGAGGGGGCGGAAGGGAAGGTGCTTTACGTGTGGTTCGACGCACCGATCGGTTACATTTCCGCCACGAAACAGTGGGCAAAAGAAACCGGCGGCGACTGGGAAAAATGGTGGAAAGCCGACGACTCCCGCCTCGTGCACTTCATTGGTAAGGACAACATCGTTTTTCACTGCATCGTCTTCCCGGCCATGCTGAAGGCCCACGGCGACTTTAACCTGCCCGAAAACGTACCGGCCAACCAGTTCCTCAACTTCGAGGGAGATAAATTCTCTAAGTCGCGGGGGTGGGGGATCGAGTTGCAGGAATACGTCGACGAGTTCAAAGATTTCCCCAACGCCGCCGACGCGCTTCGCTGGGCGCTGATCCGTAATCTTCCGGAGCAGCAAGACGCGGATTTTACGTGGGATGGCTTTACGGAGTACCACGATAAGGACCTGGCCGACAAGCTGGGCAATTTCGTCAACCGCGTTACCGTGCTGACGCACAAGTATTTTGACGGAAAAGTCCCGGAAGTAACGTCTACTAACGAGGACGTGACCAGCGTTAACGATCAGCTATTCGCTAGCCTCAACAGCATTGGTGACGACATCGAAGGGTACCGCTTTAAGGACGCCGCGACCGCTTTCGTCGAGTTGGCTACTTATGGGAACACCTACCTCCAGGACGCCGCCCCCTGGTCACTCTTCAAGGCGGACCCTGCGGACCCCGCCATCGCAACGACAATGTTTAACTCCATTCAGATCGCCGCCGCGCTTTCATTGGCCGCCGCACCGTTCATCCCGGAGGCCGCCGCAAAACTGCGCGAAATAATCTACCAAACTCCGGCCGAGGATAACGCCTGGAAGCTAGCCATCCAGCGACTGAGCCAGGGCAAGTCATTACGGGAAGCGGGTGCCGTCATTGGCCACGCCGGCGTATTATTTCCCAAAATCATCGACCGGAAAGACGATAGCCGCAACGCCATCATCCAAAAACAGCGCGATAAGATGCAGGCTGCTTTGGAAGCCAAAAATGAATTAGAAGCCCAAGCCAATGCATCCGACGTAGCGCGGGAACCGGCAAAGGCCGAAGTATCCTTCGATGATTTTACGAAACTCGACCTGCGGACGGCCACCGTACTGACGGCCGAAAAAGTCAAGAAGTCAAGCAAATTACTCCACCTCACCATCGACCTGGGCAGCGAAGAGCGTTCCGTCGTGTCCGGCATCGCGAAGCACTTCTCACCGGAAGAAGTGATCGGTAAGCGAGTCGTGACGGTCACGAACCTCGCCCCCCGTAAAATGGCCGGCGTACTGAGTGAAGCGATGATCCTGATGGCGGAAGACGCGGAGGGTAAACTGGTGTTCGTCAGCCCGCCGGCTGATTTTGGAAACGGTTGGACGGTCAGATAATGAGAACATCAATCTTCACGGAACGTACGGGGGTAGGGAGTGCCGCGCGGTTGCTAACCGGCGTTGCGCTAATCGGGCTAGCTCACTGGTTGGACCGGCGGTCCATCACGCCAGTACGCATCGGCGATCTGCGGAACCCGGGAGCGGGATCTAATAATCCCTTCGACTGGTTGGCGTACAAAGACGTCGACCTGCGGGCCGCGCGGCTTGCGGATGTCGGCCTCTACGGTGGCCCGGCCTTGCCCCTCCTGGCGGCCCTGCACCCGCGTCAGCGCCCAAATCGCTCCCACATCTTTTTACTTTGGGCCGAAGCCATGATCCTGAACTTCGGGGCTACCTCCGTTATCAAAAATAGTGCGAACCGGCCACGCCCCTATGTTTTTAACGACAACTTTCCAGAGGACACCCAGCTATCCCGGAACGATCGTGCCGCCTTTCTTTCCGGTCACGCATCTCACGCCACCCTCGGGGTCGTACTTTTTGCCAGACTAGTCGGGGAAGGTACCGAGGCGAAAATTCTCGAGGTAGCCGCCTGGGTGCTGACGGGGTTCATGGCGGGCTACACGGGCTACCTGCGCGTAAAAGCGGCGAAACACTGGCCAACGGACGCGATTGCCGGCTGCTTACTCGGCTATTTTATCGCGAGCCGTATTTATAACATTCACGAACCGGTCTTGTCCCGGTCTCGGCAAATATTAGGCGTCAGTGACAGTGATGCAGCGATCAGGATAATTGACGGGGAGAGCGGAAAAGTTGCGCTCCAAGCGGGATAGCGCTGTAGAAGCTTTTAACGCTCTTAGCGGTGTCTTAATCCGTCGTAATTGCTGCTACTCCGCAGCTTATTCCACTATCTGTTCCAGATTACGACGATCACGGAGTCCCGGCGCAGCGCGGAAGCAAAATAGCGGGACAACTGCTGCCGCTCGCGTTCCATCACCGCCGGTTCCGGGGTTTTGCCGGGTCGAACGATGTCCAGCACCGCCAGGGGTAATTCTCCGAACGGCAGTGAGTCATTACTCACCCGGGCCTTGCTCAACGCAATAGTTTGTACGGTAGGGAATGCAATTTTGACTTGTTGTTCCATGCGCGCGAAGGCGGTGGAATCCGTGAATTCGTCGGGCAACTCGGCGGCTTTCGTTACTTCCCGGGTGAGTGCTTGCTGCCGAAATTCCAGGTCAGCCAGCCGTTGTTCGTAACTCACGATGGCCTGCCTGCTTTGCAAATTGGCTCTGGTGAAAGCGGTATCCGTCACGATCCTCGCGTTTTCCAGGTTGTAGGGCGGGGCACGGAGGATTTCCGTGTAGTAGTTTATGCTGTCCGAACTCATCATCCGATCCTTGATGGGGTAGATGAGGAGCGGGTGTTTTTGCTCGTCTCTTTCCAGGTTGTAAGTGGATGCGCTGCTGGGGAAATACCGTTCGGTAAACTCCCGCGCGGCTACTTCCTCTTTCTGCCGCTTCAGCACGTCCCGCAGAATGTACACACTGGGTAGGATCATCAAAATGCTGATCGCCAGGACGATAAATAAACTGCGGCGAGCCTCCGCCTTGTTCAGGTACTTGCGGTAGGGAAACCGCAGTAGCCGAATGATGATGTACGCGGTTACCGCGATGAAAAAGGAGTTGATAAAGAACAAGTAAAACGACCGCCAGAAGACGAGAAAACCCAATTCGGGGTCACTCCACGCCAGGGCAATGCCGTAGCCGGAAACACACAGTGGCGGCATCAGGGCCGTTGCGATGGCTACGCCCGGGATGGCGTTCGTTTTGTCCTCGCGCGTGACGGAAATGATGCCCGCCAGCCCGCCAAAAACGGCTACGAGCGCGTCCAGGATGGTGGGTTCGGTCCGCCCCTGCATCTCCGGAGTGAAATTGTGGATGGGGGTCAGTACGAAGTAGAGCGTGCTGGCGGTCAGGGCAATAACCATGGAAATGCCGAAGTTCTTCAACGCCTGCCAGAGCATGGGCCAGTCGTTCGTCCCCACGGCCAGTCCGATACCGAGAATCGGGTTCATCAACGGCGAGATCAGCATCGCGCCGATGATGACCGCCCCGGAGTTAAGGTTCAGCCCCAGGCTCGCAATCAAAATCGAGCAGACGAGCATCCAGGCATTGGAGCCACGCATCTGCTTGCCGTTCACGATGGACGCTACCGCGCCGGCCCGGTCACTACCGATCCGTAGGTTGAGAAAGTCATCGAACCAGGCCTTAAAGTTCTCGCCGGGGGTGGCTTCTTTAAGTTCTGGGTCGCTTTGGGGAAGGGTGTCGTCTTTTATCGCCATGGTTAGCCGCGCTCGTTTCCATTGGCGCACAGCTTTCTAAACCGAAACTTCGGGCGAATGATCGTTGGGGTATGGTAACAATTCGGGCGCGGCTGATCCGTCGCAAGCCGTATCCTCCCCGCCCGTTACTGGTGTTGCCCAAGGCCTCGTTCCTCAGCCCTCTAGACTTGGAAATAGATTTAATTTTTCGGACGTAGTGTTTTAGCGGCCCGCCGGTACGTCCGCGTTACGTCTTCGGGTTTGTTTTCCTCGCCGCGGGGCGGCTACGGGCAAATGATGCTTTGAACGGCAACCAATCGGCTATCTTTGCCCCCCCGTTCACCAAACCCCTCTGCTATGACCAGCTATTACGCCTACCGGAGCGCACGTTTGGAACAGTTGGAAGCACGCGAAGATGGCTGTTGGATCCAGCTTTGCCCACCTTTCGTCGTGGATGAATTGAAGGACCTGGCCGCCCGCCATGACTTGCCGCTCGATTTTCTTACCGACCCCCTCGACACCGACGAGCGGTCCCGCTACCAACGCGAGGAAGCGGACCGGTTAATTGTGGTCAACACCCCGGTGCTTTCTACGGTAGAAGGGAGTGAGGAGGCTAACGAAGGAATCTACGTCACCGTCCCGCTCGGTATCATCATCACGCCCCGCAACGTGATCACCATCACCAGCAACGAGAACCATCCGGTGCTAAGGCTCTTTTCGGAAAATAAGATTAAAAATGTCGACCCGCAGCAACAGGCAAAATTCGTGCTGCGCATTTTGGAGAATACGGTTTACCGGTACCTGACCTGTCTAAAACGGCTGAACATCAAACGTAATTTAATCGAGCAGGAACTGTACGACAGCAGCCGTAATCGCGAATTGAAACAATTGCTGAGTATTGAAAAGTCCCTCGTTTATTTCATTAACGCGCTGAACGGTAACGAACTCCTCAAAGCCAAAATGAAACGGACCGATTTTCTAATTATCCGCCACGACGAGGACCTAACGGACCTGTTCGAAGACATCATTATCGACAACGGCCAGGCGTTGGAAATGGCGAACATCTACACGAACATCCTGAACGGGACGATGGATGCCTACGGTAGCATTATCAGCAACAACCTAAACATCACCATTCAGCGCCTTACACTCATCACGATCGTCCTGACCGTGCCGATGGTCGTCGCCTCCTTTTTCGGCATGAACGTTGCCGTCCCTTTCCAGGGGGAATCGAACTTATTTGCGTTTTTGGCCATCATTCTAATCTCCGTTCTGCTTAGTTTCGGGACGATTTACTATTTCCGGCGGCAGCGTATGTTTTAATGGGTTTAAATACGTAGCCAAAGATGCCTTAGGCGCGGTCGCGGGTGCAGGGTAAATTACGGAGGAGCAAACTGTCGCGGGTAATTGGCCGGGTTATAATTAAACCACTACGCTAAGTAGTTGGAGAATATTATCGTAACATTTTAACGAGCGTAGCGAACTGACTCGTCTTCCCTCTACCTTTGGACGCGTCGACCCTGTCGTAAGCCCGGGGGAGAGGGTTACAAGATGTACGTTCGATATTGCCCAAGTAACTGACCTCACGCAACCGGATTATGGCACATAAACACAAAAACACACAAGAATAAGTAAACGGTGCTTTGGCGTAGCCATACACCGATTTTGTGCTTTTGTGTTTTGCTTCGCAGTACTTCGTGCTATGTGGCGAAATAATCTGCGTAACATTAGTATGTAATTGATCCAGAAATAGCGTACGTCTACCGGATAATAATCTTTTGCGTCCGGTAATCACTCGAGTTCACGTCGAAGCGAATGGTATAAATTCCCGGTGGAACCCGCCCAAAGCGAATCTTAATTCGGGTATCCCGCCGGCCGATCAGTACGGCTGAATCCTGCATGATTCGCTGGCCACCAACGTTAAAGACAGAATAGCTGACCCTTCCGTCGGTCGGCGCGTAAACCTGCACGGTCGTTTCCTCCGTGGCCGGGTTGGGGAAGGCATTACCGACGGACCAATCGCCGAGCGCACTACCCGTCAAACGAGCCGTCCGCGCTGGCGAATACTCAAAATTCCCGTCCAAATCTCGCTGCTTGAGGCGGTAGTAGTATAGAGGTCCGGTGACGACGTCCGAATCCGCCAGCACGTAGTCGTGAACCCCCGCACCATCATCAGTCGTTGCGGTAACCCAGCCGATGCGCCGGAAAGTTTTGCCGTCCTCGCTCCGCTGTACTTCAAAACCATCGTTATTCTCTTCCAGCGTGGTCTGCCAGGCCAGGTTGATTTGTTTGCGATCGCCCGCCGCGGTAAAGTTCAGTAGTTCTACGGGTAGCGCACTCGCGCAGCCGTTGGCGACGGGTAAATAGACAAACCCAGGGTAAAGAAGCGTACGAACATCTGCTTCCCGGACGCCAAACCAGTCCGTCAGCACCGACCCGTAAACGTCGCGAAAGTCGTACTGCATCGGCACGCCTTCGTTCTGGTCAATCTGCGTATCGATTGTCGGATTATCACCGAGGACGGTTCCGCTTACGCAGTTACCGAACAGAAACATCGGGGCGGCCGTGCCGTGGTCCGTTCCGTTACTGCCGTTAGACCGAATGCGGCGGCCAAACTCACTGAAGGTCATCCCCAAAACCCGGTCGGCGATGCCCTGCTCCTCCAGGTCCGTTTGAAAAGCAGCGATACCGTCGGAAAGCTGGCCGAGCAGATCTGCATGTCTTCCTTGCGTGGTGTTGTTGCCGTTTACCTGCGTTGCGTGGGTATCAAAGCCACCCAGCTGAACGACGTACACTTGCGTCTGTAGTCCGCCGCTAATCAGGCGAACGACGTTTTGAAGTTGCTCGCGCAGTGGGCCGGGTTGGTAGGTTGCACTGGTGGCCCCTGATTCGGCCGCCGCCTTGATCACGACACCATATTCGTTGGTTTGCTCGATGGCCGTTCTCAGAAAATCGAGCTGGTCACCGTAATTATCGTCGGGTAGCGGGGTGTTGCCCCCGGGAGCGAGGAGCGTCAATTCACTCGGGTTTTTGACCGTTTGGCTGACGTTGGTGACGTAGCCCTGGCACGTCGCGTTACCGATGTTACCCATCGATATGGCGGGTGGGTGGGGTTGACTACTGGTCGGAAAATCAGTGGGAAACCCCACAAATTCAGTTTCCAGGTGCCGCGCCACCCAACCCGTCTCCAGGGTGGTGGTGGCGTTGGAGCCACTCGTCCAGATATCCGCGCTGCGGAAGTGGCTGCGGTTTTGGTTGGGGTAGCCTACGTCCTGGACGATGCTCATCTTTCCTTCCGTAAATAGCCCCTGCATCCCACCCATTCTGGAGTGTAAGGCAAGGCTCGTCGTTAGTGCCTTGAGCGATGATTTGGGTTGGTAGACGTTGGGTCGGACGTTCTGTAAAGCGCCCATCTGGTCAATGGGAACGAGGGTGTTGAGCCCGTCGTTGCCACCGTTCAACTGGATGAGTACGAGAACGCGATCGGACCCGGGGGGCAACAAATTGGTGAGGAAGGAGGAGCCGGCAGCCTGGATGCCCGAAAAGCCGGCCAGTAGCGGTAGGCTAAGCGCACCGCCGCGGCGAAGAAAGTTTCTACGATCCATGATGGATGGGTATTAAATCGAAGCCTGGCCACCGGCGATAAAGAGCCGGGGCAATCAGAAGAAGAGACTTCGGAAGATTAGTTATTGAAGGTGGAATTCAGCCATGCTGAACAGCGCGCGGAAGAACGACTTAATGTTGTTCGTTAGCGGCCGGGTAATGTCCGGGTTGGACGGGCTGGCCAGGTAGCTGTTCCACTGGATGGTCCATTCCCGGTCCTGCTGGCCGCGGAGCAACTCGTTCTTAAGGGCGTCGAACTGGTCGGGGTGCAACTCACGTGGAAGGAAGATGTCGATACATTCCTGAACGACCTCGATCACGTCTTCCGGAATGGTGAGTCGCTCGACGAACTCAAGCCAACCAAGCCCTCGCGGCTTGTATTCCCCCCCCTCGATCTGTACGTAAATACCCTGGTACGTCAAATCCCGCACTGATTTACGTCGCAACTGTAGGGAAGCTGAGCCAATCCAATTCCGGTAGTAGTTCGGTGCCTGGTAGTACGCCTTCCACCCCGCTACGGTAGGGAGGGTGAAGACGTCCATGTCCGCCGAGGAGGCCCACCCGAAATAAGCGGTACCAATGTTATAGATGGTCCTGATCTGGCTGGAATTGGGGTTATTCGCCAAGCTGAGATCAAGATGCTCAAAACCGTGCAGTGGTCGTAGTATCGACAGGTAGTATTCGTAGGGGTTCTTGATGAAGGGGCCCCGTACGTTTATGTCGTAAAAATGCTTACTACCCAATAATTCGCGGAGTGTAGCGGCTACGTTGAAATTGTTGGCCGTCATGAACTGGGCGAGTGGGGTAATCACGGTGTCCTCAACTTCCGAAGTAATGTCAGAATACACGAAATAACGGTACAATTCCCGGCAAATAGCCCGGGCCGTCTCCGGTTGCTGAAAAATAATCGCGATCAAATCTTTATACTCGTCGGCACCATTACTGACGATCACCGCATTACCAAAGTGGCGGCTCAACTGTTTCGGTTCCAGGTTGGGGTTGCGCGGGTCGGTCTCATCGTCGTGCGTCTGATCGTTGAAGAAGCTGTCGACCGGTCCGCTGTCTCTACTGAACAGCCTGCGGGTGCGCCAACCGGTCAGAATACGGGCGGCGGTGCGGATGTCCTGCTCGGTATAATTTGTGTAGTCTCCCTCGCCAATTTGGGGCCCCTTTTGGATGGTAAATAATTCTAACAATTCCCGAGCGTAGTTCTCATTCGGTTCGTACTTACTCGACCAGTCACCGTTGAGAAAATACAGCATCGCCGGGTGGACGGTAATTTTCTCGATCATCGTCTGAAAGCTGGCGCCACCGAACTCACGAAATAGCTGGATATACTGATACTCAGCACGGTGATCGCTGACTTCCGCCATGCCGAAGTGATTGATCCAGAACAAGGTCAGTCGCTCGTTAATCGTGCAAGGGCTATCGATAAGGTTATTAACGTACCACCCCCGCAGGGACGGGTAACGGTATTTGCCTACGTCGACACCCGCGACGTAAGGGGAGTTGACCCACGTCTTACCAACGGCGACATTGGGGTCCTGAGTGAAAAAATGGTTGATCGGGGGCGGCGGCAGGGCAGGGGGGGCGAATAATTTATCCAACGTAGCGGATAAACCACTGGTAGAAGCCTCAAGGATTTCCTGGCGTTTTGGTCCCATTATGGAACGGCGGAGTAGGTGGGCAGCTTGTGCTTTGCCCCACGGTCCATTATAGCCAGGTAGTCCATTGACGGCAGCCGGTGCAACGGTTGCGGTTAACGTACTCAATGTAAAAGAGGAATTTAAAAGTAGGATGAGTCCACCGTTTTTGCGGCGGAACGAGAGAGGATGAAATCTAAATTTTTAAAGTCGGGGAAAATTCAAATATTACGTAAACTACTAGTAGAATAATTTCAAATATACTACACTGCGGTCTAAACCACAAAGAGCCGAACAGTGAGCTTGGTTAAGAATTACCGCAATTGCACGGATTACTTAGGCACTGGCCCGTTTAACGCGAAACATTTAACTAAATAAATCCACGCCCCTTACTATTATCTACCAAAATTAAGTCACTTTCGGTATCGGAAGCCCAACCGATTGTTACCCGTTGCGGGCGGGTCGTGACCCCGGTTACAACACGCTACTGAACTGCCGTAAAAACCGGACGTCGTTCTCGAACATCAGCCTGATGTCGGTAATGTTGTACAACAACATCGCTTGCCGTTCGATGCCCATCCCGAACGCGTAACCGGAGTAGATCTCCGGGTCGATCCCGCAGTTGATGAGTACCTGAGGGTCCACCATGCCGCAGCCGAGGATCTCGAGCCAGCCGGTGCCCTTCGTGATGCGGTAATCGTGCTCCGTTTCCAGGCCCCACCAGATGTCCATTTCGGCGCTGGGCTCGGTGAAGGGGAAGTAGCTGGGGCGGAGACGAATCTTAGTCTGATCCCCGTACATCTCCCGGGCGAAGTGGAGTAGCGTAGCCTTCATGTCGGCAAAACTCACCTTCTCGGCTACGTAAAGACCTTCCACCTGGTGGAACTGCGCGTGACTGCGGGCGCTGATCGTTTCGTTGCGGTAGACGCGGCCGGGGGCGATGATGCGGATCGGCGGCGGCTCGTTTTCCATCGTGCGGGCCTGGACGGAGCTGGTGTGCGTCCGCAGTAGCATGTCGGTGTTTTTTGGGCCGGCGGGCATGTTTTCGCCGACGTAAAAAGTGTCCTGCATGTCCCGCGCCGGGTGGTCTTCGGGCGTGTTCATGGCCGAAAAGTTGTGCCAGTCATCCTCGATTTCCGGCCCCTCCGCCACGGTAAAGCCAATGCGCCCGAAGATCGAAATGATGCGCCGCATCGTCAGTGCGATGGGGTGGCGACTGCCGAGGGGGAGGGCTTCGGCCGGTGCCGTCAGGTCTAACCCTGTACCCGCGACCGCGCCCGCCTGCTCCGCCGTGGCGGCCTGTAATGCATCGAATTTATCCTGCGCGGTCTGCTTGGCCTTATTGACGAGTTGTCCAAAAGCGCGCTTCTCTTCGTTCGGAATGTTGCGCATTTCCCCCATCAGGGGCTTCAGGATATTCTTCGAGCCGAGGTACTTGATGCGGAACGCCTCCACCTCGGGGGCGGTCGTGGCGGTGTGCTGATTGATCTCCTCGATGAGGGCTGCTACGCGGGTAAAAACTTCTGGGGCCATAGGGCGCAAATATAGGGTAATTGGGCGCGGGCGCAGGTGCCGCGTCGGTACGGAATAGGAGCAATGCACTTCACGCCCGGAGATCGATTGTTGAGTAAATAAGTATTGCGCCTTCCCGCCCGGTAAACAAAACGTTCGGCCCGCACGCCGTATCCTTACCCCATGCTGACGCGCCACCGTGTTGAACACTACCGACTTTACCTGTACCTGCTGATGCTCGCCAGCGCGCTGTTCGGGTTGGTGATTTCACCACCGGTCCTGTCCGTCGGGCTGATTGGCATCGTCGTACTGGGTTTGTTAGACCCGCTTGCTGGTATCAACCCGGCCTGGCGCGCGGGGATTGCCCGCCATTTAGGAAGCCCCGTCCCGCTCGCCCTGATCGCGCTCTACCTGCTGCTACTGTTCGGCTGGTGGCAGACGGAGGACTGGCCTTACTACTTCGAGCGCTTGCGCATTAAGGTGCCATTACTGAGTCTGCCAATCGTTTGGCCGGGCCTACCCAAGTTGAGCGACCGGCTGGAGGGTGCCGTTTTTGGTGGCTTCGGGCTATTCGTGGGGCTCGTCCTTGGCGGTGTAATCATCAACTATGGTCTGCACTTCGAAGAAATCAATAATTTGATTCGCATGGGGCAGTCCGTTCCCGTGCCGCGCAACCATATTCGGTTTAGTCTGCTCGTCGCAATTGCCGCGCTGCTAGCCGTGCGCGCACGGGGTTTACGGGCGTTCGGGTGGCGAAATACCTGGTGGTACGTAGCGGGGTTCTTGTTTTTGGGCCTGCACTTGCTCGCGGTCAGGAGTGGCCTGGTGGGCGCGTACGCGGGTGCCTTGGTGTTGGGGTTAGCGAGCGCATGGCGAAGGGGGCGTTGGCTCCCGGCCGCAGCCGTGATCGGTGGGTTGTGCGTACTGCCCGTCGTGGCTTACATCGCGGTGCCGAGCTTCCAAACGAAGCTCGACTACGTACGCTACGAGCTTTTCCACCGCAACGCGGCGGACGATGAACTCGAATACAGCGACGAAGGCCGGTTGACGAGCATCCGGGTGGGCTGGTCGATCTTTCGGGACCACCCCGTCGTGGGCGTGGGGCCGGGAAATATGCTCGCGGCAACTGATCGACGGTACGCGGAAATTTTGCCGGGCAAGAAGGGAAAGCGACCGCACAACCAGTTCGTGAGCGCGCTCGCCGGCAGCGGGGTTATCGGTGGCGTTGTCACAATCGGTGTATTTATCGTACTGTTTCTAGTTGGCCTCCGGCGAAGGGACGCCGTGTTCCTCGCCGTCGTCACCGTGTTCTTTCTGAGTTGCCTGGTGGAGAACACGCTGGAGAATACGGTGGGGGTTTCCGCCTTTTCTCTCTTGTTGTTGCTGATTTGGGAACCCGGAGTTGAGAGAAAGAAGAAGGTATTCTGAATTTATCAGTTGACGATAAATCGGAACACCGTAAACGTGGGAACGAGCCCCCACGCAGCGGCAGACGACCATCCGGGTCTAAGCGTTAGAAACAAAGGTCATTCCATCCCCATGACTAAATTTGCCTCCATCACCTCGGGGTCTTTCCGGAAATGCTTTTTGATCTTCTTAAAGAAGGCTTCGTGCTCGTCGTCGGCGACGTGTTGCTCGAAGTAGTCGTAGTTTTCCCAGCATTCCATCGTGGCGAATTTGCTGGGGTCATCTTTGTCCTGAATGAGGTAAAAGAAAAGGCAACCGAGTTTGGCCCGGCTAGCTTTGGCGTGTTTCTTGAAGATCGGGTAAGCTTTATCGGCCTTCTTGAGGTCGAACTTGGCAATCAGGTAGAGTTGCTTGGACATGGGTACTAATGTTTCCATCCTTACGGAGCTCGGCCACTTATTGTTCCCCCGGCGGATCGAAGAGGCGGAAGGAATCAAAAAACTTACTCGCCGAGCCGTTAGGTCCGCTCGCCTTTAAGGAAAACACCTTTAGCTCGTAGTACCGATTTCCGGCAACGACGGCCAGCGTACGGGCCGTGGCTTTACCGTCGTTGTAGTCGATGCGCCACTGGCGGGCGGGGTAGGTGGAAACTTCCTTACCGGAGGCGTAAACGAGGTCGCCCCGCATGGCGATCACGGCTTCTTCTTCGGTAGAAGCCATAAATTCCTCGATCAGTTCCGTGCTGTCGTGGTGCAGGCTTCCTACGGGATAGTCGACGTAGGACAGGGCGTAGATCACGTTCTCGGCCTTCGTGGGGTCCGGGACTTCGAAATGGAAGGTATGCAGGACTTGCTCACCGAGCCCACCGTCAAGGGTGTCGACCCGGTGTGCGAAGGGGGCGGGGCTGAGGAGCTGAAACCTACCGTCGAGGTCGTTGACCTCTGACCAGTATTTATTTTGCTCCCAGGTGCCCTCCGTGATCACGGACGACTTGGCCGTCTGTGCCAGCAGGGGGGTAACGAGTAGGAACGACAAAACGAATAAGTACTTCATGCGGGGGTAAAGACAAGGGCTGCCGCCACCAAGTTGGTTAATGCCGTCCTAAACTTTGCTCGCTTGCCCGTTTACCCGGCACCGGCGTCCGCGCAAACTTATTAACCAGCTCGGAGATGTGCTTACTCTTCCATCGCCTTACAGAGCAACGGCAACACACCATCGTACCAGTTCACGAGCGAAATTGCCTTGGCGAGCGTCAAGTCTTCACACGCGCCACCGAGCATGTTGTTGTCCAGGCGAGTTTGCCCCCGGACGATGCGGAAGCGGCCGTCGCGCGGGAAACGAATAACGGCTTCGTCCATCTTCGCCAACGCTGAAATTACCTGGTTGCTGTCCTGAGCCATCACCTGCGCCTCGTTGATGAGGCCGAGCGCGTCGTTGTAATCTGCGATCGTGGACGCGCAGGCCGCCGATTCTGGCACGAAGGTGAGGGCAACGTCGTAGGCAGCGGTGACGGGCCGGCCGTCGTACTCCGCCGGCGACCACTGACCGCGCGACCTGGTCGCTACCCTGATGGCCTCGAAGGTGAAATCAGTCCCCAGGTCATTATAGTCGATGATGTCCTGTACCTGCACGGCACCGGCGCTCGTGACCAGTAATTGTACGTCCAGGTCTCCAATGCGGCAGCTGTCCTCACCGGAAGTAGGGTAGGTAAGTTGTTCGGTCAGGTAGGCAACGAGGCTGCCGGACGGGCCGGTAAACTCGACGGGTTTGGAAAACTCCGTGTAGATCGTGTCCCGGTCCGATAACACGTAGGGCTTGGGTTCCTCCAACTTAAAGCGAATGGGTAAAGTGTACAGAAACCGGACGGGCTTGCCCTCCCTGAAGGCCGGCCGCCAGCGGACCTCTTTAGCCATCTCGATCACCGCCCGCGCCGCCGCCACGCCCAGGCCCGCGCCGGGGTCCCGCAGGATCTCCGCCCGGGAAATGATACCGTTGCGTTCGATCAAAAAGCTAATGACCGCCGTTCCACTTATGCCTTGATTTCGTGCCTCCACAGGGTAGCCGACGCGCTTATTGACGTAGGCCAGCACGGCGATATCCGAGCATTCTACTTTGGCCGTAGCCGTGGTGTCGTAGCCTTCGCACCGGGTGGGAAACCGGGGTGCCTCATCGGCAAATTGGTAGATGGTCGTATCGACCGCTACGGAGTCCGTGGCGGTCGTGAGGGCGGGCTCCGCTTGGGCTATGAGCGCTAGTGGAAAGCAGCAGATCAGCGTAAAGAAAAGTTTCATTGCGGGGGGGGTCGATGGTTCGAAGGGAGGGGCTATTGCGGCCGGAGTCGGTTTGGTGGGGCGCGCCGACTAGTCGGTGACTTCGCTCAGGTAGCCGAGTAGTTCCTGCGCACGGTGGCCGATGGTGTGCTCCGCCAGGATGCGCTTTCTCGCCCGGTTACCCATTTTTCGGCGGTACTTCTCGTCGCTACCGTAGAGAATGTCGAGAACGCTCTGCCGGTCGTCCACGGTATATACCTCGCGGTCGGGCTCGAGAAAGTGCTCCAACCCAGCCCAGTAGGTAGTCAGCACGGGGACGCCACAGGCGGCGGCGGCCATCAACCGACGCGTCGGTGTGTAACCCATCGCCTGCCGGTCGGCCCGGTTGATGACCAGGGTACAAACTTGGCGGTTATAGAAATCCACCAAGTTGGTGGCGGGTAAGTGTTCGAGGTAAGTCAGGTTGGTGGGCCAGTTCTCCCGGTCGATGTATCCGCTGCCCGCCAGTACGAAATTACGGGCGGGCGTGTAACCGGCCGGTTCGAGGAGTAGCGCGGTGAGGGTCTCCCGGCGGTCCTCCTTATACGTGCCGATGAAGCCCAGTTCGTAGGTTTTTTCCGCGTCCGTACGGTAAAAATCGAAAGGGTCGACGGATTCGTAGAGCGGGCGGGCAAACTGCAGGTCGTTTTCACGCGCCAGCTCCTCCAGAATGGGGCCGCCGGTGGTGGACAGGAACAGGTTGAAATTACCGATCGTCCGGCAGCTCAGGCAGTCGCCAAGTTTGCGGGCCGCGCTGAAGGATTCGATCGTCCGGTTTAAGTTAGTGTCGTAGTAAATAGTGACGCCCCTAGCTTCTTCGGCGATCCAGACGGCAATATCCTCGGCGTCCTCCACGCCGCTACCCATCATGATGACGTCCGCCGTCTGCACGATGTCCGTATATTCTTCCAGCAACTGCTCGGTGGTGGGGTAAGTCCAAACCTCACAGTACGGTGACCGCAACATATCCCGCACCTGAACCCTGGTGGGGTCGAGCCGTTCGAGGAAGGTCGTCCGGTGGCCGTGCTGCGCCAGCTCGTTGATCAAACCACGGTACAGGCCCGCCGCCGGGTTTTCCAGGGAGGAGAGGATGGAGCGGCCGATGATGACCAGATCGAGGGGGGTGGAGCCGAATTTCACGGGGGGAAGGTAGGAAGATTAGGCGGTAGTCAGTAGGCGGTAGGCGGCAGGAATTTAGATTAGGCGGGGACTGGTTATTTTTTTGTAAAAAATCAGGTGTACGGATCATACGAGCTAAACAGGCCTAAAATTTTAGTCGGTACAAGCAAGTAAATTCAACCTACCGCCTACCGCCTACGAGCCTACCACCTACCAGCCTACCGCCTAACCTCCCTACTTAACGTAAGCCACCTCCTTAACCGCCCGAATAACCTTCTCCGTATTAGGCAAGTACTCCTCCACCAGCGTAGGCGCGTAGCCCAGGCTCGTATCGGCGCTGTTGACGCGGATGACCGGGGCGTCGAGGTAATCGAAGGCAGCTTTCTGGATCTCGTAGGCGACTTCTGAGCTGACGCCGGCGAACGGCCAGGCTTCGTCGATGACCACGGCGCGGTTGGTTTTCTTGACGGATTCGACAATCGTTTTGCGGTCGAGCGGGCGGATCGTCCGCAGGTCGATCACTTCACAGGAGATGCCCTCGGCTTCGAGTTTTTCGGCGGCTTCCATCGCGACGAGCACCATCTTGTTATAGCTGATCAGCGTTACGTCGGTGCCTTCGCGGCGGATGGCGGCCTTGCCAATCGGGACGAGGTATTCGCCCTCGGGCACTTCACCCTCCATGCCGTACAGCATTTCCGATTCCATGAAACAGACGGGGTCGTTATCACGGATGGCGGATTTGAGGAGACCCTTCGCGTCGGCGGGGTCGATACATGAGATCACTTTCAGGCCGGGGGTGTTGGCCATCCAGCTCTCGAACGTTTGGCTGTGCTGCTGACCGAGTTGGCCGGCGGAACCGGAGGGGCCGCGGAAAACGATGGGGCAATTGTACTGGCCGGCGGACTGGCTCAGCGTCTTGGCGGCGTTGTTGACGATTTGGTCGAAGGCCAACACGGCAAAGTTCCAGGTCATGAATTCGACGATGGGCCGCAGGCCGTTCATGGCCGCACCGACGCCGATGCCGGCGAAACCGAGTTCGGCGATGGGCGTGTCGATGATGCGCTTGGCACCGAATTCGTCAAGCATCCCTTTGCTGACTTTGTAGGCACCGTTGTACTGAGCGACTTCTTCGCCGATCAGAAACACATTTTCGTCGCGGCGCATTTCTTCGGACATCGCTTCGCGCAGGGCATCTCGGAGGGCTAATTTTCTGGCCATATTATTTTTCTTCGTTGTGGAGGGCAAAAGTAAGAATTTGACCGCACATGAAGATCAGGGGGCGCGGACGCGGGTGCGGGGGTTGGTGGGTAGGGCGCGGGCGGCGGGAAGTAACCACGGCTTAATGGTAGCTACGTGAACTTGATTGAACCGACTTTACTCGTGTTGACCATTCAGTACTGCTCGGTCCAACCGAACTTATCCATCGCGATTCGATCTTTCTCCCTACGGATAAACTCTAAGTAAGCCGCCGCGACGGGCGAGAGCTTTTTACTTTTTAGCCAGACCAAATCCCACTCCGTCGTTAGCGGCAGACCGGGTAACGGAACGATTTCCAGGTCGCCGTTCTTCAGTTCGTTCTTAATGCCGATGAGGGGCATGATGGAATAGCCCAGGCCGGCAATGATGGCCTGCTTTAATGCTTCGTTTGAGGTTAGTTCGATCTTTTTACCCGCGCGCGCACGCTTGTGGGACAAAAAATCTTCCATCGCGTCGCGGGTCGCTGAGCCCGCCTCCCGAAATAGTAGGGGATGTTTGGTGAGCGACTTGAGCGTCTTGGGGTGCTCGGCTCCATCCTTCGCCACTTCTCCGACCAAATAGAGTTTGTTGGGCATGAGCGACACGTGGAGGAGGTCGAGATTAGTCGGCACGACGGAGACCATGCCGAAGTCTGCTTCATTTTTTTCCAAATCGGCGACAACCTGCCGCTTATTGGTGACGTCCATGAGTAGGTCTACCTCCGGGTGCAAGTGCATGAAACCGCTGAGAAAATAGGGCATTACGTACTTTGCCGTACTGACGATAGACAGCCGGAGCCGCCCGGCGAGCCGGCCTTTAAAAATATTCGAGTTGTACTCAATGGCATCCACCTCCGCCAGAATGCTGTGGGCGGAGTTAACGATTTGCTGACCAAAATCCGTAATGTATAGTTGCTTACCAATCAGTTCCGTCAGCGGTAGATCGAACTGCTGCTGAAATTTTTTCAACTGAATGGATACGGCCGGTTGGGACAGGTAGAGCTCTTTAGCTGCTTTCGTGATGCTTTTATGCTCCGCCACCACGGTGAAAATACGCAACTGACGTAAGGTGAAATTCATATCTTTTGCTTATGGTTTGGATAGGTAATATAAAGGAATACTTATGAATGGTCGCCCTTACCTTTACCGTACCGAAGAGTAACACTGATTTAATTCACCACCTTATGAAGTACATAAAATTATGTTGCCTCCTTTTTCTTTGCTTGTTGACGGTTGCGCCCCTCAGCGCCCAGAATTCAGGCTTGGTCAGGTCCGGCGCGACGGGTGGTACGACTTATCTCGACCTACCCCTCGGAGAGCTCAACCTGGCACAACGACAGTGGCAGTCCGGCCAGATGGAACGAGCGTTAATAACCTATACGGGGGCGCTAGCCTGGCAGGCGAACTGGGTTCCACCGCTCATTCAGCGTGCAAATCTTCTGATGAAGATGGGTCGCAAAGCAGAAGCGCAAAAAGATATTATGCAGGCTAACCGGATTAATCCCCGCGCCACCGAGTTCTTTCTGGCCGAAGGAAAGGGTAATGTTGCCCCTTATCTCGCCCTCTATCCCGGTGAGTACTTTCGCCAGACCTACGCCGTAACCGACGCCGAGCCATCGCCACGGGACGCGACTTCGGTCTCGGATTTTCGCACCGCTCAGCACCGGACGATTGCGGGAAATGACTCGGTGTCGACGGCCGTGCAGGCAGTCCGGCACAAACTTGATCAGGACCTATCCGCCTCGGAAAGAAAGATTGACGACCTGCCGCGTGACTACCCCCAGGCCGTGCGGGCCATGCTGCTGGGGAACCTGGAATTTATGGGCCGGAATTACAACGATGCCATCGTCCTGTATTCCGCTGCCTTAGCGGTGAACGTAGAAAAATGGCCGGAACTGTATTACAATCGGGGGCTCGCCCACATCCTTATGAACGACTACGTCAGCGGTTGTCAGGACTTGAAGGAGGCTGAGAGAAGTGACGAGCTGCAGCTGGCCAAAACGATGTATGACTGCCTGTGTAATCTGTGACTTGATCGCATATCCATATTATCGTATTTTGAGTAGTCGGACAATTTTATTGTAACGTTCTGACGAGCGAGGTGGGCTGCTGTGTCTCCCCTTCAACCTTTGGGCGCGTCGACCCCATTGTAAGCCGGGGGAGAGGGTTTTAGAATGTTACTTTAATATTGTCAACATACTTACTCGGACAAATCAATTAATATTTTCTTTTGCTCCAACGGGTATCGCGCCTCCCCCTCTGCCCTCGGACGCGTCGACCCCGTCGTAAGCCCGGGGGAGAGGGTTACGAAACGTATGATTGATTTTATCCGATTATTTATTAGAGGTTCAGAAATTATTCACCAACCAACCCAATTAAATTATATCACCATGAAATATCCAATAAATATCGCACTGATCGTGCTAACTTCCCTATTCGCCTTAACTAGCTGCACCGTCGTCCGGGAAGGGGAGGTAGGCGTAAAGCGGACGTTGGGAAAATATCAGGATAAGTCCATCGGGCAAGGAATGGTAACGTTCAACCCACTGACCAGCGCGGTACAAAAAATGAGCACCCAGACGGAAAACCTTGAAGTTGAATTAAACCTGCCTTCCAAGGAAGGGCTTAATATTCGGGCGGCGATCTCTATTCTCTACAGCCTCGACGGTCAGAAAGCAGCCGAAGTTCTGCGCCAGATCGGTCTAAACTACGAACGCTCCGTCATTTTGCCCGTATTCCGCTCGGCGGTGGCGGATGTTTCCGCCCGTTATTTTGCTAAGGATATGCACACCGGCCAGCGGGGCGTCATTGAAGAAGCGATTAGGGAACAGATGATGACCAACCTGGCGGGGCGGGGCATCATCATCGAAACCGTCCTGGTAAAATCCATTCAACTACCGGTAAACCTGGCCCGCTCGATTGAGGAAAAGCTGGAAGCGGAGCAACAGTCGCTCAGAATGGAATTCGTACTCACCCAGGCCCGGCAGCAAGCCGATCAGCAGCGTATAGAAGCCGAAGGCACGCGGGACGCCCAACTCATCATCGCCGAGGGACTCACGCCGGAGATACTTCGCTTTAAGGCAATTGAAGCCTTTATGGCACTTTCCCAGTCGGCTAATGCCAAGGTGATCATTACCGGTGGTGATATGCCGATGATGATGAATGGAGATGAGGTTATGGCCGCACCGGTCCGCAAGTAAACTTGCGAAAGAAATGGAATAAAAATTAAGGTGAGTCTAGTTTCTTTCCATCACGAGCGTCGCGGTCATTTGCCGCGGCGTTCCTTTATTTATGGGACAAAAAATAATATATCAAGATAAAACGTAATTTATAGTACGCTAAAAGGTATCTTTACGGCGTTAAACAACGTATGTCTTCCTTTTAAGTATTCTGAACAACACAAACTCGTATAAATGAATTTTCTTAAGTATTTCCGTCGGCCCGCGCGCGCCGTTGCGGGCATCTCCACCATTGGCCTCACTTCCTGTAACCGTGGGTTTGGTTGCCCCACTAATTTTAGTTTGGGTGATGCTACCGCAGAGTTATTGGAGACTTTGCTAACCGTCGTTATCTCCTGCTGTTAGCATCAACCATCCCCGGGCCCCGGTGGTTAAGATCGCCAAACGTTGATACATGAACATTACCTGGCAACCCATCACCACCGTCCACGACGTGGAAGCCATTATCGAGCGCAGTAAAACTGTTCCCTGCTTCATCCTTAAGCACAGTACCCGTTGCCCCATCTCTTCCATGGCCATGCGCCGCTTGGAGTCTAGCTGGGATTTAGCAGATACACAAGTCGAAACTTACTATCTGGACCTGATTCGTTACCGCCCCGTCAGCAATTTTATTGCGGACGAATTTGGCGTGCGTCACGAGTCCCCCCAGGCACTATTTATTAAAAATGGTGTTTGCGTTCACAACGCCTCTCACCTGGACATTAATGTCGCCGACGTTAAGAAAGCCGCGTAAACAAATGGCGGAGAATCTCAATCCCGAAAATGAGTTATTCGTCACGGATGACGGCAGTCACAGTTTGCTGAGTCATCGCTTTGCCGTGGCGTACCATAGCCGCCACGGTGCCATTCAGGAAAGCCGCCACGTTTTCATCGAAATGGGGCTTAAAGCGCGGTTGGCCCAAACTAATGCTGACAAGATCAACATCCTCGAGTTAGGTTTTGGTACCGGTCTGAACGCTTACCTCACGCTGTTGTACGCTGAGGAGCGGCCTGACCTTAGCTTTGAATACTGCAGTTTCGAGAAGTATCCCATCCCGTTACTGGACGCGCAAACCCTCAATTACGCGGAGCAACTAGCGAAACCGCCGGCGACGTTCGTCAGTTTGCATTCATTGTCTGATGACGGTGAGCTCCATTCTCATCCCTCCGTCCCGAACTTTTCTTTGGCTAAGTCACGGTCAGATTTTCTCAGCGGTCCACCAGAGGGATGGCAGGGCGGAAAATTCGACCTCATTTACTATGACGCGTTCGCGCCCGCCAGCCAGCCCGAGTTGTGGACGCCGAAAGCACTAAAAATTTGCTACGATGTGCTGGCGACGGGCGGGATTTTCGTAACCTACTGCGCAAAAGGGCAGGTGAAGCGCGACTTACGCGATATTGGCTTCCGCGTCGAACCACTGCCGGGTCCCCCCGGAAAGCGGGAAATGACCCGTGGCGTGAAGTTGTAAGTAAAGTGCGTTGAACTACTCCTCAGACCTCATCAGTCTAAAGCCGCTTCATGAAACGGGGAAAGACGGCGGTTCCAGCACGGGATTGTTCCGAATGGTTAATCGCTTTCACGTTTGACTCATCATTCTCGGTCGGCGCGGCGTGTGGGCGGATCACGTTTAATTTACCCGCCTTGCCGTAGAGCTCGACGGACTTGCGGTTGTAAGCAAGTGCTGCCTCCTCCACGGTGGCGAACATGCCAATGTGGATGCTCTTCCGGTTCTTCGAGATGACCGCGCGGTAGCGGTTATTTTCTCGGTAGACACCGGTGTAGCCCAGCTTGGAGCTGGACTTGCGCTTGCGGCTAGCCTCGGCGCGCGACCGATATTCTAAGTTCTCGATGCGGCAATCAAGTTTGTTTCCGTTTTGGCAGCCAACGAGGTTCGCCTTAGCGTCGCGTTGGTTACTTAGGTAGCGCTCCGCGATGAGCTTGTGCAGGTAGATGGTTTCGGTGCGGTAACCCTGAGTGCCGTCGCGGCGGGGGTGCGTTTTCTGAAACACGACGCAGTGGGAGGAGTGAAGGCGCAAATTTGCGAAAAAATTTACCTCGGTTAGGTGTTGGTCCTGGAGTAGCTCTTCGTAAACTTGCTCGTCAATCAACGCTCGCTCCGTCGAGTTCTTGAGTAAAAGTTCTTTCATTACAAAATGATTTAAAGTACAATAATCACAAACAAACAGCGACGAAAGGCCCCGGGTAAAAACCCGGTTGACGCTGTTTCACAACGTTGAATGTAAATGTAAAGGTATTGTTGGCTAAAAACCTCATGGTTTTTGCTTAGTCAGGATTGAATCCGATTACAATTTGTATGAAATGTTGCCCATAATCGCTTAAAGAGCACACTATCAGTATGGATACGGACCATAAATACTTGTCACGAACGGTGCAATTAGCACTTTTAGCCAGCGGAAAGGTGCTCGATTCGCCACGGGTAGGTAGCGTTTTAGTTGTGAATGATACAATAATCGGAGAAGGTTATCACCGCCAGGGAGGGCAAGCCCACGCCGAAGTAAATTGTTTGAAAAGTGTGAAAGCGGCGGACCGTCACCGCATTCCCGACGCTACCCTCTACGTAAGTCTCGAACCCTGCTGCATCATCGGTAAAACGGGGGCCTGCTCCACCCTAATTCTGCAGCACGGCATCAGGACGGTCGTCGTCGCCCAGCGCGACAGCACGCCGGGCGTCGACGGCGCGAGTCTCGCCCTGCTGCGTGCGGCGGGCGTCACCGTCCGGGAGTATCCGGATTTCGTGGCGAGTATGCCCCGTAATGTCCTGGCACTCCCGATGGCAATCGGGACCGCGCCCTACCTTTTTCGGCACACGTTGGTCACGACCGGGCGACCTTACGTAACGCTCAAATTCGCGCAGTCCGCCGATGGCTTCCTCCGGCCCGCCGACCGGAAGGCTGCTTACTGGATTACCAACCCGATTAGCCGACGGTTAGTCCACCGCTGGCGATCGAGCGAGACGGGTATAATCGTTGGCGCCCGCACGGTAATCGAAGACGATCCTTCACTGACTACCCGCCTGTGGCCCGGGCCAGACCCCGTGCCGATCATTATCGACCCAAGGGGCCGCATCACGGGGCAGGAACGCGTGTTTCGTGGCCCGGTAGCTCCGATACTGTACACCTCTCTCGCGCCCAAATCGTTACCGAAGAATTCGGAAGCAACGGTCGTAATTATCCCCGCTGATCTGAAACTCGCAACGATTGAATTCATCCTACGTGACTTAGCCAAACGACGTCTTGCCAACGTGACCGTGGAGGGTGGGGCGGGGCTGCTGAATGCCTTCATTCGGCATGACCTCTGGGACGAGGCACGTGTGTTCACCGGGCCAAACGCATTGGGCGACGGATTGGCAGCACCCGAAATTCACCATAACCATCTTATCGACACCACCCGGATTGGCAGCGATCGATTAACCTATTTTAAGCGGTTACCTTAATTTGCTTGGTAAATTGGATATTTGCTACGCATAAAAGGAGAAAAATATACTTACGCATGATTGAAACGAAACTCAGTGAGCTAGGCAGAAACTTGGGCTTTCACCGGGGTACTTCTTCCGTGTTCGGCGTCTACGCCGGCTACCAGACTAATATTTTCCACGATGGCAAAGTGGACAGCACCGGTAACAAAACCATTTTCGTGCAGGCGGAGGAGATGACGGAAGACCAGCAAAATGCGGTGCTGGCATCAATAGAATCCCGGAAAAAAGAATTAAAATACAGCACGTTAACCGTAAACAGCGATGCCATCGTGCTACTATTCACGGAAAGTATCCGGACCACTAAGCCAGAGGTTATCCGAGCCGCGTTGGAGGCCGCCGGGGAGACCTTTGCCGCCAACGGCGTACAACCACACTTTGCACGGACGCCGGACGGTAGCTTCGGCCATTACGTGTTCGAGGGGGCGGGCACCGTCCTGCCGAAGGAGGAAGCTCAGACGATGCGGCACCGGTTGGATACGGATCGGGAGCAACGCTCTTTCGAAGAATCCGGTTACCTGTCGGGCGCCGTCGGCGCCTTTTTGGGCGGAATGATCGGGGTGATCGGCTGGGTGGCGCTCGCTTACTTTACGGGCTACATCACCGCTTTCCTGGCGATGGCTATCGTCTATTTATCGTGGATTGGCTACGGTAAACTCAACGGTAAAATGGGACTGCTTACTAAGCCAGTACTGATTGCCGTTAACTTGGTACTCATCGTCGTGGCTAGCTTCCTGACCGTGGCGGCGGAGACGCGCGATTACGGCCTCTCCGTATCCGATACGTTCGAATACGTGACGAGTGATGCGACGGTGCGTGAAGATTTTCTGGTCGGCTTGTTGCTTCCGTTACTCTTCATGGGCCTTGGCATCTTCTACGTCGTGCGGGAAGTCAACGTCAACGGACCGAGCATTGAGGATGCACCGCCGCTCTGACCGGCAACCTTGGAGACCTGTGTTTAATCCAGTTTCAGACACTCCAGAAATGCCTTCTGGGGCACTTCCACCTTACCGAACTGCCGCATCTTACGCTTACCGGCCTTCTGCTTATCGAGGAGCTTCCGCTTCCGGCTGATGTCGCCACCGTAACACTTGGCCGTCACGTCTTTGCGCATGGCCGAGAGTGTTTCCCGGGCAATTACCTTCGCGCCGATGGCGGCTTGAATGGCAATCATGAACTGCTGGCGGGGCAACAATTCGCGGAGCTTCTTACACATACCACGGCCGACGTACGAAGCCTTGCTGCGGTGCACGAGGGCGGAAAGCGCGTCTACTTGTTCGCCGTTTAGTTTGATGTCCATCTTGACCAAGTCGGTATCCTGGTAGTCCTTCGGCTGGTAGTCGAAACTGGCGTAGCCGCGGGTAACGGACTTGAGGCGGTCGTAGAAATCAAAAACGATCTCGGCGAGCGGCATCTCGAAGTGCAGCTCGACGCGCTCAGGGCTAAGGTAGGTCTGCTTAGTGAGCGTACCGCGCTTGTCGATGCACAGGTTCATGATCGTACCGATGTACTCGGTCGTCGTGATGATCTGTGCGTAAATCATGGGTTCTTCTACCCGCTGGCGGTTGTTCTGCTCGGGTAGTTCCGCCGGGTTACGGATTTCGGTGACCACGCCTTTCGTATCGGTCACGCGGTAGGTGACGTTGGGGACGGTCGTGATCACGTCCATGCCAAACTCCCGGAAGAGACGTTCCTGGACGATCTCCAAATGCAGCATCCCGAGGAAGCCACAACGGAAACCGTAGCCGAGGGCGGCGGAAGTCTCCGGCTCGAAAATGAGCGAAGCGTCGTTGAGCTGGAGCTTCTCCAGGCTATCCCGCAGGGGCTCGAAATCGTCGTTGTCCAGCGGGAAAATGCCGGCAAAAACCATCGGCTTAACTTCTTCGAAACCGGAAAGCATCTTGGCCGGGTTGTCGCTGGTCGTGATCGTATCGCCGACTTTAATCTCGGAGCTGTTTTTGACGCCGGTAATCACGTAGCCGACGCTACCGCAGGGCACGGTTTGCTGGGGCTTGGGGTTGATCTCCATCGCGCCGACTTCGTTGGCTTCGTATTCCGCGCCGGTAGCGATGAATTTCACGTCGTCGCCCTTGCGGAGGGTACCGTTCATGATCCGAACGTAAGCGATCACGCCGCGGAAGGGGTTGAATACGGAGTCGAAGATCAGGGCCTGGAGGGGCGCCTCGGGGTCTCCTTTGGGGGCGGGGACGCGTTCGACGACGGCCGTCATGATGTCCTGCACGCCGATGCCGGTCTTGCCACTGGCCTCGATGATGTCCTCACGGTTGCAACCGGTCAGTTCCATCATCTGGTCGGCCATTTCTTCGATGCGGGCCGTCTCCATGTCGACCTTGTTGAGAACGGGGATGATTTCCAGGTCGTGCTCCAGGGCCAGGAAAAGGTTGGAGATCGTCTGGGCCTGGATGCCCTGCGTAGCGTCGACGAGCAAGAGTGCGCCTTCGCAGGCGGCAATCGAACGGCTCACTTCGTAGGAAAAGTCCACGTGGCCGGGCGTGTCGATCATGTTGAAGACGTACTGCGTGTCGTCCAAATGCTTGTAGTGCATCTGGATGGCGTGGCTCTTGATCGTGATTCCGCGCTCGCGCTCGAGGTCCATGTCGTCGAGCTGCTGGTCCATCTTCTCCCGTTCACCGACGGACTGGGTAAAGTCCAACAAACGGTCGGAGAGGGTTGACTTGCCGTGGTCGATGTGGGCAATAACGCAAAAATTACGGATGTTCTTCATAGCTGGGGCAAAAATACGACGGGCGGGGTTGGCGGCGGGGCCGGCTCCGTCATGGGGCGGTTAATTTTAAAGCGGCGGAATCGGGTAGGGAACTAGGCGCGGTCGCGGGTGCAAAGTCGTTGCGTGGAAGAGCAATGTTTTGCGGGACGCACCGGACCGACTACCACTACGTCAAGCGATCCACCGTAGAACGCGGAAATGGGCTTTGGGTTGTTCCGTAATCCGCCGGCCGTCTCCCCCCTAAACCTCGCACCCGCGACCGCGCATTAATAGTCTGTGGTCTGTGGTCCTTAGTCTCCAATCCTAAAAATTATAGAGTAAGCCCAAACCTTCCGCCGTCGGACCGAGCGTGAGGGGCAGCGTACCGTTGAGTTTGGTGGCGATGAGGTAATTGACCAGGTCGAAAACAAATAAGAAGCTGCCCTGAAGCATGATACTGTTGCCAAACCCTTTCAACCGATCGCCATCCGCACCGGGCCGTTTGGCGCGCTCGGTCAGGTAAAGTCCGCCCAGTACGTAGCCGACGTCGAGGCCGGTGTTGAACAACAAAACCTTTTGAAATTGCTGGTGCTTCTGCAGGCTCGTCATTACATCCCAGACGGACGGGTCGGCCTGCACGGAACTGTAGTAGCCGAAGCCCGCGATAGCCAGATTGACGGTGTTCCACAGCGCGTTCATCTCGTGAAAACTGCGCGTGCTTCCCTCGCTACCATTCCGCAGTGCCAACCCCACGCCAATGTTGGCGACCGCCCAACCACCGAGCGTCAGCATGGCCGTGCGCTGGTGCGCCAAACTCGCCTCGTTGTACGCCATTAGTTCGGGCGCGCCTGCCTGTGCGGCGAGGGAATAGCTAATCAAGAAACAGGCAAACAGACAGCAGAAACGGTGGGTCGCGGTGAGGTGCATGGGAAGAGAATGAAACAGTTAGAAATTTAGAACTGGAGTTGGTACAGATCAATTGGTAGGCGGTAGGCGGTAGGCGGTAGGCGGTAGGGAAAGTAGGCGGGAATGGCAAACATAAGTAAAGTGTGTGTGTACCTGATTATACGCCGTCAACAGTAACCGCCTACCAGCCTACCGCCTACCAGCCTACCGCCTACCAGCCTACCGCCTACCAGCCTACCGCCTAATATCTCTTCCATGCAAAAAGAACTCCCCGAAAACGTAATCTGGCTAGTAGACGGCGACGAAGGCCGTTATGTACACAAGTACGAGCGCCAGCCCTACGCCCTCGGCGACGTCGCCACCTTTTTCGACTACCAGGAAAATGGCGATTTCGATTACGACACCGCCACCACCTGCCGCATCGAACGCGACGACGTTTACGGTGAAGTAGCCCGTAAAGTCTAAAGCCCAATGAATCTCCGCGCTCACTACCAGACGATCGTCCCCAACCTCTTCCGCCGAGTGCCCATCACCTACCGCCGCGAACGCATCGACACGCCCGACGGTGATTTTCTCGACCTAGACTGGCTCGATCACCCGGATAGCCGCAAACTCGTCATCCTTTCCCACGGGCTGGAGGGCGACAGTAGCCGCGTTTATGTCGCCAGTGCCGCCCGTTATTTTCGTGCGCACGGCTGGCACGCGTTAGCCTGGAACTCCCGCTCCTGCTCCGGTGAGATGAACCGCACGGACAAACTGTACAGCCACGGACAGTCGGAAGACCTGGAAACGACCGTCAACCACGCCCTCGCTACGGGGAAGTACGACCGAATCGTATTAGTAGGTTACAGTATGGGTGGTAACCTCACCCTCAAATATTTGGGTACGATGGGCGAGAACCGCCCGGCGGAGGTTACCCACGGCGTAGCTTTTTCCGCGCCCGTCTTCATCGAGCACAGCGCCGACAGCCTCGACCGACGCAGTAATTTTATCTACCGCAATAAATTTCGCCGCTCACTACTCGCCAAGATTATGGCCAAAGAAGCCCAGTTTCCCGGCCGGGTGGACCTAGCGGACCTCGAAAAAGTGAAAGTCTGGCGCGACTTCGACTACTACTTTTCCGCCCGCATTGGCGGCTACGACAACGTCGAAGACTACTACGCTTACCTTTCTTCCGGTAACTTCCTGGCCGGCACGACCGCCCCGGTCCTAATTGTCAACGCGACGAACGACCCCATCGTACCCCGCGCCTGTTCACCGCACGAACTCGCTAAAACGCACCCGCTCATCCAGTTGGAAGAACCCACCTGGGGAGGCCACGTGGGGTTCGCCCTCCGCGGCAAGCCTTACAACTGGATGGACGAGCGGGCGCTAGCGTTTGTCTCTCACGAAGAAAGCAAAGGACGGTAAAGTCACGTCGTCTACGTTTAGTCAATACCGAATCATGCTCTACCGCGCGCTGGTCTCATTATTATTCTTGTCCGGCTGGTCGGTACCCACGTACGCGCAGAACAACGTACACCCCGCGGAAAGCTGGACGACCCACACCTGCGGGGAAGGCAAAAAAGATTATTCGCCGGGCCACACCACCGGCTGGGGCGAAGCGGGCACCGGCTACGACTTGGCGCTGGTGATCACCGACGAAGCTTGGTACGACCCCGCTCCCCTCGGTCGGGACGCAAAAGATTGGTTGAAGGCGGCCGGAGTGAGTTATTACAGTTTTTGGCGGCCTACGACTTGGCCAAAGAACCACCTCAGCGCCCTGGTTGGCTTCCGAATGTTGGCGGACCGGCAGTACGAAGCGTGTGCCTACGTTAACGACGCGGAGGGCGGGTTTAAATTTGGTGGCGAAACGGTGGCTGCGGTCGGCGACACCGTTTACGTTAGTCTGCGCGTGCTTGCTAACGTAGCGACTTACCGGATTTCCTGCCAGGGGAAAACGCAAAAAATTGCCTTCGAGAACTTTGCCGCCGCGGGTCGCCACGTCGCGGTAGGGCCGTGGCACGGCGGAAGCTTACCCGCCCCGGCCCCCACTAGTCTACGGACAAGTTTTCGGTGGGTGGCCGCAACGGGGGAAGACCGCTAATTGTCTAACGACCAATTAATCCTCAACCGGCGCCATCGTGCGCCCAACACGTGAGCTCATGCGTGATTCAAATCAATTAGGTAGCATGTCTAATCTCAACACTCCGGAAGATCCTCGACTAACCACTCCCAATCCGATGGATAATGGGTTATACCGGACGATTCCGCTCGCCTGCGTTATCCTCAGTTTCGCCACGGTGGCCATGCTTTGGACGGAACTGCCGGACACGATTCCACTGCACTTCGACGTAACGGGTGAGCCGGAAGCTTATGCATCCAAATGGTTGCTTTGGATATTGCCGCTTTTAAATTTGGGGGTGTTTTATTTATTGGCGAAGGCGGCAAATCCCGCGTGGCAAAAATACAGTGCGCCGTTGGTGGAGGTCACTGAGGAAAACGCCGTACGCCAACAAACAATTACGCTGCAATTACTGGCGCAGTTGCGTATCATTATCTGCCTGATATTAGCTTATCTCGCGTATACTTCCGCCCAAATCGGGGGTGGTTTGGGGAAGGGCTTGAGTATTCCAATTCTCCTCACCTTAGTTTCCTTAATGTTCAGTGTCGTCGCCATACACGCTTACCGTCAGATCAAAGCCAAGTAAGTACCTTCGCCGCCGAACTTACCGCAACAAATATGAACGTTCTCCTCCTCGGCGCCGGCGGCCGCGAACACGCCCTGGCTTGGCGCTTGTCCGAAAGCCCCCTTTGTCACCGACTTTTCATTGCTCCCGGCAACGCCGGCACGGTGCAGTACGGCGTGAACCTGGCGGTGGATCCGAACAATTTCGGGGCGGTGAAATTGGCTGTTTTGGACAACAACATTAGCCTGGTCGTCTGCGGTCCGGAGGAGCCGCTCGTGCGCGGTATTCAGGACTTCTTTAAGCGGGACGAGGCGCTGTCGCGGGTGCGGTTTTTAGGACCGAGCGCCGCCGCCGCCCAACTGGAAGGAAGCAAGGCTTACGCTAAAGTTTTCATGCAAGAATTTGGTATCCCTACCGCCGGTTACCGGGCTTTTACCGGGGAAACCCTACAAGCTGGGTTGGAGTACCTCGACGGCTCCGCCACCCCAATCGTCCTGAAAGCAGATGGTCTGGCGGCCGGCAAAGGCGTCGTAATCCTCGACGACCGGGAGGAAGCAAAAACGGAACTCAAAGCCATGCTCGACGGTAAGTTCGGCGCGGCGGGCAGCGAAGTCGTCATCGAAGATTTTCTGGACGGCATCGAGTTCTCCGTCTTCGTGCTGACGGATGGTAAAGACTTTATTACGCTCCCCGTTGCCAAAGACTACAAACGCAGCGGGGTAGGGGACACCGGCCCCAATACCGGCGGCATGGGCTCCGTCAGCCACCCACCATTCGTGGACGCCGACATGGTCGCCAAAGTCGAACAGCGCGTGATCCGCCCGACGCTGGCGGGTATTCAGGCGAGAAACCTAGACTACAAAGGTTTCATCTTCATCGGCCTTATTTCCGTAGCGGGGGAGCCCTACGTAATTGAATACAACTGCCGGATGGGTGATCCGGAAACGCAGTCCGTCATGGCCCGACTCGAGTCGGATTTCATGCAGCTCTGTTTGCAAGCCACGGACAGTGAAGTTTATGGCTCCACGGTTAAGATTAAGGACGAGCAGGTCGCTACCGTCGTGTTGGTTTCGGGTGGTTACCCCGGGGCTTACGAAAAAGGCAAGGTCATTACGGGCCTGGAAGATGTTGAGGATAGCTTGGTGTTTCACGCGGGGACGACGACGAACGATGCGGGTGAGACTATTACTAATGGCGGCCGGGTGCTGGCCGTGACGAGTTACGGGGAGACTTTTCAGGAAGCACTGGAAAAGAGCTACGATAATGCACGGAAAATAAAGTTCGAGGGGGTCCAGTTTCGGGAAGACATTGGTTTTGATTTGTAGCCACCGGCCCGGTGCCAAACCGTCAGTCGCCGGACGAATTTCCGCATGGGCTTCACCGGGTAAGTCTTAACACTTAACTTCCCGTTACTGAAGTTGCCCCATGCGGATCCTCCTTTTCTTCACCTTCGTGTTTGCCAGCCTCGGTCTGGCGGCCCAGGCTCAGCCACCTACGCGGACTTTTTCACCCGACGTATATCAAGGCGGTTCACAGAACTGGTCGATCAGCCAGGGCGAGCGAGGCTTCATCTACGTAGCCAATAACCGGGGTTTGCTGGAGTTCGACGGAGAACGGTGGAGCTTGTACGCGTCACCGAATGGCAGCATCCTCCGGTCGGTAAAGGTGATCGGGGACCGGGTCTACGTCGGTAGCTACCAGGAGTTCGGGTATTACGTCCTGCCCACCGAATCCAATTCCCGCGACGCCCCGGCTAGCAACGAACCCGCTTACGTGAGTCTGTCTGCCCCCGTAGCCGATCAACTCAGCGGGGATGAGCAGTACTGGAAGATCGAGGCTTTTGGCGAGCTCGTGCTTTTCCAGTCCCTGAATGAATACTGGCTATATAACCCTACGGATGGGCAACTGAAGCCCTTCTCGGCAAACAACGGCCTGACCAGGTTATTCGTGGTTGACAACGCGATCTACTTCACCGATGGGGACCATAATCTCTTTCGCGTCAGTGGGCAAGCAAACACCACGCCGCTCACGGCGGGCGGGGATCAGTACCCGCTGGTTTATCTCTGGAAAGAACGGGGGCATTTGTTCGCACAGACGGCCGATCACGGAACGGTAGAACTGGTCGGTGAGCAGTGGGAAAAACGTGCGCGTTACCCCTTTCTCCGAGGCCACCAAATTTATAGCGCCACGGAGCTCAGGAACGGGGGCGTAGCGTTCGGGACGATCTCCGACGGTCTCTACGTAACGGACCGCGACGGCCGGCTCGTGAATCAACTCGACCGGGTCGACGGACTGGCAAACAACACCGTGCTCTCCCTTTTCGAAGACAACCAGCACAACCTTTGGGTAGGAACGGATAATGGGATCAGCTGCGTTAACTTACAATCACCCGTGAAGAAATACACGGACCAAACGGGCAGGATCGGCACGGTCTATGCGGCAACCAAGCATCGTGGCCGACTTTATCTGGGGACTAACCAGGGCTTATTCATCCAGGACGATAATGGAGCGTCTCCGCCACAAATCGTGAACGGGACGCGGGCGCAGGTATGGGCACTTTTCGTGCATCACGGTACGCTCTTCTGTGGGCACGACCGGGGGACTTACGTGATAGACGGTGAAGACGCGAGATTGGTATCACCGGGTAGCGGCACCTGGAATTTCGTATCCATCCCAGGGCGGCCGGATTTACTTTTACAAGGGACTTATAATGGCCTGGCTGTACTGCGGAAGTCAGGGAATACTTGGGCGCTGCGCAATACCGTCGAAGGCTTCAACTATTCCGCGCGGTTTCTGACGACCCACGGCGAGCGGGAGGCTTACGTGAGCCACGAATACCGGGGCGTCTACGGATTGCGCTTGGATGCGGATTACCGGCGGGTGGTCGAGGAACGGCTCTACGGTACGCCGGCTAAGGAAAACAACGCTGGGCTAGTAGATTATTCCGGGCGGATCTACTATTATTCGGGGGCGGGCATTTATGCGTTGAAAAACTTTGAAGCGGGTTTTGCGCGGTCGCGGGTGCTGAGTGATTTGTTTGACCCGGCGGAATACACGTCGGGCAGAATGACGGTAGATGACCGGCGGCTATGGTTTTTTACGAATAGAGGGGTAAGTTTTTTGCATCCCGACGTGCTGGGTAACGGCCTGAAACGAAGCAGCATCCCAATCGCGGGTGAGCTCATCGATGCCAAACTAGGCTACGAAAATATCTATAACCTGGGTGGAGATACCCTGCTGATCGGGACGGCGGACGGTTATCTATCGTTGGCGCTTGCTTCCATACCCCTCCACCAACACCGGCTGCACTTACGTAACGTAAGCGCTTTACCTGCCGGGGAAGAAGCGAAGGACCTGGCGTTGGACGACGAACCGAACCTGCGCCACGGAGCGCATAATTTACGGTTCGAGGTGGCCGCCCCGGTGTACGATAAATACTTCACGCCCGTATATCAGTACAGGTTGCTGGGTCAATCGGCGGAATGGTCGGCCTTAAGCCCGTCGGCTACGGCAAACTTTTCGGAACTGCCGGCGGGGCGATACGTCTTTGAAGCTAGGTCTTTACTTGGTCGACGCGCTTCGGAGAACACGGTTCGGTATGCTTTCTCGGTGCGCCCGGCCTGGTACGCTACTTGGTGGGCGCTTTGCATCTACGCCAGCGCCCTGCTCCTCCTCATTTACTTGTTCCACCGAAATAATCGCCAATACTACGAACGCAAAGCAGCGCTGTTGGAGAAGGAGAACCAGCGTAAAATCCTGGTTCAACAAAGGGAAGCCGAACTGGAATTGACCCGGCTCAACAATGAACGATTGCGGGAAGACGTCGCGGGAAAATCACGGGAGATGGCGCAGTCAACGATGAGCCTCGTCAAAAAAAATGAATTGCTTCAACGGATCAAAGACGAACTGAAGGCTAAACGACCCGCCGAAAATAACGTCGCCAAAGTGCTGCAAACGATCGAAGACAACATCGACGAAGCCGAAACTTGGAACGTTTTCAAGCACGCCTTCGAAAACGCCGATCAGGACTTTTTCAAGAAAGTTAAAGAACGCCATCCTTCTCTGACGCCGAGCGACCTCAAAGTCTGTGCCTACCTGCGTCTAAACCTAAGTACTAAAGAGATCGCTTCGATGCTCAACATCTCCCCCCGCAGCGCGGAGGTCAAACGCTACCGACTCCGTAAGAAGCTCGAACTCACGCGGGATGATGGCCTGGCGGACTACATCATTTCCCTCTAGCTCGGATAAAACACCCCAACATTACCCCTACAGTACTTCCGAGCCTAACGAACCCGGGGTGTTTGGTTGCGCAACCGATTGTCGCAAACACTAGCTTTTGAGCCGAATCCGGCGCAATTGGTAACCGATTGAGTTTTTGTAGGGGTGCCAAATACCGACGCTTGCGACACCGGCTGCTACTTTTGAGGCAGGCAAAAAAGGGCGATTTCCCTTTACCCGAAACGTGGTGATCAATCCGCCTTTCCGCTAGTAACTTAAAGTCAGCCATGCGTTCTAAACTTCTACTTTGTGCCCTCTTACTGGGCTGCTTCGGTCTCCACGCTCAGGAGGGCGTTGCTGTTTCAGGAACCGTCACGGACGCCACTTCCGGCGAGTCGTTGATCGGTGCCAGCGTGATCGTCGTTACCGGTGCCGACGGCACGGGCGGCGTTACGGGGACGGTTACCGACATCGACGGTGGCTACACGCTGAACAACGTTCCGTTGAACGCCACGCTCCGTTTTACCTATACGGGTTTTGCGCCTACGGAAGAGGTAGTGACCGCTGCGGGTATAATTGACGTTGCCATGGGCATGGACGCCCAGGCGCTCGACGAAGTCGTCGTGATCGGCTACGGCACCCAGGTGAAGCGTAACGTGACCGGCTCCGTCTCTACGGTAGACGCCGAAACGATTGATGAGCTCAAACCCCAAAAGATCGAGCAAGCTCTCCAGGGCACGGTGGCCGGCGTCAACGTCACTACGCAGTCCGGTTCGCCGGGCGCGGGTCTCAACATCCGGATTCGGGGTATCTCGACGAATGGCCAGAACGCGCCGCTCGTCATTATCGACGGTTACCAGGGTGACCTGAGCACGATTAACCCGCAGGACGTGGCGACCATTACGGTACTAAAGGATGCGCAAGCGGCCGTCTACGGAACGATCGGAGCGAACGGCGTCATTCTCATTACTACCAAAACGGGCAAGAAGAACTCACCCACCAGCTTTAGCTACAATACGTATTACGGTACGCAATCCACTAGCCGCAAACTAAACTTGCTCAACGCAACGGAGTACGGTCTGCTACTCAACGAGAGCTACGCCGCCGGCGGTCAGGCGCTGCCTTTCCCCGATGCTTCCCAACTCGGCGTCGGCACGGACTGGCAGGATGAGGTCTTCGAAACCGCACCGATCGTAAGCCACGATTTCACGGCTTCCGGCGGTAGTGACCGGGTGACTTACTCCGTCGGTGCTTCTTACCTCAACCAGGATGGTATCGTTGGTGGTGACAAGGCCGGCTTTCGCCGCGCGACGGGTCGCCTTTCCCTCGGCGTCGACCTGACGGACAAGTTGAAGTTGACCACCAACGCAATTTACACGTACATCGACCGCGATGCTTTGCAGGAAAACGGATTGGGCGCGGTACTCTTTAACGGGCTGAACGCCCCGCCGACGCTTCCCGTCCGGCGCGCCGACGGTGAGTTTAGTCTGATCCCCAACACCGCCGGCTTCGGCAACGAAGTCATCAACCCCGCCGCGCAAATTGCCAATACTTTCAACGATTATGACCTGAACAAGATCAACGGTATCGTCGGCCTCGATTACAATGTGATTGAGGGTTTAGTCCTGACCGGTCGGGTTGGTTTCAACACCTCCAACAGCGAGGGGCGGACCTTCAATAAGCAGATTAATTACGGCGGTAAAGTCTTCGACATTCAGCGGAGCAGCGTTAACCAGAACGCGATCAACGATAATAATTACACCTTCGATCTTTTCGGTACTTACGAGCGGACGTTCGCCGACGCGCACCACCTGACCGGGACCGTTGGAACGACCTTGTTTCGGGAGCTTGGCAACGGTCTGTTTGCCACTGGTTTTGACGTGCCGAATAACGATTTCGAATTCGCGGACATCTCACTGGCGACCGGTACGTCACCGGAGGGCGCGCGGGACGTTAGTTCTTACAGCTACGACGAGCGGCGCTTATCCTACTTCGGGCGGGTACAGTACGACTACCTTAGCCGCTACTTCGTCACCGCCATGTTGCGCCGGGATGCTTCGACCAAGTTCGGCCCGGAAAACCGCTCCGCACTTTTCCCTTCCGCCACCGCCGGCTGGATTGCCTCCGACGAATCTTTTTTCGGGGACGAAGGACTGGTCGACCTCTTGAAATTCCGGGTCAGCTACGGTATTCTTGGTAATGATCAGATTGTTAACAATGGTTTTATCGGTAGCCTAAGTGGTGAGGCTACGTACGTAATTAATGGTTTACTGGTCAACGGTACTGCCATTGGAACCTTGCCGAATCCTTCCCTTCAGTGGGAAGAGGCGAAGAAATTCAATGCCGGATTCGACCTCGCGCTGCTTGACTATCGGCTCAACTTTACGGTCGACTACTTCATCAACACACGTGATGAATTGCTGATCTCCAACATCCCCGTTTCCGGTATAGTGGGAACCGCCGCCCCCGGTGCTGGATCACCAACCGTCAATGCTGGTTCAGTGCGGAATAAAGGATTGGAACTAGCCATTAATTACCAACAGCGGTTCAATAGCGATCTAAAGCTTAATGTATCGGTTAACATGACGACACTTGATAACGAAGTCCTGGCCGTAAATAATGGAACGGGCTTTATTGAGGGTGGTGCTTTTGGGGTAGGGCAGGATCTATCTCCCTCACGCATGGAAGCCGGACAACCAATTGGATATTTTCTTGGCTACCAAACGGCCGGAATTTTTCAGAATGAAAGTGAGATCGAGGCACACGCATCACAATTAGAAGTAAGGCCGCAACCAGGAGATTTACGCTTCGTAGATACGAATGGAGATGGTGTAGTCGATGAGAGTGATCGCGTTAATATTGGTGACCCGATTGCGGATTACACCTTTGGTGGTAACGTGCGGGTGGACTTTAAAGGCTTTGATTTCTCCGCCTATGCTTTTGCTTCCGTCGGTGGTGACATCGTGCGGAATTACGAGCGCGCACTGCCCAACGTCAACCGGTCAGATTATTTCCTCGGCCGCTGGACGGGAGCGGGAACGAGTACGGAAATTCCCCGCGCGACAACCGCTGCCACCTCAAACAACGTTTTTTCTGATTTTTTCGTCGAGGACGCCTCCTTCTTACGCCTACAGAACGTCCAACTGGGCTACACGATGCCCTTCCGTAAGACGGCCGCTCGCCCATCCTCCCTCCGCATCTACGTCAGCGGCCAAAACCTATTGACCTTTACGAATTACCAGGGATTTGACCCTGGGGCATCCAGTGGCGACCCGATCGGTGGTGGCATTGACTCTGGATTTTACCCCGTAGCCCGCACCATACTATTTGGTGCCAACCTTAGCCTCTAAACGAGCAAAGCGAGTTCAATCCCATCCGATCAAGTTCAGTTTCGATACAAACTATCACGCAAATGAAATCCAAGGTACTTTCTCTTACGCTACTCTTATTCTTTGTTGTTACTGCCTGTGACGATGACTTCGTCGAGCGCACGCCCGTCTACGCCATTGATTCAGAAAATTACTTTAATGCGGAAGCAGATTATAACAATGCGCTGATTGCGGCTTATGACTTACTACAAGCGAGCTACCTCAACGTGATGCTCGGTGAGATCGCTTCCGACAATACCCTGGCCGGGGGCGAAACCGCTACGGATGCGCCCGGTATCCAGCAGATTGACGACATGATTCACACGCCGGTGAACGGACAGCTTAAAAATATCTGGGACTGGATGTTCGCTGGAGTGCAGCGGGCAACTTTCATCATTGAATTTCAGGATAAAACGGAATTTGAAGGACGAGCGCAGATCGTTGCCGAAGCGCGTTTTCTGCGGGCTTACTATAATTTCGAACTGACGAAGTGGTTCGGCCCCATTCCACTGAAGAGTGACGCACGTTTTGCGCTGGGTGATGAAAGTAGTATCCCCAGGGCGACGGTTAGCGAGGTTTACGACGCTATCGAATCCGACCTGACGCTGGCCATTGCGGACCTAGCGGTGGACGCCCCCGCCATCGGGCGGGTGAGCCGGGACGCGGCGCTCGCGCTGCTGGGCAAAGCTCACCTCTACCAGAAAGAATACGCCCAGGCGGCTACCGCTCTTCTCGGGGTGATTGACAGCGGCCGTTACCAGCTAGCGGATGACTACGCGAGTATCTGGGAGCTTACCGGCGAGAACGGTGTTGAAAGTGTTTTTGAAGTCCAGTACACGGACGCCGAGGGTGCTACTTTTGACTGTTTTCAATGCAGTGAAGGAAATGTTGCCGTTGGTTTCAATGGTATTCGTAACCACACAGGGCCACTGTACGATAATGGCTTCAGTTTTAACGTGCCGACCGAGGAGGCTTTCAATGCTTTTGAGCAGGGAGATAGCCGACAGGAGGTCAGTATTCTCGACATTGACGCGTGGGCTGCGGAGACGGGCGCTACGTTCGGCATCGGTAATGAGCATACGGGGTACTATAACCGCAAGTATATCGCCAGAAAAGGCGACGCGAACATCGGTGACCCGGTCTTGACCAACCCGAATAATTACCGGTCAATTAGATACGCTGATGTACTGCTAATGGCCGCCGAGGCATTCGCTTTTATGGAAATGAGCCAGGATGGAAAAGCTCGCGATTACCTCAACCAAGTCCGTCGCCGGGCTTTCGGAGATATGGACCATGACATCAGCGCCAGCGGTCCTGCATTACAGGATTTCATTTTACGGGAACGCCGGTTAGAGTTCGTAGGAGAGGGCCATCGCTTTTTCGATCTAGTTAGAACGGGTAGGGCCGCGGGTGCCATCGACGGATTTACGGCAGGGAAGCACGAAGTATTTCCCGTTCCTTTTCAAGAGATTCAGTTTTCGAACGGTAACTGGGAGCAGAACCCCATGTACTAACATAACCGTAGGTATTGGTGTGCAAACATACCGCATAGGTCTCCCGCCCTTCGCGCCACAATAAAATCAAACATGAAATTTTCCCATTTATTCATTTTCCTTTTCGCATTCACTTTCGTGTCCTGCGACGACGACGATGACCTCATCCCGAACATCAGTGACGTTGCCGCACCGAGTGAGTTGTCACTTGATTTTAGCGTTGCCCCCGATAATTCCGGGCGGGTAACTTTGCGGCCCAACGGGCGTGGTGTGACTTTATTCCGAGTTGACTTTGGTGACGCCGCCGTTGACACGTTGGCGGAGGTCTCGCCCGGTTCCGTAGTTGATTACGTGTATACCGAAGGGAGTTATACGGTAACGGTGGAAGCAATGGGCATCAATGGCCTAACGACTTCCGTCACGGAAGAAATTATGGTAAGCTTCGCCGCTCCGGAAAATCTGGACGTCACGATCGACCGGGTACCCGGCAACGCCTTCGGGATCGCAGTAAGTGCTACGGCCGATTTGGAAGCCAATTTCAGCGTAACCTTCGGTGACGAAGAGGATGAGGAGCCGATCTTTTTTACCGAAGACACCTCCATCGTCCACGTTTATGATGAAGTTGGTAACTACGAAGTCCGCGTGGTCGCCTTCAGCGGTGGCACCGCTACGACGGAGACGACCACTACCGTCAGCATTACCAATCCGGTACTCCTCCCCGTCACGTTCGAAGAAGTAGAACCGGAATTTGTCAGTTTCGGCGGTGGATTTGCTTCGGTAATCGACAACCCGGACGTCAGCGATGGCAACTCCAGCGCCCGCGTAGCCCAGCTTAATAGATCCGCCGGGTCCGAAGTGTTCGCGGCTAGCTTCATTGAACTGGGTGAGCCGATTGATTTTAGCACCCTGACGAAAATCCGCATCAAGAGTTGGTCGCCCACGGCCGGCACCCCCGTTACCATGAAGTTGGAGAACGCCGCTAACGGAGATATTTTTATTGAGCTTGAGCAGACTTCAACCGTAGCGAGCCAGTGGGAAGAAATCACGTTTGACTTTGTGGACCAAGATCTCACTCGCGAGTACTCCAAAATCGTGCTGTTCTACAACCTCGGCACGAGTGGCAACGATGAAAATTACTATTACGACGATATTGAGCAAACGAGTGGTTTGGCCGCCATAACGCTACCCTTAGACTTTGAGCAATCAGTAGATTACGTCTTTACCTCTTTCGGTGGTGCGGGTGCCAGTGTGATTGACAATCCGGATGTGAGCGATGGTAACGGTAGCGCAAAGGTGATGGAATTCCGCAAGGGGGTTGGCTCCGAAACCTTTGGCGGCTCGTTCATCGATCTCGACCAGGCGGTAAACTTTACGAACGGTCAGACGGTGAAGCTAAAAGTCTGGTCACCCAAAATTGGAGCGGAGATTAGGATTAAGATGGAAAACACCGATAATGCGGACGAGAACATCGAGATCTTTACAACCACCACGACGTCTAACCAGTGGGAAGAGGTTACGTTAGATTTCAGTGGTGCCGAAAGTCTCAACAACCTGCGACGCATAGTTTTCTTCGGCGACTTTGGGTTTTCCGGAACGGACGAAGCTTACTACTTTGACGATTTGCGCGTAGAGTAGCAGCATCGAGTTAGTGCAACACAAATAAGAGGCGCAGTAGCGGCCCCCGTAAAAAATAATATCATGAGACGTTCAATCAGTCTTTTTTCTTTGCTTTTTCTGCTGGTCTTCACGTCCTGTGACGAGGAAGATTATGCCTTCGGTGAAGTGCTCGCACCGAGCAGCTTATCGCTAACCACGGACTTGCAGGGCCTGTCCGCCGATATGCCAAATGGTGACGGAAGTGGTTTGGTCAATTTTGTCGCTACGGCCGACGATGCCATCACTTACAAATTTATTTTCAGCGACGGAACGACCGATGTTGTCCCTTCCGGCAGTTTTACGAAACGCTTCACCGTGGTAGGGTTGAATACCTACGACGTGACGGTAGTCGCCTCCGGCACCGGTGGCGTGGCTACTACGCTGACCGAACAATTGACCGTCGTAAATAACTTTGACGACCCCGAAGCCCGGGATTTTTTGACGGGCACCGGCACCAAGACCTGGTACTGGGCCGCCGACGAAGTCGGTCACCTCGGCGTAGGTCCGAATAACGACGACGCAAGGATAAATTACTACGGTGATTTCTACGGGGCAGCCCCCTTTGAAAAGGACGGTGCCGACGAGAGCCTGTGCCTTTACCAGGATGAGCTCATTTTTTCCCGCAACGGCGACCAGTTGCTGTATCAACTTAACAATGCTGGCCAAACTTACTTCAACGCTGGTTCAGAGGGCGTCGTCGGCGGTAGTGCGGGGTTTGACTTCTGCTATGAATTTACAACGGCCTCCACACCGCAGGTAGTGAGCTTTTTACCTTCTGAGTCCGTCGTGGTCGCTAATGACGTTCCCGGCCAGACCCGGGGAACGCTGATGGAATTCACAGATGGAGGCTTCATGAGTTACTACATTGGTCAAAACACTTACGAAATTCTTTCGATTACCGAGAGTCGTTTAGTGGTGCGTAGTATACCCGCGAACGATGCTGGCTTAGCTTGGTACCACATCTTCAGTTCCACTAAGCCGGAGCCAGGTGATACTGGCGGCGGAGACACGGACACTACGAACTACACCAACCCCGTTTTTTCCGACGAATTTAATACCGACGGCCCCCCCGACCCCGCCAAGTGGGGATACAACAACGGCACCGGCAATAACGGCTGGGGCAACGGTGAATCTCAATTCTATACGGATCGGTCGGAGAACGTAGCCGTCGAAGACGGTAACTTACGCATTACGCTCAAGCGTGAAAATTTATCTGGCTCGGAATTCACTTCCTCGCGCTTGGTGACGGAAGACAAATTTGAATTCACTTACGGTCGTATCGATATTCGGGCACAACTCCCCTCTGGCGGCGGCACCTGGCCCGCGCTCTGGATGCTGGGCGAGGATTACGCGACGAACACCTGGCCGGGCTGCGGCGAGATTGACATTATGGAGCACATCGGGAATCGACAAAATACCTTATTCTCCAGCCTGCATTATCCCGGAAATTCGGGGGGCAACGCCGCCACGGAGGAAACGCAGGTTCCTACTATCTCTACGGAGTTTCACGTGTTCACCGCCATTTGGTCGCCGCAAACCATCCGGTTCTTCGTGGACGATGAGTTGTACCACACCTTCCCCAACGACGCATCGTTACCTTTCAACGACGACTTCTTCGTGATTTTTAACGTTGCCATGGGCGGTAATTTCGGTGGTGCCATCGACCCCGACTTCCAGGAATCTTCCATGCTGGTCGACTACATCCGGGTGTTTCAATAATTAGTGGATGAGATACTTGTCTGGTCTGTTAGTTTTTTCCGTCTGTTTTGCTTCCGCGTGTAACGTCACCTCCATCCCCAAATCAGCGAGTGGCGCGGACGCGGGTGCGGGGGTGGCGGGTTCTGAAGCAAAGATTTTACGTGAATCCCTCGCGGATCGTGCGTTACACTGGTCCGACGAATTCAACGGTACCGAACTCGATACCACCGCCTGGAACTACGAACTCGGCGACGGCTGCCCTAACCTCTGCGGCTGGGGTAACAACGAGCGGCAGATTTACACCCGCACGAACCACCGGCTCGAAGGCGGTAATTTGATCATCACGGCTGACAAGCACGGGGACCGATACACCTCTACCCGCATTACGACCAAGGATAAGAAGTCCTTCAGGTACGGTCGGATAGAAACGCGCGCTAAACTCCCGGCCGGCCAGGGCGTGTGGCCCGCGTTCTGGATGTTGGGGGATAACATCGACGAAGCGCAGTGGCCACTAGCTGGTGAAATCGATATTCTGGAATACGTGGGTCGCTCGCCGGGAGAGATTTTCACGACGCTTCACACCAAGGCAAATCACGGAAACAACGCCTCCACCAAAACTACTCGCTTCAAAGACATCGAAGTTGGTTTTCACCGCTACGCCGCCGAGTGGACACCGCAAATGATTACCTTTTTCGTCGACGACCAACTCGTGTTCACCTTTGCCCCGGAAAAGCGCAGCGAGGCTGTCTGGCCTTTCGATCAAGAGTTCTACCTGCTGCTGAACGTCGCCATCGGGGGTAACTACGGCGGCCCGGAGGTGGACGATTCTATTTTTCCCCAGGAATTTACCATCGATTACGTGCGTGTTTACGCATTAGACTGAACTAGCAACGGGTGTGTTGCTTTCAATCAGGGGGTGCATATTAACACCCTCAACTTTTTTACCTATAAATTCGCTCCAATGAAATCATGCTACACTTTATTATTCATGCTACTGTTCTCCGTTGGGGCTTTCGCGCAGACGTCTCAGGTCGATCTTCCCGTCACGTTCGACGAAGAAGGCGTCGATTACGGTTTAAGTGACTTTGAAGGCACTGCCTCCACCCTCATCGAAGACCCCGAGCAACCGGGCAACACCGTCGTGCAGACCATCAAGGGTTCCGGTGCCAAAACTTTTGCGGGCACGACCATCACGTCCGTTACTGACAACCCGGCTGGGTTTGCTACGCGTATTCCGCTCACGGCGGACGCTAGCACCATCCTGGTACGCGTCTGGTCCCCAACCGTGGGTACACCGGTCCGCGTAAAAATCGAGAATGCATCCGAAAGCACCGTAAGCGTAGAGACGCAAGTGCTGACGACGGTAGCCATGGCCTGGGACACGCTCTCCTTCGATTTCCGCAATCAGGCCGCCGGCACCGCCGCGGTTAATTTCGCTTCTTCCTACGAAAAGCTCACCATCTTTTTCGACTTCGACACATCGCGTGATTTCGACGCAACCTATTACTGGGACGACGTCATGCTCGCTGAAATGAACGATGACACCGGTGGTGGCAACGACCTGTCGGAAGTCGACTTCCCGGTCACTTTTGAGAACGACAGCATAGATTACGACCTGGGCGATTTCGGCGGTGCCGAATCCATGATCGTAGAGGACCCGGAAGACAGCGACAACACCGTTGTCCAATCCACAAAGCCCGTCGGCGCGATGACCTTTGCCGGTACAACGATTGCTACTAGCACCGGTTTTATGAACCGCATTCCCGTAACCGCCGATGCAAGCATCGTTCAGGTGCGCGTCTGGTCGCCAACCATTGGCACGACGGTCAGGGTCAAAATTGAAAACAATGCTGCCCCAGCCGTTAGTGTTGAAACTAACGCCGTAACCAGGGTAGCCATGGGTTGGGACACCTTGACTTTTGATTTTAAAAATGCAGCCACGGGCACGCCAGCGGTGAATTACGCTGCGGTGTACAACAAGCTGTCGATCTTCTTTGACTTCAACAGTACGCCGACCAAAGCTGCTACTTATTACTGGGACGACGTCATCTTTACCGGCACGACCGGTGACGGCGGCGACGGAGGAGGAGATGATGCCTCACAGGTGGATTTACCCGTCACCTTCGAAGACGACGACATCAACTATAATTTAATTGATTTTGATGGTACGACGTCCACGATCATCGAAGACCCCGTAGAACCGGGCAACACGGTTGCGCAGACGATCAGAAATGTTGGCGGTGCGACTTTCGCCGGTACGACTATCTCCGCAGCCGGCACTCCCGCACCTGGTTTTGCTACCCGCATTCCGATTACGGAGTCCACTAGCGTCATTACCATGCGCGTCTGGTCACCGGCCGCCGGCGTTCCGGTGCGTATGAAGATTGAAAATTCCAACGACCCGACGGTAACCGTGGAGACAGAGACCCTCACTACCGTTGACAGTACCTGGGAAACTTTGTCTTTCGACTTCAAGAACTCCGCAACGAACAATGGTAACCCTACCGCTGCGGTGAACTACGCATCAACCTACAATAAATTGACGGTTTTCTTCAATTTCGGAGCAGAACCAACCGAAGCTGCTACGTACTACTGGGATGACGTGATGATGGCTGGAGATACTGGTGGTGGTAATGACAACGTTCCCACGATGGCAGCCCCGACCCCCACGCGTGATGCTGCTAACGTGATCTCTTTGTTTAGCGATGCGTACACGGACGTCTCGGTTGATACCTGGCGCGCCGGCTTTAGCAATGGTGAACTTGAGGACATTCAGGTTGATGGTAACGCGACCAAAAAGTACACTAACTTGAACTTTATCGGCATTGAGACGACCAGTACGCCAATCGATCTGGAAGCAAGCAACATGAATACCATGCACCTTGACTACTGGACGCCAAACCTTACGGAATTGCGCATTAAATTGGTCGACTTTGGTGGAGATGGCTCGGGTGGCGCAAGCGCAGATACTGAGTATGAGGATACTACTTCCGTCACGGATTTAGGTCAGTGGGTAAGCCTTGATATTCCACTGTCTAACTTCCAGGATATCAACAAAACTGATATCAATCAGATCATCCTTTCCGGATTTCCTACGGGAATGGGAACGGTCTACATCGACAATGTATATTTCTACAACGACATAACCAGCACTAACGGAACTCCTGAGCTAGGGCTCTTGGAGGCATTCCCTAACCCCGCAATTGATCGGATGACCATTACGGCTCCCGAACGGATGGAAAGTGTCACGGTCTACAGCATCGCTGGTCAGCAAATCGGTCAGTGGATGCCTAATGCAGAACGAATTGAACTCGATATGAGTCAGTACGCGCCGGGTTTCTACGTCGCCCTCGTGGTGGCGGACGGCCGTGCGATGACGGTTAAGTTTATGAAGAAGTAATCCTTACTTCCTCACTTTAAAGCCCCCCGAAACTTTGGTTTCGGGGGGCTTTTCTTATTAATTAATCTCAAATACGTAGCGCCTTGGCACCTGCAGTCGCAATTGTTAATTGATATTACGCGGAACTTTTGTCACATACCACAAAGTATAGTGAAACAAAGCACGAAAGCACGGGAACCGCTCTTTTAGCCAAGCAACAATATCTCTTCCCTACACTTTTGTGTCTATGTGGCATAATCTGCTTGCGCAAGGTCAGTTAGTAATACTTCTTACCCCACCACTGCTTCAAACGTTCCAGAATCGTCCGTTCCGTAGGGTTGTTGGGTTTAGGGACAAAAAAGGCCGTTCCACTTAATTCATCCGGTAGATACTCCTGAGCACTAAAATTGCCTGCGTTATCGTGGCTATAATTGTAGTTCTTACCGTAATCCAGTTGTTTCATTAGTTTAGTGGGCGCATTGCGCAGGTGCAGGGGGACGGGCAAGGTGCCAGTTGTGCGGACGGCTGCCTGAGCGGCCCCGATGGCTGCGTAGCTAGAGTTCGATTTCGGACTGGTGGCGAGGTAAATGGTGGCCTGTGACAAGATGATACGAGCTTCCGGGAAACCAACCATTTGCGCGGCCTGCGCGGTAGTTGTCGCCAACAGTAATGCGTTGGGGTTGGCCAGTCCAATGTCTTCCGAGGCGGAAATGATGAGCCGACGGGTAATGAACTTGACGTCCTCACCACCTTCGATCATCCGGGCGAGCCAGTAGACGGCACCGTTCGGGTCGGAACCCCGGATGGACTTGATCATGGCCGATGCGATGTCGAAATGTTGGTCGCCGGTCTTATCGTAACGGGTGGGGTTAGAGTGGATACGGGCCTTGATCAGCTCGGTGGTGATGACCACCTCCTCGCCCGGTCCGGCGTCGTTCGTAACGAGTTCCAGTAAATTGTACAAGCGACGACCGTCTCCCCCGGAGTACCGGAGCAAACTATCGTAGTCTTCCACCCGCACTGCTTTGCCCTTCATCACGGCATCCCGCGCCAGCGCCCCGTCCACCATGCCGCGCAAATCATCCGCGCCGAGGGGCTCGAGAACGTAAACCTGGCAACGGCTCAGCAGGGCGGGAATGACCTCGAAACTCGGATTTTCCGTGGTAGCCCCGATGAGCGTGACCGTGCCCGCCTCGACCGCCCCGAGCAAGCTGTCCTGCTGCGATTTGGAAAAACGGTGGATCTCGTCGATGAAAAGAATCGGACTGGCGCGGTCGAAAAACTGCCCCCGCTTGGCCTTGTCGATCGTATCCCGCACGTCCTTAACGCCGGAATTAATTGCCGATAGCATGTAGAAGGGCACGTTGAGCTGACTGGAAATAATCTTTGCGAGCGTCGTCTTCCCAACACCCGGTGGCCCCCACAGGATGAAGCTCGGCAGGCGGCCCGACTGAACGGCACGGCGTAGCACCGCCCCCGGGCCGACGAGGTGAGTCTGGCCCACATAATCGTCGAGCGTAGTGGGGCGCATTCGTTCGGCTAGTGGCTGCATGGAGAAATATTAAGGATAAATAGTTGATTTCAGATTCGTGAAGCGACTACAATAAAGTTCGGGGGCGGGTTTTACTCCCGTGATTACTTTTAGCTGGTAATTGGTCGACTTTTAGCCCGGCTTCCGTGTAACGCGGTTCAAGATTCCCATCTGTGCGTTACAGTACCTAAGGCAGTGGATGAGGCGCTCCCAATGGTATTTTATTCAACGGCCCTGACGACACCTATGCACCATTCCACGCGGTTTGGCGGGGCAATAAGTGAATGGCGTCCGTGCCAAATTTTACTACCGCTGCGGGTTAAATAGCATCGCGCGGTGGGGTATACCGTCTTCATCGTACTCGTCGCCAACCCCAACGAAACCAACGGAGTTGTAGTAGGCTTGCAGGTGGGCCTGGGCACTGATCTTGATGGGTTGACCGCCCCAGAGCCGTTGGAGGGATGCGATGGACTCCAGCATTAGCGGCCTGCCGATGCCTTTGCCCCTGGCGAATGGTGCGGTAATCACCCGCCCGATGCTTGCGTAATCAGCGTAAGAGATTCCTTTTGGAACCAAGCGGGTGTAGGCGGCTAAGCGATCATCGTCCGTAGTGCCCAGGAGGTGATGGGAGTTTTGGTCTTTGTCATCTAAATCCTGGTAGGGGCAACTCTGTTCCACAACGAATACTTCGGCACGCAAGCGGAGTAAAGCGTAGAGTTGGCGGTTGGTTAAATCAGCGTAGGCAACCGTACGGTAATTGATCTTCATCGGCGCAAAGTTAGCTCACCGATTGCGGTCGCTGGCAGTTCGTGAGCGGGTGGATTCTACACAAACAACCCGGCCCCGGCGAAGCCGGGACCGGATTGTTTAATTCACCAGTGGATGACGAGTAAAGTTTTAACTATTTCACTCAGGCATTAGCCCGTGTGGGAAATACCACTGGTGGGAGGCGGGAGCGAAATACCGAGCACCCTTAGAGTGCGTTCTCCTCTTCACCCATTACGTTTGCTACCGTCTTAAGAATGCACTTGCAGTCTAGAAAGAAGTTCCAATCGCGGAGGTACTGGAGATCATAATCAACACGGCGCTCCATTTTCCACAGTTCTTCCGTGGGCCCACGGAAGCCTTTGATTTGCGCCAAACCGGTTACGCCAGGTTTAATGTCGTGGCGCTGTAAGTAATTCTCGATGCGTGAACTGTAGTAAGTAGTGTGCGCGACCATGTGGGGCCGGGGGCCGACGACGGACATTTCACCCATGAAGACGTTGATGAACTGGGGGAACTCATCCAGGCTCGAGCTGCGCAGAAAAGCACCGATCTTGGTAATTCTACTGTCGCCCGACGTTGCCTGAACGGTGTCGCTAAGTTTGTTGACGCGCATGGTGCGGAACTTCCACATGCTGAAGGTCTTATTCTTGTGGCCCGTGCGCTTCTGGCGGTAGAAGATTGGCCCCGGGCTGTCGCGCTTGATCAGAAAGCCGATGACGAGCAGCATAACGGGGAAAATGAATAACAGCACGGAGGCACTGAAGAGAACGTCGAAGACTCGCTTCAGGGTAGCCAGAGTGGGGTCATCGAGTGGGATGTCCTGCTCGTCATGAGCGGGTTCGGTCGTGGGGAAGAGAGGTAGCTTAAAGGTTTCAACCTGCGCCCGAAGCGGTTGCGGGTATAACTCCTTAAAGTCATTTGACTGCTGATGAGTCAGGGTACCGGGAAAATGAAGTAGTGAAAAAATCATGTTGTATGTGTTGTTGCTAAGAAAGAAGTAAAGGTCTTCGACTTGCTAGCTACACCACGAACGGAACAAAGGATATCAGATCGAATCTTAGCTCACGCAGGAGCAGAAGGTGAGATGCGACGGAATAAGCGACTTTTTAAAAGCGTGCCTAATACAAAACGGTCCTGAAGAGGTCGCCGCAGTCAAAGAGTATTGATTGTAGCGGATGCGCTCCATCGAGATGCCGACTTAAGGTATTAAGTCAAACTAACGGAAGCACGATCAAGAGTAGTAAGTACTAGTGTACGGCTATTTCAGTAGCCAAGTGTTTGTGTTGTTCTAGTGTAAATTAGGAAGGACGAAAAATGGTTTCAAAAGAACGGACTCCATATAGTCCGCATTGACAGTATACTTATTAACTCAATAAATACAGTCGCAATGTACTCTGAGCTGAGCCAATGAACCAAATTTATAGGTTGATAATTCTACATATGAACGTTTGAGGGGCGTTATCTGCCAAAATTTAACGTTTCGGTGCGTTGCGGGCGCGGATTATTTGCCAAAATCAGCCTCCCCTCGTGGAGTTAGGGGCTGATCAGAAACTCGTAGTAGCGAGCAATAAGGCGCATTTAGACCTAATTTACTTATCTAGAGTAGCCTCGCTTTTCGCCGCAGCGGCCACAAAACAGTGGACGGTTGCTGAAGTAAACGAGGGCTTGGAAATGCGCCAAAATGTTTATATTTGTGACCTCATAACAGCAGATTAAAACAAAACATGGCTAAAACTAAAACCGCCTACTTCTGCCGCAGCTGCGGTGCCGAATCGCCCAAGTGGATGGGCCAGTGCCCGAGTTGCCGCGAGTGGAATACGTTGATCGAGGAAAAAGTCGTCAAGTCCAAAAACGAACGCCTCAACGATAAACCGGACTGGCGCGACGTCGGCGACGGGGCTGCCTCCCGGGCGAGTGGCGATGGCATTGGCCCCATGGGAAAAGGTCCCAAACCGGTTGCCCTCAGTGAAGTCGTGGCCGGGGAGGTAGACCGTTTGATCGCCCCCGACCGCGAATTGAACCGTGTCCTGGGCGGCGGTATCGTGCCCGGCTCCATCGTCCTCTTTGGTGGTCAACCCGGGATCGGCAAGTCGACCCTCCTGTTACAGCTAGCCCTGCGCCTCGGTAAAAAAGTGCTCTACTGCTCCGGTGAAGAAAGTGAGGAGCAAATCAAGATGCGCGCCGATCGGCTCGGTGGCGACATGACTAACTGCTACCTGATCACGGAAACGAACACTCACAAACTCCTTAAACACGCCGCGGCCATCAAGCCCGACCTGTTCATCGTCGATTCCATCCAGACCCTCGCTAGCCCCCACGTGGATAGCATGGCCGGTACGGTCAGCCAGGTTCGGGAGTGCTCCCACGAGCTCCAGCGGTTTTCCAAAGAATCCGGCATTCCCGTTTTTCTGATTGGCCACATTACTAAAGAAGGCTCCATTGCCGGCCCCAAACTGCTGGAACACATTGTGGACGCCGTCCTCCAGTTCGAAGGCGACCGCAACTACACCTACCGCATCTTACGAACCCTGAAAAACCGTTTCGGTAGCACGGACGAATTGGGCATCTACCAAATGGAAGCGACCGGTCTTCGGGAAGTCTCCAACCCTAGCGAATTACTCCTCTCCGAACGCGACGAAGATCTGAGTGGCTCGGCCGTCTGCGCGACGTTAGAGGGTATGCGGCCGATGCTCATCGAAGTACAAGCCTTGGTCTCAACCGCCGTTTACGGCTCACCCCAGCGAACCTCGACCGGCTACGACCCCAAGCGCCTGAACATGCTACTGGCCGTTTTAGAAAAAAGGGCGGGTCTGCCACTCGGTAACCAGGATGTGTTCCTGAACATCGCCGGTGGCCTCAAGGTGGATGACCCAGCGATCGATTTGGCCATCATTGCCTCCCTGCTTAGCTCTGCGATGGACGTGACGATTTCACCGGAAGTCGCGTTCGCCGGGGAAGTGGGTCTCTCCGGGGAAATCCGGGCGGTGACGCGCATCGAGCAACGCATTCAGGAGGCAGATCGCTTAGGCTTCCGCTCCATCTACGTCAGTAAGTACAACGTAAAGGGCCTCGACCCGGATCGGCACAGCATCAAGATCGTTACGATCAGCACGGTGCGGGAATTGTACGATGACTTGTTTGCGTGAAGAATTAGGCGGTAGATAATTAGGCGGTAGGAACGTAGGCGGTAGGCTGGTAGGCGGTAGGGCGAAAATTATAATCTTGATCAATTATCTACCGCCTACCGCCTACCGCCTACCGCCTACCGCCTAATCTTCCTAAACCGCCGGATCAGGATACCGCCCCTGCACCCCCTCAAGTTCCTCCATCACCTCCTCCGACAACCGCACGTCAATACTTTCCACATTCTCCCGCAGTTGCGCCATACTCGTCGCACCGATAATCGTGCTCTGGGTAAAATCCCGGTCGTTGACGAAGGCTAGGGCCATCTGCGTCAGGTTCAAACCGTGCTTCTTGGCAATCGCCGCGTATTCCTCGGTGGCGTGGAGAGAATTGTCGCCATTGTAGCGGCTAAACTGAGGAAACTGGTGTAGGCGCGCATCCTCGCGTTCCGTCTTGTTGAGGTACTTGCCCGTCAGGCGGCCCATGCCCAGGGGAGAGTAGGGGAAGCCGGCGATGTTCTCGCGTAGGCACACTTCGGATAGACCGACTTCGAACCCTCGGCTCAACAGGCTGTAAGGATTTTGGATGCTGACCGGGCGGGGCAGGCCGTGCACGTCGGCGAGGTGGAGTAAACGCATCACACCCCATGGCGTCTCGTTGCTCAGGCCCCAGTGCTTGATCTTGCCGGCTTTAATTAGCTCGGCCATTGTTTCGAGAATCTCCAGGAAGTCATCTTCCCACCGGTCGTTTTTGATGCTCTGGACGCCACGTTTGCCGAAAAAGTTGGCGCTGCGGGCGGGCCAGTGGAGTTGGTAGAGATCTAAGTAATTGGTCTGCAGCCGATCGAGATTTAGCTTGATGGCGTCGTTGATTTGGCGTCGGCTAAAGCCAAGGTCGCCACCCCGGATGTGCCGCGCCATCTTACCGGGGCCAGCGATTTTGGTGGCCAGGAAGATCCGGTCGCGCATCCCCGTTTTTTGGAGCCATTGCCCGACGATCCGTTCCGTCGACCCTTGCGTTTCCGCGCGGCTCGGTACGCTGTATAATTCCGCCGTGTCGAAAGCATTGATGCCGGCTTCAATGGCGTAATCCATCTGCTCGTAACCCTCTTCGGCGGTGTTTTGCTCCCCCCACGTCATGGTGCCGAGGGTAATTTTAGAGATGTTGTAGCCGGTGGTACCGAATTGATTATAGCGCATGGTTGAAGTAATCATTCCCCGGATCAATTGTTTGGTCGAGGGGGCGTCCCGACTTAGTCGGGACGGGTGCCGGGTTGACGGGGGCAGCTACTAACGAGCCAAATATGGTGACTAATTACGGTAAAACAGGTTGCTGAATTATGATACGTGTATCAGAATAAAGAAGATGTGTAACTGCATAGTGCTTTCGGCAAGGCGTATAATATTCTATTCGCAGGTCGTATATAAAATTTTGTTCTGAGCCAACGGAAAAAAGAAAGTGTTAATTTCATGGGGCAATCGGTTGCAGTCGTGCTTACTTTGGCCAGCAGCAAGCCTCCGTCGACGACTCCTTTTGGTAGCTAAATTGGTTTCTTGCCCTTACACCATTGTACAAAATCCCGCGGATATGCCCAGAAGCAACTACTTAATTATCATAGGTCTCTTGTTCCCATTCCTGCTTGCTGGTCAGTCCAACGACGTCCGGGTTCGCAACGATGGCGGTTCCTTCACGCTCACGGTCGACGGTAAGGAGATGATGATCAACGGAATGAACTGGGATTACTTTCCCATCGGCACCAATTTCAATTACAGCCTCTGGAACCAGCCGGACGATATCGTCCGCGCCGCGCTCGACGACGAGATGGGCTTACTGAGCAATATGGGCGTGAACACCATTCGCGTCTACACCGGCATCCCCGCCAAGTGGATTACCTACATCTACGAGCGCCACGGCATCTACACCATGCTGAACCACTCCTTCGGCCGCTACGGCCTGACGATCAACGGCGGTTGGGTCGCCAATACCGAGTACTCCGACCCGGCAACCCAGGAATTCCTGATGGCCGAAGTGATCGAGATGGTCTCTCAGTACCGGAACACGCCCGGGCTGTTACTATATCTACTAGGAAACGAAAACAACTACGGCCTCTTCTGGGGAGGTGCCGAGACCGAAGACATACCCATCGAGGACCGCAAATCGACGGAGCGCGCGCAGGCGATGTACGAGTTGATGAACGAAGCCACCGTAAAGATGAAGTCGCTGGACGACACCCACCCGGTAGCCATCTGTAACGGTGATCTTTTGTTCCTCGAACTGATTGTAGCGGCCTGTAAGGACGTCGACATCCTGGGTACGAACATGTACCGGGGGGCTTCTTTCGGCGATGCCTTCCAGAAGGTGAAAGACGACTTCAACAAGCCAATCCTATTTACCGAGTTTGGTGCCGATGCATTCAACGCGCTGTCTAACCAGGAAGACCAGAAGAGCCAGGCCTATTACATGGTCAACAACTGGAAAGAGATTTACGCTAACGCGGCCGGAGTGGGCGGCGCGGAAAATTCCCTGGGCGGATTTACCTTCCAGTTTAGCGACGGTTGGTGGAAGTTCGGGCAAACGGATTTTCTCGACGTACACAACAATAACGCTTCCTGGTCCAACGGCGGGTACACCTTCGACCACGAAGAAGGGGAGAATAACATGAACGAGGAATGGTTCGGTATTGCCGCTAAGGGGCCGACGAACGAGCGGGGTCTCTACCAGCTTTACCCACGGGCTGCTTACTACGCCCTCCAGAGCGCGCACAGCTTCGATCCTTACGGCGACGACGCTTCCGAGGAAAACCTCAACACCTACTTCTCCACCATCAACCTCCAGGATGCCGTACTCAAAGCACGGGGCGACAAGGCCGCCATGGAGCAGCAGCGCACTGGAAAAATTCAGGTTAGCCGACTCTCCGCTGAGTTTACCACTTTCAATACCGGCGGAAAATTAATCGCTACACCCAGGGATGCCGACCCGGATCTGGTCCGCTTTCCCGACGAATTAGGCTTCGACCACATGCAGTCCTTCTACGTGGGGCTCAAGGCCCAGCCAACGGCTAATCTTTCGGCGGAAGTACAGTTCAACATCCTGGGCAACGTAGCCGAAAACCCCATCAACGAAGTATTCTACGAGAACCGGGGCCGCGGCGTCAACATCAACACCGTTACCAATGGCCCGCAGGATCTCAATGACATCAACCGTCTGGCCGTCTACCGCACGGAAATCAACTGGACGGGCGATCAGTTCGACCTACGTGGTTTCTACCGGACGGGCCACTACCACTGGGGCTACGAAGGCGATTTGTTCGGTCTCTACCCGGAAGCGAACTACGGTCCTAACATCGATATCTACAACGGTAATGCACCATTGGGCGTCGAGATCGACGGCAAGAAGATGTTCAAAGGACTTAATATCGCCGTAGGTCCGGAACTCTGGTGGGGAGCGAATCCTGCTTTTTTGGTCCGCTACGGGCGTGAATTCGGAAAAGTGAAACTGACGGGTATTTTCCACGAGGACCTCGAACAACGGGGCGCTACGGAAAGCTCGTTCGCCATCCCGATGCCTAAAACGCGCCGCGCGACATTAGTAGGCGAGACCACGATCGGTGGCCTGGGCATTGAAGCTGGGGCTATGTGGGGCGGAAAGCCTTTGGAAGATCGTATTTTTCAAGTTTACCGGCCTGACGTCGATGGTTCCAAAGCTTTCCAGGACAAGATCGACGGTAGTGACATGTGGGGTGGTAAAATGAAAGTGACCTACTCCAAAGGCCCCGTCAACTGGTACGCACAGGCCGCCGCCATGGGGCTCGTCGCTAACGGCGGTGCGGACTACACGACCACCTTTACCGGTTGGCGACTCAGGGGTAACTCCGTCGGTAATCAGTACAGTGTGCTCAGTGGATTCACTTTTTTGATGGGCGACTTGACCATCGCACCCAACTTCATGTGGCAGCAACCCATCGAAGGCCCGATCCCCGACGACGTCGCGGCTCCGGGGCGCCCACGAAACATCTTCGACGATCCGTTTTCCGTGCGCGATAACCGGGAAACGGTTGCGGGGGAGATTTTATTCACCTACGACCCGACCCCCGCCACCTGGATGTACGCCTGGGACAGCGACCGGGCGGAAGACGCCAAATTTGCGGCCAGCGCGGGTTTCGTGTTCCGCCACCTGCCCACTACGCAGGACGCCGCCATCGGTATTCTGCCGGACGGCCGGACGACTTTCCCCTTCCCCGGTGCCGCGCCGGCCGAAGACCTCTGGGAAGCTCACGCTCGCATCGTTTCCAAGATTACCCCCGAGTGGGGCATCATTGCTAACCTATATACTGGTACCGCCCAGGCGAACGGTTCCGACCCCCGTAAGATCGAGCGGTCCGGATTTGACGTCCGCATGCTTTATAAGCAAGTGAAGTTGACGGCCATGTACAAGAATAACGACTGGGGCCCTTATGACTACCACCGGGATTTCAACCTCACCTTCCCCCACCAACTGATGCTGGACTTGTCCACTACCCTCGGCACGCCAAAATGGTTTGAGCTACCCGCTACGCAGATCGGTGTTCGTGGTACCTACCGAACCATGAACCAATTCTCCCCCCGGTACTGTCCGTCCCGCTCGCTCGAAGCGGGTGAGTTCGTCTGTGACCCGATGGCCGTTGGCTTCGACGACGGTAACGAGTGGGAGATTCGTACCTACCTCCACGTTAATATTTTTCAGTAAGCCTTCCCGTCAGCGCTCCCGTAGCGGGTGGCTCGACCAAACGTAACTATCCATGCAATACTTAAATATACACCGGCCTTTACTGCTGTCCTTATCTCTGTTAATGCTACTATTTGCTAGCTGCGAAAGGGATTTAGAAGAATTACAGCCCGCAACCTTTCCGACTGACGGTGACGTCTTCATCGACGGTTTCACCGGCGGGCTGCAATACGCCGTTTTTGCCGGTGCGAAGCCCACGGCATTCGACGTAGATACGGAGACCAAGTATAAGGGGACGACTTCCATGAAGTTCTCTGTCCCCGATGCCGGGGACGCGCTAGGGTCATACGCGGGGGGGACATTTTTTTTGGAGTCGGGCCGCGATTTGTCCGGTTATAATGCGCTTACGTTCTGGGCAAAAGCTACGAAGGCGGCCAACATTGATGTGCTTGGTTTCGCTAATGACCTCGGTGCAAATGTTTACCAGACGTCCATATCCGGTGTACCAGTAAACACGGACTGGAAAAAATACTATATCCCCATTCCGGACCCCGCCAAATTGACCATGGAAAAGGGAATGTTGTACTTCTCCGAAGCGCCGGAAAACGACCGTGGGTATACCTTTTGGCTCGATGAGGTTAAATTCGAGAACGTCGGAACGGTCGTCAAGCTAAGTTCCCTCATTTTTGGTGGAGAGGACCGGCAAGAGTCGGTCGAGTCCGGTGCCACGTTTACCGCCACGGGTACTGCAATTTACAACCTACCCGACGGTACGAACCAGATCGTTACCGTATCATCTTCCTCCTTTGCCTACACCAGTTCAAACCCCGATGTAGCCACCGTAAGCGAAGCGGGAGTAGTGACGGTTGTCGGTGAGGGTACCGCGGTAATCACGGCCACGCTTGGTGGTGATGAGGTCGTGGGCTCACTCACGATCGGAGGAAGCGGAATTGCTATTCGTCCTTCTACCGCTGCTCCAACACCGGACAAGGACGCTACGGCGGATAACGTCATCTCAATTTTTAGTGACCAATATGAGGACGAAACGATAGATTTTTATAATGGCTTTTGGACCGACTCTGATACGCAATCTGAGATAATTCAGGTATCTGGCGATGACATTATCCGTTACTCGCAATTAAATTTCGTTGGTACGGAGTTTAAGAACCCAACAATCGACGCAACGGGTGTTAACCGAATGCACATCGACATTTGGACGCCAGACGACATTGACGAACAGGCTGACTTTACAGTTAAACTGGTCGATTTTGGCTCAAATAACCAATTTGGCGGAGGTGATGATGCTGAGGCTTCCATCATCGTTAAGGCGCCAACATTGAAGAGTCGAGAATGGATAAGTGTTGACGTGCCATTAGCTGACTTTTCCGGCCTGTCATCCCGCGCTAACCTAGCTCAAATTGTGTATGTGGCAGACGGCATACCGAATACGGTTTTCGTAGATAACGTTTATTTTTATTCCGGAGAAGATGGCGGCGGCGGTGGAGGCGGTGATGGCACTGCGCCAAATATGGCCGCACCTACGCCCACAAAGGATGCCGCCCAGGTAATTTCTCTGTTCAGCGAAGCTTACGAGGACGTGCCCGTAGATAATTGGCGGGCAGGCTTTTCCGAAGCCGATTTTTCTGACGTCATGGTTGCCGGTGATGCCGCTAAGCGGTACGACAACTTAGACTTTGTCGGAATCGAAACGATCATGAATCAAATTGACGTAACCGAGATGACGCACTTTAGCATTGACGTTTGGTCGGCTGGGTTCACTTCCTTCATAGTGAAATTAGTAGACGCCGGTGCCGATAGAATTCTTGGCAACGATAACGTCGCCGACGACACGGAGTCATTCGTGATCTTCGATACTCCGGCTCAGGCTCAGTGGGTAACCCTCGACATTCCACTTGGTGACTTTGCCAGCCTGATGGGGCTAAAAAACATTGCTCAGTTAATCGTCGAGGCTACGCCGAGAGGAGAAGTAACCGCCTTTATCGACAATGTGTACTTTTATAAAGATGAAGGCGGCGGTGGCGGCGGTGGCGGCGATGGGGGACCATCCACGGCCGCACCTACCCCGACTACTCCAACTACCGACGTGATCTCATTATTCAGTGATGCTTATGACGACGTTGCGGTTGAGACGTGGCGGACGGATTGGTCTACGGCCGAGTTTTCTGACGTGATGGTCGCGGGCGACGCAGTAAAGAAATATTCAGCCCTGGACTTTGTTGGAATTACTACCGAAGCAAATCAGCTTGATCTTAGTGAAATGACTCACATCCGTCTCGATGTGTGGTCAGCGGATTTCACCTCGTTTAGCGTCAAGTTGGTTGACTTTGGGGCAAACGGTATAGGAGAACAAACCCTCGGTGATGATGCCGAACATCAAATTGACTTCGCAATGCCCGCCACGGGTGAGTGGATCAGCTACGACATTCCGCTCTCCGATTTTACGGGCTTAACGACTAAGAAAAACATAGCTCAGTACATCCTCGTTGCAAAACCCGCAGGAGCGGCAACGGTCTACATTGATAATATGTACTTCCGGAAATAATGCGGGCGCTACTACTTATTTGTTCGCCGAAGTAACTGTAATGACTTTCGCCGCGGGAAGAGCCTCGGGTTGGTCCATATAAAATAAAAACCATGGATACCTTACTAATAAACTCGAAAGCCGTGTGTCGCTTTTTGGGTATACTAACAATCGCTACGGGTTTTGCGGCGTGCGACGTAAGTGAAGACCAGCAACTGGACGAACGGTCCTACGAACTCGTCTGGAGTGATGATTTCGACGGCGCGGCCGGAGAACTTCCCAGTGCCGCTAACTGGACTTACGATATCGGAAACGGCCCTGCGGGCTGGGGTAACAACGAGCTTCAGATGTATACTGATAACCCCGAAAACGTCTCGTTGGATGGGAACGGTAACCTGCTGTTAACTGCAATTAGGATCGATAATGAAAACGGCGACCAGTTCACCTCGGCAAGAATTAAGACCGAAGGGCTGTTTACGAAAGCGTACGGTAGGTTCGAAGCACGGCTGAAGACACCCTACGGACCGGGCATCTGGCCGGCATTCTGGTTGCTGGGGGATAACTGTAACGAGATGCCCTGGCCGCAGTGCGGAGAAATTGACATCATGGAACTGCGTGGGCAGGAGCCCAACAAGATTGCCGGAAGCGTACACGGACCCGGTTATTCCGCCGGTCAGGCCATAACCGCGGATTATACCTTGGAAAATGGTCGGTTTGATGCTGAGTTTCGCATCTTCGCGATCGAGTGGGGCGAAGATTACATCGACTACTTCGTGGACGACTTTCTGTATCAACGGATTACGAAGGAAGACACTGAAGAGGCAGATGATGGTAAGGGGGAATGGGTCTACGATCATCCCTTTTACATTATCATGAACGTGGCCGTCGGTGGTAATTACGTCGGGTTCCCAGTGGACGCTACTCCCTTTCCACAGACGATGACCATCGATTACGTGCGCGTGTATGAAGAGCGGTAAGCGTGTCATCGGCGAGTTTTGCGCGCCGTAGTAGTTATTTGGGGAGTTACGCTTTGCTACTCCGCAGGGATAATGGGTACACACTGCTTGGTCGTGCAAGCTAGACCGTCACCGTGATGGGCATTTAGGTGCTGCACGGCAGGAACCCTGCACCCGCGTCCGCGCCCAATTACCATACTATCAATCTTGCGCCACGGCATACGAACCTGGTTGTGGCGAGGTGAGAGATTCATAACGAAAAATACAATATGTCCAAATTAGAGCGGGTTCAGATTAAAGCGGTTGATTATTTCAAGATCACCAACGTGGACCAGATGCGTCCATTTTTAATGAGCGTGGTGAGTGACGCAAATCACTGGCTATTTATTTCCAGCAACGGTGGCCTTACCGCGGGCAGAAAAAACTCGGAGTTTGCTTTATTTCCCTATTACACGGACGATAAAATCACCGAATTCGCCGAAACCACCGGTAGCAAATCAATTTTCAGAATTGGTGATGGTGATGCCGCGAAAGTCTGGGAGCCATTTTCATTAAGGGATAATGATCGCTACGAAACGACGAACAACGTATATAAAAGCACGTACGGAGATCGCATTATTTTTGAAGAAATCAATCATGACCTGGGGCTGACCTTTTCCTACGAGTGGTGCTCGTCGCAGCGATTTGGTTTCGTGCGTAATGGTCTGCTGCGAAATACCTCAGATAAAAATATTAGCGTCGAACTGATCGATGGTATCAGAAATATCGTGCCCGCCGGGGTGGGGAGCGAATTACAGAACCGCTCCAGTAATCTCGTGGACGCTTACAAAAGAAATCAATTAGACCAAAAGAGTGGCGTGGGTATTTTTGCCCTGAGTGCCATCATTGTCGACAAAGCGGAGCCCAGCGAATCCCTGAGTGCCAACGTGGTCTGGTCAATCGGGCTTTCCGGCGCGACCCGCCTCCTGTCATCCCGCCAGCTAAATGCATTCCGCGAGGGTGGCCCGGTTCGGGAAGAGACCGACGTAAAGGGGGAGAAAGGCGCGTACTACTTATGCCATAAGTTGAACCTTCCGGCCGGTGAAGCAGAGGAATGGACCATGGTGGCGGACGTGAATAAGAATCAGTCCGACGTCGTATCCATCATTCACCAACTTAGTGGAAATGGTGAATTGCGCAAAGAGATTATGGTGGACGTTGCCTCCGGAACCCAAAAACTCATCAGCTTAGTGGGCGCTTCCGACGGATTGCAAAAGACCGGGGATGAGTTCCGCGACGCACGTCATTTTTCGAACGTACTGTTTAACATCATGCGGGGGGGCACTTTCGATGATGGTTACAATATTGAGGGCAAAGACTTTAGCCAGTACCTCAAAAAGGCGAACCTCGGTGTCTTTAACCTGCGGCAAAAACAGGTCGACGCACTGGGTGAGGAATTCACTGTTTTCGACCTGCGCAGCCTGACCGATCGCAAAGACGAGCCTGACTTCCGCCGTTTGGTGACGGAATACCTACCCTTAAAATTCAGTCGCCGCCACGGCGACCCCAGCCGCCCCTGGAACAAATTCTCCATCAATACCCAGAGCGAAGTGGATGGTTCCAAGATCCTCGACTACGAAGGTAACTGGCGGGATATTTTCCAAAATTGGGAAGCACTCGCGCACAGCTACCCGGAGTTTATGGAAGGCATGATCCATAAATTTCTGAACGCCACGACCTTTGACGGTTATAACCCTTACCGGGTTACCAAGGACGGATTTGACTGGGAGGCGATCGAGGAAGACGACCCCTGGTCATACATCGGTTACTGGGGAGATCATCAAATCATCTATCTCCTTAAATTCCTGGAATTTATTGAGGTACAGCGGCCACAAGTACTGCACGAAGTGGCAAATGAGTCAGTGTTCGTATACGCTAATGTCCCCTACAAAATAAAGCCTTACGATAAGATCGTAGAGGACCCTAAAGACACGGTTGATTTCGACCGTTCTTTGGATGAATCCATTCGGGAGAAGCGAAGCACCATGGGCGCGGACGGTGCGCTGCTCACTACTTCCGGCGGAGAACTATACCGGGTAACCTTTATCGAAAAAATGCTGGCTACGACGCTCGCAAAAGTCTCCAACTTTATTCCCGAAGGTGGTATTTGGATGAATACCCAGCGGCCGGAATGGAATGACGCCAATAACGCACTGGTCGGTAACGGGGTCTCCATGGTGACGCTGTATTACTTGAGACGCTTTTTGACGTTCTTCAAAAAGTGGACGGCGGAGCTAGACCTTGAAGAGGTGGACCTGTCCGGTGAACTCCTAGCGTATTTTGATGCCGTTCATCAGATTCTGCGGGACCATGAGGTCAAAGCGGGAGACGAAATTTCCGACAAGCAGCGCAAAAAGGTAGTGGACGGTTTGGGCCAGGCCGCATCGACGTACCGATGGAAAATCTACGATAGTGGCTTCTCTGGCAAGCAGGGATCGCTATCTCTAGCTAACCTTACTGACTTCTTGACGGTTAGCCTCGCTCACTTGGATCATAGTATAGAAGCTAACCAACGCGCCGATAAGCTATTCCACGCTTACAACCTGATCGACATTGAGAAAGACGGATTCGGCGTGTCGCACCTGGAGGAGATGTTGGAAGGTCAGGTTGCCGTGCTGAGCGCGGAATACCTCAACCCACAACGTGCACTGAACGTAATCGAAGCGCTTTCCAAAAGTAGTCTTTACCGGAAGGATCAGAACTCTTACATTCTGTATCCTAATAAAGAACTCCCGGGGTTCCTCGATAAAAACACCATCCCCGCCGACCGGGTAGAGAAGTCGAAGTTACTGACGCAGATGCTGGAAGCTGGAGACCAGCGAATTGTCAGTAAGGATTTGAACGGAGAATACCATTTCAGCGCCGAGTTTAGGAACGTGAAAGATTTACGTGCCGTACTAAAGACCTTGTCCGGCGGTAAGTTCGGTCAGCTTCCGGTAATCGAAAAAACCCAACTGGAGGCCGCGTTCGAGGCGGTGTTTAACCACAAAGCCTTTACCGGACGTTCCGGAACCTTTTACGGTTACGAGGGTCTCGGGTCCATCTACTGGCACATGGTGTCCAAGCTGCAACTGGCGGTGATGGAAAATTACCAGATGGCCGTTCGGGAAGAGGCAGATGACAACACGATCACTTCGTTATTGCAACACTACCGCGACGTGGCGGAGGGTACGGGTCTCCACAAAAGCCCGGAGCTTTACGGTGCCTTTCCTACCGACCCCTATTCCCACACACCCGGCGGAAAAGGCGCGCAACAGCCCGGTATGACGGGGCAGGTAAAGGAGGATATTCTTTCCCGGCTCGGGGAACTCGGTATTTCCGTAACGGACGGTCGGCTCACGTTTGCACCTACGGCCCTGCGCCGGTCAGACTTTCTTAGGGAGGCTAGTACGTTCAGTTACGTGGACACCAACAGTAGGGATCAAAAAATCAGCGTAAGTAAAGATGCCATCGCCTTCACGCACTGCCAGTTGCCGATTATTTATAGATTGGGGGAGCGGAAAGCCATCGAGGTAAAACTTACGGACGGCACGGCTAATCAACTGCACTCGTTGCAATTGGATAGGGACACTAGTCGCGAAGTATTTATGCGCAGCGGAACGGTTGAGCGTATCACGGTAACCATCCCGGAATCTCAACTAAAATAATCTGCTTCCATGCGCTTATCATGCATTCGTCTTTTCTGTCTTATACTGCTGCCGTGCCTCTATGCCTGCGACACGGATAAAAAAACAAACATGGATTTACCCTCGCGCACCGCGAAAGATATTTTAGGCCAACCCGGGTTTACCGCTATTTCTTACGGCGGGTACCGATCTACGTCACGCGACGTACAACCCACGATCAAGCAGATCAAGGAAGATCTATTGATCCTTTCCGCGATGGGTATTCGAATAGTCCGGACCTATAACGTGCAACTCGCTCAGGCCGGAAACGTGCTGGTCGCTATCAAAGAACTGAAGGCCGAGGATGCTTCTTTCGAGATGTACGTGATGCTTGGTGCTTGGATCGACTGTAAAAATGCTTGGACCGGACTTGAGCCGGACCACAACCAGGAAAGCGAACAGAACCAGGCGGAGATTAAGCGTGCAACGGATTTCGCCAAGCAGTACCCGGACATCGTCAAAGTAATTGCCGTCGGCAATGAAGCCATGGTGAAGTGGGCTGCGGCCTATTACGTGCAGCCGGGCGTTATTCTGAAGTGGGTTGATCACCTTCAGGATTTAAAGACCAAAGGAGATCTTTTGGCTGATCTTTGGATCACGAGCTCCGATAACTTCGCCTCCTGGGGCGGTGGGGGAGAGGAGTACCACGTGGAAGATCTCAATAAACTATTCCGGGCGGTCGATTACGTATCCATACACACCTACCCGATGCACGACACGCACTACAATCCGGTGTTTTGGGGCGTGACGCCTGAAGAGACGGAGATGACCAAAGAGCAACAGATCGACGCGGCCATGGTCCGCTCACGGGATTACGCTATTGCTCAGTACGATTCGGTCGTCAATTATATGCACGGTATCGGAGTGGACAAGCCCATCCACATCGGAGAAACCGGCTGGGCGAGTAGCGCAAATGAGCTTTATGGCAATGGTGGGTCTAACGCAACCGACGAATATAAGCAAGCCCTTTACCATGACTACATCCGCGAGTGGGCCGGAAAGAACGAGATGGCTTGCTTCTACTTTGAAGCCTTCGATGAGCCCTGGAAGGATGCCGGTAACCCGGGCGGGTCTGAGAATTTCTTTGGTTTGTTTACGGTGGGCGGTAAAGCCAAGTATGCTTTATGGTCGGCCGTCGACGCGGGCATCTTCGAGGGGCTGACGCGTGATGGTAACCCTATTGCCAAGACTTACGGCGGCGACTTAGAGAAATTATTGGCGGACGTTCCTGTCCCAAATGAGTTAGTGACGCCAGCTCACTGAAACGACACAATATCTTCGTCATGCAAATTCGACATCTCCTTTATCTACAATTATTTTTGGTCATGTTATTAGGTTGTCAGCCAGCGGGAGGAAATGGAGGCGTGAATGATGATGGAGCATTAAGCGTTACCGTTTTTGAAACTTCGGCTGATGGTAACCAATTGACCGCCATCACCCCCGACGGGTCTGTTGGTGACCCTTCAATAATTATAATTAATCCGGAAAAGGAGTTTCAAACCATCACTGGTTTCGGTGGGTCATTCACCGAAGCTTCCGCCTATCTGCTGAATCAGCTTAGCCAAGCTAATCGGGATTCTATCATCAACGCCTATTTTGGAGACGATGGCGCTCGCTATTCCCTTACGCGCACCCACATCAACTCCTGTGACTTTTCGCTAAGTAACTATTCCTACGCGCCCGAGGCGGGAGATACGGAGCTCAACAGCTTCTCCGTAGTCGAAGACGAACCGGATCTAATTCCAATGATCCTGGACGCCCAAAAAGCTTCCACTGATGGCTTCAAAATCATTGCCTCCCCCTGGACGGCCCCGCCGTGGATGAAGGATAACAGAGATTGGCGAGGCGGCAAGCTGGAACCTAAATATTACGACACCTGGGCTCGCTTTTTTGCCAGGTATCTGGAAGCCTACCGCGCTAAAGGAATTGATGTTTGGGGAATCACCGTAGAGAACGAGCCACTCGGTAATGACAACAACTGGGAAAGCATGCACTACACACCCGAGGAAATGTCCGAATTCGTCGCTAATCATCTTGGGCCAGTACTGGCAGAAGCCGGTGAGGACGTCAAAATTCTGGGGTACGATCAGAACCGGGGAGATGAGATGAAAGATTGGGTGGACGCCCAGTACAAAAACGAAGCGGCCGCAAAGTACTTCGACGGCACCGCCGTCCACTGGTACGCCAGCACCTACGAGCACTTCCCCAAAATGCTCACCTACGCCCACGAAGCCGCGCCGGATAAGCACCTGATCCAAACCGAAGGCTGCGTTGATTCCGAAGTGCCCAAGTGGAGAGATGACGCCTGGTACTGGAGTAAGGAAGCCACCGACTGGGGTTGGGATTGGGCGCCGGACGATCAAAAACACCTTCACCCGAAGTACGTCCCCGTCTACCGCTACGCCCGTGATATGATCGGCTGTCTCAATAACTACGTCGATGGTTGGGTGGATTGGAACATGGTACTCGACCGCCAGGGCGGCCCGAACTGGTTTGAGAACTGGTGCGTCGCCCCCGTCATCGTTGATCCCAAAGCGAATGAAGTCTACTTTACGCCCTTATACTACACCATGGCCCACTTTAGCAAGTACATCCGGCCCGGTGCCAAGCGGATCGGCTTTGAAAATGCGGATGAGTCCCTGCAGGTGACCGCCGTCAGGAATCCGGACGGCTCCATTGCGGTGGTCGTGCTAAACCAGGACACTGAAAAGAAGTCGTTCCGCCTGTCCATCGGGGCGCGCACCCAAGATATCAGCATTAGCCCCCGGGCTCTCCAAACCATCGTCGTCACGCAGTAATTTGAAATCATGTCATCAGCTAAAGCAGCATCCGCACTCGATACGCCCACGCCAGACCGGGATAAGGTCCCACTTCTTCAGAAGAGCGCGTTTGGTGCGGGGCAGTTTGTCCTAAATCTTCTGCCGGGTGCCCTGAGCTTTTTTCAGTTCTTCTTGCTTACCGCGTTTGGGATCGACCCATTCCTGGCGGGTTTGTTGAGTGGTCTACCGCGAATTTTCGATGCGGTGACCGACCCGATCATGGGGTTCATTTCCGATAATACAAAGTCCAGGTGGGGCCGCCGGCGGCCTTACATCTTCGTCGGTGCTATCGCCAGCGCCGTACTGTTTGCCCTTCTCTGGCAGATGGACGATGCAAACGGCAGTACCTACAATTTCTGGTACTTCCTCCTTTTCTCGCTGATCTTCTTAATTGGTAATACCATGTACGCCACGCCATTGGTTGGCCTGGGTTATGAGATGACTTCAGACTACAAGGAGCGTACCCGTATTCAGGCGTTTGGCCAGACGGCGGGTCAACTGGCCTGGGTTGTCGTCCCCTGGTTCTGGGTGATTATTGCGGACCCCGACGTGTTTGAGTCGCAGGAGGTTGGCGTTAGGACCATGGCGCTGTACGTAGCGGGTATTTGCGCGGTGCTGGGTATTCTTCCGGCCATATTTTGTAAGGGGATCGATGCGTCGAACATGGGAAACCGAAAAGAAATTTCCTTTAAGACAATGTTCACGAACCTAACAGATCTTTGGGAAGGCATCAAAGAAGTATCAAATAATAAGCCCTTCTTGAAGCTTTGCGGAGCCACCTTTTTAGTGTTCAACGGTTTCCAAATGGTGGCGTCATTCAGCGTGTTCATCATTGTTTTTTACCTCTATGATGGTAGCTACGAAGCGGCTAGTACTTGGCCGGCATGGTTTTCTACCATCACGGCCCTTCTAACCGCCTTTTTGATCATTCCCATCATTTCGTGGATGGCAAATTCATTTGGTAAGCGTAAGGCCTTCATTATTTCCACCGGAATATCCATGGTAGGGTACGTCCTCAAATGGTGGGGTTTCGATCGGGAATTGAACGAAGAATTTAATGAAACAGGACTCGGTCAATCATTGAACAGTGGTACGGCGGCTCTTTTCGAATGGATGAATCCATTTCTGGAGAGCGTCGGTATGGACTGGTTTACGATTAACACCGACGTGACGGCTCCGTGGCTCATGTTCCTCCCCGTCCCGCTAATCGCCTTCGGTATGGGCGGCCTATTTACGCTGATGATGAGTATGACGGCGGACGTTTGTGATCTGGATGAACTGGAAAACGGTATGCCACGCAAGGAAGGTACCTTCGGAGCAATCTACTGGTGGATGGTAAAACTGGGCCAGGCACTCGCCCTGGTAATTGGTGGAGCCGTGTTGTCCTGGGTCGGTTTTGAGGGCGACTCCGCTACGCAAACCGCCGAAACCATGCACAGCCTACGGATAGCGGATATTTGGATCCCCGCCGCGACCGCTGGCCTGGCCATGATCGTCATGTGGAGTTATTCGCTAACGGAAGAACGCGCCGAGGAGATAACGAAGGAACTGGTTAAGCGACGCGGCAAGCTCTAATCAACTCATAAAACAACAACATGTCGTCAAGAACAAAGGTGCAATTTGGTGCCTCCGGTGTATCCGGCCGGAATTACGTAGAACTGGGGAAGGACAAAACCAGAGAATTATTTAATCGTACGCTCGCGGGCGGGCTGTCCGGGTTCTGCATCAGTCCCTACGAGGAAGGGCAGCAGCCTGGCGACCACCTGACCGAAGAACAAGTCCGACGACGGCTGAATATCATCCAGCCACACTGCAAATGGGTCCGGTCATTCTCCTGTACGGAGGGTAATGAGTTAGTACCCAAAATTGCTAAGGAGCTTGGTATGAAAACCATGGTCGGTGCCTGGTTAGGTGACGATCCGGAAAAGAATAAAGTAGAGATCGCCGGGCTCATTCGCGTTGCCAAAGAAGGCTTAGTGGACATTGCCGCGGTCGGTAACGAAGTCCTCTACCGCGGAGACATGGAGTTATCGGATTTGCTAGCCACCATCAAGCACGTCCAGGACGAATTGCCCGACGTGACCGTAGGCTACGTAGATGCCTATTACGAATTCACGGATCATCCGGAACTCGTCGACGCCAGTGACGTCGTCCTCGCCAACTGCTACCCTTACTGGGAAGGCTGCCCCTTCGAGCACTCGCTCGTCTACATGAAGCAGATGTACCAGCAAGCCGTCGATGCGGCAAGGGGAAAGAAAGTCATCATCACCGAAACGGGCTGGCCGAGCCAGGGTACTCCGACCAAAGGTTCCGTGCCGTCGGAAGAGAACGCCATGGGGTATTTCATCAATGCTGTGGAATGGACGGAAGAAAAGGGTATCGACTTATTCTACTTCTCCAGTTTCGATGAGTCCTGGAAAGTCGGCGCGGAAGGCGACGTCGGCGCTTATTGGGGTGTTTGGGATAAGGATGAAAATATTAAGTACCAAGAGTAGTTGTGCGCGGCCGCGGGTGCAGGGGAGGTAAGAGAGTCTGTGGTTTGTGGTCTAAAGTCCTGGGTACTATAGACTCCAGACCAAAGACCAAAGACTATAGACCCCAGACCAAAGACTATAGACCCCAGACCCCAGACCCCAGACCAAACTAAACCGTCCGCTTCTTCACCATCCCCCCGTGCACGTCCGATATACTAGAAAATACCATAAAGGCTTTGGGGTCGATGTCCTGTACGGCAAGCGTTAGTTTCCGGATCTCCAAACGGGTGATGACTGCGTAAAGCACGTCGTGGGTATGCTCCCGCCCGCCGCGCGCACCGTAGCCGCCCTGGCCTTTATATACGGTCACACCACACTTGACTTCGTTAATCAGGGCTTCCCGCACGGCCGCGTTTTGCTGGCTGATGATGGTGACGCCCGTGTATTCTTCAACGCCGTCGATGATAAAATCGAGCGCTTTCGACGCCACCACGTAGGTGATCAGGGAGTACATGGCCTGCTCCATGCTGAGTGTGAAGGCGGCCACGATAAAAATAACGATGTTGATTAGAATTACCCAGTCGCTCACCTTTGCACCAACGCGCCGGCTCAGAAAGATCGCCAGTATCTCCGTCCCGTCGAGCACGCTGCCCCCGCGCATGGACAAGCCGATGCCCGTGCCCAAGAATAAGCCGCCGAAGATGGAAATTAGGAGCTTATCGTTCGTCAGGGTAGGGAAGTGAACGAAGGTCACCACGATGGCGAGCAGTACGATGGCCGCGCCCGTTTTCCACGCAAACTGGGGTCCGATTACGATCCGGGCCAAGTAGAGAAAGGGTACGTTGAGAATAATCAACAACACGGAAAGCGGCCAGTCGAACGTATGCACGAGCAGCAGCGCTACCCCCGTGACGCCTCCGTCGATGAAGTTATTCGGTAGTAAGAATCCTTCCAGACCGAAGGCCGCGCAGGCGACACCAATTACGATAAAAAACAGGTCCGCGACGAGGGGCTCACTTCGTTTGGTTTTCGGCATGGCGCAAAAGTACACCGGGCGGTCCCCGAAATTCCCTTGCACCCGCGTCCGCGCCCAAAGAACTTTTAAAATGGACGATAAAATTTACGCGCGCCGCAACTTCTTGCGCAACCCCCGACATTTACCCCACATAACAACCACGTTAACCTTGCCCAACTACGTTCACCGTAGCGCTGGGTGGAGCCGGGAGGAAAATAAAAGCACGACGGGAAACGCCCCGCCCAACTCATTTTTCAAACCGGCACAACACCCCTCAGGGGTCCGACTATGGCACGCAACAATCGCGAGCGAATCTTCGAAACCGAAATGCTTGGCCACTACAAAGCCGTCTATAACTTCCTTGCCCGGATGTGCGGCAACGCAGCCGACGCGGCCGATCTGAGCCAGGAAGCCTTCGCCCGCGCCTACGTCAAGATCGAACAGTACGAACCCGGCACGAACGCCAAAGCCTGGCTCTTCCGCCTGGCCCACAACCTGTTCATCAACGATTACCGGAAAAAGTCCCGCCGGGGCGAAACGGAACTCGACGAACGGGTGGCCTACAACCGCCGCGACGAAAGCCACGCCATGGCCGGCTTCTCCGACCTGCGGATTGCCGGAGCCATGGACCGGGATTTCTCCGACCCCATCGTGAAAGCCATGACCTTTTTGCGGGACGACCAGCGCGCCATCATCATCATGGCCGACCTCTACGACTTCTCCGAAAAAGACATCGCCGAAGCCATGGACCTCAACTTGAATACCGTCAAGTCCACGACCCGCCGGGCCAGAGTGGCACTGATCAAGCAATTGTCAGTGTACGCCGAGGACACCTACGGAATCGTGAACACGCGTAATCTCGGCTGAGACTATTTAAAACAACTAGTGCCACCCCGCCATCAGGCTCGCGGGGTGGCACTTTTCACATATACCGACGAGTCACCCGTCACGAAATCATCCTCTAATCATCGCCTTCAATAATTTCCGCCATGCAGCATCCCAACAGCTTTCACCAGAAGAAAACACCCGCCACGCCCTCGCAACCGGAAGTTGCCGACCGCGAACCGGAAGAAGAACTACGCTGTCAGAGTAGTGACCTGAATCTGTCGATAGACGCCAGAACGGAAGAGCTGGAAGACCTGCCTTCGTTCAAAGTCTTCCTAAAAAAGAATTTACCCTACCAGGCTACGCCAAAGGATTTGCTGGCAAGCATTTATGATCGGGTGGATCGAATCAAGGCTGAATCGCTGTAGCGTTTCTAGCAAGGGCGTCATAAACAATTCCCCCGAAAGCTTCTTCTAATCCGGAACCCTACACCGCAAGAAGAACCCATGGGAAACAAAGCCACCAAGCGTTATAAAGGCCTGCCCGACCTGATCCACTATCCCGACGATAAACCCGGCTGGTCGCGCAAACCTAAAAAATCCGGTGGTTTCAATTATTACAAAGAAGACGGCGAGCGCATCACCGATAAGCTGATCCACGACCGCCTCGAAACCCTGGCCATCCCCCCGGCCTGGACCGAAGTCTGGATCTGCCCCAAAGAAAAGGGCCACCTCCTCAGCACCGGGCGCGATGACGCCGGCCGCAAGCAATACCGCTACCATCCCGACTGGATGGCTTTTAAGCAACTCAACAAGTTTAGTAAATTACTGGAGTTTGCCGAAGAACTACCCGCAGCCCGCGTCACGATCCGTAATATCCTCACCGACAACTCTAACGGCTGGCACCGCGAACGCGTCGTCGCCCTTTCCCTGGCCCTGATGGACGAAACCGGTATGCGCGTCGGCAACGCTGCCTACCAACGCCGCAACGGCACCACCGGCCTCACGACCCTGCGCCGTAAACACATGACTACCGATAGCGACGGACTTCATTTCGAATACGTCGGCAAAAGTGGCATCGACCGGGAAGTCGATCTGCACGATCCCGTGCTCACCCAACTCATTAGCGACGTCAGCGAATTACCCGGCTACGAAGTTTTTCGCTACCGGGATAAAGGTGGTTCGATGACTAATGTCGACAGCGGAGACGTGAACGATCTCGTCCACGAATTACTGGGCGACCGCTTTAGCAGCAAATACTTTCGTACCTGGGCGGCCACTTCCGCCGCCGTGTATTTCTACTGGGAGATTCAATCCGAAAGCGGTGACGCGGAACTGCCCGAACGGATGGACTTACGCGTCGTCGAGCGCGTCGCGGATTACCTCGGCAACACGGTCAACGTCTGTCGAAAATACTACATCCACCCGTCGGTGCTGGCGGCCGTGACCAACCACGAAATCCCTCCGGCGGACAGTATCACCAAAAAGGAAGAGAAAACTTTTATGGGTGAATTCGACGCCGAGGAAATTATCGCACGCCGCGTTTGTTCCGTGAAGTAGCCGGCCCCTTGAAGCGAATGCTGCGGTAATCACCGGATTTGGCGGGGTCGATGCGCGACATGGCGGTGATCACCGTATTCTGTTCCACGCCCGTGGCGCCTTTATAAATTTCAATGATTTCTTCCCGTTTCGCGTCCACGAAAGCCTGGGCGAAAACGGAGTTTGGGTTGGCTGCGTTGGCCTTCTGCGCGTCCTCGACGGCGATCGTAATGTTGTTGCGGGCGCTGATCTGGTCGGTCGTCATCATGTCGAGGCCGAGGCGGTGGTAATTATAGTAGGCGCGCCGCATGGGGAGCATCCGGGGGTCCAGGATGTTGTCCATCAGGAAAAACCGGTTGCGGCTGCGCGCGGTCGTTTTCCAGCCGTTCGTATTTTGTAACCCGGGGGGTAGGCGGTTGTAGAGTTCGCGGGCTTTGTTGAAGTGGGGGGTGCCGCCGAGGGGAGAAAAAGTGTCGTAATCGAGGCCGATAATGATGTAGCTGTAGAATGCCATGATCGTCCCCAGGTCACTGAGATAACTCTGTTCCGAGTACTGAATGCCCTCCCCCTGGCGGTAAGAAAAGTCGATGTTTTCGTCCTGGGTGTTGAAGACGGGCGTCTGGTCCCCCACGCCGTAGATCGGGCGGAGGCTCTGGATGGCCATCGTCCCGGTAAACTGATTCGGGGTGGGGATGGAGGCACCGTCTCCCTTAGTAGATTGTTCCATGCGTTCCCGGATGGTGAGAAACACGGTTGCTTCGATGCGTTCTTCCTCTTCGAAGCGGTCGCCCGTCCACGTTTGTCCGTTGAGGAAAGTGACGAGGTCTTTTTCCAGGGCTTGCAATTGGCTCTTGTCCGTCTGGGTTATTTGTTCCGTATTCAGGTTGACCGTCCAGCGGATTTCGCTCTGGGCGCGGACGCTGGTGCAGAGGGAAACTAGTAAGAGCAGGGGAAGTAGGGATCGTACCATAGGGTAAAGGTAATTAGTGAAGGTTGAGGGCATCCTGCCCGAACGAAAAGGCGGTAGCGCTACCGCACGAACATTCGGGCAGGATGCCCTCAACCTTTAGAAGCGAGTCACGAGTTCGTTTAAAATATCGTCCGCCACCGCAGTTTTTTCTTTCAGATCGAAAGGCTTAACGCTAGTAGCATCAACGAACTGCACCCGGTTAGTCGTATGCCCAAAGCCGGTTCCCTCATCCGAGGGAGAATTGAGAACGATGAAGTCCAAATTTTTACTCACCAGTTTTCGCCGGGCGTTGACCAGTTCGTCGTTGGTTTCCAGCGCGAAGCCCACCAGTCGCTGGTGGCTCTTTTTGTCCTGCCCCAGCTCGGCCGCGATGTCGGGGTTGCGGACGAGTTCCACACTTAGCGCTCCTTCTTTTTTCTTGATCTTTTGCTTAGCGACGTTTTTCGGTCGGTAATCCGCCACGGCGGCGGCGAGGATGGCGGCGTTGGCTTTCGGCCAGAGGGCAACGCTGGCGGCGTGCATCTCGCGGGCGGTACGGACGGCCAGAACCTGGACGCCTTCAGCGGTGGTCGACAGGTTAGTCGGCCCCAGAATCAAGTCTACCCGGGCGCCCCGGGCGGCGGCTGCTTCGGCGATGGCGATGCCCATTCTGCCGGTACTGCGATTGCCCAGGTAGCGAACCGGGTCTAAGTCCTCGTGGGTAGGCCCTGCGGTCACTAAAATGCGCTTGCCCAATAAATCCTGCTCTCTTCGAATATCCTTAACACCCGCGACCGCGCCCTCCGTCTCGGAAGGCAAAGCAAGCTTGGGTTTAACATTGTTTTGCTGTCTACCGGAGAAGTAGCCATCAAGTATGGTAATGATGTTCTCCGGCTCCGCCAACCGCCCCGCGCCCGACAGACCGGAAGCCAACTCACCATCACCGACGTCGATTAAGTGATTTCCGTAAGTCTTCAGTAATGCTACATTACGCTGCGTAGCCGGGTGCGCCCACATATCCAGATCCATCGCCGGCGCGAAAAAAATCGGGCAGCGGGCGGAGAGATACACGGCTACGATTGCGTTGTCACAAATCGCGGTAGCCATTTTACCCAGTGTCGTCGCCGTCGCCGGAGCAATGATCATTGCATCCGCCCAGAGGCCGAGCTCGACGTGATTATTCCAACTCTCGCCATTGTGCACCGAAGTCGTAACCTCGTTTTTGGATAGCGTCGCTAGCGTGAGCGGGGAAATAAAATCCGCCGCCGCCCGCGTCATCAGCACTTTCACTTCCGCACCACCCTTGATCAACCCGCGCACGAGTAGCGCCGCTTTGTAAGCCGCGATGGAGCCGGAAACGCCGAGGATTATTTTCTTGCCCTTGATTGACATATTAGTATGGTAGTAGCGGCTACGCCTTTAGTACGGTAGTATGATAGTAACGGCTTCGCCTTAGTATGATAGTAGCCAGTATATGACGCGCGGCAGCACTATCATACTACCATACTGCGCGTAGCGCTACTACCATACCACCTAATGCGTAGCGCTACTGCCATACTAGAAAAGGCCACGAATAGAGCGGGTCCATTCGTAGCCTTCGCTAAATTTTGTTGAACTACGGGAGCTTAAACTTCTTCGTCCTCATCTTCCCGCGGCTCGTTAAAGCGCGAGTAAAGCTCGCCGTCCAGGTATTCGCGCATGGCGATCAGGACGGGGTTGGGGAGCTTTTCGTAGAACTTGGAGATTTCAATCTGCTCCTTGTTCTCCACGACTTCCTCGATGGTATCGGTCACTTCGGCGAACTCTTCGAGCTTCAGGTCGAGCTCGTGCTTGAGGTCGACGGAAAGCTGACGGGCGCGGCGGCTGACGATGGCGAGGGTTTCGTAGATGTTATCGGTGTCGCTGACGAGTTGGTGGATGTCGCGGGCGGCTACGTCGGGGCTAAGGCCTTGAGCGCGTGCTTTGATATCTGACATTTTCGAGTTCTTTTAGTCTTGCGTTATCTTTTTCAAGAAGGGTGGTGAGTTCCGGCGCGTATTTGCTGTCGGGGTAGCGGGCGAGGAAGTTCTCAATGAGTTCTATGTCTTTAGAGAATCTTTCTTGTTGGCGGGTAACGAAACTGCGCGTCGCGTATTCGTACTGGCTCATCGCCATCAGGTAACGAATCTCTTCGCCGCGCTTCGTTTCGGGGTAGTCCTTGAGGACGTTCTCAAAACTCTGTTGAGCTGATTCATAACGCCCAATGTCCATGTACAGTTTGGCGGATTCGAAATCCTTTAGCTCCATTTTCGCCCGCATCTCGTCGATCAGGCGGTTGGATTCGGTGATGCGCTCGCTCTCGGGGTAGCGGTTGGCGAACTCTTCGAAGCCTTCGATGGCCTTTACGGAAAAACTCTGGTCGAGGCGGTAAACGGGGCTGAGGCGGAAGTTAGAGTAGGCCCGCATGAAGTCGGCTTCTTCCCGCAACGGGCTGCCGCCGTAGGTCGTCGCGAAGTTCTTGAAGTAGTAACTGGCCAGGACGAACTGGTCCGTGTAGTAGTACGTGTAGGCGTAGCGGTAGGCAATCTGCTCGGCGTCGCTCGTGCCCCGGAACGGCGCGATGGAGAGTTCGTAAAGCGTCTGTGCCCGCTGGTATTCCTTGGCCTCGAAGTAGACGTTAGCCTGCTTGAGGATGGACTCGGGGTTACCACTCGTCCGGACGGTTTCGAATTCTGACTTGCAACCCAGGGTGACCAGGGCAACTAGGAGGAGGGAAAAGAGGTGGTTGAACTTCATTTGGCGCGCAAAGATAGGGAGAAAAATAATGGTCGGGGGTTTGAGGTCTGGAGTCTGAGGTCTACAGTCTATGGTCTACAGTCTATGGTACCTCAGACCATAGACCCCAGACCACAGACCATAGGTTGGTTGGTTACCAAGCAAGCCATGTGCGGGACAAAGGATAACTTCACCCAGAAATCAGGCTAAAAAATTACCGAGCTATTGCCCACCGTGCCCCGAATCGACGAACTCCGGTTGTACTACAACACGACCATCCGCCCGGAACTGCTCCGGTTGGAACGCTTGCGGCGGCAGTTGATCCGTGAAATCATTATTTCAGTGATCTCAATGGTCGCCGTGGTCGCGCTGTTCTTCGTGCTAAATTTGGGCTTTCTGGTCCTCATCCTCGGTGTGCCCATCATCTTCTACCTCGGGACGCTTTACTTCCGCGCGGAAAAATTTCGCCAGGCGTTCAAGCCCGCTATCGTTAAACTGCTCCTAGAATTTCTGAACCTCTCCCCAAATTTTCAGGACCTCAGCTACGACGCCACCAAATCAATCAACCAGGACCGCTTCGAACGGAGTGGCCTGTTCCGCCCGACGCCCGATCTGTACCACGCCGAAGACTACATCCGGGGCATGGTGGGGGAAATGGCTTTCGAGATGGGGGAGGCGTACGTGCGAGAAATTAGCCCGGCGAGCACCAAACTGCAAGCTGTCTTCAGTGGCCTGTTCGTGCACGCCATCTTCGGGGAGCGGACGACGGGGCGCGTCGCCGTCTGGCCAAAAACCAAGCTTCGTCGCCTCAAACGCACGGTCGATGCCTACGTCGCCAAGGGCGGGCGCAACGCCGACATAGAGATTATGAATCCGCAATTCCGCGAGCGCTTCGCCGTCTACGCCCACGGCGGCACCCACGTTGCCGGCATCCTCACCCCGCCCATGCAGGACGCGCTGGTCGACTTCGCGCTGACGCAGGAGAACGAGTTGTACTTCGCCGTGCACAACCAGGACTTATTTATCGGGGTCGCCCACGATTATGATTTGCTGGAGCCGAGTTTCTGGCGGCCGAACGTTTCGTTCGGCCTGGTCCGGAAGTTCTACACGGACATTGTTTTTATGCTGGAAACCATTCAGGTTTTTGACCAGAATCACTAGAGGGGGTTAGACGGCTGTGCCTTCAAGAGGTAAGACGACTTTGGCGCTTAGGCTGCCGTACGTGGAGGTGCATCACTCCTAAATTCGATGCGCCTTCACAATCTTATTAAGGTCTACTTATTTACAACTCGTGTATTCGACGAGGTGGCGCAGGCCTTTACGGAGTGCCCGCACGCTCATCTGGTCTTCCTCGTACCACAGTTCCCACCAGGCGGAGTCGGCGTCGGCGTTCAGAGAACCATTGACGGTGATGGTCTTGACTTCTTCGCCCGTCTCCACGTCGTAGAGTACCAGGTAAGCAAAGGCTTCCCGCACGGAAGCTGCGGGGAAGCCTAATCCGGGCACGGCCTCCGACCGGCCGGGGCCGAATTCGGTAAAAATGACGTAATCGAGGTCAGTGTGGGTAGCCATGTAGGTGAGGTTATCCTCCGTCAGTCGATCGCCGTAGGGTGGGGGCGGGATGGAAGTCCACTGGAGGTCGGCTTCGGAAAGGACCAGTGTCGTCGGGCATTTTGTGAGGCGGCCTAGTTCACGTAGTTGCGTTTTGAAGGCTTCGTCGGTATTGACGTAACCGCGGGGGTCGAGAACGCCAATTTTGGTGTCGGCGATCCCGAGCGCTACTTTATCGTAGGTACCCTGGATGCGGTATTTGCCGCGGTGGAGGCAACCGGAGAGGCAGAGGGTAGAGATTATCAGGACGAAGAATACTTTCACGAATGGTGGGGTTAAGGCTTAGCCGCAAAGATGTGGGACCGAATGCCGTCAGCGTCCCTGCTGTCCCATTTTTAGCGTGAACTTAACTCGGAAGGCGCCAAAAGTTAAATTTTCTTGCCAAACCACCCGGCACCCGCCCCGATAGCTAGCGGGGCGCAAAAAAAGATCTACTCCAACACCGCGCAACACGTCCAATGAGCGGCAGCCCCAAAAGCAAAGCGTCTGAAAAGCTGAGGGCGACCTAAAAGCGCAAAGCGCGTCGAAAATATTACCTTCGCGCCCATGACCGAAAAAGTACTCATCCTCGACTTTGGTAGCCAGTATACCCAGCTCATCGCCCGCCGGATTCGCGAACTGAACGTGTACAGCGAGATCGTGCCGTACAACAAGGTGCCGGAGTTGGACGACAGCATCAAGGCCGTTATTCTCAGTGGTAGTCCTTTCTCAGTCCGTGAAGACCGCGCCCTGCACCCGGAGCTGGATCGGTTGATCGGTAAGAAGCCAGTGCTGGGCATTTGCTACGGTGCGCAGTACATCGCCCAGGCCCACGGCGGCCGCGTGGAACAGTCCGTAACGCGGGAATACGGCAAGGCAAACCTCGGCAAAATCCACCAGGCGAACGGCCTTTTTGCCGGCCTCGAAATCGGTAGCCAGGTGTGGATGAGCCACGGCGACACCATTAAGGCCATCCCCGAAAATTTCGAGCTGCTCGCCAGCACGGCCGACGTGGAGGTCGCCGCATTCGGTAGCAAACCCGGCGCCTTTGACGAGCCGGTGTTCTGCATCCAGTTTCACCCGGAGGTCTACCACAGCCTCGACGGTAAAAAGTTACTCGAGAACTTCGTGATCGACATCGCCGGCTGCTCCGGCAGCTGGACGCCGGCTCACTTCGTCGACGAAACGGTAGCGGGACTACAAGAAAAGATAGGAGAAGAAGACCGCGTCCTCCTCGGTCTGAGCGGCGGCGTCGACAGCTCCGTAGCCGCAATTCTTCTCCACAAAGCCATCGGTGACCGGCTATTTTGCTTCTTCATCGACAACGGTCTGTTGCGCAAAGGAGAATTCGAAGAAGTCCTCGCCAGCTACGACGGCATGGGACTGAACGTCAAGGGTATCGACGCCAAAGAAGAATTTTATGGCGCGCTCGCGGGTGAAAGTGATCCCGAAAAGAAGCGAAAGGCAATTGGCAAGACCTTCATCGACGTTTTCGACCGGGAAGCCAAAAAACTCACGAACATCAAATACCTCGCTCAGGGGACAATCTACCCGGACGTGATCGAATCCGTCAGCGTTCACGGTCCCTCGGTGACGATCAAGAGCCACCACAACGTTGGCGGCCTACCGGCGAAGATGGGCCTGAAGATCGTAGAACCCTTGCGATTCCTGTTTAAAGACGAAGTACGCCGCGTCGGCACCGAAATGGGCATGGCCGATCACCTGATCAAGCGCCACCCCTTTCCCGGCCCCGGCTTGGCGATCCGCATCCTCGGTGACATCACCCGCGAGAAAGTGAGCATCCTCCAGAAAGCCGACGCGATCTACATCAACCTCATGCGGGAATACGGCCTTTACGACCAGGTCTGGCAAGCCGGCACGATCCTGCTACCCGTGCAGACCGTCGGCGTGATGGGCGACGAACGCACTTACGAGCAAGCCGTTGCGTTACGGGCAGTGACTTCTACGGACGGGATGACGGCCGAGTGGAGCCACCTGCCCTACGATTTCCTCGCCGCGGTGAGTAGTTCGATCATCAATAATGTGAAGGGTATTAATCGCGTTGTTTATGATATTTCTACCAAGCCGCCGGCTACTATTGAGTGGGAGTAGGTAAGCTTATTAGGCGGTAGGTAGTAGGCGGTAGGTTCCAATCGTCTAGCGTGTGGTTCCTTGTGAGCGATTGAGTTTCAGCGTGTGGCATTTTATTTTTTAGCTGGATGGGGTTTACCGCCAGCTTTGAAACAACGATAGTAATTATGATTAAATCGATTTTTACCTTCTCGAACAGCCTATTTTTAATGGCATTGTTTGTGCTCAGTTTTGCGTCCTGCGACGCGCTGAAACCCGCTACCTCACCCACCAGGGATGACAAGCGGACGGAGGACCGACGCGCCGGCAACGACGACCCGGAAGATCTCGACCCCATCCAGAGCCGCCGCGTCTACGACCCCGAAACCGGAACGTACATCAACGTACAGAACGCCCCGACGGGCCGGATGGATACCGTGCAGTGGACGACGACCCCGGAGGATCAGCAGCCACCGATCGTCGATAGTCAGGAGGATGCTTACGTACCACCAACCACTACCAACCCCGGCACCTCGGCGCCGGCGACGCAAATCGGCTCGGGCAACAATGGCTCGCGCAAGTTGAGCGGTTATAACATCGAAGTAGCCCTGCCATTTCTGACGAGCCGGTATTTCGGCAGCGAGGACAAAGTCGACGACAATTCTCTCTGGTCGCTGCACTTCTACTCTGGTGCGAAGATGGCGCTCGACGAAATGCGCACCAGCGGTGGCCTCAACGCTGCCTTCAACGTCAAGGTGCAGGACACCAACGCGGACGCAACGCAAGCCCGTAGCTTGACGGAAAGTGCAGATTTTAATTCCGCACAACTAATTATCGGCCCCTACGTGAAGGACAACGTCGGCATCATGGCGGAAGCGGCCAGGGGCAAAGAAACGGTCGTGGTTAGTCCTTTTTCTGCGGGGACGGGCGTCAGCGCCCAGAACCCGAACTACATTCAGGTCAACCCGACCCTGAACACCCACCTGCGGAACATCATGCAACACGCGGTTTCCACTCAGGGCGCTGACCGAATCATTTTGGTGACGTCCGGTAGCTCCGCACAGAAAAGTCGCCTGGTGGCCCTGCAGGAAGCGTACAAAATGATGGAGAACGACCCGGCTACGGCTGATCTGGAAGAAATCACAATTAACCTCAATTCCAATCCTGACCTGACGCTCGATCGGTACCTATCCGACCAAAAAACCGTCTTCATCGTTCCCGTTTACGAGGACGAATCCTTCGTCGCGAACTTCCTCCGCCGCCTGTACACGGACACGCGGGAAGACTTTGGCCGCAACGTGGCGGTTTACGGACTACCCCAGTGGGTGGATTTTACGCGCATCAACTTTGATTACTACGAAGGGACGAACGTGCACGTGAGCGCGAGCGTGTTCGTCGATAAGCTGGACCCCGCCGTACGGAGTTTCCGCCGTGACTTTTACGGCCGCTTCGCAACACTACCGCGCGACGAGGCCTTCGTGGGTTACGACGTGACGCGGTATTTTCTGCGGATGCTGGCGGAAAACGGGACGAAGTTTCAGTACGACCTACCGAATAACCCCGAAGATTTGCTGCACACTAAGTTCAAGTTTGCACCGGTGGTCGACACGCCCGCTGGGCAGCCCGCGGTGGAGAATGCGCCGGTCGATCGGTTCGAAAATTCTTTCGTGAATATTCTGCGATTTCGGGATTATACTTTTCGGCGGGTTAATTGAGTTTCCGAAGGTTTGCCTCCTCCCCGACTGAGTCGGGGGAGGAAGAGAAAGGAAGAAAAAGAGGGAGAGACGTAAATTTTTATGCTTCTTTTACTTCCTACACTTCTTCGTCATCTTCTGGAAACCGCCGGAGGCATGTAAAGAAACGCCAGAACCAGTTGATGAGAATCGCCTTTAGTCCCACCTACCGCTACACGTTACCCGCGAAGCACCGCTTTCCGATGGATAAGTATACGCTGCTACCCGAGCAGTTGCTGTACGAGGGGACGATTACGGAAGCTAATTTCTTCGCCCCAAATCCACTACCGGAAGAAGCTATTTTGCGCACCCACACGGCGGACTACTGGCACAAACTCAAAACCAACACGCTGAGCGTTAAAGAAATCCGTGCGATCGGTTTTCCGATGCGGCCCGACCTGATCGCACGCGGGCGCGTCATTGCCCAGGGGACGCTCGACTGCGCCCGGTATGCTTTTCAGGATGGCGTCGCCCTCAACATCGCCGGCGGTACGCACCATAGTTTCGCGGACCGGGGGGAGGGGTTTTGTGTCTATAACGACATCGCCATTGCCGCCCACGAATTGCTCCACACCGGCGAAATACGGAAAGCCATCGTCATCGACTTGGACGTGCACCAGGGCAACGGAACGGCGAAAATCTTCGAACGTGACGACCGCGTCTTCACGCTAAGTTTTCACGGCGCGCGGAACTATCCCACGCGCAAAATGACCTCGGATCTGGACGTTGGCTTCCCGGACAAAACGGAGGATGCCGCCTACCTGGCGAAACTCGAAGAAGTATTACCAACCCTGCTCGATCGGGAACAACCGGACATCGTGTTCTACCTCAGCGGCGTTGACATTTTAGCCACGGACAAGCTCGGTCGGCTGGCCTGCACGATCCAGGGCTGCAAGCAGCGCGATAAGTACGTATTCGAACAGTGCGCGCAAAGGGGACTTCCCGTAGCGGTGAGTATGGGCGGCGGATATTCCGAGCGGCTGGCGACGATCATCGAGGCGCACGCAAACACATTTCGGATGGCGGAGGGTGTGTTTGGGTAAGGGGTACTGGGTATTAGGAATGCGAAGGGTTGTGATTACGCGCTGGGTTGACAATGTCGTACCGGTGTTACGGTCGCCCTCGTCCCCGCACGGGGCGCTACGGATGGTGCTGCCCTCGCGCTGAAACCTTAACCCTAACTGAGATAAATAACCGCCCCGCCAACCAACAATAGTACCACCAGAATTAGCCACCAGGGCATCGAGTTATCCCGGTATTTCGCTACGATTTTTTCCAGCGCTTCGTCCCAGGTCAGGCGCGAGCCAATGTGCTCGACGGCGTAGAAAAGGTACTTGTTCGTAAAGTTAGCTTCGTTGCCGTGGCGCTTCAGAATGAGAAAATCATTGTCCAGAAAAGCCAGTTCGTAGAGAAAACTATCGCGGTACAGGCTTTGCCCGATGATGATGCGCTTGGGGGAAACGATCTGGTGAGAAAGGGAGTCCATCGCCCCGTCGTTCGCGATCTGAATTTCCCCACCCCGGTTGAAGCGGTGCAACTGTACGATCGTATCGCCCGGGTTATCCGTCATCCGTACCCAGTTGTTCTCGTACAGGGGGCTGTCCTCGGCCGCGAGTTCCGGCTCGCTGAAGGAGCGGACGGCGGGCAGGATCTCCTCAATCATCTCGTGCATCGAGGTGTACTCGGGCAGTTTGAGGTTGAAGGGTTCGGCGATCTTGTCTAGTAAACGATCATCCACGGGGGTAGTCTTTAGTCTAGGGTCTGTGGTCTAGGGTCTGTGGTCTAGAGTCTTTGGTCTAAAGTCTCTGAGCTAATGTTTTAGTTTATAAAAATAATTACGAAGATACAATTCAGGTGGGCTAATTTCTACCGCCTACCGCCTACCGCCTACCGCCTACCGCCTACCGCCTACCGCCTACCGCCTACCGCCTACCGCCTACCGCCTACCGCCTACTTCTTGTCCCAATCCTTCCGCCGCCCGTAATACTTCTCATCCACCACGAGTAGCCCAAAACTCTCCGACCCTTCTTTTTCCGTAAAAACATGGTGGTGACCGTGCGCCCGCAGGATCGCGCGGCTGTATTTATTATCCAAATGCGTAAACCACTTGAACCGGCGGTGAATGTACACGTCGTGAATCAAAAAATAGATCAGGCCGTAAATGCTAATGCCCAGTCCGACGAACGTCAACCACATCAAGCCGGGCGTACTCAGGCCGATCCAGTAGGAGAGCGCGCTCGGCACGGCAAAAATGATAAAAAACGCGTCATTCTTCTCGAAAAAGCTATCGTCCTCGTGGTCGTGCTTGTGGTGGTCTTCGTGCAGGAACCACAGCGCTCCGTGCATAAGGTACTTGTGCGCCCACCAGGCGGTGAACTCCATGGCCGCCACGGTGGCAATTGTGATACCGATGTAGAGCAATACGATCATAGTTGGAGAAACGAACAGTGACGAAGAATGTTGAAAATTTACCGATCATTGAGTATTCCCCCCCCCGACACGCCGGAGCCGTCCTTACTCTTGTCTCTATACTCTCACCTCTTTTCTCTTATTTCCCAACTCCTTACTCCCTCTCCTGAAGCCAATCAATCAACCCCGCAAAATAAACCGCCTGGTCATCGTAAAAACTCATGTGGCTACCGTTCGGGCAGTGCAAATGACTACCGTTCGGAAATTCATCCGCGATCTCCCGCATGTGCTCCGGGTCCATGGTGTCGTACTGGCCGCCGATGGTGAGAACGGGGATGGTGATCTTCGGCAGGTCCGCCCGGCGTTCCCAGCTGGTCAGACTCGCACCGCCGCGGATACCGAATTCCGACGGGCCCTGCATCTGTACGTAGATCTGCCCGTTGGCGTGCTCGAAGGCGCGATTGACGGGTTCCGGCCACTCGGCCATCGGCATACGCAAAACGTGCTTCGGGTAAAAGTTTTCGGAGATCATGCGGAAGTACTCCGGATTGGCAAAATCCCCTTTTTCTTCAAAAGCTAAGATGCTGCTTAGCGTATCCTGATCGAGTTGCGGACCGAGCACTTCGTCGGCGTACTTGTTGTACGCGCTGACGGACACCATCATGTTGGAGATGATGAGGCCTTTCATCTTGTCCTGGTGTTGTAGCGCATATTCAAGTCCGAGAATACCGCCCCAACTGTGGCCGAGGATGTAGAAATTATCCGCGCCCAGGTCCAGCGCCTGCCGTACCTGTTCCACTTCGTCCACGAAGCGGTCGATCTGCCAGAGGCTGGTATCGGTCGGCTGGTCGGAGAGCCACGAGCCGAGTTGGTCGTAATAAATGTACTCGATGCCGGCGCCGGGCAGGAAACCGTCGAAGCACTCGAAGTAAGCGTAGTTGACGCCGGGGCCGCCGTGTAGGAGCAGCACTTTCGTCTTCGGGTTATTCCCCACGCGTTTCGTCCACACCTTAAAGTCACCGCTCGGCGTCGTAATTGGGATCATCCGCACCCCGCCGGCGAATTGCGCTTCCGGGTCATCCGAATAATCGTGGTAGTCGGCGAGATTTAGGGGGTTGCCCGTAACGTCTTCCTGGGCTTGGGCGCGGTCGCCCCGACTGAGTACGGGACTTACTACCGCGTCGCAGGTGCAGAGTAGGGTGGTGAGGGCAAGAAAAATTAGCGTAATAAGTAAGCGCATAAATAACTTGATTTGGACGAACTAAGTAGTTAAATTACTTGAGGCTCTTAGCGGACTAACCGGATGTGTGCCGTGTCCAACAAAGAAACCTTGCACCCGCGACCGCGCAGGAAAAGTCATTGGTCTATGATCTAAAGTCTAGATTCGCCATACTTAAGACCACGGACCACAGACTAATTACTCCGTAGCCCACGAAGATATCGTATGACCAAACATCACCGCGTTCATAAACAACCGATTCGTCCCGTACCAGAACGCCCGGAAATTGGGGTTGTCCGCAAAACTAATCACCCGCCCGCCGCGGTAGTTACCCACGACGATGCCCGCCGTGCCGCCCAGCGCCTCCTCAAAACCGCGCGGCGAATACCCGCTTAGTAACGAGTTCGCCCCGTAGGTAAGTGGCGAAGCGTACAGGTTTTCGGGCAGGTCAAAAAGCAACGTACCGCGCTTGAACACCGGAATATCCGCCCGGCGCAGGCCGAACATCAGCGGGTGCGTTAAGTCCGCTCGCGCCTCGAAGATCGAACCCCCGAGCACCTTGCCGCCGCCGTCGCGCGAGTACCGCGCATAAGGCCGCCGCAACGTATCGGCCTGATCCGGATCGTCGGCGTTGCGCACGGAAATTTCTGACAAGCCATTACCCTGCGCCCAGGTGCCCGCCCGCTTGAGGGTGATCAAAACGTGGTCGGGCCCGAGCCAGTCCTTGATGGCCTCCGTACCCCTGGTCCCCAGGTCACCGTAATTTCCGTCGACCATAATGATGGTGTTGTACCGGCTCAAATCCGCCCCCGCAACGTCACCGAGCGGAAGTTTTGTAACCGGGATTTCGAACCGCTGATCGAGCAGATGCCAGGCATCGGCTACTTCCAGACTGGCCGTCCCGCCCTCGACGAGAATGGCCACCTCCGGCTTCCGCAGCGTCTGGTAAGCCGACCGGCTACCCAGCATCAGACCCTGAGTTACCCGCCCGCTGCTCAGCGGCAGGAAGGGTAGACCGGTCTCCCGCTCCACGCGCTGCACGATCGCGTAAATCTCCTCGGGTGTTTGCTCCTGGTTGTTGGCTACCGGCACGACGATGGCGCCGGCACCTATTTCTTGTCCGTTGACGGAAAAAGCTTGGTCGCTAACCTTTACGATCAGCTCCTCGTCGAGCAATTTATAAAGGGCTTTTGCGGAATAGTAGTCGTCCCACGGAAGCAAATAAGCGTACTCGGCCCGGGCAACTGGCCGTATTTCGTTGGCCCGTGCCGTCCCGCCCGTGTCCATCCAGTTACCGCCGCGCGGAACGCCGCCGCTGATCTTTTCGTAGGGCAGGTTGAAAGCGTAGGGAAGCACGAAAGTGGAAACGTCGTAGAACAAACTGTCCGTAAACTCCGAGATCGGTTCGAAAAAAGCGCGGCTCGCGGGCGTTTCCGTGACGAAAAACTCGGTTACCTCCCGCCCGTCGCCGTTCTGCTGCACGGGAATTTGGTGACGGCGGATGATGTCCATCAGCTCGTTAGCGCGGCCCTGGTCGCCGTCGGCCTGGACGAGATACCCGGCGTTACCACCGTCAAAATTCGTGTTGAAGTCGCGCTGGTAGGTGAGCAGATCGTTGCGCAGTTCGCCAAACGCGGTGAGCGTGCTCAGCGCGGTGGCTACTTGGTTGCGGACGGTAAAGGCAAAGCTGAGCAATCCGTTATCCGTTTCCTGGAGGTGGCCGCGCGAACTGGCCTGTTCGAAGAGAATGCCGACGCAGCCGTGAATGTCCGGATAGGTGGAGCCCTTACCGTAGTAAAAGTCATCGTAGCCCTCGCCGGAGTAGTACAGCGAGCCGATCTCGTCGAGCGCCGCGGCGTGGTATTCGCCGATCTTAAAGGTAAGCCCCTGGTTCACTTTTGGCGTCATCGGGTGGACGCGCGTCGGCTCGCCGGGCATGAAGAAGAAAGTGGCGTCCTTGCCCATCTCGTGGTGATCCGTGAGGATGTTCGGCTGCCACTGGTGGAACTGCTCGATGCGCGCGCGGCTCTCCGGGTGCTGGACGGGCAGCCAGTCGCGGTTGAGGTCGAACCAGTAGTGATTCGTGCGGCCGCGGGGGTAGGCTTCGTTGTATTCCCGGTCGTTCGGGTCGGCGGTCAGGGCTTTGTTTTTGTGGCTATTGGCCCAGCTGGCGAAGCGATTGAAGCCGTCCGGGTTGTAGCAAGGGTCGAACAGCACGATGTTGTCGTCGAGCACCTTGGCGACGGCGGCGTACGGCGCGGCGGCCAGGTAGTAGGCCACCAGCGGCGCGGCGTTTCCGCCACTCGGCTCGTTGCCGTGGATGCTAAACCCCTGGTAAAGCACGGCCGGCACGTCGTCGATTTCGTTGGCCTTTACGCCTCCGTTGCGGACGTTCCAGGTCGCGTGTTTCGTGCGGAGTTCCTCCAGGCGGCCCTGGTTGTCGGGGCTCGTCACGATGAGGTTCAGCAGTGGCCGTTGTTCGTAGCTTTTTCCGATCACCTCCAGTGTCATCCGGTCGCTCTGGCTGGCGAGCAGTTTCACGTAAGCCTGCTGTAGATCGTGGCTGATGTGCCAGTCGCCGATCTGCCAGCCGAGAAATTCTTCGGGGGTGGTGATGGCCGGGTCGTAGGCTAGGTCCGGAAGGTAGTAGGTGAGGTCTTTGGAATCTCCAGAGTTCGTTGTTTGGGCCCGGATTTGGGCGCTGGCGCTGGTGCAAAGGAGGAACGCTATAAAGCAGAGGTACTTAGTCATGGCGGCTGGCTGAATTTTGGAACGGGAAAGATAAGCCCCCGTACGGTAGCCACTGGCCGGCTTTAAAACCAAAAATCCGACACCCCCTCCGGTAGCGACGCTGCAGCGTCGCCACCAAAGGGAGCGTCGGATGTACCGATAAAATAGGGTGACCGGCCGCATGGGCCTGGCCATTCGAAATAGGTTAGATGGTCATTGAAATCCGCACGGGGCGAATCGGAGAGGAGACCGCTATTAATCAACTAACTCGGAAAGGTCGAAACCCGGTGGCAACAGTACCCGATCGATCAGGTAAACGACGCCGTTCGAGCATTCGATGACTTCCCCTAGCGTAGCTCCCCCATCGGAGGCGCGCGTAGCCGTGTCGGAAGCCCCCTGCTCACCGCCCTCCAGGAGGTGGTAGGTAAGAATCGTGCGGAGCGAAGAAACATTCTGCGGATCCAGCAACTTAGCCATCGTTTCCGACGGGATGCTCGCAAAGGCGTCATCAGTCGGGGCGAGTAAAATAACCTCCCGATCCTCGGCGAGCGCGGTCGATAGGTCAGCCGCGTCCAGCGCGGCGTATAAAGTAGTCGTAGTGCTGTCGGCACTCAACGCATCGGTAATCGTGGGGAGCGCTTCCTGGGCGTGCAAGCCTGAAGACGCAAAGCCGGTAGTAACCAGCAGAAGAAAAAATAAGGATCTCATGTCGTTGTTGGTTTAATGACGATGAAACCGGGGTTTGTCCTATAATTCGCGAATACAAAAACTTAGTTCGGGGGTGTTAACCGTTTTTACGGGGATAGATTGCCCGCGGTGTTGTTTGTGGACAATTAATTATGGAATTTAACTTTTACGGCCCACCAGTGGGGTGGGCGTCCGAAGCTTAACCCCGCACCCGCGGCCGCGCCACGGGGAATTTTGGTGCGAAATTGCCTATCCGCGTTCCGTGCAAATACCGTTCACAAAAATCAGGGACGTCCAGCGAATCAAATAGCGCAACTTATGTTAAATTTGCCACCCCGGTTGCGGCTGCGCGACCGGCACACAACAACACCCAGCTTTGCCGCAGTGCGCGATTATTGCGGGATCATATTTTCGTACGGCCCTTCCACCAGATTCAGTAATTAGTTAATTCTTTCGCCTGATTTGTCAGCCTTGGCACCAGCACGTTTTTTTAGCGTCGTACGCATAATTTAATTTTCCCAAGTTCACTCCAACACCCTGTCTTAGCAAACCACACCGTCGAATTATGTCACGCAAATCAATCCCAACTAATGGTGTTGAAACACCCAACTGGCGCTGTCTTCTCCTCTGCTTTGCCGCCATCATCGGCTTAGAGGTTTTCTACTTGAGCGAGGCGGTATTTGCCGTGGAGCGCCTCCCCGAGCTATCCTTGCCCTACTTAATCCGTAGTGGCGTACTCCTGGCCGCTACGGCCGTGGGTGTTTGGGGCTTTGTGTACGGTCGGTCCCCTAAGTTTCAGATCAGCCAAAGCCCCGGGCCCTGGCCGGAACGACTGAGTACGGCGGTAGTCTTGCTGGGCACATTAGCCTGCCTGGCCTTGTTTACGGTCTTTCCCCGACTATTCAACGTGTTGTCCCGGGAGGATTATCCGGTGGAGTGGGGGTCGGCATTGCTCCTGTTTGCTAGTAGTTTTTTGGCCGCCTACGCCCTGTTTGCTAATCCTTTAATCAAAGCGCAGTCGCCATTCTTGAAGTTTATGCTGGGCTTGCTCTCAGCGGTGTTTTTCATCATCGCCATGGAAGAGATTTCCTGGTTCCAACGGGTTATCGACATCAAATCACCCGAATCATTCGCCGGCAACGCGCAGGCGGAAATGAATCTGCACAATTTTGCCACGAACGAGATTGAATACATCTACTACTTCTGCGCCTTCGGCTTCCTGGTTGTTCTACCGTTTCTCCGCTTTGCCTTCCCTTCCCTCGGGCGGAACCAATTCATGAACCTGTTCGTCCCTAAGCCCTACGTAGCCGTGGTCGGTGCGGTGGCCTGCGCCTACAATTACGACATGTGGAACAGCGTGCTGACGCAGTTCGCTTTTTTCTCCAGTACCATCATGCTGTGCTTTTTCGCCGCAAATGCCAGTCTGCGGAAAGACCGAATTATTGTTGTCGGCGCAATCGCGCTGTTGGTAACGAGCCAACTGGTTTTCTTAATTAACGGGAGTAACTTCGGTCGCCTCTGGACGATTACGGAATACAAGGAATTTTTCATTCCGCTGGCTTTTCTCGTCTATTCTTGGGACGCCTTCATCAATCCCGGACCGGTAGGTCTGCTTCCGGCGGGGAGCTCAACTTCCGGTAACCCGCAGGCCAAGTATGTCTAACGTCACCCTTTATTAACTGATGTTACGCAGATTATTTCGCCTCATAATCCGGTTGCGTAAGGTCAGTTACTAACTAACAAGCTCCCATCAGCGCCCACCGCTGACAAAGTGCTTTTGCTAAAGCGCAGTCAGCATTTTCCGGAAAAATCCGTACCAGACCTCTTTATACTCGTTCCCCCCTCGCTCCCACAGGTCCGCGTGGTCCCCGCCCGGCACGACGTGGAATGCTTTATCGGCCGAACCCAGCGCCGCGAAAAGCCGGTGCGCGTGATTAATGTTGATGTTATTGTCCGCATCCCCGTGAATCAGCAAGACCGGCTGCGTGATCTCCGCCACCGCATCGACCGGGCGAATGGCGAAGGGCCGGAAGCCAGCGATTTTGCCCGCATTGCCGAGTAGCCGATCCGTCAACCAGCGCGGTACCCAAAAGCCGGCCATACGGATACCGTACGCGTGGGTGATGTCCGGCAGGGTTGAAAAAGTGCTTTCGATCAGGCCAAAGCGTAAGCGGGCGTCGGCCGCCAGGCTCTGTAAAGCCACCGCTCCACCCATGGAATTTCCGTAGATGCCCGTCGGGACGTGCGGCGTGCGTGCGTCCAGCCAGTCCAGACCGCGGCTAACGTCCGGCACTTCCCGGGCCCCAAAGGTCACGTAGGTTCCGTCGCTTCTGCCGTGCGCCCGCTGGTCCCACAACAGGATGTTGTACCCCATCCGGCAGAGCTCCGGCAGGAGGGGCAGGTAGACTTCCTTGCCGGAACCAATGCCGTGCAGAATGATCAGGTTAGCCCGCGCCGGAGTGGTTGCCGGGATGAAAAAAGTGTCGAGTTCGACAGCATCATCGACCCGCAAGCGGAACTGCTCGTAGGCTAATCCATAGTTGCCCGGGGTATCCGTCAGTTTTCTGCGGTAGGGTGTAATGATGACGTAGGGCAGCTTGCGCTCGATGAGTACGTAGGCGGCCAGGAGGGCCAGCAAAGAGAAAATACCGAGGGCGTAAAGCATTTTCCGGTCGGCTTACTTGGCCTTGGACTGATCGATGGCCTTCAGCTCTTTCATCCGCTCCAGGCCGCCCAGCATCTGTTGTTGCGTGTCCTGCGATGGCTGGCCGACCTTATTGAGCTCAACGAGGTAGGCATCGCGTTGGGTGATGAAGCTAGGCAACAAGGTGTCGGGCATAATCTTGGCGGAAGGAAAATTTAGCTTCGTGTGGTCGACCTGGCGGCCATTTTCCCAGAACCGGTAACAGACGTGCGGACCCGTAGCCAGGCCAGTAGACCCCACGAAACCGATCGTCTCCCCCTGGCGGACGCGGCTGCCCACCCGTTGCCCTTCCGCGAATTTTTGCATGTGCAAATACTGGGTCGTGTAGGTCTCGTTGTGCTTTACCTTGACGAAGTTGCCGTTGCCACCCCGGCGGCCGCGCTCGATGATGACCCCGTCGGCAACGCTCATGATGGGGGTGCCGTAGGGGGCCGCGTAGTCCGTACCCAGGTGGGCTTTGACGCGCCGGAGGACGGGGTGAAAACGCCGGCGATTAAACGCACTCGACATGCGGCTGAAGCGGAGCGGGGATTTGAGGAAAGTCGATTTCATCGGCTCCCCGTTCAGGCCGTAGTAGCCCGCCTGGGTGCTGTCCGCGCTTTCGTACCAGAAGGCGTAGATATCTTCTCCGCCGGAGCTGTAGCGGGCGGCGAGGACCTGGCCGGGGGCGGCTTCTACTTCGCCCTCGACCAGGCGTTTTTCGTAGACGAGCTGGAAGGCATCGTCCGGCTGGACGTGGTAGAAATCCACGCTCCACTGCAGGGCGTCTTCCATGCGGTCGGTGAGGCCGTGGCTCATGCCGGCGCCCGTCATGGCGTTCCAGAGGTTACTTTCGATTACGCCGCCGGCGTTGACGATTTCTGTTTCTACTGGCAGGGTCACCCGTTCGTCATCGCCGGTCCCCTGCAGGTCCAGCTTAACGTACTGGTAGATGCTGGGTTGGTAAATTAGGTAATCCGGGCCGTCGGTGTCCTCGTCGTTGAGCAGCGTATATGTTTTGCCCGCGCGGAGGCTGTGGACGTCGAAGAGGTCATTAAAAGTGTTCGAATAGTCGAAGCTTTGCTGGCTCGTCAGTCCGTGCGCGATGAGTAAGTCGGAGAGCGTCTGTCCGCTGCGGATGGTGTCGACGCGCTCCTGCAGGGTGTCGACGACTACGCCGTAGCGAAGGGTAGGCGGCACCATGGGGAAGGCTTGGGCGCTCAACGCGGGTGCCGGGGGAGTCGGGCTGAGCCAGGCGGATGCGGAGAACCCGATGCCCGCCACGAGGGCCAGGCACAGGACGAAGAGAACCACGGCGCGCTGTGGGTGGCGACCTCCGGTTTTGGGGGATAAATTCACGTAGCTAATGTTATAAAAATTCCAGTCGGGGTTGTTGCGCTCTAACGTCAGCCGGTAACAATCTGCGGCTCGCCCGGGTACGCAGGGCCGCCGCAAATATAACAAAGCTAAAGCACCTCCCGGCGCGCGTTATCTCGCGGGGAAAATTTAGTCCATAAAGGGCTATAAAGCATCTCCGCGTTAAAACCAGTGAAATGCGCCGCAAATATCTTTACTTTGTGGGGGTTCCCTACTGAACCGTTTTTTATATTACCGCACACGTTACTGCTTACTATACCACTTATGTACAGATTTATTTTGCTGCTCGCCTGCGCGATCTGCACCACCACTAGCGTGAGTGCAGAACACCTCTACATTCTCACCGACGGGGGCTGCGCCGACCGCGTCCGTTACCACCAGGGCATGACCACCCAAATGCGGACGGACTACTACGCCTACCACTTCCGCCTGGCGGACGGTAGCCGGCTAATGCTCGAGACCGGCCCCGAAGCCGGTACCGTACAAACTTACCTTCCGGTCGGCTCCATCGACTGCGACGACTCGCGTCTCGACGCCCGCCTGCTGAATCGTGTTACCAGCGGAACGGACCAAATCACTATCCTGCGCGTCGCCCTCAACGGGCAGTATTACGCCAGCCCGGTCATCTCCGGAAGTTTACTGTCCCACAAGGATGGCATCCTCAGCTACCGCTCTAAACTAGTCGATCTGCGGTTGGACGAGCAGTACGCACAAATTAATGACGACGTGACGGCCCGGTCTACTTCCGCGCGGGTTGTGTTTCAGGGTCTTGAAGACGGTCCCTGTGGTGGTGCCTTTCTCTTCCAGCAAGCCGATCCCCAGGGTGCCAATACGTTCATCAGTTACCGGATCTCTCCGCAGATCGGCCTCATGGAGCGTCGCCTCGGTAGTGACGGTCTGAGCGTTTCCGGTGGGGTAGTGGTCGCACGCGCCGTTAATGGCCGCCCGGTCCTCGATTATCTCGCTAGCGAGTGTCAGCGGCTGCGCGGCGGTTCGCCACGGATCGTAGCCTCCACGCCGGAAACCAACGTACAACAACCGCAGGGCGAAGTGTACGCTTCCACCACGACAACCTACCCCCAAACTTACCAAACCTCTACTCCCGTAAATACCGGTTACGGCAACAACCCGGTGGCACGGACGACCGTGATGGACCAGCCAGAATCTCGCGCCGCACTCGGTACAACTGCCCCCGTCGCTACCGGCCAAACCCATACCGTCGTGAAAGGGGAGACCCTTTACGCGATCAGCCGCCGCTACGGCACCAACCCCGCGGCCATCAAACGGCTCAACGCCCTGACGGGTAACACGATTTACCCCGGTCAAGTACTGACCGTTACCGGCACTGATTCCGCCCCAGCGGCACCCGCCTCACCTGCCGACCAAGCGCAAGTGTCCACCTACGTGTACACGCCGCCGGTGGCCACAGCTCCGGCTCCGGTTACCCAGTCCGCAGCTACTCCTGCGTACCCGAGCGGTGATAACACCACCGTCGTCAAGCCCGGTCAGACCGTTGCCAGCCTTGCCCTGACGTACGGCTACACGGAAGCCCGCTTCCGGCAGTTCAACAACCTCGGCCCCAACGACTTCCTTTACGCCAACCAGCGGGTGAAGATCGATCACTGCGACTGTCTCGCCCAGGGGCCACCAACTACCTACAATGACGTTCCGAACCAGCCGGTTATGCTACCGCCAACGCAGCTCAATCAGCCGGCTACCGCCGCACCTCAGGAGCAGCCACGGGCTTACGGTTCCGCGCCCGCGTACGCTTCCGTACCGCAAGCGGCAGCATCATCCGACGAGCTAAGCGGTAACCCGCAGGTGGGGACGGACTTTCAACCGAGTACGTACGGTGCACCTTCTTTTTCCACCAGCCCGCCCGTTGGGAATGCCGACGGTACCAAGCCCGACCCCCGCCCGTCCGCTAATGCTGCCTCCGCAACCTACCCGGCACCCGCGACCGCGCCACGACCTTACGGCGGCCCCGCTCGGACCGATAACGTTTACCTAGGTTCACCCCCGACGGGTGCTGCTTCCGCCGCCGGTCAGACTAGTACTGAAGTACCCCCGACCCCGGTGTACGCTCGCCGCAGCCACGTCGTACAGGAAAACGAGGACGTGTACATTATCGCCCGGGCGTACAACATGACGCCCTCCGAGTTACGCGCCATCAACGGCATGCGCCCCGGCGAAGTAGTTGCCCCCGCCCAGAAACTCTACCTGAATTAGAACACGACGGCGGCTCCTGCTTTTTAGCAAACGAGGCACGGCAGAGCGGCGACATTCGCTGACTTACCGTGCGTTGAATTTACTACAATCCGGCCCACACTCTTCGCCGTAACCGCTTATGGGAACCCTCCTGCTTTTTGCTTCAATTTCGATTGGATTTTCTTTTCTTTGCTCCATCTGGGAGGCCGTGCTGCTATCGATTACGCCCGGCTACGTGCAGCTAAAGCTGCAGGAAGGTGGCACGACGGGGGAGTTGTTGACGAAGTTCAAAAATGACGTCAACGCACCCCTCACGGCCATCCTGTCGCTCAATACCGTGGCGCATACCGTTGGTGCCATCCTCGTGGGCGCGAGTACCGGAGACGCTTTTGGCATCGATGCCGTCGCCTTCACGATTCCTTATTTCGATTACGCGGTTGGGTATGAACTCATCGTGTCCGTCGTCATGACCCTGGCCATTCTGATCCTTTCCGAAATCATCCCGAAAAACCTCGGCGCGACTTACTGGAAAACCTTGGCGCCCTTTACCGTCAAGTCGCTCAACATTATGGTGAAGATTTTCACCTGGACGGGCTTCATCTGGGTATCCGATAAAATTAAGAATTTACTGCTGCGCGGCGACGATCCGCACTCCACGGCACTCAGCCGGAGTGAGTTCATGGCCATGGCCGATGCGCAGACCGAATCCGGCGAATTGGCTAAAGAAGAGGGGCGTATCCTTCAGAACCTACTGATGTTCGACTCACTCACGGTGCACGACGTGATGACGCCCCGCACGGTCGTCGTGGGTGCTAAAGCTAACCTGACCGTCAGAGAATTTTACGAAAAGTACGACAACAGCCCCTTCAGCCGCTACCCGGTTTTTGGGGAGACGCGCGATAATGTAGAAGGCTACGTGCTTAAAGACATGATCTACAAGGCGATCATCGAAAAGCGGGACGATGCACCGATCAGCGAGCTGGCCCGGCCCATCCAGATGATCCCCCAAAATACGTCGCTCCACAACTTAATCAACATGATGCTGGAACGGCGTGAGCCCATCGCCCTCGTCGTGGATGAATTCGGCGGTATGGAAGGTCTGGTGACGATGGAAGATGCCATGGAAACCCTCCTGGGGCTCGAAATCATGGACGAGATGGACACCAGTTCGGATATGCAAAAGGTGGCGCGCGATCGCTGGCGAAAACGCGCGGGTGAGATGGGCATCGACGTTTCTAACGTCACGTAATACACTGAGCCTAAACATACTCGGAAAGCCCACGAACGTATCAGACGGTCGTGGGCTTTTTGTTTGCCGATTACTTAGTTTCTCTAGTCGGTATTCGGGCGCGGTCTCGATCCCGATAACTATCGGGATCGGGTGTACTAAGTATCAGATAGATACCTGGGAGCGAAGTTCTACCTATTCAACCTTAAACCAACGTAAAAGCCCCACCACCAAACGAATTGGCAGCGGGGCTTTCGGTATTTTAGTCGCAGCGAGAAACTACCGGCGGGAGTCGTAAGTGCCCGCAACGGATTGCTGGACGAACTTACCCCAGGTCAGGTTGCTCTTACCCGGCTCGTGCGCCTGCGCCCGCTCGATGGCGTAGCGCGCGGCGTGCTCGATAACCCACTCGAAGTTTTCCTCACCGACGCTGAATTTATCCGCGTCCGGCGCACCATTACAGAAGTCGATGGCGTAGGGGATGCCGTCGCGGATGGCAAACTCGACCGTGTTGAAGTCGTAGCCGAGCCAGTCGTTAATCTTAATGACGTAGTCGTGCATCAACTGCATCATCTCGTCGGATACGTCGTGGTGGCATTTGTAGCGATCCAGGAACTCGTTGCGGGGCTCATAGTGCATGATTTTCACGTACTTGCGGCCGATGCAGTAGCAACGGAAATAGCTGGTGAAGTTGACGTTTTCCTGCAACATCATGACCAGCTGGTCGGATTCGGCGTGGGCTTTCCAGAGGTCATCCGGGCCGTTGAGTTTATAAACGTTTTTCCAGCCACCGCCGTCGTGCGGTTTCATGAAGGCCGGCCAGCCGATGTAGTCGAACATGCTTTGCCAGTCGAGCGGGTGGGCCATGTTGGCAAAAGATTCGTCGGAAGTATCGGTCGGCTTTTGGTAGCTGGGTAGCAGGACGGTCTTGGGGACGGGAATGTCTAATCCACCGACGCTGAGGACGTTGTTGAAAAACTTCTCGTCGGCGCTCCACCAGAAGGGGTTATTGATCACGGCCGTGCCCGTGGCGGCGGCGTTCTTCAACATCGCGCGGTAGAAGGGCACGTCCTGGCTGATGCGGTCGATGATGACGGCGTAGCCGGGGTTGAGGCCCTGACCGACTTTGTCAATTCTGACGGGCTCGGCCATGATGCCGTCCACGTTTTTATCGTTGATGCGTTGGATGACGGCGGGCGGGAAACTGCGCTCGCGGCCGTAGAGAATGCCAATTTTTTTCATAGTGTGGGGGTTGGTACGGATACTGGCTTTTAAGCGTATTCAAGCAGGGTAATGTTTGTTAGGTAGGTGATACACTGCTTCCAGCTAAGTACACGGCAATATACGGAAGCGTGGTTGGGGGCGACGTTTAAATGAATCACAAGCGCGACTGACCTATTATACGGATTGATGATTGTGCGCATTAGCGGTAGTACGTAAAAACGACCCTCCGGACGTATTCCGTCGGAGGGTCGTTCATGCGGATAATCTATGCACCCGCGTCCGCGCCATAAGAAGGTTTAACAATCCTTAAAAATCATCATCGCCACCACCCCCCCCGCCGCCACCCCGGCTTCGTTCGGGTTTCAGGGCCTGTAAGCTGTACTGGAAGCCGATGTAGGCAATCCGGCTTTCGCGCTGAAACTGGCTGGAAGTCTGTCGGCTAGGTAAGACCGTGTCGAAGCGGTACTGTCTGGTGTTAAATACGTCCGTTACGCGCAAGGTAATGGCCCCTCTTTTGCCGAGCACGTCCTTACGAAAACCTATGTCCAGCGATTGAATAGTCTTGACCGTTCCTTGCGGGCGAATACTCGGCCCGCGGTAGAAGTAAGTTGCCTGCGCGTTGACGTCCCAGGGTAGCTTGTAACTCACCTGTAGGTTACCGTTAAAAATGTAGCCATCAGCGTCCAGGCTGGGGTCATCCGCGCTACCGATGATTTCGCTCTTGCTACCGTTGAGGCTCAACGTTAAATCTAAGTCTTTCACCGGGCGTAGACTCGAGATAATTTCAATACCGTAGTCCCGGCCGCGATCTAGATTAGCTCGTGTACTCTTTGTGACGCCGTCCGCTAGTTCTAAATTCACCCGACTGATCAGGTCTTTCAATTGACGGAAATAAAGACCCGCGGTGACCGTCCCTACCCCGTACCGCTGCTGCACGTTCAACTCAAAACTGTTGATGAGCTCCGGCAGCAAGAGGGGGTTACCTTCACGCAGGTTAAGCGGGTCGCCTCGGTCGGTGAAGGGGTTAAGCGCCCAGGAACGTGGTCGGTTGACGCGGCGGCCGTAGCTACCCTGCACGGTGGTATTGTCATCAAAAGCGTAGCCAACGAAAACGCTGGGGTATACTTTAAAGTAGTTGTTTACGAATACTTTTGACTCGGGCTCCGTCTCCGTACTCGTCGTGTAAGCTTGTTCCGCCCGCAGGCCCGCACTAAAGGTGATTTTATCTACCGTCCCGCCAAAAGTTGCGTACGCGGCGTGGATGTCTTCTCGGTAGTTAAATAGATTACTGATTGAGTCAACTTGGGCAAACTCGCCATCGGCATTGACCGAGCCGAAGGCCGCATCGGTCGTCAGATCGGTCAGGGTCGAACGCCAGCCGGTCTCGAATTTGTACTTACCGATCTGCTGGCTGTAGTCCGCCTGAGCTAGGAAGAGGTTTTCGGTTTCGTTGGAAGGCGCACGCTCCAACAAGGATTCGAGTAGGTTAGCCATGTTGTCGCTGATCGTCTCGTCGAAATTCTCCGTCTCGTCTTCCACCTCCCCACTGTACTGCACGCCGACGTTGAGTTGGCGGCCCTCCTTCTTAAAAGTCGTGGAGTAGTCGGCCCGAACTTCGTATTCATTCTCCTCGGAAGGCTCCGTCTCCAAGCGGTTACTGACGCGGATAAGGCTGCCTTCGCTATCGAAGGAACGGGTCACCCGATCATTGTTGCTCTGACCTTGCTGAAACTGAAAATTGCCCTGCACACCGATGGTGGAGCGCTCCGTCAGCGCGTAATCAGTACCCAACCGGATGCTCTGTGATTCCCGAACACGGTCACCGTCAAAGGTGAAAAACCGACTGGTAGTACTGTCACCCAAATCGCCGCTCTGATCGCGGAAGCCTTCGAAGAACCGCTCGTCGTACCGGCCGCTAAGTCCGGCGAAAGTATTGAACTTGCCCTTGCGCCAGTTGAGGTCGAGGCTACCGTCGAATTTGTTATTGGTGCCGACGTTGGCGTTCAGGGTGGCGTTAAAACCATCCGCGCCTTTCTTCTTCAGTACGATGTTGATGAGGCCCGCCGTGCCGTCGGGATCGAAAGCCGCGCCGGGGTTAGTGATCACTTCGATGCGCTCGATGGCGGTGCTGGAAAGGCTTTTGAGGTAGGTCACCGGGTCGGCACCCACCAGGCCGCTCGGGCGGCCGTTGATCAGAAAACGTACGTTGCCGCTGCCCCGTAGGCTCACGTTTCCTTCCACGTCGACGCTGATGCTGGGGAGTTGCCGCAGGAGATCTTCGGCGGAGCCACCGGCGGCGGCTACGGACTTTTCTACGTTGAATACCTTGCGGTCCAAGCCAAGTTCCATGACCGCGCGCTCGGCCGTGACGACGACTTCATCCAGATCCTGACCACCGGAGCCGAGGACGATCTTGCCCGTCTGAAAAAAGCGTTCGGCTTCGGTCAGTTCCAATTCACGGTTTTCGGTGTCGTAGCCGATGAAGCTCATCTCTAGCCGGTAGTCGCCGAGGGGCAGGTTTTCGAGTTTGAAGCGGCCGTCAAAATCCGTAGTCGTCCCGCTGATCATGCTGTCCTGAACCGTATAAACGATCACGTTGGCGAACCCGATGGGGTCGGTCGTTGCCTCGTCGACCAGTTGGCCGCTGACCGTGCCTTTCGTTTTGGGGGCGTTAGGTCCGTTCTGGGCCACAAGTGCGCCGCTGAAAAGGAGGAGAAAAAAAAGCAGGTGGCGCGGTCGCGGGTGCGCGGTCGTGGGGAAAAGCAAGGGCATGTGGCGTGAGCTAGTGGTGAGGGCCGGAAAAGGTCGGTAACGAGCGGCAAAGTTACGTCCGGGAAAGATCGTTTCGTTTACAACTAATGCTAACAACGTGTTAAGCGCATTCCGGTTCTGACTAATCACCGCGAGTTGCTATTGCGGCTACCAGTGTTCGGCTCCAATGAATTTCCCCTACAACGGAATGTTACCGTGCTTGCGCCGCGGTCGGTCGACTACTTTATGCTCCAGCATCGCGAAGGACCGAATCAGCTTGCGCCGACTGTCCTTCGGCAGGATCACCTCGTCGATGAACCCGCGTTCCGCCGCCCGGTAGGGGTTGGCGAACGTCTCCCCGTATTCCTGTTCTTTCTCCGCCAGCTTGGCCGCCTGGTCGTCCGCCGCTTTGATTTCTTTGCGGAAGATGATTTCGCTCGCGCCTTTCGCACCCATCACGGCAATTTCCGCCCCGGGCCAGGCGAAGTTCATGTCCGCCCCGATGTGCTTAGAGTTCATCACGTCGTAAGCGCCACCGTAGGCTTTGCGCGTAATGAGCGTCACCCGCGGCACGGTCGCCTCACTCAGCGCGTAGAGTAGTTTCGCGCCGTTGGTGATGATCCCGTTCCACTCCTGGTCGGTGCCGGGCAGGAAACCGGGTACGTCGACCAGCACGAGTAGCGGTACGTTAAAGCAGTCACACGTCCGCGTAAACCGGGCGGCTTTCTTGCTGGAATCTACGTCCAGCACACCGGCCAAGCTCATCGGCTGGTTGGCTACGATACCGATGCTACGGCCCGCCAACCGGGCGAAGCCGACGACGATGTTGTCCGCGTAGTCTTCGTGGATTTCCATAAAAGAATTCGCGTCGATGATGCCCGTGATCACCTCTCGCATGTCGTAAGGTTGGTTCGCGCTTTCCGGCACGATGCTTTCCAGTTGGTCGCGTAGCTCGTCGCCCAGTACGTAGGGGAGGGCGGCGGGCTTCTCTTCGCAGTTCTGTGGTAGGTAACTGATTAAGCGCTTCAGTTTCTGGATGCAGACGACGTCGTTGGCCGCCGTAAGGTGCGTGACGCCCGACTTGGTCGAGTGCGCGCTGGCCCCGCCGAGTTCTTCGCTGGTCACTTCTTCGTTCGTCACGGTTTTGACCACGTTCGGGCCGGTGACGAACATGTAACTCGTGTTCTCGACCATGATCGTGAAGTCCGTCATGGCCGGAGAGTAAACCGCGCCGCCCGCGCAGGGGCCCATGATGGCGGATAGCTGTGGGATGACACCGCTGGCCTGTACGTTGCGGTAGAAAATGTCCGCGTAGCCGCCCAGTGACCGGACGCCCTCCTGAATGCGCGCGCCGCCGCTGTCGTTGAGCCCGATTAGGGGGGCACCTACTTTGAGTGCCGCATCCATAATCTTACAGATTTTTTCCGCGTGCGTTTCTGAGAGGGAGCCACCAAAGACGGTGAAGTCCTGCGCGAAAACGTACACCAACCGACCCGCGATCGTGCCGTAACCCGTCACGACGCCGTCGCCGTAGAAAACCTGCTTCTGCATGTCGAAGTCGGTCGTCCGGTGGGTCACGAGGGCACCGATCTCTTCAAAGCTGCCGTCGTCGAGCAGGAGGTGGACGCGCTCACGGGCGGTGAGTTTGCCTTTCCCGTGCTGGCTGTCAATGCGGTGCTGACCGCCACCGAGCTGGGCCTTTGCTAGTTTTTGGTGTAGTTTTTCTTGGTTGGACATGGATCGGAGGACTTTAAAAATCAACTGACTGGCAAGGTAAGTAAAGGTGTAGTACCCGGGCGTCCATCGTACCAAAATTATGCTCAGGATATTTTATCACCCACCAAAAACATTGCACCCGCGACGCGCCAGCTAGTCCCGCACTTAGTCGGGGCGACCGCGCCCTCTTGGTAACGGGTAATCGTTGCCTAATCCAGTACCGACTTGAACCCCACGGAGACCCCCGCCCGCCAGGATACATCGCACAAAAGCTGCCGGACTTTACTTATAGTGGCATGGAACTATCAAGCATCGAAAACCCCACCACCCCCGTCACCGAATCCGGAGCCCCCGACGTGCTTCGCATCCCTACCGCCTTCGTAAACGTGTACGCGGTGGGTGACCCGAATGTATCCTGGGTTCTCGTCGACACCGGCCTTCCTGGTTTTGGTAACTACGTCAAGCGCATCACCGAAGCTCACGCTAGTAGCCCACCCGCGGCCATTATTTTAACTCACGGCCACTTCGACCACGCGGGCAACGCGATTGCGCTGGCTGACGAATGGGACGTTCCGATCTACGCCCACCCCGCCGAGCTGCCGTTTTTGACGGGCCGCTCCAACTACGCACCCGCGGATTCTTCGATGGGGGGCGCCATCGCGCAACTCGCCCGGGTTTTTCCTTTAACGGGCTACGACTTCAGCGCGCGCGTCCAGCCGCTTCCGGAAGACGGCTCCGTTCCCGGCCTTGAAGGGTGGCGCTGGCTCCACACCCCCGGCCACACGAACGGCCACGTCTCCCTCTGGCGCGAATCCGACCGATTTTTGATCGCCGGCGACGCCCTGGCCACGATGGACCTCGACAGCTGGCTCACGCAAATAACCCACACCCGCGAAATCGCCCGCGCGCCCGTCCCCTTTACGCCCGACTGGGACGCCGCCGAAGCCAGTCTCAGCCAACTGGCGGAGCTACGCCCCCGCACCCTCGCCGCCGGCCACGGACAAATAATAAACGACCCCGATCTGGCTACGAAACTTGCTCAGTACGCCACGCGTAGCCAGCGACCTACTTACGGGCGTTACGCACGGCAGGCACCCGTTTACGACGTCAAACTCGGGGTAATATCCGTTCCCGAGCCCGTCGTCGACCGCTCGTTACCCTGGCTGATTGGCGGGATTGGCGCGACCGTGTTTGGAATGGTCGTGCTCAAGGCACTGCTGTCGTCAGGAAAGAAGGAGCGCAATGCCCCGCCGCGTAAAAACAAGTTGGTGCTGGCCGGGCCGATCGATCAAGCTATTCCGAGCCCCAGCTAGTAGGAACTAAGCATGGGATGCATGAAAATTCAGGGTGCGTAATTCTCCGAAAGGAAGAATGCGCACCTTTTTAATGCTTGGTTTCGACCTGGGGTAACATTAGTTTGAGAATTGCGGAAGCCGCTTTTGCGATTACCGTCCCCGGGCCGAAAATAGCGGCGACGCCCTGCTCGTAGAGAAAGGGGTAGTCTCTTTCCGGGATCACCCCGCCGGCCACGACGAGGATGTCGCCGGCACCTTCCGCTTTGAGGGCCGCGATGGCCTGGGGGACGAGCGTTTTGTGACCGGCCGCCAGGGAAGAGATGCCCAGGATGTGGACGTCATTTTCGACGGCGTGACGCGCGGCTTCCTCCGGTGTTTGGAACAGTGGACCTACGTCAACGTCGAAGCCAATGTCGGCGAAGCTACTGGCGATCACCTTGGCGCCCCGGTCGTGCCCGTCCTGCCCGAGTTTGACGACCAAGATGCGCGGGCGGCGGCCGAAGTGCTCGGCAAATTCGTTGGAAAGCGCGCGCGCGCTGAGGAACTCATTATCCTGTAGCATTTCGTTGCGGTAGGCGCCGGAAATGAGACGGGGGTTGGCCCGGTAGCGGGTGAAGGTTTCTTCGAGTGCGTCCGATATTTCGCCCAGGGTGGCGCGGGCGCGGGATGCCGTGACGGCTAGGGTGAGCAAGTTTCCCGGGGCGCCCGCGGCGCACTGCTTCAGTTCGGACAAGGCACCCGCGACCGCGCTCTCGTCCCGCGTAGCACGTACCGTTTTGAGGCGGGCGAGTTGGCTCTCGCGCACTGCTTTGTTGTCGACTTCGAGGGTATCGAGGACTTCTTCGTCGTCGGTGTTCTGAAACATATTCACCCCGATAATTTTCTCTTTACCACCGTCGATGCGGGCCTGTTTGCGGGCCGCGGCCTCCTCGATGCGCATCTTCGGTAGGCCGGCTTCGATGGCTTTAGCCATGCCGCCCGCCGCCTCGACTTCGGCCATCAGCCCGCGCGCCTGGTCGATGAGTTCGTTCGTCAGTGTTTCTACGTGGTAGGAACCGCCCCAGGGGTCGACCACCCGGGTGACGCCGGTGCCTTCCTGCAGGAATTTCTGCGTATCCCGCGCAATCTTGGCGGAAAAATCGGTCGGTAGCGCAATCGCTTCGTCGAGTGAATTCGTGTGCAGCGACTGGGTGCCACCGAAGACCGCCGCCATCCCCTCGATGGCCGTGCGGGCGATGTTGTTGAAGGGGTCCTGCGCCGTCAGGCTCCAACCGGACGTCTGGGAATGCGTGCGCAGGGCCATCGATTTGGGGTTCTTTGCGCCCAGGCTTTTGACGATTTCCGACCAGAGCAGCCGCGCCGCGCGCATCTTGGCGATCTCCCGAAAGTGGTTCATGCCGATGCCCCAGAAAAAGCTGAGGCGGGGTGCGAAATCATCCACGTCCAGACCCGCTGCAATTCCCGTGCGTAAATACTCTAATCCATCAGCCAACGTGTACGCTAGTTCGATTTCCGCCGAGGCGCCCGCCTCGTGCATGTGGTAGCCGCTGATGGAAATGGAATTAAAGCGCGGCATAAATTCTTTGGTGTACGCGAAAATATCTCCGATGATGCGCATACTCGGCTCCGGGGGGTAGATGTATGTATTCCGGACCATGAATTCTTTCAATATATCGTTCTGGATGGTTCCGGATAATAATGCCGGATCGACACCCTGCTCCTCCGCGGCCACGATATAAAACGCCATGATCGGTAGCACGGCCCCGTTCATGGTCATGGATACCGACATTTTGTCCAACGGAATCTGGTCGAATAACAGCTTCATGTCCTCCACCGTGTCGATGGCGACGCCGGCCATGCCCACGTCACCGGCAACCCGCGGGTGGTCGGAATCGTAGCCCCGGTGGGTGGCCAGATCAAAGGCGACGGAAAGTCCTTTTTGTCCCTGCGCTAAGTTGCGGCGGTAAAAAGCGTTGGATTCCTCCGCCGTGGAGAAGCCCGCATACTGCCGGATCGTCCAGGGGCGAATGGCGTACATGGCGGAATAAGGCCCACGCAGATAGGGCGGCAGACCGGCTACGAAACCTTCGTGACCGAACCTCGCGGGTGCCTCCTCTCCGGTGGTTGGCCGGGCGAAGGGAAGCGTTTTGAAATCTGGGCTTTTCATGGTGACTTTGATTGATCGATGCTACGTACCGAGTGTCGCCGTACGTACCACTAGAACGAATTTTTAACACAAAAAGCACAAAAGAGACAAAAGCACCCAATGGAACTAGTATTCACAAGAAGTGGCCTCTTAGTTTTCGTGCTTTCTCTTTCTTTCCTTTTTTGTGCATTATGTGTTCCCTACTCCCGACAAATAATGGGCAGCTAAGTTAAACTCCAGCGGCACACTACTGGACATTTTCAAATCGGACGCTTGGAGGACTCGAAACCCTTCGCTACGCTTTAGTTTCGAGACGCTCCAAGGTTCTAAAATTCTACTTGAGGACCTTGGAGCGTCCTCTGCCGTGAAGCCGAAGGCGAAATTGTTGAGGTCCTCCAAGCGTCCGGGGAAAATGTCCAGTAGTATGCTCCAGCGGGTAACTCTCACCGTTGCGACCACTCACTACTCGTGCGCTCCGGGACGCGCAGTGCTTGCCGTGATTCCTCAAAAATAGCCGCCGCCGCCAGCGCGCCGATCCGTTCGATTTCCGCCCTCTCCCGGAGGATGTCTTCGGGAGAATAGTACGCCTGAATAAAACCGGTGTCGAAATTTCCGGAAATAAAAGCTTCGTGGTCCATGACGAAGCGGCCGAAGGGTAGGGTGGTCTCGATTCCTTTGATCTTATAATCCTGAATAGCTTTCCGCATCAGCTGTAACGCCTCGGCGCGGTTCGATCCGTAGGTGACGAGCTTGGCGATCATCGGGTCGTAGTAGATGGGGATCTCCATACCTTCCTCGAAACCGTCGTCGACGCGAACGCCGGGGCCGGTGGGGATTTGGTAGGTTTCCAGCGTACCGATGCTCGGTAGGAAGTTATTCAGGGGGTCTTCGGCGTACACGCGCAGTTCGATGGCGTGGCCCTTAATGCGCAGATCCTCCTGCTTCATCGCCAGCGGGATGCCCCGGGCGACGTTGATCTGCTGTTCGACGAGGTCGACGCCGGTGATCAGTTCGGTGACTGGGTGTTCTACCTGGAGGCGGGTGTTCATTTCCAGGAAGTAGAAGTTGTTATCGCCGTCGATGAGAAATTCTACTGTTCCGGCCCCCTTGTAGTCGCAGGCGCGGGCAACGTTGACCGCCGCTTCCCCCATCCTGACGCGCAGGTCGGGGTCTAAATTCAGGGGGACCGACGGTGCTTCTTCGACGACCTTCTGGTGACGCCGCTGGATGGAGCACTCCCGCTCGAAGAGGTAGACGATGTTGCCGTGGTTATCCGCCAGCACCTGGATTTCGATGTGCCGGGGCGCGGTCACGTATTTTTCCAGGAATACCGCACCGTCCCCGAAGGCGCTGACGGCTTCGCTGACGGCCCGCTCCATTTGTTCTTCCATTTCCCACGCCGCGGTGACGACCCGCATGCCCTTGCCGCCGCCGCCGGCCGCTGCCTTGATCAGGATGGGGTAGCCGGCCGAATCGGCAAATTTTTTCGCTACGGCAACGTCAGTGACTGCTTTGTCGATGCCCGGAACCATGGGGATGTCGTAGTCCGCCACCGCCTCTTTGGCCGCTAACTTATTGCCCATGACTTTGATCGCGTGCGGATCGGGGCCGATGAAGGTGATACCCGCTTCGGTGACTTTGCGGGCAAATTCCGCGTTCTCGGAAAGAAAGCCGTAGCCGGGGTGGATTCCATCGGCACCGGTGTCCAGCGCCGCCTGGATAACCCTGTCCATGGCCAGGTAGGACTGGCTGGAGGGCGCGGGGCCCAGCAAAACGGCTTCGTCTGCAAAACGGACGTGCGGTGCGGCGCGGTCGACTTCGGAGTAGACGGCAACGGTTTTGATGCCCATTTTACGGGCGGTCCGCATGATGCGTAGGGCAATCTCTCCCCGATTGGCGATGAGTATTTTCTGCATGGGTCAGTTATTGTAGAGTGGGTTACTGAAAAGGGACTGAAACTGGTCCCAGATGCGCTCCGCCAGCCGTTCGGTTAGGGATTCCAGAAAGTAGCTACCCGCAGCCGCGTCGGCGATTCCGTGCAGGTGACTTTCGTACTCCAGTAGGTGCTGTAGATTGAGGGCTACGCGGCGGGTAAAGGCGTTGTCTTCGTCGCCGTCGCTTGGTGCGACTACCAGCCCGTCCGCGCCACCGACAATGGCGGACATGGCCTGGGTGGTGGCCGCTATTTTATTGTGGTTACTATCCGTGAAATCCCGCGGCCGGACGTGGGCGATGAGCCGGCAATTGGTGGGCTTTCCGAACGACTCGCTGATGCGCCACCAGCAAAGGCGCATCGCGCGCAGACTCGCCAGGGTGAGGTAGTAGTCATCCGTACAGCCGACGTGGAACGTGGGACAACAAGCACCCTCTTCCCGGTAGGTTTCCGTAGCCGCGAAGAGTGCATCGGCGTAGTCGCCCTGTAAGGCGTCGTGGTGGTAAGTATCTCCTTCCTGAAAGAGGAGGGGGGAAGTAGGGTGGTCGAAGAGCCGCTCGGTAAAGACGATCGTCACGATGTCCGTTAAAATTCCCGCGAGTAGCTCTTTGCGGGTTTTTTTACTGAGGGCTTCCAGCAACGGTACGTGGAACAGGAGGAGGTCCGCACCTTTATTCAGGGCGTCGAGTGCGGTCTTGTTTGCCGCTTCCGCCGCTCCGCTCGCGTCGATTCGTACGCCCACCAGGCGGTGGCCGGCGGGCATCCCGGGGATGGGTGCGTAGGCGGTCGGCTGATCCTCCGGGTGGTGAAAAGGGGAGAATTCCTGACCCGCGAGGGTGAAATTTAAAGAATCCAGGGCCTCACCCTTTAAGTCCTTTTCTACCCGAGTGAGCCAGGCTGCTTTGGTGGCTGGCTGAAATTCGTTTGGCATGTACTTTAAGTGACGTAGCGTCCGGTTTATTCCGACGCTACTCGACGCTGATTAATAATTGTTTTTTCTCCACGGCGTCACCTTTGTTGACCGCAATTGTGGTGACGACACCGTCGCCTTCGGCCTTCAGGACGTTCTCCATCTTCATCGCTTCCAGAATGATGAGGGGCGTGCCGGCGGTGACTTCCGCACCTTCCGCGACCAAAACTTTCAGAACCAGACCCGGCATCGGTGCGTAGACGTGCTTGTTCAAGACCGTTTCGGTCGCCGAAAAACCCAGGGCATCGATTTGTTGGTCCCTAGCGTCAAGGAGACTAAAGAAAAGCTCCTGGCCGTCGATGGTGAGGCGGACGGACTTCTCATTGCGGTCGAGTTCGAGGACACGCACGTGGTGGGCTTTGCCGTTGCGCAGCAAATGGTACGTTCCTTCGCCGGTGCGGTGGAGGTCTAACTCCGCGAGGTCTGTGGCGGTGACGGGGTAGGTTCGGTCACTACTGCGTGCTTGGTATTTTGGCATGTGGCAATTGGTGGGTGTGGTGGATGGGAAGGTAAGGTAAAGTATTTGACTAGCGGCCGGGAGGTGCTTAAGTTATTTAGCCGCGGGCGTGGAATCCACCTCCATGGCTCCCTCCGCGCTGCCGTTGGTCGCACCGTTCTGGTCGTTGCCGTCCCTTACTTTCCAGCGTGGCTGTGGTGCCTGGCCATCCCGTGGCACTGGCCACCCTTCCCGCTGGGTAGTCCGGTCTCCATCCGTCGCTTCCGTCTGGTCGTGGAGCAGATTGACGAGGGTTTGGTAGGGCATGTCGATGTGGGCGGCGTCGAGCGCTTCCTTAACGGCGATCAGGACTTCATCCTGCACGTGGACGACGCTTTTGCGTCTGCTGTCGACCCACCACCTGACGCGGATCGTCACCCAACTGGCGTCGAGCCCCCAGGTAAGGGCTTCTACTCCCTTCTCGTTATCAACGCCTTCAATTGCTACGGCCGCCTTGCGGATGACCTCCTTTGCTTCTTCAATATTGTCTCCGTAGCCGATGCCGACGTCGTACTGGTCCCGAATGAGTTTGTTGGCCGTGATGACCTTTACGGAGTTGGTGTATATCTCACTGTTCGGCACCACGACGCGCACCGCATTGTACTGGCGGATGATCGTGGCGCGGGTTTCGATGCGTTCCACACTGCCTACGAACCCGTTTATTTCGATCTCGTCCCCAACCTGAAAGGGCTGGCGAAGTAAGATGAGCAGCCCGGCCAACCAGTTCTGGAGAATGTCTTTAAAGGCAAAGCCGATGGCGACGGAGCTTACGCCCAGGCCGGCAATCAGGTCACCCGGATTGAGGGTAGGAATGATGACGGTGGCCGCGAGTAGAAAGCCCACGCCGTAAATGATCCATTTAACGAACCCGCCGGCTACATCACCAAGATTTTCGCGACCAGTCGCTAACAAGGATTTTCGCAGGAGCCGAGCTACTAACCTGGCGATAAAGATGAAAATGACCAGCACCACAATACCCACTAAAATATTGGGAATCAGCCGGGCGAAGCCGTCCAGCCAGGTGTCTAGTTTTTCTAGGATTACCCCTGGGTTGAAGTCGATTTCTCCGGGGACGTCATTAGGGTTAGCCGCTGGTCGTGGTTGTTGCTGTTCCAAGAAGGTAGGGGTTGATTAGTCTACCTAACTAGCAATCAACGGGGATGTTCCCGTTTTTATCGGCTTATCCATTGCGGCGCTAACCAGCCCCTGCACCTGCCCCAATAGCTATCGGGGCGCCCCTTTTTGAGCACCCGTAATCTGGGTGAATTAGTCCCCCCCGGCCCGCTCTCCCTCCGAGCCCAGTCCCGTTTTCCGATTTCGGCTCTTCACCTTCTGGTTGCCGAAGGAATAACTTAGCGCAAGGGCTATACTTCGGCTATCCCAACGGCCCTGGCCGGCGGCGGTTTGCCCGTTGAAAGCCGAAACACCCTTCCAACCCTGGGTGAGAAAGATGTCGTTGGCGCTGATCTTGACGTTTAATTGGTCGTTCAGAAACCGCCGTTGCAAACCAACATTGATGGAGTAGATCGGGTCGTACTCAAACACGCCACCCCAGACGCCGGGGCCGGAATAGAAGCCACTCAACTCCGCCGTCAGGTCGTAGGGGAGATTGAAAGTCTGCTGACTGAAACCACTATAGGTAAAGACCTGCACGTCCACCATTCCGTTCTCCCCATAATCCGCTTGGTTGTCGATGTGGGCCGCGTTGAGGTTGAAAAAGGCATTCCACCACTTCGTTACCGTCACCGGGATGCTTGCGTTGAAACTCACGACGGTGTTGCTAGCCAGGTTGTCCCAGCTAATGAATTTAGCTCGCGAGTCGAAGGGGTCCGGCCCGATGAGGCGCGTGATCTGGTCCGACGTCTGGCTGTAGGCTAACTTAAAATTATAGCGAAAGGCGTGGGTGTAGCCCAGTTCAAGGTTATTAACGATTTCGGGCTGTAGGCCAGGGTTACCCAACTCGAAGGTCAGTTGGCTGATTTGATTGCGGAAAGGATTGAGGACGTTATAATCCGGCCGATTGATACGCCGGCTGTAGTTCAGGCTAACCGTATTCCCCTTTTCCTGATCGAGCGCGTAAGTCAGACCGGCGGAAGGGAAGAAGCTCAGGTAATTGAGGTCGACCGGGGGTTTGTCCTGCGCATTAAATGTCGTCAAGACGCCCGACGCATCGGTTTGTTCCACCCGCAGCCCCGTGGTGTAGCTCAGTGCGTCCGTAAAGCTCGCCGTGTAACTCAGGTAACCGGCGTATACGTTCTCGGTATAATCAAATAAATTGGATGAGTTTGGGTTAAGAACATTCTCCGATTCGGGTACGTCAAAGAATAAAAAAGTATTATTGGTACTTACCCGGCTGAGGCGGAAGCCCGTTCCGAATTTGCCCTTACCGATCGGCTGTTCGTAGTCCGTCTGGAAAGTATAAATATCGATATCGCGCGGTGTGTTGAAACGATTGGTAATTTCGGTGAGCACTTCCTGGCGGTCGGGGCTAACGTAGCGATTTGGCTGATCGCGAAAGGAGGTGTTACGGAAGCGGCCGTAATCGACGTCAACGTTCAGTATTTTGTCTTCGGTGAGCTCGTAGCGGTAGTTCACGTTGAAAGTCGCCTGCTTGCGCGTATCGTCGCTAACGGAGCCGGCCAGGAGGATACTATCTACGGGTTGGCCGATTTTGGAGATAGATGTCTCGTCGACAATTCCATTGATGCCCTCCTGCGCCAGACCATTAATTAGAAAGCCCAGGGTATGTTTTTTATTTAAAAATAAATCCGTTCCGATCCGGTAGTTGACGTTGGCCCAGGTGTTAATAGCCCGCAAGTCTTGCACGGTTTCCAGGTTTTCCTGACGGGTAATAAACGCCATGGAATTGTAGCTCTCTCCGTCGACGAAGCCGAGTTGACCGAAAGTATTAAAATTTCTATTGCGATAATTACCACTCGCGGAGCCGTTCATCCGGTTGTATACGCCCTGCGTGACAGTATAGTTAGCCGACCCGTTCGCCCCTTCGTTCTCATTTTTAATGAGGCGAATGTCGATAATGCCGGCGTTACCTTCCGCTTCGTACTTCGCGCCGGGGTTGGTGATGATGTCGATGCGGTCGATCTGCTCGGCGGTAAGGCTGCGCAGGTAGCCGGAAAGTTCGTCGCCGGAAAGGGGCGAGCGTTTGCCGTCGATGTAAACGAGGACGCCGGAGCGGCTCAGGACGTTGATGTTGTCGTTGTTATCGATCGTCACGCCGGGGGCTTTGCGCAGGAGGTCGAGGCCGTTATCGCCCACGGCGTTAATCGTTCCTTGGACGTTGAACACCGTCCGGTCGGGCTTCACTTCCACCATGGCGCGCTTGGCTACGACGGTTGCTTCGGCGAGTTCGACGGCGGCGGGGGCCATTTGAAGGACGCCGAGATCGAGGTCGCCGACTACTTCGATTTCCTGATTTAGGTTCGGTGCCCCGAGGTAGCTGGCGGTAAGTTGGTAGGTCCCGGGGGCAATGTCTCGGACCCTGAAAAGGCCGGCGTCGTCGGTTGTTTCTACTTTGACGAGATTGGAATCCGCATAAATTGCTACGTTAGCGTAAATAACGGGTAATTCATCGGCATCCGTTAATTGCCCATTTATTGAATACTGGGCGCTGACGCTGGTGCAATGAAATGCGATAAGAAGTAGGGTAAATAAGTAGTGTGCGGTTGTCATAATGCGGTTGCTGTTTTATTGGTACTCGGCGAAGATGGGAGTACGGGAAGGTGGTTCAGCCTTGTTTTGGATGAACGGGGTGCAATACCGGATGAATGACGATGAATGGGTGGGCGGGTTGCCTTTAGCTTACTTAAAAGGTTGAGGGCATCCTGCCCGAACGTAACAGCGGTAGCGCTACCGCACCCCCGATAGCTATCGGGGTCGGGCAGGATGCCCTCAACCTTTGGGTTACTCACCTGGGTAGCGAACGCCTATTTGCTCCCGTACGCGGGACAGCGTCCGGTGCAGCGCCAGCGAATCGTCCAGCGACCAAAGTTCATTCTCCGTTCGCCCGGCCCGGACGTCCGCCATCACTGCCTCCGCCTCGTATTTATAACCGTTCGCCCCGGCATAATCAAAGTAAAAATTCTCCGGGGGGGCGTCTTTACCGCGCAGAATGGAAAAACTACTCGGCTCGTGCCAGCGCGGATGCCAGTGGATGTTGCCGGTGGTGCCGATGATGAGCGCTTCGATCTTCGTGAGGCCCAGCACGGTGCTATAATTATGGCTCAGCCTGCCACCGGCGTGGACGCACGTGACCTGCGTATCCAGATCGACACCCTGCGCGGAAAGGCGGGCCGTCGCGTTGATTCGCTCGGGTTCACCGAAAAGGAATTGCGCGAGGAACTGCGGGTAGATGCCGATGTCGAGCAGGGCACCGCCACCGAGGGCGGGGTTGAGGATGCGGTTGCGCTTAAGTTTGTCCGTGACTTCTCCGGAAGTCGTCACTGTTGTTTCGCCCGATCCGGAACCAGCCACGGAGTAGGGGGGCAGGGCCACTTCCAAGTCTGTCGCCCGGAAGCCGAAATCCGACCGGACGGAGAGTATCTCACCGATCTCTCCGGCGTCGATGAGTCCTTTAAGCTTCAGGGTTGACGGCAAAAATCTCGTCCAGAGGGCTTCCATTAAGTACACGCCCCCGGACCGGGCTGCGGCCGCCACTGTTTCTACTTCGGCCAGGTTGAGCCCCAGCGGTTTTTCACAGAGCACGGAAACGCCGTGTTCAATGCACAGCAACGTCAATTCTTGGTGTTGTACGTGGGGCGTGGCGACGTAAACGGCGTCGATGTTACCGACGGTAAAGATCTCCCGGTAAGAACCCACCCCCTGGCGCGCGCCGAACTTAATGGCGAACTCCCGTGCCCGGTCGAGGGAGCGGCTGCCTACGACCACCAGCTCCGCGTCGTCAATTAGCCGCAGGTCTTCGGCGAAGCGTTCCGCAATATTTCCCAGACCCAGAATGGCCCATTTAAATTTTTCGCTCATAAGGGCCCAAGGTAAGTGTTGCGGAGGGGTGCTGTGGTCGCTTACGAACTACCGAACGGTTGGGTAGTCGTTGCGAGGAGTAATTTGTTCCGTCGCCGTAGCACCCGATCCGTACGTCCACCCGGGGTAATTGACACCCAGGATGTACATCACCAACTCGCCGAAGCCAAAGTCGTACCGGTCAAATTCGCCTCGCTGGACAAGCACCGGCACTACGAGCAGTGTAAATTCGGTACCCTCAGTCAGGGCCGATTGCTAAAGTTGGTAAAAACCACCCCCGCCACCACCTGCGGATTATTCGCGATATTGTTGCTGCTTCCACTAATAACGCAACTCTAATGCTCCGCAGAAAAAATGAACCCCTAATTGCGGTAAATGCGGCGGGCGAAACGGTATCTTGGGAACCCTACACTAAATGGTAGTATTGTTTTCGGGGGAATAGTCGTTTACGGGGCGTAACTTTCTCCAGCGATCACCGTCCGCGCCGTATCTTTGCCGCGTCAACTGTTGACGTGACAACGAAAAATAACAGAACCATGAATCCGCAAATTTCCTCCGCCCCGCACACCGCCGACGTCATTGCTAGTGACGGTTTTCCCCTGCTGGGGACGGACTACGTGGAGCTCTACGTGGGCAACTCCCGCCAGGCCGCTTATTTTTACATGACGGCCATGGGCTTCCAACCCCTGGCGTACCGTGGCCTTAGCTCCGGAACGCGGGAAACGGAGAGTTACGTGGTGGTGCAGGATAAGATTCGGTTGGTCCTCACTAGCCCCTTGCAACCCGGCACGGAAGTCGGTCGCCTACATGATCTGCACGGCGATACCGTCCGCTGCGTCGCGTTGTGGGTGGACGATGCCCGTTGGTCCTACGAAACGGCGGTCGAACGCGGGGCAGTCTCGGTGTCAGAACCCTGCTCCTCTTCCGACGAACACGGCACCTGCGTCCGCGCCCAGATCCAAACTTTTGGCGACACCATTCACGAATTCGTGGAGCGGAAAAATTACAACGGCACCTTCCTGCCCGGCTACGAAAGCTGGTCACCGGACTACCGCACCGAACCCGTCGGCCTGAAATTTATCGACCACATGGTCAGCAACGTCGGCCTCGGCGAGATGAATACCTGGGTGGACTGGTACGCCAAGGTTATGGACTTTAAGCAGCTGATCAGCTTCGACGATAAGGACATTTCCACCAAGTTTACCGCCCTGATGAGCAAGGTGATGTCGAACGGTAACGGCCGCGTGAAATTCCCGATCAACGAACCGGCACCCGGACTGAAAAAGAGCCAGATCGAAGAATATCTGGAGTTCCACCGTGGCCCGGGCATCCAACACATCGCCGTGGCGACCGACGACGTGATCAGCACCGTCATCGCCCTGCGCGACCGGGGCATCGAGTTTCTCCGCGTCCCCGACAGCTACTACGACACCCTGCTGGAGCGCGTCGGCGAGATCGACGAAGACCTCACGCCCCTGCGCGAACTCGGCATCCTGGTCGACCGCGACGACGAAGGTTACCTCCTTCAAATCTTCACCAAACCCGTGCAGCCGCGCCCGACGGTGTTCTTCGAGATCATCCAGCGCAAGGGCGCGACGAGCTTCGGCAAGGGAAACTTTAAGGCGCTTTTCGAAGCGATCGAGCGGGAGCAAGCGATTCGGGGAACTTTATAAGCTGGGACGGAGCCGACGTTTTTGTGCGTGAGCGTTGATTGTTTATCGGCTTTTATTTTAACGTACACGAGTTGACATTTCTCGTTCGCAAACGACCATTTACCGTACCATCATGGGGCCTCCGGGTTTTTTGTGGAAAATACCGTACCGGAGCATCGGGGGCCAACTTTATAATAGGCTGTTGCCCACCAATTACTTATGCATTGAAAATTACTTGGTTATTGGGTAAGATTCATCGCGGTGCGGTAGCCGGAAACGGTAGTTGATCGGTTGGGTTGTAATTTTGGGGAATCCACCCCCGTCAATCAGGAAATATCCTGCTATTTTTAGCGGCTGGATTGGTCAATACGCTTTTAAATCATGACGATTAGAGAACAAGGCTCCAAGCACCATCGTCCGGTGCTGAGTATTTCCATGTTGTCTTACAACCAGGCGGAATACTTACCACGGGCAATAGAGAGCATACTGGACCAGCGCCTCACTGTTCCCTGTGAGATAATCATTGGCGATGATTGCTCTTCCGACGAAAGCCAGCAAGTGCTTCAACGGTACCAACGAGAATATCCTGAATTAATTCGGCTGCACCTGCACACGGACCGTGTTGAGGCTGAAATACCCGGCCGGCGCAACAACGTTACTAACTTACTTGCGTGCCGCGGCGAGTTTACCGCAATGCTCGACGCCGACGATTACTACATAGACCCCGATAAACTACAGCGGCAGGTCGACATCTTGACCGCCCATCCGGACTTGAGCATGTCCTGCCACGAAAGTTTCATCGAGTGGGGCCCGGAGTCGCCCCGTCCGAATTACCGGTCTAGTTACCGCAATAAGTCGGGGGTAACCATCACGACGGGTATTTACGGCCACGACGACCTGACCCGGCGGTATTCCATGCCGTTTCACATCAGTAGCATTATGTTCCGTACGGTTAGTCTGCGGCCGCTTCCGGACTGGTTTGGTAAAATCCTCTCGGCGGATCAAGCTATTTTCTACTTACTCACCATGCGCGGGGACTACCACTACGACGAGCGCCCCGGTAGCATCCGCTACTTTAGTGGCAAAAACTACGTGCTTTCTTCCGAGTACCGCAGCCTCGAAAGTGTCCGCTTGAAACTGCGGGAAACGAAGATTTTTTACGACCACTTTCCCGGGGTGCGCAAGCACCAGACATTCCGGAGCTTTTCCGGCCGCTTGCACCTACGCCTGGTGAAGCCATTAGCTGCGGAGGGTAAATTAGGTGCGGCCGCTAATCACTTAGTCCGGGCCGCGAAGGATTTATACCCCGAGTTGAATTTCACCCGGGTGAAAAAAGTACTGTTCTCCTAGTAAGCCAAAGTAAATTGGTGGCCCGTAGTCGAAGACCACAAACCTAAAACCCACTCGCCACCGCCGCCTCCAGTTCCTCGTACCATTCCTCCCCGTACTTGCGAATCAACGCCGGTTTGGCAAATTCGTAGACCCTAATTTTCTCCCGCGCACCCTTCGTGCAGGCGGCCGAGCAAATGTCCCACCGGTCGTAGTTGAGGGCTTCGAAATTAGCCTCCGGCTTACTGGCCACGCGAATGGGGTAGAGGTGGCAGGAGATGGGTTTCTTCCAGCTTATTTTTCCTTCGTTGTAGGTTTTTTCGATGGCGCAGAAGGCTATACCGCCGTCGGTTTTGCCCATGTAGGCGCAGGCACCGCCGTCTACTAGGGTCGTGTCGTGGCCTTCGGTTTCCGGGTTCTCGGTGTACTTGCCCCGGGCGGCGACGGCGGCGATGCCTAGTGGGGTCATATTTTCGGCTACCTTGTCGTAGACGGACTCCAACTCGGCGAGCTCGGATTCTTCGAGGGGCGCGCCGAAATCGCCTTCCCAGCAGCAGGCGCCCTTGCAGGCGGTGAGGTTGCAGGCGAATTGTTCGTTGGTGACGTCTTCGGTGACGAAAATTCCTTGGATGAGGTACATGGTGCAAAGGTACGCTTGCGGGCGGCGGTCGTACTTTTGGAGTATGGTAAGTGAACGGAATTTAGCCGGTGGTTTAAGCGACTTAGCGCGCCGACTGGAAGGAGATTTGCGCACGGACGAAGCGCACCGGATCTTGTTTGCCACGGACGCAAGTGTCTACCGGGAGAAACCTTTGGCGGTGGTTTTTCCGAAGTCGGAGGCGGACATCATTTCTTGCGTGGAGTTTGCCGGAACGCATAACCTGCCGATTACGCCGCGGGCGGGCGGGACGAGTCTGGCGGGGCAGGCCGTGGGGGCGGGTTTGGTGGTTGACGTGAGTAAGTATTTGCGCGAGATTATTGAAATTAATATTGAAGAATCCTACGCGATCGTGCAGCCGGGTGTTATTAGGGATCAATTAAACGAAGCTTTGCGGCCGCTGGGTTACTGGTTCGGTCCGAACACGTCGACGGCAAATCGCTGCACGATGGGGGGCATGTTTGGAAACAATTCTTGCGGAAGCACGAGTATTACGGTTGGAGCTACGCGCGATCATGTCATCTCGGCGCGGGTGGTTTTGTCGGATGGAACGCTGTATGACACGGGGGCGCGGTCGCAGGTGCAAGGGAATAACAGAGGAGCAAGGATGGGGGAGATACAAACCTATCTAAATGACTTGCTCCGCTCTCCGAAAAATCAACAAAAGATCACGGAAGCCTTCCCGAAAGCTACCGTCACCCGGCGAAATACCGGCTACGCACTGGATGAATTATTGCGGCAGAAAAGTGCTCCGTACAATCTAATCCCAATACTAGCCGGCTCCGAGGGAACGCTCGCCTTCACTACTCAATTGAAAGTCCGGATCCTTCCCCTACCACCCCCGGGCAGCGCCCTGGCCGCCGTCCACTTTACAACCATCGACGCTGCCATGCGCGCCACCCAGGTTGCTATGCGCCATCGGCCTTTCATGTGCGAACTGATGGACGATACCATCCTGCGCCTCGCCCGTACTAACCCCGCTCAGGCGAAAAATGCTTCCTTCGTTCACGGCGACCCGCGCGCGCTTTTGTTGGTAGAATTTAGGGCGGAAACGGACGAAGCGGCTTTGTCTCTCGCCGAGAATATGGCTGCCGAGATTGAGGGGGGTGAAGGGGATGAAAGAGTAAAGAATAAAGAAAAAAGATTCAAGACCGAAAACCCCAGACCAAAGGCTGCAGACCCCAGCCCAGAGACCGAAGACCTCCCAACCCCTACCGCCTATCGCCTACCGACTACCGCCTATTTAACTTCCCCAACCTCAGTCGCCCAAGCCTGGAACCTCCGCGCCGCCGGTCTCGGCATCCTCGGCAACATGGTCGGAGACGCGAAGGCCGTGGCCTGCATCGAGGACACCGCCGTCGCCGTTGCGGACCTCGCCGACTACATCGCGGAAGTCGAATCACTGATGCAGCGCTACGAGCAGAAAACGGTCTACTACGCACACGCCGGGGCGGGGGAAATCCACCTACGGCCGGTGCTCAACCTTAAGCGGACGGCCGACCGGGAGGCTTTTTACCACATTACGCACGACGTTGCCCGCCTGGTCAAAAAATACCGCGGCTCGTTGAGTGGGGAGCACGGTGACGGGCGGGTACGCGCGGTTTTTCTACCGGAAATGCTGGGTCCGGACGTCTACCGGTTGCTCGTTGACCTAAAACGCGTCTTCGACCCCGATAACATCTTCAACCCCGGCAAGATCGTCCACGCACCACCCATGAACGAGGGCCTCCGCTACGAAGCTGACGTACCGACCCCGACGTTCGCTACCGCCCTCGACTGGTCCGCCGACGAAGGCCTCCTCCGCGCCGCCGAAAAGTGCAACGGCTCGGGTGATTGCCGGAAAATGGACGGCGGCGCGATGTGTCCTTCTTTCCGGGCTACGCTCGATGAACAACACGGCACCCGCGGCCGCGCCAATACCCTGCGTGAAGTCCTCACCCGCAACCAGCACGACAACCCCTTCGACCACCCCGCCCTTGCCGAAGCCATGGACCTCTGCCTCAGCTGCAAAGCCTGCACGAGCGAGTGCCCCAGCTCGGTCGATATGACCAACCTGAAGGCGGAATACCTGCACCAGAAGAATAAATCTGATTTACGGACGAAACTCGTAGCGGCTAACGAACCATTGTACCGCCTCGGCTCAAAAATGCCGACGCTGGCCAATTTTGGTATTAAATTAATGGGTCCGTTAATCAAAAAAATGGCCAACATCGCGCCGGAGCGTAGCCTGCCGCCCATCGCCACGCAGACCCTGCGAAAATGGAATAAAATTAAAAACAAACCGAATAAAAACGAATACCCAGTAAATCTATTCTGCGACGAATTCACCAACCTCCAGGACGTTAACGTAGGTACGGCCGCGATCCAGTTACTGACCAAACTCGGCTACCAGGTCAACCTCACCCCGAACAACGCCCCCAGCGGCCGCGCCCACCTGAGTAAAGGACTGCTCGACCAGGCCCGAAAGTTCGCGAAACACAACGTCCGGCAATTCTTTGACGACGATCGTCCCCTAATCGGTCTGGAACCCAGCGCCATCCTCGGGTTCCGCGATGAGTACCCAAAACTACTGCGCGGCGAACTTCAGGAGCAAGCCACGGAACTGGCGAGACGAACGTATACCCTGGACGAATTTCTCTTCCGCGAATTCAGCGAAGGCCGGCTTACCCCGGATGACTTCGGCGACCAGCAAGTCCAGCTTGTCCTCCACGTACACTGCCACGAGAAAGCGCTCGGTGACGCCAGCAAGTGCGCCGCCGCACTGAGTTTGCCGAAGAACTTCGCGGTGACTCTGCTCGACAGCGGCTGCTGCGGCATGGCCGGCTCGTTCGGCTACGAAGCGGAGCATTATGAGTTGAGTAAGAAGATTGCGGAGCAATCGCTACTGCGGCATTTGCGAGGGTTAGGGCCGGAAGTGCTGGTGGTGGCTAACGGGACTAGTTGCCGGCACCAGGTGATGGATTTGTTGGGGCTGCGGGTGCTTAGTACGGCGGAGGTTTTATTGCGGAGTTGGGAGGAGTAGGCGGTAGGGAGAATTAGGCGGTAGTAGGGTAGGCGGTAGGTTCTGGTGAATTAGATTTACGCTAGTTTAGGATTGGGTATGGTCGACTAAATTTTAATTAGCGTAAAAATAAAATCGCTATCGAAATTTATTAATTTTCACCGCCTACCGCCTACCGCCTACCGCCTACCGCCTACCGCCTACCGCCTACCGCCTACCGCCTACCGCCTACCGCCTACCGCCTACCTACGTCCCAACCCCACATCCACCCCCAACTGATTAACCCCACCCCCCAAATGATAAGTACCCCGCCCGTAAGCAACCGAAAACCGCCTCGTACGGAACGCAAAACCAAACGAATAGCCCGCACCGGAGCGGAAATCCGACAAACGTAATTCCCGCCGCAGTCCGTGATTATACCCCGCGCGCACCCGTAGATTCTTCTTTTTACCGATCATCAGCTCCCCGTTGATCACGAAGTGCCGCGCCAGGTTATCGAGGAATACGGAGCCGGCGCTGCGACCGGTCACGGCCTCGTCGGTGAGGAGAATGCTGAACTCTTCCTGCGCGTTCGGGTCGTCGAATAGGACGTTCCAGCGGTCGAGGTAGCGGTAGATGACCGAAAACCGGAAGGGGAGGTAGCGGAGTTGTTTGTTGATGCCGATCTGTAGTTCGTAGGGTAGGGGTTCGCGACCGGACGTTTCGTCGTACTGACTAAGTTGGGCGCCAAAATTTCTGGCCAACAGCGTGATGCCGAACCGACCGGAGGAGTCGCGGTAATGCACGGCCAGGTCGGTTGCCAGTCCGACACTGCCGTAGCCGGCCAACTGGCTGGAAATCACTTTCAGGTTCGCCCCTATGCTAAGGCGCTCGTCGAACTGACGGGCCGCGCCGACGGTGAGGGCGAAGTCGCTGGCGGAAAACGTCCCTAAGTCCTGACCGGTGTTGTCGCGCCGGACCAGGTCGCCGCCGTACGCGCTAAACTGAAGGCCACCCTGGAAGGTAATTTTTGTCTTCTCCTGAAAGTGCCCGTAAGCAACGGAACTGTTCGAAATGCCGGCGGGGTGAAAGGCGTGGCCGAGCGCGACGCGCTGGTGCATCAGCGGATTGAGCAGGGCGGGGTTGCGCAGGGCGAGGCTCAGATCGTCGTCCATCAGCGCAATGTGGTGGCCGCCCATCGCCGCCACGGTCGCGGAGTTTGGTAGATTCAGGAATTCGTAGGTACTGATGCCACCAATCTGGGCGCGGACGCTGGTGCACGCGTGGTTGGGGAGGACGAGGGGACCCAACCAGAGCATGGCTAGGAGCAGGGGGAGGAAGTTCCGCATTGGGGGCAAGTTACGGTGGGATAGATAGTGGCGGGGCACGTTCCGTGGTCTTTGTCCGGCAATAGCAAACCCAGCCGGCTTACCTTGGCGTGATAAATCCTTTCCCCCGCCCATGGAGCCCGGAGCCATTATCGCTATCCTTTTCTGCGTAGTCCCCTTACTATACTTACTGTTCTACGTCATCCGTAGTCAGCAGGTGGCCAACGAAACCCAGCGCGACGTCAGCGATGCGGACCTAATCAAACTTATCCACGACCAGCCCGATCAACTCCTCTCGCCCCACCAACTAGCGTCCTTCACCGGCATCACCGTGAACCAGGCCCGGCACCGGCTTACCGCCTTCAATACCGCCGGAATGCTAACGATGAGCTACAACAAACGCGGCCGCTACTTTTACGCACTCAAGCAAGCCTACCGGGATCCCGCACAAGTAAGTTTTTCCCCCGATCCGTTTCTCACGGTCGAAGACTTATTGCAACTCTTTGCCGCCAACGACAACCGGGCCAACATTCAGGACATAATCCTGGCGACCCGCCTGCCGCTGCAAATTCTGAAACGGGAGTTAAAGCACTTCGAGAAAGAAGGCTTCATCCAGCAACTCACGGCGAGCTCCACCCAGGAGCTGGAGGGCGGAAAAATGGCTAAATTCTACGTCCTGCAGGAACCTTACCGTAGCGAGCCGCACCGGTTCCGCGAACGGGCGGGCACGCTGGACCTGGAGCTGAAGCAACTACTGAAGAAGGAGAACCTGATCGTTTAAAATCTTGCTACTTTGGTCGTGAATAAGGCTAAGAACTCTTAAAGTCCGTGGAATGTACGCCGTGCGCCGGTTGGGTTTCTACCTTCGTAATTCCCACCTTAAGGGTTAACGCCCGGCACTACGAATGAGACTTTTACGCGCACTTTCATGGCTCCTTCTGGTGTTACACCTGGCACCCGCGACCGCGCAAACAACCTTTAGCGTCAGTGGCTTCCTGCGTGATGCTGCAACCGGTGAGGCACTTTCTTACGGAACCGTCGGCGTAGCGGGCAGCGCGCGCGGCGTGAACACGAATGACTATGGTTTTTACTCCCTGCAAGTGCCCGCCGGAGCGTCCGTCACCCTACAATTTTCCTTTCTCGGCTACGCAACGGCCACCCGCACCGTGCCGGCCACCGGTAACCTGGCCCTGGACGTAAAACTTCGCGCCACCGACAATAAGATCAGCGAAGTCGTCGTCACCGCCGGCCGCTCGAGTACCGAGTTGGAGGACATCCGCTCCACCCAGACGAGCACCGTCACCATCCCGATCGACGAAATTCGGACCATCCCCTCCCTCGGCGGCGAAGTCGACATCATCAAGGTCATCCAACTTATGCCCGGCATCACGCGCGGCGGCGAGGGGAGCACGGGGATGTTCGTGCGGGGCGGCGATGCGGACCAAAACCTGGTGCTGCTCGACGAAGCGGTCGTCTACAACATCGGCCACTTATTCGGCTTCTTTTCCGTGTTCAACCCCGACGCGCTGCGCGACGTGACCGTCACCAAGGGCGGCTTTCCCGCGCACTACGGCGGGCGGCTTTCTTCCGTGCTCGATGTGCGGATGAAGGAGGGTAACAACCAACATTACCGCGTGGAAGGTGGCATCGGCTTGCTTTCTTCCCGCCTGACAATCGAAGCGCCGATTGTGAAGAACAAGGCGTCCTTTCTGATCTCCGGCCGCCGGACCTACATCGACCAAGCTTTCGGGCTGATCGGTTCCGACGTGCCCTTCTACTTCTACGACCTGAACGCCAAACTGAATTACGAAATATCCGAGCGCGACCACCTGTATTTTAGCTCCTACTTTGGTAATGACGTACTCAGTTTCAAGGACAACAAACTGAGCGACGAAGTATCCGAAGACGAGGACGGCAGTATCGACCTGAACCTCAACTTCGGCTTCGAACTAGGCAATTTCACCCAGACCGTGCGCTGGAACCGAATTTATAACCCTAAGCTGTTTTCCAACCTATCCCTCATCCGTACCGCCTTCGATTATAACATCGACGGAAAGGTCGGTGAGAACGCGATCCTCATCAAGTCCGCCATTCAGGACTTCGGGGCCAAAATTGACTACACCAACTTCGTCGACGACCGCACGCAACTGCGGTGGGGTGGGGCGCTGACGGTCCACCGTTTCCGACCCAACGTACTGAACGCCGCCGGGGAAATTTCCGAATTCATCGAGAATACGGAAGGGCCACAACTGATCACGGTGGAGCCGGCACTGTACGCGGGCGGGGAAACGCGGCTGGGGGAACGGTGGACCGTCCAGGGCGGGCTGCGGCTTTCCGGTGCGGTGGTCAAGGACAGAAATTACTTCGGTTTCGAACCCCGCCTGTCGACGAATTACGCATTAGGAGAGCAGAGCAGCATTAAGGCCAGTTACAGCCGGATGAAGCAGTACATCCACCGGGTGAGCTCGTCGTCGTTGGCGCTGCCGACGGACCTTTGGTACCCGGTGTCCGCCGCCGTCCGGCCCCAGGCTTCGCACCAGGTGGCGGCGGGGTACCACGTGCTGTTCCCGGAGAAAAACCTCACGTTCAGCGGTGAAGCCTACTACAAGACGATGCGCGACGTGATCGAATACCGGGAAGGGAGCGACTTAATCCTGAACGATAATTTTGAGGAGCAACTGCTACAGGGGGACGGATACTCGTGGGGCGCGGAATTTCTACTGCGGCGGCGGGCGGGCCGCGTCAACGGCTGGCTGGGCTACACCCTGGCCTGGAGCCGCCGGCAGTTCGACGAGCTTAATAACGGAGAAGGCTTCTGGGCGCGTTATGACCGGCGGCACTACCTGACGTTTGTGGGGAATTGGGAAATCAGCCCCCGCTTCACGTTTTCAACGGTTTTCGAATACGCCAGTGGGGCTCGCTTTACGCCGGTCGTGGCCCAGTTTCTTTACCCCGATCCCACGCTGACGACCGTCGAGCTCGTTCCCATTTACACGAAGCGGAACGCGCTGAGCCTTTCCGATTCATACCGCCTGGACGTCAACTTCGTCTGGCGCAATAAACCCGGCAAACGTTTTCGTTCGGAGTGGCACGTCGGGGCGTACAACCTGACGAACCGGGCGACGCCCTATACCGTGCGGGTGAATGTGGACGAGAACACCGGCGCCCTGCGTTACGAGCAGCCGGGGCTGTTTGGATTCGTTCCTTCGGTCGCCTACAATTTCCGCTTTGGCGGCGGGCCCGTCGTCGGCCGGGAAACACTGGACCTCGATAAACGCTGAGCCATGAAGCACGCAAAAATAGTTTTGTTACTGCTGGGGAGTACGCTGATCATGGCGTGCACGCCGGACCCAATATTGGTGGACATCGCCCCAGTGGAGCAGCGGGTTGTGGTCTTTTCCCAGGTCGTCCCGGAGGAAGTGATGACCGTGGTACTCACGAACAGTTTTGGTTCCCTGGACTACGACGAGGAAGAAAGCGATACGCTAACGGATGAATTCATCGAGCGACTTTTGCTGGCCGACGCCGAGGTGACGATCAGTTACCGCGACCGAGTGGACACCCTGTTCCCAACGGTGGACGCGCGCGGTTTTTACGCCAGCGCGGCTACGCCACTTTTCGCTAACGAGGCGTACGAGCTGCGCATCCGCACGGCGGATGATCGCTTGGTATCCGCCACCAGTTTGATGTTGCCGCAGGTGAAGTTTACCGCCGTGCAGCCCGTCATTCTACGGCGGGAAACGGATACGCTCGTGACGGTGGAATTCGAGATCATCGACCCTTCGGAGGACAATCGATACATGATCAACTATTTCGTTCCCTCCGCGGATAACGATTCAGACTTTACCGGTCCGTTCTTACCCGTTGGCAGTGAACGCAGAAAGACGGTTCTGCTCGACGATGCCGCCTTTACCGATAACGTATTTCGTGGCTTCACGGAATTGCCCAACGTCGCTCCGGATGACGTGCTGGTCGTAGCGCTCTCCAACATCAGCGAAACCTACTACCGCTACCTCCAGGCGCAGGCGAGTGCGGATAATTTCCTTGCCCTTCTAACGCAGGAGCCGGTCAGCTCACCCACGAACGTGCGCGGTGGGCTGGGATTCTTTAACACTCACTTCCCGGACGGTCGCTTATTCAACCTCGCTGAATATTAGGGCGCGGTCGCGGGTGCAGGGTTAATTAGGATAGCATAATTACTACGAAGAACCTCCAAACCTCTAAATCCCAACCCTACCGCCTAATCTGCCTACCGCCTACCGCCTACCACCTAATCTTCCTACCACCTACCACCTAACCTTCTCCCAGACACAACAACAATTACCCCATCCCAACCATTTTAACCACCTTTGACGACCCCATCCCCCAAAATACCTCATGGCCCTACCTACTTATAAGTCCGACGTCGAAGCCGTCGACGCATTAGCCAAAGCTTACCGCGACCTGAAAGCCGAAATCGGCAAGGTCATTATCGGCCAGGATGAAGTTGTCAAAACCGTGCTGATCTCTCTGTTTTCCAATGGCCACAGCTTACTCGTCGGCGTCCCTGGGTTGGCGAAAACGCTGCTGGTGAGTACGATTTCTGAAGTCCTCGACCTCAACTTCAAGCGCGTCCAGTTCACGCCCGACCTGATGCCGTCCGACATCACCGGCTCGGAAATTCTCGGTGAAGACCGCCGGTTCGAGTTCAACGAAGGGCCGCTGTTCGCGAACATCGTCCTGGCGGATGAGATTAACCGGACGCCCCCTAAAACCCAGGCCGCCCTCCTCGAAGCCATGCAGGAGCGCAGCGTAACCGTCTCCGGCGACCGGCACCTCCTGCCGAGTCCCTTCTTCGTGCTCGCCACGCAGAACCCCATCGAGCAGGAAGGCACTTACCCCCTCCCCGAGGCCCAGCTGGACCGCTTCATGTTCAACATCCCCCTCGACTACCCAACCTACGAACAAGAGATCGCCGTCGTGAAGGGCACCACCGGCATGAAAGTCAGCGACGTCAGCCACGTGCTTTCCGGTGAGGAGATTCTCTACTTCCAGCAACTCGTCCGTAAGATCCCCATTAGCGACAACGTGCTCGAGTACGCCGTCAGCCTCACCACCAAGACCCGTCCGAACACCCCCCGCGCCACCGAAAACGTCAATAAGTACATCTCCTGGGGTGCCGGCCCCCGCGCCAGTCAGTACCTCGTGCTCGGTGCCAAGTGCCACGCCGCCATCTCCGGTAAGTATTCCCCCGACATCGAAGACGTCCAGGCCATCGCCAAGTACGTCCTGCGCCACCGGATTGTCCGGAACTACAAGGCGGAAGCGGAAGGAATCACGGAGGAGAACGTTATTGAGGGCTTGTTCTAGGGGAAATGGTCTGGTAGTACGATAATCTTTTAGTAGCTATACTATATTCCCCAGACCCCAGACCCCAGACCCCAGACCAAACCCCCGCCCACCAAAACCCAGACAAAACTCATCTGTTACCCACTGACAGATCAGACCAACATATGACCAACCGGCTTCTCACTTTTTTACTCACGCTGTTCATCGGTGTTACGACGTTTTCCTGCGGGAGTGACGTCGCGCAACGGCTGAATCCAACGCCTTCGGCCTTCGGCGCGATCAACTCCGTCACCGTCGTGGCCGATTCTTCGCTCTGGATTAACGGCGCGTCTGACTCCATCGCCTACTTTCTCGAAGCGCCGTACATCATTCTGCCCCAGCCGGAGCCGATCTTCGACGTGCGCCACATCGAGCCCGTTAAGTTGACGGCGATGCCGACTTTCCGCGAATTACGTAACTACGTGGTGCTGGCTGACCTCAGCGATGCGAATAGCCCCACCACGAAGATGGTCGTTAATGACCTGAGTGACGCGAAAATTCAGCAGGTCCGCGAGGAAGGTTTTGGTACCGTAGTTGCTCGCAACAAGTGGGCTACCGGGCAACAGTTGATCTACCTGATGGGCAAGAATAGGGAAGAACTCCTGCGCGGTATGAGCACTACCCGTCCGGCCGTCGTGAAGCGGATTGCCGATAGCGAAGGGTTACGGACGAAGGAGACGGCATTTTTTCAGGGCGTCAACCGGGCGCTCATGGATACCATCATGGAACGGACCGGCGCCAACATTCAGATCCCTTACGGCTACGAGATTGTGCCGGTCATGGCGAATGATTTTGTCTGGCTTAAGCGGAGTACGCGCAAGGGAAGTCTCAACCTCATCGCCACCCGCGTGCCCTACGAGAACCAGGCCCAACTTACCAAGGAAGGCCTCAAGGAAATCCGCGACCAAGTCGGCCGCCGGTACATCAGCTCTTCCATTTCGGATACTTACATGCGCATTAACGACGAGGACTTGCCATTATTTACCGAGAACATGGATATGAACGGGGCGTTCGCCATCGAAGGCCGCGGCATCTGGGAGATGGAAAACGACTTTCAGGCCGGTCCCTTTATCTCTTACCTGATCAACGATGAGGCCCGTAAGCAACTCGTGCTCGTCGATGGCTTCATTCTCGCGCCGGGGGAGAAGAAACGGGATTTAATGAATCAGTTAGAGCAGATACTCGGCACGGCACGGGTTAACTAACTTTGCTTTTTGCGTAGCTTTCTTGCACCCGCGACCGCGCATAACTTTATGTTTGCGCGGTCGCGGGTGCAAAGTCTTTACGGGTAAACCGCCGCGTATCTACATAGCCGCCCGCCCCCGGTCCAAAGAATACTGAATCCCAAGCCGTTCCACGCCCTTGATAAAGTCCGAATCCGCATCCACCGTCCGCTTCAGCGAAAACATCTTGAGCTTCGTCTGCTCGTCGTTGTCGATGAACACCATCCGCAATTTCTGTTGCCCCTGAAACCGCTGGCACAGCTCGTCTAACTCCCGGACCATCTTGCCCGTCACCCGCCCGACGGCGAACTTGAGAATGATCGCCTCCGTCATCTCCCGACCGATGCCTTCGAGTAATTTGACGTCGTTAATGCTCAGTTCCAGCTCGTCGTTGCGCCACGACTTTTTGTAGACCGCCGTCACGAATAGCGCCGACCCCTGCTGCAAAATGTGCTTGTACTTCTGATAGTCCTCCCCGAAAAGCGTGAATTCGATGCCGCCGTCGTAATCACCAAATTCAAAGATGCCCCAGCCGTTGCCGTTTTTACTGATCCGGTGCTGCGCCGCCACGATCATTCCTGCCAGCTTCACCGTTTGGCGGCCGTAGCGCTCTGGGTTCAAGTCCGACAAACCGCACGTAACGAAGTTGTCGATCTCCAACTTATACCCGTCCAGCGGGTGGCCGGATACGTAAATGCCGGTGACATCCTTTTCGTGCGCTAGTTTAATGGGCAACAGCCACTCGATTGCTTCGGGTGCCCCGGGCTCGATGGGTAACACTTCCTCCTGAATTGCCCCGAAGAGCGAAGTCGCGGCCGAAGCCAACTGCGCCTGGTAAGCATTAGCGAACTTGGTGACGTGCTCCAAATAACTATCGTATTTCTCGCTCGGTGCGAAGTACTGCGCGCGGTGCATGGTGTCGAAACAGTCGAAACCACCGGCGTAAACCAGGGCTTCCAGCACGCGCTTATTGACCGATCCTGGCTCCACTCGCTGCATCACGTTAAACAGACTGGCGAACGGACCTTCCTCGCGGGCCTTCAAGATAGATTCAACCGGTCCTTCGCCGACGCCCTTCAGCGCCGTCATGCCGATCCGGATGGCACCTTTTTTATTGACCGCAAAATCGGCTTGAGACTCATTGATGTCCGGACTGAGCACGGCCACGTCCATCCGCTTACATTCCCGGAGGAAGAACGTCAGTTTGGTCTGGTCGGACTTGTTGTGCGTCAGTACCGACGCCATGTACTCGGCGGGGTAGTGCGCCTTCAGGTAAGCCGTGTGGTAAGCAACCAGAGCGTAGCAGGTGGAGTGGGATTTGTTGAAGGCGTAGCTAGCGAACGCTTCCCAGTCTTTCCAAATCTTGCCGAGCTTATCCTCCGGGTGTCCATTCTCCGTACCACCCTTGATGAACTGCGGGTACATCTTATCGAGGGTTGCCTTTTGCTTCTTACCCATCGCCTTCCGCAGTACGTCGGCCTCGCCCTTCGTGAAGTTGGCGATCGACTGGGAAAGGAGCATAATTTGCTCCTGGTAAACGTAAATACCGAAGGTCTCTTTGAGGTACTGCTCTTCCGCCGCCAGCGTATAAGTTATCGGCTTGCGGCCATGCTTCCGCTCGATAAAGTCGGGGATGTATTCCAGCGGGCCGGGCCGGTACAGCGCGTTCATGGCAATGAGATCGTCAAACGTCGTCGGTTTGAGGTTCTTCATGTGCTTCTGCATTCCGCCGGATTCGTACTGGAAGATGCCGTTCGTTTCGCCGCGCTGGAAGAGCTCGTACGTTTTTAGGTCGTCGAGCGGCAGCTCGTCCACGTCAATGACCACATCGTGATTTTCTTTGATCATCCGCAGCGCGTCCTTAATGATCGTCAGGGTTTTGAGGCCCAGGAAGTCCATCTTTAGCAGGCCGGCGTCTTCAGCTACGGAGTTGTCGAACTGGGAAATATACATCCCCGTCTCCTTATCGCAGGTGACCGGGACGTGCTCCGTTATGTTGCTCGGCGTAATGACGACACCACAGGCGTGAATACCGGTGTTTCGAATGGACCCTTCGAGCTTCATGGCCGTACGGATCATCTCGCCGATGTCGTCCTGGCCGGCGGCGAGGTCGCGGAAAGCGTATGCTTTTTCGGCGTCTTCCGAATTGAGGTTACCCTTTAGTTTGCGGTCGATGTCGCCGGGGGCGAGAACGCCACGGAGCGTGGCACCGAGTTGCTGGGGAAAGGACTTGGCAACCCGGTCGACTTCGCTCAGTGGGATGTCCATCACCCGGCCAACGTCGCGGAGGGATGATTTGGCGGCCATCGTACCGTAAGTGATGATCTGGGCGACCTGCTCCTGTCCGTACTTGTCGATCACGTAATCGATCACTTTTTGGCGGCCGACGTCGTCGAAATCGATATCAATATCGGGCATAGACACCCGCTCCGGATTCAGAAATCGCTCGAAAAGCAGGTCGTACTTGATGGGGTCGACGTTCGTGATGCCGACACAATAAGCTACGGCCGAGCCGGCTGCAGACCCCCGACCGGGGCCGACGCTTACGCCCATCTCACGGGCGGCGGTCGTGAAGTCCTGCACGATGAGGAAGTAACCGGGGTAGCCCGAAGCCTTGATGACACTGAGCTCGAAATCCAGCCGTTCGCGGGTTACCTCGTTGATCTCCCCGTACCGTTTTTTCGCGCCCTCATAGGTCAGGTGGCGGAGGTAAGCGTCCTGGGTTTCGAACTCGGCCGGCATGGGAAAATTGGGCAGCAGCACGTCGCTGGCGAGTTCCAGCACCTCAATCTTATCGTACACTTCCATCGTCGTGGCGACCGCTTCCGGATGGTCGTGGAAGAGGTTGGACATTTCCGCCTGCTGCTTGAAGTAGAAGTCGGAACTGGGGAACTGGAAGCGTTTCGGGTCGTCCTTTAGCGAGCCGGTGTTGACGCAGAGCAGGATGTCGTGGGGTAAGTAATCCTCTTCCTCGACGTAGTGGCTATCGTTCGTACAGATCACCTTCACGTTGTGCTTCATCGCCAGGCCCAGGAGCTTGACGTTGATGTCTTCCTGGCTTTTACCGGAGTAAATCGTGCGCCCCTCGCGGTCCTTACCGAGGTTGATGTCGTCGATGCCGCGGTGACGCTGGATTTCGATGTAGTAGTCTTCACCGAAGATGTCGAGCCACCACTTGAGGGCAACTTCGGCTTCGTCATCTTTACCCGCAATCAGGAGTTGCGGGATTTCCGCACCAATGCAGCAACTCGTCACGATCAGCCCCTCGTGGTACTTCACGATGAGCTCTTTATCGATCCGCGGGTACTTACCATAGAGCCCCTCGATGTAGCCGATCGAGCAGAGTTTGGATAGGTTCGTGTAGCCCACCTTGTTTTTAGCCAGCATCAACTGGTGGTAGCGCTTATCTTTTTCGCCGGCGGCGCGGGAAAAGGCCTTTTTGTGCCGGTCCTCCACCAGGTAAAATTCGCAGCCGATCATCGGTTTGATGTTCCGTTTGCGGGCTTCGTTGACGAATTTAAAGGCACCGAACATGTTGCCATGGTCAGTGAGCGCCACGCCCTTCATGCCATCGGCCACGGCCTTGTCCATCATGTTGCCAATCTCGGCGGCGCCGTCGAGGAGGGAGTATTGAGTGTGGCAGTGGAGGTGGCAGAATTCTGGCATAGGGGGAAGGTTGGTCCGTAGTCTAGGGTCTTTGGTCTGGAGCCCTCGGTAGTCGGGAGGTAGCATTACAAGGTACGTTGAAAACGGGTTTTTCAAACAAATAGTTATGCACAGGGGTGTTGATAAACGGGTCGTGGTGGTGGAGAAGTTAGTTTTGGTTTCAGATTGTTCTGAGTGAAGGGGGGCGAGGTCGCGGGTGCCAGGTTGGTGGGGTACGAATCTGTCGACTGGGGGGCAGTCCGGTATGAACTTTCGGACCTTGGTGGTGGCAGCAAGTTCGATCGGGTAGTCTGAGTTCCACAATCCTTCCACCGGCTGCATTTCCGAGTTCGGCGAGGCGGGTAGCGCACCCAACTATCACGATCCACGTGGGTAACATCAAGGCATATATCCTGCACCGGACTATAACAGATAACCAAAGTACGCTTCGTTCGTACCTATTCAACAGTTTAGCTGCTACTCAGACCTACAGTTGAATTAGTTGACGCAGGATGGAAAAGTGATGCTAGCACAAATAGGCCTGAGCGTTTCGTAAGTGTTCTCGTTAGAGGCGGCCTCGTGGATTATTGGCCCTTGACCATGATTTACTGCCGGGATCCCAGAACGTATTTTCATCATCCTGAACGGTGTGAGGTAAGACCTAATTCCTGAGATAACCGGGTTGTTTAGTGTATTAAATAAATACCCAGGTAAGCACGGGGGCGGTTAATTAAAGTAGCGTATAAATATATCCACACTAATGTTGGGAATAACGACGAATGATTGTGGTGGATTATTTGCCGTCCACCGTCCTTGACTTCAAGGGTGTGGGGCATTTAAAATATTTGATATTCAAGACGTAGTTACGGCAAGTGTAGTTAGCACGGATTCGATCATTATCCTTAAGATATCACTACGCAACGTGTCCGTTGCTGAGGAGTAAATACTAGTAATTGTCCTTACGCAAGGGAATGTTTCTAATCGTAAAAAGCGGAACACATAAGACAAAAAAGGACACAAGCACAAAACGGTGTGAGTACACTGATTCCGCTAGCTTTTGTCTTGTGCTTTTTTCTTCCTTTTGTGATTTATGTGTTAAAAATCAATCTTCTGTGCTCAGTGATCACAACAGGTGCGTAAGATCAGCTAGTAATTATCCTCATGTGAACTTCGCGGTCTCCTCCACACGGAAGATGACACTGACGAACAAGCATGGCGGCACTGAGTGTTTCGCATCGTTGCGAGAGTTAGAGGGAATATTGTGTGGGTTCTCTTCGCAACCGCTGGGATCAATTGGCTACTTCAATAAAAGTGCCGGCTGGTCCCCATGCCTCACCCGCTAAAGTTTGCCGTTGCGGAGAATAACGGTCTTCCGAAATACTAGAAAAGCTAGTCGAACTTACCGGGGTGGGTAGTAAATGGGTGAGTGCTGCGTCAGATACCAAAGAGTGCGACCCAAATTTTGAGTCTCAAGATCCCCGCAAAATTGCTCTTAGTCTGCTGGTGAATCTTGCGCCAAATAATGTCTGGCTTCCCCACCTTACCCTGCACCCGCGGCCGCGCCTTTTAATGGCAAAAATGCAGTTAAATAGCGGACAATCGATTGCTGAAAAAGCCGCAATCGATTGTTGAAATAAAGAGAATGCTCACGTTAAATAAAGAATTGAAATTTTACCCACCAGCAGACTGGAATTAATCGGGCCCGGAGACACCTTAAAGTAGCTGATTTTGAGTGGGATGATGACTAAATGTGCACATCTTGGTCCCAAGCAGGACAGTACAGGATACTATGTGCTTCACAATAACACAAATTTGTTTCAAGCCGGTCACCATCCGGGAAAGCAAATTTAATTTGGCGAAATTGGTATATATCGCGTTCTTAAGCTTTCAAAATTTTGTATAATCTCACAAGTCACATCATGATGAAACTTCTATTCAACTGCAAAAAGGGGCTGCGGATGGCCCTGGCGGTCGCCTTGCTCTTCAGCGTTATGGGGGCCATATCCGCCCAGGCGGTCACGGGAACGATCGTTGACCAAACCGGCATCGGTATCCCGGGCGTCAACGTAATTCAGGTAGGTACCACAAACGGTACGGTTACCGATATCGACGGCGCATATTCCGTGACCATGCAAGAGGGGTCCGACGTACTCCGGTATTCCTTTCTGGGTTTTTCTTCCGTTGACGAGACGGTAGCTGGCCGGTCCCAAATTAACGTAACGCTCGGTGAGAACGCCCAGGCGCTCGAGGAGGTCGTCGTAATCGGCTACGGCACGCAGAAAAAAGTCAACCTAACCGGTGCCATCGGCACGGCCAGTGGCGAAGTACTGGAAAACCGGCCCATCTCGAACGTCGGCCAGGGCCTTCAGGGCGTGGTTGCGGGTCTGAACGTTTCGGTCCCCAACGGTGACCCGAACGGAAATGTTGAATTCAATATTCGTGGTTTTACTTCCATCAACGGTGGTGATCCCCTCATTCTGGTAGATAACATCCCGATGGATATCAACCGCATCAATCCGAACGATATCGCCAGCGTCAGTGTCCTGAAGGATGCGGCGGCTTCGGCGATCTACGGTGCGCGGGCAGCTTTTGGCGTTATCCTTATTACCACTAAAAAAGGTCAGGAAGGAAAGGTGAAGGTTACGTTCAGTACCGAGCAGGCGCTGTCGTCCCCGATTTTTCACATCGATCCGATACTCGATCCGCTCACTTACGTGACCAATTGGAACATAGCTTCTCAAGCGGACAATGGCAACCCTACTTACGACCAGAACTTTGTGGACGGCGTCCGTAGGTACTCCGAAAATCCAACCCAAGAAAATGAATGGGGTGTGTTTAACAATGAACTACGCTTCTACGGCTCCAATAATTACCAAGAGCGGTTGGTCACGGATTTTACTCCCCAGCGCAAGTACGACATGAGTATTTCCGGTGCGACCAACGGGACTTCCTACTACGCTTCGGTCGGATACTTCACTAAGGATGGCTATTTGGCCATTAAGGATGCCAATGAAAAGTTTGAGCGCCTGAACGCACTACTCAAAGTCAACTTCAAGATTAACGACTGGCTCTCGTTAGAGGAGAAGGTTATCTACAACAATATCCAGCAGGATAATCCCCATAACTATGGTTTTAACGCAAACCTCAACTCCATCCAAAGAATCACACCGCTCGAGCCGTTGGAATTTCCCGATTTGCCATTTTACTTAGAAGAAGGAGACCGGGAGGAGTATGAGCAGTTTATCGGAGCTGGCTTTGCATCTTCGTTCAGCGCCATACCCTACTTGACGGACGGTGGCCGCGATCGTTCGGAGCGCCACGAAGTGTGGCTGTCACAAGGTTTGACCGCAACGCCCTTCGACGGATTTGTTATTCAGGCTAATTTCGCCTCTCAGTTCGAGTTTAGAACCCAACAGAACGTTGCAAGTCTCATTGATTTGGTGAATGGTGTGAATCTTACCAATACGGCGTTTGACAACGGCGAGAGTAATAACGATAACATTGGTGAACGGCAGAACTACAACCAAAACTACGTCTTCAACGCTTACGCCAAGTACGATTTCACCCTGGGTATTGCTCACAACTTAAGTGCACAGGTTGGCTATAATCAGGAATTGTACCAAGGTAAGCAAGTTACTGCTGGTGCTCAGACCCTGCTAAGTCCCATTATTACTCAATTAGACGCTACGACTGGCGTACAAAATTCGGGTGGTAACGCGGAAGAGCAAGCTATTCGCGGAGCGTTTTTCCGCTTCAACTATAACTTTAACGAACGTTACCTTTTCGAAGTCAACGGCCGCTATGACGGCACGAGTCGCTTTCCTAAAGCCGATCGCTTCGGCTTTTTTCCTTCCTTCTCCGCCGCTTGGCGTATTTCAGAAGAATCTTTTATGAGTGGAACGCGCGATTGGCTGGATAACCTAAAAATTCGGGCCTCTTATGGAGAGCTGGGTAATCAGACAGTTTTGGATAATAGTAGTCCACGTCGCCAATTATACTATCCTTATATCCCGTCCCTGTCTTCTGGTAACTCTGATTTCGTTCTCAATACCGGTCAGACGTCGGTTGTACGACCTCCTGGCCTAGTAAGTCCTTCCTTAACTTGGGAAAGCGTAGGTACCCGTAACATTGGAATCGACATTTCTCTTTTGGCCAGCCGTATAGACTTCTCTTTCGATATCTATACTCGTGACACCAAAGACATGTTACTCGGCGTTTCCCGGCCTGATATTCTTGGTGCATCCCCACCGAGGGAGAATGGTGCGGACCTGAGGACTAAAGGATGGGAACTCTCCGTCTTATACCGCGACAAGATTCGCAACTCCGTCGATTTTAGTCTTCAGCTTGCTCTAGCCGACAACACTAGCCGTATCACTCGGTACGATAATCCAACTGGAAACATAAGGAACTTTTACGTAGGCCAAGAACTAGGAGAGATTTTTGGTTACCAAACCGAAGGCATCTTCCAATCACAGGAGGAAATTGACGGCGCTCCAGATCATGATGATCTAAGTAATAACAATGTCCGTCCGGGTGATATTCGCTTCACTGATTTGAACGGAGACGGTGTTATCGATCAGGGGCTTCGGACGCTCGACTCGCTGGGCGATTTCACCCGTATCGGTAACGAAACCGCGCGCTATTCTTTCGGCGTCACTCCCACCATAAAGTGGAAGGGAATCACCGTCAGTGCCTTCTTCCAGGGCCTGTTCCGCGACTTTCTTCCGGATGCCGGCAACTGGGGTACGTTCTATCCTTACCAATCCGGCTTCATTCACGAACCATGGCTCAACGACTCCTGGAGCCCCGAAAACCGCGACGCGTACTTTCCGCGGCCAATTATCCGCGACACCAGGAACTTCGCTCCCCAGTCACGGTACGTGCAGAACGCTGCCTACGTGCGCTTGAAGAACCTCACGCTTGGCTACCAGGTTCCGAGAACCATCATCAGTAAGGTAGGTTTAGCTCAGGCAAATATCTACTTATCCGGCCTCAATTTGTGGGAGTACACCCCAATGCGTAAGCCGCTCGACCCAGAGCAGGTTGGAACCAGATTCCAGCAATACTACTTCGAGCGGACCGTTAGCATGGGCCTCAACGTAACTTTCTAAGTCGATCACCAACAAACAAATAAGATGAAATTTTCAATAAATACGGTGACGCTCTTACTGTTCGCCGGCCTGCTCAGCAGCTGTAATGATGACTTTTTGGAGCGAATACCGCTCGATGAACTGAGTCTCGAGACGTTCTTTCAAAATGAGAACGATCTAAGGACTTACAACAATGGTATGTACGATCAAACTAGGGATGACCGGAACTTGGTCGTCCTGCACGGCCATCACACCAGATTCCCAAGTAGTAACAGCAGCTACTGGTATCTGGATGGTTTTACCGATAATACTGCCCCAGTACAAGGAATATTCGACAACATACGCGCGGGCGTCCACCGGACGAACGGACGTTATTTCTTCGGTTGGGGTGAGTGGGGTTTTCTGCGGACTATCAATATCGGTCTGGCAAATTACGATCGCGCATCCATCGACCAGAAGATCATCAACAACTATACTGGGGAAGCCCGCCTCTTTCGTGCATGGTTCTACTGGGACCGGGTTTCGAAATTTGGTGACATTCCGTACATCGACAAAGAACTAAGTCCGGAATCACCCGAACTATTTGGGGAGCGTGACGATCGTGATTTTGTAATGACTAAGGTGTTGGAAGATCTGGAGTTTGCGGAAGCTAACTTGCCCGACAAATGGCCTGGCGGTGATAATCCAGGGCGCATGGACAAAGCGGTAGCGCTAGCACTCAAAGCCAGAATTTGTTTGTTTGAAGGTACCTGGCAAAAGTACCGGGGCAACGACGGCAATATGTGGCTCGAAAAAGCCGCCGCCGCCGCTAAAGAGCTAATGGACTCCGGAGAATTTGAGCTCAATATGAACGGTGACTCACTCACCGCATACAACGAAGCTTTCGCGGAAACGGAAACGTTAGAGAATAATCCCGAAATCATCTACTGGATCAAATACGAAGCCACCATTCGCGACAACAACATCGTAAACTTCTTCCCAGGACGTTCCGGCGGTGCTACGAAGGAGATGGTCGAGGACTACCTCTGTAGTGATGGCCTGCCCATCAACCTTTCTCCCCTGTACGCCGGAGATACTACGATTGAAAGTGTCTTCATCAATCGTGACCCCCGCTTACCCGCTTCGATTCTGAATCCAAAGGATAAAGAACGGTACGGTTACAACGAAAGTGATGCAAGTAGTTTTCCTCGCCTGCCAGGAATGGGTGGTCTCACCTCGAGTACTGGCTACCACATTGTTAAAGGATATAGTGAAGAAACCGATCTTCGTGGTTATAACCGGGGTACCACCCCCGCCATCGCCTTTCGCCTCGGTGAAACTTACCTAATTTACGCCGAAGCAATGGCGGAACTCGGCCAGATCAGTCAGGACGATCTGGACATGACCATCAATAAACTGCGCGACCGAGTCGGAATGCCGTCCCTCATGATGGACCCACCGATGGACCCCCGCTACGCAGACGTAGGCATTTCTTCCCTCCTCGTAGAAATCCGTCGCGAACGCCGCGTAGAGCTGTTTATCGAGGGACAACGCTACGATGATATTCGTCGTTGGAAGTGTGGTAAAGAGTTGACGCAGGAGGATTTGGGTATCCGATTCGACGAAAAGGCTAAGGCTCGTTACGATGGCGCTAGGGTACAAACCATCGACGTTGACGGTGTACCATACGTGTCTCCCTACAAAGGCACCAGCTACGAAAATCCTACGTTCGACGAGGATAAGCACTACCTCTGGCCGATTCCTAACGGCGCGCTGTCTTCTAACCCGAATTTGGGTCAGAACCCCAACTGGGAGTAGTATTACGATTCATTTCATGGGTAAAGATCCCGCAGCACCCCGGTGCTGCGGGATCTTTTACGTTTCGGAAAGTTTCTCCTAGCCTTTGTGGGCGGCGGAATGCTTTCGATTCGCAACCCGTACGGAGTCCCGTACCAAAACTAAGCTCGGTAATAGATATTCGATTGAACAAGTAAGGGCGTGGGGAGATTAGCTTTTTCTATGCGCCTCTCCCTTCCCTTGCTCCTCCTGACCCTCTTACTTTGCACCTGCGACTTCGACAGCTACCGGAGCCAGAAAACGGTTGGCCCCCTACCGGCACTCGGTACCGCGGTGATTCCCGTCCGCTACGCGGAGTTCAACGATTTAGCCCCGCTCTTTCATCAGGATTCCGATACGACCTACCTCATAAACTTTTGGGCCACTTGGTGCCAACCCTGCCGGGAAGAGATTCGCTTGCTGGAGGAATTGGCCAAGGAAGAACACGCTAAGCCAATGGAGATTGTCCTCGTAAGCCTCGACCAAAAAGAGGCAGCAATTGAAAGTATTCCCGCATTTTTGGAAGCAAACGGACCGAACCTCCGTTCCGTAATTCTTACCGATACGAGCGATGCCGTTTGGGGGCCGACGATCGACCGCGTCTGGTCCGGCTCGCTACCGACGACCATTATTTACCGGGGAGAACTACGCTACGTGTACCGGCGGGCGTTCAACACCTTTGCGGATTTGGACCGGGCGGTGGAACCCTTGATGAAGTAGGGTGACCTTGACTAAGGTATGAATAGTAAAATATAATCGTGAACTTACGGATCATACGAAAGAACGCCAAGGAATACCGGAACTCGCAGCTTCCTTCAGGCAGCGTCACGTTAGACAATTTCCGCCTCGACGGTAAATTGCTGGCTAAAAGCAAAGTACCAGTATGGTGTGTGGTTCTCTATCTGCCCTTCGTGGCTTTAGCGGTATATGGTTTAATCGTGAATTTTACTGATTTATCGACGTTAAAAGGCAGTGACCATTGGCTAAGGAATGCTGTGGATTATTTGAGTTTTTTGGGACTCTTATCTGCTTTCCTGTGGTTTAGTTTTGCCATTTTTAGTTCTGCCGTAGCTAGTTGGCCCACTACTTTTCAATACCAAACCTTTCATTATACTACCCGCTTTGTGACGAATTTACTCGGCTTCCTAATGCTGAGCTTTTTCTTTGCCTTCCTCCTGTTCTCTTTTTTTGATGTGGTTGTGCTCGCTGGACCGGAGGGCGCATCTTTTCTCAACAGCTTGCAAGAGCGTGACGCCGGGGAGCTAATCGTCATGGGGATTTTAATGCTAGTAATACTGCTCCTTTGGTTATTGCCTTTATCGGTCGCGATATTTTTTGCGTACCTCTGGTACCAGTCAGGATTAGTTATCGCTCGGATAATGAATTGGTGGGTGCAACGTGGCCCCTTACGCGCTAGTTTTGACAAGGAGGTTTACGATTCTGGCGATCAATTTCGGGTACAAGTCCGCGATAAAGCCTCATTGAAGGACGGGCGGCGGTACCGGGTTCACTTATCCTACGTCGATGAACTAACGTTCACTGAAAAGACAGATCAGGCCTTCTTGCGGGAGGGGGAGACAAGATCAATGTACTACCGCGACTACGGATTTTCAAAGTTCATGGACGTCACTTCCGCTGAGTTGCAACGGGGTATTGACTGGTCCATTCCTGACTTTATCCATCCGGGCAGATCTGTTAAGCGCTATCCCATCACCTACTACAAACGTGGGGTAGTGTGCCGTTACTGGGAACTCCTGATTGAGGAGCATAACAGCCATTTTCATGCCCGGTTTTTTGTCAACGTCAAAGCACCTACGCCCAGCGCTTAAGTCCTCCAATTGAACGATCGGCGGGGTCACCAAGCTCTGCGGAGATACGCCTTTTTTACTTTGCTTCTCGCCCCCCCTCCTCCTTTGCACCTGCGACAGCGCATAAGAAACAGCCGGTTGCTCGCATTTGGTTCGGTCCGTTATCAACGGCGATTATTTGATGGGTAAAGTTGGGCGAAAGACTTTGGCACTATCGGCTAGAGGCGGTTGGCAGGGAGAGAGACCACGCTCCGTCCTTTGCTCGTTGTGTAGTTCGAGTAGTTTTTTGCCGGTGTAATAATTGGCCCTTTTGAAGAGGCGGTATTTTTTTGAAATGCCCGCCTCGTTCAGCGTGTAATTTCGGTACATATAGCCGTAGTAACCGCCGCCGTGAGATAACGAATTATGGTCGGCCAACTCTTCGTAATGGCTACGGTATTTCTGGCGGCTGACGTAGCTGAGGCCGTCGTAGGTCAGGCGGGCGTTGGAGCGTTGCTCGTAGTAGGCCACGTGGCCGAGTTCGTGTACGAAGCAGCCGATTTGCGCGGAGTAAGGGTAGCGGCGAAAGTCAGTCACTTTGTCGGTGATGTCGTCGACGTAGATGTTGTAGCGACGCTTGTTGCGCGCAAACGCATAATTAGCCGGGCGGGCGGCCATGGAGGTCTTGAGGGGTTTCTGGACAATGGTAATTCGGATACCCTTTAGCTCGGGGTAAAAGGAGAGGGCGGCAAGTAGCTTAGGGCGGTACACGTCCGGGCAATCGACAAAACTACCGAACTCTTTTTCCAGGGCGGGGAGCGCGGCGCGGACGTCCGTGCTGTCAATCAACTGGCAACTGAACTTATAATTTCTCAGCGGATTGACGTACGTTTCACTTAGTTCGCTGACGGTACGGTTGCAGGAAGACACGAGAAAAAATAGTAAAGAGAAGAAAACTATTCGGTGGGGGAGAGAGCGGATCACTGGGGGAGGGGATGTTGCCGGACAAGATAGGTTACTTACGGCTCCCGACTCAGTCGGGACGGGTGCGGGGTGAATGGAACGTGCGGGCGGATGACAAAAAGCGGGAAAATCTTTCAACAACTACTTGATTCTGCGTATTTTGAGCTTAGACCGAACTACCACCCATGCGCTACTGCTACGCTCTTCTTCTCGTCGTCGCTTTCACCCTCACGGCCGCCGCCGAGTCCTACCGCGGTTTCCTCCTCACGAAGGATAACTACCAATTGACGGGTTACTTCAACCTGATCGAGTACAGCCCGACGGGTAACTACATCACGTTCACTAACGACTTTGGCGACGTTTATGCCATCGCGCCCCAGCTTGTAAAGGGTTTTGGGTTTAACCAGGAAGGCAGCAGTATTCGCTTCATCAGCCGCTACCACGAGGGGCAGTGGTTCTTTCTCCGGGAAGTAGAGCCGGGCCGCCACCTCAGTCTTTTTGCCCTGCCGGACGGAAAAGATCAGTACGTGGACGATTCAATGCTGCGTCTGTTCAGTACCCAGCCGGCGGCCTACTGGTTTGAGTACGGAAAAAATCAGTTATTACCCATCCCCCGCGTTGGCTACAAGCGGACGATCCGGAATTTTATGGCGGAATCTAACCCCAGTTTGGCCGGGCGGATCGGCAAGAAAGGATACCGCTACCGGGATATGGTGAATATCGTGGCGGAATTCAACGTGACCGGTGGACGGAAGCGGCGGCGCTTGTAGCACGGGTCAACGCCACTATGGTAAAATTTACGGTACGGGGCGGTTGTGGTCGCAAACTACTGCTCAGGTACGTTAATGATGATTAACTTCCCCGCACGCGTCGGGCAGATATTATTATTTCTTTATTATGTTTCCGCACCCTTCGAAAAATCATTAGGGATTGGTTACATTCGCCCGTCTTTCCTTCCTTTTCTCCCCGTGCTTAGGGGCGTTTTCGGTTTCCAAAACAGTTTACACAAGACTTTCGCCCATGTGCGGTATTGCCGGCATCTACTCCCCAGTCGATCGTTTACCCCCTCAACATCTAGAAACATTCACGGACGCGCTGGCGCACCGGGGCCCCGATGGTCGCGGCTTCGCTTACCGCGAAGAAGGACGGCTCGGGCTGGGGCACCGACGACTGAGCATTCTTGACCTCGACGCGGCCAGCGATCAGCCATTCGTACGGGGGCACCTGACGATGGTCTACAACGGAGAACTGTATAACTTTATCGAACTCCGGCGGGAGCTAGAGGGATTAGGCCATCAGTTCAAAAGCAACGGTGATACGGAAGTCGTCCTGGCCGCTTATGAACAGTGGGGGGCTGACTGCCAGGCTAAGTTCAACGGTATGTGGGCCCTGGCGATCTACGATGAGCGGCGGCGGGAATTATTCCTCAGTCGGGATCGCTACGGCATTAAACCCCTGTACTATTTGCGAGCCCCCGGGCAGCCCTTTGCTTTTGCGTCCGAAACCTACGCCTTCAAGCACCTGCGGGGCTACGAACGGACTTTCGATGCGGCCAACCTTGCTCACTGCCTTAAGGATGTGCGCAGCTTCGGGGCTAAAAAGGAAACGGTGTTCACGGGTTTATACCAGCTTCCCCCCGGCCACTGCGCCCTGCTGGCGATGGATGGGCAATTAACGGTACGCCGGTGGTGGCACAACCGGGGCGAAATAACCCTGCCCGCGAGCCAACGGGAACGCACCGAGCGCTTTCGGGAGCTTTTTGACGATGCCTGTCGTTTACGGCTGCGCTCGGACGCGCCGCTTACGACCGCGCTCAGTGGAGGAATGGATTCCAGTAGCGTATACGCTAGCGTGACGGGATTACTCGGCCGGGGGGGGCTGCAGCGGGCGGGCGAAGCATCCCGCCGGGCTTACTGCCTCGGTTTTCCCGGGTCGCAGAGGGACGAGCGGAGTGACGCAAGACGGGTAGTCGACCACGTTGGCGGCGAGCTCAAGGAAGTTCTTCCGGTTTATGATCGCGATACCATTCTCAACGACACGCGCCAGTTCGATACCGTTTTTTCGGACCCTAATTTTATCGTCCGCCAGTTATACGCGGCCATGGCGGCGGATGGCTTTAAGGTGAGCCTGGACGGGCATGGTGTCGACGAAATGCTTTTCGGTTACCGGAACATGATCGATAGTCTGCTACCCTTCATCGCAAAAGAAGAACCGGAAACGTACAGTAATCTGCTGTACTTACGCCTCAAGATGGCTTCCTTCGGCACGGTCGATCCTGGCTTGGTCCTAAAGCGCGCTAAACAAACCGTTTGGCGTTTATTAGGCATTAACAAGCACACCGCACTTCCTGTCCCGACAGGACCACTGATGAGCCCGCAGGAGATAGTAAACACCTGTATGTTTGAAACCTACCTGCCGACCATTCTGCAAAATTTTGACCGCGCGAGTATGGCCGAAGGGGTGGAAATACGAACGCCTTTTCTTGACTACCGCCTGGTGGAATTCTGCCTCGCCCTGCCACTGGAAGATCTACTCAGCGGTCAGCACACAAAAATAATTCTTCGCCGTGCGATGAATAAACGGTTACCAAAAAAAATCTGCTGGGCGCAAAAGAAAGTGGGTCTTCAGGCACCGATGGATGATTTATTCAACGGACCACTCAATGAATTTGCGCTGGATTTAATTCGTAGCAAAGTACTACTGGAAAGTCCTCACTGGGATGGCCGGCAACTGGCGAATGATCTGGAGGAGAAATTACGCCTCATGAAATTTCGGCAGAGTGACGGGTACCGAATTTGGCCCGTACTGAGCACGCTTTTAATTAATAACGAAGCGTGATGAGACGGAAGTGCTCCGGGAAGTACGCGGTAAGTTAACCGCCCAGAGATTGAAGACGCTGTTTTTAAAGTCACCGTTATGGATTCGGACGTGCCGTTATCAATTGATGGCACCATGCCCCCTCGGAATACGACTACCACCGGCCGATGAAGTTGATTACCGCGCCATGGGTCGCCGACGACGATCCGTCCGCGCACTCACCAAGCATAGTTAACCCCAACCGTCAGGTTCAACCCCGGCGCATCCGCGAAATACCGCTGGCGGTCCAGGTAGTCCCGGTACGTTGTGTTTAGCACGTTTTCGCCCGCGACCCGGAAGGTGAGGATATTTTTGTTGATCAACTTCCACGCGTACCCGACGGATAAATCCACCAGCGAATATCCCTCCGGCGGTGGTAGAATGTCCAGTTCAGCATCGACGTTCCGCTGCTCGAAACTGTGGTAGAAGCCAGCACCGAGCGACAAGCCCGTCCAGCGGTCGCCGGGTTCGTAGCTAAGGCCGGCGCGGAAATTAGTCGGTGGGATGAATACCAAACCCTCCTTGCTCCGTCGGTCTTCCCCCCGCACCTGCGACAGCGCCCCCGATACCTTTAAGTCAGCCCGGACTTGCCAGTAACCTTGGACGTTGATCCCGTACAACAAAGCATCCGCCGACCGGTAGCGAAAAACCGGGAACGCGCCGCGAATCGTCTGGCGAAGTATTTCCTGGGGCTCCAGAAAAATAAAATCGTTGATGGGCTGCGCGAATACCGTAGCGCTGACCCCCAGCCTAGGTCCGCTGATCAGGGTGCTGGCGGATATTTTGAGTGACTTTTCCATCCCCAAGTCCCGGCTTCCTTCCTCGATTCCGCTCACCCCCTGGTGCAGTCCGTTACTGTACAATTCATTGATCTGCGGCGCGCGCTCCCGGTAGGTTAAGCCACCGCGCAGGCTCACGGCGTCCGTTATTTGCCAGCGGGATTCCGCGCTCGCCCCGACGCTGTTGTAGGTGTGTTCGAAGCGCTCGATCGGGTCCGGTGGCCGGGGTACTTCCCGCGAGATCGTGATGGCCTCGAAAAATTGGCGGTCGAAACGCAGGCCGCCGTGAAACTGAAAACGCCCCCGCTCGCGGTGAAAAGCGAGGTAGCCGGAGGCGCGGTGGCTGTTGTAATCGGGGAGGAGCGGCAAAATCCCCGTCTCGGGTTGGTTGCGGTTGGCGGTGTTGTCGTACTGCACGCTCGCGTCCAGGTGCTGACCCGGGCCGAGCTCGCGGTGCCAGGTTCCTTCCACGAAATGACTCGTTTGCAGCAGCGACAGGGCCGGTACGTCTTCCCGCCCGCCCCGCCGTACGTCGAATTCCTTGCGGTCGTTCAGCTGGCCGCCGTACTTGAGGCTCATACGATTGTCTTCGTTGGGCCGAAATTCCGTTTCCGCCTTGACGAAGTGGTGGCTGACCCTTTGGCGCGGGCTGGACAACCGCGCACTAAATGTATCCTCGGTAAAAAAGGGCACCGCCCGACCGATGGCTTCTTCCAGGTCGGTCAAATTCCCGATGTGTGCGCCGCGCAGCACGCCGATTTCGGCGTTAAAAGTAGATAGGTACACGCGGCTCGTCCACCGCTCGGAATGAAAGCGCGCCAGTTGAAGCGCGGCGTCTCCTTCCCGGCGGCCGGTGTTGCGGAGGTAGTAGGCGGGCGTGCGTTGGTCGCCGCGCAGCTTGCCCGTCAGGCTCAACCGGTAGGCCGTCTTACCCCCGTTTGAAACCCGGGCGTTGGCCACGTTGCCGAAGCCATTACTCTGAAAGGTATAGGCGGCTTTGCCCGAAAAGTCTTCCGTTTCCCGCAGCGGTGCGGGTTCAATCAGGACGGTCGCCCCGGCCGTCGGCCCGGCGTACTTTAAGGCTTCGACGCCCTCTACGACACGTACGTAGGCGGCTACCCACGGGTCGATTTCCGGCGAGTGGTCGTTGCCCCACTGCTGCCCGCTCTGCGCGATGCCGTTGTTCTGAATGCTCAAGCGGTTGCCGAAAAGGCCATCGTAGACGGGTTTGGCCGCGGCGGTCCCGGTGCGTAAAGTGGAGACGCCGGTGAGTTGCTCCAGGCCGTCGGCGAGGTCGGCGGTGGCGCGGTTGTCCTGTTCTGCCCCGTGCTTTTTAAAGGCCTGGGCGGCTACGGTAACGGTCTCGACGTAATTATCGTGGTGGTGGAGGTAAACGGTGATTTGCGTGTCGCGGGCCAGGGTAATTTCGCGTGTTTCCCCGTCGCAGCCAATGTGGGTGAAGTTGAGAATTTCGGGGCCAGACGTGAGCCCTTCAAGAACGAAGTAGCCGCTGGAATCCGCCGTCACGCCGAGTCCATTATTCTGGGCGTAGACCGTGCCGTAGCTGAGCGTTTCGGAATCGTGCTCGCTCAGTAGGTAGCCACTCAGGGTAACTTGGGCGCGGACGCTGGTGCAGAGGAAAAGCGCAAGGAGCGAAAACAGGGCGTTGCGGATGGGCAAGGAAAAGGTGATTGGTGAACGTCAACTATCGGTACCGTAACGTCGCTACCGGCGGGCAAAGGTATTGCGGGGAGCTCAATGACCGTAGTTAATCTGTCTTTTTGCCCTTCTTGACGAAGCTTAACTGAACACTCGCCCCGTGGGCACTCACATCGGTTCGGGCGCTTCAGTAAGGCTCATTAAACAACCTAGGTATGTTTCCCAACCAGTTATTACCGTAGGTGAAGGACTCAAAAATCTCTAAGCTTCCGGTTTCCCACGAAAGCATTCATCTCGTCCACGTTCGTGACCTTCATGTTCGCGCCGTCCCACTCCAGGCGCGTCCGGCCGGGAATGTCGTAGGCGTCCGGCTTATCGGCGGTGGGCTTGGGGTAGCGCTCGTTGTAACCCCGTACGGCCAGGTTACCCATCAGGATGGTCTCGGTCAGGGGACCGGCTTTACCGAGGTGAGAGCTCGGTTGGTAGCCCTGCAGGATACCGTCGACCCAATCTTGCTCGTGGAAGGTGGTTACTCGCGGGAGGGTTTTCTCGACGGTGATCTGATCGTTCAGAGACAGGGGTAGCAGGCGGGGGTTATTGCCGTAGGTATCGGCCATAAGTTTGCCCCGGGTGCCTTCCATAATGATGCCGCCGCCCCATTCGCCCATTTCTTCGCCGGCTTCCAGTTCTTCCGGGCGGTTGGGTAGGATGCCCCCGTCGGTCCACTCCAGCTTGACGGGTGGTTTGTCGCCGCGCGCCGGGAAGTTGAGCAGGATACGGCTGGCCATCGGGCAGGTCTCCGGATTGTAGTCGGCCGACCAGTTCTGGCTGAAGACCTGCGCTACGCTTGCTTCCGCGCTGTCCGGATAGCCCAGTTCGAGGATGTAAAAGGGCGTGTCGATGATGTGGCAGCCCATGTCGCCGAGCGCGCCGGTGCCGAAGTCCCAGTAGCCGCGCCAGGCGAATGGGTGGTAAGCTTCGTGGTGCGGGCGCATGGCGGCGGGGCCGAGCCAGAGGTTCCAGTCGAAGTGGTCGGGTGCGGGGGTGGTGCCGGCTGGTAATTTGCCGCCCTGGGGCCAGATCGGGCGATTCGTCCAGGCCTTGATGGTGTGGACGTCACCGATCAAACCGGCCTCGTACATTTCTTGCGTGCGGCGGATGCCCTCCCCGCTGGCACCCTGGTTGCCCATCTGGGTGATGAGTTGTGGGTTGGATTTCGCCATTTCGGTCAGCGCCCGCACTTCCGCGATGGAGTGGGCGAGGGGCTTCTCGACGTACACGTGTTTACCAAGCTCCATACTCGCCAGGCCGGCAATGGCGTGGGTGTGGTCGGGCGTGGAGATCATGACCGCATCGAAATCACCACCCTTCTCGTCCAGCATCCTACGGAAGTCGCGGTGGTAGCTGGCGTTGGGGTACCACTCCCGGGCGTCCTTGGCCATCACGTCGTCTACGTCACACAGCGCCGTGAAGTTGATGTTTGTCCCTTTGGTCCGCAGATTATCCATGGTGCCCCGTCCCCTGCCACCGGCGCCGATGGCCGCAATGTTGACGGTATCGCTCGGTGCGGTGTAGCCCGGACCGCCGAGGACGTGGCGGGGCACGATCATGAAGCCGGCGGCGGCCGTGGCGGTTGTCTTTAAAAAATTGCGGCGATTGGTGCTGGTGGTGGATTTCTGCATGGCTCGAACGTAGCTTGTGTGGTGTGAGGTTGAAGATACAATTTATGCCTTAGCTAAAGTATGGCGCAAAGAATAGTCACTCAGCGCACTGACCGAAGTACTGCATCCTGCTAGGCAGGTATCGAAGTAGACCAAACCTAGTTGAAGAGACGGCACCGCTAAGAATACGGGGCACCCGATTACCGAAACATACAATAATGGCACCTAGCGATAGTTATGCTCCTATTCCCACGTAGTGGGAGAAGGTGTTTAGAAAAGGCGATATTGCGTCCGATTACCACGGTGGAAAAAAGTACGCTCATCACGCCAACCTTTTCGTTGCTGAGTACTAAGATGTTATTACACAAAAGAACCTCAATCGAAGTCTACTAATTTACCACAGACCACAGACCACAGACCACAGACCACAGACCACAGATCACCTTCCCCCATGGGCTTAAAAAAACGCAACAAAGTAAACGCCGAGTTCAGCATGTCTTCCCTGACGGACATCATCTTCCTCTTACTTATCTTCTTCATGCTCACCTCCACGGTAGTTGCCCCCCACGCACTGAACCTGAAGATGCCCGGCCGCTCCGACACCCCCGCGAGCCCCAGCACCAGCAACCTCGATGACGTTCGTATCGACACCGACGGCAGCTTCTACCTCAACGACCGCCGCATCGCGCTCGCCGAACTCGAAGGACAACTCAACGCCAAAGCCAATCGGGATGCTTCCATCTTAATCTCACCCGACCGGGAAGCGCCGGTGGAAGGCGTAGTTGCGGTGATGGACTTGGCCATGCGCCTCAACATCAACGGCGTGTTGGCTGCGGAAGAATAAGGCACGGACTAAGAGCATATTGGGACTTGGCCTTCCGGCCTTGTTTTGGCCACTTTTGCGCTGGTTTTCGTTAACAAAATCCTCATTTAGCTATGGCTAAACTCCGGTTTTGCTGCCTCAACCATCATAAAACTGTCTCACCACGCAGTAGCAGCGTAGCTAAAACCGACCAGGAACCCAAAGTCCCAACATGTTCTAAGAGAACCTACCGAATGGCATCACGAAACGCAAAGATTTACCACGCACCCTAATCCCAATAAATTAACCTCTTGCCTACCGATTCATTATCTACCGCCTACCGCCTACCGCCTACCGCCTACCGCCTAATTAAACTCCCGAATAGAACTCTCCCCCCGCCGCGTCATGTCCGTTTCGTACATCCGCGTCTCCAAGTATTTACGTCGCTTAGAAATGTCTCCTTTGAGGTACTTCTCAATCATCAGGCTAGCAATCGGCGCGGCGATCGTACCCCCGTACCCCCCGTTCTCGATGTAAACGAGGATGGCGATTTTCGGCTCTTCCATCGGTGCGAAGGCAGTGAAGACGGAGTGGTCACCGTTCGTATTTTGCACCGTCCCCGTTTTGCCGCAAACTGCGATGTCCGGTATGTTAGCCCGACGTGCCGTTCCGTTGAGGACCGTCCCGCGCATACCCCGCACCACCGTCTCGAAGTGCTTACGGTCAATGTCGATGTCGTGGCGTTCGACGGTCACCGGGCGGACGACGGATTCATTACCCTCTTGGAGCCGCTTTACTAGGTGAGGCGTGCGCCAGAAGCCCCGGTTGGCGATAGCGGCGGTAAAATTGGCGATCTGAAGGCTGGTCATTTCAAATTCCCCCTGCCCGATGGCCAGACTACGAATCCAGATGGCACGCCAGTACTGTTCGTCCTTGAAGCGTTCGCCGTAATACGCCGCCGTGGGCAGGAAGCCACTAATCTCCCCCGGGAAGTCGACACCGAGTTTCGAGCCCAAACCGAACTGCTCCAGATACCCGGTGAACCGGTCTAAACCCCGCACCGGCGACAGCGTCCCGAACTCGTTAATGTTTTCCAGCCACACCGTAACGAAGTAGTTGTTGCAACTCTGCGCGATCGCTTGCTCCACGCTGCCGATGTAGGGATGGTTGTGGCAACCCAGCAACACGCGGCCGCCGCTACGGAAGCCACCGTGGCAGGCTATTCCGCGGTCGCGTTCGAGGGTGCCAGTCTGCATTCCGATCAGCGCGACCAGGTTTTTAAACGGCGAACCCGGCGCGTATTTACCGTTGATCGCACGGTTAAGCAGCGGTTGTAGAGTGTCCCGCTGGAGGGTCGTGAAGGCCTGGCTCCGCTGGCGACCGATTCTGAGGGTATTCGGGTCGTAGGTGGGGGCGGAGATGAGCGCCAAAATCTCGCCCGTGGCCGGTTCCAGCGCGATCACGGTTCCGACCTTGTTAACCATCAGGCTTTCTCCGTACTGCTGTAAATCTCGGTCGATCGTAGTGATTAGGTTGGACCCCACGATGGCGTCTTCTTCCGCTTTGATGTTGCCGACGTCCCGGCCGAGGCGGTCCAGGTACTGCCAGCGTTTGCCCTTTTTACCCCGGAGGTGGCGCTCGTATTCGTACTCTACCCCCGAGATGCCGTGGTAATCACCCACGTCGTAGGCCCCCTTCCCCCGGTCGACCACCCCCTGGCTTACCTCACCCATGTAGCCGAGCACGTGGGCGGCCACGCCGTTGGGGTAGTTCCGCGAACTGCGCAGACTGGCCGTGATGCCGGGGAAGCGAAACAGGTTTTCCTGCAGCGTGGCGTACTGCGTCGGCGCTACGTTCGGGAGGAAGATGAAGGGTTTGCTCTTGCTGTATTTAGGGGCCCAGACTTTTGGGATCGCGTTTTCGAAGTACTCCGGCGTGATTTTAAGGAGACGGCAAAATTCTGAAGTATCGAAACGCTCGTGTTGCTTGATGAATTTATTGTAGGTCATCTCGATCTGATAGACCGGGACGTTATTCGTGAGCAATTTCCCCGTTCGGTCCAGCACCAAGCCGCGGGCGGGGTAGAGGCTCTCTTTGCTGTACCCGACCCGGTCCGCCCGCTGCTGCCAGTACGTGCTGGTCACCTGCAAGTGAACGGCTTTCCCAACGAGTAGCACCGCAATCAGGACAAAAATTATCCGAATCGCGACGACGCGAAAATTATCACTGTTGGATTCGATGCCTTCCATAAAAATGAGATCAGATACGCGGACGCAATAAAGTAACGAATACCATACAAACTACCCAGGATACCGGCAGGGAAACAACCGTCTTCAGCGCAATCGACCGCCAGAATACCGGAGAGAAGGCTTCCATGCTGAAGTACCAAATCAGGTACACCCCCAACATCATACCGACGTACTTCATCCACCAACTGAAACCCAGGTCGCGCCCTTCCGGACTTGCCTTGACTTTAAACCCGTCCCGGGGTTCCAGTAAACGAAGCACGAACTGCCGTGCGTACCCCGTAAACGTAGCCGCCGCCATGTGTACGCCGAGCGACTCGTAAAATAGGTCAGTGCCGAAGCCGAGTAGAAAAGAAAAAACCACGACCAGCGGAAGGGGCGTCCGCAGTGGTAACAGGGCAATGAACAACGGGCTCACTATGATCGCCAATGATGCCGCCCCGCCCAGGCCAAGGCTGACTTGGCGAAACAGAATCACCTGCACGAACAGCAACAACACGAAGCGGACGACATTACTGATCGGATCTGAACCCCCCATTTAATTATTTGATTTTCTTAAAACCCTGCGGTTCGGTGTAGCTATTCTGTGGCTAGGTCGCTCAGTTCATCCTTGAATAAGTCCTGGACGACGAAGACGTTGGACTCCTCGACTGGCTTATTCGACAAAGCTACCGTAAGGTTTTGACTACCCGTGCCCGGTTGAACCTCACTGTCTACCACGAAACCGATCACCTGGTGCGTAGGAAATACGTTTGAGTACCCGGTGCTGAAGATCGTGTCTCCCGCCTGCACTTCAATGTAGTCCGCAAGATCGGTGACGGTTACGTAGCGGGGGTCCCGCCCGTCCCAACGCAGGGTCCCGAAGGCGCCGGACGCCAGACCGGCGCTGATGCGAATACTCTGGTGCAAAACGGAGAGCACGCGCGCGTGGTTCCCCGTCACCTGGTCCACAATTCCCACGATCCCGGTAGGACTGACGATTCCCTGGCCGGGGCGCACGTCCAGGTTTTTTCCCCGGTCGATGATCAGCGTATTGTTCGGCCGGTAGGGGGATCGGTTGACGACGTGGGCCGTCAGGAAATTGTAGCGCTGGACGAAAGTTTCGTCGCGGAAGCTATCCACGATCCGTTCGGTGGCGTAGAGCGACTCGGGCGACTGCTGCCGTAACCGAGCTACCTCCTGGCGCAGCGCCTCGTTCTCCTGCTCGAGGTCCAGGTAGCTCCGTGCCGTTTCCGTCGCGCTCCGGACCGACCCCGCCCGGATGCTCCACGTCTCGGCCGCAATCGCCTTCTGGGGGCTGTTAAAACTGATGATGCAATACAAACTCAGGAGCTGCAACGCCACGAAGGTGAAGAAACTGCCGTTGGTAAAAAAGATGCGGAGAAGTTGCTGCATTATTTAAGCTGACGTGGGCTCGGTCTGGTTTATTTGGTCCGGGGTCAATAGTCTGTAGCATCCATGACTATAGACTATTGACCACAGACTCTAGACCAAAGACCTACTTCTCCCCCCTAGCTAACACTAGAACTAGGCACCAAAATACTCTTGTACCGCCGAGTATCCGCCAGCGCCTTGCTCGTGCCCCGCACGACCGCCGTCAGGGGGTCTTCGGCTACGTGAACGGGTAATTGGGTCTTCGCGCTAAGCCTTTTGTCCAGTCCGCGCAGCAACGCACCACCGCCGGTCAGGTACAGGCCGGTGGAGTAAATATCACTGGCCAGTTCCGGCGGTGTCGTCTCGAGCGCCCGGATGACGGCTTCTTCGATAGCGATAATGGATTCGTCGAGCGCCGCGGCGATTTCTTTGTAATTAACCGTGATCTGCCGGGGGATGCCGTTGAGCAAATCGCGCCCGTTCACGGCGTAATCCGCCGGAGGGTTGTCTAACTCCGGCAGGGCGGAACCAACGGCGAACTTGATTTGCTCCGCCGTGCGCTCCCCGATCAGGATGTTGTGGGTACGGCGCATGTGGTTGACGATGGTTTCGGTGAACTCGTCGCCGGCCGTGCGGATGGATTGGTCACAGACGATGCCGGAAAGCGCGATGACGGCAATCTCCGTCGTGCCGCCCCCGATGTCGATGATCATGTTGCCGATGGGTTCTTCCACGTCGAGGCCGATGCCGAGCGCGGCGGCCATGGGTTCGTAGATGAGGTAGGTTTCTTTGGAGTCAACGCGGGCCGCACTTTCGAAAACGGCGCGCTTCTCCACCTCGGTGATGCCGGAGGGGATGCAGATGACCATTTTCAGGTGAGTCAGGAAAGATTTGCGGGTGCCGATCATCTCGATCATGCCCTTGATCATGTGTTCGGCGGCACGAAAGTCGGCGATTACGCCATCCTTTAGTGGTCGGATGGTCTGAATATTTTCGTGCGTCTTCTCGTGCATCTGCATGGCCCGCAGGCCCACCGCGATGGTTTCTTGTGATTTACGGTCGATGGCAACAATGGAGGGCTCGTCGATGACGACAACCCCGTTCTCAATGATGAGCGTGTTGGCTGTGCCCAGGTCGATGGCCAGGTTCTGCTGAAAAAGGTTGAATAACCTCATGTAAGTCGGGTTGTAAAATAGATAGGGAATACTGAATCTGACCGAAGCGCGGTCGCCGGAAGAAGTCTGATGCCGGTGGGTAAACGCTCCGTTTGGCGCTCACGGTCGCCGGGGCCACCTGTCGGCTAAAAGTCGTGCTGAGTGGTTGCGGACCGGCGATATTGAGGGGGGAAAACACTTCGCTAGCCGGTAAGCTGCAAAAGTCGCTAATCGTGGGCGTAAAACCTTGACCTTCCGCTACTTTATGATCGAAATTTTTAATTATCTCGAAGCTCACTTTGGGCGTAGGGAAAGCCGCAATGCTCTAACATCCGGTATTCACCTTTTTTGCTACGGTCAGGCGCGGCCGCCGGTGCCGGGTAGGAAGGGACAGGAGCGGAGGATTAGCTCGCCGCAGACCAGCCATCAGGCCAACAGACGCTCTTTCTGCAACTGATATTCCTGCGTTGTCAACACCCCGGCGTCGTGCAGTTCCCGCAGGCGGCTGATCTGCTCCAGCAGGTCACCATCCACGGACGCACCGGTGGTGGTCTGACTGGGTGGGGGAGTGTTGAAGTCAGTAATGGTTTCGGGCTCGGGGTTTCTCTTTTCGGTGGGTGGCACCGGCGTAGTCGCGTCGCGCTGCCCGTGGTCGGTCACGTAAGCGCGGCGGCGGTAGTTGTTCGCTCGGAAACGGTCGAAGGCCGGTAGCTTGCGCAGAGCGCCCAGGGCGGGGTGCTTTTCGATGCGTTCGGGTTTTGGCAGGCCGAAGGTAACGGAAAGCTCCAGGTGGTGCAGGGTTTCCGGGTACCGACCGAGTTGGGCGTAAGAGCAAGCGAGGTTGAAGTGGCTACCCGGGTCACTGTAATCCACCGAGATGGCCTCGGTAAAGGCCTCGGCGGCTAAGTCGTAGTCCGCGCTGCGGTAATAAGTGATGCCCTCGGCTTTGAGTTGGCTGCTGTCGCCCATGGCGGGTTGTTGGTTAGAGATGGGAAATGTCGGCCGCTCGGCGGTTGGGTCGTAGCGGTCGTGCCACGTTCGGGACGGCATGGCGAACCAGAGAATGCCCGTCAGGACGGGAATGACCGCCGTGGAGATCCAGGCGATCGCGAGTAGGGCTTCCGGGGCACCGACCACCGAAATGAAAACGGAAAGGGTAAAGAGCGCAAATTGCAACGCACCCGTCCACCACCGGCCAATATAAAACTGGTGCGCCCCGAAAAGACCAAGGAAGATCGCCAGTAAAGCGCCTACGTTTCTGTTCAGCATGGAGGGTAGGGGAGAAAAGGTCTTGCGTTCGGGACGGTAACGCGCCAGTAATTTAGACGTTCAACCGCCGGGCAAAATTGTGCGGGTTAGGCGTTGGCTTCCCCCCCCTAAATGCGGTAGCGGATGGGCCCGGGCGTAATCGTCATGCGTTCGTGCGTTATTACCCTGCATCTACGGCCGCGCCCCCATTCCTTACCTTAAGGTACTCTCGAACATTAGAACGCCCGGTAACCGAACGTTGGAACGGGTCAGTATTACTAAATGAAACGGCCACCGTACCTTGCCCCCATGCCCGAACTCTGCTCCCGCGACCGCGCCGAAATTCTGTTAGCCCACCAAGTTTTTGCCTGGGGGGAAGAAGAAGTGGCGCTGTCGCGGGTGCAGGGTAGGATACTGGCCGAGCCGCTCGTCGCAGACCGTGACCAACCCGCGTTTAACCGGGTCGCGATGGACGGAATTTCCGTGCAGCACGCAGCCTACGCGCGGGGCCAACGCTTTTTCGTCCGCGAACGCGTCCAGGCCGCGGGCCAGCAACCAACACCACTCGTCGACGCTAGCCGCTGCATCGAGATTATGACGGGCGCACCCCTGCCGGCGGGTTGCACGACGGTCGTTCCCTACGAAGTGCTCCGGGAAACAGCCGGTGGGTACCACCTACCCGAGGGTATCCTGGACAACGCGAACATCCACGCCCGGGGCAAAGACGCTCAGCGGGGTGAACACCTCGCTCCGGTCGGGACGCGCGTCGACGTAGCCGCGGTCGGGATGTTGGCGAGCTTCGGTTACGCCACCGTCCGCGTAAAAAGACTTCCGCGCGTCGCCATCATCGCTACCGGCGACGAGTTGGTCAACGTCGACCAGCAACCGCAACCACACCAGATACGCCTCTCGAACCTCTATCAACTGTCCGCTGCCCTCGCGAAAAGGGGGTACGTCGCCAGCCAGCATCACCTCCCCGACGATCCAGGCATCCTCACTAAAGACCTCGGACGGATTATCGAGCACAACGATGTTGTCATCCTGAGCGGTGGCGTGAGCAAAGGAAGATTCGACTACGTACCCTCCGTGCTCGAAGCGCTTCGCGTCGAGAAACTTTTTCACGGTGTCGCCCAGCGCCCCGGCAAACCTATTTGGGCGGGCCGGAACGGGGAAACCATGGTGTTCGGACTGCCGGGTAATCCTCAGTCCAGCCTCTCCTGTTGCTTGGCTTACGTCATTCCTTTCCTCGACCGCAATACTGGGTGCGAACGCGCGCCGGTTTACGCCGCGCTTGCCGTGCCGGTCGACTTTAAGCCCAACCTAACCTTGTTTTCCTACGTTAGGCTGGCGGCCGACCCCGCCACGGGGCAACTGTTGGCAACTCCCGTCAAGCACGCCGGTTCCGGTGATGCGGCGAGTTTGCTGCGCGGCGGTGGTTTCCTAGAATTACCGGCCGGCAAGAACCGTTACGAAGCTGGCGAAGTTTACCAAGTCCGGAAGCTCTAAATTATCAACCATGACCCACCACAAACACCCACCGATTGCGCGACGAACACTTGGCAACTACGCCCGGGTCGAATTCTCGTTCGTCGGCACGACCTGTGAGCGCATTGATGGCTGGCTCTCGGAATGGGGGCAGACCTTGGCAACTGAGATGAAGGTTCTGACCGTCACCGGAGACCACGGTACTTCGCTACCCGGCAGGAAGTCGCAACACGGGTCGAAGTTATTCGAAACATCCGACCGCTGGAATGATTTTGACGACAAGTTACTCGGCAGCCAGTACGATTTAGCGCTAATCAACGGAAATCATTACCCCGGTGCGGCGCAAATCGTGTTCATCGACGGCAAGAAAGCCAGTACGTTGAAGCGGAGAAAAGACCAACTGACGAACGTCTTCACAATTGTGCTCTGCCCCGGGGAAAAAACCATCCCCGCCTGGCTGAAAAAGCACGTTGGTGAAGACCCCATCGTGTACCAATTTTCGGAGTGGTTGAAGCGTGGGCTTACGATCTTGCGTAACTACGCCGTTGCCCGCTTACCAACCGTCAAAGCCCTCATTCTGACGGGCGGAAAGAGTACGCGCATGGGAAAAGATAAGGCGAGCCTCGTTTACCGCAACGGAGAAAATGAGGCGAAACGACTCGCCAGGATTTGTGAGGAAAAAGGACTGAAAACCTACTTTAGCGTCAGTGAAGCGACCGGCCAGGAGAATGAGATTAACGATCGGTTTGTGGACCTGGGGCCGATGGGGGCCATCGCTTCGGCGTTTATGGCCGATCCGGAATCCGCCTGGCTCGTTCTGGCGTGCGACCTGCCACTGGTGGCCGAGAAGACGGTTGGCCAGTTATTGGCGCAGCGCGATCCCTCCCGTTTAGCCACGGCGATCCGAGGCGCCAGCCAGCCGTTTCCCGAGCCCCTCATCGCGCTGTACGAACCACGCGCTTACGGGCGGTTGCTGCAGTTCCTGAGTATTGGCCACGCGTGCCCGCGAAAAGTTTTGATTAACAGCGATGTTAAAGAGATCGTTTTGGAGGATGAGGCACCCCTCACGAACGCTAACACACCGGCGGAGCGGGCGGGGGTCTTAGCTCTTCTGGAGCAAGGAATCGACGGCGCGCCTCCCCTTTAGAGCTGCGTTCGCGCCACGATGGATCGGCCGAGCGTCACCTCGTCGGCGTATTCCAACTCCCCGCCGAAGGAAACACCCCGGGCGATGTTACTGACGGCTACGTCGACGCTCTCCAGTTGCCGATTAATGTAGAAAATAGTCGTATCGCCTTCGATCGTCGGGCTAATGGCCATGATTATCTCCCGTGCCTCCGGGTGCTGAGCGCGTTGAACGAGCGTGTCGATGTTGAGATCGGAAGGGCCGACGCCTTCGATGGGCGCGATCACGCCGCCGAGCACGTGGTAGAGGCCGCGGTACTGCTGCGTCTCTTCGATGGCCATCACGTCACGAATGCTCTCCACGACGCAGATCAGCGATTGGTCGCGGCGCTGGTCGCGGCAGATCGAGCAAACGTGCTGGTCGGACAGGTTGCCACAGGTCGTGCAGTGCTGAATGTTGGCGCGCATCGTGCTGATGGCTTGAGCGAAGTGTACACTCTCACTGGGTGGCTGCTGAACGAGGTGGAGGACGAGGCGTAGGGCCGTTTTTTTTCCGATGCCGGGGAGGCTGGCAAAGGCGTTCACGGCTTCTTCGATCAGGAGGGAGGAAAATTGCATGCGGCTTGTATTCGATTACCTTGGTGGCGTACGTAAGTAACAACGGAAAGGTAGAAAGGTCAACTGGGGCGTCGGAATTATCTGGCGGAACGACCATAATTTAGTGGCGCGGTCTCGCTGGCTATCGGAGGTGCAAAGTTGTGGGGAAGCGGTCGCAAATACGTACGAAATCCAGCGCGGGGAGAACCCTTCCCGCCAAGTTTGTTTATATCCTAAATAAAGGGCAAATTTGCCCTCCGATTACATAACGATACGTACAGGGTGGTTTACCCACCCACTAAAGACTGAAACAACATGGCCGAGATTATCCGCATGCCCCGTATGAGTGATACGATGGAAGAAGGCAACATCGTAGACTGGCTCGTCGAAGAAGGCGATAGCGTAGAACCCGGCCAAACCCTGGCGGAAGTAGAAACCGACAAAGCCACGATGGAGCTCGACTCCTATTTCGAAGGCGTCCTACTCCACATCGCCGTCAAGGAAGGGGCCGTCCCTATCGACGGTATCATCGCGATTATTGGTGAAGAAGGCGAAGACTGGAAAGCCGCCCTGGAAGCCGCCGGCAGCGACGGTGGTAGCGCCGCCGAAAAGCCAACCGAGGAAGTCGAAGCCGCCGCGGAAACGACCGGCGCCGCAACCGAAACTACTTCCGAGTCCGCCCCCGCCTCCAACGAGCGCATTAAGGCAAGCCCGCTAGCTAAAGCGATGGCCAAAGAAGCCGGAATCGACCTTTCCACCATCACCGGCACCGGTGGCAACGGCCGCATCGTCAAGAGTGACGTTGAGGGGGCCGGCGGAGCGGCCAAAGCCGCACCCGCAAAAACCGCTGCACCCGCGCCCGCGCCCGCGCCCACGCCAGCACCGAGCGCTCCCGTGGTGCAAGCCGCCCCCGTCGGTTCCGCCGCCCCCGCTTCCGCCGCACCTACACCAGCCGCCAACGTACCCGCCTTTGCGTTCAACTCTGGTGGTGATAATTTCGTCGACACGCCCGTCAGCCAAATGCGTAAGGCGGTCTCGCGCCTGGTTAGCAACAGCAAGTTCACGGCCCCGCACTTTTACGTGACGGTCGAGGTTTTCATGGACAAATCCTGGGAATTCCGCAAGAAGATCAACGAAGTCGCCCCGGTAAAAATTAGCTTCAACGATCTGATCGTTAAGGCCAGCGCGACTAATCTACTCAAGCACCCCATCATCAACTCTAGCTGGCAGGGCGAGACGATCCGCGAAAACAAGGACGTACACATCTCCGTCGCCGTCGCCATCCCCGACGGACTCATGATGCCCGTCGTGCGCTACGCCAACATGAAGTCCCTCAGCCAGGTGAACATCGAGGTCAAGGAACTCGTCGGACTGGCCAAGGCCCGCAAGCTCGGCAACGAGCAGATGACGGGGAGTACCTTCTCCATCTCTAACCTGGGTATGTTCGGTATCGAAGAGTTCACCGCCATCCTCAACCCCCCGAACGCCTGTATTCTTGCCGTTGGTGGTATTCAGGACAAAGCCATCGTGCGCGACGGTGCCGTTGTGCCCGGAAAAGTAATGAAGTTGACGATGAGCTGCGACCACCGCGTAGTGGACGGCGCTTCCGCCGCGGCCTTCCTCAATGACATGAAGGCTAGCCTGGAAAACCCAATTCGTTTGATGGTCTGACCTTTCTTACACTAAGGCACGGTAGCAGCGATTGATAAAGTCCAACGCTGCCGGCTCGACGGAATAACGACTCAGATGGGGGAGGCCGATAATGACGGCTTCCCCTTTTTTTGTGCTCGCGCGGAGGTAACTGCGGCCGAGATACGGTTCCGTTGTCTCCGTTTTTAGATCGAGCAACTTCAGCATGCCGGCGTAAGCACTGACCGGGCCGTTGCCGATGCAGAGGATAATTTTGGGTCGGTACCGTTGGAGAAATTGTTCGTGAAATTTACTTACGTCCAGTGCGTCCAGACCAAAGCGTTTCAACTGCGCGGTATCGGCGGCGCGCTGGAAGAACCAGTTCGTGCAAAAAGCTGCTTCTAACGGCGCCATCTCACCCAGTGTAAGATCGAGCGTGTGTCGGATCAACTTGCGGGCACGGGAGTAAAAGGGAGAGCTGGTAGAGGCATCGCGGTAGGTATTGAAACCCGCGGATAATTTTTCCGGGGCGGGGTAGGAGCGCCCCACCGCTCCGTAAGGCTTCAGACCGCAGAAGTACACGCCGCGCTGAACGGCTGATGCCGGATCACTCAGGTAGATTTGGAAGGATTGCCTGCGGAGGTTAGTAGCAACGGTGAGTTGCTTCAAAGACAGGTTATCAGCCAGGGCACCTAGGTGCTCCTGTACTTCGATCTCTTCTACGTTCATAGCTATTCAGGTAATTCGCTCTTTACCGGCACCTTCAGCGGACACGCGGGAGACGTATCTGCTGAAGTGAGCGGTGATAAAGGTCTACTGGACAATTATCTTCTTCACTGCAGTCCCGGTGCCATCCGTAAGTCGGAGTAGGTAGAACCCGGGCGCAAGCGTTCCGGTGTTTACACGAACCTTATTTAGGCCGCGCGTGCCGTAGCGCTGGTCCAAAGTGGTAATGCCGCGTCCGTTTAGGTCGAGAACGTCGATGCGTATCTGCTTTGCGGTGGGTAAACTGAAGGAAATATTCAGCGGGCCGGAAGTAGGGTTAGGCGCGACCGTGAGGGATAAACGTTCCACCTGGCGATCGTTGAGCGAAGTCGTTAACTCACCACCACCCTGGCGGATTTCACGGGATAGGTAAAGCCGGTATTCACCGGGTTCGAGCATAACGGGGGCAGCTGGGTTAGCGATCGTCTCCATTTGTTCAGCCGCGTAATTGTACCAGTCTCCGGCAGCGGGAAACACATTCGTTGCCGCGGCAGGCGTGACGCCAAAATTACCGACGATTACAACCTCACCGTCGTTACCCCGCAAGTGAAGGCGTTTCGTCGCGCCACCGAGCTGCTGCTCGACAACTTCATCGTGGAAAAAGTCAAAGTTGTTGCGTAAGTAGTTGAGGTCCGCGATCCAGTTGTAAACGTCCTGCCGGTCAGTTTCCTCGCGGTAGCCCCAACGGATGGGTTTGTTACCCGTCCGACAACTCTCATTGACGGACCCATCCTCGCAGTAGTTGATGGAGAAGTCATAACCGAGCTCGCCAAACTGCCAGAGCATCTTCGGGCCTGGCAGGGTATAGAAAAAAGTGCTGGCGAGTTCGACTCGGTCCAGGCCGGTTGCTTCTTCCCTGATGTCATAGCCACCATCGCGATTTCCAAAAGACTCATTTTTGAACTGCATCCGTTCCTCGTCGTGGCTTTCCATGTAGGCGATCAGGTTGCGATCACTCAAGCTCCGGTTGACCGCCAAAGCACCGGAAAAATCACTTTTATTATCGTCGTGGTAGCCCATTGAGGCTTCGAGGTAGTTATCATGCGGGACGAAGCCAGACCAGAAGTACATGTCGTTGCCGTACTGCGCGAGCTCTTCTTCTTCCCGGGCTTCCGCTAGGTGCTCCATGATCATGTACGTTTCGTCATCCACGCTCCACACGTGGTCCGCGTAATCCTTAAGGATGGCGACGCGACCTTCATCGTAGCGGCTCCAGGCGTCTACGTCATCACCGTAATCAGTCTGGGTAAACCCTTTAGTAAGGTCCCAGCGGAAGCCATCAATACGAAACTCTTCGAGCCAGTAGGCCGTCGTGTTTTTGACGTACTCCTTCGTTAGTTCGCTCTCGTGGTTGAAATCGTAGCCGACGTTGAAGGGATGCGTGGCCGTGACGTTCAGGTAAGGATTGTCCGCCGTGGGGCGGAACTCGTCTTCATCCCACCACATGCGCGCTAATGGGCTCTGGCCAAATGCGTGGTTATAGACAATGTCCAACACGACGGCCAGGCCCCGCTGGTGGCAGGCGTCGACGAAAGCTTTCAAGTCTTCCGGGCTGCCGTAATATTTATCCAGCGCCATGTGAAAGCTCGGGTTGTATCCCCAGCTCAGGTTCCCCTCAAACTCATTGACCGGCATGAGTTCGATGGTGTTGACGCCGAGGCGTTCCAGATAATCCAGCGTATCGATTAGAGTGGTGAAACTGTGGTCCTCGATAAAATCACGGACGAGTAGCTCATAAACCACCATCTTTTTGGGGTCCGGGCGTTGGTAATCCGCCGCGCTTTGCCATTCGTAGCTAGGGCGCTGGCGCCGGTGCCAGGTTAGTATGCCGGAAGCATTGTCCCGTGGGTAATCCGGAATACCCGAAAACGTCGTCTCAGCAATGAACCGGTCATTGAAAGGATCGAGCACTAATTTACTGTAGGGGTCCGGCTGTACAATGTCGCCGTCGATGAGGTAGTTATAAATCAAGTCACCCGCCTGGGGTAGGTCCGTAAGCTCCAACCAGAATGTGCCGTTGTCACTCGACCTATTCATCCGGGTCGCGGCGGTGGGGGCAAAATCGTTAAAATTGTGCGCAACGAACACGTCCGACTTGCCGGGTGCGCGGAGGAGTAGCGTAGTACTCCCGTCCGCGAGGTCCGTCGCTCCGGGTTGTAACCCAGCCGGGGGGTCAGCGATCGCCGGATCGCCCGTAACGAAAGTTACCCGATCTACGGCGGTTTCGCCGAGGTAAGTTGCGGTGATCGTGAAGGTGGTGACGGACTCGGCCCCAAGCGGCAGGGTAAATTCAAAATTCGGCCCCTGACCGGTCACTTCTACGTTCGAACCGCTCTCCAGTTGCAGCGTTGCGTCGATAAAGGACGTCGCGAATAGCGTGACCGTACTGTTTGGAGCGGCCTGAACGATGTTGTTGCTGGGCGAAGTAAATTCAACCTCCAGACGGGCAGTGATGGCAAATGAATCTCTCGCCGTTCGCCCATCTTCCGTAGTTGCTACGAAAAGGACGGTGTGCGCTCCGGGCGTTGTGAAGATTATTTCTTTAGCTAAATCAGTACCCACCGTAGTGGCTACCAACGAATCGTTGTCAAAAATTTCTAACGTACTAGCCACGGTCGCGCCCAGTTGAACGGGTAGTGACTTACCGAGGGCCCAGAATTCTTGCTCCGGATCACCGACCGCCGTGATGCCCAGGGCATCACCACCTTTACTCACGTCGATGAAGATATCTCCCCCCCCGGAGGCTTTACCTTCAATTGTGCCATCCGCGTTGCGGAAGACGAGCCCGATCTGCTTGATGGTTTCGCCCGCAGGCACGCTAAAATACTCCCGTACCGATGGCGTGTAAGTATAAGTGTACTTATTGGCTTTTCCCGCCACCGGGGTCATCTTCCAGGCGTCATCGGCAACTGCCCAGGTGGTGACCGTGTAACGCCATTCGTTACTTACGTCCGTGATGACGCCGGTGTGCAGGTAGACATCGCACTGGCAGTCGGCAAGCCCACCCGTCCCCTGGGTAGCATCGAACGTGATGGTTACTGCTTGGTCGTCCGTCGGCGCGGCCGGGCTGGTGGTGATGATCTGCGCGGGTAGTGAAACCGTTGCCAGAAGGCAGAGCGAGAGTAAAATATTTTTCATGGTCATCGTTTCTGGTCTACTCAGTAGAAAATGGTCTAAATTGAAAATTGGTCAGGACAGCGGAAGGCTAGCGTAACACAATATAGGGAGATTTGCTTTTCTCACTAGCTTCGGAAGGAGTAACACAAAAGCGCCCGCGGCGAGGTGCCGGGGCGCTTTCTTATGCGTAAGAACTGTTAGTCCTGTTGCGTGACTTAGTCCTGAAACTAGTCGTTGCCGTTGTTGAAACGATTAGTGTCGCTTGAACGATTGATGCGTGGCCGACGACTGGGGCCGTAGTTGCTATCGTTGCTAACACGGCGCTCGTAGTCATCGGAACCGCCATCACGGCCGCTTCCGCTACCACTACCGCCGCTACTGTTGCCACCGCGATCATAGCGACTTCCGCCGCCACCGCCACTGCCACCGCGGTCATAACCGCCACCGCCGCCGGAGCCGCCGGAGCCGCCGCGATCGTAGTTGCCGCCACCACCACCGCCGCCGCCGCCGCGGTCATAACGACCGCCACCGCCACCACCGCCGCCGCGGTCATAACGACCACCGCCACCGCCGCCGCGATCATAGCCGCCACCACCGCCACTGCCGCCACGGTCGTTTCCGCCGCCGCCACGGTAACCGCCGCCACCGCCGCGATCATTTCCGCCGCCACGGTAACCACCGCCGCCACCGCCACCGCTGTAACCGCCGCCGCCGCCACTACGGCCGCCACCGCCGCCGTAACCGCCACCGCCGCCACTGCGACCGCCGCCACCACCGCCGTAGCCTCCGCCACCGCCGCCGTAACCGCCACCACCGCCGCCGCCACGGTTGAAGCCTCCGCCTCCACCGCCGCCGCCGCCTTGGCGTTCGTTTTCTTTGACTACAATTGTACGACCATCTAGGTCGGATTGATCCAGGGCTTCGATAGCCGCCTTGGCCTCTTCCTCGTTGGGCATTTCAACGAAGCCGAAACCACGTGAACGGCCGGTCTCGCGGTCGAGGATAATTTTTACGGACTCTACTTCTCCGTACGCGCTAAACGTATTTTGGAGGGCGTCCTCGTCGGTATCCCAGCTCAGCCGGGCAACAAATAAATTCATAACAAAAAGGGAAATGATAAAATGAAAAAAAGGATGAAAACAAGAAGCGGGGAAAAGAGCAAGAAAAAAGCTCGGATCAAGCATCAAAAATTGAAATCTGAAAGGTGCAACCTACTGAGATCCGCTAGAACTCGTATGAGATGTTAACAAAATTGCCGAAACAAGTTCGCGAACACTACGTGAAAGTACAGGAAAATGCTGGTTTTCCGGCGGTTTGTTTTAATTTATCCGGTATTATTAGTATGCAAGTCAAAATAAATGTTGTTTTTTCACTACCATTCCACAAACGGAACTTCCCGCTCGGAGAGGGCCAAAAAGTCCCCGTCCGGGACAAAATACTCGATTAAGCGCTATGAATCCATACCTATTTTTTTGCCTTTGCGTGGCGGTGACTTCTTGTACGATGCACGCGAAACCCGCGGCTGCCGACCACGCAGCCGCTCTGGAAGAATTATCCAAACGATTCGCACCCGATAAGCGGACTGATAGGCTAGTAGCCGCAGTTACGAACGGAAGCATCGAGGGGTACACGACGCTTGTGGCTGGCCAAAATGCGTTGGATAGTTTGGCGGGAGCTAGTAAGGAACTGGTAAACAATGTCCGGCTCCTGCCCGATACCGCCGTCGGTGACCGCAGCGTCGGGGTAATCAAAGTTTCCGTAGCTAACCTCCGTAGCCGCCCCGGTCACAACCAGGAGCTCGCTACTCAAGCATTGCTGGGGACGCCCATACGGGTGCTCGACGAGCAAGATGAGTGGTTTTTAGTCCGTACCCCCGATGGCTACTTGGCGTGGCTCGAGCCCGGTGCATTCGTCAGCATGACGGGGGAAGAGCTGGCGGCGTACCAGCGAGAAGACCTTCGGATGGTCGATGGTGAAACACGCGCGGTTACCTCCAACGACGAATACCGTGACGTGCTGAGTGCCATTACTCCCGGCGGGATTATCGCTGCGCGGGCGCCATCTAGTCGTTCCGGCCAGTCGGTAGCGCTACCCAACGGTGACCGAGGTACCGTGCCTGCCAAAGATCTGCACACATTCAAAGAATGGGCTAATCCACGAGAATTAAAATCCCAAGAACTGGTCAACACCGCGCTACGATTCAGCGGGCAGCCCTATTTGTGGGGTGGTACCAGCCCCAACGGGATGGACTGTAGTGGCTTCACTAAAATGGTCTACTACCTCAATGGGTTTGTCATTCCCCGGGATGCCAGCCAACAGGTACACGCTGGAACGGAAGTACCCTTGACGGAGGATCTGGCTAATCTAGCGGTAGGAGACTTGCTCTTTTTCGGTGCCATCCGCGACGACGGAAGTCAGCGCATCACACACGTCGGTTTCTACCTTGGCGCCGGCCGGCTGTTGCACGCGGGTGCGGATAATGGGAGAATAACGGAGAACAACTTGATTGCGGGGGAGCCGCTCTATAACGCCCTGCGCCGGAAAACCCTGTTGAGGGCAAAAAGACTTACCCCCGGTACGGATGGCGTAATTACCGTGGCCGACGCCTTTGCGAGGATTCACACCAAGTCTTCTTCACGGTAGGGTTTGTTGGTTTGTAACTCTTTGAGCTCCATGCCTGGGTAACGGTCTTCAAGATCCGGCAGGGGCTCGAGTTGCTCCTGCTGGTGCGTGCTGTCCGCGTCGCGGAGCGGCCCGTACAAACTCAGGCCCTGCAGAATAACCCCTATTCCCCAACCCAGCATCGGCCAGTAAAACCACCAGGCGCCGAAGGCAGTCGTCGCGTTCAGCACGAAAAAGAACAAGCTCATGACCACGTACGTACGCAAGTGTCTCTTAAAGTCTTGTTGCTTTTCAACCAGAGACTTTTCTTCGTAAGGACGGGTTTTGGGTGTTTGGCGGCGAGACATAAGCGGCGGAAGTTTGTGTAATAAGGTAACGACTTTTCCAGCTTTTTGGCGTGAGTAAGCGGGGAGATTAACCGTTCAACCCAGCCGTGCGATAACAGTTTTGTTACCCTTCACTTTTTGGTTGAGCTGCACATCGAGCTGTGTGCCGAGGGGTAAGAACATATCCACCCGGCTGCCAAACTTGATGAACCCGAAATCTTCCCCCTGGCGGACTTCCTGACCAACTTCAAGATAATTCTTTATACGTTTCGCTAGCGCTCCGGCTATTTGGCGAAGTAATATTTCGGTGTTACCGTTATCGATCACTACGGTAGTTCGCTCATTTTCCGTAGAACTCTTCGGGTGCCACGCAACTAGGTACTTTCCCGGGTGGTAAGCGTTGTAAGTCACCTTGCCACCGATGGGGTTGCGATTGACGTGCACGTTTACCGGCGACATAAAAATACTTACCTGTAGCCGCTTATCCTTAAAATACTCCGGCTCGGTGGCCTCTTCAATAACGACGACCTTACCGTCAGCGGGTGCGTAGACCAGGTTGTCATCTTCCACGGGCACCAAACGGTTTGGATTGCGGAAGAACTGGAGAATAACCAGAAAAAAGAGCAAGCTTACTCCCGCCACTATCCAGGCAATGTTTGGCAGCACCGTAAAAGCCACAAAACAAATTGCCGCTAGCCCCAGCAACAATAGGGTAAGCATTCGTCGGCCTTCGGCATGGATGCGCAGGGGTAGTTTCACTAATTTATCTTATTTAGCTGTTCTTGGAAAGGCGGGGGGAACGTGCGCAAAGATAACGCACCAGGGCACCTATCGTTCTGCTCATTTCCACATATCCAATCTCGGGTAAGGGGGCGCGGGCGCGGGTGCCGGGTATTTACGTCGGACGAGCGAAATTGGTATTCATAAACTCCAACCCACCGTGTCCCCGGCGATCCTCCCCCAAAACTATGGTAGTGATCCGCGGGACGGAACAGTAATCAAATAAGTTACGAAGGTGGCGTAACTGACTGATAAATCAACGTGAACCGGGTTTTGACAACAAATAAATGAGAAATAATTTGTTGTAAAGTTGTTTTTAATTCAAACAAACCCTAATTTTGTTTCATCATCAGCATCTTTTTAGTATGGACCTCAAAATACTGACCAGCAAACGTGGAACTCGCGTCGTCAAAGCCACCCAGCTCCACCGGGCGCTTGGCCTAAACGATAACCACTATCAAGTCAACGTGCAGCAGTGGTTAAAAGACGTTTATGAGTTCACCAACGGTATTCGGCGGCCGGAGGGCCTGAAGGACTACGCGCGTTCCGCCAAAACAAAGGGACAGTTAATGCAGGAGTACTACCTCCAGGTAGAGTTTGCAAAACTCGTTGCCCTCGGTACGAAGTCGAAAGTGAAACAAGCCGTCGCAACTAAACTCAGTAAGGAAGAGCAGATCTACCCCGAGCACGTTAAACTGAGTACCGACGAGATGCTCACCCTGCTCGAGCAAACCAAAGCCATGGCCCGCATCTCCTGTCAGAAAGGAGCCGAACAGCGTCACCTGGCTCACTACAGCCACCGCCGGGGCAGCGGTGATTACTGGCAACACTTCCGTCACGAACAGATCGTCTTTCTTAAAATGGAGGACATCAGAGCAGCGTTGAAGGAGAAAGGCGTCAAATCAAAAGCAACGGCGGAACTGCGTGACCTTCTCCTCCGCTTTGACCCCCTCGAAACGATTCGGATCGGTATCGTCGATCACTACGCTGCGCTGGGAAGTAGTATGCCCTACGCTCAGGAGATGGGGCAGTTGGCAAAAACATTAGCAACCGAACTCCGCCTGGAAGTTGTGGACGACCGGAAGGGAGATCTGCTCTTCGCACCCGCAGCGGACAGCGAGCTGGTGCGTAAACTGCAAATTGCCGCCTGACACAACCGCAGCCGAATAGTAACTCATCGGGAAGTCAAGTAGTGCCATTATGATAACGCCGCTTGGTCTCTCAATTTCCCAGCCCAAAATCTACCGATTAGATGGATTAATTCTGGCCCGTGTTGAGTGTTGTATCGATTATTCAGAATATCCGGGAGGTGATAGGTCCGAGATTGCGGCGCTTGCCCGGTCGCAATGACGACGGCAGTTGGCGAGTGTACGGTGATCCCACCTTCGAGTAATTTAGATTAATTACGTTGGTCTATTCCCTTCGTATTTTGGCCAGATGAAGAATCCCTGGACGACCAAAAGCACCAAAACCGTTTACGATAATCCCTGGCTGGGGGTCGACCACAGTGAAGTTATCAATCCTCGTGGCGGTGAGGGGATTTACGGAGTCGTCCGCTTTAAGAATCATGCGATCGGGATCGTACCCATCGATGATGAAGGTTATACGTACCTGGTCGGCCAGTTTCGGTACGCGACCAACCGCTACGAATGGGAAATACCCGAAGGCGGGTGCCCCGTAGGAACCGATCCGCTCGCAACCGCGAAACGAGAACTGAAAGAGGAAACGGGGCTCGTCGCTACGGGCTGGACGCTTTTATTAGATTTCTATACGAGCAACTCCGTCTGCGATGAATATGGAATAGCCTATCTGGCCGAAGGACTGTCACAAGAAGACGCGGAGCCCGAGGAAACGGAAGATCTGAAAGTAAAGAAGCTACTAATCTCCGAAGCCATCGCAATGACCCTGGATGGTCGGATAAAGGACGCCGTAAGCATCATGGCCTTACAAAAAGTTGCGCTGCTGCGAACGGCCGGCCGGTGAGGATGCTTCGTGAGTAAAAGAGCCCGGATATCGCAATCGAGCGCTCAAGATCTGTTTAGGTTACGGAGCGAAGAGATCTGCTTAGCCTTTCCGCTCTCCGATGCGTAGAATAGCCAGAATGGTCGCCGTCAACATTACTCCGGGGAAAACGGCCAACCACCACGCCGACGGTTGTTCCCGTGCGCGTCGTAGCAAGCTACCCCAGGTTGGTAAGTCGTTCGGTATTCCAATGCCCAGAAAGGAAAGGAAAGCTTCCAGTAGAATGGCGGAACCCATCATGAAACCAGCAATCACGAGCAACGGACCGATTGCGTTCGGCAACGCGTGCACGAACAAAATCCTCCACGATGAAATATTACCTCCGTACGCCGCCTCGATGTAGGGAAGGCTACGTACGCGTAACATTTCGGCCCGTAAAAACCGCGCTACCGCCGTCCACCCGAGAATGCCCACGACGACGATCACCGTAGTTAACGATGCGTCCTCGATAAATGCTACCACCGCGATCAGGAACACCGCCCCCGGGACGTTGACGAAGAGCTCCAAAATTTGCAGGACGATCCCATCTAGTGGAAAACTAACGTCAACCCTGAATTTCCGGAACTGATTGAGCAGGAGATAAATGCCTCCACCGATCACCGAAATGGCGACCACGCAGGCGAAACCCTGCGCGCTTAGGTTCGTAATGTCGAAGTAAGGTAGTAGGCAAACGATGGCGTAGGGCAAACCAAGCGATATACCCGCCGCGGTCGCCCAGCAACTAGCCCTGGAAAAGCGTAGGCCCGTGTTACCAAAAAAACCCGCCGCGCCGCCGAGGGGCACGCCGATCAGAAGCGACAATAAGACGGAACCGAAACCGACCAGCAGAGCTACCCTAGTTCCGTGGATCAAGGATGCCAGTACGTCCCTTCCGAGCCGGTCCGTCCCCAGTAAGTGCCGCGCGAACGTACCCGTTTGCTGGACTTCGGAAGGAGACCGGTAATTCGCATTACGGAGATCGGGCGAAGAACCGTCGTAGGGGACGGGGGGCCAGACCGCCCAGTCTGTCGTTTGCTCGTACCAGTTGTAAATCTGCTTTTGGTGCGTTGGCTGATCAGTAAAACCATCGGAGTAGGTACTCAGGACTGGGAAATGCAGTTCTCCGTTCACACACGCGATCAGCGGCCGGTCATTAGCGATAAGATCAGCAAACACGGCGAGCACCACCAGGAGTATAATCCAGCAGTGCGCCCAACCTACTTTGCGCTTATTGTTTTCCATCAGCGGTTATTCACCTGCGTGAGAGAAGGACGGTTGAGTTCTACCCGGGGGTCAATTGCCGCGTAAGTAAGGTCCGCCACTAGTAACCCGAGCGCCGTCAGTAGCCCGTTGATCATCACCAGCATGATAATGACTGGCCAGTCGCCACCAACGGCGGAAACGTAAAGTAGCTGCCCCATCCCGGGGATGTTAAAAATACGCTCGATCAAAACGCTGCCCGCAAGCATGCCGGGAATGATGTTACCAAACAGCGTAACGAGTGGAAAGGAAGCGTTTCTGAACACGTGGCCCCACAGGATTTTTCGCTCCGAAAGACCCTTCATCCGGGCCGTTCTCACGTACGGCATGCTTAATTCTTGCGTGCCGGACTGTCGTAGATGACGACTCACGTAGGCCAACGCCGGATAAGACAGACACAAGACGGGGAGAATTAAGTGTCCACCGCGTACGCTCACCGTTTCCCACCAAGATGCATCCACCGGCACGGAGCCGAGGCCCATGCTGGGAAAAAAGTCCATCCCGTAGGCGGGCGTGGTAAAGAAAGTAGCCAGCAGCGTAGCCACCCAAAAACTCGGAACTCCGTAGAGAATAAAAAGTCCACCGGTGATCCAGCTCTCCCGCCGGGTGCCAACGCGCCGGGCTAAGTATAGCCCGAGGGGAATGGACAGGGCAAAAATGATGAAAAGGGCGAGCGCGTTGAGGAGTAGAGTATTGGGAACGGCGCGCTTGATCTTATCGATGACCGGCTGCTGGTCCAGGTAGGAAATACCAAAATCTCCCGCGAAAATGTTGCTAAGCCAGCGATGGTACTGATTCCCGGTGCCGTGCCAGCGCACAACGGGCCACAGCAAACGCTGCCGTTGCTGGTTTTGGTAAATATCAGTGTGAGCCGTAGTCAAGTGGTGCGCACGACCGCGGCTGCGTAGTCCGTCGATACTTTCCCTAATGACCTCCGGATCGTCCTGAAGTAATAAGCGACGCGCCAACAGTGTCGCTTGCTCGTCATGGGAGCTAGTGGAGTTGACGTCAGTAAAGGCAACCGCTTTGAGCACCCGGTAATACTCGGCTACTTTTTCCCAATTCCCTGCATCCAGCGTCAGCGCCCTCAGCATTTTACGCTCCGTGGGCCGGGTGATCCGGTGGAGGGTATCGGGAAGTGCGGCGTTACTAATTGAAACGTAAAACGGGGGCTTGTCGTAGCCCAAGCGGGTCGCGGCGCGGCGGTAGATGCGGTCGTAGGTTTCCGGATCCTGGCTGGACAAACGTGAATCAGCGGACGGCAGGCTGGAGGCAACTGGGTCCAACGGAACGTAGCTGCTCAGCACAAAACAGAGCAGGCTGAGGAGAACGAGGCTGAAGGGTAGGTACAATAAGCGGCGCAGAGCGTACATGGGCGCGGGGCTTAATCGGTCACCGTCACCGGCTTCGTGTTCGTGTAGAATGCAAGTTGAAAGCTCGACCTTAACTTACTAGTACTATCCTTGACCAGTTTCTGCTTGATCAGATATAGTTCGTACTCGCCGGGTGCGATGGTGGAGACCGCCGCCTTCGGTAACGTGACGACGTTGCTAGCCGTGGGGCCGAGTATTTGAATTTGCCGGGGGGCCGAGCGGTCCGTCGATTCGAAGAAATAAAGAAGGCTTTCCCCTTCCCCTAGTGCGCTCCGCCCAATCGGCGCACGTAATTTCTGGCCACGTGCAATCACGTCGGGGATGGCCGCCACGGACACCGGGGGGAACCGCAACTCCAACGGGCAGCGATCATTATGACACGGTACGTCCAGTAGCAAAATTGCCGGATACTGCATTGGGCGGCGGTACTTAAACAGCTCCCCGCCGCGCGGAACCTTCTGCATTGGAAAATTAAATACCGTCGGCGGCGAGTACGTGGTGGAAGTGTCCTCCCGCCGAATTTCTACCGTCGCGTCCAGTAGCTGACTACGCTCCTGATAACGAAGATTTCCGATGACGAGGTCTTGCACGTCATCAGCAGGGGCCCGGGAGCAGGTGCAGAGGAAAGTACAAAAAAGCAGTGTCAGAGCGGCGTGGACAGAAAATGTGCGCATTGTGGCGAAGGTAACAAACAGGGGAGAAGACGTGCTCCACCATAAGGTACTATCCCGGTTGATACCCACAAAATTCCTCCGCCGGCGGAGATTACCCTACGCGCCAGTCAATGGGGTCTTTCCCGTGTTTTTCCAAGTATTCATTGGCGAGTTTGAAGTGGTTATTGCCAAAAAAACCCTTGTCGGCGCTGAAGGGCGAGGGGTGAGCGCTGGCGAGGACGAGGTGTTTGTTCTCGTCGATAAGGCCACCCTTCTTCTTAGCGAAAGCACCCCACAACATAAATACCACATTGTCGCACTGATCACTAATAGCTTTGATGGACGCATCCGTAAAAAACTGCCAGCCGGAACGCTGGTGACTACCCGGCTTGTTGCGCTCCACGGTCAGCATGGAATTAAGCAGGAAAACGCCCTGCTCCGCCCAGTTAGTTAAGTCGCCATTCTTGGTCGCCGGAATGTCGAGGCTCGTCTCCAGTTCCTTATAGATATTTCGCAAGGATGGCGGGCGCGTGACTCCCTGCGGTACGCTAAAACTGAGGCCCATGGCCTGCCCCGGGTTGTGGTAAGGGTCCTGACCGAGAATGACTACTTTAACCTGATCGATCGGGGTAGTGTTGTAGGCGTTAAAAATCAAGGAGCCGGCGGGGTAGATCGTCTTGTTATCGGTTTTTTCTTGCTTCAGAAACTGGATCAAATTTTTGAAGTAAGGCTTGGCAAATTCATCGGAAAGCGCGGCTTTCCATGCTTCGTTAATCTGTACGTTAGGTGCGGCCATGGGGAGTGGTATTGGGGATGCGTAATTGTGGGTTCGGACGGTACTCGCCCGGTCTGCTACTTTAAAGCCCACACGACAAGCAGTGTTCAGCAATTTAGGTTTGACATCTCCCTAACAATATCTTCCCGGAAAGATCAGCGCATCTCCGCCAGTTTCCGCACCACCGTATCGACCTCCGCGCGCGTGTTGTGGTGGTTGAGCGAGAACCGAACCGTATGCCGCTGACTATCGGGGTTTAAGTGGCCGACGACGTGGCTGCCAACGTCGATCCCACTCGAACAGGCCGAGCCGCCACTGGCGGAAATACCCGCTAGGTCGAGGTTCATGAGCAACATCGTCCCCTTGTCGCTGTAGGGAAAGCTCGTGCTGAGGAGTTTGTAGTGGCTACGATCGGGGTCGCCATTAAACTTTACGTCCGGGTACTTAGCGGCTAGCTCGTGCTTGAGGTAGTCCCGCACGTCACGGATGGTCGCCGAGCGTTCCGCTAGGTTGGCGTATGATTTTTCGAGGGCAGCCGCCAGGCCGACGATGCCGTAAATGTTCTCCGTCCCCCCGCGCATGTTGCGCTCCTGGGCACCGCCGTCGAGGTAAGGCTTGATGATGTTGTCGGAGTTGATGTAGATAAACCCGACACCCTTCGGCCCGTGAAACTTGTGCGCGGAACCACTCAGGAAATTAATCCGAGTAGCGTTCAGGTCGATGGGGTAAAAGCCCATCGTCTGTACGGTATCACAGTGAAACATGGCACCAGCGTCCGCGCAAATTTTGCTTACGTCTTCCAACGATAACAGGTTACCGATTTCATTATTGGCGTGCATGAGGCTAACTAAAGTCTTAGCCTCACTCTGCGCCAAACGTTGCTTAAGGTCTTCCAGATCGACGTGGCCCCGTGCGTCGATTTTAACCATTTCAACCTGTGCCGTGCCCGCCTCCCGGATGGAATCCAGGCTGTGAAGCACGCAGTGGTGCTCCAGTGGCGAAGAAATGATCCGGCGCACGCCCAGGTCACGCACCGCGTTCTTGAGTGCCATATTATTGGCTTCCGTGCCCCCCGAAGTGAAAAATATTTCCCCGATGCTGCAGTTGAGCGCGGTGGCAACCGTTTTGCGCGCCGATTCAATGAGCGAGCGGGCCTTACGCCCTTCCGCGTGAATGCTGGATGGGTTGCCGTAGTTGTTGGCCATCACGTCGGTCATGGCGGAGAGCACGTCGGGGTCGAGGGGCGTAGTCGCGGCGTTGTCCAGAAATATGCGCATGTCTTGTTGGTTAAATTAGCCGGGCTGGCGGTCAGGGAAAATGATTCGACGAAGAAACGCAAATATTTAAGATAAGGTCAGCAGGATCGGACAATGATCCGAATGCAAGGCATCTTTTAGGTGAACTACGTCCACGAGTCGGTTGGCGTGGGAGGGGCTAAGGCTGTGGTAATCGATGCGCCAGCCTTTGTCGTTATTGCGTGCGTTTGCCCGGTAGCTCCACCAGCTGTAGGCTTCGCCCTCGGGGTACAAGTGGCGGTAAGTATCGATGAAGCCCGTTTTGTCGAACCACTCCGTCATCCACTTACGCTCGTCCGGTAAAAAGCCGGTGTTCTTATGGTTGGTCTTCGGTGAGTGAAGGTCGATCTCGTTATGGGCAATGTTGTAATCACCGACCACGAGAATGCCGGGGCGGGACTTTTGTAGCTCGAGGATATGGGCTAGGAAGTCATCGAGAAATTCGTATTTAAAATTCTGCCGCTCGTCTCCCTGGCCGCCGTTGGGGAAGTAGCAATTGAAGATGGTCAGATCGCCGAAGTCCGTGCGGACAACGCGGCCCTCACGGTCATATTTCTCGTTGCCGAAGCCGAGTTGGACGTAATCTGGCACCACCTTACTCAACGTCAAAACCCCGCTGTACCCCTTTCTGGATGTCGCACTGTGCCACTGTTGGTGTACGTAACCCAGGGCTTTCAGTTCCGCCATGTCCACTTGCTCTTCGTGGGCCTTCGTCTCCTGAATACAGAGGACGTCGGGCGCGGTTGCGGCCGTCCATTCGGCGAGCCCTTTTTTGAGGGCGGCGCGGATGCCGTTGACGTTGTAGGTAGCTATTTTCATGTGGGGTGGGGTAGTGCGGTGGCGAATTTACGAACCCGACCCCGTATCCCCGGTAGACCAAGATTTCCGGGCAGAGGCAGCCGCACTCGCGGTAAAACTTGACGGTAGCCAGGGACGTCCGTGCTTTACGTACTCAACTAACCGCATGTATTTGATGCCACGTCGACAATCCGACATAGTTTTTTTAACACACAACACACAAAAGAATCAAAAAAAACACATGACTAAACTCAGACCGGGTGCCCAATCTTTTGGTGCTTTGTGTTTTTGCTTTTGTGGCTTTTGTGTTCGGTTTTTATAGTGTAGCTACTTAGGCTGAAAACTACGGGTGTTAAGTCAGTTACTTAAACAACTCCCGTAAATTCTCCGCGTCTTCCGGCTTCATCCTCCCCGCCAGCACGAGGCGCAGTTCCCGACGGCGAAGGGCGGCGGCGTAGCGCTGTTCTTCGATCTCGGAAAGGGGGAGAATTTCGGGGACCGCGACCGGCGAGCCATTGTCTTTATCTAAAGCCACGAAGGTAAAATAAGCGTGGTGCGTCCGCCGGGGGTTGGTGCCCTGCATGGTGGCCGCGGTGGCCTGCACGTATATTTCGAGGCTGGTGGTGAACGACCGGGTCACGGTAGCTTCTAACGTGACGACTTCCCCGTTACGGATCGGTGAGCCGAAGGCTACGTTATCCACCGAAGCCGTAACTACCGGTCGGTTGGTGTGCTTACCCGCGCAGATGGCGCAGGCGATGTCCATCCACCGCAGCATATTGCCCCCCATCAAATTATTCTGCGGGTTCGTATCGTTCGGCATCACGAGCTCGGACATGATCGTGCGGCTGTGGTCGACTTGCTTGGGGGCGGGGCGTGCGGGCATAAGGTTGTTTATCTAAAATGAACTGGGCGGCAAAGGTCGCCAAGATTCACCGGAACCTCCCACAAGTCGGTGCCTATTCCGAGCGACTCGCGGTGCGTTGGCGGCAATAGTTTAGTACCTACTGAACGACCACACCCCGCTTGCCCAGCACGGGCACCGTTTCCAGTGCTGCCGCCGAAATTTGGCCCGGCTCGAAAATAAAGCGCTTGTCCATCATTACCTCACCGTCATTAAAGCTGACCCAGTATTCATTTTTGATGCCGAACAGCGACGTCTGAATGGGTTCGATCTTGACCGCGGCGTTCGCGGCTAGCTCCTGGTGGAAGTGACGCAGCACGGTCGTCGACATGTCGTTGCCGTCCACCGCCCCGTAGCCCTGGCTGGTGATGAGCAGGTTGGTCATGCTGCCTGCACGGAGGTTAATCACGTAAATATCCCAGAGTTCTTCCATCAAGTCGTCAGTGCGCGGAACGGCAGCTACGGCAACTTGGGTAACGGTTGGAACGATGATGTCGGTCTTCATGTGAGTCGTTTTTGAGAGCGGTAAAATGTGGTAGTGAATACGGGGAAAATCAATATTTATTAGGCGCCGCGAATGTACGGTTTTTGTGGCCTCATTGGAAGAGAAGTACACTCAATTAAACCTTCCTTGGCAATCTTGCGCGCCAAACGTTAAGCTTATCTAACCAATAGTACCTTGCGGTCGGGGCGGAACGTGCCTGCGTGGTGGCAATGACTCATCTGGGTGCTGCTCACCACTAGCCATCGAGGATGTATGTGGTGGCTCCGGGCGCGGTCGCGGGCGCAGGGTACTTTTGGTGAGTGCAATGAGGGGGGAAATAAAAGCAAAGACCACAGACCAAAAACTTTAGACTACAGACCAAAATGACCAAAACCCGCATTAACCTCTGGTCTTCCCCCCGCAACATCAGTACCGCCCTGATGTACGGACTGGCGCAAAATCCGGCCGTAGCCGTAGTTGACGAACCGCTCTATGCTCATTACCTCCGTCACCAACCTACCGAGGCGGAGCACCCTGGCCGAGAAGAGATTTTGGCGCATATGGAAGATGACGGGATTCAGGTTGTCCGGAGTATGCTCACTGGGGATTACGGCCGCCCCAACGTTGTTTTCAAGCAAATGACGCACCACCTCGTCGCGCTTGATCCTGCATTTCTCAACCACATGCAGAACGTCCTGCTCATCCGCGACCCCAGGGAAATCTTGCGATCTTTTGGTGAAGTGGTGGAAAAGGTGACCGCCGAAGATATTGGGGTACTCCAGCAGTTCGCGCTGTTCAAATCTCTGCGCAAAACGGGTAAATTGGCCGCCGTGATCGACGCCCGGTTACTACTCTTGAATCCTCGACGAGTAGTGCGCCAACTTTGCGAACGCTTAGGTTTCGAATTCACCGAGTCCATGCTTAGCTGGACCGCCGGCCCACGCCCCGAGGACGGTGTTTGGGCCAAACATTGGTACGCGGGCGTTCACAAAAGCACGGGTTTCTTACCTTACCGGGAAAGAGCCTTTACCCTCAGCCCCGAACTACAACGCATTGCCGACCAGTGCCAACCAGCTTACGAAGAAATGCTGGCGAGTTCACTCTTCTAATCTTAACGCAACGCCTTCATGCTCCAACAATTCAACCCCGCCAACAAAGATCTTCTCGTTCACATCAACGGTAAACTAGTCCACCGTGACGAAGCAAAAGTCAGCGTCTTCGATAGCGTAGTCCAGGGCGGCGACGCCGTTTGGGAAGGTTTGCGCGTTTACGATGGCCGAGTGTTTTCCCTCGAAGAGCATCTTGACCGCTTGTTCGATTCGGCGCACACGCTAGCTTTTCAGGGCATCCCGACCAGAGCGTCCGTGCGCACGGCCATCTTCGAAACCCTGAAGGCCAACAACATGACTGATGGCGTCCACATCCGCCTGACCCTCACGCGTGGAGACAAGATTACCTCCGGAATGGACCCGCGCCTCAATCAGGCCGGTTGTACGCTAATCGTACTTGCCGAGCACAAGCCACCCGTTTATCCGCCAACGATCACACTGATCACGAGCTCCGTTCGCCGCAACAGTCCGAACAGCCTCGACAGTAAGATTCACCACAATAATCTGCTCAACAACATCCTGGCCAAGATCGAGGCCAACCACGCGGGCGCCGACGCCGGTTTGATGCTGGATAAGGATGGTTACGTATCCGAAGCCAACGGCGTGAACGTCTTTTTGATTCGAAACGGCGTCGTCAGAACACCTTACGCTGATTACTGCCTGCCCGGCATTACTCGGCGGACTATTCTACGGCTCTGCGTTGAGCACAATATCCCCGCCGAAGAATCTCGCATCTCCGTAAGTGAATTTTATACGGCGGATGAAGTGTTTACGACCGGTACTATGGGAGAACTGACACGGGTGGCGGCGATCGATGGTCGGGAAATAATCAATAAACAGGACGGTTCCTTGCTTGACCAGCTGAACGAAATTTTTGCAGCATTAACGAAGGTTGGCGGTACGCCGATCGAGTAGGTGGTGGAAAAAATATTCTCCTCATCTAATTTGCACTGCACCCGCGAAGCGAAAGCAAGTCCCGCACTCAGTCGGGACGACCGCGCAATACATGGCCATAGTTAGTTAGAACGTCCGCACCCTGTTATGTCAAGGTTTGGCGCACATCGGAAGGTAAGCTGGGTTGTAAAAGGGCGATTACGCATCAATTTACAACCCCACATTTATGAAATCCGAAGTAACAACGCTAGAGGAACTCCTCGAAACCAACCGCACGCCCGGCTCCCGCATGGCTGAAGGCCGTACCATCCGTAAAGCCATCATCACCGGCGCCGACACCGGCATTGGCCGCTACACCGCCATGGCCCTGGCCGAAGACGGTTGCGACATCGGCTTTACTTACGCCCACCACGAAGAAGACGCCAAACTGACCGCCGAAGCCGTCCGCCATTTCGGCCGCAAAGTATTTTATACGAAGATGGATTTGACTAATCCGGCCTCCGCTAACCAAGCCATCGACCACCTCGTCGGCGAGCTCGGCGGATTAGATATATTCTTCAACAACGCCGGCAAGATGACCATGAAGCGGTTCCCCCATTTGGAGCTAGCGGACATACAGGATCTATTCAACGTCAATACATTCGGCGCAGTAATGGCCGTGCAACGCGCCACCCGTCACATGCTCGGCCTCGACCCCGACGGTAATGAAAGCACGATGGACGAAATCGCCCACACCGCCCGCAAAGTCGTGACCGGCAACGAAACCGCCCCCCGCGAAACGCCCGGCCGCATCATCGTCTGCACCAGCGTCCACGAACACATCGCCAGCCCAGTCGATACGATTTACACGATGACGAAGCACGCCCTCGGTGGCTTCATTAAGTGTGCCGCTTTTGCTCTCGGCGGTACGAACATCACCATCAACGGCGTTCGCCCCGGTGAAATTTCTACCCCGATGAACGACGCTCACCCGGAAGACAGCCTCGAACAGAAGCGCAAGTTCATCCCCAGCAAGCGCCCCGGTCACCCCACCGAGATCGCAGCGATGGTCCGCTACCTGGCCAGCGACGCATCCTCTTACAGCAATGGCGTCAGCTACGACGTCGGTGGCGGCATGAGCATTGGCGAGCCGATGGCCAGCGAGATGTACCAGAAACTCGCGTAAGCAGCATTCGAATTACGAGAAATTAGCAGCGAGCACTAACGAAAGTTAGTGCTCGCTTTTTCTTTGCCACGAAAACACCGAAATCAATTAAATTTACTGGCTGAGCTACCACCTACCAGCCTACCGCCTACCGCCTACCACCTACCACCTACCACCTACCACCTAAAAACCTACCAGCCTACTACCTCTTCCCCATCTCAATAACCTCCAAATCCGAAACCCGCCCCGCCTCCACCGAGAACCGCAAAAGCGTCCGCACCTGATGGAACCCGTGCCGCCCGCAAGCCCCCGGGTTCATGTGCAGGCAAGCGCGCTTTTTGTCCATGATAACTTTGAGAATGTGGCTGTGCCCGCAGACGTAAAGCCGGGGTTTTTCCGCGTCGAGAATCTTACGAACCCGCGGCGTGTACCGCCCGGGGTAGCCACCAATGTGGGTCATAAACACCGAAAGCCCCTCGACCTCGAAAGAGAGATTGAGGGGTAGCCGGGCGCGGACAGTTTGATCGTCGATGTTGCCGTAGACGCCGCGTAGTGGTTTGAAGGCTTCCAACTCATCGAGCAGGGAAGCGTTGCCGACGTCACCTCCGTGCCAAATCTCATCGCATTCGGCGAAGTGGTCGAATACTTTGGGGTCGAGGTAGGAGTGGGTGTCGGAAAGGAGTCCGATTCTTTTCAACTAGACGGACAATTGAAGGTCGGGGCCGGCCGCATACTTACGGATCACCTGGAGAAGCCGCTTGCGGGCACTAAATCGCACCTTCGGAAGGGAGGCCTGGGCCTGGACGAGGTCGGTAAATTCGTGGCGCAAAACGGGGTCGCCGGCCAATGATTTTTCGGTGGCCTGGGCCTGGGCGGTAGTGGACTCGCCGTATAAATAGGTAACTAAATCAAGATGGGTAGAGCTTTGCTGCATGTTGGGGGGGTTGGCACTGTTTTTTGACTGATGGGAGGAGTTGGTGATTCGTGGCCTGGGAGGGAAGTTCTAAGGTCTGTAGTCTATGGTCTATAGTCTCCGGTTAGTGCTACAGACTATAGAGCCCAGACCCTAAACCAAAGTCTTTCTACTTCCCAACGACTCGTTGCCAGGTCTGCGTACGGTAGAGCCCCGTCCAGTGCTTGCCGCGGATATAGAGAACGTTGGGATCAGATTCGTACCAGGCGCTGAGTTTGTATTCCGCGCCTTTGCGGGGGTCGAGGATGGTGCCGCCGTCCCAGTAGTCGCCATCCTTTACGAGGTCTTTGACGATGACCAGGCCAAGAATGGGCTTGCCCTTTAGCTTGCCGGAGCATTCGGTGCAGATGGCGTCTTTTTTGTCGGTAAGTATCTCGGCGATTTTGCCGTCATATTTGTCGCCGACCTTATATATTTCGATGATGGATTGCTTCTCGCCGGTCTCGTCGTCGGTCGTGGCCCAACGGCCTTCGGGGCTCGTAGTTTGGGCGCTGACGCAGGTGAAGAGTAGGGGAGTGAGGAGCAAAAGAAAGTAGCGTGAAACCATGGGGGTTGTTTTGTGGCCGTATAACGGACTGATGTACGGGATTCGTACGTCGGGGCTCGTTAAAAGTTGCCGATTTCCCGCCCATCGGGGGTAACCTATGGACGGCCGGGAAAACTGATTTCACGTCCGCTCATTGCACACGGCTTATACTATAGTTTAACAACTTGAGATTTGTGCAATTCTAGCAAAGTCATTTTTTCTGCTGGTAAGGCAAAAAACGCAGGCGACGCCGTAGCGTCGGCATCCCGATAGCTATCGGGATTTAACGCCGCCAGCGGGAAAAAGGACAAGCTAGAGAGCACAAATCTCGGGTTGTTAGACCATAACATACCCGGCACCCGCCCCAGTAGCAATCTGGGTGCCCATGCTAAGGTGTTGTAAACCAGCGCTCCAGAACCTAACCTTAACTTAACATGAAACGGGGCGTGCCGTAACGACGGACCCGGACCTTTGGGGCAGAAATAAAAACCAACCCACACTATGGTCCGGAAATTCAACCTATTTACCCTGACACTTTTTGCCTGCCTCGTACTTCAAACCCAAATCACCGCCCAAACCCTGGTCCCCGTCACGGACGCCGACCTAACCGCGGAATCCGACGTCACCTGGACGGCCGGTAACGAATACGTCCTCAACGGCCTCGTTTTTCTGGAGACCGGCGGCAAACTCACCATCGAGGCCGGTACCGTAATTCGTGGTGCCGCCCAGGGCAACATCACCAACGGCGACCTCGCCTCGACCCTGATCATTTCCCGCGGCGCGCAGATATTCGCGAACGGTACGGCCGAAGCGCCCATCATCTTTACGGCGGAGAGCGATGACCTCAACAGCCCCGACGACCTGGAAGCGCGCGACCGCCAACTCTGGGGTGGGCTCATCATCCTCGGCAGCGCCACCATCGCCAGCCCCGGCGGTCAAAACAACATCGAGGGCATTAAAGCCACCGAAGACCGCACCGAATACGGCGGCACGGACGACGACGATAACTCGGGCGTACTCAACTACGTCTCCATCCGCCACGGTGGTGCCGCCCTGGCGCCGGGTGACGAGATTAACGGCCTGACGCTCGGCGGCGTCGGCAGTGGAACCACCATCGACTACGTAGAAGTGTACGCTAACTTCGACGATGGCATCGAGTGGTTTGGTGGTACCGTAAAGGTCAATCACGCCGCTACCGCTTTTTGTGGTGACGATGGCTTCGATTACGATTTAGGCTGGCGGGGCGGTGGCCAGTACTGGTTCAGTCTCCAGTCCGGCGCGCAAAACACTGGCCGGGCGGGGGAGCACGACGGCGCCGACCCCGACGGCCAGGCACCTTTCTCAAACCCAACTATTGTTAACGCAACCTACGTCGGTATTGGTCAGGACGCGGTAGCCGTCGGTGGTGAAGCCGGTGACGGCAACAACGACGGCCTGGCTTACGCCGTCTATTTCCGGGACAATGCCGGTGGCACTTACGCCAACTCTATCTTTTACGACTTCAACAGTGCTGCCATTGCGATCGAGGACCGAACGGATAATACCGAGGACGATACCTACGCCCGCTTGCTCGCCGGTGATTTAACGCTACAAAACAACTACTTCTTCAACTTCGGCCGGGGCACCGGAACGGCTGCCGACATCTTCGTGGCCATCGATCAGGGAGGGGCCATCGTCCCGGCATCTTCCGCCGAATTTGTCAGCCGTTTAGTCGCCGCCGGAAACGTCGTTGCTGACCCGGAGTTTAACAACGACGATCGCGACGGCGGTGCGTTCGACCCCCGCCCGTCCGCTTTCTCGCCCGCCGCCAACGCTGGTTCGAGCTTTGCGATCGCCGGGTACGATACCACGAATTACGTCGGTGCCTTCGCCCCCGGGAACGGAGACGAAAATGGTAACTGGCTGATGGGCTGGTCCGCCATCACGGAGACCGGCGCGGTGTTCGACTTCCTCAACGGCGTCGGCCAAATTACCACCAACGGCATGGCCCTCGACGCCCCCGCCCCCAACCCCGCTTCCGACCTGACGACGATCAACTACGAACTACCCCGCCGGGCGGAGGTGACGATTTCTATTCTCGACGTACTGGGCCGCAACCAAGGTCAGTTCACGACCACCGCGCTGGGTGGGTCGAATAGCTTTCCGGTCGACGTGAGTAATCTGCCGAATGGCACCTACGTAGTGCTGCTCGAAGCGGCCGGTGGCCGCCTGGCGCAGAAACTGGTGGTCCGCCGCTAACGCACCGACTGCGCTGCCGAACGGGCGGGTGATCGAGCGGTCGTCTATTCATGGAGTTGACCGACGGCCCGGACGCTGATTACTCGCCCATTCGAGCAAACTGACTAATTTTTAAGCTTCTTTCTTTTCTTTTTTTTGGTGCAAAAAAAATAAGTAATGCATAAATTAATCCTTACCGCGCTGGTGATGCTATTCGCTAGTCCCCTTGCGTGGGGTCAGCAGGGGGCCATTGCGGGCACTGTTTTTGACGAAGACGGCTTCCCCATGCTGGGCGCCAACGTGTCCATTCAGGGAACGTCCACGGGCGCCCAGACTGACTTCATCGAAGGCAAGTACCAGTTTAAAGCCGACCCGGGCACTTACACCATTCTCGCTACCTACGTCGGGTACGGGAACAAGACCATCGAAGGTGTGGTCGTCGAGCCCAACGAGACCGTAATTCTGGACATCGCCTTCACGGAAGACGCGGGCGTGGATTTACAACTGGACGTAACCGTCAGTACCACCCGCCTGGAGCGCGGTGAGATCGCGGTCCTGCAGATGCGGCAAAACAGCGATAAAGTGCAGGACGTCATTTCCAGCCAGGAAATCAGCCGCATCGGGGCCGGCACCGCCGCCGCCGCCATGACCAAAGTGACGGGCACGACGGTCGTGGACGGCAAGTACGTCTACGTGCGGGGCCTCGGTGATCGGTATTCGGCAACGACGATCAACGGGCTGCGTCTGCCTTCCATCGACCCCTACCGCAATGCCGCCCAGCTCGACCTCATCCCCACCAACTTGCTGGATAACATCGTAGCGAGTAAAACTTTTACGCCGGATTTGCCGGGTGACTTTACCGGTGGTAGCATCAACATCAAGTTGAAAGCGCTTCCCGAACGGTTCACCTGGGGCGTCTCCGCTTCTACCGCCTACAACAGCATCGGTAACCTTCGGTCCGACTTTCAGACCTTCGACGCCGGTGACAAAGCCGGGCTGGGGTTCAACGATGGGACGCTCGACCGGCCCGCCATTCTGGACAACCCGCTGATTGATGAACTAAACGTACTCGACCCCGGCGCGGCCGGGCGGGCGCGGCGCGACGACGTCACGGCCGGCCTGGTTGACGAAGTGGCGAAGTCGTTCGGTAATAACTTCGACCGGGCTACGGACCGCAGTCCGCTCAACTACAGCGTAAGCGCTAACGTCGGTAACCAGTTTCGGGTGGGGACGATGCCCGTCGGCGTCTTCGGCTCCGCGGGGTACAGCCGCGATTACAGCTTCCGCCGGGAGCGCCGGGGGAATTACTTTAACCCCGGCGGCGGCGACGTGCTGTTTCGTGTTTTCGACTACGACGGTACCACCAGCACCAGCAGCCCCAAGCTGAACGGTATGCTGGGCCTAAGCCTGAAGCCCAATTCCGCCAACCGGATCACCGCCTACGGCATCTATTCTCACCAAGCCTTCCAGGAAGTGCTCGACCAGCGTGGTGCCAACGATGATTATACCCTCAGCGGTGATACCTCGAGCTTTTTTCGCAACATTACCACTTCCTTCATGCAGCGCGAAATGCAGAATTACGTCGTGGAAGGACTGCACACCATCAAAGCCCTCGGTAACGCCAAAATCGAATGGGCGGGTAACTACGTCGACGCAAAGCAACTGGAGCCCGATACGCGCTTTTTCGCCTACCAGGAAACGAATGGCTTCGCGCAGATTAATTCCTCCCTCTATACGGACCCCCGCCGCGTTTACCGCGACCTGAACGACGTCAGCTACCAGGGTAAATTGGACATCACCGTTCCTTTCCTCCAGAAGAAAAGTAAGGGCAATACGCTCAAAATCGGCGGACTGTACAACACCATGGACCGCCAGTTCAACGAATTCTTTTACGAATACAAGAACCGCGACGGCGTTTCCCTCGAAGAGTCGGGGGCCGACCCGGCCACCTATTTCAATCCGAGTAACCTCGGCGTCATCGGCGGCGAGCCCGGGCGGAACGTCGTGGGGCTGTACCTGACGGACGTCAGCCGCCCTGACAATAGCTACGTCGGTAGTAGTGACGTAGCCGCCGGCTACGCTATGCTGACCTACGAACTGACGAACCGCTTTCGGGTTATCGCCGGCCTGCGCGTCGAGGAGACCAAGATTAACGTCGTGTCCGATAAGGCGGCCGTGGTGACCGACCCGGAGAATTTTATCGCTGATATCGACACGACGACGCTACTGCCTGCGGTCAATCTGGTCTACAAATTTGGCAAGGACGGGGGCGTGACTAGTAACGTCCGGGCTAGCTTTAGCCAGACCCTGGCGCGGCCCAACATGCGGGAACTAGCTCCCTTTGCGTCCTTCGGTTTCATTAGCGAGCCGCCCGTCGTGGGCAACCCCAATCTGGGCTTAACCTCGATTAACAATTTTGACCTGCGGTACGAGATATTCCCGGGAGCGGGCGACGTATTTGCCGTTTCGGGCTTCTACAAAAGCTTTAAGGACCCCATCGTGCTGACTTTCCTACTGGCCGGTCAGCTGCAGTACACCTGGGAAAACCCCGCCGAGGCGGAGTTGTACGGAATAGAATTTGAGGTGCGGAAAAACTTAGGATTTATCTCCAGTAAATTAGCCAGTTTTGCCTTCAGCAGTAACTTCACGTTCATCGAGTCGAGCCAATCCATTGACCCCGAAGAACTAAAAATTTCGCGGGCGGTCGATCCCGAATTCGACGGGCAGCGTCCTTTTTCCGGTCAGTCTCCCTTCGTCACCAACGTCAATTTATCTTGGGATAGCTCACCGGAAGCCGGCTGGGATGCCTATCTGAGCTACAACTACTTCGGCGACCGCTTGTCCGCCGTCGGTGGTGCGGGCACGCCGGACATTTACGAGCGGGGGCGCTCCACGCTCGACCTCAGCGTCGGCAAAAAGCTGGGTAATTTTCACCTCTCCCTGCGGGGCCGTAACCTGTTTAATCCAGTATTCAAGTTATCTTCTGAGTACCGCGGCGAGGAATATATCTATAGTGAATACGAGCGCGGCCGCGAGGTCAGTCTGGGTATAGCGTATGGTATATAGACACACCGCGCAGCGAATTAATTTTTTGCACTAGATTACCTAGTAATCCTTTCGGCGCCCTTTGCTTCACGGTAGAGGGCGCTTTTAGTTGGGCGCGGCCGCCGGTGCCGAGGAAAGTACGTGAGAGCAAGGTATTTAGGGTGCAGGGCGGGGAATACCTTGCTCCTTACAAAATGCTCTTGCACCCGCGTCCGCGCAAAAAAAATTGTGACAGAGAAGATGGTGCGCGCTCAAAACTCAAACAAAGTCCCCGCGGACCCCGGCGGCGTGGCACCGATGTGGTGGTAAGCCTTTTCCGTAGCCATCCGTCCGCGCGGCGTCCGTTGCAGATACCCTTCCATGATGAGGAAGGGCTCGTGGACTTCCTCGATCGTCCCGGAGTCCTCACCCACCGCCGTAGCGATGGTGGACACCCCGACCGGGCCACCTTTGAATTTATTGATGATGGCGTTGAGAATCTTGTTGTCCATCTCGTCCAGACCGCCTTCGTCCACGTTCAGGGCCGTCAGACCGTAATCGGCGATGGCTTTGTCAATGGTGCCGTTGCCCTTGATCTGCGCGAAGTCGCGAATCCGACGGAGCAGTGCGTTGGCGATCCGCGGGGTTCCCCGGCTACGTCTGGCGATTTCCATGGCGCCATCGGGTGTGATCGGTACGCCCATAATACCGCAACTACGTTTGATAATCTTGATGAGGGTCGCTACGTCATAATAGTCAAGTAGACAATTGATGCCAAAACGTGCGCGCATCGGAGCCGTCAGCAAACCCATCCTGGTGGTGGCACCCACCAGCGTGAAGGGTTCCAAATTAATTTGTACCGAGCGGGCGTTGGGACCACTGTCGATCATGATGTCGATCCGGTAATCCTCCATGGCGGAGTACAGGTATTCCTCGACCACGTTATTCAACCGGTGAATTTCATCGATGAAGAGTACGTCGCCCTCCTGTAGGTTGGTCAGTAGACCGGCTAGATCTCCCGCTTTCTCCAGAACTGGCCCACTGGTCATTTTCAGTTCAGCACCCAGTTCGTTGGCTACGATGTGCGATAGTGTCGTTTTTCCGAGTCCGGGAGGTCCGTGCAGCAAAACGTGGTCCAAACTATCACCCCGCTCCACGGCAGCCTGGATGAAAATCTTCAGGTTCTCGACGATCTTGGGCTGGCCGCTAAAGTCGTCCAGCGAATCCGGCCGTAAGGCTTTTTCGATGTTGGAGTCGTCCGGATTCAGGTTTTCCGCGGTGGCGTCTAGATACTCGTTCATAGGGTGGCCAAGGTACAATAGATTGGGTTTAAACGGTAGGGGTTCAAACAGAATGTTGGAGGTGGCTGGTTGTAGGTCGCGTCCGATAAAATTACATGTCTATAGAAGTTCGAGTAAGCTACCTGCGCAGTTGGGATGTAGGGGTAATTAGGTGTAGAACCGGTACGGGTCAAAGCCAGTTCTCATCGGATGTATCTTCGGTAAGGCATTGCGCAGCAATCGCTTACCGAAGTTCATCAGATGTGTAACTGACGGAGGAAGATCTCTTGATGGTGGGGATGACAAGGTTGCGTAAAGACGCGTACTTCGTGCATAAACTTGCTTGGCTAAAATAAAAAGACCTTCCCGCAAAGCAGAAGGGTCTTAATTAATGGTCGGGATGACAAGATTGCGCAAAAGGCGCGTACTTCGTGCACGAACTTATGTGGCTAAACGAAAAAAGGCCTTCCCGCGCTGCGGGAAGACCTTTTTAAAATGGTCGGGATGACAAGATTCGAACTTGCGGCCCCACGCCCCCCAGGCGTGTGCGCTACCGGGCTGCGCCACATCCCGATTGGATGGAAGGACTGATAATGTAGTCCGGGGGGAATAGTAGGTTCGTTGTGAAAATAACTTACCAACTACTTTTGGAGGTGGTCGATACTGGGCTCGAACCAGTGACCTCTGCAATGTCAATGCAACGCTCTAAACCAACTGAGCTAATCGACCTCTATACCTGCTTACATGACTACTACGATATAACCCACATTCGGGAGTGAGAATAGTCAGCGAAAGAGTTACCGGTAAAGGACCCTTCCTAAGCGGCTGCAAATATACACCGGGCGGGGAAATTGAAAAGCTTGGGACGGGATAATTTGTCCACGAGTTCATATTTGTTTCTCAACCCGGCGATTTTCCATAAGTGCATTACGCCTGCGCGGTCGGCGTGAAACTCATGGGGGGAAAATTCGGCCCGTTGTTGCCGCCCCCACGGGCAGTATCGATGGTACCGAACTGCTTCTCGTACTTAGCGATGTTGTCGGCCAACGCGTTGAGCAGGCGCTTGGCGTGTTCCGGCGTCAGGATCACGCGACTCTTTACCTTGGCTTTCGGTGTATTGGGGATGATACGTACGAAGTCGACGATGAATTCACTGTTGCTGTGGGCGATAATGGCCAGGTTGCTGTACACCCCCTCCGCGATGTCCTCGGGAAGGTCGATATTTAACTGGTTCTGGGGCTTTTTCTCGTCAGCCATGGGGGGATCTATTTTAGCTATTTCTAATTGGGGTAACCGGACATAAACGCCGCTAGTCCGCTGTAACAAATGGTCAGCTTTTTTTAGCGGCTGTTTTCTGGGCGGTCACCTTTTTGGCGGGCGCCTTTTTCTTTGCCGCCGGCTTCTTTTTGGCCGCTGGTTTCTTCTTAGCTGCCGGTTTCTTCTTTGCCGCCGCTTTCTTCTTGGTTTTGAAGGCACCGGGCATCTCTTCTTCTATGTACTTCTTCACGTCTTCCAGACTCAACAGGGCGGCGTCTTCGCGGGACATGCGTTCGCCATCTTTGTCTTTAGGAATCTTGATGCTCTTCTTCTTGAAGCGGATAAACGGTCCCCAGCGTCCTTGCTCCACGTCGATCTTCTCGTCGGTGAAGCGCTGAATGTAGCGCAGGGCTTCCTTCTCGACTTTTGCCTGGATGAGCTCGGTCATCTCGTCCTTGGATAAGTTATCGGGGTCGTAACGCTTGGGAATGTTGATGAACATGCCGTTCCATTTGAGGAAGGGGCCAAAACGGCCGGCCCCCTGCTGAACGGGTAGTTCTTGGAACGTCATTACCGGAGCATCGGCTTTCTTCTTGGCGGCCACGAGTTCCTTCGCGCGATTCATATCCACGCTGTGTGGATCCTCGCCTTTTTCGAGACTCACGAAAGCTTCCCCCCAGCGAATGTAGGGACCATAGCGGCCGATACCGACGGCCGTTTCTTGTCCGTCGATCTCACCGAGCACCTTTGGCAGGGTGAAAAGGGGTAGGGCGGTTTCGAGGTCGATCTCCTCCATGCTCATGCCCAGGGGCAGGTTAGCGTAGCGGGGTTTTTCGTCGGGCAGTAGTTCGTCGGGGGAGCCGAGTTGGATGACCGGGCCGTTGCGGCTGAGGCGTACGAGGACGGTGCGGCCCGTCTCCGGGTGCTCGCCGAGGGTGCGCTCACCACTGACGCGCTCGGCGTTTTCGGTGGTGTCTTCAACCTTTTCGTGGAAGGGGAAGTAGAAATCCTTGAGCATCTGCGTCCAAGTAACTTTTCCTTCCGCGACCAAGTCAAACTTCTCTTCCACGTCTGCGGTGAAGTCATAATTCATGATCTCGTCGAAGTTCTCGGCGAGGAAGTCGGAGACGGCCATGCCGATGTCGGAGGCGAAGAGGCGGTTACTCACCGCTCCGGTATTCTCGGTCTTGGTTTCGGTCGTTACCTGGTTCTTCTTCAGGGTGATAACCTCGTAGGTGCGTTCCACGCCGTCGCGTGTTTCGCTCGTCACGTATCCGCGCTTCGGGTCCATGATCTTACCTACCGTTGGGGCGTAGGTAGACGGACGGCCAATACCTAATTCTTCCAACTTTTTGATCAGGCTAGCTTGCGTGTAACGGCTGGGTGGGCGGGTGAACCGCTGGATTGCGGTCATCTCGGCGAGTGGCAGGGCCTGGCCGATGGACAATGGCGGGAGGATGCCTTCCGCCTCTTTGTCATCGTCATCGTCATCGCGGCCTTCCAAATAGACTTTCAAAAAGCCATCGAATTTGAGGACTTCTCCCTTAGCTCTCAGTTTGGCGTCGGGAACGGTAGAAACGGCGATATCAACCGTTGTCTTTTCCAACTCCGCATCCGCCATTTGGCTGGCGATCGTCCGCTTCCAAATCAGCTCGTAGAGGCGCTTTTCGTAGCGGTCCCCCACGTTGGCCGTGTGGCGGTCGATGTAGGTGGGGCGAATGGCTTCGTGCGCCTCCTGGGCATCTTTTTTCTTGCTCTTAAAACGCCGGGTCTTGCTGTACTTGTCGCCGTACACCGACTTCACTTCCTTCTCGATGGCGGCCAGGGCTGTCTCCGAAAGGCTGATGCTGTCGGTCCGCATGTAGGTGATCAAACCGGCTTCGTAGAGCTTCTGCGCGGTCCGCATGGTGTTTTCCGGGTTCATGGATAGCTTCCGGCTCGCTTCCTGCTGCAAGGTAGAGGTCGTGAACGGGGCGGCGGGCTTACGCTTGGCCGGCTTGATGGCGATGTCCTTGATCTTGAAATCGGCACCGACACACTTGTTGAGGAAGCCTTCCGCGCTTTTCTTGTCGTTGTAGCGCGTGGGGCTTTCGGCTTTGAGTTGGACGGTTCCACCCTGCTCGTTGCGCACGGAGAAGATGGCGTTGACGCGGAAAAAGGGCGTCGTTTCGAAAGCCATGATCTCCCGCTCCCGCTCCACTACGAGCTTGACGGTTACGGACTGAACGCGTCCGGCGCTGAGGCCAAATTTTACTTTTTTCCAGAGTACGCCGGAGAGTTCGTAGCCAACCAACCGGTCGAGGATACGGCGGGCCTGCTGGGCGTTTACGAGGTTGACGTCGACGCGCCGGGGGTTACTGATGGCCGCTTTGATCGCGGGCGGGGTGATCTCGCGGAAGACGATGCGGTTAGTCGTAGCCACGTCGAGCTTAAGTACTTCACAAAGGTGCCAGCTGATGGCTTCCCCTTCGCGGTCTTCATCCGTCGCGAGCCAGACCGTATCGGCGGCCTTCATGGCGGCCTTGAGCTTCTGGACTTGCTTGCGCTTGTCGGGGTTAACTACGTACTTAGGCTTAAAATCTCGCTCAACGTCGACGGCTCCGTCGCCTTTATCGAGGTCACGGATGTGGCCGTAGGAACTCTGGACGGTATAATCTTTACCAAGAATCTTCTCAATAGTTTTCGCTTTGGCCGGCGACTCGACGATCAGTAAGTTTTTTGCCATGGGAGTATTCGTGCGTAGTAGTCTAAGAGTGTGAGATGTTTGTGCTAGTCCCGGCCCGCGCCCGTGCGGTGAGAACCTTTATCTGTACGGTTTCAGGCCGCAATAAGTTGTTGCGCGTGCTTTTTAAGATTGTCGAGGGTAGCCTGGTGGGTGATGGTTTCCTCCGGTAGGTATTCGTGCGCCGCGCTAATGGGTAAGCGGTTGGGGAGTACCCAGGCACCCATGTGGGCCAGCGTGTCGGCGAGGTGATCCATGCCCCGTAAATTGCCGGCCCGGCCGCTGGCAATACCGATCAGGGCAATCTTCTTACCCCCGAAATTCTTAGCGGTCTCGTAGACGCTCACCGCGTCTATAAACAGCTTCAGCACGCCCGGGTAACTACCGTTGTACTCCGGAACGAAAAAGACTAGTTTATCCGCTTCAATGACGAAACGCTGCTGTAGACTCAAAAAAGTCGACGACATCTGGCTCGGGTCGTACATCTCCTGGGTGAAGTCTTCCGCGTTGAGCAAAGCGAGGTCGAGTAACTGCGCGTCCTGGCCAGACTGCTTAATAATGTCCGTGAAGTGGGCGGCGTACTTGAGCGTAAGGCTGCCCGAGCGGTTGGTTCCGGAGACGACTGTGATCATGAGGTGGGGGGCTTTGGGGGAAGAAGGAAGGTTACGGAGCGTATCCGTGGACCATTCGGGGCTAGATAAGCACGCCGGCCCCAATAAGTTCAGCCGGGCGGGTATTTACCGGGGGCTGACCGTCCCGTTCTCCTGGGCGGAAATAACGTCTTCGTCCTGGCGGAGGTACTGCAAAAGCTCGTCCGCGGCCATCAGGTTAGGGTTGGTGGTGATGAGGTAGTACTGAGTGTTTGGTGTAATTTGCTCCTTGAGCGCCACACCCTGCCTGCCGTACTTAGCTAACCAGGTACCCGCGACCACGCCCTCCCGCAAGTGCACGATAATTTCTTCCTTCTCATTGGCACCAGTCGCCTTCTTTCCACCCGGCAGCTCCGTTGATATCTGCCGGTAGCCGGGTTGTTGCGCTAACTCCTGCAACCGATCGGCGAGCCGACGCAGCTCGGGCGAGGCTTCCTCCTTGAACGAAATTGGGTAGGCCGCCTGCTCCCCGTCGTACCAAGTGATGGTTTGGGTGGGCGCGTCCGGCAACCGACTGGGGAAAGTGGCGGGGTATTCGCGGAAATTAATCTGGCTCAAGCTATCCAAGAAGGAAGTGATGGCCCGCCGATCGTCGTTCTTGTGCCAGACGCCGGGGCGCTCCGTAAATCGCTCGCCCCGAAACACGAGCAACCCGTTGTTGTAGACATCGAGTTCGTACACCTCACAGCTACCAAAACAGGCATCCTGCCGGTAAGTGATGCGTAGGTTTTCTGGCTTAGCGCCGCTAAATTGAGGCCCGAGATAAGCGGTGGGGTCACAGCTCGACGAACTAGTCACGATAATAATGGCGGCAAACAATAACGCAAAACGCATGGGGAGAGAGCTTTATAATTGATTTTGTAGGCAAGGAAGACGTTACTCCACCACCGTTACCATGATGTCCAGCCGGCGGTTGGCCGCGCGGCCGACTTCCGTGGAGGAATCCGTGACGGGCGCGTAAAAGCCTTTCCCGGCCGCGGCAATTTTCCCGGGGTTGATGCCGGAGTCGATCAATTGTTGGACGACGCTGATCGCCTTATCCGTGCTGTCCTCAAAGGCCGCCAGCGCGTCGTTGTTGCTACCGTCGGCGTGCCCGATTACGGTAATTTCACTGCGGGGGTAGTCGCGTAGCGCAGCGGCCAGGCGGCCCATCAGCGCCGATCCCTCGGGGCTCATCGAGTAGCCATCGGTGGTCAGTAGACCTTCGGCGAGCGTGATTTGCAGGCGACCGTTGCCGGCCGGCGCGATGATGTAGGACCCCGCCGGCAGGTAATTCAGCAACTGGTTCATCTCGCTGCGCATGGCGTTCATCTTCAGGGCGGCGTCCTGCTGGGTGGTAAACGCCGGGCGGGCGTTGCCACCGGCGACGCGGTTGTAACCGGTTGGTTGGGCCGCGTCGGCTTGGTTGGTGCCGTCGATGCGGGCCAATTCTGCCTCCCGGGCCTGCACGGAGATTTCCATCTCCCGAATTTCGGATTCCCGGCGGCTCACCTCCATGGTACGCTCGGCGAGTGTTTGTTGGAGCCCCGTCACTTCTTCCCCCGTGTTGGTGAGGAGTTTCTGGTTCTGGGCGAGCAGGGTTTCGTAGTTTTTTGATAAAGATTGGTAGCTGGAGTTCAGCGCCTGGTTGGTCGCCACGACGGATTCCAGTTGGCGGATGAGGTTGTCCGACTCCAGGTCGGCGTTCTCCACTTCGCTGTAAGTATTGAGTGCCTTCACGTCGGCGAGGCTATCGGCTTCGACGGTCTTGTTGCGGTAGTAATCACGCTCGATGGTGAGGGCGTCGTACTGATCTTTCGGGACGCAGGAAAAAAACAGGCACAGGGCGGCGGGTAGGAGCAAAAGTTTCTTCACGGTAGTAATATTTAGGCGGATGGACCACTGGGCATAAAAGCGGGACGGGGCGGCAGATGTTTAGGTGGCACTGATGGCTGGCCACGCAGCTACTTCAGGGTGACCGTGAAGCCCGCCATGGCGTAGCGTTTTTTCAAATCGCTCGCGTAGCGCTTGGCGGAGTCCGCCGACTCAAACGGACCGAGCAGGACCTTATATAAAGAGGCACCAGCCTCGGTCACTCGTTCGAGCAGTACGTCGTCAAACCATTTGCCCTGCAGTTCGGTGACTTTGTCCATGGCCCCTTCGAGGTCGCGGAAGCTGCCAACCTGCACGGCGAAGTTGCCGGCCGGTTTTTTGCTCAGGGCAATTTTGTAGACACCGGGGGCGAAGTCGGTCGCCATTTTGGGGCGGGTGGCCGAACTGGGTACGGGGACGCGGGGGGCTGGCGTCGCTACGGCTACGATTTTTATGGGCGCGGGCGCGGGTGCAGTAGGGATCGTCGTAACGGCAACGGCCGGCTCGGGGGCTGGCTCCGGCGCGGCAGCGGGTTTAACCGGCGTAGTTGTTTTTTCCCGGATCACGGGAGCGGGTGGGTCCGGCGATGCCTTATCGACCACCACGACCGGTCGATCAACTACCGGATCGGGTTCGGCCGTAGTGACGACCTCGCGATCGGCGGGCTCGTCACTCTTCAGCGAGACTAGCGTCACTTCGACGGGGGCGGTGACCAGCCCGATCAGCCCCAGGCCTTCCGCAGCGCGCTCACTCACTTCGATCACCCGGCCACGGATGAAGGGCCCCTTATCGATGATACGCACCCGGACGGCCTTGCCGTTGTCCAGGTTTTTTACCTCTACGGTACTGTTGACCGGGAAGGTCTTGTGCGCCGCGACCATGTCGTTGCGGTTGTAGATCAAGTCATAGGCAGTCTCCGCACCGTCGTATTCCCGGCTGTAGTAGCTGGCTAGGCCGTTCTCGGTGTCGCCGATAAGTTGGGCGGGGAGGGTAGTGGCGATGAAAAGGAGGGGTAACAGGCTTAGTAGATTCTTCATGTTAGGTGGAGTTGCGGCCAGCAAAGGTAGGGGCTCGCCCGGTGGTTCGTGGCTCCTTCCGTAAATACCCGGCATCTACGACCGCGCCCGTTGCCTCCGACCCCTGCGCCATTGATGTTAATTAAATGGACGCGAAATAGTCGTCCAAAATTCGGTTCAGCTCGGTAATCATCAGCGGCTTTTGTTGGAAAGAGCTAATCTCCTTGATTGACTGCGCCCGGCTTCGGTCGTCGGGGTTAAGGGAAGTGGTGAGCATCACGATGACGATGCCACCCCGCTGCTCCAGGGGTAACTCCCGGTAAGCTTGGAGAAATTCCCAGCCCGTCATGCCCGGCATGTTGATGTCGAGAAAGATGAGGTCGGGCTTGGGGTAATCGGCCGATTTATCACTCGTGGTCAAATAGTCGAGCGCCCTGAGGGCACTGGTAACGGCCCGCACGGACAGAATCCGGCCCGATTTTCTGAGCACGCGGGTGTGTAAAAAATTCGTCGCCTCGTTATCATCGATCAGCAGAACGGTCGGTTGGAAGGGCATAACGAATGGGTCAGTGGGGTGGGGGCAAATTAAACTTACCTTTAGCCAGCGCGAAGCTAAAGCCGGGCCAGAAGGTCGGTGTGGTCTCGCCAAGCTTACAGCGTTATTCAAACCCTTGTTCGCGCTAACTCAGTCGAAATGCACTATTTACAACGAGAATTTGCGGAACGCACCAAGTCGGGCGGCACGGTTCTTGGGCTGTTACAGTCTTCCGCCCTGGACGGCCTCTGGTACCTCGACCTGGAAGACCGCGCGCAAGAATGGAGGAATAACCAGTTCTGGCGCGCCCTCGGTTACGATCCCGCGGTTTTACCGTTGCTGCCCACCGGGCCGGGCCTCACCAATGCGGATGATCAGGCCGAATCGACCCGGCGCATCGACGCCCACCTTGCCGACCCGGGTACGCCATACGATCAAGTCCTGCGCTACCGTCACCAAGACGGCCGCACCGTTCACCTACGCCGCCGCGGGGCGGTGTTGCGTGACGACAAAGGAAATGCCACCCGGATGCTCGGCACGCACACCGACGTCACGCACGAAAGAGAAACCGAAGCACTCCTTAAAAGTAGCCAGCAAGCGGCGCGGATCGGAACCTGGTCCGTCGACCTACGCGGCGGCAGCATCCACTGGGATGAAATGACGAAGGAAATTCACCAAGTGAGCGCCGACTTTGTGCCGCAACTATCCGAGGCAATGAATTTTTACAAGGCCGGTACGAGCCGGGAAACCATCGCCAGGCTATTCGACCGGGCCGTCCGTGAGGGTGAGTCTTTCGATACCGAATTGCAGTTGGTCACGGCGGAGGGTAACGACATCTGGGTTCGCTCGATCGGGCAGCCGGAGATGAAAGACGGTGAGTGTATCCGCGTCCACGGCATCTTTCAGGACATCAACCTGCGCCGACGCGAGGAAGAACGGGTGATCAATTATTCCATTCTCGACGCCAAAAGTAAGGAGATGGAACAATTCGCCTACATCGCTTCCCACGATTTACGCGAACCCCTCCTCACCATCGAAGGATTTTTGGAGGTCATCCGGGAAGACTTTGCGGAGACACTACCGGTTGAGGTCATGTCTTACATGCGGACGATTACCGGGGCAACCAAACGGATGGACGAACTCATCAAGGGGCTCCTCGATTACTCCCGCCTGAGCGCGATCAAGCAACTGCAGGAGGTGAACTTGAAAGAACTCTTCGAGATCGTCATGACCGACCTCAATTCAGCGATGAGCGGCGTTAACATCGAATTTTCGTACACCGATCTACCCCTCGTCATGGGTTATCCGCTGGAACTGAAAGTACTGTTTCAGAACCTGGTGGGCAACGCCATCAAGTACCGCCGCGTGGATGAGCGACTGATGATCAGCGCAACCTGTGCCGACACCGAACTGGGCTGGCAAATCAACATCAAGGACAACGGAATCGGCATCGCACAAAAAGACTTGACCACTATTTTCAAGCTATACCGCCAACTCCACGGCAAGGGCAAGTACACCGGCAACGGCATCGGACTGGCTAATTGCATGAAAATCGTGGAACTGCACGGCGGCGATATTTGGGTGGAGTCAGAACTGGGGCAGGGCTCCACGTTTCACTTCACGATCCTTACGCGGGAAGAATTGGAGGAAGGGTAAGTATATTAAAGCCGGATTTTACGTGTAGTTAAAAGCGGGTGCGGGTTAAGCGTAGCGGTCCACGAAACGTACCACAGTTCAGACGTAAACGGCTGGGTTGGGCCAGCTTCGCAGATAGCTGATTTCTGCATCAATATGCTGAGAAAGAGGTGGCGCGGACGCGGGTGCCCGATAAGTGAAGGCGGAGCAAAATATTATATGAAGGTTTCATCATCCATTTTTGAGTTGGTGGTGTTCCGTCGTGGTTAATGAGCCCGGCCGTGCTAGTGCACCCGGTTAACCGACCACAACGTATGTACGATTTAATCGCCGGCCCCTGGCACTGGGCCGTCAGCGGCTTCCTCATCGCCCAGGTGATGTTCGCCCTGCTCTACGCCGGCAAGAGTTTTGGCGTCTCCGCTAATTTGCGCACGATGTGTACCATCGCCGGCGCGGAAAAGTATTCCGATTTCTTCAGGATCGACTGGCGCGAGCAGCGCTGGAACTTACTGTTCATCGCCGGCGCGGTGATTGGCGGCTTTATCGCCTACCACCTCGTTCCTAACCCGGAGCCCGTGCAAATCTCAGAAGCGACGATTACTCACCTGCGGTCCATTGGTATCGAATCACCGGCCGCAACGAGCACCGGCGGCTTCGTACCCGACTCTCTGTTTGCTCCGGAAAATTTCCTTACGCTGCGTAACCTCATCGCGCTCGTGCTCGGTGGGTTCCTGATCGGCTTCGGGACGCGGTGGGCGGGCGGTTGTACTTCCGGCCACGCCATTTCGGGTCTGTCCAATCTCCAGCTACCCTCGCTGATTGCCGTCATCGGTTTTTTCATCGGCGGGCTCCTCATGAGCTGGGTGCTCCTTCCCATCATCGTACAATTGTAAGCCATGCGTTATCTGTACTATCTGTTTGTCGGCATAGCTTTTGGATTCGTGATGACGAAGTCGGAGGCCGTTTCTTGGTACCGAATCCAGGAGATGTTCCGGTTCGAGTCCTTTCACATGTACGGCATCATCGGGACGGCCGTGGTCGTCGGTGCAATCGGCGTGGCGCTGCTCAAGCGGTTCGACGTGCACGCTTACGACGGCGGTGAGTTAAGCCTAAAGGACAAAAATCTGAGCGTACCCCGCTACCTGTTCGGCGGCATCATTTTCGGGTTGGGTTGGGCGCTGACCGGGGCCTGCCCGGGGCCGATGTTTACCCTGCTGGGGCAGGGCGTGTGGATGATCGGGGTGGTTATTCTGAGCTCCGTGGCCGGGACGTTCGTTTACGGCTTGCTGCGGGACCGTCTGCCGCACTGATTTAGTATTTGGTTGAAAACAGCCCTGAGCCGCCGCGCCAGGTTGTCCTGAATTTCGGTGAGGATTACTCCCAGCGGGGGCACCGGTGAAAGCGCTACCTTTCGGGGAATGAAGATTGCGAAAATCTCTTTTTACGAAGCTCCCATCTCCCTTCGGGAGCCCTTCATTATTTCTCTCGGCCCGCTAACGCACGCGAACAACGTCTTCGTCAAGTTGGAAACGGACACGGGCCTGACCGGCTGGGGCGAGGCGAGCCCGTTTCCTATGATCCACGGAGAAACGATGGCGGGGTGCGTGGCGGTTGGCCAGTATCTCGCGCGGCAACTATTAACGTTGGATCCCGCCGACCACGCGGGTGTGCTAACTGCCATGGACGGTGCCATTTACGGTAATTCATGCATCAAGGGCGCGCTGGAAATCGCCTGTTATGACGTTGCGGCCCGGGCGGTCGGGCAACCGCTTTACGCCTACCTCGGCGCGCACAACGATCGGGATATTCGTACGGATTACACGATTAGTTTGGGCTCGGTCGAAGCGATGGTTGCCAAGGCGCGGTGGATCAAGGCACGGGGATTTTCCGTTATCAAGATTAAGTTAGGGGCGCGGACGCGGGATGCAGAGCGGGTGCGGGCCATTAGCGAAGCCGTTGGGCCGGACGTGCCACTCCGTCTCGACGCTAACCAAGGCTGGAGCAAGGACCAGGCCATCACCGTCCTGCGGTCAATCGAGGACCTGAACGTCCAGCACTGCGAAGAACCCATCGATAAGCGAGACTGGCACTTACTACGTGAAATCCGGGAAGCCACCACCATCCCCCTCATGGCCGACGAAACCTGCTGGGACGACGCCGACGCCAGGCGACTGATCGATCACCAGTCCGTAGACCGCCTGAACGTGAAACTCAGCAAGACCGGCGGCTTCACTCGCGCGCTACGAATTGCCGAGTTGGCCGGGGAAGCAAACATTCCGTTACAGATCGGCGGCTTTCTGGAAACCCGCCTCGGATTTACCGCCGCCGCCCATTTCGGCCTGCTACCGGCGGTCACTTTCTACGATCTGGATACGCCACTCATGCAATCCGTCGACCCCATTGTCGGAGGAATGGTCTACGGAGCCGGGGGGCGGGTATCCTTGCCGAACGCTCCGGGGTTGGGTGCTTCGGTAGCGGAGCCCTACTTACGCAATCTAGATACAGTAGTTATAGAATAAGCTTTTTGTCCCTAACTGACTTCTTCATGATCGCTTCTTCGTTGTCATGAATCCGTCCTGCCGACGTCCCTTAAATTCAAAGAAATAAACTACTTTCAGAAAAAACTGAAAGTTAACTGGGGCGTTCTATCACCACAAGATCAACAGATGAACGCTATCTCTCTCCCTACCGTGCTCCGCGACCCAACCCTGGCACCCGCGCTCCGCGCCATCGCCGAAAAAGTCCACCGCGGGCGGCGTATTTCCGTGGCGGAAGGCCTCACGCTTTACGAAAAGGCACCCCTCGGCTACCTCGGTGCGCTCGCCAATCACATCCGCGAGGCCAAGCACGGCGACAGCACCTACTTCAACCGCAACTTCCACATGGAGCCGACCAACGTCTGCCTCTACACGTGTACGTTCTGTAGCTATTCACAGCGCATCAAAAAGCGGGAAGACGGTTGGGAATACGGCCTGGACGACTTAATGGACATCGTCAAAACCTACGACGACCAGCCCGTTACGGAAGTCCACATCGTGGGTGGTGTATTGCCGCAGTACGACGTTGAGTTCTACTCCGAACTCTTCCGCCGCATCCGGGCTCACCGTCCCGATCTCCACGTTAAGGCACTTACTCCGGTCGAGTACCACTACATCTTCAAAAAAGCCAAGATTACCTACGAAGAAGGTATGACGCTCATGAAGGAAGCCGGCCTGCAATCCATGCCCGGCGGTGGTGCCGAGATCTTTCACCCCGAGATTCGCGATCAGATTGCCGGTGGAAAGTGTTCCGGTGAGCAGTGGTTACGCATCCACGAGATTTGGCACGATTTGGGTATGCGCTCCAACGCCACCATGCTCTACGGCCACATCGAAGAATTCCGCCACCGCGTCGATCACCTCGACAAACTGCGGGAGCTTCAGGACAAGACCGGTGGTTTCCAAACCTTCATCCCCCTCAAGTTCCGTAACCAGAACAACGAGATGAGCCACCTACCCGAAAGTAGCGTGGTCGAGGATCTACGCAACTACGCCATCAGCCGCATCTACCTCGATAACTTCGACCACGTCAAGGCTTACTGGCCGATGATCGGCCGGACGACCGCCCAGCTAAGTCTCGCCTTTGGCGTGGACGATATTGACGGTACCATCGACGACACCACCCGCATCTACTCCATGGCCGGTGCCGAGCAGCACCCCGCGATGAGTACCGAAGACTTAGTGAAAATGATTCGTTCCGTCGGTCGCCACCCCATCGAGCGGGGCACGCTTTACGAAGTGATTAAGGACTGGAAGGACGTTGAGTTTGCGGACGATAATAAGTTCCGGGGGTACACTTCTTTGCCGGTTGCTCGGTAGTAGTATTTGAGTAACCCGCTCTCTCCTGTCCCTTTAGCTACGCGGCTGCCTGCGGCGGTCCGGGGGGGAGGGATGATTGATTGTCGAGGGAATGTATGAATTACCTGTATTGGTGAGATATACTTGCACTCCAGTGGCATATTAAAGCTATTGTTTGAGTGCAATCTCACAATTTAGATGGACGCAGTCATCAAAATGAATAGGCTATTGAAGCCTCACCCCTACGCAACATGTTTCACCGCTCTACCTTCGGACCTCCATAGGAAGCAGCGAAGCTAAAGGGGCCGGGGGAGAGGATTATAAAAAGTCACCTAGATTCAAGCATAACCTTACCCACCAAAAACCCCAAAGAAATGCCAAAAACCGTCTACGTAGTCCGCCACGGGCAAACCGATTTCAACCTGAAAAAGATAGTCCAGGGTAGTGGCGTAGACTCCAGCCTCAACGATACCGGACGCGACCAAGGTAGCCGGTTGTTCGAGAAATACCGGGAAGTACCATTCGAAGTAGTCCTCACCAGTGCCCTCAAACGTACGTGGGAGACCGTCGCTGGTTTCATCGAAGCTGGCATCCCCCACGAAAAGCACTCCGAAATCAACGAGATGAGCTGGGGCACCCACGAGGGCAAGAAGGGAACGCCGGAAAGCATCGCCGAGTACCAGATGATTAAGGACGGTTGGGGAGAAGGGCGCATCGACGGCCGCATCGGTGGGGGAGAGAGCGCCCAGGAGATGGGCGTCCGCCTGCAAAAGTTTATCGATACGTTGCCGGAACGCGAAGAAGACCTGCTGCTTATTTGCAGCCACGGCCGCGCCATGTGTGGACTGGTTACGCTCATGATGGGGCGCAAGATCGACCGCATGAACGAACTCATTCACTCTAACACCGGCGTCTGGCGCGCGACCTTGCAGCCCGACGGGACCTGGGCGTTCGACCTAAAGAATGACCGAACCCACTTACCGGAGGTGCAACGCGAGGAAAAATGGTAGAACTACAAAAAAGGCCCGGGCACCAAAAATCCAGTGCAACAAAAGTGAAGCACCGGCTAGTAGCCGTCAGCTACCTCAACACCAAGCCGTTACTGTACGGCCTTTTACGGTCGAATATTCAGGAAGAGCTGGAGATGGACTTAGCCATCCCCAGCGAGTGCGCCCGCAGGCTGGTGGCGGAAGAGGCGGATATCGCGCTCGTCCCGGTGGCCGTCATTCCCGAATTGCCCGAGGCCCACATCATCAGTGACTACTGCATCGGTACGACGGGCAAGGTGGCGACCGTCTGTATTTACGGAGACGTGCCCCTGCGGGAGATGACGAGCATCTACCTCGATCACCACAGCCGTACCTCGGTCATGCTTACCCGCCTGCTGCTGGAAGAATACTGGCGGCACGATGTACAGTTTCTGGACGCCGAAGAAGGTTACATCGACCGGATCGGCGGCACCGTGGGTGGGTTGGTCATTGGTGACCGGACGATCGGCCTGGACCGTCGCTTCGCGCACGTATATGACCTTGGCGAAGCTTGGAAGACACACACGGGCTTGCCCTTCGTGTTTGCCGCCTGGGTATCCCGCAAACCACTTGGCGCCGACTTCATCAGGCGTTTCAACGATGCCCTGGGGGAAGGCCTGGCGCACTTGCCGGAGTTGCAGTTGCTGCTGTCCTCTCCCGACCCCGCCTTTAGCCTAACGGAATATTTTACCCACTACATCGACTACGACCTCGACGACGGGAAGCGTGCAGCGATGGCGCGGTTTCTCCAATTCGTCAAGAAAAATGGTTAGCCGCGTGCGGTTTGTAGACCAAATGAAAATCCCCCGTCGGCGGTAACCGGCGGGAGATTTTTTTTGGTGTCGAATGCGGGAAGACTACCAGTCCAAATTATCGTTTTCGTAGGAAAACTTGGAGCCGATGTTAACCTTCTCCCGGTAATCCCGTAGCATTTGGGCGTGGACCTCATCATTTGCCTTCTGACCGTTCACCTTCAACGACTTGTGCGTGAACTCGAAGGAACGAATCAGGCCGGGTTCGATGATGCCTTCCGCGCGGAGATTCTCCAGGTACTCCCTGAAATTAAAGCCATTCATGGTAAACTTAGCTGCTTCCTCGGTGGCTTCCAGTCTTTCCTCCGCGGCGGTTTTGCGGCGCTCCATCTGTTCGATCATGGTGCTCAGGTCATCGATTTCTTCCTCGGCCGTCCGGGCGCGGCCCTCTTTTTCACGGATCATTTCTTCCAGGTCGAAGGTCTGCTCGTTGAGGCGTAAGCCATTAGGATTGGCGCGGAGCATGGAGTCGAGGTTGAATTCGAAGGCTCTACTGTTATTACCATCGAAATCGAAGCGGAAAACACCACCTTCTTTGTCAAACTCAAACATTTTTTCGAAGCGTTCCGCCATGCGTTCGCCCATCTGCTCCCACTGTTCGCCCTGCTCTTCGAAGTAGCGTTCGAGGTGCTCGTTCTGTAGGTCGATCCCGTTCATGTCGCGGATAATGTCGAAAGTGAAATTGTCGGACTGCTTGCGGGTAGCCGGGCCGCCGCCCAGCATGCTTTCGACGTCACCGCGGTGCTGGTCGTATTCGCTTTCCGGGATTTCTTTACCGTCGACTTTTAGCATCACGATCTCACCATCCTCGACGATGAACTCGGTGGAGGCACCGTTGCGGAAGGAGCTCACCTGGTGGCGGCCGTGGGGTAGGCTATCCTGAACGCCGGTGGGCGCGGTCCCGATAGCTATCGGGAGTGCCAATGTGAGGGGGGAAGGAGCAAGGGTGGGATTCGCACTGAGGCTCGATCCGCAAAAAAGGAAGAGCCCGCAGGCTAGAAAAGTAGAAAATGGGTGTTTCATACGTAGGTGGTTAAATTGGTTTCGTGACGGCGGCCCCGTGGACCGACATCTACAAAGACGGGTTAATTCAGAGATCGTTGCACGGCTAAGTAAAGTTAGTGCGGAATTTTCTTGAATTCTCGTACAATAACGTTGGGGCTACCAAAACCTTGCTTACCCAAATATTCCTTGCACCCGCGACCGCGCATAAATCTAAGCGACGCCTTGAGAAGTAGTGAGAATGTACAACCGATCCGTTGCCTTGATACCATATTACCCCCGCTCACCGTCGGGCCGCTCCGTACGCTTGGCCTGGTTCAAGCGGTAGACGAAGCCAAGCGTGACCGACTGCGCGCGCCGCCACTGAAAATCCGACGTGCTTTTGTAATTGGGGAGGTCGATAACGCTCCGGCGGATGCGCGTATTAAATATATCCCGACCGCTGAGCGTCAGCGTACCCTTGCCGGCCAGCACGTCGAGCGAGCCACCCACGTCGAAGGAGTAGACCCCCAGGTCGCGCCCCTGAGGCGTATTCTGCGGCGCGTCGTAGTCGAAAGTTACCTGTGTCTGTAGCTTATCCGTAACGTCGAATTTGTTGGCCGCCCGCGCGCTCCAGGCGGTGATGTCGGCACTATAATCGGTTTCCAGGTAACGCCCTTCGACCTTGGCTTGGTAAAGGTTTCCGTCTGCGGAAAATTTCCACCAGGGAAGCAAATCATAGTTAAAGTTTAGTTCCAGCCCGTAAGCATCGCGCGACCCGAGGTTGACCGGAAAACGGATGGTCGTCCCGTCATCGGCCGGGAGGATCAACCGCTGGATTACGCCGGTCGTGCGGCGGTAATAAATGCTGGCGAGAACGGAGCCGGCGGGTAGGTACTTGAGCAGGCCGCCCTCGTAAGAATCCGTGTATTCCGGCCGTAGGGTAGGGTTGCCCAGGCTGTTATTGCGCGTATCGTTGAAATTAGAGAAGGGGAGGAGTAAGCGGAAATACGGCCGACTCAAACGCCGACTGTAGCTCAACTGGAACTGATTAGTCTCCGAAATCTGGTACGTAAAAGCCGCGCTGGGGAACAGGTTAAAATAAAATTGCTTATTCGAGTCGTCCGTTTTCAGCAGCGTCGCCCGCACGTCGGAGTATTCGCCCCGCAAACCGAGTTGCACGCCCGTCCGCCCGAACTCACCGCTGGCGATGAAGTAGCCGGCAGAAATATTCTCCTGGTAATCCAGCTCGTTGTCGAAGTTGTTGACGACGGTCAAATTCTCCGGGTTCAGGCCTTCCCGCACCTGAAACGCGTTCTCGATCGTCCGGAAAGTAGCCCGCAGACCGCCTTCGATCTTGATGCTGTCGTTGAAGGGGTGGACGTAGTCGGTTTGCAGCAAGAAATTGGTTTCGTATTCCGTGTTACTGCTTTTTTGGAATAGCGGATTTTGCTCCCCAACGACGGTTTCCGTGATGTCGCTCAGCTCCAGGTCATCGTCGAGGATGTACTGCATGACGGCCGTCCACTCCCGGTCTTTCCGGTCGAACGTGCGCTTGAAATCAAGGCTCGCTTCCAGGTTCTGGTTGCCGGAATCTTCGACGACGTCGCGCACGGTTTCGGAGAGTAGTTCGCGCCCGGCGTTAAAGTCGCGGTAGGTGACGTCGGTTAGGTTATTGTCTTCACTCTTCCGGTAGAGCAGGTAACCGGTGAGTTGCGTCTGGTCGTTGATGAACCAGTCCGTGCCGAGTTGGAAATTGCCACCGATGCCGCCGCGATCTTGGTCGGTGACGCTTTCGTAGAACTGTCGCAAACTACCGTCCCCGTCCAAAAACCGCTGCTCGTTGGTGCCGCCACCGGGCGCGCGGCGGTAGCTGATGCCGAAGTTAGAAAACAAATTAAAGTCATTACGGCGGTAGTTGAGGTTATAGCTGGCACCGAAGTTTTCGGGGTAGCCGGCGTTGAGCCCAAAAGATCCGTTGACACCCTTCTTCTTGTTTTTCTTGAGAATGATGTTGATGATCCCCGCCTCCCCTTCTGCTTCGTAACGCGCGCTGGGGTTAGTAATCACTTCGACGGACTCGATGATGTCACCCTGCATCCGCCGCAGTGCGTCGATGTCGCCGGAGCTCAGCATGGCCGATGGCTTTCCGTCGACCAGAATCCGTACCCCGGTGCCACCCCGCAGCGACACGTTGCCCTCCGGGTCGACGTTGACCGACGGCACATTGTTGAGGATGTCCGCCGCCGTGCTGCCACTGCCGGTCAGGTCTTTGGCCACGTTAAATACCCGTTTGTCGAGCTTCATCACCATTTGGCTCCGCTCCGCTTCTACCGTGACGGTTTCGAGCGCGACGCTGCTCTGGCCCATCACGATGGTGCCAATGTCCTGCGCTCCGGTCAGCGTGATCCCGGGTAATGACTTGTTGTCGTACCCAAGAAACTGAAATACCAAATAGTAATCACCCGCCGTGAGGGGAAGGGTAAATTGCCCATCCAGATCCGTAGTGGTGTTGGCCACCATGCTGCTGTCCGCCCGATCGTAGGCAATCGCCGTTGCGAAAGGGAGCGCACTGCCGTCGCTGGCCTGAGTAAGCGTACCGGTGAGGTCATAATTCTGCGCCGCAAGGTGAGGCGTTAGACCGCCAGCGGTGGTGACGAGCAGCAATAAAATTTGGGTAGATAGTCTCAAGCGCGCTTTTCGCGCCTAACGCGACCGGTAAGACATTGTTGCGGATTCAACCACTTTCGTTTACCAAACGCCCTGGACCTGGCTCTGCCGGAGGAGTTCGTGCACGTAAACGAGTTTTTTTCGTACGGATTGATTGATCACGAAAGGGTACAGATCTTTACGGCCCATCCCCCGGTTGAGGGTGTTAACGGCGAGGGTCAGCGGGATGCAAGCGTTGATGATGCGGTTAAAGTCGGTCTCCTCGTAAGGGTCGAAAGTGGCGTGCATGGTCATCATACCGTCCGGGACAAGCGCCGGGTCGGTGCGCATCCCGAAGGCATTGGCCGTCTCCAGCATGTCGAGCAGGTGTAAATAATGCGCCCAAGTTTCCGCCCAATCTTCCCAGGCATGGGTCGTGGCGTATTCGCTGATGTAGTTGTCGCGCCAGTTAGGGGGTGATCCATTGCGGTAGTGCTTTTCCAATGCGGCCTGGTAGTCTTCGCGGTCATCACCGAAAAGCTCGCGAAAGCCGGCCAGCGCGGCGGGGTTTTCGGACACGAGCACGTCCCAGTAATAGTGCCCAACCTCGTGGCGGAAGTGGCCGATCAGCGTGCGGTACCGCTCTTGCATTTGGATGCGGGTCGCTTCGCGGTGGACGGAGTTTGCCTCGTTGGTGTTGATGGTAATCAGGCCGGAGTCGTGGCCGGTCATAACGGGCTCGGTGGCGTCGTCTTCGGACAGGAAGTCGAACGCCAGGGGTAATCGCTTGCCGCCCATCTGGCTTTCCAGCGGAAGCTTGAGGCGACGCAGGGCGTAAACGAGCCGGTGTTTGGCTCTTTCCAGCTTGCGCCACTCTGGTAAGTGGCTGGGATCGGATAGGTTAGGAATAACGTTGTTGAGGTCGCAGGATTCACACAGGTTTTCCTTTCGTTCCGTAGGTAGTAACCAATTACATACACCGTGCTGGTGGTTGGCGCAATAACGCAGTCCGGCGGTTGCCGACGCGGGCGCGTCCCACACCGTGCCCCCGGGTGAAAGCGCGATCATCTCGTCGGTTTCGGGCAGGTAGCCGAGCCAGCTCTTGCATCTTTCGCAGGATGTATTGGCAAAATAGACGGGGTGCTGGCAGTTGCCGCACTGGTAAATCTTCATGGGGAAAGTTGTTGGATGGTAACGACTTCGTGGCGGTAGGTGTTCTGGATCCGGCCGTCAGTTACGCTTTCCGGACGACTTATTTCAGCGTCCTATTTCCGGGCGCGCCACGACACTCCACAATCCACCCTCACCAAGGAACGCGCCCGCATCCCGCTTTGTCGCTATCCGCCCGAAACCGTCCTTGCCGGAACCCCGTAACTAATTATTCGCCACCTTTGCGGCACCTACTAATGACGACCAATCACCCTACCGCCATTCTGCTGTTCAGCCGCACCGCTGAAGCCGAAGCCCAAGCCAAAAGTTTCGGGGCCGGCGCGGTCGGTGATGTACGCATTGCGACCGAACTCATCCGGTGTACGGAGCGGATGCTTAACCGCGCCGGGCTTCCGGTAATCCGGGCGGATGAATCGCGGCAACGCGGCCGAGATTTCGGGACGCGGCTAGCTACGGCAATGACGGAAGCGTTTGCGCTGGGTTACGAGAACCTACTGGTCGTCGGTAACGATGCGCCCGACTTAACGGTCGGCCATTTGCAACGGGCTTCGCAGTCTCTGGCGGCGGGAGTGAACGTTGTCGTGCCGGACCGCCGTGGGGGCATTGCCCTGCTCGGTATTTGCCGGGAAGATTTTGCTCCGGCGGCCCTGACGAGTCTGGCGTGGGAGACGGATGCCCTGCGGGAGGAACTACTTCAAATAATACCTAACGCCCAGCTGATGTCGGCCGTGCGCGATATCAATGCACTAGCCGATTTGCGTCTGGAATGGTCGCGCCTACGCTCGCGGCTCGGCCGTTTGGCTCATCTCTTGGTAGAGAACATCCTGGTATTTGCGGGGCGTTCCGCGACACCGGCAAGGTTGTTGCTTTCCACGGTGGTTCGCGGTCCGCCGGTCTGGCGCTAGCCGAGTCTTCACGACGCTGATTTCAAGCGTTCTTTCCCCAAAGATAATTTCTTATTTATGCTACACATTCGCTTGTGGGCCACGCTTGGTGGTCTGCTGCTGACGGTCGCGTTGGCGGCCCAAACCGTGGTCAACGGTCGTGTTTCCAGTGGTGGTGAAGCACTCATCGGTGCGTTCATTTTTCTGGAATCCGATCGTTCCGTTGGTACGACTACCGATCTCGGAGGCAACTTTTCCATCTCCGTGCCGACCTTGCCGGACGTGCTGCAAGTTTCTTACACGGGTTACGAGAACACGCGCGTGGAGTTGGGCGCGGACGCGGGTGCCAGGTTTTTACAAATAGATATCCTCGAAGGCTTGGCCCTCGGCGAAATTGTCGTGACCGCCCTCGGGCTGGAGCGCGATAACCGGGAGCTGGGCTACGCCGTCCAGCAAGTTTCCGGAGCCGACCTGGTCGACGTGCAGGCCGTCAACTTCCTCGATAACCTGGCCGGGCAAGTAGCCGGTCTTCAAGTAACGGCGGGCGCCACGGGCGTCGGCTCCACGAGCCAGATCGTTATTCGTGGACAGTCGAGTTTTACGAACAATAATCCACTCTTCATCGTCGACGGTACGCCGATCAACAACAATACCATCATTAACCTGACGAACGAAGCCGCCGCCGGCTTTCAGGAAGTCGATTTCGGAAACGGTGCAATGGAAGTTAATCCGGCCGACATTGAATCGGTGAGTGTGCTCAAAGGTGCTTCCGCAGCGGCTTTGTACGGCACCCGGGCGGCGAACGGGGTGATCGTCATTACGACTAAGTCAGGCTCCAAGAAAAAGGGACTGGGTATTAGTTTTAATTCCAATTTTACGGTTGATAGCCCGTTCCAACTTCCCGAATTCCAGAACGAGTTCGGTTGGGGCAGTGGCGGCCAGATCGAGTACACCGATGGCCGGACGGGCTCCAACAACATCACGCGCAGCTACGGACCGCGTACGGACGGCCGCCTCATCCGTCAGTTCGACAGCCCGGTCACCTTGCCGGACGGGACGGTAGTCCGCGGCGCCGACCTCGCCCTGCGTGGCGATGCGGAGATCACGCCGACTCCTTTCGTCGCCCAGCCCGATAACGTAAAGGACTTTTACGAAACCGGCACGACCAACATCAACAGTCTCGCGATCAGCGGCGGGAATGAGTTTGGTGATTTCCGGTTGTCCCTCGCCGATCTTCGGAGTAAATCCTACATTCCCGGCGTTAACCTGAAGCGGAAGAACGTCAGCGGTAAGTTTCGTTTCCGCCCGTCGGATGAGCTATCGATCAACGCTAACATCAACTACGTCAACAGTAACTCCGATAACCGCCCGGCGGCGGGCTACGGCTCCGAAAATATCGGTTACAGCCTCGTGGCCTGGTACCCCCGCAGCACGAATACCGAATCCCTGCGCGACTACTGGCAACCGGGCCTCGAAGGCCTTCAGCAGTTCAACTTCAACTACAGCTTTTTCGATAATCCCTTCTTCATCCTCGAAGAAAACCGCAATAGCTTCAACCGCGACCGCTTGTTCGGCAACGTCAGCGCCAGCCTGGAGATCGCTCCAACCCTTAAAGCGACGATCCGCACGGGAATGGACTACAGCAACGAAAACCGCGAGTTCCGGCGCAACTTCAGTTCGAACCGTTTCCAGAGTGGAGGCTACGCCACCAACGACGTGTTTTATCGGGAAATCAATACCGACTTCCTGCTCGATTACAATCCCGAAATCGTTGGCAACTTCAGCCTTAACCTGATTGGTGGAGCCAACCGCCTAAGCCAGGATGCATCAAACACCCAGGCTCAGGCTTTGAATCTAGCGCAACCGGGGGTGTTCCGCCTCAGCAACGCCGCCAATCCGGTCGAGATCTTTGACCAGACGGCGGAAAAGAGAATCAACAGCATATATGGTCTTGCCAAGTTCGGCTACAAAGACTATCTCTACCTGGACGTGACCGGCCGTAACGACTGGTCAAGTGCCCTCGCCACGCCGACGAACGCTGATAATACCAGCTTTTTCTACCCTTCCGTAAGCCTGAGCTTCCTGGCTGACCGAGTGCTGGCGCTACCTGAGGCCGTAAGTTTCCTACAGTTCCGGGCCAACTGGGCGCAGGTCGGTAACGATACCGATCCCTTTCGGACCAGCTCCACCTTCGTGGCCCAGACGCCCTTCGGCGGCCAACCTACTTTCAGTGAGCAGGCCGTGCTGGCCGCGCCGAACCTCGTCCCTGAGCAAACGACATCTGCTGAGTTTGGTGTCGACGTCCGATTATTTGACGACCGTATCGGCCTCGATCTGACCTACTACAATCAGACGACTAAGAATCAAATTCTGAGCCTGCCTACCCCGATCAGTTCCGGCTTTCGCCAGGAGATCGTCAACGGTGGGCAGGTTAGCGCAACCGGGTTTGAAGCCGTACTCAGCGCGACACCGGTGTATAATGATAAATTCCGCTGGTCTACCCGCCTCAACTTCAGCACCAATAAAGCCGTGGTCGACGAACTACCTGAAGGCACCGAGCGGTTTACGCTGGCCTTCAGCCGGGTGTACAACTCCGTGAACCAGACCGTCTTTGTGATCGCCACGGAAGGTGGTGAGATCGGTGACCTGTGGGGGACGGGCTTTCTGCGTAATGACGACGGCGAGTACATCCTCAACGGTGACGGCGGTTTCATCGCGGATAACAACCTGAAAAAGCTGGGTAATTCCAACCCGGATTTCATTCTCGGCTTCCAGAATAATTTTAGCTACAAAAACTTCAACCTCGGTGTCCTCCTCGATTGGCGGCAGGGTGGGGAGTTGGTGTCACGGACGCTGGCCCTCGCGGCGGGTGCCGGCCAGACCATCGAGACGCTGGATCGTCCGGAAGGAGGTTTTGTGATTCCTGGCGTCGTCAACACCGGCACCGAGGAAGCGCCCAACTTTACGCCCAACACCACGGCCATTTCCGCGGAAGACTACTACAAAAGCTTCTACGACCGAAACCACGAAGAGCACAATATCTACGATGCCAGCTACCTGAAAATCCGGGAAGTGGCGCTGACGTACCGCTTTTCCGATGCCCAACTAGCCAGCGGTGTTTTGAGTGGACTGGGTAGCCTTTCCCTGAGCCTTATCGGCCGGAACCTGTATGCTTTTTCCGAGATTCCTCATTTCGACCCGGAGCAATTCGCCATTCAGGGGCAGAACCTGGTGGGCGGCGTAGAGGATATTTCTTATCCGACGGCTAGATCGGTCGGGTTCAGTATTGGTGTAGAGTTTTAAACAGCCTGGAATCAAGCACACACGCTTCATGAACTGAGGTCCTGTTTAGCTGCTGACCTAAAGAAAATAATAATGAAACATATACTATCAGTTTTGGTAATCCTTGGACTTTTCACGGGTTGTACCGAGGATTTTGCGGAGATTAACACCAACCCCAACGGACCAGTGACCGTGCAGCCTGATTTGCTGTTCCGGCAGGTCATTTACGGGTTCGGTAATGACATGGGCCGGGAAGGCTTTGCCGGCGGCGCGTTGCTGAGTCAGCATTTCGCGATGACGGATTTTAACCTATTCGACCGCCACGCACTGAGCTCGCCACAAGAGGGTGGAGACCCCTGGCCTATTTTGTACACCGCGCTACGGGATAACGAGACGGTGTTGGAAATCAGCCGTGCGAACCCTACCGCGGCCGCCTACGAAGGCCCGGCTCTAGTCATGAAGGCTTACCTGGCGATGAACCTGACGGATATTTTTGGTGACGTACCCTACTTCGAAGCCTTCAGTGCCCGTACTAATCAGGTGACTAAGCCTGCGTACGATGCGCAAGAGCGTATCTACACGGAAGCCGGCGGCATCCTGGATAATCTGACCACAGCCGTAGAAGTGATGGACGCCGACGCCGGCTCCTTTCCACTCGGTGGTGACTTGTTGTTTGGTGGTGACCTGGAGGGGTGGATCCGATTTGCGAATAGTCTACGGATCAAGGCGCTAATTCGCATCTCAGCGCGTCGCGCGCCGGGGCAGGAATTACAGGATATTGTGAACGACGGCCGGTTCATCAAGAATGGCACGCAGGACGCTACGTTTGATTTTGCCGCTTCCCCACCCAACAGTTTTCCGATCGCGGAAGAGCGAGCGGGCATTTTCAACGTCTTCCTAATGTCCAGAACGGCGGAGCGAGTATATAACGCCCTAAATGACCCTCGCACCGGAACTATTTACCGGTCTACGCAACCGTTCCTAGGTTTTGCCGGCATTCAGAACGGCATCATTGGCGGAGCGGCCGTTCCCGTCGATACGTTCGCCCGACCCGGTTTGGTGTGGCGGGAAAACAGCCAGGACCTAGACTTCAACTACCTAACCGCCTGGGAAACGGACTTCCTGCTCGCCGAAGCCGTGTTGAAAGGTTTCGTAAACGATACCGATGGAAGTGCCGAACGGTACTACAACGGCGGCATTCGCAAGGCATTCGCCTACTGGCTGACGGACTTGCCGGAATCTTACGTATCCACCGGCCCCGCAGCTTACGACCCCGATCGCGCCCTGGAACAGATCATCACCCAAAAGTGGATCGCCAGCACGGCAAACGTCTACGAAGGATGGAACGAATGGCGCCGCACGGGTTTCCCCGCATTACTGCCCGTTGCCGAGAGCTTGAACAATAATATGATCCCGGTACGGATGCCTTACCCCAGCGAAGAGCAAGCGTTGAATTTTGAGAACTATTCTTCCGCGGCGGCCGCTACGGACGATAACTCGATTAATACTAAGGTTTGGTGGGATGGAGAGTAGGCCATTAGGCGGTAGGAATGTACGTGGTAGGAAGAATTAGGCGGTAGGCTAGTAGGTGGTAGGCGATAGACTCCCGAAATTTACCGCCTACCGCCTACCGCCTACCGCCTACCGCCTACCGCCTACCGCCTACCGCCTACCGCCTAAAATATATTTCAATCAAATCAATCACCAAAAATAAATATCCCCCAAAATTACCCTAGACCTCCCTACCCTCCAATGGCTCCTAGTAATCGGAAGCAGCCTGGCGCTCTTCGCGGTAGCACCCTTCGCCCGGACGGCAGCGGAGTTCTTCGGCGGACGTAAAGCGGATAAGGCGCCACGGATGGCGGCGTTGATTAGTAGTCTGGTGATTAGTTGGTTGTTTGCGAAGTCGATTACGAACGGCGCCAATTTGGGGCTAGAGTTTGGACTGGTCGGGGGCGTGGCGTACGCAGCGTATTACCTAAGTTTTGCGGTGGCCGGCTGGGTGATCTACCGAATGCGCACAGTTGGTGGCTATGCTTCGATTCATCACTTTCTGTCGAGTAAATTCGGGCGGGGGGCAATGGTATTGTTTTCTTTGCTGATCTGTTTTCGATTATTTAATGAAGTATGGTCAAATACGCTGGTCATTGGTAGTTATTTCGGCGGGGTGGGGGACACGGCTTATTACGTTTCCATCGTGGTGTTTACATTGCTGACCCTGGCGTACAGCCTGAAGGGCGGGATGTCGTCGAGCATTCTGACGGACGTGATTCAAATGATTTTATTCGGGGTATTGCTGATGGTGATTCTCGGGGCTATTTTACCACGTGTGGACTACGACGTAGCACCGATTCTTAGCACCGGAGAATGGACGATGGCCACGGGTGGAAATTTACTGTTGGTCGCCATCTTACAGAGTTTCAGTTACCCTTTTCACGATCCGGTGCTGACCGACCGGGGATTTCTGAGCGATCCGAAAACAACCCTACGCGCCTTCCTCTGGGCTACGCCAATCGGGTTTATTTGCATATTGTTATTCAGCGTTGTGGGTATGTACGGACAGCTGGCGGGTGTTACCGGGCAGGCACCGGTGGAGGTGGCTAAATTATTGGGTGGGCCGATCTTGTTGGTAATGAATTTTATTATGATTACCTCGGCGGCGAGTACACTAGATTCTACGTTTACTAGCTTCTCTAAGTTGGCGGTGGTGGACTTAAGGGTAGGGGCGAGGTCGCGGGTGCAAAGTTTAGACGGCGAGGCTAAAATACTGACGTCGTCAAAATTAAATCCATCCGTTTATCTAGGGAGACTAGCGATGGTAACGATCGTGATCCTCGGAACGATTCCGGTATTTCTGGACCCGGCTATTCTGTCGGCGACGACGGTTTCCGGAGCAATGGTATTCGGCTTGGCCCCAGTGTTCTGTTTGTGGCGTTTAAGTGTGCCGAGCCTCAGTTTCTATCTCTCCGTGGGCTTCGGTCTGCTCTGCGGCTTATTCTACGCGTTAGGTCTTTGGCCGACATCCTGGGCGATTACCGGGGGAAAGTACGCCGATTTGTTGTCCGTTAGCCTGGTTGAGTTTGTTGGGTGTTTTGTGCTGTACCTGGTACCCTTGCTCTTCCGAACATCCACTGCATCTACGTCCGCGCCCACTAATATAAACCCTTTCTAATGACCGAAAGAAACCTGACCTGGAAGGAATTCGAACGCGTTGAAATGCGCGTGGGCACCGTGATGGACGCTGTGCCCTTCCCCGAAGCGCGCAACCCCAGCTACCAATTGCGCATTGACTTCGGACCGGAGATCGGCGAACGCAAAACTTCGGCCCAAATCACCGCTAACTACCAAGCGAAAGAACTCATTGGCCGCCAAGTCGTGGCCGTCCTCAACTTCCCGCCCAAACAGATTGCTAACATGATGAGTGAATGCTTGATACTTGGTGGCGTGGAAGGCAAATCAGTCACGCTACTTCGGCCAGATATCGCCGTAGCAAACGGAACCAAAATAGGCTAATGCACGTACCCAGCACCACTCAGGACCTCGGCACCCTCACCGGCCCCCTCCTGATTTTCGGCGGCGCTTACTCCAATTTTCAGGCCCTCGTGGCCCTGAAGGCCGAAGCCGATCGTCTGGGTATCCCACCCCAAAATATTATTTGCACCGGTGACACCCCCGGCTACTGCGCCGACCCCGAAGCCACGCTCGACCTCGTCGAAGCCTGGGGCATCCACGCCATCGCCGGCAACGTAGAAACGAACCTCGTCAACGGTACGGACGACTGCGGTTGCGGCTTCGGCGACGGCTCGCGCTGCGACATGTTTGCTAAGTTATGGTATACCTACGCCGCCAAAAATGTAAGCCCGCGCAACATTCAATACATGGCTGCGCTGCCGGATTTTTTAAGGTTTACTTATGCGGGTAAGCAGGTGGTTGTGCTGCACGGTTCGCCGCGCAATCAATCGGAGTTTGTCTGGGCCAGTACGGACGCGGAATTGAAACGGCAGTTTTGCGCGGACGTGGATGCGGAGGTTTTGGTGGGGGGGCATTGTGGGTTGCCTTTTTTGGAGGAGTTGGGTTTGCCTGCTTCGATAGCCCTCTCCCCCGGCCCCTCTCCGGGGGAGAGGGGAGAAACCTCATCAGTTGTCGAAATAGGTCAGCGAACTGATGTTTATTGGGAGTTGCCGAAGGATCAGGCGCGTACGGTGCTTGGTTATGCTAAGGAAATGCGAAAGAATTCTACAAAAGCAGAAGCACTACTTTGGAATGAGTTGAGAGCAAAGAAGACCGGACACAAAATTGTTAGGCAAAAGCCAATGGGTGGTGCCATCCCCGATTTTGTCTGTTTGCAGAAGCGGGTTATCATCGAGGTTGACGGGGGCTATCATCAGGAGCCTGAAGTGATCTGGTCAGATGAAGTTCGCACTGGTAAGTTTGCTGACGTTGGTTATGAAGTACTGAGATTTGCTAACGAAGAGATTATCCGTTCGCCAGCATTGGTCGCTAAAACGATTAAGGGTATTCTTGACGAGGCTACCCCACGGCCATATCCATTTCCTTCTGAAAACTACCGCCCTACCAATCAATTCACTGGATCTAGTCCACCACCCCTACCCAGTCGAATCATTCCCCCCCTCGACGTCACTTCCTCCCTCTCCCCCGGAGAGGGCCCAGGGGAAAGGGCTACCCAACAGAATTCCCTAATCTACCTAAATCCAGGAGTGATCGGCATGCCAGCCAACGACGCCACCCCAAGAACCTGGTACACCCTCCTCGACGACAAAAACAACCTAAAAATAACCTTCCACCCCCTAACCTACGACCACCGAGCCGCCAAAGCCCGTATGTTGGACGACCGCCGCCTCCCCGTCTCCTACGCCGCCACCCTCACCACCGGTATTTGGGACAACACCGAGATCATGCCCGCCGCAGAAGCCAACCGAGAGGGAATACCGATTGTGGCCTCAGACTTGAATTTGACGGTGACTGATTCGCAATCACCAGCTAACCCGGCACCCGCGACAGCGCCCACTACCGTGAATAATGGCGCGACTAAAAAACAGCAAACCCCCATGAAAGAACTCAAAGAAACCAACAAATACACCGACCCCAAAGACCTGAAGTCTTTCGGTAAAATCGTCGAGTGGCAGGAAGACATGGGCAACAAATTCTTCGACTGGTACTCCGGCGTAACCGAAGGCGACACCGCCCTCACCGAGCGCGAAAAAGCCCTCATCGCCCTCGCCGTCAGCCACGCCATCCAGTGTTCCTACTGCATCGACGCCTACACCACCAACTCCCTCCAGGCCGGTGCCGACGAGGAACAAATGATGGAAGCCGTCCACGTAGCCGCCGCGGTCAAGGCCGGCACCACCCTCATTTACGCTCGCCAGATGCAACGGCAGGTAGAAAAAGTACTGATGTAATTTAAAATGTGTGATTGAATATTGAGTATTTGAAATTTGCGACCATTGTAGTCACCCTGAAAATTTTAAATGTCAAATTCTAAATCAAAAATGTTCAATACCCATGGCCATCAAGCAAAAAACAAAATCCCTCTCCGCCACCGGCTCCGCCCTCTCCAGCAGCTTCGTGCAACTCAACGTGCTGAACGGAAAAGACATTAGCGACGCGAAATTCCCCGTCTTTGCCGGCAAGCTAGCCGCCCTCGGCCACGCACCCTTCAAGCCGACAGAGATCGAGATTTTCCAACTCAACATCGGCAAACTCTGCAACCAGACTTGCGCCCACTGCCACGTCGACGCGGGGCCGGATAAGCGGATCGAGAATATGGACCGCAAAACGCTCGAACAGTGCCTGGACATGATCCGTGCCATCCCGACCGTCACGACCGTCGACATCACCGGCGGCGCGCCCGAGATGAATCCGCACTTTCGCTGGTTCGTAGAGGAATGTACGAAGTTGGGTAAGGAGGTGATCGACCGGTGTAACCTGACGATCATCATGGCCAACCCGAAATACCGTGATCTGCCGGAGTTTCTGGCCAAGCACAAGGTTCACGTCGTTTCTAGCCTACCGTATTTTTCCAAGGCCCGCACCGACGGCCAGCGCGGCGACGGCGTCTTCGAAGACTCCATCAAAGCACTCCAGCTGCTCAACGAAATCGGCTACGGAAAAGAAGGCAGTGACCTGAAACTAGACCTGGTGTTCAACCCATCCGGCGCTTACCTCCCTGGCAACCAGGAAACGCTGCAGGCGGAGTTCAAACGCCAACTCTCCCGAAAATTTGGCATCGTTTTTAACGAACTCTTCGCCATCACTAACCTCCCCGTCAGCCGCTTCCTGGACTACCTCCTCGAAACCGGTAACTACGAGGAATACATGCAGAAGCTAGTCGACGCGTACAACCCCAGTACGGTAGAAAGCCTCATGTGCCGCAACACCATTTCCGTCAGCTGGGAGGGCTACCTCTACGACTGCGACTTTAACCAGATGCTGGAACTGAAGGTCGCCGCCAAGGGCCAGCACATCACGGATTTTGACGTAGCGGAACTACAGAATCGAAACATCGTGATGAATCAGCATTGCTACGGGTGCACGGCGGGCGCGGGGAGTTCCTGTACGGGAGCGGTTGCGGAGTGAAGGAAAGTCTTTGGTATAGGGTCTAGAGTCTGCGGTCTATAGACTCCAGACCAAAGACCAAAGACCAAAGACCAGAGACCAAAGACCAAAGACTTTAGACCCCAGACTCAACCTCCCGCCGCTTCCCATAAGCCACCGCGCCCCGCCAAACCAAAAAACTAAAACCTGCCACTCCAATCCCCAGGTACAGATAGTTCAATTCGCCCGCTTTACCCAGCGTAGCGATGAACGGAATGGCCACCAGGAAGAACGTTGGCACTTCGTTCCAGAGACGTAGTTGCCACGCGCTCCACGGCCGTTCGCCGCTCCGCATCGGGAGCATAATCTTCGCCTTCGTGTAGAGTTGGTAGGCAACCATACCCGCGATAAAGACTAGTTTGACGGCTAGCCAACCCGGCGTCCCCGCCTGAAAATAACCGGGGTTCAGGACGACCATGACGGAGCCCGCCACCAGCGTGATGAACATGGCCTGCCTGACGATGATGCGGTAGACGCGGTCGGCGGTCGCGGAGTACTCTTCGTGCAGCACTTCGCGCTTGATCCGATTACGGATAGCCTCCGGCGTGTTGCCTACGAGGGGCGCAATCTTGTCCGTTTCCGCGTGGTTAACCAGCACGCGACCGAGGTAAAACAGCCCGGCGAACCAGCTGACGAAACCGATGACGTGGAGGGCCTTGGCGATGAGAATGGCGTTCATGGGGCGCAAGTTAGGGGCTGTGTCCACCCGCGGACCGTCACACGGTCGTTTTGAGCTGCCTTATGGCCAAATACTGACGTAACTTGCGCCCGGAAACATATAAGGTCTCGCATCAGTTATACCGCCGTCCCCGTCAACTGACTTTCCCGGGGCCTTCCTCCACGTTTCCACGTTTTGCTTTTACGGACTCATCATTGACCACAAGTGACCAATAACCAACCAACCACCGAGCAGCCGCCCGCGCCGAAAAAGAGCCTTTTTCGCCGGATTCTCAAGGTATTCTTGTGGATATTCGGCATCATCCTGGGCCTCGTCTTGCTGGTCTTTTTGCTCCTCCAGGTGCCCGCCGTGCAGCAGCGCGTTGCGCGCGAAGTGGAGAAAATTGCTTCTAGCAGCCTGGGCACGGACGTTGGCATCGGCGCGCTCGACGTCGATTTCCCGTCCCGCATCGAAATCGACAACTTCTACCTCAACAACCCCGCCGGCGACTCGATCGCGCGCGTCGGGCACCTGGGCGTTGGCATCAATATGCTGGCATTGTTTAAGAAGAAGATTCAGCTGACGGATATCGTGCTGCGTGATGTTTACGCCAACGTGATCACCACTGATTCTACGAGCAACATCCAGTTTCTACTCGACATGGGTGCGCAGGATAGCTCGGCCGTCGTGATGGCGAGTGATACGGCGCTGACGGAAGATACTTCGGGCGGGGGATTCGAAGTCGCGGCCGCGGGTGCAGAGTTGATTCTGGAAAGAGCGGATATTTATTACCAAGACGATCCGGCGGGCATCCTCGCGGACATCGATGCCCGTAGACTAGCCGGTAAAGTGAACGACGTTGATCTGGAAGGACAAGTGTACGATATTAACTACCTGGAACTCGAAGGCGCGAACGCGCTCGTCGGCATCGGCCCCAGTTCCACTCCGGTGGATACGACCGTGACGACGGCCGCCGCGATGCAGCTCAAGGCGGGCCGCGTCACCATCGAAAAATCCAACTTCGACCTACGGATGGAAGGGCAGAACATCACGACCCAGTTACCCTACGTCAACCTCGAAGGAGCCGATCTGGTGCTGGGCGAAGAGTTGCGCTTCAACGGTGAAGTCTTTCAAGTTAAAGATTTAGGCTTCACGCTCGACGCCGATGCCCCCGCCCTCGAGGGTCCGGGCATGGACTATAATCACCTGGCGCTCACCGACGTCCAGGCCGAAGCCACCGACGTGGCGTACATCGTAGATTCCCTGCACCTGCGGCTGCGCCAACTATCCGGCAAAGAGAAAAGCGGTTTGGTGCTGGAGAAAACGGAAGGTACCGTGGTGTACGACCCGAATTTTCTGAGCCTGCAAGATTTCGTGTTACGAACTAGCAATACGGAAATCCGTAGCGACAATACGGAGATCAACTACGACTTCGCCGGTGGAGACCTCGAAGATATGATCGCCCGCCTCCAGCTCGAAGGCTACGTGGGCCTGCGCGACGTAGCCTACCTCGCACCCGACATGCTGCAAACGTCCGTCATCGCCCGCAACCTGAACCAGAAAGTACAGTTTTCCGCCCGCGCGAACGGAACGATGGCGGCCATGGATCTTAGCCGCATTAAGCTGGACGGCCCCGGCATTAAAATTCGCGCCACCGGCCGGGTGGAAAACGCGCTCGACCCGAAAAGAATCGCCGGCCGACTTAATCTGGCGGAGTTCAGTATCGTCCCCGGTCCACTTCTACCCCTAGTGCCCGCCGGCATGTTACCACCCGACATCGACTGGCCCCAAAAGATCGTCGCCGAAGGCCGCGCCGATTACCGCAATGACCGCCTCCAGCTCAATCTCTACGCCCTAGAAACCAGGACGTTTGGCAACGGACTCGAGAGCCGCGTAAAAACAAACGGCGTAATCGAGGGCGTCCAGTCCTTCCCCCGCACCCGGCTCGACGTTTCCCTCGACACGCTGCTGGCTACTAAAGCGACCATCCTTGCCTACGTACCGCCCGGTTCCATTCCTGAAGACTACAAACTACCTGACTTCATCCGGGGCAGCGGCACCGTTTCCGGGCCAATGAATGACCTGATTGTGAACATCCGCCTCGGACTACCCAACGACAGTACGTACGCCAGCATCAACGGTAACATTGAAAATGCGCTCGATCCGGACAACTTGAACATCGACCTCAACGTGTCGGATTTAGCCATCCACATTGCCGACATCGAAGCTATTCTACCCGATTCTACCCTGCCGGCAAACATCAACATTCCCGATTTGCGCATCCGCCAAGCAAAAATTTCCGGCAGCCCCACTAACCTTACGTTCGACATCCCGATGGAGACGGATAATGGCAATTGGAAGATTGCCGGTCGGTACAACCCGCAGGATTTGGACGTAAGCGTGGACGTGACCGGCGTTCGCGTCGCCAAGCTGTTCACGGGCGCAATTGGTGATACTCTGGCTACGCTGGATCTCGGTCCCCTCAGCATCTCCGCAAAAGCGACGGGGCAACTGGAGCCGGCTATGGACCTCAACGTAACCGCGAGTATCGGGGAGACGGACGGTGTACAGTACCTGGACCTCTTAGCTACCGTACGGCAGGACTTTTACGAAGCGGATTTTAACATCACCCACCCTTCCGCCCTCGCGTTGGGGCAAGCGGTTTACGCCATTGGAGAGGACAGCATAGCCCGCGTGAAGGCGCTGGTGGACGTCAATCGACTAGACTTGGAGTACTGGGAAATTACCCAGGTGCCGATGTTGGTTGAAGGCCGCCTGGAAGCAGACGTGCAGGGACTCGATCCTTATAATATGGTCGCACTGGCGCGTTTGGATTCCGTCCGTTTACGGGGTGCCGAAGGTAGCAGCTACGTTGATAGCTTGGTAATAGACGCAAGTCTGGTGGACATGAATAACGAGGTCTACATCAAGTCTGACGTGCTGGACGCCGAGCTGCTCGGTCGCTTCGATCCTTTGAAGACGCCAGAAAAGATGGTCAATTTTATTATGGCTTACTGGGACGAAGATCTACGCCAGCCCGACCCGGTAGAAAATGGGGAGGAACTCGATTTTGCCATGCAGCTCAAGCGCCCCCAACCGCTCACGGGCGGTCTGATTACCGGTTTAACGAAATTATCCCAGTTCAGCGCCTCGTTTTTGTACCGAGACGGTACGCCTCAGTTACTGTTTAACTTCAGTTTACCGGAGATAGAATACATCGGCCTGGCCGCGCACGATCTGCAAATGAAGGCGATCGGCGACCTGGAAACCCTCACTTTTGAAGCGAACTGGTCCGATATTCAGTACGGTGATCAGGTTGGGTTGGGTCGTACCGCCCTCAGTGCGGAGTCGGTCGACGACCAACTCCTCGTCGAGTTGAAGCTCTACTCCACGGAAGATAGTCTACGGCATTACCTGGGCTTCGTGACCGACCCCGAGGCCGAAGAGTTCTTCGTTCAACTGGAGCCAGAGCAAATCCTCAACTTCGAAACCTGGACGGTGCCGGTGGATAACCGGATCGTGATGGCGGGCACCGACCTCACCATCGAGCAGTTCGAGCTGCGCAACGGCGGCCAGAGTCTTACGGCGCGCACGGACGAGCCCAACAACGTGATCGTCAATTTCAACGATTTCGACCTGCGTACGCCCAGCCGGCTGCTCCAGTCGGAAGAAGAATTTATCGGTGGAATCCTGAACGGCCGGGTAGAACTGGACAACGTGCTCAGTAACCTGGGTATCCAGACGGATTTGCGCGTGGACGACTTTGCTTACACGGGGACGAAAGTTGGCGACATCGCGGCCAAGATCGGTAGCTCCGACGAGCAAACTTATAACGTCGACGTCGCCATCACCGACGAAGGCAACGACGCTACGGTGAAAGGATCGGTCGTCCTGGACGGACCGGTCGACCTGACCGTCGACCTAAATAAATTTCAACTCACTTCCGTGGAGCCTTTCAGTATCGGTTACCTACAAAACTCCGAAGGGTACCTCGCGGGCCAGATTAAGGTTGGCGGCACACTCGTCGCGCCGAGCCTGAACGGGCAGGTTGCCTTTAAGGAAGCTAGCACCGTCATCAGCTTACTCGGCGAGCGTTTCCGTATGGACGACAAGCCCATCACGTTCCGCGACAAAACTATTTCCTTTGGCGATAACTGGCAGATATTTGACAGCAAGGGGGGGACGGCCACCGTCCGGGGTAACGTGGTAATGACGACACCCACGGACATCGACCTCGACGTGCGCGTCGTGGCGGATAATTTTCTCGCGATTAACTCCACCGAAGAGCAGAATAAGGACTGGTTCGGTGAAATGTACGTGGACGCGACGGTAGAGATTTCCGGGACGGCGCTCCTACCGATCGTGAACATCGTAGCCACCACGGCGAGTGAATCCGAGGTTACTTACATCTACCGGTTGCTCCAGCAGGGTTTGGTGGAGAGCGAGGGCATCGTCACGTTCGAAGAGCAGTACCGCTGGCGGGATATTCTGCGGCGGGACACGATGGGCGTGGATACCAACACCGTGCAGGTAGCCGGGATGGACATGACGCTCGATCTGGCGGTCGACCCGAATCTCGAAGTAACGGTGGTCGTCGACCCGGTCACGGGGCAGACCTTCGTCGGCCGTGCCGAGGGCGACCTCACGATGCGCATTTTTCCGGACGGCCGGATGGAGGCCAGTGGCCGCGTGGAATTGACGGAAGGTAAGTACGACTTTATTTACCAGGGCTTCATCAACAAGGAATTCATCGTACTGCCGGGCAGCAACGTATCGTTTCAGGGCGACTTAGAAAACCCCATCATGGACTTGCGCATCCGCCACGTAGTGGAGGCGACGCCGCTGCCGCTGGTGCAGGGTGTGCAGGGAGGGACGGCGGACTTGACGGGCCTGCGGCGCGACCAGACCTTTTACGTCGACATAACCATGAAGGGGGATATGCAGGCGAGCGACATTACGACCAACGTCACCTACCCCGAAGACGCTTACGGGAACCTGGGTTTAGCGCCCATCGAAAACTCACTGGCCACGCTGCGGCAGGACCAGAGCCGACTGACGACTACGGCTTTCCAGCTGCTTGCGTTCGGCGGCTTTAACGTGCCACTGCTCGATTCGGGCGGAGGGGGTGGCGGACCCGGTCTGGCGGCCACGACGCTCACGGGGCTGATGGATAACTACCTCAACAGCTTCGCCGACCAACTCGTCGGGTTTGTCGACCTGGATTTTGGTCTCGATAACTACGAAGACGAGGGCGGTAAGACACAGACCAACTTGCGGGTCAGCCTGCGCAAAACCTTATTTGACGACCGCGTCGTCATCAGCGTGGACGGCGTTGCGGGTACGTCCGACGACGAACTGGCGGGGACGCAGTCCACCTACCTGGACAACATCACGGCTGAGTACCTCATTAACGAGGACGGTACCTTCCGGTTAAAACTATTCAACGACCGGGACCGTACGAGCCTGATCGGTGGCAACGGTAACGTACTCCGGTTCGGTGGGCGGCTGACTTTTGGTAAGGATTTCGAGCGCTTGGGCTGGTCCGGAAAATCCGGTAAATAATAATTGTCGTGAAGGGAAAATTTAATAAACGGGAAGGAATGACCCAACCACATTTGCTATTTACCAAGGCACTTCGCACCTGCGCCAGCGCCCTGCTGCTGGTAACGATTTACGGCTGTAGTATTACCCAGTATTTGCCCGAGGATAAGTACTTGTACAACGGCTCCTCCATCGAAGTCATCGCGCCGGACGAAACGGCGACGGCGGAACTGACGGCGGAGGTAACCTCGGTGCTCAACCAGAACACCAACGGTAAAATACCCTTGCTGGGTTACTACGGCATTTACCGCTGGTACAAGTTCGAGGAGAAGTTGAAAGAGAAACCCGAAAAATTCCAGGACAAAGAACACTGGGGGGAGGAACCAATCTTCTACGACGAAAACGTGGTGGAAACAGTCAATACTTTACTTGAGAACCGCGCCAGCAACGAAGGCTATTTTAATAACGAGAGCGAGTGGGCGCTGGATACGAACCAGTCGCCACCCCTCATCAGTGCCGATTACGTACTCACCGTCGGCCAGGCCTACCGATTGGATTCCATCCGCCTGGTCTGGTCCGACTCCTCCATCGCGCGCAGAATCGATGAGTTGTCTCCCGAAACGCGCCTCGACAAGGGGGAGCGTTACGAACTCGACGACGTCAAGGCCGAGCGGCAGCGTTGGGAAAACAAGCTCCGCCAACAGGGGTATTACTACCTCCGCGCGGACGACTTCATGTTTCTCGCCGATACCGTTTCCGGCGACCACCAGGTGGACATGCTCGGCAAACTCAAAGACGACATCCCGACCAACCACACCAAACCGCAGCGCATTTCGCGGATCAACGTGTACGCCAACGCCGACACGCGCGACACCCTGAATGCTTACGGCCCGGGCGATACGATCGTCTCGGGTGGTCTGCACATCATCTGTAAGGAGTGCCCCCTGCGGCCAAAAATTATGGATGAGGCCTTCCAGCAACGGGAGGGTGACCTGTACAGCCCGGTATCCCACCAGACGACCCTCAAGCGGCTGGCTAACTACAATACCTTCCGTTACATTGCGATGGACTACCAACCGGTCCCCGGGTCGGACAGTACCCTAGTCATGAATGCCTACATGGAGCCCCGCTTACGCCGGCGTTTCGAAGGCGAACTGGGTCTTAGCTACAATAGCGCTGACTATTTCGGCCCGAACGTCAAACTAGCTTACGTTAACCGCAACCTACTGCGCGGGGCGGAATTACTGCGCATCGAAGGAGAGTACGCACTAGCCCAGTTCCTGGGTGGCCAGGGCGAGACACGCGTCCCACGGTCCAGTATTTTTGGGCTTAAGGCTACCTTATCCGTCCCCCGCCTGTGGTTGCCGAAGAAACGTAAACTCATCCCGCGGGTCACGACGAGTGGTTCGGTGATCGAGATTGGCGGGAGGGTGGAAGCACTGAGTATGAACCTTCAGCGCTTCAAGTCCGAGATCCAAACCAATCGCCTGACGGAGCTCGCGGAAAAACTGGAGAACGACGAAGAGGCAACGGAAAATCTTTCGCTCGGGCAGTTCACCGTCCAGTTTGGTTACACTTGGCGACGCCGGGTAACGACGAGCCACGCCCTTAACCCGTTGAGCATCCGGTTGCAGAACCCGACGGTAAGCACCGAAGAGGTGCTTGATCTGGCGCGCCTGAGCAACCTGGCGCCCTCCGTGGCCGGCTCCAACGGAAATAGTCGCTTCGACCGGATGCTCGTCTTTAGCCCGAATTACACTTACACTTACGACAGCCGCCTGGCGGGGTCGCGGCCGCACTCGTTTTTCCTCAACCAGTTCATTTCGGGCAACGTGAACAACGTCTTCCCGGTCGGTAGCGACTCTGAGTTGCGGGACCCGGAGACGAGCTATTACCCGTTAGTAGAAACCGACGCGCGGTACTACTTTCAGATAAACAAGCAACTCCAGATCGCCACGCGCTTCCACGGGGGCGTCGCCTTCCCGCTGGCGAGTAAGCGAGTTATCGTGCCCTATTTCGACCTCTTCAGTATTGGCGGGCCGAACAGCCTGCGTGGGTTCGCACCACGGCAGGTGGGGCCGGGCAACACCGTTCCGGAGCAAAACAGTCCGCTCTCGTTTGGCGGTTTTGGCAATCTTTTGTTGGAGACGAGTCTCGAGTTCCGGTACAAAGTCAATTCCTTAATCGAGTTAGCGGTCTTTGCCGACGCGGGTAACATCTGGACGTATAAATCCGAGCTGCAACCCATTCCAACGGATTTCAATACCCGCGCCTTTACCGGTCAGTTAGCGGTGGATGCCGGGATCGGCTTTCGTTTCGATCTCCAGTTTCTCGTCTTCCGGATCGATCTGGCGCAGCCGCTGCAAACGGCATACGGGGAGGAAGAGTTGAAGTTGTTGAAAATACCTTACGAGGGTGCCCGGGCGGCACCGGCGAATGATTTACGGTTGGTGGTGGCTTTTGGCTATCCTTTTTAAAGGCCGAGACGGCTACCTCCAACGGTGCCCCGGCCGGGTTGCCGGAAGTAGGTGGGCGCATCCGCAACTACATTTATTTGTATTTAATGTGTCGAGTTCCACGTGCCGGAGCACGGCTTGACGAATCAGCGTGAGTTTACGTTACTTTACTTTGAGCGGTACGGAAGCGTTGTAATTATCAGCATTAATCACTACGTCGTATTCGCCGGCGCGCAGATAATAAACGTCGTTTTCCGCCGCGTCTACGGTCGTTAGTGGCCGACCTTCTTTACGGTCTTTATCCAGCTCCGCCGCCATCATTTCCGCGAAGCGGCCGTCGAAACTTAGGTCGTAGGTGAATTGATTTACGCCCGGAATTAGCTTGACGTCCCGCCGGTAAAGAACCGTACCGTCTTTGCGCTTCACCGATAACTCCGCACCCGCGCCAGCGCCCGGATTATACACCGCAATCGCTACTTCCGGTTCCCGCGCGTTCAGGTCGAAATCCAACGTGCCGTAGCGGGTGGAATAGCGGGCCGTTTCCAGTGAATCCATCGCCATGCGGCCGGGCTCGATCGCAGCGCCCTGCAGCAAACCGATGTTTACCCGGTAAAGACTCCGCCCGTGCGTGCCGACGATCAGGTCTTTGGAGGGGTTGTGGATGACGAGGTCGTGTATCGCAACGGCGGGCAGACCACCGGACATCGTACTGAACTTGTTGCCGCCGTCGAGGCTGACGTAAAGCCCGTGGTCGGTACCGACGAAGAGTAAGTTGGCGACAAGGGAATCTTCTAGAATGACGTTGACCGGCTCCTCCGGCAGGAACTTCCCGATTTCCGACCAGGTAGCGCCCTTGTCCGTGCTTTTGTAGACGAGGCTGTTGAAATAGTCATTGCGGTAGCCATTCAGCGCGAGGTAGACGACGTTTGCGTCGTGTTTGCCGGCGGATACGCGCGAGACCCAGAGGTCAGTCGGCAGGTCGCCGAGAATGTTAGTCCAGGTGGTGCCGCCGTCTTCGCTACGGTGGATTAGACCGTCGTCGCTGCCTACGTATAAAAGGTCTTTTTGTATTGGGCTCTCGCTGATCGAGGTTAGCGTTCCGAAGGCTACGTCGCCCGGCTTGCCGCCATGGGTTAGGTCGTCGCTCGTTAACGTCCAGTCATCGCCCCTGTTCGTGCTCTTGTGGAAGCGATTGGAGCCGAGGTAGAAGATGTCCGGATCGTGCGGGCTGAGCAGGATCGGTGATTGCCAGTTCCAGCGGTAGGGGCGTTGGCCCAGTTCGTGTTTTGGCGTGAGAAATTTACTCGTGTCCGCGTTCATGTCGATGCGGTAGTAGTTACCGTACTGGTAACCGACGTAGGCGGTGTTGTTGTCGCGTGGGTCGATCTCGACTTGCATACCGTCGCCGCCGAAGAGCATTTTGTAGGGGTATTCGCCACCTTGCATCCAGCCGGGACCGGCTTCGTAATCGTGGGGGCCGCGCCAGGTGCCGTTGTCCTGCAGGCCGCCGTAAACGCGGTAGCCGTCCGGGTGATTATCCACCGCGATGCCGTAGAATTGGCCGAGGGGCGGGTTGTTGCACTTGCGCCAGTTTTTGCCGCCGTCGTAGCTGATGTTGATGCCGCCGTCGTTACCGTTGATGAGGTGGTCGGGGCGGTCGGGGTTGATCCACAGCGCGTGGTGATCGGCGTGGACGTTGTCGGCGTTGATGCCCTTCCAGTTGGCACCGCCGTCGGTTGATTTTACGATCGGGACGCCGAGGGCGTAGACGATTTCGGGGTCATTCGGGAGGGTACGGATCTGGCCGAAGTAGTAGCCGTAGGAGTTGTACAGTCCGTCGATGAAAGACTCGTGGGTACGTTCCCAGCTTTCCCCGTTGTTGCGGCTGACGTAGAGTTCGAAGCCTTTTACCGGGGTGCCGAAAAGCAGGCTGTTGGCGTCTTCGAGATATTCGACGAGGGCTTGCGGGGAGATTTTTTCGCCGCTTGCGTCGGCCATTAAAGATTCAGCAGTTACGTCTTTTGGGAAGCCGTTACCACGAAGGAAGTCATCGACTAAATAGGTCTCCAAGCGCTCGAAATCTTCGCGTGGCATGGTGCGGAGTAGTTCCTTGGTGAGGCTTTTGTCGCTCGTGTCGCGTGGTTCGGCGTCGCGTCGGAAGTAGTTGTCTATGCTGGCGTAGAGAAAGCGTTCGCCGTCGGTGTCGTAGCTGATGCTGAGGCCAATTCTACCTGCGCCTTCGCCTACGGGGAAGCCGGAAGTAGCGCCCGTAATCTTCGACCAGTTCGCGCCGCCATCGGTGCTGTGGTAAACGGCGCTGCCCTTGCCGGATTCTTTGAAATCCCAGGCTTTGCGGGTCCGCTCCCAGGCTGCGGCGTAGAGTTCGTTAGGGTTACGGGGGTCGCGGATGAGGTCAACGACGCCGGTACTGTCGTTGATGAATAGTGTCTTTTGCCACGTCCCGCCGCCGTTGGTGGTCTTGAAAACACCGCGGTCCGGGTTGTCACTGTAGAGGTGGCCGAGGGCGGCTACCCAGACGGTGCTCGCGTCGCGCTGATCGACGATGACGCGGCCCACGTGGTGGGTTTCGGGGAGGCCGACAAAGGTCCAGGAGTTGCCGCCGTCGGTGCTGCGGTAGACGCCATTTCCGGCGTAGGAGGAACGGCTGGAATTGACTTCACCGGTGCCGACGTAGATGGTTTTCGTGATCCAGTGCACGTCGATATCGCCGATGGTCATGACGGGTAAGTCGTCGAAGAGCGGTAGGAAAGTGATGCCGTTATCCTTCGTTTCCCACAGGCCACCGCTGGCGTAGGCGACGTAGAAGTGGGTCGGGTCGGCGGGGTCCACGGCGATGTCGGCCACGCGGCCGCTCATGATGGTGGGGCCGATGTTTTTGAATTCGAGACCGGCGGCGGGGCTGCTTTGGGCCAGGAATAAGCGTTGCTGGAAGGCCTGGTCGCGGACGGCGGCGGCGGTGGGGCTCTGGGCGCTTGTTTGGGCGTGGACGCAGGTGCAGAGCAGAAGGGTAAGGAGCAGGGGGAGGGGGCGCATCGGGATGGTTTGGGGACGGCTCAAGGTACGCGTTTGCGCAGGAATATGGAACGACGAAATCCATACGTCGATGCAGGTTAATAGCTGAGGCTTGTTGGTGATTTCTTGTAGTGGAACTATCCGATAGACTTCGCTCTTAAGGGACCTCCCCGGCACCCGCGACCGCGCCCCGAAATCCCATAACGTCAACATTACACGGACCTTGTAAAAATAACAATCCGCAACCGTAAATCTTCCCCCAAAAGCATAAACTCCCTTCGCTAACCCACGTCTCATAGTGGACGTCTCGGAGCTTTTTTGAGTTACCGGGGCGTCAATTTTGTAACCTTTTAAACAAGTCCATTATGTCTAATCAAAACGACCACCTCAATTCGACCATCGAATCCCTGAACCGGGGGCTAGAGAAAGCTAAGCCGGGCGCCACCCGCAGCCTCACCAGCTGGGTAAAGGCGCTCAAGGATAGCAAAGATGAGAAACTGACCAAGTTGGCCGACGAGCTCCAGCAGCTCCACGACCACCTCGGTAAGGACTCCATCGACACGGCCCAAGTGAAAAAACTGATGACGAGCATCGGTAAACACACGACGGCCGCGGCGAAAACCGCCGAAGGCACGACCGCCGAGAAGATCAGCGAACTGGGCAAGGCCCTGACCGACGCCGCGGGCTCACTGAAGTAAGCGCGCACTAGGTTAATTAAGGGAAGCCCCCGTAGTCCGACTCGTTTCGAGGGTGACTGCGGGGGCTTCTTGATGTTGGGGGTAACGACACCATCACGACGAAGCCTTCATGCGTTGAACGCAATGGCTCGATGGTTGGATCACAGTTTTTTTACTGACTCATCCGCCCCGATCCATCCCTCGCGCGCGTCGCATGGTCCAGTGACGATTGTTACGAGCATGGTAATATCAGTGGGGTTCCCCGAACGACTTTCCGCCGCCGAGCGTTCTTTGCTCCCGAACCAACTTCCCCCGCACCAGCGACCGCGCCCTTAAATGCCAAAAGAAAAACAAGTCACCCCTAAAGCCGAGTGCTGCCAAAAGTACCTGAAAAAGAAAGATAAATACTGCAAGCGCTGCCCGCTCATCCTTACCCCCGATGCGCCGGTGAAATTCAAGAAGAAGAAACAAAAGTAGGCGGCCCGACGGATGGGCACCACAAAAAATAGTACTTTTAAGGTATGCCTCAACACCCCCGTCTGCACGGCCGTGGCGCGCAGATCAATACCGCCAACCCCTACCACGAGCTCCGTTACGACGAGTTGCCCGACCCGGAAGACGAGTTGCGCACCCAGCTCATCCCCACCCACCCGAAGACGATCCTCAACAAGATCACCAGCCCGGATTTGGGAAGTGGGTATGGCCTGAATTGCTACCAGGGTTGCGAGCACGGCTGCGTTTACTGCTTTGCCCGCACGACCCACCAGTACTGGGGGTACAGCGCTGGAATCGACTTCGAACAGAAGATTTTGTACAAAGCCGAGGCCCCGGTTTTACTCCGCCAGCGTTTGCTCAATAAGGCCTACCAACCGCTGCCGGTCATGATGTCCGGCAACACGGATTCTTACCAGCCGGCGGAGAAGAAATTGCGGTTGACGCGTCAGTGCATCGAGGTATTGCGCGAGCTCGAACACCCCTTCGGGCTCATCACCAAAAATAGCCTCATCCTGCGCGATCTCGATTTGATCGCCGAGGCTGCCAAGGACGATCTCGTCCACGTTTGCCTCAGCATCACGACCCTCGACGAAGACGTCCGCCGGATGCTCGAGCCCCGCACGTCCAGCATCGCCCAACGCTTCCGCGCGGTGGAAGAGCTCAGCAAAGCCGGCGTCCCCGTAACCGTCAACATTGCCCCCGTCATCCCCGGCCTGACGGAACACGAAGTACTCGGCATCGCAAAGAGGGCCGCGGACGCGGGTGCCAGGAAGATTGGGTACAGCATTGTGCGCCTCAACGACGAGATTGGCGAAATCTTCACCGATTGGGCCCGGAAAGCTATTCCCGATCGGGCGGATAAAGTGCTTAGCAAAATCAGGGAATGCCGGGGCGGGACGCTCGAAGAAAAGCGCTTTGGCTTCCGCCACCGGGGTGAAGGGGAAGTTGCGCGAATGATCGGGCAGCACTTTGCGTTGGCGCAGCGGAAGTTCTTTGCCGGAGAAGCCGACTGGCCGGATTACAATTTCGAGTTGTTCGAGCGGCGTCGTCGGCCGCAGCTTAGTTTGTTTTAACAAGCGCTAGTCACTTTGGAAAGGCTTTTCGCTTAGGCTATTACCGGAAAGACGATCCGCCTTTTGTTGGCACCGCAATCCTAACTGTGAGATCAGTTTTTCACTTCAATGCTTTCTCACCAGAACCGGATAGAGGACCCAAAAACCAAACATCGGCGCGGCATTTTGCGTAGTACCTACACAACAATAACCGACGTTACGCAGATTTTTAGCCATATAAACACAAAAGCACAAAGAAGCTTTTTTCGGCAACGCCGAACCATTTTTTGCCCACGCTTTTGTGGTTCTGTGTTTTTGTGGCAGAATCTGGTTGCGGAACGTCAGTTAGTAACCAAAAAATAATTATTATGAAACGTACCGCACAAGCCGAATGGAATGGCACCGTCAAAGAAGGAAAAGGAAACTTAACGACCAAGTCCAAGACCCTCGACAAGCAAAATTACAGCTTCCACAGCCGCTTCGAAGACGGCAAGGGCACCAACCCCGAAGAACTCATCGCCGCCGCCCACGCCGGCTGTTTCACGATGGCCCTCAGCGCCGGACTTTCTGAGGCCGGTTACACGCCCGGTGACTTGAAGACGGACTGCGCCGTCGACTTCCAGGACCAAAAGATCATCGAATCAAAGCTGACTACTACTGCATCCGTGCCGGGCATCAAAAAGGACGAGTTTGATAAGATCATCAACACGGCCAAAGAAAATTGCCCGATCTCCAAGGTGCTGAATACTAAGATCACGCTTGAGTACACACTCAACTAGTCGTTTGTAGATAACTAATGATGCAATTGAAATGCCTCTTCGAAACATCGGAGGGGCATTTTAATTTTCGGAAGAGGAAAGAGGAAAGAGGAAAGAGGCTAATATTCTACTGCTTGGCCTCTTCTCCGCCGGTCCAGTTCTTGCTGGATGATGAAGCGCAGGCGTTTCGAGCGGTCCATGCAGGCGTAGTTGCGGCGGACGTGAATTTGGGTTAGCGCCAAGACGACCACACAGATAGGAATGACCGCCACGCAGAGGCTGACGAGGTATTTATGACCTACCAGCGCGAGTGAGCAGGCCGCAAACATTAGGAATGGAATGGTCAGGCCGATGCGGAACATAAAGTCCTGAATAAAGCTTAATCGCGCATTCGCCAATTTGAGGCGGCGGAGTAGTTGATGGAGCTCATGCGTAGCAAAGGCCTCCGCCCCACCGGTGAGGATGAGGGCGAAATCATTGTTGCCGGTCCGTTCCAACCGGTTAATTTGACGTCTGATCTTGCCTTTGAGCATAGTGCTTCAAATTTACGTCGTGTACTACCGAAATGTCAAGAGTGGACGTAAATAAGGTTATTTGTTAGGGATTAGGGTAGCGATTATGAGGACATGGGCCAATCGTTGTACCTGTTTGCACGGTTGCGGGTGCAAAGTTGCCGGGGAAATAGCCAAAAAATACCGCTAAATACATACATCTAGGCCCGGTAGGGTCGCCTTTTGTAGCGTGGGGTGTAGCCCCACGTTTTCGTTATTTGTTGTTATTTTGGTTGTGATTTTTGCCAAATTATCAAAGTCAATCTATACGACGGTCGCAAAATCAACCCAGTCACGCCGCCTTCCCCACCACCGCCATCAACTGGCCAAATTTAAGCGAGCCCAAAAAATATATTCCCAACAATTCCTACCATTCCCCCACCTTTTCACCATATTTGTATCCTTACAGCAGCTTTTTAGACACACACCATGACACCCGAACTCGCCAAAACGGCCCTGAAGAAGTACTTCGGCTACGACGGTTACCGCCCGCTCCAGCTCGACATCATCACTAAAGTTTATAAGGGTCAGGACGGCATCGTCCTCATGCCCACCGGCGGCGGTAAATCGGTTTGTTTCCAGATCCCCGCCGTGACGATGAACGGCACCGTCGTCGTCGTCAGCCCACTAATCTCGTTGATGAAGGACCAGGTCGACGGCCTAAATGCCGTTGGTATCCGGGCTGCTTACCTTAATTCCAGCCAATCGGGTGGGGAGAATCACCAAGTAGAAACCGCCTTTGAAAACGGCGAACTGCACTTACTTTACGTCAGCCCCGAGAAACTGCTGAGTAACGGCTTCCTCACCTTCCTCAAGCGCCGCAATATCTGCCTTTTCGCCATCGACGAGGCCCACTGTATTTCCTCCTGGGGCCACGATTTCCGCCCGGAATACACCCGTCTAAAAAGCCTTCGGGAAGTATTCCCGAAAGTTCCCATCCTGGCTCTCACCGCCACCGCCGACCGCCTCACCCGCCGCGACATGGCCGAGCAGCTAGGTATCCCCGACGCCGAGCAACACATTGCTAGCTTCAACCGGCCGAACCTGAGTCTGGCCGTCCGCCCCGGCAAGAAAAAGCGGGAACAGATTATCCAGTTCCTGCGCGAGCGCCCCGATCAGGCCGGTATCGTATACTGCCTCAGCCGCAAGCAAACCGAGAACCTCGCCGAGAAACTCCGCGAAGCTGGCTATAACGCCCAATCCTACCACGCCGGGTTGCATTCTCAGGAGCGCGCCGAACGCCAGGCCGATTTTATTAACGACCGGACGCTGATCATTTGCGCCACCATCGCCTTCGGGATGGGCATCGATAAGTCCAACGTCCGCTGGGTCATCCACTATTCTCTACCCAAAAACCTGGAGAACTACTACCAAGAAATCGGCCGCGCCGGTCGCGACGGTGCCGCCGCCGATACGCTGCTTTTCTACAGCTACAATGATTATACGGTCCTGAAGAGCATGATCAGCGAGAATGCGAATAGCGAACTACAAATCGCTAAGCTCGACCGGATGAAAGAGTACGCCGACAGCCTCGCCTGCCGCCGCCGCATTCTGCTCAATTACTTCAGCGAAGACCACTCCGAAGACTGCGGAAACTGCGACATCTGTGCCAACCCGCCCGAGCGTTTCGACGGGACGATCCTCGCCCAGCAAGCTCTTTCCGCCGTCTACCGCCTCAAACAGAGCACCGGTGTCAACCTGACCATCGACGTACTGCGCGGCTCCGCCCGTAGTGAGATCCGAAATAACGGATACGACCGGATCAAGACCTACGGCGCCGGCCGCGACACCAGCTCTTTCGACTGGGGGCAATACTTTAACCAACTCATCAGCCTGGGCTACCTCTACGTTGCCCATGAGGATTACAATAAAGTAAAACTCACGCCGGCGGCGCAACGGGTTCTGTTCGAGCAAGAAAAGGTCGAACTGGTGAAGATGTCCATCATCAAAGACCGACGGGAACAAGAAAAAGCCAAGACGCCGAAGCGAGAACGCGCGGCCCGTGTCGGTCAAATGAACGATAGCTTGTTTGACCTACTCAAAGAATTACGGAAAGAGACCGCCCGCGCGAAGGGCTTACCTCCTTACCTAATTTTCCATGATTCTACCCTCCAGGAAATGGCGACAACCTTTCCCGTCACCGAGGCGGATATGGCCCGCATCAGCGGGGTAGGGGAGGTGAAGCTGACAAATTATGGTGACGATTTCATGAAAGCCATCAAAGAGTCGGACGCTTACGCCGCCGAACAACGCAAGAAGGCCCGGCGGGTTGATAAGGAGCGCATCGGAGATGTGCCCACGCACGAGTTCAGCCTGAAGTCATTCCAGTCCGGAAATGATATCAAAACAATTGCCAAGAACCGTAGCATCAACGAAGCCACCGTGTTGGGGCACCTAGCTAAATGCTACGTCGGTGGGGCTGACATCGACCTGGCTCAATTCATCCCCGCCGGCGCGGCTACCTGGATTTCCGAAGCCCGCGCCGCGCTGCCCGAAGCGGAGGGTAACAAGCCCATCGTGGAATGGGTGAACGAAAAATACGGTACGCAGTCCGTGGGTTACGGAACGCTAAAGATTTTGGAAGCGCTGGAGACACGTGCGGCCGTCGGGTAGTTCATAAGTTAATTAGAAGAATCCAAGCAGAATTTTTAACACATGAAATGAACGCAGTAAAAACTATGAAGAGCTGAACTTGGCCACGGTGGAGTGCTTCTATCGGACTACCGGTCTTCCGTAGTTTACTTGGCAGTACGTCAATGCCGTGTTTTAGACAGCAAATTACGGTTGGATTAAAGTCATTATTTTAATCGAGCATCGTAATGATGCTAGCTGCGGGTAAGTCTCGGAGGGGCGTCTATCGTAGCGTGGGGTGCAGCCCCACGTTTTCGTTAGTACCTACATATTTTGGTTTGGACCGACGACCCAAACCCGGCGCGGCCCGTTATGATTGAAAAAAACACATCACCACCCATGAATTTATTCGTCTACGGCACCCTCCTTTCCGATGTCCCCAGTTCCATGGCCAAGTTTTTACGCCGCCGGGCGACCTTGCTCGGGCCGGCGACGGTCACGGGGAAATTGTATGACCTCGGTATGTACCCCGGTTTCAAAACTAGCGGTAGTGGAGAAGTATACGGTGAGTTATATGAGCTAGCTGCTGGAAGCGAAAAGGAGACGATTACCATGCTGGATGCCTACGAGGGCGTCACGGGAGAGAGCGAAGATGAATACCGGCGGGTGAAGATCGACTGTCAGCTCAATGGTCGGAAAAGTGTTGATGCACAGACTTACGTATCCAAGAACATTCCATCATCGGCCAAACGCATCGCGACGGGCAAGTACGCTAAATTTTACGCCACCAATAAAGAGCATCAGCGCTTCGTCAATGGCGCATAATCTTATTATTAGGTTAAACCGAATGGCTAACCAGATGAGTGGCGAACTTTGGGGGACGTACCTGCCTTAGCGGTGATATGTACGAATTTCTCCAACCAGACTGGGTAAGCATCAGTCAGATTCTCATCACCGCACCGTTATTATACCTCGTCGTTATCATCGGAATAAGAACGGTCGGTAACCGGTCTACCTCCGCGATGAATAATTTCGATTGGATCGTGACGGTAGCCATCGGTGGCATTTTTGCTTCGACGGTGATCATAGACAGCGCGAATCTACTTGATGGGGTGATTGGTATTTGTCTCCTCCTGGGCTTACAGTACTGCTTGACCCTGCTGGTCCGGAAATCAAAAATGGCCCGAGGTTGGCTTAAAGCCACGCCACAATTACTGGTGTACGAAGGGAAATTTTTGGAGGATAATATGGATGCAGAAAGAATTGTCCGTGAAGAAGTGTACGCCGCCATCCGCGATAAAGGGTACAAAAGTATTGACGACATCTACGCGGTCGTTCTGGAAACCAACGCCCGGCTCAGTATCATTCCCAACAAGGACGACGACCAGAAAGGCTTCTCTCTCGCCGACGTCGGCGGTCTGCCGGACGGGTTAACCAAAGACCTCGAGGACCGGGGCGATGGTGACGATACGGATGAGGAAGACCGAAAGGCGGAAATGACGTCAGCTTCATTAGTGACCGCGTAGTCAGCCCTTAGCTGAGCATATGCTTCACCTAACCCGTAAACGACTTATCTTTAATTAGTGAAAACACACGGCAATCTTTGAATTTTCGCGGGCCAATCCGTTACTTAGCCGCCCCGAAAATCCCTGATACTTTGCGCATTTTACACACCGCCGACTGGCACCTCGGCCACCGCCTTTACGACCAGGACCGGACGCCCGAACACACCGCCGCTCTTGCCTGGCTACTGGAATTAATTGAGTTAGAAAAGATCGACGTCGTCATCATCGCCGGCGATATTTTTGACGTCACGAACCCTTCCAACCAGGCGCGAGAACTCTACTACGGTTTTTTATCCGGCTTACTGAAGTCTTCCGTCAAGGGTGCCATCGTCGTTGGGGGTAATCACGATTCACCCTCCATGTTGGACGCGCCACGTCAATTGATGCAGGCGCTCAATCTGCACGTAGTAGGTGCGGCGCGGTCGCAGGTGCAAGATCAGGTGGTAAAGCTGGGTTGGGGGGAAGGCCTCGATGAAGAAGAATTAGTCGTCGCGGCGGTTCCCTTCCTCCGGGAGCGAGACGTACGGAAATCTAAGTTCGGGGAAACTACCGAGGAGCGGAAAGAAGCCCTCCGGCAAGGTATTCAGGCGCATTTCGAAGCGGTCGCCGAGGCGGCAAAATCCGCTCGTTCTGATGATACGGTACCAATCGTAGCAACCGGTCATCTCTTCGTTGGCGGCGCGACTGATGCGGAAGACAAAAAGTCCCACATCTACCAAGCAGACGAGAATAATATCGAGGCCGGCCAGTTTCCGGATTGTTTTGATTACGTCGCCCTGGGTCACGTCCACCGGGCGCAGAGTATTGATGGGAACGAGCGGGTTCGGTACTGCGGATCACTCATTCCCCTGACTTTCGTGGAAGGGCAACGGCAGCGGAGCGTCAGAATCGTCGACGTCAATAAGGCTGGAGAACCGATTTCAACCCGCAAGGTATTTGTTCCCTCCAGCAGACCACTGCACCGGCTACACGGGGAATGGCCGAAGCTGGAAAAAGATATCCAAACTCTGGTGGCGGACTGGAAAGCTAGCGACCGGCAGGGGCTTTTAGCCTGGGGAGAAGTCCGGATTAAAAGTGACGAACTCATCCCCAATCTCCGCGAAAAGCTCGCTGATTGCGTTCGGGAAGCGCTCGGTGATGACGCTGATGGAGAGCCCATTCGCTTTCTACGCGCTTCGCGCGACCGCCTTAACCCGGCACCCGCGTCCGCGCAAAAAGAAATGCGAGAATTGGATGAATTGGAACCGGCCGACGTATTCAAAATCGTTTGCGAGGCCGAAGACTTAAGCCCGGCACTAACCGAAGAAGTCACGCAAGATTTCCGCGCCCTCATTAACTGGCACCAGGACCAGGACCAAGCCGCCACCGCATGAGAATTTTACGACTACGCATTCTGAACCTGAATAGCCTGCGCGGGGAGCACACGATCGACTTCACGAAGGAGCCGCTCGCCCACCACCAACTTTACGCCATCGTCGGGCCGACCGGGGCGGGGAAAACGACCATCCTAGACGCAATCACGCTCGCGCTTTACGACCAGACCGAACGCAATAAAGGAGAAAACGACCGCAAAGACGGCACCGGGAGCGTGCTCAGCTACGGCGAAGGAGAATGCGCCGCCGAACTGGAATTCGAAAACCCGCAGGGAAGATTCCGCTGTCTCTGGACGCGCAAACGCGCCCGCAAAAAATCCGACGGTGCCCTGCAGAGCGCCAAACATAGCATCGGCCGGGTTGACGTTGAGACCGGTGAAATTGAATTGCTCGCCGAGAAAAAGCGCGAAACACTCGCCAAAGTAGAAGAAATTGTTGGGCTGGATTACGAACGCTTCGTCCGCTCCACCATGTTGACGCAGGGAGAATTCGCCCGTTTTCTAAAATCGGATGCGGGAAATAAAGCTGCCATCCTCGAAAAGATTACCGGGACAAAGATCTACCAGGAACTAAGTGAAGCCGCTTTCCAACGGAACAAAATAGCCAAGGAACTCTACGATGATGCCGTGAAAGCGCTTGAATCCGATCCGCCACTGGCCCCGGAAGACCGCGAGCAGCTGGTGCAAGAACGGAGCGAGCAAGAAACTACGCTCACCACTGAGCGCACAAATCTCGACCGTGTCAGCACGACCATCAATCAGTATAAAGAACTAGCTAGTCTTGAAGAACAACTAGAAGCGACCGCAAAAGAAAGCGCCATCCTTGAAGAAGCATGGCTCGCCTTAAACCCCGAACGAGCCGCCCTCGCACAGAGTCAGGAGGTGCAGGACCTGCGCGCTGATCTAGACACCACAGCGCGATTGGATAAAGAATTACTTCGTCTCGACGAGGAGCTCAGCCGGCTTTCCACAAGCAATGACGACCGACGAGCGGTCGTGGCTACGGCAAACAAACTCGCCACGGATTGCCGATCGAACTTGTCAGAATTTCTCGCAAAACTGCCCGCTCGGGAAAGAAAATTCGATCAGGCTGCTACGTTAGAAAAGGAGATCGACGCGGTAATCAGCGGCCTGAAAGTGATGGGCGAACAACGTGTCGTCAACGAGAAAGAACGCGCACGAATCACCGGAGCAATTGCCGAGCGCAAGACGGAGGTAGACCGGCTGGAAAAAGCGCTTGGGGGAAGGACCGCCGAACAAATCGAACTCCAGGCGAAAACGATTGAAGACCGATTATCTGATTACCGAAAGGAGATAGAGCAGCTACGGACCTGGCTCGATATCCGCAAGATCAAAGATCGAGTTGCTAAGGGTGTAGCGGAAAAGGAGACCCATGAAATAGCAATCACCCAGTATAAAATCGATCTGACTGCTAAGCAGCAAATATTAGCTAAAGCCGAGACTGCGCGCGCTTCGTGCGAGGACCGAGAGAAATTTCTCCTCGTCCGGGAAAGCCTGGAAAAACACCGCCATGATTTGAAGGATGGTGATTCCTGTCCGCTGTGTGGTGCGCTGGATCACCCCGCGTTGAAAGATTACGAGCCAGTCACGGATGCCGCTAGGGGAGAAGCGGCGATGGCGAGAGCCGTAGCGCAGGATGAAGCTACTCGGGCCAACGAAGCGTTTGTCCGCGCTCGTGAAATACTGCGTAATACGGAGCTCATCAGGACAAAAGTGCTTACGGAGGTAGAGGCGTTGGAGAAAGAAGTAACCGGTATTAAAAAACCGGCGGGTGATAATACCCAGGCCGCCGACCAGCTCATTCTTCAGATTGATGCGGAGAGAAGTAACTCCCGCAAAGCTGAAACCGAACTGAAAGAGATCCAAACTCTATTAACCTCCCTGCCCCAACTGCGAAAGGCGGAAACCGAACTCGTGAGTTACCGAGATCAAATTTCCGGGTTCGATGCAGCGGGGAAAGAACTGGACGGCAAAATTGAAGCAGCGGAGCAGATTTCCGCCGCCAGAAAAGCTAAGGTTGAAGAACTTCTGGGCGGATGCCACACCTCCGCGCACTGCCGTAAACTAACGGCTACCAAGCGCCAGGAATTAGAGGCTGCCTCGGGCGGTGCCGAGCAGCAAGCTTTGCGGCGTCAATCCGAATTAGACCAGGTAAGTACTCAGCTGACGGAAGCGAGTAAACGCCGCGCGACGTTTCACGAAGACAACACCCTTACCAAAGTCAAGCTCGGAACGGAACTAGCTAAGCTAAATCTTACCGAAACCGAAGCACGAATTCGTCTGCTCTCTACCGCTGAAGAAGCGCAACTACGCACCACGATTACCGCCGCCAACGACCGCCGTACGGTAGCCGGTACGCGCTTCACTCAACTTACCGAGGATGCCGAAAAGCGGAAACGGGTATTGGCCGGAGAACCATCGCTTACGGCGCTAACCGAGCAAAAGACAGTCCTTGAGCAAACCGTCGGGGCCACGCAGGAGACGATCGGCCAACTCAAACTCCGCCTCCAGCAAGACGACGACCGGATTACCCGAACCGCCGCGGGAAGAGAACAATTAGACGGGCTGCGCAAAGAACGTGATCGCTGGTCGCGCCTCAACGACCTCATTGGTTCCTCGGACGGTAAGAAATTCCGGAGCTACGCGCAAGCCATCACCCTCCAGCGGTTGATCGACATTGGTAACGCTCACCTGGAAAACATCAGCCCGCGTTATCGGATGGAATACGAGCCACCCGAGCGGGGCGGTAAGGAGGAACTCAATATGATCATTATCGATCAATTTCAGAACGACAATCGGCGGACTATGGCCACCTTAAGTGGTGGGGAGACATTTTTGATCAGTCTCGCGCTCGCGCTCGGCTTGTCCGATTTGGCGAGTGGGAAATCACTTATTCAGTCACTCTTCATTGACGAGGGCTTCGGTACGTTGGACGGCAAAACGCTGGACAAGGCCATGACGACGCTGGAAGGATTACAGGCGCAGGGAAAAACTATCGGCTTGATCAGCCACGTGCCTCAGTTGCGGGAGCGGATTCAGTGTCAGTTGGTGCTGGAGCCGGTGGGGGATGGGTTTAGTAAGATTGAGTTGGTGGGTTAGTTCCGCATACTCGACCCGTGTCCGTCCTTACATCGCCGCTTTCCAGAACCGGGCGCTGCCCGTCAGGCCGTGAACCCAGGCGATCGGGGCCTTGGTGGCGAGCGGATTGCGGTGGATGATCAGGGCCGGCCGGTGGCCGGCGTAGCTTACGTAAGTGAGTTTCGGGATGCGAAAGGAAATTTTGGGTAAAATCAGTGAAGTAGACAATAACACCGCGTGGTAACTTTTGCCCTCGCAACCGAACGATTGCGGCAACCCGCAGGTTTGGAAAACACGGACTATATTGTCCCTCCCGCACAAATGGCTGGCGCACTCGACTCCGTCAGGACGCCTACCGGCTACGGTTCTCATGAAAAGCTCATTTTGCCAGCCACCGGGATATTTTTTTTAAACCCAAAACTGCACGATTATATGCAAATTACTATCCAACAATCTTCCGATTTACTCGACAGCACCATCGAAGTAATCCACGAGAAACTCAACAAGCTAGAAACCTATTACGACCGCATCGAACGTGCCGACGTGTACATAAAAGAGGACGACGGCACTGCGGCCAATGGCTACAAAGTAGAAGTCCGCCTCGCCATCCCCGGCAACGATCTATTCGCTGAGAACAGCAACCAGAGCATTAAGAAGGGAATCGCTGACGTAGCCGAAGCACTTCGCCGCCAGATTAAAAAGCACAAGGAAAAAGAACAGGACCACCAAGCCGTCAATCCCAATACGCAGCAGGCGGCCGTTATGCCCGTTGATGATGAGACTGATGAGGACATTGCTGTATCTGAAGAGCAACTTTAATGGTCTTGGGTCTGTGGTCTGGAGTCTCTGGTCCGTGGATTACCGATAACTTAATACTGATGGCTCGATCTTAGCTGGTCGGGCCATTGCTTTGTCTGGAGGAAAGAATATAGCGTATAGATTAAAGACCGCAGACCACAGACCAAAGACCAAAGACTATACTTTACCTTCACGCGACAATCCCGACCCATGCCCAAAGCCCTGCGCCAAACCGATTTTACCTTCGACCCACCCGCCGAATTCTACCGGGGAAAAGTACGGGATGTCTATCGCCGAGGTGGTGAATTGTTGATGGTGGCCAGTGATCGAATCTCGGCTTTTGACCACGTGCTTCCACGAGCCATTCCGCATAAAGGGCAGATTCTGAATCAGACGGCCATGCATTTTTTGGAGGCTACGCGGGACATTTGTCCGAACTGGTTGGAGCTTTCGCCCGATCCGAACGTCGCCATTGGTAAGGCTTGTGAGGCGATTCCGGTGGAGATGGTGATTCGCGGTTATCTGGTTGGTCATGCCTGGCGGACCTATAAAACGGCTGAGGATAATGCGCGGACGCCAGTGCTGTGTGGATTGGAATTGGAGCGGGGAATGCGCGAGAACGACCAATTTCCGGAACCCATCATCACCCCGGCCACCAAAGCCGAAGAAGGCCACGACGAAGACATCAGCCGGGAGGAATTACTCGAGCGCGGTATTCTTACTAAAAAGATCTGGGAAAAACTCGCTGACTACACCCGTCGTCTTTTCGCCCGGGGCACGGCCATGGCCGCCGAGCGTGGACTGATTCTGGTGGATACTAAGTACGAATTCGGCCTCCTCAACGGAGAAGTTTACCTCATTGACGAAATTCACACGCCTGACTCCAGCCGTTACTTCTACGCGGACGGCTACGCCGAGCGCCAGGCAAATGGCGAACGCCAGACACAGCTCTCCAAAGAATTTGTCCGCGAATGGCTAATGGCCAACGGTTTCCAAGGCCTCGAAGGCCAAACCATGCCGGAGATGCCGGATGAGTTCGTGAACCTGGTTACCCAGCGCTACACCGAGCTTTACGAAAAAATTACGGGTAAGGCTTTCCAAGCCGCTGACACCGATGACATCAACGGACGCATTGCCACCAACCTGGAGAATACCGAATGGGCACTGAATATTCAGCTTCCGATCTAAGCTTCGAGACACTGCGCTAACTGAGTGATTAGATATTGGTCTACTGACACTTAGATTAAGTAGATACGTTAGGTTATCTCATAACACTGCTCCTTTACCCTCTTCTTCGCACTCCCGATAGGGATCGGGACCGCGCCCAACTCTAAATTGACACCATGAAAATTTTCTGCATCGGCCGTAACTACGCCGCTCACGCCGCCGAACTAGGCAACGAGCCTCCCGGAAAACCAATGGTTTTCATGAAGCCCCCCACGGCCATCCTCCCGAACAACAAGCCGTTTTACTACCCGGAATACTCAAAGGATATTCATTATGAAACCGAGCTGGTCATCAAGATCGCCAAGAACGGCCGCCACGTCCAGCCCGAATTTGCCCGCGACTACGTCGGTGCCATTGGCCTCGGTCTCGACCTGACCGCCCGCGATCTCCAGCAGGAACTCAAAGCGAAGGGCCACCCCTGGGAAATTGCCAAAGGCTTCGACAACTCCGCGCCGATCGGTGCGGAATTCTACGCCCCGGATAAATTTGAAGACCTGAACGACATCGCATTCCGGCTGGAGAAAAATGGCGACGAAGTGCAGCGCGGTCGTACCCGTAACATGATCTTTAACGTCGAGACCCTAATTTGTTACGTGAGCCAGTTCTTCCGTTTGCAAAAAGGAGATCTGCTGTTTACGGGAACGCCGGAGGGCGTGGGACCGATTGTGCAGGGGGATGAATTGGTAGGGTATCTTAGTTTACTCTCGGGGGAGGTAGAGATGTTTCGGACGCGGGTGAAGTAGGGTGTTATAAAGAAAATTCCACCGTAAAGTGGAAATAGCGCGATTTTACGAGCACCTAGTTAGTAGAGTTAAAGTGGCATTACCGGCTGAGTTGTCGTACTGGATACTACCGGCGAGCGGAAGAAGTCAAGGCGGGTTTGTGTTTCAAAGTTATCGCTAGCGCAGAATAAGCGCGGGACGAGCAGCCGGGGGGGGGGTAAATCAATAGCCTCTAGCTCTTTTGTAATCTTTCACGATGGTCCATCTGTCTTTGATGATGTCATGATTGGACGGCGGGTTGCCGTTTGTCGTCGTACTGCTCTCTGTTGACAGATTCTCTACACTCAGTAAAAGGTCGATGACGTACTTTTCGAAGTCCTCATCCGTGATGTACCTGGCCAGCGTCGGAGGGTGAATATTATCACCGTTATCAATGGGGCGGAGGTACTCAAAAGCATAAGCGACTAGACCATCGTCGGACTGCATCTCCATGATGAGACCCGGCAGGCCACCAAATAAATAAGGGCCGAAAGGGACGGGAATCTCTGGAGAAAAATAAGCGGTATAGTGTCGACCTCCGAAGTCCGTCTCGGCACGGTAGGAAGTATAGCCACCAATAACCACCGTATCCCCACTAATGGACCAATCAATTTTGTTGAGCTCATGCGTAAACACAAAATTAGTTCCGTTCATGGAACTGTACTCATTCGTCTCGTACTGAACGTTCATCGTTAAGCTGGTGTAAGTTCTGAATTGTTCCTGATCGGGGAAAATACGGTATGTGCCGCCTCCATCATCGCTGAACATCCAGCCCTCGATCGGCCAGTCGGGGTAGAGATAGACCGATGCGGTATCGTTAAATTGCAAAACCGTCTTTCCCGTCCTGAAAGTACCGTTCCTAGTTCCGATAAATCCATTATACGTGACTTCATAGTTCTGAGCGGATAGTGGAGCTAATGACCAGAATAATAGTAAGATAAGTATGGTGAGTAATTTACTCATTGATGAATCTTGTAGGGTTAATAGACACCGATGTTGCAGGAGGAATCACAAAGAAAAATCAACGGTAAAGTAAAAGTAGCGCGGCAGGGCCGGCACCGATTCGGTAAAAGTAAAAATATCACCCACAAACTGGCTAGCGTAGTTTGATTGATTGAAGGGGTTGTAAAGCCGCCCCGAGAATAGCACGTCGTTGTCACCCAACTGAAAGGTGCGCCGAACCCCCAGGTACAAGCCCCGCGCAACCTGCCTCCCGGACCGTCCGCTAGTCCGCAAGTAAGAAAAGCCCGTGGCAAAGTTGCCCGTTTTGAATGATACGACAGATTCAACCTCACTATTCCAGGCCGTAAACCACGCCGCCCCGTCCGAAATCAAGCGGCGTAAGCTCAGACCACTCCGTCCTTTTATGCGCCAGCGGCGGAATAGTAAAACGCCTCCGTCCAGGTTTGCCGATGGGCTCAGGAAGCGCAGCACTTGTTCCTCTTCCCCGATCCGCACGCCCGTCCGGGAATACCCGACCGCCGCCCGCGCCTTAAAATCAGATTTCAACCCGGTAATAAACTTGCTGTACTGACCACTGAGCGTGGCGCTACGTCGATCCTGCCCGTAGCCATATTCCGTCAGGGAAATATTGTCAAGGAAAGTGCCGGTAAAGGTCGCCGCGTTGCGTTGTTCGCTCACGTTAAGGCGGATGAGCGTCTGGGTAAGTTTCAGGTAATCCTTGCGTAAGTAAGTCAAACTTGCCGACCGAACGCCCACCAGCTCAATGGGTGGGGCAGGGGTCACGACCTGGAAAGCATCGTAGAGATATCCGAACGTCGTCAGTTGCCGGGTAAGATTAGGCTGCTGCGTGCCGATTGAGATGGTGCCGTTCAGTTCTTCCTCCGCTGATAACCGATGCTCCAGGTCGGCGGAGAGTTGGTAAATGAAGTTTGGCGCACTGACGTTTTGCAGAAATCGACTGTACTCACCGCCCGCCGAAGTTCGTAAAGTAGTTTTCGAGCTGAACTTAGATTGAATACCAAGATCAAAAGAGGTGTAATCGCGGTCTGCCCCAAATTTGTTGAGCCTGACGGACCCGGCGTTAACCTGCGCCCGATAAAGCTGCGGCCCCCGCGTGAGCAGCCAGCGGTTCTTGATCCCGTACGTCGCCTGATTGATCCGGTAATTAGTACTAATGTCCTGCTCCGCTATGACCGCTTCCAGCGCGGGCGACTCAACCACAAAGTCTACTGGCTGCTCCCCCGCGCCGTAAAAAAGTTCTAGCTGGGTGACGAGGCCCGGCCGCAAAGCGTGGCTAATCAGACTACGGAGCGTAAAGTGCCGGAAAGCGGTCGTGGGCGAAGTCGTGACCGTATCGCCCGGCCGCTCGAAGGTCTCCCGAAAACGGTCCTTAGCGCTGGCACCACTTACGTAAATGTCCACCGAAGTATTTTGATCCGGTGAGATCCGGTTCAGAATAATCTCCGCCTCCTGACGCGCCGAGCGCCGGTTCCAGTTATGGGTGTTTTGTAATAAGTACGTGCTATCGTCCGCCGTGTAAGTCTGCTGGTTGAAGGTTCGCTGCGCCAATCGCTTGCGGTCCGTACTACCACTGAAGGTGAGTCGCCAGTTTCGGGAGAGCTGGCTGATGTGGCGGAGCGTTCCGAAAGCTACGTCGGTGTTATCCGTATAGGCCGCCGAGAGCCCGGCGGTGGCGATGGTTGGCGGACTGTTCAAGTCCTGCTGATCAATCACTGGTTGCCGAAGATCATCGCTTTGCTGGTTACCGTAGTTCGCGCCAATGCCCTGAAAACCCAGGCCACTGGCAACATTGTCTAAGTCACCGATGAAGATGCTTTTATTCTTGCGGCCGATTCGGTAGAGGCTGGCGTAGGCACTGTATTTAATTTCCTCCCCGTAGCCCAGCCCCGCGATGATGCTTCCCGCCAGTGCAGCTTTTACGTCTTCCTCCAGTTTTAAATTCAGTACGATATCTTGGGAATTGTTGACGGACTTCAATACCGGGTTGTCCTCGTAGTGCTCAATGATTTCCACCCGCCCGATGTCGCGGGCGTTAAGATTTTTGGAGCCGAGTTGGTAGTCCGCGCCAAACAGGTCGCTACCCTCCACGAGGAGGCGGTGGAGCGGCCGGCCGTAGACTTCGATGGCTCCATCTTCCTTGATGTCGACGCCCGGTATCTTTCGCAACACCTCTTCGATCCTGCGGTCCGTCGAATCGCGAAAATCACGCACGTTGAAGGTAGTGGTGTCTCCCCGTTCGAAGACGGTCGCGCGCTTGGTGCGGACGGTCGCCTGTGGAAGCTCGGTGTCGGACGCCACGAGTTTAATCAGTAGGACTTCTGGGTAGGGTAGGGTGATCGTAGTGGTATCCGAGCGCATCCCCAGCGACCGCGTCCTGATCTCGATCTCGCCGACGTAGTCAACTGATTTTTGGAACTCGCCGCGCGCGTCCGCAATGGCCCAGCCCACCATTGAATCTGGACTGACGGAATGAATGGTGACGGTTGCCGAGGGCACGATTTCGCCGGCGCTATTGACAATATTTGCCTGGATAAGCGTTTGGGCGCTGGCGCGGGTGCCAAGGAAGCTGGTAAAAGCCAGGATAATTAGTAGACGGATCATCATCAATAACCACGTTCGCGTTTATAATCTCTGATGGTGGTGTACCGGTTTTTAATAATTACGTAGTCGGGGTGAGCAATACCGTGGGTGACGGTCATGGTACTGGTCGATAGTGCTTCCGCCCGTAATAAAGAAAAGATAACAAATTTTTCAAACTCTTCCCTAGTCGCGTATTTGCCGTCAACGGGTGGAGTCACCGTGAAACGCTCATCCTGTATTCTGTCGTGGTACCCATCGAAAGTGTACGTTACGAGTCCGTCGTCGGAGGTGATCTCTAGTATTAACCCGGGCAGCCCGCCGAAATGGTAGGGCCCGAAGGGCACCGGGAAGCTCGGTGCGAACCAGGCGGTGTAGTCGCGGCCGCCGTACGTTCCCCGTGCTCCAACAACGTCGATCTTGGAAATTATTTTCTGGTCACCCATTATGGTCCAATCCATTTTGGGTATAGTGTCGATGAAAATAAAGTTCCAATCATCGGGAGTTTTGTAGTTGGACTTGTGATGAAATTCTTCGCTATTTAAGTTTGTATATATCTTCATGCCCTCAGAATCGCCTTCGACAGTATGAAATTTACCATTGCGTTCAAAAAAATCACTTTCGGTCGGCCAATCCGTATGGATAAAAGCAGCGGATGAATCATTGAATACCAGTGAAGTGGCTCCCGACCACCTCTTTCCCGATAGTGTTTTTATATCCGCTACGTAGTCGACCTGATAATTTTGCCCTCTTGTCGGCGATAATGTTGTAAGTAGAAGAATAACTACTAATGAAGATTTCATTGTTAATTGGAGTTTGTAAAAGCGTGGGTGTGTTTTGTTCACCCACGCTGTTCGATAACTAATATCTTCGGCTAGAGTCCACCAATGAAGAATTAGACGAATAATGACTTCAAAGATAAAGATGGTTTAAGCACATAATTTAGTCAATGTCATCTTCAGTCCTAACACGCTAAAGCATATCCGCCGGCGCACATACATGCCAAATATCCAGCTCCTGATTCACGACATGTGGCAGCAGTAATTCTACAATCGTCATCGCCATTAGCGCTCTCAGAAGTGCAACTAACTACATCATTTATATTGATGTGGTTTGGAAGAAATTCATTCATTAATAAGGCATTTTCAGAAACTAAATCTTCAAAAGTAGTCCCATCCTGCAAGAGAACCGTAACCTTAACGGTAGCCTCCACGGCCACTGCTGCCTCGGGAGCTTTGAACCCAAACAACGTCATGGTGATAAGCAAAAGTAACAATTTCATAAGAAAAGTATTTAGAACGCCATTTTAGTACATACGGAGGCGAAATTAGCCGCTTTGACATAATTGTCAACATGGTAATGCCCCCCCCCCTTTAAGTTCACTATAAAACTAAATTTTTACGATTTGAAAGAATTTAAATCTGTAAAGGGACGGTCGCCGAGGGCACGATTTCGCCGGCATTATTGACAATATTCGCCTGGATGAGCGTTTGGGCGCTGGCGCGGGTGCTAAGGAAGCTGGTAAAAGCCAGAATAATTGGTAGACGGATCATCATCAATAACCACGTTCGCGTTTATAATCTCTGATGGTGGTGTACCGGTTTTTGATAATTACGTAGTCGGGGTGAGCAATACCGTGGGTGACGGTCATGGTACTGGTCGATAACGTTTCCACGTGTAGCAGAGAAGAGATGATGAACTTTTCAAACTCTTCCTTAGTCGCGTATTTGCCATCAACGGGTGGAGTCACCGTGAAACGCTCATCCTGTATTCTGTCGTGGTACCCATCGAAAGTGTACGTTACGAGTCCGTCGTCGGAGGTGATCTCTAGTATTAACCCGGGCAGCCCGCCGAAATGGTAGGGCCCGAAGGGCACCGGGAAGCTCGGTGCGAACCAGGCGGTATAATCGCGCCCTCCGTACGCTCCCCGTGCCTTTATAACGTTCATATTGGAGACGAATTTTTGCTCATCTGTGATTGTCCAGTCGATTTGAGGAATACTATCTATAAAAATGAAGTTCCAACTATCAGGGGTCATATAATGGTCCTTATGATGAAACTCACGACTCTTTAAATTCGTATATATTTTCATTCCTTCTGAATCACCCACGACGGTGTGGTATTTACCGTCGCGCTCAAATAAATCATTCTTGGTCGGCCAATCTGTATGGATAAAAGCAGCTGATGAATCGTTAAACACTAGCGAGGTAGCTCCGGACCATCTCTTTCCCGACAGCGTCTTGATGTCCGCTACGTAATCAACTTGGTAGTCCTGCCCCTTTATCGCTATCATTCCCGCAAAGCAAAGCAACAGGGTGAATAACTCTCTCCAAGAAATAATCATAGCGCGGTTATAATGGGTCTCTGCTTATTAACAGTAGTTCACAGCGTGTAATTGTCCCATACGTCTGCTAACCTAAAAAAAGGCAGGATACTTTTAGGCATTGCTCTCCAGCAAGTAAATTTCCCTTATGGCGCAAGTGATCAACTACCAGTCTACCGCCTACCGACTACCGCCTACTCCCCCCATTTCTGAAAAACCCAAAACAATAACCCCACCCACCAGAACTAATCCCACCCACCATCCGTTAACCCCACCGAAGGTCCGCAAGTCTACCCACCGCGGAGCCCTAACGGGGGCGTACCGGAATCGACAGGGGAGTAAGCTTTGTAGTAAGCACGCCGGAGCATGATTGGTTACTCCGTAAAAAATAACGATTACACTCTAGTTGGCACACCCAGCTACGCTATGGCAGCCTAATTAAGTTTAGTCTACCTAGCTTCACAGACCGCATGGTTGAGTCTCCATACACACCTAGCCGTCTTCAACCCTCTTGGAGATAGTCGCTGACCCTAGTCTGAGTCAGTTGGCGAAATTAAAGACTTAAGGCCTTGGACTAGAGGGTAACCAATCTTCCCCTCGGCTCGAAAATCTAACTGGTTAATAAGCGTGTAGAAAGCTGCTTTGCGCTTTCGCTGGACGCGAGTTCGAATCTCGCCGCCTCCACCCCATTTTAAACAGTACGCCGTTGGTAGACAGCGGCGTACGCACGATCAGCCTGAATTTACTTCAGGCTAAGAAAGGGCTCCGTCTCACGACGCAGTCCGACCTGCCTCGAACCAACCCGCCTACGGTTCGGGGCTTTTTTTATGTCTAGTTGGGAGTGATCATCTTTCAAGTCGCTAGACATTTACAACTCCACATAAATCAAAGTCAGTCCTCATCGGATGTATCTTTTCTACGTCGGTGCGCAGCATCGATGTAGAAAAGATACATCCGATGCGTGACTGACAACACTTTTACCACCCGCCCCTAAACAGTCCTAACCAAAGCGGGTTAGGAGGACAAATCAACCAAATATGACCTTCCCCGCTCGAAATCCGACGAAAGTCCATTTCCTTCTTTTTCTCTGCCTGGCCATCTTCACCGCCTGCGGCAGCCCCACCGATTCCGAAAACATCGGCCAGGACCAAGCCCCCGAAACGGTCGATGGCATCACCGCCACCCCCGGTAACCCCAACGCCGGCAACGCCCAGGCCAGCCCCGTCGACATCGAACCCATCGTGCACGGCAGCGTTGCCATGCGCTACGCTGGTTTAGACATCCTGATCGACCCCTACGACGGCGCCGAGCGCTACGCCAGCTATTCCGCGCCCGATCTGGTGCTGATTACCCACACCCACTCCGACCACATGGACAAGGCAACCCTCGCCGGCCTCGACCTGAGTAAAGCTACCCTCGTGGCCCCTCAGGCCGTCATGAATGAGATCGGTAATCTTAACTGGGCGGACAAGCAGACCATGGCCAACGGCGATACGCTGGACTATAAAGGCAACAGCATTATGGCCGTCCCCGCCTATAACTTCCCCGCCGCACCGTTTCACACCAAGGGCGAATTCAATGGCTACGTAATCGAACTTGGCGGCGAGCGGATCTACTTTTCCGGTGACACCGGCCCCGCCCCGGAACTGGAGGAATTGAGGAACATCGACGTCGCCTTTGTCTGCATGAATCAACCCTACACGATGACGGTCGATAAGGCCGCCGATCTGGTCAGCAAATTCCGTCCGGGTCTCGTGCGTCCTTACCACTACCGCAATAAGGACGGTAGCTTTAGCGACCTGGAAGAGTTCCGTAAACTCGTGAAGGAAAAGGCCCCGGCCGTCAAGGTCCTGATCGAGGACTGGTACGCCGAGAAGTAAATTTTTAATTGAGCCCCGAAACGCGCGTCGTCCCTTACCTTGGGGCGATGCGCGTTTCATTTGAAGGTACCCAGTTTGATTTTCCGGCCGAAGCCCTCGGCGGCACTAATCTAGCTTCCTTGTTAAAGCCGGCGGATGAGTTGCTGCTTAACTGGTTGCAGGAAAAAGACACCACGCGGGAGCTTGTCATCTACCACGATCACTACGGGGTGCTGGGGACGGTTCTCGCGGGGCGACCGGGCGTCACTTTCGTGTCCGACAACATAGTGCACCACGATCGCCTTCGCACCAATTATCTGAAAAACGGTTTATCGGAGGCGGAGCTCCCGGCTCCATCGGCCACGCTGGCACCCGTCCCGCACTTAGTCGGGACGCCACGCCTCGCGATTATGCATTTGCCCAAATACCTTAATCTTTTTGAGTGGTATTTGAGCGACCTCGCCCGCCACCAACACCCTGACCTAGAACTGGCCGTCGCCTTTCAGACGCGCCATTTCACGCCAAAAATTCTGGAGATTGCCGGCCGCTACGCCAATAATTTGCAACAGTCTCGTGCCTACAAGAAGGCGCGGACGCTGGTGCTGAGTGATTGGAAAAAGCAGGGGGATGTGGCACCCCTCCTCCACGAAATGACCTACCGCGAGCAAAATTACCGGCAGTTCTACGGGGTCTTTTCCGCTAACCACATCGACTACGGAACCCAGTTCCTGCTGGAATCCTGGGCCAGCAGCGATCAACTGCGGGGTCTCCCCGAGCCCGCCAAAATTCTTGACATCGGCGTTGGTAACGGCGTCATTCTCAGTGAGCTACGGCGCGACTTCTACCCCGACGCACAACTGATCGGCACGGATGCTTCGCACGTCGCCATTCAGTCCGCCCGTATGAACGCCCCCGCAGACGCCGACCTCCGTTGGCAGTCCGACTTCGCGGGTATCCCCGCCGGCTCCGTCGACCTCGTCGTGACGAACCCACCGTTCCACGAGGGGCACCGCAACGCGATTGCGCCGACCCTGGCCCTGTTCAAAGAAGCCGCTAAAGTGCTGAAATTCGGCGGCCACTTTGTGGTGGTCGCTAACGGGCACCTCAACTACGCCACCCACCTGGAGCGCATCTTCGGCGACGTACGGGAAGTGGCGAACAACGAAAAGTTCGTGGTGTACCGCTCCCGTTCCGTGCTCTAGTTTTCCTTGTCGTCGGCGTCTAAGTCCGGCGCGCGGCCGGTTGCAACGTCATCCAGTAGTTCGTTTAGGTATGCCTTGATGAGGTCCGGCGTTCGGTAGATAAGGTCGTGCTGGCCACCGTCCACCATGTGGTGGATCAGTTTACTGGCATTCGTCAAGCGGCCGCAGGCGAAATAGGCGTTGCGGGGGTAGATGAGCCAGTCGTCCGTGCCGTGGATGATAACCGTGGAGGCGTCGATGTTGTCCCACTCGTCCACCATGTCTTCCAGTTGTTGCTGGTGGTTTAACTTCTCCTGGTTAGCGGTACGGATGCCGGCCGGTAGGGCCCAGCGGATCAGCCAGTGACTGGTGGGGTGGCTGAGCCAGTAAACATACTCTTCGTTCGGAGCCATGCTGGCGGACTGTAGCAGCAGACCATCGACAATGTCCGGAAAATCCATCGCGATGCGCGCGCTCACCGTGCCGCCGTAGCTACTCCCGTGAATGATAACCGGCTGATCCGGTCCGCTCATCTTTTCCCTGATCACTTCGACTACGTTCTCCGCCTGTTCACTGACCGAAGTCATGGCGTTGCCGAGCCCACTACCTCCGTAGCCGGGTCGGTCGATGGCCAGTAGGTTTGCGCGGGAAAGTAGTGCCGAGTCCTGCATCATCTTCACCCAGAAGACGCTGCTGGAGGGAGAGCCGTGAATGAAAACGAGGAGCGGTTTATCGGGCTGACTACCGATTTCGAGGTACCGTAGGTCACGACTAGTGCCTTCCACGTAACCGAGGGTGATGTCGTCCGCACTCAGGTCGGTGAAACTGTGGATAAGGTCTGCATCCGTCGGCTGGTTTTTGTAGTAAGGATACACCCGGTAACCGGCGTAAATCAAGAACACAACCAGGGGTACGAGAACCAGGTAGGCGAAGTGGCGTTTTTTGCGGAACATGCTACTTTGCGGAACACCAATTCCCCCCCGGTAGTTGCTCAATTGTTTCCCTCACTAACGACCAACATTCCTTTGATGCAAAGATTATTAATGAGCTGCCTTTTTCTCCTGCCCAGCCTTTTGTTTGCGCAGGATACGCCCGGAGAAAATGCTCCCAAAAACTGGTTCGACGACTGGACGGTGAAACCAATTCTGGCCGTGCAGGGGTGGGGCACCTACACGATGGGTCACGAAGATTACGACCCGGATACGGATGCATACCTGCCTACCGACGACCGGTTAAATTTCATGATCCGGCGCCTTCGCTTTGGATCGACGGCGCAGATCGGTGACCGTCTGTTCATCAAGTTTCTCGGAGCGGCGGATTTTGTCGGTACCGATCAACGGGCCGGCACGGTGGGTGGCGTAAATAACGGCGGTTTCCCGAACGCGCAGATCTGGGATATTTTTGCGCAGTACAAAATTAGCCGGACGAGCGAGGCGCTTTACGTGATCGGCGGTTATTTGCGACCACCGATCGGCCGGGAGAGCATGTCGGGTGCACTGGGGGTGAGTAGCTTTGAAAAAAGCTGGACGCAGTGGTACGTTCGCCAGCATCTTGTCGGCACGGGGCCGGGCGGGACGGGTGGCGTTTACCTGGGGGGGTTGGTGCCGCTGGCGGAGAAGGTCCACCTGGACTACCGGGGCGGCGTTTTTAACGCGCAGAACAGCGGAATCTCGGCGGGGCGGGAGACGAGTAGCCTGCTGGTCGGCCGGGTAAATTTTATGTTCGGTGACGCGGAAAGCACTACGTGGACGTACGGATTGCCCGCCGCCAACAGCTTTGGTCGGAGAAATACTTTTGCCGTAGCCCTGAACGTGGCTACGGAGGGCGGCACGCAGTCCGCTCCGGCCGGGATCGGTTTGCTTGGTGTGGATGCCGTAGCCAACTACGGTATGTTCCACGTAGAGGGCGAATACCACCGCATGATGCGCGGCGCTGAAAATGATGACCGGTACAACAGTTCCACTTACGCCATTCGTGCGGGCTACAACTTTGTCATGTCGACCAACGACCCCGACCGCCCGCGCTACCTCGAACCAACCGCCATGGTGTACGGATTCGTAGGAACAACGGACGCAGTGGAGTACCCAACCGTCGTGGCCACTAGTTTCTTCGGCGGTACGGAAACGGTCTACGACATTGGCGTGAACTACCACGTCGACCCGGGGAAGATTCGCCTCGGCCTGCACTACGTCGGCCGGACGGGCGACATTGGTGACCTCCCCGCCGACGGTCGCCTGAGCTGGCACAACATGCAGAACGGCATCGGTGGCATCCGGCGGGGCGATTACGTCGGCTTTGAAGTGATTCTGGCGTACTGAAGTCCCGCTAGTCAGCCCACACTTACCCCACTAATTTACCCGGTGAAATGCTGACCGCTGACAAATGACCGCCATAGACAAATTTGCCACCACGCTTAACCCCTTCTCCTGGCTACCTTAGCCGAGACTTAAGTACCTCAGCCAAGCAATGACTAAATACCTTTCCCTTTTTCTTTTTACGCTGTTGCCACTTTTTCTTCCCGCGCAGGTCAGGTTGCTCGTAGCTGGTAACACCGCCGACGCTAAACCGGAATTTTTTACCGCGCTGGACGGCGAGATTCGTTCGGGAAGCACGCCCGCCACGGTACTCTTTGCGGGCGATTACGTCCCCGACTGCTCGGACGCCATGATTGGTTACCGCAAGGAGGATGCAACCACCACCGCAGCATTCGCGAGCCTACAACCCTTACTGGACCTCATCCGAAGAAACCCGGAGACGGATTTTTACCTCCTGCCGGGCGACCGGGACTGGGATAAATCAGGCAAAGATGGCCTGGCCTGCGTCTGCGCCCTGGAAGATTTTCTGCTGGATCAAAATCTAAAAAACCTTAACTGGCCCCTCGCAAAGGGCTGCCCCGGGCCCGAGTTCGCTCAGCTTTCCCCAACCGTGCGGTTGATGATGGTTAACACCCAGTGGTGGAACCACCCCTACGAAAAACCGGTACCGTCCGACGCGGCTTGCAATTTTTCCGATCCTTCCATCTCGCTCGACGAGATCATGAGCACCATCGAAGAGAACCAGGATGAGAACATCATCATTGCCGGCCATTATCCCCCCAAATCACAGGGGCGTTACGGAGGTAAATTCCCCGCGCGCGATCACTTCATTCCGCCGATCATCGGCAGCATCCGGCTTTCTTTCCGCCAGAACATCGGTACGGCGGAAGAACTAACCAACGTCCGCTTTGCCAACTACGCGGATAAGATTAAAGACTACAACAGCCAATTCGAGGGCCTGATGTTTATCGGCGCGCAGGACAAAAGCGAGCAACTACTGGGCTTCGGTCGTAACTACATCCTGAACGCCGGCGCGCCCGCCGCGGGGCGCTGGGTGGCCAAGCACAAACCAGCTCGCCACACCAGCCAGGAAGCCGGGTTCGCTGAACTGTTTTACGCCGAAGACGGAGAAGTGACCTACCGTTACGTCAGGGTCGACGGGTCGACGGAAGCGACGGAAACAATTTACCACGCACCTTGCTCGACCGCCAAGGACACGTTTGACGTCAACCCAGCCTTTCCCCCGTGTGAATTAGCGGAAGCAGCCATGGTGCAATACGATAAGCCCGTAGGAGTAACGACGGTTGCCGCCGCCGCCGGGCCCCAGTACGAACGCTCGGGCTTCGGCTCGTTCTGGCTCGGTGCGCACTACCGGGATTCCTGGACGACGCCCGTGGCGTACCCGGTGCTGGATTTGGCGAGCAATCCGCTCGGCCTCGAACCCATTCGGCAGGGCGGTGGGCGACAGACGACTTCCTTGAAACTGCGGGCGGACAACGGTGAGGCTTACGTTTTTCGCTCGGTGGACAAGGACCCTTCGGGAACTTTCAACTACGAAATTCGCAATACATTGGTGGGCGAAGCCATCCGTGACCAAACGAGCAGCGGCTATCCCTACGGTGGCTTAATCATCGCACCACTTTTGGACGAATTAAATATTCTCCACGCTTCGCCGAAGCCCTACTTACTGGCGCCCGGGCGTACGTTGGGGGAGTATAATCCCGTTTTTGGCGATCTCCTGGGAACCTTGGAAATCAGCCCCCAGGGTGAGAAAAAGAAGAAAGACCGGCCGGGGACGTTCGGGGCGGACGACGTCCTGAAAAGCTTCGAGCTCTTTCGCGAGCGGTACGACGATCAGGAAGTCCTCATCAATCACGAAGAATTTCTGCGCGCACGGCTGTTCGACATGCTCGTCGGTGACTGGAGCAAGCACGAGGACAACTGGAAGTGGGCCCAGTTCGACGTGGGGGAGGAGGAACGCATCCGGCCCATTCCGCGGGACCGAGATAACGCCTTTTCCCGGATGGACGGAGTTTTCCCCTGGATCGCCTCCCGGCGCTGGGCGGTGCCAAACTTAGAGAATTTTGGATATAATAACCCAGACGTGCGTAGCCTCACCCATCAGGCCCGGCACATGGACCGGCTGCTGCTCAGCCCCCTCGGTAGGGATGAATTTCGGAAGCAGGCCGCACTCATTCAGGCTAGTCTCACGGATGAGGTACTGGCGAATGCCGTCGGTCAAATCCCCGCACCCGCCCCTTCGGCTACCGGAGCACCGACCGATAATAATTTGGGCGCGGACGCGGGTGCAAAGTTTGGTTCGGAATACCGCGCGCAACAGGCCGAAATACTCGAGAAACTTAAACGCCGCCGGGACGATTTGCAGGCATACGCCGCCGATTACTACGAACTACACGCCGGCGTGGTCGACATTATCGGTACGAACGACGAGGAAGAATTTACGATTGAAGCATTAGCGAACGGTGCGCTGCACGTAACGAGTACCGACCTGAAGGGAAAGAGCGAAGGTAAGATTCTGTACGACCGAACCTTCCTCCCGACGGAGACGAAAGAAGTGAGAATCTACGGACTGGGCGACGATGACCGCTTCGTAACGAAGGGCCCGGTCGGCCAGAAAATCCGTGTCCGCGTAATTGGTGGGGAGGGCGATGACCTGGTGACCTCCGAAGGCGAGCGCCCCCGAAAAGTATTGGTTTACGATAAATCACTCGCTCCGGAAAGTAGCGACGACGGCGTCCGCTACGTCAAAACCTGGCACGACGAAGCTTACTACTACAACCGGACGGACTTTGAGTACAATACCACCGCCCCCGTCATTTCGGGCGGGTACAATAGCTTCAACGGCGTCCAGTTGGGGGCCGGTATTTTGCACACCCGGCGCAATTATTTGCGGCGCGACTTTAGTTCCCGCTACCGTTTCTACGTCGAGGGCAGCACGGTTGGTAACGCCGCCCTGGAGGCGAGTGCGGAGTTCGGTCAGGTCATCCGTTACGCCGATCTGATCTTGGGGACGCGCGTCGGGCGCCCGGACTTCTACAACTTCTTTTTCGGCCTGGGAAATAATACCGTTAAGGTTCCGGACGTCGTGCGTAACGACTTCAACCTCGTTAGCCTCGACCACTTTTCCGTCGAGGGCGGCCTCCGCCGGCGCTACGCCAAACGCAGCTACTTCAACTTGATGCTGGGTTACCAAAACAACAAGATCACCAACCGCGAAGGAACCATTCTCGACCCGGAGGACGGCACGCGCTTTTACGGTGACGGCGACTTCGTCTTTGGCTACGTGCGCCCGGAGTTCCGGCTCGATCTGCGGGACCACGCCGTGTTCCCGTCGAAGGGCGTGATGGTGGAGGCTAGCCACAAGCAGGCGTTCGGGCGGAAAAACGCCGTTGACTTCGGCGTCAGTAAGGTAGCCGCGGAGATTCACATCAGTACCCGCCGCTTCCCGATATCGGTAAGTTTCCGGACGGGGTACGCCCGTAGTTCCGGACGCGCACCGTTTTACGAGCTACCCTCGCTGGGCCAGCGCAACGGTTTGCGGGGCTTCCAGCGCAACCGCTTCGTCGGGGATGGCTACTTCTTCTACAACGCGGAGTTTAGGTCGCCCGTCGCGCTGGTACGTAGTCGGGTCGTTCCCTTTGCGGTGGGCATCCGGGCCTTTTACGACCAGGGGCGCATCATTCAGCGGGGTGACGGTTCGAATGAATTTAAATCGGCGTACGGTGGCGGCATTTACGTGATTCCGGCCTCCCGCTCGTTTACGTTGAGTGCTTTGCTGGGCTGGTCGGAAGAAGAATCCGCGCTAATTCAGGTTGGGTTGGGAACTAATTTTTAGGGCGGACGCACCATTTTCGCGACCGTTTGCATCGCCTAATCTATGCGCCTACTCCTGCTTTTGCTTCCCCCGCTCTTTTTTACCGCTTGCCAATCAGAACCTACGGTCGATCCGCTCGTCGGTACCACCTGGGCCTTCGCCACGCAGAACCCGGTGACCACCGAGCCGTCGCGCGAACCCATGCAACTGGGCGACGTGCTGACCGTCGCGGCGGACACGGTATTTTTTACCAGCCTGAAGATGCAGGGCATGAACGGCGTGCCCCGCTACGATGCGCAAAGGGGCGGCGATACGCTGGCAAAATCCGTCAGACTTTCCCAACCGGCGGAAGGCGTGTTGAACGTCGATCTGCTGGAAAAAGGCCAGGTCACGGTTAATCGTTATTTCACCCCCGAGCCTACGGGGCGTACGCCGCTGGTCGCCAAAGAGGTAGCCGGCCAGACATTCCGTTACCAGCCGGCGGAAGGGGAAGCAACCCTGGTCTACTTCGACGTCGTGGTGGAGGGAACGCGGGGCAACTTCCTTTCGAACGGGTTCATCGTCACGGTCCCGACGGCATTCTGGAACGAGCGCACGCTGCTCACCCCGGGCGGTACTTTTCCAGATGGGAGTTTCGGAACTTTCCGGCCAACGCCCATCGACGGCCCGTTTGCTTACGTATATATCGGTAAAACGCTGGGTTTGGGGAATAAAGCTTACCGCATCTTCCGGACGGACGCGGGGGAAGTAGAAATGGAAACGTACAGCGGCACGCTCGAGCCCCATCGGGTGGAGCGAGTCATACTCGAACCCGTGCCGGGCGTAGTTCCCAGTGACGTTTCTCCGGAAGAATTCGGCAATCGGCTGACGGATGGAGTCCAAAGTATGGACCGGGAGTACCCGGAGATCGACTCCGCCAGCGTGAAGTACGTGGCTAAAGAATCTTTTGCGGGTAGGATCTTGAGTAGAGATGATCTGAGTGAGTTGTCTTTTACCTTCAACCAGGACGGCCAATTCATTTTCGTGGCCGGTGATGAAGTGCTCACGACGGGTATGTGGGCGCTCTCGCCCGACCGCAACTTTCTCATCATCACGCAAGAAATGGCCAGTGGAATGTACCTGCCGATTCTGAAATACGACGAGGAGGAGATTACTTTTCGGTACCCCATGTCGGTCGCGACGCGCGAGCCGCGGGGCGTGGAGTTAGGTAGCTACGGCATCGTCAACACATTTATTAACGTCAAACGCCGGTAGGCGCAACTTTCGGGAAGAGCCCAGTTTTATCTGGGTGCGGGTTGCCGGTCCGATAAATCGCCGTAACTTCGCGCCGCATTCGGGGCCCATAGCTCAGTGGATAGAGCACCTGATTTCTAATCTGGCGGTCGCAGGTTCGAGACCTGCTGGGCTCACAATAGCACCCGACGGGGCAACTGGTACTTTTACCGGTTGCCCTTTCTTTTTTGGGCGCGGCCGCCCCGACAAAATACGGGACTAGCTATCGCGTCGCCGGTGCGGGGATTTTGAGCAAAGAGCAAAGAATACAGAGGAAAGAGTAAAGACGGTGGGGTAGAACAAGTCCAACTTGGCGACCGTTTTTAAGTCCTAAACCCACCCATTGATGAACGTCGTACGCGCCACCGTTCCCCTGCTCCTGTCGTTTTTCCTCTGCACCTGCGGTAATCGCCCAAATGAACTGGCGGAGGACGGCGCGGGCGTCGATACGGGAACGACTCCGGAAATCGATAACCCCAACGAGGACAACACGGACATCTACGACGTCGACCCCGAAGATCCTTACCTAATGAGCAACGGTGCCATCCTGGGCTTAAAACCCGGCGAACCCCTGGGCGAGTACGCCGACGGCCTCCGCACCGGCCGTATTCGCACCGGCGAGGGAGATTTTGACGTGTACTTCATCGACGGGGCCGAAGGCGATGAACTGGGCTACCTGCTGCCCGACCCAACCGCTAAATCACGAATCGGCGACATAATCCTCACCGCCCCGACGGTCGTGACCGAAAAGGGCATCCGCGTCGGCCTGACTTACGCCGAACTAATCGAACGGCTGGGGGCAGTAGCTTTTCACGGTTCCGAAACAGAAGCCCGCGTGTACGGCACGAAGGACGGGCTGCGGTACCGGCTCGACGTGAACAGTACTAAGCGCGACCTGACGGAGGCCGACATCGAACCCGGTACCCGGATTACCGAAATCGTCATCAACCGGCAAGGGCCGCGCTAGACCGTGCAAAAAAAAATCACCACGGTTATTCTCGCGGCGGGCCAATCTAGTCGGATGGGGCGGCCCAAATTACTGCTGCCCGTAGCCGGTCGGTCACTCATCGCCGGAGCCGTGGCGGTCGCCGAAACGCTGTCCGGGCAGAACATTGTCGTCACGGGAGCTTACGACCGGGAGATTAGACGGGTACTCGTCGAAAATACAACGGTAAACCTTATCCATAATCCGGACTGGGAAAACGGGATGGGCTCCAGCATCAATACCGGCGTAAGTGCCGTAAACCCTACCGACTGCCGAGGAATTTTAGTCATGCTAGCGGACCAGCCACGGGTGGACGGCGCGTTTCTGAAAAAAATCATACAACGTTACGACACTTCCCCCGCCACCATCGTGGCGACCAAATACCCGAGTGGCCCCGGCGTACCGGCCGTATTTTCTCCCGAGCACTACCGGGAACTGATCGCCCTCACGTCGAGCGGCGGCGCGAAAGACCTGATCAGAAACCGGGGCTACCTGGTCGACGAAATCGAATTGCCCGGCGGCAACGTCGACATTGATACCCCCGAAGACTATCTTGCCTTCACTGGAAAAACCCTGGACGACCTTGAAGGAAATAAGACAGATCATTGAGCTTTACGACCAATTAAAAAGTGAGAACATCCCCGCCGCGCTGGCCGTGGTCGTCAACGTCGAGCAATCGAGCTACCGGCGGATCGGCGCGCGGTTACTGGTGGCGGCGGACGGGCGCTACGTCGGTGGCATCAGCGGTGGCTGCCTGGAGGGGGACGCTTTGAAACGTGCTAAATTGGCCATTCACTCCGGCCGCCCGGCGGTGCATACGTACGATACGACGGACGGGGAAGACGCGGTGATCGGCATCGGGCTGGGTTGTGAGGGGCGGATCGACGTGCTTTTTTCTCCCGTCGATTATGCTGACGAGAATAACGAATTAGAAATGCTACGCGGTTGCCTCTCCATTCGTAAACCGGTAGTGCTCGTTCGGCTGTTGGATGTATTCCAAGCGGACGATTGGTCGGCTTACAATCTCGTCCGGCCACGATTAATTACGGATTTGACGGAGTTTAAAGCGTACTCGGATTCGCTGTCTTCTAATCGATTAATGGAGCGGGCGGCGGAAATTCTGGCCGGAGGAAGAAGCAAAGTGGACAGTTTGACGGACGAACGGGACCAACCATTTCGCGTCCTCTACGAAACCCTGCACCCGCGGCCGCGCCTCATTCTGACCGGCTATAACTACGATATCCCGGCAACACTGGCCGCCGCCCGCCTGCTAGACTGGGAAACGATCGTTGTAGCTCCCATTCGTAAGCTAACCCGCGAAATTACCGCGCTGGCGGATCAGTGCTTCGATTACGCTCAAGTAGCTCAAATCGACGTAGACGAAGCCACCGCCATCGCCCTCATGTCGCACGATTACGACTGGGACCGGGTGATGGTCCAACACTTTCTACCCCTAAAACCCACCTATTTCGGTATGCTGGGCCCGCGAAAGCGAATGATCAAAATGGACGAGTCCCTACCGGAGCTAGACCTTGCCGGCTACGAAAACTTATACGCACCCGTCGGGCTAGACATCGGCGCGGAAACACCGGAGGAGATCGCCGTGAGCCTGATCGCGGAGATCGTAGCTTGCTTTAGGAACCGGTCCGGTGGAGGGCTACGAAAACGGAGTGGAAGTATTCACGTTTAGGCGGTAGGAAGAGAGGCAGTAGGTGGTAGGCGAGTAGGCGGTAGGGCCGAGCGTTACAGTACCTACCGCCTACCGCCTACCGCCTACCGCCTACCGCCTAATATCCCTACCGCCTACCGACTAACCTCCCTACCCAAGCCGCCCCTGCGTATCCCGCTCCGCCCCCAGCTGATAATCAACTTCAATGCGATAATCCGGCCCCAACTGGCGAACGAGTGGTAAGAACATCGTCTCCATCAAACTATTCGCCTGCGTCTTCGCCCGGGTCATCACGTCACTTTCCAACGCTTCGGCCCGGAAGGTTTCGCGCAGGCTGTTGACGGATTCATTGATGTTAGCTCCTTCCAGTTCGCGGAGCCAGCCGATGTCGAGCTTTTCGATTTTGGGCAAGACTTCGTGGCTGAGGATAGTCGGCTCGGGAAGGGTAATGCGGACGGTTTTGGAAGCTTCGTCGAGTTCGATCGTAAAGAAGTCAGTGAGGCGGAAGCCTACTTTCAGGATGGAAATGGCCGTGATCTCAATGTCCGATTCTGAGACGTTGAAGCCGGCTACGGTGGAATTGATTTTTTTCTCGATGCCTTTCTTGTCGCGTATCTCAATCGTAGCCAGTTCACCGATCACCGTCTCGACTTTTTCCTGAAAAATGCCTTTTGACCGCGAAAAATCATCGATCGCGGCACGCTCGGCCATTCGGGCCATCATCGGACGGAGGGCTTCGCCGGTGGCGACTTTGCACGGGTTATCCACCTCCCGCCCCCGGGCGATGATGTTACCGTTGCGCATCCGGACGACGGCGGCCAGAATCTTATTGACCATGAAACAGGTGTAGTTCGAGGCGACTTCTTCGAAGATCTGCGTGATCTTGCCGCCACCTTCCTCGTACCAGGCTTCGTATACGGCCGCCGAGGTATCGCGCATGCGCATAAAATCTTGGTAATAAAGGTCGGCGAACTGTTGGTGTTGTAGGTCGTATTCCCGCACGACTTCTTGGCGAAGGCTATCGTTCAGGCCCATCCGGTTGCTAACGTGCTGAAGAATGTCGGTATTGATGTCATAAACTAGTTGGTCGAACTCGCGGCGGTAGCGTTTTGGGTGCTGGAGGACGCGCAGGGCCAGATCGGGGTCGATGTCGACGCGGAAGTCCGCCGGGCGGTACTGCAATTCGTATTCGGCCGGGCGGGCAAGAAAACTACCGGGGGAGCCCTGGTAATACCGGTAACCGAGCACGCCCAGAATACCGAGGATGGCCGCGATGATGACCGCGGAGATCAGGCTGCCGGATTTACGGGATCGGGGTGCTTGGTTGGGGTAATCCGCCATGGTTTGTGGTATGCTTTACCGTCCCGAGTGAAGGAACGTTGATGATGCGGGGGTGAGTCAAATACGCGGCGCGGCTGCCAGTAATTCATGAAGCTTGATGGCTTGTGCCGCCTCCTTCACGTCGTGCACCCGCAAAATGTCAGCTCCTTGTTGGAGCGCAAAAAGGTGCAGTGCGGTATTAGCCGGGAGACTTTCTTCCACCGCAATACCGAGCGGACGCCAGGTGGAAGATTTGCGACTGATACCCAAAAGGATCGGCACGCCGAGCGTCTTAAAAACCGCTAAGTTGGCGAGTAGTTCGTAGTTCTGCTCGACCGTCTTGCCGAAACCCCAACCGACGTCGACTAAGATATCGAGCACGCCCAGCTCACGCAATTCACCCATTTTGGCGGCCAAGAAATCCCAAACGTGCGTGATTACTTTGTCGCCATACGCGTTCGTTCGTCGCTGCATGTCAGCCGGTTTCCCGGGCATGTGCATCAATACATAAGGAACGCGGAGGTCGGGTAGGGTGGGGAAGAGTTCGGCGTCGAGGTTGCCTGCGCTGATGTCGTTGATCATCGCGGCCCCGTGCGCGACTGCGGCGCGGGCGGTGGCACCGTAGATCGTATCGCAACTGACGAAGGCTCGCGGGTGCGCCTTAGAGATGGCCGCGATGATGGGTAAGACGCGATCCATTTCTGCGCCGGAGCTGATAATCTCCGCGCCGGGCCGGCTACTCATGCCACCGACGTCGATGAAAGTGGCACCATCACTAAGCATTTGCCCGGCAGTATCCACGGCGCGTTGGGTGTCCGTGACGCGGCTTGCGGCGTAAAAGCTGTCGGGCGTGGCGTTGAGGATGCCCATGATGAGGGGGCGGTTTAGTTCGAGGAGGCGGCCGTTGCAGTTTAGGGAGGACATCTTTGGTCTGGGGTTTTTAGTCTAGGGTCTGTGGTCTAAGGTCTGTGGTCGCTAAGCTAGTGCAGAAACTGAGTAGATACCCCCCCAATGCAGTAAGAACGTCTATCTTGCCGGGACCAAAGACCACAGACTCCAGACCATAGACCTTAGCCCCAAAGTGTACACCGAGCAACAAATCCGCGGCCTGGCCATCAACTTCCTCCGCCAGCACTACAAGCTGCGGCCGCGATCGGGGACGAGCGGGACGCGGGTGGTGCCCAACGTGCATTACTACCGGGGCGTGACGATCGACGCGCGGCTGGCCTTTCAGCAACCGGACCTGGAGTGGTTTACGGCTACGGTGGAAGCGACGAGCCTGGATACGGGGCAGGAAGTGCTTTATCGTAAGAATTGGTTCGGGATTTTTGCTTACGCGCTATTGTTCGGCTTGGCGGCGGTGGCGGTTTTTTTGGCGCTGTCGCCCCGACTAAGTACGGGACTAACTTACGCGTCGCAGCCGGAGGGTTTTAACGTCTGGCGGTGGGCGGGGGGCGCGCCGGCTTACGGAATGCTGTTCTTCGGGTTTTTGATCCTGACGTGCGTGGCCGCGCTTGCGTTGAGCATCGGCAAGGGCTTCCGCTACATCTACGCCGTCGACCAGTTCAAACGCTTTTACGCTAACGCCCAGTGGATGGCGTACGACAAGGAAGTATTTCAAGATTTGCCGCCCCGCTACTTCGCTGAGTTTCAAAGCCAGTGCATCCGCTACGGCTTCGGCATGATGGAAATCCTGCCGGGTAACCGGGTACGGGACGTGATGGAGCCGAGCCACATCGACCAGTTCTCCGGAAAACGCGCGCAGTTACCGCTCTGGGTAGCGGCCATTCAACCGCCGCCCAAGCTTAGGTCGCTCGTAAAATCTTTGCCCTTCCCCAAACGCCCGGCATCTACGTCCGCGCCCACACCTACTGATGGTTATACCGACCCGCTCGACGTTGGTACTTATCTCCCGGCCCAAACTCGGCAATCCGATTACGTTACCTCCATTCTTCACGCCAAGAAGGGTCGACCAAAGTGGTACCAGCGCCCCGCCCGCCGAATCGCCCACGCCCGCTGGTTGCTCCGTGATGCTCGGCGTAAATTCTCCCCCGACGAAATCCGCCGCCGCCCCGGCTATTTTTCCCTGCGTGCCTGGTACTATCCCTCACTGATTGGTGTTTTACTCACCTTAGTCACCTTCGGCGTGCTGCAGGCCAGTTGGAGCCCGTTCGCCAAACTCGGCAGCCGCTTCGAGACACCCGACGTCGCCGGCCTCGAACCGGCTGCCAACCCCGCACAAAGCCGCGCGAGCCCCGACCTGCTCCCCGGCGAATACGATCACAACTTCGACGCGGACAACCGCCCCGCTGGTGAAGTGTACCTGGATGCCGATCGTGACGTGCCAGCCGATAACCCGCCGCGCACCGTGCTGCGCTACCGAGTGGACCAGGCCGGCGAATCCCGCACGGACTACGAGTGCCTCTCCCTGGCCCAACTGCCGAGTACCTATTATTTACTAACCACCGGCGTCTACCCCGATTTCACCTCCGCCCGCGACGCCGCCGATAACATCAACGCCCTTTACAGCATGGCGGTTACCGTGGCGGCCGAAGAGTGCCTGCGCACCGGTGGCGGTAAGTATTTCGTCTACCTCGACGCGCCGGTTGTGGAGGAAAGTCAGGCTAATTTCTTGGTCAGAGGGTATTTGCGACGGTATGATTTGGCGGTGGAGGTGTTGGTGGTGGAATAGTTAATCCAACATCGCAAAAAAGCGCGTCTCCCGCGTATCCAGGTTGAAAACCGTCAGGTAGCCCATCTCCCAGGAGTGGTGGGAGCAGCCGGTGTCGATGCAGAGCCGGCCGAGTTTGTCCATGTTTTTGACGGTGGCCTCCACCATCACTTTCGGTTCCGGGGTGTGGCCGTGCAGGACGGTGCGGCCTGCGAGCCAATCGAAGTCGATGTCATCGTACCAGTAGCGCTCCCAGAGCATGGCTTCCTTGTCGGCCAGGGGGGTGGGCGACTTGAAATTTAGGCCGGCGTGCACCAGCAAGTAACCCGGTGTTTCGTGGTAGTACTTAAGGCCGTTCATCCAGTCGATCGTACGGCTACGGTGCCACCTCCGTGGCGTCCACTCGTAGCGTTCGCGCTTGCCGTTGTGATAATCTAGTAACATCTGTTCGTGATTGCCGCGTAGACAGGTGACTTTGTAGCCCCGTTCTTCCAGGGCCCAGATTTGCTGGAGGACGCCGTAGGAATCCGGTCCACGGTCGATGTAGTCACCGAGGAAGAACAGTTCGTCGGACACTTGGAAGTTCATTTGTTCTAGGGCGTGGGCGAGGGTTTTGGAGCAGCCGTGGATGTCGGTTAGGGCGTAGCGCATTTAGGGAAGGGGTTCTGGCTGTTTAACGCTTTTCGTGGTCGCAGGTGCAATGTTTTTTGAGGAAAGAGGAAAGATAAAAGAGTAAAGATTGCGCGACGGGACGGACCAAATTTTTGATCTGTTTCGAAGCGTCGAGACCAAAGTATAAGAAATGTAACGCGTCCAGCAGAATCTGGTGGACCAAAAAGCTGTCCGATAATTACGGAGGAACACTCATTTGTTTGCTCCGCCTCTTCAACTACTTTGCACCCGCGTCCGCGCCAACATACTACCGCGATCCATTGTTTAACATCCCGACCCAGGGCGAGTAACCAGTGCCCACGGGCCAGAGACTACAGACCAAAGACCACAGACCAAAAAGCACCATGGCTTCCCCCACCACCACCTACGACACCCCCGCTACCAACCCCGAAACCATCGGCAAGATCGAGCTGAAATACCTCGCCATGGAGGAGTACGCGCAGCTGAGAGAGTTGATGGAAGAAGCCTACGCCGTCCTGCCCGAAAGCGCCTGGGAAAAGGACGAAATTCAGAACATCATCGGTCGCTTTCCGGAAGGGCAGATCGCCATCCTGATCGATGGACAACTCGCCGGATGCGCCCTGGGCATCATTGTCGATTACGCTAAATTTGGCGATGACCACACCTACGCCCAGATTACCGGTGAATATACTTTTAACACGCACACCGAAGCCGGAAATATTCTTTACGGAATCGACGTCTTCGTCTCCCCCGAATTCCGCGGCCTCCGCCTCGGCCGCCGCATGTACGATTACCGGAAAGAGTTATGCGAACAATTAAACCTGGAAGGCATCGTCTTCGGCGGCCGATTACCAAAATTCCACCAGTACGCCGACCGGATGAGCGTAAAGGAATATATCGAAAACGTCAAGCTGCGCGAGATAACCGACCCGGTTTTGAATTTCCAGTTCAATAACGATTTCCACGTCAAAAAGGTAATAAAAGGGTATTTACCCGGCGACACCGATAGCCGCGAATGCGCCGCTCTTTTGATGTGGAATAATGTGCTTTACACCGAGCCGACCAAGAAGCCGACCGTTACCAAAAGCGTCGTCCGCCTCGGCCTCATCCAGTGGCAAATGCGCCGCTACGAAACGCTCGATGCGCTATTAGAACAAATGGAGTATTTCGTGCAAACGGTAAGCAACTACCGGTCGGATTTCTGCCTGTTCCCTGAATTCTTCAACGCGCCCCTGATGGCCGCTTATAATGATTTAAAGGAACCGGACGCCATCCGCAAACTCGCGGAGTACACAGACCCGATCGTCAAGAAAGCCAGCGAGTTTTCCATCCAGTACAACATTAACATCATTACTGGCTCCATGCCTTCCGTGGAGGACGGAACGCTCTATAATGTCGGTTACCTCTGTAAGCGGGACGGCTCGGTGGAGAAGTTTTACAAGCTCCACGTTACGCCCGACGAGGCGAAGGTCTGGGGCATGACGGGGGGTAAAGTCCTTCGCGCCTTCGACACGGATTGTGGCCGAATTGGCATATTAATTTGCTACGACGTTGAATTTCCGGAATTAGGCCGCTTACTCGCCGAACAGGACGTTGATATCCTTTTCGTTCCCTTCCTCACCGATACGCAGAACGGCTACAGCCGCGTCCGTCACTGCGCCCAAGCCCGGGCCATTGAGAACGAGTGCTACGTCGCCATCGCCGGCTCGGTCGGTAACCTACCGAAGGTGCATAATATGGATATTCAGTACGCGCAGTCGATGGTTTTTACGCCGTGTGATTTTGCGTTTCCGAGTAATGGCGTTAAGGCTGAAGCGACGCCGAATACGGAGATGATTTTGGTGGCGGACGTGGATTTGGATTTGCTCAAAGAGCTACACGAGCACGGCTCGGTGCATAATTTGCGGGACCGGCGGGTGGATCTTTACCGGCTGGAGTTGCGGTAGGGGCGGGTAGTACCCCGTTATAGGGCGAGAGAGAAGTCAATATCCGCGTAAATAGTCTGCATCGGAACCTCAATGCCCAGGGAATGGAACATGACCGATTGGTCCAAATTATAGTAAGAACCAATGTGCCACAATTCGTGTGTTTCCCGATAAAAACTTTCTACGCTTAGTTTTCGACTGTCAATCAGGACGTATTCCTGAAAGCTTTCCAAACTGCGGTAGTAAGAAAATTTTTCGTTGCGGTCGTACTCGGCCGTCGAAGGAGAAAGTACCTCGACGATCAAATTTGGGTTAGTCAACCGTGCAATTCCTCCCTCCTGATACGTCGGCTTACCGCAGGTGGCCGTGAGGTCGGGGAAAACGTACTTGTTGGTCGACTCGATGGCGACGGCGTTTTCGCTGTTTTTGACCTTGCATTTTTTCTGGCCGGTCGCTAGCGCCAAATAAATATTGTCAATGATATCGTTATGGGCAATTTTCCCTCCGGTCATCATGCGAAGTTTACCGTCGTGATATTCGATCTTAAAGTCCGAAGCCTCCAGCATACGGAAGTATTCGTCTTTCGTGTAGTAGTCTTTCGTCGTGGCTGGTTGTCCCATGAAAACTAAATGTCTTGGTGGCAAGTAAGGTTAAAAATACGTATTTCATTCAACTCTTTCAAAATCAGAAACCCCACCTCTCAAAAGAGAAGCGGGGTTTCTAGTTTGTACTATCACACTAAAGCACTAATTCAACTGCGCCTCAATCTTCTTCATCAATTCCTGCTTACTCGCCGCACCAACGTGCTTATCGACGACTTCACCATCCTTGATGATCAAAATAGTGGGGATCGAACGGACGCCGTATTTCTGGCTGAGTTCTGCGTTCGCATCAACGTCGACCTTGCCGATGAGGGCTTTGCCTTCGTACTCGGTGGCGAGTTCTTCGATGATGGGGCCGATCATGCGGCAGGGGCCACACCATTCCGCCCAAAAGTCGACGAGGGCTACGCCGCCTTTATCGATTACGTTTTCTTGGTAGTTGGTGTCGGTTAGGGTAAAAGCCATGGTAAGCGGATTTTTAATTTTTGTCTACGCGATTTGCGTGGGTTCACAACACCATCGCCTTTCGCTTGGTTTAATGCCCGTCCGCCGCCGCGTTCGACTTGACGCCATCCGACACCCCAAAACGACTGCCCGTGACCCTCCGCCGCCTGTGGCCGTCCGCCCTGCTTTCAATACTTCTTGTACTCCGTTTCATCTTGCCCGCCTCCGCGATCGAAGCGGTGTACAGCCGGGGGGTATTCCCGGTTTTCCGGACTGTCTGGGATCATACGTTTCCACTTTTACCCATCCCACTATTCTTCGTTTTCTGGCTGGTCGTCATCCTTCTTTTTGCGCGGTCGCTGGTGCAATGGAATCGGGCAAGAAAGCAAAGTTCAGCGGGCGGAGCCTGGAAAAGCTTACCCGGGAAAATATGGAATGGTGCCGCCCTGCTGATCTCGGTATTCCTCCTCGGCTGGGGCTTTAACTACGGCCGCGTCCCGGTAGATGAGCAACTAGGCTTCAATCGCTACAACCCCACGCAAGATGAATTACGCGACCGAGTCTATACCGAAGCCGAAGAACTTGCAATCCTACGAAAAAAGGTAACGCTCGATACTCAGGCCTTATCATCCCTGCTCCTTCCCCCCAACCTGGAACCCCGCGTCCGCGCCCAAGTAGCCCAAGCTTTTACCGACCACGGCTACCCCGCCCCCGGTCGCCCCCGCGCCCGCCAACTCCAGCCAAAAGGCATTCTCCTCCGCTGGAGCACCGCCGGCGTCTACTGGCCCTGGGCCGGTGAAGCGAACATCGACGCCGGCCTCCACCACCTCCAAAAACCGGCAGTCATGGCCCACGAATTCGCCCACGCTTATGGGTTCGGCGACGAGGGCACCTGTACCTTCTGGGCCTGGCTCGCCGGCCGTGAAACGAACGATCCTTACCTAAACTACGCCTTCAAACTCGCTTACTGGCGCCAAATCGCCGGCCGCCTCCGCCGCGCCGAACCCGTCGAATACACCGAATGGCGTGCCGCCAACCTCGACCCCGGCATCCGCAATGACCTCCAGGCCATCTACGACAACTCCGCTAAATATCAAGACATCGCCCCCGCCGTCCGCGACCTCACTTACGACGCCTACCTCCGCGCCCAGGGCGTCCACGGCGGCCTCGCCAATTACGGTACCGTCATCCAACTAGTGGAAGGCTATCGCCACGCGAAAAAGTAGTTCTCAGAATTCGATGGACTACGGAGGTACCACGCCAGAACAGTGCAGTCTATACCTAAGACTAAAGACCCTAGACCCTAGACTAAAGACCCTAGACTCTAGCTCCAGACCCTAAACCAAATGATCCAAAAGTGCCCTATAAACCAAACTCTGCCGCAAAACCTCCTCACACCCCACCACCACCAAATGCTCCCGGGCCCGCGTAATCGCTACGTTCAGCTTCCGGTCCACGCCCTCCTCACTCAGTTGTGATAGCGTGGTGATTTGCCGGTCGTCGTTGGTACACAGACTGATCAGTACGATCCGCTTCGCGCCGCCCTGGTAGCGTTCTACGGTGTCAACTTGATAGTGATCCGCGTTCAGCCCGGCTTGCTCTAGCTCCCTTCGGATGTGTGCGATTTGCGCGCGGTAGGGCGTGATGATGCCGATGTCGTCGGGTAGTACCGGGCGGTCGGTTGCTGCGTACAGTGCTTCAAAAGTTTGGATTAATTCTACCATCATTCGCGCTTCGTGCCCGTTCACTTTTGGGTCCGGATTGTCCCCGTCGCGCTTACTGGGTAAATACAGAAACCGCTTCTCGGTTAGTTTTTTGGAGAGGATCGTAGATAATGATGACAAGTTAAGCGGCAGACGCTGCGTAGTCGAGTGCGGAATCGAATCCGGTAAAATAGATAATCCACCCTGGTAGAAATGCGCCGCCGGAAAGGCCATGATGTCTTCGTGCATCCGCCCCTGGTGGCTAAGTTGGTCGTAAGCCCAGTGCCAATCGTTCTTCTTTGCCGTGAGGTATAGGCGCTCGAATAGAGAGTTGCCGAGACTGGTCAGTCCGGTATCCCGAAGCTTTCCGTCCCGCACTACCGTCCCGTACGCCGCCTGCTGCACCACGGCGGGTAGCTGTTTGTGGTCACCGATCAACAAGGCTTTTTTCGCCCGGGGAAGTAGGCCACACAACAAGGGTTCCAAAATCTGACTGGCCTCGTCGACGATGATGCGGTCAAAGTTTTTGAGCTGGAACAAGTCACTTTTCCCCCCAACACTAGCCACTGTACTCACAAAAATCCGCGTAGATTCAATCATGCCCCGCAACTCCGAACGACGGGTGATGCCGGCCGAGCGGGCACTGAGTAGCCGGTCTCGAAAAGCCTCACCGGCACCAAGACTACTACCGATACGGATGTAATTAGTAAAAGACTTTCCGTCTGGCCCAATAATGCGCTCGATGCTCTCACAAATTTCGTCGACCGCGCGGTTGGTGTAGGCGACGAGAAGAATACTTTCGCTGGTATTGTCCAATAAATGCTTGACCAAGTGGTGAAGCATCTGGCTGGTTTTGCCCGTTCCGGGAGGCCCCCACAAGAGGAAGTAGTCTTCGGCCGGGATAATCTTTTGCAGGATCTTGTTCTGCTCGTCCGTCAACGTTTCCGCGATGGGGTCGGGTAACGGTTCTTTCTGCACCGGCGGGATTAATCCCATCCACATTTTCTTCAGGTCTTCCCCGGCCGTGGCCCAGGTGAACAAACCGCGGTAGTGGTTCCGAAACGAACTGTCGAGAATATCTTTTTCGATACTCCAGTAGCCGTCCCCCCGGTAGCTCCGGTCGTTGAGCTGCTGACTGCGCAGGCGTAGCTCTACCGTTCGGGCGGTGACCGACAGCACGGAGCCCTTGTGTACCTGCGAGCGGACGGTGTCCTCACGTCTGGCCTCCTGGCCTTCGGTGGTGTAGAGCGCGATCAGGTCTCCCTTGCGAAATTTTACCAAGCGGTCATCCTCCGCCGGGCGGGTGAGCGTGAGGGTGGACGACGACGGGTCGTACACTTCGAATCTGAGCCCGTCGAGTAATTCGAACCGCTCCATTTTCTCGTCGCGGCCGTCGAGCCAGAGCGAGGCCAGCCCGTTTACGGCTTCCGATCCTTGCTCCCCGGTTTTGGAGATTTGCTGCTCGCGGGCGATGAAGCCGAGGTAGGCCCCGAAGTACCGCTTTTCGAGGTCGGTAAGGGCTGCGGTTACTTCCAGGACTAGTGCGTGGTCCTTTACCGAGAAACCACTTAAGTTCGGGAAGAAGCCCGGAGCTAATTTACCGATCAGTTTGGTGGTGGCATAGGCCAGGTCCTCTTCCGGGTCCATGCCGAGTTTGGCGATGAGTAGTTCGACGCCAATCAGCTTATTGCGGGCGGCGATAGCTTCCAGTTTCTGGAATTTCTCCGGCGGCGCGTATTTCAGCCCGTTGTCGTAATCGAGGCTATAAAGAATGTAACTCCGCACGTTCGCGCCCTTCCCCAGCGCCCGGTTGACCATCAGGTCGTAGAGCAGTGTCTGGATATAATTCGTCTGGTTGATCTTGTGCTTATTCTGCTTCCAGGGTTTGCTCGTTTTTAGCTCGACGATGGTCGTCTGCCCGCCCGGCTGGTCGGCGGATTGGAGGACGTCCAAACGACCCTGAACGCCGTAAGTAGGGCTGAGGAAAGATGGCTCCAGCAGGATGTTTTCGCGCTGTACGTTGATGCCGTCCAGGCTCTCGGTGACGAATTTGCGGACGGAGAGGTAGTGGTGCTTTAGGTCCGTGAGCAGTTTACGGATGTCGTTGTCCTCGTACAAACAAAGGCCGAGCGGCTGCTCCTGAAAGATCGTGCCGATCAGGTCCTTAAAGGTCACGTCGGGGTTTTCGACCAGTTTGTCCAGGAAGTAGTTCACCAAGTTACCGCGCATCAGCGGTAACTTCTGCTCGTAGGGTACGAAGCGCTTGGCCAGCGACGTCCAGGGCTGGAAGCTGGACTGGCCGTCGAATGATTCGGCCACGGCGGTGACGTCGACGAGAAAATCCGGGCTAACGACGATCTGCTCGGGAAAAAGCTGCCCACCATCCCGCAGCTGGGCGTTAATCAGGTTGAGCACCGTCGGCACGCCGCTGATCTTGCGGACGATGGCGATGGCTTCGGCCACCATCTTGTTGACGACTTCTTCGGCGCCGAAGGGAATCGTGTAGGTTCGTTCCGGGCGCGCTTCTTCCTTTACGGTCAGGGTTTCTTCCTCTTCGTCGAAATCCACCACGACGACCCGGAGGAAATCGTGGGTATATTTCACCTGTGGGCGTGGGTAGTTGAAAGGGTAGGGCGTATCCAAATAGCCCACCCATTCCATTGGTACTTCGCCACCGAATAGCGCCCGGGTCAGCTCGATGCCGAGGCGAAAGCCGGTAAAGATGTGTTTGCCCATTTCTTGGGGCGCGAGCGTGTCGACCTTGCGCGTCCGGTATTTGCGCTCCTGAAAGATGTGGCGACCGCTGATGCCGAATTTGTGCGCGGCGTAGGAAATACGGGCGTAGGTGGTGGAAAAATTAAAATTATCTTCTTTCGTCGCCTGCTCGAATTGGTCGAGGTGAAGGAGCTTCAGCGCCCGGGCACGGTCGGCGGGGGAAAAGGCGGCGTTGTCGCGGATATTGAGCAGCCGGCGGTAATAATGCTTGCGCAGCGCGTCGTTTTTCGGGGTGTCGGTCATCGGGGCTTAAGGTAGGCACTGTCGGTCTTATCTCGGTTCTCTCCGGATAAACCTCGCACCCGCGACGCGGTAGTTAGTCCCGCACTTAGTCGGGGCGGCCGCGCCCTGATTTGTGTAGCAATAATGGCTTGAATAGTGAGCGGCGCGGTCGCGGGTGCAAGGGAAGTTACGGGAAGCAGCCGGGTGGGCCAACCGGAATGAGTTAACCACGGATTTAGAGCATGTTGGGACTTTGGGTTCCTGGCCGGTTTTGAGACAGTTTTGTGATGGTTAAGGCAGCAAAACCGGAGTTTAGCCATAGCTAAATGAGGATTTTGCTAACGAAGACCACCGCAAAAGTGGCCAAAACAAGGCCGGAAGCTAAAGTCCCGACATGCTCTTAGACAAAATCGACCCCAAAAATAACTGACCGGCCACCCCGCCCGTTATACCTTGCAACCCACCACACCGAAGTACCGAATGAAAAGAATCATGATCTGCGGCGGCGGCGGCCAACTCGGCCAGAAGCTGATCGGCGCCGCCCGCGCCCACAACGACGGCGATTTGCGCATTTTTGCCTACAACCGCTCCACCCTCGACATCACCAAACCCGCCGACCTGCGCGCCGCCTTCGACGAAGCCCGGCCCGACGTTTGCTTCAACGCCGCCGCCTACACGGCCGTCGACCGCGCCGAAGCCGAGCCCGATAAATGCCGGCAAGTCAACGTTGACGGAGCCGCCCGCCTGGCCGCCGCCTGCCACGAACGAGGAATTGCTTTCGTGCACTTCAGCACGGATTACGTCTACGACGACGGCTACAACCGCCCGCTGCACGAAGACGACCGTACCCTCGGGACCAGCGTCTACGCCCGCACGAAACTCGAAGGGGAGAATGAAGTCATGAAGCAGCACCCCGGTGCTTACGTCATCCGTACCAGTTGGGTGTACGCTGAATACGGCCATAACTTCGTGCGCACAATGCTGCGCCTCGGCCGGGAGCGGGATTCTCTGAGCATCGTCGCCGACCAAATTGGTAGCCCCACTTACGCCGCCGACCTGGCCGCCGCCGCCCTGCAACTCGCCGCCGCGCAAGCGGAACCGGGCATCTATAATTTCGCCAACGCCGGCGTTGCCTCGTGGTACGACCTGGCCCACGCCGTTTTCGACATCTGCGACGTACAGTGCGAGCTTAAACCCATCCGGACCGAGCAGTACCCGACCCCGGCAAAACGCCCCAGCTATTCCGTGCTCGACACGCGTAAAATCGCCGCGGTCATCGGCCAACCCCGCAACTGGCGTGATGCGCTAAAGGACAGCATCGAACGTCTGGCCGCCATCGAAGTCGTTTAGAACGCTACAGAATAACCACTTTGCCCAGTATTTTTCCTCCCGCTACCCGCACGAAATAGACGCCCGGTTGTAATCCTTGCGTGGGTAGCCTTCGGAAAGCGCCCGCGGTCCGTACTTGGCGCACCGCGCGACCCGTCAAGTCACTCAGCACCAGCGTCCGCGCCCCGAAATCCTCGGGTATTTCGATGATTACGTCCTCACCAACGGCGACGGGATTAGGAAATACGCGCACATTTTGTGTCCGCTCGGGGTCACTAATTGAAGTGAGGTCACCCGCGAAAAGGTCGAAAGACTTCTCTACGGCGTCCGCCCCCACCACGATGCCGATTCGCCGCCCCGGAATGTCGTCCACCGGTGGATGGATGCCGCCCCAGATGCGACTCAGGGAAGTCTGGTCGGACGCATCACGGTAAGTCGCCCACTGCAAAACGACGTCCACGCTCGGCCCCTTCTCGAACACCAGAAACTCATCTTTTTTCGCTACGAACTCCCCCACGCCACCGGGGAAAAAGGGGGAGCCCGTCACTTTCTCCAGCACGTAGGCCGCCGCCGAACTGTAGGTGCTGTGCCCGGAAATATAACCGGCAAAATTAGGCGTCACGAAAGTGGGCCGTTGGTAAGGAAACCAGTAGGCGGGGTTGATCCAGCCGACACCGGCGACGTCCGTCAGCGGGTCGATGATCGAGTCCGGACCGATCCATCCCCAAGCTTGCGTTTGCGCCAGTGTCCGGAGGTTCTGTAGTTCACCCGGCGCATCGAGTGGCTCGATGTAACCTGGGTCCAGTTCGAGACCAAAAATGTTGGGGTTGTCACCGTTGGGGTTGGTTGACTGCCCGTTCTTGCCCATCCAGCGGATCGCGGAAATGGGTCGGATGTAGTCGTAGGCACCCTTGATCGACCAGGCGGATATGGCCGCGTCGTGCAGTGCGCCACCGAGGGCGAGGTAAGCTTTTACGTCGTATTCGAGCGGGCTGAGTTCCGGGCCGGTGCCGGCAAGTTTGCGTTCGAAAAGCGGGTGGTCCATGACGCCGTTGAAGATGTCGAACCAGTGGCCGGGGGGCGTTTCGCTGGCGGGGCCGTCGGCCCAGAATTCGGCCAGGACGCGGGCGTAATCGCCGCGGGGCACGATGTTGGGTGGGTAAGCTTCGCCGGTGACGGGGTTGAGTGCGTGCCCGTTCGAGCCGGCCGTGCCGCCTTCCTTCAGGTAAAAATCACGGTATTCGGCCAAGGTGGTTGGGTAGGGCGCGGTGAGGTTGCCGCTGGCACCGGGGGAGATGTCCCACTCCACGCCGTCGCTGGGGTCGAGGTGACCGGACCACTTGAGGACGGTCTCGAAGTTCCAGCGGTATTCGGCCAGGCCGGCGGTGTCCGTCCGGGTAAACACGGGGGGCGGGCCGGGGTCGTGGTAAACGAAGCTGTTGCCGAATTGAAAGTCGGCGTCGGCCATGCTGCGGTCCGCCGCGTCCATCGCGAAGGGCGTTACGCGGCCCCATTCGGCGCCGAGGAAGGGGAGGGGCGCGCCGTCGCCCACGGGGTTGCCCGACTGGTCGATTACAACCCCCGGAAACTGCAGGGACTGCCACCGAACGGGGTCGCGCAGTTGGAAGATGGAGAAGACGTTATTGAAATCGAGGGCGGGGTTGACGGGGTCGGCGTACTCGCTGTTCGCGAAATCCATGGCTTCGTTCGAGCCGTCGGTCATGCCGTAGCGGATAATCTGGCTGGCAACGTAGTTACCCAGCGCGGCGGGGTCGCCACTTTTGTAGTCGAGGCTGACGTTGGCCCCGTCGTAGCCCAGCTCCGTCAGTAGTACGTTCAGTCTTCCCGTCGTGCCCACCGCGCCGGGGGAGTTTTGGTAGCGGTGAATTAACAGGCGGTAAGCGGCGAAGCTGACGGCTTCCCGGGCGGCGGCCTCCGGGTCGGGGTAGTCGGGAACGAGCCAGTGATCGATTGGCACCTGCACATTGTCGAGGAGGGCCGGCGTGCCGCTTTTATTGACCAGCGCCCAGCAGTCGTACGTGGCGGCGGAAACGTGGTAGAGGTTGCGGGCGTGGACGACGGGGCGGGCAAAGTCGTTGCGGATGGCCTCGAGGAGTTGCTCATTCCACTGGCGGGCTACGGAATGTTCGGTTGTTTGCGCCCCGATAGCTATCGGGGCTGTCGCCAAGTAGAAAAGCAACAGAGCAAAGGTGATTAGCAAAGGGCGTTGACGGGCGGCGGGCATGGGTGTAGGTTCGGTGTTAGGGGCGTTTGCGAAGATACGGGGGCTGGTTGGTGAAGGGTAGCGGGTGGATGTCAAACATTGGTTAAAGCTGACTTCTCCGGGCAAGTCGTAATTTCGCCCCGCCAAATCCGATCCAATTTCTTTGCTCCATCCCCTCCCCCCGGCACCGGCCCCGCATTTAGTTGGCGCGCCCGCCCGTTTCACGTACCCGTTCCACTACGAGCCCCATCCGCTCGCCATCGCCGCCGTGCAGGATTTACAAACTCACCTGACATCCCAAACGGAATGGACTTACGATTTCGGACTAGATGATCCGAACCTACCCGGGAGCCAGGGCAAAATGTTCGGGGTGCTCGTAGTGGAAAAAGGTGGTGGGCAGTTTGCCTATTTAGCCGCCTACTCGGGTAAACTAGCGGAATCGAACCACCTCCCCGGTTTCGTACCACCCGTATTCGATATTCTGGAGGAGGACGGTTTTTACAAAGCCGGCGAACGCGAAACCAATGGCTTCACGGAGCGAATTGAAGCATTGGAAAATGCCCCCCGCCTCCCCGCTCTCTTACAGGAAAAAGCGCAAGCCGCTGACCGGGCACAAGCGGAAATCGCCGCCGAGAAACAAAACCGCAAAGTCAGCAAAAAACACCGCGACGCCCGCCGGGAAGCCGCCCGTGATCTAACGGCCGAAGAATTTACCGCCCTCGAAAAACAACTCGCCGAAGAAAGTGTAGCTGGTGCCTTCGCGCTGCGCGACCTCTCCCGCTCCTGGAAGAACCGCCTGACTAACCTGGACGCGGAAATCGCAACGCTGCAACAAGCAATAACTGACCTCAAAGTGGCCCGCAAGCACCACTCCAATCAACTCCAAGCGCGTATTTTTCAGCAGTACCGCTTCCTCGACGCGAACGGGGAGACGCGTGACCTACTGGATATTTTTTCGCAAACGATCTTCAACATCCCGCCCGCCGGTGCCGGGGAGTGCGCCGCGCCGAAGCTGCTTCAGTACGCTTATTTGCACGACCTAAGACCGGTCGTGATGGCGGAGTTCTGGTGGGGCCAGTCGCCAAAGTCCGAAATCCGCAAGCACGGCCGCTACTACCCGGCTTGCCGGGGAAAATGCCTGCCTATCCTAACGCACATGCTCCGGGGCTTAGCGGTGGATCCGAACCCGATGGAAGAAAACCCGGCGGCGGGAAAGGTGCTACCGGTAGTTTATGAGGACGATGACTTACTGATCGTGAATAAACCCGCCGGGTTTCTGTCCGTCCCCGGGAGGCTAATCGAAGATTCCGTCCAGGCCCGCATGGAAGCACGGTTCCCCGAAGCACGCAACCACCTGATCGTCCACCGGCTCGACATGAGCACGAGCGGCTTGTTGCTCCTGACGAAGCGTAAAGAAATACACAAACGACTCCAGCAGCAGTTTTTCAAGCGCTCCATCAAGAAACGTTACGTGGCCCTGGTGGAGGGTATGGTCGCGGGAGAATCCGGCACGATCGACCTGCCACTGATCGGTAACCTGGAGGATCGCCCCCGCCAGATGGTGGACCACGAAAATGGGAAAACGGCCCGTACGCAGTGGCAAGTGGTCGAGCGGTTACCCAACGAGCGCACCCGCGTCTATCTCTGGCCCGTAACCGGCCGCACGCACCAACTCCGCGTTCACTGCGCCCATCCGCTCGGCCTGAATTGCTCCATCGTGGGCGACGACCTCTACGGCATCCCCGACGGGCGTCTCCACCTTCACGCGGAAGAAATTTCTTTCGTGCACCCGGGGACGGATCAGCCACTCCTGTTCAGCGTGCCGGCAGAATTCTGACTTCGCTTACGATTAGCTTGGTTGAGAGCGAACCGTACTCTTGGCTAGCACCAAAGACCAAAGACCAAAGACCAAAATCATGCCCAAGAAAATAATCCTAGCCTCCAAATCCCCCCGCCGCTCCCAACTCCTCACGCAGGCCGGTATTCCTTTCGAAGTACGCACGGCCGATACCGAAGAAATCTACCCGGAAGATCTGGACGTACTTAAAGTAGCGCCTTACCTCGCCAAACTAAAGGCGGACGGCGCCAAACACTTGTTGAAGTCCGATGAGGAAGTGTTACTCACCGCGGATAGCGTGGTCATCCTCGCAGGCAAAATCTACGGTAAACCAGTCGACCGCGCCGAGGCCATTGCAACCCTCGGTTTACTCTCCGGCAACCGCCACACTGTCGTGACCGGTTGCTGTCTGCTGGACGGAGAAAAGCACGAAGTCTTTGCCGGCGTCGCCGAAGTCTACCTCAACGAAATGACGACGCGGGAAATAGAAAAATACGTAGACGCCTACCAACCCTACGACAAAGCGGGTTCCTACGCCATTCAGGAGTGGGTCGGATTGGCGAAGATTAACCGGATCGAGGGGACTTACCCGACGATCATGGGCTTGCCAGTGGATTTGGTTTATTCCCACTGGATGGAGTGGTAGCGGTGTTGAGCTTGGGCAAATCGTTCTTTATCGATTCTCCTCCGCTACCTCCAGGTCCACCAAAAAGCGACCCTCATCAACACGGATTTTCTCAATACTCGTATCACCGGATAGCTGCTGCCAAGCTTCCGTAGCTTCCACGCGCACAGGTTTGCCGTCGATGACCAATCCAACCGGCAACGCCAACCCCGCCACGTCAGCCCGCAAGCGGTACTCTACCCGGCTCCCGCGTTCGCGCAACTGAATTACCGGGATACTGGGGTGGTACAGGTACTGCTCAAAAAATGGATTGAGGTCTTGCTGTGCGTATTTACTAAAGTAGTCTACTACCTGCGCGGTGTTGACGATGCTGTGTTCGTTGTCCTGGTAAAAACTGCGAAGCATTCCGAAAAACAAAGGGTCGTCATTGAGAACGTGACGCAGCGTGTGGAGGATCCACGCGCCTTTGTAGTAATGGTCGGAACCACCGAAGTTGCCAAAATTCACGCCCAGCGGACCGACGATCGGCGATTCGTTTCTGACGAATGGTTTCTGCGTCACTAAGTACCGCCGCGCGTCCGGCTCGCCGTAGCGGTACTCGACGTACAGCGCCTCCATGTAAGTCGTAAAGGACTCGTGAACCCACATTTCCGCGTGGTCGGCCACGCTGATGGAATTGCCGAAATACTCGTGGCCCGTCTCGTGGATGATGATGTAATCCCAGTCCATATCTTTCGGGATCAAACCGCCGAGATAACCGCGCATGTAGCGGTTACCGTAGGCGATGCCACTCTGGTGTTCCATGCCGAGGTAGGGCGTTTCAATTAGGGCGTAGCCATCATCCCAGAAGGGATATTTGCCAAAATAATGCTCGTAGGCCGCCAGCATTTTATCGACCTGCTTGAATTGCTTGCGCGCAACCTCTTCGTTGTAATCTAATACGTAATAATCCAGGTCTAACTCCTCGCCGTCAAAGCTTTTGTAGGTATCGGAAAAATGGACGTAGGAGCCGATGTTGAGGCTGATGTTGTAATTGTTGATCGGGTAGGAAACGAACCAGTCGAAGCGTTTCTGGTAGCGGTTATCCAGCAGGACTTCCGCGCGTAAGTTTCCGTTACTCGCTACGTACAGGCGCTTCGGGACGGTGATGCTGACGAGCATCGAATCCGGTTCGTCGCCCAGGTAATCTTTATTTGGCCACCAGAGGCTCGCGCCGGTCCCTTCACAAGCCACGCCGATCCAGGTGCGGTCGCGTTGGTCGAGGGCCCAAACGAAGCCGCCGTCCCAGGGTGCATTTTCGGCGACGGTAGGGACGCCGCCGTAATGAATCGTCATTCTTTCTACTAATTTATCCGGCACCTGCGTCCGCGCCAAATCGATGAACACGGCATTTTCCACACGGTCATAATGTAAAAGGCGGCCGTTCTGGACCACACTGTCGATGGTCATGTTGCGAAACAGGTCGAGCTGAATGCGACGGGTCGGTTCCTTGACGAGGTAATCCATCTCGACGCGGCCGGCGATGGCGCGCTCGTTCACGTCGATCTCCAGGTGCAATTCGTAGTACGTCACGTCGAAACTCGTCCGTTCCGGCCGCAGTGCCCCCCGCAGCGTGTCGGCCAGCGTAAAGGTCTGGTCGGCGTAATAACCCGCGGCGGTTTGGGCGCGGACGCCGGTGCCGGGGAAATGGGCAAACAAGCAAAGAATAAATACCAAAAGAATGGTGGGACGAATCATTCGACTCGGCGGGTTGGGGGAGATCATGGTCAGTGGCTTCAGGTACGCAAAGGTATAACGGGCGGGGGGTTACAAATTATTTCTACGAAGTGGTCACGCGCCGCGAACAGCACTAGCCATTTTACGTAACATTACGAAACCGTAAACTAGATATAACGGCAAATTTCCGGATGCTAGCAAATAAAGAAAAGACTGACCCCTTCGTCGAAGCCAAATCCATTTTTGGGGAGGATCGGTCCGGCTACGTCCACTTCCTCCGCCTCGTGGTGGACGATCTCACCAACGTCCACGGCGAATTCGACACTTTTATTGAGGACAGCAGCATCGATCGTTACCGCGGTATCCGCCACAATACGCTGACAACGACCCGACTTTTCAAGCTCACGGAATTTAATCAGCTGCTGCAGTCCGGCCTCGATAAAGCGCGCGCCGGGTTGTTTACGGAACTAAACGAAACCGACATCCCCGCCATGCAACGGCTGATCGAAAATTTTCGGGAAGTAGTCCGTGCGGAAATCGTTACCAGCAGTAATAAAGGTCAGTGACCAGGTAGTCTTTTGTGGGCGGTTGAGAAATCGCACGGATAAATCCAAGTTGTCGATTAATCCATACCCAGGTCCACCGCGACCAACCCAAGACTCTTCCTACGGCCGCACCCCGACCTGCCGGCTATCCGCCAGCCAGTCCTGAACTGCGGGGCACCCGTGGTACCGCTCGTCGACGCTGATGAAGGTGGTACCGATCTTTCCTTCGATCCAGTCGCTCAGGTATGATTGCTGCTTGGCCTGCTTGGTCGCGGTTTGAATTTTGGCGTAATCCTGCGCGAGCGTGGCGCGGTGGGGCTGCGTCCGACTTTGCAGCTGGACCACGCGCAGTAGGTTATCCCCGCTCGGGCCCCGGTATTCCATGACGCCACTCAGGCTGTCGAGCTCCATGTCGTCGATCGCAAAGTAAATATCCGGGTCGAGGTCGCCCGTTTCGAAAAAGGTGTTGCCGCTGACGCTGTTGGTCATGCGCCCGTCGTTGTTGTAGCTCTGCACCTTGTCGTAGCCGAACCGCTTGACGGCGTAGCTGAAATTGAAGGTGTCGATCTTGACGAGCGTGGCGACGCTGTCGAGGAAGCTGCGGGACTTTTCAATGTCTTCTTCCGTCACTTCGGGCCGAATCAGAATGTGACTAACGCGAATGGTGTTGCCCCGCCGCTCCTTGAGCTTGATGAGGTGGTAGCCGAATTCCGATTCCACCACGCCACTCATCGTGCCCGGGTCGAGGTTATAGGCGGCGGCTTCGAAGGCCGGCACGAACTTTCCCCGCTTCGTCCAACCCAGGTCGCCACCGCCTTGCGCGGAGCCGTCCTGGCTGTACTTTTTTGCGGCATCCTCAAAGGTCATTTCGCCGGTGTTGATCATCTCCGCGATGCCCTCCAATTTTTCGATAGTTGTCTTCTTAGTGGCTTTGTTGGCGATCGGTAGGACGACGATCTCGCCGATTTCTACTTCCGAGTTGAAATATGGCAGGCTATCCTGCGGGATGTCGGCGAAAAATTTCTTCACCTCGGCGGGCGTCACTTTTACTTCACGGACGACCGTGCCCCGCATCCGGTCCACCAAAATCTGCTCGCGCAAGTCTTCCCGGAACTGCTCCTTGGTGGCCGTGATGGACTGACCGTAGTAATCTTCGAACTGGTTGATGTCGCCGTTCATGTAGCTCAGGATGCGGTCGATCCGCGCGTTCAGCTGCGACTCGACTTCGGCGTCGGTGATTTCGATACTGTCGAGCTTCGACTGGTTGTACAGCAACTTACTCACCAGGACCTGGTCCAGGATCTGACAGCGCGCGCTCGCCGGTAGGCTATCGTTGGACTGACTCTCCGATAGGGCGAACTGCTCTTCCAGGTCCGACAGCAAAATATACTCTCCGCCAATTCGGGCGATCACCTGATCGATCACGGTCTGCGCGGTGGCCACGTAGCTAAAGGTGACCAGGGCAAGGGTGCAGCAGAGAGAAGAGATAAATTTCATACGGTTGGGGTTTGTACGCGGGCGCAAAGGTACGGAATCTAACATCGCTTTTGCCCGGGTCGAGGGCCGCTGGTCGCGCTTCAGCACCGGTAGCGCTTTCGCCTGGGCTAAGGATCTCTGGCCGGACTTCAGCATCAGGGGCGCTTTCGCCTAGGTTGAGGGCCTCTGGCCCGAAGGCAACAGTGGTAGCGTTACCGTACCCCCGATCGCTATCGGAGTTCGGGCCAGAGGCCCTCGACCTACGTTAGCATAGGACACGTTGAATTGGGCCGGGGTTGGTTGCCACATTTGCCCAACACTCCCAAATCCATCATTGATTTACGCTCAGTCAAAGTGCCGACACTCATTACTCCTCTAGGGAAAAAACTTCCACGTTTTTCTTCCGTAGTTCCCGCTGGTAGATGTCTTCCCGCGCCTGTTCCAGCACGTCCAGCTTCCGGTTCTGAATCATCATACTGCGCGCTTGATCCTCGACGTAGCTCAGCGGAGCGACTTCGAGGCGGGGCTTCACTTCCAGTAGGCGGTAGTAGTAACGGTAACTTCCTTCCTGGAGCGAAAATTCTTTTTTATGGTTGACGTTCTTAACCGTCAGCACGCCCTTGGGCAACTGCGTGATGATGTCGTCGAGGCTGTACCAGTCGTCGGGTTTCAACAGCGCTACCTCGGCGAAGCGTTCGCCGTAATTGGCCAGCGCCATGGTGTCGGTAATCTTGCCGTTGTTCCACAACGCCTGCAGTTCCGCTTCTTCCTGTAGGGGGTAGGGGACGCGTAGCAGGAGACAGCGCACGATGGGCCGCTCCAGCAAGTACCGCTGCTTATTTTCTTCGTAATAGGTGGTGAGTTGGTCCTGCGTGATCGCGCTGTCCAGTTTAGCCCCGACGAGGGCTTCTTCGTAGTGGCTACTCACGAGGCTGGCCCGGTAATCGCGCACGAGGCGGTCGATGTTGAGGTCGGCCGGCAGGTTGCGTTCGGCTTCCCATTCCATGGAGGCGTCCTTCGTCCAGCGGCTCGCGAATGACTGCACGATGAGCTGGCTATCCTGCCGCGTGGCGTCGCGCGGGAACATGCCGGAGAGCTCGGAGAGGCGCAACTCCTTCTGGTGGACGCGGGCCACGACCTGGTCGCCGAGGTTTTCTTCGGCGCTGTCGCAGGATGCCAGGGAGAATACCAAAAAGCAGAGTAGAATGGGCCAGCCGTGTCGTATCACTGGATGATTTTATTCAAAACGCGCTTATTGATTTTTACTGGGTACTCCGTCCGCAGCTGCTCTACCCACCGCCGTTCTAGCTCGTCCTGATAATCGGCAATCACGTAGCCACGGGCTTCGCTCAGCTCCTTGCGCGCGGCGGGTACGAGGCTTTCGACCTTGTAAAAGGTCGACGTCCCGTCCCGCAAATCATTCTTAATCATACTGACGCTACCGACTTCCGGCTTGAGCATCTCCATGTCTGCCAGGCGGTCGTACTCGTACTTATCGGTGGTTATCTCGATGGCATCCGTCCTGAATTTGGTGGTTACCGCCGCAGGGTCGTTGGATTTCGTAAAGTCAAGCACTTGATTGACGTCGAGGTCAGCTTTGGTACTAACGACGTACCTGCTCACCTCGGCCCGCTTCTCCCACTGGTAGTCGTCGCGGTGGTTTTCGTAGAAACTGGCCAGGCCGCTGGTGTCGTCGGTGGCCTTGTCCCAGACTTCCAGCTTAGTCGCCTCGAAGAGAAGAATTCCTTCCCGGTATTCCCGCATCAGGGCGGCAAAATCGGGGTAGTCTTTTTCCAGGCGGCTTTCGGCGTACTTGATGGTTTCCTCGTCGAGCCAGTCGCCGTAGAGCTGATCGACTACGCTGGCCGTGGTGGCTTGCGAACTGCGGGCGAGGCCGGTGCGCAGGCGGCTGTTTTTGAGGATGAACTGCTGGAAGTCCGCAACGGTCCCCCGTTGGCCACCGTCCATGGTGTAGAGCACGGGGTTTTCCGTCGATTCCGTCGGTTCCCAGCGTGCACCGGCAAATTGAACGTCGTCGAGGCTAGCGGTGAAGGCCCGTAAAGCAGGTCTTTGCTCCACCAAGTTTGCGTCCTTTCTGGTACGGTCCAGCAGCCGTTTTTTTGCGTCGGTAAAGCGGGGGTCTTGCTTGATCTTACCTTCCAGCAAGGGGCGAACGTCATCGAGGGGAAGGGCTCGCCGGCGAAAAACGCGGCGGATGAGGTGGTAGCCAGCTTGCGTCTCGACTACGTCGCTAATGGCTCCGTCGGTGTCCAGCGCAAAGGCTGCTTGCTCGAAAGCGGGGTCGTAAAAATTAATGCCGAAAAAGCCAAGATAACCGGCGTTGTTCTTCGTTTCGCGATCTTCAGAAAGCTCGGCGGCGACGCGGGCAAAATCTTCCCCGGCGTCGATCATGGCTTTGGCCTCCTGCATCTTGGCGGGGACGGGGCCGCCCATCGGTGTGCCTTTTTCCTTGCGAACCAGTACGTGACCGACTTCCATTTCACCGTAAGCGGGGCGTTCGCTGAGTTTCGTGGCCAGGTGGTAGCCGCTGGAGGTTCGGATGGGGCCGATGATTGTGTTGGCCGGGCTTGTGTACAGAGCGGCTTCCAGGTTTCCGAGTCCTTTGGGGAAGGGTGCGTTTACGAAGCCAACGCGGCCGCCCCGCGATTTGGAGTAACCGTCGTCGCTCAGTTCCGCCGCTTTGGCCGCGAAGTTTTCGGGCGTAACGTCATTTTTCACGCCAGCTACCTTAGTGAACATAGCCAGGGTATCGGCCGGCGTGGGTTGGCCGGTGAATTTGAAGAAAATGTGGCTGAACTCAACGTCCTTTTGCTGGCGCTCGTACAGTTGCTCGACGAGCTTGTCGGTGACCTGGCGGTCGATGATGTAGTTGTCGGCGAGTTGTTTGCGGTAGCCTTCGAGTTCACGTTGGAGGCTGGAAATCGTGTCGAGGCCCATGGCGCGGGCGCGGGCGACTTTGAGCTTGAAGCGCTCGTAGAGGTCGAGGTACTCCTGGACGCTGGCTTTGCTGTAGTCGGCCTCATCACCGTTACTTTTTGCGTAAATGTATTTGAACTCTCCGACGGTGACGTCCGTGTCATCGACGGTAAAGAGTACGTCGGAATCAGCCTGGGCGGTGAGGGCGGCGGCGGTCAGCACGAAAGCGGCGGTGAGGTAAAGCGTTCTGAGTAAGGGCATAGGACGACGGGTAACGTTCATTCGAATGGAATTTGGCGCGCGGAGACGAAGACGGCGCGCCAGGTAGAAAATGTACGCAAAAGTAACTTTTTCCGGTGAGGACATATTGCGCCGGATTTTAACGCTTCGTTAGCTGGTGTCGATTGTCCAACTACATCGCTACCCCACATAAAACTTTGCACCCGCGACGCGTAGCTAGTCCCGCACTTAGTCGGGGCGACCGCGCCGCTAGTCCCACACTAATTTCGTGCGACCACGCCCAACTCGCGCAGCTACGTGCTCGGGGCCTACGTACCGCCGACAATCATAAATTCCTTAAGAGACCGACCGCACGGCCGTTAATGGCGCGCTAAAGTCTCTAAACGTCAGCAAAGGATCGCCGTAAAACACGATTTTAGGAGCACAAAAATCCAGCACCGTGCAACGAATCATCCTAACCTACCTAATAACTAGCGCACTCCTAACCACCGGCTGCTCCATCCAGGACCAAGTCGCCAACCGCGAAGACCGACTGATCGGTACCTGGGTGATCGACCGGGCCGTTTTCGACGAGGACGGCGCGTTGTTCAACACCAACGTGACCGATGAGTACGCGGGCGATGAAGTGGTCTTTTATCCCGACGGCACGGTGGAGTATTTCTCCGGCGATGGCCGATTTTTCTCCGGCCCGTGGTTCCTCGACGCCCTGCGCGACCTCGACGACGACGTAGAATTCACCCTCGACGCTGACTTTTTCCTCGACAGCGGCGTACTGGCTTTCCGCTGGTCGGGGACGATCCAGAAACTGACCAACAACAACTTCAACCTGAACGTCCCCGAAGTGGACGGTACGCTGCGGCTGCGCTGGGACAAAGTGGACTAGGCCGACCATTTTGGCGAAAATCGGCTTACCGGCGACTGGTCGATTTGCGTATACCCGACGGCTGGGCGCGTGGTCACGAAAGTTTGTTCCGTAGGTAACGGGCAAACATCGCCACCGCTTACCTTTGGCCCCCATGAGTAAGAATAATACCATCCTTTCCGGCATCCAACCCACGGGCAAGCTGCATTTTGGCCGCTACTTCGGTGCCGTGGAGAATTGGATCCGCCTGCAGCAAGAATACGACTGCCTGTACATGGTCGCGAACTACCACGCGATGTCGATGCCGTTCGACGGTAAAAAGCTCGCCGAGCAGAGTTGGGACATCTGCTTCAACCTGCTGGCCTGCGGCATCAAGCCGGAAAATCTTTTCCTGCAAAGCCTCGTCCCCGAACACACGGAACTGGGTTGGATTCTGAACTGCTTCACGAGCTACGGCCAACTGTCGCGGATGACGCAGTTCAAGGACAAAAGCTCGCGCGATGACGTAGCGGGCGACCAGGGGTTCATCTCCGCCGGTTTATTCACCTACCCCGCCCTCCAGGCGGCGGACATCCTCATCTATAAGGCGGGGATCGTGCCCGTCGGTAAGGACCAGGAGCAGCACCTCGAACTGACGCGCGACATCGCCCAGCGTTTCAATAACTTCGCGGGCAAAGAATTTTTCCCGATCCCGGAAGGGCTGTACACCAAAGTGCCGAAAGTGATGAGTACCGCCGACCCCGATCGGAAAATGAGCGCCAGCCTCGGTGACAAGCACAACATCGACGTTTTTGCCGATGAGAAGCGTATTCGTAAGCAGGTGGGTTCCGCCGTGACGGACAGCGGATCGACGTCCCCAGTAGCTAGCGGAGAGGGCATGTCGCCCGGAGTGAGTAACCTCTTTAGCCTGCTCGATGCTAGCGGGAATACAGAAGCCCACGCCTCCCTCCTGCAAGACTACGAACAGGGTTCTTTGCAGTACGCTGACCTAAAAAAGGAAGTCGCCGACGGTTTGGTTGCTATCTCTAGTGAAATCCGCAACAACCTCGCCGAGCTTAAAAAAGATCGCAAAGCCGTCAAAAATCAGGTCAAACAGTCTTCCTACGAAATCCGCAAACGCGCCCAGGAAACGCTCCGGGAGGTGAAGGACATTTGTGGCCTGATGAACGTTCGCTTCTAATATCCCCTAACCCCCAACAAATGACCTACCAGGAAGCCGTCACCGAACTGGAGCAAATTCTCGCCCAACTGCAGGAAGTCCCCGCCGATATCGACCAACTCCACGCGCGCATCGCCCGTGCCGAATCACTCGTAGCCGCCTGCCGGGGCAAACTACGCGGCGTAGAAGAACAGCTCGAAGAACTACAAAAAACGACCGAGGCTTAGCGTACAGAGAGAAATTGACGAAGGAAACCCCAAACCTCTGCATCCTTTTACCAATTTTCACACTTAATCCCCAGACCCCAGACCCCAGACCCCAGACCCCAGACCCCAGACCCCAGACCCCAGACCCCAGACCACCAAAAATGTCCAAAATAGCCCTAGTAACCGGTGCCAGCTCCGGAATCGGCCTCGCCACCGCGCAGGACCTCGCCGCGCGCGGCTACAAGGTGATCGTCCACGCGCGGTCGGCCGACAAGGCCAACACAGCCGTGCGGACGATTTTGCAACGGTCGCCCACGGCGGATCTGCAGGCGGCGTTTGCGGACTTGAGTAGCCTCGGTGACATCCGACAACTGGTCGATCAGATTCGGAGCCGGAACAAGCGGCTGGACGTCCTCATCAACAACGCCGGCGTCTGGAATTCTAAACTGGAGCTAACTGCCGAAGGCCACGAGAAAACCTTTGCGGTAAACCACCTCGCCCCGGTTTACCTGAGCCACTTACTGCTACCCTTACTGCACGCTTCGGCGGAGCCCCGCATCATTATCGTCGGGTCGGATAGCCACAAACAGGTGAAGGGGATGGCTTTCGACGACGTCAACCTCACCAACAATTACCACGGGCTGCGGTCCTACGCGCAGAGTAAACTGGGCAACGTACTGTTCGGCTACGAATACGAACGCCGACGGCCAGACGAGCATTTCCCCGCCGTGTACGTCGTGCAGCCGGGTTTGGTGCAGACGGACATCGGCCTGAAGGGGAATACGTGGTTGCACGGCATCGCCTGGAAAGTGCGGCGGCGGATGAGCGGTAACAAATCTCCGGCGGAGGGCGCGGCCACTAGTATTTACCTGGCTACTTCACCCGACGTGCAGGGGCAGTCCGGACTCTACTGGGACGATTCCGCACCGAAGAAAAGCTACTCCAGCTCCTACGACCGTGACGAAGCGCAAATTCTCTGGTCCGTGACGGAAGAAATGCTGGGCATCGAGTTCTTTGATCTGGGTTAACCGACCGGTACGTTTTGCTCGGTGCGCACGTCCGCTTCTTCCGGCTGCGGCGCCTCCCGGTACTTGGAAAACAGGCGCTCCAGGATGCGCATCTTCACGCCGCGGGGGACGACGTAAGCAAAGCCGAGGATCGCCCGGACCAGCAAACCGGGCCGGATGACGTCCTTGTTCTTCAGGAACCCGGCGACCGCGCCGGGGGCAATGTCTTCCGGCATCGTCACCAGCACCTTTGCGAGGTTCCCCATGGCTTCGACGCGCTTTAGCCCATCCTCGTTCGTGATGACGGGCCCGGGGCAGAGCACCGTCACGCCGACGTCGTAGTACCGTAGTTCCTGACGCAGCGCGAGGGAATAATTATAGACGAACGCTTTGGTGCCAGTGTACACCGTTTTGTAGGGGAGGGGGAGCGTCGCCTCCATGCTACTCATGTTCATGATTCCGCCCCGTTGCTGTTTTAGTAGCGGTAGTAGGGCTAGCGTTAGGCCCACCATCACTTGGTTATTGAGTTGCATCATGGTGAGGTACTCCGCCCAGGGCGTGTGCTCAATCAGGCCGCCCCGTCCGAAACCGGCGTTATTAATGAGGTACTTAAGTGGTACGCGCCGCTCCTCCAGCGTACTGACTACTTCACCGATTGAGGTAGCAGCGGTCAGGTCTAATCCGATGGTTTCGAAAATAGCCCCCGGGGTGGAACGTAGTTCTTGCCGCACATTTTCTAGGTGCCGGTCGGGTAGGGCGACCACTACGACGGCTAGTCCCCGTCGGCTGCATTCCAGCGTCAGTGCCCGGCCAATTCCGTGGCTACCGCCGGTGATCAGAACCCAGTCTTTGTTGGTCGGAAGGTGTTTGTTCATAGTGTGTGTCCTCGTGGGTAAAGGTACTCCTTATGGTGTCTCCTTCCGGCCACCGTGGGGGTAGGGCGTTAACCCAACAGCGCGGTAATTACTTCTCCGGCATCTTTCCCGACCCCGCCCAGCAGGGAGGAACTGGGGCGACGCAGGTTTTCTAGCCCCAGGAACGCTACGGATTTATCGACCGTACTGATGCCGCCCCGGTGTGCCGGGTCGCCCGCGCCATCGAGCAGCTCGGGCGGTAGGAATGGGTAATGATTGCGGTACCCGGTGCACCAAATGACGATGCCCCGGTGGCCGGGGGTGGGCCAAGGGATTAGTTCCTGGTAGGTTTCGTCGGCGGTACGCAAACGCAGACGGCCGTCAGAATATTCCTGCAGGTGATGGGGTTGGCGATCGATCGTGGCGGGCAGCGGTTGCTCCCCAACGGTGACGATTCCTTTACCGTCGGGGGCAAGTAGCTTTCCGGGGAATTGGTCCGTGCGCAGTGACATGGTGCCGGACGCGTAGAGCCAGAAGTAAATATCTTTCCCCAGCAAGGTCCGCGGAAGATTACTGACCTTTGGCCCCAACAAAGTCACCTTTGCACCCGCGTCCGCGCATAACCTGCTGAGTTGTTGGCCACTGGCACCCGCACCGACGATGAGCACCGAAGTGGGTCCGTTGATTAGCGCTTCGACGCTGGTCACTTCCGAGGAGTGTAACTCTTTGACGTACTGAGGAAAAGTATTGCTGACTTGTGCTGGAATGTAGGCATCCTTGTAAGCGCCGGTCGCCAGGAGCAAGTTCTTCGCTTCGATAACTTCCGTGCTCGTTTCGATCCGCCAGTAACCACCCCGCGCCGCTGCTTTTTTGGCGCTGACGCAGGTGCAATGTAATTGGATGGGGAGCGAGAAATGAGTGGCGTACGCTTCCAGGTAATCCGCCGCTTCGAGTCGGTCGATCAACTTCCTGTCGCCACCCGGAGGGGTCAGGCCGGGTAATCGGTTGTAACGCTGCGGCGTGAATAACTCCAGCCCTTCCCAACGCTTCCGCCAGCTATCGCCGACCCGCGCGTGAGCGTCGATGACCAGGAAATCTTTCTTGGCTTGTTTAAGGTAGTAGGCTGCGGCGAGGCCCGCCTGCCCGGCCCCGACGATGAGCGTATCTAACATATTAAAACTGGCTTTGGGGAGACAACGTAAGCCATCCCCGTAGCAAAAGGTTGCTCCGCGATGAACGGCCCAGGGGTCATCACAAAATAACTTACCTTCGCGGCCTTACCATCTTTCAACAGCAACTCATGCCGCTTAGCACGATTACCGGAATTGGCCACTACGTACCCAAAAATATCGTTACCAATAAAGACCTCATGGAGGTCATGGAAACGAGCGACGAATGGATCCGCGAACGGAGCGGCATCGAGGAGCGTCGCTACATCGACCGCACGAAAGAAACCACCACCAGCCTCGCCGTCGAAGCGAGCTTGAACGCGATCAAAGACGCCGGAATCGATAAGAACGACATCGACTTCATCATCTTCGCCACCCTCAGCCCTGATTACTACTTTCCCGGTGCCGGCGTTCTTCTGCAGCGCGAACTCGGCATTGCCGGCACGGAGATTGCCGCGCTCGACATCCGCGCCCAGTGCTCCGGTTTCGTCTACGGCCTGGCTACGGCCGATAACTTCATCAAGGCCGGTACCTACAAAAAGATTCTGCTCGTCGGCGCCGAGGTCCACTCGGTCGGGCTCGACTTCACCACCCGGGGCCGCAATGTTTCCGTGCTGTTCGGCGACGGGGCCGGTGCCGTGATCGTGGAAGCGACGGAGGACGAAAGTCACGCCGTGCTGGCCACGAGCATGCACTCCGACGGTACCTACGCTGAAAAGCTCGCCTACATGTACCCCGGCGCGCACGGCGGTTACTTTCTGGACAAGTACGCCATCGAAGGTTTTGACGTAGACTACAACTTAGAGAACACCCCCTACGGCGGCGTTTTCTGGAACCAGGACATGCTGGATAAGGCCCGCATTTTTCCCCACATGGAAGGCCAGGCCGTCTTTAAAATGGCCGTAACCAAGTTCCCGGAAGTCATCAAGGAGACGCTCGAGAAGGCCGGCCTGGGCGTGGAAGACCTAGACATGCTCATCCCGCACCAGGCCAACCTGCGTATCAACCAGTTCGTGCAAAAACTGATGGGCTTGCGCGACGACCAGGTGCACAACAACATTCAGAAATACGGCAACACGACGGCGGCGACGATTCCTATCTGTCTAAACGAAGCTTACCGCGAGGGGCGGATCAAGAAGGGCGATACGGTGGTGCTGGCGGCATTCGGTGCTGGCTTTACGTGGGCGGCGGCGGTGTTGAAGTGGGGCAAGGACTAAATGCGCAACTAGTCTGAGGCTTAGCTCGTTACCTGTAGAAATCATCAAACTATGTCAGCCACGACACTCAGTGAGTTTAGCGTACGTACGGGTTGGACCGAAGAAGAAATTCGGCTGGAGTTAGCCTGCGCCGCTTACCGCGATCAACGGTTGAGTTTTGGAAAGGCTAGAAATTTTGCTGGGTTAAATCATTTGGAATTTCAGCGTGCCTTGGGTGCGCGGAAGATACCGCGTAATTACGGTATCGAAGAGCTCAAGGAGGACTTGGCAACTATCGAAAGAATCAAAGATGAGCCGTGGGTATTGTAGTCAGTGACACCACCGTAATTACGAATCTGTTACAGGTAGGGCGTTTAAATCTATTAAGGAGTTTATTTGGTACGGTGATAATTCCAAATGCGGTCAAAACTGAACTCGATGCGATGCATCTTCAAGAATTGACCACGACGAGTAGCGATTGGTTAACCGTATATTCAGAAAAATTACTTGACATCGAACTGGTCGATGCAAGTTTAGACAGCGGCGAGCGGGAGGCCATCGCGCTTTCACTCGAACACAACGCGAACTTACTTGTCATTGACGAACTCAAAGGGAGAAGAGTAGCGGAGAAGCTTGGTATCGAGATAATCGGAACGATAGGTATTTTGCTCCTAGCTAAGCAGCGGGGCAAAATTGAGCGGGTAGCGCCCGTAATTCGTGAGATGATTTCCAACGGCTTTTGGGTTAGTCCAGCTCTTCTTAAGCAGGTATTGATCAGCTGTAACGAAGCTTCATAATACCTCCGCCACCGTAAAAATGCTCCCCCCCACAAACACCAACTCCTCATCCGTAGCCTCCGCCCGCGCCGCCGCGTAGCCTGCCGCAACCGAGGGGTAAGCCTGACCCACCAGGCCGAATTCTTTTCCTTTTTCTTGTAATTCCGTCGCTGGTAATCCACGTGGAATATCCGCTTTAACGAAGTAGTAGCGTGCCGCCGGTGGTAACAGGGTCAGCACCTTACCGTGGTCCTTATCGCTCACCATACCGAGGACGACGTGCAGCGGCCGGTTATAGCTCAGGAGCCAGGGAATAGTTTGCCGAAGCCCGTCCTCGTTGTGGGCGCTGTCGGCTAGGCAAAGAGGGCCATCACCTTTGGAAAGGGTTTGAAAGCGGCCGATGTAATACGTGAGTTCTCCCAATCGTAACCAAGCGGTTTCTAGTTCCCGAAAATCCATTTTATAAAGTCCGCGTTCCGCTAATTCAGCTAACGAAACTAGTGCCGTAATCATGTTTTCTCGCTGCGTAGGGCTTTGCTTAAGACTGCCGGGGGAGAACGGGATCGGTTGCGGCTCGCCATGCGCGTAGAGATGGTAATCGGAATCGGTAGACGGTTTAGCTGGTGGGGTGGGGCGCCATTCGTAGCTGTCTTCCGCAAAGTTCAGTGTGGTACTGTTGTCGCTGGCTTTCCTAGTGTAAACCAACGTCGTTTCCGGCTGGCGCTTACCGACGACCACCGGCACACCCGCCTTAATGATGCCCGCCTTCTCACCCGCAATTTCCGGTAAAGTCTCTCCGAGGAACTGCGTATGATCCAGCCCGATGTTGGTGATGACCGAAAGGATCGGCGTAATGATGTTCGTGCTGTCCAGCCGTCCGCCGAGGCCAACTTCCACCACGCAAAAGTCCGGTGCTTCCCGCGCAAAGTAGTCGAAAGCCATCGCCACGGTGATTTCAAAAAAGCTGGCATCTACCGATAACCCCGCATCCCGCAACCGTGCCGTAAAATCGATCACGTCCTGCTCCGGAATGAAGGTCCCGTTAATTTTGATCCGCTCCCGAAAATCCTTATAGTGCGGGCTCGTGTACATCGCTACCCGGTAACCCTGTTGCTGCAAAGCGGCGGCGATCAGGTGGCAAACCGTCCCTTTGCCGTTCGTCCCCGCCACGTGAACGCACGGTAACCGCTCGTGGGGGTTGCCCAGCCAGTCGAGTAATATTCGGATATTCGTCAAGTCCTTCTTCATCGCCGCCGCGCCCTGGCGCTGGAACATGGGCAATTGCGTAAATAGGTAATCAAGCGTTTCTGGATAGGTCATGGTCGATCTATTGGGCGGTAGTATCTTGCGGCCGCAAATATGCACCCACTAATTGGAAGACTCCAGACCGTAGACTACAGACCATAAAATGAGCCGCAAAGATCAGATTATCTCCTTATTAACCGGGAGCCCCAACGACTCCTTCCTTCTCTTCGCCCTCGCTAAAGAACACGAAAAAGCGGGCGCGGACGCGGGTGCCAGGGAAGTGTACGAGCGCATCGTCAGCGAGCACCCCAACGACCCCGGCACCTACTACCACCTCGGTAAACTTCTCGAAAAAATGGGCGAGCCGCTCACTGCGGACCAGATTTACGCCCAAGGCATCACCACGACGAAGGCCCTCGGCGAGACCCACCACATGCGGGAACTACTTGGCGCGCGATTGGAACTCGGGGTGGAGGAAGAGTGAATGGGTTTAGGTCTGAGGTCTAGGGTCTGTAGTTTTTAGTCACTACAGATCACAGACCACAGACCCTAGACCAAAGACTCTAGAACACAAACCCTAGACCACAGACCAAACCTTACCGCAGAACAAGCTTACCACTAACAACCGTCCCATCCCGAGCAATAGCCCGCAAAACATACGCGCCTTCCGGCACATTTCCGAGGGCTAACTGGCCAGATTCTCCGGGCAGATCCACCTCGGTGACCCGGCCCGTTGCGTCGATGAGTTGCAACTGTTCCGCAACGAAGTTACCCGGTAAGCGGAGGGTGACAATTCCGCTGCTCGGATTCGGTGATATCGATAATTCCTGCGTCAATTCACCAAAGTCGATCCGTCGTACCGGAGAGGTCACCGCTTGGCCATCAAAGTCAGTCTGTACAATACGGTAGTAAGAAGTTCCGCGCAGTGGATTTGGGTCCGTCACTTCGTAGTTCTGGGGCTCCATGACCGGCCGGGCGGCCACTTCGGAAATGGTCGCAAAGGCTAATCCGGTAGCGGAACGTTGTACCGTAAAGCCAGCGTTCTCCTTTTCTGGGGAAACGGACCAAATAAGCCGGGCCGTCTTCGTCAGTGCTTCTGCGGTGAACGTTTGCCACTCTACCGGAAGCGAGCAGAGGTCGACCGCAACGTCGGTTGGCCCGGTTACGGACACTTGTTCCTTAGCGGCGAGATTGCCGTCAACGAACACTTCGTACGCTTGGTCCACGTTGGAGGCCACGTTGTAGAAATTGACGCTGCCATTCGGTTGTGGCATTCTCCGCTCGCCGTTAAAACTGACCATAGTTTCCATCGTTGGGTCGTAACAAGAGATTTCCATGGTAACGGGGTAGGGCGTCGTCTCGCTAGCAAAATTAAACTGGATTTCCGACCACTCCGCAATGCCAATGGTGGTTTTGTAAGGATCAAACGTGCCGGATTCGTTGGCCGTGCCGGCGTCGGCCCAGACTTGCCAACTCAGTTTTTTGGTGTCGAATTCTCCACGCGTACCGGGCGCCGTCGTCCAGAGACCGAATAAAATACCCTGCTCGGTAGGAAAGTCGACCCAGCGCTGCAGGTGGATGGTTTCAATGGCCGGTAAGCGTTTATTCTCCGCCTTTTTCCAGAAGTAGGCGACGGCCGCCGCCTGGTTGGTCTCGCTACCGCCGGCCAGGGCGGGGTTGGAATTGAAACCGTTTTCACTCAGCATGATGGTGCGCACCTTCTTACCGTTGTAGAGGCGGTCTTTCTGGCGCACGAAGGCATCGATCACTTCGATGTTGCGCGGGGTAATTTCCGGGGTGAGAAAGTCGAGGCGGGTGCGGGGGATGGGGTCGTTCCAGACGCGGGGGTCGGTGAGGTTAGTCGGGTAACTGTGCCAGGCGATGCCCCATTCGTAGTCCCCCTCTTTCTTGGACAAATCGGTAAGCCGGTTGAGGATATCTAAGCCCCTGAAGTTCTCGTTACTGCCGGGCTTGCTGTTAAAGTGCTTGGTGTGGCTGGTAAATACCTTAAAGGTCGGGTTGTGCTTGCGCGCGGTGAGGTACACGAGGCGCATGGAGCGGTCGTATATCTGCACGTAAAGATCAACGGGTTTCTCGCCGGCGTGGGTCCATTCCGTGTGGGCGTCCACTTCGTTGTGGATGATGAATTGAGTAACCCTTCCGTAGAGACTATCGGGCCGGCTGTAGCGTTTGGCCAAAAAGTCGACGTAAGCGGTATAGTACTCCACGCCTTCGGCGGAAGTGACGTTGGCCATGCTGTACAGGCCGGTGCGCGCATCCGGGTGGGTAAAGATGTCGCTGATGAATGCCGGTACGTTGTTGAGGGGGCACAGGATGGTGAGCGAGGTTTTCATGCTGGCGTCCGTCAGGAGCTTAACCCGCTCGTCGAGGCCGTTGATGAAGTTGGGGCTTACTCCGTACGTTTTGTTGTTGAAGCGGAAGGTCATCCCGGTGGTGTCCCGCCGGTAAAGACCGTGCAGCAGCAGGCCGATACGGTGTGCCTTCACGTCGAGGTCTTCGAGGTCGAAGAACATATCCGTGTTGTCGTTCTTGAGCCCTTCCAGACCCTTGAGGGCGTTCTGTTTGTCTTCGGGCTGGTTGTTGTTGGCGATTTTTACAATGCCGGTCGGCCAACGCATTAGGGAAGCCAGCTCGTAACGGTCGTTACCAAGCGGAGTAGCCACGGCCCACCGGGAGTAAAGCCGGTCGCGCTGGCGGCTGATGCCGTTCTCAATGAGGGCCACGTAACGGTCGAGGGTTTGCTCGTACGCACCGCCTACCGGGGTGAGTGAAAGTGCCGTGATAAAAGTATCGAGGTTAAATCCGTACTGCTCCGGTAGGATCTCCACCAAAAACCTGGCGCCCGCGTCCGCGCCCACCGTACCCCCGATCGTTACCTCTTCCATCGTCACGTCAACGGCGGCAACGGAATCGGGATAATCAGCGGCCAGGTAAGCCAGGAACTCCGCATTGTTGCGGCGGCTACGCAGCTTATCGCTGTCCTCCTCCGCTACCACCTCGGCGGCGGTTGGCTTGCGCAAGGTGATGTTCCGAATCAAAAAAGTCTTCTCGTCGGTGGTGGATTCTCTTCGGCCAAAATCAAACCGGAAATCCGTCCAGTCGCTATCCGCAAAGTTATCGGATTCGAGGCGGGTATTGATGGTGTAGGTCGTCCAGGTAGCGGCCGCGGCAACGGGGAGGGTCGTGAAACTCCTCACACCGTTCGGGGGCAGGCCGTAGAAAATCTGCAACTCATTGTACTCGGCGGACGCCTGATATTCAAACTCCAAAATGTAGGTGGAGTCGGTGTCGTAGCGCTCCGTGATTTGCTTGCTGCGGATCCAAGGGTCGGGGCCCGTCGTCGTGAGGGTGTAGCTACCCGGTGCGTCTTCCGTTGCGTTTAGGTTGCCGCTCGTTAGCGCGGTATTTAGTTCGACACTGACGGTTTCAACCAAGACCGGTGCGAGCTTGCGTTCCGCGTTGGTGGGTTCGCGCAGTACTAGGTTGCTGACCTGAATATCGAGCCCCGCCGTGGTGCCGAAATCGAACCGGAAGGTTTCGAAAAATTCCGTCCATTTGCCCACCGCGTCCACGTTTAGTAAGGATTTAAAGTTAGTGCGCGTGGCTGCGGCGGGCAACCGGCCGTAATCGATGGCCCGGGCGGGGTTGGGCTCACCGTAAAATATTCGCAAGTCATTAAGCCCGCTGGTGGAAGTGTAGTCGAATGACAGCACGTAAACTGAATCCGGATTGTAAACGGTAGTAATCGTCTCCGTCCCGACCCAGGGGTCTCCACCACTGGTCGTGATGTCATAGTTGTTCGCCGTGGGTTCGGTCACGGTAATGAAGGGGCTCACGTTGGCGGGGTCGAGCCGCAGAGAAATAACTTCGGTGGCCGTCGGCGCCCGCAGCTGTAAATTCCTCAGGGTTATTTCCTGGCCGCTGGAATTGCCAAAATCGAACCTGAAATCTCGGTAGGCCTCGTCCCAGGTTGCCGCCTCAATCTTCATGAACGCTTTGAACGTCCGGTAACTAGTTGTGGCGGATAGGCTGCCGAAAGTCACCGACCGGGCGCCCGCAATTGGGGTCCCGTAATAAATCTGGAGCCCATCGAGCCCGTCCGCGGCAACGTAGTCGAAGCTGATGACGTAAACTTGATCCGGGTCATAACTAGCGGCCGGAAGTTGAACGCTGCGGATCTTAGGGTCGGCGCCCGTACTGCTTAGTACGTAAGTACCGGTAGGGCTTTCGGTGACTGACAGCTGATTTGCCGTAGCCACGTCTAACGCAAGCGGAATGGTTTGCGCCTGCAGGCTAAGTAGCGGTAGTGCTAGGACCAGGCAGCAGAGATTGATTCTTTTTAATATCGACACGGTCTTAATTTTTGTACGGGTAAACCCCTTCCCCCGGAGGTGTCTCCGGGGGAAGGGGTTTACTAATTGTGAGTTCATCAGATAAATACGGGTACGGACCTAGCGGAGAACCACCTTGCCCGTAAGCAGCGCGCCATCAAGCGCAACGGCTCGCAGCACGTAGGTGCCCGTAGCGGTGATGGGGAGCCGCACGTTGCGGTCTCCGGTCGCAAAGGCTAGCTCGCTTACGCGGCCGAGCGGGTCAATCAGTTCCAAACGCCGTAATTCAAAACCGGCGGGAAGCTCCAGACGAATCAGCCCAGTCGTCGGGTTGGGGAATACCGTGAACGTGCCCGGGGTACCGCTGAACTGAACCCGGCGCACCGGTGAGACGGTACTTTGCCCGTCGAAGTCAGTCTGGATGATGCGGTAATAATTGTCTCCGGTAATCGGCGTCCGGTCGGTGTAGGCATAAGCCTGGTCGTTCGGGCTGATGCTGGCGGCCACCCGGCCGAGGGCGGACCAATTGGCTCCGTCTGCTGAGCGTTCTACGGTGAAACCATCGTTGTCGTCCTCAAAACTCGTCGTCCAATCGAGCGCGGCAAATTTCCCCCGCGCACCGGCCGAAAAGCTGAGCCAACTGACGGGTAAACTGCAAAGGCTCAGGGTCGTATCCGTCGGGCCGGTGACGTCGAGGCGGCCGCTGGCCAGCACTTCTCCATCCCGGCTAATTACGTAAGGCTGCGCTACGTCGGAGGCTACGTTGAAGTACTGGAGCATGCCGTTAGCGTCCGGGATCTTTTTCTCCCCGTTGTAACTCATGACCAGCGTCGTCGGGTCACCCGGGCAGTTGATGGCAATCTCGGCGGGGTAGGGCGTAGTCTCCGAAGCGACGGTAAACTGAATTTCGGACCAGTCGGAAATGCCAACCGTATCGAGGTACGGGGCGAAAACAGCCTCCTCCTGGGGCGTGCCGGCGGCGTCCCACACGAACCAGCCTACTTTCTTCTCTTCAAAATCACCGCGCGTGCCCGGCTTCGTTGTCCACAGGCCGAAGAGAATGCCACCCTCGGTGGGGAAGTCTACCCAGCGGTGTAGCTGGATGTTTTCGATGGAGGGCAACCGGTTGTTAACCGCCTTTTTCCAGAAGTAAGCCAGTGCCGCGGCTTGCTTGCCGGGGCTGGAGTTAGGTGAATCCGGGTTAGAATTAAAGCCATTCTCACTCAACAGGACGGTCCGGATTTTCTTGCCGTTATAAAGCACGGATTTCTGGCGAACGTAGACGTCGATCATCTCCAAGTTGCGGGGTGTGATCTCGGGCGTCAACAGATCGAGGCGGGTGCGTGGGATGGGGTCGAGCCAGACGCGGGGGTCGGCCAGGTTGGTCGGGTAGCTGTGCCAGCCAATGCCCCACTCGTAGTCACCTTCCTTGGTCATCAGGTCGGTCAGGCGATCCAGTACGTCGACGGAACGGAAATTGCGCGAGTCGCCGGCGATGCTATTCCAGTGCTTGGTGAAGGTGGTAAATACCTTGGCCGTCGGGTCGTGCTTGCGGATGGTGTAGTGGACCAGGCGCATGGACCGGTCGTAAATCTGCGTGTACAGGTCGACGGGCTTTTCACCAGCGTGCGTCCAGTCGGTGTGGGCGTCCACTTCGTTGTGGACGATCCACTGATCGAGACGGCCGTAAAGACTATCCGGACGGCTGTAGCGCTCGGCCAAAAAGTCGGTCATGGCGGTGTAGTACTCCACGCCCTGGGCGCTGGTGACGTTGGCCATGCTGTAGTTGCCTAAGCTGGCGTCCGGGTGGGTAAATAGCGTGCGGACCGTATCACTGATCTGGTTTAAGGGAACCAGGTACACCAGCGTCGTCTTGATGTCAGCGTCCGTCAGGGCCTTGATCCGCATGTCCAGGCCATTAACAAAATTGCGGTTGACCCCGTATTTCTTGCCGTTGAACACGTGGGACATAGTTGTCGTATCTAAACTGAAAATTGCCTGGATCAGCAAGTTGATCTTCATGCTCGTGATCTCCAGGTCTTCCAGGTCGCTGAACATGGACATACTGCCGGGAGTCAGGCCGTCGATCCCCTTCAGCGTCCGCGCTTTGTTTTCTTCACGGTTGTTGATCGCGGCGTCGAGAACGTCGGTCGGCCACTTCATGAAAGAAGTCAGGACGTAGGTGTCGGCTCCGGTTTGCTCGGCCACCGCCCAGCGGGAGTATATACGGTCGCGCTGCCGGCTCCGTCCGTTCTCGATAAGGTCGACGTAGCGGGGTAGGGTCGCTTCCCACCGTCCGTCGGTTACCGTGAGCGGCAGCACGGTGGCAAAGGTGTTGCGGTCAAAACCGTACTCCTCCGGTAGCACTTCGACTAGGAAACGGGACCCGGCACCCGCGGCCCCGCCCAGGGAAACGTTCTGCATATCTACGTTGACGGTATTGACGGTGTCGAGGAACGTCTCGGCGAGGTAAGCCAGAAACGCATCGTTGGCTTTCCCGCTACGAATCTTGTCGCTGTTCTGCTCGATAACGACTTCCTCCGCCGTCGGCTTGCGAATGATCAGGTTGCGGATATTGAAAGTCTTGGAAACAGCGGGGTCTTCACCACGGCCCAGGTCGAAACGAAAGTTAGTCCAGTCGCCGGTCTGAAAGTTATCGACCAGTAATTTGGGGTTGATGGTGTAGGTCGTCCAGTCGGCCGCCGCCGGGATGGGCTCGGTAGTCAGCGCGAAATTGCCGTTAATCGGCGGCCCGTAGAAAATCTGCAGTTCGTTGTAGTCACCCGTAGCCTTGTAGTCAAACTCGAAAATATAGGTTTCGTCGGTATCGTAGCCGATGGTAACGGGCTTCGAGCGAATCCACGGATCGGGGCCGACGGTAACCAAATCGTACTCCAGTGGAGAAGGCTCGGTGGCGGTGAGAAAACCGCTGGTGAAGTTGACGTCGAGTTCGAGCACGACGGTATCGGCGGGTGGCGTGACGAGTTTCCGCTCCGCATTAGTGGGCTCGCGCAACAGGAAGTTGCTCACCCGGATGTTCAACCCGGCCGCGCTGCCGAAGTCGAAGCGGAACTGTTCGTAGAACTGGTCCCAGTTATTTACTTCGGCTTTAAATACGGTCGTGAAGGTCCGCGTGGCGGCGGTTGGGGCAATGGCACCGTATTCGATCTTGCGCTGCGGCGACGGTGGGTTACCGTAAAAGATCTGATAGTCATTTAATCCGCTGGTGGTCGTGTAGTCGTACGAAAGCACGAATACGGAATCTGGGTTGTACACCTCACCGATCACCGTGCTGCGTACCCACGGGTCTCCGCCGGTAGTGACCACGTCGAAACTGCCGTCGCCGTTGTCGGTGACCGTAGCCGCGCCACTACTTGCGACCGGATTTAGCGTGAAGGGAATGACTTCGCGGTCGGTTGGCGCACGCAGTTCCAGTTGGCGGACGGTAATGTCCTGCCCGCTGGTGACCCCGAAGTCGAAGCGAAAGTCGGTAAAGGAGGCATTCCAGTTGGGCGATTCGATTTTCATGAACGCCTTGAAGGTGCGGTAGGTCGGTGCTTCCGGCAAGCTGCCAAAGTCAATGCGCTGGGTACCATTAATGGGCGGGCCGTAGAATATCTGTAGGTCATCCAGCCCGGCGGGGGCGAGGTATTCGAAGCTGAGCACATAGACCGTTTCCGGGTCGAAGGTGGTGGTAAGTTTGGTGGCACGGATGCGTGGGTCACCGCCGATGGTGTTGATCACGTAAGTGCCGGTGGGGCTTTCGGTGATCGTCATGTCGTTGCTCGTAGCGAGGTTCAGCTCAATCGGGATCGTCTGGGCGCGGACGCCGGTGCAAAGTAAGATAAGGATGAGCAGAGAAAGAAAGTACGGTTTTGTTTGCATTAGGCAAAATTTTGAGTTGTTTAACCCGCCTAAGTTCCTCAGTAGTTGCGGAGGGAGTATCCTGTACCGTAGGGGCACGTCCGACAAAATCTTCTACCGACGTGCTTTCCTGCCCCGTAAGTAGAGCCACGATTATCTCCCATAAAAAAAATGGACACCCCGCTACCGTGCGGAGTGTCCATTTTTGAGCATAAAGTTTGAACCGGGGGAGATTTACACCGCTAATTCTCGCAGAGATTCTTCCAATCGGTCCACGTCCCGGCAACCAATAAAGTAGCGGGCACCGTCGGTCATCAGAATTGACAAGCCGTTCCGCCCACTCAGGCTGAACCTCCGCTCGCTCGACGCGAGGTGGCTACCGTGGTTGGGGGCCAGGGGATGAGTCTTGATCACTTCGTACTCGGCCACGTTCTTCCACTTAATCTTACGCGATTTACCGTGAAACGGTGTCATTTTGAACTTGATCACTTTTTCACTGACAACTAGCTTCATTTTCATTCGGTAAAGAAAATACAGAATGCCGCCGACGATGAGCGCAGCACCCGCGTACACCAACGCCCAGTTGTGATTGGCCGATTCGGTGAATGCGTTAACCCCGGAGGCAATGAGCAGTGCGAGTAATGTTAAGGAGAGGAGACCGATGGTGATGATTTCTGAAAAACCACTTTCCTCCCGGTATAATTTGTTAGCCATGGTAGTATTTTTTGCCCGGGTGCCGGGGTTACGATTGTTGGAATTGGACTTAATCAGTGTATTCTTCGAAACATTCCGAGCCACACCCAATTCTACTGGCCGCCAATAACGACCACCTTACTAACAACAAAGATAGGTCATTTAGTTTACGTGGAGTTAACATTGGGTTTACTTTGTCTTCACCAAGGCGTAATCCTGCCATTCGTGGCGTAGACTATTCGAGTTGCAAGCGCATCGATCGTGGGTGCTTGACGACGTACCCAAATTCATCCCGCCACTCCACATTCGATGCCACGTTCACGCGCCAGGTGACAAACCCGGTTTTATCGTCCAGGGCAGCCTGACTGCTAACTTCCGGCGTCACGTCGACCTGCTCGTCTCCACTGACGGGCACTTGATCTTTAATCACCAGCGTAATTGCCTGCTGCTTCTTATTACGCACGGATATGGTGTACCCCCGGCTTTCACTCATCTTGCTACCGAAGAAGTTGCGCGCTCGGTAGTCGTCCGTCTCTTCTCGGTTGATAATAACGTTCGGGTCGCGACCCAGACTAAGGTTCAGCGTATCACTCGTGTTATCCACGTCAAGCTGGGATACGCCCAGGTAGGTGCCTTCGAAGAACAAATTAACCTGGCCGGTCAGAAAATCGTATTGCTCCCAGTTCGTGACGGACGCCGTCAAAAATGCAGCCTCCTCGTACTTGGGTACGCTAAAGTGCGTGTAGGTGGCGGGTAGTTCGTAACGCTGGATGTCTACGTCGCGCGCTTCCCCGTCGCTCGGGATGGTGTAGGGCAGCTCGATGTCGAAGTTAACCGTGGTTGCTTTCCGTACGGTAGCGACCGGGACGGGGGCAGACGCAGCGGCGGGAGGAGCTACTTGCACGCCGGAAGCGCGACCCGCTAACTCATCGGATTGATTTTTTTCGTTCCTACGCTGATTGCGCTTACTTGACCTTCCGCGCGCGGCACCCGCGTAACCCGTGACGACTACTTCCTCCAACTGCCTGGCTGACTCAGATAATACTACGTCCAGGCGTGGTGACGCGATTTGTACGGTTGTCGTTTCGTAACCCGTGTAAGAAACGGTCAATTCCGTAGCTTCATCCGGTAGGTCCAATTGGTAATGACCATCAATGTCGGTCACGGTTCCGATGGTTTTCCGCCGAACCAATACGGAAGCACCAATCAATGGCATCCCTCCCCGCTCGGTTACGTAGCCCGCCACGGTCTGATAGCCAAAATTCGTGGCCGCAACGGTGTTTGGTCGGTAAGTGGGTGGGCGGCTGCCGTTCGTGAGGCGCCACGTCGACAGGGTGGGGGCGAGGGCCGACGCCTGCGGGTCGCCCGTGCTGAGAGTAAGGCGGACGTCCGTCCAGTCTTCGCCGCTGGACTGCATCACCTTGGCGCGGTAGCGGAGGTCTACCGGGCGGGAAATATCGGTTACCCGCACGTCGTAGTGGGGCGTCCAGCTGGCGTTGGGGACTAAGTAAGTCAGGGTGAAATCGCTTTGCGTTGCGCGGTCTGCTTCAGTGACGACGATGACTTCGGCGGTGGTTTTTACCTTGCTTTTCTCGCCGGCTTCCACTACTTGGCGACGTAGCGCGTCCTGTTTCTCGTCGATGGTCTCTAGTTCGTCGGTAATTTCCAGATAAAGCGTGCGGATGGCGGTCAGGCGTTCCCGGTGGAAAGTAACGGTCGCGGCGAGTTGTGCCGCGTCCAGTCCATTTTCGTCACCGGCGACTTCCCGGTTGGCGGCCAGTAAAAGTTCTTCGTCCTTCGCGATCTGGTAGGCCGTCTGAAGTATATTTTTTTGCTTATCCAGGGCAGTAATTTCTTCACTTAACTTTCGCGTGGCGGAGTTGGCCTGCGGAACCGTGCCAAAATTCAGGCGGTGGCTGACGGACAGGACGGTGAAGTCATCGCCCGTAGAATTAACCTGGACGCTGAGCGGGTCGAGGTCGGTCGTCAGTCCGGTAAACACCAACGTGCGTCGGCCAGAAGGAATGTCGGTTGTGGTTCGCCGCGTCACCTGCGCGCCTTCCAGAAAAACGGTTGCCTCCTTGATTTCGGAAGAGACCTTCAAGGTGTCTTGGGCGCGGACGCCGGTGCAATGAAGTACGGTAAGCAGCAGGGGGAGTAGGATTCTGACCATGGGTTTTTTCACCGCTTGATGCGGTCACACCCAAGTTTGCACACCACTCCGTTGCACTATTTTTCTGCCGCCGACGTCCAGTCGGTCACTAGTTGTCGGACTTCCGCGATCAACTCCGCCGTGAGTTCGAGTGGGGCGGACTGGGCACCGGCGCTCTTACTGAGCTTTTTCCCACCGGCCGCCGTGACCAGTACGTGGTGCACAAAATCAATCCGCTCCAGTAGCGGTGCGTAGCCGAGTAAGTCACTAACCACCACCTGCGCCGCCGTGCTCGCCAGTAAATCCACGCCCCGCCCGACGTGCGTAATGTCGAAATGTAGGTCATCCACCGTGCAGGCGAGTTGGTAGCTAGGTAAACCCGCCTTTGTACGTACCGCAAAATCCGGTATCTCCGCGTGCAAATTTACCGTGAAGGGGGTTTTCCGGTACAGGTCGGGTATGATCACCGGCTGGTCAAGCGCGCGCGTATTTATCCGCCAGGCGACCCCCGGCGCGTCTTTCTCCACGCGGCCTTCCCGGCAACCGTAGGCGTGCTCACCCCGAACCAGTTCTTTCCGGGTGCAGGGGCAGGCGAAGACGAGCGGATGATCACGGAGTGCCGCCAGTGCAGCACTGTAAATGCTCATCCGGTGTTTTTGCGACCAGGACCGCTCAAAATCGGCCACGTCAACCGGCCCTTCGGTCACCTTCAACTCCAACTTGTGAACTACGCGGAAAATATCTTCGAGGTAAGCCGGCCGGCAGCGCGCCCGGTCGAGATCGTCGATGCGCAGCAGCGTTTCGCCAGACGGACCAGCCAGGGCCGCGTTGAGCAGAAAATTAGCCAAATTCCCCCGGTGCAGATAGCCGGATGGGGTAGGGGCGATGCGGACTTTTCGGGGGCGGGGCATGGCAGAAATTATGCACTAAAGATAGAATCAGCCCGCCGTACTAGCGCTTTAAATACCGGCGTTAAACTGTGGCCAGTCACCCCCCAACTCATTCCCAAACCCCCATGCGTTTCTCCTTCGCTTTGCTCTTTCTCACTTTTCTCTGCACCTGCGTCCGCGCCCAGACGCCCACGCCCGACAACTACTCCCAGGAAAAGAACTCGGAAAAAATGATGGGCATCACCGACCGACAAACGCTCGACGAGATGATGTTCTACGTGCCCGGCATCGGTAGCTCCGCGCCGACGGACCTGCTACGGCAAAACATTAAAAGCTACATGATGCCCATCCGCAAAGCACCGAACGCGCGTATGGAATGGGCCTACGCGCTCACCTCCGCCCTGGAATATTATTACAACCTCAACAACAACTACAAGGAAAACCTGAGCCCGGACTACCTCGCGATGAGCCTCGCCAACCAGGGCACCCAACCGAACATGGAAGACGGCCTGCGATTTCTCGCGACCCAAGGCACGGTTTCGGCCGGGATTGTTTCCTTCGGCAGCGTCGTTATCCCCGGCGCGGTGTATTCCGTGCCGAAGGTCAAAATCAGCAACTTCGGCTACCGCTTTCAGCGCGATACGAAGGACCGCAACAAAATATTCGAGGTCAAAAAAGCTTTGAGTCGTGGCAATCCGGTGCTCGTCGAACTAGCTACGCCGGCCGGCTTCGACCGGGTGCAGGGCGGCACCTACCTTCCCTCCGGGCCCAACGTCGAAACGCATTTCCTCACCATCACCGGTTACGATAGCGACGCCGAAACCTTTGAACTGCGCGGCAGCTTTGGACGAATGTGGGGTGACGGTGGCTACGTCCGCCTCGGTTTTGCGGACTTCGGAAAGCTCGCTAATCTCGGCTACGTGCTCATTCCGGCTCCCTGAGGGGCAGGAAAATTAACTCCGCGGGGTGCCCCAGGCGCAGTAGTACGCTAGCGACGCTATCGCCCGTCCCTTCGCCGGCCAGCGCCGTATCGTAATAAATGACGTCCACCCCCGGTTGCAATAGCCAGGGAATTCTTGCGGTGAGGGTAGTGGCACTGTCGGTAGAGTCTCCGCTGTACAAAACACGGGCGCCTTCACTAGCTAATTGAGCCCCTAATTTCCGGATGCGGTCATCGACCCACGCGGTTGAATCGGTCAGGATCACGACTTTGAGTTGCCGTGCCTTTTCTTCGGTAGGTCCGTTTGGCGCGCACGCGGGTGCCCAGGCAAGTACGTAAAGAAGCAGGGCGAGTTGAATCGTTTGGCGAGCCATCAACTCGGTGGGTTGAGGAAATCGATGTTGCGCCGCAAACCAACGAATTTCGTCCGCTTGACCGCTGATTTCTGGAACACTTTTCGGAAGACTTCTTCCGTCATTTCTCGCGTTTCCCCGGGCGTCATGGCCGGAAGATCCGGGTGTGGTAAAAAAGCCGGTTCCGCGTGCGGTTTGCTGAAACGGTTCCAGGGGCAGACCTCCTGGCAAATATCGCAGCCGAAGGCCCAGCCTTCCATCCGTCCGCGAAATTCTTCCGGGATGGCCTCCCGCAGCTCAATCGTCAGGTAACTGATGCACTTGCTTCCGTCCAGTAGATATCCCTGCGGGCTGATGGCCTCCGTCGGGCAGGCATCGATGCAGGCCGTGCAGGTGCCGCAATAATCTTTGATTTGCTGATCGGGGGCTACGTCTAAATCGGAGATCAGCTCGGCCAGAAAAAAGTAACTCCCCGCCTTTGGGTTGATGAGCAGGGTATTCTTACCCGTCCAACCCACGCCGGCGCGTTTGGCCCAGTCGCGTTCCATCACCGGCGCGCTGTCTACAAATACGCGGCCATCCAGGGGGGCACCGATTAGTTCTTCGATCCGCCACACCAGCTCTTTTAGCTTGGCCCTGATGACGTGGTGGTAATCCTGCCCGTAAGCGTAGCGGCTGATTTTAGGGCCTTCGCGGCTCGGCGCGTCGTCTTCCGGAAAATAGTTGTACATGAGCGACACGACCGTCTTCGCACCCGGCACCAGCTTAGTTGGGTCGACGCGTTTATCGAAGTGATTTTCCATCCAGCGCATCGTCCCGTGCCGCCCCTGGTTAAGCCAATCTTCAAGCCGCCGCTCCTCTTCCTTCATCCGCTCTGCTTTCGCGACGCCCACGAAAGAGAAGCCTAGCTCAAAAGCTAGGGCTTTGACGTCAGCGGAACGGACGGGCGTACGGTTGATGCGGTGGTAGTTTGGGGTAAAGCTAAGGCGGCCGGCGCGGTTTGCCACACTCGTGAAGAAAACTAAGGCGTCACTAATAAGCCAGTGAATTTCGAAATCCGACCCACAAAAAAAGCGGCAGCCCTTTTGTAAGGACCACCGCCGGTAGGTTGAATCTTGTATCTTACTAGAAGTCGTTGATGGACCGCCCCGTGAAGGAGAGCACGTTCCGGAAGCCAACGTAAGACTTAGTGGTATCCTGGTATTCGAAGTCACGCGTACCACACTGCAAGTAAAAGCTGATGTCTTTCCAGCTGCCCCCGCGAATGACCTTACGCTTCATGCCTTTAGGGTCGTCTTCCAGAGCATTGTAAGTAACGGTAGGGTTGAAGTCGTGTACGAAGCTATTAGCGTTTTCAAAGAAGGCGGATACCGTCCACTCGGCAACGTTACCGGACATATTGTACAGGCCAAAGTCATTCGGGTAATAAGCATCTACCGGAACGGTATAAGCACCGCCATCGTCGGGGTAGTTACCACGGCCGGGCTTGAAGTTAGCGAGCAAGCAACCCTTGCTGTTGCGGACGTAAGGGCCACCCCAGGGATAAGCAGCGTGCTCACGGCCACCACGGGCGGCGTACTCAAATTCGTATTCGGTGGGGAGGCGAAAATCCTCGGTCAGCGCATCGTTATACTTGTTCCAGAGGCTCGTGCGCCAGTGGGAAAAAGCGCGGGCCATGCCCCAGTCGATACCGACGATTGGGTAATTGTCGTAGGCGGGGTGGCTGAAGTAGCTACGCGCCATGGGCTCGTTGTAGCTGTAAGAGAAGTCCCGTACCCAGACGAGCGTATCGGGGTAGATGTTTACTGCGGTGGTGTTGGTGTAGCCACTCATGCCACGGCCACTGTTGCCGTCGGGGCGCGCGCGGGAAGCTGCTTTCCAGTCAACGTCGTTGTAGGAGTATTCGTAAAGATTGACGTTCGCCTGGCGGCGACCGGCGAAAGTCTCTTCCAAGTAAAGGTCAGCGAGTGCTTCGTCTTCGTAATCAATCTCGAGCTCCCAGTCGATGCTGCCGTTCTCGTCAAAGTCACCCAGCATGTCGTGGGCGATAGAGTCACGAATCCAGTGGATAAACTGGCGGTACTCATTGTTGCTGATCTCGGTGTCGTCCATGTAGAACCCGTTGATCGTGATTCGTTTGGGCCGCTGGATGTAAGTACCGGTGATGTCCTGATCAGAGTTGCCTACGTGGGCGGTCCCGGAAGGGACGTACACCATGCCGTAGGGGGAGATGCCTTTCCAGTCGGGGCGATCAGAGACGCCGAGGAGTTCTCCGGTTTCACTGCTTCCACAACTGGAAAAACAGATCGCTAAGAGAGAAAAAGCGAGAAGGGGATGGAAAAATTGCTTCATTAAGGGGCCCGAGTTTTCCTCAAGATTTAAAGTACGATACAAAAGTAGAGAGACTTTGGCTGCGCCATTCAGGATTACCATCGGCCTCATAAGGTCTACACCTTTTCAGCCTGAGTTTCTGCCTTCTGAAACGCCGGCCATTTGTGACTTATTATTAATGGGTTGGCGAGAGAACCAACTTTTAACGTTTTAATCGTGTCCTGCCCGGACTGGTGTCTAGAATACCGCAGTCTTGCTATAATTGTTTAAAGTAGGTTTATCCGTACGAAGGTACGGAACAAGCAGTAAATATGTTTTAAGGTAAGGCCATATTATCACCACTATTCCTTTACCCGTGGGTAGTAAATGATCGGGGGCGGCACCCCGGCACCAATGCGCTTACGGAGATTATATTTAAGCGTGATCTCGTGGCTCCCGTCGTTGACGGTGCGTAATTCAGACAGCGTCAAGTCGTAAGCGTAAGCAACCGTTACCTTATCACTCAGGTTGAACCCGCCCGAAAGGACAATCGCGTCCGGACTGACGCTGCCACCTGAGCGGTACGCAGCCCCCCCAAAGATGTTTTCTTGGTACCGTAAGTTCGCCCCACCACTCACCTGCGTTTGCGTCCCGTCACTAATGACGTAGGCAAAAGGAAGGACTTCCCACGCACGCAGTACGTCGAATCGCGCACGCAAATAGCCGTGGTACTGACGACCGAGCGTGTAGTCTAAGCCCTCAAAACCAATGACGGGTGCGTTCAAATTCTTAACCGACACACCACCCTCCACGGTAGGCCCCTGGTAATACACCCCGGCGCCGATGCCAAGTGCTCCCTGGCTCACGTCACCGGTCGGTAGTAGTGCATCGTTGTGGATGATCGTATTCGGGTCCTCGTAAATACCGTCCGACGTTCTCAGCAGGCTACCGTTCAACCCGAGGCTTTCGTAGCGAGCCGATGCGCCAATGGAAAAGACACTGTTTCCCCGGACGATTTGGTAGTTATAAGAAGCACCGAAAGTCGTGAGGTTTCGTGCGCCGATCTCATCCCGCTCCGCCTCAATTCCAAAACCACTACTCAAGAAATAAATCGGTAAATGCGCGCTGAACCGCTGGCCGGTCGGTGCACCTTCGAGGTTGCTCCACTGGGAGCGATAACTTCCGGTGACGGACAGACTATTGTCCAGGCCAGCGTAGGCGGGGTTGAACTGAACGACGTCCAGCCAGGGCATGCTGTACCGCGACAGTTGCTGGCCACTCAGGCTACTGAGGCCGAGCGTAGTGAGAAGACCGAGAAAAAGTAAACGTTGGCGCATACGTGGTAAAATGCTGGTAGGGTCTACGTTGTTGTGTCCGCTGGTGGGCCGTCCAGCAAAAGCAAGGCTTCGTTTACCGTACTGACCGGTGCCCGACAAGCGCGGTTTTCACAAACGTAAAAACGTAACTCACCGGTAAGGTAACGGTTTCGGAACAAGGGAAGGTCGTCGTTCGCCGTTTCGGTCGCCGCGACCAGTAGGCCGGGTCGGTAGCGCGACAAGAATTGTTTCGCCGCCGCCGCCGCCCCGGGGCCGACGATGACCAACTCCCGGTCCGCCCCGGCGTGGAGCAGCGCCGCATGAACCCAGCCGCCGAAGCTGCTCGGGTAGCGTTCCAGACTACCCGCCATGGCGGCCAGCATGTTTTCGCCGCGTTGTAAGTATTCGGGGTCGTCCATTAATCGGGACAGGCGTAAGAAACCGTGCATCGTTTGGCTGTTGCCGGAGGGGAGGGCGTTGTCGAATAGGTCGACGCTGACGACCGGTAGCTCGCTCGCTCCGGCGGCGCGGAGGTTATACATCGGGCTATCCTCGTTACCGAAATCACGGGCGATTCGATTGAGTAATTCTTTGGCCCCATCACCATTGCTTCTGTCGGAAGACCCGGCTTCTACGACCGCGCCCCCCACTAATTCGGTAGACAAGTGCGGCAGGTCGGAGGTGACGTCGAATAAATCCAACCGCGCCTCGGCCAGGGCCGCGAGGTCATCCAGGAAAGCCGGTGCCCCCAGTTGCCCACCGGTCGAGTTGCGGTGCCAGTCGCCGTTTTGATGCAGTAAGTCAGTTAGTTTAGTATTCAGTTCTTCAGCCAGTTGCAGGTACTGACCATCATTCAGTGCGCGATAGCACCACGTCCAGGCGGAGACGAGGAGGGCATTCCACTGAAGAATGACTTTGTCGTCTTCGCCGGGGTGGATGCGTGTCGTGAAGCGATAGTCGTGCAGCTTTTTACGGGCGGCTTTTAATTTAGCTTCCGCCACGTCGAGGGGCAGGCCGAGTCGGTCCGCCACCACTTTGAGTGAATCGGTGCGGTAGGGGATATTGGTGTGCTCTTCTTCCCAGTTGCCCGCCTCGGTGATGTTGTAAAACTCGGCGATGAGTTTGGCTTGGTCCTCGGGTAGCAAACCTTCGATCTCCTCCAGTTGCCAAACGAAATATTTGCCTTCAATCCCCTCACTATCCGCGTCGAGCGCAGCGCGATAGGCACCGGACGGCAGCAACATTTCCCGTTGCAGCCACGCGGTCGTTTCGGCAATGGCTTTCCGGTAACGCGGGTTAGGTTGCGTCATTTCCAGCTTAGCCAGCAGGCGGAGTAGTAAGGCATTATCGTAGAGCATCTTTTCGAAGTGCGGCACCCGCCAGGCGGCATCGACGGTGTAACGGCTGAAGCCGCCACCCAAATGATCGTAGATGCCACCGTTCAGCATGGCGAGCGCGGACTGGCCGGCGTCGTAGGCGTGGACACCTTCCCCGTGCAGTACGGCATTGGCTACCATAGCTTCCAGCGACTGACTCATCGGGAACTTCGGCGCCCCGCCAAAACCACCGTTGCTGGGGTCGAGGCCATCCTTGAGCTTCCCCATGACCGCGGTACGCCAGGCGGTATGGTCGCTGGCTTCCGGCTCGATGCGCAACATTTTCAGTCCGCCGCCGGCGATGTTCTTAGTAAGACGTTCTGCCTGCTCGGTTACTTCGTCGCGCTTTTCCCGGTAGGAAGAGGAAAGAGACAGTAACACGTCCTTCCAACTCGGGCGATTGTACTTAGCAACGGGTGGGTAGTAGGTGCCAGCGTAGAAAGGGCGCGCATCCGGTAAAAGGAAGGCGTTCAGGGGCCAACCGCCGCTTCCGCTGATGGCCTGGCAGGCTTCCATGTATATCCGGTCGACGTCGGGTCGTTCCTCACGGTCCACTTTGATGCAGACGAAGTACTCGTTCATCAGCGCCGCCGTTGCTTCGTCCTCGAAGCTTTCGCGTTCCATCACGTGGCACCAGTGGCAGGTCGAGTAGCCGATGCTGACGAGAATGGGTTTGTCTTCGCGGACGGCGCGGGCCAGGGCGGCGTCGTTCCAGGCGTGCCAGTGGACGGGGTTGTGGGCGTGCTGGAGAAGGTAGGGGCTGGATTCTTTGCTCAGGTGATTGATGGGCGGGGGCTGGTTTTGGTGGCGATTAGTTTACGCGGACCGTCGTAAAAGGTTTTAGCTGGCGCGGTCGCAGGTGCGGGGTTTTTTTGATTGGCGTGCGGTAGTCACGTAAATAATCAACTATCGGAAGCTAATGAGTCGGTCCAGACCCTCCGCCACCCCATCGTCCTTGTTGCCCGCGACGATGTGATCCGCCACGGCTTTTACTTCCGGACGGGCATTTCCAACGGCTACACCGGTGCCGACGCCCGCCAGCATAGCGATGTCGTTGTAATTATCCCCGAATGCGATGCATTCTTTCAGATTTATGTTCGGGTAGTGGTGGGTAAGCAGCGTAGAGATGCCGGTGAGCTTGCTGATGCTAGCCGCGGCGATTTCCAGGTAGTCGTCTTTCGAGCGGTAAAGGTGTAAACTGCCGGGGTGGCGGGATTTTAGTTCTCTAGTAACTCGGTCGAGGTGGGTGGCCTCCCCCATGCACATGATCTTGTGGGCACCGATGCCGCGCGTGGTCCAGCTGCGGATGGTATCCCCGAGCGCACGTACCGTCGGTTCCGTCCGGGTGTTGTGGGTTTCGCGCTTTGCGTAGTGATCAAGCGAGGGCACGTACCACTCGTCGGCGTGGTAGAGGCTGGTGGAAAAACTTAATTGTTCGTTCAGTTCACGAACGGTCGCGACAGCCCCGATGGGAATGGCTCGGCTAAAGATGGTCTTTCCATCGACGACGACCAGACCACCATTGTAGGCGATCAGGGGCTGGCCGGAAATACCAAGGTCGTCCTGAAGGTGGGTCATCGCCCGCGGCATCCGGGAAGAAATGAGGACGAACGGGATGTCGTGCTTAGTAAGTCGGTCGACCGCCCGGTGGGTGGCGGGGGAGATGCGGCGATCCTTATCGAGCAGGGTACCGTCGATGTCGGAAAAGGCGATTTTGATCATCCGACGAAGGTAGTGAGCGGTGCTAAATGTTAAAGTTTGTCGGGAGCTAAGAAAGCTGGGCTTCACAATCGATTTGGTGGAAAGACGCGGACGGTTCGTACCGAATTGCCGGTCGGGACGGGATTCAGCTAGTTATGTGGCTAATCAGTCAGTTACTGAGTTTTGATTTTGTGTTGACTTTGAAATATCCGGTAAATCCAATTTTTAGTTCGTCAGACAACGCCCCGAAAACACCACTTTTCTTCCCCTCCACCCGTTACTCCAGCAGCGCGAATCGTCGCGCTATTAGCCCTTTTACACCGCACCCGCCCCGATAGCTTTCGGGGCACCGAATCGCGAACACCTACCGCCCTAACTTCAACTTAACACCCCACCACAAAAGCCGGAACCTATGCACCGACTACTATCCACCACCCTGCTGCTACTGCTGCCCCTGTTCGCTACGGCGACCTCCATTTTCGACCAACTGAATCTAGCCGACCCCCACGCCGCGCTGCCCGTCACATTATCCCTGCCCTTCGACAGCATCATCGCCCGGAGTAGCGAAGACCAAAAAGGGGTATTCTCCTTCACGGACGCTACGGGAATCGCGCAAGACTGGTCCGTCAAAATTTCCCTCCGCGGGAAGTTCCGCCGTACCCGCTGTGGGATGCCCCCGCTAAAACTGGACTTCTCCAAAAAAGACCTCCGTATTGCCGGGCTGACGAGCTACGATAAGTACAAACTCGTCGTGCCGTGTTACGAAAGCGCGGAAGCTCAGGAACTGGTCCTCAAAGAATACCTAGCCTACCAAGCTTACGCACTGGTGACGCCAACTAGCTTCCGCACGCAGTTGCTCGAATTAACCATCCGTGACGAAAACGGTGGCTCCGATCGCATCGTGACCGCCTTTCTGATCGAGAACACCGACGAAATGGCCGAAAGAATCGGTGGCGAAGACACCGAAGTTCTCCTCGGTGCCCCCGCCGAGCACTACGCCGCTGAAGCCGAAGCCACCCACGCCCTTTTTCAGTTTCTGATCGGCAACGGTGACTACAGCCTGCTGATGCGCCGGAACGTGAAAATCGTAACGATTGGCGACGAAAAATTACCCGTTGGCTATGACTTCGATTTTGCCGGCTGGGTCGACGCGCACTACGCTTCACCCAACGGAGATGTTGGCCAGACTGACCTCAGCGAAAGAATCTACCTCGGCTACGCCCAGTCGGATGACATTATGGAACGCGCCACGACCAAGTTCCGCGACAAGCGCCGGGAAGTGCTTAAGCTAATCCGCAGCAGCGATCTTTCGTACGAGAGCCGTTTGGAGCTCGATCACTTTGCGACCAGTTTCTTCTCGCAACTCAACCGCCTCAAGAGCGACCGTGACCTGACGCTTTACGATCAATTACGCGGAGAAGTAGCATCCCTCATCCCCATGGGTGAAGACGCGAGTAATTTCCAATCTTTTGGAAAGTAAAACACCGCATTAGAATCCTACAGGCCGCGCGGTATGAGGGTGCTTGGGAAAACGACCAGGCTTTCGTTGCCGTCCGTACCGACCGTAGAAACACCAAAAAAGTAATTATCCACGACCATATTTGTGAACGTGTACTCTAGTTCACCGGCGGGCACGAAACGCTTGTGCTCCCACTGCGGAGCGGTCGTTAGCCGGTAATGGACGTAATAGCCCGCAACGGGCGTGCCAGTCTTTGGCGCGTCCCACTTGAGGCGGGCGCTGGGCTCCACGGTGCCACCGATCATTACCAGCGGCGGCGGTGGTGGGGCAGCGGCCAGCCCGGCGAGGGTAATTGCGTTTACGCCAGTCAACTTGGCGGCGTAGGGGAAGTTGACGTGCTCGAGCCGGTCACCGTACTCGATGCCGTCTTCCGTGCGGAGGTCCTGGTGTTGCTGGTTATAATTTTCGTGGGTTTCCATGATCCGGATACCCGGAAAGCCAGCGTCGTTGAACGGGCGGTGGTGACCGCCACGGCCAAAGCGGTCCAACCGGTAGATCATCATCGGGTTAAGGTTGGTTGCGTACTGCTCGGTCAGCCGGTGCACGTAGCGGGCGAGTTGGCGGCTGGAGCCATCGACCTCGCCACCGAAGAACCGGCGGTAGATGTTGGCGCGCTCGTCGTTGGCGCTGGTGGGAGAGTAGGGCTCGGAAAAAATGCGAAAGGAAGTGTTGTCGGTCACGCCGTCCACGCCGGTGATGTTGCCGATCATGTCATTGTTGAGGACGCCGAGGAGTTCCCATTCTTGTTCCAAAGCGTAGGCCGCGAGGCCTTTGCCGCCGAATAGTCCTTGTTCTTCGCCGCTCAACCCAACGTAAGCGATGGAGCCGGGGAAGCGGTATTTGGTGAGTACGCGGGCGGCCTCGATGGCACCGGCCAGGCCGGTGGCGTTGTCGTTGGCGCCGGGGCTATCGGAGGTGCCGTCGAGCGGGTCCGACACACGGCTGTCGATGTCGCCGCTCATCATGACGATCCGGTCGCGGTCCTGCGTGCCGCGCTGGATGGCGACGACGTTCACGACCCAGGTGTCGTTTTTGATGCGGCTTTCGGGGTCGCCTTCGACGAGGTTGCGCTGGTAGAATACTTCCAGGCAGCCGCCGCAAGCTGCACTGATGCGGGTGAACTCTTCGAAAACCCAGGTACGGGCTGCGCCAATGCCGCGGGTGGTGGAGGTGGTATCACTCAGCGTGTGGCGGGTGCCGAAATTGACGAGCGTGGTGATGTCACGCTCCAGGTTGTCGGCGCTGGCGGCGGCGGCGATGTCGTAGAGGCGCTGATCCGTGGCCGGCGGGGCGGGCTCGGGGGAGGATTGGGCGCGGACGCCGGTGCAGAGGAAGAGCAGTAGGAGCAGGGTAATCAGGCACACCGGGAACTTCAACATGTTGTAACGGTTAAATTGGTTGGGGGAGCGCCGAAGGTACAAAGGTTACTGACTACAGATAACCGAAAGAAGATTCGTGCCTATATTGTTAACAAAGGTTGTAAACATGTGTGTATAGCTTTAATTCTAGGTCACACACCTTGCGCCCGTTTTATTATAATAGCTATTATGAATCACCGCACCCTGCTGCTCGCGCTGTTGCCACTCGTGTTGGCTGCTTGCCAGTCTGACCCCGCACCCGCGTCCGCGCCCTACGACGCTCCACCGGCAAAGTCAGTTGCTTTCCGCAACACGGACAATGTTGTGCGGATCGGGCTTTCGAGCGAGCCCACCAGTCTCAACCCGCTACTGTCGATTGTGACCGTGGCCCGGACGGTGCACGAGATGATGTTTCAAATGCTCAACGCGCAGGACCCGGAAGATTACACCCTCGTGCCCATGCTAGCCAGCCTGCCCGACGTGGTGGAGGAAGCTAACGGGCAAATCGGGTACGCCTACAAAATTAATGACGCGGCCCGCTGGCCCAACGGCTCGCCAGTTACCGCCGCGGACGTCGTGTTCAGTATGAAACTCGTGCTAAATCCACTCCTGGCCAGTGGTGCCTACCGGCCGTACTACGAATTTGTCGAAAACGTCGTGACTAGCCCCAGCGACGAACGCCGGTTCAAAGTGATTACCGATGGACCCTACATGCTCGCCAAGTCCGTGCTCGGTAGTTTAGTCATCTATCCGGAATACGCCTACGACTCAGAAAAGAAACTACGCAAAATTCGCCTGCAGGAGATGGCGACCGATCGGGGCGCCGAAAAGCTAGCTACTGATGACGACGACCTGATTGCCTTCGCCGAAAAATTCAACGCCCTCGCCGCCGGCCGCACGGGCGATGATTTAGTCGGCAGTGGCCCCTACGCCCTCACGAAGTGGACGCCGAGCGAAGAGATCGTTCTGAACAAACGGGATAATTACTGGGCGGACGACGCCAGTGAAGAATGGTTACGCGCCGAACCCGATCAGCTCGTATTTAAAATCATTCCCGACCCCAGCACGATGGCTACCGCGCTGCGCGATGAACTCGTTGACGTTGCCGTCAATCTACCGATCGAGCGCTTCCGGGAGTTGCGCAAGGAACCTTACCTGCTGGACCGTTATAATTTTGAGACCGTAGCGAGTTTCACGTATTTCGGGTTGCTGTTTAACCAGCAAGATCCCCTTTTTAAAGACGCCGCTACCCGCAGGGCGGTCACTAAGTTGGTCGACGTCGATCAGCTCATCGAGCAACTCTACCCGGGTGAATTGGCAACCCGGATCGTCGGCCCCGTTCTGCCCGCCAAAAGCTACTACAACGAAGATTTAAAGATGATCGATTACGATCCGACTGCCGCCCGCGCGGACCTGGAGGCTGCCGGGTGGACGGACAGTAACGGAAATGGGATCGTCGATCAAATGATTGACGGCGAGCTACGCGAACTATCCTTCGAGTTCCTCATTTTTCCCAGTTCGGTTAGTGAAGCCATCGCGACCTTGGTAAAAGAGTGGGCGCGGCAGGGCGGCGTCGACGTGCGGCCCGTGACAAAAGACTCGCGCGCGCTGTTCGATGAGCTGGATAAAGGTAACTTCAAAATGGCCATCGTCGGTCAGGGCTTCAACGCTGACCCGGACGAGTTCACACAAGTCTGGGCTTCCAGCTCGGTGCCCCCGAACGGGACGAACCGGGGTGGTTTTGCCGTGCGGGAGGCAGACGAGCTGATCCGCGAATTGCGCGTCACGATCGACCAGGAGGAGCGCGCGCCGCTCTACCGGCGCTTTCAGGAGATTATCTACGCCAATCAACCGATGGTGTTCCTATTTTCTCCGAAAGATCGGGTGGTGGTCAGCCGCCGGTTTCGTTACCAGATTCGGTCGATGACGCCGAACGTCGGGTTTAACGGGCTGCTGCGGGAAGGGTGGAATGAGTAAACTTGCCGGGGTTGAACGCATTACTGCGGTCATCCAAAGTCCCGAAATGTGCTGAGGTAATCGATCACTTTTCTGGGTTCAAGTGATCTCCTCCGTTGGTTGGGAGGTGTACTGATCCGCCCGTGTACCATTCTACTTACTGATTAATGACCACACGTCGGTGAACACAACAGTGCTGATTTGTCAAATGAACGAGGTGAAGAAAGTACCGACTACCTTCGCAAAAAAATAAAATGACCACCTTTTCCGATCTGGGCATCAGTAAAGCCTACGTGAAGGCTTTGAACGAGCTTAACATTACTACCCCAACCGAAATTCAGTCAGCGGCGATTCCCACGCTGCTCACGACCAAGACCGACTTAATCGGTCTGGCACAAACGGGGACGGGGAAGACGGCGGCCTTCGGTCTGCCGCTGCTGGCCTCGGTCGACGCCAACAAGCCAGTCGTACAGGGCCTGATTATTGCCCCCACCCGGGAGCTGGTGCAGCAAATTAAAAAACAACTTTTCAAGTTCACGAAGCACCTCGACGACATGATTTTCGTGGAGGGCGTCTACGGTGGCGAGCGGATAACGAGACAGATTAAGGCCCTGCGGCGGCCCACGCACGTAGTCGTCGCCACCCCGGGGCGGCTGCTCGATTTGCTGGAGCAGGGAGCCGTCGACATTAGCTACGTGAAGACGCTGGTGCTGGACGAAGCAGACGAGATGCTCAGCATGGGTTTTAAGGAGGATTTGAACAAGATTCTTCGCCACAACACGACGAAGCGAAATACCTGGCTTTTCTCCGCCACCATGCCCGCCGAAATTAAAAGGATTGTGAAAACTTACATGGCGGACAACGCCATCCGGGTGGAGGTAAACAGGAACTCGCTAGTCAACGAGAACATCTCCCACGTCTACATCAATACCAAGATCAACGATAAGGTAGATTTAATCGGAAAAATCCTCACGCGGCGGGAGGACGAGCGAGGCATCGTTTTCTGCCGCACTAAAGCGGGCACCAGAAAACTAGCTAAAGAACTTCAGGACAAAGGGTTTTCCGTTGGTGCCCTCGAAGGCGATATGCAGCAAAAGGAACGCGATAAGGTTATGCGGGCATTCAGAAACAAGAAGGTTCGAATTCTGGTATCGACCGACGTTTCCGCACGGGGTATTGACGTCAACAATCTATCCTTCATCCTGCACCACCAGTTGCCGGAACACATGGAATACTACACGCACCGCAGTGGCCGCACGGCGCGGGCCGGCAAGAAGGGGCAGTCGATTGCGTTGATCATTCCGGGAGAAATGCAGAAGGTGCTCGACGTGCAGCGGGCGCTGGGGATCCGGTTTAAGGAAGTTACGTTGTGACTTCGAGAAGTTTTTTTCGGGGCAGTTCATCGATCGAAAGCTGGGAACCGCCGCGTCTAAACTAGGGAATTATTGCACGGTGTGTAAGTTGATTGTTTTCGTGACGGCCCGTAGTAAAATCTATTCCCAATGACGTTAGATAAATTGCTGGACGAGTTCTACTTAACAAACGGGATCCCTCAAGACGGTGGAATCGAAGACGATACCTTTCAGATGAAGGTCTTCTTCGTTATTTTGACGTTACCGAATCCAGTATTTCGCAAGGAGCTGACCCACATCCACGATATTCAGCACGTGCTGAATGACTGCGATACGTCCTGGCGCGGAGAAGGATTTATTTCCGGCTGGGAAGTTGGAACTGAATTCTGGAAGCGATTTCCCATCAATATTTTTATTCTGTGGGCCTTTGGCTATAGTTTGTGGTTGCACCCAGCGGCCGTGCACGGAGGTTTTAAAAAAGGCCTGAACAGCGTTGGGGTCGTTGACTTGGGCATAAGTAAGGAGGATTTCATGAATATGGAGCTCGACCGTTTGGTCGAATTGACTACGAGCCCCCGACGCACGGAGATGGGGGCTTGGCAGTGGGCTCAGTTCCTGTGGTGGTGTCTCGTGAGTCAGGTCATCCTACTCTTTCCAATCGCTATCTTAATAGCCGGAATAAGTTGGCTAATCAACCTTTAGAAAATCTGGTTGCTGTACTGCACGCGGAGGCGCCGAAATATTCGGTTGCCAACCGCGACGAGTGCTACTACTAAAAACCAAATTAAATCTCCCCACGTTCCCTAACCGATGAAAACAGCAGATTTCAAAGCCATCGCCGATACCGTTCCCAAGCAACCCGGTGTTTACCGGTTCATTGGGCCGGACGACACAATTTTGTACGTTGGCAAGGCAAAAGTGCTGCGCAACCGGGTGGCTAGTTACTTCGGGGATCGGAAAGACCGCCTGCACCGGACGCGTATCATGGTCAAAAATGCCGCGCGCCTGGAATTTACCATCGTGGAGTCCGAGGCCGATGCCCTGTTGCTGGAGAATGCCCTGATCAAAACCCACCAGCCGCGCTACAACATTAACCTGAAGGATGACAAGAGTTACTCTTACATCTGCATTAAAAATGAACGCTTCCCGAGGGTATTCATCACCCGTCAGGTGCGGCGCGACGGAAGTCAGTATTTCGGGCCCTACACCAGTAAGGGGCGGCTGAAGGTGATCCTTGATTTGATCAAGCAGCTCTTTCCACTCCGGACGTGCAACCTGAACCTCAGCCAGGACAACATCGAAGAAGGGAAATTCAAAGTCTGCCTGGAATACCACATCAAAAACTGCGAAGGGCCCTGCGTGGGGGAGGAAACCGAGGAAAACTACAACGAGAAAATTGATCAGGTAACGAATATCCTCAAGGGTAATTTCGCCGAAGTCCGCCGTCATTTTGAAGCGCGAATGGAGGAATTGGCCGCGGAAATGGAATTCGAACGCGCCCAGCAGATTCAGGACAAGCTGAAAAGCTTTAAAAACTACCAGTCTAAATCGCAAATCGTCAGTATTACGATCCGCGACGTGGATGTCTTCGGTGTGGCCGTGGACGAAGAGCACAACGAGGCATTCCTGAACTACATCAAGATCGTCAACGGGTCCATTATCCACACCACGACGCAGGAGATCGAGATGAACCTCGACGATGACGCGGAAAGCCTACTGACTTACGCCATTCCCGAACTGCGCGACCGCTTCAACAGTATTGCTCCGGAAATCATTCTCGATCACGACCTGCTGCTCCCCGGCGTCGAGGGCACCGTCACCGTTCCCAAGATCGGTGACAAACGCAAGTTGCTCGACCTCAGCGTAAAGAATGCCAAATACATGCTGTTGCAGCGCAAGAAGCAGCGCATGAATAATGCCAACCGCCAGACCCCGGCCGAACGCGTGCTAAAAACCCTCCAGTCCGACTTACAAATGGACGACCTGCCGATGCACATCGAGTGTTTCGACAACTCCAACATCCAGGGCACCAACCCGGCTAGTGCCTGCGTAGTCTTTAAAAATGGCAAGCCCAGTAAAAAAGACTACCGTCACTACAATATTAAATCCGTCGTTGGGCCGGATGACTTTGCCAGCATGAAGGAAGTCGTCCACCGGCGCTACCGTCGGCTCCTCGACGAAGGAGAGCCATTGCCGCAGCTCGTCATCATCGACGGGGGTAAGGGGCAACTCAGTAGCTCCATGGAAAGCATCGACTTGCTGGGCATTCGGGGTCGAATGGTTGTCGTCGGGATCGCCAAGCGGCTCGAAGAGATTTATTTCCCGAACGACTCCGTGCCGCTGCACATCAACAAAAAATCGGAGAGCCTGCGCCTGATTCAGCAGTGCCGCGATGAGGCCCACCGCTTTTCCCTGCGGCACCACCGCAACAAGCGTAGCATCGGGATGGTCGGCACGGAACTCCATCAGATCCCCGGCATCGGTGACAAGACGGTCAGTAAGTTGATGGCGCACTTCGGTAGCCCGAAAAAGGTTAGTCAGGCACTCGCTTCGGAGATTGCGGAGGTGACTAATTTAAGTACGGCTAAGAAAATTATTGAGTTTTACCGGCGAAAGTCGGTGATGGGGGAGTGAGGTAACAAAACGCCACTTAAGCCAGCGCATAGCACCGCCCGCCCATCAACTCTTTTATCGAAACAGCACCATCTTTAACATCAAGGTCATGGTAGCGGGAATCCTGCGTACAAAATAGTAAATCACCTTTAGCAAGGTCTTGCCAGACGGTCAGCGTAAAGTCCGCCAGCACTTCCTCGCCAAAAGCCACGACGAATAAATAAGCCCCCTCCCCGTCACTCGCCGGCCGAATCCAGGCCAGTACGTCCGGCCCCGTTCGTAGAATGCGCGTAGCTCCGAGGTGCGCTAATGTTCCCGCCGCAAATTGGTGCAATCGCGTCAGCCCGGCAAAGAGTTCGAGGTTGGTGCCCCAGCGGTACGGACCACTCACCGACTTATCCCCGCGCTCCTCCTGAAACACGTAAAGCTTGGTGTATTCCTCGTTGGTCGCCCGGCTGAAGTGCCGGTCGCGCTGCTCGAAACCAAGACTAAAGTACATCGGCATCAGGCCCAGAAATAAGCCGGTAAAGACTCGTTCCAGCTCCCCGAAATGGTGAAAGTGGTCAAACCGCGGATCGTCCTTGTCGCCCGTGATGACCGTCCACGCCGGGATGACCGCGCGGTCGTTCGCAACCTTCAGGTACTGCCGCGTCATCTGCCAGAATTCCGGTGAGTTCGGAACGGTCGACTGCAAGTTGCCGAGGGTAACCTCCGCCGCGGAGCGCACCAGGTGTTCGACTTCACTGCCGTAGGCCATGTAGCCATCCGCCGCCAAAAAGCTCTCGGCAAAGTAAGCGAAGTGGGGGGTGGTTCCCTGGATTTTAAGCTTTACGGCCCGCAGCGGATCGTAATAGGCGTCGATCTCCGTGGCTTTCGGTACACCACCGGCGCGCATCTGTACGTGGCTCATGTCGCCGCGCATGAAGTCGAACCCGTACGTAGCCTGCTGCTCGGCGTAGTGCTCGGTCAGGTAGTTCCACACCCAGGGGTGCGGGGTCCCGAAGTCTATTTCCCAATCCTGGTTGTCGCGCTTGCGGCCGTACAGTTTGTACCGGGTAAGCGGGCCGAAAACGCGGCTCATTTCCTGCGGCTTGGTAATGCGATAGTCGCGCCAGACGCGGCCGGCCGCGTCGGTGGTCGTGGCTTCCGGGCGGGGGTCGACCTCGAGGCCGCGGTAGGGTGGGGCCATGGTGGCCGGGGCGGGTTCGTAGCCACGGTGGTAAAGCCAGTCGACCAGGTCGATGCGGCGGCGCTGGCGACCGAGGTAGTCTTCGGGATGGCCGAAGAGAATTTTCAGGCGCTTAGCTTCGGGTAACCGCCAGAGATGGCCGACGGTCGCGTAGGCTGGGGTGGCGGGGCCGCGAGCAACTAGCCAATCGTAGATCGCCCCCTGCGCTTCTTCGTGGAGGTACTCCCGGTGGCTGACGATCGTTTTATCATCCCGCAGCAGCCACTCGAAGTGGTCGGGGTTGGCCAGGACGATCTCGCTGTAGCGGTCGGTGTGCGGAATAACGTCCATCCCCACGGCTTTGCCCAGCGCATGGAGGATGTTGATGACGACCCGGAGTTGGTCTTCCAGTTTGACGACGCCCGCCTCGTATAGCTCCTGGCTGTAAAATTCAGTATTCAGCCGCCAGCTCGCCATGCCGTAGAGGCTGCCGACGACACCCGGCTCCCAAATGGGCAGGAGATGTATGCCCCGCACGTGGTCGGGCAAGGTCAGCGCGTACTTCACTACTTCCAGGAAACTACCAATCGTACGTACGTTGACGCCGACGGTGTTGCAGGACTTCAGCCACTCACCATCTTTTTCACCGAGCAGTGGGGAAGGGTAGGGCGTGTCCGGATTCAGGCATTTCGTCATCACATCCGTGCCGAGGCGCTGTCGCAGGATGCCGTGGACGTCCGACCAGGGCAGGGTTACCGCGGTTTCCGGAGCGAGACCGACAATCCAGGAAGTAGTGCCGTTGCCGTAATCGGTAATTCTCTCCGGAGCTTTCGTTTGCCAAAAAGCGGTGTAGGATGTTGTGGGCATAAGCGGGGTTCAATTGCCGGCAAGGTAGTTAGCGGACCCCGGGCATTAAAAAAAAATGGGAGCAAGCTTTTACCTGCAACTACGGTAAGTAATGATGGACACGGTCCGTAAATAGCTTTATGGATACCCATTCTTCGTTTTGAGCGATTATCAACGGATTTTCACACTAATCACCACGCTTCCCAAAGCGTTACTCCCGTATGCGTTTTCTGTATCTAATATTAGCCATCTTACCTTTCTTTCCCATGAATGCACAAAAACTAAGCGTCCCCGCCGGTGCCCACTGCGACCCCGCCACCGGGCTTTGCACTCCGTCTCCCCTCCCCGCACCCGTCCCGATAGCTATCGGGACGCCCGCACAGCTCGCGGACGCAGAGATCATTTACGTAGGCGACCCCATGTGTTCCTGGTGCTGGGGCATTAGCCCGGCCCTGAACCGCCTCGAAAAAGCCGCCGCCGCCAACGGCATTCCTTACCGCATCGTTGTCGGTGGCCTCCGCCCCGGCGGTGGTGACCCCTGGGACGCCGAGATGAAAAAATTCATCGGCCACCACTGGGACCAAGTGACCGAACGCAGCGGCCAACCCTTCGGCCGCGCCCTTTTCGAACGTGACACCTTCAACTACGATACCGAACCGGCCTGCCGCGCCGTCGTCACCGCCCGTACGATGAACCCCGCCGTAGAGTCCCGCTTTTTCGAACTCGTCCAGTACCGCTTCTACGTCCTCAACGAAGACCCTAACCACACCGACTTCTACCGGCCAATTTGCGAAGAACTGGCCCTGGATTTTACTGCATTCAGTACCCTTTTCACGAGCCAAAAAATGGTCGATGCCACCGAGCAAGATTTCCGCCTGAACCGCAGTTGGGGTGTTACGGGTTACCCGACGGTCGTGATCCGCAAAGGTGACCAGCTAACCGCCCTCGCGCGTGGCTTTGCCACCTTCGAGAGCATGTGGGGTGCGGTGGAAGCGCTTGTGGATACTGAGCGAGGAGAGAATAGAGGTAAGAATAAAGAGGTAAGATGAAAGTGAAATGACTACGGGTTTAGCGCTTTACTGAGCAAGATTTTGGTCTCCTTCGGTCCGGCACTGCCCTGGCTGCGTTTCATGACTTCCCCCATGAAGAAGCCAATCAGTCCTTTTTTACCCTTTCGGTAAGTAGCTACTTTGTCGGGATTTTCGGTGATCACTTCAGCGACGATCTTAGCGAGGAAGTCGGTGTCGGTGTTCTGAATCAACCCGAGTTCTTTGGCTCGCGCGAGGGCGGCGGACGGAGCATTCAGGAGACTGGGCAGCAACTTGCCCGTTGCGGCGGCGATGGCCACTTTCCCGCTAATGATCAGTTCCTGAAAGGAGGCAATCGCCGACGGCGATAGGGGTAGTTCGCCGGTCGAAATACTTTCTTCCGTCACCCAGGGGGCGAGGCGGTTGATCCATATTTTGGCCAGGCCATTTACGTCGGGGCTTGATTCCGCGTAGGTCAGAAAGGCTTCGTAATCTTCCCGGTCCTCACTCAGTAAATTGGCGTCGGCGGCGCCGAGGCCGTACCGGTTCTGTAGGGTGGTGTAAGCTTCCCACGGCAGGGTACCGATCTCGGCGCGGACGTCGCGCAGATAGTTGTCGTCGAGGACGACGGGGGGTAAGTCCGGGTCCGGGAAGTAGCGGTAATCGTGGGCGTTTTCTTTGTTGCGGAGGGCCGTCGTCGTCCCGCTGCCGGGGTCGTACTGGCGGGTTTGTTGCACTACCTTCTCGCCCCGCTCTAGTAGGCCCGTTTGCCGCTGCACTTCGTACTTCACCGCGCCGCGGGCGAACTTCATGGAGTTCATGTTTTTGATCTCACACCGGGTGCCGAACTCTTTTTGTCCCTCCGGTCGGACGCTGACGTTGACGTCGCAGCGTAGCGAGCCCTCCTGCATGTTGCCGTCGCTGACGCCGAGCCAACGCACGAGCCGGCGCATCCCGGTCATGAAGGCATCGACCTCCGTGGCGGAGTGCAGATCCGGTTCGGTAACAATCTCCACTAATGGCGTTCCGGCCCGGTTCAGGTCTACTTTCGTAAACGGCTCTCCGGTGGCGTGGATGCTTTTGCCGGCGTCCTCTTCCATGTGGATGTGGTGCAGCCGGACGGATTTAGGCGGGGGCGTTTCGTCACTTTCCGGTACGGTGCCGGAGGAATGACGCGGGCGCAGGGGAAGCGCGCCGCCCAGGCAAATCGGGTTCCGCTCCTGCGTAATCTGGTAGCCTTTGGGTAGGTCGGCGTAAAAGTAATTTTTCCGGTCGAAGGTGCTGCGTTTGTTGATCTTGCAGCCGAGCGCCATACCGAGCTTCACGGCGAATCGTATTTGCTTTTCGTTCAGCACGGGAAGCGTGCCGGGGTAACCCAGGCTCACCTCACTGATGTTGCGGTTGGGTTGCTGGCCGAAAAGATTACGGTCGGCGCAGAAGGCTTTGGACTCGGTGGCGAGTTGAACGTGGGCTTCCAGGCCGATGGTGGTCTCGTACTTCGTGCTGCTCATGGCGGCTAAGGTACGTTTCGACCCTTGTTCGGCAACAACCTACTCGCTACCGGATTTATAAATCGCCTCGATCACCCGTACGACCATCACGCCTTCCTCGACCGGCGTGGCGATTTCCGCGCGGTCGTTCCGCACGTCAACGACGTTATCGATCACGAAGTGATGGTTGGCCGCCGAACCGGTATAACCCCCGTAATCGTTACCGGGTGCGCTGGCCGGCAGGTCGGGAAACGCGATGTTTTTAGCGTGGCAATAGCGGACCTCGTTCATGTACTGACCGCCCAGTTTGATGGTCCCTTCGGTCGCGATGACGGTGAGGGTCGACTCAAAGTTTTGGTCCCAAACGGCGGTGCTGAAGTTGAGACTGCCCATCACTTCATTGGGTAGCGAAAATTGGACGGAGCCGCTATCCGGAAAGGCGTGAAAATCCCGGTGGTTTTGATTCGCGAAGCGGGCGTGGTGGATGGTCGGTTCTCCGAACCCCCAGCACAGCAGGTCAATAAAGTGTGCGAATTGAGTGTAAAGCACGCCGCCGTCGAGCCGTTCATTTCCGTGCCAGGGGTGGGGTAAATTTTGGTCGGGAAGGAGTGCGCTGGGCACGGGAGCGGGTGCGGGGTCCGCTGGGGGAGGAGCAATGGTATAGTACCGGTGGTCCCGGTTCCAAAAGCAGTCCAGGTGGACCTGCAAAACGCGCCCCAAACGCTTCTCCACTAAGCACGCCTTTAACCAGGCGGAAGCGGGGCTGTACCGATTCTGCATCACGCCAAAAACCCGGCAACCCACTTTTTCGGCTGTTACTTTAATACGTTCGGCGGAAGCGGAGTCGGTAGCCAGTGGCTTTTCGATAACGACGTCCAGGCCAGCTTCCAGCGCCGCGATCGTCTGATCAGCATGCAGACCGTTGGGCGTGCAGATACAGGCTACGTCGAATCGGTCAGTCTGCTGCAGAGCGAATTTCAAATCGGTGAAATACAGCGTGTCCGCCGGTAAGTTATCGTCCCACCGCAACTCATCCTTTGCGAGCGGATCAACGATACCGGCCAACCGCGCACCGGGGTGGGCGACGATCAACGCGGCGTGGCGGCGACCGATGTGGCCGAGGCCGACTACGAGGAATTTTACTTTAGGTAGCGTGTCGATAAACGTAGCTTTTTTGGACGGGCGAAGATAGGAATGTAGGCGGTAGGAAATTAGGCGGTAGTCGGTAGACATACGGGTAGTTGCGATATGAGAATCATCTCAAACCTACCGCCTACCGCCTACTGCCTACTGCCTACCCTTCCTCCCAACATCCCCGCTCATCCAAAAAATACCCCACACCCGCGTCCGCGCAAAACGCCCGCCCTTCCGCGTCAAAATCTAGCCGAACGCCCGCCTTGCTGACCCAGCCGACGTGCCGCGCCGGATTGCCGACGACCAGCGAGTAAGCCGCAACGTCCTTCGTGACGACCGACCCCGCCCCGACCATCGCGTAAGCCGCCAGCGTGACGCCACAAACGATGACCGCGTTGGCCCCGATGGTGACACCACGTTCCAGCTTAGTGGCTGCATATTCTCCCCGCCGGTTGACCGCCGCACGCGGATTTTTAACGTTGGTGAAAACCGCCGAAGGACCAATGAATACATCGTCGGCGCAGGTGACGCCCGTGTAGAGGCTGACGTTGTTCTGCACTTTGCAATTTCGACCGAGCACGACGCCGCTCGCTACGTAAACGTTTTGACCCAAGTTGCACTTTGCCCCCAACTGGGAACCGGAAGACAGGTGACAAAAATGCCAGATCTTGGTGCCGTCCCCAATGCGAGCGCCCTCATCGACAACGGCGGTGGGGTGAATGAAGACCGGCATAGTGGGTATATTTTAAAAGAATATGAGCAGCATTAACCCGCCCAGCAGGAGCAATTTGAGTTGCGTGCTGATGCGGTGGTAGTCCGTCGGATTACGCGCCCGCAGAACCTGGTAGACGATCACCATGAGCGCCAGCGCCAGCACCCCGACGGACACCAAAAGTGCCGGCCGCAAAAAAGCCGCCCAGCCCAGCATGGCCGGCAACAGAATCGCCAGCGTCACCAAAATACCCAGCATCACCGCGATCTTCCGGCCCGACGCCACGCCCCACAGGACGGGAATGGTCTTGCGCCCCACCGCAACGTCACCTTTATAGTCTTCGAGATCTTTCACCAATTCTCGCAACAGGGTCGCCAGGAAGGCGAAAACCATGAACAGAAAACACACACTGAGGCTCTCCCAAAAAACAGCACTGTTTACCCTGGAAAGCTCGCGCAGCGGCACCCGCTCGGCCAGCAAAATGATTCCCGGTACGCCGGCGCAGTACAAGCCCACGAGGAGATTACCCAACAGCGGCTGCATCTTAAAGTAGACGCTGTAAATCGCTAAGATGCCCACCGCGACGGGGTAGATCCAAAGCAAATCGCGCTCCCCCAAACGAAAAGCCAGGAGTTGGCTGACCAGAAAGCCACCGAGAATCAACGCCCCGTAAATCCACTGCACCAGGCCAACGCCCAACTCCTGAACGGGGTTAGTATCCGGGCGGTTAATGTCGTCGATAAACTGGTCCTGAATGTCGTTGATCACGTAGCCGGAGGCGGTGATGATGACCGTTGCCAAAGTGAGCTCAAAGAACTTAGTGATGTGTAAGTCCGGCGTGATGCCGGCAGCGAGTAAAGCGGGCTGGATAATGTGGTAGCACACGAGGTACTGCGTCAGGGCTACGACCAGTAAGTTGGGGACGCGTAGCAGCCGAAACAACAGGGGGATATACCGAAATAATGTCATCGGCCGCAAGATAGCCGCAATTGAAGCGGGACCACATACGGAAAGGCCAGATTGTGCTCGCTGGAGCGCAATCTGGCCAAAAGAATCTTATTTGCGTACGAAGCTTACGCAGTCTTCCGTGAAAAAAGGATTAGCCTTTCAACAGGCCGCGGCTGATGACGAGCTTCTGAATTTCGGAAGTGCCCTCACCGATGGTGAGCAACTTACAGTCCCGGTAAAACTTCTCGGCGGGGTACTCGCGCGTGAAGCCGTAGCCACCGAAAATTTGCACGCCTTCGTTGGCGACCTTACAAGCCGTTTCACTTGCGTGGAGCTTGGCCATGGCGGAAAGCTTCGTTACGGGAAGATGAGCGTCTTTGAGTCGACCCGCCTCGCGCGTCAGTAACTCGGCCGCTTCGATCTCGGTCGCCATTTCGGCGAGTTTGAAGGCGATTGCCTGGAACTTGCTGATGGCCTTGCCGAACTGCTCACGCTCCTTAGAGTAAGCGAGGGCAGCGTTGAAGGCACCGCGGGCGATACCGACGGATAGTGCGGCGATGCTGATGCGGCCACCGTCGAGAATCTTCATGGACTGGATGAAACCTTCACCTACTTCGCCCAGAATCCGGTCGGCGGGGAGGTGGCAATCTTCAAAGATCAGTTCGGCCGTCTCGCTGGCGCGCATACCGAGTTTCATCTCTTTTTTGCCACCGCGGAAACCCTTGTCGGTCCGTTCGACGACGAAGGCCGTCATGCCGTGGCTGTCCAACAGTTCGCCCGTCCGGACGATGACAACGGCTACCTCACCACTGATGCCGTGGGTAATGAAGTTTTTGGCACCGTTGAGGATGTAGCTGCCGTCGGGCTGCTTTTCGGCAACGGTACGCATCCGGCCGGCGTCGGAGCCGGTGTTGGGCTCAGTTAATCCCCAGGCGCCGAGGTGTTCGCCACTGGCGAGGGCTGGGAGGTACTTCTGCTTCTGTGCTTCAGTACCGAACATCAGAATATGGTTGGTGCAGAGTGAGTTGTGCGCCGCGACGCTCAGGCCGATGGAACCACAAACGCGGGCGATCTCGTCGATAATCGTGATGTACTCGGCGTAACCGAGGCCGGTGCCGCCGTATTCTTCGGGGACGAGCACGCCCATGAAGCCATATTCACCCATCAGCGTAAAGAGTTCGCGGGGGAAGGATTCTTCCTCGTCCCACTTCATGAAGTCGGGGAGAATGTGTGCTTCGGCGAAGTCGCGGGCACTCTGACGGATCATTTCTTGTTGCTCCTGTGCGGGGCTTTGGGTTGGGGTAGTTACCATGGCGGAGGCGGTTTAAGGCTTTGTAATATAAAGATAAGTGTAAAATGCGGCAATTGGTTCTGAGAAGTAGCGCATTCGCCGGTAAATATAGTCTCTTTGGCGGCATTTGGTGCGTTAATTTTAGTTTAGGCATCGTAAATAAACTTGCTTCTGGGGTGTTCGCCGATTTGCTCGATCGGGAGAAGTGGATCGGGCGCGGTCGCAGGTGCCGGGTAAATCAGGAGATGGCCAGGGAAATATGGCGTATTCGGTGGACCATTCCCCCCAGCTTTCACGGCCAACAAACTTTGCATCCCGCGACCGCGCCCCCCGAAAAACAGGCCGACACAACCAACTACCCCCGCCGCCGTTTACCCTATTCAATCCCCAAAAGAATCTATGGCTAATCACCCGACCACCCTCGGCGCACTCAAGGCGACGGACTATAAATCGCGCAGCGTAAAACAAGAACTCCGCGAGAACCTGATCACCAAGCTCAAGAATAAAGAAGAAGTTTTTCCCGGCATCATTGGCTTCGACGATACCGTGCTGCCGGACGTACAGCGCGCCGTGCTGAGCCGCCACAGCATTCTCTTACTGGGTTTGCGGGGCCAGGCGAAGACTCGAATCGCCCGCCTGCTCGTGACGCTACTGGATGAATACATGCCCATCGTTAAGGGAAGTGAACTAAACGACGACCCCCTCGCGCCCATCAGCCGTTACGCCGTCGACCTGATTGCCGAGCACGGCGACGATACCCCCATCGAGTGGGTCCACCGCGACTCCCGCTACGTAGAAAAGCTCGCTACCCCCGACGTAAGCGTGGCCGACCTCATCGGCGACGTCGACCCCATCAAAGCCGCCACCCAGAAGCTGACTTACGCCGACGAGCGCGTGATCCACTTCGGTCTCGTGCCCCGCGCCCATCGCGGCATCTTCGTGATCAACGAGCTGCCCGACCTCCAGGCGCGTATTCAGGTATCCTTGTTCAATATCCTCCAAGAAGGCGACATCCAGATCCGGGGCTTTAAGCTCCGGCTGCCGCTCGACATTCAGTTCATCTTTACGGCCAACCCCGAAGACTACACCAACCGCGGCAGCATCATTACGCCGCTGAAGGACCGGATTCAGAGCCAGATCCTGACCCACTACCCCAAGACGATCGAGACGGCCAAGGCCATCACCAAGCAGGAAGCCGGTCAGGTAAAAGAACAGGCCGACATGGTTGCCGTAGACGATTTGCTGCAAACCATGCTCGAACGCATCGCCTTTGCCGCCCGCGACAGCGAGTACGTCGACGAGAAGTCCGGCGTCTCCGCCCGGATGAGCATCACCGCGCTGGAAAATATGATCTCCACCGCCGAACGCCGTGCCCTGCTCGCGAGCGATACTGAAACCGACGCTCGCATCACCGACTTCTGGGGTGTCGTCCCCGCCATCACCGGCAAGGTCGAGCTCGTCTACGAAGGCGAACAGGAAGGCGCCTACGGGGTAGCCATGAATTTGCTCGGTAAGGTCATCAAGGATACCTTCCTCGAATTCTTCCCCGACCCCAACGCCGCTACCGCCGACGGACGTGGTACCAGCGATCCCTACGGTATTATCCGCGCCTACTTCAGCGGCGGCAACGTGGCCGAATTGATGATCGACGGCTCCAACGCGGATTATCACGACGCGCTCAACGGCGTGGCCGGCCTCAGGAAGTTCGTCACCGGAACCATCGAGCGCGATCTTTCCGAAGCAGAGACTTATCTCTACATGGAACTCGTGCTGCACGGCCTGGCCGAAACGGAAATCCTTAACAAGGAATCTATCCAGAACGGTCTTAGCTTCAAGGATATCTTGTCGGACATGTTTGGGTCGGAGGATCTTTACTAAACCAAATGCTTATCATTGTGCTTACCGCAGCCCATTGGGGTGCAAAAGCTCAAGAATATGCTTATAGTTGGTGGATACACCCAACGAGTGGACGAGAATACCCCGGGCAAAGCCCGGGGTATTTCTGTTTATGACTGGCTGCCCGGGGAGGCGGGCCTGAAGTTTCTCGGCTTCGTCAAAACGTCGAATCCTAGTTACGTACTGACCGACCAGTCGCGGCAAATCATCTATGCCGTCAACGAACATTCCGCCGCGGAGGGCGCGGCGGTGGTGGCCTTTAAGGTCAGTCGGAAGAAAGAGGATAAACTGTCGTTCCGGGAAATAGGACAAGTGCCGTTGGCCGGGGACGATCCGTGTCATCTTGCCTTCGCGGGCCGCAACCTCGTCGTGTCGTGCTACACGAGCGGGCAGGTCATGATTCTGCCGCTCGATGTGGAAGGCGCGTTGGGTACGGTGAGCCAGACGTTCACGTTCGCGGCGGATAATGGCCGGGAAGCGCACGCGCACTGCTCCGTGTTCCAACCCCTGCCGGCACAAATCCTGGTAGCGGACCTGGGGTCGGACCGGCTACGGGTCCTGCGCCGGGAAGACGACGGTTCCTTTACGCACGCGGCGGAACTAGACCTTGAATTTCCGGACAAACAGGGCCCGCGCCACGTTGCGCTGCACCCCACCGGGCAGTACGCCGTCGTCAACGGAGAGCGGGAGGGTAGGGTGCGGCTCCTCACTTTATCCGGCGACCGGCCCCGCATCACGCACACGGCCAATGCCCTGCCCGAACGGGTGCTGGACGAGGCGTGGGGCGCGGCCATCCGCATCAGTAAAAACGGTAAGATGGTCTACACGACCGACCGGAATTTCAGCGTCGTGCACGCCCTGCGCATCGACGAGCGGTCGGCCGTCGTGCGGTTCCGGCACAGCGACCCCAGCGGTGGTGACCAACCGCGGGACGTAATCCTTTCGCCCGACGGCGACTGGCTGTTCACGGCCAACACGGCGTCCAGCTCGGTGGGTATTTTCAAGATCGACCCCAGTGGAGAGCTGACGCACTACCGTACGGTCCCGAAAGTACCGACGCCGACTTCCTTCGCTTGGTTGTAAGTTTACGTTAGCGAAACCACCGCACCAATTTGCCCTTCGGTATCGCGCGCAAGCATGTCATCATGAAACCACACTGGTTGTTGGGTCTGGCCTTGTTGCCGGTGGGGTACATCGCGCGAAAGGTGCGTAATGACCCACAATTTGGCGCGGGCGCGGGTGCCATGAAACGGGGGAGAAAGAAAAGGTCGGTGGCGTGGAAAATGGGCTCGTACCGGAACCTAGACAAGACACCGATCAAAGAAGATTTTAGTAGTTTGTTGGGCGATCTGTATGGTTATCTGAAGGCAACGAATACGCAACCTTCGAAACCTCTTCCGATCGCGGTCGCCAACACCAATTCCATGGTGGACCCCACGAAGGACTACCTCACCTGGTTCGGCCATTCCGCGTTGCGGTTAGAGACGGCGGGGAAAACCTTGTTGCTCGATCCGATGCTCGGTGAGTGGGTTGCTCCGGTGCCCTTCCTGGGCCACCGTTTTCCTTACAAAGATTATCACCCCGTCAGTGAAATTGGGGATGTCGATTTGGTTGTCTATTCTCACGATCATTACGATCATTTAGACTACGATACTTTTCTCGCGCTCAAGGACCGGGTCAAGCACTATTTGGTGCCAATTGGCGTCGGCGCTCACCTGCGCGAATGGGGTGTCCCCGCCGAAGAAATTACGGAACTGGATTGGTGGGAGTCTGCTGAACTAGCCGGCTGTGATTTTACCCTCACGCCGGCCCGCCACTTCAGCGGCCGGGCGACGGGGACGCGAAATAAGTCGCTTTGGGGTGGCTTCGCCATTCGGACCTCTCTGGATCATCACCTATTCTTTGGAGGCGATAGTGGTTACGGCAGGCACTTCAAGGAAATTGGAAAAAGACTCGGCCCATTCGACGTCACCATGCTCGATTGCGGACAGTACCACGACCGGTGGAAAAACGTTCACATGCTTCCCGAAGAGGCATTGCGGGCGCACGCGGACCTTGGGGGGGTAAGCTTGTTACCGATTCACTGGGGCGCTTTTAGCCTGAGTGACCATTCCTGGTCGGAGCCGGCGGAGAGAATCGTGGCGGCCGATGATAAGAATGTTGTCATCAGCCCGATGGTGGGGCAACGGTTCGATCTTGATTTGGTAGAAAAGTGTAAGTCGGAATGGTGGAAGTTCGATGACTTTGTGCCAGAAGCAGAATAAGCCCTCGTCCGGAAGTAGATCCAATTATCCCCGCTTTTTGACCAACTTAATTTGCACCCGCGACTGCGCCAAATTACTGGCCGCAGGCAGTGCATTGTTTCTATCTTGCTCCCACAATGTAAAAGTCGATCCATGAAATTTATTTACTTAAGCCTCTGTGTTTTACTGGCTTTTGGCCTCGATGCACAGATTACCGATCCGAAAGCAACGGAGTTTTATACCCCCGTCCCCCCGAAAGTGGAATCCGGCGAAAGCATTGGCACTCCGCCGAGTGACGCCATTGTGCTACTCGGTCTCGAAGGGGATTTGAGTGCATGGGTTGCGAAAAAAGATAGCTCCCCCGTAGCTTGGACCGTCGCGGACGGTGTCATGACCGTAAAAGCCGGCACCGGAGACATCAAAACCCGCCGCACCTTTGGTGACGTCCAACTACACCTAGAATGGCGGAGCCCGAACGAGCCCGACAAGGAAGGGCAGAACCGGGGTAACTCCGGCGTTTTTCTAATGGACCGCTACGAAGTACAAATCCTGGAAAGCAACGGCGGCGAGACTTACACGAACGGCCAGGCCGGGAGTATTTACAAGGAAAGCCCACCGCTCGTCAACGTGACTAGCAAGATGGGTGACTGGAATACTTACAATATTGTATTCATGAAGCCCCACTTTAATGCGGACGGAATGCTCATCCGCCCGGCTACCATTACGGTGCTGCACAACGGCGTTCTCATACAAAATCACTGGGAGATCAAAGGCGTGACCGAGTACATCGGCTTGCATAAATACACGGCGCACGGGGATGATGTGATCAGTCTGCAGGACCACAGTAACGAGGTTTCTTATCGGAATATCTGGGTAAGGGAGCTTTAACCGGTCATTGGTTTACGATGAAAATGTAGGTATTGTGCGCGTACTCATTTGTCCGGATAAATTTAAAGGATCGCTAACCGCGCGGGAGGTGATCGACAGCATTCGATTGGGTATTTTGCAAGCTGACCCCACGGCGCAAATTATTAGCCAGCCACTGGCGGATGGTGGGGAAGGGTCGTTGAGCATCGTCCGGGACTTATTTGCATTACAAGAACACCGGCTGGAAGTAACCGGCCCGTTACGCCGCCCGGTGATGGCAACTTATTTGATGGGAGACGGCGTGGCTTACATCGAATCCGCCAGCGCCTGTGGCTTGCAGTTGGTACCGCCGCACCGGCGCGACCCGGGATTCACCACAACGATCGGCGTGGGGCAATTGATTGAAGACGCGTTGGCGCGGGGGGCGAAGGAGATCAATCTGTTTCTGGGGGGAAGCGCGACCAATGACGGGGGCGTGGGCATGGCCGCCGCACTGGGTTACCAGTTCTTTAGTGACCGGGGGAATGACTTCGTGCCTAGTGGAGACTCTTTGGGTTACGTCACCAAGGTTGATGCTTCGGGGGTAGGGGAGGTTTTAAAGAAGGCAACCGTCCGGGCGATTTGTGACGTGCGGAATCCTTTGCTTGGGCCGAATGGCGCTACGTATGTCTATGCGGTACAAAAGGGGGCTACGGTTGAAGAATTGCCCGTGCTGGAAAACAACCTTAGTCATCTGGACGCGGTGCTGGAAGGAGTATCATCACAGGACACACAAGAATTACCGGGGGCCGGCGCGGCGGGTGGGCTTGGCTACGGCGCCGCTGTTTTTCTCGGCGCAGAACTGATTTCCGGTTCGGACTGGCTAATGGACGCGGTGAACCTGCGCGGTCTTATGCAAGAAGCAGACTTGGTGATTACCGGCGAAGGGAAGGTCGACCGGCAGACGCTTTCCGGGAAGGTGGTCGCTGGGGTGGGGCGACTGGGGCTGGAGCTTGGCGTGCCCGTTTGGGCGGTGGCGGGGGTGAATGAGTTGGGGCAGGCGGAGTTGCCGGCGGGGGTGGCGCGGGTGCTGGCTTTGGTGGATTTGCCGGGGGTTACGGTGGGGCGGGCGGTGCGGGGGGCTGGGGGGCTTTTGGTTGGGTTGGTGGCTGGGGAACTAAGTAGTGATAATTAGGTACCACTAATTACGTGTTACACTGTGTAAAGTAGTTGAATGAGCGTTTATAAGATCGACGACGAAAGGTAGTTAGTACTTAATTTCAGTCAACTGGTAAACGTTAAAAAAGTGTTAACGTATTTAATCGGGGGTCGATGTGTACTTGACATTGACTTTATCAATATATATTTATACCATACATCCAGTATACCTTTGCTTAATAGCTGTTGCTAGCTACTCCAAATAGGCCCGTTTGTGGTGAATAAATTTAGCTGCTAAGCATCTCTCATTTTATCTAAAATCCTTTCTAATGTTTACCCCCCCCCACGCGGAGAATAGCCTTCGCCGCACTCCTTCTCTGCTCCGTGTTCTTCTCCTGTGAGGACCAGGACGTACTCCAGCCCGAAGCTGCCTTTCAACAACCTACGGAAGTCATTTCGTTAGACATCCCGACGGTTGATTTGAGTGAAATCGACTTTACGGTAGTGGATGGTATCCCTAGTTTTCCGGACCTGATGGAATTTAGTAAAGCTAAGGTAGCCGTTACTAATGCCGATGAGGAAGAACTTCGCCTCTGGACTAAGGCCAAAGGTTTTCAGAGCATGTTTTTCACTTATGACCAGTGGTTAGAAGATTTGCCGGATGAGAAGCCAGCGGTGGATATCACCATCCCCTCTTACGTTCACGTAGAAAAAGACCGCAAAGGTGGAGATGACTTTTTTGATGTCAATTCCTACTCTTTAATCAACAGCTTTCTCGTGAACAGCGATGGCGAATTTTTCATCGGGCAAGGACTACACAAAGTCAGTAAAAACCACCACGTGCAGGTAGTGTCCGGTGATCAATCGCTACTGGCACGGGCTACAACTACCCTTACTACTGATTCTAGCGCTGGTATTTTTGTTGACTATTACGATGGTCGTACTTTCGACATGAGCGATATAGAGAAGGCACCAGCGGAGAGCTTAGTCCAATGCCCCTACCTAAGGACCGTGGACTCTCATACCGGTTATTATCTGGAAGCTGAGAAAGAAATTAATACACGCGTATTACGTGGAGGTCTTACCGTTAATCTCATGCAAGTAAGGGACAGGCAAGGTGCACAAGAGATAAGCTATTTCACGGAAGTTTACGCCAAAAATACAAGGTATAATTGGCCCAGAAGACGTTATATCTTAGCGAATGTGCGCGTAAGAAGCCTTGTCAACTTCGACATGTTACGTCGTCCCATCGGGGCATTCGCTCCACAGGGTTCAGGTGATGTTGACAATATTTCTTTCGTTGAGGGACAGAGTGGACCTGCTGATCTCTCATCATTTAACAGGGAGTTAGGAATTGTCAAACTGGCGGGTTTGATAATTGATAGCGGTGTGTACACCCGTGAGCAATTCCGTAATTATCAGGGGGGCTCCTTCATTCTAGACGATTTACGATACGATATCTTTAGGGGCCAAGTTCGTGCCGAATGGGACCAAACCGGTTGGCGTGGAATGCAGACTGATGTCGGATGCCGATAGTGAAATAAAACAACACTACTACATTTACTTAAGCTAGAAGATGCCGTGCGTACGCGGACAATATCTTGTAAGTCAAGTAGTTATTGTTAGTCATGGAAACTAGTCCATAGTTAGTTCTTTCTAGACACTTAAACTAGCCTCTCGCTGTTTCCTCTTGGAATAGTGGGAGGCTAGTTGCAATTATAACCTACATGAAGATTTTGATTTACCTGTTATCACTGGCAAGCCTTTTCTCATGTGTAGAAGGTGAATTCGACCTACCTGAAACATCAATCGAACCAAAGTTAGGCGTCATGGCATTTTTGATGGATAGCACCCTGGCGGAAGTCAGAATCAGTAAGTCGCTCACGCCCGCCAGTTTGGAATTAGCGTACCGGGTTCCGGATGCTGAAGTGAAATTGTTCAAAAACGATAGTTTACTGACCAATTTACAAAATTACCCGGCCTACGACGCTAAATCCTGGAGATTTGGTGGATACCGGAGTTCGGTATACTTGAGCGATGAAATAATAATTGTTGAAGAAGGAGCTAACTATCATTTGGTGATCGATGCGCCTAGTTATCCGACGGTACGTAGTGAGGCCGTGGTTGCAATCACTACCCTGCGCGACGTTAAATTAGAAGCTACATTCAGTTTTACGGAACCCGATTTTTCCGGGAAATCACGTAAAATTATTGATAAGATGTCGATTAAATATACTAACGTTGGTGACATGACGGGTGAAATTTATGTCACAACAACATACCAGAATAATTCACCTGATGTATTTGGTTTGCCGATCAAATATGATCGAGATACGAGTGTGTACCACCATGATTTTGTATACGGAGAAGAATACCTTCGCCTTGATCCTCTTTCAATGGGCTGGCAGACATTTATAGACCCCACTAGTCGAAAAAACCCCAATCCATTTGGTCTGCTCGGTTCTCCAACCTCCTTGAGTATAATACGGGTGCCGGAGGCATACACTAACTTTTCCAATATCGTAGTAGCTCAAGACTTGCAAAGTTTATCCGGACTCTACGCCACTTCCCCCACCACCGTGCCGACAAACATGATTGGGGGATACGGCATTTTTACGATTATTGAGCGCCACCATGGTTTGTTCGATCTTCGGTAGCCGAATGGTTTTCACTTGTCCTGTGTGGATACGCTTCGATGAATTTATGTGCAGCTAGTTTACTTAAGAAGGTATTAATGAATTAGCTTAACCGCTCGTAATTTTTGCTAACATGAAAATACTAATCAGTCTGCTATTATTGTCGAGTCTGCTCTCCTGCGTAGAAGGCGAATTCGATCTTCCCGAAACATCCATCGAACCAAAGTTAGGTGTCATCGCATTCTTAATGGACAGCACCCTGGCGGAAGTCAGAATCAGTAAATCGCTCACGCCCGCTAGCCTGGAATTGGAGTACCGAGTTCCCGACGCGAAGGTGAGGTTATTTAAGAACGATAGTTTGTTGACCACCTTGCATAATTACCCAGCGTATGATGCGAAAAGGTGGAGATTTGGTGGATATACGAGTTCAGTATATTTGAGTGACGAAATAGTAGTTGTCGAAGAAGGGGCCAGGTATCACTTAGTGATCGACGCGCCTAATTATCCCGTGGTACGAAGTGACGCTGTAGTAGCAACTAATGCCCTGAGCAATGTCGAAGTTGAAGCTGTTATCCGGTATTTACCACCTAACTTTTTAGGAGATTCGTTTAGCATTATTGATACTTTATCAATCAAATACTATAATAGTGGTAGCATAGACGATGAAATTTATGTTGCTGCTTCTTTCCGAAATTCATCACCTGATGTAGCTGGTTTGCCGTTTAAATTTGATCGGGACACGAGCATCTATCACCATGATTTTCCGTATGGTAGGAGCCAGCTTCTTCTTAACCCTATTTCAACGGACTGGCAGACATTTATTGACCCTAGCAAATATAGGATAAACTCCTCAAATTTTGGTCACGATGCTTCCATTATTGTGATTCGAGTGCCGGAACAATTCACTAACTTTTCCGACATCGTAGCAGCTCAGGATTTACAGAGCCTATCCGGACTCTACGCCACCTCCCCCACCACTGTGCCGACGAACATGATTGGCGGATACGGCATTTTTACGATTATTGAGCGCCACCATGGTTTGTTCGACCTTCGGTAGCGGGACGGTTTTCACTTATGCTTTACAGAAACGCCTCAGTGAATTTATGGAGTAGACATTTTGCGTAAGAAGGTGTCGATGAATCAGTTTAACCGCTCCCGAAGCGTGCACAATTATTTTCGTCAAGAGTCGAATCCTATTTATCGCAAGAACGAGAGCAGCGTCCGGGCGTGATTAACTGTTTTTATTCAATAATATTTTATGATTAATCGAACTGGCCGGGTGTTTAGCTTTCAGTACAAAATCAGTGTTAATCCTATTTCTATCCGGTTGGGTATCGTGCTTTTAGTGGGTGGATTTATTTCTCTCTCCAGTTTATCGGCACAAACCACCTTAACGGGAGTAGTCCGCGACAGCCTTACGCAGGAAAGCCTGCCCTTCGCCAACGTCCAGAGCCACGACGGCAAAATAGGCGCAACCGCGGACGAAGCGGGGTACTTCAAGCTGCAACTCCCCGAACCCGGCTCCACGGATTCCTTCAGGATCACCTACGTGGGGTACCGAATGGGCAATTTCGCGCTGGTGCCCGCCGCTGGTACCCAACCCACCGTGTTTTCCCTGGCGGCTTCTTCCCTGCTGCCCACGGTCGAAGTAACCGTGCCCGGCTCGACGTTCGGCCCCACCGCGGGCGTTCTCACCCCGTCGGTCGCCGAACTGAAACGTACGCCGGTGTTGTTCGGCGAGGCGGACCCCCTAAAGAGTCTCGCGCTCCTGCCCGGCATCAGCAGCGGTAGTGAAGGCAGCGCAGCCATCAACATCCGCGGCGGTAATCCTAACCAGACGGATCTACTGATTGACGGTAACCGCATTTATAACGTGAACCACATCGGTGGCATCCTCTCGGCGGTGCCTACCCTGGGTACGAAAACGGTAACGGTTTACAAAGGCGGCGTCCCCGCCAGGTACGGCGGCCGGCTGAGCGGGGTGGTCGACATCACGTTGCGGGAAGGACGCCGGGACAAGTTGGTGAAAACGTTCGGTATCGGTTTTGGAACCATGCAGGCGGCGCTGGAAGGTCCGGTGGGGAAAGATAAGCAGGGCTCCTTCCTGGTGACCGGTCGCTACTCCTACCCGTCGATCATCAATAATCTCGCTAACAGCGGGAGCTACGAAAAACTGGAAAGTGGCTCCCACGAATCCATCAGCCTGTACGACTTCGTCGGTAAATACCGCCGCGACCTCGGACGCCACGTCGTTACGGCCTCCGCATTCATCAGTGGGGACAACGGGTTGACGCAGAACGACCGTAATTTTAATTTGTCAGCCGACGATTTTGCCTGGGGAAACCGATCCTTTACCCTGAAACACCAGTACCGCTCACCCGGCGGTGGCGTGTGGTCGAACTCGTTACAGTACCTCAACTACTCCTACCAATTCGACCGCTGGGTGAAACCCGACGACCGGTCCGATCGCGAAGTAACCATCGCCCAGCGGGAACTGAGCAGTTCGCTGAACGACGTCGTGGCAACCACCGAATACGCCTACGGCTTTAACCGCCACCTGGACGTCTACGCCGGGCTCTACACCGCCGGGCATTCTTTCCGGACGGCCATCGAAGATAAGTTCACTACGGGAGAGCTGACGCAAACATTCGACCGCACGATCGGTCAGGACTCCCTCGAAGTTGCCCTGTACGCTTCGGCTGACGTGAAGCTATTACGGGATCGCTTACAGTTGATGATGGGGCTGCGCGTTAGCGGCCTCGGCCTCGCCCTGCCCCGCAACGTGGAGCCGCGCCTTCGCCTGTCCTACAATTTCTACGAGGGCTTTTACTTGAATGCCTCCTACGATCATCACTTTCAGTACGTACACCAGCTCACTCCGAGCATTTCTCTGTACCCCAATGAGCTCTATTTGTTAGCCAACGACCAGTTCCCGGCCGAGCGCTCCCGGCAGGCCGCGGTGGGTGTTGGTGGCCTGCACGGATCGCTCCAGTGGTCGGTCGAAGCTTTTCACAAACGGCTCGACCAGTTGGTACGGCTCAACCCCGGTCAGGAACGGGACGCCGATTTCGTCGAACGGTTTCCGCAAAACGTAGTGGGGGACGGTGAGGGAGAAGTCCGGGGGCTCGAGATTTACCTCAAACGAACCGGTGAGAAATTTGATTACAGCATCGCCTACACCCTGAGCAGATCGGACCGGCGGTACGACGAGGTGAACGAAGGCCGGTGGTTTCCTTTTACCTTCGACCGGCAGCACGATCTAGGTATTACTACCTCGCTTGCTATTGGGAAGAAGTGGCGGCTCAACACCGCTTTTATCTATCAGTCGGGCCACCGCTTTACGCTGCCGCTGGCCAGTACGGCCTTTTTCCAGGTTTGGGGTGACTACAACGACGCCCGACTGCCCGCCTTCAACATTCTGAACGTCAGTGCATCGAAACAGTGGCGGGGTAAGCGGCGGGCGAATCGTCACCACGAGTTGACATTTTCGTTGTACAATGCTTACAACCGCCCCAACCCGTACACGCTCGAATTCGGCAACTCCTGGTCGCAGGGCATCGACCCCCAGACGGGTCTAGTAACCGAGGTAGTTTCGCTGGAAGTAGTCACGTTATCCGCTTTCCCCATCCTCCCCGGCGTCAATTATACCGTCACGATCAAGTAGGTTGCTTAGGCGCCACGTCAGTCGATCCCCATCATCTTGTGCGTTTGAAGGCTAATTCGCCACTGCGGATGCGCCATGCAGTAACCAACCACCGCCGGAGTGTTATCGGTGCCGGGTTCGTCCTTAGGTTGGAGGAAGAAGTGGGTAAAACCCAAATCCGTAAAAGCCGGCGGCTGGGCTCCCCATTCCGGTTGCGGATAAACGAGCTTCAGTTCGTCGCCCACGGTCACCACTAATTTTGCGTTGGCTTTCGGGCTGACGCAGACCCAATCAATACTCTCCGGAACAACAACCGTCCCGTTCGTTTCCACGGCCACCTCGAAACCACGATCGTGCAGCGCCTGGATGAGCGGCTCGTCCAGTTGTAGCAGCGGTTCGCCACCGGTGCACACGACGTAAGGCGTACCCCCACCCGGCCATAAGCTCGCGACTAGGTCAGCGCATTCCTGCAAGGTATAGCGCCCTCCGTTTTGTCCGTCCGTACCAATAAAGTCCGTATCACAAAACTGGCAAACGGCACCACTCCGGTCCTCTTCCCTGCCACTCCAGAGGTTGCAACCCGCAAAGCGCAGGAACACGGCGGCGCGGCCGGCTTGGGCGCCTTCGCCCTGGAGGGTGTAAAAGGATTCTTTTATTTTGTAGGTACGAGCCATTAGGCGGCAAAGGTATTGCTTCCGACGGATTTGCTGCGCAGTACTTCGTGCACCAGAGGAAGTTGAGGAGGGTAAAAGAGGAGGTATGACACGACCGTGTATTATTCGGGCTATAATCAGCTCAAAATCCACAATGCCAGTCGCGCATCTTCACTCTTTCCTCTTACTTCTTTCCTCCCCTCCCCTCCTACCTCCCCCGAAAAGCCGCCTCAATCTTAGCGAACAAAGCGTGCGCGTGCCCCTCCTCCGCCTCGGCGCTCCACCCGGCGATGTGCGGCGTTAGCACGGTCCGCTCACTCCGGCGGAGGTACTGAAACGGTTCCGGTAGCTCGTTGGGTGCGAGGTGGACGAAGCTTTGCTCTTCGTATTCGTGGACGTCCAGCGCGGCACTCAGCACCCGGTCGGCTTCCATCGCGGCAACCAGGTCTTCCGTATTCACGAGCTGCCCCCGGGCGGTATTGATCAGGTAGATCGGTTTGGCGAAGGCATTAAACCAGGCGGCGTTCGCGTAGTGGTGGTTGCCCTCCAAAAAGATGTGGAGGGATACTACGTCAGCTTCTTTTTGCAATTGATTCAGCGTTATTTCCTCGGCGTATTCGTCCCCGTAGTTTTTACGAAATTTATCGTGCGCCAGCACCCGGCAGCCGAAACCGGACAAACGCTTGGCCGTCTCCTGGCCCATATTTCCGTAACCGATGAGGCCCACGGTGAGGTGGCCGAGCTCGGTGCCAATGTTGCCCCGCCGGACCCACTCACCGCCGCGCACCTGCCGGTCCGCCCGGCCCAAATGGTTGAGCAGCATCAGCATCATCCCGAGCGTATGCTCCGCAACGGTGTGCTTACTTCCCTCCGGGCTGTTGAATACTTTGATGCTCCGTTCCTCCGCGTATTTAAGGTCGATGTGGTCCGTCCCCACGCCCCAGCGGGCGACGAAGCGGAAGTGGGCCGGGCAGGCGTCGATAAGTTCGCGGTCGATGTCCAAACGGCTGCGAATCATCAGCCCGTCGTAGAGTTGGAGGGCCTGGAGGACGTCCGGGCGGGTCAGGTGGTCGAGCTCGTCCACCGTGTGGCCCTCCAGCGTGAGGGCGTTTTTCAGGTAGGGATGGGCGGCTTTATCGAGGAAGGCTATGCGCATGGCGGCGAAGGTACGGTGCCGGACAAAGGCTGGCTGGTCGATAGAAGCGTTATCCCCGAGCTACGGCTACCTCTCGGTTCTACCGCTCCCGGTGTTTCTCTTTGAGAAACTTGCGGGCGTATCTCTTTTTCAGCGTGACGAATATCGCTCCTTCGTAGTCACTTAGGTCTAGTTTGCTCAACGGTTCTGCTCCTTTGATTACGCTGATCGCCTCGATGTGCTCGGGGTTTAGTTCGTTAATCGGGTCGTCATTATTCGGGTTTCCGTCACTGGGGATGGAGTGGACCAGGACGTCCTCGATGAAATAGGCAATTTTGCCGGTCATCTTCACCTTGGGTACCGGGGCTAGTCCCGTCGGCCACTGCACGGGTTGTGCGTCTTTGGCCACGCCGGTCGCCTGGTTCGTGGTTATTTCGACGAGTCCGTCGTGACCTGCGAAGCCCATTTCCGCCAATTTTTCGGCGTCATTAACCACGCTGATTTTTCTTACATTCGTTAGCTCCAGATCGTCAAACCTTGCCCCGTCGACGATTTTTCCGTCCAGGCGGATAACTGATTTTTCGGTCACTTCGTAATCGCCAACGCCGTCGTTGATAACGAACACATTCCGCTTTTCTTTTCCGGGTGCTCGGGTTGCCTGAGCGTCGCTACCCACGGTGGGGATGTCCCGGGCAGAACGATTGTCGCTTTTGATCTTGAGGTTACCCGGCGGGATGGTATCGTGGATCAGGGGCGCGGTCGCCCCGACTAAGTGCGGGACTAGCTGGCGCGTCGCGGGTGCCAGGTTTTTTGGGGAAGGAGCGGGGGGCGTGTGGTCGTTACCGGGGGCCGTTTGTGGGGACGGAGTTAGGGTTTGTATCGTAATGGGAGAAAGTAGTTGATCCGGTTCCGCATTCGGGGTAAACACCAAATCACCCTGTTCTTGCAAACAATCCACGGCACCGGCGTCCGCGCCCAAATCAGTATTTGCGTAGCTAAAATGACCCACACCCAGTAGGACAACGAGCAAGGCCGAGAGCGCGAAACGGCTATTTTCGGGGGCTTGCTCCGATGAAAGGAGCCGGTGAATACGGGACGAGAACGGCGTTTTAGTAGCACTCATGGCTAAGGGGTTTTGGGTGATGGAAAACTGAGCGGCCGCAACCAGGGCGGAAGCGTAAATGCGTCGGTCGGGGCAATACTCCGCCACCCAGTCGTCGCAGCGGTGCTCCCGCTCCCGGTCGATGAACCGACTGAGCGCGTGTACCGCCGGGTGGTAGAAAAATACGGCCCAAAGGATCTGCTGCGGGTAATTGAGCAAGTGATCGTAGTGGCGCAAGTGGGCGATTTCGTGGAGTAGCAACGTACGGGCCATGGCTGGCGTTAACTGCGCTGCCAAGGCTACTGGTAGCACAATAACCGGCGACCAGAAACCAAGCGTCATCACCTCCGTCGCCACTCCACTCAGGTGGATGGTTACCCGGCGGGTGACGGGGTGATCGTGAAGTAGCTCCCGTACGGATTGCGTCCATTCAGTGGGAATGTCCGTGAGGCCAGTACGCTTGAGTACGTTGATTTTAAGTTGGTTAACCCACAGGAGGTAACAAACGGGTATCAGTCCGGTAAGATAAATAATTGATAAGAAAGGAGTTATGGTACCTAGTCTGTCCGACCACGCACTGATTTCTGGACCAGTAGCCCAAAAATTACCGGTCGGAATAAATACCGTCGGCGGGGCGGCAAGTAAAATATTTTCGCAAACGGGCGCTACGTAATAGCCATCGTAGAGCGCGTAACCAAAGCCAGCGGCCAGGGCCCAGAGCGCGGCGTAGCCCAGGAAGTATTTTGCGTTCGCGGAAGGGAGAAAAGGCGCGACCGTGCGCACCAGCGCGTACAGCAGCGTACCCATCCAGAGGGTGTGTAGCAGGGCGAAACCAAAAGCGGTCGCGAGGGGGAGAAGGGAGGTCGTCCAGTCCATGACTTAGCGTTTTTGGCGTTTGATCCAGGCTTCCAGTTCGTCGAGCTCCGCGGCGCTGGGCGTTTCGTTACCGAGCGCCCGTAGGGCGAGGCTGATCTTGCTGCCACCGAAGGCGGAGTCGGCCAGCTTCCCGAAAAGCGACTGCTCGATGGCTTCGCGGGGGACGGCCGCGACGTAGGTGTGCGTCCGTTGGTCCGTGTTTCTGGTGACGAGGCCGGATTTATTCATGCGCTGGAGTTGCGTCAGGACGGTGCTGTAACTGACCTTGCGCCGGTCCTGCAATCGGTCATGTACCTGCTGCACGGTAGCTGGTTGCTCCCGCCAGAGGAGGTCGAGGATTTCTAATTGCGCACCGGAAGGATTGGGATGATCAGCCACGTTGTTTACTTTGCGGTGAAGATATACTACAAATGTAATACTACACAAGTAGTAATGCAGAGTTTTCTTCGCGGTCGGCAAATTATGGTCCGTGATTTTTATCCACTGAGTCGTTTCTGGTCAGGTGGGTGCCACGCACCGGAACACGATTGTGCCGTATTTTCTACCAACATGGGCGGAATATGGATAACTTACTGATCGGTCGGGCAACAACGCGAAATATACCTTTGCGTGGATTCCTGGTCCGCGTGGTGAGATTCGCATAATTGTGTGATCTTACCGCAACATTTTCTTTTAACCCACACACCAAAACACAGCGCCCATGCTTGTATCCATCAACGCCGACAATCCCCAGGGTCGCCTCATCCAGCAGATGGTCGACATTCTCGAAGACGGCGGCGTCATCATTTACCCCACCGACACCATTTACGGCATCGGTTGCGACATCACCAATAAGAACGCCGTGGAGCGCGTCGCCCGAATTCGCGGCCTCGACCCCAGTAAGGCACTATTCAGCTTTATTTGCCAGGACATCAGCCAGATCACCGAATATTCGAAGACGATCAACAACGACGTCTTTCGGGTCATGAAGCACAACACCCCCGGCCCCTTCACCTTCATTCTCAACTCCAACAACAAGACGCCCAAAATCCTGAAGAACAGAAAGGAGACAATCGGTGTCCGCCTGATCGACAACAACATCGTCGACGCGCTGGTCCGTGGCCTGGGCCGCCCCATCCTCACCGCCTCGGTGAAGAACGAGGACGATACCATCATAGAATACTTCACGGACCCCCACGACATCTACGATCGCTACGGTAAGCTCGTCGACGCCGTCATTGATGGTGGCCCGGGCGGTACGGAGCCGAGCACGGTGATTATTTGTACCGGAAACCAACCCGAGGTGCATCGGGAGGGAGCCGGAAAGCTGAAGTGATTGATTTGGATTTGTTTGAGCGGTCCTCGTAATATTGCCTGAAGGGTGTGGTCTTGTTGCTAATCTACTTCCGAGTATCGCTCAATCATTCCACCTGAATTAGGTAAGGTTGTAAGCTAATTCCGCTGACGTCTCTAAACCCAGGGCCCAGGTATACCTCGCGTAACACGCCTGGTGGGAGATCTTCGGTGATAAAAGTGAACGTAAGCTTATCCTCCTGAAAGCCGACAACCGAGTCGATCCAGATCGAGGTACTTTCCCCACCCGGCCCGTAATTGAAGTTGCGGTAGCGGATGTCCATCGGTTCGGAAAACTGCACGGTGAAGGTATTTTTATCCCGCACGAGACTAGTAACGATGGGTCGGTCCGCCGTGTAATTCGCGCGCAACTGAGCTATCGGTTCGGATAGAAATCCACTACCGTCAATGATGGCGTCCACCGCATCACTATCCGTATAATCCATTTCGATGAGCTCACGTACGGCCACTTTTTTGTCCGCTGCTCTTTCGTAATGTCGCTGACTAATGGCGTAGCCTACGTAATATCCCAGATCGCGCTGCCCGAATACGTTGGGTGCGTTGCTCCAGAGCCATTTTGAGGTATTGGTTTCGGAGAACATTTCCGTCTCAAACACTGACCATACGCTATCGGCGTGTGCCTGGCCGAACAGGACGGACGCGTAGGGTTCTGCTCCCGTAGCCGTACACGAAACGAACTCCGCTACGCCTTCGTAAAGGCACCGGCCCGGTAGGTTGTCGGGGATTGGCTCCTGCTGCGTATGAACGAATTCGTGCACGAACAGTGTGTAGGCATTGTCAATCGGATTAGTAGCGAAGTAAGCTTCCCGGGCTGGCCGTACGTCTTTCGGAAATTCCGTTGTCACAACATTACTGTCGGCGAGTGTGGATTCGCTCCCGATGAGTACAAAACTATCCACTGCGGTGCCGCCCGTCCGGAAGGCACCGACGCCGAAGTAGATGCTGGCTGGTTTTGGGCAGGGGTATAGTCGTTTTAAGTCCCGAACGCCCGCCTCGATCCGGTCGGCCAACTCGGGCGCGCGCAAGGTGTTTTCCCGAATCGATGCCCAGAATTTGGGGTACGCTTCGATGTTGGCCAAGTATTCTTCCGCAGTGTAATTGCGAACCTCGCGAAGCTTATCGAGGCCCGGCGTAGCGCGGTCCAAAAAAAGTGTTTGCAGGTACTCACGCTTGGCCAAGCTATCGTCGGTAGCGATGATTTTATCGTATGCTTCCCAGTAATGGTTGATGTCCTGAGTGTAGATGGGGACGGCAGACGTCGGCTGACGGCAAGAACCCACCAGCATAAATAAGCAAACGCAGGAACCATGGAGAATAAGTTTCATGCCGGCAAAGACGAAGAAGCTTTTAATAAGGTTGCTTTACAGCCGGTTCCAACTAGTTGGCTGCCGTACTTACGCTCTTACAAACGCCAAGGAGGAATACAACAGCGTCCACCTAAAACAGTGGATGGAATAGAGAACTAGAAAAATACCTGTCAGTAATGCAGACCGCAGACCATAGACCCACCCCTCAAGCCTCCGTCCGCTCCCAATTAGTACTCCCCACGTAAATCATCACCAAGCCAACAATCACCATCCCCAGCCGGACCGCGAAGGAGAGCGCCACGTTGTAGCGGTACAGCCAGTCGAGAAAGATCAAGTCTACCCCCACCATATTGATGAACAGCGTGAACAGGCCGATGATCAGCAGGAGAAATCCGATGACGCGGATGGAAGTAGCGTTCTTAAGCATGGCTCAGTGGTTTAACCGCAAAACTACGCCCGGCCACGTGGTGTTGACGGTTTACTACACTATTTTACCGTTCTCTTACCTTGTTTTAGCCTTTACCGACCGTGCCCACCACCACACCAACCATCAAGATCATCGAGTGCCCCCGGGATGCCATGCAGGGGCGGCACGACTTTATTCCTACGAAAGTGAAGTCCGCCTACATCCAGCAACTGCTGGCCTGTGGGTTCGACACGCTCGACTTCGGAAGCTTCGTCTCCCCCAAAGCCATCCCCCAGATGCGGGACACGGCGGAAGTACTGGGCCAGTTGGACCTGTCCGCCACCGCCACCAAACTACTCGCCATCGTCGCCAACATCCGTGGTGCCAAGGACGCGCTAACCCACCCGGAAATCGACTACCTTGGTTACCCCTTCAGCATCAGCGAAACCTTTCAGCAGCGGAACACCAACGCGACGCTGGAGGAGAGCCTCGACCGGGTGAAAGAAATTCAGGGCATGACGCTTGCGGCCGGCAAGGAGATGGTGCTCTACATCAGTATGGGCTTCGGTAACCCTTACGGCGACCCGTGGAATGTAGAAGTCGTCGAAGCGTGGGTCAGTAAGCTATCCGCGCTCGACATCCGCATCTTCCAGCTTTCCGACACCGTTGGCGTAAGCAGCCCCGCGAACATTTCTTACCTGTTCAATAGCCTAATCCCCAGTTATCCGGACCTGGAGATCGGCGCGCACCTGCACACGACCCCCACGACCTGGGAAGAGAAAGTAGTCGCCGCCACCAACGCCGGTTGCCGCCGCTTCGACGGGGCGATCCGCGGGTTCGGTGGCTGCCCCATGGCCAAAGATGACTTGACGGGTAACATGGCTACGGAAAATTTGCTTGCCTACTTGGGTTATGGGGCCACGGGTATCGACGAGACTAAATTTCGGCAAGCCATGGCCAATTCCGCCGGCGTTTTTCAGTAGAGTGGAATGACTTGTGAGAATTAAGCGTAAAGAGAATAGACCCCAGACCAAAGACTTCAGACCAAAGACCAAACCGTACCTTCGCCCCCCATGCGTTTTTCCAACCTATCCCTCCTTTTCGCCCTGCCCATCTTCCTGGCTTCCTGCGAAGCGGACCCTGCACCCGCGACCGCGCCCAAAACGGAGTCCGACATCTCCACCACCCTCCTCGGAACCTGGGAAACGGTGGAGGTCGACGTGATTTACCGGACCTACGAAAACCGCGACACCAGCTTCCAACAAGTTATCCGTGAGGCCGATTGGGGCCGGCTGTTTGGCGTCCGCCCCGCCCGCACTGAGTTTATGGCGGATGGCAAACACAAGCGTACCCATACCCTCACCAGCGGCCAGGTGGCCGACGTCACGAACGGCCTGTGGAAAGTGCAGAGTGGCGACAGCCTGCTCATCATCGAACCCAACAAAACGTTTTATTACGCCCACGAACTTACCGGCGACCGCCTCGTCCTCACCGGCGTGGTCGACTACGATTACGACGGGGAAGCGGATGACGAATACCGGTCGGTGATGCGTTTGGTTAGTCGGACCAAGTAGGCTTGTAGGCGGTAGTGGGTAGGCGGTAGGCTTGCGTGATAGGCGTCTCGTAAAGTACTACCGCCTACCTGCCTACCGCCTAATCTTCCTACCGCCTAAAATTCCATCTACTACCGGTAGCTTAAAGCCCCATGCCCACCAAATCGATCTCCCCCTACTGGTTTCTCGCTACCTGGCTCCTCGTCAACTTCGTGCAGGCCGCCGCGTCGCCGCTGGACCCGGACGAGACCTACTACTGGATGTACGCCAGCCAGCTCGATTGGGGGTACTACGACCACCCGCCCGCCGTCGCGCTGCTGATTTCGCTGGGGAAGGACTGGTTGCCGGGGTCGCTCGGTTTGCGCTTCGGCCACGTGCTGGCTGCGGGGCTGACGATGGTTGGTCTGTGGTACCTGTTGGAACGCCCGCGGGGTAAATTACTCTGGTTGGCCGCCGGGCTCGCCTTCGCCCAGCCGCTGCTCAATGTCTACGGATTCATCGCTACGCCCGACGGCCCCTTGCTGCTCTTTACCGTACTTTATTTGCTCGCCTACCGCCGGTTTCTGGAAGCGCCGAGCCTGGCCAACGGCGCCATCTGGGGGCTGACGATGGCCGGCGCGCTCTATTCCAAATACCACGGGGTGATGCTGATCTTTTTCTCCGTCCTGCCGCACGTGTTCTGGCTTATTCGCCAGCCCGGGGCGTGGGTGGCGGCGCTGGGTGGGGCGGCGCTGTACTTTCCGCATCTGTACTGGCAGTACACAAACGACTTTCCTTCTTTCCGCTACCACTTGCAGGGGCGCAACGACGCTTACGAGCTGCGGTTTACGGTGGAGTACGTGCTGAATCAGTTAGGGATATTCAGCCCGTTTTTGTTCTGGTACTACGTGAAAACCTTTTGGCAGGATAACGGCCGTAGCGACCGTTTTGTCGTTGCGAACCGCTGCTTGGTTGCCGGTTTTCTCGGCTTTTTCCTTTGTCTCACGATCAAAGGCCACGCCGAGGCACACTGGACGGCGCTGGTCAGCATCCCGCTCATCTACCTGACCTACCGGGCTACCCGTGACCGATTTCCGGAGTGGGAGAAAGGGATTTGGCGGATGGCTGTGGTCACCATCGGTATCCTTTGTGTGGCGCGATTGCTTCTGCTCGCCCCGCGCGAGTGGCTGCCATTCGACAAGCCTTTCGATCACCAGCCCTGGACGGAGCGGCTGGCCGCCGAAGCGGACGGTCTGCCGGTGATGGTCGAGAACAGCTACCGCCTTTCGTCCCTCTACAACTTCTACACCGGCCAGCCCGCCTGGACGATGACGAACGTCGACTACCGCCGCAACCAGTACGACCTTTGGTACGGCGACTCGCTTTTTCACGGGCGGGAAGTACTCGTAATGGGGCAAAGCAACTGGAGGGTGCCAACTGGGGAGCCATTCCGGACTGCTAAGGGGAGCATGTTGCTGAAGCGAGTCAAGAATTTTCAGGTGCTGAAGGGAATCAAGCTGGAGGTGACCGGGCTGAGCGATACGCTGGCAACCGGGACGGACGTAAACATTGCCGCCACGGGGTTCCTCCCGCTGAATACGGGCGTACGGGCAGTGGATTTTACGACCGCCCAGGCACCGACGATCTACGCAACGGTTTATCCTTCGGACAACACCAGGGCGCTACATTTTGTGGCGCAGCCGCGGGTGCCGGGTATGTTGGAAGGGGAGCAAACGTACCTCTACCGAGGCCCCCTAAAACTGCCCACAAACCTACCCATCGGCCCGGCTAAAATAGAATTCGGACTTGCCTACCCGGGCATGCCACCGCTGATGGGCATGAGCCCTACCTACGAAGTCGTGCTAGAAAATTGATCGCAGCGCCCCGCCCGGAGGCCTTTATGCCGTTGCGTGGTGTGTTGCCCCCTGTGTTTGACCTTACGCAGAATGATCTTTCTAGTCGTAAACGGAGCAGAACACAAAAGACACAGAAAGAGGACACAAGCACAAAACGGTGTGAGTACGCTGATTTCACTAGCTTCTGCTTTATGCTTTTTTTCTTCCTTTTGTGCTTATGCGTTAAAATTAATCTTCAGTGCTCGATAATTATACCAAATGTGCAAGATTCAGCTACTAATTAATGTTACGCAGATTATTTCGCCACAAAAGCACAAAAATCGGTGTACGGCTACGCCGAAGCACCGTTTACTTATTCTTGTGTGCTTTTGTGTTTATGTGGCATATCCCGTTGCGTAAGGTCAGTTACTAATTTAAACTTCCCCCTTTAGTTTGCCCCGCCGTACTCCGTGCTCTTTCCTCTATATTCTTTCCTCTTCCCTCCAACCTTCCCCCCCTCAAGCCTTCAAAACCGCCCCCGCCCCAAACCGCTTCCGCACTTTATCTAACGCCACCATCAGGTTATTGTCCTCCTGCGTATCGTTGAAAAGGTCAAGCTGCGTGTGCCCCCCGGCCAGGCGGTCGAAACGAATGCCGATGAGCCGGATGCACTGCCGGCGGGTAAAGAGACGGTTGAACAGTTTTTCCGCCACCGGCAGAAGCTGCTGGTCGTGGGCGGTGACCTTGACGCGCTGGCTACGGGAATAAGTATTGAAATCGGTGTACCGAATCTTGACCGTCACCCCGGCGGTAAGCTTGCCGGCCGCGCGCATATCGTAGCTAAGCTTCATGGTCATGTCGCGCAGTTGGCGGCGGAGGAAGTTTACGTCGATCGTGTCCGTCTGGAAAGTGTGCTCGGAGGAGAAAGACTTGCGCTCGGTGTAGGGCACGACCGGCCGGTGGTCGATGCCGTTGGCGCGGCGGTGAATCTCGCGGCCGGGCTTACCGAATTCGCGCTCCAGTAGATCTACCGGTACCTGACTGAGGGTGCCCGTTTTACGGATGCCCAGGAGACTTAACTTCCGGGCCGTCTCCCGACCGATCAAAGGAATTTTCCGGACGGGTAGGGGAGCGAGGAACAACTTTTCCTTCCCCTGCTCCACCCAGCCGGAGCCGTTGGGTTTCGCCTCGCCCGCCCGTACTTTTGAAACGAGCTTGTTCACGGCGAGACCAGCCGATACGGGTAGGCCAGTTTCCTTAAGTATTCGCTCGCGCAACTCTTTGCTCCACTGAAGGCAGCCGATATACTTGTCCATCCCCGAAATATCCACGTAGAACTCATCGATCGATGATTTCTCGAACACGGGTCCTTCCTCGGCAATGATTTCCGTGATGATGGCCGAATGCTTCTCGTAATCCTCATAATCCCCCCGCACCACCTTCGCCGATGGGCAGCGCCGTAATGCGATCGCCATCGGCATCCCCGAGTGAATCCCAAAGTGCCGGGCCTCGTAACTACAGGAGGTCACCACCCCCCGCCCGCCCAGACCACCCACGATGAGCGGCCGGCCGATGAGCTTACTATTCTTTTTGATCTCTACGGAAGCGAAGAACGCGTCCATATCCAGGTGGAGGATGGCCTTTTGAAACATTATGTTGGTGTAAGTCGAGTGAGTAGGGACATCTCTAAATGGCCGGGAAAACAACAAATTTGTAAACAGGCGAGCGAACTAGCAACTATATGTTGTAAAAGTAGCTCGTGTTTGTTGAAATGGGAACTTTTTGTGTTTAAAATGTGGTGTAAAGATTCTGGGAATCTCAAATTTCCTTTTAACACGTAAGCCACAATGCACGAAGTACTGCGTAGCAAACCACGGAAAACACAAAAAAGAAAGAAACAGAATCAAACTTCCTGAAATCTCGCCTACCGCCTACCGCCTACCGCCTACCATCCTAAAAACCCTGCACCCGCGACCGCGCCCAAAATCAAACGCGAAACTAAAAATCTACCCAAAGCATTATTGGCTACACACCTCCTATCCTCTTCATCCTCCTATACCTCCTCCTCTTCCTCTGGAAATGGCCCCGACTAAGTCGGGGCCGGAGGTAAAAGAAACACTACCTTTACACCCCATTTGGCAAGGCCCTTCAACCTTAGCGAAATCCCCCTACCATGAGCAAACTAGGCAGAGTACTCGTCGCGATGAGCGGCGGAATAGATTCAACCGTCACGGCCATGATGCTCCACGAGCAAGGCTACGAAGTCGTCGGCATCACCATGAAAACCTGGGACTACGCCAACTCCGGCGGCTCCAAGAAAGAGACCGGCTGCTGTAGCCTGGACTCGATCAACGATGCCCGCGCCGTGGCCGTCCAGATGGGTTTCCCCCACTTCATCATCGACATCCGCGACGAGTTCGGCGACCACGTGATCGATAACTTCGTCGACGAATACATGGCCGGCCGCACGCCCAACCCCTGCGTACTTTGCAACACCCACATCAAGTGGAGCGCCCTGTTGAAACGCGCCGACGCGATGGACTGCGAATTCATCGCCACGGGCCACTACGCCCAACTCAACCACGCCGCCGAGACTGGTCGCTGGAACGTCCGGAAATCAGCCGATGACCACAAAGACCAGTCTTACGTCCTCTGGGGGCTGAGCCAGGAATGCATGGCCCGCAGCCGCTTCCCCCTCGGCCACATGACTAAGCCGGAAGTGCGCCAACTCGCCTACGACTGGGGCTACGAAGAACTGAGCAAAAAAGCAGAAAGCTTCGAGATCTGTTTCGTACCGGATAACGACTACCGGGGCTTCCTGAAGCGCCGCGTACCGGAGCTGGAAGCGCAAGTCGCCGGCGGCAGTTTCGTCTCCACGACCGGTGAAGTGATGGGTAAGCACGAGGGCTATCCATTCTACACCATCGGCCAGCGAAAGGGTCTCGGTATCGCTTTCGGCGAACCGATGTACGTCACCGAAATCAACGCAGCGACCAACCAGGTTACCCTCGGCCGAGTCGATGATTTGATCCGGAACGGCATGTCGGTCGGCGGTATGACCCTACAGAAATACGCCACGCTACCGGAAAACGGGCTGGAGCTCATCACGAAGGTGCGGTACAAGGACAAGGGTACGCTCAGCCTCGTCGAGCAACTTTCGCCGGACCTGGCGAGTATCGAATTCTACGCCAACGTGCGGGGTGTTGCGCCCGGGCAGAGCGCCGTTTTTTACGAAGGTGACGACGTCGTCGGTGGCGGTTTGATTCACACCAGCCGGTAAACCTAACGTTCGATTTTTCCCCAATTAGATCAATTCAGTATGAAAGCTATCCACTATGCCCTGGCAGCGCTTTGCCTCACTTTCGTGATGTCCTGTCTCGACGCGGAGTGCCGCGATTGCGAAGCATTCAATTACGATGCGACGGTATTTAACCCCGACTTTGTCGCTAACGACATCGCCCTTCAGGATGCAGTGACGGACGACATCATCATCGTCGATTATTTGCAGTTACTTGCTTCTCCTACGCAAGAGTCGTGTGCCGCCGAGGTTGACAGTAGCAACGACGTACCCTGCGTGACCGTTGCTAACCTCTCATACCGCATCGATAGCCTCGGAATCGGTATGCAACTGGTGTTTGAAAGAAACGATCGGGCCGGTGAAGGATCTGTTGACCAGGTAGTTATGTCTTATGAGTTTGTGGGTATTACCGGTGAGGCATTTGTTCGGACCCACAGTTTGGAGATTGAGCCAGCGGTGGAGTACGTGGCCGACCGCGTGGTGCTGCTCGACACCATTACGCTCGGTGAGATCATTTATGAGGCGGTAATCGATCTTCGGCAACCGGAGACTGCGTTCGACGTTCTGGGCGACCGTTTACCCGCTTCCGGCCGCTTCACCAACGTGTACTTCAAAGAAGGGGTCGGCTTGTTGGGCCTGCGCAGGGTCGACGGGCGGGTGTTCTTCCGGGAAGACTAATCAGCCCGGCTTTCCGGAGCCTGTTTATCTTTAGGGGATGAAGTTACCCGGCCTGCTCCTCTCTTTTCTCATTAGTCTGCTCATCAGCCCCGTGGCAATCGCGCAGACGGTGGTGTCGGATGATTTTGCGGGCACGGAACTCGAGCCCCAGTGGTTCGGCGACCGGGGTGACTTTGTCGTCACTGACGGCCGTTTGCGTCTGGCCGCAGCGGGCGGCGGCACCTCCGTACTCTCCGTCGACTTGCCGGGTGGCCTTCCCCGCGCTACGTTGGACTCGTTTTCATTCGAATTTCTCGTTGACATGGACTTCGCTCCGTCTAGCGGTAATTTTTGTGCGATCGACATTCTCGGCGCGCGGCACACGGAGGACTTGGCAACCGGAATTTTTATGAAGTTCGGTGGCGTATCCGGCGACCAGGATGCCTGGACGGGGGAGGGATTGGAAGAAGGCGACATCAGTTTCGGTGAGTTCACGGGCGTGGCCGGTGCGCTCGGTACCGACCCCGCCACCGTGCGTTTTCGGGTGACTTACGATCAGGTGGCCGGCTGGCAATTTTTTGCGGATTATTCCGGAGGCACAAACTACGTGCTGCAGGGAACGCTGCGGGAGGGTTTTAACTTTGACCCGGCTACGATTCGGGTGACTTGCGCGTACACGGCGACGCGCTCCGACAAATTCAGTTTCGACGACTTCAACGCGTTCAAAACCCTCACCGAGGTTCGCGACGAAGAGGCGCCTACGATCGGAAGTGTAGCGGCCGTGGACAACCGGACGGTACGGATACTTTTCAACGAAGACGTCGAGCCGACGACGGTGGCCGATTACGTATTTTCCGAGGGTGAGAATGCGGTTACGGCGCTGAATCAGTTCCCGGGTGGGGTCGAACTAACGCTGGAAACCGCCCTCACCATCAGCGAGTCGTACGCAATCACGATCACCTCAATTAGTGACGCGGCCGGAAATGAGACTACTGACCTAGTCGCTGCCTTCACCTACGATCCGGTCATCCTCCCAACCGCCGAAAATCTGCTCATTACCGAGATTATGGTGGACCCCAGCCCGACGGTCGGCCAGCCCAACGCCGAGTACGTGGAGCTGTACAATGATTCCGATACGACCATCGGGGCGAATAATTTATTTATCGGTAGCGGCGGGACTTCGGTGGCGCCGCTCAACAACATCCGCATTGCCCCACGGAGTTACCTCGTGCTCGTACCCGACGAATTTGCGTTCACCTTCGACGCTAACGTTCAGCCAACTAACCTACCTGGCTTAACGAACTCCGGAGACAACATTAGCCTGTTATTGGGTGAGGATACCTTGGTGTCGTTTGACTACACGGACGCGTGGTACAACGACCCGGAACGTGACGAAGGTGGCTACTCCATCGAGTACACGGGGTTTACGGGCGCGGACGCGGGATGCAGTGGTCTCTGGCGAGCGAGCCTGGATGAAAGTGGCGGAACACCGGGCCGGGAAAACTCCGTAGTCAACCAACCGGCCGACACCGTTCCGCCCGTGCTTCAATCCACCAGCGTCGATGGAGACGGGGTTACGCTTGGTTTCAGCGAACCCCTAAACACCGCCGATCCGGATTTCTTCCTAACCCGGGGCGATACGGACGTTCCCCTCGGTGGCGTCACCACCCCGGACGGTGGCCGCACCTTCCGGCTGTCACCCCTCGACCAGCTTGAGACCGGCGTTGTGTACACCCTCGAACTCCCCGTCGTATCCGACTGCGTCGGTAACAAAACGGACGCCCGCGCGATCACCCTTGGCATTCCCGATAGCGTAGCCCCCGGCGACGTAGTCATCAACGAAGTACTGTTCAACCCGGCAACGGGCGGTAGTGATTTCGTAGAACTGTACAATTGCTCCGAGAAAATATTCCAGATCGAGGGTTGGACGCTCGCTAATACCCAGACTACCAACGGCAGTCAGGAAATAATGGCCAGTCGGCTATTTCTCCCCGGTGAGTTCCTGGTCCTTACGCCCGACCCGGAAGATCTTATCGCTCGCTACCGTAACGTGGAGCCCGCCCTACTCGTCGAGCAACCCCTTCCCGGACTCAGTAACGATGCGGGTAACGTGACCGTCTCCGCAAACGGTACCGTCCTCGACGCTTTCGACTACACCGACGACCTCCACTCCGAACTACTGGACGACCGGGACGGTGTTAGCCTCGAACGGCTGCGCTACAAAGTGCCCACCAACGGCAGTAATAATTGGTTCAGCGCCGCTTCGGTCGAGGGCTACGCGACGCCCACCCGGCCCAATTCTCAACTGCGGGATATCGACCCGGGCGTAGGAGCCGATCGGGTATTTTCGCTCCCCACCAAAACGTTCAGCCCCGACGAAGACGGTTTCGAGGACTTTCTCGAAATTCGGTACCAAGACGTTCCCGTCGGCTTCCTCGCCCGCATCCGCATTTTTGACGCACAGGGGCGCTTGATCCGTACGCTGCGCAACGTCGAGCTGCTCGGGACGGAAGGTGGCCTGCGTTGGGACGGCGCGAACGACGACGGGCGGCCGGCCAGGGCGGGCGCCTACGTGCTGTTCGTAGAGTTGATCAATCCGGACGGGCCGGTAGCGGAGGAAAAACTGGTGGCGGTGTTGGCGGCGGAACGGTAGCAGACGGAGGGGAACGAACGACGGGCTAACCGGTCGGTGCTTTTTACAATAAAACCCGGTAAGCTCGTGCTCCTGCGGTTTTGTGGTTGACCGTGGCGTATTCAATATCGCCGGAACCATCCAAGTCAGTTAATAAAATTAATTGGTCCCAAACGGCATCGGTTGGTCGCGCAAACAATTTTTTGGCGCCGAACCGGCTTATAGACCCTACTATTTACAACAACTTACTGACTAACCCGAAACGGACGATGCGTTACCTACTAACCCTGGCTTTTGCCACGTGCACCCTGCTCCTATCCGCACAACCCGGCACCTGCGTCCGCGGCAACTGTGAAAACGGAAACGGAAAATTTCAGTACAACGACGGTGCCTACTACGACGGCGACTTCCGGAAGACAACATTCCACGGCGAGGGGCTACTGCGCTACGCCGACGGTGGGCTGTTCGCGGGCAACTGGGCGGACGGACTGCAACACGGCAAGGGGCGCATGACCCAGGGCGACGGCACGGAATATTTCGGCTACTTCCACCGGGGCCAACGCCAGGGGAAGGGGACGATTACTTTCCCCGACGGAAACCGGATCGTCGGCAACTGGCTGGCTAACCAAGTAACCGGCGCGGGTGAATTCCACTTCGCGAACGGTGATTTTTACCGGGGCCAGATCGTCGACGCGCAATTGCAAGGGCAGGGCACGATGGACTACAACAACGGCGATCGCTATACCGGCCACTGGAAAAAATCGGCCCGCGATGGCTTTGGTAAGATCGTATTCGAAAACGGCGGCCAACTCGAAGGCACCTGGGCCGGTGATGATTTTCAGGCCGACTGGACCCAGCTCGGCTTCCGGGGCGACGTCCAAAACCTACCCGATTGTCGCGGTGGCTGCCCGGCTGGCGATGGTAAAATCGTGTATCCGGACGGAAAAATATATGCTGGCGCAGTGGTCAATAATCGCCCGGCCGGTAACGGCACCGTCACGTACCCAAGCGGCAACATCTACTACGGCGGCTTCATCAACGACCAGCCCGAAGGACTCGGCCTGATGCACTACGCCGACGGACAAATGCACGGCGGCATCTGGGCGAAGGGCCGGACCTACCGCCGCTTGTTCACCGCCACCGGCCGCCCGGCACGCAAAATCGCGCCCGATTACGACGAGGCCGTCAAGGTGTGGGCCGTCGTCGTCGGTGCCGCTCGCTACCGCCACTTGCGGACGCTGAAGTACACGGACGACGATGCCTACCACCTCTACGCCTTCCTCAAATCCGTAGAAGGCGGCGCGCTGCCCGACGAGCAAATTAAAATCCTGATCGACGAGGACGCCACCCAAGCCAACATCAACCTCGCGATGCACGATATCTTCCAGCGGGCGGACGAAAACGACGTGGTGCTGTTCTACTTTTCCGGTCACGGTCTCCCCGGGGCCTTCCTCCCCGTCGACTACGACGGCGTCAACAACCGCCTGGAACACTACCAACTGCGCGACGCACTCCTGACCAGCCGCGCCAAGCACAAACTGGTCATCGCCGACGCCTGCCACAGCGGTAGTCTGGGCGGGACGGAAGAAAATGCATTCGCCGCAAAGAACGGCGGGGCGGGGGAGGCCCTGCAGGCTTACTACCAAGGCTTAGAAACCGCCCGCTCTTCCACGGCGCTGTTGCTTTCCAGCAAAGGCGAAGAGATTAGCCTGGAAGACGGCGGACTCCGCTCGGGCATCTTTAGCCATTACTTGATCCGGGGCATGAAGGGGGAAGCGGACCAAAACGCCGACCGGTTAGTCTCCATCGACGAGCTGTTTGGCTTCGTCCACCGGGAAGTACGCCGGTACACGGGGAACATCCAGACACCAACGCTAACGGGCGTTTACGACGGCTTGATGCCGGTGGCGGTGGTGCGGCGGTGAGTCCGCCAGTTACACATCCGATGACCACGAAGTAGCAGCGAAGCTAGAACTGACTAATTTTAATTCGGCATCTCAAGGAAGTACTTACCAGCCTACTGCCTACCAGCCTACCGCCTCTCTCCCTACCGCCCACTCACTGCATCCCATAATAAGTAACCACCCCCAGCGCCAAAAAAGCACTGACCACCTCCTTCGGCTGCTCCACCAATACCAGGGGAAGACTTGGCGAAAAGCTTCCGTCCCGCATCGTGCCCACGTCCGCTACCACCCGAAACTCCTGCGCCGTCACCCGGTCGAAAGCCGATTGCGGCAAGCTGACTTTGATATCTACGGTTGCCGGCGTCAGTTCGTAGCGCTGCCCCGCCGGGGCGTTGACGACCGTGATCGGTACGTTAATGATGCGCTCGATGAAGGGCTCGGAACGCACGCTAAAAAGCACGTCCCGGTTGCCGAGCGTGATGCCCTGCTTTGGTTTGACCAAGTTAATTTGAGCTTCCGCGCGGCCATTTAGCGCGGCGATGTCGAGTGGGGTCGTCGCCCAGGATTCGATGGTATCCAGCACGTCGTTGGCCGCGTTGATCGTGACGCTGTCCGGAGAGAGGTAAAGCGAATCCACGATCAAAAAGCCCGCCTGCGGCTGCACGGTGATATTGGACCGGATGGGGACGCGCTTACCCGCCAGGGGAGTAGTCAGGATGGGGACCGACTCGAAGTCCAGGTAGTCGACCCTGATGGAACCGCTGGATAAGCTGCGGCGAATCTGCTGCTGCAGTTCATCCCGGCTGAGGCGGGACCGATCGGGGTCACGCACGTCAACCGTCACGCGCACGGGCCCGGGCCGTAAGCTTTCCCAGATTAAGGACCACCCGCTGCCGGTGAGGTCCGTCTCGATGTCACCGGGCATTTCGCTGATGAGCACCCGTTCGGGGTCCACTAAGTAAGTGAGTTCTACCTCCCGGCTAATCGTATAATCCTGACTGAGGTTAAGGATGAGCCAGAAGATGAACGCCGCGCCGACACAAATAGCGAAGACCTGCCGGTCCGTCTCCGCCATTTTTTGCCAGGGGTTATTGCTTATCCACGTCCGTAGGGAAGATAGCATCGGTCAGGTCTTTTGAGATGGCGTTTCTGGTAACCCGAATGTACGTTTTGTTACCTACGTTGAGGGTGATGATCTTATCGTCGATCTTGTCGATGTGGCCCAGGATGCCGCTGGCGGTAACGACCTGGTCGCCCTTCTTCAGGTCGTCGGCAAAGGCGGTTTGCTCTTTCGCTTTCCGCCTTTGGGGGATGATCATGAAGAAAATAAGCACGACCAACATGGCGGCCATGAAAAGTCCGTTCGTCAGCAGGCCGCCGTTGGCCTGGAGCAATAATGTCTGCATAATATTATTTTTTTGTGACCCGCCCGCTGACGTAAAGGGTCGTTTCGGCGGGGTAAGTGTTTGCGGTAATGATCACGGGTTTACGCTGGAGCCCGCTTTTATTTTTGGTGTCAAAGGCTACGGAAATAACGCCCGACTCACCCGGTTGGACGGGCGCCTGCGGGTAACTCGGTACCGTACAGCCGCAGGTGCTACGCGCCGTGGCGATCAACAGTGGTACCCGGCCGCCGTTAACGAAGGTAAATTCGTGTTTCACCACCGCGCCGGCGTCAACTTCACCGAATTCGTAAATACCTTGTGCGAAATCTAACTTCGCCACGTTGACGCTATCTAATTCCCCGTGATCGACTGGTAGGCGGATCATGGCGGCGTTCGGTCCGAGTTCTTCCACGTCAGCATCGCTGGGCGCGGACGCGGGTGCCGCGCAAAACTGTAGGAGCAAAGCCAATGGGGCAACACCCACCAACGACCGCAACAATTTCTTAGGGCACCGAGTCATGAAGCTGAGTTTCGACTGGCGAAGGTAGCAATTAGCCCGGAGTCTGTTAGTACTCACTCAACCAGATCACAAACACAAGAACGCAACCGTAGGCTACTTTAATAATTTCAACCTCCAATCATCAAACCAAAGACCAAAGACTCAGGACCCAAGACTTCAGACCAAAGACCACCCCTCCCCGTCTACCTAACCGGCTTCATGGGCTCCGGCAAATCGCATACCGGCAAAGAACTCGCAACCCACCTGCGATTACGGTTTGTTGATTTGGACGACGAGATCGAGCGCCTGGCCGGATGCTCGGTCAGTCAAATCTTTGCGGAGCACGGCGAAGAAACCTTCCGGGAGCTCGAAGCCCGGGCCCTGCGTAGTTTTGCTGGCTCAGGAGTCATCATCGCCACGGGCGGGGGAGCACCCTGCTTTCACGACGGGATGGCCTACATGAACCAGACCGGTATTACCATCTTCCTCGATCCGTCCACGGAAATACTCATTGCCAGACTTTCCGACGGCCGCGGCCACCGCCCCCTCCTGCAGTCCGAAACCAACCTCCGCGAGCTCGTCACGAATAAGTTAAGCGCCCGCCGACCCACTTACGAATGCGCCCAAATTCACCTCCACTACGCCGATCCCAAGTTCGACGTCACCGGCTGGCTGACCAAACGTCTCGACAACTACTAGCGTAAATACTAGGTTGTAGCCAGGAGAGCGTTCAGTTGCTCGCCACCGTGCCGTTGTTGTCAGTGATCTTAGATCCACAAAGTAGACAAGCAGTAACCACAAAAATCACTCCCGCAGAGGTACACTTGGTCCCTCGCACGTTAAAAAACCAGCCCCCCCGCTAAATGAAATCATTCTTCCTCGTACTCGCCGTAGTAATGGTGACCGTTAATCTAACCGCCCAGGACCGTACCGAAACCGGCATGTACTTCGTCGGCTTCTCCGATAAAACCGGCAGCGCCGGAATTCTCGACAATCCTGGTGCCTACTTGTCCGAAAAGGCGCTGTTGCGGCGCGCGCGCCACGGCGTCACGGTCACCGAAACGGATCTGCCGTTACCAGGGAGCTACGTAAACGGCGTGAAGGCAACCGGCGTAAAGCTCTGGTTGCGCAGTAAGTGGATGAACGGTGTTGTAGTCGCCGCGGCCGGGCCACAACTCGACCAACTCCGCTCACTTGCCTACGTCGATACCGTCTATTACGTCGCACCGGTGCAGTACGACCGCCTAGCGGAAGAACCCACCATTCCCTCTCTGGACCACCCCGCGCCGAATATCGGGACGATCCCCGTCAACGAGAACTTCTACGGCTACGGCTGGCGAAACATCGAAGCGATGAAGGGCGATAGCCTGCACGTCTGGGGCTTTCGGGGCGACGGCGTTACCGTCGGTGTTCTCGACGGTGGTTTTCCCAATGTCGGCTACAAATACTTCCTCGGTTACGAAGACGAGGCAACCATTCCCGCCAACTACGACATCGTTCAGCAGGATAGCACGGCCCTCGATGGCTCCACTCACGGCGCGACGGTACTTAGTACCATGGCTACCTTCCGCCCCTTCCTTTTCGTCGGCACCGCCCCGGCCGCTCGGTACGTGCTGTTCACCACCGAAAACAGTGAGGGGGAACACCGCCTCGAAGAGATCAACTACGCCGTAGCCCTCGAGATCGCGGATAGTGCCGGTGTCGACATCGTCAACAGCTCCCTCGGGTACACGACTTTTGGCGAAAAGGGCATGAATTACGTCTACGAAGACCTGACGGGTAAGAAAAGCCCGGCCAGCATCGCCGCCAGCCTCGCCTTCGAGCGCGGAATGATTGTCGTCACGAGCGCCGGCAACTCCGGTAGCGACCCCTGGAAATTTATCAGCGTCCCCGCCGACGCCGAAAATATCTTCGCCATCGGTGCGCTGAACAGCGACGGGAGCCGCGCCTATTTCAGCAGTATCGGACCCACCCCGGATGGCCGGATCAAGCCGGACGTAAGCGCTCTCGGAGTAGAGGTAACGGCGATGACCGCATCGGGTAGGGGCGTTACCGGAGCTAACGGAACCAGTTTGGCCTCTCCGTTAGTGACTGGCTTACTGGCCTGTCTGATTCAGGCCGTTCCCGGAGCGACGAACCGCGAAATACTCGACGCCGTGCGCGCTACCGCCGACCAGGCCGCGGCACCGGACAATGAACGCGGTTACGGTCAACCCAACTTCGCGGCGGCCTACCGCTACCTGATGCAGGCACGTAAGTAGTTTGTTAGACAATTGTGCGGGTAGGCGTAGTAGATTTTTGGCCAGAATTTGAGCGTCAAAAAAATGACCATAGTTGCCGCTTAAGAAAATATTACTATAATTATGAATATTTATAGTAATGAATATCAATATGTTAAGCAAAATATTTAAACCTTGTCGTAAATAGCTAATTCGGACAAAACTAGCTTATTCGTTTGTGAATTTGCTCCGCGTTGGTTAATTTTACGTACGGTCGCTTCGCAACCAAGCTTTTGCTTAGTCGTTGTCTTTTTATTGACCCACCCAAGATTTTTTTTATTTGGTATCAGTAAGTTGAAACGAGCCCTGGCAGTACGCTGTCAGGGTTCTTTACGTCAGGGACTTACGTCATCCTCAAATTTTGGGGTGGTCCCCACGCGAATTTAGCGGTACGCCACTTGATTTTGGGAGAGATGCGCCTTAAATAGCTAGCGGGGCGGGTGCCGCGGTGAAACGAGACGAATATTGTCTGACCCGACCGCACGTTAATACGGAGGTGTTAACGTGAAGCACTTTCGTTACTATTCTACTCGTACGTCAGCCAGGAAGAGGTACTGACGCCCGTGTCAATCCCGGGCAAATAACAACCGCTCCCCCCGTTGTTCCTCGAAGAATAAGCCCCGGTCATAAACCAGGTGGCCGGAGACGATCGTCTGACGGACCCTCCCTTTAAACGTATTTCCTTCCAGTGGCGACCACCCGCCTTTGTAGAACACGTTGTCGGCCGTCACCGTCCAGTCCGTAGACGGGTCGTAGATGACTACGTCAGCCCACATGCCTTCGTCCAAGTAGCCACGGCGGTCGATCTCAAAACAGACGGCCGGGGCGTGGCACATTTTTTCGACGATCTTTTCCAGGGTAATCTCGCCCCGCTGCTCGATGACCATCATCATGTCGAGTGCGTGCTGGACGAGCGGCAGGCCGCCGGGGGCTTTGAAGTAATCGTCGCTGGCTTTTTCTTCAAGCGTGTGGGGTGCGTGGTCGGTGGCGATAACGTCGAAATGATCGTCCAGTAGTGCGGGGAGGAGCGCGCTGCGGTGACGTTCCGCTTTGATCGCCGGGTTACACTTGATCTTGTTGCCGAGCGTAGCGTAATCGTCGGCGTTGAACGTGAGGTGGTGGACACAAACTTCGGCGGTGATTCGCTTTTCCGCCAGCGGAATGTCGTTACGGAACAGGACAATCTCCTCCGCGGTGCTGATGTGCAGAATGTGTAGCCGGGTGTTGTGCCGCTTCGCCAACTCGATGGCCATACTACTACTCTTGTAGCACCCCTCGGGGGAGCGGATGACGGGGTGCTGGGCAACGGGGATGTTCTCGCCCCATTTTTCACGCGCTACGGCGGCGTTCGCCCGGATCGTTGCTTCGTCTTCACAGTGCGTAGCGATGAGTAAGGGGCTTTTGGCAAAGAGCGCGTCCAGCGCCACTTCGTTATCGACGAGCATGTTGCCCGTGCTGCTACCCATAAAAATCTTCAGGCCACAGATGTCTCTTGGGTTGGTGCGGACCACCTCATCCAAGTTATCGTTCGAGCCACCCATGTAGAAACTGAAGTTCGCGGGGCTGCAGGCGGCGGCGAGGTCGTACTTATCCTGTAGGAGCTCCTGCGTGAGGGTGTTCGGGACGGTATTCGGCATTTCCATCCAGGAAGTAGTACCACCGGCTACGGCCGCGCGGCTCTCGGTTTTGATGTTTGCCTTGTGCGTCAGCCCCGGCTCGCGAAAGTGGACCTGATCGTCCATGATGCCGGGGAGGACGTAGCAGCCATCCGCATTAATTTCTTTGTCTGCCCGGCGGGTGAGGTCGGCGCCCACCGCTTCGATAAATCCGTCCTTGATGAAAACATCCGCGGAAAATCTTTTACCCCGGTTGATGAGCGTTCCGCCCTTAATGAGAATGGTGCCTTTGCGCATGGTAGCTGAATTTTGGGCGAAGATAACACGCTCCGTAATCCTGGCCCTGCTCCACCACTAGCTGACTTTGCACCCGCGACCACGCCCATTTTAGTATAACTATAAATAGTTACCGCGGGCTTTAACGCGGCCTTAGTGTTGCGGGGCTGAATTTTAAGACGCCCGGCGTGCAACCTTTGACAAACGGCCACCGCCATTGTGGCTAAGAACCTTAAATACTAACTCATAACCACCAGACCATGAAACTTCTTCTACCCCTCGTCTGCTGCCTCTTCGGTAGTGGTCTTTTCGCACAATCCGGGCCAAACCCAAACCAACCCGTGCTGGCCTACCGGGCGGCCGAAACTACCTATGACGTCAAAGAATTCAAGAACCAGCGGGAGCGCACGCTGCTCGGTGACCTGGACCTAACCGGCCTCTGGGGTGGCCCCACCTACAACTATTCCATGTCCGGCGACGACTGGGCCTTCGTCCGCGGTGGCTTCGGTGGCCTGGAATTCGGCGAGACTTTCTTCCTTGGCTACGGTGGCTGGCAGAGTCGCGAAGATTTTAGCGTCGACGACAACCCGAGTGAAGGCAGCCGTTATAACTTCCGCCAGGGCGGACTGATCATGGCCTACAGCCCGGGCCGCGACAAGGCCATCCACCCCCGCTTCACTACCATCATCGGCCCCGGAAGCATCGACGTGGCGGGCGACGACTTCGACCGTGACCGGATGCTCATTGGCCAGGCAATGGCGGGGCTCGAACTTAATCTGTTCCAGATCCTGCGCCTCGGTATCGACGGTGGGTACCGCTTTGCAAATGGTGTGGAGACCGGAGGGATTACGGACCAGGACGTATCCGGTTTCGTAGTGCAGGTCGAAGCCCGCTTCGGGTTTAGCTGGTAGTAGGCGCTCGTACTAATAAACTGAAATTAGGAAAGGCCGTGAACTTGCGTTCACGGCCTTTCCGTAATGTGGTAGTCTGGTAAACTGACTAACTGAAAACCTTATCGAGCCACGTTGAACTTCGCACTTGCGGAGAAGCCTCCGTTTGCGTCCACCCGCAGGAAGTAGGTGCCCTGGGGGAGTGATTCGACGTCAAGCCCGAGTGATTGTTGGCCCTTTGCCAGCGGAGTGGTTTGGGTGATCACGGTGCGGCCGGTCATGTCAATCACGCGAACCCGGGCGTCGCCGGCGCTGGCAACCTCGACGGTCACGTTCAGTTCACGGCTCGCTGGGTTGGGGAACACGTTGATTTGCTGCTGCTCGATGAGCGAAGCCGTTTCGAATAGTTCGATGGGCTCGCCGTTAGCGGGTAGCAGCGCGACGCAGGAGGTGCCTTCGTAGATACGGATATTGCGGAAGAAACTGGTTGCGTTTTGCGGGGAGGAATCGTGATCGTTGGCGAACACCATTCGGTTGAACGCCCCCGTAAAGTAATCTCCTACCGGAATGGTAAAGGACTTCCACGTACCTAAGTCACCGGCCGTATAAGTATCAAAATCGCGTATTCCCCAATTTTGCGTACCGAACAGTTTGAAGGTTGTCGGGCTGGAAATACCATTATCGTTATCGAATCCGATGCCGTGAATTTCGCCCCTGGTGGTCGATCCGAAATCAAAAGTGATGACGGTGTTGGGTGTTACCGTGTAATTCAGGTTGATGTCCTTCCACGCATTGCCGGAGAGTTGAATCGATTCGGCACTCTGGACGGAAACCGTTCCGCGGTCCTGGTTGCCGCCGTAAGTGTTCGGTGGGTAGGTGTTGAAGTCTACGGTAGAACATACTGTCTCGCCACCACCATCGTCGCCGCCGCCGCCGTCACCCTGCACACAGATTTCGTCGCTGAAAGTAGTTGCAAATTGACTGCCCGTAGCTACGTCCGTGCCGCCAATGTTAACGGTGTAACTCCCGTTACCGTAAGCGCAACAGATACCGTCTCCGTACTCATCATTGATCGTAAAGGTGTAGCAACCGACTGGCAGGCAGAGATCGGTCACGTAAGTAGAGTTGATGCCGGTGTAAGGGCCTCCGCTAGCAACGGTCGCTCCGTTGGCGCTGGTTAGCGACCAAGTGGTCTCTGCGGGGTAGCTATCGGTGACGATCTTGATACTGCCCTCCGTATCCTCACAGGCCGGAGGCGTTCCGCCGCCACCACCGCCGTCACCCGGTGGGGTAGAGCAAGCGGTGAGACAGGATCCGTTAAAAGCGCGGTTGCGCATCAGATTACCCGGCTGGGTGCCGAAACCGAGGTTAAAGTTGACCCCCACGGAAGTGAGGTGACAGTAGCTCATGATGGTACCGCCGCCACTCGGGATCGGTGCCGATCCACAGTTACCTTCGGTGGGGTAACAGCCGTCAATTGGTGTACCGTTACCGTTCCAGGCACAGGCGTGGGTGTGCTGCGAACCAAAGTTGTGCCCCAGTTCGTGGGCCACGACGTTTACCGACCAACTGTAGGTAGGAACGTTCTCGAAGCGATTATCGATGGAACTAAAGCCGTAGGCGACGGAGGGCGAACAAAGCACGTTGACGTAGGCAATGCCTCCGCTGGCCTGAAAACCGATCAGGTGGGCAATGTCACCGTTGAAGGACGGGCGGTTGGCCTGGAAGTCGTCGAGGTGATTCCTGCTGGTTGACCCATTGTAGGGGTCGGCGGTCGTCCAGACGAACATCTCGCTCATCACGATATTGAGGCTCTCGTTAGCGTAAAGTGTAGCAACCTGGTTGAACAGACCGGTGATGAAAGCAGTCGTCCCGTTACCGCGCTGCGCGAAAATGCTGTTGTCCACTTCAATGTAAACGTTGACGCAGTTATTGGCGTCTTTTTCCGATACGTCAATATCGAGTAGGTCTTTCTGATTGTAGGGAAGGTTGGAATCCGGTGTTGCGCATTCACCCATGTCTACCGCGGGAAGGTCCTGGTCGTTGTAGAGGATGTGGTTCGTCTGGCCCTTGCCCTGGAGTTTGCCGAGCACGTAGTTGCCGGCACTGGTGGAAATGGTGGCGCTGACTTCGTTCTCAAAGATTGAGAGGGCAACGACACTATTCTTGTTATTCTCCAGTACGCCCCGGTAGTGCAAACCGAGACCTTCTTTAGTGTAGCCGCCATTGCCGCTTTCAACGACGCGGAAACCCGCGGCGAAGATATCGTTGAGGACTAAATTGACCCGGCCAAGGCCGCCGGGCAAAGCTAGTTGGAGCGCTCGCGGGGTACTTTTCTGGATCGCATCGAGGTCGGTCTCCGCAAGGGAGAAAACGGTGTAGTCGGCACCGACCTTATCGAGTTCGTCCACCGGGGCGGTGGATTTCTCGGTAACGAAGAGAGAGAAGGATGCTTCGAAGCCAGCGGCCGCCGTGACGGCTTCGACTTGGTCCGCGGGGCGGAGGGATTGGGCGTTCAGCCCGGGGGTTAGTAGTGCCGTGCAAAGCAGTACCAGTAAATAGTTAAATGAACGCATAGAAAGTGATTGGTTGTTACAAAGAGTGATGAGTTTCCACACTTCGCGGCGCGAAGTGCAGAGTTAATTCGACTTGAATCAAGCGCGTGTACTGGTTGGAAGAGAGGCTAATGGTGCGCCGAAAGTGCAAGAGATGTAGGCGCACGGTTTTTTCTAGAGAAGACCGCTGGATGAGCTCCAAATGTACAAAGAACTTATTACAGTATTTCGTTATTTGAAAAGTTTCTGCCGCGAAGTGTTGTTTGAGCCACAAAACTCCCAGCTTTTGTGTTTTGTTAGTGCCTAGTCACCTATTACCGGAAAGAACAATAGCAAAAGGGGCCGACGATGCAAGACCGTCGGCCCCTCGGCCACATTAAATAATGATTGATATTTCTAAATAAAGCCTAGCCCATTTCCTGGCGAACTTCCTTAACCTGCGGCATCATCCGCTTTAGCATGGACTCGATGCCGGATTTGAGCGTCACGGTAGAAGAAGGGCAACCGGAGCAGGAACCCTGCATGATGACCGTTACGATGCCCTCCTCGTAGCTCTTGAACTCAATATTGCCACCGTCCATCTCAACGGCGGGCTTGACGTAGGTATCGATCAATTCTTTGATCTGGTTGACGACCTCACCGTCCTCCTCACTGTACTCGTAGCTATCACCGCGCTCGACTTCAATGCGGGCGACTTCTTCGGCGAAGCCTTCCTTGATGATCGCTTTCTCATTCTGCAGGTAGTCCTTGATGAACTCCTTGAGTTTGAGCATGACGTCGTCCCAGGAGTAATTGAATTCCTTCGTCAGCGTGACGTAGTTGTTGGCGATGTAGACCTTCTTTACGTACGGGAAGTCGTAGAGGGCGGCGGCCAGTTCCGACCATTCGCGCGCGAAGTCTTCTTCTTTAAATTCGGCCGTGCCGTTGAACAGCATCCGGTTGGTGACGAATTTGAGGCTTTCGGGGTTGGGCGTTTGCTCGGTGTACAGTAGGACGGGGCGTTTTTTAACGGCTACTTCGCTCATGGTAATTTTTTTTTGGCGGATTAAAAGTCCGGTTCGGTTGGTAAACGTTCGTGGCCCGGAAGGGTTGAACGCCCGCAGTACTACCAACTACTCAACGTGGTTTGAACGATCAGGGCGTGGTCGCCCCGACTAAGTACGGGACTAGCTGGCGCGTCGCGGGTGCGGGGTAGGTTTGGCAAGTAGCAAATTTAGCCGGGCGAAGGCCTGGCGGGAGAATCTTACTTTTGCAACAACCGTTACCCCTTCAGTGCCCATCTTTGCGTTACTTATACGATTCCACATTCTCCAAGACATTCAGCTATGCGAATTCTGTACACCCTGCTCCTCACAACTCTGCTCTGCACCTGCGCCAGCGCCCAGGGATTTAGCGGCGGCTTCCGTGCTGGCCTTAACTTTATCACCAAGAGTGGTCCGCTGGAGATGAGCCCGGACGGAACGGATATTTACGAAACTGCCAACCGGACGACTGGCTTTCACATCGGTGCTACGTTCGCTTACGAAATCACCGACCTCGTCGGGGTGAAGGCCGACCTGATGTACAGCCAGAAGGGCTCCGAACTAACTTACGCGGGTCCCTCCTACTTTTACATCTACGACAGCAGGGAGGACGTGGAGGGTGAAATCTTTTTCGGTGACCTCAACGGCGAGCTCGACATCGTTAATAGCTACATCGACATCCCCTTCACCGCCTACTACAAGCTCGGCAACCTGGAGATCGAAGGCGGCTTCAGCGCCGGTTTGCTCATTAATTCCCGCGTAACCGGTGGCCTCAGGTACACCAACGTCGACCCCTTCCCCGGTTCGGAGTTCATCTTCAGCGTAAACGGTAATTACCTCAGTGACGAAGCCGGTGCCCGCAGCGTGACTAACGTAACGGACAACCCAATCTCCGGCTCTACCTTCGAACCCGACGGTATTGGCGCTTACTACAACAGCACCAGCGACGAAAATCGCTTTAACCGCCTCGAATTCGGTCTGATCGCTGGCCTGGCTTACTACCTCAATAACGGACTCTACGTCGGCGCACGTTACCAGTACGGCCTTTCGGACATCACCAGCGACGAAAACGATCAGCGCGTCACCGTCGACACCGATAACCCCGGCCGGTCATTTACTAACGACGATGAAGACTACACACGCTCCATTCAGGTCAGCGTCGGCTTCCGCTTCTAAACCGCCCGCACCAAGATTTCCCGCCCCTTGCCATACCGAGAACTACAAAGTCATCTTTTTACGATCGATACCGCGCTACTTACGCGGCAGTGCGTCATCCGCCGCTTCCGGGAAGGGGAGGGTGAGGTGCTATTCGGTCTCATCCGGGCGAGCCACGATTATCTGTACGATCACTATCCCGATTTACCGGAGTTGGTCGGGGAAGACAAACAGAAAGCCGAGGCTTTTGTCCGCCAACGCATTGCCGATTGGCTCCTACAGAAAAAATTTACGTTCGGCATCTGGGAGAACGAATCGACCGATTTGGTTGGGTTACTGCAAATTGACCACCTCAACTGGCGCATTCCTTCCGCCGAGATCAGTTTCTTTGTTCGGCCCGACCGCGCGGAGGAAATCCAACTTCTCGAAGTCGTCGCCCGCGCCGTTCGCTTCGCCTTTCGCCAACTGGAACTGGAAAAGCTGACCTACAAGGTCCTGTCCGACAATTTTGCCGGTCAGCGCCTGGCCCGCAAGGTCGGTTTCAGCCGGGAGGGCGACTTGCGTAATGAATTCCGGAAGGGCTCGGGCACGTTAGTCGATGGCCTCCGCTTCGGGCTGAGCCGCGAGACTTACGGCGAATAGCCACCAAAATATACCACCATGAACGTTCCCCCGCACGTCGCCAACCGGCGATCCGTCTTTCCGCAATTTTTTACGGATCGAGCAGTCTCCCGCGCTACGATCGATACCCTGCTGGAAGCCGCCAACCTCGCACCCAGCCACCGTAAGACGGAGCCGTGGCGCTACCGCGTGTACACGGGTAAAGGAAAGCAAACGCTGCTCCGGGAAATGCAGACTACTTACGAAAACTTGAACGGTACGGAAACGTGGACTGAAAAGCTAGCCAATAAATTCGGGAAGAAGCTGGAGCAGTCTCCGGTCGTCCTGGTCATCTTTTTGAGTCGCGACCCCGCCGCGTCCGTTCCGGAATGGGAGGAAGTAGCCGCCGTCGGGGCCTCGGTTACCAACCTCTGGAATAGCCTGGCGGATTTTAACCTGGGGGGATACTGGTCGAGCCCCGGCTTCCTGTGTGGAGATTACGGGGCGTACCCGGGTACGCCGGCCAATCATCGCTGCCTGGGCATGTTTTACCTCGGTTATCACGAAGCGCCGGAATTACCCCGGCCGCGCGGAGGTTGGGCCGAAAAGGTGACCTACGTCGGTTAGGCGGGCGAAATTTTCTTCGGTATGGCGTGTAAAGGCCGTTTAGCGAATGATTTTGTGGTGAGGCCACGCTGATGGAGGCTCGAATTTCTTCGGTTACGCTCAGCAGGTCAGCGCGCGATGGAATAAAAAAAGCTACCAACCCAGCCTGGGTTGGTAGCTTTTAATTTTAGAATCGCACGCTCACCAACGGGCCTTTACCGACGGTGAAAGTTGTGTGACGATTGAATGCTAATTCTTAACCGCGTTCTCGTTGTGAAGGAAGCCGATGGAAAGGCTGTCTTCACCCAGGAAGTGCTCGAGGTGGTGTGCACGATCTTCGATTTTGAAAAGGAAGCCTTCCAGCATGCTCTTCGTGCCGAAGTCGTCGTGCTTGATGCACAACTTGATGGACTTGCGGAATTCCACCGCGATCGTACGTTCCGCTTTCATGTCGTTCTCGAGTGACTCACGGATGTGTAGTACGTCTTCCTTCTCCTGCTCGACGTAGGACAATTTTTGGTACTTATCCAAGCGCGTGGACGGTGTGTAACCCAGTAGGGTCATCCGCTCGGCCACGGCATCTAATTGGAGATTGACTTCTTCGTAGTGCTCCTGAAGGAACAAGTGAATGTCGCGGAACTGAGGGCCTTCCACCATCCAGTGGTGTTTGTGGTACTGCGCGTACATGACCCAGAGAGCGGCCAGGTGACGATCCAGATCGTGACTGATTTCCTCACAGGCTTTATCGGACAAACCGACGGGGTTTCCTTCGTACGTACTCTTCTTGCGTAATTTTTGCATAATTATTTTTGGTTTGATTTACGGTAACGTAACGGCGGGGTAGGGGGGCGGTGTTCGTCACGGCAGCGTAAATGACCCCGATGACGTTAGGCTTTTGTTACCGCACGGTACTCCGAAAACTTCATTACCTTTCCCACGTTGTCCCGTCTCAACAACAACCACACCCCACCTCTTATCACTTGACTTGCGGACTTCTACCCCCTACTAAAAAAACCAGTTATGAGTAAATTGAAACTAGCCATCCTCGATCTGTACAACGGGATCCCAAACCAGGGGATGCGCTGCATCAAGACGATCGTGGAGTCGATGGCCGACCGTATTGAATACGACGTTTTTGACGTTCGCCAAACCGGCGCCACGCCCGACCTCACTTACGACATCTACATCAGTTCGGGCGGGCCGGGCCACCCCATCGACGGTGACGGCGTTGAAAACTGGGAAGCTAACTGGAACGGTTGGTTGGACACACTTTATAACCACAATAAGAACAACGACCGGAAGAAGCACGTCTTTTTCATCTGCCACAGTTTTCAGATGGCCGTGCACCACTTCAGGCTGGCGACCATCACCAAACGCAAGGGGATTAGTTTCGGTACCTTCCCCATGTACCCGGAGGCCGTGGGCGCGCAGGATCCCATCTTCAAAAATTTAGAGGACCCGTTCTGGGCCGCTGACTTCCGCCGTTACCAGGCCGTCCAGCCCGACGAGGACCGCTTCCGCGACTTGGGTGCTGAAATCTTGGTCCTCGAAAAGGATCGCCCGCACGTCGATCTCGAGCGTGCCATCATGGCCGTGCGTTGGACGCCCGAAATCGTCGGTGTTCAATTTCACCCCGAGGCCGACCCCGACGGGATGCTGACGCACTTTAGCCGGCCCGACATCAAGCAGGAAGTCATTACTGACCACGGCAGGGATAAATGGTTACAGATGATGGAGGATCTCTCTCACCCCGAACGGATCACGTTGACGCACGATCACGTCATCCCTACGTTCCTGCGCCAGGCCATTGCTGAGCTGTCTCCCCAAAAAGTCGAGCAACTGTAGGTTTTATTCAATGTCTACGTAGGCTGCTTCCGCGGCTCAGTTTTAGGGGCGCGGTCGCGGGTGCGGAGATCTTTAGGAAGGGCGGTGTGCTGGTTGGTCCAGACCGCAATGTGGCCGCCCGAGCGAGGGCGCTGGCGCCGCAACTATTTTTGAAAGAAAAGACATGTACCTCTTGCAAGGAAAATAAACCTTGCTTACCTTTGCACCCGCAATACAAAAGCACTGGCTGCGTAGCTCAACTGGATAGAGTACCTGACTACGAATCAGGCGGTTCCAGGTTCGACCCCTGGCGCGGTCACCAGGCTTTCCGGAAGTTTTTCGGAAGTAGTAAAGCTAGAGCAGGAGGCGTTGTTTCCGAACAACGCCTCCTCTCTTTCTCACATAAGTTACCTTTGAAGCGAGCTTCGGCTCCGCGATTTGGGGGAGACTTGCGGGGAAAAATCCCTTACGGCAGGCTTCGGTCTGCTTTTTTATTACCGGCCACCGCGCCAGTCTCTAAAAATTTCTAGCGATGTCTAAAGTCTGCAAACTCACGGGTAAGAAGCCCATCAGTGGTAACAACGTTTCCCACTCCAACCGTAAGACGAAGCGTCGCTTCATTCCCAACATTCAGACGAAGAAGTTTTTCGTCCCCGAGACGGGCGAATTCGTGACCCTGCGTATTTCAACCTCCGCCATGCGGACGGTCAACAAGCTGGGCGTCATGGCGTACGTCAAAAAGTTAGAGGCCAAAGGCATCAAGACCGGTGTCAAATTTCAGAAGGCGCTTTAGGAAGCCCCGGATACAAAGCGCACAGCGCGTCTAACCAGGCCGCAGGCCGTTTAAAACTCTACAACAATGGCTAAGAAAAGCAAAGGTAATCGCAACCTGATCGTCTTGGAGTGCACCGAGCACAAGACCAGCGGTCTTCCCGGCACCAGCCGCTACGTTACCCAGAAGAACCGGAGAAACTCTCCCGACCGTCTGGAACTCAAAAAGTACAATCCGATCATGCGGAAGATTACCGTCCACCGCGAGATCAAGTAATAAATAACCTATCCGCTTCGGCACTGGTGATCCAGACCGTTAAGGATACCAAACCACTATACCATGGCTAAAGTATCGAAGAACTCCCGGGTAGCTAACCGTGCTGCCAATGCCGGTTCCGGCCGTGATTACGTCAAAGTAATTAAGTCCATCAAGAACCCCGAAAACGGCGCTTATTCCTACAAGGAAGTAATTATCCACAAGGACAAAGTGGCCGAATTCATGAAAGCGAACTAAGCTTTCTGAAATCGTCCAATCGAGCTCGGGCAGCCCAACACTACTTTCGTGGTGTTGGGCTGTTCTACGTTTGGGGAAGTACGGCGAAATAGTAAAAAATAAGAAAGAGCCTACCGCATCGGATACGGTAACACGCTCCGAGCGTAAATACTCTTACGGAGCTCATGCACCGGTGTTGTTGCCCCCCGAAGTCACTGTGTGTTCGACCGGTGCAGCCAGCACACGCTCGCCGTTTACGACTGGGGAAGTATGCATACTTGAGCCTTCCCTCCCATACACCCTACATCCCGCGACCGCGCCCCCTGGCCCCGTCCTACGTCGTACTTTTGCGCCCCGTAACCGACCCCGCACCCATGACAACCGACCAGCTAAAAGAATTGAACGATCGCCTCGAACTGCTTCGTGGTTACCTCGACGTGGAGAAACGTAGCTTTCAGATCGAAGACCTGACGCAGCAAAGCCTTAATCCGGATTTTTGGAACGACAGCAAAGCGGCCGAGGGCGTGATGAAGCAACTGCAGAGCCACCGGAATTGGGTCAAGCAGTACGAATCCGTTGCCGAAAAAGTTGAAGAACTGGAGATTTTGCAGGAATTTCTGAAGGACGGAGAGGGTAGTGAGGAAGAGCTCGAGAAAAGGTACGAAACCGCGGTAGAAACGGTGGATGACGCTGAATTCCGCGCGACGCTGAACCGTCCGGAAGACGAGTTGGGCGCCATTCTCGAAATCAACGCCGGTGCTGGCGGTACGGAGGCCAATGACTGGGCGGAGATGCTGTTGCGGATGTACTCGATGTACTGCGAAAAACATGCCGGCCACAAGATCAGCATGGCCAACCGCCAGGACGGAGACGCCGCCGGCATCAAGTCGGCGACGATGGAAATCAACGGTGATTTTGCCTACGGGATGATGAAGGGGGAGAACGGCGTCCACCGCCTCGTGCGCATTAGCCCCTTTAACGCCCAGGGGAAACGACAGACCAGTTTCGCTTCCGTATTCGTCCACCCGCTCGTTGACGATACCATCGAGGTAGAGATTAACCCCGCCGACCTGAAGTGGGATACGTTCCGCGCTTCCGGTGCCGGGGGACAGCACGTTAACAAGACGGAATCCGCCGTCCGGGTGACCCACGCACCCACCGGAATTGTCGTAGAATGCCAGGACGAACGGAGCCAGCACAAGAACCGCGACCGCGCCATGAAGATGCTCCGTAGCCGCATCTACGAACTGGAACTAGAGAAACAACGCGCGGAAAGGGAAGAGTTGGAGTCCGGTAAGACCGCCAACGAGTGGGGTAGCCAGATCCGCTCCTACGTTCTCGACGACCGCCGCGTCAAAGATCACCGCACCGGTTGGCAAACCAGCCAGACGGATGCGGTGCTGGACGGTGACCTGGAAGGATTTCTTAAAGCATTTTTACGCTGGGACGGCGAAGCAAAGTAGACCGGCAGCGAACAATCACCACCCGAACGCTTATTGAGCAGACGATATAAGCCGTATCCTAACCTCCAAAAAGAAACCACCCATGGGCATTACCCTACTGAGCGCCGAGAAGATCATCCAAGCCGCGAAAGAAAAGTGCGGTGAGATGAACGTCAAGATGAACATTGCCGTCGTCGACGCCGGCGCGAACTTAGTTGCCTTCGTTCGCATGGACGGTGCCTGGCTCGGGTCGGCGGACATTGCCGTCAAAAAAGCTAAAACAGCTCGGTATTTTGATTTTCCAACGGGGGAAATCGGCAAACTTTCCCAACCCGGTGGCTCCCTGTTCGGTATCGAACACTCCAACGGCGGGTTGATCTCCTTCCCCGGTGGTATCCCGCTGAAGGATGGCTCCGGAAACGTCGTTGGCGCAATCGGTGTCAGTGGTAGCACGGTGGAGGACGATCACGCCGTGGCGGAAGCGGGCGTTGCGGCTCTGAATTAAGGGGAATTTTACCGTCCTCTACTCTCCGTCGCTTGTAGAAGTCAGGAAACGTACGTACGTAGTGTATAGCTTCCGCCGTTTTGAGGTTCGTTCTCTCCACGGACCGCTACTTTTTTCTTCGGGTAAAATGCTACTGGCGAAGCGATTAGAATTAGCCGGCGGCGCATAAGAGAAACTTTTAATAAAAATTACGAGCTCAGAGCTTTCACAAGTCACTTTAGTCACGTAAATTTGCGACCGCTTAGGGAAATGAGCGCAGCTAATGCAACTTCCCCATCTCGCAATGGCTTGATGATTTTGAGTGAAAGTTTTATACCCGCACACGTGGGTGAGTGGCTGACTGCCTCAGGCAGCCGCACAGCGCAACCAACGGGTTGCTCTTTATTTTCATTAAGTTTTATACCCGGAGACGTGGGTGAGTGGCTGACTGCCTCAGGCAGCCGCACAGCGCAACCAACGGGTTGCTCTTTATTATCGTTAAGTTTTATACCCGGAGACGTGGGTGAGTGGCTGAAACCACCGGTTTGCTAAATCGACGTACCCTTACCGGGTACCGCGGGTTCGAATCCCGCCGTCTCCGCCACAAGTAGTGGTGATTGCAGGATAGTACCCTTACCGGGTGCTGCGGGTTCGACTCGCAGAGCAGCGTAGCTCATCCCGCCGTCTCCGCCACAAGTAGTGGTGATTGTAGGATAGTACCCTTACTGGGTACCGCGGGTTCGACTCGCAGAGCAGCGTAGCTCATCCCGCCGTCTCCGCCACAAGTAGTGGTGATTGCAGGATAGTACCCTTACCGGGTGCTGCGGGTTCGACTCGCAGAGCAGCGTAGCTCATCCCGC
>NZ_JAATJH010000002.1:1161603-1182584 GCF_011927835.1 Neolewinella antarctica
GCCGTCTCCGCTAAGTTAAAATTGGTTGTATCTTTGTACAATCTTCGGGGTATAGCGAAGTCCGGTTATCGTGCCTGCTTTGGGAGCAGGAGGCCCCAGGTTCGAATCCTGGTACCCCGACCATACAATTAGACCTTTACCGCTGCGGCGGTGAAGGTCTTTTTTGTTTTAGGGCATCTCATGCGCAAAGCAGCCGTTGCTGACCCGCATGGTCGACTCGTCATTAGCTCAATTTTTGTTTCGTATGAACTGGAACCGCACCACGCTAAAATTCTATTTAGGATCGCTGGCAGCCATTCCATTGTTACCGCTGCTGTATTTTCAAGGAAAACGGGTGATTCAGAAAATCCCGCTACTGCCACCAGCCGTTGGTCCATTGGGAAGCGTCAGCAATCGTGGCGGCGAACCATTCCACCTACTAGCCATCGGTGAAAGCACGGTCGCCGGTGTCGGATCCCCAACCCACGAAGTAGCTTTCACCGGCACGCTCGCCAAGTTTATCTCGGCGCAGTTAGACCGCCCGGTAGCGTGGCAAGTCTTCGCCGAAAGTGGCTTCACGACCCAGCGGATGGTAGATGAGATATTGCCCCGTATCTCAGGAGTGGAAGCTGACCTTATCGTCGTCGGTACTGGCGGAAACGATGCTTTCAAGTTAACTAAGCCGACTGAATTTAGTAGACAGATCAGTCGCCTGGTCCACCGTCTACGCGAGCATTACCCGAGCGTTCCGATTGCTTTTTTGAACGTGCCGCCCATTAAAGAATTTCCCGCTTTCACTCGCCTGCTGAAAGCTTCCATCGGTGGTCTGGTAGAGTTACACGGAGAGGCGCTCGAACGGGTAATTCGTAACTACGATAATGTGTACTACAATCCCGAGAAAATTCGGATGTTGATGTGGCAGCACCGCTATGACATAGCTGGCGTCGCTGAAGACTTCTTTAGCGATGGGGTGCATCCCTCTACGCTGACGTACCAAGTTTGGGCGCGGGACTTCGGGGAGTGGTTATTGACCACTGCTGCGCTATCGGATCGCAAATTGTAGAGCGATAGCTTTAGGTAACGTAGGTAGTTAGACAATATTATTATGATATTTTACGAGCGAAGCGAGCTGCCCTGTCTCCCCTCTACCTTTGGACCTCCGCAGGAAGCAGCGAAGCTAAAGGGGCCGGGGGAGAGGGTTTTGGAAAGTAACATTAATAATGTCTACTTGAGTAGATAATCTAATTCAGCAGGTAAGTGCCCGACGGCTGCGCGCTAATTAATTGATGACATCAAAGGTATTGAGGGTGGTGAGCACTGGTAAGAGCACGCAGACGTCACGTCTCCGCTAGTAGCCGCTCGTACTCTTGGCCGTAAGCCACGATTGCCGCCAGTAACGGCCCCGTAGCCGTCCCCGCCTTTGTCCGACGGTACTTCCCTCCGACAACGTCCACCAGTTTACTTTCTCGGAGTCGCTGCAGCGTATGTGCAAGCACTTTATCACTAATCGGGTGCAGGCGAAGTTTGAGATCGGTAAAGGCCACTGCTTCTTCGCCTAGGCGGTCAAGAATGAGTAATTGCCACTTGCCACCCAGTAATTCCAGGGTAGTTCGGATCGGGCAACGCGGGGTGAGGGGGGAAGTCTTCATACTTACCTAAAGGTAAGCTTAGCTATCTAAACGAGCGACAATTGGTTGATAGGCCAAACAACAACCATGATCATCGCGCTATTTGGCGGCACGGGCCGTACCGGACAAGAATTCATCCCCAAAGCCCTCGCGGCCGGGCACACTTTAAAAATCCTCGCCCGGACGCCGGCGAAAGTAACGGTGACGCACGATCGCCTTAGCGTGACGCAGGGAGATATTCTCGACGCGGCTTCCGTACGCCAAACGATCGCCGGGTGCGATGCCGTAGTCAGTCTCATCGGGCAAACGAAAGGTGGCAACAAAGCAGTTCAAACTGCGGGGACCCGGCACCTGGTGGCGGCAATGATGGCCGAAAACGTGCAGCGCGTCATCAGCATGAGCGGTGGTGGCCTACCTTACGCAAAGGACGAGCCCAAATTTATTGACAAGATATTCCGGGGCATCATGGGGGTCTTTTTCAAGTCGGTCATCTCCGACGCTACCGGTCACGCCGAAATTCTTCAACAAAGTACCCTGGACTGGACAATCGTGCGCGCGCCCCGCTTGGTAGAAGAGGCGGACCGGGGGGAATACAAAGTCGGCTATGTCGGCACGACGGGCGGTAGTAAGATCAGCCGGGGTGACGTAGCGTCGTTTGTCCTGAAGATCACGGAAAAGAGGACTTACGTTCGGGATATGCCGTTCGTGAGCTGGTGAATCTACGTGGCACTCATTGTAAATTACCCGGTACCCGTCCCGACTTAGTCGGAACCTAAACTACATTTCGGTGACACCGAATCCCTTACCTTTGCGGCATAATTCAAAACAATTCCACTATGTCCGCAGTCGCGACCGCCACGAACTATAAAGTAAAAGATATCAACCTTGCCGCCTGGGGCCGTAAGGAAATCCGCCTCGCCGAAGCAGAAATGCCCGGTTTGATGGCGCTTCGGGAAGAATTCGGTGCCAGCAAGCCCCTCAAGGGAGCCCGCATCGCCGGCTGTCTTCACATGACGATCCAAACGGCCGTTCTCATCGAAACGCTCGTTGAGCTGGGGGCCGACGTAACCTGGTCCAGCTGTAATATCTTTTCCACCCAGGACCACGCCGCCGCCGCCATCGCCGCCGCCGGTGTTCCCGTTTTTGCCTGGAAGGGAATGAATGAGGAAGAATTTAACTGGTGTATCGAGCAGACGCTGCGCGGTTTCCCCGGTGGCGAGGCACTCAACATGATCCTCGACGACGGTGGTGACCTGACGAACATGGTGCTTGACCATAACCCCGATTTGGTAGCCGCCATCAAAGGCTTATCCGAAGAAACAACGACCGGCGTCCACCGCCTCTACGAGCGGATGAAGAAAGGTACGCTTGCTATGCCCGCCATCAACGTGAACGACTCCGTTACGAAGTCCAAGTTCGACAACAAGTACGGCTGCCAGGAATCCGCCGTCGACGCCATCCGCCGCGCGACCGACGTCATGATGGCCGGTAAAGTCGCCATCGTTGCCGGTTACGGTGACGTTGGTAAAGGCACCGCCGCTTCCCTGCGTGGCGCCGGCGCTCGCGTGATCGTGACGGAAGCCGACCCGATTTGTGCGCTGCAGGCCGCCATGGACGGATTCGAAGTCAAGAAAATGATGACGGCCATCCACCGTGCCGACATTATCGTCACCGCCACCGGTAACTTCAACATCCTCACCGAGGAGCACTTCAAGGCGATGAACGATAAGGTCATTGTCTGTAACATCGGCCACTTCGACAATGAAATCGACATGGCTTGGTTGAACAAGAACTACGGCCACACCAAAGACGAGATCAAGCCACAAGTCGACCTCTACAACGTAGACGGTAATGACATCATCCTCCTCGCCGAGGGCCGTCTGGTCAACCTCGGTTGCGGAACGGGTCACCCGTCCTTCGTCATGTCCAACTCCTTCACGAACCAAGTGCTTGCGCAGTTGGAATTGTGGGAGCACAGCGATAACTACGAGAACAAGGTCTATATGTTACCCAAGCACCTCGACGAGAAAGTTGCCCGCCTCCACCTTTCTAAGATTGGTGTCGAACTGGAAGAGCTTTCTCACGACCAGGCTGAGTACATCGACGTACCCGTCGGTGGTCCGTACAAGCCGGAGCACTACCGCTACTAGGTTAAATATTCACTGATAAAAACGGGAAGTCAACTAGTTTGGCTTCCCGTTTTTTTATTGTTACAAGAACTTCCCTGGTTGGCAACGCTTAGTGGACAAACAACTTGCTTATGGGTAGTCCTGCAGAAGGTGCCACACCCCCCACTTGGAAATTAATGCTCGTCAAGTGGCTCGGGCTTTATCCGCTTCTTGTCGCCGTTAGTTACCTCATGAAGTGGATCAGCGTGGAGCCGCTGTGGTTCAAATTAATTTGTACGACCGCCATTCTCGTCCCCCTGTTGAATTACGTAATCACGCCGCTGATGGACAGCTTATTTTCCGAGTGGTTGTACAAAGGCATTGACGAGGAAGAACAGCACAAGAGTATCAATATCGGATCCTAAGGACTAGACGGGCGCGGTCGCGGGTGCCACGAATAACCCCCTTTCCGGCAGCGCCGGAAAGGGGGTTTGCGCTGGGCGCAAAGTTGATCCGCCTAGTTACCGAGCGGGGCCTCTGAGGGTGAACGTCACGCGCTGTAAATCCTTATCCCGGCTCGAGGTGCCAACCATAATGACGAACTCGCCGGGTTCCGTAACCCACGTCATGTCCGGTCCGAGGTATTCCAGCACTTCCCGGTTTAGAGAGAACGTAACCGATTTACTCTCCCCGGGTCCGAGGTAGACCTTCTCGAACCCCTTTAGCTCCTTCACCGGCCGCGTCACCCGGCTGACCCTGTCCCGTACATAAAGCTGTACCACCTGCGAGCCCGGTCGATCGCCGACGTTCCGCACGGTCGTGGTAACGGTGACGGCCTCGTCTATCCTCGCCGAGGCGGCGGAGAGGGTGGGGGGAGCAATGTCCCAGGCAGCGTAACTGAGTCCGTAGCCGAACGACCAGGCGGCGGATACGTCGTCGAAAAGATAGCCGCGTCGCGCGGTAGGTTTGTAGTTGTAGTAAGCAGGAATGTGGCCGACGGACCGGGGGATCGAGATCGGTAAACGACCACCGGGGTCTTTATCCCCAAATACCACATCCGCTACGCTGTGGCCGGTTTCCTGGCCGAGGTAAAAGCACTGAAATACTGCATCGGTTTTCTCAGTAAGGTTACGGATGTCCAGCGGGCGACCGCCGAAGACGAGACCGATGAGGGGCTTTCCCGTCTTGGCGAGTTCGTCGATCAACTCGTTTTGTAGGCCGGCCATTTCCAGGGTGGGGCGATCGCCGAGGTGCGTTTCGGACCACGCCTCGCGGCTGGTGAGTTCGTTGCCACCGACGGCAACGATGATGACGTCGGCGTCGCGACTGGCGCGGACAGCGGCGGCAATTCTTAACCGGTCCTCTTCCGCGTCGACCGCCACGACCGGATCGTTGTACCAGCTTCCGGGCTCCGTCACTCGCGCTCCCTCAGAGTAGATCACGTTGCCTTCGCCGAGCGCACTTTCAAGCCCTGTTTTGACGGTTACGAAATGCTGCGGTAGGTCGCTGTACCCACCCAGTAACACGCGGTCGGCATTAGGGCCGATAATCGCTACCCGCCCGACGGTAGCTTTGTCGAGTGGTAAGACTCCGTTGTTCTTCAGTAAGATTATACTTTCCGCACCGGCCCGGCGGACGAGTGCATCGTCGGTGGCCGTGTTGCTGATTACTCTGGTGGGGTCGACGTAGGGGTTTTCGAACAGTCCGCGGTCAAACTTCTGGCGGAGGATTCGTCCGACGGCCGTGTTGAGCACCTTGACGTCGAGTGTGCCATCGTTCACGGCTTCTACCAGGTACGGAAATGCTTCCCGGTCGGGTAGCTCGATGTCGACGCCGGAAGTGATGGCGCGGACGGCGGCTTCCTCCCAGTTGCCAGCAACTGCGTGGCGGTCCGCCAACTCGCGGACGGCGTAGTAATCGGATACGACCGCACCTTTGTAACCCCATTCTCCACGGAGAACATCGTTCAGCATCCAGGCATTGGCGTGGCTGGGTACACCGTTTACTTCATTATAGCTGGCCATGATGTTACGGACGTTGCCCTCCCGGACGATGTAGCGAAACGGGTAGAAGAAAACTTCCCGCAGGGTGCGCTCGGAGACGTTAGCCGGTCCGGTGTTATTGCCGCCTTCGGGTTCGCCGTGGCCGGCCAGGTGCTTGAGGGTGGCAAAGACCTCGCCTTCGTCCCATTTTTCGTCGTCCCCCTGAAAACCCAGGACGGCCTGCAAGCCTATTTGCGCGGCCAAGTAGGGATCTTCACCGAGCGTTTCCTCGACGCGGCCCCAGCGCGGGTCGCGGGCTACGTCGACCACGGGGGTGAGGACGACGTGGGCGCCGCGGCTGGCGGACTGCCGGGCGGCCGTTGCGTAGAGCTCCCGGGTCAGTTGGCGGTTGAAACTAGCGGCTACGCTGATGGGTTGCCCCCAGCTGGTGGCGTCGCGGGCGGCTAATCCGTGCAGGCTTTCTTCGTGCATGAGGGCGGGAATGCCCAGGCGGGTTTCTTCGACGAGCCATTTCTGGATCGTATTTACGTAGGCTACCTCCTGTGCGGCGGTCCGGCTAGTGTCCGGCGGCCCGGCTAGTTCGCTGGGGCGGGTGACGTGGCCGATGCCGTGGGGCATAACTACCGCGGCGCTGTCCGGATTAAAGTCATAGCCATTTTGGTACATTCGTTTCTTATCCTGCCAGACGGCGGTTACCTGGGCGACTTTTTCTTCCAGCGTCATTCTGCTGATCAGGTCGGTGATCCGGTTATTTACTGATTCGCCGGCGTTGCGGTAGATGGCGTCGTCAGACGGTTTTTGGGTAAAGTTCGGTCCGGAACCGGAGGTCGCCGTGGCGGCCGGCGCACCGTCGTCCTGGTTGCCACATCCGTCGAGCGCGGCGAGGAGGGGGAGGAGTAAGAAGAGGAGAATTCGCATGGACGATGGGTTGGTGGTTAACGGTCCGGAAGCTTGCCCCGGAGTGACGACCGGACATAAAGTAATAACATTCTTGGTGAAAAAGCGGGATCACGGTACCCCTCCCCATCAACCCCGCACCCGCGGCCGCGCCAAAGGCCTAAATATTTCACTAGCGGTAGGGTACAGCAGCGAGCCCGCTAGAGCGACGCTAGGGTTCGGAATAGTTCCCCGTCGTCGATCAGCGCACCGCGTTCCATCAGGATGAATACGTCCTGGTCGCGGCCGATGGGTAGGTAGGCGCGTTCGGCGGCGTAGAGTTTCGGGCTGATGCCTTCGGTTTTGAGGCGGTCAAACATCTCCTGCGGCGTCAGGTCCTGCTTGGTAAAGTCGACGGACGTGTCGCCGTCTAGCAAGATACCCCGCATGTATATTTTGTCGCCTTCGGTTTTGTAAGTGCGCAGATCGTTGGGTTTGCGGTCGACCAGGAATTCGATGCGTTCGATGACGCCGGCAAAGACGGTTTGGGAAAACTGTAAGATGAGTGCGTCCGCTCGCCCGGGCTCGTCATTCCTGATTCGCTGCCAGGTGGTTACGTCGATGCCGTTGACGGCCAGAAACTTGACGAATTGATCGCGTACGTCGTTGAGTTCGGCGAGGGTGAGGCGGCGGAATTTTGTTTCTTGCATAGGGATTTAGAATTGGGGAACAAACATTGAGCGGCCTGCGTAGTTTTGCCAAAGGCCGGGTTTTCCGGACACTAGATTTTACCCCGCATTATGTTCACACTTCCCGATTTTGGTAGCGGTGCCGTTTGGCTTTCTTTGCTCACTTTGACGTTTTTGGAGATCGTTCTCGGAATCGACAACATCATTTTTATTTCCATTGCTTCCGGAAAATTGAAGAACGAAAAGGAGCGTGACAAAGCAACCAAGGTCGGCCTGGTGCTGGCGATGGTCATGCGGATTGTCCTGTTGTTCGGCGTGAGTTGGCTGATTGCCATGGAGGAAGCCTGGTTCACTTTCGACTGGGGGTGGGCGAGCGGCGGCTTCGGCGGTCAGGCGCTGATTCTCATTGCGGGCGGCATCTTTTTGCTGTACAAATCCACGTCCGAAATTCACCACAAACTGGAAGGGGACGAGCACGTCGACGGCGAGCCAGGCAACAGTAATAACGTCGGCGGCGCAACGCTGAGCTCGGTGATCGTCCAGATTACCATCATCAACATCGTTTTCTCGTTCGATTCCATCCTGACGGCCGTCGGGATGACTAACGGCGTTTCTGGCGCCCTGATCATCATGATCACGGCCGTCGTCGTATCGGTAGCGATCATGATGTTGTTCGCCGTTCCGGTGGGCAATTTTGTCAATCGGAACCCCACCATTCAGATGCTGGGCCTTTCTTTCTTGATCTTGATCGGCTTCATGCTCATCACGGAAGGTGCCCACCTGGCGCACCTGGAAGTCTTTGGCAGCCAGATCGGTACGATTCCCAAGGGTTACCTCTACTTCGCCATTGCTTTCTCGTTACTCGTTGAATTCCTCAATATGAAGATTCGCCCCGGGAAAAAGGCCGGGAAGCAGGTGAAGCTCAATACCTACGCGCAGGAAGCGGCGCGAAGTGCCAACCAGCCGATAGGAAAATAGTCAGTAGATGATAACGGTGGTCTGGAAAGAGTGGTGCCGCAGGGAAGTAGCCCGTAACCCCGCACACCCACAGTACTCGGTGCAGTCACGTTTAGAGAAGTGCGCTCCTCAAAGCCTGCTAAGAGACTCCGTAGTTATACTAAAGCCAGCACCCCAAACACCAGCGCCGCGACGCCGAAGCAGTAATAAGCAAACCACTTAAGCTCCGCCCGCTTGACGAGCTGGATCATCCACACGCAGGCCCCGATACCGGTAAAGAACGCGGCAACGAAGCCAACCCCCAGCGAAACCGCATCCACCGACCCGCCGAAATCGCCGTCGAGCAAATCCTTAGCCATCTTACCGAGAATAAGCGGCACGACCATCAGAAAGCTGAACCGCGCGGCGCGCGACCGGTCGACGCCCAGCAGCACGCTGGTCCCGATCGTAGCCCCGGACCGGCTAATGCCCGGGAGGATAGCAATGGCCTGGGCGACGCCCACGATGACCGCTTCCTTCCAGCCCACGGGTTTGTCGGTGTCCTTCGCCCGGTCCGCCAGGAATAGCAGTAGGCCCGTCACGACGAGCATGGCGGCCACCAGCGTGATCTGCTGGCTGAAGAGGGTATCCAGAATGTCGTCAAAAAACAAACCCACGATGGCGGCGGGAATTATGCTGACAATGATGAGCAGGGAGAACTTCGTCCCCTCGTTCCACTCAAATTTGAATAGGTCGCCGAAAATGTCGGCAACATCTTTTCGAAAGACGACCATCGTCGCCAGCGCCGTGGCCGCGTGCAGCGTCACGGTCATCAACATGCTATCCGCGGCTAAGCTATCGTCGTTGAGCAGCCATTTTGCTAATTCCAGGTGGCCACTGCTACTCACGGGTAGAAATTCCGTAAGGCCCTGCACGATGCCCAGGACGATGGCTTGCAAAATATCTTCCAAAATTACTTTTTAAGGATCGCGTAGATCACTACGCCCAGACCAGCCAGAATGACGGCGGGGGCCAGGGTGATCTTCACCGGGCTGTAGATGTCTTCGGGGTTGAACTCCGTAAAATTATCCCCGCGGCTACCGGCCATCAGGAACAACCCAACCATGACCAGCGCGAAACCGATGCCCATCCATTTGTAAGTATCGGGCCCAAAAGTCATCGCCCGCGCGACTTGTGGCGTACTCGATCTGGGTTCTTTGAAGGTCACCTTTGGCTTGGCCACGCGCGTCGGTTCGATGCGGATGGGAGCGCCTGGGTCGGCGAGTTTCTGCTTGTCTTTCTTTTTTCCTTTAGCCATGGGGAGGGGAGTAGGTTGCGATTTGTGAAGGGGCAATGATAGGACACCGTGGCGGGAAAGCGCGTTACTTTAGGTTAATCATCAATAACCAAGTAGAGAAGGCGCGCAGTTTTCCGGGATTAAGTAATCAGTACAAATCGTCAATTCGCAGACGAAGGTAACGCCGTACGCCGATATAGTAACTAAGAAAGTTGATGAGCACTCCCAGTGCAGTTATGCTACCGCAGATAACGAGCACGGGTAATCCGTCCTCCAATGACCGTATTTCCGGTAAATAGTTAGCCAGTCCGTACCAAGTGCCACTGAGAGCGGCCGCCGCCAGTAAACCGGCAAGTAGCCCCTGCCACACCGCTCGCCACAGATAAGGCCGACTGATAAACCCCCAGCTCGCACCGACCAACTCCTGGGTTTTGATGAGCAGCCTGTTCGCCGATAAGCTCAGGCGCACGGTGTTGTGGATGAGTATCCCAGTGATGACCAGGAGCAGTAACACGACGCCCCCGACGACGAGCGTGACCCGGCGTGCGTTAACCGCCAGCATTTCCGCAAACCCTTTTTGGTAGTACACGTCATCCACGCCCTCCCGCGACTTTACCGCTGCGGCCACCACGGCCAGGCTATCGCTTCGTGAATAATCGATTGGGACGTTAAAGGTGACGACGTCGAGTAACGGGTTGTTGAGACCCAGCGCTGCCAAGTCGCTCGCGAGCTCCCGGTCGAGGCTCGTCAGCGCGGCTTCCTTGTCGAGAAACTTGGGTAGCGTCAGGGGCTGATTAAAGGGTGATTGCGTGAGGTAGGCCAGGAGTTGCCTGCGTTCCTCCATCGTGTGGTCCGCCTTGAGTTCGACCACTACGTCCAGGTCTTCCCGGAATTTACGCGTGATGTCGTCGGCCAGGTAAGCCCAGTAAGCGGTCAGACCAAGCAGAAAGAGTACGAGGGCGAGCGAAACGGTGACGTAAAATTTGTTGGGCGTGTGCACGGTGGGTAATTCGGGTAGACTTTAGGGGAGCGGATTTTCGAGGGAAGTGATAACGCCATCCTTGCAGCGTAACGTACGGGCCTGATAGTGCTCCAGTAAGCGGCGGTCGTGCGTGGCAAAAAGGATGGCGGCGTTGTTCTTGCGGGCCAGTTCACGCATCAGTTGGAGGGTCTCCAGGCTCGTTTCGTGGTCGAGGTTCCCGGTTACTTCGTCGGCAATTACGAGGGCCGGTTTGTTGAGCAGGGCGCGGGCGAAAGCTATCCGCTGCTGCTCACCGCCACTGAGGGCGTAGGGCATCACGTCGCGGGCGGCGGGCAGGTTGACGGCGTGCAGGACTTCGTTAATTCTCCGGCCCCGCTCCTCGCGCCGCCGCCATCCGGTTGCGCGGAGGACGAAGTCTAGGTTCTCCGCCACCGAACGGTCCGTGAGCAGGTTCACCTCCTGAAATACGATACCGAGTCGTTGGCGCAGGGCGGGCAAATTTCGCCTTTTGATTTTGCGCAGGTCGTGGCCGGCCACGACGCCGCTTCCCTCACGCAGGGGCAGGTCGGCGTACAGGGTTTTGAGCAGGCTCGATTTACCGCTGCCCGTGCGGCCGACCAGGTAGACGAACTCCCCCGCGGCTACGTCGAGGTTGACGTCGCGCAGCACCGGGCGGTCACCCCGGTGAACGGTAACGTTGCGAAGGCGAACGATGGGCTCTAGCATGGCATGGCACGGGTTTACGGTCCGGGAGGGCGACGCGCGTGTCGGCCCGGGAACGTTTGAGCCACCAAAGGTATCACAATTGCGACACCGGGGCACCTAAACCGCCCACGCTACGTTCGAGCATTTTACCTTTACGCTATGGTTCCGAAAAAACTCCTGTTTCTCCTCCCACTTTTTCTTTTTGCGCTGTCGCGGGATGCCGTGTCCCAAAAGTACAGCAATGAGTTTTTGACGATCGGCGTCGGTGCCCGTGCCCATGGCATGGGGTCGGCCGTGACCGCCAGCCAGCAGGACGTTTACGCCGCAGCCTGGAACCCCGCCGGTCTGGCGGGCTTACCGGTGGATCGGGGGCTGGAAATAGGCGCGATGCACGCCGAATGGTTCGGTGGGGTGGGGAACTACGATTACCTCGGGTTCACCCTTCCGCTGTCCAATAAGAATCAACGCCTGGGCATCAGCCTCATCCGTTTCGGTATCGATAACATCCCCAACACCCTTTCCCTCTACGAAGCGGACGGTACGATTAACTTCGACAACATCGTCGAGTTCTCCGCCGCCGATTACGCTTTTCTGGGTACTTACGCCCGTTCTTTCCCCAAGCCGAAGGGCGACTTACGCGTTGGCGGTAACGTAAAAGTTATTCACCGCATCATTGGTGAGTTCGCCAGCAGCTGGGGTTTTGGCCTCGATCTGGGCGTCCAGTTGGACCGCAACGACTGGACTTTCGCCCTGCTCGGTAGGGACATTACCACGACGTTCAATACCTGGTCGTTCAACTTCACCGAAGAAGAGCGCACCACGCTCACCGCAACCGGGAACGACATCCGGATCAGTAGCTCCGAAACAACTAACCCGACCCTCATCCTGGCCACCGCCCGCAAATTCTCCCTCACCAAGAACATCAACCTGACCGCCGAGCTGGACGTCATCGCCACCACCGACGGCAAGCGCAATACCCTCCTTTCCGCCGACCCGGTCAGTCTCGACCCCGCCTTCGGCCTGGAAGCCGACTACGGAGAGTTCATCTTTTTACGCGCCGGGGTTTCGCAGTTGCAGCGCATTCAGGATTTCGACATGGAGGAACGGATCAACTCCCGCCCCTCCCTCGGCCTCGGTCTCAAAGTTGGGCAGCTTAACGTCGACTACGCCTACACCGACCTCGGCGAGGACGACGGGCGTAGCACCTACAGCCACATTGTCTCACTCCGTTTGGGCATCAAGCCCCGGCAGTAAGTTACCTCTCGGTCTTTTGCGGGGGTGGCACTACGACTAATTGCCTCATCCAACTAAAAAGGGACATCCGGGGCTTGCTCAGGGAGTCCGCGCTACGGTACTAAGTTCGGTAGTAGGAATTAGGTCAAAATTTACCTTTGTCATTTAGCGTACGACTAGCCGACCGACGAAGCGGCTGTCCGATCCGGTTAGTAAAACCGTGTAAAGACCGGTGCTGAAGTTTTCGGCCATGAGTGGAATCACCTGGCCTCCGCTGCTTAGTTCGAGCTGGGCGGTAGTGAGTAGCCGGCCCGTTGCGTCCCGAACGGTTAGCCGGTGTGACCCACTTTGCTTCACGTCCACTTCCACTTGCACCCGCGACCGCGCGCCCGCCGGATTAGGGTACAGCCGCCCCGTGATGGCGGCAACCGTGGCGACGGACGAAAGATTGCCCTCCGTCAGCGCCACAATGGTCGGCGACGTGCTTCCGTTGTCGCCGCCCGTGCCCCGGGCGCGGTTAACTAGATTTCCCACCGCGTAGAGATTTACCGGTCCGGTGCCGACCTCCGGCGCCGTCCAGGCAAAAGCGAAGTCACCACCGTTACTGACGCTGTTGTGCTCGACGTACTGACGCGCCGCGCCCCCGGCGCTGACCTGCACCCCGCCCGTCGCGGTTGCCGTGCCGGCCCGTAGTGCGGTCGAATCCGTCAGAAATTGTGCCTGAAAGCCGTAGCCGGCAGGTTCCGCGCCCGTAAATCCTACTTTGATGGAAACCTGGTAAGTCTGCCCCGGCACGTAACTGGTCAGTGCGTTAAACTCGGTGCTGCCTTGCTCCGCAAACAGGACGGTAAGGGCTGGCTCGCCGTAAGTGCCGCCACGGTGGCAAGTGCTGCAGGTCGCTTCCGTGCCACCACCCGTGCTGGGCGCGCCGGTATAAAAGTTGTCGTTGGCCGCCGCGCCGCCGGAGTTACCCAGGAACAAAACGCTCAGGCAAATGCCGGCTACGATGGCGGAGAGCGAGTAATTGAATTGTGTCATCAGACGTTTTGAAAGTTGTAGAGGAAGTAGGCGGCCCGCGTGAAGTAGCGCTTTCTGGCCATTTGTAACCCGGGTAGGTTTGTCGGATTAAGTTGCCCGGCGTTACCTAAGATTCATGATCAAGGTAGTGCACGAACGCTCAACGTCTGTTCCTTCGTAATAAATCAGCTATCCACGACCTCCGGCCCGTGCGCGTGGATTTCAACGTGTGGGCGCGGGCGCGGGTGCCGGGGAATGCCGGGAAGAGCCACGGTACTACCGTGTTGCTGCCAGTGCGAAAAATATTATTCGTGAAGCGATAACCAGTACCCGACCTCGAGATAAGTGAGTGCTTTTCGCTCGAAGGGGTCGGCACGCAGCGCGTCAATTTGCGCGGTTAATCTTGCGAACACCGGCGCTCTTTCGGCAACCGGTAATGAAATTAATTTACGCAGGCCCGCGACCATCAACCGGTGCAGCTCCGCGGTCTCCCGGCTCCGACGGAGTAATCTGGCAAGACTCGTCAGGTGGTAATCGACGAGCGAATAGTGCTCCATCTGGTAGTTACACAGCGCGTGGAGCAGTTTGGTACTGATCAGCAGGTCCTCGCGGTGGGTACCGGTCTTCATGTTGACGATGTCGTTGAGGTCGTCGATGGCGTCGGAATACCTGCTAACCAGAAACGCCGCGGCCGCTGACTTGTACAAAAACAGGCCCCAGCGGTGCTCGGCCGGCACGAATACGCCACTTTGGTAATCAGCGGCGACCCGCTGACTGAAGGCGTACGCCTCCGCAAGTCGACCCGCTTGGAACAGTTCGTTGTACCGGCTTAACTTCCGGTAGACCACGCCGATGCGCAGGGAATTTTCGTTGAATTTAACTTTGTCATCTTCCAGAAAGGCCGACAGGCGCGCGCGGTATTTCCGGATGACCGTGGGTTGCTCGGTCAGGTAGGCGAAGACGGTCACGTAGTACAGGCAGCGTAGGTACAGGTCCGGGTCCTTCACCGTCATCTGTCGGCTGAGGGTGAAGAGGGTGACGGCACTCTGGGCCGCTTCCAGACTTTCTTCGAAGTTGAGCTGAATGTACTGGTACCACATTCCGGCCTGTAAACGGTTGACCTGCTGGTGAAAGGTGCTCCTGGCCGTCGCGGAGGTCACGCGGGCGGTTTGGATGTCCGCCCAGAATTCTTTGGTCTGCGCAATTTCGTTCGGCGTCCGGCCGTGCCCGCGCTCGATGTACCGACCGTGGATTTGAATATTCATATTCAGTAGCTCACTCGTGGTCAGGATGGAATGACTTTTTTCGGCGGATTCGTTGAGGAGGATGTCCATTTTGTCCGTGACCTGCCGCGAGAGGGTGACGTGGCGCGCTTCGATGAGTTTTTGAAATTCCAGTATTTCCAGGTGCAGTAGATCCTGATTATGCTCGATGGCTTTCGCCTTGGCGCGTTCCAGTGTCCGTAAGGCATCCAGGTAGTGACCTTTGCCGTACAGGATGCGGCTAAAATCAATCTGCTCGCGTAACTCGATGTCGATCTCTTTGTCAATGTGGATGAGCCGCAGACTCTTCAGCAGCTCCTGGTATAAGTGGCGTTTTAGGTTGGAGTACTTGCCCGGAGATAGCTTCAACCGACGCATGACCAGCGCATCGTCGAGCTCCGTTGCCTTGTCTAGCGAATTAAAAAGCAGGACGAATTTACTTTCCGCGGTGCCACCGGCCCGGGTGGCGAATATCTTGAAATTACGCTTTTCTGCTTTGTTCAAGGACTTTACGAGCCGCCATAATTGATCTTTTACCGCAGTGGACATGTGAAGTTTTATGGGTGTACCCGACTGGAAGTAAGCCGGTTGCGTTTACGGATGTGTGTTTGGCGATGACAAAGTTACGACTAGCTTAGCGCAAAGTGCCGTCCTGAGTGCCTCACTTTTGTCATCAACAAAGCGGATGTAGTCAGCAACGCCGCCGCAACGCCTCAACCAGATAGCAAATTTTTCAACCATTCGTTTTCCGGCTTTTCGCCTTCTAACCAGGGGCTAAACCGACCGACAACTTTACTTCGCATGAAGAAAATTGAAGCTATCATTCGCCTTTCCCGGTTCGAGTCCGTTCGGGATGCGCTTGCCGCCATCGATGTCAACTTCTTTACCCTGACCGAGGTCAAAGGCTTCGGTCTCCAGCGGGGTGAACAGCTCACCTACCGCGGTAGCGTCTACGATGCGGACTACATTGCGCGTCTTCAGCTCGATATCCTCGCCCCTACGGCCAAAACCGAAGCCATCGTCGACGCGATCCAATCCGCCGGCAAGACCGGTAAAGTTGGGGATGGAAAAATTATCATCTACGACGTCGACGGGGTTATTCGCATCCGCACGGGAGAACGCGATGATAGCGCGATCTAGATGGTCTATGGTCTATGGTCTATAGTCTGTTATCCTCCCAACTGGTCACAGACTTTAGACCAAAGACAAAGACTAAAGATTAAACACCAATAGAGTCTACCGCTCACTGCTCGCATGTAAACTCACACGCAGTCAACCATCCGGAAACCCTTTGCACTACGGTTCCGGCTACCGCCTCCCCCTTAGCCACTAGCTCAGTACCACCAAGTTGCTCCGTCACCCACGGGCACTCGTCTTCATTTCGTGAGGACTTGCGCGCCACTGGGTCTGGCACTCCTGTACTCACTTTTCTCAGCGCTAGCTGAGTTCCCACTTAGATAAAAATTGATCAACGTTATGGAAGCATTGTTTACCGTGAACAACCTCTGGATTTTGATGGCGACGTGCCTCGTCTTCATTATGCACCTCGGATTCGCAAGCCTCGAAGCCGGCTTCGTGCAGAAGAAGAACGTCGTTAATATTCTCTTCAAGAACTCGATGATCATTTCCATTGGCTTACTGACCTACTTTGTCATAGGCTTCAACCTGATGTACCCGGGTGATGCCTGGAGCATCGGTGGCTGGTTGGGTGCGTTCGGCCCGATGGATTGGGCTGCGGGAAGTGTCACCGCTACTGGTGAGATGATCGCCGCCGCCGCCCAGACGGTTCAGGCCGGTGGTCTGGTACCGGGGGCTGATGGTTATGAGGATGCCGTTAGCGCAGTTGCACAATCCGCAGCGTACGCAACGGCGGCCAAGACTAGCACCTACACTGGTTTCTCTGACTTCATTTTCCAGGGCATGTTCGCCGCAACCTGCGCGACCATTGTGTCCGGCGCCGTTGCCGAGCGGGTCAAATTGGTTCCCTTCCTGTTATTCGCTACTGTTTTCGTTGCGCTTTCTTACCCGATTTCAGGAAGTTGGCACTGGGGTGGTGGCTGGTTGTCGGATCTCGGTTTCTATGATTTTGCAGGGTCAACGCTCGTCCACGCCGCCGGCGGTTTTGCCGCCCTCGCCGCGATCATGCTCCTCGGTGCCCGGAAGGGTAAGTACCGCAAGGACGGCCGGGTGACGGCCATTCCCGGGCACAGCATGCCACTCGCCGCAATCGGGGTGTTTCTCCTCTGGTTCGGTTGGTACGGTTTTAACGGAGGGTCCGTCCTGAGTGCTGACCCCAACGGAGTCTCGCTGGTGTTCGTGACGACCTCCTTAGCCGCCGCCGCCGGTGGTGTCGCCGCCTTCTTCACGGCTTACTTCATGTTCAAATCGTACGACCTATCAATGGTACTTAACGGCATTCTCGGCGGCCTCGTCGGTATTACCGCTGGAGCGGACCAGATGAACGGTCTCGATGCGATCGCTATCGGTGGCATTGCCGGCATCATCATTCCCTTCAGTATCGTCTTCATCGACAAAACGCTTAAGCTCGATGATCCGGTCGGTGCTACTTCCGTCCACGGTGTGTGTGGTATTTGGGGTACGCTTGCGGTCGGCATCTTCGGTGACCTGGCGGGCGGCGCACAGCTTATCAATCAATTAATCGGCGTAGCCGCCATCGGTGCTTTCTCTTTTACTGCATCGTTCGGAATTCTTGGCGCCCTCAAGGCGGTCATGGGTATTCGCGTGGACGAAGAGGAAGAGATCATGGGGCTCGATATTGGCGAGCACGATATGCACGCTTACACGGCCGGTAAGGAAGACGGCGTCTTTCAACTGACCGATGGCTGATGCCGTAAAGGCATGATGGGATCCACTGACCGCAGGGTATGCAATACGCGGCGTTCGGTATTCAGCATTAGATATTAATTGAGCTTGAGTCAATCATTAGCATTCACTATTTCTCCACGCACGTTCAAAACTTCTTTACGATGAGACTCACTACTACACTTCTGGCTACTGGTTTAGCCCTGATTTCGTTGCCAATTATTGCACAAGAGGTAGCATCCACTGATGTTGGTTCGCTTGACGGAACGCCCGCTGTTGGACAAGCTACTGCTAAGGAAGAACCTTCCTTCAGTCTTAGCGGGTACGCCGATGCATATTTTCAACACGTTCTCACGGATGCCAAAGGAGCCGATGGATCACCACTGACTTTCCCCACCAGCTTTGCGCAGGAGACACGCGGTTTTGGCGTCGGCAATGTAAATCTGCTAGCGGAAAAGGCACTCGGTAAAGTAGGTTTCGTAGGGCAAGTTGGTTTTGGGCCCCGCGCCGATGCCGCTAATGGCCGCTTTCCTAACCTGCAACAGTTGTTCGTTACCTACTCACCCAGCGACGCGATAACCCTTACTATGGGTCAGTTTGGTACATTTGTGGGCTACGAAGTGATTGATGCCGTAGCCAATATGAATTATTCCACCAGTTACCTATTCAGTTATGGTCCCTTTTTCCACACCGGTTTGAAGGCCGACTTTGCCCTGGGCGAAAGCTTTGGTGCGATGGTCGGGGTCTTTAATAACACGGACAGTCGCTTCAACGACGCGGGCTACTATTACGGTGCACAGCTAAGTACCGAGACGGGTGGCATTGCTGCTTACCTGAACTTCCTTTACGGTACGGATACGGAAGATGTGTCGGGCGACGATGACGCCACCACCTTTCAGGTTGACCTGACGGCAACTTACGAAGTGAGCGAAACCATCATGCTCGGTCTAAATGCCTCCAGGAAGAGCACTGAAAACCTCATTGATGACGAATCAAAGGTCGGACACAGCGATGGTTTCACTGGAATAGCTTTGTACGGAACGGTTGGTATCACCGATAATGCTAGCTTGAATCTACGTAGTGAGTACTTTGTTGAATCTGCTCCCGAAGACATCACGCTAGATGGCCGAGGCGTTTTCGCCATCACCGCAAGCGGCAACTTCAATATTGGAGACTTGCGGATCATCCCCGAATTTCGCTTCGACAGTAGTGCCGATTTTGCGGGTACCTACAGTGATGGCATTATCAACTACGGAACGGATAACGATGAAGATAATAGCATCGCTACTTTTATCGTCGCCGCCGTATATGCTTTCTAAATATAACACAAAGACTTTCCGGGCGCGTCCCACAAATGCATTATGCACCTGTCCCGATATCTATCGGGGCGCCCTTTTAAATATTCGATAACCTTCTGATTTAACCTCCAAAACACTTTATTCATGCCTACTAAGCACAAGCTACAGTACGTCTGGCTCGATGGAACCGAGCCCATGCAGTCTCTACGCTGCAAAACCCAGGTCATCGCTGACTTCAGCGGCAAACTTGAAGACTGCCCGATGTGGTCTTTCGACGGATCATCCACCAACCAAGCCGTAGGCGGCAGCTCCGACTGTCTGCTCAAGCCCGTCTCGATCATCACGGACCCCCAGCGTAAAAATGGCTTTATCGTCCTGACCGAAGTTCTTAAGGCTGACGGAACTCCACACCCCAGCAACGCCCGCGCTACGATCGACGACGAAGACCGGGACTTCTGGTTCGGCTTCGAGCAGGAATACTTCCTCTGGGATCCGGAAACCAATAAGCCCCTCGGCTTCCCCGCCGACGGCACCGAACCCGCTCCCCAAGGACGGTACTACTGCTCCGTAGGCGCTAAAAACGCATATGGCCGCGAGATCGTAGAAGAGCACCTCGATGCTTGCCTCGACGCCGGCCTCACCGTAGAAGGCATCAACTGCGAAGTCGCTCCCGGGCAGTGGGAATTCCAAACCTTCGCCAAAGGCGCAAGGGAAGCCGGTGACCAAATCTGGCTCGGCCGCTTCCTTCTCGAACGCATCGCCGAACAGTACGGCATCGCCATCGAATACCACTGCAAACCCGTCAAAGGTGACTGGAACGGTTCCGGTATGCACGCCAACTTCTCTAACTCCTTCCTCCGGGAAAGCGGGAGCAAAGCAGACTACGAGCAAGTGTGCGAGTCCTTCCGTCCCTACGTCAAGGAACACATCGAGGTCTACGGCCACGATAACGACCAGCGCCTGACCGGACTCCACGAAACGCAATCCATCCACGAGTTCAGCTTCGGCATCTCCGACCGTGGCGCCTCCATTCGCATCCCCATCGCCACCGTCGACCGTGGTTGGAAGGGCTGGCTGGAAGATCGCCGTCCGAACTCCGCCGCCGATCCCTACAAGGTAGCCGCGCGAATCATCAAGACCGTCAAGCCAGCCTCCAAGTAAAGTCACCGGCTGATGCACCCCTTTCGCCTCCGGGCAACTCGCAAGAACTGAAAGAAGGTTAAATCAGCTCAGGTCTTCCACGGGAGACCACGATTTTCGCCCGGGCCGCCAATTAGGTGGTCCGGGCTTTTTGTGTCCTACATATTAGGTCTCACGCTTGGGCGCGGTCGCGGGTGCAAAGGAGGTGGGGTTAGGGTATCCTCTTGAGATTCTCCAAAGGAAGAACGTTCTTATTGTCTATTGAATTAACTGGACCACTTTCAACAAACAGACTACGTTGATTACGCCTTTATGATACTCCAACGTCTGAGCCGTCCCCCCTCTCCTCTTTCGGACCTCCGCAGGAAGCAGCGCAGCTAAAGGGGCCGGGGAGAGGGCTCTTAAACCACATAACCAACACTCCAAAAAATATCAAAACCCAGAACCCCATGATTCCCAAACACTTAGCTTTCTAACCTAAAAAAGAATCGACGTAAACCACCAAAACGCTTGTGTACGTCGACTTCGGCAACGTATCTTTGCAGCCCGCAAACGAGGAATGCCTCGCACGAAACGGAGAAACCAGCGCGCGAAAACGAAGAGCAATCAACGTTCAAAACGACGAGACAAAGATTTAGAAATAACTTTCCAAATCGCTTGTTTAACTGAAGTTCTTCATCGTACCTTTGCGGCTCGCAACGAGGAATGCCTCGGTAGAAACGCGGAAGAAAGAGACGAAGCGAGGTTGATTTATCATCCCCACTTTACGCGAAAAGATTTCGAAATTAACTTTCAAATCACTTGCACGGCTTCTTTTCTTCAACGTATCTTTGCGGCCCCTTAACGAAGGGAAGGAGGAAGAAAGTTACTTCAAACTGCTTCGGCAATAAGTTTTGAAATACTTTCCCTTAAGTGTTGCACAAGAAGAGAACGGGTTGTAATTTTGCACCCGCTTTGAAAGCAAGGCGAACGAAACAAGCTGCTTAAATAACCTTGACGGTTACA
>NZ_JAATJH010000003.1 GCF_011927835.1 Neolewinella antarctica
GCCAGCTGCACCGCTGGGTAGCTATATGCGGAATGGATAAGCGCTGAAAGCATCTAAGCACGAAGCCAACTCCAAGATGAGTATTCCATTGAGGGCCGCAGAAGATTACTGCGTTGATAGGCTATAGGTGGAAGTGCAGTAATGTATGGAGCCGAGTAGTACTAATCGCCCGACAGCTTCCTTTTTTATCTTTTACCAAAAGCGCGTAAGCGTGATTAGGAAAAAGTTATCTACAAAATAGATTGGTAGTATGCTATATGTATACCTCGAGCTTATGAGTAGTTGAAAATTGTAAGACTGACGCTTGACAGGAATAATTTTAATTTAACAACTAGGTCTTTGTGACTTAAAACCCGCCAGCAATGGATTATTGCTTGCATCTCTTATCATACTTGTTGATCGTTCACTAAAGAAATCGATCTACCTTTTTACTCCCTCTTCCTTTGGAGAGGGTTGGGGCGAGGGGATCAAAAGACTTTGGTGGCTATTGCGGGCAGGATCACCTCTTACCATTCCGAACAGAGAAGTTAAGCTGCCCAGCGCCGATGGTACTTGGACATTGCTCCCGGGAGAGTAGGTCGCCGCCAATTTTATGAGAGCCTCATCGCTAACCGCGGTGGGGCTTTCTTCGTTGGGGGAAGACCCGAAAGAGGCAGACGTTCTTAGAATGAAAGTGTTACATTGGTAGTACTTACGGACATTCACACACATAAGCGTACATGCAAATTTTCTACTTACTGCGCAAAGCCAGACGTAATGCCCGTCGTGCCGTTGGTGGAGATTTGATTTTTCGTATCCTCCTCCTGGCGGGCATTCTACTCTTACTATTCTTCCTGCACATAGTAGCGATGGTACTCCTAGAGGGTCTGTCGCTGGGGGACGCTGCCTGGTTAACGATCACAACGGCAACAACCGTAGGTTACGGGGATATCTCCGCCGCAACGCCGGGCGGGCGCTGGGCAACGGTCGTGTTGATGTACGTGGGTGGAATATTTGTGCTGGCTCAATTGGCCGGACTAATCTTCGAGGCCGCACAGAGTCGCCTGGAGCAGCAACGTTATGGTAAAGTTCCCATCAAATCAGTTGGCCATATTGTCATCTTTGGCTGGAGAGAAGAATACATCAGGCGTGTAGTGAAGGAGATTCGGAGGAGCATTACGTCGCTAAACCGGGAGGAAATTGTGGTCGTGAGCCCCAACTTAGAGATCCTGCCCGAAGACCTAATCAGACTGAACGTACAGCACGTTAATGGATTCCTGTACGAAACCGAGACACTTAAACTAGCTAACGTAGCGCAGGCATCCTGTCTGGCGATCCTTCCGGAAACGGACGGGGAGGAAACTGCCTTCAGTGACTTAGAACTCATTTTGCGGTTAAGGGAACAGACAAAAGATACCCCCATCATTTTAGCGGCGCAAAGCAGCAATGGTCGAAGCATGGCGGAAGAGCTAGGAGCGGACGACGTCCTCTTTTTCGATCTGAACTACCCAGATGTCTTTTCCCGCGCCATTTTAACGGTCGGCGCGGAAAACATCGTTGACGAGTTGATCGACCGTGATGGTATTGGAATTCTGGTAATCCATCAACCGCTCGGCTGCTTAGTTGAAGATGTACTTACGCTGACGAAGGACAAAGCGACGCTACTGGGTATTCGTACCATTGATGACAGGTACGAACTTCATCCACCCAGGAACCGAAAGCTACAAGATGAAAGACTGGTCTTCCTCGCCGACACGGATGCCTTCGGTTCAAACGAAGCCGCAGCGAAGGAATTGGTAGACACCTTAACCCCACTAATTCAAGATCGACAAATCACGCTATTCAAGGAGCCGACCAGCGTTGGTATCATCGGTTCCGAACAGCGTGCTAATAGTAATTACCTGAATGGCTTCAGGAGTGAATTGAAAAATATTGATGTCACCTACCTTGGGGATGGTAGTACGGATACGCAAGAACGGGTTTACGGTGTCTGGCATCAAATTGACGTGTTGGTGCTTCTCGCTACGGAACCGACCAATCCCGTGTCCGATGCAAAAACCTTCCTCACCATCCGTCACTTGAGGAATCAATTACACTACACGGGGCGGATCATTGCGGAGGCCGTCTTACCGGAAAACCTACAGCGTTTTGAAGCTGCCGGTGCTACGGACGTAATTCGACCGGCTGTACGGAACGTCGAAATTCTAGCTCGCTGTATCGCCACCGGTGCGGAGGAGATTCTCGACGACCTTTACGGCAGTTTCGGGTCAAACGAACTAATCAGTATCGAATTAGATACGCAACTCAGTTGGGGAACCTTGAGCGAAAGACTGTACACTTCCGGCCTCGCCCTGGCTTTTGAGCGAGGTGGGAAGCGTTACGTTATTCCAGAACCAGACTTTGAGCTTGGTAAAGGGCGGTTGTTCCTCCTGGTCGATAATAGTCGGTACCGTAACTATCGTGAACTGAAAAAAGAAGTACTGAACCGCCTCTAACTAAATTGGGCGCAGGTGTTATTTAAACGGTCGCAACCTACCGCTTGACTATCCTACTTTCCCATTCCGTACCGTTCAATTCTCCTTTCAGCCAATAGACTCCCGCGGGAAGTGCGGATAGATTTAAATCGACTCCATCCGTGGCTGTGGTCGAATGACTGTAAACTACTCGACCATTCGTATCGTACACACGCAGTCGGTTCAGTGACCCGGGGTAGCTCAAACGGACAGAGTCGGTGAATGGGTTGGGACTGATGGCTACGGAGACTCCGGCGAACGTGACCGTACGAACGGGGCTGAAATTCTTGGATCCATCCGTATCCTCCTGTACGATTCGGTAGCTGTTGGAGCCCGAGGCGGGCGTTTTATGGATAAATTCAAAACTATGCTCACCCGGAGAAGTCGAGGGCGGCAGGTCCGCAATCCAACTAAACTTGGCACCCGCGTCAGCGCCCATGTGCTCTACGATGAAGCGCTGATTGTTTTCTTCCTTCGCAACGCTCCAATCTAACCGGACTGACTTGCGTTCCGCCCGGGCCGTGAAAGATAGCCACTCGACGGGCAGAGCGGACGACTGGACGATCAGGGCTACCCAGTCTTCCGTATCCGGGGCGACCAGTGTTCCGGGGGTAATTGAACTGGGCGTGTTCATCTCACCATTCCTGGGGTTATACCACTGAACCGTCCACGCTCCGTCCGGAAGGCTGATCGACGTACTGCCGCCGTCGGGGCGGTAAATAGCGTAAGCAAATCCAGGATTCGTCAGTACGTAATCATCGTTGTCATCGGTGACGTCATTGTCGCGGCTTACGTCAGGCAAATAAGGTTGAAAGTGTACTTGAAAGAACTTCAGGGCGAGGGCTGCATCGGCGTATTTCTCCCCCCTGGAACGGTGGTCTTGGCAGTTCAGGTCGCCACAGCCGGATTCGTAACCGTAGTAAAATTCAGTTCCGCCGCCGCCCGCCATGAGATTAGCCCAGACCACGCGGTGCCGGGTCAGTTTCCGGGCTCTGGGGTCCGTGTCCACGCCGATATTGGCGCTTCCTGGTTCATCAACCGCGACGACCCACTTCTTACCGTTACTTTTCGAGCGGTCGACCCAATCGAATGTATCTCCGTAGTTCTCGGTTTGCCCACTATTAGCAGTTTGCAGAGATACTCCGGTATAGGCTGAATTCGAGCCTAATAGTGAAGTGTAGACGCTGTTTTTTTGAGCGGGATAAGTATGAATTACGCGAAGGTGGTTGTAGGGGTCGATGGCGGCGAAGTAGGCGGCCATCTCTATACGTTGTTGCGAAGATTGCTTGTTCTCTTCTCCCATATTCCAGTTCAGGGCCAAGTGATGGCCGAACCGGGCGATCAGTTCGCGGTAGTACAACTTACGTTCACGTCCTACGTCTCCGCCGTCCATCAAGTCGTCGTTCTCCGTTTCCTGCGTTTTGAAGTGGAGGTATACCCCTTTTTGATCGGCGTAGCTGAACACACGTTCCCATTGCGCCAGACGGCTAATGTCGAAGCGATCGTGAAAAATTTCATTCCAGGTCACCTCGCCTCCTTCAGCGCTAAAATCTCCTTTGTACAGGTGTGGGTATACGTTCTTATCGTCTCCGGCGGTGTTAAAAGTTAGGAAGCTGAAGGCATTTACGCCTACCGTGGAGAGGTAGTTCACTACACCGAGTAATTCGGATCCCTTGCCATTTTGCCAGGTGTATTCGGCTGCTTCCGCCGCTACGAAATCTTGCTGGTGAGGTTGCCAGTTTTTTCGGCCGTTGCCGAAATTAGGCACTTCGTCGAAGTCTTCGTAAGCTAAGGTATTCTCGGGTGCGTCGGCACCTGCTTTTACGAACCACTCTCCGCTGCCGGCGTAGCGCAGGTAATGCTCACCGACGTATTCTAGCCTGCCCTTTCCGCGGTGGTCGCGGCCGTTCTTGTCGGATTCCGCAATGAAAAAAGAGCCAGTGGCACCGTCCATGAAGGCTGCCGATGTTCCTCCTCCGTCAACGGCTACGTCGGTTCCGGTAGTGAAAGAAGCGGTCCATTCCCAAGTGCCCGTGCGGTTCGGAGCGAAATTTACCCGCCATTTATTACCCTGCGTGCTGCTTGTTTCGGCGGCATTTCCGTCAGCTGCGTAGTAGCCGGGGACTACGAATTCCTGGTCGCCATTGGTAAAAGTGACGTCCAGCGCGTAATCCGCAAAGGGGTTTAGCGTAGCCTTCTCGGAGGTCGTCGGCCCGTCGAACGTTAGCGTAGTTCGGTGCCAGATTCTTTGCTCGCCACTTGTTTGGGGGGGCTGGGCAGAGAGGGTCAGGGAAGCCATCACAAAAGTGGCGGTCAGTAGAAGCTCGCAAAAGCGATAGGACATGTTAAATGAAGTAGCGGGGTCGCTTAGTTCACGGTTTAAAAGACCGTAAACCCGTAACTGTTGGTCGCCTGGGCTACTTTAACTTATTCACGATTTAACAAGGATATCTTTAGACTCGGGGCGCGGCCGCAGGTGCAAGGATTATACTGGAAAACAGACTGGTTCACCGTCATTACCGAAGCATCCGTCTCTACTTGATTCGTTACAAACAAGGTGTGTTTCCTAATTTAGATCTGCGTTTATGCGCGCACGCACCTTCAAAGCCATTTAGTATCTTAGTTCCCAAACCTTCCAATATGCTCCATCGAATTCTCATCTCACTGCTCCTGTCCACCATCCTGGCACCCGCGCTGAGCGCCCAGAATAATATGAAAAACGAGGTGAAAACTTCGATCGACCGGCAGTACGAGCAGCTCATTGATTTAAGCGACAAGATCTGGTCGTACGAAGAAATTGCCTTCCGCGAAACCCAATCGGCCGAAGCACTTAAAGCTTACGCCCGCGCTAATGGGTTTCGGGTCACCGAGAATATTGGAGACATCCCCACCGCCTTCACCGCTGAATTTGGTTCCGGTAAGCCAGTCATCGGTATCCTGGGTGAGTTCGATGCGCTGCCCGGGCTCAGCCAGGCAACCGTCCCCTACAAACAAGCCCTCAACGAAGGTGGCGCGGGCCACGGCTGCGGACATAATCTTTTCGGAACGGCCAGCCTTGGCGCGGCTACCGCCATCAAAGAACTGATTGAAAGCGGAGAGCTTGAAGGCACCATCCGTTTTTACGGCACCCCGGCGGAGGAAAAGTTCTTCGGTAAACTTTGGATGATCCGTGCCGGCGCCTTCGATGACGTGGACGTGGTCATGGACTGGCACCCCTCCGCCGAAACAAAAGTGTCCGTACAAACCGGCCTCGCTCTGATCGACTTCGTAGTAGAATTTAAAGGCCAGGCCGCCCACGCCGCCGCCGACCCCTGGAACGGCCGCGATGCCTCTGACGGCCTCGAATTATTCACCACCGGCATCAATTACTACCGCGAGCACGTCAAACCCAGCGTCCGCATCCACTACGATATTCAAAATGCCGGCGAAGTAGTCAACGTCATCCCCGACTACGCCCGCATCTGGACGCGTGTCCGCGACGGTGACCGTGCCGGGATGATGACTGTCTACGAACAGGTAAAGCGTATTGCCGAGGGAGCTGCCATGATGGCTAATGTGGAATACGAGTTAACGCTCATTTCCGGTATCCACGAAGTACTGGTCAATACTACGGGCGCCGAAGCGCTTCAGCGCAACCTGGAAGCGATGGGCGCGATCGCCTATACGGACGCTGAGCAAGATTTTGCCAAGTCCATCCAGCAGGCCGTCAGTAAGCCAGAGATTGGTATCGAAAGTAAGATTGAGCCGCTGGAGGAAACCCAGAAAACGCCGAGCGGCGGATCTACGGATGTGGGAGACGTCAGCTACGTCGTTCCCACTATTCGCCTTCGCGCCACTACCGCACCGAGTGGCACCCCGTGGCACAGTTGGGCCGTTGTCGCCTGCGGTGGTATGAGCATTGGCCACAAAGGAATGAAGTACGCGGCCGAGGCGATGGCGCGGACGATGGTGGATTTGTTTGATGACGCTGACTTACGAGCCTCAATCAAGGCTGAGTTTGCTGAGGATTTAGGGGATTATGAGTATGAAGCAATGGTTCCCGCGGGGCCACCACCGGTAGGGAGTAAATTTTGAGGGAGCGTGGAAAAACTAGTCCGCAGGTGGCCTCTCACTGGCGATTGATGTTGCCCTGACGTTTAATCACCCCAATTTGATTTTGAAACTGCAGAATGTATGGGTTTAACCAGTCAACTTTTGATATAATTTATTTTGCAATACGTCCGTAACGCGCTACTTTAGTATAACCAAGTACGAGTGGCCACTCTACTACCGAGGTAGTCGAAAATCGAAATCTTGAAAAGAGTAGACGCGAGGATCATTCCTCAAAATTATTCAATGACGAGTATATTATTTTTAGTTTTCTTCCTTTGGGCACCAACCGGTACGGAACTGCCCGCCAAACTCAGCGCCCCCGCCGAAGATAAGGTGCTAACCACAACGTGTACCAACGACGGTACGTGTACTACGATTATTGACGGTAGCAATTGCTCGATGACCGAGGACGCCGATGGCAACTGGAAAGACGTAGGTGATTGCTAACAGATTATGGGCCTCGCCTCAAGGCGAGGCCTTTTTACTTATAACTTATCCACTAAAAATGGTCTCAATATGAAATTATTTGTATTCACTATAGTTTTTCTAATAACCAGTGCCCTCATGGCCCAGACGGGGTATAAGGTAACTTACGAAGAAAGAAGTGTTAATCATGTTCACACAAAGCTCTCCGAACAGTTGACGGGTGAAAATCGTGTAAGAATGGCTTCCATAGATCATATGACCAGAACCTTTCAATTAGTCCACGTCAACGGTATGTCGTTGTACAGTTATCTTTCCACTCAGTACGATTCGACGTACACCGGGCAGCAATATCCTTCTGGCACCAGTACGGTGCACTACAAGGATATGCGATCGAAGGGTAACCTGGAAATGTTGGAGGTAAGTAACAGGAGGGGATGCGCGCGAAGAACCACTTTCAGAGCGGAACTGTATGACCTGACCGATTCTACCAAAATAATCGATAATCTACTGGTGCAAAAGGCTGTAAACCGAGAATTTCCGGATAGCTACATATGGTTTACACCTCGTATACCTATATCTGACGGCCCCATGCAGGAGGCCGGATTTCCGGGTTTGGTCATTCAATACATTAGTAGTTCTAATCGGATAGTGATGGTTGCCATCGAAGAGATCGACGGCGATTCGGTACCCAGTATCGTGAGGCCGGAATGTGCTGCGGGGCGGGGTAAGTAAGTAAACGAATAGAGTTAGAGCAACTGCCTTTGAGGTCGCCGAACGTCAATCTAAATCAGTTTAAGGTGAGGCCTATTGGTTTTTTGAGAAGATTTTAATATGAAATTATTTATATTCACTATAGTTTTTCTAATAACCAGTGCCCTCATGGCCCAGACGGGGTATAAAGTCACTTACGAAGTAAGAAGTGTTAATAACACTTACACTAAGCTCTCCGAACAGTTTACGGGTGAGGACCGTGCAAAAATGGCTTCCGTAGATCATCTAACCAGAACCTTTCAATTACTCCACGTAAACGGTGTCTCTTTATACAGTTACGTCTCGACGCAGTATGACTCAATGTACACCGGAGAGCAGTATTATGCCGGCACCAGTACGGTGCACTATAAGGATATGAGATCGGTGAATGATCTGGAAATGTTAGAAGTAAGTAAGATGAGGGGGTGCGCACGAAAAACCACCTTTAGATCGGAACTGTACGACTTAACGGACTCCACCAAAATAATCGGCAACTTACTAACGCAAAAAGCAGTAAACCGAGACTTTCCAGATAGCTACGTTTGGTTTGCTCCCCGTATACCCATATCTGATGGCCCCAAGCAGGAAGCTGGGTTTCCGGGTTTGGTCATTCAAAAAGTTAATAGTTCCCACCGAATAGTGATGGTCGCCATCGAAGAAATCGACGGTGATTTGGTACCCAGTATCGTGAGGCCGGAATGTGCTGCGGGGCGGGGTAATCAATAATGGAAAGACGAAAGAAATAGCTAATTAATTAATTGCTGAAATCGCTGGACGTCAACTTGGGTCAACTCAGCATCTGATGAGCGTTTATCTTCAAATTTAATGAGGGGAAGCTATTAAAACTCGGATTTGTCATTTTATAGAAAATTATTACTCGTGCTTCACCACAACGCACTCATTCGGTTAAGTACGGTATTCCTGCTTTTGCTACTTACCGGTTCTATCTACGGACAACGCGACCTGCGGATATTGCTTAAGGACCAGTTCAACGAACCAGCCGCTGCCGTTGAGGTCGACCTATTAGTCTCCGCACAAAAGCTGCTCTATGCGGAATCAACAAGCGGTCCCGATGGGGTAGCTCGTTTTCTTGCTTTGTACTACGGCGATACCCTGTATCTACAAATCGACGATTACCGTTTCCTGCCAGCTACGATCACAATTACCCCAGATGTAGATTCGACCACCTACGTACTCGACCGCCTGGCCTTGGAGCTGACGCAAATCACGGTAAATGCCGAAAAAAGCCCCGTAGAAATACACGGAGATACCATGTTCTTCGACGTAGAAGCCTATCGGTTGGGTAACGAAACGACACTGGGGGATTTGATCAACCGTATCCCTGACTTATCACTCAGCGACAACGGAGACATCATGTTTGAGGGTAAGACGATCGATCATTTGTTCGTGGAGGGGAAAGACATCTTCGGTGGCCGCCAACGGAGCGTGACGGACGGAATCTCCGCTGCCGACGTGGCCGGAATCCGACTCTTCAAACATTACCAGGGATTCGGAGACGTGATCGGCGGGTTCTCCAAAGAAGTCGCGGTAGACGTACAACTGAAGGGGTCCGCTAAAGCACGTTGGCTCGGCACCGCTGAAGCACTCGTCGGGACGCGCGGGGCACACGATCTGGCGACCAACCTCAGTCGCGTTAGCGACGGAAAGGGATTCAACGGCATCGTCAACGTAAGTACCGCGCCGGGCTCCCAGCTTTCGACCCGTGATTTTTTGAACGCAAAATCAAATAGCGGCGGCAGGAAGATGTTCGACCAGCAGGAGCAGATCAGTTTTACGCTCGACGATCTCGTCCCGGCTCCCCTGCGGTTAGCGCAAGGATTACAACGGTCGCGCGCGCTCTTGAGTAGAGTTGGCTACGACCAGCGCATCGACGCGCGAAAAGCTATCCGAATTAGTGGACTCATTAATGAAGAAAGCCATGACTTTACCCGTTTTCAAGCGCTGAGCTCCGTAGCTACGGTAGGTAATGACGCTGCGGTGTCCCGGGTGTTGGATGAGGAGGACTTCGAACGGCGCCTAGCGGTAGGTAGCATTGAGTTAAACATCGGGAATATTTCGGACACGACCAGGAGCCGGGGTGGGCTGAACGCTGACTTTAGCTACGTGCGCGGCAGGTCCAGAGTAAGCAGGACGGCTTTAGGAGAAGCCACCGACGTTCCGCTAGCTCACCGGGTCATTAATGGATCGGGTAGTTTACATGGCTTCCGTATCTATCCTACCCGCGGCAGACTTTTTAGCCACAAATCGGAATTCAGCTGGCAGTACGACCTCGACGTCAGTAGCCTGGAAGCAGCCGACGTAGGTTCGCTCCCTAGCTTTCTCGGTGGCGTGGAAAACGTTGAATACGCCGCCCGGCAAAACCGGGCTGGATTTCTGCACACCATGAAGTACGACCGTGACCGCGCCTCGGGCTACCTGAAAATAGCCGGCAACGTACACCAACTAACCACACGGGTTCAGCGAGACTCGACGGAAGCGATCCGGGGAGAATTCGGACAGTTATGGGATGCCGCACTGCCAGTCGCTTTGGCCAACGATTATCGTTTTGGTCAGTATCTCGCTCGGGTCGTGCTCAACGGGGAAGCCTTACGTAGATCGGTGAGTGATCAAACTGAGGTCCAATTTCCCTATCGGGCGCTCGTCGTATTCAAAAGGGGGGGCAGCCCCGCACGATTCGCGCAAGTACGGGCGCTTACCGCTAGTAGTATGTCCGCCGGCCTGGAGCAGTCCAGCGGTCTCCCGGCCAGCCCCCGCCCGTTCGTGGTCAATAACAATAATGCGGACCCATTTTTACGGTCACGCGTGTACACCGTCGGGGCGGACTACTTCGATCGTGACATTCGGGGTACAAAGGCACTGATCATCTTCACCGCGAATCGCAGTTGGATCAAGGACGGACAGCAGCAAATATTCATGACCCGTGAGCGGGGCTGGGTAGAAACTTCATTTCTGCCCTTACGCCGGTCCGTTAACACGTCGGTCGTAATGCGGGGGCAACTTCCGTTGTCGAAACGACTATCCATCTCGGCGGGGGCTTCCCTGATCCACACCCGCCAGCCGGAAAGCCCAATTACCCAAGAGTTCTACCGATTGAGTCAGCAAAGCTTTAATGTATCCGCCCGGATCAAGCGGCTAGGTAATTTCGAACTGCATTTTTCTTATAAAGCAGATCGACTTCAGCAAACGATAAACCTAGGATCCGGAATTAGCAACGATATTAATTTTAATACCAATGATTGGAACGCTACCGTGCGGTATAAACTGGAGAATCGACTGGAGATTTCAACTGAGATTGGCTACCGCCGTACCAGCACGATGGGTTTCACCGGAGGAACCGCTCTGGAAAATTATCCCGCCACGTTGGAATTGATTTACGAATTCAAAAAAGCTAATCTCCCCAACTTAATCTTTCGCGGTAATAATCTAATTAATTATAATCCCCGGCGCCAGCAAGAAACGGACTTGGATAACTTGGGGGTTAGCAACACGAGTTTTATGGATATACCGGGCTACCTCCAGTTTGGACTGCAGAAGCGATGGTAATATTGTAGTACGCTACAGCAAAATTATGCCGGTTGTGCACTAGCTTAGGACGCGCCTATTTTAGTAGGTAACCTGATCTAGCAGGTAACTATGGCGATACATTAAGTCGATTACTCGCTAGCATCGCTACGTCCAACTATCCACGGCACCCGCGACCGCGCCAATGCATTAATATTAGATTAACTCCTTCAAATACTGCGAGGTATACCCCGCCCTTGATTCCACCAACCCCTCCGGCGTCCCCTGAGACACCACGTGCCCCCATCCCCCCTTTCGGACCAAGATCAATCTCATAATCCGCCGAATTGATCACGCCCAGATTATGATCCACCAACAGCACCGTATGCCCCAGCTCCACCAAAGCATTTAACGCGTTAAGTAAAACGGCCACGTCGTGAAAGTGCAAACCCGTAGTCGGCTCATCGAAGATGAAAGAGATGAGTTCGCCCGCCTTCTGCCGCATTAGGCAACTAGCCAGCTTAACCCGCTGCGCCTCACCGCTGGAGAGGGTAGAGGAGGACTCACCGAGGGTAATCTAACCGAGGCCGATGTCCTGTAGTGGTTTTAGTCGCTTACTAATGACTTTACGCCCAGCAAAGAATTCTACCGCCTCTTCGCCGTTCAGACTGAGTACTTCCGTAATGTTCTTGCCATTATGAAGTACATCCAGCAACTCCCGCCTGAAATTTTTGCCGTTGCATTCTTCACACACCAACCTCAAATATGGACAAACAACTGCTCTCCACTCTCGCCGCTGACCCGGTACATGACACCACCCTCACCGTAGTACTTTAGAATTCGAGCCCTACGAGCTATTCGATCCGTGCTGTCATTCTTGTTCAATATTCTGTCCACTCACTGCTATCTTTTGGGTAAGCAAATTTGGTGCGCCATCTTCCTTAAGCTGTTTCTATTTTCTGTAGTTAATGCAACAAAATTGCAATAGTGAAATAAATCCGTAACTTCGCAGGGGGAGTTTTCCCAAGCACGAAGAAAACTATGCGGTTACACTCTTATTTGTTGATTTGTCTTTGCCTTGTAGCGAGTAGGGTGTCTGCACAAAATGCGGTCTCAACGGACTGTCCATACTCAATTCGGGGGAAGGTCTACGACGCAAAAACGAAGGAACCACTGCCCTTCGTAGCCGTTCAGCTGACGGGCACCACGAAGGGTATCAGTACCGGCGACGACGGATCATTTGAAATACTATCCCTTTGTGACGAAGATTATGATCTGACCTTTAATTACTTGGGGTACAAGTCGATTGTGCATCACCACGATTTTCATCACCCCTTTCTGGAAATATTCCTTGCGCCGGATGAGTATCTTCTGCAAAGTATTGTCGTCGAAGCCACTGCTCTGCAGAGCGGCCTGTCGACACTGACTAGCAGCCGACTATCCGGCGAAGAATTAGCGGCGGTCGCTTCGGAGTCCTTCGGTGATGCCGTTAGCAAAATTGCCGGGGTAGGTACGCTGAAGACGGGGCAAAACATCGTAAAACCCATCATCCACGGTTTGCATAGCAACCGCGTCCTGATCATAAATAACGGGCTACGCCACGAATTTCAAAACTGGGGCGAGGACCATGCCCCGGAAATTGACGCTTCGTTAATTGATAACATTGAAGTCGTAAAGGGGGCGGCTACCGTTCGCTTCGGGCCCGACGCGCTCGGTGGGGTCATCCTGGTTAATCCAGCCAAAGTAGAATTATCTAGTCCGTGGCAGGGCAGCGTGCGCCTCCACGGAAGAACTAACGGCCAGGCCGGGGAAGGCACCGTCAAGCTTGGTAAGGGATTCAAACGGTGGAGTATCCTGGGGGGCGGATCGTGGGCGAAGCAGGGTGACTTGCGCGCGGCTGAATACCAGTTAACGAACACGGGAAAGGAAGAAAGTAGCTATTTTGGCGAATTGCACCTGCACCCTTTTTCAAAGCTGGACGTCGAGGTGAGTTACAGTCGCTTCGAACAAGAATTAGGCATACTTAGTGGCTCCGTGTTTGGTAACCTCGACGACTTACGCCGGGCGCTCGCAGTCGACACCCCGCTGTACACGATACCCTTTAGTTACGATATCGACCAGCCCAAGCAGGTGGTACAACATGACCTGTACAAAGCCAGCGTACGGTACGTCGGCGAGCACCAGTCGCTTCACGTCTAGTACGGACGCCAGGATAACTTCCGGCAGGAGTTCGGGGTCCGGCGGACGGATGCCCCCAACATCGACTTGGTGTTGCGCACCGAAAGCATCGACCTCGACTGGAACCACCCTGACCTCGGCTCCCTATCCGGCAAGCTGGGCGCGCAGTGGTTAAAAAAAGCCAACGACAATCAGCCGGGAACGAATACGGTACCTTTCATCCCGAACTACGACGAACAGCGATTAGGTGTGTACCTAATCGAATCGCTAACCGTGGGTAAGGGGGTACTGGAGGCCGGGATCCGTTTTGATTTGCTGGAATCGGACATAACGGGGCGGGAACCGGACAACACCATTTACCGCAATAAGATATTGTATCGAAACGTGTCGGGCACCGTGGGCTGGCAGCACCCGATCGGGCAACACGCGACTTTCCGTACTAATCTGGGGACCGCCTGGCGCGCACCCGACGTAGCCGAGCTTTATCGCTTCGGCCAACACGCGTTTTTCCTGGAGTACGGTCTGTGGCGCTATACCGTCAACGAGGAGTCTGATTTTATTTCTACCAGCCAGGGTATCCTGGACCAAACCGACCGGGAGGTGCCCTCGGAAAAAGGCTACAAATGGATCAACACTTACAGCCTGGGAAAAGAGAAATTTCAGTTAGAACTAACGGGCTACGTCAACTACGTTGATAATTTCATTTATTCGAAGCCGGCCGGCATCACCGGCACACCGCGCGGCTCGTTCGTTTTTTTCGTTTACGATCAGACCGACGCTTTGCTGTGGGGGCTCGACCTGAACACGCGCTGGACGCACTCTCCGCGGGTCACTTCGGAAGCGAAGGGCAGTTTTTTGTGGTCGAAGCAGCTTTCACCGGCTGATTTTTTCGCCGCGCAGCCACCTCCCCAGTTGGCGTACGGCATCAATTATCGACCGAAAATTCTCGGATTGGCCGAAGCGGAGATTGGAATTGATTTTGACTACACCTTCCGGTAGTTTCAGCACCCCCGCACCATTACGGTAGAAGATTTCCTCTTCGCCGCGCGGGAGGGGATCGATCGCTTTGCGGACAGTGCCCTCGACTTCGACCTGCTGCCGCCTCCGCCCGCTTATCTGCTTACCAACATCCAGTTGTCGAACCGGTGGAAACAGCTGCATTATCGAATCGAAGCACGTAACCTGTTCAACGATAGTGGCCTGGCCGTCGACGGCCTGATCGCCCTCATGGAAAGCACCGAGTACGGAATCACCGTAACCGTGCGGAGCAGAATGGACGATATTACGAATCTAATTACCGCCGGGGCTGACAACCACCAAGTTTTCTTTCAGCCTACGGGCAGCGTTTTCAGTAGTGACATCACGACCCTGGATACGGATGGCCAGAACCTGCCGCTGGGCCTGAGTAACCAGTGGACAACGGAGTGCACCGCAGCGGGTGATGTGAGCGGTGTGGTAAGGGTAGTACTGACCGACCTCACCGGCATCAAATCCGCTGCTTCGACCATCGCCGACGGCACCGCCCTCTTCGACCTGAGTTGGACGGTGACGGTAGCGGACGACGTTAACGCCCCTCCCTGTGAAAACGAAGAAGAGATCATCACCGACGTCGTCCTGACCTGGGCCCCGGTTGGCGGTGGTGACACCATCGTGGCCCGTGCCAGGACCCAGACGGAGAAGGTCCCTTCGATCTCGAAATCCTCGATGCCATCGATCTGGTTGAAAACACTGAATACACGCTGACGATGACCCTGACTAACTCAATCGAGGGCGAAGACATCACCACGGAAATTATGGAGGAGGACGATGAGCACTTGTTCTTCTTCGCTTTTGCCGAAGGTGTGTTTTCCGATCCGACCGGTGATGGCAACATTGATAACCGTGCGGACGCGGTGAACTACAAAGATGTGGACGAGAACGGTTTTCCGGTAGGTCTTTCTACTAACTGGACTACTCAGGCCTCCATGGGCGGTGGGGAATTCCGAGTCGTACTGAAGCACCAACCCGGTATCAAATCCGCCACTTCAACCACCGACGATGGCGGTACCGATGTCGATTTGACCTTTACCCTGAATACAGTGACTAACGTTAATGACCTGCGGGATGCGTTACGCCAGCAGTTAACTTTGGCACCCAACCCCACCCAGCACCAGCTGAACTGGACCCTGGACGGGCAGCCAGGAGGTGATCAGCTTGAAGTGCGTATCCTCAGCATTACCGGGCAAGTAATGCAACTGCATACTTCACAGAGCCCGATCATCGACGTTAGCCGTTTACCCGCTGGCACCTACATATTTCAGTTGCAAACCGATCAGGCGATCGTCAGTAAACGGTTCATCAAGGCAAATTAAGTGGTGTAACTGCCTGATTTACGGGGGGTTCTGTATTACTTCTTGCTACAAGCGTTACAGTTTCCCGAAAGAATGATGTTGTGGTTATCCACCCGGTAGCCCTTTGGTAAGTTATAGCCTACTTCCCCGGGCACGCATTCCACCCGATCACAACTAACGCAGCGGAAGTGTAAGTGGCCGTGCGCCTTGTGGTCGTGAGCACATTCCTTGGGGCAAATCGCGAAGTACTGGCGACCATCATCGGCAATAATGCGGTGGGCGAGCCCATCTTCCACAAAACGATTGAGGATGCGGTAGATCGTCACCCGATCCAGTTCTTTTTCAAGTTTCGCGGTGATGCCATCGTGACTCAGGGCAGCTTGCTCTTGTTGTAGCAAGTTAAGTATGATCGTCTGAGATTTTGTCTGGCGGCGCGGCATGGCTTTGCTTGTGATTGCTGTTAGGTAAGTTCTATGTGGCCAACGTTCCCCGTAATCATTCGGTTGCTTTTTCGCTCGTAGGCCTCATGTGCAGTAAATCTACAAAAAAATACTTAATGCAACCAAGTTGCATTTACGGAATTTGGCTTATCTTTATCGAAAATAATAAGCGATGAAGGAGCGATTACCGGTTACCGTCTTAAGTGGGTTTCTCGGAGCGGGGAAAACCACCTTACTTAACCACGTACTCCACAATAAAGTGGGGATGCGCGTTGCGGTGATCGTCAATGACATGGCCGAAGTCAACGTTGACGCGCAACTCGTGGAAGCGTCGGGCGGACTCATTCAGACGGAAGAGAAACTGGTCGAGATGTCGAACGGCTGCATTTGCTGTACGCTGCGCGAAGATTTAATGGTGGAAGTGGAGCGCCTCGCCCGGGAAGACCGCTTCGATTATTTGCTTATTGAAAGCACCGGGATCAGCGAACCCGTCCCCGTTGCCCAAGCCTTCAGCTTCATTAGTAAAACAAGCGGAATTGACCTCAGCCGCTTCTCTTACGTCGATACCATGGTAACGGTAGTGGACGCCCGCCACTTCCTGGATGATTTTGGTAGCGCTCAAACCATCCTGGATCGCGGAATGACCGACGACCCGCAGGACCAGCGGCCCATTGTCAACCTACTCACCGAACAGGTGGAGTTCGCCAACGTGATCCTGATTAACAAGACGGACCTGGTCGACGAATTAGAGATGGAAGTACTCAAGGGGCTGCTCAAAAAACTGAATCCGACGGCTAAACTGATCGGTACGGAGATGAGCCGCGCGCCACTGGAAGAATTACTGAATACCGGAAGCTTCGACCTTGATACGGCGGAGCAGTCGGCCGGGTGGCTCCGGGAGCTGGAAGGAGAACACACCCCCGAGACGAAAACGTACGGCTTCAACTCTTTCATCTTCCGGGCCAATAAGCCTTTTCATCCGGAGCGTTTCTTCAAATTTATTCACGAAGGGTTTCCCGGCAACGTCTTCCGCTCTAAAGGCTTGTTTTGGCTGGCTTCCCGGCCCGACGATGCCCTGATCTGGAGCCAGGCCGGTGGTTCCCTACGCTACGAAAGCATTGGCACCTGGTGGGCCAGCAAAACGACGGCTGAACTCAGTCTGCACCCAGTGTTCCAGCAGCAACGAGTACTGATTGAAAAGACGTGGCACGGCGAATGGGGCGACCGTAAGCAGGAGTTGGTCTTTATTGGCCAGGGCGTAGACGAGGCGAGTATTTCAGCGGGGCTGGAACGTTGCCTCTTGCGGGATTGGGAAATAGAAATGTTCCACGAAGGGGAAGCCTTTACCGATCCGCTTACTGCCCAGAAACAGCAATAAATAGTTATGAGTTATCTGATACAAAAGCCGGACTTCGTAGGTATGCTTTCCAGTGGCCTTTGCGCCATCCACTGTGCGGCGGCCCCGATCTTCTTTGCTGCCCAACCGCTGGTGCACGGGGTGATCGGTGAAGCTGATCACCACGGGCATGAGCACGGTCACGGCCTCTGGGGCAGCCTGGATTTCGTTTTTTTGCCGTTAGTGTACTCGCCGTTGTTTACGCCAGCAATGCGAGTAAGCACGCCGGAACTCGCGCGTGGCTGTGGGCCGGCTTGGTCCTCTTTGCGGCCGGCTTGTTGATGGAGCGGTTTGGTATGGTCGGGTGGGCAATGTACGCGGGCTCGATAATTCTGGTCGTGACCCACCTGGTCAATTTTCGACAGTGTAGGGTACCGAGACATACATAATCATGGGAAAAATTCCCGTATACCTCATCACTGGATTCCTGGGTTCCGGCAAGACTACTTTTCTCAATCACTTCATCCAGGCGGTATTTCCCCAAAGGGTGATGGTGATCGAAAATGAGATGGGTAAGATCAACGTCGACGCCGGCGGCCTCGTCATCGACGGGGTAGAGGACGTCATCCCCCTCAGCGCCGGCTGTCTCTGCTGCTCGCTGCACGACGAGTTGCTCGACGCGCTCGAAATAGTGAGCGAGCGACGGGAGGAGTTCGACTTGTTGGTCATCGGAACTACCGGTGTAGCCGACCCTTCCTCCATTGTGGAAACTTTTCTGGCGGACTGGCGTGTCGGCCGCGTTTTCGAGCTGCGCAGTGTCATTTGCCTCGCCGATGCAGGCCTACTCGAAGATTGGCTTGGGGAGACGGACGAAGCCCGTCGCCAACTAGTGTCCGCCGACCTCATTTTCCTCTATAAAGCTGACCTCATTAGCCCGAGCTACGCCGCACGACTGCGCGCTGCCATCCGGGGCGTCAACCCGACGGCGGTGGTACGTACCGGTGAGTTCGGCCGATTCGACGTCAGTGAGTTACTCAACGGCAAGCACGTGACGGGCGAAGTGCTGATCGAGCGCATCAGTCTGGCCCGCGAACACGAATACGCACACGGGAACATCAAACCCTTCACCTTAACCTTTGAGGAGCCTTTTGACCTCGACAAGCTCTCCCACGAAATGCTCCGACTGGTCAAGTTGTACTATCACCAAATCTACCGCATCAAGGGCGTGGTGTCCATCGCTAACCATCCGAGCCGGGTCGTCCTACAATCCGTCCGCTCCACCGTCACGCTGACCGACGGGCCGAACTGGGAGGAAAGCGAAGAGCGCCGGCGGAGCCACTTCGTGTTCATCGGTAAAGACCTGCGCAAGGACGTGATGGAGAAGATCGTGCGCCGAAATTTAGCGGCAGTATTGAAGTAAGAGATGGGCGAGAACGCAGGTGCCAAGCAGTTTTTGGACAGGCAAAGGAAGTTCGGACGGTAAGCCATCACCAACCTTGCTCCTTGTTCTTCCCCCGCACCCGCGTTCGCGCCCACCTTACTGAAGGAGAGGGGCGCGGTCGCGGGTGCGGTGTTTTATGGTGAAGAGCAGGGGCAATTAGCACGGCCCCGCTGCCATTGATCGGGACTGGGGGGGGGCATTGGGTAGAAAGCGCTGCCCGGCCAATCCTCACCCTAATAATTCCGGGAGATACCCAGAACATCGTCGAAACGCGGCATCAAAATGTTGTGTGCTCTGAGCTGAGAAGCTAGTTGGTCATCACAATTGCCGGAGAAATCACTTGTCGCGAGCGCACTGCTCGCGATCTACCGCTGGAACAGGGCGGAACGAGCGTTAACGGTAAGTGCGTCATACGGCCACGCATTCCCGCAGTCTAGAAGATGTAGTGTCGCCCATCACCCACGCGTGTACAATCAACTATGCCAACAGCGGAGCCAAATACCCAGCCGTATACCCAGCACCAGATTCCACCAATCCCTCCGGCGACCCCTGAAACACCACGTGCCCCCCATCCCGTCCCCCCTCCGGACCAAGGTCAATCACGTAGTCCGCCGACTTAATCACGTCCAAATTATGCTCCACTACGAGCACCGTATGCCCCCGCTCCACCAAGGCATTTAACGCGTCAAGTAAAATGGCGACGTCGTGGAAGTGCAGGCCCGTAGTCGGCTCGTCGAAGATGAAGAAGATGTGCTCCCCCGCCTTCTCCCGCGTCAGAAAGCTGGCCAGTTTGACCCGTTGTGCCTCACCACCCGATAGGGTAGAGGAGGACTGACCGAGCGTGATGTAGCCAAGACCGACATCCTGTAAAGGCTTCAACCGCTTGCTGATGCCTTCGTCATCGGTGAAGAATTCTACCGCTTCGTCAACGCTCAGGCCAAGTATTTCGGCGATGTTCTTACCGTTGTAAAGCACGTCCAGCAACTCCCGCTTAAAGCGTTTGCCGTTACATTCTTCACAGACTAGTTTCACGTCCGCCAAAAACTGCATCTCTACCGTCTGCTCCCCTTCCCCCTTGCAAACATCACAGCGACCGCCGTCCACGTTAAACGAGAAATGACCCGGCTTGTAATCCCGGATCTTCGATAATTGTTGACTCGCCATCATCGCACGGATCGTATCGTAAGCACCGACGTAGGTCACCGGGTTCGACCGACTCGACTTACCGATCGGACTCTGGTTGATCATTTCTACCTGCGTGAGCAGCTTCAAATCACCACTTAACTCAGAGTGCGCACCCGGTGCCTGGCTGGACCCTTCACCAAGTTGGCGCCGTAGTGCGGGATGCAGAATACCCTTCACCAAACTAGTCTTACCGGAGCCGGAAACACCGGAAATCACCGTCATGGCGTTCAGCGGAATGCGCACGTCGATCTTTTTCAGGTTGTGCATCCGCGCACCCTTGATGTCGAGCCAGTTGGTCAGCTTACGACGTTGTTCCGGAACCGGGATCTTCATCTCCCCGGTCATATATTTTGTGGTGTAACTTTCCGAAGCGTCTTCGTAAATGTCTTCGTACGGGCCGGCGAAAATGATCTCACCACCGTGGACACCGGCGGCCGGGCCGACGTCAATCAGATAATCCGCTGCGGCGATAACCCCCTCTTCGTGCTCGACGACGAGAACGGTATTACCCAAATCCCGTAACCGCCGCAGTACCGCAATCATCCGCTCCGTATCGCGGGGATGGAGACCGACGCTCGGCTCGTCGAGAATGTACATGGAGGCCGTCAGGTTACTACCCAGCGTCCGCGTTAGGTTAATGCGCTGGCTTTCGCCGCCGGAAAGCGTGTTGCTCAGGCGGTTGATGTCGAGGTAACTCAGGCCGAGGTCCATCATGGACTGGAGACGGTTGTTGATCTCCAGCAGGAGGCGGCGGGCGATCGTCGCGTCGTGCTCGTTTAGCTTGAGTTCCTGAAAGTGCTTTTGTAGCAAGTCGATTGGTAGCTCCAACAGATCGGTCAGGGCGAAGCCGCCGACTTTCACGTAATCGGCTTCCCGGCGCAGGCGACCGCCCATGCAGGTGTGGCAAATCGTCCGGCCCCGGTAGCGAGCGAGCATGATGCGGTTTTGGATCTTGTAGAGCTTCTTACCGAGGTCGTCGAAGAAACTAGTGATGCCGCCAACGTGGCGGTTACCCTCCCAAAGGGTTCTTTTCTCCTCGCGCGTCAAGTCAGCGTAGGCAGTGTGAACGGGGAACTCGAACTTACTGGCCTGGCGTACGAAGTCTTTCTGCCACTGCCCGAAAGTGCTGCCGGACCAGGCCGCCACCGTCCCGTCATAAACAGATTTGCTCGGATCGGGAATCACTTTATCCTCGTCGATGCCCATCGTGCGGCCGAAGCCTTCGCAGGTAGGGCAGGCACCAAAGGGGTTATTGTAGTTGAACAGGTTCGGGTTGGGTTCCACGAAGGTCATCCCATCGAGTTCGAACCGGTTGTTCCAAGCGGTAAAATTATCCTTGTCGAGCCAGACGATCACCTCGCCGCCGCCCTCGCCAAAAGCTGTTTGAACGGAGTCGGCGATGCGTTGCTCGTTCTCCTCGTTTTCTTCCGTGACGACGAAACGGTCAATCAGGACCTTGATGTCATCCTCCTCCGTCAGCTCGCGTAGGGTTTGAAAAAGCATATGTTCCCCCGATTCCAGTACTTCACCGATGTCCTTCACCTCACCATTTTTCAGGATGCGCGTAAAGCCTTTCTGCTGGAGCATTTCGAGCTCCTTGTGCACCGTCCGGTCGTCGTATTCACTGGGGAGGGGCGTGTAGAGGTAGACGCGGCTCTTGAGGGGTAGGCTGAGGATGTGATTCACCACGTCCGTCACCGTATGGCGCTTCACCTCTTCACCGCTGACGGGGCTAAAAGTGCGGCCCGCGCGGGCGTAGAGTAGCCGTAAAAAGTCATAGATTTCCGTCAGCGTCCCCACCGTCGAGCGGGCGTTGGCCGTCGTCGTTTTTTGCTCGATCGCGATGGCTGGGCAGATACCTTTAATGTAGTCCACGTCCGGCTTTTTCATCCGCATCAGGAATTGCCGGGCGTAGGAACTCAGGGATTCCACGTAGCGCCGCTGGCCTTCCGCGAACAGCGTGTCCATCGTTATACTCGACTTGCCGCTTCCCGAAACGCCCGTCACGACGACGAGCTGGTTCTTCGGAATCACCAGGTCGACGTTCTTGAGGTTGTTGGCCCGGGCACCCTTGATGTAAACGGAGGTGCGGAGGTCGGCGGAGGAGAGGTCGGTGTTCTTGGACAAGGGGCGGGGGATTTAGGGGCGCCCCGACAAAGTACGGGACTAACTTAGGGGCGCGGTCGCGGGTGCAAGGTTGAGGGCATCCTGCCCGAACGTAACGGCGGCAGCGCTACCGCACCCCCGATAGCTATCGGGGTCGGGCAGGATGCCCTCAACCTTTGGTGGTGAGACGCACCATATAAGCACCAGACCAAGCCCCGGGTTCAACCGTTCGGATAATCATTTGAATGGCACGCTTCACTAGGTGTACGGCGTTGCTTTTCTTAGCGTAGGCTTAGCTACGTCTTCGTAACCCCCCCGGTATTTCAAGTTATGAGCCAGTTCCCCTGGCTCTTCCTCCCCGAAGTCATTGCACCGGCGGCCGCGCCCAAATAAAAAGCATCAGCACAACTGCGAGTTGATTAAGCAAGTTATTCAAGTTGAACGACCGACAAACTTTGGTGAAAACTCAAACGCTCATGCGCCCAGCACACTATTTTTTACAAGCTTTTCTCCTCAATTGCTGCCTCCTATCTTTCTCACTCACCGGGCAAGAAAGCATAACCTACGAGAACGCTTTTACCAATTTGCGATTTGATTTCCCGGTAGAGATTCAGCACGCCGGGGACGGTTCGGACCGGCTCTTCGTCGTGGAGCAAGGCGGCAAAATCAAAGTGTTCACCAACAATCGAGCGACCAACAACCAGGCGACTTTTCTCGACCTATCCGGGACTGTCGATTTTTCCGCCGGTCAGGAAGTCGGCCTCCTGGGTTTGGCGTTTCACCCCGCCTTCACCGACAACGGCTACTTCTACGTTTACCACACGCGACGGAGCCAGGTCACTGGCGTAAACGTAGAAGTGGTGCTAGCCAGGTACCAGGTGACGGGTGACGACCCCAACCGCGCGGACGAATCCTCCCGACTGGAGATTTTTAGTTTTGACAAGAACCAGCGGCAGTCTAACCACAACGGAGGTAAAATTGCCTTCGGCCCGGATGGTTACCTCTACGTTTCCATCGGGGATGGCGGCGGCGGTGGCGACCCGCAGGGGAATGCCCAAAACCTGAATACCGTATTCGGTAGCATACTCCGGATCGACGTAGACCTCGATGGAAGCAACCCGCTGGAAAACAACGCCGACGCCCCCGACGGAAATTACGAGATTCCCTCCGATAACCCCCGAGTAGGCAAGGACGGGCTAGACGAACTCTATGCCTGGGGCATCCGCAACACCTGGAAATTCTCTTTCGACAACGGAAGGCTGTGGGGTGGTGACGTCGGCCAGGGCGAACACGAAGAAATCAACCTGATCCAAAGCGGCGGCAACTACGGCTGGAATCGTTTCGAAGGCAACGCCACGTACCGCGGTGGAACGGATTTGGTTACCGGCCCGGACGTCAAACCAATCCACACTTACAACCACGACAGCGGTGACAGATCAATCACGCTGGGCTACGTTTACCGGGGCCGACTGAAAAACCCCGTCATCCGGGATAAGCTGATCTTCGGCGACTACTCGAGCGGGCGGGTGTGGGCGCTCACGCACGCTGCGGAAGGGAGTAGTGGTTCCGCGACCTTACTTTTTCGGACCGCCGGAGAAAACGTATCCAGCTTCGGGCTGGACGAAGCCGGGGAAATATACTTCAGCAGCTACGGGCGCAACGCCAGCCTGTTCAAGCTCGTCGACACGGCCGATGATGGACCCACCACCATCGCTATCGACGGTGTCGGGAGCTGGTCGGCCATCAACGGCGGGGTGACGGGCGTGGTGGAAGCAGTCGTTGCCGCGGAGGAAGCGGTGTACGTGGCGGGTGAATTCACCGCGGCGGGTGGCAGCGGCGCCAATAACGTTGCTACCTATACGGAAGAGCGGGGTTGGGAAGCACTGGCGGGTGGTGCCGACGGAAAGATCAGCGCGCTGGTCCGCGACGGAAACGGTTTGCTCTACGCGGGCGGTGACTTTACCACGATCGGTGGGGTACTCGCCAGTAATGTGGCCGTGTGGAACGGTAGCAACTGGTCCGCGCTGGGTACTGGGACGAGCGGGCCAGTACTGGCGCTAGGCGTCGACGCTGACAATAAAGTAGTCGCGGGAGGTGCTTACGTCACCGCCGGCGGGTTGACCGCCAATAATATCGCCAAGTGGAACGGGACCGACTGGGAATCCCTCACCGACGTCGGCACGGGTGAGCCGGGGGCCAACAACGAAGTTCGTTCCCTCGCCTTCGACGCCACGGGAGTACTGTACGTCGGCGGTAACTTTGCCAGTGCGGGAGGGAAGTCAGCCAACCGAATTGCCACTTTTGACGGAGCGACCTGGGGAACGCTGGGCGCGGGCACGAGCGGGTTCGTGCAGGCGATCGCCGTAACGGACGCTTCTGTGTTCATCGGCGGAAACTTCGTTATCGCCGGAGACCGCACGGTCAACCGGGTCGCGGAGTGGGACCGAGCTACGCAAATCTGGCAACCCCTCGGGCGGGGCGTGAGTGGCACCGTCAGTACGCTGGTCCACGACGGTAATTATCTCTACGCGGGCGGCAATTTTGCGACGGCTACGCGCTCGGACGATCAGAATTATGTGGTTCAGAACGTCGCCCGGTGGAGTACCCAGAATCAGTGGGAACCACTGGGGCAGCAGCGGGCAGTCGGGGCCGACGATCAGGTCAGTACCCTGTATTTGCAGCCGGACGGATCGGGTCTGTACGCGGGGGGAAGTTTCGGGCGGGTCGGTACCGCCAACGCTACGGGCCTTGCGCGGTGGGGGAGTAGCCTTACTTCCGTAACGCCGGGTTTGTCCCCCGCGGAATTCGAGTTGTACCCCAACCCCGTCGGTAAGCAACTAACGATTAAGAGTGCGCGGCGCTACCGGTACGCACTCCACGACGCTACCGGTCGGCGCGTCCTCGCGGGTGCCGGTCTTGCTGGTGTGATGCAGCTTGAAGTGAGCCATTTACGGGCTGGGGCTTACCTGCTCAAACTGGACACGGACGGGCGGGGCGCGGTGACTCGCTGGATCGTCGTGGAATAAGCTCACCGGAAACCCGTCGGGTAAAACTAGCCCGTCAGTTATCGGTGCCCGCTTTACCGCCTAAATAGGTTGATTCCCCTGGTGGTAATCGAAAGAAACAACTTTCGAGCTAGTGGCCGGCCGGACTACTTTAGTTTGGCTAACCTATTTTTATCCGGCCAGGAAATACAATAAACCCCACTGACGGTTTGGTCAACACAGAAGGCAACCGTTCGTAACGGTCTGGCGTTAAAAAGGCAAACAAAACAAGCTTCGCCCATGGGTGCCGACCTCCAATCAAACACACAACTTTCGCCCGGAATTCAGGCGATGCTCCCGATTCTCTACGCCGCCTGGGCGGACCGGCACCTGAACGTCAAGGAAATCTACTCCTTACGCAAGCGGGCCGGTAAACTCGACTTTCTGACCGATGACGACAAGGGCATTCTCCTGCGCTGGTCAGACCCCGCCGTTCCACCCAGCCGCGAAACTTTCCAACAGTGGCAAACCCTCGGCCGCAACGCTGCCGAACAACTTCCCGCCGATAAGGCCGCCAGCCTCGCCGAGCTTGGTATTATTCTCGGCCAGGCCGCCGCTGGAGAAAATACCGCACGGGCTGGTTACTGGGAAGAACAAATTGAGCCGCTACTGGAGATCGAGCGTGGTCTCGGCGGTGTCGAACCCGATACCTATCGGGGGCTTTTCCCCCGCTACGACGAGCGCGAAAAACTGGACGAGGCTATCGAAGAAGCCTCCGTCGATCCGGCTGAATTTCAGGCCGTTCTCGACGGAGGTTACGCCGGCATCCTGAAGCAAATGAAGGACATCCTCACCCGCCCGGTGTTCGAGCGGAAGACTTTGCCGGTCAAGGAGGAATACCGCCTGAGGGTGCTCGAGTGGTGTAAGATCCTCGGTCAGGAAGGCATCGGCGCGCTGGCCTTTCCCAAGGCGTACGGCGGGGAGGACGACATGGGAGAGTACGCCTACGCCTTCGAAGCGCTCGGTTACCACGACCTCAGCCTGACCATCAAATTCGGTGTGCAGTTCGGCCTCTGGGGAGGGGCGATCGCTAATCTAGGTACAAAGCGGCATCACGATAAGTACCTGTACGACACCGGCGATATGACGCTCCCGGGCTGCTTCGCGATGACGGAAACGGGCCACGGCTCCAACGTGCGTGGCCTGGAAACCACCGCCGTTTACGATCCGGAAACCAAAGAACTGATCGTTCATTCGCCGAGCGTCGCCGCCGGGAAGGAATACATCGGTAACGCCATGCACAGCCGGATGGCGGCGGTATTTTGCCAATTGATCGTAAACGGGGAAAGCCAGGGGGTACACGCCGTCGTCGTCCCAATTCGTAACGAGGCCGGAGAAACATTACCCGGCATTCGGGTCGAGGACAATGGGTACAAAATGGGACTGAACGGTGTCGACAACGGTCGTTTGTGGTTCACCAACGTGCGCGTGCCCGTCGACAATTTGTTGGACAAGTTCGGCGGCGTCACTGAAACGGGTACTTACCACAGCGAGATCGAAAACCCGAGCCGGCGCTTCTTCACGATGCTGGGTACGCTCGTGGGCGGCCGCGTTTGCGTCCCCCGGGCGGGCATGAGCGGCGCGAAATCGGCCCTCGCCATCGCCGTGCGCTACGGGTTGCGGCGGCGGCAGTTCGCGGCCGATCCGCTGAAGGCGGAGACGATCATTATGGACTACCCCAACCAACAACGGCGGTTAATTCCGCTGGTCGCTAAGGCTTACGTCGTGCAATTCGGGCTGGACTACCTGCTCGACCGCTACGTCGACCGCACGGAAGAAGACATGCGCGAAATCGAGGCGATGGCGGCGGGGCTGAAGTCTTACGCAACGTGGTTCACGACGGCGGCGATTCAGGAATGCCGGGAAGCGACCGGTGGAAAGGGGTACCTATCCGAGAATCGGTTTGCGGCCCTGAAGGCCGACACGGATATTTTCACCACGTTCGAAGGCGACAACACCGTCCTGATGCAGCTCGTCGCGAAGTCACTCTTATCGGACTTCCAGAAGTCGTTCAAGGAGGACGGCAACTACGCCGTGCTTCGCTACATGGGCCGGCGGATGCAGACGATCGTGATGGAGCAGAACGCTTACACGGTGCGGCAAACGGATCGGGATCACCTGACCTCGCGGGCCTTTTTTCAGTCGGCTTTCGAATTCCGCGAGCGGCGGTTGACGAGTACGCTGGCGCAGCGGTTGCGGGCTTACATCAAGAACGGAATGAGCGCTCACGAGGCGGGTTTGCAGTGCCAAACGCACATGATCGAGGCCGCCGAAGCTTACGTGGAAGCGTTGGTTTTGGAGAAGGCGCTGGCGCGGGTGCAGGGCTTATCGGATGGCAATGCCGCCAAAGCCGTGCTGAAGAAAGTGATTCAGCTCTTTGCTTTGCACACGATCGAAGGTCACCGGGGTTGGTACCTGGAAAGTGGCTACATTCTGGGGAATAAGTCAAAGGCCATCCGGACGGCAGTCGATGTGCTGTGTGGTGAGTTGCGGCCGGAAGTCGGTTCTTTAGTGGATGGGTTCGGGATCCCGGATCAGCTACTCGGCGCCCCCATCGCGGTGGTCTGACCGGAACGAACGGCAAAAAGGTAAGGCGGTACGGGACCCGTAGGGGCTATTGCCGCGGTGCTCGCTGCGAAATAAACCCTCGCACCCCCGATGGCTACCGGGGCCGCGCCCAAAATTTAACGGTTTGTGGTGTGACGTGTATCTTTGGTAAGCGTTCAAGTAGCGTACCAACCAACCCCAACATGCAAACACGTGAACTCTTTTTTACGACAATTTTTTTACTGCTGGCCCTCCTGGCCGGCTCGCAAGTACTGGACGCGCAGGTGAGTAGCGAACGGCTGTCGCACAGCCGCGGCAACAACGACGCCATCATTTTGGAACTGCCGTCGGCGGACGAGAAGATGGTCGACAAGATGTGGTCGGACTGGCTCAAGGATACTTACGACGTGAAAACGAGAAACGTCAAGAAAGGAAAAGGCGAGATGGAAAGCCTTAATTTCTCCATGCCCGGCGTCAGCCCCGGGGGCAAGGTCGACCTGTACAGTAAAATCAACGCCACGGGTAAAGAAGGTAGCGAAATCATCGTTTGGATAGCCACCCCGGACGGCTACGTCAGCCCCGAGCTCGACCGCGGGGAATACTACGAGGCGGAGAAATCCCTGATGCGCTTCGGCCTCGCCGTTAGCCGCCAGCAGATGGAAACGGACGTGGAGAACGAAGAGGATACCCTCAAAGACCTCGAAAAGGAGCTCGAACGGCTCGGAAAAGATAAGGAAGGCTACGAAAAGGACATTCGCAACGCCGAGAAAGCCATCGAAGAAGCCCGTGCCAAGATCGACCGTAACCTCATCGACCAGGAAAACAAGACCCAGGAGATCGAGCGGCAGATCGAAGAGGTGGAAGTGGCGAAGCAGAAGGTAAATGAGTTTTAGTAGTCGTTGTTTGTCAACAGGATAAAACGAGGCGTTCTCCAGGCTGGGGAACGCCTTTTTTATGGGCGAGTGCCCGCTTCATTTACGCATCCGATGACCGCCGTTGGCAGCAGCGAAGCCATCTTACTATTCTCCGCTACGCGGAAGCATAGTAAGGTGCATCCGATGAGAAATGAAGCTATATGTTCGGAAAACCAATATGAACCCCACTTTCCATCACCAAGCTGTGGCTGCCGGCAATTTTCTGCCGGGTGTGAACTAATCATTTGAGTTTGGACTCCTGATTAAATTCTAGTCAGTTCTCACCGGCTGTATCATTAGTAATTCGCTACGCAGTAGCGACTTACTAAAGTTCATCAGATGTGTAACTGACGAGTCTGAAGAACTCTCATAACCACACATTGATGAAACATGAGGTTGTATCTCCAATAAAACCAATATTCGTGCCGCTTTCCGCCCCCAACCCCGTGACCGCCGCCAAGCTCTTGCTCGGTGCCGAACTCATGACCACCACGAACGGCGAAACCACCAGCGTGATGATCACCGAAGTAGAAGCCTACTTCGCGCCCGACGACCTGGCCAGCCACGCGGCGGGTTACAAGAAAACCAAACGCACGGAAGTCTTTTACCACCCCCCGGGCACGGCCTACGTCTACCTCTGCTACGGCATTCACGAGATGTTCAACGTCGTGACGGGGCCGGAAGGAACGCCGCACGCGGTACTCATTCGTGCGGGGGAACCGGTGCGGGGCCTCGATGTGATTCGGCGGCGGCGAAAGCTAACGGGGATGACACCCCGCCTGAGCAGCGGGCCGGGGGTGCTGACGAAGGCACTAGGCATCGACCGGCGGTTCAACGGCGTGAACTTATTCGACCCCGCGGGGGAAATCCGCTTGATCTTACCGGATGAACCGGTGGCGCAGGAAGACATCGTGGCCACACCGCGCATCGGGATTGATTACGCCGGGGAGCCCTGGGTGAGCAAGCCGTGGCGGCTCTTCCTGCGGGGAAATTCGTTCGTAAGCCGGTTAAATGCCTTTAAAGAAAGCTAAAGCTTGGTGCCCGGGTGCGTAATTCCTTGCCGTTGTGCGTTTAATAGGCTCCTGGGGTAGGGCGACTATTGTGAATCCGTACTCCAAAGCGCTCGGGTTAGCTATCTCCCCCGGGGAAAATTTATATTCACCACTCGTATGCCAATCAAGATCTTCCGCTCTTACCCCATTTCCCGGCACCTGCGCTCCGTCGCCCTAATCTTTGGCGTATTGCTGACCCTGGGGGTGGGGGCTCAGGATGAGAACCTGAAATTTTACGACAACACGTACGTAGAAAACGTGCGCAGCGTGCGACTAAACATCAGGGGTTTTCCGCACAGCTATCCGCTAATCGAACTCGGCGGTAGTGCACAGTTGCAGCTCTCGTTTGACGATACGAGTGACGAGGTCGTACGCTACAGCTACCGGTTTATTCACTGTAATCAGGACTGGCAGCCTTCCTCCCTGAGCCCGCTGGAGTTCAACTCCGGCTTCACGGTGGATTACCTGGAAACGTACGATTTCAGCCTCCGGACCCTGAAAAACTACGTGCACTACGACCTCGTGTTCCCCAACAGAAACATGAAACTGGACGTGAGTGGTAATTATCTTCTCGCAGTTTACAACGCCGAGGACGACGAGTTTCCCGTCATTACCCGCCGCTTCATGGTGCAGGAAACGGTAGCCGGCGTGAGTGGTAATCTAATGCGGGCGGCGGATATCGATAAGATCCATACTAACCAGGAAATAGACCTGAGCGTAAGTACCAAGCAAATGCAACTGCGGGCACCGTTGCAGGAATTGAGCGCTACCGTCATCCAGAATAACCGCTGGGATAACGCCATGATCGGCATCCGCCCTAATTTCCTGGGTCGCGAATCCGTCAGGTTTGACTATCAGGGGAAGGTCTCCTTCCGTGGCCTGAACGAATACCGGAACCTAGACATTCGTTCCATTCGCACCCCACGCACCCGGATGGCGAGCATCACCAACGAAGCGGAACACTACAGCATGATGCTGCTACGGGATCTGCCCCGGGGTGGCGGCGGCTACCTTAATTATTTCGACCTGAACGGTGATTTCATCAACGTCCGTGACGATCAGGCACAAATCAACATCGCCGACGACGTTCTGCAGGCGAATTTCTCGCGCTTCCAAGTTGACTTCAACGGGGAATACGTGCAGATGACCTTCGTGCTGGATACGGAAGGTGAGCTGGACCAAGACGTGTACATTATCGGTGGCCTCACGGAGTACCAACTCAAACCTGAATTTAGAATGGTTTGGAACCCAACCATCGGCGCTTACGTAGGTCGGGCGCTACTCAAGCAGGGTTTCTATAACTACCACTACGTTACCGAAGCGAAACCCGGCGGCAAAAAACCCCACCCGGCGGACCGGCTGGATTATTCCCTCACCGAAGGCAGTTTCGACGAGACGGAAAATGACTACCTCGCCCTCATCTATTGGCGGCCTTTTGGTGGGCGCTACGATCGGTTGGTCGGTACGGCCGTGTTGAATAGTAACGTTGACTAGGCTTGGGTCTAGAGTCTAGGGTCTTAGGTCTGCGGTCCGTAAGTCGCTGGCTCCGTAGTTTGGGTAGTAGAAATTTTGCGGTACCCGCTCAGCAGCGCACAACAATCAAGAGCGACGGGTCATTCAGAAAACAGGGTGCCATTAGCTACCTTCGCGGATGTTAGTACTGACTATTGCAGGAAATAAGTCTGATCATCAACTGACGATAAAAAGATTAGTCAAACCCTAGACCTCAGACTAAAGACCAACTCTCCCAGACCAAAGACCAAAAATGCAGTTCCTCTATCCGTCTTTCCTCTGGGCCCTGGCCGCGCTCGCCATCCCGATCATCATCCATCTTTTCTACTTCCGCCGCTTCAAAAAGGTAGCGTTCAGCAACGTCCGGTTTTTACGCGAGGTGAAGGAGGAGACGAGCATGCGGTCGCGCCTGCGGAATCTGCTGGTGCTGCTAATGCGGTGCCTGGCGCTAGCCGCCCTAGTGTTTGCGTTCGCCCAACCGTTCTTACCGTCGGACCGGGAGGTACTGAAGGGAAGAAAAGCGGTGAGCGTCTACGTCGACAACAGTTTCAGTATGGAGGCAAAAAGCTCGGTGGCTTCTTTACGGCAGATTGCGGCGGACCGGGCGCGGGACATCATCAACGCTTACGGCGTGGAGGACCGATTTCAGGTGGTGGACAACGACTTTTCCGGACGCAATCAACGTCTGGTCGGGCAGGAGGAAGCGTTACAACTGGTGGAGGCAATTGTGGGTAGCCCCGCTTCGCGCCGTTTGTCCGTCGTGAACGCCCGCCAGCGGTCCGCGCTGAACACCGAACAAATCGACAACCGGATAACTTACCTGGTCTCCGACTTTCAGCGCAATGTCGTCGATCTGACCGCCGAGCGGCTGGACACGAACGTGGCCGTCAATCTCGTGCCGCTCAGGGCCGTGCGGGAGCGTAACGTAGCGATTGACTCCGTATGGTTCGAAGCGCCCGTTCCACAGCTCAATCAAAATAACTTGCTGCTCGTCCGCGTCCGCAATTACGGCACCGAAGACCTCGACAACGTCCGGCTGACGCTTAACTATGGTGGGCAAAACAAACCGGAGGGGACGCTGAAAGTCCGGGCCGGCGAGTACGTCGTCGACAGCGTTTACCTCAACATCACGACCCCTGGTGTCGGACGCGCTACGTTGGCCATCAAAGACTTTCCCGTTAATTTCGACGATACCTACTACGTCACTTTCCGTACCGCCGATAAGGTCCGTGTGCTCAGCATCGACGACGACGGCACCCCGATCCGGAACCTCCGCGCCGCCCTCGGCGGGCTGAGCGTGTTTGCCCCGACTTACGTGAGCGGCCGCAACATCGATTACGGTAGCGTAGGGGAATATGATTTGGTGGTACTGAGCGAGCAACCCAGCATCGGCTCGGGGCTGGCCGAGCAATTGCGGCAGTACGTCGAAAATGGCGGCAACGTGCTGGTCTTCCCACCAAAAGTGGCCGACGTAGATAGCTACAATACTTTCCTCAGCCGCGTGGGCGCGGGAAGCCTGCAACCCTTCGACGAGAAGCAGCGCGAAGTGAGCCGCCTCAACGCCGAGGAGTTCATCTTCCGCGATGTTTTCCGTAACCGCGCCGCCAGCCTCCGGCTCCCCGTCACCCAGGGTAATTTCCCCGTCGGGCGGTCCGGTCGCCAGGAAGTGTTACTGACCTACCGCGACGGTAGCGCAGCGCTCGCAAAATACCCCCTCGGTGAAGGCAACGTCTACCTCAGTAGTTCTCCACTCGACGGTGACGTCAGCAACCTCGCCCTCAACGCCGAGGTGTTCATCCCCATGCTCTATAAAATGGGCATCAGCAGTGGTCGCCGCCGCCCGGTGGCCTACACGATTGGCCGGGACGAAGTCATCCAAACCAACCGGCGTAGCGCGAGTGCCGAACTGGTCTACAAGCTCCGCGGCCCCGGTGGTGAATTCATTCCCGAGCAGCGGGTAGTGGACAACCGGGTACTGATCGGTCTGGGCGGCCAGGTCCCCGAGGCCGGCGTTTACGATTTGTTGCTGGGTGACGAAGCCGTCGACGCCTTCGCCTTTAATTACGACCGCGCCGAATCCGACCTTACCTACCTCGACGAAGCGGAGCTGGAACGCCTGGCGGACATCCCCAACGTCGAACTCCTGAATGCCGCCAACCAGGCAACGCTGATCGGCGACATTCGGGAGCGGAACGAAGGGACGCCGCTCTGGCGCTACTTCATCTGGGCGGCCCTGGCTTTCTTCCTGGTGGAGGTGCTATTGCTCCGGTTCTGGAGGGCGTAAGACTGAGTCGATTTACAGAATCTCCGCGTCGACGGTAAACTCCACCGTCACGCCAACCTGAAAGGGGGCGGGGACGGGGGCATTGGTCGTCAGGGTAAGTAAGTAATTTATCCTGTCCTTCTTGAGCAACTCCAGCATCTCGACGTCCTGGACGTTAAGCGTTGCCTCCGTGCCGCTTACGGACGTCAGGTCCGCCTGCGAAAACGAAATTGTGGAAAGACCGGCGGCGCCAATGCTGACGGTAGCTTCGTCGATGATGTCGAAGCTGACGCCATCGGGTGGGGAGATCAGCCGTAGCGTGACTGTTTCCGGCTTAATCGATTGCAAGCGATCGACCTCTACGTTGTTATCGTCTAACTCCGCGGCGATGCCGGTTTCGACGTTGTTTTCGGCGAAGCTAAGTTCGGTTGCTTCGGCTTGCTCGGGTACGTCGAAGATGACTTCGCCGCCGTCGAGAAGGAAGGAGATGGGGTCGACGAGGTCGCAGGAGGCAACGGTGAAGACAAGTAGGGGGAGGAGTAAGCTAAGTGCTTTTTTGTACATCATTAGATTGTTGTGGTTTCCTGGTTTATGCAGGGAATGACGGATGTGTTACACTAGATTTACATAATTATTTGACGCGGAGAATATCGAGCTTATTCTCCGCAACTTTTGCGGAGAATAACGGGTTTAATCTCCGCAAACCTCTTCATGTACGTCCATCAACTTAAAAATTGGCCAAGTTTTACCTGGGAAGCCGCCCGGGTGGGGCCACTGCTGGCGGAGGTGCGCTACGCTCAAGGATACCTGATGGGCAGGGTGAGTGACTGGGGTTTTAACCCCCGGCAAGAAGCCAGCATGGAGACAATTGTTACGGACGTAATTACTAACGGTAAAATTGAAGGAGAAGAACTACCGCTGGCGCAGGTGAGATCTTCCGTCGCCCGCAAACTTGGTCTACCCAAGGCGGGTCTGGTTACAGTTGGTCGCGACGTTGATGGTATGGTAGAGATGATGCTGGATGCTACGCAGAATTACCGTCAAACGCTTTCGCACGAGCGACTATTCAACTGGCATGCGTCCCTTTTCCCTTCCGGAAGAAGCGGTCTGGGGAAAATTGTGGTAGGGCGGTACCGAGACAATACTACCGATGATCCGATGCAGGTGATCTCCGGATCTTTCGGCCGGCCGAAAGTTTATTTTGAAGCGGTGCCCTCGGCAATAATTGAGCACGAAATGGTTGCCTTAATTAACTACGTCAACAAAGACCAACCCAGCGATGACTCGATCATAAAGGCTGCCATCGTCCACCTCTGGTTACTGACAATCCACCCCTTTGACGACGGTAACGGTCGTATTGCCCGAGCGGTCACGGACATGATGTTGGCACGAGCCGACGGATTCAACCAACGCTTTTACAGCATGTCTTCAGCCATTCTCAGTGCAAGAAAATACTACTACCGAACACTGGAAAGCTCACAAAAGGGCGGACTCGACGTTACCGAGTGGTTACTTTGGTTTCTCAAAACACTGCTCACCGCACTTGAGGGCTCTTCAACGGTAATGACGAACACCTTCGCGAAAGCGAACTTTTGGCAACGGCACCAGGATGTTCGGCTCAACGATCGGCAGCGAGTGATTTTAAACAAGCTTTGGGACGGTTATGCGGGGAAATTGACCAGTTCGCATTACGCCAAGTTCACAAGCACCAGCCAGGATACCGCTGCTCGTGACATAAACTACTTGATAGCCCACGGGCTATTGCGTAAAGGCCCGGCGGGTGGCCGCAGCACACAGTACGTACTAATCAAAGAAACATAGATCTGATCAGTGTAGGTGACAAAACCCAGTTTAATCGCTAGCAAAAAACGTACTTTTGCCCCATGCTCCTCCGCCAACTCACCATCATCGACGCCGGTAGCCCTTACGACGGCCAGACGGTCGACATCCGTATTCAAGACGGGGAGATTCAAGATGTGGCGCGGTCGCTGGAGCCGCGTAGTGGGGAGGAGGAGCAAAGTTTTGAGGAAGGTGCGTGCGTAGCCCCCGGCTTTTTCGACGTCGGCGCCTACCTTGGTGACCCGGGCCACGAGGAGCGGGAAGATTACGCTAGCTTGGTCCGCCAGGCCGCCGCGGGGGGGTACACTTCCGTGGCCGTCCTGCCTAATTCCGACCCGCCCCGCCAGGCCGTCCCCGACGTAGCCTACCTCCTGCGCCGCAACGGGACCGGACCGACCGATCTACTTCCCCTCGCCGCCATGAGTCAGGACTTAGCCGGGAAGGACCTCACCCAAATGCTCGAACTCCAGGAAGCCGGCGCGCTGGCCTTCACGGACGGAGCCAAAAAAAGGATCAGCGGTAGCCTGCTCAAGCGCTCGCTAGAGTACGCAAAGGCGGGCGACTGTCTGGTGATGATCTGTCCCTACGACGAAACCCTCGCCCCGGAAGGTCAAATTCACGAAGGCGCCATCAGCGCCCGCCTCGGCCTGCCGGGCATCCCGGTGATGAGTGAGACGATTGCGCTGAAACAGGCCATCGAGTTGGTAGATTATACCGAAGGAACCCTGATCGTCCACTTACTTTCTTCCGCCGCCGGAGTGGAGGAGGTGCGGAAAGCCAAAGCCACCGGGCTCAACGTCCGGGCTACGGTCAGCGCACTTCACCTCCAGTTTACCGTGGAAGAACTGGCTGGGTTCGACCCCAATTTTAAAATCATCCCACCCCTCCGCGAGGAAGCCGATCGGGAAGCACTCATCGCCGGCCTCGCCGACGGGACGATCGATGCCATCGTAACCAACCACGTCGCAAGACACGGGGAAGAAAAAGACCTGGAGTTTTTTTACGCGGACTTCGGTGCGCTCGCCCTCCAAACCACTTTTCGGCAGTGCCTTGAGTGTTTGTCGGGAGCGTTGTCGCTCACCGAAATCGTCGGGAAACTAGGAGCCGGCCCCCGCACCTTGCTCAACCAAGCACCCCTGCACCTGCGACCGCGCCAAAAAGCCGAACTGGTTATTTTTTCTACCGACGGCAACCGTGAATTCACGAAGCGAGACCTGTTGGGTAAAACGGAGAACAACCCGTTGCTGGGCCACAACCTGCCCGGGAAGATTCACGGCGTGGTCAACAACGGGAAGTTTCACCCCGCGGAGTAACTTTGTCGCATGGACATCAGCGTCGTCGTACCCTTATTTAACGAAGAAGAGAGCCTGCCGGAGCTGACGGCCTGGATCGACCGCGTCGCGCGGGAACACAAGCTGAGCTACGAAGTCTGGCTCGTCGACGATGGCTCCTCGGACGGTAGCTGGCGGGTCGTGCAGGAACTAGCCGCTAAAAACGACCGACTCAAGGGCATCAAGTTTCAACGCAACTACGGCAAAAGCCCCGCCCTTTACGAAGGCTTCAAACACGCCACCGGCGACGTCGTCATCACGATGGACGCCGACCTCCAGGACAGCCCCGACGAAATTCCCGAACTCCACCGCATGATCGTGGAAGATGGTTTTGACATGGTTTCCGGATGGAAGCAAAAGCGGCACGACCCGCTCGGTAAAACACTGCCGTCCAAGTTTTTTAACGCCGTGACGCGCAAGGTGAGTGGCATCGAGCTCCACGATTTTAACTGCGGGCTAAAGTCCTACCGGCTCAACGTCGTCAAGTCGATCGAGGTCTATGGCGACATGCACCGCCACATGCCCCTGCTGGCGAAGTGGGCCGGGTTCAAGAACATCGGCGAAAAGGTTGTCGAGCACCGGGCACGGAAATACGGCTACTCGAAATTCGGCCTCAGCCGCCTCGTGACGGGTTTTCTGGATTTACTCAGTCTGATGTTCGTCGGGAAATACGGCCAACGCCCAATGCACCTTTTCGGGACGCTGGGCACGCTCATGTTCGTCGTCGGCCTCACCAGCGTCCTCTGGATCGGGGGCGGAAAGCTTTATGCGTTAGCGAATAACCTACCTAAAGAGTTAGTGACGCAAAATCCCTGGTTCTACATCGCCCTCACGTGTATGACCCTCGGCACGATCCTTTTCGTCACCGGCTTCCTGGCCGAACTAGTCGCCCGCTCCAGCCCGGATCGAAATCAGTACCTGGTGGAAAAAGTACTGACCAACGATCGAGTAGGTAGTCTGAGGTCTGAGGTCTGAGGTCTGAGGTCTGAGGTCTCAGGTCTGTAGTCTAGTCACCATAGACCCTAGACTACAGACCAATGACCCCAGACCATAGACTGTAGACCTCAGACCAAAGACCCTAGACCAAAGACCCTAGACCAAAGACCCTAGACTACAGACCCCAGACCAAAACACTCCGTACCTTCACCCCATGCTAAAAATGGGACTAATCGGCGTCGGCCACCTCGGCAAAATTCACCTCAAATGCATCCGCCTCGCCAGGGCGCACTACGACTTGATTGGGTTTTACGACACGGATGAAGCCAACGCGCTCGCGGTTGCCAAAGAATACAAGCTCGAACGGTACGAAACGGCGGAGGCCCTGATTGCCGCCGCGGACGTCGTCGACGTCGTCACCCCCACGCCGAGCCACTACAAGATGGTTAAACTAGCCCTGAATGGCGGGTGCCACGTTTTTGTGGAGAAGCCACTGACGGAGACGCTCGACGAGGCCCGCGAACTCATCGACTTAGCTACTAAGACCGGGAAAACCGTGCAGGTGGGCCACGTGGAACGTTTCAACCCGGCCCTACTTTCCCTCGGCGACCTAAAGGTCAAGCCTTACTTCATCGAAGCCCACCGCCTGGCGATGTTCAACCCCCGGGGCGTCGACGTCAGCGTCGTGCTCGACCTGATGATCCACGACCTCGACATCATCCTTAAACTAGCCGACGACGAAGTGACGGACGTGCGGGCCAGCGGCGTGGCCGTCGTGAGCGACAAACCCGACATCGTCAACGCCCGCATCGAGTTCAAAAACGGCGCCGTTGCCAACCTGACCGCCTCCCGGATCAGTCTGAAAAACATGCGCAAAGTCCGGCTCTTTCAGCCCGACGCCTACATCAGTTTGGATCTCCTCGAAAAGGAAAGCCAGATCGTCCGGCTTTACAATCCGGACGCGACCGATATTCCCGAGCAGGGCCAGCAGTTCCCGCTCGATACGCCCAAGGGCCAGCGCATCATTCACGTCGACCAGCCCGACAGCGGCCCCATCAACGCCATTCAAATGGAGTTAGAGAGCCTGGCCGAGAGCATCGTCAATGACCGGCCCGCCGCCGTGAGCATTGAAGACGGGTACAAGGCCCTGGAGCTGGCGCACCGCATTTCGGAAGCCGTGGCCGCCAACGCGGGTAAGCTGCCGCCCGAAAAGTAATTTAGCGTCATTACTTACGTTGGATTATCTCCAAGTTCGTCACCAATGAGAGTTTCCATCCTTCTTGCGTTTTTAGCCGTATTTGGCCTGACGGGTTGCCAGGAAGACCTGGCCAACGCGCCCGCTTACGTACTCATTGGCGGTATTGAGATCGTGACGCCCGACCTCGGCGGCTCCACCAGCGCGGTCTCCGAAGTTTGGGCGTTCAACGGGAATGACTTCATCGGTGCCTACCCGCTTCCGGCCCGTATTCCCGTCTTCAGCATCGGGGCGGCGGAACTACGGTTTCAAGCGGGCGTGCGGCGTAACGGGATAAGCGCGACGCCGGACGTCTACGAGTTTTACGCACCCATCGAGCGGCAAGTCGACCTCGCGGCGGAGCAGGTGCTCGACCTGGGTACGTTGACGACTGGCTACCGTACGGACGTAAAGTTCGGATTTATCGAGAATTTTGAGGACAACCGCGACCGCGTATTCGTTACCCAACTGGAAGGGCAAAACCAACTGCTTCCCACCACGGAGTTCGTACGTAGCGGGGCCTTTTCGGGTAAGCTGACGGTGGACGCCGACAGCCGCGTGGTGGAGATCGCCTCCAACGAGCAACTACGCGACCTGTTCACTAACCGGCCCTACGTGTGGCTGGAGGTTGACTTTCGGAGTGATGCCCCCGTCGCCTGGGGGGTGACGGGCCAGCAGAACGGGGTGACGTTCAAACGCTTCGACCCGACTTCCGCACCGCGTGACGAGTGGACGAAAATTTACTTCGACCTGAGTGAGTTGATTGCCGTAGCTAACCTGGACGAGCTGGAAATCTATCTGTCTTCCGTCTTGCTCGGTGACAACGAACGCGCGGAAATTTACCTGGATAACGTTCGCTTGCTTTACTTTTAGGCCCACCTTTAGCCAACATGATCAGCACCGCCATCCCGGACATCACCGCCAAACTCGGGCCGGATACACTCAGTATTCGCCAGCGGGACCGGCGCGTCTACGTGGCCGTTGATTTTTTCGCGGCCTGGCTCGCCTGGTCGTTATTCTACGTCAGCCGCAACATCAAAGAAGGCAAGGGAACGGACCTGGCCACCCTAATGGCGGAGGAGAACTTTTGGGTCGGGGGGCTGGCCATCGCAACGGGGTGGTGCCTGGCGTACGCTATTTTTGACCAGTACCGTGACATCTACCGCCTGAGTCGCCTGAGCGTGCTGCTGCAAACCTTCGGGATTACGCTCGTTGGCGTAGTGGTGTTGTTCTTCACAATTTTGCTGAACGATGCGGCGGGGGATTTACACGATTACTACCAGAACCCGATCGCGCTGTTCGTGCTGCACTTTAGCCTGACGGCCTTCGTGCGGATGATCTTGCTAACGCGGGCGAGTCGCAAGCTGAAAAACGGGTTGGTTACTTTCAACACGCTCATCGTCGGCGGAGCCGATGCCGCCCTGCAGCTGCATCAGGAGATCGACGGCGCGCGAAAAAAGTTAGGCTACCGGTTCATCGGTTTTGTGGACGCTAAGAGTAAGGTGCAGCCTTTGCTGTCGACGAAATTGCCGCTACTGGGGAATTTGAAGGTGCTCGCCAACGTCATTGAGGAGCACAACGTGGAGGAAGTGATTATTGCCATCGAAACGGACCAACACAACCGCCTGCGGGAGGTGATGAACGTGCTGTTCGATTACGAAGACCGGGTCCTCGTCAAGGTCATCCCCGACATGTACGACATCATGCTGGGCACGGTGAAGATGGACCAGGTTTTCGGTGCCATTCTCATCGAGGTGCGGCAAGAAATGATGCCGCGTTGGCAGCGGCTGGCGAAACGGGTGCTGGACGTAGTTACGTCGGCGGCCATGCTGCTGGTACTTTCGCCGGTGTTGATTTATGTAGCGATTCGGGTGCGGCTTTCCAGTGCCGGGCCGATCTTTTACCGGCAGGAGCGGATCGGTCACAATGGCCAGCCGTTTGAGATCATCAAGTTCCGGTCGATGTACACGGACGCGGAGGAAGCCGGCCCGCAGTTGAGTAGCGACACGGATACGCGCTGCACGGTGTGGGGCGCGGTTATGCGGAAATGGCGGTTGGATGAGCTGCCGCAGTTCTGGAACGTCCTGCGGGGGGAGATGTCGCTGGTGGGGCCACGCCCGGAGCGACAATTTTTCATCGACCAGATCAGCGCCCAGGCGCCGCACTACCGGCACTTGCTCAAGGTCCGGCCGGGGATCACGAGTTGGGGGCAGGTCAAATACGGCTACGCGAGTAACGTGGAAGAGATGATCCAGCGGCTTAAATTCGACATTCTTTACATCGAGAACCGGTCGTTGGCACTGGATTTTAAGATTCTCTTCTACACCGTCGTCGTTTTGCTGCAGGGGAAAGGGAAGTAGGGCGCGGACGCAGGTGCAGGGTTTTTTTCGCCGGTGTGGCCTTCGCGTGGGTTAGCCCAAGTACCGCTGCTTCCGAACCCGATTACCCGGCACCTGCGTCCGCGCAGTATCTTCGTTGTCATAATTACCAAACTAGTATGAACAAGAAAAACCTCACCATAATCGCCGTGATCCTCGGCCTGCTCTTTCTGGCAAGCCTAATCTGGGGCATCACCCGTAACAGCGCGGCCACCGAATACGAGGCCGACAACCTGACGATGAGCGCCGAAGTCGACCAACTGGAAATCCTCCGCGCCCGCCTCGAGAGCCAGGTAGACAGCATTGGCGAAGTTTACGAAGCCGCCGCCGCCGACAACATCGAACTCAAAGGCCAACTCTCCACGGCTCAACAAACCACCAAAAACGCCCTGGCCGACATGCGCCGCGCCCAGAAGAAATCCACCAACGACACCGACGTGGCCTACCAGATGCGCCTCCAGATCGAGGACCTCATCAACGCCCGCGCCATGATTGAGACCAACCTCGCCGAGCTCGAAACCGAAAACCAGACCCTGCGCAAGGAAAACGTCACCCTACGCCGCGACCTCAGTGAAACCAAAACCATCGCGTACCAGGCCCAGAAAACGGCCGACAACATGGAAACGATGAACCGGTCCATGGCTTCCGAGATCGAAGCCCTCAGTCTGGGTAACTTCAAGGCGACGGCCATGCAGGTCGATCTGCTGCGCGGAAGCTCGGGCACGAAAGTAACCGCCAACGCCAGCCGCGCCCGCCGCGTCAACGTAAGTTTTGACCTGAGCGACGTCCCCGAAAAATACCTCGGCGTCCGCCCGATCTACCTCGTCATGACCGACCAGTCCGGCACGCCCGTGATGAGTGAGAACCCGGTACGCGCCAAAGCGACGGTCAACGGTGCCAAAATGGACCTCATCGCCCTCGAAGGCCGTGACGTAAACATCGAACGCAGCCAACGGCTGAGTTTTACTCACGAATTAGACGATAAGCTGGAGGCTGGCATCTACCGCGCGCAGATCTTTACGGATATTGGTTTCCTGGGGGCGGCTAGCGTGAACCTACGGTAGGAGTTTAGGCGATAGGAATTAGGCGGTAGGTGGGTAGGCGGTAGTACCGTGATTGAGTATGCTATCGCACGATGTGTTGGAACAGTACGCACGAGAGGCAGCAGATTATGAGTAGTACGGCTATTCCGCTTGCTTGAGTTGATATCTTCCTTTTTCTGTTTTCTTGGCTGAATCTTAATTGCGAAGCTAGAGTAGCTCCATTTCCAGGGTTGCTCTCTTTCCTAACGTAGCAATCCTTCCGCCGCTTGCGAGCCACGACGCCAAACTTCCGCCCGCGAAGTTTGGCGTTGTTGTTGATGGTCTGAATAGCACCGGTTGCCGATCCGCTTGCCATAGTTTGTTTTGTAGTTGGTGCGTGAAAATAGCTGCAATCAGTAATAAATCACTTCACTATTCGACGAACGACTAAATAACTTCAACCCATAAAGAACAATTTGTTTATTATTTGCGATTAACTAACAAACAATAAAACAGAAGTCTTATGAAAGTCAACGTAAACGAATCCCCCCGCCTTAAGGACGGCCGCCACACCGTCACCATCGTCGAAGTGACCGACGGCCGTAGCGAATACAAGGATGTCCCCTTTTTTAACGCCCGGATGGAGAACGAAGACGGTTTCGTGGAGCAACGCTTCTACGATAGTGAGCCCAGCAAGCCCATCCTCGCGGCACTGATGCAGGCCGTTGGCATGAAGGCCGGTAAGTTGAACAGTGAAGACCTCGTCGGTAAAAAGCTCAGCGTTGAAGTGGGTGAGCGTACCTACTCCGATCCGGAAACGGGCGACGAGAAAACCATCACCGAGGCTAGCCATTTCGAAATGGTTGGGGAAGCGGACACTTCCGACGCAACCAAGAAGAAAAAGAAGTAACGCAGCAAAAGAATCAGCACGAGCAAAATCGTGGGCGGGCCAAACGGGCCGCTCACGATTTTTTTTTGTGGAGGTGCGATGCTGAATAGCTGGCGGAAATCGGTACGCCAGACTTACACTGCTGCGCTTAGCGACCGGAGGTTTTATCTCCACAGTGACTAAGTAAAACAAACACCATTCAACCGCTTACCCTATATTCGCCCCGTATCCATCCCGCTGGCCCAAATTGGTCACCCAGCGGGGCGGACGTAGGTAAGTCGCTCAGGGCTTGCCCCGTATTCATTTTAAGCACGCGGGCGACGGTGTCGTCCTGCCCGGTGCGGAGAGAGCAGCAGCGCTACATGGCCAAGAAATACCACTCGGATAAGGATTATACCGACGTTACGGCCCTCGCCACGGGCCACTACGAGAACTGCCGGTTCGAGGGTTGCCGCTTGACCAAATCGAAACTCAACGAAAGTCTTTTTGAAAACTGCACGTTCAGCAACTGCGACCTGAGTAACGCTAAACTCAAGGAGACCGGGCTACAGGGTGTTAACTTCAAAGACTGCAAACTCATCGGCGTCCACTTTGAAGACACGAAGGAATTCGGCTTCAACGTCAAGTTCAGGGACTCCAACCTGGAACTCGCCTCGTTCAACGACCGCAAACTAAAGGGCATCAGCTTTAAGCGGTGTAAACTAATTGAAACGGACTTCCGGGGCTGTAACCTCCAGGACGCCACCTTCGCCGAATGTGACCTCGAACGCGCCGTTTTCGAACGGACCGATCTGCGCAAGGCAGACTTTCGTACCGCCTTCAACTTTCAAATTTCTCCGGAAGAAAACCGCCTGCGGGGCACAAAATTTAGCAGAGCTGGGCTGGAAGGCCTGCTGCAGGAATACGGTTTGGTGGTGGAGTAGCGTCGGGTTTGAGAGCCGGTACGCTGGTGGGCGAACGTCACGATGGTTACGATCTGACCAATAGTAAAGCAACGCATCCCGAAAGTACGTTTTGTACAATCCCGCTTCAACCTAATGGATAATTGCACCTTAATCAACCGGTGAAGCACACACAAAAAGCCCCGACGCGCATCCTGCGCATCGGGGCTTTTACTTTTAACTCAGGTGACTACTTCGCCAACTCCTGCATGTCGGACAGAATGTTAATCGCTTCCTGAATGTAAACGTCTTTGCCGACGCCCTTCTTGAAGTCATCATTGCGGGCCGTCTTGCTCTCGTCCTGGATGATCGGTTCGAGGTCTACCTCCAGGTTTAGCACACCGGGGTTGACGACGTCGTCAAAAAGATCGTCGTACATCTCGGCTTCCGTTTTGGCGGCGCGGATTAGGGTTTGGTATTCGGAAAGCGCGAGTGGGTAGGTGTTGCGGTCGCTCTGTTTTTTTACGCGCTTGGCGTTCTCCTCGATCCGTTGGAAGGTTCCGTTATCGGCTACCCGGCTGGCGGAGCGTTGCTTCAGCTCATCCATAAAATTGATGTTGTAGACGTCCTGGCTGTACTTGGCGGGGTCGATGCTCGTCCACTCCAGGGGAGCCGTCTGTTGCCGTTCGCCGGTCTCCAGGAGGGAACGGCTATCGGGAAGAATGATGTCGGGCACGACGCCGCGGAGTTGCGTAGAGCCACCGTTGATCCGGTAGAATTTCTGCATCGTCAGTTTCACGGAACCGAGCGGCTTAACTTCCGAGCGGCCGGGGATCGTGCGATCCAGGTCGATGAAGCGCTGAACGGTGCCCTTGCCAAAAGTGCTCGTGCTGCCGACGATGACGGCGCGGTTGTAATCCTGCAGGGCCGCCGCAATGATTTCGCTGGCGGAGGCGGAGTACTGATTGACGAGCACGACCAACGGGCCGTCGTAAACGACGTCATCGTCTTTATCGCGGAGCACTTCTTTCTGTCCACCACGGCCAGCCACCTGGACGACGGGGCCTTCGGGAATGAAGAATCCAGTCATGTCCACTACGTCGCGTAGGGAGCCGCCGCCGTTATTACGCAGATCGAGGATGATGCCATCCACGCGCTGCTCTTTAAGTTTCTCAATCTCGACTTTGATGTCCTTTGCGGAAAAGCGGCCATCTTTATTTTGGAAGTCAGCGTAGAAACTCGGCAGGTTGATGTAGCCGATCTTCTCCTCTTCCGTTTTGCCGGATACGATGAGCGAGCGCGCGTAGCTGTCGTCGATGACGACCACGTCGCGCACGATGGAAATTTCCTGGACTGCTCCGTCCGGCTTCTTGACCTTCAGAACTACCGTGGTGCCCTTCTTACCGCGGATGTAGGTAACCACGTCCTCTACGGCCATGTCTTTGATGTCCGTAATGGTGTCCTTACCACCCTGGCGGACGGACATGATCATGTCGTCGACTTCAAGTTCCTTGCCCTTCCAGGCGGGGCCGCCGACGACCAGGCTGGTAACTTTGGTGTAGGAGTCGTCCGTCTGTAGGGTAGCGCCAATGCCTTCGAGGCGACCACTGAAGCGAATGTCGAAAGATTCTTTATCCCGCGGGCGGTAGTAGCTCGTGTGCGGGTCGAACATGGAGGTCAGTGCGTTCAGGTACTGGCTGCGCTTGATGGACAGTTTACCTTCCCGCATCCGTTTCGTCCACTTGACGTAACGTTCGAGCGTTTTTTCACGGATGTCGACTTCCAGTTCCTCCGGTGTAGGTTTGACCGTCAGCGAATCGTTTTTTTCGTTCTCCTCTACTTTACTGACGATCTGGTTGAGGATGTCTCGCTTGAGGTAGTCTTCCCAGTACTGACGCAGCTGTTGGTCGTTTTTGGTCCATTCCGAGTCGTCTTCCACCCGCAGGGTGATGTCGCCACCGCGCTCGAGGGCGAAGGGGGCGGTAAGGATTTCGGTGTAGATGCCCGCCGTTTTATCGACGGCGGCGGTCATGCGTTCCTGGACGGCATTAAAGAAGTCGTAAGTGCCGGCATTAATCTGGTCGTCGATCATCAAACGGTAGGGCGCGAGTTGGTCTACGTCCTCCTGGGTAAAAAAGAGGCGGCTGCCATCGACGTCGTTGAGGTAGAAATCGTAGGCCCGCTCACTGAAATCGTCGTCGATCTTCAGCGGCTTGTAGTGGTATTTCTCCAGGTTGCGCATCATGGTCTGGATGATGACGGAATCCTTGTCCCCCGGCGGAAAGTCCTCCGGTGAGTAAGCGGCGTAAAAGATGCCGCTGGTCATCAGTAGAAGAACTAGGTATAGGGCGCCACGAAATTTCATGTAGAGGAGTGTTGGACCGGAGGTGGGGGAAGTAGAAAGGTTTAACGCGTTTGCCTGGCTACTTATTCGGTGGGGTAGCGGGGCCAGCAAATTTAAGCATTATGCGACCGCTCGTCAAGCCGATTTTTGTTGGCCGGGGCGGGTTTCCCCTCTTAAATGATCGGGGAGGGGATGTGGTTGCGTAGCGCCGTAAGCCAGCCGCGGTTTAACGGCCCCTTAAGAGGGGTGATTTCAACCGCCCGCTCCGTAACGCACGTCGGCCTTCTCACGTATTTCCCTGCACCCGCGACCGCGCAAAAAACCCGAACCAGGCAGCACTTCACCAACCCAGAGTGGCTTCGTTTCGCTAATGCGTGCGGCTTACTACACACCTGACGCAGTTGGGCGCTCCGATAATTAGTGGGGCGAGCGCCCTGGCGTTCACGGGGGACAGCAAGCGGAGCCCTACCGCCCACCAGCTTACCGCCTACCAGTGCCGCCCTCAACCAAACCCAAAATTGAGCTGTTAACAACATCCGCCGCCAACCCCGTATTTCTTACTTTTGCGGTCGTAATCCCTATCCTTTATGCTGAACGTCAACGACCTGACCGTCCAATTCGGTAAACGTATTCTCTTTAACGAAGTCAACGTCCGCTTCACCCACGGTAATTGCTACGGCATCATCGGTGCAAACGGTGCGGGCAAGTCGACCTTTCTCAACGTCATCGCCGGCGAACTCGACCCCACGCGCGGCCACGTCAGCCTCGAACCCGGCAATCGGATGGCCGTCCTGAGCCAGAACCACTTCGGTTTCGAGGAACACACCGTGCTCGACACCGTCAAGATGGGCTACGAGGAACTCTACGCCATCGAAGTAGAAAAGAACGCGATCTACATGAACCCCGAGGCGACCAACGCCGACGGGATGCGCGCCGCCGAACTCGAAAACACTTACGGTGAAATGGGTGGCTGGACGGCCGACTCCGACGCCGCCGAGCTGCTGTCCAACATGGGCATCACCGAAGACCTGCACTATAAGGCCATGGGTGAAGTCAGCGGCCCGGAAAAAGTAAAGGTGCTCCTGGCACAGGCGCTGTTCGGTAATCCCGATATCCTCCTGCTGGATGAGCCAACCAACGACCTGGACGCGCCGACCGTCCACTGGTTGGCCGACTTCCTTGCTGACTTCCCCAACACGATCATCATCGTGAGCCACGACCGCTATTTCCTCGACATGGTCTGTACCCACATCGTGGACATCGACCGCCAGCAGGCGAGCATCTACACGGGTAACTACACGTTCTGGTACGAATCCAGCCAGCTCGCCCTCCAGCAACAGGCCAGCAAGAATAAGAAAGTGGAGACGAAGCGCGCCGAAATGTTGGAATTCATCCAGCGCTTCTCCGCTAACGCCTCCAAGTCAAAGCAAGCAACGAGTCGCAAAAAAGCCCTCGAAAAGCTCAACATCGACGACATCAAGCCGAGCTCCCGCAAGTACCCGTTCATCGCCTTCCAGCCGGAACGCGCGCCGGGTGACCAGATTCTCAAGGTCAGCAACCTCAGCAAACGCTCCCCCGAAGGCACCGTCCTGTTCGATAACGTGAGTTTCACGATGAACGGCGGCGACAAAATTGCCCTTCTGGCGGGTGAAGCCACCGCCCTGACGGCCTTTTACGAGATCCTCGCCGGCGACGCGGAGGCCGACGGCGGCACCATCGAGTGGGGCCAGACGATCACGCCCCAGCACTTACCGAACGAAAACGCCGAGTATTTCCAAAAAGCCGACCAGCTCGACCTGGTGGAGTGGCTGCGCCAGTACAGCGAGAACAAGGACGAGCAATTCATCCGCAGTTTCCTCGGTCGGATGCTCTTCACGGGCGAAGAAGTGCATAAGAACAGTAGCGTGCTTTCCGGTGGCGAAAAAGTGCGGTGCATGCTCAGTAAGATGATGCTGAAGAGCCCCAACTTCCTGTTGCTCGACGAGCCGACGAACCACCTCGACCTGGAATCCATCACCGCGCTCAACAACTCGCTCACGGAATTTAAGGGCAACCTCATCATGAGCTCCCACGACCACAAACTAGTGCAGACCTCCTGCAACCGCATCATCGAAATCGGCCCGGGCGGCGTGATCGATAGCCTGATGGAGTACGACGACTACCTGATGTCTCCAGAAATTGCCGAAAAGCGGAGCACGCTGCACGGTGAGCCGGTTAGTTAAGGCGTTTCAACCCGAAAAGCACACGAGAAAACCCGGTGAGCCCCGCGAGGGCCTGCCGGGTTTTCTGTTTATCATAGCCACGGGTTAGTAGTCTTTAAGGGCCAGTAGGCCACGATTCCACCCCAAATCTTAATTTCTCTTTGCAGCCATTCGATTACTTTATCGCCATCGACTGGAGTTCCCGGGCTACGCCGAGCCCCAAAAAACCTTCGCGCGACGCCATCTGGGTGGGGGAGGGGCGTGCCACCGGGCGCGTCACGGCTAAGTATTTTCGTACGCGGGAGGGCGTGCAATTGTATCTGAAGCTACGTTTGTGCGAGATGGTGAAGCGACAACGGCGCACGTTGGTGGGGTGGGATTTCGCCTTCGGGTACCCAGCGGGACTGGCGGAGGCATTACGGCTGGGGCGGGAACAACCCTGGCTGCGCGTCTGGGAATTACTAGATCAGCTAATTACTGACCGGGCTGACAACGACAACAATCGTTTTGCCGTCGGTAACGAACTCAACGGCCGGATCACGGGGCGGAACGGTCCTTTTTGGGGCGTCCCGCGGGGCCAGGCGGGCCCCTTCCTGGGCGCGCGCAAGGACTTTGATTATCCGGTTGTAACCGAGCACGTCCGCCTGGCCGAGCGGCGGCTGGTAGAATTGCGCGCCAAAAAAATGCAGCCGCCGTGGAAACTCGCTTACACGGGGAGCGTCGGCGGGCAGTCCCTGGTCGGTATTCCGCGGTTGCACGATCTGGCTTTTACGGACGAAATGCTCCGTGTGACATCCCTCATCTGGCCGTTTCAGACGGACTTTTTCGCGCAAATCCCCGCCACTGGCCCCCTGGTTTTGCACGCGGAAATTTACCCTAGCCACCTAGTTGTGCCGCGGGAAGACGAAATACTGGATCGCGAACAGGTCAGCACTTACGTAAAGTGGTTGCGGGCGGAGCAGCAAACGGGGCAACTCGAGCGCTGGCTGACGGGGCCCATAAACATTTCCAATCGGGAGCGCGGGCAAATCCTCGGGCACGAAGGCTGGGTGCTGGGCATCGAATAATTATCAATACGGCGATGATCAAAGGGGCGCGGTCGCGGGTGCCGGGTAGATCGATGAAGGAGCAAAGAGAGTTAGGCAAATTCAGCGCCGGTTTAGGCTTATCTACCACAACCGATGGGCACCGGCGGCGCTCCCGCTTAATCCCAAAGCCGTATCTTCGCGCCCTTAACCACAAAGTAGCAGCGAAGCTAAACCCCAAGGCTATATGACCGCAAGGAAAATTAAGTCAGCCCTCATCTCCGTATACCACAAAGACGGCCTCGGCCCGATCGTGGACGCACTGAGTAAGCAGGGCGTAATCATTTATAGTACTGGTGGCACGGAAACCTTTATCCGTGAACGCGGTGCCGAGGTTGTGCCCGTGGAAGAGTTGACTGGCTACCCCTCCATTCTGGACGGCCGCGTCAAAACGCTCCACCCCAAAGTGCACGGCGGCATTCTCGCTCGCCGCGAGCCCGACCACCGTGACCAGCTTGCGCAGTACGACATCCCCGAAATCGACCTTATCATCGTCGATCTCTACCCCTTCGAGGAAACCGTTGCGAACACGGAAGAAGAGGCGCTCATCATCGAAAAGATAGACATCGGGGGGATTGCCCTTATCCGCGCCGCCGCGAAGAACTACAACGATGTCGTCATCGTCCCCAGCCGGGATGATTACGCGACCCTACTGAGAATACTCACCGAGAAAAAGGGAGAATCCAGTCTTGAAGAACGCCGATTGCTCGCTCGCCGCGCGTTTGCCATCAGTAGCCACTACGACACCGCGATCTTCAACTATTTTAATGAAGATGGTGGCCTCGACGTACTAAAGGTCAGCGAACTTAACGCCACTTCACTTCGCTACGGAGAGAACCCCCACCAGGAAGCGACTTTTTACGGACGGTTCGAGCAGATGTTCACCAAGCTCAACGGCAAGGCGGTTAGCTACAATAACCTCGTCGACATCGACGCCGCCGTTGGTATTATGGCCGAGTTTACCGAGGGTGACCCCGCGTTCGTCATTCTCAAGCACACCAACCCCTGCGGCATTGCCGTGCGGCCCACGCAAGTGGAGGCGTGGAAGGCTGCGCTGGCTTCTGACAATGTTTCCGCCTTCGGTGGCATCCTCATCACCAACAAGCCCGTCGAGTTAACGACCGCACTGGAGATCGATAAGCTGTTCTACGAGGTTCTCATCGCGCCTGATTTTACCGACGCGGCTAAGGAGTTACTCAGTAAGAAGAAGAATCGCATCCTGTTGCAGTACCATCACCTCGAGCAGCAGCAGCGCAGCTTCAAGACCTTACTGAACGGCGTCATCGCCCAGGATACGGACCGGAAAACGGAGATGGCTACGGACTTTACCACGGTAACGGAGCGCGAACCCACCGAGCAGGAAGTGATTGATCTCGTTTTTGCGAATAAGTGTGCTAAACACTTAAAGTCCAACACGATTGCTTTGGTGAAGGACAACCAAATGATCTCGATGGGTTGTGGACAAACCAGCCGGGTGGATGCACTGAAGCAGGCCATTCACAAAGCTGCCGCCTTTAACTTCTCTACGGAGGGTGCCGTCATGGCGTCCGATGCCTTCTTCCCCTTTAGCGATTGCGTGGAAATTGCGCACGAAGCCGGCATCACCGCCGTCGTGCAGCCAGGTGGGTCGATTCGGGATAAAGACTCGATCGAAGCATCAAATACCCGTGGAATGGCGATGGTCACAACGGGTATTCGCCATTTTAAACACTAAGCCAAATATTTAACGCCCGCTTAAGAACCCCGGAAGCCTTTTTCCGCGTCTTATGGGCGACTAACGTGATATGGAAACGCCCGTCCGGTCCACCACCCTCGCCCTCGATCTGGGTAACTCGTTCGCAAAAGCGGCCGTGTTTGTGGGAGGAGCACTGGCCGGTCCGATTGTCCGCTTCGAATACCCTAATTGGGAAGTAGCGGATGGATTGGTAACCAACCACGGTGTCGAGAACATCGTCTATTCCTCGGTGGCAAACGTGCCACCACGAGAGTTGATGGACAAATGGACAAAAGCGCAGCGCCGAGTGATCAGCCTGCAAGCCGGAAACCCCCTGCCTTTCCCGTCGCGGTACGCCACGCCGGAGACGCTGGGTCAGGACCGGATTGCGGCGGTACTGGGTTGCCTGGCCTCGTTCCCCCCGAACACTGCACCCGCGACCACGCCTACCCCCGCAAGAGACAGTGGAGCCAAACTAATCGTGGATGCGGGGACCTGCGTGACGACCGACCTACTAGACGGCACCGGCACGCACCTGGGGGGCAACATCAGCCCCGGCGTACGGATGCGGCTGCGCGCCATGCACGAATTCACGGCCAAGCTGCCCGAGCCCGAGCCCGCCGCGGTAGAAGGTGCGGTCGGCAGTACGACGGTAAGTGCATTGCGCCACGGAGCCCAACTCGGTCTGGTGTACGAACTGGAAGGTTTGTACTTCCGGCTACTACCCGCTCATCCCGGTTTGGAATTAGTCCTGACGGGGGGAGATGGTGAGTGGCTCGCCGAAAAATTGTCCGTCCCCTGTTCTCTTCGCCCTGATTTGGTCCTGCGTGGCCTTTTACAATTAACGTCAATTTATGTACGCAACGAATCGTAAACCAAGCTTACTCCTTCTGGCCCTGCTACTCTGTAGCGGTGGTGCGGGGCTATACGCCCAGAGTTTGCTCTCGGATTTCGTCGACATTCGCCCCAAACTTAACAGCCCCCTTTCGCGGATTGGCCTCGGCGATGCCCTGGACCAACCCCACGCCGTAAATGGCGGCATGGGGGGTATGTTCTCCACCTATCAGGATGGCTACCACCTCAACATTCAGAATCCGGCTTCACTCGCTTCGTTGACCGCTACTAGTTTCGAGCTCGGTCTTTACGGGCGGCTTTCTAACTTGGAAGATCAGAGCGGGTCAATCCAGACGAATCAAGGAAACTTACGCTACCTAGCCCTCGGGTTTCCGTTGCGGAACCCAATTAACCTCAACCTGGACCAGCAAGACGACAGCTGGAACGCAGGCATGGCCTTCAGCCTTGCACCGACTTCGGTGGTAGGCTACGATTTGCTCCTGCAGGGCGGTGACGAAGAGTTCGGCCAGACCTCCAACGTGCTCAAAGGCAACGGGGGGGCGTATCGCTTCTCTTGGTCCAATGGGTTTCGCTACCGGGCGCTGAGTGCCGGGGTGAACCTCAATTATAACTTCGGCAAGATCACCAACAGCCGGCTCGTACTTTTTAACGAGTTGCCCGAGTCACTAGCCAGTGAGCTACTCGAAGAAACTTCCATCAGCGGCGCTACATTTGGCTACGGCCTGCAGTACGCGTATGATTTCAAATCTGTTAATGAGGCCGGTGAGTTGGCGCCTAACGGCAAACGCATTTTGCTCGGTGTCAGTGGCCAGATTGGCGGCGGCATCGAGTCGGAGTCCAACCAGACCCTGCGACGGTTCAGCCCCACCGGCCAATTCAGTAGTTCCGATACCATCCGCTTCGTGGAGGGTCAAACCGGAAAGGTGACGCTCCCGTCATCGATAACGGCAGGGGTGGCTTTCGAGGACATTAATCGCCTCTACGTCGGTGTGGAAGTAGGTATGCAGAACACGAGTAACTACGCTAACTCCGCCCAGCCGGACGAACTGATGGACGCCAACCGCATCGCTTTTGGCATCCAGTACATACCGAACATTTCTTCTTACAATAGTTATTTGAAGAGGGTACGGTATCGTTTTGGCGTTCGTTTAGAAGACGACCCCCGCGCCGTGAATGGCGTCCAGGCCCGGCGTAATGCCATCACCCTGGGGGCTGGTTTCCCGCTCCGTTTGCCACGCAACCAGGTTTCTTTCCTGGACTTCGCGCTCGAGTTCGGGCAGTTCGGTGTCCCCAACGTCCTCGACGAAAACTATGTACAACTCACCGTGGGTTTTTCGCTCAACGATAACTCCTGGTTCTTTAAACGCAAATTAAACTAAACCAACATGCAAACTTTATTTCGCAATCTTTTCCTGTTGCTGATTCTCTGCGCCGCAGCCACTCCGGCCACCGCCCAGTGTGCTAACTGGGTGGGTTCCGCTCAGGAAACCAAGGCAACGGACGCGCACGTGTCCTACCGTAATTTTGTCAAAAACAAAACAGCTGATGAAGTAGCCGCCCTCCCTAAGGGAGAGTTTGACAACGCTTTCAAAAACTGGAAAACCGCCTACACCATTGCCCCGGCCGCCGACGGCAAACGGGCCACGCACTACCGCGACGGGCGCTTGTTCTACCGCGCTCTGGCCGGTAAGGAAACCGACGCCGCCAAGAAGAAGGAGTACGGTGATCTACTCGTTGCCCTTTACGACGAGGAAATGGGCTGTTACCCCGACGGTGAAGCTTACCTACTCGGCCGCAAGGGCTACGATATGTTCTACGTAAATGGTTACAGCATTGAGGCCATTGACGTACTGGAGCAAGCCATGGAGAAAGGCGGTGACAAGACGGAGTACATCGTGCTGCCACCCCTCGGCCAGCTACTGAGTTACTATTTCGGTAAGGAGCAGATCGACGCCGAACGGGTTCGTAGCCTTTACGAAAAAGGTGTCGCGCTGGCCGACAAAAACGTCGCCGCCGGTGGTGACTACGCACAGTACTACGAAGACGCTAAGGCGAACCTCGTCTCCTCGGTTTCCGAGTACGAAGACCAGATCTTCGATTGTGAGTACTTCAAAAAGGCCCTGTTACCTACTTTCGAAGAAAACCAGGACGACCTGAAGATGCTGCTTTACGTAGTGGCCAAGGCCAAGAACCAGGGCTGCCCCGAGAGTGATGCTTTCGTCATGGAAGTCCAGGCACGCTACGACCTAGTCCGCTCCGAGCGTGTGGAGCAGTACGAAGAAGACCGCCGCGCGAACAACCCCGCCTACGCCGCCCAGGAAGCTTATAATAACGACGACTTCGCCGGTGCCGTCCAGGGTTACGAAGATGCCATCGCCAAATCTACGGACGACGAGAAGAAGGCCGTTTACTACTACCAGATCGCGCAGATCCAGAACGCCAAGCTCGGACAGTACGGTGCCGCCCGCGGAAACGCCAACAAGGCCGCGCAACTCCGTTCTGGTTGGGGTAAGCCCTACATCCTCATCGGTGATATTTACGGAAAGATGAGCCGCAATTGTGGTGACTCTTACGATCAGCGTTTGGCCGTCCTCGCCGCAATCGACAAGTATCAGTACGCCCGTAGCATCGACGGAGAGTCCGCTGGTGATGCCAACCGCCGCATCAGCAACTACAGCAGCTCGATGCCGATTAAGGCCGACGCCTTTAGCCGTAGCCACAAGGAAGGTCAGAAACTGACCGTCGGGTGTGGAATCAACGAGACCGTGACGCTTCGTTTCTAGCGTAATTGGTTTTGATCGTAACGGGCTCGTTCGGATATTCCGGGCGGGCCCGTTTTTTTGGTGGTAACCGATTGGTGGGGCACGGGCGCACCGACTAAGTGTGGGACAAGCTAACACGTCGCGGGTGTCGGGTCATGACGTAAGCAAAGGTAAGTGGGTCAAATAGCTAACCGTACACCTACCGACGTCAACTGCGTGGTCTTTACTTTTGCCGGGAGCACCCGCTAGCTAAGCAGAACAAATGCTAGGGTTCTTAGCTTAACTTCTTTAAAGACCGGCTAACTATGTGGAAGAATTTGAAGGGTTATTTCATCGTCGACGACGAAGAGGGCAAACAAGCGAGCAAAGTGTCCAGGCCGGGCGTCGTAAGAACCACTGCTCCCGCTGGCACTAACCCTGCACCGGCGTCCGCGCCCCCTGACCCGAACGGCGTGGTGGACGACAAATTCGTCAAGATTTTGATGGAGTCCATGGAAAGGGCAAACCTCCCGGGGTTCGACTATCTGGAATACAAGAAAAGCCTGCAGAACCTGAAGAAAATGAACTTCACGGAGGACATTCGTTACCAGACGGCATTTGCAGCCGCGCAAAGTATGGGCGTAACGGCACCGGATTTGCAAAAGTCGGCGGAGCATTACCTCGGAACACTGCAAAAGGAACAAGCCAAATTTGACCAGGCGCTCGAAGGCCAGAAAGGACAACAGGTAAACGACAAACAACAGCGGTTGCAGCAACTGGATAAGAGCGTGCAGGCACAGGAAGCCAAAATCAAGGAGTGGCAGGAGAAGATCGCCGCGACAAAAACGGAGCAGCAACAACTCCGCACCTCCATACAAAACAGCATGGGCAAACTGTCGAAAACGCAGGCCGATTTCGAAACCACCTACCAAGTAATCGCTGAAAGCATCACGGCCGACGTGACCAACATCAAGAAATATCTGAAGTAGTCGATAAGCACCGGGCGTTCGTCGATGAACCGATAACAAAAGAAGGCTTCATCCTTTTAAACTGGGCCGGCCAAGTTCCTTATCTTTGGAACCCACCCGGCAACTACCCCTTACAAAGCGCATAAATTATGGAGGCACCACAAATGAAACCAAAATCCTTTTGGAAAAGACCGGAAGGCGTTACGGGCTTACTCTTTCTGATGGCTATTCTGGGCGCCGTCGGTTTCCTGGCCGTCTCTTTACCCTGGGCCGCCATTTTAGCGAATACATTATACTTAGCTGGCGTCGTTGCCGTGCTCGGTATCATCGTTTACATGGTGCTGGACCCCAAGGTTCGCAATCTCGTTTTCTACATGTACAAGTCCGTGATGCGCGCCATCACTGGGATGTTCGTGCAGATCGACCCCATCGGTATCCTGAAGTCATACGTCGACGAGCTTCAGAATAATCTGCGGAAGATGAACAAGCAGATTTCTCAACTGCGCGCGCAGATGCACAAGCTGAAGGAACTCATCGTCAATAACGAGCGCGAGATCAGCAACAACCTGAAGCTCGCCGGACGGGCCAAAGACACTAACAAGCGGAACGTGATGATCCTCAAAAGCCGCCGCGCCGGCCGCCTGAAGGATAGTAACATGCGCCTGGAAACCTTGTACCAAAAAATGGAAGTGCTCTACCGGGTGCTAACCAAAATGTACGAAAATAGCCAGATCCTTTCCGAAGACATCAAGGACCAGGTCATGGTCAAAGAGCAGGAACGTAAGGCCATCCACGCCAGCCACGGTGCCATGACCTCGGCCATGAGCGTCATCAACGGCGACCCCGACCAGCGGGCCATGTTCGACATGGCGATGGAGAATATTACCGAAGACGTGGCCAGCAAGGTTGGCGAGATGGAGCGCTTCATGGAAATGTCTTCCAACTTTATGGACTCCGTCGACCTGCAAAATGGCGTCTTCGAGGAAGAAGGCATGGAGATGCTGGAGCAGTGGGAGAAAGAATCCACCAGTCTTCTGCTCGGTGAGGAAAAGGGAACACTTCTGCTCCAGGCTGAATCCAACAACGACGTCCTGGACCTCGACGCCCCCGTGCCCGAGCGCGCGCGGCAGAGTGGTTCCAAAAATCAGTACGATTCTTTCTTTGACTAGTACTGGCTAAGCCAGTCGTTTCCAGACCCGGAAGAGACCCGTAGCGGTTCCTTCCGGGTCCGGTGTTTCTGGTGAACTCAATCTTGTAAATTCGCTTAGTGTCCCATGCGCCGCCACCCGATTGTCATCTACGTCATCGTCGTTTACATGTTCCTCGCCTTTGGCTGGTGGACGGTACTGCTGATGCAGAAGAATACGGCGGTTTTTGACGCACAGGTCAAGGAGTTGGCACTGAGAATGGCCCTCCAGCAGCAGATCGAACAACCGGCGGACTTCAAGCAGACGGAGGAGTATGCGCAACGCGCCAAAAAGCTCGAACGCCAGCAGTACATGGTACTGGGGGAGGCCGCGCTGCTGATGACGCTGTTCGTTACCGGTCTGTTCGTGCTGTACCGAAACTTGAACAAGGAGATCAGCGCCGCCGAGCAGCAGCGTAACTTCTTACTGAGCATCACCCACGAACTAAAATCTCCCCTGGCGGGCATTCGGCTCATCCTGGAAACTTTCCAGCGACGGAAACAACTCAAACCTGAACTACAGGAGAAACTCAGCACGAACGCCCTGGCGGAAACGGACCGCCTCACCGCACTGGTTAACGACCTCCTGCTGAGTGCCAAACTGGAGAACGCCTATCAGCTCAATAAAGAAGACCTCGACCTCGGCGCCATCATCCAGGACGCCGCCGAACGGGTGGCCATGAAGTACCAGTCCGCCAACGTCCACGTGGACATCGAACCGGGGCTGCCCACCATTACCGGCGACCAAATGGGCATGATGAGCGTAGCGGTAAACCTGCTCGAAAACGCCGCGAAATACAGTCAACCCGCTCCCGTAATTCATACGTCACTGCTCCGCGGCGGATCAGAAGAGCTCATCTGGGAGGTGCGGGATAATGGCATGGGCATCCCGAACCGGGAAAAGAATAAAGTCTTCACCAAATTCTACCGCGTCGGGAACGAAGACACCCGCACGACCAAGGGTACCGGCCTCGGGCTGTTCATCGTCCGCCAACTGGTGACGCTCCACGGTGGGCAATTGGAACTGGCCGACAACCCCGGTGGCGGGACCATTTTCAGGATTTTCCTCCCGGCAGCGTAAATTTTACGGTTCGTCGTTCTTCACTGGCGGCTCGTAACGCAAGATCCAGCTATCTTCGGCCCATGCAAACGACCCCCCTGACCCAGACCCACCGGAACCTCAACGCCAAGCTCGTCGATTTCGCCGGGTTCGAGATGCCGCTCACTTACACCAGCCTCAAAGAAGAACACCAGGCCGTCCGGGAAGCCGCCGGCGTGTTCGACGTGTCGCACATGGGAGAGTTCATCATTCGGGGCGAAGGCGCGCGGGACCTGGTCCAGTACGTAACGAGTAATGACGTAGACCGCCTGGAAGAAGGTCAGGCACAGTACAGCTGCCTCCCACGCCCGGCCGGGGGTATCGTGGACGATCTGCTCGTCTACCGGCTTCCCCCCAACCCCGCGATGGGTATGTCGGGCGAATTTCCGGCGTACATGCTGGTCGTTAACGCCAGTAACATTCAGAAGGACTGGGACTGGATCAGTAGCCACAATACTTTCGGAGCTGAGCTGCTCAATATTTCCGACCGTACGGCACTCCTGGCGGTGCAGGGGCCGAAGGCGGTTGAAATACTTCAGGAACTGACGGACGAAAACCTTGCGGCGATTCCTTACTACCAATTCGTCCGTGGTACGCTGGCGGGGGTTGACAATGTCATCCTGTCCGCCACGGGTTATACCGGTTCGGGAGGGTTCGAGCTTTACCTGGCCGCAGACAAAGCCGCGGAGGTTTGGGACAAGATTCTCGCGGCGGGTGAAAAACATGGTTTGATCCCCTGCGGTCTGGGTTCCCGCGATACGCTCCGGCTTGAGAAGGGATTCGCGCTTTACGGCAACGACATCAACGACGCCACCACGCCCCTGGAGGCCGGGCTGGGCTGGATTACTAAGTTGGAAGCCGGAGACTTCGTCGGCCGCGAACACCTCGTCGAGCAAAAGGAAGCCGGTGTCGGCCGTCGCCTGGTTGCCTTCAAAGTAGACGGGCGGCGTGCGCCACGCAACGGCCACGGTCTACGGGACGAAAATGGTCGGGCGATCGGCGAAGTGACCAGCGGCACGCACTCACCCAGCCTGGATTACCCGATCGGGATGGGCTACGTCGCCAGCGGTAACCACCGCGTCGGTACCAAGATCAAGGTCGACCTCGGGCGGAAAACGATGGACGCCGAAGTGGTGAAGCTTCCGTTTCTGAAATAATTTGTTGTAGAGCTACTCGCTCCGAAATTCCCACCGCCCCGCGGATTTTACCTCTGCCTCCTCCCAGTCGCGCCACCGGTCTAGTTCGTGGTAGCGGCCGTTGGTCCAGTTTTCCAAACCGTTATCGTAAGCTTCGCTGGCGGGGTGCCCCGACGCGCCGCCGGGGAGCGCGCCCCACGCCCGTGGGTGTTTGCCGAGTTCGACAACCATCCGCCAACTGGCGCCGTGGCCACCCATCAGGACGCGCGGTGAGGAGCGCCCACCGCCGGTGGTGATGAGGCCCGAGCCAAGCCCGGGGATCGCCCCGAGATGACGGACGCGGCTGTCACGTGCCGTTGCCCAGGGGGCGGGTAACTGACCATTGAGGTCGTCGAGGAGTTCCTCAAATGATCTTTGCACCAGGGTAGCGGCCGTTTCACGAAAGTTAGTGGTGGCCACAATGTCGAATATGACGTGGCCCGGTGACTTACGGATCAGTTCCGTCCACACACGGTCGTCGGGTTGGAGGTAGTTAATACTGTCGCTGCTCAGTTCGTCAAAGGTCAGCTCGTAGACTTTATCCTTCCACTGCTGAAAAAAAGTTGCCGCCCGGCTATTTCCTTCGTGCCGGTAGTCCCAGTCCGCAACGAGGCGGAGGATTTGCGTGCCTTCCTCATTCAGTTGATTCCGGTTGAGCCTGGCCAGTAGTAGCGGCGTGATTTCTTCGGCCTGCAGGGAATAGCTGTTAAGTTGCAGTTCCTTCATCGTTCGTTGGTTCATTACGCTTTCACGTTCGAGCCGGCGGTTGATGAACCGGCCCCGGTACTCGTCGAACGAGCCATTGTAGGCGTACGGGAAATTGGTGCCGGTGGTGATTTGATTGGCGGAGGCTACGAACCCGCGTTCGGGGTTTCGTTGCATCGGTCGTTGGTCGAAGGGAACGTAGCCGCGCCAGTTGTATTCCCGGCGGTCGCCCGGGTAGGGGAGGCCCCCGTCACCGGTGGGCCTTACGGGGAAAAAGCCATTGGGGCGGAGGGCAATTTCGCCGTGGCGGTCGGCGTAGACGAAGTTTTGGGCGGGGTCGACGTAGCCGGATAGCGCGTTTTCGTAGTCGCCGAGGTTCTCGGCGCGCATCAATTTCATGAAAGTGCCAATGGTGCTGTGGCTACGCAAGCTGCCCCCGATGGCTTCGTGGCCGAGGTAGCGCATGGCGTGGTCGGCGTAGGGGCCGGTTTGCTCGGGCACGGGGCCGAATACGGTCCAGGGGGTTCTGATCACTTCCGCGTCCTCGCCCTTGATGACTAAAGTATCCACGGCGTAATCAGCCGCTATTCGTTCCCCGTCGAGCAAGTATTCTCGCCGGTCGACGTCGACCCAGGTGATTTTGAACCAGTCCGTCACGTCCTGCCCAACGTTCGTTTCCCCGTAGGCAACGTGGTCGTTGTAGCCGATCATGATGCCCGGCGCGCCCGGTAGACTCACCCCCCGGGCGTTTACTTCGGGGAGGTGGATTTGAATCTCATACCAGATACTGGGTAGCGTCAGCGCCAGGTGGGGGTCACTGGCGAGCATTGGGTAGCCGGTGTTCGAGTGGTTCGCGCTAACCGCCCAGTTGTTGGACCCGTTGCCGGGGTCGGGGGGCAGGAGCGTGAAGGCATCCGGGTGTTCTTCCAGCGCGGAAATGGATGCCGGCAAGCCTTCGGTGGTTAGTGGGGGATTAGCGGGTGTAGGCGCGGCCGCGGGTGCAAAGGAAGTGGGTGGGGCGAAGGACCCTCCGGTAGCACTCATTACCGGGAGCGGCCGGGGCGCTTTCCCCTTTTTTGCAGCGATCGGCCCGTCCGGTACCACGGGGCTTTCCCCGGCCTGGTGTTTTGGGAAAAGTAGTTGATACAAGTCTTCGGGCAGCTTATCCCGCGTCGTAGCTTCTTCCGCGTCCCGGTAACGACTACTGAGGGCCTGCGACATGCCCTTCATCAGCAAAATGCTGCGGTAGGGTGACCAGCGGATCGGTTCGTGGCCGAGTATCTTATACTCTACGGCATAGTCCTTCGGTGTTAGCTGATCAACGTAAGCGTTCACGCCCGCGCTGTAGGCCTCGATTATCGCGTAGTCTTCCGGGAAGTGTTCCCGGATGGTGTCCAATTCTAGTTGAGCACTGCGGCGGTAGCCCGTGCGGATCTGCTTCAGGTCGCGTGCGTACGTACGGCGGCCGAGTACTTCGCTCAGGCGGCCTTCCGTGGCGCGGGTGCTTACGTCCATTTGCCAGAGGCGGTCGGCGGCGTGTACGTAGCCCTGCAAGTAGCTTGCTTCCGCCAGGTTGCTAGCGAATACGTGCGGTACGTTACGGTCATCGAAAAAAACCGTCCCGTTCGCCCGCGGGTCGTTCAGGACTTTGCTACAAATCGCCCGGCGGTCACGGTCGATGTTTTCCGTGTTCGACCAAAACCCTTCTCCGGGGTTGAAAAATGCACCGAGCCGGGGTAGTGGGCTGCCAAAGGGGTTGGTGATGCTCCCCAGAGAAACCCACAGGATCAGTAGAATGGCGGACGTGAACAGGTAACCGATTTTCATGCCGGGTAAGGTAAGGTGTTCGCAGAAACCAAAAGCGAAACGCTGGTTGTTGGTCGTGCGAAAATTCATTGCGTGTTTAATTAACTCAGCGGGAAAACAACAATCCGGGGCGGTGTCCTCTATCTTTGCGCGCAGCGACAACTCGCGCCGCTAGACCCCCCAAAGACAATCATTGATGCGTATTTCGGTTATCATTTTTCTTGCTTTAGCTTTCTTCACCACCACGCCGCTGCAAGCGCAGATTGGTGACCCCGCCCGCGCTGATTCCGTTTCCCTGCGGGGGCAATTCGACGAGATGCTGCGTGTGTCGAATAAATTCCAGTTCTACAAAGTCGTCCGGGAGCCCTTCCTGCAGGCTTTCATGAATAACGTTAATGACTCCATCTCTATCTACACCAGCGAGATTGAAGAACTTAACGCGACCATCGCTACCCAGGCCAGCAAGGTGCAGGAGCAAACGACGTACATTTCCGATCGGGACCGCGCGATCAGTACCCTGGAGCAGGATAACCAAAGCATCAACCTGCTGGGTATGCAGCTGTCGAAGGAAACGTACAGTACCGTCGTCTGGTCCACCATCATTGGTCTTCTCGTCGCGCTGGTATTAGCGATCAGCAGGATGCGTTATGCGTCCAGTACCGCTAAGGAAGCAAAGGTGAACGCCACTAAGTTGGCCGAAGAACTTGAACTGAGCAAGCGCCGACGGTTGGAGATCGAGCAGAACCTCCGCCGGCAGTTACAGGATGAGCTCAACAGACGGGGGTAGGCGCGATTAGTGTTTCATAACCATCTCTTTGCGGGCGTAGCCGAACGAATCTTCTCCGCACCCGCGTCCGCGCCCGTCTGACCCTTTTGGTTAAATAAAAGTGTGGTAAACTTTTAAGATTCCTTACACAATACGCCGCGCCTTACGGGGGTTTACCTTAGCGTCAGCGTGCCCCAAACGAACTCGACCCCGCGCAGTAGTTAGCTACTGTTCGGGTCAATTCGCCAGGCAGTATATTTGCGCTACTCTCCGAAAAACGAATTACCCGGTTTACTTCAGCTCTATGAAATATTGGCTCAAAGCAACGCCCCTGCTCGCACTGGCAATGCTGCTCATCTCTTCCTGTGGTCGCAACGATCGCAACTCCGCCACCAATTGGAAAATGAACGACACTAAGTGGGGTGGCTTCGAATCCAAAAATGGGTACGATGGCCAGGAAACGCCACCAAATATGGTGCTGATCCCCGGTGGTTCTTACGTCATGGGCTTCACCGAAGAGGACGTGCCTTACGACTGGGATAACATTCCCCGCCGCGTCACGGTCTCTACCTTCTACATGGACCAGACGGAGATCAGCAACGATGATTATCTTCTCTACATGTCCTGGACCGCCCTAGCCTACGGAGAGTCCTATCCCGAAGTTTACCGCGATGCGCTGCCCGATACGCTAGTTTGGCGTGATGAGCTTTCCTTCAACGAACCTTACGTACAGAACTACCTGCGCCACCCAGCGACCAAGGACCACCCAGTCGTTGGCGTCACCTGGACGCAGGCAAATGAGTTCTCCCGTTGGCGGACGGACCGCGTCAACGAGGCCATCCTCATCGACAAGGGCATCATCGAGCCGAACCCGGCACCGCAGGACGAAAACGTTTTCGTGACCGACGCTTATACAAACGGGCAGTACGAACCGACGATCCGCAAGGGCGTCAAGGACTACCGCACGGGTGGTGACCGCCAGGTGAAAATGATGGACGGTATTCTTCAGCCGGAATTTCGCCTGCCAACCGAGGCGGAGTGGGAATACGCCGCCTTGGCGCTGCAGGGCCTTCAGGAAAACGAAAAAGACGAAAACTATACGGACCGCCGTATTTACCCCTGGTCCGGTACGGGTATGCGCTACCAGCGCCACGACAAGTACCAGGGACAGATGTACGCTAACTTCAAGCGCCGCGGTGGTGACTACATGGGCATCGCCGGTAAGCCAAACGATGGCGCGTCCATTACCTCCGCCGTCACGGAGAACTACCCGAACGATTTCGGGCTGTACAATATGGCCGGTAACGTGAACGAGTGGGTGCTCGACCTTTACCGTCCACTGACGACACAGACGTTGAACGACTTCGAAAATCACGACCTGAACTCCTTCCGTGGCAACGAATTCAAGAACATCAAACGCGACCCGGTTACGGGCCAGCCGGTTGAAAAGGATAGCCTCGGCCGCCTAAAGTACGAGTACGTCACCGACGAGGAAGCCGCGCAGCGTGATAATTACAAAAAAGGCCGCGTCTATAATTACCTCGATGGCGATGAGCAATCCGAAGCGGAGTACGCAACCAACGAGCACACGCTAATCTCCGACAAGGCCCGCGTTTACAAAGGTGGTAGCTGGGCCGACCGGGCCTACTGGCTTAGCCCCGGTACGCGCCGCTTCATGGACGAGGATAAGGGTAGCCGGACCGTCGGTTTCCGTTGTGCGATGATTTCCCTCGGTAGTGAGGCGGAGGTCGCTTCCAACGGCAAGAAGAAAAACCGCTTTGGCAAAAAGATTAAAAAGCGCCGCTCGCGCCGTTAATCGACGAGGTACTGATCAAAGTCCCCTCCGGCAAGCTTGCCGGAGGGGACTTTTGTTGTATAGGTGCTTTTGTTCCATACTAAGCTATCTATCTTTGCGTAATGAAATACACCAGTGAGGCGCGCCTCTACGAAATTTATCGACAGCACCCACGGGTACGGATTGATAGTCGGTCGGTAGAACCCGGCGACCTGTTCGTCGGGCTGGTGGGTACGCAAGTTAACGGCAACGCTTACGCGGATAAGGCGCTGACGCGGGGTGCGGGGTTCGTGATCGTGGACGACCCCACGGTCGTCGTGGCCGGGGATGAAAGATTTTTGCTCGTGCCGGACAGTTTAGTGGCACTCCAGGGAATGGCGATCAGCCACCGGAAAAACCAGCGCATGCCCGCGCTGGCCATTACGGGAAGCAACGGGAAAACAACCACGAAGGAACTCGCCCGCGCGGTGCTCGCCCGCCAGTACACCGTTCACGCTACCCCGGGCAATTACAACAACCATTTGGGTCTGCCCCTGACGGTACTCGGTACCCCAAAGGGTGCCGATATACTAGTGCTGGAAATGGGGGCTAACCACCAGGGTGAAGTTGCGGAACTCTGCATGATCGGTCGACCGACGCACGGGTTGATCACCAATATTGGCGAAGCCCACCTCGAAGGTTTTGGTGGGATAGCCGGTGTGATTGCGGGCAAAGGAGAGTTGTTCGACTATCTGTCCACCAACCGTGGGGTAGCTTTCGTTAATGCCAACGAGGACTATCTATCCGAAATGGCCAGCAAGAACGGTCGCGTCATCTATTTTCAGGATAGCGAAGTCCCGGACCAGGAAGTGGCCGCCATCGAGATCAAAGTATTTTCCGTCCACCCACGTATCCACGTAGGGTTCCTGAGTAGCACGGGTGAATTGATTGAGGCGAAGCTTAACCTGAGCGGCCAGCATAATTTACAGAACGTGAAGGCGGCCATCTGTATCGGCAAATATTTCAAAGTGCCCGCGCTCGATATAGCGGCCGCGCTGCGAGCGTACGAGCCCACAAATCACCGGAGTCAGTACCTCGAAACCGGCGCGGTGACGTTTTTCTGGGATGCGTACAACGCTAACCCCAGTAGCGTCGTGGCCGCCATGGAAAGTTTCTCCGCGAATCACAAACCCGCGGATAGTGTAGTTATCCTGGGCGAAATGCTTGAGTTGGGCCCCATCGCCGGGGTAGCACACCGAGAGGTCGCTTTCCAGGCCGGCAAAGCGGCCGACACGGTGGTGTTCGTCGGCGAAGCCATGCGGGAGCCGGCGCGGGAATTTCAGCGACCTTGGTTCGCGGACTCCTTTGGTTTAACCGATTGGTTCTGGCAACAGGACTGGAGCGGGCGGACAGTGTTCGTGAAGGGCAGCAGGGGAAACAAGCTGGAGCGTATCCTGCAGGGGGCTCCGGTAAGTCAATAAGTAGCAGGTTAGGATATCTTCTCCCCCGTAGAGTCCTCCGAAACAACGTGATCAGCTGCTTTCTCCGGTACTACTTCCGCGACGTTTTTGGACTCGCCACCGGCGTCACTTTCACTCGTGTCGACCAAGCCGTCGAGCTTAACTTCGGGGCCGATGTAAAACAGTTCGTCGTTGACGGCTGCCTCCATGTCGTTGGTGTCGGCACCGACGAAAGTAATATCTCCGGAAACGGCACAACGTAGAAAGATTGGGATTGCTTTTACTTCCCGAATGGCTTCCAGCGCTTCGTCGATCAGGTTTTCGTCGTGAATGAGGTACTTGTGGGAGCCAGGGTTCGTCCTGGCCGTGCGGTTGAGGATCAGGTAGCTAGCAAAGTGGCTGAAGAGCGACCGCTTCGAGTATCGTTGGTTGAGTACCTCTTTACGGGTGAGTAGGCGGTGAATGCCCCGCAGCCCTTCCCGCGAACGGTAGTTGTTGACGACGTAAAAATTGTCTTCATCACTACTGGTCATGGCCAGAATGTAACCGACATCGGTGAGGTCCAGGACCTTATCCAAGTCGTCGGTGTTCACGATGCTCTCGACGACGTTCAGGTCACTTTCCCGCGCGGCTTCGGCGGCGGACTGGTTACTCGTCACGATCGTTACGTCGCGGCCGCTCGTCTTTAGGGCGGTTGCGATCTCCCGGGCACCCTCACCACCACCAAAAATGACGATTCCGCTTCCTTTTGGTAGGCTGACGCGTAACCGTTTTGCTACGAAACCGGCGAGGGTAGCGTTGAGCAGGACGGTGCCGAGCACGATGATGAAAACCAGGGGGGTGATGTATTCCGCGCCGGGGACACCCCGTTCCTCCAATTCAAGCCCGAAGAGCGATGCCACACCGGCGGCGACGATGCCCCGCGGGCCGACCCAACTAATGAAAGCTTTATCCCGCCAGTTCAATTCACCCCCGGCCAGGCTCCAGTAAACGCCCAGTGGGCGGGCAACGAACACCACCACGAGAAACAAAACAAGCACCCGCCAGTCCATAACCAACTCGATCTGCTCCACGGTAATGTTGGCGGATAGCAGGATGAAAAGCATGGAAATAAGTAAGATGGTCAGGCTCTCCTTGAAGTCCAGGATGTCGTGGAGGAAAGGGACATCGCGATTAGCGAGGAAAGCGCCCATTACCACGGTCGTCAGCAGACCACTCTCGTGCGCAATGGCATCCGACATCAGAAAAGCCCCAATTACGGCCGCCAGGATGAAGACGTTCAGCAGAAATTTAGGCACGTAGAGCCGGGTGATCAGTAAGTACAAGCCGTAGCCCAGCGTCGCCCCCAGCCCGATACCGACCAGACCGGACCGCACGAATTGAATAATGGCTTCGCCGACCGTGGCGTCCGGCTCGTAGAAAGCAATGATGAACTTGTAGAAGAGTACGGCCAAAAACGCGCCGACTGGGTCGATGACAATGCTCTCCCACTTGAGGATGGTCGAGATTTGTCGCTTCACGTTAATCTGCCGCATAATCGGCGCGATAACGGTGGGCCCGGTAACGACGATCAACGTCGAAAACAGAAAGGCGATTTGCCAGGGTAGGGGGATGATGAAGTGCGCCGCAAAGCCGGCGACGACGGTCGTCGTGAACGCCCCGTAGGTAGAGAGTTTTAAAATACTGTTGGTGAGCCCCTTGATCTCTCCCGTCCGTAGGGTAAGACCGCCTTCGAACAAGATTAGGCCAATAGCGAGGGAGACAAAGCTGTACAGGAGGTTCCCCGGAAACAACCCGGTACCCGCGTCCGCGTCAAAACGGGGACTCAGCAGGGAGTGCCCGGTATAATATTCCCACCCCGGGCCCACGCACAGCCCAGCAAGAATCAGGGGAAGGATCGCCGGAACGCGCAGCCGCCAGGCCAGCCACTGGGCCAGAATACCGATAATGATCAAGCCGCCAATTTCGTACATACGCTAGTGTTACCGATAACCCGGAACGAGAAAGACGCTTCCGATTAAAATAAGGTTCGTGGGCTTAATTGGTTGTGCCGTGACCGGCTGCGCGTGGGTAAAGGCCCGGTAGCCACAGAATATTTGTCCACAAATAACTTCCGGTGGTGGGTGCGCCGTTAGCCATCGGGGTGGAAGCAGGGTTCATTCGTTCGGTGGGGCGAACAACTAAAACAGTTTGTTGGTCTTTATCTTTACCCGCAACCGTACAACGAAACGGTTCCCACACTCCCTTGCAAAGATCCGCCTTCGACCAGTCGCTGAAAGAACACGCCACGCCACCGCCGGAGGCCTCACTGGCCGTCACCGCCCTGTGGTGGGTCTGCAATTCCAACTGGCAAAAAGCCCACGACCTGATCGATAAAGAGCCGGGCGTCGACATCGCCTGGGTCCACGCCTTCATGCACCGGATGGACGGTGACCAGGCTAACGCCAAATACTGGTACGCGCGCTCCGGTAGGCAAGCACCGGGTACGACGATCGGGAAGGAACTGGAAGCTATGCTTACCTACTTTCTGGATTAATTATCAGTTTTTTTTAGCCACAAAAGCACAAAAGCACAAAAGCACAAAATTAGCAGAGCAGGCTTCACTTACCAGACTTCGCATTTTTACGTTATGTGCTAGACGTTGTCGTTTTTTGCTTCGCAGCACTTTGTGCACAGTGCTTTTTGTAGCCAACGCTTTACCCGTTTTAGTCCACCCGAACCACTAATCCCTTCAGATATTCCCCCTCTTGGTGGTAAAGATTCACGGGGTGATCCGGGCCTTGCGATAGATGGTGGAGAACTCGGCAATCTCTACCTGCCTCCAACCCCGCCGCCACGATGGTATCGTAGAAAAGTTGGCGGTCCACCACCCGGCTGCAACTGAACGTAAAGAGTAGTCCACCGGGCTTGATGGCTTTCATCGCCCGGGCGTTGAGGCGCTTGTAGGCCTGGACGGCTTTGTGCCGCTTGTGCTTATTCTTCGCGAAAGCGGGTGGGTCGACGACGATGATGTCGTAATCCTGCTCGTCCGCATTCTCTTTGAGCCACTCCATCACGTCGGCGGCGTAGGCTGCGTGCTTGTCGGCAAATTCACCGTTGCGGCCCGCATTTTCGGTGGTGAGCTCCACCGCACTGCCGCTTAGGTCCACACTCTGCACCCGCGCGGCGTCGCCCAAAAGCGCGTAAACGGAAAAGCCGCCCGTGTAACAGAAAGTATTCAACACTTTCTTGCCAGCTGAATAGCTACCGAGCAACCAACGATTCTCCCGCTGGTCGAGGAAGAAGCCCGTCTTCTGACCATTCGCTACGTCGACGCGAAAACGACGGCCGTTCTCGATAATAACTACGTCCGTCACCGCTTCGCCCGCCAGGATGCTGTTTTCAGCGACGTAGTGCCCCGGGAGAACGCTGGCGCTTTTGTCGTAAACCGTGGTGATTACTTCCGGCATCAATTCCATCAGTAGCTGAGCAATGGTGTCACGCAGCAAGTGCATCCCCACGCTGTGGCACTGGACGACGGCTACGGAAGCATAACGGTCGACGATGAGCCCCGGCAGGCCGTCACCCGCGGCGTGGACCAACCGGTAGGCGTTCGTTAGCGGATCGTTACTCAAGCCAAGTTGTGTGCGTAGTGCAATCGCTTGCGTGAGCCGGTCCCGCAATAGTTCCTCAACGGGTAGTTCGTTGTCTCCAAACTCCAGCAAGCGAACGCGGATGCCGCCGGTAGCGTAGTGGCCGTAGCCCAGGCGGTCGCCATCGATGGCGTCGACGGCAACGAGTTCGCCGTCTTCCAGGCCGGCTTCTTCGCGCTTGACGGCGCCGGAAAAAATCCAGGGGTTGCGGCGGCGAATGGCTCCGTCCTTGCCTTTTTGGAGGGTGATGGTTTTCATGGGGGCGAAGGTAGGGTGCCGGCGGGGGAGGGGCAGCCGGATTGGCGAAAACCTGCGGTTCATATCAACCTGATTTGCGGTATGGGTTAGCTGGCAATCGCGGTAATTGGATACGTGGGCTAAGCCCGGGACGGTGCGTGGGTACGGGGCACTACCTTTGCCGAATGGATATTCTCATTGTCGGCCAGGGACTTGCCGGAACGGTGACGGGCTTTCGCCTGGAAGCGGCGGGGCACACCGTACATTACGTAGACGCGCCGGAGCAAACGGCGGCCAGTTCCGTGGCGGCGGGCATCGTTAACCCCATCACCGGCCGGCGGTTCGTGAAGAGTTGGTTGATCGATGAGTTGATTCCGGAGACGATTGACTTGTACGGCCGAATGGGCAAACTTCTCGGGCACAAATACTGGCACCCGCAGCCGCTGATCCGGACGCTGTACAACCGAGGCGACCTCAACGACTGGGAAGTACGCTCCGCCGACGCGGGCTACGCTGAGTATATGGAAGACCAACCCGCCCCGGGGCGTATCACGGAAATTACGGAACCCGTTTTCGCTTACGCGGGCGTCAAGCACGCCGGACGGGTGGACGTAAAAAACCTGGTGGCGGATTACCGAATAAAGCTGATTACCGAGCAGCGATATTTTGGATTAGCGTTCGACTACACAACCGTACCTGCCCTCCTCGGTGACGGAACCACGACCAATTTGCCGAACGGAATGCTACCCACCTACGACCGGATCATTTTCTGCGAAGGCTGGCGCGGCCGCTACAATCCCTATTTCGCCGACCTGGGCCACGGCGGAAATAAAGGCGAAGTGCTCTTCGTCCGTACCGAAGCCAAACAACTCGACCGGATGTTTAAGCACCGAGTCTTCCTGGTTCCGGTAGAAGATGACCTCTACTGGGTTGGCGCGACTAGCGAGCATCAATTTGCGGATGATCAACCTTCGGAAGAAAACCGCACCTTTCTGGAGGACCGTTTGCGGGAGGTACTTACCGTTCCTTACGTCATCGAATCACACGAAGCTGCCGTCCGCCCAACTTCCCGCGACCGGCGGATGATGATCGGGACGCACGCGACGGAACCCCGGCTGGCGGTCCTCAACGGGTTGGGAACGAAGGGCGCTTCGCTAGCCCCAATGGGGTCGAAGTGGTTGGTGGCGCATTTACTGGAGGGCGCGGAAATCCCGGTAGAAGTAGGGATTGAACGATTCCTAGACAAATGAAGCAGAGCAGAGACCAATCCTATAATAACCTTGAGTCCTTCGTAATTGACTCTGTGCAAGCTAGTACGATGGCTTCAAACGAGTCCCGGAGGGGCGTCTCTCGTAGCGAGGGTGCGCAGCCCCTCGTTTTCGTTTTTACGTTGTTTAAGGAAAGTTCGCAACTGAGATAGAACTGAATAAAAACACAAAACCCCGTCCACCAAAGCGATGAACGGGGTTTCAAATTCAAAAAGCTTAATCAGAATTAAGCAGTCTTTTCAACGTCGGAAGCACCTTCGGGGGCAACTTCTTCGGCGGCTTTAAGGCCTTCTTCAGCTGCGGTGGCGGCTTCGGCTTCGGCGATGGCTTCACCGGCAACCTTAGCGGCGGCGACTTCAGCATCTTCCGTGGGGGCGGCGGCAACACCTTCACCTGCTGCCTCAGCAACGGCGGCTTCGGTAGCGGCGGCTTCCTCGGGCTGGTCGTCGGCGGTAGTGAGGGTGTCCTCAGCGTTGGCGGGGACTTGAGCTTCGGCCACTTCCGGCTCCGGAGTGGCTACTTCGGCTGCTGGCTCCACGACTTCCGGTTCTGGCTCCGGCTCCGGCTCCACGATGACGGGGGCGGTGCCACCGACGGCTTTGTGGAAATCAGCGGTTTTCTGGTCTTCACGCTGGCGGGCGGCTTCGGCGGAACCTTCTTTGTTCTCAATGAAAGCTACCCACTTTTCGCTGGCGTCTTCCTGCGACAAAGCGCCTTTGGAAACGCCCCGCATGAGGTGCTTGTAGTACATCACGCCTTTGAAGCGGAGAATGGCGGCAACGGTGTTGGAAGGTTGAGCGCCCTTGGTCAGCCAGTTGTAGGCGGCCATGCGGTCGAGGTCGATCGTCGCGGGGACGGTCATGGGGTTGTAAGTACCGAGCTTTTCGATAAACTTACCGTCGCGGGGCGCGCGGGCGTCAGCAGCGACGATGTGGTAAAAAGGACGCTTGCGGCGACCGTGGCGTTGGAGTCTGAGACGAACTGGCATAAGGACAAATTATCTTGGTGAATGGTAGTACCGATTTCCTCCCTGAAGGGGCGGTCGGTTTTGTCAACGGTCGGCAAAGGTACGGTGATTCCCGCTTTCTGACAACCTCTCGCGGGCATTTTTAAACGGATAAAGGTGGGCGTGGTCGCGGGTGCCAGGTGGTTTGGATGAATGCCCCCGTTTAATTTCTGACGTGACCAATTTGTGACTACACCCGTGACCGACTTAATGCGATGATCGGTAATTAGGTTCCGCGTAGTCACTTTATAATTTGGTGAGCTCCGATTACGACCTTGGCGTCACTAAGCACGGTGCTTGCCGTGCGCACATTGTCTCCGTATTTACCTCCGTAAAATCGCAGCCCTCACGTACTGATTAGTGGAAGTACGCATTAGTATTCACTGCGCTGCACTTAGTAATTCTGTTATCATTACCCGCGCGGAAACCCGCCCCTTCCGCTCGACAAAATCCCTGGGCGTGTTGTCACCTATCTCGTACGTGATCCCCTCCGCCCCGAACTGTGTCCGAAACCAACTCATCGTCGTCGGCTTGCCGATCGGTTCCGCTTCCTCATTGATGCGAAAGTCACCACCAATTTCCCGCTCGATGCCGGCGAGCCACCGGCCCTTAAAGTCACCGAGCACCGAAGGGGGCCGTACGGAGGTGTCGTGGGTGTAATAAACATCTTTCCAGGTAGAGTGGAAATCGAGCCCGAGCACCACTGACGTGCGGCGTTTACGCGTGGTGGCGACGATGTCATCCGCCACCTGCCGCGTCTCCGGTTGGCGGTAGTACGCCCAGTCGCGGTTGCCATCGATGCCGGCGGCGGTGTGGCGCCAGTGGCCCCGGTCCACGCCGTCGGGGTTGAGCAACGGGTAGATGAGTAGTTGGTAGGACTGAAGAAATTCGGACAGGCGGGGGTCGGAAAGCAGGCCATCCAGAAAGCCCTGAAGGGCCAGAAAGCCGGTAACCTCCGGGGGGTGCTGGCGGCTCAGCAGAACGACTGTGGGCAATTTCTTTTTCGCGCCCGGTGCTTTAATCGTCAGGCGCAAAAGCGGGCGGTTCTCCAAACTCTGGCCAATCACGCCCAGGCTAACGTTGGCGTTTTTCGTGAGACCGTCGGCCCACGCGCGGACATCCCGCGAATCAATAATCTCCTGCGCGGAAACGTAGAGTGGTTTCCGTGCCGCTAGTTGCAATTGTAGCGTCGCTACCCGGGCGCTCGAATCTACGCTGAGGGCGGAACTATCGAGGCGCGTCCACTCCGTACGGTCCGTACTTAACTTAGGCCAGTAGCGGTGGACGGCGTGAGCGGGGTAGTTGAGTTGGACCGTCACGGTCGTATCCCGCGGGGCTACTACGCGGAAGGCGTACCAGGGGCTGGTGTTAATGGGGGCATTCTCCGGTTCCGTCCAGGCTGCCAAGTGGTCGCCCTGGTCCGTTACCCGGGAGAGTCTGGCGGCGGGGAATTGATTGTCGAGTTTTAAACCATTGGGGAAGGTCCACGCCTGCGCGACTTGTCGGTCGATGGGTCTGGTGCTGGTGTCCACCGGGGTAGGGAAATCGTTCGGCTGAGCCTTTCGCTGGCAAGAAGCTGCCAGTAGGATCAAGAAGACCACGGGTAAAGCGAGGTGTTGGTGCATATGCTAAAAACTGATTCTGGCCGTCACGGGTTCGAGACCGCTCCGGACGGTACCGCGCCGCCGGTCTGCCTACTCCGGCCCTGGGGGGGACGATACGCTTGGTTTACTTAGCAAATAATGTCGGGCCTACTTGATTCTCAGGTTAGTGTAGTGGTATCTTTTTGGACGAGGGAGTTAGGTGGCAAATAGTTGTCTATCCAGCTATCTACGGCAGTGTGATCGGGTTGTAGATTGTCCAAGTGGCGAATTTTCGCTACTTTCGGACGACGAAGCACATTAAATTGCCCGTGCAATTAACCTGTCAGAAGAAACTACTGAATATTTCCGACCAATCTACCTGGCACTCCCGATAGGGACCGGGGCCACGCCCGCTCATCTACCCAACCAGATTTAACCATACTCTCATGAAGCGAATTATACTTTTCGGCGCGCTGGCGCTAACGGCTTTCTCCTGCCAGGACGACCTGCAAATCAGCCAACCCACCACCGAACAAACGCCTCTCACCCGTACGGCAATCGACCTCGCCGTCGAAACACATCTTCAGCAGACCGACACACCTTTCGATTGGGCCGCCGCCGACGATAATTTCGTCTGGAGCGCCCTGGCCGCCAGCGAAAACCACGCCGTACTCGGCTACCAGCCCGCCGGCTTCCAGAACCTCGACGACCGTATCCACGAAATCGACGTGATGGCCGGCGAATGGAAAACCGTTCGCGACGAACTCGTCACCGATCTCCGCACCGCCACGGAACGACTGACCGGCGAAACCGTTAGCGAAGATGACTTATTACTGGTCGCCGACGACGGCGCACTACCGATCCTGGAAATCAAGGTGCTCCACCCCGGCATCCTGGCCGAGTTCCGTAACCGCGCGGACGTACGCTACCTCGAACCAAGTAATTATACCGCCGGTGAGATTACCCTCCGTTCCGGCTCCGGTTGCTCCGAAGCTCCGAGCAGTTCGGTCGACCCAGCTGACTTTACAACGATCACTCCCGGCGCAAAGGTTCCGTGGAATTATGCCACCATGAACGTCGAGCAGGCCTGGAACAGCAGCCAGGGCGCGGGTATCGGCATCGCCGTGATCGACAGCGGTGTCTACCCCGAGCAGGATAATCTTAGCGACGAATTTGACGGTGGATTTTCCACTAACCGGAGCATCGACAAACTCGGCTTTTACGCACCGAGTTTCTGGAGCAGCCGCACCGACGGACCCGACGATCAGTGCGGCCACGGCACCCAGATGTCCGGCCTCGCCGCCGCGCCCCGCACCAACACCGGTGCCACCGTCGGCGTCGCCTACAAGGCTAACTTACGTACCTACCGCGCCACGAGTGACGTGATCATCAACGCTAGCCGCGAAAAGCGGGGCGTGAAAAATTCGCTGATCGATGCTGGCCGGCAGTCTGGCACCCAGGTCATCAGCATGAGTATCGGCGACGTATTCAGTAGTGGCACCGTTGAAGACGGCATTAATTACGCCCACAACCGGGGCAAAATGATTCTCTGCGCGGCCGGTACTTCCCTGACCTGGACGAGTTGGTACGGCGTCATCTTCCCCGCCAACCTCGATAACACGGTGGCGGTGACGGGCGTCCGCGAAGGCCTACCCTTCAAGCGGTGCGATAATTGTCACGACGGCAGCCAAGTTGATTTCGTCACCGTCATGCAGCGGCGCGACGACACGGATCGGTTAACGCTCACCCTCAGTCGCTACGACGCTACACCCGGTTACGTCGGTGGCTCTAGCGCGGCAACGGCAACTACGGCGGGCGTTGCGGCCCTAGTCTGGGCGACGAACCCCGGTCAAACACGGGAGCAGGTTTTGGACAGAATGAAAGCAGCTTCCTCCGTTTATCCGGGGCGGGATGGTGATTTCGGTTGGGGTATTATCGATGCCAATCTAGCCGTCAACTAGTGAGTATTCGGTCTAAAGTCTGTGGTCTAGAGTCTGCTACCTATCTCCACAGACCACAGACCACAGACCACAGACCACGAATTATTGACCATAACTCCCCGTAGTTCGCTGCTTCGACATCAACAAAGTCGCCCCACGTTTTTCGCCGTTGTAGATTTTAACGATGTTTTTCTGATCGGCAAAAGTTTCGGTCAGTAGGGTAGCGGTGACGTCGATGGTGGTGGGGGCGGCAACGTCGGTGGCGGCGAGGTAGACCCAGAAGCCGTGGAGGTCGTCTTCCAGTTCGTAGCCGATCACCGCGAGGGGTAGGGGTTCGCCGTTCCAATTGAGGCGAAAGTGATTGGCTAGGTAATTAGTTAGGAGGCGCTCGGCGTCCGCGTGCTGGATTTCGGTCCCGAGTTCGAGGTTACCGGGCGCACCGAGGGTGACCATGTCCTTTTCTAAGTCCTCGACGAAAAGGTGCATCTCTATTTGGACCTGTTCGCGCTCGGCCACGTACCGGACGTTGGTTTTAGAAATATGATATTCGTGCACTGGTAAGGGCGCGGTCGCGGGTGCCAGGTTAGACAGGAAGAGGAGCAGAGATATTAAGTACATATGGAGGCTGTAAATGCTGGCCCCCAAAGGTACGCTGGCACGGGGCCGAAGACTAGGTAGGCCGGCGTGCTTAACGAATCCTTTAACGAGCCTTGTTACTCAAGCACGAACTTGAAAGTAAGCCCGTAGGTGACGGGCACGCCGGGGTAACCGCTGTCTTCGTACTTAAAGCCGGTTTTGTTGAGGTGCTCGACCATGCGCACTACTTCTTTCTCAAGTGCTGCGGGGGCGTTCTTTCCACCGGTAGCTTTGCCGGCTCCGTAACCAACGACGATGATGTTGGCTCCGCCGAACGTTTCAAGTTTGGATTGGTAGCGGGTTTCGTAGTTGCGGCACTGGCCGTCGGGGTCGATACTCATACTCAGGAAGACGAGACCTTCGGTCCTGCTGCTGCGGGCGGCTTTGGGGTATTTGATCTCTCCGTAAACCTCAACTAGGAATGCCCTCATAATTTCCTCCCTAGTTGCGCCATCGGGTAAGGTCGTCAGAATGGGTGATCCTCCGGCACTAACGTGTCTCGCGCGTTGGGTGTCGACCTGCGCCAGTAAATCACTACAAGTGAAACTCAGTACGCCGAGAAGCAAAAGGGGGAGTAAAGCCTGTACAAAGTGAAAGCGGCGGGAAGCAGAGGAGGTGAGCACGTTAATACGATTTTTGATGGGTGAGGAGAAAAGGCCCAGTGCGGCAAAGGGGGTTTGTGAAGCTTGCAGTAGCTGCATGCCGTAAGTTTTTCTGGGGATAGTTTCGACGACCGCCGCGTCAGCCTGGTACTCGTGTACGTCCCGCAGCATTCGCCGGAGCAGCCAAGCGCCGGGGTGAAACCACAGCAACAGACACAGTACTTCGAGCGCAAAGGCATCGTAGTGATGGCGCTGGCGCAGGTGCGCGGATTCGTGGAGGAGCGCCGTCCGGCCTAAATCCGTATCAACGAGTGAAGCCGGTAGGAATATGTAGCCGTAGATCGTAAACGGAGTAGGTATCGCCGGGCCCGTGACCAGCGGAAAACCCGTGTACTCCCCACTGACGCCGCCCCGCTTCCACCGCCAAACCAACCACCCCTGCACCAGCGACCGCGCAAGAAACGCCGCCAGACCGATGAAATAAAGCAACGAGGGAACGGAGACTGACCAACCACCGTCGGTAACCCCGGGCGCACCCCGTAAATCTAGCACGGCCCTAAACGTGGCCCGGACCGGCTCCAGGACAATGGCCCGTGACCCAAAAATCAGAGCAGGGAGAAGTGGAATGGCGAGCCCCGCCAAAATTGTGGCGATCAGATAAGCCCTTCTGAATGCAAACGGCGCCTTCCGGTGCAGGGCTAAGTAGTAGTAGGCGATGAGCACCGACCAAATAACTGATAGCCGCAGAAGGTATTCAGCGTAGTCCATCATTCTTCTTCCAGTTTGCGGACGAGGGCGCCCAGTTCTTCCAGATTTAGGTCTTCCCGCTCCACGAGGTGGCTGACCGCCAGGGACGCCGAACCGCCGAAAAAGCTTTTGATCAGGCCAACCAGCGACTGACTGCCGTATTCTTCCCGCCCGAGCGCCGGCCGGTAGACGAAAGTGCGCCCGTACGCCTTGTGGGTAAGGAAGCCCCGGTCCTTGAGGGCTGCCATCACCGTCGAGACAGTACTGTGGGCGGGTAGCTTCCCTCCCCTTTGCTTTGCCACGGATTTGCGAACGTCGCCAACCGTGCATTCTCCCAAATCCCAGACGTGGTTCATGATCTCTTCCTGGGCGGCGGTTAGTTTTTGCATATTACGGTATTTAACGTAAATATACGTTACGTAGCTTAAATGCACAACACTCGACGCCGAATTGATCAGATTTACCTTCCGTACGCTGGCCGCAACTCGCGATAAAGTGAGATAACGAGCGGGAGAAAGCGTGTTCTTCGGCGTTTTGAAGACTTTTTGAAAAGAATTTTAAATTTAGTTTTGGTCACACGGATAATTCGTCACCTGCTTAATACAAAAAGTGTAAAAGCCTGTTTTTACTAACCCTCAGTGCCGATACATCCCTGCTGCTGCTTGATCTATCGATCATTATTATCGTTCTTTGTGGGGTTAATTTTTACCGCAACGGTAATTTTTCGACTTATTGTCAAGAATGCACCTACCTTGCGGCTTCTTAGTCACCCCCCTAAATATCATTGAAATGAGCGAGGGAACCGTTAAATTCTTCAACAATTCCAAAGGCTACGGCTTTATCACCCCAGATGATGGTAGCAAGGACGTCTTCGTCCACGCTAACGATCTTATCGACGACATCCGCGAGGGTGACAAGGTAAGTTTCACCGTCGAAGAGGGACGTAAAGGCCTCAATGCCGTCGAAGTCAAAGTAGTGGAGCAGTAAAAAGCACCGCTTCTTATGACATAGCATAAGGATAGAGAGAAACGCCCGCCGGACATTGTCTGGTGGGCGTTTTCGGTTTTTGGTGGGTCGCCGCGCTCATTAGATGGCCTTTGGCCTTTTGAACACGGCGCTTTTTAAGCTGCTCCACGGTTCCGACGTGTAGCAACCACGTGCGGTAGACTAAAAGCGAAGCGTCTAACGCAAAGCGCCCTAAAAGGCGAAGCCGCCCAAAAGCGCAGCGTCTAACCAGGCGCAGCCGTCTAAACCTCTTCCGCCATCTGCCGCTCCACGATTTCACTGTAGTAGCCGCCGTTGGCGATGAGTTCCTCGTGGGTGCCCATCTCGGCGATGCCGCCATCTTCGAGAACGATGATTTTGTCGAATTTGAGGTGACCGTAAATGCGGTGGGTAATAATGATGCTCGTCTTGTCCGCCAGTGCCTCGTTGAAGTAGCCGAGGATGCGTTGCTCCGTATTGGTGTCTACGGCGGAGAGGGAGTCGTCGAGAATAACAATGTCGGGGTGTTTGATGAGGGCGCGGGCGATGCTGACGCGCTGCTTCTGGCCGCCGGAAAGAGTGACGCCCCGCTCACCCACCATGGCGTCGAAACCAAGGGTAATGTCCTGAATATCTTCGTAGACCGACGCGTATTTAGCAAATTGCTCCACTTCCTCGCGCGAAGGATCGTGGTCCGCACCGAAAGCAATGTTGTTGTGGATCGTATCGGAGAACAGAAAGACATCCTGCGGAACCAGGCCGATGCGTCGGCGGAGATTGGACAGCCCGACCTCCCGGATGTCTTTTCCGTCGATCAGGATGCGCCCGCCCGTAACGTCGTACATCCTTACGAGCAAGTCGGCGATGGTCGTTTTACCGGAGCCCGTTCGACCGATGATGGCCATTTTTTCTCCCGCCTTAAGGTGAAAATGGACGTCTTTGAGTGCCTTGATGCCGGTATCCGGATAAGTAAAGGCCACGTGTTCGAACGTGACTTCGCCACGGAGGGCGCGGCGCTCGTCGGGTGCGGGGTCCTTGATGCTCGTTTCGGTGGTCAAGAATTCGTTGATCCGTTTCTGGCTCGCCGCGGCTTGCTGAACGATGCTCGCGATCCAGCCGATGGCCGTCACGGGCCAAGTCAGCATGTTCACGTAAATAACGAATTCGGCGATGTTGCCCGCGGAAATGTTGCCCGCCACGACCTGTAAACCACCTACGTAAACGGTGATGATGGTGCTCGCACCGACCATAAAGACCATCAGGGGGAAAAACCAGGCATCGACTTTTGCCAGGTTCATGCTCATGTTCTTGTAGCGGTCGCTTTCTTCGGCGAAGTAATTTACCTGCTGCTCTTCCCGCACGTAGCTTTTTACGACCCGGATGCCACTGAAGACTTCCTGGGCGATACTCGTCAACTTCGATAGCTGCTGCTGGATGAAGGTCGAGCGCGTGTGAATGACGTTACTTACGTAGTAGATGCTGATGGCCAGCAATGGGAGCGGAATCAGGGTGTAGAGCGTCAAAGTAGGACTTACCGCTAGCATCGCAAGGACAACCAGCAGAATAGTCGAGATTAGATTAGCGCAATACATCACGGCGGGGCCGAGGTACATTCTTACCTTATTCACGTCCTCCGTGATGCGGCTCATCAGGTCGCCGGTGTTGTTGCGCTTGTAAAAATCCAGGCTCAGATTTTCGTAGTGGTCAAAAATTACCTCCCGCAGGTCGTACTCGATCAGGCGCGACATGACGATGATCGTCTGCCGGGTAAGGAAAAGGAAGAAGCCCATCAGTAGTGCGAGGAGCAACACCAGGCCACCAAAAAACATGAGCGTATAGCTCAGGATGCCAAAGTACTCGTCCCGCACGTCGCCGAAACCTGCGTAAAGACGGTAGTTATTCAATTGCTCGATCACCAGATCCAGCGCTTCGCGGATGACCTGTGGCTGAAGCACCTGGAAGTAATTCGACAGGCAGATGAAGACCACCCCTAGGAGGAGACGGCCCCGGTAGTTCCAGAAGAATTGATTGAGAAATTTGAGTTCGCGCATTGGGTGGAGTAACGCGGGATTGGGGGTGGGGGTTGATGGATTAGGCCCCGCGCCGGTAAACATTCGTGTGGGATGTTTTTTCGGAAGAAAGTCTGCCTTCGTTCAGCAGCGCGAACGTATTTATTACTTCGGACAAAAGGCTCGTCGATGCTAGATACGCGCCACCGCCGTACTAGGTACCCACCCCTGGCGTCCGTTTTCCAAAGATATCTTTACGTACGCCCCGAATTCATCCAGAACCCGCAACTTCAATCCCTCAGAAAGCTCTTCTTCCAGCGTAGCCTCAGGGCCGGGCGCCACGCGTAATTCGACGTTGCGGGCGATGAGGATGCCGTCGCGGTCGTTGTCCAGATAGGCAAGGCGGCTACTGCCGAGTAGGTAGCACACCAGGGCCAGCGCAAGAAGAGATCCGGATACCGGAAGGAGGGCAAAACGGCGTTTTTCCGTCATCCCCTCCCGGCGGAGGAACCAAGCTGTTGCCCCCAGGACGGCCAAGGCCCAGCAGACCAGTGCGAACCACCGTGCCGTAGCGATCCCGAACCAGGCCCCGGCCGCTCGCCACCAGCGGACGAGGAAAAAATCCCGTATTTCGGGACGTTCGATGGCGGCTTCGCCCCGCACGAATTTTAAATTATTGAGAAGGGCTCGGTTACCCGGTGCCAAGCGGAGGCCGCGTTCGTAGGCGAGGATAGCACGGCCGTATTCTCCATTTTCGTAGTGGATGTTACCGCGGTACTGGTATCCGAGCGGTGACGCTCCTCCGGTAGTCGAGCTATCCGGTACGATCGCCAGCCCAACCGACTCCGCTTCTTGCCCGTTACCTGGCACCTGCGTCCGCGCCCCGCTACTCATTACGACCAGGAACAACAGGGAAAAAAGTAGGCGCGGAAACTTGACGCCGGGAAAAAGGGGGAGCATACGGGGGAGTTGGGTTAGCAAAAATACGACACGACGTGGCTTAGCGGGCCGGAAGAACGGTGCGCGCAATACCTTTGCCGCCCAGCTACCATGAAGAACCCCCCAAAACTTTACCTGCTCCCCCTGGCCCCGCTGCTGATCCTCTTCGTCGGTCCCATCCTGCGCAACGGAATTTTCATCGACGGACTGGCCTACACCAACTTGGCCAAAAACATGGCCCGGGGCATCGGGAGCATTTGGAACCCGCTGCTGGAGCCAAACGGCCCTGTCTTTTACGGTCACCCGACGCTCGGTTTTTGGCTAGAGTCCCTCTTTTTTCGGGTATTCGGTAACCACCTGTGGACGGAGGATATCTACAATATGGTCGTGCTGGGCCTGACGCTCTGGTGCTGCTACAAAATTTGGCTCCACCTACTGGGGCCGGCCGGCAACCGGCTGTTTTGGTTTCCTTTTCTCCTATTCGTGCTCAACCAGGAGAATCAGTTGCGGTACCCCAACGCCATGTTGGAGTGTTCGCTCACCCTAATTGCGCTGGGGGCAACTTACGCCTTGCTGAAATTCAGGGACAGACCCATTCTGGCAACCGCCGTTTGCGGATTGGGGGCTTTTATTTGCTTCATGATTAAGGGCCCCGTTGGTCTTTTTCCGCTGGGGATGCCTTTTCTTCATCACCTGATCGTCGAGCGGAAGTTTAGCCTGTTGCGTGGGGTGCTACCTTTCGTATTCTGCGGGGCCGCCTTTGGGATGCTTTTTCTGATTGCCCCGGCGTCTTACACTTTTCTCGAACGGTACGTAGATGTGCAGGTGATCGCGGCGCTGGAGGGCAAGCGGACGGAGCACATGGCCGGGACGCGCTTCAAGATCGTCTTTGCGCTGTTAAAAAGTAGCGCCATTCCGTTGGTGTTGTCCGCCCTGGTGCTGCTGGTGAAAGATCGGTGGCGGGAACGGCCGGATGCGTTGCGTGAGAGTGATGGCTGGTTCCTCATCGCCGTCGGGCTGAGTGCTATTCTACCCATCATGGTTTCTTCTAAGCAAGCTAGTTACTACCAGGTGCCCTCGTTACCCTTTCTGTACTTAGGAATGAGCCTGCTACTCGCGCCACAGCTGCTGGGAATAAATAAATTCTTGCGGGAGAAAGGTCGTGCGCGGATCATCAACGGCAGCTTGTTCGTCGTCGTAACGGCCGCCCTCCTCTACGCGCTTAGTTTCGTAGGTACGACCGACCGGAGAGACGTGGAGAAGATTGCCAACGCCGCCCGCGTCGCCAAAACACTGAAGGGAGCATCTTTCAGGCTGATCGTCAGCGGGCCCTACGAGCACCTGCAAGATTCTTACGTGAACGGAGTGCCCGCCTACCTTAACCGCAACCACGACGTGTTCGTCGACATGGAAACCCAGAGCGGTTACACGCTGTACATATTTGAAGATGGCCCCCGGCCGCCTACTATGGACGGAGAGGTCATCATGGAGTTTGAGAACCACGCGCTGGTCAAATCCAACCGGTAGCCGGTACTAGCTACTTTTCTTCGATCAACGGGGCTTCATCATCAATCACTGGCGGGGCCTCCCGCTTCAGCACGGAGAACAGATCTTCGAGCCGCAGAGGACGTCGCCGCTCCTCCCAGCGAAACCCTTCCACCCGGATGGACTGATGATTCACCGCCCCCATCGGGTCCATCTTGCCGCTCGGTGCGTCCAGAAATCGGATTTTGCGGACGGAGCCGTTCTCAAAATTCAGGGACATCGCGCTACAGGCCGTCTTGTTGACGCCCACGTAGGCACCCACCTTATCCTGAATGTAGTAAACCGCCTCGGCGTTACCATTTACGTCCGTCCGCACGAGACCTGAGCTGTCGAAAATAGCGACGATGTCTTTGCCCTTTACCTGATTATAAAACAACAGATCGGGGCCCGTCAGTACGAGGGCGTTGCGCCGCAGCTGCACCCGGTCGAGTTCTTCTCCGTCAAAGAGGATGGCGATCGTGTCGCCGGTCATTTGAGAGGTATCCTGCCAGAGCACCGGATTTTGGTAGAGCGTTAGGACACTGTCAACGGTATTAAACCCGAGCGAGTCACAGACCGCCTGTAGATCACTTTTCAGAATTCTTACATCCTTGTAAGCAGCGAGGTAGCGAATGGTGTCGCCTCCGGCATTGACGCTGTCGGAGCGGTAGGAGAGTAGGGTATCGGCCGCCACCCACAGGGTATCGTTTTCGAGGACGGTGGTCATCAGCGGGCGGCCACGGAGACCGCCGGTGGCTTTCAGGTAGCCGGTGGCTTCGTTGTAACGGGCGTTCTCGGCTTCAATGGTGAGCTGGGCGGAAGTATCCTGGTAAATCACGTTGCCGCGCGCGGTGGTGAAGCCGGAGACCGGGTCGGAATTCAGTTTATCGGCTTCCACGATCATCGGCGGGGCGGAGACGCGGGGCCGGCCGCCGGCTACGGAGTAGGTGCTGATCAGCGCATTGTAGTCGATCGTGTCGCCCGTCACGGTTTGCAAAGAGTCGCGGACGTAGGCGTTGCCCTCGATGACGTAGCGGTCGTCGCGGCGAAAGTAGTTGATCTTGTCGCCGGTCGCGCGCTGGTTGTCGCCGTCGGCTACGTAGGCGTTGCCTTCGAGGACGTAGACCTCCCGTTCGCCGAAGTATTTGATGGTGTCGGCGGCGGCCAGGCGGGTACCGCTTTTGTACTGGGCGTTTTTTGAGAAAATGGCTACATCGTTCGCCACGTCGTAAAATCCCGATTCACAATAGATGCGGTGGGTATCGGTACGAATGACGGTGGGGCCGAGGAAGTAAACGATCTCGTTCAGGAGGTCGTACTTGAGGGTATCGGCGCGCATTTCGAAGCGTTCGTCGACGACCACGACGCTGTCGCGAAAATAGACTTCGCGGGCGTCGGCGTAGTAGTAGCCGTGGCGGCTGCTCAGTTCGGTTTCCTGGTTGACGATGCGCCCGCCGGTGTGGTAGGTAGCGGTTTTGGTGGCCAGGTCATAGTCGAGGCGCTGGGTGTAGAGTTCCGTTTCGCCGCGTGTCAGGACGACGTTGCCGCGTAGATCGGCCAGCAGCGTGGCGGCGTTATAATCGAGAATATCACAAAAAGCGGTTAGGCTATCTCCCTGCTGAATCGTGACGTTGTCGTAGGCGTACACCTGTTGTTCGCCTTCGAGCAGGACGCTGTCGCCGTACATGAAAATGCTATCCTGACTCAGTTCCACGTTGCCGACGAGGACTTGGGTTTTTCCGCGTTGGAGCATGCGCAGCTCGTCGGCCCGGTCGATGCTGATGACTTCTTTTTCCGCCGCGGGCGGGGGTTGGTTTGTTTGGGCGCGGACGTCCCGACTGAGTGCGGGACAGAGTAGGATTAGGAAGGCTAGGAATAGAAAGCGTGAATGCGTAGCCCTCTCCCTCTTATCCCTCCCCATTGGGTAGGGACGATTCTTTGTCGATAGGAGAGTAAAATCGACTGCGTAGTTGGGACTTACAACTGATATGATGACTGCTCTGATAAATTTAAAGATCCGTCTTCAATTTAAACCCCTTACAGAAAAAAGCTTCCTCCTCTCTCCCCCGGAGACACGTTTTTGGGGTGAGGGGACCCAAAATAAGTTGGGGAGAGGGCTACGGAAGCACCAGTTGTCACAAGACGGCCAACAGCGTCCGTCCGTTAAATAAGCGCCACGACTTTAACAAAACATTGCTCTTCTCTTCACTGCTTGGCACCCGCGACCGCGCAAACTTCTACTCCTCCAAATCGTAAATACTATCCTCCTCCCCCCGCTCGATACCGTCCCGCACCCGGTCCATGGAATCCACCGCCTTGTCGTAGAAATCGCGGAAAACCGGAAAGAGCCCCTTGCCTTTTTCCCAGATCGTCTCCCGCAGCTCCGTCACCGGCTGGTAAGTGATGCTTTTTTCCTTTAGCTCCTCCGTGATGATACGGCTACCGTCGCCCAGCATGACGAAACCGGAGAAAACGAAAATGAAGAAAATGCCCGAGACGATGCCGCCGAGGAGCTGATTGACGATGTTGATGTTGATCGTCTCCATGAACCCCGTCAGACCCCGCGCGACCAGTTTGAACAGCAACAGCATCAGGAAAAACACCAGGACGACGCCCAGTAGGAACCCGCCGCCTTTCGTGACGATGGGAAAAGATTCGAAGATCATATCCCCCGCGATGGGCCCGAACTTCATGGCCGCCAGCAGGCCGACGACGTAGCTCGCCAACGTCAGCACGGTGGAAATAATGCCCTTCGTGTAACCCACGTAAAAGCCGTAAGCGGCGAAGATGAGACAGATGATGTCGATAGCCATTAGCACAAATTGAGGCGCAAAGATACGGCCCGGAATTTCCGGCACCGGATAACCCCGCTTTACGTGAACGCATAACGCGACCCTTATTTCGTTCCTTTGCGGACGCAAACCAAAAATATTAACCTTATGATTAGAGTACTCGCCAACGACGGCATCGCACCTAACGGAAAAAAAGCCCTTGAAGACGCCGGTTACGAAGTCGTCACCACCCATATCCCACAGGATGAACTGATGACCAAGCTTAACGATTTCGACGTGATCATCGTGCGGAGCGCCACGAAAGTCCGTAAAGAACTCATCGACGCCAGCCCTAACCTCAGGGTGATCTGCCGCGGCGGAGTCGGCATCGATAACATCGACCACGAATACGCCAAGTCCAAGGGCATCCCGACTTACAACACGCCGGCCGCGAGTAGCGCCAGCGTGGCCGAGCTCGTTTTCGCTCACTTCTTCTCCCTGAGCCGCGACGTACAACGTTCCAACTTCGAGTTGCGTCAGCCCGACGGTGACTTCAAGTCCCTGAAAAAAGCTTACGCGAAGGGCCAGCAACTCCGCGGCCGGACGCTCGGTATTCTCGGTTTTGGTCGCATTGGCATTGAAGCCGCACGTATGGGCCTTGGTCTCGGTATGACCATTCTGCCGGTCGACCCCCACAAGGAAAGCGAGGACGTGGTCCTGGACTTGATGGGCCAAAAGGTGACCGTCAACGTACCCGTCGTGACCATGGAAAAAATGCTCGCCGAAGCGGATTACATCACCATCCACGTGCCCGGTGGTAACCTGATCGGTGCGGACGAGCTCGCCAAAATGAAAGACGGCGTCGTGCTGGCCAACACCAGTCGGGGCGGCGTCATCAACGAAGACGCGCTGCTGGCTGCGTTACAATCTGGCAAGGTCCGGGGTGCCGCCCTCGATGTTTTTGTCGGCGAGCCCAGCCCCCGCCGCGAATTACTGGAAAATCCTAAGATTAGCGTCACGCCACACATCGGCGCGGCCACCGGGGAGGCGCAGTACAACATCGGTACGGAGCTAGCGGAAAAGATCATCGGCCACTTCGGTTGAGGGTGACTGACTCTTAGAGCATGTTGGGGCTTTAGCTTCCGGCCTTGTTTTGGCCACTTTTGCGGTGGTTAGTCAGTAGTCTAGGACCCTTTACCCAGACTACTGAAGAGCAAAATCCTCATTCCCCGATAGCTATCGGGGCGGCTAAACTCCGGTTTAACTGCCTCAACCATCACAAAACTGTTTCACCACGCAGTAGCAGCGTAGCTAAAACCGTCCAGGAACCCAAAGCCCCAACATGCTCTTAGCTTTCGCGGAGTTTGCTACTAACCAAGCGAGCCAAAATGAGAACGGCCGACTTACCTGAGTAAGTCGGCCGTTCTCTCGTAAAGGACGTACGTTATCAAATCGGAGCTTATTAGTTATTCCGATTCTTCTTCGCTGCTTTTTCGGCGGCTTTAGCGGCTTCTTCCGCTTCCTTTTCGGCGGCGCGGGCTGCTTCCTTCACGTCATCGGCTGCTTCTTTGTCCATTCGTTTCCGCTCTTTGTCCGTCATGTCGAGCTTGCTGTCCATCTGGCGGGTTACGTCGGAGCGCATGTCGCGAATCTCCTTCAAGATTTCATCGGTGCTTTGCTTCATCTCCTTACGGATGCTCGCTTTGTCGTCTTCGCGCGCCCTGGCGGATTCTTTCCGAAGCTCATCGATGGAAGACCGCAAGTTGGCGATATCCCGTTCCATTTGCCGGACCGACGTGCTGTCCGTTCCCGTACCGTTTGCACGGAACTGGAAGTTCTGGCCCGACATCCCCGGTGGTGGGGGCAGCATCTGCATGCCGTCGTTGATGCCTTCGAAAATCTCTTCGATCAGGCCTTCTAGCTCGGCTGGTGTCAGGCTAATACGGCCATTTCCACCGTTGTTGACGTTAAAGTTTTGGCGGCTTTGCACGGTTGCGGGTGCGGCGTTTATTCGACGGGAAGCAGCGAGGTTTTCCGAATCGGCCCGGACGCGCAGGCTCATGCTGTCCGATTGTGCTTGCTCAATTGTCTTCACGTAATCTTCCGAGCGGTCACCGAGTTCGTCGATGACTTCCTCCGTTTCCTCGAGTTCGCTTTCTAACGAAGCGATGAGGGCGGTATCGCGGTTGATGCGTGCTTGGTCAAGATCGTCGTTGAGCTCCATCAAGCGTACTTCGTAATCAGCTTTTAACTGGTTGGTCGCCTCGGCGTTCTTACGCGCTTGCTCGGCCATGGCGGCTTGCATCTTGATCTGATCTTCCGTTTGCTGTGCTTTCAGGCGAGCTTCGGCGGTGGACGCGAAGACTGCATCCGGACGCTTCGCGCGCTTACCGAAGGCAAGGTTTACGCCAGCGCTCCACTGATTGGATACCCGAATTTGGTCCGTACCGTTAATGTCTTCCACGTCACTAGCGGAAGTTAATAGTGCACGGTAGGTGCCCGTCAGACGGAAGTTGGGGGTAATGTTGAGAGAGATTCCACCACCACCGGTAGCAAAAGCTTGGCTCGGGGCCAAACCGAATTCACCGTTGCGATCCAAGTAATCGTCCTGAACGTCGATGTAACCACCACCAACGGTCAGGAAGGGGGAAAGGCCGGTCGTAACGCTCGTGAGGCGGAAGCGAAAATCGGCTCCGTACATGGACAAGTCATCAAAGTCGAGATTGATTTCGTCATCTTCCATGGAACGGTAGTAGAATAGACGGGCACCGACGAGGGGGCCGAAGTCTAAACCAAGGCTAGCACCGCCCAGGTAAGTGTCCTGGTAAGGCATGGCGTCATCCCAGTTGATCCGGCTCAGCGTCGGCTCTACTAAGAGGCTGACGTTGCGAAAACCACTGTTGAAGGTTTCCGCGTAAGCGCGGTCGACGTCGGAAAGTGTTCCGGGGCGACGACCACCGAGGTAAAATTGTAAACCGGCACCCAGGGACCAGTTGTACAGGCGGTCGCTGGTGAAATCGGTCGGGTCCAGATTGATGCGATCGCGATCGTCCGCCGAGACCAAATTCTGGATGGCGTTCTGATTAAAAGAGGTGTTGCGCGCTTCAACGTTCAGGGTAAGCCGGTCGAAGATGCTGAGGGTCACACCCAGGCCAGCGGCAGCGTAGATAGTTTCGCTCTGTAGGTTGGGGCTATCACCACCGTCCAGCTCAAATTCCTGAATGCCGGCACCCAGCGTGAGGTAGGGAAGAAAACGACCCTGGGAAAGATTCAGCTTAACCTCACCGCCGTAGCGGGTGATGTCGACATCGTTTTCACCCAGGTCATCAAACGCATCCGTACCAAAATCGAAATCTCCAAAGTTAGTACTCGAAGAAAGCGACTGCATATAAAGACCCCGCAATTCGACATTTTCACCGAAGCCAAGGCCCAAGCGGCCGCCGTACATGAAAGCGTCGTCGAGCCCGGATTGATTGTCGAACCAGTTGTAGTTCGCCGTCGGTTGGAGTGTATAAGAGAGCCCACTAACTTGGGCACTTACGCCCGCTGAAGTAGCGAAAGCCACCAGCATTAAGAGCGTTTTAGGTAAAATATTTATTTTCATAATGTGGTGATTCAGATCGTAGAAGTAAATTCTAATATTATTGTTAGTTGATTATTTATTGTGGAATCGCCTGGATCTCGACCCGACGGCCCCCTGCGGGTGTGGCGGCCTGGAAATCAATCCCCCCACCGATCATCCGGATGCGATCCGCGGAAATACCCATTTCCGCAAGACCTTGCTTGACGGCTTCCGCCCGGCGGGCGGACAACTCCTGGTTGTAAGCCGCATTGCCACTCTTGCTGGCGTAACCCGTCAGACGGACGTTGTAACTGCCCTTGCTGCGCATTTCCTCCAGCATGCTGAACAGAATGTTGCGGTGGGTGGCGTTAAGGGTGGCGGAGTTGTTGTCAAAAAAAATGGTGGGGAAGCCAATGGGCTCCTGGGCGGCGAGTTGTACGGTTTCGGTACGCACGACTTCCTCCTTTACCGTGTCGCGGATGTATTCCGGCTCCGACTGTAGGAGAACTTCCTGAATTTTCACCACGGTGTCCGTTCTGGCGAGTGAATTACGATCCACAAAAACTGTATCGCGGATGATAGCCGGGCTCTGTGAACGGTCCTGATTGCCGAGCTGAATAACGGGTTGTAGGCCGAGGCCGATTCTGCGGTCCCGGTCGTTGTCATAGCGGCGGCGGTCGTCCCGTAGGACGTCGTTCATCCGGTCTTCCGCACGTTGGCGGCGGTTTTCCTCCTGCTCGACCTGGCTGCGCAATCTGGCCATTTCTTCGTTCATGTCGCTCACTTCATCCGTAAGGCGGCGTAAATCGTCACGCGTGAGGCGATTGGGATCTTCGTTGCCGAGGATGCGTTGGATGGCGGTATCGCGGGGTGCGGGGGCGGCGGACTTTGCTACGGCGTTGAATTGTCCGTTATCGCGGATTTCCAGAAGGAGTTGCTCCTGACGGTCGAGGCGGCGGCGTAGTTCTTCCAATTCCGCGGCATTGTCGTAGGGGGATGCGGAATTGTCCCTCCGGTCCGATCTATTGATCTCGCTGCGGTATTCCGTCTCGCTGCGGTAATGTGTCTCCTGGGTGTTTGACCTGGCACCCGCGTCCACGCCAGTTTGTTGCTGCGCGTAATATGCTTGCCACTGTGCCTGCCGCTGTTGGTACAGGGCCATACGTTGAGCGCGGAGTTGGGCCATCTTGCGGGCGAGTGACGTTAGCTCTTCGGTGGACATAACTATCTCCTCTCCGCGCGCGAGGTCCTGCTGGGCGCTGATCGGTCCAATGCAGAAGAGTAATAAAAGGGCGAGTACGGTAATTCTTGGTTTCATAAAGTAGCGGTAATCGTGCGTGTAGGGAAGGGCGGTGAGACGCTTGGCCGGCAATAAAACCCAGAATCGAGCGCATTTGTTGGGTTTTTTTCCGTGCTAATTATAGGACACTACAATAAATTGCTGGCAAAGCCGAAGGGCAGTAGGTCCTTGGCGGAGTGAAATACGTAAATAGGGCCTGCCTCCCCCCGTAGGATAATTCGCAGGTCCACCCCGAAACGGGTCTCGTGCTCGGTCAATTGCTGGCGGCAGGAGCCGCACGGGCTGGCGGGTGAGTCGACCGTCTGGCTGGGGCTCTTTACCGTGATGGCCATCGTCGTTACGGGCACGCCCGGTTGTAAGTTGGCCGCGGCGGCGAGCGCGGCGGGTTCGGCGCAGAGGCACATCGGGTAGGCTGCGTTTTCGGTGTTCCACCCCCGGGCGATCGCCCCGCCCCGCAACCGCGCCGCCGCACCCACGCGGAAGTTGGAGTAAGGCGAGTAACTGTTTTCGAGGGCCGCCCGCGCCGCGGCGAGCAGTTCCCGGTCCGCCGCCCCGAGGGCTTCCGGTCCTTCGAAGACATCGTACGTTATCGTTAGCGTAGCCATAGTTGCGAATGCGTTAAATACGTGATGAGGTTTACGACCGTGAGCCGAACACACCCTTCTTTCAGGTGCGCATCGTTCCTTTAAGATAGCGTGACGGTGGGGCGTAGTTCGAAAGTCACGGTCCGCCACCCAACCCTTTGGGTTGTTTTGTACTCCTTCGTCCACACGTCCTAGCCATGAACCTGAAGTTTGACCCGCCGCTAATCACTTCCCCAACGCCCCCGGCCCGCATGACCGAAAAAGAACTCGTGGCCGCCTGCCGCCGCCAGGACCGCCGGGCGCAGAAGGAACTTTACGACCGCTACTCGCGCGCCATGTACACGGCGTGTTACCGGATCTGCGGTGACTTTGAGACGGCGAATGATGCGCTGCAGGAAGGGTTTTTGAAGGTATTTCAGAAGCTGCATACCTTTCGGGGGGACGCTACGGTGGGCGCCTGGATGAAGGTCGTCATCGTCCGCACGGCCCTCAACAAGCTACGGGCGCGCAAACCGACGGTGGACCTGCCGCTCAACCACGCCGACCAGGAACTAGATTGGGGGACGACCGCGCTGGATACCGAGTACTTAGAAAAAGCGATTGCCGCACTGCCGGATGGCTACCGGGCGGTTTTTGTGCTCATCGAAGTAGAAGGGTACAAGCACCAGGAGGTCGCCGACATGCTCAACGTCACGGTGGGGACGAGCAAGAGCCAGCTCTTTTACGCCAAGAAAAAACTGCGCGAGGCCCTGCGCCACTACGTATGAAGGAGAAGAACAAAAATACTTTGCGGGAGGCCATTTCGCGCTTGCCCGCTCACGATCCATCTTCCGCCACTTGGGAAGCGATCGAGCACGATCTCAAGCCTTCGTTGGCGGAGCGGCTGCCCTCCTACCAACCGCCGGTTTCGGTGTGGAATGGTTTGTCGGAGCAGTTAGAAACGGAGGCGCGGTCGCGGGTGCCGGGCGGATTGGGAAAGGAGCAGAGTACCCGTACTCGCCGGCTTCCTTACCGTTGGCTCGCCGTTGCCGCCTCGGTGCTAGTACTGCTTTTTGCCGGTTACGGAATAAGTAGTCGCGACGAAGGCCCAAAGGTTACCTACGCCCGGACGCAGGAAGTTATTCCGGCAACGACGCTACCCGACTGGGACGAAGAAGAAGGCAGTTTCGACCGCATCCTCGCCCAACTGGAAACGATCAATGAGCCGGGGCTCAACACAATGCGAATAGAACTCGAAGAATTGACGGCGGCCAAGGAAGACGTAAAAGCCATGCTGCTGGCTTACGGAGATGACCCCACCGTCGTCCGCCAACTGGTAAAGATCGAGCGGGAACGGAGTGACGTTTACCGTAGAATTATCGTGTTGTTGTAAGTAATAGGCGGTAGGAAGAATAGGCGGTAGGCGGTAGACTCCCAAAATTTACCGCCTACCGCCTACCGCCTACCGCCTACCGCCTACCGCCTACAAAAACGCCATAAACCACCAAGAATACCAAGCTCCCCATGCGCGTACTCACCTTAACAACCCTGCTCCTCTTCCTACTACCCGGCACCAGCGTCCGCGCCCAAACCATCGACGCCTACCGGGAAGTGGTCAGTAAGACAATCGAGGATACCTACAAATACACGCCCGGGCGCGAACTGGCCGTGGAGGGGGAAAAGGCCGAGATTTTCGTCGAAACTTGGGACAAACAACTCATCGAAGTCAAAGTCGTGATGACGGCTCGCCACGCCAATCTGGAAAGAGCCGAGCAAGATCTCGCTAACCTGGAATACATCGCCGAAACCGGTGGGCAGAAGATTTTTCTCAAGAACCAACTCATCGATAAAAGCTACCGAGCAGCATCGGAACTGACTATCCACTATTACATCACGCTGCCGGAGGAATGCCCCGTGTACCTCAAAAGCCACTTTGGCGGCGCGACGATCTCCAACCTCAAAAATCAACTTCGCATCGTTGGGGAATACTCGGCCATTAACATCGACAACGTCCAGGGGCTGCTCGACATCCGGACGCGCTTTGGGGATATTTCCGGCGAACGGATCGATGGCAACGTCGTCATCAACTCCCGCCGGTCCGACATCCGGCTAGTCGATATCGGCGGCACTTTTACGATCAACGCGCAGTACGGCGTGCTCAAACTCAGCCCTAATCTGGCGATGCGCGACTTGCGGATTACCGCCGACAAATCGGACGTCTACATCTACGAGCCACTCGGCGTGGAGAGCCTCGCCTACGAATTCAACCTGAGCCACGGCCAGGCCAAGCTGCCCGAAGGCCGTCAGTTGCTGGAACTGGAAAATAGTAGCGAAGTACGACGCGTAGCCCTGCGCCCGAAGACGGAGCGGAGCGGCACGGTCACCGCTACGTTGACCTTTGGGGATTTGTACCTGGCCAAGCAAACGAAGGAACTGGAGCGCGTCCGCTTTTGAACCCAACCACTTTTTAGCCGTGGAATTTTTATAGGAGCGGCTATGCTTTGTTTGACGAAGGGAGGTGGCGAAGGAATTAAATATTAGGTGGCTAAAGGATTGACTTACAGCTACTTATTTTAGCGAAAATTCGCGAATTGGCGGAGTGAATTTGCCTCCCTACCTTCGCCGTTAATGACCCCGGCTGAACTCGTACAAGACAAACTTTTATCCCTCAAGGACCTCTCCATGCGCCGCTGCGGCTGGCGGGTTTACGACCAGCCGACGGTGTTTACCAACGGCGTTTTCGACCTGATTCACCCCGGGCATTTACAGTACCTGGAAGAAGCTGCCGGCCTGGGCATGCGGATGATCGTGGGGGTTAATTCCGACGCCAGCGTAAAGCGGCTCAAGGGCGACAGCCGCCCGGTCATGCCACTGGAAGCCCGAATGCGTTTGCTGGCCGGTCTGTTTTACGTAGACGGGGTTATCGCTTTCGACGAGGATACGCCGCTTGAGTTGATCAAGGTTTTGAATCCGGATATTTTGGTCAAGGGCGGAGATTACACGGTCGATACGATCGTCGGGGCGGAGGAAGTGCAGGCCAGGGGTGGGGTGGTGCGGGTGCTTTCTTTTCGGGAAGGGGAGAGTACTTCGGGGGTTATTGGGCGGATTCGGGGTTTGGGTTGATGAGTACTTAACTGACTTTGCGCAGATTTCTCGCCACATAGCACGAAGTATTGCGAAGCAAAACACATAAACACACAACAGTGGTGTTCAGCTGCCCCGAATCACCATTTGCTTGTATTTTTGTGTTTATGTGGTCCAATCCGGTTACGTAAGGTTAGTTACTTTAGGTATCTGTTCGAGACGGGGCGGCAAGCCGATCACCCGACGACGGACCTGCGGTTGCGGGACGGGAAGGCGCGGTGTTACCCATTGGCAGGCAACTTGGATAATCTTTAAATCGTTACTTTTGTAATCTTATAATTAAAACGAATCCTGATGAGTACCATCGATATGCGCAGTGAGGTGTCCGATTGGCTGAAGGACCTGGACAATGAGTTTTTGGCGGCGGTTCATACCATCATCGGCAACTACGTAGCTAAGCAGCGGCGAAGCGATCCAATCATGGGTTTTGACCTGCAGGGCAACCCTAAATACGCCGAAGCTACTATGAATGAGTACGAACAACGCGTCGAGCGGACAAAGCAGGGCGAATACGTAACCATCAAAGCACTTAAGGAAGAAGCGAAGTCGTGGCTATCACTTACCGAGTAATCGTCACGCCCGAGGCGCGGGATCAGATCCACGAAATCGTTGATTACTGGGCGAGCATCAATCATACGAGAAAGCGACACGTACATTAACGGCGATCCTAGAAGCGATCGACAGCCTGAGTGAGATGCCTACCCGTCATCCTCCGGTACCGTTGGTAAGTAGCCGGGGAACGATGTACCGACGCATCATGAGCAAACCTTACCGTATAGTTTTTACGATCGATGAGCAGTCAGTTACGGTAACCGTAGTCGACATCGATCACGACCGACGCAATCCGCAGATCATCATCGATAAGCTTAGTTAAAGCTGCGCACGTGTATCTTTGATCTAAAGAATAAATTGAATAATTAAGCATGAGGTATCGTCACACAGCAAAATACTCGACCACCTCAGAAGTTCAACGGGAGCAACTACGTCGAACGCTCCGTCATCAAGGCTACTAAGAAAGACGTGGCGATATTTTCCGCCTACACCCTGGAAACAACAATACCTCTACGGCTCGGACCGTTTGGGACAAGTTACCTTCGACCGGGAACTGCCGTCCGATTGCGAGGACTGCCCCGCCGATGGAGAAGAAACGGACGAAGCAGATGTAACGAATGAAGATATCTTGCCCAATACCGAAATACTAGGCGCTAAAGTTCTCCCCAACAAAAATACCGGCCCGGTCGTTTCGGACTTCGGTCGACGCATCTACGAGCTAAAGAACCACCTGGGCAACGTCATGGTAACCTTCAGTGAAAACATAACGACAGCCTACGAAAAAACCAGCACGGCCGATCGCGTAGAATACACCATTCCTGAAATCATCACGGCAGCGGACTACCTGCCCTTCGGCCTGGCAATGAACCGCGACCCCGATTCCCGGTCCGGTAAAAATTACCGCTACGGCTTCAACGGCAAGGAGAAAGACGACGACGGCGAGTGGGGTGACCTGACGCAGTATGATTATGGGTTTAGGATTTATAATCCGGGAATTGCTCGGTTTTTGAGTGTGGATCCGTTGATGAAGATCTATCCTATGTTGACGCCATATCAGTTCGCCAGTAATCGGCCGATTGATGGAATTGATTTGGATGGGCTAGAATACTTTGATTCCGATGAAGCTATGATCAATATGACTTTTGGTGGTGCTTCACTAAAATTGTCACATGTATCAAATTCTACTGCAAATTATTACAGACAAAGCGGACTTAATATCGATACGGAAAATAATACTATAGGTATGAATGCCTCTTTATCGATTAGCGACGCCACATCAATCAAAGCAATCGTTAAAGAGATAAAAGTAGCAAGAAATGGTTTCGCTGGACCAATTACCCGACAGGAGCTAAAGCTTAACTTACACCTTTGGAACAAGACTAAATTTAGTGGCAATTCTGCTCAAAGAAGAAAACAGAGGAAGGCCCGAGAGAGAAGGAGAAATACTGGGCCACTTGCTAAGAGCCCCTCCGCTGGAAGGGCCGCTGGGGCCGCTGCTGCTGTGAGAGCACTATTACTGATCTCGGAAAAAGCTCATGAGTACAAAATCAATAATGATTACGAAGTTGGACTAGACCAATTTTTGGACCAAGGACTTATGTCTACGATAATAGTTGAAGATAATCTTGACATTATTCCTGCTGAGTTACAAACTGACCAAGGAAAAGCCATTCTCACCAACTTCATTTTTCAGGGAGTAATTGAATTGCCGAATAATATGAATGAAAGCTTATATAATTCAGTCTTTGAAACTGGAGTGAAGATAATATTGAGGGACGAGAGAGTCTCTTTGTCAAATTAAAATCTATATAAATTCATAGAAACGCAGCAAAACAAAAAGGAATAGTGAGCCAAGTCTATTATAAGATGTTGCCGATATTGTTCGGTGTACTTGGGTTTAGCCTACATGGGTGTTTGAATTCAAGAGATGAGTTGGTCGGAGCTTATTGTATTGAAAAGTTTACAATAAAAGACGGGAGCGATCTCGTCAATTTAGTTGACTGTCTAAAGTCGAATAAAATTGCATTTAATAAAAGGGGTAAAGTATTTATTCCCGGATTCTTAGCGTCTGTTATGGTAGCTGACTACGTTGTGGCCGGCGATTTGGTTCAACTATCACAAAATAACGAGTGCTATTTTGATTCTACCCTTTTCTATAGTTTTCAAGCAGATACTCTTATTCTATCTTCTAATAGAATCGAAGTAAAATGTGTTCGAGAATCCTTTAACGAAAAAGGTTCGATCAAATTCGATATGTTTGATCGCAAACACAGGCAAGATTTGTGGAATAGCGAAGATTGCATCCGTATACGATCCACTGTTTGTGATAATATTTCACCTGAAAAATGATCATTTACGTTCCCCCGCCCAATGAGGAGCTACCCGCAGGCCCTCTGGCGCTTGACGGGTAGCGTCACTTAGGTGGGAGGTGCAACTAAACGAGGTCCAATCTGTGAGTGAGTCTTGAGCCTTCCTAAAAAGTTGACACTAACTTAGCGACTTCAAGTCATCCCCCCCATGCCAACCATAAACCAAATAACCACCCACCTAGAATCCATAGCCCCCACCAACCTCCAGGAAGCCTACGACAACGCCGGCCTCCTAGTGGGTAGCCCCCAAACCGAAGTAACGGGTGTGCTCACCAGCCTGGATTGCACCGAAGAAATCATCGCTGAAGCCAAAGCCCGCGGTTGCAACCTCGTCGTAGCCCACCACCCGATCGTCTTCAAAGGGCTGAAGCGCTTCAACGGCAGTAACTACGTCGAGCGCACCGTCATCAAGGCCATTAAAGAGGACATCGCGATTTACGCCATTCACACCAATCTCGATAACGTCCGTTACCAGGGCGTCAACGAGCGAATTGCGCAGACGCTGGGCCTGGAAAACTTACGGATTCTCAGCCCGAAGAACGACGACGGAACGGTCGGTTCGGGGATGGTCGGTGAGTTACCGGAAGCGCTGAGCGAGCGTGATTTTCTCCAACGACTCAAAGAAAGATTGAAGACCGGGGCCATCCGCCACACCGCCCTCGCCGGCAAACCCATCAAAAAAGTAGCCCTCTGCGGCGGCGCGGGAGGCTTCTTACTCGACAAGGCTAAAGCCGCCGGTGCCGACGTCTTCGTCACCGCCGACTACAAATACCACGAATTCTTCGACGCCGACGGGGAGATCGTCATCTGCGACGTGGGCCACTACGAAAGCGAACAGTTTACAACCCAATTACTTGCGGAGTTGTTAATGAAGAAATTCCCTACCTTTGCGGTTCTTTGCACGGAGCGAAATACGAACCCCGTTCAGTATTTCACCTGAAGCAGAGCATCCGTAATCCCACCCCGATAAAATACCCCCCGACCGATGGCAGTAGCAACCGAAAAGACGGTAGAAGAGAAAATGCGCGAGCTGTTCCGTCTACAGCAGATTGATTCGAAGATCGACCAGATCGAAATCCTGAAAGGCGAACTTCCCATGGAAGTGTCCGACCTCGAAGACGAGATCGTCGGCCTCGACACCCGCATCACCCGCCTCGAAAGCCAAGTGAACGACCTCCAAACCGAGATCAGCCGCCACAGCGCCAACGTCTCCGAATCCGAGCAGCTCATCCTCCGCTACGAGGAGCAGATGAACAACGTCAAGAACAACCGCGAGTACGAGGCCCTGATGAAGGAAACCGAAATGCAGCGCCTGGAAATTCAGTTGTCCGACAAGAAATCCAGCTCCAGCCAGCGCGACCTCGACACCAAGCAGGCCACGCTGGACACCACTCGCGAAAAGCGTGATGCCAAGACAACCTTGCTTACCACTAAGCAGACGGAACTCAAAACGATCATCGCCAAAACGGAAAAGGAAGAGCGTAAGCTTCGCCGCCAGTCCGATAAGCAGCGCAAGGAAATTGCCGCCCGTTTCCTCCGGGGTTACGACCGCGTCCGCACTTCTTACCGCAACGGTTTGGCCGTCGTCACCGTCGAGCGGAACGCTTGCGGTGGTTGCTACAACTCCATCCCGCCCCAGCAGCAACTCGAGATCAGCCAGCGGAAGCGCGTTATGATCTGTGAGCACTGTAATCGTATTCTCGTCGACCACAACATCGAGGAAGACATGGCTACCGAGGTTTAAGGTTTCTAGTCTCCCAAGCCACGCTCAAAGTAACAAGCCCCCGTCAGTTCAACTGGCGGGGGCTTTCTTGTTTCGGGGCCGATGTGCATGGATTTACTGGCTATTAATACTCGGCTGAAACACGATTTCGCGCGTTCTTCTGCCGAATATCAGCCTGATATTCAACACCGCTACTCTTCAAATTAGTTAGGTAAATTTGCCTGCAAGCCGTGCGCTCACTTACATGCCCAGATCATCTACCATCAGGTTCAACCTGCTACTGCTCATTCTCCTGGCCATCGTCATGTCCTACGGTTCCTGCAATTGGCGAGGCCTTTTCGAACGGGCGGAATCATTGGTGGAAAAGCTGGTTAAGCCCAAGACGGCGCGTGAAAAGTACTTAAGTCGCTTGGAAAAGGAGGGCGCGGTCGCGGGTGCCGTGTTAGAAAAGTGGGAGCAAAGTTTTACGAACGCCGATACCCAGCAATTGGTGGTTACCCTACCTCACCGGGAAATATTCGCGCTGGATGGCCCGGTAGCAACATCCGCCCAGGCCATTCGCTTTACCCTCCCGGGCGGTCGGATTTTACGGGTGACGGGTGAAGTCGATTCCGGGAAGGTGTTTGGGGAGCTCTACCGAGTAATGGACGACGGTCGGCGAAGCAACAGCCCGGTAAGAAGTTGGGAGGAGGGTAAACTGTCTTTCGACTACGAACCGGCTGGTCGCTCGGAACGAATGATTTTTCTCCTACAGTCCGCCCCCGGCACCCGCGTGGACGCCCAAATTGCTTTAACTACGAAAGCAGCCCTACTTTTCCCCGTGGCCGGTAAAGACCAGCGCGCCATCAAAAGCTTCTGGGGGGATTCACGCGCTGGCGGTAAACGCGCCCACAAAGGCAACGATATTTTTGCCCCGAAAGGCACGCCATTGCTTGCCGTGGCGGACGGACGCATCCGCAAAGTGGCCAACGGTGGTCTCGGCGGGAAAACTATTTGGCTCTACGACCGAAAGCGCAACCAAAGCTACTACTACGCTCACCTCGATAGTCAGTACGTGCGGCGTGCGCAGAACGTCCGGCGCGGCGATACCCTCGGCACGGTCGGCAACACGGGGAATGCCCGGACGACGCCACCACACCTCCATTTCGGCGTGTACGCGGGCGGTGCCTACGATCCTAATCCTCTACTGAGGAATGACGACCCCGCCCCGCCGCAACCTAAATACCGACTTAACACGGGCCAAGCTACCCTGGCGGTACCCAAGCGTGGCAACCATTACCTCCGCCAACAACCCGACCGCAAGGGGACCGTCCTCCGCCAGCTAGAAAACGAAGAACCCGTCACCGGAATAAGCGTCACCGGCCGTTTCTACCGCGTACTGACGGAGCGTGGCGAATACGGTTACGTCAACTTTGACTGAGCTGGTAACCGTTTCCGCCCACGAAACTCGTAGATCGCAAAGGCCAGCACGATCGCGTATTCCAATCCTACCAGCCAAAGGTTTTCCTCGTAAGGATCGGACGCATAGCTCGTATAAGTCAACGTAATCAAAAAACTCCAGACGAGCGGAAAACGCCAGTGGGTGAAGCAGCAAAGCACGATCGGTACGCTTAAATACCAGGGGTGCACCGTGGTGGCGCAAAGTAAATAGATGACAAAAGCCCACAGCCACCCTTCCGGTAGCGAACACCACGAAGAGCGTCCGTCTAATAAAGCAAGTACCAGAATACTGACGGCGGCGAATATCGCCAAGCCCGGTCCGAAGGCTGCAATTTGGTTCCACCCGACGTCGTAGTAGCCGTAGGCTCGAGCTAAGTAATACAGGCTGCCGTTGAATTCAAAGTCACGGAAATACAGATCCAGGCTACTCCCGAAACCATCCAGAAAACCAGTAGATAGCAGGGGCGCAAAGAAGAGTAGTAAGCTTGCTCCGAACGCAACGGAGAACACCCAAAACGGCCGGCCCCAAAGTCGGCGAATCAAGTAGGGCAGCAGCAACAACGGTAACAATTTGCTCGCCACCGCCGCCGCCATGGCGACCCCCGCACGAGCCACCTGACTGCGCGTAAGTAGGTAAAGCGCAAGTAGCAGGAAGAATACCATGGCGCCTTCGAAGTGCAGATTGCCGGTGATCTCGACGATGATCAGTGGATTGAGCCAGTAGAGGAGTAAATTGCTTTTTGGTAGGGCAGAAGGGGCTTTGCCCGGGATTGAAAATTCGGTGAGCAGGCGGTAGAGCAGAAACAAACTTCCCACCTCACAGACAAACAGAAAAAGCTTCATGACTACCGCCGCGCCGTACCAACTTTCCGGACTAAGCCAAGTAGCTAGCGTAAAAACCGCCTGGGCTACCGGGGGATAAATGGTGAAGTAATCGGGGGAATTTAGTTGCTCGTACAGGGCAGCATTGATCCCCGGAATGATTTCTCCCGCTGCTAGATAATAGGTTGGAACGTGCGTAAAAGGGTTCCTGCCGTCGTTGATCAGCAAACCATCCCAGATGAACCGATAGACGTCGTCACTCAGCAGGGGAAAAGCAAACACCAGCAGCAACCGCGCAACGATTCCCAAACCCATCAACCAGAATAACTCGCGGTCGCGCACGCGCCAGACCAAGCCGAAGAAACTCACAAAAGCTAAAGAAAAAGCACCGATTAAGGCCCAAGACTGAGTTCGGTCAACGAAATAGCCTAAGTAGAATATCCCCAACACAAACGCTAATCCACTAAGGAGGCGAACTAATAGCTGTGATGGTTTCGCGTCCATGATTTAACCGTTCCTGTCCTATTTTCCAGACCTGGCGCTTAACGCCAACGCCACCGACTTAGCCACGTTCTGCCCGTCCATCGCCGCGCTCAAAATCCCGCCGGCGAAGCCAGCCCCCTCACCGCAGGGGAAAAGCGCCGGTAAATCCGGATGCTGATACGTCTTCCGGTCGCGGGGGATGCGGACGGGGCTCGAAGTCCGGCTTTCCGTGCCGATCACGTTCGCTTCCTCGGTGTAGTAACCGTGCATTTTCCGTCCGAAGTCTTTGATGCCTTGCTGCAGCCGGCCGTAGATGTCATTCGGGAGCAGATCGTGCATCGGTGCGGCCAGCAGACCGGGGATGTAACTGGTCGCGGGCAAGCTGGAAGAAACCTTCCGGTTCACAAAATCAGTCAGCCGGGCCGCTGGTGCCTTTTGCGTGCCGTCGCCCGCTCCGAACATGGTCTGTTCTACGTGTCGTTGCAACGCCAGACCGGCAAATACGCCGTGCTTCGCATAAGGTTGGAGGTCCTCCATCTCTACGGCAACGACCGTTCCGGAGTTAGCGTAAGGACTATCTCGCCGGGAAAGACTCATCCCGTTTACGACCAATTCTCCGGGTGACGTAGCGGCGGGGACAACTAGCCCACCCGGGCACATACAAAAACTGAAGACGCCCCGCCCCTTCACTTGCGAAACCAATTTATAGCTACTCGCCGGGAGGTTTTCCTCCCTTTCTTTTTGTCCGTACTGAATTTGGTCGATCAAGGATTGAGGGTGCTCGATGCGCACGCCGAGCGCGAAAGGCTTGGCTTCCATCCGGACGTCGTGCCGGTGCAGTAGCTCGTAGACGTCGCGCGCGGAATGACCGGTTGCGAGGATGTAAGCGGATGTTTCCAGGCGGTAAGTCGCGCCGTCAGGATCCTGAATAACTAGTGCTTTGAGGTCGCCCGGGGTACGTTCGAGATCGACGAGCTTGTGCCCGAAACGAATCTCCCCGCCCCGGTCGAGAATGGTTTGGCGCATGTTGGCGACCACCTTCGGAAGTTTGTTGGAGCCGATGTGCGGGTGAGCGTCGATGAGGATATCCTGCTGCGCACCGTGCTCGGCGAGCAGGTGGAGCGCTTTGAGATAGTTTCCTCTTTTGAGGCTGCGGGTATAGAGTTTGCCGTCGGAATAAGTGCCCGCGCCGCCCTCGCCGAAACAGTAATTTGACTCCGGGTCGACTTCCCCGAACTGCTGAATGGCCCGGAGCGACCGCCGACGTTGCTGCACGTCTTTCCCACGCTCGATGATGATGGGTTTAAGGCCGAGTTCGATGAGCTCCAGGGCGGCAAACATGCCGGCTGGGCCGCAACCGATGATGGTGACGGGGGTGGCGGCGGCAACGTCCCGCAAACCGGCGAGGTAGGGCGACTCCGGCGTGGTGGCCTCACCGGGGGGGAGCACGTTGACCCGCAGGCGAAAGACGGGCCGGCTACCACGAGCGTCGATACTGCGCCGGTCGATTTGGACTTCGCCGATCTGGTCGGGGCGTAGCTTGGTCTGGCGGTCCAGGGCACGCGCGAGGGCGGCGGGGTCGTGGAGCTCGGTGGGGGGAAGTTTTATTTCTACGGTGGTGGCGGTCATCGGGGGCAAAGATACTGGGTAGGAAGCGCCGGAGTTTATCCTTCGGACGCAGCGTGGTCATTCTAACAAAATGGCCCAGGCTTATGGTTCTAAGCTGGTCAGCATCACCAAAAAAACAAGGCACCCGCGACCGCGCATTTCAAGGGCGCAGTCGCGGGTGCAGAGAAAACACGGAAGAAGCTAGGTTACGTAGCCGCCGCCGTGCGCTATTTCGATTTCCGGCGGTAAGTATTGCTACCGGCATCCGTAAACTCTTCGGGCATGTAGACCACAATGGCGACGTCTTCAGTTGTGGTGCCTTCCCGGCCCTGAATTTGGCGGCGGGTTTTGTCCGTACTGATCAACTGCATCCGGTCGCCGGTGACGTTGGCCCCGAGATCGTAGCGGTTGTTCTCCAGAAAGAACTGGAGCAGAGACGGTTTGGCGTTAGTGATTTTGACGCTCGTTTCCACGAGAATGTCATCGCCCGGCCACTGCCGGACTTCGTAATTGTCGTTGGCGTACACGTCGAGGCTAACCTCGTTTACGGCATCCAAGTCGACCGTTTTGTGAAAAATGTCGGCGGGGTTCTGTGCAAAGAGGGCCGTGCCAATAGCCACCAGGGCCAGCGTGAGAGAAAAGCGCATGTTGGTTGTTTGAAAGCAGTAAAAAGTCCAGATCAGCGTGAAAAAACAACGGCGGTGCAACGCGGGATGTTGTTTTATGGCGTAAATATAGCAATCGCGCGGTAGTCCCGGGGGCGCTTTAACTTTATAAAAACAGTGCGTGGTTATTTCGGAGGGATACTTCAAACAAAACCCGGTGTACAAATCGCCCGTGACGAATTTGTACCCCGGGCTACTTTATTAATTTTGAATGGAGAGGAACTAGAGAAACGCCGGCTTCAGACGATCGCGAAACACCTTCATCACCTTTTCCACTTTCGGCTTACTCACGTTGGTGACGTAGCTCCAGTTGGGGTTGTTGGGGTTTTCGTAGTAATCCTGGTGGTACCCTTCCGCTACCCAAAATTTGATCGGGTCCTCAATGGTTGTGGCGATCTTGCTACTGAACTGGCCACTCGCGTCGAGCTCGCGGATCTTGAGCTGCGCGGTACGGCGTTGCTCGTCGTTAAGGGGAAAGATGGTGCTGCGGTACTGCGTCCCGACGTCCGGGCCCTGGCGGTTGAGTTCCGTCGGGTTGTGGGCGACGAAAAACACGTCGAGAATAGTTTCGTAATCGATGACCGCCGGGTCGAAATAAACGACGATGGCTTCGGCCTGCTTCGTTTGTCCGCCGGCTACCTGCCGGTACGTCGGGTTGTCTTCCGGCCCACCCGCGTAGCCCGACCACACGTCGGCAACGCCCTGAATCCGGTCCAAACTAGCCTCGGTACACCAAAAACAACCACCGGCGAGGTAGGCTTTCTCCATACCCGGATACTTTGCGTCGAGCTCTTCAATGGTGACGTCACCGGCCAGATCAGGCTGAGAGGCCCGGTTAGTGGAAGGGGTGCTCGTCTCGGTAGTGGTAGCGTTGGTGGCGTTAGTCTTCTGGCTGTCGCAAGCGCTCAGGCTAACGAAAAAGCCAATAAGTAAAAGTGGGAATGCGAAAATTTTCATGTCATTGTATTTACGCTAGGCATAACGTACAACGGTGGCATTGGGTTAGCCCGCACGAATGATTGAGTCGGCGCCCGACAAATTCAAGACATAACGTCAAACGAAATACTTAATATTCGCCTACCGCCTACCGCCTAAAAACCTAAAGCCCCTTGCGAATCCCCAACTGCAAGCCCGCCAACCAGTAACTCTCCTGAATCCGTGCGCCGGGACGCGTAAACGAGCCGGGGTAGTGCTTAAAGAAGGGCTCCAGCACCAGCACGAAGGGTTCTTTCTTGCCAATCGCGTAAGTCGTCGTCAGCGAGGTCATGTAACCCACACCGGTGTAAGTGCGGTAATTTCCGGATTCTCGCAGATCAATTGGTTCCGGGGTGTCCGGGTCGAGGTAGCTACCCTGGACGGCGGTGGTTAGGTTGAAAACCGGGCCGGCGTTGATCGAGACGCTCAGCCGCTTCCCGGGGATGGTGAGGCCGGCGAGGACCGGTACCTCCAGCATCCGCAGGTGGTTATTTCGGCTGGTAAAGACGAGTTCGTTGTCGACAATTTCTTCGTAGTCGAGCTGGTTGCGGACGTCGACGTAGGTTAGGCCACCGCGTAACACGATCCGGTCGGTGAATCGGTAGGACTGGCGCAGCGTGATTTGGTAACTGACTTCGGGGAATTCGGAGTTCTCCCGGGCGGAGAGCAGGGCGCGATCCTCCGGGGTGCTGGCCGTGAGTACTTGGTTGGCGTAGGCGCCGCCGAAAAGCATCTCCGTCTGGCTACGGTGACGCGGGGCGCGGCTGAAGGACGTGCCTTTGGTGGGTTGGAGACGGAACTTTTGTTTGCGCTCTTTCGGTAGGGTGGTTGTTACCGGTAAAAAATTGACGATGGACGGTAAGGGGGAAGTGACCGCCGTATTTCGTTCGTTCATTAACGTAGGTGGCGGTGTCGCTGCTTCGCTGGCCGACATCCCGACGGGTGCGCCCGGTAAAGTTTGCGTGCCCGATGACTCGGCACCCGCGTTCCGCGCCAAATTATTTGACGTATTCCTTGCCGCGGTTGCGTTGGCGGACGGGGCGGGGCGTTCCGATAATGCCCCTTGGTCAATACCCACAGCCTCGGAAGTGGAGGTCCGTTCGGTCGTTGCTAGCTGGAGGTCACGTGCCGGATCGACTTGCGCTACGGCGGGTGCGGTGGCCGCTGGCGTAACTGGTGCCTGCCCTTGATTCAGGTACAGGAACCCGCCCATCAGCAGGAGCAGAGCGAGTGACGCCAGGGCGTAAAGCGCTCTCTTGCGCGGCAGCGCCCGGGCCGCTACGATGCGACCCCACATGCCGATGGGCACGGGCGCTTCCCGGTCGCGGAGGGCATCGCTAAATTTCTGATCGAGCGCCTCACCGGCGGGAACGGCTGGCCGCGCCGCCTGAATCTTAGCCCAAAGATCGGCGGGGACGTCGCCTTTGCGGCCGGAGAGGCCATCCCGAAAAAGATCGTCGATGTGCTTCATATGGCTATTTTTTGGCGGGCCACGATGCGGGCCTGGAGAACCTTGCGGGCTTTGAGTAATTGAGACCGGGAGCTGGCTTCCTGGATGCCGAGCATCGCGCCAATCTCCTTGTGGCTGTAGCCCTCGATCGCGTAGAGGTTGAAGACGACGCGGTAGCCATCCGGTAATTGTTGGATCAAGTCGAGTAGCTCCTGCTCGCCCAGTTCGGCGTACGCTTTCGGCGCGCCACCGGCCTCAGTGATGTTTTCTAGGCCAGATTGCTCCATCTGAAAACGCTTCCGCTGGTAAGTTTTGAGGGCGACGTTGACCGTCAGCCGTCGCGCCCAACCGGCGAAACTACCCTGAAATCCATATTTAGGGAGCTTTTGGAACAGGCGGACAAACGAATCCTGAAGTACGTCCTCCGCCTCGGCCTGCGTACGGCAATAGCGTTGGCAAACGCCCATGAGCAGGGGGGCGTAACGTTCGAAAAGCAGGCGTGAAGCCCGCTCGTCGCCCCGCAGGGCTCCTTCGATCAGCTCTTTTTCTTTCATGCTGAGCATGGATAGTGGTCGTGCTTTGCACGATTGATACGCACTGGGGGCAAACCGTGGTCCGTACGTAAAGATAAAATGGAAGAGCCGCTTTGGGCGTGCCGCCCACGCGGCAAACGAGAAAACCCGCCCGAAAACCAGGAGTGTTTTCGGACGGGTTGTATTACACGTGTTAGTTCAGGACAAGATTAAGAGCATGTTGGGACTTTATCTTCCGGCCTTGTTTTGGCCACTTTTACGGTGGTCTTCGTTAGCAAAATCCTCATTTAGCTACGGCTAAACTCCGGTTTTGCTGCCTTAACCATCACAAAACTGCCTCAAAACCGGCCAGGAACCCAAAGTTCCAGCATGCTCTAAGCCACGGCGATCCTCAATTAATGCTGCACCATTATCCGTCGCTGGATGGTACCAGCGGCGGCACGTATCTCGAGCAGGTAGGTACCATTGGCGTAGCCACCCAGGTTCAGGTTTTCCGTAACGGACGTCACGGCGCGACGCAGCAGCGTACGGCCGGCAATATCTCGCAAGGTCAGTTCGGTGTTACCGACGATCTGCGCGGGTAATTGAACACGAACGAAATTGGCTACGGGGTTGGGGGCAATACTTACTTCGGCGGCAAACGCGGGTTCGCGGGCAGACACCGACGTCGGTAGCAGCACGGCATCGATGACGTGTACGACACCATTGTCCGCTAAGATGTCCGTAACGCTGATGTTTACACCCTCCACCGTTACGCCACTGTCGGTGATGTTGATCTCCAATAGTTCGTTCTCCAGGCTCGGTAGCGTGAGTCCATCGGATAGATCAGTCGAAAATGCGTCGGCATTCGCAACGTGAAACAACAAGATGGTGGCCAACGTACCGGTGGGGTCTGCTAGCAGGTCTTCGAGTACGCCGTCGTCCAGATTCGCGAAGGCGGCATCGGTCGGGGCGAACACGGTGAAAGGTCCGGTACCACTCAGGTCGTCGTCAAGTTCGGCGGCAATGATGGCGGCCTCCAGCGTGTCGTGCGCCTCACTGGTAATGATGATGTCCACAACCGTAGCGGGAGGGGTGCTCAAAACGGCATCGATAACGTGGACGACGCCATTGGCGGCATCGATGTCCGTCACCGTCACCCGGGCGTCGTTGATGAATACGCCGTCATCGGTGATGTTAATCCGGCCACGGTTACCCGACAGGGCGGTAAAGCGATCGCCGTTAACGAGTTGCTCCGAAAATACCTCAGCACCCAAAACGTGGTACAGCAATAGGTCAGCCAGGGCGGTAGAGTCATCTAATAAGTCGGCAAGCGCACCATCGGGTAAGGCGGCGAAAGCATCGTCGGTGGGCGCGAACACGGTGAAGGGACCGTCACTACTCAGGGTGTCGGCGAGCCCGGCGGTAATTACGGCCGTTTCCAGCGTAGTGTGAACGTCACTGTTCACAATAATATCGACTACCGTAGCGGGGGGTGGGGTCAGTACGGCGTCGATGACGTGTACGACGCCGTTATCGGCCAGGATATCCGTGATGATGATGGCTACGCCGTTCACGGTCACGCCGTCGTCGGTAAAGTCGATGGTCAGTGTTCCACCCTGCAACGTAGAGATTCGCATACCGTCGGTAAGATCGGTGGAGAAGGCATCGGCGTTGACTACGTGGAACAACAGGACGTTGGCCAGCGCGCCGGTAGGGTCCGCTAACAAGTCGTCCAGCGCGCCGTCGGGTAGATTTGTAAAGGCGTCGTCCGTCGGAGCAAATACGGTGAAGGGGCCCGCCGTACTCAGGGTGTCGGCAAGTCCGGCGGCGATTACGGCCGTTTCCAGCGTTTCGTGCACGTCGCTTTCTACGATGATTTCAACGACCGTAGCTGGTGGCGTGCTCAAAACGGCGTCGATAACGTGAACGACGCCATTGCCGGCGATGATGTCGGTCACGGTAACCTCGGCGTCGTTGATAAATACGCCGTCGTCGGTAATGTTTATGCGGCCACGGTTACCGGATAGCGCGGTGAAGCGATCTCCGTTGACGAGTTGGTTGGCGAAAACTTCAGCACCCAATACGTGGTACAGCAGTAGGTCGGCCAGGGCGGAGGAATCACCGAGTAAGCCGGTGAGTACACCATCGGGTAGGGCGGCGAAGGCGGCGTCGGTGGGCGCGAAAACCGTGAAAGGGCCTTCGCCACTCAGGTCATCGGCGAGCCCGGCGGTGATCACGGCGGTTTCAAGGGTGTTGTGAATGTCGCTATCGACTACTACGTCGACCACCGTGGCCGGCGGCAGGGAAAGGACGGCATTGATAACGTGTACTACGCCATTATCAGCGGTAATATCCGTTACCGTTACCCGGGCATCGTTGATGAATACACCGTCGTCGTTAATGGTTACGACCACGTTGCTACCCTGTAGCGTGGCTACAACTTGACCGTTGGATAAGTCGGTGGAAGGAACGGAATCACCCACCACGTGGTACAGCAGAATCTGGGCCAGGCCGGCCGAATCGGCCAGCAGGGCCGTCAGCGTGCCAGCGGGCAGGGCGGCAAAGGCATCGTCAGTGGGGGCGAAGACGGTGAAGGGACCGTCTCCGCTCAGGTCATCGTCGAGGCCGGCGGTAATCACCGCGGTTTCGAGTGTGTTGTGGACCTCGCTGTTAACGATCACCCCGACGACCGTCTGGGCGTTGAGTGAGCCGCCAATGGCTAGCAGTAGGGCGAACAAAAGTGGTTGAAGTAAACGCATGTTTGGGTTGATTTAAAGTGACGGATGATTATTTCCGTCGTGATTGGGTTTTAGATTCAGATTGTGTCATCAAAAACACAGCTTTAAGTTCTAAACTTTAAGGTCAATCACTGTTAAAATCAGTGCTAACCCAGGTTTATGTCAGTTGAAATACCATATAATATTACTTTCATGAATTGCTGGGTTTTGAGTGAAATGCACAATAATTGATCTCTTTTGTGCACACTACCGCACATTTCCAAATCGGACGCTCAGAGGATTCGAAACCCTTCGAAACCCTTCGCTACGCTGGTTTCAGGACACTCCGAGATTCTAAAATCTTAGTTGAAGACCTTGAAGCGTCCTGTGCCGTGAAGCCGAAGGCGAAATTGCTAAGGTCCTCCAAGCGTCCGGAGAAAATGTCCAGGAGCGTATCCTTTGTGTCGAGTTGTAGGGTCGTAGTTTATACTATCGTGTGGAGCGCTTCGCAGCAGATCTTCGCCTTGACGAAGTTCGCTTCACTGCACGTTGGGAATCGGCAGAGGTGCCGAACGAAGCGACGGGTTGAACTATATCCAGATGTACGTTCTGCTGCTTTTGATTTGCTTCCAGCTTTGGATGGGTTAAGGTTAGCGAGATACAATTACTGAGGATTTCCCAGCCCAAAATGAGCGGGGTCCCAATAATTGTCGGGCGTGCGGGATGGTTTGGAGGAAGCGAGCTTTATCAAGAAAACCCGGCACCAGCGACCGCGCCCAACATTTAATACCCCCCTAACACCCCTTAACCCGCCGCTAAGAAAACCACCCGCACCGACCCGCTACCTTCATCTCCTAGCCGCGATTCGGCAACACGTAACACCGATACCGATGAAGAAAGTCTACCCTTTAGCCCTGCTAGTACTCCTTCTCACCAGTTGCGCCTCCGTCCCGAAACTCCTCGACCAGCGAAAATCCGACCAAGCCTACGCCGTAGCGCACAAACGCGCTAGCCGGACCGGACGCAGCCGAAGACCGCTCAAACCAAGAGTACTGGAAGACTACCTCACCGCCTACCAGCAAATTCAGGGCCGCGACCTAGAAATCACCCGCGCCCTGGAGCGCCAAGCCGGGACCTTTAAATACGTCCAACTTCACCAGCGCTACGGCGATCTTTACCAGCGTAGTCTTAATCTCCTTACGGTCGCTCCGCACGAGGCCGAATTCACCCGTTACCCAGCCCTCGCCCCCGCCACCCTCGAACAACAACGGGAACACGCCCGCAAACGAGCCGGTGCACATTACCTTACCAGCATCGACGTCCTCCGCCCCGCCATCGCCACCGGTGATAAAACAGCCGCCCGCGCTGCTTTCTATGACCACCAACTGGTGTCAAAATACCTCCCGGAGCGAGATGTAGAGTTTATCCCCGAAAGAAGCCATTTCCGCGACGTTGGTACGCTGCGCATCGAGCTCTACGTCCCCCGCGGCGACGGCGATCGGGAAATGGCGACGGCCCTCCAAAACTTGAAACCCCTTGCTCGCGGCTGGACGGATCTGCGAACACAACCCACCGACGAACGTGTCGACCTGGAAGCAGAAGTCGTGTACGACAGCTACCAAGAAAGCGGATTAACCGAAAGGTGCGCTACTACCGAGCACGAGGAAGAAGTGCTGGATCACATCGAGCGTAAAAAGGTGAAAGAGAAGGTCAACGACTCTACTTACGTAGAAAAGATTATCGAGATCAAACACTTCAAAACCGTCTACGCCACCGTCACGGAATGCGAGCAAGAAGCGATGGTTTGCGCCCTGGGTTTCGTGAATGTTTTTTCGCACGGCGGCGATGAGCTGCGTTACCAAAAGGACTTGCGGGGCGTGGAGAGTTGGAGTAATACTTATCGATCCGGGTCTGGAGACAGACGGGCGCTACCGGCCTTTGCCAATTCTGGGTTCCGGCAATCTCCACCGCGCTTCGAGACAATGCTCCGCCGGGCGATGCAAGAATTGCCCGGTCAGGCTCGGCGTGCAATCATCCGAGAGTACGCACCTGGGCGGCGGAATTGGCTGAATCTGTAGGTCTAGTCTTCCTTTCTATCGCCCGCGCTACTAACCAAAGACTAGCACTAAACTCCGCACCGAAAGTATCAGCGCCACCAAAATTACTAAGCCTCCGACGAGGTTTGCCCACCCCGAGTTCACCCGCCCGCCCAGCAACGCCCGCGAATTACAGACCCACAACAAATACCCCGCCACCAACGGCAACAACAACGCATTCGTCACCTGCGCGAACTTGATAATCGCCACCCGCTCCACGTCCGTGACCGCCACGGCGATACCGATTAATATCACTACGAGCCACGTCGTCCGAAAACGCCAGTCGCGGTCGTCCGCCGGCCAGTTGAATAGGCCCCGGGCGGCGTAGGCTGCAGCCAGCGGGGCCGTCAGTGCGCTGCTGATCCCGGCGGCTAGTAAACCAACTCCCATCAAGTATTTCGCCGCCGAGCCGAATAATGGCTCCAGCTGCACCGCCATGTCTACCGCGGAACGTACTTCCAGCCCGGAACCACCCGCCCCGGCCGCCGTGATGATGATTAGTAAAGACACCATCCCGCCGAGGCAAATGGAGACGGCGTTCTCAATGCGTAAATCCCGTAGTGACGCGTCCCTGGCGTATTTTTTCGAGACCGTCGAAGCGTGTAAAAAAAGATTGTAGGGAACCACGGTCGTACCAATTACTGCCGTCACCAGCAGTAAATTATCCGTCGTGATACCACCCGGAATGAATCCGCTGAGCACCGCACTCAAATCTGGCTGAATCAGGACCACCGTGATCAAAAAGCAAGTGCTCATTACCAGGACTAGAGTAATAAGTACGCGCTCCACCCATTTGTAATTTCCAAAGTAGATTAACCCCACACACGCCAACCCGACCACTACCGGCCACCAGGCGGAGCCGCCGATTAGGACGTCTAACCCCAAAACGCCCCCCGCAATGTTCCCCGCCTCGTAAGCGGCATTACCTACTAAAATCGCCCCGATCGCCAGGAAAAAGATCAGATACCGCGCCAGCCCGGTCGGGAACTGTCGATTGAGCGCTTCCCCCAAACCGCTACCGGTCACGAGGCCGAGCCGCGCGGCCATCTCCTGGAGCGCCACCGTCGCCAGAATTCCCAGTAGCATCACCCACAGCAGTGAATAACCCGTCTGAACACCGACGAGCGTGCAAGTTGTTAATGTCCCCGGGCCGATGAAAGCAGCGGCAACAAGCGTTGACGGACCGAAATACTTACCGAGATTGGGCATGGGCCGAAGATAGACCGTTTGATGGATTATCGTACGGAACCAAAAGACCACAGACCAAACATTACCTTCACCCCATGACCACCACCTGCCAACTCTCCGGAGCCACCGAAAACCTAACCACCTTCGCCGTAGGCCCCGACGCCCCCGGCCGCGCGCCCGTAGAAATTACCCTCACGCAGAACCTACACGATCAGCTCACCGGCGAAACGGAAGTAGCCCCCAACGACTGGCGCTGCCTCAACGACGCGATGTGGAGCGAAAACGACGCCGTCAAAGTCGTCAGCTACCGGATGCTGCACCAGTTGAAAGCCGAAGGGTGGCCGCAGGATTTACTGGATATGATCTACTTGGAGGAAGAAACGCTCGCCTGGGCCAAAGCCGGGTTGCCGGATGAGAATGCCGTCGTCCACCTGGGCGCGAATGGCAACGTCCTCTCGGTTGGCGACACGGTTGTCCTCATCAAGGACCTAAAAGTGAAGGGTGGAGGCTTCACCGCCAAGCGCGGAACGGCCGTACGCAACATCCGTCTCGTGGCCGATAATGCCGGACAGATCGAAGGAAGGGTAGAGGATCAGCAGATTGTAATTTTGACGGAGTACGTCAAGAAGAAGTAACCACCTCGATTCCACGGGCGAGCGAATGTCATCCGGACACCCGGTAGCGCGGCATCGCCGACGGCCACGTTTTCGGAGAATACGTTTGTTGGTTTCCGGCCCCTCCCTATATTTGCCGCCATGATCGCCGACCTACCCACCCAAGAAAAAGAACGACTGGCCGAGCTACGTAACTATGCCTTACTGGATACGCTGCCGGAAGATGAATATGATGACCTCGCGACGATCGCCGCGGAAATTTGCGGCACGCCAATCTCGCTGATCAGTTTGGTGGACGAAGACCGGCAATGGTTCAAAGCCAACCACGGGCTGGACGGGGTAAAACAAACCTCCCGGGGAAACGCATTCTGCGCCCACAATATCCTCGACCCCGAAAACATGCTGATCGTCCCGGACGCCCATCAGGACGAGCGCTTTGCGGATAATGACTTCGTGACGGGCAACCCGAATATTGTCTTTTACGCAGGCGTCCCCCTGGTAACGGATGCAGGGTTTGCGCTCGGTAGCTTGTGCGTAATCGACACCGTCCCCAGGGAACTCACGTCAGCGCAACTCAAGGCACTGAAGGCTTTGGGGCGGCAGACGATCAAATTATTCGAACTGCGCCGCGCCCGTAAATTAAGTGAAGAGCGGCTGGTGGACATGGAGTTATTTCGTAAGCGCTTGCTTGATTTCAACCACGTCATCGCCCACGACCTAAAAGCGCCCCTGCGCAACATCAACCAACTCGTCAACATCGCCCTGGACGAGTACCGCACGCTGCTGCCCGCTGATGGTGTGGAAGTGCTGAACATGCTGAGCGCGGTGGCGGCGGATGCGAACCGGCTCGTGCAGGGCGTCCTGCACTACAGTTCTTCCGTGCACCAGATCGGCAGCGAGCGCAATGAGTTTCCGGTAGCCGATTTACTGACGAGCTTCGGTTCGTTGTTTAAAGAACTTACGCCCTACCAGATCAACTACGTTGGGCCCGTAAAAAGGGTGTTTGCCCCGGAAACAGCCCTTCGCCAAATTCTGCAAAACCTGATCGGTAATGCGATCAAGTTTTGCGATAAGGACCGTGCGATCATCACCGTTAGCTGCGTCCGGACGGAGAAAGCGTACGTATTTACGGTGCGGGATAACGGCCCGGGCATCCCCGAACCGTTGCGGAAATCCATTTTCAGCCTCTTTTATTCGACGGCGGCCAAAAACGGGCATTCGGAAGAAAGCCACGGTGTCGGCCTGTCCATTGTAAGTGAGCTCGTCAAGGCGATGGGCGGCGAGTTATCCGTTGAAAGTGAAATGGTGGAAGGAAGCCTGTTTCGCTTCACAGTCCCGGTCGCCTAAGGTGAAAACAGGGCACCCGCGGCCACGCATGATTGTTTTGCGCGGTCGCGGGTGCCAAGTAGTTTCGATGAAGAGCAAAGAAATACTTCGCCTTAAATACTACGCTTAAAAGAAGCGTTCGGCAGCCTCCTTCACGGCGGTCAGGTGCGCATCCGGCTTGCTTTCTTCAGCCAGCACGCCGTACGTCTCGACAATCTCCTGCACGTCGACGCCACAGAAGCGAAGCGTACCTTTTTTCATGTTGTCCATGATGTGATTCTGGTCGATCGTTAGGAAATCATACAGACCGTCGGGGCTACCGTAAGTGACGGCGACCATGGCGGACTTGCCGGTCATGTTCTGGACGAGGCCTTTTTCGTTCATGTCCCAGGCCCACGGCTTGGTGAGGACGCGGTCGAAATAGCCCTTCAGTTTGGCGGGGCGCTCGTTCCACCAGATGGGGTAGAGGAAGACGAGCTTATCGGCCCAGTCGAAGTCTTTTTGCTCGGCTTTTACGTCGGCGGGCACTTCGCCCTTGCCCCAAGCCGTGAAGTCTTTCATGCCGAGGATGGAATCGAAATCCATGCGGTAGAGATCTTTGAACCTTACTTGGTGTCCCTTCTTTTCCGCAATTTCTTTAATTGATTTCGCGGCGGCCCCGTTGAGGCTGTCGGGGTTGGGGTGGGTGAGGCAGAGGAGGACGTTAGCCATGATATATTATTTAGTTTCCGTACAATCAATGTACATACACTAAAAGGTGAGAAACCGGCAATATGTTTGGTGAGTGCTCAGAAAGTTGCGGTGAGTCCGATACCGTGGGTGGTGGGGCCGAAGTCCAGTTCGAGTTGTCGGCCGAGTGACCCGTCGTAACCCAGGTTGGTGTTGTAAATGTCCACGGCGCGGATGCGCTTGCGATTGGCGAAGCCCTGCACGACAAGCCCGAGCGCCGTAAGGCCCACGCCGGCACCAATCGCGGTACCGCTACTACCGAAGATGCGATCGTCGTCATCGTCCGCAAATACACCTTCGAAAATGGAGATCGTCCCCAACACGCTGAAGGCGAGGGCTGCAACCTCAATGGCACCACTACCTCTGAGAATGTCGAGTGCTTCGTTATCCTGAAACATGGCATTGCGAAAATTTTGGTCGGTAACTACCAGATTATCGTAGCGGAATACGGGGTGCAAAAATCGTTGCTCGTAGGAGATGGGGAGGGTCTGGGCATCGGCCGCGGAAAACGTGGTGCAGAGGAGCGTGCAGAGAAGTAGAAAACGCATAAGCGGGGTGATTACAGATGGAACGAATGCTAGTTAGGGGCACAGCCGCGGCGGAAGTGGCTGCCACGTCTATAAACTGGCGAATAATCGTAGGGTTCGTAAGGCTAAGAAACCGGTCGGGAAGGTCCGCATTTTTAGCTCAACGCGAAAATGACCCTGTTTTTCAGTAAGTTACAAAGCTCTTCCGTGAAAAATACCTGAAGAAATGCTTGGAGGTAGTAACGGACCGTCTTACCTTTGCAGCCGCTTAAGCCTCGCTTGCCGTCAAAGACAAGTTAGGACCCAGCATAACGTAAACAAAATCAAGCAAGAAAGTGAATACACTAAGCTACAAGACGAAGTCGGCCAACGCCGCATCGGTAGAGCGCAAGTGGCTCGTGATTGACGTGGAAGGAGAAATTGTGGGCCGCATCGCCTCCAAGATCGCCGCCGTCCTCCGTGGCAAGCACAAACCCGACTTCACCCCCCACTTCGACAACGGCGACCACGTGATCGTCCTTAACTCAGCTCTCGTCCGTTTTACGGGGGAGAAAATGACGGACAAGGTCTATCTCCGCCACACGGGCTACCCCGGTGGACAACGGAAGACTACCCCGCGCGACATCATGGCCCGCAAGCCGGAGCGCGTTCTGGAAATGGCCATCCGTGGTATGCTTCCCAAAACCAAGCTCGGACGTGCGCAGATTAAGAAGCTGCACATTTACGCCGGAACGGACCACCCGCACGCTGCGCAGACGCCCACTGAGCTTAAGTAATTATAGGCGGTAGGCCGGTAGGAGGTAGTTCTCACCCCGTACCCGCGAAGCCGTAGCGAGTCCTCACACTTAGTCGGGGCGTCCGCGCCAATTTAAAAATCAGCGACCTTATATACTAATAGGACGCTTCAATCCAGCATAAATGGAAATGATCAACGCCCTCGGGCGACGTAAAGCATCCGTTGCCCGCGTGTACCTGACCCAGGGCACCGGCAACATTATCGTCAACGGTAAGGATTACAAAGAGTACATCCCCCAGACGCACCTCCAACCCAGCATCACCCAGCCCTTCACGATCATCGACGTGGACAACGGTATCTACGACATCAAAGTCAACGTTTCCGGCGGCGGCATCAAGGGACAAACCGAAGCGATTCGCTTAGGCATCTCCCGCGCCCTCGTCAAACTGAACGAAGATTTCCGCGGACCGCTTAAGTCGCAGAAAATGCTCACCCGTGACGCCCGCGTGGTGGAACGTAAGAAGTACGGTAAGCCCAAGGCCCGTAAGAGCTTCCAGTTCTCTAAGCGATAAGTTTTGGGTCTGTGGTCATGGGGCGATGGTCTTCAGTAACAAGTACCAAAGACTACAGACCAAAGACCTTAGACCATTCTACTTCTTCCTTTCAATTACAAAACTACCCCACCGACCCAGGTCAACCGGGGCTAACAATAAAAAACCATGGCAACTAAGCCAACACCAGCCGAGCTCCTCGAAGCCGGCGTGCACTTCGGCCACCTCCGCCGCAAGTGGAACCCAAAAATGTCGAACTACATTTTTGGCGAGAAGAACGGTATTCACATCATTGACCTGAACGCAACGCTCCAGGGCCTCGACCGCGCCGGTAACGCCATGCGTCAGATCGCCAAGGCGGGCAAGAAGATCCTCTTCGTCGCCACCAAGAAGCAGGCCCGTGACATCGTCACCGCCGCCGCCCAGGAAGTGAACATGCCCTACGTCACCGACCGGTGGCAGGGTGGTATGCTCACCAACTTTAACACCATCCGCCGTTCCATCCGCAAGATGCAGAACTTCGAACGGATGCTCGGTGACGGTACCCTCGACAGCGTAACCAAGAAGGAGCGCCTCGACACAACCCGCGCCCACGCCAAGATGAACAAGGTACTCGGCGGTATCGCGGACATGAGCCGTATCCCCAACGCCATTTTCGTAGTGGACATCGTGCACGAGCATCTCGCCGTGGCCGAAGCTAAGAAGCTCGGTATGCGTACGTTCGGTATCGTTGATACGAATGCCGACCCAACCAGCGTCGACTACCCGATCCCAGGAAACGACGATGCTTCTAAGTCCATCAAGGTCGTCATCGACTACCTGACCGAGTGCATCAAGCAAGGTCTGGCCGAAGGCAACCAGGAGAAGGAGCAGAAGGCTAGTAGTGGTGAAGAAGCTGCTGCTGCTTAAGACTGAGTATAGAATAAAGAGGAAAGAATAAGGACGGCTCCGGCCCGGCTTACCACTCACTCGCCTTTGGCGATCTTGCATTGGATAGGTACACGCCGCCAAGTGTCTTGCTATCCAAGGTAAGTAAACAGAGCGTAAAGTCGTCTGGATGAGTGAGCGAAGCGAACGACTCCAACGTCCTTATTCTTTACTCCAACTTCTTTCCTCTCTTCCCCCCCTTTCCCAACTAAAAAATAAAAGACAAATGGCAATTTCCGCCCAAGACGTAAAGAAACTACGGGACATGACCGGTTCCGGAATGATGGACTGTAAGAAAGCCCTGGCGGAAGCCGACGGTGATTACGACAAAGCCATCGAGCTCCTCCGCAAACGCGGTGAAAAAGTAGCCGCTAAGCGTGGTGACCGCGACGCCAACGAAGGTGCCGTCATCGCTAAAATCAGCGACGACAAGACCTACGGCGTTATCATTCGCCTGAGTTCCGAAACGGACTTCGTGTCGAAGAATGACGATTTTGTAAGCTTCGCTAACAAAATCGCGGACATCACACTCCAGAATAAGCCCGCCGACCTGGCCGCTCTTTTGGCGCTACCCATGGAAGGCAGCCACACCATCCAGGATAAAGTGACGGAGATGGTCGGTAAGATCAACGAGAAGATCAACGTGACGGCTTACGAGCAAATGAGCGCTCCCTTGGTTGCAGAATACATTCACAGCGGTAACCGCGCCGGTGTCCTGGTTGGCTTGAGTAAGTCATCCGATGACGCTTACGATGCTGGCCGTAGCGTAGCCATGCAGGTTGCTGCCATGAAGCCGATTGCACTTGATAAAGGTGACATCGATCAGGCAACGCAGGACAAAGAAGTAGACATCGCCAAGGAACTCGCTCGCCAGGAAGGCAAGCCCGAAGCCATGCTCGAAAAGATCGCCATGGGTCGTTTGAATAAGTTCTTCAAGGAGCAGACGCTGGTCAACCAGCAGTTCGTGAAGGACAACAAAAAGACGATCAAGCAGTACCTGAACGACACCGAGAAAGGACTTGCGGCCACCGGCTTCAAGCACATTACTTTGGTGTAAGCTTTCGTACGATTTACGTTACTGAGCCCCCGCTGCCCCTGAAGGTAGCGGGGGCTTTTTACGTTAGAGTGATGTTCTGTTTTTTATTCTCAAGTGTGCCAACTAGTCTTAAGGCTTGTTTCTTTTAGCACAAGAAATAGGGCGCGGTCGCGGGTGCCGGGTAATTCCGCGGGAATGTACTTGCCGGGCGGCTGCGCCGCTCCAATCAATTAACCTTGTACCCGCCCAGATAGCTATCGGGGCGCCCCTTTATCCCCGTACAGCACGTGGTACCACCAGGCGGCTAGGCCACCCACGGTAGAAAATACGACGACCATCCAGAATACCCGTTGCTGACCAGCCAGGCCGGGCGAGCTATCCAGAAAGTAGCCCATCAGCGGACCGGCAAAGATGTCCGGCGTGTAACCGATCAGCGAGATGAGCCCGACGGCCGTCCCCGTAAGCGCCAGCGGGATCTGACCTAAATCCATCACCGCGAAATACAGGCAGCGCAAAGAATACACCCCCACGGCGACCGTCAAAGTAGCAAATACGAACAGGGTAGGGGCGGTGGCGACGAAGCCCGCAGCAAAAAATAACGCACCCAGTGCGGACAGCACGAACCCGACAAAAAGCCACAACGTCGTCCGGCTCCGATCCGCCAGAATACCAATTACAACGCCCACGACGGGGCGGATAAATAGTAGTGCAGTTCCCACCTTTGCGGAAGCTACCTCATCGTAACCGAGTACGTCGCGCGCGTAGAGCGAAAACACGTCCGTCACCTTGTAACCGGTGTAGGCGCACAGGATGATGACCATCAGTAGCAGCACCGAAGGGAGGCGGAGCACCGTACCGATCTGGGCGACGGTAATTCGATCGAGTAGAATTTCTTCCTCTAGCGACCGGTCGGCCCGTAAAAATAGCCAGACCAGCACGCCAACCAACGCCACTACGGCACTGGCAGCCAGGACCACGACGCGAAAACCACCACTCGCTGCGGAACCCGTCAGGGCAGTTTCCGCCAGGAACTGAGAAAAGACGAGCACCCCCGCTGCCCCGAACAGCGCCCCGACCAAACCCCGCCCGCCGTCCAGAAACCCGAAAGCCTTACCCTGTGAATCGCCGCCGCCCCAAACGCGGGTCGCCTTGATCATGGCCGCCCAGAACAGAAAGATGGTCGTGAACCCCCAGTATCCGTACAGCCACCGTAGCTCTCCGTAAGTCGGGAAAGTGCTCATGGCAACGCCGCCAATTGCTGTCAGCCAGAGGGCAACCGCCATTAATTTGCGGGGTGGAAAGCGGTCCGCCAGTGGCCCGCCGAAGAGATAGGAAACCAGGGCAACAACGCCGTAGGCGGAGAAGCACAGGCCGAGTTGGGTATTGTCGAGGCCAAATACATCCAGCACCGTTGGGCGAAAAACGCGGGGGAGGACGAATGGAAGAATGAAAACGGACTCGCCGGCCAGGATTAGCAGCAATAGGTAATACCAGGGCGGTCGGTTGGTGGGCATGAACTACGGGATTCGCCGGAAAGGTAACTAGGGGACGCCGGTTAGTCGCGCGGGGAAGCTACGGTACAGGTTAGTTCCGTATTCAGAGGACGAATAGTACTTCGCAATCAGTCCGATTCGGTGGCCCGTTACGATTTCTCATCAAGCCCGGTTGTGTAATGGCTCAGTAGCTCCGGTTTTGGTTCAGGAAACGGAGATTTGACTGTGCTCCGGGCGACCAACTTTCACTTATGGGTCCGAACAGATTCATGCTGAACACTGCCTGCTTTCAGTTATAATAATTAACACAATCTTTTCAAATATTATCTTCCAAGAAGTAAGGTGTACCCGCAGGGGGCAGCCGCAATTCCTAAATAGTGCAAATTTTAATTCTGTTTGCCACTCTAGTACGCCATTTCAACGAAACGATGTTGCGCGACACCTTGCCCGGGACCCAGAATACCCCGACCTTTGCAGCCCGAAACGGACGCCTCTCGAATTAACGTCCGCTTTAGTATTCTATCAATTTTAAACAACAACAACATGTATACTTCACAAACGATTTCCCCTAACTTCAGTCACCGTCTGACCCCCGCTGAACGCCGCCTCACTGCGGGTTCAGCTAATCGTGCCGGACTGAAGAACGCCGCCCACCGGAGCACCCTGCCCGCGGCGCAGAAGTCAGACTTAGTTACTGCCTTTATGGGCGGAACCGTCCTGATTAGTTTTCTAATCGCACTGATTAGTCTTTAACATAAAGGTGATAAATTTTTTAAGGGCCATTCGCGGAAGCGGGTGGCCCTTTTCCGTGAAGGGCTAATAATGGACTGGATCGACGGCTAGCCTACGCCGTTATTTTACCCGAACGGTATTCCGACATCTCAGACGTTCGCTACCAGTGGCCACCACGGCGGCTCTGAACGGAACCAGAAAAATCCGGTTATAGCAGCATGCGAATATTCGTACTCTTTATCTTTTTAAGTAGCTGCATCGTGCAAAACCCCACCGACCCTAAGAACGACCCCACGCCCGGGGACGCTAACGGCACCAAAGACACCTCGGCCCTCCAAACCATCTATGACTTCCCCGAGCAGGGCCGTGGCAAGTGGCGCGTTCAGGATGACGTCGTCATGGGCGGGCGCTCCGATAGCAAATTCGTCATGACGGACGACGGCAACGGTCGATTCTTCGGGAAAGTGTCCCTGGAGAACAACGGTGGTTTTTGCTCCGTACAGCACACTACCAACGATAACCCGTTTGTGGTGAAAGGAAAATCAGCCTTTTCCGTGCAGGTCAACGGTGATGGTAAAGATTACAACTTCCGGGTTCGTACCCCCAACGGCCGTCACGCTTATAACTACACTTTCCAGACGAAGGGTGATAAGTGGGAAACAGTGCTCATTCCGTTCGACGCTATGAAAGCGACTTTCCACGGTGAATCGGTCGACGTACCTAATTACGCCGGGGAAGATATCCGGGAGATTCAGATTTTGATCGGTAACAAGAAGGCGGAAACGTTTGAGTTGCTGCTGATGAATATCTCGGCGATGTAAGCGCTTGGCTTCCTAAATTAGGGGAAATCTTTCGCGCGGTCGCGGGTGCAATAAAATACACTAAAAGAGCAGGGGTTCGCCCCACAGATACTGCTTCTCAGTCACTTTACTTTTCATCCACGACCGCGCCCAAACGAAAAACGGCCCGAACACTCGCAAGAGCGTTCGGGCCGTAATTTCTAGGTACTTGTCCTACCGATTAAGCAAGCTCAAACCGATCCGCCATCATCACCTTGTTCCAGGCTTGTACGAAGTGGCTGACGAATTTTTCCTTACCGTCGTTGCAAGCGTAAACTTCCGCGATAGCGCGGAGCTCGGAGTTAGAGCCGAAAACGAGATCGGCGCGGGTACCGGTCCACTTGACTTCGCCCGTGCGGCGGTCCTGACCTTCAAAGGTCTTCTCGGTGTTATCCGTAGCGGACCATTTCGTGCCCAAGTCGAGGACGTTGACGAAAAAGTCAGTGCTTAGCGTACCGGGGTTTTCCGTGAAAACGCCGTGCTTGGAACCGTCGTAGTTCGTATCGAGCACGCGCATACCACCGATGAGGGCGGTCATTTCGGGTGCCGTCAATTCCAGCAGACAAGCTTTGTCGATCAGTAATTCTTCCGCCTTAGCGCGGTGATTCTGGACACCGAAGTAATTCCGGAAACCATCGGCGACGGGCTCCATGGCGTTAAAGCTATCTACGTCCGTCATCTCCTGGGTCGCGTCGGTGCGGCCGGGGGTGAAGGGAACGGTGACGTCAAGATTGCCTTCCTTAGCGGAAGCTTCAATACCGGCGGCACCGGCCAGGACGATCAGGTCGGCCAGGCTAACTTGCTTACCACCGGACTGTCCGTCGTTGAATTCCTTCTGTACACCTTCGAGCGTACTAACCACCTTCGCCAACTGGCTCGGGTTGTTGACTTCCCAGTTCTTCTGCGGGAAAAGACGCACGCGGGCACCGTTGGCACCACCACGTTTGTCCGTACCCCGGAAAGAGGAAGCGGCGGCCCAGGCGGCGGAGATAAATGTTGAGTTCTGCAGGCCGGAGGCGAGGATACGGCGCTTCAGTTCGGTTGCGTCGGCGTCGTTGATCAGTTCGTGATCGACGGCGGGGACGGGGTCCTGCCAGACGAGATCTTCACCGGGTACTTCGGGGCCGAGATAGCGTTCTTTGGGTCCCATATCGCGGTGCGTCAACTTGAACCAGGCGCGGGCGAAGGCGTCCTGGAACGCTTCAGGGTTATCCAGGAAGTGCTTGGAGATCTTGTTGTACTCGGGGTCCACGCGCATGGCCATGTCCGTCGTGAGCATGAAAGGTTGGTGGGTTTTGCCTTCGACGTGGGCGTCGGGGACTGTTCCCGCACCGCCGTTATCGACTGGGCGCCACTGCCACGCACCACCCGGTGATTTGTACTTCTCCCATTCGAATTTGAACAAGTGGGTGAAGTAGTCGTGCGTCCACTGGGCGGGCTTGGTCGTCCACGCGCCTTCGAGGCCGGAGGTAATGGTGTGCTCACCTTTGCCGCTCTCGAAAGAGTTCATCCAACCCTGGCTCATTTCGTTCATGCCTGCTCCTGCGGGCTCTTCGGCTACGTACTTGCCGGCTTCAGCTGCGCCGTGCGTTTTACCGAAGGTGTGACCACCGGCGATGAGGGCGACGGTTTCGTAGTCGTTCATGGCCATCCGGCCGAAAGTTTCGCGGATGTTGTGTGCGGAAGCTTCTGGGTCGGGATTGCCGTTGGGGCCTTCGGGGTTGACGTAAATCAGGCCCATGTGACTCGCGCCGAGGGGCTGTTCGAGGGTGCCTTCGGCGTAGCGTTCTTCGTTGCCGAGCCATTCGGTCTCGCTGCCCCAGTACACATCTTTTTGTGGTTCCCAGATGTCCGCGCGGCCACCGCCGAAGCCGAAAGTGGGGAAGCCCATGGATTCGAGGGCTACGTTACCGGTCAGGACGAGGAGGTCGGCCCAGCTCAGGTTCTTGCCATACTTCTGCTTGATGGGCCAGAGAAGGAGGCGGGCTTTGTCGAGATTGGCGTTATCGGGCCAGCTGTTGAGGGGAGCGAAGCGTTGGTCACCGGAGCCGGCGCCACCGCGGCCGTCCGCGATTCGGTAAGTACCGGCTGCGTGCCAGGCCATCCGGATGAAAAAGGGGCCGTAGTGGCCGTAGTCGGCGGGCCACCAGTCCTGGCTGTCGGTCATGAGGTCCGTCAGGTCTTTTTTGACGGCTGCAAAATCGAGGGTCTTGAATGCTTCGGCGTAGTCGAACTCCTCCCCCATGGGGTTGGATTCGATACCGTGCTGGCGGAGCAGGCTCACTTTGAGCATGTTGGGCCACCAGTCGGTAACGGTGGTACCGCCGCCGGCGGCTTGGTTATGTTGACCGGCCAGGAAAGGGCAGGTGGTGGAATCATTTACGTTCCAGACATTGGAGTTTTCGGCGCCTTTATCGCCGTGGGGATTTTCCATGGGTAGTTATTTTTTGTGCTTTGGGGGGAATGGCGTACCATCTCCATTAACGGACAACGCGGAGGGCGTAATCGGGTTGTTTCTGTGACGGGGAAATGTTGGTAAGCGGCACTTTGAGTGCTTAGCGGCTCCGCTAGGTTGAGGTAATCGAGGTCGGTATAACCTTGGAGCTTACAGCGAATGCCCCGGAATCGGTACGTACTTCAGCTCCACCCCCAGGTAAGTCCGCCAGTCGTCCGTAGCCGCCAGGCCACCGAAATAGGCTGCGTACCGTTCTTCCGCTACCCGTGCAAAGTAAGGCACGGGAGGGGTGGCCCCCGCCAGAAAGTCTTCCAACGACACACAAAGCCCCGCCCGGTAAAGTGCCTCCGCGATTTCAACCTGCTCCCGGTAGGGGCGCTGGCAGGGAACGGGCACGAAAGGCTTGCCCGCCCGCAAAACTTCGGCCGTTAAATTACTCCCGCACGCGGCCACGACAACGGACGCTTGCCGGAGGTACGGCGTAATGTCTTGGACGACACCCAAAGACCAATCCAGCAGCGCCGTTGCCATAGGACTAAAGTCTCCGATACCAATCAACGGTCTTTCCGGAAAAATTCTTTGCACCCGCGCCAGCGCCCCTTCTAGTTCCTCCGCCGCACCGAAACCGCGCACGAACAGAATGGCGTCCGCCGGCAAGTTCGGCTCTTCAGCTAATTGTGAAGGCTTAGTGGGTGAGGGTTTAAAACCTATATAAACTGTCTTCTTACGTACCCAGTCCGGCGTACTTTCCGACTCCAGCGCCTCCGGAAAGTAAGCGATCAACCCCATTGCTCCCCGAAAAGCTTCCTCGTGCGCCACGTCCCGTCGGTCGCCGAACAGGCGCACGTAGAGGTAGGGTACGGAGCTGGCGCGCAGCAGCGCGGCCACCTCCACGCTGATGTCGACGATGACTAACTCAACGTCTAGCTCCTCCACCGTTTGCAGGATTTGCAGTGAGCGTTGGCGGACTTTGTCTACCCCAACGGGCGAATAGTGGAGGTAATTCGGGAGTGTGATCAGGTGGTGCTCCCGGAGCGCGTGGTCGAACTCTTCGTCGGGAATCCGGATAACGGGGTTGGCGTAGCGAAAATCAAAATCGCGGGAAGAAAAAACGGGTATTCCGTTGGGAACAACCGAAGCGGCAAAATCGGCGTAGCGACAGTGCCCACTACCGTAGTAATGTGCGTAATAGGCGAGTGTGGCCATCAGCTATGGATATTTTCCCGGGCTAAAGCACTATCGTAAAGCGCCTCGTATTTGTCTACCATCGCCGTGATGGAACAATGCTCGATCGCGTAAGCACGGCATTTCGTCCGGTCTATCTTTTTTACGGAACTGAGGGCTGCGCGGAGCCCATCCACATCTCCGACGTCCACCAGGATTCCGACTTCGCTACTAAGAATTTCCGGTGCCGCACCCGCGGCGTAAGCGATTACCGGCGTCCCGGAGGCCAGTGCCTCGGCGAGCGTTAGGCCGTAGGGTTCGGCGTAAACACTGGTGAATAAGAAGGCGCGGGCGGAAGCGAGTTCCGGCGCGATCTCGGCGTGGGTGAGGTGGCCCAGGTAAGTGATATTTTCGTGGTGGAGGTAGGGCGCTACGGTCGCGTCAAAGTAGGCTTGGTCGTGGATGGGGCCGGCTAACCGCAGTTGGTCGCCAGTCATTAGGCAAGCCTGAATTGCATCGCCGGGCGCTTTATCGGGACAAATGCGGCCCATCCAGAAAACGTAATCTTCGGGCCGATCCACGGGGTGCCAATTATCGACCGGAATACCATTGTGGATGACGTGGTCTACTTGAGTAAATGCTTTCCAGTATTCCGCCTGGTGGGCGCTGACGCAGGTGATGGTTTGCTTGGGGTGGGGCAGGGCACGGAAGGCCAACTTGAAACGCGGACCGGTCGGCGCGTGAATGGTCGTGATGAACCGGCTACCGAGTTGCTCCCCGAGCAGAATCGGTAAGTGATGAAGGGTGTGGTTATGCACCACATCAAAATCGCCCGAGACTATGCTGGTCATAGCTCGGGCGTACTGCTCTTGATAAATGAATTCGGTTTGGCCCAACTGTTCGGAAGTCAGTTCACTAGCCGAGGTTGATTTAAGGATCTCCTCACGGCTGGGTAACGGCCAAACATTTAAGGTCGGATCAGAATCTGCGTGCGCGAACAGGCTAACCCGGTGCCCCCGTCCCCGCAACGCCCGTACGAGATGAAAAGTAATCATCTCCAGCCCACCCGCGAAGGGTTCGGCTATCGGGAAGTTGGCGTGGGTGAGGATGGCGATTTTCATGAACGTGCGCTAAGTTTTTCCAGCGGAACAAGGGGCTGGTCATCTCCTAAAGCGCCGTTTCACGCGTGGGTTTAGTCTTCTACTTCCAGCGCCGTGCCCTGGCTATCGTAATCGACCTCCATTTCTTCTCCGTTGTATTCGAAGTCGACTTCGTACCCGTCACCGTCGCGTTCCCAGTGAACTTCGGTTGCGTTGGGGTAAGCGGTGTTGAAGGCGCTCATTACGGCGGCGGGGACGGCCGTGGCTTCGATGGAATCGTCCACGTCACCGCAGGCGGCAAGAGTGATGGCGAGGCAGCAGCAAAAGAAAAATTTACTCATAGTTTAGGGTGTTTGTTAGCTAAACCGGGAAACGGGAGGGCTTGTGCGAGCGGGGTAGTGTTAAAGAATGGTCCGTCGTGCTGGCTCCGGCCCTACGTAGCTGCGTCTGACTTGGCGCTAACTAGTTGTAGCACCCAATCCACGTTAGGAATGGGCGCGGTCGCGGGTGCGGGGTAATTTCGGGAAGAGCGAGGCGGACCAGTCTACTGCCGTTCGCGGATGCGATAGCCGTTAAATCTCGTGGCGGCCTGCTGCTGCGCCGCCCAAACGGCAAACGGCGCACCGATCAGGGCCACCGAAAAAACGATCCAGCCAAGACGAAAAAGGATGATCAGGGGAATAGCCACGACGATGGCCACGATTACAGGGGGCAGCAAGCTGGGCTTGGCAAACACGTCATTGGGGTGAATGGTCCGGCTCTCGTGACAGTGCTTACAGGTCACGCGGATGGCTTCGCCCTGCGCGCGCTCCAGCTCCACCCGGTCCGTCACGAACGTTTTGTAGCGGTTTTCTTCGTGGCAGGCGGGGCAGGTGTAGTGTTTGGTTGTCATCTGTTGGGGGAGGTAGGTAAACATCAATCGAGTACGGCAGGTAGTGGAATCGCTCCCTTCAAAGAAAGGGTTTATTTCTTTCCACGCACCTTCTTATTTGTGTGGAAAACGTTTTCCACGTCCACAGTAACGCTCAAATATCAGTGAATACCGGGGTTTCGCCGATCTATACTTGAGGTTCTCCACACCCTAATAATACTTATTAACATCTGTGTGCATATTGTCCACAGTGTGGATAACTTAGCAATTGTTGTTAATTAGCTGATTAATAGTAAGTTGTAATTTTTACTCCACACGTTGTGGAAAACTAAACTGTTCTCGCGCCATTAGAGCACTTACCTTAGCCACTGCACGGAAGAAAACAACAATTCTTTAGTTGATGAACCCCGCGCCAATTTGTTGATACCACTTAGGCTAGGGCGGGATCTCTTCGGAGGTGCCGCCTTAGTAAGCCTGGGGCACGCGGGCGGCAACGCCTTGTTAACCAGACTTCAGAAAATTACACACGCCGTTAGCTTGTTTTTCTCGTCTTCCACTGGCTCTCGTAGCTACGAACCGAGCGGACCCTCTACGACTTTTCCGAGCCTTTTCCGGTTGATCAGCAACTGTATCTACCCTTTCTTTTACTCTCCTTAATCTAAGATATTATGAACGCAAAATTAGAACCCATCCTGGCCGAAAACGACGGCCGCTTCGTCCTCTTCCCCATTGAGCACGACGACATCTGGAAGTACTACAAGGACAACGAAGCCTGCTTCTGGACCGCCGAAGAAGTCGACCTCAGCGCCGACCTTAACGACTGGAACAATAAACTCAACGACAACGAGCGCCACTTCATCAAGCACGTCCTGGCCTTTTTCGCCGCCTCCGACGGCATCGTGAACGAGAACCTCGCCGAGAATTTCGTCGCCGAAGTCCAGTACACCGAAGCCAAATTCTTCTACGGCTTCCAGATCATGATGGAGAATATCCACAGCGAGACTTATTCGCTCTTGATCGATACTTACATCAGCGACCCGAAAGAAAAAGACTACTTGTTCAACGCCATCGAAACGATGCCCTGCGTCCATAAGAAAGCCAACTGGGCCCTTCGCTGGATCGACAACGGCACCTTCGCCGAGCGCATCGTCGCCTTTGCAGCAGTAGAGGGTATCTTCTTCTCCGGTAGTTTCTGTTCCATCTTCTGGCTCAAGAAGCGTGGCCTGATGCCCGGACTTACCTTCTCCAACGAGCTCATCAGCCGCGACGAAGGCATGCACTGCGATTTCGCCTGCATGATCTACAACAACCACATCGTCCACAAACTCGCCCCCGGCGTCGTAACCGGTATCATTAAGGATGCCGTTGAGATCGAGAAGGAATTCGTCAGCGATTCACTGCCCGTCAACCTAATCGGCATGAACTCCGACATGATGTGCCAGTACATCGAATTCGTCGCCGACCGCCTGCTCGTCGAGCTGGGCCAGGAGAAAGAATGGAACGTCGAAAACCCATTCCCTTGGATGGATATGATCAACCTCCAGGGTAAGACCAACTTCTTTGAGAAGCGGGTGGGAGAGTACCAGAAGGCTGGGGTTACTGCTGATCAATCTAAGCAGATGTTTAGCTTGGATGAGGACTTCTAGTCAGTAATCATCAATCACAAACGAGGGGAAGCATCCCCTCGCAACAAAAGACGACCCTCCGGGCCTTGATGTGAAGGCTTTCTTAGGCCCGGAGGGTCGTCTACCGTAGCGTGGGGATGCTTCCCCACGTTTTCGTTTATTAAAATATTAGCATACGGATGAAAGTATTAAAACGCAACGGCTACGCCCAGGAGGTATCCTTCGACAAAATAACCGCCCGCATAAAAAAACTATGCTACGGCCTAGATGAAAACTTCATCGATCACATCAACGTCAGCAAAAAAGTCATTCAAGGCTTGTACGACGGCGTAACAACCGTAGAACTAGACAACCTAGCCGCCGAAACAGCCGCCAGCATGAGCACCGTCCACCCGGACTACGCCCAACTAGCCGCCCGCATCGCCATCTCCAACCTGCACAAGGAAACCGACAAGTCGTTTTCCGCCACGATGGAAGGCCTGTTCAACTACGTCGACCCGAAAACCGGTGAAGCCGCTGGTCTGATCGGTGAAGACACGATGGAGGTCATCAACGCCAATAAGTCCCGTCTCGACGCCGCGATCATCTACGACCGCGATTTCGAATTCGACTACTTCGGCTACAAGACCCTCGAACGGTCGTACTTGCTAAGAATGGACGGTTCCGTCGTCGAACGCCCACAGCAAATGCTGATGCGCGTCGCCGTCGGTATTCACCACGAGGATATTGACAGTGCTATCGAGACGTACCAACTGATGAGCGAAAAGTGGTTCATCCACGCTACGCCGACGCTTTTCAACTCGGGCACGCCGAAGCCTCAGATGAGCTCCTGCTTCCTGCTCAGCATGACGGACGACTCCATCGAAGGCATTTTCGAAACCCTCCGCCGCTGCGCCCGCATCAGCCAGGCCGCCGGTGGCATTGGTCTAAGTATCCACAACGTCCGCGCGACGGGTTCTTACATCAAAGGCACGGGTGGCACGTCCAACGGTATCGTCCCGATGCTGAAGGTGTTTAACGACACGGCCCGCTACGTCGACCAGGGTGGTGGTAAGCGTAAAGGTGCGTTCGCCGTCTACCTCGAACCGTGGCACGCGGACATCTTTGATTTCCTCGACCTCAAGAAGAACCACGGTAAGGAAGAAATGCGCGCCCGCGATCTTTTCTACGCTTTGTGGATGAACGACCTGTTCATGCAGCGCGTCAAGGATGACGGCCAGTGGACGCTTTTCGACCCCAACGAAGCCCCCGGCTTGTTTGACGCTTACGGTGGCGAGTTTGAAGCACTGTACCACCAGTACGAAGCCGAAGGAAAAGGTCGCAAAACGATCAAGGCCCAGGACCTCTGGTTCGCCATCCTCGACAGCCAGATCGAAACCGGCACGCCGTACATACTATATAAGGACGCGGCCAACAAGAAATCCAACCAGCAAAACCTCGGTACGATTCGCTCCTCCAACCTCTGTACGGAGATCATGGAGTACACCAGCCCCGACGAGGTGGCCGTCTGTAACCTCGCCAGCCTCGCGCTGCCGAAGTACGTCAAGGAAGACAAGACCTTTGATTTTGACCGCCTCATCGAGGTGACCCGCGTCGTGACGCGCAACCTCAATAAGGTCATCGACCGGAATTACTACCCCATCGAGGAAGCCCGGAACTCTAACATGCGCCACCGTCCGATCGGTGTAGGAGTGCAGGGATTGGCCGACGCTTTCATCATGATGCGGATGCCGTTCGACTCACCCGAGGCGCGGCAGATGAACAAGGACATTTTTGAGGCGATCTACTTTGCCGCCTGTACGGAATCCATTGCGATTGCCAAGCGGGAAGGGCATTACCAGTCCTACCCGGGTTCGCCAACGAGCGAGGGTAAACTTCAGTACGACCTCTGGGGCGTTACGCCATCGGAGAATTACGATTGGGCCGGTCTCAAAGAAGATCTCGCAGAGCACGGAATGCGTAACTCGCTCCTCGTCGCGCCGATGCCGACGGCTTCCACCAGCCAGATTCTCGGTAACAATGAGTGTTTCGAGGCGTACAGCTCCAACATGTACACCCGCCGTACGCTCTCCGGAGAGTTCGTCGTGGTCAACCAGCACTTGCTGCACGATTTAATTGGTCTCGGTCTGTGGGACAACGCCATGCGCAACCGCCTGATGGCCAGCAACGGTTCCATCGCCGATTTCCAGGACGTACCACAGCACCTGCGCGATCTCTACAAAACGGTCTGGGAAATCAGCCAGAAAGTCGTCATCGACATGGCGGCCGACCGCGGTGCATTCATTTGCCAGAGCCAGTCGATGAACCTCTTCGTGGAGAACGTCAACTTCTCCAAGCTGTCGAGCATGCACTTCTACGCTTGGTCGAAAGGCCTCAAAACGGGCATGTACTACCTCCGTACGAAAGCCGCCCGCGACGCCATTCAGTTTACCGTCGATAAGACGCAACTGGAGCAGCCAAAACTGCAACAGCAGAGTGAGGAAGGTGCCGGTCAGGTGGTGCAGGGTAAGCGTCGGCCAGGGGGCGCCCCGATCCCGATAGCTATCGGGACCGGAGTAGAAGCCGGGTCGGGTACGGAAGGAGCCGGAGTGGCTACGGCCACCGCCATTGCTTCTGCCATCTCCCCGGCACCCGCGACTGCGCAAACTGCTACTGCGAATGCCGCTGCGAAAGCAGATGTTAAAGGGTTCGAAGAACTGAGCGCCGCTGACGTGAAGAATGTTGGTGATAGTTGTTCTTTGGACGATCCGGATTGTATTGCTTGCTCTGCTTAAGCGAAGCAAAACTCTTGGGACAATAACTGCCCCCTCCGACGTGCGTTGGAGGGGGCAGTTTTGTTAGTGACCGCGGCATCGGCCACCACGGAATTCGCAAATATTTACTAGCCATTACCTGACGTTACTATTTCCGTTACCATAGGAAATGTAGACAACGCCGCAGGGAGGACTAGGGTGCTAACTCTCGAGTAGTGTTGGGCACAACTGTCACAGCACGAATTAAGCAACGCATTCGTTTTTCACCTGGCTGTTTTGCTTACTGGAGGCTCAACATCTACGCGTCCATTTCAGTGGACGGTGAAAGGACTTTAGCGGTGGTCACCTGATGGATCGTTGGGGTATCAGGTTGTTGTTGGCCGTTGTTAACGTCCGAAATGTTGGTAAGGAAAGTAGAGAGAATGGCTTGCTTGTCGAGATGATCAGCGGCGAACGCGGTAGCCCCCGCAATATTACCGTCCAGATCACCGGTGAGGATCGCATCGATTTTGTCCTGCAGCAACGCCTGGTTTTCCGCAGGAACGAGGGTGCCCAGATCGTTTTCCGACACGACATCGTGGAGTGTAGTACCAGCATCCGCAGTGACCAGCGCGTGGCCACCGACCGCGAGGATGTTGGTCAGTTTGGACGGCATGACCAGGTCGGCGGCCGCTTTTTTCTGTAGCACGAGGTGCACGTCGGCCGAAGCAAGCATTTCGGACAGGCGGTCGAGGGGCTGGAGCGGTAAGAACCTTACGTTAGTGAGGTCGAGCGATTCTTTAAGCTCCATCAAGGTCTCTTTGGAAACACCCTCCCCGACGATGATGAAGTGCAGCCCTTTCCGGTCGCGTAGGTTATTGGCAATGTGGAGAACAACTTCCAGCCCCTGCTTTTTTCCCAGATTGCCGGAATACAGGACCAGCTTATCAGCCGGCAGTATGCCCCACTCTTCCCGCATGGAATCTTCCTTGCTGACGGGGTAGATCATCTTACTGTCCACCCAGTTGGGGAACATAATCGTTTCCAGGGGGTCACTAAATTTTTCCTGCAGTTTTGCCTCCATGCCTTTGCTGATGGTGGAGACACGCGTAAAGCGTTTCAACAACCATTTTTCGGAGCGTTCCAGGACGGAGAGCAACCATTTACTCTCAATAATTTTAAGGTCGCGCGCCGCGTCTACCTGTAGGTCTTGAATGTGATTAATGACCGTAGTGCCCCAGAACCACTTGTGGGGTAGGGCCATGAAGCCCAGATGGAAAGGTGGGCTCACGCAGATAATGGCGTCGTAGCTAAGGAAATATCGGGGGATCCAGTACCAGAGGGAGCTCAGCAGAAAGCTAACCTCGTGGAGAATCCGCTTGACGCCGTTGATTTTGCGGGGGACGTACAGCGGACAACGCAGTACGGTCACGTCATCAATAGTTTCCTTTTTCCAGGTGTTGGCGTAGCCTTTTTTAACCTTCCACTGCGGGTAATACGGCGGCGCCGTAATCACTTCTACCTGATGGCCCTGCTTGGCGAAGTGCTTAGCCATTTCTCCCGTGTACTTTCCAATTCCGGTAAGTTCGGGCGCGTAGTTGATGCCGTAGATGAGTAATTTCATAGGCGCGTGCGGGAGGGTAATCATGGTGTTATGCAAATTGCCGGGGGCTAGGGCTAGCGAGAGACTAATTACCTAGGAGAGAGAACTTCGGAGCTACTCATTTTGAGGTCACCGTACTGAATCAATTGACTGTCACGTGGAGCCACAAAGTGTAACCGTATTTACGGATAAATGTGGTGCAAAGACAAATATCTGACACATTCATGACGATTCGGCTATGTTTGTGCGATTTGTTACCAGCGCTTAGGCGGCGGCGTTAGGCGCTGCAAACTCAGTGATCAGGCCCATCCCAAAGTAGGTTAAGTATGGTATGGACGTTGGGGAACCTCACGCAAAGTTGCGGTACGGTTGGTTACCTTTGCGGCCACCGTCCTGTACAACGCGCCCGCACCGACTCATCACGGATGAGCTCAACAACGGAGTACCGGAAGAGTATCGGTCTAAGTGTCTCTCAGTGACGTGAAAACAAAATAAGCACCAAGAATGATTTTTCGGCTCCTTTCGTTTGTCCTGACTATTGTGACTTTAAGTTCCTGCGTATCCCATAAAGCGCTCGTTAATTTTAACGAAAAACCGCTTCCCTTCGGCCAAACTCGTGCGATAGAGAATGCACTCAACATTACCGTCCAGCCAAATGACCTGTTACGGATTACGGTCTCCAGTGCGGACCCAGAGGCCGCCGCCCCGTTCAACTTGGAACAAAGTGCCGGCCAGGGCAACGGTCAAATCTCAGTCACGGCGCTCGAACTGTTCAGTGGTTATTTAGTTGACGGATCGGGAAACGTCGATCTACCCTACCTCGGTAGCGTTAGGGTAGAGGGGCTGACGACGGAACAGGTGAAGGAACTCATCAAAACTCAGTTGGGCACCTACTTGCGGAACCCGGTAGTGACCACGCGCTTTCTCAATTTCAAAGTCACCGTGCTGGGGGAAGTGAATACCCCGGGGGTAGTCAGGCTGACTAATTCTCGGGTCACCATACTCGATGCCCTCGGTTTAGCGGGCGACCTGACCGATTACGCTGACCGCCGGTCGGTATCGATCATCAGGGAGGAAGATAATCAGCGCTCCTTCGTGGAGCTCAACCTGCGGCGCAGTGATATTTTCGACAGCGAATACTTTTACCTGAAACAGAATGACGTGGTGTACGTCCAGCCCATCCGGGCTAAGGTCGCCACCGTCGCCGACCCCGGTCAGCGGCTCGTAAGCTACGGTTCGGCCCTGCTGACAATAATCACGCTCATCATTACTTTGGGTAGGTAGGTTTGGACCCCGGGGGCTCCCTTAATTTTCCGAATTTAAGAATACTACCTCTCACCCGTAGCTACTTATCGCGCATCGCCAGAATACTGACTTCCAAAAAACACAACATTGTCCACACAAATAAATCAACTGAAGGCGAGTGAGAAAAAGCAGGAGTTCGTGCCTTCTATTTCCATCGACTACGGAGCATTGCTGTACCGGTACAAGAAGAACTGGTACTGGTTCGTCCTGGCCATGCTGCTGTTCGGTGCGGCGGCTTACTTGCGGATAAAGTATTCTACCCCCCAGTACGCCACCTCCGCAAGTTTCATTCTGGAAGATCCTTCTTCGAGTGAAGGCGTAACGGCGCGCGAGTTTACCCGGCAGTTTGGCTACGCAGAGACGCAGAGCATTGAAAACGAGCTCAACGTTTTGAAGAGCCGGTCGCTGCTGACCGACGTCGTCCGGGAGCTGAACTTGGGCCTACGGATCACCTACGTCGGTGATATTCGCAATTCGGATTTATACGAGCAGGATGGGTTCGAACTGATGCGGATGGACACCGCCGAGCTCGACGAAAGCGAGGTGGAGTACGGTTCCGTAGAGTTGATAACGACGTCGAGCAACAAGAATTTTTTGATTAAGGGGAAGGACACGACTACCTACTTTCCGGGGTCCCCAATTGAGATCGGGAACCAGCATTTCACCTTTTATTCAAAGCACAGCGCTGAAGATCAAAAAGATCGCAAGTTGATCATCGCTAACGTCGACCCGGGCTTAGTCGCCGAAGAGATGGGTCGCCGGCTTTCCGTGCGCCAACTCGGTAATTCGAACACCGTCATGGTGAGGTACGAGGATAGCAACCCCTACCGCGCGGCGGACGTTGTTAACCAGCTACTCAACATTTACAGTATCAAAATCATCGAGGAACGTAGCCAGACGGGGAAGCAGACGATAGCTTTTATCAGCGAGCGGCTGAATAACGTGACCCGGGATCTTTTTAACGTAGAAGCTAACCTATCCAATCTACGGCAGGAAGAAGGACTCATCGTTGACAACTCGACCCGGGGGTCAGATTATTTATCACAGCTTAACGTCGCGGACGCACAACTTTCGGAATTGCAGGTTCGCAAGTCGTTGATCGAACAGATCCGCAACCAGGTAGCCACCGAAGAATACCGCAGCGTCTCCATTGCTTCGGAAATAATTGACGGCACGCTCGCACAGTTGGTTACGAGGTATAATGAGTTGGTCATCCAACGCGAGCAACAGTTGGCGAGCTCGACCCTGGTCCACCCGCTGGTTATTGCGCTATCCGCGCAGCTCGATGAACTGAAGGGGACGCTCATCACGAGCATCAATACCATCTACCGGGAGACAAACGCGCGCATCGAACGCGTCGAGCAGCGGATCCAGCCGATCGAGAACAACATGCAGAGCATCCCGGAAGACGAGCGGCGTTTGCTCAAAGTCCAGCGGCAACAGCAAATCAAGCAGAATCTTTTCATTTACCTGCAACAGAAGCTGGAGGAAGCGGCCATCAGCGTAGCCGCCCAAGTACCCAACACCCGCATTCTGGACGCGGCGCGGCCGAACCTGACGTCCATCTATCCCAAGCCCGCGCAGAACTACATCGCCGCCATCGGGCTGGCGCTGCTGCTGCCCGGCCTTTTCTTTTTCCTGCGCGAAGTACTCAACACGAAAGTCCAGTTAGAAGAAGACGTCGAGCGACGCACGAGCCAACCGATCATCGGGCGAATCGCGGCCTCCAAAAAGGGTCAGAACATCGTTATCTCCCCCGGCAACCGCTCCGGCGTCGCCGAAATGTTCCGTCTGCTGCGGACGAATCTGACCTTCTTACTTCCGCAGGACAAAACGCCCGTCATCCTGATGACCTCCAGCGTCAGCGGTGAAGGGAAATCCTTTGTTGCCTCTAACTTGGCCTACACCATGGCGCTGGGTAACCGCCGGGTGGTCATCGTCGGTGCGGACATGCGCAAACCGAGGCTGTCCGCCGCCATCTTTGCGGCACCCAGCAAGGAAAAGCCCGTCATAAATGCGGGGCTATCCGATTACCTGACGGAGACCGCCGATTACGGGGAAGTCGTCCGGCCCACCATCAACGAAAATCTATTCATCATCGAGAGCGGCCCCATCCCGCCCGACCCATCTGAGTTACTGCTGCAGCCCAGAATGGCTCAGTTGTTTGAGAAACTCCGGGAAGATTTTGACGTGATCATTCTCGACGCGCCACCCGTCGGGTTGGTGACCGACGCACTACAACTCAAGAACTTTATCGACATCAGCCTTTACGTCGTCCGGCTGGGCCACACGCCAAAAACTAGTCTTGAAGTGCTCAACGACGTGGCGGACAACGAAAAGTTGCCGAACGTAGGAATCGTGCTTAACGGGCTCCAGCCCAAACGGGATTACGGCCACGGTTACGCGCAGGGTTATTACAAGTAGCAGACCATGAGTTCTAAAAACATCCTGTTCGTCTGCGGTTCTCTGGAGCCGGGCAAAGACGGCGTCGGGGATTACGCCCGGGCGCTGGCCGCCGAAATCTTGCGCGGGGGAGGGGTTTGTAGTCTGGTCAGTACGCACGATAAAGCAGTCGATGCCGTGACGAGGGAAGCGCAGGCTACCGACTCCTCCGTCTCGGTAGCTACCTGGCGGATCCCCCGGAAATTAAGCGATGAGCGGCGAATGGCAGCGCTGCAAAAATGCCTGAAAGCTACGCGGCCAACGTACGTGAGTTTGCAGTTCGTGCCGTACTCATTTAGCAAAAAAGGCATCCCACTCGGGTTAGCTAAGTTCGCTAAGGCAGCCTTCAGCGATATTCCGGTACACATTATGTTCCACGAGTTGTGGCTGACGAAAAAAGGCCTCGTCGCTGACCCCAAAAGGTACGTAACCAGTGCATCCCAGAAGTACGCTATTCACAAATTGATTTTGCACCTGCGGCCGCGCCTCATTCACACGCACATCCCGGAATACCAACGGCGGCTCAAGAGTTTGGGCGTGCCGGCGAGCCCCCTTCCGTTGTTCAGTAACATTGTGCCGGTTAACGATACTATTGTCAAAACAAAGGTTGAAGATGCGGGATTACGCATCGCGCTATTCAGCAAGTTGTCCACTAAGGAACCGATTATGGATGTCCTGAAGGCTGCATTGAATTGGTCCATCGGGGAATTCGGCAAGGGTAGGGTAGACCTCATTGGCGGCAACGCAGAGGTTGCTAAGGAACTCAAAGCTCGCCTGGAAACGGAGGTAGCGGGCGTGCAAGTCAACGTAACGGGGCACCTGCCCGCAAGCGAGGTCTCGGCGCACCTTGCCGCGTGCCATTTGGCGCTGACGCCGGTGCCGAGTTGGGTACTGGGAAAGAGCGGTACGGTGGCCGCGTTTTTGTCTCACGGGCTGCCGGTTTATGCGCCCATGCCGTCCGGGCGTGCCGAAGTTGGCTTTTTCGACGATACTTTGGCGAAGTTCATCAGGACTGCTTTCGACCCGGCTGACTTTTTGCGCATGCTGGATGAATTGGAAAAAGCGTCCAAGGCCTCAATTGCGCTCCCCTTCATTGCGCGCAAGCTTTTGCATGACCTGGACGCCGCGTAATCGGTATCGCGAACAACTTACGGTACCGAGATAACGAGCTGCATGGCCAACAAACCACTAAATCTTACGTAGCATCTTCTTTTCCTTCCGAGGGACACGGGGAACACACAGCAGGGCTACCCTTTGTGATCTTTGTATTCTGTGTGGTTAAAAATCTTGGTTAAGAATCAGTAATAAATGTGAGTGCGTAAGCAACGATGGGTCAGCTCCGGGGGCAGCCCCCCTACGTGGGTGCTGATGTTCGCTAGAATGGCCGAAGATCAAGTGACTACAAGGTGGAAATAAGGCCGAGCCAACACGCCGTAAATGTTGGCTACCTCCGCTGGTTACCAGTATCATTTTAATTAGACCGCTACGGACTTCACGGACCATAAAAGACGACACGTCACAAAAAATATACGATTCGTGTATTTTGGCCTCGTCCCCACGTACCCACCGTGCACCTTCCACCAAGCTTTTGGTGCGGTATTTACCGCACAGAAATTACCCTCCGGTCGGAGAATGCACGCCAAAGACGTGGCGCTACCCAAAAATCTCGGGCTATATTTACGACCATATTAGGGGAAGAGGTACCTGGCGTAATTGCACTCACTAGCCCTCCACTACCAGCCCCACCACTGAAAAGCTAAGTTGCACGCTTGGGCTTTTCAGTTTAGCAATTTTGCTTTGATAACTGGATCTAACTTTTTCAACCAGTGATGAATTATTACAAACTAACCTGGGTAGCAAAGCTATCCTGGGTCCTCGTCTGCCTACTCTCCGCTTTCGTTCTCTCCGCCACCGACACCAACTCTTTCACGACAAGCGACCCTACGGAATCTTCCGTGCCGGGTTCCGGAAACAGCGATGCAACCCTAATGGCGGCATCCGTCCGCGTTGAGAATATGACCAAAGTACCCGGGACGAACCGGGGCTTCCCGGCCGATGACTTCCTAACTTTCCACCGCACGAAGAAACTTACCAACACCAAAGGTGAAGTCGTTCAGGTGAACGACCGCAACGTCATCAGAATCCACAATGATGGAAACTCTAGCCTGAACATAACGAAACTGACGACCACCAATACCACCAACTTTAAGATCAGCGGTGTCAATATTCCTTCCGGTGGCCTCAAAGTCGCGGCGGGTAAATTCGTGGACGCTATGGTCATCTTCATCACCGACGATGCACCGGCTAGGTCCGTAATTACGGAACAACTGGTCCTCAAGTCCGACGCGCAAAACAACGCCAGCGTGAAAGTCACCCTGCGGGGTGCCTTCATGCTACGCGTGGAGAGCAGAAACGAGATCAACGCCCAGCAAATAATGGATTCTTACGGATTCAAAACCGAAATGGGCCGTGATAAAGGTGGAAAACTAATCACCCGGCCCGGCTCTAAGATCCCCTCCGACAAGAAGGTTAACGACGGAGATGAGGGCGATCTGATCCTGTCCGGATACTACACTGCGGCGGATCCAGCCAAACCCGTCCAGATTTTCCAACTGGCAGCTTTCCACAGCCCGGGCAGAGCCGGCATAACCGCCAGATTGCGTAGAAACGTCCCCACCGCCATTGGCTTTTCGCACAACAAATTGAGTCACCAGACACTGCTCCCAAGACTAAGGGACGACCTCACTAAGATAGCCAGCGGAAGGGGCATCATTTCTGATTCCTTCTACGTGACAATGGCCAATTACTACACCAAAGGGGGTGGCCTCCAGGGCAAAGGCGACAAAAAACTGCTTGCGGTTCGTACCTACCGCGTATTCGATCATAACGGTGACGTGGTTCCCAACGAATACATTTTACTGCAGGATTACATTGGTAAAGGTTGTGGCGTCGGGTCCAATAATTGTGACTGGAACGACAACGTCGCCTACATGATCAACGCCCGGCCCACGGGCGTACCTACCTCCCGGTCGATCGATGATCTGCAAGTAGCCACCGAACGTCAGCAACGGTACGATGTGTCTAAATCCTTCAGCCGCGGCTTTCCCGGCAACCGCTTGAACTACACCGCTACGCTAGACGGCGGGCCGCTACCCGGATGGATTACAATCAACGCTCAAACGGGTCGGTTCACGATCATCGCTCCGGAAGCTACGGGCGGCAAAAAATTCGACATCGTAGTTACGGCTAAGGACGACAACTCACTCACCACAAAGTCGTCGTTCGTCATGACGGCCCGTGGCTCCGGTACCGATGCGCCGAGTGGCGTGTGGTTGGAAGCCGAGTGCGCGCAGGTCGGGTCGAAATGGACGACGGTCAACAGCGACGATGCCTCCAGCAGGCAGTACGTCGTTTATCAGGGACCGGATGCGCTTAACGGCCCACCCAACGACGTTGCCGCCAACCGCGTTCGCTTCACGGTCGACATTGAGTCTGCCGGTGACTACTTCCTGTTTTCACGCGTATTAGCTTCAACCACCGACGGCGATTCCTTCTGGGTAAGAGCCAACGGTGGGGGCTGGCGGAACTGGAAAAGTGGCATAATCCTCGATACGGACTTCCGCTGGAACCAGACTACCGGCAGCACCTTTCCGCTCAGCAAGGGAATCAACACGATCGATTTCGCCTTCCGCGAAGCGGGAACACAACTGGATAAAATCCACCTCGACGAGGACAAAAAAGTGCCCAAAAACTTCGGTGAGCCAGCCGTGGGGGAAACCTTTTACGTCGACGCCGACGGTGACGGATTTGGTGACCCAACGGACGCCGTCGTTGCCTGTACCCGGCCCGACGGGCACGTGACCAACGCCGACGACTGTGATGACTCCGACGACACCGTGTACCCGGGAGCCCCGGAGCTCTGTGACGGTGTCGATAACAACTGTAACGGCAAGGTCGATGACGGCATTGAATGCCGGGGCGACGACGTCGAATCCCAATTCTGGTTGGAAGCCGAGTGCGCACAAGTCGGGTCCAAATGGACGACGGCCAGTAGTGATGATGCCTCGGGCAAGCAGTACGTCGTTTTCCTGGGTGGCAATGCTGAAAAATCGCCCCCCACCGACGTGCCCGCCAACCGTGTTCGCTTCAACTTAGACAACGACACCGCCGGCGATTACTTTCTGTTCGCTCGCGTACTAGCGCCCACGACCGATGATGATTCCTTCTGGGTGAGAACCAACGGTGAAGGCTGGCGGAAATGGAAAAACGGCCTGATTCGGGGCAGTGATTTCCGGTGGAACCAAGCAACTAACAAAACTTTTTCACTCACCGAAGGAGTCAACACGATCGATTTCGCTTTCCGGGAGGACGGCGCGCAGTTGGATAAAATTCACCTCAACCTGAGTGGCGACTTGCCGCAGGGCCTTGGTGAAGAAGTTGTCGGCGACACTTACTACGCTGACACCGACGGCGACGGATTCGGCGACGTTAACAACGCCACCGTTGCGTGCACGCAGCCCACGGGCTTCGTGACCAACGCTTTTGATTGTGATGACACTAACGAATTAGTAAACCCGGGCGCCGAAGAGCGTTGTGACGGAATCGATAACAACTGTAACGATCTGGTCGACGAAGGAGCGCAGTGCGACGATACCGACCCCCGGACGGAATTTTGGCTGGAAGCCGAATGCACGGCGGTGGGTAGTGCCTGGAAAACCGTCAACAGCCCCGCCGCATCCGGTGGCCAGGCTTTTGTGTACGATGGATCCGCCGAATCATTAACCTCGCCCCCGGCCGACATTGCGGCTAATCGGATTAGGTTTGTCATCAACATCGCGGAGTCGGGATCTTTCGACCTCTACGTGCGTATGCTGACGGCGACGACGAGTGATGATTCATTTTGGGTCAGAGTTAACGGTCAGGGCTGGTTGAAGTGGAAAAGTGGATTCCAGTACGGGGATGACTACTACTGGAACGAACTGACACGCGGCCCCTTCGGCTTAGACGAAGGGTCGAACACGATCGACATTGCGCACCGTGAAAACGGAGCCATCATTGACAAAATTTACCTCACCAAGGGAGGAGCCGAACCGGTTGGATTGGGTGAAACGGATCAATCATGTACTGATTCAGAAGTATTTAGCCAAGCGCCGGGTGAAGACGGATCCGTAATCGATCAGGGCCTCCACTTGGAATCAACGAACCAGGAGCCGTTACGCTCTGAGTCGACGATACGGACGGCAAATGACGATGATCTTAACTCGGGCACGTCTACTACGGGCGGTTCTCCAGTCAGTCGTTCACTGCGTAACGAGGCTACGCTGAAGGTGTACCCCAACCCGACCGTCGATCGGCTGAACTTTAGCCTGCGGGGCGATCACCGGGGCCAGGTGACCGTGCAGATCATCAACATGCAGGGTGCTGAGTTGCGCCGACTATCGTTCAATCAGGAAAGTTCCTTACTGACTGGCGAGGTGCCAACGGCGGATTTTGCCCCCGGTACTTACGTTATGCGCATCATCGCTGAAGGCCATTCCGTTCAGCAGTCCCTGTTCGTCAAGGTGTCACGCTAATCATCGGTCATGGCCGTCCGTTGGTGCGGTTTTCGCCGCCACCCGGTAGCCAACGATGCTAATTTACAAGGTCGCCCGTGGATGCAGTACTTCGGTACGGGTGTCTACGGGCGACCTTTTTTTGTGATGGCCCCCGGAGCAATACTTGGGGAGTGCGTAGTACTATTTTCAATAGATTATTGAGCCAGATGCCGCTGTGTCGCTGAATTTGAACGTAGTGGGGGACGGGCAGCGGGAGTTGGGCGCGGCCGCCGGTGCCGTGTTTTTTTGGTGATGGGAGCCCGGTTGATTTGACTGGCGGGGAGTGTTTTGGCCACGGCGGTAAAATTTACCGCCGTCATTTCCTGGCCGGTAAATGCTTGCGTGATCGTTGGGTGTCATTACCTTTGTTAGCGTTTTGCAAAACTTGCTTTTGCGGTCGATCGTACACTTAGCTCTCCAGTAGTGGGTTACGCGGCGCTCAACCCATTACCCCTGCACCCGCAGAATTGCCAAAGTGGGTAAACCGGGGTGATAATAATTTTACTCATGTCAAAGTACACCGTCGTCATCCTCACGTTCAACGAGGAGGCAAATATTGAAAACTGCCTCAACTCGATTGCACAGTTGCAAGCGCCGGTGTTCGTCGTGGATTCCTACAGCACGGACCGGACGCTGGACATCCTGGAGCAGCGGGGCATTAACTACGTCCAGCACCCATTCAGCAATTACTCCGCGCAGAGAAACTGGGCGCAGGCCAACATCCCGTCCCCAACCGAATGGGTGCTTCACCTGGACGCCGGCGAGACGGCGACCCCCGCCATGGTGAACTGGATCAACAACTCCTTCGCACCCGAAAGCAGTGACGTGGACGGTTACATGTTTGCCCGCAGAGCGATCTTTCTCGGGCGGTGGATCAAGTACGGTGGTTATCATCCCATCTACCACCTGCGTTTGTACCGTAGGTCGCTCGGCCACTGTGAGGCAAAGGTTTACGATCAGCACTTCGTCGTCGATGGCGTCAAGAAAATAGCCGCCAAGGGTGCCGACATGGAAGACGGCGTGATGAGCAGTCTGCGGGATTTTACCGTAGCGCACGCCCGTTGGGCAGTCTTTGAGGCCGTAGAGCTCATCCTCTCCGAGGAAGATAGCGGCGAGGTGGAGGCTCGCTTTATGGGCACGCCCATCGAGCGGACGCGTTGGTTAAAGAACAACGTCTTCCAAAAAGTCCCGCTTTTCGTCCGTAGTTTCCTCTACCTTTTCTACCGTTATTTCATCAAGCTCGGGTTTTTGGACGGGACGGAGGGGCTAATTTTCCATTTCCTGCAGGGTTTCTGGTTCCGCTTCCTGGTGGATTCCACCATTTACGAGATCAAGCTGGAGACGCGGACCAAACCCCTGGCGGAGGTCGTGATGGATAAGTACGGCCTGGACGTAAACGTATTTCTGAATCACGCCGGACCGGACGACGGTGAGTAACCGCCGTGCTCAAACCCGATACTATGCCGAAGTTGCGCTACCAAGATCTCTCGACTTTTACCATGCCCGCGGGGTTTCGGGGCCGCTCCGCCGTAACCGTGCAGTTGTGGTGGATCGTCCAGACCCTGTTGTTTAGTACCTCCCCTCAGTTTATGTACGCGTGGCGGCGCTGGTTGCTACGGTTGTTCGGTGCTACGATTGGGGAAGGCGTCATCCTACGGCCCACGATGCGGGTGCAGTTCCCCTGGAAGGTGAGCATCGGTGACTACGCCTGGATCGGTGACGACGTAGTGCTCTACAGCCTTGGCCCAATCACCATCGGGGAGCACGCCGTCATCTCCCAGAAAAGTTACCTTTGCACCGGCAGCCACCTCGCTACGGACCGGTCGTTTACCATCTACGCCGAGCCGATCCTAATTGAGCCCGAAGCCTGGATTGCAACGGACGTTTACGTCGGGCCCGGCGTCACCATTGGCCGGGGCTCGGTTGTTGGGGCCCGGTCATCCGTATTTAAGGACTTACCCGCGGGTAAAATTTGTGTCGGTAGCCCAGCCAAAGTTATTCGCGATCGGTTACCCGGCGATTCGCTGGCGGACCAGGAGGGCCAAATCGTCCAGTCGTAATCACTTTCGCCTTGTTGGTTTGGTTCTGTAGGCCTGGGCTGCCAGCACTGGTCACCGGCCGTTAAATCGGTGATTTAAACCGACTCAATTACTCATTTTAGCACTGGTAACCACCCCCGGAAAATGGTCAAAATTCTACTCTCGACGCCCGTCTTCCGGCCCATGGTTGGTGGGATGGAAACGATGGCAAACAACTTAGCCATTCACTTTACCGAGCGGGGTTATGACGTGACCCTCGTCACCCCGATTCGGTCAAAAGAACCCGACGAGTTACCTTACCGCATTGTCAGAGCTCCATCCTTTAGCGTGTTCCTCGAACTAGCCCGGCAGACTGATTTAATTTTTTCGAACGGAGCGAGTTTGTACGCAGCACCTTACGCAATCCTCACGGGCAAACCGGTGATTATGCGACACACGAACTACGTCGTTTCGTCCGTGGACGGGGCGGGTTGGTTTGACGGTAAGCTCGCGCCGCTGACCCCCGGGGCGTCCATCGTCCACCATTTTCGCCACAATAAGCTCGGTAGCGCGGTGCGGGGGGCGGCTAAAGTCATTTCACTGAGGGTATTTGCCAAGAAATTTGTTGCGCGCAACGTAGCGATCTCCGACTGGATGATGAAGCGCCACCCCTTACCCAACCAGGTGAGAATCCACAACCCTTTTCCAATTGTAAAATTCGTCGAAGCCATCAACCACGGTGGTAACTACGAGTACGATTTTTTTTACCTGGGTCGGTTGATTACGGAGAAAGGGGTAGATGTCTTGCTGGAAGCCTTCAAACTGGTGCAGCAATCTTCGGGGGACGCTTACACCCTGTGCATCATCGGTGATGGCCCGGATCGTGGCCGGTTGGAAGGTATTGCGCAGTGCACGGGCAAGTCAGCATTCGTGACGTTTGCCGGCATGCAGACGGGGCAGGCACTCATCGAAAAGGTTCGGTCGTGTAAAATTGCCGTGCTACCCTCGACCTGGGAGGAGCCCTTTGGCGGGGCATCGACTGAGCTGCTGGCCGCCGGTAAGAACATGATTGTATCTTCCGACGGTGCCTTGTCGGAAATTGTGGCGGACGGTGGTCTGACCTTTAAAAATGGTGACGTCGAGCAGTTGGCTGCGGCCATGCTGCGCTTGGCGGGGGATGAAGTCCTCCGGAGCACGCAGATTAAGAATGCGGCGGTACGCCTGAAGGACTTTGACGAAATTCGTTTGATCGACCAGTACGTTGCTCTAATTGAGGAAGTATTACGGGCAAGATCGCGGAGCTAATGTGAGGCGTATGCACCGGCTACATTCGCGCGTTTCATCCGCATCGGGAGTAACATTCTTAACGGAATGTTAGCGAATTGGCCTGTTTTTGAGCACTAACGGTTATATTTGCGGTGGTATGATGCTTGGAGGCAGCAGGTTGGTGGACCCACTTTATTCGAATTGGGCACCTTCTTGACAGTCCATAATACGTTGCAACCGTATTATTTTCACTGACCTTTGTCGTCCGGTTTCTTACCTCTTTTGCTTTTCGTTCTCTCTCAGAATAGACCTACTCCTACTTTCCTCTTTTGGTGAAATGCATAATTTCGTCTTGGACGTTTGTCCTGGCGCCCCCCTTCGTTTAACACCCCTTTTGCGGTCCTCCTCAATTTGCACTTTTGGAGAGTACCGGAGTAATTTATTGTGGAGTCTTACAGCCTTTTACACTCGAGAAACCAATGTTAATGAAAAATTTATTAGCCCCTTACTCAGGGCCCTGGGATGCGCGTGCCGCATCGCATCTTCTACGCCGTACGATACTGGGGCCTACTTTCTCAGAGATCAAATCCGCGGTAGATGATGGCCTGCAGAAGACGGTTGCCCGGCTACTCGACGTCCAGGCCCCACCCCCGCCGCCCTTACTGCACCGCCCGGAAACGGAGCCCGACGTAAAAGTTGGCGAAACCTGGGTGGACCGGCCACATCCATCCGGTGGCGGAGCTTACCGAGGGCAGTCGCTTGACGGTTGGTTTTATGGCTGGCTGACCGACGCCCCCTTTTCGCTTCAATCACAAATGGTGTTTTTCTGGCTGAACCACTTTGGTATGGATGGCGTGCGTGACGGCCGCTCCATGTACCGGTTCATTAAAATGTTGCAGTCTGATTATTTGGGCAACGTCAAAAAAATGATCAAGGTGGTGACCATCGAGCCGGCCATGCTTGAATTCCTTGACGGTGAAGAGAATTCTAAACGCAGCCCGAACGAGAACTACGGAAGGGAGCTTCTGGAACTCTTTACAATACAAAAAGGAAAACAGCGGAGTGAGGGTGATTACTCTACCTACACGGAACAGGACGTAATCGAGATTGCCCGGGCACTGACGGGGTGGACGAACGAAAAATTCGAATTCGCGGATGACGACACCCCCGTTGCCAGCTACTTCGACCCGGTCCTACACGACACCGACGACAAACAGTTGAGCCGTCACTTTGATAATGCCGTGATTTCATCCAAAGGCTCAGGGAAAAATGAGTACAGTGAGATCATCGACATTATCTTTTCCAAAAGAGAAACCTCGCGCGCGTTTTGTCGACAGATCTATCGCTTTTTCGTGCATTCTGACATCAGCAAGAACATTGAAAAGAATGTTATTGAACCGCTTACCGACACGCTGATTGCCTCAAATTTCGAACTGTCTCCCGTAATCGAGCGGTTACTTTCTTCTTCCCACTTTTACCACCACTCGGTTAGCGGCGTCAAAATAAAGAACCCTAACGAGTTCATTGTCGGCATGCTGAGGTCTTTCGAATGGCCGCGACACGTATCGTTTGAATCCTTACAGCAGGAGTACACCGCGTCGGTCAAGCAGGCTAATTTTTGCTCGGACATGGAGATGGACTTTAACGGCATCCCCGAAGTAGCCGGCTGGGCGGCCTATTACCAGGCGCCCACGTACTATAGATTGTGGATCTCACCGGCCTCGCTCAAGTTTCGTCAGGACGCGATGTTACAAATCATCAATCCTTACTACCACATCAGCCAGCACCGCACCCCAATTAACTGGCGCAACTATTTGGAGACCCTGACGGACGCCAGCATTCTAGATGATGTTATTTCTGACGCTTCCATTCAGTTCCTGTCCAGGAAGCTTACTAGTAGCCAGGTTGCTGAACTGAAGGACGTGATTCTTGGCGAAGGCACGGATGATGATGTTTGGACGATGGAATACGATCAGTACGTACAAGATGACGATAGTTCTATGGCCACTTCATTCGAACAGAGATTGTACGACTTTTTTAGAGCCATGTTCGGCATGTTGGAATTTCAATTACACTAAAACACTTACGGTTTGAAGCGCAGAAACTTTATTCGCAACACGGGAGCCTTAGGTCTTGCCAGTGTCTTTTCAATTCCCAATCTCAAGGCGGAATCCAACGCAAAATTGACTAGTCTGCTTGATCAGACGTCGGACAAAATTTTGGTGCTTATTCAATTGAACGGAGGTAACGACGGGCTCAATACGGTGATCCCGCTGGATCAGTACGACAGCCTCAAGAGCGTAAGGGGTAATATCCTGATGCCGGAAAAGAGCATGCTCCCGATTACGGATACGCTTGCTATGCACCCAAACATGGGTGGCATGAGGGATATGTTTACCGCCGGGTCTTTGTCCATTCTCCAGAATGTGGGGTACGCAAACCATAGCAAAAGTCACTTCCGGTCAACGGATATTTGGAATACGGGGTCCAACGTCACTAACGTGCTGCCCACCGGTTGGCTGGGCCGGTATTTTCACGGAGACCTGCCAGGTTTTCCCGCAAATTATCCAAACGACAGTAATCCCCACCCAACTTCAATAAGCATTGGTAAGCTAACTCACCCCTCTTGCGAAGGGCCCAGCATTAATTTTGGTCAGACCGTTGAGACGAAGCCTACTTCTATTCCGCTTACCGGCGACGACGGAGCTAAACTGCCCAGAGATAACTACGGCCGGGAAATGGAATATTTGCGCGTTATCGCGGAGCAAACCAATGATTACGCAAGTTCGATCGATACAGCTTACGCCGCAGGTAAGAACAGCTCGTCCTACCCATCTTCCGTGTTGGCCGATCAACTCAGTACGGTTGCCAGATTAATAAATGGAGGCCTGAAGACCAGTGTGTACACCGTTAGACTAAACGGCTTCGACACCCACGCCGACCAAGTGCAGGGTAACGGTACCGTTGGTAAACAAGCCTTGTTGCTGAAACAAGTTAGCGAGGCAATCACCGCCTTTAACGCTGACCTGAAATCACAGGGGAATGAAGATCGCGTGCTCGGACTCACTTACAGTGAATTCGGGCGCCGGATACGGTCAAACGCGAGTAAGGGAACTGACCACGGTGCGGCCAACAGCATGTTCTTGTTCGGCCCCTGCCTACAGCAATCCGTTCTCGGTAACAATCCGGTAATCGACACTCAGGTTCTGCAATCGGATAGCCTGAAGATGGAGTATGACTTTCGAGACATCTACGGATCCATTCTGCGAGATTGGTTTGACGTCAGGGACGCGAGGATTCGAGATATTCTCTACCCAAATTACACTTACCTGCCACTGGCCGGCGTCTGCTCGAGAGCGCTCCCGGTGGACATGTTTGATTTTGTCGTAGGAACTGAAGGTAAGAATGCGGAGATATCGTGGAGAACAACTGAAGAAGTAGACAACAAAGGATTCGAAATCGAAAGAAGTACGGACGGTATCAACTACTCGTACATGAGTTGGGTAAGTTCTACGAGCCGTTCCGAGACGGCTATCAATAGTTATGAGAGTACTGACGGGCCACTTAGCGTGGGCGTAACCTACTATTACCGCGTAAAGGCCATCGCTTACGACGGGGAGGCAACCTACTCACCAGTCCGGTCCGTGTTTATTACGGGTAAAGATTCCAAGGCATGGGGCTTCAGCTCTGCCTACCCAAACCCAGCTAGCCGTTTCGTTACCCTGGATTGTTACGCTCCCGTGGATGGCAGCGTCATTTTTAGGCTGTACAATTCTACCGGCAGGATGGTAATCTCCGACAGCGCCACCGTTTACGGGGGGCGGGAAAACGCCATCAGGATCGGTCTACAGCGCTTACCGGTGGGCATGTATAACCTTTCCCTGAGCACCGAGGGTGATGGTGATTTTTCCCGGCGCGTGATCATTGCTGCGCAGTAGGGAATTTACCCAGATCAAAACTGCACTAGAATAGGTACCCCCACGAGCCGTCAACGCTAGCATACTTCAACTATGTTAAAAGTAGACATGGTCGCTTTTTAGCTTAGTTGAAGTACGCCGGTAGATTTTAGCGGCAAGGCTGGTAAGGCGGGGAAGTAATTGGTGACAGAGCTCGGTTTACCGGAACATTCGTCCACCACTGTTCTGATTTCACGGCACAGGATTACCTCGATTCATATCGCCTACCGAGGGCAGATCTATGCGTGCCTTACCGTACGGTGAAGTCAGCTCCGTCACGCTGGAGGCTTGGTAGCTCCCAATACTTTTTGGTAAGATGACTTCAGCTCGCTAGCTGGCACTGGCGACTACGCCCTGGTAGGCAGTCGTCCATTCCTCCGCGTTAGCGTGAATGCTAAACCGGCTGCGTGCCAGCGCGAACGCATTGTTTTGTAACGCTTCCATCCGCTCCGGGGGGAGCTCGATAATTTCTTCGACCGTGCTCCTCAGCGTAGCGGGGGAGTTATCTACCCAGTACCCGGCGTCTTTTTCCCGCAGAATTTCCCAGGGCGTCCCCAGGCTCGCAACGGCGGGCGTGCCCTGGGCCATCGCTTCGAGCACTACGATTCCAAAATTCTCCGTGTGCGATGGCATGATTGCGAACCAGGCACCGGAAAGAATCTCTTCTTTTTCGTGGCCGGCACGGTGACCGAGAAATTCGACTTTATCCTTGAGCCCCGCCGTCGCTACCTGCTTTACTAGGCCTCGACCGTAGGGACTATCGTAACCGCCCACAATTTGCAGCGTGAATTCGGATTCGCGGAAGATGGTCGAATCGTCGAGGGCCTGGATTAGGTTCTCGATGGCCTTTTTTTGGTCAATCCGGCCGATGTAGAGAAGGTTCTTTCGTTTGGGTACGATTACGCGCTCCGGTAACTCCATGTAGTTAGGAATCTGAATGATCTTCGATTCCGCGCCAAAGTTGTGTTTGATGTAGGCGGTTTCCGCATCGCAGGTAGAGTGAAAGGAAACCAATTCTTTTTTCACGAATGTGTTGATCAACCACCGTACGAATTTCTTCTTGGTCTGGGACCGTAGGAGCATCGGCGGGTCAAGGTCTCCGCGCGACGACCAGACCATGGGCTTACCGTAGAACCAAGAGTTCACAATGGCGGACAGGAAGGAGGCGGGGTAAAAGATCATCGATAAATGAAGAATATCCGCCTCTTTGATTCTGCTGAACGCTTTGTCCAATACCCGCAGGGGTAAGTAATGAATCAGGTTATGCGTATAGATGACCTCGCCGTAATCCGTGGTCAGCCAAGCACCGATGGGGGTAGTCGCCGGTTGGCCCACGTCGGTTGTTGAGATTACGGGGGAGAACCCCTTGCGCTTCATGGCTTTGGTCAACCAGTAAACGGTATTATCCGGCCCGCCCGTTTGCGCGGGGTAGAAGCTTCCGGTCGGGAAGAGTATTTTTAGTTTGTCTTTCACAGTAAACTTTCGTAGAGGTCCAGGTACTTTTTGGCGACGGCGGCGATGTCGTACTTAGCCGCGTTTTGCGCCCCGGCTTTAGTCAATTGGTCTCGGTACACCCCGTCTTTGATGATGCGGAGGATGCCCGCGCGTATTTCACTGACGTCGGTGGGGTCAACCAATGACGCGCCACCCTCGCCCGCGACATCTTTATGCGGAGAAATATTGCTCGTGATGACGGGCCGGCCAGTGACTTGAGCCTCCAAAATGGGGAGACCGAAACCTTCGTAGGTGGAGACGAAGCTCAGTAGGTCACACGCACCGTAACGTTGGCGTAGCTCTTCGTCGGTCAGGGCTGACAACCAGTTGTAGTCGACATCATTGACACGTAGGGATTCAGCATCGGCCGGAGACGGCTCGCCAATAATTTCTAGCCGACAGGGAATTCCCCGCAGGGCTTCCGCTAAGCGGGCAATATTCTTGTTCTCTTTGACGCCGACCTGCAGGATGACCGGGCGGGCTGTATTAAAGGTATGGCTTACGGGCCGGAAGGCGGGGTCGACAAAGTTAGGAATCACGTGGAGATTATCCGGCTTGCAGTTCGTCAGGCTCAGGAGCTCATGCTTTGTCTTTTCGCTGATCACGGTGACGGCATCCGCTTTTCGTGCGGGCCATTCAAAGATCATCCAGCGGTAAAACCAGTGGCGGGGGTGAGATGGTGGGTAACGCAGGAGGGGATTACAATCGTGAATCGTCATCACGGTCGGCCCGGAGAACCAAAAAAGGATAGAAGTAACGTCTCCCGTGATGTGCTTAATGAGTTTGCGTGGCGCTCCGGTATCATCCGGGCCCCGCTCCCCCAACACACCCTGCACCCGCGACCGCGCCCAGGTGCCGTTCTTGACTACATTACCGGGCGTATTATTGTAATGAGGCAACTCTGCGGTAGACACCTCCAATCCGCTACCCCGAAATACGCCGGTGAGTTGCTCGAACAATCGCTCGATGCTAAACGCCGATGGGTACCTTTTTCGGTAAAAGAGTAGTAATTGCATCCGCCACAAAAGTAGGAAATTAAGCCGTAATTATGCCACTGCTCGACTGGGTTGTCGGACCTTTCCAATAACCCCGAAGGTGCCCGGCTAGCGGTTCTTAATCTGCCTTCACTACCGAAAAGATCGAGGTCCGCCCCTAGGTTGTCTCCTCCGAGGCGTAATCGTTCATGCTGGCGATTGTCAGCCCACTCGTTACTACGCCAAAACCCAGTGAGGTAGGTTGTGCCCAACCACCCAGCAGAATGAGGATGAGGCTGGTGCTGAGGAGGAGTAAAGGAAAGGTATTCCCACGGCGGAGCGCCACGACCGACATCGTCGCCATCTGGGCCGTAAGTAGCAAACGAACGAGCAGTATGACCGCGCCCAGCAGAAAGCCCATTTCTCCAATTGTTCTTCCCCACTCTCCTTCGGCAACCAAAAACCCGCGCTTGCCACTGAGGAAAAATGCGGCAGTATTGGTGCCCAGGCCAATCCCCTGGCCCCAAAAAGGGGTGGGCTCACCGTCGTGACCCGTCAGCGCGGAAAAGATGGAACCGAAAACTCGGTCAAATATGGAGTCGCTTAATTCACCCTCCGATGCCGCCGCGGTCGTGAACCGAGCGGACATCACCTCGATGGCGGTCTGCATAAATTCAAACTGACTAAGCACGGCGACAACCAAGGGAAGTGCAAAGATTGGAACGAGCAGGGAAACCAGGGCTTTGCCATTACGCAAGCTGGCGACCAGAACGCAAGCGAGTGTGAGCCCAACCCGTAAAACATAACTCCGACTAATACTCAGCGGCAAAACCATAATAACCGCTGCCGTGGCGGCGTACAGCAACCAACTCGGGCAGCGGTCCCTGGCCGTCCAGAAGTAGCCAACGATGGCGGCCACCAGGCCAAAATAAAGGGTATTACCGTTGGAAAAAGAAAAGTAGCCGGACGGGCGCATGTAACCCATAGCACCGCTGAACCCCGCACCGCCGATGTCTCCCCCGACCCCCCGGTTAACCCAGGCGGACTGCGGGCTGTAAAACTGTAGCGCAACTAGTACGGCGCCGACTATGCCCGAGATTAAGATATAGCGGCCAATCCGTTCACAATCCCGGCGCGTGAACACGGCCCCGATGATGAAGATGAGTAAAAAATGCAGTGCCATCGTTCGCAGGCCGAAAAGGGCTACGATTACACTACCGTGGCCGAAGGCGATCGAAGCGCAGACCGAAAACAGGCTAGCGACCAGCAGTGGAATCGTGTAGGCGTTCAGCACGTTCCGCCCCATTATGGAGTAATTGATGATCACGAGGATTGCAATCGGATCCCGGACCAAGCTAAGGGGTTGGGACAGGGCGGGTAGGAACCATTTCCGCAAGGCACCCTCAAAAATGAGTAGCGCAATGTATAAGTAGAGTAACCGCCTGGTAGTCTCGTCACGGCTGGTCGCCGAACTAAGATCGCCGCTAACGGGAGCCGCTGAACCGGTAAGCTGCATGGAGGTAGATTCAGGTAGTCTTGGGTAAGTACGCCTCAGTTACTTGAGGTGGCGGGGCAATGCTTAGACACGGACTGGTTGCCGTAAAGATATAAAGTTCGTGGATGTTGCCGTCATTCGGGTTTTCACGCAGATTGGTCAAGTGAGAAACCCGCACGGGTTATAGAACTGTACCGGTCAGAACATACGCACGGATCCGGGCACGGTGCCCTGGGAGCCCATTTATGAAGCTAAGGACACGCGCCCCCACCCCCGGTCAGTAGCGTGATTGTTATGAGCGGAGTCTTTAGCTGAGCCGGCCGTCTACAGTGCTTTGTAAAACCGGGCAAGGAACCGGAATGCGAGGCAAATGAAAATCATCCACTGTTGTTTGAGGCGACTTACCGGAGAAAATTCACTGCCGTTTACGCTTCGCCAAAATGCGACGTCCGAGGCGCGGGGTGGTTTACCCTTTAGCATCCCCAAAAAGTAATTTCTGCGCCAGGGTTTTGGCCCGATGGGGTGGTGCATCAGTCTCATCCCATCCGAAAAGCTCATCGCTTCCGGGCCGACCAGGGACAGCGGCTGGGTGGTAATCATTGCCGCTAGGTTGAACGAATCCTGATTGGTGGTTAGCACCGGGTGCGTGCGATCGTACACCCTGAACTCCCGCATGTTGCCGCTGTGGGGGACCATCATTTGAAAGGCGTCGTTCCAGTCGGAGACGAAGCTTTTGGTTTTTTGCGTCCAGCCCAGAAAACCACTGTTGTAGTAGCCGTTCAATTGGTTGTGAATTTTCCGCCCCTCCTTCTCGGCAAACCCCGCCCATACCCTGCGGTGGGGGTGGGTGGCGTCGAACACGAAGTTGACGTCCCCGCACAAAGCCACCCCGAGGCGTACCCACTCGCCAAAAAACTCCATCCGGCAGTTAATAACGATATCACTGTCGAAGAAAAAATATTCGTCCGCACCCGGTGCGAGCACCTCAGTTACTTCCCAAAGCCATTTTGGTTTTTCGTGCACCATGTGGTACTTCCCTTCCATTCGGATCAAATCTACCTGGAACCCACTTTTGCTCACGAAGGAATATCCGTGCTCGGTGGCGGTGAGTTCTGGTAGCCAGGAGGGTAGTTCTCCGCGGTACCCAACGATCACTCTGTCCACGTACTTGCCGTGCTCCGCTACGGAATTCAACAGTGCTGCAAGTCCTAAAAAGTAGTCATTTTCCGCAAGGGAGGTTAATACAGTCATGAGGTTTGGGTGTTAATTCAGGTTAATGGCCAACAGTGTAGCGCTCTGGGGGGTATCTCGGACTAGTTATCTATGGTTGCTGACCAGTCCTTTTTAAATTCAGTGTAGTAAATGAAATGAATGAGGCGGTAAATGAGGTTCCCGGCGGAAGAAATTATGGAAAAACTAATTACCCCGGCAAGCGTAGTAAAATCTACGATAAACGCTAAAGTAATTACCTGTATAGCAATGGTACTGGCAATGATGGCGTAAGGATTAGGAATAATACCGCGCGAAGAAGTCAGGTGGTACGCCATTCCGCTAAGCATGGATAAGCACCCACTGGTTATCATCAGTACCAACTCATATTCAAGGTCCGCGTAGTTTTTTCCGAGAATCCACAGGCATACGTTCGGAAAGAAGCCCGCGAACAGTACGATTGAACTACAGATGGTGACCAGGATCAGCATCACCTGATAAAAACGGGGGACTACCAGGCGCTTTACGTCCGGTAACCGGGCGTACCTGGGGAGGATGAGCATGTTAGCGACCATTTTCACCAGCGTGAGCACCATGACGAGCCTGGAGAGGGCACCGATCTGGGCCAGAGACTCGGTCGTGCTGAAGATCGCCACCAGCCAAACTACGATCTGACCCGAAATGCAGTAGTAAAGCGTTCCCGGTAGAATTCTTTTTACGGTGTTCAGGATGGCCTTGCGGGCCTCCGGGTCGGAGGGGCTATCCCAGTCCGCTTTTTCCGCGCTGAGCTTGCGTAACTTGAAGTTGCCGAACACCTGGCCAACGCCTGACCCCAAAATCGCGACGCCGGAGAGTGGAAAGATGAGAATGGCCGGAATGGTCACCAGTAGCCGTACCACGTTGATGGAAACGTTAATTTTTAGGAGGTCATCAATGTCCTGGTGAAGCTTAGGTACTACCGACAGTAGTGAGCCGGACAAAGCAGCCCAAAAAGCCGGGCCGACGCTCAGGATCATTAGCAGGGATTGCCACCAGGGTAGGCCCTTGTCCTGCAGTAAGTAGTACAGGATTGGTAGTGAGACGAGTAGACTAGCGATGGCAAATTGCTTGCGCAGTTTCATTCCCGTTGCCAACACCCGCCCCAGCTTTTCGCGGTCCCGCCAGCACTTGCCACTTTCTGACATGACGCCCGTGGAAATTCCTCCGTCCGCTAGGTTAGTCATGGTACCCAGCATGCTGTTGAGTAGCGTGTAATAGGCGTACTCTTCAACGGATAGAAAGCGGAGAATCAAAATGCCACTTACGAACCCGATACCCTGAATGGCTACCTGAGCGCCACCGGTAATGGTGAGCAGCTTCCCCCACTTGGCAAGCATGGGCGCTTTCTCGCCGAATTTATTTAACAAATTATTCACAAAGACGAATGGGGTGATCCCCTTTACGGAGTACTAAAAGAGCTTTTTTTCGGGGTACTGGAGTACTGAAGTACTGTAACATCAGCTCAAGTGAGCCGACCGTGTTGTACACTACTGAAAATGCTCGCGGACACCCCACAACAGGTGAAATGTGTGGCTGATGCACTGACATTCAGGCGCTGTTCCGGTAAGCCCAGGGCGACCGTGAGCGTACTGATGGCGGGGCAAAGAGAATCAAAGTGGATGACCCGATTTCTGATCAAATTCAGCGCGTAAGGGTGGTGGTTTTTGGAAAGATTCTGGAATGAGTGGTTCGTTAAGAACAAGCTTTTGCGTGGTGACGCACAGTCCGCACGGTGACGTAAAGGTAATTGTCTCTCACAACATGGCCTGGGTTTATGTTAAAATGACGCACCCGGTGCACTGAATCGCCTGAGTAGTAGGTGACCGTAGTACAATACTACCCCAATTTGTATCTTTATCAGATAAATCAATCCGTTTAGCCACCAAATAAGCTTTAAGAGACTAGTTGATCAAAAAGTTCATTGCTGAACACGGTGTTAGGGGCCGTAGCTTCGGTGGCGCCCGGAGGCTAGTCGCTACTCAAGAAACTTTAGCGGCCTTACCGATGTTATTATTCATGCATACGAGTTCTTTCCAACTAGAAAATAAATGAACCCAGTTCAATTGTCCGCACCTTGCATTTTAAGCAATTTTTAAGGCCGTGGAAGCTGGCGAACAAGCACATAATCTTACCTTTGCGGGACGAACGATTAGTACACTAATCACACAATTTACACCCACGGATTACTTCAGAAACAACGCTATTTAGCGATAGCTACTTCAGCATTACAACGAGCCTACGGGCTTCGCACTGTTCCTCTTTCACTGTCAATTTTTGTCTTTCTACAACAACCTAAACAACACGTTATGGACTTTTTTCACACCCCAAAGATGGACGTCTCCGTCTGCACGCCACTGATATTCGTGATGATGTTGTGCACCGGGCCATTATTGGCTTCCGACTTTTTCAGTGATGTCGACGGCGCCCCTCACACCATTCTCGCAGACGTTGCCCACAATGATGATCGGTCTAGCTTCGGGAATGGAGAAACTGACCCCAATGAGTTAATGGCGTGCGAGGAGGAGGCAAATTTATTGACTGCTGGGTGTGATCCCATCAGCACGCTACCCTGCAGCGAAATTACTAAGCTTTTACCCTTCAGTCTGGTCTTCGATGGCACCGAAGGTGGGCTGACGGACCGATTCAACATGGGTACTGGTTTCACCATGGCCGTGGCTCCTTCCTTCAACGAATACCCCGCCGTGCCGAGCAACGCTTCGGTGCCCGGGTTTGAGTCGTCTTTGTTAAGCGTCACGTCCGGAAATTTAGAGCTATTTACGACGAAAGGCACCGCGGCGTTGAGCCCCGCCACTACGCCCGGGACGAATAATCAAGTCAACATGCTCGGCGCAGGATTTCAAGCCCCCGGTAGCGTGTTTGAGCTGAGAACGGAATTAGATCAGCCACAATTTGAGCTGAATGCCGGCAACGACTCTCAGGAAGGTGGTCTGTGGTATGGTTTAGACGAGGACAACTACGTGAAGCTAGTGGTGGAGAAATCGACCGAAAATAGCCAGCGCATCAGGCTGACCGTAGAAACTACCGACCCCAACGACCCCACCCGGGTTGTCACGGAGAATTTGAATAGTTTTAAGTTCAACTCCATCATTCCGAATTCCATCAGTTTACGTTTGGAGATTGACCCGGTTTACCGTAGTGTACGTGGCTATTATGCATTCGATGGTGGCACCGAGGCCGTGATTGAGAAAGACTTTGTGGATAGTTTGGCGCTGCCGCAGGTGCTGGGTTTAGGGGTAGATCACGATCTGGACGCATCCTCCGCTCCCATCTCTTACGGTGGTGTGTTCGCTACCCAGTTTTTTGCGCCGGTCAGTGACCCGACTTTGTTTCAGTTTAAGTCGTTCGACGTAGAAGTACAGCCCTTTACGCCTACCCTTATTTTTGACAAGAGCGAATTAAATATCAGCGTACTGGAGGGAGAGGCACCGGAAACCAGTGTCGTAACCTTGATAACCAACAACAGTACGGACCCGGTGATCACCCTGTCCGATGACCCGCATTCCGCTGCGTGGTTGATTCTGCCTAGCACTCCCACGACTGGAGAAGTTACCTTCGGTATTCAGTCAGGACTCGCGGAGGGCCGCTACAGCACGACCATCTTTGCTACTTCTCCTGGCTTCCTAGCCGCCGAGCTCGTCGTCAATTTGGTTGTTTCATCGGCGGATAACATTCCTCGTGTCCTGGCTAGTACGCCGGCGGACGGTGCAATCAACGTAACCCTCAGCACGTCTCTTTCGGGTAATGATCTTTTCCTGCCGAACGGCCTGAATGGTATTTTCGGCGTCGAGAATTCTTCGATCACCAACCAGACCGTCAAGCTATTTAAAGTATCCAATAATTTAGAGATTCCCGCTACCGTCAATGGAACGGGAGGCGGTGATGGTATCAACCTCACCCCGACCATACCACTGGAGATTAACACCACCTACCGCTTCGTCATTGACGGTGTAAAAGACTTAACCGGTGTATCCTTTGAAGTTTATACCGCAACGTTTACCACCGCTGCGGACAACACGAGTGCGGGTAGCGCGCTTGACAATGTGTCCTTCACCAACGCCGGCGATGTTGCCACGGATGGTTTGTATTCCTCCCTTTCGGTGGGCCCCGACGGCAAATTGTACGGATTGCAGCTAACCGGTAACGTGGACCGTTGGACGATCGCACCCGACGGTAAACTGGGTGAAAAAGAAGAATTCTCTACGCTCCCCGACATTTATGGCGCCCGTTCCGCTATCGGTTTAGCTTTTGATCCCGCGGCCACGGAATCGAATTTAATCGTTTACGTCAGCCACGCCGAAGGCGTACTGAACAACGGTGAGCCGTGGGACGGAAAAATCAGCCGCCTCACCGGTCCTTTCTTGCAAGTAGAAGATCTAGTCGTAACTCGGCTACCGCGCTCCCGCCGGGATCACCTCACGAACGGAATTGCTTTCCGGAGAGGGGAGGGAAGTGTCTTATATTTCAACCAGGGTAGTAACTCCGCCGGTGGAGCGCCCGATAATTCCTGGGGCAACCGGAAAGAGCGTCTGCTCACCGCGGCTACCCTCCGCTTGGATCTAAACTTGCTTCCTGAAGCTCAGTGGCCCCTCGATGCTAAGACGACCATGGACCAAGGCGCCATTAACAATGTTAATCCGGCGTCTCCGACCCTCGGTACCGGTAGTGGCACCTACCGGGAGAGTAACCGGGACTTCCCCGATGATGGTACCTACAATCCGTTTTACGTTAATGCTCCCCTGACAATATTTGCGACGGGCATCAGAAACGCATACGATTTAGTTTGGCACAGTAATGGCCAGCTTTACATTCCCAACAACGGCACGGCCGGAGGTAGCAACACCCCCGCATCGGTAGACGGCACCCGCCGGCTCGACGGAGTGATTTACGATCATGATGACCCCGCCGAACGGTACCCTCCTATTCCAGCTACTTTTGGTAATAATACGCAACGTGACTTTCTGTTCCGCGTCGACCCGAACGAGCCCACTGGCTACTACGGTCATCCCAATCCGCTGCTGGGGCACTATGTACTTAACCGAGGGCCCGTAGACGTGCGTAATTACGATAATAACGTCTCTACCGACGTTGATTTCCGTGGTATTGCGTTCGACTTTGAATTTAATAAGTCACCGAACGGAATAATCGAATACCAGAGTGGCGCTGAAGGAGGTAATCTTCGCGGAGCCCTGTTGGTCTGTCGCTATTCCGGTGGTAGTGATATTATTGCATTAATTCCTAACGGACCTAATGGTGACATTCTTACTTCGAAAATTGGAATCCCTGGCTTCCGTGGCTTCGGCGACCCTTTAGATATTACCGAAGACCCAGCCACTGGTAATCTCTACGTTTCTGATTTAGCGAAGCAGACGATTGTCTTGCTCAAGCCTAGTGCACAGGCAGCTCCTCAGGCTAGTATCGAGATATTTCCTGAAAATATCGTAACGGAGGATGTCGTAGGGTTTGGTCCGGGTGCCGAGATCCCCATATTTATCGTTAACACCGGTAACGCGCCCCTCACGAATCCACTTGCGTTCATCACCGGGAAAGACTCCTTATTGTTTCAGCTCGATGAATCTAACATGCCGGAAACGTTGGACCCTAACAGCTCAACGTCCATCACCATTAGATTTAACCCCGACACGGTGGGACCTAAATCGGCAAAGTTAATTGTGAGCGGAAGTTCTAGTACGGAGGCTTCTATTACTCTCAATGGCATGGGTACGAAAGGTTATGGCGGTGATCAAGAACCTTCGCTACAGCAGGTATTGGATGTCTACGAACTCAACGTCCGTGTAGCGGACCAAGATGAGAATTCAACCATCCTTGATTTGCCAGTCGGCACTGAATATACTGACTTAGTTGGTGACGAATTATTCGGGCAAACGTTCCAACGTGCAACCCCCGACCCAGTCACCATTGAAGTCCTTGGCGTATTTAGCCCGGAGGATGCCAGCCCGATCGTCGGTTTTGGCTGGTATCAGGGTGGCATAAGTAACGCAACTGAGGAATTATTCACGGTCGATAATAGCACCGTACGTAATGGTCAAACTTTGAACCCAGTCATCAGTGGTTCACTATCCTTTGACCCGGGCTTGAATGAATTTGGCTTTTATAACCGATGGCCGATGGCCGCCGGAGGGGACACTTACGTGTACACCGAAGACTTTTTAAATGCATTCCCCGGCACGTTAACGCACCACGCACGGGTCTACGAAGTACCAAACCAGGATAATACTTTTGCCATCGCATTTGAGGGGCAAGTCGATGGAGCAGATTATCAGGATATTGTCCTGTTGGTCCGTAACGTAGAGACGGTGGCGGCCCCACTCCGGCCCGTCATGGTAGTAAACCCAGGTGTTCTTTACCCAGAAGGAAGGAACGGTCAACAGGGTTACTTCCCCGACACGGTCAGTTTTACCGTACAAAATACGGGAACGGCTGAACTGCAGATCAGAGGTATCTCCTTTGCCGGCCAGCACGCTGAGTTAGTTGAACTGTACCGTGGCTCGGATACCGTTGGCATTGCGCCCGGCGGCGCGCTTGATTACGAGGTGATCTACCGGCCGTCAATGCAGACAAATGACCTTGGCCACCGGCCTTCAAGGATGATCTTCAACGTTAATACGAGCGGTGGAACTTTCATCCTCCCAATCGACGCGTTGACTAAGCGAGGTAACGGCGGTGGCAACGAGCCATCACTACAAACCGTAGTTGACGTGCTTCGTTTAGGTATTGACGTAGGTTGGACCACCGTAAGCAGTGATACCGAACCTACTCTCAAGGGAGAAGAGGTACTAATCAATTCATTCGAAGCAGCTGGCCCCGGGCCCGTTACTTTATTGCCAGTTGCGAGATACTCCCCAACCGAGTCCATTCAGTACGGATGGTACACCGATGATAACGATGTAGCTAACATTACTGAAGTAGGTGTCATGTCGGGCGAAATGTCGGAAAGTCAAACGCTATTCCCCTCCATCTCATCTGGTTCTTCAAGTTTCGATTATGAAGGAACACCCTTTGGAATATATATTACTTCAAATATTTTTAACCACACGATCCATACTAAGGATTCACTCAATGCACCTCCTGTTTACCGGAGAGCAAGGATTTATCCAGTTAAAGACACTTTTGGTAACACGATCAGCAATCAATACCTAGTGGCGTTTGAAGATGCGCTGAACGGAGATTACCAAGATTATGTATTTCTCTTAAAAAATGCAAGAGAATACGTTCCGGTAATGCCATCAATTGCTTTCGATCCGGCAAAAATTACGCTGGCTGTATCAGAAGATGGCTCCGTAATCTCCGATAGCCTCACTGTTCGGGTAGATAATTTGGCGTCAGCTAACCAAAGCACTGTTGCTTTAACTTCACTTGATGCCTGGCTTGCGGCTCCCGTTACCGTAGAAATTGGTGAATCTTTCGCCTTGGAAATCGATGCCGCGGGATTACAGCTTGGTATGTACGCCGGACGCATAGTCGCGAGTGGTACCGACCTAACTAATGATACGTTGACCGTCTCTCTAGCAGTAGTAGAGACCCTCGATGGTTCCATTAAGGTTAATTTTCAGGACCCCTCCTTCACCCCTCCGGTAGGATACTTTGCTGATTACGGAGATGCTTTTGGTAACCGCGCCGGTAAGTTCAATTACGGCTGGGTTGACCCCTTTACCGGGACGCCAAGTAATAATTATTCAGGTAGATCAGGTGTGAAAGCTGGGCTGACAAACGACAGTCCTAAACAGGAGAAGCTGCTTAAATCGTCTAACCGATTCAATATCCCCGGGTTCTTTACGTCCAGAGACTGGGAGGTTGATCTCAGAAATGGCTTGTGGGCCGTTCGGCTGGCTGTGGGTAATTACGAGGGAGACTCGGAAAGCTATGCCATAAAGGCTGAAGGCGTACCGATGGTGAGTAACTTCAACCCTACGGTTGATAACTTTTTCCAGATTGGTTACGACACAATTCGTGTGCAAGATGGTAAGCTAACCTTGAGTGACGGTAACGATGGGCTCAACGGAGTCACTAAGCTGTTGTTTGTTGAAGCAGTACCAGTTGACAGCACCGGTTTTGCTCCATCTATCGTAGCGGATATCACTGGAAACGAATCGTTGAGCGGAAGCTACTACGGTGCAGTCCTGGTTACCCTTAATGCCTTCGATCGCTCCGGTAGTGGAGGAGTGGCTGGTATAAGATACCGGATCAACGGTGGTAATTACCAACTATATACCGGCCCTTTCACCCTAACTGGCGATAGCGACAGCTTCACGCAGTACCGGCTTGAGTATGATGCGACTGATGGCTCGGGTAACACCGGCTATGGCCAATCCACAATCCGTATTGAGCCACAATCCGGAGCCATAGCTCGAATCGAGAACATGATAAAAATACCGGGCACCGATATCGGGTTCCCGAGCGATGATTTTTATTCCTTCAATAAAATTTTGGGGCCGGTTGATTTTAGGGGTGATACCGTGTATAACCACCTGACTACGTTGATGCGTATTCACAATGATGGAACCGAGACACTAGTGATTGACGAGCTAACGACGTCGGACACGAAGAAATTTATAATTACTAAGCCGACTGTTTCCGGAAATGGAATCTCAATTGCGCCCGGTGATTACGTTGAGGTAGAAATTAAATCCGTTAGCGTCGGTGGGAACACACGTGTCGACGTAGCTAAGCTGATGTTTTCATCGAATGCGGATAACTCTAAGCAGGTGCAGGCTACTTTCAGTAGTATCATTGGCAGGAGACCGGAAGGAACTAACGAAGCAAACGTAGAGCAAATCTTTTCCAATTTTGGCTTTGGGACCAAAGTCGGGCGGCGGCCGGATGGTAGGTTCGTTAAGTTTGATTCGAACCGACCATCGGCGGAAGATATCAACAGTGGTTATTTTGGTGATGCCATATTTGCCGAGCTGTTTGAGCAGGCTGACGTGACGAAACCAGTACAGGCTATGCGAATTGCTGCTTTCCACGGACCGGGTGGCGCACGCACTCGATTCACTGATGAGAACGATGAATTTAATGGCGGCCTTAACTTTACGCACTTAGGTAATCAAAATCAGAGTGTTTTTCCAAAAACAAACTTTGAGAATCAAACCATTGCTGGAAAGTCCGTCGATCTCATACCACGTCCCTTCCAAGTAGAAATTGCTGACTATCATACTACCGGAGGAAACGCCAGGCAAGAACTGAAGGAAACGGTTATGGGTATGCGTATCTATCGAGTACTCGATCGAGCCGGAAATAACGTACCCAACGCCTACCTGTTAATTCAAGATTACGTCGGTAACGGATGCGACACCGGGGCGGGAAACTGTGATTTTAACGATAATATCGATATTGTCTACAATGCACGACCGCTGAATAAGCCGGAAGCACTCGGAATTCCAGATAAGTCCGTTGATATTCTAACCAGCTTCCGGGATACACTCGGAATATACTTCGACAAAGGTTACCCGGGTAACCGTTTAGTGTTTAGTAAGTCTTTAAGTACTGGAGGGTTGACACCATCTTGGATTAGCCTTGATTCCCTCACGGGAATGATAACGGTAAATCCGCCGTACGAGGTTGCTGACCAGACTTTTGAATTGGTCATAACTGCAGTTGATTACAACCTGTTAGAAGTCAAGGACACTTTCAAAATAATCGTCAATCCGACATCAATAAACTGTACTGTCGAGGCCAATTCAGGCGGTGCGATAATGATCATTAATTGTGCTAATCCTTCGGTCACGCTAAACGGTTTCACTTCTTCCGGCGACTATCTCTGGACGGGCCCCAGTGGCTTCACCTCCATGCTTAGTAATCCAACCGTGAGTCTACCGGGAACCTATACTTTATCTGATCCAAATGAGGCAAACAATTGCCCACTGACGAGTGACGTGATTATCGTGCAGGGTCAATTGAACCCTGAAGTGGCAATCATTGCCCCCAGAAGGACGGTGACCTGTTCAGCGGATTCTCTCGAGCTCACAGCGGCTTCGGACGATCAAAACAATACTTTTACTTGGTATGATGAGAATAACAACCTAGTTGGTGTTGGTCCTTCACTCTTCGTCCGTGCGGCAGGTACTTACCGCTTAGTAGGGTCCAACAATGCTGGCTGCTTTGGTGAAGATACAATTGTCATAGACCTAGATTTATCACCGCAATTTGCGGGTAATGATGGTTTCATTACGTTGTGTGAGTCTGCCGATCCCGTCAATCTCTATACCTACTTAGTTGCTCAGGGAGGTCAGCCTTACCAATTTGGAACTTGGATGATAAATGGCCAGCCTACCCTCGAGGTTATCGATCCTAGTGAAGCTCCGTCAGGAGATTACCTGTACGTCGTTGGTGGATCAAACGGATGTTCTTCCGACACCGCCATCATCTCTGTGACGATTGATCCAGCGACTACCTATTATGCCGATTTAGATTTTGATGGCTTGGGAGATCCTAGCTCACCACTTCGTTCTTGTTCGCCACCGGACGGCTACGTAGACAATGATTTGGATAATTGCCCAAATAACGGATCTACTAACGTGGCAGATTTTGATGATGACGGCACGGGTGATCTCTGTGATGATGACGACGATAATGATGGGATACCGGACGACTTAGACTGCGACCCCTTCAATAAGAACATTGGAGGAACGACAACATACTATGCCGATTTTGATCGAGATGGCCTGGGAGACAACAACACTCGAATTGAAGTTTGTGGTGTACCGCCAGCTGATTACGTATTGAATTCAACCGATAACTGTCCTTCTATCTCAAATCCGAATCAGACCGATATTGACAACGACGGCGTTGGAGATGTCTGTGATGCTTCCCCGGCAGGTCTTTCTGAATTTTGGCTGGAAGCGGAATGCGCGGTCGTAGGCTCCGAATGGTTATTACAGACGGACAGCCTGGCTTCAAACGGTGAGTATGCAGTATATGTAGAGCCCAAATCGCTTACCGTACCTGAAGACGTCCCATCTAACAGAATTAGATTTACCGTTGATAAAGTCCAAGCCGGAGACTACTATCTTTTTGCCAGAGTATCGGCTAGAGATGACAAACGAGACTCATACTGGGTGAGAATCAACGGGGGAGTATGGTTTGAACGGAACTTTCTGATTGCAAACGATACCTTCGAATGGAACGACATTGCGGAAGGCAGCGTACCACTCAACGATGGGGTCAACACGATTGACTTCTCCTACCGGGAACGTGATACCAAGTTGGATAAAATTTATCTATCAATGGACCCCACCGTCCCGACTACAATTGGCGGTACCGGACAGAACTGTGCTGGCGCAGCCAACAAACTTCCAATTGCCGTTGCGGATGTCTCCCCACTGCAAGGTTTTGCACCACTAACCGTAAACTTAGACGGGCGAGCATCTTTCGATCTAGATACGGACGGCTCTATCGTGAGCTACGGCTGGACGTGGGAGTCTGGCGCAGTAGTGGGTGACCTGACCACCGCAGTGATTGCGGACACTGGGTTTTTCAATATTGTCCTAACCGTAACGGATAATGCTGGTGACCGTGATACCGATACCGTAAGGGTCAGAGTAAACGAGCCACCAAATATCCCACCGGTAGCGATTGCAAGTAGTTTGCCGACTTACGGAATTGCTCCACTGAGTACAACTTTAGATGGTAGCCTGTCGAGCGATATTGATGGGTCAATTATATCGTATCAATGGTCATGGTCAACGGGAAGCACGACTGGTAAATTCGCTGACGTATCCTTTCCAGAAGGTAATTATACCGTAACGCTTACGGTAACTGATGACGATGATGACTCATCCACCTCAACGGTAAATATTGTTGCTTTGAATGCTTCGTCAGATGATGATGATGACAATATTCAAAACGACGTAGATAACTGTCCCACCGTCTTCAACCCGGATCAGTCTCTTACTTTCTTCTACGCGGATAACGATCTCGATGGTTTTGGCGACCCCACTGATAGCATTGCAGGGTGTGTTGCATCGATCAGATACGTAGCGAATAATCAAGATAACTGTCCAACGGTATTTTCGTCGTCCAACAGAGACACGGACGGTGACGGCCTGGGTGATGCGTGCGATGACGATGATGACAATGACGGCATCCTGGATACAGAGGACTGTGAGCCATTGAATGATGCCGTTGGCGGACCTATTTCATATTTTTCCGACGTGGATGGAGATGGAATAGGGGATAGCGATTCTGAGCTAATCGCTTGTACGCCCCCGACTGGCTACGTTGCTGTCGGTGGCGACAACTGCCCTACTGCCTATAATCCTGATCAGAGTGATTTCGATCAAGATGGTAAGGGTGACTACTGTGATTCTTCCCCTAACGGTAAGACTGACTTTTGGCTCGAAGCTGAATGCGCAGTTGTTGGCAGCCAGTGGGAGATAAGAGGAGAAAGCGAAGCTTCAAATAGTGCTTACGCTATTCGTAAGGGTTCATCTGCTTATAGTACACCGGGAGGAGATCCTAGTAGTGAAATCAAATTCTTCCTAAATAATGTGGAAGAGGGAGACTACCATTTATTCGCCCACGTAAAGGCGAAGAATGCATCATTCAACTCCTACTGGGTACGCATTAATGATGGCCCTTGGGTTGAGCGGGATGATTTGACCGCAACAAACCAATACGCTTGGAATGACATGCTGCAAGAGAGTTTCTATCTTGAAAACGGTGAGAACACAATCACCTTTTCGTACAGGGAAATTAATGCGCGCCTGGATAAGATTCTCTTGTCTACTAATTCGGAACTACCCACCGTTGTGGGCGTGCAGGCCGCGAACTGTACGAACGGAAACAACCAGTCCCCAATCGCTATTGCCAAATCAACGGTGAGGTCAGGAGAAACGCCACTAACCGTCAGCTTTGACGGCAGCGCCTCGTTCGACCCAGACGTAGCCGGTCGAGTTGTCAGCTACGCGTGGACATCTCCCGTCGGTGACAATGTTGGTGCGAATATAGATTTGACGTTTACAACACCAGGTACTTACCCCGTAGTACTTACCGTTGCCGACGATGAAGGTGCCTTCGGTACTGACACTATTTTCATTACAGCACAAGGTGCTGCGGATGTGCTGCCGGTAGCGGTGGCTACCGCGTCACCCGAACGTGGGGCAGCTCCATTAGAGGTGGTCTTCGATGGTCGTGGTTCGTATGACCCCAACGGCACGATCGAGGTATACGAGTGGACCCTACCCGGAATGATTGATTCTGGCGACGTAATATCCGCTACGTTCCCCGTCGGTAGCTACGAGATTACGCTAACCGTCACGGATAGCGACGGAGACAAGGCAACCACTACCGTTACCGTAGAGGCAATTGACCCAAGCCTAGACACGGACAATGACGGCGTCAACGATGCTGTTGACAACTGTCCGACCATCTTCAATCCCGAGCAAATAACTTCAAAGTATTTCGCTGATTTTGATAACGACGGTCTTGGCGACCCCCTGACGTGGATAACCGGCTGTGAAATTCCGGATGGATACGTTATTGACAGCACGGATAATTGCCCCACTATTGCTACTTTAGATACCACTGACACTGACAGCGATGGTGTAGGCAATGAGTGTGATGAAGACGATGACGGTGATGGGATACTTGATGCTGATGACTGCGACCCTTTAGATGCAAATGTCGGACGGGCAACCATCTATTACGCTGACATCGATAGCGATGGCTTTGGTGATGATGCTTCGGCGACTTTGAGTTGTAGCCCAATAACTGGCTACGTGCTGGTGGGGGGAGACAACTGCCCCGATGTTTCTAATCCGGATCAGTCAGATTCGGACGAAGATGGAACGGGAGATGTGTGTGACGCTTCGGTTAGTGGCCGCACGAGTTTCTGGTTAGAGAGTGAATGCGCTCTGGTTGGGTCCAGTTGGACTACTGAGAGAGATTTCACCGCCTCGAATGACGGTGCGGTAAGGTACCAGGGAGATCTTGTGCTGACCGTACCGGCGGATACTGCTTCTAATCACGTTCGATTCGACATCACTGACGCTCAGCAGGGAGATTACCATCTTTTCGCTCGCGTGAAGAGTAAGAATGCATCCTTTGATTCTTACTTTGTTCGCGTCAATGATGGCTTGTGGTTTGAGCGCAGTTCGCTCATCACCACGAATACTTACGAGTGGAACGATATCTTCCAGGAAAGCTTCTCGCTTCTCGATGGCGTCAACACGATTACGTTTGCGTTCCGCGAACCTAATGCCCGTTTGGATAAAATCTATCTATCAACTAGTAACACCGTGCCGACTGCTGCTGGTCCAGTTGGAGAGAATTGCGGTGGGGCGCCTAATCAGGCACCAATTGCGATTGCTTCATCTTCCGACACGTTTGGGTTTACGCCACTTTCAGTGACGCTCGACGGTACTGCTTCCTACGATCCAGATGCTAAAGGTTCAATCATTAGTTATGATTGGACGTGGCCGGGAGGCTCCGCCGTGGGCGTTACTCCTGCGGTTACTTTTCTCACCGCTGGGGTATACGACGTAACCTTAACGGTAACTGACGATGGCCTTGCCGTCGACGAGGATGTTATTACCATCACGGTTGTGGACCGCCCGAATGAAGTACCCGTACTGGCTGCGGTCGCTACCCCCAATCGTGGCATAGCACCGTTGTTCACGGAACTCGACGCAAGTGGTTCCTTTGATCCAGACGGAACAATTCAATCTTATTCATGGAATTGGAATGGCGGTAGCGCTGATGGAATCACCGTAACCAATACGTTTACTACGGGTTTTTACGACATTACCCTCACCGTGACGGACAATGAGGGGGCAACTGCCGATACGATAATCACCGTACAGGCACTAAACCCGGATTCAGATACGGATAATGATGGATTTAACGACGATGTTGATAACTGCCCAGCGGTAGCTAACCCGGATCAAATAATTCCAATCTTCTACGCTGACTTAGACGAAGACGGTCTGGGTGATCCATTGACGTGGATACAGGCTTGTGTAGCCCCCGACGGTTACGTAGCTGACAGCACTGACAATTGCCCACAAGTAGCTTCCCTTGACAATACCGACACTGATGGTGACGGCGTGGGTGATCTGTGTGACGAAGATGATGATAATGACGGAGTGCTTGACGTTGACGATTGCGAGCCATTGAATGACAACGTCGGAAACGAAGCTTTAACCTACTATGATGATTTGGACGGCGACGGGTTCGGCGATGATGCTACGGCTATTGTAAGTTGTACTCCACTAATGGATTACGTTACCGTAGGGGGGGACAATTGTCCCAACATCTACAACCGTGACCAGTTAGACTCGGATCAGGATGGAAAAGGAGATGTTTGTGATGCATCCATCAACGGTCGAACTGATTTTTGGCTAGAGAGCGAGTGTGCGCAAGTTGGATCGAGCTGGAGTAGCGAGGAGGATTTTACTGCTTCAAACGACGGTGCCGTTAGGTACCAAGGTGAACTTTCGCTAGTAGTTCCGGCGGATACGGCTTCCAACCACGTCACTTTCAGAATCATGGACGTTCAGCAGGGAGACTACTACCTCTTCGCCCGCGTAAAAAGCAAGAACTCATCGTTTGACTCTTACTATATCCGGGTCAACGGCGGCCCGTGGTTCGAGCGTAACGACCTAGTTAATACTAATAGGTACGCATGGAATGATATTTTTGGAGATAGCTTTACGCTTCCTGATGGTGTCAATACGATCACGTTTGCTTTCCGCGAACCGAACGCACGCTTGGATAAAATTTATTTATCGACTGACGGTACCATCCCTGCCGCAGACGGTCCGATCGGTGAAAACTGTGGTGATCTAAGCTTAGTGGACACAGACGGTGATAATATCCCCGACAATGCTGACAGTTGCCCCACAGTATTTAATGCGGACCAACTCACTCCGGTCTATTATGCTGATTTTGACCGAGATGGCTTTGGTGATCCAAATGACTCAATTGTAACTTGCGAGCAACCCCGTAATTATGTCATTAACCGATTAGACAATTGTCCCGCTGTTCAGTCATCTAATCTTACCGACACGGACAAAGATGGCATTGGGGACGTATGCGATACTGATAGTAATGGAGCATCAAGCAAGCAGCCGAATGCACGTAACGAAGGCATTAAGGCTGCCCTCGATGAAAGTGCAGTGTTTACAGTCTTCCCTAACCCCGTGATTGAAGAAGTTAACTTACGCTTCACCAGTGGATTTACGGGTAAGTGCGAAGTGACGATCACCGACGTGAGTGGCCGAGTAATGGTAAGGCGGATTTATGATAAGACGGATTCTCGAGTGTCTGACGTAATTGAGGTGTCACACTTTGAGTCTGGGCCTTACGTAATCCAACTCATCTCGGGAGATAAGCAATACAGAAAACTGTTTATCAAGGTCAAGTGACGCTCAGTCGGAAGACTCAACCGAGGCGTTAATTTTTACCAAATAATGCGTGACTGAGAGTTTTGAAATTGTTGAAGCCTGACGTAAGACTCCTTACGTCAGGCTTCTTTGTTTTGGTTAACCTCTTCTTGAGTCAATACCGCTCCTAAATAAGAATTGGTCACTGAAAGGACTTTGATAATTTTATAATAACATTTTTGACGAGCGAAGCAGGCAGCCTTTACTCCCCTCTGCCTTCGGACCACCGCAGGAAGCAGCGAAGCTGCCACAAAGTGAAAGGAGTTGGGGGAGAGGGTTACAGAATGTCTGTTTAATACGGTCCGGGTAATTAGTTAATGTTCAACCAACGTTACGCAGATTTTTTGGCTGCACAGCAAGAAGCAGTGCGAAGTAAAACGCAAAAGCACAGAAAAGCTCTTTTTAGAAACGCCGCAGCACATTTTACCCGAGCTCTTGCGGTTCTGTGCTTATGCGGTGTCATCTGGCGGTGTAAGGTCATAGCTTAAACTAGTCATCGCGGTTAGCTCCTTGAAGAGGAGTCCTTTTCTGCGGACACTTTGAAACATGGTGAAATAAGTAGCGTTAGTCACAGTAGCTAAGGATAAACTGTATCAGCCATGTCCTAACCAATCTATGACCCAATCAGCACTCGCATTAGATAGTAGTAACGGGAGTATCGTTTGTACCGTCTTCGAAAATACCTATCACCTTGGTGTTGGTGCACTCGTAAACTCACTTCACAAATGTGGCTACCGAGGTGAGGTTTACGCAGCCTACCGTGGTGCATTGCCCCCGTGGGTGACTATTGAAAGTGGAAGTGACGGGGGTACCCTCGTCCATCGAGTCACTGAAGATCTTTCCATTCGATTCGTCTGGCAGGACACTGACGAAATGTTGGCCAACATCAAGCCACAAATCATAAATCAGGTTTGGGCGTGTTATGGTGAGCAGATCGACAACGTGTTCTATTTTGATTGCGACATCGTTGTTAAATGTAAGTGGCTTCATTTTGAAACCTGGGCTGCTTTCGGTATCGCGCTTTGTGAGGACATCAATTCTCCTTTCCACCGCACCCACCCACTCAGAATGCAGTGGAAGGCTTATTACGCCGGCTTTGACGTCAATTACGAACCGAAGGATGATACCTACGTGAACGGAGGGTTTGTGGGCATCAATAGAAAGTATAAATCGTTCGCTGATTTGTGGGGGCAATTGCAGGAATACATGGTAGAATACACTGGAAAGCAACACCGAATTGGTATTGCGGATCGGTGGAATCCTTTTCACCTGATGGACCAGGATGCACTGAACGTCGCAAAGGATTTGTCGCCTCAAGTAAGCGTAATGGGCAAAGAAGCAATGGATTTCGGTAAAATCGGCTACGTGATGTCCCACGCTGCGGGAAGTAAGAAGCCATGGACGAAGCAGTACCTGAAAGGGGTACTAACGGGCGGGTTACGACCCGGAAATGCGGATAAAGCATACTGGGCCAACGTCGCCTCACCCATCAAGCTGTATTCTAGTACTACTTTATGGCGAAAAAGAACGGCAATTAACTTGGCAACGTTGATCGGAAGATTTTATACCCGTACTTAGTCATTAAGATAAACTATCAACTAATCTTGCTAGCGGGGCTCCATTATTAATGCAGTGAGGCAACAATGCCCACGTCAGGTTAAAACCAGACCAGTAAATCTATGTTTTACTTCTATTCTTTTTAACTAATCTGTGCTTATTTCTGGAAGCAATTAAATCAAGAAAGTTAATTGATCAGTGCACTCAGATATCGTCGATGTAATAATTGTCCTGATTGAAGCGCCGGAATTGAGGTGCTGATCGAGCCGATTGGATGCCTGCATCCCGACTTAGTCGGGACGGTGGTTTTCAGGATAGGAAGAGCAGTGCCGCAGGACCAAGCTGCACCGCGAAGCAGCAACGTAGTTAAATCGGTCAGTTATTGGATTGGCGGTTCTAAGTGATTGTTGCACAAACTTGTGGTCATATCGACGGCCATAGTTGAAATGTAATCCGTAAAATAGCATCAATCTCACTAAGCAACTGCACGCTAGGGGCTCTAATAATTCTTGCTTACCCTTGCAATCATTGCATCTTGAAGTGCAACTTAGGTGATTTGTTTTCGACGTGTACCTACCCCCAGGAGATTAGCCGCAAGAAACAAGCAAAACTAGTTCTTCGTGATAACTTCTCTTGTCCTCATAATCACTTCGTCGAAAAAGGGGTGCCTCCTTTCTTGCATTTCCTTAATTCCCCGGTTGTAGGCGTGAATGCAAAGCACCAAGCGGCGGCGCCATTCGTCGTAGGACATGTCATCGATAAAATCCCACAGTGCGGCGGGGGCGTCAAATTGTGAAGCATCGACGAATGAATTCTCCGGGAATGCCTCGTAAATAGAACTACCCTGACCGTAATAAATCGGTAGGCAGCCGGCTCGGATGGCTTGCCAAATCTTTTCGGTCACGTAGTATGGCCAGAGGTTATTCTCCATGGCTACGTTGAAGTTATACTCCCGCATGAACTCGATCTTTCGCGTCCACCAGTGTACTTTGGCCTTGCCACTGTACCCAGATTCTTCGACGACCGTTCCCGCTGGCCAATCTTTACCCGCTATGTCACAACTGCCCCTTTCCCGGCCAGTAGTGGCTACTTCCTGGCGGTAAAGATTGAGGTCGACGTTTTTACCCGCAACGAGGTAGGTACCGTTCGGCACGGTTTTCTTTGCGAACACAGCTACCGCTGTTTTCCTCTTCGCGTGGCTCGTTCTGTCCACGATAATCGACTCACTAAGTAACTCCGCTTTCGTTAAACCAAGGTCCTGGGTCTCCAAGTAATGATAGCTACCCAAAAAATGGTAGTTGTGCCAGAATACATTACCGGTGAATACATTAAGGACGATGATATTATTGCCCCAGGTGCCTTTGACTAACAACGTAGAAGTGTTGTCGTAAGCGGGCTCGTTTGTCCACACCACCAATCGCTTCAGGGGAAAACCCACCGCAGCTTTTTTGGCTAGCTTCAGCGTTCTAAAGAACAACACGTCGGCGGCCAGTACGGAGGATTTATGCCAACCCAGTCTTGCTAGTTTTTCGGCACACTGTTCATCTGAGAAGGGAGCGTAAATGGAGCCTATACAGGCGTATTTGAGAGAACTATTCATAATGATGGATGAAGGTACGTAGCGCGCAATTAGCTAAGTGGCTAAAGCTTGGCTAGTGAATGGTTCGGATTGATGGGGTAACCGTTTCTAGCAAAGGTTAAGCAAACGATAGTCTCCGACGGGTTGGCTACCATTATTGACTACGATCTACGCATAAACCGGCCGATTAGCGAAGCTAATTTAATCGTAATCCTTTTCCGTCGCGCTAAGCCCGGCGGATACACCTGAATGGGATGCTGGGTCGTCTTCCAGAAAATTTTGTCGGTGGTGGTTGGTACGGAGCCTTGCGTGAGGCACTGCCGCAAGTACTGCTTGTTCCACGGCTTCCCCTTTCCCGCGGCGTGGGACATCACGTACCCGACCCGGCCAAAGTCCATTGCCCCTTTCTCCATCACGGTGGTATCCGGATGAATATCCTTGGTAATGTTGACGGCGTCCTGGTCGGTGAAGTGAAACATGTTCCAGCGGTCGGCGATACCGATGGTGCTGGAGTTGCCCGTATCCAACTTCATTTTTTCCTGGATGAGACACCAGGTTTTGAGAAATTCTATTTGGTCCTTCTTTACGCCGACGAAGCCTCCGTTAACGTAAATGTCATCTTTGGCGTCCAGGGAAATACCAAAGCCCGAGTAGTATTTTTTCCACTTCAACCGCAACGGGTGGTTTCGGGGGATGGGGGAGTTCATGTCCTCACACATAGCCACGCCCAAATCCATCCAGCTAAGTATGTTTACCCAAGCCGTTTTGAGTACGATGTCGGGATCAAAATAGCTGAGGTACGCGGCTTCGGGGCAATAATTCTCCCAGAGGTCCAGCATGAAGTCCGGCTTGATGTTCGTCAGGTGCTCTTCGGTCGTTAGTCTGATGAAGTGTAGCTGGATGGTCGGATTGACCGTATAAACGCTGTGCTTGTCGGTCTGGGTAACTCGGGCATTCGACCAGTCCGGCAGCTCACCCCGGTACCCTGCGTAGACGTCTCCTTCAAAACCACATTTTGCTAAAGAGTTGACGAATACGGCGAGTCCTAAATGATAAGTTTTCTCGAAAAGTGTGCAAATGACACCATTCGATTTGCTTGCTGGAATCATTAACGGTGTTGAGTTCTGTACGTAATCATTTCAATCGTTTAGCGTAGCTACCCGTCCAACTATTATCGCTTGGCGCGGCAAAGGTAACAAGAATACTAGCTAGCTGTTTTGGCGCGGGCAGTCACAACGGCTAGTTTTAGGTGTAGCGCGGACGGACCTGGGTTTAGCAAAATTTTGTGAGTGTTCAACCCTAGCGTTCACGCTGCTACGTCCAGTTAGTAACCGTTCCTACCCCCCCCCCCGCAAACGAATGTGCTGACGCAGCGGGATAATTTTAGTGTAACTATGGCAACGGATAGGGAGTAGTGGGCGCTGTCGCGGGTGCAGGGTCATGGGTGGAAGAATTAGCAAACTTTACCTGGTTAGGAGATTGTGCACCCGACCGACACGGTGCTTTTCCACTTAAAAGAAGGACGATTTGTCGCACTCCCGGAAGAATAACACACCAAACCTATTTACTTCTAAGTACTGCCGGCCATAAATGATCCACCATTTCTCATCCTCAAAACCGCGAGTAGGTGCACCGCCGCGTGGTTAGGACTTGTGTTGCTTACGCTTATCCGAAGAGTATATTTCCGTAGCGATTTGCTGAAAGGTCCGGTAAAGTTCGTCGCATTCCTCGCTAATGATCACCTCCCCAATTTTGTTAGACGATGTAGTAGGCTTGATAATATCAGCCCGGGCCTGCAGTAGCGCTGCTGCATCAATGCCGGTTACTTCAGAAAGTCGCGCCGTCCAGGCCGTTTCCCGCGCGTCCACAATCTGTTCGTAGAACAATACACAGCCGCCGTACAGGTGGAGGTTGAGCAAATGCGTGCGGTAGGTGTCTAGATAAATAGAGGAAAGGTCGCTGGCCACCCCGCCACCCTTGCTGATCGAGCTGAGCGCGAAGTCGTTAAACTTCCGGATGACCACGATTAGGTTGAGGTCGTTTCCCGTACGCTTAACGTGCACGGGCAGGTACTCCGATAGTGGTGGGTACTTGATGTAATCCACTTGTTCCAACAGCGTACGTAGGTTCGCTTCGATCGTATTGTGCTCCCTGCGGGCTAGCCGGTCCGAGATGGCCGCTACCGACCTGGCGCGCTTCAAGTGCTTGTAGTTGTCGAGCATTAACTGGTGCTCGTAATCGCCGGACCCACGAAACCATTCCCGATTTCTGGGAAAACCAAAGTTAGCCCCGGCGTTTGCCAGCACCGCGCAGAGTAGGGTAGTGCCGGTTCTTTTAGCGCCAGCAATCAGATATTTCATGCAGTAATTTACTTTAAGTGGAGCTTCTCGGGCACCAGCGAATGAACCATAAGTCAAGGTTCCAATAAGTCCGGGGCTTCAGTAGGACATAAACAAATGTCTGTGAGCGCGCAATCCTTCGACTTCCACTTCATATTCAGACACAAAAATAAGGATAAACATCTGGTCGAGTATTCCCGGCACGGATGGTGTTCGGCCTCAGGTCCCCCATACAAACCTCTGACTCGAGACTGACCGAGCTTGACTGCCGCTGCAGTTGCACTTAGTGTACCGAGGCACACCCCTACGACTAACGTGAAAGTGTAGGCTGATGAGGCACGCTGGAAGTTTTTCCGTGCGACGAAAAGTAAATGGTAGCCTATCCATTGCTAAAATGCCACGGTAGGAACGATCCGTCGCGAACACAGTATTCGTAAGCGATGTCTTAAAGTTCTTACCTTTAGGGCTTGCGCTGGCGCTTAAATTTGTCAAGCAACTCGACTAACGGTATAGGTTGGTTTCAGGGTATAACTGCCTTGTAATTGATGGCCAGTTCGGGTGAACTTGACCACGTGATGGGGCGATTATGACTCATTTAACCTTTGGTATCGAATGCTAAGTGGACTTCGTCTGCGCCAAATTATGCGTTTTTCCTGAAGGACATACACCCTTTATTCAATTCCACAAGATGTTCTCATCCTACTTTCCCGATTTCATTGGCATTGGTGGCCACCGCTGTGGCTCCACTTGGCTCTGGGAGCAGCTTCGGCAACATCCGGATGTACACATGGCGCCGGTAAAAGAGGTACACTACTTTGACCGTAAACTCAATGAACGGTTAGTTGGCCCGCTGCTGCGAAGTGTTCCCTTATTAAGCAAAGCCGCCTACTCTCATTATTTTTGGGGACGCTCGACGGCGGAAACGATCGGAGAGATCACGCCAGCCTACGGCATAATGCCGCTGGAAGACGTCAAAATGGTCGCCCGCTGGATGCCCGACGTTAAGATTATTTTTTCCGTGCGTAACCCCGTCCCCCGCACCTGGTCCCACGCCAGAAAGGACTTCACTACACTGTACGGCAGACCGCTGGAAGATGCTTCGGAAAAAGAGATTATCGCCATGTTAGAATTGCCGGCGGTGGTCGAGCGATCCAGCTACGTCAAGATTCTGAAGAAGTGGCAAGCGGTCTTTCCCGAGGATCGCATCAAGTGCATGGCCTACGAACAGATCGTCACCGAGCCGGAAGCGCTACTGCACGGCATCCAAGATTTTATCGGCGTTGCTCACTTCACCCCCCCTAACCTGACGAGAAGGGTCAACGCCCGCGCGCAAAAACCCATCCCGCCAGCGATCGAGGCTTATTTGCGGGACCATTTTCTGGGCCAACGGGAGGAGCTGGAGTCCTTGAGCGGTCTAAAATTAGACTGGGAGTAAAAGGCTTGATACTGCCGCACGTTACTAATCAAGGATACCGCTACCGTGCCTAATTAGTGGCGTGGATGTCGTGAGCTACCGCCCCCTAATTATCCTACGCTTCGTGTGCTTTTGCGTACAAAAATCCTCAAACGTGCTTGGTCTAACGTAGTGAGGCCTTACCAGTGAAAAGCGTGGATTACGTCTACAGACAAGCGTTCAGAGCTCCCGCTAGCTCGCGCCCGTAAACCTCCCAGGGCCTGCGACCCGCTCGCTCGATGGCTGCGCGACCGGCTTTTTCAACCGTGGCCGGGTTTGCAATCAACTCCCGAATTTGCTGCTCCAGGGCCGCTGCCGAACCGGCGGGAATAAGGAATCCATCCCTCCCGTGGGTAATCAGGTCCGGGCCCGCCGTTCTGTCCGTCGTGATTACGGGTGTGCCCTGAGACATGGCCTCGGTGATGACCAAACCAAACCCCTCAAAATGGGAAGGAAACAAGAAAACGTCGTGCTCACGCATCAGCCGGAGAATGTCCCCGTGGGGTAGGCTCGGGATATAGCGATGCTTGGTCAGTGCTTCGTCGAGCGCCGTGCAAGTTACTCCGGCTGGTTTTGCTCCGACGACCGTAAGTTCAACTTCTTTTCCCAGGGCGGCAACGGCCTCAAACATCTCCGCAATTCCCTTTCGTTGGGAGAGGCCACCGACGAATAGTAGCCGTAGGGGCCGGTTTAAAATGGTATCGTACACCCTATTGGTGGTGGGAATAGGAAACCCGTAAGGGATGACCTCCACTGGGGGCAATTCTCCCGGGTAATCCAACAGCGTAGTTTTGGTAAAGGAACTCGCCACGAAGATGCGGTCGGCTCGCCTGATCTCTTCGTCCTTACGGGCTAGCTTCGCTTCCGAATCCTTCATACCGGCGATTGTCTCCGCCCACTCCGGGCGCTCCTCCACTACTTCCCGTAATAACCTGCGCGCCGCGCGCCAGTAGCCAATTGGCAAATCGTACAGGCATTTCATATTTAGCTTAGCACCGGCCTTGAATGTCTCCAGTGCTCCATCTTCGTAGGCGTACACGGCTTGCGGCTCTTCCTTGGTGAGTGACGCCGCAACGTGACGATCTAGGTCGTGGTAGATCGCATCGACACTTAACCTTCCGTGTTCGTGGGTGACTAAGTTATTCAGGTTTCCCTTTTTTGCGGCGACACGGGCCAACTCCTTCCACGGTCTGATGTGCGTTAGCTTTTCTAGTTCCGGGGGGTAGGCCCGGCGCTTAAATTCACTTAGGGGGCCAAACCGACTTATGGTATCGAAGGTGTTGCCCGGGTACGTGGCAATGGTGGTATAGAAACTCTGTAACAGATTCGCATCATTAATGCCCTCCAGGGCGGCTCGTACGTTTGCGTTACCGGTGGGGTGGCTAAAAAGAATCATGTGGGAGGTTAAATAAATCGAAAGGAAAGGCAAACCTACTAAGAAAATGGCACCGGGTTGTACATTGCCGTTGTACCTAAATGATAACCGCCCGATTTTTCGGTAAACATTATTCAGGAACTTACCCGTACGAATGTTCTTGAACAATGCTGCTGAACTTCTCAGGTTGAACCACAAATGTCACGGAAAACTTGCAGGGCAGTGACTATTTGTAGACTTTTGTGGGCCCTTTATGGTCTTTAGCGTCGAGCTAGATTAACATATTTCCGTAGATTACACACTATCTCGACCTCGTGTTAATTGATTCGTCACTTAGTCGCACGAGCCGAAGTCATGAAAATTAATTATTCTCTCTCCGTTAATCATATTTGGCCTTAGACCCCGGTAGGGAAAACGTCGAAAGTGGTTCACCAGCTTTATTTAAGAAAATGCAGAAGATAGCACTCATCACCGGAATTACCGGTCAGGACGGTACCTACCTCGCCGAATTACTACTGAACAAAGGATACGAGGTCCACGGCATCAAGCGCCGATCTTCCCTATTCAACACCGACCGGATCGACCACCTGTACCAGGACCCCCACGTTTCTGATCGCAAGTTCGTCCTCCACTACGGTGACCTGACCGACTCCACCAACATGGTGAGAATCGTGCAGGAGGTGCAACCCGACGAAATTTATAACCTCGGCGCCATGAGCCACGTCAAGGTAAGTTTCGACATGCCCGAGTACGTAGCCGACGCTGATGGCATTGGCGCCCTCAGAATACTGGAAGCAATTCGCTTGCTGGGGCTAACCAAAAAAACTAAATTCTACCAGGCATCTACGTCCGAGCTTTACGGGCTCGTACAGGAGGTGCCCCAATCCGAAACTACCCCGTTCTACCCCCGCTCCCCGTACGCAGTAGCCAAAATGTACGCCTACTGGATTACGGTCAATTACCGCGAAGCCTACGGTATGTACGCCTGCAACGGTATTCTTTTCAACCACGAAAGCCCACTGCGGGGAGAAACTTTCGTAACCCGCAAGATTACCCGGGCCGTGGCCAAAATCTCCATGGGTCTTCAGGATATGGTCTACTTAGGTAACCTCGACGCCCAGCGCGACTGGGGCCACGCCAAGGACTACGTAGAAGGCATGTGGCGTATGCTACAGCAGGACGAGCCCGAAGATTTCGTGCTGGCCACCGGCAAAACCACCCGCGTAAGGGACTTCGTTAAGATGAGCTTTCGTGAAGTGGGCGTAGAGCTTGCTTTCGAAGGAGAGGGTGCAGCGGAGGTTGGTAAGATTGCCTCCGTCAAAAACGACGATTTTCCCCTTCCCGTTGGCGCTACGGTCGTTGCGGTAGACGAGCGTTATTTCCGCCCCACGGAGGTAGAGTTGTTGCTCGGCGACCCCAGTAAAGCATTCGAAAAAATGGGTTGGAAACACGAATACGACTTATCGACCATGTGCGCCGAAATGGTGCAGGCGGACATCGAGCTCTTCCGCCGCGACCAGGTTCTCAAGCGGGAAGGCTTCGCCGTCAAGGCGCAGCACGAATAGCTGGCTTAGGATATCATACCTTAGTTCAGCACTCAATTCGACAACTACGAACGCTCTGTAGTTAACCCTTTTTCTACGTAGGCAAGTTGCCTACCCCCCAAGATCATCTTTATGGCCGATAGTACACGTAAAACCGCCCTGATAACCGGCGCCGCTGGCTTCTTGGGTTCTCACCTTTCCGATCGCTTCATTGCCGAAGGCATTCGGGTGATCGGTATGGACAACCTCATCACGGGGGATATCGAGAACATCGCGCACTTGATGCCACGGGAAGATTTCTCCTTTTACCACCACGACGTTAGTCAGTTCGTGCACGTGCCCGGTAACCTAGATTACATACTACATTTCGCTAGCCCCGCTAGCCCGATCGACTACCTCAAGATGCCCATTCAGACCCTCAAGGTCGGTAGCTTAGGGACCCACAATCTGCTCGGTCTCGCCAAGGCCAAGAACGCACGCATGCTTATCGCCTCCACCAGTGAAGTTTACGGCGACCCCCTCGTTCACCCCCAGACGGAAGACTACTGGGGCAACGTCAACCCCATCGGCCCACGGGGCGTGTACGATGAGGCGAAGCGCTTTCAGGAAGCAATGACGATGGCTTACCACACCTACCACGGCCTGGAAACTAGGATCGTACGTATTTTCAACACCTATGGTCCACGAATGCGCATCAACGACGGACGTGTTTTGCCGGCATTCATTAGCCAGGCTATCCGTGGCGAAGGCTTAACGGTCTTTGGTGACGGCTCTCAGACGCGGTCGTTCTGCTACGTCGACGACCTAGTGGACGGCATCTATCGTTTGTTGATGAGCGACTATTCCCAACCGGTAAACATCGGAAATACGGCCGAAATCACGATGACGGATTTTGCCAAAGAAATACTCGCGCTCGTAGGTAATGAAAAGGCGTACCTCGACCAGCGCCCCTTGCCAACCGACGACCCCAAGGTTCGCCAGCCAGACATCACCCTGGCGAAGAAAATACTGGGGTGGGAACCAAAAGTTTCCCGCGAGGAGGGCTTACGTCGGACGCTTCCTTACTTCCTCGAGGCCGTAAACAAATCATAAAACCGTTAAGTGTCCCCCCGAGGGCACCCCGCTTGATGTTACGTTGCTAATGGCCGGAAGGAGCATCACGGTCGTGCGTCTAACCCATGAACATTGCACCCGCGATCGCGCCAAAAACTGTCATTTCTCAACCAAAGAACCTACAAAAACTTACACTATGAACATCGCAGTAGTTGGAACCGGCTACGTCGGCCTCGTTTCCGGAACGTGCTTCGCCGAAACCGGAAATAACGTCATGTGTGTCGACATCGACGCCAACAAGATCGATCAATTGCGTGCCGGCAAGGTACCCATTTACGAGCCCGATCTTGAAATTCTCTTCGAGCGAAACCAGCGTCAGGGTCGCCTTAAATTCACGACCGATCTTCAGGAAGCCGTCGATATGGCTGAAGTCATTTTTCTGGCGCTGCCCACCCCCCCGGGTGAAGATGGCCAGGCTGACCTAAAGTATATTCTTGGCGTAGCGAAGGACCTTTCGAAAATGGTCACCAAATACACGGTGATCGTCGACAAGAGTACCGTCCCGGTTGGTACGGCCGAAAAAGTAAACGCCGCTTTGCTGGAGCACCTCGACGGAAGTCTGTTCGACGTTGTTTCCAACCCCGAATTCCTGCGCGAAGGCGTAGCCGTAAACGATTTCCTCAAGCCCGACCGGGTAGTGATTGGGACGGACACCGAACGGGCTGAAAAAGTGATGCGGCGCCTCTACGAGCCTTTCGTGCGTTCTGGCAACCCCATTATTTTTATGGACTTGCGTTCAGCTGAAATGACCAAATACGCGGCCAACTCCTACCTCGCAACCCGTATCACGTTCATGAACGAGGTCGCTAATCTTTGCGAGCAGGTGGGCGCGGACGTAGATGCCGTGCGTAAGGGTATGGGCAGTGATACTCGGATCGGCAAACGCTTCCTGTTTCCCGGAGTCGGGTACGGTGGCAGCTGCTTCCCGAAAGACGTGCAGGCCCTGGCACATACGTCTAACCAGTACGACTACGAATTTAAGATTCTCAATGCCGTCATGGACGTCAACACGCGGCAGCGGTTCCGGATCGCCGATAAGCTACAAGAAGCTTACGGAGACGATCTTAAGAATAAGACGATCGCCATGTGGGGCTTGGCCTTTAAGCCCAATACGGACGACATCCGCGAAGCACCCGCGCTCTATACCATCGATCGCCTCATTGAAGCCGGCGCGACGATCCGTGCCTTCGACCCCGAAGCGATGGACAACGTTAAGGCCGTTTACGGAGACAAAGTTATTTTCTGCGAAGACCAGTACGAAGCCCTAAAGGGCGCGGACTGCCTGGCCATCATGACCGAGTGGAGCATGTTCCGCACGCCGGATTTCAATTACATGAGCAGCTTGCTCAACGAGCCGGTCGTGTTTGACGGGCGTAACCTGTACGACGTCGAGCGCATGAAGGAAGCCGGCTTTAAATACAACAGCATCGGTCGGGAGGCCATCAGCTAACTGATTGCCATGAACAACAATGATAAAGTATACGTAGCCGGCCACCGTGGAATGGTCGGGTCCGCCATCGTTCGCAACTTAAACGCACGGGGAATCACCAACATCGTGACCCGGACGAGCCGGGAGCTCGACTTGCGTAACCAGCAGGCCGTCAACGATTTTTTCGCTAAGGAAAAACCGAATTACGTTTTCCTGGCGGCAGCCAAGGTCGGCGGCATCCTGGCGAATAACATCTACCGGGGTGAATTCCTCTACGATAACCTGATGATCGAGGCAAACGTGATCGAGGCGGCCCGCGTCCACGACGTCACGAAACTTCAGTTTCTTGGCTCGTCGTGCATTTACCCCAAGTTGGCCGAACAACCGATGATGGAGGACGCCCTGCTGACGGGGCCGTTGGAACCAACCAACGAACCCTACGCGATCGCCAAGATCACCGGTATTAAACTGTGTGACGCCTACCGGAGTCAGTACGGATGTGACTTCATCTCCGTGATGCCGACCAACTTGTACGGTCCGAACGATAACTACGACTTGGAGTCCAGCCACGTATTACCGGCGTTGGTCCGGAAATTCCACGAAGCCAAGAAGAATGGCGGAAAAGAAGTAGTCATGTGGGGTACGGGGTCTCCGAAACGGGAGTTCCTCCACGCTGATGATTTGGCCGATGCTTGCGTGTTTCTGATGGAAACATTCAGCGATTTCGGCTTCGTCAACATTGGGACGGGCACTGACGTGAGCATTCTCGAACTGGCGCAAACGATCAAGGAAGTTGTCGGATACGAAGGGGAAATCACGCACGACCTCACCAAACCCGACGGGACGCCACGGAAGTTGATGAACGTCGACAAGCTCAAGAGCATGGGCTGGGCACACACCACTGAACTGCGCACTGGAATCAATAAAGTTTATGGAGCGTTAAATACCCAGCCCTGGTATTAATCACTAGGCGTTGGTTTACGGAGCGATCCGCTACCTACCGGAGCGACTGTTTATGGTGCCCAGAGCATTTATATAAAGTATTGTAACGCAGATTTTTTCGAAGACTATTCGACTGACACTTGACTTTATGCTGGTAGCTACGTCGAAAGACCAAACAACATTGAGCTTACGAGGTGATGTACGCAGACCTTTTGTACCGATTTAAAGCATGGCCAGATTGTTAGTTGTCCGCTATTATGCCTGGTCGCCGGATGGTATTCGTCCTGGATCAAGTAGTGATTGATGGTGGTTTTTGCCAGACAACTTAGCCAGCGCTTTGCGAAAGCACACTGGTAGCGCTCGCCAGTAGGCATTTTTTTAGCTTTAGATAACGATGGACACAACACCGCAGCCCCGCAAAACAACCTCGTCGAGCGTGCCTCAGATACAGAGTTACCAGCGGCGTCTGCGCCGCTCACCCCACCGATACGATTTGATCGTTACTGATTTCTTATTGATCAACGTGGGCTTCTACATTGCCGCGAAGATCGTCTACCCCAGTATAGACGTCCCCGACGTAGGGTTTCGGCAACTAGAACTTGTCGTGTTCGTCAACGTGATTTGGGCCGCCCTGGGGTTTTACTACGAAGCTTACCGTTGGTACGAAAAAATTCGGATGGAGGTGCAGCTCCGGCGCCTGCTGGAAATGTTTCTCTTCCACGCTGCTTTGTTCACCTTGTTCTACTACTACGTCCTGGGGGACCCACCAACGACGCTGTTCATCACGCTTGCCTATTCGCTATCCATCATGCTGGTGGCCGTCGGGCGGATCTACCGACGCACCCGGGAGACGGGCGATTCCGGGCGGTTTCGGTACGTGATCGTCGGTGGGCGCCCCCCTCAGTTCTCGGCGCTCTTTACCGCATTTGATTATTCTTTTCAGGGAAACGCGCGGCTGGTCGGTCGTTTTGGTAAAACGACGTACAAGAACGTTACCAACATCGGTAAGTACGTCGACCTCATACCTTTTCTCAAGGGTCAGCCCGATATCGATAAGTTGATATTATTCTACTCGGACCTTTCGGTAGAGGAGGGAAGAGAAATTATGCGTCTTTGCCAAAATCAGTACATCGACGTTGAGATCGCACCTCGCCAAACCACCATTTTTCCCAGGGGATATAAGGCGCAACGGCACGGTGAAATGGTCATCTTCACCATCAAGGAGGAGCCGCTCGTCATGCTGCGTAACAAAGTCGTCAAGCGCACCTTCGATATTGTCTTCAGCGGTATGGTCCTTATCTTCTTGTATCCGATCATGTACGTCGTGATCGGCATCCTTATCAAACTCGAAAGTAAGGGGCCGGTTATTTTCGAGCAGGAGCGGACCGGTTATCGGAATGGCGTTTTTATGGTCAAGAAGTTCCGCAGCATGGGCGTTAATGCCGCCAGTGATACCCGGCAGGCGACCAAGGGGGACATGCGGGTGACCAGAATCGGGGCCTTTCTCCGGAGAACGAGCCTCGATGAATTCCCCCAGTTCATCAATGTTTTTAAGGGGCAGATGTCGGTCGTCGGACCACGCCCCCACATGGTGGCGCACACGCAGCAGTACGCGGAGCTGATCAGGCCCTACTTGATTCGCCATAAGGTCAAACCGGGTGTAACGGGCTGGGCCCAGGTGAACGGCTTTCGGGGCCCTACCGAAGAATTGTGGAAAATGGAAAAGCGCGTGGAACACGACGTGTGGTACTTGGAAAACTGGAGCCTATTGCTCGACATTCGCTGTATCTACAATACGATAGTCAACATCGCCGAGGGGGAGGAAGAAGGCGCTTTATAAAAGTAGAGATGCCCCGAACGGAAAAGTCATCCGGAGATGCTCCCGATTGCTCGTCGTACAAACCCTGCCTTATCCAGGCTAACCAGTATCTTTCCCGATAGCTATTAGGACGCCTTCAGTCAACTTGCACCCCGAAAAGATACCCCACCAACGCCGTCAGTCCCATCGCCATTGTCCCCCAGAACGTGATGCGCAAAATCGGGCGCCAAATAGAGGTGCCACCGGTTACCGCCGCCAAGTAGCCCAGGAGCGCCAGGGCCGCCAGCCCGAAAAAGTAGTGGCCCGGCACCAACCAGCTAAATGGCAGGAAAAGCGATACTAACACCGGTAAAGTGCCGCCCGCCAGAAACGCCGCCCCCGAAGCGAGTGCGGCCTGCAGCGGCTTCGCCTCCGTCAATTCACTGATGCCCAACTCGTCGCGCGCGTGGGCCAGCAGCGCGTCGTGTGCCGTCATTTGGCGGGCGACTTCTAGCGCCGTATCCGTCCGCAGTCCCCGCCCGACGTAGACGGCGGCCAATTCCCGCAATTCTTCTTCCGGTGTTTCGTCCAGTTCTTGCTGCTCCCGCTTCAAGTCCGCTTTTTCGATGTCCGACTGCGAACTCACCGAGACGTACTCTCCCGCCGCCATTGAAAGGGCACCCGCCACCAGGGCCGCCACTGAAGCCAGCACGACTGGGTCGCGCGTAGTACTTGCCGCCGCTACGCCAATGGCGACGCTGGCCGTAGACAGGATGCCGTCATTGGCGCCGAGCACGGCCGCGCGCAACCAGGCGCTGCGATTTTGGTAGTGGGGTTCTTCGGTTTGCATGGCGTAAAGTTAATCCCGCACCAACTTTACGCCCAGGCTACCGTGGAAAGCCGCGAAGCCGTTGTCCCGCCCGTAGGAACTCAGGTCCACCTCGATGCTTTTTAGGCCGAAACCCAGTAACCGCGTACCCGTCAGCACGTCTGTGTAGGACAGTCCCATGGTGTACTGGTTGGCGTTGAAGTCGGACAGGTCGTAGTCCGATGTGTAGTACTGACTAGTGGATAAATGGGCGTCGTAGGGTGCGAAGTAGTCCGTGGCCGTCTGCGTGTAGAAGCGATAGGCGGGCCGGAGGGTAAGTTTAGTCCCTAGCTTGATGGGTACCTCGACGTTCAGCGTGTGTGAAATATTCCCCCAGTCATCGGTGAAGTAACGGTAGAACGTTCGCACGACGAAGTGCTCGCTCAGGTAAGCGTGAAGCCGGCCGCCGATGGCGTATTTCGTGCGGGTGTCCGGTAAGCGCTCGATGTCGTCCGCCAGGGCGAAATCTTCGATGAAGCTGTTCTCTACGTCCGCAAAGTAGACGCGCTGAAAGGGCGTGGAAAGAAGGCCGTTTTGTTGAACAAAGTCGAACGATAACATACCCTGTAGTGTGCGAGAGAGCAACTGAGAGAAGTTCGCGCCAACATTGTAACTCTGGCGACCGGTCCCTTCCAACGGGGTGAAGTTCGGTGCGTAATTGGCGTTACCGGTCACTTCGTACCGGTCAAAGAGGGAAGCATTGAGCCCGGCCCCGTCGCCGAAAAACGGCCGTAGTTCGCTGGGGTAAATGGCGCTCCAACCATCGATGTAAGCGCTCGCCTTCAGGGTCAGCTCGGTGTTTTTTTCGTTGAAGAGTTTCGTATAGCCGCCACCAAAACCCACCGACGTATAATCGTATTCGGTCGAGCCGGAGAAGAAGGCGGACCAAACGGTGTTGCGGTCGTCGGCGCTCTTGGTGTACGTCACCGCAACGTTCTTCCAGGCGTCACTCTGCGAAGCGCCCGAGCTGGCCTGAAACGGGTCCGCGCGCCCACTGCCGTCGAAAGGATTCACGTTGCTGGAACTGGCCGATGAATAGGCGGAAATGCCCACGCTGGCCGTAAGCACGGCGTCCTCGTTGAGGGGGACGGCCACGATCACGGTCGGGTGGAGGTCCGTCAGTTCTTCGGTGCCCGTGCCGCCGGTCACCGCCGCGAAGTCACCGCTTTGCTGGTAGTAGCTGGTCAGGATTTGGAGTTCGGTATTCTCGAGTACCCGCTTTTTGTAAGTGAGCGAGTTGTCTTCGTTTTGTGCGCGGACGCAGATGCAAAGCAGGACGGTAAAAGCAAGGAAAATGTAGCGCACGAAACAGATTTTACGTAAAGCATCAGATAAATTAGTCACCCCAAAACGGGTAAGCCGAGTTCACACCAGCTTTATGCTGGGCTAGTTACACCCACATCCACCGCCGGTCTGCCCCCCGTTCGCCCCCGAGGCTCCTTCCCGGTAACTTTGAAAGGTATTCTGCTGCCCCTCCGCCCCGGAAGGCGAGAGGGCCATATCCGGGTCGTTCAGGTTCACCCGCTCGTAACCCTTGACGGCAACGCAGGAAGAGGTCAGGCCGAGAAACAAGCCACAGATCAGGAATCCGGAAAGTAATCGCTTTTTCATCAGTTGCTCGTTTGTACGTCCAGCCCCGCGGAGGAATGGACTTTGTTGGCTTCGTCGACGATGACTACGTCGACGCCGGGTAGTTGATTAATAAAATCGAGGGCCGTTTCCGTCCCCATCACGAAAACAGACGTGGCGAGCGCATCAGCCAGTTCCGCCCGTGGGGCAAAAACCGTCGCGCTAACGATCCCCGTACTGGGGTAACCCGTGCGCGGGTCAATGATGTGGGCGTAGCGGACACCGTCGAACCGCACGAACTTCTCGTAGTTCCCGGAAGTAACGACCGCACGGCCGTCCACCGGTAACCAGGCGAATGCTTTTTCTTTGTTGAGCGGATTAGTGATGGCCACCCGCCAGTCTTCCCCACTCGGTTGTTTTCCCCAGGCAGTTAAGTCTCCGGAGGCATTGATGATGCCGGCCGGCACACCGCGACTTTCCAGCAACGTCCGCGCCCGATCCGCCGCGTATCCCTTACCGATAGCGCCAAAACCGATTTTCATGCCGGTTTCCGGCAAGTAGACCGTAGATTGCTCGCGGTCGAGAACGATCTTTTGCCAGCCCACTTTTGCCACCGAGGCGGCGATGCTTTCCGGGCTCGGCTTGGCGGTCATCGATCCGTCGAACTGCCACACGCGGTCCAGGGAAGCGTAGGAAATGTCGAAAGCCCCGTCGGTTAGTTTGGAAAGGCTAATGGACCGCTCGATGAGGTCAAACAGCTCGGCGTCCACCACGACCGGTGCAACGCCCGCCGCCCGATTGATGGCCGAGGTCTGCGAGTTGGGGTTCCAACTGGAAATAAGCCGTTCGATACGGGTAATCTCCGCCACCGCTTCCGCCAAAAACCCTGCACCCGCGTCCGCGCCCTCTGCCACCACGGTCAGGTCGAAACGGCAGCCCATGAGCTTATCCGTACGGTGGAAACTGGCGGATTGCGCGATTAGGTGAAATGGGAGCAGAATCAGTGGAATGATCAGAGAGATAAACCTCATCGACCGAAGCTTTTCAGTAAACCGAGGTACTCCGTAGCGGGCACGTCCTTGTAGCCGGTCTGGCCGAGTACCTTGCCCGTTGGCGAGAGGATAACGACCAGGGGGAAGGAGCCGACCGTGTTGTACCGCTCGGCGAGTTGCGCGTTTTTGTCGCTTATTTCTTGCGGGAGTTGATTTGCCTTGCGGCGGGGGAAATCAGCCTTGTAAAAGACAAAGTCCTTACCGGCTGCATCCGCAAAACCCTCCGCCGACCAGATCTCCCGGTCCAACCGCATGCAGGGCGCGCACCAGTCCGAGCCGGCAAAAACGAGGACGATGTTCTTACCGTTTTTGACCGCGAGCGTTTCTGCCTCTGCAAAACTTTTGGTCCAGGTCTGCGCGCTAAGTGGCAGGGCTAACAGGCAGGCGAAAAAAGCGAATACGATAATTTTCATTAGTGATCAATGTTGTATCACACAGAACGCTTTCGGAAGAATATTAGCTACTTATCAAGCTTTATTTATTTGATAATTTTCAAAAATGCAGCAGCCCGACAATTTCGAAGTGGTTCACTATCTCCCCAGACCCCAGACCCCAGACCCCAGACCCCAGACCCCAGACCACCTCTACCGCCTAACCTCCGCCCCCAATTGCTTCACCAAACTCCCCTCAATGCTCCGCATAGTCTTATCTACTTCCTTCTCCGAAAGTGTCTTATCGTCACTTTCTAGTTGAAAACTAACCGCGTAGCTTTTCTTGTCCGCGCCGAGCTGGTCGTCGTTCTCGTAGACGTCGAAGAGATTGACGTCGGTTAGGATCTTCTTCTCTGCCTTCCGCGCTACCTTTTCTATCTCGGCGAACTTAACGGATTTGTTGACGATCAGCGCCAAATCGCGCCGTAGCGAGGGGTACTTACCCGGCGTCTTCACCCGTACTGGTTTTTTCGGTAGGACTTTCAGAATGCTGTCCCAGTTCAAATCGGCAAAGTACACGGCGCTTTTGACCTGCCGCTTCGTTAGTTGCTTGGCGTGCACGAGGCCAAAGTCCGCCAGCACCATTGGGCCTTTGTGGTAACGCAAGCCGAATTGGAAATCCGCTGAGTCCACTTCGGACGTCCGGTAGTTGTCTACGCCGAAGCGCTGGAGGACGAGTTCCACGGCAGCCTTTATGGTATAGAAGCCAGCTTCGTTATCCCCTTTTGCGCCGACGTGCCAGCTCTCCGCTTGCTTGCGCCCGGTTAGCGTCAGGGTGAGGTGGTTGACTTCCCGGTAGGGCGTTTTAGCCTCCCGGTCGAGGTGGTAGGTGCGGCCGAATTCAAAGAGGCGTAAATCCTGCTGTTGCCGGTTGTGGTTGTGGGCTACGGCTTCCAGGGCGCTCTGCAGCATCCCCGGCCGCATGACGTCGAGGTGGACGTTGGACGTGTTGTTGATGTAAACGACGCCCGGGAGTTGGCCTTCTTCGCCTTCCTCCCGGTAGTGGCGGCTCTCGTCGAGGGAAAGGGCCATCATTTCGTGGAAGCCGTTGGCGACGAGCAAGTCGCCGGTGAGTTCGCGAATGTAGTTCGGGTCCGGGTTCGGGGCTACGATCATGGCCGTCGTGATCTCTTGCGGGGTGGGCACGTTGTCGAAACCGTAGATGCGCAAGATTTCTTCGATCACGTCGATTTCCCGCGTGACGTCGGTCTTGTTGGTGGGTACGGAAACCGCGATGGCATTGTCGTCAAGCGGCGTGACGGTCATGTCCATGCTTTCGAGAATACTTTGCACCTGCGCCCGCGCCAAATCGGCCCCGATGACGTCGCGCACTTTTTGATCGCGCACCTTGATCACCAGCGGCTTTACCGGGGTGGGGTAGTGGTCGAATAACTTGCTCGTTACCTTGCCCCCGGCGAGTTCTTTGAGCAGAAGCGCCCCACGCTTAAGGGCGTACACGGTCACGTTCGGGTCGCTGCCTTTTTCGAAAACGCGGGCCGCGTCCGTGCGCAGGGTGTGGCGCATGCTGCTGCGGCGGGTGGTGCCGGCTTCGAAGTGGGCGGCCTCCAGAAAAATGCGCGTGGTGGCGTCGGTAACGCCAGAATTAGCACCGCCGAAGACCCCGGCGATACACATGGGGGCGTGGTTGCCGTCGCAGATCATCAAGTCGTCATCACTCAGGGACCGTTCCATTCCATCGAGGGACAGGAATTTAGTGCCCTCCGGAAGTTTTTCAACGTTGATCTCGCCACCGGCGATTTTGTCAAGGTCGAAGGCGTGGAGGGGTTGGCCGAGTTCGTGCAGCACGTAGTTGGTTACGTCGACTACGTTGTTGATCGGCCGAACGCCGATGGCCAGCAGCCGCTGTCGGAGCCAGTCGGGGCTGGGGGCAACGGTCAGGTTCTCGATGGTCAGGCCGGCGTAGCGGGGGGCTTGCGTTGGGTCTTGAACACTGACGGGTACGGCGGTGGCGGTGCCTTCCCGGAAGCTACTAACGTCGGGCCGCTTCACGTGCACAGGCTTGTCGTGCAGCACGTTGAGTGCAGCGGCCAAATCGAACGCGACACCGAGGTGGTTGGTCGCGTCAGAGCGGTTGGGCGTCAGGCCGATGTCGTAGACGTGGTCTTCTTCAAGGTTGTAAACCTCTTTGGCGGGCGTACCGGGTTGGTACTTTTTTTCAAGGACGATAATACCGTCGTGGCTCGCGCCGAGGCCGATCTCGTCTTCGGCACAAATCATGCCTTCCGATACTTCACCACGAATCTTACCCTTTTTGATCTTAAAAGGCTCACCTGCCGTGGGGTGTAACTCCGCCCCGACGGTTGCGACAATTACGTACTGCCCCTTAGCTACGTTTGGTGCGCCGCAGACGATGGTGACCTGTTCCTCGCGTCCGATGTCCACCTTAGTGAGGCTTAACCGATCTGCACCGGGGTGCTTGCCGCACTCCACTACGTGGCCGACGACCAGCCCGGCCAGGCCGCCGGGGACGGATTCTATTTTCTCCATGCCTTCAACTTCCAGGCCCGTCCCGGTTAGGATCTGGCCGACGGCTGCGGGGTCCAGGTCGATAGCGAGGTACTGACGGAGCCAGTTGAGGGAAACTTTCATAGGGTGTAAGCTAAATGGTGGCCAAAGGTATGTAATTGGGCGGGAGTTGGGGGCGTGCCGTCAGTTGGTAGCCGGCACTCGTGAAATTGGCGAGACGGGGGTGTATTGCTGTGCGGCGGTTTTCTCAAATCCACGAACTATTTATGGTCTTTTTGTGACACAAGGTTTAAAACCCGAACACGGCGCCCGCCGCACCGTTTTGTGATACGGTGCGCATCACCAATCGGTGTAGCGCTACCGGGTCTTTCTTTCATCCACTATTTAAAATTCTACTATGAATCTATCTCAACGCTTTGAGCTTTGGCTCGACCGCCTCGGCGATGCCGTCCCCAACATCGTCGCTGCCCTGCTGATCCTTATTATCGGCTACTTCATCGCTAAGCTGCTGCAAAGTATCGTCCTGAAGCTCCTCAGCAAAACTGGGCTGGACAATCGCATCGCTGCTTCCACTACGGGTACCGTAAGACCGGAACGCGCGTTGGCCAAACTGGTGTACTACGTCGTCATGGTCATCGTACTACTGGCCGCCCTGGACGTGCTCGGCTTCGACAGCGTAATGGCACCGCTGAACAACATGGTAAACAGCTTCGTAGGCTTCATCCCCAACATTGTCGGTGCTCTACTGATCGGTTTTATCGGTTACGTGCTGGCCAAGATTGCCTCGGGCTTGGTGGGCATGGCCGCCGGGTTCTTTGAAGGCATCAGCCACAAAGCCGGCCTTAGCGAAGAAATCAACCTGACGAGTATCGTTAAGAATGTCGTATTCATTCTCGTGTTTATTCCTCTCTTAATTGCCGCCCTCGACGCCCTGCGCCTCGACGCGATTACCCAACCGGCCAACGAAATGTTGGGAAGCTTCCTGGAAGCCATCCCGCGCATTTTTGCCGCCGCACTCATCATCGGCTTGTTTTACATTGGTGGTAAGTTCATCACCGGGCTACTGGAGAACCTTCTCCGTAGCATGGGTACGGATAACCTGGCAAACCGCTTAGAGATCAGTGGCGTCATCGGTCACGGTACCTCCCTGAGTAAGTTGCTCGCTAACGTCGCTTTTTTCTTCCTGATGTTTATTGGCATCATCACTGGCGTCGAGCGGCTCGGTTTCGAACGGCTCAACTACGTGTTGGCGGAGATCTTTGAAGTGACGGGGCAGATCGCTTTCGGGCTCGTCATCCTTGCGCTCGGTAACTACCTGGCCAACATCGCTTACCGCACGATGAGCGCTGGGCGGACGGAAACGTTTATTGCCTCCATTTCTCGCGTCGTGATCCTTGGCCTTTTTCTCGCCATTGCGCTGCGGACGATGGGCATTGCGGACGACATCGTTAATCTGGCCTTCGGCCTTACCCTCGGTGCCGTTGCGGTTGCCGTTGCGCTTTCCTTTGGACTCGGTGGTCGGGAAGCAGCCGGTGAACAGATGAAACGCATCCTCGACAAGTTCAATAAGGACAAAGCAACGACGGATAGTGCTGACCCCACTAAACCGTCACGGCCTACTCCGCCTACACCACCCGTGCCGCCAGTCATTGAGCGGTAATCGACTTGGTCTGACTAGCTTAAGGTAGCAGCGAAGTTCATGGGTATCCTAACCAACCAGGGGTATGAGTTCGTCGCAGACGACTTATATCCCTGGTTTTTTGTGGTGGAGGGCGCGGCCTCGATAGCTATCGGGGGTGCCATATTCCTGGGAAACCCCCAGGAGAGACGTGCCACACGCCCGGCAGCAACGCGTTAATTATTGTGTAAGGCACCGAGTTTTCCGTAACACTTGGAGATAATGGTGCATATTTGTTAACATTAACGTCCCTCGCTGGGTTAGTACCCTTGACCGGGTGGTGCTCAGGCGATCATCTTTATTGGAGTCCTTCAGCTCCCGACGACCTTTTTCCTCTTATGCGCACCGCCATCACCCTATTCTTGACGCTTTTCAGTTTGTTTTGCCACGCGCAAGACATCGACCTGCTGATCGAACCGGCGAACGTGACCAAAGAGGTTACCGTGGACGACCTTGACAAACGGTATCAGGACATTACGAACGTGACCGTAACCAACAGGTCGAACCGTACGATAGACCTCGTGCAGGAACAAGTGGACGGTACGATGCCGACCAACTGGACTTACGGCACGTTTAGCCGCCGGACCGAGACCGCTCCCTTTATCGTCCCCCGCAACAAAGTACAAGAAGCCGCCCCCGTCCGGTTGGGCCCGGGCGAGATGGCCACTTTTTCCGTCGTGCTCAGCAGTGGCGGGAGCACCGGTACCGGTACCGTCGGGGTGATATTTACCGATGCAAATCTGCCCGGGGTAATTTTGGGGACGGGTAACTTTACGACCCGCATCGTCCGCCGCGCTAACGCAGCCAGTACGGAGAACGGCCGCCCGGCTGCGCGCCGCCCAAACCCTACTTCCGTCGCACTTTACCCGAACCCGGCCCGGGAACGGTTCTTCGTGGAGTCGCCCGCCGGCACGAACCTCGGTCGCGTCGACGTAGCCAACACCCTCGGTAAGCGTCTGCTGAGTTTTCCGAAACCCTCCGGCAAGGAAGGCTACGACATCGAGAAGTTACCGGACGGGCTTTACCTCATTTCGATCTACGACGACCGGGGGAAAAAGCTAAAGACGCTGCGTCTACTGCACCGTCGTTTTGGAGCCTGAATTATTGGTTTTCCCGATTCGCACATTTACCATTGTTGCTGTTCGCCAACGTCTCGCGCTGGCGGGGCAATGTTCCTTCCGCACCGTAATACCGTATCCGCTCGCTTCCTCACGGGGCCAATACATTAGTGCAGGAGCCCGTGCCGTAAAGTGGTCACTCCACAAAATTGCGTCATTATCTTTGCCGGATGACAAGCTCCCCCGCCACGCTATCCGAACGTGTGCAGCTCGACCTGGTGCAACTCCGCGCTGCCGCCCTCGAATTGAACCGCCAGCCGGCGGAACGATTCAACGCCTGCCTACTTACGCTGGCTGACCTGACCGAAGCTAACGTACCCGATCTGCTGGCCGCCAACGCGCAGGATCTTTCGCGTATGCATCCGGATGACCCCAAGTACGATCGTCTTTTACTTACGGAGAGCCGGTTGCTGGGCATTGCTGCCGACTTGCGTCGGGTCGCTGCTCTCGCTAGTCCTTTGGGGATTTGCCTGGAGGCGCGGACGCTGGTGAATGGTTTAGACTTAAGCCGGGTCAGTGTGCCGATCGGGGTGGTGGGTGTTGTCTTTGAGAGTAGACCGAACGTTACTTTCGACGTATTTGCCCTGAACTTAAAAAGCGGTAATGCCTCCGCCCTGAAGGGGAGCCGGGATGCGCGGCACAGTAATATTGCGATCAAAAACCTGATTGACCGTGCACTTCTCCAGACGGGCTTACCCAGAGCATGCTACTTAGCCCCCGCCGAGCGGGAAGCATTGCAACCATTATTAAAGGCCGATGGACTCGTCGACGTCATCATCCCCCGTGGGAGCCAGGGTTTGATCGATTTCGTGCGGGCTAATGCCACCGTACCGGTAATTGAGACGGGCGCGGGTATTTGTCACGCCTACGTGGACGAAAAGGCCAACCTTGAATGGGCGGAAGCCATCATCACCAACGCCAAAAGCCGGCGGGTGAGCGTATGTAATTCTTTGGATTGTATCGTCCTGCACGAGGCTCAATTACCGGTACTACCCAATCTTGTGGCCAGGCTCGGTAATGAACATCAGTGCGACGTGTTCGCCGATACTGCCGCTTATGCCGCTCTAAAAGGTAAATTTCCGGAGCATCAGCTGCACCACGCTACGAAAGCGCATTTCGGTACGGAATTTCTGTCCATGAAGCTGTCCATCAAAACCGTGTCCGCCGTGGACGAGGCCATCTCCCACGTCAATAAGTACGGGAGTCGGCACAGTGAGTCCGTAATCAGTGACGTGCCGGGTAATGTCAAGCGCTACCTGCGGGAGGTTGACGCCGCCGTGGTGTACGCCAACGCGAGCACCGCGTTTACCGACGGCGGGCAATTCGAATTGGGTGCCGAGATCGGCATCAGCACGCAAAAATTGCACGCCCGTGGCCCCATGGGGCTCGCTGCCCTGACCAGCTATAAGTGGCTCGTCCGTGGGGAAGGGCAGGTTCGGTAGTGAGGGGCGGCTTCCCGGCTTCTTTCCCAACTACGTTTGCACCCGCGACCGCGCCAAAGATGTGCACAAAGTGATGGGCCGCTAAACCGACGGAAGCGCGCAGAACCCGGAGCTCGTAACTGACGTTGCGGCAACATGAAACACATCACCCTCAACAATGGCCTGAGGATGCCGCAGGTCGGCCTCGGCGTCTGGCAAAGTGGCAACGGCGAAGAAGTCATCAACGCCATCCACTGGGCACTCGCAGCGGGGTACCGGCACGTGGACACGGCCATGATTTACAAAAACGAGGAGGCCGTCGGTAAGGCGCTCGCCAGCAGCGACGTGCCGCGCGCGGACGTTTGGCTGACGACCAAAATATGGAACGACGATATCCGTAAAGGCCGCACCACCGCCGCGCTCGACGAATCCCTCGCCCGGCTTGGTGTGGAGTACGTCGACCTCATCCTGCTGCACTGGCCCGTCGACGGTTACGAGCGGGCCTGGGCCGAACTGGAAACTGCCCTCGCGGCGGGTAAGGTGAAATCCATTGGCCTGAGTAACTTTATGGACGAGCACCTGCAGGACATCCTCAGGGTGGGCAACATTGTCCCCGCCGTCAACCAAATTGAATACCATCCTTACCTAGTGCAGGCCGAGACGATCAGCGCCTGCGACGAACACAACATCGCCATCACCGCGTGGAGTCCGCTCATGCAGGGGAAGTTTCTCGACGAACCGCTGTTTGCGAAGATCGCCAAGGATTACGACAAGACGGCCGCACAAGTCGTGCTGCGCTGGTGCTTACAGAATGACATCATCGTCATACCAAAAAGTGTGAACGAGGGGCGCATCCGGGAGAACAACGACCTATTTGGTTTCGAACTCTCGGAAGAGCACCTGGTCGCCATCGACGAACTCGAACGTGGCCACCGGTACGGGCCGGACCCGCACGACTTTGATTTTTAAGTACGGCCAAATCAGGTAAACTAGCTTACCTTGCTCGCCGACTCCGACCACAGATTTCGCCCCCATGATCTATACCTTCCGCCCGCTCGAGAACACGGCAACGGCTTTCTTTCACGAACTTTTTCATTCCGCCTTGTTCAAGCCACCGGGTGAACCGGCCATTCCCTTTGAAGTAATCCGTAAGCCGGAACTGCGCCGCTATTATCAGTACTGGGGGCAGGAGTACGATCTCGGCTTCATTATTCTGCGGGACGGTGAAGAGGTGGGAGGCATTTGGAGCAGGCGCTTTACGGAGGAGGAGCCGGGGTTTGGCTTCATTAGCCCGGAGGTGTCGGAACTCGGCCTGGCCATTAAGAAAAGCCACCGGGGCCAAGGAATCGGTAATCATCTGATGAACCATTTCCTCGATGCCCTGCGCCAACGCGGCGACGAACAAGTTTCCCTCTCCGTAAACGGTGACAACCACGCCGCGCAGTGGTACCGGCGCATGGGGTTCCGCACCGTGGCGTTCGACGGGAAGAATATGAAAATGGTGCTGGACTTATAAACTAGTCTCCGGCGAGGTACTTGCCGAAGCGATTCATCACGAAAGAGTGGGCGCGGGCCTGGGTACCGACGTACAAAAACCAGGGTAGCGACGGGACGAACTCGTGGATGGCGGAAATCACGTAGCGCCCGCCGAGCACGCGCCGAAACTCCAACCAGCCGTAATCGCGGCGCTTTACCAGCCTGCCACCCGTGATGTAAAACAACTGACGTTCCTCGTCGCTACGGTCGGAGATGAAAGTGAGTTGCAGCAACGGTACACCGGCTACCGTAAAGTCCGACACGTCGCCCTCCGTGCGTACACGGATGAGGGTGCGGAAGAAGATTGGGAGCCACTTTTGGTAGATCCTCGCGACGTAAGTAGCGGTGTGCCCTTCCGGGTTAGCCAGGCGCTGAACGCTGCGCACGGTGTTCTTTTCTTTCTTCTCGGTCGGGATCCTTTTGGGTAACGCCGGCAACCTTTCCTTGCCGTAGAGGGCACGGTGTGCCGCGGCGCGAAAATCCGCCCGGTCCGGGAACTGCTCCAGGAATGAGTTGGGCGTAGCGACCATGTCGTGACGCAGGCTCTCAATCAGGGGTGACACTAACTCACGACTCTGGTTGGTAAACAACGCTACCCACATTTTGGAAAAACCGGGGCTGAAGTAGTGGACCGGCCGGATGGTGCGCTTCTTGTTCATCAGGTCCGCCACCGTCCGCATCATTTCCATGTACGTCGTCGTGCCACCACCGCCAATATCGAAATGCTGATCGTAGGTATCTTCCTGACCGACACAGTAGCGGATGATCTTCAGCGCATCCTCCAGCTCGATCGGGTGGGTCTCGGACTGGCACCAACTGGGGCAGATCATAACGGGCAGCCGCTCGACGAGCTTTTTAATCATGTCGAAAGAAGAGCCGCCGGGGCCGACGATGATGCCGGCGCGGAGGGTGGTGACGGGGACGCCGGCGTTACCCAGTGTTTGCTCTACTTCCCACCGGCTACGCAGGTGGCGGCTGAGTTGGTCTTTTGTCTCGTTGTAGGGCAGCAGGCCACCCATGAAGATGATCTGTTTGAGACCGTTGGCCTTAGCGGCACGGCCGAAATTATCGGCGAGGAGTAGGTCGGTATCCTCAAACGTCCCCTGGTGGAGCCGGGTCGTGGGGTGCATGGAGTGGACGAGGTAGAGGGCGTAATCTGCCCCCTTCATCGCTTCTTCGGACGAGCTCAACGAATACAGTTCTACCTGCCGCCAGTCCACGTGATCGTAGGTCGGGTCCGGTTCCATCTCACTTCGGCTGAGGGCGATGATGTTGAAGTCCTGGTGAAAACGCTCGATGAACCAGCGACCGATGAAGCCCGTGGCACCGGCGATGACAATGGTGGGGAGGCTCATAGCTGGGTGGTCTTTGGGTGGTTGATGTAGCTGTAACCGACGGGCACGGTGGGTGTTTCAAATTGTGCCGGAATAGGGATTCGCGCGGTCGCCCCGATAACGTACGGGACTAACTGACGCGTCGCGGGTGCCGGGTCATTCCGCGCCGATGGTAAAGTTGATGGGCTAGCTGAGAATGTCGTGAGTCACGTAGTTGAAGGACCGTAACGACAATGCAGGATACGGATTAATCCGTACCCTGCATTGTCGTTATCTTCCGAAATTGAAAACTCGTAATAAGCTACGTAGCGACAAGGGTTAGTAACGAAGGTCTTCGACGTGGTAACCGGGAAATTCACTCTGGACAAACTTAAACGTACTGGCGGGTAGTACCGGATTTGCTTCGGTATTATTCAACGTAAAGGCGTAGCGACTACCGTCCGCCGCGAATGCTTTGATGCTGACGATCTCGTTCTTAGTGGCGTCCACCAGCAGACGCATCTTGCTGAATTCGCTCGCGTTGCGGTCGACGGGCTTTAACTCGATCACCTTGGCGGTACGCCCGCCTACGGTTTCCGAACCGGTGATGGCCAGCACGTACTTGTCCCCTTCGTAGAAGCTGAACAAGGTTTGTGGTGTTAGTACGCCGGACAATTCCCCCGGCTCCGGAAGGTTATTAATCATGACTTCCTTGTTGCCGTGCTGGATGATGTAAGCGGCCTCCTTATTAATGATACCCTCCTGCTCCCCCAACTTAAAGCGAACGTTGTCGCCCCGGCGACTGATCTGTCCCTTTTGGGACTCAATTGGCTGGCCGGGAAAAGCAATGTCCAGCTGGAAGTCCGCGCGTAGGGTGGCAAAAGCATCGTACTTCGTGCGCAAGTTCTCCAGCAGCTTAACGGCTTGGGGGTCGCTGTCCTTAGCGCTGCGGTACTGATTATCCTGTGCTTGGAGCGTGAAAACGGTGAGGAATAGAAGCAAAATAGTCGTTAAACCGAGTTTCATACGTGGGTTGTTGAGTCTGCTAGATAAACACCAAAGGGCGCGAAATTGATGGTAGTAAGCGGTTAAACTAACGTTAACGGGTTAGTTGCGCGGGTAGCCAAACTCTGAAGCCTGAAAGTGAGTTGTGATAGAACAAGGGTTTGCTGCATATGTCTAAGCATCAACAAAGTGTTGGTTATCTTGCTTGTTTCTAACATTATGCGACTTACTTGTAGTGCAGTTTAGTACCTTTACAAGGCTATCTACTCCTTGATTTATACGTGTTCAACCTCTTTTGAGTGAATTCGTGCGGATGTGACTTCCCGGAATTTGTTTCCGGGCTTTACTTAACGATTGACAACCGCAACTTCACCTCTATTTAATTAGACCCAATGACAAACCAACCTGGCCAGTCTGGCCTTGTGGCTAGTGGCGGCAATGACATTAAAAAGCTTCGGTACCACCTTTTGCAGTCCTGTAGCTGGCTAAATAATCTCTCGCGCAACTTCCTCTCCCCTTTTGGGATCACACCGAAACAGTACAACATTCTCTCAACGCTAGCGGCTAGAAATCCTGAATCCATGTCCATTCAGGACGTGCGGAACAGCCTGGCCGACAAGATGTCTGACGCTAGTCGGCTCATCGACCGGCTGGACAAGAAAGGCCTGCTGGAAAAGTTTCCTTCTGACTTTGATCGTCGCAGTAACCGCACCCGCATAACGGATAAAGGTTTGAAGTTGCTGACCACCATTGCCAAGAGCCGGTTGGAAGTCGAAGCCGTGATTTCGGAGAGATTGAATAGCGATGAAATTATTCAGCTCAATGGCCTACTGGCTCGCTTAAAGTAAGCGGGGGTAGATAATACGGGGGGAGAATATTCGTCTTTTGACTGAGCTATTCCCATTCCCTCCCGACCCGCTACCTTTGCCGAGCATGAACCTTCCGAACAAAATATCCTGGCGTTACCTCTTTGCCCGGAAGTCTACCAATGCCATCAACATCATCACCTTCATTGCGGCCTTCGGCGTGGCGATCGGGGCGGCGGCGTTGGTTACGGTACTGAGTGTCTTCAATGGGTTCGAAGACATGTTCGTGGACTTGTTCAACAACCTCAACCCCGACGTACGCATTACCGCCCGCAAGGGTAAGACGTTTGACGTCGACCCGGAAACGCTCGCGGGTTTGTACGCCATCCCCGGCGTGCGGGTAGTCTCACAGACGCTCGAGGAAACAGCCATGTTCAGTTACAACGACAAGCGCAGCCCCGGAAGAATCAAGGGCGTCGATGAGTCATACGCTAAGATGAATGGCATCGACACAATGGTGCGGGATGGCACTTACGGTCTTTACGCGACGGACGACCAAGCGACCAGCGCCGTCATCGGTAACCAGCTCGCCCTGGCCCTGGGCGTCGACCCCCTCGATCAGTTCACCCCACTCCGGGTTTACATGGCCCGCCCCAAGCCGCGTGGCGGCGGCTTTTTGACGACCGGGCGGTCTTCGTACCTGACGCGCGATTTTCAGCCCACCGGCGTCATCCGTAGCCAGGAGGCGTTGGAGAACCAGGGTGTTTTCATCCCACTCGAGCGCGCGCGCGATCTGATGAGTGTAACGGACGCTACGGTCACTTCCCTGGAAATGAAACTCGACCCGGAGCAAAATAACGAAAAGACTTACCGAGCGATCCAGGATTACGTCGGGGAAGCGTTTGTAGTGAAAAACCGATTCCAACAGGAAAACAGCCTGCTGAAATTGATGCAGATCGAAAAGTTTGTGGCTTTTGCCATCGTCATTCTGATGATGATCCTGATTAGTTTCAATCTCGTGGGTGCGCTTTGGATGATCGTCCTGGAAAAAAAACCAGATATCTCGATTCTCCGTAGCCTGGGAATGACGGGCGCGGACGTGCGGAATATCTTTCTGCGCGTCGGTCTACTGCTGTGCACGATCGGGCTGTGCGTTGGTTTCGTTATCGCGGGCATCCTCTACGTGCTACAGAAATACTACGGGTTGATCAACCTCCCCGGTATGATGACGGAAGCCTACCCGATTTCTTTCCGCTGGTTCGACTTCCTGGTGGTAGCCGTTACCGTGCTCCTGATCGGGCTGATCGCATCTCTTCTTCCGGCGCGCCGTGCGGCACGGATTTCGGCGATCATCAACGAGGAGTAATTACGTTTTCTTCTTCACAGCTGCTGCTGCTTTCTTTTTGCGTCGGGGGCTCGAACTATCCCCGGTCTTCAGGCGATTCCAGGCCCAGTCCCATTTCGTGTTTTCGATGCCGGGGCGGTAATAGTCGCGGTCGAGGTCAAAATCGAGATCGTTTAGCATCCCTTCAGCATCCATTTTCCACGGGGCGTGGACGAGGGGTGCCGGTAGTTCCTTGAGTTCCGGCAACCAGGTTTTTACGTACTCTCCCTTTTTGTCGTACTTGAGGCCCTGCCACGGCGCACTGGTGTAGTAGATATCCAGTGCCTGGGTGTGCCAGTTGAGCCAGTTGGCGCAGACTTCGTAATCAATCAGGCAGCTTTCAAACCAGGCCGCTCCCCAGCGCCAGTCGATTTTATAATCGCGGGTGAGGAAACTAGCGCAGTTAACGCGGCCGCGGTTGCTCATGAAGCCGGTTTGGCGCAATTCGCGCAAGTGAGCGTCCACGAAAGGAAGGCCGGTACGTCCCTGCGTCCACCGTTCGAAAAGGTCATGATCTTCCGTCCAGTCGTGGGCTTTATCCTTGAAACCTCCGGGCCGGAAAATGCGGTTACCGTGCTTGACGCCGAGGTAGAGAAAAAAGTCGCGCCAGCGCATTTCGAAAAGTATGCCGTTACCTGCGCTTTTCTTGTGGTTGAGGTGGTAATCCGTGATTTGCCGGTAGATTTCGCGGGGGGAAAGACAGCCGAGCGCTAAATAAGGAGAGAACTTAGAGGAGTAGTCCGCCCCCAGGCTTTTGTTGCGCGTGGAGCGGTAGCGTTGGACGAGGTGGCTACCGGCAAGGTAATAGTTAAGGCGCTCCAGACCGGCTGACTCACCACCGGGGTAGGCCGGATTGCCCGCTTCCGTAAAGCCAAGATCGGCGAGGGTAGGCGTGGGAGGATAATAGTAGGGCGGGCTTTCTATGCCGGCGGGTTCTCCGTGGACATCGCGGATGGGGAGTTTCTCGACGGCACGGCGAAATTCTCGGAAGGGTTCCGGAGCTTCATTTAGCGCGAAAGAAAGCTCTTCCGGGTGGTATAAGGACTTACCCCAGACGCTAATTAACTTTGCTTTTCCCCCGGTCCTGGCATCCTGCGCCAGCGCCGCCGCTACCTTTTTTTCATCATCGGTCTCCTCGCTCGTGATCTCCGCTTGCGTATAGATAGCAGCGGCCTCTATCTGATCAAACACCTTTTTTAGCGCGGTCGCGGGTGCGGAAGTTGGTATGATGGCAATGTCAGTCCCCTTATCATGTGCACGCCGACGAAGATCTTGCAGCGCTCGTAACAAAAAAACCGCTCGGTGGACGCCCGTCTTGCGAAATTCCTGACCGGGCAGCTGCTCAAACTGGCGAAGATCGAGGGGGTAAACGAGCAAAACCCTGGTGTGGCCTTGCAGGGCACGCACCAGGGTTTCGTTGTCGTGGAACCGCAAGTCGTTACGGAGCCAATAAATAGCAGTGTTCGCGGGCACGGAGCAGTATTTTATGCGACCGTGGTGCCGCTTTCGTTCTGGTAGAATTCCTTAAAACTAATCATGCGTTGCTTCTCCTCGTCCCATAACTTATGGAACATCATGGGCAAGCTCTGGAAGAAGGTCACTTTGGTCACGTATTTCTGAAGCACAGGGTTCTCCTTAGCGCACTGACGCAGGTTGTAGTTCGGGATGCGGCTGCTCAGGTGGTGGATGTGGTGGTAGCCGATGTTACCCGTCAGGAAGTGCAACCAGCGGGGTAGCTTGTAGAAGCTAGCACCTTTGATGGCGGCGGTGAGGTAGTCCCAGTTCTTCGTCCACTGCATGAAGGTATGCTCGTGCTGGTGCTGAACGTAAAAGAACCAAAAAGAAATGATACCGAAAAAGAAGATGATGGACCCCTGCACGATCAAGAATGCCTTCCAACCCAGGATGAAGCCCATCGCAACGTACACCAGCGCGATGGCGATGTTGTTGAGGTGTTGCTTGACGTGTACTTTGCCCCAGCCGTCGAAAGTGATGCGGGGAATACGGAGCACGATACCCATGTAGATCAGGGGAACAATCACGAACAGAACCACCGGGCTGCGGAAAATACGGTACTTGAACCGGCCCCACTTCGTCAGGTCCCGGTACTCACCGACGGTAAGAAAGTCGATGTCACCAATGTCCCGGTGCTCAAGCTGGCCTGTATGACCGTGGTGGTAACTGTGTACCCGCGCCCAGTACGTGTAGGGGATCGAACTGAAAAAAGAGCAAACGAAACCGACGACGTCGTTAAATTTTCGCTTCTGGAGGAAGGAGTAATGGCCGCAATCGTGCTGAATGATGAAAATCCGCACCAGGAAAAAAGCGTTGACCGCACCTAGCGCCAGCGTCAACCAGATGGAATAGTCAACACTAAAGTACATCGCTATCCACAGCGCGATGAAGGGTCCGAAGCTGCTAAAGATCTGACCGATCGCCCGTGGTGTATTCGATTGCTGGTACTTAGCAACGATGGTCTTCCAGTGACGGAGGTTGTCGTTAATTTCTTCGACGGAAGGACCGGAGGAGGTGTTCAAGACTGGAGAGTTTAAAATGTAGTGATGGATGGCTAACGGAACCCAGATGTATCTAGCGGATCGATTACCGGAGCGCAAGATAAGGACTATCGGTTTGTTATGGCTGGTTGGCGGATACGTTTATCCGCTGACTAAAATATACCCATAGCGCACGATACTTAAGTCAGTATGATTGCGTGGGGCAAAGTCTGAACGTAAGTAGTTGCATTGAGTTTTGTCCTCGCAATAACGTTGACCCGCGATTGACGAGATTTATACTCAGCAATCAACGTAGTGCTTAATTAAACAGTGCGCGGCAAGACAATGATGGGCACCAATTAAATAAGGATTCGTTAAAATTTTAACCGTGGCATCGCACCCGTTCGGCCAAACTAGCTAAGCGAAACCAGAAAGGAACCACGCGTAAGGTGAGTTGGGTCGAGCTAACCGGCCGAAGAGCGATCGTGAGCGTGTTCTACAAACCGTACAGTGACTTCATGCGGTCAAAAATCGCCGTGTTCTCGTAGATCCCCCGAAATAGTTCTTCACCCGGCCCGAAGGCGAAGACGGGAATGAGGTCGGCCGTGTGGTAGTCGGAGGTAAACGCGCCGTCGATGCGGCCCATTTCCGACCCGTACTGGATGGCGTAGCCGCCCGTCTCGTGGTCGGCGGTGACGATGACGAGGGTCTCCCCGTCCCGCTTAGCAAATTCGAGCACTTTGCCAATTGCATTGTCGAACTCAATCACTTCCGAAATGATGTAGTCACTGTCGTTCGAGTGTCCGCCCCAGTCGATCTGGGAGCCTTCGATCATGAGGAAAAAGCCTTTATTTTCTACGTCACGCTGGTTGAGAAATTCCGGCGCGATGTCCGCGGCGGCCACCAGGTAGTCGCGGCCCTGGGAGAAGGGGAGGGGCTCGGCGTCGGCCGTCAGGTAAGCGTAGTTTCCCTTTACGTCGGGCTTCACGTCCTTAATATCTTTCGTCACGAAGTTATCCACCGTGTAGCCTTTTTTGCGTAGCTCGTCGGAAAGGTTTCGGATGTCGAGGGTGCGGCGTTCAAAAAACTTGGCGCCCCCGCCGATGATGAGGTCGACGTCGGTATCCAAGAAGCCCCTAGCGATGTCCTCGTAATTTTTACGAGCCGAGTTGTGCGCTACGAAACTAGCCGGCGTGGCGTGGACGATCGAGCTGCTCGCGACCAAACCCGTTGGCATCCCCGCCGCTTCCGCCAGTTCGAGGATGGTCGTGACGGGTAGTGTATCCATATCTACGCCAATCGCTCCGTTATAAGTTTTGACGCCCGTGCTGAAGGCCGTAGCGCCCGCGGCGGAGTCGGTGACCAAATTGTCTCCGCTGTATGATTTATGCAGGCCGATCGACCGGAACCGTTCTAAGTTCAATCGATTACCGTTGCTGTACATCCCCGCGCTGATCTGAGTTATGCCCATTCCGTCCCCGATCATCAGGATGATGTTCTTTGGCCGTACACCATCGTACGTCGGTGCCGCTTTCTCGACCTTACTGACCTTCACCCGTGGCTTAACCGCGATTGTGTCGGTCGGGGCGGGTGGGCAAGCCGTAAAGAGTAAAACGGATAGACTGATGAATAAAACGGTAAGTGGCTTCATGGGGTGAAGATAGGGGCCGAACCGATGCGGTGGCTTAAGCGAAGATTAATTTTAAACGTGCCGGGTAAAAAGGTAAATCGACTGGTGGATTCTTTGGAAAAGGACGCCGGCGGGCAATCATTATTACACCAATGAGTACCACTGGCACCATTGAATCCAAACCCACACTACTGGACATTTTCAAATCGGACGCTTGGAGGACTCGAAACCCTTCGCTACGCTTTAGTTTCGAGACGCTCCAAGGTTCTAAAATTCTACTTGAGGACCTTGGAGCATCCTCTGCCGTGAAGCCGAAGGCGAAATTGTTGAGGTCCTCCAAGCGTCCGGGGAAAATATCCAATAGTATGATTCAAACCATTACTCCCTAAATTTATCGTCCGCTACTCTCCCCCCAGACGGTACCTCCTTCCGGGTAAAGAAACAATCACTCCCTTCATCTCCAGCATCAGCAGCGTGCTGGCGAGCTTGGCCGGCGGTTCGCCCAGACTGAGGTGGAGTTCGTCAATGTCGACCCCCTGCCGGTCGCGTAGTTGGTGGACGACGGCTTGCTCGCCAGCGTCCAGGTCGTCAAAGAGGCGGCGTTGGTGGCCGGCGGTCAGCCCTTTCCACTTCAGCAAATCGATAATGTCCTGCCCCCGTTCGATCAAGTGCGCCTTGCCCGTTTTGATGAGCTTGTTGCAGCCGGCGGAAAGCGGATCACCCCCGCGCCCCGGGCAGGCACCCACCTTCTTACCGTATTCGTGGGCCATGTTGGCGGTAATCATGGAGCCGCCCCGGGTGGCGGACTCTACGACGACGGTGAGGTCGCTCTGCATGGCAACGATGCGGTTGCGGGCGGGGAAGTGCTCCCGCTCCGGTTTGAGCCAGTAAGGATATTCGGTGAGGACGCCGCCGCCGTTATCCGCCATTTGCATGGCCGTGCGGGCGTGCGCGGCGGGGTAGACGTGGCCGAAGCCAGAACCCATTACCGCCAGGGTTGGTATACCGGTCTGTAGGCAGCGGCGGTGGGCGTAAATATCCACCCCGTAGGCCAGGCCGCTAACGACGAGGGGGCTGTATTCCGCCAACGGATCGAGCAGCATATCGACCTGGCGGCTGCCCCGGCTACTCATCTCCCGGGTGCCGACGATGGCCACCGAGCGGGAACTTTGTAAGTCGGTATTGCCGAAATGGTACAGCACCGGGGCTGCGGTCAGGTGTTTTGCCAGCCGGTAGGGGTAGTCGTCGTCGGCGCAGCACAGGATGGTAACGTCGCTTTTATCGGCGTGGTGGAGAATACTTTCGGCTTCGCGGTGGTGCCGCTCCCGGGCGAAAGCTTTGGCGGTCTTTTCCGCAATGCCTTCCACACGACACAGCTCCTGCGGCCGCGCCCGCAACGCTTCTTCCGCGGAGCCGAAATGTTGAAGGAGGGTACGGAATAATTTTGCGCCGATGCCGGGTACGCGGCTGAGGGCTACCCGGGGTAGGGTGTCCGAATGCATGGGGGAATGCTTGATTTGTCAACGAGCACTACGGGAGAAGAAAAACGGGCGGGGGCGCTAAGAAATAGGAGGGGGGAAGAAGCAAGTACTCTTGCTAGAGTATCTGCCTCGGGCGTAGCTACCGGCTAAGGTAGGGTAAAAGGCACAATTTGTGTCGTGTATTGCCCATTGTTTTGTCAAATTGTTTGTAATGTGCGGCTAGCATTGACTTTTTGGCATCCGCAGCGTAACCGAGCGATGCCGGCAATAATTAGCTATCGGCCTCCCAGCCCTATATTTACGGTACCCATTTGCACAGCGCATTATTGCAGTTCGTGCCGCACAAATACCCTTCTACCCTACTTTTTGTTTATGCACTTGTCTTTTCATCACCTACTTATCCTTGCGGTGCTATTGCTCTCAACGGCCGGGTGCGTGAGGGACGAAGCACTATCTCCGCTCGACGCCGAGTTGGAGCGGACGTTGATTCGACTGAGCGCTAGCGGAAGTTTGCGGGATTTCGTTTTGCCAGATGGCAGTGATTTATCCGGAATTCCCGCCGGGGTCAGTAACCCCCTCACCCAGGAAAAAGTAGCCCTCGGCAAGTTACTTTTCTACGAGACGGCGCTGGGTCGGGACGCCATCGACCCTGAACAAGTACGTACTTTTTCGTGCTCGACCTGCCACGTTCCCGAGGCAGCCTTCACCGCCGGCTCCGCGCAGGGGATTGCCGACGGCGGGCGGGGCTTCGGCGTGTCTGGCGCGGGCCGCACGATGAACCCGGACTACGCCGAAAACGATATCGACGCCCAGGGCGCACGACCGCTTTCCATGCTCGGCGTCGCTTACGTCACCAACTCCATGTGGGCCGGCCGTTTCGGTGCCCACGGGGCGAATGCCGAAGTCGAGGAGGTTTGGGGCGTCTTCGACCCCGCCACGGAGGTCAACCACCTGGGGCTGGACGGACTGGAAGCCCAGAACATCGAAGGAACGGTTACTCACCGGATGAGCACGGACGAATTTTTGCTCGATACGCTGGGTTACCGACCACTTTTCGACCGCGCTTTTCCGGAATTTACGGGCGATGCCAAATACGGTCGCGTGGCCTTAAGCTTCGCGTTGTCTGCCTACATCCGGACGATCCTTCCCAACGAAGCCCCCTGGCAGCAGTGGCTCAGGGGAGATCGGAACGCCCTCACCGAAGCGCAGAAACGCGGTGCCCAACTTTTCTTCGGAAAGGCGGGCTGCTACCGTTGCCACCAGGGGCCGGCGCTGAATGGTAATGCTTTTTATGCCCTTGGCGTCAACGATCTCTGTGACGTGCCCGGCGTGCGGCGGACTGGCCTCAACGATACGCGTAACCTGGGCCGTGGCGACTTTACGCGGCGGGCCGATGATCTGTACAAGTTCAAAGTGCCGCAGCTGTACAACACGAAGGATATGCCCTACTACTTTCACGGTAGCAGCAAGCAAAATCTCCGCGAGGTGGTGGCGTATTTCAACGACGGTGTAATCGAAAACGAGCGGGTGCCGGCCGCTAACGTGGCTGCTTTTTTCCAACCCCTGAACCTATCGGCGGTGGAGATAGACGAGTTAACGGAGTTTTTGGCGGAGGGCCTGTACGATGCTAATCTTAGTCGTTACGTGCCCGAGGCCGTGCTTTCGGGTGCGTGTTTTCCGAATAGTGATGCACAGAGTAGGGTGGATATGGGGTGTGATTAGGTGGCAACTTTGGTTTATCCTGATTCGTTACGTTTAACAAACTTAAAAAAATGGGAATCCAGCTCTCCATTGATGAATTTATTGAGGCCTTCTCTGCATACAGTAGCAGTGAAAAAAGCGAGGTATTGACTGCCTTACAGCAACAGGTCAACGGAGAATCTTCTGGGCAGTCCATCAACAGACCCAAGCATCAGGAACTTCCACCTAAGAAATATCCAAGGGATGATAGCTGGAAAGATTTAGCCGGCAGTTGGCAGGGGGAAACGTATAATGAATTGATGGCAATTATTGATGATGGAACAGGCCCAGAGCGAGAGCCACCCATATTTTAGTCCCCATGAATAGCTATCTGCTCGACACTAATATTATTGCGGCTTATTTGCACGATCATAAGTCAGTTCCGGATAAGATATTTGAAGTAGGGATTGAAAATTGTTATGTTCCGAAAATTGCCATCGCCGAATTGTATTATGGTACGTATTTTGGTACTCGAATTGAACACAACCTGAAACAGATAGAGAAAACAGTAGCCGACTTTACAATACTTCCCATCGCTAATTGCTTGGAAAATTACGGTATAGAAAAAGCTTCTTTGCGTAAGCGGAAGATTCCCATGGTTGGCTCAAACGACCTCTTCATTGCAGCCATCGCCATCTCGTACAACCTGACCCTAGTCACGAACAATACGAAAGACTTTAAGAACATCACACCACTTGTTCTGGAAGATTGGACCAAATCCGCCCACAACGAATTCCTAAGAACCATCTAAGCCTCACTCCCGTTGCATCCAGCAGTGGCAACCAAAAAAACTTCCCCCTCCCGCAAGTCGCTCATTGACGTCGGCAAAAAGTGGTTCACCGACCAGGGCTGGACTCCCTTTCCCTTTCAGCTTGCCGCCTGGAACGCCTACCTCGACGGCCACAATGGCCTCGTCAACGCACCGACGGGGAGTGGCAAGACGTACTCGCTCATCATCCCTATTCTGCTGGAAGGCTTGTTGGATAAGGGCGAGGTCGCGGGTGCAGAGGAGAAAAAAGGGAGCAAGGTAGACGGGAGCAAACCCAAAAAATCTAAATCAGGCCTAAGAGCCATCTGGATTACCCCGATTCGCGCCCTCACCCGCGAAATCCAGGGTGCCGCCCAACGCGCCGTCGACGATCTCGGCCTCGATTGGCAAGTTGCCATCCGCTCCGGAGATACCTCCACTTCCGACCGCGCCAAACAAAAGAAGAAACCACCGGAAATACTCATTACCACCCCCGAATCCCTGCACTTGCTTATTGCCAGCAAGGGCTACGAAGACTATTTTGGTAACCTACGGGTCCTCGTTGCCGACGAATGGCACGAATTGGTCGGCACCAAACGTGGTGTACTGCTGGAACTCGCCCTGTCCCGCCTCCGCGGCTTCCGTGGCAAAGAGTTCCGCACCTGGGGCATTTCCGCCACAATCGGTAACCTACCCGAAGCGATGGACGTGCTTCAGGGCATCCCGAGCGAAATTGACTTGAAGAAGGGAACCAGTTTGGAAGACGGTCGCTCCCGGGGCGTGACGATTCGCGCGGCGGCCGCCAAAGAAATCGAAATCACGACGGTCATGCCCGACAAGATCGAAACCTTCCCCTGGGCGGGTCACCTGGGTATTAAGCTACTGGAAAAGGTGATCCCCATCATTCACAGCTCCGGCTCGACGCTCGTCTTTACCAACACCCGCGCCCAGTGTGAAATCTGGTACCAACGCATTCTCGACGCCGACCCCAACTTATCAGGTGCCATCGCCATGCACCACGGTAGTATTGGCCGGGAGTTGCGGGACTGGGTAGAAAACGCCCTGCACGAGGGAACGCTCAAGGCCGTCATCTGTACCTCCAGCCTCGACCTCGGGGTGGACTTCCGACCGGTCGAAACCATCGTACAGATCGGTAGCCCGAAGAGCGTCGCTCGATTTATGCAGCGCGCCGGTCGCTCCGGTCACCGGCCGGGGGCTAAGTCAGTTATCCATTTCGTGCCGACGCACAGTTTGGAGTTGCTCGAAGCCTCCGCTATCCGTCAGTGCATCGATAGTGAGCAAATCGAGCAGCGTATTCCTTATATTCGAAGTTTTGACGTGCTCGTTCAGTACTTAGTTACCCTGGCGGTTAGTGACGGCTTTCGGCCTGACGAGATTTTCGAAGAGGTCAAAAAAACCTATTGCTTCTCCTCCATCACCCGGGAAGAACTGAATTGGTGCCTGGAATTCATCACCACCGGAGGCAACAGCCTGGGTGCCTACGATGAATACCATAAAGTTGTCGTGGAAGACGGCCTGTACAAAGTCACCAGCCGGCGCGTCGCGATGATGCACCGGATGGGCATCGGCGCCATCGTCAGCGAGCAGGTAATGATGGTCAAGTACCTGCGCGGTGGCTACATTGGTACGATCGAGGAATATTTCGTCTCCAGCCTCAAAACGGGCGACACGTTCTGGTTTGCCGGCCGGTCGCTGAAGCTGGTTAAGGTGAAGGGCACGGAAGCGCTCGTGCGCAAGAGCAACGCTAAGTCCGGCAAAATTCCGAGTTGGCGGGGCGGGCGGATGCAGCTTTCCGGTCAGTTAGCCCACCGACTGCGTGAGTCGATGGAGTTTTTAAAAGTCGAAAATTACCACGATGCCGAATTAGCCAAACTGAAACCTTTGCGCGACATCCAGGCCCGCCGCTCCGCCATCCCCGCCCAGGACGAACTGCTGATCGAATACTTTCTCGACCGGGAAGGCTACCACTTACTGATCTACCCGTGCGAGGGTAGGGGCATTCACGAAGGATTAGCTAGTTTGTTTGCCTACCGGATTGGCCAGTTCGCGCCCCTCACCTTCACGATTGCGAACAACGATTACGGCTTCGAACTACTCAGTGACCAGCCCATCCCGATCGAGGAAGCGCTCGGCAGCGGTCTGTTCGACGTGAACGGCCTGACCGAAGACCTGGAAGCCGGCATCAACGCCACCGAAATGGCCAGCCGCCGCTTCCGGGATATTGCCGCCATCTCCGGACTGATCTTCAAAGGATACCCGGGTAAGCAGAAAAAAGAGAAACACCTACAGAGTAGTAGCAAGCTCTTTTTCGACGTCTTCACTGACTACGAGCCCACCAATCTGCTCCTCACCCAGGCTTACGATGAGATCATGACCTTCCAACTGCAGGAGTCACGACTGCGGGAAGCACTGGACCGAATTAATCGGCAAACCATTCTTTTTGAGCAGCCCGCCAAAGCGACCCCGTTCAGCTTCGCCCTCATCGTCGATCGCCTCCGGGAGAAAATGACGAGTGAGAAACTGGAGGACCGGATTAAGCGGATGCGGGTGGCGTTGGTTAGGGATTAAGTTGTTAAGCGGTAGGCTGGTAGGCGGTAGAGTAATAAATTCATTTGTAAATTTATCTCATAATTTTTGACCCAAAATATGGGAACACGGTGAATGGAAATCGTACTTGCCTACCGCCTACCGCCTACCGCCTACCGCCTACCGCCTACCGCCTACCGCCTACCGCCTACCGCCTACGCGCCTACCGCCTCCAAAACCTTTTTCACCTTCCGTTCGATATACCCGTACTCCATCATCTCCTTACCGGTGTACATAAAGAGCATCGCTAATTGTCCTGATTCACCTTGCACCCGCGACGCGTCAGTTAGTCCCGTACTTTGTCGGGGCGGCCGCGCCAAAATATCCTGATGCAAGCGGTAAGCCTCCCGCATCTGTCGCTTGATTCGATTGCGATCAACGGCTTTCTTGAACCGGCGCTTGGGCACGACAAAAGTTACCTGTACGGGAAAGGCGTTTCTCGGCTCCTCCACTTCGGCGTAGACCGCACGAACTGGATAACTATTAGCAGATTTGGCATTTTTACTGAACAAGCGGCCGATCTCTTTACGAGATTTTAGCCGTTGCCCATTGTGCAATTTCAGGCTCATATTATTTAATGTAAGCTGCCACGATCTTGGCCATACGCTTACCGTTGACGCCCAGATCAGAATACCCAACGCGACTAGCGCTGCGGTAGTGGATCAGTTTTTTAGCATCGTCGAATACGAACTCTACGTCATCGGTGAAGGGGATGGGCCAGGTTTTGAAGGTGTAGTGGACGTAGTCTTCGTCGGCGGCAACGCGGGTAGTGCGGGGCATGGCGTCCAGTACGGTCAGTAACTTTTGTCTGGCGTCTTCCTGGCTACCGACGTAGCTGATGGGGTCGCGCTTTTTATCGTCCGTGGCCTGGGTGCTGACGCAGTTTTGCTTGTCGGGGCAGGGCTTGAGTTGGTGGGGCATAGCTTGGGTGGTTGAAACTGGAAGATTAGACGTAGCGAAGCTCGGCTTAGCAGACTGGTTCGCCTGCAGGAACAAGTAGCCGGTGAAAACCAGGGCAAATACGATTAAGACGGTGGCGATTTTTTTAAACATACCGCCGACGGACAATCTCAATAAACTCCTGGGCGGTTTCCATCCTTTTCTCTTCCGTCCAGTTGAAACGCCGGGCGAGGCTAGTGACGAGTGGCTTAGCGTCGGCCAAATCCTGGCAGGTATTAAGTTGTGCCAGGGTTGTGTTCAGCATTTCGTTATCGTTACCGAATAGGTCGCGAGAAAACAAAATGCGGTTGTTGATGCTCAACGCACGGGTGAGGTCGCTGATGGGTTGGCGGCCGAAACGGCTGGTGGGGCCCCGGCTTTCGAAAAGCACCTTGAGTTTCTTGTCGCCATCCTTAGTAGTAGCGGCAGCCTGCGCGGGCCTGGTCGGTGTCGGAGTCGATTCGGCAACCTTCGCAAAAGAAACTACGGCTGGTGCGGAAGAGCTGCTCGCAATGTTTGGGGCGGAGGCATCACTGGTCTGCGCTACCACCGGCGTGGTACTCGGTGCGCTCGGTGCGCGCTCCATTTCGCGTGGGGCCGGGGCTGGGGCCGGTGTCTCCGTGGGCTGGGTATGTACGTTATACGCTGGCCGGTGCTGAATCTGTGGTGGCTGCGGCGGGACGCTTACTTTGGGTGGGGCGGTAACCGAAGCCGGGACGGCTGGCGTTTGCGGTACTAGTTTCGGAGCCGGTGGTGGTAACGGTTGGTCCGCCCGGTGGTTTTTCGCGGGCGTCAGTGGCGTAGCGAAGGTAAGTTTGTCAGAACCGGGCACCGGCGAGGCGACGGAACCGGATGCGTAAATTTCGTGGAGGTCACGTAGGTAATTCAACATCAGGTCGCGCTCCATGCTGGTCACGTGGCCTCCTTCTTCGAGGTGGAGCGATTTGTGGAGGGCGGTGATGCGTCTGAGGAGACGGTCGGCGTTCGTCTGTGGCATGTAACTTGGTTTCTGGTCGGTTGGGCTGAGGTCGCTGAAGGGGACCAATTTTTAGCTTGGCCCGCGGTAAAGTTAAAGCATCAATTTTGGACGAGCTTTTGGGCGCGGTCGCACACCTTGCGTTGCGTGGACACAACGTAAATAACGCGTAAGAAATTACCGCGCGGTCAATTACACTTGGCATTGCGGCCCGGGTAGGGGCATCTTCGCGGCTTTCACTCCCTAACCACCGTCCGGGCGGGAAACGCAAAACACGGGTCCTCATGTTCTTAGAACCTCATTTTAGTGGCCAACGTAGCGGCTGGCTGGAAGTCATCTGCGGCAGCATGTTCTCCGGCAAGACGGAAGAACTCATCCGCCGCATTAAACGTGCCCGCATCGCCGGCCAGCACGTCGAGATTTTCAAACCGGCCATCGACACCCGCTACGGCGAAGCCGAAGTAGTTAGCCACGACAGTAATTCCCTAGCGGCTATCCCCGTCACGAATACCAAACAATTGCTTGACCTGCCGAAGGACGTCACCGTCATCGGGCTCGACGAAGCTCAGTTTTTCGACGCCACCGTCGTCGACCACGTCCAGATATTAGCCAGCCAGGGCCGCCGCGTCATCATCGCCGGGCTGGATATGGATTTCCGCGGCCAACCCTTCGGGCCGATGTGTAGTTTGCTCGCCGTCGCGGAATACATCACCAAAGTCCACGCCATCTGTTCTCACTGCGGCAACCTCGCTACACATTCTTACCGACTCGTGCAGGACGAGAACACCGTAGTCCTGGGCGAGAAAGAAGCTTACGAAGCCCGCTGCCGCCGCTGCTACGGAATGGGTAATATGTTGGATCTGCGGGGGTAGGTCGGTCTGTGGACTATAGTCTCCGGTCTAAAGTCTGTGGTCTATAGTCTCTGCTCCACAGACACTTGACTAAAGACCAAAGACCAAAGACTAAAGACCAAAGACCAAAGACCAAAGACCAAAGACCAAAGACCAAAGACCAAAGACCAAAGACCTTAAACCCCCTTTCCAGTCGCGCCACCGCAACAATCTATTAAGACCACGTCCAAATAAGGATTCGTGTCTTATCTTTGCCCCCGATGAGCGAGTCACCCGATTCCGGGCCGGCTATCACTAACCGCTAACCGCATGCCTTTTCCCAGAACCACCACCGCCGCTCTCTATACCATCGGCACGACCGGCGTGATCGATCGCTTCACCAACGAAAACCTCGCTGGTAAGCTACTCGACATTGGCGTCCGCCCCGGTTCGCGGCTCAGTATTATTCGTAAATCTCCCTTCGGTAGTTGCTGGTACGTTAAGATCGACCGCCACTGCCTCGCCCTCCGCAAGCAAGAGCTCGCATGCATTCTAATCAAGTGACCGCCCCGGCGCGCACGGCCGTCGTCGGCCTCGTCGGCAACCCCAACAGCGGTAAATCTTCGCTATTCAACCTACTGACCGGGCTGCGCCAGCGGATCGGCAACTTCCCCGGCGTGACGGTGGAGAAAAAATCCGGTAAGCTCAAATTAGCCGAAATACGTACACCCGTCGGGACGATGGACGGAGAAATCGCCGAAGATGTGCGCGGCGTGCGGGAAGTAGAGATCATCGACTTCCCCGGCGCCTATTCTTGCTACCCCACGAGCCTCGACGAGCGGCTCGTCGTTCAGGAACTCACCAACCCCGCCGGCGACCTCTACCCTGACGCGATCGTCTACGTAGCCGACGTCACGAAACTCGACAAACACTTATTGCTGTTCACGCAATTACGCGACCTCGACCTGCCGATGGTCCTCGTCCTCAACATGGCCGACCTGATCGAAGAAACTGGCCTGAAGGTGGACGTAGAACGCCTCAGTTCGCGGCTGCGCGTCCCCGTAGTTCCGGTGTCCGCGCGGCAGGGGACCGGCGTAGACGAGCTAAAAGAAGTCATCGCCGACCTGCTCCGCAACCCGGAAGCCTACCGGCCCGAAGAGCCTTTTTACGAACCCGGCACCCGCGCCCGCGACGTCCTTTCCGAGCTCCGCCGTGTCCTACCCGCCCGCAACAACTACCACGCTCTGCTGCTGGCCCACCACGCGAGTTGGCTCAAGCACATCCCCGAAAAAACACGCCACCTCGTGCAGGAAAGCCGCGTGAAACACGGATTTCACAGCCTCCGCGCGCAGGTGGAGGAAACGATGGAGCGCTACGATACCTTCGAGCCCATTGTGCGCGATACGGTGCGTCGGGGGACCAATCAATCCAGCCTGACCGACAAGGTCGACAACGTACTGACGCACCAAATCTTCGGCCCCTTGATTTTTGTCGTGATCATGGTGTTCCTCTTTCAGGCGCTCTTCGCCTGGTCGGCGTGGCCGATGGACGGCATCGAGTGGATTTTCGAGAGCCTCGGCACCGGCGTCCGCGCCATCCTGGGGCCGGGCTGGTTGACGGACCTACTGGTCGACGGCGTGATTGCCGGGCTCGGGGGCGTCCTGGTGTTTATTCCGCAGATTGCGATCCTGTTTTTCTTCATCGCCCTACTCGAAGAAGTCGGCTACCTCGCCCGTGCGGCGTACATGTTCGACAGCATCATGCAACGGTTCGGGCTGAACGGCCGGTCCGTGGTGGCGCTAATTTCTGGCCACGCCTGCGCGATCCCGGCCATCATGAGTACGCGGACGATTGCGAACTGGAAGGAGCGCCTGCTGACCATCCTGGTGACGCCGCTTACGAGCTGCTCGGCGCGGATTCCGGTCTACGTTATCCTAATTTCTTTTGCCGTGCCGGACGTCTCCTGGGGCCCGTTCGGCGCGCAGGGGCTGGCTTTCACCGGGCTCTACTTTTTGGGCATTACGGCGGCCATGCTGTCGGCGTTGGCCTTTAAATTGGTGCTCAAATCACCGGAGCGCAGCTTCCTGATGCTCGAGCTGCCCGAGTACCGCAGCCCCGTGTGGCGCAACGTCGGCGTCACGGTCTGGCAGAAAGTCAAGACGTTCATCGTCGAGGCGGGTAAAATTATTCTGCTCATCAGTGTCGTGCTTTGGGGCTTGTCCACGTACGGTCCTCCGGGGGCAATGGATGCGGCGCGGACGCAGGTGCAAAGTCAGGTGGAAACGCAGGGTTTGGACGATGACCAGGCCGCCGACCTACTGGCCAGCGAGCAGCTCGAAGCCAGTTTTGCCGGCCACATCGGTAAGGCCATTGAGCCGGCCATTCGGCCCCTTGGCTACGACTGGAAGATCGGAATTGCGCTGTTCTCCAGCTTTGCCGCCCGGGAAGTCTTCGTGGGCACGATGGCCATCATCTACTCCATCGGCAGCACCGACGACGAGTTGCGCATCCAGGACCGCATGGCCGAAGAGATCAACCCCCGTACGGGAGAGCCGGTGTACAACCAGGCTACGGCGTGGAGCCTCCTGGTTTTCTACGTCTTCGCGATGATGTGCATGGCCACGACGGCCGTGACCAAGCGGGAGACGGGCGGGTGGAAGTGGCCCATCATCCAGTTCACGTTCATGACGGTGTTGGCTTACGTCAGCGCGATGGTGGTGTATCAGGTGCTTTCTTAGGGCGTTGCCACCCCGGCAACTACCTACCTGATCCCAGCTGCTACCCGCCGACAACGAAGCTCGATTACCCCAAAGCGGAGTGGGCGGGAGGTTTGTAGCGCGGTACCGGTTCACGCTGAGAGTGCAACTGGGGCTGGCAGTCGTGATCAAAAATAGCCACCCATACTTCAGCGGTTTTCGCTTTAACCCAGCGTTTGTGCGCCCCGTGAGCCGATTGTGCTACTTTATCAACCAATTTTGCTACCCTACTGGTCTGCCCGGCCCTCATCTTTGCTATTGTTCCGGCGGCGCACCTGAGTTTACGCTTAGTGGGTGGCACCCGGAATGAATTTCCGGCCGCGGCTCACCCTTGATTTAACAACGCAACTCGGAAAACACACTTCACCGCAACGGCGGCGCGGGCGGTAGTCGCCCGTTACATTTAAGTTTTGGTCATTTTCTTTTAGGCACGGCAAACGCTTCGGGGTACTATTACAGCACCTGAACGTATGGACTTCAACAACCGAAGCGGCTTACCGTGCGAATGCTTGAACAACCTTTAATTGTTCGTACGCCTCCGACTTTCGGGGGCGTACGTTTTTTGCTCCCGGCCCACTCCCTATCTTGAGCTCCGGCCTAACGTCTACTTGACGCCTGAACCGCCGAAGCCAAGTCTTCTTTCTCTCACTGACTAACATCACCAGCCTGAGCATGAATTACCGCGTAATGAGGCTGCTTTGCCTGCTGATCAGCGTACTCGGCTGCGCTGCCGTCACCGCCCGGGCAACTCCGGAAATCGTTCTGCTGACGAGTGAGACTTTACGGCATCTCCACGCGCAAATCTTTTCTAAGCAGGTCCACTTCGTGGATTACGGTGGCCAGTACTCTCTCGCGGGAATCGGCGACGGCAGTACGATTGACTGGCGTAAGAATGATTTTACCACCGAGTTGCCGGACGGTAATTATTACCTCTGGACGAAGACCGTCTTTAAAAACACGGGCACCCGGGCACGCACGGATTACCTCATCTTCACCTGCTGTAGTCAGGATGCGGCCGTGGCCATACTGCGCGACGGCCGAGTAGACGCCCTGCTGCACGGGGAGGCGCTGCGGGGCTTAATGGGTGAACCAAACGCTGCACCACTTCACCTGCGACCGGGCGAGCAGGTAACGGTTATCTACCGGGCGCGGGTTGAAAAGCGGTTATCGCTCTATCAGGCCTCGTCCATTTACGTGAGGGACGCCAATCAGCTGTCCAAATTAGCCATTATTAGGTACCGGAACGGTTATTTCGCAATTGGATTTTTGGCGTGCCTACTTGTTTTCAGTCTGATCATCTACCTGCTATTTCGGGAAAAAGAGGTGGGCTTCCTCGCGCTGTTGCTGCTCGGGTTTGGCGGCTCCTTCTTCTACCACGGCGAGTTGACCGGTATCTTCCCTCAGTACGATGCGTTGCGTAAGGTAGGCCTCAACGCCGTGAACCTTGCTTCTACGCTGACCGTCACCGGGATGACGGGTTTTCTGTACTACTATCTGGATTTACCCAAACGATTTGGGCGCTTCAGCCGCTGGTACTTGGCGTTAACGGGCGTCACCATCGGGGTGGGTGTCCTGTTTATGCTCAACGCGCTGGAAACCGATCCACTCTTTTACCTGGCAAATTTCGTGACCGCAGTGTGGATCGTCGCCACGCTGGGCTTGGTGGGGATTGTGGCGTGGAATGGTGGCCGGCTGGAGCGCGTCTTGTTGGGGTCGACCGTACTGCTGGCCTTTGCGAGTCTGTTCTTCATCGTAAGTGTGGTTATGGATTACGAATCCGACTCTTTTCGAAAGTTGTTCGGGGTGAGTACGCTCGCCTTCACCAGCCTACTGTTTTACGGTGTTTACGATAAAGTAAGCATGGTCAGTAGCGAAGCCCGGCAGCTGAAGAGCCAGTACGCATTCCGCTCCCGCTTTTTCGCCAACATCACCCACGAGTTTCGCACGCCGCTAACGCTCATTCTCGGCCCCATTCGGCAGTTGTTGGACCGTTCTCAGTCGCACGAAGACAAAGCCCTATTGGACATTGCGCACCGCAACGCCCAGCGTCAGTTGCAGTTGGTCAACCAAATTCTGGACCTTTCGGAATCGACCACCACGGGGCTCCGCCTGAACCCCGAGGTGCTGGACGTCGTCCCGCTTCTGCGCCGGCTCACCTACACGTACGCGTCTCTGGCGGACCAGCACGGGATCGACCTGCGTTTTGTGACGGAGTTGACGGAACTGCCGCTCCGGGCTGACCGGGAAAAGCTGGAAACCATTATGTATAACCTGCTTACGAATGCTTTCAAGTTCACCTTCAACGGTGGGGAGATCACCGTGCGGTTAGCTTTGCAACGGGATACCGCGCTGATCAGCGTGCGGGACACGGGCGGCGGCATTGCGCCCGACGCCGCGGAGAAAGTTTTTGACCGGTACTACTCGGACGGCCGGAAGGGTAGGGAGGGAACGGTCGGAAACGGTATCGGGCTGGCCCTGACGAAAGAATTAGTGCTGCTCCACGGCGGGGCCATCGGGGTAACGAGTGTCCCGAACGTAGAAACCGTCTTTACGGTCAGTTTGCCCTACGTGCCGGGCGTCTTGGTGTGCACCACTGCACCCGCGTCCGCGCCCAGTGCACTACTAACCACGTCAATTTACTCACCAAACGACGAGGAGACGGGGGAAGCGTCAAACACCGAGAAACCCCTCATTTTGATCGTGGAAGACAACGCCGACATGCGTAGCTACATCCGGATGGGCCTGGCCGGAAGCTACCGCACCGCGCTGGCAAAAGACGGACGCGAGGGCGTAGCGCAGGCCCGCAAACTGATGCCGGACCTGGTCGTCAGCGACGTGATGATGCCCGAAATGGATGGGTTCGAACTGTGCGAAGACCTGAAAACAAGCATCACCACCAGCCATATTCCCGTCATCCTGCTCACCGCCCGTTCCGCCGGGCGGGACCGGATACAAGGTCTCGATACGGGGGCGGACGACTACCTGACGAAGCCCTTCGAAGTGCCGGAATTGCGGGCGCGCGTGCGTAACCTGGTGCAGTCGCGGCAACTGTTGCGCCAACGTTTTGCGAGCGCGGTCACACTGAAGCCCGAGGAAGTAGCGGCTACCTCCATTGATCAAGAATTCTTGCGCGCCGCCATCCAGGCCGTGGAGGACCACATGGAAGACGTGGATTTTGGGATCGACCGGCTGGCGCAGGAACTCAACGTCAGCCGGCCGAACCTCAACCGGAAGTTTCGGGCCCTGCTCAATCAGTCGAGCAATCAATTTTTACGGGGCATCCGGCTACAACGCGCGGCCGATCTCCTGAACAAAACCCAGGACACCGTGGCGGCCATCACCGACGCGGTCGGCTTCCGCAGCGTTAGTTATTTCGTGAAATCCTTCCGCGATGAGTTCGGCACCACGCCGGGGAAATACCGCAAGGCGGCGGGCGCGGACGTGGAGGCCAAGTGAGTGGGTAGTGAAACCAAACCTCTTTCCTACCTTTTGGCCAACCCCCCGCGCGTAGTCCGGTTGTTACGTACGACGTGACGCGGGCATACGCCGCAAACCAGTCCGCAAACTTTATCCCGAACCCCTACCAGACCAAAACATGCAAGAAATAAAAGGCCGCCTAGTGGACCTGGACGCCCGCGAAACCTACGGCGCCATCATCACCGTTAACGACGCCGGCTACATCGAGTCCATTGTGCGCGACGAGACTCGCAACCGCCGCGGTCACTACATACTCCCCGGTTTCGTCGACGCGCACGTCCACATCGAATCTTCCATGCTCCTGCCGGTTGAATTTGCCAAACTCGCCGTCACCCACGGTACGGTGGCGACGGTCTCCGACCCCCACGAGATCGCTAACGTTATGGGGATGGAAGGCGTGGAATACATGCTCGACAACGCCGCCCGGACTTCCCTGAGCATCAACTTCGGTGCTCCCAGCTGCGTGCCCGCCACGAGCTTTGAAACCGCCGGCGCGATCCTGGACGTCGCGGAAGTTGCCGCCCTGCTCGACCGCGACGACATCAAATACCTCTCCGAAGTCATGAATTACCCCGGCGTCCTCAACGGGGATCTGGACATGCTCGCCAAGATCTCCGCGGCCGTGGACCGCGATAAACCCATAGACGGCCACGCCCCCGGCCTGCTCGGCGAAGAAGCCTTCCGCTACGCCAAGGCCGGCCCCTCCACGGAACACGAGTGCACGACCGAGCAGGAAGCCCGTGATAAACTCGCCGCCGGCATGAAAATCCTCATCCGCGAAGGCTCCGCCGCCAAAAATTACCAAGCTCTGCACGGTCTCATTGACGAGTTCTCCGACCGCGTCATGTTCTGTACCGACGATAGCCACCCGGACGATCTCATGGCCGGCCACATCAACCAACTCGTTATGCGGGCGATCCGTGACGGCCACGACGTTTATAACGTGCTCACCGCCGCCTGCCGCAACCCGGTGGAGCACTATAATCTCGACATCGGTAAATTGCGGGTGGGGGACCGGGCGGACTTCATCCTGGTTGACGACCTGCGGTTCATGGCCGTCTACGCTACTTACATCAAGGGCGAAATGGTTGCCGAAGCCGGTCACCACAATTTGCCTGACTACCGTCCCGAGCCGATTAACCGCTTCAACTGCAGCCCTAAGAAACCGGAAGATTTTCGCGTCGCCCCCGGCCCGGAAGGCGCTCAATTACGCGTCATTGAAGTTTTCGATGGTGAGTTGGTGACGGGAAAGAAACTAATGACTCCTGCCCTAAACGAAGCCGGCGAACCCGTCGGCGCCCCCGAGCGGGATCTACTTAAGATCGCCGTCATCAACCGCTACGAGGACGCGCCGCCGGCGGTGGGTTTCGTTACCGGAATGAAACTTCAACGCGGTGCGATCGCCAGCTCAGTCGCCCACGATAGCCACAACATTGTCGTGGTGGGTGTTGACGACGAAAGCATTTGCCGCGTAGCCAACGCCGTTATCGCCGAGCGCGGGGGTATTGCGGCGGGCCGGGAGGGAGAGTTGCAAGTGCTGCCGCTGCCGGTGGCGGGTATTATGTCAAATGATTCTGGCCCAAAAGTGGCGGCTCGGTATGCGGAACTGACGGGGTTTGCGCGGCGGAAGCTGCGCTGTGGAGTAGAATCCCCGTTTATGACCCTGAGTTTTCTGGCTTTGTTGGTTATTCCGGAGCTGAAGTTGAGTGACCGGGGGCTGTTCGACGGGGGGGCTTTTCGGATTGTGGATTTGTGGGAGGGGAAGTTGGCGGCTCCTGACGGGAATGTTGAGTGATACTTTAATTCTTCTGTACGTCTGGTAATAATTTTCAAAGAGTGACGCCAAACCGTACTACCAGAATCTTTTGTGCCACTGTACGGCTACGCTATTTTGGATTGGAAAGAAAGTATCGATGAGACCCCAATCAGAAATAATTGCGGAAAGGAAAAGAAACCAAGTCGTGTACGCCGTTGACGATTTTCAGGAGAGCATTCAGAACTTGCGGATACCTGCACTGGCTCACCTAATTTTTACGGGGATGCTCTTTGCCAGCACGTTGATTGCAGCGGAAAATTTAGGCCACGGGGTGGCTAGCCTCGTAACGGCGGCTGGCTTGTTGATCACAGCGCGGTTTAACCTGCCGAGCCCCAAGAAACTGGCCGCTGTGTCGGCTTTCTACGCACTAGTTCTCATTGGGGAATGGATTAGCTTTGGTCCCCCTGACTTGCTTATTCCCCAGCTTAACATGCACGAATGGCGGGGCCTTCCCGTTTTTCTCAACCACGCTATCCCGTACGTTTACGTCTTGTTGCGAGTAGTATTTGGGGTTTATGTTGTTTCCCCCTGGGGCACCCGAGCCAAGATGTTATCACAGGACACGGGCCTTTTAGCTGCGGTGCTGCGGGAGCGGTCACTGGAGTAAATAATTATTGGTGACGTCGTGGGAGAAAATGGTTGGAGCGTTTGATGAGTTGCCCGGGTGGTTTGGAGTTTAGCGGATAATTGTGGCTGGGTTTAGATAATATGTGTTTCTAACTGACTCGTCGGTCCAATGTATTCCTCTGGCAAAAGTGGTTCAACAAGTGGCTGATAACTGATTCCGGCCCGCCCGAGCGATCGATTCGGTAACGAGCGTTAAATCAATATCGCCTTCCTCGAAGTAGCATTGCACCCGCGGCCACGGCCCCGCCTGCGGTGAACTGACGGGAACTTTGCGGAAAGGAATCAGCCAAAAGTGGTAGTTTAATGGCGTAACCCAGAATTAACTACCCGACCACGCAGCTTTACGCGCCGAATCGGTGTAAAGGCAAATGATAGGATCCACAAACGACAGCCACCGGCACCATGCCCGCCAACCTCGATGAACATTTACCGTCGATACTCGATGGCTGCCTGACTGGACGTAGGGCAAGCCAACACGAGCTCTACAAACTCTATTACGGGTACGGGATGAGCGTGGCGATCCGCTACGTCAATGACGAAAGTGAAGCTATTTCCATCGTCAACGATGCTTTCATGAAAGTCTACAAAAGCCTTAAAACATTCGATCGCAGCCAAGCTTACAAACCCTGGTTTCGCAGGGTTGTCGTTAATACCGCCATCAATCAATTGAAGCGACAACAGAAGTACCAATTAGAAACGGGCATGGACGAGACGGGTGACATCGCGGACCGGGAAAATATCCTCAGCCAGATAAACTATCGGGAACTCGTCGCCCTGGTGCAATCGCTCAGCACCGCCTACCGCGCCGTTTTTAATATGTACGTAATCGATGGGTTCCCCCACGACGAAATTGCAAAAACGCTGGGTATATCGGTGAGCACTTCTAAATCAAACCTCGTTCGTGCCCGCCGCAAACTGCGCGAATTATTACGGGAACAACTATCAATCAACAATGCCTGAATTAAACGACCGACAAACGGACGAGTTATTCCAGGCGGGCGCCGAGCGCCACGGCTTCGAGTACAACGAGGCTGCCTGGGGGGGGATGGAAAAACTCCTAGACGCGGACATCAGCAAAACGCGCCGAAAGTGGGCCATCGGGGTTTTGCTAGTCATTATCCTGCTCGCCTTCTCCGCGTGGTTCTTCCTCGTTACCCCCGATAACCTACCCACCGCAAGTAACAATACTTACGCCACCGAGAAGGCTGAATCCGTCACGACCGGGGAGGATGAACCTTTCCCGGCGGCGGCTAGCGGAGTGAATGATAAAGTGAGCGATGAAGCTACCAGGTTGAACCAAAATTTTCCGCCTGAACGCCAGGTTTCAACAAACAGAACAGCACCGGTTATCACGAGAAATGGCTTGCGGGATGATAAAATCATAATTACCTCCGCCCCGCTAAACAACAGATTAATTAATGAGGGTAGCGCAAGCGGCGCGGACGCTGGTGCCGAGTATTTGCGGGGGAGCAGTGATTTGCCCGCTGGTACCGACAAAATTAGTGGGCAGAATAAGTTTGTCCCTTCCAACGAGGAAAACCGACCGGGCGCACGACCGCCTTCCGGGGCCAATCAAAAAGTTACGGAGCTACTTCCCTCAACTATTCTGGTTGGGCTGAAACCATACCCAATTATCATACCGGAGGAAGAGCTTAAATCCGCCATCCGCCGAACCGACGAACCCTTCGGTAAAACGATTACTACCAACGGCTTCGCCCTCGTCGCCAGCGGTGGATTTATTCTCGGGGAGGTCAGTTCGGGTAACTTTGACCAGCGCCGGCCCCGCGTTGGCCTGGAAGTGGAATACCGCATCGGTAAGAAATTTGCCGTAGCAACCGGCGCATTCTACAATGAAGTCTGTTACCGGACCAGTGGAGAAAATTACTCCCCAAAAGAGGGTTTTTGGGAACCAAATAATTTTGTCACGCCGACTGAAGTAGCCGGTGATTGTGAAGTCGTAGAGATTCCCCTATCCATAAAATACTACCTGAACGGTAGTGCAAACAACACCTTCTACGCAGCCGCTGGAGCCACTACTTACCTCCTGCTCAAGGAAGACTTTTCTTACTTCTACGATGGCCCCTCCGCCGGCCTCAAAAGCGCTTGGTCCGTTACCGGGGAAAATCAACACTTACTGGGCATGAGTCACTTTAACCTGGGCTACCAGCGCCAGCTCAGGGGCCGCTCCGCGCTCAAGCTGGAAGCCTTCGTTCAGGCTCCGCTCCGGGGTATTGGCCACGGGAACGTTCGCCTGCTGACGACCGGGGTGTCGTTGAATTACCAATTTGACTTCAGGGCACGGTAAAAGAGCTGCATACGACCGTTACTGGAAGATCAATCGCAAGTGCCCTTATTCTACCGTCAAAAACTGCCTTGTTACCTGCCGCCAGGCTCGTGCGGCGGCGGCAATTATCCCGCGTTGAGGTAATTAGCTTTGACGCTTTCTGAGATTGGCGTCGCATTACGACACTTTCGTCCTACGTAGCTATTTCTTTACGTACCAACGCAGCCTTTTGGCAACAACGGGAGTATGGGAAATATCGGCGGGTCACGAGCTCGCTGTCTGACCAACTTTTAATTTCTTTTAATCGCTTAGTGTGCCGTTGCTTCCGTACGGTGGCCTAACACCGGTACGCACCAAATCCACCTTTTATGCACCAATACGTACCAATTAATCATCGACACTGGATTCAAAAGTGTGTTTATTCCCTCAGTATTTATACCATCATTTTGCTATCTTTTTCGCCTTCACTACGCGCCCAGTGTGCGGCGGACGGGGGCACGATCGCGCTCGGTGACGGAGCTACGGAAGCGACCATCTGCGTGGACGGCGTAGGTGACCCGCTAGCAATCACCCGCGACGGTAACGTTACCGGTGATAGTACCACTTTTATCATCACGGACGATATGGGCAACATTCTCGGCGTCCCGGGCAACGATGGTCCGTTCGACTTAGACGGTGCTGGTGAAGGAGTTTGCCAAATCTGGTACCTCGCATACGGTACCGGGCTTCAGGGTTTGGCGGCCGGTAATAACGTTAGTGCTTTGACGGGTTGCTTTGATCTTTCCAACGCAATCGTCGTAACCCGCCAGTCTCCCGACGGGGGAACGGTAACGCTCGCCGGTGGTGGCACGAGTGCCTACGCTTGCGCTGGTGATGTGATCGTCGAGGTTGCGCACGTAACGACGGCAACCGCGCTGAGCTATTGGTACGTCATTACCGACGCCGACGACAACATCCTCGGCTTCGCCAACAGCACGGAGACAAATACGCTGGACCTGAGCGGCGCACCGGTTGGCACCTGCCACATTTGGGGCTGGAGTAACCGTGGGCAGGATGACCCCGCCATGGGTGAAAACATCAGTTCGCTAAATGACGACAGTTGCGAAGCGATTTCCGCTGATTTCATATCCGTGATTCGTCAGGAGCCAGCCGGGGCCGGTGCCATTGCGTTGGCCGACGGAGCTACGGAAACTTCTATCTGCGTCGACGGCGTGGCCGATCCGCTGGAAGTCACTCGAACCGGTGATGTCGTCGGTGACAGTACCACCTTCGTCATTACGGACGATGCCGGCAACGTTCTCGGTATCCCGGGCAACAACGGCCCGTTCGACCTGGACGGAGCCGGTGACGGCGTCTGCCAGATCTGGTACCTCGCCTACAATACCGGGTTGCAGGGGCTAATGGTCGGAAGCAACGTGAGCGACCTGGCGGGATGTTTCGACTTCTCTAACCCAGTTGTCGTGACCCGCCAGTCTCCCGACGGCGGAACGGTCACCCTACTTGGTGGCGCAACCGATACGACCGCGACCGCGGGTAATATCCTCCTCGGGGTGAGCCACACGACAACGGCTACCGCACTGAGTTACTGGTACATCATCACCGATGGCGATGATAATATTCTCGGCTTTGCCAACAGTGCGGAGACGGATACGCTCGACCTGAGTGGCGCGCCCGCCGGCACCTGCCGGATCTGGGGTTGGAGTTACCGTGGGCTGGGTGACCCCGTCGTGGGTGCCAACATCAGTTCGCTGACCGACGACAGCTGTGAGGCGATTTCCGCTGACTTTGTCACCGTTGTTCGGGAAGCCGCTACTGGCTTTACGCTGACGAACGTGATCATCAGTGAATTTTCCGCCGACGGTCAGGTGGAGTTATTCAATGGCACCGACGAAGCGGTGGACGTTTCTAGCTACTGGTTGTGTAACCGCCCGAACTACCAGCAACTAAGTAGCCTCACGCTCGACTGCGGCGACCTGCTGCTCCAACCGGGCGAAGTACTCGCAGTCAGTGGTTTTAACTACAGTACTACCGAGGGGGAAATCGGGCTGTACACCACGAACAGTTTTGGAAGTTCCGACGCCATCGTGTCCTACGTTCGCTGGGGAACCGCCACTGGCGGGCGCACCGACGTTGCCGTGTCCGCGGGGATTTGGGTAGCCGGCGCGACCGTTCCCGCACCGACCGCCGCGCAGACTACCCAGACGATGGTTACTGACAGCCTGAGTTGGGCACTGGGCACGCCTAATTTGTGCGAGGCGAACGGAACGACCTCAACAAACTTGCTGACACAGGGAGTTCGTATGACGTTATTTCCTAACCCCGTCGCGGACATCGTCACGATCGAGATCGAAGGGCTGCGGACGAACGAAACCACCTTCCAGGTCTTCGATGGCCGTGGTCGCATGGTACTGGACCAACGGCAGTCGGTCGGTAACGGCCGTACGCGCCTCGACCTCGGTGACCTGACTCCGGGCGCTTACAGCATTCGGGTCCTGAACGGAGCTGGATTTGCCGCCCGCCGGATCATCGTGCGGTAGTAAATTCTCCCCATTGCATTAAAAAGCCGCCAACTTGTACATCGGGTTGGCGGCTTTTCCTGTCTCGGTGGTCGAGGAAAACGGATACGCCGCTGTGAAAAAAGACTTTGCTAACTTAAAAGGCAGGACTCACTAGCCGTGCTACGATGGGTAGGTCAGCCGCCGCCCAATCCAGGGTGTCCAGTTCAATTGTGGGAAGCCAGCAGAACGAAAGGTGTTCCGTTAGCGTGATCCGACGGTGAGGCGCAGTACACAGGTAGGTATGCAATAGAATCCGAAAATTCGGATAGGTGTGATCGATCGTCATCAGGAACTCAGCTACTACAATGTCCAGATGAAGTTCCTCACGGATCTCGCGGGCTAGCGCTTCTTCGTTGCTTTCTCCCGCTTCCACCTTTCCACCCGGGAACTCCCATTTTTCGGAGACGTAAGCGTGTTCTCCCACGCCGCGTTGTACGCAAAGTATTTGCCCGGCGTGCTGAATGACGGCGGCGACGACGTTGATAGTCTTCATTGCGTAGGGAGTTGGGTGGTGACCAGAAACACGAACGCCAATTTCCGCAGGTGCGAAAATTGGCGCTGTAAATGTGGGCAGTGAGGGGCTCGAACCCCCGACCCTCTCGGTGTAAACGAGATGCTCTAAACCAACTGAGCTAACCGCCCTTCGTGTAAGGGACCGCAAAGATAATCAGGTGGACCAAACCTGTGCAAGCTTCGGAAGGTATTTTTTTGGTGCCGACCTTTTGCGTTTTGGGGTAGCGTAGTCTGTGCAACGACTGGTTGCCACCTCAAAATTCGGTGAATCACTAACGAACGGTCTCGCTCAGCCAGAAAAACCCGGCACCCGCGGCCGCGCATAATGGGGCGCAGTCGCGGGTGCCGGGGGCGTGTCGGGGAGCGGGGGAGAAGTTGAAAACCGTGAAATGATGCGTTTGGCGCGATCAGACAAACCACAACTTATGGCCCTTACCTTTGCTGATAACACCACCACCGGTATCGGTCGGGAGTGGTGTTAAAGGTGATAAAAGGCGTCGGCTTATGAAAATTTGGCAAACTATTGTTGTGTTGGGCATGACGTCCGCGTGCCTGTGGGGGCAGGATAGCCTGAGCTTCGGGGGCGTCTACGACCTGCCCGGCGCGGAAGTTCGTGCGCAGTACCAACCGGTTAGCCCCCTGGCGCAGCGCTTCACCATCGAAGAAGTGTACCGGCTACCGGGCACTTTCTACGACCCCGCCCGCCTCGTCGCCCTGCTGCCCGGCGTCATCCAGACTAACGACCAGGCCAATCACCTGAGCGTGCGCGGCAACTCACCGAACAAGAACTTGTGGCGCCTCAACGGCCTGGCGATCGTTAACCCTAACCACACCGCTAACGCCGGGACTTTTTACGACTTCCCCGCGCTGAACGGCGGTGGCGTCAACGCCATCTCGGCGCAAATGCTGGATAATTCTGGCTTTTACAGTAGTGGCTTACCCGTCGAGTACGGGAACGCGACGGGCGGCACCTTCGACCTGCAACTCCGGCCGGGTAGCAAAACCCGGCACAAGCAGCAATTGCAGGCGGGCTTCATTGGCTTCGACGGGATGGCGGAAGGGCCGATCGGGCGGAGCGGTAAACTCAGTTACCTCGTGAACGGGCGCTACAGCTTTACGGGCTTACTTGGCGACGCCGGCGTTGATTTTGGTGGGGAAGAGATCCGGTTTTGGGACGGAAATGTGCACCTACACTACGCCGGGGAGCGGTCCAGTGCGAGTGTGTTCTCCGTAGTGGGCAACAGCCGTAATGAGTTTACCGGGGTCGACCGGGACGAGGAGGAACCGGAAGACCAGAAGGAATTATTCGACATCTTCTACGCAGATCGGCTACGCCTCTACGGAGCCAACTACCAGTACAACCTGAACCGGGGGGTGCTGAAAGCCGGCGCGGCCATTTCGGACATCGCTCCGAACCGTGCGCAGCGTACGCGGGATGTTTTGGGTTATTCCGCAGGTGGAATAATTGCCACTAACCTAGCCAGCGAGGTGCTCAATGCATTCGTTCGTTACGAAAGCGGAGCCGGGTCCTTCGGTTCCTTTCACGTCGGCGTGGAAGCTAACCGTCAGTCGGCCGGTTACCGCACGGAAGCCTTCAACCTGGGGAGTAGCCGGCAGGGGTTTAGCCGTGACGCCGACGTCCGGGTAACCAACATCAGCCCGTACGTCGGTGTCGATATGGTCCGTGATTTTTTGACCGTCCAGTACGGAATCCGCCAGGACTTTTACTTGAACCGGGACGGCGACAACCAAAGCATATTCAGCCCACGAATAAACGCGGCCGTTGAGGTGGGGAAAGGGGAAATCGTTTTTTCCGCAACGGGTACGAATCAGGCACCCTTAAATGCGCTCCTGCTGCGGGGGGATGACGCAAATGAAGACTTCGGTATCGCAATTAGTGGCGTCAATATCGATCTCTCCTACGCCAGAACAATCGGTCGGGTATTCACCAAGGCAACCGCCTTTGTCCAGCGCACGATCGACGAACCCGCCGCCCGCATCGACAATTTTCTGTACAGCGCCAACAATTTACTGGAGGTCGATCCCTTCCTGACCTTTACGGAGGTAGCCGATACGCGCCGCTACGGGTTGGAACTCGAAGCCGGGGGCGGCCGTAAGGACCGGGGTCTGTACTACCGGGGGAGCGTAACAATATTCAATGCGGAAACCCAACATGGCAAAGAAGGCTGGTCGGAGGACCGGTTCGCGGCCGACTTCGTTGCTAAAATCACCCTCGGCCGCGAGTGGACCAAAGCGGACAAACGGGAACGACCCCGCACATTAGGCCTCAACCTCGCCCTCATTGCTCGTGGTGGTGAGCGGTACGGAGAATTTTCTCTGAACAGGCTAAATTCAGTAGAAATACTGAATTACTTTCAACAACCTGATTACCGCACCGGCTTTTCCAGTCAACTGAATACCTATTTTCGCCCCGACCTGCGCCTCTACAAAACAAAAACCCGCCCCAGAACCACCACAACGCTTGCCCTCGATGTGCAAAACGTGGCTGGCGTTGAAAATGTAGGCAGTGTCTACAACGATTTTTACCTGGGCCGGTCCGTCGAACGCAACCAACTCGGCCTGATTCCCGTGCTTAGCTACCGGATTGTTTGGCGGTAGATGTTGCGGTGGTTCACCTGAGCCCCGTCCCCATCATCACCTCCGCACAAGCGTTGCAAACCCCACCCACCCCCGCGGTGTTATCGAACCACTAACTACGTAACTATGAAATACTTTTCTTTCCTCCTCGCACTCGTTCTGTTCACCGCCTGTGGCGATAAATCCATTAGCTCCGAAGCTGAGCTCGAAGCCATGGAAGCCTCCCGCGTAGCCCAAGAATCCGCCTACGAAAACATGGTGGCCGCCCACGACCGTATTATGCCGAAAATGGGTGAAGTCACCGCCGCCCAGCGCGCCATCAAGGAACAACTTGAAGACGAAAACCTCCCCGAAGACCGCGTCACCCTCCTCGAAGCTGCCTACGAGCAGCTCGAAGATGCCAACGACGGCATGATGGAGTGGATGCAGGACATGAAGCCCCTCGCGGAACTCCGCGAATCGATGGACAATGACGCGATCACCGCCCACATCCGCGACGAATCATCAGAAATCGCCGGCGTAGAGGCAAACATCAGCACCGCCGTCGCCATGGCCAAGGAACTTGTCGGTGATCATTCCGGCCACGTACACGGTGCTGGTGAAGATCACGGGCACAATCATTAGTGTTTTAGGCGGTAGGGTAGGGAGGTAGTAGGCGATAGGCTGGTAGGCAATAGGCGGTAGGTTTCGAAAACCTCGAAAATAAATGCATTTTGCCACACCCACTCGCATATCCTTAGCGTGAGCTCGCGCAGCGAGCGAAGAGCAATAGCGGCAGCCCTACCGCCTACTAGCCTACCGCCTACCTTCCTACCGCCTACCGCCTACCGCCTAATCCACTCTAATCACCTTCCGCCGCAGCTCAAAGTTCTTCCCCAAATAAACCTTCCGCACCATCTCATCCGCCGCGAGCTCCTCCGCCGTGCCGGCCTTGAGGATGTTGCCTTCGAACATCAGGTAGGCTCGGTCGGTGATGCTCAGCGTCTCCTGCACGTTGTGGTCCGTGATCAGGATGCCGATGTTTTTGGTCTTTAGCTTGGCGACGATGTACTGAATGTCCTCGACCGCGATTGGGTCGATACCGGCAAACGGCTCGTCGAGGAGGATAAACATGGGGTCGGTGGCCAACGCCCGGGCGATCTCCGTGCGCCGCCGCTCGCCGCCGGACAGTGTGTCGCCATTGGAGCTGCGGACTTGCTCCAGGCGGAACTCGGAAATCAGGTATTCCAGCTTATCCTTCTGCTCTGCCTTACTCAAATCGCCCATTTCTAGCACCGCGGCGATATTGTCTTCCACGCTGAGCTTTCTGAACACGGACGGCTCCTGCGGCAAGTAGCCGATGCCGCGCTGCGCGCGTTTGTACATGGGTAGTTTGGTGATGTCTTCTTGGTCGAGGTAAACGCGGCCCTCGTTGGGTTTGATGAAGCCAACCGTCATGTAGAACGTCGTCGTTTTGCCCGCCCCGTTGGGGCCCAGCAACCCCACTATTTCTCCCCTCGCCACTTCTAAGCTCACGCCCTTGACGACGGTGCGGCTGCCGTATTTCTTAACGAGGTTATCTGACCTAAGGAGCATGGGGGTTAAATTAATATGATGAGTGGCTGGCGGCTGAGCTCCGCTACGGATTACTCTGGCTGACGCAGCAAAGGAACGATTACTTCTACCGGGCTGCCGTTGCGAATCACCGCGATGTTTAACGTTTCACCAACTTTCGCACGGCCGATAATTTCGGTGAGCTCGGGCAAATCGCGGATCACCCGTTTATTTACGTTGATGATTACGTCGTCGATGAGCAGCCCCGCAGTTTCGGCGGACCCACCCTCGACGAGCCCGTCCACAACGACGCCTTCCGTGCGGTTGCGCAGCTGGAGGCGTCGAATATCCCGGTCGGTAAGGGTGGATATGTCGATGCCGAGAAAGGCGCGGCGGTAGCTTCCAAATTCAATAATATCGTCCGCGACGCGCTTGACGAGGTTGCTGGGGATGGCAAAACTGTAGCCCTGAAACCGGCCCGTGCGCGAGGCGATGGCGGTGTTAATGCCGAGTAGTTTGCCGTCGGCGGTGACCAGTGGGCCGCCGCTGTTGCCCGGGTTGACGGCGGCGTCGGTTTGGATGAAAGACTCGATGGCGTCCAGACCCCGCAGCAAGCTGATGTTACGGCTCTTGGCGCTGACGATGCCCGCGGTGACGGTGCTCGTGAGGCCGAGCGGGTTACCCACTGCGAGTACCCACTGGCCCGGTTCGGCGAGGTCGCTATCGGCGATGGGCAGGTACGGAAATTTGTCGCCGGCGATCTTTAGGACTGCTAAGTCAGATTTGGGGTCCTGACCCACGAGGGTCGCTTGGTAGGTACGGCGGTTGGCCGTGCGGACCAAAATTTCTCCCGCGCCGCTGACGACGTGGGCATTGGTAACGATGTAGCCGGCCGCGTTGTAGATCACACCGGACCCTTCGCCGCCGGCGACCGGTGGCTCGTTTTCTCGCTCGCTGAACAGCCGCTTCACGCGTTCGATCGGCAGGTTTTTTGGCCGGGCGGTGATGTGGACGGCGCTGGGGGTGGCCCGGCGGGCGGCGGTTTTTAAGTCGGGTAGGTTATCCGGCACGCCGGAAAAGTTATCGGTCGTGCTCGTGAAGTATGCGGGGACGGGCTGCGCGGTCGCGGGTGCCGGGCGCACGGGCTGGGGAGCGGGGCTGCTATTTACCGGGGCGAAGAAGAGGACCAGCGTAGCCGCGAGAATACCGCCGATCAGGGCAGCCGTGAAGAGTAGTAAGAACTGTCGCATCGGGAATGGTAACGGCTGCTTAGCGCACCTGGTTGCCCCGAGAGCGTGATGAGTCCGGGAGGGGCTACATTCATCGCTACTCTCCGTTTATACCCCGCATCTACGTCCGCGCCCCACCACCTTAGGCAATATCAATACCATTCTGCGCTCAACTTACCCGCAATTTCCAATGTTTCCCGTAGTATTGCACTAAACCGATCTACTTTAGTTTTGACCCGTACGGAGATTACCGCCATTCTTAAACCCGAGACTCCCCTGGAGGCTAGCTTCCTTCAGGACGATGGTTTTTGCCGTGGTTTGCTCTGGGGCGTCCCCCGCTACGGTCATCCGGAAGGAACGATCCTGGCGCACATCGTCGAGGTCAACGCCAACGTTGACGCACTACCCGTCGACGCCGAAACACGCCGCAAACTCCGCGTGGTGACTTTCGTTCACGACACTTTCAAAAACATCGAGCACAAGGGCAACCCCCGCGACTGGACCAAACACCACGCCGTCTACGCCCGCCAATTTCTCGCTCGCTACTGCGACGATGAATACCTACTCAATTTAGTAGAACTGCACGACGATGCCTACTACGCCTGGCGCATGGCGCACCTCTATCACCGCTTTGCCGAGTGCGAGGCGCGCATCGAGGCGATCCGCGAACGCATTGGCCCCTACTGGCAACTATTCTACCTTTTCTTCAAGTGTGACACCGCAACGGGAGACAAAAATCCGGCACCACTCATCTGGTTTGAGGAAACGATGAAGGGGATCGAGGTGGTAGAATTTGAGACCGTCGGTTAAAGCACCGCAATTGATTTAGCCACAAAAGCACAGAAACACAAAATTCGTCAGGCGAAGTCTTTTGCTGCGCAAAACGAGTGGTTCAGCCTCAAATTAGTTCGGCATTTTTGTGTGCGTGCTCCAAAAAAAAGCCCCCGATCCGAAGATCGGGGGCCCAGAAGTTATCTCGTTAAATCAGCTCAGATTCGGACGGGATCTCAATTACATGTTCGCGATGATTTCGTCACCGAACTCACTACACTTCAGAAGCGTAGCACCGTCCATGAGGCGTTCGAAGTCATACGTGACGCGCTTTTTGGCGATGGCGCCTTCGATGCCCTTGATGATCAGGTCAGCCGCTTCGGTCCAGCCGAGGTAACGGAACATCATCTCACCGGAAAGAATGACGGAACTCGGGTTCACCTTGTCCTGGCCGGCGTACTTCGGTGCGGTGCCGTGGGTAGCCTCAAAGATGGAGACGCCGGTGCTGTAGTTGATATTAGCGCCGGGGGCGATGCCAATGCCACCAACCTGGGCGGCGAGGGCGTCGGAAATGTAGTCACCGTTGAGGTTCAGCGTGGCGATCACGCTGTACTCTTTCGGGCGGAGGATGATCTGCTGGAGCATCGCGTCGGCGATAACGTCCTTGATCGTGATCTTCTTGCCGTCTTCGGTTTTGATGACGTGCCACGGCCCACCGTCGAGTTCTTCGCCACCGAAATCTTGCGCAGCGGTTTCGTACCCCCAGTCGCGGAAAGCGCCTTCGGTGAACTTCATGATGTTGCCCTTGTGCACTAGGGTCACGCTGTCCTTATCATTGTCGATCGCGTACTGGATCGCGGCCTTCACGAGACGGTTGGTACCTTCCTGGCTGACGGGCTTGATACCGATGCCGGTCGTCTCGGGGAAGCGGACTTTGGCGTAGCGCTCGGGGTAATTGTCCTTGAGCCACTTGAGAAATTTGGCGTTGTCCTCCGTGCCTTCAGCGAATTCGATGCCGGCGTAGATGTCCTCCGTGTTCTCACGGAAGATAATCATGTCGACGTCTTCCGGGTGCTTAACCGGGCTGGGGACGCCTTTGAAGTATTGCACCGGGCGCACGCAGGCGTAAAGATCTAGCTTCTGGCGCAGGGCTACGTTCAGCGACCGAATGCCGCCGCCGATGGGCGTGGTGAGGGGGCCTTTGATGGAGACGAGGTGCTCGTCGATGGCGTCCAGGGTTGCCTGGGGTAGCCACTCTCCGGTCTGGTCCATGGCCTTCTGTCCGGCGAGAACTTCTTTCCAGACGATGGATTTCTTGCCATCGTATGCTTTGTTTACCGCGGCTTCGAGCACGCGACTGGCCGACGCCCAGATGTCGGGGCCGATGCCGTCACCTTCAATGAAGGGAATGATGGGGTCGTTGGGTACGCTAAGCTTGCCGCCGGCGAGGGTAATTTTAGTTCCGCTCATGTTTGAGGAGGGGTATTTTGGTTTAAATAGGATGGGTCGGGAGATAGAACCCACGTAAAACCTTAACGTTGCGGGGGCTCCGGGTAAATTGATCGCTAACTGGATAAAATCTTACGATCTTTACCAAAATAGCCGACTATCTTACCCTGACCACGTCAGGGCGGGCAAAAATAACAAAATTTGTGACGGAAATCGTTCTTTCCGTGCCGTGCCTCGTTTCCGTAATCCGTAATCGCCCTCCACTTGAAGTCTTTTTGGTACCTCCTCGCCCTCGCTTTCCTCTTTAGTGCCTGCAAATCCCTCCAGCCCGTCACTCAGGAACCGGCCGGTAAGCCCTATGATGACACCGAGCTAGCCGAAGTAATTGGCAACGGAAACGTTGCGCCCGGTGGCGAGCAACCCGTGGACGAGCAGTCAGCAACGGATCAGCCCGAGCCAGTGTCCCCCAACGGTCCCTACCTCCCGCCCGACATTGCCGAAACACTTTACGCACCGTTCGTGCAGCGCTCCGTCACCCCCAAACCCGCGCTCCCGCGGGCGCGCAACAAATGTTCCCTGGCCGTGGAAGTACGTAATTACGACGGCCTGGATGGCTGTGGCGTGCTGCTGGAGACGGACGACGGGGCCTTATTGCGGGTCGGGATTCGACCCCGGGGGGACGTGCTGGAGGCCGGCACCCGAATCAGCATTGGCTTCGAGTACATGAAGGATTACGAAAAAACGGCTTGCCAAAACGAAGACGCCGTGGTTCGCGTGACGTGCATGCGTCTGTTGCGGGTCAGTTCCGGTCTGCCCCGCCCGGTAGTTTGTGAGGGGTACGACAAGCCGGCGCGCTGGCTCGTCGAGGCGGCGCAGTCCGTCGGTGCGACTTACATCACGCGGTTTCCCTGGCGCGAAGGGCGGTTTGCCTATTTGCTGGAGTCCGCCGAGGGGCAATACCTGTATGATTGTCGCGGTTATTTGATCTGCCGGCCGCGTAAGAACTGCCTTAGTTTCATCGAAGATTTCTCTCAGGGACAAATTATCTACGAGAACTAGTCGGCCGGCAGCAATCCTTACTTACTTCACTAAGCATACAAGAATAAAACGATGGGCGCGGACGCAGGTGCAGGGGATGGGGGCAAGCAAGCTGGCGGAAATACGCTGGACGTCAACTCAAGTGGGGACACCACGGTCAACATCTCCGAATCGGCCGTAGACGTGAACACCGGCCAGCAGAATTTGCCGCCCTTGCTGGAAAAACCAGCGCCCATCAAGGTAACTAAGGTAGCCGCCTGGCTCATTACGATTAGTTTTATCCTCGCGCTCATCGTGGTGGGCAAGGCGTACCTGGTGCCGATCTTTATGGCTTTGGTTGTCTGGTACCTGGTTAACTTCCTCAGCGAGCAGTTTCACCGCTTGCCCTTCTTCAGCCGCCAGATTCCGGAGGCGGTCACGTTGGGTTTGTCCCTGTTGTTTATTAGCCTGGCGATCTACTTCGTCGGTAACGCCATCGTGACCACCGTGCAGGGCTTTGTGGAGGACAGCGGTAAGTACATCCCCAAAATCGACGCCCAAATTGTCCGGGTTTACGCCATGATCCGCCCGACGACGGTAGCCCCCACGATCGCGGAGCTAGAACTGGACAGGATGTTCTGGTCCTACAGCACCGAAGTGCTTAGTACGCTAACGAGTTTTGCCAGGGGATTGCTGCTAGTGTTACTGTACGTTATCTTTTTCCTGATCGAGCAGGGGGCATTCGGTAAAAAGATGCGGGCACTTGGTTTAGACCTCACCCAGGCTAACCGCCTATCCATCACGCTGCGACATATTAACTCCGCCATGCGTACGTATCTAGGGGTAAAAACCCTGACGAGCCTGATTACGGCCGTGCTGAGCTGGGCCGTCTTTATGATGGTAGGGGTTGATTACGCGCTGTTCTGGGGTTTCCTGATTTTTATATTCAACTTCATCCCGACCGTCGGCTCAGTGGTGGCAACTTTTATGCCGGGGTTTCTGGCCCTGGTTCAGTTCGATACGCTGACGCCATTTTTAATCATTATTCTCGGCGTGTCCGCCATTCAGGTGGCGGTGGGCAATATCCTGGAGCCGCGTATGATGGGGGATACGTTGAATATCAGTCCGCTCGTGGTGGTAATGTCGCTGATTCTCTGGTCGATGTTGTGGGGTATTCTCGGCATGCTGCTGAGCGTGCCGATCACGGTGGCCATCATCATCATCTGTGCCCAGTTTCCCACGACGCGTAACGTAGCGATCCTCCTGAGTCGTAACGGAAAGATTAATACCGTCCCACCGGATCTACTGTGATTGCGCAGAGGTAGATACCACAAAGCACGGTCACTGAATAGTTGTCCAGAATGCGCACTGGGTACTAAACTGCGACAAACCGGATGGTGTAAAAAGCAAAATCCCGGAGCCGATGTAACATCAAGGCTCCGGGACACGCGGAAAACACACTGTCAAAATCTTTGAATTCTTAGGGTAGGTCGACCTTTGCAAGAGTTTCTTGAAGAAAACGATTTGATTTATCGGCTAGCTGGAATAAAGGACAAGCGCAAAATGAACTGTCGTAGTATAAATTTTCCTTCAATGGAACTGCAAAGTTAACCGAAACGTAAATAACTTTCTGTAACCCAATTAGAAATATTTCAAACGCTACAAATGCCGGTGTAGTATTTAGCTCGGTACCGTCCAGCCGTAGCTGTGCCAGTCTTCTAGATGGTCAACATCGGATAGGGGAGCTTGTTCATTTACTTGTAAGCTTAATTCAGCGGCTCTTTTGAGTGTCTCCGGTAATACCCGCTCCGTGCTCCAGGTCATCTCGCGGAAAAGCTCAGGATTTGGTTTCGTCATACCCAGTAAAGTGTAGCCACCATCCAGTGCCGGGCCGACGACTAAATCGCACGTAGCGAGTGCACGGAAGGAGTCTGCTAGGTACTGAGTGGTCATGCCGGGGCAATCCGTCCCGATGATGATGATGCGGTCGTGACCCCGCTCGAACGCCTCCCCGAAAGCGTTCTCCATCCGCGCGCCGAGGTCGTCGCCCCGCTGCAAACGTTTATCGAAGTGTACTTCCGGCCAGGCGTCGTCGGAACTGATGTGATCAGAATAATAGAGGTAGCGCGTGACGTCGTCACCGAGCCCGGTAGTTTGTTCGCGCGTCCAGTTGGTGAGCACGCCGTACATCTTTAACGCGACGTCGTTGCCGACCGAGGCGGCTAGGCGGGTCTTGGTTTTGCCGGGGATGGGGTTCTTGATCATGATGATGAGCGCGGGGGAGGGGGAGGGCATGGTGGGCTAGTTTGGGGAGGTACAAAGTAAGTTAAAGGGAATTTGAAATCCACTGGCCGCAGGAACCTCGCTGTTTTCAAATACCACTGCATCCCGCGGCCGCGCCAACTACTTAGAGCAGCTCTCCGCAAGTCGGAAGCCCGAAAAGCGGGAAGAGGCAGTAGTAGAATAATAACAAACCGAGGAGCAAGGACAGGGCATTGACCACGTCATTATTTACCCACGCAAACCCACCGTGCTGGTGGCTTCCGGGTACGTGGCTATCGAGCACTGTACCATCCTCAGGATTTCGATAAGTTACCTGTAGTAAGGACCCGAGTAAGCTGTCGATCAACATCCCGACGAAGCCGATCACCACGACGATCAACCAATTTTTATTAAATACAAATGGGTCGATCAAGACGATCAGGGAGATCAAACCCGCCCCCGCCGCGCCGGCCAGCGTCCCCGCCACGCTTACGCCGCCACTCAGTCCGGGCGGGACGCGCCGCCAGCGCACGACGTCGAATGTAGGTTGATTAAAGTATTGCCCGATTTCGCTGCTCCAGGTGTCCGCCGTGGCGATGGCGGCAAGCGCATACAGAGAATACAGGTATTCATCATCTGGCATCCAGGGTGGGAAACAAATGAGCACGTCGGAATTGAGGTACTCTCGACTGTACCAAGCTACTATTGCCACTAACGTGTACAAACCACCGTTCGCCAATACCTGCACGGCATCGCGCGCCTTCCCCTGCTTTTGATCGGCAGCCTGATTTTGCGAGGGTAGTAACTTTCCGATCAATACGCTGGAACCGAAGAAAAGCAACAAGGGCAACAAATAGAAAGGACTGAGTAGGAAGCAGATAATCACCGCCATCCCAATCGCCGTCAGCGCCGCCCTGGGCGTGAGGCTCCGTCTGCCGACCGTCCATTTGTAGAAGGCGAAGCAGAGGGCTCCTAAAATAACGTATTCCAAGATTTCGTAAATCACCCCGCCAAGTTACGCCCCCTTAGTTTTGGCAATGATCTTCTGCTCATTGTTGCTGTCGTAAATGCAGTAAGCGTCGTACTTCGCCCGGTCCGATTCGGCCCAGATGTCCTTACCGATGTCGCACACTTTAATGAGCTCGTCGTAGAGCACATTGCCGATGTCGATGCGGCTTTCGACGGCAATATCGCGGTCGGCCACTTTATCCTGCTGGATGTTCATGGCTAGTTCGAAGCGTTTGCAGGCGTTGGCCAGCTTTTCGAGGTGGGTTTCGCTGAGGCCGGTCTCTTCCAAAAAGGGCCACTGGGCGCGGGCGACGCGGATCACGCGGCGGCCGCAGAACAACAGCTGGGCGTCGGTCATGTCGCCGATCTTGGCCGTGCCGAACTTGCGGTAGCGGCCCGTCCGGTTGCTGAACTTCATCCGCACGCGCGTCATCACCGAGCGGATGGCGTGGCGCACTTTCTCGGAAGCCTCGTATTTCTTATCGGTGACGATCATCTGGTCGCCCAGTAACTCGTCGTCGTCCGGCCCCTCGATGAAGCGGCCGCAGCGGTCGTGGTAGCCCTTCAGGCGGCGGCCGTCGTAGCTGTAGGCTTTGAACTTATCGAGGTCGCGCTTGGCCAGGCGGATGGCGTCCATGCACATCTGGTAAAGGTCGGCGTCGGGGAAGTTGTACTTGCGGTTGACTTTTTGCTTCTTCATGGGTAGCGGGTGCGGGTGCCCGGGGCACCGTGAGCGGTCGTTAATGTAGGTTTTGTAAAGGTAAAAAACAAATCGTAGCAAAGTGTTTACCGGTTACGTACCGTTTACCCGCCACGTTTAAGGCCATTATAACGTAGGGCAGACACCTATCGCCCCCAACGTAGCGTTATCTTGTTCCCAATTACGCCTACTTCTCCCAAGCTTATGCTCCGCAAATTCTCTCTGCTACTCGTTTTTCTCGTTGCCACCCTTACCGTGCGAGCTTCCACCATTCTCATCCCGATGGACGACACCCAGACGGACCACCTCAAAGCCTACGGCATCACCTACTGGGTGCTGGACAGCGAGATCGACGCCTGGTGGCTGCTCAATTACCGGGGCGGGAGTTTTGCCTTTCAGCACAGCCGCGCCTTCGAACGGGAGTGCCTGACGCGGGGCGTGAAGTACGAAGTGATCCCCGATGCTAAATTCGACGCCATCATTGCCGACATCGCGAACCCGGAGAAGAACATGGACGCGATGAAGCTGGAAAAAGCACCGAAGATCGCCGTCTACACGCCGACGTTCAACTTTCGGGAGGGCACCTCCGTACAGCCCTGGGATGACGCCGTCACGCTCGTACTCACCTACGCGGAAATCCCCTACGAAACGGTTTACGATACGGAAGTCCTCGGTGAAGAGCTCGCGCAGTACGACTGGCTTCACCTCCACCACGAAGACTTTACCGGCCAGCACGGTCGGTTCTACCGGGCCTACCACACGGCCGACTGGTACCGCCGCCAGGTCGCCTACCAGGAGAAACTGGCGCTGGAGAACGGATTCAACAAGGTGAGCCAGTCTAAGCTGGCCGTGGTGAAAAAGGTGAGGGAGTTCGTCGGTGGCGGCGGCTTCATGTTCGCCATGTGTTCGGCTACGGACAGCTACGACATCGCCCTGGCGGCGGACGGCCTCGATATTTGCGCCGAGATGTACGACGGCGACCCCGTCGACCCCACCGCCCAGAGTAAATTGGATTACACGAAGACGTTTGCTTTCCAGGACTTCAAACTCCGCCGCAACCCGCTCGAATACGAATTCAGCGACATCGATCACAACCCCCGCCGGGTGTCAAAGGACCAGGACTACTTCACGCTATTCGACTTCAGCGCCAAGTGGGACCCCGTCCCGACGATGCTCACGCAGAACCATTTCAAAACGGTCAAGGGCTTCATGGGACAAACGACGGCTTTCAACAAGCGGATGATTAAATCCGACATTCTCGTGCTCGGTGAGAACAAGCCGGCCGACGAAGTCCGCTACCTCCACGGCAACTTCGGCGAGGGCTTTTTTACCTTCTACGCCGGTCACGACCCCGCTGATTATCAGCACTTCGTCAACGACCCGGAAACGGACCTGAGCCTGCACCCCAATAGCCCCGGCTATCGCTTGATCCTCAACAATATTCTCTTTCCGGCGGCCAAGAAGCAGAAGCGGAAGACTAAATGATGCCGTGTTGCAATCTACTAAAAAGGACGTCCCACGTAAGTGAGGCGTCCTTTTTCAGTGCGCGGTCGCGGGTGCGAGGCAAATTAGTTTGGGAGCAGAGAGACTCGTTTCACTCGGTCAGGAGCGCGTATAGTTTTTCGAAGTCTGTACCAACAAAAAGCGAAGCTCGGTGCTGGACCGTGCTTCGCTGATTATCGATATTCTTGATGGGTTACACTAAAAGTTGAAATTGACTCCCGTCCGGAATTCGTACGGGCTGTCGTTGATGAACTCAGACTGGGTCAACCGGAACAGGACGAGAATTTCGAAACCCATTTGCCCGGGGCCACCACCCTGGTTGAAGCCGGCGCCGAGGAAGGGTACTGCTCTGGTACTACGAACGGGCTCACCATTTTGACTAAATCCGTCAACTTCATTCACGAGGCTATATTCCGTATGGGCAAAAATTCCCCGAAAGATTTTTGCCCGGGCGAATGCTCCGACGCTCCACTGGAAGAAACTTTCTTTTATGTCTTGATTAAAACGTTCGTCCTTGTACCGGTTGAAGGTCAGGCCCGCCCTTGGCCCGACGCTGATGATGTCGTTGATTTTGTAGCCAAGGATCGGGGTGATGCCGATGTTGAAGAAGCTCGTCCCGTTGCCCCCGCTGAAGCCGAGTTGCGCGCCGGTACCGTACCAAAAAGCCCCACCCCCGTCGTCAAAACTGGTGCTCCGCTTCTGGTTGTAGTAATCGAGGTCGTCCGTCGCTTCCTCCTCCGTCGTCTGGGCGAAGGCGGCAGTGGAAAAAGTAAGTAGGGCAAGGAGGAAAAAAATAGATTTATGCATCGTGCTGATTTCTGATGAGGTTGGAGTGAGTACTGTGGGAAAGGCTAAATTAAGTCAGTTCGGAATGACTCTCCGGATGAATACAATAACGACGTAAGCCGGGCGGTGTTTTGTTGGCGGCGGGGTGGCGACTAACCGAAATCATAAATTTTGCCTCACCGCACGGGGTACTCCGGCGCGAACCGTTAATTTGGTCGCATGAAGGACACCCAGGAAACCGGCCAGATCGGGGAGGCGATCGCGGAAGGCTATTTGTTGGAAAAGGGTTTCCGGATCGTCACTACCGGCTACCGCTATAAACGGGCCGAGATCGACATCATCGCCGCTAAGGAGGAGAGCCTCTACTTCGTCGAAGTCAAGACGCGCCGGGGTTTCGGCCACGGCCACCCAACCCTGTCCGTCACTGACCGCAAAGAACAACTGCTGGCCCGGGCCGCCGCTAACTACATGTACGAAACGAACCACGAGTGGGCCTTTCGCTTCGACGTGATCTCGATTCTGCTGTATAAGGACGGTAACTACGATCTGGAGCACCTGGAAGATGCCTTCTTTCCCGGTCTACATTGATCATGTCCGCCAAGTACGTTCTTTCCTATTTAATTGACTTGGGTAGTATATCTCTCACGTCTCGCCTCATCTACCTTGCTCTTACTCCGTGACCCGGGCACCGGCGACCGCGCCCCGAATGCGTTAAATCACCCCCCGCGACTTCAGTTCCAGATACTTGTTAATCACTTCCCCCGTCAAATCCTGCGGCCGGGTGAGCACGACCTTGATGCCGTTCTGCCGGAGCCGTGCGGCCATGAGTTGCCGTTGCTGGATGAAGTTGCGGGCCGTTGACTGCCGGTAGATGTCCTCGACGGATTCCGTTTTGGCGTGAACGACGTCGGCGATCTCCGTATTCTCAAAGAGCACGACGACGAGCTGGTGGGCCCTGCTGACCTTGCGCAGGCCGGGTAAAACGCGATCCAGCGCGTAGTTGCTTTCGAAGTTGGTAAATAAAATAATCAGGCTACGGCCACCGAGTAGCTTGCGACTAGCGTAGTAAAGTAAGTCGTAATTGCTCTCCTTTTGCCGCTCCTCCTGGCGGTAAAGCGCTTCGAGTAGTCGGCGTAGGTGATCGGGCTTGCTGTCGGCGGGCAGGACGGTACCGATCTTGTCCGAGAAAGTGACGAGCCCGGCGCGGTCCTGGCGTTTCAAAATAACGTTGCTCAGCGCGAGGGTGGCGTTGATCGCGTAATCGAGCAAACTCAATCCGTTAAAGGGCATGAGCATCGTGCGGCCCTTATCGATGACGCAAAAAACGCGCTGGGCCCGCTCGTCTTCGTACTGGTTGACCATCAACTTTTGGTGCCGCCCGGTCGCCTTCCAGTTGATGCTGCGGAAATCATCACCAAGCACGTAATTCTTGATCTGGTCGAACTCGTAACTCTTAGCGAAGCGCCGCATCCGCCTGAGCCCGGGTGCCGGGACGGTCGTTTTCGCGCGCAGCGCGAAATGGCGCATCTGGACGATACTCGGGTAGACGGGGACGGTCCGGTGCTGGGGAATTTCGACTCGCCGCTCGCCCAGACCTAGCCGGGTGGTCAGGAAGATATTGAGGTTGCCGAATTCGTACTCCCCCCGCTGCACCGGTCGGATAGGGTAGGTTAGTTTCTTCTCCTGGTCGGGACCCAACTCGAAGGCGATCTCGTGGTCGCGAATTTGCAACTGCTCGGGCAGCTCGTCAATGAGCACCGCCCTTACGGGTTTTTTCCCGTCGTTGCGAACCATTACGTGAATCGTCATCGGGTCACTCAGTGACAGAACTTTTGGTGTTTTCCGACTCGCCGAAATACCCCGCGCCGCCCGGTAGAGCAGAATGACATCGTAAAGCGTGGTCAGGACAAGTATTACTAAGCTTGCAATGGCCAAGTAAAAGACGAACGGTGCGTAGAAACCAGCAATGGAGACCAGCACGACCCCAGCGATACCGATGAAAAACCGATCGCTCAGGTAAAAATAACGGAAATGTTCGTAGGCGGATTGTAACTGCTCGCGCATGGTCGGGCTAAGGTAGGGAAAGCTTTTCCAGTTGCTGATCTGATGACCGCCTTCGGCAGCAGCGCAGCTAACTTCTGCGAGTCTTTGCTAAACAATATCCGCAAAAGACGCACCCGGTGAGCACTGACGAATCACCGCTCAAGCCAATCGATACCTTTATTCAGGTTATTCAGGGTAAAGGCTTCCTGGCTACCGGGCTCCGGTTGGTAGTCGTAAGTCCAGCCGGCGAGGGGCGGCAGGCTCATCAGGATGGACTCGGTACGGCCGTTGGTGGTGAGGCCAAACTTCGTGCCACGGTCCCAAACGAGGTTAAACTCTACGTAGCGACCCCTCCGAATCTTCTGCCACTGAGTCTCCACATCACTTACGGGCTTGTCTTTGTTGAGGTCCAGCAAATGAAGGTAGGTGGGTACGAAGGTCCGACCGATGGCGGCGGTGAAGTCGAGCAGTTCCTGCTTGGTCTTACCGTCGGTGGAGGGTTCGAGGCGGTCGAAGAAAATGCCGCCGACGCCGCGGGTTTCCTGGCGGTGAGGGATGTAGAAGTAATCGTCGGCCCAGGTTTTGAAGCGGGGATAGTAAGCGTCGTTGTGGCGGTCGCAGGTGTCTTTGAGTTGTTGGTGAAACCAGGCAGCCTGGTCGGGTACGATGTAGTGAGGCGTCAGGTCGATCCCACCACCAAACCAGTAGCGACCGCCGTCGAGCTCGAAATACCGCACGTTCATGTGGATGATTGGTACGTGCACGTTTTTTGGGTGTAAAACGATGCTGACGCCGGTAGCGTAGAAGTTGGTTTCCTCGCTCCCAATTTTAAGGCTCAGCGCGGCCGCGGGTGGCAAGCTTCCGTGGACGGCCGAGAAGTTGACGCCGCCCTTTTCGACGTAGTTACCGTTGAGCACCCGGGCGCGGCCGCCGCCGCCGCCGGGCCGGTTCCACTCGTCCTCCGTGAAGGTGCCACCGTCAGCGGCGGCGATAGATTGGCAGATTTCGTCCTGGAGAGACTTGAAGAACTGGGTGATTTCTTTTTTGTTGGGGCTCATATTGTTGGCTCGGAAAATTTTTATCGCGGGGGAGGGGGGGGAGGAAAGAATATAGAGGAAGGAGAAAAGAGTTTTGCACTCGCTCGCTGCGCGAACTCGGGGAGAGTATTCAGTGAATTGTTTCCCAATCAAAAATCATCATCCACTTTTGTAAGAACCTCCAGACCTCCACTCCGATGTTCTTTCTCCTTTCTCTATATTCTTTATTCTTTTCTAGTATATCCACAGGCGCCCCTCACAGCCCGTTCAACGCCTCAATAGTAGCCGCCACCACTTTCTTAGAATTACCGACAAAGATATTCTTACCGACAATAGTCACCGGGCGCTTAAGGAAAGTGTACTCTTCAAGAATCAACCGACGGTAATCTTCCTCGGCGAGTACTTTGTCGGCCAGGCCCATACTGCGGTACTTCATCGCGCGGCGGCTGAATAACGCTTCATAACTGCCCGCCAGGTCTTTCATGTGATCTAATTCGGCTTCGGTAATCGGGTGATCTCCAATGTTGATTACCTCTAGGTTAGGCCGCTCGCCATATTCGCCGAGAATTCTTTGACAAGTATTACAAGTGTTGAGTTGGTAAGTCTTTCGCATAATTTCCATTCTTAGTTCTATTATCCTTTTTTCTATACTCCTTAATCTCTTTTCCTCACTCTCCCCACCGGTAAGTATCTAGCTCAAAGCCGGCAAGGTCAAGCACGCGGTCAATCACGGTGAGGCCGATCTCTTCGACGGAGTCCGCGCCACCGTAAAAGCTGGGGATGGCGGGGCAAATGATCCCACCGGCCTCGGTGATGGTCACCATGTTGCGGAGGTGGATAAGACTGAGTGGTGTTTCGCGCGGTACGACGATCAGCCGGCGGCGTTCCTTAAATATCACGTCGGCGGCGCGGGTGATTAGGTCGGCGCTAACGCCGGTAGCGATGCGTGCCAACAGGCCCATGCTGCAGGGGCAAACGATCATCGTGTCGTAGCGGGCGGAGCCGGAGGCGAACGGGGCCATGAAATCCTTCTTTCCGTAGAAAGTGAAATCGGGGTACAGATCTTCTGAGAAGTCGCCCAGCTCCAGTTTCCAGTTGTAGCGGCCGTTGTCGGTCATGACGACGCCGATGGCTTCCCACTGGTCGGAGAGCTTGGTCAATCGATCGAGGAGGAGCTTAGCGTAGAGGCTGCCGGAGCTGCCGCCGATGGCGATGACTAGTTTTTTCTTGCGCAAGTTTTGTGGTCTTTGGTCTGAAGTCTGTGGTCTCTGGTTCGAGGTCATTGCAGTAGCTAGCTGATCATCATCGCTCGTGTAAAATACTGGCGGCATTAATTTCGTCTAACCCGGAGTAAGCAATGGGTGTTAATCACTCTCCAGCCAATCGAACACCTCCATCAATTCTTTTTGGGTAGAAATGGTTTTATCCCGCGCGTACCATTTATGTAATTCGAGTTGGTGCGTTTCGTAGTCTTCTTTAGGTTCCGGCTCGCGTCGGTACTGTGTGGATATTGTCTGTGCGATGAGCGGCCGTGGGCCCCAGGCGGCCAGAACGTTCTCCGTGGCGGTTTCGAGGAACAGCACTTTGGGGATGGAACGGCCGCCGTCGGTCAGGTACTGATCGATCAGGCCGATATTTTCGTCGCGGAGTGCGCAAACGAGTTGTACGCGGGGGCTGGCTTCGGCGACCCAATTCAGTACGGGGACGATCTGAGCGGCGTCGCCACACCAGCCTTCGGTTAGGACGAGGAGGGTATAACTTTTCTTGAGGCTGGTGAGGCCTGACCGAAATTCCTCCGTAAGTCGGTTTTTTCTGTCGAGCCGGTCCATGCGCGCTTCGTTCAGATCGGCGATTTTCAGGTAAAGCTCGGACTGATTATCTCCGGTCGTCCTGCCCTTGTCCTTCAGCAAGGTGGTAAGGAATTGGCGGTAGGTAGGGTAGGGGCGGGCGGAAAGCAGGGCGGTACGGAGGGGTGTCATTAGGGGCGGGTGGGGTAGCTGGTTCGGTATGGTGGTCGATGTAACAACCGGTGGGGTGGGGGCTTGTTTTATGTGGCGCGTTGCAGCAGCGAACACACTCGTCTATTATAAATGCGCCAGAAATCTTACGGCAGACAGTAAGCATGGATGCACACCGGGAACAAAAGAAGCCGCGGACAATTTGTCCGCGGCTTAAAGAAAACAACACACTTACGCACACGTCACACTGGTGGTACGGCCAGTGGCAACACTAAAATGAGAGATGGAGACGCGCCCGTGAAACACGGGGGTATAAGTAGGTCCCGATGGCGGGGTAACTAATTTGGGTTGCCGAGCTCTTCTTCGTGGGGCTAAGGCGTCTTTTTTGTCAGTGCTACCATCTAGACGGACGACGCAAAGCCCGGTCACAATTTGTGGCCGAGCTCGTTCTGGAGTAGAACCAAAGCATTAGCGAAAATTCGCTAACGGTAAAGGTAAGTTTTGGGTAAAGCCGAGTAGTGCCGAATTATGTGTCGCTAATTTGTACGTAGAGACTAAAAATTTTGTAGTATTTATTTAGAACTTTTGACACTGGTGGCTCAAAATTAGAAATGGCCGCCTTCCTTTCCGGAAAGCGGCCATGTTGAATGCGCTAATTGTCAGTCCGTTACCTACGAACCCATCATCTTCATGCTCCGCGCAACGAAGTCCGTAAGCGCCTTACCCGTCAGCATCTGCTGGCTAAGTAGAGCAAGTTGGTAGAGGTAAGTAGCGTTCTCCGCCCGCGCGCCTTCGTCGGCGTTGGCGAGCAGGCTCTCCTTCACCACCGGGCTGTTGGCGTTGACGATCACGTTGTACATATCCGGAAACATGCTGGCGTCCATGCCCTGCATCATCTGCATTTCCTTCATGCGGCGCATAAATTCGGGGCGGACGATCTGCACCGGCGCGTCGGTCGTATCGAGCGGCTTGACTTCCACGGAACCTTTGTCGCCGACGATGCCGGAAAAGAGTTCGTTTACGGTAGTCGTCTCTTCCTCACTCAGCAGGTTCTCCTTCGCCTCGTCTTTCTGGACGAGTTGGTCGGGCGTAGCGGAGTCGACACGGACAAAAGTCACTTTGTCTTCTTTCTGCTCCAAGGCTTGGATGAACGGCGCATCGATGGTGTGTTCCAACGTCAGCACGTCGTAACCCCGGTCGGTAGCGCCTTTGACGAGCGTGTGCTGCTTCTCGACGTCGGCGGTGTAAATACCGACCATGCGGCCGTGCTTATCGGTCTGGTTCTCGGTGATGCGCTCACGGTACTCTTTGAGCGTAAACTTCTTACCGTCCGTGTTTTCGAGCAGGACGAATTTCTTTGCCTTGTCGTAAAACTTGTCTTCGGAAATCATGCCGTACTTGACGAACACGCCGAGATCGGACCACTTGCTTTCGTAATCTTCCCGGTCTGATTTGTAAAGATCGTTCAGCTTTTCTGCTACCTTCTTGGTGATGTAGCCAGTAATCTTCTTCACGCTCGTATCCGCCTGGAGGTAGGAGCGGCTGACGTTCAGCGGGATGTCCGGAGAGTCGATCACGCCGTGCAGGAGGGTTAGGAATTCGGGTACGATCTCCTTCACGTCGTCCGTGACGTAGACCTGGTTGGAGTAGAGCTGGATCTTATTCCGCTGCAACTCCATGCCGCCGGCGAGTTTGGGGAAGTAGAGGACGCCCGTCAGGTTGAAGGGGTAGTCGATGTTGAGGTGGATCCAGAACATCGGCGGCTGGCTCATGGGGTAGAGCTCGCGGTAGAAGTCTTTGTAATCGTCATCCGTCAACTCGGCCGGATTCTTTTTCCAGAGCGGGTTGGTATTATTGACGATGTTGTCGACTTCCGTCTCGATCTTCTTGGGTTCGGGCTTCTCTTCGCCTTCGATGACGGCTACGTCGGATTCTTCATAGGTCGTCTCCGTCTTGGTGCCGAAGCGGATCGGGACGGCCAGGAAGCTGGCGTATTTGTTCAGCAGGCCTTCGATCTCATCGTCTTCGAGGTACTGCTCGCAGTCTTCGGACATGTGGAGAATGATGTCGGTGCCACGGAAATCGCGGTTGCCTTCGCCAATCTCGTAGCTAGGGTCACCCTTACAAATCCAGTGGACGGGCTCGGCGTTCTCCTGCCAGCTCAACGTCTGGACTTCAACTTTGTCAGCCACCATAAAGGCGGAGTAGAAACCAAGTCCGAAGTGGCCGATGATGCTAGCGTCGTCCTGGTATTTGTCCACAAAGTCCTGGGCGGAGGAAAGCGCAACCTGGTTAAGGTACTTCTCGACTTCCTCTTTCGTCATGCCAATTCCACGGTCGCGGATCGTCAGCGTTTTAGCTTCTTTGTCGATCATGATGTCGATCGTCTCCTCACCGATCTCGCCGGCAAATTCGCCCTTGCGGTTCAGCGTCTTCAGCTTGCTCGTCGCGTCTACGGCATTAGAGACTAATTCGCGCAGGAAAATTTCCTGGTCGGAATAGAGAAATTTCTTGATAATCGGGAAGATGTTCTCGGTCTGTACCGAAATATTACCTTTCTGCATAGTTGTCATGTTTTTCGTTAGGTGGGTGTAAATGCAAAGGGTAGGCCATCACTTTTTGACTGACTTTTTGGCGCGGTCGCTGGTGCAAAGGAAAACCACGTAGGAGCAAAGGTTTTGGGCCACAAAAGCACAAAAGCACACAACTGGGAACGATAAGTAAGGACGGTTCTTTTTTGTGTTTGTGTGCTTTTGTGGCTAAAAAAGAAAACAACCTTGCACCCGCGACCGCGCCCTAAAACCCGTACCTTGATTTCAAATTTATAACTCATGGGACAGCCGCAGCGCTCGCACGTGGAATTGGATGACTACCTAGCTATTGAAAAGCAAGATGATGTCCGATATGAATATTATGATGGCGTTCTGTACGCCATGGCGGGTGGAACGATTAACCATACACTGATCTGCGGTAACGCCTATAGCGCACTGAGGGGTGCGGCCAAAAGGGGAGGCACCTGTGTTCCATTCACTTCGGAGATGAAGGTAGAAGTCAAATTAGATGGCCAATATGTCTATCCTGACGCGGGCCTTGCTTGCCCCAAAATCGTCGAAAGTGAGCGGCTGACGGGTGCGGTAGTCAATCCTTGTGTAATTGTGGAAGTCACTAGTGAGGACAGCGGCGATTACGATAGAGGTGGAAAAATGACGCACTACTTTAGTGTACCTTCAGTTCAAGAATACGTTTTAATTAGTCAGGAGAAATTTGAAGTATTCGTCTTTCGCCGGCGGAACGATCTGATGAGGATAGATAATTATGTGGATCCAAATGCAGTAATCCCCATCGAATGCACGCACGAAACCATACGCTTGAGCGAGCTATACGAGAATGTGGAGTTTATAAAAGCAGCTAAAAAGTAGGTTCCTTAAACCGCCAGTAAGCGATAAACCAGTTCCTTCAACAACTCATTTTCCCCCTTACCGGCCAGATTAGAATCCACCCCCTTGGATTTCAAATCATACTCCCGCAGCAGCGCAAAAACCCCCGGCATCTTCGCCTGCGGGAAATTTCGCGCCACGGTAACGTACTCGTCGAAGAAGTACGGGTTAACCTTTACCTGCTTGGCTAGTTCCTGCTTCGAAGTCCGTTTGGCCAAGCCTTCGATTACCTGGAATACACGGCTGAAGTAGTTGTACAAACTACCCGTAATCATCGGCAGCGGCCCGGCCTTGGGGTTGGCCTTGAAGTAATTAACGATCCGCGCGGCCCGGACGTGGTCCCGCATCCCGATGGCGCGCTGGAGCTCGAAAGCGTTGTAATCTTTACTAATGCCGACCTGCTCCTCGACGATGGCCGTAGTGATCGTCGTACCCGGCTTGAGGTTAATGATCAACTTGTCGATCTCGTTGGTGATCTTGCTGAGGGAGGTGCCGAGGAACTCCGCCAGTAGCTGGGAAGCGGCCTGGTCGATGTTGTATTTCTTACCCTTGAGGTAGTTATTGATCCAGTTGGGAATCTTGTTGTCGTAAAGCGCCTTCGCTTCAAAGACGACCCCGTTTGCCTTGATGTTCTTAAATAGTTTCGTGCTCGCGTTGAGCTTCTTGTGCTTGTGGCTGATCACCAGCACGGTCGTCGGCGATGGCTTAGCTGCGTACGCTTCGAGTTGCTTGAGCGAACGCATATCCTGCGCCTCCCGGAGGATAACTAGTTGCCGGTCCGCCATCATCGGAAAGCGGCGGGCGGCGTCGACGATTTGGAGGTATTCGGTGTCCTTACCGTAGGCAATTGTCTCATTGAAAGCTTTTTCGTGTTCCTGCAGGGCGTAGCGTTGCACGTCCGCTTCTAACTGATCGATGAAGTAGGTTTCTTCCCCGTGGAAAAGATAGATGGGTTGAAAATCTTTAGCCCTGAGGGCTTTTTTTAGGGAGGGGAAGTCCATGGCGCGAAGGTAGGTCAGGGGAGGCGGTAGGCTAGTAGGCGGTAGTGCTACAAACCATGACTTTGAGCACTTAGACAAACTGCGTGCCTGAACTCACCGCTGGTGGAGCTAGTGTGGAAATAGGAAAATATTATCGGCAAATTAGCTCACAAAAAAAGGACACGGTGCCGTAGCGCCGTGTCCAAGATATCTTTTCGCGAAGTGCAAATAATTACCGAACGATCAAACGCTCGTGCAGGCTACCCGCTGGCGTATCGATCTGTAGGATGTACGTTCCTGCCTGGAAACCGGCTAGATCGATGTTCCGCGCGTTTCCGGGGAGGGTCCGTAAAACTCTACCTTCCATAGAAATCAACTGCATGGAAGTAGCTTCCAGTGTTGAGGAGAGAGACACATTGACGAGCCCTTTAGGACTCGGGTTAGGGTAGACCAATACTTGATCAGATAGCTGACCAAAGTTTGCCGTAATCACTTCCGAGCGCGTGTAAGTACCATCAAAGTCCGTCTGCTTGAGGCGGTAGTAGTTGATGCCGGTAACGGGCTGCCGGTGCTCAAATTCGTAAGATTGGTCGAAATTACTGCTACCCTTACTCATGACGCGACCGATCTCAGCCCATTCGCTACCATTCGCTGAGTGCTCCAGGTCGAAGTACTCGTTACCTTCTTCACTAGCTGTCAACCAGCTCAGTGAAGTCGACTTCTTGCTGGGGGTGGCGGTAAATGTAACTAACTCAATAGGCATAGCCTGAGCGTTTATCTCAAAAACCCTAACGTTGCCACCGGCGGGGGTGTTGGAGGCATCAAAAGGTGAGCCCACCGCTAAAAATCCACCGTTCGCGGATAAGGAGACGGACCAACCGAATTGATTGTTTTCTGCTTCTCCGTCGATGTCATTACCGATTTGGGCAAAGGCAGCACCTTCGACACTTTCGTAAACTCGTGCGTGACCAGCATCGGTACCGTTACCATCGTTGCGACGTCCGCCGACGGCCAGAAAGTCGCCACTTGGGGAAGACAGCGAAACGGACGCACCGAAGCGATCGCCCGGACCTTCTCCAATGATGTCCGAACCAAACTGTGTCCATGAATCTGGAGTTCCGGTCGCGAAGTTATACACTTCTACCTTGCCATTGTCCGTGGTATTCACGGTAGGATAAGGCGCGCCGATTGCCACCCGGCTACCGTCTGCGGCTAGCGAAACGGAAAAACCAAACAAATCAGTTTCTTCCGTTCCATCGATGGTCTGACCGACCTGCGTCCAGGGGTTATTCGTACCCTGCGACTCGAATATCTGTACGTTACCAAATCCACCGGCTAGGTTAGAGCGGGGGGCTCCAACCGCAACCCGGCTGCCATCTGCGGACAGTGATACGGAAGTGCCGGCTCTATCATCCGAACTAGCGCCGCGAATATCGCCACCAACCTGCACCCATGATTGAGCTACTTCACCGTACTGATAAACCTTCGCTAGGCCAGCCTGGACGAAAGCTCCGGTTCCGTTGCGGGGTGAGCCAATCGCTATCCGGCCACCGGTAGCGGATAGTGAGACGGAAGCGCCAGAGCGGTCACCGGCTACGCGGCCATCAATGGGATCGCCCAACCGAACCCAGCTACCATCGGTATCTTGTCCGAAAATTTGTACGCTACCGGAATCATCGCCATTGCTATCGCTGAGACGCGCTCCAATGGCTACCCGGGTACCGTCCGCGGAAAGAGAAACGCTTTCACCAAAAGCTTGGCCCTGGAGCGTTCCTGAAAAAACTACGGTTTGTGTCCAACCAGTTACTACGTCGTAATCAAATATCTCTACCTGTCCGATATCGCCGTTACTTGTAACGTTACCTTCCTCATCAGTGCTTTGGAGCTCGCCCCGTTTGCCAACGGCTACTCGAGTACCATCTGCGGAGATGGATACGGAACGGCCGGCCTGTAGGCCCGCATCATCGCCGCCGAAAGGCATGCCGACTTGAACCTGACCGAACAAGGCACAGGGGAGCAATAGTAATAGTAGAATTAGTCTCATAAGAGGTTTGTTTTTCTGAATGGCAACCGAATATCGGTTGCTCATCTAAGTACCGGCTCAAAAGTAGATATGTTTGGTCAACCGCAAGTATTAAGCGAGAAAGAAAAAAATTAAAGTAATGTTACGTAAATAGTGTTTAAACGTATTTAAGGGCGTTCTACATAACGATTTCAACGAAACACGACATCACTACCTTGAAAATGAAAGGGTGAGATGGTCCGTCGGGAAGCACTCCTTAGTGGAACTGGGTTGGTTTTATTAGTGCGACCAACGGGCTAAATGGTAGTGTAGTATCTGGTTCGGATGCAGTGTCGGATTACGCATACAGCCATAACTACGTGCCCTGTTTAACTCCTGTTGAGCTGTATGACGTCTGTTCAGGATTTGCGGGCTGTTGCAAATTTATTGTCCGACCAGTGTACGCTTCTCTTCGGTGTCCTTTGCGTACAGTGGTGCAAGCGTTACTTCCCCCAGAAGATGATTTGCCGATCCTGACTGAAATAAAATTACGGAGTAGCCGCGAGACAAGATAATCCGCTCTCGGCCAAGAGGCCACCCCGAACAAGGGTTGGTTTGGCTGATTCCCTAGCAATATCCAAGCTATCGAGGTGACTGACGTAGCCGCAACCTGAGCGTCTGAGATAAACACACCGGAAAATAAAGGGACACGACGTTACTACGCCGTGTCCCTTATGCCCATCAGAAGGGTAGTACGTGATTACCTGACGACCACACGTTCCCTAAGTATCCCTTGCGGCGTAACAACTTGCAGTAGGTAAATAGCTGCCGGGAGTCCGGTTAGGTTAATGCTCCGCGTGGTTCCGGCAAGCATGTGTATCAACTTTCCTTCCATCGATAACAGACGCACGGAAGAAACTTGCACGCCTTCGGATAAGGAAATATTGATGAGACCACCCGGGCTAGGGTTGGGGTACACCGACACCCGCTCCTCGGCAACTCCGAAAGTAACCGAAATAACGTCCGAACGCGTTGACGTACCGTCGAAGTCAGTCTGGTTCAGGCGGTAGTAGTTAACCCCCGTGACGGGTTGCCGGTGCTCGAACCGGTAAGCTTGTTCGGACTCACCGTCTCCGTCGCTCATGACGGTTCCTACTTCGGCCCACTCGCTACCGTCCGGAGAGTGCTCAAGATCGAAGAAGGCATTATCGGTTTCCGAGGCGGTGAGCCAGTCCAGTACGACGGACTTTTTGTTGGCGGCGGCGGTAAAGGAGATTAGCTCGACGGGAAGGACGACCGCACCTAAATCGTAGATTCGTACCTCACCGGCATTCTCGCCATTATTATCGTTGAATGGCGCTCCGGTAGCTAGTGTACTACCGTCCGCAGCCAGCGCGACGGAAGTCCCCGACCGGTCGTCAGCAGTCTGCCCGTCAATGTCCGAACCGAACTGCATCCAGGTACCCCCCTGAAAATCGTAAATCTGTGCGTGGCCGGCATCCGTTCCGGTGCCGTCATTAGTGGGTGCGCCAACCGCCAGGCGGTTACCGTCCGCACCGGATAGCGAAACGGAATTACCGAACCGGTCGCCAAAAGCTTCTCCCGTGATGTCCGCGCCAACCTGCGTCCAGGTCCCGATCGATCCCCCACTCGCGTAATCATAAACCTCCACTACGCCACTCTGTACGGCACCCCTTGCGTTCGGTGCGCCCACCGCTACCCGGCTACCGTCCCCGGAAAGCGAAACGGAGCGGCCGAACCGATCGTTGAAAGCCTGCCCGTCGAGGGTCGGGCCGACTTGAGCCCAGTTGCCGGACACGGCAGCCGGTTCCTCGAAGACGCGTACGCTACCCGCACCGTTAACAGTACCATTGCCACGTTCTGCCCCGACCGCTACCCGGCTACCGTCATCGGACAGTGAGACCGATACGCCAAAGAAACCGTTGTCGACGGTACCATCAATGTCGACGCCAAACTGGGTCCAAGTTCCCGACATTGTTGCGGGTGCCTGGTACACCCGTACGTGGCCCCGATCACCTCCGGTACTACCGCCTGCATCGTTCAGATAAGCACCAATGGCTACCCGGTTGCCGTCCGCGGACAAGGAGACGGAAAAGCCCGAAAGGTCGATTGCGGATTCTCCGAGAATGGGCTGTCCGAGTGGTCGCCAACTACCGGGGCCAATTTCCGTGAAAATTTGAACGCGCCCCGCGTTATTACCATTAACATCGCTGAAGGGTGATCCCACGGCCACCCGCGTACCGTCTGCGGATAGCGAAACTGACCGACCGAATTGATCACCCGTTGCAAGCCCGCTGATGAAAAAGATTCGTGTCCAACTACCGGAAGCAGTTTGTTGGTAAATTTCCAGTTGGCCTTGGCTTCCGGTATCATTCCCGTTATTCGTGTTGCCGGGCGCGCCGATGGCTACTCGGCTACCGTCCGCCGATAATGATACGGACTGACCGGATTCAATTCTTTCGGTGGCGCCGCTGATGGCCATACCAATCTGCGTCTGGCCCACAAGGAGGCAAGGGAGCAGTAGTAAAAGGGTAAAGAGGTGTTTCATCGTGTTTAATGTTTCAGTTGTTGTAGTGTAAGACGGGTAACCCACTCCCAAAAATGACGGCGGGCAAAAATTTTGAAATCAAGTAGCCGCATCAATTCGACGCGCTTTTCCACGCTAACGTCCAGTACGCTTTCTGTATCTTATCGCAATTTGAGGGGAGGCTATAATACTATTACGCAGTAGGTACGAAATAATGAAGTCAGGGGATGAGGGCTCTGGGAGGCTCAACCAAATGTACCTGCCGAGAAGAAGCCTAAGGGTAATTTGTGTGGTCAAGAATGGGAACGGGAAGCCGCTGCACCTCGAATGAGTTTAGGATGACAGTTTGTAGGTGTTTACAGTAAAGGGCGGTTTCAGGTTTAGAACGTTACGTTAAAATAGTGACCCGCGGCATTCTACTGGACATTTTCCCCCGGACGCCCGGAGGACCTCAACATTTTCGCCTGCGGCTTCACGGCAGAGGACGCTCCAGAGTTCTCAAATAGGATTTGAGGACCTTGGAGCGTATCGAAACTGAAGCGTAGCGAGAGGTTTCGAGTCCTCCAAGCGTCCGATTCGAATTGAAAATGTCCGGTAGTGTGGACCCGTGGACAAAGAACTAAGTGCCCCGGTGCACTAAACGAGTATCGTCAAAGCGAAACCGCTACCTCATTCATCCGGGCACTGCAAGCCGCAATTTTCAGTCACTACACCCACACCGTGCCCCGCCCATTGTGGTCGCTAGGTGCTTCGGGAAGTGGTGCTTGGTTCCTTAGCCGCGAATCATCAAGGCTCTACGACAGGCTACCGATTAATCTTCCAGGGATTTAAGAATGATCGCGCAGGCTTGGCGAATCTCCTCCTCCGTAATGATCAGCGGCGGCGCAATGCGTAAACTTCGCTCGTTCCATAAGAACCAGTCGGTGATGAGGCCAAGATCGAGGCACTTTTTGATGGTGGCGCGCACTTCGTCAAAATCGGATAACTCGACCGCCATCCAGAGACCGGCGGAGCGAATTTGCTTGATCTTCGGGTGGACGAGTAGCTCGTGAAAAAGAGCCTCTTTGTGTTTGACGGATTCAATTAGTCCCTCACCCCCCACCAGTTTCTTCAACGTAGCCAGGCCCGCCGCGCAACTCACCGGGTGGCCGCCAAAAGTAGTAATGTGCCCGAGCACGGGCGCGTCCGTCAGCAGTTGCATCACCTCCCGCCGGGCGATGAAGGCACCGAGTGGCATGCCGCCGCCAAAACCTTTGGCGAGCAACAGAATGTCGGGCGTGACGTCGTACTGCTGAAAGGCCCAGAGGGTGCCCGTGCGGCCCATGCCGGCCTGTATTTCGTCGAAGATGAGTAACGCACCGACTTCCGTACAGCGCTCCCGGACGGCCCGGAGCCATTCCCTACGCGGCTTGCGAATGCCCCATTCCGCCTGCACGGTCTCGAGGATGACGGCGGCCGTCTTTTCGGTGATGCGGTGGAGGCAGTAGTCGCAGTTAAAATCGAGGTGCGCGATGTCGGGCAGCAAGGGTTGAAAAGCTTCCGTAAAATCGTGGGGGTACTGTAAACTCGCCGCCCCCTGGGTGCTCCCGTGGTAACTCCGGATGGCCGAGATGATCTCCCGGCGGCCGGTGGCGCGTTTGGCCAGCTTCATCGCACCCTCGGTGGCTTCCGTGCCGGAATTGACGAAGTAAACATTGTTGAGGTTGGCGGGCAGGTGATCCGCCAGCAGGCGGGCGTATTCGGCCTGGGGGGCCAGGATGAATTCGCCGTAGACGAGCGTGTGCATGTATTTTCCGGCCTGTTCCCTCACCGCGTCCACTACGACGGGATTGTTGTGGCCCAGCACGCTGACGCCGATGCCGGCGATGAGGTCGAGGTAATCGCGGCCGTCCGTATCCGTCAGGTAACAACCGTGGCCGCCGGCGATTTCGAGGGCCATCGGGGCGGGGGAGGTCTGGGCTACGTGGGCTAGGAAGTTGGCGCGCATTTTTGGTCTTTGGGCTCTAGTCTGTGGTATTGACACCATTAGGCCAGAGGCTTTTCTGAGCCACAAAGGTAACTTGACGAGTGGTGGGGTTTAACGAATTGTACTCACTCATGGTGCGCGGTCGCGGGTGCCGGGGAAATTGGGAGGAAGCAGGGGAAGTTCGTCAGCCAGGCGGGCGGAATACCCAAAATCAGAACGTTTGGTTTACCTTGCTTCCCACAATTAACGCTTTCTTCCTGATCAACCCTTACATGCCACTCTCCGCTTTCCGGGCGTCGTCATTCCCCAGAACCTCCGTGGGCTACCTGATCGTGCTAGCCCACCTTCTCTGCGCTTGTACCCCCGACCTGGCACCCGCCCCGATAGCTATCGGGGCGCCCTTGGCCGATAAAATTGAAGGGCCAAATATCCTCCTGATCGTAGCCGATGACCTTGGTTGGGCCGATTTGAACTGCTACGGCTCTTACCTCATCGAATCATCCAACATCGACCGCCTGGCCCGCGACGGCTTACAATTCATGCAGGGCTACGCCGCCGCCCCCGGTGGTTCTTCTTCTCGCGCCAGTATCCAAACGGGCCTCTATCCCGCCCGCACCGGTCTGACGGGTGAACTCACCAAGCCTGCCGCTAACTCCCGCCAGAAACTCATTCCGCCCCGCACCGCCAGCGGTTTGGCCGCGCGCTTCACGACCCTCGGCGAAGTAGCCAAAGGCGCGGGCTACCGCACCGCGCACGTCGGTAAGTGGGGCCTCGGCGGCGGTAAGTTCTCGCCCGAAAAGCAAGCCTACGACGTCACCTACGCCAGCGGGGCTCAAGCATTTCCTGAATCGTTTTACCACCCCTTCTTTTCCGGTGAACCCTTCCCGGAGCTCGCAGCGGATACCGAACCCGGCGACTACCTCACGGACGCACTGACCGATAAGACCATTGACCTTATGGACGACTGGGCGGGGGACCCTTGGTTCATCTCCCTGAATTACTACGCCCCCCACGTCCCGATTGAAGGGCGGAAGGACTGGGTGAACCACTACCGCGACTTGATTGACAGCACCCACCGGCGCGCCTTCCCCATCCTGGAGTACGCCGCGATGGTCTCCACGCTCGACGAAAACGTCGGTCGTCTACTCACCCATCTGGAAGCTTCCGACCAACTCGAGAACACGCTGATTATTTTTGTCTCCGACAACGGTGGGCTGCACGTTCGCGCCGACGGTAACTTAGGTCGCTACACGCCACCCACGGATAACGGCATTCTGCGCGGTGGTAAAGGGCACCTCCACGAGGGGGGCATTCGCGTCCCGTTTATCCTTCATTACCCCGCGGGCGTTGCGGGGACGAATGCCAGCTCGACCCCCGTGATCACCAACGACATTCTCCCCACCGTTGCCGCCGCGGTTGGCAACCCCCGCGCGTACAACGGTGCCGACGGCGTGAACCTGCTTCCACTCCTGACCGGCGGCACGTTGCCCGCGCGGAATCTTTACTGGTATTTTCCCCACTATTCCGCCCAGGGAGGCACCCCCGCCGCCGCCGTCCGTAGCGGTAATTTCAAACTCTACCTCGACTACGAAAACGACTCCACCACCTACTACAACCTCGCTACTTTCCCCGACGAGAGCCTCATGCTCGCTACCCCGCCGGAACGGCCGCCTCCGTCAAAGTCTCCGGGGCTGGATGCAAGAAATCGGCGTGAAAAGCCCCAGGAGGAGAAACTAACGCATCCCCGCCCAATAGTATAACTTTGCCCCCGGTTATGGTAATTGGTCTACAGTCTACGGTACCGTTGCTACAGACTAGCGATCACAGACCACAGACTCCAGATCATAGACTACGGGCTCCAGACCAAAGACCAGCAACTCCAGACCAAAGACCAAAAATGTCCGTTCACAAAAAAATTGAAGCCAAACGCGTCACCGTCTCCACCCTTCGCCAAATGAAGGCCGCCGGGGAAAAGATCGCCATGCTAACCGCCTACGACTACTCCATGGCCCGTATCCTCGACGAAGGTGGTGCGGACGTGCTGCTCGTCGGTGACTCGGCCAGTAACGTCATGGCTGGCCACGAGACCACGCTGCCGATCACCCTCGACCAAATGATCTACCACGCCAGTAGCGTCGTGCGGGCCGTCAAAAGAGCGTTGGTGATCGTCGATCTACCCTTCGGAACGTACCAGGGCGACAGTAAAATGGCACTTAAGTCCGCCATTCGCATCATGAAGGAGTCGGGCGGTCACGCCGTGAAGCTGGAAGGCGGCGCGGAGGTAGCGCAGTCCGTCAAGCGCATTCTCTCCGCCGGCATTCCGGTGATGGGCCACCTCGGGCTGACGCCGCAGTCGATCTATAAGTTCGGTACTTACACCGTGCGGGCCAAGCAAGAGGCGGAGGCGCGCCGCCTGGTGAAAGATGCTAAGTTGCTCCAAGAATTGGGTTGTTTTGGCTTAGTTCTGGAAAAAATTCCCGCCGCGCTTGCCAAAAAGGTTAGCCAGTCCGTTAGTATCCCCACCATCGGTATCGGGGGCGGCGTCGACTGCGACGGGCAGGTGCTCGTCACGCACGATCTCCTCGGCATCACCAAAGACTTTCACCCCCGTTTTCTGCGCCGCTACGCGGAATTGTTCGACGTGATCAAGGAAGCCACCGAAGCTTACGTAAACGACGTCAAAGCCCAGGATTTCCCCAACGAGAAAGAACAGTACTAACTAGGCGGTAGGAAGAGAGGCGGTAGGCGGTAGGGATCCGCACTTTGGAGGCGTGAACATTTTGAGTCCAATCCACCTACCGCCTACCTACCTACCGCCTACCGCCTACCGCCTACAAATTCCGCCTACCGCCCAACAACCTAAAACACCAGGATGATAAAAAAAATAGCCCTAGTCCTACTCTTGGCCGTCATCGCCCTAGCCGGCTCCGCCTACTACCAGGTAATGGTTATCCCTGCCGTCCCCAAAAGTCTCGACGCCCCGGTGACCGTCACCATTCCTGCGGGAACCGATTATGAAGGCGTGATGAATATTTTAGCCTTGGAAGGCGTTGAACCGAACCGGACCGTTTTCGATCCGCTCGCCGAGCGCATGGCTTACAAAAGGGCTGATATGCGGACCGGCCGCTTCGATCTTGCGCCCGGGCTGAGTTACGTCGGCCTCATCCGTGCGCTCCGTAGCGGAAAGCGGGGCACGGCCAACGTCGTCCTGAACGTCGAGCGGGAGCCGGAACACGTAGCCGCCAAAGTGGCCCGTTTTCTGGAGCCGGATAGCCTCGCTTTCGTGCGTCTGATGCAGGATGAAGAATACATAACTAGCCTCGGCTACACGAAAGAAACGCTCCACACACTCTTTATCCCCAATACCTACAATCTCTACTGGCACTCCACGCCGCGGGAGTTCATGGAGCGTATGGTCATTGAGCACGACAAGTTTTGGGACGCGGACGGTCGCCGGGAAAAGGCCGCCGCGCTCGGCCTGAGCCCGGCCGAAGTGTACACGCTGGCCAGCATCGTGGAAAAAGAAAGCCTCGTAGCCTCCGAGCAGCCGCGCATCGCCGGGGTGTACCTCAATCGTCTCGACCGGGGCATTCCGCTCCAGGCCGACCCGACGGCCGTTTTTGCTACGCGTGACTTTGGCGTAAAACGCGTACTCAATCGCCATACCGAATTCGACAACCCTTATAACACGTACGTCTACGCCGGCCTCCCGCCCGGGCCGATCGCCATGCCGAGCCTCGGCAGCATCGACGGCGTGCTGAACCCCGAATCCCACGACTACATTTATTTTTGCGCACGGGGTGACACGAGCGGCCAGCACAACTTCGCCGAGACGCTCGCGGGCCACGGTCGTAACATCACCATCTACGTCGCCAATCTGAGACGGCGGGGATTACGCTAGGGATTTTTATGACAAATACAGCAAACTGCGCAAGCCACGTTTTCGATATGCGATATGCGAATCTCAAGATGCGATACTTGATTTAGCTGCGCTGCCGGCAACGGCGGTGAGCTACCGCATTTGGTAGCTCTCTGCGTTTATTTGAATTGATCGTAGTTACTTCATCAATGGTGCACATTTAGTGCGTTCAAATCCACAGCGGTATTAAATAAAAGAATATATGTCCGACAAAATAACCCGGATTCGTTTGATTACTCACGATGCCTCCGAACTACGGGGCGTGCTCGAACCGGGCGCTTACCTCCGTACGCTCGATCCGCTGGGCTACGTTTACCGTCTGCCGGAGGACGCCAAAACGCACCAGGTCCGTTATCAAGCCCGTCTGCTTAGTCACCGGGAAGCCAAGCAATTTACCGGCCGGGTGGAGGTAGACAATTCGGAAATTCCTAATGACCTCGCGGCGGCTTTTGCGGCGGGTTTGTACTTGGGGACTTACCGACCAAATATCTACAAGTCCGAGGTCGAGTCTCATCCGTTGGCGGAAAAGGGTACGCAGGTATCTTTCAAGCGGGATGAGAAGGGACTAAAGAAAGCTTCGGAACACGAGATGGCACTCGCCGAAACCCAGCTCCGCATCATGGTCCTCGTGGACGCGCCGGCTAACGTCAAGCGGCCGCAGTATTTGGCCGATTGGGCGAAAGCGTCCGGTAAGCAGTTTGGTTACGGGGTAAAAGTGCTGGACGAAAAGGCTTGTGAGAAAGAAGGGTTCGGCGCGCTACTCGCCGTTAACCGGGGTAGCGAAGACCCGGCGCGCTTCATCATCATGGAGCATAAAGGCGGTGGCGCGGGCGCTGGTGCCAAGTCAAAAAGCGGAGGAGCGAAGAGAGTGGTCGTCATCGGCAAGGGCATCACCTTCGATACCGGTGGGATCAGCATCAAAGGCAGTGCGAATCTTCACCTGATGAAGTCCGACATGGGCGGCGCGGCGGCCGTATTCGGAATGATGGAAGTAGCGGCCAAGTTGGACCTCCCCGTCCACCTGATCGGCATCGTGCCGTGTACGGACAACAGCGTCGACGCGCTCAGCATCAAGCCCAGCGACGTGATCACCGGCCACTCCGGCAAAACGATCGAGATCATCGACACCGACGCCGAGGGCCGGTTGGTAATGAGCGACGGACTGAGCTACGGTAATCAACACTACTCACCCGACTACCTGCTCGACATCGCTACCCTAACCGGCAGCGCCGTGCGGACCTTTGGCTACGAATGCGCGGCCGTGATCAGTAAAAACGAGGAACTCGTAACGGCGCTCCGTACGGCGGGCGATGCTTCCGGCGACCGCGTCTGGCCGCTGCCCGGTTGGGACGAATACCGGTCCGGGCTCGACAGCGACGTTGCCGACATCAAGAACTTCACCGGCAAGCCCATCAACGGGGCGATCGATGCCTTTAAGTTTCTGGAATTCTTTACGGACGAGCACCCGGCCTTCGCCCATTTAGACATTGCGGGCGTAGGGATCAAGCAAGGGCCTTTTGCGAAGGACCGGCAGGCCACCGGGTTCGGAATGCGGCTGTTGATTACGTGGTTGGAAGGGCTGGCGGGGTAGAACATCTGCGAGCCATAATGCCTAGAAATGGGAGAATACAGCCGGGAATGAAATTGAACCATGCGGAGGGCAAGCGCACCTTCGCAACGAACCAACTAGCCCCTGCTTCTTTCGTAATGACCCGGCACCCGCGACCGCGCAAAAGTGTCTACGTTATCTATCACGCCGCTAAAATCCCACCACCCCCGATCAGGCTAAGGGGGTTGAAATGATAACCGTTGAACTCACCGAATACCGCAATCGACCCGCCGCCGCTGAGCGCAAGTAGGCGGTATTTTCCTTCGTAATTGGGGTCCAGCAACAGGGTCTCCCCGTTGGGCGTGACCAGGAGTGTTTCCCGCCCCCCGACCACCGGGGTGACGTTGGCCAGGTAGACCGGGTAGGCGTAGAGCCAGGGATTGAGCGCCAGTGCCTTTTGGTAGTTATCCTTCAAATGCTTGATTTCTTCGTACCCGACCAGGCCATCGTACGGCCTGCCGCCGGGGGTCGGTGCGGGGAACACCGCCCGCTGCGGATAGCTGCCCGGGTAATAGTGAACGGCCCCCTGGAAGGAAGCGCCCAGCGGCCACGACCGCTCGTAGGGCATCTCCCCAAAGGCATAGTCGAGTACCAGCGCAAACCGCTTACTTTTTTCTCCGCGCAACCAGACGCGGCGAAAGCGTAAACGATCTTCCGCCCCCTCTACCACGCCGAGGACCAACCAGTGATCGTTGCGACCGGGGCGCGATAAAATTTCTTCCTTTTTGGGTTTGAGGCCGGCGAACTGGGCGAGCTCACCGTAACGATCTTTGGGTAGCTCGTCGCGGTTCTTCCAGGCGCGGACGAACAGGTACAGGTCACCCAGGGCCCGGGCGATGTCGGTTTCGTTACCGTCGGGGCCGAGGGCGGCGAGGCGGCGAAAGACGCCGGCGGGGCCGGGAAGTTTGGCGTCGGTGAGGCGGGCGGCGGCGGAGAGGAACGGGTCCGGCCCCTGGGCCAGGGTGTCGGCAATGCCGCGGCGGGCCACGTCGAGCAAACGCAGTTCTAACTCCTGTACGCCGCTCGTCATCAGGTCGATGCGGTCGGAACGCCGGTCTGTGGCGGCGAGATCGTCTTTGACCGGCGCGGGGGGCTTAGTGGCACGGTGCTGCACGGAGCGGACCCAGGACGGGGGCTGGCCGACGGTGATGCGCTCCTGATCGTTCTTGAGCATCAGCACGATCGCCAGCCCGTGCGCGCAGGGGCGCTGGCGACCGCGGCAATTGCAAAAGTAGCGGCCGGTGGTGAGTTCGACGGCCGTCTCGGAAGCTTTATCGGAGTTGCCGAACGGAAATTCGCCCCAGAGCCACTGGCCGTCGCCACCCACGAGCCGCCAGCGTTTGCTGTAGAATAAGCGGCGGCCGGCTTCGAGCGTTTTGGCGTCACCGGCTAGGTGGAGGAGGTCGTCGGCGGAGGTTATTTTGGTGGACAAATATGGGGTCTTTGGTCTAGGGTCTAGAGTCTTAAGTCTGTGGTCTATTGTAATTGTACTTTAGACCACAGACCACAGACTTCTTTCACACCCACAAATGATTACCTACCGCAGATACAAAATATACGCCGCAGCAAAGGGAACAACAAAAATAAACGCGTCGAAACGGTCGAGCAAGCCACCGTGACCGGGTAGGAGATCGCCGCTGTCTTTAACGTTCACGCTGCGTTTGAGCATGCTTTCGACGAGGTCGCCGATGCCCCCGAAAACGGAGACGATCAGACCGAGGATCAGCCACTGGCCGACGGGAATGTCGTCGAAAACGAGGCTGAGCAGGTAACTGAAAACGAGGCAGAAAAAGACGCCGCCGAGGCTTCCTTCCCAGGTCTTGTTCGGGCTGATGCGTGGGAACAGGGGTGTTTTGCCGATTAAGTTGCCGGTCACGTACGCACCGGTGTCGTTGACCCAGGTCAGGACGAGCAGACCGAGCACGATTCGCGCCCGAAACTCAGTCCCGTCAAAAGCGATAAAATCAACTAGGGCAAAGGGGACGCCGATGTAGAATAGCCCCAGGATCATGAACGCCAGGTTGGCGAACGGCTCCTTGCTGTTGCTGTACAACTCGTAGATGAAAATCGAGAACACAAAGGGTGCGAACAGTAAGCTGGCGATGGCCACGAAAGCTTCCGGATCGGTGATCCAACCCAGGGAGAGCGCCGCAACGAGGCCGAAGGGCACCAAACCCAACAGCACACCGAGCACCTTGCGGATCTTATCGCGCCGCGTGTGTAAATCTAGCGTAAGGCCAAAAAACTCCCACAGGCAGCCGGCTGCGATGAACAGGAACATGAGCGTGAACGTGATCTCGCCGGTGTAATGGCCCGCGACCATGATCACTACGAAAATCACGGCGGTCGTTAGCCTCCTCCAAAGTCCTTGCATGCGACCGATAGCGCTTATATTTTTTGTCCAACGGCAAGATAGGGAAGGAAGTGCGAAATTTGGTGGCCAACCGTGGGAAGGTTTTTTGAGTCTTTCAAATAAATTTCGGACCCGGTAATATTATTGCGTACGGAACAAAAGGCCCGTAAGACTGGCACCCATCGACATCACGTATGGCCTAACTTTGTGATATGCATTATCCGTTACTCACGTGCTCACTCTTGGTGTCATTCTTCACGCCCCTGTGTGCTCAGACTATGCTTGATTCAATCCCAGCCGGTACGGTGGTGCCAGCAAAAATCATCAGTGTCGGTCAGGACTATACGAATATTCCACCACCGAATGCTAAGAGTGACTTACCCGTGCTGAGGAGGCTGCTTCGCGGAAGCTGGAAGATCACCGGGGCGCTGGGCGTGACGGCTACGAACAAATTTTGGGGCCGGGCCAACGAAACGTTTACCCACAGCACTCGCTTGAGCGAAGGTGGTGTCAGGTTTTTCTTGCCGGATGGTGAGGTCGTATTTGGTGACGATCGCCAGGGCGTTCGGGGCTCCTACACTCGGCACAGTGCAATTTATCCCCGCCTTGGGTTAGCACGGCAGTTGAATTGGGGTGGGCTGCTGCACGGTACGCTCGGCTACTATCAGTCGACGTTAAAGCTAAATCGAGATCCTTTCGCTGATTTGGCGGAGAATAAGTTGCGGACGATCAATACGTCTGAAGAACGCCTGATCACCCTAGAATTAGGGTTTCAGTATACCTTTCTACGCACCTACCGCTTCCGACCCTTTCTGGGTGTAGCATTGATGAACTACCTATACTATGAAGGGGAAACGCGAACTAACGTATATGACGGTCGCAGCGGGCAGACAAATCTTTTTAGTGGGCTCCGCATCAAGAAGTCCTTGTCACTCAACCCCGAATTGTCCCTTACGGCCGGCTTTCAGTACCAACTTTCCGAACGTTTTTCCGCTGGCTTATTCGGCCACGCAAACTGGGCGCTCGAGGTTTTCATCGAGGCACGATTGGGTTTGGAAATGCGCTATTATTTCAAGCGGCAGCGTTTATGACCGCTTAGGTTGCTTAGCAAAGTAAGGGCGCGGTCGTTGATGCAGGGTATAAATATAGTGGGGCTGGGTTTACGGGGCCCGCCGGAAGAAATACGAAAAAGTTAAAAATCAGAATAAATCACGTACATCCCTAACGGTCGTCCCATCTTTAACGTCAATAGTTAAAGTTGGGGCCTGCGATACGCACGGCGGCAATATCTTCATCCACTAACTACAAACCCTTATCTTAGGGGACCTAACGTAAATACCTTCAACACCTTTCCCATGCACAAGCTTACTTTCTCCCTCCTCGCTTTTCTCGCCATCGGTCTTTTCTCCTGCGAGAACGAGTACGAAAACATCTACCCCAGCATCGCCGACCAGGAGATTTCCTTCAAGGTCGACGGTCAGGCGCAGAGTTTCAAAACCCTCCCCAATACCTACGGACCGGGTAGCGTCTTTACTTACGAGGGCGCTAACCCCGGCAGCAACTTTCTGGACATGGCGCGCGCCAGTGAAGACGGCACCACCGTTATCACCATCAGCGCGAAGGACCTGCCCGTGGAAAAGGCGGCCGGTCAGATCAACTACGTAGGCCGTGGCCTAACCCCGGCGACCATCACCATTACCAGCACGGAGATGAGCGGCAGCATCTACTGCCCCCACTACGAAGGCACCGACGAGATGACCTATCAGGGCTTCATCCGCTTCGATAACATCGATGCCGCCGGCGCGCTGAAGGGGGAATTCTCCTCCGACAAGCGGGACGACAGCAACCCCGAACTGCGGGACGGTTCGTTCGACCTCAAGCTGGGCGTGACGGAGTACTAAACTTCCCGCCGGCGGAGACCCAATTAAGAACCATGAGGCTTACTAAAATACTCCTCAGTCACCGCCCCCGGGCCTACCGACGGAGTGGCCTGACCCTGCTGTGCTTTGTCCTTTCTCTGGGGTGGCTCGGTGCCCAGGGTTCGGGGGTGCCCGCCTCGCGACCGGATACCACCGCGCCCGCCCCACCGACCACCATCGCGGGTGAAATGGCTATGCCAATACTGGACACCTCGCTGCTCAGCCCCGCCCTCAAACGACGCTACCTTAAACTCTACCGGCAGCAACAGGGCCGGGGGAGTTTTAAGGGCAACTGGCAAGTCACTGCCTCCCTGGGCGTGGGGTCTACTAGCGACAAAGACTACCGAAACTATACTTACACGCGCACCGCTACGCCGGGCAACGGCCGAAGCTTCATCCTACCTTCCGGTGAGATCGTGTTTACGGAACGCTCCGCTAGTTTCAGGAACGGTCGCGACCAGGATTTGACGAGCGCCACCACTCTTTACCCGCGCCTCGGCGTTGCCCGGCAGACCCGGAGGGGGTGGTACTTTCACGCCAGCACCGGCTATTATTACAATCGATTACAACTGAAGGGTGATAATCCGTACGTGGGATTGAACGACGATGAGGTGCAGCTAGTCGTCACTTCCCGGGAGGACGCGGTTTCGTTGGAATTTGGCATCCAGTACACCTTCATGCGTAGCCGTCGTTTTCGTCCTTTTCTGGGCGCGGGCCTGTTTAGTACTCTGTACTATCGCGGTGAGGAGCGCTGGGACTTTTACGATGCGAATACCCGCCAGCAGGGTGTTTTTCGTGGTTTTCGCAGTGAGGAATTTTTCCCAATTTATCCGGAGCTCGGTCTTACCGCAGGTTTTCAGTTTGCGGTAACTGAGCGTGTCTCCGTCGGTGCGCAATTGTTCAGTAACGGAGGTTCGAACGTGTATTACGATGCCCCGTTTGGTGCGGAAGTACGTTACGCGCTGAAATAGATAATGGCCCGGACTAGCTCAGCACGCGAGGAACTAACCGCATTTGCAGCCAAATAACCCCGGGCCCTCACCGGCATTCTTTTAGCTACGGTAATGCTGTCGATCCGGCCCACCGCTTTGCTGCTTTTATTACTCAATTCTTCAGACAGCATATTTAGCACCTTGTATCACCTTGATCCCATGACAATTAGTATGTTAATTCCCGTAAATTTCTTTATGAACGCTCGCCGAAGCGGACTGATCTGGTTATTACTTGCCCTGCCCCTCGGCTGGCTCAACGCTCAGCGGGTCGATACGATCCCGCCGAAGCCGGGTACTTATCAGCTCCGGCTGTTTGAGGTAACTTACGCCGACACGACGTTACCCGTCGCGGACGCCGAACCGCTCACCGTCACCAAACGACGCTACGACAGACTCCTGCGGCGGCAGCAGCGTAAGCACTACGAAGGGCACTGGCTGGTGAACGGCTCCCTGGGCATCGGGCTGGATAATTATGGCGATTACCGCAACCGCACGTACACCCGGTCCACGACGGGGGAAGGTGGACGGAACTTCATTCTTCCTTCCGGTGAGATCATTTTCACGGAACGTTACTTCGGTAGCTATTACAATTATGATAATCAGGACATAACGAGGTCTACGGGTATATACCCGCGGATCGGCCTTGCCCGGCAATCCCGTTGGGGCGGGTATTTTCACGCCACCGCCGGTTACTACCGCAGCCGGGTAAAGCTCAGGGGGGATCCTTACGACGATTTGGCCGATAACGGAATTCAGACCGTCGTTACGTCTGAAGAGGATGTGGGTACACTGGAGATCGGGTTTCAGTACACCTTTTTGCGTCGTCATCGCTTTCGGCCCTATTTGGGGTTTAGCTTTTTCAATACCGTCTATTACCACGGCGAGGAACGGCAGCACGTTTACGACGTTCAAACGCGCCAACGGGGCATCGTTAGTGGTTTTCGGAGTAAAGAATTTTTTCCTCTTTATCCGGAGTTCGCACTCACCGCCGGCTTCCAGTTTGAGGTGACAAAGCGCCTCTCGCTCGGTGCGCAAATTTTTGCGAACGAAGGTTTTAATATTTTTATCGACGCCCCCGTTGGCGTGGAAGCACGCTATACGCTCAAGTAACTACTCTTCTGTCCTTCGACATTAGGCGGTATGTCCTGACGAGCAAATTGATTTTAGCAATAGATGAATTGCTAATCTGTCTGTCTTCTTGGGGGTTGCCGAAAATCTTATTTCTGACGAATACTGGTAAGCGGCTCCAGATCGGGGGCGTGTCTTGTAATTTTCGTTTACCGCTGAGGGCACCTTATTGTTTTCCAATTAGTAAAATACCATGAGTTCTACCTCGTCTTCCCGGAGCTGCCCCGCCCAAGCCCACTGGCGGGGTAGTCTGATCTGGCTACTTCTCATCTTACCCTTGGGTTGGCTTAGCGCTCAGCAGACGAGCGTGCCGAAATTGCCATCTGATACCTACCAACTCCAGCTTTTTAAAGCTCAGGGGCGCGATACCACGCTGCCCGATGCGGATGCCGCGCTCCTTAATTTTACAAAACGACGTTATGACCGGCTTTTGCGTCGGCAGCGGCGTAAGGATTATGAGGGTTTCTGGGCGATCAATGGTTCGGTGAACGTTGGAAGTCGTAGTGTTCACGACTATACCGGCAGTACTTTCCGTCGGTCAAGCGCGGCCGACCAACTACGCACATTCATCATGCCTTCCGGCGAAATCATTCCTGCGAACGGCAATGATAATTTCTACGGAGACATTACGGGCTATTCGAGCTATTTGCTCCGCGTTGGTATCGCCCGGCAGACTCGCTGGGGGGGGTATTTTCACCTGACGCCCGGGCTCTACCGTAGGCGGGTTGCCCTGACGGGTGATCCGTACGGTCATCTGGAGGAGGACGAAATTCAAGTGGTCAGAACTTCGAAGGTGATGGCTGGCATATTCGAGCTAGGGTTTCAGTATACCTTTTTCCGTCGACGCCGCTTCCGCCCCTACTTGGGGTTCGGTTCGGTTAACCTGATTCGCTACAGTGGCGAGACTCGACGGGATTTTTACGAAGCGAGAACCCGCCAAACTGGAGTTATCGGTGGTTTCCGAATTAAAGATTCCTTCCCCCTCTATCCTGATCTGTGCCTGACCGCCGGGTTTCAATTTGAGCTTACGCGACACCTTTCGGTTGGTGCACATGCGTACGCAAGTGATGGCGTCAACTTATACATCAATGCCCCCATTGGCTTTGAAGTCCGCTATCTTTTTAAATAGCTTTCTATTGATGACTACAACTTCAGTGAAGCTACCAATTACCGCCAGGCAAAAGAATTGGCGATGGTAATCATTGACGTTACGGTGTAGGTACTCGGACAATATTAAACGTACATCTTGTAATCCTCTCCGAAGGTAGAGGGGGAGACGAGGCAGCTCGCTACGCTCGTCAAAATGTTATAATAATATTGTCCAACTACTTAGGTATTTTAAAACGGTACAATAGGTTTAATTCATCTCGTTAGCAATGGCAGCTTTGGTAATGGCTGGGTCCGTTCGAAAATTGCACGTGCTAACTTTCGACGAGCTTTATCCAGGTAATACTAAAGATGCCCTTATTTTTTTGCATTAATATTATATTATGAAGTATTTCAACTCTTTTACGTCCAACAGACTTTGGACCTGCCACCGGGGCGGTTTGCTCTGGCTCCTCTTCGCCCTACCGGTAAGCTGGCTCGGTGCTCAGCAAACGGGTAATGCGCCAGCGCCAGGCGACTATACCCTCCGAATAGTAGAGAGCTGGAATCAGGACACTACGCAGTACGCAACGGATACCGAACCGCTCAACATTACCAAACGCCGCTACGACCGGCTCCTTCGGCGGCAGCAACGGGATAAATACGAGGGCCGCTGGCTCGTGAGTGGCTCCCTGAGTATGGGATTCTCTCGTAGTGGCTATTACGGGGGTGCTACTTACACAAGAACAACTAAAGAAAATTCCTACACACGATTTTACCCTTCCTTTGGGGAGGTCATCTACGCGGATTACGACGAGGGTTCTTACGGTGAAGACATAACGAGCTACTCAAGCCTCTTTCCCCGGGTCGGCGTCGCCCGGCAAACGCGGTGGGGAGGGTATTTCTACGCCGCGCCCGGTCTGTACCGCAATCGGGTGTCCTTAAACGGCGATCCGTACGCAAACCTGGATGAAGACCAAATTCGGACGGTAAAAACGTTGAGTAAGGACATGGGAACGTTCGAAGCCGGCTTCCAGTACACCTTCATGCGCCGCCATCGCTTCCAACCCTACCTCGGCTTTAGTGTCCTGAGCATCCTGTACTACGATCGGGCGATACGCAGTAATTTCTACGAGGCAAAAACTCGCCAGAGTGGGTCCGTTGACCGTTTCTACCAGGAACCCTTCTTCATTCCCGCTCCTGAACTTATGCTGACGACCGGGTTTCAGTTTGCGGTCAACGAGCGCATCTCGGTTGGTGCCCACGTGGTCGTTGACAGGGGGTTTCGTGACTTCATCGACGCCCCCGTCGGCATTGAAATCCGGCACTCTCTAAAATAGACCTTACCTTAAGCCACCCCAAAGCGCACCCGCCCCATGGCTAAAGATATTTCCGACGACGACCTCAAACTCTACTACTCCATCGGGGAAGTAGCCAAAAAACTGGGCATCAGCGCCACCAAGATCCGCTACTGGGACAAGGAATTTAGCCACCTGAAACCCAGCAAGAACAGCCGGGGCGACCGCCGCTTCACCAAGGACAACGTTAAGCAGTTGCAGCAAATCGATTTCCTGCTCAACCAACGTGGCTTTACGTTGGAGGGCGCACGCAAAGAAATTGCCAGTGGGAAACGGAAGTCTACGGATAAATCGGAGATCATCGACCGGCTCGTCACCGTGAAGCGGAAACTAGAAGGCTTGCTGTAACCCTCGCCGGCCCCCTCCTTTACAGGTTTGCCATCCCTACCTTCGCCGCATGGCTACATTGCTCTATTACTGTATTCTGCTGCCCGTCAGTAAGCTACCACTGCGTATTATTTACGGGATTAGCCGGGTGTTTTACGTGTTGGCCTACCGGGTGTTCGGTTACCGGACAAAAGTCGTCCGCACCAATATCCGCGCTTCTTTTCCGGACTGGTCGGAGGCGGAAGTCGACGGGCAGGTCGAAAAATTCTACCGTTACTTTTTCGATTCCGTCGCCGAGTCCATCAAGCTCTTCAGCATGTCGGAGGAAGAAAGCATCGAGCGCTGCCGCGTCGTTAATCCGGAATTGATCGCCCCTTACGCTGAAGCTAACCGGAGCGTCATGGTCGTCGGTGCGCACTACGCCAACTGGGAAATTGCCGCGCTTTCCTTCCCCCTTATTTTTGAACGCCAGACCGTCATGGGCATTTACAGCCCGTTAAAAAATGAGGCGATGGACACCCTGGTGCGGGAAAATCGCCAGCGCACCGGAGTTCATTTGGTTAGCCGCCGGGTGGTGGACGAGTACTACGAGGAAGACCCCGTCCGCCCCAGCATCGATTTTTTCGTCGCCGACCAATCCCCCAGCAACCACGTTTGGCAAAAGATTCACTGGACGACCTTCCTCAATCAGACGACTGGCTTCCTCGCCGGCCCCGAGCGCTACGCGGTGCGCAACAACATCCCCGTGTTTTACATGAACTTGCGCATCATCAATCGCGGCCACTACGCCGCCGAGCTCACGCCCATTACGCTCCACCCCCGGGAAACGTCCCCGGGTGCCATCACGGAAGCTTTTGCGCGGACGCTGGAGCAAGAGATTTTACGAAACCCCACCCCCTGGCTCTGGACCCACCGCCGCTGGAAACGGGACGTCCCCGAAGAAGTCACCCAACTCCTCAAAGAGCAAAGTTTCGTGGGCCCTGAGTACAGTAGGTAATCAGCGTGGTTAGTCTTACGTCACCTCAATTCGTCCCTTCCCCCCAGCTCGCGGTAGCGTAGCACCTAGTGGGGACTCCGTATTTCTGACGGGAGTGGCCGGAAAACGGTGTACTCTTTTGAGCGGTCGCAGAATCAAAAAGCTTCCACCCGCCGCGCCACGTTCCACCGTACGCCCAGGTTAACCACCGTCGTCTCCAGGTCACGCGCCGTCGCTTCCGAATCCTTGTTACGGGATAAAAACTCGCCCTCCACCCAGAAATTAGGCATCACTTCATAACCCGCCCGGAGGGTAATCAGCGTGTTGGTGTAGTTAATTCCCTGTCCGATTTCGTTCTGAAAATCCATCTCCCGGAGTCCGTGGGGTTGGTTTAGGTCCTCTCCTACGACTCGATCGGCCATCCCTTCCCCCTGGTCGATCAGATACAAGCGGGCCCGCAGGTTCAACCTCGGCAGTGGCCGGTAGTCGATACCAAACAGGTTCTCAGTAAAATTGGCCCCGAGGGGGTGCGCGAGCGGTAAAGCGAAGTGTGTGTAGTGGCTTTTGTCGCGGTGCGTATAGGTGTAAGGGCGCGCTACGTTACGCTCAATCACCAAGTCGAGCTGGTCCAAACCGAAAGCATCGACGTAGCGCGCGCCGACCTGGTAAGCCCACTTATTGGCCCACCAGCCCCGCCGCTCGATGAAGAGCTCGTCGAACTTAAACTCATCCAACATAAACTGTCCGTAAAATTCCACGCTCCACGGGCTACGGTAGCGGCCCGTAAAACCAATCATCGCATTATCCGGGCTACCGACGCTCTGCTCGATCGTGCGGTACAGGATCACGGGGTTAAGGTAGGCGAGGTCGAAACCATCTTCCCGGTTCAGAACAACGGCTTCGAAAAGACCAAAGGTTAATCGTTTGCCGACATCGATGGACAAATAATGCGCGGCGAGGTATTTTTTCGGCAGTGGAACGCCGGGAGCCGTATTCCGGGCGGGGCCGTTCGTTAGCTCGGCAAAAATATTGCGGTAGTGGAATTTCCAAATCCGCCAGTTGAGTTCCAGAAACGGGTAGTTGTTACTGAAATCCGACAACAGAACACTGCGTTCTCCGTCTCCGATAAAATGAGTCCCGTAGCCAAGGCGCGCGCCGACGTGGCGGGTTATGTCCGCCGAGACGTATCCTTGACCATTCAAATAATCGTTGCCGTCCGTCACGTTAGCCAGGTCGAGCGTATATTTTTTTAAAAACCCCGCTCCCGGGATCGCCCCGAATCGATCACGTAGCTGGCGAACGTAGTTGGGCAAACCCACCTGCGTTTCCAGGAGGTCGAAGTGAAGAAAGATCCGGTCGTCCACACCCGCGCGCAGCGTGAGGCCACGGCGGTTGAAAAAGTAATCTTCCGCGTCACCCTGTTGCTTGCCGTATCGGAAATCCACAATGGGATTGAGGCGTAGATAAAAATCTTTGGTATTTACTTCCACCAAATTGGCGGGGGTGGGGTAGAACAGTTTCAAAATCGGATCCCGCCGGCGGTAAAGCGGGCTATCTTTAGAAAAGAGGGCAAAATCGTTCCCCTGGTAGTAAGCAGCCCGGTCCACGTCCGGCGTGGCGGTCAGGTCCGGTAGTGATAACCACTCGTTGTTGTCGTCGTAGAAGGCCTGGAGGCGGTAGCGGTCGACCCGTGACATTTCCGTGCCGTACAGTTTATCGTACGTTTTGGCCAGCTGCACCAGGGAAGCCCGATTGAGCGGTTGCAAACCTAAATCCGTAGCCGGGCGCGTAAACCCTTTGTAACCGTAGCGGACGGACAATCGCCGGACGAAGTCGTAATTATCATCACCCACCGGCAGGGGGCTGCCCTGGGCGGGAAGGATGAGTGGGAAACAAGAGAGGAGCAACAAGACTACCGAGCGAATGGACATGGCACGAAGGTAAGACTTGACGACCCCGGAGACACAACACCTAGCCCACGGCCAGAAAGAAATGCGAAATAATCACCATAGCATACGGTTAAGGCGAGGCCCCTGCGTTCCTGTTTCATAAATACCCCGCATGCGTTACTTCCTTTTGTCAATTCTTCTCTGTGTTTGCGTGCCTGGCCTATTCGCTCAGGACGTTATCGAACAGGGCTACGGGATAGAATTAGCCCCCCACTACGGTAGTCGCCGCATCAGTGCCGGAAGTGGCTTTCCCTTCACGGAACTGGAACGGCAGGATAGCCTGGAAACCGGGACGGCCGGGTACGGAATCGGTATCGTGTACACGAGCCGTGTCAACAAAATCGGGTTTACTACGGGTCTACGCTATCTGGAAACTGGGTACGACGTCGACTTGCAAAGTGACCAGCGCCCGGGTAGTGGTCGGACGTTCAGCCAGAAAGTCCGTGCCCGGTACCTATCCGTGCCCTTCGAGCTTAATTTTTACCAAGACATCACGGAGAAAGATCGAATGTTTTTCACGCTGGGCGTTGCCGGCCACTTACACCTCGGCACGAGTATTAACCAAACTAATTTTCAGGACGGTGACCGAGTTGACGAGCAGCAATTAGCAAACGATCCGGACCAATCCTTCCGTTCACCAGTGTTCAGCATCAACACCGCGGTTGGCTTCGACCGTAAATTTAACGACCGGTGGAGCTTACGGGTCGAGCCCTTTTTCCAGTTCTTCCTCCAGGGAAACGTAAAATCCAACTTCGACCAGACTAACCGGAATTACTATCAGTTGGGGACGAGGGTACTGGTTAGACGAGGGTTTTGACGGACATGTGGTCTGTGGTCTATAGTGCTTAAAGACCAAGGACCCAGACTACAGGCCCCAGGCTAATTACGCATGTAATCGAACCTGTCGGGCCGCCAGAACTTCCTGCTCTTCCTCCCGCTCCGGGTCGGGGACGCAGCAATCAACCGGACAGACGGCGGCGCACTGCGGCTCTTCGTGAAAGCCGACGCACTCCGTACACTTATCCGGGACGATGTAGTAAAACTCATCACTCACGGGTGCTTTTTCAGCCTCGGGGGCCACGACTTCGCCCGTTTCGAGTGGGTAGGGCTCACTGATGGTAGTGCCTTCGGCCATGGACCACTCCACGCCGCCTTCGTAAATGGCCGTATTGGGGCATTCTGGTTCGCAGGCTCCGCAGTTGATGCAGTCGTCGGTGATCATGATGGCCATGGGGAGGGAAGTTTTCTGATGCTGGGTAAAGGCAAGTGGTCCGAAAATCGGCCACCATTTTTGTAGGTTTGTTTAAAGAACAATCTAAGTGGATGCTTTGGTTGTGCTCTTTAGTTTCGCAAAATTACGAAATTGGTCGTGGACCCGCCCACAATACCCCGCTCATTCGCGTTAAATCATTGCACCGGCGACCGCGCCATTCTGACAAAGCTCGTTGTTACAAGACAACTTTGCCAGACGCTAATGACTTTACAAGGTCCGCAACTGCCGGGATTGGGACTAATAGCTAGCTAATTGCTTAAAAATAGTCCCTAAAATTTGCTTACTTCGAAAAAAATAGTATCATTGGCGGCAGCGAAATAATTGCGCCCCGCCCAAGCTACTACACCGCCCATGGAAAGATATAGTGATGACGACCTCCAGGAATTTTCCGTCCGAATAAAGACGGATTATAAGGAGGCAAAAAACGAACTGGAAATCCTGCAAGGGCAGGTCAGAGAACTTAGTGAAACCATGTCCCAAAACTTCGGTGCGGACATGGGTGAAAACAGTGGTTCCGTTACCTCGATGGAACTGCTCAACGAGCAAGTGCTCCGCAAGCGGGATAGCATCCAGGCGCTACAGAACGCTATGTTGCGTATTCAGAATAAAGTCTACGGCACCTGCGCCGTCACCGGCAAACTCATCGCCCGCGACCGTCTGGCCGCCGTACCCACCACGACGAAGAGCCTCGAAGGCATGCGCATGCAGGCCAGCGGTGAGCTCGACATCACCGCCGCCGACGTGGCCCGCCGCGCCGCCGAGCGCCGGGAAGGGCCCAACAAGATTGTTTCGAAGATCAAAAAACCGCCGCCGCCGCCCCGTAAACCAAGCAAGCCTAAGCGGAAAAAACCCGGTCGCAAGCCGCGCCGGCCCGTCGAGGAAGATGACGACGATATCATTTGATTGGTTGTCGACCGTGATTCATCGCGCTCAAAACAAACGCCCTTGCTCTACTCGTCAATCGAGCGGAGCAAGGGCGTTCGCTTTTTGGTGCCGGGACGGCGCGTCGTCCGAAGTAACTCAACCAACCGAGCGTAGCGTCAACACCGTAACCTCCGGCAAGATCCCCACCCGCCCCGGGTAGCCCAGGAAGCCCAAGCCCCGGTTCACGTACAAATACTGCTCCCCCTCCCGGTAAAGCCCCGCCCAGTGTTTGTAGATGTACTGTGCCGGGCTCCAGCGGAAGCCGGGAATTTCGACGCCGAACTGAAAGCCGTGCGTGTGGCCACTGAGCGTTAAGTCGATGTCTGGGTAACCGGGGCGAATCTTGGCGTCCCAGTGCGTCGGGTCGTGACTCAACAGCACCTTACAGTCGCAATCTTCCACGCCCGTAGTTGCTTTGGGCAAATTAGCCTTGCGGGGGAAGCGGAAGGCGGCGCCCCAGTTTTCGACCCCGAGAATGCCCAACTTGTGCCCGTTGATGTCGAGGATGCGGTTCTCGTCGCGCAGTAAGTCCCAACCCAGGTCGGCGTGGTAGCCGTAAAGCCGCTGCATGTTTTCTTCGATAATCACTTTCTCCTCGTCGCTACCCTTCGGCACGCCCCAGTTGTGGTAGGTGCCGTAATCGTGGTTGCCCAGCACGGAATAAACCCCGTATTTCCCCTTCACTTCCTTAAAAATGTCGATGAACGGGACAATCTCGTCGGCTTCGCTATTAACAAGGTCGCCGGTGAAACACACTACGTCGGGAATTTCGGCATTGATCATCCGGACGGCTTCCTTCAGCGGTTCGCTCTGCGTCCAGGAGCCGGAATGCATGTCGCTGATCTGGACAATTTTCAGGCCATCGAGCCCGGCTGGTAGCCCGGTGATGGGGACATCGACCGCAAAACGGCGGTAGCGGTAAGCGTTGCGGACGATGCCGTAGGAGAGCACGGCCACGGGAACACCGCCGGCCACGAGCGCGGCCTTGGACAGAAAACGGGAACGGGACACGTCGCGCTCGGTAACGGGGCTCACCTTGTTGATCCCCCAGTTTATGCCGCGTCGCAAATCGTCGCCTAACAACAACAGCGCGATCGGAACTTTACCCAGCCAACTCAGGAACAGGAAAACGTTAATGCTGGTCTTCGTCACCTTATCCCAGTCGGCGGTGACCTTAAAGGCATTCAGGGCCAACAGCACGTACGCTAAGCCCGTGATTGCCCAGTAAAGTGTCGTCACTAAGCGGCGCGTCGAGCTTTTGTAGGGAGAGATCCAACTGCGAAAAGCTTGGTAGGCGTACACGTCCAGGCTAACCAAGACAAAGAAAAGTAAGAGTATTCGATAATTCATTCGGTAGGGCGGGGAAAGCTGAAACAAGGCAACGCGCAGCCGGCCCAATGTTTCACCGCAGTCGCTCGTAACCGAGGAAACGTCGTGGATAATCTTCCCCGACGAGCACGAAGGGTAGGGGCCAGAGCGAGTCGCGGTAGACGGTCACGGTTTTTGCCCGCCCATCCGCGTAAAGTTTGATTTGGCCGTACAGTCGGTCGCGGTGCGCGATTTCGTCGAATTGGTCGGCGTAGGGCGCGGCCGCCGGTGCAATGAAGCGGGTGGCTGACGCCGCCAGGTTACCTGTGGTAATTCCCCAGAGCACGGAGTCGCCCCGGTACACGATCAGGCTATCGACGAGCCGCGGGTCCAGGTCGAGTAGCTGCCGATCGCGGTAGGCGTCGAAGTTCAGGTAGTTAGTTCTCCAGGTGCGGGTACGGGGCGGGAGGGCGAGGGCGGATTGGTCGTCCGTAGCTAAGTGGGCCAGCACGGGTTCGTGTAGGTCGTTGGGGAATTCAAGGGTAAAATTCTCTTGCTGGGCGGTTGTCCCAACGCTCAGGGTAATTGATTGCCCCTTGCGGTCGCGTCGTGGGTTAAGTTGGACGGAATCTGATTGCAACGTCCGTAGTTCGTTCACGAAAGTATTTATCCGTTCGGTCTGTCCGTAAATAAGTCGATGATCCCGCGAAACTACCCACTGATTTTCTTCACCCCGCTTCAGCTCAAAGGGGCCTTCATTTTCGGGCGTAACAACAACGTAGCTAATCGCCTCACTTCCTTTAGAAAGCAATTCAGTTTTTAGCGGAGCGTCCGACAGCCGGTCGAAGTAATAATAGGCACCATAGGCGAGAAAAACGAAGAGTAATAGATACAGCAGACTACGCATAGTGGGAAAGATACACCGATCAAAGAAATGATTTAGGCCCGCGCGCTCAGAAAGTTAATCAACTTAGCTACGGCCCGGCCCCGGTGGCTAATACCCTGTTTTTCTTCCCGGCTCATCTCGGCGAACGTTCTGCCGTCACCTTCTGCCGGGATAAAGATCGGGTCGTAGCCGAATCCATCGGTACCGGACGGAGCGACTGCGATGTGGCCTTCGCACACGCCTTCGAAAAGATGCTCTTCTTCGTCGAGGATTAAACAGATAAAAGTTTTGAACCGGGCCGCCCGGTCGTCACGGGTCCCCAATCCGTCCAGTATTTTTTTGTTGTTTGCCTCCGCGCTCCGCTCCGGCCCGGCGTAGTGGGCGGTATCGACGCCGGGCGCACCGCCGAGGGCATCGACGACGAGGCCCGTGTCTTCGCTGAAGCAATCGTGGCGGTGATTATCTTTTACGTGCCGGGCTTTTTGTCGGGCATTGCCGGCCAGGGTGGGGGAGGTCTCGGGGATTTCTTCCGTGCAGCCTATTTTTTTGAGGGACTTAAAATCGTAAGCGTCACCCAGCTGGGTTTGTATCTCGGCGATCTTGTTGGGGTTGTTAGTAGCAAAGACTAGCGCCATGGTGGGTCGATTTGCAGCGAAGGTAAGGCGGTTTACTACCCTGGGAACGAAATAGATAGCCAAGCCCATCCGAGATAGCAGCGTAATTTCCTTGACGCGCAAACTATAATGTAAGATCAAGGTTCAAGGCAGCATGCAAAATGATCGACTTCTCCCCCTCCTCCTGCGCACGGCGCACTTCGTCCGACGGAAACAAGCCGAGGTAGTTAGTGCACATTCAAACCTGACCCTGCAGCAGTTCAATATTCTGCGCATACTCCGCGCGGCCGAACTGGAGGGGGAACGTGCGTTGCCGACAATGAAAGTAGCTAGCCGGCTCACGGAGCCCGGGGTTGGAATCACCCGATTGGTCAACAAACTAGCTACTCAGCGGCTGATTACCCTGACGACGGATGCCAAAGATTCCCGCGTCAAACACTGCGAGCTTACGAACGGTGGGAGAGCGGAACTGGACAAATTATCCGGCCCTATCCGACAACTGGAAGCTGAAGCGATGCGCGGCGTAGATCGTTACGCTGAAGCGGACATGAAACACGCGTTGTCGTTGATGCTCAAGAACATCGAATAGCTAGTCTGGAATTTTGTTAGCACGTAAACTAAATCGGCGCATCGGTAAGTTAGCTTTGCACTACGGTTGACCGCAACGTGGCTCTATCCGCACCCTCCTTGCACCTGCGTCCGCGCCCTGACCCTAATTTTGCGCGGTCCCCCGATAGCTATCGGAGGTGCACGGTAAATTGGCAAGAAACCTTAAGCCGTGTACCCCCCGTCGACCGGAATATTAGCACCAGTTATAAAACTGGATCCCGGGCCGGCAATAAAAGTAACCACCGAAGCAATCTCCTCCGGCCGCCCGAACCGCCCGAAAATATTCGACGCCCGCTGCATGTCCGCGTAAGGGCCACTGGCTGGGTTCATCTCCGTATCCACGCTGCCGGGGTGGATGGTATTTACCGTGATGCCTCGTTCTCCTACCTCTTTGGCCCAGGCCTGGGTCAACGACGCCACCGCTGCCTTGGACGCTCCGTAAGCGCTGGCACCCGGCGATCCTTTCAGGCCGGAAACGGACCCGATGTTGATGATGCGGCCACCTTCGTTCAGTTGGGGAATGGCGGCTTTGGTCGTCTCGTAAACACCCCGGACGTTAACCTCGTAATTACGCGTCAGAATATCTAATTCCGTCCCTACGAGCATCCCGGTAGCGTACACGCCCGCATTGTTAACGAGAATATCCAGCCCACCGAATTCGTCGACGATGCGCTGAATTAATTCAGTATTGGCCGCTGGGTCCCCGGCATCGGACTGGAAGGCTTTGGCCTTACCACCGGCGTTATTTATTTTCTTTACGATAGCTTCCGCTTGTTCGGTGCTGCTGTTGTAGGTAATGGCTACGGTGGCCCCCGCGGCGGCGAGGTGCTCGGCGATGGAAGCGCCGATGCCGCGGGAAGCGCCGGTTACCAGCGCGATTTTGTTGGTTAGGGTTGGCATGTGTGTTTTGTTTTAATAATTAGCCGTAAAATAGTGGTTAACCGTATCGCAAGTAATAAAATTAATTAATTCGGCACGTCCGTTTTTCTTAAGAACGCACCCTTTACCCCACGCCAAAGTGCCGCGGCGGGCGTATTGTTGCCAGCCTCTTTCTCCCCGGCAATGTGCGACAACGATTCACCGATCAGGTAAGTTCGCCCCGCGATCTCTACCGGGAGGTTGGCAACAACAGAAAAATGGATGCCCAGCGCAGAAAGATCTTGCCCGAAAAGCATGATTTGGTCTACTTCCAATCTGCCGGCTAGTACCGACAGATCGATACCAAATTCATCCGTTTTTTCTGCCCGCACCAAATGCAACTGCCGTGGCGGATCATCGTACCCGGCGGCGGCCAGCACACGCTCCAGAAAAGGCAGCTCGGCATCGTAAACCACAAGTAACTTTTTGTCCGGCGATGGCTCGGAAACGTATTCAGCAAGTGCTGCGTTATCTGGTTGCTGGATGAGTTGCATAGTGGGGAAGAGCTCCATGCAATAAAGGTAAGCCCTCTGGCAGTGCGAAACTGAATTACCAATTACCTTTACGGCTACCCGATCACTAAAAGAACCAAACATGACGACGATTACCGCCCCGAAGATCCACGTAGAAAAAGTTCAGCAGAGCCGCGTCGACACGGTCGACTGGGATAACCTGCCCTTCGGTAAGATTTTTTCCGACCACATGTTCGTCAGTGATTACAAGGACGGTGAGTGGTCGAACGATCGTATTGTCCCCTTTGGCCACTTTACCATGCATCCCGCCAGTATGGTACTGCACTACGGCCAGGCCATCTTCGAAGGCATGAAGGCCAGTAAACTAGCCGATGGCACGCCCGCCCTGCTCAGCCCCGGCGACCACGCCAAGCGCATCAACAACAGCGCCCGGCGGCTGCTGATGGCGGAGTTCCCGGAAGACCGCTTCGTCGAGGCCGTTAGCCAGTTGGTTTCGCTCGATCGGGACTGGATTCCACCGGCGGAAGGTTCGGCGCTGTACCTGCGCCCCTACATGTTCGCGACGGACGAGTTCATCGGCGTGCGCCCGAGCGAGACGTACCGCTTCTGCATCTTTACGGCACCGGTCGGCCCTTACTACGCGAAGCCCGTCCGGCTGGTCGTGGAGCAAGAGTTTGTCCGCGCCGTCCCCGGTGGAACGGGCGAGGCCAAAGCGGCCGGTAATTACGCCGCCGCCCTGCTACCCGCGCAGTTGGCGCAGAAAAAAGGGTTCGACCAGGTCGTTTGGATGGGCGGACCGAACATGACGCAGGTCCAGGAAGTCGGTACGATGAACATCTTTTTCGTCATCGACGGAGAGATCATTACGCCGGCGACGGACGGGGCAATTTTGAAGGGCATCACCCGGAAGAACTTCATCACGATCCTCCGCGACCAGGGGCACACCGTTACCGAGCGGACGATCACCATCGACGAGATCGTCGCGGCGCACGACGCCGGCAAGCTAGAAGAAATGTTTGGTTCGGGCACGGCGGCGGTGGTTAGCCACGTCTCCGAACTGCAGTACAAAGACAAGCTGATGACCCTCCCGGCGGTGGAGGACCGGAAGATCGGCCCCGCCCTGAAGAAATACATCGACGGGGTGCGGACGGGAACGGTAGAAGACAAGTTCGGCTGGATCGTTAAATTGTAGCGGGCGCAATACGTGTACGCCACAAACTTTCCCTGCTCAACCGACCTTTGAGTAAGCATGGACGCAAGTACTAAAATCAATATCCCCGAATCTACCCGCGAACGCATCGTGATCGTGGGCGGTGGTTTTGGTGGACTCCAACTGGCGCGCAAACTGGGCCGGGACGACTACCAGGTCGTGCTGATCGACAAGAATAACTACCACCAGTTTCAGCCACTGTTCTACCAAGTAGCCATGGCCGGGCTGGAACCGAGCAGCATCATCTTTCCCTTCCGGAAACTCTTTCAGGGGAAGAAGAACATCTTCATCCGCGTGACGGAAGTGACCGGCCTGGACGCCGCGACCAAGCAGATCACCACCCCGCTCGGCCACTGCAATTACGACCACCTCATCATTGCGACCGGTGCGGACACCAACTTCTTCGGCAACAAAAACATCGAACGGCACGCGATCCCGATGAAGTCCGTTTCGGAAGCGCTCTACATCCGCAACAACATTCTCGACGACTACGAGGACGCGCTAACCACGCCCAGCTACGAGAACCGCCAGGAGCTCGTAGACATCGTCATCGTCGGCGGCGGACCGACCGGCGTAGAACTGGCTGGCTCCCTGGCGGAGATGAAAACTCACGTGCTGCCCCGTGATTATCCGGAACTGAACGTCAAGGAGGAAGTCGATATCTACCTCATTCAGTCCGGCGATGTGATTTTAAAAGGTTTCAGTGAGAAATCCAGCGCCAGTGCGCTTAAATACCTCGAAGAACTCGGCGTGCGGGTGATGCTCAACAGCCGAGTGACTGACTTCGACGGGCGGAAGGTTTACCTGAAGGACGGAACGACGATCCCCACCCAGAAGGTGATCTGGGCGGCGGGCATCAAGGGCGCGCCGATTCCCGGCGTCCCCGAGGCGGCCATAACCCACGGTAACCGGTTGGCGGTCGATCGCTTTAATCGGGTAGCTGGTCTGACGGATGTCTACGCCGTCGGCGACGTAGCTTATATGGAAGAGCCCGATTTCCCGGAAGGACACCCGCAGGTGGCGCAAGTAGCTATTCAGATGGGAGCGAACATGGCGAAGAACTTCAAATTGCGGCTGCGTGACGGGAAGGGAATTCAGCCCTTTAGTTATAACGACAAGGGAAGTATGGCTACGGTCGGTCGCGGCCGCGCGGTGGTGGATATTCCGAAACCCGAGCTGCACCTGGGTGGCATCATTGCTTGGTTGATGTGGCTGGTGGTCCACCTCTTCGCTATTCTGGGGACACGGAACAAGATCTTCGTTTTTCTGAATTGGCTGACGAATTACATTAATTACAACCAGTCGTTGCGGCTGATCATTCGGCCCTACGCGCCGGCGGCTCCGGAGCCGGACGATCCCAAGATCGATAAAGTCGTTGCCGCCTCTTAGAGGTTGAGGGCATCCTGCCCGAACGTAACAGCGGTAGCGCTACCACTGTTACGTTCGGGCAGGATGCCCTCAACCTTTCCGTGTCATTCATCCAAAGCTTATCTGAAACGTTCTTAGCAACGTACCCAACAAGACAACTACCCCTATGATTTCCGTATTCCCCCTGTCCCAACCCAACATGCTAGGTTTCACGCTCGACGGCGAGGTGGATGAGACCGGGATGGAGAAGTTTCTGCTAGCCATCGAAGCAAAGGTATTGACGCACGGAAAAATCCGTTTGCTGGGCAACGTGAAGTCCATCGGTGGCTTTCAGAGCCTGCAGTCTTTTTGGAAAACCCTGAAGTCGAAGACGGACCTTTGGGATAACATCGAGAAGTACGCCATCCTCACCGACCACGGCTGGCTCTCCTCCCTCACGGGCAGCGTCGACTGGCTGACGCCCCGCATGGAAGTAAAAACGTTTTCGTTGGCGGAAGGAGAACTCGCCCACCAGTGGCTGCGCCTCGACCCCGTTGCAGATCCTTCGGAGGGGCTGAAGGAAGTCGACATGGGCGAGAACAGCGTGCTCGGGCTGGCGATTATCGGGAAACTAACACCCAAGGACTACGACCGCATTAACCTGCTCATCGAAGCACAGGCCAGAACCTACGGGCAGGCACGCATTCTGCTGGAGATCGTGGACGCGGGTTTCTCCGGGCAGCAGTTGATCGAGGACATTAAATCCGGCATCAAGAACTACCGCAACGTCGAGCGGATTGCGCTGATCGGAGATCAGTCGTGGCTCAAAACGACGGTTAAGCTGGGTGATTTATTAACGCCGGGTCTAGAACTGGCGGCTTTTTCTACTAATGAGCGGAAGCGAGCAACCTCCTGGTTAGGGTAAATCAAGCAGGGTAAAATCGGCGGGGCTCAGCACGCACAAAATCGGTTCTTTTAAACCTGAACCATGAGGGCTTCCAGTGTGTTTCCCCGAAATAAATTCAGGAACACGATGGCGAACAAAATATATCAGGAAAAGCAGCGCTTTCACGATTGGTTAGTCATCGCGTTGCTGGCGTTGGCTACCGTCGGTTTACTCTACGGAGCAGCTTCTTACTTTTGGAGCATCAGGGCGAGCCTGTCCTACAGCCTCATCAGTCTGACCCTGGCGCTTGGTCTGGGCTACGCTATTTACTGGTTGACTAGCTTACGGTCGAAATTGACGATCACGGACCGCACCATCAAGTTTAAGATCAAGGGCCAACTGGAAGCCACGAAAAAAATTGCCTGGGAGGACGTCGCTTCCTGCACCATCGTCAAAACGCCCGCCATTGCGAAGTGGGACCGGCCCAAAGCTACCCTGACCGACGAGAAATTCTACTCCCTGAGTGGCCGCAACGGCCTGATGATCACGACGAAGACCGGTAGCAATTACTTTATCGGCTGTAAAGACATTAGCGGACTTCAGGCCGCTCTGAACGGGGAAGAAGCAATCTGGGAAGTAATCATGGGTGAATGAATATCTCACTTGGTCGATCACCGCGTTTAGACTACATTGAGCCATGCAAAGCACCCGCGATTGGCTAGAAAAATCGAACGCCCCCTTCGTAAAGATCGGCGTGACCGACATCGACGGCATTTTGCGAACGAAATATATCAGTCGCGATAAAGTTATGCGCGGCCTCGACGACGGGCTCAGTTTTTGCAACGTGGTTTTTCAGTGGGACGCGCAGGACGAACTCTACGGTAACGGACTGGCCGACCCCGCTTTCGGAGATTCCCCGGTCACCGTGGTGGCGGGAAGTCAGCGCACTATCCCCTGGGAGAACGACGTACCTTTTTTGCTCGCCGATTTTAGCTCCGCCAGCGGAAGCGACCCCGCCGTGGCTTGCCCGCGCAGCCTGTTACGCTCCGTCGTCGAGCGGGCGGAAGGGATGGGCTTCACCGCGCGTTTCGGCCCCGAGTACGAATGGTTCGCCTACCGGGAGACGCCGGATAGCCTGGCCGATAAACAGCACCAAAACTTGCGGCCGATCACCCCGGGCATGTTCGGCTATTCCGGGCTGCGGACGGGTGCGTTGTCCACCTTCCACCACGAGCTTTTCCGGCAAATCACTGCTTTTGGTGTCGACCTCGAAGGCCTGCACACCGAGACCGGCCCCGGCGCCCTCGAAGCCGCGCTGGTTCACCAAACCGCCCTCGAAGCGGCCGACCGGGCGGTACTGTTCAAAGAAGGCGTGAAACAAATCAGCTACCGCCACGGATTTGTGGCCAGTTTCATGGCCAAGCAGCAGGCGGATCTTCCCGGGTGCGGCGGCCACCTGCACCAGTCGCTGTGGCGGGAGGACGTTAATGCTTTTTACGACGAGGCGCGGCCGCACGGAATGAGTAAAACGTTTGAGCATTACCTGGCCGGGCAGTTGTTCTGGTTGCCGAAACTAATGCCGCTTTACGCACCGAACGTCAATAGTTACAAACGCTACGTCGCCGGCTCCTGGGCGGCGACGCGGGCGAACTGGGGCGTCGATAATCGGACGGTAGCGCTGCGCGTCATCCCCGGCGGTCCAAAATCCACGCGGCTGGAAACGAGGATCCCCGGAGCCGACGCTAATCCTTACCTGGTCATCGCCGCGGCGCTGGCTTCCGGCCTGTACGGCATCGAGCACGGGTTGGAACTGACTACCCCGGCCGTCGTCGGCAGCGCCTACGAGCAGTCGGTGGGGGAGGAGTTGCCGAAAGATTTGGGCGCGGGCGCGGGTGCCATGCGGGCTGGTTTAGCCCAACACAACATCCTTGCACCCGCGTTCAGCGCCCACTTCTTAAAAACCCGCGAATGGGAATGGTCGCGCTACCAACGCGCCGTGACCGACTGGGAAAGACAACGTTATTTCGAACTAGCATGAAGGAATACCACGACATTATCCGCTACGCCTGGCGGGCTTACGACCACACGCGCGCCATCGCGACGGTGGAGGACATCAGCGCCAAGGTGAGCACGAACACGGTCTATAAGGTCGTCCTGGCCGACGGCAACGTCATCATCGCCAAAGTGACGCTCTTCGGCTCTTTCGAGAATTTTGCCGAAGACCACACGATCATCAACATCCTGGCCAACAATCTGCCGGTGCGCTACGGCGACTTCCTCAGCCGGGCGCTGATGAAGGGGCAGAACCTATTTTTTCACCGCTACATTCACGACGACCAGGATTGCTGGGTCGTGTTCTACCGCCCGATCCACATCGAGCAAAACCCGCCGAAGCGTTTTACGCTGGAGCAAGTCCGGCAACTGGGGCGCGAAATGGCGAGTTTTCACTTCGACTGCACGCTGGTCGCCAACACCCTGCCGCAGAGTAGCCGCGACATGACGACGGACGTGAACGCGCTGCTGCGCTCGGCCCGGCGTGACTATCCGGACCACTTCACGACGATCGAGCACCACTGTAACTTGTTTTTGCAGAACACCTTTCAGATTAATATCCACGGCTTCCAGAAAATCCCCGTGTTCATCGACTGGAACATCGGCAATTTTTCGGTGGACAGCACGGGCCGTATCGCGAGCCGCTGGGACTACGACTGGTTCCGGATGTCGACCCGGGTGACGGACTTCTACTTCCTGAGCCGGGTGGTGTCCGACGTGGGCGACATGACCGTTTTCAGCTACGAGATCGACCGGTTGATGGAACCCCGCTTTCTGGAATTTTTGCGGGCTTACCACGACGTTTTCCCGCTTACTTACACGGAGGTCGTGTTCATTAAGGAAGCCTATCGGTTCTTCCTGCTGAACTACGTGCTGCGCCTCGGCCGCTATTTCTTCCGGTCCGACATTGCGGAGAAACTGGCCGACGAGGTGATCCGCACCCACCTACCGACGATCGAAGAGAAATTTGACGTAGCACGTATCTTGACCGCGCTCGACATGAAAATACCCGCTTAATGACGATTGAAAAGTTTTCCGAGATCAGCCAACCCTTCAAGGTGATCCTGCTCGATAGTTACGGCGTCCTGCGCAACCACGACGGGCTCATTCCCGGCGTAGTTGAATGTGTTAACCGACTGCGCGCCGAGGGCAAGCACTTAAGGGTGCTGACGAACAACGCCGCGCGCTCCCCGGCGGCGGCGGCCAAGAACCTGAAAAAATACGGACTGCGGGGAATTCCGGCGGCCGAGATCATTACCTCCGGGGCAACTACCCGGCATTTTTTGCAGTATAAAATCCGTACGGGAAAAGTTGTCTACCTCGGTACGCCCCAGTCGGCGGAGTACATCATCGGCGCGGGGCTGGAAGCCGTTCACATTAGTGAGGTCGACCTCGATGATTTGACGGACATCAAAGCCGTCGCTTTTCTCGACGACGAAGGCTACGATAAGAACGTCGACGTTAATCACGTCATTAATTTGCTACGCCACTGCCAAGTACCCGTCGTGGTGGCCAATACCGACTTGCTCTACCCCGTCTCAAAAGACAACGTGGCCCTGGCGACCGGCAGCGTCGCGCGGCTGGTGGAGTACGTGCTGGGCCGCCGCTTTATCCAGTTTGGCAAACCGGCCAGCCAGATGTTTCAGTTTGCTTTTGAGTCCTTACTGCGCGACTTTCCGGACCTCACCCACGCCGACGTGCTTATGGTTGGCGATACTTTGCACACGGATATTCTCGGCGGCAACACGTTCGGGGTTTCTACGGCACTCGTCCTGAGTGGCAACACCCGGGCGGAGCGTGCGGAGACGGAGATCAGTTCGTCGGGGATCATCCCTGACTTTATTATTCAATCCATCGGAGCATAAATCTATTACCATGAAGGACCAGCAAGCAATTGATTTGATCTTTACCCGCGCGATTCGCCCGTCGATCGGGGAAGAATGGCACGTGGCCAAACCACGCATCATCGCACGCCTTCCCGCCGAAGTTGACGCCGCGTTGCTGGACCGTTACGTAGACGATTCGGCCAGTCCTTCAATCAATCTGAACAGCTACGGCGTGGAGCCGGGCTTTTTTGCGCACCGGGATACTAAGCGGTTGCTGGAGTTTTATCGGAGTCGGTAGCGTACCGTTTATTTATTAACGGACCTAAGTAGTCGGACTACGTTAGTGCTACGCAAGGTCAGTAATCAATGAAGTAAGCCGGCCAAAGTAGCAACGGGCGCGGACGCGGGTGCGGGGTAATTGGATTGGAGAAGGGACTTTGGGTAGCAGCGGAGTTAAGTAGATAACCACCACTATAGAGTCGGTTGACTTGCTCCGTTAATCAGCAGAGGATGCGGTGGCTTGTGCCCGTAGAAAACGTACGTACCGCCGTGCAATATTCAGTGGAGTGTCAAGTTCTTGCGCGAAAGAACAAAGAAAATAGTCGCGGGTTTCTATTGGCGTGATCATTCTTGGGTGAGCCGCCCGGGAATAATGATTTAACCGCAAAAAACCTAGCTCATGAAAACCCTCTTGCTTGTCCTTGCAGTTTTCTCCGCTCCCTTTTTTAGTCTGAACGCTCAGGAGGATAACAGAAATCTTTCCGAGCCCAACGTCACGGTGAATACCGCCCGGGTAGACAGCACCACACCCTCCGCAACGTACGACAATCGGTTTTACTTCTCCAGGTACAATAATCTGCACCTTAAGAACCCAAACGCCGCCGGCCGCAACCTGGAACGTAATCGCGCACAGTCCGACTTAGACTCAACCGCTTTCGCCACCCCCGCCCTCCACGGCCCCGCTTACAAGAATCGAAAATTCAAGTCGGTCACGGGCACCGTGGTGCCCGTCAAAAAGAAGAAACGGCTCATGGGGCCGCGGTACAAAAATCGTTCGGCCAAAAGTGGACGTGGTTAAACGCTATCCAGTTAATCCAATGAGCCTAACCACCGGCCCCCTCAGTGGGCTATTCCTAAAGCCGTTTCCGATGGTGAGTCGTGATTTGAGATTATGGGTTTACCTACGATAGATCGGATTTTGTTCGGCCGGGATGCTTTAATCTGCTATATTCGTTTCCAGGAGGCAGTCCTTCGTATAAACCCCATAAAGTATGGCTACCGCAACCAAAGTGAAATGGATCGTAGGCTTGGTGCTCCTGTTCCTCTTATTCCTGGCCACTAATCTCAATGACCGTAAGAATTACCGGACGATAAGTAACTCCGTCGAAACCATTTACGCCGATCGTCTGATCGCAAAAGGAATCATCTTCAATCTGGCGCAACTCGTCCAGGAAAAAGAGATTGCCTACCTAGCCGCCACGGTGGAACAAGCGCCGATTGGCTTAGAAAGTATTAACCAGCGCATGGACACGCTCGTCGGTCAATTTGGCGAAACCAGTCTGACCAGGGAGGAAAAAGAAGTATTTACACGCTTACAGGAGCATATGAGTCGTTTGGTTACGCTCGAAAATACGGAAAGTTCCGTCACGCAGCTTCGACTTCAGGCTGCTAACGTTAGGAAAAGCCTTTACAAGTTATCGGACATACAGATGGAAGAGGGCCGCAACGAAATGTTCGCCAGCAAACGCGCGAGTGCTACCATAGATTTGTTCACCTATATTGAGCTCGCCCTACTTATTCTCATTGCAATTGCCATCCTGGCCATATTTGCTCAAGAGGCTAAAAAGGACAAAGCGGAAGAGCTGGAATGATTTCTACCGTAGCCACTAAAAACGACAGCACTCTAAGCTTATGAAATACATCGTGTTCCTTCTCGTCCTCACGTGCGTGGCCTTTAGTTGTGATACGCCACCCGTCATCAATCCTATGACTTCTATTCCTGCCGAAGACTGGGCGCGCCGCACGGTAACCATGAACCCGGCTGATTCGCTGGAGGGTGGTCAAACCTACCTTTCCAGCTACTCCCAAATATACACGCAAGCGGAAGGTCGTAAGCTTAGCCTTATGGGTACCATCTCCCTGCGCAACATCAACACCGCCGACACCGTCTACATCGACAAGACGAGCTATTACCGGACCGACGGGCATGGCATCCGTACGTATTTTGATGACCCCATCTTTTTAGCCCCTCTCGAAACAGTCGAGATCATCATCAGCGAGAAAGACGTAGAGGGTGGCTCTGGCGATAACTTCGTTTTTACCTGGCACAAGCGTCCCGGGACGCACGACCCCTTTTTCGAGGGGGTGTTCATCAGCACTTACGGCCAGCAGGGTATTTCCTTTACGACGCGCGGTATTCGGATCGAATAACGATAACCGCGGCTGGGTTGGTGCCGATTATTTAGCGTAGTCGCCCAATTGCGTCTGTTCGCCGTCTACGAAGCGGATCACGTCCAGCGTAGTGATGATGCCGACCAGGCGGCCGCCGTCAATGACGGGCAGCGCGTGAAACTTGTTCAGGGCAAAAAGGTTGGCGGCCGTGCGTATGGTGTCGTCCGGCTCCAGCTTCGCCAGGTGGGTACTCATGATGTCTTTAACACTTGCCGTATCCCGGTCGAGCGTAAATACCTTGAGAAAATCCGATTTGCCGATGATGCCCTCCAAACCGCCCGTGGCGTTCACGACCGGCAGGTGATGAATGCCGTGCTTGACCAGCAGTTCACCGGCTTCGGCGAGTGGGGTGTGCACCGTCACGGTAATGAGGTTACGCGACATCAGGGCAGAGACCTTGGTGAGTAGTTTCATGGGGGAAAGATCGGAAAATTTCGGGACCCGGGGCGAAGCGCAGTATTTAGCAAGTTGGCACCAGCTTACTAGATTTTAGCGCCGGGTGTACGCAGTCGCAAAAAATTGGGTATTCAGCGTGCGCTAAAGGTGGCTTTTCACCGACCTTTTACGCCAATCTTCGGTTAACTTCCCCATGCTACCCCTCCAAAAACTCACCTACTCCCTCGCCCTGGCGGGGCTCTTCGTCTGCCTGATGGTTTTCGGCAAGCCGCTGCTCGTGCCCGTTGTACTGGCCTTCGGGCTTTGGTACCTTATTAATGCCGTGGATCAGTTATTGCGCAAAGTGCCCACCGTGGGTTCCCGCAGTCCGCGTGGTCTCAGCTTGGGGGTGGCTGCCATAATCGTGCTGGGCGTACTGGTGTTGGCGGGTAATTTGGTGGGGCGGCAGATTAACGATATGGTCGTCACGGCACCTGAGTACTGGCTCAATCTGGAGACCCAGTTCGCAAAAATCATGGTCGGGTTTGGTTATGATGAGACGCTGACGCTGCAAACCCTTTCCAACGGGGTGAACGTCAACGACTACCTGTTCGGGTTACTCGCTTACTTTACCGGCGCGACGCGGCAGTTTTTGCTCGTGCTCTTGTACACCCTGTTTTTGCTGGTGGAGCAGCACACTTTTCCCCGCAAGTTGGTTATGCTGAACCTCAGCCCCGAGCGCCGAAGCCGCGTACTGGCCATTATCGATAAGCTTAACCGCGCCATTCGCGCTTACGTCGGGGTCAAGTTTGCGGCATCTTTGGCGACTGGTTTCTTAAGCTACTTCGTCATCGAGTACGCCGGGGTAGACTTTGCTATTTTTTGGGCTTTTTCTATTTTCGCGCTCAATTTCATCCCCACGATTGGCTCCATCGCGGCGACGATTCTACCCAGTTTGATGGCCCTCGTGCAGTTTGATTACCTGACGCCGTTTCTCATCGTTGCCATCGGCGTAGGATTGATCCAGCTCTGCATTGGTGGTTTGTTGGAGCCCAAGCTCTACGGCGACGTGCTCAACATCAGCCCCTTCGTGATCATCTTTTCACTTATTCTCTGGGGCCTCCTTTGGGGTGTGGTGGGCATGCTGCTCTGCGTGCCGATCACGTTCACGATCATCACTTTTCTGGCCCAGTTCCCCTCCACGCGGCCGATTGCGGTCTTGCTTTCGCGGCGGGGGCGGGTGTGATATTTGGCGCGGTCGCTAGTGCAAAGAAGTTTGGATGAGGAGCAAGGAAAAGTACCTCCAGTTTACTGACATCTACTGTCATTAGCTACCACCCCACCGCAATCCCAACGAAAAAATTACGCCCGTAGTCGATCAGCTGACTACCGGTGCCACCGGAATGAGCACCACCTTCCCCCGCACCCGTCACCGGTACCCGGTCTCGATTCAGTAAGTTCTTGACCCCGGCGGATAGGCGAATACGGTCTCCCCAAAAAGCTTTATTGGCCGTCAGGTGCAGAAGGTGATAATCACCGATGAAACCCTGGGTTACGGAGCCTTCCGGGCTAAGCTGGTAACGGTCCCGCCGACCGACGTACCGGTGGTCTACCCGCAAGGTCATTTTCGCGCGCGGCATCCGGTAGGTGAGCTCGTTCCGCCACTCGAACAGCCCGGTAAATCCGGGGAGGGAGGAATCTTCCACCGCCACGGCATTGGTAAGCCGGGTCAAGGCTCCACCACCCGAATAAGTAATCTTCTCTCCCGCTTGGTAGTCGAATTGAAGCAGCACCCCGTGGGTTTCGTATTCCGCAAGGTTGACGTAGGAAAAGCGCCCGTCACTCACGTCCGCCAGCGTGATCCGGTCCGTCAGGTGATTATAAAATACCTCCCCACTTACTTGAATTGGAAGTTTGCCACTTCCTCCCCACTCCCCACCAAGGCGCAAGTTCGTACTCTTCTCCGCCGCCAGTTCCTTATTGCCGACGATGAAGTGATTGATGTCAACGAAGTTAAAAAAGAGCTCCTGTACGGAAGGTGCCCGGAACCCGGCCGCGTAACTAGCCCGCCACCGCCACGCCGGTGTCGGTTTCCAGAGCAAGTGGAGGGCGGGTACGAAAGGGTGGGCGTACCGGTTGTTATAACCGAAACGGGTAGTGACTTCCACGGTCAAGTCGGCGTGGGGGCGGTAGCTTAAGCCCAGCCAGGCGGCGGCGTTAGTTAGTATCGGTTCTTTACTTAGCGTAGCCGTGTCGAGGATGCGCCCACCGGAGCCGGTTTCCCGTCGGTATTCCAAACCCAACTGAGCGTCGAATTTCTTACCCGTCGTGGAAGCCAGACTGAGGCGAAGAAGCTGGCCGGTGTAGCGGGTGGTATCCTGTTCGCCGGGTACCAGACTGGTAGTATCCGGTTCCAGATCCCGCCGCTCGGTAGTCCGTAAGCGATCGAAAGCGTTGAGGCCGGCGACGAGGTCGGCCGTCAGGTAGGGTGACACCCGGTAGTTAGCGGACAACGCGTGGTCCCGCCGCCCCGTATCGAAAAACTGATCCTGAACGTAAGGCCTGAATTGCGGCCGTCGGACAGCTCCATAAAGAGAAAGCGTCTCGTCAAAGCGCCTATATTCGTACCGGATACTCAGAGAATCGTTCGGCCGATAACGTAATCCTACATCCCAGCCAAATTGATCTTTCGGGTTCCAGGGCACCGCCCCCGCACGCAGGCTATCCACCTCGGCAAACCGAGCCTGATACCGATTCAAACCGCCACTCACCTGAAAGTCACCGACTTTGCGACCCAAACGGAAATACTGACGATCCAGATCGATCGTCTCGTACTGGCCACCCGCCTCTAATTTCCAGTCGCCGCCCTGTTCCTGAGCCGTAATCAGGTTAATGACTCCGCCGGCCGCGTCGGCGCCGTACCGAGCCGAAAGGCTTCCGGTGATAATCTCTACCCGCGCGAACCGCGAAAGGTCCAACTGCGTAAGGTCGATCTCACCTCCCAACCGCCCGATCACCGGCACGCCGTCGATCATAATCTGTACGTTCTGCCCGCCCAAGCCCTGAATGCTTAGCCCGTTTCCCAAAATAGGGTCCGTACTGACGTTCATCGTCAATTGCCGCTGGAGTAATTCGGATAAATTCATTAAACCCTGCTCCTTCCACTCCCGGTTGTTGATCACAGTTACCTTATGTACGGCATTCCGGGCTTCAGTTGGGGCGTACTGTCCGGTAACGACGATGTCGTCCAGCGTAACGGACAACACCAGTGAATCCGGTGTCTGCGCCGTCAACCAGCCAGTAATAAGTAGTAGTATCGGTAGTAGTCGCATTAATTATTCAGATTAGAATATCTAGCTTATAGGCCGTTACTGGAGACGCACCCGGCCGCCCGCCTCCAGCACGAGGAGCCCCGTTTGCAGAATGTGGTTCAGTTGTTCTAAGTCTCTAGGCGACATCAGCAGCCCAAAATCAGGATGAGGCCCGTCCACGAAAATGTCCCGCCGGGTACGTTTTGCTCTCCGGAAGTAATGATGATTATACCGATTGATCAGCGCGGCTAAGGAGCGGATCTCCGTGATGTCCTGGCTCAACCAGAAAGTACCGAAGGCTAGCTTGAAGCGATCGCAACCGGGGCAGTAGACGAGAAAACCATTATCGCTGGAGTGGAGGATGCTGGCTTCGTGAGAATGATTTTCGGAGGAGGGCATGGTCATGGTACTAAACGGTTTGAGTTACGGTCCACGCGGTTTCTTCGAGGATCGCGGTCCATTCGGGTAGTTCCGGTTGGCCGGGTTTACGGGCGCCGAAGAAGTAAGTGATCATCTCGCCGTGCTCGTCGAAAAGCTCCAGACTGGTGACGGTTCCGTCGCTAGTCGGCTTGCGAACTACGTAAGCCCGGTCGATCGCGCCGGTAGCCAGGTGCAGGTTGAAGGCAGGGTCGAGCACGTTGAACCAGTCGCCCATCCGCTTCAGGTTTTTCACCGGCCCGCTGTGGATTTGGATGCAGCCTTTACTGTGTACGAAGCACATAATGGGTACGCCTTCCGCCGCCGCCGTGGCCAGTACCGTTTCTACGGCAAGGCGGTCTACCGGCGTGACCAGTCCTTCGGGGGCGAGCCGCAGCGCCTGGGTGCGGGTCAGTTTATACTTGCGCAGGAGCCCGAAAAAGTGATGCGTATCCTGGAGACCCCGCCATTCCGCCTGAAAGGTACGGACGTTGACTTCGCTATCGGGGCGTTCCGCTTCGGCGGTGGGTCGCTGGCGATCGGTGATCACGATCGGCTCTTGCTCCACCCGGTATTTCTCCACGATGAGCGCCCAGCCGGCCAGCGTGCTTTTCGGGGTGGCGTAGATCTTGTGGACGGCGGCTCCGTAAGCGTCGAAGAATTGCAAACCGTGCAGGTCGCCACCCTTGTCGCGCCGCATGATCACCGCCAGCGCGTAGTGCCATTCGTTCATGAACAGCCGCAGGTCGATGTCCGGGTTAACGGCTACGCCCATATTGTGCGGCCCCTCGTAAAAGGTGAGGTTGTCGTACACGCCTTTGCGTTCGTGGACCACGTGGTCGTTACGGGTCAGGGCCATTACGTAGCCCATTTGCTTCACGTCTTTGAGGAGGTCCTTAAAGTCGCCGCCGAGCCGGATGACATCTTTGCTAAGGCCGAGACTAAGCAGTTCTACTTCACTGACGCCGAGGCGTTCGGCCTGGTCGCGGGCGCGTAGCTTGGGGTGTTCAACTTTAAGTTCTTTGAGGCGCGCACGCAGGTGCGAGGTTGGGTTGTTCATAAGGCAATGTTGTGATGAGCGGACAGTCGGCGCGGGGGTGCGCCTGGATCAGACAGTCCACGTCGAAGGTGGTACGGATGATGGTTTTGGTCAGGACGGAGGCTTTCGGGCCGGCGGCTACGAGCTTACCTCCCTTCAGGAAGATCAGGTCGTCGGCGAAGCGGGCCGCGAGGTTTAAATCGTGTAATACGGCAAAGACGCCCATCCCGCGTTCCCGGGCCAAACCCGTAGCGAGGTGGACGAAACGATACTGTTGCTCCACGTCGAGGGCGGCCGTCGGCTCGTCGAGGAGAAGATAATGATTGGTTTTTTGGTCGGTGCCGTCATGGTCAAGTTGTAGTAGGCACTTGGCTAACAGTACGCGCTTTTGCTCTCCGCCGGATAGCGTAGGGTAGGAGCGGTCGCGCAGATCGGTCAGTTCCAGCAGGTCGAGGTAGTGGCGTACCCGCTCCCGTCGTTGCCGGGTGGTCAGTGCGTCGTAGCGGCCGTAACAACCGATCTCCACGACTTCGGCTACGCTGAGGGGGAAACCCAGGTGGACGGATTGGGCCAGGACCGCTCGTTTCCGTCCGAGCTCTTTCGGGTCGTAAACGGATAAACACCGCCCATCCACTTCCACTGCACCCGCGACCGCGCCCTCCGAATTGCGACTCGCCAGCCGGTTCAGCAGCGTGCTTTTGCCCGCGCCATTCTTACCCATCACGACGGTCACGCGCCCGGGCCGCACGGTGCAGTCCACCCCGTCCAGAATCACGCGCCCGCCGAGGCGCACCGTCAAATTCGTGCCCCGGATCATAGGAAAACGGTTTTGCGGCGCTCCCGGAGTAGCAACCAGAGAAAAAAAGGCGCACCGACCAGCGCGGTCAGGATGCCGATGGGAAGTTCGGCCGGGGCGACGATCGTGCGCGCCAGCGTGTCCGCGCCCAGCAAAAAGCTAGCCCCCAGTAAGCCGGAGAATAGCAGTAGTTGCCGGTAATCCGTGCCCCGCCACAGCCGCAGCAGGTGTGGAATGACCAGCCCCACGAAGCCGATCAGCCCCGTCAGCGAAATGCAGACGCCCACCAGCAGCGCGACCCAAACGATGACCCGCCGTTTCACCCGATCCACTCGGAAACCGAGCTGCGCCGCCTCCCGCTCCCCCAGTAAAAATGCGTTGAGCGCCAGGGCATCGCGCCGCAGAAAATACCCACCGACGACGATGAGCGGCGCGGCAATGGCCACCTGCGTCCAGTTCGCGCCGCCCAGGCTACCGAGCGACCAGAAGGTGATGTCGCGCAACTGGCTTTCGGTCGATTGGTAGACCATCAGACCGGTAAAAGCCCCTGCCAGCGCGGCGATGGCGATGCCCGCCAGCAACATGGTCGTAACGTTCAAACGGCCCCGCCCCGCCGCCAGCCGGTAAACGATGCCCGTGGTGAGCAGCGCCCCGGCGAAAGCAGCCAGGCTAACGCTGATTTGCTGCATCCAGAGCGGAAAACCGGCCAGTAACCGAGCACTCAGCACCAGCATCAGGACGGCAAAAAGCATCGCGCCGCTCGTCACGCCGATCAGCGTCGGCTCCGCCAGCGGATTGCGAAACAAGCCCTGGGTAGCCGCCCCCGTAAGCGCCAGCGCGGCCCCGACCACGACGGCCAAAACCAGGCGCGGCATACGGACCTGCCAGACTAAAAAATGTTCCAACTCCTCCGCCCGGCCCGTAAGCGCCCACCACAACTCGGTGGCGGACAGTTCGTACGCACCCGTCATCACCCCACCAATCAGTAGGGCGAGTAACAAAATGAGTAGCGAGGCCAGTACGGAAGCGTTGGATTTCACGGAGAATTATTTGGTCTGGGTGGGGTAGAGGTAATTGGCCAGGTCATTGGCTGCATTCGGTGCGCGCGGGCCGAAGCCGAGCAAATAGTGGCCGTCCATTGCGATGATCCGGTCGTTTTTGTAAGCCGGTGTTTGGCTGATGCCGGGGACGTTTGCCAGCCCGGCTTTACCGTCCAGGCTCTCTAGCCCGGAGTCGAACATGAGGATCACGTCGGGTGCGGCTTCCACAAGTGATTCGGGCGTCAAGGGCTTGAAGTCGGTAAAACTGGTGATGGCATTTTCGCCGCCGGCCAGCGCGATCATGGCGGCGGCTTCGGTGTCCGCCCCCGCGACCATCAGTTGTTTTGCGCCCCGGGCGTAGATGAATAATACGCGGGGTTTGGGGCCGGATCTGGTAGCTAGTGAATTGGTCAAATCGCGGCTGCCGTTTTCAATGGTGGCGACGTAATTCGCAAGGGTTTTCGGGTTGACGGATAGGTGTTTTTCTAAGCGGGTAGCGACGTGGGCGGCGTTGTCAAGCGTGGGTTGCGAAGGGACGGATACGATCTCGATGCCCGCATCGGCCAGGGTGTTTAGGGCTGGTTTGTCGCGGTTGTCGGCGTCCACGAATATGAGCGTCGGGCGGAGTTCCAGTAGTGCTTCCACGTTCAGTTTACTGACGTGGCCGAGCTTCGGTACGGCGTTGATTTCCGGCGGATAGGTACTGGTTACGTCGACGCCGACGAGTTGGTCGCCGAAGCCGAGATCGTGGATGATTTCGGTTAGCGTGCCGCTCAGGGACACGATCCGTGCGGGCATCTCGGTGCTTTCGGGCTCGGTTTGGGCTGCGGGCCGGTCCGTCGGGGCGCAGGCCGTCAGTCCGGCGATCAGTAGCAGAATGGGGGCAATGATTTTCATGGTTTACTGCTTGACGAAGTGATGAGTGAGTACGCCGGTGGCACCGCTGAGGCGTAGGAAGTAGTGGCCGGGCGGCAGGCCCGCGAGTGGGACTTCTACCTGGTTCGGGCCGGTATTCAGGGCGCGGACGCGGGATGCAAGGAGGGTGCGGCCGGTGGGGTCGATTACCTCCAGACTTAGGTTTTCGGCGGCTTGGGTAGCGGTTACCTCCAGGGTGAGGCGTTCGGAAGCCGGGTTGGGGTAGAGCCGGCTTTGGGCGATGCCGGTGGGTAGGTTAGTGGTAGCCGTCGTGGCTTCCGCACTTAGTTTGAAGACGGACACGCCGGTCGTATTACCCTCGAAGTCGATAAATTGTATCCGGTAGAGGCTGTCCGGCGTTTGTACGAAATAGACCAGGTCGTCGGGGAAAACGTACGTTCTGGTGGATAGGATGAAGCGTTTCCAATCGTGGCCGATGGTGGTCAGCGTATCGGAAAACGTTGCTTCCGCCGGGGGGGCTACCGTTTCCGGATCCACACCGGATAGTCTGGCGACGCTGGTGCCCTGGTTTTGTAGGACGCCCGTCACAGTATAATCAAGGATGACGCCCGGCCCGGCGGCCAGCGGCGTGACGTAGCGGGTAAACAGTAAGTCCCACGCATCCGGCTCCAGGTCCTGAACGCCGTCCGTGAAAGAGAAATAAGCCAATGTTTTACCGGTGAATTGGTTCTTGGCGATGGTAACCGTGTCGGTAGTACTTCCATCGAGCGGCCCGTGCACGAAGGTGTAACTACCGCCCGCCAACGAGCTAACGAATACTTTATGGTACACTTCGTCGGGCGTGACGACGAAGAAAACCCGGTTGCCGACCACCGTCTGCGTTTCGGTGGAGTAGGCACCCCAACCCTGGTCTAGGGGATCGCCGGGCGTGGCGGCGGCGTTGAAAGCCCCATCGTCCCAACTCGCTTCGCCGTTGTAAAGTCGGTTGGTGATTTGGCTGGTGTCCGCCGTGGCGAAGTCCGTGGCGGTGCTGGCGTAAACTGCTGTTGCTCGTAACTCTTCCGTTTGGGAGGAGGCGACGGCTTCGTTAATCAGGATGCCGGAGGAGCGGCCGCTTACGTTGAAGGCAATGTCCCAGCTGGTGTGGTCGACGGATTTGCCCGTTCGGGTTGCCAGGTCGTAAAACACCGCTTGGCCGTAACCTTCGCCCTGAGTTATTTGGGCGAATTGTGCACTCAGGCAACCGAAATGGGTGATGAACAGCGTAAGAAGTAACAGTTGCTTCATTATTATTTGGTTTTGGTCTAAATAAGAATAGGGCAAATGTATGTTCGCTTGGGCTGCACTTGCAAGCAAAGTTCTAATTATTTAGACTAAGTCCACTTAATTTAACTATCGTGGTTTTGCTCGGCGGCTTATTTTGTCCTCAACACCTTTTGGTAAAGTCTCCTCGCATTCGCAAAACCAAATGGTTCTTTGATATTAGAACTAAAAGTACTTTTCGCCGTTTTCAACACGTTGCCATCATGATTTTCGATGTTCAGTTATTGATCTGTATTGGATATTGTGGATAGTAGTCGAGGGTGCCTACAAGAAAATCAGTATCTACTCAACCGCCTTTTCCCTGCTTCCGTCTCTTCCTTGCACCCGCGTCCGCGCCCAAAAACGGCCTTGACATCGAAATATTTGCGCTGCCCAAACCACCAAAACCAACATTATGAATATGCTTCTAAAATCGTTCGTAGCCCTCGCTCTCCTCCTGCTAATGGGCTCTTTCACCGCTTTTACCGCAAGTTGCGAATCGCCACTGCTACCGGAAACCTCCGGTAAGTCGCCCGCCGGCTACGACTTTTCCGCCCCGGCCTCAAAATTCGAACTACCCGAAATCCTACTGGAAGTTTCCGGACTCACCGACCTCGATAATAATACCCTTGCCTGCGTCCAGGACGAAGACGGCATCGTGTTTGTGTACGACCTGAACGCCGGCGAAATCAGCCGACAATTCAAATTCGCCGGGCCGGGGGACTACGAAGGCATCACCCGTGTCGGCAGCAGCCTCTACGTACTGCGTAGCGACGGTAAGATTTACGAGATCGACGATTACACCTCCGAGAATTTCACCGTGACTGCCTACGATACGGACCTGCCGGTGAAGGAGAGCGAAGGCCTCGGCTTCGATGCCGTCAATAACCGTTTGTTTATTGCCGGCAAGACTAAGCCGAAGGGAGCGGAATACGAGGGTAGAAAAGTCGTCTACGGCTTTGATTTGGCGACGAAGACGGCATCGTCCACGCCGGTGCTTTCCTTTAGCGAAACGACGATCGAGAAAGCCTTCCCGACCCACGGAATTAAAAAGTCCGGCAAAAAGAAAGACAAAGACCTTAGTATCAATCCATCCGCCATCGCGGTCCATCCCGTCACGGACCAATTGTACGTTCTGTCCTCCATGGATAATCTACTGTACGTTTTCAACCGAACCAATGAAGTGGAGGGTATCTACGCTTTGAATAAAAAGCAATTCGCCCAACCAGAGGGCATTACTTTTTTGGATAACGGCGATATGTTCATCTCCAACGAAGGAAAGAAAGGGGCACCCACGTTACTTCGCTTTAATTATGGAGACAAATAACCTTTTAGACTTAATTGCCCTTACCTAAAGTATACCACGACCTCATTTTTGAGGTATCCTTAAAATTATATATTGATATGCCTGCCTACCCAACTGCCAACCACGAGCTCTACGACTATTCCGCCATCATCGACCGCCCTGATTTCAACTGGCCGGGCGGTAAGCGCTTAGCCTTCTACGTGGCCGTCAACCTAGAAACTTTTTCCTTCGGCAACGACACCGGCCCCACCCTCAACGGCGGTAACCACGCTCCCGACGTAATGAATTACAGCTGGCGCGAATACGGCAACCGCGTCGGCGTCTGGCGCTTCCTCGAACTATTCAACGACCTGGAAATACCCGCCGCCGCCCTCGTCAATATGGATATGTACGATGCCGCGCCGCGCGTCCTCGAAGCCTTCCGCAAACGCGGTGACGAATTCGTCGCCCATGGCCGGACGAACGCCGAGAAGCCGGGCCAACTATCCGAAGCCAAGGAACGGGAGTTGCTGGAACAAGTCCGGAATAGGATGAAAAAGGAGGAAGGTAAAGCCCCCGCCGGTTATCTCGCACCGCATATTTCCAATTCAAAGTCCACGCCAAAACTGTTAAAGGACTTGAATTACGAGTATCAACTGGACTGGGCCATGGACGACCAGCCCGTTTGGCTAAATACCGAAAAAGGCAAACTACTGTCCGTGCCTTATCCGGCGGAAGTCAACGACATCCCGCAACTCATCGGTCGTAATAAGACGGGAGAGCAATTCGGAGCAATGATCGGCGATGCTTTCGAGACGTTGAAACGGGACTCTCGCCAACACTCCCGCGTCATGGGCGTCTCGCTGCACCCCTACCTGATGGGCCAGCCGCACCGTTTCACCCAGTTGCGGAAGGCACTGACGAAACTGCGTGAACGAGCTGGGGATAAAGTCTGGTTTACTACACCAGGCGAGATTAACGCGCATTACCGTGCATTAGATTCAGTGAAGTAAGTAGCCCTCTAGCCGAGTTGGGGGCGCGGCCGCGGGTGCCAGGTTAGTCGGGTGAAAGCGGGGCGTATTGGCTCATTTCTGCGGGTCGGTCGGGTCCGCCTCCGCTGTTTCATCCCGTTTAAACACGACCGTCCGGTAGGGGAAGGGGAGTTCGACGCCTTCGCGCTCATAACGGGCTTTGACGGACTCCAGTACGTCGCAGCGCAGGTCGAAGGCGTCGTCGAAGTTGTTCGCCCAGGCCCAGGCGCGGATGGTGACGGAGGAGTCGTTGTACCGCATGAGGGCCGTGCGGACTTTAGGCTTATCGTTCTGTAAGTCGACGCCCGTGCGTTTGTCGATACAGTTAGGGTGCTGTTCACACTCCTGGCGGAGAATCTCCTTGGCGAGCTTTACGTCGCTGTCGTAGGAGATGCCGATCTCGATGCGTTCGCAGCACCGCGCGTCGTTGAGGTCGTAGTTGATCAGCTTCTCCTTGTTGATGATGGAGTTGGGGATGACGATCATCTTATTGTCGAAATTCCGGATGACGGTGTGGCGCAGGTTAATGTCGACTACCGTACCGACCATCGCGCTGCTGATCTCGATTACGTCGCCGATCTTAAAGGGTTTGAACGAGATGATGAATACGCCCCCGACTAAGTTAGCCAAAGCTTCCTGGGAGGCGACGCCGGCGATCAGGGCCAGCACGCCGGCCCCACCGAGGACGGTCTGGGCGATGCCGCGCAGGGCCGGAAAGGCGAGCGTGGCGAACAAAATACCTACGGAATAACAGGCGATGATGGCGACGTAGCGCAGGAATTTGAGATTGGTCGGGTCGCTGCCTTGTAGTAGCTTCTGGTCGATGTTGCGCCGGAACCACAGGTTCGTAAGCGCCGCCGCGACGACCGTGAGCACCGCCACCACACCGACGTACAGTACGAGCCGGAAATCTTTGGAGACCTGCGCGTAGCTCTCTTCGTCGATGAAAATAAAGCTTAGCGCGATTACACCCAGGACAATCCAGAGCGCACTAAAAATGACACGAATCAACTCCAGGGAGCGGGTGCTTTGGTGCGGGAACTTGGCCTGGATTTTCCTGACGAGCATTCCGTGCAGCCATCTCGTTAGGTACCGCAGGATGATAACCGCCAGGATGACGATGGCTCCGTAAATCAGGTGGGACCGATAGTTGGCTAGAAATTCGTTCATAAGGCAAAAGTACTGGAGGGCAAGCTGGATCGCGAAGCAGTTGTGCAGTTAAATCAGGACAGTTATTGGATTGACGGTACTAAAGCAGCACTAGCACCTGGCGGCAGTACGAGGAATTGCGATTTAGTTCTTCTAATGCCGAACTAAAGATATGTTGTGGTGTTTTACCTATACACAAATTGCATACTACTGGACATTGTCCCCGGACGCTTGGAGGACCTCAACAATTTCGCCTTCGGCTTCACGGCAGAGGACGCTCCAAGGTCCTCAAGTAGAATTTTAGAACCTTGGAGCGTCTCGAAACTAAAGCGTAGCGAAGGGTTTCGAGTCCTCCAAGCGTCCAATTTGAAAATGTCCAGTAGTGTGCACAAATTGACAAACATGAATCGCTTATTTCTCCCCCTCCTTTTTCTAATGGTGCTCGTAGCCTCCTGCAATACCTCCAAGAAAATGGCGGAAGACTCTCCTTTCGATCCCGAAGCCGACCGCAAAGAACTCGTCGGCTCTACTTGGTCGATCGACCGCATCTTCGGTAAGGACATTACCGCGCCGGACGGCCGCACCAAACCGTACTTAACGTTTACCGCGGACGGCAAGGTACAGGGTCATACGGGCTGCAACCCCATCAACGGAAATTATACGCTCGAGAATGGTCTGCGGATCACGTTCAGCGACATGGCTTCCGGCATGGCTTTTTGTGGTGACGTGCCTTACGAAGCTGAGTTCCTCGAAATTCTCAACACCGCTGATAATTACACGCTCAATAACGGTAGCCTGAGTCTTAATAAGGGGCGCATGGCTCCGATGGCGATTTTGAGCAACACGGCCGATGACGCCACCGGCAACCAACAGGCCGACTTCGATACGGACGGCGACCGTAAGATGCTCGCCGAGCACACCTGGACGATCGATAAGATCTATGGGAAAGATATTAAGGCCATGGACGGCCGCCAGAAGGCTTTTCTAAAGTTCACGACTGACGGTAAAGTATCCGGCAACACGGGCTGCAACCCCATTACCGGTACCTACACGCTCGAAGAGGGGCTACGCATCAAGTTCAACGACATGGCTACCGGCTTAGCTTTCTGTGGTGACGTGCCTTATGAAGGTGACTTCAAGGACGTCCTGAATAACACCGATAATTACACGATCAACAAAGGTACGTTGAGCCTGAACAAAGCACGGATGGCCCCAATGGCCGTACTGAAAAAAGGTAAGTAGACTTGTTTCTAAGAACTATGTGTATTTGAAGTAACCCTATTATGGAAGACCTCCCGCCGGTTGGTGGGAGGTTCTTCTCTTTTGATGCGGGGTCATACTATCCGATACATTCTATTATTTAATTACCCAAATATCCGTCGAGCTATGACCACTGCTTTCCCACCTTACCCGGCACCTGCGGCCGCGCCCAATGCTACCATATGGCGCGCATTGGTGCTTGTTTTCCTTCTCACTAATTCGCTTCAGGTCATGGCTCAGGATCAAACTACGTATCTCTCCGCAAAGGAAAGCGAACCCAGCAATTTCAACTGGATGGAGGGCTTTCCACCTTCGGAGGAGCGACGACTGAGTGTCGCTGACGGATCTTTCTTCGATTTCCCCGCCATTCGCTGGAGCGTCGTTCATATGCGAGAAATGCTGCCTACCGTTCCCGTTTCTCGTGGCCTGGCCGCGCCGCAAGACCTGCCTTATGAACTGGACCAGCAAATAGACTCGCTCACCTTTACCCCCTGGGAAAGTAACGAGCCGATGACCTGGGAAGCCTCTTTATGGGAGAATTACACCGATGGTATGATTATCCTTCATAAAGGAAAAGTAGTTTACGAGCGTTATTTTAGCGAGTTGACGCCGGATAACGTACACGCGGTGATGTCACTCACCAAGTCCTTTACCGGGACGCTGGCCTCCGTGCTCGTCGCCGAGGGAAAGCTCGACCCCGAAGCATTAGTTACTAAATACGTGCCCGAACTTAAGAATTCCGCTTACGCCGACGCCACCGTCCGCCAAGTGATGGACATGACCACCGCCCTGGCCTACAGCGAAGATTATGCAGACCCGAACGCCGACGTATGGCAATTCTCCGCTGCCGGCAACCCACTTCCGAAGCCGAAGGATTACGAAGGCCCCGTTGGCTACTACGAATACCTGGAAACCATAAAGAAAGAAGGTACCCACGGAGAAGCCTTTGGTTACAAGACCGTTAATGCCGATGCGCTGGGGTGGATCATTTCCAAAGTTTCCGGCAAGTCCGTTAATGAATTATTATCCGATAAGATTTGGAGCAAAATCGGTGCGGAGCAGGACGCCTACTATCAGGTGGATGCACTCGGAACACCCTTCGCCGGTGGCGGACTCAGCGCCGGAGTGCGCGACTTGGCTCGCTTCGGGGAATTGCTCCGTAATCAAGGTAATTTTAATGGCGAACAAATCATCCCTCGTGCCGCCGTGACCGATATCCAGCAAGGGGGAAGCAAAGCAGCTTTTGCCAAATCCGGTCACCCTGATTTAAAAGGGTGGTCCTACCGTAATATGTGGTGGATGACGGAGAATGCCGACGGTGCTTTCGCCGCGCGTGGTGTTCACGGCCAGACGGTTTACGTCGACCCCGGTGCGGAAATGGTGATCGTCCGGATGGCTTCGCACCCGGTGGCGGCTAATGCTGCTAACGATGCTACTTCTTTGCCCGCTTACCAGGCCGTGGCGGATTATTTGAAATCTAAGTAGTGAATTTTGTACACGGTTATTGGCGCTTTTGTCCGTAACTAAACTATCCGCATAAGTTTTTTGAATACAAAAAGCACATAAGGTGCAAAATGCACAGAACACTATCGGGGGGTGAAGACGAGATATTTCACGTGGATTTGTGTCCTTATTCACTTAGAGCATATTGGGACTTTGGGTTCCTGGCCGGTTTTAGCTACGCTGCTACTGCGTGGTGAGACAGTTTTGTGATGGTTAAGGCAGCAAAACCGGAGTTTAGCCGCCCCGATAGCTATCGGGGAATGAGGATTTTGCTAACGAAGACCACCGCAAAAGTGACCAAAACAAGGCCGGAAGCTAAAGTCCCAACATGCTCTTATTTCCCGATTTTGATGTAGCGTGCTTAGAACCGGTGCTCGAAAAGGACTTGCCGGCAAGTACCTCAAACCCAACTGGGCGGGGAGAATAGTTCTCTCCGTCCTATTTATTTAATGATTTAAACAATCCAACTTTGAAGAATCTATTAATCCTTCCCTTCCTATTTCTACTTTTCGCCACGAGCGCCTGCGCCCAGGAGACGACGGAATATCTATTATCCAGCCACGTCCTCGACATAACGGAGGGCCTGCCAGCCAGCGGCGTGCCGATCAAACTCGAAAAACTCGATGAGACGACGAATGAGTGGACTCTCGTAGCGGAAAAATCCACCAACGAAAGTGGCCGCGTCAACGATTTCCTGCCTAAGGAGACCGCGGAGCTCGGAACCTACCGTTTCACCTTTATGGTAGAAGATTACTTCGAGCGCAAGCAGACGGAAACGTTCTACCCTTTCATCGAAGTGGTGTTCCGGTTGGATGAAAGTAAGCACTACCACGTGCCGATCACCCTTTCTGCTTTCGGGTACTCTACGTACCGGGGAAGCTGATCGAACCGAGGGGTTCCAGGTGCGACTACTGACCTCCGGTCATACGGTAGCATCTTCTTCTATCATAAAGGACACACAGCGCACAAAGTAGAGACACGCTTTGTGTTCCGTGTGTCCTTTTTGGTTATTTCTTCCGTGAAGTCAGTCGATATAGCTGCATTGGGAGATTTTCAAATCTATCTCCAACACTACCGCATACCATGAAGAAATTACTTTCGCTCTGTCCTTTACTACTCCTTGCCATCATGATTAACTCCTGCTCCTCCGCCCCTAAACCCGGTGATCAAAACCAAGGCGAAGCCAATTACCGGATTCACGATATTTGGGTACTCAAAACCCTGGCCGGAGAGTCTATCTCGGTACCCAGCGGTAACCTACCGTCACTAGAGATTAACCTGACGCGCGAGGAAATGCTCGGTAGCGATGGATGCAACGAACTCTCCGCCCCGATAAGCTCGGTCAGCGATGCGAAGATCGTTTTCGGACCAATAAGAAGTACCCGCATGGCTTGCCCCGATCAGGATTTGGCCAGCCGGTACACGATGGCACTGTCGGAAGTTCGGACCTACGCTCTGCAAGAGTTAAACCTCATGCTGTACGACGGCGACGGTAAAGAGCTAATGAAACTACTCAAGGTAGACTGAGGCAATACTTTTACAACACGATATTTTTGAACAACTCAACCATACTACTGGACATTTTTCCCGGACGCTTGGAGGACCTCAACAATTTCGCCTTCGGCTTCACGGCAGAGGACGCTCCAAGGTCCTCAAGTAGAATTTTAGAACCTTGGAGCGTCTCGAAACTAAAGCGTAGCGAAGGGTTTCGAGTCCTCCAAGCGTCCGATTTGAAAATGTCCAGTAGTGTGTAACTCAACACGGAAAGAAATGAATAAGCTAATAAAAACAATATTCAGTGCAGTACTCCTGCTAATGGTATGTTCCGTATCGGCACAAAACGTAGTACCGTCATACGACCTGACTCAGACGGGGGCATTGGAACTAGCGGAGCAAGCACGCCTCGAAGCCCAAAAGCTCGATAAAAACGTATCCGTCGCGGTACTCAACGGTTCGGGAGTAACCATTTTGTTACTTAAAGGCGATAACGTAGGCCCGCACAACACCGAAGCATCCCGGCGAAAAGCCTACGCCGCGCTCTCCACCAAAACGCCCAGTTTTGAGTTGATGCAAAAAGCTGCCGCCGACCCTACCGCTCACAACTTAAATACCTTGCCCGAGCTTCTGCTGTTGGGCGGTGGCGTGCCCGTTTGGAAAGATGGAAACCTGGTGGGAAGTCTAGGCGTGTCGGGCGCCGGTGGAGGTCAGGGTGATCACGATGTTGCTCGAAAGGCGGTTGAAAACCTTGGGTTCACCATTGAAAAGAAATAGTGAACAACCCAGTATTACCGACTGACGGTACGCAGCCGGATTAGGCCAGATAAACATACAAGCACAAGTAAATGGTGATTCGGCACAGCCGAACACCACTGTTGCGTGCTTTTGTGTTTATGTGGCGATAAAATCTGCGTAACGTCGGTTACTGATTGGTCGACTGGTTTTGTGCTAGAGGCCTTCAGCGTAAAAGCTAGCTAAGCGAGAGAACACAAAACTCACAAAAGGAAAAGCAAAGCACTCAAAAGCGGTGCGTGTGGTCCAAGTTTCATTTTGTGTTTTTTGTCCCTTTTGTGTTTTGTGTGGTAAAAAAAACACTTGGAGATTCTCGTGCTAGTATCATTTGCACCAAGCCAGCTACCAAATTATCTAAACCAATTCACCCGTACTTTCAAGAATTACTTTCCCCCCATGAGCAACAAACAACACCACTACCAAACCCAACTCAACTGGGTGGGTAACGACAAAAACAAGGGCACCAAAAACGCCCGCTCCTACTCCCGCGACCACGAGTTCACCCCACCCGGCAAACAACACACCATCCTTGGCTCCTCCGACCCCGCATTCCTCGGCGACGCCACCCGTTACTGCCCGGAAGACCTACTTTTGCAATCCCTCGCCGCCTGTCACATGCTCTGGTACCTGAATATCTGTAGCGCCAATAAAATTGTAGTGACTGCCTACGAAGACCAGCCCGAAGGCGTGATGGAAGAAAGTCCGGATGGCGGCGGCGCGTTCGTGTCGATAAAGCTACGCCCCAAAGTCACCGTAGCGGAAGAAAGCATGGTGACCAAGGCGGGAGAATTACACGCCGAGGCCCACAAATTTTGTTTCATCGCCCGGTCGGTCAACTTCCCCGTAGAGATCGCGGGGTCGGTAATGGCCGCGGCGATTTAGACCAGCTTGTTATGTTCAAGAATAAGTTTTTCCTCCTCTTCGTCTTCGCGACTTTTGTCTCGAACGTAGGTACCTGGCTGTTCGCCGTGGGGGCCGGTTGGCTAATGACCGACCTGGGCTCTTCCGCCCTGTCGGTATCGCTGGTGCAAACAGCCTCTCTGTTGCCGATGCTCTTGTTAGCCGTGCCGGCAGGTGCCGTTGGCGATTTATACGATCGCCGCCGGATCGTCATCGCCAGCCAGGCTTTTCTCGTCTTGAATACGCTGCTATTCGCCTACCTGGTTATGGTGGGCATCGCCAGTGTAAATCTGTTGTTATTCTTCACCTTGATGAACGGGGTAGGGGCGGCCTTCGCCGGGCCGGTCATGTCCGCGATCATTCCCCAGCTAGTAGAGCGTGATCGGCTCCGCACGGCCATGTCGTTCAGTAGCATCGCTTTCAACTTCGCCCGCGCCGTCGGGCCGATCCTCGGCGGATTGCTCATCGCAAACTACACTATCGACCTACCTTTTTGGATCGACGCGCTTTCTTACGTAGCGGTGATCGTCGTGCTATTCTCCTGGAAGTACAAGCGCGAGGAAGAAGGAAACCTCCCGCCGGAACCTTTACGGCTGGCCATGGGCGCTTCCCTACGGTTTTTGCGCTACACACCTTCTCTCTATAACTCCATCTTGCGGTCCGTCTTGTTTTTCTTCAGTGCCGGCGCCCTCTGGGCTTTGATGCCCTTGGTTGCACGGGAACGCCTCGGTGGTGGGGCGGATCTTTACGGTTATCTTTTGGGAGCGGCTGGCGTAGGCGCGGTAATTTCCGGAGTCCTGGGGGATAAAATTACCAGCGTGATCAACGGCGGACCGCTGATCGTCGTCGTTTCGGCTTTAATGAGCGCTGGATTACTCGCCATCGGCATTACCGACAGCGAAGTCGTCGCCATCATGGCCACCTTCATCGCCGGGGCCGCGTGGCAGATCGGGTTTACCAGCCTGATCACTTCTTCTCAGTACGCGCTGCCGATTTGGTACGGGGCCCGGGGGATGGCGTTTTTCATCATGGCCATGTCCGGTAGCCTCGCCATCGGCAGTGCCCTCTGGGGTGCGTTATCGGACGCCAGTAGCCTGCAAACCGCTTATTTGGCCGCCGCCGGCGTCGGGGCGCTGCTCATTCCACTCGGCATGCGCTTTCCGCTCAACCAGGCGGAAAATGCCGATCTACGCGCCGTCGAGGACTATCCGGTTCCGAAATTCGATTCCGAGCCGACCGGGTGCATCCGCATCGTGCATACCTACGAACTGGGCGAAGCCAACTACGACGAGGCCGTGGCACGCCTTCGGAAGCTCCGCAACAAACGTTACCGCGCCGGTGCCCTCAAATGGGGCCTGCTGTCCTACCCGGAAGACCGCACCCGGCTCATTGAGTTCTACGTCCAGTATTCCCATCGCGAACTGGAGCGACACGCCCACCACGTGACGCGGGAGGATAGCGAGCGGACAGAAGAGATCCACCAGTGGCTAAGGGAGCGGGGGGCTACTTGGAACACCAGCTATTTTACCGTAGTCGCCTGACCTCGTCAGCACGTGAACCCACTCGGTTCACAGCTTATGTCCAGCGCTCAGTGTTTCTGATTTGATTAATTTGCGCGGTCGCGGGTGCAGGGGAAACACGTACGGCGTAGGTTAATTCGGTAATGACCACTGTTTACTCAAGGGGAGGGTAAATAGCGTGAACGGGATGACCCTACCGCTGGCCACCCCGGTACTACGCAGATAATCATCAATTATCAAAACCTAATTGCAAAAACCAAGTTAGGTGCTTCAAAGCCGAACTTAATTTTGGGATCGAAATTTTTACAAATCGAAAATTTCGCTCACGGTTCGCACGCAATTTTATGAGATAGCTCTGTTTCTCTACGGCCGCTCGTCATCGGCCACGCCGTTAATGGTTCACTAACATCGGGGTCATGAATTTACCGCCACGTCGTGCGGGTGGGGTCACCCTTCCCGTAGTACTCGTAACGCTCGCCTTTATCGGCCTTGGCTTCTTCGCAACGGGCTTCCTGGCGGGGTACGAGCCATTCTTAGTTTTGGGCATGATGCTGTTGCTCGGGCTACCGCACGGGGCTACTGACCACGGCCTATTCTTGGCCCTCCGCCAGGGGGGGCAAGGAGAAGGAAAAGGGCGGTTTTACTTAGCTTACCTAGGCATCATTGCCGCTTACGGACTGGTCTGGTACCTACTGCCACTGGTAGCATTCGGTATCTTTATCTTGCTTTCCGTCTACCATTTTGGGCAGTCGAACTGGGTAGATACGGAGCAGCGCCCCACCTTTACGGCCAGGGCGCATTATTTGCTGTGGGGGATGGGCGTGCTACTGACTCCCATCTTATTACACGCCGAGGAAGCCGCTGCCATCGTAGCTACGATGACCGATACGGTTATCGCCACACCAGCGCTTGATTCCGTATATTGGATTATCGCCGTCCTGGGCTTAGCAAACGTCGTCACCATCACGACACTGAAAATGCGCGGCGTGCTGGATACCCGCCGCACGGTACTGGAACTTCTCGCCTACGCGCTGTTAACGTTGCTATTTTTCACGAATAGTCTGCTACTTGGTTTCACTATCTACTTCGTTTTCTGGCATTCCCTTAGTTCGATTCAGGATCAAATGCAGTTTTTCGAACGAAGAATGTCCCGGGACCTTCGACAAAAACTATCCGTCGGAATCGGCACAACCGTCGTGGGCGCGCTTGCCTTCTGCCTGATCGTCTGGTTCGGCCCCGGCCCGGAAGCCGCGCTACGCCCCGCAATCATTGGCGGCGTCTTCGTCTTTATCTCGCTGTTAACGATGCCCCACATGCTACTAGTTGAGCAGCTTTATACGAGCTGGTCACCCAACGATAATCCGCCCGACCTCCCCCGTAAGGAGGACGGCGCGGAGCGAATATCATTCACACAATCTCCATCCGCTACCCCCACTTACGTATAAAGGGGGCGCGGGTATCACACATTAATTCCAAATACTTATGGGTTTACTTTCACACATACCCTCTTTCTTCATCGCCTCGATCCAGTCGGGCGATTACGTAGGGTTCACTTTCTTCATCGGCTCCATGGCCATGATGGCGGCTACCGTATTTTTCTTCTTCCAAACGACACAGGTAGAAGGGAAGTGGCGGGATAGTATGCTCGTAGCGGGGCTCATTACTTTCATTGCCGCCGTTCACTATTTCTACATGCGCGACTTCTGGGCCGAAACGGGAACCTCCCCTACGGAACTGCGCTATATCGACTGGATCTTGACCGTCCCCCTGATGTGTGTAGAATTTTTCCTCATTCTTCGTGCGGTGGGTGCCACGCAATCGCTATTGTGGAAGTTGATTTTCTACTCATTACTCATGCTCGTCGCCGGTTACATCGGTGAAGCCGTTGATCGTGATAATTCTATCCTTTGGGGTACGATCTCTACCATTGGTTACGTCGGTATTCTGTACGAAGCATGGTTCGGTTCCGCCCGTAAATTGGCTGAGAACAGTAATGACCCTAAGCTACTCGGTGCCATTAAGGCCCTGGGTTGGTTCGTCTTTGCCGGCTGGGCCATTTACCCGATTGGTTACATGACCATCCCCGGTGGTTTCCTCGATGGCCTTCTCGCCCCCGAGAGCCTCGATTTGTTCTACAACATCGGTGACGCCATCAACAAGATCGGTTTCGGTCTGGTGATTTACGCGCTGGCCATTTCTAAGTCCGATAAGGTCAATTACGACAGCAACCGGACGGTTCGCGAAGGTGACAACGATACCGATACCGTAGTAGTAGTTAAGTAAGCCAAACAGTTTACAACTGCGCTATTCTAAATGCTTAGGCCCCTTTCCACCTCATGGGAAGGGGCCTTTCTTTGTGCCATAAACCACACTACTGGACATTTTCAAATCGGACGCTTGGAGGACTCGAAACCCTTCGCTACGCTTTAGTTTCGAGACGCTCCAAGTTTCCAAAAACCTATTTGAGGACCCTGGAGCGTCCTCTGCCGTGAAGCCGAAGGCGTAATTATTGAGGTCCTCCAAGCGTCTGGGGAAAGTGTCCAGTAGTATGGCCATCACCATAACGTTGGCGAAGTAATTTAGCTTTGCTCCAGTTCCTTCAGCTGCTCAAAAGCCGCACGTTCTTCATCGGTCAACGTAGTTGGTAACTGAGCCTGAAGGTCCAGGTACAAATGACCCGATTCTTCTTTCTTATAAATAGGAAGCCCTTTGCCCTTCAGCCGCATCCGCTTACCGGGCTGGCTCAGTTCCGCGATGGGGATGTTGACCGTGCCACTCGGCGTCGTTACTTCGACTTTACCACCGAGGACCATCGTCGTTAAAGGAACATCTACCGTTTTGTAAAGATCAGCCCCTTCCCGGCGATATTCCGCGGGCGTAGCCACCTGGAAAGTGAGGTACAGATCGCCCGCCTGGCCGCCGTTCGGTCCGGCACCGCCCTGGCCGCGCAGGCGTAGTTTTTGCCCGTCCTCCACGCCGGCGGGGATGGTGATGCGGAGTTGCTTCCCGCCGACGGTAATGACTTGCTTGGTATCCTCCAGGATGTCCGTAAAGTTGACGCGCAGATTAGCTTCCAGGTCCTGGCCCTTGAAGGTCCGTCGTCTGCCGCCGCCACCGAATCCACCACCACCGAAGGGGTTGCCGCCGCCCTGGCCGTCGAACATCTGGCTGAAGAAATCGGAATAATCGCCGCCGCCACCGGAATAGGTATAACCCTGGCCGCCGCCGAAGGGATTGCCGCGCCCCCGCCCACCGGCCGCTTCGTAGGCATCGGCGTGCTCCCAGTCCTTGCCGTATTTATCGTACTTTTTGCGCTTGTCTTTATCGGACAGCACGGCATTGGCTTCGTTGATGGCCTTGAATTTTTGCTCGGCCGCGGCGTCGCCTTCGTTTAGGTCGGGGTGGTGCTTGCGGGCTAGTTTTCGGAAGGCCTTTTTGATGGCCTTTTCGTCGGCTTCTTTGGTTATGCCGAGAGTTTTGTAGTAGTCTATGAAGGTTGCCATGGGGTGAATTCTTTTTGCGCGGTCGCGGGTGCGGGGGGATTTGGGGGAAGCAGGGTGCCTCCGGCGGTTTCCAGAGGAAGTTGAGGAGGGAGAAGGAGAAGAGAGGAGGAAGAGCCGTTCTGAAATTACTGCTCAAGTCCCCAGACCTTGCACCTGTCCCGATAACTATCGGGACGCCCGACTGCGCTATCTTACGTGCAAAATCCGTACCAATGAGAATCGTTCTGCTCTTAATGTTAGCCGCTACCTTATTTACTTGTGAAGATAAGCCGCAAGCCACCGCCGAAGTCAACGCGCAAGAGCAGCCCGTTGCTACCGAACGGCTTGAATACGCGATGGTGATCCACGGAGGGGCTGGCACGATCCTGCCCGAAAATATGACACCCGAGAAGGAAACAGGCATCCGCGCGGCTATGAATGCGGCGATGGACGCTGGCGAAAAGATCCTGAGTGGGGGCGGGAGCGCGGCCGACGCCGTGGAAGCGACGATCTGGGTAATGGAAGACAGCGAGTACTTCAATGCCGGCAAGGGCGCGGTATTTACCAACGCGGGCATCAACGAAATGGACGCCAGTTTTATGACCGGCCACGACCAGAACGCCGGGGCCGTCGGGGGCGTGACGACCATCAAACACCCGATCTCCGCCGCCCGGGCCGTGCTCGATAAATCCGAACACGTACTGCTATCCGGCAAGGGCGCGAACGACTTCGCCACCGAGCAGGGGCTGGAAACCGTCGACCCGAAATACTTTTACACCGAAGGCCGCTTCCAGGGTTTGCAACGGGCCCTCGAAGGCGAACGCGTGGAGCGAGAAAACATGGAAGGCGGCCGGATTATCGAAGAGATTGACCGTAAATACGGTACCGTCGGCTGCGTGGCGCTCGATAAATCCGGCAACCTAGCCGCCGGCACCTCCACCGGGGGCATGACCAACAAGCGCTACAATCGCCTCGGCGACAGCCCCATCATCGGCGCGGGCACCTACGCCGACAACGCCACCTGCGGCGTGAGCTGCACCGGTTGGGGAGAGTACTTTATCCGTTACGCCGTGGCCTACGACGTCCACGCGCGGATGGCTTACGGCGGCGCGACCGTGCTGGAGGCAGCCGACGCGGTGATCAACAAAACCCTGACCAACAAGGGCGGAACTGGCGGCCTGATCGCGCTAGATAAGGATGGCAACGTTGCCATGCCGTTCAACACGCCGGGGATGTACCGGGGATATTTGAAGGCTGGTGGGGAGCGGGTGGTGGATTTTTATGATGCTAAGTGAGGAAGTGCGTACGCGTCGATTTAGGATACTTACGGCCTTTTATAATTACCTACAACTCCAACCGATTAATAGCCTCCCAAGTCAAGTAACTCTCATACCCCCGCTGAAACATATAATCCGCCAACTTTTTCCGCTTTAGATACGGATGCAACCCCCGCGTAGCAATCTTTTCCCGGCGCAGTAGCTCCTTCTCCATCGTCTCCTGATAAGCTTCCGGTTCAATCTCACTCAGGCCTTTTTTGATGCAGTAGGCCGAAATGTCCCGCTGTCTGAGTTCGCGGGTAATCTTCATCCGCCCCCAACGCTTGATCTTGAATTTACCGCGCGCGAAACTGCGGGCGAAGCGTTCGTCGTCGAGGTACTTCTCGGCGATGAGGTCACAGATAACTTCCTCAGCTTCGTGACCGAAGCAGTGTAGTTCACGGAGTTTCTGGCGGGCCTCCTTGTGACAACGGTCCTGGTAGGCGCAGAAATGTTGCAGGGCCTCCAGGGCCTGATCGCGGGTATAAACGACCTTTTTCTCCTGTTTCGGCCGGTAGTACACGGGAATTGTTTAAAGTGAGGAACTTGTTGGACGTAAAGATAAAACAAATCGTAGGAAGTTGTTCGGGGTTCTCGCGTCCGCGCTAAGATTACATACCTTCACGCCCAAAATTAACGAAGATGGATTTTGGAAGGATGTGGGAGAACTACGAGCCGGTTTTCCTGGAAGTAGGGTTTAAGATCCTGGCGGGGCTGTTGTTGCTCATCGTTGGGTTCAAGTTGATTAACTGGGGAGTTGCCAAACTGAAGGACTACCTCGTTACCAAGAACTTCGATTACAGCGTAACCGGGTTCATTACCAGTTTTTTCGGGATCGGACTCAAGATCCTGCTAATCCTCTCCGTAGCGGGAATGTTTGGCGTGGAGACAACTTCCTTCATCGCTATCCTTTCCGCCCTCTCCCTGGCCGTCGGCCTGGCGCTACAGGGTAATCTCGGTCACTTCGCCAGCGGTATCCTGGTACTCACCTTTCGCCCCTTCAAGGTGGGAGATTACATCACGGCGGATGGGTACTCCGGCACGGTAAAGGAAATCCAGGTCTTTAATACCATCCTCACCACGCTCGACAACCGACTCATTATCATCCCGAACGGCAACGTGATGGGCAACGCCATTCAGAACATGACCGCCCAGGGCATCCGCCGCGTCGACATGACCTTCGGTATCGGCTACGACGACGACATTGACCAGGCGCGTGACGTGATCCGCGAAGTGATCGCCGGCGCGGAGATGGTCGACCAAACCCGCCCCGTCGATGTGTTCGTCAAAACCCTCAATGACTCCAGCGTCGACTTCACCGTCCGCGTCTGGACCATCAACGACAACTACTGGCCGGCCACGTTCCACATTACGGAGCAGGTGAAAAAGGCGTTTGATAAGCACGATATTGGCATTCCTTATCCGCAGATGGACGTACACGTTAAGAGTTAGGTGGTAGGACCGTAGGCGGTAGGCGTGTAGGCGGTAGGAAGAATTAGGCGGTAGGACCGTACTACAGGCATTGTAGGTGTACCTTGTTGATATAAAATGATATTGATATAAATTAGTAAGTACTCGGACAATATTAAACGTACATCTTGTAACCCTCTCCCCCGGCCCCTCTCCGAAGGTAGAGGGGAGACGAGGCAGCTCGCTACGCTCGTCAAAATGTTATAATAATATTGTCCAACTACTTATTGTCATTAAATCGAACTAACCTACCGCCTACCGCCTACCGCCTACCGCCTACCGCCTACCGCCTACCAGCCTACCGCCTAATGAAATTCCCCGAACTACAGCACTACGAAGTCTCCCACCAATTTCTAATGGGTTACCTCGATTACTACTACCGCTTCAAGATCATCACGAAGCGCGCTAAAGTCCGGTTCGAACGTAGAGACTGGCACGGAACGCAGGCGGACGCGCGTACCCGAATCACGCTTTACCGTGACATTGTGGATCAGACGACCAAAAACATCGTCGCGGCGCTCGGCGATACCTGGGCGGCGCCGGCTTTCTGGGCGGATGTCAAGCAAGCTTACGCCGAGGATATTGCTCATTTCGACACGCGTAACATCGCCGAGACCTTTTACAACAGCGTCTACCGCCACTTTCACGCGGTCGGGGCGGACAGCGAGCTGATGTTTGTTTCCCGGACGGGCGACTACCGGGAGTTCAAGGGCATGGCCAGCATCAGCCACGAATTTAAACTACGGGGCCAAACGCCCCTTTCAGTAGCCCAGCAAGTGTTGAACACGGTGGTTTTTGACGCGCGCTGGGAAAACAAGGCGCGGGATGCCGAACGTATCAACCGCCGGTGGCTGGAGCTGACCGCCGATCTGGGTGGCATCACGTCGAGCGACACGTTGGAGGTGCTTACGTCCGTTTTTTACCGTAATAAATCGGCTTACGTAGTCGGGCGCTACCTGCGGGAAGGGCGGGTGTATCCGTATATTTTGCCACTACTGCACACACCCGAAAGAGGCATATTTGTCGATGCCCTGCTGCTGGAAACCGATCAGGTCACCTCCATTTTTAGCTACCATCGGAGTTATTTTTTGGCTGACATCACGGTGCCGAGCGACATGGTCGATTTCCTCCAGACCTTTATGCCCACCAAGGCGATCAGCGAGTTGTACAACGCCATCGGCTTCGAGAAACACGGCAAAACGGTCTTTTATCGGGAGCTCCGTCGCCACTTTCGCCGCACGGCTCTTCCCATCATTAACCCGGCACCGGCGACCGCGCAAAAGCAGAAGGTAGCAGCACAGCTAAAAGAGCAGAATGGGGCGCTGACGCGGGTGCAAGGAAATACTCCAAAGGAGCAAAGTGAATTAAGCCCCGAGCTATTCATCACCGCCCCCGGTATCCCCGGCATGGTGATGTACGTCTTCACGATGCCACGGCTGAACATGGTCTTCAAGATCATCCGCGACAAATTCGCACCACCCAAACAAGTGACTGCCGCGGTCGTCAAGGAAAAATACGAACTCGTCAGCACCCACGACCGCGTGGGCCGGATGGCCGACAGCTACCTCTTTCAAAAACTCAGTTTACCCCGCGACCGCTTCGCCACCGAGTGCCTCACGGAACTACAAAACACCGCCGCCGCCAAGGTCAAAATCGACGGCGATCAGGTGCTCATCAGCCACGTCTACGTCGAGAAAAAGATGACGCCGCTCAACATCTTCCTCGAAACGGCTGACGAGAAAATGGCCCAAAAAGCCCTCCGCGACTACGGCCGCGCCATCAAACAGCTCGCCAGCGCCAACATTTTTCCCGGTGATCTCCTACTAAAAAACTTCGGCGTCACCCGCGTCAACCGCGTCGTTTTCTATGATTACGACGAGATCGAACTCGTCACCGAATGTACCTTCCGCCACATCCCCGAAGCCAAGACCTACGAGCAGGAAATGGCGAGCCAGCCGTGGTATTTTGTCGGACCCAAAGATATCTTCCCGGAAGAATTCCCCGGCTTCCTGATGCGCTCCGGCCCCAATCTGACTTACCTCCGCCAGCGCCACGGCGACATTTTTGACGCGGATTACTGGAACGACGTCAAAACGCGCTTGCTGGCCGGGGAAATCATGGACGTGTTTCCTTACCGGAGTAATTTGCGGTTCTAAAAGTGAAGCGGTTAACCCACGCAACGAACCACAAGGCGAAGCCAGCTAACATTGTATCTTCGCCGCCCCAAAGAATAAAAAAAAACCAAAAATGTTCCGTACGCACAACTGTGGAGAATTGAGACTCGCCGACGCCGGCAACGACGTAACCCTCAGCGGCTGGGTCCAAATTGGCCGTGATTTTGGTGGACTCACCTTCGTCGATCTCCGCGACCGCTACGGCATCACCCAGATCGTTTTTGACCAGGATGATAACGCCGAACTCGCCGACCGCGCCCGCAAACTGGGGCGGGAGTTCGTCATCCAGGTAAAAGGTACCGTAAGGGAACGGACGAACAAGAATCCCAACCGCGACACGGGCAACATCGAGATTATCGCTAGCGAACTGAAGGTGTTGAACAAAGCCAAAACGCCGCCCTTCACTATCGAAGACGATACCGACGGCGGCGACGAACTCCGAATGCAGTACCGCTACCTCGACCTGCGTCGGAACCCCCTGCAGGAAAACATCATCTTCCGCTCGAAGCTTGCCCTGTCCGTGCGCGCTTATCTCGGCGGTAAGGAATTTTTGGAGATAGAAACGCCCTTCCTCATCAAATCCACACCCGAAGGCGCGCGCGATTTCGTCGTGCCCAGCCGCCTCAACGAAGGTCAGTTTTACGCCCTGCCGCAGAGCCCCCAGACCTTTAAGCAACTCTTGATGGTGGCCGGTTACGACCGTTATTTCCAGATTGTAAAGTGCTTCCGCGACGAAGACCTCCGCGCCGACCGCCAACCGGAGTTTACGCAGATTGATTGCGAAATGGCCTTTGTGGAACAAGAAGACGTGCTCAATACCTTCGAAGGACTCACCAAACACGTTTTTGCCGAATTAAAAGGTATTACCCTTGGCGACTTCCCCCGGATGCAGTACGACGACGCGATCCGTCTCTACGGCTCCGATAAACCTGATTTGCGGGTCGGGATGGAATTAGTTGAGCTCAACGACGTCGCCCAAAATCAGGGCTTCGGTGTTTTTGACGGCGCAGAATTAGTCGTAGCCATCCGTGTCCCCGGCAAAGCCGACCTCACGCGTAAGCAGCTCGACGGGTTGACGAACTGGGTCAAACGGCCACAGATCGGCGCGAAAGGGCTTGTTTACGTAAAGTGTAATGCCGACGGTACCTACAAATCAAGCGTAGATAAATTTTTCGATCAGGAGAAGCTTGCTAAGTGGGCCGAGAAGACCGGTGCCGAAGCCGGTGACTTGCTGCTTGTTATCTCCGGTGAAGACGAAAAGAGCCGTACGCAACTCGGTAACCTCCGCCTGCACGTTGCGAAAGAATACGACATGATCCCGGCCGGTACGTTCAAACCGCTCTGGGTAATGGATTTTCCCCTGCTGGAATGGGACGAAGACAGCAAGCGTTTTCACGCCATGCACCACCCGTTCACCAGCCCCAAAAAGGAGGAAGTCGAACGGATGCTCACCGGCGACCACGATACCATGAAGTCACTCAAGGCCGACGCCTACGATTTGGTCATCAACGGTGCCGAGATCGGCGGCGGTTCGGTGCGGATCTACGACCGGGCGTTGCAGGAAAAGAACTTCGAACTGCTTGGCTTCACGCCCCAGGAGGCGGAGGAGCAGTTTGGTTTCCTGATGGGCGCGTTCGAATACGGTGCCCCGCCGCACGCCGGCATCGCTTTCGGTTTCGACCGTTTGTGCTCGGTCATGAACGGGCAGAGTTCGATCCGAGATTTCATCGCTTTCCCCAAGAACAACCAGGGGCGGGACGTGATGATCGATGCGCCGGCTACCATTGACGGGGGGCAGTTGCGGGAGTTGAGTTTGGCGCTTGCGGTGGAAGGGGAGACAGAGTAGGAACTACTTTGCATTCACTCTCTATGACACAAATTTAAATTCATACAACGTATTTCGCTGCTTCCCCTTTTTTGTCAACACGCCAAGTTCTACCCCGCGCAGTAAATCGCGTGATGCAGTTGGGGACGAAACGGATTTGTGATAAATCTGGTAGTCTTTTCGGCTGAATGCCGTACCGGAAAAATACTCCCGGAATGCAATCAGCCTGCTTTCGAAATCTTGAACGTTGTTGGTTCGGTTAGCTTCGACCACGAGTGCCGTTTTGAGCGCGTCGAGCATGAAATAGATGAAAGGATCTGAAGAAACAGCGGACTGACTATCTGCGAGTGCTTGGTAATATCCTTGTTGTCGTTGATGAATGATTGTTTCGAACGGAACGAACTGTAGCACGGGAAATTTACTCATCAGAATGACCGTTTGCCACAATCTTCCCATTCGACCATTGCCGTCCATAAAAGGATGAACAAACTCAAACTCATAGTGGAAGACACAGCTTTTTATGATAGTTTCTTCGTCGTAATCAGTGATATATTCAAATAACTGTCCCATAAGTCTCGGTACAATGCCGTGCGGTGGTCCAATGTGAATAGGTTTCGGCCCCTCATAAACCGCTACGCCTCGTTGCCGGTAATTGCCGGGCGAGTCTAACAATCCCCGCATCAAAATTTTATGGCTTTGTAATAGGTGGTCTTCATTTTTGTAGTTCAGAGACTTTATGGTGTCGTAGACAGCTAATGCATTCTTGACTTCAAGTATCTCCCTTGGGTGCCCCATGATGGGCTTACCATCGATGATGTCAGAGACCTGTTCTTCTGAAAGTGTATTGCCTTCAATCGCCAGGCTAGATATAATTGTCTTTATTTTGTTCTCCTTGCGTAGTTTCAGATCGCCCGTGAGTAACTGGTACCCTTGGATCTGACCGATCAGTTGGTTGATCTCTCCAACCAAAATAATCATTCTTGAGCTTAATTGGTAAGGTGGTTTATAGGACATGATAGTATCATTTGATAGTATCACAAGATAAGATAAGTTTTATGATGATCGGGTGGTTTTGCTGATACTCAACGGAAATTCCTAGCGCACACTTGTGATCTAACCACATGAGAAGTTAACTTACCTCTTTGCGCGTGATGAATCTGTCCTGGTTATTAACTTAGTGTTGAACATGAACATCCCCGCCCTCTTCGCCGAAATCCACGCCAGCCTCCCCAACGTCAACACCGGCCGGGTAGCCGACTACATTCCCGAGCTCAGCAAGATCGACCCCACCAAATTCGGCGTCCACGCCACGACCGTCGACGGGCGGCAATTCAGTTACGGCGACGCGGCCGAGGGCTTCAGTATCCAGTCGATCGCCAAGGTACTGTCCCTCACGATGGCCTATCAGCGCCTGGACCAGAATCTGTGGAAGCGCGTCGGGGTAGAACCATCCGGAACACCCTTCAACAGTCTCATTCAACTGGAAGCCGACCGGGGCATCCCCCGCAACCCGATGATGAACGCCGGCGCCCTGGTGGTCTGCGACGTCCTGCTGGATTACCTCGCCGAGCCGCAACGGGAGCTCTTAGCGTTCGTTCGCTCCATTTCACAAGACGGAACGATCAACTACAACGAAGCCGTCGCGGCGTCCGAACGGGCGAATAGTGACCGGCACCGCGCGCTCATCGAATTCATGCGCTCTTTTGGAAACATCGACAACGATACGGACCGAATCCTCAACTTCTACTGCCATCTCTGTTCGCTGGAAATGAACTGCGCCCAGGTTTCGGCTACCTTTCTTTTTCTCGCTAATCATGGTCGGAGCCCGCTTAGCGGGCAGCAAATTGTCACTGGTGGTATGTCCAAACGGATCAACGCCATCATGCAACTGACGGGTTTTTACGACGAGGCGGGGGAGTTCTCCTACCGCGTCGGCCTGCCGGGGAAGAGTGGGGTAGGGGGCGGCATCGTGGCCGTGCTGCCGGGTAACTACGCCATCACCGTCTGGAGCCCACCCCTGAATCCGAAAGGGAATTCCGAGTTTGGAATGGCTTTTTTAGAGGAGTTCACCACCAGGGTGGGAGGGAGTGTTTTCTAGCACGGTTATTAGCGCGGATGCCGGAGGTCAGCGATAATATTATGAAAAAATAGTTATGATGTACTTGTATCTTAATTTGTTACCCCTTACATTTGGGTCATCATGAATTAAATAAACTTCAGTTAAAGAATTGTAGACCTACCCGCCCCGTTCCCACAATCATTAGCCTCGAACGGGTTTTCGATAATTTCACGACCACTTTCCAGGTTCCATTTTACCCTCTCGTATTTTCTGATTTAGCCGATGGCCTCTCACCATCGCTAGTTTTAAGTACGGAACCTTTCTACTTTTGGATGATGTGATCATACGAAATTAAAGCAATCGATAGCAGTTTTGCTTACGCTCGACCTTGTCGTCGGGACCGAAACCTAACGTGGCCCCCCTCTACAATCCTTTGACGTGTTGCTAACACCTCTCTCAGTATGATTTATTTCCTAATTTTTTTAAGTTGCTTCTACCTCTTTTTTGGTCTCTTCTGGTGGGGCCGCTCGCGTCAGCAGCGTGCCTTTCGTAAGGAAGAGGAAGGCCTCGCAAAATCAGGTGCGCTCCGCAAGCGTTTGACGGGTACTAGCCGCAAGAAGCTGTGGGCATCTACCATTGCTAAGAACAGCGGGCAAAGCGCCAGTGACGCCTACGCATAATTGTCGCGGGTAACCATCTTTATTTCTCCGGGCGTGCGACTTACGCATCCTTTATTCGTCGTCGTGTATTGTGCGCGGCCGTGGGTGCCGGGTACGATTGCGCGAGTGAGGCAAACCTTACAATAAACTTTCTGATGAATCTCTAAAGTGGCTTTCGTGTGGTCTGCGGTATTTGCTTAGCTTGCCAGCATGAAACGACGCCACTTCTTGCCCGCCGCCGCCACCCTGGCTGCTGCCCCCCTCATCGGTGCCCAGCCCCGAGCATCGCTCCCCGCGGACGGTCGCCACTTAATTGAGCTACGTACCTACGAAATGAAGTTTGGTGGGGGCGGGCAGACCCTGCTCCTGACCTACCTGCGTGAAGTCCTCGGCCCACACCTCGTAGCCCTGGGTTGCTCTCCCCCACGAATCATGAAGGAACGGGGCGACTCCCAACCCGCTAAGCTTTGGGTGCTGATCAGCTACCCATCCGCCGAAACGTACTTAGCCGCGCAGGACCAACCAGCTGATGCGAGCTACGACGCAGTCGGCCCCGATAAACCACTTTACAATCGGTTCAGTAGCCAGCTCCTGCAGCCCTTTGTCAGTCTGCCCACCGTAGCGGACGTTGCCGACGACGCAGGTTTGTTTGAACTTCGTACTTACGAAGGTTACAGCGAAGATGCCGTCCGCCGCAAAGTGGCCATGTTTAATACGGAAGAAATACCGCTATTTTACGAGGTGGGCTTAACGCCAGTCTTCTTTGGTAAGATGATTGCTGGGCCCTACCGCCCCGCGCTGGTGTATATGTTGCAATTCAAAAACATGGAAGCACGCTCCGCCGCCTGGGGTACGTTTGGGCCACACCCCGCCTGGAAGAAAATGTCCGGTAAGCCGGAATACGCTAACAGTGTATCGAACATTCGCCGCCTGTTTTTAGAACCAGTTTAAGGGGCGTCACCAGTTACCTTTGCCGCCCCAACCCGCATAGCACCCGCGTCCACGCCTCCTCTTGGTGCACAGCGATATACTTAGCCCCGTCTTATTCCGAGTGGTATTCGTTTTTAATATACCGGAACATCCGTTTAATCCACTGGTTCCATTCAACAATGGAAAATATTTGGGAAGTTTCCCCGCTCCACCGCCAAGTTAAGAGCGAGGGAGAAATGACGGATCTGTACAAAATTGAAATTCGTGACTTGGCGAGGGCATTCTGTGGTGCGCTCTTTCTGGCATTACCCCTGCACTACACCATGGAGATGTGGGCCCGCGCCCGCGCCATCCCGAGTTTCATGCTGGTAGTAATTCTCGTGGCGGCTTACTTACTCAACGTTGGTTATTGCTACTACAGCAATTTTAAAGGAAGACCCGCCCGCCAGGTGCCATGGCTGGATGCGCTGGAGAGTCTCGGCGTTGGAATCGTCGCCAGCACGATTACCTTGCTGCTAATTGATCAGGTGAACGCGCACATGAGCTTCGACGTGATTATGTCCTGCATTGCGCTGGAAAGCGTCCCGACGAGCTTCGGGGCGAGCCTGGCCAAAAGTCAGCTTTCCGCCGGGAATAAAGAAGATGACCTAACGGACGGCTGGGCCACGGACAAGAAAAAAATCCTCGCCTGCCTGCTCGGTGGGCTGATGTTCGCGTTCAACGTCGGGGCCACGGCGGAGCCGATCGTCATCGCTACTTCCATTAATTATGGTCAACTCATCGGTATCGTCGTTTTTTCGCTACTCGTCAGTTACCTGATGGTGTTCATGACCGCATTTGAAAAGGAAAAGGAAGACGAAGGAGCCGTTATGGGCCCTCAGTGGGCGGAGACCCTCATTTGTTATTCCGTTTCCCTACTGGCCAGCGCCGCGTTACTATTCATGTTTGGGTACCTCACACCGACGACGCCCCACAACTTGGCCATCCCCTGGGTGGTCGTGCTGGGTTACGCCACCACCCTGGGTGGTTCCGCCGGCCGCTTGATTATCTAATTATCTAAAAACCCCAACGGTCACTGTATTTTCGGTGGACAATCACGACTCATTTTTATGGCCGACGACAAACAAAAGAACGACGACAACGCGCAGCAGGATAGTGAAGACGACGGTAGCCAGCAAAGCCCCGCACCAACGTGGTTGTCCTGGTCGATCAGGGCCGCGAGTGGATTACTGGTGGTAGCACTGATCGGTTACTTCGTCTACATGGCCGCCCAACCCGTGGTGGAGCCAACGATCGAATTTACCATGCAACGGGATAAAGTAGAACAAAGAGGCGGGTCCTGGGCGGTGCCAGTGGAAATTACTAATAGAGGAACCATTTCCGTTCACGCGCTAGCCATTCGTGCGACGCGGCCGCGGGTGGGCAACAATGGCGACGAGGAGCAAACGCTGGTCATCCCCCTTATTGGCCCCAACGAGATGGTAGAAACTACCTTCTGGTTCAGTGAAGACCCACGTAACCGGCCACCCGAATTCGCGGTAGAAAGCTATTTAGCACCTTAACCGATATTTTGCGCTAATCTGGGCAACACTTACCGCCGTGAGTCATCACTTTTTACCAGCGGGCTTACCGCTCACTCCCGTCCTGGCATTTGCGTACTCACCTTACCAACATGCTCTTAGTTACTCAGAGCTAAGTATTCCCAAGCTCCCAACTTCTGTACGTCCGCTTCCCCGAGTGCGACCGGATTTTCGGTGAAGACATCCTTGTAAGTGCCCGCAACCATTCCGCTTCCCAGCTCGAAGGTCTGCGGCTGAGCCGATAGATTGATCATGACGATCACGCGATCACCGTTCTTCTCCCGCGTAAAAGCGTAGATATTTTCGTCATTACCCGTCGCTATTTTCACCAACTCGCCACCATACTCACCATTCCAGAGCGCTTCGTTGTTTTCTTTGAGGTCGAAAAGTGTCTTGTAAAAATCAGCGTATTGATAATCGCCCCAGTCGATTTCGTCCTTCTTGAAAAACTCGTACTGCTTGTCTACCGCCGACTCCTGGCCGGTATAGATTAACGGCATGCCGTCGAAGGTGGCCGTCAGGACCGCGAAGGCCTGGTGGCCCGCCCCGAACCGCTGAAATTCCGTACCCGACCAGGAATTTTCGTCGTGGTTGGACGTGAACTGCATCTGGTAGCCGCGCTGGTATTTTTCGTGTTTCTCGGCTAATAACTTATCAATGTCGAGTGCCGTGACGCGTTCCAAATCTTCCCCCTCCTGGCGGGCGATGTTGGCTGCGTCCGTTTTGGCTGCGCGGTTGGCACCCTGCGTTTTGGCGATTCCGTTCAGGAGATGGTGCATTTCCCAACCATAATCTACCAGAAAAGCGCCGTCGTTAACGATGGCGGGCACCTCGGCTTCGGCGAGGAGAAAAGTAGGCTTGATGGCGTAGAGGGCCGTCGTGGCTTCTTCCCAAAAGTCGACCGGGACACCGTGGGCAACGTCCACCCGGAAGCCGTCGATGCCTACGTCGCGCAGCCAGAACGACATGGCGTCGATCATCCCCAACCGCATCTCTTTATTATCGAAATTAAGGTCGGCTACGTCCGTCCAGCCCCAGCTCTCCCCAGTTTCGGGGTTGATGGGGTCGGTGATTTGCCCGTCCTTTTGGGTGTACCAGTCGGGGTGGTCGGTGATCCAGGGGTTGTCCCAACCCGTGTGGTTCGGGACCCAGTCGATGATGGCGTACATGCCGGATTCGTGAATGGTGGCGAGCATGTGCTTGAAGTCGTCCATCGTGCCGAAGTCGGGGTTGACGTCTCTGTAATCGGCTACGGCGTAGGGACTACCCAGTTCTCCTTTGCGTTTCTCGACACTCACTGGGTGGACGGGCATGAACCAGAGTACGTCGACGCCCATCTCCGCCAATCGGGGCAGGTGCTGCTCGAAGGCGGCAAACGTGCCTTCGGGTGTGAAGTGGCGCAGGTTGACTTCATAAATGGCCGCGGTCTTGTGCCAATCGGGCAAGTTGGGCTCTACGGCTAAGTCACTAACTTCCCGCACGGTTTCGGCTACTTCCACGCCGGCGGAAGGGTTAGATTCGCAGGCGCTGGCGCAGGTGCAGAGTAGTAACAGGAAGAGCAGGGTGTGGGGAACGTTATCGATGGAATACATGGCGGTTAGTTGAGTTAGCTAAAGCAGATCGTCGGTTCATAACCGGGCGTCCAGGAAAATTATTGGCTGCGTTGTATCGGGCGGTCCCTAACAATAACAGGCTTTGCGGGGCTCCAAGTTTTGCTGGCCGAACGCCGTCCAGTATTTATGGGTCAGCAAAAACTGGTCGTTATTGGCGCGCCACTTTTCGTCGGATAACTCCACGCCCAGTTCCCGCCGCCACTCTTCGCGTAGCAGTTCCTGATAGTGATCGTAGGTGGTAAAGGAGAGGTGGTAGAGGTCAGCATCGCAAATGATGCGCTCCAAACGATCGGAAGGGCGCTGGGGCATGATGGTCGCGTTAATGCAGCGAGTTACCTCGGCTATCTTTTCCGTTGGGTAAGCCTGGGTGCGGAGCCATTCTTCCGCGAGGCTTATGCTCACCAGCTCGTGACCGGCGTACGTTTTTACGTGGCCCGTATCGTGAAACCACGCGGCCAGGGTCAGGATTTCTAGTTCTTCCGGCGTAGCGTCTTCCGCCTGGCCGATGTCGAGCACGCCCTGCACGACGTTGATCGTGTGGTGAACATTGTGGAACAGACGGTCCTGCGGTAGGTGATCGCGGAGTAGCCGGACGACGTGGCTTCCCGCCCGGTAAACGATGGTCTTACGATGGTTGGTCATGCAGCTAATTTATCGTCACTAATACTGATGGCGGTCAGGCAGGAAACGGCAGGTTATGGGCTATGCGGCACGGTGAATGTACTACGAAGCACCCGGTTGCACGCTTGGTGCAGGATGACGCCGGGCCGCATTGAGGATTGGCGTTGCGTAGCCCGCGTATTTCACCGTGTTCCGTGATGCCTAATGATTAGTGTTAGTTTGCCCCCCCGCGCACCTTTTTTATGCTTAGCTTAACTACGGCGTCCGGGTCAAACTCAGCGCAAATGAGAAATTTTCATAACTTCGTCCAGCATAAGAGCATGTTGAGACTTTGGGTTCCTGGCCGGTTTTAGCTACGCTGCTACTGCGTGGTGAGGCAGTTTTGTGATGGTTAAGGCAGCAAAACCGGAGTTTAGCCGTAGCTAAATGAGGATTTTGCTAACGAAGACTACCGCAAAAGTGGCCAAAACAAGGCCGGAAGCTAAAGTCCCAACATGCTCTAAATCTCAGTACATCACGCCGCAGGGGCACAAAACAATCTCCCGGCGTCATTTTCAGAATCCCATATTTGGGATGTTTAGCTACGGATTGCCCGTAAAACGGTAAAAGTAATCATGAAAAAAGTAGAGCCTCAGGAGGTTTCCCGTTACTGGAGTAAGCTGCCGAAGACGCACGCCGATGCGCTACTGCTGTACTTGAATGGTAACAGCTACCAGGACGTGTCCGACGAGCTCGAAATCCCGGTAGGGACGGTGAAGAGCCGGATCTTTAGCGCCCGGATGATTCTGAAACGGGCGGTGGTGGAGATGTTGACCGGGGATAAGGCACCTGGTTCTGCGTAGAGTTCAACGCAATGCCTGCATTCACGCGAGTTAACAAGGTTCGATGCTGAACTCTTTCCGGACCAGAGTGGAATGGGCCACGGACCAGTTCCCCACATGTTCCGTCAAAATGCCAGCCTTTTTACTGGATGCATTCGAGCGGTAGCTCCCTTCACAAGCTAAAATCAATCTCCGTGTTGTCCCCGATATTCAAACTCTGCCGCAAGCCGCCGATGCTGGCGTCATTACCCACTACGGAATTGCGCAGCACGATATCGTGAATCCGCGCGTAATCGCCGATAATCGAGTCACTCACGATGGCGTGTTCCAGTTTCGTATTGGCCCCGAGGGTCACGTACGGGCCGACGATGCTGTGGCTCAGGTCGCAGCCCGGGCCGATGTGGACGGGGTGGATGATGATCGAATTATCGAAGGGTGGCGGGTCGTCCGTTGCGAAGCCCTCGCGGCTCAAAAAGTTGGCGTTCGTTTCCAGCAGTACCTCGCGGCGGCCGCAGTCGAACCAGTTGTCGACGGGGATGGGTTTGAGCGGCGTGCCCCATTCGTGCATCCTGGCCAGGGCATCCGTTAGCGGGTATTCCCCAATGCTGCGAATCTCGTTCTGCAGGTTGTACGAACAGGCTTCGATGAATTGCTCGACCTCCCGGATCTTGTAGCAGCCGACCATCGCCAGATTAGATTTGGGGATCTTTGGCTTCTCGATCAGCCCCCGCAGGTTTCCTTCGTTATCCAGCTCCACGACGCCAAACTGACGGGGGTCGGCGACGACCTTCACCCCGATGCAGGAAATTTCGCTGTCCTTGAACGCTCGCAGGTCCGCGTCGATAATGGAGTCACCAAAAAAGATAATGATCTCATTCGCGTCGGCGAAGTGATCGCGGGCCAACCAGATCGCGTGCGCCGAACCGATCCGGTCGTCCTGGGTGACGAACTTCGTATTGAGCTGTGGATACGTCCGCTCGATGTATTCCCGGATTTTCTCCCCCAGGTAGCCAATGATGAACACAAAATCCTCCACCCCCAGCTCGATCAACTGATCGACGATGAAGCTGATGATGGGCTTGCCGGCCACGGGGATAAGTGGCTTCGGCTGGGTGTAAGTGAGGGGGCGCAGGCGGGTGCCCTTACCGGCCACGGGGATGATGGCTTTCATGGCCGCCAAGATAGGGCGCGGGCGGGGAACAAACTGCTTATCAGACTGGACTGTAGGGCGAACGCAGCAAACTGCGTAAGCCGCATTTTTTGAGAGGCGATTTGCCGTGAAGGCGTCGCGTGGTTAATTTACTGCGCAGTGTTTGATGCTCTTGATTAAATTCACTGCTGTCACTTACGGCGGCATCTCCAATAATCGGCCGAGGGCCTCCGGCCCGAATGAAGCGTTTGCGTGTTGACGGGACGTGTTACGTTCGGGCCAGAGGCCCTCGACCTATAATCACGTGATGCTTTACAGTGTAAAGGGTACCCTACCGAACAAGTACTGCCCGTTAGATCCGAATTTTTACGAACGATGGTTGCGAAACGAATAGGTTGAGGGCTTCTAGCCCGAATGCGCTTGCGGTAGCTACCACTGCACGTTCGGGCCAGAGGCCCTCGCCCTACAAGAACATAGACGCGTTACGTTCGGGCTAGCAGCTCTCGACCTACAAGACCTTAGGTGGAAGGCCCAGTGCCTCGGCACGATACGATATTTCCCCGGACGGTACGCCATCCCCTGGCGCGCGTGCATTCGGCCCCGTCGGTCTTATGGTTACCCGCGCCGGGGCGGTGCATCGACCGAGCCTACCGAACGTGCGGAAGAACCCTGCTTATTCAGATACTTGCTCTGCACCCGCGTCCGCGCCCAAATAAATAATGCGCGGGCGCGGGTGCCAAGGAATTGCGGTAAAAGCAAAGAACCCCGACCAGCCAGCAAGCTAATCGGGGTTCCATATATGTTTAAAATCTAGTAATTACCGCAGGTTCCGGGCGCCCTGCACCAACAGGTTAACCTTATTGTTAAGTACTTCTACAAAGCCTCCCTCAATCGTAAAGGTGAGTTCACGGCTCGTATCCGTGCCTTCCTGCATGCTTTCGCTTTCATTGTCGAAAAAGCGAAATCCAGTTTGTGAAGGTTGTAGTACAACTTTACCGCCGGACAGCGCGGACACCAACGGTGCGTGATTTTCCAACAACTGAAAAGAACCTTCGATGCCGGGCAGGGAAACTTTGGAAATGGTACCGCTGAAAATCGTGCGGTCGGGCGTCAGTACGGAGATATTCATAGTTGGTAGTGTGTAGCGGCTGCGCCGCGGTAGTATGATGGTATTATAGTCGTCTAGAAGAATTGAAAGCTTGTCGGTGCTGTATTACCTTACTATCCTTCTACTTTCAATACCATACTTTACGCTAACGTAGCCATTTCCTTCTCCCCCTTAGCGATGGCGTCCTCAATGGTGCCGACCAGGTTGAAAGAGTTTTCGGAGTACTTATCTACTTCACCGTCGAGGATCATGTTGAAGCCCTTAATGGTGTCCTTGATGTCGACGAAGACACCCTTGAGGCCGGTGAACTGCTCGGCAACGTGGAAGGGCTGGCTCAGGAAACGCTCCACGCGGCGGGCGCGGCTCACGACGAGTTTGTCTTCTTCGCTGAGTTCGTCAAGGCCGAGGATGGCGATGATGTCCTGGAGTTCTTTGTAACGGGCCAGGATGTTAATCACGCGCTGGGCCGTGTTGTAGTGCTCTTCGCCAATGATGGCGGGGTCGAGGATTCTTGAAGTCGAGTCAAGCGGGTCAACGGCGGGGTAGATACCCTTCTGGGCGATCTTCCGGTTGAGTACCGTCGTGGCGTCGAGGTGAGCAAACGTCGTGGCCGGGGCCGGGTCGGTCAGGTCATCCGCGGGGACGTAAACGGCCTGTACGGACGTGATCGAGCCACGCTTCGTGGAGGTAATCCGTTCCTGCATCAGCCCCATCTCGGTGGCCAGCGTCGGCTGGTAACCTACGGCGGAAGGCATCCGGCCGAGGAGGGCGGACACTTCGGAACCGGCCTGCGTAAAGCGGAAGATGTTGTCGACGAAGAAGAGGATGTCACGGCCACCGGTCGGGTCGCTCAGGTCGCCGTCGCGGTAGTATTCCGCGATCGTTAGACCGGAAAGTGCCACGCGCGCACGGGCTCCGGGGGGCTCGTTCATTTGTCCGAAGACGAAGGTGGCTTTGGATTCTTCGAGTTCCTTCATGTCCACCAGAGAAAGGTCCCAACCACCTTCTTCCATGTTGTGCATGAACTTCTCGCCGTAGCGGATGATGTTAGATTCCAACATCTCACGGAGCAAGTCATTGCCCTCACGCGTCCGCTCGCCAACACCGGCGAATACGGAAATACCTTCGTAACCGACGGCAATATTGTTGATCAGCTCCTGGATGAGCACCGTCTTACCTACTCCGGCACCACCGAAAAGCCCAATCTTGCCACCCTTCGTGTAGGGCTCGATCAGGTCGATCACTTTGATGCCGGTGAAAAGAGGTTCCCGGTCGGTGGCCAGCTGATCGAAATCCGGTGGCGTATTGTGGATCGGGCGGGCGTTGTCACCTTTCGGCACGGCGGGCATACCGTCGATGGGCTCACCGACTACGTTAAACAAACGGCCTTTGATCGCAACGCCGATGGGCATGGCGATGGCGCGGCCGGTGTCGATCGCTTCGGTGCCCCGCGTCAGTCCGTCAGTCGCTTCCATGGAGATGGTTCGCACGGAATCTTCACCGAGGTGTTGCTGGACTTCGAGAACGATGATCTCACCGTTCGGGCGGGTGATCTCGAGGGCGTTGAGGATGGCCGGTAGTTCCGAGCCTTGGCCGGCGAAACTTACGTCGACGACCGGGCCGATAACCTGCTTTACTTTACCGATATTTGCCATAGAGCGATGCTTGTTAGTTCTTTGGGGTGCTAATTGAGGCGCAAAAGTACGAAGGTTTGGGTTGATGGCAAAGGGAAAAAATTAGTCTGGGGTCTTTGGTCTTTGGTCTAAGGTCTAGGGTCTGTAGTCTCTGGTCTGTAGTCCTTGACCGATTGGTGTAATCTAAGGGACGCTTTACCTCGCTCGTGTGGGTTTGTTATCCACGTATTTGTCTTCAAACTTGGTTGGGTTTCTGATCATGAATAAGACTAGTTTTGTTACACTCTCTGATTTGATGTGGAGGCGGTTGTACGTATCGTTGTCGATGTATTCGCACTTTCGCGCAAAACGCAACCAAGTTTCCGTTTCGTAACTCTCGCCGAGTGAGTCAGTAAGCTTAGAAATAAAATGCCTCGGGTATCGACGCTTCGCATATCCTTCCGCCAAGTTGCTGCAAACGGAACGCGAGGAGCGTCGAATCTGATCGGTAAGACTCCTATCCTCATTTCGAGGGAAATGCTTCGTTACCTCAAAAATATCGTGCGCTAAATCTTCTGCCACTAAGTAAGCCTGCAACTTCGTAAATCCGTAATTCATAATATCGCATTTGTCCCAAATCACTACAATAACCGAGCAAGTACAAAGATTTACCCGAATATTTGCGTTTAAAGACGAATAAAAACGATCTTCAAAGACCAAAGACCAAAGACCAAAGACCAAAGACCAAAGACCCTTGACCCACAAAACCACCTACCGAGTAAACTACGCCGACACCGACCAAATGGGCTACCTCTACCACGGCCGCTACGCCGTCCTCTACGAAATTGGCCGCACCGAAATGCTCCGCAGCCTCGGCTTCACCTACGCCAACATGGAAACCGAGCACGGCGTGATGATGCCCGTCATGAGCCTCAACCAACGCTTCGTGCGCCCGGCGCGTTACGATGAGGTGCTGGAGATTACCACTACCTTGCGCCACCCGCCCGGTAAAACCATCACTTTTTACGTGGAAATCCGCAACCCCGGCGGTAAATTGGTGAACGGCGGCAGCGTAAAACTGTGTTTTGTTGACGCCGTGACTAAACGGAGCTGCCCCGTGCCGCCTTATCTACTCGAACAAGTGCAACCGTATTTTGAAGTTTAAAGCCCCGGACCTGGACGCGATCAAGCGTTACTTCCTCGAGCATCCCTTCTGGATCGGGCTACTCAAGTATTCTAAAGAAAACTCCTTTATCGGCTTCGACGGCGTGCCAATCCACGACGTGGTCGTCTTTACGTATAACGAATTGATGCGGGACGACCTGTTCACCCGGGCAAATTCCGTCGCCTTCAGTTTTTTTCTGTCCCTCTTTCCTTCGATGCTCACCCTGTTCACGTTGCTACCGTTTGCGCTGGACATCATGGTTATCTGGTTCCCCCAACTCGACGATTTCAACACCGTGATGTACGAAGAGATTAAGCGCGTCATGCCCGGCCAGGCGGGGGACATCGTTTTTGGCTTCGTGCAGGAAATCACCAACCAGCCGAAGCTCGGTCTGCTCAGTTTCGGTTTCTTGCTGGCCATCTATTTTTCCACGAATGGGATGATCGCGCTCATGCAGGCGTTCGAAAAGAGTTACGTGCGGGTGTTTAAGCAGCGCAACGTCATCCGCAAACGCATCGTCGCTACGGGCCTGACCTTTCTGATTGGCCTGTTCATCGTGGCCAGCACGGTCTTCGTTATCCTCGGCAACTCCATCATCGAGTGGATGACCGATGTGGTCGGCATCGGGGCGGTGACCGCCTTTATGGTCAACGTCCTGCGCTGGCTGGTTATGCTGTTGCTTTACTACGCCACCATCGGCTCTCTGTATCGGTTCGGCGCGTCGACGATCAAGCGCTTTAGCTACTTCAGCCCGGGCGTGACGCTGGCCACGGTGCTTTCTCTAGCCACGTCGGTTGCCTTCTCTTTCTACGTCGATGGCTTCAATCGTTACGACACCTACGCCAAGTTCTACGGCTCCATCGCCACGATCATCATCATCATGCTCTGGCTGCAGCTCAACGCGCTCATCCTCATAATAGGGTTCGAGCTAAATGCGGCGATTGCGGTACGGCGAGACCTAACGCGCGCGCCGAAGGCCGATCAGTTGGATGAAAGTGGGGAGGAGGAATAAAGAATAAAGAGCAAAGAAAAAGGATCGCGGCAAAATCTCCATACAAGTAGCCGTAGCTACCAGCCTACCGCCTACTAGCCTACTAGCCTACCAGCCTACCAGCCTACCGCCTACCTCCCTCTCCTAGACCAACGTCCCCCAAAGTTCGACCAACAGCCTTATCTTAGGTCAACTCTACTACCCGGCAAATCCGTTATAGAGTTGTTAATTTCATACACCATGATCGAACTACTCACCACTATTTCTCTCGTCTCCGGCGGAATTCTGTTTTTGCTCCTGTTGCTTTCCCTGCTCGGCGGATTAGATCTCGACGTGGATGTAGATGCGGACGCCGACGGTCTGGGCATCTTTAAATCCGTGCTCACCTTTGTATCCATGGGGGCCTGGGTGGTGAAACTGATGCTCGTCTCTTACGATAATCCAGCGCTTGCTTTCACGGTGGGCGCGGCCGCGGGTGCCGTGGGGGTGTGGGTAATGAGCCAGTTACTGAAACTGATGCTCCGGCAGGAATCGAACGTAAATTTCAAAGCGGACGACGCCCTCTTCCAGCAGGGCAAAGTCTACCTGAAAATACCCGGCGAAGGACAAGGGCTTGTCAACGTCCGCGTCAAGGGGCGCAACCGCGAATTCAAAGCCACCGCCGAAGATGGTCTCGAACTGCCAACGGGCACGCCGGTCGAAGTAGTCAACTTGGCTGCGGACGGTAGTATCGTTGTCCGGCAACTCGCTTAGCGATCATCACGACAATAATCAAACGTTACAACACTAAATCACACGAACCTTTATCTTTAACACTCAACCCTTTCCATTATGTTAGAACTCATCGGAGGCGTAGTCGTCCTCATCCTCATGTTCCTGTTCTTTCTCGTCAGCCGGTACAAGCGCTGCCCTTCCGATAAGATCCTTGTCGTGTACGGTAAAACGAGCGGTGGAACGTCCGCGCAGTGTTACGCCGGTGGTGCTGCTTTCGTCTGGCCCGTGATTCAGGACTACAAATACCTCGATCTCACCCCGCTTTCCATCGACGTTAACCTGAAGGACGCCCTTTCGAAGCAAAACATCCGCGTTAACGTCCCCTCGCAGTTCACTATCGGTATCGGCGAGGACGAGAAACTGATGCTCGCCGCGGCCAATCGGCTCCTTTCCCTGAACCGCGACGAGATCGCCCGCCTCAGCCAGGAAATCATCATGGGCCAGATGCGCCTCGTGATCGCCACTATGGACATCGAAGAACTGAACACCGATCGCGACAAGTTTGTCAGCAGCGTTTACGAGAACGTCGGTGAAGAACTCCACAAAATCGGTCTGCGCCTGATTAACGTAAACGTAACCGACATCCAGGACGAATCCGGCTACATCGCCGCCCTCGGTCAGGAAGCCGCCGCCCGCGCCATCAACGAAGCCGAAGTAAAAGTCGCCCAGGAGAAGCGAACCGGTAGCATTGGCCGCGCCGAAGCAATCCAGGAGCAACGCACGAAAGTAGCCGCCCTCACCGCCCAGGCGGAGATCGGGGAAGCCGAAGCCCAGCAGGAACAACGCATCAAGATTGCCGACGCCAACTCCCGTGCCATGGTCGGTGAGGCCGAAGCCCAGCAGGCCCAGCGGATCAAGGTCGCCGACGCTAACTCTCGCGCCGAGATCGGAGAATCAAAGTTCCAGGCCGAAGCCCAGGAAGGAAAGAACGAAGCGGCCATCAAGATCGCCGCTTCCAACGCCGGGCGCGACGTCGCCCTCGCCGAAGCCAATCGCCAGGCCGAAGCCGCCCGCAAAGTAGCTAAAGCCAGAGCCGAAGAGGAGTCCTACAAAGCCCAAACCGCCGCCGAACTCGCCCGCGCCGGCACCGAGAAAGCCCGCATGGAAGCCGAGCAAGTCGTCATGGCCGACATCGATAAGCAAAAAGCCATCATCGCCGCCCAGGCGCAGGCCGAAAGTCGCCGCGAAATCGCCCGCGGTGAAGCCGATGCCGCCCTCGCTCGTTACCAGGCGGATGCTAAAGGTGTCGAAGAAGTGCTCAGCAAGCAAGCCGAAGGTTTCCGCCGCCTGGTGGACGCCGCCGGTGGAGACTCGCAAGCCGCCATCAACTACCTGATGCTCGACAAGCTCGAAGCACTGACCCAGATTCAGACGAACGCCATCAAGGACATCGAGATCGACAAGGTTGTCGTTTACGACAACGGTAATGGTCAGGGCGTCGGCAACTTCGTGCAGGGACTCTACGGTATGGTGCCGCAACTCAATGATTTCCTCAACCAGAGCGGGATGCAGTTACCCACTGGATTAGTGAACAATTTGGGGGAGAAAACCGCTCCAGTACCCGTGGCTCCGGCCAAAAAGAACGGTAAGTCACACGGCCCGGTCACCGACGCCGAGGTGGTGAAAAATTCCTAACCGAAGAACTTAGTTTTAAAGGTGTATCGACCCGTTTCGCGTTTGCGGGACGGGTCTTTTTTAGGCCGAGGGCCTCCGGCCCGAACGTTCGTGCGGTAGCTTTACGTCTGGTTGTCAACGGAGGAAGCGGAGTAGGAAAAGAAGGTGGATAACCCACCAAAGGGTCTCTTTTAGGTTGAGGGCTTCTAGCCCGAACGGCCATGCGGTAGCTTTGCTTCTGGCTGCCTCTGGAGTAAGTTGAGTAGAAAAGAGGGAGGTTAGATTATCGAAGAGTCTTTCATTTTAGGTTGAGGGCTTCTAGCCCGAACGGCCATGCGGTAGCGCTACCGCCGTCACGTTCGGGCCAGAGGCCCTCAACCTATTGGTTACTAGGAAATCCGTTCAACTTCGGTAAACTCACCAATCCCGTAAGTGTCCGGATCAGTCCCCCGTAAATTTTTCAATTCCAATAATCCCGGCGTTTTCCCCACCTCCAAGCTACCCAAGTCCGCAAATTGCAGCGCCTCGGCCCCGTTAATGGTCGCCCACCGGAGCAGCGTCGCAAAAGAAACGTAGCTCTGGTACTTGCTGATCGTCCTCAACTCCTCCAGCACGGACAGCTGCCAGTTGGACGTCAGGCTATCGGTACCAATCGTGACTTTGGCGTCGGTATTTAGGAAGCGCGCGTAGTTGGGTAGTCGGTTCTCGATGTAGAGGTTTGCGTTCGGGCAAGTGGCCCAGTAGACACCGCTTTGGCCCCAGGCGTGCGCGGCGTGGATGTCGTCGTCACTGGTGAGGGTATTGTGTACGAAAATGGTGCGTTTAGTAGGGTCCATATGCTTCATCGCGTGGCGGATAGAAGTAATGCCGGGAGCTTCAAAATTATCCAGACTAGCGCCAAAACCCTTAAAAAAATCAACGAAGGCTCCGCCGCCGGTCTGAAAAAGTTCGTCTTCCGCTGGCGTCTCTTGGTTGTGAATACTGACGGTTTCCTGCCCGGTATTAACGGAGTTAATCAACGCATAAAGCGGGTCGCTAACGGTGTAAGGCGCGTGCGGCACGGCGGCCTTGCGATCCTTACCCTTTACTCTTTCCTCATTACTCCCCGCTTGCTCCTCGTAGGCCTTCAGGTATGTCTCAAAATTGCTTTCCGCCGCCGCTGGCTGCAAAAAATCAAACATCTCTACGAAGCTGTAATACCGAATCGGGCTCGCTCTTTTCGTCGCCGCCGTATCGGCCTTATTGCAGATGTCGCCGACGGCTTGGATGCCGGCCTCCCACATCAGTTTGTCCTGCTTCATGATGGCCGCATCGATCGTTGCTTGGTCACTGGCACGCATCGTGATGACGTCGACTAGGAAAGGGAGCAAAGTCTTGCCGGTTTGCGACTTGCCGACAAGGTGGCTGAGTTCTAAATGGCAGTGGGTGTTGATGAAGCCGGGTATCAGGACGCCTTCGTGACGAATGGGCGCGGTCGCAGGTGCAGCGTAAGTTGGGGAGGCAGGGTCCAGCACCGCCGTAATTTTGCCAGATTCGTCGAGGCCGATAACGCCGTTTTTGATCGGGGCGGACGTGATTGGGTAGAGGTAATCGGCGGTGTGGTAGGTGATCATGGCGCGAAGGTAACCGGACGGCGTAAACTTTAGGACGTCAGCCGCGGGTACCTTAACTTACTCGCTCTCGCCGTACCAAACTACGGAAGCTTCCAATTTCAGCAAATGAACCGAACCGTAACCTTGATCTGCTACGCCATCGCCGCGGTAACCGTTGCGGGGCTCGCGCTGTACAACGTCGTCCGCCAACCGGCCCTGAACGGGCACTGGCACGTCGACCAGGCTACTGCTTCCGGTTTTTTCAACCAAGTCGCTACCATTGACATTGGTGCCGATGACGTAGTACTCATCAATGATGTTCTGGAGGAGGGCACATTCATAGGTGGACCAATTGATCGCCTAAGAAACCATATCATCCTGTTCCCTACTTGTCTGAGTTTCAACATGACCTACGAGTGGCAGGGGGAAACACTACTTTTTACTGAGACGGGCCACGATTACGGTAAGCTGGAGGCGAGCGCTACCGCTTACCGCTGTAATGAATCTTGTTGCAACGCACAGCAAGATTTCTTCTCGCTAACGGACTTGAAGGTTGATTTGCCTATTGATGAATCGATCGTCCGTGAGCGAGTGGAAAAGGGGCCGTGGGATTCTGGGTTACTGAGTTTTTACGTCGGGTATAATGCCCGGAGCGACAACCACATTATTCTGGTAAACGGCCAGCCGCTGGACGACGTGGCGAATCTGCTAACCGAACTGGAACGTGGATTAATTAAACTTCCGGAAGACGATCGCAGCGCCGAACCAATCATGATGTACGCTGATAAGGACACGCCGGCGACGCTTCTCTCCGAGATAGCTGAGCTGGTTAGTACGCGGGGTACGACACGACCGCTACTCCGGGCCTACCGAACTCAAAACTTGACGCGGCCCCTACGACTCGGCTTCGGTGAAATGAGCTTGGTCGCAGAGGATTAGGCCGTACCCATTTAGATTTCCTGGTGCTAAGCTAAAGTATGGTGCGGCACCTACGGCCCGGGCTTCTCCTCGCTGGTAATAGTAACTTGAATCTAATCGGAACAACTTTAGCCTTCGCCATGCACGAACTACCATTCGTTCTGCTTGCCGTAAATTTCTTCGCTTGTCGTTAGAACCCTGCTTCTACCCAACTTGACCTGGCACCCGCGACCGCGCCCAACCGATAACGGGCCTTTTGGCTACCTTACTGACGTTACGTCACACAAAAAATCGACCATGCTCAACCTGTCCGTCCTGCTCGAAGACAGCGCCCGGAAATACCCGACGAAAGACGCTTTTATTTACGGAGATACCCACCTTACGTACGCACAGGTCAACGGGGCGGCCAACCAGTTTGCTAACGGACTGAAGGCTACCGGGATAAAACCCGGGGATAAAGTCGCCCTGAGTTGCCTTAACGTCCCCTACTTCCCCATCGCATTTTACGGCATCCTGAAGGCTGGCGGAGTGGTAGTGCCCCTCAGCGTTTTGCTCAAGCGGGAGGAGGTTGTCTACCACCTCGCCGACTCCGACGCCAAAGCGTACTGCTGCTTCCTCGGCGCACCGGGACTGCCGATGCTTGAGGAAGGGTTTGCGGCTTTTGGGGAGGTCGACGGATGCGAGGACTTCGTCGTTATTACCGCCAAAACAAGCGACCCTTCTCCCATCGAAGGAACGTCAACCATGGGTGCGCTGATGGAAGGCCAAGTTGTGACAACCGACACCGCCGCGACGGGGGCTGACGACACGGCGGTGATCGTCTATACCTCGGGCACGACCGGCCGGCCCAAGGGGGCGGAGCTTTCTCACAGTAATCTTTTCCTGAACGCCATACTGTCCGCGGACCTAACCGGTGCCACGACCCAGGACGTCACGCTGACGGTACTGCCCATGTTTCACATTTTCGCGTTGACCCTCCAGCTGAACGCCAGCCTCTACCGGGGGATGACCAACGTGCTGCTCGCCCGCTTCGATGCCGAAGACGTGTTCGGACTGATGGAACGGCACCGGGTTACCATTTTTGCCGGGGTACCGACGATGTACTGGGGGCTGCTGAACTACAAGGGAGAACAATTTGACCTGAAAGCCATTGCCGCCAACCTGAAAAGCTGTTTGTCGGGTGGTGCGTCGCTGCCGGTTACGGTCATCAACGAGTTCAAAGCTCGCTTCGGTATTGATATTTTGGAAGGCTACGGCATGTCCGAAGGCTCGCCCGTAGTTACGTTCAACCAGGCGGACGTTGGCCGCAAGGCCGGTTCGATCGGGACGCCGGTTTGGGGGGTATCGGTTAAGGTGGTGGACGAGGCCGGGCGGGAAGTCCCGGTTGGGGAAAAGGGAGAGATCGTGTATAAGGGTCACAACGTAATGAAGGGCTACTACAACAAGCCGGACGCGACGGCCGAGTCGATCGTGGACGGTTGGTTGCATTCCGGCGACGTCGGCCGAATGGATGAGGACGGGTTTTTCTACGTAGTGGACCGCACCAAGGACATGATCATCCGGGGCGGCCTCAACGTCTACCCCCGCGAGGTGGAAGACGTGATGCTGCGGCACGAGGCCGTATCGATGGTGGCCGTGATCGGGGTGCCGGATGAGGAATACGGGGAAGAGATCAGGGCGTGCGTCGTGCTGAAGGAAGGTCACGACCCCGCCGCGGATGACCTTATTTCCTGGACGAAAGAACGGATCGCCGCTTATAAATACCCGCGTTCCGTTGAGTTTCTGGCGGCGCTGCCCCAGTCGGCTACGGGCAAAATACTTAAGAAGGAACTGCGGAAGGGGTAGTGCCGCGCTTTGAATGGCGATCATAAAAAGTGCCGGTCAGCCGTAGAAGTACAGAATTAGGGGTAGAAAAGTCCAGCATACCTTTCCCCCGCCAAAAGTAGCCGTGCATTCATACCGGGCGTAAGCATATTGGGAGCAGTCATTAAACCGATCTGCAAACCAACCGTATTTTATGATGCATTATTACTTGAAAACGATGCATGTTCTCTTTATGGGAATGGCAGCCGCTACGGGCCTATTGGCCCAAGTTACCCTTACCCCGTCCGGTTCTACCGGGAGTGCTTACCCCACCATCTCGGCGGCCGGCGTAGGCATCGAAGGGCCGGATAATAGTAGTTCCGCCTGCGCCGACAACCCCGACACCGATGCGGGTAACCACAAAGATTTTGGGCCCCACATTTTGCAAACCTTTGCCGCCGACCTCGGTCCCGCCGGCACGGACGTGTTCGAATTCTACAGCCACATCGACGAGGACAGTGACCGCTGCCTGCGTAACGGCAATAACGAGATCGACCGAGTCCGCGTCGAGATCAAAGGTGGCCCCGAAGGCCAGTCCGATCCTGTGCTGGAGCATACCTTCGGCGAGACGAGCTACTACCGCTGGCAGTTTAAACTGGACGCGGGTTTCGTCGGAACGGGCAGCTTCACGCACCTCTTCCAGAACAAGGCCGAGGGTGGTAACGAAACCAGCTTACCCATCCTTACCCTGACCGCCCGGACGAACGACATGGAGCTCGTTTACAATGCAAACAATGTCAGTGGCGAGGACATGAAAATTGTCGACGACGTTCCCCTGAGCAATTTTAGGGGTAAATGGGTAGAGGTCTACCTAATGCAGGTCCACTCCAACACCGGGAGCCTGGAACTGACGATTACGGACGTAGCCTCCGGCGTCAACATCGTAAATTTTTCCCGGTCCAACATAGATCTCTGGCGCGAGGTCAGTACGACAGATCCAACATTAATCAACCGGCCCAAATGGGGTATCTACCGGAGCAAGCGGCTTTCCGGCACCGTCCCCAACCGGATGCGCGACGCAAGCCTGCGGGACGAAGTCGTCCAGTTCGCCAGTTTCTGCTCGTCGGAAACGCCGGAAGGCTTGTGCCCCTCGATCGTCGTGGAAGCGCCCAACGAAGAAGCACCCGGTGCCGTTGAGAATACTTTGCCCGTGAACGGTTCGCAGAACGTCCCCGCAACCATGCCCGTTACGTGGTCCGCGGTGGAAGGCGCTACGAGTTATGAAGTCGGGTTTAGTGCTTCGCTATCTCAGGTAAATAGTAACGTAACTACGGTGACCGATAGTTTTTTCTACCCTACCACCCTCAACGAGGCGACTACCTACTACTACCGGGTAACGGCCGTGAACGATGCCGGCGCCGGCCCGCGCGGCGCGACCAAGCAATTTACTACCCTCGCCAGCTTTGATGATGGCAACTGGGAAGTCGCCCGGGGCCACGCGCGGCCGAACGTGGAGAGCAATGCCGATAACGGTGGTTTCTACGAGGATCAATCTAACGACGAGGCGACCGTCAACCGGGTCGTATCCGTCGATGGCCAGGGGAATAATGCCTACCAGTACCGATCCGGACCCAGCACCGATGGGGATAACAATTACCGGTGGCGCTACCGCCAGTCGGCGGACGAGGAAGTAACGGTAGTGCTACGGGTCGCCCCGGTAAGCGGAGAGAATAACATCACGTTCGTAGAGTTTCGCGGCCTCGGCTGGCGGCAGAAGGTGCGGATCAACCGCAACTCGCTCAAGTTCGAAACGGCGGCCAGCGACCCCGAGGTCGACTTTCCCACCGACTTCTTCGCCGGTGAGGAGTTCCAGACCATTCGGCTGAACTTTGCTAACGGCGACGGGGGAACGCCGATGGTCACGACCGTCTACCTGAACGAAGCAACCGCGGTCTTTGCCAGTGCCGCTAGTGACGGGGCGACCGGGAGCCGCTACGTCGACATCGGCCGCAGTAGCAGCGCCGAGTATGCCGCGACTTACGACTTCATTGCCGTCGACCCGACCGGAGCCTTCGCACCGAGCGAAGGAACCGCGCTACCGTCCGACTTGGAAGGTGCCGCATTCCCCCTCGTCTGGTCCACCCCCTTAACGGTTCGGCCTACCACCAAGGGGCGTTTGCTCGAATGGGCCGTGAGCAATCAGGTAAGCAGTGATTTTTTTACCGTTGAAACGAGTCGTGACGGAAGCAATTACTTGGAGCTGGACAAGATTGCAGCCGATGGTAACCTGGCTGGCGAGCGCAAACTGACGTACGAAGATTTCAGTTTTGCGGAGGGTACGACGTACTACCGGGTGCGGCAGACGGACTACGACGGACGCTTTAGTTTCAGTAACACGGTCGCCATCGGGGAGCGAAACGCACGTACAATTAAGGTGTTTCCGAACCCCACCGCGGATGTACTTCAGGTGCGGGGTCTTTCCGGCACCCAGGCCGATTACCGGATCATGAGCCTGACCGGTCGGGAGTTGAGTAGCGGTAGAATTTCCGAAAACAGTACCGATCTGGAGGTAGGTGATTTAGCGCGCGGAGCTTACTTCCTGCAGATCATCACCGCTGGGGGGGAAGTAGAGACCCGCCGGTTCGTGCGGCAGTAAACCGACCTTATTTATCTACTCTTGTCCACGGGCCGCTAAGTTATTACTTAGTGGCCCGTGGACATTTAGAGATAATTACGATTGCCCTAATTGGCCATCCACCACGCCGCTAGATGGTACCCGAACCGACTACTTGCGTTACATTGCCGGATAAACGCACTTGCCGCATGCCAAAGATTTCCTTATTTATACTGCTCTTTGTCCTAAGTTTAGCGAGTTGCCGGACGGACCCCGCTCCTACTTCCCCCGCCCTTGCGCTCCCGATAGCTATCGGGACCGCGCCCACCTCAACCCGCGAACGCCAAGCCCCCGACGAGCTGTTTGGCGAGCTTTTCCGCCGCGTACAAATGGAACAGGTTTACCCGGACGGGAAAACGTTCGTGGACATGGCACCGCAGGCGAATGCGGCGGAAATTATGGACGCTTACGCCACGGAGAAAGTCAAGCCCGGCTTCAACTTGAAAGCCTTTACGGAGCAGCACTTCGCCCCCCCGGTGCAGCCGGAAAGTGGGTTTGCCAGCGACGGCAACCGGACCATTACCGAGCACATTAATACGCTCTGGCCCGTGCTGACGCGCAGGGCCGGTACGGATGAGGGGGCCGCGGGTAGTTTGATTCCGTTGCCGGAAGATTACATCGTCCCCGGCGGGCGCTTCCGGGAGATCTACTACTGGGACAGCTACTTCACGCTCCTTGGGCTACAGGCGGCGGGCAAAAACGAGCTCGTGCGGGCCATGGTGGAGAATTTCGCTTACCTGATCGATGAAGTCGGTCACGTGCCGAACGGTAATCGAACTTACTACCTGACGCGGAGCCAGCCGCCCTTTTTCGTCTTCATGGTGGAAGTGCTCGCCGAAATTGAAGGAGCGCAAGTCTACCGCGAGTTCTATCCCCAGCTAGCAGCGGAGTACGCTTACTGGATGGACGGCCTGGAGGAATTAACGGAGGTGAACCCGGCAAACAACCACGTCGTGCGCCTGCCCGACGGGAGCATTCTCAACCGCTACTACGCCGCCGGCGACCGCCCCCGCGCCGAATCTTACCGGGAAGACGTATTGACGATCCGCGAAAGTGGTCGCGATAGCCAAACGGTGGCCCGCCACCTGCGCTCCGGCGCCGAATCGGGCTGGGATTATTCCGCCCGCTGGTTCGCCGACGGCGAGACGATCGGTACCATTCGGACGACGGATATCCTGCCACCGGATCTGAACTCCCTGCTCTATAAATTGGAATTAGTACTGGAGGAGCGGGGCACGGATGTGGATGCGGAGTACGCGGGGAAGGCCGAGCAAAGGCGGCGCGCGATCAACGAGCACCTGTACGATGAAACGACTGGGTTTTACCAGGATGTCTACTGGCCAGCCATCACCGGGGAGGGTATAAACAAGGAGGACGACGCTAGCAAATTCACGGGCTACCTGACCCTGGCGGGTGTGTATCCGCTCTTTGTCGGCCTGGCTGAGGAGGCGGCGGCGGCTTCCGTAGGCGAACTGATCGCCGACCGGTTTCTCGCCCCGGGGGGCGTTCGGACGAGCCTCGTCGATACCGACCAGCAGTGGGACGCACCGAACGGCTGGGCACCGCTGCAGTGGATGACCTACCGGGGTCTCAAGAACTACGGGGAGGACACCACGGCCGAGCAGATTCGACTCCGTTGGATGGCAAATAACGAGCGGGTGTACGAAAACGTGAATAAGTTAGTCGAGAAATACAACGTTGAAGACATCACGCTGGAAGCCGGTGGCGGTGAGTATCCCGTACAGGATGGCTTTGGTTGGAGTAATGGCGTTTACCTGAAGATGGCGGACGAGGCGCGGTGATGCTATTCGCAATCGGTTAAAAGTACACGCGACATCACGTGTAATGTCGGAACTTTACAAATAAATGATTTCCTACGCAGCGGGGTATATCCAAAATACATACCTTTGTATCAATTGCGCTAGGAGAATGCATCAGTATGAATTCCCGCAGCTCCACGTGCGTACCAGAAATAAGTGTTGTTCAAGTGTCTTTCAAATAGTGCCTCCCAGTTTGGGGGCACTATTCTTTTTTATGGTGGGTGCCATTGGTTGCGTAATTAATAACGGATTCAACGGTGCGCTCAAATGGTCTTTTCGGACAAGTGACACTCAAAGCTTCGCTCGATTATACCACAAGAACAAAATTCCCCCCACCGCGAAAATACTCGAAATCAGGGTCGCGGTTAAGTTGCCGTACAGGTAAAATCCGGTCGCAAACAGTACCGAGTAAATGGCAATCGCTCCGATAAAAACCGCGGCAATCCGTAAGCTCAGTGGCTCACTGAGTGGAACCGTCCGCTCCGCCGGAATGCTGGCCGCTACCGGCCCCCAGCCCGGTCCGCCCGGGTGAATTTTCAAGTAGAACTCTTGCAGCGTAGCCGCGTCCGTCGGCCGGGTGAGGAAAGTGACGGCGATCCAGATGACCGTTGTCAGCCCAACGCCAATCAGTAGCTGTTCCCAGCCCTCCAGGTGGGGCAGGGTGGGGGAGGTGACGAACTTATTTCTGAGGCTTAGTTCCCAACCGGCGAAGAACGTTTTCGGGTCGGTATCCGGGGTGGGCAGTTGCGCAAAAATCTTGTAGAACAGGAAACTGAGTGCGATAACGAAGGAAGCGGCCATACCGGCAACTTCCGTCCAGGCGTTGATCCGCCACCAGAACCAGCGCAGGATGAAGATCAACCCCGTCCCGGCACCGATTTGTAACAGGATGTTAAAGGCTTGCAGCGCGTTCGACAGGGCCAGCGCGAGAATGGCGGACAACACCATCAGCACGACGGTAGAAATACGACCTACGTTGACCAGTTCTTTTTCCGACGCTTCCGGCTTAATGAACCGCTGGTACCAGTCATTGACGATGTAGCTGGACCCCCAGTTTAGGTGCGTCGAGAGCGTCGACATCAGCGCCGCGATCAGGGAAGCGATGACCAGGCCCAGCAGACCCGACGGCAGGTAGCTCAGCATCGCGGGGTAGGCGAGGTCGTCCTTTACCGTACCGGGGTCGATATCCGGAAAAGCTGCTTGTAAGCTAGCAATGTCCGGGAAAACCACGATCGAAGCCAGCGCAATCAAGATCCACGGCCACGGGCGCAGCGCGTAGTGAAAAGCGTTGAACAGTAACGTCGCCCCGACCGCGTGCCGCTCGTTTTTCGCCGCCAGCATCCGCTGCGCTACGTAACCGCCACCACCCGGCTCCGCGCCGGGGTACCAAACACTCCACCACTGCACGGCCAGCGGCACGACGAGCAGGGGAACGTACACCGCCGGGTCGTCGAATTTTGGAATGATGTCTAACTTGCCGCTCACGACCGGATGCGCAAAGAGTGCGTCCAGCCCCCCGATCTCGGGCATCGCGACGATGTAGACCGCCGCCCAAACCGCGCCGATCATCGCGAAGGTGAATTGGACGAAATCCGTAATCACCACGCCTTTAAACCCACCCAGGGCGGAGTAGATGACCGTCACGACCGACACCATCAGCACCGTCGTCACCGCGTTCAACCCCAGCAATACGCCCGCAATTTTGATCCCCGCCAGGCACACCGTCGCCATGATCATCACGTTGAAGAAAACCCCCAGGTAGATCGCCCGAAATTGCCGCAAGAACCGCGCGGGCTTCCCCGAGTACCGCAATTCGTAAAACTCAAGATCCGTCAGCACCCCCGACCGCCGCCAGAGCCGCGCGTAGACGAACACCGTCAGCATACCCGTCAACAAAAAAGCCCACCAGGCCCAGTTGCCCGCCACGCCGTTGTTGCGCACGATGTCCGTTACCAGGTTGGGCGTGTCGGCCGAAAAAGTCGTGGCCACCATCGAGACGCCGAGCAGCCACCAGGGCATGTTCCGGCCGGAGAGGAAGAACTCCTTCGTCGAATCTCCGGAATTCCGACTTGCGTACAAGCCAATACCGAGCGAGACGATGAAAAAGGCGGCGATGATGCTCCAGTCGAGAGTGTTGAGTTGCATGTGGAAGTTTTAGGAGGGTAGGCGGTAGGAAGAATTAGGCGGTAGGCGGTAGGTTACGGCGAATTAAGATTACGCGAAATTTGCATCGCTAGAGATTAGTAAGTATTACAACCAGCAAATATCTAGTACCCACATTAAATCTAAAACTAATAATTTCTACCGCCTACCGCCTACCGCCTACCGCCTACCGCCTACCGCCTACCGCCTACCGCCTACCGCCTACCGCCTACCGCCTAAAAAACTACCGCCTAATCCCCCTAAACCCCCGCCCCCTCCTGCAACTTAGTAGCATTCTCCGCCACCTGTAATCCTTCGATAACCGGGTCCAAGCCCCCCGCGACGATCTTGTCCAAGCTGTGCAGCGTCAGGTTAATCCGGTGGTCCGTCACTCGGTTCTGCGGATAATTATAGGTGCGAATCTTTTCGGAGCGGTCGCCGGAGCCGACGAGCGACTTCCGGTTGGCTGATTGCTCGGCGGCGGCGGCGCTGTCGGCGGCGTCTTTGATCCGGCGGTAGAGTTGTGCCATGGCGATCTCCTTATTTTTGTGCTGGCTCCGTCCGTCCTGACTCTCGGAAACGATGCCGGTCGGCAGGTGGGTGATGCGGATGGCGGATTCCGTCTTGTTGACGTGCTGGCCACCGGCACCGGAGGCCCGGAAGGTGTCGATCTTGATTTCCGACTTGTTGATGTTGATGTCTTCCTCTTCCATCTTGGCCAATACGGCAACCGTCGCGGCGGAAGTGTGGACGCGGCCCTGGCTTTCCGTGCGGGGCACGCGCTGGACGCGGTGCACGCCCGATTCAAACTTCAGGCTGGAGTACACGTCGTCGCCCTGTACTTCAAAAACGAGCTTAGAGTAGCCGCCCGAGGTGCCTTCGTTTTCGTCGACCATCTCAATCTTCCAGCCCCGCCCCTCGCAGTAGCGTTTGTACATGTCGAACAGGTCGCCGGCAAAGATCGCCGCCTCGTCGCCGCCCGCGCCAGAACGGATTTCCATGATGATGTCCCGCTCGTCTTCGGGGTCTTTGGGGATGAGCATCACCTTAATGTCCTCGTCCATCGTCTCTTTCTTCTCCCGCAAGTCATCGTACTCCATCTGCGCCATCTCCCGCATCTCCGGGTCGGGGTCCTTGCGCATTTCTTCCGACATCTCGATGTTGTCGAGCAAGTCCTTATACACCAGGTACGTATCCGCGATGGGCTTCAGCTTGCCGTATTCCTTGTTCACCTTCGTGAAGCGGTTGGTGTCGGTGATGATCTCGGGGTTGCCGAGTTGTTCTTCGAGGTTCTTGAAACGGATGTAGATGGCGGCTAGCTGGTCGATCACGGGGCGGGGGGGATTTTCGGGGCGGCGAAGTTACGGAGAAATAGGAGGGTACGGAGCAGGGAGTTTGTGGCCCACATTCTCAACTCCTGCTTCCGGTAGTACAACTTGGCACCCGCGACCGCGCGTAATTACTTTGAAATTCAAAGTAAAGGGTCTATCTTTGAGGAAACTAGGCCACCGATGGGTTTCATGCTACTTATTATACCGTTAATTGTCGGTATCATTTTTCCACCAATTCAACTCCTATTCCATACGTTCAGAGTAGGTGCTAAAAATAAGCCCGATGGTTGCCTGGCCAGCCTGCTCGTTGTTGCGGACATCTGTACTCTGGTATTCATCCCACTTGTTGGCTATTCCTTTTTCGCGGAAAGCGTATCGCAAGGAATTCCTACCGCGGTAGTTATTAGTTGGTCGGTAACTGTAATACTGGTTGTCTTCGCTTATTTTTATTCCACGAGCCTGACGAAGCCCGGCAATGTTTCCACCGAAATTTTACTAATGGGTGCGATGGCGGTTGGCGTCATATTAAATGCACTAATGGGTATCGTATGGAAGAGCGAAGATTTATTGATCGTGGTGAACGGTCCCATCGCGCTGCTCTTCATTTTGGGCATAGCAAAGCGCAACCGCCAAATCTCTTTGGTTCTGGCTGACTCGAAAGGCCGTAACGAATTTGCCGAGACCGAGGTGTTGGATTACATTGGCGTTAAGGGCAGCCATTCGCGTCCGATCCCGGCTAAATCTGCGTTAGATAGATTCTTACTCCCAGCGCTATACCAACCGATTTTGGTGCGGTGGATTTTAGCTGGCGGTATAGGGCTGCTGATTTTCTTACTATCGATGCTGGTCCCCGTCCTGTTCGGCATTTCGGTTGCGGAGGTTTTTGAAAGCTACGTATATGGCGGCACCAATTTTTAAAACCATTTGAATTAAGTGGCGCGGACGCGGGTGCAAGGAAAGGGGAAAAGCAGAGTTAATTAGGCCAACCCTCAACACCGCTGGCTAGACCGTCTCGGCGTGTGGCACTACCTACTGACCTTCGACGAGCAGGGTAAGTGGTCAGAAAAAGTCGCGATCGACTTCGAAATCACGGTCCGCCACCTCCTGGCCCTCGACGATGCGGCCCGGGCGAACGGGCTGGCCGTACAGAAGGTAATTTTGAAGATCGCCCTGAAGGACGAATTATTCGCCACCCCTTCCGGCCGCAAGCTAAAGAAACGCGGGGGTCTACTTCGCTCGCGCGCTGCCGCCGCTGGTAGATAATCTTCACGACGATCATTACCACGTGGATTTTAAGTTCCGGTAGAAAGTAAAAAGCGGCAACGTAGTTAGTATAATGTGTAGGCTCGCCGTACTTTTGCGGCTGAATTGGGAAAGCCCCATAACGCCAACCTCTATGAAGCTGACTTCGCGCCTGTTCCTTTTGCTGGTCTTTACGCTGTCTTTCGGTACGCTCTTCGCCAGTGGCGGCGAGGGTGCGGAGGTTGAGAAGTACGATCCCGTCGAAACCATCATGCACCACATTGCCGATGGTAACGAGTTCGAGATCGTGCACGGCGTCAACATTCCCCTTCCAGTTATCCTTTTTGCCCCCGGCCACGGCTGGACGTTCGGCATGAGTAGCATGTTCGACCACGGCCACCACGCCGTCAAAGGCTACTTGATGAATCACGGCCGTATCAACCGGGTTGCGGACGAGTCCTTTCCCCAAGGCCACGTCATCATCAAAGATGCCCACGCGATCGATACTTATAAGTACAAAGTTGACGGTGGCCCGATTGTCGGCGAAGAGACTGACGAAATTTCCAAAGAAGAACTAAACGAAGCAGATTTTTTGCTCCACGATGGGAAGTACTACCAGCTGGACCGCGCTTCGGCGGCCGATGGTGGTTTGTTGGGCGGAGGCATTACTAGCTTCTACGATTTCAGTATCACGAAGAATGTCTTTGCGATGATGTTAGCGGCACTATTGCTAATCATTGTCTTTACCATCGTGGCGGGTGCATACAAGAAGAGAGATGGGCAGGCCCCAACAGGTTTCCAAGGCTTTATGGAGCCCGTCTTCCTTTTCATCCGCGATGAAGTCGCACGGCCGATGATTGGGGAACAGCACTATGCACGGTTTTTGCCATTCATTATGACGATTTTCTTCTTCATTCTGTTTTGTAATTTGCTTGGCTTGATTCCCATTTTTCCTGGTAGCGCAAACATAACTGGAAACCTAGCAGTAACCATGGGCTTAGCAGTCGTGGTTTTTATCGTTACCAACCTGAATGGTAAAAAAGATTACTGGCAGCATGTCTTCTGGATGCCCGGCGTACCTGTTTTCATCAAGCCAATTTTGGCGGTAGTGGAGATACTTGGTTTATTTATTAAGCCTTTCTCCCTGATGATTCGCTTGTTCGCTAATATTACGGCGGGCCACATCATCATTCTCTCGCTCATCGGCTTAATTTTTGTCTTTGGTGACAGTGGCGAGAGCATTGGCGGCGCTACGGTTGGTGCAATCGTTGGCGGGGCGTTTACGGCATTCATGAACCTCATTGAACTGTTAGTTGCCTTCCTCCAGGCTTTTATTTTTGCCATGCTAGCCGCCAGCTACATCGGCGCGGCGGTGGAAGAGCACGATCACCACGATGAAGACCACGCGGTAGAACACAAACACGGTGGTGCTTACGCGGAAGCGGTAGCCCACAACTAAGAATTTTCTTTTCACCTTTTAAATTCCATAACTATGGGAGCTATAGGAGCAGGTATTGCAGCACTCGGTGCAGGTATTGGAGTCGGTATGATTGGTAGCAAGGCTACTGAGTCTATCGCCCGTCAGCCAGAAGCATCAGGCGACATTCGTACGGCCATGATTATTACGGCCGCACTGATTGAGGGCGCCGCCCTCTTCGCCATTGTAGTAGGTCTTTTGGCTAGCAGCTAAGACAAGGCCGACTGCACTGCAATCGAAAGATAGCCGGTGGCCGAACCGCGATTGGCGGCGGCCCCGGCTTATTTCAATTTTACCCAGGTGAATCGTACACCCACAAGTATCAACAATGATTAATTTTTTCCTCGTCGACTTTAGCGTTATTCGGCCAGAAATCGGCCTCCTCTTCTGGACGGTCGTAATCTTTCTGCTCGTTTGGGGTATCCTCGGTGCTACCGCCTTCAAGCCCATTCAAAACGCGCTGAGCGTACGGGAGACCGGCATCCAAAATAGCATCGACGAAGCCAAGCGCGTTCAGGCGCAGATGGCCCAGCTGAAGGAGGACAATACCAAACTGCTAGCTGAGGCGCGTGAAGAGAGCATCCGCATCGTTTCTGATGCAGAAGCCTACGCCAAGCAGCGCCGCGCCGAAGCCATCGACGAAGCCAAGGCCGCCGCCCAAAAAGTGAGCGCCGACGCCCAGCGCGACATCGCCAACATGCGCGACCAAGCCATGGTCGACCTCAAGCGGGAAGTCGGTAACATGGCCATCGACGTTGCGGAGAAAGTCTTGCGTAAAGACCTCAAGAGCGACATCAGCCAGACGACCCTCGTCAACGAATTGGTGAAAAACCTTAACTAGACCACCCCATGACCAATCAAAGAGTAGCCGACCGGTACGCCAAGTCCTTGCTGGACCTCGCCGTGGAGCGAGCGCAACTCGATGTCATCAAGGGTGACGTCGATGATCTGTTGTCCCTAACCGGTAACCGCGACGTCGCGAACTTGCTGGCTAGCCCCATCATCAACCCGAGTAAGAAGAAGGCTATCTTCAGCGAGTTGCTGGATAAGGTTGGCGTCACACCACTGACAAAAGTTTTCGTAGATGTCCTGATTACTAAAGGCCGGGAGCCTGACCTGATCGGTATCCTCAAAGCTTTTATTAAGCAGTATAAGAAGCTCAATAACATCAGTACCGTCAAAGTAACGAGTGCCATTGCACTTTCCGCTACGGAACTGGATGACATCAAGAAACAACTGATTGCCGGTGGTAAGACGGAAACTACCGTCGACATCGAAACCAGCATCGACCCCTCCATCATCGGTGGGTTCATTCTGGAGTTCGGCGGACAGGTGTACGACGCCAGCGTCGCACACAAACTGAGCGAACTTCGCAAGGAGATCGCTTAAGTGCGTAAATGGCCAGCGGGTCAATTACCACTCTCAATAAATCGCAAGTATTTTAAAGCATAGCAACCATGGCTGGAATTAAGCCCGACGAAATTAGCGGTATCATCAAAGCACAACTCAGCGGCGCCAACACGGCGGCTGAGTTGGAAGAATACGGTACCGTCCTCCAAGTGGGTGACGGTATTGCCCGCGTTTACGGCCTCGAGAACGCCCAGGCGGGTGAGCTCGTTACGTTCGGCAACGGCACGGAAGCGATCGTACTGAACCTCGAAGAAGACAACGTCGGTGTCGTACTGATGGGAACATCCGTCGGTATCCAAGAAGGTAGCCGTGTTTCACGGACCGGGCGAATCGCCAGCATTAACGTCGGTGAAGGCATGATCGGCCGCGTAGTCGATGCCCTCGGTCAACCGCTCGACGGTAAAGGCCCTATTACCGGGACGACCTACGAAATGCCGCTGGAGCGTAAAGCCCCCGGTGTTATCTACCGCCAGCCGGTAACCGAGCCACTTCAGACCGGCATCAAAGCCATCGACGCGATGATCCCCATCGGCCGTGGTCAGCGGGAATTGATCATTGGTGACCGCCAGACGGGCAAGTCCGCCATCGCCATCGATACGATCCTGAACCAGCGGGAATTCTACGACCGCGGTGAGCCGGTTTACTGTATCTACGTCGCTTGTGGCCAGAAGAACTCTACCGTAGCGCAGATCGCCAAGACGCTGGAAGAGAATGGTGCCATGGCCTATTCTACCATCGTCGCTTCTTCCGCCGCCGACCCCGCTCCACTCCAATTCTACGCCCCCTTCGCCGGTGCCGCCATCGGTGAGTTCTTCCGCGATACGGGCCGTCCAGCATTGATCATTTACGATGATCTTTCTAAGCAGGCCGTCGCTTACCGCGAAGTATCCCTCCTACTCCGCCGCCCTCCAGGACGTGAAGCTTACCCCGGTGACGTATTCTACCTCCACAGCCGCCTCCTCGAACGCGCCGCCAAGGTGATCAACGATGATAAGCTGGCCCGGGAAATGAACGACCTTCCCCCCAGCCTCAAAAATGCCGGCATCGTAAAGGGTGGTGGTTCCCTGACGGCCCTGCCGATCATCGAGACCCAGGCCGGTGACGTATCCGCCTACATCCCGACCAACGTGATCTCCATCACCGACGGTCAGATATTCCTGACTTCGACCCTGTTCAACAACGGTATCCGCCCCGCGATCGACGTAGGTATCTCCGTTTCCCGCGTGGGTGGTTCGGCGCAGATCAAGCCGATGAAGAAAGTATCCGGTACCCTGAAGCTCGACCAGGCTTCCTACCGAGAGCTGGAGGCCTTCGCTAAGTTCGGTTCCGACCTCGATGCTTCCACACAGAACATCCTCGAAAAAGGTAAGCGTAACGTGGAGATGTTGAAGCAGCCCCAGTACTCACCCGTCGCGGTGGAGAAGCAGGTCGCCATCATTCACCTCGGCACGAACAACCGGATGAAGGACGTACCCGTCAACAAGATCAAAGAGTTCGAAGCACTGTTCCTGAGCGAAACCGAGCGCCAACTCCCCGACGTACTGGAAAACTTCCGGAACAAGAAGTTCGACAAGGCCGACCTCGCTAAGCTGGATCAACTTGCGGAGCAGTTAGTACCACAATTCGCGTAGATTAGAGGCTGCACTTTTAGATGGCTTCCGCCCTTCGTGCTAATGCTTTAAATTAAAGCATGGTGCCCAAAAGAGTGAAGTTGACCCAAAAGCGAAGCGTCCAAAATTAAAAGAAATGGCTAACTTAAAGGAAGTCCGCGAACGGATCGGATCGGTAAAGAACACGCAGCAGATCACTTCCGCGATGAAGATGGTGTCGGCGGCGAAGATGAGCCGGGCCGCGCAGCGCATCAACGAAATGCGGCCCTACGCGGAGAAGCTGAACGAGATGTTGACGAATATTCTCTCCAATTTAGAAGGTGATGCGTCGACGAGCTTCAACGTTGTCCGGCCCATCACGAACGCCTGCGTAGTTGTTGTGACTTCGAGCCGTGGTTTGGCCGGCGCATTCAATACAAACGTAGTGAAGGCGGCCGTGCGGGTCATCGAAGACGAATTAGCCGAAGCCAGCCACATCGACGTAATTTGCATCGGTAAGAAGGGCCGGGAGTTTTTCGGTCGGAACTACGGTAAGAACAGCCGCTTTACGATTGATCGCCAGTTTCAGGAGCTCTTTCAGGACCTTTCTTTCGACAATACAAAGGACGTTCCCGAATTGATCATGAACCGCTTCAAGGGGGAAGCATACGATAGCGTCCACGTAGCCTACGCACAGTTCAAGAACGCGGCGGTTCAGTTCGCAAACGCCGTTCAGTTTCTACCGGTGACTTCGATTGCCAACGAAGCGGGGCCAACCAGTAACGCCGACTACATTTTTGAGCCCACCAAAGAAGTGCTGCTTGCGGAACTGGTTCCCACGATCCTCAAGACGCGGTTCCAATCCTTTTTGCTGGACACCAACGCTTCCGAGCACGGTGCCCGGATGACGGCAATGGATAAGGCCACGGAGAACGCTCAGGAACTCCTGAAGGACCTCAAGATCACCTACAATAAAGCGCGCCAAGAAGCAATTACGAAGGAGATTCTCGAGATTGTCGGTGGTGCCGCCGCGCTGGAGGACGATTGATTTTTGCTTAGCGACAAAAATACTGAAGCCCCGGTCCGTAAAGGCTCGGGGCTTTTTAAATTACCGAACCATTTTATTTGCGGTTTCTTCGTTTATTGGCCGCTACTTCTTCTTGCAAGCCTGCTCCGTACATGAACCGACTACTTCCCCTATTTATCTTTTCGTTACTTATTGCTGCTTGCGGCGATGCCGATAATGCTGAATCCCCGGACGAAGTAGCTGCCTCCGTCTCACCCACCACCCCGGCACCCGCGACCGCGCCCAAGCCCACTTACGGAAACGACCGCCGCGCCTGGGTCGACGGCCTGAACCTGCGCAAAGAACCCCGTACGGGTTCGGAAATCCTCACCCAACTCAGCACCACGGACGAGCTGACCCTCACCGGTCAGAAATCAGCGGAGTCGGACGCCGTCGTGTTGCGTGGCGTACTCTACCGGGAGCCTTGGTACGAGATCAAAACGGAAGCGGGCCAAACCGGGTGGGTCTTCGGTGGTGCCATTAAAGCCGAAGGCGAGTCGAAGGGCAATCGCAACTTTACCGCGACTGATTTCAATTATCCTTACCTCGGACAATTCAACCTCAGCCGCTGGGAAGCGGCGGAAGCCGTGGGGGAAGACGGCGGGGATTACGAACGCTCCACCACCACGTACCGGGGCGACGGACAGGTAATGACCGTCACGAGCGCCGAAGGGGAATACGGTCTTTTCACCGACCACGTGCTGATGAACGCCAAGGGCGACACGCTACGGGCTCGCCACTTTGAATTCAGTAATTCCGCGCTCGAGTTATTCGAGGAAGTGATTGACTACACCGGCTCCGAGCCGATGGTTCACACCCGCCGCCAGCAAAGCCCTAAACCTTACCAACAACTCTCCGGGCGTCCGGAAATGGTGCGGGGCGCATGGACGAGCAAGCGATACGCACCGGGGGAAACGATCGACATTGACATCTAAACGGCCCGTCGCGGTGTTGAAAATCCTCGAAAATAAGCGTATGTCCCTCCCAACTACCGATCAATTATTCGCGGCCATTCGCGCCGGTGATTCCGCTCTCGTCGCTCGCATCATCGCCGCTAATCCCGCGCTCGCCAACCAGCCGGACGGGCGGGGTTTCCTCCCGGTCGTGCTGGCTACGTACGTCGATGACTTAGCCGTTACGCAAGCCCTCGTGGCCGCCGGCGCGGACCCGAACGCCGATACCGGTGGGGGGACGGCCCTGATGGGCGCTGCCTTCAAAGGTCACCTTCCCGTAATCCAGTATCTGATTAAAGCGGGGGCAAAGGTGAACGCCACCAACGCTCAGGGCGGGTCGGCGCTGAGCTTTGCGCGGATGGGGAATCACAAGGCGGTCGTGACTTTTTTGCTTGAGCAGGGCGCGAAGTAGGGGCCAGGCCACCGTGCCTCGTCAGACACCTGCTACAGTTTAGTCCACTTCACCTCACCTTTAGAGTTTTCCACTACTTTCTCTACGAAGATCATCCCCCGCAAGCCATCGTCGATGGAGGGAAAATCTCTCCTGAGTTCGTCGGGTTCCGTTTCTTCCAATCTGGCGCGGACGCAGGAGGCAAAGTTTTTGTAGATGTTAGCAAAGGCTTCCAGGTAACCCTCGGGGTGGCCGGCGGGGATGCGCTGAGCCGCCTGGGCGACGGGGGAGAGTTGGCCGACGCCGGTGCGGTAGCGAACGGTAGGGTCTTCCAGAGATTTGACGAGTAGCGTATTGGGTTCCATCTGGTGCCATTCCAGGCCACCCGTCTCGCCCCAGATGCGGATGTTAAGGCTGTTTTCCTCACCGACGGCAATCTGGCTACAGTGCAGGACGCCCCGCGCGCCTTTTTCGAAACGAAGTAGAATGTTGGCGTCGTCGTCCAGCCGGCGGCCCGGTACGAAGGAAGTTAGTTCCGCGCAGACTTCGGTGATTTTGAGGCCGGTGACGTATTCGGCTAGGTTTTCGGCGTGGGTGCCGATGTCGCCCATCGCACCGCCCATGCCGGACTTGGCGGGGTCGGTCCGCCAGGAAGCTTGCTTCTGGTCACTGTCCTCGACTTTGGTAGCCAGCCATCCCTGTGAGTACTCCACGGCGACTTTCCGGATTTTACCAATCTCACCCCCGGCGATCATGGCGCGGGCTTGCTTGACCATGGGGTAGCCGGTGTAATTGTGGGTCAGGGCGAAGATTAGGCCGGTTTCGTCGACCAACTTCTTGAGGATGCGAGCTTCGTCGACGCTGAAGGTGACGGGCTTATCACAGACGACGTGAAAACCGTTCTCGAGGGCCAACTTGGCGGGGCCGAAATGTACGTGGTTGGGGGTAACGATGGACACGAAATCCATCCGCTCGCCTTCCGGGAGTGCTTTTTCCTTGGTCATCATCTCCTCGTAGCTACCGTACACGCGGTCGCTGGGCAGAAAAAAGTCTTTTCCCGAGAGCCGGCTCTTTTCCGGGTTGGAGCTGAAAGCGCCGCAAACCAACTCAATTTGCTGGTCGATGGCGGCGGCAATGCGGTGAACGCCGCCAATGAAAGCGCCCCGGCCTCCGCCCACCATTCCCATTCTTATTTTTCTGGACATAATCTTTTTGCTTGCGTTATCTGAATGCGATAATACAACATTGCCGGTAGTCAGGGCTAACGCGACGCAGAACCCCGGCCTGCGAATTTTCCCTGCACCCGCGTCCGCGCCCTGGCACACGGGGGTAATCGAAGCAGGCAAAAAACGATTCCGAAAGTTATTCTTACTCTTTTAGTGAGCTAATGGACGGGAAACATTGACTTTTGACGAACAATTCCGCGTGTTTCTGCGCTCTATTAGCACAGGATGAATGAGTCATTTTGTCGAGAGATTTTTCTTTCGAAGTTAACTATCAAACCCACAACAACAATATTATGAGTACCAACAGCAAGCAAGTAGACGCTCTAAACAAACTAATTACTACCCTTTACGACGGAGAGGAAGGCTACAAAGAAGCCGCCACCGACGTGGAAAATGTAGCCCTTAAAACCCGCTTCCGTAGCCTCGCGCAGCAGCGTTACGACTTCGGTCACGAACTCAAGCCCTTTTTTGACGTGCTCGGAGGTAAAGTGGACAAAGGTTCTAGCCTGGCCGCCGGTGCGCATCGCATCTGGATCGACCTGAAAACCGCCGTTGTCGGAAACGATGACGCCGCCGTTCTTGCCGAAGTAGTTCGTGGTGAAGAAAGTGCCCTCGAAAGCTACTCCGAAGTACTGGCCCACAACGATCTTCCCGCCGCCGCCCGCACGACGATCACCGCACAGCGCGATAAGATTCAAACCGCACTGAACGAGATGCGCAAGATGAAGAAAGTAGCCTAAGCTGCCTTCGATCACATAAGATCCCTTACGAAAAGCCTTTCGCCATTCATTTGGCGGGAGGCTTTTCTGTTTTTGCGTACATACGGAGATTATTCAGTTACGTCCATCCGATATTGACTTCCTGGTCTAGTGTATCTTCGCACACTCAAATCATTTTACGTTACGTGCCAGACTGTGCCATCCTCCTCATTCATTGTCCTGACCAGCCTGGCCTGGTGGCGCTCGTCACCGAGTTCGTCCACAAAAACCGGGGGAATATCCTCAACCTGGATCAGCACGTCGACAACGACCTGGGGCACTTCTTCATGCGGATCGAGTGGGAGCTCGGCGAGTTTACCATCCCGCGCGGTAAGATCAGCGAGTATTTCGCAACCCTGATCGGTGATGCGTACGGGATGCACTGGCAACTCGAATTCAGCGAAACGAAGCCACGGATGGCGATCTTCGTGAGCAAAGCCAGTCACTGCCTCTACGATATTTTGCAGCGCTACGCGATTGGAGAATTCGACTGTGAGATCCCCGCCATCGTGAGTAATCACGAAAGCCTGCGCGGCGTAGCCCAGCGTTTCGATATTCCGTTTCATTACTGTCCGATCACGAAGGAGAATAAAGTCGTTCAGGAGGAGAAAACGGCCATGTTTTTCGAAGAACTGAGGGTCGACGTGATCGTCCTGGCTCGCTACATGCAAATCCTTTCCGACGATTTTTGCCGCCGCTACGAGAACCGCATCATCAACATCCATCATTCCTTTTTGCCCGCCTTTAAGGGTGCCCGCCCCTACCATAATGCGTTCAACCGCGGCGTTAAGATCATCGGCGCGACGAGCCACTACGTTACGGCTGATCTCGACGAGGGGCCGATTATTGCCCAGGACGTAGCCCACGTGAGCCACCGCGACGGGGTGAACGACCTCAAGCGGATTGGCCGCGACGTGGAAAAGCGCGTCCTGAGTAAAGCCATCTATTTTCAACTACAACACCGCATTTTACCGTTCGGAAATCGAACTATTATCTTTAATTGATCTGGACCCAAAGGTTGAGGGCATCCTGCCCGAACGGCCATGCGGTAGCGCCGCAGCTGTTCCCCGATAGTTATTGGGGTCGGGCTACAGGCCCTCAACCTTAATTATTACCAACTTATGCTACAGGCCACCCGCGTACAGAAAAGATACGGTACCCTCCAAGTTTTAAAGGGCGTCGACCTGACGGTTGGTAAAGGGGAAATCGTGAGTATCGTGGGTAAATCCGGCGCGGGGAAATCTACCTTGCTCCACATCCTCGGTACGCTCGACCGACCGGACAGCGGGATACTGGAGATCGGGGGGCAGGACGTGTTCAAATTATCGGAAAAAGCTTTGTCCGCCTTCCGGAACAAGCAAATCGGGTTCGTCTTTCAGTTTCATCATTTGCTACCCGAATTCACGGCGCTGGAGAACATCTGCCTTCCCGCTTACATCGCCGGGACGGACGAGGCCGCCGCCCAAAAACGCGCCAAAGAACTACTCAGCTACCTGGGCCTTACCGAACGGATGGACCACAAACCCAACCAGTTGAGTGGTGGCGAGCAGCAACGCGTCGCCGTCGCCCGCGCCCTCATCAACTCACCGGCCATCGTCTACGCGGACGAGCCGAGCGGGAACCTGGATTCGGTGAGTTCGCAGGAGTTGCACGCGCTGTTGTTCCAGTTGCGGGACGACTTCGGGCAGTCGTTCATCATCGTTACGCACAACGAGGAGTTGGCGGGGATTAGTGACCGGCGGTTGGAGATGTTGGACGGGATTTTGGTGGGGTAGGGTAGGAGCGTAGATGAAGGATGCGCCACGATAGCTAGCGGAGCGGGTGCAGAGAACTCGGTAAGAAATCAGAGCTTGTTGGGCAAATACATACTTGATGACTTGGTGAACTGTACGTCAGCCTGCTTATCTTGGTCCCATTCCAACCAGTTAACCATGCGCCACCTACTAATTTTCCTTGCTTTCACGAGTTTGCTGTGTACCGGCGTCCGCGCCCAGGAAAGCGATGCGGACCTAAGCCTCACTTCCTCCCTCGAATTCCGCAACATCGGCCCCTTCCGCGGTGGCCGCTCCTGCGCCGTGACGGGCGTGGCGGGCCAACCGAACCTGTACTACTTTGGTGCGGCGGGCGGCGGCGTCTGGAAGACCAAGGACGGCGGCCAGACCTGGGTCAACGTTTCCGACGGCTTCTTCGGCGGCTCCATCGGTGCAATTGCGGTAGCCGAAAGTAATCCGAACGTGCTCTACGTCGGCGGTGGTGAAAAAACCGTGCGGGGTAACGTCAGCTACGGCTACGGCGTGTGGAAATCCATCGACGCCGGCAAGACCTGGCAACAAGTGGGCCTCGAAAATAGCCGGCACATCGGGCGTATCCGCGTGGATAAAAATGATCCGAACCTGGTTTACGCCGCCGTGATGGGTGATCTGTACAAGGACTCAGAAGAACGGGGCGTGTACCGCAGCAAAGACGGTGGTAAAAACTGGGAACGCGTGTTGTTTCCAAGCGCGGCCGCGGGTGCCGTAGATCTTTCGATCGACGCCGCCAACCCCCGGGTCATGTTCGCCAGCACCTGGAAAATTCGTCGGACGCCCTACAGCCTTGAATCCGGAGGCGAAGGCAGCGGCCTCTGGAAGAGCGTTGACGGCGGTGATACCTGGAAGGATATTTCGACCAATAAAGGATTGCCAAAAGGTATCTGGGGTATCAACGCCGTGGCCATCAGCCCCGTCGACGGAGAGCGTATTTACGCCCTGATCGAAAACGAAAACGGTGGCGTGTTCGTCAGTAACGACGGCGGCAAAACTTGGGAGAAGCGGAGCGAGGAACGCTCCCTGCGCCAGCGCGCCTGGTACTACACCCGCATTTACGCCGACCCCGTTGACGTCGACGGCGTGTACGTGATGAACGTCAATTACCATCACAGTCTCGATGGTGGCAAGACTTTTGAATCCAGCCGCGCCCCCCACGGCGACCACCACGATCTCTGGATCGCCCCTGAGGACCCGGAGCGGATGATCATCGGCGACGACGGCGGCGCGCAAGTATCATTCGACCGGGGCGACAACTGGTCGACCTACGAAAATCAGCCGACCGCCCAGTTCTACCGGGTGACGACCGACAATCACTTCCCGTACCGCATCTACGGCGCGCAGCAGGATAATTCTACCGTCCGCATACCCCACCGCACGGATGGCGGCACGATTGGTGAATCCGACTGGGAAAGCACCGCCGGTGGCGAGAGTGCCCACATCGCGCCCGACCCCAACAACGCCGACATCGTTTACGGCGGTAGCTACGACGGTTTCTTTACCCGCTACGACCACGAAACTGGCCAAGTGCGTGCCATCAACGTCTGGCCCGACAATCCGATGGGCCACGGCGCGGAGGGCATGAAGTACCGCTTCCAGTGGAACTTCCCGATCTTCTTCGGTACGGACGGCGAAACCCTATACACCACTAGCCAGCACGTTCACCGCAGCACCGACGACGGCGAAACCTGGGAAATCATCAGTCCCGACCTGACGCGCAACGAGGCGGAAAAACTTGGCCCCTCCGGCGGGCCGATCACTAAAGACAATACTTCCGTAGAATACTACGCAACCATCTTCGCTGCTACTGAAAGCCACCGCGAGGCGGGGCTGATGTGGGCGGCGAGTGATGATGGCCTGGTACACGTAAAAGCTGACGGGCAGGACGACTGGGACGACGTAACGCCCCCGAACGCCCCGAAATACATCATGTGGAACTCGATCGACGTAGATGACAGCCAGGATGGTGGGGCCTTCCTTGCGGGAACGTCCTACAAGTCCGGCGATTACACCCCCTACCTTTTCCGGACGGCTGACTACGGCAAATCCTGGTCGCGCATCGACGCCGGCATCCCCCGCGATGAATTCACCCGCGTTGTGCGCCAGTACCGCAAATCGCCTAATATCCTGTTTGCCGGTACCGAAAAAGGGCTTTACGTGAGTTACGATACTGGGAGGAGCTGGGAAAGCTTTCAGCAAAACCTACCGATCGTGCCGATCACCGATTTGACGATCAAGGACGATAATCTCATCATTGCCACCCAGGGTCGGAGTTTCTGGATCCTGGACGACCTGACCGTGTTGACCCAGCTGAAGGACGTGGCCGACGATCAGACGTACCACCTCTTCGCCCCGGCGTCAGCCTGGCGAATGGACGGCTCCACGCGCGAAAGTCGGACGGAAGGTCAGAATCACCCGGGGGGCGTAAACTTTCATCTCTGGCTGAGTGAGGAAGTTGCGCAGGATACGAACGAGTATTTTCTTCGCATCGAAAAGGACGCAGAAGTGATCCGGGAGTGGACCACGAAGGATGACGATAATAAGCTGGAGCTCGAGCCCGGTGGGCAGACGATCAACTGGGATTTGCAATATCCGCTCGGCACCAAGGTCCCGGGCATGATTTTGTGGTGGGCCGGGACGGGTGGTCCACTGGCAATGCCGAGTATTTACACCGTTTATTTCGGTACGGAAGGTGACCAGCAGAGCCGGAAGTTTGTCGTGAAGGCCGATCCGCGCGTGACGGCCAGCGAAGACGATCAGTTGGCTCAGTTCAACTTCATGAAGGACGTGCAGGACAAGGTCAGTGAAGCCCACCAGACGATCCTCGATCTACGCAAGGTGCGGGAACAAATCAAGTCGTTCCAGGATCGTTTGCCGGAAAATGCTTCTCCGGAACTGAAGATGTACGGTGATTCCATCATCAAGTCCCTGACCGGCGTGGAAGAAACGCTCTACCAGACTAAGAACCAGTCCGGACAGGACCCACTGAACTACCCGATTCGCCTAACGAACAAGCTAGCGCACCTGAATAGCCTGGCGGGAATCGGCACGTTCAAGCCCACGGCTTCTTCGTACGCGGTCAAGGCGGAAATGACGGCGGCAATCGACGCGGAGCTGGACAAATATCGGGCCGTGGTGTTAGACCGGGTGCCGGCTTATAATCGCATGATTCTGGCGGAGGGCGTGCAGGTCATTGCGGTTCCGGTGGGGGAGGGGGATGCTCGTAAGTGAGAAATCTCTTGGAGAATAGCGTTAGTAAGTGATTTAGCTTTTCGGGGAGTGATTATAGATTAATTTTCGCGGATTTTAACGGAAAGGTATAGTTGGGATATCCGTATTTTAAGTATTACCTCGGGATACCTAGCCACATCAAGACTGATAAATATTACATGATTTTTCTTTCTAATATAACTTTTAGCTAGATTTGAGGATAGAAGGATTGCTACTTTCAGTAAGAGCATGTTGGGGCTTTGCCTTCCGGTCTCGTTTTGGCCACTTTTGCGCTGATTTTCGTCAGCAAAATCTTCATTTAGCTACGGCTAAACTCCGGTTTTGCTGCCTTAATCATCACAAAACTGTCTCAAAACCGACCAGGAACCCAAAGTCCCAACATACTCTAAGTTTATTCTGGCCTAAGTCTCTCCTTTGGGAAGTAGGTTCTTCTTTTGCGCTGCTATTTTTTGAACCTTGCCCTAACCACAATGCATCAACTACTATCGCTACTTATTTTACTATTTGGATTTACAATAACTCTGAGTGGTCAAGATTTACCGTACGTGCTCGAGGTCCTCGACCTAAATACTACACCGGCCCGCCCTGGTGCGATGGACCAGGTTGTAGAGGGGCCGAAGGGTACGTATTTCAACCACAAAATATCGGGCCCCAGCGGTAGTGCCCTCACTACTCTACTTTACTTTGATGGTAGTTTGGTTAAAGAAATATACAAAGTTACCGAGCCGGTAAGATTACTATCGGCCAATGAGCGGGGAATATATTTCTTCGAGGATATCAAAGATGCCGTGTTTGGTCGCAACTTATTATTCACCAATTTTACTACGGGCAAGACCGATACACTTTCTAACACTCCGCTGAGTAACGCTAGGACAGTGCCCTTTGGGGACAAAATCTATGTATTTGAGGATGCCATCCAACTGTTTTCAGACGAGGGCGTAGCAGTAACCATAGATGCTTCTTACGGGGGGTGCAGTTGTGGAGTAGGTACCCGTCGGTTTCTTCAGGTAGGTGATTTCTTGTATTATCGAGAAGAGCTAAGCTACGGTGTCACAGATGGCACCGCAAACAGTACCAAGACAGTTTTTCAGTCAACGTTCATCAATGAAGTTGATGAACTATTTGAGTACAATGGTCTGATTATAGCTTTAGGGAATAGATATTTGAGATCTTATGATCCCCTTACGGGTATAGAAACCGATTTAACGAATGATGTGGTTGCAATGCCAGGCACGTTATCACCTACGGCTACCGCAACCGCTGCGATGACGACGAACGGATTAGTTTTTACCGCTAATCACGAAGATACTGGCAGGGAGCTATTCGTAACGAATGGTACTAAAGCCGGAACTCAACTCCTGTTGGAAGCGGCAGAGGGGCCAGCTAACGGTATTTCGGCACAAGGCATTAGTGAAAACGGAAAGTTGCTCATATATGGCGAGCCAGTGGATGGGTCAGTAAACCTTTACTTGACCGACGGTTCTCAATCCGGTACTTATCCCGTACTCAATGTAGCGGTCAGTGAATTTACAGATAAAAAATTATCTTCAGTCGGTCTTACTAATGGTAATATAATAATTGCATCGTCCGCAGGGGGGGCAGTCCAAAGCAGCTCCAAGGTATACAGCATCGATCCATCCAATAGGGGAGCACTGGCTAAGCTCATTACAACACTTCCTTTTAATATAGGCCAGCGAAAGCTTAGTTCCGTCAACAACCGTTTGATTGTAAGTACCGATTTCTTTGGTGGGGATTTGTTGTCCATAGGAACTACACCCAATGACGTGTTTACAGTCGGAGAGAATGTTGATTTAACCTTTCTCTACGAAAATGAGGACTTTCTGTTCTATTTAGATAGCAGAACAACCGAACAAGTAATAGTAGCAACTAGTGGGAACGAGGGAGACCTAACTAAATTACAGGTTGCGGAAAGTTGGGCAAGTGGCGGCGTTGATGGTACTGTGTTCAGCATTGGAGATCAACTATACTCCTACGCTTTCGACCCCGAAGTTGGGGAAAGCGTCTACTCGATTTCAGCGGAATTAGGCACTACACTCGTGGCGGACTTTTTTAACTACACCAACGGAAGTGATAACATCAACATACTTCCATTGGGTGCGGAGGTAGTAATTGGCGTAAGTAATCGTTCCAGTCCCGCCGTATCTTATCTAACCAGTGGTGTGGTTGGGGATATTGATACTTTCTCCCAGGCATTCGGGCGCAGTGGTTTTGAGGAACTCATAGGTAGCTTTGAGGATCGTTTTTATTTTAGCGACCGCTTCGAATCGACTACCTATGAATTCGATAAGGGTGATCTAGAATCCCGACCGATCACGCAACCATCAACTCAATACACCTACAGCAATCCAGTGCTAATTGCGGACACGCTCTACCGCGTGCGACGTGCACGTACCGGAAACTTCAGGTACGCCCCCGTCCAGTTGTCCGCGTTCTCAGTACTAGATCGCGTGGAGAAAATTACCGCTGGCGATAAATTCGGAATACCGTCAAATGGGCCAATCAGCTTGGTTTCTGACGGTAAAACACTCTACTACGTAGCTTATTCGAGAGCGGAAACACAATTAAGAAGCTATACTATTGAGGGGGGAGAGGGGAAATTACTCAAGTCTTATACGGATAACCCTAACCGGATCAACCTGTACGCAGACGATAACCAAGTCGTAGTTGGAACGATTAGCGACCTAGGGCTACAATATACTTTTCAATCAATTGCAAATGGAAACCTTGGTCCGGAGTGGGACCACACAACTGATGTCTACGATATTAAAGCACTTACTGGGCGTACCCTGCTTTTCGATTCAGCAGGTAGGATATTTGGTGCACCCGCAACGGACCTCACCAAAGCTACCTTACTTTTGGAAGACGGACCGGAAGCCTTTTTTATTCAGCGTATGAGAAACGGCGAGGATCGTTTCGTGGCACTTTTAAACAATGAAAATAATGATACGCTTAAGCGCGTATTTTACACCGACGGAACTCAGCAAGGAAGCTCCATCGAGACAGATCTAAGCATAAATACTGGTGATAATATTCTGACCTTTGGGCAGATTGGTGATTTCTTTGCATTAGTCACGAACAATGGTAACGTCATCCTTTACAATCCGGTAACCAATGTGCAAACAGTCGTGCCTCGGTCCGCAGGTTATTCACGCTCACTTTCCTATTCGCAAGTAGCTTTCGCCGGTGATAAATTATTTTACGTCAGGCGGCACCCGGATTACGGCGCTGAGGTCCACGTACTTTCCGTCGCCCAACTGAATTATTTACGTGGCGTGGCTTACGTTGATGAAAATAAGAACGGAACACGAGACGAGGGTGAGCCAGGTTTAGCGGGAGTAACGATAAACAACGGACAAGGTCAACTAGCTATCTCTGGCGCAGCTGGAAATTTTGCGTTTAGCGCAATTACTGATGGGAGCTATCGGCTCACTGCTTTAAACCCCGAATGTTACGAGCTGAATTCTACCCCTACCTCTTATTCACTGTCTTTTGACCCCACACAATATTATGACTTCGCTTTCGGGTTTAAGCGAGTTGAGGGACCATCTAAATTGCTGGTTAACCTCGCTTCCGGCCCAACCAGGTGCAATAGTGAAGTTCCATTCTGGCTGAATGTAATTAATTCAGGTTGCAATTCAATTGATGGGCGTGTTCAAATAACTTTACCCGCTAATTTAGCGGTCGTAAGTTCGACGGTTCCGTATAGTAGTGTTGGTGAATCTATCCTCGTTTTTTCTCTCGACTCTCTGCAGGCTAGTGAGCGGACTAGTATCAGGTTGGTTATTCAAATGCCAAATGAAGATGATGCCGGGCAAGTTATTAACATTCCCACTACGGCAACGGTCGATCTACCCGATGGTAGTCTGTTGACGGACACTATGAACTACAGCGAAATAATACGCTGTGCTTACGACCCCAACGACAAACAAGTCCACCCCCGCCGCCCCGAACCAACCAATAGCAACTACACCCAATTCGACGAACCCCTTCGCTACACCATCCGTTTCCAAAATACGGGTAATGACACCGCTCTAACCGTTCGGATTGCGGACCAATTGGCCGAGAACCTCAATTGGGAAACCTTCAAACCCCGTTCCGCCAGTCATTCATTCACGACTACGGTTAGTGAAACCGGCCTGGTGAATTTTCTCTTCGAAGATATTCAGCTGCCCGACAGTACTACTAACCCGGTTGAAAGTCAAGGCTTCGTTGCCTTCGACGTAATGGCCAATGCCAATTCAGGCGACTTCACCGCCGTCGACAATACTGCCGAAATTTATTTTGATTTTAACCGCCCCATTGTAACAAATACCGTCACGTCCACACTGGTGGAAAAATTGGACGCAGATTCGGATGGCTACAACTTTTACGAAGATTGTGACGACCTCAATTCAGCTATCTCTCCTGCCGCGGAAGAAATTGTTGGTAATGACGTAGACGAGAATTGCGATGGATCCATCCGGGCGGTGAACACGATCAATCCTTTACCAGGAACGCTCGAAGTATTTCCGAACCCTTCCCGGGGGCCCGTGCTAGTCAAGTATTCCGAAAATTTACCGCTTTTGTTATCCGTGTATTCCGCAACGGGTGTGGAGGTGATACGGGCGGAATTTTCGGGTGAGTATGTATTGAACCTGGCCAATTATTCTTCCGGTAGCTATTTAATTCGGATACTCGACCCCTTAGGTAGAAAGGCGGTTAACCGATGGATTCAGATTCAGTGACGTTTACCTCACCACGCGCAGTACTACACCAGCTCAACGATAGGGTAGAGGGGCGCGGTCGCGGGTGCAAAGTTATGTGGACGGGTGGCACCGCGAGTGCTTCGTAGGTATGCATAAGGATCGATGACTTGATTTTCAAGCTTAACCACCAGTCATAGAAATACGGGAAATGCAACCTCGTTGGCGTAAAAGCAGGTGTGAGGTTTACACCATTTCCCTTCTTCTGTACGTCTTAAGTACTAATCTATTTAGCTCCAGTAACAGTCGGTCAAGGACCGGCCTCAACGTTGAAATTTTGATCCGTCACATCTTCCGCCTCGGCCTTTTAGTTGGTCTCAGTCTCCTTTGCAGTCCCCTCGTCTCCGGTCAAAACACTTCCGTAAAACCGAGCAAGTACCAGCCCCGGGACACGGCGGCATTCTACACAAGCCTCCGCCAAATACGTAAGCAAGCATTGGAAACGGCTGGCGCCGATCTGCCCGCGCCACACCGCGATGCCTACTTCAGTCGCACCGACCACATCATCCGCGGAGTTGAAGCGGACGGTTTTCTTTTCGACAGTACGCTGACCACCCACCTCACGACCATCATGACGACGCTGATCGATTCGAACGGCATCGACTTAACGCCCACCATTCTGGTCAGTCGATCGCCGGTAATTAACGCCTATAGCTTGGGCAACGGAATGTTCAATATCTACAACGGCCTGCTGCGCGGCGTAAAGACGAACGATCACCTGGCCTTTGTCCTCGCTCACGAGCTGGCGCACGACCAACTGGAACACTACCAACGTACGGTCGCCAAAATACCCACGGAAGTCGTTCAAATTGACGACTACCGTAAGCACTACAAGCAACAACGAAAGGCATTCCGTAAACGGCTCCGCTCCGAAGGCAGGGAGCGCATCATGAACGAATACAAGCAGGCAGCCTACCGCAAGGGGGCGTTCAGTCGGCAAAAGGAACTGGAAGCCGATTCACTCGCGCTCCTCTACCTGGCAAAAACCGATTACGATTTGCAGGGCGGCATCCGTGGCCTGAGCTACTTTGATGAGACACCCCCCTTCGACGTAGAAATCGATGAATTGACCCGTCACCTCAGTACCGCTAAGCAGCCGTTAAAAGAAAACTGGCTGAGAGCCCGCAAAGACAAACCTGAGGCTACCGACGCAAAACAAGCCAACGCCGCAGCTTGGAACCAGGATAGTCTGAGTAGTCACCCGGACCTGGCGCTGCGGCTGGCAAAGCTCGAATTCGATACGACTTACCAAGAGCCAACTCCTCCGGTAAATCTTCACGGCTTCCGTCAGTTATCCATTCAGGAGACGCTACTCTCTTACCAAAAAATGGAGTACCCCGCCCACACGATCTTGCTGAGCATTCGGTACCTGGAAGACGAACCCGGGTACGAAGATTTCTACTACGGCATCATCCTGGACGCCATGATGACTGGCTACCTAGCCAAAGAGGCGCGGCAGTTAGCGGAAAAAGTCCCGCCCGCTTACTTCTTCGGTGCGCCCGGGAGCAAGGCACTCTGCCGCCTGTTCTACCGGACGAACGCCACGCAGTTCGGAACCTACCTAAGAAGCCTCGTCGAGGAAAAGGTCGCGGCTTACCCCGACTCCGTTTATTTGAATCAGGTGGCGGATCGAATCAATTACTACTTTTCGGGGGCTGGTCGGGGAAGACAGTAGATAGGTACGACTAGCTAGTAGTGGGGCCTTGAGCACCAAAAAAAGCCCCGCCGATCAGCTGATCGACGGGGCTTAGCTATTTGTGGAAACGCTAAACTAGCGTTCGGGAAAACTTTACTTAGCGGTATTCACCGTATTCACGATAGCCAAGAAAGCCTCCGGGTGGTTCATCGCTAAATCAGCGAGGACCTTGCGGTTGAGGGTATTGCCGTTCTGGGCAAGACCGTGCATGAGGCGGCTGTAGGTCGTACCGTTCTGGCGCGCGGCGGCGTTGATACGGGCGATCCATAAGCGGCGGAATACGCGTTTTTTGTTGCGACGATCCCGGTAGGAATAGCTCATCGCTTTGTCGACGGCGTTCTTGGCTACGGTGTAGACCTTGGAACGGGCGCCAAAGTAACCCTTGGCGGCTTTTAGGATGCGCTTGCGGCGCGCGCGGCTGGCGACCGCATTAACTGAACGTGGCATAAAGCTCTTTTTTTGTGCAGCACGGAGACCGATTGGTTCTTTTGGTCCGTACTCTCGTGGAAAATAGAGTTCCCTCTCGCGGGGAATCTTTGAATGGTAACGCTGGTCAGCCATTCATTTGGTCAGTGCAAAGACTGACGACAAAGAAACGACTCGTTATCTTTTCGCTGACGCAGACAAATGAATGGCTGACCAGCTAGAATAACCAGGGTTTACTTACAGAGTAACCGCTTGATTCGCTTCTCGTCCGCGACGGAAACCAAAGTACCGTCACGCAGACGGAGTTTAGCTTTCTTGGACTTGTTGCGCATCATGTGCGACGTGTAAGCCTGAAAACGCTTCACTTTACCGGATCCGGTAATCTTGAAACGCTTCTTTGCACTACTGTGCGTTTTCATCTTAGGCATGGCACCAAGTTTTAAAATGGAGCGCGAAGGTACGCTTTGGCGGTAAGTATTACAAACGCTTACCGGTATTATAAAGTAGCGGGCGCCCCGCTAGCTATCCGAGCGGGTGCAAAGATGTCGGGAGAGGAGCCTGGCGGATTGGTGCCAATGGCAAGGTAGGTGCGCCCGAGACCTTGCTTTGTGTTCTAAGAAACCTGGCACTCCCGATAGCTATCGGGACCGCGCAAAAAACTACCCTCAAATCAAGCTCTCCACAAAAACCCGCACGACGCGCAGCCCCATGTTGAAGTCGGTATTGTTGTTGACGATGATGTCCGCGTCCTCCTTGTAGGGCTCCAGATACTTTTCGTAGGAGGGCAGCACGTGGTGTTCGTAGCGGTAGAGCACGTCGTCGAGTGGATAATTCCGCTCGATCTGGTCGCGCTTGATGCGGCGAACGAGCTTCAGATTATCCTTGGCGTGCAGGAAGATCCGTAGGTCGAGCATCTTGCGGAGTTTCCGGTAGTGAAACACGAATAAGCCTTCGATGATGATGACCGGAGCCGACCGGAAGGTCAGGATACGCGGCGTCGCTTTCTCGTTGTTGAAGACGTATTCCTTGCGCGTGACGGTCTTGCCGTTTAGCAACAAATTCACGTCCCGGATAAATTCTTTGCGGCAAATCGAACTGGGGCGGTCAAAATTCTCCACGCCGTTTTCGTCCTTTTTTTGCTTCTCCCGGGGGACGTAGTAGTCGTCCATGCTCAAATAGCAAACTTGTTCATCGTCCAGCCCGTCCCGCAACTGGCGGATAAAAGTTGTCTTGCCGGAACCGGAGCCGCCGGTGATGCCGATGAGGAAGGGTTTTGCCATGGGGGCGAAGGTAAGAAAGAAGGCGGTAGGTGGTAGGCTTATAGGCGGTAGGAAGATTAGGCGGTAGGCCTGTAGGCTGGTAGGCACGTAGGCGGTAGGCTGGTAGGCCGTAGGTTGACAAGCGAGTTGCCGAGCTACTATAGCACTTACCACGCAATCCTACCGCCTACCGCCTACTGCCTACTGCCTCTCTTCCTAACCGCCTACCGCCTACTGCCTACCGCCTCTCTTCCTAACCGCCTACCGCCTACTGCCTACTGCCTCTCTTCCTAACCGCCTACTATACTTCCTGCGAAAGCGACGTAACTTGCCGCCCCTCAACCCCACCCATGATCTTCGCCTACGACCTCTTCCGCTGCATCCTCGGCCTAGCCGTTATGCTCGGCATCTGTTTTCTGTTCAGTAAAGACCGGCGCGCGATTGACTGGAAAGTCGTGGGAATTGGGGTGGCGCTGCAGTTCGTGCTGGCGGTGTTGATCCTCAAAGTGCCCTTCATCAACGGGCTGTTCGATACGATTTCGGATGGGTTTCGTAAAACGTTGGAGTTTTCCGGAGCTGGCGCGCAGTTTCTGTTTGCCGGGATGGTAACGGACTTCGATACGTTCGGCTTCATTTTCGCCTTTCAGGTACTGCCGACGATCGTGTTTTTCTCCGCGCTTTCCGCCATTCTTTATTATCTCGGTATTCTACAGAAAGTAGTGTTTGGCATGGCGTGGTTGCTGTCCCGTGCGATGAACCTGAGCGGGCCGGAGAGCCTGGCCGCCGCCGCCAACGTGTTCATCGGCCAGACGGAAGCGCCGCTGGTCGTGAAGCCTTACCTAGAAAGGATGACGCGGTCGGAGCTGTTGTGCATGATGGTCGGGGGGATGGCGACGATTGCCGGCTCGGTGTACGTCACCTACATCGCTTTTTTGGGGCAGGGGGACCTGGAAACCGAGCGCTTTTTCGCCAAGCATCTACTAACCGCGAGCATCATCTCCGCCCCGGCCGCGATCGTGTGTGCGAAGATGCTTTTACCCGAAAACAGTTCGGAGCTGGCCGCCGTGACGGGTTCCGTCATCCCGGGCGATAACGTGGTCGCGACGCCCGCCAAGGATAACCGCCTGGAAATGGCCGCCGACGATAGCAATAACCTCCTCGACGCCATTAGCAAGGGCACGACGGACGGGCTGAAGTTGGCCGTCAACGTCGGCGCGATGCTGCTCGTCTTTACGGCGCTGATCTACATGCTCAACGTGATTTTCGTGGGGGCGACGGACATCGTCAACTGGGCCTTTATGGGCTTCAACGACACTACCTGGCAAGCCGCCCAGGCCGCCGGGGATACCTGGAACAAGGTGATCGAGGCCAGCACGGCGGGGCGCTTCGAAGGCTTCAGCTTTACTTACCTGCTCGCCCTGTGCTTCGCCCCCGTCGCCTGGGTCATCGGTGTTTCCGGGGAGGACATTACGTTGGTCGGGCAGCTGCTCGGGCTGAAGACGGTCATCAACGAGTTCGTTGCCTACGATGTTTTCCGGGGTATCCAGGCGGACGCCAACATCACTTTGACGCCAAAATCCACGTTGATCGCCGCCTACGCGCTGTGCGGCTTTGCTAACTTTGCCAGCATCGGTATTCAGGTCGGGGGCATCGGTGCCATCGCTCCTGGCCAACGGAAAAACTTGACCGACCTGGGCTTGACCGCCCTCCTCGGTGGCACGGTCGCCTGCCTAATGACGGGTTGCGTAGCGGGGCTCTTCTACGCCAGCTAGACCATAATTGTGCTTCGAACCAGAGATACGAGCCCCCGTCGTAAATTTTTAATTTGCCTACCGCCTACCGCCTACCGCCTACCGCCTACCGCCTACCGCCTACCGCCTACCGCCTACCGCCTACCGCCTACCGCCTACCGCCTACCGCCTACCCATTCGTCGAATTTCCCCGCCCCTTCGTCCATCCCCCGGCACCCGCGACCGCGCAAAACCTTATTTTGGTAGTCCGTATTAAACTCACCCTATTTTATGACTACCGATACCCTTGATTTCGACGCTACCCGCACCGATGCTTCCGTGCGATTTGCCGGCTTCGGCGTACGCCTCGGCGCTACCGTTATCGATTACCTGGTGCTCCTCCCGTTCATTGGAGCCGTCACCTACTTTACGATGTTCAGCCCCAATTTCAGTATGCTGGCGCTAACGAGTATTCTTTCCCTACTGTACAAGCCGGTGATGGAAGGGATTTACGGGGCGACCGTGGGGAAGATGGCGACCAAAATCAAGGTTGTCGCCAAGGAGAACGAACCGATCACGCTGAGTCAGTCTTTTCTGCGCGCCGCTCCCTGGCTGGTGGCGGGCATCGTCGGCCTTTATTTCAACTACCTCATTTTTCAGATTCCTGGCATTGAAAACGCCGATGGCTTCATGGAGTACGGGCTGATCGTAGCCGAACACCAGGCCGAGCAGGGCACCTCGCTGAATACTATTCTGCAACAGTCGATCGCTTGGTTACCCCTAGTTTCCGCTTTGGTGATGCTGGGAAATAAGCGTAAGCAAGCCGCCCACGATTTACTCGCCGAAACCTACGTCGTGTACAAAGACCCGGCACCCGGGTCGCTGATGTAAGCATCCTTCGGGACAAAACTTTTACCTTCGCGTCCGTGCAGCCTAACCCAACTACCTACGCTCCGGCCAGCTTTTTTCGCCGGGCCTTAGCCTACTTTATCGATTCCATCCTGATCGGTCTCGCGACTGCGCCGGCCTACTATTTCCTCATCTACGAAGGGAGTTTGTACGCCGGCATTGCGATCATCGTGGTCGGTGGTGCTTACAAACCCTTAATGGAAGCCCGCTACGGGTGGACGCTTGGTAAACTAAGTCAGCGCATTCAGATTGTTGACGTAGTAACCGGGGTCAAACCCGACCTCAACCAGAGCCTGCTTCGCTATTTACCCTGGGCGATCGGAGTTTTAACCGGCATTTTGGTCACGATACGGGTTTTTGAACAGCCAGACTTTGACGAGGTCAAGGATATTTTCCAGTACGTCGAAGCCATGCAAAAGAGCTCGCTGAGTGAGAACTTTTTCGTTCGGAACGTCTCGAGCTTGCCCATTTTCTCCAGCGTCTGGATGATCTCTGACCCACTGCGGCAGACGCTACACGACAAGCTGGCCAAGACGCTGGTGGTGGCCATGCCGGAAGAATCGGTGACGCCCTGAATAAAAAAATCCCCCGCCTGCCTGACGCAGCGCGGGGGATTTCTTAGTCCGGGAGATTTAACTATTTACCTTCTTCCGTGGGGTTTGCCCGCAACGTAAACGTGCGGGTAACTGGGTTGAGGGGCGCGTCCACTACCTCGCCGTCCTTCACCAGCGTGAGGGTGACTTCGTTCTCACCCATCGGCAGACCGGTTAGGAAGTAAGGACGCCATTCGGTGACGTCGAATTCTTCGGTGCCGTTCACGACGGCCTTGACGTGGTAGCCATCCTCACTGAGCTCTGCGTTGACGGGGTAGAAATCCAGCATCACGTTCTCGGTCTCTTTTTCGCCGGTGTAGGTCCCCTTCGGGCGGCTGTAGAAAAGCATCGGCTCGGTAATGTCGGTGGTGCCGGAGAAGCTGCCGGCGCTGACGTCGGTGCGCACGGCGCGGTGGGCGGCGGGCGTCTTGATCGACTCGTGGTAGGAGCGGCTCAGGAAGGTCAGGATGTAGTGGTTGCCGTCGGGAATTTCTTGCTCGAATTCGGGCGTGTACTTGGCGATGTAGGGCTCATTGTTGAGAATGAGGTGGGCGTGCTGGCCCTTGTCGGAGTTGGCGCACATAATCTGCTCGGCGTCGTCGGTCTGCTTACCGAACGTGTAGCCGGTGGTATTGTAGTCGAAGTTGCCCTTCGTGTACGTCCATTCGGTGATGGCCGCATCCTGAAATTCTTCGGTGGGCGGCATCGGCGTGAGTTGGATGGTGCCGCTGTTGCTGGCTCCGAGCTCGTCGTTTTCGTTGAGTTTGGCTTCGTTTTCGGCTACGTTGTCCATCGGGCTCGTGCGGTTGCCGCAGGCGGAAATAGCGAGGGTAAACAGCGCTAGGAAGAGTAAATTGGTAATTTTCATAGTTGTGTGTTGGATTAGAATTTATGTCTCGGGGCGCGGCCGCGGGTGCCAGCAGGATGGGGAAGAAGCTATGGAAGAATAAAGTTTTCGAGTACTTTAGTACGGATAACTTTCTAATACAAAGCAGCGACAATACTTGTCTCAGCTAAGGCCCGGAGGGTCGTCTATTGTAGCGTGGGGATGCTTCCCCACGTTTTCGTTATTTGAAACATAGTCGTCAAAAAAACCCACCACCCAGCAACACCTACATAACCTAAGCACCACCCAGGTGTTGAGTACAAGCGAACCTTTTCTACCGCCCCAAACCAAACATGCCCCGTATGTCCCCCACCAAAGATATCGTCGAACTCCGCGTCGATGGCATGGACTGCAACAACTGCGCCACCTCCATCCAGCGCTTTCTGGAACGCAAGGGGCTGCAGGACGTCCTCGTTAACTTCCAGACCCGTGAAGTCCGCTACCGCCGCGACGACCTGAGCCTCGACGAACCCGCCGTTAAGGCCGGCATTAAGAAGCTCGGTTTCACCGTCGTCGAAGAAGCGCCCCCGGGCCACGAAGGTCACGTGCACGACCACGCCACGACCGCCCGCCGCCGCCTGCTCTTCTGCGCAATACTCACCGCCCCGCTGCTCATCGCTCACCTGCTGATGGCCTTTGGCGTCGAAGTAGGCTTAATGCATAATAAATGGTTACAATTGGCCCTGGCCGGCCCCGTCTACGCCGTCGGTGGGCTCTATTTCGGTCGCTCCGCCTTTGCCGGCTTGCGGGAGCGGATGCTGAACATGGATGTGCTAATTTTCCTTGGTGCCACCGCGGCGTTTGTGTACTCGATTGTCGGATTCGTGTGGAACGACCCGCAGTATTATTTCTTCGAAACGGCCGCGACCATCATCACGCTCGTCCTGGTCGGTAACTGGCTGGAAGCGCGTGCGGTCGAAAAGACAACCACCGCCATCGGTGCCCTGTCCGACCTCCAGGAAACCAAAGCCAACCGACTAACAGCAAGTGGAACTTTAGTGAGTTTGCCCGTGGAAGAGGTTGAAGTAGGTGACTTACTCCAGATCAACACCGGCGATAAAATCCCCCTCGATGGAACCATCACCACCGGAAACATAAGCGTGAACGAAGCCATGCTGACCGGCGAAAGCTTACCCGTTGACAAGCGAACGGGCGAAGCTATCCTGGGCGGTTCCCTCATCGTTTCCGGCCAGGCGACCTACACCGTTACGGCGGGCTACCGTGACGGAACCCTCGCGCAAATTATCGAATTAGTTAAAACCGCCCAGGCCGACAAACCTTCCCTCCAACGACTGGCCGATCGGGTGAGCGCGGTTTTCGTCCCGGTAGTCATCGGCATCTCCGTCCTGACGTTCCTGCTCGGGTGGCTAACCGGCTACGCTACCCTGACCCAGGCGATTATGAACGCCATCGCCGTGCTGCTAATTTCCTGCCCCTGCGCGATGGGCCTGGCCACGCCAACGGCCGTCATGGTCGGGGTAGGGCGGTTGGCACGCATGGGCGTCCTGATCCGGGGCGGCAGCACGCTGGAACGGTTCGCTGGCGTCGAGCGGATGGTCTTCGACAAGACCGGAACGTTGACGACCGGCGAGTTGCGGGTAGGTAATTTCGGCGTAGCGGAAGGCGAAGACCCACAAACTTTGCTCTCCCTGATCTACCGAATGGAACAAGCGTCTAGCCACCCGATCGCTAAGAGCATTCGGGATTACACTAAAGGTCTGCTACCCACCAACTTTGCATCCCGACAAAGTACGGGACCAATTGATGGCCAGCCCGCGCCCGCGCAAAGTATTACTGAAGTCCCCGGTAAGGGTTTGGTGATGAGTAGTGACAATACCGCCTACTTTCTGGGCGCAGCTCGGCACCTCACGACATCCGTACCTCCCACCGGAACCGACATCGTACTCACGCGCGACGAGAAATTAGTGGCTTGGCTAAGCCTGTCCGACGACCTCCGACCCGGCGCGAAAGCAGTGATCGACGACCTAAAATCCGTCAACATCGAGCCCGCATTACTGACCGGAGATAGCGCAACGAAAGCTCACCGCGTAGCCGACGAACTTGGCATCGTAGATGTCTACGCCGAGCAACTACCCGCGGAAAAACTAGCCGTGATCAGCCGCCTCAGCCTGGAAAAACCAACCGCGATGGTGGGCGACGGCATCAACGACTCGGCCGCTCTTTCCCGCGCGGACGTCGGCATCTCTCTCGGCGGCGCTTCCGCCGCCGCGCTCGACGCGGCTCAAGTCGTACTGATGCGCGACGATTTGAGCTTATTGACGAGTGGCCGCAAAGTCGCCGCGCTCACGCTGCGCACGATCAAGGAGAGCCTTTTCTGGGCCTTTAGCTACAACATTGTGGCGATTCCCTTAGCTGCATTGGGGTACCTCAACCCCATGTGGGCGGCGCTTTTCATGGCCTTTTCCGACGTGGTGGTGATCGGTAATGCGATCCGGCTCAAAAGCCGGCGGGCTGACTAGTAGACGGGCTCAACGGTAACGCCCGCTTCACGCAGCAAAGCGATCACGCCCTTAGCGCCCCCGAGGTGTCCGGCGCCGACGGCGTAGAAAGTCGGGGTAGTCGCTACGGCCGCTTTGATGGTGGGTGCCCAGTTCTCGTTGCGCTTGGTAAGCAGCAGTTCTTCGAATCGAGCCATCTCCTTACCCTCTTCCTTCATAATGTTGGCCATCTCCGCCACGGCTTGCCGTTTGTACATGTCAACCATCTGGTCCATTTGGTTAGGCTCGTCCGATTCCTCACCCTTCGCATCGTCCACGACGGCATCGTAAAGCATCGTCGCCTGCTCGTCGTAGGGGATTGAATCGAAAAGGGAGAGCTGGAAATCCATGGATTCCAGACCGGAAATTGACTTGTTTTCGGTTTCCGCAATTTCCGTCAGTTCCATCTCGTAACTCTTGATGCCGGTAAGTCCGCCCATGCCCCCCATTCCGGGGATGCCGCCGCCCATTGGGTTAGCATCCTGGCCAACCATGGCGGAGAGAAACATCGGTTTCATGCGTTCGAGAAACATGAACGGCAAGCCGCTATCGTCAAAGTAGCCCTTGACGGTTTCGTACTGCGCTGCGTCGAGGTGGTCTTTGAGAGAACTACCATCATTCATGTTGATCTTACCGAGCATTCCCATCATCTTACCGGGGTCCTGCATGTCGCGCGGGTCGATCTCAAAGACGACGGCCTGGCTGTTTTTTAGGGCTTTCAGGACCCGGTCGGGCATAAAATAATCTTCTTCGGGGATGAGGTGGATCGTGCCGAAAAGGTAACTCGGCTCCTGCATACCCTGCGTGGTAATTTTCCAGAGTAGGGTGGTATCGTTCACGCCCGGCGCTCCGGTCTTGGCTGCCACCGCGGCGTCGCTTCCTTGCGCATTGACCGCCGTGCCCGTTTTAGGGGAGCAGCTGACGATGAAAACAAAGGAGAAAAAAGTAAGTACTAAAGAACGCATAGTTAATAGTTGGGGCCGGGGCCGATTAGCCCTGCTAGAACTTGGTGAACGCGGGATTAGTTGTGGCCGGGAGGAGGGGGCATACGTGGAGTTGAAGTTGCGGGTGCCCCGATAAAGTACGGGACTAACTTACCCGTCGCCGCCGCGGGTGCGGGGTTTATTATAGGGTGAGGGCCTCCGACCCGAATGCACGTACGGCAACACTGTCTAATACTATCGCGATTCATTAGGTCGAGGGCCTCTGGCCCGAATGCACGTACGGCAACACTGTCTAATACTATCACAATTCATTAGGTCGAGGGGTTGGTTACGCTACTGACTTCTTTGGTCCACCACGACCCCGATAGCTAGCGGGAGTTCGGTAGAGCTACCGCTATTACATTCGGGCCAGAGGCCCTCAACCTAACCTATTGTTGGGGCGGGTGACGTTACCGCACTGACGTTCGGGCCGGAGGCCCTCAACCTAACCCAGCTTTAGGGCGGGAGACGCTACCGCACTGATATTTGATCCGGAGGCACTCAGCCTAGCTTAGTATTGGAGCGGGTGACGTTACCGTACCGTCATTCGGGCCGGAAGCCCTCAACTCGGAAGAGAAACAAATAAATCCCTAAATTTGCGCGACCAACCGGAAGTCCGTACCTTCGCGCTCCGAAAATAAAAAGGTAATGAAAAAAGATCTTCACCCCGAGAACTACCGCACCGTCATCTTCCGTGACATCAACGCCAACGAAAGCTGGCTCAGCCGGAGCGCGGCCAAGTCGCGTGAAACGGACACCTTTGAAGGTGAGGAGTACCCACTGATCAAGTTGGAAATCTCCAGCGCTTCCCACCCCTTCTTTACGGGTAAGATGCAGTTCGTGGACACCGCCGGTCGTATCGACAAGTTCAACAAGAAGTTCGGCAAGTCGCGTTTCGCCAAGAAATTAGGCGAAGACGAAGGCACGGAAGCTACCGATGAGGCGACCCCGGCTACCGCTGAGGTAACCGCGGAAGCTACTCCCGCCAAGAAGGAAGAGGTTACTTCCACTACGGAAGCGACCCCGGCCGCTGAGTAAAGCGCTCCGTTCGTGGGTTGTCCAACTCCGCCGTAAAGCCCGAAGTGAACCTTGGTTTGCTTCGGGCTTTGCCGTTTGTACTTTTGCCCGCCGTGCTGCACGACCGGGCGCCGCATTTTAATCAGACCTCATGACCAAGCTAATCCTATTCGACTCCGACGTCCGCAACCACCTACTGCCCCTGACCTACAGCCGCCCCGTGGGGGATTTACGGATCGGCATCCTTACCATCCGGGAAAAGTGGGAACAGCATTTACGGTTATCCGGGAGTTTCTTGACGGACGATAGTTTGCGGGCGCTCTTTCCCGTGAGCTACGGCGACCGGAACATCTTGGTGAACGGGTGCGTGTTGCCGGACGAGGAGTTGGCCGCGCTGGTGCTCGATCTGGACCCTGGCCAGGCGTACCGCAAGGACGGGCGGCTGATTGCTACGTGCCTGGACAAAGCCGCGGTGGAAGCACTGGTCAACGACGACGTTTTTAACGACATCAAGGCATTCGAACTGAGCGACTACACACCGCAGACAATTCTCCGCCCGGCCGATATTTTTGGCCAGAACGCCGCGCAGATTCGGGCGGATTACGACTTATTGACGAAAGACAAAACTTCCGGTACGCCGTCTGCCACCAACACAATCATTGGGCCGGCGGAAAACTTATTTCTGGAGGAAGGCGTAACGATGGAAGCCTGCGTCCTAAACGTGACCGAGGGGCCGATCTACCTCGGTAAGAACAGTACTTTACTGGAAGGAGCTTTACTGCGCGGGCCCATTGCCCTCGGGGAGCGATCCACCATCAAGATGGGCGCGAAGATCTACGGAGGGACGACCATCGGCCCGGACTGTAAGGTGGGCGGCGAGGTCAGTAACGTAGTCTTCCACGGTAACAGTAATAAGGGCCACGACGGTTACCTGGGCAACGCCGTCATCGGCCAGTGGTGTAACATCGGTGCGGATACGAACGCCAGCAATCTGAAAAACGACTACGGAGAAGTGCGCGTGTGGAGCTACGTGGAGGAGAAATTTGCCGACACCGGCTTACAATTCCACGGCCTCATCATGGCGGACCACGCCAAACTCGCCATCAACACCATGCTCAATACCGGTACGGTAATCGGCTTTTCCGCGAACGTGTACGGCGAGGGCTTTCCCCGGGCGTTCATCCCCAGCTTCGTGTGGGGCGGGGCGGGCGGTATGGTCACCTACCGGCTGGACAAGGCCATCGCGACCGCCGAGCGGGTCGTGGCGCGCCGCCACCAAGAATTGACGGAAGCAGACCGAGCCTTGTTCACCACCCTTTTCGAGCAAACCAGTAAGTGGCGAAAGTGGGAAAACGCTGGCAAGTAAGCACCGGAACTATCCGTCAGCGTGAAGCTTTGGGGTGATAAACAGCGGTCTCTAACAAAGTCCGCGACGGGCAAAATTACCGGGGTGAGCCCACGAAACGCTCTTTTTGCCCCTAAACCTTTGCACCCGCGTCCGCGCCCATAACTTCCCCTGCCCCCGCGAACTTCCGTTCCGCCGCGTAAGCAATGTACCCCGCCAGCGGTACACAAATCAGCACCAGCCACCACGCCGGGACGTCCGCCTCAACCCCCGTCGGGTCGAACTCGCCGGTGACGTAAGCGATCACGACCTGAATGCCGTTGAACGCCAGGTGCAGCAAAATCGGTACCCACAACGAGCGTGTCCAGTAGTAAGCGTACCCCAACGAGGCACCGAGCAGGAGCCGTGGTAGAAAGCCCGCGAACTCGATGTGCATCGCGCTGAACAGCGCCGCCGCCACCCAGATGCGGACGTGGTGATTGCCGCCGAGCCAGCCACCGAGAATGCGGTTTTGTAGCACACCGCGCAGCAACAATTCTTCGCCCAGTCCGGCGGAAACCGCAATGGTCAGAAACGCCAGCACGAATTCCGGTACCGACTCCATGCGCAGGATTTGCGCGAGCAGTGCGTCCGTACTCTCCTCGCTATTCACCGCCCATTCCGGGAGGGAGATTTGCAAATTCAGGTAGGCGGAGTACGCCACGATGGGTAGGGTGATCACGAAGAAACCGATCGCGTAGCTGAGGCTATAGTCGCGCGGCCCCCGGTCGAGATAAACGGACGCCAGCCAGTTGTTGCGGTACACGAACCAGAGGCCGGCGGCGGCGGAGCCGGCAAACATCAGCGTATTGTTCAGGAATAAGCCGAGGCGCAGCCGCTGCCGCAAGCCCTGGTCGAGGTCTAAGCTGCCGAGATCACTGAGGTCGAGCCCGCCCGACTGCACGAGGCCGAACAGAATGAGTTGACCGACGATGAACATAACCAACAAGGCGGCCAAAGTGGCCAGGAAAACCCGGGTGGCGGACCGCGGGGAGTGCGTAAGGGGTATCATACATAAAGAATTCTGGGGCGTAAAATAGACCCATATTTTCGTACCCACCCCCGGCCCCGTTAAGACCGCCCGCCCGCCTTACCTTCGCGCCATGCAGCTATCCGTTGTCATCGTTAACTACAACGTCCGGTATTTTCTGGAGCAGGCGCTGCTGAGCGTCGAGCGCGCCGTGCGGGGGATGGAGGCGGAGGTGTTTGTGGTGGACAATAACTCGGTCGACAACTCCGTCACGATGGTCCGCGAGCGTTTTCCTTGGGTGGAGGTGATCGCCAACGAGCACAACCCGGGTTTTGCGGTGGCGAACAACCAGGCGATCGTGCGGAGTAGCGGCAAGTACGTCCTGATCCTGAACCCCGATACGGTCGTTGAAGAAGACACTTTTCGAAAGTGCTTCGCCTTCATGGAAGCTAACCCGGTGGCCGGTGCCGTGGGGGTAAGAATGATCGACGGAACGGGCCAATTTTTGCCGGAAAGTAAGCGGGGTTTGCCAACGCCGTGGGTAGCCTTTACGAAGGCTTTCGGATTGGCGCGGCTGTTCTCCAAATCGCCGCGCTTCAACGGCTACCACCTCGGTTACCTAGACGAGCACGAAACACACGAAGTGGGCGCGCTCGCGGGAGCCTACATGTGGATGAGGAGCAGTGCTTTAGAAAAGATCGGCCTGCTGGACGAAGCATTTTTCATGTACGGCGAAGACATCGACTGGTCGTACCGCATGACGTTGGGCGGCTACAAAAACTACTACTTCCCGGAGACGACCATCATTCACTACAAGGGAGAAAGCACGAAGCGGGGTAGCCTGAACTACGTGCGCGTTTTCTACCAGGCGATGATCATTTTCGCGCGCAAGCACTTTACCGGGCGGCAAGGTAATCTGTTCGTGCTGCTCATGCAGGTGGCGATCTACGTGCGCGCCCTAATGACGGTCGTCGCCAACGTCTGGCGCGCTTTCCGTTTCCCGTTACTTGATGCTACGGGCATTTATTTGGGATTGCTGGTGATCAAGTTGCTGTGGGCGGGTTACCACTTTGGCGATGTCGGCTACTTCAATGAAACCATTAATTACGTTCATTTCCCGGCCTACACACTGCTCTGGATTACGTGTGTTTTTCTGGGGGGTGGCTACGAGAAGCCTTTTGACCTGGGGCGGCTGTTTAAGAGCCTGGGCATCGGTACGCTCGTGCTGTTTTCGATTTACGGATTGCTGCCGGAACTGTACCGACCGAGCCGGGCGCTGCTACTGCTCGGTGCGGCGTGGGCGGCGAGCTGGATGCTGATCGTGCGCGGCGTAGCCCACCTGGCCACGTTCGGTCACCTGAATTTCGCCACCGATGAATTACCGAAGATGCTCATCGTCGGTACGGTGGACGAGGGGAACCGAGCCTTGAGTTTGCTCCAGCGTGTCGGTGCCCGCCGCAATTACCTCGGGCGCATCTCCGTTCCCGCCGCAATCAACGATTCCGAAGCGGTCGGTAGGGCGGAGCGACTGGCTGACTTTACGGAAGTCTACCGCGCGGAAGAACTCCTTTTTTGCTCAAAAGACATTAGTAACCACCAAATCCAAACTTGGATGAGCGCCTTGGGGCCCGCCATCAGCTACCGCATTCTGCCCGAGGATAGCCACACCATTATTGGTAGCCAGGGAAAAAACCGCACTGGTACCCTGTACACCATCGACGTTCGTTGGCGAATCGACGAGCCAGTTAATCGGCGGGGTAAATGGCTGCTGGACCGGGGGCTGGCTCTTCTCCTACTCCTAACCTGGCCGCTTCACGCACTCTTTACCTGGCGAGGAAAACTCAGTTTCAAAAATATTTTAGGCGTGCTAACGGGTAAGAAAAGTTGGGTAGGCTACGCCCCGGTAGGGCAGCCACAGCTCAACTTACCAAAGATCAAGCCCGGGGTGCTGAATCCAGCGATTAACCAGCTAGTGACGGACGAGGAAACGCTACGTCACCTGAACGTCTTTTACGCCCGTGATTATTCGGTCGGGCGGGATTTGGCCATTGTATTCGGTAGGTAGGATTGTGTGTATCTGGACGATTCGCCGTCCCGTAGCGCGCGAGAAGTAAAGGTGATACTTTGGTCAGTGCGCCGTCTCGGCGCGCGGGAGGTCCCGGATGCTTGTGAAGAATCTACTCGCGCCGGGACGGCCCATCGACCGGACTTAATATTCGGGAACGAACCTCTAGAACGCGCGGATTAGTTGCTTGCACCGGGAAGGCTTATCGACCGGACGTATCATTTCAAGTAAGAATCCGTAGAATGCACAGCTTAAATGTCTGGCTACCCAACAAGCTTACGCGCTACTTCCGTCGGGCCTCGATTCCCCCGGGGCTAGCCCGCCGCAACCGCACGTTCATATCTACCCGCCGATCGTCGTGGATCACTACGGTACGCAACTGGGGTAAGTAGCCGGCGGCCGAGAACTTGACTTCGTAAGTACCGGCGGTGAGGTAGCGGTGGAAATCGCCCGTCTCCCGGTCAGCGATGACGTCGGAATTTTGGTGGTCGTGGTCCGGGATGATTACGTTGGCGGCAATGGGCTGCCCGGTGAGGTCGTCGATGACGAAGCCGTGCAGGCCGTTGCGGGCTTCGTTTAAATAACCGTAGATCGGCGTGCGAACAAAGGTCCAGAGCTCCGCAAGCCCACCGGCGGGGAAGCGTTTGACGTCGCTGACTTCCAGGGTCGCTTCGCGGCAGCGGTGGTAGTAGTTCATGTAGTCCTGGCGGGAGCCGGCGATGGGGTACCAGTCGTGGCCGTTCGTAACGCCGTTTTGCCGGTCGTCGAAGTAGTTCGCGCGGCCGCTGGCAATCTGCGCGCGCTGGGCGAACTCGCGGCTGACGCGCCGCCACCAGACGTTGTCCGGGTGGCGGTTACGGTAAGTATCCCAGGGGTAATTGAAGACTTCGGCGCCACCGTGCACGTTCAGGGCCAGGTCGAAACCGTGGCTGCGGGCGGCCCGCATAAAGATTTGGGTTTCGGGCTGGTAGGTTTGCCCGTCCGGGTGGGCACCGTCGTCCGGATCGGGATAGTTGCGGTTGAGGTCGACTCCGTTGGCGTTGCCGCGGCGGGAGCGGGCGAGGCTGCGGTCGTTGTGGTGGTAGGCGCCGTCGGGGTTGGCGAGGGGGTTGATGTAGATTTCCAAATCGTCCAGCAGGCGGGTGCGGTCGTGGCGGAGCAAGTCTTCGGCGAGTTGGAGCATCAGCCAGTAGCCGGCTAGTTCATCGCCGTGCATGGCGGCGGTGCACAGGACCTTAGGTTTTCCGGCCGTGGTAGCGATGTCTTTGGTGATGCGGAGGGTAAGAATTCTGCGGCCGGAAGGCAGCGTGCCCCAGTCTTCCAGTTCGCATACGTCCGGGTACAGATCGGCAAAGCGCTCCATGAGCGATACGTACTCACCGTAAGTCGGGTACTCATTGTGGGGGACGATCCTGACTTTAGGAAGCTGGATCGTAGGGCCGGAAAGAACGACTTGCGCACGCACTACACCACCAAAAAGGATGGGAAGGAGTAGTAAAGAGAGCAAGTACGACTTCATGTGAGAAAAATATAGCATAACCACGGAACCGTCATCAACCAGGCGGGCGGTACCAAGCCAAACGATCAGAATCAGCGAGGGTTCACCATCAGCTCAGTGTAGCCCCCAACGCAGCATCTCGGTACTTAGCTTACGTTGAGCCCTTAGGTTCGAACCCGGTTGCGGTACGAATCGACCGGGATCTATTCAGTTCAGAGCTGCCGGGAGATTTGCGTTTCCCAAAAACTCCGCACCTGCGACCGCGCAAAAATCTTGCCAAGTCTATTCCCCCCGCACCAGCTCAATGTACCCCGAAACCGGTTCCGCGGAAGGCATAACCCCTTCCAGACGCTGTTCGAAGACGATACCGACGTAGTAGTAAGTCCCGGAAGCCAGCACGTCACCACCCGGGTTAGTACCGTCCCAGTTCAGCGCTGGGTCTTCCGTTTCGAAAACTAATTGACCCCAGCGGTTGAATATTTGAAACTCTACCCGCTCGATGAAGCAACGGCTGATTGGCACGAACGCCTCGTTCTGACCGTCACCGTTCGGCGTGAAGGCGTTTGGCAATTCGTAGATGGGACAGTTGGTAACACAAATTACCTCGCTCGGCGCGCTTTCATTACCATTAAGGTCGAAGGCCGTGATGCGGTAGCATCCCGTAATACCATCCGTGGGGAAGTCATCGTAGGTGAGTAGGTCTGCCTGCTGGACCTCCGCAATCTCCACGAACGACCCATCCGGCGTTTTGCTGAAGTAAATCCGGTAACCAGCCACGTCATCCGTACCGCACGATCCGCTACCGGGCATCCAGGTCAGGGTATTGAAAAGACTGCCCTGATCCGTACAGTCCGCACCCCGCTCGCAGGGGCTAATGATACTCAGCACTGGCGGGCAGGGCGGCACGTTATCTATCGGCGTGAGGCAAATCTCCTGGCTGGTGTTGAGCAGCGGGGAGGGTAGGCCGTCCACGTTGTACGTACCGACGGCCTCGATCAAGTAACAGTACTCCTCGCCGTTCTGTAGGCCATCATCCCGGTAATTCTGCTGGTCGGTCGAGTCGATCACGGTGAAGTCCGTTTCCCCCGGTGCCCGGCGCAGCACAAAATAACTGACGTTCGTCCAGGGGACGAGCGCCGTCCAGTTCAGGTCGTTGGCATCGTCGGTTGGTGCTCCACCCAGGCGAACGCTACTGCCGGGTTGGCCTTCCCCGAAGGGCGTGTCCCGATCCTCTACGAACAACTCGATCAAGTAGGAATAGGCAACCCCATCCGTATTCAAGCCGGTGTCCGTAAAACAAGTGTCAACCTCCTGGGCAAAGAACTCGCGGGTGAACGTAATGACTTCACTGAAGGCGGAAAGATCGTTGGTTTGTCCTTCCGCGCGGCTCAGCACGTAGCGGTAAGGGCCTCCGTTCACCAGGGTGTCGAGGGCGTTGGCGTCGGGTAGGATCCAGCACACGTCGATTTCCCCACTACCCGGGTCGGTGGTGATGACGTCGACTTTAGTGAGCAGCGGAATATTGCGGGCCAATTGCACACAAATTTCCTCGGAGGCAAGCGACTCCAGCCGGCCCGAAAAGAAGTTCGTGTTGGCAATGACCTTGCCGAACTGGGCCACGACGCGGTAACAATAGGTGCGCCCCGGTTGAATGTCCTGGTCCAGGAACACGTAACGGCCGTCGACCATTTCCATCGTGACCGGGTCCGTCAGGCGGGTGTAGCCCTCGCCGGCCAGACCGGTGACGCAAGTATCAACTACGAAAGGGTTGCTACCGATGCGGCGGTAAACGTTGAAGCCTTCGAATTCCGGATCGGGCTGACCCTCGCAGAAATAAGGTTTGTCCCAGCTCAGCGTAATACTCTCGTCCTCCACGAGGGTGGTCAGACCGAGCGGTGGCGGCGCGACGACCTTGATGGATACCGCCTTCAGAGTTGCCAGGCCGCCCAGTTGATCACCGACCGAAAATCGCTGGAAAAAGTCATCTTCCGCCCGGAACACGACGATGTACGGCTGGTCGCTGATTTGCGAGCAGTCCGGCCGCCAACGGAACGTGCGCACGAAGGGGTCCTCGTTGTAGGTAGCGTCATTGGGTTGAAAAGCGGCCGGGTTATCCAGCAAATCGAACGGTCGGCCACTGGCTTCCAGGCGGACGAGCTGCTCCACGTCCGTAACGGGCGCACCCGCGATCACGTCGAACTCGAGTATATCTCCGGCGACGACACAGATTTCTTCGAACGGAATGTCCAACGTCGGCGGGTCGTTGTTGCATTCGGAGACAAAGATCTGCATGTCCCGCACGACCGTGTCGAGCGGTTGGCCGTTGCGGAAAGATTTTATGAGGAAGGCTAGGTTGTATTCGCCCGACACGGCCGGCGCGTTCCAGGTGATCTGGCCGGTGCGCTCGTTGATGATGAGGCTACCCGTCGGGCCGCGATATTCATTGGGCAGCACGTAGTCGGGGATCGGTACGTTGGGTCCGCTCTGCGCGCTGGTAAACTCATAAGCTAGGGAGTCACCGTCCACGTCGAAAGCGCCGGGGTTGTGCGTCCAAACGGAGCCGACGCAGGCATTTTCGATGGGGATCTGGGTGAGCTCCGGGCTATTGTTACACGGGCCCTGTAGGGGGGAAGTCACCGTATAAACCGTGTAGACGCTGAAGGAGATGCCGACCGATGGACTATTGATTATGTTCAGCACGTTGGCCACCCGGTTCTGGTCCTGGAAGCTGATGAAGTAGCTCCCCGCGCCGGGGTAGACGTGGCACATTCGGTATTCGTTCCGCTGGATGCCGTTGCCGATGGAAAATTTGTTGGTCCGCGTAATGTACTCGGGGGGCGCGCCGTCTCCCCAGGAAAGCTTCAGGCTATCCCGGTCGACTTCCGCCTGCGCGATTTCCGTGTAGGTGATAATGGTGGCGCAGGCGGTATTCTGGTTGGCAAAACTGCAGTCCGCCGCCGACCGCACAATAATTTCACCCGCACGGTTGTGGGTGGCCTGCAGGAGCAGGGGTAAAAACAATAGGGAAAATAGCAGGATAAAGTTACGCATGGGCCGCATCGGTTGAGCGAACGGCTTGGTGTAGCGCTACCGTTCGACGTACTAACGCCTAAAGTACGGTTTTGCTTTTGCCGTGGTTGTCGCCCGGCGGTGATTTTGTTGATTTACTGTTGCCGAAGGCTTATTTGGGAGGGTGCGCGGCCGCGGGTGCCGGGGAAGTTTCGGGAGGCAAAACCGAGTAGACGCGAACGAACGAGTAGATAACTAGTGAGGTTTCCGTTCCATCCGGCCTGCCCGGTAGCACGTAGTGATATCCGCGCACGCCGGGTAAGGTAGCGACCGCCGGGTCGCGATTTGCTTAACTGATAAAACCGAACCGTTAAATAGGTATTATTGGCGATTGGCTGATAAAATGAGGTGCCAGATTAAAGCCGACATAAATTGGAGTCATTCTTACGCCTCTACCGCGTAACATTCTTCGCAAGCACCTGAAAAATTATTTTCCACTGGTCCGGCCGTCCATCACTACGGCTACGCCCGGGACCGGTTGCGAGCCTATCGCAACCGGTGCGTAGCGACTCAGTAAGGAAGTCTTAGTCTTTCGATAACCTAATTGCCTTTCCCACTATGCTGAAATACAAACTACCACTTCTTCTCCTGGTCATGATTTTGTTGATCGTCAACCACAGTCCACTTAGTGCGCAAGTCGTCACGGTATCCGACGGAGACCCGAACTGCTTCGGTAATGGCATAGATTTTCTACTAACGGGTACCAACACGGCGGGCTACAACGTGTATCAATCCGGTACCAATAGCGGCACCCTGGAAATCTATAACCGGAATGGTCAATGGCGACTGGGCTACGACGACCCCGACCCGAGTAAGGAACTCATTTTCAACTTCGCCGATTATAACTCTACCCCCAACCCGCCGAATAGCTCCGTAGTTAATTGGGTCACTACCCAGGCTGGTATAGATGACGGCTGCCCCGCCGACATTACCGTGGCCGGCTCCGGTACGCAATCCGAACTGGGCGGCGACCCCTGCGACGCGTCCGGTGGCGATAGCGACGGTGACGGCGTCTGCGACGACAGCGATAGCTGCCCGGGTTCCGATGATAACCAAAACCAGGACGGCGACGACTTGCCCGACGGCTGCGACCCCAACCCGACCGTTTTCGACGGGGTCGTGGTCGATGACGGAACTTGTCTCACGTCCACCGCCGGGGAAGACTTGTTATTCGTGGACAATGGCCTCGACGCTACCGGCCGCAAAACCTACCGCAACGCAAATACCTCGCGCCGCGATGCCGAACTCCTTTACAATACGGCGACCGAGCGCTGGGAGATTCGTAGCGTGCTGGAACCCGGGTTTGTGTACTACTTCAATGATTTTGCCAGCCTACCCAACGCCCCTACCTCCACGGCACGGGGGTGGCAGATCGGATCCCGCAATTCATGCTCCTTCGTGCCGCTCGTAAGCGGGTCGGAAGCGCAGGGCAACCTCGGCTGTTCGGTAGGTCTGGCATCGGTAATGGTCACCGACGTTAGCAACGGTAACGGCGGCGACGGAACGATTACACTCAGGTCGGATAGTCCGCGTGCTTCCGACCGCTTCAGTATCGATGGCCCCGTACAGCGTACCAACACTAGCGGAGACTTCGCCGGGCTGCCCGGGGGTGATTACGTCGTACTGGTTAGAGACGATCGTTTTCCGCAAGGAGACTGCCAGGATACTGACGATGCCTTTGTATTCGACCGCGCACTTCCCCACGCGCTCGTGAGTTTCGACGCTTTCGCAGCGGCTAAAACCAATGTTATACGCTGGACTACCGCCAATGAGGTCGATGTGCAGTGGCACGACGTGGAACGTAGCCCGAACGGCTCCGGCAACTGGACAACAATCATCCGCGACCGCGCCACCGCTAATGCTTCCGGAGGCCACGAATACGTCGTTTACGACACCAAACCCGTCCCATCGGCTTATTATCGCTTGCACAGCTACGATTACGATGGCCACGAGCAGCTGGGGCCGTCCGTTTTTGTGCAGAGAGATACACCGGCGGAAACCTTCCGGATATTTCCTAATCCAGTCGATGCGTTTCTCACGGTTACCACCCTGGCGAACGACAAAACGGAGCGTTTCCGCTTAACGGATGCCCGGGGGCGGACCTTGCGCCAAATCGACCTGCCCGCCGGTCAGCGCGTAATTGAGATACGGACGGGTGACTTACCAGCGGGCTTCTACGTGCTCACCGATGGTCGTCAGTTTACGCGCTTCGTCAAGAAATAACTACGCCTTTCTCACCCTTTAACTCTCCCCTGAACTATGCCCACCAGTATCCTCGGCCAGATTGATTTTTGGCCCCTTTCAAGAATTCCCAGTAATTACCGAGTTTGCGACGGCTCGCTCCTGCGGGTCAAGGACAATAGTTCCCTGTTCAGTTTGCTGGGCACCACCTACGGCGGTGATGGCCGCGAAACCTTCGCCCTACCCGATCTGCGCGGCCGTTTACCCGTAGGGGCGGGTAGCGTAGCGGGGCGAACCACGGTGGCGCTCGGGCAGCGGGGCGGGTTGTCCGAAGCGGTTCTGGAAGTAAGCAACCTGCCGCCCCACACGCATACGAACCCCGCCCTGGTGTTGTCGTCGGGTACTCCGGAAACCAAGGTCGGGAAGAACGGATTCATCGCAAGCCAGACCCCCGGTACATTCTTGTTTAGCGGTACGGCGGCTCCGGACGCGACGCTGGCCGCCGATGCGCTTCGGGTAGAGATCGTCGGCAACACCGACCCCGTTAATATTCAATCGCCCGTCCTCACGCTCGTCGCCACCATTTGCGTCTCCGGTATTTTTCCCAGTCGCCGCTAACCTTCAAAACCCCCATAAACATGAGCATTACTACCGGAGAGATCCTCCTCGTCGCATTCAATTATGCTCCACGTGATTTCGCGCTTTGCCAGGGCCAGCTACTTTCAATCTCCGGCAACACGCAACTTTTTTCTCTCCTGGGCACCACTTTTGGGGGCGACGGAAGAACGACTTTTGCACTCCCGGACCTGAGCGGACGGGGGCCGGTCAGCCGGGGCGGCAACTTTGGGGGGCGGACCACCGAACTAGGTGATGCTTACGGTACCGGCACGGCCAGCCTGAATGGCCAGCTACCCCAACATACCCACGGAGGTGAAGTCGTGCTCGGTAGCCCGGCCGCTAACCTCAGTAGCGGTAAAGATGCGTACCTGTCCACAAAACCAGCGGGTGAGTTATACACCAAAAGTACCGTAGGGGCGGGGCTCAACGCCACGAGCGTCAGGTCCGACAGGACCGGGGTCGAGAACTTGCAACCCTTTCAATTCAGTAGCCAGGAACCTTCACTAGCGCTGAATTACTGTATTGCACTGTCCGGGACCCACCCTACAACAGAACCCGAGCCCGACGTGGAGACCAGTGAAATTAAGCTCGACGACGTAACTACTTACATTGGTACGGTGCAGTTCTTTGCGAATAATTTCGTCCCGCGCGGTTATTTACCTTGCGCGGGTCAATTGCTCGCCGTCAGTAACTACCAAACGCTGTTCCAACTGATCGGTACGCTTTACGGAAGTGACGGGCCGAATACTTTCGCGCTGCCCGATCTCCGCGGCTGCTATCCGCTCGGAGCTTCCGGAACGGAAGCGGCAAAAGGTCGGCCGTTGGCTTCCCGCGAAGGGCAACCCACCTTTACCATGACGGCGGATCACCTCCCCGCCCACTCTCACGCGGGAACGATGCTACTCGGTGGGGGTAGGAATGTTTTACCTACGGCGGACGACAACTATTTGGACGGGTCGTCCCTGCCGGGCGTCTACCGACCGGAGGCCGGCCAAGAAGTACTCGGGGCGAGCGGTAGCGTTACGATGGATACGGCGGGCGGCGGTCAACCATTCAGCCTTCAAAGCCCCTACCTCGGCCTCACGGCGGCTATCGCAGTGTCCGGTGAATATCCTCCGCACAACTAGAGCGGGTCAGGTGAAGCAGTTCAGCAAAAATCGCAAAAAGTAACAAGGTGCGCCCACAACGCAGGAAAGTAATTACCGGTTGTAAGGAAAACAGCTATCCTCCGCATGCCATTCCAATTCCTTTTCGGAACCCTCGCGCTACCCCCGCAGCACCCTGACTGCCGCCTGTGCGCGACCATCCCCGCCAAGGATGAAGCGGAGTTCATCATCCCTTCCCTCGATGCGCTTCGCCTACAGACCGACGAAGACGGAATACCCCTGCCGGCCAACCAGTACGAAGTCTTGGTGCTGGCTAACAACTGTGAGGACGCTACGGTCACCATTATTGAAGCATACCAACGCCAGTACCCCGAATTCAGGCTGTACGTCTGTGAGCGCCGCCTACCCGCCAGCATTGCCTGCGTCGGTACCGCCCGCCGGCTGATGATGGACACCGCTTACGAAAGGTTCCGGGCGGTGGGCCGGCTCGATGGTGCCATTTGCAGCACCGACGCCGACACCCTGGTCGGGCCAAACTGGGCGTACCACATCTTGCGTAACGTCCGCCAGGGTGCGCGCGCCATCGGCGGTCGTATTCTGGTCCCCCAGGAAGAAGACCGGGATACCCACTACCGCAAGCAACATCTGCTGGACGTCACCTACCGCAGCTTGTTTTACTGTTTAGAATCCATTATCGACCCCTCCGAAGCCGACCCCTGGCCACGCCACTTTCAGCACTTTGGCCCCAGCATGGCCGTCACCGCCGAAGCTTACGAAAAATGCGGTGGCATCCCGCCCCTGAATAGTCTGGAAGATGTCTACTTCGTCTTCGCCCTCGAGCGTGCGGACGTGTTCGTTACTCACGATCCTCAAGTTTGGGTAAGAACTTCCACCCGCGTGAGCGACCGGGTTGTCGGCACGGCCTTCAGCCACCAACTGGATGCATGGGCGACCATGGAGCGGGAAAACCGGGAACAGCGGGTGGTTTCTTTTAGCAACTGCGTGCAACTGTTCAAATGGAAAGTGGCCCTGCGCCGGGCCTACCTACGCCGTTCCGGTTTCGGCTGCCCGCAGCTGGAAAAACTGGCGGCCAGAATGAAGTGGTCGGTCGCGGAACTGCACCAACTCATCCGTCAGGCAGCGAGTTTTGGTGCACTCTATCAGCACGTTGGCGGTCAGCTACACGCCGACCCTACCTTCAGCGACCAACCCATCACCGAGGCGATTGCGCAACTCCGCAGCTTTACGCATTCGATGCGCCACCGGGCTTTCGGTAAACATCCATCCGGTAACGCTGCCGCCGATCTTCGTGCAGATGAGCATAATTTCGCCGCAGCTTAGTGGCGAAGGCTTCGTGCACCTCGTCGCCGGTCAGTGGATAGTCCGGCACGTAAGGAGTGTAATGGACGAGCATCAGGTCGCCACCGGGCCGTAGTTGCTTCGTGATGGCCGCAACGGCCACGCCCAAATCTTCCTGGCTCCAATAGTAACCGACTTCGGAAAGTATTATCAGGTCGAATAATTCTTCGGGTCGCTCGTGCGGGAAGTCCATTTGGCGGAATACAACAGAACCGTTTTCTCCGAGTCGCGCCCGTGCGCGCGCCAGTGGCTTGGCCGACGTGTCGAGCGCAAGTAAATGATCGCAGCGGTCCGCCAGCATGCTCGTTAAAATGCCGATCGAGCAGCCAATCTCCAGACCGTTTGCGTACCGCTGTTTCGGCAGCGCCGCTACGGTGTGCCGGTACTTATCCTGTTCGTACTGACTAGTTTCGAAGGACCATGGGTCGTTGTTGTTGTCGTAAACCTGGTTGAAATAGGCTTCGGACAGGGAGCGGTGTTGCTTTTCCGCGTCTTCGAAATACAGTTCGGTATCGTGGCGGAAGTTGGCGAGCATCTCTGGGCTGAGCATAAACCCATCGGCATCGTCATCGATCAGCCGGGTTGTCTGTGAGACGTGGTGGGCGATGGCACGCTGTTTGTGGGGCTGCTGTTCGGTGATGTCCAGCCGCCAGGCGATGACTTCGTCGGGGTAGGGGAGTTCCGCTTCCTGGCTGCTGTTCCACATCCAGATCGGATACTCCACCCAGCGGGGCTTTTCCGCGAGTTGGCTAACGGCTTCACGGCAGATCTCCCAGGTGCCGCGGTGATCGCAGTGGGGGTCGCGCCGCCAGGGAACGAGGACGTGACTGGGTTTTTGCCGGTCGATTAGTTGCCTGATGTGGTCCACCGCCCCGTCGAAACCCGGGGAATGTTGCCGGGGGACTTCAGTATCGGGGTAACGGAGGAAAGAAACGTTCGCCTCGTCCACGCCAAGTTCCTGACAAGCCGCCAGGGCTTCGGACTCCCGCAAACTCACGCGCGCGGCCCGGTCGTAGCGCCGGGAGTTGGGGTGAGACATCGCACCGTCACTGACGAACACGACGTGGACGTGCTGGTCGCGCTCCCGCAGCAGGGCAACGAGGCCCCCACAACCCAGTGATTCATCGTCGGGGTGGGGCGCAAAAAGTAAGGTAGACTTCCAAAAATGGAGGTCGGAATGGGGGTGCAACGGGGGCTCGGAGGCAAGCGCGCGCTTACGCTTCGTGAGTTCGGAGCTGGTGGAAATCGTCATGTTGGTTTAAGTAATATTGGCCGACCATCTCCAGCGTCGCGTCGGGGGCGGGCTGGCGGAGGTACATGCTCAGGTCAGTGTGTAGTCTCGCAAAAGGCGAAGGGTGCAGCAAGCCGCGCGCGCCCACGGAGCGTTCGGCCAACTGTAAACAGTCGAGACAGATTTCGGCAATGGCCGTTCTGGTCATATTAGCGGAGGCAACGATGGCGTCGCTGTCTTTGGAGTTGTCGTTGAGCTGGCCGGAGCGGTCCAGCCAGAGGTTACCGGTCTCGCAGGCGATCGCCATCTGGCCAACGCGGGTACGCTGGTAGGGATCATCCTCGCGACCGACTTTGCGAAGGAAGTTTCTTGTTTCGTCCAGCAGCGCTTCGGCGGCACCCAGGTGGACGGCGGCGAAGCGGATGGCACCACCGCTGAAGTGGGGTTGAATCTCGTACTCGTCCGGCTTGCCGAGTAGCTGGTGACCGGTGAGTTGCTGACCACTAAAGTCGATTTTGTGGCTCACGCTGTTGCGCATGCCAAGGGGGCTCCAGAAGCTCTCGTCGACCGGTAGTTCGTGCTCGTCGAGGTGAACTATGCTCATTTGCCAGCCCCGTGATTCCCCGTCCGGTCCGTGCAGAACCCCCGGTACGATGGGCCGCGTCACTTGCGTCGATCCGCTGCAGAAGCTCTTTGAACCCTGCACCCGCGCGCCGTCGCCCGCCTCATCCTGGTGCAAATGAACGCCATCGCGCATTTCCGTATTCCACACGCCGAACAGGTGGCCCGCCCGCGCATCCGCGTAGTAGGTTTGGCGCTGACGCGGGGTGCCGTAGAGGTGGAGGAGGAGCAGGGCATTGACGTGGCCCTCGTAAATTCTCCCCACCGAGAGGTTCCCCCGGCCGACTAACTTCAGTAATTGCAGCAGAGTCGCGGTATTCGGGCCAGTCATGTCCAGGGCTTCCCCGGGCAGGGTAATGGCGAAGAAGCCGGCCTCCTGCAGTAAATCCATCTCGCGGTGGGGGAAACCGCCATCGGCGTAGGTTGCCGCCGCTAGTTCCCGCATTACATTGCTCAAATCGTACGCGGTTGCCAGGCTTGCGCTAATTTGGCAAGTACGGGAAGGCGCGCTGGTGGACAAAATCTGGGTAGCAGTCATGTCATTTATACGTAAGCTAAATGGGATTAGTTGCGGCTACATTTTGTTCTTTCCGTTAACCTATTCCGTTGCAGTTTGTCAGGATTTGCCACGTCAGAGCGGACAAGTTTTTTGTATCTGGCAGATAATTTAACAGCCGCCCCGGCCCACTTTGGGTAACTGCCCAATGATTACTTGCCTTTCCCAAAAAACCCGGCACCGGCGACCGCGCCCTAACTCGAACTTGATCACTTCCACTACGCTATACTCATAAACTAAAAAGAATATGGGATTGAGTAAGGAGACGCAACAAATGCTGTTTCAAATCGGGTACACGGCGAAAGGTATTGTCTATGCATTAATTGGCTTTTTTGCCCTGGGGTCGCTGATTGGTATATCACGGGGAGCGACCGGGCCCAAAGAAATCATCGAGTGGTTGGGTAACAGTTCATTAGGGCACTTTGCCCTGGTTGCTATTGGCCTGGGCTTGCTCTGCTATTGCGGCTACCGCTTGTACATGGCCATTATGGATACCAAAAATGAAGGAGAAGATGCTACCGCCCTGGTCAAACGCATCGGCTGGGCGGTCAGCGGCACTTCCTACGGAATACTGAGTGTATTTGCATTCAAAGAAGCGTTCGCCGGCGGTGGAAGCAAGGGCGGCAAACAAACCATGATCGCTACCATTCTGGAGCAGAACTGGGGCCACCTGGCCGTAGGGCTCATCGGCCTGATCGTGCTGGGCGTAGCCGCTTACCAAGTCTACCGAGCCGTCAAGGATAAGCACATGAAGGACGTGAAGAGTCAGGGACTTTCCCAGACCCAGGAAAACACGTTCCGTATTATGGGCCGCGTGGGGCTCGTCGCGCGTGCCGTCGTGTTCACCATCATCGCCTATTTTCTCTACCGAGCGGCGCAGTCGGAAGACGCCAGTGAATTTCGGGGTATTGAAGAATCACTGGAGTACCTGAACCAGGGCTGGGGGAACGTCGCCTTAGCTATAATCGGTCTCGGACTACTGGCTTATGGCCTATTTATGTTCGTGCGGGCGCGGTTTGAGCGGGTTTAGTCGGTAGGAAGATTTAGGCGGTAGGATACTAGGCGGTAGGCGGTAGACTTGATATCTACCGCCTACCAGTCTACCAGTCTGCCAGGCTACATACCTACGAAAGCAAGCTCTGCAACTTCATCGCCAAGCCCATATCGCCCTTAATCTTCACCTTACCACCCATCATCGCCATCATGGGGTTTAGTTTACCGGTGCGGAGTTGGTCGAGGGTATCGACGTCGGTGGTGACAACGGTGTCGGCTTCTTTGTCGTCTTCGGTCACGACGGCGCCGCCATCGTTCGTCATGTCGATGAAGATAGTGCCTTCGTCGAGGGAAAGCTTGAGTGATTTACCGAGGTTAGGTGCTTTTGCGCCGGCTTTGGTGACGCCTTCTTTGAATTCTTCGAAAGTCATGGTGGATTGTTTTTTATGGTAGCGGCTGGGCCGGTGGTTTGGTTCACTGGGGGCTTGCGAAAATTCGCTGATGGGGGGGGGCAGTTACACATCTGATGACCGCCATTGGCAGCAGCGAAGCTAACTTTCCCGGACCGGCGCTACGCGGCGGCCCAGGAAAGATGCATCCGATGACCGCCGTTGGCAGCAGCGCAGCTAGAACTGACATCTGATCACCATTTGGTAATCAGTCCTCGAGCCTCTGCTAGCGCCGCCTCGATTCCGTTAGGATCTTTCCCCCCGGCAGTAGCAAAAAACGGCTGCCCACCACCGCCGCCGCGGATGTGCTTCGCCAGTCCACGAATCATTGACCCCGCATTCATCTCTCCGCTCGCCAAACCTTTAGAGATAGCTAGGGTAAGTAATGCTTTGCCGTCGCTCTCACTACCAAGAAGTACGAAAGCATTCTCATTTTCTCCGGTCAGTTGAAAAGCCAGCGTCTTAATTGCCGCGGCGTCCGTCAACGGAACTTTTGCCGCGAGGAAATTGACCCCGTTGATGTCTTCGAAGGCTTTTTCAAGGTCACCCTTCACGTTACCGGCGGCGGCGGCCTGCATCTTGTCGATGTCTCGCTTTAGCGCCCGGTTGTCATCCTGCAAAGTCGCTACGGATTTAACCGGATTGCTGGAGCCTTTAACCAGTTCGCGAATCTCTTCCAAGGAAGCAAGGCGTTCGTTTACGTAATTCATGGCTCCTTCTCCCGTCACGGCCTCGATACGTCGGACGCCCGCCGCCACGCCGGATTCTCCGGTGATCTTACACAGGCCTAATTCTCCGGTATATTTGACGTGGGTACCACCGCAGAGCTCTGAACTGAACTCCGGGTCGAAAGTGATGATGCGTACGGCGTCTCCATATTTTTCCCCGAAAAGCATCAGCGCCCCGGAAGTCCGTGCCTCGGCAATCGGTACGTCGCGGCGCTCGTCGAGGGCGATGTTTTGACGAATCTTTTCGTTGACGAGTTTTTCTACCTGGGCTACCTGCTCGTCCGTCATCGCTTCGTAGTGCGAGAAGTCGAAGCGCATCCGCTTAGCTTGGACGTCTTGTCCTTTTTGAATGGCGTGGTCGCCGAGTATTTCGTGGAGGGCGGCGTGGATTAGGTGAGCGGCGGTGTGGTTGCTGCTAGTTGCCTGGCGCTTGCGCTCGTCAACTTGGGAGATCACGTCGGCGGAAGGGTCTTCGGGTAGCTTATTGACCGTATGGACGGTCAGGTCATTTTCTTTCTGGGTATCGACTACGTAAATGGTCTCTTCGCCGACCCGCAGACTACCGGTGTCACCGGCCTGACCACCGCTTTCGCCGTAAAAAGGAGTGCGGTCGAGGACGACTTGGTATTGTGGTTTGCCTTTCACTTCCACCGTGCGGTATTTGGTGATCTGGGCACCTGCGTCGGACAAATAATCGAAACCAATAAAAGTAGAGTCTTCGCTCGAGATAACCGTCCAGTCGCCGACTACTTTGGTTGCATCGGCGCGCCCCCGAGCCCTCTGAGCGGCGAGTCCGGCGGCGAAGCCTTCAATGTCTACCTTTAAATCTTGCTCGGCAGCGAGTAGCTCGGTCAGGTCGATGGGGAAGCCGAACGTGTCGTAGAGTTCGAAAGCGTCTTTACCGGAGATCGTACCGCTCTGAGCGTCCAGGTTGGCGAAGCGGGTCAGGCCGTTTTCGAGCGTATTCAAAAACGACTTCTCCTCCGATTCAATGATCTTGGTAATCTGCCCTTCCTGCTGCTTCAATTCAGGGAAAGCCGCTCCCATCTCCCGTACCAGCACCGGCATGAGCTTATTGATGAACGGGTCTTTCTGATCGAGAAAAGAATAAGCATACCGCACCGCACGGCGTAGAATCCGACGCACTACGTAGCCAGCACCACCCGAACCGGGAAGCTGGCCGTCGGCAATGGTAAAGGCAACGGCGCGGACGTGATCGGCGATCACGCGCGTAGCCATGTCCGCTTTGGCTTCGGGTCGGTAGGAGCCGCCGTATTTGTGCCCCGTCAATCGTTCAATCTCAGCGATAAGCGGCGTGAAAACGTCGGTGTCGTAAGTCGCTTCCTTGTCCTGCATCACCATGCAGAGGCGTTCGAAACCCATGCCGGTATCGACGTGCCGTTCGGGCAGATTCTCCAGACTACCATCCGCCTTGCGGTTAAACTGAATGAAGACGTTGTTCCAAATCTCGACGACGCCGGAGTCGTCGATATTGACCAGATCGCGGCCGCTCACTTTCAGCCGTTCTTCTTGCGGCCGCATGTCGTAATGAATTTCGGTGCAGGGGCCGCAGGGACCAGTCTCGCCCATCTCCCAGAAATTATCCTTTTTGTTGCCTTCGAGGATGCGTTCGGCGGGCAGGACTTTGAGCCATTCGGTGCGGGATTCTTCGTCGGTGGGGACGCCTTCGTCCGGTGCGCCTTCGAAGACGGTTGCGTAAAGCCGGTCGGGGTCGATGCCCATCTTATCCGTGAGAAACTCAAAACTCCAGGCAATCGCTTCCGGCTTAAAATAATCACCGATCGACCAGTTACCGAGCATCTCGAACATGGTGTGGTGGGTACCGTCGCGGCCCACGTCTTCCAGGTCGTTGTGCTTGCCGGAGACGCGCATGCATTTCTGCGTGTCGGCGATCCGGCGGCGGTCGGGCGTCTTGTTGCCGAGGAAGTAGTCTTTGAACTGGTTCATGCCCGCGTTGGTGAACATCAGGCTCGGGTCATCCTTGTTCACGATCGGTGCGGAGGCGACGATCTTGTGTTCTTTACTGCGGAAAAAGTCCAGGAAATCCTGGCGTATTTGGGCGGAAGTTTTCATGGTCTAGTGGTTCGGTGGTCCCGTAGTTCGCTGGTTCGGTCATGACGTCACTGCCGGTACGGCGGGCTGCGGGGGTGACCCGGCTGATAAAGTCCGCAAAGGTAACAAAGGGGGCGCGGTCGTGGAATGCGGGGTTTGTTTGGGGAGGAGCGGAGTAAGCTCGCTTTACGCATCCGATGAACTTTCAGTAAGAACCGGCTCCGCGGTTCGTACAGAAAGATGCATCTGATGAGAAAACGAGTTCCCAAGCTCTTCAAAGTGCAGTTAGCAAAATCGCCATCGTAGCCGATGTGTACTGCGCTGCAATGACCTATTTACAATGTGGGGTTTAGGAATTGATAAACTGGTCGGTTTCTGACGCCAGTACGTCGAAAGCTACCCGCTACTTCCCGTCGCTAAGCGATCTTGCGGGCCAAACGAAATAGTATGCACAACTACGAATACAAAACGGTCCGAATAAAAGGCAATTTTAAAAGTGATTCGGATCTGATCAGGCTAGATAAAACCATCAACGGAGCTGCCCAGGATGACTGGGAATTGGCTAGCACGACGGCCGTAGCGAACAGCTTTTGGGGCATTCGGCCCGGTGACACCTCCGCAATCTTACTAACTTTCCGCCGGGCGCATCTGGATATGGTCTAATCCCTGCTTTTTACGTCATTTCCCGGATACCCGCGAAGCCAAAGCGAATTCCGCACTTAACCAAGACGATCGCGCTCTGAGTTAAACAGCGGCCCGTCCGCTATTGCGTTTCCCCCGAATCACCCGGTTATACCACATCACCAACCCAATCAACAGCATACAACCCAGCGCAAGCCCCGCCGTCACGTCCGTAAACCAGTGCGCCCCGAGGTACATCCGGCTGAAGGGAACCGTAACGATCAAAAAGACGCTCAGCCCGGCGATGGGCACGCGCAGCCAGTTGGGGATCGTCCAGTGGCGGTACATTAAATAGGTAACGAAGCCGAACAGCACGGCGTAAAAAACGACGTGCCCGCTCGGAAAAGATTCGTTGTGAAAATCACGCGCTACCCGCACTAGTTCCGCCGTCGGGCGCGACCGCCCCACGACCCGCTTGATCAACGAAATAACCGGGATGGATAGCAGCGGCGCAAACATAAAAGCCACCTCGACGTACCGCTTGCGCAGCGCAAAGATCAGGCTCATCCCCAGAATCACGATGCACGCCCCCGGCACCGAAGCCCACCAACTGACGAACTCCATCAGCGCATCTAGCCCGGGTGATTGCGCGCGTTGCAGGAACAAGGTGATGCCCTGGTCGAAGTCAGTGTTAGCAACGGTTAGCACGAATACGGAAATCAGCGCGTAAAGAATGGCCAGGCCCAAAATTACCCGGAGTAACATCCGGTCGTCGGTGCGCAGGAAGGGTTTGAGCTCTTCAATCGGGTCGGTCATGGTTATCTAATATGGGTACTGAAGGATAAGCTAAAGTAATGCGACACCGCCAGTTGCACTTGAATCTGGTTACGACGAGATTAATGGATTCCGTTGCCGTATTCCTGCATCATCCGCCGGTACGTCGGGCTAAGGATAAACTTTACGAGGTGCTGGTCAAGCCGGTCGTACAGTCCACTATCTTCCCGCACCATGATCGCGTAAGAGATCGGGGAGGTGTTCGTGGCCGTCACGGAGGCGCTGATGTTCGAGTTATTGTTGATGACGTAACGGAGTGCCGTAGCATCGCCGACTACGATGTCAAAGTCCTGCTCTTTGAGAGATCTCAGCGACTTTTTGATTCCCTTGAATTCAGTAAACTCATAATCCTCGTCGGTGAGGAAGTCCGCCGCGGGAGAGTTCTCCGGGACGGCGACGCGCATATCCGTCAAATCATCCGGAAAACTGATCACGTTGTTCTCACCGATGGCGCTCACGATCGATGCCGTAAGGCTAGCCGAAACTCCGAGGGCGACGAGCATCCAGAGCATAGCCAAGATCCGGCCGCCAAGCGTCATCGGCGCTTTGTCGCCGTAGCCGATGGTGGTCATCGTCACGCCCGCCCACCAGAAGCCACTGCCGATGCCTTCCCACAGGCTTCGGTCCCCCCCGAATTGGTCCTCGTTCTCGCCCCGTTCGATGAAGTAGATGGCGGTGCCAATAATTAACAGCAGTCCGCTCAGGGAGAGAACAATCCAGAGTAACTGCATGCTGAACACGTTGCGAAATGTATTCCACATCTTATTGTAGATCGGCCGGCCCACGCCCAGGGTAGTCATGTAGTGATGTTGCAAAAAACGGGCGTTATCGACGAGCTCGCCATCCAGATTACTAGCGATGGAAACGCTGACCTTTCCGTCAGTTATGCCCTTCTTCAGCGCTTTCAAGTCGTCGAATTCTACCCATTCGAAGTTCAAATGCTCTTTGTCGGCCAAGTGGCGCCAGAGTTCGACGCTGAGACCACTCCAGTTGCCTTCGGCGCCTTTGATGCAGTACGGGGGCGAGTCCATCACGCCTACTTTAATCAGTTCTTCACCCTCGCCCTGGGCAAAAGTTAGCGTGGGGATGAACAGTAAGGAGAGGAGGAGTAACCGAAAGAAAGTGGTTTTCAAAATAAGAATGTCTTAGGTGTGGTAATAGGACCGTAAACCACCGTTCGTGTTCGTAAGTGGTATTTATTTAAGGGTTTGGTGGGGTGCAAGGCTACTGTGAAATAGTGCGAGCGGGGCTCGCGCGCCAACCAAATTGTTTTACTGCGTAAGCTCCGCACTTCGTCGGGTTGCCCCACTACTGAGATAAGCGTAAACCCCCAGCGTAACCCACGCCAGCAGAAGCCCCAAAAACTCCCGCGTTAGTTCAACGTACTCATTTTCCGCCGCCATGGAACCGGTAATGCTCGGCATCCCCAGGCTCACCCAATTCGCGAAAGCGGGCACGTAAGTGCACCAAAAAACAAAAATCGCCACGGCCGGCAGCAGCGCCACGATCGGCCGCAAACCACCAAAGAAATGACGCACGGCTACGTAGGCCACCATGGCGTAAATGGCGATCCACTGGGTCGGGTCGGGGTCGTTCAGTTGCCAGTAGGCGGCGAGCGCGAAGAGGATGGCGACCAGTAGGTTTAGGTATTTCATGTGGCTAAGGTAGTTTTGTTTTCCTCATCGTTTAGTAGAGCTCCGGGCGAGGTCGCGGGTGCAATGAAAATCGGGAAGGAGCAGAAATTGCTGGCAAGATATCGGTGCAAAAAGAATTTTACCACAAAGGGGACAGAGGTCACAAAGAGATGTCAGTAGAGAATGTGCCGAAGGGAAGTATGACCGGCTTTGTGTTCTTTGTGAACTGTGTGGTTAAAAAATAGGTCAGTCCGCAAGCTGCCCCATTAAACCCAACAAATAAACCGAGCTGATGAACTCCCGATTCGTCCCTTCGATCTCCGACTGCCCACCACTCCGCACGAACAACTCCCGGACGTGGCGCAAACAACCCTCCAGATACCAGAGCGTCAGGAAAATTACCCGCACGTGCTTGTACCGCGTAAGGTCGGTCGTCTGCCACCGGGCGAAAGCCGGGTCACGCAGCGCCGCGCCGTTCACGTAGTGATCGTACAGATCGAAAAACTGACCCGGGCTGAATTGCTGAAGGTCCTTGATGCGGCGTAAAGCCACCTTTGCGGCTTCTTCCGGCCCGTAAACACCGGTATTACTAGTCGGCCGCTCAAAGAAATTATTCATCTCCTGCCGCAGCCGATCCCGCTTGACCTGGTCGTCGGCTTTCGGAAGTAGAAGGAACGTGAGTAACCGACGCGCGATCTGCCGGGCGCGCTGGTCGGCCTCGCCGGTCGTTTCCGCTAGGCTAAATTCCGCGCGGACAAGGTCCCCCATCGTCAAGTGTTCGTGCTTGAGGGGCTGGTGAAGTTCTGCGAAGTAAGCTTGGTCGATGTGGTGGGGCGCGTAATCATATTCCACCACCTCGATGCGTGACCAGAAATCCGCCGTAAACGCTTCATCTTCCTGCCGGTACATGGCCCCGAGGTTCGCCGCGGCGCACAGCAAGATGTTGTCGCCGATTTTGTAGACCGTCCCGTCCGGCGCGGTAAAGTCTTTACTGCCGGCGAAGAACGGGTTAAGCGATTTACGCAGTGCCTCCGGCCATTCCTTGATCTCTTCAATGTTGATCAGGCTGTGCGCCGTAGTGATCGCCCGGGTAAAGCCGGCCGGAGTAGTGTAGGGACCGTTTTCACCGAAACGTACCGCCGTCACGAGGCTATTCTTGGTCTGCCATTTATCCGCGGCGTGCTCGAAGTACTCCCGGTTCATCAGCGCGGCGGCGAACTTGAGGAAGGCGGATTTACCCGTGCTCGGCGGGCCGGATAGCAGTAGCACGCCCGAACCCGTGCCCAATTGTAGTTTGGCCTTAATGAAAAACTCGCGCAGCTTCGCCTGAAAGTAAGGTGTCTCGTCGATAAATTCCGGACTGATCTCGGGTACATTGCGGTCGCGTGTCCGTTCGAGCCGGTCGCGGCGTTTCTTTTCGCGGGCGGCGCCGAGGGCGCGGCGGGCGGTTTCGTCGGACGGAAGGAGCCCCTTCAGTGTTTCGCCGGTAAACTGAGGAAAGTCACCCGCTTTGTTCTTCCCCTGGCTGATCGACCAGACGGCCTCCAGTACGGGTAGTTCGTACTCCGCCGTCTCGTAGTGTTGGTACTGGCGCAGATATTCTCCGGCGTCCTCCCCGTCGACCTCGAAGGAGCGGCCGCTCCGTAAATTTTCGGTCGTGGTGGGGCGGAATACCTCCCGGTCGGAATCCCGAATGAAAGTAGCTAGGTAGCGATTGGCCTGTCCGGATTTCTCGATTAATTCCAGGCTCCATTTGGGGAACGTACGCACCGTGCTTTCCAAATCCACGAACAGGTTGGCATCGTTCTGGACGAAGGCGTACTTACCCTCGTGGGCGATGGTTCGTTCGAGGTTCTTCCGGTTCTTGTCGAGGATGACCCGTTCAAGTCGCAGGCGAAGTTCGCTGCCCAGGCGGGTATCACCGTACTGCCGTTCGAGCTTGGTAATGTCCTGAAGGATGGTCTGGTAGCTGGCCGTCTTGGAGAGTTCCAGGTCACTAAATCCGCCGCGGTGGTGGGTGATGAAAAAGTCGATCGCCTCCCGCACCATGCCGGCGAGCTGGAGTTTAGCGGCGTTGCGCTTGGCCTTCTTGCGGTTTTCCTCTTCTTTGAGTACGGTCAGGCGCTCGTCGACGGCCGTGTACAGACGGGTCTGGATGCCGGCCGGGCTGAAGCTACGCTCCTGGGCGATGCTCTGGAGGACGAAGGGTTGCTTAAGCAGGCTCATCAGCTCCAGGGCGGCCGGGTGGGTGGCCAGCAGACTTTCGAGTTGCTTCGGATCGTGGGTGTGCTCGATGGCGGATTCGAGCGTCTCGATTTCTTTAGTAATGAAGGTTTGGAGCGCGTTACCGTCTTCTGCGATCTGGCGGCTAAACAGCTCGTTCAGCTCGGTCTGGATGGCGCGAAACTCGGTCATGAGTCCGCTCGTGCTTTCCGGGGCCATGTGGCGCAGTTCGTCGTCGGCGGCGCGGATGGCGTTGAGTACGTCGCGGTAGGCACCGGGGGCGGGGTTATCCCGGAGATCGGTTTTAAAATCCCGCGCCTCCGTCAGGAGTTGTTGGGCACGGATGGATTCTACCAGTCCGGTAACGCGCCGCTCGGCGGGCCGGACGATGTTGTTGATGGTCTGCTGCAGGCGCTGGCCGACGAGCCGGATGCCGTTTTTCTCGGCCAGGGAAGTAAATTCTTCGGTGATGTTGCGGCGGGCGATGGCGATCTTCTCGCGTGTCTCCAGTAGTTTATCGTAGTCTTCACCGGCGGTGGCGAGCAGGTGGTCGACGTTGGTTTCGAAGTCGAACCGGGCGATCTCAATGGCGGAGGGGAGGACCTTTTCGTCTACGGGCGCTACCTCAGCGGCCGGTTTAGCGTAGACGGCCTTGGTGAAAAGGCTTTCGCCCCGGAAGAGGTGGCTCAGGTTATCGAATACGGCGGTAAAGGTGGCTTCCTGGCCGGGGAGTTCCAGGTCGGTCAAATTGGTGGCTACCCGGACGAGCTGGCCGCCCGCCTCACTTCCCTCGCTCCCGCCCCCCGAACCCTGCACCAGCGACAGCGCCCCCGTCTGATCGATGCAGAAGCCCGGCCGGTAATTCCCGGCCAGACTAGCTAGCTCCGTCGTTTTCGCGCCGGTAATGTCGTAGGCCACGACGTTGCCGGATTCCAGCAAACAGAACAGGACGGACAAATTTTCCCCCGCCCGCACCCAGGTTGCCGGCTGGGGGAGCGTGACCGTGTCGACCCACCGCTGCGGCACGATGGATTTGCGGGCGTTCACGATCGTCACCTCCCGCGGGCCGCTCAGGATGACGACGACCTCGGGGTCGGAGGCCAGGGTCTGGTAGCAGCCGCCGTGGGCCGTGATGCTCAGCAGGTTATCCGTTTCGTCGAGCAGGCTGTCGAACATTAATTGGCTACCCCGCACGCGCATTTCGTACCGCGTCGTTTTGACGGAAGGCGCCCCGGCGGCGAGGTCGAAGTACTTCTGAATGTCGTCCGGGCGAAAGACCAATGCTTTGTCCAGTTGCGGCTTCGTGTGGGTGCGGGTGATGCGCCAATCACGCACCCGCAATGGCCGCCCCCGCTCGTCCTTCGTCTCGATCATGACGGCCACGCCGACCTGTTTTTCCAGCGGCGTGATGACGATGTTGCCGACCGGGGTAAAGTAGACGTGGCGGTTAATTTGCTCCACTTGAACGCCCAGGTAATCGAGCAGAAAATCCTTGAAGTTGTCGTGGCCGCGCAGCAGTTCGGCTTCCGTCGGTCGTTCGGGAAGGCCATTTTTCACGTAAAAAGCGCGTTCCGTTGCTTCATCCGTCACTAGATGAAACTCCTTTTGCAACCCGGCGGCCAGGCTACCCGCCCCCGCGTTCATTACGGTAGTAAGGATTTCCGGAAAGGCGTGGGCCTTGTCCAAACCCGCGTGTTTTTTTAAGTTCAGTGAAGCCAGAAAAGCGTCCCTGCCCGCCCGGTCGTGGCGCACGTAGTCGTCCGGCAGGTAGTGATCCACGTCAATTAACCGGCCGTAAACGTCGTAGAAACTCAGCGCGGGTATGCCGTGGTAAGTAATGACCGTGATGTCCTCCAGTTCCGTCTCACCGTGCAGCACGTGGATGCTTTCCGGGGTGGCGCCGGCGACGCTGGTGTGGGTGTCGGGGGTGAAGTGGTTGGGGAGGGGGCATAGGTTTAGGGTGGTGTTTGGTTTCATTTTTTGGGTTTTGATTAGGGCGCCAGTTACGCATCTGATGAACTTTTACAAGTTATTGCTGCGCAACAATTTGTAAAAGATGCATCCGATGAGAACTGTCATGAGGCTCATTGAGCTTTTTAAAATTTGACCTCCTGTTTCATTTATTATTAGAATCTAAACTTGAGTAATGCTGGATAGCTTGAAGTCAGTTCTAGCTGCGCTGCTGCCAACGGCGGTCATCGGATGCATCTCCTTAAAGTGTGCGCGGAGCGTATACTTTAAGGAGTTCATCAGATGTGTAACTGACAAATCAAATAACCTCCACCAAAACCCCCGCATCCGCAAAAATCTTCCGCCACTGACTAACCTCTTCCGGGTTAATTAAAGAGCGGTCCTTGGTGGTAATAATCTTAGGCACGAGCTTGCCGTCAACCCGCTGCGCCAGCAACCGGTGCGGCGCTTTTTTCTCCACGGCCACGTATTCCCCCGAGCCGGAGGATTCACGTAGCTCGAAGAGGTCGTAGTGCCAGTCCTGCTCCGCGTTGGTTGGCTGGACGGTGCGGCGGAAGATCGGGAGGAAGCCGTCGTAGAAAGGTAGCCAACTGCGGTTGTTACGGAGGCTGAAGAGCACTTCACTTTCCTTCTGGTCTTCCGTCAGGGTATGGGCCCCGATCATCTGGTGTTCGCCGAGAAAGTGCGCGTTAGTGAGGCTACTTTCAACGAGGCCGGTGACGAGTTCGTTGCGGTGGCCGGCGCCTTCCAGGTGGAGCGGCCGGCCGTTGCTGGCGTCCAGCAGCACGGATTCTTCGGCACCTTGGTAAGTCAGGAATTTGGCCCGGTAATAAGCCTCCTTACCGGCAAGTACCTTCGTCGTGAAGTCTACGGAAACAATCTCCGCGCCCGCGTGGGCGGATGCTTTAGTTTGATCGTCGTACGCCAGTAAATCCGTAGGAAGGGTGAAGATCGGTAGCTCTGAATCGCTGATCACCAGCACGCGGGGGACGGGCCCACCCAGCCGTTGCACGAGGGCGGGCTGCAGCGTCAGGCCACTGATGCGGTGTGGGTTACCGAGCGTTTCGACGATTCGGCGGCCGTCGGTGGTGGCCGGGCGTAATTCATCCAGCCCGTCGATGGTGTCGAGAACGAGGGCGGCCCCGCGGCTCGTGCGCGCGTTGAGTAGCCGGTCTTCGGGCTGGCCGGTGATTTTACTAACCCGTAAGCCTTCCTCCCCGAGGGCGAGCGACGTACCCGTCCGCTGGTCACAGATCACTTCCTGGCCCGCAACGGTAATGGTGTAAAATAGGTGGGGGAAAGTGGGGTGGACGTGCAGGGATTCGGGTTGTAGCAACCCGTTGTCGATCGTGAGCAGGTCGTCCGTCTTGGCGTCGAAGACAAAGGCGCCTTCCGCCGTCTGAATCTGGTACAACGATTTCCCCGGCACGTCCAGCTCGGCGAGGCCGAGGATCGGGACGTCACCGAGGGCGGCCACCCGGAAGGGTTCGCCGGTGAGGAGGTTGACGTAGAAGCCCTGGTTACTCGGTACGGGCTCGTCCCGCTCGTCGCCCACGGACTTACCGTCCGTTCTTGTGCGTTGTTGGAACGCCCGGGCCAGTTCGTATTCGCCGAAGCGCAGGTAAGTATTGAAGCCGATGTCCGCCGGTGCACCGTTTACCGTGACGAGTTCGTCACTCCCGCCCCGCAGCACGTAGAAACGGGTGGCGGACTGGAAAACCTCGTACCGGTGCCCCCCGTGCAGTTCCGTACCGGCGTGGCGCACGATTTCCTCCCCGTTGATCAGTAGCGGGCGGTAATCGGTTTCGTTGATGAATGCTCGCCGGCTCAGCCCCAGCAGCACTTCCTGCCACGCTTCGCCCCCGGAAAACTTAACGTACCCCGGCCCCAGACCCGCCAGTCGTTCACCGAAGTACCGCACGGCTTCCAACTGACCATTCAGCACCTGCCGGCCGATCTGAATGAGCGTGTAGCCGGGGCTCACCAGCAGTTCCTGCCCCCGAAATCCGTAGGACCGCCGCGCGACCTTACCCGGTAAGTTGACCAGCACGTCGCCGCGCAGGAAAATCGGGATGGTGAGCCGGACGCCCTCCACGTCGTACCAGTTGCCCCGCAGGTCGCGGCGAAAAAGCGCTTCGGTGTGCGGCTCGACGAAGTGGTCGGCCCACACGGAGGCATCCATGTTTTGTAGTTGCTGCAAGTTCATACGATTTCGGTATCAGGGGTTAGTACGGGGGGCAAATCGGCGTTCCGCAACGCCCGGCGGTAGGCTCTTCGCTGCTCCTTGTAAGTGGCCGTCATGAGGTTCACGAAAGTCGTCACGGCGTGCTCGAAACTGTCCGTCTCCACGGTGTGCTCCGCGCCGAAAATATGCGTGACGGTGCTGCCGACGTTGTCGCCGGTGTTGAGGTAGATGCCCTTGATGGCGATGGTGCCGCCCTCCCGCTTTTCCTCGATAAAATCGCGGAGTTTATCGGGGTCGAAAATCCCGCCGGTTGGCTCCCCGTCGGTGAGCATAAATACGGAGCGGACCAGGCGGAGATCGGGGTCTTCTCCGGCGAGGGAAGCGGCGAAGTCGACCACCCGGCCCTGGCTCTCGTCGATGCCGGCGCTGATGTTGGTGTAGCCCTTGCCGGCGTAATAGACCTGGTAGCCCTGAACGGTCGATAAGAACCGCAGAATGGGAAAAAGGAGCTGGCGGTCGGTGTAGCCTTTTCCAAAATCGACCACGTTGATGAAGTCGCTACCGAAAAAATAGATCGCGTCGAACGTCTTCCGGTCTTCGAGACCCAGGATGAGTAGGAAGACGAGTTTAAAGAGGTTGCGCATCGGCTCGTGGGTCATCGACTTGGAATAGTCGAGGCAGAAAGCATTGACCTGGGCGATGGGAATTTCGCGGCGTTTTTCGCGGAAAGTTTTCATCACCTCGCCGCGCAGGTATTTCTCGGGCTGGACGAGGATTTCGGGATCGAATTCCGGGCCGTCGATTGCGTGGCGGTTGGTCGTAAACTCGACGGTGCGCCGTACGGGCAGGGCGGCCTTGAAAGCCTGGCGAACGTAGGGTACGAAGGGCGTAATTTCTTGCTCGATGCGGACGATTTCGTCGAGGTAAAGCTCCCGGGCGAAGTCTCTGCCCTGGAAGTCGACCAGGCCGTACTCCGCGGCTTTCGCGTCGCGGAATCGCTCGACTTCTTCCAACTGCGCGTGGCGTTCGTCGTGGGCCTTTTGCCAGTGGGCGTGGACGTAACGGTTCCGGAATTTGGCCTCCTCCGTCATCTTTGCGAGGGTAGTGGTCGAACGGGCGTCCCGCAGGCGGGGGAGGAGGCGCGCGAGGTGTTCCCCTTCCTTGATTTCCTGCTCGCGGAGCCCGGCAAATTCCCGGTAGCGGTCGGCGTGGTTGATTTTCGAGCGGTAGTTGAAGTCGGGGACGGCCGCACCCTTAGTTAGCTTCCAGCGCAGGGCCGGCGCGGTGAGGGTGTTGAGGATGCCGACCAGGCGCCGTTGGTGAGCCCGGTGGGCGGCGTTTGCAATCTCGGGCACGCCCGTTTTATTCAGTAAGCGCTTGTACTGCCTGGGGTTTAGACGACTAACTCTAGCATCGAGGTCGGATTGCTTAACCTTTTGCGCCCCGATAGCTATCGGGGCAGGTGCAGGGTTAATGACATAATTAGCAATGCGGTCGAAGATAGATTTCGTTCCGGTAGCTTGCCTGGTTGACTCGATGATTCGAGTGGTCCAGTCAGGAAGCTTATTCGCGTAGTCGCCCGCAATCATTTCCCGAATCTGCATGGCACCCGCGTCCGCGCCGCAATACTGATAAAAGTCTTTCTCCAGCCGCGCGGTCTCGTTGTGGAACTCCGTGCCGTCGGCCGCATCGTGCTCCTTTTGAAACCCCGGCACGATCACCAGCTTGAGGTGCAGCCGGAAATAAGCCTGGACGGCATCGTCGGCGCTGGCCACCAACCGATTCAAATCTTCCGGGCTCTCGTGCCGCCCGGTTACCGTCCGCGCCGCCGCGAAAATGATTTCGAGTAATTGCTCCACCCGCAGTCGCTCCTTCATCGCCGGGCCGCTCAGTGTTGGCACGAGTACCGAATGATTATACGAATTGCGGAGTAGGTGCGTGTAATTTGGCAAGAAGTTGAAAATTGCCACCAACTCCGGGGGAATACCTTCTGTAGCCGGCGAAAAACGTTTCTCGTGAATCATTTCGAGATAATGACCCAGCCGGAAATGCAGTACCCAGTCCTCCAGCCTCCGCAACCGTGGTGTTAACGACGTAAGGTCTTCCGCTAACCAATCCGCGGGAATCAAGAATCCGCGCCAGTCCAGGCCCCGGACCAGTTTAGTAATCCTGTCCAGCGGCGCTTGTTTCGACGAGCGCAAAAAGTGGTGCATGATCTGCGTCTGGGCGTAAATCGCGTCCCGGCCGATCAGCAGCGGCGTCGGCTCGTCCACCGGGCCGGGCACGAACGCGCAGCCGCGCACGTAGGCTTCCCGGAGGTAATCATTCCAGTCCAGGTCTTTTTGGGAGAGGGGGTTGTTCATATACCGGTTGAAAGGGGCTTAAAGCAAGTGCTATAATAAGAACTCTTGGCGGAATGATAGGATCGGAGCGTCTACCGGTGGCTTGTCCCGTTTATTACCGGGGCACGGGATTGTTTTTAACACAGAAAACACAGAAGCAAAAGAAAAGCACGGAAAGGTGTTACGAGACGGAAGAACAGCCGCCTATTTTTTTGTGCTTGGTTTTCTCTTTTTGTGGTTTTTATGTCCACTCCTTACCACAAACCACCCATCACATATCTTTGCCCCCATGCTCCCAGACCAAATACAACTCGCCCCCAACGGCCCCAGCCTTTCCCGCATCGTAGCCGGCACGATGACCTGGGGCGAATGGGGTGCTAAGCTGTCCACCAACGAGATGGCCGAACTCATCGGCACCTGCCTCGATAACGGCATTACCACTTTCGACCACGCCGACATCTACGGTCACTATTCCACCGAATCCGACTTTGGTGAAGCCCTCGCCGCCCTCGGCTCGTCCGTGCGTGGCTCGCTCCAACTGGTCAGTAAATGTGGTATCCGCTTGGTCACCGCCCGGCGCCCGGAAAACCGCGTGAAGAGCTACGATACCAGTAAGGAATACATTATCAAGAGCGCCGAACGGTCTTTGAGCAACCTACGCACCGACTACCTCGACGTCTTCCTGATCCACCGCCCCGATACGCTCATGGACCCGGTCGAAGTCGCCGAAGCCTTTCAGGAACTTAAAGACAGTGGTAAAGTCCTACACTTCGGCGTGTCCAACTTTACGCCGAGCCAGTTCGAGCTACTTAATGATCACTTCCCCCTCGTTACCAACCAGGTGGAGTGCAATCCATTACACTCCGATCTCCTCTTCGACGGCACCTTCGACCAGCTGCTCCGCCGCCAACTCAAACCGATGATCTGGAGCCCCCTGGGGGGCAAGCGCTACTTTAATGGCGAGAGCACGATCGTGCTCCGCCTGCGTGATGCCGTGAGGATGATTGCCAAAAAGCACGATACTACGGAGAACGTCATCTTGTTGGCGTGGTTACTTAAACATCCTTCCGGTATGTTGCCCGTCGTTGGCACCACCAAGGCGGAACGATTGGTCGAGGCTAGGGCTGCGCTGGGGGTTGACTTGGACCGGCAGGACTGGTTCGTTATTTTGGAGGCGGCGCGGGGGGCGGAGGTGGCTTAGGCTGGTCTAGGGTCTTTGGTCTTTAGTCTGGGGTGTTTGGAGTATAGAGGAAAGAATAAAGAGGATAGAGATTGGATTGGTGACTAGAAATTAAAATTTATATGGCTTTAATAATTTCTGTGCGTGGTTTTAGCCCCAAATATGGGTCCGGTACTTTCCTGGCGGAGAACGCTACCTTGATCGGTGAAGTGACTATGGGGAATAATTGCTCCGTTTGGTTTACGGCCGTCGTGCGTGGGGACGTTAATCACATTACCTGCGGTGACCGGGTTAATATTCAGGACGGCGCCATCATCCACGGTACTTACGAGCGGGCGGGGACGACGATTGGCAACGACGTCAGCATCGGCCACCGGGCTTGCGTGCACGGGTGTACGATTCACGATTCGGTACTGATCGGAATGGGGGCGATCGTGATGGATAATGCCGTAGTGGAGTCGAACGTCATCATCGGTGCCGGGGCGGTCGTTCCGGCGGGGATGGTTTGTGAGGCGAATTCGATTTATGCGGGGATTCCGGCTAAGAAGATAAAAGATCTGGACCCGGCGCAGCGGAAGGATACTATTGAGCGGATTGCGGGGGCTTATTTGGAATATGCTGCTTGGTTTGAGTAGAAAAATAGCTCAGCGCAAAAGGTTTTCTGCCACAAAAACACAGAAACACAAAAGAGCGTCACGGCAGTAATGTGAAATAACGGCTTCGTGCTTTTGTGTTTTTGTGGCCCCAAAAAAGAGGATTTGGTGATTTAAACACGCTCTATATTTTCTGACTACATTTTTTAAAGTAAAAATTTTTAATGAAAATTTTAAAACTACCAATACTCGGTTATACTATTATTCTGGTGCAGATAATAGTATTCAGTGTTTTACATTTTAATAACGTAAGCTTTTTATTGATTGACGTAGTAAAGTTAATGATTTTCTATGCCGTTCTGTTATCAGTTTTGATCACTATATTTCTAACGGGAGAGCGCAGCCAAGAGTTTTTAATGGCAAGTTACGAGACGTTACCCGTCACGAGAAGAGACATTATGATCGCTAACGTGAAAAGAATAGCAACTAATCCAATCATCAATTTAATGGTAATAACTTTTAGTATTGGAATTTTATCTTTGTATAAAGAATCGTTATTTGATATTTTAATTTTGTTAGTCGGAATACTTGGTTTAACTATTTTTATATATTTTCAAACGGTGTTGGTAAATCGTATAAGTGAATCGGTTTCTGCTATGGATCTACCATTGTACCTGCAGATATTTAATTTAATATCGCTTATTTCTTTATATTATTTGAATGCAAATGACGATAACTTATCAGTAGTGACGTGGAGCCCCTGGAGTGGGCTGTTTGCTTATTCACTTGGTCCTTATTTATGGTTAAAGTTGATTCTGAGTTGCGCGTTGTATTCTTTACTTGGTTTTTCACTATTCAGCAACAGGATATGATACTAAGAATGCTTTATTGGACCTGTTATAATTCTACTAAGGAGTTCTCATTCTGGGCGATTCCATTGTTGCTCCTTATTTCCGTAATTAATAGTTTATTCATATCTAATTTTTATGTAGATTTGTTCACGCTATCGTTTTCGGTAATATTCATCAGGGAGTTGTATAAGCGGAATTTGATTTTCAAAGCGTTTTTGACACACTTTGGAATAGATGATAAATTATCGTCATTATTAATAATAATCATACCATTTCTTTTTTTGGTGCTATTTTCCTTCGTTACACTTTACGCTTTTTCTGCGTTACAGTACATGGCTCGCACCATTCATTTTTTGTGTTTGTTATTACTGTGCTCAATCGTGTCAATATCAATTATTCCTGCGAATAACAATCTTATTAGAATGGTTGTATCGTTTTGGATTACGTCGTATGCATTTTACTTAATCCCTCCAAGCATAGAGGCCTACCTCTTAGTGAGTCTAGCTTCACTTATTTTAACAATACGGATAATGAAATCAGCTAACCTATACAGCAGAAAAAAGGAAGTAATCTCTCTACTTAATGTAAGTAAACATTATTCTGACGTCAGGGCCCTAGACAAAGTGAATCTAAAAATTGCTTCAGGGGAAAAAGTTGCATTATTTGGCGCTAATGGTTCAGGGAAAAGTACGATCCTGAACGTTATTAATAACAGTGCGTCGCCAGATACAGGGGATATCTTTGTTTTTGGTAAAAAAATACGTTACAACCAAATAGTACATAGATTTCGAATGGGTTATTTAAATAATCCATATTCATTCATGGAAAACTATACTGTACAAGATTATCTGCGGTTAGTTGGGGATATCAAGAATTTGGTGGCAGATGAAGAATTTCTAGGTTTTATGACCGACGCACTCTCCCTTGATCAATTTTTAAATAAGCGTATCTCAGGTCTTTCCACGGGGAATAAGAAAAAAGTTGCCCTCTTAGTGTCCATGATGGGTAAGCCTGAGGTACTACTTTTGGATGAACCTTTTGCTAATTTAGACTCCACTACCGTAACTTCATTAGAATTAATCATTTCCAAATATTTATCTGAGTGCTCACTTCTTATAGCATCACACCATTTAGATATTTGTTTAAAATTATGTGATATATTTTACCAACTGCATAACGGCGAGATTATTCGGGTATTTTATAGAAGAGATTATGAATCAAATGATCAATTACTAGAGCACATAAAACGTGAGACTGTTTAATCAGTATTTCTCAGGGCATGTCTAAATTTGCGAACACTTTTTCAGACGGAAGCCAAAAGGCTGTCAGCCATATCTTGTGAGTCGCTAAATTAAAGATAAGATATGATCAAGCAGTAGACTCAGTTAACTGACAGCCAGTGGGACAAAATCAAACAATATCTACCAACTGAACGCAAACGTAAGTATGACCTTCGGGACGTTTTCGATGCCATCCTTTGGCTAGTTCGTACGGGGGATTAGTGGAGGAATTTGCCAGATCAGTTTCCCCTTACCGAACGGTACTCTATTACTTCAATCGCTCTACAGATGATAATTTCGTCGTTAGACAAAATCACAACCTGCAATTTTTAGACACGCTCTTAACTAAAGTGCCGCACCATCCGCACCTCCTCCTCCCCCAAAAACCGCCAAAACCCCCGCGGTAAATCTTTTTTGGTCAAGCCCCCAAAATAAACCCGGTCGAGTTTCTGTACGGTATACCCCAGTTCCTCAAAAGCACGGCGGACGATCCGGTTACGGCCAATGTGTATTTGCAGGGCGACCGTCGTCGGGTCGTCTTCGTTGGCTAAGCGCGCCCAGTCTACTTTGAAGGGGCCGTCTTCGAGGTCGTAGCCGATTTCTAATTTGGCGAGGTCCATTTTGCTGAATTCCTGGTCGAGGGTAGCGTGGTAGGTTTTGACGACTTCGTGGCTGGGGTGGGTGAGGCGCTTGGCGGTGTCGCCGTCGTTGGTGATTATTAATAAGCCGGTGGTGTCCTTGTCGAGGCGGCCGACGGGGAAGAGGCGGTAATTATCTAGGTTAGGGTCACCGAGAAGGTCCATGACGGTCGTCCGGTCTAATTCATCCGAGGTGGTCGTGATGACGTTTTTCGGTTTATTTAAAAGGATATAGACAAACTGGTCGTCCACCGACACTTCTTTGCCGCCGACGGTAACTTTATCGCCGGCTTCGATTTGGTAGCCGGGGCTCTTTTGTACCTCCCCGTTCACACTTACTTTTCCGGATTTCACGATCTCCGCCGCCTGCCGCCGGCTAGCCACGCCACTGTGCGCGAGGTATTTATTTAATCGCATTCCGATGATGTCGTCCTTTGGTCGGTCGAGACCTGGTGGAGTACGGGAGTTACGTGCCTGGGAGCGCTGGAATGTTCTGGGAGCCTTCATGCGGTGAAGGTACGGCGTTCGCTTTCGGTGGGCCGTGTACGTTTTTGCTCCTACCGTATTTCATTGCACCCGCGACCGCGCCAGATTATCATGCGCGGTCGCGGGTGCCATGTAAGGGGGATTTGAGCGAGGGGGATGGGAATAAAGGCGCCAACTTCGTATCATGCAGCCAAGAACTCAAGAAATGACCACCGCCAAAAAACTTTCCACCCTCCGCCGCGCCATGCTGGAACACCAGATCGACGCCTACATCGTCCCCTCCACCGACCCACACCAGTCCGAATACCCCGCCCCCCGCTGGGCGGCCCGCGAGTGGCTCAGTGGCTTCACGGGCAGCGCCGGGACGCTCGTCGTCACCCTTCACGAAAGTAAATTGTGGACGGACGGCCGCTATTTTTCTCAGGCGAATGCTCAACTTGCGGATACCGAAATCGGGCTCATGAAGGATCGATTACCGGAGACGCCCGGCATCGAAGCGTGGCTCGGTAGCACGCTGATGTCCGGCCAAAACGTTGGCGTTGACGGCCGCGTAGTTAGCGAGGCGATCGCCCGTCGGCTGCGCAAAAAACTGGAGGAACAGGAACTAAATTTGATCGTTGAAGAAGACTTGATCCGCGGCATCTGGCCCGACCGCCCGGACGTGCCGAGCAAACCCGTGTTCGAGCACGACGCCGATCTAGCCGGCGAAACTTGGCAGGACCGTATCGAAAAAATGATGGCCTGGCAGGGTGCGCACGACCTCGATTATTACGTCGTTTCCGCTTTAGACGAAGTCGCCTGGCTGCTGAATATGCGGGGGAGCGATATTGATTTTAATCCGCTCTGCGTCGCGTATTTAATTGTCGGTACGCAGGGCGATCACACGCTTTTCGCCGCCGCCCGTAAAGATTTCGATGCCTGGACCGATAAAGTTGGGGATGGTCAAACCCTCGAAGTACACGACTATAAGAAGATTAGCTCTTTCCTCCGCCGCATCAACGCCACCGACGCCGACATCGGCTTCGATCGGGCCACTATTTCCACCCGGCTGGCCACTTACGCCGGAAACGAACGTAGCAGTCACTTTGCCAGCCCCATCCCCGCGTGGAAAGCCATCAAAAACGACGCCGCGCTCGGTCACCTCCGTCGCACAATGAAACAGGACGGCGTTGCGCTATTAAAATTATTCAGCTGGCTACAAAAAAATAACGTCACCGAAGCTGAAGTAGCCCACAAATTGACCGAATTACGCAGCCAGCAGCCCGGTTACGTGACCGACAGCTTCCCCGCCATCGTCGGCTACGCCGGGAACGGCGCGATCATCCACTACCGCGCGCCGGAAGAGGGCTCGGCACGGATTAAGAAGGAGGGTTTATTGTTATTGGATTCCGGTGGACAGTACACTTCCGGGACGACCGATATTACCCGCACGGTTGCGCTCGGTGAAGTAAGCCAGGAAATGAAGGAAAACTTTACCCGCGTCCTCCAGGGGCACATCGACCTGGCCATGGCCAAGTTTCCGGTGGGGACGACCGGTATTCAGCTCGACGTGCTGGCCCGGATGCCGCTCTGGCAAGCCCAGTTGGATTACGGCCACGGCACGGGTCACGGGGTTGGTTACTTCCTCAACGTCCACGAGGGGCCGATGGGGATTCATTCGCGCGTGGACGCCCCGAACGGTCGCGTCCCCCTGGCGGCCGGGATGATTTTGAGTAATGAGCCGGGGTATTACAAAGAAGGGACGTACGGTATTCGGACGGAAAACTTGGTTGTCGTGCGGGAAGCTGATCGCGCCGGCTGGTTGGAGTTTGAAACGATTACTTTGTATCCGATCGACCGCAGCTTGGTTGTGGAAGATATGATGACGCGGCCGCAGGTGCAGTGGTTGGGGGACTATAATAGCCGGGTTTTTGATGAGTTAAGTCCTTTGCTTGAGAAAGAGGATTTAGCTTATTTGAAATCTTTGATTGTATAATTGAACTTGCGTATTTGGTATCACTACCAAGCACGAACGATTGGTTTTTAACACATAAAGCACAAAAGGAAGAAAAAAACCACGCTACTGGACATTTTCAAATCGGACGCTTGGAGGACTCGAAACCCTTCGCTACGCTTTAGTTTCGAGACGCTCCAAGGTTCCAAAATCCTATTTGAGGACCTTGGAGCGTCCTCTGCCGTGAAGCCGAAGGCGCAATTGTTGAGGTCCTCCAAGCGTCCGGGGAAAATGTCCAGTAGTATGGAAAAAGCACAAAGCATAAGCTAGTGAAATCAGCGTCCTCCCACCACTATGTGCTTATATTTTATTTTGTGTTTTTATGTGTTCCGATCTTTCTACAAGTGATGCGTAAGGATACAAGGCTTAGGTGATAGAATTCAGCTACTCTTTTTGGAAGGCTTTTTCTTTTTCTTAGCCACCGCCTTCTTCCGCTTCATCGGCTTTTTAGAAAGCATAAAGTCAAACCCCTTTCGCAGCAGGTCCACAACTTCCGGCGTAACGTCCGTCTCGTCGCGCAAGCGAATTTGGTGGACGTATTTGTTCTTCCCCATGTTATCCAGCCGCGCGGTTTTGATGACGGGGCTTTTGAGGATGGATTCGTAAAAGAAAGAAACATCCAGCTCGGTCTTGAGGGCGCGGACGACCATCCAGGCTTTGCCATTATTAAAAATGATGGCCGCTTTGCCGGCGCCGATTACCTGGGGCTCCCATTCAGCTACGGCTAGCAGTAAAGCGTCGAAGGCCAGGACGACATCGGCGGCTTTGCCTTCGAAGATATCTTCGATGGTGTGCTCGCTACAGTAATGTTGCTGGTTCTTGCGGAAGAATTCGCGTTGGCATTTGGGGCAGGTCCAGATTTCCAAGATTTGGGGTTTACTCTAGAACGCGGCCCCGGCTACTTTGCTCATTTCAAACTTCCTAGCACCTGCGGCCACGCCACTTTTTACTGAACCCAAACGCGCGAAACCCCGTTGCAGAAGCAGCATCAGTAATTGGTGTAACGCGAATTATTTGGCCACAAAAACACAAAAGCAAAAAAAGCGGCTTACCGCTATGCCGAAGCATCGTTTACTTATTCTTTTGTGATTGTGTGCTTTTGTGGCATAACCCAGTTGCGTAGGGTGATTAGCAACTTTAAAATACCATCAGTATGAAACTATCAAATTTAAAAGTAGCCATTTTAGCCACCGACGGATTCGAAGAAGTAGAACTCACCAAACCTCGTAAAGCCCTGCAGGACGCCGGCGCGACCGTCCACATAGTAAGCCCTAAATCCGGTAAAATCAAAGCCTGGGCCACCGATAAGTGGGGCGATGAATACAAAGTAGACGTCGTGCTCGACGAAGAAACCGACGGCGGCAACTACGACGCCCTCCTCCTCCCCGGCGGACTGATGAGCCCCGATGCACTGCGCATCAACGGCAGCGCCCTCGCTTTTGTCGACCACTTCGCCCGTGAGGACAAGCCCATCGCCGTCATCTGCCACGGTAGCCAGACGATGATCACGGCCGGCCTCGTGAAGGGTAAGAAAATGACCGCCTTTAAGGCCATCCGGACCGACCTGATGAACGCCGGTGCGAACGTCGTCGATGAAGCCGTCGTGGTGGATGGTAACCTGATAAGCAGCCGCAACCCGGATGACATTCCCGCCTTCAACGAGAAGATGATTGAAGTATTCGCCAAATCTGCCGTGAACTGATGCGTGCCTTCGACTACGATATCGATTTTAAAACCACCGACTTTCGGGAACGCCCTGATCTCTACGCCATCGGCCGCGGAGAGCAGGGCGTTCTTTCCGTCGAACCCTACAAGTCCGAGATACTACCAAACTGGCGATTTAAGGACCCGGAAACTGCGACGGAATCTTCGGAAAAGATCTGGGCGCAATTTCAGGAATACCTGAAGCAGGGTGATTTCGTCGGTGCCGATATGGCGCGGAAATTTATCCAGATGGGGTATACACGTGCACGGCGCTACGCCAACCACAAAGGTGGTAAGAAATATGACGGCCCCGTCCCGGACGACAAGAAAGGAGTGAGTGGTGCGCACGGCCGCAAAGAGTTGCCCCGGCAGCCGGAAGACCCGGTGAAGGCGGAGGCGGCGCGAATTTTTAAGGTTAAGTGGGATGAGGCTAAGCTCGATCCGGTATATATTAAATTAAAGGCGGAGTTCATCGAAAAGTATGGTCGCTAAAGGTTGAGGGCATCCTGCCCGAACGTCACGGCGGCAGCGCTACCGCATGGCCGTTCGGGCAGGATGCCCTCAACCTATTAACAGGAGCAGTCGCCCATGATGCGGGCTTCCCGCCATTTACCGGTTTCTTTGTCCTCCACGCGCACCGTCCCGGAATACATGCGCCCTTCGTCACCCGCCGGGCCTTCGTCCACTAATTTAGAGGTTACTCGGTACTGGTCATTTTCGTGGATATAAATATCCAGCCCATCAGCTGAATCGGTGGTTCCCTGATTTTTATTCCATTCCAAAACGACTTCCTCCCCATTGATACCCAGCACCCCGGGTCCTTCGTCAAAATTATACACGAACAAATAAGCCGTTTCGTCCGCCTCGTCGTACGCGCCATCAATGGATAGCGCACACGCGCAATCTCTGATGACATCGGTGCTGGGGTAGCCGGTTAGTCCGGTGAACTCCACGTTAGCGTCGCCCGATATGGGGGATTCGGGCGTGACGCCGGGGGCGGGTTGGGAGGTTTCCGTGGGGGCGAGGCCGCTGGTTGTGCTGTTGTCCCGATAGCTATCGGGATCGCCAGTGCCGGGTGCCGGGTCGGAGGAGCAGGCGAAGCATACGGTTAAAGAGAGGAAAAGTGGGTAACGCATGCGTGGTGGGTTTTTATTAGGTGCGATAAGGTACGCTCCAAAACAAAAAGCCCGGGTTACGAAGCCGGGCAAAGCCAGTTCGTAACCCGGGCTAACAATCCCAAAAATTTGCATGGCAACCAGTGCCTAAATAAGTTAGTGCTTAACGATGCGTTCCATTCGGTCGCCGCTGCGCAGGTGGTAAACGCCCACGGGGAGGGTGGTCAGGTCTAATTGTAATTGCCGGTCGGAGGTGATGACTGGTACCGCCAGCGCAGTCACTTCCCGTCCGTAATTATCGAATAATTGGGCAGCATCACCGGCGCGTCCTAACTCGATGTTTACTACGCCAGCGGTAGGGTTCGGATAAATTACTAGCTCGCCATTAGTTTCGTTTGCAAAAAGGACGGACTCAATGGTCGAATATTCGTACTGGCCGTCGTAATCGACCTGCTTGAGGCGGTAATAATTGACGCCCGGTAGCGGGTTGGCATCGGTGGCCTGATAATCTTTAGTGCCATCGGAACTGCCGTAGCCGTTTAGGCGGGTAAGCTCCTTCCACTCCGTATTTGTCCCGGATCGCTCGACGGTAAAGTAATCGTTATCCGTCTCGGAGGCGGTTTGCCAGACGAGATTTACCTGGTTTTTGTCGGGCCTAGCTTCGAAAGAGGTAAGCTCGACTGGCAAGCTGGTCGCCCCGACCTGCGTGAAGCTAAAGTTGTCGATCACGGCATCGCCCAGTCCGCTGTCATCAATCTGGTTACCGATCACGATATCACCAGCCCCTTGCCAGTATAGGACTTGCCCGGGTGTTTTTACGGGGTTCTCCCAAACTTGGGCCCCGTCCAGAAACAAACGACCATCGCCGGTTTCTGAATCATACCTAAAGAGATAATTGTGGTAAATACTGTCGCCCCGGGTTATTTCATATACTTCAGAACTCACCTGGGTAAAACCACCCGCCCCGTCTCTGACGGCGTAGGAGACGAAAGCACCGGCAGCTCGCCCGAAGCTGAATAGACCTCGGCGCATAATGTTACCTACATCTTCATTGCGTAAGAAATCGAAAGTGACCTCGATGCCCGGCACGTCCCAGATCGAACTGTCGGCAAGCCGGAGGTCAATATCGGCCTTCGTTGGGTCTGCCCCCGCGGCTAGTCCGTTGCCTTTACCGTCCTGCCGCGGTTTCACGGAAGCGAACTGGTTGATCTCTACCCCATTTGGTCCTACGTCGGCTTGCAGAGGGTTGGTTGAATTGTCCCAACTAAACTGACTGAGCACCTGCTGAGCGGATGCGGGGGTGTTGAATAAAGTGAGAAAAAGGAGGACTACGGTAGTGAGTAGAATTCTGTTCATGAGAGGAATTAGAAGGTGTGCCGCGAGCCGGTAGGCTGTAGTACGGTTGTATAATTTAATTGAAGTAGCGGCGAAGGTAGGTCAATGCGGATGAAGCACTTATTAGCTCCGACGAGATATATGAAGTGACGGCACGAATACTAGCAATTACTACCACTGCCAAGTGGTGTCAGTAGCGGCGTAATTCGTTAGTGGTCTTTTTTCTATGTATAAATGATTGTATTGATATGAGCGAAGATTGCTTCTTATTAATAATGTCAAGTAAATCCGGTAGCTAAGTGAAGATATTTTGATGCACCATGCGTCACATTTCGGGATGAATGCAATACGAGTACGTGCTAAGCACCTTTTTTGCTATTTCACTTAAGCCTCGGTATCCAGCCTCCAAAGCGTTTATCAGCAATATATTTATCCCTGACTGACTTTTACTTTCAACCAATAGTCATGGCTGAGACGATCAAAATCTTTTAAGTCACTTTAAAAATTGAATGGCGCGGCCGCAGGTGCATAGTTAACATGGTAGGAACCAAGAGAATAAGCAAAATTCCGTGCCCTGAAAGGCTACACTAGCTAGCCCGGGGTACGAACGGGACACCATCCATTCGTACCCCGGGTCTTTGTTAATCCCTAATATCAAAGGAATTCCGCAAGACCTATAATCCAAACACCCGCGGCAGCCAAAGCGTAATGTCCTCGAAAAAAGTAATCAACATCAAAACCGCAATCATCGCCGCTAAGAAAGGCAACAGTGGCTTGATGACCTCCGCCACGGAAATCTTCGCAATCCCCGCCCCGACGAACAAGATCGTCCCCACCGGCGGCGTACAGAGTCCGATACAAAGGTTGAGTACCATCACGATACCGAAGTGGACCGGATCCATGCCCAGACTAACCACCACCGGTAAAAAGATCGGCGTGAAGATTAGCACGGCCGGCGTCATGTCCATGAACGTACCGACGACCAGCAGCGTCAGGTTGATCAGCAAAAAGATCAGGATCGGATTGCTGACCGTATTCAACAAGAAGTCCGTCATCAACTGCGGGATGCCCTCGAAGGAGAACAACCACGACATGGCCATGCTCGTACAGATCAGGAACATTACCACCGCCGTTGTCTTGCCGCTATTGAGAATGATTGATGGCAAGTCCTTGAAGGAGATCGTCCGGTAAGCCGCCCCCAAAACGAGCGCGTAAGCTACCGCGACCGCCGCCGCCTCCGTGGCCGTAAAGAAGCCCAGGACGATACCGCCCACGACGACTACCAGCATCAGGAGACTAAAGAATGCCCGCCGGAAATCAAGCCAGATCTGCCCCAGTGAGGTTCGCTCCCCACGTTGGAATTTTCGCTTGTAGGCGATTACCGCCGCAACGCCCATTAGTGCCAAACCAACCAGAATACCCGGCACGTAACCGGCAATAAACAGTGCCTCCACCGAAGCCGCCCCACCACTCGCCAGCGCGTAAATAATAAGCACGTTACTCGGCGGGATCAACAAGCCCGTAGTCGAAGCCGTAATGTTCAAAGCCGCACTGAATGGCCGGGGATAACCCTCCGACTCCATCCGGTCCGTCATTACGCTACCGATGGCCGAAGCCGCTGCCACCGCCGACCCGGAGATCGCTCCGAAAAGCATCGCTGCCAGCGTATTCACGTAAGCCAGTCCACCCGGCAAACTCCCGACGAGCGATTTTGCCAGATTAATTAGTCGATTCGCCACGCCACCCCGGTTCATCAACTCACCCGCCAGCACGAAGAAGGGGATGGCCAACAGCGGAAAACTGTCGATACCCGTCGTCATCCGCTGCGCAACGGTCGTGATACCGGGCAGCAGGGCGATATTCAAAAGAATCGTCACCGTAGTAGAAATACCGATGCTGTAAGCCACCGGAACGCCGTACCACAACAAGCCAAAAAAGCTCGCGAAGAGCATAAGAATGCTAATCATCTCAATACTCATGTCGCGAATAATTGTAGAAGCTATAAAATATGATCAACAAGCCGCTGAACGGAACGATGGCGTAGATAAAGCCGAGCGGAATACTCATCGCCGCCGATAACTGGCCCAGTCGCAAAGTCGTATAAACAAGGTTGCCCCCACCGATCACCATCACGACGAGCGCAAAACCCGCCATGATCAGTTCAATGACGCGCAGGCGTTGAATCTTCTTCTCCGGAGAAAGCTTATTCAGCCAGAAATCCATTGCCAAGTGCTCGCGCTGGCCATTCAGGTAAGCCGCCCCGAGGATCGTCAACCAGATCAAAGCATAGCGCGCCAGCTCTTCGGTAAACGTAAAGGATTGCCCGAAGACCTTCCGACTCAGCACCTGGCCGAGCACGTCCACCACCAGCAGGGCGAAGATGACAATCAAGAAGATCTCGATGATCCGGTTGATTGATTTGTAGAGATTTTTCATTTTTTCATTTTCGGGGGGGAGTGAAAGTCTGTGGTCTGTGGTCTTTAGTACTCAAGACCATAGACCATAGACTACAGACTACAGACTACAGACTTCTTACTGCGCTTGGATACTTTCTACTAATTTTCTCATTCGTTCGTCTTTGCCAAATTCGATCAGGACCGATTTTGAGCTTTCCGCAAAAAGCGATTTCTCCGGGCGAAATACTTCCACGCCTGCCTCAGCCAGTATTTTCATACTTGCCTCCACGTTGTCGCTCCAAAATTGCTTTTGCGCCTCGGCGGATTCGCGTGCTGCGGTCATCACCCACGCCTGCTGTTGGTCGTCCAGCGTACCCCAGTATTCCGTGCCCATTACGAGGACGTCCGGGACGGAACTGTGCTCGTCCAGCGTGTAATATTTGGCAATTTCGTAATGTCGGGAAGTCACGAAACTCGGTGGATTATTCTCCGCGCCATCCACGACGCCCTGTTCGAGTGCGGAGTACAATTCTCCGTAAGACATCGGCGTCGCCGAACCGCCCATGGCGTTGACCATGTCCACCGACATCTGCGCACTCATTACCCGGATTTTCATCCCACTGAGGTCTTCCGGCGTTTTGATCGGTTTGTCGACGGTATAAAAACTGCGGCTGCCGGCGTCGTAGAAACAGAGTCCTTTCAGGAGGTAATCACTCCCCGCTTCCAGAATCTCCTTCCCGGTCGGTCCTTCGAGGACGTCGAACATGTGGTCCTTGTCCCGGAAGAGATAAGGCACGCCGAGCACCTGGTATTCGGGTGCGAAGTTGGCCATCGTCGCCGCGCTCACTTTCGTCATCGCGATGCTGCCGATCTGGAGCAACTCGAGTACTTCCCGCTCCGAACCGAGTTGTCCGTCGGGGAAAATCTTTACGTCGAGCTGTCCCTGCGAGCTTGCACGGACGGACTCGGCAAAAACCTCCATCCCCTGGTGAACCGGGTGGGAAGTTGGTAGCGTGTGGGCGAGGTAAATCACCTTTTTGCCGGCGAGGTCTTGGCAGGAGGTGAAGAGCAGTAAGAGTAGGCACGTCGTTGCCATTACCAATACTCTAGCCACCAGAGGTTGTCCGCCCGTAGTTGGGGAATCTTGTTGCAAATCGATCATACGGTAGCGGCTTTTTGCTCGTGAAATTTAAAGTAATTACGGGCATTGTTGTAGCACACGTCGCTAACCAATCCACCCAGTAAATTCAGGTCGTTCGGTAGCAGCCCTTCGTGGACGTCCTTACCGATCTGGTTACAGAGAATGCGCCGGAAGTACTCGTGGCGGGGGAAGGAGCAGAAACTGCGGCTGTCCGTCAGCATACCCACGAATTGACTCAACAAGCCCATGTTGGACAAAGCGTTGATCTGTTTCTCCATCCCGTCTTTCTGGTCGAGGAACCACCACGCCGAGCCCCACTGGATCTTACCGGCCAGGCTACCGTCGTTGAAGTTGCCGGCCATCGTGGCGAATAGCTCGTTGTCGCGTGGATTGAGGTTGTAGAGGATTGTCTTGGGTAGTTTACCGGCTAGGTCCAGGCGATCGAAAAAGGCGGAAAGTCCCTCGGCCTGGGCGTAGTCGCCAATGCTGTCACAGCCGACGTCGGCACCTACGAGCTTCAGCAGGCGGGAATTGTTGTTGCGGATCGGCCCCAGGTGCAGCTGCATCGTCCAGTCGCGCGCGTGGTACATCTGGCCCAGTTCGTGGAGTAGTGCCATCTGAAATTGCTCCTGCTCGGTATTCGAGAGTTGGCCGAGATTCCTCCGGCGGCTCATCATGCCGTCCAGGTCCGCCCGGGTGTAGTCGGTGGGGTAGAGGCGGTTCAGGCCATGGTCGGAAAGTTTGCAGCCGAGGGAATCGAAGAAATCAATGCGCTCCTCCAGGGCGGTGACTAGTTCTTCGAAGGTGTGGATTTCGCGGTCGACGAGCTGTTCGAGGCTGGTTAGGAATTCCAGGTAGTCTCCGCCGCCAATCATCAGGAATTTGTCGGGTCGGAAGGTCGGGAGCATTTTTAGGGCGTTGTCGTCCTGACTAACTACGGGACTAGCTGGCGCGTCGCCGGTGCGATGTTTCTTGTGGTGAAGCAGAGAGTCCGTAGGATTATCCGTCGTGCAAATTACCTCGACTTTCATCTGGGCCAGTAAACCCTGAGCGGAGTGGCTGGGCTGCGCAAGCTGCGCGGAGGTCACCTTAAAAATCTCGTCTGCGTTCTCCTCACAAAGCAACTCATCGACCCCAAAATACCGCTGCAATTCCAGATGCGTCCAGTGATAGAGCGGGTTGCGTAGCGTTTTGGGGACCGTCCTTCCCCACATCCGGAACTTCTCCTCATCGGAAGCATCGCCCGTTATGTAGCGCTCGTCAATCCCGGCCGCCCGCATCGCCCGCCATTTGTAGTGATCACCCTTTAACCAAGCCTCGGTAATGTTAGCGAACTGGTGGTTCGTTGCTACTTCTACCGGTGAGAGGTGATTGTGGTAATCGATGATGGGCAGGTCCGCCGCGTAGTCGTGGTAGAGCCGTTCGGCGGTGGGGGTTTGTAGGATAAAATTATGATCGAGGAAGGGCTTCATGGGTCCTGGGAATAAAGTTAGTTCGCTGCTTACTCAATGGCCTTGCACAATCGGCTTTGCCACATAAGCACAAAAACCCGCAAGAGATAAGCGGTTGGTGATTCGGTATGGCCGAACACGGTGAACTACTGAATAGAAATGGTAATATTCAACTAGCTGATATCAGCGTGAGACCGCAAGATACCCAACTCAAGCCCCCGCAGTTCAGCCAATCCCCGCAATCTTCCAATCGCGGAGTAACCGGGGTTCGTACGCTTGATCAGGTCATCCAACATCCGGTGACCGTGGTCGGGCCGCACGGGGATACTTACCCCTTGCTTACCACCTGCGATCAGCAGCTTTTTCATGACGGCGTACATATCCACGTCGCCATCCAAATGATCGGCTTCGAAGAAGTTACCGTGCTCGTCCCGCTTCGTGGAGCGCAGGTGGATGAAGTGAACCCGCTCACCAAACTTCTCCGCCATCGCCGGCAGGTCGTTATCCGGCCGCGCGCCGAAGGAGCCCGTGCAGAAGCACAAACCGTTTGCCGGAATGTCAACTTGGTCGAGCACGTGCTGGGCATCCGCTTCCGTACTCAGAATCCGGGGTAAGCCCAGCAGCGGGAAGGGCGGATCATCCGGATGGATGGCTAATTTAACGCTGACTTCTTCGGCGACGGGGGCGATTTCCCGCAGGAAAGACACGAGGTTCGCGCGGAGTTGCGCAGCGTCGATACCCTGGTAAGTGTCCAGCGTCTCTTGAAAAGATACCAAACTGGCTTTTCCTTCCGTCGTCCCACCGGGAAGTCCCGCGATGACAAAATCGGTTAGCCGTCTCTTCTCCTTACCACTCATTTCCGCAAAGCGATCAGCGGCTGCCTGGCGCTCGGCGTTGCTGTAATCCTTCTCGGCACCCGGGCGCTTGAGGATAAGAAGGTCGAACGCCGCAAAGGCTGCTGCCTCGAAGTATAGAGACTCCGATCCGTCCGGTAATTTATGTTCGAGTTCGGTTCGCGTCCAGTCCATGACGGGCATGAAATTGTAGGTCACGATCTTCACGCCGCACTCCGCTAGGTTACGAATGCAGGTCTTGTAATTTTTGATGTATTTCTGGTATTCACCGGATTGACGCTTGATGTCCTCGTGCACCGGCACACTTTCTACGACGGACCAGGTGAGCCCCGCCGCTTCGATCAACTCAATCCGTTCCCGAATGTCTGCTACCGGCCAGACTTCTCCGTTAGGAATCTGGTGCAGAGCAGTCACCACGCCCGTTGCCCCCGCCTGGCGGACGTCCGCTAAGCTAACCGGGTCATCGGGGCCGTACCACCGCCAGGTCTGTTCTAAATTCTTCATACTGTTCTTACTCTTTTAAAGGAAAAGCCACAAAAAGTGTACATTAGGAGAATAGATTTTAATCTTTTCTTCTTCTCCAGCCGGCTTGGTGTTTTTGTGCTTATGTGGCAAAAAAACCTTAGAGCTTGCTGAGACTTTGGGTTCCTGGTCATTTTTGAAACAATTTTGTGGTGGTTGAGGCAGCAAAACCGGAGTTTAGCCGTAGCTAAATGAGGATTTTGTTAACGAAGACCAACGCAAAAGTGGTCAAAATAAGGCCGGAAGCTAAAGGCTTAACGAGCTCTTAAGTGCTTAAACCCCACAGAAAGCACTAAACCCACCATCGACCGGCACCACGATGCCGTTCACGAACTTCGACCCATCATCACACAGCCAGAGTAGGGTACTCATTAATTCCTCCGCTTCGCCAAACCGCTTCACCGGCGTCTGACTGATGATCGTTTCCCCCCGCTTAGTTAAACTTCCATCTTCATTAAGTAGCAAACTCCGGTTCTGCTCGGCGATGAAAAAGCCCGGTGCAATAGCATTAACCCGGATGCCTTCGCCGTATTTATGCGCTAACTCGACGGCCAGCCAACGGGTGAAGTTGTCCACCGCAGCCTTTGCGGCGGAATAGCCGACTACTCTTGTGATGGGTAAGAGCGCAGCCATTGAGGAAATATTCACGATACAGCCGCTTCCCTGCTCCACCATCGGCTTGGCGAACGCGATCGAAGGAATCACGGTACCCAGCAAGTTCAAATCATTTACCTGACGAAAATCGTCGATGCCCAGGTCGAAAATACTACCCTCGGGTCCGACCGTAGCGCCGGGGCGATTACCGCCCGCGCCATTAACCAGGATGTCCACCCGGCCCGCTTTGCTCAGCACTTCTTCCACTGCACCCGCGACCGCGCCCTCGTCCAATACGTCGCACTGAATGGCTTCAATAGTCAGATTTTTCTTGGCAAATTCCTCGACGACTCTAGCAGATTTCTCCGCATTACGACCGAGAATAAATACGCGCGCGCCCGCACCAGCTAATGCCTGTACGAAGGCGTGGCCCAATGTTCCGTTTCCGCCGGTAATGACGGCTACTTTGTTTTTCATAGGTAATTATTTCAATATCAGACTCAGCCGAAACCGAAGTGATTAGTCAATCATTAATTTCATTCTCGCCGATCGGCCGGATTCCGACTGTACGACCAGGAAGTAAATACCTTTAGGTAGTTTACTCACGTCCAAGTTCCGCTCGCTCACGACCTGAATGTTGTCGGTCATTGCTCTTCCATCCAAACTATAAATCCGGGTAGAAAAACTGCCAAACCCGGGTGTTTTAAGCGTCACTAAATCTTGTGCCGGATTAGGGTACAATTCCAGCGCCGCCTGGAGTTCCACGTTGAACGTTCTCACCGTTTCGCCGAAATATACAGCATAGGTTCGGCTTGTGAACCCATCCTGCGCGGTTACTACAACGAAGGCGGTGTCTGGAAGCGAAGTGGGAAGGATAACTTCCGCCGTCGCCAGGGTTGATCCAGTACTAAAAGTGAGCGTAGGAATGGCCGGGCCGGAGACATTTACCACGTACTGCGTGCTGTCGGGCGAGAAAGATTCAATCTCCTTACCGTCCACCGAAATTGACAGCAAACTAGCATCGCTACTGATAATTAAGTCGGTCGGAAGTGACGCTCCTTCACCGGGCTTCAGATCATCCGTCGGATTGATCGCTAACCAGTCGACCGTCGTGCCGTAATCCGCACCCCCTGATTTTCCGAACTCGACGTAGGTGTTACCGGTTGCTTCTTCAGTCCGGCCGGTAAGAAAAGGTGCCTCCGCCTCGTCGAGGTAAATCTCCATATCCTGTTTATTGACCACAATGCGGATTACGTGAAAATCCACATTCCAGTTGAAGGGCAGGTCCGCTTCAATCGTGGGAGAAGAGCGTTCGAGTTTGATGCTATTTTTGTTGATCCGCACCTTCTGCCGGTACCCGAATGCCCGTACGTCGATGTGCGTCATACTATTCACGTCCGGCCGCACGCCCTTGATCCGGGCCACGATCGTGAGCGTTGAATCCTGAGCGTTAAGCGCGTAACGCCACTTGAAATTATCTTCTTCCGTACTGCGAAAGCCGTAGAAATTATTGCCGGGAACAACCGGGTCGGCTACCACCTCATCCACTAGCGGATCATCGGGCGCGGTGTTTAATGACCAGAAATTAGTCTCCGTCTCCAGCCGGGCATTGCCCCGGAAGACTTGCCACGGGAAGTCATTATTCGATGAACCCGTCGTAAAACGCCAGGTCGGCGTCGACACGCTACCGTTTTGGTTGCGAGATTCGATGCGCCAATAGTAAGTGGTGTTTTCAGCAAGTTCTGGCTGGTAATTAGTAGCAGTTTGTGTCGCGACGGAAGGTGGGGTAGTGGAGGTGCCGAAAAAGATCTCATAATCGACGGTGTTGTCGCCGCCCGTCCAGCCCAAATCTGACTGAGGGTTAACGTCCACCGCTTCGTCAGCGGGGCTCGGGTCAGAAGCTACGTCGGGCACGGCGTTGCCATCGTCCGTCATGGCATCGACGGACTCACTTACTTCGGAAACATTACCGGCGGCATCGGTGGCGCGGACGTAGAAGCCATAAGACGTGGAGGGAGCCAGGCCGGTAACCACCGTATCCGTTACGACGACCGTAGCGGTCAAGACATCGTCCCGAAAGACCTGGTAATTTACTACGCCAAAGTCATCCGTAGCGGCATCCCAGGACAGGCTTATCGTGGTGAAAGTAGTGTTCGTAACGACCAAATTTGCGGGTGCCGTCGGTGCCGTTGTGTCGGCCTGGACTACTGCTTCCCCGGGGCAGAAAGACTCGGCTGATTCGGATACGCAGAAGTTGGCGAAACGAACTTGTTCGTCACGTAAAACGCTGTTTTTGCTGCGGTAGACGCCCCACTTCGGCCGGTTTAGGGTGGCCCCGGCGCGCCAGAGATCGATGTCGGTATTCGTGTACTCCAGGATCGTTTGCCCGGTAGCCATGTCCTTGATCGTCACTTCCAGCTCGCCGTTTTCGGCATGCACCTGTCGGATGTAGCCTTCTACCCACCGGCCGCGAAATTCCCCGATCGGCGCTTGTGCGAGCGTTCCGAGATCGCTACCCGTGTCGCCGCCATCGTGCTTCAACTCTACCCGGTTGGCCCGCGCGGTGATGGTTAGAATGGGGAAACTGGTGTCGTCTCCACCAACGGCTTTGTTCTGATATAAATGGTTGAAAGAAGAAGCGCCGACGAAATTCTCGTCAAGCCGGAATTTCCAGCGGTACCAAGAAGTGACACCTTCGGCGTGGCGTAATTCGGGAATGGTCGTCGCGCTCCCTTTGATCTCCATCCGCACGCGGTCGAACACCAGACAACGGTCATTGTCCTCTGCGATGTGACTGTGAAAAACAAATACGTTTCGATCCAGCTCCGCGTCGAAGGTTTGGGTGACGTGAGGGCCAAAGTCTTGATGCACGCAATCCGGGTCTTCGATCTGAAATCCACTAGCCAGCAAGGCCGGGTAACCGCTTCCGCTGCCGGATGAAGCCGTAGAAGTCACTTGTGCGTTCAGGGAAGCCAAGCAGCACAGGTAGCCGATGAGTAGGTAGCAGAATTTCATAAAATGGCGATTAATACAATTGAAGTAAGAAACATAACGCGCTGGGTCTAAGGAAGCCAAAGGATCGGCTCCCGAACCGGGAAGTTTCGATCTACCTCTTCGGCTTTTCGTTCGGGATCCAGATCGCGCCAAACGGCCATCATTTCGGGGCTATCGTAAGCACGTGCCGCCAGGAGGAGCCCGGTAGTCTGAATCGGTATCTGGTCATAATACTGAATATCCGGCGGGCGGTTCCAACTAGATTTATCGGCCATGAAAGGCACCATGAAGTCCCATGCTTTGCGCAGGCTTCCGTGCTCCCCTTCGTAAGTCCACAAATTTTGCGCGGGCGTAGATGCAAGGTGTGCCAGGACGGCGTAGCCTTCCAGGTTGAACAGCGTGTAATTGTAGGGTTTGGTCCGTTCGAGTTCTTCGGGGAAACCACCGGCATCATCCATTTGGGCGGAGAGTAATTTTTTGAACTGGCTACGGGATACCTCCAGCAATTCTTCGTTTTTGGTTAGGTGAGCGAAGGCGGCCATCTGGGCGGCCCACCAGGTGCTGTGGTTATTACCGTGGTCTTTTTCGTCGAGGCCGTACTCGTGGGTGTTCATCCAGGTAGCGTAGTGGTCGAACCAATCTTTTAGGCCGACTAGTTGGTCGCCCGCCAAGTAACCTTGTTCGGCCAAAATTTCAATGGCGCGCGCTACTTCGATGAGGTGGATGGTATCGATGATACCGATGCCCCGGCCGGAAACTTTCCCCTTAATCGCCTGGGCGTAGAGGAGATTGGGGTTCATCAACGTCGCCGGGTCGAGGAAAAAAGCGTTGAGGTGCGTCAGGGCGTGCGCGGCGTATTTTTCCTCTCCCGTCAGTTTGTAAGCGGCCACCAGCGTAGAAACCCACTGGTTGAGCTTGCGCATCGCCTGGCGGTGGTCTACGAAGTTATCCGGGTTGGTTTTACCGTCGCGGCGGGCGTAGGGTCCGTCGGGATTCTCGGGGTCGGGCCACCAGTAATCTCCCTCGGAATAGAAATCGTGTATGCCGCCTTCACTGCGTTCACTCGTCGCGCTGGTAAGGGGGAAGGGGGCTTGGTTGAGGTATTCGTCCGCGCGGCTGATAAGCTGGTCCGTGGCCAGTTCTTCATCCGTTACTGTAAAAGGATCCGGCTCGGACGTGGTGGCGCTCGGTTTGTCGGAGTTGCAGGACGCCGATAGCAGTAGCAGCCCGAACAGAAAGATGGCGTGGAGTTGCTTGGTCATTATTTCTTGAGTTGTTGCCATACGATCAGGTTGGCGTGGTTATCATCTGCTTCTTTGCTCATGTCCTTCCAGATGTTCAGGTAGCGGTCGTCTTCTAGGCCCCAGTAAGCGAGCACCAGGAAGTCATCTTGGTGAGGGTCGATACTCGGTTCTAGCTTGGTAGGGTAGGGCCAGTCGGTGGGGTTTTCTACGTAGGGTAGCGAGTAGTTCATTACGTCCACCAGACTCATGGTTTTGCTTGCGCCAGACTCACGCTGCTCTTCCCGTTCAATCTCTGCATCTACGTCCGCGCCCTCTAGTGTATATGGCGATAGATTAGCCTCGAAGGAATGGCGCCAAAAGTCTTTCTCGTCGGTCGTCAATAGCTCAGCGTAGGTTGCCCAGGCGCGGAGGGTGTAATTGAGGTAATGGAACGGCTTGGTGCGGCCGAGCTCATCCGGCAGGCCACCGTCCGTAGCCACCTGGATGGGAAGCTGCGCGTAGAATTGTTCCTCGGCAATCTCCGTCAAATCCGGCCGCTGCGCAACACGGGCGTAAGCGGCCACCTGCGCCCCCCACCAAGTGCTATGGTTGTTGTTATTGTTCTTCTCGTCGTCGCCGTAGGGGTGGGTGGTGAGCCAGTCGCCGAAGTCGCCGAACCACTTTTCCGTGGCGGTCAAATCAGTACCCGTTAACAAGTCGACTTCCCGTAGTAGCTCAACGCTAAGTGCGACATCGATTAGGCGGATGGCGTCGATGATGCCAATGCCCCGCCCGGTGCTAATGCCTTTGATCGCCTGCCCGTAAAGCAAGTTTGGATTCATCAGGGTAGCGGTGTCGACGAACCAGGCCTTGATGTGCTCGACGGCACGGTGAGCGTACTTATCGTCACCGGTGATCTGGTAGGCGGCCGTCAGCGTGGTGACTATTTCGGAGAAACGAGCCAGGCCCTGTTTGTGGCCGGAAAAATTCTCCGGGTTCGAGATACCGTCGCGGCGGACGTACGGTCCGTCGGGGTCCGTATCATCCGGCCACCAGTAGCGGCCTTCGGAGTAATAGTCGTGTAGACCACCCGCGCTGCGTTCGGCAACAAAGTCCGTTACCGTTACGATGTCCTCGTTCAAGGCTGTTTCGGCTTCGGCTACGATGGCTTCCCGGTCCAGATCAAGGGCACTTTCCACCGGTTGCCGGTCGACATTCTTGTCGGGGGAGTCGCCACAGGCGCACATTAAACAAAGAAAGATAACCAGCGGAAATAGCCGCATACGGTAGATAAGTTATTTGGCGGCGGCCACGGCCACCGACCAGATTAAAAAAAACTGATTGCATTTGCCGGCTACCCACTGACTGCTAGTCCGGTAACTTGCATTGCTGTAAGTCGAAGTACGAAACGGTAGGGGCTTTTTCGAATACAGCGCTACGCACTACTTACGCGCGTTAGCAAAATCAATGACGAGGTAACTACCCTTGAAATCCTGGTTGCGCGCTTCGATGATCGCACGGCCTTCTGTGGCCGGGATCAACTCAATCGCCGCCCGTCCATTAGCCATCTGAATGATTTGACTCCCGGTCGGGGTGCCGTAGTTTTTCATTAATTCTCCGTGGCCGTCCAGGGAGAAGTACATCTCCTCCTGGTAGTCGTAGACGCGGACACCGGCCTCGTCGACCATGGTAGCTTCGACGAGCATATTGCCGTTATCCAGGGTGGTGTACGCAAGGTGGACGCGTTCGGGGTCGGCCGGTTGCTGGTAATCGTAAAATACCGTCAGGGTGTCGGTGGAAACGAGTTGACCGTCTTCGTAGGCGTTGGCCAGTAGCTTGTTCGGTCCTTCTTTGAAGTCGATATCCCAGTTGAGGCCGCAAGCCGGTGCTTGCTCGATGTCCCGGGTCTTACGACCGAGTGCCTGGCCGTTATAGACCAGTTCTACCTCGTCGCAATTGCTAAAGACGGGGACATTGCGCAACTTCCCTTCCGGTCCACGGCGGTGCGTCCAGGTGTGCGACTCGATGTACGCAAAGGGCTCCTTGCCCCAGTAGCTTTTATAAACGTAGTAAGCGTCCTTCGGCTTGCCGGCCCGGTCGACCAAGCCCTTCTGGTTCATGTAGGGAATTGCATTCTGTGGCCGGAGCGGCGTACCGAAGTCCTTGAACGCCCACTGTGCATTGCCCGCAAAACCGGGGAGGGTTTCGCTCACGCTGAGGTGGTAGTCGAAGAGATCGACAATGTAGCTCTCCGTCCAGTCGCCACCCTTAGCGATGTTCTTCACGTTGACCTGGTTGGACACTTCCGCCCAGTCATTCTCGCTAACCGAGCCGGTGCCCGTAATCGGTGTTTCGGTGTGGCGGCCAACGTGGCTGGAACCACCGTATTCCATGTGGAGGAATTGCTTGTACTTTTTTTGATTTTCCTGGAGGGTGTTCCGGTAATTCGTGTAGACGCCGGCGTACCAGCCCGACCAGATGGAAGGGGAGAAAACATCCACGAGCTCGGCCCCCGCGTAGTATTTCCGAATGGCCGTCTGGCGCCCTGGGTCCAGGTCGTGGGCGATGTTATTAAGTTTGGTCAGAAAAGTATTCATGCGCTGTTCGTTGCCACCGTCTTCGAATTCCGGCATCCAGTAGATTTCATTACCCAGCGACCAGAAGAAGATACTCGGGTGGTTGTAATTCTGGGTGATTTGCTCGCGCAACAGGCGTTGCGTATTGGCTTGCCATTCTTCGTCGCCGAGGCCACCACGGCACCAGGGTAGTTCGTCCCAAACAATGATGCCTAGTTCGTCGCAAGTGCGGTACACCTCCGGGTCCTGCGGATAGTGGCCAAGGCGGAGGAAGTTCACGCCCATTTCCTTCATCATGCTCACGTCCCGCACGTGCAGTTCGTTGGGCATGGCGGCGCCGTAGCCCGCGTGTTCCTCGTGGCGGTGGGTGCCGCGGAGGAGTAAGCGCTCGTCGTTCAGATAAAAAGCACCGTAGGGGTCGAAGCGGTACCAGCGGTAGCCGATGGTGCTGGTTTGCTTGTCAAGTAGTTCGTCGCCGTCGAGTAGTTGGGTGACGACGGTATATAGATTGGGGGATTCGGGAGACCAGAGCGCCGGGCTTTGCAGCTCCGGTAAATCAATCAGCCCCTGGTCATCCAAATCGCGGGTATCGATCTCGAGCTCGCCAACGACGCGGCCGTTGGTATCTTTTAGTTGACAGCGCACGGTATGGTTCCGACCGAGCAAATCTTTGCGGTTCAAACTAACTTTCACCTGCGTCCGCGCCAAATCCTTATTAACCGAAGAGGTACTCACCGTAACGTTGGCGATGAAGGTGGCGGGGAGAACCTTCAGCCAGAGGTCGCGCGTAATGCCGCCGTAGATGAAAAAATCCGCCTTCTGGGAGGGGATCACGTGCGGGTTGTAACTATTGTCGACCCGAATGCTAATACTATTCTTTTGACCTGGTTTGACCTGGTCGGTAATGTCCACTTCGAAGCCCACGTAGCCACCCACGTGGCCGCCGGCGCGCGTGCCGTTGACGTAGACGTCGGTGGTGATGTTGGAGCCTTCAAAGTAGAGGTGATAGCGAGCGTCTGCCTGCTCGTCGATCGTAAGTTCTTTTTGGTACCAGCTCGCGTCGCGGCGGTAACCGGGCACGGGGTCCATGGCGTCCCACTGGTTCCAGGTGTGGGGGAGGTCGATTTCGGTCCAGTCCGTGGTGCCGTCTAAATCAACTAAGTTATCAGTGTTATTTTCTGAGTACTTCCAGCCATCATTCAAATTAATGAGGGTGCGGGAAGCTATTGTTCCCGGGGCGGGGTCATAATTGTTTTCTCCGGCCTGCAGCACTAAGCAAGTAACGACTAAACCGAGCGTGGCGAATAATTTCATTAGGTATTATTTTGAATAAGGGCGCGGTCGTCCCGACTGAGTGCGGGGCTTGCCATGGCTTCGCGGGTGCCGGGGAAATAGGTAGAACCAGGGTGTTGGGCATAAAAAAGGGAGTAACGCGCGCTTGCGTTACTCCCCAAACCGTGAGACTATTTAGTTTTTCACGATGCGCGTTACCATCCGACCTTCCTCCGTGAGGAGGTTGGCGAAGTACATACCGGAAGGCAAATTAGCTAGTTGGGTAAACTCAACTTGCTGAATACCCGCCTGCTGAACGCCGTCGAAAGGCGTGCTGACGAGCTTGCCACTCAAGTCGTAGATAGCGATGGCTACCCGGCCACCCTTAATCAATTCGTAAGAGATAATTGTGGAGGCATTAGTTGGGTTGGGCGTAGCTTTCAAACCGAGCTCTAGCGCAATTTGTGGCGCGTACGTATCCGTAGACAAGTTGTCACAGAAATTTGTCGCACCGATGGCACCTCCGTCGGTCGCCCCCGTAGCGGAAGCTGCCGTGTTGGCGTAGCACGGGGAGAAAGTGGAAAAGTCAAAGATATTACCTCGGTCGAACGGCGTACCCGCTAGTGAGACGTCCTCCACGATGAAATCGAACATGGTAGTCGACGTCGGATCTGCGTAGAGGTCCTTTACGTACTGTAGAATCGACATTGGTACGGCTTCAAACTCGACAACTTCCTGCGAATAAGTGGTATCAGCACTTTCGCCGAGCCGGTCAAGAATCAATTTGCTGTAGACATCAGGTTGGCTAACGGAATCATTGGACGCCCAGTAATCAAGTACATCTTGCGTATAGAAGATATTGTTGCCAGCAAACTCGAGCTCCGAGTCGGCAAATAGCGTATCGATCGTAAAGATCTTGTGCTCGTCGCCATCGGGCTGGCTCTGCTCGTCCGTATAGATAGGAGAGGTGCCCAGCATCAGCGGGTTGCTCAACATATTGTTGGTTACCTTGACCTCTTTGGCGCGACCGAATTGGAATGTACCGTGGCGACCGACTTGGTTGAATACGGTGTTGTGATCGAACTCGATGTAGTTATGCGGAAAAACGGCACCCTGGCTTCTGAAAACACGATCCTGGATGTTGTGAATGATGGTTTGCTTGACGACAAGAGAATCAAAGAAGAAATCACGGGCGTCAATGCCGCGACCATTACCCTGCAAGATTCTACGGTTACCTCCGTTGCGGAGAATAGAATTCGTGACGAAACAGCGGATGCCGTTAGCACGGACCTGTAAGAAACCGCCACGGTCTTTCTCGATGATACAGTTGTCGACGACAACACGGGAGTTTTCACCGAACAGGCGGATGAGACCCCAGTCGTGCTGGGCACCCCCGTCTTTTTCGCCCGAAACGACCCATATATTACGCAAAGTCATATCGCCTTCCGGCCAGAACACTCTTCTGTAATCGCCAGCTGCATTAGGAATTCGACGGATCTTTGGCTTCATCTCGGTGTTCGATAGATCAGCAGCCTGAATCTGTAGCGGCCAATCCAACTTATTCACGATCTCCTGGCTGATGATGTACGTTTTGCCATTCTCAAGCGTGTAAATAGTATTGTTGTCCTTACGGTCACCATTAGCGAGGGTGTCGCCCTGGATGATCGGGAAGATGTCGGTTGGATCGTTGGGGTCGGAGCCACCGGCGATGGGGACAATGGTCTGGCCCGTAGCCGGAACCAAAAAGGCCAGACAAAGAAGGGTTAATGAAAAGCGGTAAAATAATTGCATGTGAATAGGTATTGAAATGATTGAAAAATTGGAGAAGCATTGTTAATAGGCTGCCTCTCAAATGAAGCCTTATTCTTAGTTGGCGGAAGATGATGAATTACCCGCTTTCGCCAAATTGTTTGGATGATTTACCACCGTTACAGTTTGTACTGCGCACCGATGGTGCCAGTCATACCGTAAGTTTCTACGCGGGAGACGAATTGCTCTTCCCGAATGAACGTTATGTCTTTTTGGTTAGTAAAGTTGTTGACGTTCAGGAAGAAGCTGAGGTGATCGCCTACCTTTTGCTTGACCGAAGCATCCCAGCGCCAGTAGCTCAGCACGAATCGGTCAAAGTCCTTGTTCTGACCGTACTCAGTTGCCTTGGTTCCTTGATAAACCCCCGAGATGCGGGCCGCAAAGCTTTTGTAATCGTAGCCAATTGACAGGTTGATTATATTAGGTACCTGACTGGGCATGGTAACCGTCCGGGAGTTCGACGTGAACTCCGTGCGTGGAAAGGGAACAAAGAAATTCTTGCGGGTTAAGAAGAACGTGGTTGTTTCCGAAAAAAGTCGTGCGTAGTTGGCGTTGATGACCAGTCCATTGAAAGGGGCGGGTAAAAAGCTGAGGTTAGTCTGAACGTCGAACTCAAAGCCATAAACCTTCGAGGTCGGAAAGTTCGAGAAAGTGTTGAGCAGGTATTGATTGTACTGCGGAAAGCCACGCTCTTCCGCTAGGCCATCCACTAGTTGTAAAGATTGAGGCACGAAGATGTCCTCGATATCTTTGTAAAAAGCGCCGACGGAGAATAAACCCAAACCACCCTTGTAAGCACTAATCGAAAGGTCGTAATTCACGACGCGCATGTGGCGAAGGTTAGGATTTCCCGCGTCAATGACGAGCGCATTGTCGTCAATTTGCGTCCTGGGTGAAACGAACGAGTAGTCCGGCCGGGCCAACGTGGTGGCGTAGCTTAAACGAACGTCCAACCAATCTTTTGGCTCATATTTAATGTGTAGGTGCGGCATAAATTCTCCGTACGTCTGGGCGGTTGCCGTATCCCGGAAAGATCCAGCCAGACCGATGAAGGGGTCCGTAAAGGACGAGATACCGGCCCGGTAGCTGTTGTCCGAATACTCGTACCGAAAGCCCGGCGTGACGGATAGTTTTTTGCCGATGTCGAACTTGGCCATTAGGTAGGCCGCCGCAACACTTTCACTCACGCCAAAATTGTCGACCGCCGTGTTACGGTCTATGCGTAGCACGTCGCGCTGCTGATCGTACCAGTTGCGGACCAAGTCTTCGTTAAGGGCGACGTCAAAATTTACGGCTTCGCCGTCGCGGTCCTCGAAGTCGACGCCGTCACCCGGCTCGACAAAGTTTGCTAGGCTGATAAGTTCTGGGTTGGCCTCCAGCGCGATCAAATTACCGTTGAAGGCATCACGGGCGGTCTGGGTGTAGCGACCGCCGAGGAAGTAGAAATTTTCTCCCCTTCCCGATACCGAACGTTCCCGCTCGATGGTGCGGTAACGAACGCCCGTTTTAACGTACCCACTCAGGCCTTCCAGAAGATTAAAGGAACGCTGCACGTTAATGCCAAATTCGGAGTTGTCCTCCGTCGTCTCACTCATGCGGTTAGCGCTACTGCGTAGGAAGGCAGTCGACAGGTCGGGGTTGGCCGCCGCCAAGAAATTAGCCGGGTTACTGTTCCGATCCAGGCCGGCATCGAAGGGCCGCTGTCCGTCAAGGATGTTTAGATTAAAGTTGTAGGGGTTATCGGCTTTGGATCGGGAGAGAGAAGCTACCCAGTCGATGGTGTACTTAGAAAGGGTGTGGGTACCGGTCAGCGCGCCCATGTACAGGGTCAGGTCGGAATCAATGCCGGTAGCGTTGTACGTAATGCCGTCGCCGTTGGGTGCGTACCGGTTTTCAACGGTGAACTGACTTCTGCTGGTGTTACTGAGCAGCCCGAAGAAACCGAACTCGGACTTCCCCGTTCCATAATCCAAGTTGACGCTCGCGTTGTTGCGCCGTCGCTGCTCTGATCGGTCTTCCAACCGCAAATTAGTACCGAGGATGGACGTAACCCCGGTCCCGGGGTCGGTGCTTCCCTGTGACCAGCCGTAGCCCAGAATGTCGCCACCCCGATTGAAACGCTCGACGTTGGCCTGCGCCACGACGCCGACCTTGTCGTTCAGGATGCGGCGACTGTGCTGGACAACCCCTTTGTAATCTCCGATGTAGTCATTATTATTATTGGCACCGACGAGACCGCGCAAAAGCGTCGTCTCTTCTTTTGGCGCTTTTCTTAACCGCAGATTGACCGTTCCGCCCACGGCCTCCGCATCCATGTCCGGAAGGGGCGACTTGTAAACTTCGATGCCATCCAGCAATTCCGGAGAAACCAGCGAAAGGTCGACGGAGCGATCCGTACCGGAGTTAGCCGGTAACCGGACGCCATTAACCGTGATAGCGTTGAACTTCGGTTCCAACCCACGGATGACCACTTTCTGGCCTTCCCCGCCGTTTCGGTTGATGCTTACGCCCGGTAGGCGCGCCACGGCTTCCGCCGCGTTTACGTCGGGCAGCTCCTGAATCCGATCGGCGCTGACGATGTTGGCGATCGATTCGGAGTTAAGCTGTTGGTTAATGGCCTTTGCCTGGCCCAACGCCTGGGCGGTGACTAGCACTTCTTGCCCCATAACCGAAGCGAAGGAAAGTGCCACGTCCTGCGTGGTGACGTCGTTCTCGGTAATCACGACCTCGATCGTCTGCTCCTCGAAACCCAGGAAGGAGTAAACAATGGTTTGGCGACCGACCGGGACGCCGGTCATCGTGTAGTTGCCATCGATGTCGCTCACCACCCCCTTGCCCGAGTTGGCTTGCAGATAGATGGTCGTGCCGGGAAGTGTACCGCTTCCTTCTCCGTCACTGATTGTCCCCTTGAGGATACCAACTTGGGCCTGCAGCGAACCCAGCGTACAGAAGAGTACACAACAGATGAGAAGGGAATACCCGGGAAGCTTAATATGCATATTTCAAAATCGACTAATGAGTAGAACGGAAGCGCCAACTATACTAGAAGTAGTTGGCCCACAAACATAGGCAGAACGTTCGTGACGATCGTCCACGACGGGGGGGGCAAAAGTCCAATTGCCGCATCGTCAAGTAGTTATGTCGGACTTTTATACTCAGAAGGTACTCTGTTGAAGTGAGCTTTGAAGACCTTGCGGAAGTACTTAGGGTCCCGGTAGCCTACGCGGTCGGCTACTTCGGATACGTTCAATTGCCCACTTTCCAGCAACTGCGCGGCGCGCTTGAGGCGGACGGTCTTGACAAAGTTATTGGGCGTCTGCCCGGTCAGGGCTTTGACCTTGGTGAAAAGCAGGGACCGACTAACGGCTAGTTCGCTAGCCAAGTCTTCCAGTTTAAAACGGTGGTCGCCGATGTGGGTCTCGACTGCCGTTAGTGCCGCCTCGAGAAAGGCCTCGTCGGTGTTCGTGATGGTGATTTCCTGGGGGTCGAGGGAGAGCACCCGGGCAAATTTTTCGCGTGCTTGTTTGCGGGCCTGAATGATGTTACGCACGCGCAGCCGGAGTTCCTCGGGGATGAAAGGCTTGGTGAGGTAATCGTCGGCGCCCGTGCGGAGGCCCTCGATGCGCAAGGGCTCGGCGGCGCGCGCCGTCAGGAGGATCACGGGGATGTGGCTGAGCGCGAGGTCCGTTTTGATGCGGTGGCAGAATTCCAGGCCGTCCATCTCCGGCATCATTACGTCACTGATGATCACGTCGGGGTAGTTTTTCCGCGCTTCGGTAAGTCCCAGTTTTCCGTTCTGGGCGGTGCACACGTCGTAGTCGCCCTCAAAAATTCCGGCTACGTACCGGCGGATGTCGGGATTGTCTTCTACGATGAGCACTTTGAATCGTTCTCCGGCCGGGGTCCGTTTCAACGGCGGTCCTTCGGGTGAGTTGACCGCGTTCACCTTGCTCGCTTGCGCTTCGGGCCTGGCAAAAGGAAATAGCTCGGTATTGAAGTCCGTGCCGCTAAAATGCCCCTTGCCCTTGCGTAGCTCCACCACCAACTCCGCACCTGCGTCCTCGCCAACTTTTTTACCTACGTAAATCTTGCCCCCGTGGAGATCGACCATCTGACGGGAAACCGCCAAGCCGATGCCCGAGTTTTTGGTGGCGGATTCCCGACCGACGGACCTTTCGTAGAAGCGGTCGAATATCTTTTCTCCCAAATCTTCCGCAATACCTTTTCCGCTGTCCCGAATGCGAAAGGTCACCGCCTCCGCGCCATCCTCGATGGAAAAATGGATGGCCCCGCCGTCGGGCGTGAACTTGAAGGCGTTGGAGAGCAGGTTGTAAAACACCAACTCCATTTTGTCCCGGTCCACCCACAATTCTTGATTGTCCGCGTTACTCTTTCGCGTAAATTCGATGCCGCGCAGCCTAGCCGATTCCGTAAACGACTCAAAAACACCGCCGAAAAGTTCCCGGACGGAAGCCGCCCGGATGGCTAGCGGTTGGTGGTCCGACATTAGGCGGCGGAAAGAGAGCACTTGATTCACTAAATCGAGTAAACGCTGGGCATTGCGCTCGATCAGGCTCAGCTTCCGGTTGGTATCCTCCCCGTGGTCTTTTGCCCGGGCGAGGTCCCGCAGAGGCCCAAGAATAAGCGTCAAAGGCGTGCGTAATTCGTGGGTGATGTTGGTGAAAAATCGCAGTTTCGCTTCCGTCAGTTCCGCCTGCTGTTGTTTGGCGATGGTCTGTAGTTGAACCTGGTGGCGCAGGCGCAGGAGCCGGGCCATTGCGTAAAAAGCCAGGGCAGTTAGGCCGGCGTACAGTAAGTAGGCCCACCAACTGCGGTAAAACGGAGGCAGAACTTGAATCTCGATCCGACGTACTCGTTCGTTCCAAACCCCATTGCTGTTGCCGCCCTTCAGCAGAAAAGTATAGTCTCCCTCCCGCTGGATGGTGTACGTTGCCTCCGACTTGCCGGTCGTGTAAATCCAATCCCGATCAAGACCTTCGAGCTTGTACGCATAGTGGTTACTCTCTGGGCTGAAATAATCGAGGGCGGCAAAGCGAAGGGTAAACGACGCCTCGTTGTAGGGGAAAATCAGGGTCGCCGTCCGGTTGATGTCGCGCGTCAGCAAACCATCCGCCCCCTTGACGGCTACTTCTTCTCCGTTCTGCAACAAACTCGTGATTACGACCGGCGGGACGAACGTGTTCGGCGTAAGCGTAGCGGGGTCGAAGAGCGTGAATCCGTTGAAACCGCCGAAGAGCAGCTCCCCCGCCCGCGTCCGGTAGTAAGCGTTGAAACTAAATTCGCTGTTCTCTAGCCCATTGGAGTAATTGTAATTGGTGAAGGTGGCGGATACGGGGTCGAAACGGGAAAGGCCGTTGTCCGTACTGAGCCAGAGGATCCCGTTGTCGGTTTCCAGCATCCCGACGATCGTGTTGCCCGGCAACCCGTCCGCGGTCGTAAAATGCTCGACTTCGTCGCGGCCGGGGTTGTAGCGGTACAGCCCGCTACTGAAGCAGCCCACGTACAGCCGTCGATCGGTGCTTTCGTGCAGGGAAAGCACGTGCTCGGTTGGGAGGTAAGTTTCAAAAGTGGTCGGTAGCCCATCGGTGCTGGTCTGAACCCGGCTTATACCCGCCTCCGTCCCGAGCCAGAAGGCTCCGGCGTGATCTTTGATGATGGTTCGCACGGAGTTGTCAACCAGCGAGTGGCTATCCGCCGGGTCGTGCGTGTAGTGGTGAAACCGCCCGGACGTAAGGTCCAGTAAATCCAGCCCGCCGCCGAAAGTGCAAATCCAGAGAAAGTCACCTTCCCGAAGCAGGCCGTAGACGTTGTCGTTGGCTAGTGAGTTAGCCTCTCCGGGCCGGTTCTTGTAGTGGACAAAACGTTCAGTCTGCGGATCGAAGTGGTTCAGCCCGTTCAGGTACGTACCGATCCATAAGTCTTTCCCGTCCCGCAGAATTTTCTTGACGTTATTCCCACTGAGGCTACCGGGGTTCTCCGGATCGTGGGTGTAGTGGCGGAAGCGACCCGTGGCCCCGTCCAGAAAATTAAGGCCACCGCCCTCGGTACCGATCCAGATGTCGCCGTCACTTTCTTCGGCGAAAGAACTGACGCGGTCGCTGCTCAGGGAATTACTAAAGTCCTGGTGCCGGTAATTAGTGAAGGAGTTGTACCGCTCGTCAAGGTGATGTACCCCGCCGTAATAAGTGCCCACCCACAGTGCCCCCGCCTTGTCGATCATGGTCGACATGACGGAATTATCCTCCAGCCCGGCGCGCGCTTTATCGGACTGCACGTGGTGCTCGAAAGCACTTTGCCCGGCCCGCAGGAGGTCAAGACCTTTGAAGGTACCCACCCAAAGATCACCGGCGTCGTTGATGTTCAGGGTTCGAACCGTGTTGTTGAGCAAGGAAGTCGGGTCGTCCTCCCGGTGGTAAAACATCCCGGTAATGCCCGCCGTGGGGGACCACCGTAAGATTCCCGTCGCGGTGCCCAGCCAGAGTTCTTCCCGGTCCCACGCATAGGTAGTCAGGCTCCGATCACCGAGGTCCGTGACTTTCTCCATTCTTACCTTACCCGCACTGAAGTTGTCCAGATGTACGCGGTGAAGCCCCCGCTGGGTTCCGAGTAAAAGGTTATCGTCGGCGTCCGCGGTAACGAAGTTGATGTGGTTTTCGAACGTATCGGTGACTCGGGGATTGACGTAGAAGTGTCGAAACGAGCCAGTCGTTTCGTCGAGCAGGTTCAGGCCCGCGGAAGTCCCGATCCACAAACGCCCGGCCCGGTCCCGAAAAATCGACCGCACGACGCGGTTACTCAGGCCGGTCGCATCTCCTTCTTGGCGCTCGTAGGTAATAAATTTATCCTTGACGGGGTCGTACTGACTGAGGCCACCGATGGAGCCGGCCCAGACGTCCTGGGTTAATGGGTCCACGTAGAGTGTGCGCACGTCATTCTTTGCGGCTGACCCTTCGTGGTAATTACTAAAGCGGTAGCCATCGTACCGGCTGATGCCGCCCCGCGTGCCGAACCACAAGTAACCAACGCTGTCCTGCGCGATGGCGAATACCGACGATTGCGCGAGGCCGTCCTTCCGCCCCAGGTGCTGAAAATTAACTTCACCCGGTTGCTGGCCCGTGAGCGCGAGCGGCAACAGCGCGAGGTAAATGCACAACAACCAAATGGAGTAAGGTAGCTTCAAAGAAGGTAATTTTCCGGGGTGGCCCCTGGTCTGGACGTGGAATCGTCGAATGAAATTTGGTAGACGACCGGAGGTAAGTTCGAGTAACGTAACTGTCCTTGGGTAGCATCTATTTTCCCGTCACGAAGGACTCGGCGAACACAAAGAAAAGCTGCCACAGTTGACCCCCGTGTTCTACGTGGCTAACTAATTTGGCGTAAGGTCAGTAAAGTAAGCCCCGTAGCCGGTGAACCAAACCTGGTTGGTTCATAAAATACGACAAACCGGGCGATCGGTCCGGCTACGGACGTACCGGCACCGGACGCATTCGGATTGGCGGCAACTCCACCCGGCGCGGATGCCGTGGCAAGTCATCCCGGGCGGCAACTTCTCCCAACTTAACGCGTAAACTTAGTACGGTACAACGTTCCCGCGCTACTCACGGATAATGCGTAAGCGCCCGGGGGCAGGTGCTCGGTCCTAATCCGGTGGGTCATTCCCGCCCGCAGGGTGAGGGTGTCCGCGTGAACTTGCTGGCCGGAAAAGTCGTGGATCACTATTTGGTAACTGCCCGCAGTCAGGTCATCCGGCAATGAAATAGTGAGGTGATCGGTTGCGGGGTTGGGGGCTACGCGCAGTGGCTGGGCTTCCCGGCTGATGACCGACGTTGTCGCCCGTGCGGATTCCGGTTGGGTCAGATCTTCCGCCAGGGAGCTGGCGACCCCGGAACGTGCCAAGACAAACCGGTCGATCGCGTGACCCTTCGACCGCCCGGAAATTTCTACGGTGTAATCACCCGGCGCGTCGAACGTGGCGTAAATATCGAAAGGGTCGTTATCGTTCGTGGAGGTCTGCCAGGTCCACTGGTCGGCCCGGTTCTGGTACACTTTGAACCAGCCACCGCTACCGGAGCCCTCCGGAACGGGCATCAGACCACTCCCTTTGGGGAAGACCCGGCTGCCGTCGGCTTTCTCGGCGTAAAAGAGGGTAGCGTCGGGTACGCGTAACCAAGAATCGTTGAATTCGGTCCGCTCGCCGGGCGCCGTAATCCGGCTTCTCCAGCGAATGCGGTAGGTGCCGGTGGTGGTAATGCGGACTTTGTAAGAAAGGAGTGACGTACCCGGGTTGTTAAACTTATTGCCTCCAGTGTATTCGAGGTAGCCGTCGCCGATGAATCCTTCGATCCCGCTGCGCTTCTCCCACTCCCCCAGTTCCCCAGTCGATTCGGCGTCGACCCGGACGATCCCATCCGCCTCAACAAAGGTAAATTGCCCAACGAGGTCGGCCACGCCGAACATAAATAGCTGGAGGACTAGCAGTAATCTGATGTGCATAAGGGCGCGATTAAGTTGTTGTCAAATATAAGGCTAGAACTGTGTCATTCGCACATATTATCGAAGGGGATTGTCGCGTCGGTCGGTGTGCCGGTCGGTAAAGTTCATAATGCGCTGACTCATTTGCCCTGATTTGCACCTTTTCCGCGTGGCGCGGTTGCTCGGCTGGTGCCCAATTTTCGAGGAGAATTATTTGGCGCTGTCGCGGGTGCGATGTGATCTCAATTAGGAGCTGGGGTTACGACGAGTCAGTACGCTAGGAACGGTTAAATAACTACGGTAAGTGAAGCGTAGCACTTTAAATAAAGGCAGAGCCCAGTAGCGGATACCGGTCACGGTCAACGGAAAACAATGATCATTACTAATGCTGGTCTCGACGGTACCTTACACTAACATCAAAAAATTAGCAATCGGGATCGCCGTTAAAACCACTATTTTAGAGCCACCTAAATTCGACGGCGGTAGCATTTTGTTTGCCGAAGTCCATCGTGCCCCTATTGTAATTCCGAACGATCATGTCGAAATCGACCACCCTCAGCCGCCGTGCTTTCTTACGTCCAAACCTGGCACCGGCGACGCGTCAGCTAGCCCCGCATTTAGTCGGGGCGGCCGCGCCCTCTCAATCTTTAAGCAACGGCCTCACTCCCTACGCTGGCCCGTGGACGAGCCAGGAAGCCGGCCATCTCCTCAGCCGCGCTACTTTCGGAGCCACGTTCGCTACGCAACGGGAAGCGACCAGCCTCGGCCTCGACGGAACGATCGACCGGCTGCTGGAAGACCTGCCCCTCCCACCACCGCCCGTCAGTTCCCACCCGAACATTTTTGCCCCGGACGGCCAAACCTGGGTCGACCGACCGTACCAAGCCGACGACAACGGGCGCAGCATCCGGGCCCGCCGCAACAGCCTGCGGGGCTGGCTCAATCAACTACGGGTCGAAGAAGGCCTCAGCACCCGCGAGACGATGGTGCTCTTCTGGCACAACCACTTTTCTACCAGTTTCTACAACGACATTCGCTGGAACTACGTACACATGAACAGCCTGCGCGAAAACGCCACGGGTAACTTCCGGGAGCTGGTCAAAGTAATGACGGTCGACGCCGTGATGCTGGTGTTTCTGAACGGAAACCGCAGCACGGAAGAATTTCCAAACGAGAATTACGCCCGGGAGTTGCTGGAGCTCTTTACGATCGGGAAGGGACCGCAGGTCGGCCCCGGCGACTACACGAATTACACCGAAGACGACATCCGGGCCATCGCCCGCTCCCTCACGGGGTGGCGGACCCGCGCCGTCCGCTCGTCGAGTAATGACAGCATCACCCCCCTGTTTATCCCGGCCCGCCACGATTCCGGAACCGTCCAACTCAGCGAACGCTTCGGTAACCAGCAGCTGGCCAGCTCGGGAAGGAATACCTACAAAGCACTGGTCAAACTGATTTTCGAGCAAGACGAAGTATCCCGCTACATCACCCGCAAGCTTTACCGGTGGTTCGTCTACCACGAGATCACCGACGAGGTGGAGGCCAACGTGATCGAGCCGTTAGCCGCGATCTTGCGCGCCGCGGATTACGAGATGAAGCCCGTCCTGCGGGCCTTGTTTGCGAGCGAGCACTTTTTCGACGTCGCCAGCCAGGGGCCGATGATCAAAAACCCGATCCGATCCGTAGTCGGGACCCTCCGCCAACTGGAAGTACAACCGGTGGCCGGCGGGAAAGCCGAAGATTTCTATTTCGCTACCTGGAAACGAACCGAGCAACTCGGCATGTCCGACTTCAACCCACCCACCGTAGCCGGTTGGAAGGCCTACTACCAAGAGCCCCTTTTCTACCGCCAGTGGATCAGCGCTACGACCCTACCGCTGCGGCAAAAAATTGTCGACAACTTGTTTTCGTCCACCTCGAAACTGGAAGATTTCGGCCCCGTCACGTACAGCCTGCTCGATCAGGTCCGTCAGTTCCCGCAGCCAGCCGAACTCTTGCCCATGATCGGTGAGTGGGTCAGTCTACTCTTCCCCCGGCCACTCCCGGAAACCCAGATCACCTTCCTAAAAAACATCCTCCTCCCCGGCCTGCCCGACACCCAGTGGGCCGTAGAATACAGCGAACACCGCGCTAACCCAAACGACACGAACCTCAGCGCGGCCCTCGAAGTCAACCTACGCCGTATGGTCAAAGCGATGCTCGAAATGCCCGAATTCCAACTCAGTTAGAAGACCAAAGACCACAGACCAAAGACCCTAGACCACAGACTCTAGACCAAAGACCTTAGACCAAAAGACCCTAGACTAAAGACCTAAAAATGAAACGCCGTTCCTTCCTCCGCCGCGCCTCCATTCTCCCGCTGCCCTTGCTGTTCAACCAGGTAAAGCTCTCCGCGCTCACCCAGCCCTGGTTGGCGGGCGAAATGGCGGATAATGACAAGGTTCTCGTCTTGATCCAGTTGATCGGTGGTAACGACGGCCTCAATACGGTGCTGCCGCTGGACCAGTACGCCGCGCTCACCTCCCTGCGCAGCAACGTGGTCGTCCCCGATCAGAAAGTGCTAAAGATTGAGGATGCCGTTGGGCTACACCCCGCGCTCACTGGCGTTCGGGAGGTGTACGACGCGGGGAAAATGACCATTCTCCAGGGGGTTGGCTATCCGGAGCAAAACCGGTCTCATTTTCGGTCGACTGACATCATGAACACCGGTTCGGCGAGCACCGAAGTGCTCAACCGCGGTTGGTTGGGCCGGGCTCTGGACGAGGAATTTCCCAATTACCCCACCGCCTACCCGAACGTGGATAATCCCGACCCCTTCGCCATCGTCCTGGGGGATTCGGTCTCCGAAACGTGCCAGGGGGCGGGCGGCAACTTCAGCATCGCACTGACGGACATTAACCGGGTGGGTCAGCTCCCCGTCTTCGCGGGCGGTGCTTCGCTCGATACGCCCTACGGCCGGGAGCTCGCTTGGTTGCGCACGACCATTTCCCAGACGAACGAATACGCCACCGTCGTGGGGGCGGCCGCGGCGAAAGGAAATTCCGAGGCGGAATACCCGAACGGTAATAAACTTGCCGCCAATCTGAGGGACGTCGCGCGCCTCATTTCCGGTGGGTTAAACACCAAGATATACGTAGTTGATTTAGGAGGGTTCGATACCCACGCCGACCAGGTCGTCGGCGACAACACGCGTGGCACGCACGCCAACTTGCTCAAAACGCTTTCCGATGCCATTGCCGCGTTCCAGTCGGACCTGGCTGCGCTCGGCCTGGAAGATCGGGTGATCGGCATGACCTATTCCGAGTTCGGCCGCCAGATCAAGTCGAACGGTAGCTCGGGAACTGACCACGGGGATGCCGCGCCGATGTTTGTCTTCGGGAGTTGTGTCAGTGGCGGGGTAGTGGGTGATAACGTCGAGCTGTCCGGCGGCATCGAGCGGGGAGAAGGCGTGCCGATGCAGTACGACTTTCGCAACGTCTACGGCTCCATTCTGATGGATTGGTTCGGCGTGGGCAAGGAGTCCGTCAAAGATCTGTTGATGGATGAGTTCACGCACATTCCCCTTATAAATAATTGTCGGGTGACTTCCACGAGTGATGGCCGGCCGGGCTTGCGCCGCATCGATCTCGGCGTGGTGCCCAACCCGACGAATGATGCGGTAACGCTGACTTTTATCTCCGGGAACGAGCGGGTCCGCCTGAGCGTGTTCGATGCCTACGGGCGGCAGGTTCGGGTGATTGCCGACCGGCAATTCTTAGCCGGAGAACACCGGTTGTCGGCGAACCTCGGGGGCTTGCCAAAGGGGGCTTATTTCGTGCACCTGATGCTGGCCGGTGGCGTGCGCAAGAGCAAGCGGGTGGTGCTCAACTAATGGACCTTACACAGCCGGATTTTGCCACAAAAACACGGAACCACAAAAGCGTGGTAGAAAGTGCTCTGGCGTAGCCGAGAAGAGCTTTTCTGTGTCATTGTGTTGTGATTCGCAGTACTTCGTGCTGCGTGGCTGAAAAAACCTGCGTAACATCAGTTAATTAAGGATGGTTTTTTGGCTGGAAGGAGCGATTACTACCCACTAAGGGAGTGACAATGGGGGCGCGGTCGCGGGTGCCGGGTAAATTGGTAACGCAAGGTTACGAAGGAACACTTCTTAATTCGAGATTCAACCTTTATAGTCTAACAACCCAGGATTTGTGATTCCTAGCTTGTCCTTTTTCCTGTTGGCTGCGTTGAAAAGCCTCGCCGACGCTACGGCGTCTCCTACGTTTTTCGCCTTGCCAACAGAAAAAATAACATCGCTATAAATTCACAAATCCTAAGTTGTTAGACTACGGTCAGGACGCTACAGGATACCCTTCCGTCGGAAATGTCGGATTTAACAATCCAAGTTTCATCTGCGAAAGCAGCAATTTTGATCCATGCAACAACTTAGCTACCCGATGAACAGTGCTAATGCCCTTCTTCTGTGTCTACTGTGCGGGCTTATTTCTCCGATCTTGCGTGCTCAAACACCCACGACCGACCGACCCAACATCATCTTTATCCTCACCGATGACCAGCGCTTCGACGCCATCGGCTACGCGGGCAACGAACTGATCAGCACGCCGGAGATGGACAAGCTGGCGGCGGAAGGGAGTTACTTTAATCACGCCATGGTCACCACGCCGATCTGCGCGGCCAGCCGGGCGAGCATCCTTTCGGGCGTGTACGAACGGACGCACCGGTTTAATTTCCAGACGGGTGATATTCGCGAGGAATACATGGAAAACGCCTACCCAACGGTGCTTCGGGGCAACGGTTACCACACTGGTTTCTACGGAAAATACGGCATCCGTTATCAGGGCGAAGCCGAAATGTTTGACGAATACGAAACCTATGACCGCAACGGTGCTTACCCCGACCGCCGGGGCTACTTTTACAAAACCATCGACGGCGACACCGTCCACCTAACGCGCTACACGGGCCAGCAGGGCTTGGATTTTCTCGATAAGAACGCCGGTACCGATGAGCCCTTCTGCTTAGCCCTCAACTTCTCCGCCCCCCACGCCCACGACAACGCCGAAGACCAGTATTTCTGGCAGGCCGAAACCGACAACCTTCTTGCTTCTACTACCATCCCGGCACCCGCGCTTGGCGCCCAAAAATACTTCGATGCCCTGCCCGGCCCCGTCAAAGCCGGCTTCAATCGCCTCCGCTGGACGTGGCGCTACGACACGCCGGAGAAATACCAACACAGCGTTAAAGGGTACTACCGTATGCTCTCCGGCATCGACCTGGAAATTGGCAAACTGCGCGCCGAACTCGAACGCAAAGGCATCGCCGATAATACCGTCATCATCGTGATGGGCGACAATGGCTACTTCCTCGGCGAGCGACAACTGGCCGGCAAGTGGCTGATGTACGACAACTCCGTGCGCGTTCCGCTGATCGTGTATGACCCCCGCGGCCCGCGGCACGTCGACAGTGACGTTATGGCCCTCAACATCGACGTGCCCGCTACGATTCTCGATTTAGCCGGCGCTAGGCAACCCGCTACTTACCAGGGACAAAGTTTGCTGCCCATCGTCAACGGTCAGACCAAACAACTCACCGTTCGCGATACCGTCCTCATCGAACATATTTGGGATTTCGATAAAATCCCGCCCAGCGAGGGCGTCCGCACGAAAGACTGGAAGTACTTCCGCTACGTCGACGATCAGCGGGCGGAGGAATTGTACAACTTAAATGACGACCCACTGGAAATCAACAACCTGGCTTCAAACCCGGATTACCGCGCTAACTTACTGGCGCTGCGCAAGAAATGCAATCAATTAATCGCCGAATACAGCGATAATTACTCCGATGCGCCGGCGGAACTATCTATCGAGTACATTCGCGAACCGGCCACGATCGTGCTGCGCGACCCGACGCCGGAGTTTGGCTGGGTCGTTCCGTCGGGCGCTGAATTCCAGGCGGCTTACCAGGTGTTGGTGGCTTCGTCCCGGACTAATATCGACGCTAATTACGGTGATGTTTGGAACAGTAAAAAAGTAGCGGACCCGGAAAATTTTGGAATAGAGTATGATGGCCTCGCGCTCGATCCGAATAAAAGCTATTTCTGGAAAGTCAGAATATGGGACGATGTAAACCGTCTGAGCCGGTATTCCGAATCACAGCAATTTCGGGGGGTGGATGCCACGACAAATAATTCCATCGCATTATCCAGCGACGGCGCGGGAACGAAAGGTGATGCGGGTGGAAACTACTTGACGACGACAAACATCACCGAATTAGAGCGGATAAAACCCGTTTTGGTGGAGCAGCGCGGGGACGCGCTCTTCGTCGATTTCGGTAAAGCTGCTTACGCCAACATGGAAATTGAGCACACGGCAAAACGAAAGGGCGCGCTGACCATCCGGATCGGCGAGTCCGTTAAAAACGGCCGCATCGATCCCGTGCCGGGTGGCCACATCCGCTACCAGGAAATCACCCTGCCGGTGATGAAGGGAACCCACACCTACCAACTACCCATCGTGCCGGACGAGCGGAATACCAAGCCACTGGCCATTCACCTGCCGGATAGTATTCCGGTGTTGCTGCCCTTTCGGTATGCGGAAGTACTGGGCGCAAGTGGTGTAAGCGGAATGAAAAGCAGTGATTTCACCCAACTTATGTATGCCAACTACTGGGATGATGACGCCAGCTCTTTTACCTCCGACAACGACATTCTGAACCAAATTTGGGACTTCTGCCGCTACAGCATCAAAATGACCACCTTCGCCGGCTTGTACGTGGACGGCGACCGGGAAAGAATCCCCTACGAAGCCGACGCTTATTTACAGCAGTTGAGCCACTACACCACCGACCGGGAATACGCCATCGCCCGCCGTACCATCGAGTACTTCATGGAATACCCGACCTGGCCGACGGAGTGGCAGCAGCACGTTGCCCTGATGTTTCACGCCGACTACATGTATACGGGGAATACCGAGCTAATCGAAAAATACTACGACCAGTTGAAGCACAAGACCCTGGTCGAGTTGCAGGGGGAAGACAATATGGTCAGCTCCACCCGCGTGACGCCGGCGTTCATGAAAAAGCTCGGCTTCGGGGAGCGTAAGGACGTGCTGAAAGACATCGTCGACTGGCCACCCGCCGGCTGGCAGGGAAACCCCGAGGTGACTGGTGAGCGGGACGGCTTCGTGTTTATGCCCAATAATACGGTCATTAATGCCCTGTTTTATAAGAATATGCTCATCATGGCTGAGTTCGCCCGCGTGCTCGATAAGCCGGACGAGGCGCTCGACTTTGAGCTCCGCGCGTTGAAAGTGAAGCAGGCCGTGAACGCTACGATGCTGGACCGAGGGAAAGGTTATTACGTGGATGGTGAGGGGACGGATCACAGTTCTGTCCACGCCAACATGTTCCCGCTGGCCTTCGGGATGGTGCCGGATAATTATAAGAAGTCGGTTGGCGAATACATCAAGTCGCGTGGTATGGCGGCTTCCGTCTACGGTTCTCAGTACCTGATGGAAGCCCTGTACGAAGCGGATATGGACCAGTACGCACTCGAAATGCTGGCCGATACGACCGGTGACCGCAACTGGTACAATATGATTCGGGAGGGCTCTACGGTCTCGATGGAAGCCTGGGGGTTCAAGTACAAACCCAACCTGGACTGGAACCACGCCTGGGGTGCCGCGCCGGCTAATATCATTCCCCGCCAACTCTGGGGCATCCAGCCGAAGACGCCGGGTTACGGGGTGGCGACGATCCGGCCGAGTTTGGGTAATTTAAAAGAGTCCAGTATTAAAGTACCTACGCTGCGCGGGCCGATTAATGCGGACTTTAAGTGGGTGAGCGACCGGAAGCAAGTTTATACCATCGAGCTGCCCGCTAACATGGTGGGGGAATTTACCCTGCCGCTTGACGACGGGCAGGCACTGAGCTTGAACGGAAAGAAAGTTAACCTGGCTTTCGGATCGGTGCGGCTCTTGCCGGGGAAGAACTTGTTGGAGATTAACGTGAATTCTTTTTGATGATTTACGGGGTGGTGTTGGTTCTTCGAGCTCTCGGACCGAAAATAACTGGTATTAGCTTTGCTTCCGCTAGTAATTTATTGATCCGATCACCTCGTACCGAGTTCAGCTTCGCTTCCGTTGGTAATTTATTGATCCTTCTACCTCATCTAAGCTAACGAAAGAAGTTGGATCTATCCCCCTTGGGTCACGGGATGCGGACGCCTGAAGTATTGTTCCTTCGTAATGACATATGGACTGGCTAAATCAAACCAGGACGCATACCTGCTTGGTCGACTGCCCTCAAATAGTTGAACGTTGGCAAACTATGTTAAACAAACACAGTTTATCTTAGCACCCGGAAAGTGCGTACCGTGCTTTTCGCATTCGATCAAACACTAAAAGTAAATCATGACGCTTATCCGAACCACCATTCCCCTGCTCCTTTGTCTTTTCCTGGCATCCTGCGGCAGCGCCCCTAAATCTTCCACGGCTAAACTGAGCAGCCCGGCCGTCATCGAAGCTAAGATGGTCGACGCCATGAAGTGGCAGGAAGCCAACCCCATCGGTAAGGATCCGACGGACTGGACGAACGGCGCCTACTACACTGGTGTCGCGCGTTCCTACGAATCGACCGGCAACCCCGTTTTTCTCAAGGCCCTCGAGGACATGGGAGGACGCACCGACTGGAAAACCTACAACCGCTACTTTCACGCGGATGACGTCGCCATTGCTTACTCTTACCTGACGGTCAACGAGGAAAACCCCGCGGTTGTCAACCTGGAGCCCACCGGCCAGTGGCTGCAGGACCACCTGTACAAAGACCACAAATGGAAAGAGGGCAACACCGAAGAAATGGAGCCCATTCTGTGGTGGTGGTGCGACGCCCTGTTCATGGCCCCGCCCGTTATCGTACGCTGGTCGAACCTGAAGAACGACCGGAAGTACCTCGACGATATGCATAAGTATTACACGGAAACCTACGACCTGCTCTACGACCAGGAAGAGCACCTTTTCGCCCGCGATAACCGCTTTCTCTGGACGGGCTCGGATGATGACCGCAAGGGTGCCAACGGTAAGAAAATATTTTGGAGCCGTGGTAATGGCTGGGTGATGGGCGGTTTGGCGATGATGCTCGAAGAAATGCCGAAGGACTGGGAACACTACGGTTGGTACCTCGACCTTTATAAGGAGATGGCGGCGAAGGTCAAAAGTATCCAGCCAGCAGACGGCTTGTGGCGCGTAAGCTTGCTCGACCCCGGTGCGTTCGACCACGGCGAAACGAGCGGCTCCGGTTTCTATACTTTTGCACTGGCTTGGGGTATAAACAATGGCGTTCTCGATAAGAAAGAGTACGGACCGGCCGTCAAGAAAGCCTGGGCGGCGCTGGAAACGGTGCAGCTCTCCGACGGTAAGATCGGCTGGGTACAAAACATCGGTTACGACCCCAGGCCAGCCTCGGCCGATAGCTGGCAGAACTTCGGTACCGGCGCTTTTTTGATGGCTGGGTCGGAAGTTCGGAAGATGAAGTAAGCGTCGTATCAGTACACCCCAACTGATTGTTTCTCCTCACTGCGCGCTCACGGTTCGTGACGCTTGGTGGGGAGAAGTAGTTTTGGGCCACTAGGCATCGCTAATCGGCCAATCGCATAATTTATCAGGTGATGAAGTGCCGTAAACCAGGTAAATTGCCCCCCACTTAGAAAGTTTCCTCTTTTCTGTGTACATTTGACACAATAAAAAATATACAACCATGCAAACCCGCTACGGCGTCCACCCCGAACACTTCAGAACCTTTACCACCGACCAGACGCGCGACGAATTCCTCGCCCAAAATATGATGGTGGCCGGTAAGATCGAACTCGTCTACTCTCATTACGACCGCTTTATTTTTGGCGGCGCGATGCCCACTTCCGGCCCGCTCGAACTACCTAACGACGATGATCTGAAGGCGGAGTACTTCCTCGAACGCCGCGAACTCGGCGTCTTAAACCTCGGCGACGCAGGTAGCGTAAACGTGGACGGGACGACGTACCAACTTGCCCGCTTCGACTGCCTCTACGTCGGCCGCGGCAGTAAATCCGTCACCTTTTCCAGCAACGACGGCGGCAAACCGGCGAAATTCTACCTCAACTCCGCCCCCGCCCACAAAGAATACCCGACGACGAAGGCAACCCAGGCCGAAGCCAACCGGCTGGAGCTCGGCGACGATGAGCACGCTAACAACCGCGTCCTTTATCAGTACATCCACGAGAACGGCGTCCAGAGTTGCCAGCTCGTCATGGGTTGGACGGAACTCCTCCCCGGAAACATCTGGAACACCTTCCCGCCCCACACGCACGAACGGCGGATGGAAGTCTACCTCTACTTCGACATTCCTGGCGAGGAACTGGTGATGCACTTCATGGGTAAGCCCACGGAAACGAAGCACATTGCGGTCCGGAACTTTGAAGCCGTAATCTCCCCACCGTGGAGTATTCACAGCGGTGCCGGCACGAGCGCTTACCGTTTTGTTTGGGGCATGGCCGGTGAGAACCAAGCATTCACGGATATGGACGCTGCGCCTTTATCTACGGTACGGTAAATTGCTTAACTCAAGCGCTAAATCGTGATTCGGGGTGGTAAGTAGCTAATGTGCCACCTCGAATCACCGGTTGAAGCCGTACTTTAATTGAGATAGATACAATACGCTGCATTGCGAAAGCGAATCAACCCAATCAATCATATCGACCATGATCTTAGAGCAATTCAATTTAGCGGGCAAGACCGCATTGGTAACCGGGTGTAAGCGCGGCATTGGTTTCGCCATGGCCGTCGGCCTGGCGGAAGCTGGGGCTGACATCATCGGTGTCTCGGCAAGCCTAAAATCAGCCGGGTCAGACATCGGTAAAGCCGTTGAAAATTTAGGTCGGAAATTCACGGCCTATCAGTGTGATTTTAGTAATCGGGAAGCACTCCACGCTTTCATCAAGCAAGTAAAGTCGGATCACGGGACGCCGGATATTCTGGTGAATAACGCCGGGACAATCCTGCGGGAGCCGGCCGCTACGCACTCCGATGAATACTGGGATAAAGTAATTGAGGTTAACCAAACGGCGCAGTTTATTCTCGCTCGTGAGTTCGGACGGGACATGATCGAGCGCGGAAAAGGGAAGATCATCTTTACCGCTTCGCTGCTCACGTTCCAGGGTGGGATCACCGTTCCGGGTTACGCAGCCTCTAAGGGAGCGATTGGTCAGTTAACCATGGCGCTATCCAACGAATGGGCCAGCAAAGGCGTGCAGGTAAACGCCATCGCGCCGGGCTACATCGCGACCGACAATACCCAGGCACTACAGGACAACGAAGAGCGAAGTAAATCCATCCTCGGTCGCATCCCGGCCGGGCGCTGGGGGCAGCCGCAAGATTTCAAAGGGCCGATCGTTTTCTTGGCGAGTGCCGCTTCCGATTACGTGACCGGCGCCGTGATGCTGGTTGATGGCGGTTGGATGGGACGGTAATGGTCTGTAGTCTAGGGTCTGAGGTCTTTAGTCTGATGTCTATTGTCTTTAATCTTACCTCTATGTTCCATTTTAATAAATAACCATCAATTCACCTCCTGGCCAACCAACCGTCAGCTCAAGCGACTACAACCATGAAAACCGAGTATTCACCGAGGGTAACGACGGACAGCCACGCAGTAACGCTGACGGTAGATTGCGCCATCTTTGGTTTTGCGGACGATTCGCTGCGGGTCTTACTCGTCCGACGGGCCGTGGAGCCTTACCGTGGCGACTGGGTTCTGCCCGGCGGCGCGATGTATCAGAATGAGACTTTGGAAGATGCCGCGATCAGGGTTCTTCGGGACTTGGTGAACGTTGAGGACATTCCGATGCACCAAGTAGCTACTTACAGCGCGGTAAACCGCCACCCCGTACGGCGAGTGATCACCTCTTCCTATTTTGCCCTCGTCAGCCCGGAAGATCACGACCCCATCGCTCGCGAGCACCTAGACCAGGCAAGATGGTGCGCACTAAATGAACTGCCCGAGTTAGGCTTCGATCATCGCATTATTCTGGATGACGCCTACGAAGCACTAAAACAAGAACTTCGTTCCCAACCCTTGGCTTTTCACTTGCTTCCGGAAAGCTTCACGCTGAAAGAAGCGCAGGAAGTTTACGAAGCTATCCTCGGAGAAGAACTCGACCGGCGTAATTTCCGGCGTAAAATACTTTCCTACGATTTTTTAATCAATACGGCCGAGAAAAAGCCCGGTGTCAAGGGTGGTCCGGAGCTTTACCGGGTTGACGACGTGAAATTGGAGGAGCATATGTCTTGAGGGCAGTCACACATCTGATGAACTTCCAAATATTGTTGTGCAACAATAATATTTGGAAGATGCATCCGATGAGGACTGCCCAAAAGTAGGTGAACATTCCATATATATATATATAATACGTACGACTGGAACTGAGCGAACATGATAATTGCAAGAATCAATGCGCAGATAGGTTATCATGTCCTTAAAAACGATAATTTATGATGGTTCTCATCGGATGCATCTTTTTAAAATTGAAGCGAAGCGAATATTTTAAAAAGTTCATCAGATGTGTAACCAGCAACACAAAATTTAATTAACTTAATACAACCCACACTATGCCACGCATCGTAACCTTTGGCGAGATTATGCTTCGCCTCAGCCCTCCTGGCTGGAAACGTTTTTCTCAAGCGGACACCTTCGAAGTCATCTACGGAGGCGGCGAAAGTAACGTAGCCGTCACGCTAGCCAACTACGGCATGGACGCCCGTTTTGTAACGCGCATCCCCAAGAACGACATCGGTGATTGCGCCATGAACGCGCTGCGTAGCCGAAACGTGGATACTAGCCACGTCGTCCGCGGTGGGGAACGCCTCGGTATTTACTTCCTCGAAACCGGTGCCATGCAGCGTGGCTCGAAAGTGGTCTACGATCGCGATCACTCCGGCATGGCCACCATCGAGCCCGGTGAGATCGACTGGGATGCTGTCTTCACGGACGTCGACTGGTTCCACTGGACGGGCATCACGCCGGCCCTGAGCCAATCCGCCGCCGACGCTTGCCTGGAAGCTTGTAAAGTTGCCGCTTCGAAGGGCATCACTATCTCCACCGACCTCAACTACCGCAAAAAGCTCTGGAACTACGGCAAATCTCCCCAGGAGATCATGCCCGCCCTCGTCGAGCACTGCGACATCATTCTCGGTAACGAAGAAGACGCCGAAAAGCACTTCGACATCCACCCCGACTCCGTCGACGTGACTAAAGGGGACACGATGGACCCGGAGGCTTACCTCCCCGTCTGTAAAGCGCTGATGAAGCGGTTCCCGAAGGCTAAAAAAGTCATCACCACGCTCCGTGGGTCCATCTCCGCCAGCCACAATACGTGGTCCGGCGTCATGTGGGACGGCGAGAAGATGTACACCGCTCCCACCTACCAACTCAGCCACATCGTCGACCGCGTAGGTGGCGGTGACAGTTTCATGGGTGGCCTGATCTACAGCCTCCAGACCTGGCCCGACGACGACGATAAAGCCCTCCGCTTCGCCGTTGCCGCTTCCGCGCTCAAGCACTCTATTTTCGGTGATGCTAATTTGGCTACCGTGGATGAGGTAATGAGCTTGATGGAAGGGGATGGATCTGGCCGGGTCAGCCGGTAGAAAGAAGTCTAAGGTCTGTGGTCTAGGGTCTGTGGTTTGAATACCATAGACTCTAGATCACAGACTTCAGACCACAGACTCTAGACCACAGACTACAAACCAAAGACCAACAAAATGACCAGATTAGAAGTATACAGCACCGTAATGAACCAGGGCATCGTCCCCCTCGCTTACGTAGCGGACGTTGACAAGGCGAAAAAAGTCATCGACGCCGTTTACGCGGGTGGCATGCGCAGTTTTGAATTTACCAACCGTGGCATTGGCGCGCACAAGGTTTTTGACGTAGTGGCCGAGCATTGCCGAGCGAACTATCCGGACCTCGCGCTGGGTATCGGTTCGGTGGTGGACGCGCCGACGGCGGCTCTGTACATTCAGTTAGGGGCGGATTTCATCGTCAGCCCGATGTTGGTGGAAGAGCTTGCGCCTTTGTGTAACCGTCGCAAAATAGCCTGGATGCCGGGTTGTTTCACACCTTCCGAGATCGGCCGGGCGGAAAGCTTGGGTGCGGAGATTGTCAAGATTTTCCCCGGAAACGCTGTCGCCAAGGGTTTCATTAGCTCCCTTCTCGCCCCGTCACCGCGCACGAACGTGATGGTCACGGGTGGCGTTTCGCCGGATGCGGATAACCTTAAACGTTGGTTTGACGAAGGTGCCGTTGCCGTCGGTATGGGCTCCGGTTTATTGCGTAAGGATTTACTGGCCAATAGTGATTTTAAAGGTATGGAAGCGCTGGCTAGCAAGTGTATCGAGTTGGTGAATGAGGCACGCGGCTAGGGTTTTGCTAATGCAGTGTATTCTTTGGCGCGGTCGCGGGTGCCAGGAATAGGGGAGGGGAGCAACGTTGTGTTGCTCCCCTTTTTTGTGTCAACTTACTAGTGGACCAACCCGCAAGTTCTATTACACCCAAGTCTAGTCCTTTTGAACCTGGTCCGCGTTGCCAAAATCCTCATGCAGCTACGGCTGCACTCCGGTTTTAGCGCCTTGACCAAGCACAAAACGCCGACGACTTAATGTAACGAAACTTACGGTTTAGTCCACCAAGCTAATTGATCTTTTGATGAGCGTTAAAATAATTTGATACGTACGAATTGTTCAGTATGGGAGTGGACAAATTATGTCGGGACGTTGATCGGTACGCCCATCAGTCTGGCGAGCGATGCGGTGTCTGAATTTGAGGTTTATCGAGTACGCAAGAGATGAGTCAATCCTCGCTATCCACTTCACCCGGCACCCGTGACCGCGCCCGTGTGATTATACGTACAATAGGCGCGGTCGTCCCGACTAAGTCGGGACTCGCTTTGGGAAAAGCAAAGTAGAAGGAACCCTGCTTTAATGTCTTTGCCGACCAGATATGCTTGACCCCGCGTAGTTACACATTAAGCGCCGTCGTCCGCTTAATCTCCTTCAGAACGAACGAGCTGTTCAGCTCCCCGATGTTCTCGATCGCCGAGAGTTTGTAGCGGATGAAGTCGTGGTAATCGTCGAGGCTGGCGCTGTTGACTTTGAGGATGAAGTCCACCTTACCGGCCATGTGGAAGCATTCCTGGACTTCTTCGAGCTCCCGGACTTGCGCCTCGAATTTCTCAATGTAGTTGCTGTCGTGGTACCGCATCGAAACCTGGCAAAAGGCGGTGACGGCGAGTTGGGGGAACAGTTTTTTGTCCAGCAGCGCGACGTAGGCAGCGATGTAGCCCGCGCGCTCCAGGCGGCGGATGCGCTCGTAGATGGGGGAGGGCGTGAGATCGAGATGGGCCGCGATTTCTTTGGCGGTTTTTTTCGAGTCCTGCTGAAGGATGCGGAGGATGGTCAAATCTGTATCGTCGAGGAGGTCTTGCATACGGGCCGAATAATTGCTGTTAAGGGGCTTATGAGAAAGGCATAGAAACAAAAATACCGGCTAAATTCAGTCTGGCGGGAATAATCACTGATTAAGTGAGAATGATAGCAAAAGATTACCGACAGGCTTAAATTTACCAGGTAAGTATGCCTGTACAGTAAACCAATAATCATGAACGAGACCATTCTGATCACCGGAGCCAATGGCCAGCTCGGTACGGTACTGACCTCCGCCCTGCAGGAACGCTTCGGCAGAGAGCGGGTGATCGTTACCGACATCCGCCCGCCGCAAAGAGAATTTTCTGGCCGGTTCGAGCAACTGGACGTAACCGATGCCGAAGGCTTAACACAAATGGTCCGGGAGAACAAAGTCACGCAGATCTACCACCTGGCGGCCATCCTCTCGGCCACCGGGGAAGCGGCGCCCCTGCGCACCTGGGAAATCAACATGACCGCCCTGCTGAACGTGCTGGAAGCGGCGCGGCTGGAGGGCGTCGATAAAGTATTTTACCCTAGCTCCATCGCCGTGTTCGGCCCCTCGGCCCCGGCGGCTGACGTGCCGAACGACTGTCATCTCGATCCGGTGACCGTCTACGGCATCAGCAAGGCCGCAGGTGAGAACTGGGCGCAGTACTACTTCAACCGTTACGGGCTCGACGTGCGCTCCCTACGCTACCCCGGCGTGATCGGCCATCAGAGTCAGCCCGGTGGCGGGACGACCGATTACGCAGTCGATATCTATCACGCCGCCGTCAAGAACGTGCCCTTTAGTTGCTTCCTGGATAAGGACGAACAACTCCCGATGATCTTCATGGACGACGCCATCCGTGCCACCCTCAAAATTATGGATGCACCGAAGGTCGCCATTCGTATCCGTACTTCTTACAACCTGGCCGGGCTGAGTTTTTGCCCCGCCGATGTCGCTGCTTCGATTCAGCGGCAGGCCCCCGGCTTCACCGTCGATTACAACCCCGACCACCGCCAGGCCATTGCCGCCGGCTGGCCCGACAGCATCGACGACTCCGCCGCCCGCACCGACTGGGGCTGGGAGCCGGAGTTCAACCTGGAACGGATGACGGAGGAGATGTTGAGCGCACTGAAAATTAAACAATCGGGGCAGATCGCGGCTTAACTACGCGACTACTTATGCCCTAAACCCCGCACCCGCGAAGCCAAAGCGAGTCCCGTACTTAGTCGGAACGCCCGCGCCACAATTAAATCAATAGTATGTACAGCATTCAGGATAGCCTCCAAACCGAAATAGAAGAGATCAAAGCCGCCGGCCTTTACAAAAAGGAACGTATCATCACCACGCCCCAGGGCGCTGAGATCGACACCGCCACTACGCCGGACGTGCTAAATTTTTGCGCCAATAATTACCTCGGCCTTTCCTCTCACCCCGAACTCCTCAAAGCGGCAAAAGCCACGATCGACAGCCACGGGTTCGGCCTGAGTTCCGTACGTTTTATCTGTGGTACCCAGGATATTCACAAAGAACTGGAACGCAAAACGGCCGAGTTTCTCGGCACCGAAGACTGCATTCTCTACGCCGCGGCTTTCGACGCCAACGGTGGTCTTTTCGAGCCCCTACTGACGGCTGAGGATGCCATCATTTCCGACGCCCTCAACCACGCTTCCATCATCGACGGCATCCGGCTCTGTAAGGCCCAGCGCCACCGGTACGACCATAACGACATGGCCGCCCTGGAAGAAGAACTCAAGAAGGCTTCCGGCGCTCGCCGCCGCCTCATTGTCACTGATGGCTCGTTCTCGATGGACGGCACCATCGCCCAACTCGATAAGATCTGCGACCTCGCCGACAAATACGATGCGATGGTAATGGTCGACGAATGCCACTCCACCGGTTTCATCGGCAAGACCGGGCGCGGCGTGCACGAATACTGCGGCGTGATGGACCGGGTAGACATCATTACCGGCACCTACGGAAAAGCACTCGGCGGAGCCAGCGGCGGTTTCACGGCCTCCCGCAGGGAGATCGTCGATATCCTCCGGCAGCGCTCCCGCCCCTACTTGTTTTCCAACACCCTCGCCCCGAGCATCGTCGGCGCTTCGATCAAGGCGATCGACATGCTGACGGAATCCACCGAGCTGCGTGACAAATTAGCGGACAATACCCAGTATTTCCGCGAGAAAATGACCGCCGCCGGTTTCGATATCCTTCCCGGTGATCACCCCATCGTCCCCGTTATGCTCTACGATGCACCCCTGGCCCAGGCCTACGCAAGTCGCCTGCTGGAGGAAGGGATATACGTCATCGGCTTCTTTTACCCGGTCGTACCGAAAGGCAAGGCGCGGATTCGCGTACAAATGTCCGCGGCTCACAGCCGGGAGCAGTTGGACGAAGCGATTGCGGCGTTCGTGAAAGTGGGTAAGGAGTTGGAGGTTGTTTAAGGTGCTTTAAACAACTGGGAGTGGACCCCCGATAGCTATCGGGGGTGCAGTGAATTAGGAAGGGGAGCAACGTGATATTGCTCCCCTTCTTACGTGCGTTGCACCTGCGTTAGCGCAATTATACATCTGATGAACTTTTGAGAATACTCGCCTCGCTGCGGTTCTCAAAAGGTACATCCGATGAAAATTGCTAACTCCACGGATAGAACTAGTTATCCTTCACGTCATACCGATCTAGCATCATCACCTTATCCCAGGCAGCAACAAAGTCCTTGACTAACCGCTCGTGACCGTCGTTCGCGCCGTAAACCTCGGCGACATTACGCAACTGGGCATTGGAACCAAAGATCAAGTCACAGCGGGTAGCGGTGTACTTAGTCTCGCCGGTACTACGGTCCTTCACGTCGAAATACATTTCGGTGCCGTCGGTAGGCGACCACTCGTAATCCATGCTCGTGAGCACGCGGAAGAAGTCATTCGTCAACTGACCGGGCCGGTCGGTAAAGACACCGTGCTTGGAGTAGTCCCAGTTCTGATCCAAAACCCGTAGACCACCAACCAATACGGCCCACTCCGGAGCGTTCAGCGTCAGTAGCTGAGCGCGGTCGAGGAAGATGCGCTCCGGTTGAATCTGGATGCCGACTTTGTCGTTGTAGTAGTTCTTAAAACCGTCCGCAACGGGCTTGAGCCAGTCGAAGCTTTCCGCGTCGGTCTGCTCGGCGTTGGCGTCCATCCGACCGGGCGTGAAGGGGACTTCGATCTCGACACCACCGGCCTTAGCGGCGTGCTCGACGGCAGCGCAACCACCGAGGACGATAAGGTCCGCCAGGGAGACTTTCTTACCGTCCGCCTGCGTGCGATTAAAGTCACCGCGCATCCCACCCAGTACGGTTAGAACATTTGTCAACTCTTCCGGGCGATTGATTTCCCAGGTATTCTGAGGGTCCAGCGCAATGCGGGCACCATTAGCTCCTCCGCGCTTATCCGTGTCGCGGTACACCGAAGCGGCGGACCAGGCGGCGGAAACGAGGGCCGAAACCGTGAGCCCGGTTCCGAGGATGCGGCGTTTCAGATCGGCGATATCATCAGCGTTAATGACCTCGTGATCGAGTGTGGGGATGGGATCTTGCCAGATAAAATCTTCGGCGGGTACTTCTGGTCCAACGTAACGATCCTTCGGGCCCATATCACGGTGAGTAAGCTTGTACCAGGCCTTAGAAAAAGCTTCGGTGAAGTAGTCGAAATCACCGAGAAACTTCTCACAGATCTTCCGGTAAGCCGGGTCGACTTTTAATGCAATATCGGAAGTCATCATCATCAACGCGTGGTCCATGCCGGGCCGGTGGGCGTCGGGCGTTGTTGGTGCGCTCTTGTCGACGGGTGTCCACTGCAGGGCACCGGCGGGGCTCTTCGTCTTTTCCCATTCGAACTTGAACAGGTTAATGAGGTAGTCGTTATCCCAGGTCGTCGGGTCGGGCGTCCAGGAGCCTTCGATACCGTTCGTGCTAGTGAATTCCGCGTTTCCGGTGCCGACGGGATTGTGCCAGCCGAAGCCTTGTTCCTGAATCTTTGCGATCTCGGGCGCCGCGCCGATCTTGGCGGCGGGGACGGCGCCGTGGCTCTTGCCGAAGGCGTGACCGCCAGCGATGAGGGCGACAGTCTCCTCGTCCTTCATGGCCATCCGCGCGAATGATTCGCGGATGTTACGGGCGGAATCCATGGGGTCGCCGTTGCCACCGGGTCCTTCGGGGTTGACGTAAATGAGGTTGGAGTGGGTAGCCGCGAGGGGATTTTCGAGATCGCGGTATTCCTCCTTGAGGCCACCGACCCAGCGGAGGTCCGGGCTGACCATTTCGTCGGGGTGACCGAGGTAATCGCCGGTTGCGGGAGATTCGGAGAAGGGTTTGCCGTTCCAGAATTCGGGCCCCCAGTAGGTGCTCTTGTCGGCTTCCCAGGCGTCGATGCGGCCGCCGGCAAAGCCTTGCGTGGGGAAGTTCATGATTTCGAGGGCGACGGTGCCGGCCAGGACGATGAGGTCGGCCCAGCTGAGTTTCGCGCCGTATTTCTGCTTGATGGGCCAGAGGAGGCGGCGGGATTTATCGGTATTTCCGTTGTCCCACCACGAACTGACCGGTGCGAAGCGTTGCATGGCTTGCCCCGCGCCACCCCGTCCGTCGGCGATCCGATAAGTGCCGGCGGAGTGCCAGGCCATGCGGATCATTTGTGGTCCGTAATTGCCGTAGTCGGCCGGCCACCAGTCTTTGCTGTCGACGAGCAGTTCGCGCGTGTCTTGCTTGAGCTGTTCGTAGTCGATACTTTTGAAAGCTTCCGCGTAGCTCTCGCCACTCAGTGGGTTGGCGGCGGGTTGGTCCTGGTGCAGCAGTTCCACTTGCAGGCGGTTGGGCCACCAGTCATCGATTTGGGGGGCGGTGCCAATTGCGCCGTTGACGCGGGTGCCGCGGAAGGGGCAGGATTCTAGATTTTGTGGGTTGGTTAGGTTCTTCATTGATCGCTTATTTTAGTATTGTAAGATATGGCGCGGACGCCCCGACTAAGTACGGGACTAACTATCGCGTCGCGGGTGCGGGGTATCGGTACGGAGGGCAAACCGGTTAGGGCATCCCGATATTCGCCAGAACTACTAAACTGTTTTGAAGCCTCTTTAGTGGTTACGTAGTAGTCGATTAGCAGCGTTTTTCTCGCTCACTCTATTTAGCGAGAGACGTCACCAAAATCACCGAATTTATCCGGCCCGTAGCAGTACGCGCAGACTCAACTTGCTTTCGATTAGCAAAGTTTTATCCAATGCAGGAGTAAATAAACGCCGGCGGTAGATTGGCCATGGTAAAGCTGACGGATACCCGCCCGAAGTAATCTTTCAGCAGGCTATAATCCTGAAGTGCGTACTGGTACTGAAAGAACTGCCCGCCAGGTTTCAAAACCCACTGGGCTTGACGTAAAATTTCGAGTTTCACTTCCTTCGGAATCATGGAAAGGGGCAAGCTGGAAACGACGTAGTCAACACTATTCTCCTCAAAATACTCCCGGAGCTGTTCCGCGCCGACGGGGAGGACGGAAAGTCGCTCGTCTTCGATCTGGTGGAGGACATCGATAAAGGTCGTGTTGATTTCAAAGGCGGTCACGTGACTCTCGGCATTAACCCGGTCGAGAATGGCGCGGGTAACGCAGCCGTCACCGGGGCCGAGCTCGACGATGCGCAGGGGGCGGTCGGCGGGGAGGGGCTCGATGAGCTTCTTGACGAGGGCCTTGCTGGAGCTGGCGATCGCGCCGGTGGACCGGAAGTTTTTGACCGCCGTGCGGAAGAAGGACCAGCTTTGCGGCATGGGGGAGGGGTAGTGGATAGTTTGTTGGTTGTCGTTAAATCCGGGCGTCAAGGTACGGTTTAAATGAGAATGGATGTTTTGCCACTTAACATTGCTCCTTCGTCCCATTATCTCTGCACCTGCGACCACGCCCAACCTTAAACGCAAGCCGGCAGGAAAGGATTTCTGACCCTACGGATTAATTATCGCCGCCGCCCCGGTCTTCAGCTAAAGATGTGGTGCACCTGACGCAAAAGCCTCGCAACAAACAACCCCGCCCCGCCTTTAGACGTAGTTCAGATAACCGAGAACTTGTCGGGGAATTAATGTTCGACCTGCGAACGCTTCCTTTTAGCCTGCTCGTCGTCTAGAAAATCAACTAATAACCCGTTATGAGATGATTTTCTAACCTTGATCAGACTAAAATTAAGCTGTTCTCGGCCAGAAAATTAATTCCCCCGACAAGCTCTTAAAACCACGCAAGCCCCATGCTACGAATCCTCCTGGTCGAAGACGAAGAAAACATCCGCGAGACGGTCAAGCTCAATTTTGAAATGGAAGACTACGAGGTCGTCACCGCCGCCGACGGGCGCAAGGCCCTCAAGCACGCCGCCGAGCAGCATTTCGACATCATGATCGTCGACGTGATGCTGCCCGAGGTGAACGGTTTTCAGGTGGTGGAGCAGATTCGCCTGAGCGACCGGGAAACGCCGATCATTTTCCTGACCGCCAAGGACCAGGCGCAGGACCGCATTCAGGGCCTCAAAAAAGGAGCCGATGACTATCTCACCAAACCGTTCGTCTTCGAAGAACTTCTGCTGCGCGTTCGCCGCCTCATCGAAAGAACCAGCAAGAACCCGGAGGTCAAGCCCGATCTCTACGTTTTTGGCAAGAACCAAGTCAACTTCGCCACTTACGAAGCGACCGGTAACCAGGGTAACTTTACGCTGACCAAAAAAGAAGCCATGCTCCTCAAACTCCTTACCGACCGGCAGGGAGAAGTCGTTAGCCGCCAGCAAATCCTGCAGTCCGTCTGGGGTTACGACGTCTACCCGAGCACGCGCACGATCGATAATTTTATCCTTTCCTTCCGGAAGTATTTCGAGACGGAACCGAAGGTGCCCACGCACTTTCTTAGCGTGCGGGGCGTTGGCTATAAGTTTGTTAGCTGATAAATAGGCGGTAGGCTTTCAGGCGGTAGGCGGTAGGGTCGCTCCGAATGAAATACTTGGAAGCGTTATTATTTAAGCCAATTAGCTCACCACCCGGCTAACGCTACCGTAAGTTTGTCTCTTTGCAAGCGGTCAACTGAACCGAGGTCTACCACCTACGTGCCTACCGCCTACCCACTACCGCCTAAATGAATAACCTCTCCTTCGAGTACCCCGCCTGGTTCTTAATCCTTTGCGCCACGGCGGGTTTCGTCGTAGCCTTCGTACTGTACTTCCGCGAGCAGCAATTTCGGGAGCAGCCACGCGGACTGATCTGGGGGATGGGCATTTTACGTTGGTTGGGGTACAGTTTGCTGGCCGCGCTGTTGTTATCGCCGTTGCTGCGTTACGTCGATCGGGACCAGCAGGAGCCGGTAGTCGTGCTCGCGCAGGACGTATCCGAATCGGTCGGTATGGAAATCGATACGACGGAATACCGCGCGCAGTGGACGGCGCTGCGGGATGCCCTTGCGGAAAAATACCAAGTCGTTGAGTACACCTTCGGGCAAAGCTTCCGGACGGATGGTGACTTACAGTTTACCGATAAGCGGACCAACCTGGACGCCGTCCTGACCGAAATTAGCGATGTTTACGGGACGCAAAACCTCGGCGCGGTCGTGCTGGCCACCGACGGCATCTACAACGAAGGCACCAACCCCGCCTACCGGGATTTACAAATTAAAGCGCCGATTTATACCGTCGGGCTGGGCGATACGAGCCAGCGGCGCGACCTGCTCGTCCGCCGTGTCTTCCACAACAAGATCGCTTACCTCGACGACCGTTTTTCGATTCAAGTGGACGTTTCCGCGCGAGGTGCCACGGGCTCCAGCACTCGCCTCACGGTAAGCAGGGTGGGGGAGGGTGGTAAAGTGCTGTTCTCCGAAAATATTTCGATTCAGGGAGACGACTTTTTCACCACAAAAGAAGTAGTCCTCACCGCCGACCGCCCCGGCGTGCAACGCTACCGGATCGCCCTGACGGGGATTGCGGACGAAGTAAGTACGGCGAATAACCGGCGGGATATTTTCGTAGACGTGCTGGATGCGCGGCAAAAGATCCTCGTCCTGGCCGATGCGCCGCATCCGGATTTGAGTGCCTTCAAACAAGCGCTGGCGACGGGTAAAAATAATGAAGTCGAAGTGGCGTACGCCGGAAAGTTTTCCGGGAAAGTAGGTGATTACGACCTCGTCATCCTGCACCAATTGCCTTCCGCCAAAAACCCCGTTGCCGGATTATTGATGCAACTCGGAACGAACAAGACGCCCACGCTATTCGTGATGGGGGAGCGTGCGCCCGCCGCCGCCTTCAACGCCGCGCAGGACTTGATCACCTACCGGGGAACGGCCGGCGCATCCGGAAATGAGGTGGGTGGACGGCTCGTAGCTGGGTTTAACTTGTTTACGCTTTCCGACGAACTGAAACAGTCTATCAACAGCTACCCGCCGCTCACCGCACCGTTCGGTGAGTTTACCCCGGGCCCGGGCGCGACGCAGCTACTACAGCAACGGATCGGGCGCGTCGACACCGAGTTTCCCCTCGTAACGATCGGGGAAAGCCGGGGCGTCCGGACCGGCGTAATTGCGGCCAGCGGACTCTGGCAGTGGCGCTTGTTCGACTTCCTCGAAAACGGCACCCACGAACGGTTCGACGAGTTGATCAGCCAACTCAGCCAGTACCTCACCGTGCAGGAAGACAAGCGGCGCTTCCGCGTCAACCTTGCCGAAAATATCTTCGACGAGAACGAACCGGTCCGGCTCGACGCCGAGCTGTACAACAGTAATTACGAACTCATCAACGACGCCGAAGCCACGGTAACAATCACGGGCGATGACGGCCGGGAGTTTGAATTTGCCTTCACCCGCACGTCCAATGCCTACACGCTCGACGCCGGCATCTTGCCAGTTGGTAATTACCGCTTCCGCGCGCGGACGAACACGGGTAATGAGGACCTGACGTACGACGGGCGCTTCAGCGTGCAGGCGGTGGAAGTCGAGCGTTATGCTCTGGAAGCGGATCACGGCTTATTGCGGCAGTTGAGTGAGCGGTACGGTGGTGAATTGATCTTTCCGGCCCAGTTGGTCGACCTACCCGCGCGACTAGAAGCAGCTGGAACGGTCAAACCTATTTTGCTGGATACGGTGAATACGCGCTCGGTGATTCACTTGAAGTGGATCTTTTTTGTACTGTTGACGCTTTATGCGGCGGAGTGGTTTATGCGGCGGTATTTTGGGGGGTATTAGATTTTAGGCGGTAGGAAGATTAGACGGTAGGCTGGTAGGCGGTAGTTTGTAGCTGGTTATTCTTTCTGGTTTTCTTTGTCAAGCAATTCTGATTGCTGAAGACTACGACACCAGGGGGCCAGGTTAAATGGGTGTTAAGGGGCTTGCAAGTCGACGGCGAAAGGGCAATATTGTTGGTCTAAACTTAAAGACCCACCCCCACATATGCGCACCTACTTCGCTTTTGCCCTCCTGTTTATGCTCACGCCCCTAACCGCCCAGTCCGACATTCGGGAGGTAGGCGTGCGTTTTAATAACTTCGACAACTTCAACTTGCTGCTCAAGAAGCAGATTGACGAAAATACCTACCGACGTTACGGCTTACTTTTGGCTAATGTGAATTTGTTGGTTGGTGAAAACGACGTCCGCGCCGCGCAGTTCGAAGTGAGTGCTTCGATCGGTAAGGAGCGGCGGCGGGACATCGGTAATGACATTCAGTTCGTGACTGGCTGGCAACCTTCCATCGGTCTTGGACTTACCGCTTCGGAATCGGTTACCTGCGTCAGCGTCACGCCCGGGATTGGTTACCTGCTCGGCTTTCAGTATAACATTTCTGATAATTTTTACGTGGCGGTAGAAGCTATTCCCAGCGTCAATTTTGCTTTGACTGTTGGAGATATAGCTGCCGCGAGATTGCAAGCGGGTATCAGCACCGCGGGGGTCGGCATTACGGCCGTTTACCGCTTCGTGAAGGAGTGACGGTTGAGCTTCTTAAATACTCTTTCATCTTTCTTAGGCCCGGTAGGGTCGTCTATCGTAGCGTGGGGATGCTTCCCCACGTTTTCGTTATTCCATGTTTCTGCCATTTCCCCACGTTTTCGTTATTCCCATGTTTCTGCCATTTCCCCACGTTTTCGTTATTCCCATGTTTCCGCCATTTCCCCACGTTTTCGTTATTCCCATGTTTCCGCCATTTCCCCACGTTTTCGTTATTCCCATGTTTCTGCCATTTCCCCACGTTTTCGTTATCCCATGTTTTCCGCCATTTCCCCACGTTTCTGTTATCCCCACGTTTCCGCCATTTCCACGTTCCTGCCATTTCCCCACGTTTTCGTTATCCCCACGTTTCCGTTATCCCCACGTCTCCATTATCCCCACGTTTTCGTTATCCCCACGTTTCCGCCATTCCCCACGTTTTCGTTATTCCCACGTCTCCGCCATTCCCCAGGTTTTCGTTTTCCCCACGTTTGCGTTATTATTATGTTTTTGTTATTCCCACGTCTCCACCATTCCTCTCGTTTCCGTTGTTCCCACGTCCCCCCGTTCACAATATTCCTGCGATCACATTATTTTCATAGTTGAATGATTCCCACATTTTCGTCATCCTCACATTTCCGCAATTCCCACGTTTCCGTCATCCCCCGCCGTACCTTCGCCAAATGCTAAAGCCAAAGCCCCAAATAGACCACATAGAAACCCAAACCATCACCGTCGACCCCGGTCAACAACCCATCCGCATCGACAAATTTTTGTCCATCCGGCTAGGAAAGATCTCCCGCAACCGCCTCCAGAATGGTATCAAGAAGGGAACGATCTTGGTTGATGGCGAGCAGGTAAAAGTGAACCACCTCATCAACCCCGGCGAGGTGATCTCCATCGAGGTCCCCCGCTACCGCCCCGAAGGCGAAGAATACGTCATCCCGCAGGATATCCCCCTCGACATCCGCTATGAGGACGACTACCTCATGGTCATCCACAAGCCCGCCGGCATGGTCGTCCACCCCGCGCCCGGCCACCGCGACGGCACGCTCGTCAACGCCCTCAAATTCTACCTCGACCGCGAGGATATTCCCACCCTACCCGGTAACGACGAGAACCGCGTCGGCCTCGTGCACCGCATCGACAAGGATACCTCCGGCCTCATGCTCGTCGCCAAAACGGAGAACACGATGACCCACCTGGCCAAGCAGTTTTTCGACCACTCCATTGACCGTATCTACCAAGCCGTCTGCTGGGGCGAGCCCGATCCGCCGGCCGGTACCATCGACGCCCACCTCGGCCGCGACCAGAACAACCGCCAGAAATACCGCGTCTTCGAAGAGCCGGAAGACAACCACAAGCACGCCATCACGCACTACCAAACGCTCGAAGGTTTGTACTACGTCAGCCTTCTTCAACTTAAACTCGAGACCGGCCGCACGCATCAGATTCGCGTCCACATGCAGTCCATCGGCCACCCACTGTTCAGCGATTCGCGCTACGGCGGCGACCGGATCGTCAAAGGCACCATCTACAGCAAGTACCGCATCTTCGCTGAGCGCTGTTTCGAAGCCTGCCCGCGCCAAGCCCTCCACGCCAAAAGCATCGCTTTCACCCACCCCGAAACCGGCGAGCGCATGACCTTCGTCAGCGACCTCCCCGACGACATGCAAACCATGCTCGATCGCTGGCGGAACTACGCGACATCCAAGCGTCAGAACGACACACTCTCGTGAATCCTGTGGAAGAAACCAGCCGCTGGGTCGAGGAATTCGTCATCAAACACGGTCTTTGTCCCTTCGCCGCCCGCCCGTTTCGGGAGGGTAGGGTCACCTTCGAGCAGCAGCCGAGTGATGACATAGAAACGTGTTTTAACTGGGCGCTGTCGCGGGTGCGAGGTTTATTAGAAAAAGAGCCAGGGGAAGTGGAAACTAGCCTTTTAATTTTTCCGAATGCCCTGGCGGATTTTGGTGAGTTCCTAGATTTCGTAGAAACGTTTGAAGAGGTCCTGGCGGAAGCCGGCGCGAATGAGTTAGTGCAGCTAGCCCATTTCCATCCGGGCTACCAATTTGCTGACGTACCGGCGGATGATGCTGGTAACCTGACTAATCAGGCGCCTCACCCCGTGGTGCAGTTGCTGCGGGTAGCAACCGTCGCCTCCGCCGTAGCTGAATTTCCGGACGTGGCGCAAATCCCCGAACGCAATATCCGCACCCTGCGAAAATTATTTAGAAAATAAGTACGTATTCAACCAACGTCTAATACTCCAACACCGTCAGGCAAATAAACTTTATTCCATGAAATTGCTGTTCCTGCTGTTTCTGCTCGTGTTTTTCTGCGCCGCGTGTGATGACGATGACGATCTCAACCTACTTACGGATGACATCCCCGAATGCGTACAGTCCGCCATCCGAGGGAGCCAGGATCCAGCAGTGACCCAAGTCCACGAAGTGCGCGTAGCCGACGAGCGTTATTACGAGTTTGGCACGGACGCATGCTGCGATTTCGGCGGTTTTACCCTAAACTCCGTCTGCGATACAGTTTGTACGACCGTTGGTTTCACCGGTATGCGGTCGGGAACGGACTGCATCAGTGGTAACGACTTTAACTTCACGCGGCGGCTGGTTTGGGAGAGATAGATCAAGTTTACGACTTCAGTGGACTCGCTGACGCACGCCAACGCGGCTAATCGGTAAGTCTTGCGACGTCTCCATCGGTACGGTTGAATCCCCTTGGCGGCGGTTAGCCGTCCGTACCCTACGCCGGATGATGACGCAAGGACCTACCTTCGCGCCCATGACTCTCCAAGACCGCCTTAAAACCCTGCACCAGCTAGCCAACCACCTCGCCGGACCGGAGGATGAATTTCTCACCGCGCTGCAAAAGCGCACTGAGTTCAACAACGGCTGGTTCACTCAGGAGAATCAACGGGCTTCCATTGACGCCATCCGCGACCAGTTTTTGGACAAGGATAACCTAGCGACTTGGCTCACTCAGTACCCAACCCTGCATACCGCGTCCGCGCCCCACAAACAACTGACGGTCGGGCTCGTCCTCGCCGGTAATATCCCACTCGTTGGCTTTCACGATATCCTCTGCGTGTACGTAGCCGGGCACACGGCCCAGATCAAGTTGAGTAGTAAAGATGAATTCGTCCTACCCTATTTATTGAAATTACTCGCCAAGTTCGACGCCCGCGCCGCGGATTATTTCGAATTGAGTGGCCAATTAAAAAACATTGACGCCGTCATCGCCACTGGCTCTAACAACTCCGCCCGGTACTTCGAACAGTATTTCAGTAAATACCCCCACATCATCCGCAAAAACCGCAACGCCGTGGCGGTGCTCTCCGGGAAAGAATCCGTGGAGCAAATGCGTGACCTATGCAATGATGTATTCCAGTACTTCGGCCTCGGCTGCCGCAACGTAAGTAAACTGTACGTCCCCGCCGGCTACGATTTCCAACCCCTCCTGGAGGTCATGCATGAATGGAAACAATTACAAAACCACGTCAAGTGGAAGAATAATTTTGATTACAACTATGCGCTGACGACTTTAAATAAAGTATCCTTTCACCTGACGGGCCCGCTCATGTTATTCGAGGAGAAGGCGATCGTCTCCCGGATTGCTACCCTACATTTTTCTTATTACGAAGATATTGAGGCACTAACCAGTGAACTCCGTACGCACGAGGAAGAAATTCAATTAGTTGTCGCCCAACCCGGTTTGCTGGAATTAAAAACATTTGCCTTCGGTGAAGCACAGCGTCCCGGTCTCAGTGATTACGCCGACGGCGTGGATGCGCTTGCGTTCCTAACGTCGCTGGGGGCTCATGCCCGCCCGGAAGAGTAGTAAAACCCAAGGCTCCGAGCTACCCCCTCCGGTAATTCCGGCAACTCCGACCGGGGAATCAGCAGCGAACTGATGTTGTGAAGATCCCGAAAAATCTTGTGCTTTTCCGCCGTTTGCGAAAGGTACTCGTGGCCGCTGGAGCCCCCCGTCCCGATCTTATTACCGATCATGCGCATCACCATCTGCGCGTGGCGGTAGCGCCAGGTGGTAAGGAGCGCGTCGATGGTGGTGAGTTCCGCCAGTAAATTGAAGGGGATGTTCAGAATTGGCTTATCGCGGTACAGGTTGATGAGGAGGGCGGCAACCGTGGCGTCGTAACTCAGGCGACCCTGGCCGCTGCCCACTAACTCGTCGTGTGACTCCCGGGAAAGGACGTGCTTGAAGTAGGTGCTGCTGTCACCAAGCATCTTGGTGCGCATGGTTTTCATGCGGTCCGTGAGGTAATCGCTTTTATTGATCGCTTCCTTCTCGCGGGCTACCATCCGGTCAACGGCGGCGCGGTAAGCGGAAAGGAAGTCGAAGCCCTCGAACTGAAGGAAAGGGGTCCGTTCCAGCCAACCCTCCACCAACTCGAATAAGCTGCCGCCCTTCTCTATCTCATCCAGTTGCTGCTGTTGCTGTTCGGTAAAAGCAATCTTGTAAGACTTGCCGTGGTAGGTCATGCGGTCGTCTTCCCGGAGGCCGAGCAGGGCTTCAATCATCCTAAACTGCATGCTCTGGAAACCGGAAGCCGGGAAGAGGTAGTCGCGGAAATCCAGAAAATCCAGCGGCGTCATGGTTTCCATCACTTTGATCTGCTCGATCATCAGTTCAATGATCGTGCTCACCCGTTTGAGGCGGAGGAGGACGGTGTTCATGTTGTCCTCGTGCACCCGCTCCTCCCGAAACAGCTTGCAAACGGACGCAAGCTCGGTCAGTATTTGCTTGAACCACAACTCATACGCCTGGTGCATGATGATGAACAGCGTTTCGTCGTGGGCATTTTCCCCGAGCGCCGCGCTCCGGTTCTTCTGCAACGAGAGTAGCGCATCGATCTCCAGGTAATTCTGGTAGTGGATGGTGGTGTATTTTCCTTCGTCTTTCATTGGCCAGAAGGTACGGCGGGTTTGGGGCGCGTAGTACGCCGGCGAACTTCCGCTACGGGTTGTCAAACTATAAAGGGTACGTCCGTCGCAAAAAAAAGCCGGCACGTCGCTGACGTACCGGCTTGAGTAGAATGATTTAAAGACTGATTACCGAGACTTGTTCTCCAGCGGATAAGCCTGGAAAATATCGTCCACCATCGCTCGCATATCGTCCGTGCTCTGGTCGTAGACGCGGTCGGAGGTCATGCCCCGCCATACGGTGTTACCATTTTCGCGGTCGATTAGACTGACGACTACGGTGCCCACCTTCACGTTGTAATAGTCGCGGTCGTAGCCCACAAAGTCGCGGTAGCTATTATAGCCATTGTATGAATAATTGTTGTAATAACCACCGTATGCTGAAGTTCCAACGGTGCCCACCGTACCCGCTGCGTTGTAATTGCGCGTGTACACCCGGTCCACGTCGGAACGGGTTTCGGTTTCTTTGCGCTGGCTGATCAGCACGAGTAGATCGGGGTTGTCGCGGTCGAGCGTATAACCCTGCATTTCCATTTCTTTATTTACTTTATCCACCACGAAACCACCAACGCGCTCGGCGTCTTCCGCCCGTTTCGTTTCTACGTCGGCGTTGGGTAAATAAGCGAATGTTTGATAGGCACTCAGGTCGGCGCTCGTGGGGCGGGACGTAGTGACCCGGGGGCTGCAAGAACTAAAGATAAAGAGCAGCGTGAGACTGAGGCAGGAAGAAAAAATTCTCATAATATGTATTGTATTACGAATGGGTAAATACCCATTCTGGATGCACTGAAAAGTTCGAAACGGTCAGCTCGCGCGTGAGGGGCATAGCTCGTGGTTTCGTTGTCTTCTTAACTCGAGGGTTTCCTACGGTGTTCGGTATATTTCGTGAGCAAGGTGCACGCTACGCACCCCGAACCTCCAAACCCCGGGCGGTGTTTTTCAGGGATGAAAGCTATTGTCTATGTCACCCTTCCACTCGCCCTGCTATTCAGTGCTTGTAATCCAAAAATTTCCGCCGAGCGCAAACAGGCTCTGAGCGAGCAGGGCCCCGACGTCGTACAGACCGCTATCGGTCCGTTGGAACTTCCCAGCCCATACACCACCAAGTCCGCCGTCAAAATCAGCAAAATGGTGGACTGGCCGGAAGGCGCGACGCCGAAGGCCCCCGAGGGTTTCACCGTTACGCGTTTTGCGGACAACCTGGAGCACCCACGGTCTACGTACGTCGGACCGGATGGGAACGTATTTATAGTGGAGAGTAACACCAAGTCCAGTGCTAACCAAATCACGCTGCTTGGCGTCACGGAGGGAAACGTAACGCAGCGTAAAGTATTCGCCGAGAACCTCAACCAACCTTTCGGCATGCTCATCAAGGACGGTTACTTCTACGTAGCTAATACGGACGCAACGCTGCGCTACCCGTACCAAACCGGTCAGGAGAAGCTAACCGGCACTGGCGAAGTCATTCTGCGGACACCACCCCGGGGTTACAACAATCACTGGACGCGTAACCTACTGGCCGGCGACGATAAAATCTACGTCTCGGTCGGCTCCGGCAGTAACGTCGGTGAGAATGGGATGGACGTAGAAGAGGACCGGGCTACCATCATCGAGATTAACCCCGACGGCTCCGGTAAACAGTTGTACGCCACCGGCCTGCGCAACCCGGTCGGGATGGACTGGAACCCCGTCACGGGTGAACTCTGGACGGCCGTCAACGAACGGGATAAGTTGGGCGACGAACTGGTGCCCGATTACTTGACGAGCGTACAAAAAGGTGGTTTCTACGGCTGGCCGTACAGCTACTACGGACAGGTTAAAGACCCCCGCTGGTCGGAGGACCCGCACCAAAAAATGGTTGATGAGGCCATCATGCCCGACGTGCCTTTGGGCGCGCACACCGCTTCGCTCGGTTTAGCTTTCTACACCGGCGACCAATTCCCCGCCCGCTACCGCAACGGCGCCTTCATCGGTCAGCACGGCTCCTGGAACCGGTCGAATTTTAGTGGGTATAAAGTAGTATTCGTACCCTTCGACGCGCAGGGGAAACCACAGGCACCCGAAGATTTCCTTACCGGGTTTATTGTGGACGGTGACGGCAGCCAGGTCTACGGCCGGCCCGTCGGCATAACGCTGCATCCGGATGGTTACCTGCTCGTTTGTGATGACGATGCGGGGATTATTTGGAAGGTGGCGGCTGATGCTGCTGGGTAGGGTGATTTGTGTCAATAACGCCTAACGTTACGGGCTTTCGGTGACACACCGGTCCGACATTACAATGATCGTCGGTCAATTGAGCAAACCGACAATCATTTTTTCGAGCAAGGGATCATCCGGTTTGGGACACTGGCGGCAAACAACCTCCTCCTCATGTACCAGTACGTAGGTTGGCGCACCTACGGAACCCAGCGCATCGATCAGGATTGGTTTTTGTTGTTTGCTCAGGTAGAAATGCTTGGCGGGTGGCGGTTGGTGCTTCTCTATGTAGGGAAGCCAGTTTTTCCGGGCGGTTTCAAAAGCTACGTAGACCAGTTCAAGTTCCGGATAGCGCTCCAGTAGTTTTGCTTCTGCGGGTTGCTGCACGATACAAGGGTAACAACCCTCGAACCAAAATTTGTAGAGAGTTAGCGGTTTGGTCCGTTTGTCGCTGGGTTTCGCCACGTCGCCAGTGGTAGTCAGCAATTCGGAATTGAGTAAGATTTTAATTCCAGACGCGTTGCTACGGGCGGCGATGAGTCGGCCTTGTTGTTCGTCGAGTCGCCGCAGATACGCAGGTGATAACTCCTTGCGGATGCGGGCGAGATTTTCATCCTTGCCCTCGTACATGCGTTGGTCGGCTTGCTGATTGAAAGCAAAGGCACTCAAGGATTCTGAGCGTTGCTGCGGCAGTGGAAATTTAGTAATTAGGTAATCCGAAATCCTTCCGTAGTTACGCGCGCCCGCTGACGACGAAGCATCGGCGGGCCCCTGGTGAGTATACATCGCTACGCTACCGATCAAGCGATTGTACAGCACGTTATCGTAGTAATCTGGGTTGTTTAGTATCAAATCCGCACGGCTTAGTAGCTGCGGTGAAATAGTCAAGGTGTCTCCGTAGAAAAACTGCATATACCCCTTCTTGTCAAATACGTCGGACAGTACCGCCAAGTCAACCTCGTGACGGACGAAACTGTCGAGCCAGACTGCGGGAGCATCCGCCTTAGTTTGCGACCAGGAGGCTGCGTACCTGGCAGTGAGTTCGGTGCGTAGGTGATCTAAAGTATCCGTCATTTCGGGTTGACGACCTGCCGGGCGAATCGGCAGTAAATTTCCGTCGAGATAAGTATAGTGAGCTTCCCACGGTCCGGCGTTGCGCATTGAATCGGTGAGAACGAGTTTGCGGTCCAGCCCCGGCAGAAGTGGCCGTAAAGAATGGTTGAATCCCAGACCAACAAAGCAATCCGCCGCCACGAAGATGTCTAGCGATACGGTCGCTGAATCCCCCGGTAGCAACTTGCCGGGGTAATCTCCCTCCACGAAATCCGGCACGTCGCGGGTTGATATGTCTAATTCTAGCGTATCAGCGGAAGCATTAACGACGGTCAAACTAGTAGTTACCGGTTGCAGGAAACTAGCTCCCTTCCAGGGGACTTCATCGGTTGGTTGGGCACGGTTGCAGGTGCAAAGAAAGGCCAGTGATAGGAGCAGGGTAAAGTGGCGCAAGTGATTGAGGTTTCTCGCACAGATGCCTAAACTACCAAAAACGGTGGGCCAGCCCGTATTTAAACGGACCGACCCACTAACCTTGCTTATTTCAGCGTAACCCAGCACCCGCGACCGCGCCAAATGGCAACAGTAGCGACGCTAAAACTACTCGCCCAAAAATGGGTACCGGTAATCCCGCGGCGCGGCAAAGTTCTCCTTGATCAAACGCATGGAAATCCAGCGGTGCAGATTCAAGGGCGAACCAGCCTTGTCGTTCGTGCCCGAGCCCCGCGCCCCACCGAAGGGTTGCTGCCCGACGACGGCACCCGTAGGCTTATCGTTCACGTAAAAGTTGCCGGCCGAGTTCTCCAGCGCCCGCGTGGCGTGGTTGATCACCTGGCGGTCCTGCGCGAAAACGGCACCGGTCAGCGCGTAGGGTGAAGTAGTGTCGACGAGTTTGAGCGTCTCCTCCCACTGGTCGTCTTCGTAAACGTAGATCGTCAGGACGGGGCCGAAGATTTCCTCCTCCATCGTCGTGGAGTGGGGATCAGTTGTCACGATCACCGTCGGCTCGATGAAGAAGCCTTTTGACTTATCGTAGCCACCACCAGCGATGATCTCGCTGGTAGACTTAGCCTTCTCTCCATCGATGTATTTAGCAATCTTGTCGAAAGACCGCTCGTCGATGACGGCGTTGACAAAATTACCGAACTCCTCAACCGTACCCATCTTGAGGGTATCCATGTCAGCTACCAAGCGCTCCTTTATCGAAGGCCATAAGGAAGCCGGCAAATAAGCGCGACTGGCGGCGGAACACTTCTGCCCCTGGAACTCAAACGAGCCTCGCAAACAAGCGACGGCCACCTGTTCGGCGTCCGAAGAAGGGTGAGCGACGATGAAGTCTTTACCGCCCGTCTCGCCCACGATGCGCGGGTAGCTGCGGTAGCTGGTAATGTTGTTACCGATCTCTTTCCAGAGATTCTGGAAAACACCCGTCGAACCGGTAAAGTGGAGGCCGGCGAAGTCACGGTGCTTGAACACGATGTTCCCTACTTCCGGGCCGTCCGTGTAAATCAAGTTAATAACCCCCGGTGGCAGACCGGCGGCTTCGAACAGCTCCATGATCACGACGGCGGAGTAAATCTGCGTCTCGGCCGGCTTCCAGATGACGGTGTTGCCGCAAAGCGCGGGTGCTGCCGGTAGGTTAGCGGCAATGGAGGTGAAGTTGAACGGCGTAATGGCCAGAACGAAACCTTCCAGTGGCCGGTACTCCAATTTGTTCCAGGTCGGCTTCGGTGAATGTAAGGGCTGATCCTTAATGATCTCCTGGTAGAAGTAGGCGTTGAAACGGAAGAAGTCACACAATTCGGCGACGGCGTCGATATCAGCCTGGTAAGCGTTCTTGGATTGCCCCAGCATCGTGGCGGCATTCATCCGCGCGCGGAACGGTCCGGATAGCAAGTCGGCGGCGCGCAGGAAAACGGCGGCCCGCTCGTGCCACGGCGTATCCGCCCAGGCTTGCTTGGCGTTCGCGGCCGCTTCAATGGCCTGGTGGACGTGCTCCGTGGTGCCCCGGTAAAAATGACCGAGGGTGTGTGACCGCTCGTGCGGCGGGTGGACGCTCACTTTTTCTCCTTCGAGAATACGCTTTCCGTTAATGAAAGCGGGCAACTCGCGTGTTTCTGACTTGGCCTGACGCAGCGCTTCCTTGAGTTCTTTGGTTTCCGCGCTTTCCGGGGCGTAGTTAAATACGGGCTCGTTGGCCGGTATGTCGATATTAAATATGGCGTTGGACATGATACTTTCTTTTTTGTTAGGCGGGGCGAAGGTACAATTTCGAACGGTAGACAAATGCCGATGCCTTAATCGTTGCTTCGCGCTTCTATCACGCGTTGCCTACCCACTTTGTTTCCCATCTGTCATTTTGGCAAACGCTTGTGTACGGGAATGACACGACCAGTTAAATCGGGGACGGCTACTGACCTTTCGACACCCAACGCTCTTCACGGCGGCATGGCACAACCCTTGCTTAATAGGGACCGACAAGCATAAAAATCAACCCTAAAATATATAAGTATGAGCAAGATAATCGGTATCGACTTAGGTACAACAAACTCGTGTGTAGCGGTAATGGAAGGCAGCGAGCCGACCGTCATCTATAATGAAGAAGGCCGCAACACAACCCCTTCCATCGTCGCTTTTCTCGACGGTGGCGAGCGCAAGATCGGCGAACCCGCCAAGCGCCAGGCCATCACGAACCCAACCCGGACGGTCGCTTCCATCAAGCGATTCATGGGCATGCGCTTCGACGAAAGCTCGAATGACGTTGGCCGCGTAGCCTATAAGGTCGTCAAGGGCGACAACGGCGTTGCCCGCGTCGATATCGACGGACGCCTCTACACGCCGCAGGAAATTAGCGCGATGGTTCTTCAGAAAATGAAGAAGACCGCCGAAGATTTCATTGGTAGCGAAGTGACTGAAGCGGTTATTACCGTTCCCGCTTACTTCAACGATAGTCAGCGCCAGGCAACCAAGGAAGCCGGTGAGATTGCCGGATTGAAAGTTCGCCGGATCATCAACGAGCCAACCGCCGCCGCCCTCGCTTACGGTATGGATAAGCGGAGCAAAGACATGACGATCGCCGTGTATGACCTCGGTGGTGGTACGTTCGACGTTTCCGTCCTCGACCTCGGTGACGGTGTTTTCGAAGTGAAGTCCACCAATGGTGACACCCACCTCGGTGGTGACGACTTCGACCGCGTCCTGATCGACTTCCTCGCCGGAGAATTCAAGAGCCAGGAAAATATCGACCTCACGAAAGACCCCATGGCCCTCCAGCGCCTCAAAGAAGCGGCGGAGAAAGCTAAGATCGAACTGAGTTCTTCCACCGAAACGGAAGTAAACCTTCCCTACATCACCGCCGTCGACGGCGTGCCCAAGCACCTGGTCGTAAAGATCAGCCGCGCGAAATTCGAGCAATTAGCTGACGAACTCGTTCAGCGGACGCTGAAGCCTTGCCAGGAAGCACTGAAAGATGCTGGTTTGGACAAAGAAGAGATCGACGAGGTAATTCTCGTAGGTGGTTCTACCCGGATTCCAGCCATCCAGGAAGCCGTCGAGAAGTTCTTCGGCAAGAAGCCTAATAAAGGTGTGAACCCCGACGAAGTAGTAGCCGTAGGTGCCGCCATCCAGGGTGGTGTACTTTCCGGTGACGTTAAGGATGTTCTCCTCCTCGACGTAACCCCGCTGAGCCTCGGTATCGAAGTAATGGGTGGTATGTTCGACAAGATCATCGACGCCAACACGACCATTCCTTCTAAGAAGTCCAAAGTCTACTCGACCGCAACGGACAATCAGCCGAGCGTGGAAATCCACGTCCTTCAGGGTGAGCGTTCGATGAGTAAGGATAACCGCCCCATCGGCCGTTTCGTCCTCAGCGATATTCCACCCGCACCCCGCGGTGTACCTCAGGTAGAAGTAACCTTCAACCTGAATGCCGACGGTATGCTCGAAGTATCCGCTAAGGATAAGGGCACCGGTAAGGAACAGTCCATTAAGATCGAAGCCGGTACCGGTTTGAGCGACGCGGACATCCAACGGATGAAAGCCGAAGCCGAAGCCAACGCCGACGAGGACGCGAAGTCAAAAGACCGCGTTGAGAAGATCAACGGTGCCGACCAGCTGATCTTCCAGACGGACAAGCAGCTCAAGGAATTCGGTGAGAAGATCCCCGCTGAAAAGCGTACCGTGATCGACACCACGCTGAACGACCTGAAGGACGCTCACAAGTCAGAAAATCTGGACAAGATCACTTCCGCTACGGAAGCCCTGACCGCCGCTTGGAACGACGCCAGCCAGGACATCTACGCCGCTCAGCAGGACGGTGCCGGTGGACCCGAAGGCGCTGACGCAGGAGCCGGAGAAGGTGACGACACCAAAGGTGCCGAAGACGTGCAGGACGTCGAGTTCGAGGAAGTTGAAGGGAAGTAATTCCTGAAGATTCCTGGATTTTATTCCTCAATAAATTAGCCCGCTCTCCTCTGGAGGGCGGGCTTTTTTTGTTTGGTGGATAAATTCTGTGGCCGAATTGTCGGGAGTGATGTTTGAAGTGATTGATAATTGATCTTACACAACCGGATTATGCCACATAGCACGAAGTACTGCGCAGCAAAACACAAAAAACACACAGGAATAAGTAAACGGTGCTTCGGCGTAGCCGTATACCGATTTTTGTGCTTTTGTGTTTATGTGGCGAAATGATCTGCGTAATATCAGTTAATAATATATGTCCACCCGCCCTAACGTTTCCGTTGGAACGACCGTCTTTCCAGTACCTGAAACCCTGGAAATGACCCGCATTAATAGTATTTATGGACAATTACGCCGCTTTGCGCCGCTCCTGCTTTTCATTGGTGGCACGCTGGTATTACTATTAGCCGAGCGGCCTCGACCTAGTGGTGGGAAAGGTGAGGGATTACAGCAGATCATTGGTGAGCATATTGTCGAATCCATCGAAAGCGTGCGCAAAGTGGATAAAACTAGCCACGCGCTGACGACGGTTTCACTACCGTGATGCCTTACTAGGTGCTGGTTCGCACTTGAGACTCTTCCACCGAGCTCATCTGGATGGCTTGGTAATGCTTAATTAATTGGGACTTGTCCAGCGGCTCCAACTGCTCGAATTTCCGCTGCTGGTGCCACTCATATATTTTTTCCCACTGACGAATAGCTGGCTTCACCGTCAGCACGGCGAGCACGATCCAAATCTTAAATAACCACGGAAGTACCAACAGGCCGATTGGGAAAAGCACGAGCGTACTAACGGCCACCACGGTGAACCGGACCGGGTTATAAAATTCGATCGTATTCACTTTAGCGGTGGCGATGTACTGAGCCAGTAGCCAAATTGGAAAAATGGGTAGTTGGATAAGTACGGCAACTAGCGAAAGTGCCAGCTCCCAAATCGGTCGTGCCAAAATATCTTTGCTCTTTACCCCTTCCGTGGCACCCGCGACCGCGCCCATCTCTACGCCTGTTTGCTGTAGTAATGTTGCTAATTTTCCTGCCGTTTCCACGTGCTGGTCCGTCTTCGCCGCAAGCTCGATTTCTCGGTCGAGTGTTGCAGGCCGGTGCGCGTCCAGCAAAATCTCCCCTGCCGCACTCACTCCCCGGCTGGGAAATTGCACGATTAGGGGTTGGAGGCGCTGTCGCAGGTGCCGGGTAAATTCGCTGAGCGCGGCGTTGGGGGAGGCCCGGTAACCACGCAGGTAGTCAGAAGCTAAAATTGGTTCCCCACACCGAATCATCACGTCCGAACGGACCCGTTCCGCCCGCGTAAAGTTGACTCCGACCGGCAAGACGTACACCTCCGGCAGAGTAGCATCCGCCTCCAAAGCACCCAACGCAATCCGTGCCGTTCCCTTGACCAGCGGGCGCAGTGCCTTCTCGTGGATGCACGACCCCTCGGCCATGATCATGACGGCCTTACGATCGCTAAGCACCCGAAAGCAATCGTCGAAAGTAGAGAAGTTGTTCCGCAACTTCCCGAAGCCACCATCCTTGAGCCGGTACACCGGCAGGATATTCAACGCCCGGAGGGTTGCCGTAGCCAGGGCATTTTTGTACAAATCTCCTCGCGCCAAAAAGTGCAGATTCCGCGATTGAAAACAAGCCATGATGCACGGCTCTAGGAAACCGGTCGGGTGATTAGCCGCCAGAATCACGGCACCATTCTTAGGAATATTCTCCAGGCCCGAAAGCTGAATATCCCGGAAATAATACTTGAAGACGTAACGCACAACCGGCCGGACGATGAAATAAAGCATAAACGTTAGACGAGCCCGCCGGACTCCGTTTTCCGCCGTGCCGCAAGTAAATACAGCACCGCCATCCGGACCGCAACGCCATTTTCCACCTGCTCCAAAATAATACTGTGCTCCGAATCCGCCACTGACGTGTCGATCTCCACCCCCCGGTTGATCGGCCCCGGGTGCATGATGATGACCGGCTTGTCCAGTCGATCGACGCGCTCGCGAGTAATGCCGAAATAGCGATTGTACTCGCGCAGGGAAGGGATAAATTTTGTGTCCTGCCGCTCCAGTTGGATGCGCAACACGTTGGCCACGTCACACCAGGCGAGACTATCGTCCACGTCGTAGCTGACTTCTACGCCCAGGCTGGAAATGTGTTTGGGGATCAGCGTCGGCGGACCACAGACCCGGACGTGCGCACCAAGTTTTTGTAAGCAAAAAATGTTGGATAGCGCCACGCGGGAGTGCGTCACGTCACCGAAAATACAGACTTTTTTACCCCGTAAATCACCCCCGAGTGCATCCCGCATCGAGTAAGCATCGAGTAATGCCTGCGTTGGGTGTTCGTGCGTTCCGTCACCGGCATTGATGATGCTAGCGTTGATTTTAGAAGCTAAAAAGTGATGAGCCCCCGGCGCGGGGTGGCGCATGACGACCATATCGACTTTCATCGCCAGAATGTTATTTACGGTATCGAGCAAGGTTTCTCCCTTCTTGACGGAAGAACTGGCGGCGCTGAAATTAACCGTATCCGCGCTCAGCCGTTTCTCCGCCAGCTCAAAACTGATGCGCGTCCGGGTAGAGTTTTCGAAGAATAGATTGGCAACGGTGGTGTCCCGCAGACTAGGGACTTTTTTGATCGGCCGGTTGATCACCTCTTTAAACTGGAGCGCCGTGTCGAGAATAAGCTCAACGTCACTGGCCAGGAGATACTTGATCCCGAGTACGTGTTGAACGGACAATTGCTGATCGGCGGCCATCGCTTAGGTTTCGGAGCTGGTGAGGAGAATCTGGTCGGTGCCCTGCTGCTCGGCCCACTGGACGTCGACGTATTCGTCGTGCAGGGTATCCACGGAAATACCCCGGTAATCCGCCCGGATGGGTAGCGTCCGACGGAAACGGCGGTCGACCATCACCAAAAGTTCGACCTGGGCGGGGCGGCCGTAGTGGTTAAGGGCGGTGAGTGCGCTCAGGGTGGTGCGGCCGCTGTAGAGCACGTCGTCCACCAGGATGACCCGTTTGTCTTCCACTAAAAAGTCGATTTCCGTCTGATGGGGCGTCAACGGACCCTTTGCGGTACGGAAATCATCCCGGTAAAAGGTGGTATCCAGTTTGCCGTAGGGGAAGGAGTTTATGCCCATTTCCAACAGCCGCTGGCGAATGCGTGCCGCCAATTGGACCCCGCCCGTCTGGATACCAATAATGCACGTATCACTAAAGTCGCCGTGCTCTTCGATGAGGTGGCGGCACAAGCGCTCGATGGTGAGCGCGAAGCGGGCGGCGTTGTGGATGATCTGTTGGGCGGGCATTGCGGGGGCTAAGGTAGAGAAGGTAGTTGAGACTGGGGGGCACTACGAGTAATCGGACCAAAAATTAGCTGACTTCTGCTTCGCTGAACTCAGCTAATTATTGATCCGACCACCTCACCACGCTAACTAAATGAATGGAGGAGGTCGGAACAACAAAATAGACAGCGCAGCCTTCTATTTTTTGGTCCGAACTCTCGTCTCGTAGCTAACCGAGCCACCTACCCCCGCCGCCGCAACTTATCCAGCAACAGCGCAATCTTCAAATTAAGCGTAGCCCCCGCATCGAAATACTGCTTATCCAGAATGAGGTGGCCTCCGTCAACGGAAGGCTCCTTCATGAGCTTGTAAACGACCTGGCCGGGCGGCTGGAAAATGTTCTTCCAGTAAATCGCCGAGTCGGTCATCGAAAACCCGTTCTTGGCCTGGCTGACCAGGCTCTGGTCGCAGATGAACAGGATGCGTTCGTCCCTGGCGGCGGTGAGGAAGGTTTCGGTCGCGTTCTTCAGCGCCCGGGCGGGCATCGTGACGAAGTCCGTATAAACGAGGTCGGATTCATTTTCAAAGTCAAGGTAGTCCATCGTCATGCGAAAGATGTCGACTTTGTCCCAGTCGGCGGACTGGTAGCGAAGTAGCTTTTGCGGGAAAACGCCCCGGTGCAGATCGCGGGCCGCCTCCACCAGGAAAAACTCCACCAGGTCGGCCTGTACGTTGGTGATGCGGTCGGCGACTAACGGGGTCTCCGGACTAGTTTGTAACCACTTGTTGAGACTCGCCAGACTACTGTCGCGAACCTGCTGAAATTCCGCATCCATTTCGAGCTTGCTGACGTAACGCGGCACGGCCTTGACGCCGAAGTAATTAGTCACCTTCCTGGTCAAAAGGTTGCGAAAGTCCTGCTTCAGGCCAGCGGTCGTGAACCGTGGTGGGGGTGTTTTCTCAGTCTTCTTATCCGTCGGTTCTTGTTCACCGGCTGGTCCGTCGGACATGTCCGCTTTCGGTAGGTCGGTTAGTCGCAACGGGGTCGGGTCGTCAGTATTCAGGTCAGTAGGGTCCGGATGGGTAATGATGATGGCGTTGGTTTCGGCTTCGGTTTGCTGCGGGGTACCGCAATTGAAGCAAAAACGCGCGGAGCGGGGAAGGGAAGTATTGCAATTCGGGCAGGGGCTCGTATCCATTGCCTTGGCGCCATCGGGTTCCTTCGTGTCTCGTACTTTTTCCGTCACCGGCGTCGGTTGGGCGGCGGGGTTCGGTGCTCCCGCTTTCGGCGCCGTCGTGTCGACTATTTCAAATTCGATTTCACTACCCGCCTTTACGGGGTCTCCGCCTTGCTTTTTGTCAGTCTTGGAATTTTCACGCCGCACGTCTTCGAAACCAAACTCAAAACTCGGCTCGCCGGCAGGCTTTTCGGGCGCTGCCTCAGCGCCTACCGTGGGTGCGGGATTGTCCTCTTGCGGAAGAGCTGGCCGTTGACCCTCCGTAACCATTTTCTCCGCCAGCGCATCCACCGCCGCGCGGGCGGAGGCTACGGGAACGCTGGAGACGGGGCGGGCGGGTTTCAGTTTCACCACCGGTGGCGGACCCACCGGTTTACCTTCCTTACGAGCTTTTGCCCGCGCGATGAAAGCTTCTAGCTCGTTGAGCGTATCGGTATCCAGATTGGTTTCTTCAAACAGCGGCGTGCCTGGCTCGGCGGTGGTCAGGGCGTTGTCGCCGGACGAAAAGAGCGGGGCTTCGTCGGTGGTGAGGTTGTAGTCGGGTAGGGAGCTAAACGCTGTTTCTTCCGCCGCAAGGTTGTAGTTGGGCAGTGCTTCGTAGACGGGCTCGTCGGCGGCGGTGGGGAAGTTGTCTTCTCCGGAAGAAAGTGGCTCGGTAGCGGATGAAGTCGCTCCGGTATCCGCGGCCTTCGTGGGCACCACCGGGACGTCCTCCGCCTCCCGTAACATTAGCGTGCGTGGGATGGCAAATTCGCCGGCCATTTCTCCGGTGTCAAAGAAATCATACTTGGCAAAAAAAGCTTTCGCCCGCTCGTTGTAGTGACGCACCGCGATCGAGACGGGGCGGTGGCGCCCGATATGATCCAGGGCCGCGTCGACTAATTTTCCGGCGACGCCCTTTCCCCAGTACGTCCGCTTAACGATCAGCGTAGTGATCTCGGCGTAGGAACGGGCTCGCCCGTCCGCAATTACGTAACCCACCAGGCTCCGTGATTTGGGGTCGATGGCCACGAACACTCCGAATTGTTCCCGGTCGAGAGCACTGATGACTTCGGTGCGGGCCGTTTCCACCATCTGGTCGTTTTCGGTACGCTGCTCGTCCGCCAAGCCATCTACGTCGAAGGCGGGGAAAATGGCTTGCCAGACGAAAGTTTCGAGGTGGTTGAAGTCGGCGCTACGGGCGTTACGGATGGTCATTGGTGTGCTGCTGTGCTGGGTAAAATGGCTAGACAAATATACACGGCGGCAAACTATTTGTTGCACCTTCGGTAAGTGGAAACAAGAAGTTGTCCGGCTGAAATTAACGGCGGCCGGTTACTGCTCCGCCGGTGTTTCGCTGTTCCAGATCTCCCACCCCACCATAGCCTGTTTGTGGAGCATTCCGATACCGTTAGCCACGCCGGCGCCGCGTGACTTTGCCGTCCGTAGAAAAGCCGTTTCGGCTGGGTTGTACACGACGTCGTAGCAAAAGTGCTGTCCGGTAATGCCGTCGTAGGGGATGTCCGGCAGGGTTTCGATCCGCGGTGCCATCCCGAGTGGCGTCGTGTTGATGATCAGTAGGTTCTTGCGGACGTGCGGTTCCATCAATTCCGAATAGGCCATCTTGCCCTCACCCGCCGTCCGGCTGGCCAGGCTGACGTGAACGCCGAGGCTACGCAATGCCTCGACAACGCCCAGGGAGGCACCGCCGGTACCGAGCACCAGGGCATTGGCCTTTTTGAGCGCGACCAGCAAGTTGGCTCCGTTGCTTTCCAGGCCGAAGGCTTTTTGCGTCCAGTCGGCAGCTTCGAGCTTTTCCAGCAGGTCGTTCCGGAATCCGATGTAATCCGTGTTGTAGCCGGTGCTCGTGCCATCCGCTTCGATTTTAACGCAGTTCACCGCGCCGATGCGTTTGGCGGCTCCGTCGAGGCGCGTCAACAACGGCATGATCGTTTGTTTGTGGGGGATGGTCACGTTGCAGCCCCGTAGATTGGGGTAGCGGTCTTTCAGGTCGTTGTATTCGGTGACCGACTTCATCTCGAAGTTGAGGTACTGGTGCGTGGCATCTAATTTTTCCTCGGCGAAGTAGTCGTTAAAGAACTTGCGGGAAAAAGTGTTGGAAAGGGGGTAGCCGATCAGGCCGTAGGTGTGTGTCATGTTCGGAGCTTTTACCGGGCCGGTGGGTGTACATCAGCCACCGGTAATTACCAAAGGCCGGCTTGGTGGTAGGTGTTCACCGCCTCGCTCTTCACCCAGCAACCTTGCACCCGCGACCGCGGCAACTAATCCCGTACTCATTCGGGACGACCGCGTACCCGCGGAGCTAAATTGGTAATCTCACAAGACTTCCTCGATCACGTCGATCTCGTCCTCCGCGGGCGTAAAGTAATCCAGTGCGAAAACCACGGCTAGGCCCAGCAGAAAGGCAATGATTACGCCCGCGACGAAGGTGTCTCCCTCCAGGTAATTGATCGGCAATACACCTTCCTCCATCAGGGGAACTCGCTCGCCAGCGCTATTCGTGCGGTAAGAAACGGCGTTCCGCCACGGCCATAATTTATTGAGTGAGCCCAGCATAAAACCGGTAAGGATCGCCAGGGTCTGGTTCGGATAAGTTTTGAAAGTATAGCTCAGCACTCGGCTGAATAGCGCGAGCCCAACCAGGCAACCGAGCGCAAACGTCGCCATAATGGCCAGTGCGTCCGGGTCGAGCTTCGCGGCTTCTTTCACCGCGCTAAACACCACCGTGTACATGCCCAGGATCAGCAGAATAAACGAGCCGGAAATACCCGGTAGAATTAAGGCCGAAATGGCGATGGCACCCGACAGGAAAACCAGGAATAAATTCGTGCTGCCGCCCAACGGATTGATGGTCGTAAGGATGAAAGCAATCACGCTACCGGCCACCAGCAGCCCTACGTTCACCGCGTTCCAACGGTCAATTTGTTTGGCCACGTAGATGGCCGAACTGATAATGAGCCCGAAAAAGAAGGCCCATACGACCGGTGGATAGGCCTCAATTAATTTCGTAATCGTGACGATCGCCAGCCCCAAACCAATCACCATGCCGCCGCCGAGTTGCAGGATAAACCCCCCGTCCGCCGCCCGCCAGGCGCCGGAGATCCCTTCCTTGCGAAAGGCTGCAATCACGCTGGGCCCGAGGATGTTACCGATGGCGGACAGCAACCGCGCGTAGATGCCGGTAATGAAGGCAATCGTGCCGCCACTAACGCCGGGGATGGCCTCGGCGAAGCCCATGGCCATGCCTTTGAGAATTAGGGAAATCTGCATTATTTTTCTTGCTTTACCGCCGCGTACATGGCCTCGACCTGTGCTTCGGAAAATCGGCCGCTCAGACCGTTCTGAAACACGAATTCCTGGTCGCCCTGGTAAATGATGTAGCGGAAACCGTACAGGGCGCTGGTGTCGATTTTATTCTCGAACACGAAGCCGTTGGGCTCTTCGCGCACGACGCGGCTGAAGTAGCGGTGTTCGCGGACGTTCTCGAGTTCCGCGGACTTCAGGCGGGCCATGTCGTTGGTCTCCGCGCGGCTGGCGAGCACCTGGATGTTGTAACCGTCCGCCAGGCTTTTGATCGTCACGTCGTGCATGACGCCGGCCATCGTTTTGGAGGTCACTTTGGCGCTGTCGGGGGCCATGATGGTGACGGGGACGTTGTATTTTCCCAGGTTCAGTGCGGGCCAGTTGTCGGATTCGGCGCTGTCGCAGGTGCAGAGAAAAAGGGGAAGGGCAAGGAGAATTAGGTAACGCATTGGCGGACGATAAAGAACTTAGGGTTGGGGTAAACAAGTGCCCACGGGGGTACTGGGCTGGTGCGACGAGCGGTCGCTTCCGCAAAGCTAGGTAGCCGCGCCGCGTAAATGGGGATTTTGACGGGAAAAAGCAATTTTGGTGCGGATCGTTTGTAAATTTGCGCGGTTCCAACAAAACAACTTATGATACAGCGGCTACAGATCCAGAACTACGCGATCATCGAAGAATTGCAGCTGGATTTTGCCCAGGGGCTCAGCATTATCACCGGCGAGACGGGGGCGGGTAAGTCGATCGTCCTCGGTGCGCTCAGCCTCATCCTGGGCGGCCGCACGAACTCGAAAACACTTTTCGACTCCTCCCAAAAGTGCATCATCGAGGGGCGTTTTTCGATTGGTAACTACCACCTCCAGGGTTTCTTCGAAGAAAACGACCTCGATTACGACGACGAACTGATTATCCGCCGCGAGATCACCCCTTCCGGAAAAAGCCGCGCCTTCGTCAACGACACTCCCGCTAACCTCAAGTTGCTTCAAGAGCTCGGCAACACCCTGATCGATCTCCACCAACAGTTCGATACCTTATACATCAACAACCCCACCTTCCAACTCGAGCTGCTCGACGCACTGGCCGACCAGCGGGAAGCGGTGGAGCAGTACGGCGTCCTCTACCAAAAGCTACAACGTGCCCGCCGCGATCTCAAGCGACTGCACGAGGAGCAAGCCACGGCGCGCCGCGAGCAGGAGTTTCTCGAGTTCCAGGTGAATGAATTCGAAGAAGCCGCCCTCGTCGCCGGCGAGCAGGACGAGCTCGAAAGCGAGCAACACCGCCTGGCCAACGCCGACGAGATCAAGCAACTCACCACCGGTATTTTCCACTACCTTAACGAAGGCGAGAACGCCGTCTCGGACCAACTCGGTACCATTGGCATTAAGCTGTCCGCCCTCGCCGCGGGCGATAAGCACCTGACCGCCCTTAACGATCGTTTCGAATCCCTCCGCCTCGAGCTCGACGAAATTGCCGCCGATCTGGAAGCCTTCGGCGAAGACACCGAAGCCAACCCCGCCCGCCTGGAGGAAATCGATGAGCGGCTCAACATGCTCTACCGCCTGCAGGGCAAACACGCTGTCAAGACAGTTGAGGAGCTACTGGAAATCTACGAAGACCTTTCCGGCAAGCTCGGGCACTTCGCTAACCTGGACGGTGACATTAAGCGCCTCGAAAAAGAGCAAGTAAAGGTTACGGCCGATCTGCAAAAATTGGGGGCTGCGCTCCGCAAGGGCCGCCAAAAAGTAGCTCCTGGGTTCAGCAAACGCATCAAGTCACAACTCGCCGATCTGAGTATGGAGAATGCCCGTCTGGTTGTTGAATTTTCCGAGCTCAAGGAGCCCGGTCCTTATGGCCTTGATGAGGTACAGTTTATGTTCAGTGCCAACAAGGGTAGCCGCCTACAAACCATCAAGGATGCCGCCTCGGGTGGCGAGATGTCGCGTTTGGCGTTGGTGACCAAGTCACTCGTGGCCTCGGCCATGAATTTACCCACGCTGATCTTTGACGAAATCGACTCCGGCGTCTCCGGCGACGTGGCCCAAAAGATGGGGCTCATTCTTACCGAACTGGCTAAGCACCACCAGGTCGTCGTCATTACCCACAGCCCCCAAGTCGCCAGCCGCGCGGATCGGCACTACTTCGTCTATAAGCAAGATAAGGCTGGCGTCGACCGGACAATCACCAGGGTGCGGGAACTGAATCAGGAGGAACGCGTCCGTTCGATCGCCGTCATGCTGAGTCAGAACCCACCGAGTGATTCGGCGCTGACGAACGCGCGGGAATTGATTGAAGCTTAGCAAAGTATTTGCCATCCTGTGCTCACCCGCGGTTCCAGGCATGTTGCGTAGTGTGCACTTCGTAATTCAGTGGATCAAAGCACGCGCACTCCCGTAACTCAAAGCGACCAGCACGTGACGGTTGGTAGCCTCGTCATTCTTCTTCTGTCTTGTGAATCCCCCCTCCCTCCCTTCCTTCCTCCCCGACTTGATCGGGGCGGAGCGAAACCGGAACCAGCACGCAAGCAAAAGCCCACCCCCGGGATAATCCGAAAGTGGGCTCAGGCAAGCGTCTCGCTAAATCAGTTAACTACTGAGGCAGCTTAGTAGATGGTCTCCAGCGCAACCCGGTCGAACTGACCGAACTCACCGTCTTCGTTGGCGCTGAAACAGGCCAGCATGACGGAGTTAGCGTCAAAACCCCGTGGCGTGCCGGGAATGTAAACGGCACCGTCACGACCGGCACCCTCGCCGCTCTGGTTGCAGGACTGGCGGGTAGCGTAGTCCGTGTGACGCAGACCCATGCAGTGACCGATCTCGTGCGTGATTACGTGTTCGTTGGTGTTCGTATCGTACTGGTCCATGCCGGTGTAAATCTGAACGTACTTAAAGGGGCGGCCACCGGAGGGGAAGCCCGCTATGCCACCCGCACCGTCGTTGTTGGGCTGGCGGTAGACGACAATGTCGCCGTTGGTGCTAGCGGCAAACCGGAGGTTGAACGTCTTGTTGATGTTCAGGGCGTTGTAGTTGTTAACGGTCCACTGGAGGGCGGTTTGCATCTTGGAGGTCAGCGCGAAGGTGCCACCAGTGTAGCCCACTACGTTGATGGTCTGCTTGGTGACGAGGTTGTTCGTGCGGTACTGCTTGAGGAGCGCGTCGTCCATCCCCCGGAGTTCTTCCAGCTGGGATTTGGTGAGGTCGATGTCGCCGCCCACTCGGTAAAGCGTCTCTACGGTACCGTCGGGTCGTTCGACGGTGACGCGCTCGGCGTCATGGTAGTTCTCGGAAGCCGCTGCGGCGTGCTGACTCAGGGCGTCGTCGAATGGAGTAGCGGTAAGATCGGTGTGCCCCGTCTCATCAACGTCTTCGATGAAGGAAACGGAGAAGTCTTCGGCCTGTGGTGCGAGTGTTTGGGTATCCTCAACACAACTGCTGAAGGCGAATAGGCCGCAAACGGCGGCGGTGAATAACTTGGTTTGCATAATTGATTTGTTGTAAAAAAAAGTGATGGTTATGGCGCATAACCGTGACCGTTAAAGGTCTGTCGTCAGCGCCGTCGACGGATGGGAAATCCACGCGGACTTTCGACCTTTGCAAGCACGGTTTGCCCCGAGCTATAATTGTTTGTGCGTTGGAATTCCCCGCGGTCTGAGCCACTAATTCAGCGCCTACGTCATTTGACGTCGGTACGAATTAATTCCGCGAACCGCGCGGGCCAACTATGTATAGGGATGTATGGATGTTGGTTTGAATGGCCTCTAAGGGCGATAGGTCTCTAAGAAAGGCGTACTAAATGTGAAGGTTTGCAACCTCCGTGCCGGCAAGGTATCACCATATACTGGAATATCAAATGTTTTGCGAGATTATCTTTTACAAGATAAAGTTTGTTAACGGTCCGCCTCAGCCATCGTAAATAAACTGAGGTGCCGGTCGCATGCCAAACGATGTGGTGGTCACGGTCGTATGAGGGTGTGACGGAACCCACTGCGGCTAATTCGCACATTCAATCGACGTCGGCGTTCGAAGAAAAATATTATTCCTATGCCGCTCCTCGCTCTGCTACTCGGTTACTTCTTTCCCCGCTTGATCATCGTCGTGCTGTACTTGTTTACGGGATGGTGGAAAACGGCTTTCGACGGCGTGCTCTGGCCCGTATTAGGCTTTCTGTTCATGCCCCTCACGGTGCTGTGGTACGGTATCTCGGAAACTTACTTCCCGGGGTCGGTGCAGACGGTCGGTTTAGTCGTGGCGGCGCTGCTGGATTTCGGCCTTATCGGCAACGGAGCCCGCAAGCGGTAGATTCGTTTAATATTGGCATCTTTACGGGGTGCGCGCTTCCTGGATAATCTTGCTGGTTTTGCTGATGCTTCCCCTGGTGTTCACCGGGAGCGTAGGTGGTGTGCTCGTTGGTCATACGCCCGTCGGTGGACCGGAATGGTCGATTAGTAACTGGTTCGAGGGTTCGTACCAGTCTGGCGCGTCTGCGTGGCTGCGCGAGCACGTCGGGTTCCGCAACGACCTGGTGCGGGTTAATAACGGGAAGAACTATGCGATCTTTGGTGAAATCACCGCCCGCGCCGTTGTGCGGGGTAAAGACGGCTACCTCTACGAGGACACTTACCTGGAAGCCGCCACCGGGGGCGACGCACGCCCGGCGGAAGATTGGGATCGGATGGGGCGGGAGTTCTCGTTCGTGCACGACAGCCTGAACGCTCGTGGCATCGAGTTGCTGTTCGTGATGGCCCCGGGCAAGGGCGCGTACTTCCCGGAGTTCCATCCGGAGCCCTACGCGAGCCGCCCCACCAACCTGGCTTCCGAAACCGCTTTACTCGGCATCCTGCGACAGCGCAACATCCCCCACCTAAACTTCAGCGCCTGGTTCCGGGAAATGAAGGACACCACCCCGTACCCCCTCTTCTCCCGGCAAGGCATTCACTGGACGACCTACGGACAATTGCTGGCCGTGGACAGTTTGCTGCACTACGTCGAGGGTGCGCTCGACCGTAAACTTCCGGAAATCGTGATCGATTCAATCGAAGTCAGCGCCGAGCAACGGGGCCGCGAGGCGGATCTTTTCCGGGGCATGAATCTCCCGTTCGAACCCTCTGGGTACCCACTGGCCTATCCCGTCTGGCACGTCGGCCACGCGGAAAGAGAACAGCCGAAAGTGCTCGTCATCGGCGACAGTTTCTACTGGGATCTTTACTACGGCGAGTACTTCAGCGAACGGTTCTTCGGCGGCGGCGACTTTTACTACTATTTTAAAAGCGTTCACCGCGGATTAAAGGATATCGGCAACATCAGCCAAATTTCCCTCCCGGACGATCTGCTGAGTTACGATATGATCGTCATTTTCGAAACGGACAGCCATTACCACGGCATGGGTTCCCTGTTTTTCGGGGCGACGGCGGAAGCACTGCTGGAAAACAGTCAGGGGCCGTTTGCGCAAGCCGATATCTTAGCTAAAATTGAAGAGATCCGTGGGGACGAAGAGTGGTTTAACCTGATTAAGGACATGGCTGCGCAGCAGGCGCAGACTATCGACTACGTCCTGGATGACGTCGCTAAATACATGCTGAAGATAGACCGGAAGAACGCAGCGTTCAGCAACTAGAACCGGAAATAGATGAATGGATTGAACCCCTGGCTCGTGATGACCGCGGCGGACAGTAAGTAGACCAGTAAGCCCAAAGTCAAGTACACCACCGCGGTACCCGTCGAACTCACCGCCGTGGGGTACAATCGCGCCTCAACCCACCGCCCGGGGGCGGAGAGCACACCCCACGAAGCTAGTAAACTAACCGCGAGTGTTAACCACAGCTTAGGGCTTGCTACCGGGAGGGCAAAATCCCACCGGAACATGGCCGATAAATATTCAGTGGCCTCCCCCAGCGTCTCCAACCGAAAAAATACCCAGCCGATGATGACCACGAAACAGGTGAATATGACGGCGGGAAGGCGGCCGACCTTACCGAGCCAACGCAACAAAAAGAGCCGGTCGAGCACCAGGAAGAAGCCGTGAAAAGCGCCCCAGATCACGAAGTTCCACGATGCGCCGTGCCACAAGCCGGACAGCAGAAACACGACCCACAAATTGAAATAAAGCCGAAAGCGGGAGCCCACCCGGTTTCCACCCAGTGGGATGTAGAGATAGTCCCGCATCCAACGCCCGAGCGTGATGTGCCAGCGCCGCCAGAAATCACTAATGCTCGTGGCGACGTAGGGGCTGTTAAAATTCTCAGGGAACCGGAAGCCCATCATCCGGCCCAGGCCGATCGCCATGTCCGAATAACCGGCAAAGTCAAAGTAGATCTGCCCGGCGTAAGCAACCGCACCGAGCCACGCCGTCGGTGCGTCGAGCGTGGTGAAGTCGAGGGCGTAAATCTCGTCCGCCTTCGCACCCAGCACGTTGGCGATGAAGACTTTTTTGGCCAAACCGAGGCAGAAACGGTGGAAACCGAGCAGCTTGTCCTCGTAAGTCGATTGCCGCTCCCGCAACTGTGCCGCCACTTCCCGGAACCGGACGATCGGCCCGGCAATCATCTGCGGGAAGGACATGATGAACAACAGATAATCCGCCAACCGGTCCAGGGGCTCGAGTTGCCGGCGGTAAACGTCGATGGAATACGTCAGCGTCTGGAAGGTGTAGAAACTGATGCCGATCGGGAGGGCTACGGCCGTCCAGCCCACCGCATCTACCCCCGCTGAAAGTAGGGCTGCGTTCAGGTTCTCGACGAAGAAGTTAGCGTATTTGAAGTAAGCGAGTAAGCCCAGATTCAAGCTTAGGCTTAGTAACAATCGCACCTTGCGGCCACGATTGGTTGCCGCCCGGTGCAGGCTGCGCACCAAGTAAAAATCAATGATCGTGGAAGCCAGCAGGACGAACACGAACACCGGCGCGCCCCAGGCGTAGAAAAACACGGAAAACGTTAGAATCACCGCATTTTTCCAGCGCTCTGGCGCCAACGTGTACACCACCAGGAAAACGGGCAGAAAGTAAAACAGGAAGATGATCGACGAGAAAACCACGGTTTAGCCTTTGCTTCCTTTATACAGGTCATAGCGGCAGTAGCGCACCTCGATCGGGCCGTTCATCAGTGGAATTTTGACGGTCGTCCTCAGGCCGACGGATTTGATGGCATCCATGTTGCCGGAAATAATCCAGGCCGTATAGCCCTTCCAGTTTTGCTTGAGGGTGTCGCCGATCTCGCTGTAGAACGTCTCGATGTCGCCCGTTTTGAGCCGCTCTTCGTAGGGCGGATTCATGATCATCACGCCACCGTTTTCTTCGGAAATGGGCGCGGCCCCGATGGCTATCGGGGGGAGCAGGGCGAAGGGGTATGCGCAGAGTTCTACGTCCGGCCGGAGGCCCGTGCGGCTGAGCGTGACTTCGGCTAGGTTGACGGTTAGTTCGTCCACGTCGGAGCCGATGATGGGGTAGGGGGGTGTCCGGATGGCGTCGAGCGCTGCCTGGCGGAGGGACGACCAGAGGTCGGCGTCAAAGTCGGGCCAGCGCTGAAAAGCAAACTCCCGGTTCAGGCCCGGCGCCTGGTGGGCGGCGATCATGGCGGCTTCGGCGACGATGGTGCCCGAGCCGCACATGGGGTCCACGAAGGGGCGCTCACCGTCGAACCCGGCAATGGTCAGTAGCCCGGCGGCCAGGACTTCGTTGAGCGGCGCCCCGCCCGTGCGCCTACGGTAGCCCCGGCGGTGGAGTCCATCGCCGGAGGAGTTGAGGGAGGCGGACACGTAGTTCTCCCGGTCCACGTGGAGGTGCAGGTACAGGTCCGCATCGTCCTTATTGACGTTGGGTCGCTCGCCCGTCCGCTCCCGGAACTGATCGACGACGGCATCCTTAAACAGCTGGGTGAGGTACACGCCATTGCGGAAGCGATCAGACTGAGTAACGGCGGTGATCCAGAGGTTGCCGGTCGGTTCCATCCAGGGGGACCAGTCGATTTTTTTCAGGCCCGCGTAAAGTTCCCGCTCGTCGTTCGCTTGAAAGTAACCTACTTCTTCCAGGACACGGATGCCCGTGCGCAGGTGGAGGTTGGCTTTGTAGCGAAACGTTTTGTCCCCTTCGCAGTACACGACCCGGCGGCCGGCTTCGACGCGGGTGCCGCCGAGCTGTTCGATTTCGGCGACGAGGTATTCTTCGAGGCCGGCTAAAGTCGTGGTGGCAAAAATGGGAATGGGGCAAAGGTGTTGGTGACCGGCGAAGGTACGGCGGGTGGGTGGGACGGCTCGGCTAATTTCCTGCCTCCCGGACAATACCGAAAACCCCTTGCGCTTTACCGTAAACTCCGCACCCATCCCACGCTTAGTCAGAGCGACCACGCTCCTTCTCCCAAAAGACAAGCGCCGCCGCCGGACCAAAGTCTGACGGCGGCGCTGCCTAAATTTCTTGCTGGATCGCTTAGGCTTTCTTCAGCAGGCCCGAGACGAGGCTAATGACGAGCAGGACGAGGAAGATGTAGAACAAGATCTCCGCGATACCGGCCATGGCACCGGCGAATCCGCCGAACCCAAGAACGCCAGCGATGAGGGCAACAACGAAGAAAATAAGTGCGTAACGTAACATGGTGTATAGTTTAAGATAGGTAAGTGAAGTGGCGGAGCGAAACGTTCGCCAGCCAGTGTGAACGTGGTCTAAGCGGCGGCGCGGTGGCCGTGCTTAATCAGTTGGAAGCGAGCGGTGTGAACGCTGCGCTTGGCAATTTTTTCGGAGCAACGCAGGCGGTCGGAAATCTCACTGATTTCATAACCCTGCAGGTAGAGCAAGTAGGCGGCCCTTTGCGTTTGGGGCAGTTCGTCGAGCAGGTCGAATGCGGAAGGCTGCTTCGTCGTGACTGCCGCCTCAACCGCCACGCGTGACTTTCTCGTAAATGCTTCACGAACGTCGTTAATTAAGAGCGCAAAAGCGGAAGAGGTCGTAGCGGAGTAAGGAGAGAAGAGCATGGTGGTGATTTTAACGTGCGTCAGTACCGGGTAACCTTACAACAACTGTGCCACGTATTTAAAATGTTGACTTACAGGTATTTACGTACGTGCCCATCTTGTGATAATGATGCTATATCATCATTGCATGAAATGAAGGTATAGTTAGCCCATCTTTGTTTCTTCGGTAGTTAGTGCCTCCCGCACAACGAGTGCCAGCCAGCCGTTCCGTTCGGAAGTCATCCATTACTTAACCTTATGCCCAAAAGCCAGGAAATTCGCAAGATCGAGTACGCCATTGCCGCCGTGGTCGTGATCTCCCTGCTGGCTGTTTTTGCTTACGTAAAGACTAATCAGTCCGTGAATTGGCTCACGCATACGCTGGCCGTGAAGGTGGATACTCAGGAAGTCCTGGGCTGCCTGCAAAACGCCGAAACCGGCCAGCGGGGATATTTGCTAACGGAAGATGAAGCCTTCCTCCAACCCTACCGCACGAGCAGATTGGCTTACGACGACGCTATCTCCGATTTGCGACAAATGGTTGCGGATAACGACCAGCAAGTAGCCCGCGTAAACCACATCGATAGCTTGGCGAGACTGAAGTTTGCCGAAATCGAAGAGAAAATTGCCTTGATTGCATCCGGTCAGACCAGTCGTGCCTTGTCCATTCTTCGAGAAAATAAAGGCAACCGACTGATGCAGGAAATCAGGGTTGTCTCCGCCAAGGTGCTGCGTGCCGAAGACGAACTTCTACTAACGCGCAAGCGCGCCTACGACATTGGAAAATTCGCGTTGGTCGGCCTGCTTCTTCTTGCCGTAATCCTGCTCATCATTAGCCTCGCCGGTCTGCGGGCCCGCATCGAACCGCTGGTGAACGAGCTGGAAGACGCCAAAGCAGCCCTGGAACGCGCAAACGCCAACATCGCCGAAAGCCTGTATAACCTCAAACGCGACACGGCGGACGTGAATAACCAGCAGGCCAACTCGCCTCCAGAAGCTAGTACCGTCGGTAACGTGGGGTTTTACAAATATTTGTCCGTCCGCACGGGCGTGCTCCAGCACCTCATCACGATCGACTCGCTCTTCCAACCGGTGCCCGCCAGTTGGTACGTGGTGCTGGTCGACATTGAAAAATCTACCCAGGCCGTCAAAAACGGTCTGCACCACGAAGTAAACCTAGCGGCCACCGGAAGCATCGCCGCCGTCATGAACAAGCTCACGGAGATTGACGAGAAGATAAACATACCCTATTTTTTTGGCGGGGATGGTACCACTTTTCTTGTGCCGGGTCCCTACGTCGACCGGGTGATCGAGGTCCTCGAAAACTACCGCCACCACGTCCGGGAAACCATGTTCCTGACCCTGCGCGTCGGGCGGCGTAAGGTCGCGGAGGTGTACGCCGGAGGACGACAGATTCGGATTATGAAGTTCGGGGTGAACGCCCACTTGGTGATTCCAGTCGTCCTCGGTACGGGGCTGAAGGACGCCGAGCGGATCATCAAAGGGTTTTTTATCGACGAGACGACCGCCCGCCCGAACGGCCCGCTGGTGGACCTCACCGGGGTGGAATGCCGCTGGCAGGAAATCAGCCCGCCGGAGGACGAGGAGCGCATCGTTTGCCTCGTCGCCGAATGCGACGACGAAGCGATCCAGGCCTTGACGTACCAAAAAGTACTCGCGAAAATCAACGAGCTCTACGGCAGCTACGAGCAACGCCAGCCGATCAGCACACGTCGGTTGAAACTGGACGCGACGATCCAGAAAATCAGGAAAGAAATGTACGCCCGCACCGGAAAATTCAAACTCGGCTACCTGCTCAAAAACTGGTTGATCACGGCGGCCGGGATGTCGTATTTTAAGTACTTCGAATCCGGCCAGCGCTATCTGCGGCAGGTTAGCCAGCTATCCTCGACCCTGATGATGGACGGGACGTTCAATTGCGTTATTTCCGGGACGGCCTCGGAAAACGAGCGGCTCGTGGCCTTTCTCGACGAGTTAGAGGCGACCGGGGCCATCCACTACGGCATCCACGTGACGCACGCCTCGGTCATGTCCTGTTACGTGCAGGATCGGAAGGACAAGCACATTCATTTCGTGGACGGAACGGAGGGCGGCTATACGACGGCGGCCAGAATGTTTAAGGCCAAGGTAGCGACGTTGGGATGAGCGCACTTCCGTATTTCACGGCATCTACGGCCGCGCAAAATGCGCGTATATTTTAGCAGTCGGGCGTAGTCGCGGGTGCCAAGTAATACGGGCAAGGAGCAGGATGGGGGAACTGGCCGAAATCTTTTTCCCTTCACTGGAATAAAACTACCCCAGTAACGATTCCACGATCGCCTCGGGGAGCCCCGCGCGCGTGCTCCGGCTAATTTGTACGCGTTTGACGGGCGCATCCGCCGCGCTGGCGTAGGCCGCCCAAACGTGGTAGTTGCCCAACTGGTCCTGCTCGCAGTAAACACCGAGTGGCAGGGAGCAACCGCCATCCATCATGTTGAGCACGGTGCGTTCGACGTTGGTGCACTCGCCGACGGTGACGTTGTGGAGGGGCGCTAGCTTCTTACGGGTTTCCAGATCGTCTTTGCGCGTCTGGATGGCCATGACGCCCTGGCCCGGTGCGGGCACGAACTCCCGTGGGCTGGGGCGAACGACGACCAGGTCGGATAAATCTAGTTCGAGGCGTTCCAGGCCGGCGGCGGCGAGCATGACGGCGTCCATCTCACCGGTCCGCGCCTTGTTCAGCCGCGTCGGTACGTTGCCGCGAATATCGACGGGCACCAGCCCCGGGTGTAAATCGACGAGCTGCGCCTTCCGGCGGTTGGAGCTAGTACCGATCGTCGCGCCGTCCGCCAGTTGGAAGGGCTTACCGGCTACGGCTCTTTCTTTATGGATCAGGATCACGTCGTTGACCGAGGCGCGGTAGGAGAGGGCGGCGAAAGTGAGCCCTTCTACCTGGTCGGTTGGCATGTCCTTGAGGCTGTGCACGGCGATGTCGATCTCGCCGGCCAGTAGTTTGTCTTCAATTTCCTTAGTGAAAAATCCTTTGCCCTCGAGTTTGTCAAAGGTCAAGTGTTGGATTTTATCGCCCTGCGTCTTGATGACGTTGAGCTCGGAAGTGATGCCGATTTCTTTGAGTTGGGCCTGTACGTAGTGGGCTTGCCAGAGGGCTAGGCGGGAGCCGCGGGTTCCTATTATCATTGATGGTAATCTGCTGTTAAATTAGACCGAATGAGCCGGTTCGTCTTGCGGAATCAGGTTCGCTGGCCGCTGGTCAGTGATGGTTCCGTCCGGTAACTCGAATTGTATTTTACCACCCAAGAAAAGAGGACTGGCGAGGCCTAAACGACGATTTTCATCCCGTGCGTTAGCGGCGGCTTCATTCGCTATCTTTTGCATTTCCATCGCCTGCTGTGTTACTTCAATTTGAGACATCCGTTTCTATATTTTGTAAGTAATCGTATTTAGCAGCGTCGATTATGTCGATGCCATTCGCTCCTTTCTGGGCAATTAAGGTGTGCCTTTCAAGTCCGTTATAGTATAAAAACCATACGTCGGCGACTTTGATAAAGTTGTCGCGAAAATTAGCGATGCTCCGATAATAACGTCGGGTGATATCGTCGATGGGAACGTGGTGTCCGCCTTTTTTTACCCGTAGCGTTACTCGATCCACACACATTTGCGCGTTGTCGAGAAATATGTAGATCATTTGGACTTCGTAACCTGATTTCTGTGCCCTAGTAACCACTTTGGTAGTATACGTACCGGATAACGTCGTCTCGATGCATACGTCCTCCAGCTTCGTTAAGGCTTGATCCAGCAGGCGAAAAAACGCTCGCCCACCCTTCATCATAGCGTTCGGCTCGCCCCGGCTTTCGAATTGCTTGGTAAGCGCGTCCGCATTGATGAACTGTATTCCATACTGCTTCGTGTACGGAACGGCAAAAGTAGTCTTCCCACTCCCGTTCGCACCGGCGACGATTGTTAACACGGGCTGCTTGTCCATGCGGTAAACCTAAGCAAAAACTAGAAGTCCGCCGACTTAGGCGCCCGTGGGAAAGGAATCACGTCGCGAATATTCCCCATGCCGGTCACGAACATGACCATCCGTTCGAAGCCCAACCCGAAGCCAGCGTGCGGGCAACCGCCGAACGTACGCAACTGTAAGTACCAAGCCAGGGCATCTTCGTGGACGTCCATCTCCTGCATACGCTGGCGTAGAACGTCCTCCCGCTCTTCCCGCTGCGAGCCGCCCACCATTTCACCGATGAAGGGAAAGAGAATATCCATGGCGGCCACGGTCTTGTTGTCGTCGTTCAGCCGCATGTAAAAGGCCTTGAAGTCTTTTGGGTAATCGCGTACGATGACCGGCTTTTTAAAGTGCTTTTCCACCAACCAGCGTTCGTGCTCGGCCTGGAGATCGGTGCCCCACTCGACGGGGAATTCAAATTTCTTCTTTTTGTAGGGCTTGGAGCGCTGGATCAGGTCGATGGCCTCGGTGTAAGTGATGCGGGCGAAGTCATCCTTGACGGTAAATTCCAGCATTTCGATCAGGCCCATGGGGCGGCGCAGGTCCGCTTTCAGGTTCTTTTCGGACTGCTGAATGCGCTCGTCGAGGAACTCTAAGTCCGCTCGGTAGTTGTCCAGGCAGTGGTTGATGAGGTACTTCAAAAAGTCCTCGGCCAGGTCCATGTCGTTGTCGATGTCGGCGAAGGCGATTTCGGGCTCGATCATCCAGAATTCGGACAAGTGACGCGTCGTGTGGCTGTTTTCGGCCCGGAAGGTGGGGCCGAACGTATAAACCTTTCCCATCGCTAGCGCACCGATCTCCGCTTGTAACTGGCCGGAGACGGTGAGGTGGGTTCCCTTCCCGAAAAAGTCCTGGCCGTAATCAACCGTGCCTTCCTCCGTGCGGGGCGGGTCGTGGGGGTCGAGCGTCGTTACCCGGAACATCTCCCCGGCCCCTTCGGCGTCGTTACCGGTGATGATGGGCGTGTGGAGGTAGTAAAAATTTCGGTCGTTGAAATATTTATTGACCGCGAAGGCAAGTGCGTGGCGCAGGCGGAAGACGGCGGCCATCGTGTTCGTCCGCATGCGGAACTGAGCGTTGTCCCGCAAAAACTCCATCGTCTGGCTCTTCGCCTGGAGGGGGTAGGTGCTCAAGTCAGTCCCGCCGAAGACGGTAATTTCTTTTGCAATTACCTCAACCGACTGTCCGCTGCCCTGGCTAGCTACGAGTTCGCCCGTCACGCCAACGCAGGCGTGGAAGCCGATCGCGCGGATGGTGTCCTCGTCAAAATCCTCTCCGTTCACGACGATCTGCAGGGTTTCCGGACCCGAGCCATCACCCAGCACCATAAACCGGTTACCCCGCCAGGCACGGACCCAGCCCATTACGGTAACGGTTTCGCCGGTGGGGGGGTGTTGGAGGAGGGGTCTGATTTCTCGACGGTGGATCATGGGGCGCTTACTTTGAGTGGGCGCGAAGGTAAGTCGTGTTCGGGTTGGCGATAGCGCCCGCGCGGGTAAAATCCTACCGAAAATCATCCCCTACCTCCGTGTTGTTAAAAGTTTTAACACATTATTGTGTGGTTTAAACCAAACAATCGATAACTTAAGATCATCTAATGGGTAACCGTACGGACGGCCCTCAAAGCCTTATTTGCGGCCATTTCAACAACAACTTTTTTTTACACAACAACTTTATTTTGAACAAATTCTACTTGTTTATCTGCCTGGCATTCTGCCTGGGCAGCCCGAGCCTACGCGCTCAAACCTGCTCGACGGCAGACTTCACCAACACTCTCCCCGACCGGATTCGAAGCATTGCGGCGACCAATCCAGTTTACCAACCCGGCTCGACCCTTGAGATATGCGGTAATTCGACTGGATCACTCTCCAATTTAATCGGGTTTTCCGGTTTCAACGATGGATCGCTGTCCCGAGTCGTGATCTACGAACTTACACCTACTGGTTATGAGATTTACCAAGTAGTAACTACTGATCGCTCCGCCCCGGTCGATTTAGATCAAAATACCCCGTTTTCCATCGTGATCGAGTTTGGAACCCCCGTAACCGACCAGCCTTTCGAGTTTTCCTACACCTCCAGAAGAAATAGTCCAGATTTCACTGGTACCATCGCGGGTCGTCAGCTTCCCGTGGAGCTACTGTCCTTTACGGGCGAGCCCACGAAGAAGGGTGTCAACCTTCAGTGGGAGACGGCTTCAGAAAGTGGTAACGAAGGCTTTCAAATAGAGCGCAGCGGCGACGCCAGCGAATGGGTCGATCTCGGTTTTGTTAACGCTACGGCGAAAGAGCAAAGCGGCGCTACCTACGGTTTTCGGGATGAGGCCCCCCTCACGGGAGCGGCTTTTTACCGCTTTAAGCAGCTAGACTTCGACGGTCAATTCGCTTACAGCCCGATCGTTCGTATTGATTACGTATCCGGTGAAGCCCTTCAGGTATTCCCCAACCCCGCCAACGAAAGTCTCAATCTGCGCATTGGTGATGCGGAGGGTACCTTCCAGGCGGTAGTAACCGACCAGATGGGCCGTCGCGTCATCGAACGTAACGTTGCCAATGTCGGCACCCTCGACCTCGGTAGCCTCGCTAGTGGCGTTTACCAAGTAACGGTAATCGGTGAGCGTACCAAGCTTACGCGCCGTTTCCTGAAAAACTAAGCATTGACTAACGCTAAGTGATATTAGTGCAGTCCAAACAGAAAGCCGGTCTCCCACGCGGGAGGCCGGCTTTTTTGTTGGTCGGTCTCCGTTGGATTTCGGTAAGCCGTTGCCAAGTACTGACCCGGTAGTTGGTACGCCTAAACCTTGACGTTCCCCATTCAAACCAAACTCTTCCGCCGCCCACTGGCGAGATCGACCATTCGCCCCCCGTTGCGCGACACGTGGTACTGAATGATGCGTGCCGTATCCGGGTGCGTGGCAAAACACTTCACGCTGTCCACGATGGACTCGATGTCGTGAGCTTCGTCCTTGCTGACGTACGTGAACCCCTGGTACTTACCGTCCTGTACCAGAATCGCCGCTTCTTCGTCGTGCGATCGCCCCCGGTCGAAGAGGAGGAAATCGTAATCAAACACGTTCCGGAGGTGCAGGCGAGCGGCTTCCGCGCGCTCGTTGTACGCTTCCGGCGCTTCCTGGCCCACGCAGGCGCCGTGGCACTGCTTGAGGTGGAAATAGAAACAAGCGGACGTGCCGTTGCTTAGTTTGGTGTGGATGCCGCAGAGGCTGAGGTGTTTACGGACGAAGTTGAGCCGGCCCTTCGCGCGGGAAAGGGTGGGGAACTCGCTAATCATATCTTCCTCCTTCCTGATCTGGGCGGTGTTCTTTACGATGTCGAAGCAGCGATAGCCACCCGGGCTTATTTTGGAGATGATGGCGTAGGCGAACTTTGTCCGGCGGGAGGTACGGTTGATGGGCGGCTGGAGCCGCTTGATTTCCTCACTCTCGTGGAGTAGCGCGACGAGTTCGGAACCGGTCAGTTCGAAGGTAATGTCAGCTACCTGGGAGGCGATCATCTTGCCCTTTGCCGTCCGGTCGTTAAAGTGCTGGGCGGCGCGGCTGCGAATATTCTTGCTCTTGCCGACGTAAATCACCCGACCGGTTGTGTCGTGAAAGTAGTACACCCCACATTCTTCCGGTAAGCTTTGCAGTTGCTCGATTTTAATGTTATCGGGCAATTTCGTAGCGGAGATGCCCTGATTGACCATCGACTTGATCTCCTGTTTGCACTCCGGGCCGATCAGGTTCATCTTCAGGAGCTCGGTGGTAGCCATGGCGTCGGCAAAAGCGCGGTGGTGGTTGTCGAGCTTGATGCCGAAGTGCTTGGTCAGGTTGCCCAGGCTGTAGCTCCGCAGGCCGGGGTACGTCTTACGCGTCAACCGGACCGTGCAGAGTTGTTTGCGCATGAAGGTGAAGCCCAGCCGGCGGAACTCCTCACGGATGAAGTCGTAATCGAACCGGCTGTTGTGCGCTACGAAGATGCGGCCTTCGGTTATCTCGACGATCTTACGGGCGACCTCACAGAACTTCGGTGCGTCGGCGACCATTTCCATCGTGATGCCGGTTAACTGGATGATGCCGGCGGGGATGCGTGTTTCGGGGTTGACCAGCGTTTGGTAGCTGTCGATGATCTTTTCGCCGTCGTAGATAACAATTCCGACTTCCGTAACGCGGTCGCGGCTAGCGCGGCCACCGGTCGTCTCGACGTCGATGATGGCGTATTCTTTATTTTTCATTTATGGCACTTCTGAATCACTGAAACGGGCTCATCGGGCCGCAAAAACACGTAAACACAAAAATGGTGGCCTTATGCTGTGCACTTTGTGTGTTTTTGTGGCAAATCCAATTCCGCAGCTTTAGTATTCAGAACTTACCGCGGATTCAGTCAATATTTCACCCAATGGGCAAGGTAGCAATTATTCTTAGTTTAATTTTCTCACTTACCGCAAATTGTAGTAATAACGTCATTCCCGTGGAAACCGAGCAAGGGGCGCGGCCGCCGGTGCAAAGTAGAGATACGGGAGCAGCAAAGGAACCGCAAACCCCATCCGCGCCCCGGGTGGGGGAAAATAACGTTGGGGTAGGGGGCAATCCCGAACTCTCGTTCGCGCCGCGGGTAGTTGCCCATCCGGCAGCGTACGATTTCAACCGGTACCTGCCCGGGCTACGCGGCAAACGCGTCGGCCTCGTCGTCAACCAAACCTCCACCGTAAGTGACCGGCACCTGGTGGACGCCCTGCTCGATCAAGAAATAAACGTCAAAATCATTTTCGCCCCCGAGCACGGTTTCCGGGGCGAAGCGGACGCCGGAGCTACCATCAGTAACGGAACCGACGTGGCCACCGGCCTTCCCATCAAATCGCTCTACGGTAAAAACAAGAAGCCTTCCGCCGCCGACCTGGCGGGGGTGGACGTGATCGTCTTCGACGTGCAGGACGTCGGCGCGCGTTTCTACACCTACATCTCCACCCTCCTGTACGTGATGGAGTCCGCCGCCCGCTACGGGAAGGAAGTGTTGGTCCTCGACCGGCCCAACCCGAACGGAAAGTTGATCGACGGGCCGGTACTGAAGTCAGCCTTTACCTCCTTCGTAGGGGTTGCGCCCATCCCCGTCGCGCACGGACTGACGGTTGGCGAGTTCGCCCGGATGGCCAACGGAGAAGATTGGTTGGCCGACGGGTTAAAGACTGAGCTAACCGTGATCCCCATGCTCGGCTACGCGCACGACCAAGTGTACGAATTACCCACCCCACCGAGCCCCAATCTACCGAACCAGCGCAGTATCTACCTGTACCCGCACCTGTGTTTCTTCGAAGGCACCGCCCTCAGCGTTGGCCGGGGGACGATGAAACAGTTCCAACTCTACGGCCACCCCAGTCTTTCGTACGGCAACATTCGCTTCACCCCCACGCCCGGCCCGGGTAGCAGCAGCCCAAAGTTAGAGGGACAACTCTGCCGGGGCGAAGACCTGACCCAGCTATCCATCGGGCAGCTACAAAACCTGACCCAGCTCAACCTGGAATACCTAACCAATGCTCACCGGGACCTAACCGACCAGGGCATTACCTTCTTTACCCGGCCGGACTTCTTCGACCTTCTAGCCGGGACGGACGAACTGCGTAAAGCCATCTCCGCCGGTGCCACCCCCGCCCAAATCCGCGCGACGTGGGCGGACGACCTGGCGGACTACCGGTCCGATCGGCAACGGTATTTACTATATCCTTAACGAATTTTTGCTCTTCACCCACCTATTTTCACCTGCGACCGCGCCCGCGTTATCATAAACACACTTAACCAAAGACTCTTATGCGTCTCCTCACAATCCTACTGCTCGCACTAATCTCCGTTATCCTGCACGCTCAGGAATACGAGGTACCACAAGGCGTCATCTACGAGCAAGACTCTGATTACAGCGCCCAGCACGATAATGTGGTCGCCGCGGTTAACTACCTACTGGAAACATCTATGGACCAGATTCCCCCAAAACGACTAAGGGCCCAGGTGTTCGTGTTGGAATGGCTCACCGGTACTTTCACGCTGAATACTCCCATCGGTCGGGACATCGTTCCTTTCAGGAATTGCACCGAATGCTTTGTCATGTTCATGGCAGCCCACGCGAAGCACACTATCCTCAACGAAGACGGTAACGAAGGTGCGGTAAACTATGCGGCGGTAAAGGACGTAATGGCTTTTTACGACAAAAATATTGACGCCTTGTTAAGGTGTGAGGAACTGGAAGAATTTAAAATGCTCGAGGCCGAAGGGGTACTGGAAGCCAAGATCGTCGCGGCTTCCAACTAGCTTACTTAAAGCGAATCGCCTTCACCGGATCGACCTGCGTGACGAGAATCGACGGCACAATTAGGAACAGCAGCGTAACCACGAACGTGCCTACGTTCAGCCAGGCGAGCGTCGTCCAGTCGATCTGGATGGGCGCCACCGAGAGGTAGTAGCTTTCTTCGTCGAGGTGGACCACGCCAAAAGTAGCCTGGACCCAGCAAAGGAAGAGCCCGACGACGTTGCCGATCAGCAACCCGACGAAGACGATGAAGCCGGCGTAGTACAGAAAGATTTTGCGGATGCCCCAGTTGCTCTGACCCAGCGCCTTGAGGGTACCGATCATGTTCGTCCGCTCCAAAATGAGGATCAGTAGCGCCGTCACCATGTTGATGATCGCCACGATGATCATCAGAATCAGGATGATCGCCCAGTTGTAATCCTGAATGTCCAACCAGTTGAATAACTCACTGATTTTATTGCGGATGCTGTCGGCGTAAAGATCCTGCGGCAGGGTGTTGTAGTGTATGTAGTCGGTGAAAATGTCCAGGTCACCGATGTCGTCGAGCACGACCTCGAAGCCGCCGATCTGGTCTTCCTCCCAGCCGAGTAACGACTGCGGGTGGCGCATGTCGACGAGCGCGAACTGCCGGTCGAACTCCTCCAGCCCGGTTTTGTAGATGCCGGTCACTTCGAAGGCCCGCGTCCGGTCCTGGCCGTTCTGACCGATGAAGGCGAAATCCATCCGGTCGCCCAGGTCGAGTTCGAGCCGGGTGGCGGTAATGCTACTGATAACGATGCCGCGGTTGAGGGAGTCGGGCCCGACGATCAGTTCTTCGCCCGCCACGAGGTACTTTCCGAAGGTTGGCCAGTCGTAGTCCGCCGCGATTCCCTTCAGGATCAGGGCTTCCTGGGTCGGTAGGCGTTCCCCCTCGGGGTACACGGAAACGACGCCGGGTAGCACGACGAATTGCTGGATGTGACGCACGCCGCCGACGGAGGTTTGCGGCTCACTTTCGTTGAGGCCCAGCCCCGTTCCGAAACTCTGCAGCGTTACCGGGCCGAGTTCCTGCAAACTGGGGTAGAAGTCCTGGTGGTTGGAAATGGGGTAGTTATAGGTGTCGAAGATGCCGTAGCTCGCCGCGTCCGCCGTGATGTGAATGTGGCCCCAGAACCCGAAAATCTTTTCGGAGATTTCCGATTTAAATCCGGCGATGAGTGCCGAAGCGAGGATCATCGTGATCATGGATATCGCCACGGCGGCGGCCGCGATACCGATGATGGTACGGCTAACGGACTTCGTGCCGCCCCTGGCGACGCCCCGGGCCAGGTAGAGGGGTAGGTTCATGTGGTAAAGGTAACGTTGGTGGGTAGGTTGAGATTTTGGTTTAACGGTTGGGTCTTGATGTGCGATTCATAGCGGATGATATGCGATATGCGATAAACGATATGTGATATTCGATTTGCTGCCGCACGTGACTGCTCACTCCGCTCGTTTAAACGAGCTGCTTTTGACCGGTAGCCGTAGAGAATATACTGAACAATGGTCGCGAACCGAATAGGAATCTAATTGTCAGCTTATTCTTCCTCTTTCGTAATCCCCTCCTCCCCCTCTTCTTTCTTTTTGTAAGAAGCCAACTCCTCTTCCGAGTAAGCCCAACCGGTGATGGTCGCATAAACCGCAGGAACAAATAAAACGGCCAAAAAGGTAACCGCCACCATCCCGCCGATCACGACCCAGCCAATCGTCTGGCGTGAAGCAGCCCCGGCACCGCCGGCCAGCGCCAACGGGATCATCCCGAAAATGAAGGTCGCACTCGTCATGAGAATAGGGCGGAGACGTTCCCGCGAAGCTTCCACGGTAGCTTCCTTCACGTCCATCCCGTCAATTTCTACCTTGTTTTTGGCGAATTCTACGATCAGGATGGCGTTTTTCGCCGCCAGTCCGATTACCGTGATGAGGCCAATTTGGGCGTAAACGTTGTTGTCGATCCCCGGAAAGAGCCAGAGCGTCAGCATGGAGCCAAAAATACCGATCGGCGCGGCGACCAGCACGGAGAAGGGCACCGTCCAGCTTTCGTAAAGGGCAACTAGGATTAGAAACGCCATCAGGATCGAGAAACCAAAAATATAGATCGTCTCGTTTCCGGAGTTCGCTTGCTCCCGGCTCAGGCCGCTGAATTCGTACCCGAAGCCCGTCGGCAACTTGGCGGCTTCTTCTTGCAATGCCGTGATTGCCTGACCGCTACTGTAACCCGGGGCGGCTGCGCCCGATATGTCGGCCGACCGGAAGAGGTTATAGTGGGAGATCAACGGTGCTTCCTTCTTCAACTCGTACCGAACGAGGTTGCTGAGCGGGACCAGTGTCCCTTCCGTATTACTCACGTAATAATCGTTAATATCTTGAATATTCGTCCGGAACATAGTATCCGCCTGGGCGACGACGCGGAAGGTCCGGCCGTACAGCGTAAAGTCGTTGATGTAGGAGCTACCCAGAAAAGTTTGGACGGTGCTGTACACATTAGCCAGCGGAACGCCGAGCTGCATGGCCCGCTCCCGGTCCACGATCATTTCGTAACCGGGCGTCTGGGCAGTGAAGAAGCTGAAGGCGCGGGCGATCTCCGGACGACCGTTTACGGCCCCGAGGAACTGGTCCATCGTCTGTTCGAATTCTTCGACGGTGCTGTTGCCGGAACGATCCTGCAGCACGAAACTGAAGCCGGAACTACTACCCAGGCCCGGAATGGACGGCGGGGCAATCACCACGACGCGCGCATCAATAATTCCACCTAATTTCTGATTGAGCTGACCCACCAGCGCATTCACGCTTTGTTCGTCCCCCTTCCGCTCGTCCCAACCCTTCAGTTGAACGAACACCGTACCCGTATTCGAACGGGTCGTGAAAGTCAGCGCATTGAGGTTGTTGACGCCCGTGTAAGCAAATACTTCCGGCATGCTATCGAGCGTATTCATCACCGATTTTAGCACTTCGAGGCTCCTGTTATTGGCGGCTGCTTCGGGTAGTTCGTAGGTGATGAAAATCCGCCCGTTGTCTTCCTCCGGGATGAAACCGCTCGGCTCCACGCTGAACAGCAGCCAGGTAACTGCGAAGATGGCGATCAGGGCCAGGGCCACGACCCAGACTTTTCCGAGGGTCCACTGCACGATCCGACCGTACTTATCCTTCATCCAATTCAGGCCGTTGTTGAAAGGCTTGAAGATCTTCTCCATCCGGGTCGGCGCCGCATTCTCCTCCCGCTTTTTAAAAAGGGTTGTCGCTAACGCGGGTGCCAGGGTAAGGGCAACGAGCGAGGATAATAAGACGGAGATAGAGATGGTGACCGCGAACTGCTGGTATAACTGTCCCGTCAGTCCGGGAATGGCGGCTACCGGTAAGAATACCGCTACGAGAATGAGGGAAGTCGTAATGACCGGCGTGGTCAGTTCCCGCAAAGCCTCTTTCGAGGCTTCGGCCGGAGACATCCCCTTCTCGTCCATATTCGTCTGAATGCCTTCGACCATCACGATCGAGTCGTCCACCACGATTCCGATCGCCAGCACCAGTCCGAAGAGCGTCAGCGTGTTGATCGTAAAGCCGAGTGGGGTAAACAGGATAAAAGCTCCCACGATGGAAGCCGGAATGGCCAGCAAAGGAAGCAAAGTAGCCCGCGCTTTCTGTAGGAAAATAAACACGATCAGTGCCACAATCGCCAGCGCGATCGCCAGCGTAATCAGTACTTCTTCAATGGACGCTCGAATAACGGACACGCCCTCGAACGGAATGAGGTAATCCAGGTCGGGCGGAAAATCTTCCTTCAGCTCTTCCATCGCCGCGACGATGCCGTCAGCCGTAGCCAGGGCATTACTCCCCGGTGCTTGGTAAATGATCAGGACCGCAGCCGGCGTTCCGTTAGTGAGAGACTCCCGGCCGTAGCTAAAGGTGCCGAGCTCTACCCGGCCGACGTCGCTTAAGCGGATCAGCGCCCCGGTAGCGGGGTCGTTGCGAATGATCACGTCTTCAAATTCCTTGGTGGATTCTAACCGGCTATCCACGAAAACGGTGTATTCGAATACCTGATCGCTGTTCTGCGGTGGCGCACCGACCGATCCAGCCGCCACCTGTACGTTCTGCACCCGGAGGGCTTCGGTGATTTCGGCGGGAGTAAGGCCCAATGCCGCCATCTTTTCCGGATTGAGCCACAGGCGCATACTAAAGTCCTTCGTGATCGCAAAGGCATCACCGACGCCGTCGACCCGCAATAGGGCATCCCGCACGAAGATGTTCATGTAGTTGTCAATGAAGCCCCGGTCGTGGGTGCCCTCGGGCGACTGGAGCGCGATGAGCATGAACAAACTCGGGTTCCGCTTCCGGACGGTCAGGCCCAACCGGCGCACGGCCTCGGGAATGGTGGGCTCGGCAACCCCCACGCGGTTCTGCACGTCGAGGGCGGCAATATCGATGTCGGTACCCAATTCAAAGGTGACGTTGATCGACACCGCACCGCTGTTCGTGCTGTTACTCGTGATGTAATCCATCCCCGGCGTACCGTTGATCTGGGACTCGATCGGGGTGGTAACGGATTCCTCGACCGTCTGGGCGTCCGCACCGGTATAAGCACCACTAACCGAAACCGTCGGGGGCGTAATGTTCGGGTACTGCGTGATGGGTAACGTGCTCAAACTTACGCCACCCAGGATGACTAGGAGCAAGGACACGACCATCGCCGCTTTCGGGTGGTCGACAAAAAAGTCTTTCATTCGCCTTGGTTTTGGGCTTGGTTTGCGGACTTGTTTTCCTCCTGGCGGGGTGGGGCAATTTGCACTTTGGTACTATCCTTCACGCTCTTTAAGCCTTCGATCACCACTATCTTTCCGGCATCCAGGCCTTCCGTAACTACGACTTGCTGACCGAGTTGTTTTCCAGTCGTTACTTTTTGCCGGTAGGTCACGCTGTCCCGCACCTCCATCACGTAGAACTCTCCCATTTGCTCGGAAAGGGCCTGGGTGGGGATCAGTACCTGACGACCGGACTGGTCGTTGAGCATCTCGATCTCCAGGGTCATGCCGGGGCGTAGTACTTTGTCCTGATTGGTAAATTCTAACCGCACGTTCAGCGAGCCCGTTCGCGGGTCGACCACCCGGTCGCTAGCGTATATTTTGCCTTTTCCAGCGTAAAGCGATCCGTCGGGTAAGCGTAGTCGAAAGACGCTATCCCTCGGGTCGATACCCGTTTTCTCCATTCGGCTGAGGCGCGGAATTTGAGTCTGGGGCAAAGCGAAATCTACGCCGATCGGCGCTTCTTTGCTGATGGTGGTCAGTAGCGGTTGCCCGGGCGAAACCTGCGTACCTGACTTAGCGGAATTCAGGCTCGTTACCCCGCTGAGGGGTGCGCGGATGACCGTATAATCCAGTTGGGTGCGCGCGCTGCGGACGCCGGCGTTAGCGCTTTCGAGGGCTTGGCGACGGGCTTCTACCTCGGCTTCGGCTTGGTCCAACGTCTGGAGGGCGATGGCTTCGGCTTCGGCCAGGCGGCGGTAACGCTCCACGTTCTTCTCGGCAAGGTCTAGGTTGGCCTGGGCGCTGGCTACCGTGCTGGTCGCCTGGTCCACGTCGGCGGCGTAGCGGCGGACGTCCACCGTGTAGAGGCGTTGCCCTTTCCGGACGAGATCCCCTTCCCGGAAATATACTTGGGTGATGTAGCCGGTGGTCTGGGGCCGGACTTCTACTTCATCCAGGGCAACGACCGTCGCCGGAAATTCATCGTAGAACGTGACGGCTTCTTGTTTGGATTCCGCTACGCGGACGGTCGGGGCCGGCCGTTGTTGCGGGGCTTCCTCGTCTTTGCCACCGCCGCAAGAAGCGCAGGTGAGCAGCAGACCCAGGCAAAAGCTCAGGGAGTAAATCAGTTTCATTCGGGGCTGTGTTTAGAGGGTGGCGGTGACCCGTTGTAGTTCCACGCGGGCGATGAGGGCGTCGATCAGGGCGTTGAGGGCCCGGTTCTGGCTGGTGCGCAGGTCGCTTTCGGCGATGACGACTTCCAGAAACGGTTTGATACCCTCCCGGTACTGTAGGTCGATGACTTCGTAGATCTCCCGGGCGAGTTCTACGTTCTCTTCGGCGATCAGGAAGTTGAGGCGACCGGAACGATAGTCGTTGTCAGCTACGGCAAATTCTCGCTGGATTTCTTGTCGTAGGGCTTCCAGTTCGTAATCCAGTCCCAGACGCAGGACGGTTGCCAACTCTACCTGGTGGAACCTGCGCCCGCCGTTGAACAGCGGAACATTGACGTTGAGGGAAGCAACACCGGCGGGGTACTTTTGGCCGTAGAGGTCACCAAGATTACTCGCGAGATAGTTGTACAAGTATCCGCCCTGGGCGCTTACCGTAGGTTGCCAGGAGCGGCGGAGATAAGTGGTATTGAGGTCTTGCTGTTGTTGCCTGATGCGCAAGGCCCGTATCTCCGGTCTTTCGCGAATTTCCAGGTCCAGCAGACTATCGGATGTGACGTCGAGACTGTAGCGTTCGTAGTCGTACGTCAAATCTAGTGGCTGATTTTCCGGATAGCCCATTAAGGACTTTAGCTCGGCCATTCGGCTATCCAAACCTAACAAACCGGTGGCTAAGTTCGCTTTCGCTTGGTTGAGGGCGATGGTGGCGCGTTTGTAATCCACCTTATCGTTGATACCGTTTTCGTACAGTAAGCGGGCATCCCGGAGGTTGCGTTCGAGGCGCTCGATGTCGGCGCGCGCAAGGGTGATGCGTTCGGTGAACAGGAGGGTTTGGTAGAAGGCGGTGCTTACGCGGGCTTTAAGTTGTAGTTCCTGTTCTTCGATGACCAGCCGGGCGGCTTCGAGGTTGGCGCGTTGGAGGTTGCGGTCGCGGATGACCTCCGGACTGTAGATCAGTTGGTTAACGGTGACGCCGGCGTTGGATAACCACTTTTGGCCGAGGACGACCTCGCTCGTTTCTCCCGGGTTATTAAAGTCGGGGAAGAGCGTGACTTGTTGCTTCCAGTTGTTGGTGACCGCACCGGTCAGGGCCACTATCGGCTTCCAGGCGGATAGTAAAATCTGGTTGTTGAGTTCGGCGATGCTGTCTTCGAGGCGGGCGTTACGGAGGTCCGGGGCATTGGCGAGGGCGTAAGCAACACACTGCTCCCGGTCCATGGCTTGCACCTGCGCCCGCGCCAAAAAGGGGACGGAAAACAGGCAAATAAAGAGCAGCGTTCGGGTCATGGCAGAAACTTATTATCCCACTAAACAACAATGGGGGGCAGAGTTCAACGCACCACGCAATTAGAAATAAACAGTTGTGTCTGCTACCAGTTTTCTAGGTGATAACACCGGCCCGTAAGACCTATCTTCGCCCTCCCAAAAGAGACGACCCCATGGACTTTATCGCCGAACTAGAATGGCGCGGCATGCTGCACCAACTCACGCCCGGAATCCGCGAGCACCTCAACGCAGCCCCCCGCAAAGCCTACATCGGCTTCGACCCCACGGCGAATTCGCTGACGATTGGCAACTACGTCCAGGTCATGATCCTCACGCTCTGGGCCCGCGCCGGCCACCACCCCGTCATCCTTTTTGGCGGAGCTACGGGGCGGATCGGCGACCCGTCGGGCAAGGATAAAGAGCGGCAGTTGAAGACGTACGAAGAGCTCGACGCGAATCTCGAAAGTCAGAAGGCGCAGATGATGGAACTGATTGGTGTAGGACTGCGGGGCGTCCCGACAAAGTACGGGACTGGTGCAAGGGAAGTTGGAGAAGAGCACAGTTTTTCCGTCGTCAACAACTACGAGTTCTACGAGCACATGAACGTGCTCGACTTCCTCCGTAACGTCGGCAAAACCCTGACGATCAGCTACATGATGTCGAAAGACAGCGTCCAGAGCCGCCTCGATACCGGTATGTCTTTCACCGAATTCTCCTACCAACTCCTTCAGGGCTACGACTTCCAAAAGCTCTACGAAGACTACGGCGTGACCGTCCAGATGGGTGGCTCCGACCAGTGGGGCAACATTACGGCCGGTACGGAATTCGTCCGCCGCAACGCCGAGGGAAAAGCCTACGCCGTCACCACGCCACTGCTCACGAAAGCGGACGGGACAAAATTCGGCAAGTCCGAAAAAGGCAACATCTGGCTCGACCCGGAAATGACCGGCCCCTACGATTTCTACCAATTCTGGGTCCGTTCCAACGACGCGGACATTCCTACTTACCTCAAGACCTTCTCCCTCCGCACCAAAGAAGAAATCCTGGCCGACGTAGCCACCGTCGAAGCGCACGGCCCGGACAACAACCTCTTCAAGCAAGTCAACGCCATCAAGCACGCGCTGGCCGCCGAGCTTACCGAACGCATCCACGGCGCGGAGGGCATCACCACCGCCAAGCGCGTCACGGACATCTTTTACGGGCGCGGAACTACCCCGGAAGATCTGCAAAGCCTGACTGCCAAAACCATTGAAGGATTGCGCGGCGAAATTCCTGATTTCGTAGTCGATAGAGCAGCCCTGGCAGCATCCCCTACGCTGATTGATCTATTGTCCGACACAACCGTCACCTCCAGTAAGAGCGAAGCCAGGCGGGCGATTGAGAATAACGCTATCTCAATCAACAAGGTGAAAATGACGGACGTAGAAGCCGAGGTAAACACCGGCGACCTACTCCACGACCGATTTATCCTGATTGAAAACGGTAAAAAACGCCGGTACCTACTGGTGATAGAGTAAGGCTAAGCTCCGAAAATCAGAACGACCAAGAACTACTAAAAACCTACGAAAGGTAAAAACCCACCCACCGGCAAATAACCGGCTGCGCGAATTACCTTTGGGACCCACGCAAACCACTTGCTTGGTCCGCTAACATACGAAACGCAGCTAACCGACGTTTTGCACCCGCTAAACCTACCCAGATGTTCCCACGCTTTTTGAACCTGCTGCTCCAATCGACTCCTTTGCTTGACCCGACGGCGGAACCCGTTACCGAATCCGCCAATCTCCTCAGCGTTTTGCTGGAATCCGGCTGGCTGACGATGATCATCGTCGGTATCCTACTGGTTTTATTCGTTATCGCCTGCTACATCTTTTTGGAGCGTCTCGCCGTCATCAAGGCTGCCGGTGCGGAGGACACGGGTTTCATGGAGCGTATCCGTCTCGAAATGTCTGCCGGTAACATGTCCAACGCCCGTGCGCTCTGCACGACGATCGACAGCCCCGTTGCCCGCATGGTCGAGAAAGGCCTGACCCGTGTCGGTCGCCCCTTGCGCGACATTGACGCCGCCATCGAGAACGTAGGTAACCTGGAAGTTTTTCGTTTGGAGAAAGGACTGAGTACGCTAGCCTCCATCGCCGGTGCCGCCCCCATGATCGGTTTTTTTGGTACGGTAACGGGTATGATCGCGGCGTTTTACGAGATGTCAGTTGCCGAGAACATTACGCCGGACGTCTTGGCGGGTGGTATCTACTCGGCGTTATTAACAACTGCTGCCGGTTTGTTCATCGGTATTTTTGCCTTCGTGGGCTATAATTACCTCGTGGCTTCCGTCGAGCGGGTGGTGTACAAAATGGAACGGTCTACGACTGAGTTTATGGATCTTCTTCAGGAACCAGGGTAGGAGTATGATAGTAGCGCTTCGCGCAGTATGATAGTATGATAGTGTTTTGTCACCATGCCATTCTCTACTAAGTCACCAAACTACCGACTACCGACTACCGACTACCGACTACCGACTACCAAACTAATTATGGGTTTCAAAAGGTCAAATAAAGTAAACGCACAGTTCAACATGTCCTCCCTGACGGACATCATCTTCCTGTTGCTGATCTTTTTCATGCTTACCTCCAACTTCGTTCAGATCAAGCCTTTTGACCTGCCGGAGTCGGATAGTCAGACCGTTGCCCCCACCAACATCATCGTACAACTCGAACGGGATGGCACGACCAGCGTGAATAGTCTGGAAGTTCGGGGTGGTGCCATCGCTCAGGCCGTCAATAATGCCATTGCGCAGTCGGACGACGATGAGAATACGACCGTCACCATTGTTGCCGAGACGGGGGTTCCTTTCAACCGCATTACGCCGATCATGACGATTGCGGCGCAGAATCGGACGCGGGCTATAATTGCAACGCAGCCTCGGAATTAGTGAAGTGGCTTGGTGTTTTGACCGTGCTGTTTTTTACTAAAGCCAAGTCTAGTTCTTCCCGCTGCGCCATGATGGTTTCATAGCCGAGGTCAAATAATGCTTTTGCGTGTTCGACGTCAAGTAGCGAGTAGGCATCTAGGCCCTTGGGTACGATCATCACGTCGCACTGATCGTACTTCACGGCCGTCGCCTGGCTGATGCCAATTTCTAGTATTTGGTTCATCAGCGCGAATAAGGATTGTAACTCTTTGCGGTCACAGAATAAGGCTGGATTTGCCGAGACGCCGATCACCACGTCGCATTCGGCGCGAAGGGTTTGCACGGGAAAGTTGTCCGTAAGCCCTCCGTCAACGTAGACCTGACCGTTGCACTTTACCGGAGCGAAGAGCATTGGCAAAGCCGCGGAGCATTTGATGGCATCCAGGACCGAGCCGCTGGAGACGATCTCGGCGCGGCCGGTTTCCAGGTTCGTACGACTTATGTACAGTTTCTTTTTGAGCGCACTAAATCGATCGTCCGGGAAGTAGGGTAGGAGGGGTTCTTCGATCTTGTCGGCGTCAAGTAGCCCGGACCAGCTAAAAGCTAGGTTGTGGCGGGTAAACAGGTGGATGTTAGTAATGACGTCGCGGATACGGTTCGCATCCACTCCGGCGGCGTAGAGGCCACCCACTACGGATCCAATACTGGCCCCGGCGACGTGCGTGGGTTTGATGTCCATTTCTTCCAGCCCACGGATTACGCCAGCGTGTACGATCCCCCTGAAGCCTCCGCCGGAGAGAACGAGGCCTATTTTAATGTTATTCGCCATTAATGTAAATTCGGCAAACAAGCTGACTATCAGGCTGATGATTATCAAGTTTATTAGTGACCTCCGTCATTGGCGGGGCCGGATAATTCTGCCACCTTTGTAGTGACTTGTCGGTGAACCCTGGATGGTAGATAGATAGGTTGCTGCTGACTGAAACCCAGCAAAGTCATTAAATTGATTAATAAGTAGTTGGACAATATTATTATAACATTTTGACGAGCGTAGCGAGCTGCCTCGTCGCCCCTCTACCTTCGGAGAGGGGCCGGGGGAGAGGGTTACAAGATGTACGTTTAATATTGTCCGAGTACTTAAATGGTGCCAAGTTTACCCAAGTGATTCCTTGCCCCTTCAGGACACGGCGATATTCTTAGTTCAACTGCTTCTCGGTAAATCTCTTTGCACCTGCGTCCGCGCCCTAAACTGCTCAAAATTTGGCGCGGACGCGGGATGCAGTAATTATTCAGAGGAGCAAAGTTGCATTGGCATAGCAGCTGGGTCAAATACGACTAAACGGTTAAAACGCCCCGAATGAATTCTTCCACCCTAAATGGTTCTGCAAATACCGGCAAAGTGACAAGCATACGCGGAAGTGTGGTGGATGTGCGGTTCGATGATCGGCTACCCGCGATTAATACCTTATTACTTACCGGCCACGAGCAGGAAATAAAAATAGAGGTTTATGCTCAATTAAATGCGCACCACGTCCGGGGCATTTCGTTGACGCCCACCCAGGGTTTGGCCCGTGGAATGAACGTAACGTCGACGGGAAAAGAACTGGCCGTTCCGGTAGGGAAAAATATTCTGGGAAGAATGTTTGACGTCTTCGGAAACACCATCGACCATCAGGGGCCGCTGTCCGACGTGACGTGGAAATCCATTCATCGTTCGCCGCCCTCCCTTTCCGAACGGGCGACCAAATCGGAGGTGTTCCTTACTGGCATTAAAGCCATAGACGTCTTGATTCCGTTGGAACGCGGCGGTAAAGCGGGATTATTTGGTGGCGCGGGCGTCGGGAAAACGGTGTTGCTTACCGAGATGATCCACAATATGGTCGGGCACGAAAAAGGAATAAGTATGTTCTGTGGCATCGGCGAACGGTGCCGGGAAGGGCACGAATTATACCACGATATGAAGGACGCGGACGTCCTGAAGGATATGGTATTAATATTCGGACAAATGAACGAACCCCCCGGTGCGCGCTTCCGGGTGGGGCACGCGGCGCTGACGATGGCGGAGTACTTCCGGGATGAAGAACACCGGGACGTCCTTCTACTAATTGACAACATATTCCGGTTTATCCAGGCGGGAATGGAAGTTTCCGGCCTGATGGGGCAAATGCCGTCCCGTCTGGGCTATCAACCCACGTTGGAGACGGAATTGTCAAAGCTGGAGGAGCGCATTGCGAATACCGAGGCGGGCGCCATCACGTCCATCCAAGCCGTCTACGTGCCCGCCGATGATCTGACCGACCCCGCCGCCGTCCACACCTTCTCGCACTTGTCCGCGACCATCGTTCTTTCCCGGGAGAAGGCTAGCGAAGGGCTTTATCCAGCTATTGATTTATTGGCGTCTAATTCAAAGATGGCGACACCGGGAATAATCGGTAACAGGCACTACGAAATGGCTCAGGAAATTCGAAAAACCCTGGCGCACTACGAAGAACTGAAGGACATCATCGCCATGCTCGGCTTAGAGCAGCTATCGCCCGCAGATCACCTCATCGTCAACCGCGCCAGACGCCTGGAACGCTTCCTCACCCAGCCGTTCTACGCCACTGAAAAATTTAGTGATTTTAAAGGGAAAGTGGTGAGTTTGCAAGATGCTTTGGATGGTTGTGAACGAATTCTTTCCGATGAATTCGAAGATGTCCCGGAAAGTGCTTTTTACATGATTGGAAATATTGAGGAAGCTCTAAAGAAAAATTCTGACAAAAAGCAGGCTGCTAAAGAAAAGTTGAAAAAGAAGACCGCTTCTCCCGTTGAAGCATAAACTAACGAGTAATGATGATGCACCTCACGCTTTTGCTCCCCTTTCGGGTGTTCGGCGATATTCAAAACGTCAAACGGATTGTCGTGGAGACAAGAAAGGGCGCTTTCGGACTCTTACCACAACGGTTGGATTGCGTAGCGGCGCTAGTTCCCGGAATTTTCACGTACGAAACGGACCGGGAATATTTCATCGCCGTTGACGAAGGCGTGATGGTAAAAGCGGGCCAGGAAGTATTGGTTTCCGTCCGCAATGCCATTCAGGGCGCAAGTCTTGACGAACTACAGGACTCGGTGGAGAAGCAGTTTAAGCAGCTGGATGAAGATGAAAAGAACATACGGTCCGTGATGGCCAGAATGGAAGGTGGATTTCTTTTGAGTCTGGAAAAATTTCGCCAACAATAAAATGAATTCAAAAAACCAGGAGACACTGAGGGAAATAAGCGATAAGGCTAGCAGAAAACTGTACGCCCGGCGTGGTGGGCAACGCAGTGTCTGGGCGGGCTTAGGCATGTTTGGCTTGGTCGGCTGGTCCGTCGTCGTTCCCGCACTGGCGGGAGCCGGATTGGGGGTTTGGTTGGATCGACACTATCCACAGTCTTTTTCCTGGACCTTGACCCTGTTGATCCTCGGGCTATTCACGGGCTGCGTCCTTGCCTGGCAGTGGTTGGAGGAGGAACACAAGGACATAAATCGGGACCAAGATGAATGAAATACTATTGATGATGGCGGCACTGGTAAAAGGCGGTTTGTTGGGCGTGTTCTTCTTCGGAGGGCTGTGGTTAACCGTACGTAAAGCCGTGGCTTCAACGTCGCCCGCACGCTGGCTTTTGGGTAGCCTGATTCTTCGTGTGGGCATAGTGGTCATTGGTTTTTACATAGTTATGCAGGGAGCAAACTGGTTGAATGGCCTGGTTTGTCTGCTAGGGTTTGTTGCCGCGCGGGTGATTATTTTTCGCCTAACCCAGACTCCTGAAACAAGCACAAAACTCTCAACCATCAAAATTAAAGAAGCTACCCATGAAGCTTAGTCCGGACGAAACGATTTTCTGGGAATATGGCTTTTTCACCATTAACCTGACCCTGGTTACGACGTGGGGGATTATGCTGTTATTAATAATTTCCGCCGTAATCATCACTCGGCAACTAAGGACGGATGTACAAATCTCCGGCTGGCAAAGCTTTCTTGAGATTTTGGTGACCGGTATTAACAAGCAAATTGAAGAAGTCGGACTAAAACAACCGGCGCATTACATTGGCTTCATCGGCACTTTATTCTTATTCATCGCCACGGCTAATCTATTAATCATTCTGCCCTGGTACGAACCCCCGACCGGCTCCCTATCCACCACTGCCGCCCTGTCGATCTGCGTACTCTTTGCCGTTCCTTTTTTCGGAATCCAGAAAAATGGCTTCGTAGCGTATTTAAAGACTTACGTCGAGCCCGCGGCTTTCATGCTCCCGTTTAATATCATCGGAAAGGTATCCCGAACCCTCGCCCTGACGATCCGCCTGTTCGGTAACATTATGAGCGGCGGACTGATCATCGCCATCCTGCTGACTATTGCCCCGTTGCTATTCCCCGTTATCATGACTGGTTTGGGGTTACTAACGGGGATGGTGCAAGCCTACATTTTTAGCATTCTGGCAACCGTCTACATTGCCGCGGCCGTACGGGAAAGCGAACGAAGGGAAATGCCAATAACACAACCTAAATAAAATCAGCATGGATAGTATCACAGTCATAGCAATGGTTTCCATCATTACGGCGGGCATTACTACCGGGGTAGGGTGTATGTTTCCCGCAATCAGTGAAGGCAAGGCAGTAGCCAGGGCGCTGGAATCACTAGCGCAGCAACCGGATGCTTCGGACACAATTACACGGACTTTATTCGTCGGGCTGGCCATGATCGAATCCACCGCGATCTACTGTTTCGTGGTGTCGATGATCCTCATTTTCGCTAACCCATTTTGGAATTATATCATAGCCCAATAAGCCATGGAAATTAACTGGTTCACCGTTGTCGCACAAGTTATCAACTTCATCATTTTAGTATGGTTGCTGAAACGCTTTCTGTATAAACCGATCTTAAAAGCAATAGAGGATCGGGAAAACAAAATAGTGGCGCAGTTGGAGGACGCGGAGGCGAAAAAGGTCGAAGCAAAAGCGGAGCGGGAGGAATTTCAGCAAAAGAATACTTCCTTCGACGAGCAAAAGAAGGAACTATTAGCCAATGCTACATCGGATGCTGCCGATCACCGTCAGGAACTGTTTGACAACGCCCGGACAGAAGCAGCGCAGTTATCGAAAAAGCTAGCGACGGCTGCGGAAGAGCAACGACATAGCGAACAGAAAACACATCGGCAGAAGATCCAGCAAGAAGTTTATGGCATAGCGCGTAAAGCTCTCTTCGATCTGGCCACGGTGAGTTTGGAAGAGCAACTGACCCAATCTTTTATCAAGCGCTTGAATGCCTTGACGAAAGCTGAGGTAAAACAACTGAAGACCGCCTTTACGGGGTCCTCCAGACCCTTGGTGGTACGAAGTGCCGTCGCACTTTCTGAAGCGCAACGACAAGCACTCAAACAGTCGCTTGATGAGTTACTCGCTATCGAAACATCCTTATCATTCGAGGTAGTTCCCGCGCTGATTGGGGGGATGGAGTTGAGCACCCAGGATTACAAAATAGCCTGGAACATTTCCGCTTACCTACGGGGATTTGAGAAAGTCGTTCCTGCTTTGAATGGCCAACAACCTACCAATCAGGAATTAAAAGAATACCATGTCTGAGCTTGCCAGTAATCTTTACGGCCCCGATGCTTTCCACCAGTTGGCGGCAGCCCGGGGGAAATATATCTTTCCCTTCGCGCTTTGTGAGGCGGGCTACGTAACCAGCGTCTCCGCCGGTATCGCAAAGGTATCTGGTTTGCCGGGGGTAGGGTTTGAAGAAATGGTGAAGTTTTCGGAAACCTTGTTTGGGATTGCTTACAATATCGACGAAGCGGAAATCGGTGTCATTCTGCTCGGGGAAGATGCGGACCTCAACGTTGGCGACCAAGTGGAACGGACGCACCGGGTGATGGATATTCCCGTCGGTGATTTATTGATTGGACGCATCATCAATCCGCTGGGGGAGCCGGAAGACGGGGGAGCGGCCATCGCTGCCACTCAACGACTCCCCGTTGAGCGCCGGGCAGCCGCCATTATGGATCGGGCGCCGGTCGCCGTGCCGCTACAAACCGGTATAAAAGTTATTGATGCGCTGATTCCCATCGGTCGGGGGCAACGTGAATTAATTCTGGGGGATCGACAAACGGGTAAAACGGCAATCGCGATTGATACCATTATTAACCAAAGCGATAAAAACGTGCTTTGCGTGTACTGCGCGATCGGCCAACGGGCCTCGACCGTCGCTAAGGTCGTCGCGAATTTGAGAGAGAAAGGGGCAATGGATTATACGGTGGTTGTCGTCACGGAAGGGAATGACCCGCCGGGGTTGAAATACATTGCCCCCTATGCGGCCACCAGCATCGCCGAATATTTTATGGAGCAGGGGCGCGACGTGCTCATCGTGTACGACGATCTCACGCACCACGCCCGCGCCTATCGGGAATTATCACTGTTGCTCAGAAGGCCGCCGGGGCGGGAGGCTTTTCCGGGTGATATTTTTTATATTCATTCCCGTTTACTAGAACGGTCCACGCATTTGAGTAAAGACTTAGGCGGCGGGTCACTGACGGCCTTACCGATCATCGAAACCGAGGCACAAAACATATCAGCTTATATTCCAACCAACCTGATTTCCATTACCGACGGGCAGATATATTTATCACCCAAGTTGTTTGAGCTCGGGATTTTGCCGGCGGTGGACGTAGGTAAATCGGTCTCCCGGGTGGGCGGCAAGGCGCAGTTGCCGGGGTACCGGTCCGTAACGGGCAGCCTGAAGTTGGACTATGCCCAGTTCGAAGAGTTAGAAAATTATGCCCGCTTTGGAACCCGACTGGACGAAGCTACCCGAAAGACCATCGAACACGGGAAAAGAATCCGCCGCTGGCTGATCCAGCATCAATTTAATCCATTATCCGTAGCGGAGCAAATCGTGGTACTATTGGCCCTGACCGAGGGGTATTTCGACACGATCCCCATTACGATCTTCGACGAAGCGGAAGCTGGTTTGCTGGTTGCGAGTAAGGAACTTCCCGATGATATTAAAAGTCGATTAGTTTCGGATAAACCACTTAGTGAGGACGATAAAAATGCGCTGCTGTCTCTGGCGAAAAAAGCCTTATTGCCTTTCGAAACCGCAGCGAATGAACCTAAAAGTGACCGATCATAATGGACACCCTAGCGCATATTCAGCATAAATTAGTCGGCGCGGAGGACTTGAAATCAGTCGTTCGTACCATGAAAGCCATGGCCGCTTCCAAGATCGGACAGTACGAATTGGCCGTTGAATCGCTGAGTAAGTATCACCATACTATTTCGCTAGGTCTTTTTGTCTATTTCAGGGATAAACCGGGTACCCAACTTGATTTCAAGGCGTTACCGGGAGCGGGGAAAAGTCCGAAAGAATGTGCCGTTATTTTTGGATCGGATCAAGGTCTTGTCGGGCCGTTCAATGATACGCTGGCTACTTTTATGTCTCGGTATTTGACTGATTTGCCAGGTGAAAAAGTAGTGTGGGTGGTAGGCGAACGTATGAAGTCGCATTTAGTCGATATAGATTATGAGGTGACAAAGAGCTTTCCTTTGCCGAGTGTGGTGGAATCAATAGCATCGTTAATAAGTCAACTATTAGTAAACGGGGAGGAGCTTATTGAGAACGGTAGTTTTGATAGAATTCATGTATTTCATAATAAGCCAAATTCCGGAGTCGGGTACACGCCGGTAGTTCAACAATTGCTGCCGCTGGATAGGCAGTGGAAACAAGGGTTTTTAAAACAGCAATGGCCCACGAAACTGCTTCCTCAAATAGCCGGTGATGCGAAACTGACCTTGTTAGCCCTCGTCCACGAATATTTATTTGCCTCCCTGTTCAAGGCCTGCGCGGAATCCCTGGCGAGTGAGAATGCCAGTCGGCTGATCTCCATGCAACGGGCGGAGAAGAATATCAGTGAGTTGCTGGATGATTTAAATCATCAATTTCATCAACTTCGTCAGGGGCTGATCGATGAGGAGTTGTTTGACGTGATTTCGGGCTTTGAGGCGCTAAAAAAGTAAATAGCTAGTAATCACCCTGCACCCGCGTCCGCGCATGAAGATTAAGATTTTGTGGCGCGGTCGCGGGTGCAATGGTATTAAGGTTGGCAATGTGGGTTTTGTGTAAGCTTTTTACCGTAAAGTGTAACATTTCTGACCCATCATGCAGTGATCTTTATGATCGACGCTTTGGGGTTAAGACCCATTACGACCAGATAAAACACACCTACCAATATGTCTGAAAAAACGATCACCACACTATTCGTTGACATCGGAGGCGTGCTGCTCTCCAATGGCTGGGGACACGAATTCAGACACCGGGCCGCGGGAAAATTTAACCTGGACAAACAAGCGATGGACGAGCGTCACAGCACGGTCTTCATGCCTTACGAAAGAGGAGAATTAACGCTGGAGGAATACCTAAAAAAGGTCGTTTTTTATCAAAAGCGAGATTTTACGATCCGAGAATTTCGAGATTACATGTTTTCGTTGACGACCCCGCACGCAGGTATGATTAACCTCATAAAAAGCCTAAAGCGGCAGTATGGGTTGAAAGTAGTTGCCGTAAGTAACGAAGCGAGAGAGCTGAATGCGTACCGGATACGGACGTTTGAACTCACGGGCGTCATTGATTTCTTTGTCTCCTCTTGCTACGTTCACCTCAGGAAGCCGGATGCCAGGATCTTCGAATTAGCACTCGACCTCACCGCCGCAGCGCCGGACGAAGTAATATATATTGATGACATCCAGCAATTCGTGGATGTTGCCGAAGAGATGGGGATAAAAAGTATTTGCCACGCGGAGTATTCACTTACCCGTGACGCCTTGGCCGCTTCGGGCTTAACGATCATGCTGGATTTGTGCGAAGCCGCTAATCTGAATAATCTGTAAAAATAGTTGAAAATTTATCCCCTAATGATCGCAAATAATACCGATACAATAGCAGAGGTTTTATCGCCCAAACTACTTCACCAGATGAATGCTTACTGGCGGGCTGCCAATTATTTATCCGTAGGGCAACTATATCTCAGGGATAATCCATTACTGCGGGAGCCGCTGAAACTTTCTCACGTAAAGAAGATGCTGCTGGGCCACTGGGGCACCACTCCCGGGCAAAATTTTATTTACGTGCACCTGAACCGGGTGATCAAGCAGTTTGATCTCGATATGTTTTATATCGCCGGTCCTGGCCACGGCGGTCCGGCACTCGTGGGCAATACTTATTTGGAAGGTACTTACAGCGAGGTTTACCCGAAGATCAGCCAGGACGAAGCTGGGTTGAAAAGGCTGTTCAAGCAGTTCTCCTTTCCGGGTGGAATTCCAAGTCACGTCTCTCCCGACTGCCCGGGATCTATTCACGAAGGTGGAGAATTGGGGTATTCTCTGAGCCATGCTTTCGGTGCGGCATTTGATAACCCGGAGCTAATTGTGGCCTGCATTATAGGTGATGGCGAGGCGGAGACTGGTCCACTAGCTACTGCCTGGCATTCCAACAAGTTTCTAAATCCGGTTTCCGACGGTGCGGTCCTGCCCATTTTGCATTTAAATGGCTACAAAATTGCTAATCCTACCATCCTGGCCCGAATTTCACGGGAGGAGCTAGATCAATTACTCCGGGGTTACGGGTGGACGCCTTACTTCGTCGAAGGTGACGATCCGGAAGACATGCACCAGCTCATGGCCAGTGTTTTGGAGGAAGCAGTAGAAGACATTCACGATATTCAGGAAGATGCGCGCATCAACGGAGATACCAAAAGACCGCTTTGGCCGATGATCGTTTTCAATTCACCCAAGGGTTGGACCGGGCCCAGGGAAGTCGATGGGCTCCAGGTTGAAGGCACCTATCGATCGCACCAAATTCCATTGCTGGTAAATTCCGCGCACCCTCACCACCTGAATTTGCTGGAGAAGTGGATGAGAAGCTACAAGCCGGAAGAACTGTTCACCGAAGGGGGGCAATTGCTACCTGAGGTAGCAGAGCTCGCGCCCAAGGGTGACCGGAGGATGGGGGCTAACCCGCACGCCAATGGTGGTTTGCTGCTGAAAGATTTGATCATGCCTGATTTCCGGGACTACGAGTTTCCCGTTCCGTCGCCAGGTTCCGTCGAGGCTTCTCCCACGCACGTGATGGGGGTACTGCTCAGGGATGTGATTAAGCTTAACCGGAAACAAAGAAACTTCCGAATCTTTGGTCCGGACGAGATCCTTTCTAATCGGTTAAATGCCATTTTTGAGGTTACCGACCGGCAGTGGGAAGCCGAGACCCGTGAGAACGATGATTTTCTCGCACTCGAAGGCCGGGCCATGGAAATGCTGAGCGAACACCAGTGCGAAGGCTGGCTCGAAGGGTATTTACTCACCGGAAGGCACGGACTGTTTACCAGCTACGAAGCATTCATCCACATTGTCGATTCGATGTTTAACCAGCACGCAAAGTGGTTAAAGGTGAGTGCTAAATTACCGTGGCGGAAGAAGATTGCTTCCCTTAATTATCTGCTCGCCTCCCACGTCTGGCAACAGGCACACAACGGTGATACGCACCAGGACCCTGGATTTATCGACCACGTCGTTAACAAGAAAGCTTCGATCGTGCGGGTATACTTGCCGCCGGACGCTAACTGCTTGTTGTCCGTAACGGATCACTGTTTGAGGAGCCGCCACTACGTCAACGTGATCATTGCCGGTAAATACCTGGCTCCGCAGTGGCTAAACATGAAAGATGCCGTTGCTCACTGTACCCGGGGAGTAAGCACCTGGCACTGGGCGAGTAACGACGGTGGGGGAGAGCCGGACGTGGTTATGGCAAGCTGCGGCGACGTGCCGACCCTCGAATCGCTGGCCGCCGTTTCTATCCTCCGGGAATATCTACCCGAATTGAAAGTCAGAGTGGTGAACGTGGTGGACCTCATGAAACTCGAATCCAGCTCAGAGCATCCGCACGGGCTAACCGATGCGGAGTTCGATGCTTTGTTTACGAAAGATAAACATGTCGTTTTTGCCTTTCACGGCTACCCAAGTCTCATTCACCAACTGACTTACCGGCGTACGAACCACCGGAACCTCCACGTACGGGGGTACAAAGAAGAAGGTACGATCACGACCTTCTTTGATAATCTGGTACTTAACGACCTGGATCGTTTTCACCTGGTCATCGACGTGATCAATCGCTTGCCAAATATCACTGCACCCGCGACCGCGCTCAAAAATAGGCTGGAGGAGAAATTAATTGAACACCGGGCTTACATTAATGAGCACGGGGAAGATATGCCGGAGGTGCGAAATTGGAAATGGAAAGCAGATGAATAGGGAAATATTACGGGATACCGTGCAGCAACTCTTTGCTAACAACAAAGGGCTGCTGGCCATGGATGAAAGCACGGGAACCTGCAATAGACGTTTCGCCGCGGCCGGTATTCCTCAGACACTTCTAATGCGTCGTGATTATCGCGAACTGATCGTCACGACGCCGAGATTAAAGGAATACATCGGCGGGGCTATTTTGTACGATGAAACCATCAGGCAACAAACGAAAGCGGGCGTGCCGATGGCTGAAGTGTTAATGAACGCTGGAATCATCCCGGGAATAAAAGTCGATCTGGGTACGAAGCCACTGGCGGGCTTTCCCAACGAAATGATCACCGAAGGATTAGATGGACTGCGGGAGCGACTGGCGGAATACAAAATAATGGGTGCTCGTTTTGCTAAGTGGCGAGCAGTAATAAGCATTGGCGACAATGTTCCAACTTCAATGGGTATTGAAGCTAACGTGCACGCACTAGCGCGTTATGCGGCATTATGCCAGGAAGCGGATATCGTGCCAATTGTTGAGCCTGAAATATTAATGAGTGGTAATCATTCCTTACGGCGTTGTGAGGAGGTTACGGAAATGGTCCTAAAACGGCTGTTTTATCAATTATATCGTTCCAGAATTGATTTAGAAGGCATCATCTTGAAGCCCAATATGGTGATGGCCGGGGCGGAAAGTGGCGAGCAAAACACCAGTGAGGAGATTGCTGAAGCGACCGTGCGTTGTTTGCTAAATTCAGTCCCCGCCGCGGTGCCGGCCATCGCCTTTTTATCCGGCGGGCAGTCCCCGATGGATGCGGATGCTCACCTAAATGCTATGCACACTCAATCGAAGGGGCATTTGCCGTGGGTCGTCACGTTTTCTTTCGGGAGGGCACTACAGCAACCGGCTTTAGCTGCCTGGAAAGGAAATACGGTGAACATAAAAAAGGCGCAGCGGCTACTGTATGAGCAGACCAAAGCTGCCGCTGCTGCCCGGCTTGGTGATTTCCACCGGGAAGTAGAAACGGAACGGTGGAAATGAACTGAAAGTGGCTACGTGTCTTCTGGTAATTCATCCGGCAAATCGAGTCTGGCAACGCCAATGCGGTTATCGGCCATTCCGTAATAGACATCAAAGCGATCCGGCTGTCCCAGGTCGTCCCTGCGGTCGATTCCGGTGGGGAAAACAACGTTGTCGATGATGCCCACCCGCTCCTCCGGCAGATCGGGAGATAATACCGGGTGACTGGACCGGTAAAGGATTTTTTGCGGGTTCTCCTTGTCTAGAATCATGATGCCCGCGGAATAACTTAATTGATGCGGATCTTCCGATAAGGGCTGTAGATTGCTCACTCCGTGGTAAACGATGAGCCAGCCGTGTTTGGTCAGCACCGGGGGTGTGCCGGCACCGATCTTTAGCTTTTCCCAGGGGGCGACGGGGACCGCCAGTGGCTGGTTGGAAACAAACTTTGGCAGGTGATAAGGCTTGGGTATTTCTTTGTTGATGTGGCAGTAGGAGATCCAGATGCACTCGTGGTGGTCGCCGATCCTGCGGTCCGCCGGCTTATACTTGGTTTCTTCCGGGCTGGTGCCGTAGAACAGGGGGCGGTGTAACATCGCCATGGCTGGCGCGTGGTCGTGCGGACTGCTGACCGGCAAAGGAAACATGCAGGCATCTTTGTTATTGATGCCATTAAAATCGATGAGCTTGTATGGCGCGAATTGTGCTAAACCGAGACGTCTCCAGTGCAACAGGTCGGTTGATTGCGCCAAAGCAATTCTCGGTCCTGCGGCGGAAAAAGCGGTGTAAGTCATAATGTACCGCTGTAAGGGGACTACGTAGGTAACCCGTGCATCTTCACAACCGCCGCCGTCCGGATGTTTTTCGTATTCCGCTTCCGGTTCCAGTGCAACGCCCAAACGCTCGACACCCATCGGGTCGCCTGCCTCATCAAAAATAACCTTAGCGATTCCGATGCGGGAATAGTTCCCGCTCGCTACCAGCCGTGGAAATAGATAGAGTGCACCATCGGGGCCCCGCACGGCGGCTGGGTTTAATACTCCTTCTATTTCGTGGTCGTTACCTGCTTCGGGCTGCATAATTATTCCCAGCCGTTGTAATTGGATGTTCATTGGTTATTTGGGTGTGTTTTACGGACGTGCGGTGGGGTATCGCTTTAAAGTTAACTGGTCTTGTATGGGAGAAAAAGGGTTATAGCGCAAGACCTATAATTTAAGTTACGACGATAATTCGCAAAACCACCATCTTATCTGCTCACGACGCACAAATACGTGACTTATGCAACTATGCTAAGGAGTTATGTAACGCGTGCGGGGCAATATATACTGATATTGTAAGTGCTGCCACAATACAGTTGCAGCACTAAATAATTTAATATGAAAAGTAATGCAGAATTACAGTCGGACGTTCAAGAAGCCATCAGGTGGGAACCCCTTTTACACGCGGCGGAAATTGGGGTCACGGCAAAAGACGGTGTCGTCTCACTGACCGGAAACGTGAACAGCTACGCGAAGAAAGTCGAAGCGGAAAATGCGGCGAAAAGAGTGCTCGGGGTGAAAGCTTTGGTTGAAAACATTGAGGTGAAATTTACCAGCTCGATGAAAAAATCCGATGCTGAAATTGCAAACGAAGCACTGGATTCGTTGAAGACGAACTGGTCCGTCCCTAAGGACAAAGTAACCGTGAAAGTAGAGAAGGGCTGGGTTACGATTGGCGGAGATCTCCCGTGGAACTACCAAAAAGATGCCGCGAATAGCGCCGTACACCACCTTCCCGGCGTAAAGGGGGTGACCAACAACATCGAGATCAAACCGAACACGCACGACGCGATCGAACGCAAGGACGTTGAGGATGCCATCTCGAGAAGTTGGCTAGATGACCGAGACATCCGCGTAAAGGTTTCCGGAACTACGGTAACCCTTTCCGGTAGTACGACGTCCTGGGCACAAAAAGTGGAAGCCGGACGGATTGCCTGGAATACTCCCGGTATCTGGCACTTGAATAATGAGTTAGCCGTCAATCACTACTACGCTATGGCTGCCTAGCTTAGATGAGTCATTCCTAAACTAATGTGCTACCATCATAAGGTTGTACGTATTCTTCAAACGGCGGTTTGAATAGTTTCGGGGTGACTCATTTTATCTCCTTCAATTGGTGTGCCGCTTTTTTGGACGACAGCGATTTACCGACTGCTCGTTCTTAACCCCTAAATTCAATCGCCCATGAGAACCATACCAGAATTAGAGCAAAAAATTATACGCGTTACCACCAAAATCAAAACCGATTTTCCCGAGCTATCTAAATACATTCTTGAGATGCCAGAAAATAATTCAGCAAGTGACGATATAAATACTGAAAGTCTGGAAGAATACTACTATTCCTTAGTTGAGTTTGCAGATAACTATGCCGACACGCATAAACGCACCATAACCAGGAGAAACGTAGACAAGCTATTGTTTTCGGAGTACCCAACGTATGCTCCTTCAGAAGATATTTATCGGCAAGACAGGGAAGAAATAAACGTGGACCCTGAAAACATCACACAAAGAAAATTTCCGAACAACCGAGCGGCCTCCTGGAATGAGAAAAACTTCAGAGACGATATGTCCGGCGACGACTTAGATGTCCCCGGGTCAGAACTAGACGATCAACAGGAGATAATTGGAAGTGAGGATGAAGAGAACAACTACTACAGTTTAGGCGGAGACAACCATAAGGACTTGGAAGAAGATAGGGGTTGATGGCGCCGCTTGACTTTATCACAACACCAAGAAGTAAGGGTTAAGCGCGTAATTGAAGGCTACAGATCTTCCAGATTTCTCAACTGCTTATTCTCCACTTTCTTGAATTGAGAAGGACAAAGACCGGTCACCTTCTTGAACTGGTTAGACAGGTGCGCGACACTGCTGTAGTGTAACAGGTAGGAGATTTGCGTGAGACTATGCTCGTCGTACGTCAAAAGTTCCTTTGCCCGCTCGATCTTATGCTGAATGATGAATTGTTGAATGGTATTACCCCTGACCTCCGAAAACATATTGGACAGGTAGTTATAATCGTATCCCAACTTTTCGCTAATGTAGTCCGAGTAGTTGACCTTGGGTAAATCCTTATCGTAGTGGATCATTTTGATGATTACGCTTTTTATTTTCTCAATCAGGATCACTTTAGGGTCATCCATTAATTCTAGCCCAGAATTTAGTAAAGCAATTTTTAGTCGTTCCCGCTGTTCGGGGGTAGGTTCGTCCAGGAGCGCTACCGAGCCGAGTTCGATGGATATGTAGGGTAGCCTTAGTTTTTTTAATTCCGCCGCCACGGTCAGCTTACAGCGTAAGCTGACCATGTGCTTGATAAGTATTCTCATGAGTTCTAGCTTGAACAATTCGTAAATAGTAGGGTAAGAAGAATCTCCGAAAACATATTTTGTAAGGTGGGATTACCCACCAGTTATGCTTCACGCAAAAAAGCACCGCTGTAGGGGGGGAGTAAAGTCCGTGCAAACTACTTGTGTAACCCGACATCAAGGGGGCCGGGGACGTACCCGTAAGCGCGCAACTTCGGGCAGGTCATTGGCTGCTGGGTTGCATCAGGGCATGAAGGTAAGTTCTTCTTTTGAGCGGGAGTCGAAAAGAGTATTTCGGGAACGAGGTTCGAACGATGATCATCCCATTGCTCTGGGATGGTCTTGCCATCGACATTTTTTCGTGATGGGTCTGGTGTAACACGACTCGCTGGCATTTGGGGCGCGGGCGAATTTTTCTTGCCGGCATTCTCACTGCTATTTCCGCTCATGTCGAATTGGTTTATTTACTTATAGTAATGTGTATCGAGTATTTAATTGAAACCTCCTGTTCCAGCCGTGCGATCTCTTAAGGATCGAACCATCTACTGGTAAGTATTTAGGAATGTAAAACTAAAATTAGTGGATAAGGTTGATTTTAAAGGTGACGAAAGTCGGTTTAGGTAATGATTGTTATCAGTTGCGTGAGGTAATCGACCGGTCAGTCTCAATATTGCGCACTAGGTGTGCCATTCGGTAGTCGGATCCGCTTGCATTTCTCACTTCCGCTGCACCTGCGACCGCGCCCACGGCTATGGTATGCTGAGATAAATCATTAAGCCTAATGACTTACAGCACTTATCCCGGATAGAGAAGTTCCGAATTTTACCAGGAACAAAATATCTAATGATGAATAATATTGTAACCCTTCAACCTTCGTCCATTAGTAGCGTAATGCTGAGAATGAAGACGGCGCGGGGTTTAGTAACGGAAATTATGCATAAAACCGACCATTCTAAGGTCATTGTAATCGGCCTGAATGCTGACGTAATGATGCGCGACCACGTTTCCAGGGTGCCGGCAAAATTACTGGTGCTCAGTGGTAGCGTTATGTATCGAGACGCGGATAAATCGGTGCCATTATTTCAATATGACGAATTAACAATACCAATTGACGTGCTCCATTCTTTACGCGGTATCCGCCGTGGCGTTTGCCTGTTGTTGATGGGCGGTGATCACGTGTATCTCGCTTCATAATATAATGTTAGGTCAATGAAATACAGGAATAGCGTAGTATGCGTCCCGACTAAGTCGGGACGGGAGCAAAGTAGTGGGGAAAAGGAGCAAGAATTTTATGGAAAAAACTATACTGCAAATTACCAAAATTCGGCATTCGCGGGATGCCCGGAGGGTTGAACAACGGCTCGCAAAGGTACCCGGGGTTACTTGCGTATCCGCCGCATCACCGGGCGCGCTACGAGTAGAATGGGACGAAAAACGGACCGACCGCCCCTCCATAATGATGGCCGTACGTAACGCGGGTCTGCGAGTAGCCGACGCGACGGACGAATCCAAACCACAAGAGAATAAAGCTGACGGCATACCCCCCAACCTTCAGTTCCTGGGTGACCGGACGGAGCTGTATTTTGCCATCACCAGTGGACTATTCTGGGTGGGTGGATTGGTGTTTTCATACATTACCGGAGTGCCCGACTACGTAAGCACGGTGCTCTACATAATAGCGGGCGTTATCGGCGGCTTCTTTACGGTGATCATGGCGGGTGGGGATCTGCTGCGGGGGAAGTTCGAAATAGACTTTTTAATGCTATTCGCGGCCGTCGGTGCTGCATTCCTGGGCCGCTGGGGAGAAGGCGCGCTGTTATTGTTTCTATTCAGTCTCGGTCACGCGCTGGAGCACTACGCCATGAAAAAGGCAAGAAAGTCAATCGCGGCGCTTTCCGACCTGGCGCCACCGACGGCATTTGTAAAACGGGGTGGGGCGACGGTTGAAGTCCCGATCGAGGAACTGAATGTCGGAGACACGATCGTCGTAAAACCAAATTCTACCATCGCGGCGGACGGGGTAGTGATAAGTGGCTCCTCAGCGGTCAATCAAGCGCCGATTACCGGCGAAAGCATGCCAGTCGATAAACGTGCGGATGAACGGTGGGAAACCCAGGAAAATATCGATAAATTATTATCGGAACACCGCGTATACGCAGGCACGATCAACGGTGCCGGCGCACTCGAAATAAAGGTCATGCGCAAAGCAGCGGACAGCACACTGGCGCGCTTGATCACCCTCGTCCGGGAAGCAGAGACGCAAAAATCACCAACGCAGCATCTGGCCGATAAATTCGAAAAATACTACGTACCGATTGTATTGGTATTCGTCGTGCTGCTGATGGGCGCGTTTCTGGTCATCGAGGAAGCCTTTGCGGAAAGTTTCTACCGGGCGATGTCCGTGTTAATCGCCGCGTCTCCCTGCGCCTTGGCGATTTCCACGCCGAGCGCCGTTCTGGCCGGAATTGCGCGGGCGGCTCGCCAGGGTGTCCTAATTAAAGGCGGCCGACCGTTGGAGGACTTAGGCAAGGTCAACGCCATCGCTTTCGACAAAACGGGAACCCTTACCGAAGGCCGGCCAAAATTGACGGACGTAATCCCTTTCGGCGACACAACACGCGAAGAATTACTCAAAGCTGCGATTGCCGTGGAGACTTTAAGCGACCACCCGCTAGCGGCGGCCATCGTTACCGGCGGCCAGGCGGAACTCAGCGAAGTAGCAATACTACCGGCGGAAAACCTGACTGCGCTCGTAGGCCGTGGCGTGCGGGCAACGATCGGGGGCAAGCCGGTTCACATTGGTAATCGACTCCTTTTTGAAGAACTAACCGGCGCGGACGTGCCGCAAGAGATCGACCGGCGTATGAGCGAGCTGGAGGCCGGGGGGCATACCGCCATGATCATCCACCACGGGGAAAAGTACCTCGGGATCGTAGCGGTAATGGACGTAGCAAGGAAAGAAGTAGTGGCAACACTAGCCGCGCTGAAGGCGATGGGAATCAAAAGAATGGTCATGCTGACGGGGGATAACCAGCAAGTCGCCGACGCCATCGCCAAGGAAATTGGTATTACGGACCCGCTGGGTAGTTTGTTACCGGAAGATAAGGTAGCCGCCATCGACCGCCTCCGGGCGGAGTTAGGTAGCGTAGCGATGGTGGGGGACGGCGTAAACGACGCGCCGGCCATGGCAAAAAGCACCGTCGGCATCGCAATGGGCGCCGCCGGCTCGGACGTCGCCCTGGAAACCGCCGACGTGGCATTAATGGCGGACGCGCTCGACACCCTGCCGTTCGCGATCGGACTGAGCCGGAAAGCGCGGCAAATCATCAAGCAGAACCTGGTGATCAGCCTGGGTATGGTGGCCTTTTTGGTGCCAATGACTTTATTCGGGGTAGTGGCCATTGGGCCGGCGGTGGTGGGCCACGAGGGGTCTACGGTATTGGTGGTTTTGAATGCTTTACGACTGCTGCGGTATGAAAATTAAAGCGAGAAGGTGCGTAATTGAAAATTGATGTTGTGCAGATTTTTTTGCCACAAAAGCACAAAAAGGAGGTATATGGCTACGCTGAATCACCATTTGCTTGTGTTTGTGTGTTTTGCTGTGTAGGACTTCGTGCTATGTGGCATAATCCGGTTGCGTAAGGTCAGCTAAAAACTATCCTGTAAAATAAGTACCGGCACGGAAGTGGTTACGCAAGTAATTCCTCGGGCTATTGATTCCCGAGCTTTTGCGGTGGACGAATGGCCCGTGCGGTGCAAGACAACCAAAATATCCGCGGACGTCAGGTCGGCAAAGTCGACGACGGCCTGGCCATTGGGCTGGTGGTCGTCTACCTGGTAATAAAAGCGGTATTTGATTCCTTCTAGTAACCGCCCGTAGGCCAAGTCCGGCGTTGCTCTTTCGGTGGCTTGTAGGTAATGAAATAGTAGTAGTTGCGTCCGATCCGTTTCGAGTAATCGTAATAAGGGAGATAATTTATGAAGGCTTTCCGGGCATTCTTCATCCGTGGCCAGCACGTACCGCCTCGGGTATTTCACCGGTGCCGAAATGGGCACGGCGAGGATCGGAATTCTGGTGTGTTCCATCAGGCCGGCGCTCGTGCTGCCCCAACTGCCGTCCGGTCGCGGGTGCTCGCCCTGGCAGCCTAAAATCACCAGGTCGCAGTCGCCCTCGTCGACTATCTGTTTTAGCGTTGAAGTAATCTCTCCCCGCTGGATAATCGCTACCGTATTCAGGCCACGGCTACTGACGTCATCAGCTAATGCTGTAAGGCGTTCGCGGGCTTTCTGGTACTCTTTTTGGTCGATGAGGCTTCGCTGGTTACCATCTTCGGACGGTTTTTGAACGTGTAGGAGGCTTATTTTAGACGAGAAGATCAGGGCAATTTCCTCGGCGTAGGCCAGGGCACGGTCCGCGGATTCGCTGAAATCAATACCGACTAGGAGGTGTTTCATTTAGTGCTGGTCTGTCTTAAAAATAGTATTAATTAAATTAGCTAGGCTTAACAAAGATTCAAGCTCCTTGCTGCAAAGAGGGTGACGTAAATCATTCTTTTGAATGAATGTTATCATATTTACTTTATGGTAGTTGAGCGTATCTGATAATCAACAAATATACGGTAGCCGTTAGGTCGGTTTGTCCGAATACCTTCGCAGAATAATGGGTTAATTTACGTGGGCGCTGTCGCGGGTGCAAAGCAGAAGGGAAGAGGAGCAATGTTATTCAAACTGTCATAAAGCCCATACCTAAACTGCGCTATATCATGCTCCGAGGTGATATAAATCACCGCGCTAAGATGTGCAAACAAGCAACTTTAGGGGGTGATAAACTATCCCATCATACTTAGTGGTGAGCGTCGGAAGGTCAAGAAAACTTCGTGGCCCACGACCGGAACCGCAACACCTGGTCGGCGCTGGTTCGCTTCCAGCCTGGGGTTCTTTTTGGCGGCTTCCCTCCTGGGTTGTCTGATGCGGTTTTCGTGGATTGTCGAATTGCCCGGGTTCTCGTACAAAAACCTACTCCACGCGCATTCTCACCTTGCGCTACTGGGCTGGGCTTTCATGCTGGTCAGCGGCGGTTTGCTCTTCTTACTGCTACCCGTGGCGGCGCGTAGCTCTGGGCGGTACCGCTGGGTGTTCAGCCTCAGTGTCGTTGCCGGTATCGGAATGGGCTTTGGGTTCGTCTACCAGGGGTATGGTGTGATCAGTATTGGTTTTTGTGCCGTGCATTTAGCGGCGGCTTACCTTTTCGGATTCCAATATTTGAAAGACCTAAAAACTACGGATGACACCAGCTACCGGCGTCTGGCCCGCTGGGCCGTGTACTGGCTACTCACGTCTACGCTGGGTTTGTTAGCAGTGGGACCGGTTAGTGCGATGCTGGGGAAACTCCATCCTTTATATTACGCCAGCATCCAGTTCTTCCTGCACTTCCAGTTTAACGGCTGGCTTACGTTTGGCATGCTGGCTTTACTATTTCGCTGGTTGAGTAGTGAGGATAAGCCGGTGAAGCTTCCTTCCCTGGTCTTTTATGGTCTACAGGCTTCCCTTGTTTTGACCTACGCACTCAGTGTTAGCTGGAGTACGCCATTATCGGTCGTATTCTACTTAAACTCGGCCGGGGTGATCATTCAACTGATCGTATTTGCCCTGATTTGGCGACAAATCGCTCCAGCTCTCCGAACGGCTGCAAAAAATAGCCGATGGGTTACCGTGCTACTCTGGGCTGGGCTGGGCTCTCTGGCGGCGAAGATCATCGTACAGAGCGCCGTGGCGGTGCCCGCGATGGCGGCCATCTCTTATACGGTGCACAACTTCGTCATCGGGTTTATTCACCTCACGATGATCGGGTCGATCAGTCTGGTGGTAATCGCTTTACTACTGCAAGCGAAGTTATTTCCCAGTAGTAAAGTGGCACACACCGGCTATCTCATTTTCCTGCTAGCCTTCGTCACTACTGAAATCTTGCTATTCGGGCAAGGCTGCCTGCTGTGGGCGGGGTGGGGTTATTCACCACTCTACTATGAATTGATTTTTGGGTTCTCCCTGCTATTTCCGGTAGCAATAGGCACTATCCTAATTGCTTTCTGGCGGTTGCGGCACGTCACTGCCGTCTCAACATAAATAACCATCAAATACACTGATTATGCGCATTAAATTCTTTCTACTTACGCTGACGATGCTGGCCCTGGTCTGCTGGCTGGCGGTGAGTTGTTCCGGTAACGACGCTGCTTCTTCCCAAACTCCCGCTGCACCCGCGGCCGCGCCCCCTCCACCACCTCCCGCTAGTCCGAAAGGCATTGGCGAAGTGAAAAATGTGACCCTTACCGACCCGTTTGAGGAGAGTATGCTCGCCAGCGGAAAAGCCATCTACGACATGAAATGCTCGGCCTGTCATAAACTAACCGACCAGCGCGTCGTGGGACCGGGCTGGGCGGGAGTGACTAACCGGCGGCGACCGGAATGGGTGATGAATATGGTCACCAACGTGGACGTAATGCTCGACGAAGATCCGCAAGCCCGGAAACTGCTGGAGGAATGTCTGACCCGCATGCCCAACCAACGGGTGTCGATCGGGGACGCCCGCGCCCTGCTGGAGTTCATGCGCAAAAATGACATGGAACAGGTGGGCAGTAAGGATGAGGCTGCAATTTGACCGGACAGAATCGAAGGGTGTAATTCAAATTGTCGCTCAGTCGAGTGTGAGCTACGCTGCTTCTTCGAGGTCCGACCATCTCCTTTAAGGATTAACAAGGTTCATGCGCAGGTGGTCGGATAAATAAATCAGCCAGCGTAGCCAGCTGGTTTTTTGTCCGAACACTCGTAGCGAAAAAACGACAATGTGAATTACACCCGAATCAAATTATTGATTATTCCCAGCCCGCTATTCATCTGAGGTGACTAATGTCAGTGGGTACGATGATACGCCGCATTATTTTGATTCGATAATTGTTAGATATTGATGCGGTCTTGCCACCCTAAAGCTGGTTGCCGAACGTCGCTCTAATCTACTTACCTACAAATCGATCTAAAATGAAAATTACCAATAGCCTAGCGTATTTATTTTCGCACCCGGAAAAACAGATAACGGGTATAACGTCGGAAGCCCTGTGTGAACCCTGCTGGGGTTATCAGCAATACAACGGCGAAGTAAGAATCTTATTTAAGGATAAGCAGATCGACGTAAATAATTACAAAACGAAGTATATGTTTATTCGAAGATTTGTTGTTACGCACATTAACGGCATAAAGCTCAAAAAGGCATTAACGAAACTACGCAAAAAGCGGTGAGGGCGACCGTCGAAAGTGTTCATTAGTTAGTGACCTTACGTAGTCGTGTTATGCCATATAAGCACAGAAAAGCTGTGGTCGGTAACGCCGAGGCACCATTTGCTTATTCTTTCGTGTTTTCGTGCTTTTGTGGCAAAAAAAAATCTGTGTAACGTTAGCTAGTGTCTCTACCATGATTAACATCTTAAATTTCTCCAACGTAATAAATCATACTGTCATGATGAAAGCACCCTTTCATGTTTATTCGGTCCTGCTGTTAGCGCTGGCCGTCTCCCTCACGAGTTGTTCCCAGCAAAATGCCACCACGGTGCTGGAAGGTAATGCCGCCGAGCTGACCTACGTCGCCCCCGGGGAATACGATGAGTTCTACGCCTTTATGTCCGGCGGCTACAGCGGGCAAATCACGGCCTACGGGCTTCCCTCCGGCCGGCTGCTTAAGGAGATCCCCGTGTTCTCCGTGTACCCGGAAAATGGCTACGGTTTTAGCGAAGAATCAAAGCCGATGTTCAACACCTCTTACGGCTTCGTTCCGTGGGATGATTCCCACCACATCGAGCTGTCACAGACCGACGGGGAATTCGACGGTCGGTGGCTGTTCGTGAACGGCAATAATACCCCGCGGATCGCTCGGGTGGACCTGACGACATTCGAGACGGTGGAAATTCTTGAGATCCCCGACGTGGCCGGTCTGCACTGCGCTCCGTTCATTACCGAGAATAGTGAATACCTGGTGAGTGGTACCCGATTTAGCGTGCCGATCCCGCAGGCAGACGTACCGATTACTTCGTTTAAAGAGAACTTTAAGGGGCTAATTAATTACGTGGCCGTCGATCAGGAGAGTGGCGAGATGAGCCTTGCTTTCCAAATTGAAATGCCGGGTTTCAACTATGACCTCGCCCGTAACGGCAAAGGGAAGTCACACGGTTGGAGCTTTTTGACGACTTATAATTCCGAGCAGGCCCACACGCTGCTGGAGGTGAATGCTTCGCAGAAGGACAAGGATCTACTGGCCATTATTGATTGGAAAAAGGCGGAAGAATACTTTAAAGCTGGACGCGGTACAGAGCGTACCACCTCTTACTACCACAACCAACTGGACGAAAGTTCAGGGATCGCGGCCTCCACGGAAATGACGACGACGACGATCTTGGACCCCGCTGAACTACCCGATATGGTGTATTTTATCCCGGTGCCAAAATCGCCACACGGTTGTGATATCGACCCCACCGGAGAATACATCGTGGGCAACGGAAAGCTTTCGGCGGATATGTCGATTTATTCTTTCGACAAACTGATGGCCACCATCGAGGCGAAAGACTTTGATGGGGACATTAATGGGATTCCCATTCTTAATTACGAATCCGGTTTGCACGGTATTCTCAAAAAGCCGGGTCTTGGTCCGCTGCACACCGAATTTGACGGGAAGGGCAATGCTTACACGACTTTCTTCATCTCCTCCGAAGTGGTGAAGTGGGACGTGGAGAAACTAGAGATCCTCGATCGCCAGTCGACCTTTTACTCACCAGGCCACCTGACGATTCCTGGCGGGGAGACCAAAAAGCCGTTCGGAAAATACCTCGTGGCAATGAATAAGATCACGAAAGACAGGTACCTACCCACCGGCCCCGAACTGGCGCACAGCGCCCAGCTCTTCGACATCACGGGGGATAAGATGAAGCTGATCCTGGACTTTCCCACCAAGGGAGAGCCGCACTACGCACAGGCAATCCCGGCCAGCATGATCCAACCAAATTCTAAGAAATTTTACGCCATCGAGGAAAACACCCACCCCTACGCTTCCCTGGGTGAGGGCCAAGCGAAGGTCACGCGGGAAGGTAACCAGGTACACGTTTACATGACGGCTATCCGCAGTCACCTGGCGCCGGATAACATCGAAGGGATTCAGATGGGCGACGAGGTGTATTTCCACTTAACGAATCTCGAACAAGATTGGGACGTTCCCCACGGATTTGCCGTGCAGGGGGCGAATAATGCCGAGTTGCTCGTGATGCCGGGGCAGACTAAAACGCTGAAGTGGGAACCCTTCCGGCCCGGTGTTTTTGCTTTTTACTGTACGGATTTCTGTAGTGCGCTTCATCAGGAGATGTCGGGGTACGTGCGGGTATCGCCCAAGGGGTCGGACGTTGAGTTGGTATGGGGTTTAAATGATGAGAATAAGAGCGCGCAGACGTCGCGGTAAATACTGAGGTAAGTAATTAATTGCTGGCTTTACGTGGCCGGATTTCGCCACAGAAACACATAAAGCACAAAAAAAGAAAAGCGAATCTTCTGCTACGCTAAAGAGATCAACTTTGTGATTTGCTTTGTAATACTTCGTGCATTCTGTTTTTTGTGATAAAATCCTACGTAATATCAGTTGATCATTCACTTCTCGCGTCTACGCTGGTGGGCGAGTGATAATATTCAAATATGGCATTGCCAACTACCATTACCCGTTCCCGCTGGATCATGGGCCTCGGCCTGCTCCTTTTACTGGGCGTGTTCCTGTTCCCGATCTGGCAAATAACGCTGGAAGCGGCCCAGTTCCCGGGAGGGTTGCGGCTGAACATCTGGATCAATCGCTTCTCCGGGGATGAGGGTGGTGGGGATATTATTAAGAACATCAATATTCTTAATCACTATATTGGAATGCAGTACATCGAACCGGACTCTATTCCCGAGCTCCAATACTTTCCCTACGTCATTTGGGCGATGTTCGGACTGGGGGTGGTGAGTATGGTGATTGATCGGCGCTGGGCGTACTTCACCTGGAGTGGGATAATGATTGTGCTTTGTTTACTCGGGGTGTATGATTTCTACCTCTGGTTATACGATTACGGGCATAACCTGGATCCGATGGCGCCCATCAAAATCGAGGGCATGGTGTACATGCCGCCGCTCTTCGGGGAGAAGGATCTGCTTAATTTCTACGTGAAGTCTTATCCGCGATTGGGAACTATTCTGGTGGCGGTATCCATGGTATTGTCATTCGTGGCGGGTTGGTTCGGAAAAAATAAGCTGGTATGAAAAATCAAGTTCTTTCGGGGTTTATGTCGTTACTTCTCACCATATTTCTTTGCACCTGCGACCGCGCCCATCCTGTATCCATCGCTTACGGAATGGATCAGTGTGAATTTTGCAGAATGGCCATCGTTGAGGTGAATTATGGTGCCGAATTGATCACCGAAAAGGGGCGGGTGATGAAATACGACGCCGCCGAATGCATGGTGAACCACCTCGCGCAGGAAGAAATAGCCGTACAAAAATTGTACGCCGTTCCTTACGATCAACCGGCTACTCTAAGGCCGGTGGATTCTCTCTTTTTCGTGATCGATGCTTCTGTGCGTAGCCCCATGGGCGCTAATCTGGCGGCATTTAGTTCGGAGGGCGCTTTGCCCAAGGATGTCATTCCACTCGACTGGGCGACCGTTGCGCAAATGCTGACGAAATGAAAAGTATCATAATTATACTACTTACCGGTTTGGCTTGTGGACTGCCTTGTCAACTGCTTTCCGCAACATGGTACGTTGGCCCGGGGGCGGAGTTTTCCGCACTTGCCCCGGCCATCGCCGCCGCCGCCGCCCACGATCACATTATTGTCCTGGCCGGACATTACCGGGAGCGTGAATTGTTGATCGACAAACCTTTACGACTGACCGCCGAACCGGGAGTGATCATCGATGCGGAAAACCGGGCGGAAGATATTTTTCTGGTCACTGCGGACAGCGTGGAGATCAGTGGTTTTACCCTGCAAAATGTGGGGGTAAGCTACCGCTACGAATGTTCGGCTATTCGACTTCGAGAAGTCAATAATGCTAAAATACTGGACAACCGAATAATCAATTGCTATTTCGGAATCTATCTAGAGACAGCCGGACGTACGGACGTAATTAATAATTACATTCAGAACAAATTTGTCCGCGAAGTAAACGCCGGAAACGCCATTCACGCCTGGAAAAGTGAGGCGCTCCGTATTCACGATAACGTAGTTACGGGCCACCGCGACGGTATTTATTTCGAATTCGTCGACGACAGCACCATCGAATGCAACGATAGTTACGGCAACATTCGCTACGGTCTGCACTTCATGTTTTCCAACCGCGATGCTTACCGGGGTAATATTTTTCGGGATAACGCGGCAGGAGTAGCCGTCATGTTTTCTCACGATATAGAAATGATCGAAAATGAGTTCCTCCACAACTGGGGCGGGGCGTCTTACGGTTTGCTACTCAAGGAGATCAGTGATGGGCGGATCAGCCACAACCGCTTTTTCCGTAATACCATCGGTATCCTGGCCGAAGGGGCTAATCGGCTCGTCATCAGCGAAAATCAGTTTACCCGTAACGGCACGGCCATTGATATTAAAGGGAATTGCCTCGATAACCAGGTTTTAGCTAATAACTTTCTGGCCAATACTTTCGAGGTGGTGACCAATTCAAAACATAACAACAACGAATTTGCAGCGAACTACTGGAGCGGCTACCTCGGCTACGACCTGGATCGTAACGGTATTGGAGACGTCCCTTACCGACCGGTCGATCTGTTTGCCAAAATAACGCACGAAATCCCCGCCGCGACGATGCTGCTGCATAGTAACATCATCGACCTACTAGAAATCGGCGAGAAAAACTTCCCCCGCCTCATTCCGCTCGACCTCATCGACTCAATGCCGCGTATCCGGCCCTACGCTTATGATTGAGACGTTCCAACTTTCTAAGGTATACAGTAGGCAGGAAGTATTATCCGGCCTGAATTTGCGCTGCGAAGCCGGGCAGAGTATTGCGCTGATCGGTCCGAACGGTGCCGGGAAAACTACGCTCAGTAAGATCATTCTGGGTCAGGTTATTGCGAGTAGCGGCCGGGTGGAGGTGAATGGTATTGATATTAACCGGGGGCCGGATTACCGGCGGGAACTGGGCTACATGCCGCAGGTAAGTCGTTTTCCCGTGCGCATGAAAACCCACCAGCTTTTCAAATTGATGCGGCGGCTTCGTCCTGACGTCGGTGAAGGTGAATACGATACGGAACTCTACGAAGAGTTGGAGATTGACGGAATGAAGAACAAAGCGCTCGGTGCGCTCTCCGGTGGTATGCGGCAAAGGGTGAGCGCCGCCCTCGCCTTTTATTTTAACCCTCGGGTGCTGATCCTGGACGAACCCACGGCGGGCCTCGACCCGCTGGCCAACGAAGTGCTTAAAGCGAAAATCCGTAAGTGCGTTCGCGAGCAACGGCTCGTCATCACTACTTCTCATATCCTGAACGACCTGGAGGAGATCTGCAACCACGTCATCTACCTGCTGGAGGGTAAAGTGCATTTCGCCGGCTCCATCGACGAACTTCAGGAACGCACCGGCGAGACCAGGCTCAACCGTATGGTCGTGTCATTAATCAAAAATAAGCCGGCCCGTGCTCAATATCAGTAAAATCATCATTTGGGATCTTTGGAAAAACAAAGCGGTCATCGCTTACGGCATCCTAATGCTGACCATTGGTTGGGGCGTTTTTGCCATCGAAGACCAGCCCGAGAAAGCCGTTTTGAGTTTGCTGCGGATCATTCTTTTCGTTCAGCCGCTGGTTACGTTGCTTTTTGCGGGGATGTATTATTATAATTCACAGGAATTTATTCTGTTGCTAGCTGCGCAGCCAGTGAGGAGGAATACGCTATTCTTCGGTGTGTTTGCGGGCTTGACTGCGGTATTTACCCTTATTTTCCTACTCAGTATTGGGCTTCCGGTCCTGCTATTTTCACCGAACGTGGAAGGGCTTTCCTTGCTGTTCGCCGGTGCGCTGCTCATTTTCATCTTCACCGCGCTTGCCTTGCTCGTGAGTGTCTATTTCGCTGATAAAGCCAGGGGGTTAGGCTTTGCGCTGCTGCTTTGGGCCTTTTTTGCTTTCGTGTACGACGGATTACTGCTGCTTTTTATGTACCAGCTGGCGGATTATCCCATTGAGCGTCCGGTACTCGGGCTGCTGTTTTTTAATCCGGTGGACGTTGCGCGCATCTTTGTTATTAGTAAAACGGAGGCGTCCGCGCTGTTGGGGCTGTCGGGGGCGGTTTTTCAGGACTTCTTCGGGGCGATGAAGGGCACGGTCATTTCGGGCTGCGTATTGGCAACCTGGGCGCTCGTACCGTTGTCGTTGGCCTATCGGAAGTTTAATCGCAAGGACTTGTGAAATTCGTATTTTATCAATTATTCAAGGTTGATCCGTAATTATACTTCGAAATAACCTAATATTCATCAATAAAATCATCCATCAATGAAAATCAAATCATTCAACGAGCAGCCAGATTTCAAGGGCCGCACCATCCTAACCTCCGTCATGCTGGAAACGGGTTTCTCCAAAGAAGTAAGGATATGTATGAAAAAGGGCCACGTGATCAAAGAACATAAATCACCACTGCCGATCATCGTCCACGTGTACCAAGGAGAAGTCAATTTTGGGGTGGACGGCACTATAGTAGTCCTGAAGGAAGGCGATGCGATCACGCTAGCCGGTGGGGTGCCGCATGATCTTGAAGCCCGTAAAGACTGTATGCTCCGCCTCACGCTCGCTAAGGCGGACCGCGTGGAAAGAGTCGAAAAAGTTATTGCTTCAACCGTAAAAGAACCGACCAATGCAAGAAATTAAAACCCGGGAGGAAGTCAGCACGCTCGTTCACGCCTTCTATCGCAAAATAAGAACGGATGACATTCTCGGGCCAATTTTCAATAACCGCATACCGAACGACAAGTGGCCGGACCACCTGGTAAAGCTTACCGACTTCTGGGAAACGAACCTATTCGGGGTAGCTCGCTTCAAGGGCAACCCCACGCAGAAGCACGTGGAACTCGATCGGGATATGAACCACGCGATCGGGACCTTACACTTCGATCGTTGGCTGGCGTTGTGGCGCAAGACGGTAGACGAACTATTCGTCGGGGAGCGGGCGGCAAAGGCTAAAGCTACGGCGGAGCGGATTGGGTCGGTTCAGTTACGGGTTATTGAGCGTTACCGGGTGGAGGAATGATGAATGGCTGCAACAACATACTTCATGGTTAAGAAATTTAGTAAGCAAGCCATAAACAGAGCCCTTCTACCTCTTGGGCGCGGACGCAGGATGCAGAGACAATACTGAAGAGCAAAGTTGATACAGTACGCGCCATGTTTTCTCCGTACTGCAAGCTCAGCTATAATGCTCAGCACTAATAAACCAATCAACCGGTCGCCTCAGGGAAACTGGTGGAGGATAATTATCCACGTACCCCACCCGCAAAATAAACTGGATGCGGTCACTGATGCCCGTTGCTTGGTTCACTAGGCGATTAGTCAATGATTCTTCCAGTATCTGCGTCATCGGGTGGATGGCAATGCCTCGCTCCCTCACCTTCAAAAACAGCCGCTGCATCCGTTTACCCGTCTCCAATAGGGCGGCAACCGAGTCGTCCTTACTGGTGATCAACAACCACCCCGCCGATTGCGAAACTTGCTCAATCACATTTTCGATATTTCTGTCCCTAAACCCTTTTTTCATCACACTACTCTCCTCGTAAAAATTCCGAACGATCCAACCAGGCAATCCATTTATTTCCATACTTGCGGCGGTGAGCCCGTCCCGATGCTTCTCCGCGTCCTCACTCGAAAACCGGATCCATTCCGAGAGCTCCTTCTCCGCGGAATTTCTGTAAGACTGAAGCCTGTTCGCTTCGATAGTTTGCTCGTTCAGGTAACGCCATTCTTTTGCTCCGCTCGGTATAAAGCTGAAAAAGTCTTTTTCCTCTTCAAACAGGTAAGCGGTATCTTCTTTGCTAAGTAACCTATTGAGGTAGTCCGAGCGAACTGTTCTCCGATGCTTGATTTTGCCAATATCGAAGGCGGGCGCACTTTCTGACTCGATCAACTTTACCGCTACGACATCCTCGTCCTGGTTAGTAGCAGCTAATAGATCAAACTGGCAAGTATATCCGGCATTACTGGCTGCATACTCAAGATTTTGTAGGAATGCACCAACCGATAACATCGTTTCTCTTTGGTTTGGGTCGACCGCGGGGAGCCACCTGCTTTTGTCGTTGCAAATAATCCAGTGATGTGGTTCGCTATATTTTACGAACCAAGGTTGCGTATTGTGCCCACTCGGTGCAAGAGAAGCGAGATACAGAATTTCCCATTCGACGGGGTCGGGAGGTGAAACTTTGGGACCGGTAGTTGCGGCATCGCCTCTGACAACATTATGCTTGTCGCTATACAAATACCCTGCCCCGCCTACGGTTAAGACGGAGCCCGTAGCTACGCCCAAAAATTTGCGCCTGTCCATTGTTATTGATTTTAATTGTCGGTATCGACACGCTTTTAGGGTAAGGCGGTCCGAACCGGTGGTGCCCACGCCGCACCCGGTTCAGTAAACTTCCCTCAACAATTCCATTATGCTAATCAGTGACGATTCGTTATTCCCCGAGCGGTATAACCAGCGTGGGAATGTTGCATAATTCGACGATATCGGGTGTTTCGGACTTAACCAAAAGCTTCGTCAAAAACCCTTTCGACTGGCGACGGCCCAGGATCAACAGATCGATATTCCCTTCCCGCGAGTATTTCACCAGTGCTTTCGTGACGTTCCCACTGGGAAGCAGGTCGAATTCAACTTCGTAGTCGGGGAAGTCATTGTTGAGCATCTTACGCAGGAGGCCGAGTTCCATCAGTTCCTCGCTTTCTTCCTCCCGGTACAAAACGTGGGTAAAGTGCATCGTCGGTGTCAGTGCTTCACGGAGAAACTCGGATTGCTCACTTAACCCTACCAGCGTACTCACTTCGTCGAAAGCAATAGCTGCGTGCTTAATGTCCGGTGCCCCCGTATGCGGGGGAATGAGCAATACCGGACAACCCGCCAACGTAACTACCTCTTTGGCAACACTGGCGAAGTAAGGCGTTACCGGGCTTGAAATACCCGAATCCACGCCCCCCATTACCATTAGCGCCGTGTCTTCGTATTTACTGAGTTTCACTAGCTGGTCGACCGCCATACCGACTACTTCCCTGCATTTGATGAATGGTAAGACGTCGCTGTTGTCGTGCGATCCGGCAAAGGTCGCTTGGTCGGCGTGCTGGGCGACGAATACTTCCAGACGCTCCCGAACGCGTGACCGGATTCTGGCGCTTCCTTTCTTGATCACGAGGCCCGCATCTCCGTCGTAGCCATCGTGCACGTGGATGGCTTCCAGGTCGTAGCCGGTGACGTCGGCGAGGTAACAGCCGTAGCGTAAAGCTGTTACGGAAGTATCGGAAAAATCGATCGGGACAATTATATTAAACATGGGTATTCTATTTTATTTACCATTAAATTAATGGGAATAAAGATCGCCGCCGGTGACGGCTGTCATAGTGGTGACTGATATTTACGTAACTAATGTTACGCAGATTATTTCGCCACATAAACACATAAGCACAAAAATCGGTGTATGACTACGCCGAAGCACCGTTTACTTATTCTTGTGTGTTTTTGTGTTTTGCTGCGCAGTACTTCGTGCTATGTGGCATAATCCGGTTGCGTAAGGTCAGTTACGTAATACGCTGAGCCCATTTACTCGGTGATTTAATAATTGACCTCACGTGTAGCGTAGAACGAGGTAACTGGCTTTTCAACACACAAAACACAAAAAGAGTAGGAAAGCACAAAACGGTACATATCGATAGACACTATGCTCTTATTATGCGAATCATGGGCTAAAACACGTAGAAGCAAGTTTTCCTAGCTTTAGGAATGCGACTTCTTAAACTCATCCAACTGTACTTCTACGTCTGCGAAGTATACGACAATCAAATTGAACATCATGTACAAAGACATACAAAGAACAAGGCTGAGCCTCAATTCACTGATAAAGAGGTGATTACCTGCTACCTTTTCGCGATCACTTACGAGCGTCGTCATGGGATCAAAGAAATTCACCATTGCATTGATTCGCACTACAAGGACTGGTTTCCTAAGCTTCCAACCTACGAAACCTTCAACCGGAGGCTCAATCGA
>NZ_JAATJH010000004.1:0-111559 GCF_011927835.1 Neolewinella antarctica
TAGGGCAAGTCATATCGGGAATGTGTAGTTACTTCCAAGATACGGACTTGCCCGTTTTTCTTGATTACACTATGCTAAACCTCCCCGGACCATTGTCTAAAGAGGTGATCATTAAACTACTTAGTGATTTAGCTGGTTGCGAACTACCACTAGCTGAGGAGATCGTCCCCAGAGATGGTACGCTTCAAGCTGCGAAATATCATCATTTATTGGATGAAGAATGTCTAGCACACGATTATGCCAGCCTAAAACTTAGCGTAAAGGAAGTCTATGATTGGTTAAGATATATTATGTAGTGAAAATTCCTTTCCTGGTCGAGTTGCTTTTAACATTTGTTTGTTATAAGCTTTTCTTCAGTATTGTATATGCAGGAGGCTTTCGGAACAGAATTGCCACGTTCTCGCCTCAGTCATTATAATAAGTCATATGTCAACTCTATTGTTGAACTGCAAATTACAGAAGCAATTCTATTGTTTGAGTCTATACAAAATATAATGTGACTACCGTTCATCATTCGCCCCCCGCCGCCGGCCGAATACTAGCCGTATAAGCCGTAGCCTCCACCTCCCGCTCGTACGGAACCACGACGTCGCTCACTTTTTCCCGCAGCTGCTTGTATCCTTCCCAGTCGAATTTCTTCAGGAAGTCGCAGGCGGCAGTAACGCCCATTTTGAACAGTTTTACCTTATCCGCGGCGGGTAGGCTGAAATTAATCCAGTCAATATCCTCCACGTTGATGTTGGAGATTAGTCGGATATAATCCTGATTTTTGAGGATAACGTCGTGGTCCCGCATCTGCTGGGCGGCGGTGAAGCTGTTCCAGGCAATCTGAAAAATTGAATTGTTCTTTCGGAGTGACCGGCGGTCCACCCCGAGTTTTACGCCGAAGGTGGGCCGGGAAGGCGCTTTACCGCCCTTCAGGTGGAAGACGTCGATCGGGAAATTTGACATCACGCCGCCATCTACCAAATACACCTTGTCGGGTATCTCGCCCAGGTGAAAAGCGGAATTGATGTCTTGCCATTTTTCAACTTGTGCCTTCTTTTCTTCCTCCGTGTTGCCCTTGGGTATACATTCCACAATCAGCGGATCGAAAAATAAGGGAATCGACGTGGAAGCCCGTACATAGTAAGCGGGATTGACGTTTTCGGGGTCGGCGAAGTACAGATCGCTCATACGCGGAAACTCCGCTTTGGTCTGAGTAGTCAGGTCAGAGGCGATGATGGAAAGACGGGCCTTTAGTCTGCGGCCGTACTTGTCTTCGAATTCTTGCTTCAACTGCTCGGGAATAATATTCATCCGCTCCATCAGCGCGGCGGTGGTACGGATGTCATACCTCTCGAAGACGGCTTTGAGCCACTTAAGAAATACTTCGCCCCGGTTGACGCCGAGTTCTTTGCGGATCAAAAAATCATCCACCTGCCTGAGTCCACTGGTAATTAATTCAAAAACACTAGCGTCGCCGCTGATGGTGTTAACTAAATCGATGGCATCGTCCCCGCCGTCTACGAACGCCATAAGGTCGACGTTGATCAACTCCTCCAGGATCCGGCACGACTTGGCTTCGTGTGGCTCGCCCACCACCCCGAGTAACGCCGTGTTGATGGAGCCGGCCGAAGTGCCCCCGAGGTTGATGAAGCGAATGCCTACTTCCTCTAGCACGTAGGTAAAGCCCACCAGCGCAATCCCCAGCACCCCGCCGCCTTCCTGTACCAAGTCGACGTACTGGTGGCCGGCTGCGTCGCGTACGTCGGAGACGTTTAGCCCACCGGTATTTTTGAGGTGGAGTTGGAGACTGTTTATTTCGCGGACTACGTCGGCGCAGGTGGTGAAATCTGTTGTTGACATGTGTGTGTGTGGTTTAAATGAAACCAAGATAGGGCATATTTGAGTTTCTGTTAAACTCAGATATGTAAATGCACCAAAACAAATTCAGTATTTATTCAACTAACCTTGCTCCCTTCCCCATCTCCCCGGCACCCGCGTCCGCGCCAATTAATGATGCGCGGCCGCGGGTGCAGGGGAGATGGGTAAGGCAAAGGCAGTACGTCAACCCCCAAACGGTAAGACCAAGACCGACTACGGTTATCTCTTTTAAATGAACTTAAACTTAATACCGCAACGCTTCTATCGTTCCAATACCCACCTGGTCCAAATACTCCACGTAAGGGTCAGCTATCTTATACCCAGTCTTGTGCAGCGCCAGGGCTTTCTCCTTATGCACGTTAAACTGCTCCTCGTCCCGTTTTTGCTTAGCTAGGAAAGCCAAGTAATACCGACACTCGGCTATGTCGTAATTCTCCAGTTGCAGATTAAGGTATTTCTCCGCGAGGTCGTAATCGCCCCGGTCCAAATAAGCCGCCCCCAGGTGGAGGTAATCGTATTTTTCCACGTAATACTTCGGCCGGGCCAGGCAGTTTTTCATGACGGAGATGGCGGCGTCGACGTCCCCCAGCCCGCGGTAACACAGTCCCTTTACGAACCGTAGGTTATAATCCCCGTTGGCGGAAAAGCCGATGATGCCGGGGATGGTACTTTCCAGGTACTCGATGTCGGCGATGGCACCCTGGTAATCCCGGAAAAACTGGAACCTGCACCACCCGCGGTAGCCGATGTTGTCGAGCGTATCGTAGGTCACCGCGTTGTCGATCAATTCTTTCCAGGTCACGAAATCCCCGCTCTTAAGGTAGGCCGTGGATTTGGCCCGGTACGCGTGGGCGAAGGTGGGGTCGATCGCCAGGGCGGTATCCAGAATTTCTTGGTATTCTTTGCTAAACTGGTAGTAAAAGCGGGTCTTTTCGCTTTGTTGGCACGCCGCGTATTTCGTGAGGTCGCCCTGCGCCTTGTAGGCTTCGCAGTTGGGTTGGGCCGCTAAGGGGCTGCCCCACCAAGTGAGGAGTAGGAGCGGTAGTAAGTACGTTCTCATGGCAGCAATTCTTTTATTTCTCCGTCGACCAGTTTGACGGTGATGTACTGGTAGTAGTCAAGGCTATCCCCGCCGTCCGTCACCATGGGTTCCCACCCGTCGAGGCTTTTGACGATTGCGAGTATGTCATCGGCGAGCGTTTCGTCGAGCTCCATTTCCGCGTAAGTTAAATCAGCGCTCAGCAGACGGAATCTGCCACTCTCGCCCCGACAGTTCACGATGAACCGCACCCGGACCCATCCGGAAGTCGTCGTGTCCCGGGCAACAAAATTCTCCCGGAACGCCTCCCGAATGGCCTGCTTTCCCCCGGTGTATTTTAGTCCCTTCCCAATGTTGAAATACTGCATGGTTGCGGACTCGTCGTTGCAGAGGGTGAAGCTTTCGGCGTCGGTGCTGAGGTCTTGCTGGCTGTCACCGACGTGGCGGAGGTAGCTGGAGTCGTTGTTGCACGAATAGCACAGACCGGCGGCCAGTACCAGATACACGCCTACTTTGCGTACGAAACTATTCATCGGATTAAATTGATTGTCATAAATATTATGGTCGAGGCTGGCCGATGTTTCCGCTTGTTTAAAATTTTGGCGTGGTTCGTACCGTTGCTGACGGTCGGCGTGCATTTTTAAACATCCTGCTGATGATCGTCAGTACAAGTTGTCAATTTGATTCTTTTGAATAGCCTGCCAAGCGGTGTCGCAACAAAGCGCGGAAGCTTGGTTCAGCTGCGCAAACTTAGGGTCGCTAGTATGGCCGTGTTTATAGCGGTAGTAAATCTGCTGTGCGATTACCGCGATCTTGAAGAGCCCGTAGGCGTAATAAAAAGTAAGGTTGTCGATGTTCCTGCCGCTCTTCAGCGCGTACTGCTGTACGATATCCGACCGGCTTGGGTTTCCCTGCAGTACGGTGGGGGAGGACAGCCCCCGTTTCATCAAGACGGGGTCGTGCTCCGTTATCCAGTACCCCAAAGACGTTCCCAGGTCCATCAGGGGGTCGCCCAGCGTACACATCTCCCAATCCAGAACAGCCGAAATGTTTTTCCATTCATCGTTTTCGAAGACGACGTTATCGTATTTAAAATCATTGTGGATGAGCGTATGATCGTATTCTTTTGGCTGGTGATCATTCATCCACGTCATCACCTTTTTGGCCGATGGAACGTTCTCGGTTGCCGCGGCCAAATACTGCTTACCCCAATTACGCACCTGACGTTCTACGTAGCCCGCCGGTCTGCCGAGTTCGGATAGCCCCGCCGCTTTGTAATCGATTTGGTGGAACTCGACAAAGGCGTCCACCCAGGTACCGGAGATAGTTTTAAATTCTTCGGGAGAAATGTTGCGCGCGCGGGCGGAGGAGGCCGTCAGAATGGTGCCTTCAACTTTCTCCATGAGGTAAAACGGCGCACCCAGAATTGCCGGGTCTCCGTTGAAGGCATACACTTTAGGGCTCTTCCCGTAAAAGGAATTTAATTGTTTCAGTACCTTAAACTCCCGACTCATGTCGTGGCCCCGTTTGGGCGCCGCGAAGGGTGGTCGCCGCAGGACGTACGCTTTGTCTTCCGTTTTCAGCAGGTAGGTTAGGTTGGAATAACCGTTGGTGAATTGCTTTACTTCCAAATCGGTGTTTATTCCGGAAATCAGCGCGTGCTCCAGCATAAAGACCTTGAGCTGAGCCGTATCTATTTCCTCGCCTTCCCGGACCGGGCGCAAATTCTTTTCGTTAGACATGCGTATTGTTTACGTACTTCTTGATGGTGTTTTTGCCAAGCTGACTCATGTGCACTTCGTCCGGACCGTCCGCCAGCCGCAAGATGCGCGCCGCCGCGAAGAAGTGGGCCAGGGGCGTATCGCTTCCTACACCTTGTCCACCCAGTATCTGAATGGCGCGGTCGATCACGCCCAGGGCCATTCGCGGCGTTACGATCTTAATCATTGCAATGAGGTCTTTCGCTTCCTTATTCCCCACTTTATCCATCTTATCCGCTGCGGACAGTACCAGTAAACGCGTCTGTTCGATCTCGCAGGCGGACAGGGCGATCTCTTGCCGGATGCTGCTGTAAGTGTCCAACGTTCTACCGAACGGCTTCCGTTGTACGGTCCGTTGCGCCATGATCTCCAGTGAACGCTGCGCCATCCCGATCAGGCGCATGCAATGGTGGATGCGGCCCGGGCCTAAACGTCCCTGCGCGATTTCAAAACCGCGACCTTCACCCAGGAGCAAATTGGCTTTGGGTACGCGGACGTCGTCCAGCACAATCTCCGCGTGGCCTTCCGGCGAGTCGGTATAGCCAAAAACGCTGAGGGCTCGCTCGATCTTTAGCCCGGGTGTATCCATCGGCACCAGGATCATGCTCTGCTGCACGTGCCGCTCCGCGTTGAAATCGGTCTTACCCATCACGATCGCGACCTTACACGTGGGGTCCATCCCTCCGGACGACCACCACTTTCGGCCGTTGATCACGTAGTCGTCGCCGTCGCGGGTGATGGAGGTTTCGATGTTGGTGGCATCCGAAGACGCTACGTCTGGCTCCGTCATTAGGAAAGCCGAGCGGATGTCTCCGTTGAGTAGCGGCGTCAGCCACCGTTCCTGCTGGGCCGGCGTTCCGTATTTCGCAAGCACCTCCATGTTCCCCGTATCCGGAGCGCTGCAGTTGAAGATTTCGGACGACCAGAGAATGCGGCCCATTATTTCCGCCAGGGGGGCGTATTCCAGGTTCGAAAGCCCCGGGCTTAAGTCTCCGTAGGCATGTGGGAGGAAAACGTTCCACAGCCCGGCGTCATTTGCTTTTTGCTTGAGGGCTTCCAGTCCCGGCCAGCGTTTCCAGGCGTTGGCTGGGTTTTGGTGAAATGACTCGATCTCCTCTTCAATTGGGAGCACGTGGGTCTCCATGAAATCTTTTAGTTTCTTCTGTAGGGCTATTGACTTGTCGCTGTATTCAAAATTCATGATCCTTCTTTAATAAAAAAATTCTTTAAACCGATTATACTAGATGCATTTCCATGGAATTGTGTTTTGTACAGATTTTTCGCCACACAGACACAAAAGCACAGAAAACTTATATTTAACTGCGCTAAAGTACCTTTTGCTTTTTTTGTGATTTTGTGGCAAAATCCAATTATGCATGACCGGACATTCTATTTACCCCGAAATCAAATACCCACCATCAGCAGCATAAACGCCGCCGGTCATGTAAGCGCCGGCGTCGGAGGCCAACAGCATAACGATGCCGGCCATTTCGTCCGGTTCCGCCATTCTCCGTAGCGGTACCACACTCGTGTACTGTTTAACCATTTGCTCGTTCGACCACAGGCTTTCGCTGAATTTTGTTTTCACCAGCCCCGGGCAGACCACGTTGGACCGGATGCCGTAGCGGCCCCACTCCTTGGCCTGGTTTTTAGTCAGCATGATCAGGGCAGATTTTGTCATGCTGTATAATCCCAGTCTAAATCCGGGGTGAATACCTTCTACGGAGGAGATGTTGATGATACTGCCTCCGCCGCTGGCTTTTAGGTGTGGCTGGACTAAATTGGAAAGTATCCACGGTGCCTTGACGTTAACGCTCATGATCTTATCGAAAACGGCTTCGTCGGCGGCTTCCAGTGGCCCGTAGAAGGGATTGATGGCGGCGTTATTTACCAGGATGTCAATTCGGCCATACGTATCCATCGTCTTGGCGATGAGTTGCTCCCGCTGGTCGCCGTCACCGATGTGGCACGCAATGCCTATGGCCTCCAAACCAGCCTCCGTGAGCTCTTTTGCAACGGCGTCTACGGCGTCTTGCTTTCTACTGCTGATGACGACTTTAGCTCCGCTTTCGGCGAGCCCCCGGGCAATGGACAGGCCGATGCCCTTGCTCGACCCCGTGACGATGGCCACTTTTCCGGATAGGTCGAATGTTGATTTTATACTCATGTGTTTCTTAAATTTCGTGCTTACTTGAATTGCGAACGCGTTGAATGGACGCGTAGTGCTTCTAAAATGCACCCAAGATACGACTTCAACTCAGGGTTATAATACGATCAATTTGTGTACTTAGCGTACAGTCTTTACCAAAACCTTCATTTTGGTTTTGCTACATCTTTGAACGAAAAGTAATTAGCTGGCGAAACTAATTTTACTGCTGCATCAGTAGTGATTACGGTTAGTTAATTCGCGTGGTAGCCTTTGTTGCCGTACGTGTCGACTATTCAAAAACGGCGATACGATGAAATCGACTTTGGTCAGAAGGCTGAGTCAGTCAAAGTTTTACCCGACCCGCCGTTACCTTATCCCCACAAACGCGAGTACCCAGGAAATACCCCTGGTATGCATAAGCTAACGCTCCTTCTCTTCCTCTTCAGTTTACTCTGCGGAACTACCTCCTTCGCCCAGCGTATCGCCGGCAAAATCACGGATGAGAACGATGAGACCATCGCCTACGCCACCGTATACGCCCCCGCCGCGGCAACTGGCGTACTGACCGACGAGGAGGGAAACTTCACCATCGACCTGAAACAGATTCCGGATTCTAGTAAACTGCAATTCTCCTGCATCGGCTACGAAACCAGGGTGCTGACGGCGGGGGACGTCCGTGACGGGGGAGTCTCTCGTACAATCCAACTAACGGCAACGAACTACGTACTTAGCACCGCCGAAGTCGCCGCGGCCCGGATCGAGTACAAACGCAAGCGGCTCGGCATGCCCGGCATTATGAACGGCACCTACCTCTACCGTCCCTCCGCTGAGCGGCGGGTTTACGAAATTGGAACCATTCTTACCCCGGATAAGTCCGCGCGGTTGGAAGAAGTGATTATCCGCGTCCGTTCCATGAAGGCAGACTCCGTACTGTTGGACATTAATATTTACGATGTCAACTTGGGTCTGGTCGGTGCTCCCCTGTTGCGGGAGCGCATCTTTTTGCGGTTGGGTAGTGAGGATGTTCGTAAGGACATCAACGTCGATCTGTCGGCGCAGCGGATTCAGGTGGACCGAGCGTTTCTGGTCACTTTTCGGGTCCTGGACGTTGTCGGGTTGTTCGATGGAATAAATCTTGCCGCCAAAACGGGTTACGGGAGGGGCTTCGCACGCGCGTCTGACGGTCGGTGGAAGGATACTTATATGACACCCAATATTCGAGCAAGGGTTGGCTACGCTAAGGAATGATGTGGGACAGATTTTACTCGGGTACGTGATGTCACCGTGTCGATCTCAGCCTTCGCTGATCGTGGGCGGGGTAAATGCTTACATCACCGGAAAAAGGATGGGGGAATTCGCTTCGTAGTAACTTTTGAAGTACTAGCGATCCAGCGCACTATTGACGGTAACTTTCACCAGAACCTAGCAATTAACGAGAACGGAAATAGCTGGTAATGATAATCCCTTACCGACGTAATGGTGGTGGGGAAGACAAGTAATGACATCATTTGAGTAACTACTTCCCACAATAAAAAAAGCCTTCCAACTTACCCGGAAGCAAAGCTTCGTGGGTAGGTTGAAAGGCTGCTGATTCATTCCTCAAGGAAAACCTCTGGGGGAATAAGTTTATTTGCCACCACGGCCACCTCCTCTGCTGGAGGAAGAACGGCTGCTGGAGCCACTGCTGCGGCTGGACGAGGAACTACGGCTACTGGATGAGCTACTCCGGGTGCTGGAAGAACTGCTCCGGCTCGGCGTGTAACTACTACGGGTGCTGGAAGAACTCCGGCTCGGGGTGTAGCTGCGGGTACTACGCGATGATGAGGTGGAGCGGCTCGGCGTGACGGTACGGCTCCGGCTCGGGGTGTAACTGCGGGTGCTACGGCTGGGCTGAGCGGAACGGGTAGTGGGCGTCGTCGCGCGAGTAGCGGACCGGGTGGTGGGACGAACGGTCGTGCGGGACTTGTCAATCCGTCCGTTACTACTACGGGTAGTGGAGCGGGTGCTCGTCGGGCGGTTGCTGGCGCGGGTCGCAGTGGAACGGCCCCGGGTGGAGCGGCCGGAAGTGGTCGCTGACTTGTCGTAGGGGTTGGTGTTGGTACCGGTGCTTCTCGTGGCGTTAGACCGACTGATGCGATCAGCAATTGATGTAGTACTACCACGTGGGGTGCTGGTGGTGCGACGGTTGCTCAGGTTGGCGGTGCTGTTGCCAACCGTGTAGCTAGTGCCCGCGAACGAAGGGGGGCAGTAGTAGCCACCGCCGAAGCCGCCGCCACCAAAGCTGTTGAAGCCGCCGCCACCGAAGTTATTGAAGCCTCCACCGAAATTGTTGAAGCCGCCGCCGAAGTTATTGAAACCTCCACCGAAGTTGTTAAAGCCACGGTTGAAACGGTTACCGTAGGGGCTGTTCCAGGAATTAAAGCCATTTCTGGGGCCAAAATTATTAACGGCAATAATTTGCGGTCCGTAGGGGGTCAGGACGCGCTGGTAAGCAACGTTGGGCGTGTTGTAGATCAACACCGTGTTGAAGTTGTTGCGGAAAACCGGGTCGTAATATCCGGCGTCCACGTAGTAAGGATCGTAGTAGTTGAAGTTACCGACCGGGCGGCGGAAACGGCGAATGCGGCTGGCGTATTCATAATCGGAAGCGGCATCGACGGCGTCGCCTTCGTAATAGGAATCGTTGTCAACGTCGTCGGCGACGGCCGGCTGGGCGTAGTCCTCAGCGACGTAGTCGTTGCTGTAAGAAAACTCCTGGTCGGAGGGGCTGAAGTAGACGTCGTCGTACTGCGCCACGGCCGGGGCGGCGGCGAAGACCAGCGCGAGCGTGGCCAGTACGGAGGGTAGTGCAAAAGACTTTTTCATAATTCTTGGTGTTTGGCGTAAGCACGGTTTGCGAAGCACTGCGATTACGGGGTCTAAAGTAGTACTTTTGCGCCTCATTAACAGTTAAGGAACCGCAAAAACTTAGGGTAAATAGGTTAAAGCAAGTCAACCGACCCTACCCGGTTCTTTTCACGAGTGGAAAGAAGAGCGGGGCGCGGTCGCCGGTGCAAGGTTTATGAGGAAAAGCAAGGATTTTCGGGATATGTTCCCACTAACTTCGCTCTTAACATAACTACAATGCACCCGCGACAGCGCCTAATTAAAACGCTGAAACACAGACAATAGTTCAACTTATGGCCAGCGCCGTTACCCCCCGAAACGAAGATTATTCCCAGTGGTACCTTGACATTGTCAAGAACGCCAACCTCGCCCAGAACTCCGCCGTGCGCGGTTGCATGATCATCAAACCCTACGGCTACGGCATTTGGGAACGGATGCAACGGCAGCTCGACGACATGTTTAAGGAGACCGGCCACCAGAACGCCTATTTCCCGATCTTCATCCCGAAATCCTTCCTCAGTAAGGAAGCCGCCCACGTGGAAGGCTTCGCCAAGGAATGCGCCGTCGTGACCCACTACCGGCTCATGAACGACCCTAACGGCGAGGGCGTGATCGTGGACCCGAGCGCCAAACTGGAGGAAGAACTGATCGTCCGACCCACCTCCGAAACCATCATCTGGAACACCTACCGCGACTGGGTCACCAGCTACCGCGACCTGCCCCTGCTGATCAACCAGTGGGCCAACGTCGTCCGCTGGGAGATGCGCACGCGGCTGTTCCTCCGCACCGCGGAATTCCTCTGGCAGGAAGGCCACACCGCCCACGCCACGGAAGCGGAAGCCCAGGAAGAGACGCTGAAAATGCAGGAAGTCTACGCGACGTTTGCCGAAGAATTTATGGCCATGCCCGTCCTACGCGGCGTGAAAACGGAGAGCGAACGCTTCGCCGGTGCCGTGAATACCTACACGATCGAGGCGCTGATGCAGGACGGCAAGGCCCTCCAGGCCGGTACGAGCCACAACCTCGGACAGAACTTTGCGAAAGCGTTCGAGGTGAAATTTCAGGACGAGAATAACAAAGAGCAATACGTTTGGGCGACGAGCTGGGGCGTTTCTACGCGCCTGATCGGCGGCCTTATTATGACACATTCCGACGATGAAGGCTTGGTGCTTCCTCCCAAGCTGGCTCCGATTCAGGTCGTCATCATCCCCATCCCGAAACCCAACGAGGAGCTCGACGCCAAGGCGCACGAGATCATGGCCGAGCTAAAATCTCGTGGCATCCGGGTGAGCTATGACAACGATAAGAAAAAACGCCCCGGCTTCAAATTCGCTGAGAATGAGTTGAAGGGCATTCCCGTCCGGCTTGGGCTCGGTAAGCGCGATCTGGCTAATGGTACCATTGAAGTGGCTCGCCGCGATACGAAGGAAAAAGCTAGCCAGCCGCTGGAGGGTATCGTCGACCACGTCGCTAGTTTGTTGGAAGAAATTCAGCAAAACCTTTTCCAAACGGCGCTTGATTTCCGGGAGGAACACAGCCACACGGTCGATACGATGGAAGAATTCCAAGCCATTCTGGACCAAGATATTCCTGGGTTTATTTATGCCCACTGGGATGGTACTGCGGAGACGGAGCAGAAGATTAAGGAGCTTACTAAGGCTTCTATTCGGTGTATTCCTAATGATTCTGTTGGGGAGGTTGGGAAGTGTATTTTGACTGGGGGGGCTTCTGAGCGGCGGGTTGTTTTTGCTCGGGCTTATTGATTTGGATAGCTAATTTGAGATTAGACCTGTTTGGAGGATTTTGAAGATGCTAATCAGGCTATCATTTTAGCTCATGATTGAGTTTTGAAATAAATTGTGAAGGATCATAAACGAGGGGGTGAACCCCCTCGCAACGGTAGACGACCCTCCGGGCCTAAGAAGAACAAGTTGTTTTGTTTGCGGTATTTTGTTAGTTTTGGGTAGCCCTAGAACAAACAGAATACAGTAACATGCCTGCATCTTATGACCGGATCATTCTGCACAGTGTGTGGAGTACTAAGTATCGTGACCCTTGGATCGATCTCGAGATTGAAGCCGAATTGCACGCCGTGATGGCGGCGGAATTTCACAAATGGGGCTGCAAGGTTATCGAGATCGGCGGGACGGATGATCACGTTCACGTGATCCACACCCTACCACGTACGAGTTGTGCGGCAGATGTTATTGCAGCCGTTAAATCAGTATCCAGTGGGTGGATATCTACCGTGTCTAATAAGTACCTCGGCTTCAGGTGGCAAGACGGCTACGGCACCTTTTCCGTTGACTACCGCAACCTAACCGGCCTGCGCTCCTACGTTAGAGAGCAACGTGCCCACCACACCCCCAAAGGTAATTACCCCAACTTCAAAACAGAATACACCAAAATACTAAAATCCTACGGTCACGCCGACTTCACACCCCAGTACGTCTTCCCCAATCGCACCTAGGCCCGGAGGGTCGTCTAACGTTGCGTGGGGGTTCACCCCCACGTTTGCGATACAATAGATGATTCCTTTCTAACACTATTAACAATACTCTGACCATTTCTAATCACCACGGCAAGGTCCCTTCACTACCTTTGATCGAAATGGGGATTATTTCCATTTTCTTTTGACAATGATGCTGCCGCTAATCACAGCGGCGACTTCCTAGAAACCTCCAATCCCTACCTTTTCCCAAAATGGAAGACCAAGTAGAAACCCAAGTAGAAACCCTACAAACCGTCTTCACCGACCTCTGGAACGACCTAATCGGTGCCATCCCCGGCCTACTCCTAGCCCTGGTAATCTTCATCATCGGCCTCTTCGTAGCCCGCTGGCTAGCCAAGATAGCCGGACGGAAGATCCTGTCACAAATGGATGATCCTTTGATGGGCCGGTTTCTAACGAACACGTTACGAATCCTACTGATCCTGGGCGTAGTGCTGCTGGCGCTACGGGCCATGGGCCTGGGCGGCATCGCAGCCGGCATCTTCGGCGCGGCGGGCGTCGGCGCGGTCGTACTCGGTTTTGCTTTTCAGGACATTGGGGAAAACTTTATCGCCGGCATCGTGCTGGCCTTCAACCGGCCCTTCGACGTAGACGATACGATCAGACTCGATGACCATTTCGGAAGGGTACGGGGCCTCAACCTGCGGTACACCCACCTGAAAACTTTCGATGGCAAAGACATCTACATTCCCAACGCCGACGTGCTGAAAAAGCCTTTGCAGAACTATACCGCGGATGGCTTCATCCGGACTGACTTCGGCGTGGGTATCGACTACGGCGATGATATCGAAGGCGCAAAAGAGGTTATTCAGGAAGTACTGGACGGGCACGACCGGTTAGTCCACGACGGCGAGCACGAAAACTTCGTCGTCGAAGATGAACTAGCCGTGAGCACCGTCAACCTGAAAGTATTTTTTTGGCTCTACACGAAAGATTACCGCGCCAACGCCCTGCAATCACGCGGCCTCGTCATGCGCGACGTCAAGAACGCCATCGACCGGACGGGCTACAGCATGCCGGCGGACATTACGGAAGTCAAACTTTACGGCGGGGAGAAAGATATTCCGATCCGGGTGGAATTTGATAATACCCCTAATTCGGAAGCGGAGAATTTGTAGTGATGTAGCAATTTCGGAAAGCAGTGATGGACGTGGTTGAGCTCGCGCCTACTCATCAGTTCTTTTTGGCTAGCTTAATATCCCCGGACGCCTGGAAATGGTCCAAACCCCTGACGAGTAAGTCCACCGAATCATACACCCCGATCGGTCGCCGCCGCTTATCGAGCAGAATAAAAATATTGCCGGGTAATTGTGCTAAGTCCACCGAAAGGGGGAATTTGCTGTTCGGTGGTTCCAGCAAATGCGGCCAACTGAAACGATTCTCGCGTACGTAGTTTTTCCACACCGCCAAACTCGGTTCGGTGCTGATGCTAAAAGCGTGTAGCCCCGGGTACTGACCAGCGTTAACGATCAGGTCCTGTATTTGTTGGTGTTGTAATGGTGCGTTCGGGTCCGTGGAATAATAGAAATTAACCAAATAGGCGGGTGCTTTGGGGAGTTCGTAATTGACCGGCTTCCCAAGCGGATCGAGGTATCCGCGGCGGCGCGTCACGACGCCGCGGTTATCATAAAGAATATTAAGCCGACCGTAGATATTATCGAAATAAGGATGCGTGCTAACTAGGGAAGTATTCATTTGTAGGAACAGATCCACGTTGTCCCTGTCCTCGTTTGTGAACGTGGGGAGGCGCATAAACTGCTCCATAAATAGGGACGTAATGATGGTTTGCGTGTATTCCGCAGCCGCGGTTAGGTAACCCACCTTTAACTGTGTTTCGGTTGTCAACGCTCGTAAATTCTGTAGCGTGCGCTGAAAATTCCGGTGGTAAATGCCCCGATCGACCGAATCCACCCGCACCCGTCCGGCAAAAACAGACAGGTGAATCCTCGCCGCGGGCTCATCGATCCAGCAAGCGGCATCTCCCAGATAATTGCCATCCGCGTAAGCGGCAATTAAAAGCTCGTCCACTAGCGGAATAACGGCGATTTTGGTTTGCAGGCTATCGCCTCGAAAGGAAATACCCGTCGCCCGCTCTTCGGTGCTGGTACGGAAGACCAGGCTATCAATCAGCTTCCCGGTGGGGGACTTAACGAAGGTGATTATTTTGGGGCTCGTGCGTAGGGCGGCGGATTGCGCGCCCACCGTACAAACGAATACGACATAACAACTGATAAATAGAATAATTCGCATAATGCTGTTGGTAGGACTGGACGTAACTTTAAGATGATGGTTGGGCCCGATGTTCGTCGCCTTAACGTTCCCGTAATTCCCTATTGACGAGAGGTAAGTACGGCGCCCCGACAAAGTACGGAACTAGCTTTCGCGTCGCGGTCGCCCCAACTGAGTGCGGGACTTGCTATGGCTTCGCGGGTGCAAAGTGAATTCGGGAGAAAGCAGGGAAGATGGGGTTACCACCAAAGTTATCACATTCAACCTTATCTTGAGGTAAAACCGTTATTCAACCATGGGACTACCGGAAGAAAAATACCTCACGTTAGCGGACTACCTCACCATCGAGCGGGCGGGTGACCAACGCTACGAGTACCACCTCGGTGAGATCTTTGCGATGGCGGGCGGGACGGTGGAGCACGGTGTGATCTGCGGTAATGTTTATGCCGCATTGAGGAGTGCTACTCAGCAAACAGGTGCTTGCCAAGCTTTCACCTCCGAAATCAAAGTGGAGATCAAATCAGCCAAACGATACGTGTACCCCGACGCAGGTTTAGCGTGCCCTAAGCTCATTAAATCCGCTACGCTGACCGGGGCAATCACCAATCCGCGCCTCATCGTGGAAGTGATCAGCGCAAGCAGTGAGGGCTACGACCGCGGCGCTAAGCTGCGGTACTACTTTTCCGTGCCTTCCCTCCAGGAATACGTGCTCGTCGATCAAGATCAGCCCTTCGTCACGATCTTCCGCCGGCGGGGGGATTTGATGAAGATGGATACTTACGATGGAATAGATGCGGCCGTACCACTAGAAAGCGTTGTGGCGGAGATCGCGCTAAAGGACATTTACGAGAATGTCGAATTTCCGGAAAAAGAAGTTGAGCGCGACGAGCAAGTAACGGGATGAAATAAGTGGTCCGTTCGTGCGAGCGTGCACCAGGAAGGCTAAATCCAACGTCTTGTCGACATGAAAATATTTTTTTGGCTATCGGTTCTGTATTGCTGCTTTTGCGCCAGCCCGTTAACGGCTTGTATGTGTCCGTACGAGGAACTGACCGAAGCTACGTTTCTGCGCTATACTTTCGTGAGCCACGTCCGTATCGATTCCATTACCGAGGTAAAGAAGCCGTCTTCTGGAAGGAGTCACATTGATTATCCCGGTAGGCGCCTATTACACGTAACTACCCTGCGTCACTACCGCGGAGAGCGTACGGAAACAATTTGGGAAGTGGGATTTAATAGTTCCTGTGGCGTTAATCTTACTACCGGGGAGGAATGGCTTGTCTTTTCTACCTACGAGCTAGACAACATACCTAACCTGAGTCTGTGCACGCCCTCCGCGATGATGCGCGGTAACCGGGCTATACTGAGGGTTGACCAGGATGATTATTACCAAACCAAAGTTCGGCTGGAAAGAATCGTGCACGCTAGAAACGCTACCGCTCCAAAACTAACCGGTACCACCGTAAATTACTACACCAACGGCTGCGCCGAAGAAATCACCACTTACGTAAATGGCCTGCGCCATGGCCCATCCTACCATTATTACCCCAACGGTAGCCTCCTGGCAACCTACCATTACCGACGTGGTTTACGAACCGGCGTGTATCGATTATACGGTGAAGATGGCGTACTACAGCGAGAGCACGAGTACGATGATAAAGGAATACAAATACGGTATTTAATTCCTCACTACGGACCTGCTAATCTCCGCTACGAGCAAAAGCTGGATACGGAGGCAGATAATTATAAGGTTACCTATCACTTCCCCGACGGCCGTTTGCAACGAGCCCTGGTACAGCGCGGGGCTTACACTCTCTCCGATACGGTATATTACGAACTGCCGGCGGAGTAGGCGACTGACCGCCGCTCTTCCGCAAATTATTCTGCACTTGCCCCGATCCCGATAGCTATCGGGATCGGGACGCCCAAGGTATACTCTCACAAATAAACCGCCACCCCGTCCCGCAATTCGTGAATCAATTCCTCATCCAGGTATCGGTAGTCGTCGGCCACGTCAAGCGCGATAATGTTTTTATCAATTATTGCGTCCGGAAACTTGCGTTCCAAAATAGCGAGGTGTTTCTGCTCCATTACGAAGATCAGTTCCGCCCAGTTCAGTAGTGCCGGGCCGACCCGGATGCGCGCCGATGGCGAAGTCCCGGCGGACTTGACGCAGTGACCGTCCACATCACGAAAAATATGCTCGGCGGTGCGGGAGCGCCACTGATTGCGGGAACAGAGGAATAATACGTTCATTAATTAAAATGATATGCTGCGTTGCGGACTCCGCTAAGGTTTGGGTGTGGATGACTGTAGTACGACGGCTTGCCAGGGTGATAGGCAGAAGGAAGAAGTTTGTAGATTTAAAGAGGAATAATTCACCTCATTCGAATCTATATCTTCTTCACCATTAGCCGATCCGTAATTATCTACCAATGGCCGCCCGCCGACAAAAAGTTCCGGTAGTACACAATCAACGGTTTCTTCCGACCAGTTCATCGCTACGAATAAACTTGCTTCATCGAGCGTCCGGACATAAGCGAATATGCGCCCATCCTCCGGTAAAATTGGTTCGTATCCGCCGTGCACTAGTACTGGGTATGCCTTCCGGAGCGCCGTTAATTGGCGGAAGTGGTGGAGTACACTGTTTGGGTCCGCTTCCTGGGCTACCACATTGATGGATCGGTAATTCGGATTAACGCCGATCCAGGGCTCGGCGGTGGTGAAACCGGCATTGCTTTTGTCCGACCATTGCACCGGCGTCCGCGCATTATCCCTGCTGAATTTATTTAAAAAGGATAGGTGCTCGTTCATATCGTCGCCGCGTTCGAGGGCTGTCTTGTACTGATTACGGGCCTGGAGATCGCGGTAGGGCTCGATGGTGGGCCAATCGACGTTGGTCATGCCGAGCTCGTCGCCCTGGTAGGTAAACGTGGTGCCGCGCATGGTGAGCAGCAGGGTGTTGAGGCATTTGGCGGAGGCGACGCGGTGCTCGGGCGAGTCGTTGCCGTACTTGCTGACCATGCGGGGGACGTCGTGGTTGCCGAGGTAAATAGAGTCCCAACCTTTGCCGGCTAAACCTTGATCCCACTTGGTAAATAATGCCTTGAGGCCGATCAGGTCGAAGCGCTCTTTTTTGGCGGCGTAATCCGCTATTTCAAAGTGGTAGACCATGTTGAGTTCCTCCCGCTCAGGGCTCGAAAGATCTACGGCGTCCTGAATCGTGGAGCCGGCACCTTCGGCTACCGTGAAGGCATCATAGTGGTCCATCACTTCCCGCTTGATCTCGCGCAAGTAGCCGTGGACTTCCGGCCGCAACCCGTACACGGCTACGGCGTTGGCGGCGGTTGTCGGGGGCAGTTCCGGATAAGTAGTGTCTTTACCCACGAACTGAAAGGCGTCCATTCGGAAGCCGTCCACGCCCTTGTCTAGCCAGAAGCGCATCACGTCCTTTACCTCTTCCCGGACTTTCGGGTTTTGCCAGTTGAGGTCGGGCTGTTTGTGGCCGAAATAGTGGAGGTAGTAGGCGTTGGTGGTTTCGTCGTAAGTCCAGCCACCGGTGGGGTCGAAGTAGCTGAAGCGGGCGGGTGGGGTGCCTTTTTCGGCGGGCCACCAGTGGTAGTAGTCACGGTATTCGTTGTCGCGGCTTTTGCGGCTTTCTTGGAACCAGCGGTGCTCGTCGGAGCTGTGGTTGACGACGAGGTCCATGACCAGTTTGATGCCGCGGGCGTGGAGGCCGGTGAGGAGTTCGTCGAAGTCGGCCATGGTGCCGAATTCGAGCATAATGCCGCGGTAGTCGCTGACGTCGTAGCCGTTGTCGTCGTTGGGGCTGGGGTAGACGGGGTTTAGCCAGACGGCGGTTATGCCGAGGCTGGCAACGTAATCCAGGCGGTTTATTATTCCGCGTAGGTCGCCGATGCCGTCGCCGGTGGTGTCCTGGAAACTGCGGGGGTAGATTTGGTAGATTATGGCGGATTTGTACCAGGGGTGGGTGGACATGGGGGTGTTTTTTGGGGGGGCTAAAATGTGGATGGCTGGAAACGATGGGGCCAATATCGGTAACGTAGATTGGTGGATAATCCGAAACGGTGGGTTATTTGGAATGATGGTTAATCTGAAATTGTGATAACCAAAATTGTGGGTAACCAAAATTGTGGATAATCAAAATTATGGATAATCTAAAACGTGGGGAAGCATCCCCACGCTACGAGAGACGACCCTCCGGGCCTAAGAAGGACACGGTGACTTTAAATCTTATACGATTTGTGTAAATTTAAAGTGAGCGACGGGAAAATGGGGGTTTTAATGGGTTTGAAGTAATTTATTCTTGTTATTGTTTAATGCGTTAAACAAATAAGGTGCAAATATGTATAGTCCGTTAAACAACTTGGAGCAACTATATCGACGGTCCGAAGCAGCACTCAAGCAAGTAAGCTCTACTTATACGCGTCCACTACTGCGCGAAATTCAGTGGGAAGATCCGTTGGTCATTTTGCTGGGGCCGCGCGGCGTAGGCAAGACGACGTTGCTTCTGCAACGTCTGGCCGAACTCGAATTACCACCGCAACAAGCGTTGTACGTGGATATGGGTGATTTGTACTTTCAGGCAAATCGCTTGCTTGATTTTGTCGAAGCTTTTCTAGAGAATGGTGGTCAGTATCTGTTCATCGATGAAGTACATCGCTACGGATACGACACTTGGGCTTCAGAGTTAAAGCAAGTATACGATCTCTACCGCAGCCGCCTAAAAGTTGTCGTGACCGGCTCTTCGGTGGTGCGCATCCTCAATCGCCAGGCGGACTTGAGCCGCCGTGCCCTTAGTTATCGTCTTGCGGGGCTGTCGTTTCGGGAGTATCTGTTGCTGGGCCACCAAATTAACTTGCCGGTAGTTACGCTGTCTGACCTGTTAGCGCATCACCGTGAAATAGCCCAGGAATCAGCTGACTTATTACCTACTCCACTACCTCTACTCACCGAATACTGGCAGCGGGGATACTATCCTTACTTTTTGAACGGACTAATCACCTACGCCGATCGTCTGACCAGTTCCGTGCAAACCGTCCTGGAACACGATATTCCTTACGCTACGGATGGTACGTCCGTCAACGCTGGTAAACTCGGCCGTTTGCTCTACGCCATTGCTTCGTCGGTGCCCTTCGTACCAAACATATCTAAACTGGCGGAGCGTACTGGAATCAGCCGGGTCACCTTACTCCGCTACCTGTCCTTGCTGGAGGATGCCCGCATCATTACGTCTTTACGGCAAGAAGCAAAAGGTACTTCCGCCCTTAGTAAACCAGACAAGATCTACCTGGATAACCCAAATCTACTGCACGCCCTGGCCCCGCAACAGGTCACTACCGGGACGCTCCGGGAAACCTTTTTCCTTAGTCAACTTAAGCAACTGACCTATGCGAAAGGTCTGGTCCCACCAGAGATTCGACTTCCGAAGCAAGGCGACTTTTCCTTTCTCACCCCAGAGCGACACGTCATCTTTGAAGTGGGCGGTCCTAAAAAGGGGTTCGCACAAATTGGCCAGAACGATGATCATTTCGTGGTGGCGGATACGACGAGTACCGAGCACGCGAATAAGATTCCGCTTTGGATGTTTGGCTTGTTGTACTAAGCCCACCAAACCCCCAAACCCAATCCACCACTATCCGGCAACAAATTATCCGCCCCGTCCGGACCACTAACCACCGTATCCGGCCGCTTAGCCACCTTCACGACCAAACGCTTTGCACCCTGCGTCCGCGCAAAACCAAACACCACGTCCCCTTCCGCCAGCGGCTCGTAATCCGCCTCGGCAAAGAAGTCGGCATTATCGCGGCGCAGCGTCAGCAAGGTTTTCAACAGTTTGATTTTCGGCTGCGCATCGTATTCCTGGTCCCGTTTTCCTTCCAACCAAGCCCGCCGACGGTCAAAATCCACCGGCCGACGATTGTCCGGGTCGACCAGACTAAGATCCCAGCTTTCGGTGCCCTGATAAACATCCGGGAAGCCGGGGACGGTACACTTCAGCACCAACTGCGCAAAACTGTTGTGGCGTGCCTGCGGCTGAATCCGGCGCAGCAATCCCCGTAGGGCTTCACTGAGTTCCCGGTCGTCCATAATTCTTGCGGCCAAGTCTTTCACCGCCGTTTCGTAATCGGTATCCGGCTCGGCCCAATCACTGAATTCTTTGCCTTCGCGGAGGGCTTTTTCGAGGTAGCGGTCCACCCGGTCACGAAGGTTTGCGGCGTCCTCACTACGGTCGAGCGGGTAGCTGGCGATGAGACTCTGGATGACGAGGTACCAACTGCGCGGCTTCAGGGCACCGGTACCAATACGGTTCCGGAGGCGATTCACGAAGCGTTCCCACTCTCCCGGGTGAAAGGTCAGTGCCTGCAAGCGGGCACGGCTATCTTCCCCCCGTTTGGTGTCGTGGGTGGCCGTGGCGTTCATGGAACTCTTCCCCCGGGCCAGAATGAATTTGTGGAATGCCCGAATAGTCACTCGGTCGGCCGGGGCGGCGGAGCTGCCGACTTCGTTTAAATGCGCCTGCCGCCAGTACTGGTAAAAAGTAGTATCCTCCACGCCTTTAGCCATTAGCGGACCGCTCAATTGTTGGCTGCGTTGCAGGGTTTCCAACGCTTCGTCCTGAAAATCCTGTGCGCTCAGCCAACCGACAAAACGGAGTACTTGACGGCCATATTTGGGCGCGTATTTACTTACCGTCAGAGCAGCTTCCTGGCAGTGTCGCAACTCCTCCTCAGTCAGCGGACCGCCACCCGGGTAAATACGGTAATGTGGAAAACCAGCCAGGAAATGGGTCAATGTCTCGCGGAAATCGTGCTCCCAAACCTCCTCCGGCAGCACTTCTTTCCAACGCCGCAGCAGATTAGCCACCTCACCACGAAAGTGTTCTTCCACCAACATTAACTTGTTACGAAACACCAATTCGGAGTACTCCGGCAACGGCTCACCAGTCAGGCGTTCGTAGAGGTCGGAAAAGGTGGTGGCGGATTCGTCGTTGGTCAGCAGGCGATTCACGGCGGCCAGGAAGTCGTAGCCGGTCGTTCCCTGGACGGGCCAGTCGGCTGGTAGTTTTTCGCCGGGTTCCAGGATTTTCTCTACCCAAATGCCTACGTCTTCGCCAACTTCTTTGCGGAGTTTTTGGAGATAAGCCGTTGGGTTCAAAAGCCCGTCCACGTGGTCGAGGCGGAGGTGTTGGATGCGGCCGGCGCGGATCTCGGCTAGGATCTTTTCGTGCGCGTCGGCGAATACTTTTTCGTCTTCCACCCGGATGCCGAGTAGGGAATTTACCGTGAAGAAGCGGCGGTAGTTCAGGTGCTCGTCCACCTCTTTCCAATGCGTGGCTTTGTAGACGGTTTCACCATTTTCTAGCGTAGGCCAGGCGCTCAGGTCGCCGCCGCCGTCGTGCAGGACGGGCAGCATCATCTTGCCGTCGAAATCCGGATGGTCCCAGTCGACGTCGAAATGACGGTAATAATCGCTGTCTTTTCCCTTCGTGTAAAGGTCGCGCAGCCAGGCATTATCGGGATGCAGGGTCAGGTGGTTGGGCACGATATCCTGTAGCCAGTGCATCCCCCGTTCGGCTAGCCGGCGGTGCAGTTCTGCCCAGTCTTTTTCGGTGGTGATTTCGGGGTTCAGGCGGCTGGGGTCGGTGCCGTCGTAGCCGTGGGTAGAGCCCGGGGCGGCGGCGAGGATGGGGCTGGCGTAGCAGGTGTCCACGCCCAGTTCGTCGAGATAATCGAGTTGTTTTAGGAGGTCGCTTACGGTAAAACCCTCGTGAAGTTGGAGGCGGTAGGTGGCGGTGGGTTGGGTCATGGTTCAGGTCTTTGAAACGAGGGCGAATCCGTAGGCGGGCAGGGTCATTTTGTCCCCGCTTTGCTTGGCATCATTGTTACTCAGTAAGATATTGCCGCCGGTCTGAATAGTCATCGGCTCATCCGTAAAATTAGCGTAGGCACGGGCGTTCCAGCCTTTCCAGGTCCAGGTTAGGCCGCCGCCATCGTCCGTATTATTCTTAATTAGGTCAACTTCAATCAAGTCAAAGCTTTTCGGAGGGCGCGGTCGCAGGTGCAAGGCAGTACGGTAAAAAGCAAGGATGGGGGACTCCTCCGGCCAGGATAATTTCGCGCTGGTAAAAGTAGCCTCCGCCTGCGGATCGGGCACGGACAAACCGGGCCGTTGGAAAGCCTTGAACTCCGCCGCCCGCCCTTTCCGGACGGCCTCGATCAGGGGCTCGTCGCCGTGGTGAACGAAGTAGGGGAACGGGCGGGTTTCGCCGTACTCTTCCCCCATCCAGATCATCGGCACGAAGGGAGAGAACAGGTAGGTGGCCGCCGCTAGTAAGTATTTATCCTGGGCAAGACTAGTACTCAACCGGTCACCGATCATCCGGTTACCGACTTGGTCGTGGTTCTGCAAAAAGACGGTAAACTGCCCTGGACGTAAACCGTGAGCCGCCGGGTCAATACCGAAATTCCGTTGCCGGTGCCGGCTATACTGGCCGGTATAGACGTAGCCGGCGCGGAGTGCCGCCGCCAGTTGCTCCAGGCTACCGAAATCCTCATAATAACCGTTCTGCTCTCCGGTAAGCAAGGCGTGGAGTGCGTGGTGAAACTCATCGACCCACTGTCCGGTCAGACCGTAACCACCCTGATCTTTAGGGGTAATGAAACGGGGTGCGTTCAAATCGCACTCCGCCAGCAGGATGATCTTTCTGTTTTGTTCTTCACCGATCCGATCGGCTTCCGCGGAAAGACTGGCTAGGAAATGCTCCGCCGAATCGTCGACGATAGCGTGGACGGCATCCAACCGCAGCCCGTCCGCCCCGTATTCCTCCAGCCACATCCGGACGTTCTGCAAAAAGTAATTCCGCACCCCGTCGGAGCCCGCCCGGTCGAAATTAATGGCCGATCCCCAGGGCGTATGGTGCGCTTCCGTAAAGACGGGCATGAAGGCTGGCAGGTAATTCCCTTCCGGGCCGAGGTGGTTGTAGATCACGTCGATCAGCACGGCGATACCCCTTTCGTGAGCCGCGTCGATGAATTTTTTGAGCCCAGTTGGCCCTCCGTAAGCACGGCTAATGGCGAAGGGGGCGACTACGTCGTAGCCCCAGTTGCGGTCGCCCGGGGTTTGGGCGAGTGGCATTAGTTCTAGGCAATTTACGCCCAGATCTTTCAGGTAATCCAGCTTTGCTTCCGCTGCCTCGAAGGTGCCGGCTTCGGTGAACGTACCGATGTGTAGTTCATAGATGACGGCTTCGTCGAGGGCTAGTCCGGAAAAACTTTGCACTTGTCCCGCTAGCAATCGGGACGCAATATCCACTACTTCCGATGCACCGTGTACGCCGTCTGGTAAATAACGCCCCGCCGGGTCGGGATAAACCTTATCGTCATCATTCAGCCGAAAGTGATAGCGCGTGCCCGCCGGGGCCGGGATGGGGTCGCTAATGAAATACCCGTGGCCTTCGGGTTGTAGCTGGTGGGTGTTGCCGGCCACGATCAACTCGATACGACTGGGTTTTGGAGCCCAGACGCGGAAGCGGCGCTTGGCGTGGGCGTCGGGTGGTTGGGGGCCGAGGGGGAGGCTGGGGAAGGTTTTCAGATTAAGGGATGTTTGTGGTTGAACCACCGTTTGGGGGTTTAAGGTTCGCTACTTTTTTACCGCTGATGAGCTCTTTATCAGTAAATTATTTAGCTGTAGTGATGCAGCTCCTATGGCTAAGATAACTAAAACGTAGGGCCATATCCTACGTTATAATAGACGCGCTTCCGGGCTACAGTGTGCATACATTTTTACATCATTCTCGTTTCTGCCCGTTTCGCCCTCCTTTTTGGAAAAAAAGGAGCAAAATTCTTGTCCTGTGAGCCTGGCTGATCAATGGTTTGGTACTTGGAAGGCTAAAATCTGTAAACTCGCCTACTCGCTTAATTTTTTGAACAACGCTTTTGGGTAACCTGAGCTAGTGGTTTTAGTACATAATTGGTGGTGGCTCAAACAGTACAGATTCCTTTACGCCTTCCAAGTACCAAACCATTGGCCAGGCTCAAGGGACGATTAACAAGTACTGATATTCTCAGGTAGTCTGATAGTGATAACCCATCCACCGCTCGTGCAATCATAGCTCGTAAATTCGTGTGTATACTGTAGCAATCGGGGACCTGACTAAAGTCAGTGTTACCGTTAGTTTTCGTAAGGTTACTGGTTAATGGAACCGTCACGGCAAACGCGTCCTAACTATCGACTCCCCGCCCTTCGGGTCTGGTTGCCCGTAGTCCAGCCAGTCGGCAATCCGCGCAGCCACCTCCGCCTGCCAATCTTGGCGGGAATACCCGGGAGAAAGCGGTAGAAATAATACGTCACAAGTTCGCTCCGCCCCCTCGTCTTCGCTCTTCACGAACTTTCCTTGCACCTGCGTCCGTGCCCCCGTTTCCGGATACAACAGGGCTACTTTGGGGGCATTTAAATGATAGGCGTAAGTGTATAATTGTTGTAAATCACCCGACCCCGGCCGGTCGTTTTTCGGGACTTTCCACTTCGCGTCTAAGACGGCCAGCGTGTTGCCGAATGCGTCGGAAATGGTGAGGTCGGGGCGCAGGGTGGAGGGGCCGTAGCGCTCGCTGTGCCAATAGGACGTCCTGGATTGGCCACTGACGGTGAGGCCGGGAAGGTGGCGGCGGAGGGTGCGTTCGAGGAAGGATTCCCAGAGGCGGTTGGCGTCGAAAAGTATAGCTTACTGTTCCGATATGTGTCAAATTGAGTTCTCAGGCAAAATTGTAGACGGTGCTCTACTTTGACTTTTTTACCGAGAGCATCAATGGATGTATCAACACAGACACTAATGTTTCGTACATTGCATCAATTATAAAGCAAAGAATGCGCTAACTTTTAGTTGGGACAACCCTTGTTCTTTCCTTTTACCACACTTCACAACTCAAACACAAAGCTTAGATTTTAACTGTCTACGTTTGCTATGCAACCACTTTAGTGGACTGCAGGTATATCTACGTTAACAGAGGAGAGGCTTTCAACGAACACTATGAGTACAGTACTTTTCAATGATATAGCTATGTCTATATCCAAGCACCTGCATGCTTCCACGACTAGTCTTTATGTGGCTCAAGCCTTTTTCACCGATCACGAACTTATTGAACTATTGGCAGGCAAAGCTCGGGCAGGAATAGATGTTCAAGTTATTATAAGTGATAATCCAACCAACAGGGATATCGACTACTCATCTCTTCTCCAATCTGGTGGACAGCTAATGCGTTATCCCAGAGCTGGTTACGGTGGAATGCAGCACAAGTTCTGTGTGATAGACGAGCAGTTGGTAATCAATGGATCTTACAATTGGACAGTAAATGCCAGGAAAAATAATAGCGAAAATGTACAAATAAGTGAAGAAATAGCAGTTGTTGAAAAGTTTATTGGTGAGTTTACTCGACTAAGGAAGAATTTCAGTGAGTCAGAAACGACGACAGAGCAAGCAAATAACTATGATATTCGTTCAACAGAGCTCCTTTCTTCTACTAGTTCTGAAATAGAAGCTGTTGATGCAGTTGACGAATGGATTTCGAAGTACTTACAGAGCACTGTACTCGACTTCGACCGCAACGAGCTAAAAGAAGAAGGGGAAAGCTTAGCAAAAGCTAGTCAAGGTAATCCGGAAATGTTGGACATGAAACTGGATAGCGTCTATGAGCAGCTACTCCGGGACACAGAAATTGACCCAGCTGAAAGAGATCGGCTGGAGAGAGAACTAAAAAACCTTGTTATCAGCGAGGGGGTGATGATCGACAAAGAGTGCGAACGCCGTCTAGCGTTATTGAGTTCAGGGCTCCGAGCTGATGAAGCGGATTTGGAGCAACAAATTGTTCGCACTGAGTACCAGAAATCCCAAATTAGGGAAGAGGAAAAAACAGTGGATGAGGTTAAAATATCAGAATGTGATCGTAAAATTGAAAGCACTCAAGAGAAAATAAATAAAATCAATTTAGATCAGACACCACAGCCCTTTCCTCGGAGACTAATTCCAGAGATCTTGATACTAGGAATTGTGTCGCTTTACCTCGTCGTATTTTATTCTTCCATAATATACACAATCATGTACGGTCGAGAAGACGCCATGGAATTTCTCAGCGTGTATGGTACACTACCGGAAGTCGAAATATTCAATGCAGAGGCGATTTCACTAGCATGGGAGCGGGGGAGCATGACGTTTAGTTTTATCATGCTATTTACATCAGTCCCAATCTTGATTGGGCTGCTATACGTAAAGATGACAGGTTGGAAGAGGATCTTATGCATAACGGCTCCTGTAATGATTGACATTTTTCTTGCCTATTTAATTGCAAAAAATGTATATAACATTGACTATCAGGCAGGTCGCGTTTCAGAATACTGGGATTGGGTCATGATTTTCTCTAGTGCAAGATTCTACACGATATTGATGATCGGAGCTCTTCCATATGTGCTATGGGGTTTTCTGTTAGAGAATATTTACTCACAGTTTAATGCTTTAAGCCGATCAGTAAATCATAATCGTAACGTAGTAGAAAGAGAGCGACTAACAGCTGAGATTGAAGCTCTAAATGTGGGAAAGGCTGATTTAGGAGAAACAAGGTCTAACTTGCGCATGCAGCAAATTGATATGAATAGTAAGCAAGCACAGTTAGAAACACGAAGAACACACCTAAAAAATCAGTCTGAGTCAAAACAAGTACAAATAGAACATCAAACAGACCGCCAGAAGCTAGCGCTCGAACGTCGTCAACAAAACATTAGCGATTCTTTGAACAGAAACCGTATACCAGTCAATATAAGCGCGCTTCGCAGTCGAATAGATATTTTAATGGGTGGATGGTCCGAGTGGCTTTACAGAGAGTTTTCAGCTACAAAAGCAGATGAGAAAGTTAAAGAAGGCAGACAAGTTTCTGCTGAATGGTTAGACCTTAAAAAGCAAAACCTTGTATAATAAATATCTTGTTTTAATAGTGTTTTTCACTCTGTTTGTTAGTTGCAAGCAAAATGATAATGCCGAAATACTTTTTGCTGAGCAAGAAGTACCGCGTAGTATATGGCACAATAATATTGTCATTGCCACAGATCTCTCCAATCGGCTAAATGGTGATCTTTATCCCAGGAGTATCACTGATGAGGATGTAACCAAAGCGGTAGCCTCTACTTTCAAGAAGTCTCTATCTCAGTATAACCGAATAGCAATGCAGAGGGACCGCCTGTCACTTAAGCTGATCAACCGGCGCGATATTCTCAATTTCAATGATTTGGCTGAATACTTAACTATTGATCTTGGAACCTTTGGCACTAATCAAGCGCGACGAATTGAATACCTTCGGGGTAAATCTGAGAAAACACTAGATCAGGACTTGGCACAGTTTCAAGAAACTGTTAAACAAGTGTATGAAGGCAGTAAAGGAAATTACTATACTTCAGATATTTGGGGTTTCCTACAACAAGGTCTCACTAAATCGGACTTCAAGCTAACCAATCCTACGAATTCGCCTAAAGCGGTCGATAAAAGCCGTAACATCCTAATCATCATCACGGATGGCTACCTAGAGCATGTTAGTCAACATTCCGGCTCTTGTCCAAAAGGAAATTGTCGATTGCTTAATAGTTATCAGCTTAAGAAATTTCGTCGTGCGTGCAATTGTAAGGATGATGCTTATGCTGATTTACGAAGTATTCTAGACAGTAGTGGACTCGGAATTACGCCAGTAAACAATCCGGATTTGGCAAACGTAGAAGTACTTTTACTCGAAGTTTTTGACAGATCTCGATCCGTGAGTGGTAGCGTGAAAGAAATTCCTTCGGACTACAGTATTTTGGAGGCTTTTTGGCTTGACTTTTTTGAAGCGTCGGGGGCAAAGCGTGCTAAGGTAGTGGAAACAGCCAACAGTTCTAAAGATATTGAGGATGCAATAACAGATTTCGTTGAAAGCTATGATCCTAGGAGTGAGTTGTAATGTCAATAGAGTTAATTATTTATACTACCTAATTCGTAGAGTATTCTCCAAAATAAATCACTAGGTGAGTACTCAAATGTAACAAAGAATGACACGCCATTAGAGGTGGTATACGTTACAAATTCATCAGAATGTGTAAACAGACGAGATTGAACACGAAGCCGCAACAATAACATAAACCTGATTAAAAAAAAACTACACGGCTAACTTTAAAGCAAGCTATATTTACTAGCCATGCGCCCCCTACTAACCCTGCTCCTCCTAACCCTCTTCAGCACCAGCGCCAGCGCCCAAAACAGCGAAGGCACGGACTTCTGGTTCACCTTCCCCGAACACCGCGACGCCGGTAACCGGAAAGTAGCCCTCATCACCGCCCGCCGGGCCACGACGGGCACGATCACCATACCCGGCACGGGTTACCGCAGCGAATTCTCCGTAGCGGCCAATGCGGTAGCTCAAGTAATGCTGCCCGCAGCTGCCGAAACATTGGGCTCCGAAAGGGTGACCACAACGGCCGTACACATAGAATCCGCCGGGGTAATCTCCCTTTATATTCATCAATATTTTGGATTCCGCTCCGAAGCCACGCTGGTGCTACCGACGCCGGCGTTGGGGACGGATTACCGCGTTTTAGCCTATACCGGCCGGTCCGGAGGAGAAGTCAACTATCCTTCTACTTTTGCCGTGGTGGCGACCACCGACGGGACCGAAATCAGCATCACCGAACTCGCCGCCCCCACCGAACGCGGCCGCGACGCGCAAGCATCGATCGACGTGGTGCTGGACCGTGGGGAGGTCTACCAAGTCCGCGCCGAGACCGGCATCGATGACCTGACCGGCACCCGCGTAACCGCCTCCGCACCCGTGGCTTTGTACGCCGGCGCATCGTGGTCCGGCGTGCCCGACAACTCCTGCCCCGCCTTCGATAATCTGCTGGAAGTCAACTACCCGATCAGCCAGTGGGGGACGCGCTACCTCGGCGTGCCGACGCTGCGCAACACCAGTAACCTCTACCGGATCCTCGCTTCCGAAGACGGCACGGCCGTCACCGTATCCGGCGGGGCGAACCAAACTTTTGTGCTCGACGCGGGGGAATTCCGGGACTTTTCGGCGCGGGAAGCCCTGGCCATTCGCAGCGACAAACCCGTGTTGGCCGGACAGTATTTACTCGGGTTATCCTGCAACGGACACCCCGGCGGACTGGGCGACCCCTCCTTTTTCCTGCTCAACGACCTCACCCAAACGCTCGACACGGTCACGGTCTATAACTCCAACCTGGAGGACATCGTCGAGAACTATCTCAACATCACCTTCCGCGCGGGGGACGAAGCGGGCATCACGCTCGACGGGCGGCCCTTACCCGTGCCGGCGGAAATCGGCCCCGACGGGGAGTACGCCTTCGCCCGCGTGCCGGTCAGCGCCGGCGGCCACACGATCACCTCCTCCGGCTGCGGGGTGATCGTGACGGTTTACGGCTACGGGAATGCGGAAAGTTACGCCTACGGTGGCGGGGCGGCGTTCCGCAACATCAACGCCAATCCGATTGCCGAGGGTGGTTGCCTCGGGGATACGGTCCGCTTCGACACCGGCTTGGATACCCTCCGGTTCCGCCACGAGTGGACGCTGGAGGACGGCTCCGTCGACACCCGCGCCACCTTCCCCCGCAGCTACGATCGGGTGGGGAACTTCCCCGTACGCCTCGTCACGGAAGACCGGTGCCTCGGCACGCTGGACACTAACTTTAGGGAAGTCGCCGTTACCGCGCGTCAGGCGCTGGAAGCTTCTCCCGATCTGAGTGTTTGCGCCGGATTTCCCGTTGAGCTCGCCGCTTTCGATTTACCCGACGCCCGCTACGAGTGGACGGGGCCGAACGACTTTACCGAAGCTACCCAAGTCGTCAACTTGCCGTCCGCCGCATCCGAAAATGAGGGTGTTTACGCGGTCGTCGGCAACGTAAACGGGTGCCGGACATTCCCGGCCGAGGTGGTGGTGCGGGTGGACGACCTGCCCGCGGTTGAGCTTACGCGCGACGCGTCGTTCTGCGCGCGCCGGGGAGAAACTTCGCTGCTCGACGCCGGGGCATTTTCCGCTTATCAGTGGAATACTGGAGCCACGGAGAATCCGATCCAAGTCGATGCTGAAGACACTTATTCCGTCACGGTCACCGACGAGAACGGGTGCGTGGCGACGGATTCTACGTTCGTACGTCAGTTTTGTCCGACGCGGTTTTACGTGCCGTCCGCCTTCAGTCCGAACGGGGACGGGGTGAATGATGTCTTCGAAGTGTACGCGGTTGATTTCACGGCCGTGCGGTTGGAGGTGTACGACCGGTGGGGCGGGCTGCTTTTCAGTTCTACCGGGGATAAGCCGGCTTGGGACGGGTGCGTTGCCGGGGCGCTGGTGCCGGCGGGGGCTTACTTGTACAAGGTGTCGGTTGCCGGGGCGGATGAGCGGGAGGTGGCGCGGACGCGGGTGCGGGGTGGGGTGGTTTTGTTGGTTCGGTGAGGGCGAAGTTACTGCGCGAGTCGAAAGAGTGGATATGCATTTTAATCTGATTAATGCTGCATAATTTTGCTACTTTAAGTAGTCAGATAATACTACCGCAACCTTTTGACGAGCGTACCGAACTGCCTCGTGGTCTATTTTGGAAGTTGCGTTACATAAGCCGCCGTTAGCGTAGTGATGCTTGAATAAAAAAGGCCGACCAGGCTGAGCATATGGGGGACCCTTCACCCATCTACCGCATAGCTAAGAGTGGATCTTTTTTTTAAAAAGCATCGCCGCGATAGTAAGGCTTGGTGTATCGATACTTTCGACCTAGACCGTCCCGCCGGGGCCGTACACAACCGCGAAAAGCTTCGCACTATCTTTGGCTTACCCGGCACCCGCGTTCGCGCCCAAAAACTGACCCTCAAATGAAAATCCTCCACTACAACGACTTCGACTACGGCAACCTGAAAGCGCAAGTAGCCAAAGTAGAAAAGCAACTGGCGGCGGATGATTTTAAGTCGGCCGAGGTAAAGAAAATGCGGAACAACGGCTATTACCGCGCGAAGCTCGATAAAACCAACCGACTACTATTTCAGCTCGCCCGGTACAATTCGGAGCCCTACGCGCTGCTGCTGGAAGTGATTCCGAACCACGCGTACGAAAAGTCGAAATTCCTGCGCGGGGCGGAGGTGAAAGATAATCATTTTACGGAGCAAATTCAGCCGGAGAACCTGACCGAGGACGAAGCCCCGACGCTCCGCTACATCAATCCGCAGGCCAGTCGTTTTCACCTCCTCGATAAGGTAATCTCCCTCGACGGCGACCAGCAGGAGATTTACAACCTTCCCGCGCCGCTCATCATCATCGGCTCGGCGGGTAGCGGCAAAACGGCGCTGACGCTGGAGAAAATGAAGACCTACCGGGGTAGCGTCGCCTACGTGAGCCTGTCCGATTACCTGGTGCGCAACAGCCGTGAACTGTATTACGCCAACGGCTACGAAAATGATAAGCAGGAGGTGGATTTTTTGTCCTTTAACGAATACCTGAAGGGCATTCGCATCCCCGCCGGGAAGGAGCTGGACTACCGGACGTTCGAACGTTGGTACCAACGCAAACACCACCAGCGTTTTAAATTCGACGACCCCTACAAAGTATTCGAGGAATTTAAGGGCGTGATTACCGGGTCCGTCACCAAAACCGCCTACCTCGGCCGGACCGACTACCTGGGGCTGGGCATCAAGCAATCCATCTTTCTGGCTGGCGAGCGGGAAGCCGTTTACGACCTTTTTGAAAAGTACTTAGAACTGGTTAACGGGGAAGAATATTACGACGCCAGCATCCTCGCTCACGGCTACCTGAAACTGATCGAACCCAGCTACGATTTTTTGGTGGTAGACGAGGTGCAGGACATTACCAACGTCCAGTTGTTGCTTCTCACGAAGGCTTTGACGACGCCCGGGAATTTCATCCTGAGCGGAGACTCCAACCAAATCGTCCACCCCAACTTCTTCTCCTGGTCGAAGATCAAAACCCTTTTCTTTAACCAGGACCTACGGGGCAGCGCCCTGCGCATCCTCAAAACGAACTACCGCAATTCGCGGGGCATCACGAAGCTGTCCAACGACTTGCTGAAGATCAAGAACGCCCGCTTCGGCTCCATCGATAAGGAAAGTACTTACCTGATCAATACGGTTGCGGAAAGCGAAGGCGAGATCAACTTTTTGAAGTACGGAGAGCGGGTGTTGCGCGACCTGAACAAGCGGACGGCCGACTCGGCTAAATTCGCCGTCCTGGTCATGGACCGCGACCAGAAAGCGCGCGTTAGCAAGTTCTTCAAAACGCCGCTGATCTTCACGATTCAGGAAGCCAAGGGCTTGGAATACGAAAACATCATCCTCCTGAATTTCGTCAGCGATTACGACAAAACCTTCCGCGAAATAGCCGCCGGCGTTACCTCCGCCGACCTCGCGGACGACCAACTTCGTTACTCCCGCGCCAAGGATAAGGGCAACAAAGAACAGGAAGCTTACAAGTTTTACATCAACTCCCTGTACGTCGCCTTTACCCGCGCGGTAAAGAACATCTACCTCGTGGAATCTGCGACCAAAAACGATTTGTTGCGGCTACTCGGCGTGGTCGACACCAAGGAAAAAGTGGACATTCAAGTCCAGAAGAGTAGCAACGACGAGTGGCTCGATGAGGCGCAACGCCTGGAGCAACAGGGCAAGACCGAGCAGGCCGAAGCCATCCGGGCCCGTCTGCGGGGGGAAGAGTTCATTGGCGTCGAAGAAGCGGAAGCCCTGGCCGAACGCATCTTCGCCGCCCCGCAAGAAGCGGCTAAAAAAGACTTGGAACGACTATTAAAATTCTATGCCGCCCGCCACCAAACGGTAGGCATTCGTCGGCTGATGAATGAAACGGGGTACGGCCCGGCCAAATTCTACATTGGGGAGTACGAAAAGGCCCAGAAAGTGCTGCTCAGTTACGTACGCAGTAACAACCGGAAAAAGGTCGAGCACCTGATGAATAAGTACGGCCACAACCTGACGACCTACGAAGAGGGCATGACCGGTTTCATGGTCGCCGCCCAGTATTGCCAGCAGGATATGCTGTATTATTTTCTCGATAAGGGGGCAAGCAAGGGTTTTCAGGACCATTTTGGCCGCACCGCGCTGCAACATCTACTGATCGGTTTCGACCGGCGTAAGGTGAAGGCGGCGGATCTGCACGTCTGGTATCCGAAGCTGGCCCCGCAGGTCGGGTATTGCCGGTACGACGGTCGCCAGTACGTCCTCAACGCCCGGAGTATGGAGTTCTTCGTCGCCAACCTCCTTTCCGCCATGCGCCGCGAGGTTTATGGCCCGGAAGACCCCGTCGCTAAGCAGTGTTTAATGATCACTGACTTTATGAATTTAATTCAGGATACCCCTAAGTCCTTATTACCGGAATACCGGCGCAAGCGGCAGTACGTGAGTAGTATTCTGAGCAAGAACGAGGTGGACCGGGATGACCGGTACAATAAGCACTTTTTGTTGCGGCGCGGTCGCGGGTGCTATGATTTACACCCGGGGGCGGAGTTGGTTTGGGAATAGTATTGCGCGGACCCGATAGCTATCGGGGGGGCAATTTATTTCTTATGAGTGGGAGTGGACCGAAGTGCTTACCGTAAAGCCTTCAATACCTCCAGTGGCCCAAAATTTCCGCCGGAACGGGCGACTACGACCGTCTTCACTTCTTTTTTTTGGTAGAAAGGAAAGGTAGGAGCCAGGTCCCAAAGCCGTTCGTGCAGCGTTTCGCTTTGTTTTAAATCGGACCATTTGCATGCACTCAGCAGTAGCCTTTTATTGTCGATACTCCGGGCGACCTGCCGGAGTAAAGAAACACGGGGCCTATGTTGAAACTTATACCGATGTAAGCGTCACCTATCCACCTCCGATTGCTACCAGCTCCGCCAGAACCGCCCGTACCGCCGAAACCGGTATCCGTTCTTGCTCCAACCGAATTTGGTCGTCGTTCAGGTAATCGTACAAATCGAGTTCGTCGGCCGTCAGGTTTGGAAGTTCAACTACTTTGCTCGGCGTAGCGTCCACCTGGTATTCCGCAAAAGTGTCCAGCGTAGCGCGGTCCATCAAAAAGGTACGTAGCGACGGGAGGTGGCCGCGTAACCGATTCACGATTTGGAGGCCGTGGGCGTCCAGGTCCCCCCAGTAAAGCAGTTCGACCTTGTGTAACCAGGCGGCACCCGCTAGTATGCCTGACTTAAAACCACCGCCGAAAATAGCGGCCGTGCCAGCTAGTCCCGGCAAAGTCAGGAAACTCATCAGGTAGCTAGTCTTATTCTCCATAATGATGACGCGGCGCAGGGGTAATTTCAATTGATTAAATTGATTCAGGGGAAGACTCAGGTCATTGACGCCGCTCAAGTGTTCGTCAGCCAACGACTGATCCAACAAACGTAAGCGGACCAGTGGCTGAGCATATTTTAAACCATAGCGCTTTTCGAAGTTATTTACCAAGCTACCCTTACCCACGAAAGCCGGTTTGTCCAACATGACCGTAGCTTCCAGTAACGAAGAGATCACCGCTTTATGGGTCTCGATAAATTTAGTCGGCACCCGTACGGGTAGCTCCCGAATGTAGTAGGTTGCGGGCAAATGGTCGTTCTGGAAATATTTAATCACTCTAATTAATTCCGGCCAAACGTCACCGTACGTCAGCACGTCTAGCACCCGTTCCGATAACCATGCTGCTAACTCCGGTAGCTCCGCTCGAAGAAGCCCGGCCGCCGTAACAAATCGCTCGTAATCCTGATTTTTTCCCATCAACGTCAAGTATTGACGCAAACTACTGATGGTAATCCCGTCAATAAACCGTTGCCGGCCCAAACTACGGGCCTCCACCTCCCGCCACGCAAGGTCGTACCGAGTTCCGTCACCGGGCGACAGAGCAGCTTGCTCGGACCTGACGCGCGCGAACTCCTCCCAAGTCTTCGGCGTCTTGGCCTTGCCGATCCGTGGAATGGACTGCGGAAAATAAGTATCTCCGGACAGGTACGCCCGCAAAACGTCCGGCCACCATTTTTCAGCTTTGGTCTTTATTTCAGTCGGTGAAATCATGGTTAAATATCTATATCACTACGTAAGCGTGTTTCGTAGAATAAACTTGCTGCGTACGAGCTTTCCGTGTTTGTGTGGTCGAAAAAAGTATCATAATACGTACCGCGCACGTTCGTCACTTCTTCCCCGTCCGATACTCCGCAATACTGATATTCCGCACCCGCGAGTTCATCCCCCCGGGGTTATCCACAAAATGAACGTGCGCTACGTAATCCTCGATTACGTTTATCTTCTGCAACGGCGTAACGATCAGCAACTGCAAATTAAGGCGTTTAAATAATTCCAGGCCGTAGCGCGTCGAATCGTCCGACCCCCGGCCGAAGGCTTCGTCGATCACCACGAAGCGGAAGCTGCGGTCGGTACTTTTGCCTACCTGCAATCCGAACTGGAAGGCAATTGCGCTGGCCAGGATGGTATAGGCGAGTTTCTCTTTCTGTCCACCGGATTTGCCGCTGCTGTCGGTATAAAATTCCTTGCTCTTATCATCTTCCCGGTAGCGCTCGTCCGCGCCGAACTCATACCACTGGCGGACGTCCGTGACCCGGGCCGTCCAGCGGCGGTCGGTTTCGGTGGTGCCCCGAAAGCGGTCGAGAAGTTGCTTCACCCGCTGGAATTTTTGTTCGTTGTAAACATCCTTTCCGTCGCTTATTGTATTCGCTATGCAAGCCTTCAAATCTTGCTTAAAACTGGTTATGTCGCTACTGTTAACGCGCTCGCTCGTGATGGCTACATAAGTACCCAGATCGGCGTCGTAATCGATGTCTCGTAGGTGCTCGTTGATGCTGCTGATCTTGGTATCTATCTCGCGGGTGTAGCGGTCGAGGCGGTTGCGGAACATGACCATTTTTTGGATGGTCCCCTCCCGCAACAGGCGACGGAATTGATCTTCGAATTGAGGGAGTTTATCGCGCTTCAGGGTTTCGTAGCGGCGGTGGTAATCGGGCAGGGAGGCGAGGCTATCGTCGAAATCCCGGGAGTCGTTCGGAAAAGCGGTGCGGTAGTCCGACATTTGTCGGGTGATACGAATTTCACTGGTCCGCAGCTTTTTGTTTTGCTTGGTAATTAGCCCGTCTTCACCGTCGAGGCGGGTGAGGAGTTGGCGTTCGGTGGGGTCGGACGTGGGGTGCCCCGCGAGTAGTTTTTCGAGGCCGGCCGGGGCGGTTCGTGCGCTTGTTTCTACGGTCCGGTAAGCATTTATTATCGCCGGAACGTCGGGATTGGCGGGGTCCAGGGCAACATCCGGTCTGGGCACGTCGATTTCTTCCAGCAGGCGGTACATTTCGTCGGCCGTTTGCAGGGTCTGATTTTCGAGCCCACCGGTTTTTTTGATCAGATCGGTCACCCGTGCTCGTACGTCCTTCAACTCGCTCGTAGTGGCCTGGATCTGGGTTTCCAGCGTATCGAGCTCACCGCTCTTAGCTTTCATGTTCTCGCGCTGGCGGTGCAAATCCTGGAGGCGTAGGCTGCTTTCGGCAAAGTCGAGCGGGCGAAATTCCGGGTATCTGCTCACGAGGTCGCGCAGCACGTCCCGTCGTTCATTCAGGGCGCGGCCGCGGGTGCGAAGGTCGTACAGAAGAGTAGTGAAACGGGCTACCTCCGCCGCCAACCGTTCCCGTTCCGTTTCGAGTGCGGCGATCTTTTCGAGGTTCGTCCAGCCCAGAATGTATTGCTTGCGATCGTCGATGCGGAACCGGTCGTCCTTATCGTGGCGCATCCGGTTGGCTTTGACCTGCCCGTTGCGGGTGAGGCCCCGGGCGGCGCGGCGGAAGTCTTCCAGGTTTTCGCAGCATTCGTAGTTGTACCGGACGGTCAGCTCCTGTTCCAACCAGTCGTAGTGTTCGGTGTTGCCTTTGATCTCGACCTTCGTGGGTAAGTTCCGGCTGCCGACTTGGCTAGCGTTTTTGCCCCGGTGGGTGAGTGTGCGCAGATAAACCACTCGGCCACCCAGATTGAGTCGGTTGACGGCCTCGCTGACCCGTTCGTAATGCCGGTCGGCCACCAGGATGCTTAGCCCCAAACCGTGCAGAACCCGCTCGATGGCTCCTTCCCAATCCCGCGCGGATTCCTTTACCCGCAGGAGTTCCCCGGCAAAGGGTAACTCCTCTTCTTCCAGTTGGAGTTCGGCTAATAATTTAGCCCGTATGTTGAGGTTTCTGCTGGGGATGAGGGTCGGGCGTTCGCGGAGGGATTTTAGCTCGTCTTCTACTTCTCGAAGTTCGGTTTGGGCATTCTTCTGATCTACGTATAACCGGCTCCGTTCCTCCTCCGTCTCGACTAGGTCAGTCTCGGTTTGTTGAAGGCGTTCGGTAAATTTCCTTCGCTGATCGGCAAAGGTTTGGGGGTTGGTAGCAGGAAGGTAGGCGGAGGTATTTTCCAGCGAAGTGCATAGTCGTTCGAGGTCGGCGGCATAGCCATCGGCCAGGGTGCGGCGGCGGTCGAGTTCCTGAGTGGCGTTGTCGATGTCGTGCTTTACGGACTCAAGTTGTTGGTACAGGTCGTTTCTACTCAACAACACGTTCAAGCGGGTTAGTTTTTTCTCTATGTCGGTCACGTGGCGCTGCTGGGTGGCCCGTTCATCGCGGTTACTTTCCCATTCACTTTGCACCCGCGACAGCGCCCTTTTCAGGTCGAGTAATTTCCGGTAAGCGAAATAGCGGGGAATCTCGTTTCGGACAGCGTTGAGTTCCCGGATGCTCGCCTGGGTCTTTTTCCGCTTCCCGTCCGCATTCATGAGGGGTTCGAGAGTCTCTAGCTGCTTGCGCGCCGACTGGACGGCCTGGTGCGCCGTATCCGCCTCGGCGTAGCTCTTTACGAGACTATCGATCTCCTCCATGATTTCCGTGCGGCCAAGCATCCGTTCCCGGACGAACTCGGTCAGATTACCTACCTGCTTCATGCTCACCGTTTGGTAGAAGAGGTCTAGTGCCTCGGGTTGCTTGATGCCGAAGCGCCTGCGGAACTCATTGAAATAGCGGGTGAAACTCGTGTGCACCTCTACGTCATTCCGTCCCTTTAAGCGGCGGCGTAACGTATTGATATCGTGATTAAAATCACTAAAATCCGCCGATACGGACAGGTACTTTGTTCCCACCAAATAGAGCCGCTCTACTTTACTCCCCTTTACCGTCCACAGCACCTGCGTCAGCGCCACCTTTTCCCCCGTACCCTCATTGGTGAAATTGGCGATAAGCACGGAATACGATCTACCGGCTTCGCGCAAAAACACGTCACGCGCCCGCGCTGAATCGCCGACTTTCTCGTTTTTGTACGCACCCTGCACGTAAGTAATCAGGCTGCGTTCCCGCGTCTCCGCGCCGGCTGCCTTATTGTAAACGATTTGGCGGTTAGGCACCAACAAGGTCGTGATCGCATCCACCAAAGTCGATTTTCCCGAGCCGATATTTCCGGTCAGGAGAGCATTTTGGCCACCGGGCGTGATGGTCCAGATTTTATCGTGAAAAGTGCCCCAGTTAAGGACTTCTAGGGTGGTCAGGCGGAAGCCGGCCTGGGCGTTGTCGATGTTGGTGTTTAGGTCTAGGGTCATGCGGTTTTTCTGATATGCGATATACGATTCTTGATTTGCTACCGCTGTTGCTCTCGCTGCCGTTGTTACTTGTGGCACCTTTTGAGGAGCGAAGCGACGAACGGGAGTGCGGCAGCTAAATCTCATATCGCATATCCCCTTCAGGTTACTCTTCTTCGGGGGAGCCGAAGCGTTGGCGGTGGTAGGTTTTTAAGGTGACGTAAATGGCCTGAATTTCTTCAATGGGCAAGTAAGCTTTGAGGATGCGGCGGACTTCATAGCGGTCGCGTTCGCCTTTGATGGGGCGGAGGAAGTTGAAGTCGACCAACTTTTTGATAGCGCGTTCGACGCCTTCTTCGCGTTTTCTTTCGTTGGTGTCCAGTTCGTCCCAGTAGGCGCGCATCATGTCGACCATATCCTCGCCGGACAGGACCAGCCGGACTTCGTCGCCGGCGGCTTCGAAGCCGGCGAGGCGCTTGCGGAGGAGGACCAGAAGGATGGTCTGGGGGTAGCTCAGCCGGCGACGGCTCATGAGGTTGGGGAAGTCGGCTGCCTCTTGGTCGTGTTCCCGTTGACGGAGATAGGCATAACCTTCCGGCTCATCAACGAGGAGTTGCAGGTTGAGGGTCGCGAAGTAGTCTTCCAGGCCGCCGCGATGTTGGAGTAATTGCTCCCATTCGACGGAGCGGTCGCGGTACAGAATACCCTTTAAGAGGCGAACGGCGGCGGCCCCGAACTGGTCCCGTAGTTGTTGTAATTCACTCATTGAGGAAAAGGGTTTCGGGGAAGGTCGCCACTCGTTCCCCGTGGGGCGTGGCGTAGGCGATCGTCTCTTCTCGCCCGGCGCTGATCACGGCGCGGTTCTTGGTTTCGTATTGAGTAGCGATGCCGAAATAAGCGATTAGCTCGGTAAGTCCACGGCGGGGTGGGATGGCTTCGGCAATCTCCCCGAGACTAATCTGGCGGCGGTTGCGGAGTAACTTTTTGATACGGTCTTTGAGTTCGCGAACGTCGACGTACTCCTGCTCGAACAACGCATCGGTTACGACGGCGTCGGCGTCACCGGCCACCGGGCGGTTTCCGGTAAGGTCGAGCCGGGCGGGCGGCTCGTAGAGGCTCCGGTCCATGGGGAGGTTGATGTTGGCGAGCCCGGCAATCGTAGTGAAACGGTGTTGTTTCGGCGGGTCGGTCTTGACTTCACCGGCCAGTTTTTCAATATCGGAGATTAGCGAGGTGATGCGCTGGTTATCGGCGTAGGCGCGGGTCTGGACGAAGCGCCGGAGTTGCTCCACGAGGCGGTCGGTAGTGCGGTTAACGCGGTTGCCGGCGTCGACGAGGGCTGATTCCATACGGGGCAGGAAGGAAGTGGCGCGGCGCTCGGCCAGCCCCGGGAGGTCGAAGATTTGTTGGAGGTAGGCTTCCTGTTCGTCGCGGCGGCGCTCGTCCATCAGGAATTCCCAGAAACCCCGGAAGGTACGGCCCTGGTCGGAGTCTAGGATCTCGGCGCGGCCGTCGAAGATGGTGGTCAGGGCATCTCCCCGGCTGGCGTGGTGGGCCATTAGTTCCTGACGGGCGCGGGCGTTGAGGCGGCGAAAATTGTCTTCGATCGTCCGAAAATCATAGAGTAGCCGCCGGGAAGTCTCCTCGATGTCTTGGAGTCGTTCGCGGATGCCCGTTTCTCCGAGGGTAGCGAGTTCACCGCGGTCGAGGGCCGCGAGTTGTGTATCGATGGCCGCGCGGCGTTCCAGCAGTTGTTGGCGGCGGGCGTCTACATCCTCGGTCGTATTTTCGGCCAGTTGGCGGATCTGCTCGAAGACCTGGCGGAGGCGGGATTCGGCCCCGACGAATTCCGATTTACCCAGCTCGGCGAACCACTGCAGGGCTTGTTCGCCGGCGGCGGTGAGTTCGAAGGTGGCCTCGTCGGCGTCCCGCTCGTAGAATTGGCGGAGGAAGTTTTCGTCCGTCCAGGTTTCGAGGTACTCGCGGGCGGGCCGGGGGTAACGGGTGTCGTTGTCGGCGCCTTGGCCACTATCGTTGATGACGAAGAGAAGGTCGGTGAGCCTGGTGGTTAGTTCGCGACTGCCGAATTGCGCTTTGCGGGCTTCGTGAAAAGTGTTTTTAAAAAAAGTGATAATTAGGGGCGCGGAATCCTTACGGAGCAAGCGGACGGCGGGGTGTTCGCGTAGTAAATGGGCGGTGGAATCGTGGGTTTGGGACACTTAGCGGAAGGTAGGGAAAAATTGAGACCCAGCTAAGTCGGGAGGGGTAGGGGAGTGTAATACGCTCCGCACGCTATTTGCTTTGCAGTGCTTTGTAAATTGTGGCAACATAGCATTGCACGAGGTCAATCACGCTAACTCCACCAGAACATCCTCCACCAACATCTTGGTAAGGTCAATAGTAGGCAAAATGATATCCCGATAAGCCGCATCAGCCTCCAACTTGGCACTTAGATACCCGCGACAGGAACCAATAGCAATAACCCCGAGGTGTTGAGCAAAACCGGCCGGAATCAAAAGATGGCCATCCTGCGTAACGAGCGCCTCCCAGGCGGTTTGTCGTAAAGCAAAAACGACTTCGATACTGAGTGAAATAAAAGCCTCGTCATCCTGTAAAAAGGAGATAGTGGGGATTACGACAATGCTGCGCGTAGCTACTACCGCACCAAAGCCAATGTTGCCGTCGATGGGCGGCTGGGCGGTAGTGATGGTTACCCCGCATCTAATGGTGATCGAGCGCTGGCTAATCTTAGTTAACGTGAATCCAATCTGCTCCTGAACGGTCATGAGGCTAAAGTTAAGCGTTGTGTATTACCAAATTCATCGCCCCGACCAGGTCGGTACGCAAACCATCCACGACGGAAACCTCACGTGGGTCGCCACCGTAGAGAAGCTGATCTACGCGTGAGATGGGGTAATTGCTGGTCGGAAGGTTTTCGAGACCGTCAAGCCCGGTGACTTGCGTAAAAGAATCTTGTTCGGCCTGTACGATCATCACCACGCTAGGTTGTCTGATAATGGGGTTCTCCTCCCGGTTCGGTTCCCGAAGAACTTTGATTAGTGGTTCTCCTAATGCTTTCTCTAACTTCAGCAGGGTACTAACCCGTAAATCCTGCTTCCCTTTCAGGATACGGCTTAGTGCCTGTGGCAACATACCGGCTTTCTCCGCAAAATCTTGCCGCTTCATACCCGTTCGGTCCAAGTATTCTAATACGCGGTAATTGACGCTGGTTTTAAAGCGTCGCTCATCGCGATCGTCATTCAGTACGTCGTCGACTAAATCCTGCCACCCTACGGCAGGTTTAGCGTGTTTGTTGAGATATTGTCTGAGTTTATCCTTTGCCATATTGATGTTACGGGTGTAAATGGAATTCGTAAAGTTCAAAAAACTTGTCAGGGTCCTCCTTACGGAAGTGGCGAGCGGCGGCCCGGACTTTGTCTAGTTCCCGCTGAGTAGCCGGATGATCCTGGAGGGTTCGTTCGAGCTTGATCGCCCCGCCGGTTATAAAATACACCCCGGAAGAAGAACGGACGGCGAAGAGTCGCAGCCAGCTCTTAAAGCGGCTACCCTTAATTTTCGTTTCAACAAAGTCAACTGAGCGGGGCGTTTCGTGAACGGTTGTGAATAATGTATCCAAGTCGGTGGCATCACCCCCGTCAGTCTTAGCCATCGCTTGGATCAGGCGGGTGAAAAGATCCTTGCTGTCGTCTTTCGTGCGGTTAATGGCTTCTATCACATCGGGTTTATCCATGAAAAACGATAGTGCCGCTCGGTTATTCCTGAAGAAGTCAAATAACCATTCATCGCTTTGCCATAGTCGATACGCCTTATTTAACTCGTGCTCGTCTTCATCGTCATAAGTTTCCTCCGCGAATCGGACACTGTACACACGTTTGCCTGCTCCGGAACCTCGAATGTACGCGTTATGTTGAACACTTCTAAACTTTTAGGTTAAGTTTTGCCGGGATCGGTGAAAATACCATTTTTTGTGCTTACTTAGAAAAGATTGACACATTTACTTGGGGGATCGGGGCAGCAAGTGCCTTGAGTGAAGTGATGGGGGTACCCGGTTTAGGGACCACGAAATTTGATCGTAGTAACGGATATTACCCAACTACTTTCGCTCCTCTCCCCCAAACCCGGCACCCGCGAAGCCAAAGCGAGTCCCGCACTTAGTCGGGACGTCCGCGACGCGTAAGCTAGTCCCGTACTTTGTCGGGGCGCCCAAATTAAAAGAACGAACCGTTATCTACCTTACGCGGCCGGCACCGCCAATAGCCGCCCGTGACGCCCACCCATGCCCAAACTACTCGCCATATCCATTTTGTTGACCTGCTTCGTCGCCACCACTGGTTGCTGGCCCGGCGAGACCGACAAATACCCCGAAATCCCCGAATTCGACGTGGCCATGGCGGCCCATCCGGACTTCGTCCGCACGACGTGCCGCCGCACCCAAACCTGCCACGACGACCGCTACCTCAGCCTGCTCAGCCGCGATACCCTGATCGTTTACGAACGCAACGGCGCGGACTACGTACCCGTTGGGAGAGTCCACCCGGTCAGTGAAGTCGGGCAATTGAACGACGGTAGTATTTTCTATGCCGACGACAATCATTCCAGCCGTACCGCCAGCGGCGGTCTCCTCCTACCACCCTTCACGCGGAAAATTCCCTTCGATACCCTGCTGCTCCCGGTTGCTCCGGGCGGGGCCGGTGACGTAGCCTCCCTGTTTATCCGCAATGCAGACAACCCGCTGTCCGGTGAGGAGCGCGCGGCGGCGGCCCGGATCACCGCGCAGCGCAACGCCGTCGTGGCCACTCGCTTCGCCGGCAAGGTTGACTGCATCGAGGCGTTGCCCCTGTCGGAACCTTACTACTTGTTTCACTTTCGGGACGGCACCATTAAACTCTTCTACGACGCCCACGCCGAGTGGTTCCGCAACGTGCTGTTTTCCGGCGACGGACCGAGCGAAATTGGCGTCTTCGGAACGGACCACGCCTTCCCCCGCTGCCCCGGGCGCCTGGTGTTGCGCGACTGCGCGCCACCCCCCGTCACCGTCGATTATCAGCTCACCAAGCTGGATTCGATCGTTGACTATTACCGCTGGGCGGCCACGGGCGGGCGGTTGAGCCCGGGCGCGATGGTGCCCGTCCGGCAATATTATTACGCCTTCACTTTTCGGGGGACGACGGTCCGGTTCAAGGCCGGGGAGCTCGGGGTGGGGCGGGATTTGGGGAGTGCGCTGTTGCTCTGGGACGGATTTTTTGGGGATGCCTACGGGGTTACTGAATAAAAGCGGATTAGGCTACCGCATTCAGGTAGGTACCGGCCGGAGTGAAAACTAAATTATCCGTAGAAACTATTGCACCTTCATCGTTCCGATAACGGTTTCCGCCTTCCGGTAATCCCCGGACAAAGGCTCATCCGTAATGAACCGCATCCGGTCCGCTTCCGTAGTCGCGAATGCCGTCATTTCCAGAAGTAGATCATCGACAATTATCCGCCATTTCTCGTAAGCTCCGGGAACATCCTTTACGTACACCTCCTGCGTGAGTTCCGCAATTATCTTTTTGCGGACCAATTCATTGTCCCGCTCCACGGTTTTGAACATGACGGTGGCGATGCCGTAGCTCGGCGATTGGTCGTAGATAGCGGCGAGGTCCCGCCGGTTCTTCCGCGCGTTGAGTTCGTACAGGTCGAAGACGATTTGTTGCGTCAGGAAATCGAGTGTATTGTCGTTGAGGGCGTAGGAGCAGTCTTTGCAAAAGGCGGGTGCGAAGTAAACCTTCTCCAGCATTTTGCCCTGGTCGCGTTTTCGTTTCGGCTCGTCGAGCACGGAGAAGAGGACGACGGAAGCACCCCAGCAAAGACCGATCTCCTGGCAGTGCTTCACTGGGTCGGGTTTGGTCACGGTGGTGCTGTAATCACTTTGCCGCAAGGGGTGGTCGGGGCTCCAGAAAATGTGTGTCGCAGTGGCTACCGTACTCGTCTGGCCGTACGCTACGACGGATAGTGGGAGTAGGAATAACAAGGGAAGCACCCGTTTGAACGGGGGGAATACGTTCCAAAAAGTGCCAGGGGTCAATTGCATGGTGTCGTAATTAGGGGGTGACGACGCTTCACTTTGTTTCAAAAAAGTTGGGCGCGGACGTAGATGCAGGGTTAGGTACGGTTTCCCGTTCGGGAGCGGGGTAGATAACCCCGTCCGTAAAAGTAAATTTCGGTCCTTTTGGGGATATGGCCAAATTGTTTGTGCCCTCTCGCACACTAACTTTGCACCTGCGGCCGCGCCCCGCAAAACGTAACCGCGGTAGCTAAGGTGCGTCGGTTTCGAATGCTACGGAATGATGTTTTTTACCGATTCGCTCGATTGAGATTAATGAATTTAATTCATCCGCAAACTTTGGACTTGATACCAATAATAATTCAACTTATTTACTTGTTAATCCGCAAAATCACTTCTGGCTCCGCGTAATCGACTAGTGAGTCCAGTTGTGCCGCGATACCTATCGTCCAGCCGGGCTGTAAACTGCGATTCGCGTACACCTGGGAATCGTAGCGGTCCTGCTCCCGTTGCCAATCGGGTATGAGGGAAGCAAAATGACGCTCCAGTTCGGCCTGCACGGTAGGGCGATTAAAGGTCGTCTCGCTGGCGTAGCGGCGGAATTTGCGCGCGTACAGTTCCGTGATGTCGAAATGCACTTGTTCGTGGACAAGTACGGTGCTGTCCTGCCGTCCGTGTTTAAAATAAGAGAGCCGGGGATCAAAATAACTTTGCACCCGCAGCCGGTACTTACCGAAGCGCGTGACCGCACTCAGGGCGTACGTAATATTAGTGGACGTCGCGGCCTGAAACGGCCGTTCCAGCGTATCTCCCCGAAAGTTCCGGTACCCCAGCCGGCGCTCGGCGGACCAGTACACCCGGTCTTCGTACGCCTCCGGCTCCGCCACCAGGTAAAGCCGCCCCCTGATGCGGTGGCACGTGCTGGCGTAGTCTGGCAACCGGTGTTCCGTGATCTCCAGCAAATTCGCCCCGGCCCTACGCGCCTCCGTCTCCGCTGCTTTCCGGACGGATGCGTAATCACAATTAATGGTAAAGCCCTTCTCCTTTATTTCTATTTCACCGATTAATAGGGCGTCGGCGGGCAGTGCCGCCGGGCGCTCGGTTTGGTCGATGAGGCCGAAGGGGGCGGTTGGGGGCTGGGCGGGGCGTTGGTTTTGAAGGCTTAGGGTGGGGGCGGGGGACTGGCAGGTTTGGGTTAGGGTGGTTAGTAGTAGGTAGGTTAGGATTGTTAGTGGGTGGCGGAAGGGCATTATTTTTTATTTGCGTCCCGATTGCTATCGGGACGGGGGCAGGGTTTATTGGAAGACGTAAAGAACGTTAATTGGTGACCGACTGGATTTCTTTTAAGAACCAATCGAAGGTGGCCAGGAAAGTGCGCATGCTTTCTTCGGGTGCCAGTAGATCGAGAGAGAAACTGGGTCGCTTATCGATTTTATCCGCTGGCAGCTCGACTCCGGGGATGGTGTTTAGTCGATCCATCAATTCTTGTCTTTTCACCAGTTGGTCAAATGGTGGCTTAGTTACGTAGTATTGAAAGTACATTTCCAGCCAGTTTCGGGATGCCATAGCGAAAGGGTAGACCGTTAGCGGATCGTGAATTTCAGGAATGATTGATGGAGTTTTGCCTTTACCCCCAACCATGACAAAACCCCTGGATTCAAAATACGCTACAATCCTTCTTGCGACTTGACCCGCAGGAATACTGGTTTTATCTAGTTCCGAGTAAAACTCTTGTAGCGTCCAGCGAGGACGGGTGGTTGCCCCGCCACTGCGACGCACTTTTTTGCTGGCACCCACACTAGTCAGGCCAACGACCCGGGGGACCAACGTCCTCGTTTCCCCCGAGCGAAACTGCTTGATGGCCACCCCCAAAATATCCGCCGGACTCATCTGCTCGTTGAGGAATTCGATGATTCGTTGTAGTTCCGAAGGAATGTAGTCCGCCACGATGAGCATTCGAATCTTTCCGGCCCGGAGGTTGGTATTGACAGATTCCCAAAACCTGGCACTCTGTACTTCTTCCCCGGCACCCGCGTCCGCGCCCAAAAACTTATTGAGCACTGTATCACTCTCCTCCCCACGATCGGCACAAGCCTTCTCAAAACTCGCGATGATGCCCTCGACGGTCCAGTAAGCCGCGGCGTTAGCGGCGTAGTCGAGCACCTGCCCCACGACCTCCCTACGAATGCGCGTATCCGTCGCCCGTTTCACTTCGACCAGCGTGGGGATACCGTCCTGATCGATGAATAAATGATCGAGCGACCAGCGGCTACCCGCGTCCGCCCGGTCGGGCACCCCCATTTCCCGGTCGATGAAGAGCCAGCGGCGAGGCGACTCCTCGTCGAGCTGTTTGCCGGCGAGGAGGTCGGGGTGGGCGGCCAGGAGTTCCTGGAGCTTTGCTTCGGTGAGGTAGGGGGCTTCGGTTAGTTCCTGGAGTTGGCCGGCTGGGTTTAGTAGGAAGATGGAGTCTGGCATGGTAAGGAAATGAGTTGTGCAGTACTGCAAATTATCGTTCAATTGGCCAGTATCGTACGCTTGCCGTAATGAGCGTTTGCTTCACCGATGCGCTTAGCAACGACTTTTTGAAATTCAACCGGTGAAACTACCGCAACTTGCTCCCCAAAAGACAGGATAAGTTTCACCAATTCAAAGTTGGGAATGACCTTAATGACTACTTTCAACCCTGACACCCGCATTCTTGATTTTTGCGATGGATGAAGCGGCTTGGTGAGTACGTAGGGAGCGACGTCTGCCGTAAAATGGAGCATAATTTCCTGAATTTTCCCTTCTACCTGACGGGTCACCCCGACGATGTCGTAGAAGTAGTCTTCCCAGTCGATAACCGTTTGCTTATAGTTTAGTGACGTTTCGGTAACGGAAGCAATTCTGTCGAGGGCGAGGTTCCAGTTAGGTACGTCCGCTTCCGGGTTATAACCAAAGACAAACCATCGACTATTGTACTGCTTAAGGTAGTAAGGGTGAAAAGTTACCTCGTAAGGTTCCGGACTTTGAAAATCTTGATACTCGACGGTGAGGACGCGTTCGTTAACGATGGCGTTGAAGAGCGGCGTCAGGAAGTCTATTCCCTTAAGATCGACGTTACTCTCAAAGCTAATGATCTCGCCCTTGCGCTCCACCAACCCGAACCGGGATTCCAGCATAGGGATCATTTCGTTAACCCAGCCGAACTGTGGTGAGCCGGAAAAGCGGGTGAGAATTTCAAGCGCGGCACGCATCTGCGTAGCTTCGGATTCATTCAATTCCTGCCCGTAGAGTGTAAACGTGGGGTCTCGATAGCGGTAGTAAGGCTTCTTCCCGATCTTATCCTTTCTGAGTTCGATTCCCCCGCCAGCTTCAGTTTCCAAAAATTTTATGTCCGCGTAGAGTTGCCGTACTTGGATGCCGTTACTATCTGGGTTCTCATCGAGGATCGCAGCGTTGCATTCATCAAGTAAGTCCTGTATGAAGTACTGCCTTCCGGTGTTGCGGAAGCAGCGATCTAGCGTTTTGTAGCGGAGGAGGGCGTTTTTGTTGACGGCCATGGGTATGTGTTTGTTGCTGGGTGTTTTGCGCGGCCGCGGGTGCAGTGACTTGGGGAGAAGCGGGCTAGATTGTTACAGGTAGTACCGCAAATATAAGCGGGTATTGAAAGAAGATTAGCTCCGGTAGAATTGATTCAGGGAAAGGATTTTAGTTGACTACATTTGCTGTGCAAATACAGTGCACCCCACCACTTTACATTTGCGTCAGTTCTTTGAAATACCCGTCCACGGGCAACGTGATTTGACCGTTTGGTCAACTCATTAAGCCTCAAGATATTGATTCGTGGATGCTGGCACTGGTTCCGACCGGTGCAATGATCGGCATCTCTTCCGGGCTACTAGTCCGGTCGAATGGCCCAGAGAGATTTGGGCTCTTTTGAGGATCTTAATCAATAAATGATTATGGTTTTTATGAATTTATGAGGATTTAAAGCTTCATACAAATAGAGTATCGGACGGGTATTTTCAAAGGATTTTAAAAAAGCAACATGAAGGCTACGGAAGCACAGCGGGAGGAGATAAAGAGCTTGGTAGCAGAGTTATCTTCTAAAAAGGGTTTAGTGAATTTGCTTAGCAAGGCAAGAACCATGCTTTATGGGCAAGAGACCAAGCCGGTGAAGCTTAAATTATTGACTTATTATGCCAATCCCACGATTTGCCCAAGGCGTTATCGTAAGTCTACCATTCCCAAAAAGTCGGGTGGAGTCCGCACAATACATGCGCCCGTCAAAGGATTGAAGGCAATTCTTCAGCCGCTTAATTTCGTTCTCCAGTGCATGCACACGCCGCACTGTGCGGCGACGGGATTCGTCCAAGGGCGGTCCATTGTGGATAATGCGCGGAAGCACGTAGGTCAAAATTATGTCCTGAACCTTGATTTGAAGGACTTTTTTCATTCCTTTAACCGGAATCGCGTTAAGCTTGGATTTATGTTTGGTCCATTACAACTAAATGGTAGCAAAGAGCCATTAGCTTTCTTACTTGCTTCACTTTGTACACAGCCTCTTTATGAAAATGGAGATATCAAAGTCGGTCACCGTCCACCGAGTCGATTTGTAGGAGAGTCCATTTTTATGTCAGAGGATGATCCAAATTACGAACTCATTATGCAGATTTTGCAAGAAAATGAGGTGATCAATTCTAAGAGAAGAGTGAAACTTCGTATCGCAAGAGGTGCAGTCAAAACGGTTCTTCCACAAGGAAGCCCAACCTCCCCCACCATCACAAACATGCTTTGTGAAAAGCTGGATCGCCGCTTAACCGGGCTCGGGAACCGTTTCGGCGCTACCTATTCACGCTACGCCGATGATATTACTTTCTCTTCGCTCCACAACATCTACAATCAAGACGAATTTAACGACGAACTCGTACGGATAATTGAGGAGGACCAGGGCTTCAAAATCAATCCTAAAAAGACTCGATTACAACGACGTGGCTATTGCCAGGAAGTCACGGGGCTTTCTGTAAGCGAGAAAGTAAATGTTCGCAGGCGCTACGTGAAGCAACTACGCATGTGGCTCTATTATTGGGAGAAGTACGGTATTGAGAAAGCGGAAGACATCTTCGCGCGTGACTATGTTGGTGATAAGGGACACGTGAAAATGCACGTCCCGGAAATGAGTCGAGTGATTGGCGGCAAGCTAGAATTTCTCCGAATGGTGAAAGGAGAAACCGATAGCACTTATCTTGGGCTTAAGGATCGCTATGAGAAACTAATGCTTCCGTTAGATCCGCTCACCAAGATCTTGGATCTTTGGGAAGAGAAAGGCATCGATGCGGCGATGAATGCTTATTATGGAGAGGAAGTCACGGAAGAATGAAACGAAAAAATAAGCTTGACTTTTTGGGGGAGTTACTGAATGAACGAAAGCTTTCAGAGCGGCAGCGGGCGCGGGTGTTGGGGTTGGCTGGGGGGAGTGATCTCTCTGCTGGGCAGTTAGAGGGTCGGGTGGAGCGGATTGAGGAGGTAGTGTTTGAGGATAAAAAAGATGAAATCAGGTCACGTCCTATCCCGGAAGCACTATTATCCGGTGTTAGTAATGTTGAAGAAATTTCTCAATTTAATGCTTTCTTTAAAAGTGAAGTGGGGATGAAAGAATTTGAAGATTTAGCTCATATTCCGAATGTTCATGCGGCAAGTTCGATCAAGGCTTTAAGAGAAGCCACAAATACTACTTATAGGAAGAAACGAAAGCATGATCCTAAAAAAGTTTTAGGGTGGCTTCAATTGTTCACGAAAAATAATTCCGCCCTTAAGTATAGTACACATATTTGGGATCAAACAGGACTTTACCAAACTTACGGCGATTTCGTAGAGGCTTTAAATAAAGATTTATCGAATAACCAGGTTTATGACATGCAAAACTATAGCTCTGATCTTTATTGGGAAAAGATTTTTCCGTTTTTAATTCAAAAAGAATTGACTAAACTACAAAAAGATCTCAGCAATAATAAGAAATACGGATGGGGAACTTATGAAATGGCCATTGGATGGCAATATGATAAGATTATAGAAGATTGGTGTAAGAAGAACTTTGACAACAAGGGGGGGGCAGCGCAGTCGCCGTTTACAATGAAACTTCCAGAAGATGCAAGACCAGAAAAAAGTATTTTAGGGACAACTATTGATAAATTTGAGAACGCTGTTTATCTCTTTAAAAAAGAGATTGAGTTTAGGGATTCAGATCTATATTTGGGTATTAAAAGACTGGTTAGAAAAAAATTGTCGGGTTACGAGGTAAAATCATTCATTTCTTTACAAGAATGTAGCTTTTATACTAATACCGAGTACGTTCTGAAGGCAGTTGAGCGGATATTCGATATGATAAGAGCTCGTCCAGCGAGTGCATCTGTAGATGTTAGCTGTAAGTTGCAAAGTAGTAGTAATGAATATATTTTGAAGATCCGACATGCAGACTCTTTTGCCAACAAATCAATTCTCGATCCTAAATTGACATTGGAATATGATTCTGGAGATATGTCCATACTAAGGACAATTTTACTAAGTTTGTGCGATTTTTCTGTAGAATCTAAATTTAAAGACGATAACGGAGAAGACATAAATGCAGAACTTAAAATCCTCTACAACGGGGTGGAGGATAATGAGTGGAGAGTAATTCCAAATATTTTACAGGCACCTGTATTAGGATTCACGTATATTTTAAAATTTCCAGTTTAATGAAGAAGATATTATTTATTGAGGATCGACCGTTGCGACAAGCTCAATACTTTACTGAAGCGGAACTGTCAGCGCTAAAAGCAATTAGCGGCCTTCTATTTCCGGCGGGAGATGACTGCCGTATTATTATCGATAAAATAAATAAAGAAGAACTTGAGGTTGATCAATTAATTGCTCTTGTTGTAGCTCATCGATCTGCGTTTTCTGCCCAAGGTTTATTATTCTTAGTTCAAATGACTGAGAAGCGTGAAATAGATTTGATTCTATTTAGTGGTGGGTCGAATCAATTGAATTATACCGCGGGTAAAAGGCAATTCCTTTCAATGAATTCAAACCAAATATATAAAAAGGAATTATCAGCACTATTTAATGAGTATACAGACCAAGAAGGCTTTCCGCTTCTTAAATTCCAATATGGAGATAATTACGAGTTGGAGCTGTTTTTGAAATATAGATTATTACAGACCAAGCTATCTCTTGAGGAGGATGAAGACTTAAGAGACCTCATTGAATTGAAAATTGAACCTTTTGAAACTGCCATTCGGCGCTTTGACCCTCAACCTGAAAAGTTTAATCAAACGATAGAATACAAAATCGCTGCATTATGAATGCATTATTAATCCATAATGACAACCTACCATCTCAGCTTATAGATGCTTTTCAGCATAAAATGAAATTTGAAGTTACTCAAGCTGCACTAGCATCTCCAAATTTTTCATTTGATAAGGAAGCTGACCGTGAGCTAATGTTTTCCTTAAAAGATAATCGGTACAACGTTGTATTTTTGCCGGTTACTTTATCGGATAGCAATTACTTGGAATTATCTGGTTTGAGATTAGCTTTGCATATTAGATTATCACCTTTGATGAATCATACTAAAGTGCCAATAGTATTTATAGGACATGAGAGTAAAGAACAACTAGCTAAGTTGTCAGACTATGGAGCTTTTCTATTCACGACAGGCATATTCGTTACCCCTAGTTTTGACTTTTCTGAGGTAGAGACTTACTATGATTGGATAATCAAGTTTTGGCGCCCACAATCTGACTCGCTTCTTAATGAGAAGGAGTATGCTAATTTTTTAAATAAAACGAAAGTCAATTCATCGCCAAATTATCTGTCACACCATAGTGTAGAGAATGAATTGGCTTTATCAAGATGGTCAAAATATTTGAATTTTGATAGCGCGATACCTCAAGTAGTGAATAATATTAATACAGAGTTGAATTTTAAGCATTATGCTGAACTCTACCCTGTTGAGCCCCTCGATCCTATACAGGTGCCGGAAATTAAAGGGGCAGGGAGTATTTTACTGATTGATGATGAGTTTAAAAAAGGCTGGAGCGATTTTTTTAAATTATTAGTGAAAGGAAATCAAGATATTACTTATGATCATTTAGATATTGATTTTAAGGCGGCCGTTTCTAGAGCTGAGATCATTGGTGCATCGACTAGTAAAATTATTGACTTTAATCCTGACGTAATTATATTAGATCTTAGATTGTGTGATGAAGATTTTGATCTTGAAGCAAATCCAAGTGAGCTCACAGGAACTGAGATATTGAAGGCGGCAAAGAAGATTAACCCCGGAATCTCCGTTATCATATTTTCGGCAACTAATAAAATAGCAAATTTACAATCACTCCAAAAACAGGGTGTCAATGGGTTTATACGAAAGGATGCGAGAAATTATAGAAATTCTATATCAGAACTTTGCGGTATAATTGATGCTAGTTTGTTGTCCGCTTCATGGCTGAAAAAAATGTATGATAAAACTGATGAGTGTACAATACACTTGAAAAGACAAAGAAAGCAGCGCAAATTAAATGGTGAGTTTATAAGAGCCATTATAATTTATCTGGAGTTAGCGTTTGATTCCTTACTTTCAATAAGAAATCGATACGGATATGACCCAAGCTTCACTTATTATTTTTTAATAATTGAGGCATGTGGCAAGGAACTTATTGATGAAAATGATTCAGTAAAAGTAGGAGGCAAATACTATCATAAGTGGAGAGGCAGCGATCAGTACCTTAAGCACTTTGACTACAACACAAAGAGGAAGACAGGACGTCGCCTTGAATCCAAAAATAAAAGAATAGTATATAACGAAAAAATGCTAAACGTTACTGATAAAGCAAATGTCAAAGATGTTAACATCTTCAAGCTAGTTGAAATCAGAAATAATTTTCATCATCCTGATTTAATCAAAAATGATTCAATTGCACTAATCCAGATGGGTGATACTAAAGATGTTTTCGAAGTTGTATACAAACTTATCCTAAGTCTATAACACTGCACATCCACCACACACCAAGACCCCAACTTTGCATCAAACAAAATAACAAATGCAAATCAAAGACCACTTCCAAGACCTAACCCTAACCAACGATCAGCAAAGCGCACTAGAACAACTTGAGCAATTTCTGAAGGGTAAAGACCGCGTATTCCTCCTAAAAGGCTACGCCGGAAGTGGCAAAACAACCCTATTAAAAGGACTCTCCAACTACCTCGAAGCCGCAAACCGAGAAGTAAAGTTGATGGCCCCAACCGGACGTGCCGCCAACGTCATCAACCAAAAAACAAGTCGCCAGGCAACCACCATCCACAGCGGAATTTACGATTATGATCGACTTGTAACCGATGATGAGGATAAGGGCGATAAGGAAGCCACGGGCGATTTCACTTACCACTTTAAGTTGCGGAACCCAACACACGCTCACGACACTATCTTTATCGTAGATGAAGCATCAATGGTCTCAGACGATCCGAGCCAGGGAGAGTTTTTCCGGTTTGGATCGGGCAAGCTACTGCATGACCTGTTCGCTTACGCGCAAATTCAAGAGCCTGGCAAGGAAAGCAAGGTCATTTTTGTGGGCGACCCCGCCCAACTGCCTCCCGTAAGCATGAACTTCTCTCCGGCGCTAGATGCTAATTACTTAGAAGACTCTTACAAGCTGACCGTACAGCATTGCGAACTCAAAGAAGTCAAACGCCAGGGAGGTGGTGGCGGTATTCTTGCCGCGGCAACCAAAATACGGCGGAGTATCACTGCCCAGGCATTCAATGATTTCGATCTCACTGCAAATGGCAAGGGAATCCTTAATCCATCATACGCTGATTTTATAGCCACCTATAATGCCGCAAAGGGCATCAAGATCATTATCTGCCATAGCAATAAGCTGGCAAAAGATATCAACAGCCAAATACGCACGGATAAATTTGGTGGTGATGGGCCGATTAAGAAAACTGACACCGTCATCATTGGCGCGAACAACCACCGGCTCGGCGTATTTAACGGTGAATTCGCGCTCGTCAAGTCCGCAAGTCCGGACCTCGAGACCAGACGGATCAATTTCAAGAAAGCAAAAGAAAGCGTCTCAGTCGATTTGGTTTGGCGGACGGTCGTACTAGCCACGAGAGGAAGCGATGGTCAAGTCCGCTCTTTCGAGAGCCCCATGCTGGAGAATTTTCTGAACGGTGATAATGACATCAACCCGGACATCCAACGCGCGCTACTTATTGACTTTGAACAACGACACAAAGAATTAAAGAGAAAATCGCCGCCCTATACTGAAGCGATTAGGAACGACCCATACTTCAATTGTGTCAAACTGAAATACGGGTACGCCGTAACCTGCCACAAGGCCCAAGGAGGAGATTGGAATAATGCCTTCGTATTTTGGGATTACGCATCCCACGGTAATGAAAACTTGCTTACTGATGAACCCGGCAAAAGTGGCAGGACCAACGAACTCTTCTATCGCTGGGCTTACACCGCAATCACTCGCGCATCCAAAAAACTATACTGCATTAACCCACCCCGTTTTTCCTCATTCTCCGAGATGACGTTTGTGGACGTAGGGTTACAACAGGCTATGGCGGAACTGACCGGAGTACCGACGGAAACGATTGAAATCTCCTTCAGTGAAGTTATGCCCATGCTCGAAGAGCATCAATTACAAGACGCTCCCGTAAGTATTCAGGATCACTTTATCGAACGTTGGCATCTCCTGCGTCAGCACTACATCGATGTTGTGGCGTGTGAAAGAAAAGGATACGAGATTTGGTACACTTTTGAGCGAGAAGACGAAACCGCCGGATTCAAATACTGGGTAAATGGTAAGGATGTATTCAAGCCCAATTTTCAAAAGATACCAAAGCTCACCTCGTCTGATGAACTCTTCGACGAGATCTCAAAACACTTTGAAATAATGGCAGCAGTCGTTGTGGACAGAAACTCAGTTGAGGGAATTCTCCCACAAATTGAGTTCGACCTGGCTACAGTGGAAGAAAAGCCATTTCTGCAAAACCTGTTCGACTCTTTAAAGAGGGAGCTCAACGGTGAGGCAGACATTGCCAAAGTGGAGCACTTCAACCACCGGGAACGCTACACCATACAGAAAGGAAACGCGTCCTGCACTTTCGACTTCGTGTACAACGGCAAAGGGTTTTTCAGTACGGTACAGCCAATTGAGAAGTTGTGTAACAGTATAGAAATTTTGGATAAGGTAAAAGAGGTCGTGGAGAATCTAAAAACAGCAGCACATGTCATTTAAAGAAATTGGTCAGTTACGGAAGGCGGGTAAACTCGAAGAGGCACATAAGATGGCAAGTGAAGCTCTTCTGCTCGAGCCAGGCAACATCTGGAATAAGCGTGCTGCTTCCTGGGTTTACTATGAGTACCTGAAAGCGAATGCTAGTCCGGAAGGTTTTGAGATTTTTCTGGCAAATCTCAAAGCGTTGAAAGAACTTGAACTTCCTGCTGACGAAGACATGGTTTTCGATCAAGTCGCCTGGAAAGTCGGCAGTATGGTATTCGCGTTGCACGGTGAAAAAACCGTCAATTATGGCAAGATTAGTAAAATTTTCAATTGCATTAGAAGCTTCCATTTTACAAAGCCTTCCGAGGGGTACTCCTTCCTCTTTAAGGCTTTCCAAAAAGGAAAAAATGACTGGCCTCAGTATATGTCATTCGTGGAATGGTGGGGACTAAATAATCTTCGGGAGGAAGATTACCAGAAGGAGGAATACAATGGCAAGCGAATTATGGCGCTTGCCGAGCAAGCTTACATTGCTTACTCTAAAAAACTGCTGACCGGTGAGGCAGTTAACAGCTTTGGGTCGACTAAAGTCAACAGGGATAAGGTTGAGGTATTTTTTCCGCTGTTGGATCAGGTAATTGAAGACCATCCGGAATACCAATACCCCGCCTACTTTAAAGCCAAGCTCTTACTGGCAACCGGCGAGGGAGAAGACGCTCTGGAAACGTTCCTGCCTTTCGCCAAACTAAAGAAGAACGACTTCTGGGTGTGGGAACTGATGGCGGAAATATTGCCGGAAGAAGACGATATTCAATTTGCTTGCTATTGTAAAGCGCTAAGTCTAAAATCGCCGGAAGGCTTTATTCTCAAAATGAGGCAGACCTTTGCCGGTATGCTGATCGAGCGTGAATTGTACGACGAGGCTCGGACGGAAATTGAGCAAGTTGTTGCGACGCGGAAAAAGAACAAGTGGAAAATTCCCGGCCCGGTTACTGAGTGGATAAATAAAGACTGGTACAAGTCGGCAGAAGCCAAAAAATCTAACAAATCTATTTATTTGCAACACCTTCAGCAAGCGGAGGATGTCTTGTTCCGAGATGTCCCGGAAGAGATTGTCGTGGTTGAATTTGTCAATGAGAATAAGTCAATGCTCAATTTTGTGAAGGACCATACCAAGTATGGCTTCTTTAATTATTCCCGGCAGCTAATAAAACCTCAAATTGGGGATATACTTAAAGTAAGATTCAGTAAAGAGGGAAGTGAAGGTTTCTTCAAGGCGCTCAGCGTAGAAAAGCTACCTGCCGAAACGGCAACGGATGCTCTTAAACCATTTGGGGGTACGTTTAGAAGCCGCGAAAATCAATCTTTTGGTTTTGTCGATAAGGTTTTCGTTGATCCGGGGACGATTAAAAGGAACGGGTTGGTTGATGGGCAGGAGGTTGTCGGTGATGCTATTCTTTCTTGGAATAAGAAGAAAGAATCTTGGGGGTGGAAGGTGGTAAAGATAAACTTATCACGAAGTGGAGTCATATGAAGATTTAATTCAATTTTGATTATTACAGGGATGATTGCTTAATCAACCTTTGTAAAATGTAACTAATCAGTTACTGCTGACTTTGGCAATAACCAGGCACCACCTTCCCTATCTCCATCCAGCGTAACTTCCTCTGTATCGAGCCACAAACGTCCCAATAGCCAGGCAACAATCGCGTCCAGTGGTCCATCTCTTGAATATCCCGGGGCAACCTTCAGTGGCTCTTTCAAATCCAACTCTTTTAGTACTGTAAATCGATGTTCTAATTTTTTGAAACAATCTTTGGGCGTAACTCGATATTCCTTATTCTTTTCACTCTTAGATTTGGGTTTGTATTTCCAGCTTATCTGATCTCCTTGAAAAGTATTGTCACCATCGTCGGTAAAGCTTTCTTCCTTCAACCAATAGTACATTGCGACTGCGGGGTGTACCTCTACAACCTTAGGACTTGAGAAGTACTCTAGTGAACGATTTTTGTTTTTAGTTAGTAGCTTTATTGGAGGAGAAGTCTTGTATTTGTCATCACTCATCATCCGTGGATACTCCAAGGCTAGTTGAGATATGGTCCAATGTGGTGCAGCTGCAAAACCCAGTGTGTTAATTCCGTTCGGCAGGTTTTCATCCTGGTATTTCTTCTCAATAGGCCGTGTGTATAATCGGCCTTGAGTAATCTTTTGGACCTCATCCCATACGTATCCAGTTAGGGGTGCATCCCAGCAAATCAATACCTTCTCGTCTTGTTTTCTTGCAAGCTTTTTGACCGCAGACAGTAATTGGTACGGAGTAGCCCGAATAACGCGAGAATCACTTTTACTTTTGCATGGGTTCTTTCTACCAGCCGTCCAATTAAGAACACCGCTAGGGTCAAAGATGTAGCTGTCGTTGCTAGGCGCAGGATCTATCCCAATAACCTTAACGCTCTTATTGTTCTCGCTCATAGTGTAGTGTTTGCTGTGACAACAACTAGTAATGGGGCTCTATGGTTGAGAACTATGTCCCTTCACTCATAAAACTTTCAAACTTAGTTATAATCTGATAGTATCTCAAGCTCCCTTGCCCCTTAATATTTCTACAAATCCCTAATATTAAATTACTGTCGAATTACTGGATCCGATTCGATATTGAATGATGGTCAGTGTTTTGTAGTCATATTGTATTCTTCCTTCACCTATCCCAACCGCATCCCCCCCACCCGCCGCAAAAACCAAGCACGCCCCGTCATCGTCTCTTTTTCCCCCCAGTAATCATGCTGGTGCGGTCGATTCCACCAAGAAGAACTGGGGTGCGGTGTTCCAAAAATCTCCCGCATCCGGAAGTCACCCGATTGGTACTGCGCCCAGAAAGCATTATAAGCCAGTTTGCTAACAAATGCTAAGTGCGTAGGAGAAAGAATTTTGTACAAACCGGCTAAGTGATTATAGGCTACCGAATTATCTTCATCCGTGAGGACCAAACTCACCCCTGTTTCCGCTGGTCGCTGAAAGTAATTGTAGTAGGATACGTACCGTAAATAATTATCCGTGGGCAATTCATCATCTTCCAGTAATTCACGGATCGCATATTCTACGTTGCGGTATATACTGAACGCCCTACTGCCGTATCGTTGATCCTCGCCAGAACCTGCGGTGCCACGGGTATTAATCCAGGCTCGGTCTACGTCATTCAGGGAAGTTGCGGCGGTTCCGTCGTACCAATTTTTTGAGGTTAAATGAGCTTCCCTGCCCTGTGGTAAGTAGTGACTCTCTCCGATTACCAGCACCCGCTTATTCATCCGCTGGTAGTGCGAGCCAACAAACGGGAGCATGGAAGGGTACAACTGGTAGTGTTGAAGTGAAGCTAGGTCAACATCGAAGGAGTCGTCGAGATAGGGAATACGAAATTTACTGGAATCCATAAAGTGACTGTTTCTTAGTATAGTGCAGTATACAAAGAAGAGCCACAACGATCAAAGGGCAACCCGGAGAATATTCTCCAGGTCGCCCCACTTGATACTGTAAGAAAAGGAGCACGGTAGGTGTCACTAAAGTCCTAATTCAAAGGCGCAGAGATTTCTACTTCTTCGAGTCTTGCAGTTGCTTACTCCGGTTACCCTGGTTCGTGTCGTAGGTTTTGTTAGTACCATCCGTGCCTTTATTCGGGTTGCTAATATCGGCATTGTGGTTAGACGTAGTTTGCTTAGCCATAATAAAATGTGTTTAAATTTAACCCCTACTCGGTTAGCGGATTTTCGGGATACTCCGTTTCAGTGGCCACTGATAGTGTAAATATAGGGGGAGACTTGGCGCTTCAAAACATCGAAAAGCTGTGATGACCAAATTTAGGAGTGAACCGACCAAATTAACCGGTAGCCTGTCAAATCACTGCTTACCAGCCATGATCCTTTTTAAAGTTTGTTGTACTTTCTTGGAGGTCTTAATCACCCGTCCACTTTCCATTTCAACGTAATAATTATAGGCATAATTTCCAGCCCTTATTGGCTTGCTGGTTATTGAAATGAGGTATCGGCAATTCAAAACGCAATTTTTTCCCTTTACGAACTGCAATCTTTCAATTTTCTCACACGCCGCATAAATTGGAGCAAGTTGATACCGATTTATCACAAAATTCTTGACGCCAGCTTCCGTAAGGTAGGTAAGAGTGTCATCTTCCACGGAAATGATCATGTCGGGTTTAAAGTAGGCAATACCGTTCGCTAAGGTGATCTCAATACGGCTAGGCTGTTCTTCTTTAAAAGTATTTCCAAAATTTGCGCTTACCGCGTCCTCGGATGACGCAACGTAATCTACCCCGCTCATTGCCGGAAACGGCGTGTCGTCTTGTTGACCTCGTAAAAGTGCCGGATTATAGAAAAGGAAAATAGCTAGTGCCAGGAACAATACGACGATCAGGAAACTGAGCGTTCTGGCCAAGTCCCATAAAAATCTGAAGAATGTTTTCATTGATGTGGTTTATTTGAGCGTAGGAATACTTAAGTAAATTTAACTTTTCCTCACCCGCTCAACCCCCCAAACCCAGCCACCACCCGAAACTCAACCCCCGCCCCAACCGCCGCAAAATGCCGCCGCCCGCACTCAATTTTAAACTTCTCCCGGTCCCGCAAGTCCAGCTCACTGACGCTGCCTTTGCTTTCGACGACGAAGTATAGTTTTTCCTCCCCGTCACGCTCCAGTAACACTGCCCAGTCGGGGTTGTAAGAACCCAGCGGCGTATCGATCTTGAACCAGCTCGGCAGCTTAGCGTAGAGTTTGACATCTTGGCTGATTTCCATATCCCGCACGAGATCCTGCTCTACTTTGCTGTCGTAGATCACGTACTCGTATGGGCTTTTGGTGCTTTCCGTCAGATTGCTCTCCAGAAAGCCGCCCAATTCTTCATCTTTGAATAGTTCCTGCTGCCAGTAGTAGTTCTCTCCAATCCGCTCGTACTTGATTCCGTCCACGATGAAACCGGCCATGGTGTCTTTGATGATCTTGACAATCTGTTGCACGTATTGCTGTGGATTACGCCGGATCAAGCGCACCGTATTGCTCTCCTTGATAATATCGATTAATGTCTTCCGGGTTAGGTTGACTTCATTTTGTAGGTAGCCAATGATGTCGGGAATAAATGTCGCATCCATTTGCGGGTTGACGAGTTGCTCGCTCTCCTTAGACGAAGAGACGCCGGCTTCCGTGACGTCAACGCGTGCCTTTGCTAAGCGAAGTAAGCCCGAGAAAACGTGGAGATCGCGCTGGATGACTTCTACGCATTTGCGTACTAAAGTCGGCTCGTCATAATCCACCCAGTAGCGGGATTTGTATTTGATCCGATCCCACAATTCTTTAAATTCTGGACTGAGGAGCACCTCTTTTTTAACGGAAATCGCTTTGCGATTCTTGCTGTTCTTGATCTCCAGGGAACCCGCCTTCCGCTTCAGAATTGCGTAAACCTGTTCCTTCATCTCCTCCGGCTGATAATTTTCCGGGAGGACCACTGACTCATCTTTCAAAGCCTGGCGTAACGTATCGGTAACCTTACCCGAAGCACTTAGGTAATCTTCAGCCCGCAACGCCGTCCACAGAATTGTGGAATCCTTCTTCGTTATGTTGACGAGCTCGCCGGTGGTGGGGTCGGTAAACGTGATAATGGCGAAATCGGATTTGTCCACCACGCCAAACTTTCGGCTGGCGTCCGCTTCCATCTCGTCCTGCAAACCGGCGACGAATTCTTCGTAGCTCTCGCTCGCCATGACCGTCAGCGTATTGATCTCGTGGCCGTAAACTCGTTCCCCGTCCTGATTGACAGCTAAACGCAAACCCCGACCAACCTCCTGGCGGCGGCGAATCTCACTGCTGCCCGCATCTTTCAGAGTACAAATCTGAAAGACGTTCGGATTATCCCAACCTTCTTTCAGCGCGGAGTGGCTAAAGATGAAACGCAGCGGGTTATCCATGCTCAACAACCGCTCCTTGTCCTTCATGATTAACTCGTAAGTATCGTTATCCGCCCTGGTCGTACCCTTCGTGTCTTTATAGGCGTCGAACTTATCTTTTTTATTACTGGCTTTACTTTTCCGATCCTTACTAAAATAGCCATCGTGCACCTCGCTAACGTGACTCGCTAAGTTAGCAATCTCGTCTTCCCACAAATCCCGGTAACGGCGGGATTGAATGAGTTTCGTGTACTCCTCTTCGAATACCTGCGCAAACGGACCGTGGCTCGCGTTACCTTCGTTGTCGTACACCCGGTAGTTGGCGACGCTGTCGATGAAGAACAGACTAAGCACTTTCAAACCTCGTTTATTCAGGCGTTTCTCTTTGTCCAAATGTTCCTGAATGGTCTGCCGGATTTGGAAGCGGCGAATTTCCGTCTCGGGGAAACTGCTGATCGGTTCGGCAATGGTGACCGACTTATGATTCATAAACTCGACGTACTCCTTCCCCTTTTCGTTCCCGATGTCCGAAACATTCCAGTTGTCCCGGTAAACATCATTATCCGTCAATAACTCCAGGCTGTCGCCAAATCTAATCTGGATATTCTTTTTCTTAGATTTTCCTCCTTCCCGTACAAAGACTTCCACTTGGCCGTAGAGGTTCTTCCCGCCAGCCACTTTGATCAACTTAACGTAGGGTTCATTCTCAAACCCTTCCGGCACCACACTCGCTACCTCGATCTGCTTCACTAGTTTCTGCTGGTAAGCAGCCACGGCGTCGAGCCGGTACAGTAAGTTGATGTCACGCTTGTGCGTAGCGGAGTAATTGAAAATAGCCAGCGGCTGCAGGTCCTTAATGGCCGCCCGTGCTTTCGTGGAGTTGTTGGCACTCTGCGGCTCATCCACGATTACGATCGGGTTCGTTTGTTGGATGAGTTGTAACGGGCTCAGGGAAGTCTTGTCGTTCTTCTGTTTAATCAGATTGTTTTCTGAGTTGAAGGCCTGGATATTGATTACCATGATCTGCAACTGCTGACTTGTTGCAAAACTATACACTTGGTTCAGTTCCTTCGAGTTGTACACATAGTATTGGTACGGTACGTTATCGTACAGCCCGCTCAAGTGGTCTTTGGTGATCTGCAAGCTTTTATATACGCCTTCCCGAATGGCGACGTTCGGTACGACGATGATGAATTTCGTGAATCCGAACTGCTGATTTAGTTCCAGCATCGAACGGAGGTAGACGTAGGTTTTGCCCGTCCCCGTTTCCATCTCCACGTTGAACTCCATCTCCCGGACTTCCTTATCGCTGCTTACCGGCAAATGATTGCTCCGTTGTACGTGCTGTACGTTACGCAGCAGTTCTTCGGGTGTTAACTCCAGCTTGTTCCCGTAGCCAATCGAATCGTTCACCCCCGACATCTGCATCTGTCCCGATCCATATCGGGACGCCAAAGGCTTCGTGACCGTGAAGCGGCTCTCATACATGTTCTGGCCGTCGAATAAGCCGGTAATGGCGTTGATGGCGGCTTCCTGGTAGGCGAGGTCGGATTGAAATTTTAGTTTCATAAATTAGTTAGTGTGGAAATTTCGATGAGCTAAATAGGGGCCGCGGTCGCGGGTGCGGAGAGTTGGATAAAGTGCAAAGTAGGGTAGAACGGAAACCGTCATTCCCGCACGGTGCGGTAGGCCTGATCGGGGTGCTTCTTCATGTCAGGGATGGTATGGACAATTCTGCCTGCTTCCATCAACGGTGTAATATAATTGGTAACCAACCCCGTCCTCTGCCGGCCGGTTATTTCCGTCAACTCTTGCAAGGTAAGATCTTTCCAAGCGCATAAATCCACAACCAAATCCGTCAGTATAGTTCTATCCGCACGCTTTCCGAGTAGCTCAACGCGCTGCTTGAGTTCTTTTGGCAACTGCTCTTGTACACTAAGCGCGCCGACTTGTACGGTAGCTTTGTTCTCTTGTCTATCAATGGGATCAGCTTGTACACCAGTGTTTTCACCTTGTACACTAGTGTCTCTGCCTTGTACACTAGTACCGTTGCCTTGTACACTAGCGGCCGATTTTTGCCGCAAAGTAACGCGAGGATTTACTTCGGCCGCGCTTCCTTCAACGGGTGGGCCGGATTGGCCGTCACTACTCGCTTCAGTGGCGGCGGATTGGAAGTTAGGCACGTAGTAGGTTCCTCTCGTTTTTCCTTTCTTTTCGATCAATTCCAGCTTGCGTAAATGATGCAAGTCTTGACCAGCCTGGATAAGGTCGCCATCGACGAGTTGCCGATAAGTAGAGTTGTTGATCGCACCGACTTCACGCATGAAAATCAACGCAAACTTTTGCTCCGCGCTAAGATCGTATGCTTCAAATTGAGCTAACCAAGCCAGGTCTTCTTCATTCAGAAAGTGGTGAAGCAGCATTCTTACCGTGAATTCGTTACGCTCCCGGTCTGAAGTAAATGTGGGCTGAGAAAAGTCCGCTTCGCGTAATAAACGACGCATCACCTGGATTCCGGAACCCTTAGCCTCCGCTAGATTCGTTTCGTGAAACACCGCGGCGATGCGTGGATTACGGGTACGGGAGCCCTTTTCCCCAAGCTGAGCTTCTGGTTTCAGGCTAAAACCCGGGTTGACGATCTCCACCCGGTTATTGTAGCGTACAATTTGAGTAGCTCCGCTGATTCGGTAGTTGCGGTGCATTAGTGCATTCACAACGGCTTCACGCAGCGCTAAGCCCGGAATGGTTAGTGCCTGAGCTTGCAGTTGACCTTCGGACAGCCGAAATTGTTTCGGTAAATCATTATCAATAGCTTCCACCGCCCGAAATGCCATGAGGAGTAGCGGCCCACGCATATCGATTGATCGGAACCGGTCGTAGGGATTTGGATCCCAACGGTTGCCAGTAACCCGGATGTAATCCACTCGCTGCATGGGGAATTTACGCCGTAACGTACTTGCTTTGCCAAACAGTAATAAACCCGCTACGGTCAATCTTCCCGACTCATCGTCCGCAAGGCAATCCAGCGACAAGAGCAACTCTTCGTCGGAGTACGTAAGTTCGATGGCGTCCGCATTAGCGGAGGAGCGCAATCTTCGGTAAGCCCGAACGGCTTCCTCGTCTACGTCTTTCATACTGGTGCGGTCTAGAAAAGAGCCGTCGAAGTGGTCTCGATCCCCGTAGAACTGTTCCAGGTCTTCTTCCGTACAGCGCTGGTCGGTGCTGCCAACCCTTATCCACGCTCCGCCCGGTAGGCCGCCTTTTTTGAAGTAGAGCGGTTTGCGGGTAGCATCCGCTTCGGCAACCGTGATCAGCACTACTGTTTTACCGCTAATTTGTTCAGCGGTAACTCGGGGGTGAATCGGCCTGTTAAACAACGTTGCACACTGGCTAGCCACGTCCATTTGAAAAGCATCTGAATCGGGGACGCCAACTACGGTATAGGAAGGGAATAAACTTTCTTCTCGAACCACGCCCGCTAGAATGTAGCCCTCCGTAATTCCCCCCGTGTTTGTGTAGGCACAAATAGTTTCCGCGATGGATTTTCCCATCTTGGACGCCCGTTTCGCTTCAACGGTTTCTAATTCATCCGTGGCGTTGAGCAGCGTTAATATTTCCTTAGCAGTCATGATTGTTTAATGTCTTTTAGCGCGGTCGCGGGTGCATGGATTGGTAGGGAAATGAGCAAAGTAGCGAGGAAGTCCAGACCGGCAAATGCGGTAGCTGAGCCCTTCGGTTCAAACTAGAAACCACGCAGCCACATTCGGTAGCTGAGCACTTCGGCGGGCTCAGGATCGGCCTTAGCCGAAGCTACACCGACTTAACATCCTCCACCCCACCACTCCGCAGCACCTCATAAACATTGGTCTTCTCCACGCTACTCGTAAAGCCCGTATCCCGGAAAACAACTTTGGGGTTTTCCGCACCGATTTCCTGCGCCCACGCTAAAATAGCTTCTCCGGACCGCCGCGTAATGCCCGACCCCAAACACAAAAACAGCGCCCCGCCGCCAACGCAGTACAGCGTGTGCCGCTTGTCCGGTCCCGTCCGCTCCGCAATGGGTAAGCTCAAATCCAAGCCGTATTTCAGGAGGATTTCGTAGACGAGGTCGTACTCCGACCGGTCCGGTTTGATGTTTTCGCTGAAGAGGTTATTCTCCAGGTTATCAGGGTCGGGATCCCAGGCTTCGATGTTGCTGCTGTCCAGTTTGAAGACGCGGAAACCGAGGTCCATCTCCGCAGCTTTTTCCGGTTCCTCTTCGCGGATTTTTTTTGCTACGCGGCGGATGCGCTCTTTACCGATTTCGGCGATGGTATGGTAGCCGGCTTTGTGGGCTATGGAATCTAAATCAGTAGCTTGAGGAAGCTGAACCAGTATGTATTTTCTATTGGAATTCTTCTCTGAATTAAAATTTAAAACAGCATGAGCTGTTGATCCGGAACCACTAAAGAAATCTAGAATTACCGCGTTATCATCATCGAAAAAGTTGTTGAAGTATTGTATTAAACTTGATGGCTTTGGATGGTCAAAAATCGCTTCTTCAAAAAGCTTACTAACTTCTGCTCTACCTGCTAGAACATCCTTCACGATTTTTTGAGGAAGGATTGTCTCGGGAGCAAGTCTCTTATCTTCAGCCTTTTTTGAATAAGGCACAAAGTCAGAAGTTTTGAATATTATTTCAGTGCCTTTCTCTAGTTCGCTATCTAGATAATTCTGTCCCCAAATTACGCGTCCGGTTATTGAAAAGCTATTCTCAATAATTCCGCTTTTCACTATGACATCTTCATGTAGTATATACCCCGAATCTTTTTCTCCACTAAGATATTTTCCATCACCGAACTGAGCTTTGACGGTGTTTGGTGGGAACGATAATTTTGAAGCCTTCATGGAGTTTTTTGTCAGTGAAGGGAGACCAACACTTCCTTGCTTCGAACCATAAATTCTTCCAAGTGCTTTCAGGTTCCTGACAAACGCTAGTACATACTGAGCATTTTCTCTATATAGAGTGGAACTATTATCAGGTCTAAAAGTACTTTCCCATAAATACACTTCGAGAAAGTTGTCTTCTCCAAAAATTTCATTTGCAATTTTTGTAATATTCTCAATCTCATTATCATCAATACTAATAAAAATGACCCCATCCTCCCGCAACAAATTTCGCGCCAACTGCAAACGCGGATACATCATATTCAACCAATTAGAATGGTACCGCCCACTACTTTCCGCGTTCCGTTCCGACTGTGTGGCGATGGCGTTGCCTTCCTCATCTTTCCTTCCGTAGTTTTCCCGGTAGTTGGCGAGGTTGTCGCGGTAATTGTCTTTGTAGACAAAGTCCTTGCCGGTGTTGTAGGGTGGATCGATGTAGATCATCTTCACCTTCCCCGCGTAGCTCCGTTGTAGCAATTTCAGTACTTCCAGGTTATCCCCTTCGATGTACACGTTCTGGGTAGTCTCCCAGTCCAGGCTTTCTTCGGGGGCGGGGCGGAGGGTGCCGGTGCTGGGTTTGAGGGCTTCGGCGCGGGCCTGTTTTTTGCCGGGCCAGACGAAGCGGAAGTATTCTTCGTCTTCGGTTACTTCGTCGCCGAGTAGTTGCTTGAGGGCTTCGAAGTCGATCTTGTCTTCGCTCACGATGCTGGGGAAGAGTTGGCGAAGTTTTTCTATGTTTTCGGTGACGGGGTTTTGGCTGGCGGCTAGTTCGTGGTCTTTGGTGATTTTTTGCATTTGGTGGAGGTTTTCACTTCGGCTACGGACCCTACTGAGCGCCGTCGAATATCCTCAGTGATCGAAAGGAAAAGTATACGTTGCACTTCGGCTACGCTCAGCACCCGGAGCTCCCTATAATATCCCCGTCGAGCTACGCTCGACGTAAGACAGGATAAAATACCGGCCACTGAGCGTAGCCGAAGTGGCGAAAGATAATAGAAGTTTAGCGTTCAGCTAGTTCCGCAAGGTCTTTTCTTACTACGTTCAGCTTCAACTGTAATTCCACCCGTTCCGGCATGCGCTTGCTTTTACGGATTTGCTGAACCAACTGGTTTTCTTCTTTCTTCAGGCGGCGGCGTTCTTCCAGGTTCGTTTGGCTGAGGTAAGGGTTAGTTACTTGTACGACGGAGCCGGCGGCGTGTTGCCAGTTGAAGGCGACTACGGCGCGCAGGTAGCTTTCGTAGACGGTTTTGAGGTGGAGGGCAGTGATGTTTGGGAAGGCCAGTGCCCGCTCGAAAGCCACTTGCGGCGGATCGGCGTTGATGAGGCTGGCGGTGGGGCTGGTGAATTCCGTGAGGTTAGTACTTGCGCTTCCCTTAGTAGCGGGAATATGCTTGGTAGCGGTGCTGACTCGATAGCGGGTGTCAGAATGCAGCGTCAGCACTAGGGGATAAGGCAAGTAACGGTGATAGAGCTGGGCGAGCTTTTTCGCGGACCTATCGTAATCGGCTTCCCTTAGGTGGATACGGAAGTACTGTATTTCCGCGAAGCGGTCCGGTCCTTCCCCGTGGGCGGGTACGTTGCCGGCGGTAGGCTTTAGGCTGCCGGTCCATTCACTACTCAGGGGTAGGTTCGGAGTTTTGAGGAGTCGTTTTTCGGCGGGGGTGAGGGGGTAGTTGTTTTTTGTGAAGAAGGATTTTGGGAAGGGGGTTTGTTTTTGGGCGGGGTGGGGGAGTTGGAAGAGGTTTTTCATGAGGTGTCAGTATTGGTCACTTCGGCTGCGCTCAGTGACCGGTGTCGCTTTAAATATCCCCCCGCGCACCTTGTGCGCGAGGGGTTGACAAATTCCGCCGGTGGTTGAGCGTAGCCGAAGCCACTACGGAGAGATAACGATATTCGCTGATCACTTCGGCTGCGCTCAGTGACCGGTGTTGCTTTAAATATCCCCCCGCGCACCTTGTGCGCGGGGGAATGACAAATTCCGCCGGTGGCTGAGCGTAGCCGAAGCCACTGCGAAGAGATAACGATATTCGCTGATCACTTCGGCTGCGCTCAGTAACTGGTGTTGCTTTAAAAATCCCCCGCACACCTGGTGCGCGGGGGAATGGCAAATTCCGCCGGTGGTTGAGCGTAGCCGAGGCCACCGCGGAGAGATAACGATATTCGCTGATCACTTTGGCTACGCTCATTAATCGGTGTTGCTTTAAATATCCCCCCGCGCACCTTGTGCGCGAGGGGTTGACAAATTCCGCCGGTGGTTGAGCGTAGCCGAAGCCACTACGGAGAGATAACGATATTCGCTGATCACTTCGGCTGCGCTCAGTGATCGGTGTTGCTTTAAATATCCCCCCGCGCACAAGGTGCGCGGGGGGGGGACAAACTACGTCGTAGTTGAGCATAGCCGAAGCCACTACTGGAAGCCAGTAAATTCCACCGGAGACTAAACGAAGTCGAAGCAAGCGAATCTAGTCCGCGTCTAGTGACTTCGACGAGTTTTGACATTTAGCAGCTTTCTCAAGTGCTTCAATATCTCGTGCCATTAGTGCTTCTTTCTTTTTCCTGCTCCATCCCTGAATTTGTTTTTCGCGAGCAAAAGCTGCATCAATCCTATCAAAATACTCGGTATAGACCAATTCAACGGGAAGGTGCTTCTTTGTAAAGTTGGCTCCCTGACCGTTTTGGTGTTGCTCTAATCTACGGGTTAAGTCTTTGGTGCTGCCGGTATAATACTTTCCGTTGCTGCATTTTAAAATGTACATATAAGCATCCATGAGTTCTGACTTTTGTCGAATAATATATTACTATGGCCACTTCGGCTTCGCTCAGTGGCTGGCCGGTACCCGGTACCCGGCAGCTGGTATCCGGTAGCAAATAACTGGTAGCTGAGCGAAGCCGAAGCTACACTACCACATAAAAATTGATCAGTTCCAGCCGGTCAACTTTAATCTGGCTGCTGTCGCCAGCCGTCCCTCCAGGATTGGCTAAACTATCCACCACGGAACCTTCCATCACCCCCTGAATACTACCAAGCGCCACTTCAAGTAACTTCCGGTACCGCGCCAAGCCCGCTTCGCTATTCACCAATTCCCTTTGCACCCGCGACCGCGCCAAATCCTCCTGCGTCGCGCCGAGGCTCAAACTACGCAGCGCATCCAGCGTCCGCTTAGGCTGGCGCGGTGTGAAGAGGAGCGTACCATCATCGCGGACGTAAACGAGGTAGTAAGGGTAAAGTGGGTTATTACCGGCACCGTCCATCTCCGGCTCGCGATCGCGTAAGCAGAAAATGGCACCGGAAGCGAGTTCGGCGTGGTGATTGTGGAGCACGGCAAAATGACCGGGGATGACCATGTCGAGCAGTTCCCGCTCCGTAGGCGTGAGGTGGTCGAGGTCGACTTTGAAATCGTTGAAGGTCAGGTCGGTGATGCTGATTCCGCCCTGAAGGTCTTCCAGATCGACGACCCGGTCTTTCAGCTGCTTCAGCTGGCGGGTGCGGTAGTCTAACTCCCCTTCGAGTTGGTCGGTTTCGATGACGTTTTCGTCGCCCGTCGCGCTGATGTCGAGGATGACCATGCGGCCTTTGACGCGGTTGATCAGATTGATGTAAGCCTCCAGCTCCATGTTGGGCCAGAAGTTGACTAATTGAATTTTGGCGTTGGTGGATCCAATGCGGTCGATCCGGCCGAAGCGCTGGACGATGCGGACGGGGTTCCAGTGGATGTCGTAGTTGACGAGGTAGTCACAATCTTGCAAATTCTGGCCTTCCGATATACAATCGGTGCCGATCAACAAATCAATCTCTTCGGTGATCGCTTCCGTAAAGCGACCACGACCTTTTGACTTGGGGGAGAAGTTGATGATGATGTCGTTAAACTTACTATCGCTGCCGGGTAGATTGGTCTTGTTGCGGCCGGAGCCACCCGTTACCAGTCCACTAAACAAACCAAACTCCTCCCGCACCCAAGTAGCCAGATTAGCATAGAGGTAGTCGGCGGTATCGGCAAAGGCAGTGAAAATGAGGACTTTTTTATTTCCCTCATTGATTGGCTCCGCCAACTTTTTGCGAATTGCCGTTTTGAGTTGGAATAATTTAGCATCGCGATCCGGCCTCACGTGCCGGGCCATTTTCAGGATTGAGGCGATGGATTCACGATCACGCTGTAGTTCATCTTTGTATTTGATGAGGTCTAAATCCTGGATTAAAACTTTGACCTTCTCGCCAATCACCTGATCCGGACCGAGATCGTCTTCCGCAAAATCATCCGTTATCGATCCCTCGATAATGAGGTCGCCTTGGTTATTTTGCCAGTATTCTACTTTACTAATTAAGCCGTCGATACCATTAAGAATTCGTTCCATCGTAATTCGAAAACTGGCAATGCTGCTTTCCAGGCGTTTGAGGAAGTTGACGCGCATCAGGTTAATGAGGCTTTCCTCCCGGCTTTCCTGGCTGAATACCGAGCCGGTGGTCGTTTCCCGATCATAGCGTGCTTCGTATTCCGCCTTCTTTTCGGGGCGGATGTACTTCATGGGTTGGTAATTGGCCAGGTTGAGTTTGAGAAGTTGGGTGTTGATTGTGCCAATGTCCGGAAATTCATTGGAGGCATCGATATCCGCATACTCGTTTTGTGGCCTTAGCTTTTCGGGGAAGGTGCCGATATCTTTGGTGTCGTAGTATTTTTCGATATGCTTGCGGGAGCGGGCAATGGTTAACAGGTCAAGAATCTTAAAGTACCGTCCATCCAGCGCTTCAATGAGCTGGTCGCGGTCCTTTGTAGGGCCTTCTAGCCAGGCATTGAATTGCTTCTGCGCCTGCCTCATAACTTCGTTGATGCTGTGGATGCCAGTCTTTTGGAGGCCATGGTCGTCGTCTTCGGTAATGAAATAAACCTGGTTCCGTAGATCGCGTAGTTTGTTGTTGACGGGTGTTGCGCTCAACATCAACACCTTCGTTTTTACGCCCTTCTGCAGCACGTCCTCCATCAGTCTTTCGTAGCGCGTCTTATATTTTTTGCTCGGTACGTTGTTGCGGAAATTGTGGCTTTCGTCAATGACGATCAGATCGAAGTTCTCCCAATTAAAGTTCTCCAGGTCTACGCCATTGCTTTCGCCCATTTCCCGGCTTAGATCGGTATGGAACAAAAGGTCGTAGTTGTACCGGTCTTTTATTAAGATATTTCTCCGGTCGTTGTTGCGGTAGACGGCCCAGTTTTCAAACAGGCGCTTCGGGCAGAGGACGAGTATGCGGAAATTTCGGTCCTGGTAATACTTCATAACACCGAGAGCCTCGAAGGTTTTGCCAAGTCCTACACTATCGGCGATGATGCAGCCGCCATATTTTTCAATTTTGTCAATGGCACCGAGAACGGCATCTTTTTGAAAGTTGTAGAGCAGGCCCCAGATGTTGGAATCGAAGAATCCACTGCGAGCAATCTTTTCGCGGTCTTCGAGGCGACTGTAGTCTTCGAAGAGGTGGCTGAGGGTGTAGTGGTATTGGTCGCGCGGTGTTGCGAGTTCACCGCCGCGCTCGATCTTGTAAGCTAATGCTTCGGTGATTGGTGTTGCTTCGTGCCAGGTGTTGTCGAAGGCTTGTTGCAGATGGGTACTGGTCTCCACTGATTGAGGTAAGATCAACGTTAACTGCTTTGCAGCCTGTACGCCTAATAACTGTAGGTCAAAGTCGGGGACGGTGTAGATAAAGGTGGCTGTGCGCTCTCCGGTTTTTATGATGATTACATTTGTGCCGCAGAAGCCTTGTTTGAGGATGGTCCGTTTTAGGAAAGTGTTACTCAGTTGCGTGCTAACGGCATTGATATCTAACCGCGTGCGCGCTTGGTGGTCGCTTGGGTGTTGGGTTATGCCGCGAAATTCTTTGGTAGGTTTGCTGACTAGTAGGCGTAGTTCTTTGAAGAAGGGCAGGTCCGCCAGTAGGTAATTGATGGCGTATAGGGAAGGGGTTCCGCACTGGATGGAAATACTGGACTCAGGGTTAGTTAATTTCCTTAGGGTATCGTGTAGGTAAGTGGTTTGGTTGTTGATCATTGCTTAGGGGTAGACGGCGACCGTAGGTAGTTGAATTAGACAGGTGAGTAGTGAGTATGGCGGGATTCAAGTAATGACCATGAGCACCAGAAATATTACTAGGTTGTAAAGTATACTGCTAAAGTGTAATTACGAAAGCCCCGAAGTTAGCCAAACTTCAGCTATCGGTAGTGGAACTCGTTGCGTGTGAGCCTTTCATCAATTTTCTTCTCAGGATACTATCAAGGGTAAGCGAAACGGCTACCAAAATGGAATGAATACTGATCTCTTATAATCATCTCACCAAATAACGAAAATTCACAACGAGTACTGCTAATTTGTTTTACAGGTAAAATTTATGAATAATTATTGCTATTTGCTCGTTATTTTTTTTGCGCAAAAAAGCTCTAGTACTAAAGTATACTTATTAGCACGAGACTAATGACAATCAACTACTTGACACGTAAAGTTCACAAATGAAATCTTGGCTGCAACCCCGCCCCTTTACCCCCGGCGAGTGCCTGTCCAAAAAGCTTTTCTCCAAAACTAGACTAATTTTAACACCTGTTAATCTAAAAACCGATGAAACCACCAAAACCTGAAAATCCTGATACCCATTAATGCAAATACCATCAAGCCGAGCAATCACCTTAAATCCTAAATCCGAAAATAATCCCTTTGAGCTAAGGGAATATTTCCCCCATTCACGTCAATACCTTAAACTCAGTGCGCACCCCCCTACTAATAATTTTACTCCACCTAACCCCACCCCTAACCGCCCAACCCAACCCCACAGTGCTACAGGGGCAAGCCCCGGCAGCATTCAACGCCAAAACCGTCTACCTAGACATAATCGACCGCCACAACCACTTCCAACTAATCAGCGATCAACAAATCCTCACCCAAGCAGACATCGACAGCACCGGCCACTACCAAATCGTAAACACGAGCCTACCACGGGGGCGGGGTTTCTATCGCCTACGCTTCGTCGACCCCGCCGAGCACCCGCCGGTTAGCATGAACTTCCGCCAGCGGCACTACATCCATTTCCTCGCCGCGCCCGGTGACACGATTAATTTTAAGGGATTATCCGTCGTGACCGACCGGGGTGTCAACGCCGACATCAACCAAGTCGCCGCCGAGTTGGATGCCCTCAACCAGGAAGAGCGCGCCGCAGAATCCGACCGCCTCGTCGCGCTCATCGACGGCAAGCGGATCGAGAAGCTAAGCGGCTCACTGGAGCGCGCGAGCCCGGCGCTCCAAACCTTTCTGCTCGGCCACTGGCCCTACCGGATTACCCCCGGCCCCGAACGCCTGGAACGGACGCTTGACGCCCTCACCGACACCGATTTACGGAGTGTTTATTCGGACGGGCTACGGAGCGACCTCGACGCGGCCCGCGCGGCGGCGTACCGCACGGAGAACGGCTGGTTGCGCTGGCTGAGCGGTGGTTTGTTGGCGCTGTCGCTGGTGCTGGGCGGATTACTGTGGAGCAAGGGTAGGGGGCGACCATCAAAGGTTCCCGAAGCCTCAATAACTCCGCCCCCCGCCGCCGTGCCGGAGCCGCCCGTAGAACTCTCCGCCCGCGAAGAAGAAGTCCTCCGACTAATCGTAGCCGGCCACCGCAATAAGGAAATCGCCTCCACGCTGTTCATCTCGGAAGCGACGGTGAAGGGCCACATCAATAACATCTACCGCAAAGCTGGCTTAAGCAGCCGCAAAGCCGCCAAACACTGGGGAAAACAGTGGTTGGGGGAGGGGGCGTAATATTAAACCCACCCCGGTCCGGACCTTTTTCGGACCCACCTATTTAGCCAACTAGCCTAGTCGAGGTCGGAAGTTTGTGGCCACACCAAATCAACTAACCTGTGAGGTATTTACCCTTCCCCCTGCTCTTCCTGATATTACATTGCACCAGCGTCCGCGCCCAAAACACCGCCCTTGAAACAACCGAAACCCTCCGCGCCCAACACCTCCGCTACGTAGCGGACAGCACGACCTGGGACCGCAAAATGCTCGCCGACGACCTGGAAGCCATCTCCTTCTACGACGACGTGGGGCCGATGACCGCGGGCATCTTTCCCGTACCCGACTACGACTTGCTCAGCGAGGGGAAATTCGATGGCGTGTTCAGTGGCGGCAACACCTACCGGCCAATTGAGATAAATGGGAAATCGATCGTCTACCAGACCTTCGGCGCGGGCGCTAACCCCCACCAACTTCCGTATCTGGATGGCGCTAACAACCAAGTTTTCTTCACGCTCATCACCGTAACGGACACCATCGATGCCGAAGATTACACGACGGTAACTAGCCTCATTTCTTCCCGCAACCATCCGGACATCACCGGCGAAGGAATCATCAAAAACAAACTCAACCAAGTAGAATTCATCACCTTCTGGACGGCGGAAAACGACCGCTTCGCGCTCGTCAACCTGCGACTGTTCGACCTGTCGCACGGCCACATCATCGTGGTGGCTCCGCTCAAAGACGGTACCTTCCGGTCGCTACAAATCAACGAGCCACCGCGGGGCAAAGACGCGACCGACCAGCTCATTAAGGAAGATGTTTTACGCCGGCCGGCCGTAATTGAGTTTTTGACTGGTCCGCAGGTTATTGGTGGACGGTAGGGATGATCAGCTCTACTACTTCAGGGCCGCCGCTATCTCCCGCTTTCTTCCGGGCGTAGGGTAGCGTCCATGACATCATTCCGGAAGCTTTTTATCGAACAGGCGCTCGATCTTTTTTAAATCCGTCGGTGCGTCGAGCACACCTTCAAAATCCGTTAATCGGCCCAGAATCAGGCTGATTTTCAATAAAGATTCAAACGCGATGTGCCCCGTCTGCTCGAAGCGGCGGAGGCTCCCCAGCGAAACGCCGGATCGTTCGGCTAACTCGGCTTGGGAGTACTTTCGTTGCTTACGCAAAATTTTTACTTTTGTGGCGGTTTCGGAGAGGACGTCCGCCGGAAGCTTCTGAACACTGTATTTTGATCTACTATTCATATTTTAGTAATAACGCGGAACACAAAGCTAAGTTACTCAAATATTAGTAATAAGCATTCTTGTCTCGTACGTAGATATATCTTTTGTCTTCGGGTCACCACGGAGTGATTCATAACCCGTATTTTAAATTATGCAAAAACACCTGATAGAAATAAAAGCGCGTACCACCCGCACCGCCCAACAACGCACCCTTCTTCAAACCAAAAAAGCCGAGTTCCGCGGTACCGACCACCAAGTGGACCACTATTTCAACGTACCCGACGGTCGCCTGAAACTCCGCAGCGGGAACATCGAACACAGCCTGATTTTCTACCAGCGGGGCGATCAGGTCGGCCCGAAGGATAGCACGGTTTCCCTTACGAAAATCCCCACTCGCGCGCTGGTGGACGAGCTAGCCATTACGTTGGATAAAGCCCTAGGTACCTGGATTACCGTCGATAAACAGCGCGAGATTTACTTCATCGGCAATGTCAAATTTCACTTGGACACGGTCGTCGGGCTCGGTGAATTCATTGAGATTGAAGCCATCGGAGATTCGGCCGATCAGCGGGAGGCGTTGCTGACGCAGTGTGAGGGATACATGCGGTATTTAGGCGTCGTCCACGCGGATTTGGTGGAAAGTAGTTATAGTGATTTGCTGTCTCGGTAGTACTAAAGTAGCGCCCTGCTTCAGACAATCTCTCGCCACGGCCCCGAATGAATAGCGGGTAATTCTGCTTCCCGGTTCGCGTATTCGTAGCGGACGCCAGTCAGGAAAAGGCCCGGTGCCGGAGCCTGTTTTATTACCCCGTCCCGCTCACCGGTTTCCAGTTTTTCCAGCACTTCCTGCGTCGTTTGCAGGCCGAGACCTACGTCGATCACTTCCCGGGCCAAAATGCGGATCATGCCCCGCAGGAAGCGGTTTGCGACGAAGCGTATTCGGTAGGTCGTGCCGTTTTCGTTCGCGTAAAGCCGGGCCTCGGTGATCGTGCAGCGGGTGGTATTGTGCTGGTCGGGCGATTTGCAGAAGGCATAGAAATCGTGCTCGCCGACTAATTGATTTAATATTTGTTGCGTGGTCGCCGGTGCAAAGTTAGTCAGGGGGAGCAGGGAGCTGTACCGTTCTAGAAGCGCGTTGCGGGTGCCGTGGAAGATGTAATCGTACGTCCGCTCGAAAGCATCATACCGGGCGTGGGCATTTTCTTGGACGGCGAAGTAATCGTGTACCGAAATCCCCCTTGGTAGTTGCTTATTGAGGATGAATAGGTAATTATCCGGCGGGGCGGTTTCCAGGTTGAAGTGACCGTAGTACTGGGTCGCGTGGACGCCGGCGTCCGTCCGCCCACAGCCGTTGAATCTTACCGGGGTTTTGTGGATTTGGCTCAGCGTTTTCTCGATGGCGGCCTGGACCGTCGGTACCCCGCCGGGTTGCCATTGGTAGCCTCGGTAGTTGGTGCCGTCGTAGGCTATGCGTAGGAAGTAGTCGGGCATGGTTTGTGAAGGTAGGCTTTGGTGGGGGTTGATTCAGGTTGAGTTTTGGCAGGGCGTTGTTGTGACGACTTAGTCGGGATCAGGGGCATATATGAAGAGTAGGGATTTGCTCTTCCTAACATAACCCTCTCCCCCGACCCCTTGCACTTCGTGGCTGCTTCGCGGTAGCTGCGCTGCTTCCTATGGAGGTCCGGAAGAGGAGAGGGGAGAAACAATAGGCTTCGAAGTGTGAGAAATATAACATAAGTAGTTGGACAATATTATTATAACATTTTGACGAGCGTAGCGAGCTGCCTCGTCTCCCCTCTACCTTCGGAGAGGGGCCGGGGGAGAGGGTTACAAGATGTACGTTTAATATTGTCCGAGTACATAGAGCTTATACGATTATTAAGTAAAAGTGCATCAGTAATTCTGTACTCACAACGTACTATAACGTCCCCCTCTCCTCTTCGGAGAGGGGCCGGGGGAGAGGGCTCCTAACGCGATCGGTTCAAACTATTCACATATATATCCTACTTGCGCTTCAAAAACTTCCCCGGCACTTCCGATCCCGATAGCTATCGGGATCGGGATCGGGACCGCGCAAAAAAAACGATATGTCCAAAAACTACAAAACAACCTGTCCTGCGCACACATATACCCCCGGTATCGTAGTTTGCGACGATGCTATCATTTAACTACAATTCCACCCCATGCACGTAGCCATCATCGGAAACGGAATCGCCGGCGTCACCGCCGCCCGCTATCTGCGCAAGCTGGACAGCGCCGTCCGCATCACGATCATCTCCGCCGAAACGGACTTTTTCTTCTCCCGCACCGCCCTCATGTACGTCTACATGGGCCACCAACGGATGGAAGACCTGATGCCCTACGAACCTTATTTCTGGGAAAAGAACCGCATCGACCTGAAACGCGCCTACGTCGAACGCGTCCTGACCGGCGAGAAGAAACTGCAACTCGGCGACGGGACGACAATGGCCTACGACAAGCTTATCCTCGCCACCGGCTCTACCTGGAATAAATTTGGCTGGCCCGGCGAGGACCTCGAACGCGTCCGTGGCATGGTCTCCGCCCAGGACCTCGAATACCTCGAAGACCACACCGACAAGATCCAACAAGCCGTCGTCGTCGGCGGCGGACTGATCGGCATCGAACTGGCCGAGATGCTGCACAGCCGGCAAATCCCGGTGAAACTGCTCGTCCGGGAAGATTCCTACTGGTCGAACGCGCTGCCGCCAGAGGAGAGCCGGATGGTCAGCCGCCACATCAAAAGCCACCACATCGACCTGCGCCACAACACCGAGCTCGACGAAATTATCGACGACGGCAGCGGCGCGGCCGGTAGTATCCGCACGAAAGATGGCGAAACGATCGAAGCCCAATTCGTCGGCCTTACCGCCGGCGTCCACCCAAATATCAATTTCCTCCGCGACGCTGAAGGGCTCGAACTTGGTAAGGGCATCAAAGTGAATACCTACCTCCAAACTTCCGTCCCGGACGTCTACGCCATCGGTGATTGCGCCGAACTTCGGGAGCCGAGGAAAGACCGCCGGGCTATCGAAGCCATTTGGTACACCGGCCAGATGATGGGCGAAACGGTGGCTTATAATGTTCTCGGGAGAAAGGCGGAATACGATCCCGGTGTCTGGTTCAACTCGGCTAAATTTATCGACATCGAATATCAGGTTTATGGCGAAGTCCCGGCGCACGGCCGTGATGGTTTGTCGAGTCTCTACTGGGAACACAGGGATGGTGAAAAGGCCGTTCGGATCAACTACGAAGCCAGCACCGGCCAGATCCGGGGCTTCAACCTGATGGGCATCCGATACCGCCACGAAGTTTGCGAAAAATGGATCTTGGACGGAAAACACGTCGAAGAAGTCCTGCAAGAACTCGGCATGGCCAACTTCGATCCGGAGTTCTACGAGCAGTACGAGCACGCGGTCGTCGCTCTCTACAACCAACAAACCGGCAAAAACCTCACCCTGAAAAAGAAGCGTGGCCTGAATGCGGCACTCCGCTACTTGGGCTTTGGTAAAAAAGCCTCCCGTGCCTTCGTAAAGGCCGAGTAAACCCTGCTTTTCTGCTAACCTACACGGCACCAGCGCCCGCGCCAAAAAAATAATTTATGCCTTCCACCAGCACCAAGAAATCAGTTCTTCAGTACGTCGGCCTTGCCCTCTTCGCCATCGCCCTCCTGATCTTCACCTTCATGCTCAGCCTGGACAACTACCAGTTCAACGCCGAGGACCTAGTCGCCAACCTCGCTAAGGACGACGCGCCCGAAGTAGGTCAAATGCACCAAGAAGCCCTGCGTAACGCCGCAGAAAAGTATGGCCTGTTCGAGGAAACTTACACCACAACCTTCTCCGCCCAAAAGGCGCTAAAGCAAGTATTCTACCAGGCAAGCGCGGACGTGGACGCCACGCTGGCCGAAACAGGTATTCCCGAGGGAAAGGAAAAATGGGAGGTCGAATTACCCAAATGGCAGTTCAAATCGCAACTGACGGGGTGGATGCAAAACGCGGCTAGTGGACCAGTATCGAATAATCCACTGCTGTTCTTTTTCCTGACGATCGGCCTGGCCGCGCTGGGCGGATTACTCTACATCATCCCGAAATTCCAGACGCAACCGGGGATCAAGCACAACCACATCTACCACAGCCAACTAACGAAAGGCCTCGACCTCGGCTGGCGAAGTTTCTTCCTGGCCGCAACGACGCTGGGCATACTCGTCTACGGATTCTACTACATGGACGATAAGTGGATTTGGCCGGCCGCGACGGGTCTGGTCGCCGCAATCATCATCGGGCTGGTGCTCTTCGCACAGCATTCTTTCGGCCGCGACGTGCGCGATGCTGGGCCGGAGGGCTTGAGTAGCTACCTGGGAATTTTCGCCGGTTTGTACTTCATGGGGTTCTACGTCCTGCTCTACTGGGCCAGCCAGCACGTCGTGGGTTGGGTGGCGATGGTGAGCCCGATCAGCGAGGGCATTTACCAGGCGGTCAGCGGGAACGATTCCGGCGGCGAGGCGAGCCAGTGGTTTCTGTACGGCCTGATGTACACTACGATCATGATCGTGATGGGCGTGCGGATGATTTCGAAGTACCGGCACAACAAGTATCAGGTCATCCGGACAATTTCGGTGATGTTCTTTCAGTTGAGTTTCGCCTTTATGATCCCGGAGGTATTGCTAGCACTCAATAAAGGTTGGTATGGTGACAAAGCGACGCTGCCATACCAAGATCTAAAGAGTATCTGGCCACTGGATTACGACTTCTTTTTCGATTGGTCTATCAAAGGCTTCGTCGACAATCCCGGTAGCTTAGGTGTCTTCATTATTTGTTGGGGCATTTTCCTCGTCATCGTGGGCGTGCCGTTGATGGTGCATCTGGTGGGTAAGCGGTGGTACTGTAGCTGGGTCTGCGGTTGCGGCGGACTGGCCGAAACGATGGGTGACCCCTGGCGGCAGTTGTCGGACAAATCCGTCCGCGCGTGGAAGTTCGAGCGGATCATCGTCAACGGCGTGCTGGTGTTCGCGACGCTGATGACGGCGGCGACGATCTATTCTTTTCTCCCGAATAATGATTACTGGTTTACGCGGTCGACGTTTTTGATCGTGTTTACGGTATTGCTGTTGATCGGGATTGGCTTTACGGTATTCAGCTACCTAAAATCCAAGATGGAGATCAGCCGACTGGGTATTTCCCTGGCCGTCGGGGTTGGGGTGGCGATCATCGCACTTAATCTCTGGACGTTCACGATGGGCAGTGAAACCTACCTATTCGGTAACACCGGCGCGGTGCAAAAATGGTACGGTTTCCTGATCGGAGCCGGTTTCGCGGGCGTGGTCGGTACGGGCTTCTACCCGCTAATGGGCAACCGCGTCTGGTGCCGGTTCGGCTGTCCGCTGGCCGCTTACCTCGGCTTGGTGCAACGGTTCCAGAGCCGCTTCCGAATCACGACAAACGGGGGGCAGTGTATTTCGTGCGGCAACTGCTCGACGTACTGCGAAATGGGGATCGACGTGCGGGCCTACGCGATGAAGGGGCAGGACATCGTCCGGAGCAGCTGCGTCGGTTGCGGCGTCTGCGCGGCGGTTTGTCCGCGGGGCGTATTGCGTTTGGAGAACGGATCGGCGGACATCGGCGACCGGGCGGTGGCCGAGCGGAATATCCACATCGAGGACATGTCGGTGGAGGACAACTGGACGGAGCGGCCGTTGGCGATTAGTGAGGAGGGAGGGATTTCTATTTTTTAGTATTCCCGTTTAGTTAGTGCTGGTTGGGGATGTTTGATTTGGGAGAATTATTGGTGTAGGCGGTAGGAATGTAGGCGGTAGGAACGTAGGCGGTAGGAAGAGTAGTCGGTAGTCGGTAGGCGGTAGCCTGTCACGCACCTACCGCCTACCGCCTACCGCCTAAATCTTCCTACGCGCCTACCGCCTATTTCCTAAACAAGCCGCACCGGCACTCCCTCCCCCGCCAAATAAGACTTCAACTCCCCGATACCCACCTCCCCGAAGTGAAAAATACTGGCCGCCAATCCCGCATCGGCTTTGCCTTTGGTAAAGACCTCTTTAAAGTGCTCTTTATTCCCCGCCCCGCCGCTGGCAATGATCGGGATACTGAGTAAGTCTGACATCTTAGCGAGCGCTTCGTTGGCGAAACCGGCTTTGGTACCGTCGTGGTCCATGCTCGTGAACAAGATTTCACCGGCGCCGCGCTCCTGTGCTTCCTTGACGTATTCGAATAATCTGCGTTCGGTAGCGATCCGTCCGCCGGCGAGGTAGACGACCCATTCGCCGTCGGTAAACTTAGCATCCACGGCCGCGACCACAAATTGGTTCCCGAATGCGTAGGCGAGCTCGTCGATCAGCCCGGGGCGGCGGACGGCGGCGGAGTTCACGGCCACCTTATCGGCCCCGGCGTTGAGCAGCACATCCACGTCGGCCAGCGCCTTGACGCCCCCGCCGATCGTGAAGGGGATGTTGAGGTGGCGGGCGATGTCGCGGGCCAGGTCGGCCAGGGTGTCGCGGCGTTCGTGGGTGGCGGTGATGTCGAGGAAAACGAGCTCGTCGGCCCCGGCCAGGCTGTACTTCGCGCCGAGTTCAACGGGGTCGCCGGCGTCGCGGAGGTTCACGAAGTTTACGCCTTTTACGGTGCGGCCGTCCTTGATGTCGAGGCAGGGGATGATTCTTTTGGCTAGCATTTTGGGTTTTTGGTCTGGGGTCTGCGGTCTATAGTCTGCGGTCCAATGATCTTTGCGCATGCTCATTTTTCTGGCACCGGCGTCCGCGCAAAGATATGTTGCAGATGGGCGTGGACGCGGGTGCAAGCCAAATGGGGTGAAGGGCTAGGAATTTAGGTTAGATGCCTACCTTTGAGTCACCTATTCTAATACTATGCGATTGCCTCTTTTGATAATTATTTTGTGGTTTCTAGCGATTAATGAATCGCTCACGGCACAAAAGCTAAATGACCAGGAAATAGTAGTAATAACGGCCAATTTAGTTGCGGAAAATATCTTGAACGAACAGGGACGTAAGCTATTAGAACGAGCGCTCGCTGAAGAGGAAACCGAGCGATCGCGGGCTAGCATTCTCTTGTTCATCGAGCAGGCCTTTGCCAGAGATTTTGCTTTTCGCTTCGGATTAGCGGAATTAATGCAGGTCCGCAAAGAAATGCAGACACAGCTAGCGAGCCGGACACCAACGTCGGCCGAAACGAATGCACTGCAGGCCAAGTTGAAGCGCGCGCTTCTCAACGCACCCGGCAGGAAAATCGAGCGGGCAGTGGTCTATACGGACTCCTTGGGTACGAACGGGATCATGCAGTACGGGCTCAATCTCATGGGTGACGCCGACGAACGGGACCTAATCAGCCACCGGACCAGCGCCCTCGGAGGATCCCGGACTTACGTAGTAAACGCCCTGCTAAGTGTCGGGCTCATCGATGATGGGACCCGCCAAAAGCTATTAGACGATATTAAGCGGCAAACATTAAGGCGCGAAAGTGACGTACTGCAAACAGCGCGGCGAGAAGTCGACTACCTCGACACTTTCGCCGATAGAAAAGCGGAGGAGCGACGCTTTCTCCGCCAGTTAGTGGCGCTGGGTTCGTTAAGTGAAGCTGGTGCTCAAAAATTTGCCGCCACGATGGATACTCTGCTTGACCTGGCGGAAGTAATGCGACGGTGCAGCCGGGTGTTGACCTACGAATTGTCCGACTTTCCCGCCAAGGCTGAGGAAGCCTACCAAAAGTTATTTGTCGATTTCCGTCAATTAATTCCTGATTTGGGATATGAAGATTTACTTACCAATACTTACGTGGCAGCAGAAGAATCCCCCGGCGGCAAACTGATCAAAGAGGGGGTAAAAATATCCTTTCGAGCGAAGGGCATCGATTATCGACTAGACCATGGCTCCGACCTGCGTACCACCGCACGGAACGAAGAGAACGAGATACGCTTCAAACCTGGCCGGGAGATCACACAGTCCCTCAATCGCTACCTCCGGGATCAAGCCTCCGACTACCGGCTCCATTACGTAGCGATGTACGATCAGTCGTCGTGGAACGCGGAGGAAAGCTTACTCTTCGCCTTGCTCACCGTGGAGGAAGCGCGCCTGTGGGACGTTACCGCCGCGACCGATCTACTGGAATACGAGACGTACGCTAACCGGCTTAGTACTGACGATCTGCCTGCGGCAGTTGAGCAGTTTGCTGCCATCGGCTTGTTCCGAGGGTACACCGAAACGCAACGCGCTCTTACGGAAGGATGTGCTTATGCCAGCCAAGTTGCCAACGTCGCCGAACTACTCCACTGCCTTCCCGATCAAACTATCTATCTAGGTTGGGAGACGGGTAATTTCGTTAATCCCTATGCGGAACTGACGCAGCAGCTCGCTTCCATTTCCCGCGGGCAGTTCACGCCAAGCGCTGTACGGGATAATTTTGCTCACAATCTTGACGCCGCCACTACACAATATGGTTTTCAGTACCGAGGCCGATCGTACACTCGTGAATTACGAGTCGAAAGGGACTGGCTAGATCCCGGTTTTCTCGACCTCATCAATGAAAGTCTCGTCGATGACTCCGCAAAATTTTACGGCATCGGCCACGGGGTGATTTTTTTGACCACTGACCAATTCACTTACTTACGGGCCAACTTTCCCGAAATTTTCGAGTATTCCGACTAAGCCCCGCCCCGTGCACCATCACTACCTGCTCAACAAACCCCACTCCACCCTCTCCCAGTTCACCCACCAGCACACCACCCGGAAGAACAAAAAGATGCTCGGTCCGCTCCACGATTTTGTCCCCGGTACCATGGCCGTTGGCCGGCTCGATGAGAACTCCGAAGGGCTTTTGCTGCTGACGACCGACGGGAAACTGAGTGAGCAAATCCGGTCGGCGGCGGTGGAGAAGGAGTATTACGTGCAAGTTTTTGGGGAGATTTCGGAGGACGCGGTAACGCAAGTTGCGAACGGTATAGACATTGGCATCGCGGGTGAAAAGTACCGGACTAAAGACTGTGAAGTCCGCCTGCTAACGGAAGATCCCAACTTCTGCTTCCCACCTAAGCGCATTCACCGTCCGAACCATGGCCCGACTTCCTGGGTCTCCGTTACGCTTCGGGAAGGTAAATACCGGCAAGTGCGTAAGATGCTGGCGGCGGTGGGCCACCCGGTCATCCGGCTGGTACGGGTGCGGATTGGACGGATTCTACTTGGTGACCTAGAAGCAGGAGAAGTTCGCGAGATGGATGCACTACAGGTCTGACGGAACGCAGCAGACTGCCCGGAAGGAGCAAACTAGCTAGCTTAGTGTACGGAAATGGCAAAGCCGGTCCGTGCCATAGGTTTTCGTTAATAACCGTTAAAGCCAAGCGTGGCAATCAATTTTTGTAATAGCTTTGTAATACAAAGCACTACAATAATTTGATCTCCCGCAGAAACTTCCTCCGCACCGCCGCCGGCCTTTCCCTCGCCGGAGCCGCCACCGGTCTTTATACCTGGCAAATAGAACCCTACTGGTTAGAGTTCGTCCACCGAAAATTACCAATCGTAAACCTACCTGAGACGCTCAGAGGCAAGACGCTGGTGCAGATCAGTGACATGCACGTTGGTGACCGCTTCGACTATCAGTACATCCTCGACTCCTTCGTTGAAACGCAGAAGTTAAATCCGGAGATCGTCGTTTATACCGGTGACTTTGTCTCTTACGATGGCCCCGAGCAGCTCACGCAACTTCGGAATGTTATGGCCAACGCCGCCCTGGGTAGCGTAGCTACGGTGGCCATCCTCGGCAACCACGACTACGGCAGAAACTGGCGCGAAGCGGGGGTCGACGAGAGCATCAGCAAAGTACTTAAGGACAGCGGCATCACCGTCCTCCGCAACACCACCGCTGACGTAAAAGGCTTAAACATCATCGGCGTGGATGATCTGTGGGGGACTAATTTCGACCCCACGACCGCCCTGGCCAACTACCAACCGGAAGCGGCCAACCTCGTACTCTGCCACAATCCGGACGTCTGTGACCTCGACGTTTGGAACGGCTACCAAGGATGGATTCTTTCCGGCCATACGCACGGTGGTCAGTGTAAGCCGCCTTTCTTACCGCCGCCACTCCTGCCGGTTGAGAACGAGCGGTACACGGCCGGCCACTTCGACCTGGGTGACGGGCGTGACTTGTACATTAACCGGGCGCTGGGCTGTAGTTTTCCGGTGCGGTTTAACGTGCGGCCGGAGATCACGGTGTTTGAATTAAGCAAAGCAGCAGTCTAGGAAAATTGTGAATCGGTACACTTTAGCAACGTTTAGAACTAACCTGTACACCATGCGCGCCCCCACAATGCGTACCGCACGTAAAATGAGACCCGCTATCCAACATTAATTGCCGCCACCGTAAACTTTATATTCCTGTGATAAAAAATTTCATCCATTAAGTCACCTATTCACTAACCTTACGCAGGGTTTTCTCGCCACACAAGCACGTAAGCACAAGAGAACGAGCAAGTAGTAATTAGGCTTAGCATACACTGCTCTTAAGTGCTTTTGCACTTTTGCATTTATGTGGTATAATATGGTTACGTGAGGGTAGCTGGTCAGCGGCATCAATGATAGCCAAATACTTACGGCTTCTTCACCCAGTACCCGGCATCCCGCGGCCGCGGCTAAAAAACGCGGTGTTGCTTAAAAACAGAAAACTCCACAAATCCTGAATGCCCGGAATTCTGCTGGCGCCAATCGATTTACTTCAAACCACCAAATAGGGTCGGGGAGAAGGTGATGCCGATGTAGCTCGGTACGCTGTCGCCAAAGGCAAGGTTGTACTCGAGCGCAATTCGGAGGTGACCTAATTCAACGCCAACTCGAGGGCTGACACCGAAAGTAGAACCGCCGCCGAACGCATCGGGGTCATTAGGGCCGTTGGAATCAAGGGTAATAGCACCGCCACTGTAAAGCCCCACGCCGAAGCCCGCAAAAGGACGAGTGGTACGATCTTCGACGAAGTAGTAGTCGCCAGTAAGGGTGTAGCCTCCGGTGGCACCGATGTCTAACAGTTTATTGCCACCCTCAGCACCAAAAAGGGCAATTTCGAGGTTGATGCCGGCGCTGATTCTGTCGGTAATGTTGTACCGGACTTCGGTACCGAAGGCGAAACCATCGGTATATCCTTTGCCAACTGGGGAAGCGTAGCCGATTTGAATGATGTCCCACTCGAATGCCCGGTAATTGTCGGATTGAGCAGAGAGGTTGGGGGCCAGTGTTGCAAGTAGCAACAGCAGAAAAAATCCACGTAACATATTAAGGGTGTCAAAAGAGTTTAAAAGGTAGCCGTACGTGCTAAAAAAACGAAGGGTTCCGTGCGCCGTACGCTACAAATGTACAATAGTGGTTAGCTTTTTTGCGATGTTCAATCACGGCCTACCGTTGGGGGCTTCCCCCCGAGTTTTAGCAGCAGCACTAAAGTATGCGTAGGTATGAACCTGCGGGACAAAACTCGTTTGCGCGTTATAGTTATTGGTTATTCAGAGCGCGGGAATGCTTGCGCTGGGTAGATATTTTTCTCGATAAGGACCTGATTGCCATGAATAAGGCTTAACGGCGAAACCCCCGGGAATCAATAAGGTGCCACCTTACCTATATTTAAGTTATGCGCCTTCACCCCTTCTTCCTCTACTGCCTGTTTTTCACACTGGCAACCTGTTCCAGCAGCCAGCGGCACGCCCCCGACCAACGTGCGGAACCATCGCAATTAACTATTTCCAGTGATGCAAGGGAAATAATCGTTTTGAATAACAACCGGCCAATCCTTAGCTACAACATAACGGCAAACCTACCCGCCGGTCTGCCCAATCACTACCGCCGCAGCGGGTATTTTCACCCGGTCTACAGCCCCTCCGGGCAAATAATAACGGACGGCTTCCCCGTCGGCTACGCCCACCAGCACGGTATTTTTACCGCCTGGACGAAGACCAAATTCCGGGGCAGAGAAGTTGATTTCTGGAATACGCAAAAGGGGCTGGCGACGGTGCGCCACGTGAAGACTTCCCGGGTGGACACAGCCGGTAAAGACGAAAAAATCGACTTCGAAACGACGCTAAATCATTACGCGTTAATAGAAAACGATTCGCTGGCGGTCCTGCAAGAAACACTCGAAGTTACCGTTCACGACCGCGAAGATGTTTACGTTTGGGACCTGACGAGCCGGCAGCAAAACACCACGCAAGACACGCTTTTCCTACTCCAACACCTCTACGGCGGCCTCGGCGTCCGCGGCAGTAAACACTGGAACCCAAAGGACTCCGTCAACTTCACCGGACCGGCGCAATTTCTAACCAGCGATGGCTTCGCGCGCGATTCAGCCAACCACACCAAGCCCATTTGGACGGCCATGTACGGTAGTCTCCCGAACGGGAAAGCAGGCTTGGCAGTCATCCCTCACCCCGACAATCTAAGCTGGCCGCAACCGGTGCGAGTGCACCCGAACCTGCCCTACTTCAGTGTTTCACCGGTAGTTTTCGCGCCGGCGTTCATTGCACCGGGGGAGGTCGTGGTGGCGCGGTACCGGTTCGTAACGTTTGATGGCCTGCCGCAGGCCGGTCTTCTGAGTGAACTAGCGTGGGAATAGCAGTGGCTAAGCGATCACAAAAATTTAGCACTGGTGCCTATTCTCGAAGGTCACGACTAGGGTCAAAAATGGCGCTACTTACTCTGGTGTAGCTGGCTGACGGGGTAGATTTAAAAGTTATTCGGGACAGAATACTAACAATTTCACTCTTTCTTCAGTAGGCTCCGCGCGGTCGTGAGTTCCTCCTCCGTATAGTAGCCGGAAGCAATGATGAAGCTATCCAGCAGCTTGGCGTCCGTCCAGTCCGACCGGATGATGCTGCTGATTGCGGTCCGCTTATCCGGTGTGTTCTCGTAGTAGCGGCGGGAAATTTCGTAACCTACGTAGTAACCCAGATCCGCCGCGCCGAGGTCGGTATCGCCGCCGTTGTAAACCCAGCGGTTGAAGTCGGTACCGTAAAGATCCTGAAGAAATGCCGCCCTCAATTCGCCCGCGCGTTCCCGCCCGACTTTCATGTAGGTAGCCGGAAGGGGTTGCCCGACGACGAGTTCGGAAATAAAATCACAGCTGCCTTCCACGAGCGCGACGGCCGCTACGTTGACGCCTTCCGGGTCGGTGTATTCGGCTTGTTGAGTGTGTACGTACTCGTGAATGGCCAGCACCACGAGGTTTTCCGTCGTCTGGTTTTTGAATACGCCGGCCAGCCAGTCCGAGTCGAATTCGGAAACGTCGACGCTCGGGTCGCCGGCGGAGACTTCGGTACCCATCATCACGGTGCCCGCTTCCCCGGTCCCGCCGGAGTTCAGGCCACCGATGGCGTAATAAATTTTTGCCGGTTTCATTTCCGGGAATAATTCTTTCAGCCTGGCTACGTAACCAGCTACCCGTGGCCGAACGGTGTGGGCCTGAAGCGTATTGGCGCGCACCGAGGTCCAGAATTTTGGAAAAGCGTTGATCAGTTTGACGTACATCGTGTCGGTGTAATCCCGGGAAGCCATGAATTTTGTCAGGCCTTCCGTCCCCGGCTCGATGTACAGGGTGTTGATGAGCTGCAACTGTTTAGCGTGGTCTTCTTCTTCAACGATCCGGTCGTAGGCGGACCAAAATAGATCTACGTCGGAGGTAATCACCAGGGCGCTGTCGCGGGTGCTAGGTTCGGGGGAGGGAGCCTGCGCTTTACCAGCCGTCACGCAAAATAGGAGCAGTAGCCCGACGGCCACGGCTCGATAAAACCTAGTCGTCCCCGGTCGGAGAAATGGAACGGGTGAAAAACAGGAGGCGAAACTGCGAAAAGCCATGACGAATGTATTTTAACCAGCGACGAGCGCATCGGCGTACGGTTGCGTATTGCCCGACTAAAATAGGTTGCAAAACTCGATTGCCCTATTTATCTAACTTCAACTCCTCCTGAAGAACATGGCACTCCCGATAGCTATCGGGACAGCGCCCCCTGATTCATAGCTTTCTACCGGCGGGGAAGTGCACCACTATCCAACTCTTCACCCGCAGGACTGAAGGGCCGCGCCCGGTAACTGTACGCAATCATCCCCAACCCCAGTAAAACACAAGGCACGCTCAACCACTGCCCCGTCGTCAAGGCCTGTCCGAATCCCCCCTGGTCCGACTTGAAGTACTCCCAAATAAACCGGAAGCCAAAGATCATCACGAACCAAAGCCCCGTCAGGAACCCCGGCTTCTTCCACATATCCCGCTGCCAGTAAAGGGCGATCAAGACGAGAAACGTGAACAGGTAACTCAACGACTCATAAATCTGCACCGGATGCCGCGGCACCTCCGATAACACCCCCCGCGCCCGCACGAACAAAAACGCCCACGGCTGCTCACTCGGCACGCCCACGATCTCGCTGTTCATCAAATTACCGAAGCGAATCATCGCCCCCACCAACGCGATCGGCGCGGCCACCTTATCCGAAATCCAGAAAAATGATTTCTTGGAGATGATCTTGCTGAACAACCACAAGGCCGTCACCACCCCGATCACGCCGCCGTGCGACGCCAAACCACCTTCCCAGATTTTAAGAATCTGCCCCGGGTTACTGCTATAATAATCCCACTGATAAAACAGCACGTGGCCGAACCGCGCGCCGAGAATCGTGCCGCCGATCAGGAAATAGAAAACGTAATCCAGCCATTCCTCCGGTGCCCCTTCCCGCAGGAACATCCGGCGCACGAGCGCGAAGCCGATCATGAACCCGAAGGCGAACATGAGGCCGTACCAGCGGACGTGGATGGGGCCGAGGGAGAAGATTTCGGGGCTTACGTCCCAGGTTATGTATGCTAGCATTGATATGCGATATGCGATTTGTTTCACAGTACTTCGTGCACTCGATATGCGATTTGGCTGCCGCACGAGATCGTCGCGGCAAAGCCGCTCCATCGAGTAAAATGAGGTGCTAAGGTACGTTCGTTACGGAACGCTTTTCAGGATGGTGTAACGGAGGACGGTTTCCAGTAGGAGGAAACCTAAGCCGATCAGCAGGAAATAACCGAACCGTTCTTCGTACCGCTTAAAGATCGTCGTCTCGATCTCCGTCGTTTCCAGCTCGTCGATGTAGCCGTAAATGGATTCGAGTTCTTCGGTGTCGCGGGCGCGGAAGTAGCGGCCGTTGGTGGTTTCGGCGATGTAGGCGAGGAGTTTGTCGTCGACCGTGCCGCGGGTGGGCTTGAAGGCGTAGCCACCGCCGCCGAGGGGGCTGGAGGGCATGTAGGTCGCCTCACCGGACCCGACACCGATGGTGTAGACACGGATGCCGTATTCCTTGGCGAGTTCGGCGGCGAGTTCCGGGCTGTGGTAGCCGGCGTTGTTTTCGCCGTCGGTGAGTAGGATGATGATCTTGCTGGCGACGTCGCTGTCTTTCAACCGATTGACGGCAGTGGCCAGACCGGTGCCGATGGCCGTGCCGTCGGTGATTTCACCCATCTCCAGCTCGGCGATGAAGCGGTCTACGATCTCTTTATCGACCGTCAGCGGGCTTTTCGTGTAAGCTTCGCCGGCGTAGACAACGAGGCCGATGCGGTCGAACTCGCGTTGTTGGACGAAGTTGCGGGCGACGGTTTTGGCTACTTCGAGGCGGTTGGGTTGGAAATCGGTGGCGCCCATCGAGGTCGAGAGGTCCATCGTCAGGACGATGTCGATGCCTTCGGCGGTTACGGATTCTTCACTCAGGTCGAGGCGCGGGCGGGCCAGTGCGATGATGAAAAGACACAAGGCGGCGACGCGTAATAATGGTAACCAGGGGCGGACGACACTCTTCCAACTCCGCAGGTTGCGGACGGATTCGGTGCTCGGCAGGCGCAGCGATACTTCGCCGTCGCGCCGCAGTTGCCACAGAAAAATCAGGGGCGGGACGATGACGAGCGGTAGCAGCCAGGGGAAGACGAATTCGAATTGGTTCCAGAAGCCGGTCATTGGTCGGTTGGTGGTTTGGTCTCTTGGTCTGGTAGTTCGGTGGGCGCTTTTACTTCGTTGTTTTTTTCGGGGTTGGGCGCGGTCGCGGGCTGGCCATCAGCTAGTCCCGTACTTTGTCGGGATGCAATGTCGGGGGGAGGGAGCGGGGTTTTTTGGGATTTTACCTCCTGGTCGATCTTGGTCTCCACGATTACGGTTCCGCCCGGTCCGTCAACTATGTCGGAAGTAGACGTCGGGGCTTCCGTACTGGTCGGCTTTACCATTTCCGGAACGGTTGCCTCTTTCTCGGCCGTTGCACGCACAAATTTTCGCACCCGTTCCAAACTCCGGGGGTGCAATTCTTCCGCCGGGGTGGCCTGGGCGAATTTTACCAAGTCGGAGAGTTGAAGGAGTTCGGATAATTCCGTGAGCAGGTTCGGCTTCATACCGACACTTTTCTTCAGCGCCGCAGCGGTTTGCCGCGAGGTCATTTCCCTTGCCTGGATGCCGAATTGATCCTGTAAGTAAGTCCGCAGAATGTCCGTCAGTTCCGTGTAGTAAGTTTTCGTTTCGTCCTTCTGCCAAAGTTGCTTGCCGTCCAACTCCTTCAGCGCGTTAAGGGCCTGTAAATCCGCCGGCGGCGGTGGCGGTGGTGGCGGGGCGATGCGTTTGCGGTTCTTGGCAATCACGTAAGCGGCGTAGCCGGCCGCACCAAGTAAGATAATTAAGTAGAGCGGCCAAAAATCCAGCCAGTTCCGGGGCTCCTCGATGATGGGCTTGATCGGTTGCAGCTCCGAATCGTCCGTCACCGGGTAGGCGCTGACGTGGAGAAGTAAATCGTTCGTGTAGGTCGTGTCGCGCGTCCCGTCCGCTAGTTGGTAGACGTAGGGTAGTGGCGCGATGGCGATGTAGCCGGTATCGAAGCTGGTGATGAGGAAGCGTTGCTCCAATAAGCGTTCTGGTGTTTCGGCTACGACGTTCAGTGCTTTGCCTTCTACTAACTCAATCCCGGTCAGGGTATTCAGGTAGGTGGGTTCCAGTGCCCCGATCTCCGTCCCCGGCGGTGCGGAAAGATTAACCTTTAGGAAAATTTGGTCACCGATTTCGATATCCTTACTGGCCAGTTCCGCACGGGCTAGCACGCGTTCGTTCGTGCTCTGCTGGGCGGGCAGGGCTAGTTGGCTGGCGAAGAAAAGGAGGGTGAATAAGCTGGCGCGCATGGTGGGTTTTGGTGCCTTGTGTTTAGTCGTAAAGGTAAAAAAGAAATGGGCGGTAAGTAGGCTTGTAGGCGGTAGGAAGGTAGGCGGTAGTTCCGTCGCGCACCTACCGCCTAATCTTCCTACCCGCCTACCGCCTCTCTTTCTTCCTACCGCCTAAACCCCGCACCCGCGACCGCGCCCACCAAATCACTACCTTTGCCGCCCCCTCATCCGTAAGCAGGGAAAAAACAGCTTTAGCCCCCATGATCAACATCAAATTCCCCGACGGCAACGTCCGCCAGTACGAGCCCGGCACCTCCGCTTTCCAGATGGCCGAGGGCATCAGTTCCGGTCTGGCCCGCAACGTCGTTTCCGCCACCGTCAACGGCCAACTGACCGACCGCGACCTGCCCCTGACCGCCGACGCAACCATGGTGTTTCACACCTGGAACGACGACAAGGGTAAAGAAACCTTTTGGCACTCCACCGCCCACCTGATGGCCGAAGCGCTCGAAGCGCTTTACCCCGGCATCAAATTCGGCTACGGCCCGGCCAACGAAAACGGCTTCTTTTACGACGTCGAGCCGCCCAACGGTGAATCCATCAGCACCGAAGATTTCCCGAAGATTGAGAAGAAGATGATCGAGCTGGCGCGGCAGAAAAACGATTACGTTCGTCGAGAAGTGAGCAAGGAAGAAGCCGTGGCCTACTTCACCAAAAAGGGTGACGAATACAAACTCGAACTCCTCGAAACGCTGGAAGACGGCACCATTACCTTTTACACCCAGGGTGAATTTACCGACCTCTGCCGCGGCCCGCACATTCCGAATACCGGCGCGATCAAAGCCGTCAAACTGATGAAAGTCGGCGGTGCTTTCTGGCGCGGCGACGACAGCAACAAGCAACTTACCCGCCTTTCCGGCATCTCCTTCCCCAAGGCAAAAGACCTTACGGAGTACCTCCACAATCTCGAAGAAGCCAAGAAGCGCGACCACCGTAAAATCGGTAAGGAACTCGAACTGTTCATGTTCTCCGAAAAGGTCGGTGCCGGCCTCCCGATGTGGCTGCCGAAGGGGTACCAACTCCGCCAACGCCTGGCCAATTATCTCGAAAAGAAGCAGGAAGCTGCCGGTTACCAGCAGGTCGCTACGCCTCACATCGGCAAGAAAGAGCTTTACGTGACCTCCGGCCACTGGGACAAGTACGGTGAAGACAGCTTCCAACCCATCAAGACCCCACGTGAGGGCGAAGAATTCCTCCTCAAGCCGATGAACTGCCCGCACCACTGCGAGATGTATAAATTCCGGCCGCGCTCTTACAAGGAACTGCCCTTGCGCTTGGCTGAGTTCGGCACCGTCTACCGCTACGAGCAAACCGGCGAATTACACGGTTTGAGCCGCGTCCGGGGCTTTACGCAGGACGATGCCCACATCTTCTGCATGCCCGAGCAGGTTAAGGCGGAATTTATCGCCGTCGTGGACATCGTTCAGGAAGTCCTCGGCATGGTCGGCTTCGACGACGTGACTGCCCAAATCTCCCTCCGCGATCCCCAAACGCCCGATAAATACATCGGCACCGACGCCAACTGGGCTTCCGCCGAGCAGGCCATCATCGACGCCTGTAAGGAGATCGACATCAAGACCGTCACCGCTTACGGCGAAGCCGCTTTCTACGGTCCGAAACTCGACTTCATGGTCCGCGACGCCCTCGGCCGCCAGTGGCAACTCGGCACCGTCCAGGTCGACTACAACCTCCCCGATCGCTTCGAACTCGAGTACGTCGGCTCCGACAACGAGATGCACCGCCCGGTCATGATCCACCGCGCCCCCTTCGGCTCCATGGAACGTTTCGTGTCCATCCTCATCGAGCACACCGCCGGCAAATTCCCCCTCTGGCTGGCCCCCGAGCAGTTCGCGATCCTCCCGATCAGCGAGCGCTTCAACGACTACGCCAGGAACGTGCAAAAGCAACTTGCCGAGCACGACATCCGCGGCCTGGTCGACGACCGCAACGAGACCATCGGCCGCAAGATTCGCGACAGCGAAACCCAGCACATTCCCTTCATGCTCATCGTCGGTGAAAACGAGGTAGCGGCCGCTAGCGTCGCCGTTCGCGTTCAGGGCGAAGGGGATAAGGGGACAATGACGTTGCCGGAGTTTGCGGCGTTTTTTTGTGAGCAATTAGTCTTGTAGGCGGTAGGAAGAATTAGGCGGTAGGCTGGTAGATCCCGAAATTACCGCCTACCGCCTACCGCCTACCGCCTACCGCCTACCGCCTACCGCCTACCGCCTACCGCCTACCGCCTACCGCCTACCGCCTACCGCCTACCGCCTCTTAAAAGTGCATTCAGCCGAGTGGTGAATACAGTCGCCCCCCGCTCGTTTAGGTGGTCCGAATCGCGAAAGTTATTCTCGGAATACTGATCCCTGGCGGCGGTATCATCGTAGCTGACGTTGCTGAATTGATCAGTCAAATTCGTGATCATTTCCTCCTGAAGCGCTACTTGAGACTGCTCGCGGTTTACCATATAATCCTCGTGATAGGGTAGCGTAATTAGTTGAAGCTTCACGTTCGCCTGGAGGCACAATTCTGCTATTTTCACCAGCGATGCTTCATTTTCTTGGCGGATGAGTTCGTCATAATTGGTGTGGCGACCAGCCGCTATTCGACCATTATTGTTGAATTCCGTTTCCCCCTGAACTACGCTTACGGCAAAACCTAAATTTCGTGTTATCAAGTCCGGATCTTTATTTTCTACGTAATATTCCCATATCCGTTCGGCGGAAATCGGTAAAGGAAGGCTTAGTACTTCGAAATGATGGGCGGGCTTATGGGGTACTTCTACGGGTGTATACAGCAGGTAGTTCTTAGCCCGCCAATTTTCGGCAGATCGGTGAAGTCTGTAACCCGGTGCGGTGTAATCTACCGTAAGGATGACGGTGCGGAGCCGGGGTGCGCGAGGCAGGTAGGTTTTCAAAATTGCCGCATCGACGTCCAGCGATTGGGAGACGAACGCGGCATTATAAGCTGGCCGTTCGAGGAGGGCAGGGTTGATACCGTAGACCACGTGCGAATTTCCTAGGATTAACGTTTCCGTAGATGTAATGAGTCGGTTAAGTTCGCGGTATTTTACCTGGAAGTCATTTGGAATATGCCGGACCAAAGCTTCCAGACCTAGCCCAGCTAGAATAAGTGGTAAAAAGAACAAAGAAAACCGGAGTAGGAAAGCTTTCAAAATTGGAAGTATATAAAGGCCTGCTCCGTACCGGCACACCAGAAAACGAAACATAATTGAAGATAATAGGCGGCAAATCTCACTGGCGTACTGTACCGGAGCAAGAAAGTTTCCGTCGCGTATTCATCCGCGCGGCCAAGCCACTCTACCAACGTAAATCCAAGAATTAGCAAGCAAGCCGCCGCTAGATCTTTCGATTCTGCTACCGAGGGTATTGCCAAAAGACTCGGTGATACCAGGCCCCGGAGGTAGACGAACGCGTGGCCGATGGAATCCGCGCGAAAGAAGACCCAGGCCAGGCTCACCAGGCTGAATGTGATGAGAACAGCAATAGCTTCCCGCCAGGATGGAAGCAGCTTGCCCTGTGCGACGATGCCTAAGTGATTGCGATTGCTGTTCGTCAGCAGAAGGGGCAGAAAGAACAGCGCGTGCATAAAGCCCCAAGCCAGAAAAGTCCAATTCGCACCGTGCCAAAAACCACTGACCAGAAAGACGATGAAAACGTTGCGGACGACCGTCCACTTACCCCTCCTGCTTCCTCCGATCGGAATGTATAGGTAATCTCGAAACCAGGTGGACAAGGAAATATGCCAGCGCCGCCAGAACTCAGCAACGTCCCGCGAGAAATAGGGGAAGGCAAAATTACGTTTTAGGTTGAAACCAAAAAGCCGAGCGGTACCAATTGCGATGTCCGAATAACCCGAGAAATCTCCGTAAATCTGGAACGAGAACAAGACGATACCAAAGAGAAGCGCGCTAGCATTCATGTCAGGTGCTCCGGCAAAGATTTCGTTGACGAAAGGCGCACAGGTGTCCGCAATAACAACTTTTTTGACTAGACCCCAGAGAATCTGTCGAAGACCGTCGGTAGCCGCTACCCGGTCGAAATGACGGTTGCCGTTAAACTGCGGCAGCAGATTTGTCGCCCGCTCAATAGGGCCCGCCACCAACTGAGGAAAAAAGCTGACGAATGCGGCAAAAGAAATTAGGTCGCTCGATGGTTTTAGTTGGTGCCGGTACACGTCGATAGTGTAGCTAAGGGTCTGGAAGGTGTAAAAACTAATGCCGACGGGCAGCAACACATCAAGGCTGTTAAAGCCCAGGGCCGTTTGTAAATCCGGGCGGAGGCTGTACAGTGCGTCCAGAAAGAAATTATAGTATTTGAAAGCGCCCAGAATTCCTAAATTGACTACCAAACTAAGCCCCAGCAACAGGCGCCGAGTCGTAAGTTTTACGGTCGCAGCAAGGGCTCGAGCGATGGTGTAATCTACCAGCGTACTTAAGATGATGAGCGACAGAAAACGCCAGTCCCAGCAAGCGTAAAAAAAATAGCTAGCCAGTAGCAGAAAGCCATTTTGAGCCCGCCGCCGCCCACCCAAAGCTAGCCAGTAAATGGCAAAGACGACCAGTAGAAAAACCGCAAATTCGGGCGTATTGAAGAGCATAAAGGACAGCTACGGATTTTTACCGAAGATAAATCAAAAGTTCGTTCTACGGTGGGCGCGCGCTGTTTGCGGAGAAGAGCACCATACTCGCGACTGAAGCAACTAGCTTTTGTGCTATTGTCGATGGCCTAAATATATGGTAATTATTACTATTGCTTCTTGTCCCCTCACTCGGCCGCCGCCGCCCCAGCCCTTAAAACCAAGTTAACTAACTTAAACCCAACGTTTAGGCACACTTCCCGCGTCTATCTTACAGTTACTACCGGATAGTCACCGCCCTATGCCTAAGCTTTACCTGACCCTTTTATTTATTACATCCTCTTTAGTCCTTTACGCACAACCCGCCAACGACGAGTGCGCCGGCGCCGTAGTGCTGCCCGACCAGCTGGAATACTGTTCCGCCGTCGGGGAATTTACCAACGTGGGCGCGACGCGCTCTTTTGAAGCTCCCGGCGACTACGCCGTGTGTATCGATGAGCGCGACCAAGTCCGCGACGTGTGGTTCACCTTTATTGCCCGGCGCAACTCAGCCAACATCATCGTGACCGGCGACGTCAACCCCGGCCCCGGCGGGACGATAAATGCGCCCCAGTTCGCGTTCTACGCCGGTGGCTGCGGGGCGCTCGGCGAAGAACTTGGCTGCCGCTCACCCGTGGTCGACCCCCGCTCGGGGCAGCTACCGAACGGTGGCAACATCATTTTTAACGAACTCATCACCGGCCAGACCTACCGCATTCAGGTCAGCGCGCGCAACGGTAATCAGGGCACGTTTCAGCTCTGCGTTAATCAATTCGATCAGGTCGTTGAACCCAGTAGTGACTGTGGGACCGGGGTCATCCTGTGCGATAAGTCGCCGTTCGCCGTTGATTTTCTTCAGGGGTCGGGGGACGTGAATGATCGCCTGCTCGCCGATGTTGAATGTAACCTACGGCCCACCGAAGAAAACTCAGCTTGGTACAAATGGACTTGCGACCGGGCGGGTACCCTGGGTTTTACCATCACGCCCTCCGGGGTTGCCTTCAACGAAGACATCGACTTCGTCGTGTACGAACTAGCGAACGGCCTCGACGATTGCGGAAGCCGCACGGTTCTGCGCCAGATGTTCTCCGGGGAGACTAACGGAAAAGATGACCTGGACAATCGCCCCTGTTTGCGGGCAACCGGTCTAAGGGAAAGCAGCAACGACGTTGCCGAAAACTGTGGCTGTGACGATGGCGACGATAATTTCGTCAGCGCGATCGACATGGTTGCCGGCCGCAGCTACGCGCTGGTGATCATGAACTTCAGTGGTTCCGGCGACGGTTTTGCCATCGAGTTCGGTGGAACGGGGACGTTCGTGGGCCCCGAAGCTGACTTCACCGTCAGCACCAGTGAAATCTGCGTGGGCGACGCCTTAGTTTTTGAAGATCGATCTACTTCCCTCGACGCCATCGTCAGCCGCGAGTGGGACTTCGGCCCGACGGCTACCCCCCGCCTCGCCAGCGGGCCCGGGCCCCACTCCATCGTTTTCGGTGCGCCCGGCAGCCCCAACGTTCAACTCATTATCGAAACCGAACGTGAATGCCGCGAAATTGCTAACCTCCAGGAAGTCACCGTCACCTGTTGCGAGGGCCAGTTTAGCGCCACGGGAAGCCCGTCCGACCTGACTTGCCCCAACGACATGTCGGGTGCGATCGACCTAACGGCCAGCAGTGGTTTTTCCCCTACGACCCTTAGTTACGTCTGGAGCAACGGGGAGACGACCGAAGACATCGCCACGCTCGACGTCGGCGATTTCACCGTCACGGTAAGCGACGAGTCCGGCTGCACGGAAGCGTTCAGCTTCGTAGTGGGCGGACCGGACCCCTTTACCTTCGACACCCTCGTCACCCAACCGGACTGTGGCGGGGCGACGAACGGAGCGCTGGAGTTTACCGTCACCGGCGGTGGCGAGGGGCCGTACACGTACAGTTTCGACGGCGCTCCTTTTTCGGACGATAACCAGCTGGGGTCGATCGCCTCGCGGACGGTCAACGTGCGCGCCCGGGATGCCAATGATTGTCCGATCAACCAGGACATCGAAGTGCGGGAACTGGAACTGGGATTGGTCCAGGGCGAGGAAATTTTCACCGAACCGGTCTGCGCCGGTGACGAAAATGCCGCCATCACCATTCGCATCGCCAACGGGACGCCGAGTTATCAGTACGACTTTGGCCTCGGCGACGGCTTTCAGGGCGACAACGTCCGGACCGGCCTCCCGCCGGGTGCTTATTCGGTGACCGCGCGGGACGCGACCGGCTGTTTGGGTATTTTTCCCATCGAAATCACGGAACCGCCGGTCATCAACTTCTCGGTCGACGGAACGGACATTACCTGCTTCGGGGACGGCGACGGGACGCTCGACACCCTGGCCTCCGGCGGCCGGCCGGGCTACGGCGTGAATTTTCTCGACGGTACCGCCTTCACGGAGGAAACCAGCCAGGGCTTGGAAGCTGGCAATTATACCGTCCTACTGACGGATACGAATGGCTGCGAAACGCGGGATGCCTTCTTGGTTACGGAGCCGGACGAGATTATTCCGCGTATCGTTGCGACTAATGACCTGTTGTGCTTCGGGGAGCCGACGGGCGGGTTTGCACTGGCCGCCACGGGCGGTTCTCCGGGATATACTTACAGCGCGGATGGGGAAAACTTCCAGCTCGATTCGGTACTCACCAGCCTGCTGGCGGGTGAGTACACGCTTTACGTGCAGGACGCGAACGGGTGCACGGACTCCCTAGCGGGGAGCCTGACGGAACCGGATGAATTCGTCGTCGACCCGGGGCGGGAAACCACCATCTTGCTGGGCTTCGATACGATCCTGCGGGCCACGTCCAACTACGTACCGGTCGAGTATTTCTGGGGCCCGGATTCCTTGCTCTGTTTGGATCCACTCTGCACCCGCGTCCGCGCCGCACCCGTCCGCACGACGGACTACGTGGTGGTCGGCGTGAATGCCGCTGGCTGCACGGATTCGGTCGGCCTGCGCGTCAACGTGCTCATCGAAAAGCCGCTTTACGTACCGTCTGGCTTCAGTCCGAACGGCGACGGGCGTAACGACGGATTCACCGTCTTCGCGGGCCGGGCGGTGCGGGAAGTGACGTCACTGCGCGTCTACCACCGTTGGGGCGGGCTAGTGTTTGAGAACGAAAATTTCCTCCCGAACGACCCTTCTCTGGGTTGGGACGGTAACGTCGACGGGCGAGCGATTAACCCGGCGGTGTTCGTGTACCGTGCGGTCGTGGAGTTCGTTAACGGTGATGTGGAGACGCTTTCCGGGGACGTGACGCTGACGCGCTAGGTTAGCGAGAGAAAGTAAAGTTCTCCATATTTATGCGGCGCGGACGCGGGTGCAGGGATTTTACGGGAAGAGCAGAGTTGCCCTCACAATGAGTCAATCCAGCAAACCTTCCCTCAACGCCGCATAATTTTCCGCCGAAAGATTACCCCGCTCGATCAATATTGCCCCGCCGTCATTACTCGTCACGTAAAGCCCCTCGTCGCTTTCCTCCGCCCGGTCGATGTTAAACAGCGGAATGGTATTGGTCGTCGTCCCGATCCGGTTGCGAAGCACAACGGAATCCAGATAGACGTAGGAATAAGTCTGGCTCGCGTAACCGAACAGCAAGGCGACCAGGCCGGCAAACGGAAAGGTGTCCGCACCGGACGTGTCGTCTCGCAGTAAACCCATCAGCACTATTCCCACCACGACTACCAAGGTAGCGAGGTGACCGTAAAACGTGAAATTCCGTAAAACGTAGAATTGCCCCAGACCGGAGAGCTTATTCACGTTGTAGATCTCCAGACCGATCATCCCAAAAATAACCACCGCCAGTGCGTAGACGACCGTGGTGAACCAGCCCCCGGCGGTGAAGTCCGGAAAGAGGTAAGTGGCGATCAGAAGGCTCAGCATCAGGAGGCAGGCTACGCGGATCACGCGTTCGTAGGGGGCTTGGTTGGGTGGGGTTTTGTTTTCGATGTTAGGTTAACGGTGGAAGTTGGGTGGTGTTGGGGTGTGGTTTAGAAATCCTCTCCCCCGGCCCCTCTCCAAAAAGGAGAGGGGAGACGTGATAGTCGTTGGAGTGTGAGAAATATGACAGATGAATTTTTCCATCATCTTCTCTTACAGCTCTACCTGGATGCCTTACTATCTCTACAATTTATCAAAATGGCTACGCTACTTAATGTGTCTAGTCCATTCCCCATACGCAGTCAACTCAAAATAATCCTCGACAATGAATCGTCCCTCTGCCTTTGGAGAGGGATAAGAGGGAGAGGAGGTTTTCCGTAAATTACCCAAAAACCAAAAAAATGAAGTGGGGAATAGACCTGGGCGGCACCAAAATAGAAGGCGTAATCCTCAACGACACTAACCAAGTAGTCGACCGCCGCCGCATCGCCACCGAACGCGCGGGCGGCTACGAACACATCGTGAGCCGCATCGCGCTGCTCGTGGCACAAATGGAGTCGGCAACTAAATTAAAGCCCAAAAAAATCGGCGTCGCCACCCCCGGCACGATCGACCCGCCGACGGGGCTGATGAAAAATTCCAATACGGTCGTCCTCAACGGCCGGCCGTTGGGTAAGGACCTGGAAGCCGCCATTGGCGTGCCGCTCACCCTGGCCAACGACGCTAATTGCTTCGCCGTGGCCGAAGCGCTGATGGGCAGCGTCCCCGATAAAGTGCCCAACGCCAAGGTCGTCTTCGGTGCCATTCTCGGCACGGGGACGGGCGGCGGCATCGTCATTAACGGACAAATCCTGGCCGGCGCGCAGGGGATCGGCGGCGAGTGGGGCCACATGTTCTTGGATAATTCCGGCGGCCACTGCTACTGCGGCCGGGTGGGCTGCGCGGAGCAAATTCTGGCCGGCCCAGCCATCGAGCGCTACTACGCCAACCTGAGCGGTACTTACCGGAGCGTCCGGGAGATCGTGCCGCTTTACCGGGCGGGTGATCGCCACGCCGTCCGGGCGCTGGATCGTTGGTTGCAATTTTTCGCCAAGGGCATCGCGACGATCATTAATGTCCTCGATCCGGACGCGATCGTGCTGGGCGGCGGGCTTGGGAACATCGAGGAACTGTACACGCTGGGCGTGCCACGGGTGGCGGATCACTTGTTTAATCCGCGGATGGATACGGTGTTTCTGCGGCCTATGTTGGGGGATTCGGCGGGCGTGTTCGGGGCGGCTCTGTTGTAGGCGCTGGCGCGGGTGCCGAGTTTTTGTGGGGATGTTCCTACGGGGCCAAACGAAGCACGGCCAACGAATTGAAAGTGCGTACCGTCCCGGGGAGGAGGGGAGTCGGCTTGTTTGATCTCAGCACAGAACCTGATTTTGCCTCTTTTCGATTTACCCGTCCACTTGCTTATCTTGTGGTGGCACGAAGTACGGCGGCAATATTTCTGGCTACGCATTCTACCTAATCAACCCTTCACGTACCATGGTCACCCGCCTACTCCTGTTCTTACCGATACTTCTTACTCATACGCTAACGGCCCAGACTGACGTGCAAGCGCTGGCCACCGCCCTCGACGCTACCGCGGCGGAGCTCTCGTACAACGGTAATGTTCTCGTCGCCAGAGACGGGGCGGTTGTCTACCGCGGCTCCTTCGGTAATCGCCAGCTCGAGGATGGCAGCCAACTCGACAGCGCGACCGTCTTTCGTCTCGCTTCGGTTTCTAAACAGTTCACGGCTCTCGGCATCGCGCTGCTCGAAAACGACGGAAAGCTTAACTACGATGACTTACTGGGCGAGTACATTCCGGAACTGGCCTTTTATGAAGGCGTCACCCTGCGCCATCTCATTCACCACTACGGTGGACTGCCCAATTATATGGACGCCGTCCTTGAGTCCGGATCGTTCGAACGGATTTACGACAACGAGCTGGTGATTAACCTCCTCGCCGAGAAACGGCCCAAGGCAGATTTCCCGGCGGGCACGGCCAGCGATTACAGCAATACCGGATATGTGCTCCTCGCCTCCGTGATCGAGCGGGTTAGCGGTAAGACTTACGGAGACTTTCTAAAGGAACGCGTGTTCCGCCCACTGGGCATGAACCGTACCTCCGTGCCCACCCCCACTTCCCAACTTGACGATAACACCGCCGGCAGCTACGGGCCCGATGAGAAGACCGGTGAAATGATCCGCCTCGACGAGGGGGAGGATCCCGACGGGGCCTACCTCCTGGCCAACGTCGTCGGCGACGGGATGGTCCACTCGACGACCGACGATCTGTTTCAGTACGCGGAAGGAATGCGAACGAACCGATTGCTTCCCGCAAGCAAAGCTACCGTACTTACTACCCCCGGCGAACTGTCCGGTTACGCCTTTGGCCAGGAAGTGATGCAGGACGAGGATCTTGGCCTCAACCTCAGCCACAACGGTAGCTGGGCGGGTTACCTGACTTATCTGGAGCGCTACCCCGAGCGGGGCCACGTTATCATCATGCTGAGTAATTACGGTTCTGATTACGTACCGCTCGCCCGCATTGCCGACGACTTTCTCCGCGGCAAGGAAGTCGTGATCCCACGATTGTTTCGCCCGGTCGCGGCCGACCCCAAGACGTTCAGGGCCTTTACCGGTAAGTTTCTTTTGGAAGGAGAGAAGAAGACCGAACTAACCTTTAGAGTCAAAAAAGATCGGTTGATGATGGAGCTGCCTAATTATCCGCCATTCCCACTCACTCCCCACGCCCCCGCTGGCTTTTACCTGGACGGCCAACCCATCGACGTTACCTTTACGCAAGATGAAGCCGGAGAGGTGACTGGTCTGATCTTTTATCAGCGGGGGAAGGAGATAAAAGGGATGCGCTTGTGAGGTTTTAGCGGGGCATTTTTTATAATAAATGACTGGTTCGGGAAGGTGAGTCATTATGCTTGGTTATCCACCAATGCTTTCGTAGACGTTTGGCAACCAAGATAGTGGGCGAGCGTGCGTCGCGATGCACCTATGGGGTTCAACACTACGGGGGGAACGGCCCCCCCGCGTCCAAAGTCAGGTGCCTTACCGCAATTATTAAGTGCCAACCTATTCGGGTCGCTCGCGCAAAAAAAGTTGCCCGACAATAATTGCACGTGCGCAGGACATTAATGATCCGTCGGACTTGCTTACCTTGGAGCCCCTTATTCGATCCCCCAAGAGTTAGCGCTCCTTTACCCCGATTGACATGACAGGTACCACCACCCAACCCGCCCTCGGAGAACTCTTGGCTACCCTGGAGCATGACGTTGCGGATCGACTCGCCGCGACCAGAACCCCGGATGACTCCCCGGCGGAGCTACGGCAGGTTGTCGACGCTAATCTTGGTATCGTCGGGGCAATCCAGGCCGTGGGGCGGGCCGCGCAACTTGAAATTGAGGCCGGCGATGCGGGTAACGAGGTGGCCTACTACGTCGTCTACGAATGGCTAAACGAAGCACGAGATTTTCTGATCCTGCTGCGCAACGTCGTCTTCGAACGCCACCGCGGGCAGGTGTTGGTCAATGAAGGTGAACTGGCCGCGGACACACTCCACGAATTCGACCGCGACAGTCAACTGCAGGCGACGGAAGCGTCGCGGCACCTACTCGACGGCCTGCACGAAATGGGTAACCGGCCCATCTACCTCAAAAAGCACCTGAGCAAGTGGAAACTCGAGAAAAGCCCGCTCACCGCCCACGAAGGGCAGTTTGCCGTCCTCGTCGCGCAAATCGAGGAGCTCGACCGGCAGGCGTTCCTGCTGGAGAAAACGCGGCTGATCTTCGCGCGCATTCACCATCATTTCGGTAGTGCCTTTGACGACTATCTGGACTACCTGAACCAACTCAACGATTCGCTCGACGCCAGTCTGCGGGGAGCCGAAGGGGCGGACGAACCGGTCAGCGCGCGCGAGCTGATCAAGCAATTACGCACGAACTCCAGCAAAACCCCGGCCCCGCAAACGGTCGGTGCTTTCATCGAAGGGCTGAGCGCGCTAACCACGGAATTGCCCGGGGAAACCGACCTAATCATCGGGACCGACCACGGGCTCTTGCAGCAAAATGAACTCGACCTTGGCCAGGAAACCAGCGCCTGGTTGCAGTCGGAACTGATGTCCGAAATTCAGGACCTCTACAACCGCCGTAACCAGATCAACAACCGCCTCCTGGTCGCCCTCCGCACCGGCGAAAACCGCCTGGAGTTCGACCAGCAGGAAGACCAGAGCACCGCCGACGAAGAAATTCAACGGACCATGCAGCAGTTGGTGAAAAACTTGCGCAAATCAGCCGAAGGGCTAACGGCGCTGCGGGAAAAGACGCTTACTATCCTTCACGAAGAAGTATCCGTGAAGCACGCCTTCAGCCCGGAATTTCTGCAACTCAACCTACAGCAGACTTTCAGTCAGTACCGAAAATCCCAGGTATCGGGGCTGGTGGAACTTCGCGACTGGGCGGTGGGTAAGTGGCAGCGCTTGGTCAACAAGGGGATCGACAGCTTCCAGAGCGAAGGGTTGAGCCCGGCGGAACGCGTCGTCCGGCTGGTCAACACCCGGCGACCAAACCCCGCGACTTCTCACTACGAAGGCATGTTCGTTAACTCCGGTTACCTCGGCGAGTCTTTTCGGGTGGGCCGGCAGCGGGAACTCGACCGGACGGGAGAAATCGTTAAGAACTGGACCCTCGGTTTCCGGGGCGCGATTCTGGTGACGGGTAGCCGCCACTCGGGAAAAACCTTTTTCGGTGAGATGGTCGGCCACCGGTATTTTCAGAACCGCTACGTCGACCTGCGCCCCAACGAGCGGCTGACCATGGGCGGGCGTATTTTGGAGCCGACCGAAGACCTGGAGGAAGCCCTCAAGTTCGTGATCGCCAATGGCCGTGGGAAACAACGGATGGTCCTGATCGACGATCTGGCCCGGTGGGAAGACCGCGATTCGCCGCTGGCCACCGACGTGCGGGGGCTGCTCGATAAGCTGGACCAGCACGCCGGGCAACTCTTCTTTGTCGTTTGCGCCGATGCCCTGCTCTACGATCAACTGCGGATGCACTTCGACGTCGACCGCTACTTCCAGGCCACGTTCCCCATGCGACGGCTCACGCCCCAGGAGATCGGGGAGGCCATCTACATTCGCCACGGCGCCACGCAAATGCAGATCGTGGACGACAACGGGGAGGAGCTGAGCCCACTGAAGCTCGAACGGCTCATCAAAACGTTCACTTACCGCGCTCACGGGCACGTTGGGGAAGGTTTACGCCAGTGGGCCTACGCTATCCGGCCCCACGATGAAGACAGCGTCAGGGTGGACCACCTCGCACAGAATAGCCTCGACGTGGTGCTCTCCAAAGACGCGGGCATTCTCCTGCGGGCCATCCTCGTTGATCGGTCTACCTCGGAATACCAACTCCGGAAACAGTTCGGTCCGCTTTTTAACGACCAGTTTCAGTTACTGATTCAGCGCTACCTCCAGTTGGGTATTCTCGTTCGCGGCCCGAACGGTATGCTGCAAATCCTGCCGGCGGTCGTCAGTGACGTCGAGCGGGAACTGGCCAGTCACGGGTTCATCCCGGCTTCGAATATTCACCTATCCCAAGAAATCTGATATGGAACAATTCATTTCTACCGTACAGTGGAGTTTCTTCCTAAAGGTCGCGGCCGTACTAATTCTGGGTTACGTAATCATCCTGAACTTATCCTTGATCAAGCGGCTCCTGACCGGACGGGAAAGTAGCAACCTCAGGTTGCTGCGGTTCGGGCGTGGCCTCCGCGTGGGGTACGAACTGGTGGCGGTCGTCATTTTGATCGTGCTCTACCTGCGCATCAACGTGGTTACCCACGGCGTCGTGCTGGCCGTGGTGGTGGCGCTGGCCTGGTCGCCAATTCGCAACTTGCTCAACGGGCGCTTTCTGCGGCTAACGACACACCTAAAGAAAGGGCAGGAAGTATTTTTCGAAGGGCAAGAAGCCATCGTCCGCTCGCTCGGCCCGCTGGCGGCGGTCCTGCAGACGAACGTCGGCACGCAAATCGTGGACTACACCAAACTTCGGGAGCACGGCCTGACGCTCGTGAGCGGTAACCAACTCAGTAATTTTCTGGAATTGACCGTGAACCCGGACGAAGAAAAAGAAAGGCTGAACGCTACGTTGGATCAGCTGCTACTGAACTGCCCGTACCTGGACTGGTCGTACCGGCCCGAAATCGAGTCACCAGCGACGGAGGGCGCTGAGATGTACGTAAAAGTACTCCTGGTCGACGAGCGGTACACCAACGGTTTTCGCTCGCTGCTCGGGGAATGGGGGTATAACACCTCGACCTTCCCCGCCAAATAATCTACCCTAAAGCGCCGTAGCCAGCAACGCAGCTACGCCAATCTTAAAGAATAACCATGGATACCTATTCGCTCATCATCGGCAGTTCCGTCGTGATCATTCTTTCTTTCTTTTTCGGGGAGATCTCCAAGCGGACCAGCATCCCGTCCGTGCTGATGCTCATCTTTTTGGGTATCGGTTTGCAGTACATTTTCCCGTTCATGATGGACATGGAACTCGGCGGCACCCTGAAGACACTCGGTACCATCGGCCTGATCATGATCGTGCTCGAAGCTGCCCTGGAGCTGGAACTCAAGCCGGAAAAATACTGGCCGATCGCTAAATCTTTCGGCATCGCCCTCGTGGGGCTGCTCGCCTCCACCTGGATTGCGGCCGAGTTGCTGATGTACTTCATCGACGGCATGTCGAGCACGTCGGCCTGGCTGTACGCTACGCCACTGTCCATCCTTTCCAGCGCGATCATCATCCCCAGCGTTACGGAGCTGCGCGGCGACAAAAAGGAATTCCACATTTACGAAAGCACGTTTTCCGACATCCTCGGCATCATGCTGTTTTTCTTCCTGGCCGGGCAACTGGGCCACGATTCCGACATCGCGGGCGGCGGCGACCACCAGGGCGGCGGCTTCGGCACCTTTCTCGGCCTGACTGGCCTGACGGTCTTCGGCTCCCTGCTGATCTCCTACGTTGTCCTCGTGGTTTTTCAGGGCATCAAGAGCCACACCAAACTCTTCCTGCTCATCGCGGTGCTGATGATGTTTTACGCCATCGGCAAGACGTACCACCTTTCTTCGCTGATCATGATTCTGGTCTTTGGCCTCATGATCGCCAACATGAAACTTTTCTTCAAGGGCCCGATGAAGCGCTTCCTCGATCTGCGTAAGGCCCGTGATATTTACGAGGGTTTGCACGTCATCACGATGGAAACCGCCTTCGTGATTCGGACGCTGTTCTTCGTGGTTTTCGGTCTCACCATTGCCATTACGTCGCTCTTTAGTTTGGAAGTCGCGCTGGTTAGTCTCGCGATCCTGTTGTCCATTTACCTGATCCGCTTCGTGCTCCTACGCCTGCTGGTCGGTAAGGACATCATGCCCCAGTTGTTCGTCGCCCCGCGTGGCCTCATCACCGTGCTGTTGTTCAACGACATTCCGGAAGTCGCGCTGGTGAAAGGTTTTGACGCGGGCATTCTGCTCTTCGTCATTTTCGGCACCAGCCTAATTATGACCGGCGCGATGATCTTCGATAAGCACCGCTCCGGCCGGGCCATCAAGAAGGCGCGGGCAAATCCGATTGGCTACACCACTTACCGGGTGCCGCAGGTGGGGGCGGTGAAAGAAGAAGTGTAACGGCTTTACCGATTTGCCGCTGACGCGGGTGCAAGGTTATTTAGCGACGCGGAGCGACCCCGACCTACTTCATGACTTCAAGTCCAGTTGACGAACCATCCCCCTTGTTTGTTCCCCTCCCATGCACCACATTAATTTACAGCAAAACACCAGCGCCCTTGCCGGCACGATCAGTATTTACCAACTCGATCCGGAGGCCGGGGTAAACTACCTGCAAATACTCATCCCCCTCGCCCCTTTCCCTTACCTGGACGGCGAAGAGGACACCGAGGTCATGCTAGACTGGGTGGACGAAGACCTTCTCGTCGGTTCCAAAACCGAACGCGCGCACGCCCGGCTTTTAGTGGAAACCGAGATAAGCATCTACGTAGGTGGCGCGCACAATCGGTGTTCCGTGCGGTCTTTCCGGTTGCACCAGGAGGATGCGCTGCGTTACTCAGTGGAATTGCAATTGCGGGTGCACTTCAGCGAACAGGGAGTGGGGGCGGATGAAGAATTTTCAGTAAGGAGCTTGCTCACGGACCGGAGAGAACCGCCCGGGTGATTGAGCATTCCGTGATCGTGATAAAGTAGTTAGCTAAAACTACCAACAACTTTCTCTGCTAACTCTTCGGAATTATCCGGACTGAACACGCTCAATCATTGCTCCTTAATCCCCACCTACCCGGCACCCGCATCCGTGCCCACTGCTGGTACCGTTTCGGGAAGCGCTTCTTCCTCGGCGATCTCCTCTAGCATAATGTAGGTGATGTTAAAGTTCTGGACGCTCGCGAAGGGAATGATGAAGTAGTTGCCCGGCATTTGGTAGTAGCGCTTGCTCGTGGCGGGTGACGGTGATTCGCCGGTGGCGCGGTCGAGCTCGAAGCCGTCGTCGTCTAGCCGGCGGCGGTATACTTGGGAGAGGGTAAGTTGATCGATGCTGTGGGCGTCGTTGAGGGTGTAGCTGTCGAGCGTTCCCTTGTAGAGCATTCGGGAACCACCGATGGTCACGACGACATCGACGTAGACAAAATCGACCTTTTTGCGGTCCTTTTGGGAAAGGGCGTGGCCGGTAAAGTAACGGTCCCACTCGTTGTAGATGCGCAAGAACTTGAAACGACTGTCGAGGTCGTAGTAGACGACCACGTAGCGGACCGCTTTAGCAACGCCAAAAGCAAAGCAGGTGGCGAGCAAAATATAAAGAAAGAAGGGGGAGAGGCTGTTCTCAATCAGTTGCAAATCCAGCAAACCGTCCTTCCCCGGCGGCACGATGAGGTAGAAAAACTGATCGAATTCGAAGGGACGGCCCGACCAGCTTTCCGCCAGGGGCGTACAAACCAGGTGAACGAGCAGGGCCGGAATTAGAATAAAAATAGCTTCGCTGAGGAGTCCGGAATTAATGGACTTGCGAATAGAATTGCTCTTGAGGTACGAAAACCGGAATACGATGCCCGGTAAAAGGGCAATCAGCAGGACGAGCGCACCAAAGGCAATATTCATCGAGGCAAGTCGATGGGCTCCGCGGAAATGACGGGCTTAAGGATGTAGCGCTTGCCCTCGACCTCCACCGGCTCGGCGGAAAAACCAAGCCCGCGCCGGACCCAGTGGCGGATGAGTTTGTCGATCTTAGTGGGGTCTTCCTCTTTGATCTTCCTGAATTTATCGCTCTGTACGACGGTCATTTTGTGAATATTTGGCGCGCGGCGGTGCTACAGCGTACGTACTAAGGTAAAGGTTTTTGCGGATAAACAAGTTTAGGGGCTGGTTCGAAGCGCACGTGTCCAACCTTAGGCCGAGGGCCTCCGGCCCGAAC
>NZ_JAATJH010000004.1:111655-483836 GCF_011927835.1 Neolewinella antarctica
GAACGTGACGTGCAGCGGTTAGTCCTGCGTTGCGTTCGGACCAGAGGTCCTCAACCTATAAATAAATCACGAGCACGCAACCCTAGGCCGAGGGCCTCCGGCCCGAACGTGACGTGCAGCGGTTAGTCCTGCGTTGCGTTCGGACCAGAGGTCCTCAACCTATAAATAAATCACGAGCACGCAACCCTAGGCCGAGGGCCTCTGGCCCGAACGTGACGCGCGGCGGCTATTTCTGCGTTGCGTTCGGACCAGAGGTCCTCGACCTATAAATAATTCGCGAGCACGCAACCCTAGGCCGAGGGCCTCCGGTTCGAACGTGACGCGCGGCGGCTAGTGCTGCATTGCGTTCGGACCAGAGGTCCTCGACCTATAAATAATTCGCGAGCACGCAACCCTAGGCCGAGGGCCTCCGGCCCGAACGTGACGCGCGGCGGTTAGTTCCGCGTTGCGTTCGGACCATAGGTCCTCGACCCAGAGCAATGCCCCCCGCCCAGCGAGCAAAACCCGGCACCCGCCCCGATAGCTACCAAGGTACCCACCGATGGTATCTTTAGATGTACGAGCACCAAATAGCCACGTACCAAAATCAAAAGGCCCCCACCCGGCATAACCAGGTGGGGGCTAATTCAATAGTTAAAAACAATCTTTAAGCACCGACGACCTCACCCCGTACGGGCTGCTCGATCGACTCGGCTTTAGCCTTGCCACCGTCAACCTGCGCGTGCATGGATTCCATGTCGATCACGTGGCGAAACTCATGATCCGCTGAATTCTCCTTCAGGGTTGCCATGACTTCATTGATCTCCTCCATTTTGATCATCTTGATCTGCGGGCGAATACCGTGCTTCGCGCAGAGGTCGACAACTTCTTGTGTATCCTTCACGCCACCGATCAACGAACCCGCAATCTGGATGCGGTTGAAGACCAAGTCCGCCGGAACGAATTCGGGGATGGAGATGAAGTTACCCACGATGACGATCGTCGAGTTTTTCTTCATCACGGAAATGAACGGAGCCGGGTCGAAGGGGTAGGGGATGGTGTTGATCATCAGGTCTACGCTCATTGCGTGTTCCGTCATCGCGTCTTCGTCGCTGGTCACGACCACTTCGTCGGCACCGAGTTTCAGAATATCCGCCCGCTTACTTTCGTGGCCGGTGAAGGCGATTACCTTAGCGCCCAGCGCCCTACCGAGTTGCACGGCCATGTGTCCGAGCCCGCCGATGCCAGCTACGCCGAGGGTCTGGCCTTTTTGCAGGTTCCAGTGTTTCATGGGCGAGTAGGTGGTGACGCCGGCGCACATGATCGGTCCGCCGTATTCCGGCTCCAGACCGGCGGGGATGGTGATGGCGAATTCTTCCCGTACGACCATGTGGGTGGTGTAGCCGCCGTAGGTGTTCGTCCCGTCCGGTTTTGTGGGGCCGTTGTAGGTTAGCGTGGCACCTTTGGGTCCGATGCAGTATTGCTCTTCATCGCTCTGACAATGCTCGCACGTCTGGCAGCTGTTGACCATGCAGCCTACGCCGATGTGGTCGCCGACCTTGAATTTGGTGACGCCAGCGCCGACGGAAGTAACGCGGCCGATGATCTCGTGGCCCGGAACGGAGGGGAAAACGGTGTTGCCCCAGTCGTCATTGACCTGGTGCACGTCCGAGTGGCAAACGCCACAGTGGGTCACCTTGAAGCCGATCTCGCCCGCTTGCGGGTCCGGCCGTTCGAAGGTGACGGGAACTAAATCTTTCTTAGCGGCGGTAGCGCCGTATCCGTGAACTTTCATAGTGTGTTTGTTTACTTGGGTACGTGACTATTAGGAGATTATCTCCTAGTGAAGTTAGGCCCTAGTGATTGCGAAGTCGCAGTAACTTCTTCCTAACGGAAGGCGTAATCCGCTCGCTTTGTTCCCTTTATGACCCATCGATAAGAAGATTGAGTGATAATTCCAGTGTTTCTGTTCTAATCCATTATCCCTGCACCCGCGACCGCGCCCAAAGTCGAGATTCCCCGGTCGTTCATCGACGAATACCCCCCACAACCCAAAAGTCAGAACCCAAAGCCCGCCCCACAAGTTATCTTCACCTTATGACCTACGAAAACTTCACCACCAAAGCCCAGGAGGCCATCATCCAAGCCCAGAAGATCGCCAAAGAAATGGACCAGCAACAGGTGGACACGCCCCACCTGATTGCCGGTATCATGACCGTCGATGAATCCGTCGCGGACTTCATCTTTAAGAAAGTAGGCGTCGATAGCGATGCCGTCCGCAGAGAAGTAAAAGCGGCACTGAAGGACTACCCCAAAGTAGAAGGCTCTACCAAGCAATACCTCAGCAACGACGCGAACCGTGCGCTGGCGAAGTCGAAAAAGATGCTGATTGACTTTGGCGATCAGTACATTTCCATCGAACTGATGCTCCTCGGCATCATCCAGGGCGCTTCCGATAAAGGCGCGCGCATCCTGAAGGAACTCGGCGTCACGAACGACGGCATCCGCACCGCCATCGAAGAATTACGCAAGGGCAAAACCGTCACCGAACCCAACACGGACAACACCTACAACCTCCTCGAAAAATACACGATGAACCTCAACGAGCGCGCCGAAAGCGGTAAGCTCGACCCCATCGTCGGACGGGATGAGGAGATTCGCCGCTTGCTGCAAATCCTGAGTCGGCGCAAGAAAAATAACCCGCTCCTGATTGGTGAGCCGGGCGTTGGCAAAACCGCCATTGTCGAAGGCATCGCTTGGCGGATCGTCAAGGGCGACGTGCCGGAATCGCTGGCCGACAAGAAGATCTTCGTGCTCGATATCGCCGGGATGCTGGCCGGTGCGAAGTATAAAGGAGACTTCGAAGAACGCCTCAAGGGCATCATCAAGGAAGTGAACGACTCCAACGGTCGCTACATCCTTTTCGTCGACGAAATTCACACCCTGATCGGTGCCGGCGGTGGCAACGGCGCGATGGACGCCGCCAACATCCTCAAGCCCGCCCTCGCCCGCGGGGAACTCCGCACGATCGGCGCGACGACGCTCGACGAGTACCAGAAATACTTCGAGAAAGACAAGGCGCTCGTTCGCCGTTTCCAGACCGTCCGCATCGAGGAGCCGAGCGTCGAAGACACGATATCCATCCTCCGCGGTCTCCAGGAACGCTACGAAGTATATCACAAGATCGAGATCCTCGACGAAGCTCTCGTGGCCGCCGCCGAGCTTTCCAACCGCTACATCTCCGACCGCTTTCTGCCCGACAAAGCTATCGACCTCATGGACGAAGCCGCCAGCCGGCTACGGTTGGAACTCGACAGCGTCCCCGAAGAGATCGACCAAGCCGACCGCGCCGTCCGCCAACTCGAAATCGAGCGGGAAGCCATCAAACGCGAGGGCAGCGCACCAAAATTAAAGATTGCCGAACAGCAAATCGCCAACGCCCGCGAACAGCGCGATTCCCTCCGCGCCCGCTGGATGAACGAGAAAAACCTCGTCGACAACAGCCAGGACCTCAAGAAGAAAATGGAGGAACTGGAGCACCTCGCCGAGCAGGCCGAACGGGCCAGTGATTTTGAGACCGTCGCTAAAATCCGCTACGGTCACCTCGCCGACCTCCGCGCCCAGATCGCCACGGCTGAACAGGAGCTCGAAGAACTACCCGACGAAAAACGCTTCACGAACGAAGAAGTCACCGCCAACGACATTGCCGAAGTAGTGGGTCGCTGGACGGGTATTCCGGTGCAACGAATGCTACAATCCGAGCGGGATAAGTTATTGAAACTGGAGGACGAACTCCACAAGCGCTTGATCGGTCAGAATGAAGCCGTCCGCGCCGTAGCCGACGCCGTGCGCCGTAGCCGCGCTGGGTTGCAGGATGAGAACCGCCCCATCGGCAGTTTCATCTTCCTCGGCTCAACCGGTGTCGGTAAAACGGAACTAGCCAAGGCTTTGGCCGAAGTGCTGTTTAACGACGAGCAAGCGATCACCCGGATCGACATGAGTGAATATCAGGAGCGCCACACGGTCAGCCGCCTCGTCGGCGCGCCTCCGGGATACGTCGGGTACGACGAAGGTGGGCAACTCACTGAAGCCGTCCGCCAGCGCCCCTACTCGATCGTCCTGCTGGATGAGATCGAAAAAGCCCACCCGGACACCTTCAACATCCTCCTACAAGTACTCGATGATGGCCGTTTGACGGACAACCGGGGCCGCGTCGCCAACTTCAAGAACACCATTATCATCATGACCTCCAACATGGGGTCGGACAAGATATTGGAGAACTTCGAAGATCTGGCCAGCGTCGGACCGGAGCATCGAGAAGACATCATCGCCACCACGCGCGAAGAAGTATTCGAAACGCTGAAAGAGGAACTCCGTCCGGAATTTCTGAACCGGATCGACGAGCGGATCATGTTCTTACCCCTGGACCGCAATGAGATCAAGCAAATCGCCCGCCTCCTACTGCGCAAGATCGAAAAGATGCTCGCCAAGCAGGGGATGGTCCTCAAGATCAGCGACCGCGCCCTGGACTGGTTGGCCGACCGGGGTTACGACCCCCAGTTTGGTGCCCGTCCGATGAAGCGGGTGTTGCAGTCCGACCTGTCGGATGAACTTTCCAAAGACTTGATTTCTAACAAGTTTATCGCCGGTGATACGATCTATACGGACGTTGAGAAAGGGGACGCGTTGACTGGGAAAGGTGAAGGAAAGTTGGTGTTTAGTAAAACCCCCTTCCCCGCGCAGGAGCCTTCTCCGGAAGTTGATGCGGAAGCTGCGGCTGAAGCTAAAGCCGTGCTGGCGGAAAAAGCCAAGGCTAAGGCTGCTACTGAGGAAGAAGCTTCTCCTGGTCGCAAGCGTAGCCGCCGGGGGAAATCTAAATCCGCTCCGGAAGAGTCAGAACCAGAGCAGAAGGAAAAGGAAGAAGATATTGCCGAGTTGAAGAAAGCGACCCAGGATTTGCTGGACGCTACGGACGAACTGAAGAAAGGTTGAGGGCATCCTGCCCGAAAGTACCGGCGGTAGCACAGCCGTTCGGGCGGGATATTCTCAACCTTTAGATGATGTAACAGTGGCAGCGCTACCGCACGAGCGTTCGGGCAGGATGCCCTCAACCTTTAGATGGGCACTACTTTTCGTTGGACTAGTTCGTCAAGTTTTTCATATCGTGTCGGATACGCAGCCGCAAAATTATCAGCGTGTGTGTGGTAAAGTACGTTAGTCAGTGCGCTGAGGTCTAGTTCTGGCAATCCGATAAATTCCTTCAGCGCCGTCTCAGAAAACTGCGTGATTGCCTCGATCTCCGAGTAAGTAAGTGCCGTTTCCGCCATCACCTCCGCCAACTTCGGTTCCGTATAAAAAAGTGCCCGGCTGTATTCGTACAGACCCAAGTGCAGATACTTCCGCGGCTCGATCACCGAGCGGAGGAAGATATTCAAAGTCCAGATAATCGCGCCATCTTCCGTATGCAGCTCGCTGCTGTGTAGTACTTCGTGCAGCGGGGTAGGAAAGCGGTGGCGGTAAAAAATGATTGTATCGAAGTGCTCCAGCAGAAACTCGGGCCGGTGGTAGGTAATCGTAGCGGCCGAGGCGGCGACCATGATGCGGACGTCCTCGGGAAACTCGTCGATGGCCTGCCCGTGTAGGTAAGTGCCTTCCTTGATCATGAAAGTCCGGCGGCGGAATTCACGTTTACCCGCTACGTCCAGCTTGCGGTAGAGGTCAAACCGGTCCAGGAGCGAGGCCAGCTCCGTCGGTAAGTCGGGCGGGTTGCGCTGCCACCACCACCACATGATTTGTGGGGAGAGGGAGTAGACACCTGCGGCGGCGACGGCGGGGAGGAGCATCAGGGCGGAGTATACCTCGTTGGTGGAGACGGTCAGGAGGATGCCCATGGCAATTAGGGCGGCGCAGCTTAGGTAGGTTGCTCTTACGGGATTCACTTTTGGGTCTTTGGTATAGGGTCTGTAGTCTGAGGTCTAGAGTCTTCGGTCTGTAGTAGGTGGTGATGTGGAGTAGTTCGTGATGGTTAGTACAAATTTTAGTCCCGTAAACTAGCGAACCAGCATTTGAATAGTGCGGAATAGTTAGATCAGTAGGGCACAAATTACGCGCTAGGGAAACTTTTCCATCAGCTAACTAATTGTGTATCCACGGGTTGAAACCCGGCAGCGTTAAAAGAACCGGCGAAAGCTTGCAACATTGCCGGCTCCCGTCGTAGATTTGCAGCGCTTTAGTAGGAATGCCTGCTTTGCAAGTTATTTCGATACTGACGTATTCTTTTTTAATAGGTCATCATCGGAGGAGCTGAGGTTTAGATATTTTCCGCGCTTCACGGTTAGGCTGGAAAATATGACCGAAGGGAGAATTTTACGGGCTAACCGTGAAGCTACCAGCGGAAAATTCTAAATCTCAGACAACAACCAGGGTGCAGTAGCTCAGTTGGTAGAGCAATGGACTGAAAATCCATGTGTCGGCGGTTCGATTCCGCCCTACACCACTTCTAGGGAAGTTCTTTTGGCTTGCGAGCTAGAGGAACTACTTAAGATCAAATTCTACATGATCAACTTTATTCATCATCATCACGCTACACAAACTTGCCACGTCGGCGAGCGGTAGTTGGGTGGATGGCGTAGTTGTTCCGCAAAATTATCCTCGAGGTCCGTTGGCATGTTGCCGGCGGACCTTTTTTTTGTTTCTCGCTCCGCGGGTTGCCGGAGGAGGTGGGAAGAGGGGAAAAGAGGTGGAAGAAGTGGTGTAGTGTAATCGCTCTCTGCTCTGCGCTCTTTCTAGTTAACCTTGCACCCGTCCCGACTTAGTCGGGACGCCATATTTATTACCCCGATAAACTGAAAATCTTTACTTGTATGTCTACCCCCAAACTTAGGATTGCCGTCCAAAAATCCGGTCGCTTGCTCGATGAATCCATTCAACTACTAAAGGAATGTGGCATTCGCATCGATAACGGCCGCGACCAGCTCAAGGCGTCCGCGCGCAATTTTCCCGTTGAAGTATTGTACCTCCGCAACAGCGATATTCCGCAGTACATCCAGGACGGAGTGGCTGACATCGGCATTATCGGGGAGAATACGGTGATTGAGAAAAATAAGGACGTTCGTGTGGTTCAGCAACTCGGGTTCAGTAAGTGTCGTCTGAGCCTGGCGACGCCAAAGGGGGAGCAATACGACGGCCCCAAGAGTCTCAACGGCAAGCGGATCGCGACGAGCTACCCCATTAGCCTGCAACAATTTTTGGATCGGGAAGGCATTACAGCGGAGATCCACGAAATCTCCGGCTCCGTAGAGATTGCCCCCAATATCGGCTTAGCCGACGCCATCTGCGACCTCGTTTCTACCGGTTCGACCTTATTCAAGAATGGACTGGAGGAGCAAGACATCGTCTTAAAATCCGAAGCTGTCGTCGCCGCCAGCCCGAAGATCGACGCTGAGCGGCAGGCTATTCTGGACAAATTATTGTTCCGGGTAAAGTCCGTCCTCGCTGCCAAAAACAAGAAATATCTGTTGATGAACGTCCCGACGGATAAGGTTAGTGAGGTAACCAATCTTCTTCCGGGGATGCGTTCTCCGACCGTTCTGCCGCTCGTAGAAGAAGGTTGGAGCAGTGTGCATACGGTGATTGCCGAAGATAAGTTTTGGGATATTATTGACCAGTTACGGACTACCGGCGCGGAGGGGATTTTGATTGTTCCTATTGATAAGATGATTTTGTAAACGGAAATAGCTCAACCGTATTTACACCTCTGATGAACTTTTTATCTGCACTTCGTGGCAGATAAAAAGATACATCCGAGGAGAAATACTTTAATCTTGGAGACCATGAATATTTACGATAATCCGTCCCGGAGCGACTGGGCCGAGCTTACTAAACGGCCGGCTAAGGACCTCACCAGCTTGCGCACCAGCGTCAGCGCCATCATGGAAAACGTGCGCGCTAATGGAGATGCGGCGATTAAGGAATTGACGGCGAAATTTGACGGCATCGAGCTGCAATCTATCCAAGTCGATCAACAGGTCATCGACGCAGCCGGGGAGAAGTTGGATCCAAAGTTGCGCGAAGCTATTCGGCTTGCTAAAAGTAACATCGAGCGGTTTCACCTCGCTCAAAGAAGTAGAATAGACGAGATCGAAACCATGCCCGGCGTCACTTGCTGGCGGGAGGCCCGGCCGATTCAGAAGGTCGGTTTGTACATCCCCGGCGGCACGGCACCGCTGTTTTCCACAGTTTTAATGCTCGCCACGCCGGCCCATATTGCTGGGTGTGAGGAAGTCGTTTTGTGCTCCCCGCCCAATCGAGAAACGGGTGAGATTCATCCGGCTGTCCTTTATACAGCAGGTCTTTGCGGCGTAACGAAAGTCTTTCGCGTCGGCGGCGCACAAGCCATCGCGGCCATGACGTACGGCACCGAATCCGTTCCGAGCGTCTACAAATTATTCGGCCCGGGCAACGCTTACGTGACGGTCGCCAAGCAACTCGCGCAACTGGACGGATTAGCGATCGACATGCCCGCGGGACCGAGTGAAGTCTTAGTTTGCGCGGACGCAGGTGCCGGGAAAGAAGCCGTAGCGGCCGACCTCCTCGCCCAGGCCGAACACGGGGCGGATAGCCAGGTGGTGCTCGTCGTGGGTACGGAAGAGCAGGCGAATACGATCAAACAAGAAGTCGATCGGCAACTGGCCGACCTTCCCCGCAAGGAGATGGCTGGCAAAAGCATCGACAACAGCTTCATTTTAGTGTTACCCGAGCGGCAAGACCAACTGGATTACATCAACGAGTACGCTCCGGAACACCTCATTCTCAGTATGGCCGAACCACGGAAATTTGCTGCCGGTATTAAAAACGCCGGCTCCATTTTCCTCGGTTACCACACTCCGGAATCCGTCGGCGACTACGCTTCCGGCACGAACCACACCTTACCGACTTACGGCTACGCCCGGAATTACAGCGGCGTGAGCCTGGATAGTTTTGTGAAGCAGATCACGTTTCAGGAGCTGACGCGGGCGGGTCTGGAGCAGCTCGGCCCGGCCGTCATGTTGATGGCGGAGGCGGAGGAGTTGGTGGGGCACGGGCGGGCGGTGTCGGTGCGGCTGGGGCAACCTAGCTGAAGGAAGATTCGTTACCTTTAATTACAAATACTTAGTCATGAGTGTCGCGGAAAGAAAGGCGGTTATTTACGATAAACTAGATCGGGTTCCCGAATCTGCGATGGAAGCTGTTGAGAACCTACTGGACATATTTATCGGTGCTGTATCTACGGAGGATCACGCTAACCCGACCGATCTGTCGGATTGGGGAGTGGGCGAGGAAAATTTAGCCGAAGCGCTGCGAAAGTCAGAACAGGATTTTGAGGCTACCGGAGGAATCCCCGCCGAAGTGGTAAACCAGAAAATTGAGAAATGGCTGGACCAATCAAATTAAGGTATTCCAAGGTAGCAGACAAAGGCCTTGATGGAATAATACATTTCTATCTGACCAATTCGGGAAAGAAATCCGCCACGGAATTCTTCGGAAAGTACCGTAAAAAGATAAATCAGTTGGAGACAATGCCCCGAATGGGATCTCCACTCATCTTGCGTAGTCAACCTGAGAAATCTGGACTGAGGTATTTGCTGATCGGTAAGAGCTGTCGAATCGTGTATTCTTACAGTCAGGTTGAAAAGCTACTAATGATCCACGTTGTCGTGCACCCAAGAATTAGCGAATCTACGTTAGTCGGTCTATTGGAAGAGGAATAAACTTAGCAGCTAAGCATTAAAACAATCATGAGCAAGCAAACCCCCACCGGCCAACCGGAAATGTTCGCCAAAGTACTGGTAGATAAAGGCAAGTGAGCGATCGTTAAACTCGATCCGCTTCTCCTCTCCTTACCATCAACTTAACTATTCATGACCAATACACTCATTAACTGGACGCCAGCCAAAATCACCGCCCTAGTCCGCCCCAATTTACTCCAGCTAAAACCCTACTCCAGCGCCCGCGCCGAATTCAAAGGCCCCGCCGAAGTACTCCTCGACGCCAACGAAAGCCCCTGGGAAACCGGTCGCAACCGGTACCCCGACCCCCAATCCACCGAGCTCCGGAAAGCTTTCGGTAAACTCCGTGGCTTCAATCCGGATCAAATCGTTTGGGGCAACGGCTCGGACGAACTCGTCGACCAAATCACCCGGATTTTCTGTAATGCGGGAGACGCCGTCCACGCCCTGCCGCCCACCTTCGGGATGTATAAAGTTGCAGCCGGGATTGCCGATGCGGAGTTCCGAGCAACGACGCTAACCGAGAATTTCACCATCCCGGTCGAAGAACTGAAAGCGAGCTGGGATAAGAAGAGCAAAGTGCTCTGGCTCTGTAGCCCCAACAACCCGAGCGGAAACGCCATTGACGGAGAAGTGCTGGAAGATCTGATCCGCAGCTTCCCCGGAATCGTCGTGCTGGATGAAGCGTACATTGACTTCGTACCGGAATTAAGCTTCGTATCCAGACTCGAAAAATTTCCAAATCTCATCATCACCCAGACCCTAAGCAAAGGGTGGGGCATGGCCGGTATTCGTTGTGGCGCCGCCTTCGCTTCGCCCTTCATCATCCGGATGTTGAATACGATCAAGATGCCTTACAACATCAATGTCTTGACGACCGGCGTCGCGCTGGAGATGCTAAGTAAGCCAGCGGAGATGGAACAGAAGGTGGCTACAATGATCTCCGAGCGGAAGCGGTTGGAACGGGGATTATGGGAGATGGACCTAGTTGAACACGTCTTTCCTTCCGTGACGAATTTTATGTTGGTTCGGTTCAAAGACTCCGCCAAGGTGTACCAGCATTTACTGGATAAAGCCATCGTCGTTCGTAACCAGGCTTACCAGCCGAACGCGGAGAATTGCTTGCGCATCACGGCGGGTTTGAGTGAAGAGAACGATCGCTTACTGGCGGCGCTGCGGGAGTTGTAATTTTGCGGCTCCATTCCTATCTACCCGGCATCTGCGCTAGCGCATAAATATTCCAATGAAAAAGATTCTCTTCCTCGACCGCGACGGCACCCTCATCCTCGAACCCGCCGATTACCAGGTCGACCACGTGGACAAACTCAATTTCTACCCCGGCGTCTTCCGCTGGCTCGGGCGGATCGTCCGGGAACTGGATTACGAGCTAGTAATGGTGACGAATCAGGACGGGTTGGGAACGGAGAGCTACCCGGAAACGAATTTCTGGCCGACGCACAACGCCATGCTTCGCGCCCTCGAAGCGGAAGGCATCACTTTTTCCGAGCAGATCATCGACCGCACCTTCGCCGCCGACAATCAGCCGACGCGCAAGCCGGGAACCAAACTCGTCGAGCACTACCTGACCGACGATTACGATCTAGCGAATAGCTACGTCGTCGGTGATCGGCTGACGGATATTCAATTAGCCAAGAATATGGGGGCAAAAGGTATCTGGATCGCTACCGATCCCGAACTCGGCGTCGAAGAACTCAACGCCGATCAGCTTGCAGGCCTCACCGAAACCATCGCTCTACGTACCACCGACTGGGAAGATATTTATCGTCTTTTACGCCTAGAATCCCGCACTGCCAGCGTCCGGCGCACCACCAAGGAAACCGACATCCAAATCGAACTGGACCTCGACGGCACCGGCAAAACCGACATGGAAACCGGCCTCGGCTTTTTCGACCACATGCTCGACCAGCTCGGCCGCCACTCCGGTTGTGACTTAAAAGTCCACGTAAAAGGCGATCTCCACATCGACGAGCACCACACGATCGAAGATACCGCCATTGCCCTCGGCGAAGCCTTCGCCACCGCGCTGGGCGACAAACTCGGCATCGAACGCTACGGCTTCAACCTAGTGATGGACGAGTCTACAGTCGACGTCCGCCTCGACTTCGGCGGCCGCCCCTGGCTTGTCTGGGATTGTGACTACAAACGCGAAAAGATCGGCGATATGCCGACGGAGATGTTCCACCACTTCTTCAAGTCCTTCAGCGATGGGGCTAAGTGTAACCTGGCGATTAAGGCGGAGGGGCAGAATGAGCATCATATGATTGAAGCGACATTTAAAGCATTAGCTAAGTCTATTAAAATGGCCAAGCGCCGGGATGTTGATAATATGCGGTTGCCTTCGACTAAGGGATTACTGTAGCTGGAGTTTGGAGTATAGACCGTGCTTCGCACTGAAAGAGTAAAGAATAAAGACGGCTCCGAACTCGGTTTATTGTTATCGATTTTAATCGGACTAAATCCAAATATTTACCGGCCAACTAAAAAGTCATAACTCTATTCTCTTTATTCTTTCCTCTATACTCCCTTCCCAAATGGTCGCAGTAATCAACTACAACGCTGGCAACATTCGCTCCGTCCTCTACGCCCTCGAACGCATTGGCGTCGAGCACGTACTGACGGACGATCACGACGTGATTCGCAAGGCGGATAAAGTAATCTTCCCGGGTGTCGGCGCGGCAGCGAGTACGATGAAGCACCTCAACGAAACGGGCCTGACGGAGTTAATTCGTTCGCTTAAACAACCCGTTTTCGGTATCTGTGTCGGAATGCAATTATTGTGCAGCCACAGTGAAGAAGGTGACGTGGACTGTATCGGCGTTTTCCCCGAAAAGGTAAAACGCTTCCGGCCGGAGAATGGGGATAAGGTGCCGCACATGGGCTGGAATACCGTGCGGCTGAACGAACGCAACGATTGGGTTAGCCCTGAAATAGACGGGGAATACTGTTATTACGTCCACAGCTATTACGTGGAGGCGGGCTCGGATACGGTGGCGACGACAGAGTATTGCGGGAAGGAATACGCGTCGATGATGCGGCGGGGGAACTTTTACGCGGCGCAGTTTCATCCGGAGAAATCCGCTGGGGTGGGGGAGCGGATTTTGCGGGATTTTTTGGGGGTTTGAGTTACAATTAAATATCAACCATGAATAAGTATATCTCAGAGTTAATAAGCCGCATTCCGAAGGACATGAACGACTTCATTGCCGATGGTTTGGATGACGCCTACACTGAAAAGGACGTTGCCAAATGTATAGTCATTTTACGTGATTACTTGCAGGAAATAAAGACAGCTCAATCGCAGGATCAAGCTATGGAGACCGTCAAGGTTGCGGTCCTGAAGTTAAATGATTTGAATGATGCGTGCCAGGGCGCGTTGATCGAGACTGGCCAGCGTGAAGATATTGCTGAATTACTACAAGCCGCATTCGTCGAAAAAGGATTCACCGTTCCCCCATCGGGTGATATTACGGAGGATTACCGGGACTGGTGATGCTAAGTAATTTACGCTGGCCCCTTTGCCAAAGCATCTAGCACATCTTTGTGCGATTCCATTATTTCTGAAGCGATTCGATCAAACTCATGATCGGTCAGTTCTAAATCCTCACGCGTTGGACCATTCGGAAATTTAGCTAAGCGGCGGGAAATATCTTTACGCACGATTTCTTCTAAGGTTGTGACTATGTCGGGATACTGTAATCTCATTTTGTTTAGGTCCATCCGGTATAAGTATTTCACGTGAAACAGTTTCACGAAGTTAATTAGTTGCTCACTATTGTAAAGTAGGGTGAATTCTATCGGTTTTGGGCGCGGTCGCGGGTGCAATGGAATCGGGAAAAGAGCAAAGATTCAAACAAAACAAAGAACTTTGTAAAATAAAGTAAACCCTTTCCGTTCCCGTTCCTTTAGTAAACACACCATCCCCCCCGAAACCGAGTGCGTAACCTATTCATCTTTGCTACCCTGCTACTTTTTGTGGCCTGTACCGCCTACCAACCCATCGCCCAGGTCACGAACGTGAACGGTGACCTCTGGAAAACGCGCGTCCTGCCCGCCAGCCCGCAGGATACGACCGGCGACCCAGCCGCGGGCTTCGACTATTTGCTGCACGGCGATTACATCGGCAGCGGCGTCCCCATCGAAATCATGCGCAGCGCCGCCAAGCGGATGACCAAGGAGCAACCTTACGATCGGGACTCTCTGAACCAGGGCATTCCCTACAACATGACCGCTTTCGTATCCGCCAACGGCTCGGAGATCGTTAACGGAAACTGCTTTACCTGCCACGCGGGGCACGTGGATGATCAGTTGGTAATCGGACTAGGGGAGAGCTTTTCGGACTACGAAAGCAGCATGGTCCTGGCAGGTAAAGGCATGCGGATCGGGATGGCACTGAAGTACAACAAGAAAAAAGACAAGGTCGTCGAAGCGTGGGAAGACTTCGGCAACTACTTTCAAGTAATGGCCCCCCGCATCAAGACCAACCAACCCGGTGCCAACCCCGCCTTCCGCCTGGCCGAAGCCTGCATGATGCACCGCGACCCGGACGATCTGACCTTTACCGAGGAGCCACAGTTTGAGATGTGGGACTACAACATCGCCACCGACACCCCGCCGCTCTGGCAGGTGAAGAAAAAGAATACGCTCTACTATACGGGAATCGGACGGGGGAGTATGCCCAAGTTGCTACTGCAGGCTAGCGTACTGGGCGTGCCGGACAGTAGCCAATCCCGCCAGTCCGTCAATGCTTTTAAGGACGTGTACGCTTGGTTACTCGAGTTGGAATCGCCCCCGTTTCCCCGGGAGGTGGACCAACCACTCGCCGCGGCGGGCGAGCCGATTTTCGGGAAAAAGTGCGCCGGCTGCCACGGTACTTACGGGGCTACGGACGACGAAGATACTTACCCCAACAAGGTCGTCAACCTTGACGTGATTAAGACTGACCGGCTGTATTCCGACTACATCCAACAGTCCGGTATCGTAGACTGGTACAACAAAAGTTGGTTCGCCACGTCGGAACCGAAATCCGCCTTCACCCCCAACCAGGGCTACGTAGCACCACCGCTCGACGGCGTCTGGGCGAGTGCACCTTATTTCCACAACGGATCCGTTCCTAACCTTTACGAAGTACTTAACTCCGAAGCCCGCACCGAGCGGTGGACGCGCACGGGTGACGCCAAAGACGTTGACTGGGACAAGATGGGCTGGAACTACGACCCCGAACCGAAGAACAAGAAATGGACTTTCGACACCACGCTGCCGGGTTTTAGCAACGTCGGGCATTACTTCGGAGATAAGCTGACCGACGAGGAACGCTGGGCGGTGGTGGAGTACTTGAAGACACTATAAAGGGAGCCGCGGTGGTTACAAAATCCTTCCGGGTGGTGCCCCCGGCACACTGCTTCTCCCTCAGAAACCCGGCACCCGCGACTGCGCCCCAAAGTGGAAAATTTGGGGGACAATCGAGCTCTTCGGAATCATTTTCGGCAAATGCGACCGTAACCCATATAATTCCCCGTAAAACACCCGCCCCATCGCTTACCTTAGCGGCTAGTAAGAAACCGACTAGACACGCCACGCAACATGGGAGAAGAAAGAGTAAACGTACCCACCGAAAAAAGCCGCGCAGAGTTTACGCGCCATCTACTCCAGGACGTGCAAGCGTTGGAATACATGCTGAAAAATGAGTGGTTCGAAACGGATACAATCCGGATCGGTGCCGAGCAGGAAATGTGCCTGGTGGATTCGAAAACCTTAAAGCCGACGCCTAAGAACATCAACGTGCTCAATCGCCTCAAGGACCACTCCTGGGCGACGACGGAGATCGCCCGGTTCAACCTCGAAAGTAACCTCAGCCCCCAGGAATTTACGGGTCACGCCCTGCGGCTCATGGAAACGGAGAACCGCTACCAACTCGACGCGATCAGTAAATCAGCGAAGCAGAGCAATGCCAAAGTGGTCCTGACGGGTATTCTACCCACGCTGCGTAAGTTCGACCTGAGCCTGGAGAACCTGACGCCCAAACCCCGCTACCGCGCCCTGATCGACGCGATTACCGCTCTCCAAAAATCCGACCGGGGCTTCGAACTACGGCTTTCCGGCATCGACGAGTTAAGAATTCGCCACGATAGTCCCCTGATGGAAGCTTGTAACACCAGCTACCAAGTTCACCTGCAAGTGACGCCGAAAACCTTCGCGCCACTGTACAACATTGCCCAGGCCATCACCGCCCCGATCCTGGGCATGGCGGCCAACAGCCCGCTGGTCTTCGGCAAGCGCCTTTGGCACGAGAGCAGGATCGCGCTTTTCCAACAATCCCTCGACGTCCGCACCAGCCAGGATCATCTTCGCCAGGCGGAACCTCGGGTAAGCTTCGGTAACGACTGGCTGGATTGTAGCATCATGGAGATCTACAAAGAGGATATCGCACGTTACCGTGTTCTCCTTGGTGACCACATCGAGGAAAATAGCCTGGAAGCGGTTGGGAAAAAGGAAGTACCTAAACTCCGTGCCCTACAAATCCACAACGGCACCGTCTACCGCTGGAACCGCCCCTGCTACGGCATCAGCGATAATGGCATGCCTCACCTGCGGATCGAAGCACGGGTGATCCCCGCCGGCCCGACCGTACTGGACCAAATGGCCAACGCTGCTTTCTGGCTGGGCTCCGTGGTCGGAATGGCCCACGAATTTAAAGATATTCGCGAGCACATGAGCTTCGCGGACGTGAAAGACAACTTCGTCAAGGCCGCACAATTCGGTATGGACACCCAGTTCACCTGGTTCGACAACGAGAAAATCTCTTGTTGCGACCTGGTATTACACAAATTGCTGCCTATCGCTCGGAAAGGTCTCCAACTACAGGGGATCGTACAGGAGGACATCGACCGTTACCTCGGCGTTATCCAGGCCCGGGCCGAAGCCAAGCAAAATGGTGCGCGTTGGTTGCTCAAAGCGTACACCCAACTGGATACCCAAGTTAACCAGGATGAAGGCCTGACGGTGATCACCTCCACGATGATTAAGCACCAGATGTCGGAAAAGCCGGTACACACCTGGCCCATGCCCAAAGCGGAGGACCTGAAAGCGTACAAACCGGTCGGCTTGCGCATTGAAGAATTTATGGAAACGGACCTTTTCACCGTGCACGAAGACGATCTGATCGACTTGGTCTCCGACCTGATGGACTGGCGCAAGCTGCGCTACGTCCCAGTCGAAGACGGCGACGGCCACCTGACCGGCTTGATCACCACGCGCAGACTACTGCGCTACTACACGCACAAAGACCGCCCGGACTCGCCGGAAGGAAAGTACCTGACCGTAAAGGACCTCATGATCCCCAACCCGGCCACGATCTCCCCGCAGCACACGATGAAGGAGGCGATGTACGTCATGCGCGGAGAAAAACTAGGGTGCCTGCCCGTGCTGAAGGACAAAGAACTCGTGGGCATCATTACCGAAATGGACTTTCTACGCGTAAGTGGCCGGCTGATCGAGCGGCTGAAATAGGGAACAAAGCAGGATTTCGTTGCGCTTAAGGAAGCAGCCGACCCGGCGCCATTACTGACTTTGTGCGGGGTGGTGACGCACTGGCCTAACCTGATAAACCCCAACCCATGGAAACTTGGCTAACCGCCCCCTGGCCCGAAATCTGGAAGACGGCCGCTTCTACCGTACTGATCATGTGCGCCCTATTGGTGATCGTGCGCGTGTACGGACTACGTTCTTTTGCTAAGATGTCGAGCGTTGACTTTGCCTCCACGGTCGCAACTGGATCCATCCTGGCGACCGTAGTGATGAATACGGGACAATCCCTGCTGAAGGGAGCCATCGCGGTAATTGTAGTGATTGGCTTTCAACAATTTTTTTCCTGGCTCAAACGTAAATCCGACACGATTGAGGAATTAACGGAGAATAGCCCGAAGTACCTGATGATCGGTACGGAGATTATTGAAGAGAACATGGCCTCCAGTGGGGTAACCCACAGCGACCTCATGGCCAAATTGCGGGAGGCCAACGTGCTCAGTTTAACTAACGTAAAGGCGGTTATCTTCGAAACCACCGGCGACATCAGCGTGCTGCACGGTGAGGGGAGCAGTACCGTTGATGAAGAAATCTTGAGTGGCGTGGAGCGGTAAAAGCGGTGCCCGAGCGACAACGTGGCCGGGGCTCGGGTTCGTAGCGGTGATAAAATATCCTGCCCCGGACTAATACTCAAACGATAACTTCTCCGCCGGGAAGCCAAATAGGTTTTCGTCTTTGATCAAGCGCGCCACTTTTTCCGGGACCTGCTTCTCCCAGCCTTCGTCACCGGACTCGATGGCGTGCAGCACGTCGCGGGAGTAAATACTGAGGTTGGCGGTGTGCGCGTCGGTGATGTCGACGATCTGGCCGCTGTCGAGCAGGTGCTTGTAGAGAAACTTTACGCCTTCGGGGATGGGTACGTTCTGGGCCGTCATCAAATCGGCGGAGCCTTCCTGCTGAGCGGGGTAAACGTAAATTTTGACGTTGCGGGTAAAGATCTCGCCGAAGGAAGCCAGCAGGCGGCCGTCCTGATTGTGGTTGAATTTTTCGCTGATGAGTTGCAGTAGTTCGTTGACGCCGAGCACGATGCCGACGGGCGACACCTTGTAGTTGTTGAGGTAATCGATCAGGTCGCCGTAGCGGTGGTAGTTAGAGATGATCACCGTGTGGCCCATCGCGTTGAGTAACCGGGCGCGGTGCAGGTAGTCGCGGACGTTAAGCTCGGTGCTTTCCTGCAGGTTATCCAGCGTCAGTTCCGTCAGCAAGAAGCTTTTGGCGGGGTCGATGTGCTCCCCTTCGCGGAACTGTTTGTAGCCGGCGCGGATCATGTCTTCGTTCACGAGCGTGATCGGGCGGAAACTGCCGCGCACGACCATTACCGCCTTCCGGTACAGAAATTCGCTAGCGTGAATGCTGCGTCCGGCGGGGTTAAACATCGTGATGTCCGTCAGCCCGTGCTTGACGAGCCAGAGACTAAGTAGCCGGTTATCAACCGGAAACTCGGGGCCTTCCAGCACGATCATGTCGATCGCAACGCGGCCTTTCAGTCCGTCGAGTAAGCTCTGGACCAGCGTCTCCGGGTCCTCGTGGTAATTGAACGCACCGTAAATCATGTTGACGCCCAGGATGCCGATCGCCTGTTGTTGCAGCTGGTTGTCGTTGTCCAGCATCCGCACGTGCAGCAACAAATCGTTGTGCGTGCCCGCCGCCGGGTCGAGTTGAAAACGGAGGCCCAGCCAGCCGTTGCCCCGGATGGTTCGGCTGTAATTGATGGCCGCCACGGTGTCGGCAAAAACGAAGAAGGTGGAATCCGGCCGGTCGTGGCGCAGGCGCTCCACCATCAGGTTGTATTCGTGGTCAACCATCTTGTGGATGCGGCTTTCGCAGACGTAACGGCCGGTGGGTTCGACGCCGTAGATCTGGTCGGAATATACCTTGTCGTAGGCGCTCATCGTCTTGGCGATCGTCCCGGCAGCGGCTCCGACCTGGAAGAAATAGCGGGCTACTTCCTGGCCGGCCCCGATCTCGGCGAAGGTGCCGTAGATGTGGGGATTTAGGTTTATTTCTAGGGCTTTTTGGTCGGTTTCTAGGAGTTGGCGGGCCATGGGTGGTCTGTGGTCTATAGTCTGTGGTCTGCTATTTTTGGCGTGGCCGCAGGTGCAAGGGAGGTGGGGAAGGAACGGTTAGACATCTGATGAACTTTTAACTTACTCCGCTGCGCTACGTAAGCCAAAAGATACATCCGATGACAACCACTCGGACAGTGAAGATAATTTAATTGCTATTGATTTACCCACTAGTTTGAATTGTCATCGGATGTGTTTTTTGAAACCGATGCGAAGCGATGGTTGCAAAAACTCATCAGATGTCTAATTCAAACGGGAGTAGGCTTCACCAACCCGTTTTATAGTATCGTAAATATCCCGGTAAGGTTTGCCGAGGGCGCTTTCGTAGCTGGAGCCATTGTAACGGAAGTCCGACTGGGTAGAGCGGTGCGTCTCCCGGGTGATGATGGGTTTCTGCCCGGTAACCATCGTGCGGACTTTGTCGACCGGCCAGAGGAAGGCGGATTGCCAGGCGGGCATCGAGCGGGTGGGCGGCGCGGCACCGATGCTGGCGGCGGACCGTTCGAGGAAGTCTTTCCAGGTCAGGTTAGCGGCGTTGAGGAGAAGACGTTGACCGTCTTCCCGTTGATCGGCTAGGTAGAGAATGGCGTCCACTACGTCGTGTACGGCCACGAAGCCGGCGCGGCCGGTGGGGTAGAAGCCCCGTTCCTTGGCGGCGTGGCGCCAGAGGCTGGGCGTGTTGGACCCATTAAAATCTCCCGGGCCGATGATGGTACTGGGGTAGACGACGCTGACGGATAATCCCTCCGCCTGCCCCCGCCAAATTTCGCGCTCGGCGTCGAATTTACTCTCGGCGTAGGCGGAGTTGGGCCGCTCGGCCGGCCACCGGTCCGCGAGGGTGACGACGGGTCCGTCGGGCGCACGATTCAGCACGGAAACGGAGCTGACGTAGACGACGTGCCGCACCCCGGCTTCCAGGGCGGCGTTGACGACGTTGGCCGTCCCTTCGCCGTTGACGAGCAGTAATTCATCGCGGTCCTCGTACTGAAAACTTACCTTGGCAGCGGCATGGATGACGGTGGTGATGCCAGTAAAGGCTTCGACCAGGCTTTCCGGGTCGTTCACATCTCCGGGCACCCAATCTATGCTCTTTTCCCCTTCACCGTGCACCTGCGACCGCGCCCTACTTAGTTGGGGCGATAGCGCTCGCCGGGACAGTGCCTGAAACGGGATATTGCGATTCTGTAATTCACGCGTAAGGTGTTGGCCGAGAAAGCCGGTGGCGCCGGTTAGAAGGAGCATACGTTGCGGGGGTTCAGATCAGTCTTCCGATGTGGCAAAGTTACGGTAGTAAGCGTATGCAGGCCAGGCTAAAGCGCCCGGTACATGATCAAGGTATCGACGTAGCCCAGTTGCGCGTGCCGAAACCCGTTCGGCGTCCGCCCCACGATTTCGAAGCCAAATTTTTCCCACAGCCTAACTGCCCCGGTATTGGTGCTCACCACGAAGTTGAATTGCATCCCCAGAAACCCCGCCGCCCTGGCGTAGTCCAAAGAGTGTGTGCAAAGCGCCCCGCCAACGCCCCGTCCGCGCGCCCGTGAACTAACCATGTAGCCACAATTCGCGACGTGGTCACCGAGCCCGGGCTGGTTAGCTTTCAGGATGTAGGTACCCAGGATTATCCCATCTTCCTCCGCGACGAACGTGGTGATGTAATCGGCGAACCACAGCGTAGCGAACGCTTCTCGCGACGTATCCGGCGCGAAGGCGTAAGTGTCGCCGCCGGCGATCACCTCGGAAAAGATGGCCCAGACAGCAGGATGGTCGGCGGCGGTCGCAATGCGAATAGTCATGATTCTGTGCTGGTTAAGCTTTGAACTCTAAGAGATAATCCCGCACCAATCGATCAAAATCCGGCCCTTCCCCAAAGTGAAAGCGCACGGCTAGCGGCAGCACAAAAATCGGCAGCTTTTCTTCCGCGATGAACGCCTCGTGGAGTTCCAGCCGAGTAGCATCTTTTTCCGTCGTAACGATCGCCTTGTGGCCGTCTGGCATGGCGTGGAAGCGAGATTTTAGCGTAGCTAAATCGCGGCGGTCGAAGTAGTGGTGGTCCTCGAATTCCAAGCTTTGCACGTGCGGGCTCTGGTTCTTGAGGTGGTCGATTAAATAATCCGTGTTTGCAATGGCGGAGATGAGCAGCATCTTCACGCCCTCGTCCATTTTGAGGCGGTAGCGGTGGTCGAGCAGGTAATAGGGCGCGGCATAGTCGTAGTAGCTGAAGAAGACGCGCTGGTGGGGGAGGGGATTAATTTCCGCGACGAGGGCGTCGGCGGCGGCGCGGTCGAGAACTTTGGGGCATTTTGAGACAATAATGACGTCCGCCCGCTCGGCTCCGGACCGCCATTCGCGCAAACGACCGCTGGGCAGCAAATAATCGCGCGTGTAGGGCTTACTGAATTCGGTAAGTAAAATATTCAGCCCGGGCTTGACGGCGCGGTGCTGAAAGGCATCGTCGAGCAGCACCAACTGCGTCTCCGGCCGCCGTCCCATGAGCTCGGGGATGGCGAAGGCGCGCTCCTCGGCGACGGTCACCATCACTTCGGGAAATTTGCGGGCGTACTGTAAAGGCTCGTCGCCCACCTGCTCGGCGTTCATATTCGCGGTCACTTCCAGGAACCCCCGCGTCTTACGCCGGTAGCCCCGGCTGAGTGTAGCGAGGTTCAGGTAGGGATCCAGCCCCCGGATCAGGTATTCGATGTGCGGCGTCTTGCCCGCCCCGCCCACGCTGAGGTTGCCAACCGAGATGACGGGAACGGAGAAGGAGATTGATTTTTGGATGCGTTGCCGGTAGGTCCAGTTGCGAAAGCCTACGCCCAGTCCGTAGAGGAGGGAGAAGGGGGATAGGAGGGCTTTGGCGATGGTGGATTGGACCATTTTTGGTCTGGGGTCTTTTGGTCTAGGGTCTCTGGTCTGTGGTTAGCAAGATACGTGCCAGAGCAATGCTGATGGAATTATTGGACGTAATGAGAACCCAGGGCACGGATCGTCTATGACGAACCCACATCCCGGGCTAACTGGTCTATCTTTTCAGGTGATACGTAAACTAATGAATGCCTTGAAAGGGTAAACTAGCTAGCTAAGGGTACGGAGTCGGCCGACGGGTCGCTCCGTGCCCTAGGTATTTTTTATTACAATCTAATATGAACGTTCACCATCCGGCGGTTTATACCCCAACAAAAACACCATGCACCCGATCGGATTATGCTTACTACTGGGTTTCGTAACCAGTCTGGCGACCGCCCAGCCCGCACCTTTCGTCGACGTGCTGCACGCCGAGCACCCGGGGGCGTACTACGACGAACAGGCAGCCGGTTGGCGGCAAGAAACGGAGGGCGACTGCGCCGCCGTCGATGCCTGGTACCAGTACTATAAGGCGGCCCTTTACAGCAATCGCTTCGGCACCGGCACCTACGGGCTCCCCGCAATTTTGGCCGCCGCGGAGGATCAACTTCCGGAGAACAGCCACTACCGCCACTACCTCCGCTTCGCCGCCGACAAACGACCCACGGAACGGTGGACGGAACTGCTGCGCGCCTACGCGCTCGACCCCGACTGGCCGGAAGCCTGGCCGGCCATGGCCGCCTACTACGAAGTTACCGGAGCGCCGGATAAGCGCGACGCCGTGCTCCAGCAATTGCACGCCACCGACCCCATTCCCACCGGCCTGATGGATTATAACTACAACCAACTCATGTCCGCCCCCGAAAAAGGTATTCTGCTCACGGCCGGGGATGCCGACACGTACCCGAGTTGGCTACTGCAAACTACTTTTGGGGTCCGGCCGGACGTGTTGGTGCTGAACGTGGCGCTGCTGGTCGCTTACCCGGATTTTCGCCAAGCTACTTTTGAACGCCTGAGTGTACTACCGGGCGCGGCGGGGGAAGTCACGGGGTTAGACCTGGTGAACCAACTGAGCAAGCAGGACCGCCCGCTTTGCCTCGCCGCCACGAACGACCGATTGATCCAGGAACTACCGAAAGACAAACTCTATCTTACCGGCCTCACCTTCCGGTACAGCGACGTTGCGGTCGTCAGCGACTGGTCCCGCACCACCACCCTACAACGAAAATGGCGACTGGAACGCCTCCTGCAACCCCTGGACAACTCCCCCGCCCAGGCCGTCGCCGACCGACTCAACCAAAATTACTTGCCCGCCCTGCTGGACGTTTTTGTCGCCGAGGCCAGGTTGAGTCGTCTTCTCCCCGGCATCCAGGTGAGGGACCTGATCGAAACCATCGCCCGCCGCGCGGGGCGGGAAATTGACGTGATAGAGTACTTGAATTCGTTGGAAGAACCCCAACTGGCCAGCGCGAAACCGGGGGTTACGGCGAAGGAGATCGACAAAAACCTCAGCTTTATCCCGTCAAAAATACTGGCGATCAACACCATGCAGGGCGAAAGTGAAGCGTGGGTCGATACTGCCTACCTGCCCGCTTTCCACGCGCAAGAAACCGAGGTCTCTAACGCCGATTACCAACTGTTCCTCCAGGACCTCCTTCGCCAGCGTAAGTTTAATTACATCGACTCCGCCGAGGTCGCCAAAACCGACTGGCTGGCCTTGTTACCCGATAGCGTTCGCAACTGGCCGCCGGACGTCCTCTACCAAGCCGGTCGTCCGGATGCCGGCAATCACCCCATCGTGAATATCTCTCACCGGGCGGCCGAGTTGTACGCGCTCTGGCTTACGCAAGCGTACAACGCCGACCCGGCCGCAAAACGCCGCGTCAATTTTCGCCTGTCGACGGCGCGGGAGTTTGAACACGCCGCCCGTGGTGGCCAGCGTTATGCCCCCTACCCCTGGGGCGGTCCCTACGTGCGTAATGCCGCCGGCTGCTGGCTGGCCAACACGAATACGCTGTTGTGGGAGCTCGATGGGAAGTCAAAAGATTACCGCGGCATCGCCGGGCGGGAAACCGAGGAAGAAGCGAACGCCGCCAACGATCGCCCCGGTACTCGATTTGCGAGGCGCTGGGCCAGGCTGAAGGCGAAGCGAGACTGCGCCGACAACGACGACGGCGCCTGGCTAACCACCGCTACGGGCACTTACTTTCCCAACGACTACGGCCTCTACAACATGAGTGGCAACGCCGCCGAAATGATCTCCGAACCCGGAAAAATAATGGGCGGCAGCTGGCTCGACCCGGCCGAAGACATGAAGATCGGTGTCCTGGTTGAGCGCGCCCAACCACACCCCAGCACCGGGTTCCGTCTCGTCATGGACGTAGTAAATTAGGGACGCCGATGACCGACCGCCAATTACTCGTCCGGGCCGCCACGGGCGACGAGCCCGCCTTTACCATCCTCCACCAGCGCTACGCCGGTCGGCTCTACGGTTATTTCCTGCACCGAACGGGGCGGGCGGCGGAAGCGGACGACCTGACTCAGCAGGTTTTCCTCAATCTACTTGAATCTAAAGCATTTCAGTACCCCGAAGAGGGGCCGGACGATCTGTCTCCCTTGCTGTTCACCATCGCGGCTAACTTGCTCAAGAACGCCCACCGTAGCCGCGAGCGCAAAGCTGATCGGGAAACTGCGTTCGCTAAGCACCAACCCGGTTTCACTACGGTCGGGGCCACTTCCGAAAAGGACCACCGCCTCGCTAATGCCTTGGCCCGACTACCGGAAAAACAGCGTGTCTGCGTCGATCTTCGCTTCCGACGTGGCCTGTCGGTTGCGGAGATTGCTATGGCTACGGATTGCGCGCCGGGTACCGTCAAGAGCCGGTTACACTACGGATTGCGCAAACTCGCCAGCCTCCTCCAAACATCCGTCAAAGACTTACCATGAATTATTTAGACTATTTACCGGACTGTGAATATGCGGACTTACCGGCCGAGGTGCGGGCGGAGGTGGATCGTCAGACCTACGAGGAGGCTCGGGCGGTCGCGTTGGCCTTTCCTGCCCCGGAGCAAGGCTTGCCGCCCGTGTTGGCCGCTGCTTTCAGTAAAGCAGTAGGTGCGTCCCGACAAAGTACGGGACGGGTGCCGGGTAAATCAGTAAAAAGCAAAGGTGAGTTGGTCCGGACGCCACTTCCCTGGCTAGCCGCTGCAGGTTGGTTACTATTTTTATCGGTCGGTATGTGGACGGCGCTCCGGCCAGTCCCCACCGAGTTCGTCTACCGAAAAATCCCTGCACCTGCCCCGATAGCTATCGGGGCGCTCAAATACATCACCCAAGTCGATACGCTCTACGTAGAAAAAGTCCGCTACAAAACCAGTTACGTAACCGTGATCGATACGGTAGAAATAGAAAAACTGCACCCGGAAAGATTAGTTCTGATTAGAGACACCATCTACGTAATCGCCCCCCCACCAGTGCTACTGACCCGCAGCGCCAGCCTGGAGGGCCGGGAAAACGTGCTCCAGTTCCTGCACGGGACGGACTGATGCACACCCAACCCTAAACTGATTACCTAATTTGAAGTGACTACTTACGGGTAAGAAATTTTCCGGCATAACCACAAACGTTAATTATTCGTGGGTACGTCTTGTTTTTAGGCGGATTAGTGGGGTGAGGATTCCACCGGCCTTACCTTAGTAGTCTTATTTCCTTAACCGGGCGCCGTTGCACCACTGACTATTCTCACAACGCGGGTGCCCCCTAATCGCTTTAACATGAAACAATTTTTTACCCTCCTGGCCTTCGCCGTCACCTGTTCCGCCGGCCTCACCGCGCAGGTCATTGACTCCGGTCTAGTGGTCCACTACCAATTCGAAGATAACCTGACGGACGAGGTGTCCGACGCAACCGCCGAAGCGGTTGGCAACCTAAGCTACGACGAAGGCATCATTGGCCGCGGCGTACGCTACTCGGACGACGACAGCTACTTTCTCACGCCGGACACGACCCTTACCCCCGGCACCCCGGACGTAGGCGGCACCCCCGTCAGTTTCGCACTTTTCGTCAAGCACGACGCCGCGGAACTGGGCGCGCAACGTCAGAACTACCTCCAGCAGTTGAACGGTTGTGACGCGACCGGCCGCACCACGCTTTACTTACAGGGCCCCGACAGCCCCACGAATGCCGATAGCATCATCTCCTTCGTCGGCAACGCAACCAGCAAAAGCGGCATCGGCCTACCGACAGCGGACGAGTGGACGCACCTGGCCCTGACCATCGACCCCGCAACCGGCATTTTTACCTTTTACCGGGACGGCGTAGAAACCAGCCAGGATACGCTCACCGGCAACAAAGCCGTAGAAGCCGCCTGTGGCTCCTACATCGTCGGCCACCACAAAAGCCTTACGAATGACGAGCTCACTTTTGACGGCGTCATGGACGATCTACGGCTCTACAACCGCGTCATCACCGCCGAAGAAGTAGCGGAGATCGCTGCCCTCAGCAACATCGTGAGCACGCGCCCGGCGCTCGTTCGGGGTGGGATGAAATTGTTTCCCAACCCGGTCGGTATCGGCGAGGCAATCAATTTGAACGTCGACCACACCGTGTTCACTCCCGGCGAATCCGTCCAGGTACGGGTATTCGACGCCGTGGGCCGCGCCGTTTTGACGCAGGCATTCAACACCACCCCCGCCCGGATCACGCTGAACCAGCCGCTGAAGGCTGGTGTTTATACGGTGTTCCTGTCTAACGGAGCGCGTTCTACTTCACTACCGGTGTTGGTCAAGTAGTCCGGCAAGTAGTAAACATCCCTTACCGGGATTAGCTACGAAGACGCCTTCGCTCAATTGACGAGCGGGGGCGTTTTTCGTGGGCACGAGGCGTCAGCTAAAATTTTAGCAGGATCCCTTTCCCTGGTTTCAAAGTATCATCAACGGAGAGCTTTTGCCGCTCACTTCTTCACCGGAATCGTACTCCCGTTCCCATCCCGCACCGCCATATAATGCGAGCTCATGATCTCCACCCCGGCTGCGTTAAATACATCCTGGATGTTAGCGTGGAGGTCGGAGTACATCCGGGCGATCTTGTGGCTCTCGTGGGTATAGGCGTTCAGCTCGTATTCGACGTACCAGTCGTTGAGCGCTTTTTGCAGCACGAAGGGTGGCGGGGTGGTCGCAATCAAGTCCGTTTGCATCGCCGCCGCGATCATCAGTTCGTGCACCTGCGGCCACGGCACGTCGTAGCCGATCGTGATGGAGGTGTGCAGCACGAGCCCTTCGGCTTCCGCCAGCGCGCTGTAGTTGACTACGCCGCCGCCCATGAGGATGCCGTTCGGGATGGTAACTTCTTCGTTGCGGACGGTTTTGATACGAGTTACGAGCAGGGTTTTGCCGATCACGTCGCCGGTCACTTCGCCGATCTTGACGCGGTCGCCGACGACGAAGGGGCGCATGTAGGTCAGGATGACGCCCGAGATGACGTTGCCGATGATGCCGGCCGAGCCGAGGGACAGCAGCAAACCGACGAACACGGACACGCCCTGAAAGGCATCCGACCCGGAGCCGGGCAGGTAGGGGAAGATGATGACCAGCGTGAAAATGATGACCAGGACGCGCGCGATGTTGAAGGTCGGAAGCGCCCAGTCGGGGTAGAAACCGTCCAGCTTCGTCTTGCCGGTTTTGACCTGGAAGGCGATCTGTTTCATCGCCCCGATCAGGTAGCGGACCGCCACGATGATAACGATGATGAACAGCAGACCGGGGAGGAAGCCGGTAATACCGTCGAACAAAAATTGGAGGGGGCGGAGGACGTACTCCAGTAGCCGTTCGCCGAAACCACGCGTGTACGTCAGGTGGCTAAATAGCCAGGGGAGGTAGAGGTAAAGAAAGAGGAACAGCACCGCGTAGCGCAGCATGCGCAGGCCGAAGAGCAGGAACTTTTGTTCGGTGGTGGGGGTGATCAGGTCGAAGCGGCGGACGAACCAGTTGCGGCTGAAGGCCTTTTCGCTGTCGACGTTTCTCAGCCGGTTGCGGGCGTAGTTGAAGGCTTTGTTGACGAGGTAAAACACGGCCAGTAGCACGAGGGAGGCGAGGAGGAACAGCCCCACGTCCGTCGCGATGGTCTGTAGCGACGAGTCGTCGAAATCTTTGATGAGGGCGGTGCGGATGATCACCAGCCGTTCGTTGGCAATTTGTGCGGCGCTCACGCCCAGGGTGGCTGAGTCGCGCGGGGAGATGCTCGTCACGATCTCGTCGCGCAGCAGCACTTCCGCGCCCCCGTTGTCGAGGGTGGCCACCGTGAGGGAATCGTAATCGCGCCGGGGCAGCTTACTCAGGCGGCCAATGATCTTACCGACCCGGTCGGCGCGTTGCTGGGGTTGAAACGTTCCGATCTTATTGCTGATGTAGAAAAGCGTATCCGATTTAAAAACAACCGGGGCGGGGGTAGCCTGGGCGTTCAGGAATCCCGCGATCGACAGGAAAATGCAGGTGAGAAGGTGGCGTAGTTGCATCTAGCAAATGTAGCCCCGGGGGCGGGTATTCTTGACACCTCGTGGTTGCGGTCGTTGGGTAGGAGGATGCGCCCCGACAAAGTACGGGACGGGTGCCGGGGAAGTACGGGAAGAGCGTTGCTTCCGCAGACCATCTCATCGGCAGAAAAATTTATTTCTCCATCACCGTTACCTTACTAGCCCCGGCGCGAGTACCCACAAAACGCACCTACCCCAATTATGCACCCGGAAAAAGACAAACAAACCCGCTTCCTGGCCGCCTACGCGCAGGTCCACGAAGGGTTTCTCCGCTACTGCTCGGCGCTGGCTTTTGAGCGGATGGACGTGGAGGATCTCGTTCAGGACGCCCTCCTGGCCGCCTACAAGAAGTTCGACGAGCTGACCGAGCCCGCCAAACTCCAGGGCTACCTCATCCGCGTGGCCCGCAACCGCTCCGTTAGCTTCTTCCGTTCTAGCCGACAAAAGGCCGAACTGACCGACCTTCACGCCCAACGCCTCACCGCCCGCGGCGCCGGCCCCGAGGAACTGGCCGACGTCCACCTCCTCTACCGCGCCATCCACAAACTCCCCGCTAAACAGCGCGACGCCGTGCTGCTCTACGAAATCAGCGGCTACCCGCAGCGAGAAATCGCCGAGCTCCTCGGCGTCTCCGAGCCGGCCGTCAAAATGCTCCTCCAGCGCGCCCGCAAAAAACTCACGGCTATCCTCACCGAACCCGGTACCAACCTCACCGCCCTCCTGCAAACCGCCAAAAGCATCGCCCTGTGAAACCGACCGACCCAAATCTCGATACCCTCCTCGGTACGACCCGCAAGCTCCCCACCGAACTATCCCGCGAACGGGTGGAACAACTCGTGGCGGACTTCCCGCACGGTGGCCCCGCGCCCGCCCCGTCCGGCGTTTTACCGAAACTACTGACCATTATCGTCCTCGTCGTCACCGCCGCTTTGTTGGTGACTTATTTCGGCCGCACGGGGGAAGCACCCGCGCTGAGCGGTATTTTCCCCGGTGACCCTACGCCGCCGACGGAGCGATTAGCCGTGCTCCCGCCGGTCGTGGAGGAAGTAGACGTACCCGCGCCGGCGCTTGCGGCACCCGTCCCCCAACTTATTACCGAGTCCGTAGCGCCCCCCGCCTTCGGAATAACCGAACCCATCTTCACGCCCCAACCAATTGCCCCGGCACCCGCGGCCGCGCCCAATAATCCGCCGGCCCCCCTTAGCTACCAAGCACCGCAGAAAATCGCCCCACCCGCCGAAGAAGCAGTGACCTCCTTTCCCTTCGGCGCAACAATCATCAGCGGCACCTGGCGGTGGACGGACGGGAAGCGATCGGACGTCCTCCTCGAATACGTAGAGCGCGTGAACGGGCGTAAGATCACCTGGATGCTGCCCGCCAAAATGACCGCCACCGAACGGGATCTACTCTTCCCCCGGGGCGCAACGACGAGCAGCCTGGAGCGCGAAACCGGCCGCGTGATCTTGATGAAGGACAGCAAAGAGTTCTCCTTCCAGCCCCGCACCGCCCTGCGCGACCGCTACGAAGACCTCGGCTGGGGGACCAGTGACGTACCCGCCGCCGCGCTAAACCTCCACGGCGCTCAGCAGGGGGTGTCGTTTAAACCGGCAGTGTTTACCGACCGGCCGGCCGACGTGCTCTGGCTGCGCTACTTCACCAGCCACGTGGGCGTCGAATACCAAAACGCGCTGGCTAACCTGGGCCTGAGCCGCTCCGAGCTCGTCAATACCTGGCAGCTCGTCAACGTCGGACTTGACGTGCCGCGCCTGGAGAAGTTGGCCGGGCTGCTCGACCAAGCCTCTTTCAACACTGACGGCATCACGGTCGACGTGATCGTAAGTCTGCACAAAAACCGCAGTCTCCTCACCAAAATGGAAGAACTGGATTACGAGTTAGACGTCGAAGCTTGGCGCCAACTCACGACTACCGACATTAAACCCTGGTACGTCGAACGGATCAACAAGGAGCGCGAAGAATTATTTACCGCCCCGGAACTAGCGCGGTTGCACGCTGCGAATTTCGAGGCGTACGAAGCGAGCATCTTGGCGAAGGCCACGGGCCGAGAACTCAACGTGGCCGAGCTACTCGCCCTTCAGGAAGCCGGCATTACGGCCCAGGACATCAACCGCGCCTACCCGAATGGCTACGGAGGCGGGTCCATCAGTGTCCTGATCGAAGAATACCGGGAACCGACGAACGGTGAGGCCACGGGGGCGGCGGACGTCCCGTACCTCCGCTACGGCGACGATTATCCGGCAGAAAAAGAAGGGTGGGTGAGGTCCACGCAAAGCCTGCCACCCTTCACCAAATTGGACGTTGCCGGCGACATCCGGGTCGTGGTCGTGCGTGGGGAGCAGAACAGCGCCGTCATCAGTAAACCGGATAACGACGAGTTGCGCATCGAGTTGGAAGTAAGCCGGAACGGTACGCTCCGCATCCGCAAGCGCCTGCCCTGGAACATTATTTACAGAGGTTTCATCCAGGCGGAGATCAGGCTTACGGCGACCGCTTTACGGTCGATAGAAGCCCGGGGTCGCGCGGTCGTGCTGGTGAAGGACGACTTTACCAAGTTCAAAGTCAGTGGCGACGTGGGTCAGCTTACCGTTAAGGAGGGTAAACGGCCTAAGATAATTCGGTAGTTGCTGAAAGGCGCGCGGTCCCGATCCCGCTGGCTATCGGGATCGGAACCACCGCGTTGATTGGATTGACGATGAAAGAATTCTTTTATCAACACATTGGTCGAAAATAATAGAAAATGAAAAGCTTACTCGTAACCACATTACTGTTACTGTCAGCTTACGTAGCTGGGCAAACTAAAATTAACGGGCACTTTGAATCAGCGGAAGGGTGGTCACGGGAGGTCTACCTATTAGCGATTACGGATTATAATTCAGTCTTCGCCTCAACCGAACGGTATAATATTGATACCACATCACTCGATAGTAACGGGAATTTTGAATTTTCGTTAGGTGAACTCCCCTGCACTGACTGCTTGTACAGAATCGACGTTAGACCAGCGGATGCTGAGGGAGCATTTATTTACGGAGGGACAAGTAAAGAGAACTACGCGTTGTTCGAACTCCAAAATAACGGGTCGTATTATCTAACGGGAAGTGTATCGAACCTCACAAAATCGTTTTCTATAAACGGTGGAGATGCTAGTTGGAGTTATGAAGAAATCAGAAAAATTCGGGAACCCGTGTACGCGGTAGGTGATGAAGTCAACGCTAAGTTTACCGACGAAGAATATTTGCGGGGGAAAGATATTGATTCGCTGCAGTCGGTTTTCCTCGGTAAATTGGAAGCAGTAATAAACGATAACAATAAACTATTGGCGGACTTCATCGACCGTTCCGCTAACATCTACGACCGAACAATCGGTTTGAGTGTGTATGATTACGACCAAAGTGCTGACAACGACATTGAATACTATGAGGAAGTATTTAACGGCATTGATTCGACTTACGTGAATCATCCGTATTACAGGCAACTCGCTGAGAAAATAAATGAAGTCAAGTACGTGCTGCCAGTAGGTAGTGTAGCGCCTGATTTACGGATAATCGACAGCGAAGGAAAGATGGTAAGTTTGGATAGTACGGGGAAGAACTTGGTGCTAGTGGACTTTTGGGCTTCCTGGTGCTCCCCTTGTCGGTACGAAAACAGAGAATTTGTCAAGCCACTTTACGATCGTTTTAAGGACGCAGGGTTCGAGGTATTCAGTGTTTCGTTGGACAAAAGTAGGGATCAGTGGCTCAAAGCAATTGAAAAAGACAAAATGACCTGGATTAATGTCTCAGATTTACTGGGTACCGACTCGCCTGTTTATACTACTTACAAGATTGAATCGATACCAACAACGTACCTGATTGATAAAGAAGGAATGGATATCCTTGCGAAGAATATTAGAGGGGAAGAGTTGGTAAAATTCGTTGAGCAGTATTATAAGAAATAAATACCCCCGCGGGGCGCATAACGAATGAGTAGGATTGGGGGGCGCGGTCGCGGGTGCCAGATTTGTACACTACTGGACATTTTCAAATCGGACGCTTGGAGGACTCGAAACCCTTCGCTACGCTTTAGTTTCGAGACGCTCCAAGGTTCTAAAATCCTATTTGAGGACCTTGGAGCGTCCTCTGCCGTGAAGCCGAAGGCGAAATTGTTGAGGTCCTCCAAGCGTCCGGGGAAAATGTTTAGCAGGATACTAGGTTTGTTAAAGCTAGCGGGGACGAACCAAAGAACATCCAACCGGGGAAGCTGCGTTACCCCACCATGCCCATATCCTCCGCCCTAAGATCCATCGGAAAATTAGCCCACCGCGAGTGGGACGACCTCGTCGACCGCCTCGACTGGGGCAACGACAAACCGATTACCGTCGCTAACTACGTCGGTTTCGGCCGCGAAGATTACTTGTTCCTCACCGGCCGTGTCCTCCGCGACCGGGGCATCCGCCGCGACGAGCGCGATAAGCTGTGGGACAATATCTCTAATAACTTCAAACGCTTCAACTCCCGCGAGATACCGGGCGCAAAGGTCAAGATTACCTGGGGCGATTACACCTTCGAGCGGACGACCAACGACGAGGGCTATTTTCACGTCGAGCACACCTGCCCCCCGGATCGCCACGTCCATAATGAAGACGGTCTCTGGGAAGAAGCCGAGATCACCGTCGTCAGTATTCCCGACGAGCCTGACGTGAATTTCGTCACCCACTCCGCCATCGTCGTGCCCACCGAAGCCGAGTTCGGCATCATCAGCGACATCGACGACACCATCCTACAAACCGACGTGACGAGCCGCTTCAAGATCAAAACGATGCTCCACACCATCCTGAAGAACGCCAGCAACCGCCGCGCCTTCGCCGGGGTGTCGGACTTTTACCAGGCGCTCAGCTTGGGGCCGGACGAACGGGGCGTCAACCCCTTCTTCTACGTCTCCAACTCCCCCTGGAACCTCTACGACCTGCTGAAGGACTTCCTATTTATCAACCACTTCCCGAAGGGGCCCATCTTGCTGCGCGACTTCGGCCTGCCGAGCGAAGACACCACCTTCAGTTACAAGACCCACAAGGCGGACATGGTCGACCGCGTCCTGAGCACCTACCCCCACATGAAGTTCATCCTCCTGGGCGACTCCGGCGAGCACGACACAGACATTTACATCGAAGCCGCCCGCAATAACCCGGAACGCATTCTCTGCATCTACATCCGCGACGTGCAGCACGAGGCGCGGGCGCAGCGGATCGAGTCTTTGATTGAGGGGGTTTCTGGCATTAACGTTAAGTTGGTCGGGACTTATGAAGAGGCGGCGGCGCACGCGCGGGTGCAGGGTTGGGTGGTTTGAGCGAGGTTATCCCCGGCTACCGCCCCGTAATCACCGCGGTTTCATTTGTTTGGTACTATCCACGGCACCCGCGGCCGCGCAAAAATGATTTTACGCTCATAGCGTATTCAAATTACCGACTTCCCGAATATTCACCCTTTACAAACGTAGCTAGGGAGAATGACTTGTTTGGCTCTTTAGGCGCGCAGTTTCTTGTAGCTGAAAACGCGACACCGGAGGAGTAGCGGAGCTAATTCTTTACATTTAGCCTCGGTAAAATTTAAGCGCGCCGTAAACCAGCACTCCTCAGCCGCGCTGATTATCAAGAGCCATTCAATCCGCAACTATTCCCGCTTCCATCGTCGTTGTTGGCATTCCGAATGAGATAAATCCTCGTTACTTGCGACTTGGACTACTAAGCACTAAGCCAATTTTGACTAAGTAAATATTATGATCGACTACACCCAAAAAATGCCTTTCCTGCAAGCGATCGAGCAACTGGTGTTGACGAACAAATTGGTGCTGTACGGAAGAATCGACGAGGTGCCGGAAATGGAAATGAAGGCGGTGCTGAAGCTGCTAGAGGAACGATTCGTAAAGGAAGCCACGGGGTATCCCGCAACCGCTCCCGCCTGGGATTCGGCCGCTACCGGCTGGGCGGTAAAAGTGGTCTTTCACGCCGCGCAATTGTTAATGTACCGAAGTCACGAAGCGGATGCCTTGGCCCACTACTTTCCTCGTTTTGGCCAACATCGGACCGCCGCGGCCATTATTTCCGCGGATATCTGCCTCCGCTATTTGCCCACTATCGTGCGGCACCTGGAGGTGATCGACGTGGAGGATGAGTTGATTCTGATCCTGAAAGAAATACTACGGGAGTGGCACTACACCGGACTACTCGCCGATCTGCCTCCAGAACCAGCGAACTTAAATTTGATCTTAGAAAATGAATGTCTCGTCCGGCTCTACGTGGACCGAGTTATTGAGACGGGGAATGAAGTAATGGCTGGGCGGGAGGAGCTACGGGGAATGGTTCTCGCGGTGTTGGGGAATCACGGAGCCACCTATTGGAAAGAATTAAAACTAATATCATGAATAAGCCAGTGGATAAACTTAACGAAGTGCTGACCTTCGTCAAGAATACCTTCGTGGGGAAGGACGACGTCATCGACCTGCTCGGTATTTGCCTGGTGGCGGGGGAAAACGCCTTTCTGCTCGGGCCGCCCGGCACCGCCAAAAGCGCCATTGTACGGTTACTTTCTTCGTGCATTGAGAACGGTAAGAACTTTGAATACTTGCTTACTAGGTTTACCGAACCCAGCGAAATTTTTGGCCCCTTCGACATTCGGAAACTCAAGGAAGGGGATTTGGTCACCAACACCGAAGGGATGTTGCCGGAAGCCTCCGTCGTGTTTCTGGACGAAATCTTTAACGCCAACAGCGCCATTTTGAACAGTCTGCTTACGGCGTTGAACGAAAAAATCTTCCGCCGGGGAAAGCAACTTATTCAACTCCCCGTCCTGGCTTTCGTCGGGGCCAGCAATCTGCTGCCGGAGGAAGAAACGCTCGAAGCCCTGCTGGATCGTTTCCTGATCCGGATAAAGTGTGATAACGTCGATCCGCAGGACCTGGAAAAAGTCCTCCTGGCCGGTTGGCAACTGGACGGGCGGAAAGTGACGGCGGAAAAGCCATCGCTCACGCCGGGCGAAATCAAAGAAATGCAGGCAGCCGCACGCGCGGTCGATCTGAGCGCCATTCGGGGGGATTACCTCAACCTCGTTCACGGCATGCGGAACGCCGGTGTGAAAGTCTCCGACCGGCGGGCCGTAAAGTTTCAGTACCTCATCGCGGCCAGCGCGCACGTTGCCGGGAGGGGCCACGCAGTTATCTCCGACCTGTGGGTATTGCAACATACCTGGGATACGGAAGAACAGATCGACATCCTGGCCGGAATGGTCAGCACCGTCATCGAAAATGACCCCGAAGAAAAACAACACCCGCAAGCGAAAGCCCGGCGGCAACCCGATGCGGAACAGCTTCTGCGGGAACTGGCCGACCTACGGAATAAATGGACGAACGAAAATACCTCCCTGGAAGAGCGGAACGTCATTAAGGATAAACTTCGGTACGTACAGACCAGGGGCAAATGGGTGCGTAACCCCGAACACAAAAAGGTATTAACCGAAAAAGCAGACGCGTTATGGCAGACCATGCTGGAGACCACGTAGAATACTGGGTAGCCGCCCCCGCCCGGTACGTTCAGTCGCTCTACGCGCTCAGAAAATGGCCGGGGCTAAAGATGGCGACCGCGGACGGGCTGATCTGGCTCCGGGGTTTTTCCCGGGAAGGCGTGGAGTCGGTCAACGTAGTCAGTATTCCCTTGCTTAAAAGGTATTATCTGCTGGAGACGCGCCTGTACCCCCTCGGCAAATCTTTACCCGCGCTGGTCGAGCCCAGTCTGCTCTGGACTGACCCGCAGCGCGGTTTAAAAATTACGCTACCCGAAGAAAATTTCAACTATTTCGGTGTGGCCCGGGCGCACCGCTTATCCCTCGTTCCTTCCGAAATTCAGCGGGCGGTTACCGCTACCGTCGTCAGCCTGCCCACGCTGGGGGAGTACCTCTACGACGCGCCGCGCGTCCGGCTGGCTCCGTTGCGGTGGACGGTGCTCGAAGGCGAGCGCGCGCTGCTCATCGGTACGCCACTACTGCCCATTCGGGGGCAGGATTACTACATCCGGGCTTGCTTTCTGATTCCCGCCGGTTGGGCATTACGGTTTGCGAGCATGGCGAATAGCTACCAGGAAGCACTGGGGGATGGCCACGAATACTGGTACATCCTGAACGAAAAAGGGGAGCGGTACAAATTAAGAAGATCCGATTTTAACCACCTGAGCAAAGGTTCTTTCGTCAATACCAAACAACTCTGATGAGTGTAGCAAGCAGGTACTTACAGTCTTCCGAGAATAACTTTTGGCGCTACGAAGACCAGGGGAAAGTCATTGCCGTGCCCGGTGGCTGTACCCTAGGCTACACCGACCAGGTGATCGGTGAATTGGTGTTGTCTCTCGCCCCGCACGGCCTGCCCCGCTTCGGCTCGCTGCTGCTAGCAACCGCCGCCACCACCTCCCAGGGCGTCCATACGCTCAATGACGTGATGGCGATCGTGTCGTCCTGCGTTGAACTCACCGAAGAAATAAATGAGGGGATTTGGTTCGCGAAGCTGCTGACCGAGGTCCCAGCCCAATTTAAAAAAGGGGATTTACGCATTCAATTACTCCGGGCTATTTTTAAAAATAGTCACAACGCGGTGAGCGTGAAAAGGTCCCACGAAATTCTGTCGGAGCTGAAAGCGGCTCCTTTCACGGAACAGTACGCGAACGCAGGGCGGGGTTTGGCGCTGACGGAGCAGCAGAGGATTACCCAAATAGCCAGAGATTTTAAGACCCTGGCCATTATCGGGCGAGAACTGACCAGCGTGCAGGCCATTCTGAAGCGGATAGCGGACCTGCCGCCGGTGCAAGCGCTCGCAGCACTCGAGCTGGAACCCGAACAGCAAGAACAAGAAAAAAGCCTTATCAACCAGCTAATCAATCACCCCGAAACTATCCACGTCGGTGCGCTGGTGGCCAGTCTCATCAGTGGTTTACAAATCCCCTTCCACGCTAGCCTGCCGAGCGAGCAGCCGCTGGGTGGCGTAGCGGACATTACCAACAAGGGCAGCTTTGATAAGCTCCTGACCTCCGAATACGCGCTCGACGACCACGTCCTGCTTTCCCGCCTGGCTAACGGCGAAGCACTGTACAAGCACCGGGAAATCCCGCCGGCGGATAATGTTTACCCCCGCGTACTGCTCATCGACGCTACGCTGAAAAACTGGGGCGATATTCGGACCATCTCCTTTGCCGCGGCGCTCGCCATCGCGCAACACCCAAAAAATAAGCAGCCCTACCGCGTCTTTCTGGTGGGTAAGTCTTACCGGGAAATAGCTTTCAACACCCTGGTTGACGTTATCGACGGACTAAACGTGCTGGACGATACGCTGGACCCCGGAATTGGTATTGAGCAACTGTTCTCCCGTGAAGATATTAAAGCGGGTGAGCTGTTTTTCCTGGGTACCGCGGCCTCTTTGAAGACCCCGGGTATGCAACGGATGTCAGAGGAGTTGGGTAAACGTATCGACCACTGGATTCACCCGGATGAGCGGGGGGTGATTAAAGTGTACAAGAATCTGAGGCGGGGAAAGCGCTTCGTACAGGAGTTGAAGGTGCCGCTGGATAAATTGTGGTCTGAGTCGACACTAAAGAACAATAAGGTGGTCAGTACCTTTTTTGGGACTACGAATTATCCCATCCTATTTCCGGAAATGAAGATAAAACATACCTGGGCGGGAGATCGCTTCGTGTATGGACTAACGGTTAACAATGCCCTAATGCGGTTGTACTCGGGCAAAGTTAGCGCTGATAGTGGCTGGGAATTTCTGAGTGACGGAGGTCGATCAACAGACATTTTGAAAGCCGTTATTACCCACGAAGATCTTTCCGTTACTGCTTTATTTACAACCGATAACCAAACCTACACCGTCGTCAGTTACCCCGGTGGCGAGCCGATCACGATTGCGTTAGATCGGCGCTTAACCACCAAGCGCACCTTCTACGTTGAGCAAGAGCTTTTTAAGTCCATCTTGCCGGATAGTACCCTCTGCATTGACACTTTGGGACATATCTCTCAACAAAATGTAACCACGCGTGAACGCACTAAAAAACAGAAGTTCCACGAAAATTCTAATAACTTTTTCCGGAAGATTAATCAAGTGCTGATTACCGACGATGAACTCCTGCGTATAAGAAAACACGACTTGGTTTGTACGGACGACAAAATATATTTACACCATCGGCAATACCTTGAGGGAAGCGTAAAAGTTGTGGCTGATGAAATTACGCCGGGAACTTGGACCTTTCCCGACGGAAGCTCCGTCGTTCATAACCCCGATGGAATGTTGACGTTGGTATCGGCAAACGCAGACTTGGCGGACGTTCACCTACCTACTCAGCTAGACGTTCCGCTGGCGGGAGCTACCGCTGATGTTTTTTCGGGGCCGGCCTACTATCAAAAGAAATACCAAATTGAAATCATAATCAATAATGCCAGCGATTACGAGCCTGAACTGATCAGAATTATCAATGAATGCTTGGATAACGTAAACTTGCGGCGAGCGGAAAAAATGGCTAAAGACGGCATGATCATCTGTCACGGCGCCGGTAAGCTCGCCCGGCTAGAATCTAAATTGGGCGGCTTGTCCTATCGAATTTACAAAAGAGGCCTTCAACAGCAAGAAAAAATTCCAATGGTTTTCTACGATCAGTACATCAAATCCTTCATCAGCCACATCGTCAACCATGGAACTAACGCTTAAACGCTACGAAAAAGATCCGTACCCCGGCTGCGGCTTTTTCGTCGAAGGGGAGGACCCGACGAGATGGATTGCTGCCGTTGACCGCCTGGGATTAGACCCGGCACACATCAGGGTGTACGGATTACCCTCCCGGCGGGCCAACGTGCCGTGGGGTTATCTGGTGATTACTACCGGTGAATTACCGGCGGACAAACTCGATCCATTTGCTTCCGCCCACCTGGCGGCAAGCCAACTAATCGTTCCGGCAAAATCACGGGTGCTGCCGGAATTGACGGATCATGACCTCAAGCAATTGTTTCGGGAAGACACGTACGTGTTGCACCCCGATTTCGGACTATTTAAACTGATGTCTCCCCTCCTGATGAGTGACTGCCTGGTGGTGGAGGAAGTGCCGGTATTGGCTAGTCTGCGCCCGGCGGATTACGTTGTTTCGTCCGGGGAGGTCGTGGCGTTCAGTGTCGCCGCTACCCCGCGCGAGGACATCGAAAGCGCTCTTGACGCGGGCGTAGCCAGGGAAAAGCTAGCGGACGCACCGCTCTCTCTTGCGGAAAAGCTGCGGCTCAAACTTTACGAGTCCGTCATGACCGGCGACGGAGATAAGGCCACGTTGAACCCCAGGGCCGACAAACTCCAACGGCTGGCGGTAATGCTTGGTTTGTCTGGCGCGAACGCTCATGATCACTTGCTGGAAGACTTCAGAGATCTTCAGAATAGAAATAAGCGCGAAGTGGATAAATTGCTCGACTTGATGCAAAAAGACCCCGAGGCGGCCCTGCGTTACGCCATCCCCCTCGATGAGCACGGGTCTTCGCGCGGTGGCCCTAAGGGTACATTCAAAATGCGGGACCGAGGCTCTGGCTTTTCCCTCTTCGGTGGCCGAGCCGGTGGTGCTGGTGGTTCCGTTGATATAGGGGATGAGCTTCACCGCTTACGCCAACAGTACGTAGCTACGGCTCGTGCGTTGGAAAACAGCGGTAAACACGAAAAAGCCGCCTACGTGTACCTCAAACTACTCAAAAATCACACTGCGGCCGCGGAGACGCTGAAAAAAGGAAAGTTCTACGAGAAAGCAGCCGTAGTATGCCTGCGCTACCTGAAAAATGAACGGGCGGCGGCCGAGTGCTACGAAGCCGGAAAAATTTATGCTGAGGCCATCACACTGTACGAGAAATTAGAAGACTGGGAAAAAGCAGGCGACCTCAACGTACTGCGGGGCGACGATGAATCCGCCCAAACCGCTTACGAACGGCAACTAGAAAAAGAACTGCTCCACAACGCGCTCATCAGGGCCGCTAAGTTGAGCAAAGAGAAGTTGCGTAACCTTCCCCGGGCGCAGGAAATACTCCTCCGGGGGTGGGAGGAGAACGTCAACGCCTACAATTGTTTACAGTATTATTTAGCCAACATTACCGACGGTGAAGCAGCGTGGCGGGAAATCAAAAGAATTAGCGAACACCAATTAAACACCCAGAACGACAGGGTCTTTCTAAAGGTGTTGAGCGGTGAGTACGCTAAGAAAGACGAACACCGGGAAGACGTTAAGGACATGGCATACGGGCTGCTCTCGAAACTTCTTTCCGACGGGAGAATATCCGCACACGAGTTACTGGCCTTCAACGATAAAAATAGTCGCTTGAGGGCGGATACGCTGCGGTATGAGCTAAGTAAGCATAAGGTGAGAACCCGTCCGCCAGCTTAGTTGAAGCATTTTATATTTCGCGCTGCTTATTTGGTGAGGGCGAACTTCACGTCGCCCGTTACTTTAACCGTGGCCATACAGATAAATCAACAGGCATTGCATTTCCTTTAATACCCGGCACCTGCGACCGCGCCCTCCCCAATAAAAAATGCCGGAGAACAATAAGTCCCCCGGCATTCGGTAATCATACGGCATATAAAAGAGGTTACTCCTCATCCTCCACCAACTCAAGCAACCCCCGCAAAGGAACAATCGCCTGGCCAGGCCGGTAATTCAAATCATACCGCAACTCCTGCAGCGCCTTCTCGATCCGGAACGTATCGAGCATCACTTCCAAATCGTGCTCGTCCGCAGGAAGCAAGCGCGTGCCGGTTGTTGCCTTCCGGTAAGCCGTTAGGAACTCCGCCGATAAATAGCGGTTGGCGGTGCGCAGCCAGTCTTCCAGGTGGGCGGCGGTTTCGTCGCGCAGGCCGGGGGCAAGGTCTTCGTAGACCAGGCCGCAAGCGTAACTGATACTCCGCATCAGGTTAGCAATGTCCTTGGCCGGGCTCCGACGCAGACGACGCTGGCTAAAGGTCCGATCGGGGTCGCCGTCGAAGTTGCGAATCACAAAGGTGTCGTCGACCTGCGCCAGTTGCATCAATGTGAAGTCTCCGTGAATACGAATCTTATCCGCCTCGATCTTGTGCGCGAAAAGACGCTTGAGCTTGGTGTGCATCTTTTCCTCCTGGGCCAGAAGTGCCTCGGCCAGACCGGCGGCGTCGTCATTGAGTTCCCCCATCGACTTGCGGAGGAGATCGAGCGTCGACCGCACGTCTCCCTTCAAACCCGCGTAAACGCTGCGCTGGTAGTGCAGACTAAGCGCCTCTTTTTCGAAGTTCTTTTCCGAACTAACGTCGCTCATTACCGTGTGGTAGGAAGCAATCGTCCGTCCGAGTTCAGCTAGTTTCGTGATGAAAGGTGAACCCAACACATCCTGGATCGTCTCCGGCATGTCTGCGTACATGATTCGGTCGGTCACGGCAATTTCGTCGGGCTGGGCCTTCGGAGCCTCCCCGTTTTCGCGTTGCAGCAATGACACGACGTCCTCGGCAAACCGCTGCATGTTATTCTCGACGTAATCCCAGGCGCTACCACCACTACTGATGCGCTGCTCGAAGATGGCGAGCGTCGCGTTCTGGGTGTTTTTTGGTGCGAAGTGCAAGGTGCCGACCACCGTCGGTGCGTTAGCAAATCCCCGGCGCGTAAGCATCCGCTTGATCTCCAGGTCGGGTACGTCCGTAGTGTCTACCCGGCGGTAGAACTTGATGGTGTAGTCTTTGGACTGCAACAGCATGTACTCCGTCCCGGAATGAAGCAAGCTAGCGGTCTGTGGCCCGGTAGTGGCCATCGAATCCTGAGCAACGAAATTAAATCCGGGCAATTCGCCGAATTCTTTTAGCCCGTCAACAAGGCCGCGGCGGTAGTCTTCGTCGTACAGCGCATCGATCAAAACGACCTTATCGTCCTTGTAATTGACGAGGGCGATCGCTTCTTCCCGCTGTGCGTAATCGACTTCCTCCCGGAAATTATGGAACGCAATGGGTAATTGAATTAATTCCGGTAACCCCTCCAGGAAGTTAACCTGTAACAGCATCCAACCGAAGTGCCGCTGCGAATTTGTCTGCATCCGGTGGTCGAGAATGGTTACTTCTTCCAGGTCTTCGGAACGGGCGCCTAACCAACTCGTGCTTTGCAGGTAGTTGGGTAGAATATCCGCCGTCAGCTTACGCAGGTTCTTGCGGTCGAAAAAGTCTTTTAGCTTGGTGGCGTTCAGTTCCGCCGTGACTAGTTGCCGACGATCGTCCCCTCCCAAATTAATAGATTCCAGTTGCAGCCAGTAGTAACCGTGGGAAGCTACCGTGACGACGTAGGGGTCGCGGCTTACGTCCGGGAAGTGCGTCCGCCCGAAGGCTTCGCGCACTTTGCTGCCTTCGAATTCCTGTAAATCCAGATTTACCGCCTGAGCGTGGCGGCTTAAGTTGACAACGACCACGACGGCCTCGTCTTCAAACTCCCGGATAAACGCCAAAATACGGCTGTTGTCGGGCGTGAGCCAGCGGATCGTTCCCCGGCCGAAAACTTTGGAAGTTTTCCGTTTGGCGAGTAGTTTTTTGGTCCAATTTAGCAGCGAGTTCGGATTCTGCTGCTGGCGCTTGACGTTCACCCAGCGGTAGGAATATTCCGTATCGCGAATTACGGGCAGGTAAAGAGAGTGCGGGTTGGCCTCGGAGAAACCGGCGTTCTCGTTACTGTTCCACTGCATCGGTGTCCGGACGCCGTCGCGATCACCGAGGTAGTAATTGTCGCCCATACCGATCTCGTCTCCGTAGTAAAGGACGGGCGTGCCGGGCAGGCTCATCAGCAGCACGTTCAGCAGCTCGATCTTATTGCGGTCGTTATCCATCAGCGGCGCGAGGCGGCGGCGGATACCGAGGTTGATGCGGGCCGTGCGGTCACTGGCGTAGACGTTGTACATGAAGTCGCGCTCCTCGTCGGTTACCATTTCCAGCGTCAGCTCGTCGTGGTTACGCAGGAAAGTAGCCCACTGGCAGTTTTCGGGGATGGCGGGCGTCTGGTCGAAAATGTCCGTGATCGGGTGGCGGTCTTCCATCTTGACGCTCATGTAGAGCCGTGGCATCAATGGAAAATGGTAATTCATGTGACACTCGTCGCCGTCACCGAAGTAGCTGGCGCTTTCCTCCGGCCACATATTGGCTTCGGCCAGGAAAAGGACGTTGTCGTAGTTCTCATCGACGTACTTGCGTAGTTTCTTGAGGAAGACGTGGGTTTCCGGCAGGTTCTCGCCGTTGGTGCCTTCGCGCTCGAAAAGGTAGGGGATGGCGTCGAGGCGGAACCCATCGATGCCCATGTCCATCCAGTAAGCCAGCACGTCGAAGATCTCCTGTTGGACGTGCTCGCTGTCGTAGTTGAGGTCAGGCTGGTGGTGGAAAAAGCGGTGCCAGTAGTACTGTTTTGCGACCGGGTCCCAAGTCCAGTTGCTCGTCTCGGTATCGGTAAAGATGATGCGGACGTCGGGGTATTTCTGGTCGTCGTCGCTCCACACGTAGTAATCGCGTTCCTTGCTGCCGATCGGTGCGTTGCGCGCGCGTTGGAACCAGGGGTGCTGGTCCGACGTGTGGTTGATCACCAGTTCGGTGATTACCTGGAGGCCCCGCTGGTGGGCGGCGTCGAGGAAGCGTTTGAAGTCGTCGAGGTTACCGTAGGCGTTCGAGACTTTGTAGTAGTCCTGAATATCGTAGCCATCGTCCCGCAGCGGGCTGGGGTAGAAGGGGAGGACCCAGATGGCGGTGATGCCGAGTTCTTCGAGGTAGTCGAGCTTCTGTTCGAGGCCGGCGAAGTCACCGATGCCATCGGCGTTGCTGTCGTAAAAACCTTTGATGTTCAGCTCGTAAATGATGGCGTCCTTGTACCATAAAGGCTCGCGACGGTAGGCGGTTGTGCTCATAGATTGGGGTCTGCTAGATTGAGTCTACGAAGGTAGACCCCGTAAAAACGCACTGTTAGGTGGGATGTGCAAATTTTTTTGGGAAGATGTTGAAAATAGGTGGGGTCGCTGTTCACGAGATGGGCGCGGTCGCCGGTGCCGGGATCAGGGGAGCCGCAAGGTGATTCACCTAAAGGCCGAGCATTACTCATTACCCCGGCACCCGCGGCCGCGCTGTATCTGCGATAAAAAGAACAAAGATTTGCAAGAATTACTGAAAGGTTTGTAGACACTTACCCGTATCATTTTAATAATTGATGTCACGCAGATTATTTCAGCACAAAAGCACAAAAATCGGTGTACGGCTACGCCGAAACACCTTCTACTCACTCTTGTGTTTTTGTGTTTATGTGGCATAATCCGGTTGCGTAAGGTCAGTTAATAATTGTTCACTCACCGACCTCCTTCATATCCGTGATCTCAGTTGTTACCTCATTACCGTAACTCGACCCGAATACCCAAGAAACCCATGCCGCCCGATCTATCCTTCCGCTCCCTAAATCCCACCCACGCCCCCCGCGTCGTCGAGCTGGTCCACCTCCTCAACCCCGCCATACCGACCGCAGAACTAGCCGCCCGCCTCGTCACCCAGTGGGATTTCGACGGCTACTACTGCTTCGGCCTCTTCCGTGCCGAAGAACTCATCGGCGTCGCCAGCGCCTGGGTCAGCGTACGCCTTTACGGCGGCAAACTCGTCGAGCTCGATAACGTGATCGTCGACCCGGCGGCGCGCGGCGGCACCGGAAGCTATTTTATGGAGCAACTACAAGCGTGGGCGAGAGCGGAGAACTGCGTCCGCATGGAACTAAAAACTTACGTCACCAACGCCCGCTCCCATAAATTCTACTTCGACCACGGTTTTGACTTACGGGCCTTTTATTTTGTCAAAGCGCTGGTGGACTAGAAGCCTCAGTCCACCGTGATACGCCGGTTAGCGCGGTCCCGATCCCGATAGCTATCGGGAGTGCCGGGGCATCCGGGGAGGTGGGAATTACCAGAGCTATTTACTGGATTTTCGAAGACTTGCCGAGTGAAGGACGTTCGGGCCGCTCTTTTTCCACCTTCCCCGCACCGGCGACGCGTTAGCTAGTCCCGTACTTAGTCGGGGCGGCCGCGCCCAAAAACAGGTGGCTAGACATTTATTACTGATCCGTAGCTATGCAAAAGGTTAAATTAGCCGGCCCGCAAGATTGCGGTAAGCCACAAACAACGCTAACCTTCCGCCCGTATGCTCCTTATCCGATTGGTTCTGGTTGCTGTGTGTACGCTGTTTTCCCTGATTGGCCACGCACAGGGAGAACCAATGAACTTTCGGGACGGCCGCGTGAAGGCCGCCTGGGAAAAAGTCTACCAGCAGGACTTCGACGGAGCGCTCGCAATACTCACGCCGATCTACGGTAATTGCGGAGAAAGTGTAAACCGGCATTGCAACGAAGTACGTCTCGCTATCGCCTCCTGCAATTTTTTCAAGGACGCCGACCTCACCCTCGCCCTCCTGGATACCGTGACGATGAATACGGATACGTCCGACGCCGCTTTACGGGGCCGGATCGTACGCGTCCGCGCCCAGGTTGCCCTGCAACGAGGCGACATGGGTGGCTCGGAAGCCCTGCTCCGCCAAGCGCTCGACTACCTGCACGAAGCGGACGACCCCGCGCCCCGCGATCTGGTCAACGTGCACAGCGACCTGGCCATGATGGGGTTGTATAATGCGGAAGCCGACATCGACGCCGCCGCGGAGGCGACAACTGCGCTACAAATCGCGGGCAACGACACTCAGTTGCGCATCGAAGCGATCATGGTGCGCGCCATTATTGCTACGGCCGTGGAAGACGATCAGGTCGCTTCCGAACGTGGCTTCCGGCAGGCCATCGACATTGCGCTGGCGGACACTGCCTTCCACAGCCAACTCGGTGGCCTTTACCACAACCTTTCTACCTTTTACTCCCGGCAAGATCAGTTTGAGGAGGCCCTGGTGGCCATTGAGATGGCGATCGAATCAGACAAAGAATATATTCAGGAAGGACTAAAATTCGCCGTATTTCAAAAAGCCAACATCCTGAACGAGCTTGGACGTTACGCAGCCGTCGTGGAATTGGCTAACGAAAGCATTCGTCACTACGGGGAAGGGAATTGGTACCTACAAGACGCCTTTGCCTACCTCGATACCGCCAAAACACTTAATTTAAATAACGTCCACCAAGTTTACGGCCTGCGCGCTGCCGCTTTACTGGAAATAGGAGATAGCGTGCAGGCACTCGCGGACCACTACGCGCAACTGGACGTGCGTGATGCACTGCGCGCACGCTCCATCAACGAAGTCAGTCAGCAATACTGGAGCCGGCAACACAAGGATGATTTTGATCGAGCAGTTGAGTTATTAATTCAGTTGGGCCGCCCGTGGGAAGCCCTGTTCTTCAGCGACCGCGTTAAGAGTACCGCGCTGTTGCGGGAATACGAACGCCGCCGGGGCAAAGGACCCGTAGCGGTACCCGACTCCACGTTCTGGCAGCGGTACGCCGCGCGGGAACGGACCGACATTGTCGCTTACCACGTGGGGCGGCAAACGCAGCTTTATTTTCACCTCGCGCCGAGTGGCCGGCTGGAAGTTCAGCGACTGGATTTGACGAATACGAACCTCGGTGAATTAATCGGAGCGTTCAAAGAAAGCATCTACGGAAGTGCTTACCAGCGGGTGAGTATGCGGTCGGCAGTGCAGCAGGATAGTCTCTATCTCTGCTACCAACGCCTGGGCGATACGCTGGCCAAACTGCTACTCCCCGCCACGCTTGCGACGGATAAGCTACTGATCATTCCCGACGGTGCGCTTCACCATTTGCCCTTCGTAGCGCTCCCGTGGGGGGACGGTAGCGCGGCTTCCGTCGACTTCACCAACCAAGCATACCTGGGGGATAAAATTAAGGTTCGTTTCGACCACGGGTTAGCACAGCAGGCCCGCCACGCCACACGCGAGAACTTACTGGCTACCGAAGAGAATCTGATCGCCTTTGCCCCCAGCTTTGCCGGGAGCGAAAGGGCTGCCTCCACTTTGCGGGGGCGGGAAGATTTTCGCGGCGGCCCCGGGCTGCCCCCGCTGCTGCATAACCTTGCTGAAGTTGAGGCCATTGCGGACGTAATGGACGCTACGCTACTGGTGGGGGAAGAAGCTAGTCTGGCGGCTTTCCTGGCGCGGAGTGCTCAGGCCCTGACGGTTCACGTGTCCAGCCACGGCGTAGTGAACGCTACTCAGCCGGGCAGTAGCTTCATCGCTTTTCGCCAGACAACCGATACGCTGGACGCTAAGGAGCTCCTATTCTACGAGGACTTATCCAAACTAAACATGCTCAACGAAATGGTGGTGCTTTCCGCCTGCGAGACCAGCCTGGGTAAAGTGGCCCCCGGGGAAGGCGTGCTGAGCATCGGCAATGCCTTCACCGCCGCCGGCGTCCGCACGACGGTGTCGAGCCGCTGGCAAGTCGATGATGAGGCAACTAAAGAGTTCATGGTTCATTTCTACGAAGCCCTTGCGCGGGGGGAAGACCGCTCGGTGGCCCTCTTCTCCGCCCAAACTGCACTCCGTCAGGACAACCGCTACACCCACCCTTACTACTGGGCCGGGTTTTTGATACAGGGTGCGGACGGAGTGATCAAAACGGCTACCGTGTTCAACTGGAATTATTTTCTTCTGTTCCTGGGTGCCATCAGTCTGGCTATATTAGCAGCGTACGTACTAAAAGAATAAGCATAGTCTAGCCTATATTCTACCGCCTACCGCCTACCGCCTACCGCCTACCGCCTACCGCCTACCGCCTACCGCCTACCGCCTATAATCTCCTACCTAACCCACCGATAAGCCGCCTTCACCAAAAACGTATTCCGAATCTCCTGGTCAAAAAGATCCCCCACGGTCTCGAACGAGTTCTTAGTCGGGTCACCACCACCGCTACCGCCCTGTTGCCAAACGAAAAACAGTGTCGAACTCGGCCGGTACTCCCAGCGGAAAACGAGGTTGGAACGGAACTGGATAAAGTTAAAATCCGGGTCATCGAAGGTGAAGTCGGTGGCCGCATCCGCATCGTCGTTGACGGAGTAGACGCTGGATTCTTTGTCAAACGAAAGCTCCTCGTCAGCGTAGCGCGGAAAGCGCTCCCCGAAGTCCCGCGCATCCGGGTCGCCGAGGCGGTTGAATTGTGTGTACTCGCCTTTCGTGATGAAGGGTTGGGCGTAGTACTGGATCGTGAAGTCGGGCGTAAGGTTGTAGATCGCGCGGAGGGTCAGCGTGAGCGTTTGGCGATCGATTCTACCGTGTAGGTAGGCCGTGCGGTCCCCGTCCGTTTGCGTGTCGATGTACTGGTCGTTGCGGCCGCCCCATTCGAATTCGGGCTCGAAACTAAGCGCCAGCGCGTCGAGGGGTTGGTACCGAACTTCAAAGCCAGCGCCCCGGCCCTCGGTGTTGCCGTCGTACGAACCGCCACCGTTGGCGAACACCCCGAACGTCATTTTCTTCCGGTTGTCCGTCCGGTAATAGAACCCGGTGTAGAAGCCCGGGGAGCGCCGCAGCAGCGGGCCGCCCCGGAGCGCATTCTTACTGATGTCCTGCTGCTCCAGATTGAGAAAAGCATTGAAGAATGAGAAATTCTTGAAGGTCGCGTTGACGTTCGTATTGTACCGCCGTTCAAGGGAAGAACCGTCAAAATCCCACCCCAAAAAGATATTGTGGTTCCACTGCCGCCGGTTAAAAATGCCCTGCGGTTTCCGCCAGACGCGCGAGCCCCAGGCGAAAGCGTTAACCTGGTCCGTATTACTTAAAAAGCCGATGTCGTTGATCTCCAATCCCGGACTGCGGTAGGTCGCCCCCGCCTCAAAAATCCAGTCGCCGGCAAAGTTGCCGACGGTTACCGTGCCGCCCGTGCCCTCCAGGCTCGTGCGGGTGGAATCCACGCCCAGGTGGCTGGCGTCGGGCCGTTGGAAAAGGTGCTCGAAGGAGCGCTGCGTTCGGGTGATGGCTTGCTCTGAGCCGCGCACCTGGCTAGCGAGTAAGTTGACCCGCATCTGCCAGGCGCGGTCCTTCCAGCGGTGTACCAAATCCACGCCGCCGGAGTACGCGCTGTTGTGTAAAAATTCCAGGTCTTCGTTACCTTCCAAATCCCGGTTAACCGTCGTCAGGATTACGCCGATGCTGCTGTTGCGGTCGTTAAAATCCTGCTGCACCCGCCCGACGTTGTAGCTCGTCAGCGGCTCCACGACTTCCGTTTCCTCGTTGTTGACGTTCACGATGTCCGCTAACTCTCGCTCCGTGACAGAAGAAAGCAAGCCCAGCGAAAGACCGCTCTGCGTCTTACCACTCACCTTCGCCGCGCCCAAAATAGTCGTGTTTTCCGGCTGCTGCACGTAGCGGCCATTCACTGGGTCGCCCTGGATGAACCGGCTCGGTACGCCACCGATGCGCCGACTGTAAAAAAGCAAGTCGCCGGTGTAATTGCCACCTGCTTCGGACTGCGTCAACTGGTAATCAAAGATGTTGGCGTTCTCCACGAAAAAGGGCCGTTGCTCGCGGAAGAAGATTTGAAATCCGTCGAGATTAATGGCGCCCGGGTCGGCTTCGACTTGCCCAAAATCGGGGTTGATCGTGAAGTCGACCGCGATGTCGTTCGTCAGGCCGATCCGCCCGTCGAGGCCCACGCTGGCGCGGGTGTCCGTCTTGCGGCTGAAGGGGTCGTCGGCGTTGAACTTGCCGCCGGTGCGGACCTGGCCGAGTACGTAGGGTTGGAGTTCCAGCGGCTTGCGGGCCTTGATATTTTCAATGCCCTTCAGGGTTCCAAAGCGGCTCACCCAGCCATTCTGATCCTGCTTGACGGGCGACCACGCGTCGCGCTCCTGCTCCCGAAAGTTGAGGCGTGTGACCTGCAAACCCCACTCCTGGCTCGGGGCCTTACCAAAGCGGAGTTGGGAGAAAGGGATGCGCGCTTCGACGGTGTAGCCAATCGAATCCTGCTTCGCTTTCATGAACCAGAACGGGTCCCAGTTACTGTCCCAATTCTCCCCGTCGTTACTGATGAACTCGTCGCCGCGCACGCCGCTGACGGAACTGGAAAAGGAAAAGCCGGTGCGTTTATCGTTGAAACTATCGAAGTTGATCTCCACGTAGTCGCCCGGGAAATCATCGCGGCGGCCGAGGCGGGCTTCAATCTTCTCGGGGTTGGTGTCGAAGGCGCGAAACGCCACGTAGAGGTTCTTCTGGTCGTACAGAATTTTGAACCGCGTTTCCTGGCTCACCGGCTCCGCGTCGCTGGGCTGCACTTGGTAGTTCAGGTCGGCCCAGGGCACTTGGTTCCAGATCGTGTCGCTGATGTTGCCGTCGATGGTGGGCGCATCACCAACGAGCCGCTGCGTCTCGTAGACAGGTTTTTCGTCCTGGCCGAACGCCGGTAAAGACACCAAACAAAGCGCCAGGCAGGGGCAGAGAAATGAACGCATAATTGTGGTGAACTGAATACTAGGAGAAGGCGGAAATAAAAAGGGGTCCCGACTTAGTCGGGACGGGTGCAGGGGAATTAGCGGGAACAAGCTAGAATTGATGTTCCCTAAAAGAGCACATTACCCCCGGTAAAGACCGACTACCGGGCCGGGGGCAAAGGTAAGCGGAGCGCCCAGGGTTACTGATGCGCTCCGGTCACATTGGGGTGTTAACACTGATTATCCAACGAGCGGCTTAGTCCACCGACTGGATCCGGGAAGCACCACTGGTCCGTACGTTCAGCGACGCACTGCCCCGGTTTCTCACGGAGCTGGCCCCGGAAGCCTTTCCGCTGAGCTGCTCACTCACCCCTAACTTGATCGAGCTTGCCCCGGCCACGTCGATCTCGGCGCGCTCGACCTTCAAGTCGGCAAGGTCGACGTTGGAAGCCCCGGAGGCATCCAAGTTGAGACGCTTTGCGCGGGAGTCCTTTACGCTAACGGAGGCTGCCCCGGAGAAATCAAAATCCATCTCGCCGGAGCCTTCGGTAAACCCGGAAGCCGCCACGCGGGCGGCACCGCTGGCCCGTAAACTCGTCAGGGTCGGCATGGTGATGACGGCCCGGACTTTCAAGTCTTCGTACCGGGTTTCCTGCGCTAACGTCAGCTGCAATACGCCCGACCGGACGCTCGTCTCCACGAGACCGATCACGTTGTCGGACGCCTCGATTTCAACGGAATATGCACTGCCCTGACGCACGGTCGCTTCGATCGTGCTGCTGACGTCGAGGCCGGTAAAATCAGCGTGGTCACGCATTTCGGTTACCGTATTGTTGGAGGCTTTGACGGAGCGTTGCCGCTGGGCGCAGGTGGTGAGGGTGAAGCAGGTGAGTAACAACAGGAGAAAGGAGGTGCGTAGCATAATTTGGGTGGCGTAGATGTGTGATGTCTGGTGAATTCCGGGGCGTGGCCACGGTTGTAACAAGAGGGACGAAGTTCAACCATCAGGGTTGCACCCCGCTACCAACTCTTTTTACCCACCAACCCCACCACGGCAAGGTACAAATACATGGGCCCCACCCAGACGTCGAAGAAAGCCACGTTCGCCAGTAGTTTTCCCCAGATTTTCCACCCCAACCCGGCATCCACGTCCTCGCCCAATAATGCTTCCGGATAATAAGCCGGTGCGCAAGCGTAAGTAATGGCGAGCAGTCGAATGCAGTAACAATAGGCCACTAATTGCACTTCCCCGTACCAAAGCATAAGTGCCCCCAGCACGTAAAAAAAACCGTGGCTCGCCGCCAAAACCGTCAGCAAAACCGAGACTTCCAGTGGATACCGCCCGCCCGTCGACTGGTGCCGTGCCCGCTGCAAAAAGTACTTTTCCCAATTCGGCTGCGGCGCGCTGTACGTCCAGGTTTCCGGCTCGACGACTACCGCCGTGCCCACTACCGTTGCGGCGGAGCTCACCAGTAAGTCATCATCTCCGCTCGCCAGATCGGTGTGCCCGGCAAAGCCTTCCGCCCGGTTGAAAAAGCTTTTGGTGTAAGCGAGGTTTCGCCCAACGCCCATGTACGGTAGGCCCCGGTGCGAGAAAGAAAGGTACTTCAAGCTAACGTAAACCGACTCAAACTGCTGCCACCGCGCCAGTAGGCCGGCACCGATTTCCGCTCGGTAAGGAGAAACGCCGAGGAGCAATTCCGTCTTACCATAAAGCCGCCCCGCTATACCCCACAGCCACCACCGGGAGGCCGGTATGCAATCCGCATCCGTCAGCACCAGCCGCTCGTGCTTTGCCTGCGCGATTCCGTAAGCCAGGGCATCCTTCTTGCCGGGTCGCGTCCGGCCGGGGTACAAAACCCGCACCCGGTCATCCCCCCGCTCCAGTGTCCGCGCCAACTCCGTGGAGCCATCCGTAGAATTATCGTCCACCAAAATTAACTCAAAACCGGGCGGGTACTCCTGCGCGAGAATCCCCCGCACGCAGGCGGCTAAGTTGTCAACCTCGTTGCGAAAACAAACGATAACGCTCGCCGGGTGAGTAGCCACGACCGGCGGCGTCCGCCACCGTTCCCGGTACGCGGTCCGGAAGCATGAGCCCCAAAAGAGAAGCTGAATCGCGGCGGTGAGGGTGAAAAGTATTGTAAGCATGCGGGCGGGTTACTGGCCTATATTTCGCCCACGATCTCGTTCCACTCCGGGTGCCGCTCGATGTAGGCCGCCACGAACGGGCAGTAGGGGAGCACGGTCAATTTGTGGTCCTTAGCGTGCTGGAGGGCGGCCTTGACCAGCGTAGAACCGATGCCCTGTCCCTGCAAATCGTCGGGTACTTCGGTGTGTACGAGCGCAATTCGGTCGCGCCCCAGGCGGTAATCGAGCTTGGACGTTTGCGCGCCGCTGGCCATTTCAAATCGGTACTTCTCGGGGTTGTTGGTTACTGCTTCGGTGGAGTCGGTCATCTTTGGTTATTTTTTATGGGGGGGGAAGATAGTAGTCTGTGGTCTAAGGTCTGTAGTCTGTGGTTCATCGTACAGACTACAGACCACAGACTCTAGACTTTTTCAGAACTCCTTCCGCAACCGAGCCACCGGCATCCCCAGCTGCTCGCGGTACTTAGCGACCGTCCGCCGGGCAATGTCGTAGCCTTTTTTGGCGAGTTCTTTTTGCAGGGTGCCGTCGGCGAGTGGCTTGCGTTTGTCTTCTTCTTCGATGATGGTTTTGAGCACGTCCTTGATTTCCGTCGTGCTTACTTCCTGGCCTTCCTGATTGGTCATGCCCTCGCTGAAGAACTCGCGGAGGCTGTGGATGCCATAGTCCGTTTGGACGAATTTACTGCTGGCCACCCGGCTGACGGTGCTGATGTCCAGTCCGGTGATCTCGCCAATGTCCTTGAGGATCATGGGGCGGAGGTCCTTGACGTCGCCGCTGCGGAAGAAGGCTTCCTGGTAGCGCATGATGGCGTGCATAACGGAGAAGAGGGTCTGCTGCCGCTGCTGAATGGCTTCGATGAACCAACTGGCGGAGTCGATATTCTGGCGGATGAAGCCGGCGGCCTGTTTCTGGGCGACGGTGAGTTTGCCACTTTCTTTCTGCTCCTTGCGGAAGTTTTTGAGCATCTCCTGGTAGTGGTCGCTCACTTTCAGGTCGGGGGCGTTGCGGGCGGTGAGTTGCAGTTTTAGCTTGCCGTCCTGAATGGAAAGGACAAAATCCGGGACGACGGTGCGCGCGCTTTGGCCGCCGGCCGCGCCGGTGAGACCGCTGGCGGGTTTGGGGTTGAGGCGCAGTATTTCGCGCAGGGCGTCGCGGAGGTCGTCCTCGTCGACGTCGAGCTTTTCCTGGAGTTTCTCGTAGTGCTTCTTAGAAAAAGCTTCGAAGTTTTCCTTCAGGATGCGCTGGGCCAGCACGATGTCGGCGAACTGCATGTCTTCGATGTCGTCGCCGTAATCCACCAGGTGGTTGATCTGGAGGAGAAGACATTCGCGGAGGTCGCGGGCGGCGATACCGGGCGGGTCGAGGGTTTGGACTCTTTTGAGGACGGCCTGAATCTCACTCACCGGAACGTCGAGATTGTAGTTGATCAGCAGGTCGTCGGCAATGGCGGTGAGGCTGCGCTGCAGGTAGCCGTCGTTGTCGAGGTTGCCGATGATCTGGCTGGCGATGAGGATCTCCAGGTGAGATTGGAGTTCGAGTCCGCTAATTTGGCTGTCCAGGTATTGTAAAAGACTCGTCTCGTCGGCCGTATAGCTACCGGGGGCGGCATAGTCTTCGTCGCTTTTTTTGGATTGGTTGTAGCTCGTTGGGTCGTCTTCGAGGTACTGCTGGAAGTAGTCGTCGTCGTAGTCAGAGTTGCGTTCGTCTTTTTCTTTTTCGTCGCGCTCTTCCGCTTTCTCGTCGGTATCGGGCTCGGCCGGGGCGGCTTCTTCGAGGGTAGGGTTGCGTTCGAGCTCCTCCTTGATGCGGTTCTCCAGTTCCATCAGCGGCAACTGAACCAGCTGCATGAGCTGGATCTGCCGGGGGCTGGCGGTCTGGGATTGTTTTTGCTTGAAATTTTGTCCGATCATGAAGAAAGGGGGGTAAGGGAGCGTGGTTTGGGGGTTGCTTAAAGGTAGGGTGTTGTGTGTACAGTTAAGCAGGGCGGTGGGTTTAGGTTTATCTAGTTGCCCGTAGCGATCGCTGGAAACGCGGATAAACGCCGCCGGTCGTGGACTGAGCCTCGGGTGTTTAATTTAGTGAGGCTTTTCATTTGTACGGTAATCGTGCGCGTAGTGCGCTTTCTTACTGCTACTTTCTTTCAGGGTATCTCTCTAGCTCTTTTTGCGCGGAGAATAATTAGACTGATCATATGGCGGGTGTACGCTAATTTTGTTTCTTGCCGTAGTAAATCCGTGTGTGAGCACGGAATAGCTGAATGCAGAGGCACCCCGTCCCGTCCGGGAGTACTTCTAACGACTCAACTCACGAGCTGGTAATTTTCACCAAACGCCGCACAACACTAATGATGACACTCAACAAACCTTGCTTGCTAGCCCCCTTACTCGGCACCTGCGGCCTCGCCCTAATGCTGTTCTCCTGCGGCGGTGGCGATCAGGCTACTACGTCAAATAATGACGTGGCTACTACCGACGAAACCATCCGCACCAATATCCGCCTGGCCAAGCGCAACGCCCAGAACGAGTTCGTGGAAGGCACGGAATTTATCCGCGACGCCGACCACGTGGGGCAAATCATGCCCGCCCGCTACCAAAACGAAGGCCCCGCCTGGGAGAACGAGAACATCGGTTTTCGGATGTACTGGGACGAGCGTAACGGCATCGACATCCACGGCAAAAAAGTGCGCGACATGGTGATGGACACCGTTGGCCTGGACGGGAACAACTACCACGAAATGTCCGACTGGGGCATGGACGTGCTCAAGGCCGGCAACTCCCTCGGCGCGGGTAGCATTGCCCTGATGATCGATGGGGAAGTTTATCGCATCGGCGACGCCCGGGAAGAAAAGATCACCATCACGGAAGAAGGCGCGGAACGTTCCGCCTTTTTGCTCGAATACAACGGACTAGAAATTGCCGGGCGGACCATCGACCTGGACTGGAATATCAGCATCGAAGCCGGCACCCACGGCTACGAATCTACCGTGACGGCTACCGGACTCACCGGCGGTGAATCGCTGATCATCGGCATCGTCAATCTGCACTCCGATACGCTCTATACGGTAGAGAAAGAGGACCGTTTCGTCGCTTACACGCACGGCCCGCAGGCGGAGAAAGAGTATTACCTAGGTATGGCCGTCTCGGTCGACGAGGCGGACTTCGTGGACCACGGTGAGCTAGCCCCCGAGGCCCAGCCGGTGGCTTCCACTTATTACGTCCGGGCCAAACTGGAAAACGGCAAGCCGGTTGGCTACCGCTTTACGGCGGGCTGGGCGCCGGGCCACCCCGAATTTGAGCGGCGGGAAGCCTTCGAAGCGGTAATTCAGTAAGGAAAATCACCACCGGGCAAGCCGTACCCGCGCGCCGCAACGATAATCCTTTCCCCCCCAAGCAACGAGCCATGAAAAACATCGTCATCCTATCCGGCGCCGGCGTATCCGCCGAATCCGGCATCGCTACTTTCCGCGACAGCAACGGCCTGTGGGAAAACCACCGCGTGGAGGACGTCGCGAGCCCCGAGGGCTTCGCGCGCGACCCCGAATTAGTCCTTAACTTCTACAACCAGCGCCGCGCCCAACTCCACACCGTAGCACCCAACCGGGGCCACGAATTGATCGCCGGGTTGGAGAAAGATCATAACGTCACCGTCGTCACCCAGAACATCGACGACCTGCACGAGCGGGCGGGCAGTACGAACGTGATCCACCTGCACGGAGAGTTGTTTAAAGCACGGGCGGTCAACGACCGGGAGCCGCCGGTGGCGTGGAAAGGCGACATCCGCGTTGGTGACCTGACCGAAAGTGGCCAGCAACTTCGCCCCCACATCGTGTGGTTCGGGGAGGCGGTGCCGGAGATCGAGCGCGCCGCCGACGTCGTTTCTCGCGCTGACTTAATCATCATCGTCGGTACGTCCATGCAGGTGTACCCCGCCGCCGGCCTGGTGGGCTACGCGCCGCCGAACGCGCCAATTATTTATATCGACCCTAAGCCGAGCATTAACCACGAGCTTTCGCGGCGGGACATTACCGTGATTGAAAAAAGGGGTAGTGAGGGGATGTTGGAGGTGGTGGAGTTGATCCAAAGACTGTTTCAAGGTTGAGGGCATCCTGCCCGATCCCGATAGCTATCGGGAAACAGCGGCAGCGCTACCGCACGGCCATTCGGGCAGGATGCCCTCAACCTTTGGGTGGGCGAATTGTAGTTTGAGCCCCAATAGCGCCCAAGGCCCATGAATAATCGCTTCCCAGTCGTTCTGTTTCTTCTCCTCGCCGTCTCCTTCACCGCCGCCGCCCAGGCGAACCAGGCTACCTTTTATAACCAGAAGTACTACGGAAAACTCACCAGCACGGGCGAAACCCTGCAACCCGAACTGTACACCGCCGCCAGCACGCAGTACAACTGGGGGACGATCCTGGAAGTCACCAACCAGAACAACGGCAAGGCCGTCACGGTAAAAGTCAACGATTGTGGGCCCAACCACCCGGACGCCACGCTGGACCTTACCCAGGCCGCCGCCGTGTCCCTGGACATGGTGCAGGACGGCCGCGTCCCCGTCTCCATCCGCGTGGTCCGCCGCAGCACCGCCGGGCCAACCTGCAAGCGGGGTGCCTGGGCCAAAAAACTGCGCGCCGCCAACAAAGCCATCCCACCACCGCCCGCCGACTGGGACCCGGTCGAAACCGCCGCCGCCCTCCCGCCCGACGTCATTACTGACGTGGATTCCGACGTCACCACGCTTCCGCTGGCCCCCGTCACCGGTTCGCCCGCCCCCGCTACCGATACCAGCGGCATCGTTGGCTTTTACCCAAAAAATGCCAATCAGCGAAAAACCAGCACCGGCGAGATCTACCTCCACGGGGAATACACCGCGGCCAGCAAGCAGTATCCCTACAACACCGAGCTCGCGCTCACGAACGTGGTTAGTGGGGAGACCGTCGACGTCCGGGTGAACGACTGCGGACCCGCTCAGTCCGGTCGCTTGCTTAACGTAAGTCGCTCCGCCGCCGCTGACCTCGGTATGCTCTCCGTCGGTCCGGTGATGATTAACATCCGCGTGATTAAGATGGGTACGGATGGACCGACCTGCAAAGCTGCGCGTAACCGCAAACCGGCTGAAGTTGTCGTGACCAAAGAAGCCGTGACGCCCCCCGCCGCTACCGCACCGTCGGTGGCCGTTGCCCGGGATAGCACTGCATCTACGACCGCGGCCCCCACAAAAACCGAGGTTGCAATCCAGGCGAATGCCGAACCCATCAAGACTGACGTGGAACCCGTTGCCCCCGCCACCGTGCCACAAACCTTTGATCCGGACGCCATGCTTTTCGGCGTCCAGGTCAGCGCCTTCAGGTCCGAAGCCAGCGCAAAACAGCTGGTTAAAGAATTGGAAGAAAAAGGACTGGCCCCCGCGTTTTTGTTGACGGACGGTAAGATCGCCCGTGTCTACACCGGCAAGTTTTACTTCCAGTCGCAGGCCGAAACGCTGCGGGAGACCGTGCGCGAAGCCGGCTACGCCAATGCGACCGTGCGCCGCGTGCAGTAAGCTGCGAGTAGTCCATTACTGCGGAGCTAACCGTGGGCGTTACCGTTTCAGTACCACTGGCTTCGTGGCTCGTGTACCCCGTTCGTCCGTCAGCCGTAGGAAGACGATGCCGTGGCGTGGCTCAAAATCGATTTGCTGCGTGAGCCAGTTTTCGCCCGCCGTGAGGGGCCAGACTTGGCTGCGGAGCACCCTACCGCTGGCGTCGGTCCAGCTAAGTTCCAGCGTTTGGGCCAGGGGGGAATTTACGCTGATGCGAATTTTTTCGCGGGCGGGGTTGGGCGAGACGGTAAAGTTTTCGAGATAATCGGGGGCGGCTGGGCGCGGTCGCGGGTGCAAAGCTTTTGGGGAAGGAGCGGGGGAAACGCTATCGACGAACGCTTTGAGGGAATCCAGTACATAATCCAGCCCGGTAGGCCGCGGGGTTTCTACGTATACTTCACCCATGATCATTTCGGATGGGTGTACGGTAGTGGGCGGGAGTGGAATGATCGTGTCGCGTGTCGCTTCCGCAGCGGAAATGACGGGTTGAATTGTTTGCTCGCTCGGAGCGCTTTGATCAATAAAAACAACCCCGTCACAACTACTCAGTTCGAGCGGGGCCACGGTATGGTTTATCGCAACCCGGCCCTTGATGGCGCTGTACGAAATGACTTGGACCTCGGGCAAAGAAATTACGGTATCCACGGCCGCCGAATTTTCCGGTACGATCGTATCGTGACCGAGAGGAGTTACCGGCTCCGGGAATGGCATTTGCTCGACCATTCCCATGATCTCCGGATACTCGGGTCTTTCCAAAATATCCGGGGTGGGTTTGCCGGGCGCTTGCTGTGCGTCAAGGCCAGTTGCGCTGAGTAGTAAGCCGGCGGCCGTAGCCGCTATTTTTAGCGGCGTGTAACTCGACTTGCGGTTGGCACGCAGCGGTCGACCGAGCTGATCCGGTCGAAAGCGGCCACAAATCTTATTGTTATTCTCTTTAGTGAAGGCGGCTAACTGCGCATCCGAAAAGCCGGTGAAGTCAACGACGTTTTTCGCGCAGGAGTCGCAGTGGCGCGCGGTCGACCCGTCAACGGGCGTCATGCCGGCCCAGTCTTCGTGGCAGGGCTCGGGGACGGAAATACGGAGGGGCGTGTAGGCCATGGCGGGGGTGATTTGGCGGTTGGATGCAAATTCACGTCGCACTGCATACCCCGGAAGGAGTATTATTCTCCTTTCACTACCACCGATACGGCATTTCCCCCGAAGCCAGTCGCGTTAACCAGCAGGCTGTGGTGCGGGTATCCACGATCATTTTCCAGCACGGACAGCGCAAAATCCAGCCCGAGCGGACCCGAAGCCCCGAACGTATGACCCGTTAAATGCTTATTGAAAATCCCGTCCACGTTGTCATAACTGCCCATGACCGCGTGAATCGCCTTTTGCTCCGCGTCGTCTCCGCGATCGGTTCCGGGTGCGTGTAGGACGACGTTGGCGCAAGGAATCCCCGCTTCCGCAAGCGCCGCCGTCATGGAGGCTTGTAGTGCTTCACCTTCACGGGAAATTCCCGTAGCACTCGCCACTTGCTCCCGGCCAAATCCAATACCCATCAAAGTGGGGCCACTACCTTCCGTCGACAGCGCGACGAACGCCGCCCCTTCCCCGATCACCATCCCGGAAGCCGGCTTGCCGAGCGGGTCGCAGGCGTGTTTCCGTCTTTCGGGTACGGAAGCATAAATCCCCATCGCCTCCATCTGCCGGAGCGTAAATGGCGTGAGTGGTGCTTCGGCGCCGCCCACCAGTACCCGCTCCGCCATCCCGGCCCGCAGCAGGGCAACCGCGTGGACCAGTGCGTGAAAGCCGGAGGAACAGGTGACGCTCATGCCGGTCGTCAGCGAACGGGTACCGAAGTAATCCGCCAGGGCGAAGCCGATGCCGCCGAGGGTTGTTTGTGGTGAGGTTTTTGTGCGGGCGGTACCCGTCTCGCGGAAGTGCTCGTACCCGTCTTCCCAGCTCCCGGTCGGTCCGCGGGAGCAACCCACCAGGATCGCAAATTCTTGCCCGACCCACCCGGCTTGGCGTACCGCCTGGTCCGCGGCGTGGAGGGCGAGCAAGGTGGCCCGGTCAGCGGACCGGCGGCGGGCGAAGCGCTCGATGGCTTCGTGCTCGGGAATATTAGTTACGCGATAAACGGGTAGCCCGGTGCTTGCTTCCACGGACCAGGTGGCGGTGTCTTTACCCCAGGTTTGGTAGGCAGCAGCCGGGTCGTTGCCGGCGGCCGATATACTTCCCCGCCCGTTGATGACCAGTTTTACGCGTTGACTCATGAGCGGCCAAAGTTCGGGAGGTTCTCGCAGAGCACGGCAACTAATTGCTCGATTTCGTCGGAAGTATTGAAGGCGTGCAGGCAAATACGCAGGCGTTCCGAACCCGCCGGCACGGTTGGGGAACGAATGCCCTTCACCAGTAAGTTTGCGTCCCGGCAGGCGGCTTCTACTTGCATCACCGCCTCGTTACCGGGCACCATCACCGTCTGGATCGGCCCGTCGTTGGCGCTCACGGTGTTCCGTAAGATGGCTCCGTTGAATTGTTCTTTGAAGTAACGAACGTTGTAGCGCAACCGCTCGTACTGTAACGAGTGGTGCCGACCCAGTTTTTTGTAGGCCAGGCCAATTTCCACCCACTGCGTCGCGGCCATGGCCGTCGTGTAGATGAAGGGTCGGGAAGTATTCACCAGGTAAGCGCGCAGATCTTCACTACCGAGCACGATCGCCCCGTGGGTTCCGAAAGCCTTACCGTAGGTGATCACACTGGCGAAAACGCGGTCTTGTAGATTAAGTCCGGCCACCAGGCCTTCCCCGTTATCACCCTCCAGGCCGCCCGAGTGCGCTTCGTCGACGATGAGTTGGGCGTTGAATTCTTCGCAGAGTGCAACGATGTCGGCTAGTGGGGCCACGTCTCCGTCCATACTGAAGCGGCCTTCCGTCAGGACAAAGACTTGCCCGGTCCGCTCCACGCTACTGAGGCGCTGGCGCAGGTGCAAAAGGTCGTTGTGGCGGAAGCGCAGTGATTTGGCATGCCCCAGCCGAATACCATCCCGGCAACAGGCGTGGCTGAGTTCGTCGTAGATGATGGTGTCCGTCCGGGTAAGTAAGGCGGCGAGTAAGCCGAGGAGGGCGGTGTATCCGCTGTTATACATCAGGCCCGCCGGGAAGCCGTGGACTTCCGCCGCCAGCTTTTCCAGGTTATTCCACTCGTCGCGGTCTCCGGAAATCAAGCGGGACCCGGTAGCGCCCCGTGCGACTGCAAAAGGTTGTTTCGAATTGTCCAGTCGGGCGAACCCCAGATAATCATTTGACCAGAAATCAACGCCGGTTACCGTCCCCGGTAACTCCCGGTAGGTACCTGAAGCGCGGATTCTCTCTAACCGATCATTCAGAAAGTCCGCCATCAGAGGTTAATTTTTCGGATGCTAGCAATTGGTGCCGATCTTCCTAAAGATCAACCCCCATCAACTCCACGAACTGACCGACCCGCCCGTCAATGTCCGACCGCGTAATCGTCTGCATCCGCCGCGTACCGAAGTCTTCCACCACGAAACTGGCCATGGCCGAGCCATAAATAATGGCGCGCTTAAGGTTTTCGAAACTAGTGTCGTCCGTAGAAGCGAGGTAGCCCATGAAGCCACCGGCGAAGGTGTCACCGGCTCCGGTGGGGTCGACTACTTTGGGAAGCAGTAATGCGGGGGCGGAAAAGATCTTATCGCCGTTAAAAAGCAGGGCACCGTGCTCTCCTTTCTTGATGATGAGAATCTTCGGCCCCATCTCCACAATTTTGGCGGCGGCCTTCAGCAGGCTACGCTCTTCCGAAAGCTGGCGGGCTTCCTCGTCGTTGATGATGAGTACGTCCACGCGTTTGAGCACTTTTTTGAGCGACTCCATGGCGATGTCCATCCAGAAGTTCATTGTGTCGAGGGCGATCAGCTTGGGCTTAGTCTCCATTTGGTCAATGACCGAGGATTGTACGTCGGGGCTAAGGTTGCCGAGCATCACGTAGTCCGTCTTGCGGTAGGCGGGCGGGAGTTTGGGTTCGAAGTGCTCCAGGACGTTCAACTGCGTGTCGAGCGTATCGCGGCCCATCATGTCGTCGTGGTACTTACCGGCCCAGTAGAAGGATTTGCCGCCTTTAACGACTTCGACGCCATCGAGATCGGCACCGCGCTTTTTCAGGTCGTTCAGGAAGTCCTGATCGTAATCATCACCAATGATGGAGACTAGCTGAACCGGCTGGCAGAGCTGGGTAGCGGCCATGGCGATGTAGGTGCAGGAACCGGCTTCGATCATTTTTACTTCCCCGTGCGGGGTGTAGATGTCGTCGAAGGCGATGGTACCGATGGAGAGGAGGGCGGACATGGGGTTGGGAGTTGTTCCGCATTTACACCTCTGATGAACTTTTTATTATTCCGCTTCGCGTAGTAATAAAAAGATACATCCGAGGAGAAATGCTCGGATTTTAGGTAAGTAGGATTTGATTTCTCCTCGGATGTATCTTTTCTCGATTGGCGCGTAGCGGCGATCGAGAAAAGTTCATCAGAGGTGTAAATCAACCCGCAAGACAAAAAAAGCCAAGCACGAATATCGTGCTCGGCTTTTAAAGATGCGCCTCAGGAAGGGCTCGAACCTTCGACCTACGGATTAACAGTCCGCCGCTCTAACCAACTGAGCTACTGAGGCAGGTTTTCATTGCGGGTGCAAATGTACGACCGGGGGTTTTATTCCTGCAAGGGTGGGGTGGTTTTTATTTTGGACGTTGGTGTTTTTTTTGGTGGGGTTCGGTAATTTTTCTAACGCTGACCGTGAAGGATGAAGTTGCGTGGGGTTTACTTTGTGGTGCGTTGTGGTGGATCGACTACGCTGGTTGGCGATTTGGCCATAGCTAAAATTTGAATAATAAAACGTAGTGGGCGTCCCCACGCTACGATGGACGACCCCTTGTGAATTAGGCATGATTTAAAATTTAACAACGAAAACGTGGGGCTGCACCCCACGCTACGATAGACGACCCTCCGGGCCTAAGAAAGTCCGGAATTTAAGACAAGCACCCTGACCGAATTACTCCAACAACTCGCCGCAGCCCAACCGTTAGACTGGCTAGCTATAATTACATCCATCGCTTACGTCGTCCTCGCCGCGCGGGGCAACAACTGGTGCTGGCTATTCGCCGCGGTGAGTACCGCCGTGTGGGGGTATCAGTCGTTGGTGGTGTACGAATTGGTATCGGATGCTATTTTACAACTGTTCTACCTCATCATGGCCGGGGTGGGCGTGTGGCAGTGGCAACGGGGCGGTGATAAAGGTGGGCAGTTACCGGTCACTCGCATGACGATGCCACAGCACCTTGCCCTTATCGTATTTGCTGGCACCGGCGGCAGCGCCCTCGGCTTATTTTTTAACACGACCCTCCAGGCGGCCGCTACCTACCCGGACGCGATCACGACCGCGTTCAGCATCGGGGCGACCTTTTTGCTGATTCGCCGCAAACTCGAAAATTGGCTTTACTGGATCGTCATCGACGCGGTTTACGTCTGGATCTACCGGGGCCAGGGTGCGCATTTATTTGCCCTCATGATGGTCATCAACATTATGGTGGCGGCTTACGGTTTCTTTACCTGGCGGCGGGAGCTGACGCGCGAACATCAGATTGCGGCGGCAGGTTAGCATAGTTACGGCCGGTTTACGGCGTCGCTCAACAACACGCATGTCTGATTCCGATGGGTCCCCACTTCTACGTAGCACGCTACAGTTAATTCTCGTTATTGGTGTGGTTACGTTCCTCTTTTTTGGTAGGGGGTTCTTACTACCCATCGTGGTTGCGGGAATACTGTCCCTAATCGTTGACCCCATCGACGAAAAACTGCGCAGCTGGGGCTGGAAACCGGGCTTCGCCATCTTCGGTGCCTTCTTCGTATTGTTGGTCTTCTTCGTCGGGCTCTTCTTTGCCATCAGCCAGCAAATGAGCTCCCTCGTTGAAAGCTGGCCACAGCTCGAAAGAGCACTGTCCAGTCAGATAAATGCCTTTCGGGAAAGCTCCGGCCTGGGTGGCCTGATTCCTGAACTACCTTCTTTTGAAGACGACGAATCGGTGATGGAGGACCTACCCGTGACGAGCGAAAGCGTGATGTCGATCCTGAGCGCGACGCTGAGCACCATGGGCGACTTTGTCCTGGTGCTCGTCTACGTTATTTTGATGCTCGCGCAAAAGCAGCGGCTTCGCAGTTTCATCATTCGCCTGGCACCGGACGAAAAACGCGGTCTTGCGCACCAAACCATGAACGAAGGGCGCGAAGTCGTCCAGAAATATCTCCGGGGGCAACTCATTCTCATCGCGACGCTGGCGGCGCTTTACTCGGCTGGCTTTCTGATCATCGGCATGGAGTACGCCATCCTCATCGCTATTCTGGTGGCGGTTATGAGTTTGATTCCCTATTTGGGTAACATACTCGGCGGCCTCATCGCCGTTGCCATCGCTTTTGCCGGCGGCGGGGGCTCTACGGCGATTTTTGGCGTGCTCATTACGATGTCCATCGCGCAATTTCTGGAAAGTTATTTTCTGACGCCGCTCGTCGTCGGTGACGAAGTGAACCTTAATCCGCTGACGACCATCCTTTGCGTCGTGGGGCTCGCCATTCTTTGGGGGCCGATTGGGGCAGTCATCGCCATTCCGCTGACGGGGATCGTTCGTATCGTCTTTAGCCACGTGAGGGGTCTGGAAGATTACGCCTTTTTAATGGGCCAGGAAAAGGCCAAGCTGCCCCAAAGACACTGACTTTAGCGGGTGGCAAAGGACTTATTCTTACCTTGCGGCCCACTATCATTCCCCCTCAAGGTTTTTCCATGGACATTCTTTACACCGCCGTCAAACACGCGCACTCGGGCCTGCGCTGGGTCGTACTTATTTTACTGGTGGCCGCCATCGTCAAGGCCATCGGTAAGCGCCGGGGCGGCACGGTCTACCCGGGCAAAGACCGCCTGGCGCTCTTTGCTTTTATCTCCACGCACCTCCAGTTAGTGCTCGGCTTGGTGCTCTATTTGTTCCTTAGCCCCTACGTCAGGTTTACGAGCGACGTGATGTCCGACAAGGTCGCCCGTTTCTATACCGTCGAGCACCTCGTGGGGATGCTCATCGCCATTGCCATCATCACGATCGGCTACATCCGCGCCAAGCGGCAGGCGGAGTTGAATAAAGGTTGGAAGACGCTCGCCGTGTTCTATTCCATTGGTTTGGTGATCATTTTGCTGTCCATTCCCTGGCCCGGCCGCGGTTTGGGGACGGCCTGGTTCTAGCCCCTCCACCTATTTTGGGTTTACCATTTACCGCCGGTCACCATCGTGCGGCCGGTCGATGATGTGTTCTGACTCCGCCTTGCCAAGCACGTTTGCGATGCCGGCAAATTGCAGGACCGCCAGTACGGCAATACCGAGCAGAATGAGGTAGATCAACGTGCGCGCGCTCGACTTCTTCGCGGGGGTGCCTTCCATGGGTTTCACTTTTTTTGCTCAAACCCCGCAGGGGTGAGTGATGTTGATAGCGTCCGTCACGAACGTACGGGCGTAGTGAACGGAGGAATGCTTGTTTCGATTGGCTGCTTCAGAGAATTTGGGCGCGGACGTAGAAGCAAAGGATAAACACAGGAGCAAAATATATAACCTATTTGCGTACTAACGGGATAATACCTAAATAATACGCAAATAGTTGTGTAGTAGGTTGGTTGTAACTATATTTGTGACACCATCGGAAAACACACTTCCCTTAGTTGAACACCTGAAGCCCGCTTAATTTTTTGCAACCCTATTTTCGAAGCCGACCCTTCCTCCTGAACCGGAAGGGTCGGCTTCTTTTTGTGTTTCCTCATTCTCGCCATAACAAAAGCCCGGGGTACGATTGTGATGCGTACTCCGGGCTGATTAATTCACTATGGTCAGCGCCTGGATCCCGGCTGCTGAGCGTTTTAGGATGGTCACACCGCCCGCGCGGCGTATCCGTAGTGCCGTACGCCTTCCGTGTTGTCCCGCTTGTCGTGCACGTCCGCCAGGAAGAAGGCACCTTCCTGAAGCTTCGCAATGTCTTTTTCCTCGCAGCACCGGTGCAAGCTCTCGTAATCCGCGTAACTAATTTCCTGCCGGTAATCCAGCCGCAAACCGAGGTCGAAGCCGGTGACCATTTCGCGCCAGTTAGGCTGTACGGTAGCTCCAAATACTTTCGACTTGGAACCGCTGCCGTAGGCAAAAACCCCGATGGTGTTACCCACCGCGTCGACTTCCTGCTCATCCAGTAACTCGAGCGTGCTCATCAGGCTCAGAAAAACACTGCCGGCGTATAAGTTGCCAACCCGCGAACTGGCCCACTCACCCGGCGCGATGTACTTACTGACGAACTTCTTGTAATCTGCCGCTTTCGTGACCATCCGCAGGAAGTCCGCACACTTGGTGATGTATTCTTCCCGGTCCTCGTAATTGTCCGCACAGGGGACTTCCAAATCATTGCGCTCGATGAAAGCTTCCCACTTGCCGTTGGCCTTGAGTTCCTCCATGTAGATCTCCGAGAACATCCGCCGCGCCTGGAAAGCATAGGGGAGGTGGAAAACGAGGTGGGAGAAATCGGTCAGGAGGTTACCGACTTCTTTCCCGGAGCGGTGGCGGTAATCCATCAGCGCCTCCCGAATCCTCGCCTGGTAGGACTGCGTAGAATAAGGCCCGTCAAAAACTGGCGTCGACTTGTGCAGCGTCAGGTGCTGCTCGTTGCCGTCGAGGATGCCATCAACCCCGAGTCCTTCCGCCAGCTTGGCTTCGAGCTCGGCCAGGTCGAAGTCCGCATCCGTGAGGTTGGGTAGTAGGTTGATTACCTCTTTGATGATCTCTAGCTTGGTGACCTTCCGTTGTGGCTTAAAGAAATCATGCGCCGGCCGCGTCGCCACCCCGAAGTCAGGGTCGATGGCCAGTAAACGCGGCTCCCGCCGGACCACCATCGCTACCGCGCCCGCGCCCTGCGTGTATTCTCCCGGAGACTCCATTTCGTATTTTGCTTCGTCGCTGGCCAGGACGATGCCGATGCGGCCTTCTTTCGCCGCCGCCCATTCCAGGCAATTCTGCAGGGCGTCCACCGCGCCGATGCACGCAAACGTGAGGTCAACGACGTCACAGTGTAGGAAGCAGTTCGGGCCGAAGGAGTTGGCAAAGTGGTCCTGCAGCATGTCCAGGATGTAGGTTGCCGTTGGCTTTGCTCCGTCGAGTGCCGATTCCGTCCCCAAATAAATTCGACCGATCTGCTGTGGTTCCAAATCGTTCTTGTGCATCAGGTCTAGCACGGCATTAGCGCCCATCGTAGCCGCATCTTCCCTAGCGTCCGTGACGGCCATCTCCAGCAAACCCAGGCCTTTACTCAGTTTTCCGTAATCCAGTCCTCGCTCCTCAGCCAGTATTTCAATCGGTAGATAAAGCTGAGGAATGTAAACGGACATGTCGTCAATGCCGACGGTAGGAGCAGCCATGGAGGGAAGTTGTAACACAGGATCGCCCGAAGGCATATCCCGGTAGGAAAAGATTAGTATTGTTAAAATCGCCTCAGCCAAATAAGCCGTTGCCGTAACCTAACCACTGAGTACCTGGGTAGTTTATTACCTGCTCTACACTTCATCGACATCTGAACGCACAGGAAACTTACATTCTAAAAGTGTAGCCTCTAAAAAGAGCGAAGCTCACCTAAAAGCGCAGCGTCTAAAAGGCGAAGCCGTCTAAAAAGGGCAAAGCCCGTCTAAAGCCTACCGCCTACTGCCTACCAGCCTACTGCCTCTCCCGCTGCAAATACCCCAAAACCAAAACCGGCACCAGCCCCCCCGTCAAACTGTGCCCACACCCCTGCGTCGTCACCAGCCGCGACCCCAACCAGTTCTCGTGCATCGTCCGTGCCCCCTCGATCGGCGCCACGTCGTCCTCCTCATCGTGGATGATCAGCCCGGGAATCTTCACCTTTTTCACGAACTCTTTAAAGTTTACGTCGGAAAACCGCGCCTGCAGATTCTTGACGAACCGCTGCTCGATCCCGTATTTCACCCGCGCGTTTGCCCCCACGAAATCACAAAACTTGTCGATAAAGTTTTCCAGTTCTCCCGGCACGGCCATGCAGACCATCTCCTTGGGCCGAAAAGTATACTCCGGTTGCGAGTTATAATAAATGCTCGCCATCCCCCCGCCGGAGTGACCGATCCAGATGTCGGGTGCGAACCCCAGGTGTTCGGAGTAAGCCTGCAAAATTTGGGTGTACAGCAGGATGGTAAACTGCTTGCCGCCACTCCGCCCGTGCGCCGGTGCGTCGATGGCGTACACGTCGAAGTTATTGTCCCGCAGAAGTGGAAACAGGGCGTGCCAACGCGCCGTCGAGCTTTCCCAGCCGTGCAGTAGCAACACGCTCGGCCCCGTGCCCGGCCAGTGGTAGGCCCGGATGTCGTTGCCCAGTAAATGGATCGTTTCCGCCTCGGCGTCCTTAATGAATTCATCCGTCCCCGGGTCATCCGGAATGCGGCGCGGGTTCGTCAGCAGGTAATAGCCGATCCGGCCGGCGCCCCGCCGGGTCATCCGCGCCGTGCCGTTCAGCAGCCGGCGCAGGCCGCCCATCATGATTCTTTCTTTGTTCGCGGACATAAATACAATAGCGCCGAAAGCCAGTCAGGCTTCCAAATTCAAGGCGAAAAGTTTGACGATTAGTAGATAAGGTGATGCGTCGAAAACGTGGGGTAAAACTAAGCTAAAATCAGCAACTTCGCCCCGAACGGCTTTGTTGTCCGTCCTCAATCGTCACCCATGCCCGCCGCCCTGACCACCATCGCCGATCTCTACGTCAAGGCATTTACCGGTTTGCCCCGCCGCGTTTGGTGGTTATCCATCACGATGCTGGTCAACCGCTCCGGGGCAATGGTCGTCGCTTTTTTGTCGGTCTACCTCATCAACGATCGCGGATTTGCACCCCTCGACGCCGGTTACGTGATGGCAGCTTTCGGCGCGGGGGGCGTGCTGGGCAACTACATCGGTGGTTTGCTCAACGATCGCTACGGCTCCTGGCACATTATGGTGGTGAGCTTGTTCGGTTCCGGGCTACTCCACATCTGGCTGGCCTACGTCACCGAGTTCTGGGCACTCTGTGCACTCACTTTCGTGATCTCGGTCGTCGCGGATGCTTTCCGCCCGGCCAACCGTGCGGCCATCGCTATTTACGCGCCACCGGAGCGGCTTACGCAATCCTACGGCCTGCAAAGAATGGCCGCTAACCTGGGCTTCAGTATCGGTCCTGCGTTGGGTGGTTTCCTGATTTACAAATTTGGCTATTCCCTCATGTTCTGGGGGGATGGCATCACCTTTATTCTGGCCGGGCTACTTTTTCTTTACCTCCTGCCGAAGGACGAAACGGCCATTCCGCTGGTCAGTAAAGAAGATCGGGATGCGGACCGGCTGGCGTACGCGCAGGGAAATGCTTCGGCTAGCAAACCGGCTTTTCGTCAGTTCTGGCTCGTGCTCTACGTCCTGGCCAACACCTGCATCATGCTTTGCTTTTTCAACCTGTTCAGCGTCTTTTCACCCTACCTGAACGCCGCCGGCTATGATGAGCGCATTATCGGATTACTGTTCACCATCAGCGGCGTGGTCATCGTCGCCTTCGAAATGCCGGTGCTTTACGTCATCGAGTCTCGCTTCCGGCTCATCAAGGTGATGCTGGTGGGTGGGGCGATTATGATGGGCTCGTTTTTGTTGCTGCCACTCGCGGTATCCGTTGGTTTTCTGGCCCTCGCCGCCGCCATGATTCTGCTGTCTTTCGGCGAAATTCTCTACATGCCGCTGACGAATGCCTATCTTTCTAAATACGCACCGCCCGCCCGCCGGGGTGAATATCTCGGAGTACTTAGTGCGAGTTATTCTCTGGCTTTCATTTTCGCGCAATTGATCGGCTTCGGCGTCGCGGATAAGTTTGGTTACGCCGCCGCCATTTATGCTTCTTGCGCGGTCGCGGGTGCCGGGATTGGAATACTGAGCATAGTGAATCAGGTGAGAATTAAAGCTAGCCCCGGGAGCCCCGGGTTAGTACGTCCACTACCGTCTTCAGAGTAACGAAAAGCGGTTCGCGAGCTTCCTTGGTAATCCCTTCCTCTTCCGCTTCGGCTTCGGCGGACACCAAGTCTTCGATAAAGGCTAATAGGTCTTCCTGCTTTGTCTTGGCGAAGAAAGGATCCAGTTTGGCGCGAAAACTGCCTTTAATCGCGTTCACTACCGCATAATTAGCGTCGTCCGCCGCCTCGATTTGTTCGGGTGTAGCGACTTCCGGTTCCGTCAGTTCATCCGTCACTGATTGGTACACGGCGAGGGTACCGAAGAGCAACAGGGCTAGTTCCTCCTGCTGAAATACTTCGTTGTCTTCGTTGGCCACGTAAGCCATCAGGTGAGGCTGTGATTCCGCGAAGTCCTGGATCTCCTGCTCGTATTCGTCGACGCCACTTTCCAGCCGGTCGAGAACGCGTTCGATGGTGCTTTCCTTAATCATTGTCGTCTTGTTTTTCACCCACGAAACCGAAACGGGCACCTTCCTCGTCGACGATCAGGAAGCACAAAGCATCCGGACTGTTCTTGTAGACCTTGCGGAACGGGTCGATTTTTTCGTTGGCGACGATGCGCTTGGTGACGAGTTCTTCTAGGGTGCTGATATTCACGTTCCACACGACGCCACGGTTGGTGGGGATTTGCATTACCTCGATGCCGGGGGCGTGGTCGTTCTCCTCGCCGGCGTAAGCAAACAGGATGGGGTAGTTACTCACACCCTCGTCCCGCACGGTCGTCACACCCTCCGTGAGCGCGGCTTTGTGGGGGGTAATGTCCGTTTGGAGCTGAATCCAGTCGTTCTTCAATTGCATATTTTTTTTGCTTTGTCGCGTAGGCCGAGGGCCTCTGGCCCGAATGTGACGGCGGTAGCACTGCCGCCCGACCCCGATAGCTATCGGGGTCGGGCCAGACCGACGAAGTCAGCAGCGTAGCTAACCCCTCGGCCTACAACGGTGAACTAGGGAGCCAACCGAACCCGCTCCCAATGACCGTCCGCGCTCAGGCTGTAAGCCAGTCGATCGTGCAACCGGCTACTACGCCCCTGCCAAAACTCGATCAACGTTGGCTTAACGACGAATCCACCCCAGTGCTCCGGACGGGGTAATTCTTCGGCGTCGGCGTACTGCTGCTCCAAATCCTCCTTCCGCTGCTCCAAAAAAGCCCGGTCGGGAATCACGTCACTCTGCGGACTCGTCCAGGCACCGATCTGGCTCTTTTTCGGACGGCTGTGAAAATAGTCCGTAGATGTTTCCGGTGAAGCTCTTTCTACGGAGCCTTCGATGCGGACTTGACGTTCGAGTTCCAACCAGTTGAAAACGACTGCGGCGTGAGGATGGGCACTTAATTCCTGACCCTTACGGCTGTCGTAATTGGTGTAAAAGATAAAGCCTTCATCGGTCACCTGCTTGAGCAAAACGACCCGGGCGGCGGGGTGCCCCGCTGCGTTGACCGTTGCCACGATCATGGCATTGGGTTCCGGGCAATCGGATTTCTTAGCGTCCTGAAACCACCGATCGAATTGCTCGAACGGATTTTCGGCTGCGTTGGATTCCAGCAGCTCGTCTGCTTGGTAGTCTACGCGAAGGTTGCCAGCGTCGATGGCCATAGTCTTATTATTTGTTTGGGAATGTCTATCAATCCAAAAGGTTGAGGGCATCCTGCCCGAACGGCCGTGCGGTAGCGCTGCCGCTGTTACGTTCGGGCAGGATGCCATCAACCTTTAAACCTTGCATCCCGATAAAGTACGGGACTAGCTGGTGGCCAGCCCGCGACAGCGCAAAAAGCAAGAATATCTGAAAGTAAATGTAGCAGCATTAGCGGTATCACGCCCTTCTTCCCTCTCCTTTACCTTCTTCTACTTCTTCCGGAAGCTGCCGGAGGCAATACTAAGCCGCCCGCAACAACTCCAACATACCACCCTCCAACTTCCCCTTAGCATACTTAAGGTCAATAGTAAGGTGCTTAATCGCCTTATCATCCGGCGTGTCGAACATGGCATCCGTCATAACGGCCTCGCAAATAGAGCGAAGACCCCGCGCGCCGAGTTCGTACTCCAGCGCCGTCTGTGCCAGGTACTCGACGACATCGTCGGCAAAAGTGAGGTTGATGCCTTCCAACCGGAAGAGGTGTTGGTACTGCTTGACGAGGCTATTGCGCGGCTCGGTGAGGATGCGCTTCATGGCCGTCAGGTCGAGGGGCTTGAGGTAGGTCACGACCGGCAGGCGGCCAATCAACTCGGGGATCATACCGTACCGGCGAATGTCCTTGTGGGTAACGTACTTGAGTAATTCCTCCTGGTCCACGCGCTTAGTGTCCTTACTGCCGAACCCGATCACCTGCGAGTTCATCCGGCGGGCAATGATCTTTTCGATACCGTCGAAAGCGCCGCCGCAGATGAATAGGATGTTCTCCGTGTTCATCTTGACGAGCTGCTGCTCCGGGTGCTTACGGCCCCCCTGGGGCGGGACGAGCACTTCCGTGCCTTCGAGCATCTTGAGCATGGCCTGCTGAACGCCCTCGCCACTCACGTCGCGCGTAATGCTGGGGTTGTCGGACTTGCGGGCGACTTTATCCATTTCGTCAATGTAGACGATGCCGCGCTCGGCGGACTCGACGTCGTAATCACAAACCTGGAGCAAACGACTAAGGATGGATTCCACGTCTTCACCCACGTAACCCGCCTGGGTAAAGACCGTGGCGTCGACGATGGCGAAGGGCACGTCGAGCATCTTGGCGATGGTCTTGGCCAGGAGCGTTTTACCCGTGCCCGTCCGTCCAACGAGTAACAAATTGGATTTCTCGATCTGTACTTCCTCCTCCAGCGTGGGGGGGAAGGAGAGGCGCTTATAGTGGTTGTAGACCGCTACGGAAATAATTTTTTTGGCGCGTTCCTGTCCGATAACGTACTTGTCCAGATGCTCTTTAATCCGCCGGGGCGTCGTGCCTGCGGGCAGGCTGAACTCCCGTTTGACTGGCTCGGGCTTCTCTTCTTTCTCGTCGTCGGGCATCACGCCGCCGTAGAGCTCTTCGGCAATGATGTCGCGGGCCTGCTCGACGCAGATCTCGCAAATATTGGAACTCAAACCGGTGACCAGAACCAGTGCCTCGGCCTTATCACGGCCGCAGAAGGAACAATGGACCTCTTGTCGTTTACCTCGCATCATGGGGTGGGGGAATTCTAATCGTCTAAATAATGAATTGGCGGCGCAAAGATGGCGCAAAAAAAGCGGGCGGCCGGCAATTTGCGCGACCACCCGCATGGGTTGGTTCGTGGGGTTGAACGAAAACGTGGAATTATAGACCACGCCGCGTCAATCGCCCCCTCGAGACTAATGGATAATTAGCGAAGCGTTAATCATCTATTTCTTCTCTCCCGCTTTCTCTCTGACGAGTACTTCGTCAACGAGTCCGTAGGCTACCGCTTCGGGGGCGGTCATCCAGTTGTCGCGGTCGCTGCTCTTTTCGATGGTTTCGAAAGTCTGGCCGGTGTGCTTAACGTAAATGTTGTACAACTCTTCGCGCAATTTGGAAATGAGCTGGTAGTTGATTTCCATGTCGGAAAACTGACCCTGCATACCACCGCTGGGCTGGTGGATCATGACCCGGGCGTGGGGGAGGATGGAACGTTTGCCCGGCTCACCGGCGGCGAGGAGCAACGAGCCCATGGAGGCGGCTAGCCCCGTACAGATGGTGGCGACGTGGGGGGTGACGTAGTTCATCGTGTCGTACATCCCCATACCCGCAATGACGCTACCGCCCGGGCTATTGATGAACATCTGTACGTCCTGCTTGGGGTCGACGGACTCCAAAAACAGTAACTGGGCCTGAACGACGTTGGCCACGTAGTCCGTAACCTGAACGCCCATAAAGATGATGCGGTCCATCATCAGGCGGCTAAACACGTCGAGGACGGAGGCGGGGCGCTGCCGCTCTTCGATGACGTTGGGGGAAAAACCGGTGACCTGGGGGCCGGCCATTCCGCCGATCGCCTGGGCGTAATTTTCTAAGTGCATGGTGCTCATGCCCATATGCTTGGTGGCATACTTCATGAATTCGTCCTGTGGGATCATAATTAGTTAATTTTGGGTGGAAGCGTACCGTGCGGTGCGCTGCGCATGTTAACGCACTAAGGGCGGGGTGGTTGTGCAAACGACCGCCGGGAGAGTGTTTGCGTCGTGCACGTTGGGTTGAGCAGTGGCGAAGGATAACAGACCGCGTCGACTCCTCCGAGGCCAATCCGCCTGCTTCCACCGAGTGATGTTCGCCCGGGCGTTCCGCAAAGTTTAGGAGGGGATTAACGCGCTGGTGCCGTACAAATCAGTGGTCGGCTGCGTTTGGTCAACATCCACAAGTTCCTACAGCCGTATGATATCATTTCTTCTTTCGTTTCTCGTCGCTACGGTCAGTCCCCAGGCCGTTACCCTGAACGTCACTACCTCCGCCTCCGGGAAAGGAGAAATTTGCGTGGCGGTGTTTGCTTCTAAGGAGGACTTTGTCGCCAAGCGTTCCATTATGGACATCATCAGGCCTACCGAAACGGGCCAAACGCGACTGAAGATCGAACTACCCGGTGCCGGCCACTACGTATTCGCTGCTTTTCAGGACCTTAACGGCAACGGAGAGCTGGACACTAATTTTCTCGGCGTCCCCACCGAGCCGTATGGCTTTTCGGAAACGCCCCCCTCGAAATGGCGCGCCCCGGATTTTGGCGAGATTGCTACGGAAGTACCCGCCGGTAGGGGGACCACGGCCAGCATCGCGCTTAAATTGTGGAAAGAGCAGTAGGGAAGAACTTTGCCGGTGGCCGTTGCATTTAGTCTAACCGGAAACTTACTCCGTAGACTCCCCCTCCAGCATGGCCGAAAAGCGCAAAATAGAATACGTCAACCGTAAGGCGAAGCACGAATACCACTTCCTCGAACTCGTCGAAGCGGGCATTTTACTGTACGGTACGGAGATCAAAAGTATCCGTGACGGGCTGGTCAATTTACGGGATGCCTACTGCGTTTTCGAAAAAGACGAACTCTGGGTGCGGTCGATCTACATCGGCGAGTACAAGCAGGGCAATCAGTTCAACCACGAGGAAAGGAGAGCACGGAAGTTGTTGCTGAAAAAGCAGGAACTTGGCAAATGGCTAAAGAAGACCAAAGAGAAAGGCTTCACGATCGTCCCCTACCGGATGTACCTCAACGAGCGGGGCATTTGTAAGTTGGAGATCGTCCTCGTGCAGGGTAAGAAGAACTACGATAAGCGTGAATCGATCAAGCAGAAAGACAATAAGCGGCAATTGGACCGGGCGCTTAAGGCATTTAAGTAAATGGTCTAGGGTCTAGAGTCTGCGGTCTTTACTTCAGACCAAAGACTCTAGACCAGCTACATTAAAGCATTGCAATCGGCTGGTAATTATTCAACCAACGCCCGCTGAGCTCTTCGATGACCCAGGGTAGATTAGTCCCTTCGAGAAGGACGACGCCCGACCGGCAACCCAGCAGCCATTCTTCCGCCCGAAAACCTTGCTCCCGCGCCCGCGCCGTTGCTTCGGTAAGCTCTTCCTGCGTTTGGGTCATGACCAGATTATTTTGGCCCCAGATGGCCGTCTGCAGTGTTTCCTTGCGGTGGCTGGGAATTTTCAACTCGAAACCGTCCTTGCTGGAAGGCAAATAGTTCTGTACGAGACTACGGTTGAGTGCGCGGAGGTTTCCGTATTCCATCCCGGCTAGCTTAGCCAGTTTCCGCAAGCTTGCCCCCTTGAACAGGTGGACGGTAGTGATGGCCCTGGCGGCGTGTTCCTTCTGGTCGAGGCCGTGGTTGGCGTAGTAGTTCAGCGTGTAGGCCGCGGCGACGTAAGTGGAAACGTAATTTTGCGTCTCCTCCGGGAGAAAGCGTTTGATCTTGGCGTAATCATTTTGGCCTTTAGCCTGGCGCATTGCGCCGCGCAGACGACCGGGGCCACAGTTATAGGCCGCTACAACGAGGTTCCAGTCGCCGAAATCAGCGTATAATTCTTTAAGCATCCGCGCGGCGGCGTCGGTAGCAAGTTCGGCATCCATTCGCTCATCGACCATATTATTCACGGTCAGCCCCAGCGACCGGGCCGTAGCGGGCATCAACTGCCACAAGCCGGCGGCACCCGCGGAGGAATGCACGTGGGGCATGAGCATGGACTCGACAACGGCGAGGTACTTCAGGTCTTCGGGGAGATCGTACTTACAGAGCGTTTCTTCGAAAAGGGGAAAGTAGCGGCTGGCGCGGCTCAGCATTTGCTCGGTACGCTGGTTACCATTTAGGTAGTCGCGGAGCTTGCGGTGGAGGTGGCGGTCGTTAGCGGGGGCCTGTATGGGGAGGGCCAGGCGCTGAATACGACGCTCTATTTTTGGGTTAAGTGTGTTTTCGTTGGCCACTACGGTGGCCGCTTCCGTGGCGGTGGTGGTCTCAGGAGCCAGAAAGCTCAGTAAAAGTATTAGACATACGATTAGTTGTCTCATCCAGAATAATTTCGTCAAACAATGTCCGTAGGGCGGGGCTCAGTGAATGAGGGAGCGCCGTCGGCGTGGGTAATGGCGCGGTTGGGGGTCGCGCTGCTAGGTGTCAATAGGGGGAAACTAAAGCCTATTCGAGAAGGTGACCGAACGCGTGAGCCCGGTTATCTTCAAAAGGGCCGCAAAGGTAAGGGCGCTAATCACCGTCGCGCAAGGGTTTGGGGTGTAAGGAACTGTTGTTCAATACTTAAGGACCGAGGACGTAAAATTGTCAGGTTTGGCTAAGTGTGTGGAAAGCAAGGTTTATCGTTGCAACGCGTATGGTTAGCCGTATTTCACCCGGTAGAGATCGTGAAGGCAGAATAATCTCATCCTAGGCGACACACTAAAATGTGTCTATTTCGGGGGATAAGAAGCCGTTAATATTTCCTTAAGGTGTTTTGCCTCCCGTTTTTTCGGGGTAATTCCCTTCGCAGCGCAGTATTGCTGGTGACGCGGGTCGGCGGGGTAAAAGGCTTCTACGGGGCGGATTTGGGTGCTTACCGGGAAGCCGTTCTGCTCCAGGGTCTCCACAAAATCGTAAGCTATACGCAGGGCGGCCGACGATCGGTTATCGCCGGCGGGGTAGAAGATTGCGGAGCGGTACTGGCCGCCGCTCTCGTGAATGCGATCCTGAGAGAAATCGTGAAGGGAGAAGAATTCGGTCAGGAGCTGCCGGGTAGAAAGGACGGCAGGGTCATAGGTGAGTTCTACCACTTCGGCGTGGCCGGTTTTCTTCTCACAGACTTGTTGGTAGGTAGGGTGGGGGAGGTGGCCACCGGCGAATCCGGTGCGGGTAGCAACGACGCCGGGTAGCTTCCGTAAATAGTATTCCCTCCCCCAAAAGCAGCCGCTGGCCAGATAGAGCGTCAGCAGGCTACGGTCGGTAGTTCATCCTTCGGGGTGTTCGGCGTTCCACTTATCGCGGGCGATAAACTTGATGCTGAGGGAGTTGACGCAGTGGCGGGTATTCTTAGTCGTCAGTCGTTCGCCTTCGAAGACGTGGCCGAGGTGGCCGCCGCAGTTGTTGCATAAGATCTCGACGCGCCGGCCGTCGGCATCGCGGATCTTCTCGATGGCACCGGGGACTTCATCGTCGAAGCTCGGCCAGCCGCAGCCGGAGCTGAACTTGTCTTTGCTATCGTAAAGGGGCGCGTCGCAACGGCGGCAGACGAAAACGCCGTCTACTTTGAAGTCGTCGTACTCGCCGGTGAAAGGGCTTTCGGTGCCTTTGTTGACGATGACGCGGGTTTCGGCTTTGGTTAGGGGGTTGTAATTTTCTGCACTTTTCATGGGGAGAAAACACGCTAGTTCACGGAGGGTTTAGCGGGTGTTGGAGGGTAAGCCACAAAAACACAAAAGCACAAAAATGGCTTTGCGTGGCTTTTTGTGTTTCTGTGTTTTTGTGGCCAAAAAAATTTTGCTTCCGCTGCCGTTTACCTGGCACCCGCGACCGCGCCTACCATCGGGACTACTCCTCTTCCAGCACAAAATCATAATCCTCCATGATCAAGTTAGCGAGCAACTTGCTACAAGCTTTATCCACCTTTTCGTAGGCGTCATCTTCGGTGGGCGCTTCGACGGCAATGGTAATGTGCTTACCGATCCGGACGTCCGTAACGCCTTCGATACCGACGTTGGGCAGGTTCTTGACGACGACTTTGCCCTGGGGGTCGAGCAGTTCGGCTTTGGGCATGACGTTGATGTGGGCCAGAAATTTCATGGGGCGGAAGTTTGCGGCGGGCTGACCAGATTAATGATCAGGTAGACACCGACGATGAACGGAAAAGCGGCCGTTTGCAGGAAGATCAGCAACAGCACGGCCAGGACCGCAAAGATAATTCGCGTCTCGTTGCCGGCCCACTTGGCGCCTTTGATCTTGAAAGAAAACATGGGGTGCTCGCTGATGAGGAGGTAGGAAAAGGCCAGAATGGAGGGGTAAAGTACCCAGGGGCTCAGCACTGCGTCGGACCAGCCGAAGGGGTTGAGGGCATAGATCAGCATCAATCCGGTGGCGAAAAGTGCGCTCGTCGGGGTAGCGACGCCGACAAAATTTTCCGTTTGGCGCGTGTCCAGGTTGAACTTGGCGAGGCGGAGACAGGAGAACATGGCGACCAATAAGGCGGGCGCGGCGGCCCAGGACCAGACAATGGCGGGCGTGGTCGCGGGTGCCAGGTTTTCCGCGAGAACGGACGTTGCACCTCCCGCGTACCCGATGCTTAATAAGGTATAGTAGATCATGGCCGGTACGGCTCCAAAACTGACCATGTCGGCCAAACTATCGAGTTCTTTACCGTGCTCGCTACTGACGTTTAACAGGCGCGCGACCAGCCCGTCCGCAAAATCAAACAACCCGGCCGCAAACAGGAACCAGAACGCGGCGATGAACTGCCCGTCGAGGATGTTGATGATGGCGGCGCAACCGCTGAAGAGGTTGAGGAGGGTTATTGCGTTGGGGATCTGGTTTTTCACTTCCGCGAAGGTAGGGTTTGGGCGGGATTTTGACTTAGGAACCTCGTCCGCAACTTCATTGCCACCGCTTAGATTTTGAATCCACTCTCGTCAAACATTATCATCAATCCATTCCCGACCACGGCTTTGGTGGTAAACTTGTACTACGATGACTTCCAGTGTATTTTCTTTTACGATGAATACTACTTTATGTGAGCTCGTCAGTGCTCTCCGGTACGTGGTGTTTTTCGTGGATAGTGCATCAGACTGTTGGTAAGCTTCAGGAAATGTCGCTAGCCCTTTGATTGCGGTGATGATCTCTTTCCGTATTTTAGTTGCGAAACCAGGGTTCACCGTTCGATGCAGGTCTCGAACAATTTCGTTGATGCTATTACTAGCGCGCGGCGTCAGCTTTACTTGGTACTTCTTCACGTAGCGGCTTGTATTTCTTGGCCCTGCTCGAAATCTTCAATGGTAATGAAGTCCTCCGGGTTACTCAGATCTTCGGTAAATTGATCTTGAGCGGTCCCGGCGTAAACTGCGGTCCCGTCCGTTTCGTAGCCGATGAATGCGCCCTTTTTGTCTACGTCCTTTCTCAGGTAATTACCAACGATCGTGTGTACCGCCGACAAAAACTCGTCGTCCAGGTTCTCTAACCAGCCCGCCACTTCGCTACGCATTTCGGTAGTACTCATCGTTATTGTGTTGTTAGGTTACCTGAAAGTAACGATTTCCCAGTTATTCAGGTTGTCTGGTGGTGCTCGGTACTTCGAGCGCACAACACACGGCGTATCTTCGCCCGACCCAAAAGCGAAGATCATGACTCCATTTCAAATCGGTATTAGTATAGGCGACCCTAATGGAATAGGACCGGAAGTAGTTATTAAAAGTCTCATCCGCGAAGGCATTTTGGACTTGGTCACTCCCATCATCTACGCTTCCAAAGCTGTCTTGAACAGCTACGTCGGCGAAGCCGCCGCCACGTTCAAGTACAGCGTAATTGACGAAGCCGAAAACGCCGAGGACGGAAGAATAAATCTGGTCTTAACCATTCCCGAAGACTTGGAACTAAACCCCGGCACCCCCACTGAGAACGGAGGCCGCGCCGCCGCGATGTCCCTCGAAGCCGCCGTGAACGACCTCAAAGCAGGTAACATCGACGCCCTCGTCACCGCACCCATCAACAAATCCGTCATGCCCCGGGATGCTTTTCCCTACCCCGGCCACACGGAAATGCTCACCGAGAAACTGGACGCGGAAGAAAGCCTGATGTTCCTCGTCACGGACGAACTGCGCGTCGGCATCGTCACCAACCACATCCCCGTCTCGGAAGTGGCCGCCAACGTCACTAAGGCCGCTATCCTCAAGAAGCTCAAGATCATGGACGCCGCGCTGCGGTCCGACTTTGGTCTCGAACGTCCCGTCATCGCCGTGTTGAGCCTCAACCCCCACGCGGGTGACGACGATCGCATCGGTAAGGAAGACAGTAAGATCGTCCGCCCCGCCGTCGAAGCGGCCAAAAAAGAAGGCATCCTTGCCATGGGTCCGTTCCCCGCCGATGGCTTCTTCGGTGCCGGCAAGCAACACGACTTCGACGCCGTCTTGGCAATGTATCACGACCAGGGCTTGATCCCCTTCAAAACCCTCAGTTTCGGTAAGGGCGTCAATTATACCGCCGGCCTCCCCGCCATCCGCACCAGCCCCGACCACGGCACTGCTTACGACCTCGTCGGACAAGACAAAGCCAGCCCCGCCTCCTTCATCGCCGCCCTCTTCCGCGCCCGGGACTCTTTTCAACTACGGGCCCAGTACGCAGAAGACACCGCCAACCCGCTAGAAAGTCGGATGCATCTCGTGTATAAAAAGCGCACCCGTGGAGAAAGCGAACGGCGGTCCACAAAGAGCGGAGAATCACGCCGAGGACCAAGCTCCGGCAAGGGACGGTCTTAACCGGGTCATAAATTTAATTTACCATCGCGCTAGTCAAACCAAATTGGTGGCGTGGGTTTACCTACTTGCTTGAATTGGCTCTTAGCAGGTTCCTCTTTTGCCCCGTAAAAAGCACCGTGCAGCAAATTCCTGACAGTGCTAAGTAGGTAAAATACACTTAGTCAAGCATTGAGATTAAGAATACCAAAGCTCCCCAAGACTACAGATCGAAGGCATCAAGACCCTAGACTAAAGACCACAGACCCTAGACTCTTCTCCCCCCGCCCATGCGCAAGTACCGCCTCTCCGTTCTGATCGCTTTCGCCTTCTTCTCCCTGGCCGCTATCTACGGCTGTTTCCAGCTAAAATTCACGTTTGATTTTTCCCAGTTCTTTCCCCGGGGAGACGACGACCTGGCCTTTTTTCTGGAGTTCGTCGAGGAGTTTGAGGGAGACGACAATTTTCTCCTAGTCGCTGTCGACCGGCCGGAAGGCGTTTTCGATTCTACCTTCCTGGAGAACGCTCACAGTTTCGCCCTGGAAGCGCGGGAGTTGGAGATGATCGAAGGCGTCCAGTCACTGACCACCTTCAGCTACCCGGTAAAAACACCCTTTGCGGTGACGACCATTCCGGCCATTCACCGCAGTGACCCCGCCCGCTACGCCGCCGACAGCGCACGCATCATGCAGGATGAGCGCTTCGTTAACAACCTGATCAATAAAGAGGCGACGACGCTGGTCATTTTGCTGAAGACACAGAGCCTCGTTAACCTGAATTCGGATAGCGTCGACGTGGTATCCAGTCTCGACAAGGCTAAACTACTGATGGCTTCCGTGCAGGAAGTCATGGACCGGTATGAGTTCGACGATTATCACTACCTCGGGGCGGCTAACTTCCAGGTAGAAATGGTCGCGACGCAGGTTCGAGAGGTAATTGTCTCGGCGATTGTTTCCGGTATTCTGGTGACGCTGGTGATGTTCTTTCTCTTCCGCAGGCCGCTGGGGATTTTGGTGTCGCTGGTGAGTATTGCGCTCGGTTTGCTGTTGTTCCTGGGCTTACTGGGTCTACTCGGCCGAGAATTGAACGCCATCGCCGCGCTCTACCCGGTGCTAATGATCATCGTCGGAACGTCGGACGTGATTCACATCATGTCGAAATACATCGATGAATTGAGGCGGGGCAGGGACAAGGAAACGGCCATTCGTATTACGATCAAAGAGATCGGCTTAGCGACCTTACTGACGAGTACCACCACCGCCATCGGCTTTGCCACGCTGCTCACTAGCCGGGTCAACCCGATCCGCGATTTTGGCCTCAATGCCGCCCTCGGAGTCATGGTTGCTTTCGTAACGGTTATCTTATTTACTACCGCGCTGCTCTCTTACCTGAGCGTCGATCAGATTGTCAAAATTGGCCGGCAGCAGGCATTTTGGGACCGTTTGCTGGAGCGCACCTACAAATTCAGCCGTCTGAACCCGGCGCGAATAAAGATTGGATTCGCCGTGGTCGCCGTCCTCTGCGTCTGGGGCATCAGCATGATAACGACGAATTACCGAATCGAATCCGCCTTGCCGATCGGCAGCAAACTCACTGATGATTTCCTGTTTTTCGAAAAAGAACTGAGTGGTTTCCGCCCCTTCGAAATGGCCATCAGTACGAAGGACACCGCCAAGATTACCGACTTCGAGGTCATGACCCAGATCGGAAAGATTGAAGATTACGTCAAGCAGTTCCCCCAGGTACAATCTACGGCCAGCATCACGGCCGTCTACCGCAGCATCAACCAGATGTTCAACAATAACCGGCCGGACGCCTACGAGCTCCCAACGGACGAAGCCACCTACCAAAAGTACCAGCGGCTCGCCCGCCAGATCCCCGCCTCGAGCCTGAATATCCTGATGAACGAAGACGCCACTAAGGCCCGTATCACCAGCCGCTTCGGCGACCTCGGCGCGGACAGCGTGAAAGTCTTCATGGACCGCACCGACGCCTGGATTAACGCCAACGTCGACACGAGCCTCGTCGCCGTACGCAGCACGGGAACGGGGGTAATTATCGACAAGAACTCGGAATACATCCGGCGCAACCTCCTCCAGGGGCTGGGGCTGGCCATTGTGATCGTCTGCGTCATCATGGGGATACTCTTTAAAAGTTGGCGGATGCTGTTCATCAGTTTGGTGCCCAACATTCTGCCGCTGTTGCTGGCCGGGGCGATGCTCGGGTTTCTGGGCATTGAGCTGGAGGCGGGCGTGAGCATTGTTTTCGCCATCATCTTCGGCATTGCCGTCGACGATACCATTCACTTCCTGGCTAAGTACAAACTCGCGCGGGGCAAGGGGCTGGACGTGGAAGACGCCATTCACCTCACCTTCAAGGAGGCGGGCAAGGCGATTGTGCTTACGTCCATCGTGCTCTTTTTCGGCTTCATGGTTATGCTCTTCAGTGTCAACCCGCCGAGCGTCACGATCGGCCTGCTCATCAGCCTAACGCTCGCCAGCGCGGTGATTAGTGATTTGCTGCTGATCCCGCTGCTGTTGCGTTGGTTGGATAAGTAGGCTCGCTAGTTTCTACCGCCGTTCCCCCCGGGCGATGCGCCGTCCCCGGCGCGAGTAACTCCGGAGTGGATGATGCTGGTGTTCCTTCGAGCTGAGACGGTGCATCGGCCGAAAAATTATCCGCTAACCCTACCCCCCCATCTTATCCGCCACCACGATGTACTGATACTCCAGACTCTCATCGTCGCTATCGACCAGGTGGTACCCCGCCCGTTTGAGCATATCTTCCAACTCCCCGATGGCGAGCCGGGCATCCTTCGGCGGGCCAATGAGCATGTCCTTCTTCTTCCAGTCGACCACCACGATCCGCCCCTCGGCACGCATGGCCGGTAGTACTTTTTGTAGGTACTGCTCCGGCGAATCAATGTACATCAGCGTGTTGACGAACAAGATGATGTCCACCTCGTTGTCGGCCAGTTTGGGGTCATTGGGCAAGCCCAACCGGGGCTCGAGCCTACCCCGCCGCCCCCTGGGCAATTCAGCATCGCGGATGTCCGCGAGGTTACTCACCAAACTGTCCGTCAGCTCTATTGCAATTACCCGGTCGGCGATCGGAGCGAGGCGGCGGGCGAAGAACCCACTGCCGGCACCGATGTCGGCAACTACTTTTTCTTCTAAGTCACCCATCGCGTCCATGACGATGCCCGGCCGCTGCCAGAAACCCCGGTCCCTGGTTTCCTGCCGCGCATCCTCCACGTACAAACCGGGGTCCTGCACGGGCAGCGGATCGGGTTGGCAGGAAGAAAGAGCCAGGGCAACGGCGAAAAGGCAAAAGAGGGTACGCATCGTTGGGTGATTTACGGTGGCGCAAGATAGACCGTCAATCGTTGGGAGCTATTCCGATTGCGACCAGTACGCAGCGCTGGCGACCCAAGTAATCTCAGGGTAGCGCCTCCCCGCAGATGTCGTCCATCAACTCCAGCATCAAGTTCCGTAAGCGTCGCGACTCCATCACGTGGTTGTTTACCATGATCGCGAAAGCCAGCTCCCGCCCGTCCGGCCCGGTGGCGTAACCGGCGTAGCAGTTGACGGCATTGAGGGAGCCGGACTTTGCCGCCAACCGCCCCGCCGCGGTCCGCTTCTGCAAAAAATTACGCATACTCCCCGTCCGGCCTGCCACGGGGATGCTCTGGCGCCAGCGCTCGTTACTGGCCTGGGTACGGAGAAAGGAGGTCATCAGGGCCGGTGAAAAGAAGTTCCGGGTCGCCAGCCCGCTACCGTCCATCACCTGCATTCCGGCGGTCGATAAACCCAGCGTTTGCAGCCAGTTAATGATGGTTTCCGTCCCGGAGAGGTCGTCCGTCGCCACGCCCCGTGCTTTGCCGACCTCCCGGAGAAGTGCCTCGGCGTAGAGGTTGAGGCTACGCAAGTTTGTCCGGTCGATGATTTCGGTAAGGGGGGGAGACGTGTAGCGGTCAAGTAGTTTAGTGTCGAGAAAACGACCGCCGCCGACGGTGCGGTGGGTTTCCGGCGGCAAAGAAGTGGTGATGCCCCGCTGGGCTAACCGTTCGGTCAGCGCGTCGGCGGCGAAAAGGGCGGGGTCGGGCACGGAGCCGCGGATGGTGAACCGTTTTGAGCCAATCGGTATGCTTCCCCGCACGATGGCTTCCCGGCCGAAGGGGGCAGCGTAGATGTAAGCCTGGTCTCCACTTCCTTTCGGGCCACTCGTCAGTTCGCTCGTGATGGTCAGGCCCGGCACCCGCGGCCGCGTCCCCTGCACCACGGGGCGTGTACCGACCACTTTGCGCTGCAGGAGGTCGAGTTTGTAACTATTCTCGTTAAGGTTTAGCCCGTACGCGCCCGCGCCGTAGTAGTTTCCGAGGTCTGACCAGGGCCACTCGGCGGCCACGCCGTTCGTCCCGTAATAACTCCCGTCGCCGACGACGCGCCCTTCGATCCGACGCACGCCCGCCCGGGCGAGGGCCTCCGCCCAGCGCTCGAGTACGGCATCCGTGCGGGGAACACCTTTCATGTACGGACTTCCGAGCGTCGGGTCACCGCCACCAATGATGTAGACGTTACCGCGCAGTGTTCCGTTATCGATCTCGCCGGAAATAACTAAATCGGTAGTGAAGACGTGGTCCGCGCCGAGCACGTCGTAGGCGGCTGCGGTAGTAATTAGTTTCAGTGTGGAAGCCGGAATGAGTGCGGTATAGGGTTGAAAAGCAGCAACGCGGTCGCCCGTCCGGACGTCCCGCACGTCAATCCCCACCTGCGCGCCCCGGAGTTCCGGGTGGGTGGCGAAGGCGTACACCCGGTCGGCCAGGTTAAACTGGGCCGCAACGGGTGCGGCAAGGCAGAGGTAGCAAAGTAAGATTAAAGCCTGTTTCATTAAGTCATTACTGGGGAGAAAGCTAACGCCGGTGCCAAACTAACATTGCTTCGTGGCATCACCACCCCGGCACCCGCGTCTGCGCAAAATAAGGGCGCGGCCGCGGGTGCCATGAAAGTGGACCGGGAGCAGCGAAGACCTACCGGCCCACGATAATCCGTTCCGTAAACTGCCGCCCACCGGACCGGACCCGGAGGAAATACAGACCCTCCGGCAAACCACTTACGTCCCAGCGACTGAGGCCCGCCCGCTCGATTTGGTAGTCCCGCAGCACCCGCCCGGTAGCGTCGTGCAACGTACCCATCACCCGCTCGGACCAATTACCGCGCAACTCCACGTTCACCGCCCCGCGTACCGGGTTCGGATAAATGGCCACCGACCGGTCGTCCCCAAAATCTCCCACGGCGGTGCTCTGCAGCGTAAATGTTCGCACGTCACTCACGGCCGACCCACAGGCTTCGTTATTGCTGATGACCCGCCAGTAAACTGGCTGTCCCGCCGGAATGGACTCGAGCATAATCTCCGTAGTGTCCGTTTGTTTTTGTCCGGCGATGGTCGCAAAATCAGCGTCCAGACTATACTCCAGCGTGAAGGAATCCGTCCCGACGGGCCGTAACCACGTGAACGTTATGTCGCTACCTGCTAGCAGCTCGGCATCCGCCGTGGGGCTTAAAAGTGTTGCCGGACCCGCCGCCTGGCCCAGCGTTAGGGGGATCAGGAGGGTATGTAGGCTTGAGTCGCTGGCCGTAACCACCACGGTTAACTCCGTGCGTCCCACGGGCAGCTCGTTCCAGCCGGTAAAACCGATCGTAGCCGTACGATTTTCGAGATCCAGAATAGTGGAGAATTCCGTGAGCACTACGTCACCGGCGGAGATCGCCACGCTGGTATTCTCGTCGTAGCCGCTACCGAGCGTGAGGTCGAAGTTGGCCGTATCCCCGAGACAAGCCTCCCACGTTGACGTAGCGGCCCGGACGGAAAAGTCGCTATTAATGGTAAATACCCGCGTTGCGCTCACGGCCGGCCCACACACTCCGTTATTACTGACGACTCGCCAGTACACGGGTTGGCCAACGGGAATGGTGCTGACGATAATCTCAGTCGCGTCCGTTTCTTGCTGACCGGCGACCACCGTGAATTCAGCGTCCAGGCTGTATTCCAGCGTAAACGATTCCGCCCCGGCGGGCCGCAACCATTCGAACGTAATCCCACCACCCGTAGTTAGCTCAGCGTCCGCGGCGGGGCTAAGGAGCGTTGCCGGGCCCGCCACCTCGACCAGGGTCAGGGGAACGGAGACGGAGCGTAAACTATCGTCGGCGGCCGTTACCGCTACGATTACGTTCGTTTCTCCGGCGGGCAGTCCGTTCCAACCGGTAAATTTGAGGGTGGCCGTGCGGTTGGCGATGTCCAGGGCCGTAGCAAACTCCGTAATGGGTACCCCGCCGGCGGAAACGGTAACGGAGGTGTTCTCGTCGTAGCTGGCACCGAGGGTGAGTGCAAAACTGGTTTCGCCTTCCAGACAGGCCCGCCAGTTGGTATTGTTTGCCCTGACGGAATAGTCATTGACGACGGTAAACGTCCCTACCTCACTCTTTACCGATCCGCAAATTTCATTATTACCGATGACCCGCCAGTAGATTGGCTGCCCAACGGGAAGATCGGCAACGGAAAGTTCCGTAAAGGTCGTTTCCTCCCGGCCGATCACGGCCACAAAGTCGGCAGCTAAGCTGTACTCCAGCGTGAAATCTTCCGCCCCGATGGGCCGTAACCAACTGAAGGTAACTTCTTCGTCCTTTAGCACCCGTTCGTTTGCTGAGGGGCTGAGGAGCACGGCGGGGGCCGCGGCTTGCGACAGAGTCAGGGGAATATTAAAGAAACGCAAATTTCCGTTGCTGGCCGTCACTTCCACCGTCAAATCGGTATTCCCGGCGGGCAGATCATTCCAACCGGTAAAATTAAGCGTGGCCGTCCGTTCGGCAAGCCTTATTTCCGTAGAGAACTCCGTAAGGCTTACGTCGCCGGCGGAAATACTAACGGTGGTAGTCGCGTCGTAGCTGGTGCCAAGGGCGAGGTCGAAAGTAGCCGCACCGTCAAGACAGGCCTCCCAGGTAGCTTCCGCGGGCCGGACGGAAAAGTCGCTGGCGGCATTCGCCCGGGCGCAAACGTCGAGCCGGAACTCCAAAATTTCTCCCGCATCCCCTTCGCCACGGTCGTCAATGGTCAAGGTCCACCTCCCCCGGGCGTTCGTGCCCCCTAATGCGGAAAAGGCCGCTAAAGGTTGGTAAATACCGGAGATGGATGGATTATTGTTCGTACAGGTGCTCGCAAAGTCAGCCGCGGTGTTGGGTGCGTCATCCACAAAGGTGACCGTCAAGTTATCGAAGCTGCAGCCCCCGTTACCCGGCCCGGTAAAGAGCTCGACCACGGTGCCACCGGGGCTCGTCAGGCTACCGAATAGATCACCAATGTAAGTATGGTCGACGCGAATAAATATCTCGAGATTGTCGATGGTTACGTCTTCCGTAATATTGACCGTAGCGCTTACGGTGTTGTCGTCAATCGGTACCGGGTTGCCAGCGTACGCAGCCCGTGCGCACAACTGATTGGCCACCGTGAAGCTGGCTTCCGTCCACTCCCCACTGCCACACACGTTGTTGGCGCGGACGCGCCAGTAGTAGGTTCTGTCGCCCGGGAGCGCGGTTGTGTTTTCGTAGATCGTCGTTCCCTTCACCCGCTCGTCGATGAGCGAGGCGTTAAAAGCTGGCGAAACGGACACTTGGAGGTCGTAATTTTCGGTCTCCGCCACGGGGGACCAGGAGAAGGTGGTGAGGGGGGACACTTCCGGGGCTTCGTTCGCGGGGCCCACTAAAGTAGGGGTGGCGGGGACGCTACGGAATAGGTTCAAAGTCAGGTCAATATCGTCACTGCGTCCGCCGCCCGCCACGCGGAGCGTCACGACGTAGGTGCCCGTTGCCCGGGATGGATTGCCGGGGACGGTAAGTTGTATTTCTTCGCCACCCCCCACGGTAGTAGTGGACAGGGCGGGGTCAATTCCAGAGGAGCTCGCCACTATGGTGACTTGCGAAGCAGCGGGGTAGCCCCCGGGGACGAGAACGGAAAAAGTAGTTAATTCACCGACGCAGTTATCCAGGCAGTTGGATGCCGTGGTGAGGGTAAAGGGGAGGTCCGAGTCCTCGAAACCATCCAGCACTAAGGGGTCTTTACCGCAGGGGTCGAGCCAGTCCTTGAGCCGCGATGCCGGCGTTCCGTCGCCCTCCCAACTGGCCGTGAAGTAACCGAACTGGTCGAACCCGGTGGGGGTGTCGCAATTAGCGGCACCCCGCCAGAGTTGGCCACGGACGCGGCTGTTCTCATCAAAGAGCGGTGCGCCGGAGGAGCCCCTTTCGGTGGTGCCGATGTCCCACTGATTGACGCGGAGGTAACTTCCGTTGCGGTCCGGAATGTCCGGATTGTCCTTCACGCGGCGGACGGTGCCGTAGGTTACGGCAATACGTTTATCGTCAACGCTGGGGTGGTGTACGCTGACGGTGGTGCCGGAAGGTGCTTCTTGCTCGCGGGACCAACCGGCGTAAAAGGCATCGGCGGCGGGGTTCACCGGTTCATCGAGTAGCAACAGGGCAAAGTCGGTGCTCGCCGCCCGGGCGAGCAGGGTAGCCCCCCTATTAAATACGTTGCGGGAGCCGCGGTTGTCTCCACCGCTTGCGGGAGAGCCCGGTTGGCGGCAGACGGGGCTCTGAAAATTCCAGTAAGCCACGACGGTCTCCGCATTTTGTTTGGTAACCTCGCAGTGGTTAGCCGTCATGAAAAAGGGGGTGCCGTCTTCGTTGGTGTTGTTGACGAGAAAGCCGGTGCACTGGTTTCTGCCGTTGAGCGTGTAGGCGGCAACGGAACGAATCACGTTGCGGAACTGGTCGACGACCGGCCAGCCGTCCGCCGCGCCGCAGGCCACGTCGAGGTTACAGCTACCGGAAAGGGCCTTGGTGACGTCGATAAAATCATGGTTGACGGACGTCAGGTAAAGCCGGACCAAGTCTTTTTGCCGGGTGGGGACGCGCAGTTCCACGATGAGGTCGTCGCCGGTGACGACGGGCGTCCAGAGTTGGTTGTGTTCGGCGTTATCGGCGGGGGTAAAGGGGCCAAATTTTTCGGTCGTGGTGGTGAGGTAGAGCTCCGCGCCGGCGGGGAGCTTGTACTCTGAAAAGCCCAGATTGAGGGTCTTTGCGCCGGGGCTCGTCACGCGGAGGTACCAAATCGAGGTATCTCTTCGCTCGACCCAGGTGCCGGAGTTCGAGGGCCGGAGCGTTTGTGGAATCGTGACGGCAAAAGTGTTCACCCGGCCGGGCTTGCGCGCGGCGATTTCTTGGCGTCGCAGCCGGTCATTATCCTGCTGGGGCAGGACGGGGGCCTCCAATTTCTGCAGAAACCCCGGGGGAAAACTGTGTTGGGCGCGGACGCTGGTGCACAGCGAGAGGGAGAGGAGCAAAATGAGTGCGTGAGAGAATCGGGTCATGGCGAAGTAGTAATAGTCTGAACGCTGGGTTTGAGTAGGTGTACCGTTGGGGCGGGCTAATAATACCGCTAAGTTAGGGCGCGGCCGGGCGGGTAAATATATTAGCTACTAGTTTGTAGGGCGGGCGGCAAAGCATTATCTTTGCGGGCCGTAAGAAACCATCGGTGGCTCAGCCTGGTCTGAGCAGCTTCCGATCTTAAATACTACAACAAGATGAAAAGAACGTACCAGCCCTCCAAGCGTAAGCGTGTCAACAAGCACGGATTTCGTAGCCGCATGAGCTCCAAGAATGGCCGTAAACTCCTCGCTCGCCGCCGCGCGAAAGGTCGCCACAAGCTCTCCGTTAGCGACTCTACGTACACGAAGTAAACTTCTGACGGCGCTTGGCGCCCGATGATTTACGTAACAAAATCAGCCCTTCTCCGCACTGCCGGGGGAGGGCTTTGTTGGGTTTGAAAAGCTGGTTGTGGGTTTTGCGGATAGGACTTGCACCACGTGGCAAGAAAAAACGGGGAACACAAAATGCACAAAAGAGGCACAAAAGCACAAAAAGCGTGTGATAGCGGCTAGCCGTCTTTTTGTGTTTCTCTTTTTGATTTTGTGTTTTATGTGTTCAGAACACTTTGTTTGTCTAAGCTTCCTCCGGCCGTCGCTCGTAGTAGGACCTGATAAACATGAACACCCCGTAGGCCACCAGGCCAACGCCGGTGATCAGCATCATGACGAGTCCCCAGCCCCAACCCTCCAGGTAGGAAAGAGATTCCCCGACGCCCTTAAACTTATCCCCCCGGTACAACTTGGCTGCTTCGTAGAGCGAGTAGGCCATGATGAAGTAAACGGCCGCCACGCCGCCGAGGCCCACCAAACCTACCCTGCGAAACCACTTTTCTTGCACCTGCGTCAGCGCCCACTTGTCCACGTCGCGCATGTGTTGCTCGCTAAAACCGGTGTAGAGTGCCGAGATGCCCGCGAAGACTACGAAGGCCGCGATGACGTAGGTGATCTCCTGACCGTACGGAAAGCCGAGCAGAATTTGAATGGCGTCCTCCCGGGCGTCCCCGCCCCCGTAGCCCCGAAAGAGCCGACGGAAGGCGTAAAAGGCCAGCGCGGCGTACGCCCCACCCACGATGATGCAGTTCAGTCGGTAAAACAGGGCTCCGTACGACGTGCCCCGCCCGTGCGGATCGATAAGCGCTTCGTACAGCCGCCAGAGGGCGTAGGCCAAAATACCGAGCCCCAGCACCAAATAGATCAACTGCCCGAATGGATTTTGCCCCAACCAGGTAATGGTTTCTTTCGGCCCGCCCGTGCTGGTGGAAATACCAAAAACGGTGCCCAAACAAAATAGCCCCATCAGCAAATAAACCAGGCCCTTGGCGGCACTACCGACGCGTAGAAGAATGTTGGCGGTGATCGAATGTCCTGACATAAATGATAGCCCCGTTTCGGAAGACTGCTGAAACAAGACCATTCGGCGCTAAAGGTTGTTCGATTGGGGAAGTCTGTGGTCTGTGGTCTAGGGTCTAAGTCTGAGGTTCTCCGATTTTCAGACTACAGACCCCAGACTACAGACCCCAGACTAAAGACCAAAGACTATAGACTAAAGACCACCCCCTTGCCGTACCTTCGCGTACGTTTCAGGAAGGGGCACCGGAATTTCCCAAACGCCGCTTTCGCAAAGCCAAGCATCATGGCCGTAGACGTACTACTCGGTCTCCAGTGGGGAGACGAAGGCAAAGGCAAGATCGTTGACGTTCTCGCCCCTCAATACGACATCATCGCCCGGTTTCAGGGTGGGCCCAACGCCGGTCACACGCTGATTTTCGACGGGAAGAAGTTCGTTTTGCACACCATCCCCTCCGGTATTTTCCGCCCCGGCTTGCTGAACCTGATCGGCAACGGCGTCGTGATCGACCCCATCACGCTCGGTAAGGAAATGGATAAGTTGGACGAGGCCGGGATCGACTACGCCGACCGCCTGTTCGTCGCCCGCAAAGCTCACCTCATCCTCCCCAGCCACCGCTTGCTGGACGCCGCGCGCGAGAACGCCAAGGGCGACCGCAAGATCGGCTCCACCCTCAAGGGCATCGGCCCGACGTACATGGACAAGACCGGCCGCAACGGCCTCCGCGTCGGTAACCTGGAAGCGCCGGATTTCCGGGAGCGGTACGAAGAGCTCAAGGAGAAGCACAAGCAGCTCGTTGGTCTTTACCCATTCGTGGAATTCGAACTGGCTAAAGAAGAAGCTGCCTGGTTCAAGGCCGTCGAGCGGTTGAAGAAACTCACGTTCGTCGACGGGGAGTACTGGATCAACGACGCAATGAAGGCCGGGAAAAAGATCCTGGCCGAAGGCGCGCAGGGCTCCATGCTGGATATTGATTTCGGTACCTACCCTTTTGTCACGAGCTCCAATACGATCACCGCCGGTGTTTGCACCGGGCTTGGCATCGCGCCGCAGCAGATCGGCGAGGTGATCGGTATCACGAAAGCTTACTGCACCCGCGTGGGCAGTGGCCCCTTCCCCACGGAACTGCTGGGTGAGACCGGTGAATTCCTCCGCGCCGAGGGGGGCGAGTTCGGCGCTACGACCGGTCGGCCGCGCCGCTGTGGTTGGATCGACCTGGTGCAACTCCGCTACACAATTATGCTCAACGGCGTGACGCAACTGGTGGTGACTAAGGTGGACGTGCTCAATAAATTCGAGACGCTCAAAGCGGCCGACGCGTACGACGTGGCCGGGACAGTCTCACGGACCTTGCCGTTCGATCTGGTGCACGAGAACTATAAGCCCGTTTATACGGACGTAAAGGGGTGGAACGCTAACCTGACTTCGGTGAAGGAGGAAGCTAATTTGCCGCAGGCTTGCCTGGATTACGTGACGTTTCTGGAAGAGAAATTGGGGACGCGGGTTAGTATGATTTCTACGGGGCCGGACCGGGAGGAGTTGGTGGTGCGGTAAATAGCTAAAAGCAGATGCCAAGAAGGGGTGTATATCACGATGACTTAGTCGCAGCTTTACTAAAGGATGTCGATAATCGTGGCAGGAATGATTGGCATTTTCAGTGGACAGGTCGAATGTCCGGCCGCGCTTTCAGACCCAAAGTAGTGGTGTACGGTTCCTTGTCCCATTTTTAGTTGGTCTTTTGTGTGTTGCCGCTTTACGCAAATGAGCTGATTGAAACAGTGGTCCCAGTGGCCGGTCAAACGCTCTCAGTTCATGAAAACTACCTCATCCGCCAAAAGTAGCATCTTATTGGAAAACTCGTCCGTTCCCCGCCCACCCACCTGATTAGTAGATTAGTGCATCCTGGTGCTGATGGTAGTCCATATGGCCACGCTCGTCACACGAAAAAACAATGATGCACATTCCCAAGGCCATAATACTAATTCTATACATTTGCCTTCAATCTTGCGGCAGCGAAGAAACCTTGGTGGGAAACGAAAGGTGGCAGAAAAGTAATTTCGTCCATCCAAACCAATCGCGAATTATCATCACGAATAACACCGACTCACTAATTCAGTATTCTCTGAACTTAAGGACCAACTACCGGTACGATCTTGCGGATAAGAAAATAAGCCTAGGTAGTCTGGCGTCGGACACCATTGATGTCAGGGTTCACAAACCACTATATTTCTACTTAAATGCACAGGGAAAATGGGGCACATACATCCTGATGCCTACTTACGACAGGCACATCTCAGTTGGTGAAGACACGGTGAAAAATATTGACGAAAATAAACGCCGCTATGATTACCTAGATCATAGATTTACTGAGCTAGTGAGGGGTAACCGGTGGCCAAGTAACCTGGTTTCAATCGATATCATGGTCAACGATTTTAGGAGGGAATACCGAGTCACGGATACCTTGAATTCTAAAAATGATGGAGCGAAGGATTGGCTGCGGGCATTTGGTGCAGAAGAAGCCGAATTATTTGCTTACTCAAGATCCCTACATTTGGCAAACTACTTACGCTACATCGGTCAGGATACGTTACTACTGTCAGAAACAACTGAAAATAAAATAATTGACTTACTCGGTACGAATGCTCTGTACTATCGCCCGTCCTACATCGATTTGTTTAGAGAGTATTCTTGGTACCACCGCATCGACAATAACTTATCTGGTGCGGATTACGTGCTTAGGGATTTTTTAACCCTTTACTTTTTGCCAGCGCACCGCAACGATGCCGTAGCCTACTACATAGACATGGTAAATAACTCATCGTGGACGGAGTTCGAAGATCGGGACCAGTACGATTCAATACGTAATTCTCTGCCCCCTTCCCACCAGGGATTGCTTTCGGTCAATCCTTTCGATGCCACAAAGGTCGCAGCGTCTAAAAAAGACGACCTCCTTCAATTTTTCGGTAGAGAGTTTGTCGCGGATGAAAACAACCGCAAAAGGAAAATCTTAAACGATGACATCGACAAGATCACCCTATACAAATTTTGGTTTGTGGGTTGCAGGCCCTGCGTAGTCCAACAAGAATTTGAGCAAGGACTTTTAGAGGAGTTCGCTGATCTTGAAATTGTGTACGTATGCCATTCTTCGTCCAAAAGTAGTTGGTTGAACTACCAGCAAGAATTATCTGTCGACGTAAAGTACGGGGTGTACGTACCTTCCGTTACTAGCGAAGATCTTGAGACGGCCACGGGGCGGTTAGGCGCTCCTTTGTACGTTTTGATGGACGGAGCTGAGGAAATTGTGTGCGATGATTGTCCCAATCCTTCGGGTAACACTCTTCGGGAATTGATTGCGACTCATCACAATTGATTCGGACTGCTTGCCTTCACGGTAAACTGAATTATTTTGTGATCGCGCGTTCTACAGAATGTACTTAACGCGGCGGGTACTACTTGGAATAATAGTACCCACCCGCACCGACAGACTTAACCTGAATCACTCCCCAAAATGCTCCCACCCCTGCGCCCGCACCGGATGAATATTCCCCCCCACCGTATGCAGCTTAACCCCATCCTCCTTCGCCACGATCTCCCCCGAAATATAAATATTCGGTAGGAAACGCACCTTCTCCAGGTCCTTCGGGTCGATGGTGAACAGCAGTTCGTAATCTTCGCCGCCGGAAAGGGCCACGGTAACCGGGTCCATGTTAAACTCCAACGCCTGCAGCTGGGCTTCCTGCTTGATGGGAATATTCCCTTCCTCAAGAATAGCCCCCACGCCGCTTGCCTTGCAAATGTGAAAAATCTCGCTGGCCAGCCCGTCGCTGACGTCGATCATGGCGGTAGGGATGATGTTGTTCTTAGCAAATAAATCGACCATATCCGTACGAGCTTCCGGGCGGAGAATAGCGGCGTACAGTTCTTTATTTTCCTCCTTCATTTCCGGCTGCATGTCGGGGTTAGCGAGGTACACTTCTTTTTCGCGCTCCAGGAGTTGGAGGCCGAGGTACGCGCTACCGAGGTGGCCGGTGACGCAGATGATGTCGCCGACTTTGGCGGTGCTGCGCCGCGTAATTCGCTCAGCGGGTGCGCGGCCGATGGCGGTGACGGAGATGATGAGGCCCTTCAGCGAGCTCGTCGTATCGCCGCCGATGAGGTCCACGCCGTACTTGTCGCAGGCCGCGCGGACGCCCTCGTAAAATTCATCGAGTGCCTCGACGCTGAAGCGGTTCGAGATGGCGATGCTGACGGTAATCTGTTGCGGCCGGGCGTTCATTGCGCAGATGTCGCTGACGTTGACGGAGACGGATTTGTAGCCGAGGTGCTTTAAAGGCGTGTAGGCAAAATCGAAATGGATGCCCTCCACGAGCATGTCTGTACTGACCACCAGTTGCTCCGGGCCGCCGGTGTCGATGATCGCGGCGTCGTCGCCCACGCCGAGGATGGTCGTCTTTTGGCGGGTTTTGAAGTTCTTGGTGAGGTGTTCGATGAGGCCAAATTCGCCGAGGGTATTGACGTCGGTTCTTGCTTGGTCTGCCATAGTGTTTTGTATTGTGGTCGTGGCGCGGTCGCGGGTGCAAAGTAGGCAACCGGTAGGAGCCGTGAATAGTTGGTGCTAACCTAGGTTGAGGGCATCCTGCCCGAACGAAACAGCGGCAGCGCTCACGGCCATTCGGGCAGGATGCCCTCAACCTTTAGCGACGGGCTGCTCTGGTCTTGGCCCGCAAGCCCGGCACCCCGTACCAAGTCCGGAACAAAAACCCCGCCACCACCCCGAACACAAATCCCCCAATGTGCGCCCACCAAGCGATCCCACCCGAAGTGTCCCCCATACTAGCGTAGCCAGCCGAAGACTGCTGGTAAAACCAGAAACCCAGGAACAAGAACGCAGGCACACTAATCCGAAAAAAGAATAGGAAACCTTTAATGTTGGACCGCGGAAACATCACGATATAAGCCCCCATCACCGCCGAAAGCGCCCCACTCGCCCCGACGGCCGGAATCGGGCTACCCGCGTTGAAGTAAATGTGGCAAAGGCCAGCGGCGAGCCCTCCCAGTAGGTAAAAGATCACGAACGGCGCACTGCCAATCGAAGCTTCGATGTTGTCGGAGAAAATGTACATGTACACCATGTTGCCGATCAGGTGCATCCAGCCGCCGTGGAGGAACATGCTGGTGAGCAGGGTGTAATAATCCTGGCCCGCCTCGATCTCCGCCGGGATGCAACCGAAATCGAGGACGAACGCTTGCCCGACCTCCGGACCGAGCGAGAATTGATAGGCGAACACCGCAACGTTGATGGCAATGAATAGCCAGGAGAAAATGGGCCTGTGGCCCTGGTGGACCTGGTCGTCACCGATGGGAAAGAACATGGGGGAAGGTTGAAGTAAGGGTAGGGTGGAAGCGGGGTTAGTCCCGCGGCGCGTTGGTTTGCACTTGCAGCCGGTAATCTTCGGGCGTGCTGGCGCTGCCTTCTCTGGGGTAGGGTGTGAGCCCCAGGATGTTAATGACGATGTCGCCCGTAACGATGCGCTGGGCTGTACGAAAGTCGGCGGCGATTGCTACCTCCTGCTGGTTACCGCTGGCGAGCTCGACCGCCACTACGGCCTCTCCGGCCCGGATACAGTCGACGCCTTCCGGGCAGCGGCTGTCGTTGACGACCTCGACGAAAGTCAAACGACCTACCTGGCCCTCGACCATGACGGTTTCGCCGGGGCGCAGCGATACTTTCTCGTTAAAGGCAACGGACGTGACGTTGGGCAGCGCGGCCTGACCGGTGGGCGCGGCGGCTTTCGGGGTGCAGGCGGTCACGCCCAGGGCAGCGAGTAAAAGCAGGAACATTAGCGAACGCATAGTAGGAAAGTTTAGCGTACTGAGTTCAAGCCCGAATAAAGTCTTTCTTGTTCGAAATTCGTGGGCGCGTGTTACTTAGCCGACTAACTTTGCTCTCTTTTTTCAAACCCGGCACTTCCGATCCCGATAGCTATCGGGATCGGGATCGGGACCGCGCCCCGTGACCCGCTATCCCCAAATTGCCTACTTTGCACATCCCAAACCAAAACCAACCTATGCAGAAGCTACTGTTACTACTGGCCTTCTTAGCCCTGTCCCCCACCGTATTCGCGCAGGACGACGAGGAGAAAGACGAAGACAAAAAAGAAGAAAAAGATAAAAAAGACGCCTACAAAGACCTGATGAAGGATGCCGTAGTCGCCGAAGGGCTTTTCGACGTCATCACTAAGGAGGACAAGACTTACTTCGAAATCCCCAATACACTACTCGAAGACGAAATCCTCATCGTCAGTCGCATCAGTGGCCACGTCAAGGGGCTCAATTTTGGCGGCGCGGGTATGAGAAGCCGGCCCCAGCAAGTTATTCGCTGGCAAAAGAAAGGCGGCAAACTCCTCCTTCGCAGCGTCAGCTACAACAGCGTCGCCAGCCCGGACCTGCCCGTTTACCAGTCCGTACGCAACAACAACTTCGAGCCCATCGTGGCTGCTTTCGACATCAAGGCCCACGGCCCCGACAGCCTGAGCGTTGTTGCCGACGTGACGAGCTTTTTCACCACCGACGTGGAGATGATCGGCGCCATCAGCACCGCCGACCGCAAGAAGTTCGGCATCAAAAGCCTCGACAAATCCCGCAGCCTCGTCATGGGCGCCAAGGCTTTTCCGAGCAACGTCGAAATCCGCCACGTCCTGACCTACAACGGCAGCGAACTACCCGATAACGCCGTCACTGGTACGCTTTCCGTGGAGATGAACCAGTCCTTCATCCTCCTGCCCGCCGACCCGATGCAACCCCGCGTGTACGACCCCCGCGTCGGCTACTTCAGCATCAACCAGATCGATTACGGCGTCGACGCCCAACGCGCCGAAAAGCGCCGCCTCATCACTCGTTGGCGTCTCGAACCCGTCGACATGGCCGCCTGGGAACGCGGTGAACTGGTCGACGTTAAAAAACCGATCGTCTACTACCTCGACCCCGCCACGCCGGAAGAATGGGCCCCCTACATTGCGCAGGGCGTCGACGATTGGGCCAAGGTTTTCGAGAAGATCGGTCTGAAGAACGCCATCATGTCGAAGCGCGCGCCGACGAAGGCTGAGGATCCAGATTGGAGCCCCGAAGACGTTCGCTACTCCGTCATCCGCTACGTGACGACGGATATTCAAAACGCGATGGGTCCGCACGTCCACGACCCGCGCACCGGTGAAATCCTCGAATCCGACATCATTTGGTACCATAACGTGATGAACCTGCTCCGCAACTGGTACCTCATCCAGACGGCCGCCGTGAACCCCGCGGCGCGCACGCCGAAGTTCGAGCGCGAGGTGATGGGCGAACTGATCCGCTTCGTTTCCGCCCACGAAGTCGGCCACACACTGGGACTGCCGCACAACATGGGTAGCTCCGCCGCCTACACCGTTGAGCAGCTGCGCAGCCCCGGCTTCGTCCAAGAAAACGGTACCGCGCCGAGCATCATGGATTACGCCCGCTTCAACTACGTCGCCCAGCCGGAAGACAAGGGTGCCGGCCTCCACCCCAAGATCGGCCCCTACGATTACTACGCCATCGAGTACGGCTACAAGCCCATGCCCGGTAAGACGATGGAAACGGAAAAGCCATTGCTCAACGCAATGGTTAAGGCCAAGGCCGACGACCCGAAATACCGCTACGGCCGCCAGCGCGGTAACGGCCACGACCCCAGCGCCCAGACGGAAGACCTCAGCGGTGACGCCGTCATGGCCTCCGACTTAGGCATCAAAAACCTCCAGCGCATCACCCCGCAGCTGGTGGAATGGATGAGCGAGGACGGCAAGTATTTCGAGGACCTCGAAGAAGTTTACGACAACGTCATCGGCCAGCTTCGTCGCTACACCGGTCACGTGGCCAGCAACGTCGGCGGCGTCAAGGAATGGCAGCGAACGTCGGATGAGAACAAGCTCGTTTACGAAGTCGTCGATGCCACCAAGCAGCGCAATTCAGTCGACTTCATCAACCGCCAGGTATTCAAAACGCCCGAGTGGTTGCTCGAAGGGGACATCCTCGACCGCATCGGCCCGAGTGGCGTTTCCGAAAAGATCGAACGCCTCCAGCAGGGTGCCCTCCGGACGCTCATGAACGACGATCGGCTTAACCGCCTTGCCGAGCAGAAATCCCGCAATAGCGAGGCATACGGACTGATGGACCTAATGAACCAGACCCGCGATGGCGTCTTCACGAGCGACAATACAAACTCCAGCTACGGCCGGACGCTGCAGTCACACTACGTCGACGGACTCAGCTCCCTACTCGAAAATGATGACGTGACGGCCGACGTAAAAGCCGCCGCGCGTGCTACGCTCACCAATGTTAGTCTCAACATGATGAAAGGGATGCTGGCAAATATCTCCACCGAGGGTTTACTAGGGGATAAGGACCTTGTCGCCGGTCACCAACAGGAGCTCGGTAATAAGATTAGTATTGCGTTAAAAGGCCTGGATGCTTTGACTACGCAGGGGAAGTAATTTCTCGAATTGCATAAGATAAGAAAGCCACCTTAGGAGTCTGGGGTGGCTTTCTCACGTCAGGTGGGCGTGGTTACCCCAAGTAGTTGCGGGAATAGTTTTGCGCGGCCGCAGGTGCAAGGTAAGTTGGCTAGCAGCGCCCGGCGGGCTGTGAAAACGGGTGTCATACAAATCCGCACCTTCTTCTACCAAGCCATTAAATCACCGATCTCGAGCCCTTTCCGTTCCGCAAACCCGGCGTTGACTTCCAGCACGTAGCGGGCTGGTACGCCACTGGGTACCTGCGCTTCGCTGAGTGGGGTGGTATTAGGCATAATGCTGACGATCTCCTGCTGCTCGTTGAGGTAGATAATGTCTAGGGAGATGAGCGTGTTACGCATCCAGAACGACTGGGGCTCGAAAGTGGGCATGAAGAAAAGCATTCCTTCGTCCTCACCCATTTCTTCGCGGTACATCAGTCCCTGGGCGGTTTCGTTTGCGTTCTGGGCGAGTTCAATGTCGACGCGGGCCTTTTGCTCGCCGGTTTCGCCGTCGGTGATGAACAGGTCTCCCTCGTCGGTAAAGGGCGGTGGGGCGGGAGCTTGCGCGGGCGGTTGTTGCTGAGCCACTGGCTGGGAGCGACCGGAACTCGGGATGGATTGAAGGATAAAGGCGAGGAGCGCGAGGCCCAGCAAGCCGATGATGAATATTTTGCTCCAGTTGATCTTGCTCTTTGCTTTGTATTTGGGGGCGGACATGGGTTGGTGGGTTTTGGTCTAAAGTCTGTGGTCTCTGGTCTGTGGTCTTGAGACTAAAGACCTCAGACTAGAGACCTCAGACTAGAGACCAGGGACCCCAGACTTGAGACCCCAGACCAGAGACCAAAGCCCAAATATACCCCCTCCGCGCAACCCCCGGTCCCTTGGGGCGTTCCCTAGCAAATTAAGCCCCCCGTTATGGTCCAGGAAGGCCAACCGATTTCACTACCCGTTGACACCGCCGCCGCCGCCACCCGCCGCGCCGAAGCGCTCATTCCAACGCCGTACGGGGATTTTCGGATGATCGCTTATTCCGCTACGCCGGAGGACTATACGCCGCACCTGGCCTTGGTTCACCCGGATATGAAGCCTGATTCGGAAGTGATCGTGCGCATCCACTCGGAATGCATTACGGGAGATCTGTTTGGCAGCAAACGCTGCGATTGTGGGGAACAACTTAGTCGGGCCTTACAAATCGCTGCAGCCAAAAAAGGTGTCGTCGTCTACCTCCGCCAGGAAGGGCGTGGGATCGGTATTATCAATAAGCTTAAAGCTTACCAGCTACAGGATACCGGCCTGGATACCATTGAGGCAAATGAACACCTGGGTTTTGAGATTGACGCGCGGCACTATGAGGTCGCCCAGGGAATTCTTCAAGATTTGGGGGTAAATCGCATTCAATTACTGACCAACAACCCGGAGAAGATCGATGCATTTGATGAAGGCCCGATCACCGTCGTCTGCAGGTTGCCGATTGTGATTGACCCGGTGGCTGAGAATATGGGGTATTTGCGGACTAAGGAGTTGTTGATGGGGCATTTGTTTAAGTAGGGGGTTGGGTGGGGGAGGGAGAAGTAACGCTAGTCAGCTCTAGATAAATGTGCTCATTGGTCATTCCGTTGTGCAAGAATGATCCGAGGATTACGCTTGATAAGATAGATACTGTCTTTGAACGATCGCTAAACCTATCGAGCGGACTTTGACTGCGAATGCGCTCTTGTAGGATGTTCGTGCTATTATCTAGACCGTGCACAGGAATGGCTTTTTCGGCAAGTAATTCCTTAATCAGCTATCTAGGTTTACAAAGGAGTATCGGAATGAGACAGCGCATACGGGGGAAGTTTCGCGGGAGTTGGCAGAGGGGTGTCGGGGGGAGGTTTGGGGGATGATTATATATTTAGTTAAACATGAGAAGTGATTATGGCTAAGAAGGAAATGGAGAAAGCTCAGAGTGAACTGAAAACAGTTCTTAACGAGCTGTATAAGATTCATGACAAAGTACATAAGGAGATACAGAAACAGGCTCCAAAATTTAAGCTAAAGGGTAACGAAACAGTTGGTTGGCTTGGGGAAATCTACACTGCGAAGTTCTACGGAGGGGAGATCGTAAAAGATGAAAGTTCTTATGACGTGATTGTTAATGAAGACAAGGAAGATGAAAAACGATTAGAAGTCAAGACTAGACGCCGAACATCAGGTTCCAGTTGGCGAAATTCAGGAGTGATTGGGTTTACTAAAATCGGAGAAGTTCCTCCAACGCATTTAATTTTTGTGATTCTCAAAAATAATTACACAATCGAGTCCATATATGAATTTGAATGGGATGATGTTTCTACCACTAGGTTCAGAGACTCAATTGTTAAAAAGAAAGTGAGAGGTTATTTTGTCCGATTGTTGGATACAGACAATGAAAATCATCGACGATATTTTTTTGAATCATAAGATATTATTCATAAATGACTAAAGTAGATACTGCCTACCTGAAACTCCTCAAATCTATAGTTCAAACGCCAGTCCCGTTCCAACAACGAGGGCCACTTGTAGCCCATTACCCCATGCGCGGCTTGGCCGATAAAGTCGATATCATGTTTGTTGGCCGAGCGCTGAACGGTTGGACGTGGAATTTCCCCGTGCCAACTAAAGATTCGAATCTAGATGACTTACTCAATCGGATCAAAAGAAACGTTCACGAAAATGATACGCCCCTTCCGGAGCGAGAACAACTGGGGTGGGTAGATGAGCGCAACGCTGACCACCCAGACTACAATAGTAAGAGGTCTCAATTTTGGCAGACTATCCGGGAAGTAATGGAAGTTCGTAAAAAAGCTGAGGAAAAGTGGTGGCACGGCATCGTCTGGACCAATTTTCAACCTCTAAGTAGAGACGGTGCTAACCCGACATCCAGAATGGTGAGCGTGATGGGGGATGCGACCATGAACTTACTTCTAGCTCAAATCGAAGAGTATCAACCGCGGTATATCGTCTGTTTGTCAGGAATGAACTACGCGGCGTATTTGCTGGCGCGGGCTACGCGGACGGAGCGACAGGCGGGAACGGAAGAGAGCGAATACGTTGAGTACGCTGGGGTGGCTGACTTTCCGGGGGCAGAGGGAGTTGGGTTAGTGATTATGCCGCATCCGCAGGGGCGGGGGAAGAAGCGGGCGGTGATGGTGGAGGAAATACTGAAGCATTTAATCTAGTGTAGATACCAAAATTTGGTAGAGTAAGATCAAAACTTCGTTAGTTAAATGTTGAACTTTCTTCTAAATATCTAGAACTTTTGCCCTCGATTCCGCATCTTTACAACATCAAAACCCGCCTCGCCTCTCCTTCCACTAGGAAGAAACGCGCATGTTTGGCGGGTTTTTTTATGCCTGCCCATGAGCAAACGCGACTACCTCAAAACTCCGAAGACATTTCCAGATCAGATTAAGTTATTGAAAGCTAGAGGCTTGAATTTCAGGAATGAGCTCAAGGCGGAGCGAATTCTTGAGAACATCAGCTACAATCGCCTGAGCAACTATTGGTATCCTTTTCTCGCGGAACCTAAGGAAGATGAATTGTTCAAGCCCGGCGTAGAATTCGGCACCATTTTCAAAATCTATCAGTTTGATAGTGAACTCAGGTCGTTAGTCTTCAATGCCATCGAGCAAATAGAGGTCGCCTTACGGACCCAACTAATCTATCATCTCTCTCACCAGTATAATGGCGGTTACGGTTTCATGGAATTTGAAGCTTACACGAGTCTAGAAACTTATTTACGGTCGATGGTAAAGGTGCAGGAGGCAGTCAAAGCCAGTAAGCAACCTTTTATCGTCAAATTCAAGAGCAATTATACTAATCAACTTCCTCCCGCGTGGAAGTGCTTTGAATTGTTAACTTTTCGGTCGCTCTACAGTCTTTACAAAAACCTGAAGGATACTTCTAATAAACGAGCGATTGGCGATCACTTCGGGCTAAATCATACCGTATTCGTTTCTTGGATCGACACCCTCGTATATGTACGAAACATTTGTGCACACCATTCCAGGTTATAGAATACAGTACTTACCATTTCTCCAGTTTGGCCGCGGCGGCCAAGAGGTGGGTGGGTCGATCGTTGGGAAAACGAGACGCGAAATGAAGGCACTAATGATAAGCGATTGAAAACCTATGCAGCTTTATGCATTATCCAGTTCCTAGCGGTAAAAGTCAATCCTTATAGCAAATTTAAGCGGCGGCTCTTTGCCCTCTTGGCAGAGTTTCCAGAAGCAAATCCTACTTGGATAGGTATCCCTACTGATTGGAAAGACCAGGACTTGTGGACCTAGAATATCGAGCCTTGCGTCTGACAATTTCTATTAGAACCCTTTGTTTATGTTCCAATAAACCCATCGACGATTTAAGATAATGCTTTGTTGTCATCCAATGCTCTCAATACCCCAATTCCTGGCACCCGCGTCCGCGCCCACTGCCAACGGCAGCAGCGCAGCTAAAAAACCAAAAAATGTCCTACGCCGAACAAACCATCTTCCTCCGCAACAACCCGCCCCTCACCAGGGAAGAACAAACAATGGCCGACAGCCTATCCTCCCACGGAAAAGTAACCCCCACCTCCGCCGTCTACAGCTACTACTTCGGTGGCAGTTTCCGCTACGACACGGAAGAACTTCTCGCCTCCACTTTCGACGCCGCCCTCTGGGAAGACAATACGGAAAGCAGCCGCCTAAGCTTCCGCCTACCCCGCGCCGTTGTGAGCGCAAAAGATATTCAGCCCTACGTTTGTGACGACGCCTATCCACTAAGCCTGAGTATGACGCTCACGAAGGACTGGATCTTTCTCACCTTTGACAGTGAGGTAGAAGATGCCGACGGCTACTGGCTGGAAGCCAACGACGGCGCGCTCCGGGAACTCCTACCGATACGCAACGCAATCATCAGCGGCGACTACACCGCCTTGTACCTGTTCTGGCGGCAGGTGGAGGCGAATCTCGAAGAAGATATGGACGCCGATGAACTACCCTGCACCCCCGCCACCCCGCCTTACCTGGAGCTCGACGGCGCGGCCATCCACGCTTTCTGCCACCGGTTCTACATTTACGAAGATACCGTGTGGGCCGCCGCGGAGACGGTCGCGGCAAGGGGAGGTCATGACCGGTAGTCGGACTAGTGGGCCAAGTTGAAATAACTATGTATTGAATCGACGTAGCCGTGGTGGTGGAGAATGTTAGGATTGAATGCATCGGTAAATTTGAACCGCCTACCGCCTAATTCTTCCTACCGCCTACTACCCCTTCCACTTAATCCCACACCCAGCACTAGGATACTGCTTCTCCACCGCCGGTTTCCCCGCCAACAAACTATCCAGCGCAGCGCGCAGATCCCGCCCGTCAGGTTCCTTGCCGGAGCCGGGGCGATTTTCGTCGAGCCGACCACGATAGTAGAGTTTCCCGTCTCCGTCGAAGAGGTAAATATCCGGCGTGCAGGCAGCGGCGTAGGCGCGGGCGACGGATTGGTCCTCGTCGTAGAGGTAAGGGAAATTCATTTGGTAGTTACGGGCGAAGGCTTCCATATTATCGGGGCTGTCGAGGGGGTAGCGGTCGACGTCGTTGGAGCTGATCGCAACGGCCCCGATGCCCCGCTCGCGGTAGTCATCGGCCACCCGGACAAGCTCTTCGATGGTATGGATTACGTAGGGGCAGTGATTGCAGATGAAGTAGAAGAGCGTCCCTGACTTACCTTGCACCTGCGCCAGCGCCCGCTTATCACCCGATACCGTGTCGAGAATATTGAAGTCCGGCGCGGTGGTGCCGATCGCGAGCATGGTAGATTCCTTAAGGGCCATAGTTTTTTCTTTACAGACGCTTTATCCCCTTAATCTGTTTAAGCGAACAAGGCGTGGACGTGGATGCCGCGGCAATTGGGAAGGAGCCAAAATCCTGGGAACATCACCTAAATTCAAGGGTTTCTTAAAGACTAAAGACTAAAGACTAAAGACTAAAGACTAAAGACCTTAGACTCCAGACCAAAGACCCCGCCCATGACCTTCTTTTGCATCTCCTGTTACTACAAAGGCTCCGCCTTCCTCCGCGCGGCCAAGGAAGCCGGTAACACCGTTTACCTGCTCACGATGAAAAAGCTGGAGCACGAAGCCTGGCCCCGCGAAGCGATCGACGAGATGTTTTACATGGAAACCGACTCTAATGCCCCCGCCGACCTGGGGAACCTGGCTAAGGGTTTTGCGTGGTTCATGCGCTCGCGCCAGATCGACCGGATCATCGCCATCGATGATTTCGACGTAGAAAAGGCTGCTTTCTTGCGCGAAGAATTTCGCATCCCCGGCATGGGCCAGACGACCGCCCGGTTCTTTCGGGATAAACTCGCCATGCGGGTTCGGGCTCAGTCTGACGGTGTTCCCGTCCCCCAGTTTTCTAGCCTTTTCAATGACCGAAAGCTCGCTGAATTCGCCGAGCGCATCGAGTTCCCCTGCCTGCTGAAACCGCGCGGTGAGGCGAGTGCGACGGGCATCCAAAAAGTACATTCTAAAGAGCAACTTTGGGAAGCCGTGCACGGCCTCGGTGACAACCGCCACAATTACCTCGTCGAGCAATTTCGCCCCGGCGATGTCTACCACGTCGACGCCATCAGTGTTGGCGGCGAGCTCGAATTCTGCCAGGTTTCGCGTTATTTGGATACGCCCTTTGAGGTTGCCCACGGCGGTGGCATTTTCCGCTCCGTCAGCGTGCCTTACGACCACGTGGATGCGCAAATGCTCCGCGCACTGACGAGTAAAGTGATGAAGGCCTTCAATATGCAATTTAGCGCCAGCCATACCGAATGGATCAGAATGCCTTCGGGCGAATTCGTGTTCCTCGAAACGGCCAGCCGCGTCGGTGGTGCTCATTTGGCCGAGATGGTCGAGGCTGCTACGGGCATTAGCCTCTGGGCGGAATGGGCGAAATTGGAGACGGCGATGGCGCTCGGTAAAAGCTATCAGGTGCCTAAGCGTGGCTACGGTCAATCAGGTATTATCGTCAGCCTGTCGCGGTTCGAGCGGCCGGATATGTCGCCGTTCAATGATCCGGAAATCGTGTGGAAAATGGATAAGAAGCAACACGTCGGGGTAATTGTCGCGGCGGAAGAGACGGACAAAGTGCTTTCACTGCTGGACAAATATGCGAGTATCATTGCGCAGGATTATCACGCTTCGTTGCCAGCGCCAGATAAGTCTACGCACTGATTTGCGTTAGGAATTCGGGAATTTGAGTGAGGGTAGGGCGCGGTCGCGGGTGCCAAGTAGGTATGGACGGAAAGCAGGCGTTTACAATCTTACAAAACGCAAGGTAGCACGGTGGCCCATCACGTTTGTCCACCCGAGGAGGTAACTACCGGGGCGCAAGGCTGATACGTCGAGCGACAAAGTATTTACGCCGTTTGCCGGGATAATCCGTCGTTGCACGGTGCGGCCCAGACCATCAACTACGTTAAGCACGGCAGCCTCTCCCTCCCCAGGCAAGCTAACCGTAGTGAAGCCGGAAGCGGGGTTGGGGTGAATGGCAAACTGTTTAACATTGGTGGTATTTCCTACCACGACGGTGCGGCTATACGAATGCTCCCCTTCGACACTGATGCCGTGGAGGCGGTAGTAAGTCTTGTCCTCGTATGCATTGCGATCCAAGTACTCGCGCTCTCGCATGGTTTTGTCCGATAGCTCGCGTACGATTACAAAGTTAGCGAGGTGCTCGAAGCGACGTTCGAGAAACCAATCATTACCGGGGTAGCGTTGAAATTCGCGCCAACTCAGTTCGACGAATGATGGGTCGAGCCGCTCCGCGCGGAGGACCGGAGTTGATATGGGCAGTACTGAGCCGGTAGCGTTACAGCCTCCGGTTACTTCGTTCAGGACCACTATAAAGTTGGTTATCGAGTCCGGGATTACCTCAAGTGAAACAACGGCGACCGGCTCGACGGTGAACGCTTCCGGTTGGCCCGCAAGTGGAGAAATGCTGAGCAGCAGCAATAAATCGAAAGACAAAATCAGGTAAGTGTATTTCATTACCCTGGAGCATTTTTATCGAAGTTCCACGTAAATTCATTAGTGAAACTTCCGCTCTCATCAAAATGACGAACGGTCACTAGCTCACTCACTATTCCAATTACTTCCTTTAATGTCCCCTCGCTATCACCACCGGGCTGGATCGAACTGAACTTTAAATTTACAAAGATGTATTCCGCCAATCTTCTTTTGGAGCCATCACTACCGGTCACCAATACCGTCAGGGTAACTTCTGAAAATGATTTTCCGAGAGTGACAGCCTCGAAGATTTTTACCGTGGCGATGTCCAGAGATTTTCCTAAGAGAAAATCCTCCTGAACCGCTACACCCGCGGTGCCGCCTCCCTGACTACCCTCGGTGGAGCTGGCTACGCCCCAGGAAAAGCTGCTGATACAGATTTGCCTTTCATAATTCACGATGTCGGCTTCGCCCGGTACGTCGGGAACCTGAAGGAAATAATCCTCCTGCGCACCCGCGAGAAAAGGTAGGGTAGCTAGCAGGGTTATGAGCGTAGCGGATCGTAATATTGAGTACATGAGTGCAGCTTATTTGATTGCATCAATATACTCATAATGGGTGACGATATGGTTTTTTAGTGGACTTAGTTTGTCTTTAAAGGGGCCTAAATATATAGGGCCAGTGTTGTGGTGACTCGGTAAGATCACTCGATTTCAAACCCGGGAACGCCTTTGCCCCCAATAATCTCTACCTCCGGTAGCAATTGAAACTGCGTGTAAGTAATCGTCTTACCGAGCCCCTTGTGTAGGCGCTCATAATAAGTTTCCGTGCTCAACTCCGGAATCGGTAGCGGCTTGGAATAAATGTCGTGATCGTGATAGAGCACTTTGACGGCAGGTTGCCGCGCGAACGTCTTTTGCGTCCAGTCGTAGAGATCGCGACTATCAGTCTTTAGGTGGAGGATGCCGTTTTCTTTCAGGATGTGGCGATACTGCTTAAGGTACTGGGCGGCGGTGAGGCGGCGGTTTTCCTTGCCTTTCTTGAGGAACGGGTCCGGGAAGGTGATCCAAATCTCGTCAATCTCTCCTTTCTCGAAGAAGTTGGAAATAATTTCAATGCGGGTGCGGAGAAAAGCGGCGTTGGTCAGGCCTTCTTCCTGGGCGATGCTCGCGCCTTTCCAGATGCGGGCACCCTTGATGTCGACGCCGATGAAATTACGGTCGGGATACTGACGGGCGAGGTCGACGGTGTATTCGCCGCGGCCGCAGGCTAGTTCGAGCGTGATGGGGTGGTCGTTGCCGAAGTGGTCGCGCGCCCAGTTGCCTTTGCGTTCGCAGGTCGCGCCGGCGGGGCCGATAAGTTGGGGGGTGCGGGGGTCGAAGTTCTCGTAGACGTGGGGCATCTGGAGGATCTCGGCGAATTTTTGGAGTTTGTTGCGGGTGGCCATCTTGGGTGTCGGTCAGTGACTAAATAGCCGCAAAGAAACGATAACCTTCCAGCATCATCAGTTTTCGTTCCTCGACTCGTTCTCTCTCATTTATTCGAAGTAACTGGACAGTTCCCTTTCCACTATCTGACTTACCCAAAATTTCCCCACTGTTAAGTAGTTTGAGGTGTTTGCGCCACACCTGCTTCCTCGGATCGAACAACCAAACTTTGCGGTTTCCATCAGTTAGGTAGGTCCCTAGATTAGTGCCTTTTCTCACGTTACACTCAGGACAACTCCACGCTAAGTTTTCTTCCGCAGAATCACCACCGTGTTGCTGGCTGATTATATGATCGACGTGAAAGCCAAAACTGTAGAAGAGCGAAGATCTTAGGCAGTATTCACACTGCTCCCGGCTACGTTCGCGTACGTAAGCGCGTAACGCCGGGCTAATGTAAGCGCTACTCATTTTTAGTTCTTTCGAGCCTGCCATAGGCCCGAATTTTAGCCATGGAAATCAAGTGATTCGCCCGCTTGAGTTCTTCCAACTCAAACTTTTCACTAAAGTCTAAGTTTTCTACCGAACGACTTACTAGTTCTTGAAACCGTCTTTCCTCGAATTCATTGGCATTAAATTTGAGAATTTTATCATCGGTAGGTCGACCCTCTAAAAACTCTACGAACCTCGACATGATGGACTGTTCGATAACCATAGTGTGATGATTGTTTGATGGATGAAAACATACCATAAGGTAAGTAGAGTTTGGTGAGTGGTATAATCGACATGAAAATTAAGCATCCACGATGTCGCTTGGGAGCAGGCAAAGTCCACAACAAATTTTACCCTTTCTCGGTCAGGTTTAACACCCTTGTCTTCTGCAAACACAACAATACACCTTAACTATGTCAAACAACGAACTACCCGTAAACCAACGCCAATCCGACGTAGGCAACTTCATGGTAGGCCGGCTATTACCTTTTCGCAAGAAGCGGCAGGTAGGCCCCTTTACTTTCATCGACCACATGGGCCCCGCCACGCTTAGCGCCGGAAGGTACATGGACGTGGATCAGCACCCCCACATCGGCCTGAGTACCCTGACTTATCTTTTCAAGGGACGCGTCGAGCACAAAGACAGCACCGGCGCCCACCAGATCATCAGCCCCGGCGACGTAGGTTTTATGACCGGCGGCAGTGGGGTAGCCCACACCGAAAGAACGCCGGAGGAAGACCGCACCGGTGAGGATATCGAACTCCACGGGTATCAGGTGTGGGTCGCGCTGCCCAAAGAGAAAGAGGAAATCGACCCGCATTTCGACTTTTATCCCGCTGCAGACAATCCGAAGTGGGAGGAAGACGGGGTGGCCTTCAAACTCGTAGCGGGTAAGGCTTTCGGTAAGTCCGCTCCGTTGCGGGGGTATTCTCCACTGTTTATGGTGGACATTCATACCGAGCGGGAGAAGACCATCAACTTGGCCGGGCAGGTAGCGGGGGAGATCGCCTTCGTCATCGTCAAAGGATCCATCACCAGCAACGGTCAGAAGGTAGAGGCCGGCCAGATGCTGATCAGTAAAACGGACGATCGGTGTGAAATCTGCCTCGACAGCGATACCCAACTTCTGCTATTCGGTGGCGAGGCATTTCCCGAGGAGCACTTTCTGCTGTGGAATTTTGTGTCCCACAGTAAGGAGCGGTTGCAAAAAGCAAAGGAAGATTGGCAGAATAAGGTATTCCCCAAGGTGCCGGGAGATAATACGTACATCCCAATTCCTGATTACCAACAATCGAAAAAATAGACCCTCGTGGATAATAGAATAGGAAAAATAGATTTCCGACTACAAAAGATGGACGAAATTTATGACCGAACCAGCGGGCAGTTCGACGTGCCGCACCGGCACGATTACTATACTTTACTAGTTATAGAAAAAGCCGCGGGAACACACATTATCGACTACACAGGGTTCGCTTTCGGCGATTTGGAGGTGCACTTCGTCAGCCCGGGGCAGGTGCACCAGGTGATGGCTACGGAGAAGCCGCGGGGTAGGGTAATTACGTTCACTAAAAGCTTCCTGGTGGAGAATAATATTCCCCTCGGTTTCATCTCCAACATTAGCCTTTTTCAAAGCTTCGGTATTACGCCACCACTAAAGTTGGATGAGCCGATCTTTAAGCGGCTGAGCAGCATTGTCGCTGAAATGGACAGCTGTTTGTCAATTGATTTAAACTACGGAAAAAGAGCGGTAGGAGCATTATTACAGCTTTTTCTGATCTACTGTAACAATAGTGCTAACCTGGACAAAACCCAAATTGACGAGGAAATCGCTGGTATCTGTATTCTGAGAGATTTTAAGACGCTAGTGGATGACAAGTTTAGGGAATGGCACAAAGTGAAAGATTACGCTACCGAAATCCACGTATCCCCCAAGCACCTGAGCCAGACCGTAAAAAACATCACGGGTAAAGGCGCCAAGGACTACATCCAGGACCGTCTGATCCTGGAAGCCAAAAGACTACTGCTGCACACGGATATGAGTATCAAGGAGATAGCTTATGCTGCCGGCTTTGAAGAACCATTACATTTCAGTGGTTTCTTTAAGAGGCAAGTTGGCATATCAGCAAGCCAGTTTAAAGCTAAATAATCATGCGATTTTAGGCGCATTCCGACATTTTTATATATCTCTCCACCGTTTTTGTATCTCCCCCGGGTCGGTCTCCCAGCATCTTTGCTTTGCAATCAACGCATAGGTAAACCACCAACTAATATCAGTATGGATAGGAAGAATTTTTTAAGAAGTCATTGCTCGGAGCCGTCGGTGTCGCCACCGGAAGTTCCGCACTGAGCGCAAACGGCACGCAAAAACAAACTCTACCTACGAGAAGATGATGAAGCAGGTAGGTTTCAATCATTTACCAAACAAAGAAATCAAAACTATGAAAACCGTCCTCCACAAAGCCGGCACCCGCGGCCACGCCAACCACGGTTGGTTAGACTCCCACCACACTTTTTCTTTTGCTAACTACCACAACCCGGAAAGAATGCACTTTGGTGTCTTGCGGGTATTAAATGACGACATCGTCACCGGCGGTAGGGGCTTCGGTACGCACCCTCACGATAATATGGAAATTATTTCTATTCCCCTCGAAGGTGACCTCGAGCACAAGGATAGCATGGGCAACACCACCATCATCAAGCAGGGCGACGTCCAGGTGATGAGCGCTGGCACCGGTGTATCGCACAGTGAGAAGAACAAGAATGCGGATGAAGCCGTCCGCTTCCTCCAAATCTGGATGTTCCCCAACAAGAAGAACGTAAGCCCCCGTTACGATCAGGTTACTCTGGACACCACCAAAGGTAAAAATGGCCTGCAGCAAATTCTCTCCCCAAATCAGGACGACGAGGGCGTATGGGTATACCAAAACGCCTGGTGGCACATGGGCAATCTCGAGAAAGGCAGTGAGGAGTCGTACACCATCAAACAGAAGGGTAACGGCGTCTACGCGTTTGTCCTCGAAGGCGAAGTAAACATCGCCGGCCAGGATTTAAGCAAGCGCGACGGCTTTGGCATCTGGGATACTGACTCTATCACCATCAAGACCACTGATGACGCTAAGGTCCTGCTGATGGACGTGCCGATGGAAATTGGCTAGGTTAAGCCGGAGGTCACTTTTAATCCGACTAATAAACGTCGAGAAGACCTAAAACTGAGAAGGCGTAGCGGAGGAAAGGGAGTCATTAAAAATGCCGGGCCACTGTGCATTTTCCGGACGCTTGAAGGACCTCAACCAATTCGCCTCTAGCTTCATAGCTGAGGACGCTTCAAGGTCTTAGGACCTTGGAGCGCCTCGAAACCAAAGCGCAGCGAAAGGTTTCGACCCCTGTGAGCGTTCGGGTTTTTAAAAACATCTCGTAGTGTGGATTATTTCGAATACTGATGATCCTTCCATTAAAATTTAACCCCCTAAACCAAACCGATATGATCACCATCATCAAACTACTAGCCATTCTGCTAGTCATCTCCGTAACGGCTACGTCCTGCAACAAGCAGATGACCCAGGCTAACGCTAACACCATCGAGACCATGGCCGACAATAAGGTCAAGCAATCCCTGACCGACAAAGCAGGCAACCAACTCGACCTGACCTTCGACAACAACCGCGACGTAGTCAGCGTAGATTTCATGGGCGAAACCGCTGAATTAGCTCGCGAAAAATCCGCTTCCGGCATGTGGTACAAGAACGACCGCTACGAACTGATTGGCAAAAGCAGTGACCTTCAGCTAAAAAAAGACGGCAAGACCGTTTTCGAGCACGAAGATGATATCGTACAGTCGCAGGCCAAAAGTGACAACGGTGACGTACTCGACCTGACTTTTAATAATACCCAGGGCACCCTCCAAGCCTACCTGAACGGTGGCGAACAGATCGACATGACGGCCGAGCGCGCGGGCTCCGGCTTCTGGTACAAAAATGACCAGTACGAGCTGAGGGGGAAGGGCGAAAGCATGGAATTGACGAAAGACGGTAATAGTATCTTCAAAAACTAAGCGAGCATGAACCACCCAATCAACCTCCCCGCACTGGCTTACGTAGGTAAGGAAAAGAGTAAGCTGACCCTCCACCTTTTCCTGCAGATCATCGGAAAGATCCGCCTGGGCCAGACCGCGCGGAAAAACCACTGGTGGTACATCACCGAATACATAAGTACCAGGGGCCTGACCACCGGACCGGTACCCTACGACAACGGCACGAAGAATTTCACCATCACGCTGAACGTACTCCGGCACACCCTGGAGGTTGAAAACACGGAAGGCGCGCAGGATTCTTTCGACCTCGCGCCCGGTCTGACGGTAGCGGACTTTTACCGCCAACTCACTGGTATTCTAGAGAAGCAGGAAATTACTTACGACATTCTGGCCAAACCCTTCGACCTGAAAGGTATCGACCAAGGGTTCGACCAGATTACCGACTACCACCACTACGACCCGGATTACACTTTTCGCCTGTGGAAAATCCTGACCTGGATCGACGCCGTTTTCAAAGAGTTCAGCGGCCGGTTTTACGGTAAGACCTGCCCCGTACACCTCTACTGGCACTCCATGGACCTGACGGTCACCCGCTTCTCCGGTAGAGAAGCTCCCCCAATGCCAGAGGATGCGCGTATTTCCGATAAGGACGCCTACTCCCACGAAGTGATCAGTTTCGGCTTCTGGCCGGGCGACGACACGGTCAAGGAACCGGCCTTTTATTCGTATACCTATCCTTCACCGGAAGGGCTAGACCAAGAACCCATCTCCCCCGCCTCCGCGGAGTGGGTGGACAATAACGGGAGCCCAATGGCCTACCTGGGGTACGCGGACCTACTGAAGGAAAAGGACCCAAGAAGCGCGTTACTGGCATTCCTGGAAACCAGCTATCAGGCTGGGGCCAAACTAGCCGGATGGGACCTCGAGCACTTTACCGTAAAGGACCTGGAGGCGTTGTAAAACCTGGTTGCTAAACATAAATTTTGAACCTACCCATAATGAAACTACCCAAAGAACTGAACTGGGCCAAAAACGTAAAGACCAGTAAGACCCAAACCGTTTTGAAAGTGCTCCTCGGCGGTGCACTTCTGTTCGCCGGCATTAGTCACCTGACCTTCAACCGAAAGGAGTTCCCCGCCCAGGTGCCCGACTGGGTTCCCATGCCCGTAGATCAGGTGGTCATTCTCTCCGGCATTGCGGAGATCGGGCTCGGCTCGGCTTTGATCCTGTCGGACAAATGGAGAGCATTCGTGGGACTGGGAGCGGGTACTTTCTTCGTATTGATCTTCCCCGGTAATATTTCCCAGTACGTCAACGAAAGGGATGGATTCGGTCTGGATACCGATCGGAAACGCCGGAACCGCTTGTTTTTTCAGCCGGTACTGGTCCTGTGGGCACTCTGGTCCACCGGCGCGATCAAAGCTTTTCTGAACCGGAAGGGATGAGTTTCCGTACCACTACCACCTTTAGCGACCTAAAACCCCGAAACCCAATGAAATTAGCCGAAGCCCTCCTCTTACGCGCCGACCTTCAGAAGAAGATAGAACACTTGCAGCACCGCATCCGTCCCGTTCTCATCGTTGCCGCAGGTAAACAGCCGCAGGAAGACCCGGTTAAACTGATCGCTCAACTCCGCGACGCCATTGAGGAGCTACACCAGCTTGTCGTCAAAATCAACAAGACAAACAACACCGTAACAATCAGCGGCGATGTATCACTAATGGAAGCCCTGGCTAAGCGCGACGCGCTCAAAATGCTGTCGGAGCGCTTGCGCAACATCCGCCAGTCCGCCCAGGTTAACAATTTTACCGATAAGGATCAGGTCGCCACCATCGACATCAAAAAAATACAGATAGAGATCGACCAAACCGGAAGGTCATTCCGGGAAGTTGATAGTAAAATTCAGGAGGCCAATTGGCTGAACGATTTAATAGAATAGCCGCAAGGCGGAATGGACGGGGCGAGTACCAGCCCCTTTTTGAGGGTGTGGGTTTTCGGGGCAAATTGAAAACTCTACCCACTGCACGGCCGCTCGGGTTGCGGCAAACCTGTACTGTTTAAGGCCCCTTACGGCTTACCTTTTACAACCGTACTTTGTAAACCTTACTACCGGGTACTGACCGTTCATTCTTTTTGTTTTGATAGATTCGATTAGTTGATCTTCCATGGGTAGAATCAGGCTATTCGGGGTCCAGCCCTAAGTGTTTTTATACTTTGTGGAGGGCCGTTGAATTAGTCCTACAATCCACATCAGTTTCGTTCCGGCTACGCAGCGTGTATTTTTTCGGTATTCAGAATACCGGTTGCGTAGTAGCGGATAAGTTGTTGGCCACGCTAGCACTGCTACTATTTCCACTCTCCACGGCACCGGCGACCGCGCCTCCTTCTTATCTTCGCGCCCATGCCCAATTACCAGATCACCCCCGTCATAGATTTTGAAGATTTTCACCAAGTTCTCGACGTAGTTTATAAAGACGATCCACTGTACGTTCACCCCCTCCGCAGCGACATCGAAGACATCCTGACCGAAAAAAACCCCGCCCACACGGGAAATAACCTCCGCCTGTGGGTAGCGAAAGAGGGCAAAAAACCCGTTGGCCGCATCGCTACTTTCATCGACGAGTCCCGCCACCAGGAAACGTCACTACCTACTGGTGGCATTGGCTTTTTTGAGTGCATCCAGGACGAGAAGTTGGCCAACGAACTCCTCCAGATCGCCGAAGACTGGCTCCGCGAAAAAGGTATGCACGCCGTCGACGGTCCGATCAACTTCGGTGAGCGCGACAAGTTCTGGGGCCTCCTCACCCGCGGCCGCTACCGCCCGATCTACCAGGAAACGTACAACCCCGCTTACTACCAAACGTACTTCGAAAACCGCGGCTACGTCCCCCACGAACAGTGCCTCACCATGCGCGGCGTCGTCAGCGAATTCCCCGGCGAACGACTGGGTAAGCTTGCCGCCCGCGTCCGCGACCGCTACGGCCTGTACACCAAACAGATCGACAAAAACAACTTGCCGCAGGGCGCGAACGACTTCGCCGAAGCCTACAACGCCGCCTTCAACCACTGGCCCTACTTCAAACCCCTGACCGGCGACGACATCCTATCTACCTTCAAGCAGATGAAGCCGATCATGGACCCGCACCTGACCTGCCTGGCTTACAACAAGGACGACCGCCCCGTCGGCCTCGCCGGACTGATCCCGGACATCAACTGCTTCCTCCACGGCACCGACGGTATCCTCGGGCTGTTCGGCATGCCCAAATTCCTGTACCGACTAAAGTTCCAAAAGCAACCCCGGAACTGCAAAGGCATCGCCTTCGGCATCGCCCAGGATCACCAACGCCTCGGCGTGTATCCGTTAATGGTTGACGCCATGTTTCAATCCGGCAACAAGCACACCAGCCGCACCTACAAATACGTCGACATGGCCACCATCCGCGGCCACAACAAGCTCATGGTCGATACCTGCCGGCAGATGAACACGGAGATTCACCGGGTGCACGTTGCTTACCGTAAGGGGCTTGTTGCGGGGGCGAAGTGGGATGCTTTTGCTATGATGGATGTTTCGGAGGTGCCTGTCGGCTAGTTTTGATATGCGACTTATGGCGCTGCGCTTTATATGCGATATACGATATGCGATTTGCTGCGCAGTACTTCGTGCACTCGATATGCGATTTGGCTACCGCTGTTTCTACTCTCTCGCTTTGCTCGTTCGCGTGTCACGTTACAGCGGTAGCTGAGCCCAGCGAAAGTAACAGCGGTAGCAAATCAAATATCGCATATCGAGTGCACGAAGTACTGCGCAGCAAATCGCAAATCGCATATCGAGCGAAGCGCCTAAAGCTTCGTATAGTGTTTCTTCTCCGTCAAAGAAGTAGAAGGATTCCGCCACCCATCACCAACACCGGACCAGAGTGCGTCGGACTGCAACGGGCCCCAAGTGCCGGCGGGGTAGCTAAAGAGCGGTACTTCATTAGCTTTCCAAGCCTGGAGAATCGGCTCGACGAAATCCCAAGCGGCCTCGACACTGTCACCACGCGCGTAGAGCGTCGGGTCGCCCTTCATGCAGTCAAGTAGCAGGCGGGTGTAGGCATCGGGGACGTCGTTGCTCGTCAGGTCGCGGTAGAAGAAGTCCATGTCCACGTTCTTGACCCGGAAGCCTTCGCCCGGGACTTTCATGCCGAATTCGAGCGCCATGCCTTCGTCGGGCTGGATGCGGATGATGAGGCGGTTGTCGCTGCTCATCGCGTAATTATCGAACTCGGAAAAGATGGCCTGGGGCGGGTTTTTGAAGGTGATGACCACCTCGGTAAGTTTGAGGGGGAGGCACTTGCCCGTCCGCACGAAGAACGGCACGCCCGCCCAGCGCCAGTTGTCGATGAAGAACTTCATGCCGACGTAGGTCTCGGTATTGCTTTTTTCCGGTACGCCTTCGGCATCTCGGTAGCTGACGACATCGCCTCCTTTCGTGCGGCCCTCGGTGTACTGGGCGCGGATAACGTGGTTGCGAACGTCGGCGCGCTTGATGGAGCGTAGTGATTGGAACAACTTGAGTTTTTCGCCGCGAATACTCTTAGCGTCGGCCCGGATCGGTGGCTCCATGGCTACGTGAGCGAGAACCTGGAGGAGGTGGTTCTGGACCATATCCCGCAACGCGCCACTGCCGTCGTAGTAACCGCCCCGGGTGCCAACGCCCACCGTTTCGGCGGCGGTGATCTGGACGGATTGGATGTAATTCCGGTTCCACAACGGCTCGAAAAAACCGTTGGCGAAGCGGGTGACGAGTAGGTTCTGAACGGTTTCCTTGCCGAGGTAATGGTCGATCCGGTAGATCGTGTCTTCTTCGAAATAGCGCTGAATGTCTTCGTTGAGCTGCTTAGCCGTTGCGAGGTCATAACCGAACGGCTTTTCCACGATGAGGCGCGACCAGCCGTCTTTCGTTTGGTTCAGACCGGCCTTGGCGAGCGCCGGGGGGATGGTGCTGTACAGGCTCGGTGGCGTGGAGAGGTAGAAAATATAGTTGGAGCCGACGCCGTGGTCCTTATCGAGCTTTTTCAGGCGCTTACCCAGGTTGTTGATGTCTTTTTCGCCGTCGTAGGAGGCCAGGTCCTGGTAGAAAAGTACCTCGGCGTAGGCGGCGACTTGCTCGTCGGTGCAGTCTTTCCGGTCGAAATGCTCGTTGTTGAAAACGACTTTGTCCCGGAACTCTTCGTCGGTCATGTTCGTCCGGCTGGCCCCGAGGAGGGCAAATTTCTCGGGTAAGTAGCCACCCCGGTAAAGGTCGAACACCGCGGGAATGAGCTTGCGCTGGGCTAAGTCGCCGGAAGCGCCGAAAATGACGAGGGTGTGGGGGTCTACTGATTTTGTCATCTGGTCGTTTGTTGGTACGGTAGTCTGGTCGTACTGTGGTCTATTGGTCTGAAAGTACGCTGGTCTCGTAGGCTGGTGGTCTATGGTTTGAGCCTATGGAACTACCAGACCACCGAAGCACCAGACCATTAACTACCAAAGGTGGCATCTATTACCAAGGTTTACCGCATCCGTGAAGTAATTTACGGCCACAAACAAAAAATTGACTTGATGAAGATCGGCATCGCAACGGACCACGGAGGGATTGAGCTTAAACAACAACTCCAAAAATACCTGGAAGAAAAAGGGTTTTCGGTAAAAGACTTCGGCGCCTACGAGTACGACGCGACGGATGACTTCCCCGATTTTGTCGTCCCCCTCGCCCGCGCCGTCGCGACCGGAGACGTGGCGCGCGGCGTGGCCGTGTGCGGCAGTGGCGTCGGGGCGAGCATCGCCGCCAACAAGATCAACGGCGTCCGCGCCTGCCTGATCACTGAAACGTACTCGGCCCGCCAGGGGGTGGAGCACGACGACATGAATATGATCTGCGTCGGCGGCCGCGTCATCGGCATCGCGCTGGCGCAGGAGTTACTCGATAATTTCCTCGGCGCGGAGTACCAGGGCTTGCCCCGGCAACTACGCCGTATGGGGAAGGTAGCTGATTTAGAAAAGTAATTTAAGCTCAAGCATTTTGCACCCGTATCTCCCCGGCACCCGCGACCTCGCATAATGAGTAGGGCGCGGTCGCGGGTGCCAGGAAAATTTGAAAAGAGCAAAGTAACCCCCCACCAAATAACCAAGCATGAACCCCAACGGCGAAATCACCAGCCAACTCCAACCCAACGGCGTCCGGCAAATCACCTTCGGCCACCCGGCCCACAACAGTTTTCCCTCCAGCCAACTGAAAGCCGCCGTGGCCGCCATCGACACGGCCGGCGACGACCCCGAAACCAGCTGCATCGTCTTCCGCAGCCAGGGCGACCGGACCTTCTGCGCCGGCGCCAACCTCGACGAGCTCCTCGCCATCGACAACCCCGCGCAGGCCAAAGAATTCTTTCTCGGCTTCGCCCGCCTGATCCTGGCGATGAAGAACTGCCCCAAGCCGATCGTCGTCGCCGTGCAGGGTAAAGCCATCGGTGGGGGCGTGGGCATTGCCGCCGCCGCCGACTACTGCCTGGCCACGGAAGCTGCTGCCATCAAACTCAGTGAGCTGTCGATCGCCATCGGGCCCTTCGTCATCCTGCCGGCCCTGGTGCGTAAAATGGGCGTCGCCGCCGCTAGTGAAATGAGCCTGGATACTGAATGGCACTCCGCCAAGTGGGCGCACCAAAACGGCCTCTACCAACGCTTGTTGCCGGACGTGAAGAGCCTCCACCAGGCTACGGACGAGCTGGCCGGAAAGCTGGCCGGGCACAGTCAGTTAGCTGCGGCGAAGTTGAAAGAGACGTTGTGGTTTGGTACGGAGCACTGGCCGCAAGTGCTGGATGAGCGGGCGGAGGTGTCTGGTGGTTTGGTGTTGAGTGCGCCGGCTAAGGCGGCTTTGGCTCGGTTTAAGACTAAAGATTAGTACGGTTGGTAATGTGGGTTCTTGCTCAAGTGCATTGAGTACCAACTCTTCTCGCATATGATCAGCAATATCCCAACCCACTATATTCTTTGTGAACACATCTTGGAAGGTCGCTAAAAAAGCAAACTTCCCATTCACTAAGGGCAGGTAGGTAATATCACCAACGTAAACTTCATCCGACACCAAAGTTGTTTCCCCCTCCAGTAATAGATTGGGTCTGCGCCTTAGGTTCGGGTGTGTTTGAGTCGTCTTAGGAACGAACGATTTAGGCTGAATTGCCCGTAACTCATGGTCTGCTAACACCGTCCGTACCGTCTGACGACCAGCTAGGATACCTTCATCAGCTAACTCTGAAACGAGGCGGCGCGTACCATACCGGCGCTTATGGAGGAGAAACGCAGTGATAATTTTTTGACTGGCCTCACTTTGTGGAGATGTGACCGAATCGCGTTCGAAACGGTCGTAGTAGCTACTTCTGCTAACACTCATCAACTCACAAAGTAAGGTGATAGAGTGAGCATCTTCTTGACTTTTAATAAACCGGTAGCGGTCTAATCGAGGCGGCTGAAAATGCTCAAGGCTTTTTTTAAAATCTCGTTCTCTTCGCGCAAACGCTTCATCTCTTTACGCAGCTGACGAGTCTCCGAAGATGGACCTGCGGGGACTCCCTTAGACTGTTTCTTCCATCGGTGAAGTAGACTTTGCCTGACCCCTAACGAGGTCGCCTATTCTGTCACCGAGCGGCCTTGTTCCATCTGACGGATCGCTTCGGCTTTGAAGGTCGCATCGTACTTTCGATACTTCTTCTTTGTATTCGCTTCTTGTTTCATTGGACTGAAAATTACAAAAATTTCCTGTCCGGTATTTCAGGACCATCTCAGGATTCTCTTTTAGGGGCGATCCAATAGTCGTTAGTTGCCATGAATTGCCACTGACAGTTGTTGCACTGGTAGCGCTGTCTTCCATAGTGAGTGTGGCCGTACATAATTATCTTTCCATTCGTGCAGTCTGGGCAAGTGAGCATTCTTTTTTGTTCTGTCATCTTTAAGAGCGCGTATAAAACTATGATTTCTACTATGAGTTAGCAAACGGCCGTCAGTGTGTTTTGAAAGTCGCCAAACTCAACAAAACATAACCCAGCAGTACGCTCGGTTGACCGACAGCCAGTAGGAGCAAGTTAAGACACACCTGCCTACTGGGCGTAAGTGTAAGTGTAAGTATGAGCTGCGAGAGAGCTTCAATGCCATCCTCTAGTTGGGCGCGTACGGACTGTTAGTGGCGCAATCTGGATCGCCAATTCCCGCCCTGGAAGTTGGTAGACTACTACTTCAGTAAGTGGTCAAGGGACCATACCTTAGACAAGCTAAACGATGCCCTAAATTGCCAGGAACGACAGCTGATCCTGGGACGCGAGTGTACACTAAGTCTGTTAATGGTTGACACTCAGAGTGTTCGTTTGCTGCCTCGGATCGGCCGTGCCCAGGGTTCTCGACGGGGGTAAACGTAAGAATAGTATCCTCACCAATACCCGGGGGCGTATCTGGCGGGTTGAAGTTCATACGGCTAACGTCCACGACGGGGTAGTGGGCCCGGACCTAATCTATCCTGATTTCGCCGCTCAGCTATTCCGGGCCATAAAGCTACTAGCGGATAGTGCATACATCGGACAGTTTGTCGAGTTGAAGGGCCGTCTCGGTACGGTAGTTTTCGAGTGTCCCGTACGTGATCCGCAGCCGAAGGGCTTTGTAATTGAGGCTAAGCGCTGGATGGTAGAATAATCGCTCGCCTGGTGGAACTGGTATCGCAGAATAATCAAGAATTACGAGCGAACGGTAGAAAATTCTGCGGCCTTCGCACTAACGGCTAATTCGGAGATGTTCTATCGTCAACTGCTAGTTTGGCTCCTTGAAATATTTAGACACGCTCTAAGATATTGATCTCATTCAGACTGCTGATTTTGATTAGTTAGACCATTACTTCTGATACTTTGCCAAACCATTTATGTGATTTTGTTAAAGAGTAGAGTGTTAAGTTTGCATCTACAGTCTCAATGATAAACAATCAAATTAATGACTCTGCGTTCATTCTACTATAAATTAACTCCTGGCCAAAGGCTGTGGGTACGTAAAATGTTTTACCTGCCACTAGATCTCTATGAGACCCTGTTCCAGACGAAAGGTGAAATGATGCCTTCCAGGGGTGACATATATACCGGTTCTGGAAACTTTCTGAAGAATGGAGAGATTCAGGTTGGCCAACTCCGAGAGTACTTGGAACTCCAAGTTGATGACGCGGTACTAGATATTGGTAGTGGTATCGGTAGAACGGCCATACCGTTGACTACTTATCTAAGCAGTAAGGGGGACTATGAGGGTTTTGATGTAGTACAAAAGGGGGTGAATTGGTGTAAAGATCACTTAACGACTCGGTTTCCAAACTTTCGCTTCCAGTATGTTCCCCTCCACAACGATCTTTACAATAATTCTACGGGGCAAGCCAGCAATTTTACCTTTCCTTATCCTGAACAAAAATTTGACAAGGCCTTTTTATTTTCCGTATTTACCCACATGATGGTAGAGGAGATAGATAATTACCTAGCTGAGATTGATCGAGTATTAAAACAAAACGGTAGTTGTTTAGCCACTTTCTTCCTCTATAATGAAGATAATGAGGACATGATATCTACCCAAAAAGGTTTTAAATTTCCCTGGCTCAAGGATGGCTATCGATTGCTCAACGAGGAAGTAAAATCAGCAAATATTGCGATCAGTGAGCTTACACTCGAGCAGTTACTATGTGGTAAAAATTTAATGGTTGACAGAATTATTGAAGGATACTGGAAGGAACATATAGGTAAGACCGGGGCGAATGATTTTCAAGATATTGTGGTTTTTAGAAGAAAAGAGTAATAATAGAGTTGTTTGTGGCTAAGTGACTGATTGTCAGCAGCAGCTATCTTAGCACCAAAATACAACTATGGCCATTAGCTACCAATCAATTCGAACGCAACGATAGTGGAGAGCCGCAACGGGCTTGACTCAAAAGCAATTTGAAGAGCTCACGCTAGCTTTTGCTAAAACCTACGAAGAATTTCATGAAAGTACGTTACAGGAGCAGTTGAGCGAACGCACTGACGAGCCTAAATTTAAGACGTACGAAGACATTCTCTTCTTCGTTCTCTACACCCTTAAAAGTGGACTAACCTATGACTTGCTCGCCCTAAGTTTTGACTTGTCCATCTCGGTTGCCTTTGAAAAGCAGGCGGTCGGGGTGAGACTTCTACAGATGACTTTACAGCAGGATGGGCATCTACCACAACGACAATTTGATTCACTCAAAGATTTAGAAAAACAACTTAAGGGTCATGACGAACTACTCATCGATGGCACGGAGCAAAGGAGACAACGACCTGTAAATCAGGATGATCAGAAAGAAGACTATTCGGGTAAAAAAAAGCCCACACGATAAAAAGCACTATTATTTCAACACCAGAACGAAAGATCTTATACGTAAGTCATCCCTACTGTGGCAGTGTCCACGATTACGCAATGGTGAAAGATGAATTTGATCCTGAACGAGCGGACTGGTTCAAAAACAAGGAGATGTGGATTGATTTAGGCTACCTAGGATTTGAAAAGGATTATGGAAGCAAAAGCTTGAGTATTCCGATTAAGCGACCACGGCGTAAGCAGAAAACCGATCCTAAAATCGAGTTCACGGAGGAACAGAAAACGCATAACAAAGCAGTAAGCTCAAAACGAATTTATGTGGAACATGCTATCGGAGGAATGAAACGATATCGGTTCCTGTCTGACCGTCTTAGATGTCGAGATGCTAATTTTTATTCCGTAGTCCTAGGCGTATGTGCTGGACTTTGGAACTTTCAGCTAACTCACTAATAATTAAGCCGAACAACTCTAAAGTCGTGTTAAGCTGACCGCCCGGTAAGCTACATTACTCGGTGTAGCTTGCTTTGCTCCTTCCCCAAACTCCACTGCACCCGCGACCGCGCATCTAATGATTAAAAGTAATAAGCAAAACCCACCATAATTTGAACGCCGAGCGTCACAACCGCACTATCTCGTAAAAGTCCGACCGGTAGTGCGACATGAACCACCGGCCGTCGCCCGCGTAATGCCCCATCCAGGTAATGGGGACTTCGAGGTCAAGCATTTCGGGGCCTACCGTGAGTGTTTCTTTCAGTACGGCAAAGGCTGATACTTCCAGGGGCACGGTGGAACTCTGCTCGCACTCACCGGTTTTGAGTAATAGCAAGACGCCGTCGGTCGCCAGGTCTCCGCCGAAAATCTGGGCTTCCGCGTCGTGCAGTAGCGTCCAGGTTGCGCCGCCGTCGGTGGACTGGTCGAGCCGCTTGTCACCGGCGTAAAGCAGGTTATCGTCGTCGGCGACGAAAAATTGGCCGTCAAAAAATACGTTGTCGAGTGGGTGGGCCGAGATTGGTTCTCCGGCGCGGTTCAGGGTTCTTAACTGGTTGTCGTCCACGCAGTACAAGCGATCTCCCCGGACGGTCAGGTTGAGGAGAAAGTTCTCCGCCGCGGTATAGATCCGGTCAAACGTCGCGCCACCGTCAACGGAGCGGGCGATGCCGCCGCCCGGGCCGTAACCGTTGATTACCGCGTAGAGATCACCGTCTTCGGCGACGACCAAATCGGAGAAGTAGTTACTGATGTTGGGGTAGGTGAACTCCGTGAATGATACGCCCCCGTCTTCCGTTTTTATCAGGCAGGCGGTGGTGTCATCCTTCCTACGGATCAGCCAGCCGGTTGCCGCGTCGGTGAATGCGTAGGCTTCGCTAGCGCCCGTGAAGGGCACGGGGCGGGTCGTCCAACTCACGCCCCCGTCGGTGGTTTTGTACAGTTCGCCGTCGTCCACGGCGTAACCGTTTTTTGCGTCGACCATCCGAAAGTTTTGGACCATTTCGTTGGTGTCGATGGACCCGTTCAGCGTGATGCTGAAGTTTTCCGGCGGGAAGGGGCCTATTTCTGCGTAACAGGCGAAATCGTCGTTGCAGTCGGTTAGGAATAGGAGGCTGCAGAGGAGGAATAGGAGTTGGGTCGTTGCGTTGGCTGGTGGGTGATTTTGCGCGCTCGTTTTTACTTGAAAGTGTGTGTGCATAGGTTTTTCCTGACTGGTGTTTCGGGTTTATGTGTTGGCTGACTTTTTTGCTTCGGGAGGAGCTACGAAAATCTGGGGAGAGAAGCCGGTAGCGGGTTAGGGTAGGTGATTAGTAGGTAGCTAAAGGAAAGGGGGTATCAACTTCTAAGATAGCGAAAAGAACACGGTGAGCTGTTAATTACGGTAGTAACCGCACTGGTCGCCAACGGAGGTGACTGCGTACGGGAACGTGATTCACGTAGTTCGGCAAACGATATTCGGCCAAACTACTCGCCGCGCCTAAGTCCTTGCTGTTTTTCCGGTAGACAATAAGAAAGGTCAATTCAGTGGGTAGCCGAAGACCAGTAGGTTAATTGCAAAGCAGGCGGAAGCGGGCGCGGACGCCGGTGCCGGGTAGGTTGGTGGAGCGCGGTGCCGCGCCGCTATACGGTTACCGCTAAGCCCCAAACCCGTAAGAAATCATTGTTCCTTATGGCTACTTTGTGCGCCCACTCAAATAGCTCTCGGGTTGCCTGATTGTCTACCGGCGGGAAGCTTGAATGCTGCTTTATCGGAAGAGGCGCAGTTCGAAAAACCTCACTTCTCATTCCCCACAAAAAGCGCAGAAATACTCTTATTATCATGCACATTCCGAATCGCCGTAGCAAACAACTTAGCCGAAGACAACACCTTGATCTTCGGACTAATCTGCTTCAGCGGCACCGCGTCACAAACGATTAAGGTCTTCAGCGCTGACTTCTCAATCTTCTCGTAAGCATCGCCGCTCAGGATCGGGTGGGTAGCGATGGCCTGGACGGACTTAGCACCTTTTTCCAGAATCAGGTCCGCCGCGCGACAGAGTGTGCCGGCCGTATCGACGAGGTCGTCGACGAGGATCACGTCCGCGCCCTTAACGTCACCGATCAGGGTCATGCCCGAGATTTCTCCGGCGCGCTTGCGGTACTTATCACAGATCACCATGTCCCGCTCGAAGTACTTGGCGTAGGCCCGCGCCCGCTTCACGCCGCCCATGTCGGGGCTTGCAAAGGTGACGTTGCTCATGTCCTGATTTTCGAAGTAGGGGATGTAGATGGCCTGGCTCTGGAGGTGGTCGACGGGGATGTCGAAAAAGCCCTGGATCTGGTCGGCATGCAGGTCGAGCGTCATGATGCGGTCCGCGCCGGCTTCCACTAAAAGGTTGGCGATCAGTTTCGCGCTGATGGGGACGCGGGGCTGGTCCTTGCGGTCCTGCCGGGCGTAGCCGAAGTAAGGCATTACGCAGCAGATGTAGCCCGCCGAAGCCCGCCGCGCCGCGTCGATCGTCAGCAGCATTTCCATCAGGTTATCGTGGGGCTGGAAGGTGGAGCCGATGATGAATACGTATTCGCCCCGGATACTCTGCTGGATGATGGGTTGCATTTCGCCGTCGTTGAACTTGGCAAACTTCATCGGGGTGAGCGCTTGCTCGTAAGTCGTGGCAATCTTCTCGGAGAGGTACTGCGTCTGGGTCGTCGAAAGGAGGGTGACGTGGCCGGTTAGCGGGGTTAGGTGGGGTTTGTGGGACATGGTTGATATGCGATATGCGATATATGAATCTCGATGGGCGATTTAACTGCGTTGCTGCCTACGGCGGTGGCTACCGCTGGTGTGTGCTCGCTGCCGCTCGTACTACGGAGTGTGGCTGAGAAATTGCAAGGTAAGTCCAGACGGGTACATAAAATGACCGCTGGGTAAAAGAACAGTGTGTCATTTAGCAGCTTCCCGCTCCAGGAAGGCCCGTAGGTCTTCCACCTGTAAATGACTCATGCGGCTCGCGGTGTAGTGCGGCATATAGGCGCGCTTGCCGGGCACGGGGCTAGTGCCGTAGCGGACGGTCTGGTAGGTAGAGTAGCGGTCGTACTTCGGAAAGTGCTTGGCCAGGTAGCGGTAGTGTACTTCGCTTTTTTCCATCAGGAAAAAACTGTAGCGTTGGCCGCCGTGGCAGTGCATGCAGGCGCGGTCGTAGAGGGCAGCGCCGCGTAGTGGGTCCGGAGCGGCGGAGACTGCGTAACCGATTTTACGGTCTGTGGGGGGAAGAACGAAGACGGCGGGGCTGGCTAGTGAATAGTTGGCCTTTAGCGTTTTGATGAACGCGACGTGCGTCATTGATTTTACCAGTAATTCCTCGTTGATGTCTTCAACACTTGGTGCCGTCGCGGGGAGGTCATTCAGTTTGAGGCCGATGGTGTGCAGGTAAGTGACGACGGATTCCATTTCCGCGGTAGACAAGGCTTCGCCCTGGGCGCACTCGGTGGCGCAGAGTTGGATGGCGCCGCGCAGGTCATTACGCGCGTGCTTGACGAGGTCACCGTATTTCTTTACGTAATCACCATTATAATAGGTCTCCCGGTTGACGGCGCCCCAGAGGGTGGTGGCCGGCAGGAAGGGCAAATAATGTTCTTCCGCGTAAGCCAGCCGGGTCTCGGGATCGGAAACGGTGAGCACGGGGTCCTCGCGGACGACGTTGTGGCAACTGGTGCACTTGAAGTGCGCGCTCTGGTTTTTTCCGCCCATTAACCTTCCCTCCAGTACGATCTGCCGGCCGAGCTCCAGGGAGCTGCCAGGAATATCGCGAACCCGAGTATCCTCTCGCACCGGTTCCCCTAACGCACGCAAAACCTCCACCACGGGCGTATCACCGTCGACAACGGGTAATTTTTCCGGGCGGCCAGCTAGGGCCAGTCCGAGCATAATCACGAGGGGAACGAAGTATTTCATGGCTTCTAATAAGTAAACTATGCATTCGTGTACGCGGCAACCTTCAATCAAGTCCCGGAGGGGCGTCTAACGTAGCGTGGGGATGCTTCCCCACGTTTTCGTTGCGCAAAGCGCCTTTCCGAACAAACATGGCACCCGCGACCGCGCCGCATAAGCTAATCCCGTACCTAGTGAAGAAGCCCAAACTAAAGATTAAACCAACGACTAATCGTAAACCCCATCCGGAATTCCCCATCCGCCCAACTATCGGACGTATAGGGAATATAATCCGTCTCAAAAATACCGGTCGCGTTCGTAAAATTAAGCTGAAAAACGTGGCCGCCCGTGTCCCACTCCAGGCCGAGGCCGACGGGGATCGCGTAGCCGTTCTTAGCCGTTATCGTGGAGCTGAACGGCACGGTCGCGTCGGCCAGGACGGCCAGGACGCGGGTGAGTTGGTAGCGCACCGCACCGCCGAGGCTGACCAGGGTGTTCTCCCCCGCAAACGGCACCAGGTTGCGGTGCGTGACGCCGGGGACGAGCTGCAAACTCAGCTTCTCACCGAATTTGCGCGCCACGACGACGCTGCCGTTGAACGCCAGGCGGTGATTGAACCGTGGAAAGCTCTGGATCAAGTTGCCGTTGCCCTCAATCTTTTGCTCCGTGCTGAAGGTCGCATTGCCCACCAGTGCCACGGAAACCGGGTTGCCCGTTTCTTCCTGATGGAGGACGCGGACTTTCACGACGGCGTTCAAATTTCTCCGCAAACCCGTCTGGCCGGAGGGCGTCACCCCGCCACCTTTCGCGCGGTAGAGCCCGGCGGTGAGGCGGTTCGTGATGCCGTATTCCGCACCGATGGCCACGTCCTCGGCGTTCTCTAGCCCGTAAAAAGTTTGCCAGCCGCCGCCGTCGCCGAACAGATCGCCGAAGCGGTGGCTGATGCGCACGTCGAGTTTGCCCCGCGGCAGGGTTTCTACGCTGTGGACGTTCACCGCCCGCGTGTCCTTAAAGCCCCGGCTGACGCGCTCGCGCTGGGCGCTGAGGCCGGTCAGGGTCAGTAGGAAGCAAAGGAGGGTGAGGTTTAATTTCATGGGTAGATTCTTGCGCGGTCGCGGGATGCAAGGATGATTTGCGAGTGGCACACCAGGCGTGGCGACTTACTCACGCGGATAACCGGCTTCGAGCCAGCAGGTAATCGTTTGGAGTTGCTCGGCGGTGAGGTCGGTGGGCCGGCCTTCCGGCGCGTAATCCGGTGGCATGCCGACGTTGGGGTTGTCCTTTTGCCGAACGACGCGCTGCCGGAAGGTGCCGGATTCAAGCGCGGGCAGCAGACCTTCGTAACCGTTGTAAACCCCCGGCGCACCCCCGAGGTGGCAACCGCTGTACGCACAAGTTTGCTCCACGATCGGGCGAATGTCGGCCTCGTAAGTCAGCGCCGTTCCGTCGCAGGGCGTCGCTACCGGCTCGGGGAGGGCGTCGGCCGCACAGCCACCTAAGAGATAGGTGGAGGCGACAATCAGGAAGGTAAATGGGTATTTATGCATGTGGTCAGACGGTGAAGTGGCCAGACTAGCCAACCAAACGGTGGCCTCAGGTGTAAACTAAAGCGTAAATACCGGGGAGTAAATCTCGCTAAAAAGTAGCGGAAATTAGCCCCTCGGTAAGCTATTCTACTGACACAACCCCAAAAATATCACCCATGTACCCGGTTGAACTCACGATCCCCATGTCCAAGGACTTAACCGCCTTCGGCTTCACCGGCCTGGCTAGCGCCGCGGAAGTCGACGCCGCCCTCGGCAAAAAAGAAGGCACCGCCCTGCTCGTCGTTAATTCCGTCTGCGGTTGCGCGGCCGGCATGGCCCGGCCCGGCGCGAAAATGTCCGTCCAGGGCGAAAAAGCCCCGACTAACCTCTACACCGTCTTCGCCGGCGTGGACAAAGAAGCCACCGCCCAGGCCCGGGAGCACCTGCTGCCTTACCCTCCGAGCAGCCCGTCGATCGCGCTGTTCAAGGACGGCAAACTCGTGCACTTCCTCGAGCGCCACCACATCGAAGGCCGCTCGGCGGAGATCATCGCCGAGAACCTCAAGATGGCTTACGATCGGTACTGCTAGATCGCCCGCCTCAGCCCCCACCAGGAAAATCCCGTAACCCCTTCACTGAGGTTGCGGGATTTTTTGTACTCCGGAGCTTGTTGTGTAGCCACTCAGGTCGAACGACCGATCAGTCACGACCGAAAGAGTTACTGTCGGGAGAGAACTAACTTAATTCTCGCCCGCCAGGGCGGTAACTGACGCCCCGGGTACAAAATGAAACTAGCGCACGGCACCGGGGCCACGTTCCACCACCCGCAAGTCTCTTTCCCCGGCCACCCGAACCCAGGCAGCGTAACTTTACCCCATGCTTCGCAACTTCCTCATCGCCTTCGCTATCCTAATCAGCTTCGCTACCGCCCCGATAGCTATCGGGGCGCAAGACTCCCTTGCCCGCAGCGCGACGGATAGCCTTGGCGAATGGCGCACCCTGCAGTCCTACACCCGCGGCACTTACGTAACGGAGAGCGAAAACTCCATCATCTACACCACCGGGCGGGCCATTTTTTACCTCGACAAGGACGACCTGAGCATTACCACCCTAGCCCGGGAAGACGGGCTGGCCGACGCCCGCATCCGCCTCCTGCGCTACCACCAACCCACCGAAACGCTGCTGATCGTCTACGAAAGCGGGGTGATCGACCTGCTGCGCGACAACCGCTTCACGACGCTCCGCCAGATCGATAACTTCAACTTCAACGGCGACAAAACCATCTACAGCCTCTTCTTCGGCGAAAACGACATCGTTTACATCTCCGCCGGCTTCGGCGTGACGGCTCTCGACCTGAAGGACGAAACCTTCCCCTTCACCACTTTCACCGGCGTGCGCGTCAACGGCAGCGCGGAGCACGAAGGCTTCCTCTACGCAGCGACCGAAGAAGGCGTGTACCGCGTGCCCCGCAACGACGACGTTAACCTGAATGACTTCGGTAACTGGACGCTCCTCGGCCAGCGGGATAGCCTGCCCGGCGACTACAGCTCGACGGTCATCAACGTCTACCGGGGTCGGCTTTACTTTAGCGTCGGCACGGACATTTACGTTTACGTGGACGGTACCGCCCGGCTATTTTTCGACGAGGACGACGACAAACCCCACCGGGTCGAGTACCTCACCGTCGGCCCCAATTTTCTCCTCGCCGGCTACCGGTGTACGGACCTGGAGGAGGGGTGTAGCGCCCGCCAGATTACGCTGCTCGACGAGAGCGGGCCCCGGCGCACTTTTTCTACCTGCGTCTTCTTCACCCGTTACGCCATCGAGGACTCGCGCGGTCGCATCTGGTTCGGCGAGGATTACGTTATTTCCGGCATCCGCTACTTTGATGATGCGGAAAGCACCGACTGTAATACCGTCAGGTACGGCGGCCCGACGAACGACCAGAACAACCGCTTACTGCACGATGGCACTTCGCTGTGGGTCGCCCCGTCCGTGCTGAACGAGAACTTCGGCCCCATTTTCGATTTCTTCGGGGTTTACCGCTTCAACGACCGTAGCTGGCGGGGGATTAACCGCGATAACACCGCCGCTTTTCTGGGTAAAGACGGCGTCCGTGGGGGGGACAACGACGTGGCTTCGATCGTCGACGTACACTACGACCCCATCAACAAACTGCACTGGTTTTCTTCCTTCTACGAGGGCGCCATTGCCTACGACGAGGCCACCGACGAGGGCACCTTGTTCGACGAAACCAACAGTACGCTGAGCGAAACCAATGGCGACCCGAACCGCATCCGGGTGGCCGGTGCGGTCACGGACGCAAACGGCTTCACCTACCTGGCGAATAGCGCCGCCGACGACGGGGCCATCATCGCCGTCCGCAGCCCGGAGGGAGAATGGGCGGACCTCGGTAAGAATTGTGGTCTGAACCGGGCGCTGGCCGTAGAAATCGATCCGAATGGCTACCTCTGGGTCATTCACGCTAAGGAGGGCATCACCGTTCTCGACCCGATGGGGACGCCCATGGACCCCTCCGACGACCGTTGCCGGACGATCACCACGAACAATAGCCAGCTGCCAAACAACATCGTACGTAGCATTGAAGTCGATCTGCAGGGCGTCGTTTGGGTGGGCACTTCCGCCGGGGTCGTCCTGTTCGAATGTGCTAACGACGTCTTTAACACCGAGCGCTGTACGGGTCGCCGCCCGGTCGCTACGGCGGATGATTTCGGGGCTTCCTTGCTCGAAACCGAGGAAGTCCTGAGCATCACCACTGACGGGGGCAACCGCAAGTGGATCGGCACCAACGGCGGGGCTTACTTATTGTCGGAAAATGGCGAGGAACAGCTGCTGTTCTTCGACTCGGGCAACAGCCCCCTGCTCGACAATACCGTGCGGGACGTCGCCATCGACCCCACCACGGGCGTCATCTACTTCGGCACGGAACTGGGCATCATCAGTTACCGGGGCGACGCGACGAGCGCCGAGCGTGGGTTTGCGTCGGAGCTGGTCGTTTTTCCCAACCCGGTGGAGCCTGGGTACGACGGGCCGATTGCCATCCAGGGACTTTCCCGCAACGCGCGGGTCAAGATTACGGACGTATCCGGTAAGCTGATCGACACGGGTACGGCCATCGGTGGGCAGTACGTCTGGGGCGGGGCTGACTACACGGGGCGGCGGGTGCAGACGGGCGTCTACTTGGTTTTTGCGTCCAGTAACCAACGGTTTAGCGGGGAAGATGCAACCAGCGCGGTTGGTAAGATTGTCTTCGTTAGGTAAGGCGGGCGCCCCGATAGCTATCGGGGCGGGATGCCGTGTTTTTTGGGAATGCCAGTGCACACCGGTTTACTTGTTGCGCTAATCGGCCATCCTAGTGAGAAACCCTACGGGAAGATTATTGACCTATCCTTAGTACGTACATCGGGGTGCCGTAACTTGGTCTACCTTTGCGCCACGACACTTACCAACATGACCCCCCGTTACACTTACCAATCCGAACACCAAGCCGCCGGGCAACACCGCTGGATTCATTTCCTGCAATTCGCCGGCGCTTTCTTGCTGCTCCTGGCCGGCCTCTACGAACTCTACTTGTTCTTCACCGACTGGACGGCCACCGAGGAAGACCACAGCTACTGGCACTTGGTTTTCGCCCTGATTTACCTGGCGATTAGCGCACTACTGGCGTACTCTGGCACCCAACACGTAGGCCACTCCGCCGACCCCGCGGAACGGTTCGTGCGTATCGACGACAAGAAACTGAGCTGGAGCCTACACCAGCAACCGGAAACGGAGGAGGTCGCCCTGACCAACATCGCTTCTTTCACGCAACCCAACGTGCGGGATTTGCGCCTGGTACTCGTGGGCGGAGGCGAGAAAGTATTGCCCATCTACCTGATTTCTGACCAGGAAAAGCAAGAAGAACTGGTGGACGTTTTACGGAAGCTAGTCGCGAAGGGTTAATTCTATAACAGAGGGCAACGACGAGTTACGACAGACTACTACAGTCACATGGCTATAGTCGTTGAAGTGGCAACCGGGGTAGTCAGTTCCCCCTACGTAGTCAAATCACCCCCCCCCCCTTCGACAAAGAATCGTCCCTCCCCCACGGGGAGGGATAAGAGGGAGAGGGCTCCCCTACCTACTCCTTATTAGCCAACTGTCCACAAGCCGCATCAATATCCTTCCCCCGGCTCCGCCGCACGGTAACCATCACCCCGCGGTCGCGCAAATAAGTAGCAAAATCGTCGATCCGGTGCGCCGTCGACTTGCGGAAGGGCGCGTTGTCGATCGGATTGTACTCGATGATGTTGACCATGCTGGGGAACTCCCGGCAGATGCGGTAAAGGTTCTCGGCGTCTGCGGGCGTGTCGTTGAAATCCTGGAAGGTGATGTACTCGATACCAATCCGCTTCTTGGTCTTTTCGTAGAAGTACTTGAGACTGGCGACGAGCACTTCCAGGTTGTTGCTCTCGTTGATGGGCATGATCTCGTTCCGCTTCGTATCGTCGGCGGCGTGGAGGCTGATGGCGAGGTTGACCTTGGTGTCCTCGTCGGCGAGCTTGGTGATCATCTTGGCGATGCCGGCCGTGGAGACGGTCAGGCGGCGCGGGGCCATGTGGAGGCCGGTATGGGAGGTGATACGGTCGATGCTCTGCACGACTTCCCGGAAGGCCAAAAGTGGCTCCCCCATGCCCATGTAGACGATGTTGGTCAGTGGCTTACCGTAGGTTTCCAGGCACTGCTCGTTGACGAGGTAGACCTGGTCGTAGATCTCGGCGGCGGTGAGGTTGCGCAGGCGCTTCATCCGGCCGGTGGCGCAAAAGGTGCAGCTCAGGCTACAACCTACCTGGCTAGAAACGCAGACGGTAAACCGGTCACCGTCCTCCACGGGGATGAGCACGGACTCGATTAGGTGCCCGTCGTGCAGGCGGAAGCGGTTTTTGATCGTGCCGTCCGCACTGCGCTGGACTTTGTCTTCCGTCATCACCGGGAAGGAGAACTGCTCCTTGAGGGAATCCCGTAATTTGAGGGACAGATTGGTCATCTCGTCGAAGTTCCGCGCGCCCTTCTTCCACAGCCATTCGTAGACTTGCTTGGCCCGAAAGGGCTTCTCCCCCCGCAAAACCATTGCGGAAGTAAGTTCCGCTACGGAAAGGCCACGGATGTCTTTTAGCTGAGGCGGGTGAACGATGATGGCAGACATGGGAAATAATTCTGTAACCGGAAGGTGATCGGGAATGGTCAGTTCTGGCGGACAAAAAGGAATACGAAGGTAGTGGTTTGCTGGTGAAGGCAACTCCCCAGAGGCACACCGCACGATGGAGGCCGGACCGGGAATAGCACCAACACCGGGTGCAGGCCGAACGTTGAGCAAAGGTCGCCGCTGGCTGTGTATATTTGACTAAGTAGAACCCCGTTGACGGAAAATACCACTCATTATGATCCGCAGATTAAAACTAGCCTACAGCCTCTACAATTTCTTCCACCGCAAACCGCTGGAGCACAACTTGGAGGCGTACGGTAAGCTGGGCATCAAGAAGACATATTTCTCACCGGTCTCCAGCGCGGATTTCGTGGGCAAGGACGGTGACTTTTTAAGGGGGGCGGAGGAGGTTCCGGAAGCGGCGGCTACCAATCTGTACGCGGGGCTGGACAAAGCGGCCCAAGATTCGATCGACGAATTCGAAGAACGAGGGTATTGCGTCCTACCCGGCTTTCTGGACACCGCCACCGCCGACCGGATCAACACCGAAATCGATGAGCTAAAAACAGCCGGGGAACTGGAATTCAGCTACAACGAAAAGCTGATGTTCGCGATCCGAAAGTCCGAGTTTTTGTCCGAGCTGTGGAACGGCGAAGACCTACTGACTTTACTGAGCACTCTCATCAAAGGTCGTGCCCGGCTCTTCCAGAGCATCAACTTCCTGCACGGTAGCCAGCAGAAAACCCACTCGGATAGCATCCACATGACCACCTTCCCCCTCGGTGGCCTACTCGGCGTCTGGCTCGCGCTGGAAGACATCGAACTCGACAACGGCCCGCTCCACTACTACCCCGGCAGCCACAAAATGCCTTACTACCTCAACACGGAGTACGGTAACGAAGGCGACTGGCTGCTGACGGGCGAGAAAACCTACGGGGATTACGAGACGATGATCGCCGACAAAGTAGCCGGCACCAGCTACGAGAAAAAAGTATTCCTCGCCAAAAAAGGCGATCTTTTCATCTGGCACGCGAACCTGCTGCACGGCGGCGAACCCCACCTGAACCCGGACAGAACGCGTAAAAGCATGGTGCTCCACTACTTTGACGCCAACCGCGTCTGCTACCACGAAATCACCCAGCGGCCGGCGCTGTTTATGTAACTTTTACCGCCCGCCCGGGTTACCTTTTTCCGGTAAAATTAAAACCACCTTACCGCTACCCCGGTCGTCAAAATTAGTACGATCGACAATCAATTTTCTACCCTTGCGCGACGGCCACTACATCGACCCCAACTACCTAGCCCTGTACGAAGAAGCCCTTCGCTACGATAAGGTCGGCGACGTATACACGGCCGTGAAATTGCTCAAAAAAGTGATCCGCCTCGCCCCGGAATGGCCGGAAGGCTACGTCGCTCTGGGTTCCATCTACGACCGGCGGAAGGAATGGAAACCCGCGTTTCACTACTTCAAAAAGGCCGTCGCCATCGACGCCAACGACCGGGAAGCGTGGTGGAAACTGAGCCTTGCCGCCACCGGCCTCGGTCGCCTGGGGGTAGCCGGCAGCGTCTGGACGAAGTTCGGCTTCGACAAAATCCGGCTCGACCGCCCCGTCAACCTGGAGATCAGAACCGACAAAGGCTTCGAAATACTCTGGATGCAGGCCCTCGACGCCGCCCGTGGCCGCATCCTCAGCATTCCCCACCCCCACAGCGGTCTCCGCTTCCGCGACATGATGCTTTACGACCGGCGCAGCATCGTCGGCAGCAACGTCCACGCCCGCAAACGGGTCAACGTGTACCGCTCGCTCGACCGGCTCAAAAAATCCCCGTACCTGACCTTCAGCTGCCTGCTGCACTCGAGTGCGGACGACGCGGTCAACCAACTGGAAAAACTCTGCTTCGAAGCCGGTTTAGGTTTTGAAGTCTGGAGCAACGCCTCCCGGACGACGCGCATGAATTTCGAGCAAGCGACAAAAACGGAAAAAGACAACTTCCCGGAATACTACAACGACCTCGTGCCCCGCCCCGACCACGGCACCACGCTCGTCGCCATGGCCGCCATCCACCAGGCGGAAGTGGAGCGGGTACTCAACACCTGGGAGATTATCTCGTTGGAAGGGTTCTCGGATTTACGAAGCTACTAGCGTGCGTTGAATGAGCTGGTGTGATTTTTTTGAACACACGAAGCACAAAAGAAACAGAAAACAAAAGCTGTTCTACAAGCCCAAACGGAACTACAAATACCTTTTGTGCTTTTGTACCCTTTTGTGCATTTTGTGTTCCCTCTTTTTAAAGTTTTGTGTTTCTGTGCTTTTGTGGCTAAAAAACCCCTGTTCAAAGGGGGTGATTCACTTCCCCAGCACCCGCATCACATCCTCCGTAAAAACAAACCCAACCAGGCGCCGCCGCTCCCCGTAAACCGCCGCCCCGTAGACGTTGGCGTCCACGATTCGCTCGGTCACTTCCAGTAAGTTTTCTCCCGGGTGGGCGGAAATGAATTCTAATTCAGTCACTTCCCCAATCAGCCCTTTGGCTTTAGGGTCCTCTTCTTCAAGTACTTCCCGGGCTACGAAACCACTTAGCTGGTTCCACTGACTATAAACGGGCAGAACGGGCCAGCCGGTCTTGTCGAACAGCGCGACCGCTTCCCGTGTGGGGGTGCCGACGTAAATTCTTTGTTCCATCACGGGGCCGTCGTTCGTGCGCAGAACGTGCTCGATGGGGTAGGCCGCCAGCCGCCGCCGTTGCCAGCCGTCCCGAAAGGTGACGACGGACATCGTGACGATGAACGCCGCGCCGAGCCCGAGCAGCGGGTCGCCCAGCAAGTAACTGACGTAGATGAGGGCCAGCCCGATGACGATGCCGAGAACGGTCACGACGACCGTCGCGGGCCGTTCGCCGAAGGGGCCACGGAGGACGGCGCGGAGGATACGGCCACCGTCGAGCGGGTAGGCGGGTAGGAGATTACCGAGGGCGAGGAGGACGTTTACGATGACGGTAACGCCGAGTAATTGGTCGAAAAGACTCGGCTCCACCACGAAGTTGCCGGCCAGGTTAAGGAAACCGCGCAGGATCAGTTCGCCATTTGACTGGGCAAGTAAAATCGGTAAGGCAACGGCCGCTAGGAGGAGATTGGCTAGGGGTCCGGCGGAATAAATCAGTACTTCATCCAGCCGCCGCTGGGGTCGGTCGGGCAGGTAAGCACCGCCGCCGAGGGGGAAAATGATGATGCGTTCGGCGAGGACGTGGCGGGTGCGGGCCATCAGCGCGTGGCCGAGCTCGTGGACCAGCACGAACAGAAACAGCAGGATGGCAATGGCCGCGTACCAGGTCATGGCTTCGGTAACGAGGCCCTGGCCCGGGCGGTAAGAAAAGTACAGGATGGCGGGTGGCACGAGGAGGAAAGTCCAGTGAACGTCCACGGGGACCCCGAAAACATTGCCGATGCGCCAGGATTTGCTGAGGATAGTAGCTTGGATTTACCCTGGTTAGATGTTGGCGCGCGGCTTTTTGTTGTGCGGGCCCGGCTCTTCACCCACCACCTTCGCACCCGCGACCTCGCCCCCGCGATTAATAATGGGCAAAATCAGCAGCGCCAGGCCACCGATGAGCACGTTACAACCGACGCTGATGGAGAAGAAACTGATGTTGGCCCAACTGAAAGCATTGAGTGCGCTCACGCCGTAAAGTTGCAGCGCCTCACCGGTGAGGAGGTGGTAGGTCCCCATGCCGCCGGGGCTCGGGATGACGATGCCCCAACCGCCGCTGACGAAGGTGACCAGCGCGGCGACGTAGGGCAGGTCGGCCGTCGGCGCGAAAGCGTAAAAGGTGAAGACCGTCATCAGAAAATACATCACCCAAATGTTGAGTGTGTGGACGGCGAAGAGGGCGGGGGTTTTAACTTGCAGCGCCGTCTGGATGCCCTCGCCGAAGCCCTTCAGAATGTTGATAATCTTCTGGCCCACGGTCGTTGCCAGGATGCGCTGTCGCTGGTGCCAGGCCAAAAACAGGAAGAGCAAAGTGATCACGGCCACCACCCCGAGCACCCAGGTCAGACTGGCGAATTTGGATAAATCGACGGTCTCCAGCACCCAGTCCATGATGGTCTCCCGGCCGAGAAACAGCGCCAAAGCCGTGGCGCACAGGATCATGATTACGTCCACGATCCGTTCCACGACGACCGTGCCGACGACCCGCTCCAGACTGATCTTTTCGTAGCGCGCCATCGTTGCCGACCGCAATATTTCTCCCAGGCGCGGGAAGCCGAGGTTAGCGAAATAGCCGAGGTTAATTGTCAAAAATGCGTTACTCAGGCTTGGTTTGGAGCCGAACACCCGCAGCATCATGTTCCACCGTAGCGCCCGGCTGAGGTTGCTCACGCAGAAGGCGATCAGCGTCATCAGGAGCCACCAGGCGTTGACGCTCCGGAAGTCCGCCGCCAGTTTGTCGAGCAGGCTGCACTGGTCCGCGGGGATGCCGTCTTCCTGGCACTGCAGTAGGTAGGCCGCCTGCTGGCTCCGGTAGAGAAGGAAGAGAATGCCGAAGCCTACGCCGATGAAGAGGAGGAATTTGAGGACGTTGGCTAATTGCTTGTTCATGGAGCGGCGAAGGTAGCGGGGTAGGGCGAAAAGAAATGATGTGTTGCTGCGACGCGATGCTATTCGAGTTTGAACTTGACCGGTAGGTTGAACAGTACCCGCACCTTTTCCCCGCCCTGCTCGCCCGCCTCCCAGTCGGGCATGAGGCTCACGACGCGGAGTAGCTCCGCGGAAACGTCGGTATCGAGGCCCCGAATAACTTCGACGTCGCCGAGGCTACCGTCCTTTTCAACGACAAATTTAACGACGCCAATGCCCTGGACGCCGAACTGGCGGGCGTGGCTCGGATAGCGGATATTCTTGTAGATGAACTCCAGCATGTTCCGATCCGCGCATACTTTTCGCTCGTCGTAATCGCTAATGGATTCGCAACCGGGGAAAAGGGGCATCTTTTCGGGGAGCCGCAGGGCCACGTCGTCGTTGGCGCTGACGGGCGTACTGCTGTCCGTTATTTTTTCCCCCGCCCGGTATTCGATTGTTTTCGTGACGGAGCCATCGTCTTCGTAGTAGGTGCTCGTGCCGTCCAACTCGTCGCTTTTGTATTCGTACGTCTGCCGGAGCACGCCCTCGTTGCTGTAGGATTTCCAGAGCCCCGACTTCTCACCGGCAGCGTATTCCCCTACTTCTTTGACCCGGCCGTTGCGGTGGTAGTCCGTGGATATTCCTACTCTTTTTCCCGCAACGTACTGACTTTCACTCCGGAGCGGGCCGTCGTCGTACCAAGTTTTGTACGTACCCACCGGGGTGGTCATGCGCCGGTCCGTGTACTCACCGTAGCTGATGATCTGTCGGGTGCTGGGGAAGTAGGTGCGCCGGACGTAGCGGTCGCCGAGTTTAGAAATCGCCGTTTGGTAGGTCGTGCTGACTTCTGTTTCGCCGGGCTGGAAATCGTCGTTATACAGACCTTTGAACTGGGCGTTGGACAAAATTGACGGCCGAACGGCGCAGGCAAGACAACAAATGGACAGAAAAGCAACCGTAGCGAGGCGGAAAATAGGGTGGGGAGAAAAGGAGAGAGACTGCATCGAAAATAGGAATAATGGATTAGGGCGCAAAGGTAAGCCGTTAGCCGGACTGGGTTGCGGCACCGGCTGACTGGGCTGTGGTACCTAATAACCAGCTACTTCAACCTGATTTATCATTTGTTACGCAGAGGGAAGACGTAATTCAGCCTTCAACCCGGTAAACCCACAATCCCTACCTTACGAGCACCGATGAAAAAGAAAGTGATCGTCCCCGTCCGCCCGCCCCTGCGCGCCTACCTGCGCAAGCACCGCCGCGAAGTCAAACTGCCCCTCCAGTACGAGGACCTCAACCGGTTCCAGCAGACCGTTAGCCTCCTCAACCACGCCGGCGAAGACACGCTTTGGCAAACGATTTTCTACGACGAGCACGAGCGGACACCCGTCATGAAGGGCCTCAAGGAAATTTACGCCCTGCTGCGGATGGGCGGCGACATGTCCGCCCTCGAACACCTGGAGGTCGACCGGATCGACTACTGCCTGTTCGGCAATACCAACCCGTTCCGCGTCCGCATCATCAACCGGCTGAACGACAACTACGACCACTACTACGTCAAGAAAACCGACGCGAACCGGGTCTACGGGCTGGAGCTGGAAGAACTCCTCAGTCCGGAATCCGTCAGTTACATGGTCGACGGCGATACGCTGATCGAGGAACACATCGCCGGCATCCCCGGAGACGACTTTTTCAGATCAAACCTCGACGATACCGTTTTCAACCAAATCCGGATGGCGAAGGAGTTCGTCAAGTTCAACGAGCGGTGCTTCGTGCGGCTGCTCGGCGACATGCGGGCCTATAATTACGTGATCGACATTACGCCGGACATCGAGGGTAGCCAGTTTCGCTTCCGGGCCATCGACTTCGACCAGCAGTGCTATGAGGGGAAGAAGTCGTTTTACCTGCCGCAGTACTTCAAAGAAAATTACCCGATCATCAACCTCGGTATCCAACACATCGGCCCCCCAGCCGTCCGGCAGTACCAGCTGGAGGAGCGGGCCATGATCGGTGCCCGCATCCGGGTCGGTAACCGTCGGGTCCGGGATTTGCTGAAGATCATTTCGGAGGACGAGGTATCCTCCCCGGCAAAAACGCAGCAGTTGAAGGAAGAGCTCAACGCGCACCACGAGACGCGGCGCTTCGACCGGTGTACTTCGATGGGGGACGTGTTGCAGACGCAGTTGCGGTTGGCGTTGCAGAAGGAGTTTTACCAGAGTTTTAAGGATTGAGAATTTACTAGTCCGTATGGGTATTCTCTGGTACTAAATCATTACGCCAAAAAAACTTTCTCCGAACGCCAAAGGCCGGGGCATTGCTTGCCCGTAACTAACTAAGCTAACAGCCTCGCCAAACCACCGTATCTTCGCGCCCCCGCACCCTGCACCTGCGCCTACGCCCAAATATTAAAAGGCCGTGGTGAGAGGAGTCAGAACGTGCACAAAATACGAGCCCCCCATGGACATCATCGCAATAGTAGGCCGCCCCAACGTAGGCAAATCAACCCTCTACAACCGCCTCATTGGTGAAAAACAGAGCATCGTCGACGACCAGAGCGGCGTGACGCGCGACCGCCAGTACGGCCAGTCGCACTGGAACGGTAAGGAGTTTGCCGTCGTCGACACGGGCGGTTTCGTGCGGAACAGTGAGGACGTTTTTGAAGCCGCCATCCGCGACCAGGTCGAAATCGCGATTGACGAAGCCAAGGTCATCATCTTCATGGTCGACGTCTCCACCGGCGTCACCGACCTCGACCAGCAGATCGCCCGGATGCTCCGCAAGACGAATAAGCCCGTCTTCCTGGCCGTCAATAAAGTCGATAACCAGACGCGCCAACTGGAGGCGGCCGAGTTTTGGTCGATGGGCTTTACCGAGACGCACAACCTGAGCTCCGTCACCGGCTCCGGCACGGGTGACTTGCTCGATGCCGTCGTGGAACACATTACTAACTTCGTGGAGGAAGAGTCAACTATTCCCCAGATCGCCATCGTCGGCCAACCGAACGCCGGTAAATCGAGCTTCATCAACGCTTTATTGGGCGAGGAGCGCAACATCGTCACCGAGATCGCCGGCACGACGCGCGACTCGATCAACAGCTACTACAATAAGTTCGGTCACGAATTCAACCTCATCGACACGGCCGGGATTCGCAAGAAGGCCAAAGTCTACGAAAACCTGGAGTTCTACTCCGTCATGCGTGCCATTAGGGCCATCGAAAAGTCGGACGTGGTCGTGCTGCTCATCGACGCTGCCGACGGGGTGGAAAGTCAGGACCTGGCTATTTTCCGCATCGCGCAGAAGCGGAATAAGGGCATCGTGATCGCCGTCAATAAGTGGGATTTGGTCCTCGACAAGGAGACCAACACCACCCGCGACGTCGAGATCAAGACCCGCGAGCGCTTTGCCCCCTTCACGGACTTGCCGATCATTTTCATGTCCGTGCTGGAAAAGCAGCGCATTATGAAAACCGTCGAGGCGGCCATGAAAACCTACGAGAACCGGACGCGCCGCATTCCAACGTCCAAGCTCAACGACGTCATGCAGGCGGCCATGGCGCGTTACGCGCCGCCCAACCACCGGGGCCGGGAAATCTCCATCAAGTACGTCGTGCAGCTACCGATTGCCTACCCCGCTTTCGCTTTTTACTGCAACCACCCGCAGCACATGAAGGACAGCTACAAGCACTATCTGGAAAACCAGTTGCGGGAGAATTTTGACTTTACGGGGGTGCCGATTTCTATCTTTTTCCGAAAGAAGTAGGAGAGTAGGAAGAATTAGGCGGTAGGCGGTAGCGATGTGATATTCGCCTACCGCCTACCGCCTACCGCCTACCAGCCTACCAGCCTACCAGCCTACTTCACTTCTCCACCGCAAAGTGCCGCCGCAGCAACAAATAAACCACCGGCCCCACCAGCGGAAACAGCAGCACGGCGTACACGATGCCATTACTCAGGCCGGCCTGCGAGCGCTCGGCCAGGTCCACGCGGGCTTTTTTCAGGATGGGCCAGTAGATCAGCACGGCCACGATAAGTACGGCCAACATGACCAGGAATTGACGCATAATTTCTTTTGGTTTTTTAACGCGGCCGCGGGTGCAGGGTTTACGCGGAAGCAAGGATTCGGGGCGGGCAATTCGTGCTGGGGCCGGCTCGCTAAACCTGTCTTCCACCGCAGCCGTTACTCCAGCATGATCAAGCCAGCCCCGGGCGACAAAGCCCCCGATTTTACCGGTACCCTTCACGACGGTTCCGCCGTCAGCCTCACCGACTTTGCGGGCAAGAAGCTCATTCTTTTCTTCTACCCCAAAGACGATACGCCCGGTTGCACCGCCGCGGCCTGTAGTCTGCGGGATAACTTTCAGGAATTGAAAGACAAGGGATACGCCCTCCTCGGCGTCAGCCCCGATAAGCCTGCGAAGCACCAAAAATTTATCGCGAAGTACGATCTCCCGATGCCCCTCCTGGCCGACGAAACGCACAGCGTGATGGACACCTACGGCACCTGGGGGCCGAAAAAGTTTATGGGCCGCGAATACGACGGCGTGATCCGAACGACCTTCGTCATCGACGAAAACGGTGTGGTCGACCGGGTGTACGACAAAGTCAAGACCAAGCAACACGCCGAACAAATCCTCGCCGACGAAGCCTAACGTCCGTTGGACACCACTTTAGGCCATTTCCCGTATTCCGCTTCTTCCACTTTTGTGCGAAGAGCGATGCTGCGTCGGTTTCTACCTCAACAATTTCAATACTACATGCTCAACTACCTGCTGGAAGGAATCCGCGCCGGATTGGTACTGAGTGTGCTGGTGGGCCCCATTTTGGTGCTACTGCTACAGCTAAGTTTGCGCCGGGGGACGTACCTGGCCTTCGTCGGTGCCACCGGGATCTGGGCCGCGGACCTGACGTACATCCTGCTTTCTCACTACGGGATGGCCTACCTGACTCCGTACCTAGAGCACGTTTATTTTGCGGAAGTAGTCGGTACGGTGGGGATGTTCATCCTCATCGGTATCGCCGCCATCATGTGGTACCGCAAGCCGATCATCATCGACGATGAGGAGCGGCCGCTGCGTACGCGGCGGAGCGTGCTGGGCGCTTTTTTGCAGGGCTTTGCCGTCAATGCGTTTAATCCATTTACCATTGGCTTCTGGTCCTTCCTGTCGATCACTCAGGTCCACGATCGCGGTCTGGATAGTTCCGCCGCCTGGGCCATTTACGCGGGTATCCTCGGCACGGTTATTCTGACGGATTCGCTAAAAGTAGTCAGCGCGAAGAAGCTGCGCGATTTGTTGCGGCCGGAGATCGTGTTGAAAATTCAACGGGTCGGGGCGCTCGCGCTCGGGGTGTTTGGCTTGGTGCTCGGCATTCGGGTTTGGTGGTGAGGTGGGGCGAGATAATTTGATGGGTAGGTAGGTAGTTGGTTCTTGTAGCTGTTGTCCCGTTGGCCGCGCTACACGCCCGTGGCCAGAATTAAATTTGATAACTGGCCTCAAGCAATTAGATTTTCCCAGTCAATTACAGCAGCACAAAATGCGTGGGCGAGAGGTGTTATGCCGTGGCCGGGGAATGCCTTCCGGTGCTTATGTGGTAAGAAAATCTGCGTACCGTCCGTTAGTAAAGCGTCAGTGAGCTACCGTACCAAGAAATTTACACCATGATTCGATTAGTTAAAATGATTTTTCTGGTCACTTTATACCTTGCCGGTACTGGTACCGTACGGGCGGAATGTTCAGAGGCATTTACCGACACTGGTTTTGTCGCGTCGGATTCTGTCGTGCTGGCTAAGTTTATCGACCTCCACGCAAACGTGATGGCGGCGGGTGGTCCTTCGTTTGAGTACGATGACCCGGAGCGATTGAACTTCAAAAGATGGCCGGAAACCAGGAAGGGAACCCGGATTACAGAATTAACCACGGAGGGCCGGATCAAACTTCACGACGTAATGAATGACCTACTGAGTAGTAGTGGGTACTTAAAGTTGCTGGGCATCACGTCGAACGAAGACGGACCGGGGAGAACGGATGATCTGCTGGGTCGTGAAGCTTACTGGATAACTTTTTTTGGCCAACCAACCGAAAATGCACCCTGGGGCATGAGGTTCGAGGGGCACCACGTGTCGCTAAATTTCACCTTCCGGGGGAAGTATTTACTGTCAAACAGCCCACAGATGTTCGGCGCGTATCCAGCCATCATGCAGCACGGTAAATTCTCTCCTTACGACAGCAGTGACGTGTACCGGGAAGGCTACCAGGTCCTGTACGAAGAAGACGAACTGTTTCGGGAATTTTTACGGAACGCCGGCCCCGCGGTGCTGGAGAAAAGCAGGCTACGGGATGAGTCCAGGTTAGTGGCTGAAGATAATTCTATAGTTGAAATGGATTCGATTTTGGCTGAATTGAATCGCGAAAATTTCATTACGGTAGCTGATTTTGACGAAAAGTTATCGGAGCAAGTTAACTCGTTGATCAAGGTGTACTTCGCCAATTTCAAATTCAATCAAGTAAGGCCGGAGGAACTCGATTTACCTAAAATAAGATTTGCCCATAATGCATCGGCCGAGCTGAAGAAGATCTATTACAGAATATTCAGCGAGGAATTTATTATTGAATTTGAAAACAGAAACAATCATATTCATTACATCTTTAGGGACTTACGAAATGACTTTGGAAACCAAGTAGACGGAGATTAACGTCAGCGGGAGAGTTAAGTCCGTCCAGCATAAATGCTGCGGTTCGTCACCTTGTCTAAAGAGAAGTCACTAGCGACCGACTGGTCAAATCCGTCAACCCAAGTGGTCTGGTGCAGTAGAGAACAGTAGTACGTATCGTCGGACCGATTCGGTAGCTGACTAACCACTACCGGTGCCTGAGAAAGGAGAAAAGTCAGTATCTAAAACACCACACTACTGGACATTTTCAAATTGGACGCTTGGAGGACTCGAAACCCTTCGCTACGCTTTAGTTTCGAGACGCTCCAAGGTTCTAAAATTCTACTTGAGGACCTTGGAGCGTCCTCTGCCGTGAAGCCGAAGGCGAAATTGTTGAGATCCTCCAAGCGTCCGGGGACAATGTCCAGTAGTATGCTAAAACACACTCAAATACCCCAAATGCACCTTGGGGTTACCCACGTCCAGCGGAATTCCGTTACTGCGCCCCAGCGCCAGGCTCAGCCCAAAAATTCCTGCGCGCGTCTCGAAATTTACGCCCGCCCCCAGGCCCAGTGGGTAATCGATCTTAAGTTCCGGCTGTGCTTTGTTTCGTCCGTTCACTCTTGCGGCGTCCGCAAAAGCGTACAGGTAGGCATTGCCACCGAGTAGCAAGCGAAGTTCCACAGTAGCCACGAGGTAGTCCCGCGCAAAGACGGACTGCTCGTCAAAACCCCGGAGCAGATTAGCCCCACCGATCCGGTACTGCTCGTTCGGTAGCACGACGCCGTCACCAAACAACGCTGCACCGCGCAGGCCGCCGTAGAGAACCGTCCCCGCAAAAATTGGCACGTAGTAATCCGCCTCGCCTTCGATCTTTAACTGGGCCCGGCTACTTTGGGTGGAATCTACGCTCGGTACGTCGAGCAAAGTGCGGAAGCCGGCCGCCACGCTCAGTTGTGCGGCATAACCCCGGCGGGGGCTGAACCGTCGGTCCGTTCGCGTCCGGCTGGCGCTGATGCCGAAAAAGGAGCGGCTAATACCGAGCGTATCCGGGAGTTGCCCCGCTTGCTCGATTGCCTGCACGGTCTGGCCCGGCACGATCGTGCGGCGGTTTTCCCAGAAGAAACTCAGGCGGTCGTTGCCCTCGCGGAGGTAGGTCGCGGCGACGCGCCAGTTCAGGTTGAGGAAGCTGGAATCGCGCCGGTAAAGATCCAGCTCGCCCTCCACGCCGAAGGGGAGGCCGAGGACGTAAGGGTAGTCGACGAGGAGCGCTAATTCCTGCGTCTGGGGGCGGAGTTGCTCAAAGCGAGCCACGATGCGCTCGCCCTGGCCGAAGCCGTTGTAGAGTTCGCCGTTCAGGTCTCCGGTAAAGAGGATGCCGCCGTCCGGGCCGCTGCCGGGGAGGACGCCGATCACGAAGTCAAAACGGCTGGCGGAGCGCTTCTGCAGGGGGAGATCGAAGAAAGCCAGGCTATCCTGAAAGCTGATCCGGGGCGGGCCGTTGTTGCTCAGGTAGGGGAGTTGCTCGAGGCGGGCGGCCATGCGGCGGACGCGCTTCTGGCGGTAGGGCTCTCCCGGAATGAGGCCGAGGTAGCGCCGCAGAAATACATCGCGGACGCGGACGGATTCGGAGTAGCGGACCTCCCCGATCCGAATGAGGGGCCCGGGTTGTACGTCGATCTTGGCGGTCAGTTCTCCGGGGCCGGACCAGGCGATGCTGTCCAAACCGACGGCGGCGAAGGGATAGCCGTCGTTCGCGGCGCGGCTGACGATGCTGTCGCGCAGGGCGTTCCAGGCATTTGGGTCGAGGGCGCGGTCGCGGGTGAATTGTTTGGGCGTAAAGCCGGCTTTTTTTGCCCACCGGGCGGTGACGGGGTTCCTGGGGGAGCGAAGTTCCCGCCAGACGTACCGGGGCCCAAGGTGAGTACGGGCACGGTAATTGTTGGGGGTTTCTTGGTAGAAAGTATCCACGGCGGCTTCCCAGTAGGCGTCGGCGTGTTGGCGGTCGCGCCATTCGGTGAGCTCCTGCCGGACGGCGATGCTATCCGGTAGTTCTCCGTCGAAGTTTTCCCACCCAGCGCCGTCCAGGGAAGTCTGGAGGGTGGCCTGTGCTTGCACTTCCCCCCAACCCGGCACCTGCGACAGCGCCCAGAGGAATAAAAGTATGCGAAAAACGAAGGGTTTGCCCGGCATCCCTGAGGTAACTATGCGGCGCGGCGTTTTCATGCCTTGTCCTTCGAAAAAGCTTCGGGGCGAATGGTGCGCGCGACGTTGGCCAGCAGGATCATGAGGAACACGAGGACGGCCACGCGGGCGGTGAAATCGCCGGTCCGAACGTACAAAGTGACCTTATCGTTAAGCTTCAACTCACCGCGTAGGAAACCGGCTTGGTCATATTTAGTCCGCGAAATGATCTTTCCGCGCTGGTCGATGAAGGCGCAGGCACCGACGTTGGCCGACCGCACGACCGCCCGCCGCGTCTCCACCGCCCGGAGGCTGCTGAGCCAGAGGTGCTGGCGAAAACCGGCCGTGTTGTCCCACCAACCGTCGTTGGTAATGACGAATACGGCCTGCGCGCCCCGCTTGACGTAGCCCGTGAAGTATTCCCCAAAAACGGATTCGTAGCAGATGACCGGCGCAACGCTAGCCACCGGGGAAGTGAAAGGATCGCGCGTCGCCTGCGTCCCCCGCCCGGCGACGGTGCCGCCGAGGGAGTTGACGAAGGGTTCCGCAAAAAACAGGACCTTTTTGAAGGGAAAACTTTCCGCGCCGGGGACGAAAACGCCCTTGCGGTAGGTCTGGAAATCTCCCGGTGGGTCCTCGAAATCCAGCTGTACCGCGCCGTTGAGCGCCTCGAAAGCGAAGGTGCCCCGACTGCCCTGGTTGGAAAAGCGGACCGCCCCGGAATGGGGCTCCCCGGCGGTAAAAATGTGGTAGGCATCGATGCCGGTTACGAGGTGGCCGACGCCCTTGCCGCTGAGTTCCTCGCGCAAAAGCCGGAGCGCGGGACTGTCGGCGGCCAGGTCTTCGTCGACGTTACCAAAGCTCGTCTCGGGGTAAACCAGGTAGTCCACCGGCCCTTCCTCCAGCGCTGATTTACTGAGCCGCAGGAACGTATCGAGTTGCGCGGTTGCGTTGCCGGAAAATTTTTCGAAGTGCGGTTCGAAATTGGGTTGGATGGCGGCCACCGTGATCGTGCGGCCTTCTGGTGCTACGTACGTAAAATAACGGACGAGCGAGTAAGTCATTGGCAGCATCACCACGGCCAGAAAGGCCAAGGGGTAAGTCGTCCGCTGGGCTTTCGTGCCACTGTAAATCATGCCACCCCAGCCGATGCCGCCGATCCACAGGTCCGTCATGCCAGCGAGATAGTTCGCGCCCAGGATCCACGCGGAGCCACCCAAAACACCAGTCCACTCGTACCATTGCACTAACTCAGGGAACTGCATGAAGCCGTTACCGAGCGTTAACCACGGCCAGTTCAGCGACCAGTTGTGGTGCAGGAACTCAAATGACAACCAGGCGGCGGCAAAGGCTAAATACCCAATGCTGGGTGAGCGCCGGGCCGTCCAGTAATAGAACATCCAGGGGATGCACATCAGCAGCGTGTTGGCGACGATGGCGAAAAGCCCGGCGAAAAAGCCGGTGTTCGTCACCCAGTAAGTCGCCAGTAAGTTGTACAGCACGAAGGCGCTGAAGCCGTGGCGAAAAACCACCCAGGCACTCGCTTTGATCTTTTGCAATCGTCGCTGTAAAAGAATTAGCGGTACGAAGGCGACCAAGAGTAGAAAGGGTAGGGGAGCCAAGCCGGGAAAGCCGAGACCAAGCAGCAAACCCGTTGCCGAACTCGCTACGTTGCGTTGATTGACCCGCCCTTTTTTATCGTAGAGCGTTAGCCGGAAAACGCCAAAATAGAGACTCGCGTAGAGCAACAGCGGCGCGTACCCCCAGAGCTCTTCCCCCTCCACCCGGAAGTACATCCAGACGGCCACGGCTAACGCAATGGCGAGGGAAGCGAGACCCATTAATCTATTGGTGGTACGACTCATCGTAGGCAAAGGTAGGCGAGCACGACTTCTTTCATAATGGTTAGCTGTGGATTCTAACCTACTACTGATCTACCGTCAATAATTCTGATAAGCGTAGCTAGTTATTTAGCCTCCCGTGCGGTAGCCAACCGCCGCAGGCAGCAGCGCAGCTAATCGCATATCGAGATTCGCATATCGCATATCGCATATCCTCTCAACTCATAACCTGCCGCAAAACCGTCAAACTGTTAATCTCCCGCATCCCTTCAATATGGTGGCGGTAATACCGAACCACATCCGTCAAAAGACTTTGTCGGTCGTCCCGCGTAGATTTGACGTGCTCCAAATCATTAGGCAGCACGTGCAGCAACTCGTACATCAGTTTAGCTTTTGACTCCTCCAAATATTCCGTGTGCCCGGGGAAGCCGGCGATGAACTCACCCGCTTTGAGATCGAACAGCGGCGTCTCGGCAGAGTATTCCCCGGAAGGGATGAAGCCGAGGTACTCGGTGAGGCCGAGCAGGTAGTGAATGTGCAGGTTACCGATTGGTCCGGTCGTCTCGTCGAGGAAGACGAAGGCGTTGTGGAGATATTCGAACAGCGTGGGGTTCTCCTCCGCCTCCCGGATCGAGTTGCGCGTCATCTCCAGCATGAACAGGCCGATGGTGCCGCGAAAAACGTCGAAGGGTACTTTGGTGTAGATGTGGCTCGGGCGGACTTCCTTAATTCGCTGCAAATCTTTCCCCGGCCGTTCGTAGGCCACTAAATCCACCAGGCACATCGGCTGTACTAAACTCGCCGGAGTGCTGCTCCGCGCCTTCCGGACGCCACTGACAATGTACTTCCGAATGCCGTACTGCTCGGTGTAGACTTCCAGGATGAGGCTGGAGTCGCCGTACTTAGTGGAGCGGAAGATTAGGCCGCGGGTTTTGATTAGCATGGGGTTGGGCGTGTAGTAAGTAGAACACCAATTCACCCGCCCTTAGTTGTACAAAAAAGGTTGAGGGCTTCTAGCCCGAATGCACGTGCGGTAGCTACCGCACGTGCATTCGGTGGCTATCGGGGTCGGGCTAGCAGCCCTCAACCTAAAACCGCGCGATACTTAGAATATAAACTACGCCCAATTAAATAAATACTGGCCTTGAGCGCCGAACGACAGCTATAAAACAAATAGGTCGAGGGCCTCTGGCCCGAACGCACGTGTGGCAGCAACCACTGCACGTTCGGGCCAGAGGGCCTCGACCTATAATCACGTAATGTTTACGGCGTAAACTGCACCCGACCGAACAAGTACCGCCCATTAGACCCGAACTGCTGCGAACGACAGCTATAAAACAAAGAGGTTGAGGGCTTGTAGCCCGAACGCACGTGCGGTAGCTGCCGCCGTCACGTTCGGGCTACAAGCCCTCAACCTTAAATCAAACAATACTTACAACGTAAACTGCACCCGGCCAAACATGTACCGCCCGTTAGACCCGAACTGCTGCGACCGGCGACTGTAGATGAAGCGCCCGGAAGACCGGTTCGCCTCAATGTTCTTATCGGGGTAAACGTCCAGCAAGTTGTTAGCGCCGAGCGTAAACTTCAGCCGCTCACTAATTGCGTAACCGAGACTGAGGTCGGTGACGACCTTACCAGCGAATTCCTGGTTGTTGAGCTCTTCGTTCGTAGCCTCGTCGACGGAACCGAAGTAGACGTTACGGAAAAAGACATCGAACTTGTTGAGCTTGTAGTTCAACGTTAGGTTGACCTTGGTCTGGGGCACGGCACTTTCCAAAAGATCTGGCTCGTCCGGTCAAAAAAGGTCGACTCCTGACCTTCCAGAATGCCGTCGGCGTTGATCTGCTGTAGGCTGGTCTGCGCGAACGTGGCGGCGAGGCTGGCCCGGAGGCTACTTTCGGAGTTGAAACGATTGTCGTAAGTCACGACCACGTCGATACCTGAAGTCCGCGTGTCGATCGCGTTGGCAAAAAACGTCGCTTTACTGGCGTTGGCCTGGCGGAGTAGTTCCGCGATCTCAGGGCTGAGATCACTAGAGAACTCTCCGGTCAGCACGACCCGGTCTTTAATGTCGATCAGGTAACCGTCAATCGTGATGCTCAGGTTGGCGCTCGGAATACGACCCGTAAAGCCACCGCTCAAGTTGGTGCTTTCCTCCTGCTTGAGTTGGGGAATGCCGAGTAGCTGCGCCGGCCGGCTGTCGTTGCTGAAAACACCGACTTCGGATGGGACACCGTCCACGAAGATGGTCGACGTAGCGTTGTAATTCAGCTGGTGCAGCGAAGGTGCCCGGAAGCCCGTGCTCGCTCCGGCCCGTGCCGTCCAGTTATCCGAGATTTTGTAGCGACCGGTCAGTTTGGCGTTTACCGTGGAACCGAAGTCGCTGTAGTTCTCAAAGCGAGCGGCCAAACCAAGTAGCAATCTGGTGCTTACGTCGGCTTCTACGTCCGCGTAAACACCGACACTATTGCGGTAAGCGTCCACCTCGTTCTCGGGGCGGAAACCCGGAAAGACCTGCGCGCCACCGGGGCGGGAGCGACCGAGGGGGTCGAATACCGTGTTGAGCGGGCCGGTGCCGTCGGGAATCACGATTTCGTCGCCACCTGCGGTCGTAAAGGCCGTAGCCGCACCGTAATTTCGATAGCTACCTACTTCCCCGGCCGTGATGCCGTAGTTTTCTAAGCGGTACTCCGCTCCGAAGGCGATGTTCAGGCCTTCTAGTGCATCGTCGAAGAAGCGACGGATGTCTACGTTGGCCGTGTTCTGGGAGAAGTTGAACCCGCCGGAATTAAAGGAAGTCGGGCTGGCACCTTCCAGGCTGGCGTTCAGGGTATTCGTGATCAGGTAGTTGAAACTGTTCTGTCCATAAACATTACTAAAATCAACTTCCCACTTGTTGTACATGCCCCGGATGCCCGCGCCCAGCGAAGCATCGTTGATGTTGGAATTGATTTCGGGGAGGAAACCGTTGGGGTAGATGTCCGTCACCGTCCGGCTCTGGTTCGGTAAACGATAGAAACCGGCGGCGTTGCCCCGGCGGTAGTTGATGCCACCGAAGGCGTAGATCTCGGAAGCATCCGCCAAAGGCAATTCCAGGTTAGCCATCAAGCCACCGTTGCGGATGGCCGACTGGCCGACGCGCATGTTGAAATCACTGCGCTCTAAGCCCCGGCGGGCTAATTCCTGCTCGGTGATGTCGTCACCCGCCTCGCCAGTGTAGTTGGGGTCGTTGTAACCGCTAAAGATGCTGCCTTCCCACTGCTGCATCCGGTTGGTGAAGTCGCGGTTGTCGAAGGTGCCAGTCAGATTGATCACGCCACCTTCCGTACCGATCGGTAAGCCGTAGTTGGCGCTGAGCTGGGTGAATTCACCGTCCGTGGAGCCGTCCTGGTCGGGATTTCGGAACTGAAGTAAGCACCGGTCTCGGCGTTCAGCGTCAGGCCCGTGTCGTCCTTAAGGATGATGTTGATCACGCCGGCAATGGCATCGGAGCCGTACTGAGCCGAGGCGCCGTCGCGCAGAATCTCGATGCGCTCGATGGCGGCAACGGGGATGGCGTTGAGGTCCGTACCGACGCTACCCCGGCCAAAAGTACCGTTGACGTTGACAAGTGCGGTGTTGTGGCGCCGCTTGCCGTTGATGAGCACGAGCACTTGGTCCGGGCCGAGGCCACGCAGGGAAGCCGGGTCGATGTGGTCCGTTCCGTCGGAGATCGACTGGGTATTGGAGCTAAAACTCGGGGCCACGTAGTTCAGCAACTGGTTCACGTTCGTTTGCGCGCTGGCCGAAGCTACTTCGGAGACGTTTACGATGTCGACCGGTACGGGCGTCGTCAATTTGGTCCGGCCGGCGGCGCGGGAGCCAATCAGGACGACCTCGTCGAGGAGCGTGCCGGTGGGGAGAATAACGTCGATCCGGTCGCTTCGCCAATGGGCATTTCGATGGTGCCGAAGCCGGTAAAGCTGTAGACGAGCGTCCGCGCGCTTTCGGGCACGGATAGGTTGTAGTTGCCGTCCACGTCGGTCACCGTGCCGAGGGACGTGCCCTTGATCTGGATGGAGGCTCCGGGCAGGGGGATGGCGGTGTCGTCAATGACGGTGCCGGTGATGGTTCGCTGGGCGTGGAGGCCGGTGAGGCCCGCGACGCAGATGGCGAGGAGGAGTAGAAGTCGTTTCATAATAGTGAGTTTAAATACGCTGGCAATGTAGCTAAAGCTAGCCAGAAAATTTTACGGGGGGCTTACCGTCGGATATTTTTGGAGTTCGAACGGGTAAATAGCCGCACTTAGCCAGTCTTTAGCTTTGCTGCTGCCTCTGGCGGTGGGCGCGGTCGCGGGTGCGAGGCGGGGTGGGATGAAGCAGGGGAATGGGGTACGCGCGTCGATGTTGCTTGGTGGTCGCTGCCTTAAGTTCTCGCTCAAATTATTAGCAAGGGATGCCGTACTTGACGCTAATATTTGGTTGCGGTGGTCTTCCAGATATGGGTCGTCACCGGGCCAACTGCCGGTGAAAAAATGCGAACACAGCAAGCCGCGATGTGTCTATTTCGGATAGCTCACCAGTGCCGAAATACAGGGCGCATCCGAAGCGATCACCCACCTTCCGTCCATCCTGTGTTCAAATCCCTCATGTTTCTTTTTAACAACGGATTCTAACATGGCCACGCCTCCGTCCAGCACGTTTAGCATCGTTACCGAGACTAAAAATGAGCCCGTAACGTACAGATTAAGGTCTTTCACCAAGATCTCGTAGGCTTCGTTATTGTCGCTTTCTGCAATTGTTACGAATATTCTTTCCTTTTGTAATTTTCCGCCCGCTACGCCATCCTTAAAGTCATAAATATTGACCTCTACGTTAAAAGAGTCTACGGTTACGTTGCTAACGAATACGCTAATTCTATCGAGGCGGCCTTTCTTTTTATTTTCGATCAATACCGCACGTTCACTCCCGGAGCCGCCAAGATTATAACCTCTTCTACTGTAGAACCGCGGGGCCGGCACCCCCAACCATTTGCTGGAATACTCGGGCGTGGATGCCGTGACCTCAATCGCTGCCAACTCGTAGTTTTCTTGCTCCAGGGCGAAACTACAACTGGTAGCACTCGACTTTCCCGCAGCGACTGTAGTCGTCAGCACCTTAAAGTTCAGGCAGGAGAAGACTACTTCCGTTGCGTCGCTAAGACCTCCGTCCGGGAACGTAAAGTGACCGTTTTCGTCACTAAGGACGCCGCTGCTTTCGCTCGGCAGGTACACGTTTACGTAAGGAATTCCCCGTCCGTCCTCATCAATTATTTGGCAATTATTTTGACCAAGTAGGCTGATGGGTGCAATTAAGAAAAATAGGAGAATCTTTATCGAGGTGTTAATCATGATGGAAGTTATCACGGTCTATTTATGGGTTTCCTACATAATGTGTTAAACTTTCTTACGCCAGACCGGGAACCCGCTACTACCGTGCAAATACTAGATAACTTTTATCCTCGCTTTGATACGATTTAACCACCCCGGCACCCGCGACCGCGCAGCTAGTCTCATACTTAGTCGGGGCAAGCGCGCGCGCCTACCCAACCCGCCGCTTCACTAACACCCCCAACCCAGACGTCTCCGACAGCACGCCCTCGTCCCCAGAATTAATCTCCGCCGCATTCCCCTCGTCCGTATCGATGTGCATTTCCAACTTATACTTCGGGCTAACCCGAATTAAAACATTACCAAATGTCAGCGCCCGCTCGCCCGAGCCGACCGTCACCTCCACCACGTCCCGGTCCTGCACCGCAAAGACCTCCGCGTCCTGCGGCGTCATGTGGATGTGGCGCCAGGCGCAGATCACGCCGTCTTCGAGGTCGTAGCTGCCCGCCGTGCCGATGATCCTGCACCCCGGCGTATTGTCCACCTTGCCGGATTCGCGCACCGGCGCGTCGATGCCGAGAAAAAACTCATCCGTCCGCGAAATTTCTAGTTGGTCGACCGTCCGGACCGGTCCGAGCACCCGCACCCGCTCGATCTGGTTGCGCGGCCCAACGACCGTCACCGTTTCCTCCGCCGCAAACTGACCGGGCTGCGATAGCCACTTCTTGACCCGTAACTCGTGGCCCTTCCCGAATAGCGCGTCCACCGTCTCCTGCCGCAGGTGAATGTGGCGCGCGGAAATGGCGACCGGAATCGTCGGCAGCGTATTGACGGAATCCTCTTTCTGGATCAATCGCGCGCACTCCCGCGCCATGGCCAGTTGCTCGTTCGTCCGCACCGCCAGTAGCTTCACCCGACTGTGGCGCATGTTGAATTCGGCGACGGGGTGGGTGTCCGACAGCTCCACCGAGTTATTGAAATCTTCGTAGATCACCGCGCCGAGGTAGTCTAATCGCTGGGCCACACGGTGACGGATGATCGGGCTATTTTCGCCGATGCCGCCGGTGAAAACGATCGCGTCCACGCCACCCATGATCGCGGCGTAAGCACCGATGTACTTGCGCAAGCGGTGGGTAAATACCTGCACGGCCAACTGCGCGTCGGCGTTGCCCTGCGTGGAGGCGTCGAGGATCGCCCGCATGTCGTTGCTGATGCCGGACATGCCGAGTAGGCCGGATTTCTTATTCAAAATATCGTCAATCTCCTGCGGATTCAGGCCAGCTTCCCGGTTGAGGTAAGCGATAATGCTCGGGTCGATGTCGCCGGAGCGGGTACCCATTGCGAGACCTTCGAGCGGCGTCATACCCATGCTCGTCTCGATGGAGCGGCCGTACTCGATGGCGGTCACCGAACAGCCGTTACCGAGGTGGCAGGAGATGATCCGTAAGTCGGAAGGCTCCGCGCCGAGGAAGGCCGCGGCGGTGGCGGCAACGTATTTGTGGCTTGTGCCGTGGAAGCCGTAGCGCCGGATGCCGTACTTTTTGGCGAGGGCTTTGGGTAGCGCATAAGTTTTAGCGCGGGTGGGCAGCGACTGGTGGAAAGCGGTGTCGAAAACGGCGAAATGATCGACGTCCGGAAACACGTCCTTCGCCACCCGGATGCCCTTCAAATTCACCGGATTGTGGAGCGGCGCAAGCGGAATCAGGCTTTCGATGGTCGCTTCCACCTCCTCGGTAATGCGCACTGCCCGGTCGAACGCCTCCCCGCCGTGGACGACGCGGTGGGCGACGCCGTCGACTTGGTGGTCCTTCAGCTTGTCCGCCAGCGCTTCGAGGCAGACGGCGATGGCGCGTTCCGGCCCCTTGCTTTCGAGCTCGATAGTGGTGCCGTCGGAGAATTGGAGCACGGGCGCGTCGAGCAGTCGCTCAGCGGTCATGTCGAAAAGCGTGCGGCCGGTGGCGGCGTCGAGCAGGGCGGCTTTCAGGGAGGAGGAGCCGGCGTTCAGGGTCAGGATGTTCATCGGAAGTCAATTCTTGGGGGCTAGATAATCAACTGGGTAACGTGGGGCGTTGAGTTGGGTTCCTTAATTGCGTAAAATCTCTGCGGCGGATTATACCCGAAATGCATTGGCTTTAGCCGGGTTTTTTTGCGCGGTCGCGGGGTGCAAGGAAGATTAGTAAGGAGCGAATAATTGGGGGCTTTACCTTTGGCTTACATACTCTACTGTGCAGTCGTTTCAAAACGAATAAATTCGCAAACAAACGATTAAACAACGAGTAACCAATAATTAAATCCGGTACTTGTGGCCAACGCACAATAACAGTTTTCTCCATGCTCACCACCGCTACCATCAACGCCGCCCAGGAATTAGCCTTCGAATACGTCGCCTACACGAACCGCCACGTCTTTCTTACGGGCAAGGCGGGTACGGGCAAAACCACCTTTTTGCATCGCGTTAAACGTGAAGTGACCAAGCGCACCGCCGTGGTCGCTCCGACCGGAGTGGCGGCGATTAACGCCGGAGCGCAGACGATTCACAGCCTCTTTACCCTGCCGCTCGGTTTCATTCCTCCGGGCCAGAAGATTGAGCGGATGTATCAGCTGAGCCGGCAGAAGCGTGGCGTCTTGCGCAACATCGACTTGCTCATCATCGACGAGATCAGCATGGTGCGGGCCGACGTGCTGGACGCCATCGACACCACGCTGCAATCCGTACGTAATAATATGCAGCCCTTCGGCGGCGTGCAACTGCTAATGATCGGCGATTTGCACCAACTAGCACCGGTCGTCAGGGGCCCGGAAGGCGATAAAGTGCTCGAACACTACGATTCCCCCTACTACTTCAGCGCCAAGGTCATGGCCCGCGCCGCGCCGGTCAACATTCCCCTTACCCACATTTACCGCCAAAAGGATGGTGATTTTATCGACCTACTGAATAAAGTCCGTAATAACGAACTCGATGACGAAGTCGTCAGCCTGCTCAACTCCCGCTACCGCCCGGAGAGCAGTTCGCCCGACGAGGAAGGCGCCATCACGCTGACCTCCCACAACCGCACCGCCACCACGATCAACAAGCAAAAACTCGCCCGGCAACCAGGATTGGAATACGTATTTGACGCGGAGGTAAAGGATAAATTTCCCGAGAGCATGTTCCCCAACGACCGTAAACTGCAATTTAAGGTCGGCGCCCAGGTAATGTTCAACCGCAACGATACCCAGGAGCAGCGCTACTATAACGGAAAGATTGGCCGGATCACCAACATCGAAGACGAAACCATCACCGTGCGGTGCCCGGACGAGGAAGCCCTCTCGGTACTGCCCGTCATCTGGGAAAACATGCAGAAATCGGTCGATGAGCTATCGGGTGAATTAAAGGATAAAACGATTGGTACCTACCGGCAACACCCGCTCCGGTTAGCCTGGGCCATCACGATCCACAAGAGCCAGGGGCTGACCTTTGAGAAACTCTCCATCGACGCCGCCGACTCCTTTACCCACGGGCAGGTTTACGTTGCGCTGAGCCGCTGCCGCACCTTCGGGGGCATTACGCTCCGCAGCCGGATCAACCGCCGCTCCGTGCGGACGGATAAATTGGTCGCCGACCATTCCAAAGCGGCCGAGTTGAACAAGCCCACGCCGGACGACCTGGCCGCGGATCGGCTCAAATTTCAGTTCGTGTGCCTCAATCAATTATTCGACTTCACCGAAGTGAGCCGCCAGGCAACACACGTAGCGGCAATCTTTGGTCACCCGCAAACGGTGATCACGGGGGGCGGGAAAGAAGTTTTTCGCACGTTGCGGGAGGAGTTGGACCGGGACCTGGTTATTGTGGGGCTGAAATCTCGGAAGCACTTAGCGAAACTACGCGCCGCCGGTAAGAACCCCGAGCAAGATGAATCCGTCCAGCAGTGGCTCGCAACCGCCGCAGGGTATTTCAACAAATATCTCGCCGGCCCGCTCGGTCAACGCCTGACGAGCTTTACGTACGTATGTGAGAATAAAAGCGTCCAGGCCAGGTTAGACGAAGGCCTGGAAGAGCTGCGGCGCGGGTATTTCATCAAACGACAATTGTTTGCGTGGGTGGCGTCCGGATTCACCGCCCTGGAGTACCTGAATACCCGGCTAAAGGCACGGTACGATTTTGACCGTCTGGGGCGCGCCGTATCAACCGACACTAAACCCGTGCGGACCACTGCTGACGACGGGGAGCACGCGGAATTACTGAACCAGCTTAAGCAGTGGCGGAAAGAGCGGGCGGATGAGCTACAGATCCCCGCCTACCGCGTCGCCAGTAATGCCGTACTTGGTGCCATTAGTACTTTTCGGCCCGTCACGGAAAGTGCGCTACTCAAAGTAAAAGGTATCGGGAAACGGAAGGCCGCGGAACACGGGGATGATATTTTGCGGATTGTCAAACTACATAACGTACGTAAGGGAAGTAGCGCGAATCAGCGTACGGGGGGGGCGGGAACGGAAAGCAACGGGATCGTACCGACCAAACAGGGTTCGGCGCTGGCTTTACTGCAGGAGGGCATCCCCGTGGCGGAAGTCGCCCAGCGGCGGGGCGTCAAGGTGGAGACGATGTTCAACTACGTCGCTAACTGGGTGCGGGACGGAGAACTTACCGCGCGCGGCGTACTCGGGTCGGCGCGGCACGAAGAGCTGGCTAGTTTCCTAGAAGGTTATACGCTCACGGACATGGGCGTGCTGGCCGAGCGCGGGCGTGGTCGCTTCGTGGTGGGGGAAATCAAAGTCGGCTTGGTGGGGCGAGAGTGACAAAGTCTTTTCCGTACGTAAACTACCGTAGCCATACTAATGATTCTTGCGGTGAGAAGCCCGTGGTAGCAGTGCGTAGCGTTACTGAATTTGCCAACCGCCGCGCGCGTTTCGCACAAAGTAACCACGGTTTGGTTACCAATTAGCCGGCTTAGGTGCGGGAATCCATTACTTAGCTTTGCCGTTAAGCAATCTAAGGCCGTATCTTGCCCTGGCTCACTAAAAACACCCTCCGCCGCCCCGCAACGCGTGCGGAAAAACTATACCATCTATGTCAGACATCCCCAAATTAGAACGCATCGCCAGCCAGGTCCGGCGCGACATCATCCGCCAGGTTCATGGCTGCCAGAGCGGTCACCCCGGTGGCTCCCTCGGTAACGCGGACCTCCTCACGGCGCTATACTTCGACGTGATGAAGCACGACCCGAGCTTCAGTATGGAAGGGAAGGGGGAAGATGTTTTCTTTCTCTCCAACGGCCACATCAGTCCCGTTTTCTACAGCGTGCTGGCGCGCTCCGGTTACTTTCCAGTGGAGGAACTGGCCACTTTCCGCCAGATCAACTCCCGCGTGCAGGGTCACCCGACGACGCACGAAGGTCTTCCCGGCATCCGTATTTCCTCGGGCTCCCTGGGGCAGGGCGTCAGCGTGGCCTGCGGCGTGGCCATCGCCAAACGCATGGATAAAGATGACCGCACCGTCTTCGTACTCACCGGCGATGGTGAGCAGCAGGAAGGTCAGATTTGGGAAGCGGCGCTCTTCGCGCCCCACAACAAACTCGAAAACCTCGTCCTCATCATCGACGACAACGGCCAGCAGATCGACGGCCCCACGAAGGAAGTCCTTGAAGTAGAAAGCTTCACCGAGAAGTACACTGCTTTCGGCTGGGACATCATGAAAATGGACGGCAATAACATGGCCGAAACCGTAAAAGTGCTCAAGGAAGCCGCCGCGAAACGGAACGGCAAACCGACCTGCATCGTCATGAAAACCGAGATGGGCCAGGGCGTAGACTTCATGGTCGGTACCCACAAATGGCACGGTAAAGCACCCAGCGACGAGCAGACGGTCACCGCGCTCGATCAATTGGAGGAGACACTGGGCGATTATCCCGACTCCGCGCCCTCAAATAATTGAGCGGGCTATTCCGTCGGCGGGAACCAGTCTTGGCTAGTTCCCCTATTTCTTTGCACCTGCGTCCGCGCAACATCGTTCCACAACCATAAATATCCCAGCTATGCTGACCCTAGATAAACTACAACAAACCGGCAAAAAAGCCACCCGCGACGGCTTCGGTGCCGGCCTCAAAGCCGCCGGCGACAAGCACGACAACATTATCATGCTCACCGCCGACCTCCGTGGCTCCATGAAGTCCGAAGACTTCATCAACGCCTACCCCGATCGCTTCATCCAGTGCGGTATTTCCGAGGCCAACATGATGGGCGTTGCCGCCGGACTGGCCACCGCCGGCAAGATCCCGATGACGACTACCTTCGCCAACTTCTCTACCGGCCGCGTCTACGACCAGATCCGCCAGAGCATCGCCTACAGCGATAAGAACGTGAAGATTTGCGCCAGCCACGCCGGCCTGACGCTCGGCGAAGACGGTGCCACGCACCAGATTCTCGAGGACATCGGCATGATGCGGATGCTCCCCGGCATGACCGTCATCAACCCCTGCGACTACAACCAAACTAAGGCCGCCGTCCAGGCAATTGCCGAGCACCACGGCCCGGTTTACCTCCGTTTCGGTCGCCCGAGCTGGCCAATTTTTATTCCTGAAGGTCAAAAATTCGAGATCGGCAAGGCCCTGCACTTGAACGAAGGCAGCGACGTATCCATCTTCGCCACCGGTCACCTCGTGTGGTACGCCGTTGAAGCCGCCCGCCAACTCGAAAAAGAAGGCATCAGCGTCGACCTGATCAACATCCACACGATCAAGCCCCTCGACGAAGCAGCCGTCATCGCCAGCGCCAAAAAGACCGGCGCCGTCGTCTCCTGCGAGGAGCACAACAAATACGGTGGCCTCGGAAGCGCCATCGCCGAGTGCCTCTCCAAAAACCAGCCGACCCGCCAGGAATTCGTGGCCACGGACGACACCTTCGGTGAGTCCGGAACCGCCGAACAACTGCTCGATAAGTACGGCCTCGGCATCAAGGACATCGTCGCCGCCGCCAAAAAAGTAGTTGCCGCAAAGCGTTCGTAGCAACTACCACAAATTGAAAATGGCCTCTCTCCGCAAGGAAAGAGGCCATTTCTAATTCAGCGAACAGCAGTTGAATGGTGGTTAATACTGTACGGTACAACTACCGCCTACCAGCCTACCGCCTAAAACCTACGCCTGCGGAATCCGCAAAGTCTGCCCGGGGTAAATCTTATCGGGGTGCTCCAGCATCGGCTTGTTGGCTTCGAAGATTTGCTCGTACTTCATCGGGTCGCCGTACATCGCTTTGGATATTTTGGACAAACTGTCGCCGTCCTTCACGGTATAGTATTTCGCCTCCACGGTGGGGGCGGCAACGGTTAGCCGATTATCGACCGAGCTGATGCCATCGACGTTACCGAGCGCTAGCGAGACGCGTTCGGCGGTTGCCGTATCCTTGGCCTTGCCGGTGACGGTGACCTGCTCGCCCTGCAGTTGGACTTTCATGTCATCGACGCTGAATCCGAAGCGTTCGACCTCTTTTTTTAATTGTTGTTCTTTGCTGACGGTGACTTCTTTGGTCGCCGTTTTTTCTTCTTTGCCGAAGATGTTCTTGCCTTTGTTCTTGAGGAAGGAAATGAGTCCCATGTGGAATTATTTTTATTAGAAAATTAAAAACGCAGTTGTTCCGCGTACACTCCTACAACAAAGAAATCGCGGTATTGTGCAGAAATGGAGTTGGCGCGGTCGCTGGATGCCAGGGGAGTGGGGGAGGAGCAATATATTTGGGCGTATCCCACAAGACACCAACATGTATTACGACCCCGATGAGATCCGTATCACCCTGGCCCGCAAAAAGACCGAACTCAGGCAGATCATCGAATTACAGCGCGCCAATCTGAAGACCAGCGTCGGTGCCGAAGTTGCTGAAACGCAAGGATTCCTTTCCGCCGTCCACGATTACGACGTGCTGGAAGATATGAACAACAACACCGCCGCCGTGATCGCCAAGAAAGGTACGAAAGTAGTCGGCTACGCCCTGGCCATGCTGCGCCCCTACGCGGCGAAAATCCCGACCCTCACGCCCGTCTGGGCGCTGCAGGACGGCTCCGAGATGAACGGTGAATTATTGGGTGGGGTAAATTACCTGGGCATGGGCCAAGTCTGCGTGGCCGAAGAAGCCCGGGGCCAAAAAGTCGTCGACCGGATGTATAAATACATGCGCTCCTGCTACAGCCTGCACTATCCTTACCTGATCACCTCCATCGACGTCAACAACACCCGCTCGCGCCGGGTCCACGAGCGGATCGGCTTTAAAGAGTTGAGCATCCAAACGGCGACGACGGGGCAGGAGTGGGTGGTCGTTGGCTGGGACTGGGTGCGGAGGGAGTAGGCTGGTAGGCGGTAGGCAAAATAGGCGGTAGGCGGGTGTTTAATAATGCAGTATGAACGAGCGTAAAAACTATCCACTGATTACGGCGGTCGTGCTCATCATCCCAATTGCCCTGGGCTACGGGCTGAATCCGGAACTGGCCGACGGTATCTTCGCTTTTGGCTTTGATTTTGTTGCCGATACGCCCGACCAGAAAAACATCTTCCGCGCCATCTCGGGCCTCTACCTGGGCATGGTCGGGCTGTGGTGGACGGGCATCCGCAACCCCGCCTACTGGCACGCTGCGACGGTAAGCCTGGCGGTATTTATGCTGGGGCTGGCGGCCGGAAGAATACTAAGTTTCTTAGTGGACGGACTCCCCTCCATCAACTTCATCGGAGGAACCGTTGCGGAGATCCTCCTCGGCGTCTGGGCGGTTCAATCCCTACGGACTCACCAGAATAACAATTAAGTCGCCAACCAACTTAAGTATCTACCACCTACCGCCTACCGCCTACCACCTACCGCCTTTTCCTCGAACAAATTTCCAGTCGCCATCTTTCAACACCCATGAAGCAAACCGTCACCATCTTCTGGCACCGCCGCGACCTCCGTTTTGACGACAACGCCGGCCTCTACCGCGCGCAAAAATCCGTAGAAAGTAACGACAGTGATACGGATAACGCCGTCCTCCCCATCTTTATCTTCGACCGCGAAATCCTCGATAAGCTACCCGAAAAGGCGGACGCCCGGGTGATGTTTATCCGTGATAACGTCCAGAAATTGGCCGATCACTACCGCGAAATGGGTAGTGACTTGCGAGCATTCTACGGCCACCCGCTTGATATCTGGAAAGCACTGCTCGATGAGTACGACGTAAAAGCTATCTATGTGAACCGCGACTACGAGCCCTACGCCATTGCTCGCGACAAAGCCGTAGCCGACCTCATCGAAGCCCGCGGCGGCAGCTTCCACCACTTCAAGGACCAGATCGTTTTCGAAAGCGACGAAGTACAGAAGAAAGCTGGCGGCCCCTACACGGTCTTCACTCCTTTCTTCCGCACCTGGAAAAAGAACCTTGCTGAACGTATGAGCACCTTACCGAACGGTGAGCCCGTGTCCTACTACCTCAAGCCGTACCCGAACGGTGAGTACACCGACCGGCTACTACAGACTAAAGACCATCAGCCCGTCCCCACGCTGGACGAGATGGGCTTCGAACGCGCCGACGACTTCATCCCGCCCGACCACGTCACCACCGGGCTAATCAAAAACTACGACAAGACGCGCAACTACCCCAATATGGAGGGGACCACCCGCCTGAGTGTCCACCTCCGGCACGGCACAATCTCCATTCGCGAAAAAGTGCGCAAGGCGCTCGCGCTCAACGATACCTTCGTTAAGGAACTGGTCTTTCGTGATTTCTACTCCAACATTCTCCAGTCCTTCCCCCACGTAGTCGACGCACCCTTCCGGCCGGAATACGCCGATATTCCCTGGCGGAACGACGAAGCGGAATTCAAACTTTGGTGCGCCGGTAAAACGGGCGTCCCGATCGTGGATGCCGGCATGCGGCAACTCAACGAATCCGGCTGGATGCACAACCGCGTCCGGATGATCGTCGCCAGTTACCTGACCAAGCACCTGCTGATCGACTGGCGCTGGGGCGAAGGCTATTTTGCGGACAAGCTGCTCGACTACGAACTCGCCAGCAACAACGGCGGCTGGCAGTGGGCGGCCGGTTGCGGTACGGACGCGCAACCCTATTTCCGTATCTTCAACTACGACAGCCAGCAGAAAAAATTCGACGCGAAGTACGAATACGTCAAGGAATGGGTGCCCGAATACGGCACGCCCGATTACCCGGCCGAACCGCTGATCGAGCATAAGGTTGGCCGGGAACGCGCGCTGGACGTGTACAAAACCGCCCTCACCGCGGCGCGGGAGTAAAGTTGCTTGGCCCGCCCTAAGCCCGCGTTCCGCGCAAGAACTGGTTTAATCGAAAGATTCGACTACGGAGCGCAAAAGGTTACGGAGAGGAACCTTTCTTCGTGTCCTTTGTCGTGAAGAAAGCGCTGCTCAAGACCTGCAGGTAAGATGACACCAGTCGATTAAAAATAAATCTTTGAAAAGCAGGTTCATCCCATGGTATGGGGTTGTCTTAATCTTTAAGTAAAGCCTAATTTTGCCGACCAAGCTAAGCTGATGATTCTGACCCGTTACGTACGATCGTTCCCCCTATTTTTATTGCTCTGTTGTTCTTTAGCCGCCACCGGCCAGGGGCGACTCAATCTCTTCACGGAGTGTGATTTCAGTCAGACCTACCTTAAGCAGGAACTGAATTACGTCAACCACACGATCGACCCCACTACCGCGGACGTGAACCTGTTCATCGTCACGACCAACCTCAGTAACGGCGGGAGGGTGTATAACCTGGACTTTAAAGGCCAGGAAAGTCTGAGTGGTAACCAGCTTACGTTCCAGGTGGCCACCACTTCAATCATGACCGGCATGGAGCGGGACGTGTTGTTGGTCCGGCGAATCAAACTAGGCCTGGCTGGTTTTTTAGCGGGCACGCCCTACGGTGACCTGGCCGAGCTCAACGTTCAGTCCGCTCCGGAAATGGTGAGCGATACGGTAGCCACCGCAGTATTGTCCACCATTAATGAAGACAACTGGAACAACTGGATTTTTGACGTTTTCGCCAACTTCTCCACGGACAAGGAAAGCCAGCGCTCCAGCACGCGGCTGCGGGGCGGCTTCGAAGCGGACCGGACGACCCCTAAACTACGCATTCGCTTCAACCCCAATCTGCTGTACCGGACACGGGCCGTGACTCAGAGTGATGGCTCGGAACTCACTTCGGTGCGGCAGGATTTATGGATGAACGCCTCCGTCGTGCGCAGCATCAGCGACCACTGGTCCGTCGGCGTGTTCAACCGCATGAATTCCTCCACCTTCAGAAACATTGACTACGGCCTCTGGCTCGCCCCGGCGATCGAGTACAATATATTTAACTACGACGAGGTCCCCTTCAAAGAGTTTACGATTGCTTACCGACTGGGGTGGGTACGCAACGTATATACCGAACAGACCATTTTTTTGAAGATGGAAGAGAGCCTCGCGCGGCAGGTGATTGACGTCGACCTGCGAATCCGCCAGCGTTGGGGACAGATTTTTGCCGGCATCGCGGCCGGAAACTATTTAGATGACTTTAAGAAAAACCGCCTCTCGGTCCGGGGGAGCGCTAGCGTCCGTCTCATCAAGGGACTGTCGTTCAATGTGAGTGGCAGCTACGAGATCATCAACGATCAGATCAGCCTGCGCCGGGGGGAAGCTTCGGTGGAGGATGTTCTGCTGGGGCAGTCGCAGCTCGCCACCAACTTCGAGACGGAGCTGAGTTTTGGCCTGAGCTACACGTTCGGCTCCCTGTTCAACAACGTCATCAACACACGGCTCTAAGGTGGCGGCTTTACTCTGCCAGCAACCGGGCGTCATAACCACGAAGTGCGGCCGCCGGGACTAAGTGCGGGACTAACTACTCCCGACTAAGTCGGGACGGGTGCAAAGGTGTGCGGAAGGAGCAGTGTTTTGTGGGCGCGTACGAGCTGTTGAATACCAGCTAACGACAAAAGGCCGAAACCCCCAGGTCGGAGGTTTCGGCCTTCATATTTTGGCAACTGACTAATCCCCGAAGAGGGGGGCCAAGTTGTCTTAGATACCCCCGGAGACACCCGCATCGAGCGCGCCAACCGCTAAAGCGGTAAGAATGCACAGGATGAAAAGCGCCGCGGCGAGGCCCCAGGTGACTTTCTCAATGACGGCCGTGGAGCGGCTCGCGCCGATCACTTGGTTCGCCTGGGTGCCACCAAAAGTAGAGTCGATGCCACCACCCTTGGGGTTTTGGATCAGCACGACGAGCATGAGGAGCAGGCAGACAACACCGGTCAGGATAGTTAATAGATTGACCATGGGGGATTATAGTTTACGCTTCAGATTCTGAATCAGGGAGGCAAAGGTCGGTCTTTTTTCCGGATTAGCCAAGGCGAGCTGTTCGTAGATGCGAATGGCGTGCTGGTACTGCCCCTGGCTGATGAATACTTGGGCGAGCGTGGGGCTGATCAAACCGTCGGAATCGACGAGGCTCCGCCGGGCGACTTTCTTGACGGATTGGGGCTTGGCCTGCTCTCCCGCTACCTGCCGCTTGCGGATGATGGCCAGCCGGTGGCGAAGTTCTTCCTTGCTGTTGATGGGTTGGCGGTCGCTAAACTTCGCCGGATCGTCCGGGCGGAGTGGTCTAGTATCCTTGGGGTCGAGAGCGGTGTCGGCGGGTGTTGGTGAGCCCGGGTTCGTAATCTCAGCGATCGGGGACGTGGGGGAGTCTTCTTCTTGTGCTTCGGTTGAGTGCTCCACGGCGGGCGCGGGTTTGGGTTTCGTACCGGGTTCATCAGCAAAAATTTGATCTTCGTTGGTGTTATGCGGTGCTGGCTCGGGCTCTTGACCAAGGTGGGGTGCTTCCTCCAAGTCAAAGCTTGGGTACGAAAGTGGTTCGACCAGGCGCTGCTCGGCGGCGGGTGGCGCGACCGTGGAGAGGATGATTTCCGGTGACTCTAATTCATCGAGGGATAATAGTTCGAGGGACTCTTCTTGGAGAATCACGCCGGTACCTTGGTCGCTTGTGGTCAGTTCTTGTAGTAAGTCGTAGAGGTGCGCCCGGTCGAAAGTAGTGCTGGCGGCTCGCTCCAAATAACGTCCGCTCTCGGGGTGGCCGGTAAGTTCGGCGCGGATGGCGAGCAACAACTGAGCGTTGGCGGAGTACGGGTAGCGCCCCGCTACGCGTTCGAGGGCTGAAAAGTCCGCACTGAGCAAAAGCTCCGGGTTGCGAAAAAGCCGGATGAATTCAACGTTGGTCATGCGTGCAGAAATTAGATTACCGGCCAAAGGTCGCTGTTTTACGCAGGAACCTAGCGTGCGACTGAAAACTCTTGCCTCCGGTACGGGGGGGGGCTGCGTCAAGTTAGAAAGCGGAACTCAGCAGTCAGGCCCGCTACCGCTGGTGACAGAGGTTCGCTTTTTTCTGAACCCACCGTAGAAAAGGCAGCGGTCAAGGAAGATTTTTCAGCGAAACTGGAAGATCACGACTATCTGGCGCAAACCGAAGAACTTTGTGTAGTTCACATTGTCTTTTAGGTAATCTTTGGCGATTGAGCCAAAAGGTTTTTTAAAGAAATGCACTAACGAACGGTGCGTTTCAGTTACTATTCATTTAAGGATGTATTCGTTATACTTACTTTAGTCTTGCTTCAGAATTACACTAAACAACAGATTTTACAACATTGACTTTTTTTGAAAATATCAGGCGTAATGGAACACGACACCCAACAGAATTTAGTTCTCCAGGACGGAGACGCAACCATAAACATCGGCTCTAACGATCTGCGGTCCGCCGTGCTCGTGCTGCGCGCGATCAACCACGACCTACGTAAGCGGATCATCGACTTACTCGGGGCGGAGCGAGAAATGACGGTCACGGAGATCTTCGTTGCCATCCGCGTGGAGCAGTCGATTGCCTCTCAGCACCTGGGCATTCTGCGTAAGGCGGGCATCGTCGGGACGAGGCGAGACGGAAAATTCATCTACTACTCCCTCAACCAGAACAGGCTGGGTTACTTAGCTAACGTTGTTCGGGAACTCAGCGCATCGTAAGTCAAGTCGTTCACGGTGAATCGTCGCTAAACCGGTAGGTTAGCTCGCTTCAGTAGTGTGCGAATTCAGCGATTCGTGAGAAGTCGTTCCCGGCCTTCATTCAACGCTGCTCCCTCCGGTAGTTCCGTTGCACCCGCCCCGGTAGCTATCGGGGCGCCCTTCTTACGTTGAATAGTCTCTTGCCCCGGGCGAAAGTAGCACCCCAGTAGTATCAATACCCCCACCGAAATTGCTACGTCCGCCAGGTTAAATACCGGGCGGAAAAACAGGTATGCCTCCCCCCCAACCACCGGGAACCAGGCGGGGTAAGTGCCGTAGAAGAGTGGGAAGTAAAACATGTCTACCACCCGGCCGTAGAGTAGTGGCGCGTACCCGCCATTTGCCGGAAAAAGAGTCGCCACGCCGCCGTGAAAGGAGCTTTCCGAGAAGAACCGCCCGTAAAAGACGCTGTCGATAATGTTGCCCAACGCGCCCGCCTGAATGAGCACGAAGCCAATCAGCAACCAGCGGGGCGCCCGCTCGCGGATCAAGCGGGCCAAATAAACGAACAGAAAACTCACGGCGACGATTCGGAACAAGGTCAGCGCCAGTTTTCCGTACTGGCCGCCCAGCGTAAGCCCGAAAGCCATCCCGTTATTCTCTACGAAGTGGATCAGCGCGCGGTCGTACCCCAGCAACTGAATCTCCTCCCCGTACGACATGTGCGTCTTGACCCAGACCTTCAGCGCCTGGTCGGCCAGCAGTACCAAAAAGAGCGTCAGGTAGACGAGGGTTTTACGGTTCATAGCTTGGTGAACGCAAGGGGAGGGGAATAAAATGGCCCCTCCACACGAGGTAGAAGGGCCACAAATTTACATAATCGACTAGTAGGCGGTTGGCCAACCCAGCCGTAGCCGGGGGCATTTTCTTCCTCAGTGTGACTTCTTGGCCGCAATACTGAGGGTTGCGTGGGGGACGAGGCGAAGCCGCTCCTTAGCAATCAACAGGCCGGTTGCGCGGCAGATCCCGTAAGCCTTGTTGTCGACCCGAATCAGGGCGTATTCGAGGTGTTGAATCAGTTTGCGCTGGCGATTGGCCTGGTTTTGCAGTTCCTCTACCACCGAGGTGTGGGTGCCGTCGTCGAGCTCGTTTTTCTTTCCATCGTCACTGTCGGTCTGCTCGGTGAGTTGGTCCACGTAAAACGCCAACTGTTTATTGGCTTCGGCGAGTTTACCTACGATCAGCGCACGAAATTCAGCGAGCTCCGGATCACTGTACCTAGTTTGTGGTTTGGTCTGCATAGAATTATAGAAGCTACAAGCTGAAATTGAGGCACCCTACGGTTCGCATCGCCCCACTCCGTAGCAGTAGCGGTGACTGCCTTTACGGCACCGCGAAGATAATGGCAGCGACGTAGCTTTCTCCATTGCTCACGGATTTGTTATTTGAAAAAATCGACTTCCCGTGCTACATTCTGCGCTCTAGCAGAATTATCCTTTTCTTTATTCTCGATGGGCGAATATTAGTTTGGTTAACGAGTGAGGATTCTCGCCTGGCCAAATATTGCGTCGGGTAAGAAAACGCGGTACGCAACGAAATTTCTCTCCGTGGCGGTCCGGCGCCATCACGAATTACGTTGGTTGCCCACCGCAACCCTTCCGCCCGCTGCGCGCTTTACCTAGTCAAAGCCACCGCTACATGACGCCCCGCCGCCTCGAGTTCACCTCAATCGTCCCCCGCCCCCTGTCCGAAACCTGGGATTTCTTCAGCCGCCCGGAAAACCTCGAAAAACTTACGCCCAAAGACGTGAGTTTCAAGATTTCTAGCCCGGTGCAGGGCGTCGAGATGTACGAAGGCATGGTTATCCAGTACCGCGTCAGTCCGTTTCCGCTATTCGTTACCGACTGGGTCACGGAAATCACCCAAATCGAGCATCACAAACACTTTATTGATGACCAGCGCGTTGGGCCTTTCGCCCTCTGGCACCATCAGCACCATTTCCGCGAACTCCCCAATGGGCACACGGAAATGCGTGACGTGCTGCACTACCAGGCCCCGCTCGGTATCCTCGGGACGATCGCCGACAAGCTGTTCGTCCACCGTCAGGTAGCCGGAATCTTTGAGGCGCGGGAAGATGCCATCAAGCGGCTCTTTCCCTAAATTGGACGGTGATTGATGCGCTGTTTTGTGTTAGCACGGAGCGGCGCGCCGCTGAGTTACCCGTTAGTTGCTGACGCCACGCGGGCGGCGCGCACCCGGGCGGAGAATTCCCGTCCCCCTATCTTTACGACCGTGATCCGCTCCCTCTTTCTCTACTTACTTCTTCACCTCCTCTCGTTTCAATTCGTGACGGGGCAGGGTACTTTACTGAACGACGTGGGTGCCGGCTCCATCACCATCGAAAACTGCCGGGGGATCAACTCACCCGGTGCGGACTTTGCCCCCGCCTTCTACCGCGATCGCCTCGTCTACCTTACTCAGCCCCGCCGCGGGGTGAGCCTCGGTTCGCGCCAACCCGACTTCGAGCTCTACGCTGCCCCCCATAAAGAAAATCAATTGACCGGGCAAGGCGAACTCTTTACGGACGCACTGGGCAGTGGTGAGCAGGGGCCGGTCTGTTTCACCCAGGACGATGGGGTGATCTACTTCACTCGCACCCTGGCGGGAGGCGCAGAAAACGGTGCCGCAGGTAAGGCCAGCGTCGGCCTGTTTTCCGCTTACGACGATGGTTCCGACTGGGCCGCCATCCGTCCGCTACCCCATAACGATCCTGATTTTACGAACCAGCACCCCACACTTACCCCCGATGGTCGCCGCCTTTTTTTCTCCAGTAATCGCCCCGGCGGCTTCGGTGGGTACGATCTGTACTTTGCTGACTACCGGGATGGCAACTGGGGCGCGGCCATTAACCTCGGTGCGGAAGTTAATACGGACGGTAACGAAGCGTTTCCGCACGTTCACCTCAGCGGAAACCTCTTTTTTGCTTCCGACGGCCACCCGGGTTTGGGCGGGTACGATCTTTTTCGGATTGACGTCGGCGGCCGTGCCTGGGGCGAGCTCGTCTCGCTGCCCGCTCCGATTAATTCTGCCGCCGACGACATCACGTTCGTCCTCAACGCAACCGCCACGACCGCTTACCTGGCCAGTAACCGCCCCGGTGGGCTCGGAAATGACGATATCTACCGGGTCACCCTGCGTGACGGGCTGTCCGACTTGCGGGCTTCGCGGGCCAGCACTAAACCTATCACCATCTACGACGCGGCGACCAGTAAGCGGTTAAATAACGCGCGGGTGACGATTGCCGAATTGTCGGAAAGTGGACGCCTGCCCGCCACGCTCGCCACGTTTGCGCTGGAGGAAAGTCGGGCGCGCAAAATGATCGTTCAGCAGCCCCTGCCTCCGGGTCACGGGGCGGAAGAGGCCCTTTACACGGGCGTGCTCGGCCAGCTCAGCTACGAATTTCGGCCCGATCGGCGCTACCACCTTACCGTAACCCGGCCCGGTTACCGTGGCCTTGCTTTCTATTACCGGCCGGGAGAAGACACGTCTCCGGGGCTACTGGATTTAGCGATGGAACCCGGTGATTGTCAGGAAATCGTGGGGCGCGTCGTCAACGAGAAGATGGGCGCGGTCGCGGGTGCAAAGGTAATTTGGCGAGTACCGAATGAGGAACCACAACCCGCCGGTGAAGCGACTAGCGATCTGGGGGGCTACTACACCGTCTGCCTACAACCCGGCCGGGCTTACACCGCCAGCGCTACGTTAGGGGGCATTACCTCCGACGTACTGACGCTCGCCGAAAATACTTTTACCGGCGGGTCCGTACCGAGTCAGGTGCTGCGGGGTGCCTTCCCGAGCGAAGGGAACACGCTCTACGGGAACCTAATGGATGCAGTCTTACCCCTACCCGACATCGAGTATCCCTACCTATCCGCCAACCCCATTCCCGAAAGATCGCCCGACCTCGACGTATTAGTCAGTTTCGTACGAAATTTTACGGGCGTCCGTATCTTACTAATCGTCCATGCCGATGGCCCCGAAGCCAAATCTACCCTGCAACGATTAACGGAGGAACGCGCCGTTCGCCTCCGCAACCACCTGGTCGTCAACGGCGTGCCCCCGGATCAGATCCGTACGGTCGCTTACGGTAACCGCTTTCGCCTCAATGCCTGTACGGATTGCCAGGCCACGGACTATTCCGCCAACACCCGGATCGAGGCAAAGGTGATTGCCTGGGACTAATCGACCTCACTTCCTGAAGGGACGAATAATACGACCGGTGAAAGCAAGTGCATTCCGTAATAAGACACCATTTCGAACGCAAATTCAGCTGAGCTTCGTAGTGCACCGCAACTTGCGACCCTCAGCATGCATTAACGCGTGCCCGTCTATACTCTTTTCTCTATATTCTTCCAAGCGAAATACAAACAATAAATAGTAATCTGGCTAAATAAAAACTTTTTAACCTACCTTCACGTCAGGACAAACTGAAGCGTACCCGTCTGCCCACCGCAAACGAGTACCATGATAGATTATCGTACACCCGCCCCGACGCTCCGTATTCAGGACATGGGCCTGAGCGAACGGCCCCGGGAAAAATTACGGATGCACGGCAGCCGGCTGCTTTCCGATTCAGAGCTCGTTGCCGTTATCCTGGGGAACGGTAAGCGGGGCGTTTCCGCCCTGGACCTCGCCCGCACCCTCCTGCTCTCCGTGGGCCACGACCTGCACGACCTCGCCCGGCGGGACATCGACGACCTGACCGTCCACCCCGGCCTCGGCGAAGTCAAGGCTATTCGCTTAATCGCCGCCCTGGAGTTGGGGCGGCGGCGGGAGAACGCCTTCGTGGTTAGCAAGCCTTACCTCGGAAATAGTGAACAGTCGTTTCGCTTTCTGCGACCCATCATCGGTGACCTGGAGTACGAAGAATTCCATATTCTGTGCCTCAACCGGGCGAATCACCTGCTCGGCTGTCACCAAATTTCCGACGGCGGCGTGACGGCGACGATTGCCGATGCGAAGCGCATCTTCCGTAAGGCGCTCAGCCACGCCAGCGTTACGTCCGTCGTTTTGGCGCACAACCACCCGAGCGGTCAGCCCTTTCCGAGCGAGGCGGACATTCAATTGACGCGCAAACTCTCCGCCGCCGCCCGGCACTTAGACTTGTTCATCCTCGACCACCTCATCATCGCCGGGCGCAAGTACTACAGTTTTGCCGATGACGGATTACTCGGTGACAATTCGTAGATCAGCGCTGGTTAAAAGCTGCGGTGGAGGCACACCGCACCACTAGGTGCCACCATAGCGAACCAGCAGCTTGCCTTCGGATAGCTGGCGAGGGGAAGTTTCTGTTTTCGAGAGGTGGCCCGGGTCAACTACAATTAACGAAGGCGAATACGTTAGGCCATCGGCATAAGAAAGGATGATGATGGGTTTAATTTCAGCCGCTAGGTGCGGGTGGCCCTACCATCTATCGGGTTATATTCGTACGTTTGTTGGGCGGGCCGGAAGTAATTTTTGGCGTATAATGCGGTGATTACGTTACGGAGCGTACGCCACAACGGCTGGGTAAATTATGACGCATTACCGTCCGGTCACCTATCTTAGCGGCCGGATAAAAATATTCTGCTCCGATGAATGAGTCGCTACCGTCGCAAGCGGCTCGATCATCGAAAATTAAACTAAGTATGGCAACCACCTCTGATATTAAGAACGGTTTTACTTTCAAGCACAATAACGACGTGTACACCATCACCGAGTTTCAGCACGTCAAGCCAGGTAAGGGGCCCGCTTTCGTACGGACAAAATTCAAGAGCCTCTCCACCGGGCGGGTACTCAGCGAGACTTTTCCGAGCGGACACAAGGTGGAGGAAGTCCGCGTCGAGCGCCACAAAATGCAGCTCCTTTACCGAGATGACATGGGCTATCACTTCATGAACAACGAGACCTTTGAGCAGGCCACCATCATGGAGGTCATGATCGAAAACCCCGGCATGATGCGCGAAGGAGATACGGTGGAAGTACTCTACAACACCGAAGACAACATGCCGCTAACGGTAGACTTACCCCTCTACCTTGAAATGGAGATCACCTACACGGAACCCGGCGTGAAGGGCGACACTGCCACCAACACCCTCAAGCCGGCTACGGTGGAGACGGGGGCGGAAGTCCGCGTGCCGCTCTTCATTAACATCGGCGACCGCATCAAGATCGACACCCGGACAAACTCTTACGTCGAGCGGGCTAAAAGCTAAGTAGCGAGCTACCGGAACTTAGCGCACCGTATAAAAAGCTAATTAAGCACCCGGTTATGACTGCCGGCTCCGACCAAACGGACGCACTACGCCGCCAACCAACCAGATACATCCGCCTAATTTTATCAAGATAAAGCGAAATATGACTATTGAAGACATCCAGCAACTGATCAAACTTGTCGCCAAGAAAGATCTCTCCGAGTTCAAGTACAGCAACGGAGAAATTAAACTCCACATCCGGGGTAAATCTTACTCCAAAAGTAGCGGCGTGAGCGCTCAGCCTCCCTCCATCATTAACGTCCCGTCCGCGGCACCGACTTACGCGGCTATGCCAGCGCCCGTGGCGGCCGCTGCCGTTCAGCAGGACCCTGCACCCGCGGCCGCGCCCAAGGCTGAGAAGAAAGCAGACGACGAAGGCAATTACCTGACCGTCAAATCTCCGATGATCGGCACGTTCTACCGTTCTTCCTCCCCGGATAAGGACGCTTACGTAAAGGTCGGAGACAGCATCACCAAGGGAGATACGGTTTGTGTCGTCGAGGCCATGAAGCTGTTCAACGAGATCGAATCAGAAATTTCCGGTAAAATCGTGAAGGTACTCGTCGAAGACGCCCAGCCGATCGAGTACGACCAGCCGCTTTTCCTCGTTGACCCTAGCTAACCAAGCTACCCGGTTTCCACCATCTGTTCAACATCGTGGGGAGTGACGCGCGGCCCGCACCGGCCTGCACCCTTCCCTGAATAAAAGCCAACCGAATGGCCGAGAAATTTAAGAAAATCCTCATTGCCAACCGCGGTGAAATTGCCCTGCGCGTTATCCGTACCTGTCGTGAAATGGGGATTAAAACCGTGGCTATTTATTCCACGGCCGATCGCGATAGTCTGCACGTGCGCTTCGCCGATGAGGCCGTCTGTATCGGACCGCCACCATCTTCGGAAAGTTACCTGAGCATCCCCCGCATCATGGCCGCCGTAGAGATTACCAACGCCGACGCCGTCCACCCCGGTTACGGATTTCTCTCCGAAAACGCCGATTTTGCGGAAGTTTGCGCGGACTACGGAATCAAATTCATTGGCCCCGCCCCGGATCAGATTCGCAAAATGGGCGATAAGATCACGGCCAAGGACACGATGATCAAGGCCAACGTACCCGTCGTGCCCGGAAACGGCGAATTGCTGAAAAGCGCCGACGACGGTCGCCAGCAAGCCAAAGAAATGACCTACCCCGTCATGCTCAAAGCGACCGCCGGCGGCGGTGGTAAGGGCATGCGAATCATTAACGCGGAAAGCGAATTTCAGAAAGCCTGGGAAAGCGCCCGCACGGAGGCCAAGGCCGCCTTCGGCAACGACGGCATGTACCTAGAAAAGTACATCACCAAGCCGCGGCACATCGAGATCCAGATCATCGGCGACCAGCACGGCACCGTCGTTCACCTTTCGGAGCGGGATTGCTCCATTCAGCGGCGGCACCAGAAACTAGTGGAAGAGTGCCCCAGCCCCTTCGTCACGCCCGAACTACGCGAGGCAATGGGCCAGGCCGCCATTAAAGCCGGTGAAGCCATCAATTACGAAGGCGTAGGTACGGTAGAGTTTCTCGTCGACGACGAGCGTAATTTCTACTTCATGGAGATGAACACCCGCATCCAGGTGGAGCACCCCGTGACGGAGGAGGTCATCGATTGCGACCTGATTAAAGAACAGATCAAGGTAGCCTACGGTGAAAAGCTGAGCGGAGAAAATTACTACCCCAAGTCTCACGCCATCGAGTGCCGGATCAACGCCGAAGACCCGTGGAATAACTTCCGCCCAAGCCCAGGCAACATTTCGAGTTTCCACAGCTCTAAGGGGCAGGGCGTGCGGGTCGACACCCACGTTTATGCCGGGTACACTATTCCCCCCTTCTACGATTCCATGATCGCCAAGTTGATCGTGCGTGCGCCGACGCGGAAAGAAGCGATCACCAAGATGGAGCGTGCACTGAACGAATTCATCATCGAGGGCGTAAAAACAACCGTTCCCTTCCACCAGTGGCTGATGAAGCAAGAAGACTTCCGGACCGGAAACTTCGACACAGCGTGGTTGGGTAAACAGGATTTACCGAAGTGATTTTCAGTCTAAAGTTTGTGGTCTAGGGTCTGCGATCTAATGTCTTGAGCTACTAGCTCCACAGACCACAGACCACAGACCACAGACCACAGACCACAGACCACAGACCAACTTTTTCTACCCCACACGTCCACCGTTCCTGCGGAGGATGTCAATCGTCCTGCGAATACCTGCATCAGCGGAGAGCTGTTTCCCTTCGTACTCAATCCCCACCCAACCTTTGTAGCCCGCTTCCTTAACGATGGTCATCATCTTAGCGTAATCCGTTGTCGTCTCGTTGCCGGTGTCGTCGAAGTCGTAGCTTTTTGCGGATACCGCCCTGGCGTACGGCATCAATTCGCGAACGCCCAGGTACCGGTCGTACTCTTCCCGACAGCCCTCCCCGGATACATCGCGGGTAATGCAGAAATTTCCGAAATCCGGCAGAGAACCGCAATTGCTCGCGTCCGCGTTCTTGAGTACGCCGGCCAGCCAACTTCCGTCGGAGCTGTAGCCCCCGTGATTTTCTACAAGTACGTTGACACTCGCTTTGGCCGCGTATTCACTAAGCTTACGCAGGCTTTCACTTGCACCCTTCGCCACCTCCGCCCGGCTGCCTTCCCCCGCGGCATTTACCCGAATGCTGTGACAACCCAGAAAAGCGGCGGCGTCGACCCATTTGTGGTGGTTTTCTACGGCGATGTTGCGGGCAGTCTTATCCTTGTCACCCAAGTTGCCTTCCCCGTCAATCATGATGAGTAGCGACTTGACTTCCTGGTCACGGGCCCGCTGCTTCATTTGCGCGAGGTACGCCGTGTCTTTGGCTCGATCCTTAAAGAACTGGCTAACGTATTCCACACCACCCAAACCGTAGGTCTCGCGGGCCGTCCGGGCAAAATCGAGGTTGTCTAACTGCTTGGCAAACAGGGCCTCGTTTAGTGACCACTGGGCGAGGCTGATGTCGAACCAGGTGTCGGTAGGAAACCAGTCTCTAACCGTGGGCACGTCCGCGGTAGCGTCGGCGACGGCGGGTTTGGTGGAGCCTGAGGTGCACGCGTAACCGAGGCCGAGCAAGGAGAGCCCGGCGCCGGCCCGGGAGGTGGTTTGGAGAAAGTTTCTTCTTTGCATAGTCGTTTAATTGTACTCGGGTACACGGGCGCGTTGGAGGTCGCAGCGCGCGAGGCTCACCGCTGGCTAACGTACCACTGCGGGTTATTGCACCGGAAGTGGTACACTATTTGTGGCCCGTACCGGATTCTCGGGCAGTGCTTTTTGTGCGGAGCGACAAGCAAACGGTACGATACTGCCGCTGCTGCTCTCCGCCCGGCTGAGCCAATGCTGGCCCAGCCAAATTAGTCTCTTACACTACTTAACCCGTAACTGCTGACCCACGGAGATATTCGTGCCGCTCATGCCGTTCAACCGTTGCAGGGCGGTAACCGTCAGGCCGTACTGGCGGCTGATGGAGTAGAGGGTATCCTTAGCGCGGACGTTGTGGTAAGTCGGATTATTCCCTGGAGTAACAACGGTGGGTGGTGCCGTGGTTGGTGGGTTGGTGAAGCGAGGCTCCGTTTCCGGGGTTGTTGGAACGGACGGTCGGGTCGTGCGGGGCGTAACGACCTGACCCGCGTCGGGGCTGGGCCGGCCAGCATTCGAACCGTCACTGTTGTCCATCTCCACCTGACCGCTGGGCGTAGTAGGAACGTTTGGCTGATTAAGAACCGGTTGGCGGGCGGCGCCCTCCAGTTGGGGGGCTTCCTTAACCTTGCTGCCGCGTAGTTTGATGCGTTGGCCCGCGCTCGGGTCGGCATTTTCTTTCAGCCGGTTACGGCGAGCCAGAATTTTCAGGCGCAGGCCGTAGCGCTGCGCTACGTCGAAAAGGGTTTCACCGGATTCTACCGTGTGGTATGCTTCACGACCCCGGTAAGCCCGGCGCTTCTTCTGTAAGTAGACCCGTTCGCCCGAATTAATGCGCTGGCCATTGTTGTTTAAGTTCTCGTTGTACGAAAGTAGGCGCTCGACGCTCAGGTCAACCTGCTTGGCTACTTCGGCGACCGAGACGGGTGCCTCGCTGATGAAATAAGTGACGTCGTTCGTGCGGAGAATGCCGCTGACGACCTCGTTGACGGGGCCTTCAACGTTAACCGGGTCCACGGCACCGGGGCGGTCGTACTGGGTGAGGTTGTACCGGTCGATCAGAGAAATTAATAATTCGGGGTAGCGCGGGTTGGTGGCGTAACCAGATTTGCGCAGTCCCCGCGCCCAACCTTTATAGTCGGTGGGCTTGAGGCGAAAAAGAAAACCGTAGCGAAATGCTTTGGCCGGGTCACGGAGGAACTCGGAGTGGGCTACGAAGCTCGCTTCCGGGTTCCGGTACTGGCGAAAGCAGCTTTTTATCAGTTGGCCTTTAGAATTGTAATCATCGTCCTTTTTGTAATACTCTTCTCCCTTCCAGTTTCTACCGCACTTGATGCCAAAGTGGTTGTTGGCGGTACGCGCCAGCGTGCTGCGGCCGGCGTCGCTCTCGAGCAAACCCTGAGCGAGTTTGATGCTCGCCGGAACGCCGGAGCGTTCCATCTCACGCATGGCAATCTTGTTGTAGCGTTTTACGTAGGCAGCCTGGTCCGCGGAGTACACCCGGGAGGAAGCTGACAAATCGGTAGCGCCCAGGCACACCAAGGCCAGGAACAAACAAAGAAATTTTGGCATCATCAGTAAGTTTGAAATTCTGTGTGTTATTGAGTGTCGGAGCTGGCGCTTAAAACTAAATTCCTAAAAAGTTGGCTTTCTCCGCTCGCTAAAACGGTTACTCGCGTAAAACATCAACGGTCCGGACCAAACAAAACATATCCGGCGCCAGGCGAAGTAAAGAAAGAATAAGGGGAAATTAAATTTTCTCCACAACTTATTAACAATATAATTTTTGTAAACGCTTGGCTAGCAGCAAAATGTTATAACGCCGAGTTAGTATAAACTTATCGCGTCAATACGTTGGCCTCCGCAGTGGCGTCCTGGCAAAAAAAGTGATATTAGTAATTGAGGTAGTCATCAGAAGTTGGTTATTCAGCTAGCGGTGGGTAACCTGATTCAATAGCATAATCACGTGCGGGACCAATCACGGTAAAGTGGCCCAGCCTACGCTGATTGCATAAGGTGGTGCTGGATTGCGCGGCCGCGGGTGCAAGGGTATCTTGTTAGCGGAGCAGGGCAGCGGCAAAGTACCGTCACTTTGTGGTGGCGATCAGACCGCTTGCCCCCAGTCTACTAAATCGAACGGTCTGCGGGCTACCACGAGAAAGTGATTTCCAGCTTACGGCCGGTACGTAGGGCAAAATCTACTTTTTGGTAACTGTCAGTAAGCGTATCAGCCCCCACAATACGCACGAAGATCAAAATAACTTCCAGGATTTTGCGCAGCGTCATAAAGTATTGAAGGTCAGAAAAATACGACACAAGAAACGGCTTTTAAAAACTCAAAACCGCTCAAAAAACAGCGGGAAACGCGCTAGCGCTGGTTGTTTCGAAACATCTTTGCCTATACTTACGCCGTTCTAATCAAAACCACGGTGAAAATTCGCCCAGCCGGGTAAATTTGTTAAAGTAAGGTTCAAAGCCTTTCTTTGCGCCGTAATTGTTCATTAAATCGCCAACTACATTATGGCTAGCATAGAAGAAAAAGTAAAACAAATCATCGTCGATAAACTCGGCGTGGATGAAGCGGAAGTCACCTCGGAGGCCAGTTTCACCAATGACCTCGGCGCCGATTCACTCGACACCGTGGAACTGATCATGGAATTCGAAAAGGAATTCGACATCAGCATCCCCGACGAGCAGGCAGAAAACATTCAAACCGTCGGCCAGGCGGTTACTTACCTGGAAAGCAGCGTCGAGAAGTAACTCTCCCGGCCCGCTTTACGAAAACTACCGCCGCTCGGTGCGCCCTCCGGGCCGCGGGCGGCGGTTTTATGTTGCCCGGCCCTCCGTGGGCGCTAGCATAGCAATCCGTGGCCATCCAAACCCAGCCAGTACCGGCCCGAAGGTGAAATGGGCGGCGCTTCCTGCGGGCTCATTTACTTTTGCCCATTCTTGTTGAAAATTTACCTTATGAAACGCGTAGTAGTAACCGGTCTTGGTGCCCTGACGGCCATCGGCAATAACGTCCCCGAATACCTGGCCGGCCTGCGTGCGGGTAAGAGCGGTGCCAAACCCATCACTTTATTCGACGCCACGCAATTCAAAACCCAGTTCGCCTGCGAAGTAAGCGACTGGGACCCCACCGACCGGCTCGATAAGCGCGAAATCCGCCGCCTGGATCGGTACATCACGATGGCCCTGTACGCCGCCGACGAAGCGATGCGCATGGCCGGCATTTACAACGACGCGGGAGAAAAGATTTTCGAGCTCGATCCCGACCGCTCCGGCGCCATCGTCGGCAGTGGGATCGGCGGCCTCGGTTCCCTGGAAACGGAAATCACTGATTTCACCAACGGAAGTGGCGTGCCGCGCTACAACCCGTTTATGATTCCCAAGATGATCGCCAACATGGGCGCGGGGCACATCAGTATCGCCCATAATTTGCGGGGCCCGAGCTACGCCACGGTCAGCGCCTGCGCTTCCGGCGGGCACGCCCTGGCCGCCGCCGCCGATGATATTCGCCTCGGCCGGGCTGACTTCATGGTCAGTGGCGGTAGTGAAGCCGTCGTTACGAAAGTAGGAGTGGGTGGGTTCAACTCGATGAAAGCCCTGAGTACTCGTAACGACGACATTAAAACGGCCTCCCGCCCCTACGATGCCGACCGCGACGGATTCGTGCTCGGTGAAGGTGCCGGTATCCTAATTCTCGAAAGTCTGGAACACGCCCGGGCCCGGGGCGCGAACATCCTGGCTGAGGTCGTCGGTTACGCCGCCAGCTCGGACGCTTACCATATCTCCGCCCCCCACCCGGAAGGTGCCGGCGCGAAAATGGCCATGGGTAACGCCCTCAAGTACGCCGGGCTCGAGCCTGCGGACGTAGACTACATCAACACCCACGGGACGTCGACGCCAATCGGCGACACGGCGGAGTTAAAGGCCATCCAACTCGCTTTCGGCGAGGCGGCCTACGACCTTAACATCAGTTCGACCAAGTCAATGACCGGTCACCTGCTCGGGGCCGCCGCCGCGATCGAGTCCGTCGCCTGCATCCTGGCCATCCAGCACAACTTCATCCCACCGACCATTAATCACTTCACGGATGACCCGGCAATCGATCCGAAACTGAACCTGACGTTCAATAAAGCGCAGGACAGGCGGGTGGATGTCGCATTAAGTAATACCTTTGGATTCGGTGGTCATAATTCGGCGACCGTTTTTAAGCGCTTCGTGGATTGATTCAAACCAATTTTACGGAAAGAATTTTCCTGATTAAGGAATTATAGATGCTCACCGCAATTAGCATTGCTAGTTTCTCAACCGTCGATGACTCCGTGCGCTTTCCTTGTTTCCCGTTTAGAATAGCCCGCTGCGCTCCTGAAATTTAACCCCCGAGTAACCATTGATTAAGGCAATACGTCGGTTCTACAATTATTACCTTTCCCCGGAGCGCGAGCTCGTCCGGCGTCTGCGTCGTCTCCTCGGCTTCACCCCCGCCTACCTGAAGGTGTTCAAGCTCGCTTTCCAGCACAAGAGTAACAACCAAGATACGGACCCCAATGACCCCTACGGTGGGCAGAACAACGAGCGCCTGGAATTTCTTGGCGACGCGGTGCTGGGCACCATCGTAGCGGAATACCTTTACAAGAAGTATCCGCTCGGAGATGAGGGCTTCCTGACCAAGATGCGCTCCAAGATCGTCAAACGCAACAGCCTCAATAAGATCGGGGACAACATGGGCCTCGATGAGTTGCTGAGTACCTACAACAACGTCCGCATTGCTAAATCCATGCTCGGTAACGCGGTGGAATCACTGGTCGGAGCCATCTACGTCGAGCAGGGTTATAAGGGAACAACTAGATTCGTCGTCAAGGAGATGCTGCGTAACTACGTCGATATCACGCATTTGGAAACGTTCGACGACAACTACAAAAGTCAGTTGCTGGAGCACTGTCAGAAGAACGGACGGCGGGTAGATTACTCCGTCGTCAAACGCTTCAAGCAGGACAAGCGGGACCGGTTCAAAGTAGCCGTCCTGGTGGACGGGCAGAAACTGGCGGTGGGGGAAGACTTCAACAAGAAAGCAGCGGAGCAAATCGCCAGTAAACGCGCGTTGGTGGATATGGGGTTGAAGGTTAGCAAGTAAGGGGCGTCGCTGAGCGTAATGTTTTAAGCGTCTGTTTGCTCCTTTCCCAGATCAGCCCAGCACTCCTAATCCCGATAGCTATCGGGATCGGGACCGCGCCTCCGTATATTTTCGACCAGGGTCGACGTTTGGAGTAGGTGAAATTACGCTATGGATATTCTGAAAACACCCTCACGCTGGCCGCTCTACCTTGGAATAGCCGGGCTGGCGATCGTGTTGATTTCCGTCTGGTACACTAACCAACTGGCGACCCAACTGGCGGAGATCGAGGAGCGGCAGATCATGTTATCCGGCCAGGCCCTGGAACGAATCAACTCGCTCGGGATCGACGAAAGCATCTCCCGCGACGTGACGTTAGAAAATGAATTGCTGGCCGTGCTGCGTACCGTACCCAGCGTACTGGTCAGCGCCGGTTCGGGAAAAGTGGACAGTTGGGAGCAAATCGGGACCCGGGACACGAACGAAGTACAACGGCTGGTGGAGCGGTGGATCGACCAGGGTACCGTACCCGTCCGAATGGACCAGCAACTGGTTTACTTCGGGGAAAGCAGGTTACTGCGCCAACTGCGGTATTTCCCCCTCGTACTCTTTTTTCTGATTGCCGCCTTCATCATACTGGGGTACATCGGCCTCAACCAGACCCGGAAATCCGAGCAGAACCGCGTGTGGGTCGGCATGGCCAAGGAAACCGCCCACCAACTCGGTACGCCGATCAGCGCCATCCTGGGCTGGGTCGAGCACCTGAAGTTGATGTACGCCGACGATGCGGACATTATGGAGGTGAGCGACGAACTCCGGCACGACGTGGAACGCCTCTCGATGGTTGCCAACCGGTTTTCCAAGATCGGGGCGACGCCGCAGTTGACGGCCACCAATATTTTTCGGGAGCTGAACCGGTGCCGGGAATACATGGAAAAACGCGCGCCGCGTAAAGTGATGTTCGACTTTCCCGCGCCGGACGCGGGCGATTTGCGGGTCGCCATCAACCCCCTCCTTTTCGACTGGGTCATCGAAAACCTGCTCCGCAACGCGCTCGACTCGATGGACGGGAAGGGGCAAATCTCCGGACACATCAGTGAGCACGGTAACCGGGTGTACATCGACATCACCGACACCGGCAAGGGCATCGAAGCGAAGAACGTTCGTAAAGTGTTCAACCCCGGATTCACCACCAAAAAGCGGGGTTGGGGGCTGGGGCTGAGCCTCGTAAAGCGCATCATCGTGGAGTACCACAAGGGTAAAATTCAAGTTTCGCGCTCGCAGCCCGGGGTGGGGACGACCTTCACTATTTCTCTACCAAAAGTCTCGTCATGAACGACATCATCGTCGCCATCGCCACCCCGCCCGGGGAGGGCGCCATCGGTATCGTCCGCCTGTCCGGTGAGGGGTGCATCGAACTAGTTAACACCATGTTTGCCGGCCCCTCCAAATCTGGGCTAGCAGAAAGTAAACCCAGAAGAGCACTGTTCGGAAAATTCACCGCCCCCGACGGTGAGCTAGTGGACGAAGTAGTCCTCACCACCTACCGCAACCCCGCTAGCTACACCGGGGAGGATGCCGTGGAGATCTCCTGCCACGGTAGCCCCTACATTCTCAGCCGGGTTACGCAACTCTGCATCGACGCCGGTGCCAAAATGGCCCAGCCCGGTGAGTTCAGCCAGCGGGCGTTCTTGAACGGTAAACTGGACTTGAGCCAGGCCGAAGCCGTTGCCGACCTCATCGCCAGCCAGTCCGCCGCCGCCCACCGCATTGCGCTCGGGCAGCTACGCGGCGGGGTGAGTAACGAGATCAAAGACCTTCGTACCCAACTCATTAATTTCGCTTCGTTAATCGAGCTGGAACTGGATTTTGGGGAAGAAGACGTAGAATTCGCCGACCGGGATGATTTACGGCATTTGGTGGAAAAGATTCGTACGAAAATCGATGCGCTGGTTACTTCCTTCCGCCTGGGTAACGCCATCAAGATGGGGGTAACCACCGTAATTGCGGGCCGGCCGAACGCGGGGAAGTCAACGCTGCTCAACGCGCTGCTCAACGAAGAACGGGCCATCGTTTCCCACATCCCCGGCACGACGCGCGACACGATCGAGGAAACCGTCAACGTCGGCGGCGTCACTTTCCGGCTGGTCGACACGGCCGGCATCCGGGAGGCGACGGATACGATCGAGGCCATCGGCGTCGAGCGGGCGATCGAGCGGGTGGCGACGAGCCACATCCTGGTCTACGTATTCGACGTGGTGGAAACGGACCCGGCTACTCTGACGGCGGATTTGGATAAGCTTCACCGGGAAGGCCTAGAACTGATCGTGGTGGGGAACAAGATGGACCTGAACCCCTACACTATGTACGAGCAGTACTTCGGGGAAGATTACGGCGGCAAGTTTTCCGTCCCGCGGGGCCGCTTTATTCCTATGATCGCGCGGGACAAGAGCAACCTGGGCTACCTGCAGGAAACCTTGCTAGCGACGGCCACCGGCGGGGTAGGGGGGCTGGACCAGGGGCAGGTGATCCTTTCCAACGCGCGGCATTACGACGTGCTGAACCGGGCGGATCAGGCGCTGGCGCGGGTGCAGGGTGGCATGGGCGCGGGCGTTAGCCAGGATTTCGTAGCGATGGACATTCGCCAGGCACTGCGGGAGCTGGGGGAGATCACGGGAGAGATTACTACGGATGATCTTCTGGGGAATATCTTTTCTAATTTCTGTATCGGAAAATAGTAGGAAGATTAGGCGGTAGTTGGGTAGGCGGTAGGCGCGTATGACACGCGTTGGAGTAGCTCCGCCTACCGCCTACCGCCTACCAGACTACCGCCTACTGCTTCCCTACCACCTACAAATCCTTCAATTTCCGCAAAGCCAACAAATCCCGAAAAGCCACCCGCGATTCCTGCGCCGGGGAGCCGAAGTAAGATTTTCCGATTTCGGTGTCGTCCCCGAGGCCGGACTGAGCGAGGATGACGGTTTTGTCCGCCAGGGTAAGGTTCTGGGCGATACCCGCCTGACCCAGCAGTACGCACCAGTCACCGAGGGTAGTGTTACCGGCTATACCTACCTGAGCGGCGAGGAGACAGTGTTTGCCAATTTTGCAGTCGTGGCCGATCTGGACTAGGGCATCGATTTTCGTTCCCTCGCCAATGACGGTGGGGGAGGAGACGCCCCGAGAAATGTTGCAGTTGGCGCCGATTACGACGTGGTCTTCGATGATGACCGTGCCGCCACTGCGCCAGGAGCGATAGCCCTCCTGGACTTTTTTAAAGTAAAAAGCTTCTTCCCCGATCACGGCACCCGCGCCCACGTAGACATTGTCTCCCAGCCGGACGCCCTCGCACAACACTGCATTGGGGCCGATGTAACAATGCTCCCCCACCACGACCCCGGCACCCGCGACCGCGCCCGGACCAAACCGCGTAAAGGCGCCGATGGAAGCGCTGCGGTCCACGAAGCCCGTCCAATTCGTTGCCGACCGCTCATTGCCCACCAAGTCATTGTAGGCACCGAACGGGTTCGGGGTGACGATGAGCGCCTTGCCCGGCGGACACACGGCCGCTTTGTCGATCAAGACCACCGAAGCGGCCGAAGCCAATGTTTTTGCGTAGTAGCGGGGGTGGTCAACGAAGCAGGCATCGCCCGCTTCGACGTGGTGGATCTCGTTGAGCCCCGTGATTTCGACGGTGCCGTCACCGATTAGTTCGGCCCCGAGGCGGGCGGCGAGGTCGGCGGCGAGGATGGGTTGGGAAAGGCGCATGAAGGATGAATTTTGGACCGGAGTGAGAACAGTTAATCCGTTATCACGCCCCCTTGCTTGTACTTGTAGTAGGAAACGAGGGCGCCGTAGACCCAGCCCCGCTTGCCGTTCGGCAGTTCAATTTTTACCCAGGGCGCCGTTGGCGTGATGTCACCCAGGTCGATTTGATAAAGCGAATCCGTCACCTCGCCCAGAAAAATTGACTCTCCGTAGAGCGGCAGCCGCGCCACGATCCCGTTGCGCAGGGATGGCCCCGACCGCACGTTAAGCCCGTCAATGGTGCTGTAAAGCGTCGTTACCTTTTGTATCACCGTCCGGACTCCCTGGCCGCGCACGACCGAGTCGCCGGGCATCGGCGTCGTCAGCCCCCGCAGCACCGCGGCGGCTTTGGCGGCCTGTTCGATGCTGTCTAGTTTACGCTGAAAGTACTGTTGGTTGTCGCGCTCCTGGAGCGTATCCAAGTAACTGCGCCGCGTAGCCTCTTCCGTCTGCTGGGCAAATTCCGGATCGGCCGAGCTGCACTGGCGCATGGCCCAGAAGAGGAAAATGAGCGTGACGATCGACATGAGGATGAAGGGGACGAGGCGGGCGTTGTTGTATTTCGTTTTTGACATCTAGCTTGGCGTGGATCAGTAGGGATAAAGTGGGGCGAAGTTACGGCGGGCTAGGGTAGTTCGCTCCCTCCTGTCCCAGTCCCTTTCCCCACTCTCCGCAGTACACCGGTGAGAGGGGAGATTTAACGCGTGGCGAAAACCGGAAAAATTACGATACCCGGAAAAACAAATACCCCGTCGTTAACTTTATTAGAGCCTAATGCACGCCAACCACTACTCCCAAACCTACCGGCAGATCCGCGACGATGATCCGCGCGACTATCAGCGGATCATCCGTACCTACGAGGAACGTGAGGCGGAGATCGGTCGGCTCGACGTGTTGGAGAATTTTCAGCTGACGGTTTATTACGCCGACGCCCTCTTCGCCACTGGCGCGCACCGGCAGCACCTGATGATGGTCGACCTTGTCATCGAGACCTCCATGCGACACAGCATCCACGAGGTGGAAGGGATTACCGGCGACGTATTTCACCACCTCCTTTTCAAGAAAGCCGCCAGCGCTTTTCGGGAGCAGCGTTTCGACGTTTCTAGCCACGTTGCGCGGGAGTTGGTCCGTATGTTGCCCGGGCGGGAATTGAACGTGCGGTTTCTGCGGGCGAGTTTGTTTCGGCAGCAGGGGCGCATACTGCAGTACGGGCGGGCGGGTTTTGTGGCGTGTTTGCTAGTGGCCGCGGCGCTCATCGTGGCCGAAATTCTAATCTGGCGCAACGTTTACCCCGAGTTCGTCGCGTTTTCCCAGCTAGCCATTGCGGGGACTTTTACCGTGGGCATCTTGCTCCTACTGGGTTTTTACGGGTACGCCTACAGTAAAGCACATTACGCAGCTTACGGATTTCAGCGGGCCGCAAAGAACAAATAAGGCGGCAACTACCTATTATGAGGGCACTATCCGCGCGACGGGACTACCCTTCGTGCCCCATCCTTAAATTCACCCAACACTAATGGACAAAGCAAAAAAACCAGCCCTCGTAATTCTCGCCGCCGGAATGGGCAGCCGCTACGGTGGCCTCAAACAGATCGACGGCGTCGGCCCCAGTGAGGAAGGCATCATCGAATACTCCGTTTACGACGCGATCCGCGCCGGCTTCGGCAAGGTCGTTTTTGTCATTCGTAAGGACATCGAAGCGCCCTTCCGGGAGAAGTTCGACGGTAAGTTCGGCGACAAGATCAAAGTCGAGTACGCCTTCCAGGGAATGGATAGCTTTGTCCCCAACGACGTGGACCACACCAAACGGGAAAAGCCCTGGGGCACGACCCACGCCATGCTCGTGGCCAAAACCGTGATCGACGCTAACGAGCCTTTTGCCGTCATCAACGCCGATGATTATTACGGTGTGAAGGGCTTCCAAAAAATGGCGTCATTCCTCGTCGCCGAAGCCACGCCCACACTGTTTTCCATGTGTGGCTACGTGCTGCACCGGACGCTCTCCGACCACGGCACCGTCAACCGTGGCGTAGCCGTCGTGGCCGAAGACTACCTCCTGAAGGACGTCAACGAGCGCCTCAAGATCTCCCGTGGTAAGGACAAAAAAGTCACCTACCTCGGTGAAGATGGCCACCGCTACGAGTTAGCTGACAAGGACGTCGTTTCCATGAACTTCTGGGGTTTTCATCCCTCTATCTTCGACACGATCGAGCAAGGGTTCGCTGAATTCGCGCGCGAGAACACGGGCAACCCCCGGGCGGAATACCTCATCCCCGAACTTATCGACGGCATGATCAAGGACGGCTCCGCCAAGGTCAAAGTCCTCGTTACCGACGACAAGTGGTACGGCGTGACTTATCAGGAAGACAAGCCGAAAGTACAGGAAGCCTTTGCGATGCTGGTTGCGGAGAACACTTACCCGACGCCGCTTTTTAGCTAGGTCAGATTCAACAAATTTTCTCTTACCGTCCTCCGGATTCAGGCGCTGTCGCAGGTGCAAGGAACTCCGGGGGACGGTATTTTTATGTGAGTGGGTATCGAAGGAGATGATTTGCGGCGTTTTGGTTGCACAAGTGCCGTAAAATGAGTAGTTTAGGGGCATCCACCCCAAGGAGCCGTAAATTCTTTAATCTTATGATGAACGAAGAAGTACGGAGTATTATGTCTACCCGTGTTACCACCGTCCTGCCGCAACATACCGTTGGCGAGGTCCTTAAAATTATGCAGCGCAAGCGGCTGCAGCAACTCCCCGTGGTCGACGACTACCAGCGCCTGGTTGGCATCATTACCTCCTACGATTTGTGGCAGAACTGCCAACAGCGTGATTACGAGAACACGCTCGTCGGTCAGCTCATGAATAAAGACGTCGTCAAACTTGCGCCGAAAGACAAGGTTGGTACCGCCGCCGAGTTATTCATGGACCGCCGCTTCAAGACCTTGCCGGTAGTGAATTTAGACAACAAACTTAAGGGAGTGGTCACGGCCTTCGACGTGATTCGGTATAGTTTTAAAAAGGAATACCCGGAACCCATTCTTTACGGAAAAAGACTTCAATGAGTACACGTTTACTTTAAATGGCGTCCGTTCACACCCGCCCGGACTTCCACCAGGAAGCATAATCTTTTGCGAAGTACGTGATGATTACGTCCGCCCCGGCGCGCTTGATGCTCAGTAAGGCTTCCGTGGCGGCGGCTTCGTAATCCAGCCAACCCCGCTCGGCGGCGGCCAGGAGCATCGCACACTCTCCGGAGACGTGGTACGCCGCTACGGGCAGTGGGTGGGCCTGGTGAAGGTCACGAATGATGTCGAGATAGTTGATGGCGGGTTTGACCATCAGGTAATCTGCGCCTTCCGCCGCGTCGAGCGCTGCCTCGCGGAGGGCTTCCCGTCGGTTGGCCGGGTCCATCTGGTACGACTTTTTGTCGGTTGGGACGTCTTCCAGTAAGCGGGGTGCGCTGTCGAGTGCGTCGCGAAAGGGACCGTAAAAGGCGCTGGCAAACTTAGCGCAGTAACTCATGATCGCCACGTCGGTAAATCCTTCCTCATCGAGCGCCCGGCGGATGCTACCGATGCGCCCGTCCATCATGTCGCTGGGGCCGATGATGTCGAAGCCGGCTTTTGCCTGGGCGACGGACATGGCGTCCAGCAAAAGCAAAGTCTCGTCGTTGTCGATTTTTCCGTTAATGACCACGCCGTCGTGCCCGTCGGAGCTGTACGGGTCGAGGGCAACGTCGGAAACCAGGCAGATATCCGGATATTCTTTCTTGAGGCGGGTGGCGGCGTGGAGGTAGAAATTCTCGTGGCTCGTTGCGTACGTCCCCGTCTTGTTCTTGTGCTCTTCCGGGACGGCGGGGAACATGATGAAAGAATGAATACCCAACTTAATGCACTCCCCAACCTCGATCACTACTTCCTCGATACCCAGTCGAAACGTACCCGGTAAGCTCTGCACCGGTAGCCGCGCGTTTGGGTCGGGCATTAGAAAGATTGGCTGCACGAGGTGGCTGGGTAATAATTCCGTTTCACGAATGAGGCCACGGATGGTGGCGGAGTGGCGGTTGCGGCGGGGGCGGGAGAGCATGTAGAGGCTTTTAGGCGGTAGTTTTTTAGGCGGTAGATGAGTAGGCGGTAGATAACCCACAACTATAACCCGATCACTCAACAAGGTTGAAGAAGGAAGTTATTATAGTTACACGAGATTTGTAATAATTCCACAAACTATGACTCAAGCCCCACATTCGCGCCTACCGCCTACCGCCTACCGCCTACCGCCTACCGCCCCCACCCACCATGTCACCCAAAAGACGCATCTTTAAAGCACCACAAACCGTTTACGGATTGCTAACTTTTACCACCCCGGGGTTGACCGATGCACGATCGAACTAAGCTCCCCGAAGAAAAACTACCGCGACATGGGTGTCTTCAAATTTCTCAAACCACCTTCCCACCAACAGTTCTCCTACAAGCCCCGCTACTGGAACCCCAAAAAGGAGGAAGCCGAGCAGCGCAACGCACGGATCGAGCAATTACAGAACGGAGGCATCGACGCTATGAAAACCCGTATCTCCGGTGGATTTCGCAAGGGCGCTGGTGGTGCCGCGGCCGGGACGTACCGCAACCAGCGCGTTAAACGCTCGAACGGGACGCTGTTTTTGGTCATCATCGGGCTGCTCGTAGTTAGTTATTTTGCCATCGAGGTGTACTTCCCCGACTTCTCCGGCTGGCTCAATACCGAACTCCCCCAGGCACCCGCGGAAGCGCCACCGGTGGATAACGCGCCGACCATGGAAGTGGAAGAACTCTAGTACTATCCGCATTTGAAATACGGAAATCTGTCGTTGTTGAGCGTTTGACTCGTGCGGGGCGATGGAAGCGTTGCTGATGGGTGAAAAGCCGGGCTGCCTCTAAATTTGTGGCCTTAGTTGAGAAAAATTAACTTTTTGCAACTTCTTTCATTTATTTGACATTCCTTGAGGGTTCACAATTTGCGTTCATTACTGCGCACATAATCCACGATTAACCACACTGTCTTCCCCCGTCACCCCAGTATCAACCACCTTTTGTAACTTATTTGTGAATTTTGCTCAACGCTGCCGGGTCGTATCGGCTGCGTAACGCTTTCAGGCTTAAAAACTTAAGTCTATTTTCACGTTCTCTCTACAGTGCTTGCGCTCGGTATCTCTTTCTACCGAGTTAGTTTTTACGAGCATTCAGCAAAAGTTACAACAAGTGAACAAATTTACTCCGCAGGGCGCCCGCCGTCTTTCTACCCCAGCTCGAACGATTTTTAATACCGTTGCAGTTGGGGAGTCACCTACCGAGAATCGGTACGGTATGACTAAAGTGGAGTTTGAAGTGTACGAAGAAGATTGCCTGGAGTCAACGCGGATGTGCGCGGACGCCCACCATTATTTCTCGACTACGCCCGATGTCCTTGCTAACTTCTTTTAAGCCGTTTCACGTTTACACCCTGCGCAAATCTTTGGGGTCAACTACCCGCCCCCAGCGCGTCCTGCTCATCACCGCTCCGCAATTCGCCGACCGCCGACAGCAAGAAACCCTCTCCGTTCTTCCCCTTTCCGCCGTTAATCGCCCGGTTGAATCCGACATCCGGGTCAAAATACTGAGCCCCCGCGAGGGTGGCAGCGCGGAACTCGACTGCACGCATTATTGCGCCATCGATGGTATTCTACCGATTCAGAAAATAAACCTGATCGCTCATTCCGGATCGGAAATTCTCGAAGAAGAGAAGCGGGAGATCCGTCGAAAACTTGGTGACTATTTAGGATTGTCGCGCTAGCTTTGTTTGGCGTCAACAGTAAATTAGTTTTGGCGTATCTCTTCCATGGTGAGCCATAATTTATGGGTCGGAACCGCCGGGGGCGAGATTGTGTTAAGAAAGCAAAGCCGATAACGACAAGTAAGTTTGACTTAGTTTAATAACAAAGCTAAGCAACCAATGTCCCGGCACGACGTTACCTTAGTGAACCGCAAAAGCCCTGAATTATGTCCGCAGATATCCACCTCGCCGCTGAGCAACTCGGTAAAATGGGTTACCTCGACCTTGACGTCGACCCTTCGCTGGATCTCGTCGCGGCCATCAATCAGCTCAAGAAAGAGAAAAACGCCGTCATCTTGGCGCACTATTACCAGGAGTCGGAGATTCAGGACGTTGCGGATTACATCGGCGACAGTCTCGGTCTTAGCCAGCAGGCGGCCTCCACGGATGCGGACATCATCGTTTTTGCCGGCGTCCACTTTATGGCGGAAACGGCTAAGATGCTTAGCCCGAGCAAGAAAGTATTGCTTCCCGATTTGAAAGCAGGTTGCTCACTGGCGGATTCCTGCCCCGCGCCCGTTTTTCGCAAGTTCAAGGAAAAATACCCCGACCACAAAGTCGTCAGTTACATCAACTGCACGGCCGAACTCAAAACGCTGACCGACGTCTGCTGTACGAGCACGAACGCCAAGTACATTATTGACTCTTTCCCCGCCGACCAGCCGCTAATCTTCGCGCCCGACATCAACCTCGGTCGCTGGCTCGTGAAGGAGACCGGGCGTGACATGGTACTTTGGAACGGCTCCTGCATGGTGCACGAGATCTTTAGCCACGAGAAGATTACCAAACTGAAGATCAAGCACCCCAATGCTGCCTTCATTGCCCACCCCGAGTGTGAATCCCACATTTTGGACGCAGCTGACCACGTCGGTTCTACCTCCAGCCTGCTCCGCTTTACCCGCGAGAGTAAGTACCAGGAGTTCATCGTTGCCACCGAGTCCGGCATCCTGCACCAGATGATCAAGGATAGCCCCGGCAAAACGTTCATTCCCGCGCCCCCCAACAATGCCTGCGCCTGCAACGACTGCCCGCACATGAAGCGGAACACGATGGAGAAGCTCTACACCTGCATGAAGTACGAACTCCCGGAGATCCACCTGGAAGACTGGGTAATCGAGAAGGGCCGGGCTAGCATTGACCGAATGTTGGAAATCTCCGCCCGGGCCGGTCTGTAGAGGAAATTACACCTAACAGAATCATAACAGCGAGGGTTAGTATCAGCGAACAAGCGATGCTAACCCTCGCTGTTTTACGTTTGCCTACCGCCTACCGCCTCTACGCCTACCGCCTCACTCCAACCCCCGCAGAAAGCGAAGCGCCTCCCGAACCGGAGTCTCCGTATCCCCCGACATAATTTCCGAGCCCAAAAAATGCGTCTTTGGGGTAGGCAGTGCTTTCAGTACGTTCTCTGCTTTTGCCGTAGCGAAGGTGGCGTGCATTTTCGGATAAACGTCCACTTCGACGCGCTCGTCCTCGTTGAGGCGGTCTTCGTAATAGTAGAGCGTGAGTACGGGGCAGGTGATTTTTTGGAAGGTAGCTTCGGTCATGGTCGAAGCCACTAGGGTTTGTAAATGGACTAAGGCAGTCGTGGTAAAGAGCGTATCGAAGTACTGGTTAGCACCGGGCTCCTCGTAGCTTACTTCGCGCAACCCGTCGGTCATCCCCACCAGCGCGGCGATCTCCGCCCCCCACGGGGTACCGAGTAACCAGGCCCCGGGCATGTCGTCCTTGACGTTCGGGGAGAAGTTGACCAGCGCGTGTACGTCTTGCGGAAACTCTGCCGCTAACTTCAGGGCCAGCGTTCCGCCGGTAGAGGTGCTGAGGATGACTACTTTCTCGCCGATCGCTTTGCCGATCGTCAGTGCCTCCTTCGCTTCCGCCCAGGCCGACTCGGCGGTGAAGCCCACCATGGAGTGTGGGGGCTCTAGTCCGTGAGCACCCCAACGGGCTACGTAGATGTTCGCTTCGAGGCCGTCCGCCAGGTGGTAGTTAGCGGGGTAAGCGTCGCCGAAACTGCCCCCGAAACCATGTAGGTAGATTACTGCGTATTCGGTTTTGGAGGGCACGGAATCATGAAAACGAACGTGGGCGTTGTTTCCTTCCCGGATGGGTTGGCCCGCTTCGCGCTCACTCACCAACTGTGCTATTTCCGCCAAATTACCCGGCACCCGCGGCAGCGCCGTATCGTACACTGGCTCCGGCAATTTGGGGCCCGTAAAATAAGTGATCGCCAAAACCACGACCACGGCACCAGGAATCCAGTAACGCTTCTTCATGGAGCTATTACCGGATCACCCAAAACGATGTTCTAATCTACCGTTTGCAGTATAAGAAGGCTACACCTCAAAATACTTCCAACTCATCCCGTCTTCAATCTTCAGCAGCGTCTCGTAGATCAGTTTAATCACCCCTTCCACGTCATCCTTTGCGGCCATTTCCACCGTCGTGTGCATGTAGCGCAACGGCAGGGAAATCAGCGCCGAGGGCACGCCCTCGTTGGAGTAAGCGAAGGCGTCCGTGTCGGTGCCCGTCGCCCGGCTGCTGGCCTCGCGTTGAATGTCGATCTCTTTCTCGGCGGCGGTATCGATGATCAGTTTCAGCAATTTGTTGTGAACGGCGGGGGCGTAGGTTACGCTCGGACCGTGGCCGGCCTTGACGTCGCCGAGTTTCTTTTTGCTCAGCAGAGGGGTGCCGGTGTCGTGCGTCACGTCGGTAATGATGGCGACGTGCGGCTTGATCTTGTGGGCGATCATCTGCGCGCCCCGCAGGCCGATTTCTTCCTGCACGGAGTTCACCACGTACAGGGAGTAGGGAAGCTCGATGTTGTTCTCCTTGATCATTCGCGCGACCTCCGCGATGCAGAAGCCCCCCATGCGGTTGTCGAGCGCGCGGCCACAGTAGTAGCGGTCGTTAAGGATTTCGAGCTCGTCGGGGTAGGTGATGACGGTACCGACGTGGATGCCCATTTCCAGAACCTCGTCCTTATCCTTCGCACCCACGTCGATAAAGATATTATCGATTTTGGTCTGCAGTTTAGCGTCGTCTCCCCGCCGCGTGTGGATAGCTGGCCAGCCGAAGACGCCCCGCACCATGCCCTTGTCGCCGTGGATATTGACGCGTTTCGAAGGGGCGATCATGTGGTCGCTACCGCCGTTACGAATCACGTTGATGAAGCCATTGTCGCTAATGTGGTGCACGAACCAACTGATCTCGTCGGCGTGGCCTTCGATCACGACGCGGTAGTCTTTGCCGGGGTTGATCACGCCGTACGCCGTTCCGTAGTTATCCAGGCCGACCTCGTCGACGAAGGGGCGGACGTACTCCAACCACAATTGCTGCCCGGGGGCTTCGAACCCGGTTGGGGAAGCGTTATTGAGGTACTTGTGAAGAAAGGCTTCTGATTGTTGGTTGATAATCGGCATATGGTATGGTGTATAAAGTTTAAGGCGTGGCCGCGGGTGCGAGCGGATTTGGGAAGGAGCGGACTAACTGTGCAAAAGTCCACCACTCGCTACTAAGACCCGCTGCGCGTAAAAGTTTCGCTCCAGGTGCGTGGGTCCTGTCGCCAAGCAGCTAGGGTAGTCGCCGCTTCACTGGAAATGTGGCCCTGATCGACGGCTACTTCCAGCAAAGCACCGTAACCACTCATGGTCGCCAGAAGAACTTCCGATTGCTCGAAAGCCCGGGCGGCGGCGGGAAACTCGTAGGTAAAAATGGCCACGGCGCCGGCAACCTTGCCGCCCGCGGCGCGGAGGGCTTCGATGGCTTTTAACGAGGAGCCACCGGTGGAAATGAGGTCTTCGACGACGAGGTAGCGTTTGCCGTTTTCGAGCCGGCCTTCGATCTGGTTCCGGCGGCCGTGTTCTTTCGCGCTCGACCGCACGTAGATGAACGGTAGGCCGAGGCGGTCGGCCAGCAGCGCCCCGTGGGGGATGCCGGCGGTAGCCACACCCGCGACGCCTTCGACGTTTTCGAACCGCTTGGCTAATTCGACGAAGCCGTCGAGCACCTCACATCGGATGGTGGGGTAGGAAAGCAGTACCCGGTTATCACAGTAGATGGGGGAGCGCAAGCCACTGGCCCAGGTAAAAGGATTTTCCGGTCGAAGTTTTACGGCTTCCGCTTCCAGCAGGCGGCGAGCGATGGTTTTTGCAGTGGTCATTTAGTGGCGTAAGTGGCTAAGAAACGAATGAAAGTCAGTATCATGGGGCGTGATGAAGCGTTCTCGTCGCACCAGCAAATACACAAATAGCCCGCAAATGTACGTAATCTACGTCAACGACCGCCCGATTCGCTTGCTCTCCGGTTCCACCCCCAGCACCAGCCCCGACTTAGTCGAGACCCCGAGTACTCACCTCACCGCTCGCTACGGCGGCAAGGCCCACTCGTTACTTAATTACGTGGACATGCTGGAGAAGGGAAGCCCCAAGGTAAAGTCGGTAGACATCGTGCACGACGACCTGGAAGTGCTCTGGAAAGACTTTAAAGGTCATTTCGAATGGATCGCCGCCGCCGGCGGAATAGTGAACCGTCAAAACAGCGCTAAAGTCCTGTTTATCTACCGGCGCGGTTTTTGGGACCTCCCGAAGGGCAAGCTCGACCCCGGCGAAGACGCCCCGACCGCGGCCCTGCGGGAAGTACAAGAAGAGACGGGGTTAAAGGAAGTAAGCCTGGGTGAGCAATTACCCACGACGTACCATACCTACCGCAAGAAGAAAGGAGCGCGCGTGCTCAAACCCACCTACTGGTACCGTATGGAAAGCAACCAACTGGAGCTGCGGCCCGAAGCCGCCGAGGGCATTGAGCGGGCTGAATGGCGGGAAATTCGCTCCGTCCTGGACGACGAGCTTCCCATCTACCACAGTCTGAGGCATTTGCTGGAAAACATCTAAGCAACTCTTGCCGAAGCGAAGGAGCACTACTCAAGCCAGTAAGTATCGCCGAACATTTCCCTCGCGACAAGCGAATCCACCGCAGTCTGGTCGGAGATGGACCATCTTCCACCACCGTCTGGACGGACACCATTTAAGTAAGTTTAATAATTACGTTAAGCAGAATCCCTCAGCGGCCCACGGGTTGCTATATTTGCGTTTAACCGACTCCACCGCTATGTACAACTTAATTCTCTTCGGCCCCCCAGGCTCCGGAAAAGGCACCCAGGCCGCCAAACTACTAGCCAAGCACGGCTTCGTGCACATCAGCACCGGCGACATGTTTCGCTACGAACTGAGTAACAACACGCCGCTGGGCCAGGAAGCCCGTAGCTACATGGACAAAGGGGATCTCGTGCCGGACGAAGTGACGGTCGCAATGTTGCGCAAACGCGTGGAGCAAAACCCGGGCGTCAAGGGGTTTATCTTCGATGGCTTTCCCCGTACGGACCCGCAGGCAGTCGCCCTCAACGAATTGATGGAGGAAATGGGAACGCAAATTGACGCCCTCATCCTGCTGGAAATCGACGAAGGCGAAGTAGTAAAACGCATTCTCGGCCGCGGCGCGACAAGTGGCCGCGCCGACGACCTAATGGAAGAAACCATCCGCACCCGCTTCAAGAACTTTTTGGCCTACACGACGCCCGTTTACGAGTATTACAATAAGCTCGGCCTGGCGCACAAAGTGAACGGAATGGCTTCAATTGATGAAGTAGGCGCCTCGGTGAGCGCCATTGTTTCACCGAAACTCAAGTAGAAACAGAGCATTGTGGCCGCGGGCGCGTTCAGTCAGTCACTATCACTCGGGCTTATGCCGGGGGAGGCAGTGCAATTTAACTAACAGCAACCCGCCCACGGCGGGTAAAATTCTGTCATGGCAAACGGGAACTTCGTCGACTACGTAAAAATTTATCTCCGCTCCGGCGACGGCGGGGCCGGGTCCGCTCACTTCTACCGCGCGAAGGGCATCCTGAAGGGTGGCCCCGACGGTGGTGACGGTGGCCGGGGTGGCGACATTATCCTCAAGGGAAATCGTAACCTCTGGACCCTCCTCGGCTTCAAGTACCGCAAGCACACCAAGGCCGCCCACGGCGGTGGTGGCCGGGAGAACAATCAGTACGGAGCGGACGCCGACGACATCATTCTGGAAGTCCCGGTTGGTACCTTAGTGCGCAACCCGGATACGGGCGACGTCCTTTTCGAAATTGCGGAGCACGACCAGGAAACGGTCATCGTCCCCGGCGGCCGGGGCGGGAAGGGTAATACGTTCTTTAAATCCTCTACCCACCAGACACCCCGCTACGCCCAACCGGGCGAAGAAGGGGAGGAGGTCTGGCGTATCCTCGAACTCAAATTACTGGCCGACGTGGGGCTGGTGGGCTTACCCAACGTGGGCAAGTCGACCCTGCTCTCCGTCATGTCTGCGGCTAAGCCGGAGATCGCCAATTACGAATTCACGACGTTGGTGCCCAACATCGGCATGGTCCAGTACCGTGACGGAAAGTCGTTCGCCATGGCCGACATTCCCGGCATCATCGAAGGTGCCCACGAGGGGAAAGGCCTGGGGCACCGCTTCTTGCGCCACATCGAGCGCAACGCGACGCTACTCTTCTGCATCCCCGCTGACGCCGACGACATCCGTGGCCAGTACCAAATTCTGCTCAACGAGCTCCGGCAGTACAACCCCGAGCTTATCGATAAGCCCCGCATCCTCGCTTTGACGCGGGCGGACATGGTCGACGAAGAGCTAAAACAGTTGCGTAAGGAAGAGATACCGACCGATTTGCAACACCTCTATATCTCTTCCATCACCGGCGAAGGGATCACCGAACTAAAGGACTTATTGTACGAGAAGGTGATTGCCGAGCGCGAAGATGGTGATGACCAGAAGATGGCGATGGAGGGGGAGTAGCGAATCCGCCGCTCTGTATTATCAGCTAAAGAAACCGGTCGAGTTGGGCGCCGTTAAGGTTTTCCATCATGGCGATGGCCAGGTCGCGCGCCTCGATGTTGCCAAGTCCTTTGTTGGCGTAATGTTGCTCCAACCGGGCCTGACTTTGGTGGTAACTCACTCGGTAGGCGGTAACGATTTGCGCGTGGAGCGGATCTTCCGTCGCCCAGTCGTTCAAATTAGCCCAGACTGTTTCCGCCCACTTAGTCGTGGCGTTTCTTGGGGCATCCTTGAGTTTCTCCGTGGCGGCAAAAAGTGGCGCACGTTGTTGTGCCAGGAGGCGCGCGCGTTCGACGTTAGTGTTGCCGGCGGCAAGGTCTTCCACAATGGTCAACATGACGGATACTTCCGGCCACTGGCTTACGGCATTGCGCTGTGCGTCCGCCGGTGCGAAGGCCGCGCTGGAGAGTAATCGATATTTCCGAATCTCGGGGAGTTCGTTCCACGCCTTGGTGTACGCCGCCGTGGTGCCCGGCCCGTAAAGGCCGTCGATGGCTCCGGTATAGTAACCCTTTAGCTTCAGCGTTTCCTGCAATTCGGCCACGCTGTGGCGCTTGGTGGCGCCGTCGAGCTTGGGTAGCTCCGCGCCTGCGGCAGCCGCCGGGAGGGTGGTGGAAGCAACGAGGGTGCTAGTTGTTTTTTGCGCCGTGCTTACGACGGGGGTGGGCGCGGTCGCGGGTGCAATGGAGGTTGGGGAGGGAGCCGTGGGGACTTTGGTGTAAGTACTTGGGCTAGCCTCACCGAGGGTGGCTGCCGTACCCGTTAGCTTAGTAGGCGTACCGGCAGCAGTTGGGGTAACGGTGTTTTGAGAATCACCGGGGGTGTTAGTTGACGCTGAACCACTCGTTCGTGCCGGCTCGCCCGCGGGGATGGAAATAAATGGCTTTTTCAGACCCGTCTCAAAGGCTTCTACCGGGATGGCCCGCAACGACGAAACTTGCTTGATGAAGGCATCGCCGTAGCCCGCTTTCTTGACAACGGCCAGATTCGCTTTCGCTTCCGCGGCGTTATCGTAGGGGCCGGTCAGGATTTTGAGATTACCGTCGAGTGACTGGACGTGCAGCGAACCGATGGGCTCGTACTTCTTCCAGGGTGTCGGCTTATTCGCGGCCTGGAAAGCAAATTGAATGAACGTCTGCGTCTGCCCGGCGCCCTCCGGTAAGTTGAGCACGCGTGCGTTGCGGAAACCGAGCTCGTTGAGTTGGTCCGCAATGGCGACGGCTTTCGCCTGGTCGGTGAACTGACCGACGTACACTTCTGACTCGTTGGGTGACACCTCCAGGTTATACAGGTAGCCCAAATTTCCAATCTCGGCAAAGTCGGCGGACCGCACGTCGCGGAAAACCCCCGCTCGCACGGTGTAAGCATCCTGAGAAAATAACTGCCCGGTCAGAAAAGTAAGACAGAGGAAAGCAAGGGTACGGGGAAGGAGTGCGTGTGTCATGGAGATCGTGATGTTCTGGTGGTGCCGCGCGGAGACGACGGTGGTGGCCGGTAAATTTTGGTGAGCCGGCGGCTTAACGCGACCGTAACGTAAAATTAGCCGGCGAGTTATGCCGCCGCCCCAACTTATTACTCCCAAATGGAAGGTAGTTCGTAGGCTATAAAGCAGGAAGGTACAAATATCTCGAAAGATGTTTTTCAAACATAAACCAACAAACTATTTTATTTGCGGGCAACTTTTCTGCCGCTCAATTCGTATGTTTAAACCAACCGCCCGGGCGAACTCTCCCGCAACCCAAGCCGTGGCGGTTCCTACATTATATGAGCAACAAAAGAAACGAACAGCGCGATCTGGCCCTGAAGCAACTGGTTGCTAACTTCGAAGAGCAACTCAGTCAGCAAAAGACGCCTTTCCTGTCCCAGGAGCAATTTGAAGACCTACTCGGCTACTACTTCGACCGGGATGATTTCGACCTCACCCTCCACGCGGCCGACCTGGCCATCGAGCAACACGCTTACACGCCGGAATTCTACAAATGGAAAGCGCTGATTCACAAGATTAACCTGCAGGAACGCGAGGCTTTCGCCGCCCTGGAAAAGCTGGCCATTTACGCACCCAACGACGAGGAATGTCAGATGCTACGCCTGGAAATTTATGTGCATTTCGGGAAAACGACCGAAGCTAAAGAACTGCTGGATGTTCTCTACGCCCGCGTGGAAGGGAGGAAAAAGAAAAGCCTCCTGTTTTTCTTTCAGGGGCTGGTACTACTGCAGGAAGGTGACGTAACGGGTAGCTGGCACGCGTTACTCAAGGCCATCAAACTCGACCCCAACCAGGAGCCCGCCCTCGACGAAGCCCTCAACGCCGGAGAGTTCGACCACCTACGGGGTGGCCTCGGGGAGAAGCTACGCAACGTCCTCGACAAAAACCCCTTCAACCACCTCGTTTGGTACTATCTCGGAATGTGGTACGATGACTACGGCAACGATTTCAAGGCCATGGATGCCTTCGCCAACGCCCGCTCCCTCAACCAGAAAGAGGCCCGCTACGAACTGGATTACGCCGATAAGCTCTTCGACCTCAACCGCCACGAAGCAGCCCTGGCCGCTTACCAAGCTTACTTCGAACTGCCCGGTGCCGAGACGACCTACGAAACCTACATGCGCGTAGGCCGCTCTTACCAGATGCTGGATCACTTCGACCTGGCCAAGGAGGCCTACTTCCGCGCCGCCGAAGCGGACCCCCAGATGTATGACTGCTTCCAACACCTCGGTGAGTGCTTCGCCGCCGAAGGGAAATGGGGCATGGCGGCCCACAATTACGGCCGCGCCGTCGAGCTACCCGGCCACACCGCCGAATGTTTTCTCGGGCTCGGGCTGTGTCTTTCCGCCCAGAACGAAGCGGAGCCCGCCGAGATCGCCTACCAAAAAGCCATCGCCGCCGACGCCCGCTACAGCGACGCCATCGTGTCATTCGCTATTTTCCTGGTCGACAACGGCCGGGAAGGAGAAGGCCTGGACCTGATGCAGTCGAAGTTGAAGGAGTACGAAGATGCTAATCTCCTCTACGGCATGGTCGCCGTCTGCCTGGTCGCCAACAAGCGGTCCCAAGCTTTGGAGTACCTGAATGAAGCCCTGGCCAGTTACCGGGAAGACCAGGATATGTTACTGGAGTGGTACCCGGACCTGAGGAATGACCACGAGATCAATGCGATCTTTGAGCTGTATAAGTCGTAGCGAATTGTCGGGAAGTATCGCCCGTTTGGCGGCTTAAATCGGCTTTAGCTCCGTTAAAAACCTCATTACCCAGCGGAATGGTTGTTCTCGTTGCCGAGCTGCCCGACTACTAGATAAGCCGCCGTACCCAGCGCCACCGCCACGTTAAGCGAGCTGTTCTGCCCGTACATTGGCAAGTGAACGGAGGCGTCGACCAAGTCGAGTAGTTCCTGTGCAACGCCGCTTGCCTCGCTACCGGGGATCAGGATGGTTTTTCGTTCGCCCCGCCGCACGCTTGCGGGCAAGTTATAATCGATCAAAGAAACACTTTCGTCCGTCAGTTCCAATGCGAGCAGAAAATCCCCCGCTCGCCGTCGTTCCAGTAAGTAATCCACGGCCGACGGTTCGTATTTGAAAGCAACGGACCGGACCGTGGAGCGCGCCGTCTTGTTGATTTTATTGTTGGGCGGCACCGGGCTCACGCCACACAGCACGAGCGACGCACCGACCGCGTCAGCTAACCGGAAGGCGGAGCCTACGTTACGTGGGTCGCAAAAGTCCGCGCACAGAATTTCGAGTTGGTGCCGCCGCGCGGCGGTCTTCACTTCGTGGTGTTCTAGCTGGCGGATCAGTTAATTATTCCTACGAGTTCGATGTCAAAAACGAGGTCCGCACCGGGGCAGATGATGGATTCAGGGACGCCCCGGGCCCCGTAAGCGAGTTCGGAAGGAAGAAACAGAATGATCTCGCCGCCTTCTCCGATCAGCGGGATGCCAAGTTGCCAACCGGGAATGAGACCGCCAAGACCGAAAGAGTCCGGCTCGTCACCGCTGGGGTTCGTCTCATCAAATACTTGGGTCAGGTCCGTCAGTGAGCCCCTGTAGTTCACCGTAACACTGTCAGCAAGCGAAGGCCGCTGAGCATCGCCGGGTGCTACGATGATGTACTGAAAGGAAATGTCGCTATTCGGGACATCGAAAGTTTGTACGGGAAGATTATCCGTATTTCTTTCAGCAATCGCTTCTTCCAGCGTGGGGACTTCGCCACCACAGTCATTTTCGTCGCCACCACAACCCATCATTAAAAGGAGGGGAAGGAAGAGTAGTGCAGAAAGGTATTTCATAGTAGCGCAGTTTATTGGGGGCGGCAAAAGTACTTCCTTTCTGCACCACCTAGTAGCTGTTTTCGTGCGCCGGTACAATCGCCGTCAATATCACCGTTTTTCGCATTAGTTGTGTCAGGTGGCGTGGACGCAGGTGCCGGGCCAGGGACGGAGGGGAGCAGGGAGAATTGGCAAAGTCTACTCATTGCCCGTAGGTCAGTCTACTCGCGCGGCAAGTATGCTCAGTCAAATTCGCAATCTAATCTAATTGGTCTGCTGCCGAAGCAGCCTAAAGCAGTGACACACGCGTGAAGTGAGGTGTTCGCGATGGTGTTCATCTCTCCGCGCTTCTACTAAACAACCATGCACCCGCGACCGCGCCCACTCCCTTAGCTGCTTTGAAAAGAAAGTGAAATCCAGCAAAGGCTAAACCCGGTTCTGGTTCTTGTACCGTAACTCTCCCCGTAACAACCTACCGCCGCGAATAATTTGGCGCTTCCTTGGTAATCGTAATGTTGTGCGGGTGCGACTCCGCCATGCCCGCCCCGGAAATACGCGTAAATTGGGCCTTGGCCAATTCCTCGATCGTCGCCGCACCACAGTATCCCATGCCGGCCCGTAACCCACCGAGGTACTGATTGACGACCTCCGCCAAACTCCCCTTGTAGGGAATCCGACCCTCGATGCCTTCGGGGACGAGCTTTTTGACGTCGTCCTCCACGTCCTGAAAGTAGCGATCTTTACTGCCCTGGTTCATCGCACCGAGCGACCCCATGCCCCGGTACACCTTGAATTTCCGCCCGTCGTACAGAATCGTTTCGCCCGGGCTCTCGTCCACCCCGGCGAAAAGACTGCCCGCCATGATGGTCGAAGCACCCGCCGCCAGCGCCTTGACGATGTCGCCGGAATACCGGATACCACCGTCGCCGATGACCGGAACGCCCGTGCCCCGCAGTGCCTCGGTCGCGTTGAGGATCGCCGATAATTGGGGGACGCCGACGCCCGCCACGATTCGCGTCGTACAGATCGACCCCGGGCCAACACCGACTTTAACACCGTCCGCGCCCGCGTCGGCGAGTGCCTTGGCCCCCGCGCCCGTGGCGACGTTTCCACCGATAATCTGTAAATCGGGGAAAGCATCTTTCGTCCGCCGCACCGCTTCGAGCACGCCCCGGCTGTGGCCGTGCGCGGTGTCGATGGTGATCACGTCCACGTTGACGTTGACGAGTGCCTGGACGCGTTCGAGCATATCCGCCGTCACGCCGATCGCGCCACCGACGACGAGGCGGCCGTAGGAATCTTTACAGGCGTTAGGGTAATCTTGGACCTTGATGATGTCCTTGTACGTAATCAAACCTTCCAACTTACCGTGGTCACTGACGACGGGCAGTTTCTCAATCTTGTGTCTCTGCAAGATGTCTTTTGCCTGGTCGAGCGTAGTGCCGACGGGGGCCGTGATGAGGTTTTCCGTCGTCATGATCTGACGAATTTCCCGGTCGACGTCTTTCTCGAAACGGAGATCCCGGTTGGTTAGGATGCCTACGAGTATATTCTGGTCATTGATGATGGGGATACCGCCGATCCGGTGCTTCTGCATGAGCGCGCGGGCGTCACCGACGAGGGCATCCGCCTTTAGCGTCACCGGGTCGACGATCATGCCGGATTCGGACCGCTTCACCATCCGAATCTCCCCGGCCTGCTGGGCGATCGTCATGTTCTTGTGGACGATGCCGATACCCCCCTGGCGGGCGATGGCGATGGCGAGGCGACCGTCGGTGACGGTGTCCATGGCGGCGGAGACGATGGGGGCGTTGAGGCGAAGACCGCGCGTGAGTTGGGAAGAGAGGCTGACTTCGCGGGGAAGCACTTCACTGTAGGCGGGCAGGAGGAGGACGTCGTCAAAAGTGAGCCCTGGCTCGGCAAACTTCGCGGGGTAGCTTTGGTTGGATTCCATGCGCAAAGGTATGCAAACGCGTTATTATTCAATAACGGTGAGCGCCTAATCTCATTATCCGCGAAGTCGGGTCGCGTTTTGAACACACAAAGCACAAAAGGAAGTAGAAAAGCACAAAAGAGAAGTTAGTAGTACCCGTCGTAGTTCCGCCTTACCGTGCTTGTATTTTTCTTTTTGTGCGTTTTGTGTTCCCCTATCCCCAAACTGCTTTCATAACTGCGCCGCGGCCAGCGTGGCAATGCTAATGCGCAGGCCGGGGAATTTTTCCAAAAGCGGTTGCGCGCAGTAATCCAGCGTAGCGCCGGTGGTGACCACGTCATCCACCAACAGCACGTGCTGGCCGGTGAAATCGTGCTTGCCGACGGCAAACAAGTCCGCCACATTTTTCAGCCGGTCGAGACTACCGAGCGTGGTCTGCGAACCCTTGAAGTCCGTACGGATAAGGCCGTGTTCGCGGACGGGTAGGTCCATTTTCGCGGCCAGCCCGCGCGCGATGTGCAGCGCCTGATTGTAACCGCGTTTGCGTAGTCGTTTGCGGTGGATGGGCACGGGCACGATGGCGTCGAGGTCGGATAAAAACGCGTGGTTGCTCAGGTGCTCGCCCAGCATCTTCCCCAGTTGCTCGCCGACGTTGGGCCGGTTGTGGTACTTCAACGCGTGGATTAATTCTTGGCAAACGGAGCCGTGGCCGTAGTCCAACAGCGCGACGGCCGTCACGAGGGGCACGCGGCCGGCGAAGCGATCGGTCAGGTCGTTTTCGGGCAAGTTCCAGTAGTTGGTAAAGCTCAGGTTTGAGAAGCAGTGCAGGCAGAGGGGCGGCTCGGCGGCCGGCCGTATGGTCGTCTGACAGTTCAGACACAGGGTGGGGTAGAGGAGGCTGGCCGCGCCCTGGTAGGCGTCGATGAGCAGTCGCTTAATCAAGGTAATCCCATTTGCGGAGGAAACGGATGCCGACGGACAACTCGATGGTAAAGTTGCGGATCATACGCTCGCCGATCGTGCGCGTGCCGCCGCCGAAGGGGTCGATGACGTTGTCGATTGGCGCCTGGTTGTACTGGAAGTTGAGGTCGGGGTGGGCCGTGAGTTCGATGAACCCGGCCACCTTGTCGGACACCGGGAAAAGAGCGCCGCCGCCAAACGTAGCGCCGTAGGTGATTTCGTTGATGAAGTTCGGGCTATCAAAGGGGTAATTCGAGCGAAAAGAATTACCGAAAGTGTTCGCCAACTGGTCGTACTCCCCCAGGTTGTTACTCACGCTGTATTCCACGCGCACGCCGAGCAGGTAGTAAAGGTCGGTGAAGCCGGTGCGGGCCACCACCGATTTGGCCCCGACGCCCAGGGAGATGTTTTGAAACCGAAAGTCGTCCGCCGGAAGTGTCACCCGGTTGCCCGAAAAGGTGAACGCTCGCTGGCGGCTAATTTTACTGCCGCGCGTGTGGTAGCCGAGTTGCCCGTAAAAACTAAAGCGGCCGCCGGTGGGGATGGATTCCAGAAATAAGGCCCCGTGAAAGCCGGTCACGAATTCCGTCTCGATGCCCGTCCAGTCCTGATTACCCAGGCCGGGGCCGCCCTTCACGCCGAATAAATACCCGCCCCAGTCGACTTTGTACTCGCCGTACTCACCATAATCCTGCGCGGCTAAGGGGGAACCATAAACCATGCTCAGGCAGAACACGACGAAAAGTAGCGGTAACGTACGGAGCATGGGGGCAGTGACTTGGTGGGGCTAAGTTAGCGTACGTAAGCCAGGAACAGCGGTCCGGCAAAAATTGGGCGCGAGGTAGTAGCTTTTTGGCGCGGTCCCGATAGCTATCGGGAGTGCCGGGTAGCTGCGGATGGAGCAAGGTGGATCGCGCCGATTCTAAAGCGAGAAAGACAAGCATAATGACGGATGAGCGCTGGCTTTATCTCGCCAACGTTCCTTGCACCCCCCCGATAACTATCGGGGCCGCGCCCTACATTACGCCGCAAAACCACCCCAACCACACATGCGTACTACCAACCTCCTCCGCAGCCAGGCCGAAAAAATCGGTTTCAAACGCGCTAAATCCGGTGCGCCCCCGGGGACGATGGTCTACACCGGCCGCAAGGAAATGGACCAAACCCACGTCCACCTTACGCAATATGGCCCCGCGCAGGACCGGTTCGAACACCAGATGGCGGAAGACGCCATCCCCGATGTGCACGAAACGTTCGGCACCACCTGGTACGACGTGCGCGGCCTGCACGACGTCGAACTCATTGAGACCCTCGGTAAGCGTTACGACATCCACCCCCTGGCGCTCGAAGACATCGTTGACGTTCTGGCCCGCCCAAAAATGGAAGCCTATAAGGACGGCGTGCTGTTCCAACTAAAAGCATTCGCCTTCGACGAAGAGAAACGGCAACTGAGCGTAGAGCAAGTTTCGATCTACCTCTACGAAAATACCGTTTTGACCTTTCAGGAGGACGCCGGCGATCTTTTCGCCTCCGTCCGTAAACGCTTGGAAACTAAATCCGGGCGCATCCGCAGCCGCAGCGCCGATTACCTCGCCTACGCCCTGGTGGATAACGTAACCGACCGCTACTTCAACGTGCTCGACAAAATCGAAGAAACGCTGGACGCCCTCGAGGACGGCATCCTGAAACGGCCGGAGGTGAAAACGAAGGGGAAGATCCACGACCTTAAACTATCGCTACTCACGATGCGCAAAAGTATCAGCCCGCTCCGGGAAATGGTCGGCAGCTTCGGCGATTCCGACCACAAACTAATTACCGAGGACACGCAGCTTTTCGTGCGGGACCTTAAAGACCACGTCATCCAGGTCAACGACCTCATCGAAACGTACCGCGACGTGACGAATGGTCTTTACGACCTTTACGTGAGCGAGATCAGCTTCCGGACCAACTCGGTGGTGCAGACGCTAACGATTGTCTCCACCATCTTCATGCCGCTCAGTTTCCTGGCGGGTATCTATGGGATGAATTTCGAGTACATTCCGGAACTGCACGCGCGGCGGGGCTATTTTATCTTGCTGGGGGTCATGGTCACGATTGTCGTCGTCATGCTGTTTTGGTTCCGGCGGCGGGGCTGGCTTCAGTCGGGTGATGCCTGACGTTGCGCCGTGTTTTGTCGCCCGCGGGTGCCTACGGTGCTACCGAACGCAGACGGTGGGGGGCGTTCCGTCTAAAAATAGCCACCTTTCATAGATATAATTTTCTCCCGCCAACCTTCGGCTTAGCTTTGTATCCTACATCCGACCCACTATGCGCTTCTCAACCTTCTTAGCCTTTGCTCTTTTGTCCTGTACGGGCCTGTCCGCGCAGGATGCCTCCGGCCCCTGGACGCTGGAGCGCGCCGTCGACTACGCGTTCGACAACAACCTGCAAGTTCGCCGCCTCGACAACACTACTGAGATCGTTGAGCTACAGCGGCGGCAGGCAAAAAATGCCCGATTACCGACACTTGACGGCTCTACGAACGTGGGCTTACAACTCGGCCGGACCATCGACCCGACCACGAACACCTTCCTCCAGCAAACGATCGGCTTCCAGAACTACCGACTTCAGGGTAACGTCCTGCTCTACAACGGTGGCCGTATCAAAAATGGCCTCGTACAGGCGGAATTGGACTTAGCCGCGGCGAAGACGGACGCCCTCGTTACCCGCAACAACATCGGCCTCCAGGTCGCCAATAGCTACCTGACGATCGTGTTGGTACAAGAACAGTTGTCCAACGCCCGCGCTCAGTTAGATTTGGTGGAGAACCAATTGTCCAACACGGAAAAACTCATCAACGCCGGTGCGGTGGCGTCGGCTCAACGTTTTGACCTAGTCGCCCAGGTCGCCGCTAATCAGCGTACCATTGTTGAATTAGAAAACCAGGTCGTGCTGGGTAAACTATCGCTACAAATTCTTCTGGAGCTGGACCCAGACGATGACTTTGACATCGCCACGCCGGAGCTTAATCCGACGGAAGAACAACTGTTTCAAGAATATGATCTGCAGGAAGTAATGACATCCGCTAGAAATACGCAGCCAACTATCCGCGCGGCGGAGTTACGCCAGAAGTCAGCGGAGATGGAGCTGGATTTAGCAAAGGGCGGAATGCGGCCAACGGTCTCGCTGTTCGGTAATTTGAATACGAATTACTCCAGCGTCTCCAAAGATTTTCAGAATCCGGACGACAGTAACCTGGAGGTTGTACAAGGGCCAGATCTGCCCGTTGTCATCAACGGCGAGCCCGGAACGATCGCCCAGTTCAGTCAGTCGGGGTTGATCTTCCCCAACCTCAGTTACGTAGATCAGCTCGACCGCAACTTCGGTCAGTCCGTCGGCGCGGTGCTGAACGTACCAATATACAACCGGGGTACCAACAAATTAAACGTTCAGCTCGCCGAAGTGCAGCGCCTCAACGCGGGGCTGGACATCGAACAAGCCCGTAACCAACTGCGCAACGACGTACAGTTGGCGCTGGCCGATCTGCGTGCCGCCCGTCAGTCTTACCGGGCAAGTGAGGTGAGTTTTGAAGCCTCCGAAGCTGCATTCGAGAATACCGACCGGCTCTTCCGCGCCGGCGCGACGAATAGCCTCGACGTCGTGACGGCCACCAACCGGCTCGATCAGGCCCGCACGGAATTGACGCGCTCGAAGTTCCAGTTGATCTTCAACCGTCAGGTCATCGAATTTTACCTCGGCCGCGGTCTTACGCTTGATTAGCCAGTTAACGGCAATTCACTCTTTCCTCCCTTAATATCTACTATCTACCCCTTCCACCATGGCACGTAAAATTGTAATCGGCGTTTTCCTCCTCGTTATCATTGGCGTTATTGCCGCCGTTATTTTCGGCAATAACGACACCGAGGGCACGCGCGTCTACGTCTCGGAAGCCAAAAGCCGGGATATTCAGGAGCTAGTTTCCGCCAGTGGAAAGATATTTCCCCAGACGGAGGTGAAGATCTCCTCCGACGTTTCCGGCGAAGTCGTCGAGCTCTACGTGGAGGAGGGGGATAGTGTGCAAGCCGGTCAGCTGCTTGCCAAAATCGACGCCGATGCTTTTCAGAGCCAGGTAGCCCGTGGGGTCGCCGGCGTGAACAGTAACAAAGCGCAAGTATCTAATGCGCGCGCGCAAATTAATAGCCAAGAAGCCCAGAAAGCCCAGATCGAAGCCCAGTTGGCTAACGCCCAGGAAATCTACAAGCGCAACAAGGGCCTCACCGCTGACGGAGCCGTCAGCCAGGCGGAACTGGAAGCAAGTTCCGCTAACCTGCGTGGCTTGGAAGCTAACCTCCGTGCCGCCGAGAGCAACATCAAAGCGGCCGAAGAAAGCGCCCGCGCGGCGCAGTACGGCGTTGAATCCGCCCAGGCTACGCTGGACGAACTACGTACCGCCCTGCGTCGTACCACAATCTACGCACCCATGAGCGGTGTCGTAAGTCTCCTCAACGTTGAAGAAGGAGAACGGGTGGTCGGTACGATCCAGATGACGGGTACGGAACTGATGCGTATCGCTAACCTGAACGCCATGGAGGTACGCGTGGAGGTGAGTGAAAACGACGTGCCCTCCGTCAAAATCGGTAACATCGCCGAAGTGGAAGTGGATGCTTACCTGAAGCGTAAGTTCAAAGGCGTTGTGACCCAGATTGCTAATTCGAGTACCACCGCCGGGCTGTCCGACAAAGTCCTCAACTCCGATCAGGTCACCAACTTTGAAGTAAGAATCAGCATTGAGCCGGAGAGTTACGCCGACCTGGTCCGGGAGGGCAATGTCTATCCCTTCCGTCCGGGCATGTCCGCCGGGGTAGACATCTCCACCAAGGCCGCCAACGGGGTTGTCACGGTACCGGTGGAAGCGGTTACTACCCGGCAGAAAGAAACGGAGGACGCCGACGTAGTGTCAATTGACGATTTGGATGAGGTAGTCTTCCTGGTACGCGGCGATACGCTGCAGAAAGTGATCGTGTCTACGGGCCTCCAGAACAGTTCTGTCATTGAAGTAACGAGCGGACTAGCCGCCAACGATAAAATCGTGGCCGGGCCCTATTCGGAGCTACGTAATCTGAAGAGCGGAAAAAAGGTAACGGTCGTCGACAAGGAAGATTACTACGAAGAAGGCAAGGACTAATCTTTGATTTACACCAAGGTAAGCCCCTCCGGGACCTGGGGCTACTACGGGCCTAAGGTTTCGTGTAGCGTCAACGTGTTAGGTATCCAGTGCGAACAATAAAATTTACTAACGCTGGCGGAAAGGCATCGCAAACGGGCCACCCAGTTCTATCCGATTGAAGTCTAATTCTACGGACGCCTCGCCCGAATCTTCGGAGTCAACCATTACTTTGCGCTCGTACGCAAAAGCGCCTTTTCCTCTGGGCACGGCTTTAAAGTCAGCATTGGTAATGCTCACGCGGCGGTCCGTTCCTTTTTCGGCCAGGCTCATGCGCTGTAATTGATAATTACCGGCCGCGACGACGTAGTCCGTGACGTAGCGCGTGTCGGCTCCGCGCAGTTCGTAATACCCATCAACGGTTTTCAGGTCGAGGTTACGGGTGAAAAACACGGCGTTACCGAGTACAATTTCCTGCAGCAAGTCAAAGCGGGCGGGCACTTTGTACTTCTCCGTAATGTAGCTCAGGGGCTCGGCCGTGTAATCGCCATTGAGGCGGTTGTACACAAAAAATGAATCCGGGCGAATGAGCGCCCGCGCGCCTTCGAGGCCGAACTTCTTGACGCTCATCCAGATGGCCTTGTCGCGCTCCAACCGGATGGTAGCCGTACCGCTGATATTGAGTTTTTCGCTTGCGAGCTTGATCCTGGCGCTGCCCTCCATATACTGAGTGGTGAAAGCATTCTGCTCCATGGCCTTAATGACCTGGCTGGCTTTCGCCTTGCTCGCAGTGCCCGCGCCACCGGTCTTGCCCGCACCCTTGCGCGCGCCGCAGCCACTGGTGACGAGCGTGAGAAAGGCCATCAGGAAAAGTAAATTACGCATGGAGTCAGAAATTTATGGACAGGAAGGAGCGCCCCGATAGCTATCGGGATAGATGCAGGGAGAAACCGGGAAGAGCAGCGTCCGTTCGCTCAGCTTCCGATTTTACTTGCCTTGCGGGCAAGCTCTTTAGAAGTGCTCCCAGCCGCTTTCGCCCGTCCGTAAGCCCTCGTCGCTGCGTCGCTATCCCCCGCTGCGGATAGCTGATCGCCCAGCAATTCTAAGTAAAGGGCGTTGGTGTTACTAGGGGAGTCGTATTTTTTAAGCTCGGAGAGGTTTTTACCGTTATCGATTAGTAAAGCTACTGGCCCAGTTGGTCCCCCGGGTAAAACGTTCTTGTTAATGGCGTCAGTCGAACTCGTGCCCGCCAGCGCCAGAAACGCCCGGGAAAGCTCATCCAGCGACCGTGTAGCTTCCGCCTGGGAAGACACCATTAACTTGGCCTGATCCAGCAACGCGTTCGCCTCGGCAAAATCCGCCCGCATGGCTTCACCGATCGCGTAGTGTACGTAAACGGCCGGCCGATTGGGGTAGAGATCGAGCGCTTCTTCCGCATATTTTCGTAGGTCGACGGACCGGTTGGCCAAGTAGAGCGTTCCGAGCAGCTGCTCCCAAACGGGGTAAACATTGTCGTCGAGGGCCAGGGTGGCGATGTAAGCGTCAGCCGCTTCGTTAAGTTGGTCGGTTTGGAAGTAAATATCACCGAGCAGGGCAGTTGCCTTCGGCTCGTCGGGGTGGACGCGGCGGAGCTCCGTGGCCAGGCTCACGGCCCTACCCACTTCCCCCGGCACCAGCGACCGCGCAATCTGCTGCACCAAAGGGAGTAATTTGCCAATCTTGAGGTCAATGCCCACGTCCGCGCGGCCGAGGAGGGCCATCAACTCGTCGTCGCTTTCACCACCCGGGCTGGCCGAAGATGCAGTGTTCTGCAGGGCCAGTTGCGCGCGTACGTCCGAAGGTTCCCGCCGAAGAATTTCCTCGTAGACCTTCTCCGCGCTCTTTTTATCATTCTGTGCGGTGTAAAAGCCCGCGAGCAAGTGCCGGTGTTCCGTCAGGTAGGGTTGCGCCTCGACCAGCGCCACTAGCTCTTTCTCCGCCCGCTTAGCGTCGCCGGAGCCCAGGTAAAGAGAATGCTTGAGCCGGGCCAGTTCTGCGTTCACGCCGGTCCGCTCCTCCAGCTCGTTGTACACCCCGATGGCTCCCTTAATGTCTTGCGCCCTGACCAGGAAGGCGGCTTCTTCGAAGTACAGCGCTTCGTTGGTGGGGTCCGCTTTGCGCAACTTTCCGTACAGCGCCGCGCCCTCCCCGTGCCGACCAGCCTCCTGGTAGAGGGTAGCCAGAAACACGGCGTAAATGTCATTATTTCTGGCGGCGTACGCCTTCTGCACGTGTTCGATGGCTGCGTTAGGCTGTTCTTTTGCGCGGTAAAGGCGACCCAGCTCGAACTGTATTGCGTCATCCCCACCTTCCGCATCAACTAGTTCCTCGAAAGCGGCGATGGCATCATCGGTCTTACCCAGCAGCGCCTGTTGTTTCGCTTCAATGAACGCGCGTTGTCGTTGGACTTGCGCGACGGTCAACGTTTCCTGCGCCACTGCGGATAGGGAAAGCAGACCGAAAAGGAGAAGTAGGGAAAGACGCATGAAGGGGTGTTCTGGGGGAGCCGGGTAGGGTAGGGGCGTCCGGTATTTTTGGACTGACCATGCATTAAACGTACAAAACCCCGCCTCGTTGCGTACGGGGCGGGGTTTCTGGGTGGCGGCGCGGGACCGGGTGGTGCAGCATTAATCGACGATCGTGATCTTCATCATGTTCGTGCGCCGCCGCCGGTTAAGGGGCATGGAGCCGGTGTTGACGAGCATGTCACCTACGTTGACGTGGCCCGCGTCCTTGAGGATCTGCGTTACGTCCGACACCGTTTCGTCCGTGCTCGTGAACTTGTCGTAGCGGAAGCACCGCACGCCCCAGCAAAGCCCTAGGGTATTGAGCATGTGGTCCGAATCACTAAACACGTATATTTTGCTGTTGGGGCGGAAGCTGGATAGTTTGAAGGCCGTGTACCCCGTGCGGGTCATCCCGACGATGCCACGGGCACCGACGTTCTGCGCGGCCCAGGCGGCGGCGGAGCAGACAACGTCGCTGACGAACGTACCGGATTTATTATTTGATTTCGGACGCTTCATGCCGATCTCGTAGATCTGCTCCGCTTCGTGAATGATGGCGTTCATGGCCTTGACGACGAGGGCCGGGTGGCGGCCGACGGACGTTTCACCGGAAAGCATCACCGCATCCGTTCCGTCGAGCACGGCGTTGGCTACGTCCGTCACCTCGGCGCGCGTCGGGCCGGGGTTATTAATCATGGAGTCCATCATTTGCGTAGCAACGATCACCGGGCGTGCCCGTTGAATGCACTTGCGGATGATTTCCTTTTGGATGATCGGCAGGCGCTCCATGGGCATCTCGATACCGAGGTCACCGCGCGCGACCATGATGGCGTTGGAATGCTTGATGATCTTATCGAGGTTCTCGATGGCCTCGGGCTTTTCGATCTTGGAAATGATCTTGGCCGGGTGGCCCTCGGCGTCGATGCGGGCGCGGAGATCCTTGAGGTCCTTAGCTTGCCGTACGAAGCTCAGCGCGATCCAGTTCACGGGCTGGGTGAGGATGTACTTGAGGTCCTTCAGGTCCTTCTCGGTGAGACTGGGAAGACTGATCTTCGTGTTGGGCAGGTTGACGCCCTTGTTGGACTTCAAGATACCACCGAAGAGCGTTTTTAGTTTTACGGTGTCCGTGCCGTTCGTCTCGACTACTTCAAACACGAGCGTACCGTCGTCCACCAATACCCTTTCACCGACGGCTACGTCACGGGCGAATTCGGGGTAACTCATGTAGATGCGCTCGGCGTTACCGACGCACTTAGTGTTGGTAAAAGTTACGATCTGCCCTTCCTCCACGGGCAAGCCCTCGTTTTCCATTTTACCGACGCGGAGTTTCGGGCCTTGTAGGTCGGCCAGAATACTGACGTGCGTATTGAGCTCCTTATTGAGCGCAAGAATGTGCTGGATCGTCTCCCCGTGTACGTCGTGCGAGCCGTGGCTGAAGTTCAAGCGGAATACGTCCACCCCCGCCTCGATCAGTCCCTTCAACCCGTCGTAGGAACTACAGGCCGGGCCGACGGTGGCGACAATTTTGGTATTCTGGTGGTCCGTAATCTTCATAAGCGCAGGGGGGTTAGTTTAATAATTACAATAATAGCGCAAAAGTAGGGCATGGCGGGCGGAATACGTCAGGTACCTACGCCCGGGAAAGGTTTGTAAGATTAAATTTTCCGATGGCTTAGGTAACTTTTGGCCCGTGGTCTACCTTTGTGGAAGAAAGAAACTAGGTCCGTGGTCTAGGGCCTGTAGTCTGCAATGACCCAAGAATACAGACCGCAGACCGCAGACCGCAGACCGCAGACCAAAGACTTTCTCCTTCCCCCTCCGGGCCCATAGCTCAGCGGTTAGAGCGCCGGACTCATAATCCGTCGGTCCTAGGTTCAAATCCTAGTGGGCCCACTAAAACGTAAGCAACCCCATCCCGCAGTGTGCCGGGATGGGGTTCTTCGTTTCAAGGTTGCTTAGTAAATAAAGTGTAAACTCTTAATCAAAAGCCCGGGATCTCCATAATCTCCACGCCATCCAGGTTCAGGATGCTGGTGTCCATTGCCGCCTCGCCGACTTTCACGTTTTTGTAAGTCATCTCAATTCGCTCGCCTTTTTTGGTGATGGACGTAGACCGCAGCGGGAAACCAATCTCGGGTGCACCGTCGGGCGCGGAAATTTTCGCGCCCGTGAAGGCGGCCATCGACTGAGCGAGGGCTTCGTGCCGCAGGGGGATTTCGGTCGTTATCCAGCTGGTGGTCACGCTTCCGTCGTTTTCGTTGGTGGATAGGTACTTGCGAGTGTTGTAGCCATCGATGACCTTGGTCTCGCTGGTTTCCTCGATGGTGATGCCCTCCATATAATTTTCGGTGTCCATTTCTTCCATCAGGCCGCTCAGGTTAGGTGTGCGCATGCGCATGGCCGTGCGTTCTCCGTCGGCTTCCGTGACGAGGGTGGTCGTGCCGGTCTGGGTGTCGAAGATGGATAGCGTCGTGGTGGTTTCTCCCTTCTTGACGATGTTTACTTGTTGGCCGATTTGGGTGGGGGCTACGGCTAAGCGCATGTTCATCACCTCCTGTTTGCCGTTCCGTTTGGTACTGATTACGTTCATGTCCGCGCTGAAAGTGGCTTCGTTGGTGAAGGGTTCGAAATCCTTATTGCCCCCGAACAGGCTGCCGAGGATGTTTGCCGCCCGGTCGTCATCGGTCTGCGCACCGCTGGTGGGCGCGGTACCGCTTTCTTCGTTGCCCGTTTGGACCGTGGATCCATTGTTGCCGGTCGAGTCCTGGCGGTTTTTTTTCTTGTTCCGCTTTTTGAACAGATTCCCGACGGCGTTGAAGGCGTCATCGACGGCCTTGTCTACTTTTTGGTCGACCCTATTGTTGGCCTTTCTTTCGGCGCGCTCGGTGGCCCGGGTCTTAGCTTTCTGGGGGACATTTTGGGCGCTAACGCTGGTGCAGAGTAGTAACAAGGAGAGCAGCGTGAGGAGGGTAGGAAACTTCATAGTGGAGGGAAATTATTTTGGTGAGCGTAGTCCCCACGAAATAATCAGTAGTGGGAGTGTTCACCCCTCAATACACGGCCAAACCCAGGCGTTACACTTTTCCACCGAAAACGAACTCCTTAATCCCGCAAGCGGTTATGTTGTTACCACGTTAGTTGCAATTGCAACTGCGCAGAATTATACTCTTTCCAACAAGACCTTACCCAAACAAATAATGGAACTTCGTCAAAATTTTGGCCGCGTAACTTTTATGGTCACGCTTTTCTTAATCCTAATGGCACTCTTTACGCTACCCAATCTGGCCAGCCTACTCTAAAGATTGCGGTCCGCTATCAGTTTGTGCCCGCGTTGGCCGGGTGAAAGCTGAGAATTGTCTCCCGCAAAAAGTCCGTATCGAGGTGGGTGTAGATTTCCGTGGTCAGGATCGATTCGTGTCCCAGCATTTCCTGAACCGCCCGCAGATCCGCCCCGCCCTCGATCAGGTGCGTCGCAAAGGAGTGCCGAAACGTATGCGGGCTTACGTTCTGCACCAAACCGGCCGCCGCCGCGTATTTTTTCACGGCGGTAAAAACGCTTATCCGGCTCAGAGATCCACCCCTTCTGTTTAAGAACACCACGTTCTCCGCAGTCTCCTTAATCACTGGCTGCTGCGCGCGCACGTAATCGAGATAAATTTCTACGTGCTTAATCGCTTCCCCACCAATCGGGACGATGCGCTCCTTGTTACCCTTTCCCGTAACCCGCAGAAAGCCTTCCTCCAGGTAGAGGTTACCGAGCTTAAGCCCGGTCGCTTCACTCACCCGCAATCCACAGGCGTAGAGGACTTCCAGGATGGCCCGGTCGCGCAGGCCGTGGTCCGTGCTCAGGTCAATCACCCCGAGGAGGGACTGGATTTCTTTGTAGGTAAGTACTTCCGGGATTTTACGCCCGAGTTTAGGAGCCTGCAGGAGTTCGGTGGGGTCTTCCCTGATCTCTCCCTCGTCGAGTAAGTACCCAAAGTAGGTTTTTAGGGCCGAGATCAGGCGGGCCTGCGAACGGGCGGCCAGGCCCAACTCCGCCAAGTAGACCACGAAGCCATCGAGGTGGAAATTATCAATTTCCGCCGGGCTAAGATCCCAGTCGCGGAGCGCTAAGTAGGCCGGGAGCTTCTTCAGGTCGGAGTGGTAAGAACTAAGCGTATGGTTACTGTAGCCACGCGTTAGTTTCAGGTAGGCGGCGAAGCTTTCGAAGGTGTTAGTCCAGGGTGAGTTGTCCACGGGGGGCAAGATAAGACCGGGTTCGTAGTGCCCCGTAACCCTTGCTCCTTTTCCCACAAGCCCGGCACCCGCATTCGCGCCAAATGACCGCGCGAACCATGCGCCGCCCCCAAACGTAATTTACCTACCTTGTTACTAACTAATTCCGCCCGTCTATGATCCCTTTAACCGTCATCAGCATTCTTCTGCTCATCGGTATGCTACTGCTCTTCCGGATGTGGTCCAGCAACCGGATGCCGGGCAAAAATAAGCGGCAAAAAGAGGTCGAAGCACTCAGGGCGGAAATGGACGGGTGGAGTGCCGATCTCGTCCCGTTAAATAAGGAAGAACTTGATCTGTTTAGCCTCGCGCAGGACAAGCAAGTCGTCAAAACCGGCGCCAGCACCAGTGCCCAGGGCACTTTTACGACCATTTTCCACGAACCCGTCGTCAGCTACAGCTACCGGCGTTACCTGGGTAGTAAAGTCAACGAACTACTCTACGCCCGCACCGCCGACCACGATTACGTGTACTGGACGGAAGACGGAAAGACCAGTCTCGAAATCGACGGCCAGCCCGTTGGTAATCTCGACGGCAATACCTTGCTCGGAGCCCGCTCCGGCCAACCCATTGCCCGCATTTCCGGCGAGCAAAAGGAAAATTACTTGCCCATCAGCGTCGGCAACCGGGAGGTAGGGTCCATCACTTCCGATCAGTCCGCCGCCAGCGACCCACTCGGGCAGCGCGCCTTCGAGTTCATCCCTGACGACCTTAACGAAAAGGAGGAACAATTACTGCTCAGCCTAGCTACGCGTGAATTGGTGAAGCGTAGTTTGCCCCGGGAGTAATTAAGTTTTGGCCGTAAACTCAGCAGTGGTGAATTTTACCAGTCGTTGGTCCACGTAATTGCCGGATGTTGCTTTTTCCCGACGCTGCGCTGTGTTTCATCAGCCTTTCGTTGCGCCCATCAGATCAAAGGGCAAATGATCTGTTGTATGAGCGCTGAGTAGTGGTTGAGAGACCTACATTAGATTAAGTCTAAATACTATTTGGTAACTAACATGTCATTCGGCCCACTGGATTAGTACCCTACCGTGTTGTAACTTTGCCAAACTTTTCCGAGCCATCCGTCAGGTTGGACCTACCCGGACGAGTGCTCGTCGATTGACGATAGAATAGAGGGGTACATCTCCGTCTTTCCTTACCCCACCGCGGCCGTACCGCCCCGTTAAACCAGCTTTCAACCGCACATTAGCGCATGAAAATTACCAGGCAAACACTTCAACGCTCTCTGCTACTATTAGTGGGCGGCGTCGGACTTCAATCTCAGGCATCTGCTTCCGGCAATAATTTGCTGATCTACAGCATCGCCGCCGTAGCGTTGCTACTTTTATTTTTCATCATCATCAGTGTCGCTGATAACTTCATGGTGCTCGACCTGGGTGATAAGAAGATTGATAAGAGCAAGGTCAACATGGGGCTTTATCCCCGCATGAGTGAGCTTTTTGGTAAGCGCCGCCCGGAGTATCTGGAAGGGGAGAACTACCATAAGCTCACCAGAGGTTACGATATTCCCCTGGAGGGCGCTCCGGCAGCGACCATCGACGTGCAAACCAAAGCTACCCGGTTTGCCATCATGCCCCCTGACTTTGACGGCCTCATGCCGATCCCGAAAGTAACGGTGGAAGAAGGCGATGCGGTCAAGGCCGGTGACGTTGTTTTCTACGATAAGAAGAAAGACCGGATCAAGTTCGTCGCCCCCGTAAGTGGTGAGGTGCTGGAAGTGAAGCGTGGCTTGAAGCGCTCGATCGACAGCATCATCATCCTGGCCGATAAGGAGCAAGTGAGCCGTGAGTACGAACTCCCGTCCCCCCACGCCGAGCGTTCGGAACTAGTCGATTTCCTGTTGGAGTCCGGTGTGTGGCCGTCCATTCGTCAACGGCCATTCAATACCGTCGCCGACCCCGAACTGACGCCACGCGATATCTTCGTGACGACCTTCAGTACCGCCCCCCTCGCCTACGACAGCAAACTATCGATTGCCGGCCGCGAAGAAGAGTTCCAACTCGGTATCAATATCCTGAACCGATTGACGGACGGCCTGGTCTACCTCGGCCTCGACGGTCGTGAAGATGGCCCCACCGCCTACGGTCGCGTGGCTAACGCTCAGAAGCACTATTTCGAAGGCCCACATCCCGCCGGCAACGTCGGCATCCAGGCCCACCACATTCACCCCATCGGTAACGCTCAGGATACTTGCTGGACGATGGACGTTAACGGCGTCCTTACCCTCGGTACGCTATTTCTGAAGGGTAAGTACGACACGAGCCGCGTCATCGCGCTCACCGGCGCCGAGATGGCCGACCCCCGCCACGTACGGACTTACGCCGGTGCCAACATTGGCGAGCTTTACGCCGGGACGAACTTCGAAAACGTCCGCGCCATCAGTGGTGACGTACTTACCGGGCATAAGGTAGGTTTCGATGGATTCCTTGGTTTCTTTGACACACAAGTTACCGTAATCGAGGAAGGTAACGAACCCGAAATCTTCGGTTGGTTGTTACCCATTAAACCACGCGCTTCTATCTCCCGTACGATCCCCACTTTCGGTAAGCTTGCTCCCACGACGAACTCCCACGGTGAACGTCGGGCATTCGTTGTGAACAATGACTACGAACGGGTGATGCCAATGGACGTCTACCTGACTCAGTTGATGAAGACCATCATGATCAGCGACTTCGAGGCAATGGAAGGTCTGGGTATTTATGAGTTAGTGGAGGAAGACGTTGCGCTGGCCGAGTTCGCTTGTGTTTCTAAGCAACCACTTCAGTACATCCTGCGCGACGGTCTGCGCCTAATGCAGCAGCAGGGTTAATAAAAAAAATCGCGCGCCCGGTGGATAATCCGGCGGGTACGCTCAGCTATATCGCTAAATATGAAAGCATTACACGATTTCGTTAAAAAGTTTGAGCCCGCAAAGGAGAACAAGATCGCGCATACGACCTATGACGCTTTTTACACTTTCCTCTTTCAGCCGGATTCAGTAACCGTTGACGGAACGCACATCAAGGACGGTATGGACCTCAAGCGCCTGATGGTGCAGGTGGTCCTGGCGTTGCAGTTGTTGTACGTCTTCGGCACCTGGAACATTGGCCACCAGCACTTCATCGCGCTGGGTCTGCACAGCGGCCTGCTCGAAGGCTTCCTGCTGAAGGTGGTTTACGGTTTGATTCAAGTGCTGCCGATTTTTATCGTCACGCACGTAGTCGGTCTCGGTATCGAGTTCCTCTACGCCGCCAAGAATGGCCACTCCGTTGAGGAAGGCTTTCTTGTCTCCGGTGCACTCATCCCCCTCATTATGCCACCGGATATTCCACTATTGTGGTTGGCCGTGGCGATCGCCTTTGCCGTAGTTCTTGGTAAGGAAGCGTTTGGGGGCACGGGGATGAACATCTGGAACGTCGCCCTACTGGCCAGGGTCTTTATCTTCTTTGCCTATCCGACCACCATCTCCGGTGACGAGGTATGGGTGAGTGGCATCGAGAAGATCGGCACGGAATACTACGCGGCATCTTACAACTTTGCCCACCACGCTTTTGATGCCGTCTCCGGTATCTTCGGTTACACCCAGTTCGGGCTCGGTGGCCAGGCCGTCGTTGACGGTTGGACGGGCGCTACGCCACTCGGTATCGCCGCCAAAGAAGGCTGGTCCGGAGTGGAGGCTGTTTACACGGAATCTCAGATCTTTTGGGGTACCATCCCCGGGTCCATTGGTGAGTCGAGCGTTCCCCTGATCGTAGTTGGTATGATCTTTTTGATCGTGACCCGTATTGCCAGCTACCGCGTAATTTTTGGTGGTCTGATCGGTTTCATGGTTGCGGCGCTGATGATGAACGCGATTGCTCCAGCTGAACTAACGGCCGAAACGCCCGGTATCTTCAAATTCATGGCCATTCACCCACTGCGGCAGATGGCGATGGGCAGCTTCTTGTTCGCCATTACGTTCATGGCAACCGATCCGGTTTCCAGCGCGGATACGCCAATGGGTAAGTGGATTTACGGCTTCCTGATCGCATTCATCGGTTTGATCATTCGCGTAATGAACCCGGCTTACCCCGAAGGCTGGATGTTATCCATCCTGTTGATGAATACCTTTGCGCCGCTGATCGACCACTACGTGTACGAAGCCAACATGAAGCGCCGCGCTAAGCGGACCCACGCCATGGCCAAGCAACGCGACGAAATCATCACCAAACGCGGTGAGATGGAAGTATTCGACGAAGACTCTGAGTACAAAGCCGTCGGAAACGCCGGTGGGTACTAAGATTAATCGTTAGTCGGTGGTTCATCTTCATTTGACTATTGCTTCCGACCAACTTTTGATTTTAAGGGCGCGGCCGCGGGTGCGAAACAATTTGGAAGAGCGGGGATAGTAATCGCACAAACCATGCTACTCCCGGAATTCAAGTCTGCACCAGCGACCGCGCCCAACTCCACCAATGAGATCGCGTGGTTAATTAGGAAACTTTAAACAAGCTTACGATATGAGTACGCAGAAAGTAATTTTATTCGTGGTTGCCATGACGGTTGTCGTGGCCCTCCTTCTTGCAGGTTCGGCCGTAGGGCTGGCACCGATTGCCGAAAAGAACGCGGATATTTTCAACAAGCGTCAGTTGTTGCTGGCCATCGCTAACCCGCTCGAAGCGGCCGGTCAACCAGCCGCCGCACTTACCGACGAGGAGGTTCTTGCTTTTTTTGACGAGAACGTCGAACAGAGTGTGGTCAATAGCCAGGGCGAACTAGTGAATCAGGAAGGGTTATTGGCCGTCAACGTTGACCTCGCAAAGGAGCGTAAAAAGCCTGAAGCGGAACGGAACTATCCCGTCTACAAAGCAAACGTCGATAATAGCAACTACTACATTTTCAGCGTTCGTGGAAACGGACTTTGGGATGCTATTTGGGGCAACGTAGCGCTGGAGCAAGACCTGAATACCATCGCTGGCGTCAGTTTTGACCACGCGGGTGAAACACCCGGTCTCGGTGCTGAGATTAAGGACAACGCTACCTGGCGCGCTCAGTTTGTCGGTAAGAAGATCTACGAAGGCGAAAAGTACGTCTCCGTCTACGTTCGCAAAGGCGGCGCGCTACAGAGCCGGGCGGAGCACGAAGTTGATGGTCTCAGCGGCGCAACGATTACGGCCGACGGCGTAACGAAAATGATGTACGAAGGCCTGCAGGCTTACGAACCATTTATGGAAGAGTCCGCTACTACTTCCACCAGCATGAACTTCAAGTAAAATACCCCGCGCCTAACCGCGCGAAATTAAAATATCAGCACATGGCTACCGCCACTGAAACGAAGGAAATCCGCATTGAGGAAAAAGACCCCTGGTTTGGCTCGAAAGAGCGCGAACTGATGGTCGACCCGCTGTTGGATAATAACCCCATTACCATCCAGGTACTGGGGGTTTGTTCCGCCCTCGCCGTCACGTCGCTCGTCTACCCGTCCATCGTGATGGCCGTTGCGGTAGTCTTCGTTTGCGGAATGGCAAACTTGACGACTTCCTTGCTTCGGAAATCCATCCCAAAGGCCGTGCGATTGATCGTGCAGTTGGTAATCATTGCTACGCTGGTAACCCTGGTGAACGAAGCACTGAAAGCGCTCAACTACCCCGTTTACAAGCAGCTTTCCGTGTACATCGGCCTGATCATCACGAACTGTATCGTGATGGGGCGTCTGGAGGCTTTCGCAATGGCTAACCGCCCCTGGCGCTCCTTCGTTGATGGTATCGGTAATGGCCTGGGTTACGGTCTCATTCTGATTGTCGTTGGCTTCATCCGTGAGGTATTTGGCAAAGGTTCCGTATTCGCCGGTAGCGGACTTGAATTTAAGATCATCGGTGCGGGTTCGACTTACGCCATCGACACAACTACACCGGACCAGTGGGGCAGCACCTTCTTCGGTTGGTACGCCAACAACGGCCTGATGGTAATGTCCGTTGCGGCCATGTTTATTATTGCCGTGCTTATCTGGGTCCAGCGCGCCCGCAATCCTAAACTGGTCGACGTAAGCTAGTCGTTTAGCCCGTTCGTCTTTTAGCCCGATCGAGGTTGAGACGCAGCAGGCTACCGGATCAAGAGGCTACCGTTCTAATAGATTAAAAGACTACTCCCCATGGGTGACTTAATTAATATTTTCATCAAATCGGCATTCATCGAGAACATGATCCTGGCTTACTTCCTGGGTATGTGTTCTTTCCTGGCCGTTTCGAAATCTCTTTCTACCGCTTTCGGTCTTGGCCTTGCGGTCATTTTCGTACTCGGTATTACGATGCCAATCAATTGGCTCATCAATGAGTACTTGCTGGTGAGTTTTGAACTGGAGTTTTTACGCTTCATCGTCTTCATTGCGGTAATCGCCTCAATGGTGCAGTTGGTGGAGATGATCGTAGAGAAGTTCAGCCCCGGTTTGTATGCGGCTCTCGGTATTTTTCTTCCGTTGATCACGGTAAACTGCGCCATTCTCGGTGGTAGCTTATTCATGGTTAGCCGGGAGTACTCGCTGAGTGAATCCGTAGCCTTCGGTCTTGGTGGTGGTTTCGGCTGGTTCCTGGCCATCATTGCCATCGCCGCTATTCGTGAGCGCATTCGTTACAGCAAAGTCCCCCCCGGGCTGCGTGGCCTCGGCATGGCGTTCCTGCTAACTGGCTTGATGGGGCTCGCGTTTTTGAGCCTTTCCGGTATCGACCCCGCCGTATTTGCCGGCTGGCAGCCTGCGGAGTAGTCATTGATTGGCTAACTCTAGGTGGGTGCCCAAAGCTGGGTATCTCAATAATATGACACATTTCCCTAAACAGTAGCGGTCTTATTCCGCTTTCATTTGGGTAACAATAAAAATACGGTGCCTCCCTTTTGGCGGTCCCGGACACTATAAATTCAACCGACATGGTAATCCTGTATGCGGTTATCGTTTTTTCACTCATCGTTCTGGCTCTGACGGCCGTACTTCTGGTGGCGCGGCGCAAGCTCGTCCCCCAGGGGGAAGTAAAAATTACCGTCAACGGCGATACCGAAAAACCGCTCCTAGTTCAGCCGGGTAGCTCACTGCTGACCGTTCTTTCCGACCAAAACATCTTCCTCCCCTCCGCTTGTGGCGGTGGTGGTACCTGCGCAATGTGCGAGTGTCACATTACGGCCGGTGGTGGTGATGTACTACCCACTGAGCTCAACCACCTTACCCGGCGCGAAGTAGCCGAGCACAAGCGTCTAGCTTGTCAGGTAAAGGTGCGTGGCGACATGGACGTGCAGATCCCGGAAGAAATATTCGGTATCAAGAAGTTCGACTGTACGGTTAAGTCTAATTACAACGTAGCGACTTTCATCAAAGAATTCGTGGTTCAACTCCCCGAGGGAGAAGACATGGATTTTGAATCTGGTGGCTACATCCAGATCGACGTACCCAAGGTGACCGTCGACTTTAAGAACTTCAATGTCGACGCCCACCCCGATCACCACGATGTGATGGATAAGTACAAAGCGGACTGGGACAAGTTCAAGATGTGGGACCTGAAGATGGTCAACAGCGAGGAGCAGTTCCGTGCTTACTCCATGGCTAACCACCCGGGTGAAGGAGACATTATTATGCTCAACATTCGGATCGCAACGCCACCCTTCGACCGTAAGAAAGGCGGATGGATGGACGTGAACCCCGGTGTTTGTTCCAGCTACGTTTTCGACCAGGAGGTTGGTGACAAAGTTGTTATCTCAGGCCCCTACGGTGAGTTTTTTATTAAGCCTACTGAGAAGGAGATGGTTTACATCGGTGGTGGTGCCGGCATGGCCCCACTTCGTAGTCACATCTTCCACCTGTTTCACAGCATGAAGACGGACCGCAAGGTTAGTTACTGGTACGGTGGCCGTTCGAAAGCCGAACTTTTCTACGGTAAAGACTTTGCGGAGATTGAAGAAGAGTTCCCCAACTTCTCCTACCACGTCGCCCTTTCGGAGCCACTTGAGTCAGACAACTGGGATGGTTTAACCGGTTACATCCATCAGGCTGTTCTCGATAACTACCTGAAGGACCACGAAGAGCCCGAAGAAATTGAATACTACCTTTGTGGGCCCCCGATGATGCTCAGCGCCGTACAAACGATGCTTGACGATTTGGGTGTTCCCGAAGAGAATATCGCCTTTGATGATTTCGGTAGCTAATTATTACTGCCTCTGAATCACTAGCATTGAAAACCCCGACAGCAACAGCTGTCGGGGTTTTCTGATTTCAGGACAAAGTGTTGGATTGAATATGTTGCTAAACGGTTGGGATGTGTGACGTCAGGCAACCGGTACGTACCCTATTCCTAAAGCGATATTTTCTGTGGTGGAGCACCGGTCGACGCGCCGTCCCGGCGCGAGTAAATCTTACTTAGCTAACTGTTGATCTCTTTCGCGCCGGGACGGTGCATCGTCCGAAATAGCCCTCAGATTTATATTGCTAAAGAATCACGAGTAGTAAAATCAACTGCGTGGCACGAGTTGCTAGTCTTCCACCAGATAATCTATCGTGGAAAGGCAGTCGGTACACAGGTATTTTCTGATTACCTCATTTACTCTCTCTACGGTAAGGTCCAAGTACCGCTGCGTCTCCGTATTGACGAGTTCCAGGCGGTCGAACGATGCGTAAAAGGCCAGGTCGTTGGCCCGGTTACTTACCGAGAGCTGTTTGAACTGGTTTACGTGTTCCAGCCGGTTGATCGTTTTGTCGAGTTGTTCCTGCGTGATGCCTTCCCGGACGAAATCGTCGACGGCGGAGAAGAGCGCCGTCCTGGCGGCGGTGTAATCTTCCCCTTCCGAAGGTCGTGCGTCGATCATGAAGCCCGAATAGTCGTACGTGTCGTTCATCCCGGCGGCTACTTCGGCGAACAGGTCGCTATCGCGAATGAGTTTGCGGTAGAGGTAAGACGACCGGCCACCACCGAGTAGGAAGGCGGCTACGTCGAGGGCGTGAAAAGAATCGTCTAACCGGCCCGGCGTGCGGTAGTAGAGGTAGATGACGGGGCTGGGTACGTCGCCCCGGACGACCTTGGCGCGCGGCTCCGTCTGTTCCGGTTCCTCGGGGAGGGTAGGGCGGACGAGCGATGCGTCGGTGGCGGGAATGTCCCCAAAATGCTTATCCACCAAGCCTGCGATGGCTTCGCGGTCGTAACCGCCGGCGACGACGAGCACCGCATTGTCGGGCCGGTAATACCGATAGTAGAAATCCTTAACGTCCTCCAGCGTCGCTTCCTCGATGTGCTGAAAATTCTGACCGATGACGGGCCAACGGTAGGGATGAACCCGGTAGACGAGCTCGCTCAGGTGGTGAAAAACATCTCCGTAAGGTTCTTCGAGGCAGGTTTCTTTGAATTCCTCGACGACTACCTTCTGCTGGGTACGCAAGGACTTCTTACTGAAGCGAAGTTGCCGCATCCGGTCGCTCTCCAGATAAAGGGCCGTTTCGACGTTGGCGGCGGGGAGGACGTCGTAATACATCGTCGTGTCCGCACCAGTGACGGCGTTGTTTTCGCCCCCGGCCATCTGGAGGACGTCGTCGAAATTATCCACGTTCTCGCTGCCTTCAAACATCAGATGCTCGAAGAGGTGGGCAAAGCCGGTGCGGCCGGGCGGGTCGTTGCGGCTACCTACTTTGTAAAGGACGTTGACGGAGACCACGGTACGCTGCGGGTCGTGGTGCAGGACGACGGTCAGGCCGTTGGGGAGGGTATAAGTTTCGTAGTCGATCAAGTCGCTGGTAAGTTATGGCTGGGGTAGCGTGCGCCAAAAGGTAACCCTTTTGCATCTCTTTGGTTGGCAGCCCTCCGGGTCGCTCGTTCGGTCCGGTTTAAATTTAGCTGACGGTGGCCCCCGAACGAGTAGAATCAATTCAATAACTCACTATGCGTTTGGGTTTCTCCCAACATTGTTTGCTTGGAGGAATCTTCTGCTGCTTACTCGTGGGCTGTAGCGGTTCGGCGCGGGTCACGCCCGTGGCGGCGGAGTTGGATTACACCGAAATTGCGAATGCGACGGGGTGGATTTTACGAATCTACGGTAACGGAAGCGGCAGCATCAGCCACGAACAATTACCGGCGTACCACCTCCACTACCCTTGCTCTACCTTCTCAACTCTGCACCTGCGTCCGCGCCCACTGCATTGTTCCACGAATAATCAAGCAAATGCGTGTACGCGCGTGACCCGCTATTCAGCGTACGAAAATTTAACTAGCGTCTGCGCCTGCGCGGGTTCCGAGTGGACGGAAGAACTGATGATCGTAGCGATCGACCAAATGGAATACGCCATCGAGGCCGGGGGGAGCGAGCGCAGTTGTCGTATGCTCCGGCGCCGGTGGCTGGGCGTCCAGCACTGATTGTATTACGCTCAATTCTTAGTTATTTTCTTTCCCAAGACGGAAGGAAGCAGCGAGAAAAAATGCCGGAAGAGAAACGTTAGCTAATGGCTCGTCACCGTCGATTTCCTGGCTAAGTATGGGTAGTTGCCTATATTGCTCCGTCAAAGACTCTACTGTGCAGCATACATTCCTCGTTACCGCCTTCTTCTCGCTTCTACTCGTGGCCTGCGGACCTACGGAATCCGCAACCGCCAAAACGGACGTGACGACGGACGCTACTTCCGTCGAGCAAGAAACGAACGACGGATGGACCACCCTCTTCAACGGCGAAGACCTCACCGGCTGGCACAAGTACGGCGCCGAAGGCATCGGCTCCGCCTGGAAGGTAGCCGACGGCGCAATCTATCTCGACGTATCCGATAAGGACGGCTGGCAAACCAACAACGGCGGCGACATCGTCACCGACGAAGCGTACGAAAATTACGAACTGGAACTCGACTGGAAGATCGGCGAGTGTGGCAACAGCGGCATTATTTACAACGTCCAGGAAACGGCCGACTACGAATACCCCTGGAAAACCGGCCCCGAAATGCAGGTGCTCGACAACACCTGCCACCCCGACGCCGAAATCACCACCCACCGTGCCGGCGACCTGTACGACATGGTCTCCGTCAGGGAAGAGAACGTGAAACCCGCCGGTGAGTGGAACACCGCCAAACTGGTCGTCACCGACGGCAAGGTCGAGCACTGGCTCAACGGCGAAATGCAAGTTTCTTACGCAAACACGGGCGACGATTGGAAAGCGATGATCGCCGATTCTAAATTCAAGGACATGCCCGATTGGGGCATGTTTACCGGCGGAAAAATTAGTTTGCAGGACCACGGCAACCCCGTCTGGTTCCGGAACATCCGCCTGCGTCAACTCAGTAAATAAGCCGAGCTACTTTGCTCGCCTAGCCCTCTTATCTCTACCGTTAATTCAAGATCATGTCCACCATTATTGACAACGGCGCCCCGGGCCGCGTGCCCGCCGGCGTCCCGGCCAACCGCGACCGCCTGTTTCTCGCCGCCTGCGTAGCGCTTATCGTGACGTCGATGACCTTTGCTATCCGGGCGGGTATCCTCAAGGACCTGACGGTTGAGTTTGGCCTCGACAACACGCAACTCGGTTACGTTAATTCGATGGCTTTTCTGGGCTTTCCGATCGCCATGATCGTCGGGGGGCTGCTCTACAACAGCATCGGCCCGAAGCTGATGATGTACTCGGCCTTCGTCTTTCACATGCTCGGTTTGGTGCTCACCATTTTTGCCGGCGAAGTTTTCGGCCCCTACGCCGACTTGCTTATTTCGACGCTCTTCATTGGGCTGGCGAACGGCTCCGTCGAGGCGGGTTGTAATCCGATGATCTCCGACATGTTTCCGGACAAGCAGACGCAGATGCTCAACAAATTTCACGTCTGGTTCCCCGGCGGCATCGTGATCGGCTCCCTGATCGGCTACTTTTTTTCCGCTACGCTCGGTTGGCAGGGGCTGATCGCCACGATGTTCGTCCCGACGATCCTGTACGCTGTACTCATTTTCGGGCAGGAGTTTCCCCGGTCCGAGAACATCGAAAGCAATACCGGGGCCAACATTGCCGGCTTATTCAACCCGCTGTTTCTGTTTATTGCGCTGTGCATGACCCTGACGGCGGCTACGGAATTCAGCACGACGCAGTGGGTGGAGAAAATTCTGAGTGCTTCCGGCGCGCAGCCGTTGATCGTGTTGGCGCTGGTCAGTGGCATTATGGCCACGGGGCGGTTTTTCGCCGGGCCCATTATTCATCGGTTTAATCCCACGGGGGTGTTATGGGTATCGGCGGTGCTTTCCGCGCTGGGCATCTACCTACTCAGTACGCTTTCCGGGGGCGCGGTTTACGGGGCGGCGGTCGTTTTTGCGCTGGGTGTTTGCTACTTCTGGCCGACGATGATCGGTTTCGTGGGCGAGTATATTCCGCAAACTGGTGCGCTGGGTATGAGCCTCGTCGGTGGTGCCGGCATGTTTTCCATGACCATCTGGAACCCCGTCATCGGCGGCTGGCTGGACGAAGCCAAAGCAACGGCGGAAGCTTCCGGTCTGACCGGTCTCGAAGCCGAGGCGCTTGCCGGGCAGGAGACGCTCGGGGCCATGGTTTGGCTGCCGATTATTCTGATCGTACTGTTCGGGGGGCTCTACTTTTACATGAAGGGTAAGCGGCCCGTGCCCGCCAGTGCCGTAGTGCTGGACGCCGAAGCCATGTCCCAACCCGGCTCGGCCCGGTAAGTAAGTTCTGGGGCGCGGACGCGGGTGCCGGGTAATTACGGAAGGGAGCGGAGCAACCAAGGCCCGCCCCCAGTGGTTCCCCGGGAAGCCCATGACCGTAGCCAAAACCCTCAACCACTACCACGATCTTTACAACCGCCCGGACTTCATCCCGCACGACCCGATCTGCCTCGTCCACGCCTTCGATGACCGGCGCGACCGGGAAATTATCGGCTTCTGGGTAGCTATCCTCGCCTGGGGCCGGCGCCAGACCATCATCGACAAGGGGACCCAACTCATCGAACTGATGGACGGTCGCCCGTACGAGTTTATCCTTAACCACACCGAAGCCGACCGCGCCCGCTTTGCCGACTGGAAGCACCGGACGTTCAACTTCGAAGATACCCAGTACTTCCTCCGCTGGCTTCAGCAGTACTACCGCGCACACGACAGCCTGGAAGACGCTTTCGCCCGCCACCTCACCCCGGAGGACGACACCATCGAGCCGGCGCTCCGGGGCTTCCACGACCTGTTCTTCAGCCTTCCCGACGCCCCGCACCGGACGCGCAAGCACGTAGCTACGCCCGCCCGCAAGAGCCGGTGCAAGCGCCTGTGTATGTTCCTCCGTTGGATGGTCCGGCAGGACGAAAACGGAGTAGACTTTGGGTACTGGACCCGGATCAAACCGAGCCAGTTGTGTTTACCGGTGGACGTACACGTTGAGCGACAAGCGCGGGAAATGGGCTTGTTGAAGCGCAAGCAGACTGACTGGGCGGCGGTATTGGAGCTAACGGCCAATCTCCGGGCGTTCGACCCGGTTGATCCCTGCCGGTTTGATTTTGCTCTTTTCGGAGCGGGGGTGAACGGGGCGGTACCGGAAGACCAGCTACCCGTGCGCGAGTAGTAATAGCATTCTGAATTACGCTCACGGCCCGGGTCTCATCTCTCCGGTAAGATGTTCCAATAAGTACCATCCATTATCTTTACGTTATGTCCACAGTAACACCCATCGTCATCATTGGTGCCGGCCCCGCCGGAGCCGCCACCGCCTTACGTTTAAGCTACCTCAATATTCCTAGTGTCCTGATCGACAAGTCGGACTTCCCCCGGGATAAGATTTGCGGTGACGCCATCAGCGGGAAGGTGCCGACGCTCCTGAACCGGCTGGACCCTGCCATAATGGACCGCTTTCGGAAGCGTTTCAGCCCCATTGACGTGTGGGGGATCCGTTTTTTTCCACCGTCCAAGAAGCTGATCGAGCTGCCCTTTAAAGTGGGGTATGAGCGCGTACCGGACGCTGCGCCCGGCTACGTTTCCAAACGGGAGGATTTTGATATGTTCCTGATTGAGGAAGTGCGCCGCCGGGAGAACATCGAGCTACACCTAAATACGAACGTCACCAAGTGGCAGAAGACGGACGGTGGTTATACGATCGAGACGAAGGATGGGAAGAAATCCTGGGACTGCCGCTTATTAGTCGACGCCGCGGGAGCCCACTCCCGGTTCAGCCGGAAAGAAGCGAAGCAGGAAGTCGACCACGATCACCACGCCGCGGCCGTGCGGGCCTACTACAAGGGCGTCACCGGATTTCACAAGGACAACTTCATCGAGTTGCATTTTCTGGATAAGTACAACCCCGGCTACTTCTGGATCTTTCCCCTCCCGAATGGGCAGGCCAACGTGGGGCTGGGGATGCGCTCCGACATCGTCAAACGTAAGCAAGTCAACTTGCGGGAAGCGCTGGATGAAATCATCGCTTCACCTGAATTCTGCGAGCGCTTTGCCGACGCGGAGCAGGTGGACCCCACCAAAGGTTACGGCCTTCCCCTGGGCTCTAAGGACCGGGTCCTGTCCGGCGACAATTATCTACTGACGGGGGACGCCGGTCACCTGATCGACCCACTTACGGGGGAGGGCATCGGCAACGCCGTCTATTCCGGCTTCATCGCCGCTGAATTAGCCGAGAACTGCCTGAAAGAGAACCGTTTCGATGCGGAGTACCTGAAGGCTTACGACGTTCGGATCGAGCGGGTCCTCCGTACGGAGTTGAGGCTCAGCTACCGGATGCAGCAGATTATGCAGCACAAGTGGTTGACGAATTTACTCACGGGCATCGTCGCGGCCAACCCCAAGATCATCGAGTTGCTCTGTCGGATGTACACGGATTTCGAGTTGCGCAAACAGCTGGTTAAGCCTACGTTCTGGTGGAAGCTGTTCCGAGCTAAGTCCGGTAAAATGCCGGCCGTCAATCCCTCATCCGTTAAATAAAGCCGAATAAACGGGTTTTTGCCCACTCGGCGGTAACAAATCGGGTGTTCACCCAGTTATGGGGTCAGTTGATTAAGTTTATATACTAGTGAGTGTAAAACGAGCTCTCGGCCCTGAATTAGGGTACGGGGGTTCTTTTTTGGTCTGGGGTTTATGGTCCATGTTCTGCAGTGCGTAGAGTTGTACCACAGGCTGCGGACTTCTCACCCATATCCCCTGCACCCGCGGCCTCGCAACTTTATGCTATCTCTAGTGGTTTAGTTGCGAATAAAACCTACTTTAACGACACCCCCCAAAAGTCCGCACTTCCGCGGCCCGCGAATGATTTTGTACGCGGCAATACCCAGCATACTAACCTAATGGCTAATAATAAAACGAAGGGCAGCAAGCTCAAAGCGCGAGATTTGGAACGCGCGATTCTAAAGGAATTGAAGCAGAACGATCGCAAACAATACAACCCCAAGCAACTAATCCGCAAACTGAAAGTGAAGAACTCTCAGGATAGCGTGCTAGCGGCCCTGGAAGCACTAGCGGAGAAGAAGCTCGTCAGAAAGAATGACGATTTTAAATTCCAGGTCGCTAAGAACATCCAACAACAAACTTCCTCCGAGTACACCGAGGGCCGCGTCGACACAACCCGCTCCGGTGATGCGTACATCGTAACGGATGGTGACGACCAGGACATCTTCGTCCCCGCCCGCCGGCTCGCTAACGCCCAGAGTGGCGACCTCGTGAAGGTCCGCTACTGGACGCCCGCCCGCCGCCGCAAACCGGAAGGCGAAGTGGCCGAAGTGCTCGAACGGAGCGTGACGCACTTTGTCGGTACCTACAAGGAATACGATAAGTACGCCGAAATCGAAGTAGAACAACCCGGCGGCAACAAAATGCTGGTAGCCGTGCACCGCGGTGAAAACCTCGGCGCGCAAAATAAAGAGAAAGCGGTCGTCCGCATTGACGACTGGGAGCCGAATCGGTTCGGTCAACTTTCCGGCACGATAACGGCCGTTCTCGGGGAAGAAGGAACGAGCGAGATCGAAATGCAGTCCATTTTGATCAATAATGGCTTTCAGATCACTTTCTCCGACGAAGTGATCGCCGAGAGTGAAGCGCTACCCAGTAAAATCAGCCCCCAAGAAATCAACATTCGGCGCGACATGCGCGACGTGACAACCTTCACGATCGACCCGTTGACGGCGAAAGACTTTGACGACGCACTCTCCATCCAGCACTTAGAGAACGGACAAATTGAGATTGGCATCCACATCGCCGACGTGAGTCACTACGTGCTGCCCGGTAGCGCGCTGGACAAAGAGGCCGCTGAGCGTACGACCAGCGTCTATTTGGTAGACCGAGTCTGTCCGATGCTCCCCGAGCGAATTTCTAATGAGCTCTGCTCGCTGCGCCCCCACGAAGACAAGTTGACGTTCTCGGCTGTTTTCTCGTTCGACGCAAAGACTTACCAGATTCGGAAGCGCTGGTTTGGCCGGACGGTTACGCACTCCGATCGCCGCTTCACGTACGAAGACGCGCAGGAAGTTCTTGATTCGGGTAAGGGTGATTTTGTCGAGGAGTTACAGCTGATGGATAAAATCTCCAAGAAGCTCCGGAAGAAACGCTTTAAGGAAGGCGCGATTGATTTCGCGACGAACGAAGTACGCTTCAAATTAGCCGACGACGGCACTCCATTGGAGGTGTACATCAAAGACCGGATCGACACTAACATGTTGATTGAGGACTTTATGCTGCTGGCGAATAAGGAAGTAGCTGGCTACATCATTAAGAAGGAAGAGAAGTTGAAGGAGAATATTCCCTTCGTCTACCGCGTCCACGACGAGCCGAACCTCGACAAGGTGACTGAGCTGGCTAGCTTTGCCGAGGCACTGGGTTACAAAATGGACCTGAGCACGCCACGGAGCATCGCCAAGTCCTACACGGCGTTGCTGTCCAAAGCTGCTGAAGACCCGATGGTAAAAATGCTTTCGCCCATTGCGATCCGGACCATGGCAAAGGCGATCTATACGACCGAGAATATCGGTCATTACGGCCTGGGCTTTGAAAATTATTCTCACTTCACCAGCCCCATCCGCCGGTACGCGGACGTACTCGTTCACCGGATTTTAGAAAAGAACCTGGAAAAGGGCAGCCTGTACAAGGCCAACGCCACCAAGCTGGAGGAGACTTGTAAGCACATCTCCGCCCAGGAGCGCAAGGCAACGACCGCCGAACGGGAGTCCATTAAGTACAAACAAACGGAGTTCATGCTGGACAACGTCGGCGAAGAGTTCGACGGCATCATCAACGGCCTGGCCGATTTTGGGGTATTTGTGGAGCTGAGTGCCAACTTCGTGGAAGGGATGATCAGCTACGATAACATGGACGAGCCGTACGAGCTCGGTGGCGGTAAACTGTTCATTAAGGGTAAAAAGTCCGGAAAAAAGCTTAAGATGGGTGATGGTCTTCGCGTCCGGATTGAGGACGTCGACCTGGATCGTCGGAGAATAGATATGTCGTTGGTGAAGGTTATCAACGTTCACGGGGAGGATAATCAGAATGCGGCGGAAGGTAAGGCGGGGAAAGTCCGGTCGGGCCGGCCCGCACGAGCCAAAACGCAAGATAAGCAGGAGGTTGCCGCGGTCGCGGGTGCCCGGAAGGGTGGTGCGCGGGGTGGACGCGGTAAGCGCAAATAAATTTTGTACGGTTTGTGCTTTAACTGAGTCTGAGGCACTGTCCATACGAATAAATGTGGTAAGGCTGCAACTCACTGGTTTGAGTGCCGGCGGAGCATTTGGCGGTACTTAGTGGATTAAACTGGCGTAGGTGCTCAAGCTAGTATTTATAGGGCCCGGACGACAAATGAGTCCGAATGATGCACAGAAAAGAACCGAATACCGCCTCCGCTTCCGCCCAGACAAGCTATCATCGTTAAGATTACGTTAAACAGACGACCGAAAATCAGTTGCAGTATTTTTGTAACGGGTTGGTAATTAATGGTTTACCAGGCAGTTGTCAACGTTAAATCTTTCCCAATGGCGTAACTTCGTAACTTTGTGAACGTCTATACCCCCGAAGGTTCCGAGCTACCGTAGCTACTTTTGGGGTCCTTTCAATAACACATCTGCTTATGCGCGTCCGCTCTACGTTTCTCATTATCCTGTTTGCTTGTCTTAGCCTCGGCTCTACGCTCAGCGCTCAGAAGATCGCCCACATCGACATGGAGCGTGTCCTGGGTAGCATTACGGAATACCAGGACGCTCAGACGCAGCTCGATCAACTAGCCGCCAAGTGGCAACAGGAGATCAACCAACAGTACGACGATATCAAAGGCATGTACAACAAGTACCAGGCCGAGCAAGTCCTGCTAACGGAGGATCAGCGTTCCGGCCGCGAGGAAGAGATTGTCGCAAAAGAAAAATCCGTCCGGGAACTGCAACGCCAACGGTTCGGCGCGGATGGTCTGCTCTTCGATCGCCGCCAGGAATTGGTGAAGCCAATCCAGGATGCTATTTACGAAGCCGTCGAAGCTTACGCCCGCACGCGGGGTTACGACTACATCCTTGATCGGTCCAGCGCCGCTGGCATTCTCTTCAGTAGTGAGACTTACGACAAAACGGATGACATTCTACGTGCCCTCCAAAATTAATTAGTTAACAGACGCCCGGGCTTACATTCCGGATACGTGTCTCTCGATATCCCCAACATAAACCTCACTTGCCAGCCCTCAACTATTCTATTTCGTGCTGGCATTTTCTCAAAACAACTCAATTACCGCAACAATGAAGAAATTCTTTCAACTCGCCCTCGTGGCCGTCATGATTCTTGCCGCCACGGCAACGGCTACCGCACAGAAGTACGGCTACGTAAACGCCGACGAAATCATCGCCGCTCACCCGGAGATGAAGGTCGCCGAATCTAACCTCGAAAGTCTCCAGAAGCAACTCCAGAAGAAGGGAGAAGCCATGGTGCAAAAATTCCAGACCGATTACCAAGCACTCGAAGCCAAAGCTCAGGCGGGTGACTTAACCCCCAAGCAGCAGCAGGAAGAAGCGACCAAGCTGGAAGTTCGCCAGAAAGAGATCGCGGAATTCGAACGTACGATGATCGCCGACCTCCAGGCCAAGCGCGTGGAGCTTCTCGAGCCCATCTACACTTCCGTGAACGAGGCCATCGAAGCCATCGCCAAGGAGAACGACTACCAGTTTGTCTTCAGCCAGCAAACGCTCCTCTACGGTGACGAATCAGCTGACTTGACGAGCCAAGTAAAGACGAAGCTCGGTCTCTAGGCTACCAACTTTCGTAACGAGCACGCGGGCCGCATCACCTCAATTGGTGGCGCGGCCCGTTTTTGTTTAAGCAACGACTAAAGTCCCAACGTGCGCTAACTATCTTCGGCCAGTGAAAAAAATGGATGCACACGCCCCCATCGGGGTTTTTGACTCTGGTATCGGGGGGCTTTCCGTCGCGGCGGCCGTCGCGGAACTGTTGCCGCGAGAAGATATCCTGTACGTGTCCGATAATCAGCGGGCACCCTACGGCCCCCGGGAGGCAGCGGAGATTTTGGCTTATAGCGAGGAAATCACCCGGTTTTTACTGAAGTGCGGTGCGAAGATGATCGTGGTTGCCTGTAATACCGCCACCAGCGTTGCCATTGATCGATTGCGAGAAGAATTTCCGGAGGTACCGTTTGTCGGTTTGGAGCCAGCGGTTAAACCCGCGGCTAACGGAAATGTGGTGGGGGTGTTGGCCACGGAAGCGACACTAAACAGCGAGCGCTATCTAGCTTTACGCGATAAACACTTGAGCAAAAAAGTGGTGCTGGAAAATCCCTGTCGGGGCTTGGTCTCAATCATAGAAGCGGAACAACCGGGTAGTAACGCCTTACGGGATAAACTCCGCGTCATCATTACCCCCATGATATCACTGGGTTTAGATACGCTCGTACTTGGGTGTACGCATTACCCGATGATCAAGGAAGACATTCAATTCATCGCTGGACCGGACGTGCGAATCATTGACCCCTCCCCGGCGGCAGCCAAGCAAGTTGCCCACGTTCTTTCGGCTATGCGGGGGGGCGTGGATTCTCCGGACTCACCCCAAAATCCCGGCACCCGCGATGCGCCAATTACCCCCGTACTTAGTCGGGGCAATCTCGCCCACGATTTTATCTGTACCGGAAACAGCGTGGCCTTGCAACGTGCCCTCCTGCGCTTATCTTCGCTCAACCGGAGGCGGCGCTGGGTGCTGCCGTTCGGAAAAATAAATTAACCGTGAATACTATCGACCTTCTTACCGCAACGCGAACTAATATCCTCAAGCTCTGCGGGGGACTGACGGACGAGCAACTGAACCAGATTCCGGTAGGCTTCAATAACAACCTGATCTGGAATGCCGGCCACGTCATCGCCACGATGGAGTCGCTGGTGTATGGATTGGGCAGGCAACAACCACCTTCGGGCAAAGACTTCATTAACCGTTACCGCAAAGGTTCTAAGCCGGAGGTGCCCGCCAGCGAGGCGGAAATACAGGAAATTTTCACTTTACTCAAGACGTCCGTAAAGAAGCTGGAAGCTGATCTGGGCGTCCTGGATTTTAGTAACTACAAGGAATACCCAACGAGCTACGGCGTGACCCTCCGGAGCGTAGAAGATGCGCTGACCTTTAATAATATGCATGAGGCCATGCACGTCGGTGCGATTATTGCACTCAAGAAATTTGTGTAATGACTATTCTTCCTCCATTAGCCGGGGGAAGTGCTTTTGAATGATGCTCAGTAGGTCTTCCTCCTTGAGGGGCTTTTCTAGAAAGGTGGACAGGTGGCCGTAGTTTTTGGCTTTCTCTTTGTCACTTTCGGCGGTGGACGTAGTTAACATTGCCAGTACGACCAGGGCCTTTTGCTTGTCCATCAATTTGTCGTATTCGTCCAGGAATTCCCAGCCGTTCATGACGGGCATATTGATGTCGAGGAAGATCAGTTCGGGTTGTTGGTATTGGTTATTTGGGAGCTCTTCCGTCAAGTAATCCAGCGCCTCGCGGCCATTTTTTTTGGTAATGATGCTTTCCGTGACGTTTACGTTACGGATGCGCCGGGCGTGGATGAAATTGTCGGAAACGGAATCGTCAATCAGTAATATCTGCTTTAATTTCTTTTTCATATACGTATGTGTCTAGGGTAAATCGAAACGTGCTACCAATCTCGGCGGCGGGGAGCAGGGTGAGGCGCCCGCTGTGCAATTCAATAATGCGGCGGCAGAAAGTGAGGCCGATGCCGTGGCCCTGGTAGGCCCCGCTGGGGTGAACTTTAGAAAACATATTAAAAATCTTTCCCCGGGCGACTTTCGTGATGCCAATGCCATTGTCGGTAATGTCGATGGTAACTTCATTATTCTTAACGGAGTTAGTCACGGTAATGATCGGTACCCGCCCCGGTGGCGTAAACTTGATCGCGTTTCCGAGTAAGTTTTGAAAGAGCTCCGTCAGCTCGACCGGGTGGCCTTCGATGTTGGGAAGTAGTTGCACGGTGATCCTTGCGGAAGACTCCTGAATGACCGGCCGCAAGTTGATTAGTGCCATCGCCACGCTCTCGTTGAGGTCAACGCGCTGCGACTCATCGTCACGCCCGATCTGGCTGTACCGTAATAGTTGGGTGATGAGCTCCCGCATCCGGTCGGTCGCCTGGTTGATAAAATTGACGTAGGTGTTGGCATCCTCGTTAAAATTATGTCCCTGCTCTTCTTCCAGGAGCTCGATAAAATTACTTACCGTACGCAGTGGCTCCTGCAGATCGTGACTGGCGATGTAGGCGAAATGATCGAGTTCTTTGTTTTTACTTTTTAGTGCGTCGATCAAAGTCAGGGCGCGAGCTTCGGCGATTCTTCGCTGGTCGATCTCATCGTCGCGCCGCTCAATGGATTGGGCAACTTGTAGGACAAGCGGGTAGTAACGTGTGTAGAGGTAGTAAATGAGGCCAAACAGAGCAAAAAGGCTGAACAGTAGCAACCCCGCGGTTAATTTGTGCATGCGGTCGATGCGCGTACGCAATTCCGCGATTTGTCGCCGCTCCCCCTCACTCAGTCGGTTGATGGTGTGCGTTATTTGGGCAGTTAACTTCCGATCGGCTTCGGCGACTAATGGCCCGTTCGCTGCGCTGGCCCTGACGCTGGCGACTCTTTGGTCGAGGGTAGCAAACTTCTCCGTGATGGCTACTTGCAACGTATCAATGCTGAGGCTAGGTCGCTGAAGCACTGTAAGTTGTTGGCGCGCTTCGGTCAGGTTATTGAAAGCTTGTTGCTTCCCGTTTTTGTAGGCGGCCAGGTAGGCGTCGTCGGTCGTCAGTAAGAAAGCCCGTTCGCTGCTTTCACCTTCCTTGACGGCCGTAAGAATAGCGGCCAAATTTCTTTCCAGGCCAAGGGTGTCGCCCGCGGTATCCCGAATGGTTCCAATTCTCAGTTGGTTAAAAAAGGCAACCGCGAACATCACGAGCAGCACCAGCGCCCCAGCGATTAGGGCGCGCAGGATCTTCTGCTGGCGTTGGTGTGGTTCGCTGGTTTTCAACGGTTTATTGGGTAGTGTGGAAGAACAAAAAATAGCGTGTTGGGTAGTTCCATAGTATCGCCGGGCGTAGAATAAAAGTTCGTATCTTCGCCGCCGATTATCACAGGATTGAAACACTTTGCCCGCAAACGTGCGGCGGCCCGTTGCGGATTTCTGGCGTATTGAATGGATTTCGATCCGTTCGCTTATGCCTCACAATACTAGGCTGTTTGAGGTTCCCGTCCGGTAGCAACTTCGGTTGTTATTACGATTTCCGTCGTGCCATTAAGGCGCGGTCCCCCGATAGCTATCGGGGGTGCAGGGTGATGGTCAGATCGTCGGGTTTTTGCCACCGAAACACTGCTCCTTAACTTAAACGCTTTGCACCCGCGACAGCGCAAAAAGAAGCGCAGGGTTGGTGCGAATATTCCCGGCCCATAAATTTGCATAATTAACCAAAGTCATCATATCAACCATGGGTAACAAGACCCCAATGACGGTGAATTTCGCCCTGCCAAGTGGCCGCGAAGTCACCATCGAAACCGGAAAACTGGCCACGCAGGCCGACGGTTCAGTCGTCGTAAAGTGCGGCAAAACAATGCTTTTCTGTTCCGTAGTCTCCGGCACGAGCGTCCGCGAAGGCCAGTCCTTCTTTCCGCTTAGCGTAGACTACCAGGAGAAATTCGCCGCCGCCGGTCGCATTCCCGGCAACTTCTTCCGCCGCGAGACGCGCCTGAACGACTACGAGATCCTCATCTCCCGGATCGTCGACCGTGCCATCCGCCCCCTCTTCCCGAAGGGCTACATGTTCGACACGCAAGTCATCATCAACCTCATCAGCCTCGACCCCGAGGTGATGCCCGACGCGCTGGCCGGCCTCGCCGCCTCCGCCGCCCTGATGGTGTCCGACATCCCCTTCTCCGGCCCCATCTCCGAGTGCCGCGTTGCCCGGATCGACGGCGAATACGTCGTTAACCCCGAACGCTCCGCCCTCAAGGATGCCGACCTCGACCTCATCGTTGCCGCCGACGCGGACAACATCATGATGGTCGAAGGCGAATGCAAAGAAGTCGACGAATCCGCCATCATCGAAGCCCTCAAGGCCGGTCACGAAGCCATCAAGGTTCAGTGTAAAGCACAGCTCGAACTACGTGAAATGGTTGGCGACAAAGCCACCACCCGTACCGTTGAGATTCACCAGGTTGACGAAGAACTCGTTGCATACGTAGAAGGGAAAGTAAAATCCGCCGTTCAGGATGTCGCCCGCGGAGCCCTCAACAAGCAGCAGCGCAAAGACGCTTTCAAGAAAGTCAAGGATGACTTCAAAGCCGCCGCCACCGAAGACAAAGGTGAAGATTGGTACAAGGAACATAAATCCGACCTCAGCGCCGCTTACTACACGATTCAGAAGAAAACCATTCGCGACCTGATGCTCAGCGAGAGCGTCCGCCTCGACGGCCGGAAATTCGACCAGGTTCGCGACATTTGGACGGAGATCGATTACCTTCCTTCAACGCACGGTTCGGCGATCTTTAACCGTGGCGAAACGCAGGCACTGACCAGCGTCACCCTCGGTACCAAGACCGACCAGCAGATGGTCGACGTTGCTTACGAAAACAGCTACGCGGACTTCATTCTCCACTACAACTTCCCCGCTTACTCCGTAGGCGAGACGAAGCCAATGCGCGGCCCCGGCCGTCGTGAAGTTGGCCACGCCAACCTCGCTAATCGCTCCATCCGCCAGGTACTGCCCGACGAGATGACGCACACGATCCGCATCGTTTCCGACATCATGGAATCTAACGGTTCTTCCTCCATGGCAACGGTTTGCGCCGGTTCCATGGCCCTGATGGACGGTGGTGTCAAGCTCAAGCGTGCCGTTGCCGGTATCGCAATGGGTATGGTCGCCGAAGGTGGCAAGATTGCCATCCTTTCCGACATTCTCGGCGACGAAGACGCACTCGGTGACATGGACTTCAAGCTGACCGGTACCGAAAAAGGGATCACGGCTTGCCAGATGGACATCAAGATCGACGGACTTCCCTACGAGCAACTCCAGCAAGCTTTGGACCAAGCCCGCGAAGGCCGCCTCCACATCCTCAGCGAAATGGCCAAGACGATCTCTAAGCCGGCAGATGACCTCAAGTCGCACGCCCCCCGGATCGTCAAGCTCATCATTGAGAAGTCTTACATCGGTGCCGTAATCGGACCCGGCGGTAAGATCATTCAGGAGCTTCAGGAAATGACCGGTACGAACATCAACATCGAAGAGATCGATGGTAAGGGCCACGTTTCCATCGCCAGTAGCGATAAGGACAGCATCGACGATGCCGTTGCACGGATCAAGAAGATCACGTTCACGCCCGAAGTCGGTGGTGTGTACACCGGTACGGTCAAGACGATCATGCCCTACGGTGTATTCGTCGGTTTCGAAGGTGGTAAGGACGGACTCCTCCACGTTTCCGAAATGAGCCACAGCCGGATCGAAAGCGTCGAGGATGCTTTCAGCGAAGGTGACGAAGTGAAATTCAAGATCGTCGATATCGACGAGCGCACGGGTAAGCTGCGCCTCAGCCGCAAAGCCATCATGCCCCGCGCCGACGGCACGATTGCAACGGACGAGGAGCTCGAAGCCGAGCGCCAGGCCGCCAAGGACCGCCCCCGCCGCGAGCGCGGTGACCGCAACGACCGCGGTGGACGCGGTGAGCGTCGCGATCGCCCCCGCCGTGACTAGGATTTGATTCGATAAATTTGAGGACGCCGCTTCGACTTAATTGTTGGGGCGGCGTTTTTTTTTGAAGTGTTGGTAAAGAAGTTTTACGCGTTAACCACGTTGGGATTCATGATGGCCATGGTAATACTTATGTACCAAATGGTATAGTTAGCACGTCAACTAAATTTCTGGGAATGGTTCGATACGTTGTTAATTACAAGGGAGATGCAACCCACAAGCCGAAGCTTCGTCCCTTCTCACAAACCACGTTACAAATGAAACTGATATTCACCCTCTTTTTACTTGCTTTCCTATCCACTACAACGCTTCAAGCGCAGAACTGGGGTTGGAATAACAAGTCCGTTCGGGGCAATGGCGATGTCGTCACGCAAACACGGAGTCTAAAAGATTTCGACGGAGTTAAAGCTTGTTGTAGTTTTAATGTCGAGATTACGCCCGGAGCTAATTTCTCAGTAGAAGTAGAAGCGGAGAGTAATTTGCAGGAATACATCGAAACGGAAGTCTCCGGTAGTACGCTCGAAATCGGGTTTCGGAACCGTGTAAGCATCAACAACAAGCAAAAAATCACCGTATTCGTTACGATGCCCGTTCTTGAGAAGATCGATGCGTCCAGTAGTGCGGACATCGTTACCATAGGTGCTTTTGAGGGCGATCGCTTACGCCTGGAATCCAGCAGCGCGTCGAGCATCAAAGTCACGTACACCGGTAACCGGGTTGACGTGGACGCAAGTAGTAGCGGGAAGATTACCGTTAGTGGTAAAGCCGGAACGATAGACGCCGAAGCGAGTTCTGGTTCTAACGTTCACGCGGAGGGCTTAGAAGTTAAAGAGGCGTCGGCGGACGTGAGCTCCGGAGCGGGGATTAGAATTAATGCTTCCGAGCGACTCGACGCAGAAGCCAGTTCCGGTGGACGGATTCGCTACCAGGGCAACCCCAGTTCGGTTAATGCGGATGCCAGTTCCGGTGGGACGGTTAAGAAAGGGTAGGGCGTTCCGATAGCTATCGGGTGGGTACAAGGAAAGCAGAGGAAAAGAATAATGTTAAGTTGCAAGTCAACAGTTGGCGTTATTAGGGTGACCAATTTGTGCAACTATTGTGGATCCTGCAACTTCTGGAGGTGTTGTACAGTTTTGACTTAACTATGAATCAGTTGAGCCCAACTTTCCAAGATCATTCCCGTAATGAGTATTCATTGAGTTTGCATAAAGCTCTAATGGATGAAATTCGTTGCTATCTCGAATACGAAGGTGTTTCTCAGTCACAGTTTGCGAGACAAATCGGGGTAAGTAAAAGCTACGTATCGCAGATGCTCAATGGAAAGTCTGATCTCAAACTTTCTACCCTCGTCAACTTAGCCTATCAAGTTGGTAAAGTCCCTCACTTAATCTTTTCAGACCGTCCACTTCAGCCATACAGTATTGATGAAGTCGAAGAAGTATTAGTTGTCAATGACCCCGGCAAGGGGTACGGTAAAAATTCAATTCTGGATAAGGTGAACTGGCAAGCTGTAACTAGTTTACGGGAGTTGCAACAGTACACATCAATGAAAGCCGAAGTAGATGCTTTGCGTCCCTTTGACAAGCGGATGGAAGCACACGTCCTTCAACAGTACCTCCGTATTTGGAATTACAATTCCAATGCCATTGAGGGAAACCATTTGACGTACGGAGAAACGGAAGCATTACTACTTCATGGAATTACCGCGAAGGGGAAACCTCTAAAAGATCACCTTGACATACTAGGTCACCGCGATGCCGTAGAATTGATGCTTGCAATGATAAAAGGAGACCGCCGGATTACCCAGGCTGATATCCGTGAGTTGCATAAAATAATGCTTAAGGAAAATTACCAACAGAACGCCCGTAGGCCGGACGGGCAGCGGGTATTTCGGACTATCCACGTAGGCGTTTACAAACGTGAGCCGAACCATGTCGTTACCGCTGACGGTGATAAGCACTATTACGCCGAACCTTCCGCCGTGCCCGGGTTAATGGCAGAGCTATTGGATTGGTACCATTTAGCTGCTGACGAGGGTAAGGTTCACCCACTAATCCTTGCGACCATATTCCATCATGAGTTTGTGGCCATTCATCCATTTGACGATGGCAATGGTCGCATCGGTAGAATTTTGATGAACTTTATCTTGATGCGTGCCGGTTACCCATTGGCCGTCATACCCGTAAGTAATAGAGATGAGTATTACCGTTCATTAATGGCTGCGGACGACGGCGACTACCTAGCACTCACGCAATTTATCGGCAAGCGCCTGTATAGCGCACTAGATATTCAGTTGACCACCGCTCGTGGAGAAGATATTGGTGGGTCAAGATGGGAAACTTAATCCATCAATAAGGGTCCACATCCAGCACCACCCGCACCCCAGTCAGCTTCGGCGTCACGTTCAACTGCGCCACCGCCTTCCGTAATATTCCCTTCACGCGCTTTACTTCGCGCGGGCTTGGGTTGATTCGGACGACCATATCTTGTAGGTAGTAATTCCGCAAGCGGGCCACGCTGGGTTCGAAGGGAGCAGTGATGGTCTCACCAAGTACGGGGGCTAACCAGAGGTGAAGGAGCTTAGCGGCCTCCAAAGCCGTCGACCGCCGGGGGTGGCGTAGCTGGAGGTGAATCATTTTAACGTAAGGTGGAAAAGATGTCTCTCGGCGGTTCGTCTGTTCCCGCTCAATAAACTGGTTCCAGTTCTGATCCACTACGTTGCGCAGAATAACGTGCTGCTGGTCCGTTGCCTGGATGATCACCTTACCCTGCCGATGCCGCCGGCCAGCCCGGCCGGATACTTGCGTCATGAGGTGGTAGGCCCTTTCGTCGGACCGAAAATCAGGGTAGTGAAGTATTTGGTCTGCGTTAATTACCCCAACGAGACCGACGCGCTCGAAATCCAACCCCTTCGTCACCATTTGCGTACCGACCAGGATATCAATATCACCGGCCTCAAACTGACTGATGAGTTTGGTTAGTGCGTTTTTACCCCGGGTGGTATCGAGGTCCATTCGGGCAACTTTAGCCTCCGGCAAGATAATCTTGAGTTCGTCCTCGATCTTTTCCGTCCCCGTTCCACTGAGTTTCATTTCCAGACTACCGCAGGCGGGGCAAGTTTCCGGTGGCGTTCTGGAGTAGCCGCAACAGTGGCAGCGTAGCTGTTCTCTAAATTTGTGGTAAGTAAGGCTGACATCGCAGTTAACGCACTGTACGGTCAGATCGCAGGTTGCGCAAAAGTAGGTAGGTGCGAAACCACGACGGTTCTGGAACAGAATCACCTGCTCTTTACGTCCCAGGGTTGCTTTGATTTCGTTAATGAGGGTCGGAGTGAAAAACGGGTGGATGTGGCCTTTCTCGTTGGCCTCCCGCGCGTTGGTCACGCCGATCTGGGGAAGGTGGATGCCACCGAAGCGTTCCGGCATCCGTACGAGGCGGTATTTGTTGCGCACGGTATTTTCCCAGCTCTCCAAACTGGGCGTCGCTGTTCCGAGAATAGCGGGGGCACCGTAGGTATGCGCGAGATAAACGGCCACGTCGCGCCCGTTGTAGCGTGGGTTGGGGGCTTGCTGCTTGTAACTGGGGTCGTGCTCCTCGTCAACGATCACCAGACCCAGTTTCTTAAAGGGAAGAAAAATGGCGGACCGCGCACCAATGACGGATTTCTCGCCCCGCAGGACGGCTTTCCAAATCTCCACCCGTTCCATACTGTCCAGGCGACTGTGGTAGACGACTACCTGGTCGCCGAGCTTTTGCTGGAGCCGTTTGACGATCTGGCTCGTCAGGGCGATTTCCGGGAGCAAGTACAGAACCTGTTCTTGCTTGGCCAAGGTCGCCTCCATCAATTCCAGGTAAACCCTGGTCTTACCGCTTCCCGTCACGCCGTGTAGTAAAACGGGCTTTTTGTCCCGGAAAGCAGCGTCGATCTCTTCCAGTGCGGTCACCTGCTGCGTACTAAGCTGCCGGTCTTCGTCCGTCAGTTCTTCCGCTTCGGAAATTCTACTGATCTCGCGTTCGTAGATTTCAAAAATCCCCTTTTTCTCGATGGCCCGTACGTTAGCTCCCGTAGCTTCCGTGCGTTTCGTCAGGTCACTTGTTCTCACGAAAGGAAGCGTGCGAAAGACCTGGATAAACTCCAGTAGTACGGTAGTTTGTTTTTCCGATCTAGCTACTTTTTCGAACGCATCGTTCCAGCTATCTTCCTCCGTAAACGCAGCGGTGAAGCGGACGCATTTTACCGCCTTCGGTTTGTATTTCTCCACGAGCTCTTCCTGCAGATAGACAATCCTCCGATCAATCAAGCGCCGGATGATGGGCAGCACGGTCTTTTTCTGGAGAATACCCTGAATGTCTTTCAGCGTTAACTCTCGCTGGATGGTCAAGGCTTCTACGATCATGTACTCTTCATCATCTAGCTGCGTAGAGTCCGCGCTGAAGAGCGGGCCGAGCGTGACCAGTGTTTCGCTCGTCAGTTTTAAATGGGCGGGTAAGCCGGCCGTCATTACCTCGCCAACGTTGCAGACGTAGTAGTCCGCCATCCACTTCCAGAGATCGATTTGTTTGTCCGTAACGGAGGGCTCCGTGTCGATGACGCTCAGGATGGCTTTTGTACCGTAGTCGGGGCGGGTGCCGTGTAGCCGGTCGATGATGCCGGTGTAGTGCTTATTCTTGCCGAACTGGACCTCCACCCGTAAGCCACGTTGGAGGCCGCCAACCATTTCTTCCGGTACCGAAAAAGTATAAGTTTGGCTGACCGCCAGGGGCACGATCACGTCCGCGTAAACGGTGCCGGCGGAGGTGAGATCGAAGGTGGAGGAATTAGTTGAGGCGGCGGGCAAACGGTAAAATAATTTGTGGTAAATATACGCGTTGCCATTCCCGAAGGTTGCTACCGGGCGGGCAATTCAGCGACTCTATCGAGTGGTAGGAAGTAGAAATGAATCGTACTGAAAACTTGACAAATGATCTTCGAAAACCGTCCGAAAAGCATCACACGCTTACCTTCGCACCCATGAGCCAACCACACCAAGCCCGCCAACTCATTGCCATCGTAGCGACGGATCGTAAAGGAACGATTGGAAAAGATGGCGACATCCCTTGGTACTTACCCGCCGACCTGAAGTTCTTCAAGTCCGTTACCCTCGGCCACCCGGTAATCATGGGGCGCAAAACCTTCCAGAGCATCGGCCGCCCCCTACCGAAGCGGACCAATATCGTGCTGACCCGTGACGCCTTTTTTACGGCAACGGGAGTGGTCATCACGCACGGGCTGCGGGAGGCCCTTGACCATTCCTCCGTCCTGGAATCAACTAAGAGTTTCATCATCGGTGGGGGGGAGCTGTACCGGCAAAGTCTCGACGCTGTCTCTACCGTTTACCTGACCGTCGTGGATGCGGAGATAGCGGATGGTGACGCGTTTTTTCCCAAGCTAGACCCCGCTCAGTGGGAAGAAGTGTGGAGCGAAGGGCACCGGCCTCACGGTAAGAATGAAATTGCTTACCGGTTTAGCCGTTGGGAACGGAAGAGCTAATGAGTTGATTAGTGACTACGAAAGTTCGCTTCCACCGTCAGGCAACACGGTGTAGTTCTCCTCCCGTACCAAGTTCTCTTTGCACCCACCTCGGCTAAGTCGGGGCGCCAACCGCCATTACGTAGAAGCTACCTAAGGACCGTCAAACCCCCACAACCTCATAAACCTGCGCCTGCTCGTTCAAGCTGAGCAAAGGCTCCGTACCCCGATTGTCGTAACTCGCCGCAAGTAACTGACAGCCGATGGCGCAGTCCGTACAACGGGTTTTCGCACAGTACGAAGTTTTCAACTCCAAAAGCGCCTGGCTGTTACCCGCATTATTTGGAGCCAGCCCCAGTTGCGACCACTTACGCATCACTTTATTGTTCTCGGCGGGTAGCGTACGGAGAAGGTCCGTCGCCCGGTCGTAGTAGCGCGCGTCGGAGCGATGGCGACTGTAAGCAACCAGGGCCGGCGCTACGGTATTGATCAGGATGGAATTGATCATGTCCGTACCCAACCTACGTCGACCCGCCTGACCCTCTTTGCCAAAGCGATAGTGCGTCCGCCAGTAATTGCTCAGTTCGATCTCGAACATATTTGCCAGTTCTTTGGCGTCCGCCGCAGCCAGTGATTTCCCGAAGAGTTGACCCGTGCGGTAGACCATCGTCGATAATTGCGCAATGCGGATCGTCGGGAAATTATTGGGTCTGAGCCGTAGGTAGCGCCACGCCGTTGTGGGGATCGGGCGAAGACCGTGCTTGGCTTTCAGGAGCGCATATTCCCGGCGGAGCAAGGTCACGTAAGCTTCTTCCCCAGTGCATTTTTCCGGAAGTAGACCGGACTGGCCAAAGAACAAGGCTTCCAACTGAACGAGGCTGTGCTTGTGTTTCAGCAGCACCCGGAAGGGTAACGAACGGGCTAACATTTCCATCGCATCCGCATTGACGCGGCCACCGAGTGCCCGGGCCAGAAACTGATAGAAAGTCTCTTCCCAGTCGCGGCCGTTAGCTGCCAACCGTTCAAGAATGCGTTCACTCTTAGCGCGCAGCCGTTCGTGTAAAATGTTGTCGATCCACTGTCGCTTCGTAGGCTCGTCCACCAGGTGGAGTTGGTGCTCGCAGGGGATCCAGTACTCGTTGTGCAGAAGGCGCCAGTAAGATTGGTAAATGCCGGGGGGGATGCGGCCGTGTAGTTCGAGGCAGGGAATGCGTTGACCGTTGGTCCGGTAGACCGGCCGGTCTTCTTCGTAAACTACGTGTAGGATGACGTTGTCGTAAGCCAAATCCGTATCATGGCCGTGCTCGTACCACTCGCTGGCGTTGACGTGCATCTCGACGTTGCCGGCCCACTGCATGCCGTCGATGCGGATCTGGCCACTACTAAAATCCGGCCCCGCATCGTGATTGTGCTCGCCAAAGTGCTGAACACTAATGGGTGCACCGGTGGTCGTCTTTAATTGTCTCAGGTCAAAGCGAGCTTGCCGCCACAAAAAATGAATAAAGTCTTCGCGCATCTGCATGGGTCATGCTTCGTGGGCGGACTCGGTAATTCGCTTATCAGTATTGTCCGATTCAAATGTAGGGATAAAATAAATAACAACAAAATGTATGATAGTATTTAATGACAAACATTTGTGGCTATTTGCGAGTGAGCGCCAGTTTTTAACGCACTGAGTTAGGAACGGTGACGATTCCCGCCTAATTTTTTGTTAGTCTTGCACTCACGGCTAGCCGCTTCCGGCGGACCAGCGAAGATTATTGCGCCACAACCAACCTGGCTGATCTTTCGACTAAGTTTAAGCACAGCCGGTACTTACCTCCAATAATCTTTTGCCCCATGGACTATTTCGAAGAGAGCCTAAACCTGCACCGCACCCTGAAGGGAAAAATCCGCGTCTCCGCTAAAATGGACGTGCGGAGCAAAGAGGACCTATCGCTCGTCTACAGCCCCGGCGTTGCGGCACCCTGCCTGGCGATTGCGGCGAACCCGGACGACGTATACAAGTACACCATCAAAAGCAACACGGTAGCGATCGTAACCGACGGCTCCGCCGTGCTGGGTCTGGGCGACATCGGGGCCGCCGCGTCCATTCCGGTCATGGAGGGTAAGGCGATGCTGTTCAAGCGCTTCGCTAACATCGACGCCTTCCCGATCTGTCTCGACACCCAGGATACGGACAAGATTGTCGAGACGGTGCGCCTAATCGCGCCCGTATTTGGTGGGGTGAACCTAGAAGATATTTCCGCGCCCCGCAGCTTTGAGATTGAGCGACGTTTACAGGATCTGGGCATCCCCGTTTTTCACGACGACCAACACGGGACGGCCATCGTCACGCTCGCGGGGCTACTGAACAGTTGTAAGTTGGTTGGGAAAAAGATGGAGGATCTCAAGGTCGTCATCAACGGTGCGGGCGCGGCGGGCATTGCGATCGCGCGTTTGCTCAAGGCGGTTGACAACCCTGATTCGGCGTACGCTACGCCAGTCAAACAGATCATCATTTGCGATAGTAAGGGCATCATCGGACGGGGGCGAAAAGATTTGAACTACGCGAAGACGGAGGTGCTTGAATTCACGAACCCTCACGACCTGGCGGGCAGTCTCAAGGACGCGCTCGTGGACGCTGACGTCTTCATCGGGGTTTCCGTATCGAATTTGCTTGACCGAAATGACATCGCCACGATGGCGCGGGACAGCATCATCTTCGCCATGGCCAACCCCATTCCGGAAATCATGCCCGCCGAAGCCAAGCTGGGTGGCGCGGCCATCGTCGGCACGGGGCGTAGCGACCTGCCCAACCAAATCAACAACGTACTCGGTTTTCCGGGCATCTTCCGGGGAGCCCTCGACGCTCGCGCGCCGCGGATCACGCCGAACATGAAACTCGCCGCCGCGCACGCTATCGCCGACCACATCCGTAACCCTACTCTCGACGGCGTTATTCCGCCGACACTGGACGAGCAAGTTGCCTGGCGGGTAGCGGACGAGGTGCGCCGGGTGGCGGAAGAAGAATTTGGTAAGCGTTAAATCCCTTCCTGCGGTGGGCGTGGTCGCGGGTGCAATGATTTTTAGCGAGAGAACAAAGGTTTGGATTAGCTCGAACGGGCTGGTCCGAACCTTTGCTCTTTTTGGGGTATGCGGAAAGGCTAACGTTAGCTTAACGTATTCGGTGCGTGCATTTTCTCACCGATCCGCATCTAAGATTCGAAACCAGCCCTTCGCTACTCACCCGGGCACCCCTATCTTACCGATACAACCCTGCTTTATGCGTATTTTTCTCCTGCTTCTCACCTCACTCTTGCTTTCGATCCAGCTTATGGCCCAGAATTATTCGACCGATTACCAAGCAATTGAAGCGTTCGCAAAGGAAGGCAAGTACCAAAGCGCGCTTACGAAAGCCACGGAACTCTACGCAACGGCGGAGAAAGAAGGTGACCAAGATGATATGCTGAAAGCCCTGGCTTACCGCGCTACGTACACGTCCGCGCTGGAAGAGGAAGGAACGGAAGCCACGTTAATATTACTGATCGCGGAGCTGGACCAGAATCGCAACCGCCCGGTAGTGAGTTCCGTACTAAATTACCTGATCGGTAAAGGGTACTATACCTACGCCCAGCAGAACGCTTACCGCCTGCGCAACGCCACGGCCGTTACGACGGATACGACGCCGGCGCCGGACCTTCCCCTGGAAGACTGGAACCTCCGCCAACTGGCCACCGCCGCCGATAACTACTTGTACGCCGCCGCCGAAAAGGCCGGGCAGCAACGGACCGAGCTCGCCGCCATCCCGGCAATCATCACGGACGCCGAAAAGGACGCGCGGGGGCTCACGCTTTTTGACCTATTAACCCAGGAGATTGGTGAGTTACTCGTCAATCCCCTGCTCATCGTCAACAACGCCGCACCCGCGACCGCGCAAAAATACCTCGTCCCGGCTACGTCTTTCGTTAGCCTGGATTTTGCTGATCTGGCGGGCGAAACCGGCCCCGTCCGTCGCCTCAAACTACACCAACAAGAACTGCGCTATCACCTGAAAAACGGTGGGGAAGGGCTACTGCGCGCGGACGTGCGTCGGGTAGATTACGTGCGACAACTCGGGGCAAAAACGGAGGACTACCTAGCCGCACTGGAACGAATGTACCGGACTTACGCGGACATCAGGGGCCGTGACGTACTGCTCGTCAGGCAAGCCGGAGTTTACCTCAACCAACCACCGACAACGACCGAACGGCCAAGGGTAGTGGCGTTGAAAATCCTCGATAGCGCCAAGGAGACCACACCGGAAATACGCAACGCCGTAGCGCGCCTGCGTGCTCAAATCCTCCGGCAATCGCAAGTAACCACCGTCGAAGAATCCAACCGCGCCGATCACAACTTGCTGATCTCCAGCCAGTACCGAAACATTGACCGCCTTCACTACAAGTTGGTGCGACTGGCGGAGGACCAGCTAACGATGCTCACAACGAGTGATTACGAAGTGCGGGATACCCAAGCTCTGCTGGCGGGCAACGTCGTAGCGGAGAAATCTTTTTGGTTGCCGGAGAACGACGACTACGCCCCACACCGCACCGAAACGTGGCTGCCGCGCCAACCCGCCGGTGCGTACATGCTCATCACCAGCTCGGACGCGGATTTTTCCAAGCAAGAAAATATGTCACTGACGCCGGTAATGGTCAGTGGCATGGCACTCGTGAAATTTGACGACGGCGAACGGGATTACTACGAAGTGCAGGACCTGACCACCGGTGCCGTGCGCCCGGGCGTGGAAGTGTCCATCCACCTACGCGGTAACCGCAAGGGAAATCCTTGGGCCCTGTCGCGCACGGTAGTAACGGACGATCAGGGGCGCTTCGATTTGCCCGACGTAAACCGACAACGAATCTACCTAGTGCTGCGGGACGGAAATGACATCCTCGTCACCCGCAGCGAATACGTCTACCAGAACGATCGCCGCGACCGTAGCCGGGAAGAGACCTTTACGCCAATATTCACCGACCGCGCCATCTACCGCCCCGGCCAGACCGTGCGTCTTTACGGTATCACTATGCTTAAAGACCGTCGGCGGATGCCCAAGCTGCTGACTGGTCAGGAGCGATCCGTGACGCTGCGCGACGCGAACTACCAGGAGGTCGCAAGCCAAACCGCGCAGAGTGACGAGTTCGGTCGCTTTCACCTCTCATTTACCTTACCGGAAGGCGGGCTCACGGGCACGTTCCGGCTCGAAACGGAGGGCGGTAGCGCGGTCATCCGCGTAGAAGAATACAAACGCCCCAAGTTCGAAGTCGAGCTAACCGGTCCTGATTTCGCGGTTGGTGGTGAAGAAACCGAAATCGCCGGTAAGGCAACCTTATTCGCCGGCCCCGCCGTGAACGATGCTGCCGTGAATTACCGGATTTTTGTGGAAGAACAGCGGTGGTTCTGGTGGTACCGCGGTGGTGCAAGCAGTGACAAAGAATTGGTCGGCTCGGGTTCCGTAATGACGGACGAGCGGGGTGAATTTACCGTCGCCTTCACACCGGACGCGAATCTAGCGGGCCAGCGCAAAAGTTATAACTATACCATTGAAGTCGACGTAGCGGACGCCACGGGCGAGACGCAAACTACTAAAGCAACGACCCAACTTCGGAGCGAAAAGCCAACCGTCTCCCTGAGCGTCGAGGAAGCTTACCAAGCAGGTGATACGCTAACCATCAAAGCCGCCGGAAGCGATGAGTCGCTCGTCATTCAGTACGGTATCTCGAAAGTGACTAATCCGGGTGCTACTTTGCGTAACCGACTGTGGGATTTTCCCGACCGACCGATTTTGGACCCACAGGCGTACGGCGAGTTATTTCCGGACTTGCCCGCACGGGAATCCGGTGAGAAGAAAGACTGGGACGTACAGCGCGAGGTAGTTAGTAATCAGGTACTAAACTTAGCCGAAGGCAAGGGGGAGACTCAATTATCGCTCGCCGGATACGCCGCGGGCTACTACCGAATCGACTGGGTCTACGCCGACGGCACGCCGGGCGAGCCGGTCGTTTTTCAGGTGAGTGACCTGCAAAACGAGCAACTTGCCGAGGGTACGCTTTATACTCTCACCCAGGAAACTAAAGAGGTGCGGCTGGGTGAGCCCGTTACCATCCAGCTCTACGCGAGCGTTCCGTTGCCGCGAATTACTTACAGTTTTATGAGCCGTAAGGGGGTAGTCACCGCAACGACTACGGCGGATCGTACCGCGACAATCACCTATACCCCGACGGAAGAAGATCGTGGCGGCATTATTTTCGACCTTGCTTTCGTCCACGACGGTCGCTTGCACGAAGAGCGGTACACCCTTGATTTTGGCTGGGACAACAAAGAACTGGCCATCGACTACGCCACTTTCCGGGATAAACTGCGCCCCGGTGAGCCGGAAAAATGGACGCTGACGATCCGTAACGCCGATGGCTCACCCGTCATGGCCGCCGCGCTGGCTTCGATGTACGACGCCAGCCTCGACCAAATCGCCCCCGCCCGCCCCTGGAATTTGAATCCTTACCCGGAGGTGACTACCTACCGTAAGTTCGCTTCTCTTTACCTGGATAACGTACGGTCGGGAGGTGGGAATTCACCGGAACCAAAGTTGGCCTTGCTTAAGGAGGAGACCCTGCCGCAGCTCGACCTTAGTCCGTTCAGCTGGGATGACGGGCGGTCCCGGATATTCCGGTCGGTCTCCGGTAATCTGGAAAAGCGGAGCATGATGTCCGCGGATGCAGTGGTAGATTACGACAGTGGAGTTGCCACCGAAGAATCCATCGAAATGGAACCGCCCCGGACCGCCACCCCGCCACCTCCACCCGGTATTCCACAGGACGACGTAAAGGATGCACCCGTTTCCATCCGCAAAAACCTCCGGGAAACCGCTATCTGGTTGCCGGAACTTACCACTACGGATGGTGGAGATCTAACCGTCACTTTCACGAGCCCCGAAGCCCTCACCAAGTGGCGTTTACGGGTACTGACGCACGATAAGCACCTTAATTTTGGCTACGCCGAGCGGGAGGTGCTGACCCAAAAGGAACTCATGGTTTTGCCCAACGTCCCCCGGTTTTTGCGGGAAGGCGACGCACTGGAACTGACCGCCCGCGTGAATAATCTGTCGGAGGAAGACATGAAAGTTAGGGTAAGCATCGAGTACTTTGACCCAATCACTAACGAGATGATAAATATGAGCGCGGTCGCGGGTGCGGGGGCTTGTACGGAAGAGCAAATCGTTGGCGCGAACAGCGGCAAACCTTTCTGTTTTCCACTGAGCATTCCGGATGGTTTTGCTAGCCGGGGTCCACTCGGCTACCGCGTCATCGCCCGTGGGGGGAGCTTTTCCGACGGGGAAGAAAATGTGTTTCCCGTACTATCGGACCGTACCCTCATCACGGTGAGTCAAGCGTTTTACCTAAAAAAGAAGGACGATAAAAAAGTTACCATCCCACTCCTGGCGAATTACGATAGTGAAACCTTGCAACACGTCGGTTACACGTTTGAAGCCACGACGAACCCCGCCTGGTTGGCCCTGAAGTCACTGCCCTACTTGATGGAGTCTCCGTTTGACTGCACCGAGCAGGTGGCTAACCGTTATTTTGCTAACCAACTTGCCTTTACTACGGTAAGCCAGAAGCCCATTTTAGAGACGGTCTTTCGCAAGTGGCAAGCGGATAGCAACGCCCTGAATAGCGAACTGGAACGGAACGCTAGCCTGAAAAATGCCCTGCTTACCGAAACACCCTGGGTCCGCGCCGCCCAGTCTGAGGCGGAGCAACGCGCCCGAATTGCTAGTCTCTTCGACCTGAAAAAGCTTGCAGCGGAGCAAACCACCTCTTTAAATAAGTTGGTTAAGCAGCAAAACAACGCAGGATACTACAGCTGGTTCCCCGGTGGCCCGGAAGACCGCTACGTTACCCAGTACGTGGTAGAAACGCTGGCTCGTCTGCAGCAACTCAAAGCCGTTACCCCCGATCAAACGGACCAGGTCGAGCAGATTATTTCCGCCGCCACCGCGTACCTCGATCAGCAATTGGTTGAGGACTACGAAAAGCTGCTGAAGCGAATTAGTGACGAGGACGAGTTGGGGAAACATCAGCCTCCCGGTCACGTCGTTCACTACCTCTACGCCCGTGCCCTGGCCGGTGCCGCCCCCGTGGTCGGAGCCGATGAGCAACGTGCTAGTAAATTCTACCTTAGCCAAACCTTCAAAACCTGGACAGAATACGGTCTGTACGAGCAGGCACTGATCGCCGCGCTGGGTGCCGCCGGTGACGCCGTTGTGGGGAAGGCCACCACGAAGACGATCATCGAATCGCTTCGGGAACGAGCGATTCGGAAAGACGAGTTCGGGATGTACTGGAAGTACGGCCGGGGTTTCCGGTGGAACAACTTACCCATCGAAACGCACTGCCGAATCCTGGAAGCTTTCCAACTCGGCGGTGGAACGACTGCGGAACTCGACGATATGCGGCTCTGGCTGCTAACCAACAAGCGGACTAATCGGTGGCCTACGACAAAAAGCACGGCCGCGGCGGCTTATGCGCTGCTTAATACCGGGACCGACTGGGTCGCCAACGATGGCCGCTCCATCAACGTAGCGTGGCCACGAGCCGACCGGGCGCTGCGACTGGATGATCGGTTGGCCGAGGCGCAAAATTCGGCCGAAGCGGCTACGGGCGCTTTCAGTATTAGTATTACAGGCGACCGGGTCGACCAGAGCTTGGCCACCGTGGAGGTGAAGAACAGCGCTAATAATATCGTCTGGGGTGGGACTTACTGGCAGTACACGGAACTGGCTTCAAAAGTAGCAGCGAGCAACGACGGGCCGTTAACGCTCGAAAGGCAGCTCTTTCACCGTATCGCTACGGAAGACGGAATACGACTCGACCCAATCACGACTGACCAACCACTTGCCCCGGGTGACCGGGTGACCGTCCGCCTCATTGTGCGTTCTGACCGGGATCTGGACTACGTACACTTGAAAGATCGGCGTGCGGCCACCTTCGAGCCCGTTGACCAACTTTCGGGCTACCGGTTCACCAATGGACTCGGCTACTACGCCGCCCCCGGTGATTTGGCGACGAACTTTTTCATCGACAATCTTCCGAAAGGAACATACACGATCGAGTACGACCTATTCGCCACTTTTTCCGGGACCTTTAGTAACGGTTTGGGGCGGGTGCAGTGCATGTACGCGCCGGAGTTTGGGGCGAATTCCGCGGGTGCCATGATTTCGGTGGAGTAGCAGGGTATTGCGCGTCGTTACCCGAAATAAGTTGGAGCGGCAGTCACTTACACCTTCGTGAGGTTGAAAAATATATTGGCTATCGTTAGGTCGCTAATAATGAGGAAGGTTAATGATTGGAGCCACCAACTGTAACTAAACTATTAAATTTAGGTGTCATCCAGTGGGGATGGGTTATTCTCTAAAAAATTTGCTTTCTCATGTGGTATCGGTTACTCTTTTTTATTTCAGTATCCACACTCTCTTTTAGTATCCTTTCCGCCCAGGACTGTACGTGTTCACAAACCGTAGAATGGGCTCTGAATGCATTCGAAACCAACGATGCGGGGTATCGGAGCTTATTGGCGAGAGCGGGTGCGAATCCGCACGCAGCCGCCCGCGTCGAGTTACTCGCGACCGCTGCCACCACGGATAATCTTGCGGAATGCGGTCCGCTTGTGTTCGGTTACCTAACCCTCTTCAGGCGGCAGCATATCGGGTTCTCGCGTTTGGTCTATCTTGAAGAGCCCGGTGGCAAAAAGAAAACGCTGACCAACGAAGAAATTATCGCTAGCTATGCGGGGGCGCCAATTTACCAACCGGAGGCCGAGCAGAGCTATTCGGATGGTCAGCGGATAGCCGGCGATTATGCCTTCGCTAACTACTTAGTCCGCGTGGTGCCTACCGGTAACAGCCCCGGCCGGTACGTGGCCTATATTCTTCATGCTGATGGCGTCTACTGGCAAAAGGGCCAGGTGAAATTTGAGCTGACCGCTACGGATGATGGTGGTTTCGATTCAAGTTTTCGCCTACGCAATCACGAACTTAGTGAAGACCGCCGCGCACATCGCCTTGATGATACTCGGTTGTTGGCGGGCGGTGTAATTTGGAAGAGCACGAGCATCAATAAAAAGTCCGACCCTGCCCTCGACCAACAGATTATGGCTGCTGAGAGTGAGCGCCCCATCCTTTACCGATACGACGATAAAACGGTGGTAATTCGGTTTCCTAGCTTCGCTGCTGAGTGGTCGGACCATACCGATAGTTTGGTCGCGGCCAACAACAAACTTTTGACTACCAACAATTTAGTGATTGATTTACGCGGTAACCAGGGTGGGAGCGATCGGACTTACGAAAGTGTGATGAACATTATTAAGACCCGACCCGCCACTACCGATTATGACGTCTCCTTCTTAAACACCGAGGACAACCGAGCGGTGTTGGAGCAGTATGTCGACCCCGAGCGGTACCCACGGGATGTTATCGACTACGTTAAAAATGTAATTGGACAATTAGCGGAAAGTCCCGATGGGTTTGTTGTCCTGAACCCCACTACCAGTGGGGTAACTCCGAGTGATCACGCCAGACGGTATCCCGAACGAGTGGCCGTGTTGATCGACCGTAATTGTGGTAGCTCCGGTGAACAGTTTGCCCTCGATGCGCGCGAGAGTTGGAGAGTCAAACTATTTGGGGAACCCACCGCTGGTGGGATTGACGCCTCTAACTTACAGTCGCTGGAGGGGCCTTGCGGTAACTATAGTTTGATATACACGTCCACCGTCACTTCGCGTGCGGATATAGTCCCAATTGACGGTATCGGTGTGCAGCCGGATTATCCTTTGGCACTGACTGGTAACCCGTACCACGTTATCTCCGAAGTAGTCCGCTTAATGAACGACGGTTATTGATGCTGACTGTGATCGGTACGATCATAAGTTCCTAGGAATTGGACTGTGTCGGTGGATCATTCACATAGTCACCACATACCTAAATGTTGTTTGTATGGGTAGTTACTGATGAATTGGTATGATACTTAGATTAAGCTAACTTGCTCCACTGCCGTTCATTCTACGATGGATATCTCGTCTGCGACTGCTAAATTTAGTTTGATTGTTACTGTCTAAAGACCCGTATCGATTTACTGAAGCTCGTATTTTACCCGGTTAGTCCATGAAAATTCCTCATCCGTCGAAAGAGCATCCTTCAATATAGCGCGCTGTGCGTACTTTGGGCTAATGTCCGTATCGTCGAACAAACACTTACCGGAGGAAGCCGGAACGTTTTTGGATAACCTGGGTCAAACCCTCACCCAGCGTCCTTTCTACCACGCCGGAGGCTGGTTAGCTTTTCTGTTGTATTCGGTCGCTACCGAAATGCGAACGGGAGAGTATCCGCTGCAAGTATCCGTGAGCAGTCAGTTGATCAACCTGGTGTTTTACGCGATGATCGTTTACGTGAACCTGCTGTACTTCTTTCCTAAGTACCTGAAGAAAGGGCAATTCTGGACCTACCTGCTGTTACTGTCGAGTGCGGCAATGTTGCTGACGCCGCTCAAGCTGATTCTAAAGTACGTACTGTTCTCAAAAACGGGCGGGATGCGTAGAGATATCCTCGAGAACCTAGATACCTATTTTCTGAGTATGTTTTTGGTGGCGGCCATCAGCACCGTCGGTAAAATCATGGTGGACTGGATCGTTCAGAACCGGAAGAAAGATATGGAGCAGAAAGAGACCATGCAGTCGGAGCTTCGCTTTCTGAAAAGCCAGATTAATCCCCACTTCCTTTTCAATACACTCAATAGCCTCTACGCGCTCACGCTAAAAAAGGACGATAAAGCACCAGACATTGTCATTAAGCTTTCCGAGATGATGCGCTACATGCTGTACGAATGTAACGAGCCTAAAGTACCCTTGAGCAAAGAAGTTAACTATTTACAAAACTACCTCGATCTAGAGCGGCTACGCCAACGGAAAGGCATCGATATTAAGCTCACGGTAGAGGGAAACGTGAGTGACCAGATGCTGGCCCCGCTGATCTTTATTCCGTTCCTGGAAAATAGCTTTAAGCACGGCTTGAATACGGTGATCAAGGGTGGCTTTGTACACGCTTTACTTAAAGTGCGTGACCAAGATGTCACCTTCGTTCTGGAAAACAGCAGGGGTAGCGTGATGCCGTCCCAACTCCACGGAAACAGACCGAGCGGAGGCATTGGCCTAGTCAATGTTCGCAGACGCCTGGAGTTACTTTACCCCGGTGCCTACGAGCTATCCGTGGCAGAAACACCTTCAACTTACACCGTTACCCTCAACTTGGCGTTGCAGTCACCCCTCGTGATGCTTCCCCCAAAGAACCCCCTAAACTTCCAGCCCCACGCCGGACTCAAAGCATTCCACCCATGATCAACGCCATCATCGTCGACGACGAACCACTAGCCCAGGATATCCTCGAAACTTACCTGGAGAAAATCCCCCAGATTGACCTGATCGCCAAGTGCGATAATGCGTTCGAAGCCAACGACGTACTGAAAGCTCAGGACGTAGACTTAATGTTTCTGGACATCAACATGCCCCAGCTGACCGGCACTGACTTTCTGCGCGGGTTGAAAGATCCACCAGTAACCATTTTCACCACGGCCTACCCAAACTATGCGCTGGACGGGTTTGAACTCAACGCCCTCGACTACCTAGTGAAGCCCATCAGTACCGAACGCTTTTTGCAAGCCTGTAATCGCGCCATCGAGCAAGTAGAGCTGACGCAGAAAGCTAATGCGGGCGAGGTAGAAGACGGCGGACCGGGTTTCTTCTTCGTAAAGGCCGATAAAAAACTCGTCCGCGTTAATCTGGACGACATTGTCTACATCGAAGGGCTTAAAGACTACGTGATCATCCGCCTTCCAAATGATCGGGTCATCACTTTACAGACGATGAAGTCGCTCGAAGTCAGATTGCCGGAAAGCAGTTTCCAGCGCGTCCACCGGAGTTACATAGTTAACCTGAAACGGATCGAGGCGGTGGATGGTAATTCCATCGAAGTCAAAGAAAAAGGTAAGATTACCTCCCTGCCCGTTGGCAAGAGTTACCGAGAAGTGTTGTCTTCCCGGATCGAAGGGTTTAAGCTTTAGTGTTGGCGAGTAGCGAGTGTTCAAATATTAAGTCAGAACCCATAATTTGAATGATCGCTACCTGCCTGCCCATCACCCAAGTCATTACTTACCGCATCTCCCCCCAGTTCTCCCGGTCCAGGCCACGGAAGTTGATGGCTTCCGCCAAGTGGTGCGGCGTGATGTTGTCTTCTCCCTCTAGATCGGCGATGGTGCGGGATACCTTCAGGATGCGGTCGTACGCTCGGGCACTTAATTGGAGCCGTTCCATAGCGTTCTTCAGCAGGTTTTGCCCGGCTTCGTCGATGGTACAAATCGTACGGACCATCCGGCTTGGCATTTGAGCATTGCAATAAATATTTGCGTGATCGCCGTACCGTTCCGCCTGGACTTTTCGGGCGCTGAGGACGCGTGCGGCGATGGTGGCGCTGTCTTCCGAGTCTCGCTCGCGACTGGCTAGTTTTTCGAGGGGGACGGGGGTTACTTCCACTTGTAGATCGATACGGTCCAGGAGCGGGCCGCTGATTTTGCTGAGGTAGCGCTTTACGGTGCCGGGCGGGCAAGTACACTCGCGCGTCGGGTGGTTAAAATAACCGCACGGGCAGGGATTCATGCTGGCGATGAGCATGAAGCCGGCGGGAAAGTCAACGGTAATCTTGGCGCGGCTGATGATGATGCGCCGCTCCTCCATTGGTTGGCGCATAACTTCGAGGGCGCTGCGCTTGAATTCTGGTAATTCGTCGAGGAAAAGAACGCCGTTGTGGCTCAGAGAAATTTCACCGGGGGAGGGATAGCTTCCGCCACCAACCAGGGCTACGTCGCTGATCGTGTGGTGTGGCGCGCGGAAGGGGCGTTGCGTTATCAAAGCCTTGCCCGTAGGTAGAATGCCGGCGACGGAGTGAATCTTAGTGGTTTCCAGTGCTTCCCGCAAGTCAAGTGGTGGAAGAATAGTTGGCAACCGGCGGGCAAGCATAGTTTTACCCGCACCCGGCGGGCCAATCAGAATAACGTTGTGGCCACCTGCCGCAGCAATTGTCATCGCCCGTTTGATGTTTTCCTGGCCTTTGACGTCACTGAAGTCAACGTCGTGGCTCGTCCGGTCGCGAAAAAATTCTTCGCGGGTATTGACTTCCGTTGGTTCGATGGCTTTCTCGCCGGTGAGGAAGCCAATGGCTTCGCTGAGGTTACGGACGCCGTAGACGGGCAGATCGCTAACGATGGCGGCTTCGCGGGCGTTCTCCTCGGGGAGAATGAAGCCCTTGTAACCGCGGGCGCGGGCTTCGATGGCGATGGGTAGCGCACCTTTGATCGGGCGGAGATCGCCGCTGAGGGAGAGCTCGCCCATGATCATGTATTCGTCCATGTTCGGTACGGCGATCTGCTTGGTGGCCGTCAGTAACGCAATTGCGATGGGGAGGTCGTAGGCCGCGCCTTCTTTACGGATGTCCGCCGGGGCAAGGTTGATGACTGTTTTGACTCGGAGGCTGGTGAAGCCGGAGTTTCTAACGGCCGCGTCAATCCGGAAGGAACCCTCTCGGATAGCGGAATCGGGGAGACCGACGACGTGGTACCAGGGTTTGTTTTCCTGGACTTGTCCGCCCGCGTTCACTTCAACGGTGATCATTCGGGCATCAACGCCTTCGACGGCGCTAGCGTAAGTTGTACATAACATGGGCTGCTTGGTTGGCAGCACGTTCTTTCGCTGGTAAATGTAGTTCAATAAGGGATAATAAACAAAATGTTGCCAAACATATTTTGCTCTCCTACCCGTTTCATTGCATCCCGACAGAGTACGGGACTAGCTGATAGCCAGCCCGCGACCGCGCATTACTGTTATGAATATGCATTAAAATGCTATTGGTTGAACACGTATGGGGCCAGGAACACGCCGATACGAAAACCAGTAGTAAACATTATTTGTTAGTTTTGCGCCGATGCCAGAAAAACCCATGACCGAGCGGTTCGTGCAAGACACGGTGGCCGCCCGGTTGAATAAACAGTATTACAAACGCGCGCCCGCTTACGTGGCTACGGAGGCCTATACGAAGCTGAAGCGGGCGGACGTATTTCTGGCCTTTATGCGCGCGCGTAAACGACCCTACGTAGTGGTGGTGGAGGCGAAAAGCCGCACGACGATTCACCAGTTGAAACTGAAGGACGACCCCGGTAAACTACGCTGGACCGGGCGTATTCTGACTTTAATACCGCTGGCATTACTTTCCGGAACACTGGGTTATCAATGGTATTTTAATGCCGTAAATACGCTATTACTTATTACGCTGTTTCTGCTGGGGTCAGCGATCATCACGGCCGTTATCAAGTGGCTGGAACTGAGCCGACTAAAGTCCATCAGCGTCATCGATCAATTAGGGCGCTACCCAGCGAACGAACAGTGGATCGCCATTGGGGAAGACACCTTCGTCAAGCCTGAGGAATACCGTGCGCTATTACGGCAGTGCAAGAAAAGCAGAATCGGCCTGATTGTCGTCACGAGAAGTGGCCGACTTCGCCTTAAAGCGGAACCCGCCCCGAAACACACCTTTAATAACTACCTTGATCGCTACGGCAAAGAGAAGGATATTTTGAAGGCAATCGACAAAAGCAGTGACTACGGACCAACGCCGCCGGAGCGAAAAAAGCAGCGACGGCAGCTATTCAACATCTTTCTAATGCTGGGTTTTGTGGGGGTGCTTTCGCTCACTGTTTACGATGAAAACGTGGCGCCAATCGTTTCTGATCCCTTTATGGAAGGGGCGTTCGATGGTTTACCCGAAAGTCCGGTAGAGGATGAATTAGTGACAATTGGGCGCACGCCGCTGGACTGTGCTTCTTTTACCGTTGAGCAACGCTCTTTCATCGTTGTGGATGGTTTGCTCAATCGTGGGCGGGCGGCTGAAAGGGTAGGGGAGCTGGTCGCGAAGGGATTTATTAACCTGAGTACCGTCCCGACGGAATGCTTGAATAGCTGGCCGGAAACCGGAAATCTGGCGGTGTGGACGGGTACCTTTTATCCTGATCGGCCAAGTGCAAAAGCTGCTGCGGAAGTCCTGCGACAAAAAATTGAGACAGCTGGCTTAAGCGCTAAAGAGGTAAGAATTGTAAAGGTTAGACCAGGTTAGAGTGATGCTTAGACCTTTTTGCGCTCCCAGTAATTCTGAGCTTCCGTCTCTTCCAGTAATGTCAAATACGAGTTGTAGCGAAGGTCGGTGACGCGGTCATCACCGCTTTGAACAGATTCAATAACGGCGCAACCTGGCTCGCTACGGTGCAGGCAAGTCCCGCCGAAGCGGCATTCAGGACTGAGCGCAAAAATCTCCCGGAAGTAGTAGGCCACCTCAATGGGTTTGAGGTAGTTAAAAGACAGGTTTTTGATGCCTGGCGGGTCAATCAGCTCACCACCGAAGGGTAACTGGTAAAGCTCAGCGAAGGTTGTCGTGTGCTGGCCCTTACCCGTATAGTCGGAAAGCTCGCCGGTGGTGAGGTCTAGGTCCGGGGCGATGGCGTTGACGAGGGTGGATTTTCCGACACCACTTTGACCTGATAGCAGGCTGCGCTTGTCCTTTAGAAGATCTTGAAATTCCTGCAAACCAGTTCCTTCCTGCGCCGAAACAAGCATCACCTGATAGCCAATGTCCGTATAAATCTGGCGGATTACTTCATAAGTCTCCAAAGTATCCTCATCGTACAGATCCGCCTTGTTGAAGACAATTGTAGTGGGGATACCGAAAGGCTCGGTCATCAGTAAGAAACGATCGATGAAACCCAGCTTCACGTCGGGCCAAATGACGGTGACGATGAGGACGGCTTGGTCGATATTGGAAGCTAGTAAATGTAACTCATGCTTCTTGCGGGGGCTCTGGCGGACGACATAATTCGTGCGGTCTTCAATCTCGCGGATGGCACCGGTTTCGGTGTCGCTGTTCGTTTCGACTTCGACGGAAACACGGTCACCGACCGCGATGGGGTTAGTGAGTTGCTTGTCTTCCAGGCGGAAGCGGCCGGCCATGCGGCACCGTAATTCGGTGAGGCCGTCGGGCGTAGGTTCGTCGAGGCGAACCTTGTACCAACTGCCGGTAGATTTTGAGACGGTGCCTTTTTGCATATATTAGGGGTGGAAGTTTGCGTACTACTTTCAACAACGCAGGCGGCTGCGAAAGTTTCGCTGAGTATTTGAGCATCACCGATTTAAACCGATTCAACAAATGGCAGGAACACACAAGTACAAAGTCAACGTCGCCTGGACGGGTAACCTTGGCTCCGGCACCCTTGATTACCGCGCCTACTCGCGTGACCACGTCATTGGTGTGGAAGGAAAAGAAGAGATCGACGCTAGCTCCGACCCAAAGTTTTTGGGAGATGACTCCCGAATCAACCCGGAGGAACTCTTTCTCGCTTCGATAAGTTCCTGCCACATGTTGTGGTACCTCCACTTGGCGTCCGTTAACGGTATTACCGTACTAGATTACGAGGACGATGCCAAGGGAACGATGAAGGATAGTATCGAAGGAGGCGGGCAGTTCACCTCGGTCACGTTACGTCCGCGCATCACGATTGCGCAGGTGGACAAACTCGATCGTGCCAGAACGCTCCACGCCGAGGCGGGGAAGAAATGCTTTATCGCTAATTCCATCAAGGTAGAAGTTGCCCACGAAGGAGAAATTATCGCTGGGTAAGGCACAAAAAAAGAGGCAACACCGTTGCCTCCCAATAACCCCAAAAAAACCAAATGAAAACTATTCTTAGTTGCACGTAGCGGAATTTACTCCGGCTGTATTATGTTCCTAAGATAGGATAAATTGATTGGCAAACAAACAATCGATTGAATTATTTCACGTAATGTGGTGGTTTAAGGCAATTTTTCTCTGAAAACTACGTGCGTAACGATCTGGCCAACCCTTTTTGACAGAATGCGTTAGCTTTTCTACATGACCAACCAGCAAGTACGAACTACCGCGCAACGTATTATTAGCGACATAACTATTTCGAACGCCCCGCGTCCGTAAGGTTTGCCGCATGTTTTCAACTGCCAAAAGCTCCGACGGACCCGCCGCCGGGGCTTTTTGTTTGCCTACTTTTGCACGTCCTTGCGTAAAGGACCCCAAAATCAAGATCCATGTTCAAAGAGTATAAGTCCCTCAACCTTCCCGAAGTCGACAAAGAAATCCTAGAGTTCTGGAAGGCCAACGACGTTTTCCAGCGCAGCATCAGCGAACGGAGCGCGGACGACTCTTTTGTTTTCTACGAAGGACCACCTTCCGCCAATGGCATGCCCGGCATCCACCACGTGATGGCGCGGACGATCAAGGATATTTTTTGCCGCTTCCAGACGCTGCAGGGCAAACGCGTCGAGCGGAAAGGGGGATGGGATACGCACGGTCTGCCGATCGAGCTGAAGGTGGAATCGGAACTCGGGATTACGAAAGAGGACATTGGCACCAAGATCTCCGTCGATGATTACAACAAGGCGTGTAAGGAAACCGTGATGCGCTATAAGGGCATTTGGGACGACATCACCCAAAAGATGGGCTACTGGGTCGACCTCGAAAACCCGTACGTCACTTACGAAAAAGAGTACATGGAGACCGTCTGGTGGCTGCTCAAGCAGATCTACGATAAGGGCCTGATGTACAAAGGCTACACCGTGCAGCCTTATTCCCCGGCGGCGGGCACGGGCTTGAGTTCTCACGAATTGAACATGCCGGGTGCGTATCAGGAAGTGAGCGATACCACGGTTGTGGCGATGTTTAATAGCGTTAAGGATGCCAACTCATCTTGGCTCTTCTCCCTCCCCGTTGCACCTGCGACCTCGCAAAAAAAGGAAGCGGAAGTGAGCGCGGTCGCGGGTGCAATGACTATGGGAAGTGAAGACAGCAGCGCCGTCCACATCATCGCTTGGACGACCACCCCCTGGACGCTCCCCAGCAACACCGCCCTCACCGTCGGGCCAAACATCGAATACGTAAAAGTCCGCACGAAAAACCAGTACACCAACGAACCGAACGACGTAGTCCTCGCCAAAGAACTCGTCGGCAACTGGTTCGGCGGCCACAACCAACCGACGATTGAAGCCATTTCCGAGCCTTTCTCCGGGGAAAAACTGGTTGGAATCCGCTACGAGCAAGTTTTAAAAGGCCCCACACCGGAGGACGGCGACGCCTTCCGCATCATCCCCGGCAACTTCGTCACCACCGACGCCGGCACCGGCATCGTCCACACCGCCCCCAGCTTCGGCCAGGACGACATGGCCGTCGGAAAAGCCAACGGCATCGGCTCCCTAACCCTCGTGGATAAGCAAGGGAAATTTACCGACGACGCCGGCCAGTTCGCCGGCCGCTACGTGAAGGATTACAAGAACGACCCGGAGTACAAGGACGTCAACGTCGACATCGCCATCCACCTAAAAACGGTCGGTCTTGCCTTCAACGTCAATAAGTACAACCACAGCTACCCCCACTGCTGGCGGACGGACAAGCCCGTACTCTACTACCCACTTGACAGTTGGTTCATCAAGGCCAGCGCCGTGAAGGAACGGATGTCGGAACTCAACGAAACGATCAACTGGCAGCCGGAAAGCACCGGTAGCGGTCGCTTCGGCAAGTGGCTGGAAAATCTGAACGATTGGAACTTGAGCCGCTCGCGCTACTGGGGCACGCCGCTGCCGATCTGGCGGAGTGAATGCGGGACGGAAGAAGTTTGCATCGGCTCCATCGCCGAACTTCAGGCCGGGATCGATTTGGCGAATAAGGAACTAGGCCTGAGCCAGGAAGTACCGCAGGATCTGCACCGCCCCTACATCGACGAAGTGGTGCTGTTCCAAAATGGCAAAAAACTAGTTCGTGAACTGGACCTGATTGACGTTTGGTTCGACTCCGGCGCCATGCCTTACGCGCAGTGGCATTACCCCTTCGAAAACGAGGACAAGTTCGACCGCGCCTTCCCCGCCGACTTCATCGCTGAAGGCGTTGACCAGACGCGCGGTTGGTTTTATACGCTACACGCAATCGGGACGATGGTCTTCGATTCGGTGGCCTACAAAAATGTCGTTTCCAACGGACTCGTGCTGGATAAGGATGGCAAAAAGATGTCCAAACGGCTCGGTAACGCGGCCGACCCCTTCGACACGATCGATACGTACGGAGCGGACGCGACGCGTTGGTACATGATTAGCAACGCCAACCCGTGGGACAACCTGAAATTCAATGAGGACGGGATTCAGGAAGTCCGCCGGACCTTCTTTGGCACGCTCTACAATACCTACGGCTTCTTTGCCCTCTACGCGAACGTCGATAATTACGATCCGAACACGGATAAGTCCGTCGCCAAAAAGGACCTCGCCGAGATCGACCGCTGGATCATCAGTCGTCTCAACTCACTGACTAAGCAGGTAACTAACTTCTACGCCACCTACGACGCCACGCCGGCTTGCCGCGCGATCGAGCAATTCGTGAATGCGGAATTATCTAACTGGTACGTCCGTCAGTGCCGCCGCCGGTTCTGGAAGGGGGAGATGTCCTCCGATAAGCGGGCGGCTTACCAAACGCTACACCAGTGTCTCGTGCGGGTTACGCAGTTGATGTCGCCGGTCGCCCCGTTCTACGCCGAGCAGCTTTATCGTGATTTGACGGGCGCGGGCGCGGTCGTGGGTGCAGGGGAAATTAAAAAAGAGCAAGGGAAGAGCGTCCACCTGAGCCTTTTGCCGGAAGCCGATGAGAAATTGATCGATACCGATCTGGAAGTCCGGATGGACTACGCCCAGCGCCTGAGTTCTCTAACCTTATCCCTTCGGAAGGCGGATAACCTTCGCGTACGTCAGCCGCTGCAAAAGATCCTCGTCCCGGCAACGGACGAAGAAGTGCAACGTCGCATTACCTCCGTCGCCGAAATCATCAAGAACGAGACGAACGTCAAGGAAGTCGAACTGCTCACCGACGGGGATTTCCTGCGCAAAAGCATCAAGCCCAATTTCCGCGTTCTCGGCAAGAAAGTAGGTAAGAAAATGAAAGACGTTGCCGCCCGCATCAATCAGATGGGAACGGACGAGATTGCGATGTTGGAGCGGGCCGGTGGTTACGTGCTCACGGTCGGTGCCGAGGAGATCGGTATTACCCTCGAAGACGTGACGATCGCCACCGAAGACATCCCCGGCTGGAAAGTCGCCACCGATGGCGAGTTGACCGTTGCGCTGGACGTGACGATCACGCCGGAGCTGGCGAAAGAAGGCTTGGCGCGGGAGCTGGTTAATCGGATTCAGAACTTGCGTAAAGAGCAGGGTTACGAGGTGACGGACCGGATCCGGGTGCGGTTACAGGGCTCCGCCGGCGTGGAGGAAGCGGCCACGGCTTACCGGGAATACATCTCGGATGAAGTGCTGGCTGATTCGTTGGTGTTGGACGGCGATGTGGCAGGGGAGGTGCTGGAGTTGCCGGGGGAGGAGACGGTTACGTTGGTGGTTGCCAAGGTATAACTTTAGGGTTATGAATGATAAATTGCGGCAAACTCTAGCTACATCTCGACGTACCCGCGCGCCCATTGAGTTCAAGCATATTCGAATTGACGAAGATGTCAGGTTCGGTAAAGCGCGTATCGGCGATACGCGATTTACCGTGGGTGATCCACTGGGTTATCTTAGTACTGGCATGTCAATCGAAGCGATTATCCATGACTTCTCGGAATTAACTCACGAAGCGATCGTCGAAGGCTTGCTGTTTGCCAAAGCGAAGGAGGACTTTGATAATGTTTTGCTGCTTGACTCGAAGGAGCAGGTAACTCTTCAGTATACCACCGATGGCCAATAAAACTACCTAAACCGTAGGGGTCGTAGGAATTAGAGCGACCGTAGCTGCACTTAATTTGTCCGTAGTGCCAGTGGAAGGGTGGCTGCTGTCTTGCTTTGGTTGGACTTGTTGGGCTACATCATTCACTCCTTCAATTACGACCAGGAATACCCCCGCCGACGACCTCGGAATGCATCACGAGAATGAGCACCACGGCTGGGTAGATTTTGGACGTGTGCAGCTCAGGCGAGAATTGCCGTTTTGAACTGCATAAATGGATAGCGCTAACAGTGTTGGCCCCTGGCAACTTTCGGTCGGCACCCGCGACCGCGCTCAATTAGTTGGCTTCGCTCGTCACCCAATCCCCAACCATAGTCTCCAAAACCGCCAAAGGCACGCACCCCGGGCTCAACACCAAATTGTGGAAAGCCTTGATGTCAAATTCCTCCCCTAGTTTGTTTTCCGCCATCGCCCGCAGTTCCAAAATCTTCAACTGTCCAATCTTGTAACTCAAGGCCTGCGCCGGAATGGCCATATACCGCTCGATCTCCGCCGTGATGCTGGCCTCCGATTCCGCCTCATTTTCCAGGCTGTATTGAATCGCCTCCTCCCGGCTCCAACCTTTACTGTGAATGCCCGTATCCACGACCAGCCGAATTGCCCGGTGCATCTCCGCGCTCAGCATACCGAAATACTGGTAGGGATCTTCGTACAAACCGAGCTCCTTACCGAGGCTCTCGCTGTACAACGCCCAGCCCTCGCCGTAAGCGGAATACCAAAGGCTACGGCGGAAATCCGGCAAATCTTCGTTCTCCTGCGTCAGGCTAATTTGATAATGGTGGCCGGGGATGGCCTCGTGCAGAAATAGATCTTCGTCGCTGAAAATATTGTAAGTCCGTACGTCCGGAATGGGGACGTAGAAGACACCGGGACGGGTACCGTCCTGACTGCCGGGATTGTACTCCGCGCTCGCGCTGGCCTCGCGGAAGGCTTCGGTGCGGCGGACTTCGAAGGGGGTCTTCGGTGTCTGATCAAAAAGCAACTCCAGTTGAGGTTTCATCCGTTCGTGGATGGCTTCGAAGTTGACGATCACTTCTTCTGGCTGGTTGAAGGGCATGAGTTCTTTGCGGGCGCGAACGTGGTCGAAGAACTCCTGTAAACCGCCGGTGAAACCGACGTCTGCTTTGACTTTTTCCATTTCGCTGCTTAGGCGGGCTACTTCGCTGAGGCCGAGTTGGTGGATCTCGTCGGCGCCCATGTCGGTTGTTGTGTAAAGCTTGATGAGGTGCGCGTAGTACGCAGCGCCGTCCGGAATAGCGTCAATACCGCTACTGGTGCGGCCGCTTCCGGCGTATTCGTTTTCTACGTAAGTCGCTACTTCCTGGAATTTGCGCATCACTTTTTCCACCATGGTTTCGTAGTCGGAAAGAATGCGGTCGCGGTCCGTGCCGGTGATGTCGTCGGGGAGATTGCGGGCGGGGCCGTAAAAGAGGTGGTTCTGGAGCGGTTCGGCCGTCATCGCGTCGAGCTGTGGTTGAAGCTTGGCGATAAGCGAAGCGGGGAGGACGTAACCTTCTTCCACGCCCATTTTCATGTTGACGATGGCAGTATCCAGCATTTCGAGAAGGGCGTCTGTGCGCTTCAGCCAGTTGTCGTAGTCTTCTACCGTGACGAAGGGCTGAGCGCTCTGCCCGCTGGCCAGTTGGCCGGCCATGAGGTGGAAGCCGCTAAACTGGTCGAGGGGGAGGAGTTCTTCGCGGAAAGTCAGGGCTTCCAAGTTGATGTCAGTTTCCCATTTTAATACGTCATAACTCACTTTATCGGTCGAGGAAAGTTGCTCGCGATCGTACTTGGCCAGCGCGTCGGCCGTCTTGTTGTAGAAGGCGTCCAACGTATTTCTGTGCACCTGCGACAGCGCATTCGGCATCTGGTCGTTGTAGCGGTTGTCGCCTTGAAAAGTAGCTTCGAATGGGTAAAGCTGGAGGCGCTCTTCGTTATAATTTTTCAGTAAATCCTCCAATGGCGGAAGATTCTGGGTACTTGCCGGCTCCTCATTTGCACAAGCGGTAAGAAAGAGGTAAAGGACAAACAGTGGGAAAAAACGCATGGGTTCTACTTTTGGTACGGTTAAGGTAAGGTAGGGCGCGGTCCCGATAGCTATCGGGAGTGCAGGGTAAAAAAAGGAAAAGCAGCTTTTACTAGGCGAAGCCCTAAATTCAGGCATCTCCTTGATAACTAATACCTATGAATACGCTGATTATCCAAGCCTCCGCCCGGCCCGACGGCGACACCAACAAAGTGGTCCGCCACCTCGCCGCAGAACTAAAGGCCGATTGGATCGACCTACTAGACTATAAAATCTATCCCTTTAGCTACGCACAGGAATATCCTGGTGACGATCAATTTCTCGAACTCATCCGTAGCAAAATTCTAACCCACGACAAGCTTATACTGGCTACCCCGGTTTACTGGTACACGATGTCCGCCCAGCTCAAACAGTTCCTCGATCGAATCAGTGATTTGTTGATGACGCACAAAGATCTGGGGCGGCAGCTACGGGGAAAGTCTCTTGGTAGTGTGTCAGTCGGGCTCAATACTGAACTCGTTACTGGTTTTCACGACCCCTTTCGGCACACGGCGGTGTATTTGGGGATGGAGTTGATTGAGCCCAATCATGGTTGGGTGGAGCGGAATAGGGTAGTGTTACGGCAGGAAAGGGGTGCTTCATCTTGAGCTACGGAGGAGGGCGAACCGGGTTCAAGAGGATACATGACGGCATCGTTAGTGAACGTCAAGCCCATCAAAGTACAGCTCCGTAATCGCCGTATCGTCCGGGTACTTCTCTCCGGGGTAGACCGACATGATTTCGAAAGTCAGCGTCCAGTCAGGTAGGTTCTCCATAGCCGCCCAGTCTTCGCGGTCACCGGTGCCGATAGGCTCTACCGTGAAAGATTGTTCCCGCCGAGAATCCTCCAAGTTCAATAAGGCGTAAGGCTGGTTATCTACGTAGAGCTTGAGTTGCTTGACACGAGAATTGTCTTGCCAAGCCTCTGCTGACTTTACGTAACCGTTGATGATGATTACTTCGGTGACGCGCGGACTGGTGGCGGTAAAATGATAGCTCAATTTTTCTCCGATGCCCGGGCCGGGCGCCCCTTCGACCCAAGCGGTCTCATAGCTATCGTCGTGGGCGTTCGTTGCTCGATAGTCAATATTACCGGATGCGACTAGATGGGAACTGGCAGACAAGAATTTCGGCCCATCGCCACAGTACCAGCTGCACCCCGGAGGAAGGATAGACCAGTATCCCTTATAAAACATGTCCTCATACTTATCTAACGTCGCCATTTCGGGTAGCGTAAGGTCTTCGTATTTGAAGTTCTCCACGCTAAGTTTATTCATTACTGCCACGCAGGGCGCTATCTCCTTGTCAAATTGTGCCGCCCCCGCTGCACTTTTATCAATTAATTCGCCCAGGATAGGAGTTAGTTCCGGAATTCCAAAAAGGAGAATAGACAGCAGGCCGTAAAGAAAGTGTTGCATGGAGAAAGAATTGTAAGTGAACGTTCGTCGCTGCTAATGCAATTTGAGAATATTGGAACTAGCATTTACATCTCCACAATCTTCCCAGCACCCCCAACCTGAAACCGCCGCGCCGTACTAGTAGAAGCCTGATAATCAAAATCACCACCACCGCCCTGTCCACTCACCTGATGGATCAACAGCGTCTCATTCATCATCGCGTGCGTCTGCAATAATTCCTCGCCGTCATAGCTCGTCCCGGCAATCACCATCCGGTCAATCATCTCTTCCGTTTTAGGGTTGAAGGTGACCAGCGTAAAGTGGTACTGCGCTAGGTCCGCCCGCCAGTAAACAACCCCGGCGTAGTCATCCGCTTCCGGTAGCCGCATGCAGGCTACGAACTCCGTCAACTCGTCGATCTTGCCCGGTTCGACGGGTGCGATGAACTGCTCGATCATCATGGGCGAAAGTGGTAAGGTTTCTTTACTGATCGTCCGCACCGTCTCTTCATTGAAAGAAATGGGTAATTCTAATTCGGGAAATTGCTCCAGGAAATGCTCGAATTTTATTTGTGGGGTATCCATTTTGGTTATCGATCTTTAGTGTATTGCCTACAATCGGATGAGGAATTATGTCCTTAGTAAACATGAATCAGTTTATCGTGGTATGCGCTCGTAAAAAACCCTCCCTCAGTTGCCTGAAGAAGGGTTGGTAAAATTTATTTTTTTTCAATTACACCGCAAAGCTCTCTCCACAACCACACTCGCGTGAGGCGTTTGGATTATTAAAGGAAAATCCCTTTCCATCTAACCCGCCGCCAAATTCTAGCGTGGAGTTGTGCAGGTAGAGAAACGATTTCAGGTCGCAAACCACCGTCTCGTCGTTGTCTTCAAAAACCTGGTCTCTGGGCTGGAGTTCATTATCGAAGTCCAACTCATAAGTCAATCCCGAACAACCACCGCTCTGGATGGTCGCGCGCAGAAAGTAATCGTCGGTTAGTCCTTTTACTTCGCGTATGTTTTTCAAACGCTGCTTGGCGCTGTCGGCTACGAATAGCATGGGGAAGGTTTAGAGGAAGGTTATTGGGGGGATTGAACTACTTGGTTGCCTTTGAATTTTCGGTAGGCGGTAGGCGGTAGGCGGTAGGCGGTAGCACTATAATACAAGCCTACCGCCTACAAACTACCGCCTAATTTGCCTAGTGCGTATGCTCTACTACAGTTACCGGTATACCATTCTTAGTCTGGTAATCCTTAATGGCACCCTTAATTGCATCTTCAGCAAGGACGGAACAGTGAATCTTTACCGGTGGCAAAGCAAGTTCTTCCACGATGGCCATGTTGTCGATCGCCAAAGCTTCGTCAACGCTCTTACCCTTCAACCACTCGGTGGCTAAGCTGGAAGAAGCAATCGCCGAGCCGCAACCAAAAGTCTTGAACTTCGCGTCCGTGATCTTTTGCGTAATGGGGTCAACGTGAATCTGCAAACGCATGACGTCACCACACTCGGGTGCGCCAACGAGTCCGGTGCCGACGCCCTTGTCGGCCTTGTCCATCGTACCGACGTTACGGGGATTCTTAAAATGGTCGAGTAACTTCTCTGAGTATGCCATGGGAGGGAGATTTTAATTTAGTGTTCTTCTTAGAACTTGATGTATAACAACGGCTTTGCGGGAATAGTTAAGAAAGTTCGGAGTCTGTAGTCCCCAGTACTATAGACCAAAGACTACAGACCCGAGACCACCTTAGTGCGCACTCCACTCAATAGCGTCGATATCGACACCTTCTTTGTACATCTCCCAGATCGGAGATAATTCACGCATGTGGGTAACACCTTCTGATACTTGTTTGATGGTCACGTCGATGTCTTCTTCCGTCGTGAAACGGCCGAGGCTAAAGCGAAGGCTTGAATGCGCGAGGTCGTCACCGAGGCCGAGGGCTACGAGAACGTAACTGGGCTCCAGAGAAGCGGAGGTACACGCGGAGCCGGAGCTAAGCGCGATGTTCTGGTTGAAAGTCATCATCAGGCCTTCACCTTCGACGTGCTTGAAGCTAATGTTCGTCACGTGTGGCATCCGGTGATCTTCGTTGCCGTTTACGTAACATTCTTCGAGAATGTCGCAGAGACCTTTCTGCAGACGGTCACGCATTTTGCTGAGGCGTGCGGCATCCTGATGCATCTCGTCCTTAGCGATCGCGGCGGCTTTACCGAATCCGACGATGCCGGGTACGTTCAGCGTACCGGAGCGCATACCGCGCTCGTGGCCGCCACCGTCCATCTGGCTGGTGACTTTTACCCGTGGGTTCTTACGGCTCACGTAGAGCGCGCCGACACCTTTGGGTCCGTACATCTTGTGACTCGTAAAGGCCATCAGGTGCACACCAACTTTGCGTGGGTCGACGGGAATCTTGCCGACCGCCTGCGTAGCGTCGGACATGAACAAGACACCGTGCTTCTCGCAAATCTGACCGATCTCTTCCATCGGCTGGATGACGCCGGTTTCGTTATTCGCCCACATGATGGAGATCATGATGGTCTTATCGGTGATGGCCGCTTCGAGCTCACCGAGGTCGATCAAGCCATCGTTTTTTACGTCGAGGTAGGTCACCTCACCGCCCATTTGCTCGATTTTTTTACAAGCATCAAGGACGGCTTTGTGCTCTGTCTTGGCCGTAATGATGTGGTTGCCCTTTCGCTTGTACATCTCAAAAACACCCTTAAGTGCGAGGTTATCGCCTTCAGTGGCACCGGAAGTGAAAATGATCTCCCGCGTATCGGCGTTGATGAGGTCGGCAATTTGCTCACGGGCCAGGTCTACGGCACCCTCGGCGGCCCAGCCGGCTGGGTGGTTGCGGCTGGCGGCGTTGCCCGGGTTTTCGTAGAAGTAAGGAAGCATGGCTTCCACCGCACGGGGGTCGGTCGGGGTTGTAGAATTGTTGTCGAGGTAAATTAGACGTTGGCCCATGGGGGGAGAAAATTTCAGTTTCGTAATTGGAGGACAAATGTAACGTCCTGACGCCGCTTTAGTTGACGAACGGATTGCTCATCGGGGCACTTACTTCAACATTGATTCGGGCGTCCCGATTGCTACCGGGACGGGGGTAAAGTTGATGGCTAAGAAACTCCACCCAAACTGCACAACGAGCGGTGACCCGAGCCGCTCACTAATCAGTAATCCCGACTTCATCAGCTCGTTTCGCCTCACTAGATTGATCACTACCTTTGAACCATTCCGATCAGCATGAGTACCGAAATGTAAACCAAGTGCTCGTACTTAACCCGAACGAATCCAAGCCTTTTCCGTCGAGGGGCATTCGCCCCCGGGCGATACGCTCGGAATACCGATCACTATCCAAAATACCAATAAGCGACACCATGCTGAAGCTCTACGACGACGAATTCTTCATGCGCCAGGCCATCGCCCAGGCGAACCTCGCCGCCGCTGACGGGGAGATTCCGGTGGGTGCCGTGGTTGTCTCCAACGACCGCATCATCGCCCGGGGCCACAACCAGACCGAGCGCCTCAACGACGTCACGGCCCACGCCGAGATCATCGCCCTCACCGCCGCCGCTAATTATCTGGGGGATAAATACCTCCACGATTGCACCCTCTACGTCACCCTCGAGCCCTGCCCGATGTGTGCCGGGGCGCTCGCCTGGGGTCAGGTAAGCCGGATCGTCTACGGGGCAAATGACGACAAACGCGGCTTCATGCGCTTCGGCCGGGAGCTGCTGCACCCAAAAACCAAGCTGGAGTTCGGCGTGCTGCACGAAGAATGTGGCGCACTAATGACTTCCTTCTTCACCGGCCGGCGCGGTTAAGTCATTAAAGTATTGTTAGCGGCGCTCCCCGAAACAAACCAACCCCGAGTCGCTTACGTCAACCGTTCAGCCAAAATAACCCCGATGAAATACTTAGCTTTTCTAGCCAGCTTACTCTTCCTCACCAGCTGCGGACCAAAGCTGAGCCCCCTCACCCAGCGCATCGTCAGCGAGCAGAACTGGACGAGCGCCGAGTTCGAGCGCATCCAATTCTACCTCTCCGAAGACCTCGTTCTCACCCGCGAACTCCGCAACGGAAATACCCAGATCACGAACGGCCAAGTCCGCGTCATCAACGGAAAGGACGTCGAACAGGTCGTCTTCCCCGCAAAAACCCCCGGCGTCTTCGTCTTCAGCCCCAAAACGGAACGCGTAGCGGTCAGCTTCGAAAGCAACAACGACAACTACCTCGTCTTCGGCCCTAACCCGAATGCCGGTAATACCTACGTGCTGCTGGCCCAGGATTGGGACCGCCGCTCGGGCTCCGTCACCTACGCCGGAAAAACCTGGCGCGTAAGTACGTCCAATGCCTTTGCTAGTTTAATGATTCCGTTAAAAGAATTGCGGGAGAAGAAAGTGAACGGCCGGGTTGTCGGGGGGAGGAAGTTGTAGGGAATTAGGCGGTAGGAAATTAGGCAGTAGGAATGTAGGCGGTAGGCGGTAGTGCTTATCCTCCATAATATTACGTTCGCCTACCGCCTACCGCCTACCGCCTACCGCCTACCAGCCTACCAGCCTACCAGCCTACACTACCTTTACAAAGTGCGATTCCTACTCCTCCTAATTCTCCTCTTACCCCTAACCGCAGCCACCCAGCCCTACGGTTTCCTAACCTGGTCGGTGGAGGACGGCTTGCCACAATCACAGGTGACCGCGCTGGCGGAAGACGAGCGGGGCTACCTCTGGGTGGGGACAAACGGAGGCGGGGTAGCCCGGTTCGACGGAGCGAATTTTCGGCCGTACGGCGTGGCCGATGGGTTAACGGACAATTTCGTTCGCGGCTTGCTAGTCGGAGATAACAACCAGCTCTATGCACTGACGCGGCGGGGGCTGGCGGTGATGAACGCGGATTCGAGTGGGTTCTCCGCCGTGAAGTTTACTGGCAACATGAATGGTCTTTTTGACGCGGACGCGGGTGCCGTGCAGTGGGGCGAGCTGCAATTTTCGGACGACCACTCCCAAATAACTTACGCTACGACTAACTACGTATTCACCCTTCAACTTGGCCAGCAGGGTTGGATCGTCACAAAAGAAACCAATCCATACATACAGGACGGTCCCGAACTCGATCTAAACGGCGGGCAAACAATCAAAGGCACCCGCGACCGCGGCTTACTCTTATTAAATAGAGGCGAACCCACCGCCAACTACACCGAAGAAGCTGGCGATTTGCCCCACAACTACGTCCTTTCACTCCTAAAAGACCGACAGGGCCGCGCATGGATCGGTACTTCCGGCGGCGGCCTCGTCCGTATGATCCCCACCGGACTACGTTACTTCGATGCCGGCGACGGCTTGCTCGGCAACCGCGTCTACGCCCTCCACGCTGCCCGCGACGGTAAACTTTGGATTAGTGCCTCGGCGAAAGGCATCCAATATTTGGAAGCTGGCCAGTTTCAACAACCGCCGATCGAGGACCCCACGCGCGGCGTGAAAATCCCCAGCATCACCGAAGACGGCGCGGGCCGGCTCTACTTCGCTACCGATGGACGGGGCGTAGTGGTGCTCGATTCCAACCGCGTCAGCAGCCTCACCCGCCGCTCGGGGCTTAACTCGGACTTTGTGCTGAAAGTCCTTCCCACCGGGATGAATTCAGTCATGGTAGCCAGCTACTCAAAAGGCTTAAACGAGGTTGAATACTTTCCCGAGCAAGACTCCTTCAGTGTCAATAGTTACGGGATGGATGATGGCATCGTAGTCGAAAGTCTCTCCTCGATTATTCCGTGCCAAGATGGTTTTCTCCTGGGCGGAACGGACGGTCGGATCCAGCTGTGGTCACCCGCCCGAGGAGGGAAGATGACCGGGAAGGAAGTCCGTGTTTTTGAAGAATCCAGCGGCTTGCCCCCGGGGCGAGTTTCTACCATGCTGCTGCGCCGCGGGACGCAATTATGGGTTGCCGTGCAGGGTTACGGACTGTACTACACCGATCTGCGACTCAAAGAAATACGCTTTTTCCCTCTCCCGGCCCGCTTCCGAAAAGTCAGCACTAACATCTTTCAATTGGCCGATGACCCCAACGGTTCCGCCATTTGGCTAGGCACGGAAAGGGGCCTTACCCGCGTGTTCCTCAATGCTGATGGCCGGCCGGATTACTACCGCAACTACGGTCGTGCCGAAGGTTTCCTTGGTGGCGAAACAACGCGCGATGCGGTAACGGTGGACAGCCTCGGCCGCCTCTGGTTCGGCACGCTGAACGGAATGGTACGCTACGAGGATGACCGGGGGGATGGCTTCCTGGCGCCGCCGCCTACGTTTCTTGAGCGCATAAATCTATTCTATAATCCGGTTCAGCCAGAAGACTACCAACTGGAAAACCAGGTACCAACTTTCACGGCCGCGAAAAACCATTTTCAGTTCCGGTTTTCCGCCGTCGACCTGACCTATCCCGATCGCCTACGCTACCGCTTTCGGTTGCGGGGGGAAGAGATGGATTGGTCGCCGCTAACGGACGAGCGGGCGGTGCGCTACGCGGGCCTGTCGCCGGGCAGATACACTTTCCTGGTGGCGGCTACGACCGACGGAAAGACTTTTGGCGAGCCGGCTACGTACACTTTTGAGATCGAGACGCCGGTAATCCGGTCGGCTTGGTTTTTAGGCCTGGTTACTTTGTTGATTAGTGGCCTGGTCATTGGCGGTTCTTACGTGCTGTACCGACGGGTTCAGCGTAAAGAGGCCGCTTTACGTGAGGAATTGGAGACACAAAACCGCCTACTCGAACTGGAGCAAAAAGCGCGGCAGTTGCAGATGAATCCTCATTTTATCTTCAATGCCCTCAATAGCATTCGTGGGCTCGTCGACGGTAATCACGACGTAGAGGCTCGCGAACGGATCACCAAATTTGCCACCCTCATGCGGGGTATTCTCAACAATAGCCGGCAGGAGATGATCTCGCTGGAAGAAGAGGTGCAGGTCTTACGGGAGTACATTGAGATGGAGCGTTTCTGCCAGAAATTTCCCATCGAGTACACCATCGATATTCCCGATAACATTGATCCGGAAGAAGTTAGTTTACCACCGATGCTCTTACAGCCCTTCGTTGAAAACGCGATCCTTCACGGCTTGGCGGGCAAGGAAGGTGGTGGACGGATCGACCTAAGTTTTGTTTTGCGCGGTCGCAGGATGCAGTGTTTGGTGGAAGACAACGGCGTCGGCCGCCGGGTAGCCGCCGAGCGAAAAAATGACCGGACGGCCACTCATAAATCCGTCGCGGTGGAGGTAACCGGGGAAAGATTAAGGGCTAGCGGCGGAACGTTAACCATCGAAGACCGGGAGGGTGGTGGGACGCGGGTAGAGGTGGTGGTTCCAGTGGAAATTTGGTGATTGTATAATTCAAATTATCGCCCAGTTGAATGTGCGCTGCCTCGCGGATCGAGTTATTCTTAGCTACGCCTCTTGTTGGAGGCCCGATCGTCTCCTTTGAGGATTGACAAAATTCATGCGCAGGTGGTCGGATAAATAAACCAGCCAGCGCAGCCAGCTGGTTTTTTGTCCGAATACTCGTAGCGACGAAAACCGTTGCTATTCACCGGGACAACAATCCGTACTTCTCCAATACCCTTCAAATAACTCATGCACCAACCCCTGCACCTCCCGCCACCGCTCACCGGCGATGCAGTAGCTGACGCTCGTCCCCTCGATGGTGCCGCTGATAATGCCTGCATCTTTCAGTTCCCGTAGGTGCCGGGAAATGGTGGGTTGCGACAGTGGTAGCTCCGCGCTAAATTCCTTGCCGACGCAGCATTGCTTTTGCAGTAGTTGCTGCACGATGGCGATCCGGGCCGGATGAGCCAGGGCTTTGAGAAGGTCGGCGAGCTGATTTTGCTCGGCGGTGTAAGCTTCTGTTTTGGTTAATCCCATCGGTCACGTATTAGCAACAGCCACCGCCCGGGGTGCAGGCAGGTGCGCTGATGAGGTTATTTAGGGAGACGAGCTTTTTCTTGGCGGGGACGCCGCAGGCATCTTGCGCGAGACAGTCGGTGGCTTGGCCGATTAAGTGGAGGGTATTTCCTTCGGTATTCAGGCCGTAGATTTCGATGGTGTGCGTACCCTGGTATTCTACTTGGATCTCCAGGTCACCCATGCCTAGTTGCGTTTGGGCAAGGTCTATGATCTTGACCAGCTTATCCGGGTGGAGGCGGTGGTCGTAATCGTTGGCGCTCCAGAGTTGAAGGCTGGCCTTGCGCTCGCGGCGGGGCGTGCCACCGCAGTCGATGAAGGATTTGTTGGTCTCGCCGACTTCCGTAACGTGAAAGTGGGTGGGGACGGCTTCGCCGGTGGGGAGTTGGATACTGTACTCGGCGCGGTCGGAGAGCCAAGTTTTTAGTTGGGAAAGGAGCATGGTCGTTTATTTGATGCAAATATAGCTATATTACTATTAAAGGTGCAACCATTTGACCATTATTGTTTCGATTGGTTACGTCCTGGGTTGCTCTGGCCATTCCGAGATGCTCTAATTTTGGATACTTGCGACAAGTGCAGGATCTCGGGGCGTCGATTTCAGGCACGGAGCGCGGCGGAATGCTTGAAATGGTCCCCCGAGCGTCCAGGCTATTCTTAGCTAGTTATTCACTGTAGTCCGCCGCCCTCTTCCTGAAATTGCAGTACTTTGGATCTCACAATCTCGCCGTCTCATGCAATTACGCTTTTTGTTCAGTTTTCTCTGCTTAGCCCTTTTACTCTGCACCTGCAACGCGCCAGCTAGTCCCGCACTTAGTCGGGACGCCCGCGCCCAAGAACCGGCGAAAAGTACTACGGCCCAAGCTGAACGTAACCAGGCTGAAGACTACGAAGCTTACGGCAGCATCGAGAAATTCGATGACCGGCTAGACGCCATCATCCGCCCCGGCGAGCGAATGGACTGGCTAGCGAGCGGCTTCAACTGGAGCGAAGGCCCCGTGTGGGTCCACGAAGACGGCGGCTACCTGCTCTTCTCCGACGTCCCCGAAAACGTTATTTACAAGTGGGCGGGCGGCACGACGACGACCGAATACCTCCGACCTTCGGGCTTCACCGGCGAATACTCCAAAGCCCGCGAACCCGGCTCCAACGGCCTCCTGATCGACCCCAAAGACGGTAAGCTGATCCTCTGCCAACACGGCGACCGGCGCGTAGCCAAACTGAATACCCCACTCGGTAGCCCCAATACTAATTTCACCACCCTCGCCGCCGATCTCGACGGAAAACGCCTCAACAGCCCCAACGACCTGGCCATGGACGCCACCGGTAACATCTACTTCACCGACCCACCCTACGGTCTGAACGGACAGGACGAAGACCCCGCGAAGGAACTCGATTTCAACGGCGTCTACCGCCTGGATACCGACGGCGAAATAACCGTACTAACCAAAGACATCACCCGCCCGAACGGCATCGAAGTAACCCCGGATGACAAGTTCTTAATCGTCTCCAACTCCGACGCCAAATCCTCCTTCTGGAACAAATACCCGCTACTAGACGACGGAACGATCGGCCCCGCCCGCCTCCTGATGGACGTCACCGACCGCCGCGCCACCGAAAAAGGATCGCCCGACGGGATGGTCATGCACTCCACCGGCCACCTTTTCGCAACCGGCCCCGGCGGCGTCTATGTCTTTCACCCGGACGAGACCTTATTAGGCATCATCCGCACCGGTCAGCGCACGGCTAATTGCACGCTCGATACGGACGAAGGCTACCTTTATATGACGGCCGATAGTTTACTGCTGCGGTTGCCGTTGTTGGATATGACTAATTATCTTAAAGAGTAAGACCACCAGACCACCAGACCACAGACCAATATGACCGCCATTCTCGTAGAAGACATGCCTCAAGCCCTCGCCGCCCTCCAAGTTGACCTAAAGACATACTGCCCTGAAGTGAAGATTATCGGTACCGCCGACAGCGTCGTCAGCGCCGCCAAACTGTTGCGTACGGAAAAACCGGATTTGCTACTGCTCGATATCGACCTGGGCGACGGGACAAGTTTCGATATTCTGGAAATCGTCCCCGACTTGCAAGCTCAGCTGGTGTTCATCACCGCTTCCGATGAATACGCCATTAAGGCTTTTCGCTTCGCCGCCGTCGATTATCTGCTTAAACCGGTGGATGGGGAACAACTCAAGGCCGCCGTCGATCGGGCGAAAGAACGCGCCGGGCAGCTCAATACGGATAGCCTGGACTTGCTGAAAAAGACAATCCGCGAACCGAATAAGCTACCCGACCGGATCAGCCTGCACACTTCCGAAAACATCATGGTGGCGCGGATCGAAAACATCGTCCGTTGTGAATCCGACGGTAACAACACCCGCTTTTTTATCGAAGGGGAAAAGCCGGTTTTCGTGACGAAGACGCTCAAACACTTCGAGCGGATGCTGACGGAGCACCACTTTGTGCGGATTCACCAGTCGCACCTGGTTAATCTTCGCCACGTCGTGGAGTTTAAGAAGATCGATAGTGGTTACTTGCGGCTGTCGAATGGGGACGAGGTGCCGGTGGCTAGTCGGAAACGGGCGGAGGTGGTGGAGTTGCTTAGGTAGGAGGGTAGGAAGGTTAGGAGGGTAGGCGGTAGGAAGATTAGGCGGTAGGTGGTAGGTGGTAGGAATTTAGGTATTGAATTGGATTATAATTCCAGTAGGAAGCCATGCTTGACCTTGCTAAGGCGAAAACCCGTAAAATCGGGGCGGAAGTTGACTACTTCTACGCTTTCGAATTCTGCTTCTACGTGGGAGGTAGTCAGGACGACGACGGGGCAGCCGGCGTTGTTGGCGGCTTTGGCACCGGTCACGCTGTCCTCAAAAATGATGCAATCCTGAAGCTTGACGTTGATGCCGTCGGCGGCTTGCTGGAAGACTTCCGGGTCGGGTTTACCCTTCGAGACCATGCCGGAGTGGACCACGTGGCCGAGGCGCGGCCGCAGGTGCAAAGCATCTACGATGAAGAAAGCATTCTCCTCGGGGCCCGCCGTGCCGACGGCCATGGGAATACCTAATTCGCTAGCTCGTTCGATAAATTCGAGGGTGCCGGGGACAATGTTTTCGGCAAGTTCCTCCGCAAAGATTTCCCGGTAGGCGGCTTCTTTATCCCAGGCGATCTGGACGCGCTCTTCGTGGGTGAACCGGTCACCAAACAGCCGTTCCAAGATTTCCAGGTTGACGCCGTGGATTTCTTCCTTGACGCGCTCCAGCGAATAATCAAGTCCGAGCTCCTTTAGCTTACGTTGCCAGGCGCGGTGGTGGACCATCATGTTGTTGACGAGGGTGCCGTCGATGTCGAAGAGGAGGGCTTGGAAGGTTAGGGGCATAACTTGGGGAGATTTTGGGCGAAGATAGTTGGCGGGGCAATTTGATGAAGGTGAATTTGGGAACAACGAAAACCTGGGGTCGTCGGTCCTGCGGACTAGCCGAACCCCAGGCTATTTAGCATTCCCCTCCGGGAAATAGAGTTGATAGGTGAGAAATCATTGCTCCATCAAATCTAAACCTAGCACCTGCGGCCGCGCCCATTTCTATCACAACAAATCCGCCTATCTTTGCGTCCTTGAAATTCAGCTAATCTCCAACCCCTGACCCCGATGATGAAATTTCTCCCCGCAGCGGCCCTCCTGGCCACGTTACTCACGTTCGGTTGTAACTCCCAGAAGGTAGTCACGGCACCCCCAATGGAAACGCGCGACCTGGACACCATGACCGTCACGCCCGAAGCCAACGGCGTGATCGATACGGAAAACACCGCCGTCGTCGCCGAAATCCCCAATGAGCGCCCCAACTATAACCCCAGCGCCACGCGGACGCACGACCTGCTCGACACCCGTCTCGTCTTGAGCTTCGACTGGGAACAAGAAATGGTTATCGGCGAAGCAACGCTGAAGCTCACGCCACTCTTCAACCCAGGAAGTGACGTGACGCTGGACGCCAAAAACCTGGACATCATGTCAGTAAAATCCGAGACCGGCACGACGTATGAGTTCAGCTATGACGAAGCCCGCCAGCACGTCACCATCGACCTCGGCCGCGAATACCGCCGGGGCGAAGAATTTACCCTAATTTTTGACTACACCGCCATCCCCGCCCAGTCCGGCGGCAGCGCGGCGATCACTTCCGATAAAGGCCTATTTTTTATCAACCCCCGCGGCGAAGAAGGTGACGATAAGCCCCGCCAGATCTGGACCCAGGGCGAGACCGAAAACAACTCCCGTTGGTTCCCCACCATCGACAAGCCGAACGAGCGGACGACGCAGACGATGGTCATTACCGTAGCGGATAACTACAAAACGCTCTCCAACGGTACCATGACCGGCAGCGTCACCAACGCCGACGGCACCCGGACGGATACCTGGCAGATGGACCAGCCCCACGCCCCCTACCTTTTCATGCTCACCGTCGGTGAATTCGACGTAGTCGAAGACGAAGCCTGGAATGGCAAACCGGTGAACTACTACATGGAAGACGGCTGGAAGGACCACGCCAAAGCCATCTACCCCTACACCCGAGAAATGCTAACGTTTTTCAGTGATATTACCGGTGTCAGCTACCCCTGGCCGAAGTACAGCCAGGTAGCCGTGCGCGACTACGTGTCCGGCGCGATGGAAAACACGACCGCCGTCATCTTCGGTGAGTTTATGCACGGCACCGAGCGCAGCCTGATCGACGTGGACCGCAACGAAAAGATCGTCGCCCACGAGATGTTCCACCACTGGTTCGGCGACTACGTGACCTGCGAAAGCTGGGCCAACCTGACGCTCAACGAAGGTTTTGCGAACTATAGCGAGTACTTGTGGATGGAAGAAAAGCACGGCAAGGACGCCGCCGAAGCCCACATGCTCGAAGAGCGCAGCGGTTACTTCGGTAGCCTTCAGCGCGGCGGTCCGAAAGAGCTGATCCGGTTCGGGTACGACGACAAAGAAGACATGTTTGACGCCCACAGCTACAACAAGGGCGGGGCCGTCCTACACATGCTCCGCGCTTACGTGGGCGACGACGCTTTCTTCGCCAGCCTCAAAAAATACTTGACCGATAACGCACTTTCCGCCGTGGAAGTAGACGAACTACGGATGGCTTTTGAAGACACGACCGGCGAAGACCTGAACTGGTTTTTCGACCAGTGGTTTCTCTCCGCCGGACACCCTGCGCTCAAACTGGATACGGACCACAGCGACGGCGTTGTTACGCTAACCGTCGAGCAGGAGCACGGCACCGAGAACAACGTGCCGGGCGTTTTCCGTTTACCCACGCAGGTGGCGATCCTGACGAATGGCAGCACGATCCCGGAGCTGCACGACATCGTCATCGACCAGCGCAAGCAGTCTTTTACCTTTCCCTCCAGCGTTGCGCCGGACGTAGTGATCCTCGATCCACAGCACGTCCTACTGGCGAACTACAATTACATCAAATCGAGCGAAGAACTGGCCGCGCAGTTCAAAGGTGCCCAGAGCTACGTCGACCGCGCCCTCGTCATGCAGCGCCTCGCGCTCAAGGACGACGATGCGATGAAAACGGCCACGTTGACGGCTGGCCTGAGCGACCCGTACCACGGCATTCGCGCACTGGCCATGGAAGCCATCGAAACACCCGACGCCGAGCAGACGCGCTTGATTCAGCAGATCGCCGGCAACGATGCCCACAGTGGAACGCGCGCCGCCGCCATCGCTATGCTGAGCGAGGTGGCTGATGTCGATGAAACACAATTGAAGTCCATCGCCACGCAAGCCATGCAGGCTCAACCTTACCCCGTGGTCGCCGCTGGCCTGGCTACCCTCGCCGGAATCGACCCCGCCGCCGCCGCGCAAACCGCCGCTGAGCTGGAGAGCGTCGATAACGACGACATTGCTTCCGCCATCGCCGTGCTTTACAGCAAGTCGGGCGACCTGAGCAAACTGAGCTACTTCGAGGATCGGATGGATAAGGTCGACGGTTACGGCGCCATCAACATGATGACCGCTTACCAGGAACTACTGGGTCAGGCGGACGACGCTAAAATCAACGAAGGCGTGGCCAAAATGAAGGCACAGGCCCTCCTTCAGGAGGGGAGCCCGTGGAAGCGCCTTGCCGCCACGGCCGCCATCAATGATTTGCGCGAAAGCAGTAAGGAAGTGGCCACTAAAGCCGCCATGGTCGAGGAGCTAGGGACAATACTCGACGAGATCAAGGCTGCGGAAACGGAGCCGCAATTGCAGCAGATTTACGGCCGGTTCGGGCAGTAAGTAGTATGGTAGTAGGGCTTCGCCCAGTATTATAGTATGGTAGTACAGAGCAGTCGACTACCATACTATCATACTTAGTGCGCAGCACGCTACTATCATACTAAAAAACGCAGCACGCTACTACCATACTAAAAACGCAGCAGGCTACTACCATACTACCTTAGAAATTAAGCCGTTAAACAAGGGTCCTTTCCTCACCCCAACACTATGCCGCAGAAGATCACTTTACTCGCGCTGTTTTTTGCTTTTTTTGCGCTGCCGCGGGTGCAGGGGCAATTACAGATGCGGGGCCTGGAAATCGGCCCCTGGGTGGGTACGGCCGTCTACTTTGGTGATTTGAACACGGACTTCAAGCTCAACCGGGCGAGCATCGCGGGCGGATTTGCGGCGCGGTATAATTTTAATCACCGACTTTCCGCGCGGGCCAGCTTTAACTACGGGCGAATCGAAGCCTTTGATAGCGACAGCGATAACCCGTTCGAGTTGAACCGAAACCTGAGTTTTCAGAATGATATCTACGACGGGACGCTCCAGTTCGAGTTCAACTTCCTGCCCTACATCCACGGCCACAGCGAGTACTGGTTTACGCCCTACGCCTTTGCGGGCGTGTCGGTCTTCAACCACGCCCCGAAAACGGAAAACGACGCCGGTGAGCTGGTCAACCTCCGTGAACTCGGTACGGAAGGCCAGCTGAGTGGCGACGAGTACGGCATCATCAATCTGGCGGTCGCCTACGGCATTGGCTTCAAGTGGGACCTGACCTACGAACTCAGTCTCGACGTCAACCTCGGCGTCCGTTCCGGCGGCACGGACTACCTCGACGACGTAAGCACTGTTTACCCGGACGCCTCCGAACTCCTGCGGTCCCGTGGTCCGGAAGCCTTCGCGCTGTACGACCGTGGTCTCATGTTGAACACGGAGGGCAACCGCATCGACCGGGAGGGGCAGCAGCGAGGGGACGACACCGTAAAGGACACTTACCTTTTTCTCGGCATTGGTCTCAATTACTATTTTGGGGACGTGCGGTGCCCCAAGCTCGGGCACGCTAAAGCTCGGCGGCGGTAGGGAAGAAGTATCTTTCTACAATATTAAAAATTGTCAATTTTCATCTCAGCCTCAGTTCAGTGATCGAACAAAAAACCTTTACCCTAGCCCCCCGCCCCCGCGGCTACCACATCATCACCCGCGAAGTGCTCACACAGTTGGGTGACTTACCTAACGTCGGCTTCCTCCACCTGTTCATCCAGCACACCTCCGCCGCCATCACCATCAACGAGGCCGCCGACCCGGACGTGTTGTTAGATTTTGAATCGGTTTTCAATCACGTAGTGCCGGAAAATCTGCCCTTTCTCGTCCACACCATGGAAGGCCCCGACGATATGCCCGCCCACATCAAGGCGGCAATGATCGGGCACAGCATAACGGTTCCGATCACTGGTGGTCGGTTGAATTTGGGGACGTGGCAGGGGCTTTATTTGTGTGAGTTCCGTAACCGGGCCGGTGGGCGGCGGCTGGTGGGGACTATTTACGGTTGAGTATTATTCAATAATGGACGGTAGCACGTAAGTCCGGTACCCCGGCCTGGGGTCGATCAGTTCGGGAAAGAAGGTTGCGTCGACGAGCCGGCCTCCAACTTTTTCCGCCGCCCCGACCGAGCGGTGGTTTCCCGGTGCGATGTTGAGCAGGGCAGTTTGCTTCAAGGCGGTCAGGTGGGCAACCATCAGTTGTTTCATTTCCCGGTTATAGGCACCACCCCAGTACGGTCTGCCCAGAACCGTCCAGCCGATTTCTACTACGTCCGGATGCCCGGGTATCGACTGGAATCTGGATGAGCCGATAATCTTATTCTCGTCGTGCGTCTCTACGACGAGGCAACCACCGGACGCTAAGGAGTCCGCAAAAAACGCTTCGAAAATTTCGGGTTGGTAGCGTTTAGCCGGATGCTGATCCCAGATCAACGGATCGGAGACAGCAGCGTAAAAATCCGCAAAATCTTCCCGCTGTAGGGGCCGTAAGCGAATGCGTTCCCCGACGAGCGTTGGTTGAAAATTCATGAGCCGAGCTATTTAATTTGCCAAAGCACGTTTCCGAACAAGACCTTCCCTTCCTCCCAAAAACCCCGGTAAAGGGGATTGTCGATTAAGTAAACAACCTGCCCCCGGCCCAGCTCCTGCACCCCAAAAATAAGGGTTTCCTGGATAGCGTCTTTCGCCTCCACGCCCACGAAACCGGAAATGTTCGGCGCGGTCCGTACTCGGCCAGCGTTAATTCCTTCATCGAGGTAATCATAGGTATCCGCACCCGTCTTCAGGCTGAAGTAGTTCTTACCAATCCCAAAACTCAGCGGGTACGTAGCGTCCAGTTCTACCTTCACGACTGCACCGGGGTTGTACGTGGAAATAAAGCGTCGTTCGCGCCCGGCGTAGGGGAGCAAACGCTCGTCGACGGTCGTATCTTTTTTAGTCGCTTCCTCAGCTACTTCCTTTTCCTTTAAGTTGAAATCTTCTAACCCGCTCAGGCTGGTATTGGCATCCCCCAGCGCGATGAGTTTGCCGCCGCTACGAATCCAGGCGACCAGGGCTTCTTCCCGTCCTTCCAGTTCGTAACTGCCGTCGGGCATGATAATTACGTCGTAATCGCCCGCCAGCAGGTCATCGAGGTCTTCGGGCCAGAAAACACTCACGGGGTATTCTAACTCCCGTTCGAAGTACCACCAGACCTGGCCGAACGCATTGGAATTAACGCCCTCCCCCCCGAGGACGGCAATCTTCAGGTCGTCAACCAATGCATAACTGCCGTTGCCAAGGTCGCCGCCGGTCGTGCTGAAACCAGTCTGTAATATTTGTACGGAAGCGCCCTGGCGTGAGGCAGTTTGCTTGACGAGCTCCACGTAATCGGGCGTATTCTTTTCGTTGTCCGCTTTGGTCACTACGAGCGAACCGGCCGGAAAACGCTGCTGGCCGAAGGTAAAATCTTTGTCCGCCGTACGCACCCGCACGCCCGCCTTGACGAGCTGGGCGAGGGTGGCGACGGAGCTAACGTCCGTCCACGGAATGACAAGCGCGTAGGCGTTGCCCGTACGTTGCTCGCCGAAGGGATCCTGCGGAGTTTCCTCGGCGAAAGGAGCAGCCCCAACGTCCAGCCGTGCCGTGCTTGCGTAAGCTTCTAGCCCGTAAGCGAGTGGGATTGACCAGCTCGTGATGTCGTAAGTCACGGAGTCTTCCACGACGGCGGAGGGATCAAAGAGGACCTGCGTGAGCACGGAACGGGGTTGAAAGGCGGAAATTACGAGGTCGCCAGCGTTGACTTTCGCGTCCCCTACTTCTCCCGAGCGGTAGGCGTACATGCTGCCGGATTGGGTAGAAGTCGCCCGGCCGTACTCGATGCCGTTGCGGTCGAGCAGCGTCCGTAGGCGACGCATTTTGCCCGGAGGTGTTTTGCCGGAAACGACGTAGGTCGAGTACGCTCCCTGTGGTTTATTGGCGGAGTCGGTGAAGTACTTCCGGAAGTTCTCGGTGAGTCGGTCGCTTTCTTTGCTGGCAATTTCGACGGTACTCATGGAGGTCATCGCGTGGTGGGCGATGCGGTCGCTGAGTTTGAGGGTGTCGCCGTTCGGAAGGTCGATGCCCCGCCCGGCCCGGCCGCTGCCGCCCTGTTCGTAGGTCATACCGATGGCACCGTTGAAGGTGGCGTAGGTATCGCCGTAGCTGGGGTAGAGCAAGTCAAAGCGCTCGCGGGTGAAGTAGAGCCAGCCCTCAGCGTCGAAGTAGCGGGCGTGGTTCTTGCCGATCTCGGTTTGGAAGTCTCCCTGCCAGTCGGTGATGTATTCGTGGAAGGGCGCGGCCGCGGGTGCAAAGTAATACGGCGAGGTGTAGCCTTGTTCGTGGATGTCGGCGTGCACGTGGGGCATCCACTGCTTGTACTTGACCATTCGTTGCTGGGATTCTACCTGCGTTTGCCAGGCCCAGTCGCGGTTGAGGTCGAACAGGTAGTGGTTCGTCCGGCCACCGGGCCAGGGCTCCTGGTGTTCGCGGGCTTCCGGGCTGGTGTCCGGAAAGCGTCCGCTGATTTGGCCGTACCAGTTGGTGTAGCGGTTATAACCATCCGGGTTCAGGCTGGGGTCCATGATGACGACCGTGTTCTCCAGCCAGCTAGAGACTTGAGCATCATCCGTGTTGGTTAACCGGGATAATACCTCCATGCTCGCCTCGGAACCGGCCGATTCGTTGCCGTGGACGCTGTAGGAAAGCCAAACGATAGCCACCTCCTCGAGGGCCGGATCCGAATCGCCGCTCAGCATGCCGGCCGCCCGCAAGTTGTTTTCCCGGATAGCCTCCAGCCGCGCAATATTTTCCGGGCTACTCACGTAGGCCAGGACGAGGGGCCGCCGTTCGTTCGTCCGGCCGTACTCTTCCAGTTTGACCCGGGGGCTGGCTTCCGCTACGTATTCGAAATAATCGACTAGTTGGTGGTGTGCCGTGAACGCTTCGCCGAGCCGGTGGGGAAGGAAATCGCTGGGGTGCGTAATCTGGGCAAAGAGACCAATCGATAGCAAAAAGAGAAGCAGGGTGGGGATGGAGCGCATTAGCTTGGAGGGGGGGATTATGCACGCAAGATAATTCAGCCTCGCTATCCCGTACGTATATCCCCGGCTTTTTCTAACCTACCCTGCATCCACGACCGCGCCCCTAATTATTGATACAAGCCCGTGATTTCGATCTCCCGTGCCGCTGCTTCAGGGACTAAATACCGGACACTTTTACCCGCCTTGATGGCCTTGCGCACGTAAGTCGCCGAGAGGTGCATTAACGGCGCGTCGTAGATCGTGACTCGTTCGTGATCGGCTAGTTCTCCCGCCGGATAGCCGGGCCGGTTGTAAACGTGGATGTTGTAATCCCGGAGGATGATGTCGGCATTTTTCCACTTGCGCAGGCTCGCCAAATTGTCCGTCCCCATGATAAGGGCGAACTCGCGTTGCGGATGCTTATCGCGCAGCACGGCCAGCGTGTCGATGGTGTAGGAAGGTTTGGACATCGAAAACTCGACGTTGCTCGCTTTTAGATTCGGTGTGTCGCCGATAGCCAATTCAACGAGGTGCAACCGGTCGTGATCACGCGCTAGCGAGGCTCGCTCTTTAAATGGATTCTGGGGACTTACAACCATCCAGACCTCGCGTAGATCGGTGCTGGTCGCCATAAAGTTGGCCAGGATCATGTGCCCGACGTGCACGGGATTGAAAGAGCCGAAAAACAGCCCGGTTTTACGCTTGTCCATTCCTAATAGCCGTCGGGCATTTTGTAGTCCTGCAGTAAGAAAAACCCCTCGTCACCTTGCTCCTGATAGAGGGGCATCAGTAAATAACCAGCGTCCGGAACGGCTACGTCACCGTTGCGATCGCGACCAACCACGTCTCCTTTACGCACGGCCTGGAAGTTTACGAACCCAGGGCTCATCACGAACTTGTCCGCTTCGGTAATTCGGTGGATATAAACTAAATCCGTCAGTGCCGGCAGGTGCGTAGCCGCGCCGCGCAGCAACTCGTCGTGGTAGGTGTTCACGTCTTCGTCCCGCACGCAGCCTAATGCTCTGATCAGGTTGATCGTAGCCGCGAGCGCCAGTTCGACTGAGTTAGGATCGTTGTGCGATCCTGCCTCGAACGTCACCGCCCGCACGGGGAAGTCAGTCGTAAAATGATCCCCCCGAAAGTAGTGCAGAGTCGTCCCCTGAAAACTGCTCAACATGCCTTTTACGACCGGGACGGTCATCTCGGCGGCTAGGGAAAGACTCGGCGTGTCGTCGCCGGTGACGGCGAAAATGCCCCCGTCCGCCGTAGTCGTGTGTATGTCCAAAAAGACCAATTCACTCAGGGGGGCTTCCTCTACGGCGTGCTCGATGCAAGCTAGGAGCTCGTACAGTTCTCGATCTTCGGACGTCTGAAAAACCGGCTTTTTGCCGATGAACGGCCGCCAGATGCGGTTTAAGTCGGCGTCGATGTAGCGTTTTCCCTGGGAGAGCCCCTCTAAGTTTCCGCGCAGGGCCAGCAACTCGCCCCGAAAGGTGAAACCCGGGTTGAGTTCGGGCTCTTCGTCCAGGAGTTCGAATAGTTTTTCGAGTGCCCGCACCCCCGCCGGCTCGTTACCGTGGATGCCACCAATTGCAACGACCAGCGGCCCCGCTTCCGAGCCGCGGTAATGACCGATTACTCTACCCGATGATTCTCCTTCCATGAATACGATAACTTATTTGCTTAGCCCTTAAAAGTAAAAAGCTAGCGCCAGAAATTGACTCAAAAAGCCAACTGCATAACCGGCGTACACTTGAAAATGATCGTGCGCGCCGAGCGCTAATCTAGCTGTTCCAATCAATCCCGCCAGCAAGACGACCACCAGGGCGAGTACCCCGACGCTCAGGCTAAAGCCGCCAAAATCAATCCCTTCCCCCCGAAAGACCCACGCGGAGATCATGGTCATGCCCGCTAAACCACCCATGCCGAGGGCGTGCAGGCTGATCTTATCCATCACGTTAATCACGAACGCAACCGCCAGGGCAATGACCACGCCCAGCAAAAAGGCGGAAAAAATCGTGGGTGTCGAAGGGTCCTGGCTGAGGTTGTAGTAGATCCAGAAATAAATGATCATTACCATCAGCAGCGGTCCGATCCGCTCCATTTTATCTTCCATCATCACGCTACTCACCATGTTCAGCATGCGCATGATGATGACGGAGATGACCGGGATCACCGCCGTGTACAAGACCATCATGATCAGTAATTGCATGGATTGCTGGTTGCCAAACTCATTACTCCCGAAGAGGTAAGGGTTGATCAGCATCAGGAGCAAAAACATGTAGGTAGGCACCAACAGGGGGTGGAAAACACCACTGAGGAGTAGCGCCCAGAACGGGGTGGGCATCTTGCTGGTCGAAGGCGCGGTCGCGGTCAAAGTAGTGCGGTTTAAGTGCGTGCCGCCTAGTTGTTAGCCATCCTGACTAGTTCACCGGGCTTGCGGGGGGGGGGCGGAATAATGTTTAAGGTCGGAGCAGCTTAAAGGTTGTCCGCCGGTTCGTGGCACGGCCGGTTTCGGTGTCGTTAGTAGCGAGGGGTTTTGCTTCGCCGTAGCCTTCCGTTTCGATCCGGGTGGCGTCGATGCCCTGGTCGCTAAGGTAGGTCTTAACGGCGGCGGCACGGCGGCGGGAAAGGTCGAGGTTGTCCGAATCATTGCCTACGTCATCCGTGTGGCCGGTAATCAGCACGCGCTGGTCAGGCTGTTGCTTGAGTAGATCGGTGAGGCGACCGAGTTCCGTGTAGGAAACGGGGAGGAGCTGGGCGCTGCCGCTGGTGAAGAGTACGTTGGTAAAAGCAGTGGAGCCATCGGCCTCCGAAGTGGACACCCCGGCGTCGCTACCAATTCGCTCAAGCTCAATGTCCACTAAGAAGGGTTCGGCGAGTGTTCCGCCGGTGAGCGTAAACCGCCTGGATTGAAAAAGATAACCCTCCTCATCCACGGTGAATGCGTAATCTTCCCCGACGGGCAGGGTGGTTAAGTACTTACCATTTTTGTCCGTTCTGGTGCGCACGGAGGGGAGCGCAGCGGTGAGCGCCTGTAACGTGACCCCGGCCCGTAAAGCTTCCCCCGTTTCCGCATCCATCACCTTCGCCCTGACGTAGGTAGCCGGTGCGGGACCGATGTCTGCGGGCAGGGTGAATTGAAACAGGTCGATCTGCGTACGGTCGGTGCCCGCGTCAAAGTAGCGCTTGCTGTAGTACGCTAATTTGCCGTCGAGCGGTACGAACATGTTCGTTTCATTTTCGGCAGTGTTGATTGGGTAGCCGAGGTTCCGCGGAGACGACCAGGTATTGTCACTTTGGAGCCGGGTGACGAAGAGATCGTCACCACCGAGGCCGGGCAAGCCGTTGCTGGTGAAATAGAGCGTCCGTCCGTCGGCCGCCCAGTAGGGATACTGCTCGTCTCCGGTCGTGTTGATGGCGGAAAGTTGACCCGGCGCCGACCAGCCACCGTCCACCAAGCGCGCGGCAATGTAGAGGTCCGCGCCCCCTCTCCCTCCGGGTCTTTTACTGGAAAAAATAAGAAAGCGCCCATCCTGCGAGAGCGTGGGTTGTGACTCGTAATACTCGGTATTGATGCTACTGCCCAGTGGTTTGCCGGGTGTCCACCGTTCGCCGTCCCACTCCGCTGCGTAGAGGTCGCAGCCCCGGTTGACGCCCGGGGTATTGCAGGAGGTGTAGACGAGGTAGCTACCGTCGGCGGTAATGGTCTGGGCACCCTCGTCGTACGGAGAGTTGATGCCCGGCAGGGGGCGTGCCGCGGACCAGGTGCCATCAGCACTTCGCTCGCTAAAGTAAAAATCTTCCTGCTCCCGATTGACTCTACGGGTAAAGATGAGTTTTTCACCGTCGATGCTGACGGTGGGGTGGTATTCATAGCTCTCCTTGGTGTTGATGAGCCCGGGTACGGGGATGGGAGCGAAGGGAACCGGGTTGCTGGCCAGGCTGTCGGCGACGGCGGCTTGGCGGTAGAGACTTTGGGCGGTGGCGCGACGGTCCGTGCGGGTAGACGGAGGGACGAGTTCCAGGTATCTTCCGTAGGCCGCTTTTGCGCCGGCGAAATCCCCCGCTTTACTCAGGGCCTCACCCAGTTCACGGAAAGGGCGGGCGCTGGGTTTTTTAGCTAGCGCGATGCCCCGTTCGATGTCGCGTGCGGCGGCGGGGAAGTCTGACATTCTACTGAATACGGTAGAACGGAGGAAATAGAGTTCTTTGCCGCCGGGGTTATTTTCGATCAGCGTTGCGAGCCCCAGCGCTGCTGCTGAGTAGCGATGCTCTTCGATGGCGGAATTCACCATACTTAGCTGCTTGGTTTCTTTTTTACCCATCTTCCCCCCGCCATTTTGTGCGGTGGCGCAGCCGGTGGGGAACAGTAGGATTAGCGAGGCAACGTAAATACAGAAGCGCATCCGGGGAGAGAGTTTGACAATGAAGTACAACTGCCAGATTAACGCAGGGCGCGGGGTGATGTTATCGGGCTTTCCCCAAAACGAAAACGCCCCATCTACGGAGGTAATCCGTAGATGGGGCGCTGGAACGAGATTAGCCCGGGTAATGCTGGCGGTGAAACTTAGGCGCTAAGCTCGAGAGCTTTAGTTGTTTCCACCGCCTGGGGAAAATCCTTTCCGGCGAGTTTGAATTGCTTGGCGGCCTCCGTTTTCTTTCCCCCTTCCTCCAGGGCCTTTCCGTAGTGGAAGTGAATCTCCTCAGTCGTTGGTGCTTTGGGGTCTTCCTGCGCCTCCAGCGCTTGTTTAAAACCTCCATAAGCCTCGTCGAAGCGTTTGGCGTTCGCCAAAAGCTTCGCGTATTCAAAATTTACCCGGCGGGTATAGCGATCAAGCGTGGAAAGACGCTGCTTGCGCTTGAAGAACATATTGTAGACCCGTAGGGCGTCGTTCGGGCGGCCTAGTTCCAGGTAGGCGTCACCGAGGGCGACCTGGGCCATCCAGTAAAGGGGCTGGTAAGGGATGGTGTTCTTGGTGACCGCTTCGTAGTCCGTAGCGGCTTCTTCCCAACTTTCGCGGCGGCTATAAATAATGCCCCGGCCGTAATGTGCTTCCGGCATGGCGGGGTTGATGCTCAGGCTCTTGTTATAGTCGTAAAGTGCGTCGTCAATATTACCTAACTTCAAATTGATGAACCCACGTCGCTCGTAGGCCTGGCTGTGGCGGGCAAAACGCTTAACGACTTTGGTCATTAATTCGCTTGCCTTTGACTCCTGGTCGGACTGCTCGATCAACTCGCGACCTTTATTAAAGATCTGGACGGTCGTGCGTTCGCTTTTGGGTTCGAGGAGGTGGTGGTCGATCATTTTGCCAGCATCGAGGCGCCACAAGTTGAGGCTGCCGGCGATGCTGAAGTCCACCACTCGCTGCAGGAGATTAAGGGTATTCATCCAGTGACGCTCCGAACCGGTCAGGACGGTGCGTGGAACAACGAGCGAGAGCTCTTCTTCCTTGAAGTACCCCTCTGGCTTCAACAGAATATCATCTTTGTAGTAATGTTCCATGCGGTGCAGGTACTGCTCGTAGACTTGCGTATAAACGCGTTGGTTTCCAAACTCGAGCTGGCCCGCGATAATGATTTTGTATTCTGACATACCTCTAAGTGCTTGCTTTTCTTCTAAGTGAATAATAAAAACATACCAACCATCCACACAGAAGAACCCCCGGCGCAAGAACCACCAAAATATTGAGTGGCGTGCCAGGAATACAGAAAACCGAACTAACCCATACAAGTGAGCCGACTCGGAAAATTTGCGCGTGTAGAAAAAGCCAATTATCTGCGGTACCGAAACACGACTTACGCAGGATTACAAAAGTGCGTATAAAATAGCGGTATTTCCAAGAAAGGAGAAGGGTATTTGCCCGCACCGCCGTTATTCGGAAATTTAGCCACCGTGGCGGTGATTCGATTTCGGGTGGCTGCCCCCTTTGATCACCAAAAAGCAGAGGTGTGTGGTTGCGCTTACACGCCGCACCCGTGCCTGTCCTATACACCCGGCATCCACGACCGCGCCAAAAAGCCTAACTGGGTGCTTCAATCAAAACTCGTACATCCCCCACAATGAAAAAGGGCTGCCCCCCCGTTACCGAGGAAGCAGCCCTTTAAGACCTTAAGGCTAAGCTAGTGCTTAGTTGTTCTGCATCATTCGTGTTGGCTCGAAAGCTACTGGGATGACGACCCGGTTTTCCCGGAGTGACTCCCCAACGGGGCGGTTTTCACCGAAGCCGATCATGCTGAGGCTACTGGCGGAAGCACCTTTGTCCTGAGCGTAGTTCTGTGCGGAACCTGCACGACGCTCGGAGAGGCCCTGGTTATACTCATCGGATGCACGGCGGTCAGCGTGGCCTTCGAAGCGAATGTTGAAGTCGCTAGCGCCGGGTAGTGCGAGGAAACGATCGAGCTCCTCGATGATTACACGGTCAGGGCGGTTGAGGTTAGACTGATCGGTGGAGAAGTAAAGGCGGTCTATCTCGATTGTACCCGTAATCGAATTAACGCGGATGTGCTGGAAGTCCTGGCCGTCGAGTAACTGATTATAGCGCGTCAGGCGCTCGTTCAGGTTTTCGGGGCGAGCACTTGGCTCGGGGCAACCATTGCGGGCGGCGGTACCGGCTTCGTCAGGGCATTCATCGTCTTTGTCGGCGATGCCGTCACCGTCGCGGTCGGGGCAACCATTAGTGCTGCGGGGGCCGGCTTCTGCGGGGCAGTCATCGTCTTTGTCAGCGATACCGTCACCATCACCGTCGGGGCAACCGTTAAGGGCGGCCAAACCAGCTTCATCGGGGCATTCGTCATCTTTGTCAGCAACACCGTCACCGTCACCGTCGGGGCAGCCGTTGAGGGCGGCTAAGCCAACTTCAGTCGGGCAGTCGTCGTCAATATCAGCAACACCATCACCGTCGCCATCGGGGCAACCTTTCAGCGCCGCTAGTCCGGCTACGTCGGGGCAACGATCATCTTTGTCCGCAATACCGTCACCATCCGTATCGGGGCAACCCATGGTGGACGCGGGGCCAGGTTCGGTGGGGCAGAGATCGTCATCATCGGCGATTCCGTCTTTATCGGTGTCCTTCTTACCGAAGCCGGTAGAGAAGGTTAGGCCAGTGAGTACGTACGTGTCATCATCGGTTGGGTCGCCAGAAGCACTCACGCCGTCGATAAGATCGGAACTAGTAATACGGTAATTCACGTCAAGGCCAATGGAGGACCTTTCCGAGATGTAGAACTTGACACCCGCTCCGACTGGGAAGACTAATCCACCGGTTTCGTCCTCATCATCTCGAATGTCTTGCATAACGAGTGGCTGGTTGTCACGGCCATTAAAGTTATTATCTACGTCGCCCCAAATACCGTAGGCAATACCCGCGCCAATGTAGGGAGAGAGAATTCTCTTGAAGGTACCGTCGTCGCCAAAACGCTTGGAGGCAAAGGGTTCCAACTCAAGCATCAAGCCTGGCTCAAATACACTGGTGTTGGAGGTAAATCCGCGGTTGGAATTATCACCTTCCGTCTCGTCTCCTTCCAGGCTAGCGTAAACTAAGTGAAGTTTTAGCGCAAGAATATTGCCGAGGCGGCGACGAAGGTGGACGGCTCCACCGAAACTTGGCTGAGTGAAGACGGGTACGTCTTGGTCGATTAAGTCACCCCCCATGGAGGCGGTTCCGAGTTTAATACCGAATTCCCACGGGTAAGGGTTGCTGTTCTGGGCTGAGAGAGAGAAGCAGGCCAGCATAGCAATAGCAAGTAGTAAGTGCTTAAACATATGCGCTAGGTTTGAACGAAAATTTTGGTTTAGAGTGTGTCGGAATCTCACCGATTAGCAATTGTTTATATCGTAGTAAGCGTGGCATTGTTCGCTTACTTTCGATACTCGAGTGCAATTGTAGGGGTTTATGGGCATACGGAACCCCATGCTGAGCCAACTAATATTGATTTAAGGCCAAGATTTTTACTTTAAGGCACAAAAGAAGGCTACCGACGGTGGAATTTAAGCAAATGTCGCTCGGCTCGCTCGTCGTAAAGTTCGAGAATCAAGGCCCCCCGACTTGCCGGGGTAGGGAAGAGAATCTTGACGGGGTTGTGTACGTAACCATCCGCCCCGAATAGGGAAAGTTGGTGCCGCATTTTGGGGGGGAGGCGAAATTGCTTTAGTTCAGTGACGTCGACGGGGATCGGTACGTTGCCGTAGCCCTGCTCGGTGAGGTAGGCGACAATCAGGGCGTACGTCTGTTCCGTTTTTCCGGCAGCAAAGGTGATGCGGTAGCAATAGCCGTCCGACGTGCCCCCCTCGGCCACCGGTCCGGCGGGGGGGAAGTTGTACCTTAGGCCATTCCTAACGATTCGTAGTTTTCCGGCTGCCGGCGCCCCGTCCTCCGGCCGTGCGTCCAGGTCATAAACGTCGGCATCATTAATGCCCAAATCGTCACCCCCGGATAGCGTGCGAGTCGACGAACGAAAATTAGCAATAAACACGGGCCGCTTGCGGGCGGACGAACCTGGCTGATAACCCACGAATTGTATTTTTTGAGTGAAATTTAAAACAAAGATAAGTTTGCTGCGCCAATCTCCCCTCCACGAATACATAAAAACCATCATCCCCGCCTACGCGACCGGCCCGACGGGCCTGCTCACTGTGCCGTATCTAGTCCGGCTTTTTCAGGAGGCGGCCATGCTCAATACCCTGACGCTCAAGGTCAGTTCTCCCGAATTGATGGCCTCCCACGGACTTACCTGGGTCGTGCGGCGCCAGCGAATTACTTGCCACCGCTGGCCGAAAATGAGTGAAGAGGTTGCCATCCTGACGGCACCAACCGGGTTCTACCGGGGCTTGCTAACCTACCGGGATTTTCACCTCCTCGACGCAAACGACCAACCCATTATCTCCGCTACGTCAGAATGGTTATTAATGGACCTCGCCGCCCGTCGCATCCGGAACATCCCTCCACACGTAGCTGCGTTGGAAAAAGACCTGGCACCCGCGACCGCGCACCTGGACCGCGCAAAATCGAAGCTGCTTCCGCCCGAGGAAATCACTAACGAAATCACCACCGAAGTCCGCTACGGTATGCTCGACTTCAACGATCACCTCACGAACCCCGTTTTCCCGGAACTAATGCTCGAACCCCTCGGCAAAGCTTTCCTGGACGAAAACCAGCCCACCCTGATCGATATTTCTTTTCGGGCGGAGGCCCGCTACGGCGAAACCCTCCGCGCCACGGTGGGCGGGGAGGGTTCGGGGCGCGACCACGGGTTTTATCGGGGCGAAGAGTTGCTGGCCGTCATGCGGACGGAGTGGAAAAGTCTTTAGCCACAAAAGCACGGAAACACAAGACGCGGGAATTGTACACTTTGTGTTTCCGTGCTTTTGTGGCAGGAAAAATACTGTGTGCTTACAGCGCAAAGTTCCGGCCAAAAAAGTAATCCAGCGCCACTTTGGAACCATCGCCACTTTCGTAACCGGCGTAAAACGATTTGACGCGTTGCTCGGACGTGCCGTGCGTAAAGCTGTCCGGCACGACGTAGCCCTGGCTCTGCTTCTGAATGTTATCGTCGCCGATTGCCGAAGCGGCCGTGATGGCTTCCTGAATGTCACCTTCGCTGAGTAACTGAGACTGTTTGTTGGCGTGGTGCGCCCAAACACCGGCGAGGTAGTCGGCCTGTAACTCCAGGCGAACGGACATGGCGTTTGCGTCTGTTTCGCTCGCCCGCCGCCGGGCCTGGCTAACCTGCTGGCTGTAGCCGAGCTGGTTTTGAATGTGGTGACCGACTTCGTGGGCCACGACGTACGCCAGCGCAAAGTCGCCGGGTGCACGGAAACGCTGGCGAAGTTGGTCGGCGAATGACAAGTCGATGTACACCTGCTGATCGGCCGGGCAGTAGAAGGGGCCGGTGGCCGCGCTGGCAAAACCACAGGCGGAGCGATCCTGACCGGTGAACAACACCAAAGTCGGCTCCACGTAGCGTTTGTTGTACTCCTGCGGGAAAATCTGGCTCCACACCTTTTCCGTCTCGCGGAGGGTGATACCGACAATCTTGGCGTTCGGGTCGCTGTCGTCCACTAAGCCGCCCGTGCTGGGGCCGGAAGGTGCGGGGGCGGAAAGGCCACCGCCGTTATTGCTGACGCCCAGAAACTCACCCGGGTCACCACCGAGGAACATCACTACGAGGGCGATCAGGATACCGCCGATCCCGAGGCCACCGGCAGTTTTTTTGCCGGTGCTCATTCCTCCGCCACGGCGGCCGCGGCGGTCGTCGATATTTCTGCTGCTCTCCCTACCGTCTAGTCTCATGATGCGCTTATTATTTGTCTATAGGTCAAAGAGAACGGACGTTTATTTATGGACCGCTCCCGCTAACTTATAAAGCAAGTTGTGGCGTCGGATGGTTCGACGCAACGGTAAAATTACTTCGCGCCCGGGTCCTGCAGGGCAAAAACGCGGCGGAGCAGATCACTCGTGCGCGCACCGATGTTTTGGCGGATGTTGATCTCTTCCAGCGCGACTTTTTTGAACAGGCCTTCCAGCGCGCGTTCCGTCACGTAATCACCGAGGTTGGTGTTGACCTCCTGGCGGGTCAGGGGGAAGTTGTTGTAGGCTGTTGCCGCGTCGAGCCAGACTTTGTTGGCGTCGTACTTATCGAGGCTGGTATTGATGACCGGCTCGAATTCGTTGAAGAGTGATTTGTAAGTCGCCCGCTGCAAAAAGGAGGTCGCCGCGTTGTCATCCCCCTTGAGAATGGACATGGCATCCTGAATCGTCATTTGGCGGATGGCGTCGACGAAAATCGGACCAGCCTTACTCGCCGCGTCCTCCGCGCCCTGGTTGATCTTCTTGATGATGACGTCTTCCAGGTTACTAAAGCCCGGGATGCCCTGAAGCTTATCGGTTACTTGGCGAACCTCGTCGGGTAACAAAATCCGGTACGCGAGGTCGTCGAAGTAGCCACCTTCCGCACTCAGTTCGGAAGCGCCGCGCTGAACACCGTTGCGGAGTGCTTCCTTCAGGCCGCTCCCAATGTCGTCGGAACTTAGCCCGCCACTCAGGACGGTATTTAGCGTTTGGTTAATCTGCTGAGAGGTGCAGCCGAAGAACAGGAAGGGGAGGCTGAAGAGTAGGAGCTTACGGAACATGGCGCGTTGGTTTGTTTCCTAGAAGCCCTTCGGACGCGGGGATGTTGTATTGATAAGTTTTATTTAAAGTGGTGGGCGCGGTCGCGGGCTGGCCACCAGCTAGTCCCGTACTTTGTCGGGATGCAGGGTTTTTCAGGCGGTAGGTTGGTAGGCGGTAGGCAGAATTAGGCGGTAGGCGATAGACTCCCGGAATCTACCGCCTACCGCCTTTCTTTCTACCGCCTACTCCTTTTCAAAGTCAAACCCATCAAAATCAAACCCTTCCAAATCCCCCGGGTCGAAACCCTCCGGCAGTTCGAAATCACCCATATCAAAATCGCCGTCGTCCATCATTTCTTCCTCTCCCGCCCCGTCGTAGAATTCTTCGTCCCCGTCGCCGGCTAGCTCGAAAGCAGCTTCGTCAAAAACGAGTGGTGGCGGTGGTGCGGCGGTTGGCGGCGAAATTTGTGGTGTCACCGGTCGGGGGCGGCTGGGCGCGCCCGTCATTCCACCACCCCCGCCGCCCGGGCCGGCGAAGGGGCCGTCGACGTCGAAGTGAGGCACGTAATCTTCAAAGGTCCTTCCCCCGGCGTAGCTGCTGCCGTAGTCATCGTAACCGCCCCGGCCGCCGCCGCTGCCACCGGACGCAGCGACGCTTACCTCCACCCAGGAAGAAGCTACTTTCCCCCCGAGGGGTGGGTTGAGTTTGTGCAACCGGATCTTTACGTTGGACACGTTATCGAACTGGTCGGCGATCCGCGCGGCCATGCGGTAGGCGAGGGCTTCGAGCAGTTGGGTGGGGCGCTTCATCTCCACCTTGAGGAGGTAGTGGATGGTGGCGTAGTTGACCGTCTGGCCAAGGTCGTCCTCGCTGGCCGCACCACCGATCTGGGCGTCGACTTCCACGTCGATGCTGAATTCATTACCCATCAGGTGCTCCTCCTCGAAGTAGCCGTGGGGGGCGTGGATACGGACGTCTTTAAGGCCGATCTTGGCGGTCATGGGGAAAAAGCTTTTCTGGGTGGAGAACGACGGTAGCCACAAAGGTAGACCGACGGGCCGGGGCGGACAACTCAGCCGGTGGGAGACTGCCCCTGCTTTGCCCCTAAAATCTGGCATCCCGACAAAGTACGGGACTAGCTGGTGGCCAGCCTGCGCCCGCGCCGTATTAACGCACTGCCAGCAGATGTTTCATTTATTGCCCTAATTAGTGACACTCAACTACCTTCGCCCCTTTACGTTAGAAAACCCCGAAACCAATTCCCACATGACTACAACGTATCTCGTCGGGGCGGTCGTGGCCGCCATCGTTTACTACATCGGCAAGGAAGTCGTCGGCTCTTTTGCCCACGTGCCGGACAAAACCCTCGTCCGGTTTTGGAACGGTGAGCTCAAACGCACCGAATCAAAAGCCTTCCGCCGTGCCACCGAGCACCTCGCTACCTGCGAAGCATGTCGCGACCGGCTGGACGAAATGCGCAAAACGAACGCCGGGCCGGGGGCGGCGGACCCGCTGATCAGCCGGCGGTACTAAAAGCTATATTCGGCCCGGTCCACCTAAACCTACTTTACCGTGACTACTTACAACACGGATGCTATGCCGAGAACCATCAATAGTGCCATCGGCCCCTTATTACTGCTTCTCTTTGTGGCGTTCTAATTAGAATATATTCCGGAATGTCCGAGGTACACGGGCGTAGTATAATTTACGCTAGCTACAACCCTCGTACTCAATTACTACTTTCGCAGAAAAGCCGAAAAGGCCAAGTAACATGCAGACCCCACTAACCATCGACGACCACACCATCGTAACCCTAACTTACGAAGTCCGCGACGGCGGCCCCACCGGCCCCTTGCTGGAGCGTATGGACGCAAATTACCCCTTCGTTTTCATGTTCGGCATCGGTAAAATGCTACCGGCTTGGGAACGGCGTATTTATGGACTCAAGTCCGGGATGGGGTTCACCTTCCAACTTGCGCCACAGGATGCCTATGGTGTCCCCGAAAAAGCGCAGGTAATCAAGATGCCGCTCGACTTGTTTAAGAACGAGCGCGAACAGATCGAGCCAGGCCTGTTGGTCGAGGGACAATTTGTTACGCTGACCGATACGGAAGGTAAGGCCGTTAATGCCAAAATCTTGAAGTGGGACGATGCAGAAGTTACGCTGGATGGTAATCATGCGTTAGCTGGTAAGTCACTCTTCTTCTCCGGGGCCGTGCTGAACGTGCGGAAGGCTACGGTGGATGAGCTGATTCAGAAGCGGTACATTGATCTGGGTGGGGTTCGGCGGGAGTAGTATATAGCTCCGGCACCTTGGCTGACCAGTACTTCGTGCACCGAAAAAGATCAAAGACGTAAAAAGAGGAGAAAAGAAGGCCGTACGGCTACTTTTCTTTCCTCCTCCTATTCTCTCTTCTCTTCTTCTTCCGGAAACAAACACTAAGCCTGCTTCATCGCCACGTAATGCTTGTAAAACCCAGGCACCGTCTCAATCCCCTTATAAAAATTCCAAAGCCCAAAGTGCTCATTAGGAGAGTGCAGCCCGTCCGTATCGAAGCCGAAGCCCATCAGGATCGTCTCGACCTCCAAAATCTCCTTGAACTTGGCAATGATCGGAATCGAACCACCTTCATACATCGGTACCGGCTCCACACCAAAGGAATCTTTCATGGCCGCCGCCGCCGCGCGGTATTCTACCGTGTCGGTCGGCGTGACGTAAGGATTACCGCCGTGGTGGGCCGTGACGGTCACCTTTGCGTACTCCGGCGCAAGTGACTTGAAATGCTCCGTAAACTGGTCAGCAATTTTGTGCCAATCCTGCGTACTCACTAGCCGCATACTGATCTTCGCGCTGGCCTTGGCCGGGATGATCGTCTTGGAACCTTCCCCCATGAAGCCACCCCAGATGCCGTTGCAATCCAGCGTCGGGAGGATGCCGGTGCGCTCATAAGTGTGAAAACCCTCGCGGCCTTCGAGGCCGTAAACACCGGGGCTATCCATGTATTCCTGCTCATCGAACGGCGCGTTGCGCATCATCTTCCGGTCGCGGTCGGAGGGGAAGTGGACGTCGTCGTAGAAGCCGGGGATGGTGATCTTGTTGTCGTCGTCCTTCAGGCTGGCGATCATCTTGGCCAGGGTGTTGATGGGGTTGGCGACGGCACCGCCGAATAGGCCGGAATGCATGTCGGCGCGGGCGGTCTGGACGCTGACGTCCATGTAGGCCAGTCCACGGAGGCCGACGGTGATGCTCGGTACTTTTTTGCTCAGCAAACTCGTATCGGAGACCAAAATGACGTCCGATTTTAGCATTTCCTTGTGCTTGCGGATGAACGGCTCCAGGTGCGCGCTGCCAATTTCTTCCTCGCCTTCAATCATGAATTTGACGTTGCAGGGCAAGTTGTCCGTCTGGATCATTGCCTCGACGGCCTTCACGTGGAGGAACATTTGTCCTTTATCGTCCGTCGTGCCCCGTCCGAAAATGGCGCCGTCGGGGTGGAGATCGGTTTTTTTGATGACGGGTTCGAAGGGGTCCGAATTCCACTCATCGAGCGGGTCGGCGGGCTGCACGTCGTAGTGGCCGTAAACGAGGATCGTCGGTAGTTTTTCGTCGATGATTTTTTCGGCGTAGACGATCGGGTGGCCGTCGGTGGGGTAGAGCGCCGCCTTATCCAGGCCGGCGCGGACGAGGTATTCCTGCACGTGGACGGCGCACTGGTGCGTGTCGTCGTCGTGTTCGGTGGTCGTGCTCACGCTGGGGATGCGGAGGAGGGTAAAAAGTTCGTCGAGAAAGCGGTCGCGGTTGGCGTCGATGTACTGGGTCGTGGTCATTTGGCTTGATCTATTTGGTTGGGTAACGCGAACGGGCGGGTTGCGTTCGGAATTAGCGCGGGGGCGCGGTCGCGGGTGCAAGGTTTAGTAGGACGGAAACTGAGCTCGATACGATACGGTAGCAGGGTTCTTTCACTAAAACCCTGCACCTGCGACGCGTTAGCTAGTCCCGTACTTATTCGGGGCGACCGCGCAAAAATCGGTCTTGGATACTACTAGAAGACTAACGATAACAAGCATTAAAACAGTCACTATTCTCGCCAAACCGGAATTGGTGCCAAGTTAGATTGTCAAACCGACGTGACCTTGTTACCGCGCCGTCGTATTTTACCCACCCCAAACAAAAAATCAGCCTCACCCGATGAAAGTAATCTCGCTCCTTCTTTTCCTAGCCATCCTGACGCTGGGCGCCTGTGGGTCGACCAAGTCACCACTCGCCACCGCCGCGGAGGTCACTAGTACCACTACCGACACCATCCCACCGGGAAAAGACGAAAAAGCCGACAAGAAAGAACCGCCCTACAAAGACTACGATAAGGTCATCACCAAAGACGCCATTTCCCAGGCCGGCATGTTCGCCGTCCACCGCGTCGACGATGATTATTACTTCGAAATCCCCTTTTCCGAGCTGGACACGGATGTGCTACTCGTCAGCCGCATCGCCAAGATCCCCAGCGAATTCGGCGGCGGTTACGTAAACGCCGGCTCGAAAACCAACGAGCAAGTCATTCACTGGGAACGGAGCAACAACAACCTGCTTCTGCGGTCGGTCAGCTACAGCAACGTTGCCGACGAAGCCCTGCCCATCAACCTCTCGGTGCAGGACAACAACTACGCGCCGGTCATCGCCAGTTTCAAGATCGAAGCGTTCGGTAAGGACTCGACGACGGCGGTCATCAAGGTGAATGACCTCTTCGTGACGGACGTGCCGGCGCTGAGCGGCATTTCCAAGCGGCTACGCAAAGAATACGAGGTGCGTAGCCTGGACAAGGACCGGAGCTTCATCAGCCGCATGTCCAGCTTTCCGGAGAACGTGGAGGTTCGTCACGACATGACCTATACGGCGGGTAAACCTCCCGCCGGCAACCGGACCGGTACCATCAGCATGCAACTGAGCCAGTCCTTCTACCGCCTGCCCGAAATTCCGATGCAGCCCCGCCAGTACGACGAGCGCGTGGGCTGGTTCACCGTGCGGCAAGTCGACTTCAGCTCGGAAGCCCTCAAGGCAGACGAAAAACGGTACATCCGCCGCTGGCGTATGGAGCCGACCGACGCCGCCGCCTACGCCCGCGGTGAACTCGTAGAGCCTAAAAAGCCAATTGTCTACTACCTCGACCCGGCCACGCCGGAGAAATTCCGTAAGTACTTTCGCCAGGGTATCGAGGACTGGCAAGTCGCTTTCGAAGCCGCCGGTTTTAAAAACGCCATCGTCGCCAAAGACGCCCCGACCCCGGAGGAAGACCCCGACTGGAGCGCCGAGGACGCTCGCTATTCCACCGTCCGCTACGTCGCCTCTACCACCCGTAACGCCGTCGGACCGAGTGTGTCCGACCCCCGCTCCGGCGAAATCATCGAATCCGACATCATCTGGTACCACAATCACTTGCGTTCCTACCGCAACCGCTATCTACTGGAGACCGGTGCCGCCAACCCGAGCGCCCGCACGCTCGACACCCCAGAAGAGGAAATCGGAGAAATGATGCGCCGGGTGATCAGCCACGAAGTAGGTCACGCGCTGGGCCTACCCCACAACATGAAGGCCAGCTACGCTTACCCCACGGATAGTTTGCGGTCGGCCACCTTCACCCAGAAATGGGGACTGGCCTCCACCATTATGGACTATACCCGCTACAACTACGTCGCCCAGCCCGGTGACGAGGGCGTTCGTTTCGTGCGCATGCTCGGCCCCTACGATACTTACGCCATCAACTGGGGCTATCGCGTCATCCCCGGTGCCGAAAGCGCCGCGGCAGAGAAGTCCACCCTCAACAAGTGGATCACTAATAAGGCGGATGACCCGGTATACCGTTTCGGCGGTTCCGGCCGGTTCGACCCCAGTAGCCAGACCGAATCCGTCGGTGACGACCCCATCAAGGCCAGTACCTACGGCATGAAAAACCTGGAGATCGTCGCCAACAACCTGGCGGACTGGACGACGAAGGACGGCGAGAACTACGACGACTTATCCGAACTATATGGTGAAATGCTGAGCGTCTGGTCCCGTTACGCCGGCCACGTCACCGGTAACATCGGCGGTATTTACGAGCACCTGCGGACGGTTGACGAGCCCGGACAATCCTACACATTCCTGAATAGGGGCGAGCAAAAGGCGGCGTTGGAATTCTTAAACGAGAACGTCTTCCAGTTCCCCGGCTGGTTATTACCCGAGGCGGTAGCCAACAACGTCGGCCCCGACGGCTTCGTAACCCGCATTCGGGACCTTCAATCCCGCCAGCTCGGTAACTTACTACGCAGCGATCGGCTCATGCGGATGGTGGACAACGAAGCCCGCAACGGCCGGGACGCCTACACCGCCGCGGAAATGATGGACGCCTTACGTAAGAGCATCTGGTCCGAAGTAAGCCGCCGCGCCCCGGTGGATGCTTACCGGAGAAATTTACAACGCGCCCACGTTGAACGACTGGGCAAACTACTAGTGGACGATGCGAAGAAGCATTCGGACGTTGGCACTTTGGCGCGGGCGGAGTTGACGGCCATCAATAAGCTGGCGGCTGGTTCAGCCCGGCGCTACGGCCCCGGTATCGTTCGGTATCATTTAGAAGACGTTGCGGCCATGACGGCGGCGATGTTGGATCCGGTTGGGAAGTAGATTTTTCACCCTGTGTTGCAAACGTGGCCCGTCCGATAACTTGGCACCCGCGACCGCGCCCAACTATTATGCGCGGTCGCGGGTGCAAGGGGGTTATGTGATAGACTCCACTCCTCCAGTTTCTAGGTCTCGACTTAGTTTAGGCGACTGTGCCCGGGATACTAAAAGTAATGCGGTGGAAAGTTAATCACCTATCGCTCAATGCCTTGCCTCACGCCAACTGAAGCTCTGGCGCGGCACCAGGTAATTAGAAAGAAGCCATGTGTTGTACTTTTACATCCTTCCCTATTATGCGCGTAAAACACAGTCTTCAAGATTACTGCATTAGACCTACTAACTAGGCTCTAGTCTACCCGGAAGGAGATAGTAAGCGCGACAAACCAACACTATGAAATATTATCTCTTTCTCGGTTACCTATTTTTACCCTTACTCCTCCCCGCCCAGACGATTGAGGTTCGGGAAGTGTTGCCGCTCGAAGGGCCTTACCGCATCGTTAACCTACAATTCGATGGGCTTTCTAAGGAAAGCACCAGCCTCAATTTCTCCTTTTCCCACTTCGGTGCGGGTGTTCAATCTGAAAATGGCCCGCTAAAAATGGGCGGTAAAGAACCTCAAACCGTGTACGCCACGGGGAGTATTCCGATTGACGAAACAGGCGCTCCTACTGGTGGAACCACCCTCCAGTGGTATAGCCCGCCGAGCGCCAGTGAGAAAGTTAATATTTATGCTAACCCCATCGACATCCTGACGATGGCGGATAATACGTTGCTGGCGAAGCGCGGGGAGGTAAAGGGCTACGGTGCGTTAGCGGAATTTGGCCTCGGGATCCAGGAAAAGGCAGCGTGGTTCACGTTAGCTGACGACACCATTAGCAAGAAGGAAACCACGCACGTCGATGAATACAAGACGACCTACGTTAATCTAGGCCTGGGTGGGGGCATTCAGGCCCTGACCAGTGCTACTTACACACTTAAGCCGGAGGAGAAGTGGAGTACTGGAGCAATTGAGGTGTCTGATTATAAGATGAAAGCATCCTTCCTGAAAGGACCGGCAAAGAAATTTTTCAAAGACAAGGACTATAGCTTTAAGGTAATCAGTGGATATTCGGGTTCTCTGGCGCAAGCCGCCGACCCTCGCACGGCTAACATGGTGGTTTTCAACGCCATTAAATATAAGAAGAGACCAGACAAAAAAAATAGCCACTTTACGGAGTTCCTGACCCTGGCCATTGATGCAGCGGGCAACGTCACGAGTTCGGACATCTACGAATCTGACGAACCGCTTCAAGTAGCTCAATTCTTTCACTTGGGTGGTGAACGACTTAGTCAACATCTGCGCCTGACGAATAAAGTAGCGATCATTCTACGTGGTGGTGGCAAAGCGAACATGGAGGACGTTGACGGTACGCTGCGTCGGGCTTTGGTCATTGACATTAATACGGGCAAAATAATCAGCCAGAGCGATATTAACCTTCCGGAAGGCTCTAACACCACGATCGCTACCGACATCCTTCCGAGTGGAGACGTGGAGATGCTGAACTACAACGCGGCGACCGGGCAGATACAAACCATTCGACTCACGGAGAAAGGCCTCGAACTGAGTGAACCACTCTTCAGGGAAAACAGCGAGTTGTTGGCCGGCATTAACCCGGAAAAGCTAGAACTTTTCTCGCTCGGGAATACGGTAAGTAGTACCGGTCAAATGGTCCGTTTTCACGCGCTCGCCCGGGTGGATCGTGAGCAATACAGTCTGGTCACGGAAGAGACTATCTATGGTTATTTGGCTGAACTGGTCGGTGCGGATGGTCGTCCGGAACGTTTTGTATCACTGGCCAAGGGAGATCGTTTACGGACTTTCGCAAGGGAGGGAGACGTAGTTTTACTGTCTACTAGTTTAACCACTCAGGCTGTCGGTGAGGATGGACGAAAGAAAATAACGAATCAGTTTCTATTTCTTGACCTTGCTGCTGGCACGGTTAGGCGTGTAGCTGCGCCCATCGACGTGCTGCCCCAAAATGAATACATGCTGTACGACCAAGGTCGCAAGGTGTTGTTTGGCCTTCTCTTTCCCACGGAAGAACTAGGTCCGAGGCTGATGAGCTTGTCGTATTAAGGGGGGTAGTCGCAAACCAAGATTGTCCAAGACAAAAAATTAGTAAACGGAACCGCCCCGTCGCCAAATCGTGGTGACGGGGCTACTTCGCTGACGCCTTTGTGTGGCTCATGCCTCACTTTTATAACTGTGTACCCGGGGTGCGACGACTTTTCTTCCGGGAAGGCTAAACCTAATAACCGCGCTCAAGAATAATACCGCCCCAACACCCGCTCCCAAACCCGCCCCGGCAACCATCGGCTAGCCACCGTGCTCGCCCTCTGTAAGAACTCCCCCACCACATAGTAAGGATCGAGCGTGTCCTTATTCATAATTTTGTAGATTTCTTCGGCGACGTAGCCGGCGTCCATCCCGTGGTTCACGTTAGCTGCCATGCCGTCGTCGGCTTTACGGTAGCGGGCTTGGTAAACGGGGTCGAGGTCTTCGGCGGGTTGGCGGTACTGGGTGGCGATGGAGTTGGTGGCGATGTCTCCGGGGGCAACCATGGTAGCTTGTAGGTTGGTGCCTTTGAGCTCCATACGGAGGCTATCGGTCATCGTTTTCAGGGCGGCTTTGCTGGCGCAGTAGGCACTGCGGAAGGGAATACCCATGAACCCAGCAATGCTACCGACGAGAACGAGCCGGCCCCGGGGGGATTTACGGAGGTGAGGGATTGTCGCTTGACAAAGATTCCAGCTGCCCCAGAAATTAGTCTCCATGATCTGCCGTGCCCGCTCGGTCGGCATTTGCTCGACCGGCCCGGCCCCACCGATTCCGGCGCAATGAAGCACGGCGTCGAGCCGTCCGGTCTCCGCTATTATCCGGTCCACGCTTTGCACCAGCGACCGCGCATCCGTAACGTCAGCCGGCAAACTAATGACGCCTTTCAGGTCGACGGCCCGGCGGCTCATGCCATACACGCGGTACCCACGGGCGGCGAGGAGGGGGGCGAGGGCTTCTCCGACGCCGCTGGAGGCTCCGGTTACTAGGACAACTTCAGTCATCTTTAGGTGGTAGGTGGTAGGTGGTAGGCGGTAGGGCGACCGACATTTTTACTTACCAAAATGATTATTGGGCAAAGTTACTTTGGAATAAACTCACAAGCCGGAAGGGGAAGGTTTGCCTCAGAAGCCTCGTCCTACCGCCTACCAGCCTACCGCCTACCAGCCTACCGCCTATTTATTACCATCTACTTCCCTACCCAATCAAACACTTACCTTTGCGTTATATTCAAACTATCCCACCCCCACTCTCCCAAAACGACATTTCAATGAAAACGGATACTAGCGAAAAGGACCTCGAAACCACCTTCAACGAAAAAGGTGAACTGATCAGCCCCGTCCTGGCCGAAGGCGTCAAAAACTTTCTCATCGACATTGATGGCACCATCTGTGACGACATCCCCAACGAGGAACCCGAGCGCATGGGTACCTGTATGCCTTACCCCGACGCCCTTCGCATCGTCAACAAGTGGCACGCCGAAGGCCACATCATTACCTTCTTTACCAGCCGTACCGAATCCCACCGCGAAGTGACCGAAATGTGGCTCAAGAAGCATGATTTCAAGTGGCACGCCATGCTCATGGGTAAGCCCCGTGGCGGTAATTACCATTGGATTGATAACCACATCGTGAAGGCTACTCGCTTTAAGGGGAAGTTTACCGATTTAGTGGTGAAGAACCATGATGTGGAAGTGTTCAAAGACTGATGTTAGACGCTACGCTTTTAGGCTGCCGCACGTCTCGGCTGTACGGCCATCACTTGCGGCAGCCTAAAAGCGTAGCGTCTAATAGAGCGAAGCTCTTCTAAAAGCGCGCAGCGCGTCTAACGTAATTCTCGTCGCCAGGCAAGCTCTCCGTCCGTCCCGAAGGTCTCCACGACCAGCCGCCGCGCTGACTCCGGGCCGGTGAAGCTGAGGAGGCCGAAGTTGTTCTTAGCCAAAAAAGTCCCCTCCACCCTGTCTTTATTGTCTTCCGTTTCGTTTCCTGCTACGCCGGCCGTTAGTGGGGAAATCGTCACGTCGTAGACCATCTCTCCGTTCGCGAGTTTGAATTCGGAAAGTTCCGTGTGGTGGCGATCGCCGGTGAGAAAGACGACGCCCGAAATATTTTCCTCGCTGATGCGGGCTAGTAAGTACCACAGTTCTTCCGGCGCGAGGTTGACGTAGTTCTCAAAGACCGCCGCGGTGTTGAGTACCTGACCGCCGACACAAACCATCTTCCAGGGCGCGTCGCTGAACACGAGACTTTCGATGAGCCAGTCGAGCTGGGCGCGGCCGAGCAGGGTTTTATTGTCGCCGCGCACCTGGTCGTTCGGGGTGCGGAAGGAGCGGTTGTCGAGCAGGAAAAAATCTACGTCGTTATAGCGGAACTTGGTCGTGATGCCGGCCGCGCCGGTGTTGCGTTCGCTCTCCACGAGGCCGCTCGTGGGGTTGCCCCAGAATTGATCGAAGGTTTCTTTGGCAAGGTCGCGGTGGCGCCAGCTGCGGTCGGAGTTGTTGGGGCCGTAGTCGTGGTCGTCCCAGATCGCGTAGTGGTGGGTGCGGGCCAGGAGGGGCTGCATTTCCGGGAGGGAGCGGGTGTGGGTGTAGCGGTGTTGGTAGCCGGTGCGGGTTGACCAGTCGGGCTCGCGGAGGTACATATTATCGCCTAGCCAGAGCATCAGGTCGGGGTTCTTTTGGTCGATGGCGGTGAAGATGTCGTAGCTGTTGCCGTAGCCTTTGCCGGGGCGGTCGTAGCGCGCTTCGTTGACGTAGGTGCAGCTGCCGATGGCGACGGTGAAATCGGGCGCGTCGCCGCGGTAGCGCCAGAGGGACTGGGTGGTGAACTCGGTGGGGTAGGGGAGGGCTTGGGCGACGCCGTCGATCACGACTTCGTAGGTGTAATGCTCCCCGGGTTGGACTTGGTCGGCTACGAGTTTGGCCGTGTGGGCAGCGCTGCGTTCGGTTGTGGTGGTCTCGGTTTCGTAGCGCTGGCCGGCGTCGTTTGTGTAGGCGATTTTTACTTCTGCCGGTGCCGTTAATTGGACCCAGATTAGTACTTCCCGCAGTTCGTTGTAGCCGAGCATGGGGCCGGACTGGATGTTCGCGACCGCCGTGGTGTCGGAATAGCCGGTGGTCCTGTCCGCTACTTCCGCGTTAGATGCAGAGGGGGCGCTGGCGCAGGTGCAAAGAAAGGGCAGTAGGAGCAGGGGTAGGAAGTAGCGCATATATGGTCTTTAAGCTGGATTAGCGCAAGGTATGTACTGATTAGCGGATGCCTCAACCTACGGCTTCGCGCCAAGTCGTGTTACCTTACCGACTTTGCGGTGTTTTCACTCCGGAACCGCAGGATGAATTTCGGTCAATGGTTGCCGTAGATGCTGAACGCTTCACGTTATTAAGACGAAAGTTAGTTTGAAAACACCCGCTCGCAACTAATTTTCACCAAACGCTTGTTCACTTCCCCGGAGCGACTTACTTTTGCAGCCGCTCACCCGGAATCTGATGATTATCAAACCCGGGAAACCCCACGGCCAAGTGGTGGAATTGGTAGACACGCCAGCTTGAGGGGCTGGTGCTCATTGCGAGCGTGCAGGTTCGACTCCTGTTTTGGTCACTTGCGAATAGCTCCATCTCTTTTCCGAGGTGGGGCTATTTTTGTTTCGGAGTAGACTTATCCATTTAAAGCGTGTTCACTTTCAGCTTTTCCAGTGGGTGTTACGGTAATAATAAATGCTTCCCGTTAGCTAATACCATTGCGTAGCCAGAACGTAGGTAAGGTGAGGTGCAGTCAAAAACGCCGTACCTTAGCCATTCCTTACCGTCTCCCAACCACACCCAATGGTCTATCCTACTCTCGCGAACGCCCGGGCCACCGGCAACAAAATGCTGGCCGTCCTCATCGACCCGGATAAGGCTAGGAGGGATAATCTGCAGCAACTAGCGCAGTACGCTAACGACGGCCACGTAGACGTTTTTCTCTGGGGCGGTTCCTTAGTAAATGCGCCGCAGTCCGCCTACTACCTCAAACTACTCCGGGCGCACCTCGATAGCGTACCCGTCGTTCTCTTCCCCGGTTCCACCTACCAGCTCGACCCGGAAGCGGACGCCATATTTTTACTTTCCCTCCTCTCCGGTCGCAATTCGGATCTGCTGATTGGCCGCCACGTCCAGGTCGCCGGCCGTTTAAAGCAAATGCAACTCGAGATTATGCCGACCGGCTACCTACTCATCGACGGTGGCCGCCCGACTTCTGTTTCCTACATGAGTAATACCACCCCAATCCCCGCTGACAAGTACGGCATCGCCGCGGCCACTGCCCTGGCCGGCCAGCAATTAGGGATGAAACTGATCTACATGGACGCCGGTAGTGGTGCCCTCAACCCCATTTCACCGGACCTCATCGCCAGCGTTCGTAACGAGATCGACCTACCCCTCATCATTGGTGGCGGTATCCGGACGCCGGAGCGGGCCGCCGCCGCGCTGGAAGCCGGTGCGGACATGATTGTCGTTGGTAACGGTCTGGAAAGAAATTCCGACTGGCTCCCGGAACTGGCTGCTGCCGTGCGGGGGGTGTCTCACCGGTTTGATTTAGTTGAAACGCCACCGGTCGCCGCGGGCGTGCGGGGAGAGTCATCGGAGGGGTAAGTATCGATAAACTGACTTTACGCGGATTTTGTAGCCACAAAATATAAAACGCAAAAGCACGAAAAGACGCTTTCGGCTACGCCACAGCGCCTTGTCTCTACACTTTCACGATTTGCTACGCAGTACTGCTTGCTACGCGATAATATTTGATGGCGTGAGGACAGTCGATGCTTGCTTAGAGGGTCACTGGGTTTTGGCTTTAAAGCGGGAATTGATGAACCGTTGGTGATTGATTCGTAGCTCGCTTACCCAACAAACCCTGCGCTCACGGTATTTTTCCCGGCACCCGCGACCGCGCATAATTTTTAGACTTCCTGCATAAGTAGTTGGACCTTTTCGTTCGCCCCCTTCCGGTGATCACCCGCAGCAAAAAAGCGTACCTTCGCCGGCTAATCTCCAGCAAAAATGGTCTACCTAGAATTAACCGACGTCACCAAGATCTACGGCGACAAAGTCCTTTTCGACAAGGTTTCCCTCCAGGTAGCCAAGAACACCAAAGTCGCATTGGTCGCTAAGAACGGCACCGGAAAATCAACTCTCCTCCGCGTAGCCGCCGGCATCGACGCACCCGAAGGCATCGGCTCGGAAATGTACCTACATAAGGACGCCCGGATGGCCTACCTCTCGCAGGACCCGGACTTCGGCGAAGGCGCAACCGTGATGGACGCCGTTTTCGATAGCGAAAACCCGGTCGTGCGCGCCGTGCGGGATTACGAAGAAGCCCTGTCCCACACGGACGACGTCCCCCGCCTCCTGAAAGCCTCGGCAAAGATGGACGAATTACGCGCCTGGGACATCGAAAGCCGCATCAAAGAAGTCCTATCCAAACTCAACGTCGACAAGTACGACCAAAAAGTAAGCACCCTTTCCGGCGGCCAACGCAAGCGCGTCGCCCTCGCCAAACTGATCATCGACGAGCCGGATCTCATCATCATGGATGAGCCGACTAACCATCTCGACCTCGACATGATCGAATGGCTCGAAGAATGGCTCCAGTCGCCAAACCTGACCGTGGTCATGGTGACGCACGACCGTTACTTCCTGGAGCGCGTCTGCAACCGCATTATCGAACTGGACGGTGGTGAAATCTTTCACTACACCGGCAACTATTCTGAATTCCTGGAAAAGAAAGCGACGCGCGAAGAAACCTCTTCGGCCGAACTGGATAAGGATAAGAAACGGATGAAGAAGGAGCTGGAATGGGTCCGGCGGATGCCGTCCGGCCGGGGTACGAAGGCTAAATCTCGTTTAAAAGACTTTGCCGATCTAAAATCCAAAGTAACGGGCCACCGCACCGAGGGTGAACTCACCATCGAAATTAAAGGACAGCGCCTCGGCGGTAAGATTTTGGAAGCTTACAACGTCGGAAAATCTTACGACGGGCGCGAGTTGGTAAAAGGATTCACTTACAAATTCAAGAAGAACGAGCGCGTCGGGATCGTCGGTAAGAATGGAGCCGGTAAATCCACCCTGCTGCACATGCTGACGAAGGAACTGGAGCCGGATACCGGAAAAGTTACCCACGGCGTCAACACCCACTTCGGTTATTACACGCAGGACGGCATCAACCTCGACAACGACAAACGCGTCATCGAAGCCATCCGGGAGATCGCCGAGTTCATCCCGCTAGAAAAAGGTCTGAAATTAACCGCGCGTGGGCTACTCAACCGCTTCATGTTTCCGGATAAGCAACAGCAGGTCTACGTCAGTCAGCTGTCGGGCGGGGAGAAGCGCCGGCTCTACCTGCTCACGATCCTGATGCAGAACCCCAACTTCCTCATCCTTGATGAGCCGACAAACGATCTGGACATCATGACGCTCAACATCCTGGAGGACTTCCTGCTAGAATTCCCCGGTTGCGTCCTTATCGTCTCCCACGACCGCTTCTTCCTCGATAAGATCGCCGACCACCTGTTCATCTTCGAAGAAGAAGGCAACATTCGCGACTGGAACGGCCTGTACACAGAATACCGCGAGAAACGGAAAGAAGAGCTCTCCGAACTGAACGCGGAGCGCAACAAAAGCAAGGCTTCTTCCCCCAGCCCCGCACCCGTTTCGACTAAGTCAGAGCCCGAAAAACAACTCAGTCAGGACGAACGCAAAGCCATCCGCCGCGTCGAGGGCCAGATCGATAAACTCGAAAAGGCTAAAGTAAAGATCAACAAACAGTTCGCCGATGCCGCCAACCTCGAACCGGGCAAGATCGCCGAACTAGGCAGGAAGCTTAGTGAACTGAATGAGGAGATCGAGGAACGGGAGCTGGAGTGGATGGAATTGGTAGGGTAGTAGGCGGTAGGACTTTAGTCGGTAGGCGGTAGTGCCTCACTACGCATACAACGCCCTACCGCCTACCAGCCTACCGCCTACCAGCCTACCGCCTACCAGCCTACCGCCTACCGCCTACCAGCCTACCGCCTACCAGCCTACCGCCTAATCTTCCTAAATGCCCGCCACCGGACATCCACCATTTGCTTACCAACCCACCGATCAATATCTTGGGAATTAGCATTAGTGCAGTCCTATGAGGTGGATTATTTTCTCGGTCTTGGCATCTTTTCTCGGTAGCAACCTCGCAACCGCGCAGGGCCTCAATGTTGAATTATTCGGGTATCCGGGAAGTGACCGACAAGGTTTGTACGAGCTTACGCCTTTGCCGAACGGAAACGTACTGATGTTTGGCCATAATTTTGCCGGGGGGGACGCGCTTGAGCGCGGTGGAAGACTGCTGACTTTGGATCAACGGGGGCAAAGTGTCGGCCAGGCAGCGCGAATCGTGGATGGGTTCGGACAAGTCAAAGACGTGCTGGTTGATAACGACGGGCGCACGGAAGTACTTATTTCCTGGCTCGACTTGAATGATTTTAAGGACCGCTTCGGGATGATCGAGCGAGCACCGGATGGTACGCAGATAGCGACGCGCTCCTGGTTTGGAAACCTGAAAGGCATCACCCGGGGGCGCGAGGGGGCAACGTTCGGGGTAGGGCAGCAGAATAGCCGGCGCGGCCTGTTTACCAAATTCAGTAGCGACGGTGAGGTAGAATTTATGCGCGCACTCGGTCCCATGACCCCGCGCCCGGCGGGTTTGCTGGACGTCGTTACGCTCGCTAACGGGGATCTTTTAGCCTTTGGTTTTATTACCACTTCCATCGGAGGCGTCCCGCAACCGGAAATTACCCTCCTGCGCTTTACTCCTGCCGGGGACTTGTTGTGGTCCAAGAAGATTACCCGGGGCAAATTCTTTAGCGACGATGGTCTGTCTATGTTTTTGCGCTCACCGACCCGGATCCACCTGGACGCAGCGGAAAATATTCACCTCATCACTTATCTCGGTGCCGGCGGCGGAACCTGGCGGACGCACCTGATTAAGCTGTCTTCCGACGGCGAACTGATTCACTCCACGGCCTACGTCACCAGCGATCAATTTGCCGGGCAGGGCGCCGTGTCGGTGCTGGCGGACGGGCAGGTTATGCTCGCTTTCGAAACCATCACCGACAAGGAAAATCACAGCCTGACGGCGCTCTTACTCGCGGCGGACGGCACGCCGATCCAAGCCTCCCGAATCAACGGCACGGTTTTCGACGTCAGCGGCATCGCACCTACCCCCGGCGCGGAGTCGTTTTTAATCACCGGCACGACTCTGGACTGCGACACCGAAGCGCGCGCGACTTACCTAACGGAGCTGCACGTCGACGGGCTGTACTTTGGGACGGATGTGTGTAATTCGGAGCTGGTTTCTTACGCTCGTCAGCGCATCGACGTGGAGGTGTTGCCGGTGGTTTTCGAGCTAGAGGACGTGCCGATCGTGACGAGCCCTGCGCTGAATCTTGGCCCCGCCACCGTCACCCGGCAGCCCGTGGACTGCCTCGCACCGAATGAAAAGGAACCTGAATCAAGTAATTCAACCATCACTTACACGCTTTGCTCCAGTGGGACGTTTGAGTTGCGGGTGCATAATTTGGCCGCGTCTGCTTACCGTTGGTCGACCGGGGAGACGGGAGAAAGCATCTCCGTTTCGGAATTCGGCTCCTACACGGCGGCGCGGACTAATGAGTGCCAGAGCGACACCATAAACTTCATCCTCATCGACGGCACCGCCCCGTTAACTAAGGCGGATACCGTCATCTACTTCTGCCCCGGGTCGGCGGCGCGGTACGATCAATCTCCCGATCCGGATATTTGGGCGCTGTCGCAGGTGCAGTGGAAAGACGGGGGGAGAGAGCTAGTTCGTACCTGGTCCGAATCGGCCGTGGATACGCTAGTATTAATGAGCCGCTGCGGAATACGCGACCGAATTTTTCGTATAGTACAACTACCCGCCCCCGGCACGGAAATTTTGCCCACTGAGCTAACGCAGTGTAATCCGTCGGATACCGTCTGGCTAGCCATCCCGACGGACGCGGCCGGCACCGTTGAATGGGCGGATGGCAGCACGGAGAACCCGCGCACCGTCACCACCCCCGGCGCTTACCGCGTAACGGTGACGAACAATTGTGGCGTGTCGGAACGTAGTTTCGTGGTTACGGCGAATTACGATAACGAACCCCTGGCCACTGACACTGAGCGGATCGACCTCTGCTACGGAGAAATATTCTCCTACCCCACCGCAACACCGAACGTTACCCAAACCTGGTTGGATGGCTACCCGGAACCCGGCCGCACCTTTACCGAAAACGGCACGTACGTGCTGACGCGCAACGACGGTTGTTCCGTAGCGACGACGGAAGTCCGGGTAAACCTCACGGATTGTTGCCAAATTTACCTCCCGACGGCATTCTCCCCGAACGAAGACGGGGTCAACGACGCGTACGAAGTGCTACCGGCGGGGGAAGGCTGTGGTGGCTTAGAAGAACTGACCTTCGTCGTGTACGACCGCTGGGGGTCGACGATTTTCGCTAGTTCCGCAGGCACAACTTGGGACGGGATGATCGCCGGCCGGCGGGCCGGTTTGGGGGAATACCTGGTGGTCGTTACGTACCTGAACGGCGGGCGGCGGCTAACGAGAAGTCAGGCGATTAGTTTGGTTCGCTAATCTGATCAGGATAATTCTGCTGGATAAATCATACCCGAAAAGATGCAAACCTTTCTTCACTATTTTTTGCACCTGGGTTGCCCGCTGCTGATTGCTTATTTGTGTTTCAGAAAAGACTGGAAAAAAGTTTACCTGATCCTGATCGCCACCATGTTCATCGATGCGGACCACCTACTGGCCAGTCCAATTTTTCAGGCGGATCGGTGCAGTATCAATTTCCACCCGCTCCATACGCACTACGCGATGGTTCTTTACGCGGGTTTATTGTTGCTGCGTAAACCCTTCAACGTAATCGGAATCGGCCTGCTGTTCCACCTGCTCACGGACTTGATCGACTGCTCGCTGACTTACGCTAATTGTGAGGCGTGCCTGGAAAATTCTCCGGTGGTCGGGCTGCTGGAGGTAATCGCTAGGGTGTTTGAAAATTGATGACACGTCGTCAGCCGGCAACATTTATCACCAATTATAATTGATTGGCGAGGTTAGGCTCCGGCGCACTTCCGCGCGGCAACCCCGTAGCCTGGTGGAACAATAGAACCGGTAGCTCGTTCCGACCAACGATAATAATGGCCGCGTGGCCTACGCTAAATTAATCTTGGAATGAGTATTCAGTACGTCAACCGGTACACGGGCAAAATGGTAACCGAGCACCCACCCGCCGAAGAAGTGCTGAATTTCCTGTACCACAATCCGTTCGGCGAAAAACTGCTGCTGCCGGTCGTCAAGCAGGAGTTCATCAGTAAGTGGTACGGTAAGATGATGGATAGCTCGTCCTCCGTAAAGAGGATTCAGCCCTTCATTGATTCTCTCGGGATTGACATGACGGACTCCCGCAGAAACGTAGGTGAATTCAAGACCTTCAACGACTTCTTCAGTAGAAAATTAAAGCCGGGCGCCCGGGAAATTAAGCAAGGCCTGGTATCCCCCGGCGACGGAAAAATGCTGGCGTTCAAAAAAGTATCGCAAGTCAACTCTTTTTACGTAAAAGGAAAGAAGTTTACCCTAACGCAATTCTTAGGAAGTGACGAACTAGCCGAACAGTACAACGGCTGCTCGATGGTCATTTTGCGACTGGCCCCGGAGGATTACCACCGGTATCATTTTCCGTACGGTGGAACTCCATCCGAATCGAAGGAGATTGACGGAGATTATTTATCCGTATCCCCAATTAGTCTGGATAAGCACTTCACCAAAGTATTTACCGACAATAAAAAAGAGATCTGTAAACTAACCACCGAGCAAAACGGGGAGATTCTTATCATCCCCGTCGGCGCAACGATGGTCGGTAGCCTGACTTCGACTTACGAGGCGAATAAAAATATAGAAAAAGGGCAAGAGATGGGGTACTTTTCGTTCGGTGGCTCGTCCGTTGTCTTACTATTTGACGCTGACTATTTCGAGCTCGACGAAGATCTCGTTCGGAACACCCAGAATGAGTTGGAGACTTCCATAAAGATGGGGGATCGGGTGGCGACCGCGAAATAGTAATATGGTATCAAATAGTTACCTACTGAAGCTGGCCCGAAGCACCTAAGGCGGATTTTCAACACATAAAACACAAAAGGAGAAAAAGGCACAAAACGAAACGTTAACCTGCGCACAGCTTTTAGGTGCTTTGCATTCGTGCCTCTTGTGTTCCCCTTCCAATAGCCGGGCTTGTACCATAGAGTCCTTCGCGCAGGGTCAATACCCTAATCAGAGCCTTTTTTCCAAGTTCGGGACCAACGCCTCCTTCCACCGCCGAAAGTCACCACCCAGCACCCGCGACCGCGCCTCTTCCACCAAAGCCAAATAGAACCGGAGATTGTGCAGCGTGGCGATCTGCGGACCGAGTAACTCGTTCACCCGAAATAAGTGGTGGAGGTAAGCCTTCGTGTGCACCTGAGAAGTAGGCGCCCCGTCCGGCCGCGCGTCGATAGCCGAAAAATCGTTGCGCCACCGGGCATTTTTGATGTTGATGATGCCGTCGCGCGTGTAGACCATGCCGTGGCGGGCGTTGCGGGAGGGGAGTACGCAGTCGAACATGTCCACGCCGCGACTAATGCATTCGAGGATATTGGCCGGAGTGCCGACGCCCATCAGGTAGCGGGGCTTTTCCCGGGGGAGGATGTCACAACAGAGCTGCGCGATGCGGTACATATCCGCGATCGGCTCACCGACGGAAAGGCCACCGATGGCGTTGCCGGGCTGGTCGGTGCCGGCAATGAATTCACAGGACTGCTTGCGCAGGTCGTCAAAGGAACTACCCTGAACGATCGGGAAGAGCGCCTGCGTATGACCGTACTTAGGTGCCGAATCTTTCATGAACTGCACGCAACGTTCGAGCCACCGGTGGGTCAGGTGCATGCTCGTTTCGGCGTAGGTTTTCTCGCTCGGGTAGGGTGGGCATTCGTCGAAGGCCATCACGATGTCCGCGCCAATGTCCCGCTGGATGCCGAGGCTGGATTCGGGACTGAAAAGGTGCTTGGAACCGTCGATGTGGTTCGCAAACGTAGCGCCTTCTTCCGTGATCTTGCGCCGGTGAGCGAGGCTGTACACTTGGTAGCCGCCGCTGTCGGTGAGAATCGGCCCGCCCCAATTCATAAATTTATGTAGACCACCGGCAGCGTCCATCGTTTCCATGCCGGGGCGGAGGAACAGGTGGTACGTGTTGCCGAGAATAATCTTGGCCTGCACCTGCTCTTTAAGCTCCTTTTGGTGGATACCCTTGACGGTACCAATAGTGCCAACGGGCATGAAAATGGGCGTCGGGATCTGGCCGTGGTCGGTAGTGAGAAGACCGGCGCGGGCGTCGGTGTTTTTGTCGGTTTGTTGGAGCTCGAAAGTCATGGGGGGCAAAGATAATTTTCGCCGGCTTTCGCGTGGGCAACGAGCGGTCGGGATTACGGAAACAGAAGGGATGTATTGGGGAAGAAGCTAATCTGCACAAAGTTTTGGAACGCTCTCGGTTCGCGGTACTCTGCAGTGATTCATAAAAACTTCTTATATTTGCTAACCGATCGGTCGGTAAGTATAATTATGCCAGTAACCAAAACATCGAAGGAAGAGATCTTGAGAGCCACCTGGGGTGTGTTCCACGAGTACGGCTATCACGACGCCTCGTTGCAGCGGTTGGCCACGGCTGCCGGCTTAGGTAAGGCAGGTTTGTTGCATCACTTCGGAAGCAAGCGCGGCCTCATGAGTGCCGTTATCGAATTCGCTATTGATTGGTACGCCCGGCGGGTACTGGTTTTACTGGAAGGGGAGGGGACGGTCGAAGAAAGATTAAGTGCTTTCATGAGCGCACACTTTCGCTTCTGTCAAATGAACGGCGGCAGCGGTTGTTTTTTCGCCAATTCCATCCTTGAAACGGGCATTACCGGTGAGTTCGCCGAAGGGCTGATCCAATTTCATACGGCCTGGAAAGCGGCGGTAGAAAAACTACTGACCGAGCGGTTCGCCCCCGCCGAAGCTACGGAACGTACTTACCGACTCTTCGCCGAGTACCAAGGCAGCGTAATCCTCTTCAAACTCTACCAAGATGCTTCCCACCTCGAACGCTTCAGGGTTCGCGCGCTGAACGCCCTGAAGCTACCTATTTATTCTGGCCTAATTAACACCTCAGACCCTAGACTAAAGACTAAAGACTAAAGACCAAAGACCCAGCCCAAAAATGAACCTCCGCAAGCTCCTTTTCAAATCCCTCGGTACCGGCCTCAACGCCTATTCTTACCTCAGCCCCAAAAAAGCCGGCGACCTCACTTTCAAAGTCTTCGCATCACCGCCGACGCCCAGAATCAGACCCAAAGAAAAAGACTTTCTCGACACCGCCGAACGGCTGGACTTCAAGTACGAAGGGAAAAATATTCCCGTATACGCCTGGGGCCCGGCTGATGGGCCGGTTGTCTTTTGTGCGTACGGCTGGGGCTACAACGCCGGCCGCTGGCGTCACTACGTGCCGGCGTTGGTGGAGGCCGGAAAGCGGGTGGTAGCCTTTGACCCCATCGGCCACGGAAACGCGGACAAAGGAACCTTACATTTTCCGGCGATGGTCGGTATCGAACGGGCAATTCTGAAAATGACCGACGGCTGTGAACTGGCGTTAGTGCATAGTTTTGGCGGTGGCTGCCTGGTGGAAGCCCTGATCGGTTTGCCCCAAAAGTATCACCCCAAACGGATGTGCGTCCTGGCCGTCCTGTCTGAAGTAAAGTGGCTATTCCTAGTTTTTGCTAAGACGCTGGGCTTGCGGCCGGTTGTTTTCCGCGAGCTTGAAAATCACATTAAAGGCCTAACCGGCCGTCGACTCGAAGATTTTGACATAGCAGCCAGTACCCAACAGCTGGCGCACGTACAAGCACTCATCATTCATGACCCCAAAGATACCGTAACGACCTTCCGGAATTCGGAACGAAACCACAGCTATTGGCCCGGTAGCGCCCTGTACCGATCCAACGGTGGCGGTCATAATCTCGGTACCCCCGAAATAACACACAATGTGCTTGACTTTCTTCTCAACGGAACCCTGCCCGAAGGCGTCACGGTCAATAGGGGGGACCTGCAACCGCTGCCGGCCATAGTGACCCAAGAAGATTTGATAGTGAGTGGCGGGGTTAGTGATTATTATACCTGAAAGTTTGACTCGGGGCCGGTTATCCGGAGACGCTCGAACGGTTCTGGAGCGCTGCCGGAGAGAGCAAGCCAAGTAAGTTTTCGATGATCGCCAGGCGCCCGGATGGTCTTCCCTAACTTTTCACCCGATGGCATCGTTATAACCACCTAATTAAAACAACATAACCATGCCCATTCGCTTAGGAGAAACCGCCCCCAATTTCGACGCCCAGACCACCATGGGTGACATTAATTTCTACGATTGGGCCGGCGACAGTTGGGTCGTTCTCTACTCTCACCCCTCCGATTACACCCCCGTCTGCACCACCGAGCTCGGCCGCACCGCCGCCCTCAAGGAAGATTTCGAACAGCGCTCCGCAAAGGTCATCGCCCTCAGCGTCGACGACCTCGATAGCCATATGGGCTGGGTCAAGGACATCGAAGAGACGCAGGACGTCAAGATGAATTTCCCCATCATCGCCGACGCCGACAAGAAGATTGCCGTCGCGTACGACATGATGCACCCCGAAGCGGATGCCAAGTTTACCGTCCGCTCCGTGTACATCATCGACCCCCAGCGGAAGGTTCGCCTCACGTTGACCTACCCACCCTCCACGGGACGTAATTTCACGGAGATCCTTCGCGTCCTCGACAGCCTCCAGTTAACCGATAATTACTCGGTTGCCACCCCCGTAGATTGGAAAGAAGGTGATGATGTCGTCATCAGCCCGAGTATCAAGACGGAAGATATTCCGGACAAGTTTCCAAAAGGCCACAAGGTCATTAAGCCTTACCTGCGGACTACGCCACAGCCTAACCGCTAAGCACACTGATCGTCGGCTCCCCCCTTTTTCTGGATTACAGTACTGGTGGGGCCGGCGGTCGTTTTTTTAAACCACTTAATGGACGGTTTATTCTTTTTGCTGCGGGCTGTGCTGGATTTTCGGCCGTGCGTTAGGCACACTTTAGTTGGCCGTCACTAGTACATAATAAGCCGATAATTCCGGGCGCGGCCGCGGGTGCCTTGTTTTTGGGCGCCGCACGTGGGGGACGTCTACGAATCTCACTAACTCATTTAGGTGCTGCGATCTGAGTACGGGATGGGATATCGCGCCGGTTTAGCGATTACTTGATCCATCTTCTATTTTCCCGGGCGGATCGGTACGCATTCGTAATTACGGTACTAATCCTTTTCGCACCTATGCATTAGGGTACTTCGCGCAACGGCTTCCGACGAGCCGCTACTAATCGAGTGTAATTCACTGCGGTACGGGCCGACCAAGTCGGATAAATGCCGGCTGTCGGGCGGACTTACCCTGCACCCGCGCCTGCGCCAAAAGTGTAATCAATTGTTGCTTTTACTGTAAGTCGACGCGTAGTATGATTATTTAGTCCAGCCTTTAAGGCAGTGCAAGGGGCATAAAGTACGGTTAGTAAACCCATACTTTTATGACCTCACTAGCAAGTGTTTCCGTGACCTACCTTGCGGCCATTGTACGCTTGTATTAAGTAGTGTGCGGATAGCTAGCGAGCTAAGTTATAGTTAGTCGACTAGCGTTTTAGGATGCTCTCATGAATTAATAAACTTGTCTTATGAAGACTGCGATTACCTCGCTGCTCTGTCTATTGTCCTGTGTGGCAATGGCTCAGCCCACCCCCTTTGACTGTACTAGTAACGACGGCTTTGGGTACTATATTTCCTCGGATAATATAACTAACACTAACGATACGCTTGCTGCTACCAACTCTCGTTTGAGTAGGCTCAGAACGCGGGACGGTGCCCGGACGCCCCTCTGCGCCACTTCGGCAATTGACGTGTCCCTCAATGCGCTGGCCTTCAATCCAAACGATCAGTTTCTTTACGCCATGACGTTGTTCGACGACGCTGATTTTTCGGGCAAATTCTACCGCCTCGGAAGCGATTGCGAGAAACTAGAAATTCCTGTGAGCGGTAACGTAGCGCGTTACGGTGATAATAGTTCCGCTACCGTAAACGCGGGGGGCGGGTTTATCGGTTCCGGTACTTTTGATTTGGATAATAATTATTACGCAACTACGCTATTCGTGGGCGGTAGCCCCGACGGGTCAAGTAATCTAATCCAAAAAATCAACGTTTCGGGCGATGCCGCAACCGTCGTCAGTTCGCAAATCATGACGTGCCCGGCCTGCCCCGCCAACGAGCCTGATTTTTTAATCGCCGACATTATTTTTGACGAAAACAGTGGGGAGATATTTGGGCACAACAATGCTACGGACTCCCTGTACTCCATTAACCCCGCCGACGGAGTCCTCACGGCGGTGGGTGCGAGTTCGGTGGCTTCGCCCATTGTTGGAATATATAAGAACCGTGACGGAGACGTACGGGCGATTGGTAACAATGGTACTATCTACTCGGTCAACGTCGGGACCGGCGCCTTTACTCCACTTGTCAACGCTACGGACATCAGTGGTAACAACGCGGACGCCGCCTCCGGCTGCTACGCACCCGGTACCATTTCCGGAACACTCTTCGTCGACGCCAACGGACTTACCGATAACACGGTCAACGGCACCCCCGCCGGCACTCTTCCCGGTTCGGCCGGCGGCGCACCCGTGTTCGTTGCCCTCATCCAGGGTGGCGTGGTACTACAATCTACGCAAATCAACGCCGACGGTACTTACACCTTTACGGGGGACTTTGACGGTACTTATGAAGTGCGATTAACCTCAACATTAGCCACTGTAGGTCAGGCTTCCCCCGCCCCGTCGATTCCGGGAGAGTACCAATTTGTGGGGGATAACGTCGGCACCGGCCCCGGTAACGACGGCTTTCCGAGCGGCCGGGTGTTCCCGAACGTACAGGATGGCGCGAACGTCGCGGACGTGAATTTCGGTGTGGACGATAAACCGACGGCGGACGACGTACGCGAGCCGATTCAGGTTAATCCCGAAGGAACCGACCGGGTACTCGTTCCGGCCTTGTCCGTGGCGGACACGGAAGACGGTACCCCGACCACCATCATTATTTTTAATATCCCCGACCCAAATTTCGAGGGTAGCCTGTACTACGCTAATATACGTATTACCACCAACGTGCGTATTCGTAATTTCAACCCCGCTTTGTTTGAATTCGACCCCGTCGACGGGTTCGTATCGGTCGTGTTCAGTTACGTCTCGGAGGACGCCGCGGACGTCATCAGTGACGCGGCCACCGTTACCATGGAGTTTAGCAGTGCTACCCAGACCGGTCAACCAACACCCTTTGCCTGTTCCGGCAATGACGGGTTCGGTTACTTTATCTCCTCCGGCCCGTCGGTCATTACCGGTACGGAACTCATTATACCTAGCTCGCGCCTGAGTAGAATCAAAACCGCGGACGGTTCGCGGACTGGTTTGTGTACCGCTTCGAAGATCGGAGTGTCGCTCAACGCGCTGGCCTTCAACCCGAACGACCGCTTTTTGTACGCCGTATCGCGCTACGATACTACCGATTTCTCGGGTAAGTTTTATCGCCTCGGCGCCAACTGTGAGAAGACGGCCATTTCCGTTCCCGGTGGCACAAATGGTATCAAAAGATACGGCACGAACGATCGAAGCATCGTGGATGGCGGCGGCGGTGCCATCAGCTCGGGTACCTTCGACCTGGATAACAATTACTACGTGAACACGTCCTACGCACTCGCTGGCTCTACCGGATTTCGTAACCAGATCCAAAAAATTAATCTCACGGGTAACTCGGCCACCGTTGTCAGCACCCAGACTTTAACTTGCTTCGGTGCCAGCTGCGACGGGACGAATAGTCTACGCATCACCGACATCATCTTTGACGAGGCTACCAACCAGCTGCTGGGCCACAACGGAGTGACGAACCGATTCTACGTAATCAATGATGCGACGGGAGTAATTACGCCCCTGGGTCCGCCTTCCGGCGTAGAATCCGTCCTGGGGCTCTACAAGAACCGGGACGGAGATATCCGGGCCATCGCCGCTGACGGAGGAATCTACCGCGTCAACATCACCAACGGTAACTTTACGTTCATTATTGGCGCCGCCGATCTCCGGACCGGAAACGCAGACGCTGCTTCCGGCTGTTACGCACCGGCCATCTTATCCGGCAACGTCTTTGCCGACGGTAATGGCCGCTCGGACAATCGCGTCAGCGGTACACCGATAAACGCAGTCGCGGGTGGACAGCTTTACGCTATTCTCATTAGTAGACGCGGCCCACTCCCGGTAGTCGTAGCGAGTCAGCCGGTTGCGACCGACGGTACGTACGCTTTTGAAGGTGACTTTGATGACGGAGACTACGAAATTCAGATCGGCCTCAACCCCGGTACGGAAGGATCCGCCCCCCCAAGCCAGGACCTTCCCGATACTCACGTCTTCATTAGTGAGTTTATTGGCTTCGGTACCGGAGTCGATACAGAAGCCGCAACCGACGGCAGGCAGACTTTCACCCTGGTCGACGCGGAAAGCCTGATCAACATCGACTTTGGTATCAACACCAAGCCACTGGCAAGTTCGGTAACCGCTACGTACGAGAATCCGGGCGGAGTCAACCGGGTCGAAGTGCCCGATTTATCCCGCACGGACGCCGAAGACGGAGTACCCAACATCGTTCGCATTAACTCCGTACCGAATAGTACCACCCAGGGCGTGCTCTTCTACGACGGCGTTGCCATCACGGGGGTAGAGAACATCACCGACTTTGATCCAGCGTTGTTGACGGTCGACCCCATCGACGGAGACGTCACCGTAACCTTCACCTACGAGGCTAGAGACTCCGCTCTTACCTTTAGTGGCGAGCGTACCGTAAACATGGTATTCACCAGCGCCACTTTGCCGATTGATCTGGTATACTTTGCGGGGGAATACGAAGGAAGCGGCGTAAGCCTCAGCTGGCGGACGGCCTCGGAACGTAACACTGATTACTTCATCGTTGAGCGCAGTAGCACCGGAACGGAATTTGCGGAAGTCGGTCGGGTAGCGGCAACGGGCAACAGCTCAGCATTACGGGACTATGGCCTCGTCGATCCCCAACCACTTCGGATAGCTTACTACCGACTGAAGGATGTTGACTTCGACGGCACCTTCTCTTACAGCAACGTCATCAATCTTAGTCGCGAGGATTGGGTGCAGGTGGATGTATACCCTAGCCCCGTCACGGATGAGTTGACCGTAGCCTACGACGCTAGCCAGGCCAGCCAACTGCACGTTTCCTTCTACAACGTGAGTGGTCAGCGCTTGCTTTCACGGACCCTGGAAAACGGTGCCCGCCAGATCGACGTCGCCGCCCTGCCCGCCGGGTTCTACAGTGTAGTGATCACCAACGGTGATACCGGAAGAGTTACTACGAAAAAGGTCGTGAAGAAATAACCGCCTCGGTTATTTAATGAGCGCTTCCCCGCGGCGGATCGTCATACTGGTGCCAGTAGCTATTAAGGAACACCGATTTAATAACTGTCCTGATTGAAGCGCCGCTAGCGTGGTGGTATTCGAGCGATTTGAAGACCAGCATCCCGTACTTAGTCGGGACGGTGGTTTTCAAATGGTGAAGAATACCGCCACGATAGCAAGCTGCAAATCGGACAGTTATTGAATTGGCGTTCCTAAGCTGCTGGCACCATTTTTTTGGGTGCGCATCGTGAATTTAATCGCTCCGTATGAACACCGCCCTGCGGCAAAGGCGAAATACCGCAATGATTCTGTATGACTACCCTTATTTTGGTGAATTACTTAATCCCGAATTTAATTCATTACGGGTGCCATATTTGCCGTTTAGTAAACTAATGCTTTGTAATAGTAACGAGCAACGAGTTACGTGGCATACCTTGCGGGCTAATCACGGCATCACTCGATTCCGTAAGAGCAGCTAACGGGTTACTTCTTTTTGCTTAGCCGGTTAGCGTTTTGTTTACTCTCATGAATTAACACATTTGTCATATGAAGACTGCGATTACGTCGCTGCTCTGCCTATTGTCCTTTGCGGCGATGGCTCAGCCAACCCCCTTTAACTGTACCAGTAACGATGGCTTCGGCTACTATATCTCGGCCGGTAATCTTACTAACGCCAACGATACCTACACATCCGCAAATTCCCGACTGAGCAGGCTGAGAACGCGGGACGGTGTACGGACGGAGCTGTGCGCGGCTACGGACATCGACGTGTCGCTCAACGCGCTGGCCTTTAACCCGAACGACAGATACCTCTACGCTACGTCGGCGTTTGACGACACTGACTTTTCGGGTGTATTTTACCGGCTCGGTGCGAATTGCGAGAAAACACGCATCCCGGTCGGCGGTGCCGTTGTACGGTATGGTGATAACGTCGGTGCTACCGCGAACGCGGGGGGCGGCATTATTGGTTCCGGTACCTTTGACCTGGATAATAATTATTACGTCAACACGATATTCGTCGGGGAGGAAGGCAGAAGCGCGGGTAATTTGGTCCAGAAAATTAATCTAACCGGTGACTCTGCTACCGTAGTCAGTTCTCAGGTGATGACCTGCCCGACTTGCGTCGCTACCGGCACCGATACCGTATATCGAATTGCCGACATCATCTTCGATGAAAATAGCGGGGAGCTGTTCGGCCACGATAATTTAACGGATATCCTCTACACCATCGACGCAATGACCGGGGTGTTGGAGCCGGTCGGGGCGAGTTCAGTGCTCTTTCCCATTCTTGGAATTTACAAAAACCGCGATGGAGACATTCGGGCAATCGATACGGAAGGAAATATCTATTCGGTCAGTACGGTAACCGGTAATTTCACCCTGCTCGTCGCGGACGGAGATATTCGCGCCGGAAACGCGGACGCTGCCTCCGGCTGTTACGCACCCGCTACGATTTCCGGAACGCTGTTCATCGACGCCAACGGCCTTACCGACGCTACGGTCAATGGCACCCCTTCCGGCACGGCCGGCACGGACCCTGTGTTCGTTAGCCTCCTGCGGGACAGTATCGTCCTGGAATCAGTAGCCATCGGAACCGACGGTACTTATGTCTTTACGGGCGACTTCGACGGCACCAACTTTGAAGTTCGGCTAACGACCATTCGGGGCACCGAGGGGCAATTCCCCCCTCCCCCGGCCCTTCCGGGGACTTACCAATTCGTGGGGGATAACGTTGGTACCGGATCCGGCGACGATGGCTTTCCCAGCGGCAGGCTGCTCTTTAGCGTGGTGGATGGTGAGAGCATCGCAAACGTGAATTTTGGCATTAACGACAAACCCACCGCGGCCGACGTGACCGTGCCGTTGCAGGTCAACCCCCAGGGCAACGCACGGGTTAACGTCCCCGTTTCCGTAGCGGATACGGAAGACGGTACCCCGACGACCCTTACTTTCAACGCTCCCGATCCGAATTTCGAAGGGACCCTGTACTACAACGGTACGGCCCTTACCACTACCAGCCGCATCAGCAACTTTAACCCCGCCCTGTTCGAGTTCGACCCCGTCGACGGCTTCGTGTCGGTCAGCTTCCTGTACAACACGAGGGATCGCGCCAGCGTAACCAGTGATGCGGCCACCATCAACCTGGCCTTTAGCAGTTCGTCGCCACTTGCCGAGCCCACGCCCTTTCTCTGTTCCGGTAATGATGGGTTCGGCTACTTTATCTCTTCCGCCCCGGGTACTTTCGACGCTACGACTACCGTCCAGGTCAATTCCAGTTCCCGACTGAGTAGGCTCAGGACTCGTGATGGTGAGCGTACCCTCCTGTGTTCCGCGGCGGAGGTTGGCGTATCGCTCAACGCCCTGGCCTTCAACCCCAACGATAACTTTCTCTATGCGGTGTCGGTGTTCGACGCTAATGAGTTTTCGGGTAAACTGTTCCGGCTGGGAAGTAACTGCCAAAAAGAAGCTATTTCCGTTAGTGGCGGAATCAAAAGATACAATACTAACAACGCAACTACCGTGGACGCCAGTGGTGGTGTCATCGGTTCTGGCACCTTCGATTTGGATAATAACTATTACGTCAATACGTCCTTCGCACTCGTCGGCTCCGATGGGTTTCGTAACGAAATTCAGAAGATCAACTTGAGTAATAACGTGGCTACCGTCGTCAGCACCCAGACCCTAACCTGCCCGAGCTGTACTACGACGACTAAAGTTCAGATAAACGATATAATATTCGATGAAGCGAGTGGCCGGCTGATTGGTAGTAACAATCAGACCAATAACCTCTACGTCATTAATGATACTACCGGAGTGATCACGCCAATCGGGGCATCATCCGTAACGGAGGCTATTCTGGGTACCTACAAAAATCGTGACGGTGACGTTCGGGCAATTGCCACGGACGGAGTTATCTACGCCGTCAACATTGAGACTGGTGCCTTCGATTCTCTAACTACCGCCGACGATTTGCGGACGGGGAACGCCGATGCCGCCTCCGGTTGCTACGCGCCGGCGATCCTGTCGGGCAACGTCTTCGTCGATGCTAACGGGCGGACGGACCGGCGCGTCAGTGGCACGCCTACGAACACGGTCGCGGGTGCACAACTGTTCGCCGTTTTAATCAATAGGAATAGTCCCCTCCCGGTAGTTGAAGCGAGCAAGCCAGTGGCCAGCGACGGTACCTACGCCTTCGAGGGAGATTTTGCCGACGGAGATTATGAAGTTCGGCTAGGCACCAACGATGGTCAAGTTGGCGCAAGCCCACCCAGCCAGGGGCTCCCCAATACACACCGCTTTATCAGTGAGTTCATCGGGTTCGGTACCGGCGTCGAAACGGGCTCCGGCGGGCGTAACGGGAGGTTAAGGTTTAGTTTAATTGACGGAAATAGCCTGTCCAACATCAATTTCGGGATCAACACCCGTCCGCTCGTCAGTGCGGTGAACGCATCGTTTGAAAACCCGGGCGGAACCGACCGTGTGGAGATACCCAATCTGCCCCGCACGGACGCCGAAGATGGGGTCCCCACCACTATTCGCATCAGAAACCTTCCCGACGCTGCGACCGAAGGAATACTTTACTACGACGATGTGGCCGTGACGGAACGCCAGAATATCGACAATTTTCAACCAGCGCTGCTCACGTTCGACCCCGTTGACGGAGACGTAACGATTTCATTCACCTACGAAGCCCGGGACCGTGCTCGATCCGCCAGCACCAGAAGTACTGTAACCATGGCATTCACGAGCGCATCTTTACCGGTGACACTGGTATCTTTCTCGGGTGCCTACGAAGAGAACACCGTGAACTTGAACTGGCGGACGGCCTCCGAGTACGACACTGACTACTTCGTGGTCGAGCGCAGTAGTACCGGAGCGGATTTTGTGGAAATTGGCCGGGTTGGGGCAGCGGGCTACAGTTCAGCTTTGCTCGATTATCAGCTCGTCGACCGTCAACCACTTCGCGAAGCTTACTACCGACTGAAGGACGTTGACTTCGATGGCACCTTTTCCTATAGTAATGTCATTAACCTCAGTCGCGCGGACTGGGTGCGGGTAGACGTCTACCCCAGCCCCGTCACGAATGAGTTGACCGTAGCCTATGACGCCAGTAAGGCCAGTCTGTTGAACGTATCCTTTTACAGTGTGGACGGTAAGCGCTTGCTGTCGCATAACCTGACCAACGGCGCGCGTCAGATCAACGTTACTAACTTGCCGGCAGGGTTCTACAGCGTAGTGATTACCGACGGTAAAACCGGAAGCGTGACTACGAGAAAGGTCGTGAAAAAATAGCAACTGAATTTGCCGGATTAGGTACGCTGTGCGCTTTAGAAGGCTTCGCCTGTTATCAGAGCATCACGTTGGTGCCAGTAGCTACTTTAAGCTGCTGGCACCTTTTTGTTTGCACGGGTGGTGCTTTACCGCGCCAATTTTGTCTGCCGCCCTAAGCTGCCACAAAACGGCAGACGTAACACTGGATGTGCATTTGCCAAAGTCAAACCCCAGTCACAATATGGTTCGCGTTGAGCCGCGGAACGGAGTCACCAATCTAAGTAAGCCAGGCGCGCACGACGTACGCCTACCGACCCGGAGGGCACCACTAATCGGCGCCTACTTCCCCGCATAAGTCATCTTCACCAGCCGCAGCTTATTCCGGTGCTCGCTCGGCATGATGACTTCGTTACCCGCCACCTGGACGCCGTCGCGGAACCGCAGGCGCAGATTTAAGTCACGCGTATTAAAAAGGCTGTTGCGGTCAAACTCTCCCCGGCCGTTCACGACGTATTCACTGACGGTGTTTTCGAAACGAATCTCGTCGTTGAACAGAAAACGGAGGCTCCGGGGGTTTTCCATCATAAAATAGCCGGAGTAGACGCCACCGTCATCCTGGCTGTACTGCTTCTTGTGGAGGATGTTGCTCCAGTGCGGTTTCCCGTCGGGGTGGACGCTGAAAACGATCATCTCATCGTAGTGGTAATCCACCAACGGGCGGGTGCCGTAATCGGCGATCATCTGCGTCCGGCTGGCGGCGCTGCGGCGCTCGAGTTGGCGGTTGCGCTCGGTGATGAGTAGCGCGCCGCCGTCGTGACGAAGAACCAGGTCGCGAACGGAGAGCTCATCGATGCCCGGGTGTTTCTTACTGTACTTTTTGCCCTGGATGTTCTTGATTAGCGGAAGGGGGAAGGGGGTAAATTTTGGTAGCAGCGGACCCGACGCAGCGGGGTCGACGGCCACCCAGAAGTACCCCTCCGCCTTGGTGAAATCCCGTGTCGTGTACAGCCCGCCACCGACGAGCCGCTCGTTCCTGTTGTCGTAACGAAAATACATATCGTACGTCAGGCTATCTCCCATCGTGACGTCAAACGACTTGTTGTCTTTTGTTGGCGAAACCGTGTGGACCTCAAACCGGTGCTTTTTACGCTTGCTTTTAAAATTATCCCGTTCGATGATGAAAAAAAGCTCCCCCGCGTTCGAGACTTCCGCCTGCAAAAAGTCTTCGCCAAAGTAAAACTTATCCGGCTCGATTACCCGGTCGTAAAGCAGCGATAGTTCCGCCAGGTCGACGCCGATGATGCGTGGCTTCGTCGACTGGTCGGTGATCATCATGACCAGTTTCGATTCGTCTTCCGAGAGGTAAACTTCATCGTCGGGCGAGGCCACGAACAGGCTGAAGTCTATAACCGTAACGCTGTCCCGTAGGTTACCCGCCGGATTGTAGAGGTCTATTTGCAGGTGATTTTTGCCACCATCGCGGTAGAAATAAACGAGGTTGAATCCGGAGCCGTCTTGCTTAGCTACCGCATCGATTAAGCGGACGTTGCGGCCGCGTAGTTCCAGTTCTTTTTCCCAGCTTTCCCCCATCGTGCGGTCGAAGGCGGTTAGAAAGTGTTTGGTGTCCCGGTCCTGAAACAGCAAGGTCTGCCCCCCTAGTTTCCCGAGCAAGCTGTACTCGGTATCGTTCCGCATCGTCAATTCGTCGCTCACCGTCAGCACCTGGGCGCGGACGCCGGTGCAGAGTAAACACAAAAGAGCGAGGAGATAAGGGGATTGGCGCATGATGGAATAAGTTACGTCCCTTTAAGACGACGAAGCCTGACTTGTAGTTGTGACACCCACCCGCCAATTGCGTATTTGCCCGCTGGTTTACCCCACGGAGTAAACCCGGCACCCGCGACCGCGCCCTAAAAATCCATCACCAGCCGCAAATTAATCCGCCTTCCCGTTAGTCGGTTCGGCACCGCGTACTGTTGCTCCCCGATCGTCTTGATCCACGTGTTACCCGCCTGATTGCTCACCTGCATGAGATTGAAGACTTCCAGGCTAAGGAAAGTCGCCCGCGTGAAACCGAGCAAATGCTTCCGCCCCCGCCTCGATTCTAACCGGTCGTACAGGCGCCAGCTAAAGCCAATGTCGATCCGGTGGTACGTGTCGAAACGCAGCGCGTTCCGGTAAATTTGGTTGTTGTTCAGAATACCAAACGGCAGGCCACCACCGACCGTCAAATTCACGTGCGTCCGGAAGTTGGGGTTGTTGCGTAGGTAATCCTGAAAGAAAAGACTGACCTGAAAAAGCTGGTCCGTTGGCCGCGGCACCGTCTCCGTGACGGAGAATAAGGTCGAATCCGCATCCACGTCCCGGCCTTCGACTCTGCGATGCTGCACCCCTCGTAGCTGTTCCCGCGCCTGCAAAATGCTGATGTTCAGCCAGGAATCCGCCCCCGGCACGAACTCTCCGTTCAGGCGCAAATCTAGCCCCGTTACGTAGCCTGACGCGTCGTTCTCTCCGGAATACTGAATGCGCACGTTTTCGATCTCGTAACTGACCAGGTCCCACAGCGATTTGTAGTAAGCCTCGGCGATGAACCGGAATTTTTTCGGGTTGCGCTTGCCGTAGTAAAAGTCCGACGTGACGCCCGTGACGAGGTGCGCCGATTTCTGCGCCCGCAAATCCCGGTTGACCGACCCGTCCGGCCGGCGCAACTCCCGGTAAAAAGGAGGCTGTTGGTAGAGGCCGCCGGCGAGTTTGTAGCTGATGTCGGCCGTCCCACCGAGCGGCTTGTAGAGAATTTGCCCGCGCGGGCTCACGTTAAACTCTTCGTTCAGATCCCAGTACGTGGCCCGCACGCCGGCGCTGATGCGGAGGTCGTATTCGTCCGGCTTGCGGAGTGTCCAGGTGTCCTGCAGGAAACCACTGAAGCGCGTACTGTTGAGCTCGTTCTGGGTTTTGAGGACGCTGAACAGCCGCACGGCGTCCTGATCGAAGGGTAAACTGTATCCGGCCGAATCTAACCGCTCCCACTCGTTGATGTAATCTTCGACGATCTCGTGCTGCACTTTACCCGACCACTGCAGAAAATGCGAGCGGTTAACCGTTTCGCTGCTCACGTCCAACTCCAGACCGCCCTGTAATTCCGCGTTGTACACCTGAATATCCAGGAAATTGCGCACAAAGTCCTGTTGCGTCCCGGAGCCGAGCTCGTTGATGACTTCGCCGAACGTACTGCTGCCCAGGTCCGTATCGAGCTGCCCCAGACTGTAGTCGCCCCCGATGGCGATGGCTTCGTTCTCGTCACTCCGAAAAGCCGAGGTGAGGAGTTTAAAGAAGAGTGGATTTTCGTCCCGCTGCGGAATAAAGCTCAGCGACAAGCCGCCCATCTGGGTCAAGAAGTCATCTTTTTCCCCGCCCTCGAAGGAGGTGAAGAGTTGGAGCGTTTCGAAGAAACCACCGAACGCCGTGCTGCGGTCCACCGGGGTAAAGTTGTAAACACTCCGGTTGTAGTTCGCCAGAAGCGCCAGCTGCACCTGTGGGTTGAAGTCGTACGTGAGGTAGGTCTGAATGTCGACGAAATTAGGTAGGTATTCTCCCGTCGTTTCCAGGCTGCCGAGTAGATAGCGGGTTGTTTTGTACCGGGCGCCGGCCAGGAAACGGAATTTCTTCAGGCCTTCTTTATTTGCCTTCGAGCTGCCCTCGACGTGCGCCGAACCGCCCAGAAAGCTGGCTTGCAGGCTGGCCCGCAGGCTATCCGGCCGCTTGTACTTGATGTCGAGTACGGAGCTCAGTTTGTCTCCGTAGCGCGCGTCGAAACCGCCCGAGCTAAAGCTCAGTGAGCGGATCATGTCCAGGTTAGCGAACGTCAGGCCCTCCTGCTGCCCGGCACGGATGAGCTGTGGTCGGTAGATCTCGAAGCCATTGACGTACACCAGGTTCTCGTCGTAGTTACCGCCGCGGACGTTGTACTGGCTGGTTAATTCACCGCCGGAGCCGCTACTCACGCCGAGGGCGATACTGGGCAGCAGACTTTCCAGGTTACCCGTCGTGGACGGTAGCAGACGCAGCGCTTCGGGTTGCTCGCGGATCATGCCGCCTTCCTCGATTTTGCTTTCCCGCACCACGACTTCCAGGTCGCTTTCCAGCGGCACCATGGCCACGTCGATTTGCTTGTTACTCCCCTCGGGCAGGCTACTTACGTTGACCGTGAATTGCCGGTAGCCGAGGCGGTTGAAAACGAGGGTGAAATTCTCGCCGGAAGGCACGCTGATCAGGTAGCGCCCGGTCTGCCCGGTTTCTACGGCTTTGGTGGTCCCTTGAATGTAGACCGTTCCGAACTCTACCGGCCGGGCATTGACGCCATCGGTTACTTTTCCGGATAGGGTAGCGGTACTTACCTGCGCGCTCAGGCCTACGGAGCAGAAGAGGGCTAGCAAGATTATTAAGGCGTGGTCGCGGGTGCAGCGTTTGCGGGAAAGGAGCAGGGTAAATTTGGCAAGCATAGAAGTAGGGATGGTGCCTAATGACTTCTTGCGTGGAATCGAAGTTGGTGGCTACCTTTAAAGGTAAAGGTAGCCAACGGTATTGTATGGTTGGGGGCTCTTGACGGTTCCCATGACGCTCCCATTAGCGTAGGCCCTGATAATTTCCCGGACGATGCGCCGTCCCGGCGCGAAAAAATCCATTATGGGTTACACTGTACTTACTCACCCCGGGGCGGCGCATCGTCCGAGCGCGATCGTAGGTAAATTACCATTTTCACCCGTTGCCCCCACGACACGGTTCGACGGTTAATTAAGCCAAATACGTACGATAGAGGTTAATTAAGCTTCCAAAATTCGTAATCCATGATTGTCACGACTTCCATAATTTTAAAGTTAAAAACCCCCTCAACCACCCTTGATTCCCTACCTTGCGGCCGCACATTAAGCCTTGCATTATATGGCCACCATCATTAGCCTACTGAACCACAAAGGCGGCGTCGGCAAGACCACGTCCGCAATCAACATCGGCGCCGGATTAGTCGAACTCGGCAAAAGAGTCCTTCTCGTCGACCTCGACCCCCAGGCGAATTTGTCTCTTTCCCTCGGCATTCCCCGCCAACCGATCACGATTTACGAATCCATCATGGGGGAGAGCGACCTTTCGCCTTACGAAGCCCGCGAAAATCTGCACGTGATCACGTCCAGCCTGGATTTGTCCAGCGCCGAAATGGAGCTCGTCAACGAAGCCGGCCGTGAGTTCATCCTCCGGGAGCTTTTCGCCGGGGTGGACGAGGATTACGACTTCATCATTATCGATTGCCCGCCGAGTCTTGGTTTGCTGACGCTCAACGCGCTCACCTCCAGCTCGCAGGTGATCATTCCGCTGCAAACGCAGTTCCTTGCCCTCCAGGGCCTGGCCAAGATCAAGCAGGTCATCCAGAAAGTAAAGCTGCGGCTGAACAAGGATTTACACATCAGCGGCGTTCTGGCCACGATGTACGACAGCCGGAAGGTGCTGAACCGCGACGTGGTCGAGACCATCCAGAAGTACTTCGGGCCCTTACTGTTCGAAACTTACATTCGGGATAACGTCAGTTTGGCCGAAGCGCCCGCCGCCCGCCAGGATATCTTTCAGTACTCAAAAAGATCCAACGGCGCCAAAGACTACCTGGCCGTCGCCAAAGAAATAATCGAACGTACGGAGAACCCAATCCATTCCCGGCCGCGTTCTAAGAAAGCCGTCCCCACCAAGTAACGCCCACCCCGACCATGGCTAAGAAACGCTTCAAACAAGATCTTTCCGACCTTTTCGAGAACCCCTACCCCGGTGCCGAGCTAGACTACGGCGTGGACGCGGGTGCAACGGAAAGTGGTGAGGAGAGCGTGGAGGTGGAAGTCCCGGTGAAAACCTCCCAGGCCAAGCGCAAGCTGTCCAGTAAGAAGTTTACCGCTAATCTGGATGCTTTCCTGAGCCAGGATAGTAAGCGCGCTTCCGGTAACTCCACCGCTCCCAGCAAGAAAAACTCGGCACCCGCGACCGCGCCCCGCCGTCGTCGGAAAACGGGTCTCGATCTCCTCATCCGCTCCACCATCAGCAAGGAGGAGATGGCCGAACGTAACGAGCCCCGCGCCCCCGATACCAAGCGCGTCACGCTCGTGTTCAATAAGGAGCATCTGGTGACGCTGAAAGAGCAGGCTAAGGGCCGGAAAATGTACCTAAAAGACGTGGTGCAGGAGATGGTCGCCAACTATTTGACCGACCAGGAGTAAATCAAAGCTTACCGAGTAGATTCTCTGCCTCCGCCCGCAACGGGTGGTCGGGCTGCTCGTCAATGGCCCCCAGCATTGCTTCCGCCCTCTCCACGTTGCCCAGGCCCAACTGCGCTACCGCACGGTAGTACTCGCTGTGGCGATTCAACCCGAAGGTGGACTGGCTCAGTTCCAGAAAAATGGGCTCCGCTTCGGCAAATTTTCCTTGGGCTAGCAAAGCTTGGCCCCGGTAGAAGGATCGTTGCGCGGAGGCTGGTAACAGGGCTAAATTATCGGCCGCTCTCGCGTAATTGCCACGCTCGTACGCCCTGAAGGCATCCGCCTCGATGGAGTCGTCAGCGCCACGCACGAAATCAAAAGCGATGTTTTCGTAGGGGGTGAAATTGGCCTGGGCTAGCTGTGCGGGGGACTGGGGCGAGTTGTACTCAAATATGAACCAACCGGCCGCCAGCAGGAGCAGTACCGAAGCCGCGATGGCCAGCCACCGGGAAGTGCTGTTTCGCCGGGGAGGCAATGGTCGGACTTTTGCTTCCGGCGCGTTCGCCCCATCAGTTACCCGGTCGCTTTGAAATCGAGCTTCTGCCGCACGCAACCGTTGCTTCAGTTGATCGTCCTCAAAAAATTCCACGGCATCCATGGCCGACTGGGTGTCCACTAACTGGGTTTTCAGGTCCGAATTTTGGGAAATTTCTTCGGCCAATTCAAGCCGTTCCTCCGGGCTACCCAGCCCGAGGAGGTAATTATCGATGCGTTCTTGTTGGTCTTCGCTACTCATTGCACTGAATTAAACGGGGGGGACTAATAACTTTTTCAACTTGTCGAGGCAGCGCATTTTTTTGATGCGCACGGCGCCGGGCGAGCTGAAGCCAAGAGATTCTTGGACGGATTCAATGGGGTAGCGATGGTAATAGAATAAGGTGAGGACTTGTTGACACTTTTTACCAAGTAGCGGCAACGCTTTTGCCAGCAAAGCTTTACGGTGGTCGTCCTCAAAGCGGTTGAGTAGGCTCAAGTCGTGGTCGGTCGTCGGGTCGTTACCCAGCCCGATTCCCTCGTCGGGGTCGGTAGGTACTTCCCGCATGCGCAACTTGTTACGCCGGTAGACGAGTCGCCTGCCGATGCCGAATAGATAAGTGCGCATCGTGCAGGTGAGTTCGGTCATCCGCCCGCTCTTAACGTTCTTGTAGAAGGCAATCACGGCGTCCTGAAAGCAATCGGCCGCATCCGTTTCCGTAGCGTACAGTTGCCTTTGGGCGTAACTCACGAAGGCGGCCCGGTGCGCCACGTATAACTCACTGAGTAGTTCGTGCCGCCCCGCTTTGATCGCCGCAAAAAGCGTCGCGTCGTCGGTGGGCTTATTCTTAATTTCCAAAATTTACGAGCTGTTGTGCCCAAAAGTACAAAATTTGGGGGTTTGCTCGCAAGGTCGATACCCTTGTATTGATATTGATTAATGCCGCCAATCTTTCCGGCGTTACACTCAGGGGTAAAAATTAAGGCGCGGCCCGATAGCTATCGGGGCGGGTGTCAGAAATTTAGGGGGAGCGGAGTAGTGGGGCTACGCGGCAAACCTCCCTTCGTTCAAACCGTTACGGTTACTTTCGTACCACCCAACAAAACCCACGCACGCTCATGAGCAATACCCGCCAGGAAAAAGATAGCATTGGAACCATCGACGTACCCGCAGCCCGCTACTGGGGTGCCCAGACCCAGCGCAGTTTTACGAATTTCGACATCGGTGGCCAGCAAATGCCACTCGAGATCGTCCGCGCCTTCGCCATTCTCAAAAAAGCGGCCGCCCGCACGAATGCCGAGTTGGGAGTACTGGACCAAGCTAAATCCGACCTGATCGGTAAAGTTGCCGACGAAATTCTGGCCGGAGATCTGGACGCGGAGTTCCCGCTGGTCGTTTGGCAAACCGGCTCCGGTACGCAGTCGAACATGAACGTCAACGAAGTGATCGCTAACCGCGGTCACGTCATTACTGGCGGAACCTTGACGGATGCTGATAAAGCGCTACACCCCAACGACGACGTCAACAAAAGTCAGTCCAGTAATGACACCTTCCCCACGGCCATGCACATTGCGGCTTACAAAATGCTGATGGAAAATACCATCCCCGGCGTCACGCAGCTGCGGGATACGCTGCGCAGAAAGTCCGCGGAAATGAAAGACGTCGTCAAAATCGGCCGGACGCACTTTATGGACGCGACTCCCCTAACGCTCGGTCAGGAGTTCAGCGGCTACGTCAGCCAGCTCGACCACGGTTTGCGTGCGGTTAATAACACCCTGGATCACCTCGCCGAACTCGCGCTCGGCGGTACGGCGGTCGGAACTGGTCTGAATACCCCGGACGGTTACGACGTCAACGTTGCCCAGCAGATTGCCAAGCTCACTGGCCTTCCGTTTCGCACCGCAGAAAACAAGTTCGAGGCCCTCGCCGCCCACGACGCGATCGTGGAAGCCCACGGCGCGTTAAAGACGCTCGCCGTAAGTCTGATGAAAATCGGTAACGACGTACGGATGCTTTCCAGCGGTCCGCGGTCCGGCATCGGCGAAATCACCATCCCCGCCAACGAGCCGGGTAGCTCGATCATGCCCGGGAAGGTAAATCCAACCCAGTCAGAAGCCCTCACGATGGCCATGGCGCAAGTAATGGGTAACGACGTAGCCATCAACATCGGTGGCTGCACCGGCCACTTCCAGCTGAACGTCTTTAAACCCTTGATGATCTTCAACTTCCTGATGTCAGCGCGCCTGATCGGTGACGCGGCCCGGAGTTTTGAGATCAACTGCGCGGCAGGAATCGAACCCAACAAAAAGAAGATCAAGGAGCACCTCAACAACAGCCTGATGCTGGTAACGGCGCTGAACACTAAGATCGGTTACGATAAGGCAAGCGAAATTGCTAAGAAGGCCTACAAAGAAGACACCACGCTGAAATCCGCGGCCCTGGAGCTTGGCTACGTCTCGGCGGATGATTTTGACGCTTGGGTTCGCCCGGAGTCGATGATTTAGGGAGCTGCGGCTCTTCGGACCTTGCGCCTGTAGACGGCTTCGCCTTTTAGATGCTGCGCCTTTAGCTCCCCATACGTGATGTAACGTCTCCAAAGTGCGGTAGCCTAAAAGCGGCAGCGTCTAACCGCGAACCGTACTAAAAGGCGCAGCCGTCCAAACCTTACTGTACGGAATCGCCGCGTAGCGCCCGGTACCGTTTCCGCGCCTCCACCGCCAGGATACTGTTGCTGTAATCGATGAACAGCGTTTCGTATAATTTTTGCGCCCTGGCTTTATCTGCGAGCTGGTTCTCGTAGAGGTTGCCGAGGGCCCACAGGCTGTTGTCCAGACGAATGCTTTCCCGGTAGTTGTCGATGATGTTCTGGTAGGCCGCCGCCGCTTCGTCGTACTTGCGGAGTTTCAGGTATATTTTTCCTTCCAGATAGACGATGTCGTCCTCCAGATCGTGATTAGGAAACTCTTTCTTCAAACCGTCGAGCGTCGCGAAGGCATCATCGAAGCGATTCTGAAAAACGAGTAACTCTGCGTCCGCGTAGGTTTGTAGCGCGAGAGCACTGGTGTCCAGCCCGAGGTTGTCCATGATGAATACGGAGAGGTCGAGCGCATCGTTGGCGATCAGGCGGGAGGTAGAGGCTTTGAGTACGTCGAATTGCGATTGGGCCCACTCGAAGTCTCCCCGGAAATAACTCAGGCGAGCGTTGCGGAAGCGGGCTTCGTGCCCCAACAGGTCTTCTTTAAAGGCTTTATCCACTTGCGAGTAAAGCAAAGTTGACTCCCACACCTCTCCCGACATTAAGTAATAATCCGCGAGCGCGAGCTTTGCGTTGGCCTGGACGGGGCCGCTGACACCGGGGGCATTAATGACCTGGTCGAGAACGTCGATTGCTTTGGGTAAGTCAACGAGGTAAAGGGCTTCCAATTCAGCCAACTGAATGGCAATGCGGGCGGAAGCGGGGTTGATGCCGAACTCATCGAGAAACTCTACGTACGCGGTTTCTAGAATCTTGAGGTCTTCCACCGTATAATCGTAACCATCGGTAATGGCCCGGCGGCGGGTGATGAGTCCTTCCCGCTTAGCTTCGAGGTAAATACCGGAGGCGCTGCCCTTATTATCCGTGATATAATCGTAAGCGGTAATGGCGGATGCGTAATCTTTAGCGTTTGCGGCCATTTGTCCGATCCGAAGTACGCGCTCGCCGTTCTCACTAAGTCGCTTATCGAGTGCGCGCGCCTGGCGGAGGGCCGATTTGAAGTCTTTACGCTGAATAAAGACCCAGGCGAGCATTTCGGGGAAGGTGGTGTCGTTTTCGTCCGCTTCCTGAATGCGGGCGTAGATCTGTTTCTGAGCTTCCAGTAAGTGTTCTTCGTCCAGGAAGCGCTGAAAGTAGGTTTGAATCTGTCGGGTCCGGTTGGGCTGCTGTTGTGCTAAATCGAGGTAACTACCGATCATCCTGGGCATGTCGCCCTTCCGCCGGTAGAGGTCTCCTAAGTTGCTACTGAAAGAGACCTTTTTGAGGAGCTCCCCGCCCCGTTCGTACGCCCGAATCGCGTAGTCATACTTCGTTAGCCCGATGAACGCATTGCCAAGTTGGGTAATTTGGTACTGATCGGCCGGGAGGTACTCGATGGCACGTTCGTACTGTTTCTTGGCACCGTTTTCATCGAATTGTTGCTCCAGCATCTGCCCATACTTGACGTAGAGGGCAACGGCCTGTGGCTGTTTTCTCAACTGCTTCTTGAGCGCTCCCTCGGCTTCTTTGTAGCGTTCGAGTTTGATGAGGCTGGTAACGTAGCGATCGAAGTAGTAGCTATTGCCGGGTTTAGCTTTTGCGAGTTCCAAGAAGAGCTGCGCAGACTTCTCGTATTCTCCATCATTGTAGTACTGTTGTGCCAGTTGGTTGTTCTGAGCGGAAAGGGTAGTGAAGAACAGGGAAGCGAAGACGAAAATCCAAGTACGCATGGGGCAGGGTTGTGAGCGCGAAAACCGTTACGGCTAAGGTAAAGCTAACGTCGTAAAGACGGCTTTAGGTGTAAAGTAAGTGCCCTTAGAAAGAGCCTCAAACGGACAAAGCCGACAGCACCCGAAGGGACTGCCGGCTTTGCCGAAAATGAAGCTTAAAGTAACGCGGAACGCTTACTCGAGCTTAAACTTAACGGGAAGGTTAAACTGCACGCGAACGTTACGTCCACCCTGCTTACCCGGTACCCATTTTTTACCTTCTGAATTCATCAATTCGACAACGCGAAGAGCTTCTTCACCGGTCTTGGCACCGGGGTTACGGACGACTTTGGCGTCGGTTACCGTACCGTCCTTCTCGACTACGAAAGCAACAACGGCCATTCCTTCAACACCGTTCTCACGGGCGATGGCGGGATACTTGATGTTACCGTAGATAAATTCCAACATCTTCTTATCCGCGCAGGCCTTCTGCTCGGCGTAAGCGGCCGAAACGTCACAGCCGGGGAAGAGTGGCATCTGCTCCACTACTTTGAAGATCTCTTCTTCTTTTGGTGCGGGTGGTGGCGGCGGTGGTGGTGGCGGGGGTGGGGGACCTTCGTCCTTCACGACTTCCTTCACGACCTCTTCCATGACGGTTTCTTCGTCGACGGACATGTCCTCGAAGGGCGGTGGCTCTTCTTCGATCATATCTTCCTCCGGTACTTCCTCGATGACGGGCGGCGGTGGTGGTGGGGGCGGTGGTGGTGGCTCGGCGGTCCGCGGTGGCTCCATCTCGATTTCCTCGTCGAGCTCAAGCGCTCCGGCGGGGATGATGATGGCATCGGTGTACTGCGTCCAACCAAAGGCCAGAAGTGAGACACCGACGGCAAGCGCCAGGCCAAAATTAAAGAAGGTAGGGCTGAGACCGAATACATCTAAGGCCTCGTACTTAGCGCGGTTAGCGATGTACGATTTGTTAGCGTTATCAGGGTCTTTATAATCACCTTGGAGTGCTTTTTCGGTACGCTTGGTGTAGACTGACTTCATAAAGATGATCAGACCAACCAGCGCGGCGAAAATTAACACCAAAGTAATCGCCAGTGTACCTCCGGGGAGTTCGACATTCATGACTGTTGGGTTAAAAAAAGTTATTCGTTAAGCCCGCTCCGCGGAGTAGGCCTTAGTGTAAAGTAAGAGGGCGAGCCAAAAAACCAGGCCACCGACGACGGCACCAATCAGGTTGGCGACCATATCAACGTAGTCTGCTTCCCGGCCTAAACCGGTTAGCCCCTGTAGCACTTCCATCAGCGCACCAAAAGCAGCGGCGACAAAAATGGAGTAAGCAATACCTCTACGTGAGTAGATTTGGTATAATTCCAAAGACAATAATAGCGCAAAAATGGCGTAAGCCCCAAAATGCGCGACTTTATCCGGCGAAAACAGCTCTGTCCAGTCCGGAATTTTGGGGAGGCCGCTGCTCGGGAGCAAACTGACCGCCGCCAAAAGAATAGTATAAAGGATAAGCGCCAGCCGTTGCCAGCGCCTCAGTTGGGGGTAAGATGACGACCGGTCATCTTTTGGTGGGTGAGGGACCAAATTTTACGAAATTAGTTCCGTGTACGCCTCCGGGCTGAGTAATCCTTCCCTGTTTGTGGGGTCGGTGAGCTCAATTTTAATGATCCAGCCCTTTCCGTAGGGATCTTCATTGACCATCGTCGGATTGTCACCATCGTTTTCGTCGAGCTCCTTGTTGAACTCGATAATCTTACCGGCCATGGGCAGGAAAAGATCGCTAGTCGTCTTTACCGCCTCAACGGTACCGAATACTTCGTGGCGATCTAAATCTTCACCTACGGTTTCAACCTCTACGTACACGAGTTCGTCCAGGGCTTCCTGGGCAAAATCAGTAATACCGACGGTGGCGATGTTGCCTTCGATCAACACCCATTCGTGCTCTTCGGTGTAGAAAAGGTTAGCGGGTACGTTCATGGGGGAGCGTTTTAATTGTCTTAGTTTGGTGGGATCAGTCCGATTTCTTTTCGAACTGACGCAGGTCTACGCGCATAATTGCGACGCAGGTAGATACTTATTTCTTGGCCTGTGCCTTGATCCAGTCGGACGTGACGGATTTCGGCCGTTCGAGCGGCATGCCCAAAGCACGGCTCCAGATACCGGCGGCCAGTACGCCGAGGCCACGGCTGACGCCGAAGAGCACGGTGTAGAAACTGAATTCCGGAAAACCGTAATGAACGAGTAGCGCACCGGAGTGTGCGTCGACGTTCGGCCAGGGGTTCTTTACCTTTCCGAGCGCCTGCAGTGCGGGGGGAACTACGTCAAAGATTTTCCAAACCGTATCGATCAGGTCACTATCCTTGATGTACTGCTCGGCAAAACGGCGTTGGGAAGTAAAGCGGGGGTCGGGCTCGCGGAGAACGGCGTGGCCGTAGCCCGGGATTACCTTCCCTTCGTCCAGCGTTTGCTGCACGTACGTGGCGATCTGTTCTTTGGAGGGTGTCTTTGTTCCTAGCGAGTCGATCATTTCGAAGATCCACTTAATTACTTCCTGGTTGGCGAGCCCGTGTAACGGTCCGGCCAGCGCGTTCATGCCGGCGGCGAGGGAGCGGTAGGGGTCGGCGAGGGTAGAGGCGACGAGGTGAACCGTGTGCGCCGAAGCGTTACCACCCTCATGGTCGGCGTGGATGGTGAGGTAAAGGCGCATTAGGCTACGGAAGTCCTTGTCATCCGAACCCAGCATATGCGCGAAGTTGGCACTGTAATCCAGGCTCGTGTCCGGCTCGATGTGCTTACCATCTTTGAAGGCACGGCGGTAGATATAAGCGGCTACGCGCGGGAGGCGGGCAATGAGGTTCATGCTGTCTTCATAGACGGCATCCCAGTAATCAGACTTGGAAAGACCTTCAGCGTAGCGCTTATCGAAGATGCTATCGCCTTGCATGGCCATGATACCGATCGTGAACTGCGTCATCGGGTGGGTATCGGCGGGGAGACTATCGAGGACGGTGTAGCACTGCTGCGGGACTTCAGACCGGCCGTGCCAATCGGCGGTGAGCTGGTCTACTTCTTCTTTGGTGGGGACTTCGCCCGTGAGCATCAGCCAGAAAAGACCTTCAGGTTTTGGCTCGCCCTGGGGGCCGGAGGGGAGGAGTTGCTTAATCTCGGGAATGGAACGGCCACGAAAGCGGATACCAACGTTGGCGTCCAGTTCGCTCGTTTCCCACTGCATCATTTTGATGCCCCGGGCGCCGCTCATGATTTGCCCCAAGGTCACCTCCGCAACTACTTTGTCGCCGCTTTCCTTGCTGATCGCGCGCATTTCTGTATAAAGGGAGAGGGCCTTGTCGGCAAATTTCTGTTTGAGGGTATCCATTAGGCGTTTAAAGTTTTTGGTTGTTTGGTCAAATTCGGGCGGAAAGCCGCGCGGTGTACGTTGACAACGTAGCGCTTGGCGATCAGTTCGGCGGGGTAATTCGAGTCGGCCGACGTGGCGGGCAAATTACGTGATTTCCAATCGTCTTCACGTAATTTTCGGGTAACAATGTAGCCCGGGGCGAAATATTTATCGGCGTACCCAAATCTCTCTGCTCCTCTACTCGTCACCTTTGCACCCGCGACCGCGCCCTAATACCCAGAATAAGTAGCTCATTATTCCATCTCCAAACCCCGCAACTTGCGTCGCGTCCCCACCGATTCGATCTCCCGTAGCAGCGCGTCGGCGTGGTTGATCTCCCGCAATTTGTAAGCAATAAGCGCAAAAGAGACGGCGAGGAGGGCGAACATGAGCGTAAAAATGTACGCGTAGAGAGCCGTCTGGAGGACTGCGTTCAGGTTGTCGAGTTCCGCCGCGTCAGCGTAGATGACCCAGTCGAGGAAGGAGAATAGCAGACCACCAAGAGCCGTATCGATCAGCCACATCAGCGGCACCACCATGACCAGAATGAGGTAAAAATTCGGAATGACGGCACCAAAATTACGCAGGGTATTTCCCAACGTCTCCTTCACGCCCGACAGACCAGAATAGCCCGCGTAGGCCAGGATGAAGACAAACGGTAGTAGGAAAAGCGTGGCAAGGGCCGTCGTTATGTACCCAAAAGAAAGCACGCACGCGGCGCATAATCCAACTAAAAACAGGTAGGCTTCCGACCGCCAACTGGCCGGCAGGATTTTGATGTCCGTCGCGCGCCAAAAGATTTGGGACGATAGGCGGAATACACCGTAAAAATAGGCGGCGACCAACAGTAGGTAGGTGACGTTGCGGTCGCGCGACCAAGTCGTGAAAAGTTCGTGGTAATTACGCAAGTCACCGAGCAAGAACTCGCTACTGAAAGCGTACCGCGCATAAGCTTCGTCACCAAAAAAGTAGAGCGACAGCGCGGTAAAAACAAGCGCGATCGCCGCCGACCCGCCAAACAGCAGCCCCGCCGACTGCCGGGCAATGGAAAGACTCGCCTCCATGTTCTCTCCCGCCCCGCGGATGCGCCGCCGGCTGACCACCTTGTCTTTCTCCGTCGCTTTACGGGGTAATGCGTACTCCCGCTCGGCGGGGTAGGCCGCCACTTTTTTGGGGTACCAGTAATAGTACCAGAAAATGAAAGCGAAGCAGAGCAGAATGAAAAGCGCCCGAATCGCATCCGGTAGCTCCGTGTGTCGCGTCAAATAACTTTCCAGGAAGCCGGCGGCAATAAAAATCGGGATTAGCCCCAGCATGATTTTCAAACCATCGCGAGCCGAGCGTTTGAAGGATTCGAAGCGCGAGAGCGTCCCTGGAAAAAGCAGGCCCATGCCCATCGTCAGGCCAGCCCCTCCGGCAATCACGATACTACTGATCTCCAGTGCGCCGTGGATCCAGATCGTCAGGAAGCTCTCCTGAAAAACGCCCTGGTCGTAAAAGAAATACTGAAAAACGCCGACCATGATTCCGTTGCGCAACAATTGGACTACGGACCCAACGGCAAAGAAAGCACCGGACACAAAGGTCATCAGCGCTACGTAAATATTATTGACGGTAATGGACAGTGCCATTTTGTAGGGCGAAGTTTCCTTGTACACCGCCATCGGGTCACCACCGGCAATGTTGGCCTGCGTCATGTCCATATACTGCTGGCCCATGATCGTTTCGGCGAAAGAGCTGTCGATCCGGTAGCTAACCACGCCGATCAGCATGGCGAGCAGGAAGATGATCAGGGAGATCAGCAACGGCTTGCGGCTGGCGTGAACCGTGCGGGGGAGTTCGTCCGACCAGAAGGAAAAAAAGCGGCTCGTCTCGCCCTTACGGCCTTTGTAGACTTGCAAGAAAGTCCGCTGCGCCAAGTTATTGAGGTAGACACGGACGGACCGGTTGGGGTAGAAGGTGCGGGAGTAGGAAAGGTCATCCGTCGTGTGGATGTAGAGCTCGGTGAGGAGGTCCGGGTCCTGGTCGGTTCCTTCGAGGGCGCGTTCGTAGCGCTTCCACTTTTCTTGGTTTTTGTTGATGAAGTCGGTCTCGCGCATTTTTAGGCGGTAGGAAGATTAGGCGGTAGGCGGTAGGTGGTAGGAAGAATTAGGCGGTAGGTGTTGCCCGCGTTAGGCTTGGTGTTCAGCAAGGTAGATAATTCTCGAATTATGCTTTAGAAGCCGTAGAGTATTTGGCGGACTTCATTATCTACCGCCTACCGCCTACCGCCTACCGCCTACCGCCTACCGCCTACCGCCTACCGCCTACCGCCTACCGCCTACCGCCTACCGCCTACCGCCTACAAGCCTACAAGCCTACAAACTCCCATTCCCCTCCCGATAAACCACGGCCGTAACCACCTGGCCAACCGCCTTAAGCGTCTCCCGGTCGATCTTGTCCATATCGTCATCGTCGGTGTGCCAGTGGCTAACGAAGCCAGTCTCGGTGTCTTTGCGAAAGTTGATGATGTCAATCATCGGGATGCGGGCGATGGTGTTGACGAAGTAGTGGTCGTCGGTGACGGCTTTGCCTTCTTCTTTCGGGAAATAGGGCGCGAATTTTTTGATGGTTCCGGCCAGGTTCCAGACTTTGTCGACGACCGCCGGGGCGAAGCGTTGGCTGACGCCTTCGATGGCGAAACGAGCGTCCTTCGCGCCGACCATGTCCAGGAGGATGCCGTAGCGGGGGCGAGTGCCAGTCAGGTTTTTACTGTAGTGCTGCGCGCCTAGTCCCCAGCTTTCCACGGCGCCGGAATCGCCGTAGTCTTCGGCGTCGAAGAGAACGATGTCAACGCCAATGTTGGGTGGCGCAATGTTTAACTGGCGGGCGATTTCCAGGAGGACGCCGACGCCACTCGCACCATCGTCCGCGCCATTAACGATCGCTTTGGGGTCGTCTTCGAGCGGGCTATCGGCCACGTGGCGCGTATCCCAGTGCGCGGCCAGGAGGACCCGGTCGGTCATTTCCGGATTGTAGCGGGCGATGATGTTGGTGCTGTTCAGCGTAGTGCCGTCGTAGGCGGTGGCGGTAAATTTCTGCTCGGTAATTTCGGCGCCGAAGGCTTTTAGTTTGGCCACGAGCCATTCTCGGGTCCGGTCGTGCGCGGGGGTATTCATTACGCGTGGGCCGAAACCGACTTGGCGGGCAACATAGGCGTAGGCGCTATCGGCGGAAAAGCTAGGCACGGGAACATCCGGCAGGTTGTGCGGTTGCGCGGTCGCGGGTGCAGGGAGGATGGGATCGGTGGTGTCGGGACCGCAACCATAAAGTAGCGTAGCCACGAATAACAATACGACAAACCTGGGAAGATGGGGTAGGAGCAAAGCGAACGGGCGTTTTAGATAAACGAAAACGCAAAGGTCGTAAAAGTATTACCGGCTGCCCGCGCCTTCCTTTATCAGTTCAGCTTCTTCGAGTACGTACATCAGGCGATTAATGTCATCGTTGTTGAGGACTAATTTACCTCTCAGCCGGACTTTATCCGTAGTGTACTTCACCGGTTCCGTGCTGGTAACTTCCATGACCGTCTCCGGGCCAGCGCCGCCACAGAAAAAACACATATTATAAGGATAGGCACTGAAGACGAATTCCGAGTGACTCTTGTACCCCTCAACCGGCACGATGTACCCACTTACCTCGACTACTTGACCCTCCATTTTCTCAATGTCCTTGCTGAACACCGGCACGTCGACCTTAAACCCGAGCAGGTCGTCGTACTTCTTTTCGTAGGTGATCTTGGAAAGCGTCTTCCAAAGATTAACCTCCTGCGCCCGGGCATTCGGCGTCAGGAATAAAACGGCGAGTGCAAAAAGTAGGACTTGTTTCATGGTCGATGGTTTGGGCGGTCAAAGATAAGGAACGTATTTACCGGGGTGGCGGATGTGAAGGGAATGGTAAAAAAGGTCTAGGGTCTGTGGTCCAGGGTCTGTGGTCTAAGGTCTGTAGTCTCTAGTACAGACCGCAGACTACAGACCACAGACTCTAGACCACAGACCACAGACTTCAGACTTCAAATTTCATCCGGTGCAACCTTACCACCCTTCAATTCTTCCCGATCCGTAAACTGGACGATCATCATTGTGCAGGGCTTATTATCGAGTACGCCCGACTTGTGTCCTTGCTCGTCCGTAGTGCCCTGGTCCGCGCCGAAGGAGAGTTCGCCGACGCGCATCTCCACCCGTTGGCCATCCATCGTTTCAACCCACCAGCCGCCGGTGAGCGGGATGATCCACTGAGGTTGCGGATTCTCGTGCCAATCGCCGTCGAAATCGGCGGGGAGTTCACTAAAGATGATCTGAGTAGCGCCCTTCATCAGTTTGTTGTTCCACTGTTCGCCGGAGCCGCCGCCCATGCTTTCGAGTTCGAAGTTGGTGAGGTGGCGTAGTTTTTGGCGGCTTATGCCTTTTTCGTCGGTGTAAACGTGCCAGTAGGGAATGCTGGGGTTGGTTTTGTTGGCCATGATTTAGGAGCTTTTAGTTTGGGGAACAGTGCCGGCCAAAGAGTGTTTCCGAGGTATGTCCGTTAAGCATAAGTGGGTCACCGTCTATCCGCACGTATTCCCCAAAGTTTCTCATCTTTGGCCTCCCATTAAAATATCCCCAAAACAACAAGATGCAGGACGTACGGAACATCATCGAATCCGCTTGGAACGAGCGCGAACTCCTCAAAGAAACCACTACCCAGGAGGCGATCAACTACGTAATCGAAGAGCTCGATAAAGGCCGCCTACGCGTCGCCGAGCCCGCCGATGGAGGAGAATGGAAAGCGAACGAGTGGATCAAAAAAGCCGTCGTGCTGTACTTTCCCATCCGGGAGATGGAAACAATCGAAGTCGGCCCCTTCGAGTTCCACGATAAAATGGCGCTCAAAAAAGATTACGCCAGTCAGGGCGTCCGCGTCGTACCCCACGCCGTAGCCCGCTACGGCGCCTACCTGGAAAAGGGCGTCATCCTGATGCCTAGTTACGTCAACATCGGTGCCCGGGTTGGTTCCGGCACCATGGTCGACACCTGGGCCACGGTAGGAAGCTGCGCTCAGATCGGCCGCAACGTTCACCTTTCCGGCGGCGTCGGCATCGGCGGTGTCCTCGAACCCCTCCAAGCTACGCCCACGATTATCGAAGACGATGCTTTTATCGGTTCCCGTTCCATCGTCGTCGAAGGCGTCCGCGTCGGTAAAGAAGCCGTCCTCGGTGCCAACGTAGTCCTCACCAAATCCACCCGCATCATCGACGTGACGGGTAGCGAGCCGGTGACCCACCGGGGTTACGTACCCCCCCGCTCGGTCGTCATCCCCGGTAGCTACACGAAGTCCTTCCCCGCCGGTGACTACCAGGTTTCTTGCGCGCTAATCATCGGCGAGCGAAAAGAGAGTACGGATAAGAAAACGAGCTTGAACCAGGCGCTGCGGGAGCATGATGTGGCGGTGTAAACTACTGACAACTTTACTGTGCGCACAGAACAATAGTACCAGCATCAAGATAGGACAGCTGCAACACTTCTTCCTCCCTCTTCCTCTTTTTCTTCCTCCACTTCCTCTGGAAACCCGCGGAGCGCTGCCAGAGGCAAAACCCCGTTCCTCCAAAAAAAACCTTGCACCAGCGACCGCGCCACCGCCGCAGGCAGCAGCGAAGCTAAAAAACCACCCCATCCAACTAAAATCCCTAAAACTAACCCAATTCAAAAACTACGAGTCCCAAAAACTGGACTTGAGCACGGGGCTGAACTGCTTCGTAGGCCCAAACGGTGCCGGTAAAACAAACCTCCTCGAAGCCATCTACTTCCTCTGCATGGGCAAATCATTCAGCACCAGCCCCGACGCCTACGCCATCCGCCACGGCGACCAGGGTACCCGCCTTGAGGGGCAGTTCACGAGTGGCGAAACGGGGGCCAGCGACAAAATTGTCGTCAAAGTCCAGAAGCGAAAACGGAAGATCATCGAGCGCAACGGCACGGCCTACGAGCGCCTCGCCGAGCACGTGGGCCGCTACCCCGTCGTCGTAATTACGCCGGACGATACGAACCTCGTCCTGGAAGGCAGCGAACTCCGCCGCCGGTTGCTGGACAATAGTCTGAGCCAGTCCAACCCGACCTACCTCAACCAACTCATCACCTACAACAAGCTGCTAACTAACCGGAACGCCCTGCTCAAGGAACTCGAAGGCCGCAAAGACCCCACCGGCTTGCTCGACGTCTACGACCAACAAATGGCCGAGCCCGCCGCCTACCTCCACGAGAAACGTCGGGAGTTCATCACGCCCTTTACGGACATCTTAACCGACACCTACGCCGTCATCTCCGGCCAGCAGGAAGAAGTAGGCATCACGTACCGAAGTCACCTCAACGATACTACCTGGGCGGAAGTGACGCAGCAGCGCCGGGAAAAAGACCGCCTCCTCCAACGCACCACCGGCGGCGTGCACCGTGACGACCTGGTCTTCACCCAGGGCGGCCACCCCTTACGCCGCGTCGCCAGCCAGGGCCAGCTAAAATCTTTCGTTCTCTCCCTAAAACTCGCCCAGTACCGCCTCCTAGAAACCAACACCGGCAGAACCCCTATCTTACTGCTCGACGATATTTTCGATAAGCTCGACCGCGACCGCGTCCGCCAACTCCTCGGCCTCGTCCTCAGCGCCGGCTTCGGACAGGTCTTCCTCTCCGACACCGATCCGGAACGCGTCACCGCGCTCATCGAAGGTGGCGAAGAAACGGCTTGGAAACGATTTCTGGTCCGGGACGGGCAAGTAACCGCAGCAGCCGAAGAAGCATGAAAAGTAAGAGAAACCAACGCTCCGAAGAGACCCTCACCGTTAAGGATGCTTTTCTACGCATGCTCCGCGCTAACAAAGAGAACGAGGCCGGCTACTTCAAGGCCCGCATCAGGCTGGTTTGGGAACCCTTTTTTGGGAAGCACGTTGCCGAGAATACTAATAACATTATGGTTCGTAACCGCCGGCTTTACGTGTACGTCAAAAATGCGCCGCTCCGCGCCCAAATGATGACCGTGCGTCAGGGGATTCGTGACCGGCTGAATAAGGAATTCGGGGAGGATTATCTGGAAGAAGTAATCATCAAGTAACTGACCTTACGTATTGAGCACTGCATGAGGCCCAAAATGATTTTTACCACACAAACACAAAAGGAAAAAAACACAAAACAGAATTCAAGCAGAGCGGACCATTTTTGTGTGCTTCGCTTTCTTCTTTTGTGACTTTTGTGTTCGTCTTTCTAAGCTAGCCTTTGCGCTAAAAATTTCCGTGCGAAAGATCAGTCAAGTAAGAATTAATACTATATCATACTGCGCATAGCGCTACTATCATTACTAGCTGTTAAAAAAGAGCCACTCCACCGCCTTAGGAAACTCCACCCCCCACCGAGCCTCATTATGCTGCCCGTGCTCGTCAACCTCCACCCGGAAGTCCACCTGGTCGCTTTCCGTTTGCTTCTCCAACTCCCGACGAAAGCGTCGCATGTTGCTGACCATCGTCTTACTTTCCGCTTCTCCGCCGTAGAGGTATATTTTGCCGCGAAATTTGTCCGACATTTTCATCAGGTGAAAAGGAATTTTTGGCGTCACCCACAGGGAAGGGCTAAAGATCATCAGGCGTTCGTACACCCGGGGGTAAAGAATGCCGGCGTAAATACTCAGCAGGCCACCCATGGAACTACCTCCGACGCCGGTGTGTTCCGGTCCGGTGAGCGTCCGGAACTGCTGGTCGACGTAGGGTTTGAGGTGCTTGACGAGGAAGTCTACAAATCCACGGCCATCTCCTTTGCCCAGGCGCGTATTAAATGAGGGCGTGAATTCACTCACCCGCTTATCGGCGGCGTGGTCGATGGCGATGACGATCAGGTCACCCTGCCCTTTAGCGGCCATGCTAGCCAAGCGCTTATCGACGCCCCAGGAGCCGTAGGGGGCGTGCTCCTCCAGTAGGTTTTGTCCGTCCTGTAGGTAAAGTACGGGGTAATGTTTGTCGGTTTCGTAGTAGTCGTGGGGGAGGAGGGCGGCGATCCGGCGGGTGCGGATCAGGGTGGGAATCTCAAACTTTTCGCTGAGGACCTCGATCTTCGGTAGCAACTCGTCGCGGTAGTTCAGGCCTTTGTTGGCCCAAGTGACGACCAGGTCGGGGACGGACCAGTCTTCGGCCACGAACCGCGTGTGGTTGAAGGTGCTTGCGCCGTAGGGGCCCAGCTCGACGGCTTCCCAACCGCCCCGGGTGTACTTGTACTCGACGCGGTCCGTACCTTCCGGCAGGTCAACGTCGACGGAGTATTCGTTGGGCTGGCCGGAGGGAAGGAGGCGGTAAGCCTCTTTGGCCACGGACCAGCTATTGAACGTACCGGCCACAAAAATGGGGCGGTCGTCGTCGGTATCGGTAACTAGGTGTAAAGTCTTGCGGGGCATAAGGCCAGGTAATTCTGGCGCGAAGGTAGGTAATTGAGGCTACGCTAATCTAGGTCGCCGACGGCCTGTACGGACCATTCGAGGCGGGCGTCAAATGATATTGTGGTGACGTTTACGGGGAAAAGCACGACTTCTACCCGCATCTGTTCGCCGAGAAAGGTCTCCCGGGCGTTGACGAGGCTGGGGTTAAGGTTGACGGTTCTCAAGTTGCGATTGACGAGGTCGTCCACGGTAAAAATGAGTTGGGCTGGGTCGCAGCCAGTCCGCTGGCCCAGGGGGCAGGCGCGTAGTTCGATGCGCCTGATCTCATTAAAATTGTCGCCGGTCAGGGACACTACACGGGCGCGAAAACCACCGATTAGATCAATGTCATCAGCCGTAACGTTCGCTCGGGCGATTTCCTCGGCAAACCTAGTCGGCAGCGATGCTTGTGGAGCCACTATCGTGCTGTTGCTCTGCTGGCCGGCCGGGATGACGAAGTCATGAACCGGGTATTGTACTTCAAACAAGCGCTCACCTTCAGCATTACCCAAGCAGCCCAGAATAGTTAACAGCGAAAACGCGGCGGAGAAGTAGAAGAATTTGGCCATACGGCGAGTGCAAGGTTGGTGGGGGAAGAGCGGTGGAGAGTAGATAACGCCCGTAATTCCCGTAAAGGTATACTGAATTTGCCCCTCAAACATTGCTCAGAAAAACTCGCCCTTTGCACCTGCGCGACGCGACAGTTAATCCCGATTTAATCGTGTAACCGCGCCCGAATATCTACCTTTGTCCATCGAACAAACCAACCCCCGCCATGGCCCTGAAGTACCGTCGAGTAATGTTGAAACTGAGTGGCGAAACCCTGATGGGTGACCAACAATACGGAATCGACTCCAAAATGCTGGTTTATTACACCAAGCAGATTAAGGACCTCATCGACATCGGCGTGGAGGTCGCCGTGGTCATTGGTGGCGGGAATATCTTCCGGGGCCTGAGCGCCGCGGAATCCGGCGTCGAACGGACCCAGGGCGACTACATGGGGATGCTCGCCACGGTCATCAACGGTATGGCCCTCCAGAGTATGATGGAAACCCACGGCGTGTACACCCGCCTCATTTCCGCCATCAAGATGGAGCAGATCGCCGAGCCCTACATTCGCCGCCGCGCCATGCGCCACCTCGAAAAAGGCCGCGTCGTGATCTTTTCCGGCGGCACGGGTAATCCCTACTTCACCACCGACAGCGCCGCCGCCCTGCGCGCCAACGAGATTAAAGCCGACGTCATCCTCAAGGGTACCCGCGTCGACGGTATCTACTCCGCCGACCCAGAAAAAGACCCGGACGCGGTGAAGTACGACCACATTACGTATAAGGAAGTGATGCAAAAAGGCTTGCAGGTCATGGACCAGGCCGCCTTTGCGCTCTGCGGCGAAAATGACCTGCCCATCATAGTATTCGACATCAACGAGCCGTCTAACCTCCGCAAGATTATGTTTGGGGAGCAGGTGGGGACGCTGGTGACGAATTGAGGAAGTTCTTGCTTAGGCCTGTACTAGAACGCATAGTTGATGGAGCCCATTAGTTGGTGTTCGCGGGTACTACTTCTGTAGGCAACGCCGGCTGGCTGCCCTTGAAAGGTGATATTGGGTGAGTCGGGGAAACTACAAAAGCAGTCGAAATAGAGGACTTTAGCCTCGGATTTAATAAAAGCGTCAAAACCATACCGGAGTCCAATCGATAGTTTTGAGGTGATATCGAAATAGGTAGTAATTACCGTTTGTAGCCTGAATTTTCCGGACGTCACCGCGTAATCCGCATCGTCGGCAACTCGGGCATCGTAGACGATCGCTTCATCAAACTTAGCGTCGAAAGTTTTGTAAGGGCCGGGAAGCCGTTCGTATGGCTGGGTGGGGATACTCACCACGATTGCCGACCCGTTACCTAAGCGCCGCGCACCCCTCAATTGTAAGCCTAGTCGTAAGTCGCCTATTTTCCGTTCTACGCCAGTTGCGAAAGTCAACCGATCATCCTGGCCAGTCACCAGAACGGGCAGGGTTGAATAGTCCGAAACATAAATTCGTGAAGGCATCTCCGGACGGGGTGCCGCGATTTCCCAGTCCATATTTGTTCTTTCTACGCCGGCACTGATTACCCACGTATAAGCGGGGTTAATGGGAACCCGGTAATCTAGGCGGATACCGTACGCGAATTCATGACTAACCTCGGCGGCATTTTTACCTGCCTCTAGACCGAGACTAAAGCCCGTGTACTGAGCGGAGAGCGTGCTGGCTACTGAACTGAGTACCAGCAGAAACAAGAGACAATATTTCATTCTTAGCTATTTTGCTAGTAGACGTCGGTGTGATTATGAATCGTTGGTACTGGACGTGTTAAAACATCCCGGGGGTGCGGAAAAAGTGAAACTTCATCGATGTCAAAATTAAGTTGCTCGAACAACATTTGCCACGCTATCTTTATTCTATAATAAAGCCACCACCATGACCGCCACCTTCAGCCCTTTTCAAGACTACTCCGCCTACACGCCAGCCGATTATGCCGTCTGGCAAAAATTAACCGCCCGGCAACTAACTACGCTGAGCGATTACGCCTGTGAAGAGTACAATGACTGTGTCAAAGCCCTTCACCCGGTCATTTCTCCGGAGCAACCGCCCCGCTTCGACGAACTGAACGAGCAACTCAAAGCCGCTTACGGCTGGTCGATCAAGGTGGTCCCCGGATTTTTACCCGTCGATGAGTTCTTCGGTTTACTGGCGAATAAGCGCTTCTGCTCCAGCACCTGGCTGCGCACCGAAAAGCAGCTCGACTACATCGAAGAGCCCGACATGTTCCACGACATCTTCGGCCACATCCCGCTCTACCTGAATGCCGACTACGCCAGTTTCGCCCAGAAACTCGGAGCGCTCGGCGTCAAATACCACGACGACGAGGAGAAAATTACCCAGCTGCAACGCCTTTACTGGTTCACGATCGAGTTCGGCGTCATCCGCCAGCACGGCGAGTTGAAGGTGTACGGCGCGGGCATTTGTAGCAGCTACGGTGAGGTATTACACGTGTTTAACGATTCGAAAGTAGAAGTGGTTCCCTTCGATCTCGATGCGGTGCTCCAACAGGATTTCATTATTTCCGAAGTTCAAAACAAGTATTTTGCCATCAACGACTTTTCCGAGCTCTGGGCCGTCGTTGACGAGTTGGGGGCACGCTGGAGCTAAGGGCGCGGACGCAGGTGCTAGGTTTGTGGGTAGGCAACGATTCAACGTACCACCTATCTTACCCCGGTGGGGTGAGCTGAGTAGCGACGGTGCCGTTTCCGCAACGCGCAGAACAGCTACCTTTGTCCCATGCGCACCTTTCTCCGCCGGCTATTCAACCTGTTGTCAGAGCCAACTGCGGAAGCAACCCCCAACCCCATGAAGTTCCTAGTCGTCGGCCTCGGCAACCCCGGAGATAAATACGCCGAAACCCGCCACAACATTGGCTTCAAAGTCATCGAATCTTTAGCCGGCGACTGGCAAAATGTCAGCCACGGTCAACTGGCGCGGATCAAGCACCGGGGTAAACAAGTGCTACTACTTAAGCCGGACACCTTTATGAACCTGAGTGGTAAGGCCGTTCGTTACTGGCTCCAAAAGGAAGGTATCCCCAAAGAAAACCTACTCGTCGTTGTCGACGACCTCCACCTGGATTTTGCCAACATCCGTCTACGAGGTAAAGGCGCTGATGCCGGTCATAACGGGTTGAAATCCATCGACCAACTAAACGATGGCAATAAGTATGCCCGCCTCCGCTGCGGCATCGGGCGCGATTTCCACCCCGGTGAGCAAGCTAACTACGTCCTGAGTGAATGGACGGAGACAGAACGTAAAGGCTTACCCGACTTGGTCAAAACCGCCGGCGAGATGGTACTGAGTTTCTGCGGCCACGGACTGCAAAACACAATGAGCAAGTTCAACAACAAGCCGAAAAAGGAGAAGGAGGCGAAACCTTCGGATGGCAATAAAGAAGTAGGCACGCCAAAAGCGGAATAATGCTTTGTGGTTAATTGTGACTGTTACTGTCGCTTAGAGCTCTTACTTCTCAATCGCTAGATTACTTCCAAAGGAGCCTCCCCCCAAAACTAGTCTGGTACTTTGCGGTTACACCGGGGATTAACTAACCTCTTTTGAAGACACAAATCACCGTTATCGGCGCCGGTTTCTCCGGCCTTTCCGCCGCCTGCTACCTCGCTCGCGAAGGTTATCAGGTGCGCATCCTCGAGAAAAACGAAGGACTGGGTGGTCGTGCCCGGACCTTCTCCGCCGAAGGGTTTCAGTTCGATATGGGGCCCAGTTGGTACTGGATGCCGCAGGTCTTCGAAGACTTCTTCAACGATTTTGGTTCTTCCGCCGCGGAGCACTACGACCTTATCCGGCTCGACCCGAGCTACGAGATCTACTTCGGCAAAGGTGACCGCATGGACGTCCCCGCCTCTACGGAAGAACTGTACGCGCTTTTCGAAAGACTCGAGCCAGGTAGCTCCACCAACCTCAAAAAATTTCTTTCCGAAGCGGAGTACAAATACCGTGTGGGTCTAGGTGAGTTTGTCCAGAAACCTGGGCACAGCATCCTGGACTTTGCGGATTTCCGCGTCGTTAAAGCCGCGATGAAGCTGCAGATGTTGACCGATATGTCTACCTATGTCCGCAAACTCTTTAAGCATCCGCAATTGCGCGAGCTGCTGGAATTCCCCGTCCTGTTTCTCGGGGCAACGCCCGCCGATACGCCTGCGCTCTACAGTCTGATGAACTACGCTGACCTGGAGTTAGGCACCTGGTACCCGATGGGCGGCATGCACAAGATCATCGAAGGTATGGTTTCCGTGGCGGAAGGCTTGGGAGTCGAGATTATTGCTGGTTCCCCCGTCGCGAGTGTACAAACTAAGAAAGGCAAGGTCGAAACCGTTACGGTTGCCAACGGCTCTGTCTACCAAACGGACGTACTCATTTGCGGAGCTGATTACCACCATTTCGAGCAGCAGGTCCTTGATCCAGTAGACAGAGTCTACAACGAAGCTTACTGGAAAAAGCGCGTGATGGCACCTTCGAGTCTGCTCTTCTACGTAGGGATAGATCGGAAAATTCCCGACCTCCACCACCACACGCTGTTCTTTGATGCGGATTTCGATCGGCACGCCCACGAAATTTATACCGAACCGGCCTGGCCGGAAGATCCCCTCTTCTACGTCTGCGCCCCTTCCATCACCGACCCTAGCGTCGGCCCGGAAGGCAAAGAGAATTTATTTTTCCTCTTACCCCTTGCCTCCGAGATTGAAGACACGCCAGAGCAGCGCGAGAAGTACTGGAACTTGATGTGTGATCGTTTTGAGGGAAGAACTGGTGTAGACATTCGTCCTCACGTTGTTTACAAACGAGGGTTCGCCCACAAAGAATTTAAGGAAGACTACAACGCCTACCGGGGTAATGCCTATGGTTTGGCTAATACCCTGACCCAAACTGCCTTCCTCAAACCGAAACTTCGCAGTAAAAAGCTGAAAAATCTATGGTACACCGGCCAACTCACTACCCCCGGCCCCGGAATGCCCCCCAGCATCATCTCGGGCGAAGTAGCCGCTCGCGACGTTCATACAGACATCACCGGCAAGAAAGATCTTACCCCTTACCCCCAGCCAGTCGTTCAGCATGCTTGATCTTTATAAAAAAACCTGTAGGGAGTGCGCATCCCTGATTACCCGCCGCTACAGCACCAGCTTTAGCATGGGTATCCGTGTGTTCGACCAGCCTTTGCGTGCCCCGATCTATGGCATCTACGGCTTCGTGCGTTTTGCCGATGAGATCGTGGATACTTTTCACGGACATAACAAGGAACAGTTACTAGCTCGCTTCCGGCGCGATACTTATCAAGCCATCGAAGAAGGCATCAGTCTGAATCCCGTACTTCAGGCTTTCCAGGAAGTAGCCAACCGTTACAGCATCGGCCGCGATCTGATCGATCCGTTTCTGGATAGCATGGCGATGGATCTCGAAGTAAGCCGTTATCACGATGGGCTCTATAAGGAATACATTTACGGTAGCGCCGAAGTCGTTGGCTTGATGTGCCTCAAGGTTTTCCTCGATGGCGACGTGGCGGAGTACGAAAGACTGAAAGCACCGGCCTGCGCGCTGGGCTCAGCCTTCCAGAAGATTAACTTCCTCCGGGACATCAAGAGCGACTACGAAGAGCGCGGCCGGGTCTACTTCCCAGGCGTGGACTACAATAAATTCACGAATGAGGTTAAGAAAGAGATCGAAGCGGACATCAAAGCTGATTTCGATTTTGCCTATACGGGGATAAAGCAACTGCCGCATTCCGCCCGCCTCGGTGTCTACCTAGCCTACGTGTACTACACCAAGCTTTTTCAGAAGATTAAAAACTCTCCCGCTACGCAAATCGCCGACGAGCGTATTCGCGTCCCGGATAGCCGTAAGGTCTACCTGCTGGCCAGCAGTGCCGTAAAGCATCGCTTCAACTTACTGTAAATCTTCGTCCGGCTTGAGTACTGACTCCAAACTTGTTTCCCCGACTGTACTGTCGACATTTGAGCGCTATTTCGGCGCTTTTCTGTTATTTGCTTTTGCCTCGGGCACGCTAGCACATTTGCTCCCCGCCGTATTGCCCATCACTCGCTACACTACGGACGGCTTACTGCTAGTGCTGAACGGTGTACTGCTGTATACCATCTACGTGCGTAATCGAGATGACGCATTGCTCTGGTGGTTAGTCGTTGCTTACGTATTCACCTTCGCTACGGAAGCCATTGGGGTAGCAACCGGTGCCATCTTTGGGGAGTATGCCTACGGACCAACCATGTGGGCACAGTGGCTCGACGTTCCCTTCGTCATCGCGCTGAACTGGTGCGCACTCACCCTCGCCTGTAATGAATTAGCGGTGAGAATATTCGGAGACCCCGCCAAGAATAATAAGAGTTTCCTTCTACGCTCCGTTATCGTATCCTTAGTTGCTGGAACGCTGACTGCCTTGTACGATGTAGTTATCGAACCGGTCGCCATTAAGCTTGACTATTGGAATTGGGCCGCGGTTGACATCCCACTTCAGAATTACTTTGCCTGGGCGCTGGTCGCCTTCATGATCTCCCTACCCTTACATTTACTTAAGATCCGCTTCCGTAGTCCGCTACTATTAATCTACTTCTTCGCACAGCTTTTCTTCTTTGTCGTCCTCAATATCCTGTTATGAATAAGGAATACGATATCGCCGTCCTGGGTGGAGGACTTGCCGGACTGAGTGTATTGTATCACCTCATCAAAGCGGGAAAGCTAGAAGGGAAGAAGGCGTTGCTGGTTGACCCCGAAGGACGCAAGTCTGCTCACGACCGTACCTGGTCTTTCTGGGAAACGGAGCCCGGTCCCTTCGAGGCGCAGGTTTTCCACCGCTGGCACGAGGTGACGGTGCACGATCGGGACCGTGATCTGAATTGTAAGTTGCATCCTTACGTATATAAGCTCATACGCAGCAGCGAATTTTACGCACACGTAAACATGGTCATTGACGATTCTGGTGCGGTAACCAGAATTGAGCAGGTAGCCAGTGACGTAGAGGGTCACTCCGACAAAGTAACGTTCAGGGTAGGGGAGGAAGCCTACCAAGTAAACCATGCTTTTTCCTCCATTCCCTTGCACCTGCGTCCGCGCCAAATCAAGGAACCTTATCTCGACCAGCACTTCCGGGGCTGGTACGTGAAGACGGAAGAAGAGATCTTTGACCCAGGTGTTGCCGCCCTGATGGATTTCCGCACACCCCAGGAGAATGAAACCCGTTTCCTGTACGTCTTGCCTTTCAGTAAGACGGAAGCAGTAGTAGAGATCGCGATCTTCAGTAATGTCCACCTAAAGATGGAAGAGTACGATCGGCTGATTGGTAATTACATCAAGGAGCACTGGACGGTGCAACCTTACACGATCGAGCACTACGAAAATGGGAACATCCCCATGACGACCTACCCTTTTCCGCGGTGGGATGGTAACCTTATATACATAGGTCTGCGCGGGGGTGCGGCGCGGCCGAGTACGGGCTATACCTTTTATGGTCTGCAACGGCAACTTGTTGAGCTGGCCGATTCATTCCCCGCCACCCCTCCGAAACCGTGGCGCAATCGTGATATAATGTACGATGCGACCATTCTCAGAATCCTCCAGGACAATCGCTTACCCGGCGATCAGGTCTTTACTGATCTTTTTCAGCGGAATCCTACGCCCAGGCTGCTCAGTTTTCTCAATGGGGAGAGTACCGTAGGTCAGGAATTGGCGCTAATGTCCACAACGAACATCGCTCAATTCGGGCGCTCCTTCGTTAGTGAGATTTTTAATTAAAATTTTTTGCGCGATCCCGATAGCTATCGGGAGTGCAGAGAAGATAAGCCAGATGCGGGGTGTCGGGGGTTAAGCATTTAAACTGATAATGCTGATTAGGGAAAACAAGTATCGAAACGCTTGCGCACGTCATGCGGAGTACCTTATCTTTGTCGTCCGCTCCGTGAGAAACGTCTCGTGGTAGAACGGTGAAAACAAGGTCGAAAAGCATCTTTTGAGCTGCTTCTCAGACAAGCAAAAAGATTTAGAAATAACTTTCTAAATCGCTTGTTTAACTGAAGTTCTTCATCGTACCTTTGCGGCCCGCAACGAGGAATGCCTCGGTAGAAACGCGGAAGAAAGAGACGAAGCGAGGTTGATTTATCATCTTCACTTTACGCGAAAAGATTTCGAAATTAACTTTCAAATCACTTGCACGGCTTCTCTTCTTCAACGTATCTTTGCGGCTCCTTAACGAAGGGGAGGAGAAAGAAAGCTACTTCAAACTGCTTCGGCAATAAGTTTTGAAATACTTTCCCTCAAGTGTTGCACAAGAAGAGAACGGGTTGTAATTTTGCACCCGCTTTGAAAGCAAGGCGAACGAAACAAGCTGCTTAAATAACCTTGACGGTTACA
>NZ_JAATJH010000005.1 GCF_011927835.1 Neolewinella antarctica
AAGGGTTACTGGTTCATACATTTGGTAAAATAACAGCCGCAATCCTTGGCAGAATGGATGAATTAGAGCTTATTTAGCCCATGATTCGCATTAATATTGATCCAAGGGTCAACTTTAATGTTCGGACCCGCCATTTTCGGAAACGAGGCTTCGTTTGGTTTGGTGTTCAGGCTGATGAATTAGGTTCCGATTGGGACCTATGGATTACTCACCTAACCCCTGCTGACGATGCTAACGGTACTCCGGCAACTACGCAGCGCTTTATCGGAGTACACATTGCCGCAGATGGCGATCAACAGAATACACGTGCTAGGCTTCTTAGCTTTAAAGATGCCACATCCTTCTATCAGCGTAGAACGAGTGGTTTAGCCGGGCTTCACAGTGCAACGCACAACGCCGAGGATGGTGGCGAGAGTCCTGAAACCACTTGTAACCTTTAATCTCCACCAATAAATCCAATCGTTATTTTAAAGGTTTTGAACAGCAGAAGAGGCAACGTCAGGGGAAGAACATTTCTTTCCCTGACGTTTGTTATGTTATGGACCACGTTTTTGTGTGGGCAACAGGATGGCAGTAGGGTATTAGCGGGCAAAGTTATCAGTGCCGACTCGTACGAGCCAATCATCGGGGCTACTATTTTCAGTGGTCAGAGAGGCACCCAGACGAATGAGGATGGCCTGTTTTCTATCCGCGTTGGCCCGGACGATTATCTAATCGTATCAGCTTTCTCCTTCAGGCCTGACACTATTCCCGTAAATACGATTGACTTCGGTGATCCCAAGCCAATAACGCTGCAGGCCTACACGTTTTCCGCGGTAACCGTACGGGCGAGGCGACCAAGGTCCGCCGTGCGGACTATCTCACCGGAAATAGCAGAATTAAGGGAACTACCTTCGTTACTGGGCGAGCAAGACTTACTACGCAACCTCAGTTATTACCCCGGCGTAGCGAACGGAGTGGAGGGCACGACCGGACTGCACGTCAGGGGCGGGGAAAGTGATCATAGTTTGCTGCTGTTGGATGGTGGAACCATATACAATAGCGCACACGCACTGGGTTTTTTGTCGGTGTTCAATCAAAACACGGTCAGTTCGGTCGATCTGTACAAAAGTTATATTCCGCCAACCTTTTCCGGGAGACTGGGCGGGGTGCTGGACGTAGCAACCAGAACGGGGAATAAGGTCAAATCCTCTGGGGAACTGAGTCTGGGCCTGATCAATTCAAGTCTCCTTCTGGAGGGGCCCATTGGTAAGGATACCACGCTGTCTTATCTCCTTGGTGCCCGGGGCGCGTACACCGCCCCGCTTACCTTGGCGACCAGTTTGTTCAGTGGGGGCGGGCCACGCATCAACGTAGGGCTTTACGACGTAAACTTCTCCTTGCACAAGTCACTATCAAATCTTGGTGATCTTTCGTTGCGCATCTTTCAGGGGAATGATTTCTACCTCGTATCTGCAGAAGACGACGACTTACAAGGATCGTACCGACTTAGTTGGGGCAATTCAGTAGTAAACCTTCAGTACGCACTGCCACTGCGGAACAATATGTTGAGTAAAACTACGCTCGTGCGCACCCGCTACGCCAATCGCTCCCTGATCAGCTCCTCCTTCACCGACCAGGAAGAACAATCGCTTTCCACCGTAGCGTCCATTACCGAAACCCAACTCAAACAATCTCTCGTAGCCGCTTTAAATCGCCATAGCTTGACCTGGACGGGCACCATGTTACGTCGGCGGCTTGCACCGGCGGATGTAGAATTTGACGATCAACCCACCGCAAACTTCGACAGCTACGTATTATCCACATCCATGGAGGACCAGTTTTCTTACGGCGGGTTCGACGTAGCTCTCGGGGTAAATTTGCGTAGATCCTGGCAGCCCAACCCGCGGTTTAATTTCACTTCAATCGAACCCCGGGCGGGAATCAGCCGAACAATGGGCGAAATGGGTAGGCTTTATTTTTCCTACACGCGCATGTTTCAGCGATTACACCGAGTGACCGCCTTTGCGGGGACCCTGCCGTACGATCTATGGCTTCCCTCCTTTGCATCCATCCCCCCGCAAGCCAGTCACAATTTCTCGCTTGACTATTCCCGCCAGGCTGCTACCATCAATTTTGAGGCGGGCCTATTCTACCGGACGTTCACCGGACAGGTCGTTCCCGGAATTAATAATTTTAACCTCTCGGGAGATGCTGGCCTCAACACGAATTTACTGGCTGCCAACGGCACGGGCAACTCGTACGGCGTGGAGCTGTTGTTCGAACGGGAGATCGAGGACGGGAAGTTTAGTTTTGCCTATACGTACTCCCGCAGTTTCCGCCGGTTTCCCGAAATAAACGATAATCGTAGATTTCCCTTCCGTTTTGATCGACCCCACGATCTATCACTAACGTACCGACAAGAACTGTCGGATAAGTGGTCCGTATCCGGTGGGTTTGTTTTGCAGTCCGGAATTAATTACTCCCTACCGACGGCATTTATCATTTCACCGAACGGTGATCCCGCGCCAGTATTTACGGACCGCAATAATGCGCGACTACCTACCTACCATCGTCTTGATTTGATGTTCAGCAAGTTCGGCACTACCAAGCGAGGCTACCGTAAACGATTGGACCTCGGATTTTATAACGTATACGCACGCGCTAACCCAAGCTTTGCTATCGTGAGGCAAAGTTTTATTAGAGAAACGTTTGCCGGCCCCGATGTAGCCAGAAGTTTGTTTCTGCTCGGTGGCGCGGTATTTAGAATAATCCCAACCGTTAACTACTCCGTACAATGGTAAAGTGTCTTAGTAAATTATGTCTTTTGCTAATTATGATGGGGTGCGGATTACTCGTCGTTAGTTGTAATTCAGGATTGCTTGAAATAGAACTACCCGACCAAAACAGCGAACAGATCGTGATGTACGGCTTTGTGGATACGGCGGGCGCGGAAATTCAACTTGCCCGCGCTGGAAACCCGAACGATACCTTCTTTCTGGCGGAAGATCGGTCGGTTGGCGGGGCGCTGGTAGCAATAACGAACCTTAATACGGGTGAGCAAATTTCGCTACGGGACCAAGGGAATGGAAGGTATACGTCGATGGATAGTTTTCAGTCCGATGCGTCGTATACCGTATCCGCTACCGTGCCGGGGTACGGAGAAATAATGGCCCGCGACATTGAAATTCCTCTTCCACTCCTGTCTAGCGAGTTACTACTCACGAACTTAGACCTCGATACTAATAACGTTATTAGAGCTAACCGTATTTCCGCCAGTATAGCCTTGAGTTACCTTAAGTACCCTTCGTTCTCAAATGGGATAACGTTATTTAATTTAATAGGCGAAGGATCGGTTAACGGAAGAGACAGAATATCACCGGACCTACTGGAAGAGATAACCGTCGGGTGTGGTTTCCAGAGCGGCGCTTTACTGGTTTGGCCGAATGATTGTTATGTTAATACTGATGAGGTTACCATACCGATACTAGTTCGGCAAGAAATAGAAGGCAGCAATGCACCAGATTCTTTACTGTTGAGATTATCCGTGGTGCAGAAAATATTTGTGGACAACGTTCAGTCGCTAAACATAAATACCTTTAATTTCGACAATATATTTATTGAAGCCAATACTTACCAGTCGAACATTTCCGGAGGTCTGGGGGTGGTTTCTGGTAGGTCCTTTAGCGAGCACGTGGTTCCTTTACGGTAGAACAGAGAATGTATATGGAATTTTCATAAGTTCCTACGTACGTGAGTTGAAGTTAGCGTGACTATATATTTGTTGAAGGCGGTGTAGCGTAGTGATTCGCGGCAGGTCGGAACAGGACTTATAAACTCTAATGAGTACGCTGGTTAAAAGGCTGGATATGACTGTGCCGGGAAGCAATCTATTGTTCTTCGTCGAAGCCATACCACCGAACGACGTACGGCCCGGATCATCCGATTGAATACGTGGGAAGCATAAATGTCGTCTGTTGGAGTCAAGGTTGCTCCGCGTCCGGACTAACCAGTGCGAAAGCAGTCAAGACAAGGATGGAAGCTAAAGTCCCGACACGCCTTATTACGTGATCGGCCGTACTATACGGCGTGCACTCGATCTATCCCGCTGAGTACAAAGAGCTCTCGATGAGCTTCGCTACTGCCTCCAGCGATTAATTACCGCACTTGGCCGGCCGCGGCGTTCGCCGCGTGGCAAGTGGTAAGCAGTTGATCACGAAGGCACATCTAATGGAACTGCCCTACTGATTCACGAGGCTACCGGGCTAAGAAAACAATATACTGCATACCTTTGCGCCATGAACGAATTGAACCTCGACCAGCTAGCCTTCGAAAAATCTCCCGACGGCTTAATTCCGGCGATCGTGCAGGATGCGAATACGCGGGTCGTCCTGATGCAGGGCTACGTAAATCGGGCGGCAATCGATAAAACAATAGCGAGCGGATTGGTAACATTTTACAGCCGCAGCAAAGATCGGCTCTGGACGAAGGGGGAAACCAGTCGCAACTACCTCCACTACGTAAGCATGGCGGCGGATTGCGATAACGACAGCATCCTGATCCAGGCAAAACCGAACGGGCCCGTGTGCCATACTGGAAAAGATACCTGCTGGGGAGAGACCAACCAGGGTGAGTTTCTGGACCACCTTGAACGGACCATTCAGGACCGGCGGGACAACCCCAACGAAAAAAGCTACACCAGCCAACTTCTTGCCCGGGGCATCAATAAAGTCGCCCAGAAGGTCGGTGAAGAAGCCGTTGAGTTGGTGATCGAGGCCAAGGACGATGACAAGGATTTGTTCCTCGGGGAAGCAGCCGACCTGATGTACCACTACCTCGTTCTGCTGGCGGCAAAAGGGTACAGCCTGGAGGACGTCCGGGAAGTGCTCCGGAGTCGGCACCAGTAAACTTTGCTTTTCTCGTTTTTAACCTTGCACCCGCGCCCGCGCCCACTTCACGGGACCATCCACCACCACGTGCAACCTTTCCCTACCGCGCACGCGTTGAAGAGCGGTACCAAAACCACCCAACAGATGACCCTCGAACAGCGCATTACCGCCGACATGAAAACCGCCATGAAGAGCCGGGACAAAGTGAGTCTACGGGGCATCCGCGCCGTCAAAAGCGCCATCCTGCTCCAGAAAACGGACGGCTCCGGCCAGGAACTCGACGGTGACGGTGAAATCGCCCTCCTCCAAAAACTGGTGAAATCACGTCAGGACAGCCTCGACATTTATACCAAGCAGAACCGTGAGGACCTCGCCGTGACCGAGCGCGAAGAGATCGAAGTAATCAGCAAATACCTCCCCGAGCCGCTTTCCGAAGCTAAACTGGGCGAGCTCGTGGAAGGCATCATCACCAAAACCGGCGCTTCCAGCATGAAGGACATGGGTAAAGTGATGGGCATGGCCAACAAGGAAGCCGCCGGGCGCGCCGACGGAAAAAGCATCGCCGCCATGGTGAAGGCGAAGCTGAGTTAAACGCCCCCACGCCAACAAAAAAGCCCGCCGTACGAACCGTACGGCGGGCTTTTCTACGTGCGTTTAGTTAAGTCCAGCTTACCGGACAGTCAGTTTGATCGTATTCACCCGGTCAGCCCCGGTCACCTGAACGACGTAGACACCCGCTGGTAACTGGTCCGTGGCAAAAGTGGTAGCATTTACGCCCGGTACAAGCCGTAGCTGCTTCAGTGCGAGCGACCGTCCGTCAATCGTGAGTAACCGCACCGTAGCCGAACCGGCCCGCTGCGCGGTGATGCGCACGTTGGTCACCGCGGCGGCGGGGTTGGGGAAAACGTTTACGGTTGTCTCGCCCGGGAGCGGATCGGGCGTGCTGCTGACAACGTCGTTACCACCGTTAGCGATCACGCCGAGGTTACCCGTCAGCGCGCGAACGTTGTCGCCATCGTCGGAGGTGAGCACGGCGGCGGATTCGTAGTTGACCACGTCGAGCACCTCGATGTCGTCGATCCACCAGCCCCGGCCGCGCGCCCGCGAGTCGGATATGAATCGAAACCGAAAGTAAACTTCCTGGCCGGAAAATTCGCTCACGTCGATAACAATCTCCCGAAAGCCTTCGCTGTCACCCCAGAAGGAGCCTCCCCCGGTGAGGGTTTGGGTAGCGACGGGAGAGACTTCCCCCCGGTACGCGCCACGCAGAAATTTGTCGTCACCCACCCGCGTCCAGTTTGTCCGGTCGGTACTGGTTTCGACGATGCCGGCGTCCCAACCGGCCTGCGTCCGGTACTTGGTGAAAAAGCGTAAACCCGGTTGGTCGCCCCGGATGGTGATGGGCTCGGCCAGTTGTAGCGCCTGGTCGTTGGTTTCGTCGGTGTTAATGATGTACCAGGACTGGTCTCCCGAGAATGGCGTCGTGTCCGTCAGCATCCACTGGCGATCACCCGCAAGCGTCGTTACTTCCCAGTTACCACCGTCATCCTCTGCTCCGTCGAAGAAGTAAGTCGTGGAGGCGATGGTTTCGTCGCTCTCCACGTTGTACTGGATGGAGACCTCCTCCTCGAAGGCCAGGTCACCGACCCGGAAGCGGATCAAATTACCCTCGACCGTGAAGTCGTCCACCCCACTAACCGAGCGCTCGAGGAGCGTCATTCCTTCCGGTATGGTGTCGGTAATAACGACGTTTTGGGTCGTTGTTTGGCGGTAGCTGAAAGCTTTTAGGAAGTAGCGAACTTCCTCACCGGCGTCGATAAAATCGGAATCAACGGATTTGCTCAGCGTGATCTCCTCCGTGCAGTAGGGCGTCAGGTCGTTGCCACCGCGGTTGTCCGTCCGGTCGTCGGCGGTGCCCCCGTCGGCGGAGAAACCAAGCCCCCGGTCGGCAAAAACCTGGTACAGTTCACACTGGCTTTCGCTGGCAAAAACCAACCTGTTCGCTTCGAGGATACCGTCGCGCGCGTCGAGCATGGTGGGGTTACACTTCGTGTACTTCATGCCCTCGACGACGAGCTGCACGGCCCTGTTGTTGCCACCGGTGCCGTTGATCAGGTCCTCGTCGAAACCGAACTGATTAACGTAGAGCCAGTAGACATCCCAGAGCGTCGCGGCCCATACCTCCCCCAGGGGATGCGGGGCACCCCGCTGGCCCGTGAAAATGATGTCGTCGTAGGATTTGTCGTTGATCGCGCGGTCCGTGCTGTACGGTTGCGAGCGAATACCCCCGTCCGTAGTCTCGCCGCTGATCACGTAGTTGCCGATGCCGCGCACTTCGCTGCCGTCCGGGTTGTCCTGATTGGTCCGGGGCGTGGAGGCCAGGGTAAAGAAATCCGACCAGCCTTCGCCCATTTGCTCGTCGTTGTTGAGGCAGCGGGTGTTGGAGGGGCCACCGACGAGGCGGTTGGAAACGCCGTGGCCAAATTCGTGGGCGATGATGCCGGCGTCGAAATCACTGTCGATGGCGCTGACGCCGATGTCTTCCAGTTTTATGCGCACGCGGTCCCCGTCGTCGAGCGCGGCGATGATCAGTTCACAGTCAGACTGTTGCATGGAGACGGCGGGGATCGTAATTTCTACGTCGCTGGTCCCCCCGAGCGTCTGGATTCGGTTCGCGTTATTGCAGACGATCACGGCGATGGCGCCGGCCGCCTGGGCGTTTTCTACCTTGGTTGTAAACAAGCACGTACCCCGGGTAACGAGGGCAATTTTCCCTTCCAGGAATTCACCATTAATGAGCGAATCGCAGGCGAAGTTACCGTCCGCCGTGCCGTCATCCGCCCGTGCGACGTCTCCTTCGTAAGGGCCGTTCCGTGCTACGCTAGGGCCAAAACTCGCGCTTCCCGTAGGGTAGAAACCCGCGATGGAGCGGGGGGCGAGTACCAGTACGTTACTATCCCGCGGGTTGAAAAGCTGCATTTGCATTCGGGGGCGGTCACCATCGTCGGGCGTAAAGAAGTTGGCGTTGTTGATGCCGCTGGCGTCCTGCACTTCGGCACGGACTGGGTCGCCATCCGCACCGCGCCCGCCGTAGTTGTTCTCCTGGAAGTTGCCCGCTGCTTCGTCAAATCCGGCCAGAAAGAGCCAGTCGTGCATTTTGTTGACGGTATAAAAGGACTGTACCATGGCGGCGGGGAGGATCGAATCCGCCCGCAGACCGGCCGCAAAGGGGAAATCAAACACCAGCCCCGCGCCGCCCTCGGCGGTTTCTCCGTCGGGGATGCCGTCGTTGCGGCCGTCCTCCCCGGGCGGGTCGCGGTCGGGATAGGCGTAGACGTTGTTGCCGCGGGTAATGGTGAATTCGGCACCCGCCCGCCCGTTGGTGTCGTGCCAGCCGAACGGGGAGGCAGTGAGGTCGGCGGGGTTGACCTCCAGCGTGCGGTCACCGTGGAGGGGGGACTCTTCGCCGAACGGAATGACCCGGTAACTAGCGCCGTCGACGAGTTCTTCCGTTGGGCGGAGAGCCAGTGGCGTAGCGGTTCTGCAGTCGGCGGCCAGGTCATGTTGGTGTTGGCTACCGAAGGCGCAGTGAAGGACGAGGTTACTGGTCTTGATCAATTCGCCGGTCGCGGCGTCGATCAGGACGAGGTAATAGTTGGCATCGGTTTGGTGCTGGTCGATCAGTATCCGCCAGGTAAGCCGCACGCCGTCGGGGCCGGGCAGATATACCAGCTTAGCACCGAGGGGCACGGAAGAGACGGCGGGCCAGACGAAGCGCTGTTCGCCCGCTACCTCCTCGGTAAAAATGGGCTGGCCGAAGGAAGGCGCAACGGAGGCGGCCGCGGCGTGTACGGCTTTGTGGGCGCTGAACGCGGGTGCCGTGGGTAACCCGAAAGAAGCCAAGTTCGCTACCAGGTCGATGGACTCGGAAACGACTCGTTTGTCCCGTAGGTGCACGATGGCTTGCGCGTTGAATACCGGAATACCGGCGTGGTACTGCTCCAAGTAAATATGCTCCGTGCCGTCGGGAGAAGCGTAGGCGTCGGTTACGCGCAGGTCGCGCACGTCGGCGTACGTAAGGCCGAGTTCATGGGGGCGCTTCTGTAGGTAGGCGCGGGCTACGCCTGCGGACTGTGCGGAGAGTCCCACCCCCACAAAAAGTAAGAGTAGTGCAGTAAAATATAGTTTCATGGGGACGCAGATTTACTGGCAACGATCAGGGTACGAGAGAAATACTTCTACGGCGTCGTAGGGTAGGAACCGGCCGCGGCGATCGACCGCTGGCTCGGGTGAATTCTCCAAAACTAAGCAACACCTGCTCAAATAGGTTAGGCTAAGCCGCTCAATTTTATGCGGTTATGGGTAATAGCCCGGGCCACGACACTTTGTGGGTGCCAATTGTACCGCAATCTCTAGCCCGATGAAGAGTAGCACCGTCGCCGAGCCGACGGGCAATCCATAATTTACCCATTTCCCCAACCCGAATAGCATACCCTACCGGGGCGCCCGGTACGGCCCTGCTTTGTACGAACACACCCGGCACCCGCGTCCACGCCCTACTGATCCGCGTACTGTACCTGTTCTTCCTCCAACAATGGCTTTAATTGGTAGCGCAGAAAAAGTTGGGCCGTTGCCAGTACGTCCTTTTCACAGTACGTAGCGATCCGGGGTAGATCGTCTTCCTCCCAAAAAACACGCCCGACGTCACTACCGTCGATGTCGTCCTTGGGCGTGGGAAAGCCGAAAACGCCGGCGAGTAACTTGAGGGAGGTGTAGTTCTTGTAATCCCCGAATTTCCACAGCGCCAGGGTGTCCAACAAATGCTTCGTTTCCCAGGGCTTTTTACCCACGATGTCCAACATGCGCGGCAATTTCAACTGGTTGATCACCGTGCGCCGGCACATGTACGGCACATCGAACTCCTTGATGTTGTGGCCGCAGATGAACTGGGTTGCCGTGTCGCCGTAATACTGGTCGAGCATGGTATTAAAGTCATGTAGCAGCTGCTTTTCGTCATTATCCGCGAAAGATTTGAGGCGAATGCGCAGCCGCTTATCGGCCTTATCGCGGAAGACAAACCCAACACTAATGCAAACAATCTTACCGAATTCCGCAAAAATACCCGCCTTTTCCAAATAGCTATCGGCAATCTCTTCTTCGGTCAGTTCCTCATTGTACCGACGCAACGCCGAAGGTGCCTTATAGCCCCAGAGTTGCTGCATCGTCTCGCCCATCTCGGCGTACGAGCGCGCGCCACTGACGGTTTCCACGTCGAGGAACAGTACTTTGGTGATGTCGATATTATCTAGCATAGCGGAGGAGAATTAAGTCCGCAAGATACGACAAATTGTATCTTTATGCGTATTAAAACACATTTATTCGCAATTTGCTAAAGCTTATCCAGTTCCCGGAGCAGGTTGCCGACATTGTTGCGCAGCACGAAGTCCACGCGGCGGTTCCGCGCGCGGCCTTCGTCGGTGGCGTTGGAAGTCAGGGGGCTGAATTCACCGTTGCTGGCCGCCATGACACGATTGGCGCTCAGGTAGTACGTACTGGTCAACTCCTCCGCGAGGCGGGTGGCGCGCAGCGAGGCGTATTCCCAGTTGTTGGTGCCCTTCCTGGGGTTGGGCTTGTTGTCCGTGTGGCCCACGACGGTTAATTTCAGCAGCGGGTCGGCCTGGAGGGCGTCCATTACCCCGCGCAGTACAACTTCTGCTTTGTCGGACAGCCTGGTGACGGAGCGGGGCGTAAAGAGTAAATCTTCCTGTACGCTCAGGCGTAACTCGCCGCCGGAAATACTGATGCGGTAGCCGTCGGTGGGTAACTTGCTGACGAAAGCGGTGTCCATCGCCACGCCGGCCCTGTCCAATCCGGCCGCAAACTTTTTGACCAACGCCGCTTGGTTCGTCTTCAGGCTATCCCGGGAAGCAATGGCGTCCGCGGCCTCTTTTTTGATGGTCACTAGTTGCCCGACCAGCCGGGAGCTGGTGTTACTCATGTTACCCCTCAATTTGTCCAGTTCGTCTTCCTGCGCGGCCATTCGGTCCTGCAGCTTGTCCTGTGTGGCCAGTAGCATCTGGTTGCCGCCCCGGGCGTTTTCGAGCTTGAAGAGTAGCGATAGAATACTGTCCTGCTGGTTCTGAATGCTGTCGCCGAGCGACGCCGCGCGGGCGTCGTAGGCGCGGCCCACCCGCTTGAATTTTCCGGAGCTAACGCAGGAAGTGAAAAATAACACGGACAGCAGCACCGTAGCACCGGAAATAGAAAGTATACGCACGTTGAGAGAATTAGTCAGCCGTAAAAATACACCTTAGCCGGCAAGCGGCGTCGGGTGAAACAGCAGCCCGCCCCCGTGCTTAAGCAACCACTCGTCGTAGGTCTTGTAATCCGGCAGCGCCCGGGCCACCTGCGCCCAGAAGCGAGCCGAATGATTGGCCTCCACCAGGTGCGCCAGTTCGTGGATGATCACCGCATCCATCACCTCCCCCGGCGCGAGCAAAAGGCGGGTGGCTACGTTGATATTCCCCTTACTGGAGCAACTCCCCCAGCGGGCGTAGGTATCGGAAAGTTTGACGACGTTGATGGGTCGCTGAAAGTGGCGGTCGTTGAGTTCGTGAACGCGCGCGGTAACTTCCGGGAGGTGCCAGCCGGCAAAGAATTTGGCGAGAAGCTTGGGAAGTAACACACCCCTTTCCAGGCGGGGGTCCGCTTCGTTAACGGTAACGAGTACGCTCCCGTCGGGCTGAATTTTGATGCCGTGACCGCCACCCTGCTTCGTCCGCAAATTGATTGGATAAGTTTTGCCGCGAATGGTAAACGTGTAGGCGGAAGCCAGCGCCCGACGTTGAAACCGCGCAAAACTAGCCGGCTTTTTTGAGAAATGAGTCCGCGCCCAGTCCAGCATTTTACTGATTTGATTTTCCCGTTCGCCGGCGGTCAGTCCGTAAGGGATGCGAATAATCAGGCCGTTCTGGGTAATGGAGGCGCGGGCGTTCGCGCGGCCGCGTTCGGTGATGGTGCGGACGGGCAAGTCGATGTCGCCTAGCCGGAGCACGTCGCGGCGTTCGCTCACTTTTTTCGGTCGTCGTCTGGCCATGGGCCACAAGAAACGACATCCTGAGTCAGTGCAAATAGCGTACTCAATTTTGGGCGCGGTCGCGGGTGCCGGGTAAGTTAAAAAAGCGGGGGAGATGAGTACTATCCGATAGCTCGGTACTCAATCCCCAACTTCTCCAGATCCCGATAAAAGTCCGGGTAGGATTTGCCGACGACCTCCGGGCTTTCGATCCGTACGTTACTCCGTACCGCCAGTGGGGCCAACGCCATGGCCATTCGGTGGTCGTGGTAGGTGGCGAACGTCGGGGGCGCGTCCGTGAAGGTGGCCTTTCCATCCTGGCCAAAGTACTGGAGGCCGGATTTGCCCGACATCTGTGCGGGAATCTTGTAGAGCGCGACGCCGAGTTTCCCGAGTTCCGTTTTCATGGCCCCTACCCGATCAGTTTCTTTAATGAACAGCGTCTGCAAGCCGGTAAATAAGCCCTGAGTTCCTAACCCGGCACACGTAGCCATCAGCGTTTGTGCGATATCCGGGCACTCGACGAAGTTTTGCTCGAAGAACTCCGGCGCGGCTGTTCCGGCCGATTTAATAACTCGCACACCGGTTTCGTTGAACTCAGATTTTACCCCAAACCGCTCGTACAGTTGAGCCACCACGGCATCTCCCTGCACGCTATCGGTAAATAACCCGTCTACTTGAATGTCGGCGGATTCGGGAGCCAGCGCCGCCAAACTATAATAGTAACTGGCTGCCGACCAGTCCGCCTCCACTGTGAATTCCTTCGCCTGGTAGTCTTGCGCCTCAACTTCGATCGTCTGGCCCACCCAACTGTGCGCTACGCCAAAATACCGCATCAACGACAGCGTCATCTTAATGTAGGGAACGCTAACGATTTCCCCTTCCAGCGTTAGTTTTAAGCCATTCGGCAGGGTCGGCGCCAGCATGAGCAAGCTCGAAATGTACTGGCTGCTGGTGTCGGCGGCGATGGTGAGTTCGGCCGCTTTGTCCAGCTCACTAAACCCAATCTTTAGGGGTGGGTAACCTTCGGTCTCCACGTACTCGATGTCCGCCCCGAGCGTCCGCAGCGCGTCGACCAAAATACCGATCGGCCGCTCCTTCATGCGCTGGCTGCCGGTAAGGATTTGGTGGCCGGGGCGGCGGCTGAGATAGCCGGTGAGAAAGCGGAAAGTCGTGCCGGCGGGGCCTGCGTCGAGTACTGCTTCCTCACTCTTCAGTAAGTTTTCCAGCCGAACGGTGTCGTCCGCGGCGGCGAGGCGGTGAATTGGGAAGTCCTGTTCACACAGCGCGCGAATGATCAGCGCGCGGTTGGCGATGGATTTCGAGCCGGTGAGCTGGATTTGCCCTTTGAGCGGACCTCCGGGGTAATTAAGTTCGTACATGTAAATATTCTGTAGGTCGAGGGCCTCTGGCCCGAATGCTCGTGCGGCAGCGCTATCACACCCCGATAACTATCGGAGTTGGGCAAAACCGACGAATTCAGCAGCGCAGCTAACCCCTCAACCTTGGTAACTAACTAATTCCTCCAAACTGATACGGCCCTCGTAAAAAGCCTTCCCGACGATAACGCCGTAACACCCCATGTCCCGCACGGCATCCAGGTCTTCCGTAGTCGCCACCCCACCACTAGCAATAAGCTTCAACTCAGGATTCTCTTTGATAATGCGCGCGTACATCTCAACCGAAGTACCCGCCAGCATCCCATCCTTACTAACGTCCGTACAAATCGTGTACCGCAAACCCTTGGCCACGTAGTTCGTGATGAATTCATAAACCCCCAACTCACTACTCTCCTCCCATCCAGAAACGGCAATTTTACCGTGCTTCGCATCGGAACCGAGAATGATCTTGTCCGCACCGTACCGCTCGATCCAACCCATAAATACATCCGGGTTCTTGACGGCAATCGTGCCGCCCGTCACCTGGCTCGCGCCGGATTCAAAGGCAATGCGCAGGTCTTCGTCAGACTTCATACCGCCGCCCCAGTCGATTTCCAAATTTGTTCCGGAAGCGATTCGTTCCAGTACTTTCTGATTAACGATACCCCCACCGCGCGCGCCGTCGAGGTCGACGACGTGGATCTTTTTCAGGCCGGCCGCTTCGAATTCGCGGGCCTGGGCGAGGGGATCTTCGTTGTAGACGGTTTTGCGGCCGTAGTCACCCTGGGTTAGGCGGACGCATTTGCCGTCGATTAAGTCTATGGCGGGGATTATTTGCATGGTTCGCAGTTACACATCTGATGAACTTTTTCAGCAAATCGCTTCGCGACTTACCTAAAAAGATGCATCCGATGAGAACTGCTTTGTCCTGGGGGTGGGACGTGCAATTTCATCGGATGCAATTGAGTATTAGTTAAATCTAGCTTCGGTGCTCATCCGATGCGGTAACTAGACGGAGCATCGGTTCTAGCTGCGCTGCTGCCAACGGCGGTCATCAGATGTATCTTTTAGGTTCACGCGAAGCGTGAGGCTAAAAGTTCATCGGATGTGTAACCGATGCGAACTAACCTTACTTCTTCAAAGCCGCCACCATAGTCTTACCAATATCCGCCGGAGAGTTCACCACGTGGATTCCACACTCCGCCATGATCTTCATCTTGGCTTCCGCCGTGTCTTCGTGGCCGCCAACGATCGCGCCGGCGTGGCCCATAGTGCGTCCTTCGGGGGCCGTTTGGCCGGCGATGAAACCGACGACGGGCTTCGTGCCGTGCTCTTTGATGTAGTAAGCAGCGTCGGCTTCCATCGTTCCGCCGATCTCGCCGATCATGACGATCGCGTCGGTGTCGGGGTCTTCCATGAGGAGTTGGACGGCGTCCTTGGTGGTCGTGCCGATGATGGGGTCGCCACCGATTCCGATGCAGGTGCTCTGGCCCATGCCGGCTTTGGTGATTTGGTCGACGGCTTCGTAGGTAAGCGTACCGGAACGAGACACGATACCGATGCGGCCGGGGGTGTGGATGAAGCCGGGCATGATGCCACACTTGGCTTCACCGGGCGTCATGACGCCGGGACAGTTGGGGCCTACGAGGCGTGTATCGTAGTCCTTAATGTAAGAACGCACCTTGACCATATCCTGGACAGGAATGCCTTCCGTAATGCAGATGATGACCTTGATACCCGCCGCGGCGGCTTCCATAATCGCGTCACCGGCGAATGCTGGCGGGACGAAGATGACGGATACGTCCGCATTCACTTTTTGAACGGCCTCCTTGACGGAGTTGAAAACGGGGACGCCTTCCGCCTCCTGGCCACCCTTACCGGGCGTTACGCCGCCAACGAGGTTGGTGCCGTATTCTTTCATCTGGCCGGCGTGGAAACCACCTTCCTTGCCGGTGATGCCCTGGACGATGATGTTGGAATCTTTTCTTACTAGTACTGCCATGGTGTTGGTCTTTGGTCTTTAGTGTGGTGATTCGGTACGGCGTGGCTATTTCACCACTTGACTTTGTACCTGCGCAAGCGCCCAGAACTGTGGACGCCAAACGCTTGGGGCCGCGAAGATAAGCAACGCGGGGCGGGGGTAGAAATGGAATTTTATAAAGGCTCGAATCTACCCGGTCGACTAGCGATCCTTAGTCTTGTCGACAATGATGAACACGTCCTCGTCGTCCTTTTGCATATAGTAGCTCTCCCGCGCGAACCGTTCGCGGTTGCTTTCCATGTCCTGCTTTTCGGCTTCGGCGCGGTCGATTTTACCGTCGAAGGCGTGGAGCTCGTTTTCCAGCCGGTCGACGGTGGAGCGAAGTTGGAACTGGGTGAGCACGTCGTGGCGGTCGAAAAAGACCATCCAGGCGGTGAACAGGACGAGGGCGATGAAGTAGCGGTTGCGGACGTACGGGGGAAGCTTGTTGAGAATTTCCTGGACGGGGTCTTTGGGTTTGCGGGCGGGCATTGGGTGAAGGTAAGGTATTGTTGGAAGGTGCTGAGTATAAATAGCAAGCCCCCCGGACGAATCACCCGGGGGACTTCAATTACCTTAAACGTAATTTTCTGTTTACTTACCGCTCAACTTATCCGCTCCGGCTTGCAGTGCATTCGCCAGTGCGTCGAGGCCGGGTGCCTTATCGCTCACGTCGCGGGTGTTACCGGCCATGGACGAGAGGATGCCCGAGATCTTTTCGCCGTCGAGGTCACCGCCCAGCAAGAACTCTTTCTTCAGCTCGGCTAGGTCATCAACGATGGCATCAGTGCCGTCAAACTGGCTCAGTTTCGTAATCCAGCCGTTGATGTTGTTTGCGGCAGCTTCGGGGGAAAGCGCGGTGATGTCACCACCGGCGGACTGTACGGCCTGCACCGTAGTTTGTAGGAAGCCGGCGGCTTCAGTCTGCTGGGCTGCCATTGGGTCCTCTACCGCGGTGGTTACTACGTCTACGTCGGAATCCACGGTTTCGGTAGCGTCTCCGCAGGCAACAAAGAATAGCGCGAGGATCAAAAGGGGAAAAAATTTCATGCTGAGTGGTTTACGGTTCCGAACCCAAATTCACACATAATGTTCGCTTCCACTGCGGCTTGAGGGCTAGGCGCTAAGCGGCTATTCCGTACGCGGTCGTCCCGGCAGCCATCGGGGCCGGGAAGGTTACAAAACAGGCCGGTTAGTCCGTAAGATGACCCCCAGATCCTCCAACGGCACACCCTTCGTTTCGGGCATCATCCGCCACACGAAGATCAGTTGCAGGACCATCATGAAGGCGAAAAAGGCGAAGACCGGTGCCGTGCCGACCTCGGTAAACAGCACGGGCACCAACGACGGAATGATCGCCGCCAACACCCAGTGCACGGAAACACCGAACGAAACGCCACTGGCCCGCAGGTGATTCGGGAAGATCTCGCTCAGAAAAACCCAGATAACCGTCCCCTGCCCGATTGCGTGGGAAGCGATGAATACGAATAAGAAGAGCGGTACGTACCAACCCTGCCAATTCAGTCCGAACGCCAGGGCGACCAAACTCAGGGAGATGATGTAGCCCACCGAGCCAATGTACATCAGCTGTCGGCGGCCAAATTTATCGATCAGCGACAACCCGATTAGCGTAAAGACAAGATTAACCACACCCACCCCAACGCTACTCAGCAGCGCCGAACTCTGCTCCAGACCGGCCGTCTCGAAGATGCGGGGCGCGTAGTAGAGAAAGGCATTGATGCCAGAGAACTGGTTGAAAGCAGCTAGTAAAAATGCTAGGATTAAGGGATAGCGATAGCGGGGCATGAAGATCGATTCCGAATGATCCGCTTTACGGTCATCCTCGGCTATTTCCGTCATCATGGCACCCGCGTCCGCGCCCGGATTGATGAGCTCCAGCACCCGCTTCGCCTCTTCGGGTTGATTCCCCTGCACCAACAGCCAGCGTGGCGAACGGGGCACGCCGAAGACCAGCAGGGTGTAAATAAGCGCCGGAATCGCCTCCACGCCGATCATCCACCGCCAGGCATTCTCGCCAATCCCACTCAGTAAGAAGTTCGACAAAAAAGCCACGAGAATGCCAAAAACGATGTTGAACTGGTACGTCGCCACGAGTTTCCCCCGGTCGGCCGCCGGGGCGATCTCGGAAATATAAGCGGGCGCGGCGATCGTACTCACGCCAACACCGACGCCCCCCAGAAACCGCAACGCGGCAAACAACCATGGGTCGCTCACCAGAGCGGAGCCCAGCGCCGAAACGAAGTAAAACACCCCGATCCAGATCAGCGTCGTCTTCCGCCCGAGCCGGTCCGTCGGGATGCCCCCCAGCAGCGCGCCGGCCACCGTGCCCCACAACGCCGAAGCCATCACGACGAAGCCGTGAAACAGCTCGCTCCGCCCCCACAGCTTTTGCAGTGAAAGGTCGGCCCCGGAAATAACCACGGTATCGAAGCCAAACAGGAAGCCGGCGAGGGCTACGGTAATGGACCAGAAGAATATTTTGTTGTTTTTCAAGGGGGCGGACTTTGGTGTAAAGTACACTTTTGGTGCCTTTTCACTGACCGATCACAAACGCGAAGCCAGGGTTGGCCCTGCCGTCCCTTCCAATCATGCCGGGAAGGAAGTGGGTGACGGGGTAATTTCGGGCGGGGCCGACCTAGGAGGATGGTCTAACCACAACAAAAAGAGCGGCACCAACCAAAGTCGATGCCGCTCTCCTGATTAAATCGTTCGGGCTACCTACCGCCCAATCTTCCGCAACAAATCACGCCCCGGAAAGTAAGCCGTACTCCCCAACTCCTCCTCGATCCGGAGCAACTGGTTGTATTTAGCGACCCGGTCGGAACGACTGGCGGAACCCGTCTTGATCTGACCACAGTTCAACGCAACGGCGAGGTCAGCAATCGTCGTGTCTTCCGTCTCGCCGGATCGGTGGCTCATTACGCTCGTGTACCCGGCACGGTGGGCCATGCTGACGGTATCGATCGTCTCGGTCAGCGTACCGATCTGGTTGACTTTTACCAGGATGGAGTTGGCGGAACCTTCCTCGATGCCCCGGCTGAGGCGCTCGGTGTTGGTCACGAACAGGTCGTCACCAACGAGCTGGCAGCGGTCGCCGAAGCTCTCGTTGAGCGCGGCCCAGCCTTTCCAGTCATCCTCGTCGAGGCCGTCCTCGATGGAGAAGATGGGGTACTTATCCACCCACGTCTTCCAGTAGTCGACCATGGCGGCGGATTCGATCTTGCGGCCGTCGGATTTGTGGAAGTGGTACAGGTTTTCTTTCGCGTCAAAGAATTCAGAGGCGGCGGCATCCATGGCAATCATCATGTCTTCACCGGGCTTGTAACCGGCTTTCTCGATGGATTCCAGGACGATCTCGATCGCCTCGTCGTTGCTCTTGATGTTAGGGGCGAAACCACCTTCGTCACCGACGTTGGTGGAATAACCCTTGCTTTTCAACACTTTTTTCAGGTGGTGGAAAGTCTCCACGCCCATCCGTAAGGCTTCCGAAAAGGTGTCAGCGCCGAGGGGGATGATCATGAATTCCTGAAAGTCGATGCTGTTGTCCGCGTGGCTGCCGCCGTTGAGGATGTTCATCATCGGCACGGGCATCGTGTGCGCGTTCACGCCGCCGACGTAGCGGTAGAGCGGCATGTTTTGCTCCAGGGCGGCGGCCTTGGCGCAGGCCAGGCTTACACCGAGGATGGCGTTAGCACCGAGCTTATTTTTGTTGGGCGTGCCGTCGAGTTCGAGCATCGTCTCGTCGATGTAGCGCTGGTCGGTCACGTCGACGCCGATGAGCTCGTCGGCAATTTTCTCTTCGATGTTGGCCACGGCCTTGAGGACGCCCTTGCCCATGTACACGTCTTTGTCGTTGTCGCGGAGTTCGACGGCTTCGTACTTACCCGTCGAGGCACCGGAGGGCACGGCGGCCCGGCCGATGATGCCTTCGCCGGTGATGACTTCTACTTCTACGGTTGGGTTGCCGCGGGAGTCTAGGATTTGGCGGGCGCGGATGTCTAGGATGCTACTCATGGTGTTACTTTATTTTGGTGGTTTTGATTTTTTTGTCCCGACTAAGTCGGGACAGGTGCAGGGGAAGTTGGATTAAAGAGATGGGAGTAAAGAATATAGAACGTTGCACTCGATCGCTTCGCTCACTCGGCCGTGGTGTTTCATGGACTATGCCCCGTACCTAGGCCCGGCCGAAAAGGCGAAGCGACCCCGACCAAATACGGGACCATCTTTATTCTTACCTCTTTACTCTTTCTTCTCCCTAATAAGCTCCACAAACTGATCAAACAAATAATCAGCATCGTGCGGCCCGGGGCTAGCTTCCGGATGGTACTGCACTGAAAAAGCCGGCTTCCCAACGATGCGGATGCCCTCGATCGTGTCGTCGTTGAGGTTCCGGTGAGTAATTTCTACCTTATCAAGGTTGGCCGCGATGGCTTCCGGGCTCACCCCGAAACCGTGGTTCTGGCTGGTGATCTCGGATTTGCCGGTAATGAGGTTCTTGACGGGGTGGTTGATGCCGCGGTGGCCGTGGTGCATCTTGTAGGTGGGGATGTCTACGGCGCGGGCCAGGATCTGGTGGCCGAGACAGATGCCGAACATCGGCTTTTCTTCTTCCAGCATGGCTTTGGCCGTGTCGACGGCGTAGTCCATCGCGGCGGGGTCGCCGGGGCCGTTGGAGATGAACAGACCGTCGGCATTGAAGGCGCGGATTTCGTCCATGCCGGTTTTAGCGGGGAAGACCTTGACGAAGCAGTCGCGGCGGAGGAAGTTGCGCAGAATATTTTTCTTGGTACCGAGGTCGAGCACGGCGACGCGGTATTTTGCCTGCTCTTCTTCCCCGAGTGTGTAGGCTTCCTTGGTGGTCACCTTGCTGGATAGTTCGAGGCCGTCCATATTGGGCGCGGCGGCGAGTCGCTTGTTGAGCTCGTCCAGGTCGAAAATTTCGCTGGAGATGATGCCGTTCATGGCACCCTTCGTACGGATGTGGCGAACGATGGCACGGGTGTCGACGTCACTGATACCCACCAGTCCGCCTTGCTCCAGGTAATCCTGGATGGAAGCGTTGGCCAGGTTTCGGCTGAAGGGAATGGTGAAGTTCTTGACGATCAGCCCCGCGATCTTGATGGAGTCGGACTCGATGTCCGCGTCGGCCGTTCCGTAGTTGCCGATGTGGGCGTTGGTGGCCAGGAGGATTTGTCCGTAGTAGCTGGGGTCGGTGAAGACTTCCTGGTAGCCAGTCATGCCGGTGTTGAAGCAAATTTCACCGACGGTGGTGCCGATCTTGCCGGCGGCTTTGCCTTCGAAGGTGGTGCCGTCGGCGAGGAGGAGGATGGCGCGTTGTTGATCCATGGGCGGGTGTGTGGGGTGGATTTGCGCAAATATATGGTATTGGGGAGTAGGTATGCGGGTTTACCGTAGTCGTTATTAGTTACACTTTCTGATGATTTCCGTAGCCTGGGTTCCTGGAATCTTCGTTCCTGAAACCTGCATTTCCGAAATCTGCATTTCAGAAATGCAGGTTTCGGAAATTCCCTTACCTTTATAGCATGCAATTTTATGGAAGATCGATGGAACTTGAAGCGCTTGCGAGATCGCGCGAGCGGAGTCTGAAAAATAGTCAATTCACTGTATTAATTGGCAGACGCCGCGTCGGGAAGACTCGTCTCGTTTTACAAAGCTTAGACGGTGAAGATTACCTCTATTTCTTTGTCAGCAAAAAAACGGAGAAGCTGTTGTGCAGAGATTTTGCCGAGGAGATTCAACGCACGTACGGGGAGACAGTACTTGGCGAAGTGACTGAATTCCAGACAATTTTCAAATACTTATGTCGAGTAGCGCAACAACGCACGGTTCATCTATTTATCGATGAGTTTCAGGAGTTCACCAGCATTAACCCATCGATTTATAGTGACTTGCAACGCGACTGGGATTTGAACAAGGACAAGATGAGTATGAATCTAATCGTCGGGGGTTCGATCCAGTCAATGATGAATCGACTCTTTCTGGATTACAAAGAACCACTTTTTGGCCGAGCGTCCTCAATTTTACGCGTCCAGCCATTTAGTCTACGTACGCTAAAGGAGATAATTAGAGACCACAATCCGACGGTTACCGCAGAAGATCTACTGGCTATCTATACCATAACTGGGGGAGTCGCTCAGTACGTTGAATACCTGGTTGATAACCAAGCGTTGACCCATGACGCCGTATTTACCGCTATTTATCATCCCCAATCCCCCTTATTAACCGAAGGAGGGAACTTACTGATTCGGGATGTGGGCAAGGATCATGCTGTTTACTTTTCCATATTATCGCTCATCGCTTCAGGGTTCACGACCAGGCCAAAAATTGAAAGCGTTTTACAAAAGCCAATCGGTGGTTACTTAACCAGACTTGAGAAGATCTACGGCATCTTGAAAAGAAACCGACCCATTTTCAGTAAAGAAAACTCAACGGATATTCACTTTTTCATCGCCGATAACTTTCTCAGGTTCTGGTTCAGATTCGTTCATAAATACCAGAATATGGTAGAAGCAAATAATCTTAAAGCCCTACTAGAAATAACAAAACGCGATTACAGAACCTACGCTGGTTTAACCCTGGAGTCGTTTATGCGGCAAGAAATGATTGAAAGTAGCAACTACACTAACATCGGAAACTACTGGGAAAGAGGCAACAAAAACGAAATAGACGTCGTAGCCGTGAACGAACTCGACCGAACCGCCATCATCGGCGAAGTCAAATGGCAAAGAGACCGCGTTAATCTTGCCAAATTAGAAATCAAAGCGGAGAAGATGGTTCGGGAAAATTTGAAGGGTTATCAAATTACTTATCAGGCATTCGGAGTGGAGGACATTCAAGTTACCTGACTAACTGATGTTACGCAGATTTTTACCACATAAACACAAAAGCACAGGAAAGCGGTGTTCGGCTTTGCCGAATCACCACTTGCTTATTCTTTTGTGTTTTGCTTCGCAGTACTTCGTGCTGTGTGGCATAATCCGGTTACGTAAGATAAATTAAATAAGTAGGCGCTTTCACCACGCGTACCTACGCAAATCCTCCCTGCACCCGCGACCGCGCCCCGAACTACAAATCCTCCACCAACAGCGCCCGCCCCACCCGGTCCCCCAGCCGCCCCGTCAGTTTCAGCCACAACACCGCCGTGATGTAAGCATCCCCCAGCGCCGTATGCCGGTCCGAAAGCGGAATGTTGTAGCGGCGCGCCAAACTATCCAAACCGAACGTTTCCGGGGGCGTCCAGTAGCCGGCGGGCTGAACGCGCTGGGCGAGTTGGCCAGTATCAATGACTCGATTACGTAGTGGGCCGGCGCCCGCACGAATCAACGCCCGGTTAATAATCTCCACATCAAAGCCAATGTGGTGGCCGACGATGATACCGTCCGCACCGATGAATTTCACGAACCGGCGCAGCAGCTCCGCCTCGCTGTCGTAGACGTAGCGCCCGGAATTCGGAATGATGCCGTGAATGGCCACCGCGCGGTGATCGAGTTGGTCCGGCGGCGTGGGCAGGTAGGCTTCGAACTGTTGCCGCACGAAGATCGTCCGGTCCGTAACCGGCAAGCCCGCCAGACTCAGTAATCGGTCTTTTTTTACGTCCAGGCCCGTGGTCTCGGCGTCGACCACGCAAATGCGCGCGGTACTTAAAGGGTGACTTCCGGGCAAGGTACCGGCCAGGCAAGCCGCCGTGTATTGTTGGTACCAGACTGGCCAATCCGGGTCGATCCGCGTACTTTCTCCCGGCAATAATTTATTCCACCAAGCCATCAGCGAAGGAAATTGAGTTGGAACCGCGTTTCTAATCGCATCTGCATGTCCCCGACCGGGTTGAAGCTATTCCGCAGCAACACCCGCTGCATACTCGTCAACTCTTTAGGCTCCAGGTAGCGGCCGGAGTCCTGCCGACGCAGACCCACCGTGGCCCGCAAACGAATCAACACTTCGTAAGCCTGCGCCGCCTCCCGGTACCCACGCGCGTTCTGCGGCTCCAGTTCCGCCATCGTTTCGTACCGGCGGAAGGTGTTGTTGACGTTACCGACCCTGGCTTCCAGCATGAGCACCCGGGCGGCATCCGTTAGTGGGCGCATCGCGCGGGATTTCAGGTCGAACTGGTTCTTGTGCTCGCCCGATCGCTCCACGACGAAGTTGCGAAAGAAGGTGAGTGGGCTAGGATAGTTGACCGCCATTTGGGCCAGAGAAGCCAGGAAACGGGTTCGACTGCCGGGGCGCTCCCGGAAGATGTGTTTGGTGAGCTGCGCCGGCAAACTCCCGTCGCCCCAGACGCCGCGGAAGTCGAAAAAGATACTGACGTTGAGCAGATTTTCGGCCGTATTATCATCCATCCAGTGGGTGAACTGCTCCTTCCACTTACTCACCGGGAGGCACCAGGCGGGGTTACTGGCCATCATGTCGGCCGTACAGTATTCGAAGCCGACTTGGTTCAGGGATTCGGTGACGTAGCCGGCTAGTTGCAGAAAATAATCTTTAACGGTGTTGTAGCGGGCGGCGGGGACGTCGGCAAAAATGAGCGCGTTGTCCTGGTCGGTGCGTAGGAGTTGTTCGCCCCGGCCCTGGCTGCCGAGGGCGAGCCAGTCGAACAGCGCGGGCGGGTTGCCCCGTCCATCGGCCTGCATCCGGGCCAAGCCCATTTTGATGCAGGTGCGGATGATCTCGTCGTTGAGCCGTGTCATGATGGTGGTAATGAAGACGATGCTTACCTCCTGTTCGAGGTAAGTGGCCAGCATTCGTTCGGCGCGCTCGCGCAGGGTACGCAGATAAGCGGCGGACTTAGCGCGGCCGATCTCGCGGATCAAGACGGCCGGGTTGTTGCCCTGCAGTACGAGCAAGTCATGCTTACTGACGACCCCGGTGATGGGGCTGTTCCGCGTGCCGTCTTCCGTCTGGACGAGGTGGTTGATGCCCCTGCGCAACATCTCAATCTGCACGTCGGCGGCCGTCAGCGTGGGGCCGATGCAGACGACGGGTTTTTTCATGAGCTTGATCACCCCGTCCTGCGGGCTACGGACGCCGGTAGCTACTTTGCTCCGGAAATCGCGGTCGGTGATAATACCGACGGGGTGGTGCTCGCGGCTGACGACGACGATGGAGCCGACGTTGTGCTCCGTCATCAATTTCGCCGCGTCGACGATGCGGGCGGTGGCGAAGCAAGTGATCGGCTGGCGAAGGTTGCCCAGGCGTTGGGACTCCAGCAAGCCGAACGCGAGGGATTCCGCGCCCAGTTCGGCCGTGGCTTCCGGGCTGGGTTTGGTGGCCGTGATGGCGTAGCGGTTACTGCCCGCCATGGTCGCCGCGAGGAATTGGGTGACGCGTGGGTACAGCGGCAACAACTCCCGAAAACCGGCGGTATTGATGGCGTAAACAAGGCTTTCTTCGGCGGCGCGGGCGAGGAAGAGGTAGTTGTCTTCCGCCAGTAAGGGCCGGATGCCGAAAACGTCGCCTTCGCCACAGCGTTCGACGAGCTGTTCGCCGGCATCGTCGACGCGGAACAGTTCTACGGCACCTTCCTTGACGACGAAAAAGCGGTCGCGCGGGGGTTCGCCGGGGCGGAACACTACGGTGCCGGGCGTCAGGTAAGTCACCTCCACGCGGCTGGCTACGCGTAAGAGGGCAGCCTCGTCGTCGACGTAGTTGAAGGGCGGCACGTCCTTGAGGAAATCGTAGAGGCGGCGGGTGACTTGGTTGGCCATGGCGTGACCAAGGTAGGGACTTCGCTCGGGTTTTTTGCGCGGTCGCGGGTGCCAAGTTTTGGGGATAAGAAGCAAAGGAAGTCAGCTACTCCCCGAGTCAATTACAACTTCCGGAACTTCTGTAGGCAGGGCTCGATGCACAGGTATTCCAGAATCAAATCCCCGTCGGCAAAACTCATTCCCAGGGGGGCTTGCAGCGGCGGGACGTTACGGCAATCCTCGGGGGAAAGGAGCAGTTCATCCAGGTTGAACTTGCCGTCCGTGAGCACCGTCAGCGAGTTCGTTTCCGTCGTAAATTCACAAATAATGCTGTTGGACTGGTAGGTGCTGTCCGTCAGAAATTCGATCGTCCGGCTACTGGTGACGGGTTGGAAGGTGCCGGAGCCGTCGCCCGGGTCGGCCAGCACTTCAATGAGTTGCCACTGACCGGTAAGGGTCATGGGTGTGGTAGGGTCGGGGTCCAGAAAAACTAATGGGTCTTCGTCGTCTTCGCAGGCGGTGAAAGCTAGTAGGCAGATGAACAAGGGGTAAAGAAAGTGACGGGGTTTCATGACGTTTGAATTTAGAGGGTGAATTGATAATGAAGGGGGGGAACACACAAAACACATAAGTAGAAAGAGAAGCACAGAAGCTGGTACGCGTTACTTAGTGTTGCTTTTGTTCTTTTCGTGCATTGTGTGTTAGAAAATCGCCCGTACGGACCTGACGGTAGAATCAGGCGGGCGATCTCAGCTGGTAAGGACGTTGTTTCGTGCTGCCCGCGTTGGTGATAGAACTAATCAAAATGGACTACGAAGCGGTTGCTTCTTGCTTTCGCGTACGATCTTTACTGGTGCCCCCCATTCAAATCTCGCTCATGTTACTTTCAGCCCGTGCCCTAATTTTGTTGCTCCTTCCGTGCTTCCTCGGCACCTGCGCCCGCGCCCTCCCCTACCCGAAAACGGTCCGCCTCCCGCCGCAGCTAAAGGAAGCCTCAGGCTTGGTAATCGACGGCGAAAACTACCGCTTCCACAACGACAGTGGTGACGGCCCCTACGTCTACACCACCGACCGGATAGGCCAAATAAAGTACGTGGACACCCTCGCCGCCGATGCTCACGACTACGAAGACATCACCCGCGACCCCGCCGGCAACCTCTACCTCGCCGACACGGGGAACAACCGGGGGAAGCGCACGGACCTGCGTATTTATCGCTATAATAGGACTAGCCGACGAACGGATACGATCAAGTTTCACTACCCCGGCCAGGACGGCGGTGGCCGCGACGCGCCGAGTAATTACGACTGCGAAGCGATGGTCTACCAGGGCGGCTACCTCCACCTGTTTACTAAGGACCAACTCGGCGGCAAAAAGCAATTCAACATCTACCATTTCCGCGTCCCGGCCAGCCCCGGCGACTACGCAGCCGAGCTCATCGATAGCCTCTACCTGCCCCGCCGGGTGGTGACGGCGGCGGCGCTGGATAGCGTAAATAAGCAACTCGTGCTGACTTCCTACAGCTTCAAGATGGTCCTCGGTATCATCCCCACGAGCGCGGCTTCGCTCATTACAATCAGTGACTATCCGGCGGGGCGCTTCCTCTCCGGAGATTTACGCCGGCAGAATCTGAGCTGGGGTGCCCCGACGCAGTTCGAGGCGGTGGACTTCCTGGACGACAAGTGGCTGTACGTTTTTAGCGAGGGGACGGTGGTGCGGCGGCGGGCGGTGGGGAAGTTGAAGCGGAGGAAGGGTGGGCGGTAGGGAGAATTAGGCGGTTTGGTCGGGATAAACGAAAACGTGGGGAAGCATCCCCACGCTACGAGAGACGACCCTCCGGGCCTAGCTAGTCTTCCTCCGGGATTTCGTCGGGATAAGCGGTAACGACGTAATCATTAGCGGGGTTGAAGGCATCCAGCCAGTAGTCGGAGCTGAAGACGGTGATTTCGGTGGCGCCGTTTTCGCCGGGTTTGGTGGTGACGTCCCAGGTGATGTTGGGGGCGGAGGGGAAGGATTCGCTAGCCAGTTCGTCGCCGTAGAGGCGGTGGAGAAGGGCGTGGTCGTCCATGCCGCCGGCGAGAAGGCGGAGCACGAAGGCGGGGGTGAGCTCGGTGAGGTGTTCGGCACCGGCTTTCTTTTCGGGGGTGACGCTGATGGTGACTATGCGGCCATCGACGCGGGGGAAGCCGCCGTTGTAGGCGCGGTAGAGGAGGCTGGCGGCGCGGAAGAAACCGCGGTGCTTGTCGGGCTCGGGGTATTCTTCCCAGAGTTTTTCGCTGGCCATTTCGTGGCTGGCGTTTTCGATCTGGCCGGTGTTCAGCTCTTCGTCGGTGAAGACGTGCTTGAGGAGAAGCTCGGCGGATTCGGGTTTGTCGAGGTCGGCGAGGGACATGCAGGCCATTTCGGCTAGTTCCTCGTCGCTCAGGGCGCTAGTGTCGCCGTATTCGGTGGCGTCGAGGATGGCGCGGTAGTCGGCGGGCGTCCAGTCGGTGGGGACTTCGGCGATGGATTCGGAGCCCAGGGGGCGTACTTGGTAGGTTGGGTGCATTTTTGGTCTTTGGTCTTTGGTCTTTGGTCTTTGGTCTTTGGTCTTTGGTCTTTGGTCTTTGGTCTTTGGTCTTTGGTCTTTGGTCTTTAAGGTAAGGTATGGTCTTTCGGGTTCGGTTACGACAAGGTTACGCCACAAAAAACAATGCTTCTCTTTGCTTAAACCAGGCACCTGCGTCCGCGCATCGAAAAACCATAACTAGTTATTAGGCCTGAAGGCCAAGCCGGCGTTAAACAATCCTTACGATCCACCATTCCGTCGCCCACTAAGTGAACCCCGTGATTAAATTGGTTTTAAGTAGGCGGAACCGACCGCTGAAGTTGTTTCCTTTGCAGTAACCAAGCTACGCTAAATTCACCCGACCATGACGCGCCTCCCCCTTCTCGCTGCCTTTTTTCTTTGCCTGTTCGGCGCGGACGCCTTCGCCCAGGCCGACCCGCCGCCGCGCTTTCTACCCGTCCGGGTGGAGGATGCCCTGAGGTTTGGCAACACGAACGTGATGGGTTCGGCCCGCTTCATGGGCACCGGCGGCAGCATGACGCCGATTGGCGTGGACTTCACCAGCCTGCACACTAACCCCGCCGGCATCGGGTGGAACCGGAGTTCCTACGCCGCGCTATCCGCCGGCTTCGCCAACACCGCCACGAACGCTAACCTGCGCCGTATTTCGGGCAGTAATGAGTCCACGAGTGAGTCCGCCGGCAGCTTTTCCGTGCCCAGCGCCGGGCTCGTCTGGTCGGGCGACACGCGCTCGCTCCTGTGGCCGACGCTTAACTTCGGGTTCAGCTTTACCCGTTTGGCCGACTACAACGAAACCATCAACTACGGCGGTCAGAGCCAGGGCTCCATCATCGACGCCATCGTGGAGGACTTCATCGACCTATACGACGCTGATTTCGGCGACACCGGAGAAGGCTTCCGGGCCGATTTGATTTTGGACATTGAAGACCGAATCGGTGAAGGGGCCCTCCTACCGTTCGAAGACGATCGTATCCTGCGGCTCGATGAGCTGGGTTTCTACAGCGAATTCAACCTCGACGTTAACGAGGGCGCGGAAATCGAGCGGTCCGGCACGGTCGAGCGCAGCGGCAGCATGAACGAGCTGGCCTTCGGTGTGGGTGGTAACTACGACAACAAAGTACTCTGGGGGCTCAGCATCGGCATCCCTTTCATGCAGTTCACGGAAAACAAAACTTACCAGGAGATCGACCGCGACAACCAGTTGGAAAACTACGAAGACGCTTCCTTCAACGAAAGCCTGGAATTAGACGGCACCGGCGCCAACTTCAAACTGGGCGCGATCTACCTGCCCACGCCGGAAGCCCGCGTGAGCGTTTCCCTCCAGACACCGACTTTCTGGACCATCGACGAAACGTACTTCACGGACCTGGAGTACAACTACACGGCGGACGACGAGGCCAGGGGCGGTAACGCGCTGAGCCCCGTCAGCCAGGCGGTCGTCAACCTGCGCACGCCCTGGCAGTTCAACGCCGGGTTCGGCTACCTGATCAACCGTAAGGGTTTCCTCTCGGCCGACGTGAACTACACCAACTTTGCCGGTAATGAATTCAGCACCGAGGATTTCGCCACGCTGGAAGAGGCCGCCAACGACGATATCGACGCTACCCTCAAGAGTAGTATCAACGTCCGCGTGGGCGGCGAGATCAACATCGACCCCCTCCAGGTCCGGGCCGGCGTCGGTTACCGCACGGTGCCCACCCAGGATTTTCGTTACGATGAGTCCGAAAGTTTACTAACTTATTCCGGCGGCGTCGGCTACAACGCCGGCAAGTTTTTTGTCGACGTGGCGGCGCGCTACGAGGGTGGCAACGCTTTTTATGCCCCCTACAAAAGCTTCGATTTCGAACCCCAGGTGGTCGATACGGATCGCTCGCGGATCACGGGCGTGATTACGGTAGGGTTCCGGGGCTTCTGATCGGCGTCGGGGATTGTGGAAAGGATCAATTTTCACGGTGGCGCGGACGTAGATGCGGGGTTTGTGGGTAGCGCAGTGGATACTGGCGGAAGTCTCAAATGCGCTAGTCATCTAATTTGAGGCCACGTCCCGGCAACTCACTACGGGGCAATTCATAAACACCGCAACTGGTTGTTTCTCCCGCCCCCACCCTAAAACCCGTTAACTAATAATACCTTGGGTGCCCACCCAATCCCTCCGTCGTGCGCTACCTATTTTCCTTACTGCTGCTTGCTACCCTTACGGCTTGTTTCATTCCGCCCAATGGTGCTGACTCCGAGACCGGGATGGCCGATGAAGTCAACCTCACTGGCCTTTGGGATTCCGTCACGATTGCTGATGGCTCTTCCCCCACCGCCCGCCACGAAGCCGCCTTCGTGCGGGTCGGCGAAAAAGCTTACCTCCTCGGCGGCCGGGGCGTGCTGCCCGTCGACGTGCTTGACCTCGCAACGATGACCTGGACGGCGGGTGCCAGTAGCCCCGTCGAGATCCACCACTTTCAACCCGTCGTTTACCGCGGTGAGATTTACCTGATGGGTGCCATGACCGGTCGCTACCCCGGTGAAGTGCCCTTACCGGAGATTCACATCTACGACCCGATTCAGAACGAGTGGCGCACGGGGGCTACCATCCCTGAGTCTCGCCGCCGGGGCGGTGCCGGCGCCGTACTGCACGACGACCAGATCTACCTCGTCTGCGGCATCACCGACGGCCACCGGGGCGGCCACGTTGCCTGGCTCGATCGCTACGACCCGCGGGCGGACGCCTGGGCGCAACTCCCCGACGCCCCCCGCCCCCGCGATCATTTTCAAGCGGTTACCCACGAAAACAAGATTTACGCCGCCGCCGGCCGCACGACCGTTGCCGCCGCAGGGCCCTTTGGCAACACGATCGGCGCGGTCGACGTGTACGATATTCCTTCCCAGACCTGGCGCTCCTTACCCGACAGCTTACCCACCCGGCGAGCCGGTAACGCGGCGATTGTTTTGCGGGACCGCCTGTGGCTTCTCGGTGGCGAATCCAACACCCAAAAAGTGGCCCACGCCGAAGTAGAGGTCCGCTCGCTACCGGACGGCACCTGGGAGTCACTGGACAGCCTGAGCCGCGGGCGGCACGGAACGGGCGTAGTCCGCTACGGCAATCAGCTAATTATGGCGAGTGGTTGCGGCAACCGCGGTGGCAAGCCGGAGTTAGCGGACGTGATCACGGCGGAGATTGCGGTGAAGTAACGCACTTGCCGCCCGCCCAAATCGCCCGTGAGCCTTGCTTACGTCAGCTCCGACGGGAGTGAACGTGCCGCCTCCCCAGCGAAAAATCGCTAAAAAAGGAGGTTTGCAATCGTTACTTGCCTGACAATAACTCCCCGTTCCCTGAGAAATACCCCCCATTCCCTGATGTCATTAAATCACAAATTGAAATAACCCCCATATTTGCACTGTTAGCGATTGAAAAGCTTTGATAAATTCACTTGTACAACACTTACAGTTTACGATTCCTTAAATATTGAACAACAACACATTATTCACACTGTTTGAGTAAATCCGCTGAGAGACGGAGACGCTTACTGCCGCCGGGGCCACATCTAAAAAGATGGGCCCCGGTTTTTTTGTGCCCACTGTCGAACGTTCGCTACCGCTGAAGTCAACCCCACCAGTATTCTCCCGTCACGTACGGGCCAGCCCACCGTGTGCCCCGGTAAAAACCAGTTGCACCATTTATTTACTGACACGCAGCGCTTTTTTTTCTTACCACAAAGAGCAGTCACCCTTTGTGGCCTCTGCGTGCTGTGTGGTTAAGCCCTTTGCGTAAGATCAGTAGGTGAGAGAGGGCGGTCTGCCACTTGCCGGGGTCCGTTACTCGGGCACGCTACTCACCCGCCGCCCTGCCTGCCGTCTATTTCCCCGTCCCTGGTTATTGGTTACCGTTCCCTGATTTAAACCTGTATTTAGTCGCTCAGTCCCCCATATTTGAATCATCAGTAGCATAACTACTGCGGTTAGCACACTTTCAAACACATCAATTTTCACCTTATGATCCGCCTCACTACGCTCTTTCTGTTCGCCTGTTTTTCCTTCTACGTCTCCGCACAGGAAATGGCTTTTCAGGGAGACCCGTCCACGGACGCACTACTGGTTGCGCCCGCCCCCGCCCCGGCCGTTTACTTCGCGGACCGCATGGTCCCCGCCTTCCCCGCCGAGGAGGGCAACTTTGCCGATTTCATTCACCAGAACCTGAAATACCCAGAATTGGCCCAGGACTACGCCGTGGAGGGCACGGTCGTCGTTGAAGTCAACGTGGCGAAGAACGGTAAGGTGACTTACTCCCGCGTGGCCCAGTCCCTTTTTGCCCCGCTCGATAGCGCCGCCATCGACCTGGTCCGTGAGCTACCCCGCTTCAAGCCCGCCGCCAGGGGTGGTAAGGCGGTAGCCAAAAAGATGATGATTCCCTTCAAGTTTAGCCTTCGCTAAGCGCTGGCACTACTCGAGTTAAGTTACTCGCCCCCACCTTTTATCTTGAACAACACTTCGATCTTCACACTGTCTGAAAACTCCGCTGAGAGACGGAGACGCTTTGCCGCCGGGGCTCCGATCGTATGCATCAGGGCCCCGGCTTTTTTGCTTTTCGTTGGAGGCCGCTCTTTGTACGGTCGATTACCACGGGCGCTTATTTGTAGCCAAATGATCAGAACCCCTTACCTTTCCTGGGGCCTTCTCTCCGTTTTTTGAAGATTTGTACGCCCGGTAACGGCCCCGGGCGGGTTTAATTTAAATTTGCGAACCATGAGCTACCGGCTGATTTGCCTATTCTGCCTGCTTCCCGGCCTGGTCGCGCAACCCATGGCGGGTCAAACGCCCCCCGAAACCACCGCCGACCTCCTGAAACTGCTGCGTAGTAACGCGGCCTTTGATTTTGAAGACCTGGAGTACGTCCTCGAACGGGGCTTCGACGATCCCGACTTAGCACCTCAGACCAGGGCCTTCCTAGATTCTGCCCACGCAATTATCCAGCGTTCGGACCACCAACTGGCTGCGGCGTACGTGGAGCTAGGCGAATCGATGTACCACAACATGTTCACGATGGAAGACGGCGGGTACGAGAAATCCATCGAACACACCCGTGCCGCCCTCGCTATTTTTCAGCAGCTCGACCGCCCCGTGGATGCTGCCCTGGCCGAGATGGAAATTTCTACCCACCTCACCAGTCTGGATCGGCCGGCCGAGGCGGAACAATACATCCTGAACGCCCTACCCGTGCTGGAGCGGCAGGCGGAGCGGGATAACCTGGCCGAAGTGTATTCCCGGATAGCGTTCGTCTACTATAGCCTTTTAGAATTTGAACTGGCCCGCAATTACGCTCGTCGTTCATCAAGCTTACTGGACAATGGGCCTTACTACACGACCCTCGACAACCTCGACCTAATTACGGCCGCCAGTTATGGCCTGGGCGACCACGCGGGCGTACTTACGGCGGCCAATCAGGCTACGGAATTTCGGGACAGCCTCCGTAGCCACCACGACGTGTTCATCTACGCCCGCATCCTCGCGTGCCGCGCCCTGGCGGAACTAGCGCTCGGTAGGCCAGACGTGGCGATAGCCCGCATGGATTCCGTGCGGGCATTACACCTCCTGTTTCCGGAGGCGACTGAGTTTATCGACGAACACAGCGATACCGAAGCGCGTATTTGGGCGGGCCTCGAGGAGTGGAGCAAGTCGCTCGGCGCGATGGAAAGGTTGCTGCGGTTTAATCGGGATTTTGGCGTGCATTCGATTAGTTCCAGCGCGATCGAAACCGCGTGCATGCTCGTGCCCGTCCTGCAAAAAGGCGGAGACCCGGAGCGGGCGCTGTTTTACTCCGAGTTCGCCCGCAAGGCCCAGGCGTCTCATGATTCCACCGAAATCGCTTCTCTGCGCACTACCCAACGGATTCGGTTCGAAACCGAACGAAAAGTCAAGCAGATCGATCTCCAAAAAGGTCAACTCGGTCAGCAACGCGCTTTTCTACTTGCGGCGCTGGGTGGCTTCCTGGCGGCCCTGATCGCGGGCGGCATCTTTTACGTGCTCTCCCGCCGCCTGTCCCGCAAGAACGCGGAAAACGAAAGAATGGTGGCGGAAAAGGAAGTGCTCATCGGGGAGATCCACCACCGGGTCAAGAACAACCTGCAGGTCATTTCCAGTCTACTGCAATTGCAAAGCCGGGGCCTAAAAGAAGAAGACGGCGGGGCGAAGGAAGCCCTGCGCGAAAGCCAGAGCCGCGTCCAGGCCATGGGCCTAATTCACCAAAAACTCTACCAGGGGGCGGAAATGACCAGCGTCCACATGCCTGAATACCTGCGGGAGTTGGGAGAAACGCTGCTGGATACTTACCGCCTCGAAGACCGCGTCGATCTTTTTGTTGACGTGGAAGACCTTTCGCTGGACGTCGACACGGCCATCCCCCTCGGCTTAATCATCAACGAGCTCGTCACCAATTCCCTGAAGTATGCTTTCCCCGCCGACCGGGAAGGCACGATTGAACTCGCCCTGCACCGGGAGAATGACGGCTATCATTTGCGGGTGGCCGACGACGGGGTGGGCGCCGGCGACGCGGCCATCGGGGCCGGCGGCACGGGGTTTGGCACGAACTTGGTTCACCTCCTCACCCAAAAACTGAGGGGTAGTCAGCAGCAGCAGCAGCAAGGCCCCGGCTACGGTACGGAAATTGTCTTCCCGGCGTAACTACCCGGCACCCGTCCTGATTAAATCGGGGCCAAAAATCTTACTCCGCTAAGGATTTTGCAGCTGTGCGATGATTTTATTCCGCTTTGACCGGCTTACCGGCACCTGGCGTTTCCCGAAGAAAACGTAGATCTCTCCGATCTCGGTAACGCGCCCGAGGTTGACGAGGTAAGACCGGTGGCAGCGTGCAAAGACGGTGGGCGGCAGCAGCGCGCTGAGCTTTTTCAGTGTTTTCGTGACGAGGTATTTCCGCTCTTCCGTCACCACCTTGCAGTAGTAATCATCCGCCTCCACCCAGAGAATATCCTTGATCATCAGGCGCGTGAGCCGGTCTTTAACCTTGATGAACAGCCGGTCCTGAAACACCATGGCCGTCTCCCCTTCCGGCAGGTCTTCGGGCGTAGGTTGCGACCCCGGGCGCGTTGATTCAAGGGGCGCGGACGCGGGTGCCGGGGTACTCCGGGAAGCAGCCGTGTTCGTGGGGGCACCGATGGCCAGGTCGATCGCGTTGGTCAAATCCCGGCCCCGGAAAGGTTTGGACAGAAAGGCCTGGGGCAGGGCGGCGCGTGCCCTGGCGAAGGTGACGGCATCCGAATTACTCGTCAGGAAAATTAGCGCCACGTCCGTCAGTTTGCGGATGGCCAGCGCCGTGTCGACGCCGTCGAGTTCGCCCGCCAGGTTAACGTCCATCAGAATAACGTCCGGGGTTTGCTGCCTCACGATGTCCAGCGCGGCCTCACCCGTGTCCACGCTGGCGATGACGTGATAACCCCGGTCTTCCAGCCGGTCGCGCAAATCGGCGGCAATGATGGGCTCGTCCTCGACGATCAGAATTTTTTGGGTTGTGAAAGACATGGTTTGACGGTGGCGTGTAAATTGGAATAGTCGAAAGTATTAACTTTTTCGCGCTCCCTAAAATATTTCTCCGCCTGATGCACGGCCCCCGTTCCCTGAAACCTGCCGCTAGCTCACTGGTTCTTTTGCCACCCTTCAGTCTACCGTACCTAATTTTGGGGAAGCGCCCTACTCAAATGAACAGTCTTCAGCAAAATACCGCTCGGCCAGCCTGCGTGCTGTTGTGGGAGGATGACCCCATCCAGGCTCTAGCCCTGACTGGTTACCTCGAAGAACTAGCTTACCGCATCATTGCGGTCACGAGCGACGGTGACGCCCTGCGCAGGTGCCGGGAAGAAAAGATCGACGTGGCTATTTTCAGTAGCGGCCCGGCGAATTTGGCCGCCCGTATGACGCTGGCTGAGCATTTTACCGGTGCCAGATTATCACCCGTGCTTTTCTTGTCGAGTACGTACGCCGCTGTCTCCTCGGCAGCCCTTCCCAAGGACATTTCCGTTCTGCAAAAGCCCTATACTTTTACCAGTTGCCGCCGTTGCATCACGCAGCTGGTGGAGGACTGGCTCAATTTGGTTTGAAAGCGTGCGTCCACCAGTTAGCCGTTTGGAAATAAACTACTGTAATTCTCGCGCCACCGTACCTGCCTTCACTCAACGTCGCTAATAATCCCCCTCCTCCACCGTCGCCTCGTTCAAAACAGCATTGGAAGCAGCGTCCTTTTCGTAGAGATCGTGAATGAGGAGGACGAGATACCCGAAGAGCACGGCACCGATAATGAGTAAATTATTCACAATCCCCGTAGATAGAAAGGAAACTTTGATCAGGATGGTAGAGATCACGAATCCGGAGTTGCGGATGATCTTGTGGAACTTATCCGAATAGAAAAAGGAGAATAGTAGTAGCAGGACGTCCACGATGATGAGCACGGAGAAGAATTCATCGAAGAAAACGTTATTGATCTTTTTGAACTCCAGCACGCCGTCGCCGTAATCACTGATCGTCGCCAGCCCCCAGTGCACCAGCGTGTAGACGGCGAGCAGGAAAAGGATTGGAACCAGCACGGTGGCCAGCGCGCGTTTGAGTAGTACGAAACGCCGGATGTTCATCCCGGTTTCGGTAGTCTTATTTATTGATTTGTATCCCGTCTTCTTTACGTTCCGGTAGAATAAAAAGATCAGGAAAAAGAGAATTAGAGACGTTAGAACGTCGAAAGTGAACTGCAGATCGTCTTTATCCTGAAACCAATCCGACGTTAATTCAACGTAGGCGATGTCTTTGAAAATTCGCCGAATGACGATCAGCGTAATGATCTCGTACTGTTTACCAATGTAGACCGTGATGGACTTCGGCAGGAAGTAGAGTAACAAATAAACCTCGTAAAGCAGGATGAAGGAGAACGGCGTGTAGATCGCCGCGATGGGGTTGGTGAAAAAGGTATCGTCCAGCACGATGATGCCCCTGACGTTCAGAAAGATCAGCAACAGGTGGATCAGGTAACTAAAGATGGCGATGGTGAGCGTCACCCGCTCGATGCGTTCCTTCGCAGCGTGAGAAAGTAGTTTATTGAAGCTCGCCGTTATGAATTGCTGCGTGTTCATTTGTCCGTATTTCCTAACATTAAGTTAGCCAACCTGGTGAGTATTAGCCCGGCGGATGCTGCTGAAGCTGGGCCACGACGTGAGTAAACTATGGATGGTCCGCCATGCCGCCTACTTTCGGCCGCGCGGACACCTTAGCGGACGTGGTTATTTTGGAATAGACATTGTCGTTCGAATGTTGCGGCTACGAATCAACTAACCAAATTCATTCTATCACTGCAGTAATAGTACTTACTGACTGATGTTACGCAGATGTTTTCGCCACATAAACACAAAAGCACAAAAAAGCGGAGGGTAGCTACGCCAAGCCACCGCTTACTTACTCTTTTGTGTTTGTGTGTTTTGCTTCGCAGTGCTTCATGCTATGTGGCATAATCCGGTTGCGTAAGGTCAGTTACTGAGAAGCCAAGGACCTTGTCGCACCGCGAAGCGACGTGGCGGAGATCCGAATAATTAGTTTACTTTGGGTGGGTACAGGTCAACGAACGTCAAGGCTTGCAACCGGTCGGCGAATTATGTTCGAGGCGTGCTGGCAAGTGGACTACTAGAGTAAACTAACTTACGCTCGTGAAACAGCCCTGAAGGAATTATTAGCAAATGGATAAATACAGCTTTAGTCTCCCCCCCGAGGAACAGGTCATCAAACGCAACCGTACCATTACGACCTATTACGCTCAGTTGTACCAAAATGAACCCCAGCTATACAAGTGGGCGGGCATGGCGGCGTTTGCCTCTTTTCACGTCGGTGAGAAGATGAAACGATGGAACTGGGAAGCGGAAGGAATCAAGCCATTATCCTTCACCTGCGAAAAAAGAAACCGTACGATTGAGGATGATTTCCAGATTATTAGAATTATCAACAACAGAATTTTTTCGGAAATAGGCTGGGTGCACCTTGCCTTTGGTCAAATGGATTTTCAATCCTTCCGCGCGCTTTTACTGGAAAAAGGCAGGCACCCAATGATCGTTCGGGCTTTTGAGAAGCTTGACGGCGCGAGAATGCGGTTGAGAAGCGGAGAACGGTCGGGATCGATCAACGAACTGGTTTGGGAAGCCAATACGGAAATTCTTTGGCACGAGCAGTCGGAAGTAGTCCAACCTCTGTTCGACCAATTAAGCGAGTTGTTCTCACACGCCATGACCTTTTTTGCCAGCTTTGATTATAAAATCAATCATCACGGTACCACAAGGAACACTCGCTCCAGGTTTGTACTATATATGCTTTTTAATGGCTTTCGCTCAATGCGGAAAGGCTGGATGGTCCCTAAAGTCACCAACCTGCAACACCGGTGGTGTTGGATTTCTAATTCGTTATTGAATAATTGGATATTAGTGGAATCAGACCGCCAGTTAATTGCTACCGAGATTAAATTCCTGGCGGAACTGGAGCAGAGAAACCTGAGATTTCAAAATAGCTTGTAATTTTTAATGACCTACTCGAAGCGGGCAACCCGAGCTAGGCCAGTCCCGCCTACCATATTTTTTAAGGGCACGTTTTTAGCGTCAAAAGGTTTGGGAGTTACACCTGCTCGGTAAAAATACGGCCTTGGTTCCACCATCCGTACGAGGGTAAAGAAGAAAACTGGAAAGAAACAACATTGGGGAAAAGTGTGTCTTATCGATCAGGAGGATTCCTTAGTAAACGCTTCGGTAACTTAGTTGGATCGTATAGCAGTACGCTTAACGATTCTAACGACCGTTTCGCCTTAAATTACAACGGAGAACCACCCCATTATTCAACCCTTTTAACCACTAACATGACTTTATTTTCGAAGATCCTGGCAACAAGCCTGATGAGTGTACTAATCATTTCTTGTAATCCCGCCGAAGAGAACACCGTATCAGATGACCTCACTACCGTCTCCGCCCAGCGCGCCAAACCCATGAAAGGCGTCGTGGAGGAAGTGTTGACCAAAGAAGAACAAGAGGCATTGACCCCCGACATGGTCATCCAATCCTTTAAAGAAGGAAACAACCGCTTCCTGAGAAACGACCTGACGGCCAGGGACCACTCCGAGCAAGTAAGGAAAAGCACCAACGCCCAGTTCCCCAAGGCGATCGTACTATCCTGCGTAGATAGCCGCGTGCCCGTAGAGGACGTATTCGACCGGGGCATCGGAGATATATTCGTCGCGCGTGTTGCGGGCAACTTCGTCAACGAAGATATTCTCGGTAGTATGGAATTCGCTTGCAAAGTGTCCGGCTCCAAACTGGTCTTGGTTATGGGCCACGAGCACTGCGGGGCGATAAAAGCCGCGGTGGACGACGTTAAGCTGGGTAACATTACGCCGATGCTGGAAAAGATCAAGCCGGCCGTAGCGAAAGTCGAGTATGACGGTGACCGTAGCTCCAAAAACGCGGAGTTCGTCCACATGGCCTGCGAAAGTAACGTCCGTAACACCATCGAGCAGATTCGCCTGAAGAGTCCCATCCTCAAAGAAATGGAAGATAACAACGAAATCAAGATCGTCGGAGCCGTTTACGATATGGATAACGGGAAGGTCGACTTTCTGCGCTAAGACGTTCAAGTGTCGTAGCACGGGGCTCGGTGTGGGCGGAAGCATTTAGCCAAACTGCCACCAACGCCAATTAGCGTCCAGCCCGGGATGAATCTTTCGCTTAAATGTGCCGGCCAGTTCAGGATTTCCCTGTTGGCTGGCATATTTGTTTCTATCTATGCGGTACCGAGCTATTGCTCCGCTAACTGAAAATTAAAATATGCTAAAGCTTTCACTCTCCCTGCTGCTGATCTTTTCGTGCCTCCCGATCGGCGCTCAACAAGCCATTGACGAAAACCAACTCGGTAGCTGGTATATGTACTTCTACAATAAATCGTTCGGGGAAAGCCGGTTCGGCCTTCAGGGCGACTTTCAGTACCGGGGGTGGAACGCGGGCGGTGATCTGGAGCAGTTGCTGCTAAGGAGCGGGCTTACGTACAGACCGGAAGAGGCCAACGTTTTACTGACGCTGGGCTACGCCAACATCACGACTGGCGCATTCGGAGACAGCGACAACACGAGCGGAGAAAGCAGAATATACCAGGAGGCCCTGTTGCCACACAAGATCACGGATCGCGTGCTCCTGGCCCACCGCTTTCGCTACGAACAACGCTTCGTAGACGACCAGGATTTTCGCACCCGCTACCGCTATAATATTTTTGTTAACGTACTGCTCAACAAGACCGTAATGGAGCAAAAGACACTCTATCTAGCATTGTACAACGAGATTTTCATCAACGGCGAAACCGGTATCGGAGACGGGCGCACCGTTCAACGCTTCGACCGGAACCGGACGTACGTTGGCCTCGGTTATGGTCTCCGTAACAACCTTAGAGTCCAAGCGGGGTGGATGCGCCAGACTACGGTAAATTGGGGAAAGAACCAGGCCCAGCTCAGCTTACATCATGCCTGGTAAGTGGGTGCGGGAAAATTAACCAAGGGGAAGTGCCCTCCTTCACTGTATCTTTTTCAAAAATACCTACAACCATAAATACCTATGCTAGAAGAACTTTATGAAATTGGCATAGCCCTGAGGGTTCGGCTACTGGAATTCTTGCCGCAGGCGACGATGGCGCTCATAGTTCTGATAATTGGCTACGTACTGGCGCGCCTCATCGAAATGCTGGTGATAAGGTCGTTGCGGCACACCGGCCGGTTGGTTAGCAGACGGTTTGTACAACTTAACCTGAGTCAGTACGCGACGGTGATCGGGTTGATTGTTTTCTGGTTCGTGATACTCCTTACCTTTTTGCTTGTCTCTGACATTTTAAAATTTACGCTCATTACGGTGGGCATCAAAAGCCTGTTACAGTATTTACCAAATTTACTAGCCGCCGGTTTCACTGTTCTACTAGCTTATATTTTAGGAAAGTTCTTGGCGAATCTTGTTGCCTCGGTCGGTACGAAAGTCGGCGTCTCGTACGGCCTTACGTTGGGCAGAATTATTCAGTACGGTATTGTGATCATCGGGGTCATCATCGCGATCGACCAAATCGGTATAGAGATCGCCTTTTTCATTAATATTATCAACATCATACTGGCTGCGCTATTGTTTGGTGCTGCCCTGGCGTTCGGTTTGGGTGCCAGGACTTCGATCAGCAACATCCTCGCTACCTTCTACGTGCGCAAAATGTATAAGGAAGGGGATGAGATCAGGATTGGTGACCTGGAGGGAAAGATCACCAAAATCGATACTACGGCGGTGGTGCTGGAGACTAAACTCGGCCAGTGTAACGTACCCGCAAAAGCGTTCAACGAAAGTACTTCCCTGTTGCTCAAAAAGACCGAATCATGAATACGGATCAAGTAATATTAAATCAGTTCATCAAGAACCATCCGCAGCAGGCCGCAAGCGCCCTCAGTGAATGTTCGGAAGAAGAAATGATCACTTTTCTGGAAGCGAGCTCACCGGACGTGACGATCAGCATCATCAGTTCGATGAGTAGCTACAAAGCCGCGAAATACCTGGAAAAAATAGATATGCAGCTAGTGCTCGTGATCGTGGACAAAATGGATCTACGGGCAAAGAGAACCGTGCTGAGACAGTGCAATGAAGAATTCCGAGACCGCCTTCTGGACAAAATGCCCCCCAAGCAGTCATCTATCCTGAGACGTAAACTAGCCTTCACGACGGAGACCATCGGCTTCTTGATGAACCCCTTATTTCTCGGTTTTAAGAACGATCTCACCGTAGCGGAGGCAATCGTCATCGCCAAGAACGGAAAAGAGCGGGTGTCCACCAATATTTTGGTGGTCGACGATAAGGGGAAACCGGAGGGCGTAATTAAATTACGCGATCTGTTTTTTGCGGCGCGCAGTACCCGAGTATCTGCCCTAATGAAAACGGAGTTCCCAAAATTTTACGCCGACGAATCCGTCGAATCCATCAAAAATCACTCCGGGTGGTACGAATATCAATCCATCCCGGTAGTAGACAGGTACGAAACCCTTATCGGCATTTTAGATTTCAAAACGATCGGTGAAAGTCAGCTAAGCAAAGAAGAAAAGAACAAGAATATGGGGGAAACCGGCAGTGCCCTCGGGGAGCTGTACCGCATCGGCCTGACGGGGCTTCTCCAAAGTGTCAGTAAGTAACCGATTTGAGTGAGAATCGGAAGATTTTTTAAACACAAAAACACAGAATAACAAAAGGCACAAAAAGAAAACCCGATAGAATAAGGTCACACACACGGTTTCGTGCTTTTACTTTTCTTTTGTGCTTTTTGTGTTCCCCGCTTCCCCCTTACCGCTAGTAATACATCCCCAGCATGCGGTCAGCAAATGATAACACCCCTAGTCACCCCAACACCATGGAAAACACCGCCTCGATACCCAAGCAGCTACTGATCGAAAACTACTTCCAGCAATACCCGATGGAAGCTGCGCTGCTGCTCGATACTTTTCCGGTAGACACGATTCTGACTTATCTCGGAAATGTCCCCACGGATGACGCGGTTGCCGTTTTTTCCCGGCTAAATCCCGACACCGCCGCGACGCTGATCGAAAACATGGACGATCAATTGTTCTTCACCTTGTTTTCGCAGATTGATTCCCACTTAGGCGCACGCTTGTTATCCAGGTTGGACAAAGGAGAAGCTGACAGCAAATTATTGTTGCTATCCGGTATTCTGTCTACCGAGATTCGGGAATTTATGGTGTACCGGCCACAAACGGCGGGCTACCTGATGGATACCTCCGTCACCACCTTCAACTTAGAAAACACGGCCCAAAACGTCCTGGATAAGATCAGGAAACTTGCCGACCGCAGGGTCACTTCCGTATACATCACCGATGAATCCGGAAATCTATGCGGAATGATACCCTTACAAGTCATCGCAATCTCAGAGCCCAGCGAGAAACTGAAAAACCTGATGCACGTAGCTCCCACCATAAACGCGCTTTCCCCACGCGAGGAGGTACTGACCATCATGGAAAACGAAGACCTCCTGCAAATCCCGGTCACGGACATCAACAACAAATTCCTGGGCATCATCAGAAACGAGGCCCTCATCAATGCGACCAGGCAAGAACTAACCGAAGACATGCAAGCCATGTTCGGAGCCAGCCGGGAAGAGAAGGCGTTGTCCACGGTCGGCACCGCGATCAAGAGTAGGCTCCCTTGGCTTCAAGTCAACTTAGCTACCGCTTTTTTAGCTTCTTTCGTGGTCGGTATGTTTGAGGAGACCATTGCGCAGATCACCATCCTGGCCGTATTTTTGCCGGTGGTGGCCGGACAGTCAGGGAACACGGGCAGCCAGGCACTGGCCGTCACCATGAGGGGCTTGGCACTCCGAGAAGTTCGAATCTCCCAGTGGTTCGTCGTCGCGCGCAAGGAAATACTCGTCGGCTTGATCAACGGTTTTGCCGTAGCCGCTACCACCGGATTCATTGTCTATTTTTGGGCCGACTCTTTTGGTATCGCCCTGGTCATCGGTATTTCCATGGTAATCTCGATGATGATCGCGGGCTTTGCGGGCGCGGTCATTCCGATGGGCTTGCAAGCCATCGGGCAAGACCCGGCTACCTCCTCTTCCATTATTCTGACGACGGTCACGGACATCTGTGGCTTCTTAAGCTTTTTGGGCTTAGCCAGCGCGCTAGCCTCCGTTTTGGGTATTATCTAGTGTAGAAAATGTTTTTAGTATGATCAGATCTTACCTGCTCACCCCCTTTCAAAAATTCGTCAAACTTGAAAGCCTGAGTGGCATCCTGCTGTTCAGCGCAACGATCGTCGCGATGCTGTGGGCCAACTCTCCCTACGGAGATACTTACCAGGCATTGTGGGAAACCAAAGTGACCGTCGGCGCGGAAGGCTTCGGCCTCGAAAAAGCCCTCATCCTCTGGATCAACGACGGCCTGATGGCCATCTTCTTTTTTCTGATCGGGCTGGAGATCAAGCGGGAACTAATGGTAGGCGAACTGAATACCGTACGCAAAGCGACCTTCCCGATCTTCGCCGCCATCGGCGGTATCCTCGTGCCATTCGGTCTGTTTTGGCTGCTTAACGACCGGGACGCAACCTCGGCGGGCTGGGGCATCCCCATGGCGACCGCCATTGCCTTTTCCCTGGCAATTCTGAAGGTGCTGGGCAAATCCGTTCCCCTGGGCCTCAAGATCTTCCTGACGGCCTTCGCCATCGTCGACGATTTAGGGGCCGTGCTGGTCATCGCCGTCTTCTACAGCGGGGGCATCGCCTGGTCGTTACTGCTCTACTCTTTCGCGCTACTGGCAATCCTTTACGTCCTGGCGTACCGGGGGATTTACTTCAAATACCTCAACGTGATCTTCGGCGTCATCATCTGGACGCTTTTCTTGAAGTCCGGCATCCACCCCACCATCGCCGGCGTTTTACTGGCTTTCGCCGTCCCCATCCGCCAAAAGATTGATACCTCTACCTTCGCGGGTGAGCTTACGGCCATCACGGATAAGCTCAAAGAGATTACCCCCGCCAGCCACGAAATCCTGACCGGCGCACAGTTGAACACCGTTGCCAGACTAGAAGACCTAGTGGATGATTTTCACTCTCCTCTGCAACACCTGGAGCACAAACTACACGGTTGGGTCGCCTACTTCATCATGCCCATCTTCGCGCTGGCCAACGCCGGTATCGTTTTCGGTACGGATATGCAGCTCGACACCGCCCTGATCTTGAATATCGCCATTGCGTTGTTCGTCGGTAAGCTTTTGGGTATCTCCCTATTCTCCTTCCTCGCCGTGAAGCTGGGGCTGGCGGAGCTACCCGACGGTGTCAACGCGTGGCAAATCGTGGGCGTTGCCATCCTGGCGGGGGTCGGTTTCACCATGTCCATCTTCATCGCAAATCTGGCTTTTCCGGGCATGCTCGTACTGATCGATTCGGCCAAAATTGGCATCCTTGCGGGTTCCTTGGTTTCGGGTATCGTGGGGGCGGTAATTCTCAAAATTAGCGGTAAGCGAAGCGCTGCTACCGTGTAACCTTCTTCCCTGGAGTATACATTTCATCCCTTTAGGGCCATACGTTTCTTTTTCTGGTAGTGGGCGCGGTCGCAGGTGCCAGGTAAATACCGGTACAACGAGCGGAGAAACTACGCTGCGCCTTCGTCATCGGGCTCACTGTTCGTGTATTTAGGGAGGGGGACGTACCGGAGAAGCCAAAAAACATGGCTCTTCCACCTTTCTTTGCACCTGCGGCCGCGCCCAAAACGGTCAACGACTCAATGCGACCAACGCTGAATGCTGACCGCCATCGGCCTATTTTGTGCGGTAAATAAGCGTTAAAGAAAAGGTGACGAAAGTCGAAACGCGACTCCGTAGATGGTAGAGAATTCCGCGTGTGATCGGCCCGTAAATAATGAACCAATTAAAAAGGGCTTACTATTGCTAAAATAATCACGGTTTCCTGCGCCCCTATCGGTTCGTTGCAGTACGATAAATAATAATAACAATAAAGATGATTAAAATAGGCGTGTTAGGTTGTGGAATGATCGCGGAACGGGGGCACCTCCCGGCCATCCAGCAAACCCCTGGGTTGATTTTAGAAGCACTATTCGCCCCCCGGTGGGAACGGACCGTGGAGATGCAACAGCGCTTCAACGCAACGCACGCCTACCCTACGGAAGCGGCATTCTGGGAGTCGGATTTCGACGCGGTCGTCATTTGTACGCCCGCGCCGTTGCACCTCGAACACGTCATCCAGGCCGCGAAACACGGTAAAAATATCTTGTGTGAAAAGCCGCTGGCCATGACGGAAAGTGATATCGAAGAAATGATCCGGGTGACGGACGCGGCCAGGGTTAAGCTTTATACCGGTTTCACGTATCGCTTTAGCCCTTCCGCTTTAGAAATTAAACGATTGGTGAAGGACGGCAGTATTGGAGAAGTAAGGGCTTTGCGGTTGATCTACCTGTGGAATTTACACGGTAAATGGCAGTACGATGCGTCGGGGACGATGATTCCGAGTCGATTAAGAGTCGGCAGAATGGAAGAAGGTGGGCCAATGGTGGATTGCGGCGTCCACCAAATCGATCTGGCCCGGTGGTGGCTGGGGTCGGAGGTCAGTTCCTTTAAGGGCATTGGCGTGTGGGTGGAAGACTTCGAAGCCCCCGACCACCTGTATTTGCACATGGGCCACGAATGCGGTGCGCACACGATGGTCGAAATGAGCTTTTCGTACAACGCCACGTCCAAGGAACCCCGCAGCAATTTTCAGTACGAATTGATCGGGACCGACGGCGTTATCCGGTTCAATCGAGAGGAGCATACGTTTGAAGTCCGAAACTCCCGCGGTACGCGGCACCTTCCCTGGCACCCGGAAAAGAACTTCCGCGGTATGTACACCGAGCTTCACCACGCGTTGACGAGTAATGACGACCGGAATATGCCCCTGGCAAAGGATGGCCTCGTGGCAACCCGGATCGCCCGGGAAGCAACCGAAAACGCTATCTTAAACCGGGCCCCGAACAGCAGCAAGCACAAATCAACGATGCTCAGGGTCGGTGCTGATTTTATGAATGAAACCGTGCCGGCGGATAGTGCCGAGCCAATTTAGGTTGTATCGTAGGTAGCGCACTTAGTAAGCAATAAAAGAGCGTGTGCCTTATTAACTATTATACGCTTTTACGGTAGCGAAAAAACCCTTTGAAATGGAATTATACTACGCGAAAATCATTGAGTCACTGATCATTCTTGTGCTGTACGTTTTGATTAGAAACGTCAGCAATAGAATCATTGACAAGACGCTTGGGGAAAGGTTAATACAGGAATCTCGCGGTATTGTGATAAAAAAGTTCATCAGCGTCGCTTCCGTATTCGTGCTTGCGCTCTTTATGTTGCTCGTATGGGGCATTAACCAGGATGACCTGGCCGTCTTTATCGGATCGGTGCTCACCGTTTTGGGGATTGCCTTTTTTGCGCAATGGTCCATCCTGTCGAACATCACTTCCAGCATCATTATTTTCTTCAACCACCCCGTGAAGTTCAACGATACTATCTTAATTATGGAAGCCAAGGACTACGTAATCGAAGGAAGGGTAACTAATATAGGATTGTTTTTCATTACGCTGGAAACGGTTGAATCCGAAGTGATTACGCTACCGAATAACGTATTCATTCAGAAGAGTGTGAAGAACGTAACCAACAAGTCCGAAAGCGCGATTAGTACCGAGCAAGAGCAACTCAGCTTATGACGCGAGGGCAAAATTAAAAATTCGCCACCGCTGCGACCGCGACAATCCGGCAAGCACATCTTTACTACCAAACGGGTTGTTTTTAGTTTTGGCGGCACAACGCGCGCCCGTAATTTTCCCATGGAGGGAGACCGCCTACCTACAGAAGACAACTACGCTTCTTCCCCAAAATATACCAGCGCTCACCCGTCACCTACTCATGGCCATTACCCTCTCCATTCTACTGATCGTTCTTGGCTTCGGCCTCCTGATAAAAGGTGCCGACTGGATGGTTACGGGGGCCTCCGCCCTGGCGAAAAAGAAGAACATATCCGACCTGGCGATCGGCCTGACGGTGGTTGCTTTCGGTACGTCCGCTCCGGAATTAGTCGTTAATGCGATCGCATCGAGCGAAGGCTACGCTGACATTACGTTCGGTAACGTGCTCGGGAGCAATAATTTCAACTTGTTCGCCATACTCGGCGTGGTGGGCCTCATCCTCCCGCTGAAAGTGCAAGCTTCTACTGCCTGGAAGGAGATTCCCATTTCCTTTTTTGCCCTGTGCGTGGTGTTCTTGCTCGCTAACGAGGTAGTTTTTCAGCCGTCAAACATCGTCTCCCAAGTTGAAGGGCTGTTTCTTCTCCTATTATTCGGCGCTTTCCTAGCCTACGTATTTTTCCAGATGAAGGCGACACCGGTAGCGACGGAAATAGCCGTCGAAAGCCCGGCCAACCTCAAGATCGGCAGCCTGATCTTGTTTGGCCTGGCTGGGTTGATCCTGGGTGGCAAGTTGGTGGTCGACAACGCCGTAGACATTGCGGCGGGCCTGGGGGTGAGCGAAAAGATCATCGGCCTGACCATCATTGCGGCGGGGACGTCCCTCCCCGAGTTGGTCACCTCGGTAGTCGCCGCCCTGCGCAAGAACAGTGACATGGCCATCGGCAACATCATTGGTTCTAATATTTTTAATTTACTGTTGGTACTATCCGTGAGCTCGATGATTGCCCCGCTTGATTACAACCCTACCTTTAATACGGATATGTATCTCCTTGGCGGGGGAACGATATTCCTGTTCCTGGCCATGTTTACGGGTAAAAAGAAGACACTGGACCGGTGGGAAGCAGGAGTCCTATTGGTGGTATTTGTTACCTATACCGCCTCTTTGATCGGTCAGGAGCTTTAAACGTCCGTCAGTAAATAACCCGCCCCGTAAAAAGCTTGGCCGTCCGGTAGCCTAAAGATCGGTCCGGCAACTAAGCCAGCCGGGCGGGGTTAAAAACTACCGTACGGAAGCGAATCACCCGTGGGGAGACCGTTAATTTCAATGAAGAAAATCAAAACGATAGGCTTAGTTCTTTCCGGCGGCGGCTTCCGGGGTGTCGTGCACGCCGGCGTCATTCACGGGCTGGAAGAACTCGGCATCCAGGCGACTCACGTAGCCGGCGCGAGCATCGGGGCTGTGGTCGGCGGTATGTACGCGGCCGGCATGAACGGCGAACTTATCCGGGATATGCTGGCGCAAACCAAACTGTTTTCTCGCCATAACCTGGCTTTCCGCTGGTCCGGTTTACTGAACGCCAACAAGATCGTCGAGCCGATCCTACCCTATTTTACGGACGATACGTTCACCGCGCTCACCAAAAAACTCTACGTCAGCCGGACGAACCTGGAAACCGGGGCCTCCGAAATCGTGTCCAGCGGTTCCGTCCTGGACGCAATGAAAAGTTCCGCCGCCCTCCCCTTGCTCTTCGCGCCGGTGGAATGCGGCGATAATATTTACGTCGACGGCGGCCTCACCGACAACTTCCCCGTCCAGGTGATCCGCGCCGATTGCGACGTCGTGATCGGCGTATCCGCCAACCCCGCCCAGTTTCGTAAACGTGACGATTTGCATTCGCTCTTTAGCCTCCTCGATCAGGTTATGGAGATTAGCGTTAGTCAGACGGCGGTCGATAAATTCGGGCAGTGCGACGTGATGATCATTCCGGATGGGCTACGCGCTTATTCTCTGTTGGACATTAAGAATGCCGATGCGCTGTTCGAGCTTGGGTATCAGACGGTGCTGGGGCGGCGGGGGGAGTTGTTGAGATTAGTCGGTACTGGAGTGCCGGACAATGTTTAGTATTTACGTATGGCTACCGTATTCCTCTAAATGTTTTTAATTGGCGCCCCGACAAAGTACGGGACTAGCTTATGCGTCGCGGACGCAGGTGCCAGGGAAATGGGCAAGAAGCATAAGGACAAACTGCCATCATTATACTTCAGTCCGTTACCGGTTCGCTATACCGGACTATATCGATTCCAATACCATTGGGATCCTGAATAGCAAAATGCCGGTCGCCCCAAACCTCATCCCGAATGTCAATAACGATCTCAACGCCTTTCTTCTTGGTCTCTTCATAGATGACATCTACTTCAATCGTCAGGAACATTCCTTTTCCGTTGAACGGTTCTTGAAATAAAGGTTGTTGGGAAGGGTGGTTCGGTAATAAGAATACTAGATTGGTCTTTTTATCCGGGGTATGGAGTAACAGGTAGAATTCGTTTTCAAAGGTGATGCCGAAGTTTAGTATTTGGGTGTAGAAAGCTTTGCTTTCGGCGAGTTTATCGGTGGTAATTCCTGCGTTTAGTTACATGGTGCGGGTAATTTTGGCTAATGATTGTGAAGATATGAAATAGCTACGGTAAATTCACGCCCCGACTTCAAGTGCACTTAACTCACCGTATTTTTGTCTATAAAATTCCTTGCACCCGCAAGTGATAAATTAACATGATCGTTTTCCCGTCGCAAATCTCATTAGACGTAATCCTACGCATGGCATCGTCAAAATCCATTTCTAAAATCTCGATCTCTTCAGTTTCTTCTTGTACGCCTCCACCGTCCGACTTTTTAAGACTCTCGTCGTATTTAGCAATGAAAAAGTGTATTATTTCGGTAACGGACCCTGGGGACATATAAGCTTCGAATATTTTCTCGACCTTAGTAACGTGATACCCAGTTTCTTCGATCACTTCTTTCTTGATACAGTCGAGTGGGTTATCACCATCCAAAAGACCAGCACAAGCTTCTACCAAAAAGCCACCTTCGTTTCCGTTTACGTACGTGGGAAGTCGAAACTGACGCGTTAGAATAATGGTTCGCTTAACGGTATTGTACAAAAGTATCGTTGCTCCGTTCCCTCGATCGTAAGTTTCTCGTTCCTGGGGTTCCCAGACCCTCTTAGAATTAAGGTAATCGTAAGAATACTTCTTGAGCGTATACCAATTATCTGAAAGTAGTTCAGCTTTAATATTCCTTATTCGCTCAGTCATTATTCGGAATTTGATTTAGGTGAGTAAAGATCTGTAGCCCTAGCGATTTAGCTACTTCAACGTCCTTATCAGCACCGTTTGATGCTCCCGCTATTCTCAACACGCCATCGCAATTCCGGAGTATCCGGTGTGCTATCGGGTAAGAGATGGAATTATACACCTCATCGCCAACTTCCTTGGATCCGGCGATGGTCATAAGCGGAAGGGCTAGCCACTCGCCGACCATTGGCGTGTGGCCTTTCAGGAAAACTTCGTAGGCGTTTCTTTCCAGATTATCCAGGTTGGTTTTTATGAGTGCCTCGTCATCGTTAGTTCCACTTCGGTAGGGACCGGAGATCATTATCATCATCGCATTAAGACATTTGGTCAGCCGCAAAAATACGGGGCCGGAGGCCGTTATCACTTAATGTAGCTTAAGATTGCACTGGACTATTCTTCAGTTCTCGCCGGAGGGAAGATAGAAACTCCGGGGAAATGCCGATATAGGAAGCAATATTCTTTTGCGATACTTGCTGCTCAATATCTGGAAACCTACCTATGAGCGATAGGTATCTCTCTTTCGAAGAATGAGCGATCAGTTCAAACGACCTCCGCTGTTCCCTGACGTAAGATTTTTGCATCATTATTCGAAAGGCCGATTCGAACGCTTGCGACGTTCGGATAAGGTCATCAAAATCCGTCTTGGATAAAGAAAGCAGTACGCTGTCCTCTAACGCATCTATCGTGACTACCGACTTACTTTCGTTCAGGAAGCTATCGATGTCCGTGATCCACCAATCCGGGAAGCCAAACATGATAACCTTTATTTTATTCTCATCGGTGGCTATGAAGCTTCTGATGACACCGCTTACGATAAAGTGAAGCTTTTTGCAGGTTTGGCCTGCCGTAAACAGGCGTTCTCCCTTTGTGCATCTTTGGGTGTTGAATTTTGATAAAATTACGTCGACTTCACCAGCCGTCATTTTCCTCCGGGCGGTTAAATGGTTTTTTAGTTGTATTAGTTCTCTCATTTCCTTTGTAATTTCTTGATCGATGGTGGATCACCCCAATTGTACTATGGGTTAATTTTTGATTGAGAACGTGGGGCTGCCCCGCTACAAGTGACGCCCTTCCGGACCACTAGGGCCTAATAGTGTACTTCCAAAGCAACCATTAATCTAATGAATAAAATCGACGGTAAAGCTGCTTCAATTCACGTAGAAATCTGTCCCTTTTCGATCGATTCTGTATACTTGCGCCGCGTATTATCCGCCTCGTCCGCTTGCAATTGTTTACTAGTCCGCCGGCTGCCATCGTGGCTCCAGCCGGGTGGGCCGAACAGATAGCCAAGGCGGCTGCGCCAGTCGGGGGCGTGCCGGAGATCCCGCCCGATGGCCGCCCACTCGTGGGTAGCGATGCGCAGGGGATTGTGGGTTTTAATATTGGTAACCAGGCCGTAAGTAGGTCTTTCTTCTTCGGGGGTAAAGGTACCGAAGAGCCGATCCCAGATGATAAGGACGCCACCGTGGTTGCGGTCCAGATACTTGACGTCGCTGCCGTGGTGGACGCGGTGGTGGCTCGGGGTGTTGAAAACATACTCCAGCGGTGCCCAGAGTTTGTCGATCAGCTCGGTGTGGATCCAGAACTGGTAGATCAGGCTGACGCTGCCGAAGATGGCGATCATGATGGGGTGAAAGCCGATCAAGGCCAGGGTAGCGGAAAAGAGGAAGGCTCCGGAAAGACTACCCGTCCAGGTCTGCCGCAGGGCGGTGGAGAGGTTGTACCGCTGGCTGCTGTGGTGAACGACGTGGCTGGCCCAGAAGTATCGGATCTCGTGGCTGCTGCGGTGAAAAGCGTAGTAAGCCAGGTCTTCGACGAAAAAGCAGAGCACCCAAACCCACCAGGCGTAACCGAGATCGAAAAGCCGGTACTGGTAAAGGAAAAAGTAAACCCCAATAACGATGATCTTGGTGAATAACCTGATCACGGCGTTGCCGACGCCCATGGCCAGGGAGCTGATGGTGTCTTTAGTATCGTAACTATCGCGGCCATCCCACATGGCCAGACCGATCTCCAACAGGAGTAGAACCACGAAGGCCGGGATGGCATAGTGGATGGCTAACGGGTTGTCGGTGAAAATAAATTCTGGCATGATCTTTTAACTGGCAGGAATGGCAAGTTAGAGATTCCGTAGCTCTTGACTAATCTTCCGCAGCGGATATGTACCATAAAAACCAGTTGAAGTAGGGAACACAAAAGCCACAAAAGAAGAAAGAAAAGCACGTAAAAATTTGAGTAGACTGTCCAACGCTAAGATTCATTCTTGTGTTTTACTTTGCAGTGCTTCGTGCATTCTGCTCTTTTTGTGCATTACGTTTTCAATGCCCACCACAACCTTGCTTCCAGGTACTCTTCTTTGCACCCGCGGCCGCGCCCAATAAGGTTAATTCTATTCTAACGGCCGATACCGCCCGTCAAATACCACCCCCACCGCCCGGTCCCCCCGGTACAATACTAAGTCGACGGAGGAGCCGGGCACTACGGAATCCGACGCCTTACCCCGTGGCGACAACATCCGTAAATGTTTACCCGCCGGATGTCCGGGCATCGAACGATTTCCCACCACGGCGGTGATGCCCCGGCGATATAAATCATTCACGTCGAGTTGCGCTATTTGCAGACTATCCAGTCGCCCCTTCAGCGTTTTGCCAGGGATGATTCTTAGCCCATCGGCGTTAATGATTTCAAAGGCGCCGAACGTATGCAAATCGCCCACGTCACTAACGACCGCCAGTGAACTGTATTTCCGATAATCCGGTGGCAAACTGCGCTCATTACGGCGATAAGCAATATCTAATAAATACTCCCCGTCCGGGCGCACGAGCATCCCACCTACGATTTTCAAATCGTGCATTCCGTTGGATTTATTTTCCGGAATATCCCAATAATCTGCCCTCAAATACGCCTCCTGCCCACCGGTGGCGATGCCGTAGAGACAGGCAATGAGGCCCAGCACGTTGAGCCGGCGAATCTCTTGCTTTTCCGGGTCACCGCCGTAACCGCCCGACTCGATCAGGATGGTCCGCGTGCCCCATTTTTGAAGATTATCACCGAAGGCGCGGGGCTCGAAATCATCATTGTACCGACCAATTTGCCCGGGCACTTCGGTTTGCCACGCGGCGTTCATCAGGGCAATTAATTGCATAGCGTCTTCCCGCTTTTCATCCACCGTTTTTTCCCAATCGTAGGCGGGCGCAAGGATGGAGGCCACGCAGCCGCGCACGGCGGGAAAACCGGCGCTGTAATAAGTGCTCTGGTCGTGCAAATTAAAGCCCCAGGCGGCATCGAGCCGGTCGCGTTCGCCCTTGAGAAACCGGGCTTCGGGGCTGGTCAGGCGTAGCGCGTCGCGGTTCAGGTCGATGCCCAGCGCGTTGCGGCGCTCGTAGCGTTCCGCGCCGTCCGGGTTCAGCATCGGCAGGAAAGTGAGGTGCAGTTTTTCGTTGATTATTCGGCGAACGGCATCCAGCCCGTCGCCGTTCCCTTCCAGCCAGGAAAAGAGGTCGAACAGGGCGGCCGTGGCGGTCGGTTCGTCGCCGTGCATCTGGCTCCAAAGCAGGACTTCGGTATCGCCGTTTCCCCACGCGACGCGCCACAGCGGGCGGTTTTCTACGGAGCGGCCGGCGGTATCTACCGTGAAGGCACCGGGTAATTTATTAATTAGCGGTTGGAGGTCGCATTGCTTGAAACGTCGGGTAGAGATGGCGGTAGTTTCGTGGGTCGGTAGACTTGCTTTTAATTGATCGAGGGGTAATTCGGGGAAGGTTTCCTGGGCGCGGGCGCAGGTGCAGAGTAAAAGGGGGAGGAGCAAGGTTAGGAGGGGGCGGGGCATGGTTTTTTTTGTTGGTTGGTAGGAAGATAGGGGGAATTAAGGGCTCCTAGTAATAGCCATGTTACCCGGGACGGGGTATGGAAAAGGTTTTAGATTCCGGTCTAATTTGCGAATTAGTATGGTTTTTTAAATTTATTCGTGAATTACCATGGTTTTTACGCTTGGATCAATTACAGCGTTAAGTGGCACCAGTACGAGAATTCCTGTACTACCTCCACGCCGAAAACTTACCCTTTAGAGTGAGCAGGATCAAGGTTTGGAAAAGATACTTACTTCGCCGCATAGGCACAAAAGCGCAGAAAAATCGCTTTGACTGTTCTTCTATGTTTGAGTGTTCATATGGCAGTGTACGGTTACGTAAGGTCAGTTATTGATGTTATGGCGAAGTCTAGCCGGGTTTATTCGTGTCATAAACGTAAGCGTATGCATTCAGCAGTTCACGTGCATCTGAAAATGAAAATCAGTCAAAATGGAAAAATTTATCTTGTTTCTACTGTTCCTGAGTACATCACTAATAATAATCGCTCAAACTGAAGTTGATGTCTTGACCGATGAGGGATATACAGCAAGAGTTGGGTCCATGTGTGTGGAAACAATTAAACCGGACCCCTGCGCGGGCACGGAAACTTACCTAACCCTAAACTTCGAAGAAGAGCTTGTTTTGGTGACGGATACGGAGATTTCTACTTGTGGTTCAGCATCCATAAATTCGAAATTAGCGTATAAATGGGAATTGATGCAAGACGCTGAAATTAAGATTTATAGTAACGCTGAAAAGCTAGGACATAAATTCTTGGAAGACTTGGTCTTAAAAGTGAAAAATAGAACAGTGATTGGTATCAGGCCGACTTGGGCCAGTCGACCTGATACGATTGTTTTTAGTAAAATTGCCGGAAAGTAGAGCGTATTACCATATGATGTATTATTAACTGACCTTACGTATTTAAGCTGCGTAAAGACTTAAAGCAGAATTTTCAGCACGTGAAACGCAAAATGAGGTAGATGCGCACAGTACGACAAGGCAGAACACAGAAATGAATGCAACATTGCGACACTACCCTCGCAATCTTTATGTGTTTTTTATTTTGTGCCTTTTGTGTTCCCCTTCAAAAGCTAGCTCTCATTCAACATACTCAATACGTAACGATCAGAAAATAATTTTCTTTAACAAACCCGCCATTTTTTATGTTTTCCTAAATTCATATCGAATCATATCATCTGCCACCTTTCGGTCCGAACCCTGACGCCACCCATTTTTCTCAAAAAAACGCTGCGCTAACTCATTATCTACCTCCACAAAAGCAACCCAGTAGTAGTCAGCACCTAATGCATGCAAATTGGTTAAGCCGCTTAGAATTTGTGAACCCACACCTTTTCTAAATAGGGCCGGGTTAACGGCAATGTCAGTGATAACGGAGTAAGGATGATCTTGCGCTGGAAACAGTACGCCCACCACACCCACTAGTGTTTGCTCGCCGTAGACTGCGTACTGGATTCCGTCCTTCTGGTTCAGTACGTGTGCCAACCATTCTCCCTCCACGTCGTAGAGGGCTTCTTTGATTCGCTCGTTGTTATACCAGCTACGGTACTCCTCGTAGTTTTCTCGCTTAAATTTCTTAAATGTTAATTGGCTACTGATCGGTTTAGCTATCATTTGCTTCGAGTTTGTTATTTAAATAGTGATTCTCATACTACCACTACTAACTACAGTGCCGCTAACTGCTTTTCCCTCACCTTTTTGATTCCAGATTTTCCACTTCTTTGTGCTATATATTAGAGTAAACTAACAGGGTAAAAATATCGATTCAAAATCAATTTAACGCCTGAAATTTCAGACACTAAAACTATATGACCATTCGCGTTTGGAAGCCCTTTCGTAAAGTTATATGGATAATAATCTAGTCTTCCATCGCTTTTATATTCGCTGTTTTTTGATAGCGTACAAGAATAAGATATTACTTGAATCTTATCAATGAATAAATTAACGTAAAGTTCGTCTTGCTGTTGTCCGCCATTGACATAACTTTCTTTGACTATCTTATAGTCTATCCGTACTTTATCATCGTCTTTAGATTGATATGTCACGGTCCTACTTTGAAGATTTTGATAAACTCTCAAATGCCAACCTTCAAAGCTAACTATATTACCGTATGTGTCAACAAGTTTTGTAGTAAATTTCATCTTATCAAATACCTTTGTTAGAACTATTTGCTTACCAGTAGTTCGCGAAGGTAGTACCAGTGATTTTTCGTTCATCACTAGGGCTGCGTTCCAAGATTTTTTATAAATTGGAAAATCCCCTAAGTTAGTACGCAAGCTAAAAATAGCTAATAGGAAGAATAAAATGATAAAAACACCAATTAATAGTACAGTACCATACGCAAAGAATACTAGAAGCTTAATAGAAATCGCTTCGAATTGTTCTGTTTGATAGATGAAATACACAACTAGCAACAATATTGTAACTACAGACGCTATTACAAGTAACTTTAAAACTATACTAATATTCAGAAAACTTAATTTATCATTATTACACTCTATGTCAATCAAAAGCCTTAGTAGTCCTTTCTTCTTTTCTTGTGTCAGAAATTTAGCTCCTCGTACCGTTGACCGTATTCTGATAACCATATCGTCTACAGTAAATAGTTTTCGCTTTATACTATTACCAAGTAACGCCATATTAATTATATCCTGTATTTCATTTCTATTCAGCAATTTGCCCTTGTGTAATAATTCATAAGTTTTACCAATTGCCAACTCAAAAGTCCGTTCCCTCCACCTTCTAATTGAAGATGCGACCAAGGTGATTGTGATGGGCAAACTGATAGTAGAAGCGAAATTTCCGTAGTTGGAGACAATATGATCTAAAAGTTCTTTCAACTGCTTTATGATTTATGCTCTTCCTTTCAATACTAGAAAAAGCAATACGACATTTTAATCAATGCATCAACATATTATCTATGCTATTTATCCATTAATTGATGCTAAAGCCTTCAACGACTACGCAACCGAATAACCGGACAAATAACCTCCTCCAGCGAAATCCCCCCATGCTGAAAAGTATTCTTATAATAATTATTATAATGGTTATAATTATTAGGATACAAAAAGAACTTATCCTCCTTAGCGAAAATGAACGTCGAACTAATGTTCGGACGGGGAAGATGCGCTTTCAACGGGTCCCGAATCTCCAGCACGTCCCGCTCCTCGTACTTCAGGTTGCGGCCTAATTTATACCGAAGGTTCGTACTTGTATCACGGTCACCAACGACGCGGCTGGGCGTGTTGACGCGGATCGTGCCGTGGTCCGTCGTGACGATGAGTTGCACGTCGCGCTCGGCGAGTTTGCGCAGGGTCGCCCAGAGGGGGGAGTTTTCAAACCAGCTGCGGGTGAGGCTGCGGTAGGCTTTTTCGTCGCCGGCTAATTCTTTTAATACTTCCATCTCCGTGCGCGCGTGGCTGAGCATGTCGATGAAGTTGTAGACGATGACGGAGAAGTCGTTGTTCAGGAAATCCAGCGCGCGGTCCTGCATCTGGCGGGCGAAGTTGGTGCGGGTGACTTTGGTGTAGTCCCACTTAATGTCTTTGTGCTTGATCAGCCGGTCCATTTGCTTCTCCAGCAGGTCGGCTTCGTGGTTGTTCTTGCCGCCTTCGTCCGAATCGTTTTTCCACCATTGCTTATACCGCTTAGCAATATCGGAAGGCATCATGCCCGCGAAAATGGCGTTACGGGAATACTGCGTGGCGGTGGGAAGAATGGAATAGAAATAATCCTCTTCTTCCACTTTGAACAACTCCGATAAATAAGGTTCGATCACCTTCCACTGGTCGAACCGCATATTATCTAGCAAGACCATGACGGTGGGGACTTCCTTATTCAAATGCGGAAATACCTTTTCACGCATTAAGTTATGCGACATGATCGGCGCGTCTTCGCCGTTCATCCAGTCCAGATAATTCCGGTCGATGAATTTACTGAATTCGGCGTTCGCTTCCTGCTTCTGCACAGCCAGGATCTCGCCCATCTGGTCGCTCTGGCTATCGTCCAGTTTCAGTTCCCAGTTAATTATTTTCTTATAGGTATCGACCCACTGTTCTTTATCCAGTCCGCTATTTATTTCCATTAGCAACTGGCGGAAATCCTGCTGGTAATCGGTATTTGTTTTTTCCCGTACCAACCGCTTCTCGTCGACGATCGTCTTCAGCGTCAGCAAAATCTGCATCGGGTTGACGGGCTTGAGCAGGTACCCCGCAATTTGACTGCCAATGGCTTCTTCCATCACGTGCTCCGCCTCGTTCTTGGTGATCATCACGACGGGGATGACGTTGTCCGTCGTCCGGATCCGGCTCAGCGTTTCGAGCCCCGTCAGTCCGGGCATGGATTCATCGAGGAAGACGACATCGAATTCCGTTTCCCCCTCCAGCTCCTCCAGCGCATCGTGGCCGTTCGTGACGGTGGTCACTTCGTAGCCTTTTTTCTTGAGGAAGAGTACTTGTGGTTTTAGGAGGTCGATTTCGTCGTCGGCCCAGAGAATTTTTATTGCTTCCATGTTTGGGGGTGTAGTATGTGTTTGCTGTTTACGCGTTGCGGGTTGGAACGGTTTGTTTGAGTGTTAAATTACCCATAGTTTTCTTGGGGTCGCATTTTGCGTTGCTCTTGCCTAAGATAGTGGGCGCGGCCGCGGGTGCAAGGAAAGTTAGTGAGTAGTATGAACTAGAGATTATGGTACCATAATCGCTATTTCGCTTTCGTTTTTGCCCGTTTCGCCCTCCTTTTCGGAAGAAAAGGAGCAAAATTCTTATCCTGTGAGCCTGGCTGATCGATATTCTGGTGCCCGGAAGGCTAAAATCTGTAAACTCGCCTTTTCGCTCTGTGTTTCAAGTAACACTCGTCAGTTACACAGTCAAATGGTTTCAATACTAAACTTAGTGGCGGCTCAAACAGTACAGATTTCTTCACGCCTTCCGGGCACCAAAATACCGGCCAGGCTCAAGGGACGGTTAATGAGTACTAAGAATATTTGGAAAAGTAGCGATCTCCAATATCACGCCCTTCTCAAGACTATAGACCTTAGACCAAAGACCCCAGACCAAAACTCTTCCTACCTTCCCCCATGCCAACCGCAAAAGCCCTATACCAACAACTAACCACCCCAAATAACCGCCGCCCCCTAGCCCGCGCCATAACCCTCCTAGAATCCACCCGCCCCGAAGACCGCCGCCTCGCCGACGAACTCCTCGACCTAGCCCTAGAAAATAGCACCACCCGCAAAACCACCCGCCTCGGCGTCAGCGGAACCCCCGGCGTCGGCAAATCCACCTTCGTAGAGAATTTCGGCCTGGAGCTGATCGAAGCGGGTCACAGACTTGCCGTGCTGGCCGTAGACCCGACCAGCTCCCTCAGCGGTGGCAGCATCCTCGGCGACAAGACCCGGATGGAAAAACTAAGCCACCACCCCAAAGCCTTCATCCGGCCCAGCCCGAACGCCGGCCACCTCGGGGGCGTAACGGCCGCTACGCGCGGGGCTATCCTATTATGCGAGGCAGCCGGTTACGATTACGTGATCGTCGAGACCGTTGGCGTGGGGCAAGCGGAGTGGCGGGTGCACGGGATGACGGACGCTTTTCTCCTCCTCGCCCAGCCAGCCGCCGGGGACGATCTTCAAAGCATCAAGCGCGGCATCCTCGAACTGGCGGACCACATTGTCGTCAACAAAGCCGATCGTTTGCCGAAGGAAGCTAAGCAAACGGCGCTTCAACTACGGCAGGGTTTACACCTCGCCCCGCCCCGCCCGGACGACTGGATCGTCAAGGTCACCACCATCAGCGCCCTTACCGGACAGGGCCTTCCGGAACTACGCGAACGCCTCGCCCGGTACATGGCCCAATCCGAAAAATCCTTGCACCCGCGCGACGCGACAGCTAGTCCCGATTCAATCGTGGAACGGCGCCGCAAAGGCCAAATCTTGGACTGGCTAAAGGAACGCTGCGAGCAACGCCTGCACGCCGACTTCGAAAATTTCCTCCGCGAAAAGTCCCGAACAACCGACGGATTGCAACGTATAATCGACGAACGGACAACCCTTTCCGCCGCTACTGATGTTCTATTAGCGGAATTCACCCAAACCAAAAAGAAAACTTAAGTTATGAAATCATTCGGAACGCTCGGCATCGTCGTCGCCATCCTTGCCGTCCTGCTCATCGCGGGCTGCAGCAATTACAACGGCTTCGTGGACGCCGAAGAGAATATGGAGCAATCCTGGTCCAACGTCGAAACGCAGTACCAGCGTCGCTCCGACCTCATTCCTAACCTCGTCAACACCGTTAAAGGTGCCGCGGAATTCGAGCGGGGAACCCTCGAAGCGGTCACCAACGCCCGCTCCCGTGCGTCCAGCATCACCATCGAAGCTAACGACTTGACGCCCGAGAAACTTGCAGAATATCAGGCAGCGCAGGGCCAACTTAGCCAGGGCCTCGGCCGCTTGCTCGCCACCGCCGAGAACTACCCGAACCTCAAGTCTAACGCCCAGTTCCAGGAACTTCAGGCCCAGCTCGAAGGCACGGAAAACCGGATTGCCGTAGCACGCGATCGTTTCAACGAATCGGCTACGTCGTTCAACAAAAAGGTCCGCCGCTTCCCCGGTACGGTCTTCGCGAGCGTCTTCGGTTTCGAGGAAAAGCCACAGTTTAAGGCAGAGGCCGGGTCCGCCCAGGCACCGACCGTCGAATTCTAGATCATGGTCAAATTCTTTAGCGCCGACGAGGAAGCCCGCCTCGTCGGTGCCATCCAGGCGGCCGAATTGAACACTTCCGGAGAGATTCGGGTCCACGTCGAAGTCGGTGAACGAAAAGCCGCCCTCAACGTCGCTACCCGCGTGTTTAAGGAGCTCGGGATGGACAAAACCGCCGATCGCAACGGCGTCCTTATTCTCCTGGAAGTCGACCGGCGCGAGTTCGCCATCATCGGCGACGAGGGCATCAACAAAGTCGTTTCCCAGGACTTTTGGGACGACGAGCGCGACCTCATGCAACGTCACTTCCGCAAGGGCGAATTCGTGGAAGGCATTAGCCTGACGATCGAGCAGATCGGGGCTAAACTCCGGAAGTTCTTCCCCTACCAGACGGACGACGTCAACGAACTTCCCGACGAGATCAGCTACGGCGGCTAGTCATAAACTTTGCCGGACTTTTCACCACAACAACACCCAGCCTTGAACCAAGTACGCCACTACACGGAAGCTTTTGTCACCCCAGCCCTCCTCCGGGCGGTGGCGCTCTTACTATTGTTGTGCGTTGGTTTGGGGGTGCAGGCGCAGTCCGCCATCCCCGCTAAGTCAGATAAATTAGTCAACGATTTCGGCAACATGCTGAGCGCGGGTGAGGAGTCCGCACTGACCCAGAAGCTCAACCAGTACGCGAAGGAAACATCCACGCAGATTGCGATTGTCACCGAGCAGTCCCTGAACGGGTACACGGCGTTCGACCGCAGCATTGAGATTGCCCAGGGTTGGGGCATCGGTGGTTCCGAGCGGACCGACAACGGTATCCTGATGTACATCGCCCGCGACGACCGGCGCATTCAAATTCAAACCGGTTACGGCACCGAAGGCTTCCTCCCCGACGCCCTCGCCAAACGCATCATCGACCAGATCATGACGCCGGCCTTTCGTCAGGGCCAAATTTATCAGGGCATCGACGAAGCAACGGGCGCGATCATGTCGCTCGGCAAGGGTGAGTACACGGCGGATGATATTAAACAAGAGCAGGAGGGTTTTCCCCCGATCCTTATTTTCATTGGCATTTTCCTCATCTTCATGGCCCTCAGCTACTTCAATCGCCGCGATGACGACGATGACGACGACGGCGGCTACTGGCGCAAAGGCTCCTACGATATGGACGACCCGAATAAGCAGGTGCGACGGCGTAGACGTCGGGGTGGCGGCTTCATCTTCCTACCCGGCGGCTTTGGCGGTGGCGGTGGTGGCGGCTTCGGGGGCGGTGGTGGTGGCGGATTTGGCGGCTTCGGTGGTGGTGGATTTGGTGGTGGTGGCGCTGGCGGAGGTTGGTAAAAAAGTCTTGAGTCTACGGTCTGTAGTATTTAGACTGAAGACTCTAGACCACAGACCTAAGACTATTTTCTTGCGCGGTCGCGGGTGCCAGGAAATTTGGTAGAGAAGCAAACCTCATCCGGCAACTCCCCGAACGTCTTACCTTGCGGCCATGATGAATCTCGCCCTTTTCGTTTCCGGCACCGGCTCCAATGCCCGAGTCATTATCGACCGTTTTCGGGCGCATCCGGAAGATGGGGTTAAAGTTGTTTTGTTGGTTAGTAATAAGGCCGACGCCGGTGCTCTACTCATGGCGGCGGAGCGCGACGTACCCACCTTGGTGCTCGACCGCACCACTTTTTTCGAGACGGAAGATTTACTCGCTCAACTTGCTAGGGTCGACGTAAACTTCATTGCGCTAGCGGGTTTTCTCTGGTTGATCCCCCCCTATCTCGTCCGTGCTTTCCCCAATCGTATTCTGAATATCCACCCTGCCCTTCTACCTAAGTACGGCGGGAAAGGTATGTACGGTACCAACGTTCACCGCGCCGTGAAGGCCGCTGGGGATTTAGAGAGTGGCATCACGATCCACTACGTCAACGAACGGTACGACGAGGGGAATACCGTCTTCCAGGCCGCCGTCCGGCTGGATGCGGACGATACGCCGGAGGAGATTGCGGCGCGGGTGTTGCGGTTGGAGCACGGGAATTACTGGCGGGTGCTGCGGGGGTTGGCGGATTGAACCTTAGTCAGTGGCATTCCCGATTTAGTTCCACCGGGGGGGGTATCATGTTAAGCTAGCACAAGCCAGTTACCACCAAAAAGCCCCCACAACTTGCGTTGCGGGGGCTTTCGGTGCACCTACAAAGTGTCGTTGATAATTAATTAGTTAGTTATCCCAACCTACATTGTCGGTGTAGATATTTACGTCGTTTTCATTCGGAGCATTGGTGTTGAACAAGTACTCATCCTGGCTATAGTGCCACCGGACGGGGATAATGTTTCCGTTCGTAGGCTCCAAGTTGGGGATGTCGGTCCGTCGCCAATCGCTGTAAGCTTCCGGCTGGAGGTATAGCGCGATGTACTTCTGTGTCATTACGTTTTCGAGCGTTAGGTTATCGGCACCAACGCCGATATTATCCTGACCTACGTAGTTATCGTAGTCGTCTTCAGAAAGACCGAGCCGGTCAAACGAAGCACGAATACCGTTCAGGTAAGCCTCGTAACCCGAGTCATCATCGTCGTCATCAGCATCGAGTGATGCTTCGGCGATGATGAATTGCATTTCCCGATAGGTGATAAGCTCCTGGTTGAAAGCAGCGATCAGGTACGGATGTGATGGATTAAACGTAGGGTTGAGAACGTTCAACCGCATGGTGTCATCCAGTGAGGTCAGTAAGTCACCAAACTGTGGGTGAAACTCGAGGTCGCCAGTCCGGTCACGATTAAAGCGTGACCATTGCCCGGGGTTATTAGCGTCGGGGTATTGAAAGGCCAGATTGTCGGCGGCGCTTTCAAAAGAACTACTCGCCAGGGCAGCAGCTCCGTCGAGATCACCCTGTTTGAGGATCGTACGGGCGCGCAATGCACGAGCGGCTTTGGCCCACTGCGTCGCTGAACCTCCATAATAGACATCATCGCCTCCGGGAACTATGGGACCACCGTCGCCTTCGAGTAAGGTGATGGACCGGTCAATCAGCGCTAAAGAAGCAGCGTAAATGCTTTCCTGAGAATCAAAAACCGGGCTCAAGTTGTCTAATCCACCGGTCGCTTCCGTATAAGGCATGTCGTCCCAGACGTCCGTAGCGGTTAGCAGCATGAAGGATTCAAGAACGTTGAATACGGCTTCATAATGATTGAAACCACCTTCAACTGATTTCCCGCGTGCAATCCGTGATTCAATCAGGATGTTCTCGTAGGTATTTGACCACGCCGCGTCAAACCGTACTGGCGTCAGGCCGGTGTACTGATTGAAGGCCGACCACTGACGCTCTACACCTTCGACTTGCTGGACTAACATACAGTTAAAACGGGAGAAGGCCCCCCCGTAAAGATCTGCGATCTGAATGCCAATTTCGGGTAATTGAGCCGAAACGGTTACTTCAACCGGCTTGTTGGGGTTGACGTTGAAGTCATCGTCCCCCAAAAATGTTTCGCACGAGGCGAAGAGAAAGAATCCCGCGCAAAGCGCCAGGAGATATTTATTTATTGAAATATTCATTATCTGGTGGTCTTTAGAAGGATACGTTAAGCTTGAAAATGACGGAGCGGGTAGCTGGCATGTTGAAGTAGTCGAAACCCTGGCCGTTGCCGGTACCACTGAGGCTGGTTTCGGGGTCAACGCCTTCGTAGTCAGTAATTAGGAACAGGTTACGGGCGCTTACGCCAAAGGAGCCGCCCTTCAGGAAACCCGTAGCGGGAAGCCGATAAGTAAGGCCCGCTTCGCGTAATCTTACCCAGCCACCGTCCTGTACGAACTGTTCACCAACGGAACCGAAGCCACCTACCGCAGAAGTCCAGTAACTCTGGTCACGAACTACGGCAATATCGCTCGGTGTGCCGTCAGAAAGGACACCCTCGAGCGGAGCGGCGGGCTGAACGCGTGAGTCCGCCGTTTCCTGTGAGGCACCGAAAAACGAGAGTGCCCAGGCGGTACCATTCCACATGTCGCCACCCTCGCGCCAGTCTAACAACCAGTTCAAGCTGAAGCGTTTGTAAGTAACGGTGTTGTTCCATCCGATAATGAAATCAGGGTTAGGATTACCAATGGCCCTTTGCGTTATGTCGATGGCTTCGTAGCCGTATTCGTCACTGTCAATATCATCATTGATTACAATTTGACCTTCCGGGATATTTAGGCCATTATCATTATCACCACCAGTTCCTTCCCGTTGGTAAGCACCACCGAAAATAGCACCGTACTGGTTACCCGCTACGATGTAGCTACCGGCGGAAGCGAATCCGTCAAGAAATAAACGCTCCAGACCCGGAGCCAATTCATTAACGATGGACTTACTCCTAGTAAAGTTTATCTGAGTCGAATACTCAAAATCAGTTGTCTGGATCGGGATGGCACCAATAGTGAGTTCAATACCATCAGAAGTCATGGAGCCAGCGTTAAGAAAGATATTGGTGTATCCAGTCGAGGGCGCTACCGAAGCGGGTAGAATAGCATCCGACGTTTCCACTTGGTACCAAGTCGCATCGAGGCTTAAGCGTCCGTTCCAGAAACGGAAGTCAGCTCCAAGTTCTAGTGTGTTGGATATTTCTGGCGTCAGTGCGGAGTTACCTAAATCGTTTTCTAAGTTGAATCCCGTATTTCCGGCAATTGGGAAGTTAATGTCGTCGGCCCAACCGTCACCGATCGCATTAGTTTCGTACGGTGTAGTCGTTTGGTAAGCACCCGGGGGAGGGCTTCCTACCTGAGCGTAACTAGCCCTGAGTTTGCCGAAGCTTAGGATAGAATTGGAAACATCGAGCAGTTCAGAAAAAGCAAAAGAGAGCGCAACGGATGGGTAAAAGAACCCAAGTTCACTTAAAGGACGCCCCGGAGCGGCAAGGCGGCTATCGTAATCCTGGCGGCCGGAAAGCGTCACGTATAAAAACCGACGGTAGTTAAACTCCGCTTGGCCAATAAACCCAATTTGGCGGAAGCGATCAATCGCCTGGCCTGCAGTAATGTTAGTAGCGTTACTTAAATCTACAAAGCCTGGAAATACAAAACCGTCGCCAGTCGTAAACGTATTTCGGTTGTTGAAGCTGAACGCGTTGCTACCGAGCACGTAGTTCAGGCCAAAGTCCTCGTTTAGCTGACCGCCACCGGTCAGGTTAAGAACGACATCAATCTGATTAGTTGAGAATTCATCCTGAATAATTGAACCAATCGCGTTGGTATTCGAACCGACTTCGAAGTTCTGTGTGCGAACGTCGGAAGTGATGTCGAACCCCACGTTAAGATCAAGATTCACCCACGGGTTGAAAGCGTAATTAGTTCTAAAATTACCAAACGCCCGGTTGACACCTTCGTCACGCAACGTATTGTTGAGCGTCCAGAAAGGATTGTCATAACCACCTCCGCCACGGTAGCTGCGCTGTCTACCGTTGTCAGCAAACACGTACGCACTGGGGTCTTCAACTGCGTCTTCGCCGAGTCCGTTAGAATTATCGAAACTCGGTGGCGTACGCAATAAACCTAAAAGAAGACCAGAAGTGTTGGACCCCTGCTGCACGCGCTGAAAATCAGAGCGCGTATAGTTCATCGAAGAAGAAAGCGTGAGCTTATCAATTGGTGTGTACGTCGATGCAAGCTTAACGGTGTACCGTTCGTACTCCTCGTTAGGAACGATCCCTTCCGCATTCAGTGACGAGAGTGACAGACGAAAGGTAGCTACGTCACTACCACCACTAAGGCTTAAACTATTGGTATAATTAGTACCCGTTTGGAAGACATCTTCTAGCCGGTCGTCGTAAACATTGGCTGCCTGCCCGTTGCCTTGTCCTCTGGGGACGAGAAATCCATTCTTATCCCACCGGTAAGTATCGCCTCCAAGGAAAGCGTTTTGGAAACGAGACTGTTCTCTCGGCGTGAGAGCGCTGGGGTCCGCCGTGTACTGGCGCAGCCAATCTTCGGGGCTGGTTGCGTACTCCAAGTCAGAGAGAGCCCCGCCCCATGATCCGGAAGCACCACTTTCAGCTCCTAAGGGACTACCTCCGGAACCCTGAGAAAAAGTGTTCTGTAGGTCTGGCAAACGCGTTACCTCTTCAAACCCGACGGCGGTGGAGAAATTCACCTGTAGGCCTTGATTACGCTTGCCTTTCTTGGTGGTAATGATGACTACCCCCGTCGAACCCGACGTTCCGTAGAGTGCGGTTGCGGCGGCACCCTTCAGAATGTTGACACTTTCGATATCATCGGGGTTGAGGTCCATCAGCCGGTTAGCCTGGGCGGTACCGGCGGTGCCGGCCTCGCTAAGCTGCGTTTCATTGTTGGAGCGAACACCATCGATGACGATCAGGGGTTGATTATTACCGATCATTGAAGTAACTCCGCGAATAAGAATTCGAGAACCCGCACCCACCGAACCGGAGGAGCGCGTCACTTGAATACCGGAAGCTTTACCGACCAGCGCGTCCACCGCACTGTTGGCACCGGAACGGGTGATCTTGTCCGCTTCCACTTGCTGGACGGCGTAGCCGATCGCTTTCTCGCTCCGTTCGATGCCGAGCGCGGTTACGACAACCTCACCCAGTTGCTGGGCATTTTCGGCCATGGTGATTTCGTAAGTAGTCTGACCCGCTACCAACGGAACCCGTTGCGTAGTGTAGCCTGTGTAAGAAATCAGTAATGCCTCCGCATTAGCGGGAATGGCGAGGGAAAACTTTCCGTCGATGTCCGTGACGGTACCGGAAGTAGTGCCCCTGACCAGGATGGACGCCCCGATCAAAGATTCGCCGGACTCGTCGTAGACGGTGCCGGTGACCGTCTGGGCAAACGCCGCCGAAAAGGCGAAGCAGACGACCGCAATTATGAGTGAAAATCTCTTCATGCTAATTTCGTTTAGTGGATTACTAGTCTCAAATAATTAAAGAAAATGGATTTTTCGTAGCGGGGTGTAACTCCGGCGATTATCTTGTATTTATCAAGTGCCGCACTGAGGCGCCGCGCAATGCCGCTGAGTTAACTGGTATTCCTAGGAGTGGAATGGAATTAGGACCGTGCGCTGAATGTCATCTTACTTGCAGCGACCAGATGGGACTGGTGGGAGGCTAATTTTACCGTAGTGTAAACGTAAAGTTAAAACTTTTCGCTGCCTAAACAAATGCCAGTATTTTAAATCGCTTGTTTTATCACTTAATAATTCCCGTTCGGGCGCCTACTAAATTCGGTTGGAGGCTTGGCACGTGAATTGGCGAACTAGCCATCCGTAGAAAGCGGTGAACCCTAGCTCCTCTCGGTGCTCCTCCGCACCCGCGTCAGCGCCCAAATCTCCTTAAAGAGAGTTTCGCGGACGAGCACGAAGGAAAGGTCGTAGCTACCGGCGCGGGTGCTGGACGGGTCAAAATCGACAAGATTTGAGCTGCGTGACCAGCCGTTTTCTATTAATTACGTGATCAGAAGATCGCCAGCTAAAACGAAAAGCCCGGAATGACTTAAGCGTCATTCCGGGCTTCCAAAACCGTGGCGGAAATCAGTTACTCCCCCTCCAGCATCACAATGTACTTATCAGCCTCACCGGCCATCGGGCTACGGCCGTAATCCTGCTTCAGGCGGCGGAAAGCTGCGAGGGCCTCATCGTTCTGCCCTTCTTTTTGGTAAAGCTGACCGAGTTTGTTGAGGTAGTAACCGGCGGTAACGTAGTTCTCGCCCGCGGCGTCGACGGCATCATTATAATTACTGATGGCGGCGGCGTTGTTACCAAGTTCGCTCTCCGCGTCGCCAATGATACCGGCTTTCATGGCGGGGAGGAGGGCACCGTCCGCATCGAAACGGGTCGCCCATTCCTTGGCGGCTTCGAACTTACCGAGGTTGAGGTAGGAGACGGCGGCGTAGTACTGAGAAAGATTACCAGCCTTGGTGCTGCCGAAGTCGTCGATGATGTCGAGGAAACCATAGTTGCCGAGGGCGTCACCTTCCAGCGCGATGGAAAAACTATCGCGCTCGAACGCGGATTGCGCCTGCTGCAAGTATGCGGCTGCGTTCTTTTCGGCCGGGGCCTTGATGAAGGTTTGGTAGATCACGATGCCAACGACGACCGCCACGATCGCCAAAACGGTACCGACGATCAGGTTGCGGTTGCGCTCGAAAAAATCGAGGCCCTGGTCGCGCACTTCAACGACGTTCACCAACTCATCGTCACCGTCGATTTCGGAGCCAGCCGTATTGGTCTTGGTCGCGTTCCGACGACCAGTGGCGGGGGTGCCGGAAGGGCGGCGGCCAATATTGTTCTTCTTTGCCATAACACATGGTTTTAACGCCGGGGCCGGGAGCGGCGGAGCGCGAAAATGGAGCGCAAAGATAAACAACTGGGCAGTATATCGGTAGGGGGATCTTTGGGGCGTTAATTTCTTGACGTTCTTTGGTTTTCATCCTCACTATTTCTGCCCACCGTGAAGGTGGCCCAGGCCTAGTAACCAGCGGGTTAACATCCCGTTACAACAACCGGATACCAAGTTCACTACGTTTGTAATATTCAGCTACGTGCTGTATCCGACCGCCAGTGTGACGCATCCATCCGCGCGTTCGCCTTGTTGCCCTTTACCGGCCGTGCCGTTCGTGCGCGCCCTCCCCTCAAGCGACCCTTATGCCTTTCAGAATTCTAGCTTTTTTTCTTCTCCTTTCTTCTCTTCCCGCGGCGGCCCAGTTCGCCAGCCCGATCGGTTGGGAAACCAGCGTGGAGTACGTAGCGGGCGACGAGTTTAACCTCATCACCACGGCCACCGCCGAAGAAGGCTGGTCGATTTACAGCGTTTACACGCCGGACGACGGGCCGATCCCGACCTCCTTTACCTGGCGGGCGTCGGATAGCTATCAGCTGATCGGAAAATTGGTGGAAGAAGGCCACAAGAAGGATGACCTCGACGAGATGTTCGGTGTCCGCGTCATTAAGTTCCTGAGCGACGAGCCGGTGCAGTTTATTCAGAAAGTCCGCGTGCTTGATTACACTACGCCCATCAGCGTGCTGGTCGAGTACATGTGTTGCGACGACGAGCAGTGTTTGCCACCGACGGAAGAAGAGTTTGTTTTTGAAGTAGCTCCGGCCGCACCAACCCGTGATGCTCTCGCACCTAACGCTGAGCCGGTCACCACACCCCCAGTCGCTCCCAAGTCCACGCAACCCGATACCACCAGCCCCGACGGCACCCGCCCCATCCGCGGCACCAAACCGAATGAGCGGACAAATAATGGCGTCGCGGCGGCCATGCCTACTTCAGCGGTTCCTTCCCCCAGGAATCCTGCATTCCCGATAGCTAGCGGGACCGCGCAAGAAGAAAAACCTGATTTCACCCCCGTCACCTACCGCGCCGCCGGCCCCACTGCCACCAAGACGGACCCGATTGGTTGGACGTTCGAAGCCGAAAATGTTGCGCCTGATGTGTATTTAGTCCGCATGACCGGTCGATTGCTTGCCGGGTGGACGACCTACGGCAAGGACGTCGACCCGGACGTCGGCCCCAACCCGACGGAGTTCTTCGTAGCCACCGATGCGGGCGTTAAAACGCTCGGCCCGATTACCGAAACGAGCGCCACGCGTAAGAAGGCGTTCGACAAAGCCTGGGACGCGGAGGTGATCAAAATTAACGGTGGCCAGGTCGTTTACGAGCAACGCGTTAACGCGGCGGACGCGACGGATATCACCGGTTACGTGTACTACCAGACTTGCGACGACGAGGTCTGCTTTCCCCCCAAAGAGGTTCCCTTCTCCCTCGCGCTAGGCGCTACCCTTATAGCCAGCATTGACGGTATTGCGGGTGGGACAGAAGATCCCGACTTGGTCGGGGCGGGTGTAGGGGATAATGGCAAAGCCATCACGGCCGGTCTCGGTATCGGTGTAGCCTTCAACCCGGAACCCATCGGGGCGTGCAGCGTCGGGGAAGCCGCGACCGAGAATAAGAGTCTCCTGAACGTTTTCGGGCTGGGCTTTCTCGGGGGCCTTTTTGCCCTCCTGATGCCGTGCATTTTTCCGATGATTCCGCTGACGGTCAGCTTCTTCACCAAAAGTGGTGGGACGAAAGCGCAGGGTATCCAAAAAGCGGCGCTCTACGGATTTTTCATTTTCCTGATCTACGTACTGCTCAGCGCACCCTTCCACCTCGTGCAGGGGCTCGACCCGAGTTTACTCAATGACATCGCCAGTAGCGTTTCGTTGAATATCGTCTTCTTCGTGGTCTTCCTCTTTTTTGCCGGTAGCTTTTTCGGCTTCTACGAGTTGACCTTGCCCGAGAGCTGGAGTAACCGCGCGAGCAGGGCCGAAGGGTCAGGTGGCGTGGCCGGTATCTTTTTCATGGCGCTGACGTTAGCGCTGGTAAGTTTTTCTTGTACGGGGCCCATTTTGGGTAGCCTGCTGGTACAGTCCGTATCCGGCGGTGCCTGGCCGTTAACGGCGGGGATGGCTGGTTTCGGCGTGGCGCTCGGTCTGCCGTTCGCCCTGTTCGCCGCCTTCCCCGGGTTTCTCAATAACCTCCCGAAGAGCGGTGGCTGGCTGAACAGCGTCAAGGTCGTGCTCGGTTTCGTGGAGGTGGCGTTGGCATTTAAGTTCCTTTCCAACGCCGACTTGGTGGGAGAATGGAATTTACTAAAGATCGAGCCTTTTTTGATCGTCTGGATTTTGTGTGCGTTAGGTATTGCGGCTTATCTCTTCAAACTCATCAGTTTCCCCCTGGACGGCAAGCAGCGGAAAATCGGTGTCATCGGGGCCATCGTTGGCGCATCCATGCTCGCCTTCGGGGCTTACCTCGTGGTCGGCCTGACCACCGCCGACGACACGGGTACCTATAAGACACGGAACCTCCTGAGCGGTATCGCCCCGCCGGTCTGCTATAACTTCTTTGCCGACTGCGACGCTGGCCGCAACCTGCTGCCCTTCAAATCCCTCGCCGAAGGCCTCGCCTACGCGCAGGAGGTTGACAAGCCCGTGATGTTGGACTTCACCGGCTACACCTGCGTGAACTGCCGCAAAATGGAGGAGAACGTCTGGACGGATGACCGGATCAACCGCTACCTCACGGACGAATACGTCATCGTCAGCCTCTACACCGACGACCGCTCCGACCTCCCCGCCGCCGAGCACGTGGAAGTCGACCGGCTCGACGGCACCGGCCGCACCAAACTCATCGACCAGGTCGGTGAAAAATGGCACTATTTCCAGCAGACCGTTTTCGCCCGTTCCAGCCAACCTTATTACGTACTGGTCAGCCCGGACGGGAAAACACTCAACGCCCCCGTGGCCTACACGCCGGACGTGGACGACTACGAGAATTTTTTGAAGTGTGGTTTGAGTACTTACCGGGGCTTATCCAAATAATAGGTTGAGGGCATCCTGCCCGAACGTAACGGCGGTAGCTCTTCACGTTCGCTACCGCACGTGCGTTCGGGCAGGATGCCCTCAACCTTGGCTACAGCTCCTCATAACACCACCCCAAAACCTTTTCCATCTCGATATAGTACCGCAAACTAGATTGCACAAAATTATTGTGCATAAAGCTGAACGCCAGCCACCGCCCCCGCTTCGTTTTCACCAATCCACTGATGCAGGCCACGCCACTGAGCGACCCCGTTTTCGCCCACACGTAAGGCTCGCTGGCCCCGTCGAATCTTCTTTTCAACGTCCCGTTGTCCCCACCGCCGGAGGGAAGCAGGTCGAGCAGTCGCTCCCGGCCGACCTCCTGGTCCAGTGCCATAACGATGCGGGTAAGTTGGCGGGGCGTGACGAGGTTATAGCGACTCAGGCCACTCCCGTCCACCCAGCGAAAATCACTGATGCCGAGGGCGGGGAAGAGCGTATCCCGGGCGTAATCGATAATCCGTTCTTCGTCGGGCACGCCGTAGCGTTGGGCGGCGGCGAGGAGGAGAAGCTGCTCGGCGAGGTAGTTGTCGCTGTTCTGCAGGAAGCGGCGGTAGACGGTGTCGGGTAGGGTAACTTCGAAGGTATTCAGGTCGGCACGCGGCGGGTAGGGTTGGTAGCCGGGGCTGGCGTTGAGGCCGGGGAGGGCGGCGTTAAGTTCGCTAACCATCCAGACGGGGGACAAGGTCAGGGACCGCTGGAGGGGGTAGCTGTTCGGTAGGTAGCCGGGGCGAACGACGAAACCGTTATCGAACTCACGCCGCCAGGTGCGGGGGCGTTGGTCGGCGTCCTGCGTAATTTGGGACAGGGCATTCGGCGGCGAGCTGTAGACGAAAGGGACACCCGGCACTTCGGATTCTTGCTGTTCGACGTAGAGCCGGTTGCCAAACATAGGAAAAGTGGAGCGCTCGAAAACGTAACCGCCGTTGTAATCATCCCAGCTCCAGCCGGCACCGTAGCGGGGGAGCTGGTCCTGGCCGGTGGGGTAGTGGATGATGATGGGTTTCGGGGTTTCACCAAGGGGGGCGCGGCCGCTGGTGCCAAGTACGTTGGTGTTGGGAGCAATGCCTTTTTGACGCAGCCACGGGGTGAGTAAATCGTCGGCCAGAAACTGGGGATGAAGGGTGAGTGGATAACCCGTCCCCCAAAGTTCCAGGTGATCGAGGTAATTCTGGTAGAAGACCGCCGGGGCCCGGTTGCCCAGCACCCGGTTGGCTACGTAAAAAGTAAACAGCTTAACGTTGCTGGCGGGCACGAAAAGCCGGTCGGCGTTGTAGTCGTACAGCCGGGCACTAGTAGAAACATCGTAGAGGCTGAAGCCCGAAATCCCTTGCTCGAAGACGGTATTCTGGTCCACTAGTCGGGACAGTTTTTCCCGCTCGGAAGTACTCAAACCCGCACGGCCATCCCCCTGACCCTGCACCCGCGACAGCGCAAGGAATAAACTTAGAAATAGCAGGAAATGAAGGTGATGGTTGGCTGAATGCATGTCGATTATACTGAGAGAACTGTTGGACAAATGTAAGCCCAGCAAAGTAAAATCGACTGACCCGTTCTGACGTAACCACTCAGAATTTTTGATCTGGAAGTAGCATAATCCTGAAGATAATCCACACCCGAGCGGGCCCCGCTACCCGCTCGGGTGTGGATGATACATTTACTATTGGGATAAAATTATAGGTCTCCCATTAATCAGTTGCGACTACTACCTTTAGGGACACGTGAACTATCTAATTGTCTTACTGCTCCCAATTATATTTGTCTCCTGCGCCGGTCGGTCGACCTCCGAAAAAGATTCAACCCTGACCAATACTGCCGCGACGAGCATCAGAACCTCTGATAAAGAGTCAGCTCTGTCCGCCACCACTTCCGGTGTCGCATCATCCACAATGCAGGCGAGCAACGAGCTCTCCGATCAAATACCCGCAGGTTACCGACTCTTCTTTTCTACCACGGGCGACCTAAATAGTGATGGCATTCCGGACGAGGCACTCATCATCAAGGGCACCAGCGCTGATGAATGGAAAGAAAACACTTTTGGCGAAATCGTAGACCGCAATCGCCGCGGCATCATGATTTTTCTTAGCAATAATGATTATCTGGAATTGAAAATGATGAATCAAGCCTGCTTTTCTTCTGAGAACGAAGAAGGTGGCGCCTACTATGCGCCTGAGCTAGACCTTGAAATAGAAGATCAAAAGCTATCCATCATTTACCGCCACGGTCGTTACGGTTACTGGTGGCACACCTTCCGTTACCAAGATGGCACCTTCGCCAGAATTGGCTACGATAGACACGAACACCGTGGGCCCGTCATGGAGAGAATTATCAGCGCCAACTTTCTTACGGGACGCATCAAAACGCTAACGAATATCAACGAACTGGCCGAGAGTGAAGAGGACGAGGAGTTGAGTGAAGAATGGACTAGAATTAACCAAAGCCCCGTGCCATTGGGTATCATCACTGATTTCGACGAATTGGGCTTGGAACCATACGTTGATTAGCGTTATTCACTGCGCGCTTTCCTAAAAAAACTTTAGCACAAAAACCTATCTACCAAGGGTCCAACATCTGCTTATAAGTACTCACCATCGCCTCCTGCGGCGCACCGGCTTTGTACATGCGAAATACTTTCAGGTTGGCCATCTGCACGCGGTACCAACCGTTGACGCGGTATTTGCGGGCCGACACCAGAATGTTGCGCGGCATGACGTGGAAATTAAAATCGCTCGCCCAGGTCCGCTGGATGATGTCGTAGTCTTCCATGATTTTCATGTCGCGGAAGCCACCAAGCTCGTCGAACGCCCGGTGGGTGAGGAACAGCGACTGATCGCCGCCCCGGCAAGCCAGGCCCTTGAAGCGCGTACAAAAGGCGTTAATAGATAACAGCGGGTGAAACGTATCGAACTTAAAGCGGTAGCACCCCACGTCGTTGCCCGCCTTCACACTGCTTTGGATGTCGTTGTAGAAACCCTTGGGCGGGGTCGTGTCCGCGTGCACGAAATAGACGACGTCGGCCTCCGGTACGTGATTGCGCGCCGCCTCGTTCATCTGTGTTGCTCGACCGCACCGATCGCACAGCAGGTGACGGACGCCAGGGTTGGCGGCGATGACGGAGGCGGTTTCGTCCGTACTTCCGCCGTCAGCGATGGTAATGGACCCACGGCCGGCGAGTTCGGAAACGAGAAAAGGGAGCAGGACGCGCAGATTATCCGCCTCGTTGATGACGGGCGTGATGACGTGTAAATTCATGGGGAAAAGTCGTGAAGCAGTAGGTCAGCAAGGTACGGAATCGAGGCCGGGCTGGTTTGCCCGTACCGAACTAAGCGTCAGTAAATCCGGTAATAAACCGTCTTGAGGTAAGCACCTTCCGGAAAGCCAACGGGGTGGTCCACGTCGTGAAATGTCTTGTCCAGTAACTTGTGCTTCCGCCCGGAAACTTGTAACGCCACGGCGATCACCTTGAAGAAATCTTCCGCCGTCACCCGCGCCGAACAGGAAGCCGCGACGAGCACACCGCCCGGCGCGACGAGCGGCACGGCCAGCCGGTTGATCTTCCGATAAGCGGCCAGTGCGCCCGGGATTTCCTTTTCTGATTTGGCAAAGCTCGGGGGATCCACGATCACCAAATCGTAGGTTTTTTCGCTTTCGGCTAATTCCGCCAGTCCGTCGAAAGCATCCGCTTCCATATTTTGGTGGCGGCCGGCGACGGCGGGGTCGCCCCCAAAATTCAGTTGCACGTTCCGACTAGCTTGTTCCAGTGCGGGGCCGCTGACGTCGAGGCTAGTTACCCCAGTAGCGCCACCGGCCAGGGCGTGAACGCTGAAACCACCCGCGTAAGAAAATACGTCGAGCACTTCTTTGCCCTCCGCGAGTTCTCCAATATGCTTCCGGTTGTCCCGGTGGTCGAGAAAAAAGCCGGTCTTGTGGCCCCGGACGACGTTGGCGTAGAACTGCCGGCCGTGCTCGCGGAAGATGAGTTCTTCCTCGGGTAGATGCCCGCTTAACACGGCTCCGTCCGTCAACCCGGCACCCGCCGTGCTGGCCCGCGCGGCGTTCTCGACCACGCGCGCTAATCGCAGCACGAGCGTTTCGGAGCCGGCCACCTCGAGAATCAGCGGCAGCAACGTATCCAACCAAGGCAGCCAGGCGGCGGAGTATAGTTTGAGCACGCATACGCCCGCGTAAACGTCCACCACCAAGCCCGGTAGGCCGTCATTTTCCCCGTGCACGAGGCGGTAACCGGTCGTATCCGTGGCCAGCAGTGGCGTGCGTAATTCTTTTGCCGCCGCCAATTTCTTCCGAAAAAAGTCTTCGTTTACCGTCGCCGGCCCGCCGCCGTGCAGCACCCGGATGCGGATGGGCGAGCCCGGGTCGTACAGGCCCACGCCAATGCATTTATTTTTTTTGACACTGAAGACCACGGCCAGGTCGCCCGCTTTGCCTTCGCCCTTTACGGAGCGGATGGCGCCGTCGAAGAGCCATGGGTGGCCGGCGCGGAGGGCTCTTTCGCCGGGGGCGGTTAGGGTTACTGGTAAGCGAGAGGTTTTTTTCATTTTCTGGGTTTTGCCTCCGGGGCCGACTGAGTCGGAGCGGGTTTCCGGAGGACGTGGAGGGGAGTATGGGAGGAGAAAAAATACTCCCGAATAGTTGTTTCCTCCTCCCTTCTTCTTTTTACTTCCTCAACTTCCTCCGGAAACTGCCGGAGGCCGAGGAAACAAACTACGCTCCACCACCTCACAAATACCGTGCCCAAAAAGCATGTGGCACTCTTGAATCCGCGGCGTATCGGTAGAAGGAATCGCCAAATGGTGATCACAAAGCCTCCCCATTTCGCCCCCACTCGCGCCGGTCAACCCAACGGTAACCATCCCGTTTTCGTTCGCTTTTTTCACGGCCCGGACGATGTTGGCGCTGTTTCCGGAAGTGGACAGCGCGAACAGCACATCGCCCTTTTGCCCAATGGCCGTCACCCAGCGCGAGTAAATTTCCTCGAAGGAATAATCATTTGCGACGGCCGTAATGTAGCTCGTATTGACGTGCAGCGCTTCGGCGAACAGCGGCGGCCGGTCGTAATAATAACGGCCGGATAGCTCCGCAGCTAAGTGCTGAGCGTCCGCCGCCGAACCACCGTTGCCGCAGAAGAATACTTTGCCGCCGTTACGGTAGCAAGTGACGATGGCCTGGGTAATGGCGGTGACCTTATTAATGAACTCCTCGTCGTCCAGCAATTGCTGCCGGAGATCGATGGCGGTTTGGAGATTGTGCCGAATGGTGGCGGCGGCTTTGTTCATGGGGGGAAGGTAAGGGTAGCTGGTCTGGGGTCTGGGGTCTGGGGTCTGGGGTCTAAGGTCTGTGGTCTTTAGTCTTTAGTCTTTAGTCTGTGACTTGGAGACTTTAGACCACAGACCCAAGACATTCTCTACCATTCCGGCCCATTCGTATTTTAGCTTTTCGGTTTTAATATTCTCCCTCATTGCCGCTCGATCTGTTTCGGTGAGGTACTTGACGATACCGTCGGCAATCGCGGCGGGGGTGGGTTCGACGACGTAGCCGACGACGCCGTCCGGGCACATGGCGGGCAGGCCACCGACGTTGGTGACGACCATGGGGAGTTCGAAATGGTAGGCCACCGGGGTTACGCCGGACTGGGTCGCGCGGCGGTAGGGCTGGACGAGTAGCTCGGCGGCGCAGAAGAAATCCTTGACCCGATCGTCGGGGATGAAGCGATCGTAGAGTAATATTTGGTCGCCAATTCCTAGTTCTTCGATCAGCGCATCCGTCTCCGCGCGGCCACCGTAAAATTCGCCGGCGACGAGTAGTTTCGTGCCCCGTTTTTTGAGGCGTTCGTCGGCCATGGCGTGCAGCAGCAGGTCTAGCCCCTTGTATTCGCGGACTAGACCGAAGAAAAGTATGTATTCAGTATTCGCAGAAAGGCCCAGGTTTTTCTGCGCACCGATAGCTATCGGGGCGGGGCCCGGGCAAGTACCGAAGTGATCGTAGATGGGGTGTGGAGAAATGATCGATGGCTTATTCTCAACAAACGCCCGCAGGTCGTCGTGTACCGAATCCGTCAGCGAGATAAAAGCCGCACACGAAGCCGCGAAGTACCGGGACAACTGCCGGTCCCCCACCCGGCGCTCGTGCGGGATGATGTTGTGCACCACCGCAATTGTCGGCACGCCGGCTACCCGCGCAACCGTCCCGAAAGCCGGCCCCATGAAGGGAAGCCAGTAACCAATCAGCAACAAGTCAAACCCACCCCGCTTAATCGCCCGCCCCGTTCGTACCCAGCTAACCGGATTTATGGAACTCAGCGTTCGTTCGATGCGCACGTCCGGCGGCGGTGGCGCGTCGGTAAACTGGCTTTTCCCGGGAAACAAAAAATCCGGATACTGCAACGTAAACGTGAAAATCGTCACCGCATGCTCCTTCGCCAGCTCCACGGCGAGGCGCTCGTTGAAGGCAGCGAGGCCACCCCGGTAGGGGTTTGCGGGTCCGAGGAGGGCGATTTTCATATTGTTAGGCTCGTGGTTTTTAATGAACACCTGGGGGCACGGGTCGATGAAGCTGGGGCTAAGGTCGGTTTAAAGGGAGAATAAAGAGGAAAGAACAAAGAGTAAGGATGTGGGAGCTTACCACTACAGCCGTCTTTACTCTATTCTCCTCAAGTGCGAAGCACGATCTATATTCTTTGAAGCGGAGTATAGAGGAAAGAACAAAGAGAAAGGACGTGGGAGCTTACCGCCGCAGCCGTCCTTACACTATTCTCCTCAAGTGCGCAGCATGATCTATACTCTTTCCTAAGGAATAAAGAGGTAAGATTAAAGAATAAGGACGTCGGAGCCTGCCGCCGCAACCGTCCTTATTCTATACTCCTCAAGTGCGCAGCACGATCTATACTCTTTCCTAGGGAACAAAGAGGTAAGATTAAAGAATAAGGACGTCGGAGCCCGCCGCCGCAGCCGTCCTTACACTATTCTCCTCAAGTGCGCAGCACGATCTATACTCTTTCCTCCCTCTTCCATGCAGCGATACTATCTACGTTACCTTAGCCCAATGCAAGCCTCCCCGCGCAGCTTCCTCCGCTCCTTCCCCGTTCAGCTCCTGCTGCTGCACGCGCGGCGGCACTTTATGCTGCTGCTGGTGTGGGCGCTGTTCGTACTGATGATGTCCGGTTACCTGGGTCGAAACCTCGGTTTGCAGTACCTCTTTCTCGACCCGGAGTACCTCAACGTGACGGGCTTTTGGTCTTTCCTGATCATCGGCCTGGCCTACGGTTACTTCGTTATGAGTTGGAATTTAAGTACCTACTTACTTCTGGGTGGCTACTTTAACTTTCTGGCGAGTCTTTCGCGGCCCTTCTTCAAGTTCTGCATCAACAACGCGCTGCTGCCGCTGGGGATTTTGCTGCTTTATTGCCTTCAAATCGGCCGTTTTTTTCGCCTCGAAAATAATTATCTGGCGCTCGGGGAGGCACTGACCGGCCTGTTGTTGGGGCTCACCATCAGCCTTTTTATTTACGCCCTGTACTTCAATCTCACGAACCGCGACATCAGCTACTACCGGCCCAAATTCCGCGACCCGCCGCCGAACATGGGCCCGTCCCGCACGTACAAAAGCACCGCGGGCCGTCGCCCCTACCGCACCCGCGGCCTCGGCCCGAAACTCAGCGGTCTCTACGACAACCCCTACCGGGTCGAAACGTACGTCAACGAGAAGCTTAAGTCGAAGCTCGTCCGCTCCGTAGCCCACTACGAAAGTTCGCTGCTGCAGGGCATCTTTCGGCAGAATCACACGAACGCCCTGCTATTGCAGGTTGGGACGATCGTGCTGCTGGCCGTCCTCGGCATCCTGATCGACCGGCCCGTGTTTCAAATTCCCGCCGGCGCTAGTTTTCTGATCCTTTTCAGCCTGGTCGTCTCCATCATCGGGGCCATCAGCTACTGGTTTTCGGAGTGGCGGGTGACGCTGCTAATTCTGTTCGCCGTCGGCGTTAATGCCCTCACGAGCAGTGCGTGGTTAGCCATCGATAACCAAGCTTACGGGCTCGACTACGACGCCCCGCCGGCCGCGTATTCCCTCGCCCGCATTAACGGTCTTTACGGCAGCCAAAAGCTGACGGACGACATCGCGGCCACTACGGAAATCCTGAACAACTGGAAAGCCAACCAACCCGATGCCAAGCCGCCCTTCATCGTCGTGTGTGCCTCCGGCGGGGGGCTGACGGCGGCGCTCTGGACGACCCACGTCGCCCAGACGCTCGACCGCTGTAGCGAGGGCGCTTTCCTGCGCGGCACGGCCCTCATGACCGGTGCTTCCGGCGGCCAGATCGGGCTGGCGGCCCTGCGGGAAGCTTACCTGAGCGATCCTGATTTCCGCGAACGGGAAGCCGACCGGATCGACCGAATCAGCCGCGACTTGCTCAACCCCATCGCCTTTTCCATCGTCAGCAACGACTTATTCCTTCCCTTCGCCAGGGTCGACGTTATGGGCCGCCCCTACCGCCGCGACCGGGCCTACGGCTTCGAACGAGAACTCAACCTCAATACGGGCGGCCTCCTCGAAAAGCCGCTCGCCGCCTACCGGGAGCCGGAACGATTAGCGCAAATTCCACTCATGTTCATCACGCCGAGCGTGGTAGATGATGGCCGGCGGATGGTCATTTCCCCGCAGGGTGTTTCCTACATGAGCGCGCCGCCACTGGCCATGCGGGGCGAGGTCGATTTGGAGCCAGACATGGTCGATTTCCGGTGGCTGCTCGCGGGTCAGGACGCCGACAACCTGAGCTTCCTTACGGCCCTGCGCATGAACGCGACTTACCCCTACGTGCTACCGTTGGTCCGCCTGCCGACCGTGCCCGCAGTGCGTTTGATGGACGCCGGCTACCGGGATAATTACGGCATCGTTTCCGCCGCGCGGTTTTTGACGGTATTTCAGGATTGGATCCGGGAGAATACTTCTGGCGTCCACGTCGTCCAGATTAGTGCCTTTCGGGAGAACGAGCCGGCGGCGGACGAGGGTGGGCGGCGTGGCGTGGTGGAATCTCTATTCAGTCCCGTTGGCGTGGCGGGTAATATTCTCGGGGTTCAGATCCTCGACCAGGAAGCCATTCTGGGGCAACTGACGGAAATCATCGGCCCCGACTTTTTTCATCTCCACCGCTTCAATTATCAACCGGCGCTGGACGACCCATTGCGGACTTCGGTATCGTTCCACATGACGGAGCGGGAGCGGGTGCAGGTGCTGCGTGCGTTGGATTCGGATGAGATGAAATCTAAGCTAGACGAGGTGGTTCGGATTTTGGGGCGCTAACGCGGGTGCTGGGTTTGGCCCGGATGCAACGCGCGTTGGTCATGCCGTCGTTACGTTCGGCCCAGAGGCCCTCGGCCTAATAAACATGCCCCCTAGGTCGAGGGCCTCCAGGCCCGAAAGCAGTGCGCGCTGGTTATGCCGTCGTTACGTTCGGGCCAGAGGCCCTCAACCTAATGAAATATTGCCCCCTTAGGCCGAGGGCCTCCAGGCCCGAATGCAACACGCGTTAGTCAGCCCTACGTTACGTTCGGGCCGGAGGCCCTCGGCCTAGTAGAATACCGCCGCCCTAGGTCGAGAGCCTCCAGGCCCGAATGAAGCGTGTGTTGGGTAATTTTATGTTACGTTCGGGCCGGAGGCCCTCGGCCTAATAACTTTTTTAATTAAAGAACTACGGACAAATGCCACGTTCCCAAAACGCGAAGCTACCTCACTTCGACATCAACACCGCCGTTCACATAGCCTACCGATTAGCGGGCAGCGTACCCGTAAAACAGTTGGAATACCTGAATAAATCTAGGGCACTGAAAATAGAACGAGCCGTAGCCAACGCACTGCTTCGTCCACCAAAGATTTCGGGAGATTGGTTGCGCAGGGAAAAACAAGCCATCCACCAAAGGCACCACCTGGCGCTGGACAACTACCTGCACAATAATTCAAACGGACCATACCATTTGCAAGATACCAGAATAGCTGAGGAGGTGATCGCCAGTTGGCGATTACTGCACGAGCGGAAAGAAATCTACTTGTACGTTGTATGCATCATGTCGAACCACGTTCACCTGATCGTGGATTGCCCGGTGGGCGTGGAGGCGGTGTCGATAAGTTCGGTAGTTCGAAAAGCGAAAGGGTATACCGCGAGGGTAGCCAATAAATTACTGGATAGAAAGGGAACGGCATTTTGGGCGCCGAATTACTTTGACACGAGTGTGCGTAGGGGACGGTTCTTGCGGGCCGTGTGGTACGTGCTGCACAATCCGGTGAAGGCTGGTTTGGTTGAACAGTGGGAAGACTGGCCTAATACTTGGTTGAACCCTGAATATGAGTTACTTTTCAGGAGTGAGTGCTTCTAGTACTTCTCCATAGGTCGAGGGCCTCTGGCCCGAATATAACGAGAGGAAGGGAGGGGTAACTAACACGCATCTCATTCGGGCCGGAGGCCCTCGGCCTAATAAAATAGTGCTTCTCCATAGGTCGAGGGCCTCTGGCCCGAATGTAACGAAAGGAAGGGGGGGGGAACTAGCACGCGTCTCATTCGGGCCGGAGGCCCTCGGCTTAGTAAAATATCACCCCTTAGGTTGAGGGCCTCCAGGCCCGAACGTAACGTGAGGTGGAATCAACGCGCGTCTCATTCGGGCCGGAGGCCCTCGGCCTACCCCCATCGTTTCTTACCTTTGGCGAATGTCCGACACCACCGAAAAAAAGCTCTTCCTCCTCGACGGCCACGCCCTCGTTTACCGTGCCCACTTCGCCTTCATCAATCGACCGCTGATCAACTCTAAGGGGATCAACACGAGTGCGATGATGGGCTTTACGCGTACGCTGTGGGACTTGATGAAGAATCAAAACCCTACCCACCTGGCCGTCGTTTTCGATCCGGACGGGCCGACATTTCGGAACGAGCTTGCGGCGGATTATAAAGCCGGGCGGGAGGAGCAGCCGGAGGACATTGGGGTGGCGTTTCCGTACATCCACCAGATTCTGCAGGGGTTTAATATTCCCGTCATCATCATTCCCAACTTCGAGGCGGACGACGTGATCGGTACGCTAGCTAAGCAGGCCAGCAAGGAAGGGTACGAGGTGTACATGGTCACGCCGGATAAGGACTACGGGCAGCTCGTGGAGGACAACATCTACATGTACAAGCCCAGCCGGATGGGCAACGGCATCGAGATTCTCGGGGTGGAGGAGATCAAGAAGAAGTGGGATATTCAGGAGCCGATCCAGGTAATCGACCTGCTGGCTTTGATGGGTGATAAGGTGGACAACATCCACGGCGTGCCCGGCATCGGCCCGAAGACGGCCGCGAAGTTCATCAACCTGTACGGCAGTGTGGAGGGTATTTACGAGCACATCGACGAGATTAAGGGCAAGAACCGAGAACGGCTCATCGAGCATAAGGCGCAGGCGGATTTGAGTAAGCTACTGGCGACGATTGACGTTAACGTCCCCGTCCAGTTCAGTGCCGAGGCGTACCACATCAACGAATTCGACTATGAGCACCTGACGGACATTTTTCGCGACCTTGAATTCCGGACGATTGCCAACGAGATCCTCAATACGAACCCGGCCCTGGAGCAGAACGCACCGGTTTCTTCGCAGGGAGACCTCTTTGCACAACCCACTTCTAATGCACCCGCGTCCGCGCAAAAAGGCGGAAAACGGTTCAGCAAACCCGCCGCGCACGCCATTGCCGACGACCACTTTGAGAACACGGAGCAGGATTACCACAAAGTCGAGACCAGCGAGGAGCGGGCAGGCCTAATTAAGAAACTTGGCGAGCAAAAAATTTATGCTTTTGATACTGAAACGACGAGCATCGACCCGACGCAGGCGCTGCTGGTCGGGATGAGCTTCAGTTGGGCCGCCGGGGAGGCGTACTACGTGCCCGTGCCGGAAGACCGCGCGGAATGTGAGGCAATCGTGGCTGAATTCGCGCCACTACTGGCTGACCCGAACACCGAAAAAGTAGGGCAAAACCTGAAGTACGACATGATCGTCCTCGAACGCTACGGCGCACCCGTCGGCGGCACGCTGCTGGATACGATGGTGATGCACTACCTCATCCACCCCGATAAGCGGCACTCGATGGACCTGCTCAGCGAGGAATACCTGAACTACAAACCGATCCCGATCAAGGAGCTGATCGGTACCGGTAAGAAGCAACTGACGATGCGCGACGTGCCCGTCGACAAGGTTGTTGACTACGCCTGTGAAGACGCCGACATCACGATGCGCCTTTACTATGCGCTATGGCCGGAACTGGAGGAAGAAGGGCTCGTCGAGCTCTACAATACCATCGAAGCGCCATTGATTCCCGTGCTCGTCAACATCGAACTGGCCGGGGTTAATCTGGACGCGAAGTTCCTGGAGGACTACTCCGTAGTGCTGACCACACAGTTGAAAGACATCGAAAAAGAGATCTACGCGGAAGCCGGTAGCGAGTTCAACATCGGCTCCCCGAAGCAGATCGGTGAGATTCTTTTCGGACGGATGGAAATTCCTTACAAGGGTAGCAAAACCAAGACCGGACAGTTCAAAACCGACGAAGCTACTTTGCAGGATGTGGCCGTTGAGTTCCCAATCGTCAAGAAGATATTGAAGTACCGCAGCCTGTCGAAACTGCTCGGTACGTACGTGGACGCGCTGCCGTTGCTGGTTAACCCCGAAACCGGCCGGATTCATTCCAGCTTCAACCAGACCATCGCCGCGACGGGCCGCCTGTCGAGTTCCAACCCTAACCTTCAGAACATCCCGATGCGGACGCCGGAGGGGGCGGAAATCCGTAAAGCCTTTGTGCCGCAGGATGAGGACCACGTACTTTTAGCGTCGGATTATTCACAGATTGAATTACGTTTGGTCGCCGCTTTGAGTGGAGATGAAGGAATGGTAAATGCCTTCAACGAAGGCCGCGACATTCATACCGCCACCGCCGCGATCGTCTTCGATGTTCCCTTCGAGGAAGTCGACCGCACGCAACGGAACCAGGCCAAAACGATCAACTTCGCCATTCTTTATGGCGCGGGTAGTCAGCGCTTGATGCAGGAGTTGGAGATTAGCCGCCAGGAAGCTAGTGACCTGATCAAAAACTACTACGAACGCTTTGCCGGTTTGCGAGAGTTCATGAAAACTTCCGTCGAAACAGCGAAGGAAGAAGGCTACGCGATGACCCTGCTGGGCCGCAAGCGTACCCTACGTGACATTAACAGCCGCAGTTCCATGTCCCGCGCGCTGTCGGAACGAATGGCGATGAACACCCCGATCCAGGGCACGGCCGCCGACATGATCAAGATTGCGATGATTCGGATCGACAAAGCCCTACGGGAGGGCAAGTTTAAGACGCGAATGATCCTGCAGGTGCACGATGAATTGGTATTCGATACGCCGAAGACCGAGGTGGACCAGGTGAAGCCGATGATCGAGCGGTTGATGCGGGAGGCGATTCCTAATTTATCGGTGCCGATTGTGGTGGAGACTGATTTGGGGGGGAATTGGCTGGAGGCGCATTAAATGGGTCTGTGGTCTGTGGTCTGTGGTCTGTGGTCTGTGGTCTGTGGTCTGTGGTCTGTGGTCTGTGGTCTTTACATCGAACGTGTTCTTTCGTCGGGGAAAGCTTATGGGTTATGTAAGTTAAATCTAATGAACTAGCTCCGTAGTCCCTACGCAAAGAGTAATGATCATCGGGTGTTGCGGGGCTGGAAAATCAACTTTTGCAAAAAGGCTGAGTGGCTTTGCCAAACTTGAGGTCGTGCATTTAGACCACCACTGTTGGCAACGCGGTTGGCGGGAACCGGATAAATTAGCGTGGGACGATGTAGTTAGGAATCTAGCGAATAAGGCCAGTTAGATTATGGATGGAAATTATGGTGGCAGTTTGGACGTAAGACTGGTAAAGGCGGATACCATCATTTACCTGAATTACCCAACGGTAGTCTGTTTGTGGAGAATAACCAAAAGAACTTTTAGGTATTTCGGGAAGACACGGCCCGGTATACCGAAGGGCTACAAAGAGAGGTTTGATTTAAATTTCTTTCATTACGTAGCTACGAACAACTCGGAAAGAAGAGAAAGCTCATTGAACAAATTAAGTGGTTTGGCGGAGAAGAAAGAGATAATAACAATTAGAAACGATGAGGAAGTTGATTTTTTTTGATAGATTTAAGTCGATATAAGGATCACACCAAATTTTAGTATCATTTTAGTAGTAAGAAATCACCTAGCTAATTCATATCTCCGTAAACACCTAACTGAAACATGAGACAAATTTTCTTGCTACTCTTCACCTTACTGTTGAGTGCGCCCGCTCACGCAGCCCTATCCATTGCAGCAACCCCTCCGGTAGCGTCAGTATCCGCACCGCAGATGTTTTCAAGCAAAGACTTTAGTGCACAATCCGCAGCGACTAATCTCGGTCGCAAGTTGAGGTTTACGGAACGGTTGGGCTTAGCGGTTGCCCGTGGAAAAATGAAAAGAGCCAAACGCCGTGCCGCAAAAAGTGGAACCGACAAGGCTCCTGCCGATAATTTTGCTTTGGCAAGTTTCGGCGCCGGCATCCTTGCAGTTTTACTATTTGCCATCCTGTTGCCTCAACTCAGTGCGCTTATTGTTGCGGCACTTCTGGGCATTTCAGCTTCCGCATTTGGTTTTGTTGCTCTGCTTAGATTTAGGCGTAACCGGCGGTTGCGTACTGGTAAAGGATTTGCTATTGCCGGACTCGTGCTGGGCGGGCTATTTACTGTGTTGATGGTTGTATTCCTAATTGCCATCGCGGTAGACCCGAACAGAGCGGGTTGAATGAAAAGCTCTGCCAAAGACACTGCACCATTGCTGGGACGCAGTATAATTTTTATCGTTTCCTTGTTAGATCGAAAGTTTGCTAAACTTCAATGACTGATTTTACGCAGATTTCTTAGCACGAAAAAGGTGCTTTCGTGATTTGCCTCGCAGTATTGCAGGCGCTATGTTTTGGCTTCGCAGTACTTCGTGCTCTGTGGTAGCACCCGTTTACGCAAGGTCACTTCGTTAGTTAGCTTTCATGCTGAAAATCCTGTCCATTAAATCAGCAACCCGATGCGTTCCCGTACCATCGAGAACGGCAGCTTACCTAACCACCACCGTTATGTCCGCCCCAAAACACTTAAACCCGGCAACACCTACACCCTTTTATCAATACCGTGGTTACCCAGCAAACCCCCGCCGACAATGCCCCGCAAAGGCAAAAACTACACCGAACGCATGACCGGCCCGCGCGGCGAATGCGAACTCTGCCACCGGACCCAACCGCTCACCGAGCACCACCTCATCCCCCGCGCCGTGCACGGTAAGAAGTTCTTCCAGAAGCGGTTCACGAAGGAGGAGATGACGCACCGGCGCATCAGTATTTGCCGTAAGTGCCACAAGGGAATACACCGGCTGATCCCCGACGAAAAGACGTTGGCTCGGGAATACAATACCAAGGAGTTGTTACTGGCCGAAGAACGGGTCGCCAAGCACGTAGCCTGGGTGGCTCGGCAGAAGTGAGGTTTGTTGGTTTGTGAGGTCGTAGAATTATCTACTGATCTTACGCAGCATCTTTTTTTCTTGCCACAAAGGGCACAGAAAACACAAAGAAGCGTCACCCTTTGTGATCTCTGTGTGCTATGTGGTTAAATCTTCTGCGTAAGATCAGCTAATCGTTAGGTCGGTCCAAAAATCTGAATAGCGCTGCGCCAATTTCTCTTGCGCTTCCCGCAATAACCCCGCACCTGCGACCGCGCCCGCGCCACAACCAAAACACGAGCCTACCAGACACAAAAAAGGCAGGCTCAGATAAACTGACCTGCCCGAACATTAACCAAAAACCCAGCAAAAGACTTGACATTAATTCTTGAGATATTCTTTTCACTCGGTGAAAAAACTCGCGATAGTCCGTCGCTCGGGGGGTAATTGCTACAAGGAACAACTACCTCGGTTTTCACCGGGCAAATATTGGTCGTTGTGGCAATATGAGAACGCCACGCGGTGGTGGCGCTAAAAATTGTGTCTTCGTCGTTCCGTATGAACTACACTACACAAACCCGGTATTAATTGGATATGTTCGGTATTTCGGTATATTATTCGGAATAGGACGCCAAACATGCCCGGGATAGATTCGTTTAAATGGGTACCGCCCGCGGGCAATCTAAAGGTCGAGAATTTCTGATCGAAGCGCTCCACCCGTTTATTTAACCAATGCCATTAGCACACAATAATATGGAACTCACCAGAACGCAACAAGCCACCAAGGACGCCATCGTCAAGCAAATCACGAAGATGAAGCAGGAGTCGCTCGACAACATCATGAAGATGCAGCGGATGGACAACCAGGAAGCCAAGAAAGAGACCGAAGACGGCATGAACATGTTTGAGGACGGCAAGGTCGACCAGGCACGTAACCGCGTCACCGCTCGCTCTTCCGTCGCCGACGCGCTGGCTCAGGACATCAACCTCCTCAAAGGCATCAACACGATTACGCCCACCGAAGAAATTCAGATGGGGGACGTCGTGCACACCGACAAGGGCAAATTCTTCGTCGCCTGCGCCAGCGATGCCTTCACCATCGAGGGGGAGAAGTACATCGGCATTTCGACCGAAAGCCCCCTGTTCCGTGCCCTGCTTGGCAAGCACGATGGCGACACCGTCACCGTAAACGGTAACGACTTTAAATTGAAGAAGTCATTTTAACCGGCTGGCGCCCGTTGCGATGATCAGCGTTCACGTGACGACCGCCACCAAGATTTCAGGCGAGGCCGGCCCGGTGGGTCGGCCTTCGTCGTGTAACCGCACCATCAGCAAACATTTAAATCCCCTAATCTAGTGACCCTACAGGAAGCCCAAACAAGCGTCGACGAGTGGATCAACACCATCGGCGTCCGCTACTATTCCGAGCTCACCAACATGGCCGTGCTCACCGAAGAAACCGGCGAAGTAGCCCGCCTGATCGCCCGGCTTTACGGGGAGCAATCCTTCAAAAACCCCGCCGACGAGGCCGCCGCCCCAGCAGCGTTAGCCGACGAGATGGCCGACGTACTCTTCGTTTTAATTTGCCTCGCTAACCAAACCGGTGTCGACCTCACGGAAGCCCTCCGGAAGAACCTGGCGAAGAAGACAGTTCGTGACGCGGATCGGCACGCTAATAATGAGAAGCTTCGGTAGGAGTATGCTTATTTTGTGTAGGGATAGCTACGATGTCATACAAGTTTGCGAGTGATAAATAATTGGACGACATTAAACGTACATCCCGTAACCCTCTCCCCCGGCCCCTTTCGCTGCGCGGCTGCCTACGGCGGTCCAGGGGGGAGGGGAGACGAGGCAGCTCGCTACGCTCGTCAAAATGTTGCAATCATACTGTCCGATCACTCACTATGATATTATGTAACTGATGTTACGCAGATTATTTCGCCACATAAACACAAAAGCACAAAAATCGGTGTACGGCTACGCCGAAGCACCGTTTACTTACTCTTGTGTGTTTTTGTGGCATAATCCGGTTGCGTAAGGTCAGTTATGTAAGCCTGCGAACGGTGATTACATAATCCCTAAATGAGCAGTATTGATAATTGCCCGAGAATATCGGTACTAGTCATCCGTCCCTTGAGCTTGGCCAATGTTTTGGTGCTTTAAAGGCGTGAAGAAATCCGTACTGTCTGAGCCCCCACTAATTGCATATCAAGACCACAGGCTAGTGCTACCAACAAGCACAATTCTGAAACACAAAGTGAATGGCGAGTTGACGGATTTTAGCCTTTCAAGCACCAAAACATTGATCAGCCAAGCTCACAGGACAAGAATTTTGCTTCTTTTCTTCTGAAAAGAAGTGCAAAACGGGCCGAAACGAGAGCAACGCAAAGCTGTACGTAAATACTAGCTCTCTGGCGCGGCCGCAGGTGCCAAGCAAATGGAAAGGAGCAGAGATAATTGGCAATGCCTAATCAAGCCACCGCCCGCAACCGACTAGCCGTAACCACCGCCACCACGCTCATCACCATCGTAAAATAACCCAGGTTCTCGTACCCATCCAGCATGCCCTGCTCGTTCTCGGTAATGATCAGGCCCGCCACCAGCGTACTCCCGAACAAAGCCGCTTCGTTTACTGACTGCCGGATCGACATAAAACTCCCCCGGTTCTCCGGCCGGACGACCGAGGTGATCATCGTTGTGGCCGGCACGTTACGCCCGCTGGCCACCACGAAGAAGGAGGAAGTTACCAGCAAGCCTACGTAAAGTGAATCCGTTTCTAGGTTCGTCAGTAGGTAGATACTCCCCAACGCGAAAAAGGAAGCGACCGAAAAGATCAGCATCCGCCCGTAGCGGTCCGCCAGCTTCCCGAACAGCGGTAGCAACACTACGGTCAAAATCCCTCCAACCAGGTAAACAAGGCTGATCTCCGTATCCGAAAAGCCCACGTTGATCTGCATGTACGGGGCGATGAAGGGGATGATCGTGAAGTGACCCAGCATCAGCGTCATCGTGAAGAGCAACGCCGCCCGTTGGTTGGAGTCGGAAAAGATCTTGACGAACGGTTCCGCGATTCTCCGGAGCGTCCCCTGCGGGGCGAGGGCTTGTTCCACCGGGGATAAGGCTATTTCATCAAGCACATCCGCCATGGCTCTTCCGTCTTCCCCTTGCGACGCGCTAGCTAGTCCCGCACTTAGTCGGGGCGACGCGCTAGCTAGTCCCGCACTTAGTCGGGACGGCCTCGCCCGCTCACTTGACATGTGACCGCGCAAACTAGGAATGAACCGCCACGCCAACAACCAGAACAGGGCCGCGATACCCGCCGTAGCAACGAACGGAGCGTGCCACCCCAACTTACTGGCAATGTAGATGCCGGACGGAATACCGATCACGCTCGCCGCCGAAAAGGCCGTCATCACCCAGCCCATCGCCGAAGCCCGCCGCTCCAGCGGAATCACGTCGCCCACGATGGCCAAAACCAGCGCGCCGAGCGTGCCCCCGAAAATGCCCGTGGCGGAGCGTAGGCAAAGGAGCCACAAGTAAGTCGGGGCGAACGCGCAGGCCAGCGTGCCCACCGTAAAGCCAGCGAATAAAAATAAAAGCGCCGTGCGCCGGTCGAAACGATCGATGAAGGCCGTACTGATCAAATTACCCATCAGCGCCGCGCCCGCATAGGCCGATACCACCCAGGCAAACTGCCCCGGCGAGATGGAAAACTCTTCCATGATCGTCTTACCGAGCGGCATGATGATCATGAAGTCGATGATGTGGGAGAACTGGACGGCGGCCAGGATGAAGAGCAGCTTTTTTTCGGAATTCAAATTTAGTCGGTTAAGGTTGAGGGCTTGTAGCCCGAACGAAACAGCGGTAGCCCCGTAACACTAGACTACCGCACCCCCAATAGCTATCGGGGTCGGGCTAAGACCGACGAAGTCAGCAGCGAAGCTCTCCCCTCAACCTATGAGTGATTTCTGGAGGATGCCGAATAACTCCCGGCCCGCCCGCGGGGGGATGGAATTATGGGCGGTAGTAAAGGTGACGACGTCGAAAAGCGGGTCGAAATAGCCCAGGTATTCGGACCGGGTGCCACCGAACGGCCGCTTCTCCAGTTCGTCCGTCAGCGGAACGTCGAACCATAAACCGACCAGTTTGCCGGAGGTTGCGAGTAGGTCGTGCATCTTAAGGGCGTAGGCTTTTCGGTTTTCGCCGGTAGGTGGGAAGGAGCAGAAAAAGGTTTGCTCGAGAATGAGGTCGTATTGGCCTTGGTGGGCAAAAAAGTCGCTCCGGATGGCTTGTTCCGCGGGGAAATCCGGGACGCGTTTTAAAAATGCCGCCAGCGGCTCCGGCGCAATGTCGAGCACGGTAACGTTTCGAAAACCGCTGTTCCAGGCGTACTCCGCCTCGTGGGCGTTACCCGCGCCGGGGATAAGGATGCGCAGGCTTTTATCGCTTAGCTGATCGAGGTATTCTTTGATCGGCGTGGAGGGGCTGCCGATGTCCCAACCGGTGTTGCCCGCCGCGTAGCGCTCCGTCCAGTAGTCACCGTCGCGGGCGCCTTCGTTTGCCGGAGTTGGTAGAATGCTCTGGCATATCTCTACCAGGACGCCGTTCGTGCTTTTGGGGTGAAGGAAGCAGACCAGTTTGTTGTCCGCCCCGGGCGTCGGCTCGGTCTGGAGGAGTTCGAAACCGTCGGCGGCCAGGCGGGCCATTTCGGCGTGAATGTCGTCGACCTCGAAGGCCAAATGGTGGAGGCCGGGGCCGCGTTTGGCGAGGTATTTGTGGAGGGTGCTTTCCGGACCGGTGGGGGTGACGAGTTCGAGTTTCGCCTGGTCGCCGCCGGCTTCAAAGAAGACGGTCCGTACGTGCTGGTTACCAACGTCCTCGGTCTTGTAGGCGGGCCGGCCCAGGAGGCGGGTGATCAGGTCCGTGGCGGCGGGCGCGTTGGCGACGGCAATGCCGATGTGGTCTAAGCGCATGGGGTGGGGGTAGTTTATTGGAAGCTCTTTGTTATGGTATGGGTCATTCACCTAATTTGTACATCACGTGTCAAGTTTGGCAAATTAAAGGGCTTTCGCAAAACCCGTTTTCCCGCTCGGTAGTTGTAGCAGCGATGGGCAATCGTTATCCCGCAAAAGTGTTATTGTTTGGTGAGCACACCGTTCTGCGGGGTGGTCGTGGACTTGCCGTGCCCTATGGTCGCCTGTCGCTCAGGTGGGAGGAAAGCAAGCCGGATGAGACCCTCCTCCGGTTCGGTGACTACCTGAAAAAAGAGTTCTCCCAGGAGCTGCTGGACACGAATTCCCTGGAAGATCACCTCCTCGAAGACTGGCGCCTAACCGGTAACATCCCCGTGGGTTACGGCCTCGGCAGCAGCGGTGCCGTTTGCGCCGCCATCTTCGACCGTTTTGCCACCGACAAGGGTAGGCAGCTCAGCGGTAACGAATTGCGCCACCAGCTCGCGCGCATGGAGAATTACTTTCACGGAGACAGCTCCGGCACGGACCCGCTGATCTGTTACTTGCAGCAGCCGATGTTGCTCGGTCAGGGCGTGGCTCCGCAGGCGGTTCAGCTCCCCGAAGATTACGGCGATTATTTCTTCCTCGTCGACACCGGCCGGACGCGCAAAGCCTCCACCCTCATCCGCAAGTTTACCGAAGCGTACGACGGCAGGCCGGAGTTCGCCGCAATGGTCGACAACGTATGGAAACCAAAGGCCGACACCGCCATCGATGCCCTGCTGAACAACGACCGGAAAGCCCTCCTCAAGGCCTTCGCCGAGATCAGTGAGTTTCAGATCAAGCACTTGCGGACGTTTATTCCGAAACCCATCCGTAAGCAGTGGTCCGGCAGCAATTACCGCCTCAAAATCTGTGGCGCCGGCGGCGGTGGGATGCTGCTGGGTATGGCCAACCGGCCGAACGCACGGATTAGTGGGCTGGGGACGGTTTACTGGTTGCGGGAAGGGGTGGTGGCGGGGCAATAATCCGCTCGCTACGCGGTGCTTTTACCGGAGGGGCTCAACGATAGGCTGCGCTCTTTTTATTGGCTACAAAGCTATCTACTCCTTTCTGTATAATATCGCTCGGTAATCATCCACCCAGACATCTTGTTGCGGCCAGTTGTGCAGGAACGTTTTAGCGTACCACCCTTCCCGTAAGCTACCGGGTAAGTGGACGTAAAAGGCTGCCTCCCCCCAAACGCCCTGCTTTCCGAGCGACCAGATATTTCCGTCTTCATTACCGATGAACGCGGAGATCGGTATGCGGCGGGTGAATTGCTTCGATCCGTTTTCGTCATAAATTTCCGCCACCAGGGTAAGTAGGGCGTCGCGGTTTGGGTAGGGCGTGCCTTCCGCCAGGTAGCCCTGAACGCCGACCTTCAAATATTCTCCGGCGGCACTGGCGGGCAGGGGGAGATGCTCGCTCAGGTTCTGGAATTCCTGCGGATCGTGGTAGGCGAATTGACCGGACAGGGAGTGATCTTTGGAAACAGTAGGTCCATATCTGGCAACATCCTCAAAATCATCGCTGGCGAGGGTATCGATCAGGACCAGTTTCCCTTCATCGGGCTGCAGGCTGTTCGTGTGGTAAGCTCGTAGGGCATTAATACTGTTGCTGAGTTTACCGAAACTGGCGACGTAGAAGGCGCGGTTGTGGCGCTCCGTCCAGATGTAGCCCTCGCGGGATTGCCAGGTTTGGAAGATGTTGAGCGCGGCGAATAGAACCGTGGCGACCACCGGTAACCACTTCCAACGTTTGGAGCCCGACAAGCCGGCAAAGCCCGCCGCCAGCCCAAACGCTAGGTAGGGGTAGGCATCCACCATCGGCCGTTGGCCCAGCCCGGGGAAGTAGCTGTAGACGTAGTAGCTGTAGTGTATCCAGGTGTTGAGGACGGTAAAAACCAGAATGGGCAATAACCAACCTTTTGCGTAGCGGCCCAGCACGAATAGCCCCCCGAGCGCAAAAAACATGATCGGAGTATAGATCAGCCAGCCGTTATTGAAATAGAAAAAAGCTTGCCAGATGCGGGGCTTCAGGAAGTCGAAGCCCTCCCCTTCGTAAGGGTTAAAAATCAGCTGCCCGCTGACGTAGTACCAGTACGCAATTTGTAGGGAAAAGACCAATCCGAAACCGACTACGGCCGGGGCGAGTAGTAGAAAATTTTGCTTGATGAAGTCCAGGCGCCCAATTAACGTCTTCCCGTCGTAAACACCCCACACGACCGGCACCAGCGCCACCACAATCTCCGGCACCCGCGTCAGCGCAATCAAGCCCACGACGGCCCCCAACAGCAGCGCCCGCGTAGCCTTCGGCGACTCCCAGAACCGCACCGTCGCGTGGAGTAGCCAGGTATGGAGGAAGAAAAGGAACCCGTGAGACATCGTCACGTAGTTCGTGTGGTAGAACAAATTAGTGGCCGCGGCCAGCGCGATGCAGGTGATGGTGACTACGCGGTCCGAGAAGTAGCGCTTCAGCGGTTTAATTAACAAATAGAAAGCTAGAATAACGTAGCAGACAATTGCGAAGCCAACCGAAGCGGCGTAGGGCCTCGTCCAACCATTCGCCTCGTACTCCGGGGAGGCTTTTGCGTACAGGTGCCCCAGGAAAAAGAAAGGCGTCTCCAGCAGCGGAACGCCGAGGGTGTACTTGATGTAGCGGCGGCCTTTCTCGGTGAGGCGGACGCCGTAGATGTCCTCGCGTGGGTCCGCGCTCGAAGGATTCACTTCACGTAGCGTGGTGATGGTCTTGTCGTAATCCCCCACATCCCCGTGCACGAAAGCACTGACGACGTGCATGTAGTAGAAGCAGGAATCGCCGTGGTAGAGGGTGTCCGGCCACCGGTCGATGACCAGGTTGCCGGCGACGAGGAAAATGGCCAGGGCGGTTAGGAGGGTCCGCGTGTGGGTCAAGGGGAATTGGGTTTTAGGAAAGATAAAGATAAAGGTAATGGGGACCGCTAGTGCTAAAAGCAGCGCGGGCGGGAACAGCGAAATTGTGAGGGAGTGCTCACGCTACTTAAGTCGATCCTTCGGGCCGCATCAGTTACGGGCAAGACCGATCTTTGTCGTTATACCTACCTTGCGCGCCGCAATGAACGACACCCTCACCCCCGGCCTCATCATTATCATCATCGCCGCCTACTTCGCGGTACTGGTGGGTATTTCTTGGTGGACGAGCCGGGAGGACAGCGACAACGAGAGTTTCTTCCTCGGGGGGCGGAAGTCTCCCTGGCCGCTGGTGGCGTTGGGGATGGTCGGTGCTACCCTTTCCGGCGTTACGTTCATTTCCGTGCCCGGGGCCGTCGGGGCGGGCGGTGCGAACCAGGCCTTCAGCTACATGCAACTCGTGTTCGGTTACTTGTTGGGGTACGTCTTCATCGCTACCGTTCTGCTACCACTCTACTACCGGCTCGGCCTCACGAGCATCTACGAATACCTCAAGGACCGACTGGGGCGGCACGCCCATAAGATCGGTGCTTTCTACTTCCTGCTTTCCCGGACGATCGGGGCCGCTTTCCGGCTGTTTCTCGTAGCCATCGTACTTCAGGAGTACGTCACCGGCCCCTTCGGGCTTCCCTTCTTCGTGACGGTAGCCATCACGATCCTGCTGATCTGGCTGTACACCTTTAAGGGAGGCATCCGGACGATCGTTTACACCGATACGCTTCAGACCGTCTGTATGCTCCTGGCGGCGGGCATGACGGTCTACTACATCGGCGAAGCGCTGGAAACGGACCTGAGCGGCATGGTCGGTCTGATCCAGAACAGTGACTACGGGCAGGTATTCTTCTTCGAGGGTGGCTGGACGGACCCGAATAACTTCTTTAAGCAGTTCTTCAGTGGCGCGCTGATCACGATCGTGATGACAGGCCTCGACCAGGACATGATGCAGAAGAACCTGAGTATGCCCAATTTTCGGGATGCGCAGAAGAACATGGCGGCCTTCAGCATCGTGCTCGTTTTCGCCAACCTGCTTTTCCTCGCCCTCGGCGCCCTGCTCTACATTTACGCTAACAGCGTAGGGCTGGCGATCCCCGAAGCGTCCGACCAACTTTACCCCAGCATTGCACTGCGCAACTTGCCGGCCGCGGCGGGGATCTTTTTCATCCTGGGTCTGGTTGCCGCCGCTTACTCCAGCGCGGATAGCGCGCTCACGGCACTGACGACTTCGTTCTGCGTAGATTTCCTGGGGATGGAGGAGCGGCGCGCGCCCGGGCTGGACGGTCCCGTGGTCGACAAGAAACAACAGCGGCTTTACGTACACATTGGTTTTTCCGTGCTGTTATTCGTGGTCATCATGTCCTTTAGTCTGATCGGCGACCAGGCGGTCATCACCTCTCTTTTCAAAGCGGCGGGGTACACCTACGGGCCACTGCTCGGCCTTTTTGCTTTCGGGCTTTTCACCCGGCTGCGGGTTCGTGAATTCGTAAGCGTGGGTGGCGTGCGGGTACCGGCACTGGTCATCGTTTGCGTGCTGGCACCGATTATTTCGATCGTTGTCGACTACTATTCCGCGGCGCTGCTCGGTGGCTTCCAGTTCGGTTTCCTCATTCTCGCTTTCAACGGGTTGCTGACTTTCCTCGGGCTCATTGCCTTAAGTGACTTCTCTGCGGTTGCGGAGAGAGAAGAGGAGGCGGTAGGCGGTAGGCGGTAGGCGGTAAAATAGTCATGATTGAGAGGAACGCCCTACCGCCTACCAGCCTACCGCCTAACGCTCCCTACCAGCCTACCGCCTAATCTTCCTACCGCCTACTCCCCCCTTAGCCATCGGTAAATCACCACCTAATTCACCTTGCCAGCCCGGGTCCTCCCGGTGTATCTTCGTCCGCCCAAACCAAAACCATGAGTCAAATTCGCGCAGCCATTACCGGCGTTCACGGCTACCTCCCCGACTACATTCTTACTAATGAGGAACTAGCCACCATCGTCGATACGAACGACGAGTGGATTACTTCCCGCACCGGCATCAAAGAGCGGCGCATCCTGAAGGGAGAGGATATGGGTACTTCGAAAATGGTCATCCCCGCCATCGAGGGGTTGCTAGAAAAGACGGGTACTGACCCAAAGGCCATCGACCTCATCATCGTCGCTACCGTGACGGGCGACTCCATTTTTCCGGATACGGCCAATACGGCGGCTTACCACACGGGCTGCACGAACGCTTTCGGCTTCGACCTCAATGCCGCCTGTAGTGGCTTCCTGTACGCCCTCACGGTCGGTGCGAAGATGGTCGAAAGCGGCGCACACGATAAGGTAATTATTGTCGGCGCGGACAAAATGTCGTCCATCATCGACTACACGGACCGCACTACTTGTGTCATATTTGGCGATGGCGCGGGTGCCGTGTTGTTGGAGCCGAGCAGTGAAGGTTACGGCGTGCTGGACTATCAGCACCGGGGCGACGGCAGTGGCGAAAAGTTCCTCTACCTCGTGGCCGGTGGCTCCCGCAAGCCGGCAACGGTCGATTCCGTGATGGCCCGCGAGCACTTCGTCCGCCAGAACGGGATGCCCGTTTTCAAGGCCGCCGTTTCCGGGATGACTAAGGTCGTCGGTGAAGTGATGGAACGCAATGACCTGACGGTCGACAACCTGGCGTACCTCGTCCCCCACCAGGCTAACATCCGCATCATCCAGTCCGTCTCCCGCATGACCGACCTACCGATGGAAAAAGTCATGGTTAACATCCATAAGTACGGCAACACCACGGCCGGGACCCTCCCGCTTTGTCTGTGGGACTACGAACCGAAATTGAAGAAGGGGGATAACTTGGTGCTGACGGCCTTCGGTGGTGGCTTCACGTGGGGCGCACTTTACCTGAAGTGGGCTTACGATGGGGCGGAACGGGCCCAAGAATAGAATTCGTCCCAGCCGGGCTCGGTCAATCACTTCGCTCCTCACCTAATTAGCTGGCACCCGCGGCCGCGCCCAAATGCTGCGCTACGGCTGGTCAGTTGCGGGGTACGATGACTTTCTATTGTCGCCATTTAACACGCGCGCGCATCATTGCCGACCTGACCACTAGCCGTACGAACACGGACCTAAGGGAACCGTTTGGGTGTTACCATACCAATGGCCTTTCCACCCCATGAGCCAGGACAAATTCAACCGTAGAGAACTGCTGGAACAGTACCTACTCGGCCTCACCAGCCGGGAGCAGACGCTCTACGTCAAGGAGATGCTGGAAAAGGACCCGACACTGGCCACCGAGCTGGAGGAGCTGCGCGAGCGCATGTCGGAATACATCACGGAACAGGGTATGGAGCAGGACGGCAGCGACCGGCAGCGGTCCCTCCAAGATTTTCATGACCTCGACCACGAAATGATCACCGCCATGACCCGGCGGAACCACAATTTGGTGATCTGGCGGCTGGCCCTGAGTGGCGTATGCTTACTGCTGCTATTCCTGAGTGGCTACCTCTTCCGTAGTAACCAGAACTACCGCATGGAAGTCGACCGCGAAAAGGCACTCCACGCGCAGGACGACGCCAGCGCTCAGAAGAAAATAAAAACCCTGGAAGGGCAGACGGTAGCTTGGGATAGCCTGAATACGCAAACCATTCCCTCGGCCGGGGGAGACGTACTGGTGCACTACCTCGCCGAAGAAGACATTACGTTTCTGGACCTATCGCACCTCGCGGCATTGCAACCGGAGGAAGCCTACCACCTCGAGATGATCGACGGGCGGGGCCGTTCGGAAAAGCTGGTCGTCAGCGATAGTACTCGCCTGAGTCTGTTGCCCCTGGTGGCCAACGTTAACACCGTAAGGTTGTGGCGCTCCGCCAAGGCGCACGATCTACCGCGGGATTCCGCGCTGGCGGTGCTCGTCGCCCGCTTTCCACTCAGCCTCCGGGCAAATGCGCTGGTGGTCGACTAACAATATCCAGCCGTGAAGGCTGATCTCACGTTATTTTGGTGCTTTTTCGCCCTTTTTCGGTAGAAAGGGGGTAGATCGCTTGTCTATACGCCGGGCAATTACGACCTTTTGGATTCTATTTTGGGCAAGCCTTGCACAAATCTGCCTTTTCCGTTCCTCTCGTTAATCCATACTTTATGACCATGTTGTATATTCTGTTGCTCGCGTGCGCTATCGGAGGGAGTTTTAGCCTCTCGTCCGCGTTGTTTGACGGCTCCCGTAGGTTCTAACTAATTGCCTTAGTAATTAACCTATTTTGGGTGCCAGTACGCCGAACGGCCTCCCCGTCAATCAGACGGGGAGGCCGTTTCTACGTCCGGCCCTTACTTTTGGAAGGGGTAGACATTTCTTACGCGCTCCGCGTTGTACTTTCAACCTTCATAAGGATATCCTCTAGCCCGCCTGACCTACTGGTTTTTCCATGCAACCACTCATTCCTCCATTCATTCAACAGCGCTTGCTGGCCGGTGACCTCTCCGGAGAGATCGCCGCCTTTACGCTGAACGTGGACCTGTCCGGCTTCACGCCCCTGACGGAATCGCTGATGAAAGAGGGCATCAGCGGTGCGGAGAAGTTGTCCCAAATTCTCAACGAGGTATTCGAGCCACTCGTCTCGCTCGTCTACAAGCAGGGGGGTATTATTCCTTATTTCGCGGGGGATGCCTTCACGGCCGTTTTTCCGTTGCCACTTACCCGAATACACGCCCAACAGATCATTCAGATCACGGATAAGGCGCGTAAGATTTTTACCGCGCGGGATAGTGTCTTCGGGGGTAAATACCGCATCGGCGTAAAGGCCGGGGTTGCCGCGGGAAAGGTGAACTACGGGATAGTGGGGGACGAGCTAAAAGCCTTTTACTTCCGTGGCGGTGCCATCAACGACGCCTCCGTAGCGCAAACGAAAGCCAACGAGGGTGAGATCGTCCTTTCCGCCAACATGAACGCGCTGCTGGAGGGTCGGGAGACCATCACGGAAGAAATTACGACCGGCTACTACCGCCTCGTCGGCGAGCCATCCCTCAACACTAAGGTCGTCCTGCCAACCGCGCTCGACCTGCCCGCCGTCGACCCGAAAGTGGCCGCTCAGTTTCTCCCCCCGGAAGTCGTGCGCTACGACCAGGCGGGCGAATTTCGGACGGTCGTCTCCATTTTTCTTGCTTTCGAAGCGGTACATACCCACGAAGACCTGAGCCACTTTGCGGCGGTCGTGCTCAATCAGGTGGACGATTTTGGTGGGTACTTTAAGGAGGTGGATTACGGAGACAAGGGCTCGCTGATGGTCATCTTCTTCGGCGCCCCGGTTTCTTACGAGAACATTACCGTGCGGGCGCTGGAGTTTGCCCTGACGGTGCAGTCGGAATTACTGCAGCTAAAAGAAGAGCAGCAGGCCAATTTTCGCTTCCGGCTCGGGATGACGGTGGGTACTGCCTTCACCGGCATCGTCGGTGGGCAGGAGCGGGCGCAGTACGCGTGCGTCGGCAACCGGGTCAACCTCGCCGCCAGAATCATGGGCGCGGCCGACTGGCAGGATATTTTAGTGGACGACGAATTAGCTGCCGTAAACCACTTTCGCTTCGAACTGCGGGGAAACACCACGTACAAGGGGATTGAAAAACCCGTCCAGACTTTTGCGCTGGTGGGTCGCCGCCAGTCACTCGGCAAACCGAACTACGGCAACCAACTAGTCGGTCGCGAGCAGGAAACCAAGCAGCTACTCAAGTTCGCCCAACCTATTTTCGGTGGTAAAATGGCCGGCGTCGCCTACGTGCTCGGGGAGGCGGGCATCGGCAAGAGCCGGCTAACCTACGAAGTCCGCCGCCAGCTAAACGAGCGCCAGGCCATCAACTGGATGATCGCGAGCTCTGACCAGATTCTGCGGAAGCCCTTCAACTCTTTCGTCTATCTTTTGCAGCGAATGTTCCGCCAGAGCCCGGACCTGGGGAGGGCACAAAATCAACGGCGCTTCCAGTTTCGGCTCAGCCAGATTCGGCAAAGGCTCCAACAGTTGGAAACCGACCGCACGACACAAATCCTCACCGAACTCGACCGTACGGAAAGTATCCTCTCCGCCCAGTTGGGCATCGTCACGCCGCATTCTCTCTGGACGCAACTCGACGCGCAGGGCCGTTACCTGAACACCATCGCCGCCTTCGTTAACCTCCTCCAGGCCGAAGCCGTCATGGCACCCACCGTGCTGGAACTCGAGGACATCCACTGGATGGATGACGACAGCCGCACCGTCGTCCGGCAAGTTATCCGCCGGAGCTACGACCTTCCCCTGTTGATCATCGCTACCTCCCGGGCGGATGATGACGGAAACTATCCGCACCTGAAAATCGAGAAAGATAAAAAAACGACCGGGCTGGAAGTCTTGAAGATCGAGATCGGCGCCCTGACGACCGACGCCGTCCGCCGCATGGCCGAAACAACGCTCGGTGCGCCGATCACGGAGGATACGATGGCTACGCTGCTGCGGACCACCAACAGCAACCCGTTTTACTTGGAACAAGTACTGGAATACTTCCGGGAAAACGAACTCCTGGTGAAGAACGACCGGGGTGTACTGACGCTCAGCGACGAGAGCATCAAACTTTCCACCAGCATCTCGTCGATCCTGACGGCGCGGATCGACCGCCTTTCGGATATGGTCCGCGAAACCGTAAAGGCCGCCGCGGTGATCGGGCGGGAGTTCGACCTGCCCGTCCTCACCGAAGTACTCCGGGAAGAAACCGGGCTGGATACGCGGGAAGAAGTCGTTGCGCTGCTCAAAGAGCAAGTAGACATTGCCGAACGGGGCCAGATCTGGAGCGCGATGAGCGAGCTGCGGTACATTTTTCGCCACAGCCTGTTGCGGGAGGCCGTTTACAGCATGCAGCTCACCACGCGGCTACAGCAATTGCACCACCAGACGGCTACCGTTATCGAACGTCTTTACGGCGACGCGCTGGAGGAGCGGTACGTGGACCTGGCTTTTCACTACGAGCACGCGGGCAGCAAAGAGAAAACGATCGAGTTTCTCAGCAAGGCCGCTAATTACGCCCGCGCCAACTTCCAGAACCAGCAGGCACTTAACCTCTACCAGCGGCTGATCGAAAAATTCACCAACCACCCGGACGAGGACATGATGGTGAACACCCACGTCGGCCGGGGGAAAGTGCTGGAGATCGTCGGCCGGTGGGAAGAGGCCGAGACCTCTTATTTGGAGGCGCAACGGTTGGCGAAGGCCAGCCGGGACATCGTGCTACTGGGTAGAACGAATAATCACCTCGGCCGGCTCTACACCTTTAAGGGGGAATACGACAAGGCGATGGAGTACCTGAAGACGGCCGGGAGCCTCTTTGAATCCGTCGACGACATACTGGGTATTTCCAAAGCTTACGGCAGCATGGGCAACGTCTACTTCCGGACGGCCGATTACCAGCACGCGCTCGAATATTATAACCAGTCGCTGGACCAGGGCTTCAGCCACGCGGGCATTTCCAGCTCCGCCGAAACGATTAGCCACCTGGGGCTTACCCACATGAACCTGGGTGATTACGCCGAGGGAATCCGGATCATCGAAGAGCAAATCCCACTCCACCAGGCCAACCAGGACAGCATGGGCCTCGCGAGCCTGCACACGAACCTGGGCATCGTCTACTTCGAGAGCGGCGACTTCGAAAAAGCGATGGAAAACCACCACGCCGGCCTGGAGCTAGCGAAGGAACTGGGCAATAAACGCCTCCAGGCGATCGGCCTGGGTAGCCTGGGCAGCGTTTACGAACGGCAGGGGAAATTTAGTGAGGCCGCCGAGCACTTCGAGCAGGATCTACTGATTTGCAACGAACTGGGCGACCTCCAGGGTATTGCCGTCACGGAAGGCCTCATCGGAGACATCAACACCGTGATGGGCAACTTCACAATAGCAATTCAGCATCTGGACCATTCGCTGGCCATCTGCCGGGAGCTGGGTTACCGCAAGGGTATAGCCAAAGCCGTCAACACACTCGGAGACATCTATTATTTGCAGGGGCAGTACGATATTTCGGTGATGTACTACGACCAGGCCATCGACATCGCCCGGGCGACGAACAACAAGCTCGTTTTGGTAACTTCACTGGAGGAGAAAGGGCGCGTCCTGTTGGCTAGTGGGCAACTGGAAGCCCTGCAGGAAGTCGCGGCGGAGGCTTACGCGATGGCCGAAGAACTGGGTAACCCGGGCATCTCTTTCGTCACCGCTCTACTACACGCCCGGTCCATCGCCGCGTGCGACGTGCGGAAGACGGCCGAAAGCGCCCGCAAGATTCAGGATTTGTTGGCGCAGGAAGAAATCGATGACGAGCAGCGGGCGGAGGCGTATCTGTCCCTCCACCAAGTAAGCGGCGGGCTGGACGAGCACGCGCGGGAACGATCGCTGGAGCTCTACCGAGCGCTTTACGAGCAGACGCCTAAGTTTATCTACAACTACCATATTGCTAACCTGGAATCCGGCAGACACGAAGAGGCGAAAATTTAACTTGCGTATTGCGGGGCTACTCCCACCCGCTTCACTTTTCCTCCAATCTACTCCGCACCGGCCCCGATAGCTATCGGGGCGCCCTACCGTAACCCGCCCGAGCGTGAATTTCAGCAGCGTAGACTTACCCATCCCTTAAGGTCGGGAATGCCGTAACGGTACCGAGCTTAGGTCTTAAAATAGATGTCACTGAGCACGCACGCACGGTCCTAAGTAACCGACGGGTCAGCGATGGAAATTGCAGTACTCAGAGTCATTAATTAGTTAAACCATCCCTTGATTAAGTCCGTAAAGGAGGTTTTCTGCGTCTTCGGCGGCGTGGGTTGCACGAATTCGTCAACGTCCACGTAATGCGTTCGCCATTCGGTGCGCACGGGGGTCAGCGGGCGGCGGCTCACGGCCACGGCCGCCACGGGGGTATTCCGATCGCGGGGGTCGTACGGCTGGTACTCAGCGACGCGGTAAAAGATGAGCGGATCGAACTCGTGCAGGCTATCGAGCTCGCCGCGGTTGCTCCAGATGGCGAGTTGATCGACGGGGATGCGGTTTTGCTCGGCGACCTGGCGGAGGGTGGTATCTCGGTAGCTAGCAACCGTGCCGTACTGCACGTAGTGGCGGTCGGCGTCGAGTTTGCCTGCGTGCAGCCGGGGGCTGGACCACGGCAGGGCGATGTCACACTCATCAACCGTAGCCGCGTGCTTTGCCAGGTAGGTACGCATGGCGGGCATGACGCGCTGGGGCAGACGGAGGTGGTGACCGCGCGAGCCGCCGGGAAGGAAACCGCGGAGGTACTGCGGGTTTAGCTCTACGACGTTTTCCGGTTTGAGGCCGGTTACCTGGGCGACGCGGTGGAGGCTGAGCTTGCGGTAAACGGTGATCGATTCGGTGACCTGCATGTCCAGCTCCATCTCCCCGACGGGGACGTCGTGGTCGTGGTAGTAGGCCATGATGTAAACCGCGGCGATAATGCTGGGAATGTAGTGAGCCGTTTCACCGGGCAGGTGCTCGCGGATTTGCCAGTAGCTGGGGTTCTTCTTGCCACTTTTACGGATTGCTTTGTTGACGTTACCCGGGCCACAGTTGTAGGCTGCGATGGCGAGCGACCAGTCTTCGTAGCGGTCGTACTGGTACCGCAAATACTGGAGGCCGGCCGCGCAGCCGCGCTCGGGGTCGAGGCGTTCGTCGAGTTGGTCGCTGACGGTTAAGCCGAGTTCGCGGGCGGTGCCGGGCATCAATTGCCAGAGGCCACCGGCGCCGACGCGGCTGGTTGCGTAGGGGCGCAGGGCGCTTTCCTGGATGGCAACGTACTTGAGCGCACGCGGCATACCGGCGGCGTCGAGCTGTTCCTCAAAGATGGGGAAGTAGCGGGCCGAGCGGGCGAGCATCCGGCCAGTCGCGCCGGGCCAGCGCTCGATGTAGTTGACGATGCGGCGGCGGACGATGCGGTCGTGGCGGTGCTCCATCATGTCCGTACCGAAAGCGGCCAGACGGGCCTTGACGAGCGAATCGGAGACGTCCATGATACGGTCGGCAAGTATTTCGGCGGTTGTTGGGGCAGTGGCCGAGGCGGCGGTGGCGCAGCAAATCAGGGCTGCAAGCCAAGTAAATCTCAGGAAAGGGGGAAGGGACATTACGAGCGAAGGTAAGGAATGGGGGGCAAAGCCATTTCGGACTGCCCCCGGCACACCAATCGGGGCGCGGACGTAGAAGCAGCGTTGGCGAGAAACGCAAGGGAATTGAGCGAAGTAGTAAATTTCGCTAAAAAACTTTAAAATGCACCCTTTCAACGTAAATATTTCATTATCAATTACTTGCGAGTTGTACGGTCACACAATATTCGTTTTTAAACGTTTTTAACCGAAAGTATTCGGATTATTTACGACTGCGGCTTGGTGGTCCCCTCACATTTGCATCGTCATCAACTGAACCGGTAGTCATATATACCCACTCACTGGCGGCGCATACATCTTCACACAGCGGTCGTATTACTACAACACACATCGGGTACGGCCATCCAAACCAGTTTTATTATGAACGTACGTAACTACATCCACCTCACCGGCAACCTCGGCGCCGACCCCACCACCGCCATCCTTCCTTCCGGCGACCTCGTCTGCAACTACAACCTCGCCACTAACGAGTATTACCGCGACAAGGCTGGCAAGCGCGTCACCCGTACCGAATGGCACAGCGTCAAGGCTTACGGTAAACTAGCTGAGATCTTCGCCGAGCACCTGAAGAAGGGGAGTCAAATTTCCGTCGTCGGCAACGTGCGGTACGCAAAGTGGGAAGACAAATTTGGCCAGAAGCGAACCACCGCAAACGTCATTGCCCGGGAGTTCACCTTCCTCGGCTCCGGCCGCAAAGACAAGCAAGAGGCCCCCGACCACTACCTCACGGACGACGCCCCGACCATGGAATACGGCGAGCACGCCGTCGACGCCATGGACGCCGAGATCGAAGCGATCATCAACGAGTCCGCAACCGCCACCGCCGCGAAGCCCCGGTCCGCCAAGAAAACGGGGACCCGCCGGACGAAGGGAAAAGCTACCGCTGCCTGAGCGGCCTAACCCGATTCGCCCCGGTCCATTAAAAGCACTCGAACATCTTTCTTTTTTTGCAACCATGTTCCCCCATCCTCCCGGCTCCGCACGGGGCCGGGGGTGGGCCTTGGTTAGCTGCTTCCGCTGGCGCCGGACAAACGCGCGCTTCCCCGAAGCACGCTATTCTTTACTACCAAAATTCTTACATGATGAATACCAGCAACTTCGTTACCCTCCTCGGCCGCCTCGGCGCTGCCCCCGTGCGCAAGACACTCCCCAATGGCAACAGCCTTCTTGAATTCAGCCTGGCGACCAACAATTCCTACAAAGACCGCGACGGCAACCGCGTAACGAAGACGGATTGGCACCGGGTAAAAGCCTTTGGCCCAGTAGTGGACACCCTCGAACGCTACTTAAGCAAGGGCGATCAACTCTCCGTCGTCGGGGCACTGCGCTACAATGAGTGGACGGATAAGCACGACCAGAAGCGGAAGAGCGCCGAAGTCATCCTGAATGCTTTTTCTTTCGTCGGTAGCCGCAACTCCGAAGACGCGCCGGCCCCGGCCGCCACGACCAAGCTAAAAGCAACTTACGCCGGCAAATTGAATAACGCCGTAGCGCTAGAAACCGCGGCGGCAACGGATTTACCCTTCTAGCGTCGGTCCACCCCTTACTAAGATTTTTATTCACCCGAGCAGACTCTATGGTTCGCTCAGTTTGTCCCCCCTTTTCATTTTCCTACTCCGTGCTGACTAAATTACCCAAGCACGTTCTTTCAATTAACGGCAGGAAAAATTCGGCTGGCTGGTACTCCTCTGGGGTGCTGGCTAGCTTTTTTTGTGGTTACAGCAAATATTACTAAGCACTTGATGAATATTCGCGGGCAATTTAGAACGTAGCGCTGAGCTAGTTATGAGCGTAGCCCCGCCGCCGGGGGTGGGTGATTTTTTCTTATTAACAGATCTTACACAATTGGATCTTGCCACTTAGCCCCAAGTACCGCCAAGCAAACCACGTAAGCACAAAACCGTAGGTAAAAATGCTTCGACGTAGCCGGAAAAAAATTGTCCGTGCTTTTGTGTTTATGTGGCTAAAAAGTCTGCGTAACGTTGGTTACTGAGATGAACGAACGATCGTAAGTCTTTACGTAGTCACTTCACCACCTTCAAACTCAAATCCAGACTGGTCGCGGAATGAGTGAGCGCACCAACGGAAATGTAGTTCACCCCGGTCAGGGCAACGTTGCGGATCGTAGTCAGGTTAATGCCACCGCTGGCCTCAGTTTCGAAGCGGTCGCCAATGTGCTGCACGGCTTCTTTGAGGATGGGTAGCTCAAAGTTGTCGAGCATGATGCGGTCTACCCCACCGACCTGGAGGACTTCCTCCATTTCCACCAGGTTGCGTACCTCTACGGTGATGGGCAACTTCATGTCATTGTCCGCGAAGAAGGACTGCACGCCGGTGATGGCTTTCGTAAGCGATCCGGCTGCGTCGACGTGGTTGTCCTTGATCATGATCCGGTCGTAAAGCCCGTCGCGGTAATTATAGCAACCGCCGAGCCGGACGGCCCATTTCTCCAGGAAGCGGAGATTGGGGGTCGTTTTTCGAGTATCCAGTACCTTGACGGGTAGGTCTTCCACTTCGAATGCGTAGCGGTTGGAAAGCGTCGCAATGCCACTCATCCGCTGCATAGTGTTCAGCACGAGCCGTTCGGCGCGGAGCAGCGCTCGGGAATTGCAGGTCACGTAAAAGGCTTCATCCCCCACGTGCATCAGTTCCCCGTCTTTCATCCGCTGGTCGAATTCAGTAGTGGGGTCGACGGCTTCGAAGATCATCTTGGCGACTTCCACCCCAGCCAACACGCCAACATCTTTCACCAGCAAACGTGCCGTATCCCGCTTACCGGCCGGGATCGTGGCTTCACTGGTAAAATCACCCGGGCCAATGTCTTCCGCGAGTGCCTCGGTAGTAAACTGTAAAATGCGTTGGCGTAAGGTCTCGGTCATGATTTTTGGGCTTTTTGCGGCGCAAAGGTAGGGGGATTTTTCTTGGTCCGCCCACGGTGTGGGGGGCAAATGACAAGTTTTACACAGTAGCCGTCGCCGGTACTTCTAACGCAGAGAAACCAAGTTCCTGGCAGGAAGCTACTCATTTGAGCTGCTCCGTACCGGATCATAATGGCATTTCCTCAAAACACAAAGAAGCGCCCCGGAACAAACCGAAGCGCTTCTAAATATTTAGCTATTCTGAAACCAAGCAGTCGGTCAGCTTACTTAATAAACTCGATCGGCTCCGAGGCATAATTATCCGTGTAGAGCTCGGAAGCATCCGGGTACTCCCCGGCTTCGGCGAATTTCTCCGCCTCGGCAACTTCGGCCTTCACGGCGTCCTTGATGGCTTTAATTTCTTCTTCGGTCGCCAAACCGTTTTCGAGTATCAGCTTTTCGGTGGCTTTGATCGGGTCGCGGCCCTGGTACTCTTTGACTTCGTCCTTTTCCCGGTACTTAGCGGGGTCGGAAACCGAGTGCCCCTTGTAACGGTACGTCTCGATGTTGAGGTAATAGGGCCCGGCACCGGAGCGGATGTGCTTAGCGGCGCGCTCGATGGCCTCGTGCACGGCGGCGGGGTCCATCCCGTCGACGGTCTCGGAAGGCATTTCGAAGCTGGCCCCCAGTTTGCTCATGTCGGTCACGTTAGACGTCCGTGCTACGGAGGTTCCCATTGCGTAGCCGTTGTTCTCGCAGATGTAGAGCGCGGGGATTTTCCAGTTCATGGCCATGTTCCAGCTTTCCCAGAGCGCACCCTGGCGGCTGGCGCCGTCACCGAACATCGTTACGCACAGATTTTCCGTGCCCCGGTAGGATTCCGCGAAGGCGATGCCGGTACCGATGGGAATTTGCGCCCCGACGATGCCGTTGCCACCGAAATATTTATTCTCCTTGTAGAAAAAGTGCATGGAGCCACCTTTTCCCTTCACGATTCCGGTGCTTTTGCCGTAAAGCTCGGCCATCGCCTTTTTCATGCTCACGCCCCGGCCGATGGCCGTTCCGTGCTGGCGGTAGGCCGTTACGATGGCATCTCCGTCAATCAGCGCGGATTCGATGCCGGCGGCAACGGCTTCCTGGCCGATGTAAACGTGACAAAATCCACGGATTTTTTGCTGGCCGTAGCTCATCAACGCCCGCTCCTCGAAGCGGCGAATACGCAACATTAAAGTGTACCACTGGAGGTACTGCTCTTTGCTGTACTTGACGCCCTTAACGGAGCCGTTCTTCTTGGCGGCCGGGGTTTTCTTCGCGGCGGCGGGTTTTTTGGTTGCTGTAGCCATCTTAATTAGTTTGCGAAATTTCGCTGGTTACTGGATTGATCTTCGTGTAATATAGGATACAGGTTTTTGGGGGGCTTTGTTGTGGGGAGGGGGGAGTAGGCTGGTAGGCGGTAGGCGGTAGGCGGTAGGCGGTAGGCGGTAGGTTGGAAATAAATCGGCATCCCAATGTTCACGCCCCCATGGTGCGGAGCCCTACCGCCTACCAGCCTACCGCCTACTTCTTCCTACCGTCTAAAACTGCCGAAAGCCCTTACCCACAAAACCCAGCACCTGCGGCAGCGCCTCCCGCCAGTAAGTCCAGTTATGCGCCCCGTCGCGGACGCGGTATTCGTGCGGCACTTCTTTCTTACGTAGTTCCATGTGTACCAAACTGTTCTCGGCGAACAGGAAATCGTCGTCGCCGCAGTCGATGTACCAGCGTACGCTACTTATCTTTTCCTTATCGCCGGCCTTGACCAGCTCGACGAAATTATTGCGTTCAAAATGCTCCTGAATCTGCGCATCCGTGAACGTCTCGCCTTCCCGCACGTAGCGTTGAGCGACGTCGTCGGTCGTCATCCCCCCGGCCCAGGCGCTCAGCGGGCAGGCGGCGCTGAATAGTTCGGGGTGGCGCAGCGCGTAGGTAAAAGCCCCGCCGCCGCCCATGCTCAGGCCGGCAATGGCGCGAAAACGCTTCTTTTTAAGGATGCGGAACTTGCTTTCGACCTGCGGCATGAACTCCGTAAAAAAGTGATCCTCGTAGTTCCATTCCCCGCCGGGCCGGTTGAAATAGCCGATCTTTTCGGTGTCGCCGTCGGGCATAATGATGATCATCGGCGCGGTCGTGCCGTCGGCGATGGCGGCGTCGGTGATGCGTTTCACTTCGCCAAATTGCACCCAGCCGGTGTGGTTATCGCTGTAGCCGTGCAGGAGGTAGAGCACGGGGTATTCCCGCTCGTCGGCGGCGTATCCGGGGGGTAGGTAGACGGCGTAGTTCCGCTCCATCCCCAAAATTTCACTCCTCATCGTGAGGTTCGTGATCACTTTCCCCGTCGCTTGGGCGCGGGCGCCGGTGCAGGGTAAAAGGGCAAGCAAGCAGAGTAACGGGTATCCGTAGGGGTGCATGGGTACGTGGGGGTTTTTACGATTAGCCAAAGTAAGGGTTAACCCGCGAACCCGCTATCTTTGGCGGATGAAAAAGCCGTATTACCTGTTGCTGGTGCTAGCTGCGCTCTTCCTGGAAGGTTGCCGGGCTGGTGGTTGTGGGTGCCCGATGTATTAGGCGGTAGGAAGATTAGGTGGTATGCGGTAGACGGTAGGTACCAACATCGTACTTCTCGTAACGCCTGAATGACGGGCCTACCGCCTACAAGCCTACCGCCTAATCTTCCTACCACCTTTCTTAACTCACCTGCAAGACCCGCTCAAACGCGCCGATCACGTCGATAAATTCGTTCGGCAAAAAAGCATTCATCACCTCCTCCAGCGGCGCGGCGAGCGGTCCGTAAAAGGCCTCGGCGATGGACCCGGCAATGGCCGCCTGCGTGTCCGTGTCGCCCCCCAGACTCACGGCCAGGCGGATGGCGTCCACCAAGTTTTCGGAATCCAGAAAGGCGATGATCGCTTCCGGAACGGATCCCTGGCTACTTACGTCGAAAGTATATTCCGGGCGAATCTCCTCAATCGTACGGCGGAGATTGTAGCCGAATGTATCGGTGATGTATTTACGGATATCCTCCTTCTTTCCACCCTGTCGGCACAGGAAAATCGCACTGGCCACCGCTTCGGCTCCCTTTAGGCCTTCCGCGTGGTCGTGGGTAATCCTGGCCGTTTCCCTTGCTTTGGCCCGCACCGTTTCGATGTCGTTGAACAGCCAGCCGACGGGGCTCACCCGCATGGCCGCGCCGTTACCCCAGCTGCCGTACGGACCGAAAATATCGCCGTGCATCCACTTTTTGAACGTGCCGCCGTACCCGGCATCGGGGTAGCGCAGGGCGTATTCCTGCACGACCTCGGCAAAGTCGCGCTGGTTGAGGATGGCATCGGCCACCGCGATGGTCAGAACGGTATCGTCGGTGAAGTGGCAATCGGTAGTGACGAGCTCGAAGTCGTAGTCTTTAGCTCCGTTTCTCTCGAGCCTGGAACCAATGATGTCTCCGATGATGGCACCTTTCATAACGTATGTTTTTAATCGGCCACAAGATAAAGGTTGGGGGCATCTTACCCGAACAAATCGGCGGCAGCGCTACCGCACGAACGTTCGGCCAGGATGCCCTCAACCTTATTACCTTGCACCCGCGACCGCGCAGAAAAAACAGTCTATGGTCTGTGGTCTAGAGTCTTACCGCAGACCGCAGACCCTAGACTACAGACCAACTCCCCCCTCCCTTGCCCCTCGACACCATCACCATCCAAACCACCCAAAACGTCAGCATCGACTACGATCTGGCAAAAGTAGGCGCGCGCATCGGTTCGTTTCTGATCGACGCGGTGATCGTCATTGTCGCGTTTTGGCTACTGGTACTGGTGGTCAATGCCCTCGGCGTGAACTGGAACGAGACGCTCACCATTGCCGTGGGGCCAGTCACGTATTTCATCCTTTACTTTTTCCTTTTCGAGACCTTCAACCGTGGCCAGACGCCCGGCAAGAAATTAATCGGACTGAAGGTGATCCGCCACGACGGTCGCGACCCCACGCCGGGTGATTTTTTGGCCCGTGCCGTCTTCCTTTTCGTCGACGTCATCCTCACCGCGGGCATGGCCGCCGTCCTGCTAATCTCAACCAGCAAGAACAAGCAGCGCCTCGGCGACATGACCGCCGGCACGGTCGTCATTCAGGCCAACAACCATTCCATTTTCTCGCTCGAAGAAATCATGGGCATCAAGGACCGTAGCGAATACGAACCCATTTTCCCCGGCGTACAGCGGTTTACGGACCAGGACATGATGGTCGTCAAACAATCGCTCAACCGTCTGCGCAAGTACCAGAATTCGGCCCACCGCCAGGCCATCCGCCAATTATCGCTGCGCATCGCCGGGCAGCTCGGCCTGGAAGCGAGTGAGGTGAACCTCACACCGGAGAAATTTCTGGAAACCGTCCTGATGGACTACATCGTCATCACCCGCTAAGCCCACTTACCACCCGTGACTTACCTCATCGCCTTCCTCGGCGCCGCCCTCGCCGGTGCCATCAATACCCTATCCGGCAACGGCTCGGCGATTACCCTGACCATTCTGATGGAAGTCATCGGCCTACCACCCGACGTAGCGAACGGGACGAACCGGGTGGGCGTGCTCGGTAATGGCTTTGCGGCGTCTTACGGGTTCTACCGCAACGGACGCTTCGAGGTGACGGATGGACGACGACGCGAAATGTACCAGATCGTGGGCATCACGACGGTGGGCGCGGTACTCGGTGTCTACCTGAGTCTGATCACCTCCAACGCCGTCTACCGGGAGATTTTTCGGTACCTGCTGATCGTGATGCTCGGCGTCATTCTGGTTAAGCCCAAACGGTGGATCAACGTGCCGGAAGGAGAGCACTTCATTAGCCGCTGGCTGAGTGTTCCGCTTTTTTTTGCGCTAGGCATCTACGGCGGCTTTATTCAGATGGGCATGGGCGTTTTCTTCCTGGCCGTGATGGTGCTGGTGGCGCGCTACGACATCATCCAGGGGAACGTCGTGAAGGTGGTCGTCGTCACGATCTATACCGTGCTGGCGGTAGGTATTTTCGCCTGGCGGGGCTTGATCGACTGGCCGATCGGGCTACTGATGGCGGCCGGGCAGATGGTGGGCGGCTACCTGACGGCGGCCTACGCTTCCAAACATCCGAAGGCAGGTGTTTATGCTTACTGGCTGTTGGTGGTGGTCGTGCTTGGGGCGATTCTGAAGGCGTTCTGGCCAGGATAATTCCACCCAGGCACCACTAAAACGGATACCCCAAGCCTAATTGTGGTCGGATATCGGAGAGCTCGAAGGACCGAAAGGTCGTCCAGTAGGCACGTTCGCCGTAGCGAATATTCTCCCGCGTGGCTACGTCGTCATCCAGATTGCTGTCGGGGTAGTTGTAGCGGAGGGGGACGGCAAAGTCCAGCCGGAAAATGAAGTAGCTCAGGTCGATGCGGAGGCCGAACCCGGCATTGACGGCGATCTGCCGGTAAAAGGGCTGCGCGAGAACGGTCGGCAATTGTTCTTCCCGGAACCGAAACTTCGCGCCCGGCCGGTCCGGGTCCGCCTCCAGTGTCCACACGTTACCGGCGTCGAGAAAAAACGCGCCCCGGAAGAAAGAAAACAGCGGAAAGCGGTACTCGGCGTTGAACTCTAGGCGCAGATCACCGGTCTGAAATAGGAACAGGTTCGTGTTCACGTTGCTGCTGTCGACCAACGAAAGCGGATCGACGTAGCCACCCGGCCCGAGCCCACGTGGTGCCCAACCCCGCATCGAGTTAGCCCCACCGGCAAAAAACTGCTTCACGTAGGGCAGTTCACCTTCCGCCCCCGCCCCGAAGGGCTGCCCGATCTCGGCGACGAAGCGCGCCGAAAAGCTCGACTGCGGCGAGTAAGCTTTGTTGTAGCGCAGCGAGCTTTGTAGGCGGACGTACTTGGCGAACTCCGCCCCGGAGCGTGGCTGTAGCGTGCTGGGGTTCTCCGAGAAAATGTTGACCAGCTTGTTGATCCCGAATATCTCCGCCCCGGCCACCTCGACGTTGCCGTTGAAATTGATGGAGCGGCCCCGCCGGTCCGGCCGCCCCGCCCGGTTGTACTCCAGGCTACGAAAAAGGATCGAGAAAAAGAATTGCTGCCCGAAACTCCGCCGCAGCCGCTGGTTGTCTTCCAGCACCCGTGCGAACTGCGGCTCGATGGTGGGGTCGAGCACGTCGATCGTAAGGTGGTTGATCCGGTAGTTGGTCGTAGCCGACTTGCGGTAGTCGTAACCCAGGCGGGCGTTGAAGATCGTGTAGGAGAAAAGCTGGCGGATGAGCAAGTATTCGTAGCCGATACTGTAGCGGGTGCTCGCTTTTTCGCGCAGGTTGGCCAGTGTCTTATCCCCGATAAAGTTGCCGCGCCAGGGTGCCGGGAGTCGGTTCAGGAAAGAGTAAAAGCTGAAATCCCGAAAGCGGGGCAGGTTAAGGCTCATCTCTGCGGCCAAGTCGACCGTATTGAAAAAGGGGTTGTTGTTATTCGGCCGCGGGTTCACTTCCACGCCGGCGCGGACGCTGGTGGAAAGTAATTCCCCACCGCCAAGCAGATTGCGGTTCTGAAAATTAGGCTCCAGCGAAAGACCGATCAGGTTACCCACGCCGGCCGATCCGTTCCGGTTGGTATAGTTAACGTCGAAGTCTACACCCACCGACATCTGTTTACCCGGCGACAATTGTATGAGGTAATCGATCACGTTGTCGTTCGTCGAATCGACCTGTTGGGTAATGCGGACGAAGCGATAAACGCCGAGGCCGTTAAGGGCTAGGTTGGTTTTCTCCAGGTCATCCCGGCTGTGCGACTCACCGGGGCGGAGGTAGATATTTTGTCGAAGAATACCCGGCCGCATCTGAAACTCCTCCTGGTCTGACAAAAACTGAACACCGTCGATTAAGGTATCCAGCCCGAATTTCTTCTGGCTCAAATTGAGTGGATCGTAATCCGTAAGAACACGGATGCCCCCCACGCGGTACTGTTCGTAGGACTTGCCGGCCTGCGGGGGGAGGATATTGAAAAATACGTCCGCGTACCCCTCCCGCCGGCTGGTATCGATTTCGAGTTGGTCAATGTAGGCGCCGCTGAAGAAAGCATAGCCGTTGTTGCGTAGGTAGCGGCTGATCCGATTCTTTTCGAGGTCCAGATTTTCCAGGTTGAGGGGCTCGCCCGCCCGGAGTTCGCTCTCTGGCCGGGAGGCTTGGAGCAGGCTGTCCACGCCCGGGTCGGGGCTAGTAAAGACGACCGAATCGATCAGGTAGCGGCGGCCGGCTTCGACGTGGTAGATCAGGTTCACCCTGCGTTTCCTCCGGCGATCCGCCTCGTGGTAGGCGCGGGCGTTAAAGTACCCTTTGTACCGCATGTAGTCCTGCATCGCCGTGGCGGAGCGTCGACTAATGCTATCGTTATAGATGGTCGGTTCCTGACCGATGGTGTTGCGCAGGAAGCGGTCGATGGCCGTCGAGTCTTTCGCTTTGTTGTTGGCCAAGTAAAAATACTCTCGGGGCCAGAGGACGAAAAAATCATCGTTCGGCTTCTGCTTGGCGATGGTCGATATTTCGTAGGTGACCTCGGCGCGGTCCTTGACGTTTTTGGGGTCGAGCAGATCGACGCTTTGTTTCACCAGCAGTTCCTGGTCGGCCGCCAAATATTTGGTAGTATTGCACGACGCCAGCAGGAGTAGTAGCCCGCCCGCCGGGCCGTACGCCCGTAAACCCCGCCTCAGCATGCCCATTAGCTCCGGTACCATCAAGTTCATAAGTAGTCTTCGCAGAAAGAAGGTTCGGCAAAACTACCACAAATTCACCGCCGAGGGCGGCCGCATTGTCGGGGAGCTACTCGGGCAGGATCGCTACCGGGTAGAACAGGTGTACGCGGTGGAAAATTGGGTGGCGGAGCACGGCGACTCACTCCGCGTGCCGGTTACGACCGTGACGGAGAAAGAGCTGGGGCGGATTTCTCAATTAACTACGCCCAACCAAGTACTGGCCGTTGTCGCCACGCCGGAGATTTCGGAGCAACTCCCCACCGCCATGGCGGCGGGCTGGAGTTTGTACCTCGACGGCATCCAGTCACCCAGCAACCTCGGCGCCCTTCTCCGCATCGCCGACTGGTTTGGCTGCCAGCACGTCGTTGGTGGGCCGGGCACGGCGGATTTGTACAACAGTAAATCCATCCAGGCCTCCATGGGCTCGTTCCTGCGCATCGACTACCGGGAGGGACATCTGTCGGACATCACAACTACTTTTCCCGATCTGATCACCTTCGGCGCGGACCTGGACGGAGAAAATATTTACACGCTGGAAGCACCCGATCGCGGTGTCCTCGTCATCGGCGCGGAAGGCCCGGGCGTTGGGGAGTTGGCGCGGTCGCAGGTGCAGAGGTGGGTGACGATACCCAGGGGAGTGGGCCGGCGGGCGGAGAGTTTGAACGCGGCGGTTGCGGCGGGGATTTTGGTGGGGGGGCTGGTTAAATAGTCTGGGGTCTATGGTCTCAAGTCCGTGGTACTCAATCCTTACTATTTTTGGTTTTTTTAGTTTCTTGCTGCAAGCGACCGGAAATAACCCATGAGAGTTTACGGTGTTTAAAACCCGAACACACCCTGCTACGATTCAACAATTAACCTAACGGGCTAAAGACTTCAGACTACAGACCGTAGACCAAAGACTGTAGACCAAAGACCAAAGATCAAAGATCAAAAATGCACCTTTCTCTAGAAGACATTCTCGCCCAGGAATCCATGTACCGCCGCCACTTTATGAACTCCCTGCCCGGGCCGCGTGGCGTTCATTTGGTAGGGACTAAAGGTTATCGCGGGCAGGAGAACCTCGGCGTTTTTAGTTCTTTCGTCCACATCAGCGCCAGTTCGCCACCGCTGCTCGGCTTCATCATGCGTCCGCTGACGGTGCCCCGGCACACCTACCACCACATGAAGGCCAGTGGCTGGTTCACGGTCAATACCCTGCACCCAGATTTCGTAGCGCAAGCACACCAAACGAGCGCCAACTACCCCCTGAACGAATCCGAATTCGCGGCGACGGGCCTGACGCCGGAGTACAGTGATGCCTGCAAAGCGCCCTACGTAAAGGAGGCTAGCATCAAACTCGGGCTCTCCTTCGAGGAAGAACACAAGATCACCGGCATCGAGACCTTTTTCGTCGTCGGCCGCGTGCGGGAAATCTTTGTACCGGACGAAGCCGTTGCCGAGACGGGCCACATCGATCACGAACTACTCGAAACCATGACGGTGGCGGGGTTGGATACTTACCACGAGGTGGGGAAGGGGCGGAGGTTTGATTATGCGCGGGTGAAAAAGAAGGGGTAGGCGGTAGGCGGTAGGCGGCAGGCGGTAGGCGGTAGGCGGTAGGTAAGAATAAACTTTCGTACTCAGACAACTAAATTATGGACCTATATTATCCTTGTATTCCATACTCTAGACTGTAGACCACAGACCAAAGACCATTATGCGCCCCCTATTTCTGCTCCTAGCCCTGCTTTGGTTGGGTCCCCTCGCTCTCCCCAACCACGCTTGCACCAGCGTCCGCGCCCAAAAAGTGATGCTGTTCGAGAAATTGAAGAACTCAAAGGCGGAGCGGCTGTACGAGGGCGACCGGCTCAGGTTTCGGATCAGGGGAGATAAATTTTGGCAGGAAGGCTTCATTCGCGAAATGCGGCCCGACATTCAGGCGCTGGTGATCAACGACCGGTTCATCCTGCTCGAAGAGATCGACCTGGTGGACCGCGGCAGCTCGTTCGGCAAGGCCGCCGGCTACTCACTAATGACCTTTGGCGTTGCCTGGACGGGCATCGGACTGATCGGCTACAACACGGATAAAGATTCGAATACCCAAATTTCCGGCGGTGAACTGGCGACGGGGGCGGCGTCCTTCGTGCTCGGCTACGCGCTGGTGAAACTACTGGGCCAAAAAAAATTCCGACCGGGGAAGTACAAGCGGTTGCGAATTGTGGACACGACGTTTTAAGGCAAAAAACTTATCTTAGCAGCATGACGCGCGTATTATCGGAACTAGATTTTCTGACCGACCCCTTCGAGTGGTCTTTGGATCGATACCATAGTGCCATTGAGGCCGGCGTCCTCACGGAGTACGACGCTGTGGAATTGATTCACGGACAACTAGTAAAGAAAATGCCAATTAGTGAAGACCATGCAGGAACAGTTGAAGAATTAGCGGACTTTTTCAGGGACCTTTTCGGCAAAAATTACCGTTATCGTTCCGAGAATCCGGTACCTGTTTTGCCCAAGTCGGAACCAGAACCGGACTTTGTAATTGCCAAGAGAAAAACAGGTAAAAAAACACATCCAACCCCTGAAGAAATATACCTCATAGTCGAAGTAGCTAATTCCACCTTACAGTATGACCGAAAGGTTAAAGGACCGATCTACGCGGGCGCAGGCATTCCGGAGTACTGGATCATCAATCTTAAAGCTCGAAAAATCGAAGTACATCTCTCACCCGTCCGGGAAGACAGTATATTTGATAGCGTGACAAGTTACGGGGAGAGCGAGACTTTTAAAAGTCCATTCGCGGGTCAGGTGGTAGTCAAAGACCTTCTACCCAAAGGCGACAAAGAGGATTGATTATCCGTACAAAGCCTTAGCTAACACCTCCGCAAAAGCCCCCGGCGTACTAGCAAACGGCTGCAAACCCATCTCCGCCAGCGCCGCCGCGATCTCTTTATCGTAAGCGGGCGCACCCTCGTCCGACAGCGCCAGAATGGGTAAAATGGTGAGTCCGGTTTGTTGCAAGCGACGCGTCGCGGCCAACATCCCGTCCACCGATCCACCTTCAAAAAGATCACTTAGTAGAATAAGTACCGTATCGCGTGGATTGGTATTGAGTCGTTCGGCATAACGCAAGGCCTTGCCGATATCCGTGCCACCGCCGAGCTGGATCGCGAAAAGGAGTTCGAGGGGGTCGGGGAGTTGGTCCGTGAGGTCGACGACGCTGGTGTCGAAAGTGACGACGTGGGTCTTCAGGGTGGAGATGCTGGCCAGAATGCAGGAAATCACCCCAGCGTACACGACGGAAGCGGCCATGGAACCGGACTGATCGATGAGCAAGATTACGTGCTTCAGGCCGGCACTAGAACGGCTGAGCCCGCGCAGGTCTATCGGCAGGACGGTCTTGTAGTCCGGCTGGTAGTGTTTCATGTTGCGGCGGATGGTCTGGTCCCAATCAATGTCCTGGGGGCGGGGCCGGCGGTTGCGATTATTCTGGCGACGACGCCCGGCAAGCGCCTGTTCGATGGGGCGTTTGAGCTCTTTTTCGAGCTGGCGGACGACCTTCATCACGACGGCGCGGGCGGATTCGCGGCTGCGGTCGGGGAGTAAGTTTTTGAGCGTGAGCAGGGTGCCGATTAGGTGGACGTCGGGCTCGATCGTTTCCAGCAGCTCGGGTTCGAGTAGCATTTGCTGGAGCCCGAGGCGTTCGAGGGCGTCGCGCTGGAGGAGCTGGACGGTGTCGGTGGGGAAGTATTTACGGATGTCGCCGAGCCAGCGGTTGACTTTCGGGGTGGAGGAGCCGAGGCCGCCCTTGCGATCTTGCTCGGCGTAGAGGGCTTCGAGGGTGTCGTCCATGCCGGCCAGGTCGGGGGGGAGGGGGATGGCGTCGATGGCTCCGGACTGGGGGTCTTCGGCTTTTTTACCGAGGATTAGGCGCCACTTTTGGAGGTATTTTTCGTTGGGCATGTGTTTAGCGTTCGGCTCGCTTCTTAGCTATTTTGGTGATTTGCTGGGCACGCGTGGTCATTGGTTAATTCGGGGGAGCTATCGCTTACTTTTGTGAAAATTTTTGGCGCATGACCCGGATTATCAAGCTTACCTTCAACCCCGTTCAGGAAAACACCTACATCGTCTACGACGAAGATACGCTGGACGCCATCATCTTCGACCCCGGCTGCTACGACAATGCCGAGGAAACCAAACTGCGGGAAACCATCGAAGAACACGGGCTGACGCCGGTGAAACTCATCAACACCCACTGTCATTTCGACCACATCTTCGGCAACGCGTTCGTGAAGTCCGAATACCGCCTGAAGTTGGGCATCCACGAGTTGGAAGAACAGATCCTGCGCGCCGCGCCACAGGTTGTGAGTATGTACGGCATGCCACCGATGACGCCCTCGCCCGATCCGGATTACTTCATCAAAGAAGGTGACGTGATCGAGCTCGGCGACGCCCGTTTGGAAGTGCTCCTCTGCCCCGGCCACTCGCCCGGCAGCCTCTGCTTCTACAACCGGGGCGAAAGCTACCTGATCGCCGGCGACGTACTCTTCCACCGCAGCATCGGCCGCACGGACCTGCCACTCGGCGATCACAAAACGCTCATCAAATCCATCAAAAATAAGCTTCTGCCGCTGCCCGATGACGTGCGCGTTTACCCGGGTCACGGGGAGGCGACTACGATTGGGGAGGAGCGGCGGGAGAATCCGTTTTTATGATGGCTGCGTGTTGAATTTTTTTGGAACACAAAATGCACATAAAAGAGAGATAAATACACACAAGGATGTTGGCGTGCATACTACTGGACACTTTCCCCAGACGCTTGGAGGACCTCAATAATTACGCCTTCGGCTTCACGGCAGAGGACGCTCCAAGGTCCTCAAATAGGTTTTTGGAACCTTGGAGCGTCTCGAAACTAAAGCGTAGCGAAGGGTTTCGAGTCCTCCAAGCGTCCGATTTGAAAATGTCCAGTAGTGTGGTTGGCGTGTTTCTGTAGGCTATCAAACACCATCCCTCATTGACGCTAACTTTGTTAGCGCACGTTATGCTCTTTTTTGTGCTTTCCCTTTTCTTTTGTGCCTTATGTGTTCCCCGCTTCTGTACGCGCCATGGTCAAGCCTCTAGCCCCAACACTTTGATATCATAACTCATCTCAAAAGTCTCCCCCGCCGCCAGTTCCACGATCCCTTCCTTCCGCACGAACTGCTTGTCCGAATCGTAAGCATCCGCCAATCCCATCCAGGGCTCGATGCAGACGAAATCGCCATCCGGTTTCGCCCAGATGCCAAGGTGCGTCCACCCGGCGTAATCGACCTTTAGAACGGGGCCGCTATGGCGACTTTCCAGTATTACGCTGGGGCTGTTGAGGTCTTTAAAAACGAGGGCGTCGTCGCTGAATAAGTCGTGCGTCAGGGGCAGGATGTTGCCGTCTTCCCAGGGCACGGCGTGGGTGTCGGGGCCGATGGTTCCTTCTTTCGTCACCTCCCAGCGCTTGCTGGTTTCAGCTTCCTCGAAACGGAGAAAATAGTCTTCGTACCGCTCCCCTTCCCGGAACGGAACGCGGAAGGCCGGATGGCCACCGAGGCAAAAAAACATCGGTTCGCTGCCGGTATTGGTTACCTCGTGGTAGCAGATCACGTGCTCGTTGCGCAGGCGGTAGGTGATGCGGAAATCGAATTCGTAGGGATAGGTTTTTAGCGTTTCTTCGGTGGAGCACATGCGGAAAGTCAGCCGGTCCTCGCCGTGGTAGAAAAGCTCCAGTTCCTCGTTGTTGCGCACCATTCCGTGCTTCGGGATGCGGTATTTTTCGCCGTTGATCGACGTCTCGCCGTCCTTGAGCATGCCGATAATGGGGAACAGGACGGGCGCGGAACTACCCCACACTTCCGGGTCGGCCTGCCACATATATTCCGCGCCATTCTTCAGGTTGATCAGGCTGGCCAGTTCGGCTCCCTTTTCTTCGACGGAAATACTAAGGCGGTGGTTTTCAAGGGCGTGGCGCATAATTCGGTGTTTTACGTTGACGGGGCGGGGGCACGGTAAATGTAGCCCGCCGCGTTAACTTTGGCGACTACTCAACTTTACCCGTGCTATTTCAAGTCAAATTCCGGCCCCGTGTTCGCTACTGGCTTTGCATGCCGTTATTGCTTTTATGCGCGGTCGCTGGTGCCAGGGAAATGGGAAAGAGCAGTGCAGATAAGGCACAACTCATCACGCTGAAGATCGCCATCGACAACTGGCGACTCTTCGACCCGGTAAAGGGCTGGTTCCGCGAAGGCCCCGACGTTCAATCCGGCGACTGGAAAAAAACCGGCGCCAACTACTGGACGCACGACAGCCACCCCGCCAGGGCTGAACTCATTACTCCGGAAGGCAAGACCGTCTTTGCCGGCACGGTAGACTTCCGCTTGTTCGGTGGCCTTAGTCGTATTCACCCCCAGAAGTCCTTCTCCCTTTCCTGCCGGAAAAAATACGGCCAGTCCCGCATCAAATACCCGGTATTCGGCGAATCCAGCCCACCCGAATTCAAATACCTGATCGCCCGCAACGCCGGTTCCGACTGGAGCTACTCCTACCTCCGCGACGCCCTCCTCACCGACCTTCTCGACGACCCCAGCTGGGAGCTCGACCTTCAGGCCGCCCGCCCCGCCCGCGTCTACGTCAACGGCCAGTATTGGGGCCTGTACCACCTCCGCGAAAAGATCAACCCCCACTACCTCGCCGAACGCTACGGCATTGCGGACAAGGACGACATCGACCTCCTCGAAGGCCGCGGTGGCGTCAAGCACGGCTACCGGAAAGACTACGATGAGCTCGTCCGGTTTATCCGCCGCCACGACCTGAGCGATCCGGCAGCGTACGCCGAAGTCCGCCGGCAAATGAATATCGACAATTTTCAGCGTCTCCAGATCGCCCAAACCTATTTCGATAACCAAGACGCCGGCGGCAATCTCCGCTACTGGCGCGACCGCACCGACCCCAACTCCCGCTGGCGCTGGATCCTCTACGACGTCGACCAGGGTTTCGGCCTCCACTCCGACACCGCTTACCAGCGCAACACCGTAGCATTTTTTACCGACCCACACGGCCCCGCCTGGCCCAATCCGCCCTGGTCCACGTTAATCCACCGCCAACTCCTGAAAAACCCTAATTACCGACAAAGCTTCGTCAATCGCTCGCTCGACTATCTTCACACCGACTTTTTACCCGAAAAAGTCGTCGCCACCATCGACCGCCACGCCGACCGGGTCGCCGCCGAGATTTCCCAGCAGAGTAAACGCTGGGGCATAAAACAGACCTACTGGCCCAGCCACGTGGAACGCCTGCGAGAATTCGGGCGGCAGCGGCCAAAATATTTGCGGGAGCACCTGCGTCAACACTTCAATGGCGGACCGGACCGGCTGGTAGAGATCACGGCTGATATGGGCGGTTTCGTGACGCTAAATGAGAACATTACGATAGAGGATGAAGCGTTTATCGGTCATTATTTCCAGAACTTCCCGTTACAATTGCGGGCTACGCCAAGACGCGGGTATCGCTTCGTGGGTTGGGAGGATGATAGTAGTTCGCCCGAAAGAAGTGTTGCTTTGCGCGACGCTGGTGATCGTCATTTGCGGGCAAGCTTCGAGTTAGTCGAACCCGGGGGGCCAACGGCACAAAACCCTGCACCCGCGACCGCGCAAGGACTAACTACGATGGATATTATGGGTAGGCTTAGCGTGGCACTATTTGTTTTTGGCCTCATTGCTGTTTATGGTACGTTGTGTAAAGGTTGAGGGCATCCTGCCCGAACGTAACAGCGGCAGCGCTACCGCATGACCCCGATAGCTATCGGGGTCGGGCTACACCGACGAAGTCAGCAGCGCAGCTAACCCCTCAACCTTGGACTTACCTTTGCCGCCGCATGAAGAAAGAAAGAGAAGACATCATCTACGGCCGCCACCCCGTCCTGGAAGCCCTGAACGCCGGCAGCCCGATCGATAAAGTGTTCCTCCAGCAAGGCACGCGCGGCGAATTCGAGAAAGAACTCCGCAACCTCTGCAAGCTGATGGAGGTGCCCTTCACGATCATCCCCGGCGCGAAACTCGGGCGGATGACGCGCGGTAATCACCAGGGCGTGATCGCGCAACTGGCGGCGGCGGCTTACCAGAAAACGGAGAATTTGATTCCGATGCTTTACGAGCAGGGCAAAACACCATTGCTGCTTTTACTGGACGGCGTCACCGACGTACGTAACCTCGGCGCCATCGCCCGCTCGGCGGAAGTTTGTGGCGCGCACGGCATCATCATCCCCCAGAAAAACTCCGCCGGGTTGACGCCGGATGCGGTGAAGAGTAGCGCCGGAGCCTTGCTGCGCATCCCCGTTTGCCGGGAAAAAAGCCTGGTGAATACAGTGGAATTGCTACAAAATAGCGGCATTAAAGTCATTGCTTCCGATCTCCAGGCGGAGGCGTATTTACACGAACTGACGCTGACCGAACCGTTGTGCGTCGTCATGGGCGCGGAAGGTGAGGGAATTTCTGAGGGTGTTGCTCGCAAGGCGGACGTGCGGTTTAGAATTCCACAAGCTGGGGAGTTGAATAGTTTTAACGTTAGCGTGGCGGCGGGGATTTTGCTTTATGAGACTATGCGTAAGAGAATGGGTGTTTAATTGCATTTAAGTTTATTTCCAAGAGCACCGGGTTTAGGTTTCAACACAAAAGGCACATAAAAGAGTAGAAAAGCACAAAAGGAACCGCTCAGAATATTAGATATGCTTTTCTGTGCTTCCCTTTTTATTTTGTGCTTTTTGTGGTAAAAAAATCTTTGCCCCGAATAAGTTATCAGTATGACCCAACAACCCAGGCTCCTTCCGCAATTACACCGCATCTACGTCAGCGCCCTCTGCCTATTGTTTTCATTAACAAGCATTGCGGCCCAGGAAGACTATAAAGTAGGCCTCGTACTCTCCGGCGGCGGCGCGCGGGGCTACGCCCACATTGGCGCATTACAGGTACTGGAGGAGGCTGGTGTGCGGATTGATTACATTGGCGGCACGAGCATGGGCTCCATCGTTGGCGGATTGTACGCGGCGGGCTACAGCGCCGATACGCTCGAAGTAATGCTGCGCGAGACGGACATTATGGCCGAATTGCAGGATGCCATCTCCCGGGAAAACCGGACGATTTACGAGAAGCTTTATAATGAACATTATTTACTCAACGTGAGCCTGAAGAACTTTGCGCTCCAACTACCCGCCGCTCTTTCGGATGGGCAACGGATACGCGACCTATTTACCCACTGGACGGCCGGCGTGCACGGTATTCGGGATTTCAGCAAATTACCCATCCCCTTCCTCTGCATTGGCACCAACATCGAAACGGGGGAAGCAATCGTCATCGAAAACGGCCTCTTACCGGACGCCATGCGGGCGAGCGCGGCCCTACCTGGCGTCCTGAGCCCACACAAAATGAACGGGTACGTTATGACGGACGGGGGCGTGAGTAACAACTACCCCGCCGAAGAAATTAAAAATAAAGGGATGGATTTTGTTATCGGCCTGACCGTGGAACAAGACCCCTACGCGGCCGCTGACATTAATTCTTTAGATAAATTATTGTTACAAATTGCCTTTTTCCAGGCGACCAAACGCAATTTGGAGCAATACGAAATAACGGATATCGACATTAAACCCGATTTAGGAGAATACACTCAATTGAGCTTCGACGCGGTGGAGGATTTGATCGAAGCCGGTCGCAAAGCGGCCACGGCACAATTAGACACTTTGAGAGCAATAGCGGCGTTGCAGCGCGAACGGCCGGCCAAGCAGGAGACGAGTATACCAAAATCTCTCAACGCGCCGGTGGTGGAGATTTCGGGGAATAACGATTTGTCCCGGGGGCAGGTGCTGAGTTTTTTCGAAGGAAACCTCCCGGGAAAGCTTTCCTGGGTGGATTTTCGGAAGTACGTCGTCGCCCTGTTCGCTACCGGGCGGTACACGCACATCGACTATGATTTCGAGCCCATTGAAGGGTCGGAGGACGAGGTGAAACTTTCCATTCGGCTGGAGGAGTCGAACGACTTCGGGCAGCAACTCCGGCTGGGTTTGCATTACGACCAAGTGTACCGGGCGAATATTTTGTTCGGGTTGACGTTTGCTGACTTCCTGGTCAATAACTCGCTGGCTACGGTGGACCTCGTCGGCGGCAATCGTTTCCGCTACCGCGCGGATTACCGCGTGAATCGAATCAACGGAATGGCGTTCGGCCTGCGGAGTCAACTGCATTTTGCGGACGTTGCTTTCGACCTGGATGAGCCAATGACCACGGACGGGCTTGTTTTTGATCAACTCGACTTCCGTTTCTCTGATATTTCGGCCGAGTTGTACTGGGACATTCGACAGACGAGCAACTCCTTCACCGGCATCGCCGCCGAATTTAAATACTACGGGACGCTCTCCGACCAAGTTTCCAGCACGGGAGGCTCCCGTGAATTTCCGTTGATGCGCGACCTGTACTTCGTGCCGCGCGCGTACCTACTCTACGACAAACTCGACAGCCAGAACTTCCCCATGCGCGGCTTTTCGATCGACGCCGAAGCGCGCCTGGCGCGTAACCTGACCGATCCGGATTTCCAGCGCAACGATTGGGCCGCTAATTTCGACCTGGAAACCAAGTTTCTCTTTCCCGTGTCCAGCAACTTTAGCGCCGGTTTTTACGGCACCGTCGGGTTTTTTGCGGATAAATCCTCCCTCCCCTTTCGCTACTACCTGGGTAGCAACAACGCCAACCTGATGAACAACTTCAAGGCCTTCCCGAGCCTGGAACTGGGCCGCGCATCGGGTAACAACCTGTTGATGGGGCAGCTCTTCGGCCGCCTCAAACTGGGCAGCCACCACTTTACCGCCGCGGCGCACGTGGCTCGGTTGGGTTTTGACGAAGATCTACCTACTTCAGTGGACCGAGAATTACTGGCGGCGGCACGGGTCACTTACGGGTTTAGCTCGCCGTTGGGGCCGATTGAATTAACGTTTGCGCAGGGGAATGAGGGGGGTCAGCTTTACTTCAACCTTGGCTACTGGTTCTAAAGGTTGAGGGCATCCTGCCCGAACGCAACGGCGGTAGCCTAAGTGATAAGCTACCGCCGTTACTTTCGGGCTACAAGCCCTCAACCTTTGGCGGAACATTCGCTCAAACCGTACCTTACCCTAACCCCAAGCCACCCGAATGCGCCACCGCCTCTACGAAAACAACACCACCTTCCAGGCCGAAATGGCCCGCCTCAACCCCGGCCAGCGCGCCGCCGTGGAGCAGATCGACGGTCCGGTAATGGTACTGGCGGGGCCAGGGACGGGCAAGACGCACCTACTCGCCGCGCGGATCGGAAACATACTTTTGGAAACGGATACGGGTGCGCACAACATCCTTTGTCTGACCTTTACCGAAGCCGGCGTGAAGGCCATGCGGGAGCGGTTGCTGGGCATGATCGGTCCGGAGGCGCACCGGGTCAACATCTCTACTTTTCACGGATTTTGCTCCAACGTTATCCAGCAGAATTTGCAGTATTTCGGTCGGCCGGGGTTGGAGCCACTTTCGGAACTGGAGCAGATTCGGGTAATTCGTACGTTACTGGACGAGCTGCCGGCGGATAATCCGCTCAAGCGGGGGTACAACGAGCCGTATTTCCACGAACCCTATTTAAGTCACCTCTTCGGAGCCATCAAAAGTGAAAACTGGGAGTTGGACCAGATCGAGCAGGATATTGATAAATACTTACGGGAGTTACCAGCTAAGGAAGGGTTTTTCTACAAACGGAAATACAAACAATTCGCCGCCGGGGATCCGAAGCCTGGTACAATCCAGGAGGAAACGTTGCGGATGGAGCGCCTCCGCGCCGGTGCCAGGTTATTTCCTTCGTACCAAGAGGAACTCCGCCGCACCCGCCGGTACGATTACGGAGATATGATCGGGTGGGTCTTGCGGGCGTTCAACGAGCATCCTTCGTTACTACTGACGTATCAAGAGCGGTATCAGTATTTATTAGTCGATGAATTTCAGGATACAAATGGTTCTCAGGATAATATCATTACGCTGCTCACTAAGCCGTGGGAGCGGCCGAATATATTCATCGTGGGGGATGACGACCAAGCCATCTATGAATTTCAGGGTGCGCGGTTACGGTCGATGGTGGAGTTTTTTAGTCGCTACGATGAAGTTAAGGTGGTAACCTTGCGGGAGAATTACCGGAGCCGGCAGGCGATCCTGGATGCGGCATCTACACTCATCCGGGGGAATGAATACAGGATCGGGAATGAATTACCGGAATTAGAAGTAAATAAAGAATTAAACGCGGCTACATTCACTAAAATTGAGGCCGACCCAATTTCCTCTGTTCCCCTTCCAGCTGATCCGGCATCCGTCCCGTATTCTGTCGGGACCCCTCTCAAAATACTACAGTACACCAATCAAACGCAAGAGTTAGCCGGATTACTCGAACAACTATTAAAATGGCAAGACGCCGGCGTGCCTTGGGAGGAAATAGCCGTCATCTACGCCACCCACGCCCAGGGAAAACGCCTGCGCCACCTCCTCGAACGCAGTGGAATTCCCTACCGCAGCAAGCGCCGCCCGAACGTGCTCGATGGCCGGCCCGTTCGCCAGACCCGTGAATTGTTAGCATATCTCGACGCCGAGCACACTTCCCCCGGCGCGAGCGAGCATTTAATTTACCGGATACTACATTTTCGCTGCTTCGGTATTGCGGCAATTGATTTAGCGCGGATGAATCTGGCGCGGACGTCCCGACTAAGTACGGGAATAGCTGGCGCGTCGCGGGAGCAGAGCGAGCGGGGATACAGCCCGAGTTGGCGGATGTACCTACAAATGCCAAAAAACTGGCCCGCTGACCTGGACACAAGCGAAAAAGTAATGCACGTAGGTGCCTGGTTGGAAACAATGATCGGCCAAGTAGGAAGTCTTCCGTTACCGGAATTGGTAGAAACGGCCATGAATGATTCCGGCCTGCTGCCCGATACCGTACGTGACCCAAACCGGGCTGAATTAGTACAACACTTAGCCACCTTCAGCGACTTCGTCATCGCCGAAGTGGCCCGCCGACCGAAATTACGTTTATTCGGATTGTTAGATACCCTCCAGCAAATGGACGATAACCGGCTTGAATTACCCATTCGTTCCCACCTCGATCAGGCTGAAGCTATTTTACTCGTCACGGCTCACAGCGCGAAGGGCTTGGAGTTCGATAAAGTCTGGATGCTCGATTGCGCGGAGAACAAATGGGGCACCGGCGGTGGCGGGCGTAAAAGCCAGTTCAAATTACCGGATACGCTATCCTTTACCGGCCCCAAAAGCGAAGAAGAAGCCCGGCGGCGGCTATTCTTCGTCGCTATTACCCGAGCGAAGACGGAGGTAATTATGTCCGTCGCCGATATTGACGATAAGGGGCGGGCGCAGGAGCGGGCCGTCTTTTTGGATGAGTTAGTGGCGGGAACGGACCTGGAAATAGAGGCGGGTGGATTAGCCAGCGAGGAAATCGCTCGATTGGCGGAGGTTCAACTTCAACCGGTGGATAAAACTACCCTTCCCGGCCTGGAAGCAGCCGCGATTACGGAGTTATTAAAAGATTTCCGACTGAGTGTTAGCGCGCTCTATGCGTATCTGGATTGCCCGACAAGGTTCTTCTACGAAAAGCTGTTGCGCGTACCGGATCGGGAGCGGGAAAAAACACTTTACGGGTCCGTTTTACACGAGGCGCTGGAAACTTACTTTAATCGGATGCTGTCGGATTCGGCCCGGATATTTCCAAGTAAGGAAGAATTACTTTTTAATTTTGAAGATAGTCTCGGCTTACGTCGAGGGTTATTCAAACCGGGCGCTTTCGCCGCCCGGCTGGAACAGGGGCGGAAGGAATTAAGTCAGTATTACGATACCTACCGCTCTACCTGGACGGACGACTGCGAAATCGAATTAACCATTCGCAACGCTGAAGTGGATGGTATTCCCCTAACCGGAAAAATCGACCGGGTGGACATACTCTCGGACGCCTACGTGCGGGTAGTGGATTACAAGACGAGCGCTTCAGGATCGGGTAGCAAGGGTAAACTTCGCGCGCCAACTAAATCAAAGCCGGAGGGCGGGGATTACTGGCGGCAATTGGCTTTTTATAAATTACTTTATGATAATAGGCCCGGGCAGATTCGGCGGGTAAAATCTGGCGCGATCAGTTATTTACTGGTCAATCAGGCCGGGGAGCAGCCTTTTGCGGAGTTAGCCTTGCAGCCGAAGGATATGGATGCACTGCGGAAGATCCTGAAGGACGTCTGGGAGCGGATTCAGGAGCAGGATTTCGTGGGGTGCGGGGAGTGTGAGTGGTGCCGGTTCGTGGCGGAATTGCGGGTGGGGGTGCCGGTTGGGCTGGGGGATTTTGGGTTGGATGATGTTAGTTGAGCTAGAAGTCAGTTCTAGCTGCGCTGCTGCCAACGGCGGTCATCGGATGTATCTTTTGTAGATCGTTGCGCAGCAATGATCTACAAAAGTTCATCAGATGTGTAACTGACGTGCCGCCCGAATTACACATCCGATGAACTTTTCAGCTGACCGCTTCGCAGCCAGCTGAAAAGATACATCTGATGAGAATCCGTTCTATATTTCTGCGTATCCAAAAGTTTTATACTTTAGAGTCATGGACATCAGGAATTTATCACAGCGAGTCTTTCACGTATACTACCGCGCTAATGATCGGCGCGAGATATTCATCGAGCACGACAACTATGTTGTTTTCCTCAGAAAAATGCATAAGAAATTAACCCCAGTGGCGCATTTGATTGCTTACTGTATCATGCCAAACCATTTTCACTTACTGCTAATCCCAAAACACGAGTTAAGAGAAAATATAGTATTAAACGGTAAAGCAAATAACTTCATGCCTACCGCAGAATTAAGCGAAGCCACCCGCACTTGGTTGATGGGCTTCACGAAATCATATAACAAGCATTTTAATCTTACCGGCTCCCGCTTTCAACCCCACGGAAAAGCCAAACACCATGACGGGAACCTCAAATTTGGCGTAGACTATCTCCACCAAAACCCAGTAAGAGCAAACTTAGTCAGCCACCCATCGGAGTGGGGATATTCCTCCTACAACGAATACTATTTTCAGGAAGACCCCGCCGATTGCTTTTGCGACCGCGATCTTGGCCGTCAGTTACTAGCTCTGTACCCCTGAAATTAATTCTTATAAGTTACAGAATTAGGATAGTGAGATTTCAAAACTTTAGGTCACCTCCAAGTCAGTTCTCATCGGATGTATCTTTTGGTTTCCAACGCGAAGCGTTGAAAGCCAAAAGTTCATCAGATGTGTAACTGACGATTCCCAGCCCAGCAAACCAAATTTAACCCTTTGTCCGTTCTACCCCCCGTGACGGCCTTTCTAAAATGGATAACCCTACCAGCCCTCCTGCTGCTAGCGACCGGCGGGCTCCGTGCCCAGTCCGGCTTGTCCAACTTGCGCGACACCCTCATCGCCATCCAATTCCCCGGCCAACTGGTGGATACCCTCACGATTGCGCCCACCACATTTACCTTGCACCTGCGCTCCGGCGCCCAAATCCCGAAAACTTCCTATAGTCTTTCCGGCCGCTATCTCTCTTGGAACGTGCCGATGACTTCTCTCCCGGACACCCTCCGCGCCCGCTACCGCGTCCTTCCCTTTACCCTGAGCGAGCGCGCCCGCTTCCTCGATTCTACCCAGTTGATTCAGGAAGAAGCCGGGCTCGTCATCGGTAGTTACGACGATTACATCCGCCCGAACCTCCTCGGCAACGACGGCAAGGTGCGCACCAACGGCAGCTTCACGCGGGGTATTAGTTTCGGTAACAGGCAAGACTTAGTCCTCAACTCCGCCTTCAACCTCCAACTCGACGGCGAGCTCGGTAACGGCATCGAAGTCTCCGCCGCCATCACCGACGAAAGCCTCCCCATCCAACCCGAGGGCACGACCCAGCAACTCCGCGAATTCGATAAAATCTTCATCCAACTTCGCAAAAACCGCACGCAGTTAACGGCCGGCGACTATGAACTCCGCAATCCGGAGGGGTACTTTTTACAATTTTACAAAAAACTGGAGGGGGCTACTTTTACCACGGTTTTAGGCGAAGAGGAGGCGGTAGGCGGTAGGGAAGTAGGCGGTAGTACGGACCTACCGCCTACCGCCTACCGCCTACCACCTAATTCCTCCCGCCTAACGACCGAAGGGAGCATAGCCATAGCCCGCGGCCAATTCACCCGCCAGCAAATCCAACCCATCGAAGGCAACCAGGGGCCCTACAAGCTCACCGGCTCCGGCAACCAGCGTTTCCTCATCGTCCTGGCCGGCACGGAACGTATCTTTCTCGACGGCGTCCTCCTCACCCGGGGCCTCGACGGTGATTACATCATCGACTACAACCTCGCCGAACTCACCTTTTCCACCCGCCGCATCATTACCCGCGACAGTCGTATTACGGCCGAATACGAATTCGCCGACCAGCGCTACGTGCGCACCCTCGCCACGGCCAGCACGCGCTACGACCGCAATCGCTACTCCGCCTACGTCAACGCCTACACCCAGCAGGATAGCCGCACGGCCACCGGCGACCTCGAACTCAACGCCAACCAGCGCCAGCAACTCAGCGACGCCGGCGACATTATTGGTGGTATCCCAATCCTGAGTATTGATACGCTGGATGGCCGCGCGGAAGTCCGCGCCACCTATGAATTGCAAGACACTTTTTACCTCTGCAATGGCATCCGGCAAGACACATTCTACCTCCGCAGCAGTATCGAAGGCCGCTACGTCGCGACCTTCACCAACCGCGGCCCGAACGGTGGCCAGTATGAGCTCGATCCCAACCGGCCGGCCAACGAGCGCGTCTACCGCTTTGTGGGTAACGACCCGGCTACCTGTCTGCCCAGCGGCGATTATGCCCCCGTCATCGACCTCGTCGCCCCCGGCCAGCAACAACTCATCGCCGCCGGTGGCAACTACTACTTCAAAGACGGCGGTGAGATCAGGCTGGAAGCCTCCGCCACCAAGCTTGACTTGAACCGCTTCAGCCGTGAAGACACCGAAGACGACAACGGCAGTGCCTTGCGATTGGACTACGACAAAGACTTCCAAATCGGCTCCGACAGCACCGGCTGGGCCATCGCCACGCGCGGCCATTTCGAATACGTCGGCAAAACTTTTAACCCCATCAACCCTTATCGGAGCCCGGAATTTTTCCGGAATTGGAACCTCAGTAACCGCCTAGGAACGGTGCAGCCCGAGCGGCGGGTAGAACGGATTGCGGGTGGTGGGCTCGGTATCGTGCGCCCGCGCCTGGGGAGACTAGATTATGATTTCGAGCAGTTTAGCCGGGGTGCGGAGTACCTCGGGCGGCGGCACGTGGGCAACGTACGGATCGCCACCGACGGCTGGCTCGTCGTTGGGGAAGCTAACTTTCTGAACAGCACGGAATCCGGGGCGGAGGGCAGTTTTCGTAAGCCTAGTCTGAACGTTACCAAGATTTTCAAACGTCTCGGCGGCTGGTCGCTGACGGGTAGTTATGCGGGAGAACAAGCTTTGCGTCAGGAGACGGCGGTGGATACGATTTCCCCCTTTTCCTTCCAATTCGATAAATACGCCGTCGGGATCGCCACGCCCACCAACGATAAGTATCGCCTCACCATCGGCCTCAACCGGCGGGAAGATAAATTACCACGAGGAAGCCAACTTGAACAAAGCACCTCCGCCAGCGAAATCAGCGCGGAGGGGAATTTCACGGCCAGCGAAAACGTGCAATTCGGCGGTAATTTCACCTTTAGGGATTTGACCATCCTCGACCGGGAACTGGTCGACGACACGCCCAGCCGCACCTTTCTCGGTCGTTTAGATTTGCGCACGAACGCCCTCAAACGCAGCCTGCGAACCCAAACCACTTACCAGGTCGGGAGCGGGCAGGAGCCACGGGTGGATTTTCAATACCTCTTCGTCGGCCCGGGTCAGGGACAGTACATCTGGCAGGATAGTTTGTACAACAACGACGGCAAGATCCAACCGAACGAGATGGAGATCAGCCCTTTTCCGGACATCGCCGATTACGTCCGGGTGAGCATTTTCACCAACGACTTCATCCGCACGGACAACGTCAGCATCAACCAATCCTTCAACTGGGACCCGGCTCGGCTCTGGCGGGAGGCCACGGGCGTAAAGAAGTTCCTCCGCCGCTTCAGTGCAAACACGTCCGTGCTCATCGACCGCAAAACGCGGGAGGATGATGAGATACAATCGTGGAATCCGCTGCAACTGGCCGTATCCGATTCTAGCCTAGTCGCCCTAAACCTGCGCCGGCGCCATGGCCTGTTTTTCAACCGCGCAAACCCGGTTTACGACATCCAGTTATCCAACAACGACCAGCGGCGGCGGCAGGTGCTGACGACGGGCTACGAATCCAACCGCAAGGAAGAGTGGATCTTGCGGTTCCGGCTGCGGCCCAACCAACAATTAAGCATCGAAGGGGCGGTCGAGAGCGGGCGGCGGGAAGCCGATTCGGAGTTTTTCAACAATAAGGACTTCGTCATCCAGCGGCGCGCCGTGGAACCGAGCGTGAACTGGCAACCGGGCAAGGTGAGCCTGACCACCCGGCTGATCCTCGCACGGGAAGAAAACGTCCTGAGTGAAGGCCTGGGGGAGAACACGGATCGGCTCGAGGCCTCCTTCGAGGGCAACTACAACCAGTGGCTGACGACGAGTTTTCGGTGGATCGACATCAATCTGGAAGGCAATTCCCGTAGCCCCGTGGGGTTCGCGCTGTTACAGGGGCTGCAGCCGGGGCGGAACTTACTCTGGACCGTCGGGGCCACGCGGGAACTCAACGACTATTTGCAGCTAACGATCAGCTACGACGGGCGGCAGACGGGGGAGGCGAAGACGGTGCACGTGGGGCGGGCGGTGGTGCAGGCTAGATTTTAGGGTTTTGGGTCTGTGGCCTAGAGTCTATGGTCACTGGTCAGACCATAGACTTTAGACCACAGACTGTTCTTTCTTGCGCGGTCGCGGGATGCAGGAGAAATGGGGGAAGAGCCATGCTATGGGAGGCTCGCTGTCAAGCCAGTTGCGCGCTGGATTACTACCTTTAGTTACCAACTAGTCAGCCTTAATCAGCTTTTATATATTAGAATAGACCGCGAAATGAAAAGAATTTGTGTAATCGGTGCGGGGCCCTCGGGAATAACCGCCATTAAAAACTTGCGCGACGAAGGATTGGACGTCGTCGCCTACGACAGAAATTCGGAAGTCGGCGGCAACTGGATTTATACGGAAGAGCCGGGGCATTCCAGTGTATTCGAGACTACGCACATCATCAGTTCAAAAACCTTGTCTCAGTACGAAGATTTTACGTTTGACGAGTTTGACAAAAGCGTCGCGGACTACCCTTCCCACGACGAATTAAGAAGGTACTTCCAGGCTTACGCGAAGAAGTTCGACCTGTACGAAGTAATTCAGTTTAATACCCTAGTGCTGCACTGTGAGCGTGTGGATAACACTACCTGGGAAATAACCATCGAGCAAGAAGGGAAGGTCAGCAAAGAGATTTTTACGGACCTGGTCGTTTGTAACGGTCACCACTGGCAGCCGCGGCACCCGGAGTACCCAGGTGAGTTCACGGGGGAATACCTGCATTCTCACGAATACAAAAAGGCGAGTGCCTTTGCGGATAAAAAAGTGCTAGTAATCGGGGGTGGAAACTCCGCCTGCGACGTAGCGGTAGAGACGAGCAGGGTATCGAAGAAAACGGGCATCAGCTGGCGGAGGGGATATAAAATCGTGCCGAAATTTATTATGGGCGTCCCCAGCGATGTATTCGCCTCAAAGTTGAATTTTCTGCCGTTGAAACTTCGCTACGCTTTGGCCAACCTGACCGTTAAGATCGCGACGGGCGGGAATAAGTTATACGGGCTCCAGGAATCGGCCTTCCGGGTGGAGCAAAGCCACCCGACGATCAACAGCGAGTTACCCTACAAAATTCGCCACGGAAAGGTAATCCCGTACGTAGATATTGAGCGATTTGACGATAAAGAAGTACACTTCAAGGACGGTAGTTCGGCAATCTTCGACACGGTGATTGCCTGCACGGGGTACGTACTGGTACACCCGTTTTTTGACAATGAATTTTTGAATTACAGCTCGGGCCCCGTCCCGCTCTACCTCAAGATGTTCCACCCCACCTATAGCAATCTCTACTTCATCGGCATGTTCCAACCCCTCGGTTGCATATGGCCGGGTTCCGAACTACAGAGTAAGCTCGCCGCGAGTGAGCTCGCCGGAAATTGGCAGCGGCCCGCTAACATCAAAGAACTGTGCGAAAAAGAGGTTACGAATCCACACTTCGACCAGATCAAAACGCCCCGACACACCATCACCGTTGATTACCATTTATTCGTGAAGGCTTTGAAAAAAGAACTACCCAAAAACCACCCGAATAAAAAATATAAAAAGGCGATGGCGTGATCTTCCTGAAATCTGCCTCAGAACGTTGTTTGGGAACTATTGTATTCATCCACGGCGTTTGCCACGGCGCCTGGTGCTGGGAGGTAAATTTTATGCCTTACTTTTCGTTGCGGGGGTATGATTGTTACGCAGTGGACCTGCCGGGGCACGAACCGGGGCAGATCAGCTCGGTAAACATTAATTACCTGACGATTGAGGACTACGTTGCCAACGTACACGCACTAGTTGACACTTTGGAAGAACAGCCCATTTTAGTTGGTCATTCCATGGGGGGATTCATCGTACAAATCTATTTAGAGAAATACCCTTGTAAAGCAGCCGTGCTGCTGGCATCCTCCCCACCTACGGGTGCCTGGCGAGCGGCCCTTAGGTTCATACGGAGACATCCGGCATCCATACTAAATTTAATAAAAAGAGATATAACAGGCCCTTTCCACCAATACGCGCGAAGTGAACTCTTCTACCAACACGTGCCACCCGAAACAATGAATGCATACCGCAAGAAAATGACGGCGGAGTCCTTCACCGCGTTTCTGCAATTATTGGCCCCCAGTATAAAATTTAATTTTCACCTATGCATACCAATATTAGTTATGGGTGCCGCTAACGATCGACTGTTTGACCAGGATGACATAAGTCGTACCGCAAAAAGATATCAGACCGGCCCGGTTATGATTGACGAATGCGGACATAATATGATGTTGGACACTAGTCACGAAACGGTCGCAAATAATATTTTTAATTGGTTGAAAGAAAACAGTCTATAAATTCCTACCGGAACGGGGGTCGAAACCAGTATGGAATTTATTACAACCCGTCAGGGATTTTTCAAGGTCCAGGGCCCACAACCCAACGGTAGACTATAGACCTTTTAACCAAAAACCGTAGCTTCCCTTTACCAACCCTGCACCTGCGACCGCGCGCCCAAATGCCGAACACGAAATTGTCCACGCCGACCACAAGCTCTACCGCATCCACGCCGACATCCTGTACGTCGAAAGCATACGCGAATACGTCACTTACCACACGACGGCGGGGAAAAAGGTAGCGCTTTGGCTCACCCAAAAAACTGGAGACGACGCTGCCCGGTAACTTCATCCGCGTTCACAAATCATACATCGTGGCAAAAGACAAAATTGATCACTTGGAGGGCAATCGATTGCACCTGTCGGTACCAGGGTTTCGAAGAGATACCGGTGGTACGAGTTACCGCGCGGTGGTGCTCCGCGAACTGTTCGGGGCTAAGTAGGGACTACCCCCGCACGGTGGAAAAAGCGAGCGTGGTCGGCCGCGAATGTTGCTCAAAAACGGCTATATTCGTCCGCACACGACTCAAACCCCCGTTGCCATGCGTTATCGCCATCTTCTCCTTTTTACTTTAGGTATCTTCTTCACTAGTCACCTTGGAGCCCAGGTCAGCATCACCGGCGAAACTAAAAAGTGGCACAAGATCACCCTCACCGTAGACGGGCCAAAAACGAAAGAAGACGACCGGTCCAACCCCTTTTTACACTACCGGATGGACGTCACGTTGCGCCACGATTCAGCGACCTACGTCGTGCCCGGCTACTTCGCCGCCGACGGCGACGCGGGGGAGTCCGGGGCCAGTAGTGGCAACCAATGGCGCGCCCACTTCGCGCCCGACCGGACCGGTGAATGGACCTACACGATCAGTTTTCGCGCCGGCAGCAACGTAGCCGTAACCGACAATCATAACGCCGGCGAACCGCTCCCCAACCTCAACGGACTCCGTGGTGCGTTCACGGTAAGCCCGACCGACAAAACAGGCAAGGACCTCCGTGGAAAAGGCCGCCTGCTCTTTCACGGCCGTCAGTATCCCGTCTGGGCCGAGACCGGCGAAATCTTTTTCAAGTGCGGCACCGACGCCCCCGAAAACCTCCTCTCCTACGCTGATTTCGACGGCACTTTCCACGACGATGGCTTCCGCGACGAACTCGTCAAAACCTGGGAACCCCACCTCCGCGATTGGAACGCCGGCGACCCCACCTGGCAAGACGGCAAGGGCAAAGCCCTCATCGGCGCGGTGAATTACCTCGCTTCCGAAGGCCTGAATTCCTTCAGTTTCCTCACCCTCAACATCGCCGGCGACGACGAAAACGTATTCCCTTACGTCAGCCACGACAACTACGAGCGCTTCGATGTGTCCAAGCTCGACCAGTGGGAGACCGTCTTCACCCACGGCGAACGGCTGGGCATGTTTCTGCACTTCAAAATGTCGGAAGTGGAGAACCAGGGGCTGCTCGACGGCGGCGATCTCGGCACCCAACGCAAACTCTACTACCGGGAACTCATTGCCCGCTTCGGCCACCACCTGGCCCTGAACTGGAACGTCGGGGAAGAGAACGGCAAGTGGCGCGGCCGGGAAGAAACGCCGGTGCAGACGACCAGCCAGCGCCTCGCCATGGCCCGCTATTTCTACGAAAACGACCCTTACCGCCACCACGTCGTCATCCACGACGGGCAGGAATTTTATGATATTATGGGTCCGGAAAGTAAGTACACTGGCCTGTCGCTCCAGACGAATCAGCCGAATTTTACCAACGTTTACCCCGACATTCGGTACTGGCTCGACCTATCTAAAAAAGAAGATCTCAAGTGGGCCGTCGCGATTGATGAGCCCGGCGATGCTCAACATAGCCTCGTTCCCGACGCAGATAACACCGAGCAACAACACGACAACGCCCGCCAAAACGCCCTCTGGGGTGGCCTGCTGGCTGGTGCCTGGGGCGTGGAGTGGTATTTCGGTTACAAGCACGCGCATTCCGACCTTAGTTGCCAGGATTTCCGTAGCCGCGATCTGTTTTGGGACCAGTGTCGGTACCAGCAGGAGTTTCTTGAGGATCAGCGGCTTCCGCTGGCTGATATGTCTCCGATGAACAAGACGACCAGTGGTGAAAATGACTGGGTGCTGGCGCAGGAGGGGGAGGTTTATTTGATATTGTTGAAGCGGGGGGAGCAGGGGGAGAATATTTTGTCGGTTCCGGCGGGGGAGTATACCGTTTCGCTGTTTAATCCGCGGACGGGTAAGTATGACTTTCGGGCGCGGCCGCAGGGTGCGAAGGATGGGGGGATACGCTTGCCGGTTTCGGAGGAGGAGGTTGGGATGGATTGGGTGGTTTTGGTGCGGGGGGTGTAGTTCTGAACAGTCCTGAAATAGATGAGCTGTCCTGTAATAGGTTGACAGAGATTCGACTATTGCTGACTTCCTCTGAAGATAACTAGTCGAGCAGGTCGGTAGCCCCACATCGTAAGCGGGAGGAACGAGCGCGGCGGTGTTGTCTCCTTCCTCAAAGTAGCCAAGAAAATACCGAAGCCGTCGATGAAGGTTTAGGTTATCTAAAAAGAGAAGAGTCCGTCAGAGAATCAAATAGTCGGAACTTGGAAGGGTTAGGTGAGTTGAAGAAGCTTGGATTGAGAAAAGTAAGTGCTTTATGTTTTGAATGACACTTGCGCTGGGATGCTAAGACACGGTTGACTTATGCCGATTAGTACAAATTAGTTAAAAAATCTTTAAGATTATCTGCTAAGTAAACTGGTATGTAATTCTCATTAAATTCATTCTCATGATCCCAAAAATATAAAGCGCCAAAATCTACTGTTCTACAGCTGAGAAGAATAAAATTACCAAAAGGATCAGTCGCTATCGGAATAAGATTTCTCTCTACGCGATCATCACCATTTAGATCATTGATGCAACTCTCTAAATCATAGTCATCGCCACTATTCACAGCAAGAAAATAGTGTACGCGAGATTCAGATGGTTGTCCATCTTCAATAAACGAAAAGACATCAGGTGTACAACTCCCTCCGTTATAATTGAGCATGTGTTCAATATATGCTGGCGGTAATTCTATATCGTACTTACCCTCTATTCTTTTTAGTTCCTCCAGTTTGACTTGAGGCTCTGTTTCAGTAAATGTCATATTATCCTCCTTGTGCCAAAATGGCTTTCCATAATTTAGCTCCCCCTGTGTGACCGGTTTGAGTATGAATAGTCCTGTTGACTAGCTGCATCCGGCCAAATTGTTGATGATGATGCCATGTCCATCCCTTTGGTGTTTTTACCAGACCAGCAGCGGCGTTAGCAGCCGCCTCATCTGCTAAGCGTCTACCAGTAGGGCCAATAATCACATCATTGGTGACGCTTGGGTGTAGATGGCCTTTAAAATTAGGATATCCATGGATATCATACGGAACATTTGTCTTTAGATGGTTTTTACCAGCCAAATGAGGATTTCTCGTACTTCTAGCAGAAGTCGTAACTTCAATTGGGGTATCTAGTGTTACTTCTCCGCTCCTATTACTAGCTATTTGGTCTTCTACATTAAAGTCATCTAGCACCGCACTAGCTGTAGGGACTTTAGGCGTGAGCCAATGAGTGAAGGCTCCAGTTACTCCCCCGAATATTCCACCTGTTATACCCCCAATCACAGCGCCTTGAAAAGCTTGGCTAACACCATTAAATACTCGGTCACTTAAGGAGCCAGTCCCAAAATATGTACCGTTTCCAAAGCCTTGTAATGCACCACCAACTGCTCCGCCAACGGCCCCGGCGGCGGCATAGGAAGTGACTGTAGCCCCTAGTGTTACTCCAACACTGGCAACTGGTGCGGCGTAAACACCTGCAACGCCTGCCGCGGCTCCAATACCGAAGGCTGCTAGACCATCGCCGAAGTTATTAATGTTATCCCGGTTTTGCCATAGATTAAAGCCACCACCTACTACACCCGCAACAACGGGAATGAACCAAACTAAATCCCCCGCCGGATCGGTATAAACCATTGGCGAGTTATACATTGAGTTGTACGGAGTTGCACTCATATCATGCTCCGCCTTAGGATCCACCGACTTCAACCACTGCGCCACCTTCCAGGCAAGTCAAGAAAAGGTCCGATGCCCGTTGGCACCAGCCAAAAGATACGACACTTTCAGTTTTTGTTTCAGCTGAAGAAAAAATTGGTTCGGTATCGGTCCATCATAACGACGCCGCCGGCCTCGCGGTGGCATCGTTGTGGCCTGGGCTGGATGATCGCTTTAGCCTGGCGCAGCCGGATAAGGTGATCATCCGGACCGGGCTTCGCGGGGTCTGGGGCGGCGACTTAGCCCCAGTGTTAGACGGGCCGTAACACAAGCTGCCACGTCCGTCGTTTCCGGCTTGGTCCGTCGGTCATCATTTTGGTCCGATGTTCGAGGTTCGGTTCCGGGCGGTGGAGCTTCGCGGAACCGGACGGCGGATAATGGGATGAATGGCCACTTTCGGGGTGGGAGCGCTGCGGCCAAGGGCCAGCTACCCGCAGTGGCCTGGCCTTAGCCGGACATTGTCGGGTAGCGATTCTTGGCCGCAGCGCGTGGGCGGGTTTCTTTCTCCGGTACCACAGCAAAGCCCCGGCTTGGAGAGTCCAGCGCCGGGGCGGTTCAGTTGTCAGTTTATTCAGTTCTTATAGATCGTTGCTGATCCGGTCGGGGTCCTCTGCGTCGTGGCTGATGTTGAGGATACGGACGGTGTCGGCCGTCGTTTCGATCCGGAAGATCAGTTTGTAAGAGTAACTTTTGGCGTAGCGGACTTCAAAAGGTACGTCCTCTGTATCGGGCAGTATTGGTTTGCTTGCCGGGAGTTGCTTTAGTTTGTCGGCCGCGTCGAGTATGTTGTTTCTCACTTTGCGCGCTACGGCTTTAGAAGCAACTTCTTCGAGGTAGTCAGTAATCTGATTCAGCCGCCGCCGTGCTTTGGGGCTGAAGACTACTTTAAAGACTTTTCCTACCATGATGCGGCTTCCTCTTGCAGGGCTTCCAACGTAACGAACTCGCCACGGTCACACGCCGCGTCGGCCTCCATTAGTTCCTGGTTGCGCTCGGTCACGGTTTGCTTTTTTGCCCACGGTGGAGCTGGTAAAGCATTGATTTCCGCGTCGGTTAACTCCTGGTCCTCTTGCTCCGTGTATTCGGTTTTCACCGCATCGAGTACGGAACTGATGACGCGCAGCAGCTTTTCGTCTGCTTGCTCGATCTGCTGAAGTAGGCCGGTACGGAGTTCGGTAGTACTCATGATTAAGAAGTTGGGAGGTTGATAAAGTCGTTGCATAAAGATAACGGTTTGATGATTCTGTTTGGTTTGATTTACTTTTTATTGTAGCGGGTGGTGCCGCTCGATGCCCGCCCGCAGTTGTTCCAGTTCGTTTTGCCGGTAAGCTTCCGTGCTGCTGATCTGCCGGTGACCGGCAAAGACCTGCACGGCCCGTAAGTCGTGACCTTCTTTCAGCTTCTGAGCGATCACGCTTTGCCGGATGCGCAGCGGCAAGTATCGTTTGGCTTCTCCGCCGGGGTTGACGATTCGCTTAATGGCCTGACTTTTCAGCGGCTGACCAAAGCGGGAGACCAACAACGTTCCAGGGTCCGCGTACCTAGTCAGTAGTAGCGGTCGATCCTTCGTCAGGTAGCCATGTAGCTGCATGATTTGGCTGGCTACCAACGGCAGCGTCCGCCCCAGATTACTGACGCTCTCCGCCACGTGGACCCGCCCCGCCGCCAGTTCGATATCTACCACCCGCAAAGCCACCGCTTCGCTGACCGTCAACGCCTGGTAGACCAGTAGCCCCATGATCATCCGATTACGCTCCGTCAGCCCCGCCATTTTACTCGTTCCCCTCGTCAGCACTTCGTCCAGTTCCTCGCCCGTGTGTAACTCATCCAGCCGGATGCGCCGGTCCACCGCATCGCGCAGCCGTAAACGTCGGCACGGATGGTCCGCCCGCCGCCCCGCCGCGATCAGGTAGTGGTAGTAGATCTTCATGCCGAACACCAGGTTTTTGAGTGTCCGCGGTCGAAGTCCTTTCGTGCGTAGTTCGTTCACGTAGTTCAGTACTTCACCGTAACCAGCTGCCAACGCTGCCGCTTCTCCCCCCGACCAGTTCAGATAACGCCCGATCGCGTAACGGTAGCCCGTTACGCTGGCAGCGCTGTATTTGCTTTGCAGCCATTGCTCTAAACCAACTTTCTCCGCACCTGCGTCCGCGCCCATCATACCCCCACGATTTTATCGATCAACTCCCCATCCACCTGCACGTACCGCTGCGTCGTAGCCAGTAACGAGTGACCCAAAAAAGTCCGTACTTCCTCCACGGCCATGCCTTCGGTGAGCAGGTGGCTGGCGATGGTGTGACGCAGTACGTGAACCGTCACCGACTTATCCACACCCGCCCGTTCAGCCAGCCGCGTCAGCCATTTTTGGATCGTGTGCCGCCGTAGCCGCCCACCCCGACCGTGCCGGATAAATGCCGGTTCCGTTCCACTTCTTCGCCGCGTGTATACCAGCAAGTCCCGCCGCACGCCCGCGCTCAGCGGGATCACCCGCCGCTTGTCGTATTTCCCCCGCTCCACCACCAGCAACTTATCCACCAGCCTCACCTCCGCCACGTTCAGCCGCTCGATCTCCCCGACCCGCAGACCGCAACCGTAGGCCAAAGCCAGCAACGCCCGTTCTTCCAGCCGATCACAAGCCCTGTACAAAGCCGTCACTTCCGCCCGCGTCAGGATGCTACGTTTCGGTCCTCGCTTCGGCCGGTTCATCGTAAAGCCCGCGAACGGATCGACGGCCACCAACCCACTTTGTAACAGGTAATCAAAGAGCAACTGCACCACCCGTAAGACCCGGTAAACGGTAAACTCACTCACCGGTCCGCCGTCGCTTAAACTGGGCGTTGCGCGCACGTATTCCCGATAAGCTTCCAGGTCCGCCGCCGTCACCGCTTCCACCCACCCCGGTCCGTGCCGTTCGCACCATTCCAAAAAGCGACGGATGCGCCACCGATCGGTCCGCACACTCGCCGTCGCGTAACCCAGCGCGGTAGCCGCCGTGGCCCAACCCGCCAGGTAAGCCCGGTGCTCGGCCCGCTCGACTAGATTCAGATGCGTACGCGAAGTCGCCATGTTTATTCTTTTCGCCGGAACGCCGAACGCCACCGGGATTTTGATAGGTTTTGTGAGCGTTTACTGGTCCTCTGGCGTTCGGCCTGGCGTTCCACTGCGTTCGCCTTTCTGCTCTAGTTTGGCTAGTTGAGCGTTCAACTCCGCCTTCAGGCGCGCCCGTAGCGCGGTCGAGTCATCCCAGTACGCCATTTTGTAGGTCAGACCCCGGTTGGCGTAGCCGCCCACCTGTTTGAGGTATTCAAGTTCCAGTAACTGCGTCAGGTAGGTGTGTTGCTGGGTCTTCGATATCCGCAGGGCTTGCCGCACTTCCCGCCGGGTGAACTCGTATTCCCGCCCCCGTTCCAGTATGTACTTTTTAAGGTTCTCAAAGAAGAACCTGAGCGCGCCGTCCAGCTCGTCCACCTTCAAAACAATGGCATCAAACAACAGCTCGCAAGCCGCTTTCAGGTCGCTTACCTCGGTGATTAGCCGCCCTTTCCCGTCCGTCTTCCGCTGGTGCTGGTGCAGCAGCACGATTTGCCGCACGAAGCTTTGGTACAGCGCGTTGAGCCGCCGCAGCTTGCTGGCCTCGGCCGGCAGGGCAACCGACATGGCATAAGGATTCACCACCACTTTAGACCGGTCCAGCAACCGCGCCCAACTCCGCAAAAAGTCCCGCAACGACCGTTCTTCCTCCACATCCACCAGCCCCGCCGCCCGCCGGTTCTGGTAGTCCACCACCGCCCGTGTTTGCTCCTTGCTCTCGTCGACGGCCACCACCAGCGACCGGCTCAGGTTGTCCTCGTAGACCTCCCCCTGCGTTGTCGCCGCCAGACTGGCCACCGGCCCTTCCACCGTCCGCACTTTGGCGAAGATCTCACCCACCTGGTCCTTGATCGACGTCGACGACGTCAGCCGCACCCGGCTCTGCAACTCGCGGAAGGCATACAGCGCATCCTCGCGCAGCCCGTCCAGGTCTTCCAGCACGATCAGCTTATGTTTTAGGTCCTCGCGCCCGTAATTGTAAAAACTCGAGTCCGTCACCCGCGTCAGCGTGATCACGTCATCGGGCGGCAGCAGTTCGGATATCTTCGTGACCAAGTGCGTTTTGCCGCTACCGCTCGTACCCTGTACTAGCGCGTGTAACGGCGCGTCCGTGCCGTGACTCAAGGCGACCAGGTAGAGTAGCAACCGGCTTTGTTCTTCACCGACGATCCCGGCTGCGCCCAGGTGCTCGCCCAGCTGATCGAGTAGGTCCGGCCGTTGCAAAAAAGTCAGTACCGCCGTCCGTTCTCCCGGCAGCATATTCGGGCGCGGACGCAGGTGCGAGGTTTTGGACGAGGAAGCAGGGATTTCTCGGTGCGCCTCCAACAGATCAGTTAGCTGGCGTAGGTCATCAAGTACCTGGTCTTTGCGTAAGGCCAGTACCGTGGCCGTCCGTTCGGCCAGGCTCACCGTTTGCTTGTATTCGTACAGATCGACTTTGACCCGGTATTCCTTGCCCGGTGCTCTGGATTTGTAGACTCAATTTCAAGCTCTCCGCCCCGCCCTGGATACCGCCCCGCACCCGGTAACGCGCCGCCGCGCCGAGGTATTCCAAGTAGTGCGACTTGGCGAGCAACTAGCCCACGTTCTCTTCTTCGTTTACCTCCTTTGCCGCCTCGCTCGACTGACCTATATATATAAGGTCTCTTCTCCCACCGTTTGCCGCGCTTCGTATAACTCCTTCAACCACTCGCCATCTTCGTCCGCGTAACTCATCCACATTCCGTTGAGGTCTTCCCCTTCCGGCACTGCCAGCGTCGTTACTTTCAACCCCGGACGCAGGGCGCGTAACTCGGCCGCGATCGCCGCCGTAGCTTTCCGGCCAGCCGCGTCACCATCCAGGGCTAGGACCACCTCGGTTAGTTCCTTTAGCCCTTTGACTTCCAGCCGATGCGCCGCCGTCAGCCCGTTGGTGCCGTAGAGTGCCAGCACCGTTACCCCATCCAGGATATCCAACACACTGGCCGCATCGATCACGCTTTCCGTCAATAGCAGTGTATCGGTGGTATCGTCCGGATGCTCCGGGTACAGCCCCGCCCGGTCCGGCGTGTAGTAATGTCCGCTTCCCTTGACCGCCCGGCCGTACAGCCCTACTACCTTGCAGCCCTCGTTGACCAGCGGGAAGATGATGCAGCCCCGTCCCCACCGTTCCTTCGCTTTCCGGCTCCGGTATCCGATTTGCATTTCCTCCGGGTTCAGACCGCGCAGCGTGCAGTACTCCCGACCGCTCGGCGTGCGCTGCATACCGGCAAAACTCTCTTCATAGATCGCGGTCAGGTCCAGTTCCGAGGCGGCCGGTTTTGGTGTACTCACCGGCTCGGTAGTCAGCGACCTACCACACAACTCCTTTGCCTTCAGGATCGCCGCCCGCTTCGTCCCTTTCTCCTTCGCCATGATGAAGTCGATCACGTCTACGCTTTGCACCGCGCAGCTACCGGCAAAGCAGTAGGCCGTATTCGTGTCGTGGTACACCTTCATGCTGGCCGACTCATCGGCGTGGAAGGGGCACCGCATCGCGCCGGTTGGCCCGGCTTCCAGACCGTAGTGGGACAGGACGGCGGCGATGGGTAGGGCGGCTTTGATCTGGGGAATGGTCATCAACGGTACTTTTTTCACTTTTCTTCCTCACTTGAAGAAAAAGCCATTTGTCACTTATCAATGACAAATGTACACTATGCCGCATACCCATACAAAACTTATCGAAGTTGTTTTTAACTCATCACGCACTTACTTTTGCACATATCGCAACATTTACTAGACTTTAAGCACCTTTCCGTATGAAGTTCGCCGATAAAATGACCCAGGCTAGAAAAGATAAAGGCTTATCCCGCTCCGAGTTGGGCGAGAAGTTGGGGACCTCCAGCGCGGTAGTCGGCCGCTACGAACGCGCCGAGATGGCCCCCTCGATCGAGGTGGCCGCCAAGATCGCGCGGGAACTGGACGTGAGTTTGGACTACCTGGCGGGTAACTCGCCGCTGGCCGTCAAGGACACGAAGATGATTTCCAGACTGGAAGGGATTGCCGCCATGCCGGAGCAGGCGCGTGATCAGGTGCTACACGTTATCGATGCGCTGATTTTTAAAGCGAAGTTCGATGGGCACCTGGCATAGCCTCACTTATTTGATAAACGCATTTGTGCTATCAGGCTTGGGACTGAACCGCCTGAACTTAAATTCATTCAACTGGTCATCGATCCAAGGGATTCTTATGATCGAGGGACTAATAATTTCACCCTCAGATATTTCCGCAGGGTAAACACTTCCGGTCCCACTCAACCAATAATTCACCTTGATTATATCACCTTCGATTCGATATATACCCCAAAACCAACGCAGCTGAACCGAGTTAGCCCCTGAGTGCTTCGTCCTTATGTGATCATCTAAGTCCTCTAAGTCACTTACTCCCTCAATGGTGTTCGTGGTGTACACAACTCCATTTTCGTAAAAGAATAGAGCTATGTACCCATTTTCATATTTCGTGTAGAAATACCCATCCATTTTGATAGCTGGCTGCGAGTTATCACCCCTGATTATGGTTAGTTTTTCTGCGCTCGTACAGTGAAGAAGAAGATAACAAACTGTAAAAAGAGCTGTTAGTCTTTTCATATCGTTTAAAATGACCATAAAGAGTAAGGGTTTTGGAACGATGAAGCTTGAGAATAAAAAGTGCCAGGATAACCTGATGGCAATCTCCTGAAGTAAGCTTGTGGCCTTATCTTCTGATGTGCAAACTCGTTCTGAAATTTGTTCCTTATTCCCTCACTATTCCATCCGGCACGGTAACCGTTGTATCCCAAGCTAAGCGCGCCTAGGCGATACATATCAGCTTTTCCCGTATGGTATCCTTGGGGGTAACCTGATGAAGGGTCGGTAGGTCTGCCAGTAGGATCACCAGTAAACATATTTAATCGTAAATCAATACCTGCGTAACCTATAGAAACGGCGTTGCTTCTAAATCTATCTCCTCCGTCTTTCAACGCGTTTCCTGCTCCTCCTAGAAGATCGAAAGGTGCGTCATCGTTCTCATAAGCGACACTCACTCCTTTCAGGTTAGCACGAAATCCTGCCACTCGTTGTCCAATCCCGGCACCACTAGTAGCATTCGTATAGAAGCCCGCGTTCCAATCAGAATTTCCTACACTAAAGCCTCCGCCTAAACTAGACGTAAAGCCTTTGACGGAATTCGGACCCAAACTCATGTTTGTGTAACCTATCCCCGCGCCAATACCTGCACTGAAACCATTTGAACTATAGCTAAGTCCTGCATTGGCCCCAATTGAAAATCCATTGCTGCCAAAAGCGATTGCTGGAGAGATAGACAGGTTAAATCCCCCCCCAAGGGCAATATTAGCTGATGGCAAATGACTACTTACGGCGCTGCCAACTGCACCAAGATAGCCACCCGATAACGCACCTCCTATCGCTGCACCTGCCCATCCTTGAAAGAAGTTATCTCCTTTTGCAGAATTGATGATTCCATTAGTTGCTACTCCTACCGCAGCAAATGCTAAGAATGCAAAATCTCCGTTGGGGTCACTGTAAACTATGGGACTATTCCACATTGAGTTATAAGGAGAATGCCCCATAGCTCCCTCCGCTTTCGGATCCACCTGCCACCATCGCCCAATGACCGGGTCCAAAGTCCGATACATAGCCATATTAACCCCTAAGTCAAAATCATCAACGCGCTCAATACCGTTGTATTCATAAGCCGTATCGTCCTGCTCACTACCACCCATCCAGGGTCCCACCATTTTCATGCCAAACGGCAGGTAATGGTTCTCCTGAATGATTTCACTCGGAACATCGGGGATGCCGTTGTTGTTCAGGTCTGAATACAGCAGACGGGTGTTACCTAGGTGATCGGTTAAGGCGTAGTCGTAGCGGGAGCCGTTGCCCCCCATATAAACCCGACCTTCTGAGTGAGCAACTGATTCTATCAAGCCGTTCAAATACTCGATTCCACCGATGTAATCTCGTTTATCTACGCTGTGGTTGTTACGATCGAACGACTGCCGGGTAAGTAAAGTTCCCGAAGCACTGTAGGTCATTACTAAACGCTGGTTAGGAATGGCCGGCCACGTAATGACTTTTGGTAGATCGAGGTGGTTGTACTCAACTTCAATTTCCTTAGAAGGATCGTACGTCATGTTTCCGTTTCTGTCGTAGCGGTAGGTTCCGGAGTTCGGTTTGTACCCTTTGGAGGTTCCAGTATCATTGATCGCTCGTAACCGATTACTTTTTTGTCCGGAAGCACCCACGTATTTGTAGTCCAGCTTATCCATTGGGTTGTTCAGATAGAATCTATCGGATTGCCCAATATTTACCCCGTCTCGATCAAGCGTTTCGATATTTCCACGCTCATCATACGTTAAGCTCTCTCGATAATAAGGCTTACTCGTAGCGATACTAGCGGCGTGAGCACGCTCGTAAAACTTAGCTTCCATCATTTGATCCAAGTGATCGTACTTAATGCCGAACAGCTGTTGCGTTCGGCCGCGCACTTGCGAGACTACGTAGCTGATGTCGCCGTTACGCCGTACGGGAGCGGGTGCCGAACCACTTACCCGTGGAGCTTCGTCACGGTATAACTGCAAATAAAAAAGGTCTTTCTTACTGTAACCACTGGTAGAAGGCGCTCCTGGATTAGGAACGGTACCGAAGTCATTATGCCTGGGTAAGGCAACCTGTGAGCCAGTCAATCCACCTCTGACGGAATTAATTCCTTCCAGCATTCCATTTTCGAGGTAGAAATAATCTATTTTTTGTAACCAATCGCGCGTCCCGCCCGAAAGACCCGTATGTCCTTGGTATTTTGTCTTTACGTTACCTTTTTCATCGTACACTAATTTATTAAGCTGCCGTCGGCTACCGCTGCCAACCTTAAAATAGTTTTTAGTATTTCTTCCCGCGTGATCGTATTCATGATCGGATGTAATGGCCAATGACCCACCGTTGAGTCTTCGGTGATTGTAGGTAGAAGAAGTAAGATTCATAGCTCCGTCGTAGACGTAGCTGGTGGACTCCGAATTACTTAAATTCGGATCCAGGTGATTATTGCCCGTCTGACTTTGTAACTGACCACAGGTTGAGTATGTGTTCGTAGTCTGTAGCCAATCGTTAGCTGAACCAAGAATTTTGGTACTAACGGTAGCTACTTTATCCTTGTCCCAGATTTTAGTACCGTAAGTGGTTATAATGAGTGGCTCCGTAGAAATAATACTGCCGGAATTGGAAACCTTGCGCAATCCTTCCATAGTCACTCGACCCAATGCATCGTGATCGTAGACGTACCACTTGTTCTCCGCAAGTAAGTTGCCGTCACGTTGGGCGACTAAGAGGTCGCGGGCGTCGTACCGATAATAAATTCTGTCTTTGCCAGGAATTTTTTTTGATTTCAATTTGTCGGTACCATCATATAGGTAGCTATAAATTAATTTCTCATCCGCGACCGTAGCCCCGGGTGGTAAGACTTTGGATAGACGGCCCTTACCGTCGTAGAGATAATATGTGTCACGCCGTTTGTCGGTTTGATCGGCCCCGTTAGTGCGTCGGCTCAAGACTTTTTGGCCAGTTTTGTTCTGGAAAACAGCGAACTTGTTACCATTGCCGTCAATAGTCACTTGCTTTGTTAGTTCTCCCTTATTGTAAGGTGTATTAGTTCCTTGCTTACGTACTAAGTCCGAGGCGGTATTAACCCCGTATTCAAAACGTGTAGTAGCCCAATCTGGCGGGGTAACCGAGATTTTTCTGCTCAGTGGGCTGGCTTCGTAAGTGTGGGTAGTATGCGCGCGGGAGGTAGGAATTTTTTCGTACCCTCCCCAATAAGAGGAGTAAACGTGTGCGTACGGTTCGTAACTGCGCGCGACGCGACCGTACTGGTCGTAATCTACCCCGGATATGATACTTTCATCGTTATCCGGACCAAGACGATGACCAACGTTGATAATATCACGCCCAAGCCCGTCTTTGTACTGGCGGGTCAGAATATAATAGTATGGTTTCGACCCGGACACGTTGGTATAGTCCACCATTTTTTCTACGACATTGACTCCATCGTGACCGTGACGAAACCGGTAAATGTAAGTAGAAAGAATATTGGTGCAGTCGTCGGTTGTCGTGAGAAGGCGACCAAGCTTGTCGTAAGTGTAACTAGTAGTGGTGCCATCTACTGCGGTAACGGTAGTTAATTTATTACTGTTGAAACTTTCATAAGCATATGAGGCAGTATGACCACCAAATGTCTTTGACTTAAGTTTCTTATTTTCGTAGGTCAAAGTAGTGGCCCCCCACCCCTCATCCCGATATTCAGCTAACTGTCCCTCGGGGGTGTAGCGTAGATAGGTGGCCTTTAGCCGTTCATCGGAATCAGCCTCCTCTCCAGTAGCATCCCAGGTAGTTCCGTACTGATATGTTTTGTAGAGGCGGGGAATATCTAAGCGACCACTCGTCGACGAACTCGGCGAGGCGCCATCCGCCCGATAGTATCGATAATCGAGTCTCGTAGCGGCTACTTTGTCTTCTCCGTGGTACTGTTCAGTTATGTAAGGGAGATGTCGCAAGTTATACTTCGCGACGGCAGCACGAGCGACCGAAGAACTTGCTGCAAACTGCGTTACGATTTTTCGTTCAACACCATCACTGTCCGTCGTCTTTACTTCGTTCGGTAGTAGATTATTAGTATGGTAGCCGTATTCGGTTACCGTCGTTAAACCGTCGACGGTGGAGGTTACGAATTTAGGACGATAAATGGCTGTCCGGATTTGGTACCCTTTGTTATAAATTCTGTATATCAATTTTCTGGTCACATGATCGTAAGACGGGATGTTCGTACGTACTGCATACATTCTACCCGTAGCGGAGCTGTTGCCGAATACTTGATAAGTATCGCCTGGGTTTCTAGTAGTACTTGAGGTACTTACCACCTGACTACCTTCATCGTAACTAGACGATTCTTTCAAAGCACCAGACTCTACCCTGTAGGGGGCGGGAGTGGTAGGAAATTGCGTGGAAGGTTCGCTTTCGGGCTCGACGTTATATTTATACTCTTCGCTCCCTATACCATTCTTGTCCACCACTACTCGGGCGTAGCCAATGTGATATCCATCAAAACCTGAGAGAGGAGAGACGCTAAAAGAAGTAAAGAGAACGGAACGATCATTAAGTCCATGGACATACTTCGGTTCACGAGCCAGTCTACCACTTGAAAAATTAGCGCCATCGCCAGCCCGATAAGAATAGCTTTGAACGATGTCTTTATCGCCATCAATACCGTCATGGATGCGAGTGCTTTTAATACGCAAACCTCCACAAGTCACATTCGATGGATCCTGATCGTGCGTAATGTTGAATGATACGGTAGCGTTCCTAGCGATCACTTTAATCACGTAACTCTGGCCGGGCACCATCGGGCCGGCAGCAGTGGGGACGCCAACGTTGGGTAGACTGCCACTGCTGATGGCAGGCCTGAAATCGTCTGCGCTTTGAGAAATTCGACTGACGAGCGTTCCATCGGTGGTGTAAACCTCCACACTCCCGTGGGAGGCTCCAGCGGGTTGGGTGCCCTCGATATCAAGCCGTCCTTCACGATGTGGATCGACCTGTAGTTGCCACCGAGGGTTACTGGCCGGTGTAATAGTACTGTAGTAAGGGAAGATTGACTCTTCGGGACGATTCGTAGAAGTACTGGAAAAGGCGTCTTCCTCAAAAGCCGTTTTTCTTCCTCTTGCTTTGGCGTAGGTGTTGGCCTCGTATTCCAACTCCAAAGAGCCACCAGTGGGATAAGTAACTTTTTTCAACATACCGTCCTGCATAGCCGGACCATGAGAGTCTCGGTTCGCGCGCCCTAGAGTCGTCCAACCTACAATGGAAATACCGGCACCCGTTGGTGTAAGACCTTTTCCGTATTCATTTGCTCCCTTTGCGGGGTTGAAATTATAGTAACCCCAGTGATCAATGTTAGGGTTGCGAACGGTCGGTGCGAACTGAAGGCCGCCCTTACCGATACGGCCAATGTAAGTAAAATCCCACGTCGGCTCAGTGAGACTACCATCACAGGATTTTTTCTGAACGCTCTCCAATTTTAGTTTAGAATGGTGGACACCGGGAATGTTAGGGTAACGCTCATCATCCTGAAAATAGCTGTAATTAAGATCATACTTTATGCACGTATTCCCATCCGTAACCTTTACGCTCTCAATTGACTTAGCACGATCACCGTCACCGGTGGAGGTGCCGAGATCACGCCGCCCACCATAGGTAAATTCAACTTCACCAATACCGGAATTGCTGGTTATCCTCTTCGGAACTAGTGACCTAACACCGTAATAGGAGTCTGCACGGTCCGAACATAGCTCTTCATCTTCCAACCTGCCAGTATGTTTTCGGTACCGCACTGTTTCCGCACACGCCGCGGAAGCAAAGTAGGTGTAATTGGTACGAGCGTACTCAATGTCAATACGGTGCAGGCGATCCGGAGTCTCAACGGCGACTAGGTGCCAACCGACGAGCCGATCAATACCAGCAGGTTCTCGATTTTCTAACTCGACGTAATCGTATCCACCAGCATAAGTCTCACCAGCGTTCATTACTGTTCCAAAGTGATACCGGACACCGTCCGGAAGGGTCAGTAGGATTCCGTCAAAAGCTCTGAAACCCGGGGCAATCACATTGATACGGACGTCAGATTTTGGTATCATTTGTACCTGACGGTTTGCATCAACAAAAAATTTACCGCTGTATCCACTTACGGAATACGTGAAAATGTCTGGTTCCGTATCATAATCACGAAGCGAACGGCTAGATACCAAATTGCCTTTGTAGTAGTAACCTTTGAGAGGATCATTATCTGCTAAGCCCCGTATCGTTCGGCTGATCATTCCCCCCGCGTTTAAATTCCATCCCAGGCCCACACTACTTGCCGGCGAAGCGACATCATTACCTGCTGTATGGTACTGTAGAACTACGGGGAGGGATAGCGGCCCGTCCGAAATGGTATGGATCGGCACCGTGACGCTACCCGTGCCGGTGTAGTTGTTCACCGGAATATCGGCATACTGTCCGTAGGCCAGGGCGGCGGCCGACACGGCGGGACGCTGGCTCTGTGCACTAACGAGGCTGGTCGTCATTACTGAGTAGAACAAAAAAGTAAAAAGGGGGTATAGAAATTTCATGCTACGGTAAGTTGCGAGAATAAACTACTGGGTGTTAGAGGGAGGGTTAAATAGGGTTACTGCACCGTGATACGGCTGACCAGTGATTGGTCACCATCTGTGGTGACGGAAATGAAATAAACCCCTTGGGTCCAAGTGTCAGTGTTGATTCGGAACTTGAGTTCTCCTGTGTTTTTGTCCACTGCATGAATCAAGCGTCCTTGTGTATTGTAGACTTCAAGTTGTTTAACGCGCGTACCAGCCGGGCCGCCCTTAACTTCTACCGTAAAGGCAGCCTTCACTGGGTTAGGATAAGTACTCAGGTGCAGCTGTTCATCTTGTGAAATACTAACATTGTCAAGAGAGGTTCTACTAAATAAACTTTTAGCAATATTACATTCAGTCTGCGTCTTGAGAAGATTTCCTCGTGGCCCTCCTTTTGAGAGAACGGCACGCATCCAAGTAGCCTGCCCTTTGGTAAACATATGTAGTTGGTCATCATCACCCGCGTCCATGAAATTCATAGTCATTTCCAGAGGATTGCCCGGGCATGTGGAAATATGCCCGGGGCTAGTGGTCCCGTAATTAGGTCCATTATGAACTGGAGTGTCCACAATGCCATCGTCACCGCAAGGACCACCATCGCCCCAAATTGGTGTTAGGCCTAAGTAGGTACCAATCAGGTGAGTAAGCGTTTTACCTCGGTTGTAAGGAGCCACCGCAGTACCGAAACTACCGAAATAACGGGGGTCGATTACGATACCATCGAGTTTTTCATTTCCCAAAGGCATCTGTGCGAAGCCAACATTATTGTCCGGTAGCGGTGCAATCCAAACATTAAGGTATTTTTTAGTGTCGCGTACGGGGAGCCCCGAAATACTTGTTTTCAACAAACTCAAATCATCTGGTAGTTGACGGGTGACTTTTTTACGATCAATAGTATAAGAAAGTCGGTCTAAAGATTTTTGGTCGGGAAAGCAAAAGCGTATTTTGGTATCGATTTTTGCCCGGGCGAAAGTACCCTGTAAGTCTCTCTCATCGGTGGTAGCCGGTTCAGTTAGGCCAGCGAAATCTTGATTGAGGGATATGAGTTGTTCGGCCATTTGCTCTTCCGTTACCCGATTCGATGCATCATTGTAGAGAACGTGAAAAATGATTGGTACGGTGATCTCTTCCCATTCGCTTGACTCATCAAAACGTGGGATTAATTCATGCACCTTACGAAATAGGTCCGGATCAGCCTGATCATTTTTTCGAAGCGTATCATTATAGGCGACGGAGGTAAGCATACGGTATGGCCTCTTCTTCTGGGCGGTGAGGATTGAGGAAAGGAACAGACAAAATAATAGTAGAACTAGGTGGCGCATAAGGTTATTTATAATGTGGGTTACACAAAAAGATGTGCTAGTTTTATAATTCGCTGATCCTTTATGTAGGCATGATGAAAGAAAGGTCATCGATTGCTCTTTTTGCTATAGGATAGTGATCAATATGCAGATAAGAGCAACTTATCTAAAGTTGCAGCCGAAGTTATTCTATCTATCCAGAACAGAGATAAATAGGCACGTGAAAAAAGGGAATGCACGTAATTGACCGCTATGGCGCTATTACGAAATTAGCAGAGGGGTGTTGACAGACAATAGTATAGGGATTTTAATTCAGGTGTAGCAGTCTAAATAGAATTAGTCCACCAATTGCTTTTATAAGAATAGGCAAGTTTTCACTTGGCATCTCTAATATAGTTATTCTATTCACATGTATGAAAGAAGCCACTTGATAAGGAGAAAGAATCATGTCAAATCATAAATATTTAACATTTTATTTTACATAAGTCGTCATTCTGTCCGGTTTTTCGCCGCTAACTCAATAGCTTTTTCAAAATGAGTGAAATGGTTTTTTAACCGTAGGATGGCAATCGAGGAACTTTGCCTGGTCTAACAACATCATTTCAGTACCACCTAAGAAAAAGTAACAAATTAACCAATTAACTCAGCATCCAATTGCGATTTTGCCTTTTGCCGCTAGTAAGTTACCGAAGGCCGAGCGTACTGGATGACTAGCCGCGTCGCCGCACTTACTTCCCGCCCCACCCTGTCGATGGTCGGAGAACCGATGACGTCAATTATTTGCTCTAATTCCTCCGCATTACGCCAATGCATTGCCACCATTTCTTCGTAGTACCCTTCTTCTGGTTGACCGCTCCGGAAGATCCGGCCGCACAACTCCAAGCCCGGTCGCTCTAACGCTACAATTTTTTCGATAATATACCACGGTTCATGATGGAAAGTAACGGGTAAAAACCCGGCTATCAACTCCCCCCCCGCACCAGCGTCAGCGCCCAAAACTACCGCATCAACTGCGCCAACACCGTAGGGTCCTGAATCCGCCCATCCTCCGCTAAGAGCCGCATCTTAGCAATGATCTCGGCTGACTTCGGATCGTCGTCAACAAAAGGAAGGAAGATGCGGCCGCGGTGCTGGCTGTGTACCGGAATGATGCCCAACTGCAAGCCATTTTTACTCACCATGCCGCTACCTAGGTGCACGCTGTAGACACCGTGCATGCCTTTAATAATGAGGTGGCGCTCCTTCACTTCCACGTTATCCAATCTAAACAAGCGTGCCGACTCCCGCGCCAAAGCCGCCCGCATCTCCATGCTGGAGTGGCTGGCCTCCGGATCGACCTGGCCGGCGTTGGCGACACTGACGACCAGGTCCACGTCGCGCATCGTTTCGCTGAATAAAATGGGGTCCAGTTCGTCGAGCGCGACGGGCTTATAGTTTTTGCGGGAACGGAACGCAACCTCCTCCAGGGTAGGGGCTTCGATTTCGGCGGCGGAAAACCAGTCGGCCATGGCGTAGAGGGAAGCGACGACGCCGCGTTTGTAATCCACCTTTTGGAGGCCCGCATCGTGGTCGACCGTCCAGCCCCGGCCGGTGAGGAGCGCGATGGTCTTCTTAACCTGGATCTGATTACCCTGGTAGCGGCTGGATTTGTACTTCTCCTCCCGCTCGTTGGCCGTCAGTAAATACAGTTCGCGGAAGATCTGCTTGAAGGGCTGGACGAGTTGTTCGTCGAAGGCGTATCGCTGAAATAGGTCCCACTGCACGGTGGCGTAAAGATCGGTGGGGTGGGCGATGCGGACGACTTCGTCCGGCGCCAACTCGAAGGGCTTGCCCGTCACGTCGTTCAGGACGCCCCGGCTCCAAAAACCTGAAATTTGCTTTTTGGGGTGGAACAAGACGAGCTTCGCCAGCAAGGTCTTCACGACGGGGTGCTGGTTAATCTCCCCGATTTCCTCAACCGTAAAGGTTTGACCGTCGACCATCGCCTTTTCGAGCGACTGGAGGGTGCGGCGGTACTGTTTGCGCAGCTCGGCCTTGTTTTCCTTGAGCTTGATAATATGCTTGTGCTTGCGGAGCTTGGCGGGAATGGTTTTCTGGGATTTCCCGTCCTTCTCCACGAGTATGTCCGCCTTGCCACGGTCGTCGATGACCAGGCTCACGGTTACGTTATCAATTTCCACGACGGATTCCGCCATAATGGCCTGGGTCGACTGGCCTTCCATGATCCAACTGAAGCGGACCGGATCGTCGTAGCCGGCGTTGCGCGCGAGGTTCTCCACGCCGATCTGCACGGCCTTCTTTTCGCTCTCCTTCCGCTGGTTCCCGAACTGCTTGCTCTCGTGGAGGAACTGCTGGAACAACTCGTAGCGCCTGAGCAGATCCTTGCGGGGGATTTTCCGGCTGAGGGGCACCAGCCCGAGGCCCTTCACGTACACCTTATCGCGCTTGTCTTTGATCTTCTTAAGCGTCTCCGTGATCTTCACTTCACCGAGCATGATAGCTGAATAAAGCTTGACCTGGCGGTGGCCATTGCCGTCGGTGACGTACTTGGCGGCGTCGTGCAATAGTTTCCAGTTTTTCTTACCGACGGCAGCGTAAACCTCCGTAAACCAGTCGATGTCGATGGCGCCTTCCCGGAAATCGGCCATTTCGATGGGGCTGTAGCGGGCGACGATGCCGGCCTTCTGGTCATTGGAATATTCGCTCGCGTGGGCGTGAAACCACCAGACGGCGCTTTCCAGGTTATCGATCTTCAGCAGCTCGCCGATCCAGGGCGCCCACTGGGGGGCGTACATGGCTATTTCCAGCCAGCGTTTTGTGGTTACCTTGGTTTCCTTTGCTCGGCTGACGAAGCTTTCTTCGGTGTCGACGGCGGCCGGAACGGTCTTTTTGATCAACGCGCTGAACGATACTTTTTTGTTCGTGTCGAGGCCGTAGCTGTAGCCCCGGTGCAGGGTTTCCTTACCGAGGCGTTCGTTGAGCCGGATGAGGTAGTCCGCCCCTTCGATGCGGTCGATTGCGTTGGTGTATTTCGTAGAGTCGGTGCTCAGGTCGCCGCGGTCCAGTTCCAGGCGGAGGAGGTTGGTGACGAGGTCGTCGGCCAGCCCGAGCGGGAGGTGGGTCAGGATGTTCTTTTTCTTCGCGTTGACCCGTTCGGCGGCAAAGAGCTTTTGGAGGAAAGACGGTTCGTGGAGGCCGTGGATCAAGAGCTCGTCCTGGCTGACGATGCCCTTACCGTACAGGTAGGCGGCCAGGGCGGCATTGGGACTGACGCCCCCGTAGTAGTACCTAGTAATCGCAACGGTAATTACCTCGTGGAAGCGCTCGGGTGGGTAAACTGCTGACTTAGAACCGACGAAAAGAAATTGCTTCAGGTCGTAAAACTGGGTGAGCATGCCCAGATCGTGCTCGTCGTAAGCCTGGCTGTTCTGGAAAGTGTTGTGCCCGGGGTAAAGCGCTTCCGCCAGGCTGGTCCAGTGGCTTTTGATCTCTCCGCGCGAGCGGTCCCGGTTGGCGACGAGCGTCCGGTGCTCGTCCGGCCAGCGGGCGAGGATGTCTTCCAGGAGATCGACCTGGAACTGGTTCATGGTCGCGTGGTCGGCCCGGGCGTAGTAAAAAACACTGATGACGTTCGCCAACTGGCTCTTTAGCTTCTTACCGGCCCCCCGCTCACCAATTGTGATGTTCAATTCCGCGACCTCGGGGTAGTAATGTTTGCTGAACCGTTCGTACCAGGCCCGTCCGTTCCCCTGGCCCATTCCGTGGCAGTGCATGAGGGTGAAGAAGAGCTCGAAGTCGTTAAGATTGGTCGACTCATACCAAGCTTTAAATTGCTCCGCCAGTGGCAGGTCGTCAATCTTTTCGGCGTCGCTCAGGTCCTTATTATGGGGGTTCCGCCTGCTGATCTCATTGCCCAGCAGGTGGGTTTGCTCGTAGTTATCGTTGTACTTGACCGTGTATTCGTAGGTGGCGTTTTCCAGGACCACCTGGACCAAATCCAACAGCGCCCGGTGAATCTTTTTAGCATCGACGAAGTTGGCAAACAGAAAGGTTTCCGTGGCCCCGGTCAGCTTACTCAGCAAGCCGGATTTCTTCGGCGCGGTAAACTTCAGTTGCGGCTCGATGATCGGCCGCACGTTAGCGTAATCAATCACGCCGAAACCATTCTCCAGTGAAAATGAATCCTTGTTCGCCACCGGAGAGAACCGTTCCAACAGTACTTCTTCATTCTTGGAAAAATTAGGCCGTTCCCGGTAAGTGGCGATACTGTCGTCGATGTACTGCACCAGGCGGCCGCTCTCCTTCAGAACGCTCAGCACTTCCAGCCCCACCAGCCGCTGGTCTACGGATTTTGCCGGCAGCAACTCATCACCAAACTGGCGGATCATCGCGTCCGGCTGCTGCAGAATGATGCCAATCAATGCACCCCGTAGTTGCTTTCCCTTGCGGCGCAGCAAGTCGGTAATCACGGTAACGTCTTCGTCCACCAACTCCACATTGCGGAGCAGCGTTACCCCGGTCGCCATCACGCCGCCGCTGCGGTCCGTTAACGACTGGTGCATAACCGAACGGACCCACGGTTGGCGGCGGGTGTCCAGCTTAGGGTGAGCCTTCTCCGCATAGTTAAGCGACCAAGTGTAGTGCTTCGGAAACAACCTCCGCATCAGCGCTTCGCGGGAAGTGCTGGGGATCGCGGAAAGATCCTCGGCCAGCACCAGTAATTGCGCTTCGGAGGCTCTGCGGATGGCGACCTCGTAAAAGTATTCCGGCGTGACCTTGGGTGCGATCCAGTCAAATACCCCGGGGTCGAACTGTTTGCCGTCCTTCGGCAACGCTTTGGCGTGGGCGACGAATTTCTCCAGCAGCTCGTCGGTCATTACCCATTCGGCGGGCAAGTTCATCGCTACGTAGTAATCCAGCAACGGCCGTTCACCAAAAAATTCATTGGCCCATTCGCCCACGCGGGCGTGGGTGGCATTCGTCTGCGTGAGCAGGTACAGCGCGGCAATTTTTTTCTCCAGTGGTAAGGTGTACAGCGCTTCCGCGGCCACGTTCGTCGCTGAGTTAACGTCGCGCACGCCCGTCGCCCAGAGCGCGACGTAAAATTCCATGTTGTTGTCGCTCGCCAGGCCGCGGTCAGTGGCGGCTTTGCCCCCGTCGAGGAAGGCGTGGGCCATCCCCAGCGCCCGGTCGATCGTCTTTTTCTTCGGCGCTTCCCAGCCGAAGCCAAACCAGGTATCCACACCACGAATAACGGCGCTGAAGCGGGCCAGGTCGTTATCAAGAATCACTTTAATGAAGTGAGTAAAGGCACCGTAGCTACTCTGGTCGACGGTCTCGAAGATCGTCTGCCGTAGCCCTTCTTCCCGCTGGGCGGCGAGCAATAATTTCTCCACCAGCGCCCAGCTCTCCGGCTGGTCGGTCATCAACAATCCCTGGATCAGGGCACGGGTGGTGGCACCGATCTCGTCTTCTCCCTGAAAGATATCCCAGGCCAGTTCGTGTAGTGGCCCGCTGCTTCCTTCGGCCGTCAGCGCGCAGGCCAGTAAGGGACTCAAGCTTTCGCCATTATATTGAGTATACACAACGTAGCGCATCGAATCCGCCGCGTCGAACGAATGAAGCCCGTTGCTGCACAACTCGTAGAGGTCGTGGAAAACACTGATTTTCTTAACTAAGTAGTGCGCGGGGTTGGCGCTGCGGAACGGCCGCCGCGACCAGCCGTGTTGATAGGGTAAGCTGCTGAGCAAGTCCCAGGCGGGGGCGACGAAGGCTACCTTTTCCGGTCCGAAAAGCGCCGTGGCAAGTTGCTGCCCCTCCTCGGTCGTCCAGGGGTTTTCACCGACTTCGAAGTGCTCCAGAAAAAGTGCCTTGGGCTCCTTATTTTTTAGCTGGTAGTAATTCTTACGGATAGCTTCACTTAGGGCCGCGTACTTCGTCGAGAACCCTTTGGTCACGGAGAATTGCTCGGCTTTTCGCTTGTTGGCTTTGAAAACTAAGTCAGCTTGGGTGGCGGTGATCATGTCGGGTATTTTAATAGGTGCATTAGTAATATCTCTCAGCTAAAATATCGGAGGTGGCGCGGTCGCAGGTGCAAGGATTTATGGAAAAGAAGCAAGGGTTTTACCAATACGTACCCGTCAGAAACATCATGCGCAAGAATGCCAGTACGCTGGTTTCAGTGAGCGTAATCGGTGCGGCCAAATCCCGGAGCTCTTCGTCGTTGTGGAACACGATAAACAGCCCGTCCTTAAAGGCTTGCCGGGCTACCTCGATACTGTCTTCCACCGTAGCTAACTTCCGATTGGCAATGTCCCCGAGGCCGACCTTACCGGCCTGCGATTGCTCCTGAATATCCCCTGGCGTCAGGAAAGGCATCAGCAGAACCTCCTCCCGTTTCAGGTTGAACCGCGCGACTTCCTGGTGAACTACGGCGGTCAGCAGCTCGTCCAGGTTCCTGACCGGCGGCAATGCGTAGTCCACCGTGCGGACTTTCTTCTTGCCGAGGTGCTTGAGCTGTATAGATATGGGGAGCATAACTTGTTGGTTCCGTGGTGAGACATAACAAACTTATACCCTATTTGATTACCACACAACATTATGTAATCAAATTATTTAAAATAAACAAGAACTATCACTACTCTTCGAGCACGTTCCGAGTATTTACTACATTTCTACTCCCGGGTTCGGGGCCGATTACAGCTTGATGGCGTGACTTTGCTATCTTTAAATGACAATATTTTACCGCATAGCACGAAATTCTACGAAGCAAAACAACGGCCGCTTCGGCGTAGCCGAAAAGAGATTTTTGTGCTTTTGTGTTTGTGTGGCGAAAAGACCTACGCAGCATCCGTTAGCAATTTATCCACTCGATCACCCCACCACAATTTTTCCGCGCAGCGAAAACGATCGGACCGACCCTAAACCACAAATGCCCTAACTTCGCCGGCCAACCCACCCAACCAAACCGCCCATGGCCAGCGTCGACATTCAAGCCCTCAACGAACAGATCCTCCTCGACTCCGAAGTGATCACCCGCATCCGCCAGGAAACGGCCAAAGTCATCGTCGGGCAGGAGTATATGGTGGATCGGCTATTGTTAGGGCTGCTCAGCCGTGGACACATCCTACTGGAAGGCCTCCCCGGCCTCGCCAAAACGCTGGCCATCAACACCCTGGCCAAAACCATTTCCGCCGACTTCAGCCGCATCCAGTTCACGCCCGACCTGCTGCCGGCCGACATCGTCGGTACGATGATCTACAACCAGGCCGTCAACGACTTTACCGTCCGAAAAGGGCCCGTATTCGCGAACTTCGTGCTGGCGGATGAGATCAACCGCGCGCCGGCCAAGGTCCAGTCCGCCCTCCTCGAAGCCATGCAGGAACGGCAAGTGACGATCGGCGACCAGACCTTTAAACTGGAAGAACCCTTCCTCGTTCTCGCCACCCAGAACCCCATCGAGCAGGAAGGCACTTACCCTCTCCCGGAAGCCCAGACGGACCGCTTCATGCTCAAGTGCACCATCGGCTACCCCACCCGGGAAGACGAAATCGAGATCATGCGCCGCAACATCAGCCAGGGCTTCGAAAAAGTAAACGCAGTGGCAACGACGGCCGAGATCATGAAAGCCCGCCAGAGCGTCCGCAACATCTACATGGACGATAAGATCGAGCGCTACATCATCGACATCGTCTTCGCCACCCGCGAGCCGGAAGCGTACCGACTGGCCGATCTCAAACCCCTCATCACCTTCGGCGGCAGCCCGCGCGCCAGCATCAACCTCGCCCTCGCCGCCAAAGCCCACGCCTTCCTCCAACGCCGTGGCTACGTAACGCCGGAAGACGTGCGCTCGGTCTGCGAAGATGTCCTGCGCCACCGGATCGGATTGAGCTACGAGGCGGAGGCGGAGAATATTCGGCAGGAGGATATTATTGCTCGGGTTTTGAATGTGGTGGAGGTACCGTAGAGTAGGAAGATTAGGCGGTAGGAATAAAGGCGGTAGGCGGTAGGCTGGTAGTCGGTAGGCTGTCCGTAATTTACAGCCTATCGCCTAATCTTTCTACTACCTACTACCCTTGCACCTGCGACCGCGCCCGAGTCGCCCCTTAACGACCTAAAGCGCGTACCCCACGTGCCATTCCAAAAACTTCGCCTGCGAGAACCACCGCGCGTTTAGCACTAGTTCGGCGTAAATCGTCTGATTAAAGCGGTAAGCCAGTCCGATTTTTTGGTGAATGCGCGGGCCGTCGAAGTCGCGGTTGTAATTGTGAAAATAAACTTCCAGCCGGGCGGTTGCGGAGAACCGGTGGAAGACCAATTCGTAGAACGGATGCACGCTGAAACGTAGGTTGCGCCCGCTGAACGCCGAACTGGATTTTCGCAGCGCACCATTGTGAACCGTCGGCCGTGCCGTCGCACCGCTGTGGTACAGCGCCGTCGCACCCACGCCAATTCGAGATTTTGGGGAAACGCCGCGACTGTACCCGATCGTCGCCCCACCCAGGCCGAAACCGAGGGCTTCGTATTTTTCTTCCGGGTTCAAGCCGGGTAATTCGTAGAGGTGCTTATCCAAGCCGCCGTATACGGATATCCGCCATTCTTCGCGTTCGCGCAGAGGCACTTCCGTTCGTACTAGCTCCGTACCGGAGGTTGCCTGTTTTAAATCCACCGGCCGAGCGAGCCGGTACGTCAGGCCCACGGCTAACGCCATCACGTTGAGACCGGCGTTCGGGCGGCGCAGGTTTCCGTTGGAAGCGTGGCTAATCTTGAAGTCTGTTTGTAAGCTAAAATGGTCGCTGAGTACCCAGTTGAGGCCCAAACCAAGCCGGGCGTAGGCGGCTACGTGGGTACCCACCACTTCGTTGTGAGGGTTGGTGGTAAAGTTATAGGGAGCCCAGCCGAAGGAAACGCCGAGCTCCGCGTGGTAATCGAAACTGAGCCCCCGGCGGCGAAAGAAGGGCGCCCGGAAGTAGCGGTACACCGCCAGGGGGGAGCCCATTTCTTCGGGTGATTCCAGCCGCAACCAGGACACGCCAAACCCACAAATCGGGTCCAAATATCGCCGCTCCCAGGGACGGCTCCGGCCTTTTTGCCGGGCTACTTTCAGCGATGCCGCAGCGTAATCATTGAGGGGCTGGCCGCGAAGATTATCGCCCTTGACGAAGCCGTCCGTCATCATCACCTGCCCCCACTGGCCTTCGCCCGTGAACAGCCAGGTATCCTGCGCGCTGAGGTTCGGGGGTGTTATCAACAAGAGAAGGGCAATGGCTAGCGGGCAATGCATTGGGTGGCGTGTGTATTTCCAGTTCGGGCTTTAACCCGTGTGCGTCTCTATGTACAAGATGGTCTTTTTGTTACAGTTAGCGTAGAATACGGTGAGAATTAGGCAGCAAGAGGCAGGCGGTAGGTGGGTAGGCGGTAGATCACGCCCGCCCCTACCGCCTACTAGACTACCACCTAATTCTTCCTACCGCCTATCCTTCCTACCGCCTACTTCTTCTCCAATTTACCCATCACTTCCAGCAGCATGTTGACCCCGATAGCGTCCATCGCATCCGCGCCCTGGCCGCCGCTCCCACCACCGATAACGATCTGGGGGACTTTGACTTTCGCTAGTTCTGCAGCAACGCCAATCCGGGTGTCCTTTTCGATCTGCGCTTTCTCCAGCGGCGAGAGACCGGCGGATACCTTGAGGCGGGCAACTTCGGCGGAAGCTTTACCCTCGGCGAGAGCCTTATCGGCCTGGAACTTTGCCTGGAGGGCTTGCTCCTTGCTGACGGCCGTCTGGGCCTGGGCACGAATTTCGGCTTCAATCTTAGCGGCTTCCTCCGTGGCGCGGACTTCGGCGACTTTCTGGCGGCCCCGCATTTCGGCCGTGAGGGCTTCTTGTTGGGCGGTGACGAGTTCCTGCTTGGCGATGGCTTCGCGGGTACTCTGCTCGACCTTAGCCTTCAGCTTTTCGTTGACGACCGATTCGTATTCCACCAGCGTGATGGCGACGAAGTTGGGGATGATGTCGTACTGCTGCACGTCACTTTTGGCGAGGATGAAGGTGCCGTCGGCGTTCGTGCGGGGGTTGTTTTCGTAGGACCGTATCTTCTCGCCGCTCGACGTGTCGATGCGGACCTTTTCCTGCTGGTCGATAATGTACTGACCGTTGCGCAACTGGAATTTGAAGGCTTCGGCGAGCTCCGATTTGCCGCCGGAGTAGTGGCGCTCGCTGTCCATCAGCTGGAAGGAGTAGTTAGCGCATTCTTTCGAGTAGTCAGCTAGACTGGCGGCCAGGCGACTCTGCTCGCGGTAATCTTTGTGGATGGCCAGCATCCGCTCGTCGTTGTTCGGCAGTTTCCACTTGACGGAGTAGCCGACCTGGTTGGCGTAGGTGCCGTCGGCGAACTGGCAACGGATGGGCTCGGAAAAATAGCTGATGTCGGACTTCCGCTTTTCGAGGCGCTCCACCTGGACGGTCACGACGTCGGCGTAAGTAGTGGTTTTACTGAAAAAACCCGCCCAGTACATGCCCGTTTTGAAGCGGACGGTTTCTACGCCGTTAATGCCCTGCACGACGGTTCGGTAGCCCTGGTCGTTCACGGAAAAAGGATTGAAAGCCAGCGACGCCAGGACGATGAGGAAAAAGCCGGCAATTAAAAGGATTTGCTTAGTGGTAATTTTCATAATGGGTGTAATTAATTGTTTTGATTACCCCAAAATTAGGCGTGAAAATCCCTTTGTCAAGTGGTTCTCGACGAAGCTAGGCGGTTCTTCGATTTGTCAAGGAGGGCACGGGATGAAGGGGCGAGGTCGCAGGTGCAGGGTTTAAAACAGCTAGCGAGTAGTGGGGCCAGCGGATGACCTATTTCCCGTACTTTAGCCTAATGACCTCCCCGATAACCGAGCTCCACCGTTACCTGGACGAACACCGACTCTGGTACAAGACCATCGAGCTGAAGCGTGGTGAGTACCTCCACCGGGCCGGTGATCGAGACGGTAATATTTACCACATCCTCTCCGGTACCCTACGTGCCTACGCGATCGTCAACACGGACGAAGCACAGACCATTCGCTTCGCTTACGTAAATGACTTCTACGCCGCGATCGACTCCTTTATTTCGGGCGCGCCAACTATTCTTTACGGTCAGGCTTTGCGCAAGACCACGGTACGAATGACTCGCCGCGATGTGTACCAGGAGCACGTCATGAAAAATCCGCAGTTAGCTAAACTCCGGCACCAGATGCTCGGCTGGATGGTCACGGGCCAACTGGAAAGAGAGATCGATTTGCTAACGAACGACCCCGCCGAGCGCTACCGCCGGGTACTGGGACGTAGCCCCAGCTTTTTCAGGAAGTCCCCGCAAAATACATCGCTAACTATCTACGGATGACGCCCGAAACACTGTCGCGGGTCCGGCAGCCAGACCTTTCGTGCAAGTGAGCACTCGGGAATATTGTAAAACCTTGATCTCGCGTAAGAACCGGGTAGTGATTCTACCAGACCTTTACGTTAATCACCAATCCACAGCATAAGCATGTCGCCCCGCAACACCACCGAGCTCCTCGAAAAACTTACTACCCATACAAATCGGCACCTGGCTTCTGCCCGAAGTCTTCTTGCTCTTCCCGACAAAACCTTGCACCTGCGTCCGCGCCCAGAAAGCTGGAACGCACTCGAATGCCTCGCCCACCTGAATCATTACGGTGATTACTACCTCCCCGAAATCCGCCACCGGATCGAGACGACGAAACATAACACGCCACAGCCCACCTACACTTCCTCCTGGCTCGGCAATAAATTCGCCACTGCCCTGAAGCCGGGACCGAAGACCCGTAAAATAAGTACGTTCAAGAGCGCCAATCCCGTCAACTTCGCGACAGAAGCCGACCGGACCACGATCGACGAATTCATCCGCCAGCAGGAAGAAACCCTCGACCTACTCCAACGCGCGGCGAGCGTGGACCTGACGCGGACCAAGACGGGCATCAGTATTTCTCAGCTACTAAAACTTCGACTTTGCGACACCTTACGCATCCTGATCTATCACAATTGGCGCCACGTGGAACAGGCGCAGCGCGCCTGCGACCTGACGGATTAGCGTTTGCTGAACCGTACGATACCGCTGCGACCCGCTTCGTCGCGAATCCGTAGTAAGTAGAGACCGGCCGGCAAGGTGGCGACGGACAAATCCGCCCGTATGCCATTCACTTCCTGGCCGGGTAGGGCGATCCGGCCGTCCAAAGTTCGCACCTCTACCGTGAACCGACCCTTCGTGTTTTCGGGCAAATCGATGGTCAACCGATCGCTGGCTGGGTTGGGGGAGACCTTTACTAAATCATTTAGCTCGCCCCCCCGCGTACTTACGGGCGTTTCGTTATCAAAACCCGGCGTGCTGCGCTGGGCGACGAAGGGGCCGGTACCGTTCGGGACGCGTGACAGCGACTGGTTAGTCGTCTGCTCGCCGAATTCCGTGCCGTCGATCGTGCTGCCGTCGGCGTTGGAGAGGTAGATAGCCTCACCACCGCGGCTTAGCTTGAAGTTGACGTGAATACCCTGCTGATCGAGGTCTTCGTCGGCCCAGAGCAGGAGGTAGCCATCGGCGGCAATGGCCGTGCCGGCGGGGAACTTAAACTTCAGCCGGTCGTCGTCTTTGTCGGAGATGTAGGTGTCGCTGAGGTCTATCGCGGCGTCGGTCGTGTTGTAGAGCTCGATCCAATCGGGGTAGCCGCCGTCGGGGTCGCTGATGTTGCTGGTGGAGTCGTTGTCGGCTACGAATTCGTTGATGGCTAGGGCGCCGGCGGGGAGGGTGGTTTGGGCTTGTAGGGTGGTTGCTAATGTTAATAGCAGCAGGGGGGAAAGTAGGAAGCGAAACATTGGGTTGATGTTTATGGGGTTTAGGTTTCTAGGTAGCAAAAGCTACGCAAAGGTAGGGAAGTCTTTGTTTGGATTATCACCGGGCCGCGCCCGGAGAGGGTTGGCGCGAATTTGGAAGAAGTGATGATTACACGAGCTGACTTAGCACTAAACCGGAATTTTAATTAAACGAATAGGGGCGACAGCAGTGTAAATCGGGGAATAGGCTTATTACAAACAAAACGCGCCCTCCCCGCAGTTGGGGAAGACGTGTTTTGGGCTCAAGTAACCTTATAAACTCAGACTCCTTCCGAGTTAGGAATTGGGAATTGAGTGAATATATCATCGCCGGCCCGGTCAATAGGTAGAAAATTCGCATTGAGCCGCCCGTAGCGACGTAGGTCAAACATCTGGTGACCTTCACCCCAAAGAGAGTAAGTCCGTTGCTTTAATAACTCGTTAATTAATTCATTACGATCGTTGTTATCATCAAAATCGTCGAGCCCGGCACCAGTGCGCACGATATTTATACCCCGCTCGGCATCGTCCAAATCACCTGTTTGCAGGTTAGCCTCCGCCCAAATAAGGACGAGTTCCTCGTTACGGATGAAACTCATTGGCGAAGTAGCAGATGCGTAGAGGGCCGTTTCAAAATTACCAGCTAGGCCATCTTGACCGGTTTCTTGCACGCGCTGACGCCACTTGCTAGACCGATTATCACCTTCTTCTAACCCATTGATAATGCGAGGATTTACGACCCACTGGTCGCCACTCTGGCCGGGTGCTTTGAAAGCAGGGTTTAAAATATCACCGGCGGCAGTACTGAAAACATGATTAGGGCCAGTAGATAAGTCACCGTCCAAGTCCAAGAAGCTATCCTCCACCAGCTCTAACGCTTCTTGGTAGCGACCGGCACGCGTAGCGACCCTGGCCGCCAGCGCGCGGTTAACCTGCGAAAAGGTGGCTGGGGTAGCGAAGTTGGTAAAACCCGTACTCAGGGTAAAGGCAAACTCCGCCCCACTCAGTTGCGCATTAGCCTCATCAAACAAGGCTAAAATCATATCGTACCCTTCCTCTTTGCTAACGTAGGGACCAAGATTCTCTGGATCAGCCACGTCGATTCGGACACCATTTTCATCCAGCAAATCAAGCACTTGACTAAGCATTAAAGCTTTGATCGTGTTGGCAAACCCACGGTATCCAGCGGCTTCCGCAGTATTTATTTGGTCCGTATTGTCCACCGCTTCAAGCAGGGTATTTGCATTTTTTATTACTCGATACCGCGAACCGAAAGGAGCGGTTACGTAAAATGTGTTGTCATCGAGTATAACGTCATCTTTACCAAGTAGGTCTTCCGTATTCCGGGGGTCGGCATCGAAAATATACAGTTCACGGGCAACGGTGCCCGATGCGCTTTGATAAACGTCAAAACTATTTCGCATACGAGCCTCGATGCCGGTAGCCAACAAATTAAGTTCGACTTGGCTGGCATTACTGAGCACACCGTTCAGGCTCGGCCCGTTCAGGTCGAATTGCTCTTCGATCTCACAGGACGGCAGGGCCAGCAATAGCAAAAGTGCCGGCAGAAAGACGCGTAGTGCGTTAGGGAATTTCATGGTTATAGTATTTATAGCTTTCTTCGGACGGAAGCCAGAGAAAGTAGATATTAAAAGTTGGCACCAACGTGGAAGTAAAACTGACGGGAAGAAGGGAAGGGCGTTACTTCGACGTTCGTTGAAAGTCCGCCACCACCTTTAGCGGAGGTTTCCGGATCGTAAGAGCTGTAGTCCGTTAGCGTAAAAATATTTCTTCCAGATATCCCCACTTTTAGCCCTTCGATGAATCTACTCTCCAGTGGGATGTTATAGTAGATAGAAGCTTCCCGGAGGCGGAAGTAGGATCCATCTTCAATAAGTCCTACGATGTTATCATCCGCCCGCGGCGTCTGAATACCAATATCCGTTAAGTAGCGTGTCAGGTTCAGAATATCGCTGCCCTCGCGCCAGTGGAAAAGTGCGCTAGCGGAAAAATTACCTACCGTTAGGTTGTTACCCCAGCCAAACTGGAAGTCCGGCTCGGTATCACCAACCTGCGTGGGAATGCCATCAACGTTCAGCCAGAGCCCCGTAATCGGACTGCCCTCATCGATGTAAAAAGTACCGAGCCCTAAACCAAAAGCAGTGGCCGGAGGAACGAAACTGGGGATGTCCCCATCACCTTCACCATTGCCACCTTCAATACCCAGGCGAGTGATTTCACTGTCGTTATACCAAAAATTCAGCGTAGTACGGTAATCGACATTACTTGTCCGAATAGGATTTAAGCCAAGTTGAATCTCCAAACCCTGATTTCGTAGATCAAGATCATTACGAATCTCGTTACCGAAACCGGAACTGGTCGGTAGTGACCGGTCGTATAGTAGATCGTTCACGTCCCGGATGTAATAGCTCGCAACGAGATTAACCTTATTTTCTAGCAAGCCGATGTCGATACCAAATTCTAATTCGGAACTCGTCTCCGGCTCCAAATCAGGCTTTCCCTGGCTGCCATTGACCGTAAAGCCGGACTGCCCCCCAATATTTACGGGGCTGAGGGAAGTGAACAGGCGACCGTACTGTGCGCTACTACCCGTTTGACCGTACGCAATGCGGGGTTTAAACTGGGTGATAAAATCGGTGTTCCAAAAATCAAATTCCGTCAGGTTCAGGGCCATGCTAGCGCGGGGAAAGGCAAAAAATTTGTTGGGATCACCGTTGAGGCTCGACTTGTCAAAGCGAACGCCGACGGTAGCAATAAAGCGATCATTAATGTTCACCTCCTCCTGCACGACAAACCCGAATTCTTCTACTAGATTAAGTACCTGATTAATTTCCTGCGCACCGCCTTGAGTCAAATTCTGCTGTAGCGGGATAAGTTGTGTCGTTTGATTATAAACAAAGTCATTATCAAATTTCAGGTAGGTGACGCCACCCTGAGTCGTGAAGTTGATACCGCTGTCCGTGTAATAATCGTAGACACCGATTGCGCTGTAGTTATAATTAAAGACGTTGTTTTTACCAATGCCCAAAAATCCATTCTGAACGCCACGCTGAGACTGAAATGTCTCGGGGACGTAAACCTCCGTCTCGTTATATAAAAAGTCTAAACCACCATTCAGCACGAAGCGGAGCGATTGATTGTTCTTGGTGAAGGCGCTATACGTCAGGTTAACTCCCTGAAGGACACGATCGATGTTCTCGATATTCCGCGTCTCGTCCCTCGTCTGGATGGGGTTACCAGAAAAGGTAGGGTTATCTGGGTAGACGCCGTCTTCGTCCGGAAAGAGGTTGTACCAATCACGCGTGAACGCAAGCGTGTAGCCGTAGCTCAAACCGCCTTCGTTCTCGTTACCGCTGAAACCACGGCTGGCACTGGAGTTGATGTAGTTGGTATTGGATTGAATTTTAATCTTGTCACTCAGTTGATGGGTGACGTTCAGGCGAGTAGTGAAACGTTCGTAGCCCGTTCCCTTGATGATGCCGTCCTCATCCCGGTAGCTTCCACTAAGAAGGAAACGGGTTTTGTCGCTACCACCGCTAATGCGCAGGCGGCTATCTGAAATCAAGCCTTGCTCTCCGTAAATTTCATCTTCGTAATCAAAAATTTCCCCCCTCGCCGTCGCTGCATCAAAGCGCGCTTGTTCTGCCCTGCCAGCGGCGATCTGCGCTGCTGTCGGGGGCGATTCCGCATCACCAAAATTAGTAGTAAACTCCTCAAACACTTGCTGAGAAGTGAAACTCCGCCGGCCTACTTTCCGAATGATGGTGTTGAACCCAATGTCTTGGTTAAAACTAATTTCCGTCTTTCCCCCTTTCCCCTGTTTCGTAGTAATAATAATTACCCCCGCGTTGGCTCGGGTACCGTAGATGGCAGCGGCGGAAGCGCCCTTAAGAACTTCCATAGTAGCGATATCATCCGGATTAATATCCGCCAAACGATTGGATGCCCCTTCTTCAGTCGGGTCGTTCGCTCCGGAAGCGTTACCGCTGCCATTCGAAATCTCCACGTTAGAAATATAAACCCCGTCCACAATAATCAGCGGCTGGTTGTTACCCGACAGCGAAGACACCCCGCGTAGGCGGATCGCGTAACCACCACCCGGTGCGCCGGACGTCTGGGTAATGTTCACGCCCGTCATCTTGCCGTAGAGCGCGCCGTCAACGGTCTGCTGGCTGGTCGCGCCGGTGAGTTCTTCACCGCTTACGGTAGATACGGCGTTGGCGAGGTTGGAGCGCTTGATCGAGCTGGCCAGGCCGGTAACGACGACCTCGTTGAGGTTCGTCACGTCTTCTTCCAGCACGATATTTACGGTACTCATCGTGGAGTTAACCTTTACGCGCTGGGTGGCGAAGCCGGTGTAGGAAAGGATGAGTTGCTCGGCGTTGGCCGGAACGGTCAGCGTGAACCGGCCGTCGATGTCCGTCACGGTACCACTACTCGTGCCGGCGGCCAGGATGGAAACACCAATGAGGGGCTCGCTCGTCGCATCGGTGACGGTGCCACTGAGGGAATACTGGGCCACCAGCGAGGCGGAGGCAAAAAGGGCAAAAGCTACCAGGAGGCCCGCCCGTTGCAGAAGAAAACGCATGGTAAATGATCTAGTGAGGAAAAGGTAGATGAAGAAACGTAAAAAACATCCACGCGCTGGCTTACGTTACGCGTTACCACAAATTAACGCATAAATATTTTGCCGATAGATTGCCGGTCGTTCTTTTATTTTGAACTTAATCGCAAACGCCACCCGTTCCACCCTTCCTGCATTGGTTTCGCACCTACTTTAGGCTTGCGGCATCACGCAATTTCGAAAGAACTATCTTTCCAATCGCTACTTCCCACTCCCCCAAATACCCCTTGCACCCCCGGATAGCTATCGGGGGGACCGCGTAAAAAAAGCGCTCCTCCCCATCCCAATTGAATTAGGATGGAAGGAACGCTTGAATTCTTTTCCAAAAATAACTTGAGTATTTACCGCAACACCACGTCCCCGTAAGCGGTAACTACCCGAATCGTTCCGGCCCCGGTACCGTTTACTTTGCCTTTTACCGACGCTGAAGAGCCTTCACTCGTGCGGTTCAGCGAACCTTTTCCGTTCGCCGAGATGTCGCCGTAGCGCGTACTGAGGTCGAGGTCGTAACCCCGCCCGGCGGGCATGCCGATCGTGACGTCGGCGTAGCGCGTCGTAATGTCGATTTTACTGAAATTACTACCGAGTTCATCGATATCGATGTCACCGTAACCACTGTTTCCCATGATGGATTTATTGATGCGGCGGAAGGAATAGTCCGTGTAACTACCGTCGAAATCGACTACGTCGACTTCACGGATGTCGATATCGTTATAGTTACCGCGCAGGGTCACTTCCGTTGCCTTCTCGATTTCTATTTCTTCGTAGCCGGCGTCGATTTTGATGACGTTCGCCGTGCCGATCATGCTTTCACTGTACCGGCCATCGTAGCTCAGCACGTCGGCCTTGCGAATCGTGGACTTGCCGTAGCGGAGGCGCAGGCTACTCGTCTTACCCAATTCATCAGCGCGGACGGAGCCGTAGGATACCTGGACGGTATTACTGCCGGATAATTTACCGCACACCACGTCGCCGTAAGCGACCTCCGTCGTGTTGTTACCACTCAGGTTGGGCAGGCGGACGTCGCAGTACTTGGCGACGGTTTCCAGGGTTGCCGCGGCGGGCATTTTGACGTTGTAGTGGACCTTGAAGTCGCTGGAGTTATTACTGCTGCCAAAGTTGATGACAATATCATCCCCGAAAAGCTTATTCCAGAAACCACCGCTTTCGGCGTTGCCGATGGTCGTGGTGGCCGTCGCGCGGTTGCTACTGCCGGCAAAGTTGATGGTGATCCGGTCGAACGTCTTGTTGGCTTTTTCCAGGCTCGTGGCCTCGACTTTGATGACGACGTCGATCTGTACGCGGTCGCGGTCCCAGGTTTCCACGTTGATCTCGCCGTAGCGATTTTCCAGGCGGACGGAGCCGCGGCCGTTCACGTCGAAGGACTCGGAGAATTTGCGTTCGTAATCCTGGTCCGGCGCGGGTGGGGTGAGTGGGTCGGCGCGCAGCCCCGCGCCCTGGCCGAAGATCAGCAGCAGGGGGAGCAGAAGGGTGATTTTATAATTCATGTTCGTTTGCTTGGTTGGCGGCGGCTTTTTTGCTGCCGGAGGGGAACTGGCGCTGTACGCGCAATAGGATGTCGAGCTTCGTCCGGTAGATCCGGATCATTTCTTCGACTAATTCGGCGCGCTGACTTTCCGGGACATCCAATAAGGAAGCACGAATCTCGGCGGTGGCCAAATCTATTTCTTTAAGGTCGGCAACGAGTTGGGGGTCGTTGTTGACTTGCTTTACTTTCGTGAACTGGGCTTCGATCTCGCGCTGGTAGAACTGCTCCGTTTCGAGGTAGTCTGGGCTGATGCGTTGCAGTTCGGTGGCGACGAGGTCATGCTCGGCCGTCCGGTAACCCTGGCTGTTGCCGAGGAGGAAAGCCGCCACGATCAGGACCAGTGCGGAGGCGGCCACGCCCATCATCGGCAACAATCGCTTGCGGCTGTGACTGACCCGGAGGGGTGGTGCGGTGGAGGCACCGGCGCGGGCGCCCCGGAGCTGGGCGAATATTTGCCCCTCCAGCCGGGGCGGGGGGGTGGCGTCGTCGAAGGCATCGCGGTTGGTAGCCACGAAGGTGTCAAACGCGTCCGGTTCGTCGTCTTCGGGGGCAATGGCGCCTTCGATGCGGCCCCAGAGGTTATCGGGGGGCGAGGCGTCGTCGAATTTTTCTCGGTTGTTGAGGAGGAAATCCTCTAGCTTATCGTTGGCCATGGGTAGGAGGATTATTGTTTGTTATTTAAAATCTGCGCGAGCCGTTTTTTGGCGCGGCTGAACTGTGATTTGCTCGTCCCGACGCTGATGCCGAGGATGTGGCTGATCTCTTCGTGGTCGTAGCCCTCAAAAATGTAGAGGCTCAGTACGACGCGGTAGCCTTCGCTTAGTTGCATCATGCCCTTGCGCACGCGGTCCACCGTCATGTTTTGGGCGCTGAACGCGGGTGCCGGGTCGGGTTCTTCGGAAGCAATGTCGTGTTGGCGCGCGTCGTAGTCCGTGGTGAGGAGCCGGCGCTTCTTAAGGTGATCGATGCAACGGTTGACGATGATGCGCTTGATCCAGGCACTAATCGAGGCGTCGAAGTTAAACGTATCGATCTTGCGAAAAATATCGACGAACGCCACCTGCATGACGTCCTCCGCATCGTGGGAATGCTTCAGCATGCGCAGGCAAATATTATACATCGGTTTGGCGTAGTGCCCGTAGAGCTCGCGTTGACACTTACGGTCTTTTTGCTGGCAGCCCAGCACTAGTTCGCGGTGCGTATCGCGGTAGTCGGCGGCGGTTGGCATAAGTGATTTGTGTAGAAGGAGTCCCAAAGTGTGGTTGGTGTGCTTGTTTGGGGGGAAAGACGACGCACGGTCACCGGGGTTGCACGGGAACGGTCCCGTTACTGCTATTTGCATATAAACCTTGCACCCGCGACCGCGACAAAATAGTCTGTGGTCTAGGGTCTGTGGTCTAAGGTCTAGAGTGACGACCACAGACCACAGACCATAGACCCTCTCTCTACACCACCCCCCGCATCCGGTCAAACTTAAGCACCACCGCAATCATCAGCGTAAAACTCAGCAAGGAACTACCGCCCTTCGAGATGAACGGCAGCGGAATCCCGATCACCGGCATCAGCCCCATCGTCATCCCGATGTTGACCAGCACGTGGAGGGTGATGATGCCCGCCACGCCGTAGGTAAACGCCCGCGCGAACGTTCGCGTCTGCCGCTCGGCGATCACGCTCAGCCGCCAGAGCAGAAACAAGAAGCCCAGGATGATCGAAAACGACCCCACGAACCCCTGCCCTTCGCCGATGGCGGAAAAGATGAAATCCGTTTCCTGTTCGGGCACGTAATCGTACTTCGTCATGATGCCCTCGAACATCCCCCGCCCGGAGAAGCCGCCGCCGGCGATCGCCAGTTTCGACTGGATGATGTTGTACAGCGCGCCCCGCTCATCCATCCCGTCGGGCCGCAACCAAGCGTTGATCCGATCCTGCTGGTGTGGCATGAGAACGTTGTTGAAAAAGAAATTGGCCAATGTCGCCAGCGCCCCGCCCCAGACCAGCGTCACCAAACTCGTCACCGCCACCTGCGTCCGTTGCCGCACCAGTAAATAACCGGCCAGCACCAGGAAATTCAGCGTTAAAACACCCAGTATTGGCCACCCCAAGTCAAGTTGCAGGTGGCTCCAGATTGCCAGAGCGCTCACGCCCAACGTCCCCAACACCCACCACCGCGATTTTTGCGGGACCGAAAAACTCATCGCCAACGAGAGCAGCACCAGCAGCGCGCCCGCCAGCACTTTCGGGTCCTGCACAATCCCCAACAGAAACATTGCCGCCGTGAAGAACCCGAACAGGAGTAAAATCCCCGGCAGCCCCTCCCGGTACATCACCAACAGAAAACTGGCGAACACCAGGGCCGAGCCCGGGTCGGGCTGGAGGACGATGAAGATCGCCGGGATCACCCAGATCATCGTCCCCGTCAGGATGTTCCTCACCTTTTCCATCTTACCCGTGTACTGGCTCAGGAAGGCCGCCATCGCCAGGCACGCCCCGAATTTTGCCAGCTCACTCGGCTGAAACGTAAAGCCGGCCACACTGAACCACGACCGCGCGTTGTTAATCTCCTTACCGATCAGCAGCACGAGCACGAGCAACACCACCGTCCCGATGTAGATCGGGTACGCCCCCACCACCCAGGTCTGGCGGTCGATGAACAGGTCCACCAGAAACCAGGCCCCCAACGAGATAACCAACCAGATGAACTGCTTGCCGGCGAAGGAATTGAGCAGCGACGCCACGTCACCCGCCGCGTACCCCTCCGGCGGCCGGCCAACCGCGTACAGCGTGCTGATGCCGGTCAGGACGAGGAAAAAGTAGATTACTACCGTGACCGGGTCCACCACGTGACGGTTACTAATGTTCGAGATCATACCCGCTGGATCATTACTTCGTAAATTGAAAAGTGACCACCTCCGCTTGGAAACTGGTCACCTATTCCCGGTCGGGCGTTTACCGTGGTGAGGAGATCTTTCCCTCGCTATTCTTCATAATCTATTTCATCCCGCCCCGCTAGTACATCCTCAGCAACTCCGATTTATTGACGTCCGCCTTCACCAAGTAAACGCCTTCGAACTGGCGGTTCAGCGTAAACTTCAGCCGCTCGGCCTCCTGCTTGGTCAGGAAAGCACCGGCCCGCAATTTGTAGTAGGGCTTCGTGTGGACCCAGTCCACGGGGATGTTCGGGTAGTTAACTTTAAAGTCCGTTTCGACCGTCTCCAGGCGCGCCCGGTCGGTCGTCGCGAGGATTTGCACGCGCCAGCCCGACACCTTGGTGTTGGCTTCGTTGGTGCGCACGAATAATTCGGTTAGGTCTTCCACCTTCGGGTCCACGTCGACGGTAACGCTGGTTTGGGCGCGGACGCCGGTGCCGAGGAGAACCGTAAAAGCAAGGAAAAGTAAGCTACGTAGCATGGTAAGTCATTTTAGTCCACCAGGGCGATGCCGGAGGAAGTCCCGAGGCGGTCGGCACCGGCTTCCACCAGCGCGTTGGCGAAGGCTTTGTCGCGGATGCCGCCACTAGCCTTAATCTTAATATCGGCGTGGAGGTTCGCCCGCAAATACTGAACCTGCGCCACGGAAGCCCCCTCCCGCGTGCCGGTGGATGTTTTAACGTAGGTTGGCTTGACGTCATTACAAATGCCGCAAATTTGTTGCAACTCCGTTTCGCTGAGGGTGCCCGCCTCGACGATGATCTTACAGACTTTGCCCTTCAGACGGGCCGTCGTCGTTACGGATTCCAGGTCGGACCGCACGTAAGCCCAGTCACCGGACTTCACCGCGGAGATGTTGACAACGATGTCTAATTCATCGGCTCCCTCGTCCATGGCCCGGCGGATTTCCTGCACCTTGACGGCCGTTTCCTGATAACCGTAGGGGAAGGAGATAACGGTAGCCAGCACGACGGCCGTGTCGTTCAATAATTTATGCGCGCGGGTAACGAAATAGGGGGGTATGCAGACGGCATAAAAACCGTGCTCGATCGCTTCCCGGCACACGCGGTCTACGTCATCGCCGGTGCAGTCCGCCGCTAAATAGGTATGGTCAATCAGGTCTTTCAATTATTCTTGGTCTAATGCACCCAGTAGTGGTGTAGCCGTAAGATTCAGCGCTGGAGACTACCGGTAAAAGCCAGCCATAACCAGACTAAACAAAGGTTTGTAGAGAAACAAAGCGTGAGCTCGGAAAGACGCGGTGACAAGAACTGGGAATGCCGCCACCGGGCCGGGCCACAAGATAGGTTGGAATGTAGTTAGGTAAGTCAGAAAGGGGGGATTAATCTGTGGGGCCGGGCAAACGTAAAATGGCTCCCAACCACGCGTTCGGACGGTCAGGAGCCAGCTACTTAATCATTATAACCGAGCCACGCAGTTACTTACCGTGGCACTGTTTGAACTTCTTACCGGAGCCACAGGGGCAGGGGTCGTTACGCTTCACTTTTTGGCCGTCCCGCTGAAACGTCTCTACCTTCTGCCGCTGTGCCTGCCCGGCGGATTCAGCTGCCTTCCGGGCGTTGTCGGTATTTTCCTCGTGGCGGTTCGTTTGTGTCTCGCGCTCAGCCAGGGCCTGACGCTGCGGCGCACGCGCTTCCCGAACGTCTTCCGGGCGCTGCAGGACGAGGTCGCCTTTCGCCAGGTAAGCCGTGGTGGCCTCGTTGATCTGGTGAATCAGTACTTCGAACAGCTTGTACGCCTCGATCTTGTAGATCACGAGTGGGTCTTTCTGCTCGAAGGACGCCAGGTTGGTGGACGACTTTAGTTCGTCCATCGACCGCAAGTGCTCTTTCCAGTTATCATCGATGATGGCCAGCGTGACCGTCTGCTCGATGTCGGAAATAATGCTTCGCCCGTTAGACTCGATGGCCTTATCAATATCCGCCGTGATGGAAAGCGGGTGCGTGCTACCGTCCGTAAACGGAATGACGATCCGCTTGTAACGACCCGGCTGGTCAGATTCCACTTGGCGAATGTGCGGCATCACCCGATCCACGAGCAGCAACATCTTACCGTGGTAGAAACTGCGGAACTCCTCGAGCAGGCGATCGGCCAGAGCGTTAACGTCCTTGGTTTCCCGGAAGTCAGCTCCTTCGATCTTCGTCTCGAAACCAAGCACGCGCAGTACTTCAAACCGGAAAGCGTCGTAGTCACCCGCCTGCTTGTTGACGTACACGATGTTGTCCAGCAGCCCCTCAAACATACCGTTGAGGTCGAGCTCCAGGCGCTTACCACTCAGCGCATTATCCCGTTTCCGGTAGATGGCCTCCCGCTGGATGTTCATTACGTCATCGTACTCCAGCAGGCGCTTCCGCGTTCCGAAGGCATTCTCTTCGACTTTCTTCTGGGCGTTCTCGATCGACTTCGTAACGATGCCCGCCTGGATAACGTCCCCTTCCTTGTGCCCGGCCCGGTCCATCCACTTGGCGATCCGGTCGGACTGGAAGTAGCGCATCAGCCGATCTTCGAGCGATACGTAGAATTGGCTGGACCCCGGGTCTCCCTGGCGACCGGCCCGGCCGCGCAGCTGGCGGTCGACGCGGCGCGAATCGTGGCGCTCCGTACCGATGATGGCCAGACCACCGGCCTGTTTCACCTCATCGGTAATTTTGATGTCCGTACCCCGGCCGGCCATGTTGGTCGCAATCGTCACGTTACCGGCGTACCCGGCTTCGGCAACAATGTCGGCTTCCCGCTGGTGCTGCTTGGCGTTCAGGACGTTGTGGTTCACACCACGGCCGCGTAGGTAGCGACTCAGTTTTTCACTAATCTCGACGGACGTCGTACCGACCAGCACCGGGCGCCCGGCTTCGGTCAGTTCCTGTACGTCGTTCACGACGGCGTTGAATTTTTCCCGCTCCGTCTTGTAAATCAGGTCGTTCCGGTCGGCCCGCTGGATGGGGCGGTTGGTGGGGATGACGACGACGTCGAGTTTGTAGATGTCCCAGAATTCTCCGGCTTCCGTTTCGGCCGTACCGGTCATGCCGGCGAGCTTGTGGTACATCCGGAAGAAGTTCTGGAGCGTAACCGTAGCGTAAGTCTGGGTGATTTCGCCAATTTTGACGTTCTCCTTCGATTCTAGCGCCTGGTGAAGGCCATCGCTGTAACGGCGGCCGTCCATCATCCGGCCGGTTTGCTCGTCGACGATCTTTACCTGGCCATCCATGACGACGTATTCGGTATTGTTCTCGAAAAGCGTGTAGGCCTTGAGGAGTTGGCGGATGGCGTGCAGGCGCTTGGATTTGACGCTGAAATCCTGGGCGATCTTATTCTTGCGGAGCGCTTTTTCCTCGTCGGATACGCCCGGCTCGTTGTCTACGTCGGCCATATCGGTGGCCAGGTTGGGCATGATGAAGAATTCCGGGTCCTGGTTGTAGCGGCTCAGGTACTCGATGCCCTTGGCGGTAAGGTCCACCTGGCGGTTCTTCTCGTCGATGCTGAACAGGATTTCGGCGTCGATCTCCGGCATCCGCTTATTCTTCTCGGCCATGAAGGCGTTTTCCGTTTTTTGGTAGAGGGTACGGATGCCGTCTTCGGAGAGAAATTTGATCAGGGCGCGGCTCTTTGGCATGGCGCGGTAAGCGCGTAGGAGGGGGAAACCGGCTTCGCCTTCTTCTACGCCGAGGTAACCTTCTTTGGCCAGTTTCTTGGCTTCTAGTAAGTATTTGTTGGCCAGCTTCTGCTGTTCCGCGACGAGTTTTTCGATGTGTGGCTTGAGTTCTTCGTAGTCGCGGTCGTCCGTGCTGCCGGTGACGGGCCCGGAGATGATGAGCGGCGTCCGGGCGTCATCGATCAAGACGGAGTCGACCTCATCGATCATGGCGTAGTGGTGCTTGCCCTGGACTTTGTCCGTAATGTTGCGGACCATGTTGTCGCGCAGGTAATCGAAGCCGAATTCGTTGTTCGTACCGTAAGTAATGTCGCATTCGTAAGCGGCGCGGCGTTCGGGGCTGTGTGGGCGGAAGTAGTCGATGCAACTGATGCTGAGCTGGAGAAATTCCATCAGCGGGCCAATCCACTCGGCATCCCGCCGGGCTAGGTAATCGTTGACGGTGATGACGCTGACGCCACCACCGCTGAGTCCGTTGAGGTAAGCCGGTAGGGTAGCGACGAGGGTTTTGCCCTCACCGGTCTGCATCTCGGCGATCTTACCCTCGTGGAGGGCAATGCCACCAATGAGCTGGACGTCGTAGTGGACCATTTTCCATTCAATCTCGCCACCGGCGGCCGTCCATTTGTTGCTGTACACGGCCGTATCGCCTTCGATGGTGATGTGGTCCTTTTTTTCGTTGGCGGCCAGGTCGCGGTCGGCCTGGGTGGCGGTGACGCGCAGTTCCCCCTGTTCGGTGAGGCGGCGGGCGGCTTCCTTAACGGTGGCGAAAGCTGCCGGCAGGATTTCTTTCAGGATCACTTCGAGTTCCTCGTCGCGGTTCTTACTGAGCTCATCCACCTTTTTGTACATGGCGTCCTTGCGCTGGAAGTTTTCTTCCGTGACGGCCAGGCCGTTTATGCGGTCGATCTCCCCGTCGATTTCGCTCAGGTAGTCCCCAATCTGCTTGCGGAACATGGGCGTGCGGGCGCGCAACTCGTCGTTGGATAAAGTGAGGAGGGTAGCGTGGACCTCGTTGATTTGCTCAACGACCGGTTGGTAGGTTGCGACGTCACGATCTTGTTTGGATCCGAATACTTTCTTAAAAAACTTGCCGAGCGCTCCAGCCATAACTTTGCTATTTACCCCTTTTCCTTGCACCCGCCCCGATAGCTACCGGGGCGCCAACCGGCCACTATAATGTAGACGCTGGAAAGCAAGAAAAAGACTTCTTAATAATAATAAGGCCGCGAAGATACGCCGGGGCCACCGGCAAAAGCGCACAAAACACGCCACCGGAATATACGCGACAAGTTGTCACGGGAAAACGAAAACGGCCTGACAGTCAATCAGGTTGTGTAGCACCCAATGCGCGATTTTAGTAACTGAGTTTTTTTGCCCAGTCACTAACCAGAAAGACCATCCAAAAGGCTCCAACTAACTGATCCTGCGCAAAAGGTTTGACCACACAGCACACAGAGGCCACAATGGGTGCCTCTTCTTTGTGTTCTCCGTGCCCTTTGTGGTAAAGGAAAAAAGGCACTGCGTGAGGTCAGCAACTAAGTAAAAAAAGTCACCGCTACTTACACAGCTCGTACCGACCGAAAATAGAAAACCCCACGAACGCAGTTAGCGCGGTGGGGTCTCCCTAAACGGTTGCAAAAAAAATGTTGCACCGGGGAAGCCCGCCGGAGCGGACTATAAGCTTACTTATTTGGTATCCCGGTGTAAGCTAAAATTAGAACGTAGCTGGGTAGCGATTCGTTTGTTCGAGCAAAATGCCCCCGTGGCGCGGGGTGAAAGCGGAGGGATTATTGCCTAATCCCTCCGCGCTAAACTCACTCAAAAACATAGGTCTTGTAACTAGTAATTCAGTCCTTCAAAGATACGGTCTTTCTGTATAATACAAAACTATTTTGCTTATTATTTTCCTTTATGTGCGCTTATGTAATCTTATTGATAACAGTTCCTGAATAGTTCAATCACGCCGTAGCTTTGGGGCAATATGGAAGACAAATTGGAGAAAAAAGTCGGTATTCTGGGGGTGGGTTGGCTGGGTTTCGCCCTGGCAGAAAGCTTGCTGGCCGATGGCGTTGCCGTACACGCCAGCTCGCGCCAGCCGGGTAAATTAGCCGAACTGGAAAGAGCGGGCGCGGACACCTTTTTGGTTGACCTCCCGCAGATCTTACCGGAAAGCTTTTTCACCGGTTTGACGCATCTGGTAGTTACCCTGCCGCCCGGTGGCCGTAAATTGAAGGCGGCGGCCACGGAAGACTACTTGGGTAAACTGCGGCCCCTACTTCCCTTCCTGGACGCGTCGCCCGATTTACGCCTGATTTTTTGCGGTACCACGGGTGTTTACGGCGACGCCGAGGGGGCGGTGGACGAATCCACGCCCGTCGCGCCGAATACGCATTCTACCCGAGCGGTGGTGGCGGCGGAAACCTTTTTTTTCCCCTACGCCGATCGGCTTACGGTGCTTCGTTTTGCTGGCCTGGTGGGTCCCGGCCGTCACCCGGGTAATTTCTTCGGCGGAAAAAATTTCCCCCTCAACCAATCCGATGCGCCCGTCAACCTCGTACATCAGTCAGACGCGGTGGCCGCCCTGCGATTAGCTTTAGCGACGACGGCATTTAAAGGAGTTTATAACGTATGTGCGGCCGCTCACCCGCCAAAAGGAATATTTTATGGCGCTGCCGCCGGTGCACTGGGTTTGACGATGGGAGCGGAGATCGCCGGTGGTACTACTGGAAAAAAAATAGACAGTACCCAATTACGGACCGCCGGCTGGCAACCAGAGCACGATGAGTTAATAATATTTTTGCAAAATTAGTGACCCAGCGCGCCGCGCCGAGTCTAAGAAACTATAAGAGAAATACTTGAACAACAACTTTGAAACTTTTGGATTTTTAACGAATGCCACTACTGTCCGATAACTTTTGTTAGCCATTCGCAAACACAAACTTTTACTTGAACATAACTTTAAAGCTACTCATCCCACTCGGGTGAGTAGCTTTTTTATTTATGTGCAATTCATGCGCCTCACCCGTGCCGCCCCGGGTATCTTTGCCGTTGCTCAACCAACCTTTTTTGAAATACTTACTTTTCGTCTGTTGCCTAGTGCCCCTTTGGCTCAGTGGGCAGTTTAACGCCGCAACTGCCAACCTGCCCCCCGGTGCCACGGCCGTCCGCTTTACGGAAAAAATTACGCTCGACGGGAAGCTCGACGAAACCGCCTGGTTCCGGAGCAAACCGGCTACCGACTTTTGGGAAACCTTCCCCACCGATACCATCCGCGTCAAGAACCAAACAGAAATTTACTTCGGCTTCGACGACGACAACCTCTACGTAGCCGCCAAGTGCTACTCCGCGGGCAATGACTACGTCGTGCCCAGCCTCCGCCGCGACTACCGGGCCGGCGGCAACGACAACCTTACCCTGATTTTCAACCCCTTCAAGGACAAGACCAATGCCATTGTATTCGGAATGAACCCCTACGGCGTCACCCGGGAAGCACTGATTTACAACGGTGGCGAAAACGGCGGTGACTTTCGCGAAGAATGGGATAATAAGTGGCGCGGCGAAGCCCACATCGGCGAAGGTTATTACTCCATGGAACTCATTATCCCCTTCGGTAGCCTCCGCTTTCCGGACGGCGATGATCAGTGGTACTTCAATTCCTACCGGTTCGATACCCAGTCCAACACGCGCTCCACCTGGCACCGCATTCCCCAGAACCAAAACATCACCAGCCTGGCCTACACGGGCACGCTGGATTTCGAAGGCGGCGCACCGGCCGCGCAGGGCACCAACTTTACCGTCATCCCTTACGTGGGGGGTAGTCTGGACCGCAACTACCGGGAGGGAACGCCCACCAAATACAACGGTGGTGTGGGTGGCGACGCCAAGATCGGTATCGGCTCCGGGCTCAATCTGGACCTGACCGTCAATCCAGACTTCAGCCAGGTGGAGGTCGACGAGCAGGTCATCAACACGACGCGCTTCGAAATCTTCTTCCCCGAGCGGCGGCAGTTTTTCCTGGAGAACGCCGACCTGTTCGGCAGCTTCGGTTTTTCGCGGACCAATCCTTTTTTCAGTCGCCGGATCGGCGTGACGCGGGATACGACGACCGGCGAAGCACTGCAAAACCCCATCTACTTCGGTGCCCGCCTCAGCGGAAAGGCTACGGACGACTACCGCGTTGGCCTGTTGAGCATGCAGGCGCAAGATAATTTCGACCAGGGCCTACCCAGCTACAACTACACCGTAGCGGCCGTGCAACGGGTGGTCGGCGATCGCTCCAACGTCGGGGCCATCTTCGTCAACAAGCAAAACTTCGGTAACTTCTCCGACACCACCGAAACCAACGCCAACTTCAACCGGGTCGTTGGTTTCGACTATAATCTAACGACACCCAGTAATCTCTGGACGGGCAAAACGTTCGTCCACCGTAGTTTTTCCGACGGGGCGGACGGAGACGATTACGTCCACGGGCTCAACCTGGAGTACAACGTGCGTAACTGGAACGTAGAGTACGATCACTCTTACGTGGGGGAAGACTACAACGCCGAGGTCGGCTTCGTGCCGCGCAAAGGCTTTTTTACCAGCGGCATCCGGGGGCGGCGAATCGACTACCCGGCTAATTCTAACGTCGTGGAAAAGGGGCCGTCGCTGGACTTGCGGACCTTCTTCCAACCCGGCGACGGTCTGACGGACCGGTCAGCGGAACTGAGTTACGACTGGAGCTACGTCAATACCCAACGACTGGGCGCGGAATTAGAATACCAGTACATCTACCTGTTCGACGATTTCGACCCCTCCCGGTCCGACGCAACGCCCCTGCCCGGTAACCAGGGTTACGGCTTTACCGCCGCCAGTGTTTTTTACCGGAGCGACCGGCGCAAACGCTTCAGCTCAGAATTGGAGGTTACCGGCGGCCAGTTTTTTAATGGCTATCGCTACGGCATCGGTGGTGGACTTGTTTATCGCTACCAACCCCTCGGAGCGATCGATCTGCGCTTTAATTATCAGCAGATCGACTTGCCGGGCCCGTACGCGAGCACCTCCATTCTCCTGATCGGCCCAAGAATCGACCTGACCTTCAGCAAGTCCATCTTCCTCACGACGTTCGTCCAGTACAACGAGCAGATTAAAAACGTCAACGTGAACGCTCGCCTGCAGTGGCGGTACGCACCCGTATCTGACTTCTTTCTGGTGTACACGGACAACTACGACAGTTTCGACCTGGCGGTTAAAAACCGCTCTTTAGTAGCTAAGGTCACCTACTGGTTGAATCTGTAACATCACGTATTCGGTGGCGTAGAGCTTACCGAATTTACTTGGGCCAAGCACCGTAACCACCCGCTAGATTATACACTTCAGCCGCACCATTGGCGATCAGCAGATCGGCGACCTTCGCGCTGCGGCCACCAACTGCGCAGTAAACTAAGTAGGTTTTGTCGGGGTCTAGTTGAGCGATTACTGCTTCGATGTTAGCGGCACGGTAGTCTAGTTCCAGTGCACCTTCGATCTTGCCCTGAGCTACTTCCCCGGGCGTCCGGACGTCGATCAAGACCACATTATGGTCATTCATTTTTACGGCGAATTCGCTGGGGGAGAGGTCTACGTAAGTGCCCAACCGCCCGGCTTCTTGCGTTATTTCCTCCGCACCCGCGACGCGATAGTTAGTCCCGTACTTAGTCGGGGCGTCCGCGCCAACGCCCACTTCGCTACTACACGCGGTAAAATTAAAGGAAGCAAGAACGATGAACAGACAGCGTAAAATCATATTTCGTAAGCGTTGATGCCACCGTCGAGGTGAATGAGGTTCGTGAAGCCGGCGTTACGCATGAGCGTGCAGGCGCGGACGGACCGGCGGCCACTACGGCAGTAAACGAGATACTGAGCGGTGGCGTCCAGTTCGTCCATTTCCTCCAAAAAATCAGGGCCGAGGTAGTTGAGGTTGACCGCGCCGTCGAGGTGGTAAGCAGCGTACTCCGTTGGTGCGCGGACGTCGATGAGCGTCCCCGCCGGGGCACTTTCGCGCAGGCGGTCAAACTCCTGCGGGCTGACGTTAACGAGCTCCCGTTTGAGCAATTGCCAGCGGGGAATGGGACAGGCCGGGGGGCCTACGGGCGGTTTGGGCATGAGGGGCGGTTTGGAACCCAAAGGTAACGCGTTGGCCAAGCAAAGGGATGAATATGCCGGTGATTGCCTTTCTTTGCTTACGTGGTGGAGCAGCAAGCATATCATTCGGGGCCGATCGCTTGGGGAAAATTTCCCCTGCTTTTTCCCCTGCTGGCGCTTTTAGCGGGGGTCGGTGTATCCAATTATTTGGATCGTCCCGTCGGAAATACCAGTTTAGTGGCCGCGACGATTTGCCTTTCGCTGGTGTTCGTCACCCACGCCCTGCGCGGTCGGTATTTCTGGCTGAAAGTTCCCGGCACCATTTTGTTACTGGTCGCGGTTTTTCTGGGTGGGTTCTGGCGGGCCGGGGAAACGTACGTAGTCAAAGACGCCCGGTTCTTCGCCAGTCAGTACGAAGAAGGGACTTTCGTTGGTGGACGAATAAAGCGCATCCGCCCGGGGGAGAATAGCCTGCGGGCGGAAGTCGACGTGGTATACCTATATAAGGACTCAACGAATCTACCCGTAAAGGGTAGACTACTTCTGTATTTACCGCCGGACATCAAGTCGGCGTCCGTGCGCGCCGGTGACCGGGTGGTCTTTAGGGGCAGGCTCGACACCCTGCGCGGGCCGCTAAATCCCGGCAGTTTTGATGGCAAGGCGTACTGGGCGACGCAAGGAATTTACCACCGTATTTATTTGCGGGACGCGGGCGACTGGCGCCACATCCGCGTGGCGGGGTGGGGCGTTGCCGCCCGGGCAGAAAAGGTGCGTCGGGCGTGGTTCAAAAGTTTCCAGCACTACCTTACGGGCGACGAATTAGCCGTGGCCGCCGCCCTGATCATTGGTCAAAAAGATCTGCTTACCACCGACATTCGTTCGGCTTATTCGGATACCGGGGCAATGCACGTGCTGGCGGTTTCGGGCCTGCACGTTGGTATCATTTTTTTGATCGTCCAACTGTTGTTCAAGTTCACGCCGTTGCGGACAAACCGCTACGGGCGCATCGTCGAGACCCTGATCACCATTGCCGCCATTTGGCTCTTTGCGTTCGTGAGTGGCCTGAGCCCTTCCGTGCAGCGGGCGGCGATCATGTTTACGGTCGTGGCGAGCGGGCGTATCGTTCTGCGGGATTCTTACTTGATCAACACTTTAGCGGCGGCGGCGCTGATCATGCTCTGGTGGGAGCCGGACCAGATTATGCAGGTCGGTTTTCAGCTGTCGTTCATGGCCCTGGTCGGCATCGTTTGGTTCGCCGGGCCGCTGCAACGGTGGCTGCCGGGTCGGGGGCGGGTCGTAAAAACGATCAAATCTGGCGTAGCCGCTTCGGTTGGTGCGCAGTTGGGTACGCTACCGGTCGGTCTTTACGTGTTTCGGAGCTTCCCGCTTTACTTCGTACTGAGCGGTTCGGCGGTGGTCATTTTTGCTTATTTGGCGATGTGCGTTGGGGTATTGCACGGAGTGCTGTACGCAATTGCGGGCTTCTCGTGGGCGACTGAAGTGACCGGGTGGTTGCTGGGCCGGGTAGTGGAGACGCAAAATGCGTTCATCTACTTTTTCAGCCGTTTGCCCGGCGGAGTTTACGAGTTGCGAAGCTTCCCGCTGCTGTCGTCGCTGCTGGTCGCGCTGGGTTTGGTTGCACTCGCCGCCGCGGTGCATTACCGGCGTTGGATGGCGTGGATGCTGTCCGTGCTGCTCTTCGTGGGGGCCGGTTTCTATGCGCGGTCGCGGGTGCCGGGAGATGGGCGAGCGGCAACGTTGACGGTCTACCATCTGCGCGGCAAGAGTTTAGTTGATTACCGTACGGCGTCCGCTTCCGTAGCGGTGGGGGACGAAGTAGATCCGTTGGATCTGAACTTCAACGTCGCACCGAATCGTAAAATGCTGGGGTACGATTCCGTGGCGTTAACGGCCATCGACACGAGTGCTACTTTCCAGTTCGGTAAACTCAACTGGGTAGTCCTGGACAAGGAGCGTACGACTTCCGGACCAGCAATGTCTCCCGGGACAAATCACCTGCTCGTGCGGAATGGTTTCCGACCCAAAGATTTCCCCACCGACGATTTACCCGTCGAACTTCAAATCATCGTGGACGGCTCGAACCCCGCTTACCTAAATGACGACTGGCAAGCCTTCGCCGAACAGCGGGGCTTAGCGGTCTGGATCACCGGTGTGCGGGGGGCTTACGTTTGGTTTGAGTAGTTACACTTTGCGGTAAACTGGTGCTGCTACGAGTAGCGACGGCTGCCATGGTGGCCGACGGACTGGTCTTTTACCAACCAGAAAACGGTGTCTGGCTGACGGACGCCGTTCCGACCGAGTACCTCACTTTACTTCCGTAACGGGGCAATTACGTAGGAAAGTTATTCACATGCTATATTTATCAAATACGTTAGCCCGTTGCGAGCGAGTTAGTTAGCGGAGTGCGTTTTCCCGGCACGAATGTGCATAACTGTGGAAAACTAGGCAGTTATCAACAGCCCTGCACCTGCGTCCGCGCAAAATGTCTAGTTATCCACATTTCCACACACCCGCCCGGAATTTCTGCACAGTCAACTGACACCCAACCGTCAAATCTCCCCAGCCGAAACGGAAAAAGTTATTCCGTTGACAATTCACCCGGTGAATGTGGATAATTTTGCGGAACCGCATCAATGCTAGCTTTCCACTGTTGAGAGCGTGTGCAAAACCGGGGGGCAAATGAGGAATACGGGAAAACCAAGGGTAATTGCCCCGAGTTCTCCCCGTTTCCACAGCCCTAATAACAATAAAGGTTTTTGATTTGAATAAGAATATTAATAACTATTAAGGAATGGGCGAAAGCGGAAAAATGCAGACGGGTTTGGTGGCGGAAAAGCGGTCCGGATACCCCGCCGCGGTGCGGTGGTGGTTGATCGCGGGGGTGCTGCTCGTAATCGGACAAGTTGTCATCGGCGGTATTACCCGCCTAACTGAGTCCGGCCTGTCGATCACGGAGTGGGAGGTGGTCAGTGGCTCGATCCCGCCCCTGAACGAGGCGGACTGGAACGTGGAGTTCGATAAGTACAAAGCCTCCCCCCAGTACGAAAAGATCATGGCGGGCATTTCGCTGTCGGAATTTAAGTTCATTTACTTCTGGGAGTGGTTCCACCGCCAGTGGGCGCGGATGATGGGCCTGATCTTCGCGGTGGGCTTCGTGATCTTCTGGCGCAAAGGATGGCTCGATCCGCCGCTGATGAAGCGCCTGGGCGTCGTGGTGCTCCTGGCGGCCATCACGGCTAGCTTCGGGTGGATCATGGTGGCCAGCGGCCTGCACGATCGCCCCTGGGTGAATGCGTACAAGCTGACGATGCACCTGAGTTTGGGCATTACGCTCTTTTCCTACTTATTGTGGACAACTTTTAAAGTAACCAACCCAAAGTTGCGGACTTTTCCACATTCCGCGGTGGATAAGTGGATTTGGCCGCTCAATATCGTGCTTGGTTTGCAGTTAATTCTGGGAGGCATCATGTCCGGCGCCCGCGCGGCGCTACCTTACCCCACGTGGCCAAGTTTAAACGGACATTTTATTCCACCGGTCTTACTGGATTCTGCGAGCTGGACTGTGGATAACATGGTGTACTACGAGCAAAGTCTCTTTCAACCCGCCCTCATTCAGTTCTTACACCGAATGACGGCTTACACCCTGACGGTCATTACGTTAGCTTACGTATTTATGGTATTTAAGGACCCCCTAAACCGAGTTTTACGGAAGCCTTCCCTACTGTTGGTAACCCTGTTGATAACTCAGGTAATTTTAGGAGTGGCTACGGTGGTGAGTAGCATTGGGCAGGTCCCAGTGGGGCTCGGAGTGGCCCATCAGTTCACGGCAATTGCCCTGGTGGGAGCGGTGCTTTACGTGAACTACGTGCACTCCCCAGGGAGGACTTTGAAGACTGTTGATAACTAGGTGGAGAAAGGGCGTGAAAAATTTGCGTGGTTGAAAAATGTACTTCCTGGTCTCTTTTCGTCACCAGATTCAGGAGTAAAACCAGCATTTACCCCACGCTTTTCTCCGACCAAGCCTGGCGCCTTACGTTGACGTACTGCCCCCCCATGAAGATGGCGAGTAGGAAATGCAGGAGCATTGCCCGCGCGTCGGGGTTGTGCAAACCCTGAATGATGGCCATGCCGATGTGGAAGACGGAGAGCAACCCCGTGATCGTCAGAAAAATGGGGCGGTTGGCGCGGCTGTAGTAAGCGATCAGGGACAAAGCCGCTAGGAGCGCGGCCGCCCAGCCGTACATCCGCATCAGCAGTTCAAAGCTCGCGCCCTCGCTGGTGCCGAAGCCGGGAACGAGGTCACCCGCCTGGGGGTAAAACATAAAAAGCAGGGCGATGACGCCTTCGATGAGGGTGTGCAGTAAAAGGATCATGGGCTGGTTCGTTGGGTCTCGTGCGTGGAACGTAATTAGGTACCGTACATGTTTGCCGTAGCCTCCCCGATGGAATGCAGGAATGGTTGGCGCCCCGCTAGCTATCGGGGCAGGTGCAAGGAAGGTGACTAAGGAAGGAGCAACGACCAATTTTAACGCCCGCCCGACCGTTTATTCGCAACCCGCGGGGGCTCGATCACTTTACTGTATCTTGTTGACCTCCCGGATATTACGGACCACGGATTTGTCCGTCTCCGCCGGTGTTTTACCCCCCCCGTGTGCACCTCAGAAGCTTTATACCTATGTCTTCCGTCTCCAATCATTACGACCAGCTCATTCAAAAGCTTGACCAGTTCACCCGTAAATACTACGTCAATAGTGTGATCCGGGGGCTGTTGTACACGACTGGCCTGGTCCTGGTACTTTTTCTGTTGGTCAGCTTACTGGAGTCCCAGTTCTACTTCGGTAGTGGGACGCGGAAGGCGATGTTCTACGGTTTTCTGGGGCTGAGTTTATTTGCCCTTGGTGCCTGGGTGTTGCTGCCCCTGAGCCGTTATTTTCGCCTCGGCTCGGTGATTAGCCACGACCAGGCCGCTAACATCATCGGCCAGCACTTTACGGACGTGAAGGACAAGTTGCTCAACGTACTCCAACTACGCCGGCAGGCGGGTGAAACGCCGGACTCTGCGTTGCTACTGGCGTCCATCGATCAGAAGTCCGCCGAGATTAGCCCGGTTCCATTTCGTTCGGCCATCGACCTGAGTCAGAACCGGAAGTACCTGAAATTTGCGCTGCCGCCGCTACTGCTGCTGTTTGTTATCCTGTTCGCCGCCCCCAGCTTAATCAAAGATTCCACCACGCGGTTGATTCGCAACGGGGACACGTTCGAACGGCCGGCCCCCTTTCGTTTCGTACTCGACGGGGCTAAGGAGCTGGAAGTAATTCAGTACGGGGATTACCCAATCACCGTCAAAGTTGAAGGAGACGTCCTGCCGGCGGATGCTTACATCGAGGTGGATGGCTACCGCTACCGGATGCAGGAAAAGAACGCCAATACGTTCACCTACAACTTCAGTAACGTCCAGGAAGACACGAAATTTAAGTTTTCAGCCGCCGACGAACAGAGCAAGGACTACAAGCTTGCCATCCTACCAAAACCAAACATCGCTTCGTTTACCGTCGACCTCGACTACCCCGCCTACTTAGGCCGCCAGGACGAACAGGTTGCCAACATCGGTGATTTGACCGTGCCGGCGGGAACCCAAATACAGTGGTCGTTCGATACGGAGAACACGGACAAAATCGACCTGCGCTTTGCCAGCTCCGAAGACTTAACCGATCTGCGCCGCGACGGCAGTGACCTCTATAGTTTTGATCTCCGCGCCCTGCGTAACGATCGCTATACCCTTTACGTGGGGAACGACCGGTTGCCGCTGGCTGATTCTGTCAGTTATAATTTGTCAGTCATTCCCGATCTGCACCCCCAAATCTCCGTGGAGACTTTTCGGGACAGCACGGACGAAAAACTGCTCTTCTTCGCCGGTGAAGCCTCCGACGACTACGGCCTGACGAGTATTCGCTTCGTTTACCGCATCACGGATGGCGAAACCGGGGCTACGGGGACCGAGCAGCGCGTACCCATCAGCGGCCCCGCCGGGAAAACAGCTCGCTACGATCACGTTTGGGACCTTACTAATGACCTACAACTAAAGCCGGGTGACGAGTTAGCCTACTACTTCGAGACGTTTGACAACGACGCCATCAATAATTACAAGAGTGCCCGCACTGGCGTCATGACGTTTCGCAACCCCTCCAATGAAGAAATGGAGGAGATCGCCGAGGCCAATGACAGCAAGGTCAAGGACGAACTGAAGAAGGCACTCGAAGCCACGAAAGAGCTAAAGGAAGACACCAAGGAATTACGCGAGCGCATGTTGCAGGAAGAGGAACTGGACTGGAAGATCAAAAAAGAGTTGGAGAAACTGCAGAAGCGGCAGCAGGACATCCAGCAACAAATGCAGGAAGCACAAAAAGCGTTCGAAGAAAACCAGAAAAACGAGCAATCTAAGGACGAACAAATCTTGGAGAAAGAGGAAAAACTCCAGGAGATGCTGAGTGAATCCGCTAACGAGGAGATGGAAGAATTGATGAAGCAAATCCAGGAACTCATGGAGGAGCTCAACAAAGACGAAGCACTCGAGAAATTAGAAGAGATGGAGATGGCCGACGAAAAATCGGAAGCTAAGCTCGACCGGATGCTGGAGCTCTTTAAGGAGCTCGAAGTAGAGAAAGAGATGCAGGAGACCATCGAAAAACTGGAAGAACTCGCCGAAAAGCAGGAGGAACTCGCTGAGGAAACCGCAAAGGAGGAAAAACCCCAGGAGACGCTTCAGGAGGAGCAAGAAAAGATTCAGGAAGAATTTGAAAAGCTCCAGGAGAAAATGGAGAAAACCGAGGAAAAGAACGAAGAACTTGAGCAGCCCATGGACCTCGATCTGGAAAAAGAGGCCCAGGAAGAAGTCAAAGAGGACATGGAGGGCGCTAAGGAGGACATGAAAAAGCAGGAGAATAAAGCCGCCGCTCAGAAGCAAAAAAAGGCCGGTGAGAAGATGAAAGAAATGGCCAAGAAGATGGGGGAGTCCATGGAAGCGATGGCCCAGGAAAGTGCGCAGGAAGACATAAAAGCCATGCGCCAGTTACTGGAAAATATTGTCGACCTGAGTTTCGACCAGGAAGAGACGATGAACAACCTCGGCCAAACCACCGTCAACACGCCCCGTTACGTGGAACTCGTCCAGGACCAGTTTCAAATCAACAACGACTTTGAGTTGGTGCGGGATTCCCTCAATGCGCTCGCCAAGCGGAACGAGCAAATCGCCACTTTCATCACCGAAAAAGTATTCGACATCAAACTCGATCTCAAAAATACGATTACGGAGTTGGAGGAGCGGCGCACTCCCCAGGCGGCCAACGTGCAACAGCGTGCCATGACGGGGCTGAATGACTTGGCCCTCATGATGAGTGAAGCGATGCAGAACGCCCAGCAGCAAATGGCCGGTATGATGGCCGGGGAACAGCAGTGTGAATCACCGGGCGGTAAAAAGGGAAATAAGCCCGGTAAGCCGAGTTCGAACCCCGGCTCCGAAGGGCAGAAAAGCCTGAACGATGCTATGGAAGGCATGGGGAAGGGTGAGCAAGGAAAGGAAGGGGCTGAAGGAAAAGGCGGAAAGGACGGGGCGAGAGGTGGCTCCGCCGAAGAGTTCGCAAAGATGGCCGCCCGCCAGGCCGCCCTGCGTAAAGCACTCGAAGCCAAACAGAAAGCTCGCCAGGAGGGTGGGGAGGGCACCGATCCTCAACTACAGGAACTGATCGATAAGATGAACGCCGCGGAAGAAGACCTCGTCAACAAGCGCCTCACCCGGGATATGATGACGCGGCAGCAGGAGATTCTCTCCAAAATGCTCGACCACGAAAAGGCGGAGCGGCAACAGGAGCAAGAAGAGAAGCGAAAATCCGAAACCGCCCAGCAGCAGCGCCGGGAGATGCCGCCTAGCCTGGAGGAGTACCTCAAACAACGACGTTCCGAGATTGAAATGTTCAAGCGCGTCACGCCGGAGCTCAACCCTTATTTTCAAGGCTTGGTCAATGAATACTTTCGCAGTCTGCGGGGAGAATGAGCTGATTATGAGCGGTTGGCGTTGTCTAAACCCTAAATTTTATTTGACGCACCAGCGAACCACATCCCCTTTCTGCGTTGTTTAGCTCATAAGGGTAATGTTTGGTCGTTGAACTAGCGATTACTATATTACCCAAAATTCGTTTCAGGACTCCCTCCCTCTGGCCGACTTAGTAAATTCTGCATCTTCTCCAAACAAGTTAAATTTTTTACCCTTGTCAGCAGCCAGAAAGGACAACGTTTCACTGTTTATGCTTACCATCGTATCCGATCCTTCTAACATTAGTAAGATAGAACCTTACGCCGAGCGAATTGCTAACGAGTACCAGTTGTGCCCGGAAAAGCGGATAAACCTGCTCATCAGCCTCACCGAGGCCGTCACCAACGCCATTATTCACGGCAACAAACAGGACCGATCGAAATTCGTGAAAATCCAGTGCGCGAAGACACCCCGTCACCTCGCCGTGCGTGTCTCCGATCAGGGCCCCGGTTTCAACTACGCTAGCCTCCCCGATCCCACCTCACCCGAGCGTATTTGTGAATGCGGCGGGCGCGGTGTTTATCTGATGAACCAACTCTGTGACCAACTCCAGTACAAGAACGGGGGAACAATGGTGGAAATGAGATTCCGTACCTGATTTGGAACTAATTGAGTTTCACCTGGCGGAAGGGGGGCGGGAGATGCCGCCTGAGCACAAAACAAGGTTGGCAGTTTGGGTCACTAAGATCATAGAAGCCCGTGGCGGTGAAGTAGGTCCCATCAACTATATCTTTTGTGGGGATGATTATTTGCACGCGCTCAACGTGCAGTATTTAGGGCACGACACGCTAACGGACATCATTACTTTTCCCTACGAGCAATTTCCCATCGTTTCCGGAGATCTGTTCATCTCCACCGAGCGAATTGCGGATAACGCCACGGACCTAAAAACCACGTTCAGTGAAGAACTCCACCGGGTAATCATCCACGGAGTTTTGCACCTATGTGGACAGAGTGATAAATCTGCTGACGATGCGGTGGAGATGCGGCGACAGGAAGACTGGGCGCTCGCTTTACGACCAGAGGAACTGATTGAGTAGCGCTCTTTACCCTTTTTGATATTTCTCCCCGTAGTGCGGTTAGCGTGAACCGGGGCTCCTACTTTCTTACGGTTGTAACCTTCTGGTGGCTCCAAGTTTACCCGCTGGCCAGGTCTCGTCTTAAACCCGCGCAATTCCTCCCTCCCGTTGTATAAACACCGACAATTGACCGCGAAAAACGTCTAATTAGGCACATCTTTACGGACTTTTCTGCTACCCGGCAACCCCAATGGGAGCTAAACGATACACCATGAAAGTCCTCAAATTCGGCGGTTCGTCCGTTGGTAAGCCCGAACGTATTCGGGGGATTGTTAGCATCCTGAAAAACTACTACGCATCCGGTGATCACTTTACCGTAGTATTTTCGGCTTTCGGTGGCGTGACCGATAGTTTGATCGAGATGAGTAGCCTGGCCGCCGCGGGCGATGACCGCTACGGTGAAGCTTTTCAGGCCTTCGCCAAACGGCACCAGGATGCCATTAGCGAGCTCCTACCGGAGGGCTCTTTGCGGACCGAGACCGCAACCCAAATACGAAAGTCTCACGAAGTACTCAAGAACTTACTCTACGGTGTTTTCCTCGTGCGCGAAGCAAGCGCCCGGACGATGGATTACGTCCTTAGTTTCGGGGAACGTTCCTCTAGCTACATCATCACGCAAACGCTAAAGAGCGTAGGCATACCCGCTGAATTTCTGGACGCTAGAAAAGTTATTCGGACGGATAAAAAGTTCGGCGGCGCTACGGTTAACTTCGACAAGACCTACGCCGCAGTTCGCAAATATTACTCAGAACACACTGATATTCAGATAGTTACGGGGTTTATTGCGTCGGCTAAAGGCGGCCTGACTACTACCCTCGGCCGCGGTGGTTCGGACTACACCGCCTCGCTACTGGGCGCCGGGTTAGATGCGCAGGCGATCGAAATTTGGACCGACGTGAGTGGCGTACTAACGGCCGATCCCCGGCGGGTAAAGAAAGCGTTTACGATTCCTAAAATGACCTACGCCGAGGCCATGGAGATGTCGCACTTCGGGGCAAAGGTCATCTACCCACCCACCCTCATGCCGGCGCTTCACAAACGAATCCCGCTGTACATAAAAAATACGTTTGAGCCAGATTTTCCGGGTACAAAAGTTAGTGAGGAAAGCTCCGATGGCAACACCGCCGTACGCGGTATCAGCTCAATCAATAGTGTGGCGCTCCTTACTGTTTCGGGCAGCGGACTTTTTGGTGTTCCGGGCACCTCGGCGCGTCTGTTCAATTCTCTAGCCCAGAGCGGAATCAACATTATCCTCATCACCCAGGGGTCGAGCGAACACGCTATCAGCTTTGCGGTGAAGCCAGACGATGCCGATGGTGCGCGCAGGGCGGCGGAAGAAGTTTTTGCCTACGAGATTGATCGCGGCGTGGTCAATCCAGTTAAGGTTGAGCGTGAACTGAGTATTGTCGCCATCATCGGAGAAAACATGCGGGAGCAACCCGGAATTTCCGGAAGGCTCTTTCAAGCATTGGGTAAAAATGGAATTAACGCCGTCGCCATTGCGCAGGGGTCGAGTGAACTGAACGTCTCGGTCGTAATTCCGAAGGAAGACGAAAATAAAGCACTCAACGCACTCCACGAGGCGTTTTTCCTTTCTGATTCCAAGACACTTCACCTCTTTATCGTTGGGGTGGGTCTAATTGGAAGCACGCTGTTGGAGCAGGTCAAGAAACAGAATGCTTATCTGCGGGAACGCTTGGGAATGGAGTTGAAGATTGTCGGCATGTCTAATTCCCGTAAGATGTTGGTTGACGTGGACGGCATAGACATTGAGAATTGGCAAGAAGCACTGAACAACTCCGGTACGGACGCTGACCTGGCGGTATTCGTCGGTAGAATGCGCGACGCAAACTTGAGTAACAGCATCTTTGTCGATAATACGGCCGACGATAAAATCGCTAATTATTACGAAGGGATTCTGGACGAAAGCATTTCTATTTCAACACCCAACAAAGTTTCTACCTCCAGTAGCTACGCTCAATACTTACGCCTGAAAGCACTGGCAACTAAGCGGGGCGTTCAGTTTCGGTACGAGACTAACGTTGGTGCCGGTCTACCCGTCATATCCACTTTACGCGATTTGATGGACAGTGGTGATCGTATTCGAAAAATCGAAGGGGTGCTGAGTGGTTCGCTGAGTTACATCTTCAATAATTTCGACGGAACGAAGCCATTCGATGCAATTGTCATGGATGCCAAGCAAAAAGGATTTACCGAGCCTGACCCCCGGGTCGATTTGTCCGGTAAGGACGTAGGTCGTAAAATTCTGATTTTGGCTCGGGAGACGGGTATTCCGATGGAGAGTGAAGACGTCAGTTTAGTCGGCTTTCTTCCGGAAGGTGCAATGGAAGCAGCCTCCGTGGCCGACTTCTTTTCAATACTGAAGGAGAAACGAACCTACTTTCAAGAATTATACGCAGCTGCGGCTACCGAGGGAAAAGTACTCCGGATGATTGCCACACTCGAAGGTGACCAGGCTAGCGTCGGTGTACAGGCGATTGGTCCCCAAAATCCATTCTTCGGCCTGAGTGGCAGCGACAATATGATTGTCTTTACGACGGATCGCTACGGCGAACGCCCCCTCGTAGTCCGTGGCCCGGGTGCGGGTGCGGAAGTGACGGCGGCGGGCGTCTTCGCTGAGATTATTAAAATCGGTAAATTCTTAAGCTAATGCAGGAAGTACGCGTATTTGCTCCCGCCACCGTTGCTAACGTGGCCGTAGGCTTTGACATCCTTGGCTTTGCCATCAACCGCCCGGGAGATGAGATCGTCGCCCGCTTCAATCCTGACCGAAAGGGGTTGAGAATTACGAAGATCACCGGCACGGGAGACAAAAAACTCCCCACGGAAGTAGAACAGAACACCGCCGGGGTAGCCGCGCAGCGACTGCTCGAACACCTCGGTAAGGCGGAGTTGGGAATCGATCTGGAGGTGCACAAAAGAATGCCATTCGGTAGTGGCCTGGGGTCTAGCGCGGCGAGCGCGGCCGGTGCCGTCGTAGCGGTAAATGAGTTGCTCGGTGCCCCGTTGAGCCGGGAATCGCTCCTGTATTTTTCCGTCCTGGGCGAGCAAGTGGCCGATGGGAGTTTTCACGCGGACAACGTAGCTCCATCACTCGTGGGTGGCATTACGCTGATCCGTTCGAACGAATCCCTGGACGTTCATAAACTACCCGTCCCCGACGGTCTGCGGGTAGCCGTCGTTCATCCGGAAATTGAAATCCTTACGCGGGATGCACGCGCGGTGCTGAGTAAGACAATTGAGCTAAGTCTGGCGATCCAGCAGATGGGCAGCCTTGCCAGTTTCATCACGGCGCTGCACACGAATGATCTTCCCCTGCTGGGCCGCTCCTTACACGACTACGTCATCGAACCCCAGCGTAAGCAACTCATCAAAGGCTTCGACGACGTCAAGGAAGCAGCCATGAGCCGGGGTGCGTTGGGCTGTAGTATCAGTGGCGCGGGCCCTAGCGTGTTTGCCTTGTGTGATTCCGGTTACCTGGCCCAGGCGGTTGGTCAGGGTATGCAGGATGCCTTTACCGCCCACGGCGTCAGTAGCCAACTTTACGTATCCCCCATTAATCAAACGGGTGTGACGATACTTAGTAGTAAGTAACGCCGCCCACTAGTTACGTACGCATGAAATTTTACAGTACAAATAATCCCGACCACAAAGTTGATCTCGCGGAAGCCATCTTTCGCGGCCTTCCGGCCGATAAAGGGCTGTACATGCCCGAGCGTGTGGACCGCCTACCCCAGCAGTTTTTTGACGATTTACCAGCCATGTCATTTGCCGAGATTGGTTTTCAAATTAGCAAGCACTTACTTGGTGATGACGTGCCGGAAACTGAATTGAAGGCACTCGTCTACGAGGCCATTAACTTCCCCGCGCCGGTGGTGAAACTGGATGAGCAACGGTACGTCCTGGAGCTTTTCCACGGTCCGTCGTTGGCGTTCAAGGATTTTGGTGCACGGTTTATGTCTCGGTTAATGGGGCACTTTAATAAAGAAAACAAACGGGAGCTGGTGATTCTCGTAGCCACTTCCGGGGATACGGGTGGTGCCGTTGCGGCAGGCTTTTACCAGACGCCAGGCATTGAGGTAGTAATATTATACCCCAAGGGTAAGGTCAGCTTGCTACAGGAAAAACAACTTACTACGCTGGGTCACAACATTCACGCGCTCGAAATTGACGGCACGTTCGACGACTGCCAGGCCATTGTGAAGCAAGCCTTTCTGGACGAAGATCTGCGAAAGCAGATTCGGTTGAGCTCCGCCAACAGCATAAATATATCCCGGCTGATCCCGCAGTCATTCTACTACTTTGAGGCGTACAAGCAGCTTGGCGCCGGTGCACCGGTGGCTTTCTGCATTCCGAGCGGAAACTTTGGTAACCTAACCGCTGGTTTGTTGGCGATGAAAATGGGTTTACCGGTGCGGCAATTCATCGCTGCAACTAACGGTAATGATGTCGTACCCGAGTACTTAACGACGGGTACTTACCGGCCGCGACCGTCGGTGGCTACTCTTTCCAACGCCATGGACGTAGGTTCTCCCAGCAACTTTGCCCGTATGTTGAATCTCCACGGACACGTGGACGGTAAGGATCTCCGTACTTCGTTGGCACACGCCGAGATGAGTAAGGTGGTATCCGGCTACGCATACGGCGATGCCGTCACGGAGGATGCCGTGCGGGAGGTGAAAGCGAAGTTCGATTACGTCATTGATCCCCACGGAGCGGTCGGGTATTTAGCACTTAATGATTGGCAGCGCCAGCACCCCGGAACGCGGGGCGTCATTTTGGAAACTGCCCACCCCAGTAAATTTAAACCCGACGTCGAGCGAATCCTTGGCCAGTCGATAGAAGTTCCGGAGCGGTTGGCGGAGCTTGAATTTCGGGAAAAGGTCAGTACAGAAATGGGGGTTGATTTTCAGCCAGTACGGAAATGGCTGTTAGAGCGCTATACTTGATGTAAAAGGGGCGCGTCCGCGGGTGCAAAGAAATTGGGAGAGCAAAGCTGGATGGGCCAGGGTCAACCCTCAATCAAGTTTGTAAATGGGGTGTTCCACGTGGAACATCCCATTTGCTTTGTCTCTGTGTTCCACGTGGAACAATGGCTCTTTTAGCTTTTGGGAATTACCTAAAAGCCGGTGCGTGCGGCTGGGATTAATTAGGCCTTACGAAACTGAGGTTTACCCAATGTTCCACGTGGAACACTGATCGGTACGCAGCTTGTACAGAACTATTTTGGTTCACCCCGCTCCTTAACCGAAAAACCTTTGCATCTACGGCCGCGCCCATCACTGATGAAGACCAACTCGATTAATGGAAAATGTAGACAGCACCACCATTACTGCCTAATCGGTGAATTTAGCTACTCGCGCGTCTGTGGTCTTGATATCACGATAAATAAACTCCTCCCTTCGTATCTTGTGCAACTAACCAACAATCCTTTCAATGACCAGATTTACCTGCTGGGCGTTCCTGCTGTGCTTTTCTACGACCGTGGTGGCACAGACCGAAAACGTCAACAAAAACCCTTTTCGCCAACTCTATAACGAACTACCAACTCCGAATGTCTACCGCAACGCAGCTGGTGCCCCCGGGCACGAGTACTGGCAGCAGCAAGCGGACTACGAGATGGAGATCAGACTCGACGATACCGAGCAGCGAATTTACGGCACGTCGACCATCAGCTACCACAACAACTCGCCCGATGCGCTCGATTACCTCTGGATTCAGCTCGATCAGAACGTCCGCGCACTGGATAGCGACACGTACAAAATCGGCACCAATTCCGTAAACGACCAAATGAGCCTGCGCAGCCTCTCTCAGCTAGAACCTACTTTTGAAGGTGGCTTCAACATCGATTACGTGCAGAACAGCGGTGGCCGCGCGATGGAGTACACCATCCAAAAAACCATGATGCGCGTTGAGCTACCCGAAATGTTGATGCCGGGCGCATCAACGGAACTGAAGCTAAAGTGGTGGTACAATATCAACGACCGGATGAAAGACGGCGGTGGCCGCTCCGGCTCCGAATACTTCGAAGAAGACGATAACTACCTCTATACAATCGCCCAATTCTACCCACGGATGGCGCTGTATACCGATAACGAAGGCTGGCAGAATAAGCAGTTCCTGGGTCGTGGAGAGTTCACGTTGACCTTTGGCGACTACGACGTAAAGATCACCGTCCCCGCCGACCACCTGGTTGCTTCCACCGGAACATTGGAAAACCCCAATGACGTGCTCACCAGGAAGCAACGTGCCGCGCTGGAACGTGCACGCGAGGAATTAGTCCAGCCCGTAATCATCGCCTCGCAGGAAGAAGCTACGGAGCGCGAGAAGACTAAATCTACGAAAGAGAAAACCTGGCACTTCAAAGCCGATAACGTTCGGGATTTCGCCTTCTCCAGCTCCCGTAAGTTTATCTGGGACGCAATGGCGGTAAAGCAATCTGATGGCAGTACCGTGATGGCGATGTCCATGTATCCTAAAGAAGGTAACCCACTCTGGGAGCGGTTCAGTACGAAAGCCGTAGCCCACACGCTGAAGTGGTACACGCACTATACTTTTAATTACCCCTACCCCGTCGCGTGGTCCATCAACGCCGCGAATATTGGTATGGAGTACCCGATGATTTGCTTTAACTACGGCCGTGTCGAAGAAGACGGTACCTATAGCGAGCGGACTAAATTCGGCATGATCGGCGTAATCATCCACGAGGTCGGTCACAACTACTTTCCGATGATCGTCAACTCCGACGAGCGGCAGTGGACGTGGATGGACGAAGGACTGAATACCTTTCTCCAGTACCTGACCGAGCAACAGTGGCAGCGCAACTACCCCAGCCGCCGGGGCCCCGCGGATAAGATTGTGGACTACATGAAGGGCGATAAGAAGTACATTTCCCCCATCATGACTAATTCCGAATCCGTTTGGCAGTTTGGTAACAATGCCTACGGGAAGCCCGCTACGGCGCTCAATATCCTCCGGGAAAGCGTCATGGGCCGCGAGCAGTTCGACTACGCCTTCAAGAAGTATTCTAACCGGTGGAAGTTCAAGCACCCCGCCCCCGCCGATCTTTTCCGGACGATGGAGGACGCTTCCGCCATCGACCTCGACTGGTTCTGGCGCGGCTGGTTCTTTACCACCGACAACACCGACATTGCCCTTACCAACGTAAAACCTTTCCGGGTTAACACCAAGAACCCAATGGTGGAAAATGAGATGACACGCAAACTCCAGGCGGACGAGGGGGAGAACATCAGCTCCATCCGTAACCGAGATATTAGCCAGACTTACGATGAGCAAGACCCTTCCCTGAAAGACTTTTACTCCGACTACGATCCCCTCAACGCAAATATTCTGGACAAGCAGGAGTACGAAGAGTACTACGCCGACCTGAGTGAAGCGGAGCGTGCCGTGTTGGATGCCGATAAGTATTACTACGAACTCACCTTTGAGAATATTGGTGGCTTAGTGATGCCGATCATACTTGAATTCACCTTTGCTGATGGTACGAAGGAAGTTCAGCGTATTCCCGCCGAGATCTGGAAGATGGATTATAAGGAAGTAAGCAAGGTTTTCCCTTTCACTAAGGAGGTTGTCGCCATCAACCTCGATCCATTCCTGGAGACGGCCGATACGGATCGCGATAACAACTACTACCCTTCCCGCTCGGCCGTTAACCGGTTCGACCTTTACGAAAATAGTCGCCGTGATGGTGGTGAGAATCCTATGCAGCGCGGTAAGCGGGCGCGGGAGGCTGAGGGGGCTGGTCGGAAGTAATTGGTTAGACTTAGCCTTATTTACGCATCTGATGGGCTTTCTCATTTACACATCTGATGAACGTCTGCCTGTTTTGCGAAGCAAACCAGACAGAAGATGCATCCGATGAGAAATGATGAATCTCTTCTAACGAGCTCGAAGTTTATCTTCAATATTTAGATCGAGAGACCGAATAACCGCAAGGCTATTCGGTCTTTTTTTGGTCTTATCCGTTGGTGAGTACCTGCCCTACCGCCCGCTCGGTTGTAATTTGCGGAAGAATAAAACCACCTCGTTATGACCTACGATCGTCCCGACCTTACTCTCATTACTAGTGAAGTAACGCCCGGTGCGTTGCGCTGGCGCAGCCCGTCCAACATCGCACTGGTGAAGTACTGGGGGAAGCACGGCGATCAGCTACCGCGTAATCCATCGGTAAGCTTTACGCTGGATGGTGCGGCGACGGACACTACCCTACGGTACGAAGTGCGAGAGCAGTCAGGAAGTGGCGTGGACGTAAAGCTTTCTTTGGACGGGGTTCATAATGATGCATTTAGCCAGCGAACGGCTAAGTTTTTCGAGCGGTTGTTGCCGATTTACCCGTTTTTGAAGCAGCTGAGCTTTGCCATCGAAACAAAGAATAGTTTTCCCCATTCGGCCGGTATCGCTAGTTCGGCTTCGGGAATGAGTGCATTAGCACTTTGCTTAGTTGATTTGGAAGGAAAGCTTTTTAAGCCGCTAGGCAATGCAGAATTCTTCGAGAAGGCTAGCTATTTATCTCGATTGGGGTCAGGCAGTGCTTGTCGTTCCGTCTACGGGGGCGCAGCCGTTTGGGGCAAGGTTGATGGGGTTGCGCAGAGTAATGAAGAATTTGCCGTTCCCATTACGGATAAGCTAAACCCAACGTTTCAAACTTACCACGACGATATTTTACTGATCTCTAAATCTGAAAAATCAGTTAGTAGCCGGGCGGGGCACCAATTAATGGAGAGTAACCCGTACGCAACTGCCCGATACGCGCAAGCGAAGCAGCGAACCGGTGAGATGGTGGATATCTTACGACGGGGGGACGTGGAGGCCTTTGGTGAGATGCTCGAGAGTGAAGCCCTCACCCTGCACGCTTTGATGATGAGTAGTCGGCCACCTTATCTGTTGATTCGTCCGAATACGCTGGCCGTTATTGAGCGGATACAGGAGTTTCGGCGAGAAACAAAAACCCCTTTGTACTTCACGCTGGACGCCGGGCCCAATTTGCACTTACTTTATCCGCACGCGGACGCTGAGCAGGTAAAATCGTTTATTCGGGAACAACTGCTGTTCTTTTGCGACGATGGAATGTACCTAGCCGATCGAGTTGGGAAGGGACCGGAGCGGTTAGAAGTAAACGAATAGTTAATTATTTTATACGTAAATATATAACTATCAGTATAATTGTGCTGAATATCGCGTTATTCATTAAGTTATTTGGCTAAAATGTATTTAATGAAATATTATTCTTTAGCGCCGATATTAAACCCCCTGGCCCAAATAAAGAGTAAGTACAGAATAACCGGTGTATACATGATAAATTGAAGTAAATATCTACTTCTCGCGACCCGGGAAATAATGCTCACGTAGCGAAATACAATTAATCCAAACGAAAGAATGGGGTAGTTAAATATAATCCGAGGCGGCATCCCCTGGCGCTTTCTGACGAGAGCGGAGTATCTACCCAACATCTCCAAATTACTAGCTACCCCGGCCAAATCCGTTTTATTCACGTGACGAATACGAACGTCATCGACTTTTACTATCCGACCACCCACGGCGATCAGTTTCTTACAGAATAGTATATCCTCGAACGCTCGATCATCCGTGAAATAACCCACGCGCTCGAATACCTCCCGGTTACAGGCAAAATTGCAGGTAGCAGCGCCCTCCAGTTCTACCCTTCCCTTACCCAAATCGAGAAAATGATTGAATTCTACGAGAAAAGAGCAGGTTCCGTAGACGCTGTCCGGCGTACCATTTTCTATTACGCCGGTAATAATGGTATTATCCGCGATGTTTTTGACGATGTTCTCCAGCCAGTCCTTTTCGGCGATACAATCCGCATCAATTAAGGCAATTACCGCCCCCTTTGCCCGGTGAATACCGACGTTTCTAGCAGTGCCCGGGTAAGTCTGGGTATTTAATTTAATTAATTTTATTCGTGGTTTATCGCTGAACAGCAAATCTAGTTCTAGCTGTACGTCCGCGGGGGAACTATCAACGATAATGATCTCGTACTCACCGGTGTAGGTCTGATCCAGTAGCGAGTCGACACACGCCCCGATCTTGTGGGGATGCCGGTAAGAAGGAATGATGACCGATACGTCCATTATGCTTGCTGGTTGCGATCCTTCCCGGAAAAGGTGTTGAATAGGTGCTTGATCATCCGGACAAAGCTAAGCCTTCCTCATCGGCCGAGACAACCTCCCGGCCCGGGATATTGTAATATAGATCATGCGTTACCTCTCGGCCACCACCGCTTTGCTCTTCACCCTTCTTCTTTGCACCTGCGGCCGCGCACAAGAAGTGCCGGAAAACTTACTAACCGGCTATGCTCCACTCGACGAGAAATTAGCGAGAACGGTGACGGTGGACGAATACGCCATCAGCGCGGAAGCCGCCGCTGCCCTATCCAATGCCAAATTCCTGGACGCGCGGGAACACGAAGAATTTACCGTTAGTCACTTGCCCGCCGCTACCTGGCTGGGCTACGACGACGTGGACCTCTCCCGAATAGCCGACACCGAAAAAGACCAACCGCTAGTCGTCTACTGCACCATCGGCTACCGTAGCGAGCGCGTCGCAACGAAATTGCGGGAAGCGGGTTATACCAACGTTTATAACCTCTACGGCAGCCTTTACGCCTGGAAACTAGCCGGTTTTGCGCTGGAAGACGCGCGGGGCCAACCAACAGAAAAATTACATACTTATAACCGCAAATGGTCCACTTTCGCCCCCGATTCGATCGGCGAGAAAGTGTGGAAATGACTTAAATTGGCGGGCGTTCCACATTTCCGGTGCCTCCCCCGATCTTCCGTACATTTGCGCCCGTATAACCTCAATATAGATGAAAGATCTTTTCGAAAAATTCGATCATAAAGGCCCCCTCGGCCAGTACCAGGATGTTGCCCACGGCTACTTCTCTTTCCCCAAACTCGAAGGCAAACTCGGCCCCCGCATGACGTTCCGCGGTAAGGAATGCATTATTTGGAGCATCAATTCCTACCTCGGCATTACGAACCACCCGGACGTCCGCAAGGCGGATACCGAGTCCACCGAAAAGTACGGCCTGGCCTACCCCATGGGTGCCCGGATCATGAGTGGCGAGACGGATTCTCACCTACAACTCGAAAAGGAACTAGCCGAATTCACGCAAAAAGAAGGCGCGCTGCTCCTCAACTTCGGCTACCAGGGCATCATGTCCATCGTCGACGCCTGCCTGAGCCGCCACGACGTCGTCGTTTACGACCGTGACGACCACGCCTGCATCATGGACGGTATCCGGATGCACCAAGGCCCCAAATTTGCCTTTAAGCACAACGACATCGATCACTTCCTCGTCCGCATGGAACAAGCGAAGAAAGAAGCCGAGAAGCGCGACTCCGGCATCCTCGTCATCACCGAAGGCGTTTTCGGAATGCGTGGTGAGCAAGGAATCATCAAAGAAATTTGCGAGTACAAAGAAAAATACGGTTTCCGCCTCCTCGTCGACGACGCCCACGGCTTCGGAACGATGGGCGCGACCGGTGCCGGCGCCGGTGAAGAACAGGGCGTTCAGGACCAAATCGACGTCTATTTCTCGACGTTTGCCAAGGCGATGTCCGGATTCGGTGCCTTCGTGAGTGCCGATAAGGACATCATCGACTTCTTCCGCTACAACCTCCGTAGCCAGGTGTTCGCCAAGAGTCTCTGTATGCCGATGGTACAGGGTGCGTTGACGCGCCTGCGCTTACTCCGCGAGCAACCCGAACTTCGCGAAAACTTGTGGCGCAACGTAAATATGCTCCAGAAAGGCCTACGCGACGCCGGCTTTGACATCGGTAACACCGGTGCCTGCGTCACGCCCGTTTTCATGAAGGGCACGCCCTACGAAGCCGGTGCGCTCATCTACGACATGCGCGAGACGTACGGCATCTTCTGCTCGATCGTTCTACCGCCGGTTATCCCCAAAGGACAGCTAATTCTCCGCCTCATCCCGACGGCAGAGCACACGGTTGAAGACATCGAAACTACGCTCGATGCTTTCCGCGCCGTGCGGACTAAGCTTGAAGACGGCACTTACGCTAAGATGGCGGATATGCTGCAGCAAGGTATTGTGGAAGGGGTTATTCAGTAGGCAGTATGGTAGTATTGCTTCGCAAAGTATGATAATATGGTAGTGCTTCCGCTCGATGTGACAGCACTACCATACTATGCGAGGCGCTACTACCAAACTACTCATCGACTCTTAAAAAACCGAAGCAACCCTTTAACATAATCCTCCGTAGTCTCCAAAGAAAGACTATCCGCTCCAGACTTCTGAAAAGCCTGCTTAAAGTATTCCTGGTGCCGGTCATACCACGCCTGGTAGTTACGCCGCACCTTGCTACTCCCGGTATCGACCCACTGCATTTGGCCGGATTCGGCGTCGCGGGCGTGGATGAGGCCCACGTCGGGTAGTTCTTTTTCGCGTGGGTCGTAGAGGTGTAGACCGATCACATCGTGGCGGCGGGAGGCGATGCGAAGCGGGCGTTCATAGTCCTCAGCGAGGAAGTCAGAAACGAGGAAGCAGATGCTGCGTTTCTTGACCATGTTCGTGAAATAGGTGAGGGCTTTGCCGATGTCCGTTCCGGTTCCGGTCGGGCGGGTTTCGATTAGTTCGCGGATGATGCGTAAAATGTGGCCCCGGCCTTTTTTGGGGGGTAAATACTTCTCCACGCGGTCGCTAAACAGCAGCAAACCGACCTTATCGTTGTTTTTTGTGGCGCTGAAGGCCATCACGGCGCAGATCTCGGTAATCAGGTCGTTTTTCATCTGCTTCGTCGTGCCGAAAAAGCTAGATTTACTAATGTCGACGAGCAGCATCACGGTCAGTTCGCGTTCTTCCTCGAAGACTTTTATGTAGGGTTCGCCGGAGCGGGCCGTCACGTTCCAGTCGATGTTGCGCACGTCATCGCCGTATTGGTAGCTGCGGACTTCGCTGAACGACATGCCCCGGCCTTTGAAGGCGCTCTGGTATTCGCCGGCAAAAATCTGCTTGCTGAGGCCCTTCGTCTTGATCTCGATGCGCCGGACGCGTTTGAGGAGTTCGCTGGTTTCCATAGGCTGGCTAAGGTAATAGATTTTTGGAATGAAGCGGGCGCGGGCGCGGGCGCGGGTGCAGGGTAATTTTGTAAGGACCGGGTGTTGTCGACCTACGTGAACCTTACAAACCAAAAAGGAGTGGTACCAGGACGGTCGTCACCCCCCAGCAAATTAGGTTTAAGGGCGTGCCTACTTTGACGAAGTCCATGAAAGTGTACCGCCCCGCCCCGTAAACCATAGTGTTGGTTTGGTACCCGACCGGGGTCATAAAACTAGCGCTGGCGGCAATGGCGACCGTCACCAACAAAGCTTGCGGGTCGATACCCAACTGCGCGGCGGCGGCAATGGCGACCGGGGCGAGCAGGGCGGCCGTAGCGTTGTTGCTCATCAGCTCCGTCAGGAGGTTGGTCGTTAGGTAAAGCACGGCGATGAGGGCGTAGGCGCCCCAGTTGGCGACCGTTCCCGTCAGTAGGCTGGCCATGTCCGCGTCCAATCCGGAATTTCCCATGGCTTTGCCCAGACTGAGCGCTCCGGCCAGTAGGAACACGATCTTCCAGTCGATCGCTTCGTATGCTTCCTTCATGGTGATCGTACGGCCCAACGCCAACAAACACACGCCCAGCAGCGCCGCAATACTGATGGGGAGAACGTCGAACGTCGCCAGCCCAATGAGCCCGACGATGGTGAGCAGCACGAAGTAAAAACGCCCCCGCTTGAAATCAGCAATGGAATCGCTGGAGAGCAAAATGAACGGGCTATCCTGCCGCTGCTCGATCTTCTGCAGTTCCACGAGGTAGTGACTTTTCACTTCGGCGAGGATGACGTCACCCGCCATGAGGGGCAGTTCGTACAGTTGCTCGTTGAGGGTTTCCTCCCGGTGGCGAATTGCGAGGGGTACCGCGCGGTAACTCCGGCGGAAATCTACCTGGCGGAGTGTTTTGCCCACGAATTCCGAGTTCGGCGTCACGACCATCTCGATCAGGCTGGAGTTGTCCCGTTCCAGCCCCGTCCCCATCACCTGAACGCTGCCGGAATGGTCCACGATCCTGACCCAGTCCTTCAGCAGTTTAATCTTCTCCCGGTCGCACCGCACCTTGAGCGTATCCTCGGCCGCCAGCCGAAAGTCTCCCGGCGGGAGGGTAAACCGGTCGCCGTTGCGGCGGACCTCGATGATGTCCATATCCAGTTCCCTGACGATGGGGCTATCCATGATCCGAACGCCAGCCATGTTTTGGTTGTCGAGGACTACGATCTCGGCCAGGTAATCGTGGAGGGCAAACTGCTCGGTCAGGCTTTCTTTCGCCTCCCGGTTCGGTAACAGACGCTGCCCGAAGTAGGTTAGGTAAAGGATTCCGATGACCAGCAAACTAAAGCCAATCGGTGCGAGGGTAAACATGGAAAAACCGGGTAATCCCTGAGATTCCGCAATGCCACTAACCAGGATATTCGTCGACGTGCCGATTAACGTACACATCCCCCCAAGAATACTCGCGTAGGACAGTGGTATGAGTAATTTGGAAGGCGCAATGTTCGCGGAAGCCGCAATCCTACCCACGATGGGGATGAACACGGCCACGACCGGCGTATTGTTTACGAACGCGGAGATCACCGCCACCGTCAGCATCAACAGCAAGGTAGCGTAGCGGGGCCGCCGTCGAAACCGTTCCGACATCGAGCCCGCGATGAACTGCAACGCCCCGGTTTTGAGGAGGGCTGCCGACAGCACGAACATAAAGGCGACCGTCAACGTCGCCCCATTGCTGAATCCTTCCAGGCCTTCCCCCGGTGAAATGACCCCCGTGACGACCAGCGAAACAATGATCAGCATTCCGATTAGATCAACCGTCAGCCACTCCGTCACGAAGAGGACCACCGCGCCGAGGGCAACGAGCAAGGTTATGACGGCGGGGGTGATGATGAAGCGGAGAGTTTAGCGGTCCTTAATTGAGCCCGCAAAGATACGTGAGTGACGGGCAGACTTTTGGCCTAACCCACAAGCCGCCACGGAGATGAGCTTGCCCGCCGGTCCGCCTTTCTAAGCTAGATGACCGTGCCGTCGGACAGATAATTGTAAGTAACCAATTCTTCCGGCGAGCCGAGCAGCTTGATGCTCTTATCCACGATCAGGTACAATTTATCACAGACGGAGAGCACGGTCCGGTACTGATGGTCCGATAACAGAATTCCCTTCCGGCCCTTTACCTCGTTGATCGTTTCGGTAACGATGTCATTGTGTACGGGCATGATGTTGGAGAAGGGCTCGTCCAGGACGGTGTACCGGACGTCTGCGTTCAGGGCAACCAACACCGCCAGGAGGCGCGTCGTGCCAAACGACATACTGGCTAGTTTGTCCCGTGTACATCCCTGCGAACATCGGGTATTTCGCCCGGAACGCATCTTTATCCACGCCGTATAATTCCAGCATCCGGTCGGGGGTGAGCCAGCCCGGGTGGCAGTGTTCCTGGGGTACGTAATTGATCAGGCCCGGTAGGGTGTAAGGGGCTCTCAACACCCGGCCGTCGAACGAGATAATCAGATCCCGTTGCTCGTACAGTCCGTAAATGGCTTTGAACGCGCAGGATTTACCCGTCCCGTTCCGACCGAGCAGTACCGTTACGCCCGTGGGCTCGACCCGGATGGTGCTTGCCGCGAGAACTTCCCTGTCCCCAAAAGCCACGACGATGTTTTCAAGTACCACGGGGCACGGTGTTATTTACGAGTAAAATGGTGAGGAACGAGGCTAGCAGGTATACCGCCCAGCAAATTACCAGAAATACGGCCATTAAATGACGTGGCCGCAGGTTGATGTTTTTATAAAAGACCGTCTGGATCCGTTTATTTTGGTAATTAAAATACAGTAGCAATAATAATATCAGCACGTAGGTAACGGCGGTCGACGGAACTACCCACAACCCAGCATTGTAAACCGGATATAACAGCAAGAGTAATACTGCTAATGCTGCTACCGCAATGTCCCGATTAAAGAGGTAGGACATCTCCAGAAAGTACCAAACACGCTTGCGCCCGGTTCGGTCATCAGCCATGAAGTAAGTTGTTAGATTAACATAGTTTACTCATTGATACCCTTAAACCAAAGTACAACCAGCCCCCCTCATTCATATTTTCGCTAAACGAAACTGAGACAAATTGTACGCCTTAGATGAGCGAACCCTGCCAACCGTGGCCTGAACGAATAAACCCTGCACTCCCGGTAGCTATCGGGACCGCGCACCGGCTAAATCAAAAGCGCCTTAATTAACCACTGTACCCCGCCGCCAGGCCAGATACCCGAGTAAGGCCCCGGAAACCATAAACCCAACCGCAATCAATTGCGCCTGACTCAACGCAAAACCCAGCACGTCGTACCGGTCGTTGACCCGAATAAATTCAATGAAGAAGCGTTCCACGCCGTTCAGGAATAGGTAAACGCAGAAAAGCAGCCCCGGCAAATTCGTCAGGCGCTTGCGCAACGCCCAGAGTGCTGCACCGATCGTGAAGGCCATGATGACCTCGTAGATCGACGTCGGATAAACCCCCTGCGGCAGTTCGGTGCAGAACTCAAAAGTGCACCCCGGGATCGGTACGCCCCGGTTGAGTACGTTGTGCGGGAAGGTAAAACTCCAGGCCCAGTCCGGCAAAAACCACCAGTCCGGCTGCGCGCCCGCCACGATCCCCCAGTCCCCGTCCCCACTGAACTGACACCCCATCCGCCCCACTCCGTACCCAACGATTAACCCGGGCGCCACCGCGTCCGCCAGGGGCAACACCTTTATTTTGTGACTCCGTGCGTAAAGCATCACCCCGGCGGCCCCCCCGATCAAACCGCCGTAAATCGCCAGCCCGTCTCCACTCAGCAAGACCCCGATCGGATCGTTAAAAAATCGGGGTAAGTACTCGATGATTGCAAAAAACTTGGCCCCGAGAATTCCCCCCAGCGCCGCCACCATCGTGATCGGCCCGACCCGGTCGCTGGGGTAGACCGTGTACTTTTGCATCCCACTCGCCTGCTGCTTAGTCCCCAAATAATAGTAATACCCCGCAAATAGCGCCCCGCCGAGCAGGCCAGTCCACCACCAACCGTTGGAAGTAAGCAACACGCTGCCTGCATCCTCGCGGAACCGACCGAGGTTACTAACGACGAAAGGAATTTTGTATCCAAGCACGAAGCCAAAGATTCCGTTGAACACGTAATCCCACACCGTCACCGTCCCCCCCGGCATCCGCTCCACCACCTTTCCCTTCAACTGGCCGATCCTTTCCCGGCGGCGTAAATCGTGCTTCAGTAAGGCCGCCGCCGCCAAAAATGCCAGCAACAGAAAGAAGCCGAACGTCTTAAAAACACTGAGAATGTTATCGGGCTCCGTGCCGAGCAACGCGTGGAACACGTAGGATAGATCTGGATACAAAGCGAGCGGGGTTTTGGCGAAAATGAACACGCCCGATAAAGTAGATTTACCGGGCGTGGCGCAAAGATATTAAGTACCGTGCACGGGCCTAACGGGCCGCTTCGATCTTGGCGATCAATCCGTCGATGGACCGCGCGGTTGCCTTACGCTTCCCGGCCGTCAGGTGGCTGATGGCGTTTTTGGAAGCTTGCGCGTAGGTGAGTGCCTCATTACTTTTGCCTTTGTTCAGCATAAACTCGGCGAGCCGGTAGTACTTGCGGTAGCCATCGGTGGCGTCGAGCCGCGCGGAGGCAGCTTCGGCTTCCACGGCCATGGCGAAAATCTTTTCGTCGTCGATAAATTTAGACGCACTTGCGGTCCGATAAACCTCGTGTAATCGTTTCATATCACCGTCCACCGCCTTCGCTAAGTATTTTTTGGTGGCTTTTTGGAATGATTTTAAATCATCTCCCGCAGCGGTCATTTCGAAGGCGCCCTGCAGTTCGAATGCTTCGGCGGCCACTTTGTCGATGGTCGCAAATTTCTTGACGGCGGCGGCGAGGAGCTTTTCGTCCCCGTATTCCAATGCTTTATTTTTCGTGCTCGTTACGGCGGTCTTTACCTGTCGGTCAAAGGCTTCCTGACCGGCGCGGGCAATGATGGCGGCTTTATTTTTTACCATCAGGTCAAAAATTCGACTGTCCGCGTCCGTAGCGGCAACGAGGAGAATGTCCAGGTTCTCTGGTGTAGTTAAATCCTGTTGATCACGGAGGTAGTCGTTGGTAACTTTCGCGTGGTTTTCTTGCTGACGGACCATGGCGCGCACGTAACGCAGCGCTAATTTCGGAGTACGATCCTGCTCCGCCCAGGCCAGGGCGAGGTCTTCGAGGTTATCTAATTTATTCAGCGCGTTGCCACCTTCCTGGATCAGTCCGTCTTTGGATCTGGCACCGACTACCTTGTGAACGACCTCGTTTTCCGCGTTGATGAACAGTAACGTGGGATAGGCACGCGCACTGTGATTTTGGCGAAATTCTTCGCTTTCCACCTTCTCCATATCCATTTTTACGCTGATGAAATTCCCGTTGTAGTAATCACCGACTTCCGCGGCGGGGAAAACGTCAGCCGCCATCCGTTTGCAGGGGCCGCACCACTCAGCGTAAGCGTCGACGAAGATTAGTTTATCTTCCGTAGCCGCTTTTTCGAGTGCCTCCGCCCAGGTGCCGGAGAAGAAATCTATTCCCTGGGCCTGGGCGCGGACGCAGGTGCAGAGTAATAGGGTAAAGAGCAGAGATGTACGGGCCAAGTGCGTCATTACGGGAAATAATTAAGGCGAAAAAAGGAAACGGGGCGTCTAAAAAACCAACAGGTGATCCGGAATGCGCAACCCCATGGGCTTGCGTTGCCGATCGCTTTTGCTAAGATAAGGTCTGACCTGCGTCCACATCTTCGGCCACCGGCTTTTTCGGGACGGGGTCAAACCCGTGCCCGCCCCACGGGTGGCAGCTACCGATGCGCTTAGCCGCCAGCCACGACCCTTTGACCGGCCCCCACGTCTCGATCGCCTCGATGGCGTAGTGAGAGCAAGTCGGTTGGTACCGGCACTTATTCGCACCGAGCAGCGGGGAGATGGCTAGTTGATAGAAATGAATTGGGAGGGTAAGCAGCTTACGCAACATGTGACTTAAAACGGGCGACGCCTGATTTCAGTTGCTCATCGACGAGCACATTCTTTTGGTTCGGCCGTGGCGTGGTTTTAATTATCCTGAACGAGCCAGGGAAACACGCCGCTCTTTTGCAGGAATCTTACCGTGCAGACAAAAACGACGCCCCTTCCGACTTCAGAAAGGGCGTCATTATCGTGACTTATGCGACAGTCGGACCAAAATTAATATCTACCGGGTGTCCTGGAGTAGCTAGCACTGGTGGTGTGTACGTCAATGCTTTTGCGTTGAATGACTACCGCGCTTTCGTACCCAGGCTACTGAGCAAAAAGTTCGTCATCTTGGTGTAGAGGTGAAGACGGGTGGGGCCACCGTAAATGCCGTGGTTCCGGTTCGGGTAGAAGTAGGTATCGAACTGCTTATTATTCATAATCAGCGCATTGGCCATTTCGGCGGTGTGCTGGAAGTGGACGTTGTCATCCCCCATGCCGTGGACGAGCAGCAGGTCACCCTTCAGCCGGTCGGCGTAGTGGATCGGGCTATTTTCGTCGTAGCCGGCCGTGTTCTCTTTGTAGGTCCGCATGTAGCGTTCGGTGTAGATGGAGTCGTACCATTTCCAGTTCGTCACCGGTGCGACCGAGATGGCCGCCGCGAAAGTCTCGTTCCCCTGCAGGATACAGTGCAGCGACATGAAACCGCCGTAGGACCACCCAAAAATACCGATCCGGTCGGCGTCGACGTACGCTTGCTCGCCCAAATACTTTGCCGCCGCGATCTGATCTTCCGTCTCCTGCTTACCGAGCGTGAGGTAAGTCTGCTTCTTCATCAGTTCGCCGCGCGCACCGGTGCCCCGGTTGTCGACTACGGCAATTACGAAGCCTTTTTGCGCCATCATCTGGAACCAGGCCATATTCGCGCCCCGCCAGTTGTTCAGTACCTGCTGACTACCCGGGCCGCCGTAGACGTGCATTAGTAAGGGATGTTCTTCGTCCTCGTCCATACCGTTTGGCTTGATCATGTAGCCGTTCAACGTCGTTCCTTCCTCGGTGGTAAAGCGGAAAAATTCTACCGGCTGGTAACCGTATTCCCGTGATTTCGCCAGTAGATCGTCGTTACCGATGATGCGCCGCACGGATTCCCCGTCGCCGTCCATGACCGAGACGACGGCGGGCTGGTTGATCGTCTGGTGGTCCAGCACGAAGTAATCGAAGGTGCTGGAGAACTGGGCGGAGTTGGTACCCGGCTCCGCGGCCAGTGGGCGGGGCAAGTCGCGGCCGCGCAGGCTTTTTACGTACACTTCCCGATCTATCGGACCGTTCCTCGCCGCCTGAAAGTAGACTTTGCCCTCGTGCAGTCCGTAGAAGTCCGTTACTTCCCACTTTCCGCTGGTGATCTGCTGCTGCTCCTTCGCGTTGTTGAGGCCGTGCAAATAGATGTGGTTGAAACCATCGATCTCGCTCGTCCAGATGAATTGCTTGCCATCGGGCAAAAAGGTCAGGTTGTCGTGGACGTCAATGTAGAACTTGCTGGCTTCTTTCAGGATCGTCCGCTCTTCGCCCGTCTGTAGGTCGAAGAGTTGTAGTTGCGTCTGGTTCTGGTAGCGGTTCATTACCTGGGCGACGACCTGGTCACCACGGGTCGTCCAGTCGACGCGGGGCAGGTAGTGCCACCGATCCAGTTTGTCCTTGTTGACGGTGATCAGGTCTTTGGTGTTCCCGGTAGCTACATTGAAAGCGTGGAGCGAAACCGTGCTGTTGTTCTCACCTACTTTGGGGTATTTGAACGTGTTGTACTCGGGGTACATACCGTCCTTGAAGTCCGTGTAGGTAAATTCCGGAACCTCGGATTCGTCAAATTTCAGGTAAGCCAGGTGGCTCCCGTCCGGGCTCCAGTAGATCGCGGAGGAGAAAGCAAATTCTTCTTCGTACACCCAGTCGGCCGCGCCGTTGATGATGGCGTTCACTTGCCCATCTTCCGTCACCTGCGTCAGCGCCCCCGCTGTTAAATCCTTGATCCAAATATTATTATCGACCACGAAGGCGACGCGCGCGCCGGTGGGATCGAGCGAAGCTAAACGGTGCTTTTTTTCTGGGTAAACGGCGGTAAGCTCCTTCGTGTCCAAGTCATAAACGTGGAAGAACTCCTGCGAGCTACGCCGGAACAGTTGCTCCGTTTCGCTACTCAACACCAACTTCGTTTCGTCGGCGCTGAACGTATAATCGTCGATTCTACCGTTGAAGCCCGCCTGACCTTTGAGGCTTTCTCCGTCCAGAATAACGGCCTTCTCCTTGCCGCTCTTCAGGTCGTACGTTATCACTTTGTTCCCTTCTAGGCGTACGTTCGTCTTGCCGTCGCGTAAGAAATTGAACCCACTAACCCGCTCGGGGCTAAAAATGTAATCCTGCCAAATGTCTTCGAGAGAAATCTGCTTGGTCTGGCCAAACGCAGCCGCGCTCAGAGTAAGCGCGCAAAGGAACAATAGGTAACGCATAAAGAATAGTTGATTTGGGTCGGTAAAATAAAGGCTAGCTTGGTAAATAGGTTGTTGGCGTGGCGATTTGTTAACGCGCCATTTTGGGTGGTTTACTTTTTGTGGTGTTGGAATTAATAATGGGGCCAACGAAATTGTGGGGAAGGGTCAAATATCTAACGGACAAAAACGTGGGGTGGTGGACGTAACGTAACGACAAAATGTGGTGCGGCATCAAACGTTCTATAATGGACACCTGGGGCAGCGGGCGTGGTGCATTGACGAAAATGTAGGGACATCAAACATATCATAAACGAAAACGTGGGGCTGCACCCCACGCTACGAGAGACGACCCTACGGGCCTAAGCAACAGAGAACGGTCTTTTCTTCCTCTACATCCTCTCCCGACTAAGTCGGGACCGGAGGCAAATACCAAGAGCACTCCTACCGCCCCAAATGCACCAACAAAACAGAAACATCCGCCGGGCTAACCCCACTAATCCGGCTAGCCTGCCCGATCGTCCGCGGCTTAAGCTTGTTCAACTTCTGCCGCGCTTCTTTGGAAAGCGTATTCAAGGTTTCGTAGTCAAAAGCCGACCCCAGTTTGATTCCCTCCAGACGATTAACCTTAGCGACGGCAGCTTTCTCGCGTTCGATGTACCCTTCGTACTTCATGGTCACCTCGGCGAGGTTGATTGTCTCGGCGTCGTGCTGGTCGAGGAAAGCCTGAAATTCGGGGACGGCCTCGCCTAAACCAAGCAAACTCACTTCGTGGCGACCAAGTAGCGACATCATTTTGACGCCCTGGTTCAGTTCCGCGGTGCCCACTTTCGTCAACCAACCGTTCATCTGGTCCGGCGTGACGCTGCGGTGCGTCATCTCGTAGCGGATGGCCTCGACGGCTTCTTTCTTCGCTTCCACCCGTTCCATTCGCGCGTCCATGTTCCGGACACCAAGCTCGGCGGCCAGTGGGCTCAGGCGCAAATCGGCGTCGTCCTGCCGCAGTAAGATCCGGTATTCCGCCCGGCTGGTAAACATCCGGTAAGGCTCTTCCGTGCCCTTGTTGATCAGGTCGTCGATCAGGACACCGATGTAGGCGTCACTGCGTTTGAGCACGAACGCGTCGCGCTCCTGTACCTTTAACGCCGCATTCATGCCCGCCATCAAGCCCTGACAAGCTGCTTCTTCGTAACCCGTCGTGCCGTTGATCTGGCCGGCGAAGTAGAGCCCGGAAACGAGGTGGGTTTCCAGCGTCGCCTGGAGCTGCGTAGGTTGGAAAAAGTCATATTCAATCGCGTAGCCGGGTCGGAACATCTTGGCGTCTTCGAACCCGACGATCTTGCGTAAGGCTTTGTACTGTACGTCCTCCGGCAAGCTGGAACTAAAACCGTTCACGTAAATTTCGCAGGTATTCCGACCTTCCGGCTCCACGAAAAGCTGGTGGCGGTCGCGGCCGGCGAACCGGTCGATCTTATCCTCGATGCTCGGGCAGTAGCGTGGGCCGATGCCCCGGATGCGGCCGTTGAACATCGGGCTGCGGTCGAACCCTTCGCGGAGCGTATCGTGCACCGCCGGGCTCGTGTAAGTGATGTGGCAGGGCATTTGGTCGACGAGCGGCGGTGTATTCGTGTAGCTGAACCGGCCGGGGTTTTCGTCGCCAGGTTGAAGTTCCATCCGGTCCCAGTGTAGGCTGCGGCCGTCGAGGCGCGCGGGCGTGCCCGTTTTCATGCGGCCGGCTTCGAAACCGAGCTCGGTGAGTTGGGCGGTCAGGCCCGTAGAGGCGCGTTCGCCAGCGCGGCCACCACCGAACTGCTTTTCGCCGATGTGGATGGTGCCGTTCAGAAAGGTGCCGTTGGTGAGCACGACGGATTTCGCGGGGATTTCCAGCCCGAGGGAAGTGTGGATGCCCTCGATCCGGCCGTCTTTCACGATGACGCCGGTCACCATCTCCTGCCAGAAATCGACGTTTTCGTGCGCCTCTAACTTTTCGCGCCAGTTGAGGGCGAAAGCCATCCGGTCGGACTGCGCGCGCGGGCTCCACATTGCGGGGCCTTTACTACGGTTGAGCAGGCGGAACTGCACCATCGTCTCGTCGGTAATGATGCCGGAATAACCACCGAGGGCGTCGATTTCGCGGACGATCTGTCCCTTACCCACGCCACCCATGGCCGGGTTGCAACTCATCTGGGCGATGGTTTGCAGGTTCATCGTGGCCATTAACACTTTAGCGCCAAGATTGGCCGCGGCAATGGCGGCTTCACAGCCGGCGTGGCCGGCGCCTACTACAATTACGTCGTACGTGGGGAACATGGGTAGAGTTGATGGTTGTCAGAACGGCCAATCCCTAATACAGCGGCCGCTGGAGCAGTCGCACCGAAAACGATTGGGCGCAAACCAGTTAACGATCAGTGCGGCCACAAAGTTACGGTGCGCCCGATTGTGCCACCACACGGTAACGTCACGTGTTTTTTCGTTGGTAGTTGCTACGCTGCTGGTTGTTAAGCTGTTTAAATTTCTGACTATTGTTTCTACCCTGCGACGCCTATCTACGCAACCACAATGGTTATGCACTTACGATACGGCAGCTGTTTTTCCCATAAATTTTTTTTTGTGAAGTTGCGACCGCGCGAAAACTATGTGACACGAAGACCGACAAAATTTGGAATGATGACTACAAAATCAACCTCCGATAGAATTAACAGATAACGATTCACACTTTGCGGCGGTGCGCACTTACGAAATCGATCAAGAGCTAGTGCGCGCTAATTTGGCGAAAGAACTACGCCCTGGAGCCATCAAGGGTAGGGCGCGGCAGGATTTCACAGCCATTCACGCTCACCTATAAGTACCGTCAGATCACTCGTGTCGGCAAGCGAGTGTAGTGGGATCAGTATCCATACGACCACGAAGCAAAACGCCCCCGACCAGTTAAGGTCGAAGGCGTATGTGCCTTCTCGAATTGCTTCTGAAAAGTCTGTTGACCAAACGGGAGGTCTTACGCCTCCGCATCAGCCTTTTTGCCCTTACCGTTCTTCTCGGCCGGGGCGACCTCTTCTTCTTCGGTTCCCATCAGGCGCGCCATGATCTTAGCTTCGATCTCATCGGCGACTTCCGGATTGTCGAGCATGAAAATTTTCGCAGCTTCGCGACCCTGAGCGATTTTGGTATCTCCGTAGCCGTACCAGGCACCGGATTTGCTGATGATGTCCTGATCCACGCCGAGGTCAACGATCTCACCGACTTTGGAGATACCGTGGCCGTACATGATGTCGAATTCGGCAATGCGGAAGGGGGGAGCAAGCTTGTTCTTTGCCACTTTCACCTTCACGTGGTTGCCAACGACGTTACCTTCCTTATCCTTGATCGCGGCGCCGGAGCGGCGGATGTCGATCCGCATGGAAGCGTAGAATTTGAGGGCGTTACCACCGGTAGTCGTTTCGGGGTTACCGAACATGACGCCGATTTTCTCACGGAGCTGGTTGATGAAAATACAGCAACATCCAGTTTTACCGATCGTACCGGTCAGTTTCCGCATGGCCTGGCTCATCAGACGTGCCTGAAGGCCCATCTTGGAGTCACCCATCTCGCCTTCGATCTCCGCGCGCGGCACGAGGGCGGCTACGGAGTCGACGACGAGAATGTCGACGGCACCGGAGCGAATGAGGTTCTCTGCGATCTCGAGCGCCTGCTCACCGTTATCGGGTTGAGAAATCAGGAGGTTGTCGGTATCTACGCCGAGGGCCTCCGCGTAAAAACGGTCGAAGGCATGCTCCGCATCGATGATGGCGGCGATACCACCACGCTTCTGACACTCAGCGATGGCGTGAATTGCTAGGGTCGTCTTACCGGAAGATTCCGGACCGTAAATCTCGATGATCCGGCCTTTGGGGAAACCGCCGATGCCAACGGCGACGTCGAGACCGAGAGAACCCGTGGGGATGGCCTCCACGTTAGCGGTCTCGGACTCACCAAGGCGCATAATGGTGCCTTTGCCGTAAGCTTTGTCCAAACGATCGATCGTCATCTGAAGGGCCTTAAGTTTGTTGGCGGTGTCTTTACTATTATCTGCCATAATACTGCTGTTAAAATAACTTGTTTTGTTGTGCTACAAATATAAACACGATTCAAACAACCTGCAACACAAAAGTGACCTTTCTCACAAAATAATTCCCTTTTTAGTGGATTATTTCGCTAGTTTAAGCTATTTGGTTACGGAAAATGTTTGAAAAGTGACGGTGCATAGTGTTCCAGTGAATTTATTCTGCATCCCACGCTTATGTATGCAGAAGTGTACGCAAATGTTGCGTACGGGGCTCGCCTGCTCGCATCAGTACTAATTTGACGGGTAACCGTGCGTTGAAAAACAGGAAGTCTCCGCTCCATCATGGAACGGAGATTTCCGGTATCGAAGCAAGCCAATTTCTCTTGCTCCTGAACCTACAAACTTTTCATCCCGCGTCCGCGCCCCATTGAACTAGCGAAGCAGCGTGAATTCACCCCGGTAAGGGAGCGTTATATTGTCCAAGAACTCAACTTCAACTACGTACACGAAGACGCCCGGATTAACGAGTTTGCCGTTCGGCATTTCGCCGTTCCAAAGCTGAATGCCGGACAGGCAATCCGGCGGCAGGTCCTCACCTTCGAACACCAGCCCGCCCCACCGATTAAAAATTTGCACGCTGGATACCCGGCGAACACCCTGGCAGGCAAACACGCGAAAATCATCATTTCGCCCGTCCTGGTTGGGGCTAAAGGCAGTCGGAATATAAATGTTACGGTTGGCGTCGACGTTGACGAAAATATCCGCGAATGCCTGACAATTGTTCCCGTCGGTCACTTCGAGCGTGTACGCGACGTCGACAAAGCTGAAAATACGGGGGTCACGGATGCTGTCGTTACTCAAGGAATCCGCCGGCGTCCAGCGATAATTATAGAGGCCACCCGGGGGGCTCACGACGGGGTTGAGGCGGGTAAGTGTGTCGCCCAACTCGATGGTAATCTCGTCTTCCAGGTCAATGACGATCTGCTCCGGTTGGCCGATGCTGTCGGTTTGCTCGGAAGAACAACCCACGGCATCAAAAATGGCAATAGTTATGGGGCCGGCAAAGGCTTCCCCGGGTGTATCCGCGCGGATGCGGAAGCCATCATTGTTGATGGTAAAAGTGTAGTCGCTAAAACTGGCGGCGGTACCGCCGAAAGCGGTGTCAATAATGATCTGGGTCGTCTCGCCGAAGCAGGCAATGTCCTCGATGGGTAGGTAAGAAAACGTAATCGAGTCTGGCTCGCTGATGGCGTAACTAATGCTATCCTGGCAACCGTTCACGTCCGTAAGCGTAACGCCGTAGGTGCCCGGCGCAAGGTCCGTCGCAATGGTGGTGGCGGAATCCGCTACCCCGGCGGACCAGGTGTAGGGCATCGGTCCAAAATCATTATTGTTCGCGCTGTTTACGAAAACGGAGATCAGGCCGTTACTGTCGCCGATGCACGCGACGCTCGGCGTGGTGAGGCTACTGTCGATCGCCAAGTCCAGCACGTCCGGCTCGGTGATTCCAGAAGAAATGGTGTCGGGGCTACAACCGTTAGCGTCCGTCAGTACGGCCCGATAGATGCCCGCGGTAAGGTCGGTCAGTGTTTCATCCGTTTCGGTCGGGAAGTCGAGCCACTCGTAGGCGTACGCGCCCGTCCCGCCGGTGGCGTTCAGCGTGACCGAACCGTTTGCATCACCGTTGCAACTGACGGAGGTGACGAGGGGCTCAACTACAAAGTTCTCCGGGCTGGTAATGCTGTCTTCGAAAACGCGTTCGCACAGGCCGTCGGTGACGGTAACGGAGACGGGTCCGCGGGTCAAATTAGCAATGGTGCTGGAGGTGCCGCTGCCGCTGGTGCCGTCTGACCACGTAAAAGCAAAGTTGCCCGGCGTGCCATCCCCAAAGATCGCGGCGAAGGTCGCGGTACCGTTCGCGGTAGAATCATCGGGGCAACTTACGGGGGTGATTGTAAACTCGCCCGTGATGGCGGGCGGGGCGGCAATGGTAAAGGTCGTGTCGAACGCTGGCTGACAGTTGTTCGCGTCCGTGATGGTGACGGAGTAATCTCCTTCCGTCAGATTACTTAAGATGGGGTTGGTGGAAGATACGCCGTTGCTCCAACTGTAGTTATAGCTACCATCCGCGTTCGGCGTGCCACCGCCGGGCGTGACGCTAATGGTGCCATTATCGTTACCCGGCCCACTGGCACAGTCGGGGTTGATTACCGTAAAGTTTTGCAGAAATACTTCCTCGGGGCTGGTTATGAAGGCCAGCTGAGTGCTGGGGCACTGGTTGGATACGATGACCTCAATGGCGTAGGGGCCGGGAGTTAAATTGGCCGCGGTTGCCGCCGTAATGGCAACCGTATCGACTATGGTCGTATCCGCTGGATTGAGTCGGAACCAGAAGATGGAGACAATCGTCTCCCCCGGGGGAGGGGTGATGGTTGCGGAGAGTTGGCCATTTTCGTCACCGGGGCAATCAACGGAGCCATTATTGACCAATATCTGCGCGTTCGGTAGAGAATTGATCCGAAACGTATCGATTACCGTACAGCCCCGCGCGTCAGTAACGGTGACGACGTAATTGCTGTCGGCCACCTGTCCGCCAAGTAGCGGGCCGGGAGTAATGGTATCGAGCGGAGTTTCGAGACTGTCGTTAACCCAGCGGTATTCGTAGGGCGCGGTGCCGCCGGTAACGCTCGCCGTAGCGGAGCCGTCCGTGCCGAATTCACACGTTTCGTCCTCGGTCATGAAGTCCTCGTCGAGCACGAGCAAGTCGGGCTGACCGATGTCGAAGGTATCCGTAGTGGCGCACATGGCGGGGTCCTCGTCGCGGAGCGTGATGACGTAGCGGCCGACGTCCAGCCCGGAAAACAGCGTCGGTATGGCGTCATCGATTATTTCTATCTCGGGGACCGTGATTCCGGTCGTGAGGTTTTCAATACTTACGAAAAAGTTGCCGACTCTTGCCGCCCCCGCCTGGCCCGTTACTTCGCCGGTGATGCTGATGGTCGCATTGGCATCACCGAAGCAGGCGATGGGGACGACGGTTGCGTTTATTACGAGCAGTTTGGCGGCGGTGACGGTAAATTCTTCTTCCGCGAAGCAACCATTAAGGTCGGTCACGGATACGATATAGTCTCCCGGATCGAGGTTCGGTCGCGTCGACTGGGAGGGATCACTATTGTCCGGAATGGGGTCTGGCCAGTCGAAAGTATAGGGCCCGCTACCACCTTCGACGAGGACGGTGATGGAACCGTCTCCAGAACCGCTACAGGTGGCGGGATCCGTTGAAGAAACGGGGCCACCAGCCATGGATGAAGTGATGATATTGACCGGTGGGGATTGATCCAGGCCGCCGCTGGCAGGTTCCGTACAGACGCCACGGGGGCCGGTTACGGTCACGGCGTAAGAGCCCGCGGGTAAATTGAACAGGGTGTCATTCGTGCTGGTCGTTCCCGCCCAGGAGAACGTGTAGCCAGCGGATTCAGGGTTCGTCAGTCTGACGCCGTTGACGGAGACCGTCGCGCGGACGGAACCGTCCGCGTCACCATTACAGGTGGGTTGTGCGAAGGCATCGAGCGTTACGGCAAATTTGAGGCCCGGATCAACCGTAACCGTAGTTACGTTTGAAAATGACCCGTCTGGATACACGGCCCTCACCGCATAATCACCCGGTGCCAGTGGGCTGATCACGGCCGTGTTGGGCAAAGACGTCAGCTCCCGGTCACCACCAAAAGAGGTTGCCGAGGCTAAACGGAACTGTACGGTGGCCGAGGACTGACCGGCGGGAACGCTAACCACAATGCTGCCGTCATCATTCCCGTCACAAGTTTCGTCCTGGGCCGTCGCCGTGATATCCGTATTACAAACGCCGGAGTGCGTAACGATTCGGGAGACGAGTTGGCACGACTTCTCGTCCGTTCCCGTAATCCGGTATTCGCCCGGGGAGGGCACCCGGTAATTGACGGTGGAGTTGTGCCTGATACTGGACTGGGGCGCCAGGATGAGTGCCCGCTCGGACGTTACCGTGTTTTCGATGACGAACGTGTACCCTTCGCCCTGCCGCAACTCGGGTGCGCCGCCACGGATCCTGAAGGAGCCCTGGCAACCGCTAATCACCGAGGTCGTCACCGTGATTGGGTTCATGAAGGCGACGGTAAAATTCTGATCGACTGAGACATCGACACACTTGTAGGGAGGCGTCTGTGTAGGATCATCTTCATAAATGCCCGCAAAATTCTCATCAACAGCATCAAAAGTGATGGGTGCGTAAGTGAACACTTGTGGAGAGCCGCCCGGGAAAAAATCGTTTATGGGGGTTACCCCAGTTATGAAGTTATCAATGAATATATCATAGTTGGGCGTAGCGTCAGCGTAGTTGCGCGAAATAGCAATCGTAAAATCGTCAAAAGGGTCGGTGCCATCATTAACGATGCAATCGTCATACACATTCTCTGCAATGGGGCCGGTAACGGTAGGTATGCACCGGTAGTAAGCAAAACCAATTCCGCCGGGCGTGGACTTATCGGGGTCTCCACTGATGTCAAAAGGGGCACTCAAATCGAAATTCACTACGAAGCTATCATTTGGACAAAGAAAGATGGTGTCCGGCCGGTCGGCAAAGGCCACCAATCCACCGGATTGAGCGATGCCTGTAAAACTGTTACTCGCTAAGTTCAAGTCAGAAAACCCGAGTATCTCCCCGGCATCATTGCATTCCATCTTTTCAACTACGGTACTCTTTAGCCCTCTATTGTTGATTTTAGCCGTCTGCCCCCGCTGCGCAAGAGCGACCGTGGATAGCGACAAAAACAGGAATAGTAGACACAGACGGGAAGTAAAACCTGGTAGCATACGAAAGTTATTCAGTTGTTGTTGGGGGCTCGGCGTCCGCGAGAAAACTAAAGGCGAACCTCCGCGCGGGAAAGTTCGCCTCGTGGCGGGGCTCGCACCCGCTAGATCACAAAGGCCCGCGAAGGTACCGCCTTGGTAACGACGGTGCGCGGGTACGTAGTCTGTTAATCTGGTCGGGGCGGTGGCCTTAACGTTAGTTTGTTTACCCCCGTAAAGGACCCGTTGGCGTTACTAAATTCCTCTGCACCCGCGACCGCGCAGAATTAGGCGGTAGGCAATTAAAAGAAACAATGCCTACCGCCTAAAACCCTACCGCCTAATCTACCGCGTCCGGGGCCGCCGCCGCTTTCCCCCGTACCCCCCGGAGTTCTGCGCCCCGCCACCCCGGCGTTGCGCGGCTTTGACCTGGCCGGACTGCTTCAGCGCCTGGTCCATCATCGCGATCTGTTCTTTGAACTGGGGAATGTTGATCTTAGCCTCCTTGACCTTTTTCAGGTACTTCTTAGCGACATTGAAGTTTTTGCGGCGGTACTCGAATTGACACAGTTGCAGGTTCACCATCGCGCCCTCGGTGGCACCGAGCTCCATCTGCTCCGCCTTACGGATCCACGCCTCGGCGGTCGGTAAATCCTCGCGCGACATGGCGATGTTGCCCCGCAGGATGTAGTAATTGCCCCGGTTAGGTCCGTAGAGCCAATCCGGCTTGAGGGTCAGGTTGAGGAGCTTCTCCGCCCCGTCGATGTCCTGCGCCTGAAAAGCCTCCGCCGCCGGTGCGATAGTACCGAGGAAGATGTAGCCCGCCAGCAAAAGCAGGCCGGTCAGCACGAAAAAGATACCGTACCAAATGCCGAGGCTGACCCACAGCGCAATACCGCCGATCAAGCAGACGGCGATGATGGCGAAACGGACGTAGGGGGGGATGACAAACATAATTCTTGATTTGGGGGACGCAAAGGTAAGGGGTGGAGTAGCGAGTTTCGAACGGGCGAGCGGCTACCCGACGGTGTTAAGGCCGCGTGGTGGCTACTTTTGGCTAAGCCTGACTACCGCGCCGTCGAATCAAGCGGGGCATCGAGGTCTGCTTCGTACTTCCGTTGCGCCCGCTTGGCGACGAAAATCGAGATCTCGTACAGGGAATAAAGGGGCACGGCAATCAGGACTTGCGTCACCACGTCCGGCGGTGTCATGACGCTCGCCAGGATGAGGATGCCTATGAGGCTGTGTTTGCGGTACTTTCGCATCGCTTCCGCCGTCACCAACCCGAAACTGGCCAGAAAGTGAACCACGATCGGCAGCTCGAAAATAAGTGCCGCGGGTAGCGTAAACATGGTCATGTAGCCAATCACGGAGTCCATCGTGGGGATGTTTTCCGCGCCACCCACCGTGAAGTTGGTCAGGAAATAAGTACCGAAGGGCGCCACCACCAGGAAGCCGAAGCTGATGCCGATGAAGAACAACAGCGAACTAATGAGGATAACCCACCGCGTCGCTTGCTGCTCTTTTGCGTAGAGCCCCGGGCGGATGAAGGACCAAAATTCGTAAAAAACGTAGGGGAAAGCAATGACGAAACCGCCCACGAAAGCCATTTTCACCGACGTGATGAACTGCTCCCCCATGCCGATCGCCTGCACGGTGATCGACTCCGGCGGGGCCAGGCAGAGGCTGCCGCCCGTCCACTTACAGATGTACTCGTAACTGATAAAATCCGCCTGCATCGGCCCGAAGAGGATCCGCTCGAAGTACCAGTCCCGAAAAATAAACAGGCCGATGCCACCGATGAGAATCGCCACCAGGCTCCGCACGACGTGCCAACGCAACTCCTCCAGGTGGTCGATGAAGGACATCTCTTTTTCCACGGGCGGCAGGGGGCGGCCGTGCTCGTCCATCTCCCAATCATCAACGTTCATCTGGTCCAGGGGCATGCTGTTGCTTTAGTCCTTTTGGGGGTTGGCGCTGTCGCGGGTGTAGGGTAAGTACACAAAGAGCAAAGCGAGCGTGGCCCCTCACGGGAGGGCAAAAATACGATCAAACAACGACCCGGTGGCGGGGATGGATGTCGGCAAAGCGTAAAATGAAAGTTTGTTACAGCCGAAAGTCCGCCACGGCCTGCTCGCTGTATTCCCACAGCCGCCGCGCGAGTTGCTCGTTGCGGGCGATCGCGGAAGGCTTCTGCAAGCACTGACGCTCGTCGAAGTAGCGCCCGGAAACGTCCCGTACCTCCGGGTTCGTAGCCAGGTAGACTGAGGTTGCCGCCCCCTGCTCGGGTCTGGTAGCGAATGGTTTGTACATCGACCAGACGGCGCTCGTCAGGGCTCCGGCCTTCTTGTTAGCCAGCCGCGTACCAACAAGGCCGGGGTGGAGGCAGTTCGTCGTCATGTCCTGTCCGTAGCGCCGGTCGAGCTCCATCGTGAAGAGCACGTTGGCGAGTTTACTCTGGGCGTAGGCCTCCGTGCCGTTGTAGCTTTTCTTCTCCCCCCGCAGGTTCGTAAAGTCCAGGACGCCCTTCTTGTGTATCGCGCTGGCCACGTTGATAACCCGCGTACAGTGGCGGCAGCACTGGATGGCGGGCAGCAAGTTGAGGGTAAGCAGAAAATGGCCGAGGTGGTTGACACCGAACTGGAGTTCGTAACCATCCGTGGTCAGCTCCAGCCGGTCCGTATAAACGCCGGCGTTGTTGATGAGCACGTCTAGTTTGGGGTGCTCGGCGAGGAATTCTTCGCTGGCGGCCTTTACGGAGGCGAAATCAGCTAGGTCGAGCGGAAGCGTATCCACGTTGTGATTGCCCGTAGTTTCCATAATTTCCTTGGCGACGCGCTGGCCCTTGGTGTCGTCGCGGCAGGCCAAAACGAGGTGTGCCCCACGCCCGGCCAGTTGCTCTGCCGTAGCGCGCCCAATGCCGTCATTGGCTCCGGTGATGAGGATAGTTTTGTCCTTCATGGTTCGCAAGCTTGCTAACACTTACGACCGGCATTAGGGTTGAGTTAGCAAACCATTAAGGTTTGGCACGGCGTTTACCTGGCATTATCTTACGGGACAAATCGACCGATCATGAAAAGCCCCTTTCCCGGGATGGACCCGTTTATTGAAAGCTACAAGTGGTCTACTTTCCACGTGAATGCGATCACGCAAATTCAGCGCCAGCTCATTGAGCAACTTCCAGAGCGGTATTTGATCGAAGTAGAAGAGGGCGTTAACGCAAACGACATTATCCTCGGTACGCACAACCGCTACCGTCCGGATGCTTCGATCATCGAACAGGACCGCCTTTCAGCGTCGACCACTATTTACCCGTCTGCAAAATCCGTGACGCCACCCACCATATTTGTGGAAATGGACGACATAAAGCAGCGGACACTCACAATACGGGATAGTTATTCTCGCGAACTCGTCACGGCGATCGAAGTACTCTCTCCTTCAAACAAAAAGGGAGGAGGTCTGGACGACTACCGGTTCAAACGAGCGGAGTTCGTCCGAAATACGATCAATTTAGTTGAGTTGGACCTTCTTCGTGGAGGCGAGCCACCGTACCGAAAAAGCGACTGGCCTAAACGTCCTTATTGTATTCATACCGTACGCGCAATCGAGCGAACAATAAGTGTTTGGTCGGTTGGTCTGGAAGAACGCCTCCCCCGCGTCAGCGTTCCCTTACTACCGGAGGATCGAGACCTGGTGCTCGACCTTCAAACCATGTTTGATGAGATATACCGGTTCAGTAGTTATCCGCGGTCCATTACTTATGCGGTAGATCAGTTGAAACCGAATCCTACGGCAGCGGAGGTAGAAATTATCGAAAAGATTATCGATGCCATAAAGTAGTCTCGCTTAAGTTAATGGCAGATGTACTATTGCTGTACCGAACTCTGCTCTACTTTATAGTCGTTACTAAATTGGCCTCACGCTCAAGACCACACAGAATTAAACATCAGTTTAATTCAGTTTGGTAATACCGCCTACCGCCTCAATTAATCGCCCAAACCTTCCCCCCCGTCAACTCCTGCAAATCACCACAGGGAATATACTCCCCCGGCACGGGCAGGTACGCTAACAAGCCGGAATCCACCGCCACCTCGGGGGTGTTGAAGTAGCTACCGATGATCATCGACTTCAGGTTGAAATAGGCACTACGCGCCGATGGCCCGTCGCTATCCACCACCGTTTCCCGCGGCACGTCTTCGCCCGACATGGTCGTCTCCACGGGTTCCTGCTTGTAGTGGAGGTCCTGATCCTGGAGGTAGATCAAGGCTTTGTCCGATTCCAGCTTAGCGAAGCCACCGGGGTTGTCGGCGTCCATTTCGTCCATGAGCGCCCGCAAGCCCTCGGTAAACTTCTGCTGATCCTCTTTGCCGTAGACTTCTCCGACCATCTTGTCGATCATCTGCGGGACGCCCACCTCGACGGCCCCGGGGTATTCGTCCTTCGGCAACATTGCGTCGGCCACGTTGACGACGTAAGCGTACTGCGCCGCGTTGAGGAAACCGGGTTGGTACCCTTCCTCCAGCATCGCGTCGTCGCGCTTACAACCAGTTAGTAATACACTGGCCAAAGGCGCGCTGATGGCGGCTCCGGCGAAGTAGGTAGTATACTTTAGTATGTCTCTTCTGTTCATGTTTATTTTATTTTGCAGGGGATGGAGCGAGTAAGGAAGAAAGAGTAAGGACGTGGACTCGGTCGCTTCGCTTCCTCGGCTTGATTTGGTAGTTGCTCGCTACGCTCGGATGGGGTTTAAGTAATTGTGACCGGATTTGAAAAGCCATTACGTTCTTACCGGAGCCGTCCTTCCTCTTTATTCTCACCTCTATACTCTACTACTCAAATATTCATCTTCTTCAACTCCCCCACCGCGTGCTCCGCCGCCCGCGCCGTAAAGGCCATGTAAGTTAGGGAAGGGTTAACGCACGCCGCCGAGGTCATGAAGGCACCGTCCGTCATGTAGACGTTGGGAGCCGTCCAGAGCCGGTTGTGTTTGTCGACGACGGAGTTGCGCTTGGAGGAGCCCATCCGCGCCATGCCCATCTCGTGGATGCCGAGGCCGGGGAAGGAGTGGGCGTCATAAGTGCTGACGTTTTTAAAGCCGGCCGCTTCGAGCATTTCCGCCGCGTCGTTTTTCATCCGTTCCACCATCGCGTATTCGTTCTCCTTCCAGCTGGCGTCGAAGCTCAGGGTCGGCAGGCCATCCTTGTCGAGTGCGTCGCGGTTGATCGTCATCCGGTTGTCGGTGTAGGGGAGGGTTTCGGCGAAGGCCGTCATGCCGACGTGCCAGGGGCCGGGCTGCACGAGGGCTTGTTTTAGGCCCGGGCCGATTTTGGTGTCCATCTCGCGGACGGCGCGCATCCAGTTGCTCCGGTCGCCACCGCCCTGGTAACCCCAGCCGCGGACGAAGTCTTTCGACTGGCTCTTCCGGTCGCCCAGGTTCTGGTAGCGGGGGATGTAAAAGCCGTTTGGCTTACGGCCCTTATAGTACTTATCGCCGTACTCATCGAGCGTGCCGTTGGCACCGACGCGGAAGTGGTGGTCCATAATGTTACCACCCAACTCGCCGGAGGCGTCCATCGTCATTTCTTCCTCGTGCTCGGTGTTCATCACGATGTAGGCGGAAGGGATCGCGGAAGCACAGAGGAACACCACCTTGGCGTAGAATTCTAGTTCTTCCCCCGTTTCCGTATCCCGGGCGCGGACGCCTTTGGCCTTCCCAGCGTCCTTGTCCATGATGAGGCTGTAGACGGAAGAATTGGGCCGTAGGGTCAGGTTGCCCGTCGCCTCCGCCACGGGAATGGTCGAACTGACGGAGCTGAAGTAGCCACCGTAAGGACAACCCCGGATGCAGCGGTTGCGGTACTGGCAAGCGCCACGGGTGCCTTTGTGGACGTCTGGATTATAACTCGTCAGGTGGGCGACGCGGCCGGGCGTGACGTTCCAACCTAGGTTCTTCTCGACGCCTTTCTTGAAGTGGTCCTCGGCGCAATTCAGCGGCATGGCGGGCAAAAACTTACCGTCGGGCAACTGAGAAAGGCCGCGCAGCTCACCGGAGATGCCGGCGAAGGTTTCTACGTAGTCGTACCAGGGCGCGATGTCGTCGTAGCCGACGGGCCAGGGCGTGCCGTGGCCGTCGCGGGCGTTGGCCTCGAAGTCCATCTGGCTCCAGCGGTAGGAGTGACGGCCCCACATCAGGGAGCGGCCGCCGACGTGGTAGCCGCGCATCCAGTCAAAGCGGGCCTTCTCGTCGTCGTAGGGGTGCTCGTCGTCCTTGACGAACCACTTTTTGTGGGCCTGCCGCACGGTGTAGCCCGTCCGGTTCTGCTTGAAGTAGTGCTTATCGATTTCTTCCTGGGGTACTTTATTGTGGTGGGGCAGGTCCCAGTCGTCGAGGTTAGCGGTTTCGTAATCGACGCCGTGCTTGACCATCCGGCCTTTTTCGAGGACGAGCGTTTTGAGGCCCTTCTCGGTCAGTTCCTTAGCGGCCCAGCCGCCGGAAATGCCCGTGCCGACGACGATGGCGTCGTAAGTCACCTGGTCCGCTCCCTGAGAGTTAAATTTCATGTTGATAATCGATTTGATTCGCTTGGTGGCGTTTAGTTGGTCCGCCCGGCGGCACCGGATCGGACCGACGGGGAGGCCACGAGATTTAGGACGACAATTTACATAAATTGTTGTCGTGAGTAGCAACGCTCGGGAAAAGCGCGCGCGTTTTCGCCAATTCAAGCTTGTTATGTCACTTCCCGGCACCCGCCCCGCTAGCTACCGAAATGCCCAAAGGATTAACCGCTGAGTTAGAACATCCGTACGTACGCCACTGGGTTTCGGCCCACGCTTTATCTTTTAAAATGCGCGGCCGCCGGAGCCAGCAAGAAGCGTAAGAGCAGGGGGAACTACCCGAATTCCCTATCTTTATTTAGCCTTACCGCATGATTAACCCCATACCCTTGAAACCGCTTTATACTTTGTACACGAAGATTTTCCCACTACTCGTCTGTCTACTCACCCTGCCACTGACCGCCCAGGTCCGCCTGAACGAGGCCGTCAATTCTAACAGTCAGGTTAAGGACGAAGACGGCGATACGCCCGACTGGTTCGAAATTTATAACGCTGGCCCCGCCCTCGATCTCACCGGTTGGACGGTGAGTGACGATGAGGAGGAGCCGGATAAGTGGACAATTCCCAGCCTGACGATCCCCGCGGGTGGGTACCAAGTCATCTGGGCTTCCGGAAAAGACCGCGCCGTTGACTTCAGCTTCCGGAACTTGGTAAAACTAGGCGATGCCTGCCGCTACCTCGTCCCGAGCGGCCCGGTGCCGGAGGACTGGAACGCCCGCACTTTTGATGATGAGACTTGGACCGCGGGAACAACGCCCATCGGCTACGGGGACGGCCCCTACGGGTCGGAAGTCCCCGGCGGCACGAACGCCGCATTTCTCCGCTACGATTTTACCGTGGACGACTTGGCGGGGGTCGAAGAATTACTCCTGGACGTAGATTATGACGATGGCTTCGTCGCCTACCTCAACGGCCAGGAGATCGCGCGGGCAAACATGAATGGAAAGCGGCCCGACCGGGGCGCCACGGCCACCACCAGCTCCGAAGGCCGCATCGCACGGGGAGAGCGTACCGAAAGGTTTGTCTACGCGGATGTGCCGCGCGCGTTACGGCGGGGTAACAACGTGCTCGCTATTCAAGTCCATAACGTGTCCTACACATCTTCCGACCTGACCCTATCTGCTTTCCTGAGCGCCCGGTACGCCGGACAATCTACCGAAGGTGAGGCACCGCCGGAAGTCCTCTCTTTCGGGGCGTACGGTCCCCACGCTAACTTCAAAATTAGCTCCCGCGGGGAAACGCTGTATCTGTTCCGTAACAACGGCACCCTGGTGGACCAACTCAAGGTCGAAGGTATCCCCGCAAACGTGTCCGTGGGTATCCCACCCGGCGGCGGTGGCGCCCGCGCCTACGAACGAACAACACCGGGTGGCCCTAACACTACGACCGGTTACGTCGGCCGGGTAAATTCGGCGGTTACGTTCAACCCGCCGAGTGGCGTCTACGGCCAGACCACGCTTACGCTGAGCGGCGCGCCCGCGCGGGGCACCATACATTATTCATTAGACGCAACGGTGCCTACCGCCGCTTCGCCGGTTTACGACGGCCCAATCCGGATTGATAATAACACCGTAGTGCGCGCACGTATTTTCGAGGGGCAGAAGTTACCTTCCGCCGTTCGGACTGAATCTTACCTGATCGATCGTAGTCACGATATCGACGTCGTCTCTCTCGTTACCGACCCGGATGCGTTCTTCGACGAAAACCACGGCCTTTACGCGTGGGGTAACGGGGCCGATGATAACCCGCCTTATTACGGTGCCAATTATTGGCGGGACGAAGAAGTCCCCGGTCAGTTCAGCTTCTTCCCTACGGACGGGGGCGAAGGGATTACGCAGGACATCGGCATCAAAATCTTTGGCGGTTGGAGCAGGATCAACGCACAACGGTCCCTCTCAATTTTTGCGCGTGATCGCTACGGCGGCGATGACCTCGACTATCCGTTTTTCGAAAACCGTCCCTACGAAGCGTTTACCAGTTTGGTCCTGCGCAACTCCGGGGGCGACTGGATGCGGACGATGATCAGGGACGCTTCAATGACGGAGATCATGGACGGCTCCGGATTAGACGTACAGGCCCACCGCCCGGTAGCAACTTACATCAACGGAGATTACTGGGGCCTGTATAACCTACGGGAGAAAGTTAACGAAGACTTTCTGGCTTCCCGGCACGGTGTCAATCCGGATTCCGTAGACATTCTGGAGCGTTTCGGTACCGTCATCGAAGGGAATAATGAGGATTATTTGGCGATGATGGCATTCGTGCGGGGTAATGATCTGGCGAACGATGCTAACTACCAGCGCGTGGCGGGCGAGATGGACATCGATAATTACATCAAGTATCAAGCAGCTCAGATTTTTTACGGCAATACGGACTGGCCGGCCGGCAACATCAAGTACTGGAAAGCACAGCGGCCGGGGGCAAAGTGGCGGTGGATTCTTTTCGATACTGATTTTGGAATGGACATTTACGACAATAACCCGCCCAGTACCGACGGCATTGCGTTTGCGTTCGCCGCGGACGGCCCGGAGTACCCTAATTCGCCGGCGTCCACGGAGCTCGTACGTGGGCTGCTGGCTAATCGCGAATTTCAAAATCGCTTCATCAACCAGTTTGCCGACGAGTTAAACAGTCGTTTTCTTTACGACAGCATCGATTGCATCGTCACCAAAAATGAGAAGAGAATTGAACGGGAAATGCCACTGTCGTACCGCCGCTGGCAGTACCCGGAGCGACTCGGCGAGTACGTCGACCGAATGCGGTTTTATTACCGGGAGCGCCCCGCGTTCATTAAGCAGCACATCATGGACTACTTCAACCTGGGGGCCGTTCACCAAACGACCGTTCTGTTGGATGACCCCACGGAGGGTTACGTTCAATTGAATAGCCTGACGATCAGGGCGGAAAACTGGGCGGGTGACTACTTTGAAGAAATCCCCATCCGCCTCGAAGCCATCCCAAACGAAGGCTACGAATTTAGCCACTGGACGCTGGGCTCCGAAGCGATGACCGCTGAAATCATCGTCGACGTGCGGCAGCCGGCTACTTTTCGGCCGGTTTTTCGCAGGGAAACTACCGCCGTCGGGCCGGGGGGCGGCATGGACGACTTGCAAACGATCAAGGATCTCGTCTGTTTTCCTAACCCCGCCTCCCGGGTGGCCCACCTGGCTTTTACCGCTAAATGTGGCACCCGCGCCAGCGCCCGCTTATACGACGTGCGTGGATTACTGGTGAGGACTTTTGTGGACGGCTACATTCCCGCTGGCCCACAAAAGTTCAGCGCCGATGTTTCTCAACTTCCAGCTGGCGTTTATCAACTCCGAGTCATGGAGAACGGGGTGAAAAGCGGGACGATTGCCTGGGTTATTCATTGAGGAAAAACACGGAACTATATCCGGTGCTAGCGGGGCACAAACAAAGCAGGTAACAAATTAAGCCACGGCGCGGTCGCGGGTGCCGGGTTAGTGACGTCGGGAAGCAAAGAAGGGCGATCGGTAATAACTATCTTTACTTCGGCACCACCGAGTAAATATCCCGTACCCCTTCAACCCTTTCTCCGATCGTACCTACCAAGACCTGCTTCCTACTTCTCTGTCTAATTACTGCCTCCCTGACCGCCCAGGTCCGCCTGAACGAGGCCGTCAACTCCAACGGCCAACTTCAGGACGAAGACGGTGATACGCCCGATTGGTTCGAGCTCCACAACACCGGCGAACGACAAAACCTAGCGGGCTGGACGCTTTCCGACGACAGTGAGGAGCCCAAGAAATGGACGATCGGTAGCCTAGATCTCCCAACCGACGGCTACCAACTCATTTGGGCGTCGGGCAAGGATCGGAACGATGTTGCCGTCACCCGCACCCTCGTCGGCCCCGGCACGCCCGGATTTTATCTGGTCCCTAATCGCCCCGTCGCCACGGATTGGAACACGGTAGGTTTCGACGATGGTACCTGGACCGCGGGGACCACCAGTCTCGGCTTCGGCGACCCACCCTACGCCACCGTGGTGCCTACCGGGACGCGGTCCGTCTTCCTCCGCCAAACGTTTGACCTGACGGACCCAGCCACCGTACGGGAACTGCTCCTGGACGTGGACTACGACGACGGCTTCGTCGCCTACGTAAACGGCCGGGAAATCGCCCGCGCGAACCTCCGGGAAAGCCGCCCGGGTTACGACGCTACCGCGAGTAGTTCCAGCGAAGGACGGTTAGTCGATGGCGGCCAACCCGTCCGTTATGCCTACCGGGAGCTCAGTGAGTTGCTGCGTACGGGCGAAAACGTGCTGGCCATCCAGGTGCACAATCTATCTTCCCCGGCTACCGATCTGACCATCGCGGCGTTTCTCTCCGCCCGTTTTGCCGGCCCGGTCACGGACGGGACCGCGCCACCCGATCTGCTTGGCCTAGCCAGCGCTGGCCCCCACACGAACTTCAAACTTAACTCGGAGGGTGAAACCCTTTACCTTCACGACGATCGGGGAATTTTCGTAGATAGTTTGACGGTGGCGGGTATTCCGTCCGACGTTGCGGTCGGTATTCCCCCTTCCGGAGGGGAACCACTTCTGTACGAGGTGACGACCCCCGGTGCCCGAAATCCGGAAACGGGCTTCTCCGGTGCAGTGGGCGGCGACGTACTTTTTAGCCAGGCGGGTGGGCTGAGTACCGCCTTTGCACTCACCCTAAGCGGGGCGGGTGAAGGGGAGGAGATTCGCTACACCACCAACGCCACCTTACCGGTGGCTACTTCCGAACGCTACGACGAGCCGATTCAAATTACGCGCAATACCGTGATCCGGGCACGCATTTTCGGGCCGGGCAAGTTGCCTTCCGCCGTGCAAACGCAGACCTATTTGGTCGGTGTTGACCACGACATCGACGTCGTTACCCTCGTGACGGAGCCGGATAATTTTTTTGACGGCAAAACTGGCATCTACGTGCTCGGGGATGATTACGACGGCAAGTTCCCGTATTTTGATTCCAATATCTGGCAGGATAAAGAAGTACCGCTACACTTCAGTTTCATTCCCAAAGATGGTGGCGAAGTATTCTACCAGGACCTGGGCACCAAAGTATTTGGCGGTTACAGCCGCGCACGGTCCCAACGTTCCCTCTCGCTGTTCGCGCGCAGTCGCTACGGCGACGGGGATATGGACTACGCCTTTTTTCCCAACCGAAGCTACGACGAATACGAGAGCCTCGTCCTCCGCAATGGCGGCAACGACTGGCTCCGCTCGATGATCCGGGACGTCACCATGACCGGCCTGATGGACGGCTCCGGATTGGACGTGCAGGCCTTCCGGCCGGTCGCTACTTACCTGAACGGTAGGTACTGGGGTTTCTACAACCTGCGGGAAAAAGTCAACGAAGACTTCCTGGCCGCCCGCCACGGTGTGGACCCGGACGAAGTAGATATCTTGGAGTGGGACGGCGCCGTCGTGGAGGGGAGTAACCTGGACTACCTTGAATTAATCGACTTCGCATCCACTAATGACCTCAGCGAGGAAGCCAACTACCGGCGAGTGACCGATGAGATCGACGTGGATAACTACCTGTTGTACCAGGTCGCCCAGATTTACTACGCTAACCGCGACTGGCCAGGCAACAACGTCAAGTACTGGCGCGCGCAAACGCCCGGGGCCAAATGGCGGTGGATTCTCTTCGATACGGATTTCGGGGCGGCGCTGTTGAACAATACGGAGGCTAACAGCAACATGATCACCTTTACCCTGGCTACCTCCGGGACCGGCCGCGCTAACCCGCTCTGGTCTACGGTGTTGTTCAGAAACTTGATGGCCAACCGGACGTTTCGCGACCGCTTCATCAACCAAATGGCCGACGAAACGAACAGCCGCTTCCGCTACGCAAACGTCAATGAGTTGATCACCAATAACAAAGATTACATTAGTAAAGAAATACCGAAAGCCCTGCGCCGGTGGAACCAACGGAATAATTTTGCGCGCAGCACGAACGATATAAGGACGTTCTTCCGGGAGCGGCCGGGCAACGTGCAGCGACACGTCCGCGACTACTTCAACTTACGCGCTAACCACGCGGTGCGGGTGGTGATCGATGACACCGCGGAAGGTTACGTTGTGCTGAACAGTCTTACGCTGGAAGGGGCGGAATGGACGGGAGACTACTACGAAGGCGTCCCCATCAAGTTGACGGCCGTCGCACGGGCGGGCTACTCGTTCAGCCACTGGGAATTGGGCTCGGACGCCACGACGGCTACCATAACGGTGGACCTAAATTCATCCACTTCCTTCAGACCCATTTTCCGCTCCACGGCAACGTCGGTGGAGGCTACCCGGGGCTTGGCTAGCTTAGTTAATGTGACCGATTTTAGCTACTCACCCAACCCGGCTTCTGCGGTCGCACGCCTGGCTTTTACGACCCTACGCGGCACCCGCGTCCGCGCCCAACTCTTTGACGTACGCGGCGTATTGGTCACTACTTTCGTTGACCAAGAACTAGCGGCGGGTTCGCAAACGTTCAGTGCCGATGTTTCCCAACTTCCCGCCGGCGCGTATCAACTGCGCATCACGGAAAATGAGTCAAGAAGTGGCGTCGTTACTTGGGTACTTCAGTGAGAAGCATTCGCCGTTTCAAGGTGACGTTGAATTTTATTGCGCGGACGCCGGTGCCGGGTCGTTGGGGAAATAGCAAGGAAGAAATCCCGGTGGAAAACGCCCATCCATTATGCCATATTTTAAAAAGTTACCGAACGTGTACACCAGGATAATTTTACTGCTCGTCTGTTTATCCAATCTGGCGCTGAATGCCCAAATTAGGCTGAACGAGGCCGTCAACTCCAACAGCCAATTCGAAGACGAGGACGGTGACACGCCCGACTGGTTCGAGCTCCGTAACCTTGGTAGTGAGCAAAACTTGGCGGGCTGGACGCTCTCCGACGACGCTGATAAACCACAAAAGTGGACGATTACCGGCCTCGTAATCCCCGCCGGCGGCTACCAAATGATCTGGGCGTCGGGAAAGGACCTCGCCCTGCTCGAACTGACGGATTCTGCGCCGCACACCAATTTCAAGCTCAGTGCGGGCGGTGAAACGCTCTACCTCCACGACGACCGGGGCCGCTTCGTCGATAGCCTGGTGGTGGCTGGCGCCCCGGCGAATGTCTCCGTCGGTATCCCACCTTCCGGGGGGGAGCCAGTTCTTTACGGAGTAACCACCCCCGGTGCGCGTAATCCCGAAACGGGTTTTACCGGGGTGGTGGAAGGCGAAGTGAGCTTTAGTCAGGTAAACGGTGTGAGCGAGGCTTTTACGCTTACCCTCGGTGGGGATGACGGGGGGAAGGAAATCCGCTACACGACCGACGCTACCCTCCCGGTAGTAAACTCTCCGCGCTACACCGGGCCCATTCGGGTCGATACTAACGTCGTCGTCCGGGCGCGCCTCTTCGAACCCGGAAAACTGCCCTCCCCGCCGCAGACGCGTACTTATCTAGTTGACGTGGTTCACGACATCGACGTGGTTACTTTGGTGACGGAGCCGGATAATTTTTTCGATGGCAAGGACGGTATTTACGTCCTTGGTGATGGATACGTGGGGGATTTTCCCTTTCAGGGCTCCAACATTTGGCTGGATAAAGAGGTCCCCATCAATTTCACGCTGATTCCGGATGACGGTAGCGAGTTATTCAGCCAGGAGGTAGGGGCCAAAATATTTGGTGGCTACAACCGTGGGCGGTCGCAAAGATCCCTATCCCTCTTCGCCCGCAACCGCTACGGTGACGATGACATGGATTACGCGTTCTTTCCCAACCGAAGCTACCGAGAATACAAAAACCTCGTTCTGCGTAATTCCGGTAACGACTGGATGCGCACGATGCTCCGGGACGCTACGCTGACCGAACTGATGGATGGCTCTGGCCTGGACGTGCAGGCCTTCCGCCCCGTCGCCACTTACCTCAACGGGCACTACTGGGGTCTGTATAACCTCCGCGAAAAGGTCAACGAAGATTTTCTGTCCTCCCGTCACGGGGTCGATCCCGATAAAGTCGACCTGCTGGAAATATGGGGCAGGATAGTTGAAGGGAGTAACGAAAAATACTGGGAGCTGCTCGAATTCATCGATACTAATGACCTGCGAGAAGACGAGAATTATCGGCAGGTGTCCGAATTATTTGACGTAGATAACCTAATTAAGTTCCACCTGGCACAGATATACTTCAACAACCGCGACTGGTACAATAACGTGAAATTCTGGCGGGAGCAGGCACCCGGCGGCAAGTGGCGCTGGATTTTGTATGACACGGACCAGGGGGGCAGCCTCTCCGGCGGTGGTGGCGGGCCGCAAGTGGACGATTTGGGCTCCGCGATGAATGTTGACGGCCCCAACCCGGCCTGGGCAACGATACTGTTGCGCAAGCTGATGGTAAACCAAGTTTTTCGCGAACGTTTCATTAACCAGCTAGCCGACGAAATGAATAGCCGATTCTTGTTCGATAACGTAAATCGGCTCATCACTAAGAACGAGCAGCACATTGCCAACGAGATGATCCAGGCCGCCCGCCGGTGGCAGACCGAAGACAGGGTCAGGGGAAGCACGGAGCGGATGCGAAATTTCTTCAGGTTGCGGCCTGACTACGTGAAGCAGCACGTGCAAAATTACTTCGGTCTCCGCGCCGTCCACGAAGCCAAAATAATAATCGGTGACACGACGGAGGGCTACGTGCAACTAAATAGCCTCACGCTGGAAGAGCGGGAGTGGACGGGAGATTATTACGCGGGCGTCCCCATAAAACTGACGGCCATCGCGCGGCAAGGCTACGTGTTTAGCCACTGGGAGTTGGATGCAGACGCCACGACGGCGTCCATTACGGTAGACCTGGATTCAGATGCCGCCTTCAGACCAGTCTTCCGCTCCGCGGGAACTTCGGTTGGGGCCGCACGAGGGATGTCCGGATTAACGACCGTGCGGGATTTGACGTACTTCCCCAACCCGGCGTCATCGGTGGCCCGCCTTGCTTTTACCACCTTACGTGGCACCCGCGTCCGCGCCCAACTGTGCGACGTACGCGGCGTAGCGGTCAGGACTTTCGTGGATCAGGACCTACCGGCGGGGCGGAATACCTTCGAGGTCGACGTATCCCAACTTCCCGCCGGAACCTATCAACTGCAAATTACCGAAGACGAGGTCCGGAGTGGCGTGATTAGCTGGATAATCCAGTGATAATTACCGATTCACGGACCACACCGAAAAGGCGCTTACACTTCCGGAGTGGTGACGTCTTTCGCGTAACAGCAACTCTCTTCCACCCCGACGAAGGGACCGTAATTGTCAATACGCTCAAAACCAGCGCGCGCGTAAAATGCGACCGCGCCGGGCATCTCGTGACCCGTTTCTAGGATGATTCTCGATTTCCCTAACTCGGCGGCCCAGTGCTCGATCTCCGAGACAATGACGGAGCCCACCCGCCGGCCCCGCTGCGCAGGGGTGACGAACATCCGCTTCAACTCCACCGTGCCCGACCCGAATGCTTTGAAGGAACCACAGCCGATCGCCTCGTCGCCACGGTAGGCAATGACGACCTGCTTAATGTCTTCCAGGCCGTTGAACTGATCGAAGAATACCATTCGCTCGCCGTAAATGCCACGGAGATAGACGTCCAGCTGTTGGATTAGCCCCGGTAAACCAGGGTGAGCGGAATCAGTACGGAGGAGGGAAACGGGAGTTGCCAAACGAGATGTGCGTTAGTGTCCACAACCAATGGGCGAGCCGTCGGGTAAGTTCCCCGCCGGGGGCAATTTCAGCTCGCCGGGGTTGCGCAGGAATAATTTGATCCGATTGTCCAGGTAAGTGCGCTGCATTTCCTCGCCGTTCAGGCTTTTGGAAATGCGCCGCAGTTCGTTCATCGTGGCCGCCCGGACCATCTCCGCCGCCGTCGCGTCCGTCGCCACCCGCATCAGGTGTTCGACGTAGCGCCGTTGGACCATCGCGTTGAGCGCGGCGGCGTAGGGGCGTTCCGTTTTGTCGACGGGGTCGGCGTTGGTGGACGTCCAGATACGCTTCAGGTATTTCGGGAGAGTGGTAAATCCCATTTTGGGGTAAAGCGCGCGTTGCTCCGCCACCCGGTCGAGACGTTGGGGGTGGAGCATGAACATCAAGGTGTTGTCGGCGGCAAGCTCCGCCATGGCGAAGGGGTCTAACCCACCGCCGTTTTTGGTCTTAAAAAGCTCCCGGTCGCGGTCGTAGCCCATTGCCGGGGGCGGGATGGTGCGGTAGATCGTGGCGGGCAGGCGGAGGACGTCCGGGCTCAGGGTTCGCAGCAGCCCCTTAACCGCGCGGCGTTGCTCGTCGTCGTCCACGGGCTTCAGGCCGGCCGTTTCGTAGGCGCTGTTGGTTTCGTACTGGTAGTAGTAACCGGCTACGCTTTTGGCCACGGCTTCCACTTGGTAGCGGTGCATGAGGTAGACTGGGGTCAGTACTTTTTCCAGTTCCGAGATGGGTAGGTCGGGCGCGAGGTTGTCCGGGCCGAAGTTTTTTAGGGCGAAGGCGCGGAGTTCCAGCAGGCGGTCGAGTTCGTCAACGGCGTTGCCACCATTATCCCACAAGTGGGCCTGGGGGTTGCTACTGCCCGCGGGCCGCGCGTCGGCGTCGCTGAGGTAGAGCAGACTCAGCCGGTCATTTTCTTCGAGAATCTCGGCTAACTCCTCTTTTTCGCTAACGCCTTCCGTAAAGTCCTGGTAGCCGTAAAGGACCGTTCGGACGTCCCATTCGCCAATGCCGACGGCGTACGCCTCGCTCAAGTCGACCACGCCATTTTCCAGCGTCACGTAGGGGTGGGGATAATCCATCACCGAGGTCCGTTCGTTGACGGAGGCGGCGAAGTTGTGGGCCAGGCCGATCGTGTGGCCGACTTCGTGGGCGCTCAGTTGGCGCAGGCGGGCCAGGGCCATTTCTTCTAGGCGCGGGTCGGGTGTGCTACCCTCCGCGTAGGCGGGGATGAGCCCTTGCGCGAGCAGAAAATCCTGCCGCACGCGCAGCGAACCGAGGAGTACGTGGCCCTTGATGATCTCTCCCGTCCGTGGGTCGACGACGCTACTGCCGTAGCTCCAGCCCCGCGAACTGCGGTGTACCCAGTTGATGACGTTGTAGCGTACGTCGAGCGGGTCGGCGTCTTCCGGCAGCACTTCGACGCGGAAGGCGTTGCGGTAGCCGGCTTCTTCAAAAGCTTCGTTCCACCAGCGCGCGCCTTCGAGGAGGGCGGTTTTCACGGGTTCCGGCGCGCCCCGGTCGAGGTAATAAATAATGGGTTCGACGGGGTCACTCATCTCTAGCGTCGGGTCTTTCTTTTCCAGCCGGTGGCGGGTGATGAAGCGCTTGTGGAGGGGTTGGTCGATGGGCGTGGCGTAGTCGGCGTACATCATCGGGAAGTAGCCGCTGCGGGGGTCAAAGACGCGGGCTTGGTAGCCGTCGTCGGGTAGCTCCACGAAGCTGTGGTGCATTCGTAAACTAAAGCTGCCGGAAGTAGGCGTAACGCTGCGGAGTTGGCTGCCGGTCGCTTCGCCGGTGAAGGTGAGGGTCGCTTCGAATTCGCTATTTTGGGGGAAGTTTTTTGTCTTTGCCCGGTAGACGGCGCTGCGGTCGGCGTCGAGCTTAAAGGTGCCCTGTTTGCCTTTCTTCAGCCGGTCGATCACCCCGTGCGCGTCGCTGAGGAGCATTGGCGTCAGGTCGATCAGTGCCCGCCCGTCGCTCATCGCGGCGGCCTTGAAGCCGAAGAGTACGGACTGCGCGAAGGCGTCACGTACGCTGGCTACTTCATCCGGATTATCACTCACGGCGCGGTAGTCAAGATTGCGCTGGACGAGGAGAACTTTGGGGCCGACGCGCCGGAACTGCACGACGCGGCTGTCGCCAAGTTGGTTGCGGTCGAGGCCGATGTCGTTACTTCCCAGGCCGGCGGCGAGGCTGTTGACGTAGAGGAAATCCTCGTCGAAGTTTTTTACTTCCAGGTAGACTTTCCCTTCCTCATCGCTCCAGTAGAAGTCGAAATACCCTTCCATCTTCTCCAGGCTATCCGTGACTTCAGCGATGGATTTCATCTTCTTAGCGTCGGCCTTTTGGGCGCTGACGCCGGTGCAGAGGAAGATGGCTAGAAAGCCGAGTAACAGGGTACGGGGTAGGATCATTGCGCCAAGATAAGGAGCACGAAGTACACCGCAGGCAGTGCGGGGTTACGCTCCGATCAAAAGCCAGCACCGGTGCAAATTCCGCTTTCGGTAATCCGGTGGTAGCGTTTGCTTGGTAATCTCCTTGATGGAGGCCGCACCGCGCACCCGCGCTTCGTCTAGCTTAAACTTCCGGTAATTCGTGATGAAGTAGAGTTGTCCACCGGGTTTGAGCAGGTTCAGCGACCGGTTGAGGAGTTCGACGTGGTCGCGCTGGGTGTCGAGCGTGTCGCGCATCATCTTGGAATTCGAAAAGGTCGGCGGGTCGAGGATGATGACGTCGTAATTCGCGATGTCGTGCTTCTTGAGCCAGGGCACGGCGTCGGCACGGATGAACCGGTGGTTACCGGGCTCGATTTCGTTAAGGGCTAAGTTGCGCTCGCCCCACTCCAGGTAGGTGTTCGAGAGGTCTAAGCTATCCACCCGCTTGGCACCCGCGGCTGCGGCGTATACGGTGAACGAACAGGTGTAAGAAAATAGGTTAAGTACTACCGCGTCCTCGATTTCCTGCACCCGTTTGGCCACCATCATCCGTGTTTGCCGGTGGTCGGGGAAGAAGCCCGTGTCGAGGTAATCCGTCAGGTTGACGATAAAGCCAAGACCGTTCTCCACGACGGTAAACTCCCGCTGCGCTACGGACAGCTTTTCGTACTGGCTCGTACCCGATTGGCGTTGGCGAAGTTTAAAAAACACCTGGTCGCGCCCAACGTCGAGCACGTCCATGATCACGTCCCGGTAGGCCAGTTTCCGGTCCTGAAAATCATCCTCCGTCCATGTTTCCCCCCGCCGTTCGTACACCGCGACGTAAAGTTGATCCGCGTACCGGTCAATGGTGATGGGGAACTCGTCCAAGTCCGCATCGTAGATCCGGTAGGCTTCCAACTCCTGTCGGCGGGCCCACTTGTCGTAGTGGCGGGCCATTTTCTTTAGGCGGTTGGCGAAGGGGGTGTAGGGCATTTTTGGTCTGGGGTCTGGGGTCTAGGGTCTAGGGTCTGTAGTTCGCGGTATTGAATCTCAGAATCCGATGGTCCAGGACTATCATACTACCAGACTACCGAACTACCGTACTAAAAGGGTATGTCCTCATCCGTATTCATACGCGAAGGTATCGTCGTCGAGCCGTAGGGTTGTCCGCCGCTTTCGGATTGGATGGCGGTGTCGGGTAACAGGTCAAAATCCGGGTCGTCGAGGTCGGTGAAGCGGGCGAAGTCGCTGATGAAGCGCATGCGGAGGTCTTTGGCTTCGCCGTGGCGGTTTTTCCCGATGATGACGTTGGCAATGCCGGCGTTGGAGTTGCCCATTTCGTCTTCGTGGATGCCGTAGTATTCGGGGCGGTGGAGGAACATTACTATGTCGGCATCTTGTTCGATCGAGTTGTGGACGACGATGCCATTAGCAACGAAGTTGTGCGGGCCGGGAACGGTGAGGTCGTACACTTCTTCGTAAGCATCTTGACTAATAGAAACTATGGAGTCCCAGTAAATATCGCTTTGCGCTAACTTTTCTAACTCATTTGAACCCACGATGTCGGCTATTTTCTGCGCACGTTCTCTACCAATATTTGCTTTGTAGAGTGCAGTCCCACAGTAATTAGTGCCTAAGTTAGCCTGCATCTGTCGGGTAGTGATGCCACTTTGCTCCATTTGCGGGACGACGATAGAGCGCCACACGGATTTTGGGATAACGTCACGATTTGTGTTAGCGACTTTAGTGCTAAAGTGACTGATAATCTCTTCTAGCGCCTTCGTTTTATAATCGCCAACCGTTCCTACTTCCTGGCAGAATCGTAGCATATCGGTACGCCCCGTGATGAGGACGTGAAACTGATCACGTCCTTTCTCTTGTTGCGGTACGTTTTTTACCCGGGCATTTATGGATAAGCGGTTCAGTAAAGATTGCACATCGTACGCTAACCGACTGCTGCTACTGGCATAATATATTTTGGGATAACGGCTTCCTGGCGTCCCGCTATTGATGCAACCGTCGGTAGACCAAAGATGCCGTAAAAAGATACCTACGGCGTCTTCCTTTTGTTGAAAGACTTGGGTGGGAATAAATTTCTCGTGTGATCGCAATCCAAACACTCCAAGCGTAGTAAGCCATTCTGATATTACATTTCGGACTCCGTGGGTATGTTTTCTAGTAGAAGTGAAGTAAACTTGGTACCAGCCATTTCTGGACTGATCCTTTCCCTCGAATTTCATCCTCGGAGCGAGTTCTTTACCAAAAATTTGACTGGCTAAGTCCATTGTTAGTTCACCCAGATCCTTTTCTCTAGTCGTGTACTGTATGGTGTGCTTGGGGAGCGTGCAGCCGTCACCGATCAAATGACCGAGTAGGGCTAAATTGTCGTTGGACATTACTTGGGGGGCACTCCGAGCAGAACTTATTTTCCGGGGAAGGGCTAAGTGGTCTTTCACCGCTAGCTCATCCAGCCTTTTCCAGCCGTCCACCGTCAAAAATTTGTGATTCGCCGTGGCACGAATGGTCCGGCCGAGCGCGGTTTGAAGTTTATACGTCTGCTTCGTGCCGGTAGAAAAGGCTCGGCTTACGGTAGCCGGTTGCATTTTCAGGTGTTCATCAGTTGACCAAACTTTGAATCCTCCATCTGGATATTTATTAACTAATTCACTTAATCGAATCCGCTTTCCAGTGTCCGCAATCGTGACCAGTGTTTCTCCCGTGAGACAACCGGATTCACGAAGGTCACTCAACTGCGGACGCTTATCCCCACCCCGGCTCTCGACCGCTCGGCTAAGCTGGGAAAGCGCAATGACCGGTACGCTCAATTCTTTCGCCAAACCCTTTAACGCCCGGCTAATCCCGGAAACTTCCTGTTCCCGGTTCATGCCCTTGTTGCTCTCCCCCGCACCGGACATGAGCTGAAGGTAGTCGATAATGACCATCGAAATATCTTTTTCCTGCTTCAGGCGGCGGCACTTGGCGCGGAGCTCGAAAACGTTGATGCCGGGGGTGTCGTCGATGTAGATCGGCGCTTCGCCGACGCGGTCCATAGCGGCCGTGAGGCGAATCCATTCGTCGTCGTCGAACTTACCGTTTCGCATCTTTTGGCCGTTGACTTCGGCGTCCTGGGAAAAAATTCGGCCGGCCAACTGCGTAGCGCTCATCTCCAGGGAGAAGACCGCTACGCCACGTTTGTAGTCCACGGCGGCGTTGCGGGCCATACTGAGGACGAAAGATGTCTTACCCATCGCGGGGCGGGCGGCGATGATGATGAGGTCGGAAGGCTGTAGACCGGAGGTGAGGCGGTCTAGCTCGGTGAATCCGGTGGGGACGCCCGTGAGGCCATCTTCCTTTTCGCGGAGCATGACTAGTTGCTCCATCAGTTGGTTGGCCAGGGAGCCCATGTCGGCCACCTGCTTACCCATGTTCTTTTCGGTGATCTCAAAGACGTTGCGGCCGGCTTTGTCGAGCAGATCGAGCACGTCGGTGCCGTCGTCGTAGGCTTCCTTGATCACTTCGTTGCTCGTCCGGATGAGCTCGCGCTGGATGTATTTTTCCGTGACGATCCGCGCGTGGAACTCGATGTTGGCCGAGCTGAGGACTTTGTTGGTGAGCTGGGCGAGGTAAGCCGCGCCGCCGGCTACTTCCGCTTCGCCGTTTTTCTTCAGGTCTTCGCGGACCATCAGCACGTCGATCGGCTGGCTGCGCTCGAAAAGACGGCGCATGCTGCGGTAAATGGCCTGGTGGGAGGGCTTGTAAAAGGACTCCGGCGAGATGATATCGACCACCTTGATCATCGCTTCCCGCTCGATCAGGAGCGCGGACAGGATGGCTTCTTCCAATTCCGTAGCCTGCGGCGGAAGCTTACTGTACTCGGGTAGGTTCGCCTCCTGTAATTGGTTGCGGTTGCTCCATTTTGTACCGCTGCCACTCTCCCGCCGTTCGTACGTTTTTTCCTTTGCCATATCCCCGCAAAGTTACGCCGTCCACCTGTTGGAAATGGTTAATTATTCAAACAGAATGTGGAAAACTTTGTGGAAAGTCGTGTGGAGAACTATTCTTAGTTGGTGAATTGGTGCCGGTGGCTCACCTAATTATTGGTGTGTATCACTAATTCCAAATCAAGGAGACCAACAATTTTTGCTTTTCCCGGTAGTTGCCAAAAATAGTTTGACGGAGATGGGCGCGGTCGCAGGTGCCGAGTTAATGGGCGGGGCACCTCACGCACCAACTATGCATCCCGCGACCGCGCAAAAATTGCTTTACTCGACTAAGTGAAATCATGGAAATACCAGCTAGCCACTTAAAATATCACCGTCTAGTTAGCCGTACGAAGCTGGGTACCGGTTGTATCCTGTGCTGACTCGTTCTGAGCCAGCAACTCCGGCGTCAGGGCCGCGAAGCTGTAGCCCAGCGCAGCGTAGTGGGCCAGGACGCGGGGCAGTGTTTCGCGCACGTTCCGTTCCGCCTTGAGGCTATCGTGAAACACGACGATGCTGCCTGGCCCAGCATTTTTTACCACGTTCCCGTAGCAATCTTCGGCCGTCATCTCGGGGTCGAAGTCGCCGGAGAGCACGTCCCACATCACCACCTCGTAGTGCCGCTGGAGGAACTGCGCCTGGGAAGGCTTGATTCTGCCGTAGGGTGGGCGGAAAAGGGAAGATTTTACCTGCAGGGCACAGTGGCGTACGTCGTGAAAATAAGGCATGTTGTCCGACTCCCAGCCGTCGAGGTGATGCATCGTGTGGTTACCCACGGTGTGGCCGGCGGCCAGGGTCGCCTTGATGAGCTCGGGGTAGCGGCGGACGTTGTTGCCGACGCAAAAGAAAGTGGCCTTGGCGTCGAAAGCCGCGAGCTGCTCGATGATCCACGGGGTGATTTGCGGGATGGGTCCGTCGTCAAAGGTCAGGTAGATGGTGGGGTCCGAATCGTCAGAAGGGCCTATCCAGTGAAAGTTTGGCAGCAGTCTTTGAACGAGGCGGGGAGTTTTTACGAGGTACATGTGCAAATATATTCGTGGGTGGGTAGGCGGTTAGTAGGGAGGTGAAGGTGTGTTAATTGGTGTTTTCGAGTAGGGTGTAAGGAGTGTGTATATGCGGACAGTACACAAGGTGATTAACGAAGAAAGAGCACTTAAATTGAATATATCTCTAAAACAGGGTTGCCGGGTCCGGGTTAAGTAATGATTAACAGTTAATGGCGTTGCCGTCGGCTACGTTACTTATATCTGCTACCTTTGCCAAATTTTAGAGCATGTTGGGACTTTAGCTTCCGGCCTTGTTTTGGCCACTTTTGCGGTGGTCTTCGTTAGTAAAATCCTCATTCCCCGATAGCTATCGGGGCGGCTAAACTCCGGTTTTGCTGCCTTAACCATCACAAAACTGCCTCACCACGCAGTAGCAGCGTAGCTAAAACCGGCCAGGAACCCAAAGTCCCAACATGCTCTTACCTAAGGAGGCCGGGGGAAGCACGATTAGTTGCGCTGCTTTATGGGTATTTTTAAAACGAAAAAATAGTCTTTTTCGCTGCTTACCAAACAAAATTCTTACCTCGCCTCCGATCTTAATCATTAAGCCATGAATCCCGTCCGCGTTCGCTTCGCTCCTTCCCCCACCGGCCCCCTCCACATCGGTGGTCTCCGGACTGCGCTGTATAACTATCTTTTTGCCCGCGCCAACCAGGGCACTTTCGTGCTGCGTATTGAAGACACCGACCAGAAACGCTACGTCCCGGGCGCGGAAGACTACATCACCGACGCCCTGGCCTGGAGCGGCTTCAGCCCCGACGAAGGGCCAAAGGCCGGCGGCAAGTACGGCCCCTACCGCCAGAGTGAGCGACGCGAATTATACGCCAGCCACGTACAGTACTTACTCAACGAGGGCAAAGCCTACTACGCCTTCGATACGGAGGACGAGCTGGATAACCGCCGCGACTCGGAAAAGGAAGCGGGGAACCACAACTTCCGCTACGACGCCAGCACGCGCGGCGGTATGCGCAATTCCCTTTCCCTCACCCCGGACGAAGTCAAACTTCTCCTCGAAAGTAAATCTCCGTACGTCGTCCGCTTCCGCATCGACGCCGGTGAAACGGTCACCTTTCAGGATGTTGTCCGCAATGAAGTTACTTTCCAGACGGACGAGATCGGCGACCAAGTCCTCCTGAAGGCCGACGGCCTGCCGACTTACCACCTGGCCAACGTAGTCGACGACCACCTCATGAAAATCAGCCACGTCATCCGGGGTGAGGAATGGTTACCGAGCACGGCGCTGCACGTGCTGCTTTACCGCGCTTCCGGCTGGGAGATGCCCGTTTTCGTTCACCTGCCCCTGCTGCTGAATCCGAACGGAAAGGGCAAGTTGAGTAAGCGTAAGGGAGCGGATTTGGGCTTCCCCGTCTTCCCCCTCCGTTGGAACGACGCGGCCAAGCGGGAAACCTTCGACGGCTTCCGCGAAACCGGGTTCCTCCCCGAAGCCATGGTCAACTTCATCGCCTTCCTCGGCTGGAACCCGGGCACGGAAGAAGAAATTTTCAGCCTCGAAGAACTGGCCGAGGCCTTCACGCTCGAGCGCATCAATAACTCCGGCGCCCGCTTCGACATCGATAAGGCCAAATGGTACAATCAGCAGTACCTGATGGCCGCGCCGAATTCGAAGTTAGCCCCGTTGGTGCAAACTGAATTTGCGCAAGCCGGTCGGGAAATACCCCTTGAAAAAGCCACCGCCATCGCCGGATTATTAAAGGAGCGCGTCCACCTGATCCCGGAGTTTTATACCCAGGGTACCTACTTCGTTGAGCCGGTGACGGACTACGAAGAGAAAACGATCCGCAAAAAATGGAAGCCCGAGTTGCGCCAGAAATTCGACATGCTGGCCGACCACCTGAACCAGTCTAGCTACTGGACGGCCAAGCACATTAAGCAAGATGTCGTCGATTTCATGGGCGCTAATGAGCTCGGTTTCGGCCAGGTGCTACCGATCATTCGCGTGGCGATTTCCGGGACGGTCCAGGGGCCGGATGCTTTCGGGATGCTGGAGGTCGTGGGGCAGGAGGAGTCGGTGCGGCGGTTGCGGGCGGGGTACGATGTTTTTGACGGGATGGTTGGGTAGGGAGTGCGTCGTTGTTCTGGCTAACTTCACCTAAAAGACTTAACCACAGAGGACACGGAGGCCACAAAGAGTAGCACTTTATGATCTCCGTGTCTTCTGTGGTGAGAAATAAAGTGCTGCGTAAGGTTAATTAGATGATTGCAGAGATGATCCCTAGCCGGGGAAACTGCAATGAGGAAAACCTGAGGCCCACATCTTCCGGCCACGAGACCGTAGCGTCATTATTTACTGGGCTGATCCAGCAGCAGCCGAATGTCGTCCATCAAAAAATCCACCTCAGCCGGGTCCAGGCCACTGGCGTAGGAGCGGACGAAGCCGTCGCGGTCGACGAGGACGATGTAGCCGGAATGGTCAAAGCCTCCGGGCGCATTAGCATTTTCTTCCGCGATGCTGAGGTATTCCGCATCGAGGTCGTATATCTCAAATTTGTCGCCGTGGACGAAGCGCCAGCGGTCCATATCCGTGATGCCGAGTTTGGTGGCGTAGTCTTTCATGCGCTCCGGCGTGTCGCGCTTGGGGTCGACGGTGAAAGACACCAGGGCAAAGTCGGGATCATCCGCAAACTCTTCTTCGATGCGCAACATCTGGCCCTTCACTTTCGGGCAAATAGTGGGGCAGGCGGTGAAGAAGAAATCGACGATGTGGACTTTACCGCGCAGGTCGGTGTTACTGATTGGCCGGTCGAGCTGGTCTACGAACGTCCAGTCACGGACCGGTTCCGGGCGGAGGGTGCCGTCGGCGTCGCGGGGCTGGTTGCCGGGGTAGGTGAGGGAATCTTTTAGGTAGTTGCCGTCGGCGTCCTGGGCGTGGCGCTTGTAGAAGAAGGGTTGGCCGTCGTCTTCTACGCTGGCGTTGGCGTGGGTATCGTCACCGCAGGCGGTTAGGGTGATGGTTAGTGCTAGGGCTAGGAGGTAGGCTGTTTTTTTGTACATATTGACTGTGTTTTTTGGCGGTTAATGACCCTCTCCCTCTTGTCCCTCCCCACGGGGGAGGGATGATTCATTGTCGAAGGGCTATTGATTTGACTGCGTAGTAGAGAATCGACTTGTACTTCAATATTGATAGTCAAATCAACAGATTCTCGTTCCAATTCGCCTCTTATGGAGGGGTGTTTCACCCCCTCTCTCTTCGGCCCCCCGCAGGAAGCACCGAAGCTAAAGGGGCGGCGGGGTGAGGGGATTATCACTAACAAATAACCACCCAACAAAACTCAAGTTGTCACCCCTCAGTCCTTTTTCTTAGCCAGATAATAATCACACCGCTCCGCCACCACGCACTTGCTGCACTTTGGGTAGGAATAAGTGCACACGCGCTGGCCGTGCTTAAAGAGTAGTTTGTGGAAATTGAGTAGTTCATCCGCATCCTGCGGGAGCATGTCCAGGAGCGCTTTGTGCGACTTTGCCTGGGTAATTTTCGGTGGCAGAATGCCGAAGCGCGTACTCACCCGGTGGACGTGCGTATCGACGGGCAGGGCGGGGCGGCGGAGGGAAAATAGGAGGACGAAAGTAGCTGTCTTGAAGCCTACACCGGGAAGTTTCATCAGTAATTTCTGGGCTTCGTCGACGGGCATTTCTTTCAGGAAATCCATCTTCATCTCCCCGTATTCCTCCTTAATAATGTTGAGCAATTCCTTGATCCGTGGCGCTTTCACCTCCGGCCAGCGGCTAGTTTGGATGCACTCTTCGATGCCCGCTACGGGGGCCGCGGCGACGCCTTCCCAGTCGCCGTAGGTGGCCAAAAGTTTGTCGTAAGCGGCTTTCTCGTCGGCGTAATTCGTGCGCTGACTGAGGGTGGTGGCGATGATTTGGTCGACGGCCGATTTGGTGCTGTACCGGGTCTGGCGGCCGTATTCCGCCTGGAGGGTTTCGATCAAATAATCGAGGTTGGCGGGTGCGGTTTGTTGGGTGGTGGGCTGCATTATGCGCTTTATTACAGAGCGCGGGGGCGGGGTGGGTTTGTTCGGTTCGCCTGCTTGGATGTAGCCGACACGGTAGTCAACTCTCACGTTTCCGTGCGTATTGTAAAGCAACAAAAACTGGTTGAGGGTAACGTTTTTATTCACTAGAGCCAGCATCGTCGGACGCCACGAAGAAATCCACCAGTGACTGGTACTACATAAAATAGACCTTGAAGTACCGGTAGATTTTATCCCAATTCCGAAAAAGGATCAGCACGGCAAAAACCAGCGCCCCAATGAGCAAGATGCGGATGACCCGGGAGCGCTCGGCGCTTTTCTCGCGGCGGGTCTGGTACTTGTGGCGGGTGGACTGTTTTGGCAAAAGGAAATTGGTCTGGGGTCTGGGGTCTTTGGTCCGTAGTCTTTGGGGTTACTTGGCCGCTATTTTTTGGACCAGGTCCTTGATGAAGCCCTTTAATTTTGGCTCCACGGCTTGCACCGTATCGATCACGTCCTGTACCGTTGTGGGCTGTATTTCAACGATGGGGTAGCACTTGTTGGAAACGACGCTCATCACGAATACCGGTAGGCCGCAGTGGCGGGCGACGAGTACTTCCGGGACGGTACTCATCCCGATGCAATCCGCGCCGAGGATGTTGGCCATCTTGTATTCCGCGGGCGTCTCCAAATTGGGGCCGGCTAGTGCGAGGTAAACGCCTTCGTGGCCCTTGATGTCGTGGGTAGCCGCGGCGGTGATGGCCCAGGCGTTGAGTTCGCGGTCGTAAGCGCGGAGCATGTCGGGGAAGCGCGGGCCGAGGCGGGGGTCGTTGGGGCCACGCAGGGGGTTCTCGGGCTGCATGTTGATGTGGTCGCGCAGAAAGATCACGTCGCCGGCGTCCATATCTGCGTTAACGGAGCCGCTAGCGTTAGAGATAATCAGGTGCTCGATGCCCAGGGCGTGCATCACGCGGACGGGGAAGGTCAGTTGCTGCATGCTGAAGCCTTCGTAGTAGTGCAGCCGGCCGGACATGGCCACGACGGGAACACCGTGCAGGGTACCCAGAATCAACTTTCCCTGGTGAGAAACAACCGTCGAAGCACAGAAGTAGGGGAGCAAACCATAGACGAACTCGCGCTCGACGACAATGTCTTCGCTCAACGTGCCCAGGCCGGTGCCGAGAATGATGCCGAGTTGGGGTTTTAGGTCACTGCGCTGGCGAATGAAGGCTAGGCATTCCTGGATTTGGTTGTGTAAGGTCATTTTGGTCTGTGGTCTAAAGTCTAAGGTCTGGAGTCTATGGTCTCTAGTCTGTGGTCGGCTAAAGATCGGAAATTTGGGGGAGTCCCGGGTGTTACAATTTAATTGCTGAACTCGAGCGTTCTCGGTAGTGGGTTTTCAACACAAAAAGCACAAAAGGAATTAACTATCGGAGCCAACTTTCCAAGTTTTCTGGTACTCTTACCTCCTTTTTTCTTACTTCTTTACTCTTCTTTCATCCTTCCACCAACTTCCCAATCTCCCCCTTCAAAACCCCAATGCTCTGCACCCCAGAGGCCCGAAATTTAATGTCACCATTCTGAAAAATGATCGTCGTCGGCATCGACTTGATGGCCAGCTTGTCAACGATCTTTTGGTTGCGGTCCACGTCGATCTTAACGAGGCGCATGCTGTCGCCGAGGTCCGTTTTTAGTTGTTGCAAGATGGGGCTGTAGGCGTGGCAGGGGCCGCACCAGGTGGCGAAGAAATCGACCAGGACGGGCGTTTCGGAGTTGATCAGTTCTTTAAAGGACAGTTGTTTTTCGTCGGCCATGGGGCGGGTTTTGGGAGAAAACGGGCGGGGGCGGTCACCGGTTGCATCAGCGTACACGGCCGTAGCGTTTGCCGTAGTCGTAACGGACTACGAACGCGTCGGGGAAGCCCGCTCGTTGTACGTCCGGAAGTACGGCGCGGGCGGCCTCCAGGGTGGGGTAATAGCCAAGAGTGATGCGCCTCAGGTCACGGTCGGGGACGGCTTCGCTGCTGAGTTCGGCAATGCTTTTCAGGGCGGCGTAACGATCCTCGTTGGGGTCAAAGGTTTTCGCCGCGCTCACCTGGATGCGGAAAGCAGTAGGGGCCGCGGCCGCGGGTGCCAGGTCCGGATCGGAAGAGCCGGGGGGATTGGGCGAACCACCATTGCTCCTCCCCCCACTACCCGGCACCGGCGGCCGCGCCCCGGTCCCCCGCAGATAAATTGGCCGGCCGTAAATGGAAGACCCCGTCGCGTCCGTCTGCACACGGTAATCCGCCGACTCGTACCCCGCCCGCCGGAGGACGACGCGGTAGCTCTTCCCCGCCTCCAGGGGTAACGAATACGTCGACTCCGGGAACGTCTGCCGCGCCACCTCCCGCTCCTGCCGCCCCGGCAAAATCTCGTACAGCGCCACCTCCACCCCCGTTACCACGGCCCGCGTCGCCTCGTCGTAAACGCTCGCCCGCAGGCCCGGTGCGCTGCCGCTCAGCCCGATTTGATAAAGATCGTCGTCCGTCGTCGTTGGCTTCTCCGATCGCCACGCTCGGTTGCTGGAAAACAGCGAAAAACCCGCCGCGTCCGGCACGGTGAAGCCCCGGTCGTCCGCCGGTGAGTTGACGGGGCGCAACGAATTCACCGCCCGGTCGTAAAGTCCGTTAGTCCGTTGTGCGCGGAAGACGTCGTACCCGCCCAGCCCCGGGTGTCCGTTGCTCGAAAAATAAAGCACCTGGTTAGGCCGGTCGAACGCCGGGGTAATCTCGTCGCCCGCCGTGTTGATGGCTGGACCGAGCAGTACCGGGTCCTCGAAAGTTACGCGGTCCACCGCGTCCGCTTGCGTCGCGCGGTACACGTCCATGCCACCCCGCCCGCCGGGCCGGTTGCTAGCGAAATAGAGAATTTGGCGATTGTCTTCCAGCGTCACCGTCGTGGGGTAAGCGTTGTTGCTGCCCGCTGAATTAACGTTGTCACTCAGGCGCTCCGGCGTCGTCCAGGCGCCCGAAAGTCGGCGCCCCGTCCGGTAGATTTCGCAACGATTTGCCTCGTCCGCCCCCGCCCCGCTACAGATTGTAAAGAAGTAGAACCGCCCGTCGTCGCTGAAGGAACCAGTACCGAACTGCCCGCCGGAGATGATCGGGAACCCACCCGGGGCGGTAGCCCGTTGCCATTCCGCCGCCACCTGCCGGCTGGTGAGTAGTCGACTCTGCTCCCCACGCTGGCTGGCGAAAAGAAGCTGGTCGGGCGTCATGCGCGATGCCCCCGTTTCGTCGCCCCGGGAGTTTACGCCGAGCCCCAAGTTGGCTACCGTACTGGTTTCCGCGCTGCCCCGGTCGAGCGCGAGCCCGGCCAACTCACCATCCACGATTTCTCCCATTATGGCCCGGTCGGAGCCGTTGTACCCCGCCCGAAAGTTACCCAGCACTCGCTCGGCCTCCTCCGTCTGCCCCGATTGCTTCAGCGCCCGCCCGTACCGCAAACCCAGTAGCGGCCAGCTTTCAATGTTTGCGGGCACGAGCGCGTAGGCCGCCGCCGCCGCTCGGTAATCACGGGTGCGCGCGTACAACTCGCCGGCCCGGAAGATCACGTCGCTGTTCTTGGGGCGAAGCGCGTAGGCCCGCTGGTAAGCGGCGGCGGCGGCGAAGTAATCTCGGTCGGCTTCGGCGGTTTCGGCTTCGACAATCAGGGTGTTGTAGGTAGGGTCGGTGCCGTTCGTGACCGTGGAGATTTGGCAGGTCTGGAGAAGCAAGAAAGCTAGGAAGGGAAGGAAGCGCATGGGCTTTTGGGCTGTTTGGCTGGTCGGGCTACTGGTTACAACACGTTTCTCCGTAATTCGGTGAGTGGGGTAGACCAAGAAACAAAACTAAGCTAATACCTACGAGAGTAGCCGAGCGATCACACTCCAACGCTTATGGTGTCTCCCCTCTCCTTTTTCGGAGACACGTTTTTGGGGTGAAGGGGACCCAAAATAAGTTGGGGAGAGGGCTCCTTCCCTACCGCCCCAGAAACCCCCTAACCCCAGCGTAACTAATCGTCTTCCCCGCAAAATGCGCCGCCGTAGCCCCCCGCTCCTCCTCACTCGCGTGAAAACTCGTCAGAATATTCTGCAGGTGCATCCGCATGTGCCCCTGTTGAATTCCGGTCGTGACGAGGCTACGCACGGCGGCAAAATTCTGCGCTAACCCGGCGGCGGCGACTACGCCCATCAGTTCTTCGGCGGAAGGTTGGCCGAGCGCGTCGAGGGAAAGTTTGGCGAGGGGATGAAGCTTCGTTAGCCCACCCACCGTGCCGAGGGCGAGGGGCAGCGTGAGTTCGAAAGTGAAGCGGTCGTGCTCCACGCGGCAGCGGCTCAGGGAGCGGTACGTACCGTCCTGCGCGGCGAAGGCGTGGGCGGCGGCTTCCACGGCGCGGAAGTCATTACCGGTAGCGATTACCACGGCGTCCACCCCGTTCATGATGCCCTTGTTGTGGGTCACGGCGCGGTAAGTATCTTGGCGGGCAATCTCGACGGCGTAGCGGAACCGGCGGGCGAATTCGTGGGGGTCGACCCCGTTCTTGGGCAGCGCCATTTCCGAGATCGGGCAGCTCACCCAGGCGCGCACCACGCAGTTCGGCGTGTGGTTACTGAGGATGGCCATGATGACTTCCAGGTCCCGTTCTTCTTCGGTTAGGCTGCCGCTTTCGGCGGCCCACGTTTGCAGTTCGGCGCCGTAGGCTTCCAGGACGGTATTGATGAAATTCGCGCCCATGCTGTCGGCCGTCCCGAATTTTATGAGCAGTTGGTAACAGTCGTCGGCCACCTCGGGGAGGTGCTTCCAGGTCACGCCACGCACGCCGCCGCCCCGGGCCTCCATGCGTTGGGTCAAGTCTTTCGTTTGGGCGCGGACGCGGGTGCAAAGTTCATCCAGGAGCGCAGCCCGCCGCGCCGGCCGGCCGGACCACCGGAAGTGTACCTGCCCCAGCTTTTCCGCCGCGATGACTTCCGCGTGAAAACCCCCGCGCGTCATCCAGTACTTTGCCGCCGCGCTCGCCGCCGCCACGACGCTCGATTCTTCCGTCACCATCGGTACGGCGTACGTCTTACCGTTGATGACGAAGTTCGGCGCCACTCCGTACGGCAGCGGAAAGTTGGTGATGGTGTTCTCGCTGAAGCCATCGAACACTTGCTGGATGGAATCGTCCGGCAAATCGAACTGCTTGAGAATGAGCCGTGCGCTGGGGTCGAGGAATTGCTCCGTTAGCCAGGCCCGGCGCTGTGCTTTGTCCAGTTTGCTAAAACCGTTGATTTGTTGCTGCTGGGGTTTTATCACGGTGAATTATCTGCTTAGTGAGGGTCTGCGTGAGTGACTCGGCTGAAATGGTAGGTGTACAAGGAGGTAGCCGCTCGCTGGTTGTCAAACGACCTTGAATTCTCCGGGGGAGCTACGGACGCGAAGGTAGGCATGCGCGAGCTCCAGACCACGTATCTGCGTGGCGACGTAGCGTTGTAAAAGTGCATAATCTTCCCGCGCAAACTTGAGGAACGCCGAAGCCTGCCCGTAGATCGCCGGCATGGTCGACCGCTCCGTCAGGTAATAACCATCCAAGAAAGTTCGTACGCCACCGCTCACGATCAGGTGTTGCGTCTCCATCGTCCACTTGGGGGAGCTTACCGCTCCAACCCGTACCTGGCCGTTTACCATCTCCACCATTTCTTCGGCCGTGTGCCCGACGTTTACCAGCGGCTCGTAGGCGGCGCGGCGTATGTCGTCCCCCCGGAAAAGCTCTAGTTTGCTGAAGTTCGTCCCGCCCCCGGCAGCCGTGTCGAGGGCCAGCAACGGTAGGTCGAGCAACGCGTGTATGCTACGCGGGCCCATCCCCTGGCCTACTTCTTTTACGATAACGGGTAAGCCCGGCAGCGCCGCCAACGTAGCCTTGATGACGTCGATCGGTGCGGATCGGTACATGTCCCCTTCGGGCTGCATCGCCTCCTGCAGTGGGTTAACGTGGATGATCAGCCCGTCCACTCGCAGCAGGTCCACCATCTGCTGGATTTCTTGCATCCTTCCTTCGTCCAGCAAATCCTCGATCTGCGCCACGCCGAGGTTGGCGTAGAGCGGTACGTCCGGTCCGGTGAGCGGCCGCACGTCGAAGTCCTTCAGTCGGTCGTTGTCGTAGAGTAGCGGTCGGCAGGAGCCCAGGCCCATCCCCAGTCCGAATTCCGCGCAGGCCCGCGCTAGGTTGTGGTTGATCACGAGCGCTTTTTCCGTCCCGCCCGTCATGCTGCTGACCCAGATGGGCGCGGCAAGTTGTTTGTCCCCAAAAGGAGTGGGGGGCAGGGACCCCGGGGCCGGGTGCGCGGCGAGCAGGGGCTCATAATCGAAGCGGGGGTCGAGTTGGAAGCCTTCCACTTGCGAGCGGAACGCTAGTTCGATGTGGTCTTCCTTGCGGGCGGGGGCGGTGGGGTCGTTCTTGGGGGCGGCGGGCATGTTCGGTGGTGGTGGTGGTTCTGAGGGGGTAAAGGTACTGGATTTAGGGTGTGCCGGAAGTTAGACGTGGTGAGGTACTTCAGAACGGGGGCATGCTCGACTAACTGGTACGACCCCGCTACTGCTAGGTCGGGTCTTTAATTACTCCAACGTGCTCTTAAGTCCCGACAAATTTCTTCATCGGATATTAGCACTCAACCGTGAAAGAAATCATTCGCTCGCTGTAAATGTCTAGCAGTGGGAGATGGGTAATTAATTTTTGAGTTGAAGGCAGAGGTTATCATTTGAGCGACCCTAAGTGGCGATTCACACGCTCTCCTCGTGGAGATAGATGGTGAGATAAAACCGATCCGATTGGGAACGGGTAAACGAACTTACGCAAGAGATTTAACCACATAATACACAGAGATCACAAAGGGTGACTCTTCTTTGTGTTCTCCGTGTCCTTTGTGGTAGGAAAAGAATGTACTACGTAAGGTCAGCGGGTAAATTAAATCCCTAAGAGGTAAAACATTCAATTAGGAACCTTAGGGCTGGTGGCGTACACAAATCTAAAACGTACTTAAAGCATGAATAGGACAATCATTTATCTACTACTGGTGCTTCTAGTATCGGCGTGCGGCCAACACCACTCGAATCTAGACCTGGAAGCTGGGTTCAAAGATCCTCCCGCCGCCTCCAAACCCAAAACATGGATGCACGCCATCAGCGGTAACATGAGTAAAAAAGGCTTAACGAAAGACCTGGAAGCTATTGCCGAAGTAGGTATCGGTGGTGTGCTGTTGTTCAACGTATCGGAAGGTATCCCTGCCGGGAAGGTTACGTACAACTCTCCCGAGCACCACGCCATGCTGAAACATGCAGCACGGGAGTGCGATCGTTTGGGGTTAACCTTTGGGTTTCACAACTGCGACGGTTGGTCGTCGAGCGGTGGCCCGTGGATCACCCCCGAAAACAGCATGAAGATGGTGGTGTGGAGCGAAACGGTTGTTGACGGAGGACACATCGATACCCCTTTGGCGCAGCCTACCACCAGGAGAGATTTTTACGGGGATATCGCGGTGCTGGCGTACCCGTCCTTACCCTCCGAGCTCGTTGACTACGAAGCTAAGCCAGTGGTAACCTCATCCGATAAAAATCTGGACGTAGCCAAAATTATGGATGCCGACCCCACCAGCGAGACTACCATCGCAGGAGAAAACCCCTGGATCCAATTCGATTACGGAAAACAGCACACCGTACGGTCATTTTTTATGAACGTCGAGGACCGGTGGGCCAGTGCAGAGCTCTGGACGTCGGATGACGGCACAAACTTCACGCTGGTCAAAGATCTTTATAAGCAGAAGACAGTCCATCAGCAACTTGATTTTTCTGATAGCTTTGAACCCGTTACTGCGCGCTACTTCAGGATCAAACTAACCCGGGTAAATACAATTCGAGAAATTTCCTTAAAGTCCGTAGCTACCATCGGCAAACTTTTGGCCCGCACGGGTATAAACCGTATTGACGACTACAAACTAACGCCCATTGGTAACCCTAGAGCAGAGATGATCGTCAAACCAGACGAAATCATCGACTTGACTGATAAAATGGATGACTCGGGTAATTTGACCGCTACCCTGCCCGCTGGCAAGTTCACCATCTTACGTTTCGGCTACACCACTAATGGGCTACAGAACACACCCGCTTCCCCGGAAGGGCAGGGATTGGAGTGTGACAAGTTTAGCAAAAAGGCATTAAAAGTACATTTTGACGCTTTCATCACTAAAGCTATTGATAACCTAGCTGACACCGAATCGATGCAGTACATCGAGATTGATAGTTATGAGAAGGGTATGCAAAATTGGACTGATAGTTTAGACGCTATTTTTCGGGAAAAGAAGGGGTACGATCTCACTCAATTTTTACCCCTTTTTGCCGGACGCTTCGTAGAAAGTGCAGAAACTTCGGATGCTGTATTAGGCGATTTTAGGCAGGTAACCTGCGACCTGACCACGGAAAATTACTACGGATATTTCACCGAGCTTTGTCACGAGAGAGGTCTGCAGACCTATTTCGAACCTTACGGAGACGGCTTAATTAACGAACTGGACGTGGCTGCAAAAGCCGATATTAATATGGGTGAATTCTGGCTGGAGCGTGACGTCAGAATGATGAATGCGGCAGTTTCGGGTAGCAGGATTTATGGCAAAAACCTCATCTCGGCCGAAGCTTTTACTTCCATACCTAAATTAAACTGGAAGGGACACCCCGCCGCGGTGAAACTTAAGGGCGATTCCGCCTGGACCGACGGGGTTAATCAATTCATGCTGCATCGCTTCGCGCACCAGGCGAATACGCACGTGACGCCGGGAATGACGCTTGGTTTCTGGGGTTTTCATTTCGACCGCACCAACACCTGGTGGCACAATGCCGGTGCCGAATGGTTCAAGTACATGGCGCGTGGCTCGTACTTGTTGCGCCAGGGCAACCCGGTCTCTGATGTGTTGGTTTTTATCGGAGAGGATGCTCCAAACGCTCCTTTTTACCGCGATGAGTTTGATCCTCACATCCCGATAGAAACCAATTTTGACTGCATCAATGCCGATGCATTAATCAATCGCATTCAAATAAAAGGTGATCGGTTGGCCTTACCCGAAGGGCTGGAATATCAAGTGTTGGTTTTGAAAAATTGTGAGAAACTGTCCCTAGAATCACTAACGAAAATTCATGAAATAGCCCTTGCGGGGATTCCAATTGCTGGATTAACGAGCATCGAACCCCAGGGATATAACGTGAGTGATGAACTAAGAGAACAATTTGCCCTCCTACTGGCTGAAATAAAAAGCCAGACAAAAATTTATGACCACTACGATTGGTCTACCATCTTCCACGAAAATAACATAGCAACCGACCTCGACTTCATTGGTAGAGAAGATATGGGCTACACACACCGAACGATGGCCGATAAGGATATCTATTTCTTTTATAACCGGGAGAAAGAGGCAGCACTTTTTGAATGTGCGTTTCGGGTCGATGGTAAAATTCCTGAATTATGGAACTCCGTAAATGGCGAGATTACCAAGCTAGGCCAATTTAAACATCAAGACGGTCGAACAACCGCCTGGATTACGCTCGAAGCAGAAGAATCCGTATTTGTTGTCTTTCGCGAATCATCGAAAGGAGTTCCGTCGGTAAGTCTGGGGCAAAACAAAGACTTACGGGTAGAATATACGTTAGACGATGATAATCAACTGGTTCTTAATGCGTCCCGAAATGGTACCTACGCAGCTTCGATGACCAATGGTGAAAATAGGAAAACGGTAATCGACCAGATCGATAACCCCGTAACGATAGCCGGTTCGTGGGAGGTAGCGTTCCCGAAGGTAAATGGTGACAAAGCTAAGTTCGTATTTGATGAATTAATCGACTGGAAGGACAACGCCGACGATGCCATTAGGTATTATTCGGGCACGGCAATTTACCGAAACTCATTTCTTTTTAATCAACCCAAGCTTTCAGAAAATCAACACTGGATACTTGACTTAGGCGAAGTAAACGTAATAGCGCGTGTAAAGCTGAATGGAGTTGATCTAGGCGTTCTTTGGCTACCGCCCTTTAAAGTGGATGTTTCTGATGCGCTTATCGAAGGGGAGAACAAATTAGAAATCCACGTTACCAACCAGTGGACCAACCACTTAATCGGCGACGAACAGTTTGCCCAAACGGATGGGTACAAGATCACGAACGAAAAAATGCCCGACTGGTACGTAAATAATGAGCCGCCGCCGTCAGGTGAACGTACCACCTTCACAACGTACCCATTTTACAAAAAGGATAGCCCACTTATCTCGGCGGGATTGCTGGGGCCAGTAACGCTTAATGAACGACAGAAATTTATGCTCAAAGAGTAGTCAAAGCGCTAGCTAAGTAGTTGGACAATATTATTATATCATTTTGACGAGCGTAGCGAGCTGACTCGTCTCCCCTCTACCTTCGGAGAGGGGCCGGGGGAGAGGGTTATAAGGTGTACGTTTAATATTGTCCAAGTACTTATCTTGCGTTTTTGTGCAACGGAACCCAAGCCGAACGTTTCGCAAAGTTCCTGGGTATTCTAACGTACTCTAAACAACCATTAGTGTAGATTAACGAAATGAGGAGGAGGAGAGATAAACGTCGCAAACACATAAAGTCCCAACCTGCTCTGAGTGCTGTTTTGTGTCTTTACCCTTCTTTTGTGCTTTATGTGTTAAAAACAACTTTGCCCCTTCGAACACAAGACGGACTACCCTAAGTCAACCAAAAAATACAGCATGACCAAGAAAAGAATATTTTTTACCGGCGGATCGGGAAAAGCCGGCAAGTATGCAGTGGCTTATTTGCTCGATCGTGGCCACCGGGTGATGAACGTAGACCTGGTCCCCCTGAACCATCCGCAAGTCGATAACCTAATCGTGGACATCACCGATTCCGGGCAAGTATTCAACGCCATGAGCTCCTACGCCGGTTTCGACGAACTGGAGCCCGGCAACGGGGTACCCGCCTTCGACGCCGTAGTCCACTTTGCCGCCATCCCGAGAATTTTACTCAAGCCCGACAACGAGACCTTCCGGGTCAACACCATGGGGACGTATAACGTCATCGAAGCGGCCGTCAAACTGGGCGTCAAAAAGATCATCATCGCTTCTTCGGAAACTACCTACGGAATTTGTTTTTCCGATGGCAAGATAAACCCCAAAACGCTACCCCTGGAAGAGGATTATGACGTAGACCCCATGGATAGTTACGGTTTATCAAAAGTCGTCAACGAAAAGACGGCCCGCAGCTTTCAACGACGGTCGGGCGTCGATATCTACGCGCTCCGCATCGGCAACGTGATCGAGCCCCACGAGTACGCCGAGCTTTTCCCGAATTACCTGAAGAACCCCGCCGTCCGCCGCCGTAACGCATTTTGTTACATCGACGCGCGCGACTTGGGGCAAATCGTTGATCTGTGTCTGCGTAAGGACGGTCTCGGCTACCAAGTTTTCAACGCTGGCAATGACCACAACGGCGCGGTCGCCCCGACAAAGGAACTGGCCGAACGCTTCTTCCCCGGGGTGCCGTTCACGCGGGAGATGGGGGAGCACGAAGCGCTCTATTCAAATTTAAAAATCCGGGAAGTGCTGGGTTTCGAAGAGCAACATAATTGGCGGAAGTACGTAACCGTTTAACCACTCCGGTGGTGCGCTACCGACCGCCGCAGTAAAATAGATATCCACCGTAATTTGAAACGTACCCTAGCACTCTTAATCTCTCTGCACTTTGTCGTAGCCTGCAGTCCCGAAAAATCGCCCCCGCCGGCTACCGATAAAACTAAAGCAGCGACCACTACGCTAATTACGCCCGATTACGAATTACTACGGCCAACGGACGAACCGGCTGCCGCCCTCCTGATTCTTTTCGGTGGCTACCCCGAGCGAGCCGCCGACATCAAGCGAGAATTCAAGATCGCCGAACCGGCAACCGCGCAACAAGTAGCCGTGCTCTTTATGAACTATAGCCAGAGACTATGGCTGGAAGAAAGCGAGAAAAAGGAGTTGGGCAGTCGTTTGCAAAGCGCTATTCTGAAGCACGGCCTACCAACGGACAATATCTACGTAGGTGGCTTTTCGAGCGGTGGCAACGTGGCATTGCTGCTCAGTGACTTTCTCGTCGGGCGCGACGAATTTGGCTTCAAACCGAAAGGTGTCTTTGTTGTGGATTCTCCCGTAGACCTGGCGGAGCTCTACGCCACGGCAGCGCTGAACGTGGCGAGAAACTTTTCGCCACCGTCCGTCCGGGAAGGTGAGTTCCTACTTGAGAAAATGAGTAAAGAAATTGGTGATCCGACCCGGAGCCTTGACCGGTACGAGACGTACTCGCCGGTTACCTTCGGCACGAATAATACCGACCGAATAGCAAACCTACGCGAGATCAAAATTCGACTCTACACCGAGCCCGACACTGTTTGGTGGCAAAAGCACCGGCAACAAGCCTATGTGGAAACTAATGGTTACCGGCTAAAGAGACTGTACGGTAAGATGCGTGAGCTTGGCTTCGAAAAAGTCACGTACGTCACTTCAGAGAACCGCGGCTACCGCTCCGGTGGCGAACGCCACCCACACAGCTGGTCCATCGTCGATCCCGAAGAATTAGTCTCTTGGATGCTAGCCAACTGATACAACTTTTGCATCGCCGGACGGAGTTGTAACCCACGGCACGAATAAAATAGCTGGCCCGTAGAATAGTCGCGAAGAATCCAAACAGCCCCGGCTCCTACGACTCTTTCTCCTTGCTCCTGCGACCGCGCCAGCTAGTCCCGTACTCAGTCGGGACGGCCGCGCCCAAACAAAAAAAAGGAGGCACCCAATGGGTGCCTCCAAAAAAACGGTCTTTCCAAAAAGCAAACACTTGAACAATTCTTGTGTATTTGAAGCAACGCTACGTAAGCTGCGTACGTTCTAAATACTATGCAATAATAGTCTTCAGCAAGCAATTATTGCGCTTTATCCCTAGAAATCTCAACCTTTAACACATATTCTCATGCGGAACACGCCGATTATCATACCCATTATTCTCGCTGTTTGCCTGGGTACGCTGGCCTATCTGCTCTACGCCGCTCTCTCCGACGGTGCCGACCCCACCCTGCCCCGCGCCGCCGTAACTACCAGTAAAACCGCGGTACCCAGGGAGTACGACGTTCAGGAAAAAGCCGCCAGTGATCGCTATTACGAGCCTGCCCTGGAGGAAGAAGAAGCAAAACCCAACACCTACGCTGAGTCAAGTGAACCTCTCTACGCCCCCGATGAGGACATCGCCAACGACTACGCCGGTAACCAAGTCGCCCGCGAGCTCGAAGCCGACCTGCACGGTGAATACTCCATCCTCGCCGGCAGCTTTCGCCAACTGATTAACGCCCAGGGCCAGGTCAAAAAATTAAAGGCTGCTGGGTTTACCGAAAGTGACGTCATCAAATCCCACGGCGGAGCCTACGCCCTCGCCCTGGTCGGTCGCCGCGCCAACGAACGGGAAGCGGATGAACTCATCACTCAACTCAAGAGTAAAGGATTCGAAGCGATTATGGTGAAGCGGAATTAATTGAGGCGGTAGGAGGGTAGGAGGGTAGGAGGTAGGCGAGTAGGTGGGTGCTTCGAATATCTTGCGGACGATTTATATGTTAGTTTTTACTAACATATCCAATCACCCCCCCAATAACGTTTAGTATACCGCCTACCGCCTACCGCCTACCGCCTACCGCCTAATAAACTACCGCCTACCCCCCCCCTACGCCAAATAAGCCATCATCCCCCCCGCCAGATTCCGAACGTTCGTAAATCCACTCTGGGTCAATAACTGCGCCGCCATCGCCGAGCGTTTGCCACTCCGGCAGTAAACGATCACTTCGTCATCCTTGTGCGGGGCCAGTTTATCGAGGCTTCCCATTAACTCGCCGAGCGGTACGTGGATGCCGCCGACGTTAAATTCGCTGCGTTCGTAATCTTCGCGCACGTCGAGCAAAACGTAATCTTTCGTGGCTTCGGTTTCTCGTTCTTTCAGTTCCTGAATCGTTGCGTCCATAGTTATCCGTAATTTTGGAAGGGTAACAAGGCCCACCGCTAATTTGATTAGTTACGAATCACTTTATGGAAGCTACGACGTAATCCGTCACTAACCTCCAGTACGTACGCCCCGGCGGGTAGCGCGCTCAGATCGAGGTCGTTCAGCCCCGTTTGCGTTTGTTGTAGCGCCCCGGCTAGGTTAAATAGCCGTACATGGTAGGTAGCTGTTGGTAGTTGGAGCGGCCGTCCCGACCGAGTGCGGGACTCGCTATTGCTTCGCAGGTGTAGAGTGCCGGACGTAGGATTGGGAAACACGTCCACCAGGGCCGAAACCGTTGCTACGCCTTCCGTACTCGTTTGGAAGCCCTCGAAGCCACCCAGCAGGGGGCGTAACATCAGCGACCCCTTCGTCGTGCCCAGTAAAGCCCGCCAGCCGCTGCCGTAGTCCGCAAACTGGAATTCCTGGCTATTTGTGTTCCGGTCGTAGCCAATCGTGATCTCCCGGGCCGCCGGCAGTTGCTCCCAGCCTACAAAAAAGTTACCCGTGGGCAACTGGAGCGGTTCGTCGAAGAGGTAAGTCGTAAAACCCTCAAGACTATCCTGAATAATATCTTCCGGGACGACGATGTCAAAATCCTGCTCGTAAAGGCGGTCCGTGGGCAAGGAATCCCCCGCCGCGTAAACTACCAACCGCAGTTTTTGGTCGCCGAAGCCACCGAGGTCACGGGGGATGCGAACTTGGATGCCTCGTAATTCATCCTCCACGTAGGACGGGAAGCGCACTACGGTGCGCGTCTGCACGCGGCTGAAGATGGTCGCTTCCGCCGAGCCGTCGTCGTAAGCCATGTAATTGTCCAGCACCGTCGTCGTACTCGCCGTATTGTTGACCCTGACGGATACGCTGAGCTCGCCGTTTTCCCCATTCGGCTCGAGCCGGTACTGGGTGCTGATTTCCACCCGTTGGCTATCTTGCGCTAACCCATTCAAGTAAGTCGCCACCGTGCTCAACCCCGCCCAGCCCGGCGCTAAGTCAGCGGAAACGTAAGACATTGGTGCTACCGTGACGGGCAGACCAAATACTTCGGGCGGAGCTGCGTCCGCCGCCACGATGGTACCGGCGGCGCGGTCGGAAATAAGGATATCGCTCGATTTGACGCTCCCCAGCGAAAGCTGCTGTCCGGCCGCGTTGTGCACGTCGATGCGTAAATCTTCCCGGATTAAATCTTCCCCCGCCGCCTGGTAGTGCCGCAGCGGCAGGCTGGTTAGCGGTGCGAGAATGGAGCCGGGTTCCTTGACGAGCGCGAGGTCCCGCGTTCCCGCGGCCACCGCCGCCCGGTCGAGTTTGACGTAATCTAAGTGCCAATTATCCACGGCACCGGACTGGTTACTCTTGTTGAGAAAGCGAAAGACGAATCCGCCGTACAGAAATTCTCCGGCCACCGGAATGGCGTACCGTTGAAAAGCCAGTACACTATCCGTCGGTACGTTATTACGGAGACCTTCCACCGCGAAGACGGTCTGAAAATTACCGTTCGGGCGTAGGAATTGAACCACAAAACTGTCCTGGCGCTCCGGGCGGTTGCCGAGCCCACGGGGTTGTAAGTAGAAGCTGAGGGTGGAGCCTTCCTGGCCCACCATGTTCAGCGGGGTAGAGGTCAGGTAATCGCGTGGAAACGTCCGCCGGCCACCACCCGTGGCGGGGTAGGAGAATCCGTCGGCGTCCACCGCGTCGAAGGTTGCTACGCCGATCGAGGGCGGCAACTGCGCGAAGGTGCGGTTCACGAGCACGTCCCGGTCCTGCCAGCGCGCTACCGCGGGGCGGAACCCTCCTCCGCTGAAATCATCAAAAAAAGGTAGCGCCGTTGCGTTGCGGGCGATGGTGACTTCCGTCCGGTAAGTATCGCACAGACCGAATTCACTACAGACCGTGACGCAGATCGCGTCCACGCCGGCGTAAGCGGAGACGTCGTACGTCACGTCGTTGCCGGCCGTCGGGGAGGAGTCGAAGGCAAAGTCCCGGTCTCTGCCCCGGTAGTCGGGCGCGCAGGCTTCGACCGAGCGGCACGTGGCCTTACGCGTCAGGCTGTTGTCCGGCGTCGCCAACGTTAGCCGCTCCCCCACCTCGCCGGTTTGCCCCGGTAAGTTGACCGTCCGCCCCTCCCTTTGCACGAGTACCCGCACGGTTAGTGGCGTTCCGCAATCGGTTCCGTTGCTAGTGCAGGCCCGAAAAACGAGGTTATCCAGTACCTCTTCCTCATCCGCGTTGGCCGTGTAGATGAGCGTATCCCGCCGTAACACGACGTTTCCACCCGTCGCGGCGCAATCCGTGCAGGAATAAGTAACTCCCCCAATCAACCCAGACGTATCCGGCCGAATCAACCGCCGCACGGTTTGCCCCGGCCTCACGACGGTGAAGCCGCTTAGGTCCACCGCGTCACAGTCCACCTTTTCGCTAGCGGTACTCCCTTTGCCCTGAGCGGCGAGTCGCTGCAGGTTTTCGTAGCCACTCAACGGCTGGATGGTAACCTGCCCGGACAAGGAAATACTCGCCAACATTGAAAGTAGCGTGGCGGTGAGAAGTACTCTTAAGATCATGTTGCTTGCTTAGAAAGTTGTAACGTGGGGTGGGGAGCTTTGGTGTACGCCGGTTAGGTCCCGTACTATATTCGCTGCTAATGGTTTTGCTCAAGCAAAGCCCGGAGTTCCCTTCTCTTTTCACTTCAGTGCACGAAACACACCACTAGCCCAACTGCCGGACGCACGTTGAAGCATTGCTCGTAGACGAGCGAAGCGAGCATAGCCACAAATCAAATATCAAATATCGGGATTCGCATATCGCATATCAGTTTACTAATCACACCCTCCCGGCCGTGTATCCGACAAATAAACGTCAAATTTGGATCCTACCGGCACCATCGCTCCGCCCGACGGCTCCGTCCGCACGACGTACGCATTGCTGCGGTTCGCCACGTCGCCGTAGGTTTTACCGACCAATAGGTCCGAGCCGTCGAGTAAAAATTCAAGCTCACCGAACGTGCGGCAGCGCATTTTTGGGACGGAGACTTCCCCGGTTTCCCGCACGGTAACGACGAACTCGAGTTCGCCACCTTTAGGCACTTCGACCCGGCCGCCGCGCAGTTCTTCCTCCGTGATTTTCCGGTCGCCGTAGTAGAGGTAAAGGATCGTATTTTCTTCCTGTTTACCGTCGTAGACTTGTTCGCGGATCTTCGAGCGGATCTCGCCCATGCGCTGCAGGCGGGTCGTGTACTGCGTATAATCGTACTCGCCCGTCAGTGGTGGGAGCTTGATCATCGGGGCCTCGTCGGTGAGGATGGTGAGGTAGATGCTCCGGTTTTTCTTGACGCCCGCGCCGGCTTTGGGGTGTTGGCGCGTGACCGTGCCCGGTGGGCGGTTGGGGTCGAAAGCGCCTTTTTCGAATTTGAGCGTCAGGCCCAGGTCATCGGCGCGTTCCGCTGCTTCGGCGCGGCTCATGTCCACGAAATTGGGCAGGTCGGTGCTGCTGCCGTGGCTGGTGTAGAGGTTGAGGCTGATCCGGAGTAAGAAGAAGCAGATGACCAGAAATAACAGGGCCATCGCGAAGTTTTTCCAGAAGTAGCCGGATTTGAGTAAGGCTAAGGTGCTGGCCACAAAACCCGTTTTTTCCGGTTCGCTACTGCTTGCTCTGATTGGCGGCACGGTACTTTCTTCACCCTCCTTAATGAGTGCGTTGTAATCACTAACCGCAGTTTTTTCTTCAGTAAGTGGCGCGGTCGCGGGTGCCGGGTTCTTTGGGGAAGCAAGGGAAGCTTGACTTGGTACGGAGCTCAGAGCTGCTTCCGTGGGGAGCGCAATTGCTGCTCGGTCCCGCCGCGCCTTCCCGTAAGCAAGAATACGGTCGATAAAGGCCGCCGGTTGGTAACCCGCCAGCGCCGCCTGGTGAAAAATGGCGGTGGCCGGCGTCATGCCCGGCAGACTGTTAACTTCGATAGGGATGGTGTCAGCCGTGCCGTCCGCGTAAATACGGACGAAGGCGTCGATCCGGCAGTAGCCTTCTACGGCCACCGCGCGCGCCGCTTTTTCGAGATCGGCTTTGACCTGGCCGGCAATGAAATCGTAGCTGTAACCGTCCGTCGCCAAACGGGCGGGGGTGAGGTTTTGACCCTCTCCGGCGAGGAACTTTTCTTCGAGACTAAGGATTTCGCCCCCGGCCAGCGTTTCGCTGGGTTCGAAGATCTGGTAACGGACTTCCCCGTCCTCCCCGAGGTGCGTGAGCATCCCGCCGGTGATCTCCATGAATTTATCCGCCCCTTCCGCTGTGATGACTTTTTCGAAAAGGATCGTGTTTTTACCGCTTGGCCACTCGTCTTTCTCCGATACTTTCAACTCTTTGCGCGCCGCCCGCTCGTTCAGGCTGGTGGGGCGGAAGGTGAGGTGGCAGTAAGCGGTCAATTCTTGCCGGTCTTTGATGAGTAAAACGGCCGAACTGCACCCATCGTCCACCGGCTTGGCAACGTGGGGGTAGCCGAACCGTTCCTCTACTTGCTGGTAGAAAGCATCTTCATCGGCGTAGAAATCTTTGCCGCTGGCCAACCATTGTTCCGTTACCTCCAGGCCGGCTCTGGCGAGGGTGTGGAGGGTTTTGTACTTGTCGATGGTGGTCCGGCTGCTGGCGATGCCGGAGCCGTTGTAGTAGATACCGAGGGGTTCGAGGAGAGCTTGTACCTGACCATCTTCCCCGGGCCGGCCGTGGAGGGCAATAAAGGCGCCGTCGATGTGCTTGGGTAGTTCCTTCCAGGTAACCTCCTTTGGTAAGAAGACGACGTTGGGAGCAGCGTAAGTGTGCGTGATCTCCTTACAAGCTTCCCGAATCTCCTGCACCACCGCGTGCTCGGTCGTTTTACCGAGTTTGGCGCGGATGTCGTCGGCGTTGTCCTTTAGTAAGAGGTTGATGGGGAGTTGGTGGAGGCGGTACTTATCCTCACCGTCGGGCTCTAAAAAAAGCGGCGTCGGCAAATAGCCCTCGCTCGAAGCCAGTTTTTCGTAGATATTCCGTCCGGACTCCACGCTAATGTGCCGCTCGAAGCTGGGTCCACCGAGGATGACCCCGATCCTTTCTTTCTGGGTGGTACTTGCCCTGGCGGCTTCCATGGCTTCGTCCAGGCCGGTGCCTAACTCATCGGCTACGTCCATCCCTTCACCCTGCATCCCGCGACCTCGCCCCCGTTCCCTGAGCGATTGGCGAATGATATAAGTGAGAAACTGGCTAGGATTCAAGCCAATTTCGGCCGCCTGGTGGAAGAAGAAACTGCTCGGCATCATGCCCGAAGTCGTGTTCGGGTCGTTGAGGAAGATCTCGCCGCTGGCCGTGTGGAAGCCGTCGATGCGGGCGTAAACGTGGAAGCCGAGTTCTTCGAAAAGGCGCTCGCATTCGGCGCGGATGGCCTGGATACGGTCCGTCGGTAGCTCGATCGGCGTGACCTTGCGGCTGCGGCCGGGCATGTATTTGGCGCGGTAATCGAAGAGCTCGCTGCTGGGTTTGACGATTTCCGTGGGGGGCAGTGCGACGGCTGCGCCCGCCGGGGTGCGGAGGACGATGGTGGAGAATTCTTTACCGTCGATGAAGGCTTCTACGATTACGCTTTGTTCGGTTTGGTGGCCGGAAAAGATAATTAGTGGGTAGGCGGTAGGCGGTAGGGCGTGCGGGATTGGTGAATCTTGATTGGCGAATCTTGATTGGCGATTTGCGGCTATGCTCGCTTCGCTCGTAGTTTCGTCTTCGGCTCCAAATTCCGTGGTGTCCGGAGGTGTCTCGCGTCCTTCTTCTTTACTCTTTCCTCTTACCTCCACCTTAGCCTCCAGAAAATCATAAAGCTCATCCGGCGTGTACAAGGTAATGGTGCGTTCGCCGTGCTGGGCGTCCATGGGGAAGGCTACACCGTCGCGTAGATCGCTGAGGTTGCGGACGTATTCGAGGCGTTCGTATTCGTTGCGTTCGGCGTATTCGTGCACGGGGAGGAGCTCGCGGAAGAAGGCGGCGTTGACGGCGCGTTCGAAGCCTTCCAGGCCCTCGCTTTCTTTGAGAATGGCTACGCCGATGGAGCTACCCTGGCGGGCGGGGCGGATGACCATTGGCCAGCCGATTTCGCGCTCGGATTCATAGAAGTGATCCTGGACGCGCTGGTCGTCAAAGTCGCCTTTTTTGATGACGAGCAGGGCCGGGGAGGCGAAGCCTTTGGCGGACATAAGCTCCTTCTGGATGGCCTTATCCATACCGATTTCACTTGCCTCGACGCCGGAGCCGGTGTAGGGCACGCCGGCGTATTCTAGCTCGCGTTGTAGTTGGCCGTCTTCGCCGTATTCGCCGTGGAGGGCTAGGAAAGCTACGTCGATCAGCTCCGGTAAATCATGGCGGCGGATGCGGCTGCCGACTTTGCGGGCCATGGCTTCGAGGCTCAGTTCGTCGAGCGGGCCGAGGCTTTCCTGGTAGACTTGGAACCCGTGCGCGGACGCGGGAGCCAGGTCGATGGGAGGGAAGAAATCTCGGATGGTGCCCCGGTAGAGATATTGCCAGTCGAGGAGGTGCCACTTGCGGAAAGAGTCCACGAAGATGGGCACGGGCTCGAAGAGGGCCTGGTCGAGGTTGTCGTAGACCGTCCGGCCGCCGGCGAAAGAGATTTCGCGTTCGCGGCTGGGGCCGCCGAAGAAGATGCCTACTTTGATGCGCATGGCTGGAACTTAGTGCGCAGTTACGCATCTGATGAACTTTTTAAGTAGATCGCTTCTCAACTTACTTAAAAAGATACATCCGATGAGAACTGCTTGGATTGGCTGAAAGAGATAGTTGGGTTCTCATTGGATGCACCTTTTCAAACTCGATCGCAAAGCGATTGAATTTGAAAAGTTCATCAGATGCGTAACCTAACAAGCCGAGGGTGCAATTTAAACAGCCACGAAGGTAACGTGTGGGGGTGGGATTGGATTATGGTGGTTTAGTAAGCGTTTGGGTTTGGGTAGTATTCGCGGCTTCGGTGCGTACAAAGGGACGATCCGTTATCACGAATCATCTTTTTAAAGGGCCAGTAGCTAGTTTAGCTACTGGACACGACCACCTACTCACCATGCCAAACCGCCTAACCAGGCTAACCACCCTCCTCACCCAACTCCAGTCCTCCCGCCTGGTCACCGCCCGCCAACTGGCCGACCGGCACGGCGTCAGCCTGCGCACCGTCTACCGGGACGTTCGCGCCCTCGAAGCAGCCGGCGTACCGATCGTGACCGTGGAAGGAAAAGGCTATTCAATCCTCGCCGGCTACCGCTTACCGCCGATCATGTTTACGGAGGCGGAAGCCGGAGCACTCATCACGGCGGAGCACCTGATCGGTAAGAACTCGGATGCTTCGCTCGTCCGAGCTTACCAGTCAGCCATTACCAAAATCAAGGCCGTGCTGCCTAGCGCCGGTAAAGAACGGTCGGAAGTGCTTTCCTCCCGCCTGCTCTCCCGCGACGATCCGGCGGAGCGGCCAACCAGCAATTTGCTGATGGTAATTCAAGAATGTATTCTCCACCACCGCTTGTCCGCTATCGCTTACACTTCCGTAAAAGGGGAAGCGTCAAACAGAGAAGTAGAACCCTTTGGCCTCTACACCACCGAGGGCAACTGGATACTGATCGCTTTCTGCCGCCTGCGCAAAGCCTTCCGCACGTTTCGGCTGGATCGGATTGGGCGGTTTCGAGCCCTGTCCACCACGTTTACGCCGTACACCTTCACGTTGGCGGAGTACCTGGTAGAAGCCCGGAAAAATTATTCCCGTACCCTTGCCACGGGGTTGTCACAGCGCCCCGCCAACTTTGTCGGGTCACCAAATAAGACAACCATGACTAAGCAACAAAAAGATTCTTTCCAGCTGATCGGTATCTCCGTAAGAACCTCCAACACGGACCCACAACAAACGGCGAAAGACATCGGTGGCCTCTGGCAACGCCTGCTGGAGGAGCAGCTAGTTGATCAGATCCCCAACAAAGTCGATACGACCGTTTATTCGGTGTACACGGACTACGAGTCCGACCACCGGGGCGCCTACACAACCGTGCTGGGTTGTCGGGTAAGTTCACTCGCTGACGTGCCGGAAGGGATGACGGCCATCGAGGTGGCGGGCGGCGCATTTCAGGTATTTACTTCCCGGGGCAATCTCCAGCATGGTGTAGTGTACCAAACCTGGGAGGATATTTGGGCTACGGAACTGGACCGCAGCTACCGGGCGGATTATGAGGTTTACGGGGCCAAGGCTTCGAATCTGACGGATGCGGAGGTAGAGATTTTCGTTGGGATTCTTGAGGACAGTAACGAAGTACCCAATGGATAACGTACTCATTCGTAGCGCCTCTTGAACTGACGATAATTCACCAATGATTGATGAACCCACGTAATGCACAGCAAAGTTTGACGAATAGATAAGTACTAAAATTTTGTCAATACTTTCTATATTAGCTGAGTATGACGCTTTCCAGAATTACCTGAGCCCACACAAACACCTCGCCTTGAAATACTTTTCCGCGCTATTACTAGCCATTATGTTATGTGCACTGCCGTCAATCTCAATGGCGTCCGTGTCCAATTGTACGCTCGATGACGGGGTAGTTACGCTGCCGCCATCCAACATTCCCATCAAGGCGGATTCAGTCGGCCCCAGTCTCTTCACGCCGGGTAATCAGTGGAACTTATTCAGTATGTCCGGCGGGGTCAATTCTCCCGCCTTCGGCTACACCACCCGTTACCGGCTAGAGCAGCTTACGCAACCGGATAGCATTGCTTTTTACCGGATCGTTACCAGTCGCGATTCCGTGGGAGAAGATAATTTTCTGGATTCAGGAGACCGCCTTGAAGATCGGACTGGAAAGGTATACTTTCAACCAGCGGGATCGACGCAAGACTACCTACTGTATGACTTTACGGCGATGGTGGGGGATACGCTCGAATTTATCCCAGTTAGGTCTGATTTTTCTGATGGACTTCCCTATAAGTTGCTGCTCACGGATACTGACACCATCGAGCTGGCTAATGGGGAACGTCGGAAGCGTTGGGAAGTGAGCTGCCTGGGTGAGGATTTAGCGGTCGATGATAACTTCGGCCCTTGGTACTACATTGAAGGAATTGGGTACCAATCAGGTCTTTTCAACCGGATAAATGCACCCTGTGAGATTATCATCGAGGGCTGGGGTGAGTTACTGAACTGCTTCTCCGCAAACGGAGAAACGCTCTACCGGGGAAGCAGCCTGAGGAATGAGTGTTTCTTCAACATCGAAGAACCCGACGAACAGCCGTCGAGCTTTTCCCCTTATTCCGTCTGGAATCAATTCGTTCCTACGGGAGAAGTAAACGAGGGCTACCCCGGCTACACCCTGCGCTATTTGATGTCCCCCGAAAACACGAGCGGCTTCGGTAATTATACTTACGAGCTAGAAACCACCGAAGAAGAAGGTGCTGATATATCTAGCTTCACCAAGAATGAAATCAGGATTAATGATTACAAAGGAGTCACTTTTTATCAACCCTTTAAAGATGGTCCGGAGTACTTGCTTTACGACTTTACCGCTGAGGTAGGTGATACGCTAAATTACCGAGCGGTTCGCTACGATAACGGCCAGGATAAATTCGCTAGCTATCAACTGATCGTCACCGCTACGGATAGTGTCACCCTCACGGATGGTACCCGGCGCAGGCGTTGGTTTACCGCCTGCTTAAATTCAACGGATGATGCCGGTCAGCCAGCGCCGTTCATGACTTACGTAGAACAAATGGGATCGACAAAAGGACTTTTGTACCCACTCGAAGTTCCGGGTTGTCCGACGGAAATAGAGACGGAGCGGCTACTCTGCTACTATTATAATCAGGTGCCACAGTACGAAAATTTGTCCGACCTCCTGCCCAGCTGCTTCGTAAAAAGAACCGTCGCTACGGGAGGTGACCAACTCGCTAGACCTCGGCAAATGACAGTCTATCCGAATCCAACTAATGGAAACGTAACGGTAACCGGTGTAGAATTAGCCTCCGCCAGGCTATTTGACGCAGCCGGAGAGCTTGTACACTCGTACGGCCGGGGGAATGAAATCAACACTGGAGACGTGCCACCCGGGCTATACTTTTTGCGTGGCCTGGACGAACGGGGGAATACCTTCATGATGCGGCTAGTGGTTAGTCGGTGATGACGCGTACTGGCAACCTGGCGCACGAGACAAAATTGATGCGAATTCAATATTTTTCGTTCAAATGGAATACTAAATGTCTTGGCGGGAAAAGTAGCTTATCTTGTGTGTAAACACGAAACATGCTCCCGCCACTGGGCCATCCGCTTTACTTTGGCTTCGCAATCCTGACGGGTCTGACGCTGGTAGGCTTTTACGCGGCCACCGGTAAGCGGCTCTGGGTGCTGATCGCTGGGGCGTGCTGGCTACTCGCAACGGCCGGCCTGGCGGCTACGGGGTTCTTCACGGTAACGGATACCGTGCCGCCGCGGGTGGCGTTGGTCGTGCTGCCGGTGCTGGTGGGCGGTTTATACGTAGGGTTTAGCGAGCGAGCGCGGTCGTTTCGGGCGGGGGTGGATGTAGAAATTCTGCACTATCTCCATACCGTACGGATTGCCGTGGAGGTGTATTTTTTGCACGGGCTCTACGCGTCCGGCGTGGTGGCGAAAGCGCTGACGTACGAAGGCCTGAATTACGATGTTATTCCGGGTTTGTTGCTACCGGTAATCGGTTTGCTGGTATTTAGGTGGCGGAAGCTGTCGGTCGGCTGGGCGGTGGCGGCTAACGTCGCTGGCATTCTCGTACTCGCCTGGACGGTGGTGGTGGCGGTGCTCTCGGCACCGACTTCGTACCAATTGCTTTCGTTGGACCAACCCACCGTCGCTATTTTCTATTTCCCCTGGATCTGGTTGCCGGCGCTGGTGGCGCCGTTGATGTTCTGGGCACATTTTTTGGTGCTGGGGCGGCTACGCGATGACCCTGCTTTCTCCTGGACATCCCCGGCACCCGCGACCGCGCCAAAGAATCGTTAGGCGCGGACGCTGGTGCGGAGGATAATTTACCGGAGCAATGTCTTCGGGTGTGGACATAAAAAATAAAAAGCACCCATAGTGTAACGCATGGTGTGTGTACCGTCATGAAGGGGCATAACACGCACGCTACTATGAACAACAAACTTCCACAGCCAGACACGCAAGTTGCTGTTTCGACCCGCCGTAGTTTAGTGTTTAGCCGACGCACCTACTGAATTTTAGTTTATTAAGGGACTCCGTCACGTCATTGATTCCGACTGGATACCTGCGAGCGGCGCAACAAAGCAATAACGACCCAAAGGGTACGCATGATTACCGTTTTAAAGCTAACATCTTGAACGTATTTATTTAGTTTTCGTAGTATTTTAGTTTAGCCTAGCATTAGAGAGGGATTGTTAGGTTTTTAGTACCCCAGAGAGGGAAACACACTGTCATTTTCGGGTGAGCGCTTCGGTGCTCGCCCTTTTTTATTGTTGGATCCTTTTTAATAATTAAGTGACCTTACGCAACCGGACTATGCCATATAAGCACAAAAACACACAAGAGTAAATAAACGGCGCTTCGGCGCACCCGTACACCGATTTTTGTGCTTTTGTGTTCACGCGGCGAAATAATCTGCGTGACATCAGTTAATAATTAATCTTTTTCGATGCCGGTTTCTGGTTACTGAGCGTGGTGAATAACATCAGACCCGTGAGGTGTACTCGTGGCCCTACCTTCCTCGTGGCACATAAACCATAATTCGGTGCGGAAATATGCGAACGCGTAACGGTTGAAGTAGCGCAAACTAAGCTACTGCGCAACCTGTTTCCCCGTCATGTCCGAAATAGCCATCGCCCACCTCCGCCAGCAGAAACTTCTGGCCCCGCTAATTAAAAAGCATACCCCAAAAATTCGCCCCGACCACGACGGCGACGTCTACTTCGGCTTAATCCGCTCGATCACCTACCAGCAACTCTCCGGCAAAGCCGCCGGCACCATCTTCGGCCGCTTCCTCGATCTTTTCCCCGACGGCTATCCCCACCCCGACTGCCTGTTGGAGATGGATGATCGAGACCTACGCGCCGCCGGGATGAGTCGCAACAAAGCCGCCTACCTCAAGAACGTCGCTCAGTACTGGCTCGATCATAGATTAATTAATACGGATTGGAATAACTACACCGACCAGGAAATCCTGAAAATGCTCACGTCCATCAAGGGTGTCGGTCAGTGGACCGTCGAGATGGTGCTCATGTTCGTCCTCCACCGGGAGGATTTGTTACCCCTGGGTGATCTGGTGGTGAAGCGGAATGTGATCCAGCTTTTTGGGGTGGATACGGAAAAGTTTCGGGGCAAGAAATTGGTTGCGGAGTTGTTCCGGCTGACGGAAGGGTGGCGGCCGTTTCGGAGTTACGCTAGTCGGTTGCTGTGGGAGGTGGGGTGAATGGGAAATGGCGGTTCTAATGATTTGATGCCAGGATTTATATTAATAACTTCATTTGATGGATACTTCCGTGGGACGAATATTTTATCGGGTCGCTACGCAGCAAACGGACGGTATCGATGTGGCGATTGCGCTGCTGTCGATCGGTTCTGTGATTATGGTGAGGCGTACGCGGAGACCGATTGGATGCTGGCCGTACGTGGTGCTTGTTCTGTTGCTAGGTATTGTTTTGCCCCTCTGGTCATCGGGCCGAGAAGTAGATCGAAATATTGCGATAAATGGCCCAGCGATGGATGGTTTCGAGTTGTTGTATTCCTTCATAATCATTGAAGTTTACTGGGTTTGGTTAGCCCTGCTGTTGATACTAATGAACGGAGGCTTGTTGCTGAAGATTAAGCCAAAAAATAACAAACCACGGTAAAGGCATGATTACCCTTTACCGTGGTCGATAGACTATTAATTCGGTCAGAATCTAGTATTATGGATAGCCATTAAGTAAACTAAGGAACGTCAATTTAATAACTGTCCTGATTGAAGCGCAGACATCGTAGTGCTGATTGAGTATGTTGAAATCCAGCATAGCCATAGCTACGGTGGTTTTCAAAATAGGAAGAGCAGCGCTGCGAGATCAAGCTGCAAATCGGACAGTTATTGAATTGGCGTTCCTAAGGCTGAGCTCCCTTCGGGCAGGTAACGGGTTGAATTAAAACCAGATAGTTCGGTAGTCGAGGCTGTCTGGGGTCATTGTGCAAAAAGAAATCAGTTGCCACCTCTTCTAAATCTAACTGATCGGCTGGCAGACCGATCCGATTGGGCTTGTTGACCAAGTGGCTAACAAAAAGAGGCGCGGAGATGGAAGTTCCGAATCGGAAATAATAACGACTCCCAAACTCAACGGGCACCCACGCCGCCTGAAAGGCGTACGCATCGACGTTTTCCTTGCCGTGGCCCGACCAAAGAGTCCGCCGATGATTCGCGTTTACGGAAAGGTCAGGTAACGTATGCGAGCCAACGGCGTATAATCCCTTGTGGTCTTTAGAGAAAGCAGCGGGCCACTGCGGGGTGCTATCAATATCGCTTCCCTGATTGCCGGCGCTCGTAACGATGGTGATGCCTTCACCCAGCGCGTACTTAATGGCACAAGCGAGGGCAGCGGGGGCTTTCTCGCTGGTGATGCCCCAACTTAGGTTAAGCACGTCCGTACCGTGCTTGACCGCGGCGTAAATTGACTCGATTGCATTTGAGTAGTTCGCCTCACCGTCGGGGGAAAATATCTTATGGTGAACGATCGTAAGCCTACGGTCACCCGTATAATTGAGTGCCAGCGCGGCAGCTACCGCCGTGCCGTGCTCGATTTCTTCCTGCGGCTGGTTGTCCCGGTCCGTAAAATCGTACCCTAATTTACCCGCCGGAAGGTAAGGGCTCCGGTCGGTTTGGTTCTCGAACATACGCCAGTTGAGCCGGCCGCTTCCGTCTTCCGAAACGCCCGTGTCGATGATGGTGACGATCAACTCATCCCCGTTCCCGTTGCGGGGCGCAATGTCGTCAATACAGAGTATTTTCTTACCGATCTCATCGCTACCGGGGTTTGTTGCAACCGGGTTCCGGTCCTGGTTATCTTCTCCGTCAACTCGTCCGATTGCCCGGAGGGGGGTGCCGAGCGGATCGATGAGGAGTGGGGAGAGCGTAAAGGGGAAGTCCATCTCCATCGAGCCATTGATCGTGTCGTTGCGGACTTCAATCTCCTTGCCCTCCGGGTCCGTTGTGTTGAGATTGATGTCAGGGCTAACGCAGGCGTTTATCCAGTAAGGGTTTCCATCTTCGCGGTCGAATCTTTCATTAACGATCAGGCCCATTTCTCTGGCCCAGTTCTCCAGGTCCATACCGTCGACGCACGTGCTGAGTACGTAACATTTAGGCGTTTTGCCGTCGCAGCGTAAGGGGCGGCCTAGCTTATCGGTCTCCACCGTCTGAGAGGGCTGGCCGTCATAGGCTACGAAGCCGATGTAGTCCTCGTTGGAAACGGGCCCCCGGTGACCATCGCGTTGATAATGGATTTCTAATAGTAGGTAATCATCCGCGTTCCGTTGGTCGAAGGAGAATTCGAAGCTGGCAAACTTTGCCTTGGTGTAGACTACGGTGTCTAACTGCAATAAGTCGGTGCCCCGAACCGCGAAGGCCCTGATGTGGTAGCCGTACGGATAGTCATTGTACACGTGCACGACCGATTTACCACTAGCGGGAATTGGTAGCCGGAACTGCCGTTTCGGAAGCTTTTGGAGGCCGTACCGCTCTTCTTTCTCCCCTCCGTAATGTTCATCCGGGATATCGAAAATAGGTTCTCGGTCCTCATTCATCTCATCGAGGAAGGTCAGCTTTACCTCGCAATCTTCGTCGCCCCCGGGCGGCTTAGGCGGGTCGGAAATAAGGTCGCAGGCAAAGAATAAGAAAACGCATAAAGCGGCCGCCACGGCCTGAAAAGTAAAGTTCCTGGAAATCATAGTGTATGTTGGTTTGACGGTATAAGATAAGTAGTATCTTGCTTTCTATGCACGCATCGCCTTATTCGTTACTTACGGGCGCTAATTATGTCCTATGAAAGCTTCTTTCAGTCTGCTGGCTTTTCTTCTTGCCTTCGGCGGGTGTGCGGGGGGCGTATTTGGTCAGGAAGACGGGCTGGCTGAGCGACAAACATTAGTTGACTTGGGTAACGCCTTATACAATGACTACAAGGAGAAGGAAGCACTACTGCTCTATCAGCAAGTAACCCACAATGAATTCGGCGAGCTCATTACCGATAGCCTGACCGGTCTGGCTTTTCATAAGATGGGGGCGTGCTACGAGTATATCCATCAGAAGGAGTTGTCCGCCCAGTATTACCGGCGGGCCATCGCGTTCCGGGACTCCGTGCTGTGTAAAGGCCATCCCGAGACCACGAAGTCAATGTCTAATTTAGGTTCGGCCTACCTCAAATGGGGGCAAATCGACTCGGCGAATTACTTCCTCCACACCGTCATCGACCGGTACCGAAGCAACCCACGGGCGGATACCTTGGTCTGGATTAAAAGCCTTATCAACCTTGGTAGTATCGCCGTGCAACTTCAGGACCGCCAACTGCTGCTCGACGTAGCTACGCGAGCTAGTGAGTTACTGGCGGCCACCACAGAATCCCTGCCGGCCAAGAAAGCCCTCGCCTTTCACTATAACCTGGCCCTTCATGCGAGCAAGCTCCGCCTCAGTCAACTGGCGCGCCAGCAAGCCGACCGGGCGCTGTCCATCAGTGTTCAGATGGAGGGCACCCCCTACCTGTCCGCCATCCACAACGTATACCATATCGCCGACTACTACGCGGGTGATCGGGACGGGGCTATTCGCCACCTACGCCGCGCCATCGACCTGTACGAAAAGAACGATCGGGAGGAGCTTCGTATCTACTTGTACAACATGGCACTGTTACACCTGGAAGGCGCGGATTATGCGGAAGCGAAGGTCTTTGCCCAGCGCGCGCTGGGCTATGCCCAGGCGGAACTTGCGACGAAAGCGAATATCTTGAGCACCCTCGCCACCGCCACCGCTGGTCTTGGCGATAATAAGGAGGCAGCCCTTCTCTACAGCCGTGGACTGGCCGCTATCGTTGAAGACGAAGATTACGCCGCAGGCACGCTGTTTCGGCCGCGCCTGGCGGGGCGGACACCCGAGCAGCTCCGTCAACTGTCGGTTCACCTGGAAGACCGCGCCGTCTTTTTGGCTCGGAGTGGCCACGCGGCTTCGGCGCTGCTGGACTACCAGGACGCAATTGAAGCAAGCAACCGCTTACGCACCAACGTATCGAGTGATGCCAGCCGGCGCTACCTCAGTCAGGACGTCCGGGGCCTCTACAACGCGGCGGTTCGGTTAAACGTACAGTTGTACCTGGAGTCGGACGCGAGGCCGTACGCCTGGCAAGCGCTTCTACTCTCCGACCAAGCCCGCGCCTACACCCTCAACGCCACCCTCCAGGCCGATAACCAGACCCTCCCCGCCCGCGAAGCCGAGCTCAACCGCCGCATCGGCCGCCTCGAAGCCACCGCCATTGATGATCCCAAGCTAAAAAGCGAACTCGTCACCGCCCGCCTAGAACGCGACCGGCTCCGAAGGCGCTCCGCAAAGACACAAGTCCGCGACACCACTGAACTGACGCAGATGGACATCATCGCCTACCTTCAAAAGCACCAGACGACCCTCTTCCAGTACCACGTCACGGCGGACACCAGCCTGGCCTTCCGCGTCACGCCAGCGGGCGAGATCAGCGTGCATTACCTGCCGGGCGCGGCGCGGTTGTCGGCTTCGGCTAAGGGGTTTCGGGAGGTGATTCGGCATTCGGTCTACCGCCGCCAGTCCTTACGCGACCTGGCCGAGCAGAGCCAGTTGGACAATACATTCATTACTTCAGGTAGCCAATTGGCGCGGTCGCTGGTGCCGGGGGAGTGGGGAGCGCAAAGTCCGTCTGGAGACAAGCTCCTCCTGATACCGGACGGTGCCCTCAGCTTTTTTCCCTTCGCCGCACTGCCTATGTCCGAAGAAGAAGGTGCCGTAGCGTATAACTCCGTCCGCTATTTGGGTACCGAGAGAACAATCCGCAACGCCTACTCCCTCACCACCCTGCTGGCGAACGACGAACGAAAAATAGAACGACGTACTATCGTCGCGATGGGACCGACCTTCACCGGCGCACTTGGCCAACTATCGGAAAATGCACGGGAGGTGAACACCATCACCGCCTCCGTCACCGACGCCAACCCAATCACCGGCCCCAAGGCCTCCCGCGAAGCCTTCCTCACCGAATCCCCCACCGCCGGCGTGCTCCACCTCTCCACCCACGGCTTCAGCGACGCGGCCAACCCCAACCAATCCTGGATCGCCTTCAGCCAGTCCGGCAGCGAGCTGGACCCCGAGCAACTACTCTATTACCCCGAAATCGCCACCCTCCCGATCAGCGCCGAAATGGTCGTCCTCTCCGCCTGCGAAACCAGCCTCGGCAAGTCCATCCCCGGCGAAACCTCCTTGAGCATCGCCAGCGCCTTCACCGCCGCTGGCGCCCGCAGCACCGTTAACACCCTCTGGCGCGTCGACGACCGGGCTACGGCGGACCTGATGATTGCTTTTTACGCCGAACTAAAGCAAGGGAAGGACCGTGCCGAAGCCCTCCGAAACGCCCAACGACAACTGATCGACGGCGGAGAATTCGCCCACCCCTACTACTGGGCCGGCGTCACGCTGACCGGGGCAGACGGGCCGGTGGAACTTTCGGACGGGGGAATCAATCGGTGGCTAGCGCTGCTCGGTGGTGGGATATTGGTGGGGTTGGTGCTTGGTTTTCGGAATTTCTTTGCACCCGCGACAGCGCCAGAAGGGAATAAAGAGTAAAGAGGTAAGAGTTAAGGACGGCTACTCACTCGCTGCGCTCGTTCGATTAGGCATGGCTCCGAGAGCGACAATAATTTGATTTACGGAATACGGGGAAACGTCCAACCGAGTAAACGCAGCGCCGAGTGCCACGTCCTTACTCTTACCTCTTACTTCTTTCCCCCCCGTGTAACCATCCCCCAAAAGCCCAGTACCCCTTCCCGAAGACCCACAAATGCAAACCGACGAGGACATCATGGCGGCCGTCCGCGACGGACAACTGGAAAAGCTCGCCGAGCTCTACCGACGGTACCGCCGCCCCGTCTACGGTTACCTCGTCAACCGCGGTAACGCCCCGGCAACGGCCGAGGACCTGCTGCAAACAACCTTCGAACGGGTGATCAAGTACCGGACTTCCTACCGGCTGGAGAGATCCTTTAAATCGTGGGTCTTCACCATCGCCCGTAACGCCATGAACGACCGGCGGAAGGTGGACGGGCGGATGCCGCTGGCTACGAACGTCGATCCCTTAAGTCTTCATCAAGTGAGTCCTTCCGCCGAACAAAACTGGGCGGATCGGGAGACCGAGCAGCAGTCCAAAGCCGCCCTCGCCGCCCTGCCGGATACTTACCGTGAAGTGGTGGAACTGGCCTGGAAACGCCAACTAAAATACGCCGAGATCGCCACGATCATCGGCACCACCGAAGCCAACGTTAAAGTGCGGATGCACCGCGCCGTCAAACAACTGCGGCTGAACTACGCAAAACTCGAAAAGCAATGAATACCGTGACCGAAACAGAGCTGATCGATTACTTGAGCGGGGAGCTGAATACGGTCCGGCGGACCGAAATCACTGACCTACTGGCCAACAACACAACATTAGCCGCTGAGTTGGCGGAGCTCCGCGCGATGCGGACAAGCTTGGCTGGTTTAGAGGATTTGGAGCCTTCCGCCATGACTGACCAACGCTTCGCAGCAGTGCTTGCCGCAACGGTGGCCGAGACTGCCGAACAAGCTGCTACGACAACTGAAAATGGTTCCATCGTGCGACGAATGCGCGAGGTATCTAGCGCAAAAAATACTTCCGGCCGAATGCGTTCCCTGAGTTGGAAAATCGCCGCGGTCGCCGCCGCCATTGCCCTGATCTTTACCGCCGGCCGCTATTACGAAGGTGGCTCGGCACTGGATGCTGATCGGGAACTTGCCGCCACCCGCACCCTCATGCTCGACCTAATGAATGACAACCGGACGAGTGCCCGCATCAGGGCTACGACCGTTACCCTGAATATGCCGACTGCCGACCCCGTAACTACCCAAAACCTCGGATACTTACTAAGAAACGACAATAACGCCAACGTACGTCTGGCTGCCCTCGACGCGCTCCGCCGCTTCGTCGATGACCCCGGCGTTCGGGATGAGTTGCTAGCCGCCATCGCCGAATCTCCGCCGGATGTCGTCCGCTTCGAACTGATCGAAACGCTGGTACGCGCCCGGGATAGCCGCGTGCTGCCCTACCTGCAAGAATTGATCGATACCGATTCCACCCCCCGACCTATGCGGGACGTGGCGCGGATGGGTAGGCTTAAGCTTATCTAAGTATTTGATTTACTCATCCGATGAGCTTTTGATTCTTCGCTTCGCTCATCGTCAAAAGTCGCATCTGATGATCACTACTGACCGATGGAGGAAGCGAAGCGACGAGTATAACGTCCTTACTCTTTTCTCTTACCTCTTTATTCCAAAACCTCCCCCCAACATGAAGTACCTCATCCAAACCATCTTCCTACTCCTACCCCTCCTCCTTCCGGCCCAAGCCGAACACCGCATCACGGTAACCGGAAAAGTCATTGAATTCGAAGAGATCGATGATTTGTCGATCATCGGTACCGACGAAAAAGACCTCAGAATCAGCCGCAGGGGCGGAAGTAAGGAAGTCGACGAAAAGATGAAAGGCATGCGCAAAATCAGCGCCGACGGTAAAGTGGACAACACGGGCTTCGGTCTTTCCGCCGAGGAACTGGACGGGCGGGTAGTCATCAGTCAGGTCGGGAAAAATAACGGGACGATTATCGTCCACGTTCCGAACTCGGCTAGTGTAAAAGTTACGCAATCCACTTACCGTGGTGATGACCTGGAGGTGGATAATTTCAAAGGGGAACTGGACGTGAGCATGATGTACCACGACGTGAACCTGACGAACGTGTACGGACCGCTGGCCATCAATACCGTTTACGGGGGCATCGAAGCGACCTTTTCCGCCGGTCCGCCTACGGAAGACCTGCGCCTACATTCTACCTACAGCACCGTCGACGTAAGCCTGCCCCAAACCACGCCGGCCACTCTTCGCCTGAGTACCGGTTACGGGGCGATGTACACGGATTTCGACTTGGACGTGAAGGCGAACATGCCGAAGTCCGACGCAACCGTACGACGGGACCGCGATGACAGCGGGAGTAAGAACAGCGGACTGACCGGTACCATTAACGGGGGTGGGATATTGATCAATCTGCGGGCTACCTACAAGGATATTTACGTCCGTAAGCTTTAAAGACTTTTGATTCCTTACGAATACTTCCTACGTTGCTATCTACGCTGCTCCCGGGTTAGCTACCGGCTGCGTAAACGGAGCAGTACGTGAAGCGAGCCCGAACTAAGCTTCCAGCCTTCCCGCCCACTAAAACAACCCAACCCATGAAATTCTTATTCAGCCTCCTCCTGGTGGCCCTCCCCCTCTTTGCCTACGCACAAGAAAACCGCCAGAGCATCGACCTGAACGGTGCCACCTCCCTCCACATCTACGCCCCCTTCAGCAGCGTGAAAGTCACCAGCGGCGGAACGAGCACGCTCGAAGTGCTGCAAAGGGTAATCATTGACGACACGGATAGGTCAGAACTTGCCGAACTGGAAGTGAAGCGCGAAGACGATGCCATTCATTTACGCCAAATCAAACCCACCGTCGAGCTGGCCAAGCAGTACTGGAAGGAACAAACCCGTGATGGCCGCGATCGCGTCATGGTCATCGGGAGCGACGTGCGGGGCGGCAACAACGTCGAAGCGGTGCTGGAAGTGGTGGTTCCGGCAGGTATTTCCGTAACCGTAGAAACCGTTTACGGCGGCATCGAAGTAGCCGGAGTGACGGGGCTGCATAAAGCATCCGCCACCTACGGCCCAGTTACCGTCGCGTACGGCGAACTCCCTTCCCGTGAAGTCGGATTGTACAGTAATTACGGTGAGGTAGACGTCTCCCTTCCCGCAGGAAGCGGTGCCGATCTGGAACTTATCACCCAGTTCGGAGAGTTGTTTACGGACACGGACATCAAGGTCAGCGCCGGTGATGGCGAGCTGCGTGAATTTTACCAACGGACCGTCGGAACGATCGGCGGCGGTGGGCAAAAAGTAAGGTGTGAGGCGCCGTACGGTAATGTGTACATCAGGAGTAAATAGTGCTCCGGAGCTCACGGCGGCAGTCACCACGCTACTACCAGATTTTCGGAACGAAGCGATCACCGGACTAACGCCCCAAAAGCCGTAATTTCGCCGGCCCAATTAGCCTGCAATATGTCGAACGATCTGAAACTTTACAACAGCCTCTCCCGCGAAAAAGAGGTGTTTACGCCAATCACCCCGGGCCACGTTGGCCTCTACGTGTGCGGCCCGACGGTCTACAGCGACGTGCACCTGGGCAACGTGCGCACCTTTACGAGCTTCGACATCATCTACCGGTATTTGCTACACAAGGGCTACCAAGTCCGCTACGTCCGCAACATCACCGACGTCGGCCACCTGCGCGATAACGGCGAGGACCGCATGGGCAAACAGGCACGGCTCGAAAAACTGGAACCCATGGAAGTAGCCCAGAAGTACACGGTCGGGTTTCACGAAATGATGCGATTGTTCAACAACCACCCGCCCAGTATCGAGCCCCGCGCCAGTGGCCACATCATCGAGCAAATCACGATGGTGGAGGAGATCCTCAAAAACGGTTACGCCTACGAATCAAACGGCTCCGTCTACTTCGACGTGGAAGCGTTCAACGCCAAAAACGACGGCCTGTACGGTAAGCTTTCCGGCCGCAAGATCGACGAACTCCTCGCTGAAAGCCGCGACCTGAACGCGCAGGCCGACAAGAAAAATCCCACTGATTTTGCCATCTGGATGAAGGCCACCGACGACCACATTCTCCGCTGGCCCAGCCCCTGGGGCGAAGGCTTCCCCGGCTGGCACCTGGAGTGCTCGGCGATGAGCACGAAGTATTTGGGGGAAGAATTCGACATCCACGGCGGCGGTAACGACCTCAAATTTCCCCACCACGAAAACGAAATCGCGCAGAACGCCGGTAGCTGCTCCGACGGCTGCCAGAACGCTGGTGCCCATTACTGGCTACACACGAATATGCTGCTGATGAATGGCCGAAAGATGTCGAAATCAGACGGAAATACCATTACTCCGCAACAACTCTTCACCGGCGACAGCGCCCACGTGACGGACAGCTACGGCCCCATGATGCTCCGCTTTTTCATGCTCCAGACCCATTACCGCAGCCCGATGGACCTGACGGACGACGCCCTACAGGCCGCCAAAAAAGGCTACGCACGCCTGATGGAAGCCTGGGCAAATCTGCAAAACCTGGAGGGCGAAGGCGGTGCGCAGAACGGTACGGTGGGTAAGGAATTAACTGCCGGCCTCGTGGCTGCCTATGCGGAAATGGACGACGATTTTAATACCCCGAAAGCCCTGGCTAAGGTGTTTGAACTCGTCAGCCGCATCAACGCGCTGAAGGGTGGGCAGCTGAGCCTTCAGGAAGTAAGTAAGGTGGCACTAGAAGACTTTAGGTCCGGCCTCGCGACGCTGTTATTCGACGTCTTCGGCCTGCAGGATGGGGGTCCCGATTTAATCGGGATGGGTGCCGGGGATGAGGCACTGAGCAAGGTTATGGACCTTGTTCTCGACCTGCGCGATCAGGCGCGTACGGATAAGAATTGGGGGATGTCCGACAAACTACGGGACGGGCTGAAGGAAGCCGGCGTCGTGGTGAAGGACGGTAAAGATGGAACCGAATGGAGCATGGGTTAACAACACGGTCCATGCTGATTTTGGTGGGCTACCGTGTTAGTTGCCACTCTTGCGCGCAGCGTAAACGGCCGCACCGATCGTGCCCGCGGTATTCTGTAGGGTGGCCGGCTTTATCTCCGCGTTGGCCTTGAGGTATCTCTCATACTCGGTGAAGTGCTTACTGGCTCCGCCCCCGAGGACGATTAAGTCCGGACTAAAGATCTGGTCGACGTGGCTAATGAACTGCTGGAATTTTTTACCAAACTCCTTCCAGCCCATGTCGCTATCCTTGCGGACGCGGTTACTGATGAATTTTTCCACGATCATCTTGTGGTTGCGCAGAAACAGTTGGCCGACTTCGAAGTTGGGCATCAACTCACCGTCGACGAAAAGCGCGCCGCCCAGGCCCGTCCCGATGGTCACCATGATGACCGTCCCCTGTTTGGCGTAAGGCTTACCGATGCCGTACTCCATGGTGGCAATGCCGGCGGCATCCGCGTCATTCAGGGAAAAGAAATTGAGGCCCGTCGCGTCGGCGAGGGTTTTTTCGATATTCGCCCCGATCCAGGATTCGTCGATGTTGGCGGCCGAACGAGCTACGCCGTGGCTAACGATGGCGGGGAAGCCAACCCCGACGGGGCCGTCATAACTAAAGTGGTCCACGAGTCGCTTTACGGTCTGAGCCATCGCCGCGGGCGTTCCACCGGTGGGGGTATCCAGGCGGTGGCGTTCGCTGACCATGCGCCCCTCCGCCACGTCGACCAAGCCACCCTTGATGCCGGTGGCACCTACGTCAATTCCTAGGATTACGTTCTGCTTCATGGCACGTGGTAGTTTTGGGGTGATGGCTTGCGGTTAGGGCGGATCGCAAATATATGTAAAGAATAACACGGTTTAGCCGGAAAATGGGCGGTTGGTGCTGGCGAACAATAATCCGGGCCGGCGGTGCACGACCAAAATATTTCCCGCCGCGGCGAGCGGTGGTTACGATTGTAGTACGGACAAACCGTAGCCATCAAAGCGCTCGGCTTGTATTTGCGACGTCCCCAGCGGATCAACCCTCGCAACCATAAATAACGAGGGCGGGCTAATTGCTTAGCCCGCCCCCATTCACGATGAATTTTGGTGATTACCTGATCAGAGAAATCTTCATGCTCACGTCCTCCGCCGGGCGGTCACCGGGCCGGGTTTTGACGGCGGCGATCTTATCGATCACGTCCAGGCCCTCGATGATCTGGCCGAAGACGGTGTAGTTCTGGTCGAGGAAAGGAACACCACCTTTCTCCAGGTAGGCCTCCCGTACTTCGCTGGGGTAGCGCACGCCCGTCTGGGCCTCCTGGCGGTTCAGGTCGGCGTCGGTAACGGTTTTACCCGAAGCGATGTAGAACTGAGAACCGCTGGACTTCTTGGCGGGGTTGTTCGTCCGCGCGGCCGCGATGGCCCCCTTTACGTGGGCGAGGCTGTCGACGAATTCCGCGTCGACCTGGTAGCCGGGGCCGCCGGAGCCGAGGCGGGCTTCGGGTGAGGCGTCCCGACTGTCGGGGTCACCGCCCTGAAGCATGAACCCGTCGATGACGCGGTGGAAAAGGAGGCCGTCGTAGAAATTTTCTTCGACGAGTTTAACGAAGTTATCCTGGTGCTTGGGGGTGGCGTCGGAGAGGCGGGCGATCATTTCGCCGAGGGGCGTCTCGATGCGGATGAGGCATTCTTTGGGTGGGGTCACGTTGATGGTTTGGTTGATGGATTTGGTTTTGCCCTTTTCGTTGGTGGCGGCCAGGGAGACGGTGTAATCACCGGATTTGTAGTAGCGGTGGCTGGGGTCGGCTTTGGTGCTGGTCGTCCCGTCGCCAAAAGACCATTCGTAACTAACCGCCTTTTCACTGCTGTTTGCGAACCTCACGGTATCCAGCGTCCGCGCCGTCTGGGTGGGCATGGTAAAGCCTGGCTTAGGAACGGCACAGTGGGTAAACAGAAAACCGAGCAGCAGCAGGGGAAGTAATCTTTTCAAGGGGAATGTAGCTTAGTGAGGGTGAAAAACCGATTTACGGGAGCGCTTATTTCATGATGACGGTCTCCATGACAACGTCTTCCGTGGGCCGGTTCTGGCGGCCGGTCGCCAGGGCGCTGATTTTATCGACGACGTCCATGCCGCTGACGACTTCGCCAAAGACGGTATAGTCCATATCGAGATCGGGGCGGCCACCGTCCTTTTCGTAGGCGGCGCGCTGTTCGGGGCTGTACTGAATGCTTTTCATCGTCTGAATCTGATCAATGCTGGCTGCGCTCTGCGGCTGCCCCGTCACGATGTAGAATTGAGAACCGCTGGAGGCCTTTTCCGGGTTCTGGGTCCGGGCCGCGGCAACGGCGCCGCGGAGGTGGGGGGAGCCGATCTCCTGGTCAATCATATAACCGGGGCCGCCACCACCGAGGGGCTGGTCCGGCGTGGCACCGATGCTCTGCGGGTCACCACCCTGAATCATGAACGTGGGAATCACGCGGTGGAATAGCGTACCGTCGTAATACCCCTCGGCGACCAACTTCTTAAAATTGTCCCGGTGCTTGGGCGTCTCGTCGAACAGCCGGATGACGATGTCACCCTGACTGGTTTCGATCAGTACGTCGTTAGAATTACCACCACAGCTAGCGAAAATGCTGACGCAGAAAACTAAGAAACCTAGATAAAGTAAGTTACGCATGGAGCGGTAAATTTTTGGGGAAGGTCAAAGGTAGGAAGTAGTATGATAGTACCGCGCTGCGGAATATGATAGTATTGCTGCGCAAAGTATGATGGTATGGTAGTCCGGCTCTGAGAGACGTACCATTATGTTAGCCCAGCAAGCCTTCTTCCGCTTCCAGCTCCTGAAAGTAGGTGACGATGTGTTTTTTCAGTAAGCTCTCCTGCTCGACCAGGTTACGCGGCGGAATCTTAGCGACGAGTTTGTAGTGCGGCCACCCGTCATCATCCCGCCCAACGAACTCGTAATTCCCGTCGTAAGACAGCAAACGGCAAACCGCAATGTGCATCAGGTCCTGCTTCTCCTCTTTCTCAAAACTCTGCTGCCACCGACCGAGCTCCTGCACGCCGATGAGAAACAGCAGCGCGTTCATGTCCGGCAGCGCGGGGCGGTCGAATTTCTCCTTGATGAGGTGGCGGACGCGTTGGAAGTCGAAGTCTTGTTCCCAGGGTTGCATTTTTGGTCTGTGGTTTGGGGGGGAGGAAAGAATATAGAGGAAAGAGTAAGGACGACTACTCAATCGCCGTCGTTCTTTCGGTTGGATAGTTGAGCATCCGTTCCCACGCAAGCATCTTTATTTGCTTCGCAGTACTTCGTGCTCTTTAGTCCTACAGGCCAAAGGCCGTTCTATAATCTCTTAAAAAAGCGCGATCCCGTTCCGATAAGCCGGGTTCTGTCATCCTCACCGAAGCAAAGAGCCCCACCATTTATCTAGGCCGCCGGTTGCCCGACGGCTCCATCTACCTACCCGTGCTGCTCCCCGAAGGGTCCGCCGGAGCCGACGGATTCCGACTGGGTCGGAAACAACACTGTTTGGTATTTCAACCCACGGGGTTTACCCGCCAACCTTGTTACCAAGGCCGGCCGTGCGCTCTTACCGCACGTTTTCACCCTTACCTCCCTCCCTAAAGAGGAAGGCGGTATAGCTTTCTGTGGCACTTTCCGTATTCCCGCGGCCGAAACCGCAAAAACCCCGGCCGTTAGCCGGCGTGGTGCCCTACGTTGCCCGGACTTTCCTCTTGCCCATCCCGATTAAATCGGGAGGACAAGCGGTGGGGTGGACGGGATCGCGCGTGGGTACAAACATAGGAAGTTCCGGCTTGGTTGCCGGCTCGGGTTCGCAACTATGTTTTTATCTTGTCGTTAATCAGGTCATACAAAACCACCATCATGTCAGCCCCAGCCAACGCAGAAGCCGCCACGGAAGTCGAAAAGCCCATCGAAGGCATCAACTATATCGTAGACAGCAATGGTAAACGCACGTCTATTGTGATCGATCTCAAGCTGCACGAGTATGCGCTGGAGGATTTTCTGGATTACGTGCACGCAAAGGCTATTTTGGAAGACCCTGAAACTGAGTTTGTCACGTTGGAGGAAGCCCTCGAAGAGTTAGGTTTTACTAAAGAGGAATTAGAAAACATGGAGGATGTATAGAGTCCACCTGACTAAAAAGAGCCTCAAAAGTCTTAAAAAACTTGACCACCAGGTTCAAGGTCGATTGTTAAAAGCTGTAATGAAACTGGGAAATGACCCACGCCCTGCCGGTTGTAGGCAACTGGTGGACTCCGATGGGTTGTGGCGTATCCGAGTTGGTGATTATAGAATTACCTACAGAATAAATGACGAAGTTGAAGTGGTGAGCACCGACCGATTTGGCCACCGCAGTGACATTTACAAGTAGTCAGCCAAAACTCATGAAAACCACCATCATCGGCGCCGGAATAGCCGGCCTCGCCGCCGCCGTCCGCCTCGCCGTCGCCGGCCACGAAGTCGACGTTTTCGAAGCCAACGCCACCCCCGGCGGCAAACTCTCTCAGTTTTCACTGGGTGATTACCGCTTCGATTTCGGCCCCTCCCTGTTCACGATGCCGCAGTACGTCGATGAGCTTTTCGAGCTGGCTGGGGAAGACCCGCGCGCGCACTTTAATTACGTCCGCCTGCCCGACGTCTGCCACTACTGGTGGAAGGACGGCACCACCTTCAGCGCGCCCGCCGATACGGAGGAACTCGCCGTGCGCGCCGAATCCACCTTCGGTATCCCCGCCCAACGAGTACGCGATTTTATGGCCACCGCCGAACACAAGTACGAAACCACCGGCCGCACCTTCCTCGAAAAATCCCTCCACAAATCCAGCACCTGGCTCGACTGGAAGGTCGCCGGCACCATGCTCAAAATCCCCGGGCTCGACTTGTTCAGTAACATGAATGCCGTCCACGAACGCGACCTCGGCCACCCCAAACTCGTCCAGCTCTTCAACCGCTTTGCGACTTACAACGGCTCCAATCCCTACAAAGCGCCGGGATTGCTCTCGATGATCCCTCATTTCGAGCATCATTTCGGCGCGTGGCTGCCCGTGGGCGGCATGTTCGACATCAGCCAGAGCGTTTACGAGCTTGGCAAAAGACTTGGCGTAAATTATCATTTTAATACGCCGGTGAAGCAGGTTTTGCGCGGTCGCGGGTGCGTAGTAGGTGTAGAAACGGAGCAAGGTTTGGTGGATGCGGACGCCGTAATTTGTAACATGGACGTCTGGCTAGCCTACGACCGACTGCTCGACGGAGCTAAAAAACCTAAGCGCACCCTCAGCCAGCAAAAATCCACCAGCGCCGTCATCTTTTACTGGGGCATCGACCGCACCTTCGACGAGCTCGGCGTCCATAACATCTTTTTTGCCGACGATTACGAAAACGAATTCACCAAACTCGAAGCCGGCGAACTAGCTGACGACGTCACTATCTACGTCAACGTAAGCAGCAAGCTCGTCCCCGGCGACGCGCCGGCCGGCGGGGAAAACTGGTTCGTGATGGTGAACGCCCCGGCCGATACCGGTCAGGATTGGGATGCCTGGGTAAAACCACTGCGTACCCGCGTAATTGCTCGGCTCTCCTCCCAACTAAACTTTGTACTTCCCACTCCCATTGCACCCGCGTCCACGCCTAAAAACGATTTAGCCGACCACATCGTCGAAGAACGCATCATCACCCCGACCCAGATCGAACGCCTCACCGGCAGCCACCAGGGCGCGCTCTACGGCAGCAGCTCCAACAACACGATGGCCGCCTTCCTGCGCCACCCGAACTTCAGCAGTGACATCGGCGGACTATACTTTCTGGGCGGCAGCGTCCACCCCGGCGGCGGCGTCCCTTTGTGTCTGCTCTCCGCCAAGATTACGGCCGGCTTGATTGAAAAAGATTAACGATTCGGAAAGATTTCGTAGCAAACACGTTGCACGGCTAGCGGGTTTTATAGAGCATTTCGACCTAATCGTCGACGAACGCTCAAAATCTAACCACGTGAAACAATTTACCTACTTCTTTTCTATCCTGATGGTTGCCATCGCACTCACCTTCAGCGGCTGTACTGCTTCCAGAACCGCAAAGGGCGGCGTGATCGGTGGAGCTGCCGGCGGCGTGCTTGGCGGCGTGATCGGTAAAAATGGCGGCGACGGTACCAAGGGTGCCGTTATCGGCAGCGTCATTGGCGGAACCGCCGGTGCCATCGTAGGCCGTTATATGGACAAGCAGGCCCAGGAAATTCAGGAAGAAGTCCCCGGCGCTACCGTAGAAACGACCACGACGACCGACCCCGAAACGGGCGAAACCGTCACCGAATCCATTAACGTCACCTTCGCCAGCGGCGTACTGTTCGAATTCGGCGCCTCCTCGCTGACGACCGCCAGCCGCGCCGAGTTGGACCGGATGTCCGGCATCATGAACCGCTACCCGGACACGGACATTACCATCGACGGCTACACGGACTCCAAGGGCTCCGATGATTTCAACCTGAAACTGAGTCAGAAACGCGCCGCCTCCGTGGCTGACTACCTGGCACAGAGCGGTATCAACCGGCAGCGGATGATTACTCACGGTTACGGGGAAGCAAACCCCGTGGCTTCTAATGATACTGACGAGGGACGCGCGGCCAACCGCCGGGTGATCCTTGGTATCAAGGGAAACGAATCAATTCAGCAGAAAGCTCGGGACGGGGAGTTGACTTCTCCTGAGTAAATCACCAGAATTCTTTTTTAACACAAAAGGCACAAAAACACAGAAGGCACAAAAACGCTTATTGTGGTTTTGTGCCTTCTGTGTTCATCAATGGATAAAGGTCGTCCGCAATGGCTCAGTGATTACAACCCCTTCACAAAACTCAGCAACTTACTTTCCTCCCACTGGTCCGCCATCAACTGAAAGCCGACCGGTAGGTGCCCCGCCGTGCCCGCCGGAATAGCGATTGCCGGTAGGCCCGCCAAATTTGCCAGCACGGTGTAAACGTCCGCTAGGTAGTTCGCGACCGGGTCGTCCAACCGCTCGCCAACCGGCCAGGGCAGGCTAGGGCTGACGGGCATCAGGATGAAATCGTGTGCGTCGAGAATGCCCCGCAAATGATCGTGGATGAGGCGACGAACCTTCTGGGCTTTCCCGTAGTAAGCATCGTAATAACCGCTACTCAGCACGAACGTGCCGAGTAGAATACGCCGCTGAACTTCCACGCCGAAGCCCTCCGTGCGGGATTTCGTGTACGTATCCGCAAGGTCAGTCGCCTCCGGACTGCGGTAACCGTAGCGCATCCCGTCGTAGCGGCTAAGGTTAGAACTGGCCTCAGCGGTGGTGAGGACATAATAGGTGGGAACGACGTAATCGAAATAAGAAAATTTGGCGGGCGTCAGCGTGTGACCCCGGTCTTTCAGTCGCTCGATCGTCTCCTGCATACTTTTCTTGATGGCGGGGTCGAGGGCATCGCTTTCGAGAAGGTCGGCGAAGTAAACGATGCTTTGCTGCTCGGGCTCGGTGGTTGTCTTTGAATAAGGAAGGACGGGCTTGTTGGGCGCCGTCGCGTCGCGGCCATCGGCCCCGGCGGTGACTTCCAGGAGCAGGGCGATGTCCTCCACATTATTTCCCAGGAAACCGACGACGTCGAAACTCGATCCGTAAGCGATGAGCCCGTGCCGACTGATGCGCCCGTAAGTAGGTTTGAAACCGTACACCCCACAAAAAGAAGCGGGTTGACGTACGGAGCCACCGGTGCTGGACCCCACCGCCACCAAACAAGTCCCCGCCTGCACGGAGACCGCCGCACCGCCCGAGCTGCCGCCGGGGACGCGGGCCACGTCGGCGGCGTTGCGCGTCGGTCCGTAATGACTGTTTTCGTTGCCGGAACCCATCGCGAACTCGTCGCAGTTCGTCCGCCCGATGATGATGGCGTCTTCGTCGAGTAGCCGTTGGACGGCCGTGGCGTTGTAGGGGCTCACGAAATTTTCCAACATCGCCGAGCCGGCGCTGACGCCGTGGCCGGCGTAACAAAGTACATCTTTGATGCTAACCACGACCCCGGCTAATCTGCCCAACCCGGCACCCTGCGACCGCGCCTCATCCTGGCGGGCGGCGGTGGCGAGAGCTTCGTCGCCGTAGACTTCCACGTAAATATTCAGGTACCGCTGGTCGTCGATCGCGTGGAGGTATTGCCGGACCACCTGGACGGTCGTCAATCGGCCTTTGTCGAGTGCCCCGCGGGTGGCGGCGATGGAGGTTGGTAGCATGGGGCGAAGTTATGTGACCGGAAGTTGGTGCCTAGCTAATCAGATGGAATGATTCGGCCGGACTTCCACCACGCAACCTGCAAAAGCGCCCGTAAAACCATGAAAAATAACAGGCTGCCCCAGAGGCCCCAGTTGCCGTAATGCTGGCCCACCAGAAAGTAGCTAAGTAGGTAGCCGGCGAAAGCAATCAGCATTGTCTGGCGCATCGCCGCCGAGGCGGTGAGGCCGATATAGATGCCGTCGAGGAGGTAACAGGGGGTAGCGAGGAGGCAGAAGGCGACGACGACGGGTAAGTAGGTTAGGGCGGCGGCGAGCGTCTCGGCGGCGGCCCGTTCGGGTGCGAAGAGGCTTAGTAAGTGTGCTTGGCCGAAGCCGTAGATCAGTGCGTACAACACGGCCAGCGCCATGCCCCAGCCGAAGATGTATTTGATCACGCGGTTCAGTTTTTGCCGGTCGCCGGCCCCGTGGTACTTCCCAACGAGACTCTCGGCAGCGAAGGCAAACCCGTCCACGCCGTAGCTGAGCCAGTTGACGAGTTGGAGCAGGATGACGTTTGCGGCCACTACGGCCGTGCCCACGTCGAGGGCGTTGGCGCGGTTGTAGAAAAAGGCGAAACTGAGGGTAAGGCAGAGGGTGCGGATGAAGATGTCGCGGTTGACCTTCAAGAAGTTGGCTAAGCTGGCGTGGTCATTTACCGTTCCGTCTGGCACCATTTTTTTGCGCGGTCGCAGGTGCCGGGTAAAATTAGCAAGCAAGCCGAGCCGGTGCCGCCGCCCTTCGTACCACAGCAGACCTATAGCGAAGATCAGGCCGACGTACTGCGCACCCACCGTCCCCCAGGCCACGCCAGAGATGCCCCAGCCGAGCGACTTTACGAAGTAAGTGCTCAGACCGATGTTTACACCGTTGATTAAGAAGGTTAACAGTAAAGGATAAACTGCATTCTGCCGTCCGAAAAACCACCCGAACAGCACCATCTGCAGCATCGCCGCCGGCGCGGCAAAGATCCGGACGAAGAAATATTCATCGACCATCCCCGCCTGCTCCGCCCGAATGTTGAGCAACCAGGCGGTGAGTTCGGAAAGAGGGTATTGCAACACGACCAGGCCGAGCGAAAAAACGATCGCCAGGAACATCCCCCGGTACAGTAAAGTCCGTTGCTCATCTACATCCTCCCGCCCGTAGGCCTGCGCCGTGAGCCCCGTCGTGCTCATCCGTAAAAAGCCAAAATTCCAGTAGACGAAATTGAACGCCATGCTGCCCAGCCCGACCGCCGCGAGGTGGCCCCCGCTCAGGTTGCCCATCAGCGCCGTATCGTAGCTCGACAGCAGCGGCACCGACAGGTTACTCAGGATGTTAGGCACGGCGAGCCGGAGGATGCGTCGGTTCATGCCCGCAAAGGTGGAGTTTCCGGATTCGGTAACAAAGTTTATGACCGCCTTATCAACTAAGGAGTGGTGGTTGCGCGTCTTTAGTCCGAACTTTGTGACTCACGTAAACTGCCCCACCCATGAAAACCCTCCGCTTACCTTTTTTCTTTTTACTCTGCATTAGCCTACTACTTTTTAATGGTTGTGGCGATGATGATGACGATGAACTAACGACGGAAAGACTTAACTACGACGGCGTTAACGACACCGCTCCCATTCTGGATGCGGCCGTGTTCGCCGCTTATTTCCCCGCCGACCAGGTGCGTGATTTCCAGGGCCGCGAACTCGAAGCAGTCGAGTTTTTCCTGGCCACTCTGCCGCCCTCCGTTAGGGTAGTCATTTACGCCGCCGGCCCGACCGACGACGCCCCCGGCGACGAAATTTACGTCAGCCCCATTCTCAACCAGCGCATCAATAATGTGCAAACCTTCATCACCCACCGCCTCACCAGCCCACTGAGCCTTACTAGCGAGGGGATCTGGATCGGCATTGAAACCGGTATTGAAGAGGGCGCTGCCTCGCAGACCGTAGGTTGCGATAACGGAGCTAACTACAACCCCAACGGCGATCGTATTCGTATCGGAGACGAGTGGCTAAGCTTCAGCCTGCGGAGTGGAGGTCAGGAGCAAGTCAACTGGAATATCCGCGGCGTCATTGCGGCTCAGTAAAGTAATTAGTAACCACCCGGCCCGCCCCACCTTACAACGGTGCGGGCGGGCTTTGTTTTTGCACCTACCGGACAAAGCCGTCGCCCCCGTTGTGGCCAATTAGAAAATTCCGTACCTTAGTCTTACCGTTTCTCCGCTAAATTAAACCAATTCATCATCTTTTCCCGCCCCATCATTTTGCTGTGCGCTTGCTTGGTAACCGTGGGGTTCACGGCTTGCTCGTCGGCCCCGCACGACGCGGATCGCTACGCGACGGTGGGTCTGGACGTGAGCCACTATCAGGGCCTGATCGACTGGGGTGACGTCAGTCACGGAAATCACGACTTTGTGTTCATGAAGGCCACCGAGGGGCGGAGTTTGCGGGATAAAGCCTTTCTGTACAACTGGCAGAAGGCCGGCGAGCAGGGTTTGCGCCGGGGGGCTTATCACTTTTTCCGCCCGTCCGTCCCCGCCGCCGAGCAGGCCCGGCTGTACTTTAACACCGTCGATCTACGGCCGGGTGATCTCCCGCCGGTGCTGGACGTGGAGAAAATCGGTCGTCTCACGGGAAACCAACTAGTTAGTGCCATCCGCGAATGGTCGGAGATGGCCGAGCTACGGTACGGCGTCAAACCCATCATCTACACCGGGCAAAACTTTTACAACAACTACCTTGCCGGCCGGATTGACGACCATCACCTCTGGCTCGCCCGCTACGATAACGAGCAGCCCGTCACCGTTTGTGGGCGGTCGTACCAGTTTTGGCAGTATTCGGATCGGGGGCGCAGCCGGGGCATCCAGGGTCGTGTGGACAAGAATGTTTTTACGGGGACGACCGCCGAGTGGGCCGCACTGCCCATTCCACTACCGGGCGCTTCACCCGACTACCCGGAAGTACTGGAAGAGAGGACGATCAGCCAGCTACCGCGCGCGAAGAAGGGGATGGATGATTTGGTGAGTTTCGGGGTAATTAGACGATAAAGTGACGGACAGCTGAGACTCTTTTGGTAAGCTGACAAAAATCTTCTGCTCCGTTACCAAATGACCCTGCACCCGCGACCGCGCCCAGATAAAAATTACAACTGACTACGTTTACACCTCATACTTCTTCACTACCCGGAATCGCAAAATTCCGCCCACTCAAACCCTCGGTGAACGCCCGCTTCGTGCCGGCGTCGATGTGAAGTTGATCCCCCAGAAAATCAGCTAGTAAGCGCCCGATTGTCCTGGTTTCCACCAGGAAGCCGTCGTGGCCGTAGTCCGATTGCATCACCTCCAGGCGACTGTTCTTAATGTAGCGACTGAGGAGGGATTGTTCTTCCGTGGGAAACAGAATATCCGTGTCAATGCTGATGATGAGCGTCGGGGCCGTGATGCCGCTCAGCGCCACCGCTGCGCCGCCCCGGTGCCGCCCGAGGTTGTGGGTATCCATGCTGCGGGACAGCGTGTAGTAGCAAGCCGGGTCGAAGCGTTTCCAAAGCTTAAACCCCTGATAACGCTGGTAGCTGCTGGCGCGAAAATCGTCCACGTCGTTGAGGTCGGGCTGCGTCTGCGTCGCGTCGTAGGTGCGGTAATGGCGGTAGGAAACGACGGCCATCGCACGGGCTGCTTCGAGGCCGGCCTTGCCCGCGTCGGGTGCGTCGGTTCCTAGCGTCGGGTCCGCTCGCAAGGCCATGCGTTGGGTTTCGTTGAAGGCGATGCCGTAAGCAGAGTGGCGGGCGTTTGTGGCGAGTAGGCACAAGAGGTCGAAACGGTCCGGTTGCAGGCAAGCCCACTCTCCGGCGCACTGGCCACCCATGCTGCCGCCCATCAACAATCTGATTCTGCCGATACCGAGATGGTCGGCGACGAGGGCGAAGAAGCGGGCGTGATCGCGGGTTGTAACGAGGGGGAAATTGAGCCCGTACCGTTTCCCAGTTTCCGGATTGATGCTCCTCGGACTCGTCGTACCGTAGCTACTCCCCAGCATGTTGACGCAGACGATAAAATACCGCTCCGGATCGATCGTGAACCCCGGCCCGACGAGGCCCGGCCACCAGTCTTCGCAGTCGGAATTGGCCGTCAGGGCGTGACAGACCCAAATGACGTTGTCGCGCGCGGCGTTGAGGGTGCCGTAGGTGTTATACGCGGCGGTCGGGTCCGGCAGGGTGGTGCCGGATTCCAGGGTGAAGGGGTGGGATATGTGGAGGTAGTTGGTCAAATCAGTTGTGTAGGTAACTAAGCCTTGGTCAGCTTATGGTAAGTACTACGGAACGTTTCTTGCTCGCTCAGGTGTTGCTGAATTCTTTCAGCCAAAAAAATGTAGTCTGAAGTTTGAAAGCACGCCAGTATTCCAGGATGCGTCTCAACTTGTGCGTGAAGTTTTTTAAAGTCGCGCCAATTGTGTGTAAGGATGATGCGATCTTTTTCAATAGCTAATTCCAACACTTTGTTATCAGAAAACCACTGTCTGTCTAACCCCAAATCTTTGATCGAAGTAATATCGTAGCCCGCGTCCCGCAGAAGTGGAATAACCTTTTGGTTGAAATCTTCATCCGCTAATAAAAATTTAATCATTCTTCTTCCAGTATTGCCGCCTCAAGTTCCTGCTCACGCCCTTGATAATATCTTTGAGCTACCCCGATGTCAATCATCGTCAGCGAGGAAAAAATCTCCAATATTTCAGCTTCCGATACACCATCAAGCAAGAATTTAACCACCCGAAAAACCGGTATACGCGTAGCACCCAAGCAGGGTCTACCGCCCGCAATATTCGGCGTCTCGAATACTCCGGGAAAAACCAAGCGGCTATTCTCCGGCATCAACATCTTTTGTAGCGCGGCAATCAATTCCATCTGTTCGGCGCGGGAGTGGGAGCGAGCCTTCTTAAGCGTATCGTCAATAAATGCGGTCATAGCGGCAATTTTTTGGTAAAGAGGCAACGCTAACCCAGGGGGCTAGGGTTGCCTCTTTTGTGCACCACTACGAGTTAAACCAAAGCCAACGCCTGCTCCAGATCCGCCTTGATATCCTCAATGTGCTCGATACCAACGGAAACCCGCAACGCATTAGGCTCCACGCCCGCCGAACGCTGCTCGTGCTCGTTGAGCTGCTGGTGCGTCGTCGCGGCCGGTTGAATGATGAGCGTTTTGGCGTCGCCGACGTTGGCGAGGTGGCTGATGAGTTTGACGTTATCGACGACTTTCGTAGCTGCCGCCTTCCCGCCCTTCACGTTGAAGTTGAGTACGCCGCCGAAACCGTTACGGAGATACTTTTTGGCGTTCGCGTGGCCGGGGTGGTCGGGTAGGCCGGCGTAGCTGACGCTTTCGACTTTATCGTGGCCTTCGAGCCACTTAGCTAGTTCGAGGGCGTTGTCGACGGTGCGTTGGACGCGGAGGGAAAGCGTTTCGAGACCGAGTAGGAACATCCAGGAGTTGAAGGGGCTAACGGCCGGGCCGAAATCCCGCAAACCTTCCACCCGGGCGCGGATGGCGAAGGCGATGTTACCGAAGGGGCCGTCCTTTCCAAACACGTCATTAAATACCATGCCACGGTAACCCGGGCTAGGGTCGGTGAACTGCGGGTACTTACCGTTGCCGAAATCGAACTTACCCGAGTCGACAATGACGCCACCGACGCTCGTACCGTGGCCGCCAATCCACTTCGTAGCGGACTCCACGACGATGTGCGCGCCGTGCTTAATGGGTTGGCATAAATACCCGCCGGCGCCAAAAGTATTGTCGACGACCAGGGGCAAATCATGATTGGTAGCTACTTTGCTGAGGCCTTCGAAGTCGGCCACGAGGAAGCTGGGGTTAGGCAGCGTCTCGGTGTAGATAGCCTTGGTATTCTCGTCGATCAGTTTCACGAAATCAGCCGGGTCGGTACTCTCCGCAAACCGCACTTCGATGCCGATGCGCTTGAAAGCGACCTTGAACTGGTTGTACGTTCCGCCGTAGAGGTAAGGGCTGGAGACGATGTTGTCCCCCGCTTGCGCCAGGTTGTTGATGGCGATGAACTGAGCGGACTGTCCGGAAGCCACGGCCACGGCGGCCACGCCTCCTTCGAGGGCGGCAATGCGCTTTTCGAAGACGTCCGTCGTCGGGTTCATCAGACGGGTGTAGATGTTACCGAATTCCTCCAGGCCGAAGAGCTTAGCGCCGTGCGCGGAGTCCTTAAAAGTGAAGCTCGTCGTTTGGTAGAGCGGCTGGGCGCGGCTGCGGGTCGTCTCGTCGACTTCCTGACCGGCGTGGAGTTGTAAAGTCTCAAAATGCATGGTTAATTATTTTAAAGGGTGATGATTTTTTTCAACACAAAAGGCACACAAGCACAAAAGACACAAAAAGGGGAAGTGTCGTGATCTTGCTTGTGTTGTCTGACGCGCTGTCTCGTGTCGTCGTTTTTGTGTTTCTGCTTTCTTTGTTTTGTGTCTTTTGTGTTCCCATTAGAAAACAGGTTAACCGCTCGCGAAAAGGCAAGGGAGCAGGGGGAACGGACTTATTCAGGGAGGAAGCATTGGCGAGGTTTTTTATAGTTCCACGCCGGGGAAATACCCGGGGCGGCAGGCTTTGGCACCTTTTCCCTCCGGCCGGGAGGAAGTGGTTGCCAGCGTTTCGTCGAGCCTGTGCTCTCCACGCTTCTGTATAAGGGCCGGCGGAAACGGATTTCCGGCAGCGGGTGCAAATGTAAGGGGGCTTTGCTTAGTTTACAAATGAAGCTTTGTTCATGGGTGCGTCCGGGGCCTTCGTGGCGGAAGCACTACGTCCACGGTTACCGAAATATTGATGGTGTTGGAGCGAACGGGCAGGTCACACTATCTTTATCGTCCCAGACGCTCCACCGATTTACCCACGGCACCGATTCAACCCAGTACAATGAAAACACCCCTCGCCATTACCTCTGGACTGCTCTACCTCAGCGGCGCTGCCTTAGTAATTTTGGGTACTACCTATAAAGTCAATTCCTGGGAGGACCCGGCCTGGTTTGGCGGGGTAGAAATGATATCCGTGGGCTTCCTGCTGCTGGTGGTCGCGACGTTGGCCCTGGTCGCTTACGTCTACTTCAAGTTCAACGGCGTCGAATCGGCCCGTACCGTGGAGACCACGCTCGTGCTGGAAGATCTACCCGAGACCGTAGAGCAAGCCGAAGCCCAACTCCGCCGCGACGAAGACATGATTATTTAGTCGACCCCGCCGGGCCACGCTACCTTCGCGTCCATGTCCCTCACCTTTCGCCTTTCCGCTCTTCAATGGCTGCAAAACAGCGTGTACGCCACGACGGCCATCGCGCTGGGGACTTACTTGCTGGAAGCCCTGCAATTCAGCGGCCGCGAGGTGGGGCTGGTCTACGCTTCGAGCGCGATCGCGGCTACCGTCGCGCCACCGGCCATCGGTTGGCTGGCGGATCGGCATCTGCGGGCGGACCGGATGCTGATCTGGCTTAACCTCGCGGCGGCGCTTGCCCTGGTTGGCTGCTACTTCGCGACTTCTTTTGTCGGATTCTATGCAGCAATTCTGGTGTTCAATCTCTGCTTCATCCCCACTTTTACCTTGCTTAACTCCATTTGTTTTCACCAACTGGAGCGGCCGGCCGATCAATTTCCTTTCGTACGAACCTGGGGGACGATCGGTTTCATGCTCGTCGGCGTGAGCCTGAGTTTGCTCGGCTGGGAAGCGACGCCGTGGCCCCTATTAGCCGGTGCGGTAATGGCCGTGCTGACGGCGGTATTATCGACTAGTTTAGACCCGATTCAGCCGCAACCGGGCTTCAGTTGGGCCGACCTAAAGGGGGAAGAAGTGGGCCGAATTATTCGCGAGCCGGGAATGCTGGTGCTGATGGTGGCGATGTTGTTGTCGTGCATTCCCTCGTCTTTTTATTACAGTTTCGTCAATCCGTTTTTGAACGAGGTGGGGTGGCCGGCGGCGGCGGCAAAGATGTCGCTCGGGCAGGTGATCGAGATCGGGGCTTTGCTGTCGATGCCGCTCTTGCTGCGCAAAGTGCGGTTCCGGAAGATCATTTTTTGGGGCTTATTTGTTTGGGGCGCGCGGTACGTCGCCTTCGCGTTCGGTCGTCCGGGGGAGTTGGAATGGTTGCTTTATGCGGGAGTAATGGTCCAGGGGATCGCATTTGTCTGGATCGTGATTGCCGCGCAGATCTACATCGACAAGCGCGTCCCGGTGGCGTTGCGGAGTACGGCGCAGGGGCTCATTACGTTTGCGAATCAGGGCTTCGGTATCATCGTCGGCAGTTGGCTGGCCGGGGAGGTGGTCAATGCTTACGAACTGCCCGGGGGTGGGCACGCCTGGGAGATCATTTGGCTGGTGCCGGGGGTGGTGGGGTTGATTACGGCACTGGGGTTTTGGTGGTTTTTCCCGCGGGCGGGGCGCTTATAGGTTTGGGCGCGGTCGCGGGTGCAAGCGTAGTTGGGGGGAAGGAGCCAGGGATCATTGGCCCGGCTCCGAAGGAGGCGGAAGGTAATTACCCGGCACCCGCGAAGCCATAGCAAGTCCCGCACTCAGTCGGGACGACCGCGCAAAAACGGCTTAACTACCGGCCCCGATCAAAATAACGGACACCAACAACAGGGCCAGGGAAGTGTACAACACCCTTTTCGTCCCCCGGCTCACCCCCGCCCACTCATCAAAATACAGCCCCCAGGCATTGCCGAAAAAGATGATGAAAGCCATGTGGATCGACCAGCTCGCAAAGTCATAGGCCGGCCCCAGAAACGTCGAGCCCATCCCGTAGAACATGAACTGGAAGTACCAGGTCATCCCCGCCAAACCTGCCCAGAGATAATTGCTCACTAAAGGCGTACTCGAATTGCCGTAATCCCCGAAAGTTTTGTTCACCCCGTTCCGGTAGAGGCAGTACACAACGTTCGTCAGGAAACCACCCCAAAGGAGGATGACCAGCACCGGACTACTCTGAAAAAGAGGAGCCGTCTGCCGCGCCACGGCCAGTTCGGCGATCGGTGCCCCACTCGCCAAACCGAAGGCGAAACAGGCGCTCAGCAAGCCACTCACCACGGCGACCAGAACGCCCTTGCGGGTGTCACGCTCTTCTTCCCCATCCTGCTTGTCCGCCGTCGCGCCCCGTTCCCGTAGTAAGCCCGCGTAGCCCCCGACGGCGATCCCCGCAAAGCAGATCAACAGGCCCGCCAGGACCACCAAACCCGAAGTAGAAGCAAATTTTTCCGCTAGTGTGCCCTCGATGATCGGTGGCACGAGGGTGCCGAAAGCGGCGCAACAACCCAGGGCCACGGTCGTCCCCAAGGCTACGCCGAGATAGCGCAGCGACAGCCCGAACGTCAAGCCGCCAACGCCCCACAACAGGCCGAACAGGAAAGTGTAACCGGCGGCGCTCCGTTCCGCCGCAAGCGCTTCCTTCAGCACTTCAAAAGTACCCGGCACGGTAAGCAGGGCAACCACCAGGGGCACCAGGATCCAGGCCGCCACCCCGTTGACGAGCCAGGCGCTTTCCCACGCCCAGTCCCTGACGCGCTTGAACGGAATGTAAAAAGAGCCGGCGGCGAAGCCACCTACGGCGTGCAGGAAAATCCCGAGAATGGAAGACATGAACCGGATTTTTTAGAAATAATAGTAGGTCATATTCGACACTCGTGATAGTCGCTCCAAGTGCTTTCCTAGCGAACTTGCTGGCAAGTAATACCCAACAGCGCCGCCAGTTTATGCAGTTTTGCACCGATGTGCCCCACCCCGACGGCGCAGTGGTGAGCCGGCCCGGCGGCATTCCAGTCGTTCACGAAAGCTCTTACCCCGCCGGTGAAGCGGTAGCGGCTGTTCGTGTTGCCGATCTCCAAAATGGGGCCGGCCTCGGTGTGGCCTTCGGCGACTAATAACTTTAGCCCGTGCTCCCGGTCCTCCACCACGCTCAGGAGGGTGACCGGTCCGGGCCGGACGGACATTTCCACCGAGAGCCCCCGCCCCACTTTACCGTGGTAAACCGTGAGGGGCTTGACCTTGATCTTACCCGCCGCGATCGTGAGGTGCCCCGGCCCGTCGTGGCCCATCAGCACGACGTCGTCCGCAAAGTCCATCGCGTAAAACTCGGTGAAACTGCCGCCGACGCCGAAGGTGTCCATGATCTTCATCGCCTGGGCGTTTTTGATCTCGTATTCCCCGGCGACGGGCACGCCGGCCGCCGTCAGCAGGGAATTACCGATGATGATGCTCGACATCGTGTCCTCGTTTTCCGGTACGCCGGTGCCTTTGTAGTAGTAAGCAAGGCTTCCTAATTGGTAGCGGTCCACGAGCCGATCAAGGGCCACGGAGGTGCGGGCGGCGCGGGTGAGCTCGGCGGCGGAGCAATCGGACTGTACGGCAAAAGTGGTCCGGAACTCAGCGACGCGGTCGGTGGCTTCCCGTTCCGTGACTTCCCGGCGAAGCCCCGTCAGTTCGTCGACCTCGATGATCTCGAGGTGGCCGCCGAAGGTGATGAGTTGCTGGGTGGTGTCGGTGTAGATGTCGAGCATGCCGCCGTAATAGTGGCCCATCGCGCCGAGGCGGTTGAAGGCCATGACTTTTTGCACATAGGCCGCTTCGATCCAGTCGGCCAGTTCCGTCCAGCAGGGGTCCTGCGCGGCGAGCAGGCCGGTGACCTGGTGAAAGGGAATGCCGGCTCGTTGGAAGACGTTACCGATCTCGGGCACGGGGCAGGCCGAGCAGTAAGCCAGCCACTCCCCCGTCATTTGGCCCCGGTCGCCGATGGCGTTAAAACTTAGGTAATCGATGGCCGCCAGCGGGGCGACGTTGAGCACGATGACCGGAACGCCGGCCTGGCGAACGAGCGGCAGGACGGTCGCCGACAGGGCGTAGGTCGTTACGTAGATTACGATCAGGTCCGCCTCTTCCCGGCGGCAGCGGCGGCCGGCGGCGAAGGATTTGTCGATGGAGTCCACCAGGCCCAGCGGGATTATCCGGGCGTGATCGGCGGCGGCAATGCGGTCGGCAACGGTTTGGAGGTAGCCCTGGAGGCGGGTTTCGAGGCCGGGGAACTGGGGCCAGTATTCCGCCAGGCCGATGCCGCAGAGCGCGACGTTGAGGGAGGGTTTTTGCATGGGTAGGGGAAGGTACGCAGCGCGGGGCCCGGAACTTTCCTTTACCGTGCTGGTCCGCTGCGTTAAATAATGTTGCCGCCGAGTTTGGTGCCGCTTGGTGACCAGCCGGGTTTTGGTACTCGCAACGCCTACCCGGCGAACAGCCCCGGCCCCGACGGCCGCCGGGAACAAAACGTAACCGGTTGCAACAAATAATTACCGCACGATCGGTAACGCCACCCGGCTGAGCGTTTCCCCGCCGTGGTGCACCACGTTACGGGCCACGACGCCCTCCGACTCATCGTAATTCCGCCCGCCCGTATTCATGTTCCGGTCGAAGCGGGGGAAATTGGACGAAGAAACTTCGATCCGGATCGAGTGCCCGGGCTTGAAGTAGTTGGCCGTCGTCAGCGGGCTCAGGGTGACTTCGTAGACCTCGCCATCTTCCATAAAAACCTCCTTGTCGTAACCCTCCCGGTAGCGGACGCGCTGGATGGTTTCGTCGAGGTTGTAGGCGGTGCCGTCGGGAGCGACGTCGATGAGCTTGACGGTAAAATCGGTGTCCTTGGCGTCGGAACTGATGAATAAGGTCGGTTCGATCGAGCCCGCGATCTCTACGCCGTTCGGGAACGGGTCGGTGGTGTAGACGAGAATATCGTTGCGGGCTTCCATGGCCTGCTGGTCGAAAGCTCCGCCCTGGACGGCGTTACCGGTGCAGCACACGTTGCCGCCGTAGCTGGTGACGGGGTTCAGGGGGTCGTAAACGAAACTGTCCGGCGTGTCGGTGGTCGGGGCGGTGGTGGTGAGTTTTCCGTCGCCGTTCAGGGTATTCGCGTTGCCGTCGGAATTGAGGTAGTAGGTCGTCATTTCCACGCCGGCCGGTGGCCAGGTCGGGCTGCTTTTCCATTCATTGCTCCCCATCACGTAGTATTGCACCTGCGGCCGCGCAATCTTCTCCTCATCTTTCAAATGCTCCGCGAAAAAGGCTTCAATTTGCTCCTGGTAATTCAGCCGCGCGTCGCCCACCGAGCGTTCGCCGACCATGGTGTTTTCGGTCGCGCGGGTGTAGGCGCAGTGGAGCGTGGGGGCGATGACGAGGTACTGATCGTCGCGTACTTCGGGGCTCACGGCGTTGGTGCGGACGTGGTTGAACAGCTCCAAATTTGGCCCGATCGACACGTCGTACCAACTCGTGAACCAGAAGGCGGGCACGTCGAAGGGCATGGTTTCGTGGTAGAGGCCGCCCGCGTACCAGAACTCGCTGGCCGGGGTGCGGGAGGCAATTTCCTCAAAAATCCCCTGCGGCCCGTTCTGCGCGCTGATGATCTCGTTGACGGGCAGTGTTTTGAGTCCCTCGACCCAGTCTACTTTCGGGTATTCGGGGGCCATGTCGTAGAAGCGTTGGAGGCGCAGCAGGTCCTCCCGCGTCGCCTCCGCCGGGATGCGCGGCCGCAGCGGATCGTGCTGCACGGAGTAGAGCCAGGCGACGAATAGCAGCTGCGTCGCGCCGCCCCGGTACCAGTTGCCCTGCTCCTGAAACCGCCCGACCTGACCGACGCCGGCGCCGTAGCCCTGCGGTACGATGGCCTTGAGGGCCGGGTGGTCGAGACTGGCGACGGCCATTTGCCACTCCGCCGTCGAGCTACAGCCGAGCAGGCCGATGTTGCCGTTGCTCCAGGGCCGGTCGGCGAGCCAGGTGAAGGCGTCGTAACCGTCGGTGGTCGGCATGCCGAGGATGTCCCATTCGCCTTCGCTGTAGTAGCGCCCGCGTTCGTTTTGCACGACGTACGCGTAGCCTGCTTTTACCCATTCGAGGGCGCGTTCGTAGGTCCGGGTGCGCTCCTCGCCGTCCACCCAGCCATTCATTTGGTAGGGCGTGCGGCTCAGAATGATGGGGACGGGCTTATCGGTTTTTGGCCGGTAGATGTCGGTTGCCAGGCGGATGCCGTCGCGCATGGGGGCGCGGTGTTTTTGCTCGATGTGGGCTACGGCGGCTAGGTCCTGGTAGGCTTTTGATGTTTGGGCGCGGACGCTGGTGCAGAGCGATAGGATGAGGAGCAGGGGGAGGAGATGGCGCAATTTACTGTTGGTTTTGGTGGAAGTAAGTTACGATGCAAAAATCCGCAACTGCTGATTACGTACAGTCTTGACGCAGGCAGAAGTAGTTTATCTCCCGCCGCACGGCAAAGCACCAAAAAATCTACTACGCTCAACGGCGTATTCTATCCTGAAAGCCCCGCTAAAATTAGCAAAGCGACCACCATCTCGGTAGCTTAGTGGAAGCAACACACCTCAATAACACACTAATCGCGGTATCCGAAAACCACCCCTACGGGAGTGCGGAACCCGTACGTCCAAAAAGAAAAATGTCATGAAACAATTATTACTTTTCACCTTGTCGGCTACGCTTTACGTAGCCAGCCTGACCGGGCAGGGAAAACCTAAGCTCTGGACAAATCTAGACATCGGCAACAACGCCACTACTTCCATTGGCAGCATTTACGGGTTCGGTTCCAACGTCATCGCCACCGCCCGGCAAAACGACCCCGACGCCGGCGACGGGCCTTATTTTCTGATCGACCCCGTGACGGGTAACCGAACTAATCTCGTGGAACCCAACGAAAGCATCACCGAAAACCTCTACGGAACCCGGGACCAGGGGCTGGAAAACCTGGAATTCGTAGAAACGAACGGTGAGTTGTACGCCTTCCGCAACGAACCACCCACGGCCGTGTATCGCTACGAAGATGGCCGCTTCAACACCTTCGTGCAGGGCACCAACCTGCGCTACGAGAACCTCGCGGTCAACAACGGTACCGCCTACATCGTCGCCGCTGACTACGACAACGGGCAATTTTACTTGCTCAGTTCGGACGGGACCGCAGACGGGACCCGTGTTTTGGGGAGCGTCCCCGCGGTCCGGTCCAACCTCAGCAGCGTGAAATGCCAGCTAGAAACAAATGAGACCGGGCTTCTCTTTACCGTCACGGCTAACAGTAATACGGAGCATTTATACGGGTATCAGTTTGCAACCGAAAGCCTGACCGCCATTACTTTTTTGGGGGAAGACGTAGCCCTTTCTAGTAGTGAGTTCTCCGGAAGTGGACAGCGCACCCGCCGTACGCTAGCCTACCACGACGGCCATTATTACTTCTGGGGTTTCAGTTCCGGGGGTTCTCAGTTCCTCAAGATAAACGCCGCGACGTTTGTTGCCGACACTGCGTCGATCCCGCAGCCGGCGGGGTCGGACTTTCGCTTCAGACAAATATTATTTTTGAATTACGGTGATGAACTTATCGCTCAGGTTGACGGCGTCTTCAGTTCCCACCAGTCCCCCCTGGTAAGACTCAATGATGCCGGCGAGTGGGTGCCCTTGCCCGGTAGTACCGAAATCTCCGGCCCGGTAGCTTCCCCTTTCGTACACGACAACGTCGCCTACTTTACCAATGAAACGGGAGACTCTAATTTTGAGCTACTCGCTTACGACGGTGATCGCCTCCGCTCCGTAGCGAGCTACGAGGGAAATTCGCTGAGCTACGAAATCTACCCCGCCGGAGATTGGTTCTTCGTCGCTGAAAACAGTGACTATAACCTCACCTACACCGCGCTCGATCTAACGGCAGGTACTGAGAACCCGCCAAGCATTACCACTAACTGGGACCGGTATTCTGGCCTCGGTGCCGGAACGACGACGACCGTCGGGGAGTCACTCATTTTTTTCGACGACGACGGCGATGGCCTGCGCCGGTGGACTCCTGGCGAAAATCCGGCACCGACAATTATCCCGACGGGTCTTCCCATCATCAATGATTGGGAAGAACCAGTGGTCAATCTTTTGGGCCACGATCCCGTTTCCGAAGACGTAATTGTGTTCGTCGACGAATACGACATCATTGCCATTAGCCAGGGTGGTGAGACAACTAATCTCGACCCCGACGAAGCCTTTAATCTCGATTCAGGTGACAAATTTATTTCCGTGAGTGGTCGCCTTTTCATCCGCGACTTCGACGCCGGCACGTTGGAGCACGTCGCCGGGGCTTTGCGGGAACCGATCTATTCCATCCCCGCCCGCAACTATACCGGGCCGGAACCGGAGCTTTCGTTCATCCAGCAAATCGCCCCGGATCGCTACGTGGCCCAGGTGCTCGGTGATTTGCGCAACGAAACCGGTTCCAACCGGGCTTTCGTCGACGTGGCGGCCGACGCACTTACCGTTACCCTTCTCCCCGGTGACGAGGTAAATGACTTCTTTTTCCTCAGTGTAGGTAATGACCCCGCTTACTTCCAGTCCGCGCAGACCTCTGACGCCGCCGGTACCTACCGACACACCGTGACGGACGCAGACGGGGCGGTCCTCTTCACGTTTACCGATCCGGCGGAGTTTTTTCTGGACGGCGTGGACGATAGCTATTTTTACCTGAAGAGTAGCACCTTCATAGATCAAACGGAGCTACTCGTTTTCAACCGCCTGGGCACCGTGGGGTCACTCGCGGCTACTATTGCTATACCCGACGACTTCGAGGAAGTAAACGACGCCGCCCCACTCGGCGGCAGCCTGCTACTAACCTTGAGGAGAAGTGACGGCCGATCACGCTTCTACCTGGCCCAACCCGCTACCGAGACGCTGGAAGAAATCACTATGGTGTTGGCCGATCCGTTTAACGACCTTACGGGTGGTGCTTTACCCATTACGGGCAGATCCGTTTTTCCGGGTCTTGGCGGCGGGATCGGGCTGGAGCTTTTTGCCAGCGACGGAACCATAGCTGGCACGACGCTGCTGGCCGACATTAACCCCGGAAGCGCCAGGAGCGACCCCGATAATTTCGTGGGTAAGGACGGGTTCGTGTTCTTCAGCGCGACGGGGCCGAGTGGCAATGAATTATACCGCGTCACGCCCGCCGGGACGGTGGAATTGCTGGCCGATATTTTCCCCGGCGTCCGGTCAGGCTCGCCGCGTGATCTGCTGTTTTCGGGTGACGATCTGTTCTTCATGGCCCGTAATCCCGCGGATAAATACGTGGAAGTCTACCAACTGCCGTTAGCCCTCATGACGAGTACGGAAACGTTTGCCACTACGCCGCCGCTAGTTTTTCCTAATCCTGTCGGTCAGGGGACCTGTACCGTTCGCGCGCCGGAGGGGCTGTCCATCAGCCACGTCGAGGTATATGCGGCGGATGGTCGGTCGGTGCTGGCTCGCCGCGTTAGTGATGCTCCTTCGGTCAGTCTTCAGCTCGCCGGCTTGCCCCCCGGTCAGTACTGGCTGCGGACCCGCTATACCGATGGGCGGGTTTCGATCAGTGGGGTAGTTCGCTGATATTCACATAAACCCTGCTTTATTCAATTTTCATTGCACCCGCGTCCGCGACAGAATCAGGTGGGCGCGGCCGCGGGTGCAAGGTTGGGTGGGTGGGGCCATAATTGGTCGTTTCCGGGCTCTTTTTACGCTCATTAGCGTATTGCAGACGCCCCGCCGTAGCGTGAACTTTGGATCAACGCTTAACAACAACCACACCGTCATGAAATTTTCCAAAAGCATACACAATCAATTCACCTTACTGATGGCCTGGCTGACGTTCGCCCTCGCTTTACCGGCCGGGGCGGACGCCCAGACCCAACGCCGGCGGATCGCCGTGGAGATTGGCTACGGCGTGCATCAGGAAGCCATCAATGCCCTGGACGGGTTTGAGGAGGTGGAGTTTTACGAAGCCGCCAAGGAGGTACTCCCCATCACCCTTGGCCTGAATTACCGCTTCACCAAACGAATGTCTCTGTACGCGGACTACACCCAGTCAGCGCATTATTATTCTTTATCCGGGTCAGCGGGCGATCAGCAACAATTCAGCGCGCTCACGTTGGGGATAATGCCCCTCAGCGGATTTTTAGAATTCGGCCTGGGTTACAGCCGATTTAATCGCGAGAATACTATTTTATCCAAAAACGGATCGCAACGCGAGTCGTTAACTTCCGAAACCGTTCACGGGGCGAATATGCGCCTCCGTTTCGATATAAAAATATGCGAAGGCCTGAGCGTTTACGCCGGTGCCATGCTGTACGGCACCCTCCCGGCGAGTGAGACGAATGAGCTCGATGTTTTTGCGAATGGTAACGTCGGGGTGCAGTTTTATTTGCTTGGGAAAGATAAGAAGTACGTTTCGCGTAAGGAGCGGAGGTTGTTGCGGGAGATGCGGCGGGAGCGGGATTTGGAGGAGCTTAGGGAATTAGAGGAGGGAGCGTAAAACACCTGTTTATTTTGTCCATGAGTATCGATAAAAATAAGCTCGTGTAGCTACATAGAGCGACCAATTGTCAGTGCTAACTCTTGGATTAAGTGCTTGGCGGGGTTTGCGTTTAAAGATACGATACGCCTTACGCTCCTTATCGCAAACTGGCACATTTGCTTCGAACTAATACTTATTGGCGATTCTCACATGAGTGGAACGCCCATTATTTTAAACAAAAATCAATCATTTAAAAAAGTAAAAATACCATGAAAACATGCAAACTAATTATAGCTCTCCTCATTGTGCTTCACTGTCTAGTGGCTACGCACGTGATCAAAGCTCAAGATAGCCTTAAAACAAAGGTATCCATCAATGCGTCAGGAGAAAGTGTAGAGATTTTTGCTCTGAAATCTGATACTATAGATACCCACCTAGTAGATTCGAAGATTAGATCAGCAGTGTCTACCATACAATCAGAAATAGGCACGCTAGAATCGAAATTGCAATTTAAATTAGATAGTTTTCTACGCGGTAAAGCAAATGACGATGATGAACTTTATGATAGAAATTATAAGGAAACACTAAATTCAGTTCAACTAGCTTATGCCGCGAAGTTGTTAAATACGGATATTTTGCAAGATATTTCGCAATCAGGTGCTTACAACATCTTGATTAGAATCAACAACCCTGAAAGTAATGAATTAGGCTTTCAATTTTCTGACGTTATCAGTAAGCAAATTGAAGACCAGCTAGTTGGAATGGAGGATTTAAAGAAAGACGACAAAACTATCTTCAAAATAGGATTTAAAAAATTAATTGGTGGTATTTCAAAACTGTTGACCCCTACTTCGTTGGTTGGAAGTGCAATTCAATTCATCTCAAGTTTTGTTCCCGCTAAGGTTAAAGATGCGATTTCTGATCCGATTGGTGAAAAATTTATAGACGATTTTAAATCAGGCATTGATAATTACATAATATATTATCGCACCTTAGACACATACAATGGGCTATTTGAACAGGATCTCAGAAATTTAGTGATTAAATACAGCACAATTGAGCATCGACTTGAGGCGTATATTGATCAAAACGTCGAGCCACTTAATCTCAATGAGAATCAGCCTTTAGCTGATGAGGTAAACTTATATTTTAATTTTGGAAACCAAAAAACTTCATTGAACAAGCAATTGCTAAACAATGATGAGAATATTATTAGAATGTCTAATAACGTGAGTGAGCTACGAAGCATTGTAAGACTGCTGACTGAATTCGTTTCAGATTATGATCGAATTGTATCCAGTAATTTTAACAGAAATCTCGATCTTTTAAAGACAGCCTCTTCACTTCCGGACATAAAGAAAGGGAATATTGATAATTTAATCATTGAGCTTGAATCACGAAAGAAAGGTGGTATTCTTCCTAATCAACAAGTAGTAGCGCAGGGATTTGAGAATAAATTTGATGATAACATAAATGCAGTGCTTGTTTTTGCGAGGGCACTAAATTAGAAAGCGTCATCCATGAACTAGAAATAAAGCTATTCGCCCGAATCTTATCTACCGCCAAATAGTCCGTCAACGTTGCGCCACACCTCATCAAACCAAATCAAAACAAGCCCCCCACCAAACCGCCTCCACCACCGACCGGATCCCCAACTGCCGCCAAATGTTATTCCGATGGGTCCGTACGGTGTGTACCGAGCGGTAGAGCGCCGTTGCGATCTCCTCGTTCGTTTTTCCCCGGACGATTAGGGTGAGTACTTCCCGCTCCCGCCGGGTCAGGTTGTCGAAGCGGTTGCGGTGCTCCCGGGCGAAAGCGCGTTGGCGGCGTAACCGATTGAGCGCGGCCGGGGAAAAACCGGTGGGGGAAGGCTGGCTACCGCTCGTTAGGCTGACTGGCTGGGTAGCGGTTAGGGATTGATCGAACATGGGGGGGAAGTTTGCGGCGCGGCTTTTCGGGCAAGGCTCCGCCCGTCGAATGATTTTTACGTCATTGGACCGCAGCGGCCACCGCCGAATACCAGCCTGATTACTAATTGAGTACGCTAGTAAAGCTAGGCCCCCGGGCCTACTACATTCGGCGTATCACACCCGCCCCGGGTTTCGTGACGGGAAACACGGGTTTCGTGACGGGGCGGCTATCACGATTAACCTTTTTTGGTAATAAAATTGATTACAGTGCCTCCAGCGCCCCTCGGACCTGCCGCGCCTTTTGCGCCGTCAGCACGACTTCCGTGCCGTCTTCCATAATCAGGTAAGGGCCGGTGACGAGCGCCTTTACCCGCCGGAGGTTGACCAGGTTGGACTTGTGGACGAGCATAAAGTGTGGGTACTCCGAAAACTGCTGTTCGTACGTAACCAGCCGCGCCGTTTTGTGGAATTTGCGGCCATCGGCGCAGTGGACGGTCACCAGGCCGTCTGAGGTGCTGAGGCGGAGGATGTCTGCTACGGGGACGAAGAATATACCTTCGCTGTTGGAGATCGTGAGGCGGGTGGGTAGTTGGGTATTCCGGAAATTCTGGAGGGCGACGGTCAGGTCCTTCAGGCGCTCGTCGGCGTTGCGCTGGGCGAAGCGGCGGCGGGCTTTGAGGAGGGCTTCGGCCAGGTCGGTGGATTTGAGGGGCTTGTCGAGGTAATCGAGCGCTTCGAAGGTGAGCGCCAGGCGGCCGTACTGGCTATGGCCGGAAATAAAAATAATCAGGTAACGGCCGGCGTCGATTTGTTCCAGCAGGTCGAAGCCCGTGCCGTCCCCCAGTTCGATATCCAGAAAAAGCAGGTCGGGGGCTTCTCGCTCGATTACGGCGACGCCCCCGGCGACGGAGGTCGCGGTGGCCACGAGGTCCACGCCGGCGTTGGTCAGTTTCAGCATCTGGCCCAGCAGGCGGTGCATTCTGGGGTCGTCATCAATTGCTACGGCGCGCATCTTCGTCGGGGTAGGTTAGCGGTAAATATAGGACGACGAGCGTTCCGGTAGCTTCCCCGGCATCATTTTTCAGGTCGTGAATTTCGTAGCGTGGGGTATTACGCGCGGTCGCGGGCTGGCTACTAGCTAGTTCCATACTTTGTCGGGATGCCAAGTAATTAGAGGAGAGCAAAGCCAGTCGCTTCCGGGTGATGTCTAACGCCCGGGATGTTTGCTTCTTGCTATCCGACCCTGCATTCCCGCGTCCGCGCCCGTCATCTTCTACCTCCGCCACGAGCATATTTTCGGCTTCCCGAAAGCGTAAAGTGACCGTCCCGCCCCCATCCCGGCGGCCGATGCCGTGCCAGATGGCGTTCTCGACGAAGGGCTGGAGGATCATCGTGGGCAGGTAGGTGCTGATGTCGTCGAGCGCCTCGTCCACGTCGACCACGAAGCGGAGGCCGTCGCCGATCCGTTTGCGCTCGGCGGCGACGTACCGGCTGAGCAAGTCCACTTCCCGGTCGAGCCGCGTGAGGGGTTGGGCGGAGCGGTCGAGGATGTCGCGCATCAGTTCGGCGAATACAACGAGGTAATCGTGGGCCTCGACGGGGTTTTGGTCGATGATGTAGTCGTCGATCGAGTTGAGGCTGTTGAAGATGAAGTGAGGGTTCATCTGGAGGCGGAGGACGGACGTTTCCGTTTCCGCGGCGAGGCGTTCGGCTTCGGCGGTGCTGAGCTGGGCGAGCTCGACCTTGCGGAGTTGGCGGTAGCGGAAGTAGAGGATGGCGCCGAGGAGGGTGAGGAAGGTGAGGGTGTAGGCGGCGTAGGCTAGCCAGGTTTGGTGCCAGGGGGGACGGATTGTAAAAGACTTTTTGACGGTATTGGAAGTCCTTACCCCGTCCGAATTAAAACCCCACACGATTAGTTCATAAGTGGCCGGAGCTAGGTTGATAAATTCGATACTAGCCCCCGCTACCCGTTGTTCGTCCGAGTTGGCCGAGCCTTTCAGTACGTAATAATATTCCACCTCTTTCGGGTCCGCAAATTCACCGCAGGCCAGTTGGAACTTTAGCCGATTTTGGTCGTGACCAAAGCTGCTTTCTTCTTCTGTTTTTTGCCCATTAACGAAGGTGTTGACAATGCGGACGTGATTCGCCGGCAGGCTTGGGGAGACGTGGCCGGGCAGGAAAGTATTTACTCCGTGGCTTCCTCCGAAATAGAGCCGGCCATCCGATCCGGTGATACTGGCATTCGCAATGTATTCGGTTCCCTGAAGTCCGTCCGCCAACGTGTACGTTGTCTGCGTATTTGTGGCGGGGTCATAGCCGATGAGGCCCGAGCTACCGGCTAACCATATTCGACCGGACGAATCCACCTCAATACTCACGAAATTTGCTTTCGTGACTTGATTTTCGGCGCGCAATTCCCATCCGCCAACCCGGCGGCTCAGTACGAATAAACCATTGCGCGTAGCCAGGTAAAAAGTAGATCCCCGATGCTGGTATGCTGCGTCCGTAACGGAAGGAAGCATAGAAAAACTGGTATCGATACGACCTGCCGGGACGTCGATGAGGTGAACAGTATCGGAATAAGTCAGGTAGAGCGCCTTACCATTTTCACCGGTAATGATTTCCTTTGGGCGGCGTAGGGTGGGGATCCATGTGTCCAGCGTATCCAGCGTTGAATTCGCAATTACCGGTAAAGAGTCATTTATGGATAAAATAAAATTACCGCTCGGAAGTGGATGCAAGCCGTTATACCCGAAGCCGAAGCGGTAAGGCGCGTCAGCGACGGCGTGTAAGGCTTGCGGGGGTTCGCCAATCCCTTCCGCTACGTAGAGTTTGTCGTAGGAGCCAATCATAAGGCGGCCGGTGGCGGCGTCCTCGTGAAGAAAGGTTTTTTCGTCAAAGGAATTCGTTAGCCCGGCAAGTGGGAATGACCTCGTCTCGTCCTCTTCCCGCAAGGTGTAAAGCTCATGATACAAGGTTAGGAGCCGCTCCCGCGAATCTTGTGCCAGATTGACGACGGGCAGAGACTCTTTATCCGGAGGCGGCAAAAAGTCGAATTTAACCGCCCGTGGGTCCGTGTAAAAGACGCCGTCGTTGAGGGTACTGACCCAGATGACACCTTCTCTGTCCACCGTTAGCCGTGCTGTCTTTGGTTTGAATACTTCCGTACCGCCATCCGCAACGCGGTGCAAAGGACCCATGGACAGCTGTTTGTTCAAGTCAAAAAGGAAGAGGCCGTTATTTTTTGTTGCGACGAGCAATGTGTGCTCCCTGAATTCCGCTTCAATCGGGTCCGCGAAGCCATCCGCAGCTAGAGTGGTGAAGGCTCGCCAGGCACTGGTGTTTACCCCTACCGAGTAGACGGCTTTGTTGGAAACGACGATCAGGCCATCCTTCCGGCGCCACTGTACATCGTTAACGACCTCCCCGACGGGTAAGGAGAAGGACTTACGGAAAGTAGCGGTGTCGTTTTTCCCGTAATCCACGACCCGAAACGCTTCTTCGCCGGGCACGAAGTCCAGTAAACGAACCTTACCGCCGGGCAGGCTCACCATTTTCGCCTTGAAATTTACTTTGATACTGTCCAGCACCGCGTACTTGGAGAAGTCCGCCGTTGGTGTTTTGAACAAATAATCACCCGCACCGAAGTAGAGGTAGTCACCTGGTGTATCGACCCAGGCCCAGTCGTAGTGGTCCGTTAATGGCCGGTTATTGATTTGAACGGTATAGGTAGCGAAGGAGTCGGTTGCGTAGTCGTAACGAGAAATAGATTTTTCGAGCGCGAACCAGATGTGACCGGCGCGGTCCTCGCAAAACTCACTCCAGCCCGTTATTTCGGACGTTAACCCACGGGGGGCGTCACTCTGGTGGTATTGCGTGACGCGGTGGCCGTCGAACCGGTTGAGTCCGGCGAGTGAACTGATCCAAACGTTATCGCGTCGGTCGCGAAAAATGAAGTGGTTGTTTGTGCCGGCGGATAGGCCTTCTTCCTGTCCAAGATGATTGAAGGCGTGAAGCTGGGTTTGGCCTGTTAGCCAAAACGAACCCAGAAAAAGGGATAGGTAAGAAATGAAGCAGCATACTCGGGATAAACATCCTCGTGACAATCGATTCTGCGTCATGACGTACGATAGGCCGGTGTGTTAGTACACTGAAAAAGTACACAAGAAAGCGACTGAGGGAAGATAGAAGTAGTCTCCACCTCTGAAGGTCGTCAAATTTTCCCCTCCGGGCAGGATGAATGGTTTAAGGCTAATTTCCTTTCCCGTTCCCGTGGGTATCTGTAGTTGAGGTTCGGGGCTAATCGCAGGAATTTTTAAGTTTGGATCATTAGGGTTGGATCGGTACGCAATTGCGTCTACGTGAAAAGGAGCCGCCATACGATCAAATAACGGTTCGAATTGATCGTCGATGCTTTTTTGTAGGCTCACGAATAGTAGACCTGCAGTGTTTTCCTCCTGGTACGATATACCACGGCGGACGATTTCTAAATCGTTCTTTTCAGAACCCTGGGGGTTCATTGCCCTTACGTGAGCACCCAGTGGGCAGCGGGCTCCCGCGGGGTCGTCCCGGTAATTAAACGGAAGGTCTTTTCCTTCGGAAGTCCAATACTCGTGGCCAAGGGGCTCCTTACTAATTGCTAAGGGGGTGCCATTCTCGAACCGGCCCATTAGTAGGGCTTTAGCGTAGGATTCAAGACTTTCGTCCTTCTTGGTTGTGACGGTGGGTTTTAGCTGGCCCACTAATGACTCGACGCGCTTTTTCCACTCATCTTGGTGGATTTCTAGCTTTCGAAAGGCCAGATACGTTCCGTAGGTAGGCGCGCCGGAGCTGTATAAGTGCCATCGTTCCTTTACCAAAAGTCTTCTGGCCAAGCTATCCTTATCAGAGATGTCGGAAAAGCCTTCCTGAAAACTTAGCGGCGATTCAGCTTTGTTGGTTGCTGCATTCCTTAACCGCACACCGGCCTGGGTAAACAGAAACCCAATGCCTGGGCTTTTACTCAGTGCGTCGCGTATCTCCGTGGTCTTTTTAACACAAATTTCATCGTCCGAACTAGCTATGGAAATAAACATATCGACCCGGCGGAGGTGCAAGTCAATCTTCTCGTCCCCCGGGCATCCCGAAGGCTGACCCGACTCGCCGGCTTCATTAGTGCCACTCTCTGAATAAAACCAATCACAATCAACGTTACTGCCTCTCTCAGTTTTATGATCTTGCCAAGAATCGCCGTAGTCCTGCAATCGTGCCTGCGATTGTCGCATCCCGTTCCGAAAGCTCCTGTCGATGGTCAGATTTCTTAAAGCGGCTGAATTTAGTAATTGCTCCATCCCTGGGTAGGTAAAGCCAATGTTTATTATCGAAGCACTTTTATAGTTTCCGCCGTCTCTTATGCTTTTTTTATAATTTATCGTATCGAGTTCTTGCTGACTTTGAGAAGTCAAATACTTTTGAGCAATTTTTTTAATTGTTTGCCTCAATTGAGTTTTACCTCCGTCAATTTGCTTAAACCTAATAAATACATAATTTCTATATTTTCTACCATCAGGTTTGAAAATATTTGCCTGTAATAATTCTCCTGGAAGGTTGATTTGAAATCTTTTGCTATTTTTCATGATCCACTTTAATACCCAGCATCACACTGATTGTCTTTTCGTCAAGTTCTGGTAGTCCATTATTTGAGAAAGCTGCTTTGATTTTAGCCCTCGTAATTAACTCTTTACCGCCATTTGTAACTCGGGTCTTAATATTTTCTGTAATTAGGGCAAATGATTCTTCACCCTTTTCTATCTGCTCTTCAATGCTAGATACTACGTCCTTCAATATTTCATCCTCGTTTTTTTTGGCGGGAAAGCTACGCTGGTATTGAGTTTGTGCATATCTAGAGTAGTCATTACACGTTGGAGGATCAGGAGAGAGATCAGCCACGCTACCCCCGCCACCCAAGCATTCCACGAAAATCGCCTGACCTCCTATTCTGGGCTTTTGTCCATTTGGGCATTCGATAATCATGACTTTAGGATAAAGTGGCTCTGTTTTTGCTTCTAGCTTAATTATTGGGACAGATCCTTTTCCAAATTGGTAATGGTTTATTTTGTCAAGGCTATCAAAAATGGCCAATTTAGTGTAGACATCCTTCCATTTTAAGGTGTAATTTGAAAACTGATTCTTGATTCTATCAATAAGCTCATTTTTGTCTGTGTCTTGTAGACTACCCTTGATGATGTCATTGCTATCCACCCCTCCATATGGAGTGTACGAATAGCCGTAAATGCCTTTGTTTAAATAAATAACTGACATATGATTAAATTATAATTTATGTGATGGAAGAGGTTTCGGTAATTACTCCGACTCAATTCAAAAAAAACCTCACCACCCAAACACCCAAACACCCAACCGCCGCCGAGCATCCGCACGATACGAATAGAAAGAAAGCGCCTCAAGCCGATCGCCTAATTGAAATACCCCAGAGCTAACGGGACTAATATTTGACGTTCCCACTCCGATAGCCCTTCGGAGCGGCCGCGACGTGACGTCGCAAAAGTGTGTGTTTGGCGTTACGGACGCTTCCGAACAACTTCCGGGCGTCAGCGCGGGAAAATGGTTCGGGGTCGTTGCCGTTGCTAAAGTAGAAAATTAAATTGGTAAGTGTTGCAACAAGCGACTAATTTATTTTGGAATGTCGGGTTTTATTATCCGGTAGTAAGGGTGCCGTAGGCTAGGGGACGTGGTATTACGCTGGATGGCGTAAAGGATTGGTCGGGTAATAACGAGCCGAATCGGATGAGTAACCAATCCGCATTACTTCCCCCTTGATCTCCACACAAGTTCGCCAACCGAGCTCGACGACCCAAACCCGTTGAAATTGAGCGATGCGCTTCGCTATTTCTTCACCATCTGTAGCATCGGTGACGTACGAGCGTTTCTTGTCAACTACCACCAGCAGTTGACTTCCAGCGAGTTGAGAAAGGTAGGATTTAATTAAACCCATGTTTCTATCTTCAAACGGACCGATATAAATGTATTCGGACTTGTCCCTAACGACTGGCCAGCTCAGTTTGTGGAAAATGTGTTTGAAGCCTCTGTAGATTTGCAGAGAAGTCATAAGTTAATATTGAGTTTTTAATTCAGGCACGTTTCGTTCGGCACGCTCTGTCTGTAACTAACTTACCGCTTTATTTCCCCAACCGATACAACACCTCCTCCCGCACCGCCCCACCCACCAAACAAACCCCGGTGTTCAACACCACCAGCGCCAGCGTCCCCGGCCAGAACCACGCCCCGCCAGCGTACTTCACCATGGCCGCTTCCGCAACCAGGCAGACGCCGAAGCCGATCACGGCCAGGCCGAGGGGCGCGAGGAGGAGCCAGCGTTGGCGGTGGGTTAGGGTGGGCATGGGTAGTTTTATCCTCTAAATAATTGTGCTTACAGAAGGTTTAGCCAGGTAATGTTTGAGTTCAGTGCAACACAAATTTGATTGGCCAGTTAAACGTCACGGCGGCCCGGCGACCCCGGTGAATTCCACCAGGAGACCATACGGGATAGCGCTCGAAAAGTAGGTTGGTCACGCGCCAAACCTCCTCAGTGCTCGGGCCACCAAGGTCACGAACTATTTTGGGATCAACTAAGCTACCTGTCTTGTCGACCGTGATTTGAACGACGGCAATACCTTGCCCGCACCAGTCCGGAGCGGGCCAACGGAGGTTACTTTCAAGAAAAGATTTAAGGTTATCACCAGAACACTTGCTCCACTGAGCGGCCGGTAGTATCTCGCAACCGGGGAAGGCGGGCATTTCTTCCCACGTACCGACGAGTTGCTCCCGGGCTGGAGGCGGTAAGCTATCGGATTTCGGGACGGAAAATGGTAGTGTAAGCAGCGCAAGCAGGAGATAAGTCACAAAAAATAGTTTCTCATAAGATGTCTTTGTTTTCAAAGTTGGTGTACCAGGCCAGACTGAAGTAATCCGTTACCCACCATTCCCTATCTTGCCCCACCAACCACTAAGCCTAGCCCATGCGCCACCTCTACCTTGCCTTCATAACTATCCTTTGCACCAGCGCCAGCGCCCAACTGAACGCCCAACAAAACCCCGACCACTGGCAAGCCCTAGCCCCCCGCAACATCGGCCCCGCCGGCATGTCGGGCCGCGTAACGTCCATCGACGTGCACCCCCGGGACCGCGACAACATCTACGTCGGCACGGCCAGCGGCGGACTGTGGCAGAGTAAGAACGGCGGCACGAGTTTTACGCCGATTTTTGACGACAACCGCTACCTCAGCATCGGCGCCGTGGCTGTTTCTGACGCCAACCCGAGCGTGATTTGGGCGGGCACCGGCGAGGGCAACCCGCGGAACTCGGCGAACTACGGCGGCGGCATTTATAAGTCGCTCGACGGTGGCGCGACCTGGAAACACATGGGCCTCGAAAAGACGCGCCACATCCACCGCGTGCTGCCGCACCCGACCGACCCGGACGTCGCCTACGTCGGCGCGATGGGCAACATGTGGGCCCCGAACGAGGAACGCGGCGTGTACAAAACGACCGACGGCGGCGTGACCTGGGACCGTATATTGTACGTCAACGAAGGCACCGGCATCGCTGAAATGGTGATGGACCCAAGTAACCCGAATAAGCTCATCGCCGCGACCTGGACCTTCGACCGCGACCCCGACTACTTCAACTCCGGCGGCACCGGCTCCGGCATCTGGGTGAGCCACGACGGCGGTAAAAGCTGATGATTATATTCCAATTAGTAAAAATATTGAGCAGATGAACCAAACCCCATATAAACAAACACCAAAATTTTCCGACGACCCAGAAGAAATTCAACGCTATAATAATAAGAAACAAGCAGCGGATAAAATTCGACAGATACTATCGCAGGTAAGAAACAAACCCGCCGATTCAGCGAGACGGTGGATCTGGGAGCTTATACAAAACGCTAAAGATATTCCAACGCGAGGTGATAGGCGGCGAACGATGCGCGTTGATTACGATGGCAACAAAATTGTCTTTAGTCATAATGCTGAGCCCTTCAGTATGTACAACTTGAATAGCTTAGTCCAACAAGTCTCTGGAAAGAGTTCTACCAATAATGACGAAGCAGTAACGGGTAAGTTTGGAACCGGCTTTATTGCTACCCACTTACTGAGCCCTATAATTCAGGTCTCCGGGCCTATACTATTTAATGATACCCAGATAGTTAAGCGGGTCAACGTTGAGTTAGATAGGTCTGGGGAGTCGTCCGAAGAATTGATGGAAAAAATTGGCTTCGCTCTTGATCGGATTTCTAGGAAAGATGACCCAGAAGTTTTTGCCCCGTTTGAAAATATCAACCGCTTAAACGATCCTTCCTATTTGGGGACATCATTTACGTATCCACTTACTTCTGATGGTGCCGTCAGAGCGGCGGAAGATGGGTTAGCGGACGTTGCCGCTACCTTACCCGTGGCTTTGATCGGCAATGCCAGCCTAATTGAGAAAGTAGTAATCAATGATCGGGGGCAAGAAACAGTCTACACGGTTAGCTCTCCTGAGCAAAAAGGTTGCGGAATCAATTTAGCAACCATCGTAATTACGCAAAATGGATGCCAACCAAACGCGCAATCTTTCTACTATACGAAAGGTGCGTTTGGTGAAAAAGATTTAGGAATTTCTCTGTACGCGCCATTTGCTGATGGTGCCGCGAAGAACTTGGTTGCAAAACCTACAACCACCCCCTTTCTATATCGTGACTTTCCGCTCATCGGCTCGGAAACGTTCAATTTCCCCTTCATAATTAACGGTAAAAATCTAAATCCTACTGAGGACCGGGCAGATATCGTCATCCATTCCGAGGAAGATAAAGAAGCTAAAAAGAACCGAAGGCAAATAGAACAAGCTTTTGAACTGGCCCGGAAATTCACACTTGGACTCATCGATCTGGACGTCTCGGACAGGTTTAAGTTAGCGTTCACGAGATTGCCCAAAACCTTGGCGGCCACCAAAAAAGAGAAACATCGATGGGATTCAAGAACTTGGTACGAAGCGCTACAAGAGCAGCACCGAGCCTTTTTATTTGATCTTCCGCTTGTCAGGTGTGCTGATAGTAAATATCGTGCCCTGCGAAATATTCTACTGCCTAAGTTCGGTGCGAAAGATGAAGTTAAAAAAGCGTTCTACGATTTGGCAGCGCAGTTTCTCGGGCATGATACCGTACCTGCAAAGGAAGAATTGCTGGATTGGCACGAAATGCTTGGTCCCGAAAGCGAAAACAACTGGCCGGAAACCGTTGATTTTGACCTGAAGGATCTGTTCGTAGAAGTACAAAAGGAAAAAAATCTACTTCAATTATCTCAAAGTTTAGGCGGAGAAGATAGTGCGGTAGCGTGGGTAAAAGATTTGCTGGCCTTTGCGCATGAGCATAACGAAACAGCCTTGCTTAAGGAATACGCCGTGCTTCCCAACATTTATGGCCGTTTCAAAAAGCAAGTCGTTGGTCAACTCTTTAAGCAAGATGAGCAAGATATATTAACCGACTTTTTCCTGGATCGGCTAAAAGAAGTTTACAGCCAGAATGTAATCAATTGGCGAACGAGCATTATAGATCGGCGCTTTACTGAACTACCCTTCTTAGAAAGCACCCGTAGCCTTACTGACTTATCTCAAGAACTCAATGACAAGCTTAAACCTATTTTAAGCACTACTGGCAGTTTTAACTATAAGTTCTTAAAAAGGGGCGACGAGGGGCGCCAATTTGTTTTCCAACTTTTAAAAGCGAAAACCACTAACCAGTCGGAGGACAGCTTCCGATTCAAACTACTTACTCACCTCAACAGACTTTACGGCGAAGAAAATCACCGGATTGAAGTAGAAAACATAAACTCATTCAAATTTGAAATAGCGCTTAAGCTGGCTATTTGTTTTGCCAATCGCGATATACAACGAGCAACAAACATCAACGGCCTCGCGGAGAAAATGGGTGCAGATGATGCCGAAGCAATGCAATGGCTTAACGCGTACTATAAGTTGTTGCAAGGGCCGGGTGGATACGCTGACGAAATTAATCGCGGAAAAATAGTCCCGGACTTATACGGGGACTTCCACAAATGGGATGACCTTGAGGACCCCGGAACGGACGACGCTCGCTTACCCGAAGAACTGATCGACGTACTCGCCGAGCTAAACCCACGAAAGGACTGGCGTGGAGACCTCATGTCGTACGAAGTGGAAGTGCGCAGGAACAACGCAAGATCATTCGCTCAGCTTAGTGAAGAGTTGGCTGCGGAAGTGCGAGCCGTACAGGATGACTTAGCAAACGGCAATACGAATATCCTGAATGAGAAAGCGACCCCACTCAGCACCCTGATTGATTGGTGCGTAGCTAATGCCCCTTTAGCGGAAAAACACCTAAGCTCTTTCAAGCAAAACCGGGTTAGTCTGTCTTTCGCTCTGACCGTAGGTAACACGAATATTCGAATACAGGATATCCGCCTACTTGGTGAAGAAGGCACCATTGAGATTCTACAAACGATCGATAAATCGGGGCTAAAGAACGAACAGGTGCAAGAATTGCTGGCAACCGTGAATGCCAACAACTTTGCGAGTATCATTAAACAAGCAAAGGGAATCAAGGCCGAAGCGGACCACAAAGCGAAGATGCTGCAAATGGGGCAGGACATCGAGAAAGTTATTCAGGAAGCCTTAAATACTAACGCCCCCGGCCTTACCGCCTCCCGCCCAAACCAAGGTAAAGGCAACCACGACATCCTCGTGACTAACAGCCTGACCGGTAAAACTTGCCGCATCGAAGTAAAATCATATGCGAGCCATAAGGGACAATATCTGCGGTTCGCGCCCAGTCAGGCTGATGCCGCCGTGCAAAACAGTGATGACTTCATTATTAGTATGATACCGATTCAAGATTACACAAAAGAAGTTTCACAGGAGTACATCGCGGTGAATTTATTCAGTTGTCATCAAGTTGGCGATCTCTTTGAAACAGGGATGGAAGATTATCGTACTCACCAAATAATCAGAAAGCGGGGTGGCGTATCTACGTTGTATCTAGACTTACTTGGGGAAGAACGTATTGAGGTCTCCGGCGATGAACTTAGAAAACGATCCGTGGATCTAGCCGAACTAGTAACGCATCTACGGAAGACAACAAGCGTAACTTTTTAAAGCACAAAAAACTATGGCAACTTTTGACGCACAATTCGTTCAGGACTTTTACAAAATGGTATTCGGGGATCACTATCCGGTTAAGCTATCTGAATTTATCCCGGATTTAGTTAACCGTGACTATAACTTGATGACCAAAACGGATACGATTGATTCGCTGCGCGAACACAACTACGCCAAATTCGCCGATGACGACATCCTCAATTTCTGGACGACCGTGGACAACCGGGACCGGCGGATGAAGCTCTTCGGTGGTTTCCAAAAAGCCTGCTACCCGCACTACAAATTCGATACTGCCCAGGAACAGACCATCGCCCGAATCTGCGAGGCGGACCCGGCGGTAGAAAAGTGGTTGCGGCCGGCGCTGGGCCAGCTCCGACTGTATTGGGACAATAACCGGCGGGAGTACAGCCCGGACTTTCTGATTGGAACTACGGACGGTCTCTACCTGCTTGAGCCGAAGATGCGGCGGGATATGGAGGCTAATGATGTGCTCGCTAAGGCGCGGACGGCGGTGGAGTACTGCGCGCCGGCCAGTGCGTACACCGCGGCGCACGGGGGGGAATCCTGGGACTACGTACTGATCCCGCACGACCGGACTTCGGCTAATGCTTCGATAGCGGGTTTGGTGGGGGAGTTTGTGGTTGCATAGATTTTTCAAAATTTTTAAAACATTGTGTTGATCATGAAAAGATACGAACGAGGGGCGGAGTGGCGCCGGTGGGATTTACATATTCATACACCAGAGACGAATAAAAACCCACAATTCGAAGGGGAGACGAACGAGGCGAAGTGGACACGGTATGTGAAGGATATCAACGAGTATCCATCTACGATCGCGGTTATCGGCATTACGGATTACTTCTCGGTGGAGAACTACTTTAAGTTTAAGGCACGGTGGGAAGCTGGAGATTTGGCGGAATCGGGGATTGAGTGTGTGATTCCGAACGTGGAATTACGCCTGTCACCTGTTACGGGAGGCGGGCAAGCGCTAAACCTGCACTGCTTATTTGATCCGGTAATAGATCATGAAATTGAGCGGCGGTTTTTAGCAAAACTAAAGTTTAAGGATGGCGAAAAAGTATACGATGCGACCCGAGCGTCGTTAGTCGCGCTTGGCCGAGCGTATAAAGGGGAAGATTATCAAGAATTAGGCGCTTATATAGAAGGAGTTAATCAATTCGTCGTATCTCACGACAGCTTATATACACTGTTTGAAGAAGATATGGACTTGCGCAAACAATGTCTAATCGTTGTCGCTAATGGTAATGACGGGGCAAGTGGAGTAAGGCGACACTCTGATTTTTTAACTAATGAGCAAAGCACTAGCCTTGATACGCTAGTAACCAGCCTATATAAAAAAGCAGACGCGGTATTCTCAAGTTCAATTACGGACCGGAATTATTTTTTAGGCAAAAAAGACGAACGACATAGTCCGGCTATAATTCTTGAAAAGCATAAGTCGTTGATGCCCTGTCTACACGGCTGTGATGCCCACGACAGTAACAAGATTTTTGAGCCTACAAACAAACGCTACTGCTGGATCAAGGCCGATCCAAATTTCAACGGTCTCCGTCAGGTAATCTACGAGCCGGAAACCCGCGTCCACATAGGTGAACTATGTCCGGAATCTCCTGCGCCCCGGCAGCAAATCGAGGAAGTCCTCATCCACCACGATGACATGGTTAATACCCGGATCAAGTTCAACCCGCAACTTACTTGTATCATAGGCGGGCGGAGTACGGGTAAGAGTGCCTTGCTGGCAGGCATCGCGAAGAAACTACTACCTGCGGAGAAAGCTAAGCCTAATAATGATAGATACAATGATTTCATAGCTAAGCTGGCGGACGGTATGTCTGTCCGCTGGGCCGACGGCGTAGAAAACAACGAGCGGGAGATTGAATTTTTCTACCAGGGGTACATGGAACAGTATAGCCGTAGTCCGAAAAAATTTGACGACCTCGTCCAGGGCATCGTCACGACGGGACTTGATCGTGATCCCGTAGCGACCTTCCGCAATTTCAAATCAGTCAACAGCGCGGAGATACTGGAAAAACTTAAAGAACTCGAACTGCTTCGCAAAAAAACGAAAGAGAAACTGGCGGAACGGAAGACGATCGGAGATATCGCCGGAATAGATAAGGAAATTGAACGGTTGATTACCCGTCGGGACGCGGCACGGGCATCCCAGAGCATGTCCGAAGAAGAATACGGTAAATACCAGGAGCTAAGCGGTGAACTCAGGAAGATCGCTCAACGCGAAGAAGTGATCGAACGCGATCAGGTGCGCCTCGGAACCTTAGGGAGTCCTGCGGTACGCAGCCCAGACGTAATCGACTTTTCGGAACCGACCCGAACTACCTTGGGAAAAGCTATTGCGGATGCCGAAGTGGAAGTAAACCGTATTTGGGCGGAGGCACTGGCGAAAGTACGAGCTGAAAGTGCGAAGGAAACTGCCGCTATTACCGAAAGAAGGAACGATATTGGAGCGAACCCGCTCCATGTCCAAGGCAAACGCATGACTGAAGAAAACGCTGAACTCGAACGCATCGAAAAAGCATTAGCCGTACAGCAGGACGCCAAACTACAATTTAATCAAGTGACGGCGGAGATGATTGAAATTACCGCCCGGGAATCCTTACTGCGCCGGGAAATACTTGACCTAAACTACAAATTCTACGACGAAGCAAAGCGATTAAGCGCGGAACTAACGACATCTTTAAGCGGGGGGAGCCTACGAATTGAAGCTTACCCGCGGCTACTACTAAAAAAGTACAACGAAGATTTAGATTATGGCATCAACCTTAAAAGTCAGGAGCGTAAGGATTTGGCAGTTTTTGAGCCGTCAACGGCAACCGAGGAAGCGGACTACAAAGCCGAGATCAGGGAAAAATTCGACCGCGTCCTTAAGAACGAAATCGTACTAAAGAATCAACAGTCAGCCTTTTCCTTTCTTCGTAAAATAATCGGTGAGTGCTACGTCAAAATTTCTTATCACGTTAGGTACGAAGGGGATGAATATGCGATGATGTCCGAAGGTAAACAAGCCTTTGTCGTTCTTCGGCTACTGCTGGATTACAGTGATAAAAAATGCCCGATACTGATCGACCAGCCAGAAGACGACCTGGACAATCGTGCTATTTATACTGATTTGGTCAGCTATCTAAAAAAGACAAAATTGGAACGCCAGGTTATTGTCGTGACCCATAATCCTAATATCGTAGTTGGTACTGATGCGGAGTTAGTCATTGTAGCTAATCAACACGGTATTAACGCGCCAAATCAAAATAGCAAGAAGTTTGCCTATCTTCCTGGTAGCATCGAACATACAAAAGAACTCGACTTTAAGACTCCAACTGCTCTACAAAGACAGGGTATTAAAGAACACATTTGTGAAGTACTAGAAGGAGGTGTCGAAGCTTTCAAAACACGCGAAAAGCGATACCGTCTACACAGTTGAATGAAATAAATGTCTGAACCTCATTTATCCACACTCCCCTTTATTGGTATGTTCAAGACTGATTTCAACGTTCACCGAAGGTAGTAATCAGCACTAAATCATACGTAAATCGAAATAAGATTTGCCGCCTCCTTACTGAAATCTAATTGGTAGACGATGGCTTAAACGCTTAAACACCAATATTTTTCCACATCGCCGTACCTTTCTACTACCAAAAAAGCACCTCTCCACTATGATGCTCCGCCACCTCCCCCTGCTCCTACTATTCTTCCTCTGCACCAGCGCCAGCGCCCAGCTGAACGCCCAGCTTAACCCCGACCACTGGCAAGCCCTAGCCCCCCGCAACATCGGCCCCGCCGGCATGTCCGGCCGCGTAACCGCCATCGACGTGCACCCCCGGGACCGCGATAATATCTACGTCGGCACGGCCAGCGGCGGCCTCTGGCAGAGCAAGAACGGCGGCACGAGCTTCACCCCGATCTTCGATGATAACCGCTACCTCAGCATCGGCGCCGTGTCCGTGTCCGACGCTAACCCGAGCATCATCTGGGCCGGCACCGGCGAGGGCAACCCACGGAACTCAGCCAACTACGGCGGCGGCATTTATAAGTCGCTCGACGGCGGCGCGACCTGGAAACACATGGGCCTCGAAAAGACGCGCCACATCCACCGCGTGCTGCCCCACCCGACCGACCCGGACGTCGCCTACGTCGGCGCGATGGGCAACATGTGGGCCCCGAACGAGGAACGCGGCGTGTACAAAACCACCGACGGCGGCGTGACCTGGGACCGCGTGCTGTACGTCAACGAAGGCACCGGCATCGCTGAAATGGTCATGGACCCGAGCAACCCCGACAAGCTCATCGCCGCAACCTGGACCTTCGACCGCGACCCCGATTATTTCAACTCCGGCGGCACCGGCTCCGGCATCTGGGTGAGCCACGACGGCGGCGACAACTGGGAACGGCGCACGGCCAAAAGCGGCCTCCCCAAAGGTGACCTCGGCCGCATCGGACTGGCCATCGCGGCCAGCTCGCCGAACATCGTTTACGCCCTCGTGGAAGCGAAAGTGAACGGGCTGTACAAATCCACCGACGGCGGCGCGACCTTCAAACTCGTCAGCACCGAAGACATCGGTAACCGGCCGTTTTACTACGCCGAACTCTACGTCGACCCTAAGAACGAGAACCGGATCTACAACGTGTTTACCTACGTCTCCAAATCCGAGGACGGCGGCAAATCCTTCCGCCAGATCGCCGACTACGGCAACGGCGTCCACCCCGACCACCACGCGCTGTGGATCGACCCGAACGACCCGGAATACGTCATCGACGGCAACGACGGCGGCCTCAACTTCAGCAGCGATGGCGGCGAAACCTGGCGCTTCGCGGCCAACCTGCCCCTCGCCCAGTTCTACCACATCAACTACGACATGAGCTTCCCCTACCTCGTCGGCGGCGGGATGCAGGACAACGGCTCGTGGGTCGGCCCCAGCCAGGGCCTCCACTCCGGCGGCATCACCGACGCGGACTGGCAGGAAGTCAACTTCGGCGACGGCTTCGACCTCGTCTTCAAGCCCGGCGACGCCAACACTGTCTACGCGGCCAGCCAGGGCGGCTACGTCAACCGCATCAACCGGCGGACGGGTAGCAACAAATCCATCCGGCCGATCCACCCCGACGGCACCTTCCTGCGCTTCAACTGGAACGCGCCGATCGCGCAGGGCGACCAGGACCCGTGCAGCTTTTACATGGGCAGCCAGTTCGTCCACAAATCCACCGACTGCGGCGACAATTGGGAAATTATCTCGCCCGATCTGACGACAAATGATACGACGCTGCAACGCTCCATGCGCTCCGGCGGCCTGACGATCGACGCGACGCAGGCGGAAAACCACACGACCTTATTAGTCATCGAGCCGAACCACAAATCGGGTTCCAGCCGGCAGGCGCTGTGGACCGGCTCCGACGACGGGCGGCTACACCTGAGTAAGGACGACGGCGCTACCTGGGAAGAACTCACGAGCCGCCTCCCCGGCTTCACCGCGCGCAGCTGGATTCCCTACATCGAGGCCAGCGAGCACGACGAGGCGGAGGCCTTTGTGGTCGTCAACGACTACCGCCGCGGCGACGTCGCCCCCTACGTTTACCACACGGATAATTTCGGCCAGTCGTTCACCCGCCTGGTTGATGAAGATGATGTGACCGGTCACGTCCTTTGCATCGTGCAGGACCCGGTCGAGCCAAATCTACTCTTTCTCGGCACCGACCAGGGACTGTGGATCAGCTACAATAAAGGACAGGACTGGACGCATCACACGGCAGGTTTTCCCGCCGTCCAGGTAGCCGACCTCAAGATCCACCCCCGCGAGTACGACCTCATTATCGGCACTTTCGGCCGCGCCGCCTGGATTCTCGATGACATCCGCCCGTTCCGGGAAATTGCCAAGTCCAACAACACGATGCTGCGCGATTCCTTCGCCGTTTTCCCCGCGCCGGACGCCTACGACTGGAGCCGCCGCAGCTACCAGGGCACGCGTTTTTACGCGCAGGGCCAGTACCAGGGCGAGGACCGTCCGGGCGGCGCGATGCTCACCTACTGGGTGTTGCCGCAGAAAGATTCTACGGAGTTGGCGCAGGAGTTGGCGCGGCCGCTGGTGCAGGGTAATTTAGAAAAAGGCAAGGTTCGTAAGGCGAAAACCCCGAGCGTCGCCACAACCGACACGACTGACAACACCGCCCGCATGCTCCGCTACACCGCCCGCCCCCAGGGCATCAGCGAAGACATGCCCGGCCGCGAAAACGCCCGCTTCGGTCTCCGCGAAAACCCCGACGCCAGCACGGACGGCAGCGGTAATCCCAATCCGATCGACGGGCCGAAGCAGAAGGTGAAAGTCCAGGTGGTCGATCCGCAGTCCGGCGACACCATCCGCACCTACAAGATCACCCCGACGTGGGGCATGAACCGCACCGGCTGGAACCTCCGCGCCGACGGCGTGCCCTACCCCAGCCGCACCGAACGTAAAAAAGACGCCGACCTCCCGAGCGGTAACGTTGTCGCCCCCGGCGTCTACGAAGTCGTCATGACCTACGGCGAGCAAACCGGCAAAACGATGCTGACCGTCAAGGCGGACCCCCGCGAACCGGCCACCGACCAGACCGACCTACGCGGTAAGGCCATGCGCACCGAACTAGATTCCACCGTCGTCCGCCTCGACCGCGCCTGGACGCAGTTGCAGGACGCCGGCAAATCTCTCAAAACGGTCGAAACCCTCCTGAAGGACGCCCCCGCCGACTTGGGCGACGGCACGAGCAAAGATTCCCTGACGGCCGACATCAAAACCCTCCGCAAACAAATTGCGGACCTGGAAGAAGTCTACACCGAACCGGAAGACCAGAAGGGCATCCAGCGGGTGCCGACGAACGTGCAGGCGATGCTTTACACCGCGAGGTCTTACGTCAGTGACGTGGACGGTGCACCTTCGCAGATGGCTACGTTGGCTTTGGCGCAGGCGCAAAGTGCTAGTCGGGACTTTATTCGGCGGGTGGAGGTGTTTATGAGTGGGGAGTTTGCTGGGTTTCGGGGGGTGGTTGAGGGGGTTGGGTTTAGTTTGTTTCGTTAGGTTTGGGTTGCTTCGTCATTTAAACCAATTTTTGTGCTCAAACGATTTTGAAAACTCAGTACAATGACTATCCGAAGCCACTGTAGAGTTGCAGCTAACAATTAAAAATATTGGTTTAATTTCCGGCAAAATTAGAAGTAAGATAATTTGATGCCGGGTTTGGTGTCTTGATCAAAGTTTATCCTCCCTGAACTCTTGCTATCTAAAAGATTTTTTGGTGTGGCTGGTTCTCATTATAATAGTTTGATAGAGATTTATTCTAGTTAAACGTAGCACATAAATCCATTTAAAAAACTCTAGATTTACCGTGATGAAAGATTGGCATGATTTTAAACAGCAAAATGGAGGAATTGAAGGTGCTAGGGCTGCATTTGAAGTTGCATGTGAAAACCTTTTTAGAAATATTTATAGTGAGAAGAATGTTCAGCAAGTAGAGGTGAAAAGAGGAGATGGGGGGATAGACATATTTGTTGGAAAAATAGGTGTAGAACCAATAACCGTCATTCAATGTAAATTTTTCCTATATGAGTTTGGAGATGCTCAGAAAAATCAGATTAGAAGTTCATTCAAAAAGGTTATTGAGAGTGAAAAATTCGAAATTAAAAAATGGATATTGTGTTCGCCTTTTATTCTTGATTTAGACTCAAATATTTGGTGGAGTAATTGGGTGAAGAAACAGTCGGATTTGTATCCTGCTCTCTCAAATAAAATCCAGTATAGGAATGGGAATGAACTAATTGCTCTTTTTGAGAGATACAATCTTTATAGTTCTATATTTAAAGAGCATGATTCACTTGCAATACACAAAACGCTAGATATACTATCTTCGATAACACATTCATCTGATTCGCCTGATGGAATTTCCGAGTTAATTGATCTTCAAGCGGTATTATTCTATCGCTACATTCCTGAATACGAAAAATACTACTTAAATAGAGAGTTGGATGATCTATTTAAAACGTCACTGAAACACGCCAATTGCTGGATTTATGGCAGTTCAGGCGTTGGTAAAACAGCGTTAATACATAGGAATCTACTCATTACGTCTTCAAAGTTTTATTATTTTGACTTCGGCGCTGTTACAATCACATCAGCTGATGTGTTTTTAACTGAACTTTCATGGTTGATCAGCGATATAGCCGGCGTTTCATTAGATAAGTCAAACAACAAAATTCGTGCAATTTGTAAAATGATTTCTCAGGTAAATGTAGATGTCTCTGTCATCGTAATTGATGAGATTTCGATTAATCATGAACTTTTCCATTCGATAGCTGAAACTATATTGCAAATAACGGCATATCAAAAAAACATGCAGGTGGATAGTAAGAAATTACGCTTTGTCATTTCAACTATAGATAGCCCCCAAAAATATATTGGACCACTACGTAGTAAAGCAAGTAGCCTTTTCCGTTTCATTAAGTTAAATGAGTGGAAAGAAGATCTAGGGAAATTGGCTTTGATATTATTGTTGAATTTAAAATTGTCATTTACCAAATTAGAAATAGAAACTATAACTAAATCATCAGAAGGTAACCCGAGATTGTTGAAAAACATATTTATGAATTGTTATTTGAAAAATGCTCAGTATGCTAAATTTAATGTAGGTTTGTGTATAGAGAAAGCAAAATCTGAATTTGTATGAAGAAGTTGATAAAGTATACAATTCTACCTCAAGATTTGTATGTGGATAGAGAAGCTGACCGACAGTTAAAAAGAATTGTAAATGAAATGCAACGCCCTGGGTACGTTCTCGTGGCACGGCAAATGGGTAAAACCAATTTGCTTTTTAACGCAAAGAGAAATCTCGAGACGACTGACGTAAGGTTTGTATATATTGACATGTCTAATATGTTCAATAGTCAATTAGATTGCTATAGAAATATCATAGATTTGATTGTAGAATCCCAATTTGAAGGTTCAATTACTGTTGATACGCAAATAATAAAAATAAGAAAACTAAGTTCTCCACCACATATTGAATATACTAAATGTTTGAGATTCTTGTTGAAGGAATTTAGTGGTAAACTAGTGTTAGTTTTAGATGAGATTGATGCGTTGAAAAGTGTATCATATTCCGATCATGTCTTTGCTCAAATCAGAAGTAATTATTTTGCTAGAGTAAATTATCCCGAATTCGAAAGATTAACGTACTTGCTGTCAGGAGTTATTGAACCGATTGACCTAATAAAGGATAAAAACAAGTCGCCATTTAATATTGGTGAAAAGATTTACTTAGATGACTTCACTCTATCAGAGCATGAAGAGTTTGTAAGAAAATCAATGTTAGATATTAATCATGAAATTTCTCTTTTCATTTTTGAACAAACTGGAGGCAATCCAAGATTGACATTTGATATTTTATCAGAGTTAGAAGATAAGATAATAGAAGGTCAGAATATATTCATAGAAGATGTTGAGAAAGTTATTAAGAAAAAGTATTTAACTAATTTTGATGTTGCACCTGTAGACCACATTAGAGAGTTAGTTCAGGATAATAAGATGGCTCGTAAGGCTGTTAGGAAACTTCAATCAGGAATCAATAATATATCTGATGAAGAATGGAAAAAACTCTATTTATTTGGGATAGTCGGAGCAAAGAAAACCTCTAAAGTAATTATAAAAAACAGAATTATTTCTGATTCATTAACTCTTGAATGGATAAATTCCGTAGATAATTTGATAGGTGATCTTTTTGCTGAAGGATACGGTAGCTTTTCAAATAAAAGATTCGAAGATGCCATTGAAATTTTTACAAGATATTTAAGTGAAACAGATATAATTAGTAATAGCAACAAAGATATTGCCAATTTTACTATTGGAAGATCTTATTATAATCTAGGAAAGTTTGAGTTAGCATCTGAAAAATTTAAAGAGCCTTTTAGTACAAAACCTCTCGATAAGGAGGCAAGAATGTTTCAAGGTCTTGCCATGATGGCTAGCGGACAGTCTAGTATTGGTGCTGAAATTATTGAAACTGAATTAAAGACTGCTCATCCAGGGTATACACATAATCTAGCTAAAATTAACTTAGCATATTTTTACTCAGATGTAGATAGCATCAAGACTGAAAGGATAGTTGATTCTCTTTTAAAAGATTTATCTTCTGAGATCGATGATGGAGAAAACGGTATTGATTATTTTTTGACTGCTTCTAGATATTTGAAAGCAGCAACCTTAGTAGAAAAGGATGAAATTAACGGCGCATTAGAATTAATACTGCTGGCAATGAATTCATCGGCAGTTGAATATATGCCCGAGATATTACGTTATAAGACTGAATTGGATGGTGATTCAAGTGGTGATGATATTCTACGAGCTAAGAATCTTATAATTGACAATAGCCTAAATTTTGAATCTAGTGGACAGAAATATCTTGGATTTAATGAATTTATATTACTCAATATACTCTATACTTTACATAAGTTAAGATTGTATGATGATCGAGATGAACTCGTGTCTTACGCAGTAGAAAAATTATACACTGGACGTTCTGAGTGGGAGATACTTGCTATTGTTGGCAAGGTTGTAAAGAAGAAACATGACTTGGCACTTTACACAAAGTACGTTATTGACAAAAAAATAATTACAGTTAATTCAGAACATATTGGCATTATTCGAGTATTGTTGATGAATTCTGATGATAAAGTTTTTAATTATTTAGATTACTTTAATACTTTCGTTAGTCTGATAAGTAGTGATGTTAGTATATTTGTTGCCAGTGATATTAAGATTATGGGTATTGGTAATGGATATGAATATCAAGAATCAAATTTCTTAAGGCTAATATCGAATGTCGAAATTTTTGAAAAGTGTATTGGTTATGTACCGCTTGACAAGATACATGAAACATTCTTAGTTTATTATTGGAAAGCATATGGGTTATATGCTATTAACCTAGAAAAAGAAGCCAAATTGGCTGCTAACAGGTGTATATCCATTATAGAAGAATATAGAGACCTTGCTATAAGCCTTATTACTAAGGAAGGTTTAGAAAGTGTTAGGCGACAGATGTACCAGATCATAGGAAAAACTATAAACTCAAAACCTGTTCTCCAAGGAAAGAAAATCCAAAGAAACACTGTAGTCAAAGTGGAGTATATTAATGGGGATATTAAATTAGTTAAGTTCAAAAAAATAGAAAAAGATTATAGGAATGGACAATGTAAAATATTAGAAATAAATAAATGAGAAATGTAAATACTGAGGTGAATACGATGACACTTCGATTAAGTCGAGATGTATCAGCCAATGTGTTAATATGTTAAAACACTTCCCTTTATTGTTCCAACTAACCTCGAATATCAGTGCCTCTTGAACTAGATGGTTTTCTCCTTCAACCGAAGACCGTCAGTTCATATGTAACTGATTGAATCGGTTCTATAATTTCAGTCTGTATTTTGGTTTGCAATACTTTGCGAAATGTAGTAAGTTGTTATTACACGAAATTATCTGCTAAATAAAATAAATTAGACGATAGGTTACATTCCAGACGGGAGGTGAACTAGTTGCCTCACCTTCAACTACTCCACCCACCCACCCCCCCCAACTACATTCGCCTCCCAGCTCCATATACGATTATAGACTATAAAGTATAATTCTCCCTCACTTTCCTGCTGAAAATTATCCTGCGAGCGAGTTTTAATAAAATCTCCTAGTTGTTTGGCTGTTCGCACTGGGCCTTAGCAGCAGCTTTCGTGAGAGTGATTACTTACATCTCACTCACTTATTCAGTAGATTGATGTATATTCGTGCTATTGAAAATGGCATCTCGTATGCCTACACACGCTATGTGACATCTAAAAAAGACGAGATAATGAAATATGCAATTATGTTAGGCTCTAATATGTTTATTGGTACAGATGGAGTTTTTACAGTAGAAATTAATGGAACTTTAAAGGAATTCTTTAAAGTTCGAGAAATATTTCGGGAAAGGTCATACGGTTCATTCTTAGTAGTCGATTGTGATATTAAAGATATTGATAATAAAAGGGAAGTAAAGCTTTTTAAAAGTAAGCCAGTTGCGGCTGATGAGAATATTCAGTTTGGTTTCAATGAAAAAGAGATAAGTGCTACACGACCAGATGGAAGTGTAATTATTAAAATTGAACAGCTTAAAGATGATGATTCTACTCTGCCAAAATCTGGACCAATCCGAGAACAGCTTAAAGAAAACCCAGTGGACGCTATTTTGAGAATAACCGGAAATTTTTATGCTGGTGATTTTGAGGTAAATATTGATAATGAAAGTATGAAGATAGATGATGCAACTGTTAATGGAAATTTAAGCATCGGAACCGGTGGAATGCAAATTACTCGACAGGGATTTTCTATGTAAATGATAACACATAGTAATTGAGCAGACAATATTGAAGTTACATAGTGTGATTTTCTCTCCAGATTCTTTCAGAAAGAGAGACGAGGGAGAATGCTACCATAACATGGTCCAACTACTTCCCATCAGTAGTGGAATGAGGACTCTAATTACATCAACACTATCTTAACCCAACTCCCCCGCACCCGCGACCGCGCAAAACTACCAGCACACGACTGCTAACACACAGCTTCTTGGGGAAGAAAACCCTCAACCCAATCACACTAATAAAAAAACCCAAACAACCAAAGCGGAATCCGGTGACCAGCCGCCGTAGCCGCCGCATCCACCACGGTAAAGCACCCCGGCCCAGTCCCAATCTGATCGGCAGTTTTATTGGGGCCACCAATTTCAAAAACGTAGGCTTCGCCCTGATAGCGATAAATAAAATCTCCTTTTTTCGGTAGCCGTATCTCCGGAGGAAAGGCAAGTTTTCGGCGAACGAGGTAGCTGAGTTGATTGTAGAAAAAAGTTTCCCTGATCGCGCCCACCTCAGCTCGCTGTGGGGACAGGGCGTAGATTAAATTAGGATTATCGAGATAAATTTTATCCGGTTTGGAGAGTGGAGTGATGCCCTTTCCGTCCGCGCGCAATTGGTGGATAACGTTGGCGCGTTCCAGTAGATTCAGGTATTCGATCAGTGTATTTCGGTCGATCCCGATCCGCTGGGCAATTTTTGAGATATTGGGCTTAAAGGGGACGGAGCTGGCAACGGCCTGAAGTAGCCGGCCCAGTTTGTTGGCGTCGGCCGTGCGTAAGGCGCCGACCGATCCAATGTCTTGCGATAAGACTAACTGGATGGTTTGATTTACCTGGTCGTAGTAACCGTATTCATCCTCCAGCACGAAACCGTAATAGCCGTTTTTTAAATACTGCTCGAAGTAGGGCAGCGGGGTAAAACCATCTTTTAGGTAAGGTTCCATAGCGGCCTGTGGTGCACGTAGCAGGTCCGTAAAATCCAGTGGCTCCAGGTTGAAACCGTGCTTCAGGACCAGGTATTCCCGGAAAGAAAGCCCCGGAAGATGATAGTAATGTATCCGCCGACTTAGGTCCGCCCCCGCGTCCAGCAACTGTAGGATGGAAGACCCGGAGATGACGACGGAAAGATTTGCTCGGTGAAAGTCGTACAGTAGCTTAACCGCCGCCGCCCAGTTTTCGCCGGGGTAGCGATGAACTTCGTCGAGAAATAAATACTTCCCACCGCGTTCTTTGTACCACTCCGCGAAATCTACCAGACTGTATTCCTGAAATAACAAGTCGCCCAAGTCAAGGTAGAGTGCTTCGCTTGGCGGTAGCGCTAACTGGATCAGCCGCTGTGCGAGTAGCGTTGTCTTGCCCACGCCACGGGGGCCGAGAATGGCGATTAGCTTACTGTTCCAGTTCACTTCCGCAGCAAGGGAACGCGTAAAAGAACGGGGCGTAGCGGCTAATAAAGCGCGGTGACGAGCAGCGAATTTCAGAAATGCTGATTCCATTCAGCAAAAGTAGGTCAATTTTGCTGAATGAGATCAGCAAAATGGGTTTAGTGTTTCATGATGTGGAAATAGAAAGTCTCAGTGGCGCAGGTGAGATGGGAGGCCAACTATCTCATCACGCCGTCCAGCGAAAGAATCAGCCGAGCCGGACCCTACGGGATTAGTCGGGTGATGTTCAAAACTGACGCTATAAGTGGTTTTGAGCAGTTGGTATCAATATCCTTCCTTAACTTTTCCTCAGTAATCGCACCAATTTCTGGCCAACATGCTCTTAATTGAGGAAGAATAAGCAACCATCCATGCAAGACCTAATCGGCGACATCCACGGCCACGCCACCCACCTCAAAGCCCTACTCGCCAAACTCGGCTACGCGCACGACGGCCACGCCTACCGCCACCCCGAGCGCACCGTCGTTTTCCTCGGCGACTACATCGACCGCGGGCCGGAGAACCCGGAAGTCCTGCGGATCGTCCGCGAAATGACGGAGGCCGGCACCGCCGTGGCGCTGATGGGCAACCACGAGTTTAACGCCCTCGCCTTCAACACGCGACTGAAAACCGGCGGCTACCTCCGGCCCCACTTAATCAAAAACATCAAGCAGCACGCGGAAACCTTGATGCAATTCCAGAACCGCCAGGCGGAATACTTCAAGCACATCGAATGGATGAAAACCCTCCCGCTGTGCTACGAAACGGAACATTTCCGGGCCGTCCACGCCAGCTGGCACCAGCCCAGTATGGACCACCTCCGCCACACTTTGGTAAACAACAGGCTAACGGAAGCGGCGTTACTCGCTACCGCCGATGAGTTCGGCCCGACCAACGACGCCATTGAAAAAGTCCTGAAGGGCTTGGAACTACCGCTTCCGGCCGGTACTTCCTTCCTCGACAAGGACGGCACCGAGCGCCACCACATCCGCTACCGGTGGTGGGAAAACCCGGTGGGCGCTACTTACACGCAGTTGGGCATTCACCCGGATGAAGGGTTGCGGGAGGTGCTTTATGCCGGTCCGGATAGTGTACATTACGGGGAAGCGGAAAAGCCGGTTTTCTTTGGGCACTACTGGCTGAAGGGGGTGCCGGAGGTTATCCGGGGGAATATTTGCTGTTTGGATTTTAGTGTGGCTAAGGGTGGGTATCTGGCTGGGTATCGGTTTGATGGGGAGAAAAAATTGGTAGCGGAGAATTTGGTTTGGGTTTGAGAAGAACGGCTGGTACGGACTAAGTGTACGTAGGCGCGGCCGCGGGTGCAAGGTTTTGGGGTGCGGTGCGCGGTGTAAATTCGGCACTCCGTTGACTAAGCCTTTTCACGACTTTCACCTGACCAGCAATCCGTACCCGAGAAACTCCTCGCGAGCGCGTTCGCTCAATTCAGTAACGGGGGGGCAATTACCACATTATGTGCTACTCCTCCCCCAACAACCGCACTAGCTCCCTGCCCACCAACCCCGCCGAAGCCGGGTTCTGCCCCGTCACCAGCCGCCCGTCCACCACCATATTTTCCGCGTAGTTCTCCTTACCGGTAAATATAGCACCCCGCTCCCGCAACACCGTTTCCAGCAAGAACGGTACGACCTGTTCCACCCGGCCCCCCAATTCTTCACTATCCGTAAACGACGTCAGGCGCTTGCCGTCCACCAGGTAGGAACCGTCGGACAGCGTGACGTTGACGAGCCCCGCCGGACCGTGACAAACGCCCGCGACCAAGCCATCATTCTCGTAGATGGTCCGTACGAAGCTTTGCAGCTCGGCGTTGTCCGGGAAATCCCACATGGTGCCGCTACCGCCAACGAAGTAGATCGCGGCGTATCCCTCGGGGTCGATCGCGGCCGGGGTAGCGGCGTGCTGCAGGGCGTACCACGCGCTGGCGTTCTGAACGAACCACAGGTTAAGGGGATCATTCAGATCCGCCCCGTACAGGAATGGGCTTCCACCCCGCGGACTGGCGAAATCCACCGAATACCCGGCGTCGTGGAGGGGTTTGTAGGCGTGGGAAATCTCGCCGAGGTGCGCACCCGTTTTACGACCGGTGTCGCCCAGCTTTTCGTGGCTGGTAACGACGAAGAGTACGCGTTTGGGGTTCGTTTGCCGACCGGCCGCCGACTTTACCGCCACGATCCATTGTCCGTCGAGCTTAAGCAAGTTGAGGTAATCGGCAAACTGGAAGCCGGGATACTGGATCTCTACGTGGGCCATTGCGGCCGCTCCGGCGTAATCGACTTTGATGATCCGGCCCATGCAGTCTTGCTGCTTACCGGGCGTCACGCCGTCGATGTAATCACCGATCGGCCAGGCGTACAGCGTGTCTTCTTTGACGATGCGGATGTCGGCGTTCGGGTGAAAGGTCTCGCGGAGGAGTTCCGGCTTGCCGAGATTACGGCCGTCGATGTATTTCTGAACGGCGACGCGGATGGCTACTTCCTCTTCCGAATACGGGAGATCCTGGGCGGCGAGGGTGGTGGTGCAAAACAGTAGCGTAAGGAGAAAAAAGTAAAAGCGCATTGCGGGGAGGGTTTTGGTGTAGCAATGCTCAAAAGTGCCCCCGTGGGCTGATCTGGCCTACCGAGATCGCGATCCCGGCGGACTAGATCGCGATGTCGGCCGCTTTTTGGTAGGATTTGGCCGTTTGCCCCGTAAATTCTCGAAAGTAACTATTGAAGGAAGACAAGCTGTTGAAGCCGCTGTCGTAGGCGATGGCAGATATTTTGTGGTCCGCCCGGTTGGGGTCCAGCAGTAATTTTTGCGCCTCCGCCACCCGGGCCCGGGCGATGTAGCGGGAGTAATTCTCTCCAGTCGCTTGGTTGATGAGGCGCGACAGGTCTTTGCCAGGCGTGCCCAGCCGTCCGCCCAGTTTGGCCAGCGTGAGGTCGGGTTCCAGGTGGGGGCGGGCGGTGGTCATGTAGTCCGTGAGCTTGGCCATACCCGCCGCGAGTTCCGCCGCGCCCAGCTGCACGCCAACGGGTTTGATGGGCTCGTCCGTGGCGATCGGACGGTTGTTCCGGCGGAAAAACCAGTGCAGAACGGATACGTACAGCAGAAAAGTGAAGGAGAGCGCTCCGGTGATGTAGGACGTGTAACTGGCCGTCTCGTAGGCAACGTAAACCACCAGCGTGCCGCCGACGATGTTGAGTAGCCAGACTTGATCGCCGGTAAGTTTGCCGTGTTCTTCCCACGCCGCCTTCAGGACGGGCCGCAGCCGCCACAAACTAAGCAGGATGTACCCCAGCCAAACCTTATAGATCGCCTCGACGATCCACCCCCAGTTCAGGTTTGGGCCGCCGTAAGGGTAAGCAAAACCCAGCACGGCGAGGGCGACGGCCCAGGGCGCAACGTGCAGGTACCAGCGCCGGTTAGCGACCTCCCCCGACGCGGTCGTCATGCTGCGCACGTACAGGTACAGAAAGGGGCCGATCAGGCAGCAAGCGATGAGGCCGGTGGTGATGAAAAGTGAAAACAGTCCGCCGTTGAAGTACAGAAAGACCGATTTAATGATCCGAATACTCAGCATCAGTAGCAGTCCGCCGAGGAAATAATCGGAGCGCCTTTTCTCCCCGCGCTTCAGCAGGAACCACGCGCTGAGCGCGAATCCGTTCAGGGCTCCGAGCGCGGAAAACAGGAAGATGAACTGCTGCTCGATGGTCATTGGCCAGCTAAGGTTGTTGGTGAGGTTCAAAGATAGGGGCGTCCCGATTGCTATCGGGATGGGTGCCAAGCTCAGGGATTGCGGAGCGCGGTGTAAATTAGGTGCTTCGTCGCTCACCCGGTTCACTTCACCGTATTTTACCGCCAATAACATAGGCCATGCCTCCCTCCCAAGACTCCAGAGGAGTCCAACCATAAACCAAGGGTGCAACCCTGGACCTAGTACCCACCCAAAACCAAAGGTTACTCCACTAACCCAGCACCCGCGACCGCGCCGCCCCCATGCAAAAACCCATACCCAACAAACCTCTACGCTGGGGAATAATAGGCTGCGGAAACGTAACCGAAACAAAATCCGGCCCCGCCTACCAAAAAACGCCCGGCTTCCAACTAAGCGCCGTCATGCGCCGCGACGCGGAAAAGCTGGCCGACTACGCTCGCCGCCACAATATCCCAAAAACGTGCACGGACGCCCAGGCGCTAATCGACGACCCCGAGATCGACGCCATCTACATCGCCACCCCGCCGGATGCGCACAAGGAATACGGCCTCCGAGTCGCCGCCGCCGGCAAACCCTGCTGCATCGAAAAACCATTGGCGCCGTGTTACGCAGATTCGAAAGCAATCGTGGAAGCCTTCGCCACCGCCAACGTACCGCTCTTCGTAGCTTACTACCGACGAACGCTGCCACGCTTCGAACAGATAAAAACCTGGCTGCAAGAAGGTGCCATCGGCGAAGTACGCCACCTCAACTGGCAATTCTGCCGCCCCCCGAGCGCCACCGATCTTGCTCGCGAAGACAACTGGCGAACCGACGCCAAAGTCGCTCCCGGCGGCTACTTCGACGACCTGGCCAGCCACGGCCTTGACCTCTTCACCCACTACCTCGGAAACATAACTGACGTCCACGGTTTTGCCGTGAACCAACAGGGTTTGTACGGTGCCAAAGACGCTCTTTCCGCCACCTGGCTCCACGCAAGCGGCGCAACGGGCGCGGCCAGCTGGAACTTCGGTAGTTGGCAATCAATGGACCGGGTAGAAATTTTTGGCAGTAGTGGAACCATCGAATTCTCCGTTTTCGCCGACGGACCGGTTAAACTTACCACCGATGACCGGCAGGCAGCTTTGAATATTGACCACCCGCCGCACGTTCAGTTGCCCCACGTAGAAAGCATGGCGCGGCACCTTTTTGAAGCGGAATTTGAGCATCCGTCGCTGGGGGCAAGTGCACTGCACACCAGCTGGGTAATGGACCAGATCTTGGATCAAGTAGCTAAGCTTACGTAGAGGGGTTTTCCCTAGTCGCAAAAAGAGTAGAACACACAAGACACAAAATAGAACATAAGCATAAAATAGAGTGCGCACGCTGATTTTTACTAGCTTTTACTTTTGTGCTTTTCCCTTCCTTTTGTGCTTTATGTGTTAAAAATCAATCAGAGACAACTGAAGTAACCCACCAAAAACCAAGTCCCCCAATTCCAGGTTAGGCCACAAACCCATTCCATGTTTCAGTTCAACAGCCTGGTCATCGCCGGCTTTCTCTTCCTGCTGATCGTCATCGCCAACGAAGTCGGGCTACGGATCGGGGAGTATTTCGAAGGCAAGTCGGACGAAGACATCAAGTCACAAACCACCGCCATCCAGGGGGGCATCATCGGCCTGTTGGCCCTGGTGCTGGGCTTTTCTTTCAACATGTCATTGCAGCGCTACGACAGCCGGGCCGGCGCCGAAGTGGCCGAAGCCAACGCCATCGGCACCGCCGTTTTACGAACCGATTTACTGCCCGCGCCCTACTCCACCCGCGCCCAGGAACAACTCGACGAATACATCGCCCTGCGGCTGGAAATCAACGACACCGACCTGACGCAGTTAGACGTGCGCAAACAACTCAACAACCGCACGTCCGACCTACAAAATCGCATTTGGAACACCGGGATGGACGCTGCGGAGCGGGAGCCCAACCCGGTAAAAACGGGCTACTACGTCCAGGCCATCAACGACATGATCGACGCCCAGGGCGCACGCAACGACGTGCTTTCTCGCCACATCCCGCCGGCGATTTTTTACCTGCTGTTCGTCATCTTCGTCGCAACGGCCGGCCTCATCGGCTATTCCAGCGGCCTGGGGCGCAAGACGTCCCGCGCACCTGCGCTCATCCTCGGCCTGCTGATTTCCATGATGGTTTTCATCATCCTCGACCTCGACCGCCCGCGCCGGGGCATGATCGAAGTGAAGCAGGATAGTATGGAGGCGTTGGTGAAGTAGTCGCTGTTAAGGGCGCTGTCGCGGGTGCCGGGTAAGAACGTAAGCATCAGGGTTAAGAGGTTTACCCCGTTAAGACCAGCATCAAACCATCCTCCGTGCGATCAGTTTATCGGACGTAAGCACCCCCTACTCACTGAATGACCCTAAAAAACATCGGTTTCCGCTACGGTACCCACGAGGTTTTTCGCGGGTTGAATCTTCGGTTGGAGCCCGGGACTATTTACGGTCTGGTCGGCCCGAACGGCGTGGGGAAGACGACTTTGTTGTCCATCATCGCGGGCATTCTACCGGGCTATACTGGAGAACTGTCTGAGATAGACCGCCCGGGCTTGCTCTTACAAAACACCTCCTTCTACGAGAACCTGACCGGCTGGGAAAACCTACAATTGATCTGCCGGGAGAAAGGTATTAACCAACGCGAAGTAGCCAAAGTCCTCCACCTGGTGGACGTGAACGACGCGCTGGCGGCGAAGAAATTCCGGGCCTATTCCCAGGGCTACAAACAACGCTTCGGGATCGCCAGAAGCTTCTTATCCAACGGCAATCTGGTGCTGCTCGACGAACCCTTCACCGCCGTCGACGTCGACACGATCGGTCTGCTGAAAGCGGCGCTCCTGAAATTCGTCTCCGCAACCGGCAAAACCGTCGTTATCTCTTCCCACCAACTGCGGGAAATTGAGGAGATCATTGACGTTTCGCTGGTCGTAAATAATAAATGCGTCACTGAATTCCTGGCGACCGCTACGGAGTCAGCTACCATCAATACGCTCTACATTACGCTGGGTACTACCCCGGAAACGGATGCTGACCTAAGTAACTGCCCACTGTTGAATGATACCAAAACCGTCGGTAATATTGTCGCGGCCCACTTGTTGCCGGAGGTCAGTTCCGGCCAGGTGGTGGATTGGATGGAAACCCACAAAATTTCCTGGAAGCGGATCGACAAAAAGATGCCGCTGGAATACCTCTACGCAACAACGACCAAATGAAGGCACCCTCCCTCTTCGTGCTGGAATTCAAAAAGTTAAGCCCCGCCTTACTTGCCTTCGTCGTGCTCGGGTTCACCGGGCTTCCGTTTCTGCTTACGGAGGTGTTCGTGGTGTTCAAGCGAAGTGCGCTTTCCGGTCAGCCGGTGGAATTGGTCGTGTCCAACAACGTCGGCTCCTGGTCAGCGCTGCTGTATCCGCTGCTCGTCATCGTGCTGACGCAGTCGGTGGTCGATGTAGAACGGCAGGGGAATCTGTTGCTCTACGGAAAGTCTTACCGGCGGACTTGGGTGGGTTTTTACGGGCGGAAAGTGGCCGTCGTGTTTACGCTCCTTACCCTGGTAACCTTGCTGAACGTGCTTTTCAATGGCTTGCTGGTCTGGTCCGTAACCGGGTTCATGGTGGCGAAGGACGCGGGTGCAATGATCGTTAGTGCGAGCCTGGATTTTTTGGCGGTACTGCTAGCTTTCATACCGATGATCTGCTTTCACTTGACGATTGCGTTGGTGGTCAGGAAGCCCGGGGTAGCCTATCTGGTTGGTATCTTGTTGGTAATCCTGGGTATACCGATCATCAATCTAACGGATTTAGTGGTCAATCCCTACAGTTTCGGAATCGCGGCGTTAAAGCCCGGGATCGATTATTTAGCCATTGCTGCTTCCGGAGCTATCATTACAGTAATGTCGTGCTACGCCGCTATTTGGAGGCTGAAGAAGTGAGGCCCCGTACGGTTTCCTTTAAACCCGCTCCACCTCCGTAGTATAATTAAACGTCACTTTTCCCAAATCCGCAGTCCCCACGATCGGCGCGGCGTTGGCCGGGTCGGCGGTGGCGGCCAGCGGAATGTGTCCTTCCCCGGTAAACAGTCCGGAAGTAGCGTCGATTCCCACCCAGCCGGCACCGGGGAGGTAGACTTCGCACCAGGCATGGAGATCGGCAAAATCTTCCTTAATACTATTCGGCTCGGGCTGTTCGGGAACGAGCTGGATGAGGTAACCGGAAACAAACCTTGCGCCCAGACCGAAGTGACGCAGCACCTGAATGAGTAACCAAGCCGAATCCCGGCAAGAACCATTCCGCCGGGAAAGGGTCGTCTCGCAAGTCTGTACGCCCGGCTCCATCCGCACGTCGTAGTCGACGTAGCCGGCGATAAATCCGGCGAGCTCCACGAGGGCATCCACCGTGCTTTTACCAATTAAACCTTGCACCTGCGGCCGCGCCACAAAATCTTTTAACAAGGGACCGCGCTCGGAAAGCTCCAGGTAAAGCCCGAGTTGCTTGCGAAGAGCAGGGGTGTAATCAAAAGGAAAATTCAGCGCCTCGTGCTCCAGGAAAAAGTCGAAAGGGTTGATGACGGACATCTCCGTGACGAGCTCCACGTCGATCGTCAGGTGGTCCGTCGGCTCCGTGAAAACGGCGCGTGCCTGGAAGTTGCCGAGTGGATCTTGCTGCCAATTGAGATAGTGGCCGGGCGGGTCGATGCGCAAACTATAGCGCTCGATCAGGTTACGCGCGTGCGGCGCCGGGCGGAGCCGGATCACCTGCGGCGACAGTTGCACGGGCTGGTCGTAACGGTAACTCGTGTGGTGACGTAAAGCTACGCGGAGGGGCTTGGGGGCCTGGTTGTCTTGTGGTCTGATGTTGTGGTAGTCTGGTGGTGTGGTAGCTATCAAAAAAAACGCTCCCGTCCTAATTGCTGGTGAATATAGCTGGTTTGTCGGAAGGTATTACCACAACCCGTGTTCGTTGATGAAGGTTATGAACGGGGCGATAGTGTGCAAGCCGGCAGCGCGTGTTTTTTAACAATATGGGGCCACGGTTCCTTTGTCAAGTCAATTGTGCCTACCTTGTACGATCGTAGCCGAGCTAATCTCAGCCACCGTTTTCTACCTTTTCGTTTCTCTAGTTCGACCATCAAGAATGAATAATAGCGCAGGTTTATTTGCCAATTACGACGTGCAGAAAGGCACGCTCGACGAGGCCTTTTCCAATTTTAAAGCAGCTTATCCGAAGTACAACCTCATTCGGGAACGATTCGGAAAACTGAAACTGGCCGAATTCCGCCGACTCAACGAAAGTGCTAAATTATCTTTCCTCAATCAAGGAATTACCTACGCCGTCTACTCGGATCAGGGTGGCGGCACGGAGCGCGTCTTCCCCTTCGATCTCTTCCCCCGCGTCATCACGGCCGGGGAGTGGGCGGACCTCGAAGTCGGCCTGCTGCAACGCAACAAAGCCCTCAACTTATTCCTGGAGGACGTTTACAACGACCAAAAAATCCTGAAGGATAAGGTCGTCCCAGAATCCATCATCCGTAGCTCGGCCCACTACGTCCCGGCCATGGAAGGCTTCAGGCCCGCCGGTGGCATTTACACCCAGATTTGCGGTACCGACCTGGTGCGGCACACGGATGGCAATTTCTACGTCCTCGAAGACAACCTGCGCAGCCCCTCCGGTGTCAGCTACGTGCTCTCCAACCGGCAGGCGATGCGGCGGACGCTTTACGACCTGTTCACCCAGACGCGGGTGGAAGACGTGAGCGAGTACCCGAAAATGCTGCTGGATACCCTGAAATCAGTAGCCCCACGGCCGGATAATCCTAATTGCTGCGTCCTCACGCCGGGTCACTTCAACTCAGCTTACTACGAACACAGCCTCCTCGCTCAGCGAATGGGAATAGACCTCGTGCAGGGCTCCGACCTGTTCGTCGATAAAGACGACATCGTTTACGTAAAGACCATTCGCGGCCCGCAACGGATGGACGTGATCTACCGCCGCATCGACGATGATTTCCTCGACCCGGAAGTCTTCCGTAAAGACAGTATGCTGGGCGTCTCCGGCCTCATGCGCGCCTACCTGGCCGGCAACGTGTCCATCGTGAACGCTCCCGGCACCGGAATCGCCGACGACAAAGCCATTTGTGCCTACGTACCCGATATGATCAAATACTACCTCGACGAGGAGCCGATCATCGCCAACGTAAAAACGTATATCTGCGACAAGCCGGAAGACCTGAAGTACGTGCTGGAAAACATGAAGGAACTGGTCGTTAAGCCGGTCGATATGTCGGGCGGATACGGCGTGCTGATCTGCGACAGGCTTAGCAAAGCCGAGCTGGAAGAAGCCGCAGCGGCCCTAAAAGCTAATCCCCGCAACTTCATTGCCCAGCCAAAGATCATGCTCAGTACCCACGGTACTTTCATTGAAGAAGAGAACGAATTTCAAGCCCGTCACATCGACTTACGCACCTTTACCCTGCTCGGTAAAGACACCGCCAAAGTCTTACGCGGTGGCCTGACGCGGGTGGCCCTGACGAAGGGGAGCCTCATCGTTAACTCGTCGCAGGGTGGCGGCTCTAAAGACACCTGGGTAATTGCCGAGGACGGCGTAACGCCAAAGGTGAAGCCACGCCACGCCGGTATGACGGCCAAGGGGCGGGCTAGTTTCCAGTCACAGTCCGGGGGCGGGAGTTCCCAGCAGCAAGAGAGCAGTGACGGCTCTCAGCAGCAACAGGGTTAAGCCAAGCCCAACCTTTTTTCGGGGTCCAACCCCACCAACCAACTTAGAATACCAGCATGCTCGCAAGAATTGCCAACTCCCTTTACTGGACCGGTCGCTACCTCGAACGCTCCGAACACCTGGCCCGCTACCTCGGCGTCCAGTATTTTTCCATGCTCGACGCGCCGATGAGCCAGAGCCGGGATTTTACGCTGACGAGCATCATCAATATGTACGGCTTGTCCGACGTACAAACGGGCGAACTTAAGGAGACGGATGTTCTGCGTTCCGCGGCGATGGATTACGATTCTCCCCTCTCGATCCGGTCCACGGTCCAGCTCGCGCGGGAAAACGCCCGGGTGGCGCGCCACGTGATCAGTACGGAATTGTGGGAAGCCATCAACGGCTTTCACCTGAACATGCAACGGGTAGACCCGGAATTTTTTCTCACCCACGGTTTACACGATTTCACGACGGACGTCGGCCGCAATTGCGCGATCGTCCGTGCACGGATCGACGATACGCTACTGCACGACGAGACGTGGATATTCATCAAACTGGGCATTCACATCGAACGGGTCATTCAGGTGATGCGGATTTTGGACAGTAAGCTGCACGATATCGACCTGATGACCGACCGTGGGGAGAACCGCGCGCTGCGGCAGTACCAGGGTACGGTAATCCTCAAGATCGTTGAGGGTTTTGATATGCACAAAAAGCTTTACCAACACTTACTTACACCCAAGACAACCATCGACTTCCTCGTCGGTCACCCTAATTTCGCCCGCTCGCTTACCTATAATATGAAGGCGGTCACCGATCTGTTGAAGCGGATGGAGGCTAGTGAATCGCGTAAGCCGAATAAGCTGCTGTTTAAGTCCGGTAAGATCTTTAGTGGTTTCCGCTACCTGGAATACGAAGACGTAAAGTCTGACATTGGCGGCTACCTCAATGATAGTTTGACGGAGGTTTATGCCTTGCACGACGCAATCGTGGCTAATTACTTTGGCGAGGAGTAGCTTTGTACTAAGGTTGAGGGCATCCTGCCCGAACGTAACGGCGGCAGCTCGATGTATAGCTACCGCCGTTACGTTCGGGCAGGATGCCCTCAACCTTTCCGTAGTAAGGGGGCGCAGACGCCGGTGCAGGAAGGATGGATAATGAGCAACATATACATAAAGAAAGGGAGTGAATGATTCGTCATTCACTCCCTTTTTCAGTGCCGTAAAACCCCCCTCAACTCAACGCTTCACAATCCGACGCATCACACCAGCCCCCGACGCATCGACAAGTTGCAAAAAGTAAACCCCCTGCGGCGCGGCGCTAAGGTCCAGACGAAGCTCACCGTAAGAAAGGTCACTGAGCACGGCAGGAACATGGCGCCCGTTAACGTCCAGCACGCGAGCCGTCATCCGGTCACTTTGGCCCGCCAGCGCGGGAGCTCTCACGGTGACTACACCCGAAGTCGGGTTAGGGTAGAGCTGCATTCCAACAGCCCAGTCCGCCTCGTTGGTGCTCACCGTCAGGTCGGGAAGTCCACAGGGGGAAGCATCCGCGGCGTCAGGCTTGGAGCCGATGGCGATGTAATCAATGATCAACTCGTTGCCGGGGAAGTTGTCGTTCTCCCGGTCGAGGTAAATCCATACGTCGACCAAGTCCGTGGCGTCGAAATTGGCCAGGTCGGTGGCGCTGAAGTTGAACTCCAGGTTAGACCAGCCCGTCAAATCACCCTGCACGGTATCGGTCAGGATCGCGGACCGGAAGTCGGCGGAGCCATCTCCTGAACGGAAGAGGATAGAGATCGGAACGGCCTCGGCGCTGCGGGCACGAACGTAGACGGTCGTAAATCCTGCAACGTTGGTGATCTGCGAACCGTCCGTGTTGACGGGGTTGATGACGAGGGGGCGGAAGGCACCGAAAGGAGCGTTCGCGGGGTCGATAACGGAAATGGACACTTCTTCACAATCAGGAACGAAGTTGATGCTCAGGCGATCCGATTCGGTGCCGCCGAGAATGGTCTGGTCCGTCAGGGTATCGAATTGTACGACGAACTCCGTGGGCTCTACCCTGAAGGTACAGGGCGTGTTCTGCGCGGCGTCGGGTGCTGTTCCCGCCGTGATGTGGTCGATGGAGAAGAAATTCCCCGGGAAGTTCTCCGTGCCCCGGTCGAGGTAAAACCAGACATCCTTGAAGCTAGCGGAGTCAAATCCGGCTAAATCAGCTTCGGTAAACGTAACGGTAATCTCCGTCCAGTCTTCGAGACCCGCGGGGATGTCCGTTTCCAGTAGTTCAGAGCGCTCGTCGGGCGTTCCTTCACCCGAACGAAGTAGGATGCTCACGTTGACCATCTCGGCGGAACGGACGCGCATCGTAACCGACAGCGGGCCGTCGACGCTCGTCAGCCGTTCGCCGCCTGCGTTGGTGGGGTTGACCTGGAAGGCGTTGAAGGGTGGAAGGGGCGCACCTACCGGATCGGTAATTGAGAGGTTAAGGATTTCGCATTCCGTATCCAGGTCAAAAGTAGCCGAGCTGCCCGCTCTGTTATCGGTACTGAAAGACGTAAGGGAATCAGTCTGGAAGTATTCCACGAAAGTACCCGCCACCACTTCCGCGAGGGAACAAGGTGAATTCTGCTCCGCATCAGCCATGCCACCAACGACGATGTGGTCGACGTAAAACTCGTTGCCCGGAAAATTATCGTTGTCACGGTCCAGGTAGAACCACAAATCCCTGATGTCGTCAAGGTTGAAATTAGACCTGAAACTTGACGAACCGAAGTTGACCGTTACTTCCGTCCATTCCTCGAGGGAAGCGGGTACGTCGAAACTACTAATGGTCGTCCGGCCACTGGGGCCACCGTTGCCGGAGCGGAGAAGCACGTCCACGGAAAGCGCGGCGGCGGAACGAACGCGCATCGTAACCGAAATACTATCCGGTAAGCTGGTAACGTCGTTTCCGTCGGCATCCAGGAGACGGACTGAGTAGGGCTCAGTCGCGCCCAGTGGTGCGTTCACCGGGTCAGCCACCTCGATCTTGAGTTGCTCGCACGTGGTGTCGAGGGTAAAAGTAGAAACCAGGCCCGCCCCGTTCATCGCGTTGAATTCCGTGAGCGTATCTCCTTGAAAGTAGTTTGCCGACAGCATGGGGTTCGTCATCGAACCACCACCACCGTCCAGTTCGCAGGGAGAGTTCTGCGCCGCATCGGCCGCGCCACCAATAACGATGTGGTCGACGTAGAATTCGTTACCGGCAAAATTGTTGTTCCCCCGGTCAAGGTAGAACCACAGGTCTCTGATGTCACTCGGATCGAACGAACTGCCAAAATCAGCGGAACTGAAGGTGACGCTCGCTTCCGTCCACTCGTTGAGGCCAGCCGGGACGTCAAAGCTCAGTGCGCTGGTCCGAAAGTCGGACGTCCCCTCGCCGGAACGAAACAGGATGCCGACCGGGAACGCCCCGGCGGAACGGACGCGCATGGTAACGGTCAGGCGATCAGTGAGGTCCTTGATGTCTTCGCCGTCCTCATCACGAACGCGGACGACGTAGGGGCTAGACGCCCTGAGCACTGCGCTATCCGGGTCGGTGACCGTGATTTGCAATTGCTCGCAGGGTGCGTCGTAGGAAAAGGTGGTGACGCTCGCCGCGGAGCCAGACTGGCTTAGCTCCACCAGGGTGTCCCCCCGAAAATAGTTGGCAGAAACCGCCTGGGCGCTCAGCTGGCTAAAACCCAGCGGGGCGAGAAACAGTAGTAAAAATGGTAAGTAGCGTGTTGACATAATTGACTTTTGTGTGGCTTGGAAAGTTGTTAAATATATTGAGTTCTTGCCGATCTCTATCCGGTATGATTCCTCGCACCCGTCCCGATTTAGTCGGGACGCCCCAGACAAATACGGAGATCAGGACCCCAGTGCTATTTTTTTACGATCTGGCTGGAAAGATACTCACCGTTGCGCATTTTGATTTTGAGAAAGTAGATGCCCGCCGGCCACCGGCTAGCGTCGAGGGTATCCTGACGGCCACTCTTCAAAATGAGTGCGCCACCTGCGTTGAAGACTTCGACGGACTCGTACGGCTCATCAGCGGCGATGGTGAGGCGATCGGTGACGGGGTTGGGGGAGACCGTGAATTCCGCGGCCGCAGCTTCGCGGGTAGCCGTCGTGCCGGAGCCGGTAAAGGTCAGCGTATTGGAGAACGGCGACGGGCAATCGGCACCGGTCGCGTACACCCGGTATATGAATTCACCCGAGCCGGTCGGGTAAGGCGTAGCGTAAAAGAAGGTGTTGGGGGGCAGGGTAACCAGCACGGAATCCGTCGCGCCGCCGTCACTGGAGACGACGACTTCGTAGCCCGTCTCGTTGGCGGCAACGTCGATCCACCGCAGCGAGATGTCGGACCCGGGGAGGGGAACCCGGGAAAGGCGGGCGGGCGCATCCGGACCAACGCCCCGTGCCATTCTTTGCGCCAGCTGAGCTGCGTAGAGGGAGGGGATGGCCAACTCCTGATTGCTCAGCTCGATGTAGCCGGCCGGCTGAGCAAATGGACCAGCACCGGTAACGTTGCTGCGGCAACCGACGGCGTAGTTCTGCCGGCGCGGGGGCTGCTGGATGATGATGCCGCGCGTCGGGGGCGTGCTCACGTTCCAGGCTACGCTGTTGGTGCTCGCCCAGCCGTGGCCGGTGCCGAAACTGCCCCGGTTGTAGAGGCCGATCAGGTTCCTGGTGCTGGAATTGATGAAGTCGATGTTGTCGTACAGTAAACCCTGGCTCCAACGGCGGTGCCCCTCGCTGGGGCTGTAATCGTTGTCGCTCACGGCGTCGTGGAAGACAATACCGGAGACGCTGCTCGTGCCGTTGGACACGAAGGAGTGGCGGCCGCCTTCGGCGCGGTTATCCGTAAAGAGGACATTATTGGTAAAGGTGCTGACGCAAAAGTTGTACCGGCGGCCCCCCGTGATGGGCGAGTGCGGCTCGCGGGCGGAGCAACCCGTCACCGTCACGCGGTTGCTGACGCTCATGTCCACCAGCGCGTAGCTGAAGTGGAGGGCCGTCACGTTGCGCACCCAGGCGTCTTCCACGCCGTTGAGGAAAATGGCGTTGCGGGCGTGGTCTTCGTCCAGCGGGTCGGTGCTCTCGATGTCGATGCGCAGGTTTTCGATGCCGACTTCGCGCAGGATTGTCCGGTCGTCGAACACGTAAATTTCGGACTGGGCCAGGGCGCGGTCGAGGTGGTCGAACACGGGGACGTCGAGCGTGACCTTATTTTCGGGAATATTGACGCCGGTGATGACGCGGTTGTAGTAAAGGTCGATCGTGCCGGGCGACCAGCCGGCGTCGTCGGCCGTGGCTCCGTTGTCGATGCTGGCGAGCCACTCCGGCGTGCTGGGTTGGGTGATGATGACTTTGTCGCCGACGCGGTAAAATTCGGCGGCGGCTACTTCGAGGCTGCGGGAGCCGGCGGGGACGAAATCACTCGTCACGTTGGAAGTCGAGCCGGCCACCGGGTTCCGCCAGGTCGGAGAGCCCTCCCCGCGCACGACGATGAGGTCGCGCTTTTCGGGGACGTTGCCCACGCCGCTGATGATGGTGTTGGCCGAAGCGTCCGTGCCCTGGCCGCTGCCCCGCAGGACTACGCCGCTCGCGCGCATAAAGAGTTGGCCGGAAACAACGTAGGTGCCGGGGTCGAGCAGTAGCGCACCCCGGTAGCCATTGGCGTCGGGCGTCCGGTCGGCAACCTGATTGAGCGCGGCCTGGATGCTGGCGGTGTTGTCGCCCGCTACGGGTTGGATGGTGAGCACGGTCGGTACGGTCGGCAGCGCGGTGGTGCCGTTCTTGTAGCCGGCGTGGCTGAAGTCGGGGAGGTAGTTGTTCTGGTTGTCGGCGCGGTAGCGGAGGCAGCTGTCCTGGTCGAAGTACACGATTTCGGCGGTGGCCTGGGCGGTTAGATTCAGGGCGGCGCTACAGAGGAACAGTAGGGTGAGAACGCGGCGGGGCAGGAAATAAATGGGAAACTGATTTGGCATAATCTGGAATAGGTGGGAGCGACCGGATTGGGAAAACTGCAACTGTGTTAAATGTACACAATTTATGTTTTGCTCCCGAAGATTATTGGGGGTAAGATTTGTCTTCACGTTGCTATTCCCCAAATGTACGGCACCCGCGGCCGCGCCCCGTTCAGGCTTGCTGGGGGGATGGGTGCGCGGACGCAGGTGCAAAGAAAAAGAAGGGGCAAGCGGCAGAAACGGTGGGTTAAACACCCGTTGGTAATAAGTTAAAAGTGGGACAAAGGCACCGGATTACTGAAGGGCGGCGTCATTTTGAAGTCTATTCCCCACTCACTCACCTCAAGAATAGCTTTTTGCAACGACTTCTCACCTGCCTCGCCCTCCTGGTTTCCGTGTCGCTTTCCGCGCAAACGACCATCTCCGGCTACCTCACCGACGCCGCCAGTGGTGAGCCTTTACTGAACGCGACCGTCCTCGACGTGCCTTCCGGCAAGGGAGCAATCGCCAATACTTACGGTTTTTACAGCCTCACCCTCCCCGCCAGCTCCGATACGGCCGTGCTCCGCTACAGTTACCTGGGCTACCGAAACCAGGAAATTTCCCTTCGGCTGACCGGCGACGAGAGCCGCAACGTTCAACTCAGCGCCTCGGCCGATCTACAAGAAATCGTCGTCACCTCCGACCGCGGCGAACGCATCGAGCAACAGACCCAGATGAGCCGCACGGAAGTCCCCGTCGCCCAGATCAAGCGCATCCCCGCCCTGCTCGGTGAAGTGGACATCCTCAAAACCCTGCAACTCCTTCCCGGCGTACAGTCCGGTGGGGAGGGGGCAACTGGCCTCTACGTCCGCGGCGGTAGCCCCGGCCAGAACCTCGTCCTGCTCGATGGCGTACCGATCTACAACGTCAGCCACCTGCTGGGCATCTTCTCGGTCTTCAACGCCGACGCCGTCCGCAGCGTAGCCCTGACGAAGGGCGGTTTCCCGGCCCGCTACGGCGGCCGTCTGAGTTCCGTGCTGGAGATTAACATGAAGGAGGGTAACCTTAATGAGTGGGAAGGCGAGGGCTCCATCGGCCTGATCTCCTCCAAATTGACCCTGAGCGGCCCGCTCCAGAAGGGGAAAACTTCCATCCTCGTCTCCGGCCGTCGCACCTACGCGGACTTCATCGCCAAGCCCATCATCAAATCTGCCGCCGCCGAGGAAGAAACGGACATCGACCTGAGTCTCTACTTCTACGATCTCAACGCCAAGCTTCAACACAAGATCAACGACGAACACCGGGTCTTCCTCAGCTTCTACAACGGCGCGGACGTATTCGGCACCGAGATCGAAGACCGCTTCGAAACCTTCGGCGCCGGCACCGACTGGGGCAATCTCGTCACTTCCGCCCGCTGGAACTGGGAAATTGACCCTAAACTGTTCATGAACACTACGGCGACGTACAGCCGCTACGACATCAATATCGATGCTTCACAGGATGACGGACGAGAGACGTTCGAAGCAAGATACCTCTCGGGCATTTACGACTTCGGTGGTAAGGTGGACTCCGACTACATTCCCAACCCCGACCACTACGTCCGCTTCGGTGCCGGCTGGACGAACCATACCTACCGGCCCGGGGCCGTGTCCATTAATGCTACTACCGGCGGGGAGGTAGACATCGATACGTTGGTGGGCTCCCAGGATGATTACGGTAACGAGTTTCAAGCTTACATTGAAGATGACTTCCGACTGGGCGCACTCAAGATCAACGCCGGCCTGCACGCTTCCGCCTTCGCGGTGGACGATGAGTTCTACACCAGTCTCCAGCCCCGCCTCGGCCTGCGCTACCTCCTGAAAAACGACCTGAGCCTGAAGGGCAGTTTCAGCACGATGCAGCAGTACATCAACTTGCTGACGAGCGAATCCCTGAGCTTACCGACGGATCTCTGGGTACCGAGCACGGGCCGCGTCAAACCCCAACAGAGTTGGCAGGTAGCGACGGGGGTGGCGAAGACGATCGATAATAAATTCGAGATCAGCGTGGAGGCGTATTACAAACAGATGAAGAACGTCGTGAGCTTCCGCGAGGGCGCTTCGTTCATCCGTGGGGTGGAGGACGCCTGGGAGGATAACGTCACGCAGGGCGACGGCGAAGCCTACGGGCTGGAACTATTTGTCCAGAAAAAGGAAGGCCGTTTTACCGGCTGGCTCGGTTATACGCTGAGTTGGAACTGGCGGCAGTTCGACGAGATTAATAACGGCGAGCGTTTCCCTTTCCGCTATGACCGGCGGCACGACTTGAGCGTGGTAGGGAATTACGATCTTTCGGATAAGGTGTGGGTGAGTGGCGCTTTTGTTTACGGGACGGGAAACGCCGTTTCGCTACCGACCTTCGGCTACCAGACCGCGCAGCGGCCGGACGTGCCGATCCGTGAGATTAGTTCGGAAATTGGCTTTCAGGAGGTCGGATCGAGTAAGAACAGCTTCCGGATGTCGAACTATCACCGGCTGGACGTGAGTATTTCTTTCCGGAAAGAGAAAAAGTGGGGGACGCGTACCTGGGTCGTTGGCGCTTACAATGCTTACTGGCACCGGAACCCTTATTTCCTGACGGCCGGGGAGGTGACGGACTGTAGTAGTGGCGGTGGTTGTGAACGTCGGCGGCGGGTTCGGGAGATTAGTATTCTGCCGATTATTCCTTCGGTGGCTTATCAGTTTAAGTTTTGATGGGTGGGTGATTAATGGATTAGGGTGTTTGTAATTTAATTAAAAGAGTCTTTATTCTAATTTTAGCTAGGATGTGACTATTGAAAATCAGTAAATATTTTATATCATAAACGTGGGGACAAGCCCCCACGCAACGTTAGATGGCCCTCCGAGCCTAAGAACAAGTTCTAAATTAATTGATATGCGTTATTTAGTATTGGCTGCCATATCTGCCTTATTCTTTTGTTCCTGTGGGGAAGACGCTTTCAGTACCACCGTAGAAATTCCCTTCCCGGAGCACGACCCGTTACCGGTGTTCACCATGGACACCAGGAGTGAGGATTCTACGCTGAACTTCAGGGTGAACCTGAGCAGAGGATTACTGGAGGAGCCCGTCAGTGCTGAGTACCGCTACGACATCAGCTTCCTGCGGAATGGGGAAGTTTTTTTTGCGAGGGAGGCCGTTACGATAAACAGTTCGGACGGAAACCCGAACAAAGTTAGACTCAACGCCCCCATTTCCGGTGACGTGGCCGATTACGAAGTGCAAGTAAATTTTGATGGCTACGAGGAGATGTCCGCCCGGCAGACAATGCCGACGAAGCCTTTTATTTCCAACGTAAGCTACGAGCGGGAGGGCACGGTAGACTTCGAAGGCTTTCGGCTGGACGAGATTGAGTTCGACCTTCAGGATGACCCGAATACTGTTGATTACTATGGTTTTCGCGCGGTAAACATATCGCGACTGTTCCGGCTGGATTGTGAGCCGGATACGGTAGCCGGGCAGACACCCGTCTGTGATACCGTCGCTTTTGATCGGTACGGGAGTGGACTCTTCCACCAGAGCCCGGACCCCACCCTCAGGCAGAGCGCCGGCTACGGACTGGTTGTTTCCGATGCGGCCTTTTCTGGCGGTCAGTTCCGCGTGCGCATGGCGGTAGAGAACAACAACGACGCCGACCTCACGCTGGAAGTCTACCACCTAACGGAGGATGCTTACCGCTACGGCATCTCGCGCCGTGCCTACGTCGATGCGGGAGTCAACCCTTTTGCGGAGCCGGTGAATGTGCACGATAATATAGAAGGTGGGTACGGGTATTTTATTCTTGCCAATCGCATTCAGGTGGAGCTGGTGGAATAGGTGTGGGTTACTACACTGATGCTCCTCCCGCATACCCCGCACCTGCGACCGCGCCCCAGGATAAAAAGTAGTCCTGCATCTACCATCACCATCACTTGACCAAAGATTTGACGGAATGGCCCCTCAATGCAAAGCACAAACCGGACCTTTGCGCCCAATGACCACCACCCAACTCCTCCGCCAACACCCCCGCTACCTTTCCTACGGCTTCCTCCACTTCTTTTTCTCCGCCGTCGGCCAGACCTTCTTCATCAGCCTGTTCGTCGACAGCATCAGCGAGGGGATGGGCTGGGAAAAAGGCACTTTTGCGGGCATTTATTCGAGCTTAACGCTGGTGGCGGCCTTCACCCTACCGTTCATCGGCGCGCAAGTAGACAAAATGCGCGTGCGCTACGTGAGCACGGCAACGATTCTGGCGCTGGCCATCGGCTGCTCCCTAGTCGCCCTGTCGCCTACCGCCTACCCCCTAATCTTCGGGCTCTTCATTTGTCGCCTGGGCGGCCAGGGGGTACTGACATTAATTGGCTCGACGACGATCGGGCGCTATTTTAACGAAGGGAGGGGCAAGGCACTTTCTGCCTCAATTATTGGTATTCCAATCGCCGAAGTAATTATTCCCATCGGGGCGGTTTATTTATTACAAACGCAGGGCTATTCTACCGTGTGGCTCGTGGCTGCCGGGGCTTTGTTGTTCGTCTTTCTGCCGGCTATTTGGACGCTCATTCGTCGCTACGACAATTTTCAACGGGCGGACACGGTGGCCGAAGAACAGGCCGGAGCACTAGAAGTCGGGGCGGAAATGCAACGTTCCTACAAGCGCGGTGACGTGCTGCGCGACCGGCGTTTCTGGCTCCTGTTACCGGCCATTGTTTTCACACCTTTCATGTTTACGGGCCTGATGTTCAACCAGTCGCTCATCGCCGAGCAGCGGGGTTACACGGCGCAGTGGATGGCGCTCGGTATCAGTGCTTACGGGACGGCGCGGGTGGTTTGCCTGCTCGTGGCGGGGGAGATTTCCGACCGGATGGGGCCGCGGCGGGCCTTACGTTTTGTCTATTTCCCGGCTTTCGCGGGCTTGCTTTGTCTGTGGGGAATGGAGAGTGACTTGGCGATTCCCTTCTTTTTCGCACTGGCGGGCATCACGGCGGGCATCGAATCCGTCCTCTGGCCGGCGCTGTACGCGGAGTGGTACGGGCCGCGGTATTTGGGGTCGATCAAGTCGATGCTGAAGGTCGTCGTGGTGGTGGCTTCGGCGGTGGCACCGGTGGTGTTCAGCTACGGCATTCAGTGGGATTTGGATACTACTTTATTATTGCTGGTAGGGTATGCGGCGCTGCTTTTGGCGCTGACGCAGGTGCAACCCGGGGGGGAAGAGCCACGTTTGTAACGGAACGGGGGAGTTGTTATCTTTCGGGTAAAATGCTGTTGCCATGGGGATTGACCAGATGAAAAGGAAATTGACGGACTTCATTAAGCACTCCGATAACGAAGAAGAGTTGCTCACCGGAGTCAAAAAACTAATCAGTAGTTACGAGCAATCAACTTCTGATATAATCGAGAAGAGGAGGAAAGGAATGCGGTTTCCGGATTTGTCGGCGCACCCGAACATTAAGCAGGGGTTCGATCTAGCTGATTATCCGGCTAGAGGTCCGCTCATCGAAAATTTTACGGAGAAGTTCTTTGAAGAAACAAAAGATCTGAAATGGGATACCACCGTTGAGGAGGATGCAGCAATGCTAAAATCTCTAGGCTGATGAGCTATGTTTTAGATACCAACGTCCTGCTTTATTACGTACGTGATGGGGAAACACGAAATTACATTGCTAAGGAATACGATCCGTTTTCACAGGAGGATCAGCCTGTGATTTCAATCGTAACGTTAGGCGAAATATATGTCTTAGCGGCCAAAAACGGTTGGGGGCAAACAAGGTTGGCAAAACTTGATAAGCTCATTACCCAGTGTCAAGTTGTTGAAATTAATAACAATGCATTAGTTAGTATGTACATCGAGATAGAGCACTTAAATCTCAATATTCACCCTAGCCTCTCTCATGGTGCCACGGACAAGCAGATGGGTAAAAACGATATTTGGATTGCGGCAACGGCTGCCGTAAGTAAACTACCGCTAATTACTTCTGATGCTGGTTTTAAACACCTTGACCCAATAATAATCAACCTGAATCTATATGTGGTAAAATAACTTTTTTATTTTTTGTCTGGTTTGACAAACCCCACCACCCCCTGCCTAGCCCGGTCCACCACCAACCGCGTAACGTCCGGCCGGCTATAATGCCCACTCGGGTCAAAATTCTGCCGTTCCCGCAGTACCTCCCGCGCGTCCAAATCCGCGTAAACTATTCCCTCTTCCCCCGTCAGTGGCTCCACCAGCCAGGTGCCGTCCGGATTGGCGATGCAGGAACCACCGTCCGCCGGCACGTCGGGCATAGTGCTTGTGATTAATTTGTAGTGCGGCGTTTCCTTCGGTACGTCCTCCCGCCGCATCAATCCGCAGACAGAAACGCAATAGCTCCGCCCCTCCCGCGCCAGGAAGCGGGTGAGTACCTCCGTATTTCGGGTATTCCCCGGCCAGGTGGCAATGTGTAAAGTTTCTCCCTGGGCATAGAGTGCGGCGCGCGGTAGGGGCATCCAGTTCTCCCAGCAGTTCAGGCCGCCGAGCTGGAAACCTTCGATGGGGAAAGTCCGTAGGCCGTGCCCGTCGCCCGGTGCCCAGATGAGCCGTTCCTCGTAAGTCGGTTGTAGTTTTCGGTGGACGTTCTGGATGATCCCGGCTGCGTCGATGTAGACCCACGAGCAGTAGAGCGAGCTTCCGCCCCGGTCGAGTGGCCGCTCCACGATGCCCAGCACCACGGCCACCGCGCGCTCCCGGCAGATCGTCGTGATCGGCTCCAAATCCCCCCGTTCGATGCAGACCGCCTCGGTGGCGTAGTGCGCCCAAATATCTTTCTGGATCGGATCGTCAAAGCTCGCCCCGCCCGTCCCGGACAACCAAAAGGGGTAACCCGGCAGAATCGCTTCGCCGAACGTCACCAACCCGGCACCCGCGTCCGCGCCCTGAATGATGTACTGAATGATCTTATTGGTCGTGGCCAAGCGATTGAGCCAGATGGGGGCAATTTGAGCTAAGGCAATTTTCATGATCTTTTATTAATATCTACGGTCCGGAGTCTAAGGTCCGTGGTAAAGTAACCGATTATGATTTACTTTACCCCAGACCCCAGACCCCAGACCCCAGACCAAAAATGCCCCACACCATAATCTTCGACATCGGAAACGTCCTAATCTCCTGGGACCCGCGCCGACTATACAACAAACACTTCGCCACCCCCGCGGAAGCCGACTGGTTCGTCACCAACATCACCCACCTCGACTGGAACGAAGAACAGGACCGTGGCCGCCCCGTCGCCGAAGCTACCGACCTGCTCGTGGCCAAACACCCCGAATGGGAAACGGAGATCCGGATGTATTACGACCGCTGGACGGAACACTTCGACGGCGCCATCGACGGCACGGTAAACATATTGAAAGAATTATCGGATAGTGGTGACTACCGCCTGCTGGCCCTCACCAACTGGAGCGCCGAACTCTTCCCCTGGGCACTGGAAAATTTCGACTTCCTGCAACGGTTCGAACACATCACCGTCTCTGGAGAAGTGAAGATGAAAAAGCCGAACCCGGATATCTACGAGCATATTCGTGAGAATTATGAGCTGGGCGACTTTTCAGGTTGTATATTCATTGACGATTCAGTACGTAATTGCGCGGCGGCCGAGGCGCTGGGGCTGGAAGCCATTCGCTTTGAAAACCCCGCTCAGTTACGTCAAGCACTGAGCGAGCGGAGTATCTTATAGGGTGATATTCTATATTTTAAGTACTTAGAAAATTTATTATTACTTCTTTCTTGCTCCAACGGCTATCATGTCCCCCCTCTACCTTTGGAGAGGGGCCGGGGGAGAGGGTTACAAAATGTACGTTTAATATCGTCCAGGTATCCAGGCTGATTATTTCAATAGATAAAACCACCATTCATGCGCCGTCATATCTTCTTGCTCCTGCTCCCCTTACTTTGCACCTGTGTCCGCGCCCAGACGACGATGCTTCACCAGCCAACAATGTCAGAGGATCACGTTGCTTTTACCTACGCAAACGACCTTTGGGTCGCCGACCGGGACGGCAATAATCCGCGCCGACTAACGATCGATGAAGGGCGGGAAAGCAACCCGGTCTTCAGCCCCGACGGAAAAACGATCGCCTTTTCGGCGCAATACGATGGGAATACGGACGTATTTACGGTGCCGGTCGAAGGCGGCGTGCCCGAACGGCTTACCTGGCACCCTGATGCCGATCAGGCAATGGACTGGCACCCTACGGATCGAAAAATTCTTTTTGGTAGCCGGCGGCAAGTTACCACGCGCGCGCACCAGCAATTGTTTTTAATTGGTAACGAAGGCGGCCACCCCGAAGGATTAGGCATCCCTACGGCCTGGAATGCCACGTATTCCGCTGACGGAAGGCATATTGCTTATAATCCGCTTCCCGAAGCTTTTAAACAGTGGAAAATGTACCGGGGCGGTCGTTTCAGCCGGATTTGGATACAGAATTTAAATGATAATTCCGTAGTGGAAGTCCCCACCGAAGGCAGCAACGACGTGCAGCCGCAGTGGGTTGACGGGAAGGTGTATTTCCGGTCGGACCGCGAAGGGGAATTTAATTTATTTGTATTCGACCCGGAAAATAAGTCGGTAGAAAAGCTGACGGATTTTACGGACTTCCCGATTCTGGATTTGGGCGTGGCCCCGATAGCTATCGGGGGTGCAATGGTTTTCGAGCAAGCAGGCCGTTTGCACACTTACGACCCCGCAACGAAGCGCACCGAGACTATAGACATCGACATCAAGACCGACCTACCGGAAGTCCGCCCCCGCATCGTCTCCGGTAAGGACCACCTCCGCAGCGTCGCCCTCAGTCCGAACGGTAAGCGCGTCGTGGCCGATTACCGGGGTGATATTCTGACGGCACCGACCTCGAAGGGCGACGTCCGCAACCTCACCGCCACGTCCGGCACCCACGAAAGCTACCCGGAATGGTCGCCCGACGGCAAAACGATCGCCTACTTTTCCGACGCATCCGGCGAGCACCAGCTGCACCTCTACGACGTAAAGACGAACGAAGCCCGGGAAATAAACCTTAACGGAACGGGCTTCTACGCCTACCCACACTGGTCGCCCGACAGCAAGCAAATCGCTTTCGTCGATAACGGCCGTAACCTTTACGTCGTCGATGCCGCTAGCGGGGAAGTAACCAAGGTGGACCAGGACGATAACTTCTTCCCCGGTGCTTATCGCGATCTCTTCGGGAGCTGGTCCCACGACAGTAAGTGGCTGGCCTACGCCAAGATAACCAACACTAATTTTGAGCGCGCTTTCGTGTACGAAGTCGCTACGGGTGCCAGTAAGCCGGTCTCCGACGGGTACAGTAACGTGACCGAACCCATTTTTTCCCGCGACGGGAAATACCTCTACCTCTCGGCCTCCACCGACGCCGGGCCGGCGATCAACTGGTTCCAGCAATCGAGCCAGGATATGGAAGTCTCTAACTCCGTCTACCTCGTTACGTTACAAGCCGAAACCGTCTCGCCCCTCAAGCGGATGAACGACGTTGAGGTGCTGGAGGAGGAAGGTGAAAGCGATGAAGTAGATGACGACGACGATGACAGTGACGACGAAGACAAAAAAGAGGAAGAAGCACCCGCCGTCCAAATCGACTTTGCCGACATTGAACAGCGCATCATCGACCTACCCATGTCCGCCGGTAGCTACGATAATCTCGCGGCAACGGAAAGTGGCTTGCTATTCATCTCCCGCACCGACGAGGGCAGCAAACTCATGCACTTCTCCCTGGAAGAACAAGAGGCTAAAGAAGTTATGGAGGCGGACGGCTTTATGCTGAGCAGCAATGGCTCCAAAATGCTCGTCAACGCGGATGGCACCTGGATGCTCGGCGATACGGGGAAACAAGCTGAAGACAAGGTGAGCCTCGACGGCCTCCGCGTGAAAATCGACCCCCGCGCCGAGTGGGCCAACATCTTCCAGGAAGCCTGGCGCGTCAACCGCGACTTCTTCTACGACCCCGGCATGCACGGCGTCGACTGGAAAGCTGCGCGGGAGAAATACGAACCCTTCGTCGCGCAGGTCCCCACCCAGGACGATCTCTACGAAGTGATGACCTGGATGATGAGCGAGCTCGGCGTCGGCCACCACCGTTTTTCAGGCCCCGCCCCACTAACGGATCGCCCCGATCGGATATCTGGTGGTCTCCTCGGTGCTGACCTGGCGGTGGAAAATGGTCGCTACCGCATCAAAAAGATTTTCGGCGGCCTCAACTGGAACCCTGATTTGCGGAGCCCGCTCACGGAGCCCGGCGTCAATGTAGAAGCAGGGGAATACATCATCGCCGTAGATGGCCAAAACGTCGTCGGTACGGATAACTTTTACCGATTTTTCGAAGACAAAGCCAGCCGCATCGTTACCTTGACCGTCGCTCCGAACGCAGACGGCAGCAACTCTCGCGACGTAGAAGTCACGACGATCGACGGCGAATACGACCTTCGCAACCGCGACTGGGTGGAGGGCAACCTCAAACGCGTAACCGAGGCGACGGACGGGCGCGTAGCCTACGTATACGTCCCCAACACCGCCGGCGCCGGCCACCAGTACTTCAAGCGCTACTTCTTCCCCCAGGTGAACCGCCAAGCCATTATCGTTGACGAACGCTTCAACGCTGGCGGGCAGATTGCCGATTATTACGTCGAGTTGCTTAGCCGGCCTTACCAAAATAGCTGGACCTACCGCTACGGTGCCGATCAGCAGGGGCCGCTGGCGGCAATTCACGGGCCGAAAATATTATTGGCCAATGAGATGGCTGGCTCCGGCGGCGACCTTTTTCCCTACTTGTGGAAATTGTACGGCCTCGGCCCCATCGTAGGTAAGCGGACTTGGGGCGGACTGGTCGGCGTCCTCGGTTACCCTGAATTCATTGACGGTGGTTCCGTCACCGCGCCCAACGTCGGGTTCTGGGATAAGGATGGTTACAGCGTGGAGAACGAAGGCGTCGCGCCGGATATCGAAGTCGATCAGTTGCCGGCCATGATGAATGAGGGCCGCGATCCGCAACTGGAACGGGCGATCACGGAGATCTTAAAAGCATTGGAGGAGAACCCGCCGGTGGTGCGGGAGCGGCCGGCGTTTGAGGTGCGGGGGACGGGGCGGAAGTAGTACGAATTTATTCCATGAAGTATGGTCGGATAAGTCCCGGAGGGGCGTCTACCGTAGCGAGGGTGCGTAGCCCCTCGTTTTCGTTATGAATAGCTAATCATAATAAATATGCGCGGTCGCTGGTGCCAGGTGAATGAAGGAAAAGCAAAGGAAAGCACCCACAACATTCACCCCCGCCCCAACGTCTAACCGAAGCGATAACCAAGCCCCCCATGACCAACTGGAAAGAAGAAAACAACGCCCTCCACCAAGAATACAAGTTCCAAGACTTTACCCAAGCCTTCGCCTTCATGGCCGAAGTAGCCTTTGCCGCCGAAGCAGCTAACCACCACCCGAACTGGAGCAACGTCTACAACACCGTCACCATCAAACTGACGACGCACGACGCCGGCAACACGGTGACGGAAAAGGACCGGAAACTGGCTAACAAAATCAGTGCGATCTTTGCCCGCTATGCGTAAGTTATTCTCTCTCCTGTTTCTCTGCCTGTTTACCGCCACCAGCCTCACGGCTGGAGAGCGTTACTACGATTTTAACGACCGCGCCCAGGCCATCTACACCGAGATCTTCGCCCTCGAACTCGACCGTGCCGAACTGGACATCCAGGCCTTCCGCCGCACCAACCCCACCAACCTCGTCGCCGAGCACCTGGAGAGTTACCTGGATTTCTTCCAGCTCTACCTCAGCGGCAACGAGCGTCTCGATGCCCGGCTAGAGAGCCGTTTCGACCGTCGCCACGAAGCCCTGGAATCTGGTGATGATGACGACCCTTTCTACCGCTACGCCCTGGCGGAAAACTACCTTCACCGCAGCCTGATCGACCTCCGCTTCGAGCGCTACTTGGCCGCTTTCCGAAACCTCAACCGGGCTAATAAATTGCTGCGCGATAATGCTGAGCGCTTCCCCGCTTTTTTGCCGAATTATAAAGATCTTGGTGTCCTACACGCTGCCGTGGGGTCTATTCCACCCTCCTACAAATGGGGCGTAGAACTCTTTTCTTCCCTCAACGGCACCATCGCCGAAGGACGGCGGGAAATGCAACGGGCCTTGCTGGATACAGAAAGTCCTTTCTACTTGGAAACAACCGTAGTGGCCGCCTTCGTAGAGCTGCACCTGGCGGGTAACCCCGAACGCGCTTACCGAATGGTGAACGAACTGGCACTGAATCCTGAAGCCAGCGGTTTACACTGCTTCGTCAGAGCTAATTTAGCGATCTACAACGGACGAAACGCAGAGGCCATCAGAATTTTGGAAGCCCAGCCCCGCGGCGGTACGGCAACTGACTTTCCTTACCTGGATTTCATGCTCGGCTTGGCAAAAGTGCGCAGCCTCGACCCGCTCGCCAGAATTCATTTTCAGTCCTTCATCAGTCGCTACGCCGGTCGCCACTTCAAGGAAGAGGCCCGGCAAAAGATCGCCTGGTCCTACCTGCTCCAAGGTGACGAGCAGAACTACCGCAAGACCATTCTCAACATCAACGGCGGCAGCAATGCCGGTGGTGACGAAAATGCCGCCCGGGAAGCCGCCGCCGACCGACCACCCCACGTTGGGCTCCTCCGCGCGCGCCTGCTCTTCGACGGAAATTATTGCACCCGCGCCCGCGCCCAACTAAATGCCATCGACCAGCAAACGCTAACCGAACTCGAAAAACTAGAATTCCTCTACCGCACCGGCAGGGTATACGAAGGCCTCAAAGATTACGAAAACGCGCTATCCTTTTATGGGCAAACCGTCACCAAGGGCCGCGACAATCCCGCCTACTTCGCCTGCAAATCCGCCCTACAGGCCGGCTTAGTAGAAGAGAAAAGAAGCAACAACCAACTAGCGGAGGAACATTTCCGTACCTGCCTCGACATCTCCCCAGCGGAGTACAAAGCAGGCCTACACACTTTAGCAAATGCCGGACTTTCACGAGTAAAATAATGGTATAAACACTACTCGTTTCCTGAGTGACGACGGTGCTACTATCACACCTTCTTCTCTCTCCTTTATCCTCCTCCACTTCCTACGGAAACCGCCGGAGGCACCTTAGCTTGTTAGTTAAACTAAGTCAACCTATCTTTGCCCCACCAAAGCGAAAACCATGAACATAGCCCTAGCCCAAATAAACGTCCACGTAGGAAATTTCGCCGCCAACCTAGAAAAAATGCTAGGCTACGTAGCAAACGCAAAAGAACAGGGCGCAGACATCGTCGTCTTCCCCGAGCTAGCCACCACCGGCTACCCGCCCCGCGACTTTTTAGAGTTTGACGACTTTATCGACAAAGCGGAAGAAGTTGTAAACGAACTAGCAAAAGCCGCCGAAGGCATCGCGATCGTCGTCGGCTCCGTGAGCCGCAATCCGGTGGTGGAGGGAAAAGACTTGTACAATAGCGTCTATTTCCTGTCCGGCGGCCGCATCCAGCAGGTGCAGCATAAGACGCTGCTGCCGACTTACGACATCTTCGACGAATACCGCTACTTCGAGCCGGCGCACGAATGGAACGTGGTCCGCTACCAGGACAAAACGATCGCCATGGTCGTCTGCGAAGACAGCTGGAACGTCGGCAACGAAAACCCACTCTACAAGATCAACCCGATGGACCAGATGATGGCCCACAAGCCCGATCTGATCATCAACGTCTCCGCCTCCCCCTTCAATTACGAACACGCCGCCGAGCGTGTACGGGTCATGAAAGTCAATGCGGAACGCTACGGTATTCCGCTTTACCTGGTCAACCACGTCGGCGCGCAAACCGAGGTGCTTTTTGACGGTGGCTCCGTTGTCGTCAACCAGAAAGGGGACGTGATCGACGAGCTTCCCTACTTCCAGGAGTCCATGCGTATTTTCAACACGGAAGAAGTCTGGTCGGGTGACAACATCTCCGGCGAGCAGCCGCGAAATAAGATGACGCTAATCCACGATGGGATCGTGATGGGGATCAAAAATTACTTCGGTAAGCTAGGCTTCAAGAAAGCTATTTTGGGCCTGAGCGGTGGTATCGACTCCGCACTGGTTGCCGTACTCGCCGCCCGCGCGCTTGGGCCGGACAACGTCCGCTGCATCCTCATGCCGAGCCAGCACAGTTCCGACCACAGCGTGAATGACGCCCGCCAGTTAGCCGAAAACTTGGGTTGTCAGTACGACATCGTTCCGATTGAAAGCATTTACAATAGTTATATGGACGTTCTGAAGCCTTTCTACTGGGGCAAGCCGGAGGGGCTGGCCGAAGAAAACCTCCAGGCCCGCGCCCGGGGGATGCTGCTTATGGCCTTCTCCAACAAGTTCGGTAACATCCTGCTTAACACCTCCAATAAATCCGAAATGGCCGTCGGCTACGGTACGCTTTACGGTGATATGTGTGGCGGCCTGAGCGTGATCGGCGACGTCTACAAAACGGAATGCTTCGAACTGGCTCGATACATGAATAAAGACGGTGAAGTCATCCCCGAAAACATCATCACCAAGCCACCGAGCGCGGAACTGAAGCCGGACCAATTCGACTCCGACAGCTTACCCCCGTACGATCAACTCGATGCGGTGCTCTATCAGTACGTAGAAATGACCCAGTCTCCCCAGGACATTATCGACATGGGCTTCGACGCCGAACTCGTTCGGAAAACGCTTCGCTTAGTCAACATCAATGAATTTAAGCGCTACCAGACGGCGCCCGTGTTGCGGGTGAGTAAAAAAGCTTTTGGGATGGGTCGGCGGTTGCCGATTGTTGGGAAGTACTTGAATTAAGTCTTTTCTTGATCTCAACCTTACACCCGCATCAGTGCCTAACTGCTTTCTACTGAATAATCGGCCCCCGCTCGCCCCGTGGCTTGATTTTTGCGCGTAGCACTTCGCCCATTATTTCAACTCTGCGTAGCGCCTCTTCCGTTACGGGCCCCATGTGCGTTTCCCGAATTAACGAGGAGAACATCTCCGTCCAACGGTCCACGTGCGCCGCCGCAATCGGTAGCCGCATGTGCTTCCACATGAACCCGCCCGGATAACTCGACTCACCGAGCAGCACCGTGCACCAGAAATCAGTCACCGTACCGAGGTGCCCCGACCAGTCGCCGTGGCCGAGCGCGCCGAGAAATACGGGGCCGAGTAGTTCGTCGGTGCGGGCCTGCTGATAGAAGGTTTGTAGGAGCGCGTCGATTTTTCGGCGGGTGTCTAGGTCGGTCATGATCGTATAAACATTGTTTCCGTTGAATGTAGCATTCTCGACCCTACTAAATTATTAACACTCAAAAACACACACTAGCCCACTGCCTTGAAGACTGCAATTAAAAAGCCTGCTCTCTTTCGAGAGCAGGCTTATACATTTTTTAGGCCCGGAGGGTCGTCTATAGTAGCGTGGGGATGCTTCCCCACGTTTTCGTTGAAAATTGTATTGAGTTTCCAATCTACTTCCCAGCAGCCACATCCTCCCGAATCTTATTCAAAGCAGAACCAGCCCGCACCCAGTCAATCTGAGCCGCATTGTAAGTATGCTTCGTCTTAACAACATCAGCGGTACCGTCAGCGTGCGTGAACGTCAGTTCCAATTGCGTATTCGGCGCAAAGCTGCTGAAGTTCTTGATGCTGATCTTATCGTCCTGACGAATCTTGTCGTAGTCTTCAGGGTTAGCGAACGTCAACGCTAGCATACCTTGTTTCTTCAAGTTCGTCTCGTGGATCCGGGCGAATGACTTCACCAGCACCGCGTGGACACCGAGGAAACGGGGCTCCATGGCCGCGTGCTCACGGGAAGAGCCTTCACCGTAGTTCTCTTCACCCACGACGATCTGGCCCACGCCCTGGTCGCGGTACGTGATGCCGGATGTGGGTACCGGGTGGTACTCGTTCGTCAGGTAATTAATGACGGTGTTCGTCTTACCGTTAAAAGCATTCTCGGCACCGATCAGACAGTTCTGGCTGATGTTTTCCAGGTGGCCGCGGAACTTAAGCCACGGGCCGGCCATCGAAATGTGGTCGGTCGTACACTTACCTTTCGCTTTGATCAACAAGCGCATGTCCTGGACCTGGGCGTGCTGAATCGGCTTGAAGGGCGTCAGTAGTTGAAGGCGGTCGGAGGTGGGGTCAACGACGATGTTAATGCCCGAACCGTCATCGGCCGGAGCCTGGAAACCAGCATCTTCGACGGCAAAACCGTTCGGGGGAAGTTCGTAACCGCGGGGTGGGTCGAGTTTTACGTCTTCGCCCTTGTCGTTCTTCAACGTGTCCGTCAACGGGTTAAATTTCATGCTGCCAGAAAGCGCCATGGCCGTTACTAACTCGGGGCTGGCAACGAAACCGCGGGTGGCGGGGTTACCGTCGTTCCGCTTAGCGAAGTTTCGGTTAAAGGAAGTAAGGATCGAGTTGGCGCGCGTAGGGTCATCCGTATGGCGGGCCCACTGGCCGATGCACGGGCCACAGGCGTTCGCCAGCACGACACCGTCGATCTGCTCGAAAGCATCCAGAATGCCGTCGCGCTCCACCGTAAAGCGAATCTGCTCTGAACCGGGCGTTACCGTAAACTCTGATTTGAACTTCAGGCCTTTTGCCTTGGCGTCCTTAGCGATGTTGGCGGCGCGGTCGAGGTCCTCGTAGGAAGAGTTGGTACAGGAGCCGATCAAACCGACTTCGAGAACGGGAGGGAATTCGAACTTGTCCACGGCGGCGGCGAATTCACTGATCGGGAAAGCGCGGTCCGGTGTGTAGGGACCGTTGATGTGTGGCTCCAGGGTATTGAGGTCGATTTCGATGACCCGGTCGAAGTACTTTTCGGGGTTATCGTAGCAGGCTTGATCGCCGGTGAGGTGCTCGGCAACCTGATCGGCCAGCTCGGCCACGTCGGCGCGGTCGGTGGCTTTCAGGTAACGAGACATAGAGGCGTCGTAGCCAAAGGTGGAGGTCGTCGCACCGATCTCGGCACCCATGTTACAGATAGTTCCTTTACCGGTACAGCTAATGCTCTTAGCGCCCTCGCCGAAGTATTCGACGATCGCACCGGTTCCGCCCTTCACGGTCAGGATGCCGGCAACTTTGAGAATAACGTCTTTCGGGGTCGTCCAGCCACTGAGTTTACCGGTCAGTTTAACACCGATGACTTTGGGCTGCTTGAGTTCCCAGGGCATACCGGCCATCACGTCGACGGCGTCAGCGCCACCGACACCGATCGCGACCATACCGAGACCACCACCGTTCGGCGTGTGGCTGTCGGTTCCGATCATCATACCGCCGGGGAAGGCATAGTTTTCGAGGACGATCTGGTGGATAATACCGGCTCCGGGCTTCCAGAAACCGATGTTGTACTTATCGGAAACGGTGCTGAGGAAGTCGTACACTTCTTTGTTCACGTCGTTGGCGACGGCGAGATCGACGTCGGCACCGACTTTGGCCTGAATGAGGTGATCACAGTGCACGGTGGAGGGCACGGCTACTTCCGTACGGCCGGCCATCATGAACTGGAGCAGGGCCATTTGGGCCGTTGCGTCCTGCATCGCCACGCGGTCGGGCTGAAAGAAAACGTAGTCGCCGCCACGGGCGTATTCTTGTAGGGGACTCTCCGGGTGGAGGTGGGTGTAGAGAATTTTCTCGGTCAGGGTGAGGGGGCGGCCGAGTTTTTCGCGGGCTGCGGTTACTTTGCCGGGGAGGTCTGCGTAGACCTTTTTGATCAGTTCAATGTCGAATGCCATGTGCTAACTATATATTTTTGCTTGGGTGATTGACTTATTTATGTGCGCTATCGCGGGTGCAGGGTAGGTGACCGAGAGAGCAAGGCTCGGGAAGATAACGCGCTAAGTTGTAAAAGGTGGATAAAGGTAGGAAAATAGGGGTGCGCGATGAATGCAAGGGGTGCCGCATCCTTAAATATTAAAAATTAGTCATTTGTCTTCCCCCGCTTTTATTTCCAACTCAGATGTCATATTTTTATCTTCATACCCTAAAACCGAACACCGTGAAATCGAATATTTTTTACCTAGCTCTACTTTTGCTGCCTGGGCTCCTCACGGGGCAGATCACCCTGGATTGGGATACTCCGATAAGTGCTTCTGCATCGGGCTCGTACTCACTCCCCGGGCTAAGTTTCTCGAGTGTTACTTCTGATTTGGCCGGAGGGGCTTACGTTACGGGGCACAGCAGAAACCCCGGACGGAGCCAACTCAATATTGGCACCAGTGGCCCATCCGCCAAGGGTAAGGATTTCCATACTCAGTTTATTGGAAAGCTCGATGCCGGTGGGAAGTTACTTTGGTTGAGGCGTTTCTCTGGCACAAATAGTCACTGGATCGACCCAGAGAATCTAATGAAGTTACTACCCCTACCGGACGGTAGACTTCAACTCGTTTCCATCGTTAAGCAAAAGGTACAGTTCGGGAACGAGGTGCTGGACAGTATCACGTCCCCCAGAAACTTACTAATTGCCACTATCTCAGCGGAAGGCACGGTTGATGAATTTAAATTACTCAGCACCTCGTTGGAGTACGTAGATGCCATCGTCGGGGCAAAAGACGGGGGGCTCATCATCGCGGGCCGCGTAGATGAATTCAATCTTCACCTGGGCCCCCGGTCCGTACGAACCACCAGCGCACCAGCTTACGCAGTCGCCAAACTTTCTCCGCAGGCAGAGGTACAATGGCTCGCCCCGTTGAGTGCCGAACTATCCTGGGTTCGTACCGGCCCAGTGTACGGTCTACTGGAAGATCGAGATGGTAACGTAGTAATGACTGCTTCACCGGGCGGGGTTAATATCAGTATTACGGGGAGAGGGTGCCTAGAAGAACCCGTCTTTTTTCACTTAGCCAAATTCTCCGGGGCAAACGGAGAGCGGCTTTGGCTCCAACGGGTGGCAAGCCCCGGGTTCGGCTTCGTCAGTGGCATTGCGGAAAGCCCAACGGGAGACTTTTACCTGGTCGGTGCCGCAGCCGGCTTGTTTGCCGACGCCACCGGTCAATTTGACCAAGTCAATAATGGGAACTGTAACAACACCCGGGGCTTTCTGCTGCGAACCGACGCAACCGGCAACACCTACGACTTTGATGTATTCGAGGACCGGTTCATTCCCCAGGCTGTTCACTTCAGTCCCGACGGTAGCTATCTCTTGGGCGGAGGGTTTGCCGGGTCCGTAACTACACTGGAAGACGTACCAAAACCACTCTACGCCCTGAAGTATTACGATCGCTACGACGGGTTAGTGAGTGACTACCAATTCGGCGACGACCGCTCCGCAAGTTCTGTGACCTGGCTATCGGTTAGCCCCGGAGTAAATAACACTATCTACGTTAGTGGTGAGTATAGGGAATGGGATATGGGTTGGGGCTACCGCCCCGAGATCGGAGCCGAGCTAACTAAGTATCAATTCATTGCTAAAATGACCTTGCTGCCAGCTCCTGACGTCTCGGATAAGGAGGCTTCCATCGCGGACGTAAGCGTGTACCCAAATCCAGCATCCGATCTCGTCAACGTAGCAACGCCCGGCGGTGCTACTGATGATTGGACCATAAACCTGTACGACATCGCGGGCCGGCAGGTCGACAACTACCGCGTCCTCCGCAGCAGAAGCCAACGGCAAGTGGACATTAGCCAGTTGCCGATCGGCGCTTATGTGTTAATTTTGAATAGCGGAAGCGAACGCCTCGTTCACAAAATACTAAAGTTCTAACTTCGTGAAATATGGTTAGAATCAGTACGTAAAAGCGCTACTAATTCCGCGACGATCATGCTCGTGGCCCCCCAAATTTCTTCCCCCGCCACGTCGTAATAAGGTATCTTCTCGATCTTAATTCCACGGGACGTTCGCTGGTCACCTAGTTTTCGAGCACCCGACTTCATAAATTCCGCAACCGGTACCGTAAGCACCCGCGCCACCTCTGCTTCTTGCAATTTAAACCTCGGACCCGTCCCGATAGCTATCGGGACGCCCAAATCCCCCCCCGGAAGCCACAGACCAATAAATGGGTCAACAACGAAATTGCTAACCGGGATGTAGAGTGGCGTCAAACCACCAAGAAGCTCGATTTCCGCCCGGGGGATGCCAATTTCTTCTTCCGTCTCCCGCAACGCCGTATCCACCGCGTCAACGTCACCCGTATCAACCGAGCCACCCGGAAATGATATTTGACCGCCGTGGCGATCGCCCGGCGGGCTCGTTCGCTGAATGAACAGCAAGCTCAATTCGTCCGCAACGTAGTAAAGCAAACCCAGCACGGAAGCCACCCGCGCATCTTCTGGTGGCTCCGGAAATTCCTCCCGGCCCGGCGGAGCCAGCAAAACCTGTGCCGACCGTCCGGGTAGTATACCATCCGCAAAGGCCGCACGCAGTTGAATCAAATAGTCCATAAACGAAGCGGAAAACCCACTAAAAGCGCACTGTCTAACGATGACGAAGCTGCCTACTTATTACTAACCTTAAGGTAATTCTCCAACGCCATTTCCATGCTCGGAACGCTCGGCGGGTTGGGCGAAATGTCGACCGACAGGCCACGCTCCTCACAGGCTGCCGTCGTCTTGCGGCCAGCAACGGCCAGGCGTGCGTCCTTCTGCTCGAAAGTAGGGAAGTTGTCGTAGAGCGAGTCGATCCCGAGGGGGCTATAAAAAATGAGGATGTCGTAAAATACTTCTTCCAGGTCGGAGAGATCGGCCGAGACGGTGCGGTACATCTGCGCGGGCGTCCAGTCGAAATCGTTGTCCGTCAAGTACTTAGAGACGAACTGCGAGCCAAGGTTGTTGGTGGGGAGCAGGAACTTTTCTTTGCTCCGGTGTTTCTTCAGCGTCGGCGCGAGATCCTGAATGGTACGCTGGCCAAAGAATACTTTCCGCTTGCGGTAGACGATGAACTTCTGGAGGTAGTTGGCCACCGCTTCGGTGATGCAGTAGTACTTCGTATCCTGGCTCATCTCAATCCGCATCTCCTTGCAGATTCGGAAAAAATGCTCGATGGCCATTTTCGAGGTGAAAATGATGGCCGAGTACTCGTCGGGGCGGATGCGCTCCTTGCGGAATTCTTTCTCGGTCAGGCCCTGCACTTCGATGAACGGGCGCCAGTCGATCCGCAGGTCGTATTTTTTCTCGAGGCGTGCGAACGGGCTGCGTTCGGGGACGGGCTGGGAAACGAGGATGCTTCTTACCGGCTTGGTGGTGGTGGCGGGTTTTTCTTCGCTTGTGGTGGCCATATGTTTATACTTCAGTTGTGCTTTAGGGGGAGGCGATCCAAAATCAGGACGAGAAAAAGCGCCGCGTCGGGTGGTGAACGGGCAAAAAAAATCAGACTAGTGTGTTGCTTAAATAGCGGTAAAGAAGGAGCAACGGGGCAATTTCGACGGTACAAATATACAAAATTATGTGGACGGGCCGCGCGCCCACCAACGGCGCGGCGATCAACAAACCCCGGGCCAAATGGAATAAGTAAATCAGGGCCCCCACCGCCAGGCCGCCGTACAGAAACCAGGGCCGCAGCGCTTCCGGAGCGTAGCTGGTACCCAAATTAATCGGCACCAACACCAAACCCGCCAGAATGGAGAAGACCATTAGCACAAAAGCGTAGCGGCTAATCTCTTTCCGCACCGGGAAGAGCCGCCCGAGCACCCAAATGATCCACTGCTTTAGCCCCACCGCGCCCGCCACAATCAGGGCATAAGTCAACCAACTACTCCAGATGCCCCGGTTTAGACTGATGCTTTGACTTACCGCAAATAGGTAGAGAAAAAAGCCCGCCACGAGGAAGAAAAATAGGTAGCAAATCCACAGCGCCGTTTCCTCCCCGCCGGACCGCCGCGTGTAAATCTGGTTCATGAGGCTGTCGTTGACCGTCCCCCGGATGCACTGGCGCAGCAAGCCACCGAACAACACCCAGAGGCTGGCCATCGCCACGAGTAGAAGCAACTGAATGGCCAGAATGCTACCTTTTCCCTTATTCGGGTCGGTCGATTGAATGACGAGCGGGCCAGACTGACTGAGCCCCGTTGCTCCGGGAGGTGGCGCGGTCGCGGGTGCAAGGAGATTGGGAAGGAGCGGGGCATTCGTGGCTTCCGGCCGGACGTCGAAGGGCGAATAATTTGGACGGCCCGCCGGAGGTTTTTCCGTACCGGCCATACCAGCCGCGGTGGGCAGACGGGTAGTGATCTCGAACGGGTTCGAGCGATCCTGGGCGGGTAGGGCGGTCTGAATTAAGACCAGGACCAGGAAAATGAGGGTGGTACGGAGTGGGGGTAACATCTGGGGCCGAAGATACGCGTATCCCAACTACCGAAAACGCATTCGCTCCCACCCCACACCGGGTAACTAGACCGCTGAAAGTCCCGGTTAATGCGTTGTTAACCAAGCCGGTGATCTATCTAACCCGTCCCTGACCCGGTCATATTTACGTTTCGTAACTTAGGTCCATGCAAAAAAGCGTTCTTCGGCGGGTCATCGTTCTCGGGGTTGTTGCCATCCTCGGCATCGTCGGGATGCAATCCTACTGGGTCGTGACGACTTGGGGGCTCAACGATACTGAATTTAGCCAGAAAGCTAAACTCGCCCTTTACGGCGTTGCCCGGCAAATCGCCGCGGCCAACAACGCGGATTTGCCGAGTCAAGACATTATCCGCCAGCAGTCCAGCAACTACTTCATCGTCAACATCGAGAGTGAGATTGACGCCCTACAGTTGGAAGCGCTGATGCAGGAAGAGCTGGTACGCCTGCACCTGGACGTACCCTTCGAATACGCCATCTTCGACTGTACCTCCGACCAAATGGCCTACGGTGCCTACTGCCAGGCACCGAGCGGCAACGAAAATATGGACCTCGACCTGACGGGAAGTTACCTCCCCCCGGATAAAGAATTGCTCTACTATTTCGGCGTAAAGTTCCCCACCCGCACCGGGTACATCTGGGAAAAAATGCAGCTCGTCTTTTTTCTCTCGATCATTCTTGCCCTAACGGTCGCATTTTTCATTTACTCAGTAATTGTCATCCTGCGTCAGCGCCGCTTGGCTTCCATGCAGAAGGATTTTATTGACAACATGACGCACGAGTTCAAAACGCCCCTGTCCACCATCCGCATCGCGGCCGGGGTCTTTTTGCGTGATGAACGAATTCAGAAAGACGCCCGACTTTCCCGCTACGCCCAGTTGATCCACCAACAGTACGAGCGCCTGAACGGGCAAGTTGAAAAAGTGCTCAACATCGCTCAGATTGAAAAAGGGAGCTTTGAAGTGAAGAAGGAACGAGTCGATCTGCAAACACTGCTTCCCGACCTACTCAACAGTACCCGCGCCCGAACGGATGAGCTCAGCGGAGAACTGACCACGAACTTCCCACGGGAACCGCTTCCGCTGCTAGCCGACCCCGTGCACCTGTCCAATATTCTCCACAACTTACTCGACAATGCCGTCAAGTACAGCGGTGAAACGCCGAGAATTACTGTCTCCGGTATTCACGAGGGGAATAACTTGCGAATGAGTATCTCCGACGAGGGGCCGGGCATCGCGGCGGAACACCGCGACCGGCTCTTCGAGAAGTTCTACCGCGTCCCGACCGGTGACGTCCACGACGTAAAGGGCTTTGGTCTGGGCTTATTCTACGTGGCGCAGATCTGTAAAGTCCACGGGTGGCCCATCCAAGTCGACAGTGAGGTCGGTACGGGCACGACCATTACGATCACCTTTCCCATTTTGCCCGTCCCACAAGCCATTGCCACATGAACCCCGCCCCCGCTTCTGAAACTACGACCCGTGCCCACCTTCTTTACGTGGAAGACGACGAAAGCCTCAGCTTCGTTACGCGGGACAATCTGGAGTTTAGTGATTTCAGGGTGACGCACTGTGCATCCGGTACGGAAGCCGTCAAAATCATTAACCGCGAGGGCTTTGACTACGATCTTTGTTTGCTGGACGTCATGCTCCCCGGCGTCGACGGCTTCGAACTGGCCGAACGCATTCGAGCCAAGAATCAGGATGTCCCCATTCTCTTCCTGACCGCCAAGAGCCTCAAGGAAGACCGGCTGCGCGGCCTCCGCCTCGGTGCCGACGACTACATCACCAAGCCCTTCAGCATTGAGGAGCTCATCCTGAAAATTGAAGTCTTCTTACGCCGCAACCGCGTCCGCCCTTCTTCCCCGGCCTACGACCCCAAGCAAATCGGCGACTACCACTTCGAGCTCGACAAGCTACAGCTCACCTACAAGGCGGAAGCCCCCCGCCGCCTCACCCGCCGCGAAGCCGAACTACTACAATACCTAACCACCCGCCGCGACCAAGTGAGCGAACGGGGAGATATTCTGGAAAAAATTTGGGGGGAAAACGACTATTTCCTCGGGCGTTCGCTGGACGTCTTCATCAGCCGGCTACGGAAGTATTTAAAGCAGGATGGGCGGATTGTTATTGAGAATATTCATGGGGTTGGGTTTACGCTTATTGTTAAATCCTAATCACCAGAGTTTTGGGCCACAGAAACACAAAAAGCACAAAATTCCTTATGGCAGACTTGCGTAAAGGTCATTGACTAAAGTTAGTCGTCCGTCATTTGCTATGTTAGCTGAATTGAAGTTTAGGATTAGGGCTTTTGGCATTCTCAGTAGGTTTATGTAATTGAGGGCTTGAGCTTTGTGAACTGGTAGCACTTCCTTTACAGCCTTCAACTCGACAACAAGAATATCGTCAACAAGCAGGTCAATTACACTCTTCATACTAAGCTTAGTACCCTTGTATATGGGATAGAACGAAACTTGCCTTCGAAAGGGAATTTCAGCTTTACCCAGTTCAATAGCGAGGCACTCTTCGTAAACACTTTCTTTAAGACCCGCTCCCATATGACGTTGGACCTCAATGGCAAGACCAACAACCTGATACGTCAAATCATCAATAGAAGCTTTTGTAAACTGCGTAATTGTTGGTTGGAAGGCTGACTCAGTGTTCATGATGCTATTTTCTCATAAAGAAACAACATTATGTCACACCACATAACATTTTGTGTTTCTGTGTTTTTGTGGCAAAAAAAAGCCCAACTTGGATGATCCAAGCAGGGCTAATCTTAAAACTTTAAGTGTTTTACTACTTCATTTTCTGAGCAATCTCAACAATCTCATACCCCTCAATAATGTCTCCGGGCCGGATATCATTGTAGTTCTTGATGTTGAGTCCACACTCAAACCCGGCGCGAACTTCCTTCACGTCATCCTTAAAGCGCTTCAGACTAGCCAGCTCGCCAACCGTACCCTCTTTGAGTGGGTAGGTAACGATGCCGTCGCGAATGATGCGGATGAGCGTATTGCGGGTGACCTTGCCTTCGTCGACGTAACAACCGGCGATGGTACCGATCTTAGAGATTTTGAAAGTCTCGCGAACACTGATCTGGCAGACGGTACGCTCTTCCTTGGTGGGTTCGAGCATGCCTTCGATGGCGTCCTTGATCTCGTCGATCGCCTGGTAAATGATCGAGTAGGTCTTGATCTCCACGCCTTCGCGCTCGGCCAGCTTCCGGGCGGAGCCACTGGGGCGAACCTGGAAGCCAACGATGATCGCATCGGAAGCGGTCGCCAAAAGGATGTCGGAGTCAATAATCTGACCTACCGCCTTGTGAATAACGTTTACCTGAACGGTTTCCTGAGAGAGCTTGATCAGTGAGTCGGACAGAGCTTCTACGGAACCGTCAAAGTCACCTTTAACGATTAGGTTGAGTTCCTTAAAGTTACCCAGTGCGAGACGGCGACCGATCTCGTCGAGCGAGATTCGCTTACTGGCCCGGTTGGCTTGCTCCCGGTTGATCTGTAAGCGGCGACCGGCTAGTTGGCGGGCCTCTTGCTCACTGGCCATGACCTTCAGCATCTCACCGGCCTGCGGTGCTCCGTCGAGACCGAGGAGTAGCGTCGGGCTACCCGGCTTGACTTCCTTGACGCGCTTACCGTATTCGTTGAACATGGCTTTCACGCGGCCGGAATTCTCACCGGCAACGATGATGTCCTGAATCTTCAGCGTACCGTGGTTGACGATGACCTTGGTAACGTAACCGCGGCCTTTCTCCAGCGATGCTTCCACGATGGTCGCAACGGCGGGGCGGTCTGGGTTGGCTTTTAGTTCGAGTACTTCGGCTTCTAGCTGAATGAGTTCCATCAAGCCTTCGATGCCGATACCCTTGAGGGCGGAAATATCCGCACTCTGGTACTTACCACCGTAAGCTTCGATGGGGTAGCCCATCTGCGCGAGTTCTCCTTTAATCTTGTCGGGGTTAGCACCGGCCTTGTCAATCTTGTTGATGGCAAAGATCATCTTGACGCCGGCGGCCTCAGCGTGGCTAATGGCTTCCTTCGTTTGCGGCATGATGTCGTCGTCCGCGGCGATGATGATGACGGCGATGTCCGTCACCTTGGCACCACGGGCACGCATGGCCGTAAAGGCTTCGTGACCCGGTGTATCCAAGAAGGTAATTTTCTTGCCGTTATCGGCCCGAACTTCGTACGCACCGATGTGCTGCGTAATGCCGCCCGCTTCACCCTCCGTTACGGAAGCTTTGCGAATGTAATCGAGTAAGGAAGTTTTACCGTGGTCGACGTGACCCATGACGGTGACGATCGGCGGGCGTTCCTGAAGATCCTCCGGCGCGTCTTCGAATACTTCTTCTTCTTCAACATCTTCTTCGACGGTGATGAATTCGATTTCGTGACCAAACTCCTCGGCGACCAGTTCGATGATCTCTGCATCGAGGCGCTGGTTGATCGAGACGATCACGCCGGTGTTCATACAGGCCATGATGACCTCGCCGATACCGACGTCCATTACGTTAGCTAACTCCTGAGCGGTTACGAATTCCGTTACCTGGAGCTTGTCCGTGCTGCGTTCCGCCTCGACGGCTTCCTGACGTTCACGGATGCGATCCCGGTTATCCCGGCGTTGACGCTGACGCTTCTTCTTGGCGCCACCACCACCGCCCTGGATGCGGGCCATGGTTGCTTTGATCTTGTCTTCAATTTCCTTAGCGGAAACTTCTTTGGGCTCGTCGCGGCGGCTGTTGCCTCCGGTGCGTCCTCGATTGCTCGCTCCACCGGAATTGGCACGACCACCACCACCCGTAGAGGGGCCGGTGGTGATTTTCTTACGCTTACGTTTACGGCGCTCACCTGCATTAGCGTCCGGCTTTTTGATCTCGATCTTACCCATGACCTTTAAGCCGCGCAGTGCGGGGGTCTTGGAACGGATCGTATCTGGTTGATCGGACGCGGGGGCGGCTCCACCGGGGGTAGTACCTGCGCTCGCAGCGGGTGCGGCCGCAGGGGTTGCCGGAGTGGCTGGCTTAGCGGGCTGCGCCGGAGTGCTCGGAGCCTTGCCGGCTGGGGTAGCTGGGTTTGCTTTGGCAGCTGGCCGGGGTGTTGGCTTGGCGGGTACTGGTTTTTTCTTCGGCTTGGCACGATTCTTCGCGGCATCCAAGTCAATTGTTCCCAACACTTTTAGGCCGGGGACTTTGCGTCCACCACTTTCGTCTACCGTAGCTGGTGCCGCGGGTGCAGATGGTGGTGGAGGGGGCGTACCACCGGTAACGGGGGTAATGGTGGGAGCGGGCGCAGCCGACGGGGCCGACGGGCGACCCGGCAGTGGCGGCGGCGGTGCGCCGCCTACGCGGGGTGATGGTGGCACACCTCTTCCTGGAGCCATCGGTGGTGGTGGTGGCGGCGGTGGTGGTGGCACGGCGGTGGGCCTGGTGTTGAATTCCAGGGCGTCCGCCTTTTTCTTATCCGACGCGGCGCTCGCAAAAGCTGCACGGACGACGTCTTCCATTTCAGGGGTCAACTTCGAAGTCGGCTTGTTGTCGATCTCAAAACCCTTCGTGGACAGATGCTCGACGATTCTCGAGGTCCCTACGTTCAACTCGTTTGCTACCTTAATTAGTCGTTTACTCATTCGATCAATTATGCACAATACATCAGGTAACCGCGCTGTACAGACGCGGGGCAATTTAAGAATACCCTAAATAGCCGTTTGTTTTTCCCCTAGCCATACCGCTCTGAGGGGAACAGGACCGGGACGAATTCCCGGAAGCGATGCAAAGATAGGCAATTAACTAAAGCGCCGCTTGCGGCGGGGTGGATAGTCGCTTACTTATTTCCGCGTATGAGGTGCGTCACCGAAAAATCCGGCGAACCCGGGCCTGACCCCGGAGCGCGTTATCCAACAACGCGACTTTATACTTTGTTGAACGCTTGTGTTTCTCGCCATCAGCGACACTAGGCGAAACCGCGCTCGCAGGGCGTCACCGACGGGTGCCTTCCTTGACTACCGTGCGGCAGAAAAGCCAACCTTTCAAATTTGCCCACAAAAGGTAAGTGTGAAAAGTTGGCTTCAGTCGAGGAACCTGATGGTGCTTCACTAAGTCGTGCGCCGTTCAGGCACCGCCGAAATTACTCTCCGTCAAACTCCGCAGCCAGGACGGCAAGCACGGCAGTGACGGTTTCTTCTTCCAGGTCCGTCCGGCGAATGAGCTCTTCCGGCGTCGAATCCAACACGGACTTTGCCGTATCGAGGCCGATGCTCTTGAAAGCGTCGAGTACCCAGGCTTCGATCTCGTCCTTAAATTCGTCGAGGTCGACGTCATCAATTTCAACTTCGTTGTTCCGGTATACGTCGATCTCAAATTCCACCAATCGGCTAGCCAACTTGATGTTCGTACCACCCTTGCCGATGGCCAGACTGACCTGGTCAGGCTCCAGGTAGACCTTGGCGCGGCGGGCTTCCAGATCCAGCTCGATGTTGCTCACGCGGGCGGGCGTGAGGGAACGCTGGATGTAGAGGGACGTGTTGCTCGTGTAGTGAATCACGTCGATGTTCTCCTGGTTCAGCTCCCGGACGATGCCGTGGATGCGGGAACCTTTCATACCGACACAAGCACCGACGGGGTCGATACGCTCGTCGTAAGATTCGACGGATACCTTGGCGCGCTCACCCGGGATACGGACAATACCCTTGATGGTAATCAGACCGTCTTCGATCTCGGGGACTTCCTGCTCCATCAATTTAGCCAGGAAGCGCTCGTCGGCGCGGGAGACAATGACAACGGGGTTGTTGTTGTTCCGCATCTCGACTTCCTTGATGATACCACGGACCATATCTCCCTTGCGGAAGTAGTCACCCCGGACGGTTTCGGTACGGGGAAGGACCAGCTCACGACCATTAGAGTCATCGATAACGAGGACTTCGCGCTTGAGGATCTGCTGCACTTCACAGAGGACTAAATCACCGATGCGCTCCGTGTAATTACGGTAGAGCTCATCTTTCTCGATGTCCATAATGCGGCTAATCAGCGTCTGGCGCGCGGCCATAATGGAACGGCGCCCGAAGTCTTCTAAGAAGAGTTGCTGGTAGCATTCTTCGCCGACTTCGTAATCGTCGTCCACGGCCAGGGCTTCGGAGAAGGAGATCTCGGAGAGCTCGTCGGTGACTTCACCGTCCGGGACGATTTCGCGGACGCGCCACAGTTCGAGGTCGCCCCGGTTAGCGTTCACGATGATGTTGAAATTATCGTCGGTGGTGTACTTCTTCTTGATCAGGGTCCGGAAAACGTCTTCGAGAATCCGCACCATGGTGGGGCTGTCGATCGATTTGCCGGAGCTGAATTCTTTGAATGTATCTACGAGATTCATAATTCGCTAGAAGCTAATTTTTACGATTGATTTTTTAATGTCGGCAAAGGCCACCGGGGTTTCTTCCACGACGGTCACTTTGCGCTTACCCTCCTTGCGGCGGATTTTGGCGGAAAGGACAACGCCTTCTTCGGTGACGCTGATGAGCTCGCCTTTGTACTTGTCGCCCGCGTTCGTCGTCACTTCCAAGGTACGACCCTTATTCTTGACGTACTGGCGGTGAAATTTTAGCGGCCGGTCCACGCCGGGGCTGCTGACGTTGAGGGTATATTTTTCGCCGAGGGGCTGTTCCGCATCGAGGTAGGCTTCGATGTGGCGACTGAGGGTGCGGCACTTTTCGAAGGTCATCGGGGAGTCGCTGTCGACGTAGATATCCACTTTCGTGTTCGTGTGGTGCACGTCCACGACGAAGGCGTCGCCGAACTCTTCGTTTTCCGCGATAAAATTTTCCAGTAATTTGGTGATCTTCTCGACCATATCCCTTTGCTGTTTTTTCCCGATCACACTGCACCTGCATCCGTGCCCAAATCACCGCACATAATGGCTGCGCTAAAATTTGGGTGGAGACACAAAAAAAAGGGAACCTTGCGATTCCCTCCGTGGTATTTTTTGCGACCTTGTTTGGCAAAGATAACGCGCATTTGTCAAATAGGTTGATGTTGCCTTAAATGCACCGCGTCCACACTCCATATTGGGGCGCGGACGCGGGTGCAAAGTTGACCAAAAAAGCAGGCCAGTTCGGATGAATCGCTACTAGAAGTTAGTGGGTAGCAAAACCGTAGGAATCAGGTGGACCACACCGTTCGTGCCCTGGATGTTATTAGCTGAGGAAATCTCTACGTTCTGGGCCGGATCCGACGTAGTCGTGATCGTCGTGTTTCCGGTGCCACCAAAAGTAAGCCCTTCACCCGCCAGCAGGGTATTCGCCGTGCTGGGAATGCCATCCGCCCGCACGTTGCCGTTGACGACGTGGTAGGTAAGAATGTTAGTCAATTCCGGTACGGTGAGCGTGGCGACCGTGCTGTCAATGGCGGTGAAAGCAGCGTTAGTGGGGGCGAACACCGTGAAGGGTCCGTCGTCGCTCAGTGCTTCGACGAGACTAGCCGTTCCCAGGGAGCTAACTAAGGTGCTTAGTCCGGGGGCATCTTGTGCAATCTGGACGATGTTCTGAGCCATTAGGACTTCATCGATGATGTGGATGACGCCATTGTCGGCGGCTACGTCAGCGGTTGTCACGGTGGTCGATCCATTGACGGTAACCGCGCCGTTAGCATTGTTCAGTACGAGACTCAGCGGAGCATCGTCCGGGCCGGTCTCATTTAGCGTCGTTGGGAAACTAGTGCCAGCAGCAATGTCGGCGGCGAGGACTCTCGCGCCCAGTACGTGGTAAAGCAGGATGTTGCTAAGCGTGTCATTATCCATGGCGGCCAGGCCGGCGGCATCGATGTTGGCGGCCGCAAAGGCGGCGTCCGTTGGCGCGAAAACGGTAAAATTGCCGCTGACGTTATCGAGCACATCGTCCAGGTCCGTCTGTTCCAGGGCGGCGCGGAGGAGGGTGAAATCATCGTTGGTATCCACAATGGCGGAGATGGTGTTGGGACGAACCGCGTCGGTGTCGTCATCGTCTTCGCAGGAGGAAAAACCAAGGGCGAAGATGGCCAGGATGGCCAGCAGGAGGGGGGAAGAGAGTTTGAACATTAGGTTATGAGTTTAAAAACGGGGCGGGATTGTTGGTTTGCCCACTCCGCAGGTGTAAAAAATGGATTTTAAGTGAAACACACGCTAATCACGTAGCCAGTCAACGAATGCCGTGGACACATAAGCACGGAAACGTACCTAAGTTTATTCCCTTAAGGGAGCATTGTCTGGGGCCGGACAGAGTTGGGATTAGTTATTCTCCAGCACTGTTTAACGTGCAATAAAAGGGGGTTTAGGATAATAACTGACTACTCGCTAACGGTGCTGCACGGCCGGCAAATCCCAGCCCCGGTCCCCCCGCTCCTCCGCAATGTGGGTCAGCGCATCCTGGATCGACAGGAAAAAGTAAGCAGCCCCCATCCGCTCCATCATGCCGGATTTGTAGAGCATGTCCCGCACCGGGCCGATTACGCCACAGAGGTAGAGCTCCACCCCCCGCCGGTCGAGCACGTCGAGAAACTGGGAGAGAGAAAACAGACCACTGGTGTCGAGGTCGTTGATCGTGTGCGCGTCGATGATGACGGACCGGAGCGCCTCCCCCCGCGCGTCAACGAATCGCTCGAGTTGCTGGCGAAAAAAGTCTGCGTTACCGAAGTAAAGTTCCGCATCGAAACGCATGATCAAAATGCCCGGGTCGGTCTCGGCGGCGGCGAAGCGGGCGCAGTTGCGAAAAGCGTTCGTACCGGGCACGCGCCCCAGCTCCGCCATGTGTGGCCGCGCGGCGCGGGCGAAGACGAAATACAACGAAAGAACTACGCCGCCGGCTACGCCGTACTGAAGGCCGGCAAATAGCGTAAATAGAAAAGTAATGGCGAGGGTAGCAAACTCTTTCGGCGCTAGTTTCCAGAGGCGTTTCATCTCCGCCACGTCGAAGAGCTTACGCACGGAGTAGATGATCAGGGCGGCGAGAACGGGGATGGGTAAATAGTAGAAAAGCGGGGTAAGAAAAAGCAGCACCAGTACCAGCAGGCCAGCCGTAAAGAGCGAGCTCAGCGGCGTCAGCGCGCCGGCCCCTTCCCCCACCGCCGACCGGCTAAAGCTAGCCGAACTCGGAATGGCCTGAAAAAACATGCCGAGTAGCTTACTGAAACCGAGGGCAACCAACTCCCGGTTGGGTTCAATGCGGTAATGCTGGTGCCGCGGCGAAAATGCCTTGCCGATCGAGAGCGTCTCGATGAAACTGAGCAGCGCAATCACGGCCGCCACGGGCAACAACTCCAGTACCACTTCCCAGCTAAGAACCGGCATGGCCAAACCCGGCAAACCCGAAGGGACCGCACCCACGATCTTGACGCCCCAGTCCGCACCCACCAGCGCGATTAGTGCGGTGGACGTAACGATCAGCACCAACATGGTCGGAAACTTCTTCGGTAGGAATTTTCCCGCCAGCAGCAACAACAAGAGCGTCAGTAAACCAAGCGCCGCGGAGGGCAGGTGGAGCGCCCCGACGTTTCGCGCCAATTCTAACACCGTATCGTGAAAGAAACGCGTTCGTTCCGTACGAACCCCCAGCAATGCATCCGCCTGAGAGAACATGATCAGTACCGCCGCCGCCGAGACGAAGCCGGACAGCACGGGCCGGCTCAGCAAGCTGCCAATGCCGCCAAAGCGCAGTAAGCCAAACAGCAGCTGGAGCACTCCCGTCAGGCCACCGAGAAGGATGGCGTAACCAATAAAGGTTTCCGAGCCCGGCTGCGCCAGTCCGGCAATGCCGTTAAGGCAAAGCAGCGAGGCCAGCGCCGTCGGTCCTACCGATGTGTGTGGCGAAGAAGCAAAAAGCGCGTAACCAACGAGTGGTACCAATGCGGCGTACAGGCCGTAAACCGGTGGAACCCCGGCCAGCAGCGCGTACGCCATCGCCTGGGGCACGAGCAGCACCCCGACGGTCAGGCCGGCAACTAGGTCAGTGACGACCGTAGCCCGACCAAAATCGGGGGGGGCGGGGAACCATTTATCGAGGCGAATGCGCACGGGCGTTTGTTGGTCTGACGTGAAGGGGCGTTGCGGATCTCATCCTGCACCCGGACTTTTCGACCAGCAAGAACGAGGGGCCGGGGTGAGCGGTACGCCGCACGAAATTACTGGCGGAGCTTTAATACTACCCGGTCACTTCTTGTCCCAAGATCAAAGCCACCTTATCCTGCACGTTTACAATGTCGTCCACCCCACGGGATTTTAACAGGCTCGTAGCGATGGTGGATCGGTAGCCACTGCCACAGTGCACGTAGATCGTCCCTGCTTTCGAGAGTTCCCCCCGACGGCTACTGAGTTCATTCAGGGGAACATTGCTGGCAACACTCAGGTGGCCACCCTTAAACTCTGCCTCTTTGCGCACGTCTAGCGTCGCCGGTACTTTACCGGCCCGCAGACGCTCGCCGAACGTGTGCGCGTCGATGGTTTCCAACTGGTCGAGCTCGCCACCGTAGCTTTTCCAGGCTTCGATGCCCCCTTCTAAATAGCCTAATACGCCATCGTACCCGACACGGCTAAGGCGTTCGGCGGCCTCGGCTTCGCGACCCGCGTCGACAATCAGGAGGATGGGTTGCTTGAGGTCCGGCACGAGCTCGCCGACCCAGGGGGCGAAGGATCCGTCGAGGCCGATGAAAATACTGTTGGGAACGAATCCTTTTACGAATTCCGCTTTATCACGGACGTCGAGCAGGAGGGGGCGGTCGTTGTTGGCGGCGCGTTCGAATTCAGCGGGGGGAAGGGCCTGGAGGCTACGGTCCATCACTTTTTCGAAGCTTTCGTAGCCTTCCTTATTCAGGCGGACGTTCTCGCCGAAGTAGGCGGGCGGGGGAAGCAGTCCGTCGGTCACTTCCCTGATGAATTCCGCGCGCGTCATGTCGGTGCGCAGGGCGTAATTTGTTTCCTTCTGGTTTCCGAGCGTGTCCTGGGTTTCGCGACTCATCTTCTTGCCACAGGCCGAGCCAGCGCCGTGGGCGGGGTAGACGATTACGTCGTCGGGCAGCACCATAATGCGGCGGCGGAGGGATTCGTAGAGGAGGCCAGCCAGATCTTCGACCGTGAGGGCGCCGGACTTCTGGGCGAGGTCGGGCCGGCCAACGTCACCGATAAACAAGGTGTCGCCGGAAAAAAGGGCGTGGGGCTTGCCCTCCTCGGTTAATAATAAGTAACAAGTACTTTCCAGCGTATGACCGGGCGTATGGAGTGCGCGGATGGTGAGTTTGCCGACGTGGAAATCTTCCATGTCGTGGGCGGTATGCTTCGCGTAATCCGTTTTGGCCCCAGGGCCGTACACGATGGTTGCGCCGGACTCCTTCGCCAGATCGAGGTGACCACTGACGAAATCAGCGTGGAAATGAGTTTCGAAGATGTATTTGATCTTGGCCCCGGCGTCGTTGGCGCGCTTCAGGTAGGGTGCCGGGCTGCGCAGCGGGTCGATGATGGCGGCTTCCCCGTCGGACTCAATGTAGTAAGCGCCCTGGGCGAGGCAGCCGGTGTAGATTTGGTCGATGATCATGGATGCATGAAGGTTTGTTCATGTATTAAGGTGTTAGTTGGTGTTTGGTTGAAAGGGGGTGTTTTACCTAAGTGCGTGCGCTATAATTCAGCTTCGTTGCTTTTTTTTGGCGCGGTCGCGGGTGCAGGGTTATGGGCCAGAAAACGATTAACTCACGGTAAGGTGCCGTAAACCGGGCGAGACGGTTTGTCTCCTTTCCCAACTACGTGGCACTCCCGATAGCTATCGGGACCGCGCCCAGATTATTTACTACGGTACCGAACCGAATCTTTGCGTACCGAAGACCGGGGTTTGTAAAACAAAAAATCCCCGGCCAACTGACTAAAATCAGCTAACCGGGGACTCACCAAATAAAGGAATCAACCCTTAATTCATCCGAACGTGCGGCACGATGACGGTCGTCTCCCCGGCGCGCACCATCATGATGTAAAGCCCCGTGGCCATACGGTTAACCAGGTCGAAGGGGACTTCCCGGTAGTTCTCTTCCCCGCGTAGTACCCGTCTTTCCACAACCTGCCCGGTTGCTTGGTTAATAATAAACAGTTCGGCGTCCATCTCCTCGCGCAGTTCAAGATCAACTTGAAAGGCACCCCGGTGCGGGTTAGGCCACAGCTTAGTGTCCACCACGTCATCACCCAGGGTTACCGTGCCTCCGCCGGTAGCGTCCGCCTCCGTAACGGTGACCGTCCGGTAAAGGGAAACGGTGCAACCGCCGTAACTAGACACGATCCCGATCGAGTACTCACCGGGTGCGGCGAACTCCAACCAGGCACGGCGGCCGTCGTCGGAAATGCGCAGTATCTCTACGCCCGGGTCGAGCTCCCACGTGCTGCTGTCGGGTAGCGAATCAGTGATGTCAATCACGAGCAAGCCGTTGCTGCCCATCACGTAGTTGGAAGCAAAGAGAATGTCGGGTTCAATCGATCCCTCCCGGGCGATGTTGACGTCGAACTCCCGCTCCAAACTACAACCGGTGTCGCTGTCCGTAATGCGCACGGTGTGTAAGCCGGACACGCCGGATTGAAGCCGGGGCGACTGCTGGACGGTCCCGTCGGGCAAGCTCCATTCCACCGCAAACCCTGCGGTAATCACGGTACTCAGGTCGAGTTCCGCAATCGTATCCCCGCAGAAATCCAGGTCGGCAACCAGACTGTCCAGCAGGGTGAAAACCGGGAAACTGTTAAACGTGAACCTGCTGTTGGCCGCGCAGCCCCGGCCGTCGGTGACGACTACGGCAACTGTACCGAACAACTCGCCACGCTCGGGCGTGCCCTGCTCGCCGTCCCAGGTGAAGGTGTAGTCGCCGTCACCACCCGTGGCGGAGAGGGCCAGGAAGCCGGGTTCGTTAAAGCAGGCGGCGTCGAGGAACTGTACGACGACGATCCGCAGCGGTTCAAAGCTTTCGATAACGACCGTGTCGTAGCTCTGGTAGCAAGTGTTAACGCTGTCCGTAGCGGTCACGACGTAAGTGCCCGGAGCTAGATTCGGGAAGCGATTGACCTCCGCAAAATTGATACCGTCGATGCTGTAGAGCAGGTTGGCGTCCATGCTTTCGACCACGATGTCACCACCGTCCGTACAGTCCGCGTTCAACTCAGCGTAAGCGCGGAACTCGACGTCGAGAGTCTGTGATTCAAGTGAGACGGTGCGCGCCGTAGTACAGCCAGTCGTACCGATGCGGCCGACGATTCGGTAAATCCCCGCGGACAGCCCGTCAAAAACGGGGCTACTTTGGAAAGTAAGACCTCCGTCGTTGCTGTAGTTATCACAGTCGGTACAGTCAACGGTCAACCGACCATTGGCTTCGTCGCAAGTGGGACGTTGGTCTACGGTGACGGATACTTCGGGGTTCTCACACTCGATCGTTGCAATGGTGAAGCTGCAGTCGCGCTCGCAGCCGTTACCGTCCGTTACCGTCACTTCGTAGACGCCGTCGTCTCCGACGCTGATCACGATGCTGTCGGAGCTGACTTCCGTCGTGAGCGCAAGCTCACCTCCGGAGGTTACCCTCACCCTGTACACCGGTGCGCCACCGGAGAAGCGAATGAGGGCGGTTTTTGTGCCCGGTTCCACGGCGCAGGTGACGGAGTAATCCTCGCAGAAACCGTTGCCGACGGTAGCGCGTGCCGTGGCCCGGCAGCCATTGGCGTCACGGACGCTGACGGTGTACTGCCCGGCGGTAAGCTCGTCGATGGTAAAGTCGGCTACGTCGCTCGTACTCGCGCTGTCGATTACCTCACCATTAACGGTCGTGCCCGCTAGGCTTATCACGTAAGGGCCGTTACCGTCACCGATGTTTATCCGGATGTTGCCATCTCGCCCGCCCGCCACCGAGGTATTGAATCCCGTTGCGGTCACTACGAGCGGATCAACGGGGTCGATCGTAATGGTATTGCTGAGCGTGCAGCCGTCTTCCGTCGTGAGGGTGACGCGGTACGTACCGGGTTTGACGCCGGTCAGAGTAGGTGAGGTGGCACCCGTGCTCCAGCGGTAATTAGTGATTGTTACCCCGGGAAGAGATACCGCGATGCTGCCCAAATCATCCGCGCAATCAAAGCCTTCCGCCACTAGTTGTGGCGACAAAAGCGTGCAGTCTACACCAAGAATACTAGCAGTACAGCTCGTGGAACAACCAAAGCGATCTTCAACCCGGAGCGTATAGTCACCCGGTAACAGGTTGGGTACGCTGCTGGCGCCGGCGCTGATGCTTCCGAAGAGAACTTCATTCACGTAGAGCGTGTAGGGCCCCGACTCCCCCGCCAAGGAGAGTTGAATCTGACCCACTCGCTCACCCGGCAGTAAGGTATCCGAAGTACAAACTAATTCAAGTGGCGCCAGCGTCTCGATCTCTACGGGTAAGATCCGGCGGCACCCACCGGCTTCCGTTAAGTCAACGCTGTAGCTTCCGGCGGATAAGCCATTTACCTCAAAGCGTACGTTACCGTTGTCCTGCGTTATTGGTCCGGTCACCGTGCCGACCGCGGGGAAATACCGCAGTTGGTAGGGCGCCGTGCCCCCGGTCAGTTCGATTTCGAAGCGACCGCTGGCCGCATCGTTGCAGGTCACGGGGGTGACTTCGAGACTGTACTCTACCTCCTCGCAGGCCGGGTCGGCCTCGCCGGTAATCGTGCCGCTGCACGTCAAGTCACTCACGCATCCGTTTGCGTCGGTGACGACCACTTCGATGGCGTAGTCGCCCACGGGAAGGCCCGCAACGGCAAAGGTCTGACCGTTCTCCAGTAAGTAATCGTTGCCTGCGTAGGCTACGGAGTACGGTGGGTTGGTCCCTTCGATGCCGATTAGGGCACCACCGCTGGGCGCAAAATTGCCCGTGCTTACTAATTCATTGATTGGCGTACAGATTAGGGCGGGGGCCGCGGGTGCGGGGTTGGTTCGTGAAGCAGAGTCGGTACAGCCCGTCTCCAGGTCAGTTACCGTGACGCCGTAATTACCTCCCCGGTAATTGTCGATCCGGTTACTGGTTTGTCCGTCGGACCACAAGTACCCGTAGCGCCCGCTTCCTCCCGCTACCGTTGCGGTCAGTGCGATTGAATCGTCGGGGCAAATCAGTTCGCCTTCCGCCTCGATTGAAACCAGCAACGTGCTACAGTCTACGACCGCCTGAATAACACCTTCACACGTCATGACCAGCGTACATCCGTTCGCATCGGTTACGCTGATCGTCTGGCTGTACGGTCCGCTCGGCAAGCCGTCGATGGTGACTTGCTGATTTTCGTCTACCGTAAGTGGTTGCCCACCTTGGTCTACGGCCCCATAGGGTGAGGTGCCGCCGGCGAGTTGGAAGACGACAGCTCCGGTTCCCCCCGCCACCGATGGTTGAGTAGTGCTACATGCGTAGCTAAGGGTTGCCGGAGCGGTAATGGTTATGCTCGCACTATCGACGCACCCCGTAACTGCGTCCGTTACCGTGACGGAGTAGCTCGCCGGCCCGGTGACTTCGATGGACGTCAGGTTGGGAGATTGCTGCCCGTCGCTCCACGCGTAGTTCAGCTCGCCGGTGGCTCCTGCAACAGACGCCGTCAGCGTAGTCGAGCCGTCCGCACAGTCCAGCACGTCATCGCTTGCCGTGAGGGTAACGGAAAAACTGTCGGCACAATCCGCCGCGTCGATAGTGATTTCGCCCGCACAACCGACTTGTTGTTCGCAGCCGCTGGCGTCCGTCACGGTGAAGCTAAGATCGTACGGTCCTACCGCAAGATCGGTAACGGTTATTTGATTTAGCGCGGTGACAACGACCGTTTGACCGGTGTTGAGATTAGTCGCTACGTAAGGTGCGGTTCCGCCGCTGATGGTCAGGGTGACCGCTCCGGTGCCGTCTTCAGCTTGTGCGTCCACTTTTTCGCAGTCGGTAGTGATGGCTACTGGGGCGGTGACCGTGATGCTGGCGCTATCAATGCAACCCGTAGCTACGTCGGTTACCGTAACGGAGTAATCCGCTGCGCCGGTGACTTCAATGGAGGACAAGCCAACTGCCTGCCGGCCATTACTCCACGCGTAGGTTAATTCCCCCGTGGCTCCAGTAGCGGAAGCAACTAGCGTAGTCGATCCGCCCGCGCAGTCCAGGACAGTATCATTTGCCGTGAGGGTGACGGAGAAAGTGCCGGCACAATCCGCGGGCGTAATTTCAATTTCACCCGAGCAACTGACTTCCTGCTCGCAACCATTTGCGTCCGTTACGGTGAAGCTGACCCGGTATGTCCCTACGTCTAGGCCAGAGATGTTGATCTGATTTATTGCGGTGACGGTAGCGGCCTGGTTGGTGGACTCGTCAATTGCCGTGTAGGGTGCCGTGCCACCACGAATGGTCAGCGTGACCGATCCCGTACCGGTTTCGGTTAGCGCGTCCGTCTTATCGCAGGCGGCGGTAATGGCGGTAGGTGCGGTGATGACTAAACTTGCCGAATCAACACAGCCCGTGGCCGCGTCCGTAATCGTGACGGAATAGTTACCGGCCCCAAATACTTCTATCGAAGCCGACGTGGCTGCTTGCTGCTCTTCACTCCACGCGTAGGTTAATTCTCCCGTGGCTCCCGCAACGGTAGCCGTCAGGACCGTTGATCCGTCCGCGCAATTCAGGACGTTGTCGTCCGCCGTAAGGATCACGGAGAAGGTGTTCACGCAATCTTCCGCATCAATTTCAATCGTACCCGCGCAACCGACTTGCTGCTCGCAGCCGTTTGCATCCGTCACGGTGAAGTCGAGTACATAATCTCCCGTAGGTAGGCTGGTAACGGTAATCTGGTTTAGCTCGGTAACAGCCGCGGCTTGGCCGGTGACGTCGTTGATCGCCGTGTAGGGTGCCGTGCCGCCGCTGATGGTGAGTATAACCGATCCGGTGCCGCCTTCGATTAGCGCGTCCGTCTTATCGCAACTGCTCGTTATGGGAGCGGGGCCGGTAATTGATATACTTGCACCATCAACGCATCCCGTAGCGGCGTCAGTAACCGTGACGGAGTAACTCGCTGCTCCGGAAACCTGAATGGAACTCAAGTCAACTGCTTGCTGTCCGTCACTCCAGGCGTAAGTCAGTTCGCCGGTTGCTCCTGCTACGGTAGCGATTAGGGTGGTCGGTCCGTCAGCACAATCCAGTACGTTAGTATCTGCCGTAAGCGTGACGGAGAAGTTGTTGGTACAATCTTCCTCCTCGACTTCAATTTCGCCCGAGCAACCGACTTGCTGCTCGCAGCCGTTGGCATCCGTGACGGTGAAGCTGAGTTCGTAAGCTCCTACGGGTAGGCTGGTGACGACGAGCTGGTTCAGTTCGGTAACCGTAGTAGCTAGATTGGTGCTATCATTGATTGCCGAGTAGGGTGCCGTGCCACCGGCGATGGTCAGCGTGACCGACCCGGTACCAGCTTCAATGCGCGCGTTCGTTTTATCGCAACTGCTCGTGATCGGCGCGGAGCCGGTGATCACGATGCTATCGGTACCGACGCACCCCGTAGCCGCGTCCGTAACGGTGACAGAATAACTCGCCGCTCCGGAAACCTGAATGGAACTCAAGTCAACTGCTTGCTGTCCGTCACTCCAGACGTAAGTTAGTTCACCGGTTGCTCCTGCTACGGTAGCGATTAGGGTGGTCGGTCCGTCAGCACAATCCAGTACGTTAGTATCTGCCGTAAGCGTGACGGAGAAGTTGTTGGTACAATCTTCCTCCTCGACTTCAATTTCGCCCGAGCAACCGACTTGCTGCTCGCAGCCGTTGGCATCCGTGACGGTGAAGCTGAGTTCGTAAGCTCCTACGGGTAGGCCGGTGACGACAAGCTGGTTCAGTTCGGTAACCGTGGCAGCTAGATTGGTATTATTGTCGATTGCCGAGTAGGGTGCCGTGCCACCGGTAATGGTCAGTGTGACCGACCCAGCACCAGCTTCAATGCGCGCGTTCGTTTCATCGCAACTGCTCGTTATGGGAGCGGGGCCGGTAATTGATATACTTGCACTATCAACGCATCCCGTAGCGGCGTCAGTGACCGTGACGGAGTAACTCGCTGCTCCAGAAACCTGAATGGAACTCAAGTCAACTGCTTGCTGTCCGTCACTCCAGGCGTAAGTCAGTGCGCCGGTTGCCCCTGCTACGGTAGCGACCAGGGTGGTCGATCCATCCGAGCAATCCAGTACATTCTCGTTCGCCACCAAGTCGACGGAAAAAGTATTCGTACAATCTGTTGGGTCAACCAATATTTCGCCCGAACAAACGACTTGTTGCTCACAGCCATTAGCATCTGTGACGGTGAAGCTAAGTGCGTAAGCTCCTACGGGTAGGTTGGTAATACCGAGCTGGTTCAGCTCGGTAACCATAGCAGCTAGGTTAGTGCTATCGTTGATTGCCGTGTATGGTGCTGTACCACCGCTGATGGTCAGCGTAACTGAACCGAAGCCGTTGTCGATTAGCGCGTCCACCTTTTCGCAATTAGCGGTGATGGGTGCGGGGGCGGTGATGACTAAGCTTGCTGAATCAACGCAGCCCGTAGCGGCATCAGTAACCGTGACGGAATAGCTCGCTGCTCCATTTATATCGATGGAAACCAAGTCAACTGCCTGCTGCCCATCGCTCCACGCGTAGGTTAGGTCACCGGTAGCTCCCGTTACGGAAGCCATCAGTACTGTCGCTGCGTCCGCACAATCCAGGGCATTGTTCTCCGCCGTAAGAATAACGGAAAAGGTGTTCACACAATATTCCGTGTCTACGCCGATGGTACCCGCACAGTTAACCTGCTGCTCGCAGCCGTTAGCGTCCGTTACGGTGAAGCTAAAGTCATAATCTCCCGCGGGTACGTCTGTGACGATAATCTGGTTAAACTCGTTAACGGTGGCCGTCTGATTAGTGCGGTCATCGATTGCTACGTAAGGCACCGTGCCGCCGCTGATGGCCAGCGTGACGGATCCAGTGCCGTTCTCGCTTGGTGCGTCAATTTGATCGCAGGTAGCGGTAATGGGTGTGGGCGCGGTAATTTTTAAACTGGCGCTATCGACACAACCCGTGGCTGCATCGGTGACCGTTACGGAATAGTTTGCCGCGCTAGTCACCTCAATTGAAGTTAAACCAACCGCTCGCTGCCCGTCACTCCACGCGTAGGTTAACTCACCCTTAGCTCCGGTAGCGGAAGCCGTTAGCGTGGTCGCTCCTTCCGCACAGTCTAAGACATTGTCTTCCGCCGTGAGGGTAACGAAGAAGTTGCCAGCGCAATCTTCCCCTTCGACTTCAATTTCACCCGAACAGCTAACCTGCTGTTCGCAGCCATTAGCATCGGTGACGCTGAAGCTGAGGTCGAACCGTCCTACGGATACGTTAGTGATGATTTGGTTCAGATCGGTAACTGTAACTGCTTGGCCGGTGCTATCACTGATCGCTGCGTAGGGGGCGGTGCCACCACTAATGGTCAGGACGACCGAACCGGTACCTGTTTCTATGAATGCATCCACCTTTTCGCAAGTACTGACGATGGGGGTGGGCGCGGTGATTTCTACGCTGTCGGTGCTAACGCAACCCGTCGCCGCGTCGGTTACCGTGACGGAATAATTTGCCGCACCGGTCACCACAATAGAAGTCAGGTCAACTGCCTCCCGTCCGTTACTCCAGGCGTAGGTCAACTCGCCAATCGCTCCCGTAACGGAAGTTGTTAGCGCGGGCGATCCGTCAGAGCAGTCCAACACATTACTATCCGCCGTGAGGAAGACGAAGAAGTTACTAGCGCAATCTACTTCGTCGACTTCGATTTCGCCCGAGCAACTGACTTGTTGTTCGCAGCCATTAGCGTCGGTGACGGTGAAACTGAGTTCGTACGCGCCGACGGGTAAGTCAGTAACAATTTGGTTCAATTCAGTAACGGTGGCCACCCGATCGGTGCCGTCATTGATTGCCGTGTACGGTGCGGTACCACCGCTAATGGTTAGGGTGACCGACCCGGTGCCGCTCTCGATTAGCGCATTCGTTTTTTCGCAAGTAGCGGTGATGGAAACGGGGGCGGTGATGGAAACGCTCGCGCTATCAACGCAACCGGTGGCTGCATCGGTAATCGTGACGGAATAGCTTCCCGCTGCGTTCACGGTAATGGAAGCTAAGTCGACTGCTTGCTGCCCGTCACTCCATACGTAGGTCAGTTCCCCCGTACCTCCGGTGACAACCGCCGTCAGCGTAGTTGATCCGTCCGAACACTCCAGTGCACTATTGTCGGCCGTCAGGGTGACGGAGAAATTACTGGTACAGTCCTCCGCATCGACGTTGATTTCCCCCGAGCAACTAACCTGCTGTTCGCAGCCGCTAGCGTCCGTTACGGTGAAGTCGAGCGTGTACGGCCCTACGGGTAGGTCAGTGACGGTGATTTGGTTTAGGTCATCAACGGTAGCTAATTCGCCGGTGCTGTCATCGACCGCCGTGTACGGTGCGGTGCCACCACTGATGGTCATTGTTACCGAGCCGGCTCCAGTCGCAAGGAATGCGTTTACTTGGTCACAACTAGCGGTGATGGGCGTGGGTGCGGTAACTACCAGGCTGGCACTATCGACACAACCGGTAGCTGCGTCCGTGACCGTAACGGAATAGCTCGCCGCACCGGTCACCTCAACGGAAGTCAAGTCAACCGCTTGTTGCCCGTCGCTCCACGCATAAGTTAGTTCACCCGTGGCTCCGGTAGTAGTGGCCGTTAGTGTAGTAGAGGCATCCGAACACGCTAACACGTTGCTATCCGCCGTGAGGGAGACGGAGAAGTTGCTGGCACAATCTTCCGGGTCGACTTCAATCGTGCCCGAGCAGGTGACTTGCTGTTCGCAAGCGTTAGCATCCGTTACGGTAAAGCTGAGGGCGTACGGACCCGTCGGCAGGTCAACTATAACTTGGTTTAGTTCGGTAAGGAAAGCTGCCTGGCCGGTGCTATCATCGATCGCGGTATACGGTGCGGTACCACCGTTGATGGTCAGTGTTACCGAACCGGTGCCGGCCGTAATGAACGCGTCCGTTTTGTCGCAAGTAGCGGTGATGGGGGCGGGTGCGGTTACGTTTAAGCTCGCGCTATCGACGCAGCCCGTAGCCGCATCGGTTAAGGTCACGGAATAATCTGCCGCACCGGTTACCTCAATGGAAGCTAAGTCGACCGCCACCCGTCCGTTACTCCACGCGTAGGTCAATTCGCCGGTAGCGCCCGTAACGGAGGTTGTTAGCGTGGTCGATCCATCAGCGCAATTCAACACATTATCGTCCGCCGTAAGGGAGACAGCAAAGTTACTGGCGCAATCTTCGGGGTTGACCCCAATTTCGCCCGTGCAACTAACCTGCCGGTCGCAACCGTTGGCGTCCGTTACGGTAAAACTGAGTGCGTACGGACCTACGGGTAGGTCAGCGGTAATAATCTGATTCAATTCGGTCACAACGGCCGTTTGGCCGGTACCGTCGTTGCTGGCAGTATAGGGTGCGGCGCCACCAGTAATGGTTAACGTGACCGAACCAGTACCGGACTCGATCAGCGCATCCGTCTTTTCACAGGTAGCGGCAATGATTGCGGGAGCGGTTATCGTCAAACTAGCCGAGTCAACGCAGCCCGTAGCCGCGTCGGTCACGGTGACGGAATAGCTTCCCGCACCAGTTACTTCGATGGTATTTTCGGTGGATTCGCCCGAGGCTTCACTCCACGAATAGGAGAGTTCGCCCGTAGCGCCCGCAACGGAAGCCGTCAGGGTGGTCGCTGCGTCCGCACAGTCCAGTACGTTGTCGTCCGCCGTGAGGGTGACGACGAAATTGTCAGTACAGTCTGCTGGGTCAACGTCGATCGTACCCGAGCAACTTACCTGTTCTTCGCAACCATTAACGTCGGTAACGGTGAAATTGAGGTCGTACGGTCCCACGGCGAGGCCGGTGACGAGAATTTGGTTGAGTTCGGTGACGGTGGTCGTATCGCCAGTGTCAGTATCGACGGCCGTGTACGGCCCGGTGCCACCATTAACGGTCAGCGTAACCGAACCCGTTCCGGACTCGATCAGCGCGTCCGTCTTGTCACAGGTGGCGGTGATGGGTGTGGGAGCGGGGTCACTAATCGTAACGGCGGTTTCGGCTACGCAATCATTCGCCGCGTCGGTAACGGTCACGCCGTAGCGGCCGGCTTCCAGTACGGTAATACTACTGAGTTCCGGACCGGATTCTCCCGTGCTCCAGACATAGCTTAGGGTACCCACCGCGTTGGTGGCGGTCGCGGTGAGTTGGACGGGCTCGCCAGCACAAGTGAACGGCGGTGGCGTAGCCAAACTGACTTCCAGCGCGCAGGCAACGGCGGTGATCGTATCACTCACGTACGTCGCCCGGTCACCCGCACAGCCGAGGCTGTCTACTACCCGAATGGTATAAGCCTCGCCCGTGGGTAGTGGCCTTACCAAGATCATGGCACCCGCGTCCGCGCCAAAAAATTCATCATTTACGAAAACGGAGTAAGGAGGAGTGCCACCGGAGACGGTGAGTTCGACGCTACCCGCCCCGTCGGCCGCCGCTGGCTGCTGGGTTGATCCGCTAACGACGAGTTCAGTAGGTTGGCCAACTTCGTAGCTTGCTACGGTACTACAATTGCGCGCATCGGTAACGGTAACCGCGTAGGTGCCTACGCTAAGATCGGACAGTACGGCACCGGCAGTTTCGTCGGCCCAAGTGATAACGTAAGGAGGAAAATCTCCGGTGACCGTCAGTTCGAGCGAGCCATCGCTGCCACCGAAACACGTCACGTCCGTCGTCGCCACCCCGATGGTGGGCGGGGCGTCGCACGCCGGGTCGAGCACGGTTGAGGTACAGGCGGCTGACGAGCAGCCGGTTGAATCAGTGAACTCAAACGAGTAAGTACCGGCGGCGAGGTTTCTCCAAACGTACCGTTCCGCGTTGATGTCGGCGCGGGATTCGATGAGCTCATCGTCGAGGTAAGCCCGCACTACGAAGGGAGGGCTTGCGTCGCCAAAGGTCAGCACCACCCTGCCGGTAGACGTGCCGACGGAAGTCGTCGGCCGCGGCGAACAAGAAATGATGAGTTCGTCGCGCGGGGTGACGGAGAAAGTTCTTACCACCACGCAATTGGCTTCATCGGTCACCGTAACGGTGTAATCACCACCGTTCAGGCCGGTGATGTCTTCGCTCGTAGCTCCGTTCGACCACTCGTAAGTGACCCCGCCGGTAGCACCCGTAACGGTCAGGTCCAACACCCCGGTCGTCGTGCCGAAACACGGGTCCGTGGAGGTAGCGTCGACGCTCAAATTACACGCCGGGTCGGTAACGACGGACGTACACTCCGTGCTACAATCGTTCGCGTCAACTATTCGAAGCACGTAGGTCGCGGCCGTAAGGTCCCGCAGAACGAACGTGTCCGTTAACTGGGTAGCGATGGGTTGATCAGTACTGTCGACGTAGACAGAATAGGGGGCAACACCGCCTCCGAAGGCGAGCGAAACCGAACCGTTATTTCCCCCTACATCAGTAGTTGCCGTAGCCTGGCAAACGAGGCTTAGTTCGGTGGGTTCTTCGACGGTAAAGGTCCGGGAAAAACGACAGTTGGTGGCGTCGGTAACTACTACTGAATACAGTCCGGCGGATAGGTTCGAGACCTCGTCCTCGGTGGAAAAGACCTCTTTTTGGTCGTTCGTCCACACGACCGCGTAACTAGTGGCATCCGTTAAAATGTCCAACGAGATGGTACCGGTCGCCTCGCCGAAGCAGCTGACATTTTGAATGCTTCTCGTCACCGCAAGCGTGCATTCTAGGTCGGGAATCGTGGCTTCACAGTCGGTCGCGGAGCAGTCATTGCCGTCCGTCGCGGTGATTACGTAAGTACCGACGGACAGCAAATCATCGTCGATCAGTACGGTGCGTGAGTTGGTGAACACCGGCGCGCGGTCGGCGATTTGGTAACGGAAGGGAGGGGTGCCGTTCACGAAGGTGAGCGAGATGGTCCCGTCGGAGCCGCCGCGTGTCCTGACGGTGTCGCCGCTACATTCAACGGCAAAAGCGGGGGTGTCGAGCACGCTGGCGCTGTCTATTTGTTCGCAACCGTTAGCGTCGACGACGCGGACGGCGTGTAGGCCGATGGTCGCGTCGATTTGAGGGCCGGAAGCAGTTTCGTTATCGTCCCAGAAGTATGCGAACGGGTTGGTGCCGCCTACGGTAATTGCCGTGAGCGTGGCGGTTTCGCCGGCGCAGTCGACGGTGACGTCTTCGACGGATACGACCAGTTCATCCGGCGCGGTAACGGTCGCGCTGAGCGCTACGGAACAGCCGTTATCGTCGGTGACCGTGACGCCATATTCACCTGCGGAAAGCTGGGTGGCCGTGGCACCGCTGGCGTCGGTTCCGGACCATTCGTAGCGGTAGGGCGTCGTTCCTCCCCGTACTTCGGCGGTTAGGCTGGTCTGGTCGGTGGCGCAATCGAGGCTGACGTTACCGGTTATTTCTCCGGTAAATTCGGCGGGGTCAGCCAAGTCGAACGTGTAGACTTCGACGCACTGCTTGTCGCTGGTCACGGTTACCGTGACGGGGCCGCTACACAGGTTGGTTGCCGTGGCGGTGTCGCTCCCGTTGCTCCAGGAGTAAGTGTATTCGTACCGGTCATTCAGGCCAACCACTTGCAGGGAAGCATCGCAGGCGCGGGCGCAGGATGCCAGGTTGATGGGTTGGATGCGCCCGCCAAAGTCTTCGAACGGAGTGATGACTAAGCGCTTCGACTGGGTGCATTCGTTACCGTCGGTAACGTTGATGGTATACTGGCCGGCGGGTAAAGTCGGGTTCCGCTCGGTAGCGACGGTATCCTTTTCGTTGGTCCAGACAATCGAGTAATCACCGTCCCCACCGGAAATACCGACGTTAAACTGGCCCTGCTCGCCGGGGCAGACTTCCACGTCGCGGCCCGTGATGGTAATCCCTGGAGTACGGTTTACTGCCACATTGGCTACCCGCTCCCTGCAATCGTTGCCATCAAGTACTACGATGACGTAGGTACCATCATCAAGATCCGAAAAAGTATAGTTGGCTACCGAAGTGCGCTGACTGCGGGTCACTTCTTCCCCACCTTCATCGCGTAAAATATAGGTGTAGTCGGGCGTACCGCTGGTTACGGTTGCCGTGATGGTTCCGTTGTTTTGGTCACAGCTGGCGTTTTGATCACTAGCGGCCGTAACGATAAGTTCGGGCGTGCTAGCCGGCGTAACGCAGCCGGATACTTCACAGCCATTTGCGTCGGTGACGGTCACGCAGTATTCAGTATCACCCTTTAAGTTAGCTACGGTTTGGGTAGTACCGGCTTGGTCGGACCACTCGTAGGTATAGCCAGCACCCGGTGTTCCACCGGAGGCATTTGCGCTTGCCTGGGCGTTAGCCTGCCCACAGCTGCTTGGCGTACTCGACAAAGTAAGCTCTAGCAACTCGGGCTCCGTTAGGGTGTCGCGTAAGGTTTCGGTACAGCCATCCGGGCTGGTGATTTGAACCTGGTACGGGCCGGCACAGAGTTGAGTGGCGGTAGCGCCGGTTTCGTTGTTGCTCCAGGAAAAAGTGTAGCCATCCGTTCCGCCGGGAATGCTCACGCTGGCCCGCCCGTCGCAGACGCCATTGCAGGAGATGAGGCGGGTCTGGGTTAGGGTGGGGGTGAAATCGGGGAAGGTGTTGACGCTAAAATTAGCGGACCTCCGGCAGTCTTTGCTGCGTACGGTAACCGTGTAGTCACCGGGACCGAGGATCGGGTTCTGCTGATCGGATACTTCTTCCTTGCCGTTGGACCAACTGTAGGTGAGTGCTCCACCGCCACCCGTAGCGGTGATGTTCAACTGCCCGGTTTGGCCGGCGCAGACGTTGATGTCAGCGCCGCTGATGGTGATGGCGGAACTGCCGCGGACCTCGATGTTTTCTACTAGTGCTTCACACCCGCCTCCGTCAATGATTCTTCCTCGGTAATTACCTTCGGCAAGGTTGGAAAAGGTAAAACTGGAGTCTACGGTGGCTGTCTCGCGCGCTACTTCGTCGCCGCTAGTACGCAGCAGGATGTAGGTATAATTTGCTTGTCCGTCGGTGACGTTGAAAGTAACGCGACCGTCGTTTCTTCCACACTTGGTGTCAGCGGTGGTGAAACTTGCGGTCAGCGTGTTGCTCCCGCCGGGAGTGGCACACTTGGTGATCGAACAGTTATTTTCGTCAGAAACCGTGACGCAGTACTCCACACCACCGGCTAGGTTTTTGACAGTAGAGGTTGTTAAGCCATTGGACCAGAGATAAGTGTAATCACCCGTTCCGCCGTTGGGAACGGCGGTGACGCTAGCGTTAGCTTCCCCACAAGTAGAAGCGGAAACGCTTAGGTCGAGCGTGATCGGACTCGGCTCGGTGAAGGTGCCGCGTAGTGTTTTGCTACAGCCATCGGTGCTGGTCACCACGACGGAGTAATCGCCGGCGCAGAAACCGCCGAGGGAACTGCCGCCGTCCTCACCGTTCCAGGAAAAAGTGTAGCCATCTGTTCCGCCGGGGATGCTCACGCTGGCCCGCCCGTCACAAACGTCGTTGCAGGAGATGAGGCGGGTCTGGGTCAGGGTAGGGGTGAAATCCGGGAAGGTGTTGACGCTAAAATTAGCGGACCTCCGGCAGTCTTTGCTGCGCACGGTAACCGTGTAGTCGCCGGGGCCGAGGATCGGGTTCTGCTGATCGGATACTTCTTCCTTGCCGTTGGACCAGCTGTAGGTGAGTGAGCCACCGCCACCCGTAGCGGTGATGTTCAACTGCCCGGTTTGACCGGTGCAAACATTGATGTCGGAGCCGCTGATGGTGATGGCGGAACTGCCGCGGACCTCGATGTTTTCTACTAGTACTTCACACCCACCTCCGTCGACAATTCTTCCTCGGTAATTACCTTCGGCTAAATTAGAAAAGGTAAAGCTGGAGTCCGCAGCGTCCGTCTCGCGCGCTACTTCATCACCGTCACCATCACCATCACCATCACCATCAGCTTGGAGCAGGATGTAGGTATAATTTGCTTGTCCATCGGTGACGTTGAAAGTAACGCGGCCGTCGTTCCTTCCACACTTGGTATCGGCGGTGGTGAAACTCGCCGCCAGCGCGTTGCTCCCGCCGGGAGTAGCACACTTGGTGATCGAACAGTTATTTTCGTCGGAAACCGTGACGCAGTACTCCACATCACCGGCTAGGTTTTTGATGGTAGAGGTTGTCAATCCATTAGACCACAGATAAGTGTAATCACCCGTTCCGCCGCCGGGGGTAGTGGTGATGAGCGCATTATTCTCACCGCAGGTAGAAGCGGAAACGCTTAGGTCGAGCGTGATTGAACTCGGCTCGGTGAAGGTGCCGCGTAGTGTTTTGCTGCAGCCATCGGGGCTGGTAACCACGACGGAATAATCACCGGCGCAGAAACCGCCGAAGGAACTGCCGCCTTGCTGACCGTTCCAGGAGAAAGTGTAACCGTCCGTTCCGCCAGGGATGCTCACGCTGGCCCGTCCGTCGCAGACGCCGTTGCAGGAAATGAGTCTAGTTTGGGTTAGCGTCGGGGTGAAATCAGGGTAGGTGTTGACGCTAAAATTAGCGGACCTCCGGCAATCTCTGCTGCGTACGGTGACCGTGTAGTCGCCGGGGCCGAGGATCGGGTTCTGCTGATCGGATACTTCTTCCTTGCCGTTGGACCAGCTGTAGGTGAGTGAGCCACCGCCGCCCGTAGCGGTGATGTTCAACTGCCCGGTTTGACCGGTGCAAACATTGATGTCGGAGCCGCTGATGGTGATGGCGGAACTGCCGCCAACCTCAATATTTTCTACTAGTACTTCACACCCACCTCCGTCGACAATTCTTCCTCGGTAATTACCTTCGGCAAGGTTGGAAAAGGTAAAAGTGGAGTCCGCAGCGTCCGTCTCGCGCGCTACTTCATCACCGTTAGCTTGGAGCAGGACGTAGGTATAATTTGCTTGTCCGTCGGCGACGGTGAAGGTGACGCGGCCATCATTCCTTCCGCACTTGGTGTCGGCGGCGGTAAAACTTGCGTTCAGCGTACTGCTCCCGGCGGGAGTAGCACACTTGGTGATCGGACAACCGTTCGCATCAGTAACCGTGACGCAGTATTCTACGCCACCAGTTAAATTACTGACGGTAGCTGAAGTCTGCCCTCCCGCCCAGTTGAAGGTGTAGCTACCCGTTCCGCCGCCGGGAATGGCGGTGATGCGGGCGTTGGCTTCGCCGCAAGTAGAAGCGACAACCCGCAGGGCGAGCGTGACGGGGGTGGGTTCGGTAAAGGTGCCGCGCAGCGTTTTGCGACAGCCGTTGGGGCTGGTCACCACGACGGAGTAGTCACCAGCACAAAAACCGCCGAGGGAACTGCCGCCGTCCTGACCGTTCCAAGAGAAAGTGTAGCGATCCGTCCCGCCGGGGATGCTCACGCTGGCCCGCCCGTCGCAGACGCCGTTGCAGGAGATGAGGCGGGTTTGGGTTAGGGTTGGAGTGAAATCAGGGAAGGTGTTGACGCTAAAATTAGCGGACCTCCGGCAGTCTTTGCTGCGTACGGTGACCGTGTAATCGCCGGGTCCGAGGATCGGGTTCTGCTGATCGGATACTTCTTCCTTGCCGTTGGACCAGCTGTAGGTGAGTGAGCCACCGCCCCCCGTAGCGGTGATGTTCAACTGCCCGGTTTGACCGGTGCAAACATTGATGTCGGAGCCGCTGATGGTGATGGCGGAACTGCCGCCAACCTCAATATTTTCTACTAGTACTTCACACCCACCTCCGTCGACAATTCTTCCTCGGTAATTACCTTCGGCAAGGTTGGAAAAGGTAAAAGTGGAGTCCGCAGCGTCCGTCTCGCGCGCTACTTCATCACCGTTAGCTTGGAGCAGGACGTAGGTATAATTTGCTTGTCCGTCGGCGACGGTGAAGGTGACGCGGCCATCATTCCTTCCGCACTTGGTGTCGGCGGCGGTAAAACTTGCGTTCAGCGTACTGCTCCCGGCGGGAGTAGCACACTTGGTGATCGGACAACCGTTCGCATCAGTAACCGTGACGCAGTATTCTACGCCACCAGTTAAATTACTGACGGTAGCTGAAGTCTGCCCTCCCGCCCAGTTGAAGGTGTAGCTACCCGTTCCGCCGCCGGGAATGGCGGTGATGCGGGCGTTGGCTTCGCCGCAAGTAGAAGCGACAACCCGCAGGGCGAGCGTGACGGGGGTGGGTTCGGTAAAGGTGCCGCGCAGCGTTTTGCGACAGCCGTTAGGGCTGGTCACCACGACGGAGTAGTCACCAGCACAAAAACCGCCGAGAGAACTGCCGCCGTCCTGACCGTTCCAGGAAAAGGTATAGCCATCCGTCCCGCCGGGGATGCTCACGCTGGCCCGCCCGTCGCAAACGCCGTTGCAGGAGATAAGGCTGGTTTGGGTTAGGGTTGGGTTAAAATCTGGGTAGGTGTTGACGCTAAAATTAGCGGACCTCCGGCAGTCTCTGCTGCGCACGGTAACCGTGTAGTCGCCGGGGCCGAGGATTGGGTTCTGCTGATCGGATACTACGTCCGTACCGTCGAACCAACTGTAAGTAAATCCTCCGCCGCCCCCCGAAGTGGTGATGTTAAGCTGTCCGGTTTGGCCGGCACAGACGGTGATGTCGGAGCCACGGATGGTGATGGCGGAGCTACCGGGAACGTTGATTTCTTCCAGGGTAGCTACGCAGCTGCCTCCGTCGACGATGCGCGCGCGGTACTTACCGACTGCGAGGTTGGAAAAGGTGAAGCTTTCAGTCGGCGCATTCGTTTCCCGGGCCACTTCCTCTCCGCCGTCGGAACGGCTAAGAGTGTACGTGTAAGTCGGTCGACCTCCGGTGACGTTGACGGTAACCCGGCCGTTGTCCGCACCACATTTGGCCGCCGTGGTGGTGAAACTCGCCGCCAGCGCATTGCTCCCGGCAGGAGTAGCGCACTTGGTGATCGGACAACCGTTCGCATCAGTAACCGTGACGCAATATTCTACGCCACCGGTTAAATTACTGACGGTAGCTGACGTTTGACCCCCCGCCCAGTTGAAGGTGTAGCCACCCGTCCCGCCGCCGGGAATGGCGGTGATGCGGGCATTGGCTTCGCCGCAAGTAGAAGCGACAACCCGCAAGGCGAGCGTGACGGGGGTGGGTTCGGTGAAGGTGCCGCGCAGCGTTTTGCGACAGCCGTTAGGGCTGGTCACCACGACGGAGTAGTCACCGGCACAAAAACCGCCGAGGGAGCTGCCGCCTACCTGACCGTTCCAGGAAAAAGTGTAGCCGTCCGTGCCGCCGGGAATGCTCACGCTGGCCCGCCCGTCGCAGACGCCGTTGCAGGAGATGAGGCGGGTTTGGGTTAGGGTTGGGTTGAAATCTGGATAAGTGTTGACGCTAAAATTAGCGGACCTCCGGCAGTCTCTGCTGCGCACGGTAACCGTGTAGTCGCCGGGTCCGAGGATCGGATTTTGCTCATTGGATACTACGTCCGTACCGTCGAACCAACTGTAAGTAAATCCTCCGCCGCCCCCCGAAGTGGTGATGTTAAGCTGCCCCGTCTGACCGGCACAGACGGTGATGTCGGAACCACGAATGGTAATGGCGGAACTGCCGGTAACGTTGATTTCTTCTAAAGTAGCTACGCAGCTACCTCCGTCGACGATGCGCGCGCGGTACTTGCCTACCGCCAGGTTGGAAAAGGTGAAGCTTTCAGTCGGCGCGTCCGTTTCCCGCGCTACCTCCTGACCATCTTCGGAACGGCTAAGAATGTACGTGTAGCTCGGTCGTCCTCCGGTGATGTTGACGGTAACCCGGCCGTTATCCGCACCACATTTGGCCGCCGTGGTGGTGAAGCTCGCCGCCAGCGCATTGCTCCCGCCGGGGGTCGCGCACTTGGTGATCGGACAACCGTTCGCGTCAGCAATCGTGACGCAGTACTCCGTGCCACCAGTCAGGTTGCTGATAGTTGCTGAAGTCTGCCCCCCGGCCCAGTTGAAGGTGTAGCCACCCGTCCCGCCGCCGGGAATGGCGGTGATGCGGGCGTTGGCTTCGCCACAGGTAGAAGCGGAAACCCGCAAATCGAGCGTGATCGGACTCGGCTCGGTAAAGGTGCCGGGCAGCGTTTTGCTGCAGCCGTTAGGGCTGGTGACCACGACGGAGTAATCGCCGGCGCAGAAGCCACCGAGAGAACTGCCGCCCACCTGACCGTTCCAGGAAAAGGTATAGCCATCCGTCCCGCCGGGGATGCTCACGCTGGCCCGCCCGTCGCAAACGCCGTTGCAGGAGATAAGGCTGGTTTGGGTTAGGGTTGGGTTAAAATCTGGGTAGGTGTTGACGCTAAAATTAGCGGACCTCCGGCAGTCTCTGCTGCGCACGGTAACCGTGTAGTCGCCGGGGCCGAGGATTGGGTTCTGCTCATTGGATACTACGTCCGTACCGTCGAACCAACTGTAAGTAAATCCTCCGCCGCCCCCCGAAGTGGTGATGTTAAGCTGTCCGGTTTGGCCGGCACAGACGGTGATGTCGGAGCCACGGATGGTGATGGCGGAGCTACCGGGAACGTTGATTTCTTCCAGGGTAGCTACGCAGCTGCCTCCGTCGACGATGCGCGCGCGGTACTTGCCTACCGCCAGGTTGGAAAAGGTGAAGCTTTCAGTCGGCGCATTCGTTTCCCGGGCCACTTCCTCTCCGCCGTCGGAACGGCTAAGAATGTACGTGTAAGTCGGTCGTCCTCCGGTGACGTTGACGGTAACCCGGCCGTTATCCGCACCACATTTTGCCGCCGTGGTGGTGAAGCTCGCCGCCAGCGCATTGCTCCCGCCGGGGGTCGCGCACTTGGTGATCGGACAACCGTTCGCATCAGTAACCGTGACGCAGTACTCCGTGCCACCAGTCAGGTTGCTGATAGTTGCTGACGTCTGCCCCCCGGCCCAGTTGAAGGTGTAGCCACCCGTCCCGCCACCGGGAATGGCGGTGATGCGGGCGTTGGCTTCGCCACAGGTAGAAGCGGAAACCCGCAAATCGAGCGTGATCGGACTCGGCTCGGTAAAGGTGCCGCGCAGCGTTTTGCGACAGCCGTTAGGGCTGGTAATTACTACGGAGTAGTCACCGGCACAAAAACCGCCGAGGGAGCTGCCGCCTACCTGACCGTTCCAAGAAAAAGTGTAACCATCCGTTCCGCCAGGGATGCTTACGGATGCCCGCCCGTCACAGACGCCGTTGCAGGAGATGAGGCGGGTTTGGGTGAGGGTGGGGGTGAAGTCTGGGTAAGTGCTCACGTTGAAATCAGCGGATCGACGGCATCCACCCTGATCCGTTACCTGCACGATGTAACTACCCGCGGCAAGCACGGGATCTTCTACCTGCGACACTTCGGTTGTACCTCTAAACCACCGGAAGGTGTAGCTCCCCGTCCCCCCGGAGACGTTAATGTTGATCTGGCCCGATGTGCCGGCGCATACGGTAGGACTGGTGCCTGAAATAGTGAGGTTCGCCCTGCGGGAGACGGAGAGGTCAGTTAGGGTGGTGGAGCAACTGCTGCCGTCGGTTACAATTACGCTATAATCACCAGCGGCAAGGCTGTTGAACGTGTAACTAGTGGCCGTCGTTACGGCAGATCGGTTTACTTCATCGCCACCGGCGTTGCGCAAGATATAAGTATAGCTACCGTTACCACTCGTTACGTTCACGTTAACGGAGCCATTATTTGCTCCGCAACTAGCGGTACTCGTACTGGCAGTAGCCGTGAGGCCAGAACTGGTGCGAAGGGTCGCACACGCTACCCGGCTACAGTCGTTTTGGTCCTGCACGGTGACGCAATACTCAACGCCACCTGCGAGGTTTGAAATGGTGGAAGCCGTCTGATTATTACTCCAAAGGTAGCTGTAGATGCCAGCTGCACCACCCGTGCCACCACTAGCCACCGCGCTGAGACGGCCGTTCGATTGGCCACAGGTGGGTTGACGGCGGTTAAGGGTAACCGCTAATGCATCGCTGGGCTCACTAATGGTAAAGCACCCGGAATCGCTACAACCGCCAGCGTTGGTTACGGTGACGCAGTATTGGCCCGCGGGCAAATTATCGAGATTTTTCGTAGTGTAAGTCGTCGACGTCCCCGTACGGGTCCACCGGAAACTTGGATTGACCGCATTACTGACCCGCAGGATGATCGCACCAGTGCTTTCACCCTTGCAGTCTACGTTTTCTACCAAGTCAGTACTAATTACGGGTTCGGGCTGGGCGATAATTCTGAAGGTCGTGGGAACCGATTTACATCGACTACCGCTATTCTCGGTAGCGACGACCGTGTAAATTCCGGGAGGGCCCGTGAAGTTTTGGTCCGTACTTACCTGTGTGCCGTCCGAAGCATCCCGCCATAGGTAGGTGTAGTTATTGTTGCTTCCACCGCCTCCGTCGTCGGCGGGGTCCGCGACTAAACCGCCCGACGCGGTTATGTTAATGGTCCCATTACCGGTTCCACAAACACTGGCGTCACTACCCATGACTTTAATGTCTGATGGCTCAATGACGATGGGGCTGCGCGTCACCGAGCAGTCTCCACTGTTGACGGTGAGTACGTAGCTTCCGGGCAGCAGATTAAATATCTGGCGGCTGTTTGAGAAGAATGCACCGTCCTTGCGCCACTCATAAACGTAGTTTCCACTACCGCCGGTGGCGGTAAGGTAGTCGATCTCGGTTGCGGGACACTGCGCCGTGGAGGGGGGGGAGGTAGCCGTTATTCGGAGTCCATTATCGCGTACGGTAAAGACTGCGTTAGCACTACAACCATTTGCGCTGGTTACCGTAACGCGGTAGATACCGAAGGACAGGCCACTGATGTCCTGGGTGGACCAGGTAGCGGTGCTACCATCTTTTGTCCAACTGTACGTTAATTGACTGTTGTCGCTGTTGACTACGCTTAAGTTGATAAAGCCATTTCCGTTACATCGATCCGAACCAACCGAAGTGCCATTACTGGTTGAATTGATCGTTACTCCCGATCTTGCGTCGACCCGGTAGGTCACGTCGAAGGTACACGCGGGGCCGGTCGTCTGCGTAATGGTGACGGGGTACAGGCCAGGAGCTAGGTTGTCTCTTACGCGGCTGGTCGAGCTACTATTTGCCCACCGGTAGGTATAGCCCGTGCTGGGTAAATTGATAGAAATTCGCCCGGTCGTGCTGCCGGAACAACTAGCCACTGACGTAGCGGTGGGCGTGGGTTCAACTACTCTTGTTATTACGTTAGAAATACCACCGCCACAGCCACTGGCGAGGGTAACTCGTCGGTAGCTTCTTGTGAATCCAGTCGTCGCCGGCACGTAATCGCGACCCGTCGCACTGGGGATTACACACCAACTAGCACGTGTAGGAACGAATGATTGAGCACTAGAACAAAAAACTTCCCACCGATAGGTTCCTCCTACTATGGTAGTTCCAGTGATTGGAATATTGCCTGGGTCATTTCCGCAGTATGAGCCCTGACCGGTGTCGGTGATGGTGTTGTCGGCGGCGCCCACTATTATTGGCCCATCGTCGCTCGTAACGATACAACTTGTAGCACTTCCAATTTCTTGTTGACCACCACCACCACCACCACCACCACCACCACCACCACCACCACCATTGGCCTGAAAACTACCCGTTACGAAATAGTTTCCCGGGGCGAGATTAGAAAAAACTGAGACACCACTGCTGTTGAATAGTGTCCGACTAAAGTCATTGGGTCCTCTTAGAGTTATATCTCCCTCTATTCTAGCAGTAGTACACGAACCCGTAGTCCGAGCCGACACCCGTACGCTTATTTCTCCATCGTCACATCCATTGGAAGTTACGGTTGGCAAAAGTGCTACTTCACAAGTACAGGATTGTTGAGCATCAAGTGAAGTAAAAGACAACAGAAAGAACACAAATAGTAGAAAAATTCTCATACGTTATTAGGGTTTTGATAATCCACCTACCTAAGCTCTAAGAGTTGCTGGTGGCTAGGTCCGTCAACTGGCCACATCTCAATTGCTACCGTAATTATGGTAGTGTAGAATTAGCCAGTAAGCTCCTAAAAATGGCAAAGCTCCAGGACGCGATGTGCTAAAGCCTTTTCAGGGAACAAAATTTGGAACCTGATTCACCTTACTAAGTGAGTTGAAATTTAAGCGAGTGGTCTAGTCGTAGTAAAGTAAAGGGCTCAGTAACAAAAGTTAAAACAAGGTGTCGATCAAAGTGAGGCGTCAGCAAAATCGTCTCACTCCAACAGCACAAATATACACCCCCTTCATCATACATGGGGTCCACCACCCCATGCCCAAAAGTGTCGTAAGTACATCATTGTCAGCCCTTACGCACCTACCCGGCACCCGCGGCCGCGCCGTGTTCGAATTTATTGCCTTATTTTGTCATGTTTTTACGTCGGTCGGCCCCCCCCCCTACGCCGCGCCCTCACCCTATTATCCGCGTTTTTGCACAAGCTAACCTACCTAATCCTAACCCTCCTCCTAGCCACCCCCGCCACCGCGCAGGACTTGGAAGGCTTCTTCGGTAATATCAAGCAGCGCCTCGCCGACCGCGAATACCTCAAGATCCGCGGCCGCGCCGGCGCCCGCCTCGGCTACAACTACTTCGACGACGGTGGCTCCGGAGCCAGGCCCCGCAACGCGCCTTTTACCTTTACTAAGCAATAGTTTATTGATGCGTTAAAAAGTAAGGCTAACCTTCCCTCTAGTGCAGACCCCGCTGCTCTGCCCAAAATCGGAACTGGATCTAACCAAATATCAATTTTTGATCTAGGAAACGTTAGAGAACTACACGTAATCAATGGCACCGGAAGATTCATAATTAAGAGTAACGATTGGTAGTAAAATTATTTAGTCCATGAAAAATTTCCTAAAAATAATCGGTTACATTATAGTCTTTTTTCTCTTAGCCAGCAGGTTAGGAAGTATTCTGAAGCGCAATTACGACAAACCAATTGTCCTCCCACCGGCACTAATTACGCCCGAAGTTGACACTTTGTTCTATAATAGATACATGCATGAGTATGAATGCGCTGGTATAATATGTAAAACCATGATCGAAACTAACCCTCCCGCATCCCTTTTCTTTATAAAAAATGAAGGTAAAATGAGGGGAGACACAACTGAATTTAGGGTTTTCGTCGACTCTGTTCGATCCAATAATTCTCATTTCATAAACTTTATAGGTGTTATCAGTGACCCGTGTGACTGCCTGACTGCATTCGAAAAGGGTATTGAAACATCAGGATTTTCTTTCTTCTTAAAATATACTTATAATCAAGATTCTACTTTTCTGAAAAGAAATTATGAGGGTTTTACATCGTACTAAGTTTTGTCAACGTAGGCGATCTAATGCGCAGCTATTTTTTGTGTATTGATATAATAGGATCGGTCATCCCAGGTAATTTTGGCTCGTTCATTTTCCGCCCTGGTTCGTTAGAAAGCCTGCTAAGCAAGCGGGACCCTTCACCCAATTCCCGCGGACTACGCAGCCGCATATATTTCTTGCTTTGCAGGACAGAAAATAGACTTTCCAAAATTTCAAATGGGGTCACCGAGTCTAGTATAATAGGAAAACGCTTCGATAAGGAAGAAGATCAACGGGTGGATTGTGCCATTGTGCCCAAGTACGGGTTGTTCATAATATGGCGTCCATGATGTTACGTAAATCGTACTTTATCTTGTGCTCTACGGGTAAATATGGCTCAACTTCATTCCGTTAGCGATCAGTCAATCGAGTCCACTGTTTGATAATATTTCGTGTTAATTTACCGACTTATGGGATACGGCTGAAAAACATCTTATAGACTATAACCAACAACACAAAACCAAAGCATTATATATGAGCAATTGGAATACACTACACTTCTTCGATTTCAATAAATATCAAAACGATGTAGTACCTAAGGCCCCTCAAAAGTTGTCATTAAAGCTCATGCAAAATAGCCCACCTGCAAACTCGCAAAGCTTGCGCGAACTTCTAGAAAATATGGAAGAGAATTACATCGTTCATACTGAGCTAAAAGATATCGAGAGTCTAGAAAAAAGAAATGGCGAAACGTATGAGGCTATGCTGTCACGTAAACGTTCGGAGTATATAGTTTTTAAAGAAAAATATGACTTCATTTTATGTGATTACGCTGAGCAACTAAGCATTTTGCTCTTCACCGAAGTAGCCCAACTCGATAATTACCTAATCCTCGGGCGCAATATACTTACGCAAAACGTTGTGGCCATAAAGGGTAGCGTAGCAGAGGAGTGCTTAAATAAAATGATGACAACCCGTCCAGGAACAATAAGTGCTTACGGCGGTAGCGGCATTCTTAACTGGTTAAGTGCTGAAGAAATAAGTCTCCTCCATATGGACCGGACTAATGTTCACCCTGCAAATTCCTCAGCATCTACTTACCACCGTAGTTTTTTAGCCATGGTGGACAAGGCGGCAACTCATGAGTTTGGGTTACTGTGCGCGTCTAATTTGAGTAGCCGTGTGGTAGCAGAGGTGAGACGACAGTCAAACCCCCTAATCACCGTAACGTTTGATGGTAATTATTCAAACATCATCGTAAAGTATTGATGATATACTAAGCTGCGCACTACTGGACATTTTTGAGAATTGAGTGTTTTCATTCATAATCCAGCGCTAGTATTCGGTTGATGAAAGTGTCTAAATTGGCGTACAAGGGGATGATTACGCTCAACCCTTTGCGGAAGATAGATTCTACCGGAAAGCACGTTCCATCAGCGTACGTATCTGGACAATATTAAACGAATATTCTGTAACCCTCTCCCCCAACCCCTCTCCGAAGGCAGAGGGGAGCAAAGGCAGCTCGCTTCGCTCGTCAAAATGTCAAAATAATACTGTCCAAGTACTTAATAATCTGAATATTAACAGACCTATGCACCCCCTATCCACACTAATGGTCGACCTCAGCTCAAGTTTTCTGGTCGACGAAAATAAAGTCGAACTCAAGGATGGCCAAATAGTAGTAAAGCTAGTGGACCCGACGGGCACACTGACGGCTGACCAACTAGGTGCCTTACCCGATGTCATGAGGGTTTGTGCTACGATTGCCTCCCGGCACTTACCCGGAGCGAATGCGAACACCACGGCGTTTCTCATCTCAAAAGCCACTCACGCAATATTACTTAAACACAAGCTGCCACGGTTCGATACTTTTTCAGTTCAGATAACTGGGAAAAATCAACGTATCACTACAAGAGAGGATTATGTGATCATCTTACTGAAAGAAGACTTTTTAACTTACGTCAGTTACACGGCTAGCGTTTTTGAGGTCTATGATCGAAATAGTAAAAAATTTATCTGCGGCTTGGAGGAAGTTAACTCGTCAGCGGATCTTCGGAAAATGGTAAAGCTGTTGATGCCCAACGAGCGCCAAAGAACAAGTCGGTACCAGCTTAACGAATACCTTGACCTAATACCAAATTCACCATCCGCTGCGTATGTCAGTAATGATCTTGAAAAAGCCCTAATTGCCGCTAATATTTCTGGCGTTAAATTTGTTAATTACGATAAATTTGAAGTAGTGAATGCCCCGACAGTAGCGCCTGATGGGCCAACATAATTTATTTGGATAAATCAATAATTTGCTGTGTGTAAAGCTCAAAATAGTTCTGGAAATGCTACGTCCATACATGAATATTGAGCGCCTTATCGCCAACGCTCTTGTTGGTTGAGTACAATTAACATCCCTGACTTTGGTAGTCGAAACTACCCAGGTTGATATTAACTAACCCACTATAGTTTCAAGAATGATTTTGGAGGCACGGATGAATACCTAAAGGAGCTCTTTGACACCTAATAAACCCCGCACCCGCGCCCGCGCAAAAAAACATTCCCTACCTTACGTCTTCCTTCCCCCCCCTTTAGTCTTAAACCAACACCTCAGCGCTCCCTTATCAACCAAGCTTTTGCACAAGCTAACCTACCTAATCCTAACCCTCCTACTAGCCACCCCCGCCACCGCGCAGGACGTGGAAGGCTTCTTCGGTGACATCAAGCAGCGCCTCGCCGACCGCGAATACCTCAAGATCCGCGGCCGCGCCGGCGCCCGCCTCGGCTACAACTACTTCGACGACGGTGGCTCCGGCGCCAGGCCCCGCAACGCGCCCTTTACCTGGAACGCCAACGCTGGGCTCAACTTCGACCTGCTCGGGATGCAACTGCCCTTTTCCGCCGCGATCAGTAGCCGGAATACACTCTATAATTTACCGAGCTACAGTTTCATCGGCCTGAGTCCGACGTACAAGTGGATTACCCTGCACGGTGGCGATCGGAGCCTGACCTTTAGCCCCTACAGCCTCTCCGGCATCAACTTCCGGGGCGGCGGCTTCGAGTTGAAACCGGGGAATTTCTACGTGGCGGCCATGCGCGGTAAACTCCGCCGGGCGCGGATTCAGGACATTACTGCCATCCAGTCCGGGCTCGACACCCGCTACCGGCGCATGGCGACCGGCGTGAAGTTCGGGTTTGATAACCAGGAAGGGACGGCGGCGACCGTCAGTTGGTTCAGCAGCAAGGACGAGCTCGAAGGGACGACCGATTCCCTCCGGCGCATCCAGCCCGAGGCCAACATGGTCCTTACGTTTAGCGGCAGTCACCGGCTCTCTTCCCTGGTCAGCTTCAATGTGGAATACGCGCAATCCGCCCTGACGAGGGACGTCAACAGCCCCCAACTCGCCGACCCGGACGGCCGTCTGAACCTGTTCGGCCTCTTCGACGCCCGCACCACCACCGGTAGCGCGAACGCTTACAACGGGAGCGTCGTTTTCAGCCCCGAATTCGCCACCTTCGACGTTAAGTACGAGCGCATTGCCCCCGGCTACCGGACCCACGGCAGCCTCTTTTTCCAGAACGACGTGGAACGCATCACGACCGGCGCCCGCGCCCCGCTTTTCGACAACAAACTCAACCTGACCGCCAGCGTCGGCTTCCAGCGCAACAACCTGAACGGCGACCAGGCCGAAAATTTAAACCGCTTCATCGGCAACGTCAACGCGAGCTGGAAGGTGAGCGACCGGGTGACGAACACTTTCGGCGTGAGCAACTTCACGACCACCAACCGCCTGCGGACGATCAACCAGGCCAACCAGATCGTCGACAGCATCGTCATCGCCCAGACGCAGTTCAGCGCCAAGGCGGGCACGACGGTCCTGCTGCGGGAAGACGGCAGCCAGACGCTGTTCGCCAACGCCAGTTTCCAACGCGCCGACCTCATCCGCGAAGACGAAGTGCAGGGCGACCAGCGCAGCAACTTCGTGCTCGCCATGGTGGGTTACAACCTTAAGCCCAAGGATGGCAACTACGGCCTCAACGCGACCCTGCTTTTTCACCGCAACGAGACGGCCGTCGTCAACCTCAGTTCCGTCGGCCCCACGCTCGGCTACCAGCGCACGATGCTGGCGGAAAAACTGACGCTGCGGGTGAGCTCGACCTACAGTTTCACGTCCACGTCCTTTCGCGACCCGGCGCTGGGCGGTACCGACCGCGCTTCCCTCGTGCAGGTCAACGGCGGGCTGGGGTACGAGCTGGGTGAAAAGCAATCGATCGACCTCAATACTTCCCTCATCAGCGCGGCCACGACCGACTTCCGCCCCGGTTATACCGACGGACAAATCAGCCTCCAGTACGGCCTAAGCTTCTGATTATGAGCAGGATATTCCTCGCCATCGCCGTTCTTTTTTCGCTGGGCCTCACGGCTCAGGTCACGCCGGTGCAGGTCACGGTCGTGCTGAACTCGAACAGCGTTTACCCCGAGGATTTCACCGAGCCCGGGGCGGCGATCGTGACGCTGCTCCTCCTCGACGACGGCGCCGGCAGTAACCGCGACAACCTACCCGTTTTGCTCGATTTGAGCATCAAGGACCGCAGCAACGTCGACTTCCGCACCGCCCCCGCCAACCGCCGAATGCTGACGTTGCAGCCCAACATTCCGCTGGTGCTGACCGGCGCGCAACTCCGTCCTTTCTTCGACGCCCTGATCGAAAGCGCGTTTTTAGAAGGTAGGGGCGCGGACGCGGGTGCCGTGGATTTTGGGAAAGCAGGGATCGTCCTCCAGGAAGGCATGGTGGAACTCTGCGCCGAGGTCTTCCTCGCGGATTTTCCCGACCTGCCCGGCATCTCCAACCAAGCCTGTGGCCTCACGCTCGCCCAGCTTCAGGACCCCCCGTTTAACCTCGTTCCGGACCGGCAAGTGGAGGCCAACCCGGACGACGTCGTGCCCTTCGCCTGGCTCCCCGGCCACACCGCCGCCGGCCCGGTTTTTTACCGGCTGACGGTCTGGGAAGCACCCTACTTCGGGGCCTCGACGATCGACATCGCCACCTTCGGCGCGCCGGTCAATACCGTGGAAACCATGAGTAGCGAGTCTTTCTACAACTGGTCCGTGTACGACGGCCGCCTCACCCCGGGCCGTGATTATGCGTACGTCGTCCGGGTAATCGACCGGACCGGGCGGGCCAACTTCAAAAACGACGGTTTTTCCGAATTCGCCCGCTTCAGCTACGGGGAGCCCGACGAAACGGTGGTCATTTCTCCGGACTGTTACGAGCCCCGGAACTTTCGGGCGGTCTTTACCGGAGTAGATGAGCAGCTCCAACTGAACTGGCAGGGTAGGAAAGCGCCGAAGTCCGGTCATACAATTACCGTTCGCCGCCCCGACGGCCGCTTCGTCCTGCAAACCGCGCCGGATAATACCCCCCGAACACTACCCCGCAAGCGGATAAAAGGGAGTACGCTGGCCTATACGTACGCCACCACCTTAGCGAACGGCCCCGGCCGCGCGGGTTACGAAATCGAACTCTGCGTGGACTGCCCGGACGGCACGAAAAACTGCCAGATCGTAACCATCGCCGGCGACCCGACCGCCCCGGCCGACACCACCACGACGACGGACTCCACGGCGGTGGATAGCCTTAATTGTAGCCCCGTCGTGCAGCCGGAAGTGCTCGCCGCGGGTGGCGATGCAGTGCGTTTGGTCTGGAGTGCGCTCTCGGGTGTGGAGAAATATTACCTGAGTTGGGCGCGCATCGTACCCGACCCGAGAGGGCAGCAACGGGATCAACGAGCAGCACCGGCCGGGAGGGAGCAAGCGGGTGAGGACGGGCTCGGTGGTGATGATCGCGTCCCCGGGGCGGGAGGTGCGCCGCCCAACCCCGGAATGAACCCGGGCAATCCCTCCGGCAACGACTCCCCGCCCGCCCGGAGTACCGAGGGCCAGCGCGTTCCCGTGGGAGGAATTACCCTGGAGAAAGACGCAACCGAAACGACGGTCACCTTACTCGAACCCGGTGAAATGTACGAATTCACGTTCTGCCGCACGTGCGTGGACGGAACGCAAGAATGTACTACGTGGGTGGAAGATTTTGAGGGGTGTAGGGCGGAATTCAGTCCGGTGCTGGTGGCCATGAACGCGGGGTCCGCCCTGATCGGTTGGGGGGAGCCGGGCAACGTAGCCGAGCGGAGCGAGGGCCGTTACGAAATGCAAGTATTCGGTAACCGCCTGGCCCTCGAACCGGGTCAACTGGGGAACTTCGCAGCGGAAAACTACGATTACCTCCCGGAACAACTAGCGACCACCCAACGGCTGAATAAGTACCTGGTCTACGCCGCCAGCGTGCGGACGGCCTGCGCCGATTCGGCACTCAGCGCGTGGTCCGACCCGGTGCTCTTCTCGCTCAACTGTCGTCTGACGGATAGCCTGGCGGTAGCCGAAATAACGGACACTTCCGCTATACTGAGCACCGCCGATCGAGAAAACGCCCGCTATTTCGTATTCGAATACCGCGCGGTGGGACAGGCGGACTGGACCCTCAGCCGGCAGCGCCGCCGGCCTGACCTCAGCCTGCGCGACTTGCTGCCCAACACCAACTACGAAGCCCGGGTGCGCTACTACTGCGACGCGCGGATGTGGTCGAATTACGGCGAGACGGTGACGTTCACCACGCTACCGGCCTGTGCTCCGCCGACGGAGGTAATCATCAGTGAAGTCGGTACGGACCTATTTACTCTCTCCTGGACGCCGGCGGAATACGCTACCGAAACGGTCGTCACATACCAGAACGCTACTCGACTTAATTACTATGCCTTAATAAGAAGCTTTGGTGGCCGCGTCCGTAGTGCTCGCCGCCGCGCCCAACGTGCCCTCGGGGTACACCGCGTACGTACTTCCGATTCAACTATGCTAATCGATGGCCTAATCGGTGGCGCCGAATACAACTATAACCTGAAGAGTAACTGTAGCGTCAACGTCAGCGAATTGACGGCGACCGACACGGCGACACTCAACTGCGCGCCGCCGGGGATGGTAGCGGCCGTCAACACCCAACCGACCGCTACGCTCGTGATTTTGCGGCGGACCTCCCCGACTTTAACCCGGAACCGACTGGACTACCGCGCCCTCGGCGACACCGACTGGCTCACGTCCGGCACGGGCCGAAGCGGTGGCAAACTCGACTCGCTGAACGACCTGACGACCTACGAATTGCGCGCCACCAGCACCTGCCGCTCCGGCCAGGATTCCCCGCCCAGCGACACGATCCAGTTCTCCACGCCGGTCGATTGCCGCACGCCCGACGAACTCATGGTCACCAACTTGGAAACCAACACCGCGACGATTGCCTGGGCCACGACCGGCTCCGTCAGTCAGTGGGAAGTCCGTTACCGGCCGACGAGCGGCCGCGCGGCGCTGGACAACCGTATCCAGAACCAGGCGGCCATGACCGGCCGGGGTTTTGATACGCGAACGGAAACGATGGGAGATATACGGGGAGGATCTCCCGGAGCGCCGGGCAACCCCACAACTTCAACCACTTCGAACGCCCCGCCACCGGAGGTAGATCCGTACGCGAGTTGGCAAGTAATGTTGGTCGATGAACCGCGCGTAACCCTAGGCCTGTCGATCGCAACGGATTACGAACTCATCGTCCGCGCCCAGTGCCCGACGGACGTGACGACGGACTGGTCGGCGCCGATCCGCCTACGCACTCTCTGCTCCGACGCCGCGCCCAGCGACGCCGTCGCCGATAATCTGCTGAGCGCTTCCGCAGAATTGAACTGGCGGGCGAGCAGTGGTTGCTGGACCGGCTCCCAGGTTCAGTTGGAGCAACTGAATAATTTTGACAAGAGCGGGCCCGCCCAACGGAGGGGGATACGGGCGACGAACGACCCGGTTCGCGAAATTTTCGTTGAAGGGCGGGATTACCGCGCCCAGGGGTTGGTCGCCAACACCAACTACCGCTACCGCGTCCAGACCCGCTTCCAGTACCGCACGTGGGCGGGCGAGCAAGACGATGACGGCCGCTACGTCGGCTCCCAGGACTACGGGCAGTACGGCGCGTGGACTTCCTTCCAGACGGACGAATGCGCCACGCCCGTCAACTTCGTGGAAAACACGCTCGACAAAAGCACCGTCGAGGTCACCTGGACCCCGAGCGCGGGCGTGAACCAGTACGATTTTCAGTATAAACTGGCGACCGAAGGAGACAACAGTTGGATTACTTTCCCACCGGTCGCGGAGCCCTACGTGGTGGTCGAGAACGTGCTGCGGGGGGAACTGTACGATTACCGGGTCGCTGAGGTTTGTCGGGACGGCGGGGTGCTGGCGGGAGTGCCGGGGCAGTTTGGGGTGGAGCGGGTTAGTTTGGCTAATGGTTTGTACGCGTGTGGCGTGCTGACGGACGTGGACGTGAGCAACCAGACGCCGATGGCCGGTCTGTCGGTGGGTGATACGATCATGGCCTACGATTTTAAGGTGGCGCTGACGCGGGTGCAGGGTGGAAACGGTCGCTTTACCGGCGAAGGAACGATTTCCGTACCTTACTTCAACAAGGCCAAGGCGAAGTTTACCTTCGATAACATTTTTGTGAACGATGAGGCGCGAATGACTGATGGGTACATGGGTTTTGGGGGTGCTGGCTTAGACATCCTCCCCCCGTGGGCTGAGGGCATTCTGAATGCCGTTATGGAAGTAGCGGGCATTCTTGACCAACTGGCCCGCGCGCAGCAAATTATCGAGATGCAAAAGCTAATGACCTGTTGCCCGGGGAGTCTCTCTCCCTACGCCATCCGGCAAATGACGGCTTTTCTGGATTGTTTTGAGCGGGCGAACACGGATGAAGAAATTGAGGCTTGTGATGTCGTCATGCAGGCTGGGATGGGGGATTTGATCGAGAGTTTAGATAGTACCATTGCCGGGTTTGACACGTTGATTTGGGAGAGTGTGACGATGGATATTATTCGGGAGGCGGTGGTGGAGGTGGAGGGGGAACGGTTACCAACGTACGGCGATTACCGCTCCGCTTACGACGTAGCGAAGGCTAAGTTGACTGATAATTACGCACCTTTGGGTGGCGGCGGTACTGAAGATGAATCGTTCGACTTCGAACTAGAAGTTGAAGAGTATGATTCCGGAACGATCCCTTCTTCCCCGAATAGAGATATAACCACCGGCACGGCGGGCTATCAATCCAGTGTCAAAGCGCTGGAACGCACGGCGCGCACGCTAGTGATGGAGAGTATTTTCACCACAACGGACGCCAAACTGAACAGCCACGCCAAGTTGAAGGAGCTCGCCCTTTCCTTACGGGAGGGTGATGAAGATATTTACCAAACCATTCGCGACGGGGTAGATGCGGCACAAAACGACAATCCGGAGATAAATATTTTGGAAGGCCCGGAAAGGGATCGGTTGCGAACGGTCGCGCGTAATATGTTTTTAGCTAAGATTCAATTTTTAATTGGTGAGTGATATGAATAAGACTACTTACTGGATTTTATTGGTGATGATACTGCTGTCTGGAAACATTGAGGCGGGATACTCAACTGTTCCCCCGAATAAAATAGATACTCGCAGCTTAACTGAGAAGCTATCGGCTGGAGAAGATGTGGTGGAGCAATACGGTAACATCAGCTTAATAAATTTTCCGAAGACGTTTTCTGATAACCTTCTACAGCAACAAGGCGACCTATTAGCCAGCATCGAAGACAAAGAAGTACGGGTTAGCTACCTAGCGGACTACGCCCAGACTAGCGACCAATTTGAAAACTACGAAGAAGCGGAGTTAATTCCTCACCTGAAAGAACCCTACCGGCGGGTTTCCGGCGAGTTGACGCAGGCGGAACTGGACGATTTGATGAGTAACAATGTTTCATTCGTTCAGAGCCACTTCAAGACGTGGGCTAATAAGAACAGCATCCATATTGCCTACATGGCGATGATGTTCCTCAATTCTGAAGGTGGAACGGAGTACAAACTAAACCGCTACTTGATGTTCGGTGGCAGCGTGGTTCGTATTGATCGCATCAAAGCTAAGCAGGTCAGATCGCTAGTTGGTTTTGACCTGGCCGCGGGGGATAACGACACCTACCTACAGGACTACATTGATGAGTTGTACCGAGCGATGACCGATCGTGGGTACGTAATGACTGGAAGTATAACGCACGATGGTATTCAGTACGTAAATAACGATACCATTTACATAGATGACGAGCAGGAAGGTTTGGTGAACGAATATAGCCAAAACCAACCGATAGAGTTAGTCTTTGGAGTGAATAGTCGGGATGCTGTGACCAATGTAACTTGGTCAGAATCTCCCGGTAGTATAAAGATGCTCAGCCAAAATTCAGGTAAAAGTGTTAGTGCAAGATTTCATCGGGACCACTATACTAAGTTGTCAAGAATTGATGTCGATTATGGTGATGGTATGAGCACGGTCGTGCACATCATGCCGGTCAACTTAAAAATCAAGTTTAGAAAAGACACCTATCAAACAAATGAGGAAAAGCCCGTTGAAATTGAGATATATAACAACTATGCTCTATTCTACCTGCCTGCAAGTACCTACATAAATATAAAGGTATTTTATGGCAAGTATGCTGATAATGTGGTGAGTAATTACTTACACAAACCTGACGATTTACCAGTATACGAGTGGACACCTGACGGAAGATGTGAAGATCACTTTGCCAGGGCTTCACTTGGTCATCCAGCGTATGAGAGCACCATTAGTAATGCTGAGAGCAGTGCTCTTAAGATAGTGTGCGGCAGGGAACTAGTAGGTTTAGAAGCTATTCCTAACTACTATGATGCAGAAACGGAAAAATTCAATTGGAAACCTAAACGCAAAGCTAAAGAAGGCCAAACCATTTACTTTGTAACCACTAATGGCAATCAAGATACTCGCTCGCTGAAAGTGAAAGGTATCTATAATTCTCCGCAACCTAAAAGCCAAGATTTTTGGAATATATTGTTGCAAGGTGGTGGATATAGCCCAAGTGCGAAGGAACCGAAATGGAATTACTCGCATAATTTAGATGAACGAAAAGTCCTCTGGCGAGATAATGAGCGAGAATTTAAGTTTGCTGATAATTATTTTCCTGGTACTTTCGAATGGCCAAGTTTATCGGATGCCTTCAACGACTTCGACTTTTTAGATCCTGATTCCTATATTCAGGTGCTGCAGGAAATGGATTTTAGCGGTGTCAATGATGTCAATCGGTTCGAAGGTCTAGTAACGTATGAAGCTTTTAAACAGCAGAAATCAATATCTGCCGCTTTTTTGCACGAAAACAGAAGATCGTTCGATTTTACAAAGCTTATTGAGAAGTTCCCACTTAAATTAGGACCAAAGTTCTCGTCCGCAGCAGATAAAATTCAAAACCTTACAGATCTAAAAAGTAAAGCGAAAGAGAAAAGAAAGAAAGTTGAAGATCAATTTCCGGAGGGGGCGGATGAAAACGGGTATGATTACTACGGAAATCCTGCTTGGGATGGCACTTCAACTACAAATAGTGGTACTGAAACAGAGGTAATCCCTAGCGGAAGTTTTTTCTCTAATCTGTCGTGGAAAGCTGATGTGGCTTATTACAACAAGGAAGATGAAGAGAGTCCATCATATAGGCAACTATACAAGTTTGGACTAGGCGGATCTTACCGCTTAGTAAAAAAAACCATACCTCTTTTTGGTTGGCCAAACCCTATCATAAAAGCATATTTTTACATCAGTATAGAAGGCGGTCTTGCGCTAACTGTGGCACCAACCATTTCAAAAGATCACGCTGCTGATTACCTTTCAAACAGCTACCGATTGGATAAACTGGCGGGAGAATTTACTGGGAAGTTGACTTTCGCAGGTGGGGCTACGCTTGGATTTCAGGACTTCATCGAAGACGCAACTAAAGATCTTTTCCAAATTAGTGGAGATGGTAAATTAAGCTACCCTTTTGAAGGAAAAATAAAATATGAAATAAACGAGCCGAGGTCAATATCAGATATTTCCGAAGGAGAATGGATATTTGAATTAAATCACGGCCCGGCAGTGTTCACCGTAATATTACAAGTTAAACTAACCGCTTTGGATAGAATACCTTTTTTGAGTGGCTGGGATTGGGACGTGGTAGATGTCAATTATCCGTGGACTTTATCGGAAAAACGTACTGAGCGGTGGTAAATCACAGTGACAATTTTTCATTCAAGACCCAATTTAGTAGATTGTTTAACATTCTTCTGATTGCATCATTCTCTTGGTCAATTGGTATTATTGTATTTGTAAGGTATCCCTACTTTACTGAAAACGATAGATGTACGTTACAGATGGTTGATATAAGTTATCCTCCTGCGACTGGTGGATACTATGCCCCAGTACTTATCAGTGAACCTTTTTCGGACGGATGTAGGGAACAAGTTTATCTATCAAATCTGATAGGAACTAAAGACTATGCCGCCCTACAGCAGGCAGTGTTAGATGTTGAAAAAAGCGGATACGTTTTTTCTGGATACTGCAGCAAAGTATGCTACTTCGAAAAATCAGACAGAGTGCTTTCTCTCTCAGAGATAAAGAATATAAATATAAAAACAATGGCTACGGAACTTTTGCTGGCAATGACTCTATTGATCTGGCCGGCAGTACAACTGCTGCGAGGCAAAAAATTATTTTGGTGGGGTGTTTGCATTGTTATTTCGGCAACTCCAAATGCCTTGACCGCGCAAACCCCAAAGCTTGGAATTAACTTTCCAACTTACGCCGTACAAACCAAAATTGATACAGTATATACCTATATATATGATACCACCTCATTAATTCGCCGTACCAACCTGGACACAAATGACATAAGCCTACAGTATCCAGAACAAGTGCTAGAGGCTATGGTTAACTCCACTGGAAACGATTGGGTCGACTTTTACGCTGAACCAAATGGTGTTGAGCGTAAATACAAAAAAGAACGCCATTACGTCACGTTAAATAAATCAGCAAGCGAAGACTTTTATTTTAGACCAGTACTAAAACTTGTCTACTTGTACGAAGGCGAAGTAACTACATTTATCCGATATCGAATCGTTGACCAGAGAGTTCCTTTCAATATCGCTGCGCTCTGTGCAATAAAGAAGGTTGGGGACAAGTACTTGTTAAAAACAAAGCCCACCCGGGCCGACATAACATTCGCTCTTACCTACCTCAAGAAGGATGTATTGATGGGTCTACTTGACCCCAATCGCGATGACCTTAACAAGCTTAAAGAAAAGGTCTTTACGGATGAAAAACTAGACTTGAGTCTGTTAGGACAATATTTCATGTACTGGTACCAAAATACGGAGTTTTTCGATTACGAAATCAAGAATTACGTAGAGAAAATTTAATCATGAAAATCACATTACTATTTTTTTTAGGGCTGTTATCAGGGGCAACATTGCGAAGTCAAATTGATTGGTCTACGTGTGTTCCTAAACCCACGGCGGTAGTTAATAGCGAGATCATCTATCATTCAGTAGTGGCGTGGGATACCGCCGTAATAACGCTGATCGACAGTTCCTCAACAATTGCAAGGATTGACTTGAGCATCTATGAAGCAAAAGCCTTTTCAAATTTTATAAAAGATGTAGCACTTCTCGATGGAGTTGAGATTGCTCCAACTGCAATTATACGCAGCCTAAACCCAAATTATGGGATCTGCGCTGAGCCAAATACTGTGGATTGTAAGCAGTATTTTATCAGAATAGAAGGAGCGACATTCAACGGTGAAAATTTTACTGCAATAGGTGTAGCCGTAGTGACGGATGGTGAGTTGAAAATTATTCAATCATTAAAAGAAAAAGCCATCAATAATTCATCTAATCCATCACGACTAGTTAAGAACTTGAACTTCCGGAAATTCCAATCAGCATTCGCAGCAAGTGACAATAAATTGGGTCCCGATTTACAATTGTTCGGAGATTGTGAAATGCTACATCTCCAGGGATTATATGACATTGACTGCATTTTGTCGGTCGTCAACAAAAATAAGAAATAATGCACCTCCTAAAATTTGCTGCGTTTGTTCTGTTAGGTGTATTATTTACTATCGGCCTGCCTCTAAACGCCCAAAACACAAACCAAAACACCACCGACTCCCTAATAACCCTACAAACCCAAATAATAAACGCCCGCGAATCCCTGGGCCGCCTAGACACCATCCGCCAAAAAATAAAGACCGCCGTCAACATCGGCAAATTCATCCAGAAACTGGATAACCTGGAGGCGATCACCTTTCCCGTCGTGCTGGGCGACACCATCAGCGGCGTACCGATCTACATCGCCTTCGACAAGCTACAACTGCACCCCGATTACGCACAACTGGAAACGTACGTGCTCATCCAGCTGCCGCAGCGGGAAATCGAGGGGGCCGGCACTACGGAGTACACGAAACTCCTGTTCGGTACCCCGGACCTCAAATTTAGCCACGACGGCGGCATCGTTGGCGACGCGCGGATCGGGCTGCTCGGTGACTTCCCCATCGCGACCAAAACCTCGGCCAAAGCCGCCTTCATCCTCAAATCGTGGCGGCAGGAAAGCATCGGAAATACGACTCAGGATGCGGGTACTTACGTCACCATCGACTGCGACGGCTTCGTGGAAATGGGCCTGGCTACCGACGTATTGTTTAGCCGGGAATGGATGCTGCCGAACTCTAACCCGTGGCAATTATAATCAACATGAATCATCCAGATAGTTCTATCGTGATTGTTACGATCGTGGCAATAGTTCTAGCAGCATTTGCAATGATCCTTACATGGCCAAAATCGGTCGTGTACACGTGTGATGATGTTAAATTTGACAAGATCAGCATTACCGGTAAGCAGTCATCAGGAGATGCTGCTTATTCCTACACTTATTATAAGGGTGTTTCAACATATGGTAATACTTCAGTAAAGCTGTCAGATGAACATTTCCATGTTTTTTTTCCAGATAAATATCCACGAGATAATGAATTTATTGTCAACCGAGATACATTATATGAAGCGAAGGTGTATTTTTTACCGAACGGTAAAACCTTTTTGCGGCAACCAGAAGATTGTAAGGAATGGAAAGATGATAATCAATTCAAAATATACATTTCTTTCATACTTTTTATACCTCTTATCCTGCTAACTGTTAGACTCTTTTGGAAGACAATAGTCTACATGAGAAAACATTTATTCTTACTGACCCTATTCTTGATCATCCAGGTGAACATACAGGCGCAAGAGGTGGATAGCACGACTGTATTTCTTGTAAATGAAGTTAAAGAGAATGCTGTCTTATTGAATTACCCTATCGGGAACATCATCTTGCGTCAAACTGACGGATACACTATTTCAACATCATATCCAGAAGGTGTTCTTGTGAAATTGATGTCAGCTAGTGACACGGTTTTGCTAAATAGCTTATTCCTTCGAGGAGATGCCAGGTTTATGTTCCCGATTCCAGCGCAGTACGTAAATGCGGTGAATACGAGTATCCAGGGTAATGTAGGTATTCAGCCACAATACAAAATTGAATTCCAGGGAAGTACCGATACAACTTGCTACTTAAAGTTTTCATGTGTTCAACTGTCAGATGGCACAGGTCAACTGGTAATGATGCGTATGATTAAGAAAGATGGGCGTTGGTATATAGATGAGAAACCGATAGAAGTGAAGTTGTCGGTAGCTATCTCGTCGACAAAAAAAGATGTGCTGCACCAAATCCTCACGGGAGAAACTTCTAATGAGCAATTAAGCAGGTACCATCAAGCTGTGGCTAGCGAAGGGGTAGTATCTCTTGATGCATTCGTCGAGGTCTACTTATCATGGTTTAATGGTGATACCAAATTATCTAAGGAGCAGACTGCTGAATACACAAATCAAGTTTAATGAAAACATTAATTGGAATAATTATTTCGTGCCTACTTAGTCTAGGAGTAGTCAGCAGCCAAGTGGGTGAAGACTATTACTCAGCGCTGCCAAGTTCCAAAGTGAAACTTATTCATTCGACACCAACGGTGTATCAGGTGTATAAACCGCGTCCGCTTAATCAAGCATCAACTGAAATTCTGGAGAAATTTATGAGGCAATCGACTCAGCAACTATTTTTCCGTGCGCAAGATGTGTCAAAATAGCAGTTTCTTTTTTAACATATTTAGCCATATGAATTATGTAGTATGCGAGCAGGTAAGGTATGTAGTGTCGGACTCTCCGGCGCAGAAGATACAATCAGTGTATTTCAACTTGGGATATCGTCTTTACTTGATAAAATTGACAGCCCTATTTCATTTCCGGAAGTTGTCCTAGCAAAAAATATGAGCCTTAAGGCCGTAAAGTCATTACTCAGGATCGGGTATACGCGAGCCCCTGACCGCACACTGCGGGAGTTGTCCGATTGCCGAAATTCACACGTTCAGGATAGAATGGGCGAAGGCTGTCTAGCCGAAAAATTTTCCGACGTGACGCTAGCTGAAATTCAAAATCTCAACAGTATTTTGGAGGACTATTTTACGTCGAATTAATCTTATATTTGTGTCTATTTTGATTACGTAGTTAACACCATCTTCATGAAGGCCTTATTCCTGTATTCCATTTTGATGTGTGCATTGTGCCTAAGTAGCCTCCAAGCCCAAAACACAAACCAAAACACCACCGACTCCCTAACCACCCTACAAACCCAAATAATAAACGCCCGCGAATCCCTAGGCCGCTTAGACACCATCCGCCAAAAAATAAAAACCGCCGTCAACATCGGCAAATTCATCCAGAAACTGGACAACCTGGAGGCGATCACCTTCCCCGTCGTGCTGGGCGACACCATCAGCGGCGTACCGATCTACATCGCTTTCGACAAGCTGCAGTTGCACCCTGATTACGCACAACTGGAAACGTACGTGCTCATTCAGCTACCGCAGCGGGAAATCGAGGGGGCCGGCACTACGGAGTACACGGAACTCTTGTTCGGTACCCCGGATCTGAAATTCAGTCACGACGGCGGCATCGTCGGCGACGCGCGGATCGGGCTGCTCGGTGACTTCCCCATCGCGACCAAAAACTCCGCTAAAGCCGCCTTTATCCTCAAATCCTGGCGGCAGGAAAGCATCGGAAATACGACTCAGGATGCGGGTACTTACGTCACCATCGACTGCGACGGCTTCGTGGAAATGGGCCTGGCCGCCGACGTATTGTTCAGCCGGGAATGGATGCTGCCGACCGACGAGAGCGGCGTCCCCCAGGGGCGGCAACGGGTGCAAGCCAGCTTTAGTACCGTCGTGCAGGACTGGAACAATATGCTCTTCGAAGTCAACTTGCCCGACTTCGTCCTCACGAAGTTTCCCGACGTTGGCTTCAACCTTACGAACGCGGTTTTTGACTTCAGCGACTACCGCAACAGCGCCAAAATGCAACTGCCCGAAGGCTACGCTGAGCGCTACCTGCCGCCCGGTAACCTCAATTTGTGGCGGGGCATCTACATCGAAGAACTCAGCATAAGTTTGCCCCGCCAGTTTGAAGACTGTACGGCCAGCAACGACCCGCCCGGGGGCAACAGAAGGGGCATGCTGTTGCTGGACCAGGCGGGCGAATACGCGTTCGCCAACGGCGGAACCCCGCTCACGTTGCGGGATCGGGGGCCCAGCGCAGCGGGAGTTCCCACGGTCACCACTGGAAATACTTCTCTGCTTTACCCAGACTACCCGGCACCCGCGACCGCGCCCAAAACAACCCCGCAAGAGCCCGACACGCTGACCAGCGCAGCCAATGACTGCCGGGTAAAAGTCGGCGTCAAACACCTCCTGATTGACTTTGGGGTCGGTGTGAGTGGTAATTTTTACGGCGAGAACGTCCTGAGTTTAGGAAATATGGATGGTTGGGCGTTCACGGTAGATACGCTGCGGGTGAATATCCTGGCTAACCGGGTGAAAGCCTTTGGCTTCGGGGGCGAACTTCAGATTAGTTTGAATAAGGAAGACGAAGCCTTTAATTACAGTGCCTTCATCAACCCGCCCGACAAGACTTACAACTTCCGGGTGGAAACCCAGAAGAGCTACAAATTCGACGTCTTCAAAATGGCGGAGGTCAGTATTGATTCCTCTTCCTATGTCGACATCGAAGTCATCAACGGCCGCTTCAAACCGTCCGCCGTCCTGACTGGCTACGCGGCGATCAAGGGTAAAATCGGTAGCAAAGATGACGACTCCAGCCTACCCTCGGACAAGCAAACAATCAAAGCGCCGAGGATAGATTTTGTGAAACTGTTCGTCTCGACGGACGTGCGCAAACCCATCGGCCTGCTAGAAGGTGGAAGCCTGGAACTTACTTCTAGCCCCACGCTACTGGGTTACCCCCTGCCCGTCGCGGACATGCGGCTGACGAATAGAGAAAACGGCATCGCGCTGAACGTCAGCGTTCGGCTCAACTTAGCCGCCCAGGGCGATAATGGCTTCAGCGCGGGCACGGACATCGCCATCCTCGGTAAGCCCGATCTAGTTCCCTACAGTAACGACCCTCTCGACCCCGACAATTACGGAGACCCCAACGACCCGAATAACCAACGCGTCGCCAGGTTTAGGAGCGACGGGCTTACGGTCGCGCAGATTTTTGTAAAGATTAAAACACCGGGCCTCGACGTGGAGGGCTACGCCAATGTTTTTGAAGCCGACCCCACTTACGGCCGGGGTTTTCAGGGGTCGCTTTCCGTGCGCGTTGGGCCAGACCCGGCCGCACCACTCGTTGTCGTCGAGCTCAACGCGATGTTTGGACAGACCGAGTTTAAATACTGGTACGTAGATGGGTTCGTGGAAGTAGATAAAGTAGGTATCCCCCTGATCCCCGGCGTCTTGGAGGCCAACGGCTTCGGTGGTGGCGCGTATTACCACATGAAAATGGTCGGCGCGAATCTGCTCGACGGGTCCGACGGAAGCATCGGAACGATGAGCAGTGGCGTCCGCTACGAACCCAACGAAAGCATTACGTTGGGCCTCAAAGCTTCCCTCGCTTTTCGCTCGCCACCGCCGAACACGACGCTCGACGGGGTTGCCACGCTGGAGCTGGCTTTTTCTGGGACGGGCCTACAGGACATCATGTTCTACGGCCGCATTGAGGTGGTTAGCCCTAAGGCTAATAGCTGGATGGCGAAGAAGCAGGAGAGTATGGAGAAGCAGGTCGGCCGTTTAGCTCAGGAGACGGAGGAAGCCCGTAAAGACAGCGAGGGCGCAATTCGTAATCAACGCGATGCGATTTTGGGAGCAGTGTTTCTACGCCTCAATTTCGAGCGCGGCTTCGAATTCCAGGGCACCTTCGAAGCGCGCGTATCCGCCGCCGAGGGCAAACTCGAAGGTGGCGGGATGATCGATATTCTAATCTCCGAACCACAGGACCGTTGGCACATCTACGTGGGTGGGTACACGGACGGGTCAATCGTAGCCAACACGGGGACGCGGGTGTATCCCGTACAGGTGGCCATCCGCCTGGGTGCTGGAATTACGGGTTCCGCCGGTGCTTACTTTATGATGGGTAACGATATTCCCGGCCCGCCTCCGATCGACCCGGAGGTAGCGGCTTGGTTTGGGGAGAGCACGCAGCAAAACGACCGAAGTGGCGGCCTGTCCAGCAAAATGGCGCAGGGCAGCGGGTTTGCGTTTGGTGCTTTTGTGAAAGCTAAGGTTCACGCTAATATCCATAGGAAGAAAAAAGCGAAGAAATTCCATAAATTTTACGTCAAGGGGCAGCTCGGCGCTGGCTTCGACATCTCATTATTGCGGTATGCTAATAATACGCGGTGTACCGCCGACAGCCGCAAATCGCCCCACGGGCACAAAGGCTGGCGGGCAACGGGGCGCCTCTGGGCTTACGCGGACGTAGAGGCCAGAAAAGGAGGGAAAGGGCCATTCGATCTGGCGTTTGGCGTAAAAGTAGACGGTGATCTTCCCAACCCTACTTATCTGAGCATGACCATTAAAATAGGCATCAGAATTATTTTCAAGATAAAATTCGACGTTGACGTAAAGATTGGAAAACGGTGTGGACGACCCGCCATGGCCACGCTGGATCCACTGTTGGATGGGTTGCACTACGTTGACTTGAGCGACCAGAGTAAAAGTGGAAGTAATCTGCTTAGCCAGGGCTGGGATAAAGGCTGGTATCCATGACGCGAGCGCTTCCAACCAAACAGGTCATCTGTGCTTTTCATTAGATATTCTCGCTTTATGTTTCGTATTCTTTGCTTATTAATTTTAATTACCACGGCGTCCGCTAGTGCACAAACGGCTGACTACCGTATGTACAGCGCACTTCGTCAGGATGGCCAGATATACGTACGCTGGGCTCCACAGAACGGCCCGGCCTTTCGGCAGTTGCTCGATGGTGGCCTTACCGTAGAAATTTATACAATCACGAATGGTGGCCTCGGCTTAGTGGAGACCTTACAACCGCGGGCGCTGTCCTTATCAGATTATTTAGCTACCGCTATCAACAACTACGATTCCGTAGCCATCGCTCATCTCTATTACTTCGATCTTGCGGGGGAAGACTGGGAAGACATGAAAGACGAGGAAATTCCGGATATCCCCCTTGCAGAAAGGGATAACGAGTTGCTACTGAATCATAATTACAGTACCGTACATGACTGGCGAACCAGCGTGAAAAGTGGCCAGGGGAGGGCGCTGGCGCGGGATGCCGTGGGGGAGGGGATAGCCGTGAAAATCTACCCCACACCGAGCGGAGATACGCTGTACTATCAACGAAACCTCATCGATTACGAACCGCCTTCCGTACCAGAGCTAAAGGGACAGTTTAATAATCAACGCGTAAAACTGCAGTGGCGACACTACGACATGAAGGAAGCCTACTGGGGATGGTTTGTGGAAAAAAGCGTTAACGGGGGGGCGTTCGTAGATATTACCTCCGGGCCGTACATGTACGCTACTGACATCACCGAGGAGACCCCCGAAGCCTTAAAATCCCTCTACCGCACCGACGCGATCGTCGAGAACAACGTCCCCATCACCTACCGCTTGCGGGGGCAGGATTTTCTTGGTTTCCGCTCCGAAGTCTATTCGGAGCTCACCGGAGAGGGCTTCGAAGACGTGAAGTACTCGCCGGGCATCCAGCGCAGTATCCAGACGGATAGCAACTACGCCGTCCTGCAGTGGACTTTCGACGAGGCGCAGGAACCCTATGTGGACTACTTCCGCATCATCGTAACCGACAGCGTGGGCGGCACCCCCGTCACGGCCCTCGACGAGATCGGTGCGGACGTCCGCGAAGCCGCCGTGCCGATGAAGTACCGCTCTAACTTCTACCGCGTCCAGGTTATCACCAAAACGGGCCGAACGATTAGCTCCTTCGAAAGCCTCGTGATGGCTTTTGACGCCACGCCCCCGGCCGTCCCGCGTGATTTTGCCGGCTACATCGACAGCGTCGGCATCGCCCACTTTACTTGGACGCCCACCAACGAACCTGATTTGGCGGGTTATTACCTTTTCAAAGGTTACTACGACGGCACGGAATTAGCAATGATCACGCCCGACCCGCTTCCCGGGCCGGAGTTCGTCGACACGGTCAACATGGTCACGCCCAACGAGCACGTTTTTTACCAACTGCGGAGCGTGGATACGCGGGGGAATGGATCGGGTTTTAGTCCGAAACTAAAATTGAAGAAGCCAGATGTTTATCCGCCCGTCGCGCCCCAATTTCGCCGGGGGGAGGCCGGGGACGATGGGATCGAATTGAGCTGGGTATCGAGCCCCTCGGAGGATGTCGTTAGCTACGAGTTACTCCGGGAAGTGATGGACGGTCCCGCCGCGCCCATCTCCGTGCTCACCTTCGACACGAGTGCTTACCGGGGGGCTTTCGTTGATCCGGAGGTGGAGCCTGACGTAGTGTACCGCTACTTTATCCGGGCCATTGACGACGATGGTTTGGTATCCGATAATTCCCAGCCGGTGACGGTGGAGATGAGTGATTTTGGTTTGCGCGCACCAATTGAAAACATTACCATTTCCGCGCAGCCAGACGCAAACACCATTACGCTGGACTGGGAATACGCCGCCGCGCCCAGTGAATTTTATTTATACCGGGGGGAAGGGGAGGAGCCAGTGGTACTGCTCAAGGCGCTGGCCGGCGCTGACCGGCAGTTCGTCGACCAAGCCGTGAAGGCGGGGCGTCGGTACCGGTATTTAATGCAGGCGATTTTTCGGGACGGTGGGGTTAGCCCCTTTAGTTCGGAGGTGGAGACGGTGGTGGAGTAGGGCGCCCCGACGGAGTGCGGGACTAGCTTACGCGTCGCGGTCGCGGGTGCCGGGTATTTTAGTTTGTTCAAGGGTACTGCGTACGCCTTCCCCAGCACCTTGCACTCCCGATAGCTATCGGGACCGCGCCAAAATCTACTACCAAAATAGATGCATTTGTCATGTTCTTCAGTGAAAGCGAAATCAATCTATTTGTAGTCTAAATAAAAGCATTGGTAACCCAGCACACAAGCTGATCTGCTGGCCTACCTGAAACGCGCCCACTAACCCCCGGAATAACGAAGTGCGGAAACGAATAAGCATGGTGCCCACCCGAAGCAGCACGTCGTTGTTCAGTACAATTTTGCGGACGACCACCGCTACCGCTAGGGCCACAAATTAGCAATTATACTTATTGCATTTATGGTTCTGTTTTCCATAATAAACATTACCTGCCTTGATTATCTTTCCGCTAGTGCAGCTTGGACTGGTGAGTATTTTTATTCGTTTAGTCACTTTTGAGGTAGAGACCCCGCTCAACTGTACGTTATCAATTAGATCGGACTATTATATATGCTACGCCGCCAATAAGAAGGTAGCAATTACTTATCTTGGAACGGCTAGCGTAGGCCTATTGAATATTGGATGGCTATGAAAAATATAAGTAGATTATTGTTCATCTTTTTCGCCGTCTCGGCAATAGCGGCAATTACGTATGCGGTTTGGTCAGATCGTCTCGCTGCCGCTGAAGTAAGCGAGGACTTTCAAGCGAAATCCAATCTAGCTTACTACATGAAGTCCACTAGGGATAAATTTCATAAACCTATGGATTGCTCCGACGTTTACGTGCACTTACAATTCCCAGACCCATCCCTCGGTACCGCAACTTTTTCTTTCTGTAAGGATACTGTTATAAAGAACTGTCTTCTTGATTTAGTAGTATCTATTTCGGTTCAAGCAGACCGAATCGTTATCAATTACCCTGGGGCAGTGTCGAGTCGTCTGACAAAAACATTTTGCGAGAAAGAAATTATCCTCCCAAATTATCTTGAGTACCGTATTGATACGGTGAACGGCTACTACGAAGATTTCAGAAAGATGAACATTGAGGGGTTCTCAAATAACTGGATTGGGAATTACTGAGTTGTAACTGTTGTATAGAAAAGTTTAGGAAGGTCGGTAATCGGCTAATCGTAAAGGAGCTGAGCGTGAATAATTTATATTATGAGGGGGCAGGGTATGTAATTTATATGTCCGTATGGGCGTTACGAAATGATGCGTATTATGTGTCAACGGAAATTGGCGAGATGTTAGGAGATCGAATACTTGCCTATATTGCACCGGTAAATTTGACTGAAATGAATGTAAACTGCCAACTTTAACTTTAATACAAAAATAGATGTATACCCAAAATAAATTAACTATAGATTTTTTAGTTGTTGACCAAGCTTACCAAGCATCAGTTTTGCAGATTTATAAATTGAAAGAACTTTGGAACAGGATACATGATTTAACTGGTAAGTATCCTGTTGAAGTTAAATCGCCTGAAGAAATGTCTGAAAACAACTTTTATTTTTTGGTCAATTGGAACCGAGAGGCCTTTTGGGCATTCAAAGGAAAGTTAAGGAATACTATAATTCTAAACTTGACCCTAGATAAGTTGAAAGAAGTATCGGAAGAAACACCATTGGGGGCTTGTTTGTTGCGATGTGTTTATAGCGGTCAGCCTATGCTCTACGTCAACGATGCCGTGAGGATTGTGAGTGAAAATGAGCCAATAACAGCTCCAAAAAAAGTTAGGTAGTTTAAAATTAGTGTATGATGAGCATAAGGAGAATTCGTTTGATCTAGCGCTTAGTGTTATTAAGAATGTTCATCTTAATGGTAAAGAAATCAAATGATTTTCTACCTTCAGCCCGAAAGTTAAAGTGCTTTAAAGCTTGCCACCCTTACCGGTTAAAAGGAGGTAAAATCTCGTCAAACTTAGAACGATACAAACTCATGAGGACTAGAAATTGGGTCTTGTTCATAATTTATCAATCCCATAGCTGGAATTTATAAGTCTTCTCATTTTAGACCTTGTGTAAGTGCATATTACCTAAGGGCACAATATAAAATTGTGGGGCATAATGCTTCACTGATGCTGAATTTTCCTATTATGCGTGGTAATTCTCCGTCATAGGCGAAAACATAAAGCCCCGATTAAAAACTAAAAGCAACCCGTATTTCCTGGAAATAAACTACACAAATTAAACTCACTAAATCGCTTGTACTGCAACTCAGAACCACTCCGATCAATATTGACAGATCTTAAGTAAAATTCCCAAAAAAGCTACCACCCGTATTTAAAGTTTGAGTGTGTATTGCGAGATAGGAAAGTTCAACCCAAGTCCTTCACCAAACCTATTTACTTTATAGTACAAAAAGAAACGTACACTATTGATGACGACAAAATACTAGGTAATTTCTCCCTATATCTTCAATTGCAGTTGATGCTAAATTTGAGCAATCATATTTTGAGCGAGTGGCTTTTCATGACTGTGATTTATCGCGAGCCAACTTTGCTAACTGCGTTTTTTTTAAGTCAGAATTTTCAATGTCAATTGCGTTTGAAGCAAGTTTTGACAATTGGAAATTTTAGAATGTAAATATACAAAAGAGGGACCCTTAGCTCTAAGCTATCAAATTGCACATATATAATATGTGATCTTGAGCTCGTAAGTCTAAGACCAAATAAATGTTCAATCAAAAATTTATAGATCCCAACAATTTTCTAAACGAACTACACAAAAATATGTTACTCTTGTGAAGTAGATCTGCTGAATATATATCTACGTAACGTATATTGCTATGGTATTTAAAGACGGTTTTGCTGGTTGGACTTTTGAAATTTCTGACTACAGCTTAAGAAGTAAAAGAAACTTCGCTAATCTTTCCACTGAGAGCCAACTCGAATTCTTTAGGCAAAGCCTTGATGTTGCGAACGGTATTTCCGAACGACTCTCAGATTTTAATCTTTTTAACTTGAAGAAATATAACCTAAATGGTAATGAGGTTTTAATTGAGGATATGGATATGTATCTCGACTCTGAAAATCCGGAAGCAATTGAAGGCTTTGTATTGACGGGGGACGTTGGGTTTTATCAGAGAGGTCAACTAAAATGGATAAGCCACGAAATGGAAATTGAAGTGGAGGTTAAATTAGGTCTAGTGTCAGTAATGCTATTAACTGACAAGTGGATGCCGATAGGTTACGATTATAAGATCAATGGATTCAACGACGCAAGAATTAATTCTAACAGACTGGAGACCTGTTTGCTATCCATGGAAAATATAGGATTCAGATTGCCGTATAACTATAACGAAGTAACACAAGAATACGTCTGTACTCAATTCGAGTTTAAAATGTATTACGCTGAGTCATTTGGTCGCGATATAGAGGGTAAATATCAGAAATGGATAAGATCATTTCAATTTTAGAATGTAAAAGCACGATTAAATAAAATAGTACTTGAACATTTTCTGAAATATAAAATTAAAATGATGACAACAAGCAACGATTGGCTCAATAACTTCTATGGAATAAAAGAAAGGCAAAATGTGCTAGACATTTAAAAAAAGCGATAAGGGAATAGTCGTCACGAATCGTGCATGAATGGATATGTCGCGTGCCATTTCTAAGAGCGTGTCTAAATTTGCGAGCACTTTGTTAGACGGAAGCTAAAAGGCTGTCAGCCGTATCTTGTAAGTCGCTAAACTAAAGACAAGATATAACCAAGCAGTGGACTCGGTTGACTGACAGCCAGTGGGACAAAATTAAGCAATATCTACCAGCCAAACGCAAGCAAATATGATCTTCGCAACATTTCCGATGCCAATTTTTGCCTGGTCCGTACGGGATGTCAGTGAAAAAACTTACCGAATCAGTTCCCCCCCCCCCTTACCGAACGGTGTTCTATTATTTTGACTGCTGGTTGAAAGATGCCACCATCAAGATGTTAATGACGCTTTGAACAGATTAGAGCGTCAAGTAATCCATGGTCGGAAGGAGATACCGATTCTTATACTGTTTGATGATCAGTGTGTTATGCTATGTTAAATTCAATGATTGGCAGCGACCGTAAAATAGATGGCGGTAAATGGGTCAATGGACGCAAACGTAGTATTGTAACGGATACCCTTGGTCGTATTTGGCGAGTAGAAGTACACGCCGCCAATATTCACGATGGTGTTGCCGGTCAGGACCTCATCTACCCTGATTTTACCGGCCAAATGCCGAGAGCTAAAAAGCTACTTGGTGACAATGCTTATCGAAAGAGTTTTGCCGAACTCACGGCCGACCTTGATACGGTAACCTTTGAATGTCCATCTCGGCCAGTGGGTAGTAAAGGCTTTGTCGTTGAAGCTAAACGGTGGGTGGTTGAAAGAAGCTTCGCGTGGATGAATTTCTACCGTAGGATTACTAAAGATTTAGAGCGGGCAGTCAAAAATTCTGTAACGTTTATCTACTTAGCCAATATACAGATGGTAATTTCGTCGTTAGACAAAATAACAACCTAAAATTTTTAGACACGCTCTTAGAGAGTGTACAAGAAGGTGTCTCTGGATTGAAAATACAATCTCCCGTTCGACCCAACGTAGTGGAATTATTGTCTAACTTTAATGTGGGCCCTTGGGTTCTTCATCCGGTTCCATCACAAAGCGTTCCTTTAAGCTTCGGTATTCTCTCCACTCCGCATTTTAATAAATACTAATGAAGTTCACTCGCTATTACGTAATTCTGGTACTGCTTATAAGTATACCTAGCCATATATTTGGTCAGCAAATCATCCCTAGTGGAAGTAAGACAACCTATGCCTTTCCCATTGAGCTAGCTGGAACAATTAGTCCCGTAGCACCCAGCATTCGCTTTAAGCAAAAGCTGGGTGGAACCAATTGCGATTTTTATACCCGAGTTATTGAAAACATCGTCGCAACTGATGTGGAACCTGATAAACAAGTCACGTGCTCCTCCTTAAAGATGGAAAGAGACGTTACGACGCTGCAGCAACAATTGATGACGGACCAAGTGGAGGTACTGTGTAACTATCGAGGGCTATTAGCATCATATGATCGTTCATATCACTTACTGCTACTGACCATTCGCAACGAAACAAATGGGGAGTGCCGCCCACTTCCTCTCTTGTTAATGGAAACCGCCACGGCGTACGAACTAGTTGATGTCCCGCCCTACAAAGAGAATAACATCTACGAGATTCTTCAATTTATTGATTTTAATAAGTTAGATAGCTTAGCTGAAGAACCGCACCTCACGAGTATTAACGAAAACCAAGAGAGCGCCCTGTCTCTTGAAAAACTCGCTAGTAGTAGAAAAGTGACAAGTGCGGACTTTTATGATTGTAATAGGCTACACGGTGATAACGATTCGATAGCATTAATTGCATCCTTGACGGGCTATCAGGACGTGGTTCAAACACATAATTATGCTGATGATCAGTTACTGGGTCTTGCTTACTACCGCAGTCACGGTAGTGACTTGCGGGGCGTTGCCAGATACCGACAGCCCGTGGATCTGCTCTCGGCCTTTATGCTTGCTTACACCAAGGAGACCGTTACTCCGTTGTACCAAAACACAGCACAGGCACCAATACTTGATTACGCGTTGCGGAAGGAGAGAGCAGACTTAAGCTTCTATAAGCAAAAATACTTCACTCTCGACTATACAGTCGATGTGCCAAATAAATTTGGTTTGCCACTGACTGGTGTGGTCTTTGATATTTGTACAGACGGACAATCCGTAGAGAAGCGGGCGCTAATTTTGCACGATTCGCCGCGAGATGGATACCGCATATTTACGAATTTTGATCAGTACCCTGGACTCCGTAATAAGATTCAACTACTAGTTTCTGTTAAATTTGATGAACTCAAGAATGGTGTGGTTGCTAATTTTGATGGGTCCACTTCACGTAGCGACGCCGTAATTCGAGACGAGGCGTTTCGCCCAGGAGAGGCTACCTTTCTGCTCAATCGTTTCTACCGGTTAATGGAAATGAGTGATACCCCTGAAAAGAAATTTGCACCTTATTATGAATCAGTTACTATGATTGGGCCAAATGAATTTTGGTAAGATGAGTGGTTTGTTTAAGTTCAAAGCAGGTCTACAATTTTAAGTTGTAATATTGTCTGATGGCAAAATAAGTATCTGTACTATAGCCAAAAATGAAACGCCGCAGGATTTTAAGCCAGTCGCTCTAAATCTTTGGTGATGCTATGGTGTAGATCTATCCAGGCGAAGCTTTCACCACGCTCCGACCGGTTTCCTCACAAATCGCTAAACCTAGATTCAGAACAAACCGACCACATTTCCCAGACCGCTAATGACTAAATACCTAATACTGACAATTCTGCACCTACTCTTGAGTTTATCCCTCCGCGCGCAGCAGGACTTTTCTCAATCAGTGGAGGTGACTTACGAATTCTATCAGTCGATGGTAAGTATTTTAGACCCCGTAAATAAAACGTCCACGCAGGCAATACCGATTGTGGGCGATAATTGCACTTTTTACCGGGAGGTTGCGCTCCAACTGGCGGAGCTACTGCCAGCCATGTTTACCGGTAAGACAATCGTATGTAATGATTACGAGACGGCACGAACGGTAGCGTTGGTCAAGCGAAAATTAAACGCGGAGAACGGTCGTGTACATTTGATGTATGCCTGTGATTTGTCGACTTCGGACACGGACTATATGCTCGCGATCTTTCAAATTCTGTCACCAGATAATAGTAGTTGTGTCCAAGCGCATATGCTATTCAGGGAGGAAGGGAATAATTTGGTGATGGTTGATTTACCAGAAAATGCGGAAATGTGGTACTGGAAAACGGTGCTGGATTACATTTCCACCGATGCGCTGGTTGATGCTTACGCAGTTGACGCTTTGACTGTTATGGATAGTACCGGAGTAAAGTACCTGGACGTCCCTAATATTGAAAAATCAAAGGCGCTGAATCGAGCCGATATCTACGAATGTTCTTTGGAAGAAAGAACGAGGGCCTTACCAATTTACTTGACGATAATCGACTCGTTTTCAACGTACGATTTGAAGCTATTCAGTAAGGACCGCATTATGGCTGATTGGTACTATCGCGGTCACCACCGTCCGTCGCTCCACGAAGGCTATAAAACACCGGAAGATTTGTTGGCGGCCTGGATGATGGCTAATGATGATGAATACAGGAAGTTGCTCTACGACACCCCACAGGACAATCCTGATCTGAAGGTGAAAGAGTCCGCCGCAAGGTCTGCGATGGATTATTACGATAAAAACTATTTGAGCCCACTGCGGACGGTGAATCTATCCACCCACTTTGACCAGCCCGTTGGCGGCATAACGTTCGAAACACACCGGGAAGGGGAAGCGGTTTCCTACGGAGCGCTACTCTACGTTGAAAATAAGGGTTCATTTAAGGTGTTCACGAATTTTACTAAATCGAACCACCAATTAGCCAAAATCAAATTTGCCCTGTTCGCTGATTTTTATACGCTCGACAAAATAGCACACGGTACCTACGCCGAAGACCCAGCCAAACTTGCTGCGCTGCGGCGAATAGGAAGTCAGGAGAACGGGGACGATTTTTTAATCGATCTCGCTATTCAAAACGTGATGGAGGGACGGGTCCGCCAGGACCTGAGCTCGGTTTTCCTGCAGGACGGTCGTTTGTACGGCGCTTCTGAGTACTGGTAGTAGCTTTCGTAGAAATAGGGTGGCACTTTAAAAAGACTACTGGGATCAAATTATACCAAGTTACCTCGGTCCTAATTGTAGCAATCCGCTACGTGAAGAAACCTTAAGTAGTTTAACTGGAGAGAAGAACAATTAACCCCACCCAATAAACCCCGCACCCGCGCCCGCGCCCGCGCAAAAAGACATTCCCTACCTTACGCCACACTTCTCCTTTTTTAGACTTAACCCGGGACTAGGATACCTACCTCTTCTACGAAGAATGCAATGACGTAAACGCCGCCATCAACCCCGGCGCGCCGGACGTGGCGGGCAACGGCATCGACGAAAATTGTGACGGCGTGGATGGCGCGACGGGCGTTGCGAACCCACTGGAGGGGGAGTTAACCGTTTATCCCAACCCGACTTCCGGGCAGTTGCACGTCACCTACTCCGGCGGTGAACTGTTGCGGCTGGAAATCTTTGACGGGTTGGGTCACCTATTGCGGTCGCGTGAGGTGCGCCACAGCGCCCGGTTCTCGCTGACGGAGCTACCGGTTGGCGTGTATTTATTGCGTACGACGAGTGTTGCCTCCGGTCGTTTTGTGGTGGGGCGGTTGGTAGTGAGCCGGTAGGTACGTTAAGTGGGCGCGGTCGCGGGTGCAGGGTTTATTTAGGCGTACCGGATGTTGGCTTCATAACCCGACCTGCTTGCGGTAACCCTGCATATTTTCAGTCTTGCGCCGGCCCGTTAGCCTCGGCTCCTTCCGTCATGACCCCGCACCCGCGACCGCGCCCAATACTAAGGGGACGGCCTCCTCCCGCTTTGCCGTCGTAAACTAAGGACACCGTTGCGACGCTATAACAAAAGCCCCCCGCCCCAGTACCTTGCACCCAACGCGGTAAAAAATACTCATGGCCAAAAGAACCATCTTTCTCATTACCACCCTGATGACCGTGTCCCTCCTGGGCGTAATCTTCCTGCAGTACAACCTGATTCGGACGGCCATGAACGTCAACGAACAGCGCTACGACGAGGCGTTGCAGGATGCGCTCAACAATACCGCGCGCGACCTGGAAGCAAAGGAAGCGACGGAGATCAACGTATCGGCGAATGGCTATAATAGTGGGATGGGCAAGACGGCCGGCATCGTTGCTGGCGACCTAACCCGCGATCTGCCCCGCCCCGGCCTGCTGGGGGGCAAAAACCTTCAGTTGTCCGAACAGCCTTCTTACCGCCTGCGCCTGCAAACGCAGTACGCCGCCCGCCCGCTCGTGGAACGGATCGACCGGGAGTTCCTCGACAGAAGGCTCCAGACCGCCTTCGAAAACGCCGACCTGAAGGGAGACATTGAATACGGTGTTTACGACGTCCGCAACAAAGAATTCGTCAGCCGCAACGGCCGGTTACTGTCCACAATCGGCGCGGATACGGCCCGCCACCTGGATTTGTTACGTAGTTCTTACCGGGTGTCCCTTTACGATACCGAGACCGACGCCGCCGGCTACCTCCTGGCCTACAGCCCGCGCAAGGGAAGCGTTATTTTCAACACCATCCTCAATAATCTCCTGGCTTCGTTGCTCTTCATCAGCATTATTCTGGGCTGTTTCGTCTACACGATCTACGTCATTCTGTTCCAGAAAAAACTCTCGGAGATGAAGACGGACTTTATCAACAACATGACCCACGAGTTCAAAACGCCGATCGCTACGATCAGCCTGGCGACGGACAGCATCATGAGCCCCAAAGTAACCGGCAGCCCGGATAAGGTGATGCGCTTCGCCCACATCATCAAGCAGGAAAATAAACGGATGAACGACCAGGTGGAAAAGGTGCTCCAGATGGCTAAGCTGGACAAGAACCGCCTCAACCTCAACCTGACCGAGGTAGATTTGAACGACGTCATCATCGAAGCGGGCGAGTACATCCGCCTCCAGGTGGAGCCGCGCGGGGGGAGCGTCGTGGTGATCCCCGAGGCTGACCCGTCGTCCGTCGAGGGCGACATGACGCACCTGGCCAGCCTCGTCAATAACTTGCTTGACAACGCTAACAAGTACTCGCCGGAAGCACCGCAAATCGTCGTCAGTACGCGCAACGTCCCCACCGGCGTTGAGGTCACGATCCTGGACCACGGCCTCGGGATGAGCCGCGAGGCACGAAAAAACATCTTTGATCGTTTCTACCGTGTCCATACCGGCGACCGCCACGACGTGAAGGGCTTCGGTCTGGGCTTAAGTTACGTGAAAACGATCACGGAAGTCCACGGCGGGAGCATCCGGATCGAGAGTGAGCTCGGGAAGGGGAGTAGCTTTATTGTTACTTTTCCTTACGAACAGCGGTAGAAAAAGTAGGCGATAGACTAGTAGGCGGTAGTTTTAGTTATTTTAGCCTACCGCCTACCGCCTACCGCCTACCGCCTACCGCCTACCGCCTACCGCCTACCGCCTACCGCCTACCGCCTACCGCCTACCGCCTACCGCCT
>NZ_JAATJH010000006.1:0-3485 GCF_011927835.1 Neolewinella antarctica
TCGCAGACGTAGAAGTACAGTTGGATGAGTTTAAGAAGTCGCATTCCTAAAGCTAGGAAAACTTGCTTCTACGTGTTTTAGCCCATGATTCGCATTACTTGTTGATGAATAGCACTTGAAACAAAATGCATCAAAATGCAGGGTTACTCACGTGAAAATACTTTAAATATTTGCGACAAATAAAATCAGGTGGGAGCAGTAATTACGTAAAAATCTCCACGCGATATCTGTGGGAATTAGGATACTTTAAAGCACTTACCCGGCAAAAGCGCGAGCGCTGTTGCCGGGTAAGGGTAGAAATGAAAGGTTTAAATGTAGAGAGAGACGCAAACGGCACGGCCGTACAACACTAAATGAAATTATTTGAAAGTCGGTCTGAAAGCGGATTTATTTTTTGAGAGAAAAAAGGGTGCCATGTCTATTTGTGTTTCACCGAATTACTCAAAGTGAAAGCCGGACATGGCACCAACTAAATACTAAACAACAACTCAAACGTATGGATCTTTGTCTCGACGGAGTGGAACATTATTAATCCCCTTCCTTTCGATAAATCAAAGATAGCAGTACGTTGGGCTGGCTAGATGTACAAAAAATAGTAATTTGTTGCCTAGATTTTTTATACCTAAAATGGATTTCTGCTAGGTACATTTAGTAAATGCGTGTGCTTAAGTGCTTATTGTGGATTGGAATCTGCGATTTTGTGTCATGATTTTAGTCTCCGCCTCAAGTTACCACCCTTATTCCGTTTGGGTCGAATACATAGTGAGTTAGGAACGCCGAGCCACTATTGCCGGACTGACAATCATTGGGTGATCAGTCCGGAAAATATACTCTCACTAGCTCATTTGCGGTATCACAATGGCTGCGAAAATTATTTGTTTGCGAATCAGTTCTGCTACTGTGCCGCACCGATTGTTACGTATCACGAACGGAACCTCAGGCCACTCTACTAAGATGAATGGGTGATTATGTAAACGCCTCGGTGCAGGAACAACTAACCATAAAAGTACTTACCCGGCAGCAGCGCTAGTGCTGTTGCCGGGTAAGATTAAGGTAGAAAGGTTTGAACGTGGAGAGACGCAGACGGCACAGCCGTATAACACTAGTTAGAATTTCTTGGAAGTTCGCTTAAGGGGAAGGATTATTTTGAGAGAGAAAAAAGGGTGCCATGGCCATTTGTATTCCACCGAATTACTCAAAGTGGAGGGCGGCCATGGCACCAACTAAATACTAAACAACAACTCAAACGTATGGATTTTTAGATCGGCGGGAAGAAAGTCATATACCCCCTTCCTTACGATAAATCAAAGATAGTGACACCCGGGAGGCAAAGCCTGAACAAAAAATGTTGATTTGTTACCAGGTAATTTTACTACTTTGTGATGCAGGAGGCGTTTAAGCTCAGTATTTTATAGGGTTAAGTAGTCTCTTGATGTCAGATTTAGTATTATTGTGTCACATTTCCATTATGAAAAGGATTCTTGAACTTGTTAACGCTGCAAAACCTCAGTCTTTGCGAAAGCTCCTGGAGCGAGAGGATGGTCAGGAAAAGAACCTGCTTACCTACCGACTCTACAAATACATCCGCTCGGGTAAATACGAGGAGCCGCAAATTGTAAGCCTAATATACGGTACGGGTAAGGATACGTCACACGGTGCCTACCGCACACTGAAGACACGGCTCTCTAACCTTTTGATGACCGTTGTACTGGAAGAAAATTTTACCCGACCGACTTACCGTACTTACGATGAGGCTTACGAAAATGGCCACCGTCAACTGGAGGTGGCCCGCATTCTCATGGCGAAACGCCTCTATGCTTCAGCGAGGGAAGTCGCCTCTCAAGCGTTTCGTTACGTTAAGGATTACGAGAATCCTACCCTAAATCTCGGACTAACGGACATCTTGGCGAGTCTTAACTTAGGAGTAGCTTACAATGAGACACTGTTTAAGAAATACCATGCGCTTTATGAGCACTACGCTGAAGTGTGCCAGGATCTCAACATTATAACGGCACATTATCGCCAAATTCGGAATGAGCTTTATGCTAACCGACTCTCACCCGTTGAAATTGGAGAAATGGCGAGTCGGTTTGCGACGGAGGATACCCAGATTAGAAATAGGAATAGTTGGGTGCCCGTCTTACAAATGATGTACAGTCAGACTGAACTGACTGGACTCATGCTAAAAGGCGATTACGTTGGTGCAATCGCCAGCGCGGAAACTGGAATAGACATTCTAACAAAGTGTAAGGGGGCCAACGTAAATACGATCTCAATGCTTGCTTTAAGTCGAATTGACTGTACCATTAAACTAAAGAACTTCGCACTTGGGCTCCGTCAAATTGAAGCAGCTAGAATTTGGGTGCCTAAGGGCACAATCAATGAATTAAAAATTTACGAGTATGCAATTCGTCTCGGGTTGTTCACGGGTAACTACGAGTTTGCATATCGTCACCTCGCGGAGGTGGAGGACCGGGGGTTGAAAGAGCTACTTACTCAGCGTCATCAGGAATTCTGGACAATTATGACTGCATACGTGCAGATGCTCATATTAGCTGGCGAATTGATTATTCAGCCAGATTGGCCTGAAATAAAACGCTTTAGATTAAGTAGCTTCTTGAATAATGTTCCCGCTAATGTTCGCAACAAGCGTGGAACAAATATTCAAATTCTTATACTTCAAGCAGTTATTCTTATCCTGCAAAATAAATTTGATGAAGTAATTGCCCGGACGGATGCCCTGTCCGTCTACTGCTCGCGCTATTTGCGTGATGACAGTAATTTGCGGAATAACGGATTTTTCAAATTACTGCTAAATATCATTCAAGCTAGCTTTAATCGGAAAGTGACTGAAAAAAAAGCTGCTTATACACTAAAAAAGATGCGTGAAGCTGAAATTAGTGAGCAACAAAACGATTTAGAACTGATTCCGTACGAAACACTTTGGAAAATTATAATAAAGCACCTAGATTAATTTAATGATGAGTATACCCATCCCAACATTCAATCTAAATTGACGATTCTCTTGATCATATTTTACTATTTTTCGATTAGTTAGGACTTGCCTAGTTATTTGAATGGTGATAAGCTAGTTATAACACGACGTCTTCGACCATGATGTAGTTAATTGTGTGGGTGGATAAATGAATTGCCTAATCAGATGAGGCGGTACTCAAAGCCGTTGGTTGTGGAAAGGCCGCAGGCTTAATGAAACGTTAGGTGAATTTGTTTTCACAAACGTAATCAAATTTTAATTATAACACGACGTCTTCAACGACGATGTAGTCTAGTGCATCAGTGATGAAAAGGGCTACTTGGTCAAAGGAGGTGGCAGCGAAGTCGTAAACGCTGAGGAGTGATTCGACTTGCTCAGAGGACAGGAGGGAGAAGATATTATTCATGGTTATTTATTTTGGAGGATTAGTTAAAGGACGACATCTTCGACAACGATGTAATCAAGCGCATCGGTGATGAAAAGGGCTACC
>NZ_JAATJH010000006.1:3582-229351 GCF_011927835.1 Neolewinella antarctica
ACCTGGTTGAAAGAGGTGGCGGCGAAGTCGTAGACACTGAGGAGTGAATCGACTTGCTCGGCGGACAGGAGGGAAAGAATGTTATTCATGGTTGTTTATTTTGGGGATTAATTAAAGGACGACATCTTCAACAACGATGTAATCAAGCGCATCGGTGATGAAAAGGGCTACCTGGTTGAAAGAGGTGGCGGCGAAGTCGTAGACACTGAGGAGTGAATCGACTTGCTCGGCGGACAGGAGGGAAAGAATGTTATTCATGGTTGTTTGTTTGGGGGATTAATTAAAGGACGACATCTTCGACAACGATGTAATCAAGCGCATCGGTGATGAAAAGGGCTACCTGGTTGAAAGAGGTGGCGGCGAAGTCGTAAACGCTGAGGAGTGAATCGACTTGCTCGGCGGACAGGAGGGAAAGAATGTTATTCATGGTTATTTGTTTGGGGGATTAATTAAAGGACGACATCTTCGACAACGATGTAATCAAGCGCATCGGTGATGAAAAGGGCTACTTGGTTGAAAGAAGTGGCGGCGAAGTCGTAGACGCTGAGGAGTGAATCGACTTGCTCGGCGGACAGGAGGGAAAAGATATTATTCATGGTTGTTTATTTTGGGGAGATTAATTAAAGGACGACATCTTCGACAACGATGTAATCAAGCGCATCGGTGATGAAAAGTGCTACTTGGTTGAAGGAGGTGGCGGCGAAGTCGTAGACGCTGAGGAGTGAATCGACTTGCTCGGCGGACAGGAGGGAAAAGATATTATTCATGGTTGTTTATTTTAGGGAGATTAATTAAAGGACGACATCTTCGACAACGATGTAATCAAGCGCATCGGTTACGAAAAGGGCTACCTGGTTGAAGGAAGTAGCGGCGAAGTTGTAGACGCTGAGGAGTGAATCGACTTGCTCGGCGGACAGGAGGGAAATGATATTATTCATGATTACTTTTTTTTGGGGGATTAAAGGATGACGTCTTCGACGACGATGTAGTCAAGCGCATCGGTGATGAAAATTGCTACCTGGTTGAAGGAGGTGGCGGCGAAGTCGTAGACGCTGAGGAGTGAATCGACTTGCTCGGTGGATAGGAGGGAAAGGATATTATTCACGGTTGTTTATTTTGGGGAGTTAATTAAAGGATGACGTCTTCGACGACGATGTAGTCAAGCGCATCGGTGATGAAAATTGCTACCTGGCTGAAGGAGGTGGCGGCGAAGTCGTAGACGCTGAGGAGTGAATCGACTTGCTCGGCGGACAGGAGGGAAAAGATATTGCTCATATTGGTTGCTTATTGTACCGTAAAGGTGGGGCCAGCACGGCCTGCTTCTCAAAACAGTATTAAAGTCGCTGTTACCCCATATAAGTGCCTTGATACAAAATATTATCTAATAAACACAAGAATGCCAGCTACTTACGTAGCTGGCATTCTTGTATATTGTGTCCCCGATTGTGGTGCTCGCACAGGCCTTTTAGCGGCAAAAAAAGTTAGATCGTCTAATTATCTGTCCTGGGTTCATCCCGTGAACGGCTTCGTGCTGGCGCGCCCAGCCGTTCAAAAGTACCGGATTCGCGCGTTCCATTCCCGTCGCGTCCCTGCGCATCATCTTCGGCTTCGTAAGCCTTGATAATGGACTTAACCAAACGGTGCCGCACTACGTCATCCGCCGTAAGCTTAATGACGCCGATTCCCTTAATCTTGCCGAGGATGCTCACCGCCCGGCGTAAGCCCGACTGCTGATTGCGCGGCAAATCGACCTGACTCAGGTCTCCAGTAACGATGGCCTTGGCGGAGGGGCCCAGGCGGGTGAGGAACATCTTGAGTTGACTGGTGGTCGTATTCTGTGCTTCGTCCATGATTACGAAACAATTATCTAAAGTCCGACCACGCATGTAAGCGAGGGGGGCTATTTCAATAATGCGCTCCTCCCGAAATTTCGCCTGGCGGTCGGCCGGGATCATGTCGTCAAGGGCATCGTACAACGGACGAAGGTAGGGATCAATCTTGTCCTGAAGGTCACCGGGCAAGAAACCAAGGCTTTCCCCAGCTTCAACGGCCGGACGGGTAAGAATGATTTTTTTTACGGCTTTCGTCTTAAGGGCACGGACGGCTAATGCTACGGCGGTATATGTTTTACCAGTACCGGCCGGGCCAACGGCGAAGACAATATCATTCTTACCGGCGGCTTCCACCAATCTAGCCTGATTCGCCGTGCGGGCTTTGATGGGCTTACCACTGAGACCATATAATATGGTCTTGTTAGAGACACCGGGCCCAAGCTTGGTGACGAACGGATTTTCCCCGGCCAGAATATCTTCCACGGTCTGGGTCGTCAGTTCGCGGTTGTCCTGCAGGAGGCGCATCATGAGTTCGAGGTGGTGCTTTACCTTCTGGGAGTCCTCCTTACTGCCTTTGATCTTAACGGTCGTCCCGCGCTGGGTGACCTTTACGTCCGGGAATCCTTCCCGGATAATATTCAACTTCTTATTGTTGCCGCCCAGCAGGGCCAGGGGGTCGACGCCGCTGATGGATACTTCGATTTCGCTCAAACGAAAGGGTTTTGGTCGCTCCCTGAACTGGGAATTGACGTGGGTTAGATGAACCGGAAAGTGGGCGCAAAAGTTGCGCATCGTTAAGGGCGCCATAAAAAAGGCTACCGTGCTCTTCCCATCAGCTTAGCGGAGCTAAATAACCAGCCGAAAATTCTACCTTCGCCCTACTGATCCTAGCCGTAGCTTGTTGTTATAACGGGCTCTTAAGACCGACCGCAACCACCACCATGGCACAATCTAGCCCCCCCATCGTCACCCTCACCACTGATTTTGGCCAGGGAGATTTTCACCTGCCCCGCCTCAAAGCCCACCTGCTCGGGTCGGGTCGCGCGATTCAACTCGTCGACCTGACGCACGATATTCCCCCTTACGACATCGTGCGCGCCTCCTTTATCTTTAAACGTGTTTGGCAACACTATCCGGCGGGAACGATCCACGTCGTGAGCGTCAACGACTTCTACCAACCCAAGAGCCGGTTCCTGGCCATCCTGCACGAGCGCCAGTACTTCATTGGCCCGGATAACGGTATTTTCAGTCTCATCTTCGGTAAGTTGCCCGAAGAAACGTACGTCCTCGACGGACTCAAATCAAGCACGAGCCTGCCGGAGATCTACGCCCGCGCCGTGGCCCACGTTGCGGCCGACAAACCTTTCTACGAAGTTGGTTTGCCCACCACCAAATTCACGGAGCGCCTCACTTTTCAACCCGTCATCGGCCCCGACTACATCCGTGGCACGGTTTCTTTCGTGGACCGCTACGACAACGTGACCACCAACGTTACCCGCGGCCGGTTCGAAGAAATCGGTCGGGGCCGCCCTTTTCAGCTACTCATCAAGCGTATGAAGCCACTCGACCAACTCAGCGTGCGCTACCACGACGTCCCCCAGGGCGAGGCGCTGTGCCGCTTTAATTCGGACGGCTACCTCGAAGTCGCCATCAACATGGGCCGGGCGGCGTCGCTGTTGAGTATTCAGGAGGAAGATATGGTGCAGGTGGAATTTAGGGAGTGAAGAAGAGTATAGAAGTAAGAATAGAGAGTAAAGATCGAGCGAGTTAGTATCCCTGCTACTTATTGTGTCTGACTTTGCTCTTAGATTTTGCTCGGGTGGATTGCTTATTTAAGCAGGGCGCGGTCGCGGGTGCAAAGGTTTTTGGAGGAGGAGCCTACCGACAAACTACCATAACTACGCTCGTTCTACCTGCCGAATTTACTAGCGTTGAAGGCTTCAGACTGACCTTTGGCAATGGAAAGAGAAACCCAATTTTCTCCCTTGCACTGTTTCGCCAGGAGCACGATCTGCCCCACGTGGTAAGCGTAATGCGCCAGTTGACGGTTAATTGCCTCGTAAACGGTATGGGCTTCGGCGCGGATGTAGACGGTCCGGTCGAGATCGGTCTCGTTCAGGCTAAGGAGGGCAGCTTCCAGCAGGTTCCAGGCGTTTTCCAGCGCCGCCCGGTCGGCGAAATCGTCAACAAACTCTTGGTCCCGATCTCGCCACGGCTTCTCTCCGTCGCTCGTTAGCAAGTCCGTCCAGCGGCTGTGCATGTTCCCCGCCAGGTGTTTGACAATTACGGCGATCGAGTTAGACCCCGCTGCGTCGTCGAAAAATAGCTCCTCCTCACCGAGCTGCTCCATCGCTCTTTCACCGAGCGACCGGTAGAACGCGAACTGCTTACGGTAATTGGCCAGGAGGTTCACGGGGTGGAGTATTCGGTGGTTTAAAGAAGGGAATTCTACCCGTAGTTTAAGCGTGCCAAACGCCAGGACTCGAAACCGCCAGGAACAAATCCTCACGATGCATCAATAACATAATAGGTCACTACCAACCTCGCACAGAAACCTTAACCATACTCATCAATACATCCCGAACTTCAAAACTGAGTACCTACCGCCTACCGCCTACCACCTGCTCTCCCTGAAAAACCCCGCACCCGCGACCGCGCCAACTCTACTTAATGTGGCCCGCGTACCGTGGCAACATTTCCAACCAGAGGGGCCAGTCGTGCTCTACGTCCCCCAGCACGTCGAGCCAGTGCGGGATTTGCTTGGCCCGTAGAATTTCACTGAATTTCAGATTGTTATCCAGGCAAATATCCCAATTGCTTGTTCCGAGAATAATCTTCATGTCCCAGAGATAAGGATTATTCGCATTGGGTATGAAGTCTACCGGGTTGTTGAAGTAAACGTTGTCGTCGTAGTAACCGTGTAGGAAGGACTTGATGCTGAACGCCCCACTCAGGCAAATCAGGTGACTGACCATTTCCGGGTGGCGAAAGGCGAAGTTGGCCGCGCTGAACCCACCGAAACTGATGCCGCAACAGGCGACGCGACCGGTGCCGGTGTTCCAGCGAATTTGGGGGATGAACTCTTCAGCCAAAAACCGATCGTATTGCAGGTGTCGCTCCACTTTGTGCTTCGGGTGGATTTTCGCGTACCAGCTGTAGTTGTTGATGCTATCCGGGCAGAAAACCTGGAGAAACCCCCGCTCGACGAACCAGCGCAGGGTCTCGACCATGCCCCGATCCTTCGCCTCAGAGTAGCTGCCGAGGGTAGTGGGGAAAATGACGAGGGGATATCCCTTGGTGCCAAAGGTGAGCATCTTGACGTTGTGGCCAAGGTGGTGGCTGTAGAACTCAGTATAAGTTTCCTGCATCTGCTGGGGGTGGTTTGTACGCAAGGTAAGCAAGGCCGACAAAAATCTACCCCAACAATGCCGGCGGGCGACTTTTGCGGCCCGTAATTTGTTCCGGCAAAAAACTCAACTCCGTTAGGTACTAGCCGTTATAGTTTACTTTAACTACCTCCCCGAATGGCTTTTTCTTACGTCCGGCAAATCTTTGGCAGCGTCCTTTCCCGGCGCCGCCAAGTCATCAAACGCTCCTTCCTCATGCCCGCGGGCGCGCTAGATCGGGACGTGATGATCGACGTGTACCGCCCGGCCGTGCCACCGTGGCGCCTGCTGTCGCTCGTGCTCTTTAACGATGGCCAGGACCTGAAGGAAATGGACCTCGAAAACAAATTACGCGGCGCGTACGAAGAGGACACGCTGGGCAATACCCTGATCGTGGGCATTCACGCCGGCGACCGGATGCGGGAATACGGAACCGCCGGCCGGCCCGACTACCTCAACCGCGGTGACCAAGCCAAAGAATACGAAACGTTCCTGCTTAAAGAACTCATTCCTTGGTTGGAAGACCGTTACAATATTTACCACAACCCCGGTAAGCGCGCCATTGCCGGCTTCAGCCTCGGCGGCCTTAACGCCTTCGACGTGGCCTGGCGCAACCCCTCCGAGTTCGGAAGCGCGGGTGCCTTCAGCGGTTCTTTCTGGTGGCGGAAAAAGGAGTTCGACGCCAACCATCCTGACGCGAACCTGATCGTCCACGATTACGTCCGCCGCGCGAAAAAAGCCCCACCCGTCAAATTCTGGTTCATGGCCGGCACGGAAGACGAACGGGCAGACCGCAACAACAACGGCATCATCGACGCCATCGACGACACCCTGCAGTTAATGGCTGCCCTCACGGAGAAGGGTATGGCCGAAGGGACCGATTTTGTGTATACCGAGGTAGACGGCGGCAAGCACGAACCGGAAACCTGGGGCAAGGTGGTGGTGGATTTCTTGCGGTGGGTTTAAGCGCTGGAATGCGACACTCGCTTGCAAAATATGGCTTTTCTAGCCACCAAGTCGTACCTTAAGAAACACTACTCAGCCCTAACTAACAGCTATCTATCTAACCAACAACATTCCAAACATGCTTAAGAAACTATTGCTCTCCATGGCCCTCATCGGGTCCGCCTTTACCTTATCCGCGCAAGATTTTGCCGAATTGGACAAGAGCCCACTCGACGCCGTCTACTACCCCGCCCGCGCCGCTTTTCGCTCGTTCGCTAAAACGGACAGCGCCGCCGTGGCTCTGGAGCCAAAAATTCGCGTCCTCTACAGTCGCCCCTACAAGAAAGACCGCGAGGTGTGGGGTGGTGACTTAGCTCCCTACGGTGATGCTTACCGATTAGGTGCCAACGAGACGGCCGAGATCCAGTTCCTCGTCCCCGTGAAGATCGGCGACCAAGTTCTCCCCGCCGGTCGTTATTCTTTCGGTGCCATCCCCACCGCCGACGAGTGGGAAGTGTTCTTCAGTCTCGACCTGGACGGCTGGGGCGTATACGCCTACAAGCCAGAACACAACGTGGCTACCACCACCGTGCCCACGCAAACGATGGCTGATAGCATGGAGAATTTTTCCATCACGATGTTCGAAGCGGACTCCGGCATGGTCCACCTGAAAATGGGCTGGGATAAGACTTTTGTGGAAGTGCCCATTGAGTTATTGTAAACAGCCGTATTTAGCATTCGGACCCACAGTCTCAAGCTACTTTAGCTAAGTTACTGCCAACGGCAATCATCTGATGCGTCTACTTTGAATCATCGCACAGCGGTGGTCTGAAGTAGACGCATCTAGTTTGTAGCCGAAGTACCCGTTTAAATTCTCGCAGCTTTAGGTTAGTCATTTCCTATCGAATGCATCTTTCGTGGATTAATGCGCAGCGTTGATCCGCGAAAGTTTATCTTATGTGTAAATAGCGACAAAACACATTTGATCCCTCACCCCTCCCCAAAATATTCCCGAAACAAGGGCCAAAAAGAATAATCTCCGTACCGCACGTGGTCGCCAAAGTACTGCGATAGTTGCTCAATTTGCGGGTGGTATGATTCTATCAGCAGTTCTTTCTCCGCCAGCACCAAAGCTTCCTCAAAGGCCTTGACCGTAGCCAGTAAGAAGGAATCATTTTCGATGCGGTAATGAACGACGGCTTCGGCCATCACTTCCGCGCGGTAGAAATAGAGTTCCACCAGGTCACGCGGGTGGATGGAGACCAGCGAAAAGGCCTTCAAAACTTTCTTGGACTCACTCCGCCCCCGCCGGCTCACCCGCCGCTTGCTCGAAAAGAAGGCCTTGCGCAAATCCGCTTTGTATTTGTCGACGACTGCCTTCGTACTTTCCCCCAACTCCATTTTGTAGTACTCCCGCACGACCGGAAAGCGATCGTACAAGACGCGTAGCTCTTCCCGCATGTCGTCGGCGTCGATTTCCTTGAGGAGACGGTTAAAATCTTTTTTCATGAATTGGAGGAGGTTGAATTGATGGACGGGCATCACTGCATCTCTAACCGGGCGGTGGGGTAGTAGATGGCATAAATATCTCGCTGCCCGTAGCCATCCTTGCGGTCGCTAGCTAAGAAGCCGGTAAAGGTGTCCGGAGCCAACCGGAAGTGGGTGTCGTCTCCGGCGGAGTTGATGGGTAAGCCCACGTTTTCCGGTAGGGTGAACTGACCGTCTCCGTTGATGACCCGAAAGGACTTCACGACGTCGAAACCGCCAATGCTAAACTCAGGGTCGTTCGTGCTGAAGTAGAGCGTGCGACCGTTGCGGGCGACGAACGGGCAGATCTCATCGTACGGGCCGTTGACGGTAGGCCCCAGGTTCGTGGAGGGGCCGAAGGTTCCGTCGGCTAAGCGCTCGCGGCGGTAGAGATCTAGCCCCCCGTAACCATCCGGGCGGTCACTGGCGAAGTAAACTGCGTCGTCGGCACTGAAAAAAGGGGTCACGTCGCGGGTACGGCCGGAGAAAGGAACTTCGACGGCGAGGGTAACTAATTCCGTGGTGTTGTCCTGGCGAAAGGTGTCCACCAGGTAGTCACCGTTCATCATCGTTTCCCCCCGGAAGTAGTACAGCCGGTTCCCGTTTTGGCTGATGTCCACCAAGTTCTCGTTGAGGGGGGTGTTGAGTAAGGGGTTGAGAGAAGTGCGGCTCACCCACCCATCGCCGGAGGCGGAGGTGACCAGAATGTCGGTGTTGCCTTCGGGTCCACCGAGGCCGGATGAATGTGCGGTAAAGTACACGCGGCCATTCCCGGAAGGGCTGGGGATGGGGCCGAACTCGTCCCCCGGCGTATTTACCGCCGGGCCGAGATTATCGACCAGGATTTGTTCGGTACCGCCACTTGCCCGCAGACCGTTGTCGACGTTGCGGAGTAAAGTGGTTATGGTTAGCCAAGTCTCTCCGCTCTGGTCGAGAGTGCGGGCAAATTTCTTGTATTCTACCATCGCCTCGGTGAAGAGGTTTTGGGCGTGGTAGACCCGGCCGCGGTAGAAGCGGGCGAGTGGGAGGTCGCCGCCGCCCCGTGCGATCAAATTATCCAACTCGGTCTTGGCCGCCGTCAAATCATTGACGTGGAACAAGCTGACCGCCAGTAAGAGTGCCGCTTCGGTGTCTTCCTTTGCTAGCCCCCGACCCAGCCGTAATGTTTGTACCACGGCCGCGTATTCTCCCGCCGCGTACTGAAGTCGTGCGCTTTCCAGGCGACTACGATCTTGCCCGCACAGCAGATTAGGGAGTATTAACAGGATAAACAGCAGTCGCATACGGGACAAGGTAACGTGGCCACCGCGTTAGCTCAACATTACGGCGGGTTAAACCAGTTTAACCCACCGTAATGGTTGAGCTTGTGGGTTAATAATCGGCAGTACGGACGGTGCCCTAAAGTAACCGGTCAATTGTTTTAAACGTCCGTCCGGTTCACGTCGAAGGCTTCCAGGTAGTCGCCGATCCGCCGCAAGAAGCTGCCGCCCAGGGCGCCATCTACCACCCGGTGGTCGTAGCTCAGGGACATGAACATCAGTTGGCGCACGGCGATCAGATCCCCGTATTCCGTTTCCACCACGGCCGGTTTTTTCTGAATTGCCCCGACGGCCAAAATCGCCGCCTGCGGCTGGTTGATGATGGGCGTGCCCATGACGTTACCGAAGGTGCCGACGTTAGTCAGCGTGAACGTGCCGCCCTGGGTGTCGTCGGGCTTGAGTTTGCCCGCGCGGGCGCGGCTGGCCAGGTCATTGACGGCTTTGGTGATGCCCAGCAGGTTCAACTGGTCGGCATTTTTGATGACGGGCACGATCAGGTTACCCGTCGGCAGCGCGGCGGCCATGCCCACGTTGATGTTACCCTTTTTGATGATGTTGTCCCCGTCGACGCTGACGTTCACCAGCGGGAAGTCTTTGATCGCCTTGGCGACCGCCTCGACGAAGATCGGCGTGAAGGTGATCTTTTGCCCGTGCTTTTGCTGGAAGCCACCCTTAATCTTGTTGCGCCAGTTGACGATGTCGGTCACGTCTACTTCGATAAAACTCGTGACGTGTGGCGAGGTCTTTTTGCTGTCGACCATGTGCTGGGCGATCAGTTTGCGCATGCGGCCCATGGCAATGATCTCGTCGCCGCCGGAGACGCTGGTGGTAGCTGGCTTACTCGTTTCCACGCGTGCCGTCGCTTGTGGTTCCGGTTGCGGAGCTTTGGCTACGTTGCCGATCAGGAAGCTGTTGTCCCGCCGTTTTAGGTAAGCGAGCATGTCGGATTTATTCACGCGCCCGTCCTTTCCGGAGCCGGGGATGCTGTCGAGCTCGGCCGTGCCGATCTTCTCTTTCGCGGCCATCGTGCGGACGAGTGGGCTGTAGAAGCGGTCGGATTCACCAGACGTCGCTCCTTCCGAATTCGCTTGCACCCGCGTTTGCGCCACCTCTTTTTGCACTGTATTTTGCGCTGTCGCGGGTGCGGGGGAAGTAGGCATAGGAGCAGTGGGGACGGGAGGCGCCGGGGTAGGAGCAGGAGCCGTTCCGGAATCAGAAACTGCCTGGCCGGTAGCCGGGCTGGCCATAACTTCGGCCTCCGCATCGGTTTCAATCAGTGCGATGACGTCACCGACGGCCACGACGGCATCCACGTCAAAAAGAATCTTGGCGATTTTCCCGTCGACCGGAGATGGCACCTCCGAGTCGACCTTGTCGGTTGCGATTTCCAGGATGGTGTCGTCCATCTCAACTTCGTCACCAACCTTTTTGACCCAGTTAAGGATGGTCGCTTCGATGATGGATTCGCCCATTTTGGGCATGATGAGCTCTATTTGGGCCATGATTGATCTTTTGTGGTGGTGGTGGGCTTGAAGTAGAAAAGGCGCAAGATAACGGTTACGCGCGAGAGCTTAGTCAATTGGCAGACCGTCCAGGATACGACGTAGCGTATTAAGGCCCTGCAACGCCGTAAAGGTGATGTTCCGTTTACGGTCTTTACCCGCGCGCAGTAGTTTAGTTTGTGTGCCGTCGGGCCCGGCAACGGCCAGCCAGATGGTGCCGACGGGCTTTTCCTCGGTGCCCCCGTCCGGCCCGGCGATGCCGGAAGCGGCAATGGCGTAGTCGGCCCGCAAATTCTTCCGCGCGCCTTCGGCCATCTCCCGGACGGTCTGTTCGCTCACGGCCCCGAATTCCTCTATCGTCGAGAGCTGGACGCCGAGCAGCGCATTTTTTAGCGCGTTGGAGTAAGTCACGGCACCGCCCAGGAAATAAGCGCTGCTGCCGGCGTTACCCGTTAGCATACTGGCCATCGTGCCGCCCGTGCAGGATTCCGCGGTGACCAGTGTTTGCTTCCTTTCCAGCAGGCGGCGGCCGACGGCCCCCGCAATATCCTCCTCACCGTAGCCGAACACGAGGTCGCCAATGATTTGCTCGATTTTGTCCCGGTACTCCCGGATTTCGGCTTGCATCTTATCCTCATCGTCACCACGGATGGTGAGGCGGAGGCGGACGGTGCCGAGATTGGGGAGGTAGGCGAGCGACATGTGCTCCGGCAAACTATCTTCTACCGAAGCAATCTGCTCGGCAATAGTACTCTCGCCGGCGCCAGCGGTGAGGATGGTCAGGGAGCGGGTTTTGTCGTCGGCCGCAAAGCGTTCGCGCAGGCGGGGCAACACTTCATGCTTGACGAGGTAGCGCATTTCGTAGGGGACGCCGGGCATGGAGACGACGATCCGGCCGTTCTCTTCCAGCCACATGCCGGGCGCGGTGCCGCGCTTGTTGGTCAGTATTTCAGCTGCCGCGGGTAATTCGCACTGCACGCGGTGGCTGGCGTCGGGCTCGCGGCCGAAGCGCTGGTAGACTTTGGTGAGGCGGTCGAAAGATTCCTGGTGGAAAACGAGCTCGGTGTCGAAGTAGTCGGCCAGGACTTTTTTCGTGATGTCGTCTTTAGTCGGCCCGAGGCCGCCGGTAATTAATACCAAATCAGCCGATTGCATCGCCCGGTCGAGCCCGTAGGTAATGCCCTCCCGGCTGTCGGCGACGGAGAGGTGCTCGACGACTTGATAACCTTCCGCGCTCAGGGCGGCGGCCATGTAGGTGGCGTTGGTGTCGGTTACCTGCCCGATGAGGATCTCGTCCCCGATGGTTAGGATGTATGCTTTCATTTTTTTAAGCTTTGCTTTTAGGGGCGCTTCGCTTTTAGGCTGCTTGCGGCTTTTGACGGGCGAAGGTACGGGTTGAGTTAACTCGGTTGGTGGCTGGTGAGTTGTGGGGCGATAGGCTTGAGTGGTTGCGGATATCACATTTCGCTAAGCTTGATTGTGAAGTGGGTTCGCTAATGATTGTTTGCATTTACGGGGGCGGCGGGTCGTTAGGTGGTAAGCTTAATCTTTTTGGATTACTCACTGACCTTACCCGACCAGATTTTGCTACATAACCATAGCGTATGAAATACTGCAAAGCAAATCACAAAAGCGTAGACAAAGGTGCTTCGGCGTAGCCAAGAAGAGATTTTCTGTGGTTTTGTATTTATGTGGCTATAGAATCTGCGTAACATCAATTACTTACTATTTAGGTAACCGCTCCAGCGCAAAATCATTCATTGGAATTAGCCGCTGCAACCGACCACCGAGGGCTCCGGCTGCTCCGAGGTCGCGGTAGTATTCGGCTAGGCCGACGCCCCGGGCGTAAATTTCGTAGCCGGTGAACTGGGGGCTGATGTCGCCGTCTTCAGGGTCGCGTACGCTGACTTCGCCGGCTAGGTCGAAGACCAGGGCGTCACGTTCTTCACCCAGTACGGTGACGGTCGTGTCCTTTCGGTATTTCCGTTCGAGGGAGACGTACGTTACTATTTCTGACCCCGGGGTGAATTTTCCGCGCATTCGGTAGCCGTAAGTAGTTGGCACCTTATCGAGGTAGAACGGGAAGGATCGGTTAAAAAGCATTTCTACTTCGGTGGGGATGGCAACGCCAAGGGAATCCTGGCCCAGGACGGTGAGTTTGCGCATTCTAATTCCTTCATTGGTCACTTCCTCCCGTGCTAGTTGCTGGGGGCTAAGGTCGGGGCCGTAGCGAGTAACGGAGAGGTAGAGCGCCGTGTCGAGGTCGACGCCGAGGTAATACCAGTAGATCGTATCCGGCCCGGGGAGGGTGCCGGTGTTTTCGTAGGCGTAGACCTTACCGTCGGTGTTGACGAGTTCGCGGGCGGGGAAGTAGTATTCACGGATGTCGCGGCGGTCAGAGCAGGCAGTTAAGGTAACGATTAAGATCAGGAGGGTGAAGATGGGTTTCATGTGTATTTGGTACAATAGTGGTGCTGGTACAGCGGTAAGTACCGTACGAATGGCCGGTCGTATTGTTTGTATTACCAAAGATGTAGGTTGCTAACCGCAGAAGTGGCGGCAAATAGCGGCCGACGACTCGCTTCGCTGCTCTTCCGGGTAATTTTAATTGCATCCCGACAAAGTACGGGACTAGCTGGCAGCCAGCCCGCGCCCGAAATCTCGACCCATACTTAGATCACCTACCGCCTACCAGCCTACCGCCTAATAATCTACTTACCGTTCATACCCAAATCGCTTCAAAGCCCCCTCATCATCCCGCCAATCCTCCTTGACTTTCACGTGTAGTTCCAGGTAAACGCGGCGCTGGAGAAAATCCTCCATCCGCTTACGGGCGTTCATCCCGAGTTTCTTAATGGCCTGGCCGCCCTTACCGATCATGATGGGCTTTTGGGTCTTGCGGGACACGTAGATTAGCGCGGTGATGCGGGCGAGTTCCAGGCCATCTTTCGTTTCCGTTTCTTCAAAGCTTTCAATGTCGATTTCGACGGAGTAGGGGATTTCCTGGTGGTACTGCTCGAGGATCTGCTCGCGGATAATTTCGGAGACGAAAAAGCGCTCGCTACGGTCCGTTAATTGGTCGTCGGGAAAATATTTAGGCCCTTCGGGGAGGGTCTCGACGATGGCTGCGAGAAGATCCGGGACGCCGTCGCCGGAGAGGGCGGAAATCTCGAAGATCTTGGTGGGTTTGATCCAGTGCTTGAAGAGCTTCCGCTGCTTATTCAATACCTTATTGCTCACCAGATCGACCTTATTGAAAACGAGGTAAAGCGGAAATTCCGCCCGCCGCATCTTGCTGACGAGCATGTCGTCCTCGGCGTATTCTTCGAGCGGGTCCACGAGGTAGATCATCACGTCGGCATCCTCAAAACTAGAGTTGACGTAGCGGTTCATCATCTCCTGCATCTTGTAGTGCGGCTCTTCGATCGCGCCGGGTGTGTCCGAAAATACAATCTGATAATCTTCGGCGGTGACGATGCCGAAGATGCGGTGGCGCGTCGTCTGTGGTTTGGCCGTGATGATGCTCATTCGCTCGCCCACGAGGCCGTTCATGAGGGTGGATTTTCCGGCGTTGGGCCGGCCGATGATGTTAACGAAACCGCTTCTGTGCATGGCGCGAAGTTACGGTGCGGGATGGTAGTGGGGGAGGCGCGGCCGCGGGTGCCAGGTTTTTATGGGAGGAGAAGAGAAGCTCGGCTTTTGACGAAAATCTTGGACATAAACCTCGCAAATTTGTACCCAAAGCTAGCTAGTGTACCCTCACCGGAGCACGGGTAGGTTGACCTTTACCTGACGTTAAGACTGGTCCGTATGGGGTTACGATGAAAGTCACTTTCCATAATTGCTAGCTTCCCCTTAACTTTAGCAATACGCCGATCATCAGCCATCAATTGATATAAATACTTAAGACGTATGTACCGAGATTTAAAATACCTCATTGCTTACCTCCTCCCACTCGCCGGTTACCTGGGGCTCTACTTCGGGGGGGTGTGGTCTTTCGGGAGTATCTACGTAGCCTTCGTATTCCTTCCCTTGCTCGAGTTCATCCTCCCCACCCGTGGGGATACCCACGCCCCGGAAGAGGAAGCCGCCCGGACTAAAATGCGACTCTTCGATCTAATGCTCTACCTCAACCTGCCACTGCTGGCCGGCGCGGTGATTTACCTACTGCACGTCGTCACTACCCGGGAGCTAGCTACGTACGAACTCGTCGGAATGATTGTCAACGTCGGGCTAATGATCGGTACGATGGGCATCAACGTCGGCCACGAGCTGGGTCACCGAACGGAGCGTTACGAGCAGCGCATCGCTCAAGCCTTGCTGCTTTTCGGTCTCTACACCCACTTCTACATCGAGCACAACCGCGGTCACCACCGGCACGTCGCCACCCCGCTCGACCCCGCAACGAGTCGGCGCAATCAGTCCATTTATACTTTCTGGGTGCGTAGCGTCGCCCTTAGTTGGTGGCACGCTTGGGAACTGGAGGCGGAGCGCTTGGGTAAAGAGGATAAGCCGGTAGTAAGCCACCACAATCAAATGTTAGTTTTTCAACTGGTGCAAGTAGCCTATCTTTCATTGATCGCGCTATTCTTCGGCTTCACCGGCGTCTGGGTAGCGATCGCCGCCGCCGTTTTTGGCTTTTTGATGCTAGAAACAGTTAATTACATTGAGCACTATGGCCTCGTTCGGCGCAAAAGCAATAGTGGCCGCTACGAGCCAGTCCTCCCCATCCACAGCTGGAATTCCGACCACGAGCTCGGTCGGATTTTTCTCTACGAACTAACCCGCCACAGCGACCACCATTACCGCGCTACCCGAAAATACCAAGTACTGCGCGTTTTTGAGCAGAGCCCTCAGCTGCCGAGTGGCTATCCGGCCTGTATGATTCTCTCACTTTTCCCGCCGGCCTGGTTTGCGGTGATGAACCCGCGGGTGGATGCCTTCACCCGGCAACTTCCTTCCAGTACGGGTGGCGTTCGACTAGCATCTCCAGGATAAACCTACCGGGCAGTTATCAGGTTAATTACGGGAAACCTTTGCACCCGCGACCGCGCCATCCGATTGTAAGGAAACCAGTGCGGTCCCCTACCAGAACCCACGTTAGCGAAAATTCGCTAACTTCGCATTTAAAGCTATCGATCATGAATTTTACCCTCAACGAAGAACAACTGGCCGTCCGCGACGCCGCCCGTGAATTTGCGCAAAACGTCCTCAAGCCCGGCGTTATCGAACGGGATACGCACATGACCTACCCCCTGGACGAGATCCGGCAAATGGGAGAACTAGGCTTCATGGGCATGACCGTGAGCCCCGAATACGGCGGTAGCGGCATGGATTACATCAGCTATATCCTGGCCCTCGAAGAGATTTCGAAGGTCGACAATAGTTGCTCAGTCATCATGTCCGTCAATAATAGCCTGGTGTGCTACGGCATCGAGCAGTACGGATCGGAAGAGCAAAAGCGGAAGTACCTCCCCAAACTAGCCAGCGGAGAGACGATCGGTTCTTTTTGCCTCAGCGAGCCCGAAGCCGGCTCCGACGCCACCGAGCAACGCACGACGGCCATCGACCAGGGCGACCACTTCCTTCTCAACGGCACTAAAAACTGGATCACGAACGGCGGCACGAGCAAGATTCACCTCGTCATCGCGCAAAGCAACGTGAAGGAAGGTCACCGCGGCATTAATTGCTTCATCGTCGAAGCGGGCTGGAAAGGCGTTGTCATCGGCGCTAAGGAAGACAAGCTTGGCATTCGCAGCTCGGATACGCACACGATCATGTACAACGACGTAAAGGTGCCAAAGGAAAACATGCTGGGTGAAAACGGTACCGGTTTTAAGTTCGCCATGAAAACCCTTGCGGGTGGTCGGATCGGCATCGCCGCTCAGGCCCTCGGCATTGCCGGTGGTGGCTATGAACTGTCGGTCGAATACGCCAAGGAGCGCGCCGCGTTTGGCAAGCCGATCGCTAACCACCAAGCCATTGCTTTCAAGCTGGCCCAAATGGCCACCGATATCGAAGCAGCGAAGCTACTTGTCTACCGTGCCGCGTGGTTGAAAGACGCCGACATGGACTACAATCAGGCCGGTGCCATGGCCAAATTATTCGCCAGCGCGGTTGCCATGAAGCACAGCGTGGAGGCCGTCCAGATTCACGGCGGTTATGGTTTCGTAAAGGAGTACCACGTGGAGCGCTTGATGCGGGACGCTAAGATTACCCAGATCTACGAAGGAACCAGCGAGGTCCAGCAAATCGTCATCTCGCGGGGCCTGCTGAAGGGCCAACTGTACGTGCCCATTGAGGAGGAAGTTGGCGAGCTGGTCTAACCAGCGAGTTGAATAACTGGCGTGGCGGTATTTAACAGCAGTACGGTATTCCTACGGCGGTGGCTTGAAAAGAAGCCACCGCACTAAAGTAACTAACCCGGGGTACGGACGTGGCGCGGCCAGTTCGTCCCCCGGGTTTTTCTATTTAAAATCAACGGCCAACTGATTTAGGAATCTAGCTTCAATAAAAAAGCCCGTTCCTAATCGGAAACGGGCGATAATACACTCAAAACGTCAAACTTTAATTCTTGGTGGCGGGAGTGGGATTGGTTCCCACGAGGCTACCGCCCGACGTAAGCGCCCGGATAACGACACCTACGCACTCACCCGATCGTAGCGCCAGAGCTCCAGCGTCTCGATCAGCGCGACGAGCTTGTCGCCGTAACGGGGGTCGGTGGCGTAACCGGCCTTGCGGAGGCCATGCGACCACCCTTTGTAATCACGCTTGGCGAGTTTGAAGAGTGGCTTGTACCGATTCTTCAGTAGTACCTGACTGTGCGCGGCGTAACTACCGTGTGCGTCTTCGAAGACGCGGAAAAAGTCTTTGTGGTGGTCGTCGCTGTGGTTGGAGCAGTGTCCTTTACGGCACTGCTTGCTGAAGCATTTGATGCCAAAGTGATTCTTGTTGCGCTTGGCGAGGGTGGAGGTGCCGTGGCCACTTTCGAGGAGCCCCTGGGCGAGCGTGATGCTGGCGGGGATGCCGTGCTTCCGTGCTTCGGAGAGGGCGGCGGCCTCAAATTTTTCTACGTAAGCTAGTTGGGTGCGTTGCTTTTTGGTCCAGTTTTTATCGCTGGGCCGCGCTACGGAGGTAAACAGTGCCTTGCCGGCCCCCCCGGAAATGACCGGGCCACCGATGCCGTGGCTAAAAACGGACTGCTGGGAGATGCTAAACAGGTCGTGACCAGCGATCGAAAGGTTGAAGCTAATTTCTTTCTGGGTACAGACGAAGAACAGCGCCGCGAGGAAAACCACCTTGGTGTAGGGGCTCGTCACTTGCTGGTGAACCCGCCGGTACAACTCCCGAAAAAGAAGTTTCCAGCCAGTGGGGATCGGTAGATTTGTTCGTGCCATGTTCCGTTTGATTTCCCAACAAAGATACACTATTTGTTTTAGGTTCCGCAAGCGAAAACACAAATTGTTGGTATTTTAATTTAACCCTTCCGTGGGTGCGCGCCGCTGTACGGAGCCTTAGCTTTGTGCCTAAATTATTTCGAAATGTCACGTATTTGCCTGTTTCTCCTGCTAGCCCTGGGTACCGTCGGCACGGCTACCGCCCAAAAAATCGGGCACGTCAACTTTGGTAATTTACTCAACGACCTCCCCAACACTACGGCCGCAGATGCGGAGTTAAAGATCTTTAACGACGAACTCGGCCTGCGGGGCAGAGCGATGACCGATAAGTTCAAAGCCGACTACGCGGAGGCGGAAGCAAAGGTCGAAGACCTGGCACCGGTTGAACTGAAAAAATTACGGACCAAGCTGCAGAAGGATCAGCAAGCCATCACTAAGTTTCAGCAGGAAATCGCCGACCAGGTCAATGCGAGGCGGCGCGTGCTACTCGATCCCATCATTCGCAACACCCGGGAAGTAATCGAGAATGTGGCTAAAGCAAACGGCTACGAACTGGTGGTGGATTCGTCCATCTTTAATTTCGTGCTGTTTGGTGACGACGCTGTCGATCTGGGGCCGCTGGTTCGTAAGGAATTAGGGTTGTAAGAAAACCTGCTCCGATGGCAAAGAAGAGAAATTGTCTGTTTTGCGATCCAGCTTTGCAGTCGGGGATCAACTGCTTTGACTAGTATTTTATATTACTGCCGGAGAAAAATTAGACAATGCATCCATCATTACAATATGGTGCTAACCTAACCTAGCCTAGTCTATCTATGTAGTCAAATCATCTCTCTCCTCTTCTGGAGAGGGACGGGAGGGAGAGGGCTCTTCACCTACTCAAGCCCCAACTCCCCCAGAACCTCTTCCACTGGGTACTGCCGCCCCGCCGGCGACCCGGCCAGCAACCGCAGTTTCCCCCGCGCGGCAACCAGGTTCTCCTCCCGCAGATCCAGCAAGCTCAAATACCAGAGTGCCGCGCCGTCGGCGTCACTATCCGATTCGGGTAGCTGCCACAAATGACTGCGGGCCTCCGCGTAGTTACCAGTTGCCATGGCGGCGGTGCCGGCCAGGAGTTCGGGGAGGTAGTCGTTGGGCACGGGGTTGTGGTCGAGGTAAGTACGTAAAGAGACCAGTGCCAGGTCGTAGTCGGTATCCTGGTGGTAGCGTTTACCCTGCTCCAAAATAGCGGCATCGCCGGCCAACGCGGTGAGGCCGAGGGCCCGGTCGGTCGTGTAACCGATGGGGGAATTAGCGGTAAAGTATTGGTTGTACAGGCGCGCACCCGGCGCAGCCTGGCGGTAGGCGCTGATGGCGAAAAAAGCCACCAGTAGGGTAGTGGCGATACACAAGAAAGGAAAGTACTGTTTCACGTAACCGGGTTAGTAAGCGGCAAAGGTAGGCGCACTAGGTGGGGCATTGGTTATGGAAGGGTTAAGACCGTGCCGTGGTTTGGTCACCGCCCCGATTAGGCGTGCACTGCCGCGTGAGCGAGCCCGTCCACAAAATCGAGCGTCGCTTCCAGGCCCTGCATAACCCGCAGGCGCCCGATGTCCGTAAAGTCATGCATGGAGGCTTGGTAGCCGGTCAGGAGCAGGGTGCTTTCCGGGCAGGCCTCCAGCACGTTGGTGACGTGCTGCTCCACCGGCTCGTAGATGAAAGCATTGCTGATGATGGTGAACAGGTAGTCCGGTTGCTGGTGGCGGTAAAAGTCATTCAGGTCGGAAATGCTGATGTTGCCGCCGAGGTAAATCGTGCGGAAGTTGCGCTTGCGCAAAAGGTAGTTCATGAACAACAGGCTCAACTCCTGGCGCTCCCCGTCGGGGAGGTAAAGCGCGAAAACGGGGCCTCTCTTCCTGCGGGGCGGCGTGATTTTGTCGATCGCCGCGATGATCTTCTGGCGGATGATGCTGGCGATGAAGGATTCCTGGACGGGCGTCACCGAGCCGGTGAAGTACAGCACGCCGAGCTTCTCCAGAAACGGATACACGACTTCGAGCATCGTCGCCTCGATGCCCCGCTGCTTGATGTTCGTGTCGAGAATGTGGCCGATCTTGAATTCGTCCATTTCCACCGTGGCCAGCGTCATCGTGTCCAACTCGGCGTTGGAACTGACGCTAATGGGGCTCAGGGAAGCAACTTTTTCGGTGCGCTCTTCCCCCGACATTTTGGCGATCTTGGAAATCTTGACGCCGTTCTTATTGAGGAGAGCAACGTTGAGCAGCTTGCGCAGGTCCGCGTCGAGGTAGTAACGAATGTTCGTTTCCGTGCGCTTCGGCGTGACGATGCCGTAGCGTTGCTCCCAGGCACGCAGCGTCGCGGCTTTGATGCCGGTAAGTTTTTCCAGGTCGCTGATGGAGTAGACGGCCACGGTTGGGGGAGAGCGTTTTAGGGTAATCGGCAAAAGAGAGGCCGGTTTTACGGGGTGTTTCGGAAAGGCCACCGGACTCAGGGCGGTCCATTTGTGGCTTGCGGGGGACTAACACGGGCTTTCATTTTATGTTTAGCCGCCGGGCCGCGTAGCTTTCGTTAGCTTAGCATTTCGGGGCGCGGGCGCCGGTGCCTGGTCTTAACGAGAAGAGCAAAGTGGTTTGGCTGGGTCAGCCAGTCCGACCGGACCAATTCAATTTTGCTCCTCCCCGACTTACTTTGCACCCGCGACCACGCATACGCCTTACTTTTACGCTCCCGAACGCCATAACCCCCGACCGATGCTGCACCGCTACCTTATTTACACGTTCTTCTTTCTCCTCACCGCCCCCCTCGCCGCCCAGAGCTGCGACTACCAACTCATCCTGCGCGATACCGTTAGCGGCGATGGCTGGAACGGCGGCCAGCTGACCGTCCGCATCGCCGGCACGCCGAGCGTCTACACCCTCGCCAGCGGCGGCAACCAGTCCGTTTTCCTCAGCGTGCGCGAAGGCCAGTCGATCGAACTGGATTACCGCCGCGGGGCCGCCCCCGGGGAAGTAAGTTTTCAGTTGCTTGACAATAACGACAGCCTCGTCTACCGGGCCGTCTCACCCACCACCGGCACTAATATTTTCCAAACCACCGCCGCCTGCGTGGCCTGCGCCGCACCGCCGCTGAGTAGCATCGACTTCTTCCGCGTTCGCTTCAACTCCGTCGACGTCCGCCTGCGCCGCAACCCCGCCGCCGACCAGGCTCGCTACCGCGTAGAATACGGCCCGCGCAACTTCGACCCGACCACGCAGGACGGCGAAGAGTTCATCACGGGCGATAATTCTTTTCGCATCACCGGCCTGGAGCAGGAACGCACCTACGCTTTCTTCGTCTCCACTATTTGCGATGCTTCGGGCACTACCTCCGACCGCCGTGGCCCCTTCGTGATCACCACCCAGCAGGAAATCGACCTCGGCGTCACGCTTCTGCAATCTCCCGTTACGGGCTGCAACGTCGCCGGCGCCCCGCTCACGATCGGCATCACGAACTACGGCGGTGCCCCCCAGCAGTTTTTCCGCGTTGGCTACGCCATCAACAGTAAGGAGGTAGCAATTAACTACCCCAACGACGGCATCTTCACCGGCATCGTTAACGTGGACTCCACCGAATCATTCACTTTCGACGACGTGCCCGCCCTGCGGCAACCCGGCAGCTACCGGCTCAAGCTCTACACGCGCATCGAGGGTGACCAGGACCCATCCAACGATACCCTCACGATCTCCGTCGTCAACCAACCCACGATCACCGACTTCCCCTACACGGAGAACTTCGAGGCCAACAACGGTCTCTGGGTAACCGGCCGCGCCGGCCGCGGGGCCGTCAGCTGGGCCTGGGGCGAGCCGCGTAATTCGCTCATCGACCGCGCCCCCCAGGGCGAGAAAGCCTGGGTAACGAGCCTGTTCGGCGACTACTTCAACGGCGAGGAAAGCTACCTCATCTCCCCGTGTTTCGACTTTACCGACATGGAGGACGACCCTTACTTCTCCTGCGCCCTCGTTGTGGATACGGAAACCGATTTCGATAACCTTTCCCTCGAAATGACCACCGACGACGGCGAAAATTGGAATGAAGTTGATATCAGCCCGGCCGACATTAATTGGTACAACAACCGGCCGGACCAAGTCTGGGAAGGCGACGGTGGCTTTAGTAACGGACCGCGCATCGTGGCGAACCTGCTCGCGGGCGCCGCGGGGGAAGTCGTCAAGCTACGCTTTGTCTTCACTTCTAACTCGGACGATACACGGGAGGGGATTTTGGTGGATGCCGTGACGATCGGCTCCAGGGAGTTGGTGGATGTCGCCGTGCTGGCCGTAAATGGCGAGGGCACCTGTGCCCCGGCCGAGTATGAAGTGAGCTACACCAACGTGGGTACCAGTGTAATCGATACCATCTACGCTAGCATCCCCACCGATGGGGCCACCGTGACGGACACCATTATTGGCCGACTTGCCCCGGGAAATACGCGTAGTTTTATGTTCGCCCAGAACGCAGCAGGGGGGAATACGCGGCCAACGGCGATCAGCGTGACTGCTCCCGGCGACGCCCAAGCAGCCAACGACACGGCCTTCGTAACACCACGGGTCACTACGTCACTTCCATTTTACGCAGATTTTAACGACAAAAAACTACCACCCCGGTGGGTACTCGGTGCTGGTTTAGGCGTTGCGGTTGGCTCGGTCGACGGTAGCCCGGCCATCGTGGGAGAAGCCAGTTCCAGCGCCGCCTACTCATTCGCAACGGCTTTTTACGGTGGTCCCTACCGAGCGGACGACGTGCTGCGTTTTGACCTGGATTTTTCTACGTTAGCGGTAGCCGATACGTTCAACCTAGAGGTACGGTTAGTTGCCTGTGACGTTGAAGTGGCCACATTTACTGAAACCAACGTGGTGTCCGGTACCTACGCTTTCGATTTTGGCACGTCTACGCCAGAAGCTGGTTTCTTCGAGTTTACGCTGGTCCACGTGAGCGGGAGTGCTACCGCTAGTTTCGATAACATCAACGTAGCTCGCTGCCCCGAAGACCTCGGCGTATCCGTTGACGTAATCCCCACCACCACCCGCGGCGCGATGGACGCCCGGGCAACGGCAACACCATCCGCGGGCACGGCCCCCTACACGTACGCCTGGTCGACGGGCGACGTGGGCCAGACAATTACTGGCCTCGGTTTCGATGATTATACCGTTACGGTAACCGATCGCTTTGGCTGCCAGGACGTGAAGGACGTCGTCGTCCGTAATTTCCTCGATACGGAGGACCCCGCGGGTTTACTGCGGTCGCTGGAAGCTCACCCCAACCCGACGTCCGGAGCCCTTCGGCTTAGCCTCGAACTGGCTGAGCTGAGCGAGGTGACGGCCGAAGTGTACGACGCCACCGGCCGGCGCTTGGTGTCGCGTTCGTTCGGGCGCACGCGGAGCCTGCGGGAAGTACTCGACCTGAGTGCTTTCGTGCCGGGCATTTATCTGGTGCGCGTCCGGGCGGACGGGGCGGCCCGGTCAATCCGGGTGCTGCGGCGGTAGCGCTGTTCGGTAGTATATATACAGAGAGAAGGGCGTGGTCGCGGGTGCCGGGTTGATGGGCCCCGGCCCCGCGAAAATACCTTGCCGGAACCTTTGCTGCTAACGCCGCCTCGCGACAATTTACCGGCGAACTATAACGCCGGTTAATTGCTTTGCCTTAGACTGAAAGATTGACTATGAAGATTGGTGTGGTGTGTTACCCGACGTACGGGGGGAGTGGGGTACTGGCGACGGAACTGGGCCTGGGCCTGGCGCGGCGCGGCCACGAAATCCACTTCATCACTTACCGCCGCCCGGCCCGGTTGGGTGGCTACCAAGCTAATGTTTTCTACCACGAAGTAGACAGCGGGGCGGATTACCCACTCTTTGAGTACGCACCCTACGAAACGGCGCTGGCTTCCAAGCTGGTGGACGTCATCGAGCACTACGAGATCGATCTGCTGCACGTGCACTACGCCGTGCCCCACGCCTCGGTCGCCTACATGGCACGTAAGATCTTGATCAGCCGGGGTCGCTACGTTCCTTTCGTCACTACGCTGCACGGCACGGACATCACGCTGGTCGGTACGAACCCCGCCTACGAGGCTACGATCACTTTTGCCATCAACAAATCGGACGGGGTAACCGCCGTTTCCCAGAGCCTGAGGCGAGATACGCTGGCCAACTTCGAGATCTGTAACCCCATCGAAGTCATCTACAACTTCATCGACTTCAAACGTTTCCAGCGCACGAACAAGAACCATTTCAAGCAGGCCATCGCACCGAACGGGGAACGGATTCTGATCCACGTCTCCAACTTCCGCCCGGTCAAGCGGGTGGACGACGTGATCTTCATCTTCAAAATCGTCAACGAGGCCATCCCGAGTAAGTTACTCCTGATCGGTGACGGGCCGGAGCGGGCCAAGTGCGAAGACCTCAGCCGCCGCCTGGGCCTGACCAAAGACATTCGCTTCCTCGGTAAGCAGGACGCGGTAGAGGAATTACTCGCCGTGGCTGATTTATTCTTGCTCCCTTCCTCCAGCGAAAGTTTTGGGCTGGCGGCCCTGGAAGCCATGGCCTGCGAAGTACCGGTCGTCTCCAGCGACGTCGGTGGCATCCCCGAGGTCAACATCGATGGTCAAACGGGCTACCTTTCCGGCGTCGGCATGGTGGACAAGATGGCGGAAGATGCCCTGAAGATCCTTACGGACGATAAAGTGCTGAACGAATTTCGCTCCGCCGCCCTGGTGCAGGCCGCGCGCTTTGACATTGAGGAAATCATCGTTAAGTACGAAGCCTACTACGAGTCCGTGCTGGCGAAAAGTAAGATCCGGGCGGGGGAGGAGCCGGTAGTGGATTGTTGAAACTAGGATGTACACCGAGTTTTTTACTACCGAAGCACGAATGCACAAATTGCGCATGGCGGGAGGCACTGCGTTAGTTTAGCTTTAGGGCGTAGCGGGTACTGCGGCCTATTCCCGTACGAACCAAGGCACCTAGATCCATTAAATCCGTTAGTTCACGAGTAGCGGTTGCTTTTGAAGTTCTGGTTAGTCGCTCGTAGTTCTTTGCCGATAACCCTCCGTCGAAACCTGCGGGTCCCGCGTCAAAAAGGCGCAGAATAACTTTTCTTTGGCGATCACTTAATTGGCTGTCGAATTGGTCGAAGAATCTAGTTTTTGCCAGAAGAAATTGAATTTCCGTGTCGGCATTACTTATCGCTGAAGCTAACGAATCAATAAAGTATTGCAACCAATGAGTGAGGTCAAGACGATGTGAAGCCGTTTTTAATTGAGCGTAATATTCATCCTGGCCCGCAGCAAATACGCCCGATAAGCTAAAAGGAACCGCGAATCCAATCCCCCGCGAGAGTAGGTGATTAATGAGTGCCCTACCAACTCGTCCGTTACCGTCCTGAAAGGGATGTATGCTTTCAAAATAGGCATGAGATACACCCGCTCTAATTATATAATCAGATAACTGGTCCGGAGAGTAAGAACGCGAAATCGAAGCTACTAACTGCCTCATGTTAGTTGGAACGAGTTTGGCCGGTGGAGCTTCGTAGTGCACGGTCAGATCATAGTCTGGCCCGCTAACGATACGCATTGGTTCCGTTCCGCTTCGATAATCACCAATTATGTCGATAGATGGAACACTACTGAAAAGTAGCTGATGATAATACTTTATGGTTGCCTCACTGATGTCATCCATAAAGTTGGCAGCTACTACGGATAGTAGTTTTCCAATACCAATCGCGCGTACGTCACGAGAGCTTTTATCGTAATTACCAAAATAGAGGTGATTGAGTATGGAGGATCGCAAATCTTCTCGACTCATGAATTCCCCTTCGATGTTGGAGGTTTTTTGGGCTTCCTCAATGAGCACCTCCAGGAAATATTTACGCCGCTGCCCTTCTGGCAAACTTCTGACTCTTTCAAGTAGCGGCCGCATAACCGTACTCAAGATGGCGAGACGCTCTGAGACCGCCTTCTCATCAAATGTGTAATTGGGCCAATCTTGGTGTTGCCAGTTGTACATGAGCCGATTAAGGTTGATTTACGGCTCAAGATACTCGCTTTTTGAGCCGAAAAGTTGCTTAACTTACCTCAAAGCATCATTTTTTATGCTTAGACAAACTGTCCGCCCGCTCCACCCCCGGGGCCAAAATCTTTTTCAGTTGAATCCGTAAATTATCCCTGGCGGGAAGTTGCACCATACGCTCTTCACCCCGCCAGTATTCCGGACGGTGCTTTAGGTTGAGGGTGGTTAATTGTTCACTCGGGACCAAGCGACGGCCGCGCTTGATTTTTCGGATTTCTTTACGGTCGGTGATCACGTCAGTCACGTAAAAAAGGGTGCTGTAAACGTGTGGGATGTCACCGTAAAAATCCGATTCCATCTCCCAGCTGAAACTGGCGCGCTCCAGGTAGTAGTTACCCCGCACTTTACGGTACGTAGCGTCTTTGTAGATGGATTTACCGCGCGTCCAGTTGCGGTATTCGACGATGGCGAAGTCCGTGCGGTTAATGAGGAGCTCGGTAACGACGTCGCCGGGGCCGGGCCAGGCTCCGTCGTCCAGGTCCGGGTGAATATCGCAGCGGATGCGGACGAGGGTGTCCGGACCGCTGACGTACTCACCGAGGCGGCGGAAGGTGAGGTGACTCAGGTCGTCTTTTGCTTTGAAGCTGAACGTCCCGATACTGCCCTTCCGCAAGGGGTTGCTCATCCAGGTATAGGGGGCGACGAGGAAACTCTGCCGGTCGAAAAAGGGGTGGAGACGGGCGGGTTGGCCGGGGCTACCGCCAGAAGTCCTGAGCTGATCGATCCACGCTTTCGTATCGCGCCATTTATCGTCCGCTCGCCGTCCGTAGGGATGGTCCTCGACCGTTACGTAAGCCTCACTCAGGCTGGAGAAAGTGGCGTCATTAACTGCGTAAGCGCGACTGTAAGCCCGCAACAAGTAGTTATCGGCTCCATAATTTTGGGGAATACGTTCCACCGCTCGCCTGACGATGCCACGCAGGGCTAAATCGGAGAGCACGACAATTTCCGGCAACTCCAAAAAGCTGGAAGCCAACCGCACGTTGAGGGTAAAAGGGTCGGCCCCGCCCGGCGCATTGTCGTCACCCAGATAGATTTCTTTCGCCGCAAAAGAGAGTAAGCTGAAGCTCAGCGTTCCACGGCGGCGCTGCAAACTATCCAGCTCGATGCGGTACTGACCGAGCTCGTTGGTCAGTACGCCTTTTTGCTGGTCGGTGGTGAGGACGACGCTGACGAAGGGCAGGGGGTCGCCGCTCTGGTCGTCGAGCACGTAGCCTTCAATTAGGTATTGGCTAAAGCAGGTGCCGGGGAAGAGGGCGAGGAGCAATATTAGGCGTATCATCCGAAACTATTTAGTCGATTCTAAGGTAGCAAAAGATCAATTAAGTTGAAGAGAATTCAGGATATTTAAACTGCATACTTAATCGCTCGGCTCCTATCTCCCGTCCACACTGCACCCGCGGCCGCGCCCAAAACCAGTTCCCGTACGAATGCTTATTATTGCCAGGGTAAAGACCTAAAAAAATACCCTCTCCTTGAAAAATATTCGCTGCTACTGGCTTGCCTTTGCGCTCGCCCTACCGTTCGCCCTTACCGGCCAGACGGGCGACTACCTGATCACCGCGGCTCGCGATACCATCTTTGGAAAACTGATTAAGCGGGATTTGGAGGACATCAACCACGGTGTCTACTTCAGACCGGAAGGATCGGAATTTCAACAACTCTACCTGCCGCCCGGGGTACGGGAATTCCGAAGTAAAAAGACCGGAACTTACGTATCTACTGCATTCCTACCCAGTGCCGCCCAAGTATTTTCCAATAAACAGTACTTTTTAAAACCCCTCGTGACGGGGGATGCGGAAGTGTACAGCGTGCGCTTGCGGAAAATTGAGAAGCTCGCCACCGGCGACGAGTACAATTACTGGAAGGCCTACTTAGTGGCGCAAGGTGGAGACATCGATCTGTTCCAAAGCCAAGCGGAGTTGCGGGCTTACCGCCAGCAGACTGCATGCCCACTCCCGGATCTTTCTTACGCATTCGAAGATGCTTCGGTCAGTTATTATTTCGTCGCCGCCACGGAGTGCGCCGGCGATAAAGCGCGGTTGCTGGAGGATGAAATACGTATTAATTCCGTCAGTCAACGCTTGCGTATCTACGTTGATGCTGGCTACTATAGTTATACTTGGTCACCAAATTTTTTGGGGTTTTTTCAGAACCAGGTTTTCCAACAGAGCAACCGCCTGGACTTTTCCTTGCACTTAGGCCGGGAGATAATACCCCGTCTGCACCTGCTGTTGGGTTTGACCGTGGCGAGCTACGATGCTGAAGCCACCATCTCGGAGCGCATTATTATTAATTTCGCCCCGCTCGATACTACGTACGCCGCCACCACGATAAAGCAGACGGTGCTCGCACCCGGCCTTTACTTAAATTATTACGTGCCGCTGGGTAGATCGGCGACTTCCCTTTACGTGCGGGGCGGACTTCGTTATGCTTTAACGCTCAGTGGGGAAACAACCTACGCTCGCCGGTTAAGTAACCGCAGTATTGAACGGAGAACGTACAAGGCGGGGGAGAGCGATCAGGCGCCATCGGATTTTGTCCAGGTAGTCGTTGGGGCTGGCGTACAATTCGAGCTGGGTAAAATTGCGCCCTACTTAGAAGCCCGTTACAATAATGGACAAGGGGTGATTAAGGAGCAAACATTTCTTTACGAAGAGCTAGGAATTAACTTCGGCATTCGGTTCTAGACAGCGGCATACATAACTGTGCTAGTTTGGGTATGAAAAAATGTCAGTACTTCCTGAATTTAGCCTGACATAATTTCACGTCTGGTGTTGGGCATTTACTTTGCAATGGTTGGTTGTCACTACGGAGGGGGCTTGCGGTAATTGCCGCAGGGTCAATCCGTTAGAACGTCAAACTAATCATACCGATCCTTTAGTAAAGGACCGCAAAACATAACAAATTGAACGCCAATAATTTCACCATCAAAAGCCAGGAGGCCGTACAACGGGCGGGGGAGATTGCCCTCGGTAACCAGCAGCAGAGCGTCGAGCCGGCGCACTTACTAAAGGCTATTTTTGAAGTCGACGACAGCGTCGCGCCGTTTCTATTCAAAAAAATGGGTGCGAATCTGAACGCCGTCAAGCAGGCGACCGACGCCATCGTGGCCGGGTTCCCAAAAGTAACGGGTGCCGAGCAAGTATTCAGCCGCCGATTCGCCGAGCTCGCCCAGCACGCTAACGTCGTGGCTAAAGACATGAACGACGAATTCGTTTCCGTCGAGCACTTACTACTGGCTACCTTAAAAATCAACGACCAGACGGCTAACCTGCTGCGCGACGCGGGGGTAAACCCCAAACTTCTTGGTAAGGCCATTAACGAGCTGCGCCAGGGAAAGAACGTGACCAGCAACTCCGCCGAGAACAGCTATAATTCGCTGAATAAGTACGCCATCAACCTTAACGACCGCGCCCGGAAGGGCAAGCTCGACCCAGTGATCGGCCGCGACGAGGAGATTCGCCGCGTACTCCACATTCTCGCACGCCGGAGTAAGAACAATCCCATCCTGATCGGGGAGCCCGGCGTCGGCAAAACGGCCATCGTCGAGGGTCTCGCCCACCGGATCGTCAACGGCGACGTGCCGGAAGACCTGCGCGAAATCGATATTTTTAGTCTCGACATGGGCGCGCTCATCGCGGGTGCCAAGTACCAGGGGGAATTCGAGGAACGGCTTAAAGCCGTCATTAACGAAGTTACCCAGGCCGACGGAAAGATATTCTTGTTTATTGACGAAATCCACACGCTCGTTGGTGCCGGGAAGGGCCAGGGTGCGATGGACGCCGCCAATATTTTGAAGCCGGCCCTGGCCCGGGGGGAACTCCGTGCCATCGGTGCGACGACGCTCGCGGAATACCAGAAATACTTCGAGGCCGACAAAGCTTTGGAGCGCCGTTTCCAGCAAGTGAAGGTCGACGAGCCCTCCGAAGAAGATGCAATCAGTATTCTCCGCGGCCTTAAAGAACGCTACGAGACCCACCACAAAATCAACATCCTCGACGAAGCCGTCGTGGCCGCCGTACAGCTTTCCGAACGGTACATTAGCGACCGTTTCCTGCCGGACAAGGCAATTGATTTGATTGACGAAGCCGCCGCCCGCTTGCGTTTGGAAATGAACTCCATGCCCGAAGAGCTGGACCAGGCCGAACGCCAGATTCGCCAGCTCGAGATCGAGCGCGAAGCCGTCAAGCGGGAGAATGACACGCTCAAGCTCGACCGCCTCGCCGCCGATATCGCCAACCTGGAGGACCGCCGTAACGAACTCCGCGCCCAGTGGGAATCGGAGCGGGAGGTTGTGCTCGGTATCCAGCAGACGAAAGAAAGGATCGAGAACCTGAAGAACGACGCCAAGCAGGCCGAACGCGCCGGTGACTTTAGCCGCGTGGCCGAGATTAGGTACGGGCTCATCCCCGAAATCGAACAAGAACAAGCCAGCTTTACCGCGCGAATGGTCGAGATGCAAACCAACGCCAAAATGTTGGTGAAGGAAGAAGTTGACGCCGAAGACATTGCCGAGATCGTGGCCCGCTGGACGGGCATTCCCGTCACGCGGATGCTGCAGTCCGAACGGGAGAAACTGCTGAGCCTGGAGGACGAGCTACACAAAAAGGTCGTCGGCCAGGAAGAAGCGGTGGAAGCCGTCGCCGACGCAATTCGCCTCAACCGCACCGGGCTGAGTAGCCAGGACCGACCAATTGGCTCCTTCCTGTTCCTCGGCACGACCGGGGTGGGCAAGACCGAGCTGGCCAAGGCACTCGCCGAAAACCTGTTTAACGATGCCGACATGATGACGCGCATCGACATGAGCGAGTACCAGGAGCGCCACGCGGTGAGCCGGCTCGTCGGCGCGCCTCCCGGCTACGTAGGCTACGACGAAGGTGGTCAATTGACCGAAGCCGTGCGGCGGAAGCCCTACAGTGTGGTGTTGCTCGACGAGATCGAAAAGGCACACCCGGACGTGTTTAACATCCTATTACAAGTCCTCGACGACGGTCGCCTGACCGATAACAAAGGTCGCGTTGCCAACTTCAAGAACACCATCATCATCATGACCTCCAACATTGGTTCGGAGGTGATTCGGGAGAAGTTTTCCCAAATCGACGGGAACAATGAGGAGGAGATCGTGGAAGAGACGAAGGAGCAGTTGTTTAATATCCTGAAGCAGACCGTCCGCCCCGAATTTCTCAACCGAATCGACGACGTGGTTATGTTCCGCCCCCTCAGCCGGGGAAATATTCGCGAGATCGTGGAACTACAACTCCACGAAGTCTCCGTACAGCTCGCCGAGCAGGATATTCACCTGACGATGTCGCACGAAGCGATGGACTGGTTGGCCGCGGAAGGTTACAGTCCGGAATTCGGCGCGCGGCCGCTGAAGCGAGTCATCAAGAAGCGTGTACTGCGGCAACTGTCCAAGCAAATGCTGGCCGGCAGTATTCAGCCGGGGAGTGAGTTAGTGCTGGACGTGTTCGACAACGTCGTCGTGTTCCGCAAGGCGCGGGAGAATGAGGGGGCGCTGGAGATTGCTTAAATCGAACCGGGGTAACACCATTCGGAACGAATTAAGTACGATAATAATTAGTGAGTAAATTAGTGCGGCAGTTGGTCCTTAGGGCTGGCTGCCGCTTTTTTTGCGCGGACGCGGGTGCCGGGGAAAACGGGAAGCGCAAGGCTGACCCGGTAGGGTTTGTATTTTTTAGAAACCTTACCTTTATGTACATGACGAATAAGCTGGAACAGCCCGGGCTTATCTCCGACTTTAACTGGCCGTTGGAACGCTACCACAAAGCCATCGCCAGCGGCGTTCTCGGGCCGGAGGATAACCTGGAGCTGCTGAACGGAAAATTGGTAAAGAAAGCATCGATAAATCCACCCCACGCCGCCGGGGTCACCCGAGTCACCAAATTTTTTACCGAGCGTTACTTCGGCAAATTTGAATTACGCGCTGAAAACCCCGTTACTTTCCTCGATGACTCTGAGCCAGAGCCCGATTTCGCGCTGTGTGACCTGAGTGAAGATGAATACTTTCATCAGCACCCCATACCAAGTGAGGTGAGGCTCATCGTAGAAGTAGCCGACAATAGTTTACAACGCGACCGTTCACATAAGGCAGCTATTTATGCTTTTGCCGGCGTTCAGGAATACTGGATAGTAAATTTGCGGCAGCGACAGGTCGAAGTCTATACTGACCCCGACGTAACGGAAGGCATCTACGGACAGGTTATTCGTTATAAAGTAGGAGAGCAGTTAAGGAGTCCGTTCGTGGGTGAAGTGAAGGTGAAAGATTTGATACCGGGCTAGAGACCACAATCTACCCGGACAGTTATGTAACTGACCTTACGCAACCGGATTATGCCACATAAACACAAAAACAGACAAGAGTAAGTAAACGGTGCTTCGGCGTAGCCGTACACCGATTTTTGTGCTTTTGTGTTTATGTGGCGAAATAATCTGCGTAACATCAGTTATGTAATAACAAAATCACTTAAACACCCCATACTTCAAAATACAATAAATAGCCCGGAACCCATCCTTATAACTAATCTTCTTACCCTCCGCATAAGTCCGCCCGTAGTAAGAAATACCGACTTCATAAATCCGAATATTCGGAACGGCGGACATCTTAATCGTCACCTCCGGCTCGAAGCCGAAGCGGTTCTCTTTAATATCAATAGATTTTAAAACGTCCGCCGGGAAGAGTTTGTAGCAGGTCTCCATGTCCGTCAGGTTGAGGTTGGCAACGGCATTGCAGAGAAAGGTGAGCACCTTGTTGCCGATCGAGTGCCAAAAGAACAGAATCCAGTGGGGCTTGCCACCGATGAAGCGGGAGCCGTAGACGACGTCCGCGAGCCCATCCACGACGGGCTGGAGGAGGAGGTTGAATTCTTCCGGGTTGTACTCAAGATCGGCGTCCTGAATGATGATGTAGTCGCCGGAAGCGGCGCGGATGCCGGTGCGCAGGGCCGCGCCCTTACCCTGGTTCATCCGGTGGGCTTCGTTGCGGATGTTCCGGTCGGGGTAACGCATCATGTAGTCCTGAAGTATCCGGAGGGAAGCGTCGGTGGAACAGTCATCGACGACGACGATCTCCGTTTTAATCGAGGCGATCAGGTCGACGCCGGCAATTTTATCGAGGACGCTCACGAGCGTGGCTTCTTCGTTGTACATCGGGATGACGATGCTCAGTAGTTGGGGCGCGCGGTTACTCATAACAGGCTTCGATGCTTAGGTCGGTGATGGTGAGGGGTTTGTCGCCGTCGGCGTTCCAGAAGTTAACGAGGATGTCGGTAAAATCTTCGGTGGGTTTGGCAACGTCCAGGTAGAGGCGCTTGGTGCCGCCGTGATCGACGTGGCGGTGAATGCGGTAGGAGTCGTGCTCCAGTACTTCGGCACCGTTGCGAGTTATGGCGATGAACTGGGCCATCCTCCAGTGGTTCCACTCCTTCTGTCTAGTCGCGCAGGTGGCGGAAACGCGGAGCCAGTCGTAGTCTTTGGGGAGGTCTTTAGCGGCAACGATCGTCTCCGGTGCCCACTGGTGTTCCCGGTCGATGGTGTGCCGGTAAGCCGTATCCCGAAAAATTATTTCCGAGCGGGCGGGGATTTTGGGGTAGAGGTGGCGCTGCCCGTCAAGGAGTTTTAAGCGGTTCGTGTCGTGCTCGTAGCGAAAAAGCGTTGCCCAGTAATAAGGCCCGGTCATCTGGCCCACGTGAAGTAGCTCACCCCGTTGCGCCTGGTGGGTGAACCAGAGGTTAGCGTAGATGAACAAGACCGCCACGGCCGTCACCGCCCATCTACCCGGCTTCTTCCATTTGCTCACGGCACCTGCGGCCGCGCATAATGGAAACACCAGGATTGGGTAACATTGCACCATCGTTCTCTGCCCGAGGGAGCCGCCGTACCACCAGATGTCCCAGGCGAAGGCGACGTACATAAACAGGACCGCGAAAATGACGGTGGGGAAGAAAACGGAACGATTTTTTTGGTATAAAGGATAAAAACCAATTAGGGAAAACACCATCAGCGGCGAGTAAGTCAGCCAGCCGCTGCGGTAGCTAAAAAAGCCTTCGAGCAGGTGGGGCCGGAGCCAGCTGAAGCCTTCGTCCTGGTAGGAATAGACGATCCAGTCGCCCGTGACGTGGTGCCAGTAAAAAAGTTGCGTGCTGCCGACGGCCACGGTAACGACGATGGCTACGGCCAGGCTCGGTAGGTTCGTTTTCCACACTCGTAGTCGCTCGTCGCTGGCCGCGCGGGAGGTCAGGTCGAGCCCCCACAGCAAGGGGATGAGGCACGACAAAATCTCCGTCGGCCGCGTGAGGGCCGCCAGCCCGACGAGCGCACCGATGGCCGCTCCTTTGAGCAGCGCGGGTTTTTCGTAATATTTGATCGTGGCGTAAATCAGTGCCGCGTAAACCGTGAAGAGCGTGTTGTGCGTCATGGCCCCGTCCACGGCCGTATAGTTAAGGTAGTTGCTGCCCAGGACTAAACCGACGAGGCCCAGCGCGGTCGGCCACTCGTCGAAGTACCGGCGCAAGACCTTGCGCATCAGGAATAGCCCAATAAAAGTGTACAGGAGCCCGCCGAGCGAAATCAACAGTTGGTAGGGGAAAGTGTAGCCGTCGGCTAAGTAGGTGGGGCTGGCCGTCGCCCAGGCGTGGGCCACCAGGAAAAACGGGGCGAAAAAAACGGCCTGCCCCGCCGAATATTTCATAACGTAATTCCCCGAAGCTTCGTGGAGGAAAGCTTGTTGCAAATTCGGCGTGGGTTGGTACTTCTCGATGATTTCCGGCAGGAAAGCGACCTGCTCCAGGTCGTCGTAGATAAAGATCGCCGGCAGGTATGCGTAGTAGCCGCTTACGTCCCAGCCGATGGTGGCCTTCGACGTGCCCTGTTGCCAGCGGGGCAGGCAGAGGAAGTGGGTGGTCACGATGACGGTGGCCAACAGGAGGGTGGTGATTTTTGAGGGGGTGGACAAAGGGGGCGTTGTTGGGATATTCGGAAGTCGGCGCAACTCCGCGGGTGCCGGGTGTTTCCTTGCTGGGTAGCTATTTGGCTGGCAAAGGTGGCTTTTGTTGTCGGGAATTAGGTTGCGTTACGGGAAGAAAGCGGGGCCGTGGTTAGTTTATAATGGATCACGTAGTCGCGGTCAAGGATTTTACAAAACACCCGCAGCAACAAAAACGTGGGGAAGCCCACCCACGCTATCGGGACAGACACGCCGAGCCCGAGCCGGCGGGCCAGCTACTTTTGGTGAAACTTCAAGGCAACTTCGAAGTCAGCGCCCCCGGTGTCTGATCAATTAAAATTAGCCCTACCCCTCAATTCCCTCATAATCTTATCTTTGCGCGCCGCCCCCCAAATAGCTCCCGTCCGTACCGGCCACCCGCTAGCCCAAACACTAAGGACTGAAGACCCTAGACCGAAGACCCCAGGCTAGCGATCAAGCACCCCAGACCAAAGACCAAAAATGATCACCTACGTAAAAGGCCCCCTGACCCACAAAAATCCCAGCTTCGTCGTCATCGAAGCCGGCGGCCTGGGCTACCACATCAACATCAGCCTGTTTACCTACACGAAGATCGAGGGCGCATCGGAGGCTAAGTTGTTGACGCACTTCCACGTGAAGGAGGACCAGCAGACGCTTTTCGGTTTCTACGACGAGGCGGAGCGCACGCTTTTCCGGCTGCTCATCGGCGTGAGTGGCGTGGGGCCGACGACGGCGCTCATCGTGCTCTCGACCATGAACCCCGACGAGGTTAGCCAGGCCATCATCGGGGAGGACGTCGCGTCGATTCGCAAGGTCAAGGGCATCGGCCCGAAGACGGCCCAGCGCATCATTCTCGACCTGAAAGACAAGCTCCTCAAAGAAAATATCGGCGGCCCCACAATGCTCTCGCCGGCAAGCAATACAACCCGGATGGAGGCGTTATCAGCCTTGGTTAACCTCGGCTTCGCCCGGCCGGCCGTGCAGCGGGCACTCAACAAAGTACTCGCTAAAAAGGCCGACGCCGGCACCGAAGAGATGATCAAGCTCGCGCTGCGGGCATTGTCGTCTTAAGGTAGCTTTGTATTGCTTTTCGTCATCCGGGCTCCGTCAGTCCGGCCGGCAACTCTTAAATATCAACCGACGCAGACGTTTTCGCGACCCCGTCTGCGTTCCCGGTGGGTGCCCGTTTCCTCACCACGGGCCTTCGATGCAGTTTCTATGAAGAAGACGTTACTACTTTTTGGCTTTGCGCTGGTGTTTCTCAATTTTACGTCCGTCCCCTACGCGCCCAACGCCGTGGCCGACGGTGGCGTAACGGACCCATCGCGCGCCGTGTTCGAGGCCCTCACCTTTGTGAAATCCCCGGTGCTTTACGCGGACAAGGGCGTGGTCGCGGGTGCAAAGAAAAATACGGGAAGAGCAGCGGCTACCAACCTACCGCCTACCACCTACCGCCTAGATACCCTCCCCCCAATACAGGACCGCCAAAGGGACTTCATCACCGACCCCAACCGCAACGCCGTCGACCTGGCCGACCCCGCCGGCGTCACCCGCGAAGTAGAGTACGACCCCGAAAGCGGCACCTACATCGTCCGCGAACGCATGGGCGCCTTCGATTTTCGCCCACCCACCTACCTTACTTTCGAGGAATACCTCGAATACCAGAACCGCCAGCAGCGCGACCAGTACTTCAGGAACCTCGCCGGCCTGGGCAACCCCGAAGATGCCGTTAGCATCGGCGATCCACTGGCCGACATCGAGCTCGACCCCAACCTGATCAACAATCTTTTTGGTGGTACGGAGATCTCCATCCAGCCCCAGGGTGGGGTGGACCTTAGCTTCGGCGCGAACTACCAGTTTCAGGACAACCCCTTCATCGTCGAGCAATTCCGGAGCAATACGATTTTTGATTTCGACATGGACATCAACCTGAACGTCACCGGTCAGATCGGCGACAAGCTCAAGTTGAACACCAGCTACAACACCGGAGCCACCTTTAATTTTGATGACCAGATCAACCTGGACTATAACTCGGAAGCCTTTTCCGACGACGACATCATCCGCAACATTGAAGCCGGTAACGTAAGCCTGCCCCTGAAGGGTACCCTAATCGAGGGCGCGCAGTCCCTGTTCGGCATTAGTACCGAGCTCAAGTTCGGTCACCTCCGCGTGACGGCCATCGCTTCCCAGCAGCGGAGCGAGCGCGAGAAAGTGACCACCGAAGGCGGTAGCCAACTCGCCGAATTCCAGGTCTACGCCGATAGCTACGACGAGAACCGTCACTTTTTCATGAGCCACTTCAACCGCTCCGTTTATGAGGAAGCACTCCGGAACCTCCCCCAGATCAACAGTCTTTTTCACGCGGAAAACATGGAAGTCTGGATCACGAACGACCGGAACGAAGTCTTCGAAGTTCGCGACATCATCGCCTTTGCCGACCTTGCGGTTGCTAACCCTGAAAATCTTACGAACCCTAGTTCCGTCAACACTGACATAAGGGACCCACGCTACGATCCACTCTGCCCCAGCGACGTCCGCCTGCCGGACAACGGAGCGAACAATCTGTACAGCAAACTCATCGCCGCCGAGGATGCCGTCCGCAATATCGACCGGGCCGTTTCCACGCTCCAATCCGCCCGCTTCGGCCTGGAACAGATCCGGGACTTCGAAAAAGTATCGGCCCGTAAGCTTCAGCCCCGAGAATACACCGTGCACCCCGAGCTCGGCTTCATCTCGCTGAACATTAACGTGCAGCCGGACCAGGTAGTCGCCGTTTCCTACCGCTACAAGTACAACGGCAACGTGTTCCGCGTCGGTGAGCTGTCCGTCAACACCGAGAATGCTTCCGGCGTGCTACCCGGTCAGGGGCAGGCCGGCCAGCCGGGCCAACCAGGCCAGCCGCAGGACTCCAGCACGTTCGCCAACAAAGTGCTCATCACCAAGATGCTCAAATCCTCCACCCAGCGGGTCGGGGAGCCTTCCTGGGATTTGATGATGAAGAATGTCTACTCCATCGGTGCCTACCAGGTGAACCAGGAGGACTTCCGGTTGGATATTCAGTACGAAGACCCGGGGGAGGGCTTCAAGCGCTTTTTGCCGGTCCCCGTTAGGCCTACGCTTAATGCCGTTGACCCGGTGCCCGGCGTCCCCCTCATTCGGGCGCTAAACCTGGACCGCCTGAACACCCAGAACGACCCCATTCCGGACGGAATTTTTGACTTCGTTCCGGGCATCACGATCGACCCGACTTCGGGCCGCATCTATTTCCCCGTGTTGGAGCCCTTCGGTAGCGACCTGGCCGAGCGGCTGGCACCCGAGGACCGGGCCCGCTTCGTCTACCAGGAGCTGTACGATTCGACGATCTTCCAGGCGCGGGAATTCCCCGAAAAGAACCGTTTTGCCATCCGGGGTTCTTATAAATCAGCCGTGCAATCCGAGATTAGCCTCGGTGCTTTCAACATCCCCCCGGGCTCCGTCCGCGTAACGGCGGGTGGAGCTTTACTCGTGGAGGGGCGGGACTATTCCGTTGACTATTCCACCGGCCGCGTGCGGATTCTGAACGATGCCCTCCTGACTTCCGGCGTGCCGATCGACGTCAGCTTTGAGGACAATACGATCTTCAGCCTACAGACCAAGACGATGATCGGGCTGCGGGCGGATTACGAAGTGAATAGCAACCTGAGCGTCGGCGGTACGTACATGAAGCTTTTCGAGCGGCCCTTCACGCAGAAGGTCAATCTGGGGGAAGACCCCATTAACAACACCATTTACGGGCTGGACGCCACCTTCCAGCGGGAATCCGGCTTCCTCACCCGAATGGTGGATAAACTACCTTTCTACAGCACGACCGCCCCTTCGAGCATTAGCCTGACGGCGGAAACGGCCTGGCTCCGCCCCGGTCACAGCAACGCGATCAACAACAGCCGCAACGACAAATCCGGCATCGTCTACCTCGATGACTTCGAGGGCACGGCCAGCCCGATCGACCTGATGGTCCCGGTGCAGCGCTGGTACCTGTCGTCCATTCCCAAAAACGACGCGGCTAACAACAACCCGCTCTTCCCCGAGGGCGACCGGCGCGACCTGGTGGCGGGGGCTAACCGGGCGAAGTTGAACTGGTTCCGGGTAGAACCGCGGGCCCGTGAGCTCGACGGCATCAACGCCGACGGTGGCGTCTACGGAAGCGCCGTCCCCCAGCAGGAGGTGTTCCCGAACGTCGACATCCCCATCGCGCTGCGGCAGCGTAACCCGTTTACGACCTTCGACGTGGTCTACAACCCCGGCCTGCGCGGTCCTTACAACTTCGACACACCGAACGGTACGCCTGGCCTGACGCGCGGGGTCTTCCTCGAGAATGACCCCCTCAACCCCGTCAAGCTAGCCGCGCCCGAAACGCGGTGGGCCGGCATCATGCGGGAGATGACGACGCCGGATTTCCAGTCTGCCAACATCGAGTTCGTCGAGTTCTGGATGCTTTCTCCGTTTCTGGACGGGGAAAACGCCCGTCTGGCCGCCGACAATGGTGACCAAAAACAGGGTACGCTCTACCTTAACTTCGGTAACGTGAGTGAAGACATCCTCCCCGACAGCCGTAAGTTCTTCGAGAACGGACTACCCGGCCCGGTCAACCCCAACCGGCCGGTCGACAACACGGTCTGGTCGCGCGTCCCCGTTTCCCAGCAGATCACGCGGGGTTTCGATAACGATCCGGAAACACGCGCGCTGCAGGACGTTGGCCTGGATGGCTCCAACGACGCGGCGGAAGTCACCAAATTTGCGGACTACCTGACAAACTTCGACGGCCTCAACGAAGGCGGTCGCCAAGCCCTGCTACGGGACCCGGCCAACGACAACTTTTCTTACTACAACGACGAGCGCTACGACGGAGTTAACGACCTGCTTACCCGTTTCCAGGGGTGGAACGGTATGGAGGGCAACAGCGCCGCGAACACCGACACCCGTAGCAACACCCGTGAGAGCACGACGAACCTCCCCGACGCGGAAGACCTCAACCAGGATAACACGCTGAACGAGGCGGAAAGCTACTTCCAGTACGAAATCCCTTTCGTCCGTAGCCGCAGCAACCCCCGGGAGTTCGACACCGACGAGACGCCCTACATCACCGACCAGGTCGAGGCACCGAATGGCCGGCTCTGGTACCGCTTCCGCGTACCGTTGAACGATGACCAGCGCGTAGCCGTCGGGGGCATTCAGGATTTCCGGTCCATCCGCTTCATGCGTATGTACCTCAAAGATTTCGAAGCCACGACCGTGCTTCGTTTTGCCGAGTTCGAGCTCGTCCGCAACAGCTGGCGCCGCTACAACCGGGATTTTCGCGATACCCCGCCCCAGATCGGTGGTGAGGACAATACGGAGTTCAACGTCGACGCCATCAACATCGAGGAGAACTCCTCGCGGGAGCCCTTTAATTACGTGCTGCCCAGCGGCATCCGCCGCGAGCAGAGTTTGGGCGCCATCAATACGCTTCAGAACGAGCAGTCGCTGGTCCTCAAAGTACAGAACCTCCTGCCGAGCGACCGGCGGGCGGTGTTCAAGTACACGGATACCGACCTGCGGGTGTACGACGAGCTGAAGATGTTCGTCCACGCCGAGGCGCTTGGGGAAAGCCGGTTCGAGCGACCGAGGGACGGACAGTTAAAACTATTCATGCGGCTGGGTTCTGACTTCGAGCAGAACTACTACGAGTACGAAGTGCCCCTCCGCCTGTCGGACACTACGGGTCTCGTGGGCCTCAACACCAACTCCACCGAGTACGCCGACTCCGTGTGGCTGGCCGTCAACGAAGTCGACCTACCGCTGGATTTGCTCCGGGAATTGAAGCTCGACCGTAACCAGCAGGGCGTATCCATCACCGAGACTTACAGTACGACGTTTAATCCCAAGCCCGATAACGACGACATTAACACTACGCACACCATCCGCGTAAAGGGCAACCCGAACCTGGGTTTCGTCAAAGTTTTCATGATTGGCGTAAAGCACGAAGACGACCTGAACACTAACGGCGTGAGCGCGGAAATCTGGGTGAACGAACTCCGGCTGGAGGGGCTGGACGAGCGTGGCGGCGTGGCGGCCATCGCCCGGGCGGACATTCAGCTGGCGGACCTCGGTACGCTCACCGCGGCGGTTAACCACAGCAGTATCGGCTTCGGTCAGTTGGATAACTCCGTCACCGAACGAAGCCGGGAAAGCACCACCGGTTATGACCTGGCGGCCAACATCAGCGTAGACCGTTTTTTCCCGCAGACCTGGGGCTTGCAGTTGCCGGTGTATTTGCAGCACAGCAAAACCGTGTCCACGCCCGAGTACGACCCTTACGATCTGGACATCCGGGTGAAGGAGAAAACCGCGGCGGCGGACGACCGGCAGACGCGGGACTCGATCCGGGAACAGGCCCAGGAGATCAACACGATCTCGGCGGTCAACTTCAACAACATCCGCATCGCGCCGGCGGGCATCAGCCCTAAGAACCCCCTCAATCCGGCCAACGTGAGCGTGAGCTACGGCTACACGAAAACGGAACGGTCCGACCCCTTCATCGAGCAGGAACTCATCAAGGATTATACCGGGGCGATCGATTATACCTATTCCCGGGGTCGGGGCGGCAGTCTGGAGCCCTTCAAGGGCATCGAGAGTAAGTACTTGCGCCTCATCAAGGAGATCAACCTGAACCCACTGCCGAACACCTTTTCGTTCACGAACGTGCTCGACCGGAGTTTTGCGACTACTCGCTACCGGTTTGCGGGGGTGGAGGAGGAGTTCAACACCTTTTACAACAAGCGTTTTACCTGGACGCGGGCGTACGACCTGCGCTGGGACCTGACGCGGTCGCTCAAACTCGGCTACAACGCCAACATGGCCACCACGATCGACGAGATCAACGAGAGTGACTTCGTCGGTAACCCGGAACGGGACCAGACGGCAAGAGACGTCATCTGGGAAGGCCTACAGAACGGGGGGCGGCCGAAGCTCTACACGCAGGGTGTCAACGCCAGCTACCAGCTTCCGCTGCGGTATATTCCGTTTCTGGATTTTCTCGACGTGCGCGCCAATTACCTCGGTAACTATTCCTGGAACGCCGCGCCGCTGTCGCTGCGTGATGGGGATGAGATACCGGGGGGGAGCAGCCTCGGTAACTTGATCCAGAACAGCCAGACGCGCCAACTGACGGCCAACCTGAACTTCGAGAAATTTTACGACCAGTTCGCAATCTTGAAGAGCATCAACCGGCCCCAGCGCCGTGGCCGTAACCCAAAACCCCGCACCCGCGACAGCGCCAAAACCGAAGAAGCGGAGGGCGACGACAAGAAGAAAAAGAAAAAGAAGAAAAATTCCGAACCCAGTGCCGCCACCCGGGCCATCCTCCGGCCACTGATGGCGCTACGGAGCGTGCGCGGAAACTACTCCGAGGACTTCCGGACGGTCATCCCCGGCTTCCTACCCGAGCCCAATTTCTTCGGCCTTTCGGATGGCTTCAGTTCCCCCGGCTGGGGCTTCGTTGCCGGCCTGCAACCCAACATCCGTGAGCTCGACGTGGCCGACCGGCGCGGCCCGGACGATTTCCTGTATAACCTCGCCAACGAGGGTAACATCTCGATTAACCCACTCCTTAGCCAGGACGTGATTCAGAACTACACCAGGGAATGGGACGGCAGCGCGACGATCGAGCCCTTCCGGGATTTCCGTCTGGAGCTGACGATAAACCGCTCCTTCAGTCAGAATTATACGGAGACCTTTAAGATCAATTCGAAGGACGTGGGTGCGCCCTTCGAGCACGCGATCCCCGTGCGGGACGGTGCCCTGACGTTCTCCAACGGTGGCGCCAGTAGCCTGTTTAATCAGGACACGACTTCCCTCAACGCGCTGTTTGAAGAATTCGACAACAATCGCCTGATCGTTTCCCAGCGACTGGGCGACGGCCGCCTGCACTCCGACGAAGAACTAGCCGAACAGGGTTATTCATTCGGCTACGGACCCAACCAGCAGAATGTATTACTGACCGCCTTCCTCGCCGCCTACCGCGGGGAAGACGCCGCGACGGCTAACTTGGATCCCTTCGACCTCAAGGCCAGCCCGAACTGGCGCCTGACCTACAACGGACTCGATAAAATCGGTAAGCTCAGCGAAATATTTCGCCGGATCAACATCACTCACGGCTACCAATCGAGCTTCTCGATCAGTAGTTACGGTACCAGCCTCGACTACCTGGCCGCCATTACGGAACTTTCGAACCCGGACCTGAGCGAAGGCTACGATACCGTCGGCCTGAACTTCTTCCCCCGCATCGAAATTCCCAATATTTCCGAATCGAAGAGCTTCGCACCGCTGATCTCCATTGAAGCGGAGTTGCAAAACGGCCTTAGCTTCAACTTCGCCTACCAGCTCACGGATAACCGGAGCCTCAACATTGTTTCCAAGCTGCAAAGTGAGCAGGTTTCTAAAGAAATAGTGGGTGGTTTCGGCATCGTCCTGGAGGGCATCGAGATCGGGTTTCTCCAGGGAGGCCGCAACAAGCGGCGGGCCCGTTCCGACGGGGAAGCGGGTGACAACGTCACGCGGGGTGCGGGGCGGGGCAACAGTCGCTCCGGTGGCCGCCTGAACATCAGCGACATGGACATCCAACTGAACTTCAGTATCCGGGACGGCAAGACGTACGCAACGCGCCTCAACCCGCAAATCCGGGAGATCGTGGAAGGTAGCCGCGTGTTCAGCTTCGCGCCCTCCGTGGAGTACCAGGTCAACAACCTGCTCGGGCTGCGCGCCTTTTTCGATTACCGCAAGACGACGCCGTTCAACCCCCTCGGGTTCCCGCAGACGGCGGCTAGCGGTGGGGTGGTGGTTCGCTTTCAGCTTAATTAGGAAGAATTAGGCGGTAGGCTGGTAGGCGGTAGGAAGAATTAGGCGGTAGGCTTGTAGGCGGTAGGTTCTAGCCACAGTATCTACCGCCTACCGCCTACCAGCCTACCAGCCTACCAGCCTACCGCCTACCGCCTACCAGCCTACCGCCTACCTTCCCTACCGCCTAACCTCCCTAGTCCCCCAAAAGTCATATTTAAGCCGGGAACAGAACCCAGACCGGGAAAAACCCCTTCCCCTTGCAGACCTTTGTGTCGCGAAAGAACCAGCATGAGCCAACCTACTTTTTATTCCCTTCCCGTCGCTTCCATCACCCCGGAAACCGATAGCGCCGCCACCGTTGCCTTCGACGTCCCCGAGGAACTCGCCGACCAGTTTGCATACAAAGCCGGGCAGTACCTGACGCTGAAGTTTACCGTCAACGGCAAGGAAGAGCGCCGCGCGTACAGCATGTGTTCCGCGCCGCACGAGGACGAGATCGCCGTGACGGTCAAACGCGTGCGGGGTGGGGTAGTGAGTAACTACATCGCCGATCAACTAAAAGCGGGGGATACCGTGGAAGTGATGCCGCCCCAGGGACGCTTCCTGGTGGACACGGACCACGCCCGCCGCCGCGAATATTTCCTGTTCGGCGCCGGCAGTGGCATCACACCGTTGATGTCGATTCTGCAGTCCGTGCTGGAGCGGGAGCCGCAGTCGAAAGTGCACCTGTTTTACGGTAATCGGGACGAGAAGAACATCATCTTTGAGAAAAAACTCGAGTCGCTGCAGGAGCGCTACGAAGGGCAGCTAGAAGTGGAACACACGCTGTCCCGGCCGGAGAAATTTAAGCAGAGCGGTCTGCGGGGGCTGTTCTCGCGCGGGAAGCCGCAGTGGCGCGGCGCGACGGGGCGAATCAGCATCAAGGCCGTTCAGGAATTCATGCAACGCCACCCGGCGCTGGTGGAAGACCGAGCGTACTACATCTGCGGCCCCGGTCAGATGATCGACGACGTGGAGCAAGCCCTGTTGGGCCTCGGCGTACTGAAAAAGCACGTGCACACGGAGCGCTTCGCCAGTGCGAGCAGCACTAAGGCCAAGGCACCCGTGAGTGGCGAGGTGGTAGCGGCCACGGTAACGGCCAAAATCAGTGGTAAGGAACACGTCGTTGACCTTAAACCGGGACAAACGATTCTCGACGCGCTGCTGGAAAATGGATCGCAGCCGCCCTATAGCTGCCTGGCCGGTGCGTGTAGCACCTGCATCGCCAAAGTCAATAAAGGTGGCGTCAAGATGGAAGTCTGCTTTGCGCTCGACGACGATGAGGTAGCCAACGGCTTCGTGCTCACGTGCCAGTCGCACGCGACGACGGCCGAGGTGTACGTGGACTTCGATGCGGCGGAATAAGATTTCGCACGGCATAGTCCGGGTTGGTCTTGCCAAGCCATCCTCTCCCCCGGCCCCTCTCCGAAGGTAGAGGGGGGACGCGATAGCCGTTGGAGCAAGAAAGAAGTGATAACAAATTTATCCAAGTACTTAATTACTTCGCTCGTTTCCGCGCGGTAAGGTTACTATCCGTATCTTTTACCGTCAAACGGATAAAGCTTCGGTCGTGAACTATTGTGCAAAATCGCTTACTTTTTTAATTTTTTTGGTCTTACTGCAGGTGCAGTTCGGACGGGCGCAGTCGGCGGCGGACGGGCGCATCGGCACGGGTAAGTCGATCGAAACGGGCCCGGTGCTGAGCCCGGATGGCTCGGAGTTGTACTTCACGCGCCCGGACCACAGGAATAATCAGGGACGGGACGACGCCGCCGACATTTGGCTACGGACGCGCGCCGCCAACGGCCGCTGGAACCGGGCCATTAACCCGGGTTCTCCCATCAATTCGTACGCCGCCGACCGCGCGCTGGGCCTCAGTCCGGACGGGAATACGCTCGCCGTTTTGCGGGCGGGCGACCACCTGGAGATCGAAACCCTGCAGCGCAACGGCCGTAGCTGGGTCAGGGTGGCGCTGTCGCGGGTGCCGGGGGAAGTGGGTGAGAGCAAGGACATCGGGTACAACGTTCTGACGGGTGAGCTCATCTTCGTGCGGGGCTCCGGTACCGACGACCAAGATTTGTACCTCACGCAATTAGGCACGGACGGAGAATGGTCCGCCGCCCAGCCACTCACCAAGTTAAACACAGCCGCCAACGAAAGCCGATCGAGCTTCGGTTCCGACGGGCGGACGCTCTACTTCTTCCGGGCAAACGCAGGCTGGTTTAAGCAAGTCGACCGCGCAGTCGAGCCCACGCTGACGCGCGTACCGATTTTTAGCAAACGGTTTGCCGTAGGTCTGAACGGAGACGCCCGCCGGATGCAGTCCGTGGTGGAACTTCCCGGCCCGGGTAAGCGCGGGGAGCTACGGGGGATGCTGGTTGCGGAGAACGATCACCCCGCCCCCGGGCGGGTGGTGCGCGTTGCGCCCGGTGATTTGCCCGTGATGACGACTACCGGGGTGAGGATCGACGGTCTGTCGCCGGACGGTAGTAAAATCGGGCTGTTCCTCAGATCTGACGAGCGATTGGTTGACGGGCAAGAGTTAGCGGACCTCAACCAAATCGGCGTCCCCGTCGGGGGAACAACCGCCGTAAGTATGGTTGCCCGCCCGGAGCAAAAAATTAATCAGTTGGAAAGCCAGGTTGCCGAGCGGGAATCCGCGTTGCGGAAGTTGATCGAAGAGCAACGGTACGTGTCCGACGGGGCGCAACTGGCTGGGTCACGGACGTCCGAATTAGGTCCGGCACAACTGGATACTTTACCGAAGGGCTCCGGCACGCGCGACCGGTACGCGGAAGACTTATCCGAGCTGGAGATACTGAAGGAAAAATTCCGTCGCCAACAGGAAGAACGCCAGCGGGTGGCGGCCGGTGGCTCCCGGAAATCCGCGCGAACGTCCTCCACGCAGGATGCCTCCCGGGGCCGGCGGTCGTCGCGCGAGAAAGCTACCACTGATGGGAGTGCCCGCCCGCGCGGTGGCTCTTCCGACCAAACTGGTTATTTAGCGGAAATTAGGGAAAGACAGCGGCGGGATAGCCTGGACCGCGCGGCCACCCGGCGCTCCGACGGCGAGCGTAAACAAAAAAAGCAAGCCTGGGAATACGCCGCCCAGCGTGATCTGCCGGTCAATAACTCCGAACCAACGTCGGCCACTAACCAAAGCGACGCACGGTACGACCAGCAACTCGCGGAGTTAGCGGCCTTACGGGAAGAAGTCGTTCGTCTGCGTACGCAACAGGATACCGAGCGCCCCGCCCCGGCTCCCGAGGCGTACGGTACTCCTTCCGGCTACGTACCCCCGGCCGATCGGGACTGGACTTCCCGGACGCCCGCACCGAGCACCGCGGAAGCGCCCATGAACACCGCATATCCCACCAACCCGGCACCCGCGACCGCGCCCCCCGCCGCCAAAAGATCCGGCCAAAAAACGCGGACGGACGTGACCTTTATCCCGAATACGGCCTACGTCGACGGGGGCGGCTACGACGGCCTGGAGCAGATCTGCCGCGCCGTGGAGGCTGCCCGCGCCCCGGTAACCATCGTGGTGCACACGCGGGCCGACCTGGAAAAGCGCCCGGCGCAACTGCTGAGTGAGGAGCGAGCGGTGAAGATTGGCAATTATTTACGGGAGCGGGGCATTGCGGAGCGGCATTTTCACGTGCTCGGCTACGGCAATAACCTGACCGGGAAGGGTGGGGAAAGGGTAGAGATTTGGTGACGGGGCGATCGCTGATTTCCGTCTGAGGGCAACACTTAATTCTTAAGAAGACAAGAAACGGGCAGGCTTTTTGGTTAAAACAAACCAAAGCCGTACTTCGCATTTAGTGGGTTCACGCCCAGGCTAAAGCTGGTATTCTTTGTGCATGATTACCTTTCGTGACCAAAACCCGCGCTACCCATGATCTCCAGAATTCTTGTTTGCCTTACTTTCCTCAGCCTGGCCGCCTGTAACGGTGATCGGGAGCCTTCCGTAGCCCAGGGTAAATTCTCCGTCCCCTTCGAAAAATTTGAACTGGAAAACGGCCTGGACGTCGTGCTGCACGTCGACGAATCCGACCCCGTGGTGGCCGTGGCGTTGACCGCCCACGTGGGCAGCGCCCGGGAAAAGGAAGGGCGAACGGGCTTTGCCCACCTCTTCGAGCACCTGCTTTTCCTCGAATCCGAAAACTTAGGTAAGGGCGGCCTCGACGCCATGAGCGCCCGCATCGGCGGCTCCGGCGCGAACGGCTCCACCAGCCGGGACCGGACGAACTACTTCCAGACCGTCCCGCAGGATGCGCTGGAAAAAATGATCTGGGCCGAGGCTGACAAACTGGGTTACTTCATCAATACGGTGACCGAGCCGGTGCTGGCCAAGGAGAAGCAAGTCGTCAAAAACGAGAAACGGCAGGGTGTCGATAATAGGCCCTACGGCCACACGCGCTACGTGATCGACAAGGCGCTGTACCCCGCCGACCACCCCTACAACTGGCAGGTCATCGGCTCGCTGGAAGACCTGGACGCGGCGACCCTGCCCGACGTAAAAGAATTTTTTCGCCGCTGGTACGTACCGAACAACGTGACGCTGACGATCTCCGGCAACTTCGACCCGGTGGAAGTTAAGAGGTTGGTGAAAAAGTATTTTGACGAGATTCCCCGCGGCGAAGCGGTGGAGCGGATGGACCTGGCGCCGGTCACTCTCGCCACCACAAAAAAGCTCTACCACGAAGATAATTTCGCCCGCCTCCCCGAACTGACGATGGCCTGGCCGACGGTGGAGCAGTATAACTCAGACGGTTACGCGCTGGACGTACTGCTGGACTACCTCAGCAACGGCAAACGCGCGCCCCTGTACAAAGTGATCGTCGAGCAAAAAGAACTGGCCGCGAACGTGCAGGCCTATAACTACGGTTCCGAGTTAGCGGGGACGGCCTACATCTCCGTGCGCGCCTTTCCGGACACGCCGTTGGATACCGTAGCGGCGGCCATCGTGGAAGGGTTTAAACGATTCGAGACAGCGGGAATTTCCGAAAAGGACCTGGACCGAATCAAAGCCGGCCAGGAAACGAATTTCTACAACGGTTTGTCCAGCGTGCTGGGTAAAGGCTTCAACCTGGCGCAGTACAACATCTTCGCCGGTGACCCGGGCTTCGTGGAACAGGACATCGAGAACATCCTGGCGGTGACGACGGCGGACGTGATGCGGGTTTACGATCAATACTTAAAAGGGCAACCTTTCGTGGCGACTAGCTTCGTACCGAAGGGGCAAACGGACCTGATCCTCACGGGTAGCACCAAAGCGGACGTGGTGGAAGAGCCCATCGAGCAGGGTGCGGAAGAAGAATTCGACGCCGGTATTGCTGCCGAATACGAGCGGACGGCTTCCTCCTTCGACCGGGCGGCGGAGCCGAATTACGGCGCGGAAATCAGTACCGTTCCCCCGACCGTCTGGACGGAAGAGCTCGCCAACGGCGTGACCGTCCGGGGCATCGAGAACAACGAAGTCCCGCTGATCAATTTCAACCTGGCCATCCCCGGCGGCCAACTCAACGAGACGCTCGGTAAGGCCGGCGTGGCCAACCTGATGGCTACGCTACTCACCAAGGGCACCAAAAACAAAAGCCCCGAAGAGCTGGAAGACGCCATTCAGCAACTCGGCGCGCGCATCAACGTGTACGCGACGGGCACCGACATCCGCGTATCCGGTAACACGCTCGCCCGTAATTACCCCGCCACGATTGCGCTGCTGACGGAGATTATGCTGGAACCCCGCTGGGATGAGGAAGAACTGGCCATCGCCCGCCGGGGAGTTCTCAGCCGGATCGAGCAGAACGCCGCCTCCCCGAACGCCATCGCCGACAAAGCTTTTGACGAATTGCTTTACGGAGAAGACAATATCCGCGCTTACTCCCGCCTGGGCACGGCGGAGACGGTAGCGAACATCACCATGGACGACCTGAAGGATTACTACGAATCCTTTATTTCCCCCAGCGAGGCTAACCTGAACGTGGTCGGGGCACTGAATCAAGCGGATGTTCTTGCCCCCTTCGACCGCCTGACCGACGGCTGGTCCGCCCGCGAGACGACCGCCCCGCAGTGGCCGCTAGCGCGGGAGATCGACGCGGCGAAGGTTTACTTTTACGACGTCCCCGGTGCCAAGCAATCCGTGCTGTACGTCGGCAACCCCTCCCTGGCCGCGACCGACCGCGACTACTACCCCACGCAGATCATGAACTACATCCTGGGCGGCGGCGGTTTCGCTTCGCGCCTGACGCAAGAGTTGCGGGAGGGGAAAGGCTATACGTACGGGATCAATTCCGGTTTCAACGGCGGTAAGGAAACGGGTGTTTTTGCCATCAGCACCAGCGTGCGGAGTAACGTTACCCTGGAATCCGCGCAGGCGATCAAGCAAATCCTGGAAGCCTACCCGGAGACCTTTTCGGAGCAGGACCTGGAAACGACCCGTAGCTACCTGACCAAAAGCAATGCCCGCGCTTTCGAGACGGCCGGCGCCAAACTCGGCCTGCTGGACGACATGGCGGAATACGGCTGGTCGGCCGATTACGTGCGGGAGCGGGAAGACGTGGTTCGGAACACCGAGGTCGAGGATGTGAAGCGGATCGCCAATCAGTACTTGCGGCCGGAGAAGATGATTTGGCTGGTGGTCGGGGACGCGGCTACGCAGTTGGGGCGGATGAGGGAATTGGGGTACGGGGAGGTGGTTTTGCTGGAGTAAGTAGGGGATTTAATTAGATAGCGGGGCGCGGTCGTCCCGACTAAGTGCGGGACTAGCTATCGCGTCGCGGGTATAGGGTTAATTAGCCCGCCAGCTACGTGACTTTGCTCGCTACGACCGGGATTTAGACGTGGGCGGCACTGCATGGTGTGGTGCGACGAAGAAGCGAGATTACCGTGAGCTTTCGAGGATTTTTGCCGGTATTTGCCCGCATACTCGGTCGCCAATTCTCGTTCCCAAATTACCGCTGCCACTCGCCACCGAGCGAAAAAAAGTACGGACCGAAATTAAAACACGTTCCCCCCCGCATTGACGGCAAAAAGACAGAACCGAATCCCCCTAAACTCTATTTTCTTTACATGAATCCACAGAAAGCAGGTCCCATCGCGTTGATCCTACTGGGCACCTTCATGCTGTTCATCACGTCCATGCTCGGCATGCACGACCCTATCTTTTATAAGGTGGCGGTGATGATGAGCGGCATGGGTGTATTCTCGCTCGTAGCGGCCAATGCATCACTGACGGACCCCAGTGGTGTCCACGGCGGTCGCGACACGCAAAGCGTGATCCACGACCTGGACCTGCTGCGTCTGTTCGAGCGCCAACCCGGGGGCTTGTTGTCGAAAGAAATGGTCGTGCGGAAAACCGGCCTGACCCCGCTCGAAGCCGGGGTGCGGCTCAATACCTTAAACATCGGCGGCTTACTCCGGGCGGGGTCGAACCCCGGTGGCGCGCGCCGCTTCTTCGAGCTTTCCGCCCCGCTGGAGGCCGCTCCCGAACTGCGTCTTTCCGGCGAGGCCTACCTGACCATTGAGGACTTGCAAGAAATCTTCATCGCCTACGACTACAAAGTGAGCCCCCACAAACTGATGGTGACGACGGGCCTAACCTGGGAACTGCTGTCGCGCGAAATGAAGCACTTCCGGGAGCAGGGCATCATCGACGTCGTGTACATCAAACGGCCGGGCGATAGCTACAAGCAGTACGTACTAATGGAGGCTTACCAGCGGATAGATACGCTGGACCTAACGAGCCGCGACCAAATCAATGCGGACGTGAAGCAGGTGCTTTATGATGAGGATTTTTTGGTTTAGGCACGCACGTCAGATTTTGAACACACAAAGCACAAAAGAAACGGAAAAGCACAAGAAAGAATACAAGTTAAAGTATGTGTGCCCCTTCTTTTATTCTTCATTCTGTGTTCCTGTTTTTGTTAGCTCATGTGACGGATTATCCCGTAGTTAATCATCAGCGTTACACAACAAAAGTATGGGGCTGCACCCCGCACTAACGTTAGGCGCACCTCCGGTTATTCTGACATTGGCTACCTTAGCCCGCCCCTCGAACAACCAACACCCCGAACAACTCGCCCGCGACCAGATCGACGCCCAACTCCGCGCCGCCGGCTGGGCGGTGCAGGGCAAAGGAGAAGTCGACCTCTACGAAAACGATGGCGTCGCGGTGCGCGAACACCACACTTCGGTGGGGCCGGCCGACTACGTGCTGTTCGTTAAGACGCAACCAATCGGCATCATCGAGGCCAAGCGGGAGGATTTAGGACACAAGATCACGGAAGTCGAAGAACAGAGCCTGGGCTACGCGCGGGCCGAGATCAAATTTGTCGACACCACCCGGCTCGATTTTACCTACGAAAGCACCGGCGTCATTACCCGTTTTACGGACCACCGCGACCCCAAACCGCGCAGCCGCGAAGTCTTCAGTTTTCACCGCCCACTAACACTGCTCGCTCTCCAGAGAAACTCTGCATCCCTGCGTCAGCGCCTAAATAACTTGCCGCCGCTCGACGAGACCGGCCTCCGCCCCGCGCAAATCGAAGCCATCCACAACCTGGAAAAAAGCTTCGCCGACAATAAGCCGCGCGCGCTCATCCAGATGGCCACCGGGGCGGGCAAAACCTTTACCGCCTGCACCTTCGCTTACCGTCTGCTGAAGCACGCCCGCGCCCGCCGCATCCTGTTTCTGGTGGACACCAAGAACCTCGGCGAACAGGCCGAGCAGGAATTCATGAGCTACCAGCCGCGCGACGATAACCGAAAATTCACCGAGCTCTACGGCGTGCAACGGCTCACGAGCAGCCACATCCCGAACGACTGCCAGGTGTGCATCTCCACGATACAGCGGCTGTATTCCATCCTGAAGGGGGAGGAGCTCGCCGAGGGGGCGGAAGACGACAACCCACACGAAAACGACCGCTGGCAAAGGAAGGAACCGCTGCCCGTCGTGTACAACCCCGCCAACCCCGTCGGCCAGTTCGATTTTATCGTCATCGACGAAGCCCACCGCAGCATTTACAACCTCTGGCGGCAGGTGCTCGAATACTACGATGCCTATTTGATCGGCCTCACCGCCACGCCCGACAGCCGCACCTACGGGTTTTTCAACGGTAACGTGGTGAGCGAATACACCTACGAAGAATCGGTGGCCGACGGCGTCAACGTGCCCTTCGACGTGTACACCATCGAGACGGCCATCACGGCCGGCGGAGCGATCATCCCCAAGAGCGCCCGGGGCGTGGAGCACCGCGAAAAGCTGAGCCGCCGCAAACGCTGGGAACAGCTCGACGAAGACCTCGAATACGAAGCCCGTCAGCTGGACCGCGACGTGGTGACGCCCGACCAGATCCGCACCATCATCCGCGAATACCGCCGCATCCTGCCCGGGCTGTTCCCGGACCGGCACGACGCGCGCGGCGAGTTCGAGGTCCCCAAAACACTGGTGTTCGCCAAGACGGACAGCCACGCCGACGACATCATCCAGATCGTCCGCGAGGAAATGGGGGAGGGCAACGACTTTTGCAAAAAGGTGACCTACAAGGTCGAGGAAGACCCGAAGAGCATCCTCAACCAGTTCCGCAACGGCTGGGCGCCGCGCATCGCCGTAACGGTCGACATGATCGCCACCGGCACCGACGTCAAACCCCTCGAAGTGCTGCTGTTCCTGCGCGACGTCAAGAGCGCCAACTACTTCGAGCAGATGAAGGGCCGCGGCACCCGCACCATCTCGCTCGACGACCTCAAACGGACGAGCAACACGGCCAAGAGTACCAAGACCCACTTCGTGATCGTCGACGCCGTCGGGGCCACGAAGTCTAAGAAAACCCTCAGTCGGCCCCTCGAACGCAAGCCCGGCGTGCCGCTTAAAGATCTCCTGCACGCCATCAAAATGGGCGCGCGCGACGAGGACTTATTTTCGTCGCTCGCCAACCGGCTGATCCGGCTCGACAAGCAGATCACGCCCGCCGAAAAAGAGGGCTTTAAGGAACTGGCCAAGGGCCGCGACATCAAGCAAACCGTCCGCAAGCTACTGGCCGCCTTCGACCCGGACGTGATTGAAGGGGCGCGGTCGCGGGTGCAAAGGGAGTTAGTGGGGCAAAGCCCCGCCGCGATCGAGACCGCGATGGACGAAGCCGAAAACGACTTGCAGATCGACGCCGCCCGTATTTTCAACGGGGCTTTGGCGGATTACGTAGAGAACGTCCGCAAAGTCCACAGCCAAGTGATCGACAACGTGAGCCGCGACACCGTCCTGCGTAGTGAAGCCGACAGCTTCAGCACCGAGCGGAGCCGCGAAGTCGTGGCCGGTTTCGAAGCCTACCTGCGGGAAAATACGGACGAGTTCACCGCCCTGGCCATTTACTTCAACGAGCCCCACCGCCGCCGCGAGGTCACCTTCCGGATGGTCAAAAGCCTCGTCGAGCGGCTGAAGGTCGACCGCCCGGCGATGGCCCCGCACTACGTCTGGGAAGCCTACAACAAACTGGAGGACGTCAGCGACGCCCGCCCCGAAAGCGAGCTGATCGCGCTGGTCAGCCTCGTCCGCCGCGTCGCCGGCCTCGACGAGCGCCTGACGAACTACGCCGGCCGCGTGGACCGCAATTTCCAGACCTGGATCTTCAACCACAACAACACGGCCGCCGAGAAATTCAGCGAAGAACAACTGACGTGGCTGCGGATGATCCGCGACCACGTCAAACAATCCTTTCATTTGGAACGGGACGATTTCGACTTGCACCCGTTTGACGGGAAGGGTGGGATCGGTGGGTTTTATGCGGCGTTTGGGAAGGGGTATGCGGGGGTTATTTTGGAAATGAATGAAATATTGGTGGCGTGATGGGAACTATTAAACTAAAAACTTTGCCACTTGGAGAAGTATGCGACTTCAAAGGTGGTGGAACTCCAAGTAAAGCAAATAAGGCTTATTGGACTGGCGACATACCCTGGGCATCTATAAAAGATATAAAGGGAGATGTTCTTAACTCGACCATTGATTCAATCACAGAAACGGCAGTCCAAGAAAGTTCAACGAACATTGCCGAGGCGGGCAGCCTAATTCTTGCTACACGTATAACTCCTGGACGTCCAATCTTGACGAACATTAGAACCGCAATTAACCAAGATTTAAAGATTGTCACGCCTAAAATTGAAATGGATACTAAATTCATGCTATATGCTTTTCAATCTTTGGAACGAGAAATAATAAAAATATCTAGTGGTACTACTGTCTTGGGTGTACGGTTAAATAATTTAAAAGAAATTGAGTTTCCTGCTCCACCCCTCCCCGAGCAGCGCGCCATCGTAGCGAAGTTGGAGGCGTTGTTTTCGGAGTTGGACCGGAGTGTTGTGGAGCTGGAGGTGGCGTTGGGGAAGGTGGGGGTTTATCGGATGGGGGTTTTGGATGAGTTAACTGATGGATTTAAGAAAGTCACAGTGTCGACCGTAATTGCAGATCTGTCACAAGGATGGAGTCCAAAATGCAAACGTACTCAGCGAACGAATGAGAATGATTGGGCGGTGATCAAAACATCAGCTATTCAAGCTATGGCGTTCGTTGCGGACCAGAACAAAGAATTGCCAAATAATCTTGAACCTAGATTTCAGCACGAAATTGAAAATGGAGATATTCTAATAACCCGTGCAGGTCCCCGGCCCCGCGTGGGTGTTTGTTGTAAAGTCAAGACTACTGCTGTGAAGTTGATTAATTGCGACAAGGTTTATCGCATAAAGGTTCAAGAAGATTTAATTACTGGAGATTATTTTCAATATGTACTGAATTCTCCTAAACTCCTCAACGCTCTGGATAAGATTAAAACAGGCGGCAGTGATAGCGGGCTCAACCTAACTCAGAATCGATTTAAAAAACTTCAGATCCCGCTCCCCTCCCTCCCCGAGCAGCAGCAGATCGTAGCCGAGATCGAGTCGCGTTTTTCGGTGGCGGAGGTGTTGGAGCGGGGGTTGCGGGCTGGGTTGTTGCGGGCGGCGGGGTTGCGGATGGGGATTTTGAAGCGGGCTTTTTTGGGGGCGTTGGTTTGAAAAAATGTGATCTTTAAAATACGAAACTTATGATTGAATACATACACGAGCGATACACCTTATCGCGAGCACTAACAAGACCTACAAAAGCAAATGAGCATCATACGGATGCTCAGCGTATAAATTTTATACTTATGCCAGTTGATTCAGAGAGGCAAGTCGCGTTGGAAAGTGAAACACGAATGGTTTATGTTGTCAGTACTGAAACCGAAGTGGTCTACGTCGGAGAAGCGTACACCGACCTCAAAACCAGAATGAGCCGAGGCTTTGTGCCAAGAAGGCATTACGCTAGAACAGGGCATGCAAGAGGTGGATACAAAGGTTATAAGTGGATTGATCTTATTGAACCAGAAGATGCCAATAGTCTAACCGTCGACGCATTTATGTTCGGCGCGGACTTCAATGATGCTGATTACAGATGTGTTATCGAAGGAGTAGAGGGTGATCTGGTGCACATCATCCGAGCTAATGATGGTAAGTGGCCTGCTTACCAGAATGAAATACACTTTAGCAATCAGGAAGGGGCATACGCTACGGCGGAAGCGATTTATGAAACGATAAAAAATTTCGAAAATGAGTAAAAAGGCTTACGTGGCCATGACGGGCGGGTGGGTAAAAGTCCCCTAAGGGGGTAGCGCCACGGTCAGATTCGCGCATATGAACTGCGTTGAAGTCATCACCGATAGGCATTTAAACATTAAGGTTTTGCGGCGGACTTTTTTGGGAGCGTTGGTTTAGCCACGTTGCTACCTCCGGCGGTGGGGGAGGGTTTAGGGTCTCGGAGCGGCCCCCGCGCGCGCACTCGCGTAGCGAGTTGGCGGGTGGGGGTTCTCCGAGCGCCCGGGTGGGTGGTGGGTGATTGGGGTTGAGTGCTGCCAGGAACCCGGGCGCTCAGAGAACCCCCGGGCCCTCGCTGGCTGCGCTGGCGAAAACCCAGGGGCCGCTCCGAGACCCTAGAGATTATCCGTTATCTTGAGCAGGACTCAATACTCCCCGCCATGCCGCAAGCTCCCCGGCCCGTGATTCGGCCCAACGCTTATTACCACATTTACAACCGGGGTGTCAACCGGCGGACGATCTTTAGAAAGGACAGCGATTTTCTGCATTTCTTGATGCTCTGTGATAAATACCTGGCGCAGGCGGGTCAGCTATTGTCTTATGCGCTGATGCGTGATCATTTTCACCTGACGGTGTTGATGAACCCCGCCGCGGACATCCCGCCGAAGCTGTTGCGAACCGAGCACACACTGGGTCGGACGTTCGGGCATTTGCAGAATGCTTACGCGAATTACTTTAATTTCAAATACGGGACGGTAAGTGGACTATTCGAAGCGAGATTTGAACGTAAGGAAGTTGACTCGCTGCGGTACCTACTGGACTTAATCGTTTACCAGCACCGCAACCCGAGAAAGCATGGCGTGGTGGACGATTATCGGTCTTATTTCTGGACGTCTTACCAGGAGTTTGCCAACCCGCTCGTGACGTGCCACGTAGCCAAAGAACTGACGCTGGCGAAATTCGGCGGCCCTCAAGCTTTCTTTGCCGCGCATGATACGGAAGTTCCTTTTGCGATGGCGAATTTTGAATTTGCTTTCGAAGTTTAAGGGTCTCAGAGCGGGGCCGCCCATCCAACAGCGCAGCGAGTAGACGAACGGAGGTTCTCCGAGCGCCCGGTGACGTTCACGCAAATCAAGCCAACTTACGACCCAAGGCATTCTGTCGATCAACAAGTGAGCTTGCTCAGCTCAAGACCTGATTTATGGTGCAAAAAATGAGTTCTATATACCACGACCGCCTTACTAAATTAGTGCGCAGATGCATCACAAACAGCTTTGTGATGCATAATATCGTACTTTGTGACTCACAACCACCTCTTGTGATTCATCCTTACACCACATGCGACCATTCGTACCAACATCTCTACCCTTCAAGAATCTTGACTACAACAAGTTTGCCGACCTCACCGGTGAAGCTAACCGAAAGGTTGCCCGCTACGACGGTTTGTTACAATCGATAGTGAATCCAGAAGTGCTACTAGCGCCGCTACGAACGAAGGAAGCAGTGCTTTCCTCAAAAATTGAGGGTACCCAGGCTACGTTGGAGGAAGTCCTTGATTTTGATGCAAAATTAGCCGGCGTACCCAGAAAAGCCGCTGACATTGATGAGGTGATCAACTATCGGCATGCGCTGCTGATGGGAAAGCACCAAATGGATCGGTTGCCACTTTCTTTAAACCTTATTCGGCGCATTCATGGCGTGCTGATGCAGGGTGTCCGTGGTCAGAACGCAGCCAGAGGCGAGTTCCGTCGGATACAAAATTGGATTGGCCCTCCCGGAAGTACCCAGGAAACGGCTACCCACGTACCACCCGCGGCCCCGGAGATGCTGAAAGCCCTGTACAACTGGGAGGAATACCTACACCACCAGGACATTGACGTGATGGTACAATTAGCAATCGTTCACGCTCAATTCGAGATCATTCACCCATTTGTGGATGGTAATGGACGAATTGGCAGGATCCTAATCCCTCTATTTCTGTACCACAAGGAAATCATTCATGACCCGGTATTTTACATGAGTGACTATCTGGAGTCAAATCGTAGTGACTACTACGTTGCGTTGAAGCGAATAACGCAGGAGGGCGATTGGACCAACTGGGTTAGGTTCTTTCTGGCGGGAATTATCGAGCAGGCCGATAAAACAACGGGCCAGACCAGAAACATCATTGATCTGTACGGAAAAATGAAGGATAAGGTAGTTGCTGAAACGCGCAGCCAGTTTGCCCTACCCTGCCTTGATTTCCTATTCACCTCACCAATATTTACCAGTAAATCTTTCGCCGAGGGCTCCGGAGTGCCGACAACCAGCGTTAACAGAATGATCAAAACACTATTAATCAGTCATATTATCGAATGTACTATTCCGGCGGCCGGTCGTGCCCCAGCCAAATATGAATTTCGGCCGTTGCTGAAAATTGTTAACCGATGACTTCACAAACAGTCTGATATTGAAGAATACTAAGTCTCAATCTTCATAAATTGCCGTTTTATGAAGATTGCGGCTTTGTCACCTTTACTCGCATTCCCTTTCTGCCACCAAACTGACCTTGCACCCGCGTCCGCGCCCACAAAAGTCTGTTATTGTTTTAGTCTCTTAACGGACAGCACTAACAGACTAAAATACCAACAGACCAAAAGACTACCACCCATGTCCACCGCCTCCCTAATCTCCAAAGTCTGGTCCTTCGCCACCGTCCTGCGCGACGACGGCGTCAGCTACGGCGACTACCTCGAACAGATCACCTACCTGTTGTTTCTCAAAATGGCCGACGAGCAGACGAAGCCGCCTTACGACAAAGAGATACACTTCCCACGCCTGAAGGACATCGAGGGCAACGAGATCGAAGACGGCCTGGTCTGCGACTGGGATACGCTCAGTAACCTACGCGGTGCGGAGCTCGAAGCTTTTTACGGGCAGATGCTGCGTACGCTAGCTACGGAGCGGGGGATGCTCGGCCAAATTTTTACGAAGAGTCAGAACAAGATCCAGGACCCGGCCAAACTCGCCCGCGTCATCCAGATGATCGACGAGCAGGAATGGAGCCTACTGAACGCCGACGTGAAGGGCGATATCTACGAGGGGCTGCTGGAAAAGAACGCCGAGGATACCAAATCGGGCGCCGGTCAGTACTTCACGCCCCGACCGCTCATCCGCGCCATGGTCGCCTGCCTGCAACCGGAGCCACTGAAAACGATCATCGACCCCGCCTGCGGCACGGGGGGCTTTTTCCTTGCGGCCTACGACGACATCGTCGAACGCCACGACCTGGACCGGGAGGAGCTTCGGTTTCTCAAGAACGGAACCTTTCACGGTAACGAGATTGTGGCCAACACCCGCCGCCTCTGCCTGATGAATATGTACCTGCACAATATCGGCGAGATCGACGGCGAACCGAGCATCAACCCCAACGACGCGTTGTAAGGGGCGATGGGGTAGCACCACGGAAATTTTAGTGCCGCCTGTATTGAGGGAGACTTCACACGCCTTCGCCCGCCTCATAGTGGGAAAACACTTTTAGTTCAAAAGTCGCACTACGCTGGATTCAATTGTTTGAGCTACCCCCCGCCAAACGCACCGAAGTACTTCGCCCTGCATCCCCGCCCTGCGGTAACGCCACCGTGACGGACGTACCAGCCTCCCGTCGAACCTCTTCACCATCCGTGTAGTCCTCCCGCAATGAAATCGTGAGCTCCGTTAACTTTTGCGAAGGATCACTCACGGTAAGCTCAACGCCCGTGCCTACCTTTTTAAAGAGCACGATGCAGGGCCGGTCCACCGCAATACCCCCCAAAACATCCGCGGACCCAGGCTCGTAAAAAACGACGCCCCCCCGGCTTCCGTCTTTCGACACCACCACCTGCCGGCTCTTCTCATTCGTAATTAAATACGCCGGGTCGGCCGTCAGCGCCACCAGCCGTTCCTCGGTAGCATTCGGGACGAGCACGTATTCGTACGTGGCGTCCGTGGGTTGGGTACCGTGGTCGAACCAGATCGACAGGGTTGTCTCGGTAAGGATGACGGGGCGGTAGCGCAGAGTGGTGTTGTGCCAGGAACCCTCCAAAAAACGGCGTAGTACGTAAACGCCCTCACTTTTGGGGAATAGGTAGCCGGTATCGTCGTGAAGTAGCCAGTCCGGATTCAGTCGTTCTTTTACTTTCAGGTCGTCACGCACTTCACCATTCTTACCGTACGAGATGGGCCCCTTCATAAACACCTGATCGACGGCCGTCGTCAACGGAAAATCCCGCGCGGTGGTGATGCCGCTGCCCAGGCAAATAATCTGATCGTCGAACATGAACCACGATTTTAGGGCTTGTACGCCGTCCCGGTCGTAGCTCAACGTAGCGATCCCATTCCGCCCATCCGTCACGCCGCCCACGAAGGTGCTGTTGGTCTCGAAATCCCACGATTTGGTCACGGGTAGTGGCTCGTCGTCCTGCACGACGGTGGTGCCCGGTAGCTTTTTCCAGTCCCAGAAAGGCGCCACGTTGGTGTAGGCTTCCGTATCGGTGTAAAGGAGCGAAACGCCGTCCCCCAGGTAATAACCCCGGATGTTTTCTTCGTTGACGGACTCCGTCCCCACCACCCGCTCCGAACTCATTTTTAATGAGAAATAAAAGTCTTTGCGCCGGTGGACTTGAAAATCAGATTTCCAGAAATGCTTGTTGCCTTCTAGCGTTTCGGAATCGATCGCGTCCGCGTACGCCGGCGCGTAATCCTCATCCAGTAGCGCCATTTGCTCCAGGCACCGTTTCAGTTGCTGGTATTTTTTCCCCTGCTCGTCCAGCCAGATTTGGCGACCGCTCGCGCTGATGTCCATCTGTTGCTTGTAGATGACCCACTGCTGCCCCTCCAACAGATAATTTCGCAGCATTACTTTCTTATCCTCGGAAAAGCGGAAGTCCGTGCCGTCGACCAGGGTGTACCACTTGATCATGTCTTCGAGGTACGACATGCCGTAGAGGCCCAGTTGGATTTGCGCGCCGTGCTCGTGGTACGACCAGTCGCTTTTCAAACCCACTCCGTCCGCAATTCTTAGCTCGCCCTGAATGGCCGCGCTGGCCATTGCGACGGAATCGATGTCTCTGGTCAGTAGCGAGCGCATCAGCACGTTTCCGGAGAGCCACACTTTATTCTGGCCGGACATCTTTATTTTGGCGCGCCTCAGTAAGACCAGCGCCTGGTCCAGCTGCTTTTGCGATAGTTCCTTTTCCATTAAAAAAAGGGTGGGGGCCAGTAGTTCCGGGACGCCGATGTGCTGGTCCCACCAATTCGTGCTCAAGAAGTCATTCTTTAACCAGTAATTCAGTGACGAATGTATCTTTTCCGACACGGACGCCTTGCCGTACCAGGGCGACTCCGGTTGCCGGTAAGCAATCGCCAGGGACTGGACGTGCGCCAAGTGTTTCTTTACCGGCCACTGGCCGCGGATCCGGTCGGTGTAGTCGATTGTTGGCCAGGAACCCTCATCAGTCATCTCCGTAAGCAGAGTAGCTACCGTGGTGGAGTCTGTTTGCATATCCAAATGGTAGTTCAGTATGTTTTGGTGTAATTGCGCTAATTCCGCCGGATAAACTACGCCTTGCGTGTCTACCTCCTCCCGTACCGACGCTGGATTTGGGGCGACGGTAGATTTACAGGAGGAGATGAGCAGAAGTATAAAACACAGTGCAATTGAATGCAGATTAATCTGCATAGTACTGTGTCGTTGAATCAGCTTTAAACCTATTGTCATTATTTGCATGATTTTCCGGCCCGTAGTGGGTGGGGTGTTACGTAAAATAGAAGGGTAGGGCCCGCTCGTAGAACCAGTAGGTGAACGGTGTCGCTATTGTGAAGATACCAAAATCATGGATTCTACTTGTAACTTGACTTACGCGAAATATCGATGGTGCTGACTTTAGATAAGCCTCGAAAATCTATGACGTGCAATCAACTTCAGGAAGTAGCCTTTGAACGAATATTGCTTTAAAACTTATTGAGATTCTAAGTACTTGTCAATCGTCCCTTGAGCCTGGCCAATGTTTTGGTGCTTGGAAGGAGTGAAGAAATCTGTACTGTCTGAGCCACCACTAGTCAAATGCTACAACCACTTAATGATGTTACCGACAGAGTTGTATGGAAAACAAAGCGAGTGGGCGAGTTTAGCTGCGCTGATCGTCGTGCCTCCTCTGAGTTACAGATTTTAGCCTTTCAAGCACCAAAACATTGATTAGCCAGGCTCACAGGACAAGAATTTTGCTCCTTTTCTTCCGACCACGAAGTCGCAGCGAAGCTAAAAGGAGGGCAAAACGGGCAGAAACAAAAGCAGTGCAATGACGTGTGTATACCGTAACCCGGACGGACATCCAGCGCAGTGTGAAACGCTACAACGTCAATATAAAACCAGTTAGAAATCTAAGGTGAACGCACGCACAGCAGGAATCCGCCAACTATCCCGTTCCAAATCAACCACCCCACCAGCCTCCGCCTGCACCAACCGATCCACAATCCATACCCCCTTCAGGGCCATCCGGTCAAACGTATCAATCCCATCCCCCCCAAACCCCCGCCGCGTCCGGTGGATATAAAATTTATCGGAGAACTTCCGGTCAAACAGCCGCTCGATTTCAGCTTTGCCGATCATAAAACCAATTAACCCGCCCCAGGTAGCCGTGGGATTATCCGAATCCCAACCAGCCAGCGCGCCGATTTTAATCGTTTCAACAAAGTCGCCCTCCCCGTAAAATAAACTGATTAAACTCGCGCCGAAGTTAATCCCGGCCGCGAAGCAGCCATTACAGTATCTGTTTTGGGAGGTAATGGTGTACCCGTCCCGTTCCTCTACTTGGTAGCGCTGGTAGAGGGAATCCCGCGTCTGCTCCCACGGCAAATCCTGGCGGTATTTCTCCAGCACGAAATCGTACATTTTCTTGGCATAGGAAGTATCGGGTAAATTCCGCGATGCCGCGTCCGCCATCCACAGCATCCGGTCTTGCATGGGTAATTCCTTATCCACTACGGAAGCCAGGCTGAACATCGTCACGTAGAATTCTGAAATCCATTCGCTGTCGTAGCGGGCCGTTGTCTGGATGGGCAGCTTAGCTATTTTGCGCGCTAACGCCGGCATCCCCGGCGCGTACAAACCGAAGATCTCCGTCGTCAACTGCGCGTCGATCATCTCGTATTCTGGGTTATTCGCCGGGTCGCCGGTCGCCGGCGGTACGAGCCCTTCCCCCATCAGGTCGAACGCCTTCTGGTTGGAAACCCACAGGTAGTTTTCTTCCTCCTTGCGAATGTGCTTTAGCCACCCGTCCCGGATCTGCTCGCCCGTCAGTAGCGAGGTCTTGTTGGCCAGTAATAGTTCCTGGTAGATGTATTCGATGTCCGTGTCGTCGTCGGAGCCCCACGTGCTGTCGGGTGGGGAGAAAACGAAGTCGATCGTTTCCGACAGGTCGCTCGGCACGCCCTCCCCCCAGATGCTCGGCTCGTCGATCTTACCCCAGTCGTCCCGCGTGTAAAAATCGCCCGTCTGCAGGTCGCCGATGTTGCCGATTTTGTCCATTTCCGTGACGAGGCCCGTCCAGTTAGCAATGCACGTCCCCAGCCAGAAACCCTGGAGTTGCTCGTAGTAAGCCTTCCGGTCGATGACTAGGTCCGTGCGCTGCTTGGCACCCGTCGTGTAGGTTAGATCAGGATTCCGTGGGGTCGTAATTTCTTCCGTCCCGCACGAGGTTAGCAGCCCGGTCAGGAGGAGCGCAGTCATGGTAAGTTTCATCATCGGTCGGTAGACTTTGTTTTATGGATACACCTGGCATCCCGACAAAGTACGGGACTAACTGTTGGCCAGCCGGCGTCCGCGCCGCCGCCCTTTGCCGACAGTTCAACAAGTTATGGATTTTGGCGCTGATTCGTAAGCCCGCGGGGTGTGCCCGACGACAATGTACCTTCAGTGACCGGCTAAGTTGGGGAGTTGGCGCGGACGCCGGTGCCGGGGATGTACGGCGGGCGAGGGAGGTGGGTAGCCACACTACTCTTAAGGTGCGCTTACTGGTTGTCCGGGCGAGAGGATGTGAATCATTATGGAAAAAGGTAAAAAATACCACAAAGCTTAAAACCAGGCCGGAAATTTCTCAACCAAACCAAAAATGGACTTCACAAAAGTAAAGTCCAAGTGCAGAAAGCGGGTTTCACATAAGTAGAACCCCAAAACGTGGCAGCGTAGAGGCCATCGATTGTTTACGGGTACGGCGAAACATGCCGGGCGTAAATCCCGTGGTATCAACCGCGTCGGACCCTGCTTGCAGAGCAAAGCTAGTCGTCGGCCCGGCACCGGACTGACAAATTTGGGTAAATAATTAGCGCAAAAGGGTCAGGGGGGGGGCTTGCTTCCCGTCTCCACGCGCACGTCCACGTGGGGTCAAACCACGTTTGGCTACCTTAGGAACGCACGCCTACCGCCGGGTTTCGGGCCGCCGCTTCAGTGCAAAATCGTGTTAGGTGAAACCCCGTACCGTTCCTTGAACACCTTGGAAAAATAGCTCCGGCTGGAGAGCCCCACCAAGTCACAAACTTCCGATACGTTCCGCTCTGTCGATTGGAGCAGGTGCTTGGCGTGGCCCATCCGCAAGTTCGATACGTAGCGCCCGACCGAGTCTCCGTAGAGGTGCCGCACCCCTAGTTGTAACTTCTTGGAGCTCAGCCGGTAGTGGCGGCTCAGCTTGGCGATCGTGAGATCGTCGTCCAAATTATCGAGCACGTAAGCACCCAGCGAGGTGATCTTGGAAAGTTCGGCCGTGGTGAGGACGGACGGCACGGTACGTCCCGCTTGGTCCTGATCGTAGGCCCTGATTTGGCACGCCAGCATGTTGAGCACGGCCCCCTCCGTCAGCAGCCCGCCCACCAGGTCGACGCTGTCGTTCTCACACACGATCGCGGCGTACTGCTCCGCCTCGGTGTCGATGCTTCCCAGGTGGCGGTAAGGGCGCTCCTCCGGGGCGTGGCTGAAGATGGTCCCGACTTTTTTGTGGATGCGTTTGGCGTTCCGCACGTCCAGTTCCCCCAACTGCTCCAGGTCCACGATGACGACGGCGATCTTGAGTTTTTCGTTCGCCGGGAAAACAATTTGCACGGAGCTTTCCGGACCGCTGGCAAAGATCATGTGCTGGTTCGGCAAAACCCGCGCGAACGTCTTCTGCTCGCCGAAGCGGTGCAAAAAATGGCCCGCTACGTTGTAAGAAAAATAATAGGGGCTGCCCTCCATCAGGGCCAAATCCACCGCGAAGTCCTCGAAAAAAGTCACGTTGTACACCCAAACCGTCAGCCCGTCAAAAATCCGGTACGAGCTGATGAAGCCCCGCGCCCGCTCGTTGTCCATGGTGATCGTCGCCGCGTCGTTGCCCTCGTCCAACTCCGCACCGAAGTGCAGCGCCATTTCTCGGACGTGCTCGGAACGCGGGTCTTCTCGTAGTTTCAACATGGCAAGTGGCTTAGTTAGTGGGGGGTAACCTTGTAATGTACCACTTATAAAAGGGGGAGAAGAATCGAAAACTTTCGCGAGTGTTCCGTACCGCTCGCCGGGTCGTACCACCTGCAAGCTAAGTTTGGCGCGCGAATTTCCGGTCCGCAACTTACCCCTTGGTAAGCGACCGTTGCCGTGCTGGAAAAACCGATGCGCCCTTCAGCGACAAAGTTTGCGCGGACGCCGGTGCCGGGTGAATACGGAATGCCGGCGTATAAATAGACGGTCCTTTTCCGGTACGACCGGCCGTCATTTCGCAGACGCGCGGTTACGGGCAGCCCATCGACGTTTTCGCCGCTGTTTCCGCTAACGGTGCCGACTTCCACTCTATTCACACGTCATTCAGCGCGCCATCCCGAAGGGCTGGGTTAGTCAAAAGTATTTACGGTGCGTCCCCCACTACCCCCGCGGGCGCATAAAAAACCCCCGAAGCGGCTAAAGCCATCCCGGGGGTCGGTATCTAAGAGCGTGCAGCACTAAGCCAAAGCTTACCGCAGTACCACTTTGCTGACTTCCCGCACGCCATCACCGCCTTCCAGGATCAACAGGTACATACCCTGTGGTAAGTGCCCGGCTTCAATCCGGTTGCTACCAACTTGTAAGTCGGTACTGAGCAAGGCCTTGCCGGCAACGTTGGTCAGCTGCGCGCGGAAGCCTTCTTCGCTAATCCGGATGGTGAAAATCTCTTTGGCGGGGTTGGGGAATACGTCGTATTCCAATTCCGTGGCCGCCTCATCAGACTCTGCATCCACGACCGCGCCCCCTGCATCCTTGTTGAGCTCCCGGAAACTACCGTTCGAACAGCCGCTCAGCACGAGGTTATCCAAATGCACGTAATCGGAATTGGCCGAAGCATCGCAGCGGAACCGCACGCGGACATTATTGCCGAAATCGCCCGTGAGCGTGACGGACTCGTTGTACACCGTGTTGTTCACAAAATCCGTACCGCTCGCCCAGGTGGCGACCGTCTGGAAGCCGGAGCCATTGTCGACCTGGAGCCAGAAATCTTCGCCGGGCTCCATGGAGAACGGGAGGTAGCTGAAGTCGACCGTCAATTCTTCGAAACCGGTGAGGTCGAGGGCGTCGGAGGTGAGGACGGACGTGTTCGTGTTGTCGCGCAAGTAAACGCTGATGCCACCCTGGACGGGGCGGGTTCTGCTGCGGACGCAATCGGAGCCGCCATCGTTCCAGTTGCCGTAGTTAGCTTCGAAGTTGTCCTCCGTAATGGTGAAATCCTGGCAAGCGCCGCCGCCGGTGTCGCCGCCGCCGATGCAGAAAGTCTTAACGTCGGAGGAGGCAAAACTACCGCCGGATTCGCTGACGCCACCGCCGCTCAGGTTAAAGGAGCCGTTGCCGTACTGGCAGCAGATGCCGTCGCCGAAGCTGTCGTTGATCGTGAATTCGTAGCAGCCGTCGGGGAGGCAAAAGGTTTCCGTGCTGGTGCTGTTGTTGGCCAGCGTGCCGCTGGTGGCGACCGTTCCGTTGGGTCCGCTAAGCGTCCAGCTGGTTTCGGAAGCGTACTGGTCGGTCGTCAGCGTGAGGGTGACGTCGGTGTCGTTACAGACCGTGGGGCCACCGCCGCCGCCGCCATTTGGTGTACCGCAACCGATGGAGTTGAGTAGGGAAGCACGCGCGCCGGTGAGGGCGGCCTGCATCCGGGCTTTCTGGCCGGTGGTGAACAGGTTCATGCAGGCGTCGTCGGAGTAGTCCATGTAATTCTGGACCATGTCGACGGAGTTACACTTGACTACGCCGGTGGCGCAACCGTAGTTGGGGCCGTCGCTACCGGGGGTGTCGCTGACGAAATCATCGCGGTTGCAGCCGCCGTCGCCCCAGATGTGGCGCAGGTTGAGGTAGTGGCCGACTTCGTGAGTCGCCGTGCGGCCGAGGTTAAAGGGCGCCTGGGCGGTGCCGATCGTGCCGAAGTAGCGGTAGTCCATGACGACGCCGTCCGTAGCGGCGGGGCCGCCGGGAAATTGGGCGAAGCCGAGGGTGCCTTCGCCAATGTTACAGGTCCACATGTTCATGTAGTCCGCCGCGGGCCAGGCGTCGGAGCCGCCGGTGGAGGTGAATTTCATGTTGTCGTTACCCCGGCCAAATTGTGTGCGGGTGGTAGACTGGCGGAGGACGCCGCCCGTCGCGTTTCCGTTGGGGTCGACGGTGGCGAGGCAGAACTCGATCTCGGAGTCGGCGGCCTGGTTCCAGGTGCCGTCGCGGTCGGTATTCAAGCGGCGAAAATCGTCGTTGAGCACGTCGATTTGGCTCTGGATCTGAGCCAGGGAAATGTTCTCGGCGTTCGTCCGGGCAACTACGTGGACGACGACGGGGATGGTACGCAGCACTTTTTCTCCCTCGGTGAACTCAAATTTTTTGGTGAAGTTTTCCAGCGCTTCCAGGCGGGCGGCGCGCCCGGGGTCGGCCTGGATTTGTTGTTCGAGGAGGTCCATCGAGCCACAAGTGCGTTGGGCCTGGGCGGTGAACGAAAGGCCGGTAAGGGCGAGGAGTAGAAAAAGAAATCGGGTATAAATAGATTGCATAAAGCAGGTTTACGCTTCCGCGTTCGTCTCGGTCAATTGCTGGAGTATTTCGGCCGCGTGCGCGTCGTAGGACCAGGTGCAGCTGGTGGACGCGGTGGGGGGGAAATAAAAGGCGGTTGGTTAGTTAGGACGGCCCGAGAATGGGCGACTCGGAAAGCAGTGAGAGGTATGATTCGTCGCCAAGTTAGTTAAAATATTGATGAGCTGGCGGTAATGGTGCTATTAATTGGGGTTTGTGACCTTTAGGGAATTAAAGTTTTGTGGATGGATTGTACGGGGTATTCTATTATTGCTCCGGCTTTCCGTGGGGTTCCGGAAGGGGCGGGAGCAGTTAAGGGGATGAAGCGGCTGGTATTAATAATTTTAATTATTTGTAGCGTGGTATGATTCCTGGGGCACGATGCTGGTGGCAGTTGGTTGTGCTGGGGGGGGGCGTAGAGAGTAAAGAATTAAGACGAAAGAGTAAAGAGGGTAGAAACTCCCCGTACTTCTTGCCGTTCAAATGTCCAGACGTCAACAAACATGATCGATCACCTAGTCTACCTCACCCACGACCTCGGCCGTGCCGCCGCCCACATCGAAGCTGCGCTCGGCGTAAAATTTTCCCCGGGCGGTCGCCACCTTACCCGCGGGACGATGAATAAGTTACTTCGCATCGGCCCCAAGACCTACCTCGAACTCTTGGCCGTTGACCCGGATACCGAAGCGCCGGCCGGTGGTCGTTGGATGGGGATGGACCTTCTCCCCAAAATATCTTCCGGCCGCCTCGCTCGCTGGGCCTGGGCCGTGACGGACGGTCGCTACCCAATGGCCGCTACCGGCGTACCGCTCGACGCCGGTCCTTTCGAAGCCGGTAGCCGCGCGCTCCCCGACGGCACCACTTTGGAATGGCAACTAACCGATCCGGGAACTGCGCCGCTCGTGCGGGCCCGGCCTTTTCTCATCGATTGGCTCGGTCATCCTACGCCGGCGGAGCGGTTGCCGGAGGTGGGGTGTAGATTGGTGAAGTTGTTGGTTGGTGGGCCGGGGGTTGATGGTTTGCGGGGTTTGAGGGCCGGTGGAGGGACGGTTACGTATGCTAACCGGCCCGCGGCCATTTTAGAAGCCACGCTCACTGGACCGGGTGGTCGGATCGTACTGATTTAAGGTTACTAGGGTCGCGTTATCATGTTTGTGTATGTAGGCTACCACACTACTGGACATTTTCAAATCGGACGCTTGGAGGACTCGAAACCCTTCGCTACGCTTTAGTTTCGAGACGCTCCAAGGTTCCAAAAACCTATTTGAGGACCTTGGAGCGTCCTCTGCCGTGAAGCCGAAGGCGTAATTATTGAGGTCCTCCAAGCGTCTGGGGAAAGTGTCCAGTAGTATGGTAGGCTACTAACAGTTCCACTATATTTTAACCAAACCTATCTCGCACTTCTTTTCTGAGGAAAAGAAGCAAAACTCTTGTCCTGTGAGCCTGGCTTATCAGTGTTTTGGTACTTGAAAGGCTAAAATCTGTCAACTCGCCCTTCCGCTTTGTTTTTCATATAACATTTGGCGGCAACATCACTAAGTGATTACCCGTACTCAATTGGTGGTGGCTCAAACAGTACAGATTTCTTTACGCCTTCCAAGCACCAAAACACTGGCCAGGCTCAAGGGACGACATTACTCGTGCCTTAATTTTAGTAGATTCCATATTGCAAGACACCCTCTAGACGGGATTTGAAATTCATAGACACCTTCCTAAAGATTGAGGACACTCTTGCCCGAACGTAGCGACAGCAGCATCCTAACGCAGCAACTATAAAATCCGGATAGTTGTGCTGTTAAGATGGAGCTACACCGACGCAGTCGGCAGCATAGCTGGGGCCCCTCAGGGCCATTGCACTCTCGATCCCGATCCCGATCCCGATAGCTATCGGGATCGGGGCCGCGCAAACAAATTGCCACGAATACTATTCCCTAACCATGCTAAAATTCCTTCCCCTACTCTTTCTCCTAAGCATCCTCTCCTGCGACGGCAACACCAAAGCCCGCAAGGCCGCCCGTGGGGAAAACTTCGTCCCCGACCCTAACTATCTATTCTTCACGAATACCCGCCAGCAGCAGTACCGGCTCGTCTCCGCGGGCGAAGCGGGCAACTACTTTACCCACGACGACCTGCTTAACTCCGACGCTGCCCTCGTGCCCGTCATCCACGACGACTGGCTCGACGACCGCGCCTACCTCCAACTGCACACCCGCAAAACCGGCGCATCACCCACGCCCAGCGGGCCCATCGAACTGCTCATCACTTCTCCCACCGGCGACAACCAAGTCACCCTCCCCGCCAAACCGGACGCCGCCGCCCTCGGCCAACTCGACAACCACCTGAGCACCAACCGGCCCGTTCGGATCATCCTTGGCCAGGACACCCTCGACGCCTTTCCCGGCCTGGCCCGCGAGCAAGCCCGCGAAGCCATCTTCGACTACCTCCGCCTGATTGATCAGAAATAAGTCAAAAACACAATTACTTAACGAGCGTCCAGCACCTAACGTCTCTCCTCTTTTCTGTCCTAAGCAAGATCCCAAACAGTAAACGGTACACATCACCCATTTCTCCGCAATTCCGTTACCCTTCCCTCCTGCTTCTTTCCTCTTTATTCTTACCTCTTTCCTCCCCCTTCACCCCCCAATCCGCCGCCACCCAAACCGAATGGCAAACAACAAACCAAAAAACACCAGTAGCAAGTAGTGGAACGGGATGGCCGTGAAACCAATGAGCCGGAACCGGTCGAGCCCGTACAGAATTAACATCGTGGCCACGATCATCATCACCATCCCGCTCAGTCGCCCGAAGCCGGGTAGGGTATCGATCTTCACGCTCCGCTTGACGATGAAAAACGTGAGTAGCATGCTCGCGATGGGTAAGATCTGGAGCAGCAGGTTTGTGTTCAGGATAGTCTCCCGGTCAAAGAACCAGCGGTAAGCGGTGTACGCAACGGAAAGAATGGCGGGCACCGCCACCAGGTAAACCAGCGTGCTGAACAGGTAATTCCACGGCGGCAGGTGGCCTTCCTCCCGTTCCATCCAACTGGCCAGCAGGGCGGCGAACGGAATGAGGAGGAAGTAAAAAAGCACGTGCGCCGGGTAGCTGTTGGCGTAGTGTAAAAGATCGGCGAGCGTCATGGCGGCGAAGATAGGGCTACGCGTTCATCCTTCTTCCTGCCACCCATAGGTCGAGGGCCTCCGGCCCGAATACAACACGCGCCAATTCTTCCCGCCTAACGTTCGGACCAGAGGTCCTCGACCTAAGATGATTCAGTAGCATTTAACCTCCGGTCTAAGATTCCCGGCCCGAGCAAGCAGTACGGCGCAGCAATTCACCCGTCAAAAGTACAGGCCGAGGGCCTCCGGCCCGAATGCAACACGCGCCAATTCCTCCCGCCTAACGTTCGGACCAGAGGTCCTCGACCTAAGATGATTCGGTAGCATTTAACCTCCGGCAAAAGATACCCGGCCCGAATAAGAAGTACTGCGCTGTAAATCACCCGTCAAAAGCATAGGCCGAGGGCCTCCGGCCCGAATGCAACACGCGCCAATTCTCCCTGCCTAACGTTCTGACCAGAGGTCCTCGACCTTAGGTAATTCAGTAGCGTTTAACCTCCGACTAAAGATCCCCGGCCCGAGCAAGCAGTACGGCGCAGCAAATCACCCGTCAAAAGACAGCTTAAAGCAGTTTGCTGCGTTTACCTCCCGACCTTATTTCCGTCAACAACAAAATTACCCAATTAAGCGACCGACCTTCGCGTCTTCGGTCAAATCTCCAAAACCAATTGTCCTTGTTACCCAGGCTAATCTTCTTTCTACTGCTCCTCACCACCTTTTCCGCCTGCAACACGGACGAAGAAAAAATAAACGTCCGCCTCACTATGGAGGAGCGCACCGGTCTCGACGCCCGCATCCTCGGTCATATGGACACCCTCCGCCCCGCCCTGGAAGCCTACTGTGCCGACACCCAGGCTGACCGCGTTGCCATCGCCACCGACAGCATCATTCAACGACGACTGGAAGAAGAAGCCCGTATGCGCGCCCGCCTCCCGCAAAATCTGCGCGATGACCGCTAAGCGACTTCTCGTGCTGCTGTTGCTGTCGCTCGCCGTCTGGGGCTGTAAGGACCGCAACCCCGACAGCACCGCCGAAATTCAGCTCCGGTTCGACGAGCGCATCGCCCGCCTCACCGAGCGCATCACCGGTGATTGCCAAAAAGACGTCCTCGAACTCGCCAACGCCCGCGCCGACAGCCTCCTCATTCAACGCGCCCGCCGGATGCGCAGAATCGAGGGGCGACCGCCGCGGCCGAACCGCCCGGGCGCGCCACCGGTCAGAGAATTGTCGGCACCCCTTCCCCTGCGCCCGCTGTTCCCCTTCGAAATTCGGTTCGATACGCTACTGCGCGACTCGCTTTATTTAGATTCTTTGCGTTTGGATAGTACGGATCGTATGCTGCTGCGGCCGGAGATCGGGTAGGCCGCCAGCCGGCTAGTCCGGTAGGGGTAGGGGTGCTGCTTTTTAGCCGCGGCCGCAGGTGCCGGGGGAATTAGGAGAAAAGCAAGGAAGGTGGGGCGGAAGCAGCAACCTTTTCCGTGCCTTCGACTACCAAACTTACCCCAACGCGCACGAAAAAGCCCCGCACGAATTTAATCGTACGGGGCCCGACTCACTGGGTTAGCTAGGTGATTCGCGCTAACTTAGGCACGCGCACCACGACCGGTACGGTCACCGAAACGGTCGTTGAAACGCTCACGCAGCTTTCTCAGGTACTCCTCCCAATCGAAGCCACCGTCGTCATCATCGGCGGTATCATCGCCACTGGTCGAGCTGCAGGAGACGGAGATGCTGGACGAAGCGCAATCGTAAGTGTCGATTACCTCACCGTCAGCCGTAACGGTAACGACACCGTTACTGATCGAAGCACTTACGCCGGAATCCTCGTAAGTCCGGACGCCACAGTCGGTGGTTACCGTACAGGCTGCGTTAGCAGCGGTCGCAAGGCTCACGAGGAGCGCTGCGGTTAAAAAGAATGATTTCATAAAAAAGGAATTTAAAAGTGAGGATACTATGAAGTGCATTGGTTTAGTCTTCAGAAACTAATATCCTCGGGTGGTTAAGAATAGCCGACGAACGATCTTGTCCTGACAACAGTTGTTCACCACAATCAGTACATGTGTAATAGTCCGTTGAGCGACTCCGGGCTGTTAAAGGAATTTTTTTAAGAAAATTATTATGTAGGCAAAATGTCCAAATACCGGAATATATGTTCCTATATTGTTATTTTATACAAAAATTTATGCTGCATATTTTGTATTTGGCCAAATAATTATTTGCGCACCGCCCGAAGGGGGTGGGGCATTCGGAACAATGTTCCGCCGCTTCATTTTTCGCTACTGCGCTTCAAGTTTGGCCACTTTGCTCAATCGCTGCCCGCTTCCTGTCGTCACGGCCACTTACGGTTTGTTTCTTGATAAAATGCCTAAAAATTAAATCTTACGGATGCGGGTTCGGGACGAAATAATACAATCATTAATCTTTCTCCCACGCCTGCGTTAATACCCGCTGTTGCACGTGGCACCCCTCGGATTGGGCGACTAGCCACCAACTTTTCCGTGATCAGTTTTGCGGTAATTTGCTGAAGGAGCGAACGCTTGGCGCCGTCTTGTCGGGCGCCCGAAGAGGAGGAGCACGGCGTGGGCCGCTAAAAGGAGTTTAACGAGTGTATATAATAGGTCTTGGGATGCTAGATTGAACAACCGTAGAGAACGGTTCGAAAATCCATAATGCTTAGCGGATCATAAACTCATCGTTTGTATTGGGTTGGGTTGGTCATCCAGATTCTCTGCTTTGGGGAGCAAACTTTTTGGTATCTGCATCCGCGCGCCATGCCTAGTTAGCGTGGCTACTGCTCTGTTTAAATGTTAACGTATTAGTATAACTAAGATAAACTCGTTATCTTCCAACCCCTATTAAACTTTTACACCTTATTCACGACACCTAAACCTTAATACACCTATGCGTAGTCTGCTACTCTACCCAGCTTTATTCGCCCTAGTCATCCTGAGTGCCTGCCGCGAAGACGGCGTCACCACGAACACCATCACGGGAGACCTCCCGACCCCCGCCATCACGACAACAACCCTTTCCGTAGTCACGGCGGAGCGGCCGGGCAACAACCTCACCGACGCTTCCATCTCCGGCCTCAGCACCGCGGCAAAGGTGAACCCCGACGGCTCCATTACCATCCAGGCCAATCAGTTGGACCCCAACGGCACGGCGGTGACCGTGACTAAACCCGGCTTCTGGCCCGAGAATCGCCGGCTGCTGCCCGCGGGCGAAGGCGAACTGCGGGAAACCTTCGTCATGGAGCCCAAAGTAAAGGCCGGCGAAATCAACCCCTCCACCGGCGGAACGATAGAATTAGGCGATAACTTCTCCGTCAAGCTACCGCCTAACACCATCGTGACCACCGAAGACGGCACCCCCTTCACCGGCGCGGTAGAAGTGTTCGTGAACCACGACGCACCCGAAGACGCCGACGAAATGCTCAACAGCGCCACTAACTTCTTGGCCCGGACGGCCTCCGGAGAAATGGCCGCACTGGAAAGCTACGGCATGATGGACATCGCCCTCCAGGCGGCGGACGGTACCCCCCTTAAGCTCGACGGCAGCACCCCCGCCGAAGTACGCATGCCCATCAAGGCCGCGACCCAGGCCAACGCTCCGGACGAAGTGCCTTTCTGGGTGCTCAGCCCCGAAGGTTTCTGGCTTCCCGACGGTGTCGCCCGTTTGGCGCCCGGCTGTTACGTAGTCTACATTACTACTAGTTCCACCTGTAACATCGACGTACCGCACCCCGTCACCCGTATCTGTGGCCGCTTCGTCGACCCCAACGGGCTTCCCCTGACGCACACCCCCTTCTTGGTGAACCTGGAGGGTGGCATGAGCGTCTCGGCCGCCCGGGTCGATTGCGAAGGCTATTTCTGCGTGGACGTGGCGGCTAACGTCCCACTCGTTTTTAACGTAACCGACCCCTGCACCGACGAAATTTTTGTGTTCGCCCTTGATCCGGTGGACCCGAATACCTCCCGCGATATCGGCGAGATTACGGTTGACCTGACGAACCCGGTCTTCGTCGCTACCGTACGTGACTGTAGCGGATCGGCGTTACCGGATATGGACAAAACTGAAATCTGGGTTGGCGGCAACGGTGGTAACGACGGAGAATACTTCGCCCCCACCGGCGACGGCACCACGGTGATCAACCTGATCGACTGTAGTGGCGACGACCTGTTCGTACAGGCCTTCACCAATGACTACAAGGCATCCTCCCGCGTCGTAAAGCGCTCCGCTGCCGAAGACACACCGACCGAATTCATTCTCTGTGGAGAATTGAGCGCCAATGAATACATCGACGTAACGATTGGTGGCGTCAAGGTGCCGATCACGGAATTAGTACCGATCTACTGGCCGGATAACGGCTCGTTCGACTGGCTCGTCCGCGCCGCTGGTGAGTTCGAAGGAGAAGAATACAGTCTCTTCCTGCAGTTTGCCGAACCTCACGAAGGAACTTTCTCCAACGAAGAAGCCTCCGCCGCCATCTACCGTCTCCTCCCCGGGCAGGCGTACGGTGAAGGACGCGTGTACGTCAACCCCAAGCAGAATTTGGGTCTTCAGGGCATCACCCTTTCCGACGACGGCATGACGTTCGAAGGCGCGTTCGACGCGAAGATGAACTTACAGAGCGACGTCGATAACTCGGTCGAGAAGGTAGGCGTAGCCGTTCAAGTAAGCTTCCGTCTGGAGCTATGATTCCGGTAGGGAGCACAGCCGCTCTACTCACCACGGTAAGTGGCAAGATGATTTCGACGGACAAGTCCAGTTGGCGGAAGACGACATACATCCCGGTGTCGTTGCGACCACTACTAACGTTTGCGTTAGTAGTGGTCGCGTCGTTGGGCTTGTCCGCCAATACCGTTGAATACGCCTCTACTAACTCAGACATTGAGCACGCGGCTCGTGTATTCCAAGATACCGTCCCGCCAGTACCCCGGCCCAAACTTCCCAAAGCACCGATCCGCACCACCGCCACCGAAGCGCAGCGAAATCGCGCCGGCGTCCTCATCGAGCACACGCGGTTGGGAATACCCGCACCGGAGCCTGGCGACGTTCAGCGCCGAATTGATGAACAAACACGGAAAGCCGACGAACGGAAGGCAGCGGAACAAGCTGCCCTCGCCGACCGTCTGGAGCGCCGCCGCCAACGCCTGGAAAAATTGCGGGGCGAGGCGTACGATGACACCAACTTTGACAAACGAAAGCTAGCTCGCCGATCGCGCGACGCCCGTAAACGTGAAAAAGCACTCGCCAAACGTGAAGCCGAGCGCGTGGTGCGCGAAGCGGAGCGGGCCGAGCTAATGGCTAAACGGGAAGCGGAACGCCTGGTGCGCGAAGCAGAAAACGCCGAATTACTCGTGCGGCAGGCTAAAGAAAGGGCCGAAAAAATGGAACGGCAACGCATCGAAGCCGAGCGTGCCGTCGTCGCCGCGGCGGAGCGCGCCGAGAGAGAACGACGGGAAGCCACCCGCCGCGCCGAACGCACCCCGCCGCCCGTAGCAGCCGCCCCCCGTCCAGTCGCCACCCCAAAACTCACGCCGCTGGATAAGGCGCGCCTAAAACAGCTACGCACCGAAGCGTTCGCTATGCAAAGAATAGAAGCTGCCCGGCGGAAAAAAGCCGCCCGGGCGGCCCGGTTTGCTTACCGGGCGGCCAAAGGAGAACGTCAGGCGGCCCGCAGGCAAGCCGCCCGGGATGCAGCCGCGGCCCGTATGGTCCAACGCCGCATGCGCAAGGAAGCACTCGCACAACGTCGTGCTGGAAAGGCCGAAAAACGTAGACAACGTCTGGCTATCCGCGCGCAGCAAAAAGCGGACCGTGCCCAACGCGGCGCCGCAAGGGCACTCGCGAAAGCGGAAAGGCGCGCGGCAAACAGGTTGCGTAAGGCGGCCCGAATGGCCGCCCGCAACAACCGCAACGCCGACCGCCTGGCCGCACGGGCCGCCCGCAAGGCCGACCGTGATCTGCGTCGCGCCGGTAGGTTAGCAGCCCGTGCGGCCCGCCGCGCCGACCGGATGGCCAGGAGAGCAATTCGCCGCGCCGATCGCTACGCTCGCCGCGCGATCCGCAGAGCCGCCCGCATGGCTCGCCGCGAGGCCCGTCGTTTGCGCCGCGCTAAGAACCCACCTTACTGGACGGCCGAGCCCGCCATCGCCATCGGTTTGCCCGCCCGTTCCGGTGGGTCCAGCGACGAGAAATCATTGGAAGCCATCACCATCCAGGCCCTCGCGGGCTACCACTGGGCCGCCAAGGGGCTCAGCGTGCGAGCCGGCCTGGCCGCCAGCGTGATTAACTCAAAGGTGTCGGACAAGTCCACACAGACCGAAACCATTACCCGAACGGGGGTCGTTCAGATTATTCAGAATCCGGATGGCTCGCGCACGGAGATCATGGGGCCGATCCAGGTACCGCAGACGACCACCACGGAGGTGCGCTACTATAACCGGCTGAACAGCATCGACTTCCCCCTGCTGGTGGGCTACCGAATCAAGGGTAACCGGTACGGGCTGCTGGTGGAAGGCGGCCCGAGCTTTAATTTGTCGAGCGGTGGGGAGGCCCACGTTCGGGAAGGAGAAGGATTTCGGTCGGTGAGCGGTGGGCACTTCCTCGGCCGTCGGCCCGGTATCGGTTTCCTGATGATGGCGACGGGCGAGTACAAACTGAGCGAGCAGAGCGCAATTACCGCCGGCTTGCGGTTGCAGTCGTTCGGGGGGGCGTTTGAAGATCCGGAAATTAGCAGTAACGGAACGCGGGTGAGTACGCTGAGTTTGGTGGTGGGGTACCGGGTGCGGTTCTGACGAAAGCCGGTTTCCGTGGTATTTACGCTTATCCGGTAAACTACCTGGCACCCGCCCCGATAGCTATCGGGGCGCCCATCAGCTCAAGGTTATTTCACCGATAAATCTAAGATCGGTAGTAAGTGAGAGAAAAGCCCGAGTGCATTCCTTGGTTTAGTGGCCGTCTTAAGCCTATCCTTACTGCTATGAATATTCGCCGCTATCCCTTTTTGCTCTGCCTCCTGTTACTACCCGTGTTGATGAATGCCCAACGCGCCACCTTTCAGTCGGACACAATGATGACGGCCAAAAGCCTGCTAGTCTTCACGAAGACCGCCACGTTTCGCCACCCGTCGATTACCGAGGGCGTGGCGGCGCTGTACCAGATGAGCCGCGCGCAAAACTGGACGATGACCGTAACCGAAGACGCGTACCACTTTACGGACGCTAAACTGCGCAGCTACGACGCCGTCGTTTTTCTCAGCACGACCGGCGACATCCTGAACGACGAGCAGCAGGACGCCTTCGTTAAATACGTCAACAACGGCGGTGGCTTCGTCGGCATCCACGCCGCTTCCGACACCGAGCACGACTGGCCCTGGTACGGCGGGCTCATCGGCGGGCAGTTCAAGCACCACCCGAAGGTGCAGGAGGCGCACCTCAACGTCCACCACGAAACCCGGCACCCGGCCGTGGCCCACCTTGGCCAGGAATGGGTGAAGGAGGACGAGTGGTACAACTTCAAAAACCCGATCCCGAACAACATCAGTGTGCTGCTCGACCTCGACGAAAGTACCTACGAAGGCAAGCAAATGGGTGGCTACCACCCCATTGCCTGGTACCATTACTACGAAGGCGGCCGCGTTTTCTACACCGGCCTCGGGCACACGGCGGAGACGTTCGTGCAGCCCGATTTCGTCACCCACCTGCGGGAGGGCATCCGCTGGGCTACCGGCCTGACCGACGTGGAACTAGCGGAAGAATGGACCGATTTACTGGACCCAACCTTCAGTCAGTGGGACAAATTTATCGGCGTGCCGCACACGTCAGTCGCCCTACCGGACAGCGTGCCACGCAGCAAGGATGGCCGCAGTGGTATTCCGCTCGGCCTGAACAACGACCCGCTCGATGTCTTCACGATGGTGCGCCAGGACGACGAGGACGTGCTGAAGGTGACGGGCCTCGTCTACGGCGGCCTGACGAGTAAGCAGGAGTACGAAAATTACCACCTCCAACTTCAGTTCAAGTGGGACGAAAATAAGTACGAACCCCGTCTGGAGCGTAAGCGGGACAACGGTTTGCTTTACCACTGCACGGGCAAGCACGGGGCGTTTTGGAACGTCTGGATGCGCTCGCTGGAGCTACAAATCCAGGAGGGCGACATGGGGGATTTCTACGCCCTGGGCGGTGCCAACGCCTACGGTACGAGTGATTCGACCCACCAGAAAAACAAGGGTACGTTCATTGCGGATGGGGACCGGAGCGGCTACGGCGGTGCCTTCAACGAAAGTAAGTTGGCCCGATCAGTGGATGCGGAACTCGCCCACGGCGAGTGGAACACCATCGAGCTGTACACAATCGGCGACCGGGCGGTGCACGTGGTGAACGGCCAGGTCGTCAACGCCATCGAGGGCGCTTTTGAGAATATTCACGGGGAGGCGCGGCCGCTGGTGCGGGGGAAGTTACAGTTGCAGAGCGAGGCGGCGGATGCTTATTTCCGGCGGGTTCGGATTAGGCCGTTGGTTGAGTTTCCGGCGGCGGTATTGGCGGGGGCTGGTTGGGGGGATTAGTCTGTTGGTCCCATATGCTTTTACACACTCGATGAGTTCCAAAATTTTTGGCTTCATTGCCGCGCGATGATGCCCAAAAGATGCATCCGATGAGAACAGTAGGAGTGAGCTTAGTATTGAATTAACTAGCTCACTATTTTCACGGTACTCGCGGGTCTGAAATTAACTCATAGCTGTGCTATCGTGGATCAACCCGTAGTTCTTTGTAGGGTGTCGAACCATCGTTGGCGCGCTGGAATACGTGATCCAGGCTTTCACCGATCACGATCTCGGCGGTAGTGTAGACTACGTTGCCGTCCAGGAGGTGGCCACCGGTGACCCGACCGAGGCTGTCGCTGACGCTCACGTGCAAGTGGGTACCGTGGGTGCTGACGAGACCAACGAGACTGACGATTTCGAAGTGCCCGGTACCGGTCGTTCCGGCGGGAGCGTTGGCGAAGCGGAGGTGCCAGTCGGTGAGGCTGCCGACGCAGGTCTGGACGAAGCCGGCTTCGATGCCATTACGTTCGACATAGGCCTGGATTTCTTGTTTGAGATCCTGGCCGGGGAGGAGGCGGAGGGCGTGGATTTTCATGGGGGCGGGGGTGGGCGTGCAGTTGCTCAGGGCTAGCATTAATAATATCAGGAGCGGGAATCGGTGCATATGAGCGAAGGTAGGGGGGGGGATTTGGTCAATGGGTTTTGGTCCGGAGTCTTAGTCTCCTGATGCGATAACAATTATACTGGTCGTACGCATCCGTCCGGTAGTGAAATGGTGCTCCGTGTTTCTTGTTCCCATCGACCAAGGTTTCGAGCCGTCGGTTTCACCAGCCACGCTAAAAGTAATCCGTAAAAACCCCTAACTTCGAAGGGTGAAATCCCACCCCTAAACCCCACACCCATGCGCAGTACCTTCCTCACCCTGCTCCTCCTAACCATACTTGGCACCGGCGTCCGCGCCCAGAACTTTAGCTCGACGGACCCGGCCTACGCCGAAAACGTCACCCTTGGCGAGGCCAAACTCATCGCGGCAGAATACGATAGCTGCCTGGTGTACTACGCCACGGCCTTCGCGATTAAGTCCACCAGCTTTCTATCGACCATGCGGGCGGCGGCCTGCGCCCACTCCGCCGGTGAGTCGACCTTGCGCGATATTTACCTGGATCACGCCTTTGGCCTGAGCCCGGACGGTGCAGCGAGTGTATTCAAGTCGTACGACGAGTTTGCGTATTTGCAAGAAACACCCTTCGCGGGGCTCGTGGAGGAGCGCTTCGCCGTCGCTTTCCCGAATTTCAACCAGCGTTTGGCGGACACACTAGCCGAGGTGCAACGGACCGATCAGGAGCAGCGCGGTCAAATGAGCACGGTCGGTGATCAGTACGGCTACGAGTCCCCCCAAATGGATTCTTTATGGGCGATCCAGAACTTTTCCGATTCCGTGAACACGATTTACGTCACTAAGCTGATCGACTCGTCGGGGTATCCCGGTAAATCCATAGTGGGTGAACAAGCAGGAACGGCTTTTTTGGTAATTCAACACGCCGATCTGGGGGTCCAGGAAAAGTACCTTCCCGTGCTACGGAGCGCCGCCGAGGCTGGAGAACTTAATTACCGCTCTCTTGCCTTACTCATCGACCGAATCGAGCAACGCAATGACCGGCCGCAGATTTATGGTAGCCAGGTAGGAAGAGATACGACGACGGGTGACTTCTACTTTTTTCCCATCGCCGAGCCCTACAAAGTAGATAGTTTGCGCGAAACCGTCGGGCTTGGGGCCCTGACGGATTATGCGAAGAGGTGGAACTTTAGTTACGACCCGGCGGCGCAAGTAGCCCGGCAAGAGGCGGCGACTAAGGTGAATAAAGATTAATTTTGGGAAAGGAATTAAATCGATTTGATTTATTGGCTATATGTCTTCAGGAGTGATTGGTCGGTGGAGCCGGTGGTCTAAGTCGAAAAACGGGTGCGCGGTCGCGGGTGCGGTGCCGGTGGGAAGGAAGCGGGGGGGTTCGGGTGGCCCCCCTAGGTTCTCCCACATCCCCATCTTTACTGCCAGCTGATGTTACGCAGATTATTTCGCCGCATAGCACGAAGTACTGCGAAGCAAAACACAAAAGCACAAAAATTGGTGTACGGCTGCGCCGTAGCACCATTTACTTACTCTTACGTGTTTTTGTGTTTTTGTGGCATAATCCGGTTACGTAAGGTCCGTTACCTGTACACCACTTGCTTCGTACCCTACTCAATTGGACGGCTAAATACCATCCTTTTAGTTTTAATCCTGGCTTCCGCCTTAACCCGGCACCCGCGACCGCGCCCAACGCCCCAATTCCAATTGTTCTTGACGTAGCGCAGCCGCAAATTTTGCCCTACGTGCCCAAAACTTCCTGCATCTTCCTTACCGCTTCGATGGACTTACCGTGCGGAATACGATTTTGCCCCTCGTCAAAATCCCACAAGCCACAATTCGAATAATCGTTCAGGTCATCCCAGTCGGGGCGGTCGATTACGGGATAAAGACAAATACCGGAAAAATCAGCATTAGCCCGTCGTAAGCGTTGGCACTCCTCCGTGATCTCTTCCAGCCAAACCGGGCGGTTATCGCCAAAGTGCCCCGTTTCGGAGAGAAAGAAGGGGCGGCGGTACCGCTCGTAAGCCTGTTGTAACATCTCCGCTAAGGGCGTGCGAACCTTTTCGCCGATTTCCGGCCAGGTCAGGTGCTTGGCGCCGTCCATCCACTGCCCGTCGTAGTAGCAATTAAAGCCCATCACGTCGAGGTAGCTTTCCTGGCCACCCAGTTCGGGGCACATCCGACCGCCAATAATGTCCGCCGCCTGGAACTGGTCATTGTTGAGGTTGGCAACGTGGGGCGGGCTACTGTGCGCACCGGGGTGGACGCGAATCAATGGCTCAATGGTCATGATCCGGCAGGAAGGGTCTATCTCCCGCAGGGTGCGAATGCCCGCGATGGCCGCCCGGCAAAGGTGCCACTTCATATCCCACCCGGAATTGGTCGCGAAGGGAACCGTCCCGCGCACGTCGCCGCTGTGCCAGGACAAGAAACTAATTTCGTTGATCGGACAAACGAACAGTGTAGCGGTAGTTTGCTGGCGGTAGAACTGCGCGAAGGCGGCACACAGCGCGACGAAGCGGGCTTCAAACTGGGGGTGAGTGGGGATGAGTCCATCGGGGTAACCGAAATGACATAAATCCCACAATATCTGTACCCCCGCGAGATCCGCGGCGTGCATGCGGTTAGCAACCTCCGAAAAGTCAAAGACGAAAGGACTCGTCTCCACCGCGCTCCACACCACGCCTTCGCGCACGGTACGAATACCGAGCTCGGTAAGTAGTCGGTAATCTTCGAGCGCCCGGACGTCGTGACCCGTTTCTCTTAATAGATTAATTCTAACCCCCGAACGGTTTTTCTTAAGTGGGTCGCAAGGGGCAGGCACTGCGTGATCCGCCGTCCGAAAAAGACGACGGGGGTTACGCTCACTTGTAATTATACAGCGCTAAATCCAAGTATCCACAACTACGCACCTTCGTATGCCACCGTAACCTTAACTAAGGATGCATTATACCGTAGAGCGCACAACGGGACGTTTTCAAATCGAACGCTTGGAGGGCTCGAAATCCTTCGCTACGCTTTGGTTTCGAGACGCTCCAAGGTTCCAATATCTTATTTGAGGACGCTTAGAGCGTTCGGGGGAGAGGTCTAGTAGTATGACAGTAGAGTATTAAGGATAGCTGATTCAATGACAAATATTCTGTTGGCGTTGCTTAGCTTGTGCCGTCGTTTAGTTTTAGGAATAGTAACATAATTGATATTTTACTTACTCGCCATTTACACCAGGAGACAATGCAAATTAACAATCCACTGCACGGGGTAAAGCTCGCCGAAATAGTAAAACACCTGGAGAATAAATATGGCTGGGAAGAACTGGGTGAGCGAATTAACATCCGTTGTTTTACGGTAGACCCGTCGGTAAAGTCCAGCCTGAAGTTTCTACGCAGGACACCCTGGGCCCGGGCGAAAGTGGAGCAGTTATACTTAGCGTCGGTTAAAGGGCGGTAGCCCCACGATCCAGCTCAGGGTAAAGATCTCACGTAGGTCAGTAAACGTCGGTGGTCCGACGCTCGTACGGACGGCCCACTCAACCCCCGCTACCGCCTACCGCCCAAAGACATAATGCACGTCCAACCCCGCCGCAATGGGCACCGATATGTCTATATTCGTCGGTACCAGCCCCGCCGTAACGCCCACCCGCAAACGCCGACCGAGTTGCCCCCGCACGCCCACCTGTAGCGAAGGGAAGATTTTGGGGGAAATATCTCTCCGGGCAATCGTCTGCGTACGCCGATCCTGGAGGTGCGTCGTCCCCTCCGCGCCACCCACGAAGTAGCGTCGCTGGATGTTGCGGGACGCGACGGGGACATTAGCGTTCACGCTGATCCACGGCTGGTAGCGGCGGCTGCGGAGGAAGGTGAAGCCAACGGTAGTGGTGACCAGACTGTATTTTGCTTGCTCGTCGGAGGCTAGGTAGTAGAAGTTTTCGTCGCTAGTACTCAGTGACTGGGCGAACTTGACGTTGGAGCTCCGGTCGTTCAAAAGAGCGTACCCGACGCCGTATAGTAAGCCACCGCCGGTCTGCCGGAGCAGGTGAACTTGGTGAATGACGTTGAACTGATTGCTGGTTGACTCTTCGGTAGCCACGTAGTGCAGCGGGGTGGCCACCCCATCGATTACCGCGTCGAATACGGTCGTAGCTTCCGGCGTCCGGCTCCAGCGGCTGGCGGACCGGTTCGCGGTGGAGTAAAGGCCCAGAGCGGTGGTGCCGACCATCCAGTAAGCGCTTTTCTGCTTCACGAATTGTTGATTATTCAGCTGCCAGGCTTCCGGGTCGTACTCCGGCGCGTGAATGCCCGCGGAAGCGCCGGCTATTTTTGCAGTGAGCGTAGAATCGGCACTGGATACCGCTAGTCCGTGATGGGTCGGTAGGTAGGGCGCCGGCGGGAAGCCGGTAGAACGGGGCGTCGTGGCTGGCTCGGGTGGGTAAGCTGGAGCAGAGATTTGGGCCTGGTCGGTGGTGGTTGCGGGCTGAGTGTAGGCTGGTGGGTAAACTGTCGGACGTGCCGGCGGGCGCGTCGGTGTAAGGGTTGGGTTAGGTGTAGTTCTAATCGGTCCGGTGGCGGCGTTCGTAGCCGTGACGCCGGGTGCAGTGGGTGAGCTGCGGTCGTTTGAAGAATTAGTTAAGGATAAGTCTGCTTCGGAAAGTATCACCGATGGGTCGGTATCGTCGGAAAGGGTAGTGCCCACCCTCGTCAGTGGGGAAGCGTCGGTCCGGTCGGTATTTGCCGTTGGGAAGGTCGCTTCGCTGCGCTTGGTAACGGACTCGGCATCTACGTCCGCGCCCCTTTCCGCCAGTGCGAACCAGCCCAGTGAAAAGAAAAGGATCGCGGCCGCCAGAATCGCCGGCGGCCGCATGAACCATGATTTTCCGGGCCGGGGAGCGGAAGCTCCGGCGAGCGCGGATCGGACCCGCTCAAATCCTTCGCCAGTTGCCGCCACGGGTTGTTCACTGTGGCTACTGGCCCTGAGTTGATCCTCTAGGTTATCCATTAGAAAACTGTTTGTCAATTAAAAAATAGGGAGGTGCTAATTGCTGGACGCGTTTACGGGCTTTAAAAAGATTAGATTTTGAGGTCCCCACGGAGATGCCCAGTATCTTGGCAATCTCCGGGTGGGTGTGGCCTTCCAGCACGAATAAATTAAAAACTAGCCGGTAGCGCGGCGGTAAATATTGTAAGAGGGCGTATAAATTCTGGGTGTTAAGTTCTTGTTCGGCGAGGTTAGTCGCCGGCTGGGGCAGCAACAGGTTGGCGTGGTCCCAAACACTTTTCTTCCGCCGGCCCGCGTCGATCGCCGTGTTGATGATCACGCGGCGGAACCACGGTTTGAAGTGGGTAACGGCGCCCTTACTTTCGAGGTGGCGAAAGGCCTTGACGAAAGCATCCTGCAGCACCTCCTCCGCTTCCTGCCGGTGGCTGCAGTAGTGGAGGGCAACGTTGAGTCCGTAGGGGAAACTACGTTTGTAGAGTTGGTACTGCGCGGCGGTGTCTCCCCGAGCTACCGCGGCCACGACGTTCCGCCATTCGGGGGTGCAATCCATCTTGGTCTTGGGTTAGGGGCAAAAGATTTTTGGCGTTGGACCTCCGAGCGTGCCGCGGATAAAGCGGGGAAACGCAAGTGAAGTTAAAACGCGGCGTTGCTGCATGGTGAGTAAGTTAAGGTTATAACTGTTGTCACTCACCCCACGAGAATAAGGTAGTGGGGGGTTGCCCCGTCGCATAATTTATTTTTTCGGCCGGCGGTCCCCCCAGTGTGAACCTGGGGTAGCGACCGAAATAACGCACGCCTATTCTTCCAGTAACTTACGATCCGCCACGAAAGTCCCAAACGGAATGATCGCCGCCAGCCACAACAGTAGTAGCTTCCACACCGGCCATTTTTGCCGCCAGGCGAAGTACACCGCACCGGCGCAGTACAGCAGGAAAAGACCGCCGTGGACCATGCCGATGACCTTGTTGGGGCCCGGCGTATCGGCCAAATATTTCAGTGGCATGGTAATGCCCAAAATAATGAGAAAGGAAACCCCTTCGATGATGCCGAGGCGACGGAAGTAACCAAAATTAGTGGTGGGAGAGTTTGCTAGCATGGAACAAAGATCTGGCCTTTGGGTGAGGTGAATTTCGGCCCCACGTCAATTTATGTCCGGTACGCGCCACGAGCGGGCGGGTCGGCGATCGGTCCGTAGCGGGGCCCATGAGCCAACCGAGTTATTCGCGTTTGTCAGTGCGTTGCCGTATCCGGTGTAGGTGGATGATGGGCGCGGGCGCGGGTGCCGAGTAGGTACGGAAGAGGCCAAGCTTACCAGTACCACCGAGCTCCGATTACGCCGTACGCATGGTTCTTTCCGCCCCTAAACTCCCGCGTTAGCTGCACCACGGAAGCTTCCAGCCCGACCCGCCCCCACCGCGCCGTGGCGAGAAACGACCAAGCCCCCACCAACCGCGCCGGCCGCACCACCCCCCGAAACCGCTCGTCGCGGTTCAGGAGCCCTCCGGAAAGCGTCGCGTTCCAGCCCACCGCCCGCACGTCGCCCCGCACGCCGAGCTTTACGTGCCGAAGATTTGTTACCGACCCCACAAGGAAGTCCGCACCCACGCCGGTCGTCAGGTCGGTAAAGAGCGTCCCGGCACGGGCTTTGGCGTAGGTACGCAGGGCGTAGCGTGGGTGCACTGACCAGTCTTTGTCGAGACCGTAGCGGGCGTTGAGGATCAGGTCCGGCTTCACCTCGTTCGACCAGCCGGGCAACTCGTCGGCGAAGTCGACCATGTTGTGAAAAACGGTTTGGAGTTTCCCGCCGCCGGAATATTTTCCGAGGACGCCGGCGGTGAGGCCCCAGTCGGTAGTGAGTTCGCCGGGGTGGTCGGTGCTAACGCTTCCCGGTGAGTTAGTAGTAGACTGCCCCCTATCCACCGTCAGGTAGCTGGCGAAAGGACGGTCGTTCGGGAGGAGATCGGTACTAAGGATGTCGCGGGGCGTGAACGTCGCCTGCTCGACCAACCAGGATCGCCGGTGGGTAATCGATTGAATTTCGCTCCGCTCCCGGCGTATGTTGCTGTACTCGAACCCCGCGCCGGCGGTGTAGTACTGATCGGTCCTGACGGGTAGGATGAATACGTCATTAGCCGCCCAGGCGCGGAGCGAGCGTTCGGTCGTTGGCCCCATCTCCTTGCTCTTCCCCCCGTGACCCGGCACCTGCGCCAGCGCCAAAACGGGCAGCAGACAGCAGTAAAACAGGGCTTGCGTGAAACGAAACAGCATGCTCGAATGGATAATGACGGTGGTGCTAAACTCAGGACTAAGATAAATACATTTGCGGTTAAATCAGGGCTGGGTACGTTGAAGGATTAGTTAAGATTTGCAAACCCCGTTCGCTACCGAGGGGGATTTTATCTTTACGGCCACGATGTACAAAGACAAAAAAGTAGTGGTGGTCATGCCGGCTTACAACGCCGCCCTGACGCTCGAAAAAACTTACCGCGAAGTCCCCCGCGATCTGGTCGACGAAGTGATCCTCTGCGACGACGCGAGTAAGGACGATACCAGCGCGCTGGCCCGGCAGCTAGGTGTCGACCACGTCATCACCCACCCCCGTAACCGGGGCTACGGCGGCAACCAGAAATCGTTGTACAACAAGGCCCTGGAGATCGGTGCGGACATCGTCATCATGGTGCACCCTGACTATCAGTACACGCCATTACTGATTCCCACGATGTGTAATGTGATCGGTGAGGGCCTTTATCCGGTCGTCCTGGCCAGTAGGATACTCGGTAAGGGCGCCCTCAAGGGTGGCATGCCTTTGTACAAATACGTCGCCAACCGCTTCCTGACGGCCACGCAAAATCTGCTCGTCAACTACAAACTCAGCGAGTACCACACCGGCTACCGCGCCTTCAGCCGCGAAGTGCTGGAAGGCATCGACTTCAACGCCAACGACGACGATTTTGTCTTCGACAACGAAATGCTCAGCCAGATTATCTACCACGGCTACGACATCGGCGAGGTGACCTGCCCCACGAAGTACTTCGACGAGGCTAGTTCGATCAACTTTGCGCGGAGCACGAAATATGGGTTTGGCGTGCTGCGGGTCAGCATTATGCACCGCTTGAATAAGTGGGGGTTAGCTGACTCAAAAATTTATCGCTGATGTTTGGTGGATACTGCCTGCGGCAATCGAGTGTATTCAGCGGGCCGAGGTAGCGCGGCTGCCGGATACAATGATGATTTGGAGAAACTGCTTAACGAAATGCTAGTTTTTAATAAAAGAAGCTCCGTCTGTCTCTACTGGACGGACGGAGCTGATTTTATAAAGTTAGGGTAGTCAAATATCCTATACTTACTGCTTTACGTGAAGTTGGTCGGTAATCTCGTACGCCGGAATACCGAAGCCTACGCCCTCGATGCCGTAACCTTTGAGTTTGGCGCTGACTACGCCAAGTAGCGCACCGTCCTTGGTGATGATGGCACCACCACTGTTACCGGAATTGACACTCGCGTCGGTTTGGATCAGTTTGCCGCCGTTACCGGAGTTCCTAACTCCGGAGATGATACCCCGGGAGATCGTCTGGGAAAGATCCGACGCCGTTGGCGTACCGATTACGTAAATATCGGTTGCGATTGGAATGTCCTTATCGGCGCTAACACGGAAGGGCTGCAGGCCGCTAGCTTCCACTTTGAGTAAGGCGAGGTCATAAACCTTGCTCGCGCGGATTACCTCGAAAGGGTATTCCGTGCCGTCGCTCATGATGACTTTGCTATCGTCTAATTCGGAAATGACGTGGTAATTCGTGATTATGTATCCATCCTGCCCAACGACAAATCCACTTCCGTGCCCTTTCCGGTGCTTGATGGTAACGGAAGAAGCGAGGGCCTCACTCACGTTGCTTACGTATTGAGTGGCGGGCGCAAGGGTCAGGTCGGCGAGCGATTCATCCTTGGCGTCCTCATCGATGGTAATCAGCTTTTGTACTTCTTGCTTACCCATCAACGTTAGTAATCCGCGTTCGGTAGCATCTTTGGTAGCTAGTAAAAATCCTTTGTTACCGTCTTTCACTACAAATTGGCCGGATGTGGTGTTGGTCGTGAACTCCGCCACTGATTTGCGATAGTAGTCCAGGAGATCCCACTTTATCTCCATGTTCACGAAAATCATACCGCCGCCCTTGTCGCTGTTTTGCACTACGTTCGTCGTAATGGTCTTAATCGTCGCGTCAACGTACATATCGTTGAGATAATTAGCGGTGATCGCGCGCCCGGAGGTGTCGATAAAACCACGCTCTACAAGAATTTCGTTGAGCGCATCAGAAAAAATCGTGTTGTCTAGCTTGATGTCTTCAGCATCATCAACGACTTTGGATTTCTTATCGTCTTCTCGTCGCAAGAACTGACGATAGGAGCGGAAATAAACCGAACGAATGTCATCCGCGGCAAGCTCCACGCTGGTGGTATTCACCCGAAGGTTTTTAGTAGTATTTGAACCATTCTCGAAGAGTTTGACGCGTTTACCAATGGTTACTTTCGAGGGGTAATTATACGCTTTAGCTCCCCGGTCAACATTAGTCCCCATTACGATTATCCAGGGGTCGGATGTATGGCCGAGCGCATTGCGTTTGTAAAGCATGACGACCTCGTTCTCATCCTGGAAGCTCTCCCGCTGAACGGTGATTTGCGTCGGAACGTGGCTGCGGAGGATGAGGTATTTTCCTTTCTTTTTTTCGGCGGGCTCACCATTAACGAGAACCTTGTCACCTTTGCCTGATTTGATCTCTACTTTCTGGTATCGACTACCAAAAATGGAAGCGCAGGAATTGAGCGCGAGGGAAAATAAAAGTAATATGATTAAACGCATTTTGTGTTGGGGTTATGTAGATTGGAAAGATAGCTTAAGTGAGATCGGAAGAAAACAACGTTGCTCGGACTGGTGATTAGCCACCTACGGTGCGTAGACGCGCAGTTTCAAGCAATTTGTTGTAATAATTGATCTCTAATTTTTATGATTGGGGAAATAGCACTTAATGGTTGTAGTTAGAGTTTGGTGCTGATGATTGACAAGTCGTTTCCGGACAGAATTGATAAGCAACGTATAGTTGCCTGTTGGCGACAAGAATCAAAGGCTAGCGCAATTATGAATCAGTGTGTGTTCAGTTTAATGATTTTCCGAGTCCGCGGTGGAAGAAATCCAGCAATGACGTACCACAAACATACTACATGTGAATCGAAAAAGGTATTTTCAACTGGATACTAATCGGTCCACTAGCTTAGCTCATCACAAGTTTAGCTCATCTATTTTATGTTGGTCACCGCTATTCATCGTCTTAACCGAATATTTTCCCGTCTTAACCTCTTCGCTCCCAATAATCACCACCTTCGGTACCCCCCGCTGATCCGCATACTTCATCATCTTATTCAGCTTGGCGGCGCTGGGGTACAGATCGGCGTGCACGCCGCGGGCTCGCAAGCGACTAACTAATCCGAAGCCGTGCTCCAGTGCTGCGTCGTCCAGGCAAACCAACAGGTACTGCAGATCTTCCGAAGCGTCCGCCGGGAATAGATTTAATTCTTCGAGGACGTCATAGATTCTTTCCGCACCGAAGCTAATACCGACCCCGGGCATGTTCTTCATACCAAATATGGAGGTCAGATCGGCGTAGCGACCGCCGCCGGCAATGGAACCCATCTTAATGTTCCCCTGACCGGGCGCGTCGGTGTCGACGGCGACTTCATAAATGGCGCCGGTGTAGTAATTAAGGCCGCGGGCGAGGGTGACGTCGAATTCGATGCGGTTTTTTGTTCCCCTCTCCTCCGGAGAGGGGTTAGGGGAGAGGTGCTTTTTAATCAACCGAAACGTTTCCTGCAATTCGGCTATTCCTTGCTTGCCCACCTCGCTGTCCGCGAGTAATGGGGCAACGTCGTCCAGGTTAGAAGTTTTCAGGAACTGGAGGATCACGTCCACGGCACCCGCGTCCGCGCCCCTTTCTTTGAGTTCCTTTACGACGCCGTCTTCCCCAATTTTATCCAATTTGTCGATGGCGATGGTCATATCCATCATGTTGTCGGCCATACCGGCTATCTCAGCCAGGCCAGCGAGGATTTTCCGATTATTTAAACGAATTACGGCTTTAAGCCCGAGTTCCGTAAATACCGCGTCGAGCAATTGCGTTAATTCCGCTTCGTAGAGCAAGCTGTCGCTGCCCACCACGTCGGCGTCACACTGGTAAAACTCCTGGTAACGACCTTTCTGCGGCCGGTCGGCGCGCCAAACGGGCATGATGGCGTAGCGTTTAAAGGGGAAAGCCAAATCATTCTGGTGCATCACGACGTAGCGGGCAAAGGGGACGGTGAGGTCATAGCGTAAACCCCGTTTGGCAATTTGTGGGATTACTTTGTTGCTGTCCTTAGCCGCTAAATCCGCGGCGCTCGCTTTGTTCAAAAAATCCCCATTATTTAATACTTTAAATAACAGCTTGTCCCCTTCCTCGCCGTACTTCCCGGTTAGCGTGCGCAAATCTTCCATGACTGGCGTCTCGATGGGCTGGTAGCCAAACGTGCGAAAATGTTTCCGAATAATATCAAAAATATAGTCGCGGCGGCGCACTTCGGCGGGGAGGAAATCGCGGGTGCCTTTCAGGGTCGTGGGTTTCATGGGGGCGAAGGTAGAAGTTATTTGTTGGTGGGGCAACCGTGGAAGTACGCGGGTATTCATGCCACCCCGTCCCGCGTAGGACGACCTTTGACCACACGGAACACAGCGGTCACACCGACAACCCGATAGTAGCTACGTGCGAGCCATTTTGTAATGCACTTTGTGATCTTTGTGAACTGTGTGGCAAGAAAAAATCAAGTGAGAGCGATGGCCAATTGCGCCGCCAACTAACTTTCCTAATCAGCGCGCCAAAACAGCTTCCGCTTGCGCCCGGTAGGGATGGTCGGGCTGCGCAACGATGTCGCGCAACGTAGTGCTGGCTGCCTCCTCCCGCCCCTCGGCGAGGTAAGCCAGCGCCTCGTACCATTCGGCGAAAGGGTGATAATAATCCGAGGCCGGGATACGGTCGAACCATTCCAGCGCCCGCGAAGGCTGCTCCAGCGCCAGCGCCGAAACGCCCAGGTAGAGTGGCGCGGCGGGGTAGGCGTCCGCCACCGGTAGAAGCTCATCGTAGGTCGTCGCGTAATCCCCCCGGTCGTAGTAATAAAGGATGCGCTGTAAATCACGTTCGTCTTCGTCTTTGGGGTCCAGCCGCGCAAAGATATTCGGGAAGGGCTCGAAATTGGCGACGGCCCGGCGGTCCGGCGCGGCGGGGCCGAAAGTGCCGTAGGCCAGGTAGGCGAACGCGGCGATCAGCATAATGGCGAGGACGGTGGGGAGCGTGGGAAGGCGCAGGTCAGCGAGCCAGGTTCTTCTGCGCGAAAGCTGCACGTCTTTAGTTGGCGGCCTAATCGTTTTCGGATCGGTTGATTGGCCGGTGGAGGTGGTGCGTTCCTCTTCCCGTTGCAGTAGTTCCATCAGGTCCTGCCGGCCGGCTACCGTCAGGACCTCCGTCCAGTCTTCCCGTAAAGCCACCGCCTCGCGCAGTACTGAGTCGGTCGGCAGGCGTGCCTCCAACGCCCACCGCTCGGTTGTTTCGAGCTGGTTGGTGAAGTAGGCTTCGACCAGTTCATCGTCAGCCGGCGAGGGTATTTGCTCCGCTTCGGTGATGCCCATAGCCGCCCAGCTTTTGTGGGTTAGCAGCCGGTATTCGTTGATTTCGTTCTCTAGCTCGGTCAGGCCACCGGGGGCGTCCATTATCTGAGCCATCCGCGCGCGGTCGATGCGGTGGTAGTTGTCCATCAACAGTACTTCCCGCGGGCGCTTTTCCAGCTGTTGAAAGCTCGCCAGCATTTGCTGCTGCCGCGCACTGAGGCGGATGGGCAACGGGATGTAGTGCAACGGGCGTTCGTGCGTCCCCATCGCCAGGTCATCCCCCACTGGCATGGCGTTGCCCGCCAAAGATGTTTGAATGGGTTGGGGGTTGAAGTAGTAGCCGACCATCGCCTTGACGAAATCATCCGTTTCCCCGGCGTAGGGGTCCGTCGTGCGAATTGTCGCTTCGTACCACGCGATGAGGGCGCGGCGGTAGTTGGCCAGGCACGCGTCCTCCGGTTGGCGGAAGGTTTTGGTTGCCCAGCGGAGGAAGGAAGTTCGAAAGCCGGCGTAGTAGCGAGTGAGTTTGGCGAGGTGTTGGCCTTGTTGGGTACGCATTGAGGGGGCAACGTAAATTTTGGTGCCGGGGTGCGGGGGCTTGCCCGGTTGAAAGTGATTTTGCCGGAAAGGGTAGCCGTCGGTACCGGCAGGTAAGCATGCTAATCGGAGTTTCGTGCGGTACAAATACTTTTAAACAGAAGTGCCCAAACCGAGCGGTATCCTCGACGTGAAATCATGAGCTTCGGTATTTATTGTGCTGATAATCAGCTTAATGAGCCGAACATCGCTGTTTAGCTCGCGTTCTATCTTATAACTAAAATATAATAACATGAGCGCAACGAACGATAAGATCAAAGGCAACTGGAACGAACTCAAAGGCAAAGCCAAAAAGCAGTACGGCCACCTAACCGACGACGATATGACCTACACCGAAGGCAAAGAAGACGAACTACTCGGTAAACTGCAAAAAGCCCTCGGTAAAACGAAGGACGAAATTACCAGCTGGATCGATAGCTTGTAAAGACCGGTGAGGCATCCGTCCTCAACCAGAAAGCCCTCCAGTCAGATGATTGGGGGGCTTTCTATATTTTACCGCCGGGGCCGGCGGGATCACGGCACCCTCGGAGTGCGCGGTCCTGGGCGGTTAGTCCTGGTCGTGGCCGCCAGTCGAGCTATTTGGCGCGGTCGTAGATGCGGAGTATTTTTGTAAGGTGCCGTGAAAGGAAACCGGCCACGCGGAAAAGGGTGGGGTTCTTCCGCGAAAGATGGTCGGCCCGAACACTTAGCGAAGGAGAACGCGCGTTTGTTGGGATGAACGGACCAAAAAGGACGTGAACACCTATTTTCCGATTACAAAATACCCGTCAGTGCCACCAAATGGCTGGCGATTCCGTAACGAAGTGAGGTTATTCGGTATTATCATTGTGAAACCCACTGTCGTGAACTTACACTATCTTATTCTGGCCCACACACAACCCGCCCAGGTACGGCGGCTCGTCGATCGACTGTTGGGGCCAAACACTTATTTTTACGTCAACATCGATGCCAGCGTCGAACTGCAACCGTTCATCGAGGCTTTCCGGGGAAGCCCGCCCGAAGTTAACCTACTGAGCGACCGAGAACGCTACGCGACCTCCTGGGGAGACATCAGCCTGGTCGATGCCACCCTCAACCTCCTACGGCTGGCCCTGGCGACCGACAAAGATGGCTACTGTATTCTAATGAGTGGACAGGATTATCCCCTACGGAGCAACCAACGGATACGTAACTTTTTTCAACAACGGCCAACGACTAATTACCTGGAAAGCTTCAAGCTACCCACGAAACTTTGGTGCCGGGGAGGGATGGCCCGTATCAACGACTATAAATTCAATCTTTCTGGCCAACGGGAAGATTGTGTAGTTATCCCCCCCATCTTTACGCGCCGCTTTTTTCGCCTGGGCGTACTCAAGCGATGGACAAAAGCGCTCGCACGCGGCAAGTTGATCGCCCACCGAAAACTGCTGCGCCGCCGGAAGTTCCCCGCCTACCTGGAGCCATACGGAGGAGAACACTGGTGGGCCCTGACCACCGACACGGTAAAAGACGTACTAGCTTTCCTGATCGACCACCCCGATTACAGAATCTATCATGAGGATACCGTACTGGTGGAAGAGATTTTTCTGCACAGCATTGTTAACCATCTCTACCGGGATCGCCCCGAGAGAATCGCACCCAAAGTCACCTACGCTAACTGGAATGAGGAAAGTGAATCGGGCCCGGTTAATTTTCGCCTGCAGGATCTCGACCTAATAAAAGGACTATCTCCTTCTTTCCTTTTCGCCCGCAAATTCGACCAAACCGAAGATGCCGAGATCCTTAACGCACTGGATGCCTACCGTGGTGAGGTGTCCGTTTGATTTCAGCTTTCGTGCGCGGCATCCCCTACGCTTATGCCAAGCTTATCTCCGTAATTAGTTAACTACTACTTCACCTATAGATAATCCCGCAGCCGGAATACATCAACCCCCAAGTTAGTGGATGAACGATAATGCTCCGCAGGTAAAGGCTCAAATCCCCCACCTCTGATCTTGGCCGGGCCGCGAACAAAGTTTTGATCGCATCCACTCAACTTATCAATGGAGTTAGGAAATGATAATCTTTCTACAGACCACAGACTACAGACCACAGACCACAGACCAAAAATCACCTACCGCCCCCCATTCAACCGCGCCTTCAGCGCAAACACCTCATCCCGGTACTGCGCCGCGCTCATAAAGTCCAGCTCCTTAGCCGCCGTCTTCATCTTCCGTTCCGCCTCCTTCATCGCTAGCTCGATCTGGTCCTTTGACATGGAGTTCAGGATGGGGTCGTTCGCGTTGCTGATCTCGACGCGCTCGACGTTGCTCACCCGGGCTTTTTTACCCCGGACGTCGAGGATGGTGCTCCGGTCCATAATTTCTTCCCGCGTTTTGGCCAGCGACCGCGGCGTAATGCCGTGTTCTTCGTTGTGGGCGATCTGGACGGTGCGGCGGCGATTGGTTTCGTCGATCGTCTTCTGCATGGAGTCGGTGACGACGTCCGCGTAGAAAATAACTTTGCCGTTGACGTTACGGGCCGCGCGGCCGGCCGTCTGGGTAAGGCTTCGTTCGTTGCGGAGGAAGCCTTCTTTGTCCGCGTCGATGATGCAGACAAGGGAGACTTCCGGTAAGTCAAGTCCTTCCCGGAGCAGGTTGACCCCGACCAGCACGTCGAATTCTCCGAGGCGTAAATCCCGGAGGATCTCCACCCGCTCCATCGTATCGACTTCGCTGTGGATGTAGCGGACCTTGACGCTGAGGGAATCCAGGTAGGTAGTCAGTTCCTCGCTCATCCGCTTGGTGAGCGTCGTGACCAGCACGCGTTCGTTGGCCTTTACCCGGTTGTCGATTTCTTCCAGTAAATCATCGATCTGGTTGATGCTCGGCCGGACTTCGATCGGCGGATCGATCAGGCCCGTAGGCCGGATGAGTTGCTCGACGATCTCGCCGCCCGTCTGTTCCAATTCATAGTCGCCCGGGGTGGCGGATACGTAGACAACTTGATTGATCAGGCTCTCGAATTCGGTGAAGTTGAGTGGCCGGTTGTCCATCGCCGAGGGGAGGCGAAAGCCGAAGTTGACCAACGAAAGCTTCCGCGCCCGGTCGCCGCCGAACATGCCGCGGACCTGGGGGATGGTCACGTGGCTCTCGTCGACGATCATCAGAAAATCGTCCGGGAAGTAATCCAGTAAGCAGAAGGGGCGGGTGCCGGGTTTGCGGCGGTCGAAGAAGCGGGAGTAGTTCTCCACGCCGTTGCAGTAACCGAGTTCTTTGAGCATCTCCAGGTCGAAGGCCACGCGTTCGTGGATGCGTTTGGCTTCCAGCAGGCGGCCCTCACGCTCGAAGTAGCGTTCCTGCTCGTAGAGTTCGTCCTCGATCTGGGCGATGATGCCGTTCAGTCTTTCCTTCGGGGCGACGTAGAGGTTAGCGGGGAAGACGGCCGCAAACTCCAGCGTCGTGATGCGTTTGCCGGTTTCGATTTCGAAAGTCTCGAGGGTTTCGATCTCGTCGCCGAAAAAGATGACGCGCAGGCCGTGCTCGGCGTAGGGGAGGTTGATGTCTACCGTATCGCCCCGGACGCGGAAGGTAGCGCGCTTAAATTCCGTTTCGGTGCGGGCGTAGAGGCTATCAACTAGGTCATACAAAAGTCCGTTACGGCTCTTGATCTGCCCCGTTTTTAGGCGAACGATGCCGGATTTATAATCCTCCGGGTTGCCCATACCATAGATAACGGAGACGGAGGCAACGATGACGATGTCCCGGCGGCCCGTTAGTAAGTTTGAAGTAGCGCGCAACCGCAGCTTATCCACTTCCTCATTGATCGCCAAGTCCTTTTCGATGTACGTATCCGAAACCGAGATGTAGGCTTCCGGCTGGTAGTAATCGTAGTAGCTCACGAAATATTCTACGGCGTTATCCGGAAAGAACTCTTTGAACTCCCCGTAGAGCTGCGCCGTCAGGGTTTTGTTGTGCGTCAACACCAGCGTCGGCCGGTTCAACTTCTCGATGACGTTGGCCATCGTGAACGTCTTGCCCGAGCCCGTCACCCCGAGCAGCACCTGCCCGCGTTCACCCTGCTCGATGTTGTGGACGAGTTCCTTAATGGCCTGCGGCTGATCGCCGGTGGGGGAGAAGGGGGAATGTATCTTGAATGCCAAAGTATGTTATTTAATTAGGCCAGAAGGGCTTCGGTATCTATACGCCCCTACAAACTGTAGCTCTCGGACGGCGATTAATATTCAACTTATTGAATTACAAGGTTACTTACTGATCGTCCCTTGAGCCTGGCCAATATTTTGGTGCCTGAAAGGCGTCAAGAAATCCGTACTGTCTGAGCCTGCACGGATTAATTATGTAACCTACCAGATGATGTTACCAATAAAGTTAATCTTGAAACACAAAGTGAGTGGCGAGTTTAGCTGCGCTGATCGTCGTTCCTCCTCATAGTTACGGATTTTAGCTTTTTGGGCACCAAAATATTGATCAGCCAGGCTCACAGGACAAGAATTTTGCTCCTTTTCTTCCGAAAAGGAGGGCAAAACGGGCAGAAACAAAGGCGCTATAATCGGGCAAACATCTCGCTACCGAACACATTTATCGTCGCGTGCAACAGGGAAGTCTCCGAAAAGCAGATTGTCGCTCTAATATTGTCGATGAACTTATATCTTAATATGAACTAATATTCAATCCCCAAAACCTCCAACTTCCGCACCTCCCCACCCAACTGAAAATCAGCCGTCTCCCCGGCGTACAACCCGGTGATCGCCCGCACGATCGGCGCCGTAAAAGCCAGTTTCCCTTCCTTAACGTTCGCCTCGTCCACCCCGACGATCTGAAAGGTCTGCGGTTTCTTCATCCCGGAGTTCTTCAAAGTCACCGTCGCGCCGAAGCGGACTTCGTCGGCCGGTTGGTCGCTGAGCTTGATGGGGCGGGCGGTGCTGATCCGTCCGTTGAGCAGGGCGAGTTTACCGTCGAGGACGGTGGTGGCGCGGCGGTGCTCGTCTTCGTTGTTGGTGGGCAAGGCGGATTTCTCGGCTTCCAAACCTGATTTCTCGGACTGTAGCGCCTGCAGGCCGGCGGGCGTGACGTAGTTATCCACGCCGGCGGGCAGGGGCGCGCGGGGCGGGATGATGGGTAACTCTTCCTGGTCTGATTCTTTGACGAAGCCTCGGCTCATGGCGGCGGGGTTTAGTAGGGTAAACCCGGTAGTCCGCTTGTGGTTGGCCCGATATTCGTTGCTTTTTGAGGAATAACCCGGCACCCGCGACCGCGCCCAACTGTCCTGCGCTTTTCTACGATGGCGCTTTGCTGCGCGACTCCTCGTCAATGCTACCAAGCACCACGCGGGTGTGCATGAATTATGCGAGGCCGCGGGTGCAAAGTAGGTGAGTAAGGAGTAGAAAGCGGAAAACCACGCCGTTCGTCGATGAAAACCTAGGCGCGCTCGAAAAGAATCGCCCGGCGGGGGAGTGTCCCCCCATATTTGGTGCATGAAACGGAAAATAGACCAGGTAATCGAGAATAATGCAACCCTGGCAAACTCCGGCTCGTCCCTCCTCCTAAACCCGCTTACCGCACCCATCATGAAATCTTTTTCCACTTTAGTAATTTGTCTTTTAGTTAGTTGTGCCGCTTTCGCCGCGCCGCTGGAAGATGCACCGAAGGGCGGAAATAGTCTTTTTGACCGCTGGGCCAAACAGGAAACGCTCTCCATTTCGCTCTACATTAATATGGACAGCCTCGAGATCAACCGCTCCTCCGCTGACTTCCTCCCCGCCACCGTGCTGGCCGGCGGCGAGGAGTTGGCCCTCGAAGTAGCCGTCCGGGGCCGCTTCCGCCGCCGCACCTGCGAAATGCCGCCGATGAAGCTGAAATTCGCCAAAGCTGGTCTGCGCGCCCTCGGCCTCAACACCCACAACGACTTCAAGCTCGTCACCCACTGCACCAGCGACGAGGCCGGTCGCGACGCCCTGCTGCGCGAGCAACTCGCCTACGAGTTGTACGGTACGATCAACCCCGCCGCCAGCTTTCGCACCCAACTACTGAGCGTCACTTACGTCAACACCGCCGACGGGACTACCGAAGAAAACGTCGCTATCCTCATCGAAGACTACGACGAGCTTCAGGACCGCCTGGCACTCGACAACTGTAAAGACTGCTACAACGCCACCGCTGACGAGATCACGAACGCCGAGGAAGTCGCCCTTTTTCAGTACATGATTGGAAACGCGGACTACTGCAATACGATGTTACGCAACCTGAAATTGATGACGAACGAAGCGGGCGAAAAAACGCTCGTCCCCTACGATTTCGACTTCAGCGGCTTAGTTAACGCGGACTATGCTTCCGTCGATGCTCAATTTGGACAGACGGACGTCACCGATCGCCTCCTCAAGTGGAGCTTCGCCGCCGACTGCGACCTGACCGCCGCCACCGCTAAGTTCCTTGCCCACCAAGATACCCTGCTGGCCCAGGTCGAAAACTATCCCGGCTTGAAAAAAGCCAGTAAGCGCGAGATCACGAAATACCTGAAGGGCTTTTTCCGCGAGCTCGCTAAAGGAACCATTGCCCCGGCAAAATGAGGTTAGAGTTTTTACTAGTTTCTTACGGCTGTCCACAAATTAGTGGGCAGCCTTTTTTGTTAACGACCGGAGCAGGGTGCCTACCGTACCTTCGCCGCACCCGCCCACCCACCGTGAGGGGCACCACAATAAACCGCTATTTCCACCGAGCTTCCGCGCATCATCCCCACCTTGCTCATGGCCGCCACCACGTTGGCGGCGCTGGGGATCGGCGTGCTCTACTTTCTAAAACGGTCGGGTGACAAACGCCCTAATTATCTCTACGGCACGTTGCTGCTTACCGCCGGCTTTACGCAATTACACTTTTTGCTGGAGTTCACGGGTCAGTTTCAGCGGCACCCGGACTGGAAATTCTTGCCCATCTACTTTAGCCTCTGGCTGCCCGTGCTGCTGTTTAGTTACGTTAAGATCAGTCTGTACCCCGCGTACCAGTTTCGGTGGACGGACCTCAAACACCTCGCCTTCCCAATCGGGCAGACGCTTTATTTTATCTGCATTTGGCTGGTTCCGGCGTACCGCCACGAGGCGGGGCGGTATTTCTACAACCCTTTCTATGGTGCCTTCGAGCAGGCACTTTTCCTGGCCGGTTGGCCGCTGTACGTCCTCTTTTCCGTGCTCTACATGCGCCAGCGGCGGCGCTACCTCAACCGGCGGAGCTTGCCGCGGCAACTCTGGTACATCCGCAAATTGCTCAAGGGGTGCGTCTTTTTTATGGTCGCCTACACCATTCTCTCGCTGGCGGATTTTTTCGCCTTTAAGTTTTACGTGGCGGACTTGCGCAGTCAGGTCTGGTACGCCGGGGCGCAGGCGCTTTCGTTCACGACGCTCTTGCTTTGGCTGTGCGTTTACGGAGGGCAGGTCCTAGTCTGGGGGCGGAAGTTGCTGCTGTCTCGGTGACAAAACACTGCTCTCGTCTAAACTACCTGGCACCCGCGACCGCGCATCGCTAAGCTAATTATTTTGCGCGGCCGCGGGTGCAAAGCAAGTTAGTGGAAGAGCACGTTAAACAATGTTTTGATCGCAAAAGCACAAAATCACAAACCAGTCTATTTGTACAACTAAGCAGTGACTCCTTTCTGTGTTTTTGTGCTTTTGTGGCAGAACTCAACTCGTGGAGTAGTACTTAGTCAAACCTCCACCATAGCCTCCACCAACTTCTCCAGCGGCACCGTAGCGAACCGCGCCGCCTCGTCCGAGATACCGTAAGGGATCACGATCTCCCCGTTGTGTAACATGCTGCCGCAGGAGTAGACGACGTTGGGCACGTAGCCTTCCCGCTCGTCTTCGTCCGGCGAAAGCAGTGGCTCGGGAAGTCGTTTCAGTACGATGGTTGGGTCGTTCAAATCCAGCAGCATCGCCCCGAGGCAGTAGCGCCGCATCGGCCCCACCCCGTGGGTGATCACCAGCCAGCCGTGCTCCGTTTCGATCGGCGAGCCACAGTTACCGATTTGGTACAACTGCCAGTCGAAGGCCGGTTTCGTCAGGAGCTGCGCGTCGTCCCACACCTGGAACTTGTCGCTTTTGATGATGTAGTTATTGATCCCGTCGATCCGGCAGAGCGCGTAGTAGCTGCCGTTGATCTTGCGGGGGAAGATGGCGTGGTTTTTATTGATGGCCGCTTCGCCGTAGACGGGCCGGATGGTGAAGTCATAAAAATCACTCGTCTCGATCAGCATCGGCCGGATCTGCTTGCCGTTGTAGGCCGTGTAGGTGCCGTAGTAGCAGGTGGAGCCGTCGTCCTGGGTGAACTGCGTGAAGCGGGCGTCCTCCATGCCGCGCATCTCAAAATCAATCATTGGGTAGAGCACCCGTTCGCTCAGGTCGGTGTCGAGGCTGAACTTGATCTCGTAGTAAGCATCGGCGACGGTCATCAGCGTGTTGAGCTCGTCGCGCTCGGAGCTGTCTTCGGGGAAGTTCTGCCAGAGGTGCCAGTAGCGTTCGTAGAGCTCGCGGTGGTTGAAGTTGTCGGGCAGGTCGGTAACGAGGCGTGCGAGCATTTCGTCGCTGACGTTCGAATCCTTGTGCGTCCGCTCGGCAAAATCTTCCTTATCGTAAGTGCAGTAGCGCACGTTACGGGACAGCGCCACGAACCGGCTGGTGGGCTCGGCGCGCGGTTCGTTGTCTTTGCCCAGAATGATGTTGCGAAACACGATGCTGGAAATGTGCCCTTCCCCCACGGCACGCATACTCATCACCAAGCGTAGTTCCCCTTCCTGCAAATCCGTCTGGTCGTGCGCCGGGACGATGCTGGGGTTGAAAAATGCCGCTGATTCGATGCTGTATTCGTGGGTGAAATAGGCGCCGATCAGTGCTTTGGTGTCGTCGGAAGCCTGCATCACCGCCTCCCGCTTACCCGGCACCCGCTCCAGGGCCGCTTCCAGGTGGCGACGAAAAGTATCGGTAATGTTGCGGTGCCGCCCGGCGAAACCACGCAGGGTCCGCATCAATTGCTCGTGTACCTCCCGCTCCTCCATTTCGAGGACTCGCACCATAAGTTCCTGCGCCCGGCGCTCACCGGCCCAAAAAAATCGTCCGATCACGTGGGTGGGGTCTCCGTACAGGCGGAGTTCTTTTCTGTCTACGGCTACTTGCATGTTGCTTCTGGGGGTTAAACTTCTTTGCGCCGGGGCCACCTACCGCTGCTTTAAGCTCGGGGCCTTGACTATAAATCTGAGGAAGGGCAAATATATATAGCAAAATGGGAGCAAAGCGACTGCTTTGCTCCCACCGTAGCAATTTTCCTTTGGCTTTCCGCCCCGATTACCCCTTAAACCATAGGTTATTCACCGACCCCCGGGTACTGATGTCCTTTTTTGAACAGTCGCGCGTAAGCGAGTGATCCGGTGTACTGGCCGAGCGCGGTTGCGGAGACGATGCTGGGTGATTGTTGCTCGTCCGCCACGAGGACCGGTACCCGGTCACCCCCGCGCGCCGGAGATGTGCCGTGCGCTTTTCCGACGGTAGATTTATTTGTAGTGGTCTTTTGCGACTGCGAACTCACCATACCCGCCACGGCGACGGTACTCACCAAGTAGGCCAGTAAGCTTTCCGCCCCCTGGTTCTTATTCGGGCCGAACTCGGTGAGTCCGTCGTAACAACCGGCCGTTTCTGCGCAGTACAGTAATGCCCCCAAATCATTGTTGCCATGAAACCAGCTGTAAGCCGTACGAAGCCTCCGCTCGTCCGCGGGCCGGCCGCTGCGTTGAAAGGCTTCCATGTGCAGCAGCACTTCGGCCATAACTTCCAGTGGCTGCTGGTCGAACTGCTCCGGGGTGGCCCCGCGGTGGCAGGTTTCGTGGCAACCCACCGGGCGCGGCACGCCGTTGATGATCGTGTATTTAGCTAAGAAGTCCGTGGTCGTGCGGGCAATGGCTCTGACGTGTTTCTTGGGCAGCACGCGCAGGGACCGGTAGAGGGCCAGCGGCATCAGCGCGTTGTCGTAGGTGAGGTAGGCTTCGAACCATTCCCAGTCGTCGTGGCGATTGTCCTGGTAGTGGTTCAGTAGCCGGTTGACGCTGCGGTCGAGGAGGTCGAGCAGGTTTTCGTCGTCCCTCGCCCCCAGGTATTCACTCAGGGCGATGATGCCGTAGCTCAGTGTGCGGGGGCTCGTTTTCTGGTCGAGGTAGCTAATGGCCCGCACGAAGCACTCCTGAGCGAGTTGGCCGAGGTCCTTCCGGGGTGGGGCGGCTACGCACTTGGCCAGGCCCCAGAGGGCGCGGCCGTAGCTGTCCTCACTGCCCTGCGGTTCGAGGAACTCCCGTCCGTACGACATGAAATTCCGAAAGCTACCGTCCTCGTTCTGCGCGTGAAAGATGTAGGCGAGGTAAATCTCCGTCAGGCTGATTAGTGACTTCCGCTGTTGGTGGCTGATCGCTTTGGACCCCAGCGCCAGGCAGGTGAAGAGCAGTGCGCGGCCGTTATCGTCCAGGCAGTAACCTTCAAAACGGTTCGGCGTGGCGAATTTAGCGTGTTGGATCAGGCCGCAGTCGTCGGTCATGCGGAGGAGGTGCGCCAGGTCTAGGTCCGGTACCACGTCAGAATCTTTGCCCAACTGTGGATTCAGTTTCGCTGATTCGTAGGCCGTCTTTGCGTCATCAAACGCCTGAATGTATTCCGCGCCGATTTTCGGCCAAAATAAGTGCTCTCCGTAAGCCAGGGCGGTTGCCCGGATGGTTGCTAACGCCGCTTCGTCGCCGAGTAATTCGAGCAGTTGCTCGGAAAGGTTATCCGAATCGTGAAAGGGGAACAGGCGACCCCGGCCCTCGGCGAGCAGCTCCGTAGCGTGCCAGAAAGGCGTACTCACCACGGCGGCCCCGGCACCCACGGCGTAGGCCAGCGTACCGCTGGTAATTTGGGCAACGTTGGGGTAGGGGATGACGTAAACGTCGATCGCCGTCAGGCATTCGAACAAGTACTGCTCAGAAGCAAATTCGCTGATCATGAGCAGGTTGTCCCGCACGCCGAGTTCGTCGGCCAGTGTGTGCAACCATTCGCGGTATTCTTCGCCGGATTCCCGCACCACGTTTGGGTGGGTTTTACCGAGGACGACGTAGAGCGTACTGGGGTGTTCGGCCACTACTTCCGGAAGCGCCCGGATGACCGTCTCGATGCCCTTACCCCGGCCCAGCAGACCGAAAGTGAAGATTACCCGGCGGTCCTGCCAACCGAAGCGTTCGCGCAGCGCCTGGCGCGGCGACGTTTTAATTTCCGGTACCCCGTGCTCGATGACTCTGATCTTGTCCGGCGAGCAGGCGTAAACATCTTCCAGAAAGGTTCGTGCCATTTCCGACATCACCACCATCACGTCCGCCCGCGAGCACAGTCGCCGCAGTACGGAACGCTGTCCGTCGCTGGGGTCCTTGAGTACCGTGTGGCAGGTCATCACCATCGGGACTTGTAACCGGCTCGCCAGGTCCAGTAGGTAGTTGCCGTCCGGCCCGCCGAAGATGCCGTATTCGTGTTGTACGACCAGCAAATCAAAACCGCCTTCGTTGAGGTAGTCCGCCAGTGCGGCGTAAGCCGCCCGCTCGTCGCGGGGCAGGGTGCGGGTTACTTCTTTTGGGTACGCGTGCTGCTGCCCCGCGTCTTCAATCGCAACGATTTCGGCGAACTCCGAAATATCTTCCCCCGGTAAGTTCGCGAGAATCGCCCGGGCGAGGGAGTTAGTAAAGGTGGCAATGCCACAGGCTTTGGGGGGATAATTCCCGAGGATGGCGATTCTCATTGTCAGGTTGTTGCTAAGACTAAAAATAGTATAAAAACTACACAAAATCGACTGCCCCCGCGTCAACGAAATGTATAAATTATAACCACCCGAAATGTCATCTGTTCAGACCACGCCTTGTTAGCAACCACACATTAACCGATAAACACCGTCACCCACCGGCAAGGCTCGAGAAAGTACTATTTGGAGTAGTGTCTCGAAGCTGATTGCGGGTTGGTGGGAGAATGAGTAAATCGCTCGCCAACTATTACTCACGGGCTGGATTAGGTTAAAGAGTAAAGACCTCAGACCAAAGACCAAAGACCTGGGTTCCAGCCCCCAGCCCTAAAGAATCCCATCCACCCATTTCCAAGGCAACCACCCGTCTAACTGTAGCCGCACGCTAAGTCCTGACAACAACCCGCCCCGTTGGTCCAGTAGATTTCTTGTGTCCGGGTCCGCAACCAGGGGCAAAAATACACCCACCCGATTATCCAATAACGTTAGGGAGGCTCCGCCTACCCAGCTAAATCTCCCCGTAGCAGGGTCGGAACTTAACGCACGAAAGCCATAGTAGCCCGCGTCGAGAAATACACCGAGCGGGATCGGAAGCTTGCCGAACGGCAGGTCGACGTCCAGGTTAGTCGCCACCATGTAGTTGTTGCTCTTGAACGCCGGGAATTGAGAGCTGATCGGGGCCCGGAAGCCGCCCTGCCGCCGCCCGAGTTGCTGGTCCGCCCAGTCGTTCTGGTCGGGGTTGACGTTGCGGCCCAGGTAGAGCCCGTCGCGCCGGTAGTCACTGTCGGCATTGTCGACGAGGGAAAGGGCGGATTCGGGGTAGAAAGCGCGGTCGCGCAGCTCGTTCTGGATGAAATAGGCGCAGAAAACGCGGTACCGGAAGAAGTTACCCGCCTCGTACTGGAAGGCGCCTTCCACCGTCCCGTCGAGCCGCAAATGACTGGCTTCGAAAGCTTCCGACTGGCCGTCGTCCCGGTTTTTGTACTCCAGCGTCAATGCGTAGGCGAACGGGTTGATCTCTCGCTCAGTACGGCTCTCGAAGCCCAGGCGGATGAATAAATTAGCTTCGTCCCGCGTGCCCACTATTTGCGTGACGGTGTCGATGCGGGCAAACGCAGGGCGGTTTTTGTTGAGGTAAATGCCCTGGATAAAGGCTTTGGTTTTGCGTTCGGTGATCGGTGGATTATCGAAGTAAAATTCCACTTTGGCCGCCGTGCGCGCGTAACCGTAAGCCTCGTCCGTGCGTGCCAGGGTGAAGTCGCTCCACCGCTGCGTGCCAGCACTGAGCATCACTTGCCGAACGCCGCTGAAGGGACGTAGCAGCCGGTAGCGCGCGCCACCGAATCCGTTCACTTCACCGCTTGAAAAGCCGTAGAGTGGGGCAATCATCCATTCGAAAGGCTGCGGCAATAACGTCCGGTTGTGGAGGGCGACACCGGCCTGAAAACCGTCGTGGATGTTGTAGCCGAGCAGGGGTAGCGCGAAGAGCGGCAGTTTCTCCGCATCCCCCGTTCCGATGCCGAAGCGGAACACGGGTTTGCGCGTGCCGGATGCGTTGTTGTGCGCGTATAAATCGAGCGGGTTGGCGGCTTCCGGGAGGGTAGCTTTCGTCCCTTCGCCCCCGTCCGCTTGCTTCTCCGGTATTTCCCCCGGCACCTGCGTCCGCGCCAATTTAGTGCCATCCCCTAGTTCGATTTGCGCGGTCGCGGGTGCCGGGCGGTCGCCGGAATGAGCGAGGTTAATTTGGCCGTTCCGCACGGAATTCACCTTCCAGTCGGACGTCTTGGTCGTCAGCATGGCGTCGGCCAGCCAGGGAGAAATCTCGCTACCCAGCTCGGCTTCCATCACCCGGAAAAAGTCATCTGGCTGCGGGTGTTTGAACCGCCACTGGCGGTAGTATTTCCGCATGGCCGCGTCCACCTTGTCGGCGCCGACGAAGGCTTCCAGTTCACTGAGCGCCATGGCCGGTTTGCTGTAAGCCTGGATCCAGTAATTCCACTGGCTGAGCGAATCCGCGTTGGTATTCGGAGCCTGATCGCGACCTTGCCGGGCCAGGTACCGATAACCCGTCCGGCCGAGGTCGAGCGAGCCGATGAACGGGACGTTGGTCTGCTCTTTTTCGTAATACGTATCCATGTACCGCCCCTCGTAGTAGGAGTTCAGGCCTTCGTCCATCCACGGGCTATCTCGCTCGTTGCTGCCCAGGATGCCGTAGAACCAGTTGTGGCCAACTTCGTGGGTGAGCACCTCGTCCAGGGAACGCGCGGAATAACTCAAACCGATAACGGTAATCATCGGGTACTCCATGCCGCCGCCCGCGGAAAGCGCCGACTGCACGCCGGTGACTTGCGGGTACGGATAAGTACCTACCTTGTCGGAATAGAAGCGGACCGCCCGTTTCAGGTACTCCGTGCTCCGCGCCCAGAGCGCCGCTTCCGTCTCGGTGTACATGGACCAAACGTTGATTGGCTCCGGTGCTCCCGCTAGTTGTAAAGTGTCGTGCAGGACTTTGAACCGCTTGTCCGCAAACCACGCAAAATCGTGGACCCGCTCGGCGGTGAAGGTGATGGTTTTCGTGCTCGCTGAAGAGGCTGGAAAAGGTTCTTCGCCGGTGCCGACGGTGACGGCGCGGGTAACTAAATTCTTGCGATTCGTAGCTGCTTTTTCGAGTAGCCACTCCCGCTCTGAGGCCTCTTCGAGGATACCCGTCGCGCCCACGACGTAGTTTTCCGGGAGGGTGATCGCCACTTTGAACGAGCCGAACTCGCTATAAAATTCCCCCTGGTCGAGGTAAGGCATGGCGTGCCAACCGTCGGTATCGTACACGGCCGGTTTGGGGTACCACTGTGTGACCTGGTAGCTTTCCCCCACGTGCCCGAGGCGGGAGTAGCTATTTGGAACGTCCACCCGGAAGGGCGTGCGGATGGTGATCGTGCCGCCCGGTGCCAGGGGTTCCGGGAGCGTCAGGTAGACGATGTCGGGGTGGCTAGCGTCGGCCTGGTGGCGTGCTGGGTTCCCGTCAACGGTAAAGTTGAGGCCATCTAGCTCCCCCCAGTTGTCCGAATCATCGAAGTAGAATTCCGTATCCCCGTTCCGCAGCTTCTGCTTGGCGAACGCCGTGGTAGTGCTGCTGAATGCGTTTGGCCAGACGTGAAAGGGGATGCGCGTTAGTTGGTCCGGGGAGTTATTTGTGTAGCCCAGCGTGAGCTGCCCTAGTAACTCATGGGTTCGGTCGTTCAGGCTAACGGAAATGTCGTAGTCTACTTCCTGCTGGAAGTACTCCTGGGCGGGGAGCAGGCTGGTGCAGCAGAAGAGGGAGAGGAGGAGGAGTGACCGCATCGGGGATGGTTTTGGGCGGGGCAAAAGTAAGGCGGCGGACGAGTAGTGTCGCTACGTGGTTAACCTGCGTTAATCAAGGTTAAGCCATCCAACTAAATCGGCTCCGCGTTCGTCTATTAACTACGGAACCAAACGAATTCAATTCGGGTCCGCTTTCCATTTTAACAGCGCATCAAAATTACTTACGTGAAAAAGATTCTCTTTATCCTGCTGGCCGCCATCGTTGGTGGGCTGGCCGCCCTCGGCGGGGCGCAATTTCTCGGCCTCAACCAGACCGTCAAGTACGTTGACGTCCCCGCCAACCAAAAAACTAATTTCGCCCGTTACGCCGATACTTCTACGTCGACGGGTGCCGTCGCTCCGAACGCCGGTTTTTCCGTAGCCGCCGAGAAAACGCTCCCGGCCGTCGTGCACATCAAGGCCAGTAAGCGCGCAACCGCCGGCCGTAGTGGCGGTAATCCGCACGAAGGCATCGACCCTCGGCTCATTCCGCCCGGTCTGCGCGACCTATTCGGTAACCCCGGTGGCGAGCGTGGTGGTGAAGAAAGACTGCAGCGGGGCTCCGGCTCCGGCGTCATCATCAGCGCCGACGGCTACATCGTCACGAATAACCACGTCGTGGAGGGGGCGGAGAACTTGGAAGTCGACCTCAACGATCAGCAAACCTACCAGGCTGAAGTGATCGGCGTGGACCCTACGACGGACATCGCCCTCATCAAGATCGACGCGAAAAACCTACCCACCGTGCAGTTCGCCGACAGCGACCTGCTCAAAGTGGGCGACTGGGTCGTTGCCGTCGGTAATCCCTTCAGCCTGACGAGCACGGTTACCGCTGGCATCGTTTCCGCTAAAGGCCGGAGCATCGACATCGTCCGCCGTAGCGGTGGCGAGTTGGCCATCGAGTCTTTCATCCAGACGGATGCCGTCGTTAACCCGGGTAATTCCGGTGGCGCGCTCGTCGACATCAACGGCAATCTGGTGGGGATCAATACGGCCATTTCCAGCCCAACCGGTGTTTTTGCCGGGTACAGTTTTGCCGTGCCTTCCGCTATCGTCAAAAAAGTGACCGAGGACCTGCGCGAATTTGGCGTCGTTCAACGTGGGTTGCTGGGTGCGCGCATCCAGGAGCTAAATACTGCTTTTGCTAAGGAGCGCGGCATCGACCGCGACAACGGCGTCTACGTAAGTGAAGTTACCGAAGGAAGTGCCGCCAAAGAGGCGGGGCTCCGGGAAGGGGACGTCATCCTGAGTGTCGATGGCATTAGTACCCTCCGCAATAGTGAACTCCTGGAACAACTCGGCCGCCGCCGACCCGGCGACGAAGTCACGCTGAGCTACGAACGCGCCGGCCGCGCGCTGACCACCGTTGCACGCCTGAAGAATACGGACGGCGGCTCGGGCGTAGTGGCCGTAGCCCAGAAACCCGCGTCCACGACTAAGTTCGGGGCGAGCTTTTATGAACTTAACGAAAGTCAGTCCAACGATTTTGGCCTCGACGGTGGCGTTGTGATCAGAGACCTGAGCGGTGGATTACTTTCCGAACAGACCCGCATCCGGCCGACGTTCATTATCACTAAAGTTAACGGTACCGTCGTCGGTAGTGTCGAGAAGCTTACCAGTTTGCTCGACCGGGCTACCGGCGCCGTATCGCTGGAGGGTGTTTACCCCGAAGACCCCGACCGCGTTGTTCGCTACGCTTTCGTGGTTGAGTAGAACTTTGTAAGCCTCTCCGTTCAATGACTGTTCTCCGTTGTGGAGGTGGCCGGCGTTGGTCGTTGAGCAGGGGGCGAGCTTATCCATTAATTTACATCTACCGTAGCAAATAATTTAGCGCTATGAAAAGCTTATTTCTAATTTTATCCATATTCGTTACAAGTATGACAAACGCACAGACGAACTCTACACAACGACCGATCCTTACGGACGTAATGGTCAATAAAATAATGCAAGCCGCACACGCCGAAGCTGAGAAGGACGGCCTGTTAGTCACCATCACCGTGGTCGATAGATCGGGGCAGACGCTTGCCGTACTGCGCCATCACGATGCCGGAGTACACACGTTACGTTCCAGTTATAAAAAAGCTTACACGGCCTGCTCTCAAAAACGTGAAACGGCCGAAATAGCCCAGGGAATTAAAGACGGGTCCATTTCAAAAGAATTCCCCTCCTTAGCTGAAGACATAATTGCCATGGATGGAGGAGTTCCTATCGTCGTCGACGGCGTAGTCGTTGGTGGCATCGGAGTCGGTGGGGCTAAGGGTAGTGAAGATATTCGTATTGCTAAAGCCGGATTGGAGACGCTCAAACAGTAGTGTAGCGGATTAGACCTGGGAACGCCAGGACTGCTTAATTTCCCATTGCGTTGAGAGCTGGTAGAATACTTAGTGTGCGACCTGCGGATATTTGCGTCTGCGCACTATACTCCTGCCGATTATCGAGTGTGTGAGCGGATTCAGATGGGTTCCAGAACAACTATACATTTGTAGTCTACGTACCTAGTCCACCATGCGCAACCTGTTTCTATCTCTGAGTTTCTTGCTGTGCTGCACGGCGATGTCCGGGGCACACCGTGAACGCGTCAACCCGGCTGCTGACCCTCCCACTACGCGCACCATCCACCTCAGGGTGTCCAATGTAAAAGTGGCCCGGGGCATGATCTGGGTGGGTATTTACGAGGGAGACCACGACTTTATGGACCGGGAAAAGGCCCGCATCATCGGCGTCAACGTTGAAGCGGCCGGTGATAATTATCTGGAGCTACCGGACATGGTGGTGAATCAAGAATACGCGCTGGCCGTGTTTCACGACGTGGACAACGACGGAGACATGAATCGCAACTGGCTGGGGTTGCCGAGTGAGCCGTGGGCGTTTACGGGGGAGGCAAAGACCAGACTCCGGTTGCCTACTTTCAGCGAGGTAAAATTCCGGGTTACGGAAAGCTTGGGCTTGACTTCTTTGAGCCTGAGAATGTATTAGTGCCGTCGCAAACGGACACAATCAAAAAGCCGGCAACCAATCGTGAGATTGGCTGCCGGCTTTCAAGTTTTAGGGTCAGTTATTTAGCTGATGGATTTCCGAAGCGTTTGACCACTTCCGGGTTACCCTTCCGTCAATAATCGGGAGGCATGACTGGAGGAGTTTACCAAATTCGTAACTAACCAGGAAACTACTTCCGGGGCGAGGTGCCGGCGTACTCGTAGTTCACCTCGCGCTCCGTGATGGGGTCACCACCCGACGTGAAGGCATGCTTGATGCGGCCGACGAAGAGTAGGTGATCACCGTCGGTGGTCAGGGCGTCTTCGAGCGTACATTCCAGCGTGGCGACGCCGCAGTCGAGGAGGGGCGCACCGGTTTTGCCTTCTTTGTAGGAGACTCCGTTCACCTTGTTGTCGGAATAGTCGACTTTACTGTCCTCAGCAAATTTTTTGATGAGTTCCTTCTCGTCCTTACCGATGACGGTGAGGGAAAAGACCTGGCTTTTCTGGATCGTCTCGTTCAGGTCACTGTCCTTTTGGATCGCGACGGTGATCAGGGGCGGCTCGAAACTGGACTGCGTGGCCCAGCTGACGGTGCCGGCGCTGACCCAGTCTTCTTTGCGCGTTTTCAGGTCGGAGGCGTCGGCCCGGGTGGCTAAGATATAGTAGCCGTAGGAGAGTTGGTGGAGTGCCTTGTTGAGGGTTTCTTTAGCTTGGTCGGCCATAATTGTTTGGGGTTGTGTGTACTGATATACGTGATGAAGCAACGGGGTTTCTGGCGTTCTTGTTCATCCGTTAATGATGGGCTTGATCACGGCATTGTCCGTCGCTTAACAAATCTTTGCGGTGGAAAGCACGTTATTTGGAGGAGGAAATTTGCCCCTTATCACCGCCCCACCCAATTACCCTGCTTCAACGCCCGCGCAAACTGCTTGCCCTTTTAACCCCCCGAAAAATCTATCATGAAGTACCTCTCCGCTGCTTTTCTATTACTCGCGTTGCTGTTTGTGTCCTGCGAAGACGACGAAGATCCCTTCACGGATGGCGAGGTGGAACTACAAATGAACTTCACGGGCGATTTCGACGGGCGTGACCTCATGGTACAGAGTGAAGCCTACGCCTACCCCGGGGGGGGGCAACTGAAGTTTCAGTTATTCCAGTACTACGTTTCCGACTTGCAACTAGTCCCGGCGGACGGCGGCGATCCGGTCATCCTGAGTGAGATCGAGTTGATTCGCTACGCGTCCGCCACCGAAGACAACGTCGAATCCCGCACCTTTACCGTCCCTTCCGGCGACTACTCCGCCGTCCGCTTCGGCCTCGGCGTGAAGCCCGCGCTGAACAACACCGACCCGAACAACTTCTCGGCGAACGACCCACTGAACGAAAACGAATTCTGGAACGCCAATGCCCGCTACGTTTTCGCAAAGATCGAAGCTAATGCGGATCTGGAGGGTGACGACATTTTCGACGCGCCCGTCACCATCCACATGGGCAGCGACGCGCTCTACCGCACCGTCACGCTGAGCCAGGACGTGTCCTTCCGCCCCGGCACCGACGCCGAACTCACCGTGGTTGCCGACATTTTCCAGGCGTTCGGCGGGAACAGCGACACCTACGACCTCACCGTACCCGCCAACCGCCGCGTGCACGGGGGTAATCAGAATGTTGCCGCCGGTGTTTTCAACCGCCTGGCCGAGCAGTTCAAACTGACCCGGTAAATCAACGAAGTATGCGTACGCTGCTCGGGTTTTGTTTGCTGTGGACGGCGCTGGGGTGTACCGACCCCGGCCCGGAGCGTCTGGCCCTTGCGGAACCCGCTGCTTTTGCAAGTATGATCCTTCCCGACGATAACCCGACCACCAAGGAGGGGCTAGCGTTGGGCCGCCGACTATTCTTCGATCCGATCCTATCGGCTGATTCGACCGTCAGTTGCGGAACTTGCCACGAACCCGCCAGAGCGTTTGCGGACGGCAAGTCGCTCAGCGTCGGTCTCGGTGGGCGGACGGGCCGCCGCAACAGCCCCGGGCTCGCGAACGTCGGCTACCTACACCAAACCCTGTTTTGGGACGGCCGCGCCGCCGATCTGGAAAGCCAGGCGCTTCACCCCATCGCCGACCAGCACGAAATGGGTGGTAGCTGGCCGGCCGTCATCAGTAAGCTCCGGCGGCACCCTGCTTACGGTCCGGCGTTCCTGGACGCCTTCGCACTGGACGAACTCCGCCAGCTTAATCCCGACCACGTCGGTAAGGCGCTCGCGCAATTTCAACGCTCGCTCATTTCAGCGGACAGCAAATACGACCGGGTCGTGCGGGGTGACGCGGCGTACACGGAGAGCGAAGCCCTCGGCGCCGCCATTTTTTTCGACCTGGGCGACCAACCGGAAGAGATAAAATGGTTTGGCAGAATCCCCACCGGCGAGTGCGCCCACTGCCACACCGCTCCGCACTTCACCAACCAGCGATTCTTCAATAATGGGTTGGATGAGCAGTTGGACGTGGCGGCTTTCAGGGATAAGGGGCGGGGAGCGGTCACCGGAAGCAAATACGACAACGGCCTGTTCAAAGTCCCCGGCCTGCGCAACGTAGCGTTGACCGGTCCCTACATGCACGACGGCCGGATGGCGACGCTCGCCGCGGTCGTCGATCACTACGACCGTGGGGGTCACTACGCCGAAAATCGTAGCGCCAACGTAATGCCGTTGCTGTTAACGGGCCGTCAAAAGACCGCTTTAGTCGACTTCCTGCACACCCTTACCGACACTTCGTTTGTTAATAACCCGGACCACCGACCCCTGAACTCAAAATAATGCCCTACCGGATTCTCTTCCTGCTCGTTTCCCTGTCGCTCGCGTCGCTGAGCGCCTGCGGCCCCGATCCGGAAGACGACGCGCAGCCGGTCTGCCCGGAATGCCCCGGCGAACCGACGGATCCCCTAATTACCGGCCCGTCGGTGGCAACCGATTACGAGTTGGAAATTGCCGAATACATGCCCCGCCCAATCCTGGACGAGGACAACCCCCTCACTCGGGAAGGAATCGAGTTGGGGCGCCGGCTGTTCTACGACAAAATTATGGGCCGCGACAGCGCCTTCGCCTGCGCTGATTGTCACCGGCAGGAACGCGCCTTTACGGACGGTCGCACGCTGGCCGTGGGCGTGGATGGTCGGGAAGGGCGGCGCAATGCCATGTCGCTCGTCAACCTGGTGTTCAACGGTAGTGGCTTTAACTGGGACGGCAGTTCCGTTAAGCTCTGGGAACAGGCCGTCCACCCCGTCGAAAACATGTTTGAGATGGACGAAGACTGGGCGAACGTGCTGGAGCGGATTCGCGGCAGTGACGATTATCCACAACGGTTCCGGGCGACTTACGGCATCGACCGACGCAGCGAGATCACGCAGGAGCTGGTCGTCAAGGCAATCGCTCAGTTCGAGAGCACCATTATTTCGGCGGACAGCCACTTCGACCGCGTCTTCTTCAAAAACACCGAGTTCTTTACCGAAGAGGAGCAACTGGGGGCGGATAGTTTATTCTTCGTGGAGAACGTGCCCGTGGGCGCGCTCCACCCGGGTTGCGGCCACTGCCATAACGCACCTTCCTTCGGCGACAATCGCTTTAAGAATAACGGACTGGACGACGTGGCTAGTTTGGATGATTTTCGGGACAAAGGGTTCGGGGCCGTCTCCGGCAGCAAGTTCGACAACGGAAAGTTCAGAACCCCGACCCTACGCAACATCGCCCTCACGGCGCCCTACATGCACGATGGCCGGTTTACTACGTTAGCGGAAGTCGTGGAGCATTACGCGGACGGGGGGCACGGGGTGGAAAATGAGGACCCCAACATCACCGGCTTTCCCCTAACGGAGCGAAAGAAGCGTGCGCTGGTTGCTTTCCTTAATTCCCTGACGGACGAAGGTTTACTGACGGATCCTAGGTTTTCCGACCCTTTTGAATAGGCTTACGTAGTTCGGATCACGGTAGGTTTTATTGAACGCAATACTGCGTGGCAATGCGAGAACCCGTCCAGCTTAAACGCATATTTAACTTCCGTCGAATAACCTGGCGCGGTCGCGGGTGCAAGGTTTTGGGAGAAGGGAGCAGTGGTTTTTTGCTACGCCCCGGAAGTTACTAGTGAAGAAATCTTAGTTAATACGCCCTTTCCAGCTTGGCTACCCACCCAAATCATTTCGTTTTGCGTCTTCAACAAGTATTTTAATTCACGCGTTACTCCGCCATGCCCCTGCTTCTTTTCGCCGTGCTCCTCTCTTTATTACCCGGTTCGCCCGCTGACTTGCGGGATACCCAGTACGCCAAATTAGATGGCCTGTGGGAGGGGCACATGATCGTCGGTGGCCTCGCCGGAACCCAGCGCCTACCCATGCAACTCTACTTAAAGACGAAGGGGCGCAGGGTCGAAGGGCGCAGTTACGTGCAGTTGCCCGACGGCACCACCCTGCGGATGGACCTACTGGGTTCTTTTTTTCGCGACGGCTCAATCGAGCTCAGGGAAGTCGCTTTCGCCGGTGACTCGACGAACGAACTGATGCCCGAATTCAACCGGCAGTATCAAATCCTCCTGAGCGATGACATTTGGAACCCCGTGCTGAATGGCTACTGGCAGGAAGTGACGAAGGACGTGTTCAAGAAAGGCCGGCGTTTGGGGCGGATGGAACTCGCCCGCCGCAACGCGGACGGCGCGTGATGTATTTTGGGGTCTTACGGGGTATGATGTCCCGTCGTTTTGGAATTGTCGCAGCGGATGATTTACGGTCAGCTAAATAATCGGACAATATTATTGTAACATTTTGACGAGCGTAGTGAGCTGCCTCGTCTCCCCTCTACCTTTGGAGAGGGGCCGGGGGAGAGGGTTACAAGATGTCTGTTTAATATTGTCCAAGTACTTATTAGCTACGCCACCGCCACCGCCGATCATTGCGGCTCATGACGTCGGTAGTTGGAATTCTCAATGAGTGGAAGTCATTGCTAGCTTCGCCGATAGTTCGTGGTCACCGAAACACTACTGGAAGCCACTGCGGAACACAGGACTGCCGCGGCCCGTCAGGTGTGTAACCGATGGTCACCGTCTATTTCCGTAAGTGCGAGTAAATCAACCCAGCATTGTAAGCCTTCAGCACGTGCCGTACCGTCCCCGTCAGGTTTTTTGGCAATTCCTTAAGCGACCACCACTCCACGTTTTCGAATTTCTCCAACTCCTTGCTTTCCGGCGTTCCGTCATAGTGGTAGGCCCTGAAGTAGAGCACGATGCGGTGTTCCTTGGCGGACCGCTTGTGCAGCACGTGCACCAGCTCCAGGTCGTCTTCACTAAGTTCGATCCCCGCCTCTTCCTGGCTTTCCCGGATGAGGGTCTGGATGGCGAACTCCTTACGTTCGATCGTCCCGCCGATCAAAGAATAGTTGCCGCCGTTCGGCTTCGTTTGCTTGAGCAACAGCAGTTTGCCGTGGTCGTGGAGGAACAGGCGCGCTTTGAGGGAGACGGAAAATTTAGCCATGCTGTTAAGGTACTGCGGAAAGAAAAGGGCGGACCCGCCGGTTTTGGTTACTTTTGCGGGGTGGGCCGAGCTTGAACCCGATGAGCGCCGAAGATAGACCCTTCCGCACAACTTCGGGCATCACTACCACGGGCTACTGAAGTCCAGCGGGTCTGAGCGAATAGGGTAGCGGGCAAACCACCCGGCCCGAACTCCGACCGAGCATGTGACGTTTCCATCGTGCTTTTCGTCCCACGTTAAGGACTCAAAGAGAACCAACAATTTATGCGCTACGACAGTGTAATTGATACCATCGGTGGGACGCCCCTCGTGGCGCTCGACCGTATTTGCGGCGACCGCATTTCCGCCAAAGTTTACGGGAAGGTCGAAGCTTTTAACCCCGGCCAGTCCGCTAAGGACCGCGCGGCCAAGTACATGATCGAGCAGGCCGAACGGAAGGGGCGCATTCAGCCGGGCGCGACCATCATCGAAGCTACGAGTGGCAACACGGGTTATTCCATCGCCATGATTGCCGCCGTGAAGGGGTACAAGTGCATCCTGACCCTGACGGACAAGGCCGGCCCCGAAAAGGTTGCCTTGCTCAAGGCCCTCGGCGCGAAAATCGTGCTGTGCCCCAAAGACGCCGCGCCCGAATCGCCCGAGAGCTACTATTCCCGCGCCGAAGAACTCGCCGGCACGATACCCAACAGCATCTACCTGCGGCAGAACTGGAACCTCGATAACTCCGGCGCCCATTATCATTCCACCGGCCCGGAAATCTGGAACGACACGGACGGAAAAGTGACCCACTACGTCTGTTGCGCCGGCACGGGTGGCTCCCTCTCCGGCACGGCCCGGTACCTCAAGGAGAAGAACCCTGACGTCACGATTGTGGGCGTTGATGCTTACGGGTCCGTCCTAAAAAAGTACTGGCAGACGGGCGTCTTCGACACCGACGAAATTTTTAGCTGGAAAGTAGAAGGCCTCGGCAAAACGATCATCCCCGACAACATGGCTTTCGACCTGATCGACGAATTCATCAAAGTGGGTGACCGGGCCGCGGCCCTGCGCGTTCGCGAGCTGGCCCGTCGGGAAGGTTTGTTGCTCGGGTACAGTAGTGGCGCGGCGCTCGAAGCCGTTTTCGCCATGCGCAAGCAACTCACCAAAGACGACGTCGTCGTTGTGCTATTCCCCGACCACGGCAGCCGCTACCTCGGTAAAGTGTACAATGAAGAATGGATGCAGGAACAGGGTTACCTGACTTCCACCGGCGAGCCAGCCTCCTACAGCGTTAAGCACCTCCAACGGATGTACCGGGTCTACAAGCGGATGTACGGCCGAAAGATCAAACAAAAACTAAACCTGGTTTGAGTTACCCGGTTGTATGCCCTCACCCACGTGTCGTCCGCGCTTGACACCCCCGCCGAATGGCCCCAAGGCCTTATCTTCCCATCGGTACATTTACGCATCCCCCCCGCCTAAAGCACTAGACCTGATGGCTTCTTCCCCTAAATTCAAATCCAACGGTGAGTCACCGCCCATGTTTGAGAACAAGCTTCTCAACCGGCTCACCCAGACGCACATCGCTACGCCGATCGTTATTTTCGTCGTCTACGCAATCGGCCTACTCTGGTACACAGAAGTAGCCACTGACGTGAATACCCTGGCGGTCGTCGGGCTGTTTTTGCTCGGAACCCTCACCTTTACTTTTGCGGAGTACATCGTGCACCGCTGGGTGTACCACCCACCGCACGGGGCTTCGGAGAAGTACCAGGAAATTATGTACAACGCCCACGGGTTTCACCACGATTACCCGAAGGATAAGAAGCGGCTGGCGATGCCGCCCGTGCTGGCCGTTGTGGTGTCCACCGTTTTACTCTACTTTTTTCAGCTGATCCTGGGAGACTTTTCGTTTTCTTTCCTGGCTGGGTTCGTAGTGGGCTACGCACTTTATCTCGTGGTGCACTACACCGTCCACATGTACGCCCCCCCCAAGAACTTTCTCAAAGCGCTGTGGGTCAACCACGCCCTGCACCACTACAGTAAGGAAGATGTCCTGTACGGCGTATCCCAGCCGCTCTGGGATTACGTGTTCGGCACCATGCCCAAGGCGAAGCAGGGCGGTAAGCGGGTGGTGGAAGTCGTTCGGTAAATAATTTTTGCCTTCAAATAAGCACCATGGCCGCCCAGTACATCACGGACGTGCACGACGTCGCCAGCTCCATCCCCCGTGGCCGCGTCACGACGTACGGCTCGATCGCGAGTTTTCTGACGCTCGGTAGCGCGCGCATGGTTGGGTGGGCCATGAATAAGTGCTTGCCGGGGGAGGAAGTGCCGGCGCACCGGGTGCTCAACCGGAAGGGAGAACTGAGTGGCCGTAACGCATTTAGCACACCCACGCTGATGCAGGAACGGCTGGAAGCGGAGGGCGTCTCCGTTACCGACAACAAGGTCGACAACTTCGCCGAACTATTCTGGAACCCCACCGAACTACTCGAATGATCCGTCTTTTACTGGAAACGGCTACCGATATTTGCTCCGTAGCCGTGGCACGGGGGGAGGTTATTCTGGCGGAACATACTGCTACGGAAGCCTTTCAGCATTCGTCACATCTGACGTTGTTTATTAAGCAAATTTTGAATGAAGCAGGATTGAAGCCAGCCGACTTGGACGAGGTGGTGCTGAGTGATGGCCCGGGGAGTTATACTTCTTTACGCGTCGGTGCCGCTACGGCCAAAGGGCTTTGTTTCGCGCTGCCGGGCCTGCGTTTGCGGACGGTGAGCGCACTGGCTGCCCTAAATTTGGTAGCCAGCAAGGAGGGGCCGGTACTGGCAACGCTGAATTCGCGTAAGAAGGAAGTTTTTGCCCGGCTTTTTGTGAACGGGGCGTCCCGACTAAGTGCGGGGCCAGCTGATGCGGCGCGGTCGCGGGTGCGGGGTAATGATGAAGGAGAACGGTTGTTGGGTCCCCACAATCTGCAATTATCCATTGAGGATTGGACCACTCCGTATCGGGAGTTAGTGGGTACTGAATTGATCACCGTCGTCGGCCCCGGTCAGTATAGGGTACAAGAATTTCTGGCCCAGAACGAAGAAGGTTTTACGTTCGCCGCTCCCGCTCATTGCTCCGCTACCCACCTCCTGGCACCCGCGACCGCGCCCAACTTGGCCCGCGAAGAGGACTTAGCAACCTACGAGCCTTTTTACCTAAACCCACCCTTCGTCACCAAGTCGAAGAAGAAACTGCTGGGCTAATGCGCTACGCTCTCGAATTAGCCTACAACGGCGCCAACTACGCCGGCTGGCAACGCCAACCGAACGCGCTCACCGTGGAGGAGGTGGTCGACACGGCCCTGAGCACGATCCTGGGCGAACCGATCAAAATTATCGGCTGCGGCAGAACGGACGCCGGCGTGCACGCCACCGATTACGTGGCCCATTTCGACTTTGACGGCACCGTCCCGCCCGCATTCAAGCGCCGTTACAACCGCTTCGTCGCTGACGATGTCGCCCTCCGTGGTCTCCACCGGGTGCCGGGCGACTTTCACGCCCGCTTCAGCGCGACCGCGCGGAGTTATACCTACCGGATGACCCTGGAGAAAGACCCCTTCCGGCCCACCACCGTGACGAGTTTGCCCCAGTTCGCCGGTGCGGACCAACAATTGATGCAGCGCGCCGCCCGGCTATTGCTGGAGTACAAAGCTTTCGCTCCTTTCTGCAAGGCGAACTCCGACGCCCACACGATGAATTGTGACCTGCGGCGGGCGGAGTGGGTTTTCGACGACCACGAGTGGACGTTCCACGTGGACGCCGACCGGTTCTTGCGGGGCATGATTAGGCTGGTGGTCGGAATGTGCCTGCGCGTTGGCACGGGAAAAGTTAAACTGGAAGACGTTAAGGCAGCGTTAGCCACGCAGACGGCGTTGAGGCAACCGTGGAGTGCCCCGGCAGCGGGGTTATTCCTGAGCTCCGTAACTTATGCGGGCCGATTCGACTGGCAAAACGTCGGTTAATCAAACGCGTCGTATTTTTGTGACGCGTATCTCATTAGAAACCCTTTAACAGTGCAACCTTACTTCAACCTGCTACTCAGCTTGCTGATGCCTCTCTCGCTCGTGGTCTCTCTCACCCCGTCCATCATTCATTTCGGAAAAAAGAAGGGATTAGTCGCCAAAGTCCGTGGCCGCAGTAGCCACGTCGACCCCACGCCGGTGGTGGGCGGGATTCCGATTATGATCGGGATACTGTTCTGTAGCCTGGTCCTGATGCCCCCGGGGATGTGGGGCTCGATCCAGTACATACTGGCCGCGCTCCTCATTGTGTTCATGGTGGGCCTGCGCGACGACATTGAAGAAATCACCCCGAAAATCAAAGTGATCGGGCAGGCCATCGCTATTTTGGCACTGATTACGAAGGGAGACGTCATGTTGCACAGTTTCTACGGGCTTTTTGGCCAGACTTGGGAGCTGCCCTACCTCGTCAGCGCGGTAATTTCGGGCTTCACGTTGTTGGTGATCAGCAATGCCTTTAACCTCATTGACGGCATCAACGGTTTAGCCGGCACGGTCGGTACGATTATCTGCTCCGCCTTCGGGGTTTGGTTCTATACCGTCGGGGAGATTCAGTTGGGGGTGCTTTCCATGGTGACGGCCGGTTCTCTCCTGGGCTTTCTGATGTTTAACATGGCTCCGGCCAAGACCTTTATGGGGGATTCCGGCTCGCTGGTGGTCGGGTTGATGATCGGGGTGTTGGCGATCAAGTTTATCGACATTTCGTCCACGGCGGAAATGTTGCCCCGTTACCAATTCAACAACCCCGTAGCGGTTTGTATCGCCATTCTCATCGTACCGCTCTTCGATACGATCAGGGTTTTTACCACCCGAATCGTGCGGGGTGTCAGCCCGTTCATGCCGGACCGGCGGCACATTCACCACCTGGTCATCGACTCGGGTTTCAACCACCTGGAGGGGACGACCATCATTGGCCTTTTCAATTTGCTGATCATCTCACTGGTCTTTTACCTGGACAACGTGCTGGGGCAGCATTACCTGATTGCGCTCGTGCTGGGCATCGCACTGTCGGTCACGTTTTTTCTGCACCGCAACGTGCGGCAGGTTAAATCGCAACGGCGGGGTAACCTACGTCTGGAAGGCGAGGCTTAATGGGCTGGTTACTGGTTTTCCTTGGTGGAGGTTTGGGGAGCCTAAGTCGGTACGGAATCGCACTTGCCCTGCCCACCACAGATTTGAGTGAAGGTGAACTGCCCTGGGCTACGCTGCTGGCTAACGTGATTGCTTGCCTGCTTTTGGGCTTAGGTCTGGCGCTTTTTAGCCGGGGGGTTCTTTCAAAAGAGCTTTCCTTACTTCTGCTTACGGGGTTCTGTGGTGGATTTTCTACTTTCTCTACGTTTAGCGCGGAGGCTTTCGGCCTTTACGAGGGTGGGCACTGGGTGGCGGCGGGTGTTTACCTCCTCGTGAGTTTGTTGGCGGGGGTGCTGGCGGTGATGGGGGGGCTTTACCTGTTACGGTAGTGGGAAGGCGCTGGGCGTAAAAATAATTTTGAAATCAAGATAGCTAGTTGTTGCGGACGTTCCGTAGCTCCGTCGCTAGGAATGGAAGCGGCGGGCAGAACTTTATAAGATGCGCCCGTACTAGTTGCTGCAGGCTAGCGTACGCTCCCGTAAGATCACTGACGGGGTGTTCGCCTCAACCATCACGGAGGTGAACTGACGACCCTCACTCCGGAGTAACAAGCCCGCCCGTGTCCACCCGTTTAAGCTCGGTTTCTTCTTCACCCCGCCAGCACCCCATCCCCACGATGATCGCTAAATTCAGTAGGTACTGCGCACCCACTTTGTCCGTTTCCAGCTGATCGTTAATGAGGTTAAAGGCATCCACGACAACGAGGGCGAGCAACGCCGCCATGATGGCTTGCTTGGCCGCCGGGTCGGTCTGTTCGTGGTAGAGCCGCGCACCAATCACCAGCGCGCCGAGCACGTACAGTAGGAAGATCAGCAGCCCGGGAAACCCCTGCTCCACCAGCGTCATTAGGTAATAGCTGTGGATGCCCGACTGGCTTTCATTGTCGCTTACGTAGGTCGCAAAGTTGTTGACGGTGAAGCCTTTGTAGTATTCCAAAAACACCGCCGGCCCCCAGCCGGTCACCGGGCGGTAGGGTACCATGTGCCCCGCCGCCACCCAGCGGTAAACGCGCTCCATGGTGGAGATGTCCTCTAGCTTGTACGTAGCCGAGATCAGGTTGCCAAAGTCGTCGTGGCTAATCGTCGTGTCGAAATTCGGGGCATAGTCCAAATACCGATTATCCTGCACGAAGTAACCCACCCCCAGCACCGCCCCGATGACCGCGGCAAAAAGCGCGGGTTTCAGCAACCGCCACTTAATGATCAGGTAAACGCCCCCGGCCACGAATAGGGCCACGAATGCCGCCCGCGTGAAGGTGAAAAAAATGGCCAGCCCCCAGATCGGGAAAATCACCCACGTCAACCACCAGGTACTTTTCTCTTCCAGCCGGCGCCACCAGCGCAGGTACACTAACCAGGGTACGAACACCGACAAGCAGGCCGCGTAGCTGACGTGCTCGGACATGAATGGGTACATCGTCCGAAACTGATCGGAAAAACTAAATCCGTACAGACTGTGTCGAACCAGCGTCTGAATGGCGACGAACAAGAGCGGCCACAGGATGCAGTGAATCAGGAGGCGCACTTTGCCGGGTGTGCGAACCAGCAGTAACGGCACCAGGAAGTAGGCCCCGACGTACCAAAGCTTCGCCGACGAAAATTTTAAACTCGTCGTAAAGGTTGCGCTGAAAACGGTCGCGACCAGGATCCACCCTACATGCGCGTACAGCAAAAGCGCGATGGGGTGCAGGAACCGCTTCGCTTCGTAGTCCCGCCAGTGGCGGGCCAGGTGCAAAACGAATAAGCCGGTGAGCCCGATGGCCAGTGGCTCCGTCGGTAGGTCGGTACCGAACCCGCCGGGGAGGGTAATGTTGGTGCTCAGCGGAATCGTGGCGAGCAGCAGGTAGAAAAGGGGGCGAAAGTCGAGAAAAGCCTGCGCCGTGACCCACGCCAGCAGGGGCAGCCCGAGCAAAATATAGTTCTCCGTTGCCAACGCCGCGACCAACGTCACCAGCACGACCCCGGCGTACCCGTAAAATAGGCGCCGCGCCGCATCCGCTCCGAAAAGGGGTTGTGCTGGGTCGATCATTGGGTTGCGGATTAGCGGTAAATAGCATCCCAGTCGTAGCGGCGCGCACTCCCGATGAGGAGCGCGCCGATCACGGCTGCGAGAAAGCTAAAAAACATGCCCCCCAGCACGATCAGGCTACGGACCGGCTTACTCTTGACGACCGGTACGCGCGCCTCCTCCACCGTTTCCAGCGAACGCTGATTCGTGCTCAACAGGGCTTCGTACTGCTTCAGCCGAATCTGGTCGGAGGAAAGCTCGGCGTTAAGCCGGTGCCGTTCCTCTTCGAGGCCATCGAGGGGGCCGATGCTTTCGTTAAGTTGCACCAGTTGGCTATCCAGCACGCCCCGCGAGCTCACTAAGCCCGCCAGGCTGATTTCCAATCGGTAGATACTGTCCCTGGCCCCGCGGCCATTCCGCTCGCGGTAACTAGCAATTTTTCCCCGCGTCCGGCTGATGTCGCTGTTGAGGGAGGAAGATAGCGTGGATAGCGCCTCTCCCTGTGCCGTCGTGTTGTAGATGCCGGAAGTCGAGCGCAGTTCTTCCAGCCGGGCGTTGATATTTTCCAGGACGCCTTCGCGGTTCTTTACTTCGGCCCGGAGGCTTTTTGCCGTCCGGTCGTGGGTAGCGCGGATGATGGCCACGCTGACGTCGTTTACCTTTTCGCGGGCCACGCGGGCCATTTCGGAGGCGCGAACGGGGTCCCGGTCACTTACGGAAAGCTCGATCACGTCGCGGGCCGATTTACTTATGTCATAGTTGTCGAGAAACTCGCGCCGCACGCGCACCGGCGCTTTGACGGCGGTGGAATCAATGTCGTAGACGGTGTTGAGGTGAAAGGCATCGACCAGGTGGTCCACCAGTTGGTCGCTTTCGGCGATGGCCAGCAGGCGGTCGATGTCATCGCCGTTTCCGTAGACGTTGACGCGGTTGTTGGATCTGCCAAAAAGACCTTCGAGGCTGTTCTGATCCGGGCTCAGGGCGATGAAACTCGTGCTAGCCTGGTAGTAAACGGGGAGGAGCAGGCTGATGACCAGGGCCAGCACCGTCCCGACCAGGGTCGTAACCAGAATCGGTTTTCGCCACTGCCAGAGGCTGCGCAACACCCCCAGTAAGTGGGGCGGCGGTGGGGTAACGGGCTTGTTCGTATTCATTCGGTAGGTTATTCCCAAAAGGGGGGGCAAAGGTAAGGTTTCGTAGTAAAAAGTCGCGCGGTGGTAGCGTGGAAGAAGCGGGGCGCGGACGCGGGTGCCGGGTAATTGAGAGAACAGCACAGTTTGTCACCCGCCCGGTAGTAGGACTCCGTGACCTTTCCGTACGTGGCCTAATCCAGCGCGGGTGAATAAGTAAAGTCGACCAATTACCACCTTGCTTCTTCCGTCTCCACAAACCCTGCACCCTCCCGATAGCTATCGGGACCGCGCCCAAAACCAGCGGGAAGGGTAGGCGCGCAATCGCGACAACTATTACCGGACCAAAAAACCGTTACCGAACGAACCGTTGACGAAGTCCTGGACTGACTTTCCTTCCGGTGACCTTTCTTTGTGCCTGAAAACACGCCCGCCCGCCCCGGTTCCTTCGCTGAGGGCAGGGCGACGCGCCGGCAAAGCCCCACGGTTCACATGGCCATCTACCTAGCAAGTGACTTTCACCTTGGCGTCGCCGCCCGCCTCCCCAGCCGGGAGCGGGAGGCCCAGATCGTGGCGTGGTTGGATCACTGCTGGCGTAAGGATGCGGAGGCTTTTTACCTCGTCGGTGATCTTTTTGAGTTCTGGTTCGAGTGGAAGGCCGTCGTCCCGAAGGGCTACGTCCGCTTCCTCGGTAAGCTCGCCGAAATCGTCGACGCCGGCGTGCCCGTCCACGTCTTTACGGGCAATCACGACCTCTGGATGGCGGACTACCTGGAGCAAGAAATCGGGGTGACCATGCACCACACCGGCCTCCGCACGGAACTGTGCGGCCACCGGGTACTCATCGCGCACGGTGACGGCCTCGGTCCGGGCGACCACGGCTACAAAGCGCTAAAAAAGGTGTTCACGGCCGGTTGGGCCAAATGGCTCTACGCCCGCCTCCACCCGAACCTGGGGATGGGCCTGGCGTACTTTTTTAGTGGTAAGAGCAGGGATAGCCAGCCGGACGAAGCTACTTTTCTCGGCCCGGAAAAGGAATGGCTCGTCGCCTACTCGGAACGCAAACTCGCCGCCGACCCTGGCTTAGACTACTGCTTCTTCGGCCACCGCCACCTGCCGGTGGATTATCTGCTTTCCAACGGGCGCAGCCGGTACGTCAACCTGGGGGAATGGTTGCACTACACTTCTTACTGCCGGATTGATGTGCGGGGGGCGGAATTACTCTACTGGAATAAAAATTAGGGAAATAGTTTGTTTGGTGCAAAGGGCAACAAGCATTTATTTGTGCTGTTTTCAACCTAGTGCGCCGCGCACGGTTTTGTGGTTAGCGGATCGCGCGTGTTTCCCCCCTGAGTTCCTTCCTTGTCGTTGCATCCCAGAACGAAAGATGCCTCGCCAAATCTTTATCTTTGTGGACAAACAGCCCACCACGCTTAGTATATTGCTAGCCCACCCGATTCGGTAGACGACCGGATTTTTTGTGACCACCACCCTCGCGTTTCCCCGTGAATAAAACCACCACCCATGCCCTCACCTAACCCTGAACTGTCCACCGAGGCGACCCGGGACACGGCGGCCATTACCGACCGAGCCCTCACCGATTACTACACGGCCCTGGTCAGCCGGCAGTTGAGTACGGTCATCAGGCGCGACGTACTGTCGGGCCGGGCAAAGTTTGGCGTCAGTGACGACGGTAAGGAACTTTACCAACTAGCCATCGCCCGGGTCATCCGGGCCGGCGACTGGCGCGCGGATTACTACCGGGGCCACACGCTCCTGCTTTCCCTCGGCCTGGCCACCGTAGAGGACATCCTCGCGCAGCTCTACGCCGACGGGGAGAACGATCCCTTCAGCCGCGGCCGCCAAATGGTCGGCCACTACGCGACTTCTACCATCGATCAGAACGGGGATTGGCTGGACCACACCAAGAGCATCAACATCAGTAGCGCCACATCACCCACCGCCGGCCAAATGGCCCGGGGCCTGGGCCTGGCCTTTGCCTCCAAGATGTACCGGGGCGGGCAGAACCTGCCGCAGGGGTTCAGTGAAAATGGTGACGAGATCTGCTGGACCGAGATCGGCGACGCATCTACTTCGGAAGGCGTCTTTTGGGAAACCCTGAACGCCGCCGGCGTGCTCCAGGTCCCGATGGTCGCTACCGTGGTGGACGACGGCTTCGGTATTTCCGTCCCGGTAGAGAAGCAGACGACGAAGGCCAGCATCAGTAAAGCAACGGCCGGGTTCCAGGCCAACCAGGATGGCCCCGGTATCGATATTTACAACGTCAAGGGTTGGGATTACCCCGCCCTGCTGGAAGTGTACGCCAAAGCGGCCGCCACCGCCCGCAAAGATCACCGCGCCGCCCTCGTCCACGTCGACGAGCTGACCCAGCCCAACGGACACAGCACCAGCGGTAGCCACGAGCGCTACAAAACAAAGGAGCGATTGGACTGGGAAAAAGAGTGGGATTGCCTCGCTCAGTTCCGGCACTGGATTCTCGCCACCGGGCTGTGCGAAGCCGAACACCTGGCCGCGCTCGAAAAGAAGGCCAAGAAAGAAGTCATGGCGGCGCGTAAAAACGCGTGGGACCGGTACACCGGCCGCCTCCAGCTTACGCGTGACCAAGTGATGGCGCTGCTACCGGAAGCGGATTACCCCGCGGAAGCCTTCGCGGAGTTCCGGCGTACGGTGGCCAGGGAAGAATTACCCATCGTTACCCTACTGATCGACGCGGCGCGTACGTTGCGCTTTATTGTCGGTGCGGACCAACTGCCGGAGCCTTTCCTGGCCTGGATGCGTAACGCCCGGCGTGACGTGAAGACTTACTTTGGTGATAATCTGCTCAGCGACACGGCTAATTCGCCCGTGCGCGTTACCGCCGAGCCCGCCGTGTACGGAGAAAATCCGAAGACCTTACCCGCCTACGAGTTACTGCAGCACTACTTCTCCGCAAAATTTGCGGAGATACCCGAATTATTCGCCTTCGGTGAAGACGTCGGTAAAATTGGTGACGTTAACCAGGGCCTTGCCGGTCTCCAGGCGGAATTCGGGGAAGCCCGGGTCTTCGATACGGGCATCCGCGAGTGGACCATCGTCGGGCAGGCCATGGGTATGGCCATGCGGGGCCTGCGACCCATCGCCGAAATTCAATACCTCGACTACATCTACTACGCCCTGCCGATGCTGACGGACGACATCGCCACGCTTCGCTGGCGAACGGCAGGCCTGCAATCCTGCCCCCTCATCATCCGCACCCGGGGCCACCGGCTCGAAGGCATCTGGCACAGCGGTAGTTATCTGGCCGCGCTGACGAGTAGCCTGCGGGGCATCCACCTCTGCGTTCCCCGCAACGCCGTCCAGGCCGCGGGCATGTACAATACTTTACTGCGGGGCGACGACCCGGCCATCGTTATTGAAGTCCTGAACGGTTACCGCCTCCACGAAGCGGAGCCGGATAACCTGGCTGATTTCACGGTGCCCCTGGGCGTTCCGGAATGCTTGCGGGCGGGGACGGACGTAACGCTCGTTACCTACGGGGCCTGCGTAAAGATTTCGTTGGAAGCCGCAGAGTTACTTGCGAAGCGGGGTATTTCCGTCGAGGTTATCGACGTGCAGACCCTTCTTCCGTTCGATCTGGAGCACCGCATCGCCAACCACTTGAGCAAGACGAACCGATTGCTAATCGTCGACGAAGACGCACCCGGGGCCACTTCCGCCTACATTCGCCACCAGGTGCTGGAAGTGCAGGGCGGCTACTTTCACCTCGACGCATCCATCAAATCCCTCACGGCGTCCGAGCACCGCCCGGCTTACGGTGACGACGGCAACTACGTGTCTAAACCACAGATCATGGACGTGGTGGAGGCCGTACTGGAACTCGTTGCGGAGTAAGAACGGGCACCCCGGTAGTCGTCGGGGTGGGTACGAGATTCGTTAGCAGTGCAACTTTAGTTGGTTTGGCTACCGTTCTGCTACCACGGCCGCCAAAAATTTAGCCGATCCGTAAATATTTTCCGACGGAGCTTTGGCAAAAAGGAAAATACGGCAGTATATTTGCGGCCGCTTAGGGCAACTGCCTTTATGGTTACAGACCCATGGTGTAATTGGCAACACAACAGTTTTTGGTACTGTCATTCAAGGTTCGAGTCCTTGTGGGTCTACACTTCCTAAGTATTAAGCCCCTGATTCTTCTGAGTCAGGGGCTTTCTTATGGCTACCCACCGGGAACTCTCGACTACCGTGGAAATGATGCCGTAGGGAGAGCTACCGCTCTGAGCCACGGAAAGGGTGAGGTGAGCAATCACGTACTCCGTTGCGCATAGGTGAGTTTACTAAAAGTCTGTCCGATAACTGCTTAATACGGTTCAATTATCTTTGCGGGCCTTGTCACTGAATTTACATTTGGCGGTTTACTGCCTTGACAATCGCCGTTACCGTGTGATTCGCCAGCTATTTTACGTTTCTTTCAGAACCGAAAATTTTGACTTGGCTCGCTTCCCCCTACGCTCTACCGCCTGGGTAGGTGGCGGAGGTCATACATCGGCTCTTCGAATCCCCACAAAACCAACTATTTATGAAGCGATTACTACTCTTTGCTTGTTTACTGCTCGCCACCGCAGGGGCATCCGCTCAGGACATCATTTACGTTGACGGCGACGCGAACGGCGCTAATAACGGAACCTCCTGGGCTGACGCCTACACCAACCCCGGTGCTGCCTTTGACAACGGGGTGGCGGGTTCGACCGTCTGGATTGCCGGTGGTCTCTACACCACCCCGAGTGCTGGGCCTTTCATCATTGATAAGGGGATGACGATACTCGGTGGCTTTGCTGGGAACGAAACATCCGCTGACGCCGCTAACCCCACCGCTAACGTAACCACCCTTAGTGGTGACGTGGCCGGTAACGACGTGGTTGGAGCGTACAGTAGAACTTCTTATTCAGATAACAACCGCGTATTTTTTATTAGCGATACCAATTCTACCAGCACTTTTATCGTAACGATGGATGGCCTCACCGTAGCCAATGGTGGGCGAACGGCTAACGTGTCGGACGTTAACGACTTCAGTAGTACGGGAGGCGGTATTTATTCAACGGCTCGGTTGGCCCTGTCGCGGGTGCGTTTTACGGGCAACCGTGCTTCTACGGGCTCTGCATTGTGCCTGATCGGTGTCAACACCGCCGGGTCTGCGTTTAGTGGCATCACGGTTAGCGGAAACTTTACCGCCAACCCTAACGCCGAGAGTCGCTTTGACGGGGGGGCTTTTTACGTACGAAGCACCGGTAACCTTACTTTTAACGGTGTAAACTTCTCCGGGTCAGGTGCCGTCACCGACCCTACTGGATTATTTGTCGCCGTGAATGTGTTTGGCTTAAGCATGGACAAATGTTCTTTCTCTGACGTCACAACCGCCGAACTCGGCAGTGGAATGGTACTTTTTGTCACCGATGACGTAGAGATAACCAACAGTACGTTCGATGACCTGACCAGCGACGGCGGTGCTATTTTTATTATCGGCCGTGATGCAGCCACAGGCGAAGTGCTCGACGAAAATGATTTCGTGTTCTCGAACTGCTCATTCAATAAGTGCACCGCGCCCGCCGCTGATGCCGTTGGTGGTGCATTTTTCTGTATCGATGCTAACCTGACGTTCAACAACGTATCCCTGAACGACTGTGTAAGTGGCGGTAATCTGGGTGGGGCTATGTACTATGACGTCAGGGGCCAACGTACCCGCGCCTATTCTTTAGATATGAACAATAGCAACTTCACCGGTTCCTCCAGCGGAGGGGCTGGAGGCGCACTATACTCCGTTACTACCGAAGCTGCCAGCGTTAATATTACGGTTGACGGGGGTGAATTTTCTGATAATTCCGGAGTAGGGATTGGTGGTGCAGTCGCCGCGGTGGCGGACCCCGCTAGTCGGCTCAGAATTAAATTCGACGGTACGGAATTTACCAACAACACGAGTACCGGCGACGCGTACGGTGGTGCCGTGTTTGTCGAAGGCACCGAATGTGAAGTCACGTTCAACAACGTCACCGCCGATAATAATAACGCCGCTGAAGACGCGGGGGGGGATGATCTTGCCCGCGGAAGTTTCAACACCACCCTGGGGGTGGGCAGCGTCGTTAACGTGAACGGCGGAACCTACGAGAATCACCCGGGTAACCTAGGTACTTTTTTCGTTAATGGCTCCAGTCAACTCACCCTGCGCGGCGCTACGTTTGAGAATAACGGTAGTGGCGAAAACTTAGACGTCCGGGCGGGAGCGGCAATCCACGCTCGGTTTAACGAATCGAGCCCGGGCCTCATCGTAGACGACTGCACGTTCCGCGGAAACGTAGTCACTCGGCTACCGCAAATTATTTCTGGTGGCTCCGCCATTTTTGTTAGCGGGGGCAACACCACCGCCGTGCCGGTGACCATCACGAATTCCAAGTTTGAAAATAACAGTGCAACCGGAACGGCCAACGGCGCAGCCGTTTACTTTCTTGATGGTCTGAAAGCGACTATTGACGACTGTACTTTCAGTGGGAATAGGGTCGGCGGAGAAGGCGGGGCGATATTCTACCGTAATTTCCAGTTACGGGATACGGTGAATGGCGTCGTAAGTATTGACTACGCACCCTTCGAGGGGGTAATTTCCAACTCGATCTTTGAACTCAATGGAGCCGTGCAGCAAGGTGGGGTCATCTCTACGCAGCGGGCGGTGTTTGACTTGACGAACAACATTTTTGCTAACAACAACGTCAGTGGCCCCGGAGGCGGTGGAGCCGTCATTTTCAACGGTAATTCTCCCGATTTCACTTTGACTACCAATGCATTTAATCGGGTTGGAACGGTTCAACTAACGGCTAACGTAGTCCACAATACATTTTGGGACAATCGGCACGGTAGTTCAGCCGACGCCAGGGGCGAGCACATCGCATTTTTTCAGACAGGCGAAACGAGCCTGAACGAGGGGAATTCCATGACGATCAATGTGCTGAATAATATCTTCCTAGTACGGGATCCACGTACCCGCGGTGAGCAACTAGGGATTGAAGTTGACCCAAATTTGCCAAACCGGCCCGACCTACAGCCGATAGGATTGTTGGACGTTAACTTACTGGGAGGCAATTACTTCAACAGTGAAAACCATCCGGACATCATGCTTTCCGCGGAAGATGTTTTAAATGATGACCTGGAAGACCTGGATGATATCGCCCCTTTGTTCACCGACCTCGATGACGACTTGGAGGAAGAAGTATTCGACTTCGGCCTCAACTTAGGTGACGACAATGGTGCCGGTAATCCGCTCGTCAACGGTGGCGTTCAGAACGCACTCGTTCCCGCAACTGACATCTTTGGCACTTCACGTGACGGAAACCCGGACATCGGTGCCGTAGAAGGTGACGCACTGTCCGTCAGCACCGGCGAGCGGGTGGAGGAAAGCGGACTGAGCATCAGCTTTTTCCCGAACCCCACGGCCGACATCGTCACGATCCAAAACGACGAAGCCGACGTACAGTCTTTCCGCGCTACGCTGGCTGACCAGACGGGCCGCATCCTCGCAACGCGCGTCCTTGCTGGTGCCACCAACCAGATGAACTTGGCGGACGTACCAACCGGAATTTATACCCTGCAATTGGTCATCAACGGGAAGGTGTACTCCAAGCAGATCGTTAAGCAGTAAGGCTGAACGCCGTCCTTTTTCCCAGTAGCCCGAGAGGGGTTCCTGACCGGGAAAAATAAAAGCCAGCCCCCTTCCACACTCGCCGGGAGGGGGCTGGCTATTTTACGGTCGCTAGCCTAATTCACCCCGCACCCGCGACCGCGCAAAAGCCTCTTTTGTACTGCGAACTAAGCGAAGTAGCCCTTACCTTTACGGCATGACGCAGCCAGTATCGTGCCGTAGCATTCTCCTCCGACGACGGACGAGGACCTAGATCGCTTCCCGCCCCCGAGCCCGGAAGCGCCCGCGGTAGTGCCCAGTGACGGGCCGCCGAACGGGCAGTGCCGATACCTACATCTCTTTCCCGCCGTTGCTAGCTCCGGCTCCCTTTTTCTCCTATGGATATTCAGATAATTGTGGCTCAACCCGAGCACACGGTCTACGCACAAGCTATTTGCGACTTAATTGAAGAATCCGCCAAGGCACGCGGCACGGGCATTGCTAAGCGGAAGCCCGCGTACGTGGAGGAGAAAATGACGGCCGGCAAGGCCATTATCGCCCTCATCGATGGCAAAATTGGTGGCTTCAGTTACATCGAGACCTGGGGGCACGGCGAATACGTAGCGAACTCGGGGCTGATCGTCAATCCGGAATACCGCCGCCTCGGGCTGGCCCGTAAGATCAAAGCGGCCGTGTTTAAGCTTTCCCGGAAGAAATACCCCAGCGCGAAGATCTTCGGCATTACAACCAGTCTGCCGGTCATGAAGATCAACAGCGACCTCGGCTACCGGCCGGTAACGTTTTCCGAACTGACGCAGGACGACGCTTTCTGGGAAGGATGTAAGACCTGCCCCAATTTCGATATCCTGACGCGCAACGAACGCCAGATGTGCCTCTGCACGGCCATGATGGCACCGAGTGCGGAGGAGGTGAAGCGGAAGAAGTTGGAGAAACTGGAGAAGAAGCGGGATAAGATTGAGAAGAAAATTAGGCGGTAGGCTTGTAGGCGGTAGGGGCGTAACTCCGTGTGATGTAAAACATATGATGGCCTTTGCTGACGAAGCAGATAAACACAGAAATAAGTAATATGAAGAAGATAGTACTCGCCTACAGTGGTGGCCTTGATACCAGCTACTGCATTAAATACCTGACCGAAGAAAAGGGCTACGAAGTCCACGCGCTGAGCGTGGATACGGGTGGCTTTTCCGACGAGGAAGTCACGGAAATGGAAGAGCGCGCCAAGTTTTTGGGTGCGGCGAGCTATAAACGGGTGGACGTCACCGAGGCGTACTACCAAGAATGCCTGCGCTTTCTCGTGTACGGAAACGCGCTGCGCTACCAGACTTACCCAATGAGCGTGAGTGCGGAGCGGATGTTTCAGGCCATGAGCGTGGCAAAATATGCCGTAGAGATCGATGCCGACGGAGTAGCCCACGGTTCTACCGGTGCCGGAAACGATCAAGTGCGTTTCGACCTGGCCTTCGAGTTGAGTGGTAAGGAGCTCGAAATCATCACCCCGATCCGCGACATGCAACTCAGCCGCCAGGAAGAAGTGGATTACCTCGCCAAACACGGGCTGGTCTGGCCGGAAAAGAAGGGTATTTACAGCATCAACGCCGGCCTCTGGGGCACGTCCGTGGGCGGTGCGGAGACGCTGACGAGTAATAAATCATTGCCGGAAGACGCGTGGCCCGTCCCCGTTACGGAAACGGAAGCGCGGGACATCGATCTGTGCTTCGAGGAAGGCCAATTCGTTGGCTTCGACGACCAGAAATTTGACTCGCCCGTAGCGGCCATCGCGGCGCTCGAAGCCATCGCCGCGCCCTTCGGGATCGGTCGGGATATTCACGTCGGTGACACCATTATCGGCATTAAGGGTCGGGTAGGTTTTGCCGCGGCGGCCGCGGTGCTGATCATCAAGGGGCACCATTTGCTGGAGAAACACACCCTCGGAAAATGGCAATTGTTCTGGAAGGAGCAGCTGTCCAACTGGTACGGAATGATGCTCCACGAAGGGCAGTTTCTCGACCCCGTCATGCGGGACGTGGAGGCTTTTCTGGAATCTTCGCAGGGCACCGTCAACGGTTCCGTTCACGTGACGCTGCATCCGTACCGCTACCAACTCAACGGCATCACGTCGCCCAACGACCTGCTCGGTGCCGGTTTCGGGGCTTATGGGGAGAAGAACGAAGGCTGGTCCGGTCAGGACGTGCGCGGCTTCACGAAGATCCTCAGCGTCCCCGGGCGGATTCGGAACGCCGTAAATAAGGACGCGTGAAGTCAGTTGGCATAATCGGCGGTGGTGGTTACGTGGCGGGTGAACTGCTGCGGTTGCTCGTGCACCACCCGGGCGTGGAGCTGGCTTTCGTGCGGAGCAAGAGCCAGGCCGGCAAACCAGTTTACGCCACCCACGCGGACCTACTCGGAGAGACGGACCTCCGTTTTTCCGCCGACGCGGGCCACGCGGACGTGCTTTTCCTCTGCACGGGTCACGGCCGTTCGGCTACCTGGATGAAGGAAAATAAGCCTTCGGCGGATACTTTAGTGGTGGATTTAAGTACCGATCATCGGATGTCAGAAGATTGGGTGTACGGTTTGCCGGAGGTTAATCGGGCGCGGACGCGGGATGCAAAGCGGGTGGCCAATCCGGGCTGTTTCGCGACGGCCATCCAGCTGGGTTTACTCCCACTCGTAAAGGCCGGACTCGCCGATGGGGAAGTACACATCAACGGCATGACGGGTAGTACCGGCGCCGGCCAGCACCCGACGGCCACTACCCACTTCAGTTGGCGCAACAACAACGTGAGTATCTACAAAGCCTTCACCCACCAGCACCTCCACGAGATCGGCCGCACGGTCACCCAACTCGGCCGGCCGACGACCGACGGGCTGAATTTCTTGCCCCACCGCGGCCCCTTCGCCCGGGGTATTTTCGTGAGTACTTACGTGAAAACGGAGGCTACCCAGGAGGAACTTGACCGGATCTTTCGAGAGTTCTACGTCGACGCCGCCTTTACGCACGTGACGGAAAAGAATCCGGACCTGAAACAGGTCGTCAATACCAACAAGGGCGTCGTCCACGTCGAAAAACACGGGGATAAGGCGCTGGTCGTGTCGATGATCGATAATCTGCTGAAGGGCGCTTCCGGGCAGGCGGTGCAAAACATGAATTTGGCTCTGGGGCTGGAGGAGTGGGCGGGGCTTGGCCTTAAAGCGTCTTATTTTTAACCACAAAGAGCACAGAGGACACAAAGAACACAGCTCCCATCACGGAAACCCTGTCATCTCTATCTGTGTGCTCTTTGTGACCTGTGTGGTAGAAAACATAACCCATGAACCTATTCAACGTCTACTCCCTCTACGATTTCGAGCCCGTCAAAGGCGAAGGCGCCTACGTGTCCGACGCGAACGGCAAGCAAGTCCTGGATTTCTACGGTGGCCACGCCGTAATGTCGATCGGCCACGCGCACCCGCATTACGTGCGAATGGTGCAGGAGCAGGTGTCCAAAATCGGTTTCTACAGCAATAGCGTCAAAAATCCTTTGCAGCAGGAACTTGCGGATAAATTGGGTAAGCTCAGCGGGCTCGACGACTACGAACTTTTTCTCGTCAGCTCCGGAGCGGAAGCCACCGAAAATGCCCTCAAACTGGCTAGCTTCCACACTGACCGCAACCGCATCTTGGCCATCAAGGGCGCCTTCCACGGCCGCACTTCCGCCGCCGTCAACGTGACGGACAACGAGAAGATCAAGGCGCCGATCAACAAAAACTTTCCGGTTACTTTTCTGCCCCTCAACGATCTCGACGCAGTGCGCACCGAACTGGAAAAGGGCGACGTCGCCGCACTCATCATCGAAGGCATCCAGGGCGTGCATGGTATTTACGTGCCGGAGCCCGCATTTCTGGAAGCGCTCCCGGACCTCTGCCACGACAACGGCGCGGTGTTGATCCTAGACGAGGTGCAGTCCGGCTACGGGCGGACGGGCAAGTTCTTCGCCTTCCAGTATTCCAGCGTTAAGCCGGACATCATCGCCATGGCGAAGGGCATGGGCAATGGCTTTCCGATCGGTGGCGTACTGATTCACCCGAGTTTCGAAGCGAAGGCGGGGATGCTGGGAACGACCTACGGCGGTAGCCACCTGGCCTGCGCGGCGGGCATCGCGGTGCTGGACGTAATCGAACGGGAGGACTTACTGGTCAACGCCACCGAAATGGGGCATTACCTCACGGAGCGGATGACGGCCACCGGCTTTTTCACGGAAGTCCGCGGCTACGGGCTCATGATCGGTTTGCAGATGGACCGGCCGATTGCGCCGTTACGTAAGAAATTATTGTTCGACCATGACGTGTTTACGGGTTCTTCCAAAGACCCCAATACCATCCGTCTTCTCCCGCCGCTGAACGTGACGAGAGCACAGTGTGATGACTTGATTGCGGCGTTTGTAGCGGCTTTGGCTCCGGTGGGAGTTTAGATTGTGGTTCTGTAAAGAGGCCACAGCAGAATTGCTTTGGGTGGGGGAGGGATAAAACTAGCTGGTTTCAACGTAGATTAAGTCGACCAAACGCTCTAGCGGGGTTAACTTGGATAAAATACCCGGCGTTAAGAATCAAAACTACTCGAACTATGAATTGGCAAAATCATATCCACACGGATCCGGAAATACTGGTGGGAAAACCTGTCATAAAGGGAACCAGACTTTCAGTTGAATTTATCATTGGGCGGCTGGCAAACGGCTGGTCGGAACAGGAGATTTTAGAAAATTATCCGACGCTTTCAAAAGATGGCCTCCAGGCGGTGTTTGCTTACACGCTTTATCTCCTTAAAGACACTTCATTTCATATGCCTCCTAATGGCCAGGCTGCATGATGCCTTTACTATTAGCTGATGAAAATTTACCAGCATCGAGTTTTCGACTTCTACTTCATTTAGGTTACGACATCAGATCTATCGCCCGCGAATCAGCAGGTGTTAGTGACCCAGAAGTAGTTCAAATAGCCATCAAGGAGCAGCGAATTATTCTAACATTCGATAGCGATTTTGGGGAGTTGATCTACCGGTACGGATTGACGCCACCGGGTGTCGTGTACTTTCGGCTTGTAGATTACACCCCCTCAATGCCAGGTAGGATACTTCACGATCTATTGTTAACCAGCGCTATTGATGTGACCGGACACATGACCGTCATCAGCCAGGATCTACTAATTCGGCAGAGAAAAATTATAGAATCATGACCCAATTCCTCTCCGCCAACGACGCCCCCGACATCAACGCCCTGATCAACAGCGCCAAAGCGTTCAAAGCCGACCCCTTCGGCCAGCAGCCCGGCCGGCAGAAAATGGTCATCAACCTGTTCTTCAACTCCTCCCTCCGCACCCGGATGAGTACCGAAAAAGCCGCCCGCCAACTCGGGGCGGACGTGATCACCTACGACGCCAGTGGCGGCTGGGGCATCGAGTTTGCGGATGGCTCCGTGATGAACGGTAATACGGCCGAGCACGTCCGGGAAGCCGCCGGGGTTTTAAGTCAGTACTGCGACGTGCTCTGCGTCCGTTCTTTTCCTTCCCTTGAAGACCGGGCGGCGGACTACGAAGACCGGGTCATGAAATCGTTCGTTAAGTACGCTACCGTCCCGGTCGTCAGTCTCGAGTCCGCCACCCGGCACCCGCTACAGAGCCTAACCGACTGCCTCACGATTGCCGAGCACCGGACCGTCGCCCGGCCGAAAGTCGTGCTCACCTGGGCGCCGCACCCCCGCCGCTTGCCACAGTGCGTCTCGAACAGCTTCGCCGAATGGATGCGGGCCTGGGGGGAGGTGGACCTCATCGTTGCTAACCCTCCCGGATTTAACCTGGCACCCGCGTTCGCGCCCAAAAACATCGTCACGCACGACCAGCGAGCAGCTTTTGCGGGCGCTGATTTTATCTACGCTAAGAACTGGTCCGCCTACGATGAATACGGCGCAACGACCACGAATTTTGGTGACTGGATGATCGACGAGGAGAAAATGACGCTCACCAATAATGCTTACTTTATGCACTGCCTACCCGTCCGCCGCAACGTCGTTGTCAGCGACGGCGTGCTCGATGGCGACCGGTCACTTGTCCTTCAACAGGCGAATAACCGCACATGGGCGGCCCAGGCGGTGTTAGCTAGTTTACTTTGAAGGGGAAGAAAGAGTAAAGAAGTAAGACTAAAGACCACAGACCAAAACCACTTAAAATGACTAATTACCTAGAACTAGCCCGCACCGTCGGTGAAATAGCCCGCAAAGCAGGCGCGGAGATCCTTAGAATCTACGAAACCGAAGATTTTGGCGTAGAGATGAAATCTGACGACAGTCCGCTCACGAAAGCCGACAAGGCGGCTAATGACGTGATCGAAGCGGGGTTGAAGGCGCTCGAATTTCAGGCGCCGATCGTCTCCGAAGAAGGCACGAAGGAAGAAATGAGCTACGCTACCCGGAGCCAACTTACCCGTTTCTGGCTGGTGGACCCGCTGGACGGCACGAAAGAATTCATCAAACGCAATGGTGACTTTACCGTCAACATTGCCCTGATCGAAAGCGGCCGGCCGGTGCTCGGCGTTGTTTTCACGCCGGTGACCGACGAGCTCTTCTACTCCGCTCCCGGAAAGGGGGCGTTCGAAGTCAGTAAACGTGGCGCCGAGCCCAAGCGCATTGCGGCCGCTACTTACACTTTACAGGACGTAAACTTAAAGGTCGTCGCTAGCCGGAGCCACCTGAACCAGGAAACCCAGGACTTTATCGCCCGCTTCGACCGCCCGGAACTCGTGCAGCGCGGCAGTTCCCTCAAGATCATCGAACTAGCCCGCGGCAACGCCCACGTGTACCCCCGCCTCGCCCCGACGATGGAGTGGGACACGGCGGCGGCCCACGCCATCCTGCTGGAAGCGAACGGAAAAATGGTGGACGACGGCACCGGCAAGGAACTACGGTACAACAAAGAAGTGCTGCGTAACCCTTCCTTCATCGCTTACGGCGAAGTGCGGGAAGAACTGCTGGCGTGCTGATTTTGAATCGGCGTCCCTTAACCGCAACTTTAAGACTGAGCCCGGTTTAACAACGACGAGCTTGTTTCTAACCCCCCGAAACACCCCTTCTTTTGGCGAAACCCCAGACCATCATTATCGGCGCCGGCGTGGCCGGCCTCATTGCTGCCTACGAATTGGAGCAAGCCGGGTACAGCCCGATCCTCCTCGAAGCGGGCGACCGGGTGGGCGGGCGTTTGCGCACGGACGTAGTGGAGGGCTTTCGGCTGGACCACGGGTTTCAGGTGCTGCTTTCCGGTTACCCGGAAGTGAAACGATACCTAGATTTAGGTGCTTTGGGCGCAAAAGCATTCCGCCCCGGTGGTCACATTCACACGCGGCAGCAACACTTCAGGTTCGCCGACCCGCTGCGCGAGCCGGCGCAAATTATTCGCTCGGCGCTTTCGCCCGTCGGGACGTTGGCGGATAAACTCAAGCTGGGGCGGCTGGGGCTGAACCTACGGCGTAAGTCGGTTGAAGATTGCTTCAAGGAGAAATACACGGAGACAAAGACAATTGACTATCTCTGGTCGCTGGGCTTCAGCGAGCAGATTGTCGAGCGGTTCTTCCGGCCTTTTTTCGGCGGTATTTTCTTGGAGACGGAGTTGGCCACGCCGGCGGCCATGTTCCGGTTCATCTTCAAAATGTTCGGGGAGGGGGACGCGCTGCTCCCGGCCGAAGGGATCGAGGCGGTCGCCAAGCAACTGGCCGGGAAGCTAGCGGCAACGGATATTCGGTTGAACACGCAGGTGGAGCGGGTTGAAGATAACCGGGTTGTCCTGGCGGGCGGCTTATCGTTCGAAGCACCGGGCGGCATCATCATCGCCTGCCCACCCGACAAAATACTTCCCCAACTGGCTGGTGACTCATTAGCGTGGAAAACTACCTCCAACCTCTATTTTTACAGTTCGCGTCGGCTCAAAGAGAACCGACTCATCAACCTGGTGAGCGACCCAACCAGCCTCATCAACACGTTCACGGTGCTGGACGAGGTCGCGCCTACCTACAAGTTGGACGGCCAGGGGGGCTCCCTCATCTCCGTTACGCTGCGCAATCCGCTCGAGCGGGAGGGCCAAATCGGGCAGGCGGAGCAGGACCTTTTGCGCCACTCGCGGCTACCGAACGACAGCCTACGTTTTCTCAAACACTACGAGGTAAAGCGCGCGCTACCCATCCTGAACCCCGTTTCGTTTCGGTACGACGCCACCCATTCCCGCATCGTCAATCGTACCTTTCTCGCCGGCGACCACCAACTCAACGGCTCCCTCGACGCCGCCATGCGCAGCGGCCGGCTGGCGGCGGAAGGCTTGTTAAGGACGTGACCGCCGACCAAAGACTAAAGAATATAGAGGAAAGACCGCAGACTAAAGACTTTAGACCAAAGACCAAAAGCCCCCAGACCAAAATGCTCCGCCAAAAATTCCACCTACCCAAAGACAAGATTTACCTCTGCGGTAACAGCCTCGGCCCACAACCCCGAGCGGCGGCCGATCAGTTGGAAACGGAGCTTCAATCCTGGCGCGACCGTGCCGTGGAGGGCTGGTGGGAAGGGCCGGGCGGAGGCTGGCTCGGCTACGCCAAACGGATGCGGGAACCCCTGGCCGCGATCGTTGGTGCCCGGCCGGAAGAGGTCACGGTCGCGAACGCGCTGACGGTAAACCTGCACCTGTTGATGGTATCTTTCTTCCGCCCGGCGGGTAGACGGCGTAAGATTATCATGGAGGCCGGTGCGTTTCCGAGCGATCAGCACGCAATCATCAGCCAGTTGAAATTCCACGGGTTGGACCCAGAGGAATGCCTAATCGAAGTCGGCCCACGGGCGGGGGAGTGGTTGATCGAGCGGGAGGACATCATTACCGCCATCCACGAGGCGGGTGACGAGCTCGCTCTTGTACTCTTCAGCGGCGTTCATTACTACACCGGCCAGTTTTTCCCGATTGCGGAGATTGCAAAGGCGGGCGCGGACGCGGGTGCAAGGGTTGGTGTGGATTTAGCCCACGCGGTGGGCAACGTTCCCCTGACGCTACACGACTGGGGAGTCGACTTCGCGGTTTGGTGTAGTTACAAATACCTAAACGGTGGGCCGGGGGCTCCGGGCGGACTGTTCGTGCACGAGCGGCACGCCGAGGACGAGACCTTACCGAGGTTCGCTGGTTGGTGGGGCCACCGGCAGTCGGACCGGTTCCAGATGCGCAGGGAATTTCGCCCCGAACGCGGCGCGGCCGGGTGGGAAATCTCTACGGTGCCCGTGCTGGGCTTAGCTCCGTTGCTAGCCTCCGTACCCCTCTTCGCGGAAGCGGGTGGCATGGAAGCGTTGCGCCTGCGTAGTTACGACCTCACGGCAAGGCTGTACGAAAGAGCCCGGGAGTTGCCCGGCGCACAAATTCTTACGTCCGCCGACCCCGATGCGCGCGGTTGTCAGCTATCCATCTACTTACCCGGCCACCGTCCCGATCTGGAGCAACGGCTTTCCGCCGTCGGTCTGGTGGTGGACTACCGGGAGGATAATTTGCGGGGCAGTCAGGGCGGTGTTCTTCGCCTGGCACCCGCACCCCTGTACACGGAGCTGGAAGAGGTTGACCTGGCCGTTGAGAAGCTGCACGAGGTTTTGGCTGGTGGGAATTGAGTTCCCGTCTGGGCTCCACCGAAGAACCAAATCAGTTTTTTCAGAGTTGCATTGCCGGCCCGGCTTTGCGGGTGAGGCCCGCCATTGCTGCCACCGTATCCGTCATCATTTCCGCCTGAATTCTACCAACCAACAAGATCGATTTACGCATGACTTTCTCCAGATTTCTGATGCTCTCGGTGTTTGCGTGTTCCCTGAGCGCCTGCGGTGCTTACCCAAAAGCCGCCGCCAGTGGTGACCTCCCCGCCCCCCCGCCGCCGGATTACGCCGTTTCCGGAAACTGGGCGGCTTTACCAACTAAGGAAGACAACGCAGACCGTACCCCGGGCAGCTTACTCCGCGACGGTCAGGCGACCGCCGGGGCGGATGTATTTTTCCTCCACCCAACTCACTACCGCAAGACAAATGACCGGAGCGAAGGCTGGAACGCTAACCTCCTCGACGGAGAACTTAACAAAACGGTGGACGACGGGTCGATCCTTAACCAAGCGAGCATCTTCAACGCCGCCGGCCGAATCTACGCGCCCCGCTACCGGCAGGCCAACATCCAGGTGTACTATAAGGACGGGAGGCCCTACGCGGAACGCGCCCTGGAGATTGCTTACCAAGACGTGCTGGCCGCCTTCGATTATTACCTAGCTAATTACAACGACGGCCGGCCGATCGTCATCGCCAGCCACAGCCAGGGAACCACCCACGCGAAGCGTTTGCTCGCCGACCGTTTCGACGGGAAGCCCCTCCGGGACCAGCTCGTCGTCGCCTACCTCATCGGGATGCCAGTTTCTAAAGACGCCTACCGGAACATCCCCGTCTGTGAGGACGCCACACAAACCGGCTGCTTCGTTAGCTGGCGCACTTACCGAGACGACTTTGAGCCCGCGCCGGGCTACCGGGACTCCGTCGCAAATATTGCCGTCGTTAATCCACTGACCTGGACCACCGAACCGGGAGTAGCCGCAGCAAGCCTGAACAAAGGCGGCGTACTTTTTAATTACGATAAGGGGCCACTGGAGAAGCTGGTTTCTGCCGAAATTCGCGGGGGCGGGCTCTTTACCAGCAAACCGAGTTTTTTCGGCGACGTACTATTTACCACCAAGAATTACCACATCGCGGACTATAACTTCTTCTGGGTGAACGTGCGGGAAAACGCGGTTGACCGGGTAGCCGCCTTTGATCGGTAAGCCCCAGCCACCAAAATTCTGGGTCACGAACTTACTTGAAAATTCCTGCTGTGGATTATGGTGAGTATTCGAGATAACAGATCGTCACCCTAGCAAAACACTGCACCCGCGACCGCGCCCACGTTTTGCACAGCTACCGCTCAAAAATCGAGCCCCATCGAAACGTGCAGTTTGCCGGCTCCCCGGATGCCCGTCTCTACGCCGTACCCATAATCCGCCCGGAGGAAATACCCAAAGATCGACGTGCGAACGCCCATCCCGTAACCGTAAATAATGGGGTCGCGAAACCGCCGCACTAATACCCGCACCGGCCCCTGCTCGATCGTGGATAGGTTGACGGGGTTGTCCTCGTCGTAAGGGTTAGAACCGGACCAGGCGGAGCCCACGTCAAAAAATGGCACGACCTGAAAGTCGCGCAAGAACTTCGAACGAATATTACGGGAAATGTAGGTGAAGATCGGAATGCGAAGTTCTGCGTTGGCCAGCACGTGGGTGCCGCCGTTGCGAATGTTAATGTCGAAACCACGGAGGGGATTGACGAGGTCCTGAAAGACGAAATTACCGTTCGTCGGCGTCGGGATGCCATCGTTGAACTCCGGGCCGACGGCCCGGTCGGCACCCCCCAGGTAATAGAGCACTTTTTGGCTACCAAAATTCGTTGCGCCAGCCAGGCGCAGCGCCAGGATGCTACGACGGTCTAACCGCAGGTAGTGGCGAGCGTCGAAACCGGCTACGCCGAGAAAGCCAGGTTCTATCCCAGTCTCCGCACCACCGGAGCTGAAGCTTACGTCGAAGCCTTTGTAGGAGTCAACGTAAAATTTATACCGCGTCCCCATCCGCAAATTGGTCGCCAGGTTAAGCGTGTTGTCGAAGACATATTCGAAGCGCAGACCAATCCGGGCCTGATTCTCCGGGCGGCTTTGCAGCGCGGCCATTTCGGTGGGGAGGGTTTGGACACGGTCCCTACGCAACGTGCTCGTGAGGCGAAGCGAGCGAAATATGTCGAGCGGGTAGCGGATACCGTACTGGGCCAACAGCGTATTTTCTTCGATGATCCGTGGGTCCCGACCGGAAAAGCCCTGACCGAAAGAACCCTCCTCATTGCGGCGGTTACGGCGGTAGACGGAGATGATCCGGTCGAGGCGGTGCTTGCGATCTTCAAAGGTGACGAAGTACTCACTCCCGTTGAAGCGGAAGGGAACGCGCAGGCCGCCGGTAATGGAATAATCCTCGAACAGGTCGATAATGTTGCCCTTAAACAGGAGGCCAACCGGTTGCTGGGTGAACCCGTCCGGGTTGCCACTGAAGCTGTTAAGCCCGGCGAAAAGAGGCTCGTTATCCGCCTCAGTTTTGAAATAATTCAACCGGAAAGTGAGACGGGAAGCCGTGATGCGTCCGCGAATGAATTTGTAAGTACGGTTAAGCTCCGGGGTAGGTCGTTCGCCGCGTAAAATGCGCCGCTTCACTTTACTGGGTAGCGGCTTCGCGTTGGGGGACACAACCGTGAGGTTCGGGCGCGTACCGGTCGTGTCGGCACCGGCGGGGCGTGGCTGATTATCGGGTGTAGCTGGCTCCCGGAGCAGAATATTATCGTTCGGCTCACTCACGGGCGCCGGGGGCTCCACGAAGTCGTCGAAACGCGTTTGAAACAGGTAGTCGTCGGCGGTGCTGGCGGCGGGCTGTGGGTTAGCCTGGTTGGGGGAAATAATGCCTCCGTTAGTCTCTCCCGTACCGGTCGGCGCGTTGAACGTCGGCACGGTCTGGCCCCGAGCTTGGTAGCTACTGCGTCGGAAAGCCGTCGGTTTTGGAAAAGCTCGAGAAGTGGTGTCGAAAGTGAACGTGCGCACTTTTTGTCCGGCCTCCGCCAGGAATAGTTCAACACCGATCTCACTTTTCCCCGTAGCGTCCTGCCGGTGGATGCTGGTGTTGAGGTTAGTGGTCGGCTGCGTGACGGCCCGCTCTTTCATGACGGGGAAGACGACCGTGCTGTCGACGAGTGCGGTATCGAGGCGCTCCAGCGTGCTGTCGGCGTGGAGGACGATTTCGGAGCCGTCGGTTAAGTAAATGGTCCGTTCGTAGTGGTCTATATATTCCTCTACGTACCCTTGGTAACGATTCCGAATGCCGCTTTCGTTGCCGATGTAGCTGAAGAACGTACCGTTGATGGGAACGGGATTAGACTCATCCGCCAGCTCGGTATCGGTGACCTGTACGAGCTCGCCCGGGCGGTTGTCCAAATCGTAATAGAAAATGTCGAAGTCACCGATGGGCAGTAGGGTGTCGAGTTTCTGAACGCCCAGTTTAGGGTCGGGCCGGTTACTGGAAAAAAGGATGCCGCGTCTGCCGCGCACCTTGACGGTGGCGACGTCGAGGTCGTCCCAAAAATCGTTGGTGATCTTGATCGAGTTTCGCGTGGCGGGGAGGTAGGTGTAGATGTCCGACTGACCGAAAGCGAGCGCGGACATGACGAAGGTGCCCGGGTCGAGGTAGGCCATGCTGAACACGCGGTCGAGCGTAACGTCGAGGTCCTTGGTGACGTCTTTACCCGTGTTCAGGTCGTACTGCATTAATCTCGGGCGATCGCGGACTTCGTAGAGGACGGCGAGTTCCTGGTTGTTGGGGGAGAAATCGAGGAGGGGGTAGTTGTAATCGGTCGCCTGCAAAAGGTTCCGTTGGCCACCCTTAAAAATCAGTTCCCGCTCACCGGTGGCAATGTTTTGCGTGTAGACTTTGTAGCGGCCGATCTCGTTGAGCACGTAGGCAATTCTGCTGCCGTCGGGGCTCACCTTTACGTTGGTAATGGGCAGGTTACGTTTGTTCTTAACGGCAATCTCCTGCGTTTGCGGTGCGGCGCGGCTTGCGAGGTCGGCGGTGTGGCGGGTGTTGTAGAATTCCTGCCAGTTGTAGAGCGTCGCCTCGTAGTTGCCGCCGAGGATGTACAGAAAACCATTTTCCACGGACCGGTAAGTCCGCGTGAGGTAGAGCAAGTTGGAAACGGTGGGCTTGCCGTAGTTTTCCGCCACGAAATACCAGAAACTGTGGCCGGCCAGGGTGGGGTAGTCGGCGGCCAGATCTTCGAAGTCCTCGTACTCACCACTTTGCATGAGTTGGCGGAGCTGGTCGTCCTTTTCCGTATTCCAGTCTTCGCCGAGGTAGCTGACGAGGCCAGTCTTGAACCAGGGTGGCAGGTTTAGCAGGACGGCATTCTGTACGACCTCCTGTACGGAACTTCCGTAGAGCATGTGCTCCAGGTAGACGCTCGCCATGGCTTCCCGGATCTGGCGGCGCAGGTCCGTATGGTCACCGTTGAAGTAAACGAAGGCTTTGTTGCCATAAAATTTCGTCCGCGTGTCGGCAATGTAGCTCGTGCTACGGCCGATGGACTGATTGGACGAGAGGGAAAATACCTCTTCGCTACCGATGTTGCTCTGTTTCAGGTCCGTCACGTCCCGGTAGACGATCAGTTGAATCTTCTGATTCATCCGGTGCTCGAGCATCTTTTGCACGTAGCCAAAGTCGTACTCGGCGATCTGCACGACGGACTGGCCGAGATCACGCCCCTCCCCGTACCAGTGCGTGATGAAATTGTCCGATTCGTACCGCTCCCAGCTGTCAAAATCCTTGTGGTACTGCACCCGGTTCTTACCAAACTCCACTTGAGAAGTCTGGCCGGAAAGGGAGGTACCAAAAAGGAGGAACAGTGAGTAAAAAGCGAGGCGCATACGGGTCGGGTTGATAAGCGGTGACCTAAAGTACGGAATTCGGTGGTGGGCTAGATCAAACGATTAACGAACGCAGGGGGCGAAGGTTATGCCCGGCGTGCGCGCGGCCTGGGTAATTCGGTGGAAATGTAACGTGGGCGGCAGGGAAATGGGCTATTAGAGCTCAGAAGGCGTTCATTACGTGTCCACTCAAGATGGCGTATTCCCACGGAATACCGCGCAAATTTTGATAATCCAGTGGCTGGCTAGACATCCGTCAAACCTGACCGCTCCACCAAGACGGGATAGAGCCCAAAAGTTGCCAGCGCACCCGCGAGGCAGTGCTCCCGGTCTGCTGCGGTCCGCACCTCCTGCGTGAGTAAACGCTGAAAGTTACCCCAGGTGCTCCGGGGTAAGTCCGCGCAGGCACCGTAAAAGTGATGGGCGTTGAGTTGCGCTAATTCCGGGCAGTCGCCCAGCAGACCGGCGATCATCCGCCCCCCCAGGGTCGAACCCAGCAAAACGTACAGCATCCCCAGGGTTTCCGCCCGACTTTTGGGAAGGGGGAATTCTGTTGCGGGAGGGGATTTGGGTAGACCCAACAGGGCGCGGTCCCGATCGACCGCAGCCGCCAGCGTCGTCACGTGGGTGGCTAGATTAGGAAAATACTGAGTCGTTGAGGGTAGTTGGGCCGCTGACCGCCACACTCGCTCGGTAACGAGGATCAACCTGCGGTAGCGCCGTAACGAAACGCTGCGGTCGCGAATAGCCGAACCCAGCAACAATGCCTCCGTGGCCACGTGCGCCGCGCGGGTTTCTTGCTTTAAATAAGTACCGATGGGGGTGGACATTAGCCGAGCGCCTGAACTTGGTTCAGGGCTTCCTGAATCTCGCCTTTCTTGGGGAAGTCATCCGAACTGTTGAGCAGGTACACTGCTTTTTGCAACATCAACGACCGGGTTTGCTTCTTTTCGGCCAGCAGGTCTTCCCGCTGTTGGCGGTCCCGCGCATTTTTGAGGGCTTTTTTGATGGCTCCTTCGAGTTGGTCCAGGTTCTCTTTGAGCACGTAACCGTTAGCCCCATGCAGCACGGCTTCGGTAGCTTTCTGCTCGTTGTTGATCTGGCCGGTGACGAAGACGAATGGCATGCCGGGAAAGTGCTCCCGCACGTGGAGGAGTGCTTCCAGGCCATTGTAGCCGGGTAGGTGATAGTCCGCCAGCATGATGTCGTACTCCGCCCACTGGATGCGTTGCAGAAATTCTTGCTCCCCGTTTGCTACCGTAATAACGGAATTGGGTGCGAACTTAAGTAGCGCGCGCTTAGTGAGTTCCGCATCCACGGGGCGGTCTTCCAGTAAAAATACTTTTAAGATTCTATCGATCATTTGCTAAGCGGCTTCTTGGTTGGGTTGGTCTAAAAAAGTCGAAAGCAGTTGGCAAAGTGCCGTATACCCTTCCGGTTTTGTGAAGTAAGCTACGTTATCGTAACTCAGGGTAGCTTGCATATCCTTGGTCAGTGCGGACGACGAAAGTACATTGATTTTACGAAGTTTGGCTAATTTACCCCGGGCGTCCAGGTCAGCAAGAATTTCCAAGCCCGTCATCTTGGGCATTTTAATGTCCATAAAAATGATGTCACGCTCGTCGCCCGCGTAGTCGATTAACTCCCGTAAGCCTTCGACGGCATCGCTGATCCACCGAAAGGTGACGGGCTCGTCGAGCTTTTTTAGCGCGCGCTCCATAAGAAACGCATCCGTTCGTGAATCATCAATCAATAGTACCTTACGATCGGGCATGAAAACTTGACTTATGCGAAAATGATGATACGTTGAGCCACAAAGCTACAATTTTAACGTAGATGCCCAAACGGAGCAACCTTCGTATAACGGAACGGGCTCATTTTGTTGCGATAGCGCCATAAATCTAATCCACCGAGCTGGAAATACGGAAAAGCGAGCCTCGATGCAGGATAGCTACTCGAACGCCGGTGCTTTCTGCTTCGCTAGCCTTTGGGTCAGATTTGCCGGAATAGAAACCGTGAAGGTCGTGCCCGAGCCCAGTTCACTGGTCACCGAGATCTGGCCGTGGTGACGTTCCACGATCCGGTGCGCGATGGCCAGCCCGACACCCGTGCCCTCATACTCATCCTCCGGCACCAGGCGGTTGAACACGGCAAATATTTGTCCGGCGTACTTCATGTCGAAGCCGATGCCGTTATCTTCTACCGTGATGATGACCTCTTCACCAACTAAGTGGCTACTGATTTCCACGAAAGAATCGATGTCCGTCCGCCGGTACTTTACGGCGTTCGTTAACAGGTTGAGAAATAACTGCCAAAGCAAGGTGTAGTCTCCGGGTAGGGTGGGGGTAGAGAAGTTCGTACGTAAGGTCACGTCGCTCTCGGGGCCGCCCACGTCCGCCCAGACGTTCTTCACCAGCGCAGCTATTTTCACGTTCTCCGGTTTAATCATGCTGGACCCCATCCGGGAGAACTCCAGAATACCGTTGAGTAGATCGTGCATTTTATCGACGTGCGTGATGATGAAGCCGAGTACTTGCTGGCCGGCTTCGTCGAGTTTGTCGGCGTAGTCTTCGGTCAGGATTTCGGCGAATCCCTTGATGGTTCGCAAGGGCGCGCGCAGATCGTGGCTGACCGTGTAGCTGAAGCTTTCTAACTCCGCATAGGCACTCACGAGCTGGTCGTTTACTTGTTTCATGTTCTGGTACTGCACCAGGATGATCTCCCGAATATCGTTACCGAGCGCCAGCACGCCGTCGAGCTGGTACTGCGCCCAGGGCTCCGCTTTGCCGCGTTTTGTTTCGCTGTAATTCTCAAAAGAAAGTAGCGGCGAAAGCCGGACCCGGCCCTCTTCGATCACCTTGCGGTCTTCCGGCCGGCCGCCCCACGAGAGGGTGGTGACGATCTCGGGGCGGAACCAGAAAATGTATTCTTCCGGAGACGTCGCGGTGCGGATACTGACCATGCCGGCCGGGGCGGCGGTGAACTGCTTAGCGGCGGGGAACTCGTCGTGCAGGCGGGAAGTGGCGTAGAGTTTTTTTTGTTTGTCCGTGATGAAGGTAACCAATTGCGCGAGCTCACTTTCTTCCGGGCACAATCCAATTCGTTTAATCTTGCCATCAATGATGAGCGCGGCACCGGTGGCGCCGGCGAGGTTCATCAACTCATCCTGGTTTTCCAGCAGCGGCGTCATCAGATTGGTCGTAGCGCCCATTTTTTCTACTAGCCGGGCGCGGATCAGGCTATTGGCGAGGACGTTGGTTTGGTGAACGGTGTTTTGCTGTAAAGTCAGGTGACCGGAAAGCACCCGCCCAAAAAAGCCCAGCAGCTGTCTCATGCGGTAGTCCACCAGGCGGTCGGCGTTGTGGTGGCAGGCGATGAGCCCCCACAGCCGGTTCTCCACGACAACGGCAATGCTCATGCTGGCCCCGACGCCCATGGCACGGAGGTACTCCTGGTGGATCGGAGAAACGCCGCGGTTACTCGCCTGGCGCAAGTTAATCGGTTGGTCATCGTCGGTAATCAGTAGGCTAGCCGAGTTTTCCCGGGTGCTGGTAACCTGGCGGATCTGTTGCGAGAGGTACAACTCCCGCGCCTGCTGGGGGATGTCGGTGTGCGGATAGCGGAGGTGGAGGAAGGTCTGCATCTCGTCGCGCTTGGTCTCGGCAATGACCTGGCCGTTGTATTCGTCGTCAAACCGGTAGAGGTAGACGCGGTCGTAGCCCGTGATGGCGCGCACTTCCCGAACGGTGATGTCGAAAACGTTCTCTTTCGTCGCTACGCTGTTCTGGATATTCCCGACGGCCTTATCGATGCGCATCAGGGAAGCCGTGGAACCAAAATCTTTACTCCGGGGCTCGATTTCGAGGATCAAAAGTTCACCCTCCCGGTGCACGATCAGGTTTTCTCGCAGGTAGCCGGCCGGCCCGTCCGTGAGAAGCTCGACGGGGTTGGCGGCACTCAGGTCGGCTGCGGAAGCCAGGCTACGGAGGGTGTTGCCGGCCTCTTCCCCCAACACGGCACCCGCGTCCGCGCCCAAAAGCTCAGCCACCGGCGTACTGAAACGCTCGGCGGCATTTTCCGACACTGCCTTGATGAGCAGCGTATCGGCGTACACGACAATCATGACGGCCAAATCCTGACAACTGCGGATGAAGCGGAGGGGTTCCGCGTCACAATTGGTCAGATCGTAAGTGGTATTATAAAGTTGTTGAGTAGTCATACGGTAGCGGCCGGGTGGGAAGCCAAAAAATTGACTTTGCAATATACGTAAGTGGCAACGTTCGCTACCGGGGTTTGGGTTGAAAGGCGGGCTTTGCGCTTATTCTTACCTTTGGCCCGGTTAAGGAGAGCTTCCGTCCGTAGTCCGGATTTTGGGTATTTGCCTTCGCTACTTCTTCCCCCCCATTTTGCACCCGTCCCGTTCCCGATTACTATCGGGATCGAAACGCCCACTTCCCCCCACTTTGACCGACCCCCAGCAAGCAGAACTAACGCATTTACGTCGCCTCGTCGACCTGGAACGCAAGGAGGAACGACGGATGCACCTGGAGGTTATTCAGGCGCTGCCGCTGGTGCAAAGGGTGAAAAAAGGGCACAGTTGGTACCCGCTCCAGGTGATCGAAAGTGGCTATGGAATCGGCGGGCGACCTTTCGTGACTTTGATTCGCGAAGGTGAAGAGAGTCACCAGTTTCGCGCCGGGACGAGCGTTAATTTTTTCACCACCCAACCACTCGCTAACGGCGCGCAGCGCGGTGGCGTGATCAAATACGTCAAAAAAAATAAGATGGTCATCGTCCTCGGCGGCGAAGACCTGCCCGATTGGCTCCAGGCCGGTGGCGTCGGCGTCGACCGGATGTTCGACGAGCGTACCTACGTAGAAATGGACCGCGCCCTGCAAACCCTCGAAATGGCCGAAAACGGCCGCGTCGCCGAACTCCGGGACGTACTGATGGGCACCCGCCGCGCGGAATACCGCCCGGTGCCGAGTAGCGATGTCGATCACCTCAGTGGTCTCAACGACAGCCAGCGCGCCGCCGTCGCCCACGTCCTCGGTGCCGACCACGTCGGCCTCATCCACGGACCGCCCGGGACCGGAAAAACAACCACGCTCGTTGCCGCCGTCAAGGAACTCATCAAAACCGAAGACCGCGTCCTGTTCTGTACCCCGAGCAACTCCGCCGCCGACCTGGTGACGTTGCGGTTAGCCGACCAGGGCGTCTGCGTCGTTCGCACGGGCAACATCAGCCGCGTCGAAGAAGACGTGATGCGCCACACCCTCGACGTCCAGATTGCCGAGCACCCGGACACCGTGCAGGTCAAAAAACTACGCAAGGAAGCCGCTGCGTTACGCAAAAAGGCCAGTAAAGCGAAGGGCCGCCAGAAAGGAATGTGTTACCGCGACGCCGGCAAACTCAGCGGCTGGGCTAAACAACTCGAAGACCGGACGCTCGACCACACCCTCGACTCGGCCGAAGTGATCGTCTGCACAATGGTCGGCGCGGCGGCGTCCATCCTCAGCGGGCATACGTTCAAAACCTGCGTCATCGACGAAGCGGCGCAGGCGCTGGAGCCGGCCACTTGGATTCCCATTCTCAAAGCTAACCGGGTAATCCTGGCCGGCGATCCGTTTCAATTACCCCCAACGGTGAAGAGTAAGAAAGCGGAGAAAGATGGGTTCAACATTACTTTGCTGGAAAAATGCTTGGTGAACGACGTCGCTAAAAAGGCCGGGCTGACTAAGGAAAGTAACCGGGCGGCCAGGCTGGAAAACGTACTGCTGCAAGTCCAGTACCGGATGAACGAGCCCATCATGGGCTACAGCAACGATTATTTTTACGATGGCCAACTCCGCGCGGCGGACTTGGTGGCCAAACGTACGCTACCGAGCATCCCGCTGGCGGAATCCGTCGTTTTCATCGACACGGCCGGGACGGGTTTCGAGGAAAAACTGCACCCGCAGTTCAAAAGCCGCTACAATGCCGGCGAGCTCAACATCCTGATCGAGCATTTGCTGGACATGCGGCAAAACATTCCCTACGACGTCCAACTGCCGAGCGTGGCCATCATCAGCCCGTACCGCGAGCAAGTCATCCAGGCGGAGGACATGATCGACGAGGAAAGCAAACTGGCCGATTTCAACATCACCATCAACACCGTCGATGGCTTTCAGGGGCGGGAGCGGGACGTGGTGTACGTCAGCCTCGTCCGTTCCAACGAGAAAGGAGAGATCGGCTTCCTGGCCGATTACCGCCGGATGAACGTGGCGTTGACGCGGGCGAAGAAGTATTTGATCGTGATTGGGGACAGCGCGACAATCGGTGGGGATGCTTTCTTTGCCGGCTTTCTGAAGTACGTGGAGGAGCGGGGGCGGTACCAGACGGCTTGGGAGTTTATGGCTTAGGTGTGATGTAACTCGTACCCATTCGATGCTAATTAGCCAACCAAATAGCCCCCGTAAACGGCCGTACCGCCAACCTTCCCAACGTCCACTTCGTTAGCAACCGCAAACCAAATAACAATATGTCCAGTCAATTATTCGCCCCCCTAACCCTGGGGAAAACGGAACTAAAGAACCGCATCGTCATGGCCCCCATGACGCGTAACCGCGCCACGAACAACGTGCCCAACGAAATGATGGCCGTGTACTACGGCCAGCGCGCCGAAGCCGGCTTAATCATTACCGAAGGCACCTCCCCCAGCCCGAACGGACTGGGCTACCCCCGCATCCCGGGCTGTTTTAACGCCGAGCAGGCAGCCGGTTGGAAACTGGTCACGGAGGCCGTGCACGCGAAGGGCGGCAAGATATTCTTGCAGATCATGCACACCGGCCGGGTGAGCCACCCGGATAACCTGCCCGCCGGTGGCCGCGTCCTGGCGCCCAGTGCGGTGGAGATGTCGCAAACGCTGATGTACGTCGACGGCAAAGACCAGCAGTCCATTCCGCTGCCGACACCCATGACCATCGGCGACATTACCGATGCGGTCGCCGAATACGCCAACTGCGCGCAACTGGCCATCGACGCGGGCTTCGATGGGGTAGAGCTTCACGCCGCGAATGGTTACCTGTTGGAGCAGTTTCTTCACCCCGGAAGTAACAAGCGGGACGATCAATTCGGTGGCAACTTGGAGAACCGCCTCCGCTTCGTCCGCAACGTGATCGAGGCCGTTGTTGCCCGCATCGGCGGTGACCGGGTCGGCATTCGCGTCAGCCCGTACGGTGTTTTTAACGAAACGGGCGCTTTCGATGACGTTGACGCGACGCACGTACGGCTGGCGGAAATTTGTAACGAAAGTGGACTCGTTTACCTCCACGTGGTCGACCATGAGGGCATGGGCGCTCCTCCCGTTCCCGAGGAGATTAAGACCAAGCTACGGAAGACTTTTAAGGGTATTCTTATCCAATCCGGAAACTACGATGCGGTGAAAGCCGGGGTAGACATCGAGGTTGGTAAGGGAGAATTGGTCGCTTTTGGCCGTCCGTTCATCAGCAACCCCGATTTAGTCAGCCGGTTTCGGGGCGCCCGCCAGTTGCAGCTTCCCGAGCAGGAGACCTTTTACACGCCGGGGCCGGTTGGGTACATTGACTACCCCGTGTTGCCGGTTTAGCTCGCCAGGTAGAAGGTAGATCTTCGACGAGCACACAGTAGCAAGAGAGCAATCGGCTTACGCTGACTGCTCTCTTTTTTAGTAAACGATGGCGGGCGGGCTTTTCACATTCTTAACGAAGGGGGAAACTTAAGCTTCGTAGCCGGTCCGTTGCTGAATGGGAAGCTACGTAATAATAAAGGTGAGAACGCTGGAATAGTCAACCAGGGTAGACTAATTTACTCAACTAGGTGTGCTTCAATGTCACCAGCCAGCGCACCGGTTTTCGGGTTTGGGCCATATTCGTTGCTCCCCGCCTCGCTGTCATTAACCAACCAGTAAAGCAACAGCAGCGCACCGATGCCGGTAAAAACAATCAAAAACCACCAGCCGCTTCTACCGACATCGTGTAGTCGGCGAACGGCAACCGCCAGTCCTGGAATAAAGAGGCCAAGACCAATAACTAGGTTGAGAAGACCGCCAAGTGTCTCACCGATGATGAAAGTCAGGGCACCGACGGCCATTGACAGCAGGATATTCACCAGATAAAAATACCAGTATTCACTCCGCCGCGAACGGCCCGTGAACTGTGCGTACTTGCTTAACGCAAGTTTAAAGTATTCAACCATACTGTAGGATAATTTAAAGGATACGAAAATGCTCCCGTAAGAGCCGTGTGCGTAACAAATATAACACCTTACAACATTCAGTTCTCCCAACAAACTCGCTACTTACCCAATAAGTGGTACTTGTACTCCACCATCTCAAAAATCGGCACCCCCTTCTTATCCTTCTGCTCCAGAAAAATATCGATCGTAATCGTCTCGTCTTCCTCCTTTTCCGTGCTGTCGAAAACGATTTTCATCGTGCCACTGTCGCCGGGTTGGTAAGTCTTGGCGTCGTCGTGCGTGATCGTGGTGCAGTCGCAAGCCGAGATTAGCATCACCTTAGCGGGCGCGGCGCCCCTATTGGTGAAATTAACGGTAAACGTGCGGGATTCTCCGTGGGGGACGTCGCCCAAATCGACTTCGCGGCGGTCGAACTTTAAGACGGGTAAGCCGCTAACGTCGGGCTGGCCGAACAGGCTGCTGAAACGGTTCACCTCCGGCGGAGCGACCTGTTTTTCGGGCGTAAGCGTCCTAACTGTTTGCGGGGTGGGTGCGGGATTTTTGGGTGCGACCTTTTGTGTGGGCGCGGTTGGCAAGGAGTTCCGCTCCGGCGTCTCCAGTCGACGCTCGATCACGTCGCGGCGAATAATGATCTCGTCCGGCCCTTCCAAGACTTTGAACTCGGTACGGCGGTTGAGGCGGTGGGCCAATTCCCGCTGCTCTTCCGTGCCGAGACTAGCAATAAAGGCATCCGTAATCACGTCGCCCTCGCTCAAAAAGCTGATGCGCTCGGCCAACCGACCGCTCGCCACCTGCGGCTGCGTCTCCCCGTACCCTTGGGTCTTGATGCGCGGGCCATCGATGTTACCGTTGATGATGAGCCACTTGCGGGCGCTGGCGCTCCGGCGCTTACTCAGGCCGAGGTTGTAGCTGTCCACGCCCCGCGTGTCCGTATGCGAACCGAGCTCGATGACCATGTCGGGGTACTGCTCCATAATCTGCACCAACTGCCGCAGATCTTCCTCGGCGGCGGGGAGGATGTCGGATTTGTCGAGGTCGTAAAGAATGTTTTCCAGCACGACCGCCTCGGCGATCTCGATGGTGTCGAGCACCGGAACGTCGTCGCCGCCCGTGCCATCATCGTAATTGGGGTCGACTTTCAGAAAGACGATCTCCTGTAGCTCTTTGGATTCTTCCAGCCCGAGCGTATTGATCTCCACGGAATCGGAATAGTAACCCGGGTGGGACACGACTACGATGTACTCCGTCTCCAGCTCCAAACCGTAATCAAAACGGTTGCCGTCGTCCCGTGTCTTCGTCTGCCCGAAACCAATCTTGTTGCCGTTGCGCGTGGGTTGCAGCACGACCGTGCCGTTCGTCAGGGCTTCCTTGCCCTCGCTGAATAGGCCCACGACGAGGTTGGCGTAAAGCGAGGCGACCTCGAAGCCATATATGTCGTCGCAGCAAGTTTTGCTTTTTACCGAGCGGCCACCTTCCCGGTTGGAGGTCATGAAACCCACCAGTCCTTCGCCGTAAATGCTCAGCGATTTGTCATCCACCGTGCTGTTGAAACCGACGCCCATGTTTTTGGCGTCGCCCCAGGCGTTGCCGTCCCAGCCGGCGTAGAAAAGATCCTTGCCGCCCATCGTCGGCCGGCCGTCGGTTGACCAGTAGAGCGTGCCGTCGAAGTAGAACGGGGTGATGTCGTCGGCGAACGTGTTGACCTGCTCGCCGAGGTTAACCGCCTGGCCGAACCGGCCCTCGCCTTCGTAGTTGGCATAATAAATATCGAGCCCACCAAAGCCGCCGTCCATATCGGAGACGAAAAACATGACTTCACGCCCGAATAATTCACCGGCCGCGGGTTGCAGGACCAGATAGCGGTCGCTGTTGATGCCGCTGACGGGGTTGCCGCTTTTCCAGCCGTCGTCTTCCGCGTCGGACATGTAGATCTTAGCTTCCGTCACGCGGTGGCTTTCCATGGCCAGGCGGTTGAAGTACATCCGGCGGCCGTCGGCGCTCAGGGCCGGGTTGGCGGTGATGACGCCGGGGCGGTTGACTTCTTTGCCGAGGGCTTCGGGCTTGCTCCACGTGCCTTCCTCATCGCGTTCGGCGCGAAAGATCCGGCTAAAATCATCTTCTTCACCGTCCTGCTCTACGGCCGAGGTACTCTTCCAGGTCGAGAAGTAAAGGGTGTTACCATCTATGGTTAGCACCGGAGAGTATTCGCTAAAGGAACTGTTCACCTTCTTATCCAGAAGCTCCAGCGCAACTTCGCTCGTCTCCTGCGGGGCGTCGCGGTAAAGCTCGATGCCATCGAGTTCGAGGGCGGCGAATTTTTCCAGCCGTTCGTCGGTGTTCAGCCGCCGGAATTGCTCGAAGTAGGTACGCGCTTCGTCGTACTGGGCGTCCATTTTCAGGGCCCGGGCGTAGTGAAAGCGGTGCTCGTTGTAAGTGGTATCGGTCGCCTCCGTGCGGCGGAACACCTGCTTATAGATGCGGGTGGCGCTGGCCACGTCACGCAGGCGCAAGTTCATCAGCGCGCGCAGCGGGAGGTATTCGTCCTCGTCCGTCTCGTCGTAGAGTTTCTCGTAGTTTTCGAGCGCAACGAACCAGTTCTGGTTGGCCCGGGCGGAGTCGGCCGCAATCTGTAATTGCTCGACGTTGGAGCTTCCCGCGAGGGGCTGGGCCAGTAATTCGCCGGCGTAAAAACCCGTGATCAGCAGTAGGGTGCTTAGTAGATATCTCATGTTGGTGGCTAAGGTTGGCGCGTGGCTGTTTGCCTGGTGCGAGTGGCTAACGTTGGGGGCGAGGACGCTGGTGCACGGGAATTCGGTGAAAGCGCAAAGTAGGTTGGGCGAAGCGCCCGGTGAATACGTTGCTCCCGCTAACCGTGCCGACTATCCCCTAAATATCCGGACAAAGAATCGTCGGCGTGACGTTCGGCTTCTTGTAAATATTGAAAATGTACATGGCCGACAGCTCGAACGCGCCCTGGTAATTCGTCGCGGCCCGCGCCTGGCTCAACGTGATGTCGTAACTCAGCGCGGTTCTGAGTTGACCGAAGTTCAGCCCGACGAGCACCTGCGCGGCGTCGCCCGTCCGGTAACCCACGCCGAGGCGGAGGTCCATGTCCTTTTTGAGGTTGCGCTGCCCCCAGGCCTGGAGACTGATGGCGCTGGAAGCGGCTTCTTGCTGGAAGAAGATGGAGGGCTGGAAGCGCCATTTTTCGCCAGCTTCTAAATCTAACCGCGCGTGGGCGTGGATGGTGGCGCGGCGGTCGAGCCCGTCCGTATCAACGGCTGCGGTGCTATCCCGATTCTCCGACTCGATCAGCGAAGTCCGCTCCGGGCTGGTGAGGTGCAGCATGGAGATGCCCGCCTCGAAGACGTTGTTCTTTTTCGGGTTCAACATCATTTTTAGTTTCAGCCCCGCGTTGAGGTCATTAACGCTCTCGTTGTCACCGTCCTGACCGGTTGCCTGAAATTCATTGGTCCCGCCCTGGCCACCCTGGGTGGAGGAAATCGTTTCTTCCTGCAGCAGCGTACCCTGAAAATCAAACCCGTAAGAAATACTACCGTACTGTACGCCGAGCGTGACGATGTTGGTCCGCTTTTTGTCGAGCGCCAGGTGATAGGCCGCGCTGAAGCCGAAGAAGTTCTCCGTGTAATCCGCGCTGCTGCTCGTGCCCGCCCCCTCGAAGGGTGACTTGCTGTTCACCAGGCTCATCCCGACGCCAATCCAGTCCTGCTTCCGCAGGCCGAACGCCAGTGGCGCGTCCACGTAAGCCGTCGGGGAGTTGATGCCGTTGATGCTGTGCCACTGCCCCCGGAAGATGCCCCCCACCCGCACGGAACCCGCGAACGCGCCCGTATTGGCGGCGTTGAGCCAGAGCGGCGCGTAGTTGTGTAGGGTATAGTGTGCGTTCTGAGCGCTCAGGGGCACGGCGGCGGCGAAGGCCAGGCAGAGGAAAAGTAAACGGCGGAGACGCATAGGGTGGCGGGTTGTCGGGGAAATACAGCAGCCCGCGCCGGCGGTGAGAAAGCCCGGGTACGGGCCAAGATACAACGAGATTCGAGTAATTTAGTAGCGGGGAGGACGATCGGGCCGCGAGTGTCGGGCGGCAGCATTTCTGTTTAATCGCTCGCCACTACTTACTCGCCGCCACCCGGGGTTTTTTGTAAACGGGTACCGTGCTGCACGGCTCGCCGAACATGAGCGACTTTACGTGGGGTTGCAGGTGGGTCGTTACGTCCAGGTACGCCGAGGCCGGGATCGTCCTTTCTCCACAACCTTTGATGACGACTCGCTTATCGACGAAGTTTTCCGGGTCGAGATTTTGAATCACCTTCCGGTAGTGCTGTCGCAAAAACTCCGCTTCCGTGCCCTGGTAAATATCCGCCGCGTAGGGCGTTGCCGCCGCCGCCACGAGCATGTAGGCCCAGTTGGGGATGATGGCGTCCGCCGAACAGAAGACCAATAGGATCTTGTCTTCGTACTGACTAAAATCGTGGTCCTTCACGGCCGCGCGAAAGTCTTTCTCCTTTAAGATCAACTCCATAAAGAGGTAATCCTTCAGGTCGAACGTCGCGAAGGCTTGCCGGGGCCAGTGCTCTTCCAGCTTAAGGGTGACGATGCCGGAAACGGCTACGCGGTTGGTGAGGAGGTCGGCCATTTTCTGGTGATTTTTCAGAGAACGGTGGGGTGGGGGTTTAGTTTGTTGGCGGTAGGAAATTAGGCGGTAGGCTGGTAGGCGGTAGGAAAATTAGGCGGTAGGCTGGTAGGCGGCAGAATTTGGAGACTTCCTCAAATTAATACAGGGCAAATGGACGGAATAATTGAAAAATTATTACTTGAGAACTACGTAAGGTGAGCTATCTACCGCCTACCGCCTACCGCCTACCGCCTACCGCCTACCGCCTACCGCCTACCGCCTACCGCCTACCGCCTACTCCACCGGTTCCCCAATCTCACTATCCGGAACGGAAAAATCCTTCGGCTGCGGCAGGTCGGACAAAGACTTAATGCCGAAGTAATCCAAAAAACGATCGGTGACGCCGTAGAGGAGTGGCTTGCCGACGGAATCCGCGCGGCCGAGAATAGTAACGAGCTCTTTTTCCAGCAGTTTCTGGACGGCGTAGTCGCAGCTCACCCCCCGGATCTTTTCCAGTTCCGACTTGGTGACGGGTTGCTTGTAGGCGATAATGCTCAGGGATTCGAGGGCGGACCGGCTGAGTTTCTTTTTGCTCTGCATGCGGAGGTGCGTGCCGATCGTTTCGTGGTAGGCGCCTTTTGACATGAACTGATACCCCCCGGCTACTTCTACGACTTCGAAGCTGTGGGCGTCGGAATCGTACCGGGTGACCAGCTGGTCCACGGCTTCCAGTACCACTTTCTGGGCGAAGCGGACGCCGAAGTTTTCGGTGAGCACGTCCTGCAGTTCTTCAAGGGAAATTGGCGAGGGGGCGGCGAAGATGAGGGCTTCAACGTGCTGGGCGAGGTACTGCATGGGGCGCGAAGGTAGGGCCTTAGCTTTATTGGCCGGGGCCAATTCCCGCGGGTAGTGGTAGTGGCCGCGGGTGGGTGCTGGCCGGATAGTCTTACTTTACCGATAATTTCACTCCTTACTTATGCACCGACCGCTCGCCCTACTTTTTCTGCTCCTCGCTATACTCCCCTGCACCCGCGTCCGCGCCCAGATAACCGAACGGGCGACGGAGAACAGCCTGCGGGAACGGACCCTACAAAGCCTGGAGGCCTACCAAGATTTTCTCTCCATGCCCAACGACGCGCGGCGGGAAGGGGAGCTCGAACCGAACCTGCGGTGGCTGGAAGCAGCATTCGGGAAGCGTGGATTTACGGGCCAGCGGCTAGAAAACGAAGGGATTGATCTGCTACTGTTTACTTATGCCGCGGCAGCGCCCGATGCACAAACCGTCCTCTTCTACGGCCACGTCGATGGCCAGCCCGTCGACCGTTCAAAATGGGTGCTCAGCCTACCCTTCGAACCAGTTTACGGACGCATGACGACCACCCCCGAGGGGAACGTAGAATACCAAAAAGTAGACACACTCCCGGCCGACCCCGAGACCAGCGACGTACGACTCTTCGCCCGCGCCGCCTCCGACGCGAAGGCCCCGCTGATGCTCTTCCTGGTTGCCTGGGACGAGATGATCGCGGCGGGCAAACGACCCGATTACATCGTGAAATTCATCGTCGACCCGATGGAGGAAACCAGCAGCCCCGACCTGCCGGGCGCGGTCACCACCCACCGCGCAGCCCTGGCGGCCGACCACCTGATCATCCTCGACGGGCCGGTGCACACGACCAACAAACCCACGCTGGTGGGCGGCGCGCGCGGGATTGCGGGCGTACGCCTAACCGTCTACGGGCCCAAGCTCCCGCAACACTCCGGGCACTACGGCAACTACGCCCCGAACCCCGGCCTCCGACTGGCGCAGTTGCTGGCCGGCATGAAGGACGAGGACGGGCGGGTGACGATCCCCGGATTTTACGACGGGATCGAGCTCGACGACGCGACGCGCGAGTTACTGGCCGCCGTACCGGATGACTTGCCGGCTATCCACCAACAAATCGGATTTTCCACGCCGGACGCGGTCGGTGGAAATTTGCAGGAAGCTTTGCAGTACCCCAGCCTGAACATCAAAGGATTTCGCAGCGGCTACGTGGGCCAGGCGGCCCGGACGATCATCCCCGCGACGGCGGTAGTAAATATGGATATCCGTCTGGTGAAGGAATCCGATGGCGACCGGCTGCTCGGGCTGGTACGCGATTACGTGGAGACCGAGGGTTATTTCATCATCCCGGAAGGCCGCGAACCGACGGACGAAGAGCGCGCGGCGCACCCGAAACTAGCTTCCTTCAGCGGGAAAACGAGCTACGGTGCTTTCCGGACGGACCTCAACGGCCCGACGGGCGCGTGGCTACAACGGGCGCTAACGTCTACGTTTGGGGAAGAACCGATTCTACTGCGGACGATGGGCGGCTCCGTGCCGATTGCTCCGTTCGTCAACATTCTTGATGTTCCAGCCGTCGTGCTGCCGCTCGTCAACCCGGACAATAATCAGCACAGCCCGAACGAGAATATTCTGCTGCGGAATTATTTCCGGGGGGCGGAGACGCTTTACGGGGTGTTGGTGGAGGAGTTAGGCGGTAGGGAAGATTAGGCGGTAGGGAAGAATTAGGCGATAGGCTTGTAGGCGGTAGAGCTGATTTTATTGAGTACGAGTAATATATTATAAATGCGTTTCTTCGCCTACCGCCTACCGCCTACCGCCTACCGCCTACCGCCTAATGACCCTTATCCCAAAATCCGCTTCTTCATCACCTCAAATTCTTCCTGCGTAATAATATTCTGCGCCTTCATCTCGGCGAGTTCTTTGATCTTACGGATGGCGGCGTCGTTGATGGGCGCGGTCGCGGGTGCGGAGGATTTGGTGGGTGCGCTCGGGTCTTCTAGTAAGTCGGCGGCGGCCGTAGCCTGCGGCGTGTGGCCGGGGCTGCCGGGGTCCGGGACGGCGGACGTCGTGGGCGGCGGGGTAGGGTTGAAGCCGGTCGGCATCGTGGAGGCTGGCTTAGGAGACGTGGGCGGTACGATAGATTCGCCCTTATTGTCCGCTTCCTTTTTCCAATCCTTAGCTACGTCCTTACCCTTCTCAAAACTTTCGTTGTACAATTTCTTGAGCCGGTCGGTATCAAAATCGAGGAAGGTACCACCGTGGGCGAAGTGTTGTTTAAAGACTTCCCCGAGCGCGTAAGTACTCGCACCGTTGACGGCCGCCGTAGTGATGCCACCAATGATGGTGCCGATACCGGGGACGAGCTTGATCAGACTGCGCGCGCCGGCCCGGGCCATGGTACTGGTCGTTAGGGAGCTGACGATGGCTTTGCCCTGGGTTTCGGCGAAATCGATATCGTAGACCCGCGTCAGTTGCCGGATCATGTCGAGTTGCAAAGCCGAGACGGCGAACACATCCGCAATCGGTAGCGGAATAATGTAACTCGCGCCCATGCTCCAGAGCACGTGGTTGCGAATGATGGTTTCGGCGTGGCGATTTTTATCGTTGGTCGGTCCCATGAAGGAGTCTTTTAGTTGCTTCTTGGCGAAGTCGGTGATTTTTTTGCGCATGATGTTACTTGGAACGCACGGGGGGCGGTTCGGGTTATTTCTGGGGTAGGGAAGTTCTAGTTTATAGATGAACGGGCTTTATTGTTAGATGGAAGGAGGGGAATAGGCGGTAGGAAGCATTAGTCAGTAGGCTGGTAGGCGGTAGGACGATTATGTGGTAGGTAATTGTATTCGTTTTTAAACGATAGTATTCGTTTAAGATGCTTCTACATTTGGGGAACATTTAGAGATTTGTGCAAAATCGTTCGATATGGCTGCTTCTAATTTTACTACTTGGTTTGCGTATGAGAAGGGTATGCGACTAGCGAAGTGCGTCTCCCAACTCGCCCGAAATCGATTTCCGAGAGAAGAAAAATACTCACTGACCGATCAGATACGCCGATCTTCGCGCTCCGTGTGTTCGAATCTTGCGGAGTCCTTCGCAAAACGCGTCTACCCCAAACATTTCGCCGCCAAACTAACCGACGCCATGGGTGAGAATTACGAAACACAGGTCTGGCTACAAGTAGCACTAAACGAAAAGTACATTAGCGAAGAAGTCTACCAAGAATACCAAGCAGCCTCCGAGGAAGTAGGGAGACTCCTGACATTCATGCATCAGAACCCCCACAAATTCACCTAACCCAAGGATTACAGTCGTACCTACCGCCTACCGCCTACCGCCTACCGCCTACCACCTACACGCCTACCACCTACACGCCTACCGCCTACACACCTACCACCTACGCGCCTAAAAACCTACCGCCAAAAATGCCCACCATCCTAGCCATAGAATCCAGCTGCGACGACACCAGCGCCGCCATCGTAAAAGACGGTAAAGTCCTCAGCAACGTAACCGCCACCCAGGCCATCCACGTGGAGTTCGGCGGCGTCGTGCCCGAACACGCCAGCCGGGCGCACCAGCGGAACATCGTGCCAACCGTTGCCGTAGCCTTCCAGCGCGCCGAGCTCACACCGGAAGACGTGGACGCGGTCGCCTTCACGCGCGGTCCCGGCCTGATCGGTTCCCTCATGGTCGGCGTCAGCTTCGCCAAAGCCTTCGCGCTGGCCCGCGACCTGCCCCTCATCGAAGTCGACCACATGCAAGCCCACGTACTGGCCCACTTCGCCGAAGACCCCAAACCCGAATTCCCCTTCCTCTGCCTTACCGTTTCCGGTGGCCACACCCAACTCGTCGTCGTCCGCACCGCCCTCGACCAGAAAGTCATCGGCCGCACCCTCGATGACGCCGCCGGCGAAGCCTTCGACAAGACCGGCAAAATGCTCGGCCTCGACTACCCCGCCGGCCCGGAAGTCGACCGCCTCGCCCAAACCGGCCAACCCACCGTCGCCTTCGCCCGCCCCGACCCCGGCGAACTCAACTTCTCCTTCAGCGGCCTCAAAACCAGCGTCCTTTATACCCTCCAGAAGAAACTACGCGAAGATCCAGACTTCGTAAAAAATAACCTCGCCGACACCTGCGCCTCCATCCAGGAAGTCATCGTCTCCGTCCTCCTCCGCAAGATCGAACTGGCCGTAGCGCAAACCGGCCTCACTAGGGTCGCCCTGGCCGGCGGCGTCAGCGCCAACAGCAGCCTCCGTGCCGGACTGACCGAACTGGGCAAAGAGAAAGGGTGGCAAACCTTCATCCCCCGCTTCGAGTACTGCACGGACAACGCGGCGATGATCGGCGTTACCGGCGCTTTCAAGTATGCCGCCGGCAAGTTTGTGGGGCAGGATGTGGCCCCCGCCGCTCGCTTCTAGCTCACCGACTACTGTACAACCTATCATTAATTGAAGCTCATCGCGTCAAATTTTTTTGAACACAAAAAGCACATAAGTAACAAAAGGCACAAAAATCAAACTAACGCAGAAGATTTACTGCTAACCTTTCTGTGTTTTTGTCCTTTTCTGTGTCTTTTGTGTTCTCCGCTTTGTCCGGTGGGGTGACCGTACTAAAAAGAGTGGCGTAGCCACGAAGAGCCGTGCGGTAGCTACCCGCCGCAGGCAGCAGCGCAGCTAATCAAATATCAAGAGCACGAAGTACAGCGAAGCTAATCGCATATTGAATACCGCATATCAACAAACAAACCTCCGCCAACGCCCAAATCCACCTAGCCGTCCTCCTCTGGGGCTTCACCGGCATCATGGGCGACTGGATCCAACTCTCCGCCCTCACCCTCGTCTGGTGGCGGGTGCTCATCACGTCCGTAGCCCTCGCGCCGTTCATTCGCCCCCGGGCCTTACTGGCCGATCTCGGCCGCAAGCAACTGCTGATCTTCGCCGGCCTCGGCGTACTCGTCGTGCTCCACTGGGTCACCTTTTACGGGGCAATCAAACTCGCCAACGCCAGCGTCGGGTTGATCTGCCTGGCGACGACGTCGCTCTGGTCCAGCCTCATCGAGCCGTTCGTGATGCGCCGGCCGGTCAACTGGTTCGAAACGTCGGTGGGCCTGCTCATTTTGCCGGGGATTTACCTGATCGCCGACGGCGTCGACCCCGGGATGACGGACGGAATCATCGTCGGGCTGGTCTCGGCAATTCTCGTTTCTTTCTTCACCGTCTACAACAAAAAGTACGTAGAGAAGACCGACCCGCTGCGGATCGTTTTTCTCGAACTGGGGGCGGGTACGCTGTTTCTGACCCTATTTCTGCCCTTTTTCGGTGGGCAGTTTTGGCCGTCGCCGGTGGACTGGATGTGGCTGGTCATCCTGGCGCTGCTCTGTACAATCTTCACCAACTGGCTGTTTCTGCGGGCTTTGCGGGAGCTTTCCGCCTTCGCCGCCAACCTGACCGTCAACCTGGAGGCCGTTTACGGGATTTTGTTGGCTTACTTTTTACTGGACGATGCCAAAGAGTTGGAGCCAACCTTCTACGTGGGGACGGCCGTCATTATCGTGGCCGTTTTTGGCTACGCCATCGCCAAAAGAGTACTGCGCGGGCGGGCCAAATAGCGTTGCCGCCCCGTCAACCCTGCTCTGCTGAATTTTCCCGGCACCCGCGCCCGCGCCCACCCAAATCTACGGCCGGAGGCGAAAGGTGACGTAAAAGCCACCGCTGCGACAACTGAATTAAGCGTTAATACCGTACTTTTAACGGCGTCAACCCTGTTACTAATCGACCAATGCTCCCACGTCTCGTATTCACTAAACTCCTGCTGGCGCTGTGCTTAGTCACCGCTTACGGCCAGTTGATCAACCACCGCCCGGGCGAGTTGATCGTGGAATTGGGCGCGGACGTAGATGCCGAGAAATGGATGAAGGAGCAAGGCAGATTGGGCACCGCCGCCGCCCTCGGTCGATCCACCAACATCTACCTGGTGCGCTTCGACCACGACCTCTATTCCCAGCGCCTGCTGGCCAAAAGATACTGGACCGACGAACGCGTCCGCCTCGTCCAGAATAACCACAACATTGCCCCCCGCCGCGCGCCCAACGACCCGCGCTACGCCGAGCTCTGGCAGTACCTGAACGTCGGCCAGTTCGACAACGGCACCCCCGGCGCGGACATCAACGTCGAGCCGGCCTGGGACGTCACCACCGGCGGCGTGACCGCCAACGGCGATACCATCGTCGTTGCCGTACTCGACGACGGAACCGACCTCGACCACGAAGACCTCGTTGCTAACCTCTGGCGCAACCACGGCGAAATCCCCAACAACGGCGTGGACGACGACCGGAACGGCTACGTCGACGACTACTACGGATACGACACCGACGACGATGACGGCGACCCCGAGGCTACTTCCCCCCACGGCACGCCCGTGGCCGGCATCATCGGCGCGGTCGGCAATAACGACCTGGGCGTGACGGGTGTGAACTGGCAAGTCAAGATCATGACCATCCGCAACGGGCTCGTCAACAACGAAGCTGAGGTACTCCAAGCCTACGGCTACGCCCTCGACGCCCGTCGACTCTACGACGCGACGGACGGAGAAAAGGGTGCCTACGTCGTGGTCACCAACGCCAGCTGGGGCCGTAATTTTGGTGACGTGAACGATAGCCCCGTCTGGTGCTCCCTCTACGATCAACTCGGCGAGGCCGGCATCCTCAACGTCGGCGCGGCCGCTAACCTCAACATCGACGTGGACGAGCGCGGCGACTTGCCCACCAACTGCCCGTCGGAGTACCTAATCGGCGTAACTAATCTGGACGCCAGGGGGGAACGCGTGTCGAATGCCGCCTTTGGTGCGACGTCCGTCGACCTGGGGTCCGCCGGCCAGGAAGTGCTGACGACCGGGTTCGGCAATAATTACCGACGGTTCGGGGGGACTTCTTCCGCCACGCCCCACGTCGCCGGAGCCGCCGCCTTACTGTACGCCGCCCCCTGCGCAGCATTCGGAGAGCTCCTTACCGCGGACCCCGCCGCCGCCGCCCGCTACGTCCGCCAAGTCATCCTGAGCGCGACCCGCGCCAACCCCGAACTGGCCGGTAAAACCGTTACCGGCGGCCAGTTGGACGTCGGCGCCGCGATGAACCTGCTGATGAGCGCCTGCGACGACTGCTTCGCCCCCACCGCCTTCGGCGTCACGCCGGCGGACGATTCGGCGACCGGTCTCGTTGTCAACGTCAACCTTACCGAGCGCATTACCAGTAGTACCCTCCGCTACCGCCTGACCGGCGCGACACAATTCACCACAGTTGCTAACCCTAGCTTCCCCCTCACGCTACCGAACCTGGGCGTTTGCACGAGTTATGACTTTGAGCTCTTTGCCTCCTGCGGGGAGGAAGTTTTACCGGTGCAGTCACTCACGGCGAGTACGGACGGCTGCTGCACGATCCCGGCTGACTTTGCGGTCACGTCCGGCAAAGCACAAAACTTTACCGCCACCTGGACCCCGACGCTCGCTGGTGGTCTGTACCGAATCCGCTTCCGGAAGGTTGGCGACGAAGACTGGCGGACGCGTTCTTCCCGCGGCAGTAACGTCACGATCGCCGGAGGCATCGAGGCCTGCACGGCTTACGAATTTGAATTCCGGACGGAATGCCCGGGAGAAACGACTGAGTATGGCGCGCGCCGAACGACGACCAGCAAGGGATGTGGTGCTTGCCTGGAGGAAGAATATTGCCTCCCGGCCGGCTACACGAACCTGGACGAATGGATCGAGGGGGTCAACATCGCCGGTATTTTTGACAACCAGTCCGGTGCCGATCCACGGGCCTACGGTGACTTCACCGGCCGGGAATCGATCACGCTGGTGCGCGGCGGCGTCTACCCGCTGATCTTGACGCCGGGCATTGTTTCCGCCCGCTCCACCGAAGAATTTCGGGTCTACGTAGACTGGGACCAGGATGGCCAGTTTGCTTCCGAGGAAATTATTGGCGAGGTGACCGCCGCGGATGGGGCCAGCGTCACGTTGAACCTGACCGTCCCCGAAGATGCGCCGACCGTCGCCACCCGAATGCGGGTGATCATGCATTTCCTCAACGTCACCGGAACGGCCTGCTCCGTTGGCCGCACGGGCGAGTACGAAGATTACTGTTTGGACATCCAACCGGCCAGCGGCTGCCCGGCTCCGGAACTACTGGAGGCCGACTACGGCGACGACGGCTCGACGAGCCTCAACTGGCGGGCTTCGCAGTCGGCGGGCAACGATTATCTGTTACGCTACCGCCCCGCGGGCAGTACGAACCCCTTCATAACGAAATCCGTCACCGGCATCACCGCGCAAGTCGACGACCTGAACCTCTGTAACGCCTACGAGATTGAAATCGCCAGCGTTTGCGGTGACGTGCCCGGCGAGTTCCGCGCGTTCGAATTTCTGGACGATTGCACGGATACCGTCGACCGGGAACTAGCGGATGAGGACTGGAACGTTTTTCCCAACCCGGCCACCACGTGGGTTCGGATAGAAGTAGCGCAGCCCCTACAAGCCGACCAGCTTCGGTTGTTTTCCAGCACCGGGCTGACGGTCATGGAGCAGCGTACCCTCGGTTCCTTTGCAGAATTACCGTTGGATAACTTACCTTCCGGGCTTTACCTACTCGAGCTGCGGACGGCCGACGGGCGGCGTGGCGTACGCAGATTAATCATCCGCTAAATTTCTTAGGCAGTAATTTATGTACCGATTTTTCCTCCTCTTTCTGGTCATGATTACCACTGGCCTGGCGCTAAAGTTTTCGCTCCCCTGGTACACTCCGGCGATCGCCGCCGGCTTGCTGGCGGGCGCCCTACCGGTCTGGCGCAGGGCTGGCTTCTACTTTTCTTTCCTCGGGGCTTTGCTGGTGTGGGGCGTCTACGTGGGCTACCTGCACTTCGATTCCGAGGGGCGGCTGAGTGATCGCCTGGCGGTCACCTTTGGGGTAGGGAGTGGCTGGATGCTCGTGCTGATCACCGCGCTGTGGGGGGGGATTACGGCTGGCCTGGGCGGCTGGTTCGGCGCTAGTCTGCGGCGGACGTTGATGGCGGTGCGTGAACGCCCCGGCAAGGTTTGAAGTTTGCTGATCCACAACGCGATTGGTTGGGTACCGAGGGACGCAGGAAAGTACGAACGAACGAAACGATAAGAACCAAGATTTACCGATTAGAAATCACCTCGTTCGGTGACGTAGCCAGCCTATTGTCTAATAATCATCCGCCGGGCGGTGGGAATTTTGTTTCTTTATCCCAGATTAACATCTCACTATGGCCACACGACTCACGACCCTCCCCAACGCGGAGCAGAATATCTTCGGGCAGAAACCCGCCCTTTTCGTTCTCTTCTTTACGGAGATGTGGGAACGGTTTTCTTACTACGGGATGCGGGTTTTGCTGGTGGTCTTCCTGGTGGACATTGCGTTTGGGGAAACACCCTGGTCCCGCGCGGACGCCCTGGCCCTCTACGGTATCTATACCGGCTTCGTCTACTTCACCCCGATGATCGGTGGCATCCTGGCCGATAAGTACCTCGGTTACCGGAACGCGGTCATCTTGGGTGCTTTCATCATGACGCTCGGCCACGCCGCCATGGCGTTTGAAATAGAGTACGCCTTTTACCTCGGTCTGTTGTTGTTGATCATCGGTAACGGCCTGTTCAAGCCGAACATATCCTCTATCGTCGGTCAGCTTTACCAGAACGAACCCGAGCGGAAGGACGGCGCCTACACGATCTTCTACATGGGCATCAACGCCGGTGCCTTTCTCGGCATTCTCCTGTGTAGCTACTACGGCGAGAGCGCGGAGTATGGCTACAGTTATGGTTTCGGCCTGGCGGGTATCTTCATGCTAATTGGCCTCATTCAGTTCTACTTCGCCCAGGGCATCTTTGGCCGGATCGGATTGCCACCGAGCGAAATGGCTGCCTACGACGACGCGAACCCGAACGCCACCACCCAGAGCACCCGCGAAGCCGCCGCCGTCGAACCCGACGGTGCCACGCTCGACGCCCACCTTACGAAAATACAGGACGGCGGAGTGCACGACGAAGCGGGTCACCCCGTTTCCGAGGGAGACGGCCAGGACGGCCCCCGCGCAATCCGTTGGGGAATCATCGGCGCGGTGATTATGGTCGTGATGTACTTCATCGTCCAGTACGTAGCCGGGCCGCAGGATAACGCGCTGCAAGTATTTAGTCGCCACTTCATGCCACCCATTATCATCGGTTCCGTCGTCGGTTTCCTCGGTTGGATTCTTTCCGACACGTCGCTTTACCAAGTGGAACGGGACCGGGTATGGTCGATCATCGTCTTCAGTTTCTTCATCGTTTTTTTCTGGTGGGCCTTCGAGCAGGCCGGCGGGTCGATGACTATTTTCGCGCTCGACTACACGGACCGGACGCTGGACGCCGAAAATGCGGGAACGTTCAAGATTGCGAACTTACTCCTGACGGTTATTCCCGTGATGGTCCTCACTTACGTCCTGTTCAAGCTTTTTGCGATCACGTTCAAAAAGTATTCGTTAGCTAACCTGGTGCTTGGTTTTGCCTTCGTCATCGTCTGGATTCTGGTTGGCATCATGCTCTACGAACAGTTCACGAACGAAAGCCTGGAAGTGCCCGCCGGCTGGTTCCAAATTTTCAATAGCCTGTTCATTATCTGTTTCGCGCCCGCGTTCGCCAAGCTCTGGGAACAGCGCATCAGCTGGCTGAAACGTGGCCCGGTTAAATTCGCGATGGGCCTCATTCTGCTGGGTATTGGTTTTGCCATCCTCGCGCTCGGTGCGGCGGGCATTCCCGACGGGGCGGAAACGGCCAGCGTAAGTATGTTCTGGTTGATCGCCGCTTACCTCTTCCACACGCTGGGCGAGCTCTGTATTTCGCCGGTGGGGCTTAGCTACGTGTCCAAATTGGCGCCCGTCCGCCTGATCGGACTCATGTTTGGCGTCTTTTTCGTCGCCAACTTTGTCGCCAACTTCGCCGGTGGCCTCACGGGTAGCTACATCGAGCCCATTGCCGAGGCGGTCGGCCTCAGTGGGTTCTTCCTGATTTTTGCCATTATCCCCATTGCGGCCGGCATTATTTTCATTGCCATCAGCGGCTGGATGAAAAAGATGATGCATGGCATTGACTAACACGGATTTACGGTCGTTACACCGCATATTTTACGTCCTGCTGGCCGGGCTAGCAGCCTTCGCCGTCGCTACCGCCTTCATGATTACGGTGGAGCGGGATGAGGTGCTTTACCTCCTGGGGCCCCGTCAGGACCTTTACGCGCTTATCGCCTACGCCATCGTGATGATCGCCATGGCGCGGTTTATGGATAAGACGCGGGTGACGAGTGCTAACAACCTACGGCGGCTCGGTGGTGCGGGGGCTTATGCGCATTACCGGACGACGGTGATCGTGCGGCTAGCTTTGCTGGTCGGGGCGGCTTTTATGGTGCTTTCGCTGGCTTTGCTGACTCGGAATTTGAGTTTGTACTGGGTGCTGGTGCCGGTGGTGGGGGCGCTCTGGTTGGCGCGGCCCGGGGTGGGGGAGTTTGGGTTTCGGTATTTGTGATATTGCCTCCGGCGATTTTTGCTGCGCAAGTACTACGTGCTCCAGAAGAAGTTGAAGAGGAAAAAGAGGAGGGGGGAGGAGGTGTGGCGCGGCCCCGATGGCTATCGGGGGTGCCGGGTAAATTCTTGTGAGCAGAGTTAGTGGGGCATTTTTGTTGTAATAACAAACGGGGGTACAAAGGCAGTAAATGACTGTCTTTATACCCCCGTTTCGTCCGTTTTCGCGCGCTTACTTACCTCCCTCCATCTTGGTCACGTAAGCCTTAAAGTTATTCGCAATGCCTTCCCAGCCGTGCGTTTGCTGTTCGTCCGACTGCTTATCCGCCGGGTCGAAGGTGATCGTTACCTCCGTTTCGGAGCCGCCGCCTTTGAAGTCGACCGCCACTTTACGCTTGTCGGTCAGTGTGTAGGCGAGGTGTTCGGGGGAATCGACTTTGTCGTACGTTCCTTCCATGTCGAAGGTCATCGAGCCGTCCTTAGCCGCCATGGTGATGATGAAGTCTCCGCCTACCCGAAGGTCGTTAATGGCCTTAGGGCAGTGCCAGTCTTCGGAGGCGAAGTTCCAATTAATGACGTGCTCGGCTTCGGTGTAGTAGCTCCAGGCTTTTTTTGGAGTGACGGGGACGGTGGTGGTAACGGTTAGTTGCTTGTTTTCCATGGTGGTGGATATTTACGTTGTGATTGATTGAGACCCCAGGTAAAAGACTGGGTACCCTGTGTAAGTCGACTGAGGGCGTAGTGGTTCAGTACGAAGAGCTAAGCTGGGCTAACACTTCATGAGGAAAACAAGGGCCTTTATGGGTGCCACAGTTTATTTTAGTACTGATTCCTCCCGGCGACTCATTACCAAAAGCTTGACTTTCTTACCATCTTACTCGTTAGCCGCCTGCAAAGCCACCAACTTACTATAGGCCCCGCCCCGCCCGAGTAAGCCCAGGTGCGTGCCCCGCTCCACGATCCGCCCCCGGTCGAGCACAATAATCTCGTCCGCGTTCTGGATGGTGGATAGCCGGTGGGCGATGATGAGAGCCGTCCGCCCGGCCATTAGCTTTTGTAGCGCGTCCTGCACGAGGCGTTCCGACTCAGCGTCGAGGGCGGAGGTCGCTTCGTCGAGGATGAGCACGTCCGGATTGCGGAGAATGGCCCGGGCGATGGTGAGGCGTTGGCGCTGGCCGCCACTGAGCTTGTTGCCCCGGTCGCCGATGTTGGTCTGGTAACCGGCCGGGGTGGCGGTGATGAAGTCGTGGGCGTTGGCGACGCGGGCGGCTTCTTCTACCTGGTCGGGGGTAACATTTTCCAGGCCGAAAACGATGTTGTTGTAGATCGTATCGTTAAAGAGTATGGCCTCCTGCGAGACGATGCCGAAGCGGTCGCGGAGGTCTTTGAGGCGGTAGTCGCGCAGGTCGTGCCCGTCGAGCGTGATGCTGCCGGAGGTCGGATCGTAGAAGCGGGGGAGGAGGTCGGCGATCGTGGACTTGCCGCCGCCACTGCCGCCGGCTAGCGCAACAACTTTGCCTTTCGGGAGGTCGAAACTAATATCGTACAGCACTTCCGGGGTATGGTTGGAATACTGAAAACTCACGCTGCGCAGGCTCAGCCCAGTCTCCACGGCATCCCGCGTCCGCGCCCCCTGATTGTCCACGATCGCGTTGGGTAAATCCAGTACTTCCTCCACCCGGTCGAGCGCGCCGAGCCCCTTCTGAATGTTGTACCACGCCTTACTGAGATTTTTGGCCGGGTCGATGACCATATAAAAAGCGAAAATGAAACTGATGAAAGTACTCGCCTCCATCGACCCGCTGAACACCTCGCGCGAACCGTACCAGAGCAACAACGCCACCGTAGCGATACCGAGAAACTCCGTCAGTGGGCTCGACAAATCCCGCCGCCAGAGCAACCGGACCAGCGAGTGCCGGTAACTGTCATTCAACTCCGCAAACCGCCCCGCCTGGTACTTCTCCGCCCCGAAAGATTTGATGATCCGTAAGCCCCCCAAACTCTCCTCCGTCCGGCTGACGATGTCGCCCAGCTTTTCCTGGATGACCGTGCTACTACGCTTCAACTGCTTCCCAACCCCGCCGATGACCACCCCGGTAAAAATCATCAGGCCGAACACGAATACCGTCAGGCTAGGGCTCGTGATGATCATGTACCCCAGCGCGCCGACGATGATGAACGGCTCCCGAAAAATAGCCTCCAGTACGTTCAAAATACTAGACTCCACCTCCTGCACGTCCGACGTGATCCGGCTCAGCAGATTACCCTTCCGCTCCTCCGTAAAGTAGCCCATCGGCAACTGCAAAAGGTGGGCGTAGAGGTGGTTGCGCAGGTCGCGCACGATCCCGCTCCGCACCGGCGACATGAAGAACAGCGCCGCGTACCGGAAGAGATTCTTAAACAAAAAACTCAGCAGAATAAAGCCGCAAACCCAGGCCAGTGCCGTCTCCTTTCCCGCCGTGGCGATGAACTCGCTCATCCAGAAATTCGCCTGCTGGCCGATCGACTCCACGTCGAAAATGCTCACCTCCGCCGGCGCTTCCGTGACGGGCTCCACTTGTTCGAACAGCAACTCCAAAAACGGCTGAAACAAGGGAATGGCCACCACCGTAAAAATCGCCGTCAACACATTGCTGACGATCGCCAGCGTGACGAGGCCGCGGTAGTTGGCCAGGTAGCCCAGTAGGCGGCGGAATGAATTCATGGTGGCAAAGATAAACACGATGTGTTGCGTGCTGTTTTAGTGGCCTCCGGTGTTTTCCGGAAGAAGGAGAAGAAGAAAAAGGAGAGGAAGAAGTTGCTCCCTGATCACACTCTTCCCTTCTTTTTCCCTCCTATACCTCTTCCTCATCTTCCGGAGCACGTAGTACTTACGCAGTAAAAACCGCCGGAGGCAAAACCCCACCCATGCCAAAAATCAAAAAATCAACCCTAACCTTCCTGAAAAAGCTAGCCAAAAACAACGACCGCGACTGGTTCGCCGAAAACAAACCCAAGTACCAGGCCGCCCTCGACAACATGATCGACTTCTCCACCGCCCTCCTGGAAAAGCTATCCCAACACGACCAACTAGAAGAGCAAACCGGCAAAAAAGTCCTCCACCGCATCTACCGCGACGTCCGCTTTAGCAAAGACAAACGTCCCTACAAACGTAACTTCTCCGGTAGTTTTACGCGGGATGGGAAACTGCGCCGGGGTGGTTACTACTTTCACGTTGTCCCTCAAGGTCTTCACCAAGAAACGTTCATCCAAGCCAGCTGCGCCGGCGGCGGTTTCTACAACCCGGAGCGCGAAGACCTCAAGCGCATCCGCGAAGAACTGGCCGTGGATGAATCGGAATTCCGGGCCATCGTCACCGACAAAGATTTTGTCCGTGTCTTCGGTGAGATGCAAGGAGACAAGCTCAAGACCTCACCAAGGGGCTACCCAAAGGACCATCCGCACATCGAACTACTCCGCTACAAGAATTTCTACGCCATGCGCCGCTTTACGGACGCCGAAGTGCTGTCGGACGACTACGTCGATCTGAACCTAGAAGCGTTGCTGACGATTCGACCGTTCTTCGATTACTTTACGGATGTGCTTACTACTGATGGGAATGGGGAATTAGTAGTTTAGTATGGTAGTACAGTAGTATGATAGTGCTACCGCACGGCTCTGTCTTACCTGCGGTACTCCACTAGGTAGCAGCACGAGCGAAGCGAGCATTGCCTCGCGGTAGCACTACCATACTACCAGACTAAACTACTACCATACTAAGAGCGCTAGCGCGCAAAATTAACCGCCCGCTTCTCCCGAATAACCATCACCTTAATCTGCCCCGGATACTGCATACTCTCCTGAATCTCCTGGCTAATCTTAAAGCTCAACTCCTCCGCGTGTTGATCCGAAACCTCGTCGGCCTCCACCATCACCCGTAGCTCGCGACCGGCCTGCATGGCGAAGGCGGAAGCGACGCCGGGGTTCTTGACGGCGATCTCTTCGAGCTCTTTAATCCGGTTGATGTAACCGTCGAGTACCTCACGGCGAGCGCCGGGTCGGGCACCACTAATGGCATCGCACGCCTGGATGATGTGCGACAGGATGTTGTTCATCTCGATCTCGTCGTGGTGCGCACCGATGGCGTTGATGACCATCGGGTTTTCCTTGTGCTTCTCGGCGATCTGCATGCCGTAGAGCGCGTGGCTGAGTTCCGTGTCCTCGTCGGCGACCTTGCCGATGTCGTGGAGTAAGCCGGCGCGTTTGGCGAGTTTGATGTTCTTCTTGCTCATGCCCATTTCGGCGGCCATCGTGGCGCAGAGGTGGGCCGTTTCGATGGAGTGGCGCAGGAGGTTTTGCCCGTAAGAACTCCGGAAACGCATCCGGCCTACGTAGCGAACCAAGTCTTGCGGTAAACCATGAATGTCCAGTTCGACGACGGTCTTTTTGCCGATCTCGACGATCTGGTTGTTCATCTCCTTTTTTACCTTATTAACCACTTCCTCCACGCGGGCGGGGTGGATGCGGCCGTCGGTGACGAGGCGCTTGAGCGACAGGCGGGCGATCTCCCGGCGAATGGGGTCGAAACTGGAAATGACGATCGTTTCGGGCGTGTCGTCCACGACGAGTTCACAGCCGGTGGCCGTCTCGATGGCGCGGATGTTGCGCCCTTCGCGGCCGATGATCTGGCCCTTGACGTTGTCGCTGTCGAGCGCGAAGGTGGAAACGGTGTTTTCGATCGTCTCCGCCGCGCCGATGCGTTGAATGGTGTTGATGATGATCTTGCGGGCGTCCTTGGCCGCTTCGGCGTGCGCTTCTTCGAGGAGGTGCCGCTTCAGGTTGAGGGCTTCGTTGGTGGTCTTTTGGCGGACGTCTTCGAGCAAGCGGGCCTTCGCTTCGTCGGCGGTGAGGTTGGAGATGCGCTCCAGTTCGCTGCTGAATTTTTCGTGCTGGGTGTCGAGTTCGTCCTGCTTTTGTTGGGCGGTGGCGATTTCTTCGTCGAGCTTCTTGTTGCGCTGCGTGAGGCGCTGCTCTTCCTGGAGAAGGGATTTTTGCTGCTTGTTGATCTCGTCGCGTTCGGTATTAAAACCGGCGCGTTCGGCCTTCATCGACTCGGCTTCCTCGCGAAGCGACTGCCGCTTCTCCTTTAGCTCGACGAGTTCTTCGGCTTTCTCTTGCTTGAATTCATCCTTGAAGCGTTGGAATTTGTCCCGGCTTTCCTTGATCTTTTCTTTCTTGAAAACTTCCTGCTTGTCCTTGAATTCGGAAAAAGTCTTCTCCGCTTTCAGCTCGGCGGCGGCGATTGTCTTCTCGGATTTCAGCTTAGCTTCGGCGATCATGCTTTCCGCCTGGGCCTTGGTGGTGGTGTCCTTGGTTTGACCGTCTGCAACCAGGGCTTTGCGCTGGCCGGCGGAGACGAAGTACACCACAATCGCGCCGATAACCAGGCCGATGATGAGTGGTAGGATAAATTCCATGGGGATTATCTGTTCTGGAGGTAAGTAAATACGGAAGCCGTCTAGCTTAGTATTACTTGACCTGGCCCGGAACTCCTTGAACCTTGGTGCGGGAAGATGGCCCGCGGGGCGCCGCGCGCTACAGCATGCCTTCCACCAACTCGTTGAGGGTCGTCAACCGATCGGTCAGTTCGCTTCCTTGCCCACCGTCACTGTTGTTGCGGGCGGTGCGCAGTTCGTCGGCGTAGGTAAGCAGGGTCATCACGAGGCAGTCCGTCTGGTCGCGGCCGCTAAACTTGACTTGGTAGTCGTTGAACCGTTCGTTAATCTGGTCGACCATGGCCTTGACGCCCTTTTCTTCGCGCGGTTTGACGCGCAGGGGGTAGGGGCGGCCGGCAATGACCACGATGATTGATTTTAGATCCGAGTTATCGCTTGCCATTATTTAGTTGCGTTGCAGCCAGTCCAGGCAGCGATCGACTTCCTTGAGGCAGAATTCGATCGTTTCCCGGTCCACTGGTTTGGGGGGTGCAGGGGTGGAAGTATCGTCGTCGCTGACGGCTTCTCCCGTACCCACCGGTCCGCGGGCTAGTTTATCTTTCAACGAGGTGACGATGCCGGTTTGGCGGTCGAGCTCTCGCTTTAATTGTTGGTTCTCGGCTACGAGCCGCGTCTGATCCGCCCGTTGGCGGTCCGAAGTTGCTGCTAATTGCCGGAGTTTTATTTCCAGGCCGTCAAGTAAGTCTAACGGTTCCATGTGGTTAAATGAGTGACGTAGAGGTGTTGACCCCGCGGTCGTGAGTGTCAACGCGCAAGGTACGGAATAAGATATTTGGGCGGTAGAAAATTTCTGGCTCTTCTTTTTTGGCTACATCGTGGGCGCGGTCGCCGGTGCCGGGTGAGGACGGATAGGAGCGGGGATCGGGGGGCGGAGGACGAGAATCAGCCTACTTAAATTACGTAAAATGGAAGCTATTGCCTGACCCACGCAAGAAACGATAGCACTTAAACCGTATCTACCGCGCTAAATCTGTTACACTGACGACTTGCCCCGAGCGCTTCGTATCAGCTCGCCAAACTAAACAAAGTACTCGTCGGTAACTTTATTCCAACAAACAATACCCACACCCACCATGATGACCTCCCCCCAAGTATTAGACCGCCTCCAGCAAGGCAACGCGCGTTTCGTCTCCGATAAGCTCGATGGTAAACTACAGAACAGCGACCGCCGCAAAGGTCTTACCACTGGTCAGGAGCCTTACGCCATCGTGCTTTCCTGCGCCGACAGCCGCGTGGTGCCCGAGCTGGCTTTCGATGCCGGCCTCGGCGAGCTTTTCGTGCTCCGCGTAGCCGGTAACGTGGCCAACACGTCCACCATAGCGAGCATCGAATACGCAGTTGCTCACCTCGGCACGCCCACCATTGTCGTCCTCGGCCACGAAGCCTGCGGTGCGGTGACGGCCGCCGTAGCCGGTGGTGATAATGGTTATAACCTCAACCACCTGCTCGCCCACGTTGCACCCGCCATCAGCGCTCTCGGGGACGGTGCGGACATCAACGACGTAGTTCGTAAGAACGCCGAGTTGACCGTCCAGGAACTCAAGTCCCGTTCCAAGATCATCCGCGACGCCGTGGACGCCGGTAAGCTCAACATCGTACCCGCCTACTACAACCTGGGGAGTGGCAAGGTCGATATGCTCTAGGCGCTAACTAACCCAAAACACGAGTGGGGTTCGTTCACGCAGGTGAACGAACCCCTTTTTTTGGTGCCCAGCTGGCGCCAATCAATCTCTCCCTGCTAACTAACTTAAACACTCGGCTATCATCCGCTTTCTCGGCTTGTTCTTCACCTGCATTTTCGTTTCAGTCGCCTTGCCCGCACAATCCGAAGCGGCTTACATCAACGCCCTGGCGAAGCATCTCCACGGCCGCACGGAAGTACCCGTCACCAGCGGCCGCGCCGATATCGTTACCGCTGACTACGCCATTGAGGTAGAGCGGGCCGCCAACTGGAAGCACAGCATCGGTCAGGCGCTATGGTACGGTTTACAGACGAACCGGCGGGCGGGCATCATCCTCATTCTCGGGCAGGAAAATGATTTCACATACTTCCAGCAACTCAACTCCGCACTGAATCACGGCGGACTGTCCGATAAGATCGAAACCTGGGTTTATCCAAACGATTTTCCCGGCGTATCCGTAGGTAACGATGTTCGTACGTATTCCGGTGCAAACGAAGCAACCCGTACGGATTACTGGTTGAGTGCCAACAGCAGCAAACGCCACGGAAAGACGTGCCGGTGGTACGAAACGTCGAAAGGCAGGTACTCTAGCGCAAACGAAGGCACCGCCGCTGGCTGCTGTCACTAAAAAGTGGTGAATCGTTGATCCTGGGTGCTTTGCAAGACTTACGGTAGATCAAAGTATTGCGTACCACAATTACCGCTAGTCTTTTTCTCGGTGCTTACGCTCCGCCCGTATTTTGGCTTTGTGAGCGTTGTATTCTTCTAAAAGCCCCCGCTCTTTGAAGTACTTCTTGCGCAGCAGTCGGAACTTCGTTTTCGACTCACCTGCTTTGTCTTTGGTCATCACTAAGTAGACCTTCCAGCCCGCGCGTGCGTAGCCGGTCTTGGGGGGCGAGTCTCGCAAAATACCCCGCTTGATATTTTTGAATACGGGCACGGACACGAGTAAATCGGGGCCATTTTCCAGGCTGTAGTTGCCCTCCAAAAAGAGATGCAGCGCGGTAGATTGAATCTCCGTCCGGGGGATGGTGATTTCGCCGTCACGCATCTCTAATTGCCCAGCCAGCGGTGCCAGACCCAAGCGCTGAAAACGGTGTGCCATTTTAGCTTTCTCGCCCACCGCAGTTAGCTGTTCCCAATCTTTCAGGACGATGTTTTCCATCCGGTAATTGATCGTCCCCTGCGTGCTGTCGAAGATAATTTGCTGCGTCTTTTCGTCGAGCAGGCTAGTCATGTTGCCGGTCAGGGTCAGGGCACCCTGGACATCACCCGTGTTTTTCAGCTTACCCTGGCTCATCTCGGCGAATTCTCCCAGCAGCAGGTCGAGGTCTACGTTCTCGATCTTCCAGTTGACTTTGAAGGGGGAAGCGTCGAGACGATCGAGCGCGTAGACGGCATCGAGTTCGACGCGGCCCTCGCCGATCGTGAAGCCCGTTTGCTCCAGTACTAGTTCCTTTTCATCCCGCACCCGAATGCCGGTAGCAAGATCGAGCAGGGGATTTTCTGGTGAGAGGAAGAAAGTGTCAATTTGCAAACTGAGGTCCGGCCGGAAGGAGTTGAACACCCCGCTCGTCGCCGAAAGAACACTCTTGAGCTGGTTTTTCGTGGTGTCGACGGCTTCTTCACCGTCACCGATGTTGGTCTGAATGAAGTCCTCCAAATCCGCCAAGCCCAGCGAACCGGCCCGCACGTCCGCCTTCATCCGGAATGGTTCGGGCGCCCGCGTTGAATCCGGAAACATAAAGGTTGCCAGCTGATCCATATAGCCCGTCATGTTGACGGAGCGATTGGTAGAATCAGTCACCAGGGTCAGCGAATAATCAGCGCGTTCGTTGGCAACGTCGACGTTGAACCGGCGAATCGGTATGTACACGTCGGCCGGTCGGTACAGAACGCGGCTGGAGTCGATGGAGAGTCGTAGCGTACTGTTTTTGAGTAGGCTGGGTAAGTCTTCGGGCGTTCCGTCCAGATCCAGGTCGATCGTAAAATTACCCTCCCCGAAGAAGAAGTTTTCGGCGGCGAAAAGCACGTTGACGACTTGTGGGTCACCGTTGAGGTGCACTTTGGTCTGCAACCCGCCCGGCGTATCACTGGGTGCGTAGGTGAGGTTGCCGGCGAAGAGGTTATCGCGGCCGTCGTTAAAGACTAGCTCACCATAATTCGACCCGGCCACGATACCGATGGAATCGGCGATTTTACCGGCGTGATTAAATTCGATGTGCAGATCGGACGGCAGCGTCTCCATACCCTTGGGCAAGGCTAAACCGAAATAGTCGAGCGAAGTACGCAAGCTGTTGACGTTAAGGTGGTCGGCCCGAAAATCGACGACGAAGGGCGTTTCTCCGATCCCACTCATGTTCATCCTGGCGGCAAAATCCATTTCGCTACCCGACCAGTTGAACCTGCTGCGTTCCAGCACGAGCGTATCCTGTTTAAAGTGGAGGCCGGTCGTGAAGTCGGTCAACGTGAAGACGTCGTAGTAGGCGACGGTGTCCATCTTCATGGTGATGTTCGGGTGAAAAGCCTCCTCGATACCCAGTAGGGTTAACTTCATGGCGGCTACCTGCTGAGCGTCGGTTTCTTCGGTAAGTTCTTTCTGGTTGGCCACACCAATCTGGCTATTTCCCTCACTGACCTTTGCACCAGTCCCGTACTTAGTCGGGACGCCCTCATCTTCAAGAACCAACCGGCCATCCTCACCAAAGAGTGCCCGAAAATCCTTCCAGTCGAACCGCCCGGTGTGCAGCGTGACGTCGGAGGTAATGCGTTGGCTCGGCTTCTCGACCAGCAGCGGAACGATGTTGTCGAGCTTGCCCGTCAGGTCGAAGGCGAAACCGGATTTCAAGCGCTGGCTGTTGATCGTAAAGTCGATATCCTGGCCACGTTTGCTGGCCGCGATGGACGCAAAGGGGAAGTTGACGCCGCCGGGGCCGTAGTAAACGGAGGTGTTATAGAAATTGATTTGCCCGTCCGTCGTCTCCACCAAATCTTCGAACGAAAGCAGCGAGGCGTGCACTTCGGCATCCATCGTGAAGCGACCGCGGCGGAAGAAAAACGCATCGTTTTTCAGGTAATCGCTGATGCCCTTAGCGGGGCCGTAGAGGTGCACATTGGAGTGCAAAATCGGGTCCGTCCCCGCAACCGCCATTTTCAGGTGGGGCGTTTCAATCCGGATGCTACCGAGATAAGTGGCTGCAAAATTATCCGCCAGAACGCGAATGTTACGCTTGCTATTCGGGATGCCCCCTTCCTCGACGGTGAGCCGGTTAACGAACGAACCGGTACCGTGCACGTCGAGAAAATCGTACTGCTTGACGCGCAAGCTCTGGCCGGTGAACCGAAAAGCGACGGTGACCTCCGGGTCCACCCCGCTGGTGAGCGGCGTAAGGATGTCGGCCGAAACGGGGAAGCGGCCGCTGGCGTCAAAACGGCCCATCTTTTCCTGGAGCTCCGTACTCAGGATCGCCCGCGCCTCCGCGTAACTGATCGAATCCGTAGCGATGTGGATGTGGCTGGTGTCCGCTTTTTCGGTGCTGATCTCGGCGGAGATCACCAGGTCGTTGTTCCCGATGTTCAGCGTAGCGGGCTCGATGGTCCACAGGTCTTTCCCGAAAGTAACGTTGAGCAGCCCCTTCAGCGGGGAGCCCTGCAGGAACCCTCCCTTATCGGTGTTGAAAGCGAGCGTGGTAAAATCCAGGTCCAGATCGGTGTTCGCGTAGAGGTCGCCGGCCCCGTTGCGGTCGACCGTTGCGGTGACTTTACGGGCGACTACCTCGATGCGCTTCTTCTTCAGGGGGTGAATGAAGTGAATATCGACCCGGTCGAGCTCCACGTTCAGGCCTTCCCAGTCGACGCTGAGGTACGGGTCCTCTTTCGGCTCATCGTCCGCCGCCGTAGTATCGCGCTGCGTAAAGTCACCCAGGTTGAAGCGGCCGGTGGAGTCGCTTTCCAGGTGGAGGGTGCCGTCGATGACGGTAACTTCGTTGATGTGGATGCGGCCCGTCAGCAGGTCTTTGAGGGTGACGCGCGTCTTTAACCGCTGCACGTTGATCAGGGTAGGGTGCTTATCCGTCCCCGTGGTGTCGCGCACGACGAGGCTATCTACCGTTACGCTCACTTCCGGGAAATCTTCCCAAAGCTGCAGGCGAATTTCCCGCACGGCAACGGACATGCCCTTTGTCGACATGAAGTCCTGCAGCAACTTTTCCTGGTTGGACTCCAGGTAATCATCCGCGTACCACGCCACGCCGGCCACGACGATGGCCAGTAAGAGCAGAATGCCCAGGAACCAGTACAGGATTTTTTTTAACATAAAATGAGAGGTGCCGTCGGTCGGGTAGCCCTTTAGAACCGCTGGCAATAGCCTACGGTTCTGTAGCGCTGACGCACGCGACTAGCTTGTGCGACTAAGGTAGTCACTTTTGCCCCCGCGCTGCTTCCGTTTTAGCTTGAATAGCGCCTATCCGCTAGCCGGTAGACCCACCGAGTTCAACATCAGCCCCGGCAAAAGCGTTAGGTAACCGGCACGACAATTGACCGCCACCGCTATTTTTCACCCAAAATATTACTGACACGCATGTTTGAATTACCCAAACTCCCCTACGCCTTTGACGCCCTCGAACCACACATCGACGCGCGCACCATGGAAATCCACCACGGTAAGCACCACGCCGGCTACACCACGAAACTGAACAAAGCCATCGACGGCACCGACCTCGCCGGTAAGGACATCGAAGAGATTTTGAAGGAAGCCGGTCACCACTCTACGGCCGTGCGCAACAACGGCGGTGGCTTCTACAACCACAGCCTGTTCTGGGAAGTGATGAGCCCCGACGGAGGCGGCCACCCCGACCCCGCCGGCAAACTCGGCCACGCGATCACCGAAGACTTCGGTAGCTACGAGCTTTTCAAGGATCAATTCGCCGCCGCCGCCGGTAGCCGCTTCGGTTCCGGTTGGGCCTGGTTGATCGTGGGCGAAAACGGCCACCTCGCCGTCACCTCCACGCCGAACCAAGACAATCCGCTGATGGACGTTGCCGATCAGCCCGGCACGCCGATCCTCGGCCTGGACGTCTGGGAGCACGCCTACTACCTCAACTACCAGAACCGCCGCCCCGATTACGTCAACGCGTTTTTTGACGTGGTGAACTGGGAAGCCGTGGAGAAGCGGTTCACGCAGGCTTAAGTTCGTTCCGGTCCGTTGCGATCGCGAAAACATTACGCAAGTAAGCCTCATTGAGGACTAAAGCAGTCGGTTACGAACGTAGCCGGCTGCTTTTATTTTAGGTAGATCAATTATGTTGCAGCAAAAATTAGCGAGGGTATTCGACGCGCCGCGTTTCCAGGGGTGGGGGCGGGAAAAGTCTTACTTCGAAGGCTGGTACTTTAAGGTCGTCGTCCCCGAGCGGAACCTGGCTTACGCTTTTATTCCCGGCATCAGTTACGACGCCGACGGGGTAGGCCACGCCTTTTTGCAGGTGCTGGACGGCGTGGCGGCAACGTCCACCTACCACGAGTACGACGTGGCGGAATTTCAGCCGGCGCGGGATCGGTTTTTTCTTCGCTTGGGACCACATGAATTCAGTGAAGATCAACTAAAAATCGATTTGCCGGGTCTGCAACTTGATCTCACTTTGCTTCACCCAATCCCCTGGGCATCCAGCGTCCGCGCCCCCGGAATCATGGGCTGGTACGGCTACGTGCCCCGGATGCAGTGCTACCACGGGCTCGTCAGTTTCCACCACGAACTGGCGGGTACGATCACCGTCAACGACCAGAAACACGATGCGGCGGGCGGCGTCGGCTACACGGAAAAAGACTGGGGTAGCGGCTTTCCGGACGCCTGGGTCTGGTGCCAGTCCAATCACCTGAGCGGGACGGATTCTCCGGCGAGTCTGATGGCCAGCGTGGCGAGTATCCCCTGGCTGGGCAGTTCCTTTACTGGCTTCTTAGCGACGTTCTATTTCGAAGGAGAGTTGCATTTATTTACCACTTGGGCGCGGTCGCGGGTGCAATGTCATTTCCATGAAGAGCAAGGCACCGTAACCCTGACGTTCACGAAACCCGGGAAGAAACTGGTCGTTACCGGCACGCCGGCGGAAGGGGGCACGCTCGCCAGCCCGGTCACGGCGGCCGGGATGACGGGGAAAATTAATGAGTCTTTACGGGCGGAACTGGGGGTGGAGTTGTGGTTGGATGGGGCATTGGCGTACCGAGGAACGGCCAGCTGGGCGGGGTTGGAAGTGTCGGCGGGGGCGCGGGGTTTGCTGGCATAACAAAACCCGGGGCACGGATTGTCCGCGGCATGTCCGTACCCCGGGCTATTTAATTTGCCCTTTCGGGGCAGTGATGGGGTAGCATCAACCCACAAGAATCGGAAGACCGGCCGGATCGTCGTTCAGTAAATCTTTGGTGCCCCGCCAGCCCGGCAGGTGCAGGGTGAGTAGCGCCCGAAAAGCCTGGGTGTGGCCCCGTTCCCGCAGGTGCAATAACTCATGGAGGACGATGTACCGCAGGCAGGCCGGGGCGTGGCGGGCGAGCTCCAGGTTAAGCCAGATCCGTTTCGCCGCCACGGTGCAACTGCCCCACTTGGTCGTCATGCGCTTAGTGCGGTACTCGGTAGCCACCAGGCCCGTTTTTTCTTCGAGGTCGCGGCGGATTGGCCCGAGCTTTTCCAGTAATTCCCGGCGGTAAAAATCGTTCAGCGCGCGCTCCCGGCCCGCGCGGTCGGTAGCGGGGCGTAGGTGTAGTTCCAGCCATTCTCCCCGCAGTATCACCCGGTGCGTACCGGCCGTTGCTACCAAGCGAATGCGGTAATGCCGGCCCCACACGTAAGCACTTTCCCCGTCCGTGTACTCGCGGCGGACGGGGCGATCCTGCGCGGCCATTTTTCGCTGCTGGCGGCGGACCCACGCGAGGCGCGAAATGACGAACAGGCGTGTCTTGTCCGCGTCCGTTCCGTGGGGGACGACGACCCGGACCTGCCCCCCCGGCGGGTGTACGCTCAAATGCAGGTGCTTAACCGGCCGCTGGTGAACGGTCAACTCCAGCCCCGCGATGGTGAGCCGTTCCGGCGACGTGATTTCTTGCTTCGCCACGTCCGTCTAGTTCGCTTCGATGATGGCCAGTAGGGCGGCGGCATCGAAAGCCGCGTGGCCGTCCAGCACCCGGGCGATGGCCTTTTCGACGCCCCGCCGCTTCATGGCGTTGTGCCGCCAGCCATCTTTAGCGGCGTAACGGATCTGCGCTTCGGCAGCCAGGGACAGGGCCTCGTCGTGCCCCAGATAATCGTAGATCGCCCGCTGCCGCTGGGACTGCATGCTCGTGGGATAAGCCTGGCGGTCGCCACCGGCCATCTTGCGGGTGAGCTCTTCTATTTGCCGTAAATACTCCGCATAATCGATGGCCTTGCTTTCGCGCAGCTCGATGATCTCCTGGAGCAGGGCGGACATCCGCGAAAAAAAGGCCGGGTTACCGGGCTGCTTTTCTACGATCTCCTGGCGGACGTTGTTCTGGATCGTCTCCGCCACGCTGTCTTCATTGCTCGCGATTTCCTCCGGCAGCTCCTCCACCGCTTCCTTCGCCCCGCGCTCGACGATGAGCTGAATCAGGGAAAGATCATCCAGGTTCGATACTTTGCGGCTCGGCTCGGCCGTGATGTACAAATCGATCAGCCGCCGCATCCCGGCTTCGTAGCGTTTGAGGTCCACGTAGTCGCCGCTACGCAGCTGGGCGCTTTTGCGAAGCTTTTCGAACCACTGGACGCGGGCGGTCAGGTCGGCCTGTCGGGCACGGGAGTAGCCGGCCTCGTCCAGGTCAGACGCCAGTGCGGCGTAGGCACGGCTCAACTCGGCGGTGAGTTTGTAGAGCACCTTGCGGCGCTGTTCCAATTCGGTCACGGTAACCGATTCATCGCCTTCACGGCCGCAGAAGTAATTCAGTTGGAGGTCGAGATCGCGCTTGCCGACCGGCTCCACGGTGGCTTCGCAGGCGTCGAGGGCGTCGTCGAGGCGTTCGCGGCCGCTTGCCACCCTGTCCTTAAGGAGCTCCGCAACGTCGGCGGCGTCGTACTCGGCAAAGGCCTCGGTGGTGTAGTCTTTAATGGATTTCTCCAGGCTCTTGAACAGGTCTTTGTAGTCGACGACGTAACCGTAGTCCTTACCCTCCCCGTCCAGGCGGTTTACGCGGCAGATGGCCTGAAACAGCCCGTGGTCGCGCATGCTCTTGTCGATGTACAGGTAGGTGGCCGATGGCGCGTCGAAGCCCGTCAGTAATTTATCGACGACGATGAGCAGTTTCATTCGCCCGGGTTCCTTGACGAAGGCGTCCTTGGCTTTGCGCTCGAAATCTTCCGGGGAGTCGCCGCCGAGCATCTTCTGGTAGATCTCGTATTTGATCAGCTCTTCGTTGTTGCCCTCGCCGCTGTCCTCCTTCGAGATGCTACCGGCGTAGGGTGTGTAGCTCGTAACGATGGCGCAGTGGCCGGCCATTTCCGTTTGCTGGAACAGCTCGTAATAACGGCAAGCTTCGTAGACCGAGCCGGCTACCAACAGGGCGTTACCCCGGCCGGTTTCCAGGCGGGGCTTATCCATAAAATCGAGGCACACGTCGCTTACGATCTGGTCGAGGCGGCTCTTGCTGCTCAGCACCTTTTGCATCGTCCCCCACTTCTGTTTGATCTGGTGGCGGGCCACGTCGTTGAGGCCCCGCGTCCTGGAATCGAACCACTGGTCGACGCGCTCCTGGCTGCTGATGCGCTGGCTGATGTCGCGGGCTTCGTAGCGAAGGTCGAGCACGACGCCGTCCTCCACGGCCTCGTCAAATTTGTAGGGCCGGCCGATGTAGGGGCCGAAGATCTCGATGCTTTTCTTTTTGTCCTCCGTCTTCAGTGGCGTGCCGGTGAAGCCGATGTAGGTCGCAGCGGGCAGGATGGCTTCCTTCATCGCCTCGTTGAGTTTTCCGGATTGGGTGCGGTGGCATTCGTCGACGAACACAAAGATCTTGCCCTTGGCCCGGAAGCCGGCGGGGAGGCTGGCGCGGACGGATTTCACAAAGTCGTCTTCGCCGCCTTCCCCTTCGGCGCGGTGGCCGAATTTGTGGACGAGCGAGCAGATCAGCGAGGGTTCGTGCTGGTTGAGTAAGGAAATCAGATCCGCCCCACTGCGCGCCCGGCGAATGGGTCGTCCGGCGTCGTTGAACACTCCGACGATCTGCTTGTCCAGCTCGTCGCGGTCGGTGATGACGAGGACGCGCGCGCCGTCGACGTGCTCGACGATCCACTTGGCTAGCCAGACCATCGTGAGGGATTTTCCGGAGCCCTGGGTGTGCCAGATGATGCCGCCGGCGGGTTCCCCTTCTTTGCTCTTCGATTCTTCTTTTTGCACCGGCGGCCGCGCCCCGTTTATGCGCTTAATGGCGGCCTGAATACCGAAGAATTGGTGGGGCCGGCAGATCTTTTTTACACCGGCGTCGAAAAGGATGAAGTGGCGGCAGATCTCGAGGAAGCGGGCGGGGGCGAGAAGGCCGGCCACGTGGCGGCGCAGGAGGTTGGGCTCGGTGGTGGGCGCCTGGTCCTTCCACGTGAGGTAGTATTTTTCGATGGTCTCGGTGGTGCCGTAGCGGAGGCCCTGGCTCTCGTTGGCGGCCATGACGAGCTGCATGGCGTGGAAGAACGGCCGAATGAAACGGTCGGACTGGTTACCGATGTTTTGGCGAATTCCGTCGGCGACACTGACGGGGCAGGACTTGAGCTCGATAACGCCCAGGGCGATGCCGTTGACGTAGAGGACGACGTCGGGCCGCTTGGTGTTTTCGGCGCCGTGGATGGTAACCTCCTCGGCACAATTAAAGGCGTTGAGTTGCGGGTCGCCCCAGTCGATAAAGTGAACGTCGACCTCGTTTTCGGTGGGCGAGGGCTTGACGGGCGCGCCGTAGCGGAGGAGTTGGTACACGGCCTTGTTGGTGGTGTAGAGGTCGCTACTCTGGTCCGTCACGGCCGCGCGCAAGACTTCTACGGCACGGGTCGTAAGGGTAGCGGAGTAGCCGCGCTTAAGAAGGTTTTCGGTCAGGATTGCTTCTTCGACGACGCGATTGGTTCGGTGGGACTGCCAGTTGCCGAGGTAGCGCCAGCCGAGCTCGAGGTTGAGTTGGTTGAGGAGGCGTTTTTGGGTTAGGTGCTCGGGGTCGGTGGGTTGGGGCATTTTTGGTCTGGTGGTCCTGTGGTCTGGCGGCTAATATAATGTGGTTTTTGATAGATGGTTTTTTGCGCGGCCGCGGGTGCGGGGTTTGGTGGGTAGTATTCTATGAAATATAGTTAATTGTCATAGTTGCTTCCGTTGTTCAAGCTGCTCGGCTTTCCATCGTGCGGTTTCGATTTTCTTGCCCAATAGTTCGTAAAGTGAATTACCTAACTGACCTTACGCAACCGGATTATGCCACATAAGCACAAAAACACATAAGAATGAGCAAACGGTACTTCGGCGTAGCCGTACACCGATTTTTGTGCTTTTATGTTTATGTGGCGAAATAGTCTGCGTAACATCAGTTACCTAATCTAAATACTTGAGTGGAGGCAAGTAGAGGTCTATCATCTTCCTCCTGGTAATTTTCCGCGGCCGCATCAATCGCTGACTTTATCATTAGTGGGTGGCGCTGACTGTCAAAACCACCGGGTTTGACTACCTCATTTAAATGATCTTTCCATCCCTGGGCGGTGTGCATTCCGTTGAAATTTTGCCGTTCCGGTGAAAAATGAAAGCATAGCCAAACTTCAAAGCAAACGTTGCTTTGTGCGACATTCATATCATCTCTTTCAATTGTATATGCCCGGAGTTTGTCGATATCATCACCCCAATCATCTGTGTCGATTACGAACCAAATTTCGTTACCCTCCAACAATTGATATTTTGGTGTTTCCCCGTTTGGGCCGGGCCGAATCAGTTGCTCTACTTTAGCTATCATTTCAGTAGGTGAAGTGTTACCTCCACCATCAGGGCTGATAATTTGTAGATTGATGCGGGTATCCATTTCCGAGAAGTAAGAAAAATATTGGTATTCTCTTTTTTCTCCTTCGACTATGAGTAGTATTAACTTCGCATCAGTATCAGGTTGTTTTCTGCCAAATGGCCTTATGCTAGACAGTATCATGCTCGTGCCAGTTTAGGGTGTCTAGTTTGCCAAGAAACGGAATGCCGCCGTAACGCCCATTCAGGTAGCCCTTACGAATGTCGATGGTATTGTGTTCTCTAAATTTATTTAAGGAATATAGATCAGTAGCACCAAACATATCTTTTTCAACAAACCAAATCTCATCTCTTCTTAAAATATCCTGGTCCAGTAAATTACTTTCGTGGGTGGTCATGATTAATTGACCGCGCGTGTGCTCATCCAAGCTAAATTTTTCAAGTAACTTGTGGATAAGGAGTGGATGAAGGCTACGTTCGATCTCGTCGATAAAAAAAACAGTCGGACTACGAGCAACTATATAAAAAGCCGGCAAAAAATCGAGTAGTCGTTGGGTTCCGTCAGATTCCTCAACGGACGAAAAATCCTTAACATTACTTCTGTCTCCTTTCCTTATAACAAGCATTTTTACTACGGGCTTATCGTTTTCCATAACTATACTGACTTCCTGACCGGAACTGGTGTAAGCCGGAAGTATTCCATCTGGATTGGCTTCGAATTTTGCGCGAATCTCGCTTGCTTTGTTAGCATCGTCACGCCCGAAGAACTCATTTAAAGTCAGTTTTTCAATTACTACGTCCGAAATACCAAGATGGCTACTTTTCAGCGTTTCTTTCACGAATTTACCAAAGTCAGGATCCTGATCAATTCGCTGTGCCAATCCTATTGCGTATTGCGAAGGACTTATTAATTGCAAGGTATTGGTAAACCACGTGAAGGCAATTTTAATATTCTTATACTGCGGCCCTTCAAATGCAGCTAACGAAGCCAGTACTGCTTGATTAGCGTGAATTGTGTTCTTCTCGATAAACTGTTTAACCTCCGAGGTCGGCTGCCCTAAGCCATCCAGTGCGGGTAACTCCAATTGATTTTTACCGTTACCTGATGTGCGACGGAAAATTAGCTCATCTTTCCCACCCAGCCCCGATCGGTAGAGTTCCTCGGCCGCTACAATTCCTTCCCTTAATTGTACCGCATACAAAAATGCTCGCTCCCCCACCAAGAATTCCACCCCCAGGGTGATCGGCTCTCCATTGTCCTCATTAAATCGATGGCGTGTATGCGCATACATCACCCAGGATTCCTGGCCGCTCACTAACGCTTTCAGAGTTGCCATCGCTTTAAAAACTGTAGACTTCCCAGCCGCATTAGCCCCGTACAAAACCCCCAGCTTCAACAAATCCACCCCCCCCGCATCCTGCACGTGATGCCGCAGCTTACCCAACTTGTCATTGGGTAGCATATCGAAAGTCCGTTGCTCGGCGATCGACAAAAAGTTTTCTACTACCAGACGAACCAGCATACCGTGAAATTTTCACGCAAGGTAGTACTTTCGTCATCAGTTTCGTACTCATAAACGGATTGCGAAATTCACGGTGTGGCTCGAATGCTCATTCGGGGCCACCCCACCCCCGCTCCTCCACCAAATGCCGCAACATCGCGGTGGGGTTGACAATCGGCATGACCAGTCTTTTACCCAGTATGCTGACCGTCCGCGCGTAGATCAAACCACGGACGGTACCCAGGGAAATGCCCAACAACGTTGCCAAAAAAGATTGCCGGTCGGGGTCCGCGAGGTGAGTCACTTCGAACTCGTAATCCTCCGAGTCGAAATGGTGAGAGACGCTCAACGAAACAAGCGGGTCATCCTTGGGGTCATCGGCCCCGGCATCACCGGCACTCACTTGGAGTAAGACAGTCACGGTATTCGGTCCGTCAGCACTAAAGTCGGCGTCGAACGTCCATACTACTTTGACTTCTTTGCCCCGTGACGCACTGTCCGGTGCCCGCACGAATAGTTGGTGCTCTTCGACTGCATTGAGGTGATACTGTTTCATTACGCAACCTGGTCAAAAATGATGGAAGACCCCGAATCGGCATTAACTACGTTGACCGTTGCGGCGGTTTGCTCGTCCCCAAAACGCATCGTTTGCTCGGCCCGGTAAGTAGCGTATAATCTCGGCCGCTCTCCCGTAGCCTGCTCGATTACTTTGTCCAGGTCAGCAAACTGGACCTGCGGCACTTTCCCAACCGCGAGTAAGAGGCTAATGAGTTTAGAAAGCTTGTGGTCAAAATCGCCATTGAGAATTTGGGAGACGTAGCCACGACTCACGCCCAACTGATCGGCGAAAGCACTCCGGCTGATTTTATTTTTGGTAAGGTGCGTATCGATCTGGCGGAAGATCTCCAGCTGGAGCTTGGTCGTCCAGTATTCTTCTTCCCGCATGCGCTCCCGGAGTGGTTGGCTGATCATTCTTCTTCGTTTGTAGTTTGCCCCGCCCCGTAGGCGGCTTTAAATCCTGCTTTAAGTTGCCGTAATTCGGCGATGGCTTTTGCCTGCTCTTTATCTCCTTTCTTAATTTGCCCGAGGACAATGACCCGGCCGTCGGGTGGTAACAAAAAATAGTAGAGCCGTAGCTGCTTTACCCGGAGCTCGAACTCGCGCCAAGTGTCTTCGGCCGGGACGCCCCGCAACTCCTTGATGGCGTTATTCGGAAGGGAGCGCCCGTAAGCGAGCTCTTCCAAGTAAACAGCTAGCCGGGATAGTTCCTTTTTGTTTCCGGCCTTCAGCATCTTTTTTTCGAAAGTCAAGTAGGGTGCCCGCCCGTCAACCTCCAACCAGTAGACGGATACCGGGGCGTGAATGGGTAGTTCAACTTTGCAAAGCGCAAAGGTAGGCATATTGTTTACTTTAAGCTAAACAAACGGAAGCGTTGTTAGGCAGCGTAATTTACCACAAATCATTATATTTGGTTGGCGCCAACCAACAAATTGTGCTCAATCATGATCTCACACCAACCGCACCGCCCCCGTCAACAACGCCTCCATCATCCCCGCCTTCACCGCGGCTACTTTGGCGCGGCGGGCGCGCAGGGCGGAGAGCTCGGCGTCCAGGTCGGTGAGGACGGTGGCGATGGCGCGTTGTTCTTTTAAATCGACAGGAAGTGTAATTGGTAATCTTTTCACTAGTTTACCCGTGTAGCTTTGTTGCTTAGTACCTTGGCAGTACTCTAGGGCTAGAGCATCACCATTCAATGAATAATAATAGAACAAATATTCAACCATCAATTTTGTTGAAATTGGAATTAATGCCATACAAGATTGATTACTAGTGGATTTGATGCCTACTATACCACAACTGCCACGAGTGCCAGCAGCCTCTAAACCTGTTATAGCGATCAAAAATGTGCCGGGTTCTAAATTCGAAAGATTAGTTTCAGAAACTGCTTGTGGAGTTATTTTCTCAAAAGTAGAATGTATTGTATTGTAGTTCAATTCACTGCTAGTGATCCAGGGAATATGTCCCGTATAAAATTCCTTACGATTTCTACGTGGTGTAGCGCCACTAGAAAAGCCTGTCATAACATCGTCGAAGGTTGTAGTTTCCCATTTCCCCGAAAACCCCGCCAACCGCCGCCCCCCACTCAACAACTCCTCCATCACCCCCCGCTTAAACGCCTCCCGCTTGCCCACCAACGCATCCAGCGCCGACAACAAACCATCCACGTCGCCCAGGGCGGTGGCGATGGCGTGCTGCTCGGGGAGGGGGGGGAGGGGGATTTGACATTTAACTATGTGATGATTTAAAATGTGAGTTTGAGTCACTCCATCATCAAACTTCATGAAATAAGGATTTCTATTCAAAATCCATTTTAAGTAAGATGAATTAGCTCCCTTTGACCTATATATGCATATTCGTTGATTTACAGCGTACAAATCATCGACGTTAATTACTATACATTTAGCTAGTGCTCTACCATTTGGCAGGTCGCTCAACACAGTTAAAACGTCACCAATTCTGGCTGGCATTCTATTGATCGTGCACTTTTTCAAAACCTTACCATCAGTAGAAATAAACTTAGAATTAACAACTACATAATCACCATGTGGATTGACAAAAGGCTCATGCGCTTTACCGTGAATAAAATCTACTACTTCAGGTAAGTATTTAACCTCCCACCCAACCGGTAAAACCCCAATCTCCGTCCGCCGGTACCCTTCCTTAATTCCTACCACGTCAGTCCCATTTTAGCCAGGTGATCGTTCACTTTTTCTTGCATCTCCGCCACGTCCGTTTCCAGCTCCGGCAGCGGGCGGTCGTAGCGGGTGGCGAGCTCACCGAGGCGGCGGGCCAGGCGCTGGGCGACGGCGGCGGTTTCGGCCTCGATGCGGCCGTAAATGGTTTCCAGCCACTTGTTCTCGATGACCAGTTCCCGCACGTCGGCCGGGGTCAGTTCGGCGTACTTGGTCCAGACGGCGGCTTGCAACTCAGTCTCGGCGGTCTTCGCGGCCCTGGCGGCTTTGGCGCGGGCGGCATCAGTCCGGCTGTATTCGTTTAGTACGGCTAGTTCCTCGGCGTCGTCCGGGTCGCGGGCTTTTTTGAGGGATTTGAGGCGGGCGGTGAGTTCTGCTTTCAGGATTTTACCCTTGTCGCTGGTCACTTCCCGGAGCAGGCCGTCTTCGCCGCCGTGTTCTTCCAGTAGTTCGGCGAGGCGGCTTTCGTGGTCGGCTACTTTGCTTTCCAATACCCGCACGGCACCCGCGTCCGCGCCCATGAAATGATCGCGTACGATGTCCGGCGGCAGTAGATCGGTGGTAAACTGTCCTTTCTTCACGCGGCCTTTCTTGTCCGTTACCGGCACCAGCTCGGCTTGCCAACCGTCGGCGAGCACGGCATAGACGTCGTCCTGCAGCGTGTCGTCCCAGTAGTCCATTAGGTGCTGGTAGGCGGCGTAGGGGTCCACGAGGCGGGCCCGGGCGTAAGCGTCGACGATGGCCTCGCCCAGTCGCGCGATCAGCTCCCGCGGCTTGGTGGCCCCGTCGATGTCGTTGAATTCCGCAAGTGCCAGCTCCTGCCAGCCGGCGAATACGTCGCGTAGATTTTCCTCAAAGGCCGTGAATTCCGCGTGTTCCCGGATGGTGGCCAGGGGCGCGGTCGCGGGTGCCCGCGTGGTTGGGGACGGCGACCCCAACGTAAGCCCGGAATAGCCGGGGCGAAGTGGTTTGAAGAGCTCCGCCCGCAGGCCGGGGAACGCCGCCCAGTAGTCGGCCAGCGCGTCCACGTCGGCGTCGGGGATGCCGCCGCGCAGGTGCCCGTCCAGGTCCTGCTTATCGGCCACGTCGCCCCCGTCGAGGTAGCGCGGCAGGTTGAGGTTGTAGTCGTTGGCGGCGATCTCGGCGGCCGGGACGCGGCGGGCGTAGCCGGGTACGTCGGTGCCGGCGTGGTAGGCGTCGACTATTTTGTGGATGTCGCGCTCGCGGAGGCGGTTCTTGGGGCCGTCCTTGCGGTAGTGTTTGCTGGCGTCGATTAAGAAGACGGAGTTGGGGGTTGCGAGTTGCGAGTCGGCTTTACTCAACACGATCACGCAGGCGGGGATGCCCGTGCCGTAAAAGAGGTTAGCCGGCAGGCCGATGATGGCCTTGATGTAACCGCGTTCCAGCAGGTTTTGGCGGATCGTCGCCTCGGCGTTGCCGCGGAAGAGCACGCCGTGGGGCAGGATGACCGCCGCCGTGCCGTCGTGTTTGAGGCTGGCCAGGATGTGGAGCAGAAAGGCGAAGTCACCGTTCTTGTTGGGCGGCAGTCCGTAGTCCTGGAAGCGGCGGTAAATGTCGGATTCCGGGTCGAAGCCGTCGCCCCATTCCTTGACGCTGAAGGGCGGGTTGGCCACCACGAAATCGAAGCGCTTCAGGCGCTCCTCGCCACCCACGACCTCGGTGAATTGGGGGCTGGCCAGGGTGTTGCCTTGTTTGATCTCGGCGTCCGGATGCTGGTGGAGCCACATGTTCATGACGGCCATGCCGCGCGTCTGGTTATCGCGTTCCTGGCCGTAGATCGTGAGGCCGTGGGGGCTGGCGTCGGCTACTTTCAGCAGTAACGAGCCGGAGCCGGCCGTGGGGTCGTAGACGGTAAAGTTGGGGGCCGTGGCGCGGTCGACGCCCAGGATGGCGGCCAGCACGCGGCTCACCTCGGCCGGCGTGTAGAACTGGCCCTTGCTCTTGCCGCTCTGGGTGGCGAAGTTGCGCATCAGGTACTCGTAGGCGTCGCCCAGCAGGTCGTCGTCGCCGGCCCGGTTGCTGCTGAAGTCGAGCTCGGGCTTCTGGAAAATGCCGATCAGTTTGCTGAGGCGGTCGATGATCTCCTGGCCCGTCCCGAGCTTATCGGTGTCGTTGAAGTTGGCCGTCGTGATGCTGCCGGCCAGCCCGTTGTGGGCGGCGAAGCGGGCGACGATCTTATTGAGCTGCTCGCCCACGCCGGTTTTGTTCTTCCAGTGCACCATATCGTGGAAGCTGCCCCCGTAGCCGATCTCCTGGCGGCTTCCCTCGGGCGGCTCCGGCGGCGGCATCTCGATCAGGCTGTCGGGCTGCGTCGCGCGGTCCGTCACGTACTTCATGAACAGCAGCGTAAGCACGTAATCTTTGTACTGGCTGGCGTCCATGCTGCCACGGAGCACGTCGGCCGCGTTCCAGATGGAGGCGTAGAGGTCGGATTTTTTTAGGGCCAAGTCGGGGGTATTTTGGGCGGCGGGGAGGGTGGGCGGCGAAGGTAGAACATGTCCGCCCAAAGCGAGCGGTGGACGCGCCATTAGCTACCGGGGCGAGTGCGGGGTTTAGTGGTTTGAGGGAACACCCCAAACCACGACCCAAGACTCCAGACTCCAGACCCCAGACCCTAGACCCTAGACCCCAGACCCCCAGATCCCCAGACCCCAGACCACAGACCCCAAACCAACCTACTCCTCCCGCAACATCCGCCGCAAAATCTTCCCAACGTTCGTCTTCGGTAACTCCTCCCGGAACTCAATCGCCTTGGGCACCTTGTACCCAGTCAAGTTCTCCCGGGCAAAAGCCTCGACTTCTTTCTCGGTCAATGATTTATCCTTCTTGACGACGAATAGCTTTACCATCTCACCGGACCGTTCACTCGGAAACCCGACCGCGGCGCACTCCATGATCTTCGGGTGCCCGGCCATCACGTCCTCCACTTCGTTGGGGTACACGTTGAAGCCCGAAACGAGAATCATATCCTTTTTCCGGTCGACGATCTTGAAGAACCCGTCTTCGCTCATCACGCCGATGTCGCCCGTGCGGAGCCACCCGTCGAGCATGACGTCGGCCGTTTCCTGGGGGCGGTTGTAGTAACCCTTCATGACCTGCGGGCCTTTCACCTGGATCTCGCCGCGCTCCTCGGGGTTGGCTACCCGGTCATCGTCTTCGTGCCAAATGCGCATGTCCGTGCTGGACATCGGCAGGCCGATCGTGCCGATGCGCTGATTACCGTCGAGGGGGTTCATGTTAGTGCAGGGGCTGGCCTCCGTCAGGCCGTAGCCTTCGCTGAGGGGGATGCCGGTAAGTTTTTGCCAGGCTTCCGCGACGGGCCGCTGCACGGCCATGCCGCCGCCGACGGCGAGTTCGAGGTGGCGGAAGTCCAGCTTCTGAAAAGCTTTGTCGTTGATCATCCCGTTGAAGAGCGTGTTGACGCCCGTCATGCCGGCAATTTTGTTGTCCTTGAACGCCTTGACGATCGTGGACATATCGCGCGGGTTGGTGATCAGCACGTTACAAACGCCGTGGGTGAACGCGCCGAAGCCGTTGACCGTGAGGGCGAAGATGTGGTACAGGGGAAGGGGGCAGAGCAGCCGCCCGTCCGTACTCTCCGGTAGCTTGGGCGCTAACCAGAAACGCGACTGCAGCGCGTTGGCGACGAGGTTGGTGTTCGTCAGCATGGCGCCCTTGCTCACGCCCGTCGTGCCACCGGTGTACTGGAGTGCGATGGTATCGTCCGGCTTGGATTCGTAGGGGGGGAGTTTTTGTTTCGCGCCGTCGTCGAGGGCCGTCTGGAAGGTGACCGACCCGGGGAGGTTGTACTTCGGCACCATGTTTTTCACGTTGCGGACGACGAAGTTCGTCAACCCGCCCTTGAAAAAGCCGAGGAGCTCGCCAATGCTGGTCGTGACCACGGTGGTAATCTCCGTTTCGCCGATGATGGTTTCTAAGTTCGCCGCAAAGTTTTCCGCAATGATGATGCCCTTCACGCCCGCGTCCGTGAACTGGTGCTTCATCTCCCGGGGCGTGTAGAGCGGGTTGGTGTTGACGATGACGAGCCCGGCCTTGAGGAGCGCGTGGAGTGCAATGGGGTACTGCAGTAAGTTGGGCATCATAACGGCCACCTTGTCGCCGGGCTGTAGGCCACGGTAATGCAGGTAGGCGCCGAAGGCGGTCGACATCTGGTCCAGCTCGCGGTACGTTACGTCCTTGCCCATGCAGTGGAAGGCGGCCTTGTTGGCGTATTTCTTCGTGGCTTCGGCCAGGAGGCCCTTCAGGTTGGGGTAGGGGGTGACGTCAATGTTGGCGGGGATGCCGGCTGGGTACTGTGCTAGCCAAGGGCGCTGGTCGGACATGTGTTGATCGAGTTTTAAGTTGTGGGGTAAATATAAGCCGGAAGGGTTTAGCCAAGAAACGACGCGCTCATTACTTACGGCGGGCGGTTGGCGGCCCCGCGCAAACCACCCCGGTCCTCACCTCGTCAACTATACGCTTACCCCGGGCGTTTATAACCAGTGCTTCGTTCGGCGCTTCCGGGCAACTTCTTGCCTCCCGTAGTATCTTCCCCCCGAACTTTACTCACCCCACCGGTCACGTTTGTCGCTACTGCCCCGGCGGGCTTTTTTAAATTATAACCACCCACCAAGATATGGAAAACGGAATACTCACCGAAGGTCAGCAGAAGGATACCGAGCTCATCGAAAAGTTACTAGACAAGATCGTCAAGAAAAAGGGTTTCGAGAACATTTGCGCCAACGCGGAAGGCTACGAGACGCCGGCCAAAATTCGCCGCGGCAAGGACAATGATGAGTTCTTTATTCCCGACGTGACCGGTGAGGTAAACGGTCGCAAATCCTACTTCGAACTCGGGATGAAATCCGGCGACGAGCGCCAACTCGTGACCAAGTGGCGTTTACTGTCCACCATCGCGGAGCTCAAGCACGGCAAACTTTACCTCGCCGTTCCCCGGGGCCACATGGCCTTTACCAACCGTATTCTGGCGGATTATCCCATTAAGGCGGAAGTGGTGAAGATTTGAGTTTATCGCCCGGATTAAAATATTTTGCGAGCCCCAACTACTTACGGTCGTTGGGGCTTTTTATTTTAAACAGGTGGCTGGTCGAGCTGCGCTACTAATTTCGGTGGTGGGCGCGGACGCGGGTGCCGAGTATGTACCTGAGGCCGAAGTCAGACGCCAGGGCGAAGTCAGACGGCGGCGGTACTTAATACCTGATGTTACGCAGATTATATCGCCACGTAGCACGAAGTACTGCGAAGCAAAACACAAAAGCACAAAAATCGGTGTACGGCTACGCCGAAGCACCGTTTACTTATTCTTGTGTGTTTTTGTGGCATAATCCATTAGTTAGCTCCTAAACCAAGGCTTTATATTTGTATCAGAATCTCTGACCCTACACCACATGAAAAACCTATCCTTCATCTACTTCATCCCGCTATTCCTCACGCCTTTTTTCGGAAACCTTTCCGCTCAACTGGCCGATCGGGAAGTAGTACTCAATTTCGATCGAGAAGCGCTCAACCTTCTGGGCTTACCCTACCGCATCGCCGCCATTGTCAGTACCCAGGCCGACGAATGGGCACCGCTCGGCATCGGGTACCGGGGCTTAAACTACACGCCACACTACATCCGGTTGGCGGGCGGACAAACCGAAGCACTGACCGGGCTGCTCGGCAACTCGATCCAGGACGACCAGCTTCCGGAAGCCGTGCTCCGCGTAACCGGCCTGACTGCCAACCAGGAGGTCACTTTTACGGCCGTCCGCATGAAGGTGGAGCTGGAAGCAGAACTACTCATCCCGGCCGAACACGGCTACCTCGTCTACGGCCCCGTCCGCAAAGTGCAAATGGAAATCGGCGGCAATGTCAAACGGGCTACGCCGCGGGAAATCACTGAGCTGCTGCAGGACGTAATTACCGAATTGGTTCAACTGCCCGGGGCGGGCGGGGTGGCCAAAAGCATTTCTGAAGAAGAGATCACTGAGTATCCGGCGAGTTACCCCATTCAGCAACGCTCGTCGGGTGACCTGCCCAGTGGTGTGTACGCGTCTCACCTAGACTTTCGGGCCGGCCAAGTCGATACGCTAGCGCTGCTCGAAACCCGCGCACCCAAATTGATCCACACCGACGAACTGGGAAATAAGTATTTCCAGGTCTCTTTCTCCCGCCCGGACGGCCTGGACCAGAGAGCGTTCCGTGAGGTGTGGGGCGTGCAGCACGAGGGCTATACCTTTTTTCGCCTTCCCGACGGTACCTTCTACCAGCTTCAGCGCACGCCGGAAAATGATTTTATCACGCACATCCCGGGCGGCTTTATGCTGACGAAGTATGACGGAGACGTTGTGATGGCGTCCGCCATGTTCGGCCTCGTCGGCGGCTTGCTGATGGCAGCCGCGTCGCGCCCGGACGGTGGGGAGATCACCGCCTTTCGGTATAATTTAAGCACGGGGCAATTTATACCAGCCGACCAGGTGACGCAAGGTGCCGTTTACAAGCCACGATTAATGATTACTAGTTCGCGGTTCAGTAAAAAGAAAGTTCAGTTGTTGATTCGGGCGGCGGATGGGACGGCTGCCCCGCTTGCCCCGGACAAGCAAATGGAAATACCCGCCTCGCCGGAGGTTTGTTTTCAGCTTGGTGACACGGACCTCGTTTGCGAACCCGTTCCGTCGTTTTCGTCACCGTCCGGTAGACTACTCGGCAAAATCGTCGTGATGGGAAGAGATCGCTACCGATTAGACTGGTTGGAAGGACCGGATGTTGACGTGCTGTTCAATCCTTCCGACCCGGACTAGCGTTGACGTAATCTCGAAACCCTAGCACCCGCTCCGGTAGCTACCGGGGCGCAACAAAAATTACTGAAACGCGCGGCGAGTCGAACTTTTAAAAAAAATTCATTAGCTTACTTTACGGGGGTAAATTTTTGATCTCGGCCGCTAGTTAACTGACACGCAACCGGATTATGCCACAAAAACACAAAAGAGTAAGTAAATTAGTGTTTTGGCGTAGCCGTACACCGATTTTTGTGCTTTTGTGCTTTTGTGTTTATGTGGCGAAATAGTCTGCGTGACATCAGTAATCAATGTTAGCGTACGTCAGGGCTTCGCCTTCTGGCCTTGTTTTGGCCACTTTTGCACTACTCTGTGTTGGCAAACTCCTCATTTAGCTCCTACACCTCATGAATAATTTGCGATATATCTGTCTGTTTGCGTTATTCTTAGCACCGTATTTCGGAGGATTTTTCGCCCAATCCGCCGATGAGGTAGTCCTCATCAACTTCGACGGCGAGCAGTTGGATCTCTCGGACTCGCCGTATCACATTACCGAAATTATTAGTATCCAAACCGACGCCCGGTCGCCCATCGGTATCGCGTACCGTGGGCACAACAGCACTCCCCACTACATCCGGCTGGAAGGCAGTCAGGAGAAAGCCTTAGCTAGCTTACTGAACAAAGCTACCCAGGATGACCAGCTTCCGCAAGCTATTCTTCGGGTAACGGGGCTGGCCGCTAACCAGCAAATCTCGTTTATGAGCACGCGCATCAATTTGGCGCTGGAGGCGGAATTGCTATTACCGACCACCGAGGGTGGCTATCTCGTTTATGGCCCCGTGCGGAAAGTACGGCGCGAAAGCGCCGGCTACGTAAAAAGGTCCGTGCCCGGTAAACTCACGGAGTTGCTGGACCAAGTGATTGCTAGCTTAGTTCAGTTACCCGGGGCGGGCGGGGTGGCCAGAAAAATTTCGGGCGCGGAAGCCAATAGCCCACCGGAAATCTACCCGGTCCAACAACTAGCGGGAAGCGAAATTCCCGATGGCATCTACGAATCTTTTTTGGATTTTCGTGCCGGCCGGCCCAGTACCCTCGTTACGGTAGCGCCCGGCACCCCTGAATTAATTTACATTGACGAAGAAAGGAAGAAATACCATAAAGTCTTATTCTCCCGTCCGGATGAAATAAATAAAAGGGCGTTCCGCGAAATATGGGGCGTGCAACAAGGAGGACACAGCTATTTTCGCCTCCCCGACGGCTCTTTTTACCAGCTCCAACGCACGCCCGAAAATGATTTCTTAGTTTCCATCCCGAATGGGTTAGTACTAATGAAGTACGATGCGAGTGTTGCGGAGGCTACCTTCTATTATGGTCTTACCGGAGGGCTCCTGGTAGCAAACCTGAAGTACCCGTACGGTGGAGAAATATCGACCTTTCGCTATAATTTAGCTGCGGGACAATTCGAACCGGCCCACCCGGAATTAAGCAGTGCCCCCGCCGCCCGCCTGCTGGTCACCAACTCTCGTTTTAGTAAGAAGAAGCATCAGCTACTGATCCAAAAAGAAAATGGATTGAGCACGCTACTTATTCCGGCGGGCATCACCGAAGTACCTGCTTCCGATACCATTTGCTTCCGGATCGGAGAGGAGGACGTCAGTTGCGAGCCCGTCCCGCCGGCCGGTTCGCTTTCTGGTCACCAACTCGGTAAAATTGTTGTTCTGGGAAGCGATCGCTACCGAATAGACTGGTTGGCGGGTCCGGAGATCGATGCGATGCTCGATATTTCTGACCCGGACTAGTACTTTGCTTCCCCCGACCACGGCACCCGCCCCGCTGGCTATCGGGGCGCAACAAAATTCCTGGAGCCCCCTTGAAATGGAGTAAGTAAGAAAGTAGAACCTTCCGATAAATCTTATTATTTCTGGATCGACATCCGGGGCTCAAGTTCTGAATTTGACCGTCAGGTGCCATTAGAGCAGTAGGTTAATTAGAAGGGATACGGAACGCGGCTGGTATTATTGACGAAAACCGTCAACTGTCAGTTGAAGTAATGAATTTGGCGCGTTTGTACCATGATGTAGCTATGAATTTACGGGTATTCTACGGTAACTGACCCCGACACACGGCCGTGACTAAAATGAGTACTATATTGACCGTCACGGGGGCAACGACGACGTCATTAGCACTAGTCAAAGCGGGTGGGAATCATGCTGAGTTATCGTCCCGGCCGCAAAACGTTCCCAGCATCAATTTCCTTAGTTAAAAACTACCCCGTGAATCGACTTTATATTTTGCTGTCATTATTGCTCCTGGGGGTAGGCATTTGCGCACAGCCCGACCGAAATCAAAAGTTTGTCGCCGCCGGTTACGTGGGGGCTAACTTCACGCAGGTCCACGGAGATTCCTACTTCGGATACAACAAGCCAGGGCTGCGGTTTGGCATTGAAACGCAATATTTATGGCGCCCCAAATACTTCGTTAGTCTAGGCGTCGGATTTTCTCAAGAAGGTGCCCGGCCGAGTAATGGCGAAGTAGACCAACGTGGCGGCAATGCGACGGTACTCAAACTATCGATGGTGGAAATTCCCCTACTATTTAATTACCGTTTAGGCAGCAAAGAGGCCTCCCGGAAGGCGAATAACTACGCTCTATACCGAAGTACGACATTGCAGCTCGGCGTCAAGCTCACCCGCCTGACCGGTTTTCAAACCGCCAACCGCGGATTTTTCGATCAGCTGCTACCCGACCCTGTTTATACCGAAGCGGATATTGAATTTCAGGACTTTGACTTTGCCGTTGTCGGTGGTGTTACGTTTCAATTAGGGCTGCGCTACGGTGTCTTTTTGCAACATAGCTTGTCCGTCCGGGGTCTTTACCGACCCGATGACGTAAAACTGGCGCAGGAAGGGCCTTACGACGTAACACAATTGCGCCCTTACTCAATTACCGTTGGTGGAAAGCTAGTGTTGTACTGAGTTCACGGCGGCACGGTTCCGCAGACTGGGCTGAACGCAACTTCTTCGCCTTATCGAAAATCAGTAGGTACGCTACTTTCCTTGATCGATTGCTTTGCCGAATTTAGGACCGTCGATTTAATAACTGTCCTGATTGAAGTGACGGAATTGTGGTGCTGATCGAGCCCTTTGGATGCCTGCATCCCGACTTGGTCGGGACGGTGGTTTCCAGGATAGGAAGAGCAGTGCCGCGAGACCAGGCTGCACCGCGAAGCAGCAACGTAGTTAAATCGGGCAGTTATTGAATTGGCGGTCCTTACGGTGGGCGGCCAGGGTCTGGTCAAGTGAGTTAGCTCTCTTTTGGCCGTAAAATACGTGTACGGTTAGTCCACCCGTAGTAATCCAAACACCCCATACACCATAACTCAGTATGCGTCGAAGAACTAAAAAAGCCCCGATCGCAACGGTAGCGACGGGGCTTTTCCAACTCAAGAATGAGCGCATTGAGCGAGGATGGCTACTTTTTCAGAGTAATCAGAATAGCCCCCTCATACTTCTCCAAATCGTAGCCGCGGGCCTTCATTTCCTCGGGTGCCTTGATCACGTTGATGCTTGCGATCGTGTCGGGGTCGACGTTCAGTTCTGACTTGTCCTTGACGGGCTTGCCGTTGATGACGATGAGGATCTTTTCGTCCATCCGCAGGAGCGGTTTTTCACCAGTAGTTCGGTAGGTTTTTTGTTCGCCGTCCGCCGTTCTGAATTTTAACACGGCATCGCCATCCGTCGAGCCCTTCGTCATCGTAACGTTCAAACGTCCGTCGTCGGCCGGCGCGGTCGCTCGCACGGTTTCGTAACCTACGTAGGCAAATACCAGCGTCTGCTCGCCCGCCGGGATGCGTATTTCGAACGCGCCTTCGAGGTTGGTGACCGCCCCCACGTTCGTTCCCTCCACGATAACGGTTGTGCCGATCAAAGGCTGGCCGGTTTCGCCGTCGGTTACCGTTCCGGTGATGGTCCGTTCGGTGGCCTGAAGAGAAATTAAAGAATTATCGGCGGCTAGCCAGCCCCGTTGGCTCGCATCACTTGCGCCGTACGCCAGCGTGAAACACAGGGGAACGATGGCCAGCGTTGCCAGTAAATAAGAGCGTTTGCGGCCGAAGCCGGGGCGGAGGCTACTTTGCCCGGAGGGGGAAAATAGGCGCTGAATACGGTAAGTGAAACTATTGTGGTCGATGGCGGCCATGGTAAAAGCTTGTTTAGGGTGAAGAGAATATTGAGCAACGCGCAGCAGCGCCCGGGCGTAGACGGTCTTCCCGACGTGCGGGATAACGGCATCGTCGCAGGCGAACTCGCGTTCGAGATTAATTTTCCCGGCCAGCCAGTAGACCAGCGGGTGGTAAAAGAAAAGGCGGACGGTAAGCTCCTGCACGGCGTTCCAGAACGGATCGTTGCGCCGGATGTGATTCAGCTCGTGGCGGAGAATGGCACTTACTTCGTCCGTGGTGAGGGAATTGACGAGCCCGACGGGAAACAGGATAACCGGGCGTAAAATTCCTACCGTCAGGACCTCCCGTACGCGATCCGTCACCTTCCAGCGGACGGCGTCACTCACCGCCATCTCTTTTCGTAAATCGGCGAAAAGCGCCCGCAGGGGAGGGGCCGGAAGCAGGCCGCCCCGCCGAATTTTTCTCGTGATCCAGTAGCGTTGAGCGCCCCACGTAAGACTAGCGAAAAGACCGATCAGGTAAGCGCCGGCGAGGTAATCCGTCCACCCCACCACCAAATCAATCCCCAGTTTACTGAGGTTATCGGTTAGCGCCAGTGTCGCTTGGTTACCGAGGGTGTCCCCCAGCCACGTCGCGTCCGCCCACGCCGCGGTGCTCGTCCGCCAGGCCATTACGTAGGTCAGGCAAAACGCCACCGGTAACGAGACGAGCGTTCCCAAATAGATCACGTAACGGTGTTTTGCCGTCTTGCTTAGTTGTGCCAGCGCATAACCCGTGCCGACCAGCAGGGTGAAAATCCAGCAGGAGTGCAGCAGGCTGATGGCCAGCGCCTCGAAAAAGAGGAAGGACGGTGATGTGCTCATTTGCGGTTCTTTTGTTCGATGAGCCACCGTTCCAGCGCTTCCAATTCGTTGGTCGTCGGGCGGTCGTTACCGAGGGCGCGGAGGGCAAGGCGTACCGGAGAGCCGGCGAAGGCCGTCTGGGATAGTCGGTCGACCAGGGCGGTCTCGGTCTCCTCCCGGCCGCGCACGGCGTCGTAGCGGTGCTGCTTGCCGTCCCGTTTTCTGGTCACCAGCCCCTTACGGTGCATTCGTTGTAGCTGGGTCAGGACGGTAGTATAACCCACGTCCTTTCCGGCGCGCTCGCCCCAGGCGTGGACGTCCTGGACGGTGCCGCCGGGGTTTTCCCAGAGGGCTTGTAGAAGAAGTAATTCCGCGTCGGAAGGAAGTGTTTTATCGGCCATGTACCAAAAGTACGACGTATGTAGTAATAAAGCAAATTTATCTACTACTAATGTCGTAATAAGGTTCGCGAGTTGGTTGCGGCACCGTTATCTGGGGCCCGCGCAAATAGAGTTTATTTGGTGAGGACGCCCGTTAGTGGGGGTAGGCAGACGGCAGGTGCAGTGGCTACTTGATCAGTTGCTGCATCCGCTGTCGGCTCAGCTCGGAAGGCCGTCTGACGTCGTACTTACGCTTCCCGTCCGCCTTCACGACGACGTAGGTAGGGTAGGAGTTAGCCCGCAGCCGGTCCATGATTTCACCGTGCACCAGCCGGTCCACGAACACGTGCGTCCCCGGCAACTCTTTGCCATTGATGATGGATTTCCACCGCGCCTCGGTGCCCCGCGACGAGGTGCAGAGGTAAACAAATTCTACCGGCAAGTCACTCGTCTGCCCGTGCAGGCGCTTACTGGCCGGGAATTCACCGATGCACGGCATGCACCAGACCGCCCAGAGATCGAGGTAAATGGCTTTGCCGGGGAAGGCTGCACGGATACTGTCCATCACTTGCTCGGCCGTGACGGAAGCGGGTGGGGTGTACAGGTTAGCGCCGAACGCGGTGGCGGTCACGGGCCCCAGGCCGGCTACTTCGGCGGGGTGATCGTGGGTATTCGTTACGGGGCCCAGCGTGGTGCTAGTCGTGTCGTCACTAGCGGCGGGCTGGGTCGTTTTTTGGGCGCAGGCGCAGGTGCCGAGTAGGGACAAAAAGAGCAGGGTACGGAGGGTCGGCATGGAGAATGATTGTGGTGTTTGGTCAGGTCGGGGAGACACAAAACTACTACCCCCATTCTTATGGTCGGAGAAGTACGTTAGTCGTGGTATTATCTGACGTAAGAACCGGGGCCACGGCAGGCTACGACTTTCCGTTCCTCGGCCTCGTCACTAACCGCCAAATTACTAGCTGCCGTTACGCAGATTATTTTGCCACACAGCACGAAGTGCCGCGAAGCAAAACACAAAAGCACAAAAATCGGTGTACGGCTACGCCGAAGCACCGTTTATGTATTCCTATGCGTTTTTGCGTTTATGTGGCATAATCCGGTTGCGCAAGGTCAATCACTATGCTTTAATTGCAAGTCAGATTTAGCCACGATATTATTTCGGCAAAGTAGTTTCACCGGCCCAAAACCTTGTCCTTCAGGGTACGCAAAATCATTCGTCCGTAAGGTGCCCGCACTACTTTGGCGTACCGGCTAAGTTTCTGGGTCGTGGTGGCTTTCTCTCTTGCCCGCAGTATCAGCAAGTAAGCTTCCACGGTGTGGTGAAAGAAGTTTTCTTCGCCGAACACTCGTTCCCATTCGCTCCTGGCGTTACGGGCAATTTGCTCCGCCCTGCTTTCTAGCTTTCTGAGAATCTGTGGTAATTCGCCAATGCTATTTTCTTTGATCATGATGCAGCAGGACGACCAGTCGACAAAGGGCGGCCGAACCCAGTCGTCCGCAATCACCACCGGCACCCTGGCCGCGCGCATCGCCTCGAACAGGCGCATGGAGGAAGGGGCGATGCCGCGGGGGCAGATGATGAATTTCGAATTCCGAAATAACCGCTTTTAATCACCGAGGAAACTCCGCTTCGCCGGGTCCGAGGGGGCTGAGTTCTTCCTTAAATTGATTTGGCTGGTATCGGTCGTATCGATGAAGTGCCCCCGCCCATCGTTTACGTTCATCAGTACCCGCCTGATCGGGTGGGTCACGACCGATCCTTTGAAGGACCATAAGTATGTAGCGTTGTCGTCCCACGCCAACTTTTCCAACGTAGGCTCCGCGGACCCGGGGTGGGCGTACGACCAACCAAGGCTCATGTTGGGGTAACTACTGAGCCCGTCGTGCCAGCCCGCGCAAAGCCCGCCGAGTAACGGAGAAGGAAAATCACCACTATCGTGGAGTAATGCTTTACGCGGGAATTTGCGAAAAACCGGATCCGCAAGGAGGGACAAACCGGCGGGCTGGAATTTGTGATTGATCGCGTAGAGAATCGCGTCCGCCACGGCGGGGTCGTCAACCAGTTCGTGAACCCCGTGGGCGTCGTTCGCGTAGCTTCTTTCTATTCGCTCGCGGGGGTAGTCTTCGTATTCGTCGGCTACTCGATTTAGATCGACAAGAAATAGCTTAGCCATGGCTAGAGTTTAATAGCTGGAAATTGAGGCCCATGAAGCACCCTAAATGACGTTTTGCGCTTTTGCGATCCACAACGATGTAGGTTTGCCCCGGCTGGTGTCGATGCTACTTATAGCATGTTGGCACTTTAGCTTCCGGCCTTGTTTTGGCCACTTTTGCGGTGGTTAGTCAGTAGTCTAGGACCCTTTACCCAGACTACTGAAAAGCAAAATTCTCATTCCCCGATAGCTATCGGGGCGGCTAAACTCCGGTTTACCTTCGATGCTACTTCGTGGTTGCTGCCTTAACCATCACAAAACTGTCTCACCACGCAGTAGCAGCGTAGCTAAAACCGGCCAGGAACCCACCCCGAAGGAGCAGCGTAGCTAAAGTCCCAACATGCTCTTACTTGGGTATTGTTACCGTTAAGATAGTGATACACCCTCAATTAGGTTATTTTGGGTGATTAAACGTTTAAACGTGATTAGGGAAACGGAACCCCGGTGGATCCTTGGTGCGTGTGGATAGAAAACGTCGAGGAAGTCGCGATCGAGAACATCGCCGCGCGTGTCAGGCTCGAATAAATCACGACTTACGACGAGGTTAATTCGGGTTGTCATAACCTAAGGTAGTTTTTCCGCACCTCCCCGTCCTTCCCCGGCACCCGCGACCGCGCCAGCTAGTCCCGCTCTTAATCAGGGCGACCGCGCAAATTCCACATCCTGGCCCCAACAATGTGGAGAACAAGCCCCGCCCGCCGCCCCGCCGAGCCCTATCTTTGCTCCCCCAAAGGCAAGTCGCGGCCGCCGCATCCTGGACGACCGCAGACTATAGACCAAAGACCAATTAATGAGCGACGTAATCCACCACGAATGCGGCCTGGCGATGGTCCGGCTCCGCAAACCGTTAAGTTATTACCAAGAGAAATACGGCACGCCGATCCACGGCCTGAAATGTCTCCAACTGCTGATGCGCAAGATGCGGAACCGCGGGCAAGACGGCGCCGGCATGGCTACCATCAAGCTCGACCACCCGCCCGGCAGCAAATTCATCAGCCGTAAGCGGAGCAACGACAAAAACTACCTCGACCACCTCTGGAAGGGCGTCTACCGCCGCTTCAACGAACTTACACCGGAGCAACTGGCCGACGGTGAATACCTCAAAACCAACCTCCCCTACACCGGCGAGCTCATGATGGGCCACCTCCGCTACGGCACGCACGGGAGCAACGACATCGAGACCTGCCACCCCTTCCTTCGCCAGTCCAACTGGAAGACGCGCTGTCTGATCGTAGCCGGTAACTTCAACCTGACGAACGTCGACGAACTATTTCAGGAACTCGTCGAACTCGGCCAGTACCCAAAGGAGAAATCCGACACGGTCACCGTTCTCGAAAAGATCGGCCACTTCCTCGACGACGAAGTCCAGCGCATCCACCAGTGGCACAAGCCCGATGGCCACACCAACATCGAGATCAACGACATCATCGCCGAAGAACTCGACGTGCAGCGCTTGCTGAAGCGTGCCAGTAAGAAGTTCGACGGCGGCTACGTGATGGGCGGCATGATCGGCCACGGCGACGGCTTCGTGATGCGCGACCCGGCGGGTATTCGGCCGGCGTTTTACTTCGAGAATGAGGAATTCGTAGCGGTTGCTTCCGAACGGCCCGCCCTGCAAACCACCTTTAACGTTGATTTCCACGAGATCAAGGAGGTCAAACCCGGTCACGCGCTGATCATCAAAAAGGACGGGAAAACGTCGATGGAACGCTTCATCAAGGCCATCCCCCGCGCCGCCTGCTCTTTCGAGCGGATCTACTTCAGCCGGGGCACCGACCGCGATATTTACCTGGAGCGCAAAGAACTCGGCCGACTGTTGGCCAAGCAGGTCGCCGAAGCCATCGACTACGACTTCAACAACACCGTATTCAGCTACATCCCCAACACCGCCGAAACGGCCTACATGGGCATGGTCGAAGGGCTGGAACAGGAGCTGACGAACTGGAAGGAAAAGGAGATTGCCAAACAGCAGAAGAAGGGCAAAAACGGCTTCAATAAGATCCTCAATACCAAAGTCCGCAACGAAAAAATCATCGTTAAGGACGGCAAGGTCCGCACCTTCATCGCCGACACCAACAGTCGGGGCGACATGATCAGCCACGTTTACGACGTCACTTACGGCATCGTCAAGAACCACAAGGACACCCTCGTTCTGCTCGATGACTCCATCGTCCGCGGCGCCACCATGCGGGATTCAATCATCAAAATCGCCAGCCGCCTCAAGCCGAAGCGGATCATCGTCGTCAGTTCCGCCCCCCAGATCCGCTACCCCGATTGCTACGGCATCGACATGAGCCGGATGGGGGAGTTTGTCGCCTTCAAGGCCATGGAGAGTCTGCTCAAGAAGCAGGGCAAGCAAAAGCTGCTGAAGCAGGTCTACGAAAAGGCGCTCAAGGAACTGGAGAAGCCAAAGAACAAGATGATCAACGTCGTGCAGGAATTGTACAACGAGCTCTCCTACGAATCCGTCAGCAAGGAGATCGCGCGCATCATCACGCCGGAAGGCACCATCCCGAAGGTCGACGTCATCTACCAGACGGTCAAAGGTGTCCACAAGGCCTGCCCGAATAACAACGGCGACTGGTACTTTTCGGGGAATTACCCGACGCCGGGTGGGTTCAAGGTGGTGAATAAGGCGTTTGTTAATTATATGGAGGGGAGTGACGCGCGGGGGTATTAGGTTTTAGGCGGTAGTATATTAGGCGGTAGGCAGGTAGGCAGGTAGGCCCGTACGATAGGCGTTGCTCACGTGATAACGAATATCTACCGCCTTCTCTTCCTACCGCCTTCTCTTCCTACCGCCTACTCTTCCTACCGCCTATTCTTCCTAAAAAAGTTATTGATCGATAATTAACACCACTTCGCCGAAGAAATAGCGGGCGCGGTCGCGGGTGCCGGCATATTTGGAGCATAGCAAAATAAATCCCTATGTCTCCCCAGGAAATTAACACCCTGAGCCACGCTTTTTACCCGGATTACCGCCCTTTCGCCCTGACCTTGACGCGCGACGAAGACCGGGCGATGGACCTGCTGCAGGAAGCCATCTACCTCATTCTGAAAAACCACGAACGCTTCGTGTCCGGCACCAATATCCAGGCGTGGATCAAGACCATCATCCGCAACGTTTTCATCACCGACTACCGGAAGGCAAAGCGGCGGCTGGAGATCGTCACCGAAGACGTGCCCACCACCAACTGGGCCAACCGCACGATCGCCGAGAACCCCGCCCTGGCGGACCTCAGCGCGGAAGACATCATGACGCGCGTGGAAGCACTCTCACCGATCTACCGCCGGGCCTTCAAGTTGTACAACAACGGGCTCAAATACCAGGAAATCGCCAACGTCACCGGCGTGCCGATCGGGACGGCTAAGAGCCGGGTTTGGACCGCGCGGCAGCAACTAAGAACGGTGTGACAGTACTACAGCGTACGGGGCGGGGTTTATTACGAGTTCGGTAGTCGCTAACCTTTAGGCCTCAATAACCGCCCGTACGCTGCCCATTTTCAAAAGTCGCCGCTCCGCTTCTTCGTAACTAATGCCGAGCGCGTCCACAATCATCTTAGCCCCCCGGTCCACCAGCTTAGCATTACTCAGCTGCATGTCCACCATCCGGTTGTCCTTCACCCGGCCGAGGCGGATCATGGTGGTGGTCGTGATCATGTTCAGGATCATCTTCTGGGCCGTGCCGGACTTCATCCGCGTGGAGCCCGTAACGAACTCGGGGCCGACGACGGCCACGAGCGGGTGGTCGGCGTGGTCCGTGACGGGCGCGCCGGGGTTACAGGTGACGCAGGCGGTAAGGATGCCGCGTTCCCGCGCTGCCTTGAGGCCACCGATCACGTAGGGCGTGGTTCCGGAGGCGGCGATGCCGATCAATATGTCATCCTCGTTAATGTGGTGAGCTTCCAGGTCCTTCCAGCCCTGGTCGAGTGCGTCTTCGGCGGACTCGACGGGGTGGCGTAGCGCGTGGTCGCCACCGGCGATGAGGCCGACCACCATCTCCGGCGGGACGCCGAACGTCGGGGGGCACTCGCTGGCGTCCAGCACCCCCAGCCGGCCGCTCGTTCCCGCACCGACGTAAAAGATCCGCCCGCCGCGCTGCATCCGGGGGACGATTGCTTCCACCAATTTCGTGAGTTCCGGGATGCACTTCTCTACGGCCAGCGCGACCTTCTGGTCTTCACCGTTGATGCGGGTCAGTAAGTCTGCAGTGGTTCTCGTTTCGAGATGGCGGTGGAGACCGGGTTGTTCGGTAATTTTTTGCATGGTTCGGGTAGCGTACGACTTTGGTGGCACGCCCGTCGGCAAAGGTACTTGGTTCGGACAAAGTCTAACTTAGGTTACTTAACTGACCGTACGCAAAAGATTTAACCACGTAGCACACAAAGGTCACAAAGCATACTACTGGACATTTTCCCCGGACGCTTGGAGGACCTCAACAATTTCGCCTTCGGCTTCACGGCAGAGGACGCTCCAAGGTCCTCAAGTAGAATTTTAGAACCTTGGAGCGTCTCGAAACTAAAGCGCAGCGAAGGGTTTCGAGTCCTCCAAGCGTCCGATTTGAAAATGTCCAGTAGTGTGGTCACAAAGAGTAGCTCTTCTTTGTTTTCTCCGTGCTCTGTGTGGCAGAAAAGAAAAGTGCTGCGTAAGGTCAGTTACCTAACCACAATCTTGCGGGTCGCCGTCCCGCCCGGTCCGGTCAGCCGAGCTAGGTAAATACCCTTTGCTTGCTTTTTCCCGTTCCACTGCACCCGCGACCGCGCCACATCCACCGGGATTTGCGCAACTTGGCGGCCACTCACGTCAAAAATAGTGACCTCCGTGACGCTTCCCGCCGGCCAGCCCGAAACAATGGTTCGGCCGGTAGTCGGATTGGGAGAGACCGTAAAGTCGAAATCCGCCCGCCGCACGTTGCGGAGGGGAACCGTCGTGTCGTTCAGCAAATTCGTCCGAAAAAAGGCCGCGCCGCCGCGCTCGTTACCGACCACTAATTCCAGACCGCCGTCGCCGTCAAAATCACCGAAAGCAGGATTAGCGTAGCTGCCGAACGTAGCCCCGTCAATCACCTCGGTCAGGAGTTTAAAGGGCTCGTTTACGGTCGTATCCAGCCCGAAGCGATAAGCTTCCAACGTTCCGTTTTGGTTGCCCGTCACGACCAGCGTGTGGTCCGTGCGCTGGATGACCCACGGCGTGGGGTGGCCCGTGCTCGACCCCGGCACGGCGGCGTTGATGCCCCCCAACTGCAGCGCGTTTCCCGCGGCCGAGGTGGATGGATCAAACAGCGGTTCCGTCGCCGTGCCCGCGTTGCGGTAAAAGCGGATGCGCCCGTCGAAGCCACCGACGAGCAAGTCCAGCGCACCGTCCCGGTCGAGATCGGAGAGGAACGGCTTCGAAAACTGACCGGCATCCAGACCGAAATATTCGAAGACCGGCGCACCAAAGTTGGCCAGTTGGCCCGCTCCGCCCCGATTCTCGATATAGATTAACTTACCGTCGCGCGTACCGATAATTACGTCCTCGTCGCCGTCCGCGTCGAGGTCGCCGAACGTAGGCGCGTAGGCCCACAGGGCGTTCGTATAGCTGCTCAGGCCGAGGTAGTCTTCGTCGACGAGCTCAAAGGCGAGCTCACCACCTTGCGGCGTGACGTTGCGGAATAGCCGCAGGCGGCTGTCTAGCGTATTCGCACCCGTGTACTCGTCGTTGTTGCCGAGCACGAGGTCGAGCCGGCCGTCGGCGTCGTAATCAAAGGTCGTCGCGTTGGCGCTGGTGCCGAGGTCGATCATCTCGTCGACCAGGAAGCGGCGCGTGGAAAATTGGAAATCCGGCGCGGCGTCGGTGCCGACGTTGTCGTACAGCCAGCCAACCTCTACGTCGCCACCGTTGAGGGTTGTGGTGGGTGCTCCGACGAGGTCGCGGTCACCGTCCTGATCGACGTCGAGGTGGAAAGCGGCGGGGAAGGAAGGGATTTGTGCGGTGACGCCCCCGGCTTGCCAGTTAGGATCTTGCTCCGAAATCCACGCCTGGTCCCGGCTGCCGTTGTTGAGCCCCAGGGTGAGTTGGGAGAAGGAAATGTCGCCGAGCAGCATGTCCATCAGGCCGTTGCCGCTGTAGTCGAGCGACAGGATGGTGGAGCCGGAGTGCCGCGTCTGAATGGGCCGGAGGCCCGCCTGGTCGTAGCATTCGCCGGGCGCTGCGGCCAGGTCGAGCGCGGTCGAAAGCCCGGATTCGAAGAAGCCACCGTAGCACTGGTCGTCCAGCACGTAAATTAGGGTGTCCGCCCCGAAGCCCCGTTCCACGGCCACGTTTTTGTAGAACTCCACGTAGCCGCCGATGACGCTGAACGTGAGGATATCGAGGTCGCCGTCAAAATCTACGTCCGCAATGGAAGGGTAGTCGATGGCGGTGACGAAGATGTTCGTGCGGCCGTTGCCGAAGGGGAAGTAGAGGATGGGCAGCGCGCCACCGAAGTCAACCACTTCGAAGCTGAGCAGGCCGTCGGCTTCCCGTTTGCCCCGCAGCACCTGGATGCCGTCCACCCCGTCGGCGTACGTGAACAGGTCGGGCGTGCCGTCCTGGTTATAATCGCGCACCGCCATCCACTCGTCCACTTTTGGGAAGTTAACGAGTAGCTCGGGCGCGGCGCGGTACTGCCCGCCGCCCAGGCTGCGCGCGGCGAGGAATTGCTGGCCCGTCCGGTCGTAGATTAGCAGGTCGTCGGTGCCGTCATTATCCAGGTCCGCCGCCTGAAACTGGGGCGCGTTCAGGCCGCCGAACCAGGGCATGGTGAGTTCCCGGCCGTCCACGGTCACGCGCGGGGCGATGGGCTCCAACTCGATGTTTTGGGCGCGGACGCCGGTGCAGAGTAGTAAGGAGAGGAGCAGGGTTTTTGTTACTTTCATGTTTTCGGCGAATTCACCCGTTTTAGATAAGCGTTATTCTTAGATACCGTCGCCCTTTAAGCGGGGATAGGAATAGCCGCAAATCAACGCTACGGGATGCGGCAGCCTAAGCGCGAAGCGCCTAACCGCGCAGCGGACTAATTTACTAACTATCTTCCCAGCCCCAAGATTACGCTATGCCCCCACCAAAGTTTACGCTCCAGTACCTCCTAATTGGTCTGTTACTCACCCTTTCGCCACTTTCCGCGCAGGCCGACCAGCAGGACTGGCTCGAGAACCTGCAACAAACGAAGGGCGAATTTTGGTTGCCGGACGGCGTCGGACCGGTCAGCATCAACGGAGAACCCGCGGAACTCGGCTACAGCACCTTCGCCGATAAACAAACGCTGCCCATTGCGGAAGGGCTCAACCTGGTGAAGTCGGGCGACCGTTACGCGCTCTACCATTTCAAAGCCTCGGTCGACAATGCGGACAATAGGTTACGCCGTATTCCCCTTTGGTTATCGATCTTCCCCCCACTAATTGCCATTGGGATGGCACTGATCTTTAAGGAAGTCATCGTTAGTCTTTTCGCGGGCGTTTGGGTGGGCGCGTTCATTGCCGGTGGATTACGCTTCGAAGGTTTCCTCGGCATCGTCCGCGCCCTCCTCGAAACCGTGGAAAACTACGTCATCAAGGCCCTGAACGATGGCGGGCACTTGTCCATCATTGTGTTTTCCCTCCTAATCGGCGGCATGGTCGCTATCATCTCCCGCAACGGCGGCATGGCGGGCGTCGTGGAACGGCTCACGAAATATGCCACCACGCCCCGCAGTGCGCAGCTCATTACGTGGGTGCTCGGCGTGGCGATCTTTTTTGACGATTACGCAAATACGCTCATCGTCGGCAACACGATGCGCTCGGTGACGGACCGCTTCCGCATCAGCCGCGAAAAACTGGCCTACGTGGTGGACTCTACGGCCGCGCCCATCGCCTCGGTCGCCTTCATCACTACCTGGATCGGTGCGGAACTCGGCTACATCGGCGACGGCATCAAGGACGTGCCCGCCCTCGCTGGAATAGCTCCGTATTCTATTTTCATCGAATCGCTCAAGTACAGTTTCTATCCCGTCCTGACGCTGGCATTTATTCTGATGCTCATTATAACCCGTCGTGATTTCGGACCGATGTACCGGGCCGAGCGGCGCGCCCGCGACACCGGGGAAGTCAAGGCACTTGGTTCCGAGGCCGCGGTGGGGGAGGAGCAGGAAGACCTTAGTCCGCTGCCGGGGGCACCGCTGAAGGCACGCAACGCGATTATCCCGGTGCTCACCGTGGTGGTGATGACGATCATCGGCCTACTCAGCACGGGGTTTGCTTCGATCTACGGTGGTTTAGACGTACCGCCGGCTACCGACGGTTGGGCGTCGGTTTGGTCGGCCATGGACGGTAATTTCTTCGGCAAGCTCGGTACGGTGGTCGGCGCGGCGGACTCCTACGTAGCCCTATTGTGGGCGAGTATCTCCGGTGTCGTCGTCGCCATCATCCTCAGCGTCAGCCAGCGGATCATGAACATCGGCGAGTCGATGAGCGTGATGACCTCCGGCTTCAAAGCCATGTTTTCCGCCGTTCTGATCCTGACGCTCGCCTGGGCGTTGGCCCTCACCACGGAAGACCTGCATACGGCCGATTTCCTCGTCGATCTGCTCGGTAGCAACCTTAACGCTTACCTGCTGCCCCCGATCATCTTCGTGCTCTCCGCCCTGGTCAGTTTCTCCACCGGTTCCAGCTGGAGCACGATGGCCATTCTGTACCCCATCGCCATTCCGTTGACGTGGGCGGTGGCGACGCAGTCGGGCTGGTCACCGGAAGAAGCTACGCGGCTGACCTACAACGTCATCTCCATTGTGCTGGCCGCCAGCGTGCTCGGCGACCACTGTTCCCCGATTTCGGATACAACCATTCTCTCCAGCCTCGCCTCCGACTGTAACCACATCGACCACGTCCGTACGCAGATGCCTTACGCGCTTACGGTGGGGGCGGTGGCGTTGGTTTGCAATACGGTCTCGTCGGCGCTTGGTGGGGGTTGGTTGCTTTGTGGGGTGTTGATGGTGCTTGGGTTGGTGGTTTTGTTTGGGGTGGTGCGGGTTTTTGGGCGGGTGGTGGATTGACGGGGGGGGTAGTTGCTTTGCAAATACCTATAATTCAAAATGAGGGTCATAAGATAAATACTGTCGCATATTGCGATTACGTGATTGATGGTGTTAGCTGCAACAAAAAAATCGTAACTTGCGAAAATATTATTGATAAAAAGTATTATACTATGTTTGAAAGAAGAGACGCCTTTGACGGTGAGGAGAAATTACTAAAATTAATTAGTGAAGATCACTTCAATGATGCTAAAAGCAAAAGAATAGCTCCCAATAAGCTACAAGAAACCTTTGTAGCGTTTGCAAATTCTGATGGAGGTGATTTGTACATTGGAATTGAAGACGAGAAAGTAGAGACCGAACGCTTAATTGATTTTGTCAATGAAGAAGAGGCTAATGAAATTATCCATCATCTGCTTGAAGGTACTGATCCTTCGGTAGAAAACATGGAAATTGAATTCATAGATTTTAAATCTAAAGGATTGGTGCTACACATTATCATTCCAAAAAGCCCCGCAGTACATTATTGCGCAAACGGTGATTGTTATATAAGGGTAAATGCTCGTAAATCTAAAATTAAGGGAGATAGAATCACACAATTAGCTTATTCGAAAGGATTTTACAAGTATGAGCAGATAGCGATAAAAGGAGCCGAATTGAATGATTACCTCAAAAGTGAGAACGTATTATCATACAAAAATCGGATAGGCACAAAACTTGATACCGGAGTATTTTTTAAGAAAACAGAAATTACTTGCTAAGATTGAAGGAGAGTCACTCCCAAATGTAGGTTGTGCTTTGTTATTTGACGAAGACCCTGCTGCTGAGATCGGTTCGAACTGCTCTCTAAGAATCTATAGATTACTAACGTCTGATGAAGAATACAGTAGAGACAAATTAAAAGAAAAGCCGACTTCTATTAATGGTCCTGTAGAAGAACAAATTCACAACGGTATAAAAGAGGTAACCAGACTTCTATCTGATGCTACTATTACAGTAAACGGAAAATCAAAAAAAATTGACTACCCGGCCATAGCTATACATGAAATATTAGTGAATGCTATAATTCATAGAGATTACAGTATTAGTGATGATATACATGTTAGGATTTATGATAATCGAATTGAGATAATCAGTCCAGGTAAGCTTCCTGGCTACATAAACACAGACAATATATATGAAGAACGATTTGCTCGTAATCTGAATTTAGTCCGAATGCTACACAATCTTCCAGATCCTGTTAATCATAATATTGGTGAAGGTTTAGACACAGCAAGAAATGAAATGAAAAAGTTAAATCTAGTTGAACCTGAGATTATTGAACTTAAGAATTCTGTGAAAGTAATATTGAAGCATAAAAGAGTTGAATCTTTAAGAGAGGTGATTCTTAAGTACTTCGGTGACAATCCTGATTCGTTTATTACTAACGGTGATGTGCGTAATATTAGTGGTGAGGATGATGTAAACAAGGTTAAGAAAGCAATTAAGAAGTTAAGAACCGAAGGAGTCTTAGAAATGGTCGATCCTGAAGAAAAAAGCTACTTTAATTATAAGTACAAATTATCAGAAAAATAAAATGCAGCTAACACTGTAGCTACGACAAGCCGCCCACGTACTATTTAAGTTGATTCAAGGGTTTATTTTCCGGCCGTTTTTGCGGTAAAAAGCGTGCTGACGCTTTACGCTTTTTACCGCAAAAACGGCCTAATTACTTCGAGTCAAAGTTTTTCCCTAAATTTGATTAAGGCGGCCTGCGCAGCTACGAACGTTGTGTGCAACAAAAAAATTACAACACTTGACGAGATGTTGTAATTTCGACGTAGGTTTACTAAAAATCCCATATGCGCTATAAATTAATAGAAAACCTGAGACTAGGGTTTAATGATGCTGAAAACTATAAGCATCGGAAAAACAAGGATCTCTTCAATAGAGTTTTTGTTAAATCTGAAGAGCTAGATTTATTGCTCGAGGAAACGACATACTTTCTAGTAGGGGACAAAGGTACTGGCAAAACTGCGTATGCTGTCTTCTTATCAAACAGCGAGTACAAAAACTATCAATCATCATTGAAATATATCCGCGAGACTGATTACAGGAAATTTGTATCGCTGAAGCAAAAGAAACAGTTGGAGTTGTCAGATTACCAAAGTATTTGGAAAGTTATTCTGTACCTTCTGATCAGCAAACAAATTATCCAAAACGAACCAAAAGGATTTTTGGAAAAAATTTATTCACGTAAGTTAAACATCCTTAATTCTGCGATTGATCAATACTATTCTAATGCATTCAATCCAGAAATCCTCTATGCTTTGAATATTATGGAGGAAACTTCATTTGCAGCTGAGTTGATTGCAGCGAAAAAGGCTAGCTTTTCTGGGGAATCAAAAGTAGGAACTTCCTTTTCTGAGTCTAGATTTCAAATGAACTTATTCTATATAGAAAAGCAGTTTGAAGAAGCATTGTCAGCTTTAAAACTAGAAAAGAGCCATACTATATTTATTGACGGAATAGATATCAGGCCATCAAATATAGAATATCATGAGTATCTTGAATGTATCAAGGGGTTAGCAAATGCTCTATGGACTATAAATAGCGACTTTTTTTCGAATATAAAGGATTCTCCAGGTAGACTCAAGGTGGTAATGCTATTGCGACCAGATATTTTTGAATCCATTGGTTTGCAAAATACCAATAACAAGATTGCTGATAATAGTGTGTTACTTGATCTAAGGACTTCATACAATGTATACCGTGACTCTGTATTATTCAATATAGTTGACAATTTATTATCTAAACAACAAGATTCAAATTTAACAAGAGGCGAAGCGTGGGATCATTATTTTCCATATAAACTTAACTTGAAAGGATCGCCAGATGACTCATTTATAGGTTTTTTAAGATATGGAATGTCTAGGCCTAGGGACATTATATCAGCCATGGATATAATGAAGGCTGAATATGCATCGACAAATCGAATAAAATTAGGCGTATTTACAGAAGATGACTTTGAAAGTAGGGAATTTAAGAACAAGTATTCTGAGTATCTTCTTGGTGAGATAAAAGATCAGCTTTCGTTCTATTATGCACTTAGTGATTATGAGACGTTCCTTAAATTTTTTGAATTCTTATATGGAAGATACAAATTTGGTTACAATAGTTATTTGATATCCTTCAACGAGTACATCGAACATATAGAATCTAGTAATGTCAGTAAGCCTGATTTTGCAGAAACTGCTGATGGGTTTTTGCAGTTTTTATATAACCTCAACGTTATTGGTTTTATTGATAAGGTTGATGGGAAAGATTGGCATCGATGGTGTTATAGACAAAGAAGTTACAGTAATATTTCTCCGAAGATTAAAACTCATACAGAGTATACAATTCATTATGGTCTAGGAAAAGCCTTGAATATTGGCAAGGTTATTGACAGGACTAAAAATAGTAGAAAATAAAATACCGCTAATACAACAGGTGCTATATTGAAATCCAATGGATTTAAGTACTTGGACAGATTTATCGTAACTTTTCTATCTTGTGATTATGGCATCAAGATACGTAACGCTCTCGGCAGATGAAAATGCAGCTCTAATGAAGGGCTGGAAGACAGGTAGTAAGCACACTTTCAGATCGCGCTGTAACATGATTCTGCTTAGTAATCAAGGCTATGGAATGGTTGAGATCGCTTCAATGGAAGGTGCTACACGGCAGTCTGTAGCGGGCTGGTTCAATTGGTGCGAGGCTCATGGAATAGAGGGCTTACGAACGGGAAAGGGTCAGGGGCGACCGCCAATCGTGCGGATTGATAATAAGAAGGCGATTGATAAAATTGAAAAGTTGGTGGAGAAGTACCCACAAAAATTAAGTCAGGCATTGGAACAGATTGAGAAATTTACCGGAAAGCCGATGTCCAAGAAGACACTTAAGAGAATTCTAAAAAAAACGGCTGGGCCTGGAAACGCTTCCGCCGTCAACCAGCCAAGCGGCCGTCCCAAATTGAAGTAGATGTAGCCACTGAATCTTTGAAATCGTTGCTATCATTAGCATTACTAGGCGACATAGACTTACGATTTGCGGATGAAAGCGCCTTTAATTTAGAACCCAATGTACCTTATGATTGGATTAGGGTGGGTGAACAGTACGGTCTGAGAAGTAGCAAAAGTTGCAAGCTCAACGTGTTTGGGCTGCTAAATTATTCTGGAGACTTATCTAGCTTTATAACTACTGGCCGCGTTGATTCTAACCAAATCATTGAATGGATGACGGAGTTTGCAGCTACTATTGACAAGAGAACCGTTGTTGTTTTGGACAATGCTCCATGGCATAGTTCTAAGTTGGTGATGGATAAAGTTGATGAGTGGGAAGAAAAAGGTTTAGAGCTTTTCTATCTACCGCCTTACTGTTCACATCTCAACATAATTGAAACCTTGTGGCGAAAAATAAAACATGAATGGCTTCGACCAGAAGATTTTAATAGTGCAGAAGCGCTACACGCTCGAATCAGAGAAATTTTAGCCAACTATGGAAATGGACTTTTTGACATCAATTTTATTTTAGAAAAGATGTCATGATAATTTTGTCCAACTACTTATCCTTAGTTAAAGTTACATTAAATATCGTTTTTGACGGAATTCTGTTGATGATAACAGTTTACAAAGTCGTAATTTAGATTTGAATGACGTACTACAAATTACCCGAACAATGAAAAATATTATTTACCTCTGTGCTTTTGCGATACTTTCTTTCGGTTCTTGCCAAACTGAAGAAACCATATTAGGGGGACCATTAATACCAGAATTAGAGCCAGAACCGCAAGTGGGAGTAGTAGACTCAATTAACGTTGAATTGGTTAATTTGCAGTGGCCAAATCCGGGTAAGGATTATAATATTGTAGACTTTACCGCAAGACTACCTGGATACATTTGGGGCTGTATTGCCAAAACTAATGACCACCGGGAACTAGAGATATTCTCCTATGACATCTCATCTAATCAAGTGCAGACGTTCACTGCGCCGGACACTTTAGACGTCCCTTATTTCCAGATCATCGAGGGCTCGTCAAATGGTAAACTCTACCTTCATTCTTCTGGTGTTGTAAAGAATAAGATTGCTGTTTTTGATACTCGGAGTAGTTCTTGGTCATCTATTACACTCCCGGGTTTTGTGGGTGGTATTACCATCGACGAGAGTAATGATGAAGTTTGGATTGCTCATAATAACGGAATATCAAGAGTCCAGAATGATAGCGTAATTACTTATGATGAATCAAATTCTGCGCTGCGACGTATTATTAGCGGTCCAAATAATTCTTTCTTCGGCTTTGTATTAGCTGTTGATGTGTCCGGGACAGTCTGGTATGCTAACAGCAATATTATCTACACGTTTAACGATGAAGAATGGTCCGTACACCCACTTTCTCCACTTTCTGATACATACATCGTGACTCACATAGTCCCGGATGAAATTGAAGGAGTGTTAATTAAAACACCAAGAGAAAACTTACTTCAATTGAATGCTAGTAAGGTAATAAAGAGCTACAATGCAGTTCCTGATCTAATCGAGCCTGCTAGAGGTGCAATTAATATTCTAGGCAGATCTGTAGATAGCAGTATTATTTACTCTCATATGAATGGTTTTTCATTTTATGCTCCAAGAAAGGATAGTGTTTTTCAAGTAAGTGCGCAGAATAGTAATCTTCCGACTTTGAGAGATGGATTAAAGCTGTCCAGAGACCTTGATGACAATATATGGATAGGTGGTGGTAATACTTTAGGTATTTTGCCAGATGAATGGAAATAATTATCGAATTCGTAGGGCTCTTGTTAATTAATGACTAGCTACAAAATTTTTAGGTGCGCAGAAAATTGCTGCGAGATAGGCCGTCTGGTGAATTTGAAAATTTCTTTTTCTATTATCGCTACTTGAGCTACCTTTTTGCGTGCTGAATCTCTACGCAAGAATGCTGTTTCAATAGTCGGTTCAATGCGCTATAGTAAAACAACCGTGGATCTATGAAAAACTGGGAAGCAGTATTTTTGGGGTAACTACACGCCATAAATATGCTTCCCTTCGAACTCAGTCAAACTGATATCGAGACCATAAAGGTCCACAAAAATTCTCATACTTGCCCGGGTGTCCGTGTTCGATTGCTAGTGCTCTGGATGATCCATCACAAGTTTTCTTACTCGGATGTTTCCCTGGCCGTCGATTGTCACCTCAATACGGTTACTAACATTGTCCGTATGCAGAATGATGGAGGTCTAGAACGGATAATGCGAGTACCAAAAGGAACATTAAGACATCCGCTCTATCAAAAATTCACCAAAGTTCGCGATGGGTTGAAGAAGGCTTGCCTCCCATACTACTAGACATTTTTAACAATCGGGTGATTTTGTCCGGGATCGAGCGCTATTATTCGATAAAGGAACTTTTCCAGATTCGCGCACCAAGG
>NZ_JAATJH010000007.1 GCF_011927835.1 Neolewinella antarctica
GCAGACGTAGAAGTACAGTTGGATGAGTTTAAGAAGTCGCATTCCTAAAGCTAGGAAAACTTGCTTCTACGTGTTTTAGCCCATGATTCGCATTATTAATAAATACCCGAGATTCTTCCAGTTGACCAAGCACTCGACGATTTCCGTCGGTGTCTCTGCAGGACACGATATTAGCTTTTGCCAATCTACGGTCGACTTCGATGACCTCAAAGTCAGGGTGTTCAGCCGCTCGGAAGCTCAGATTTTTCAGGTCGAAATGCTGGCGTAAAAGTTTTCCATCAGTGCTGCCGGAAAAGTCATAAACGTATTCGCCAGCCACTACGCGGCCGTACTCGTTCATGACTAGTGATACCCCCTCGTCGTCAATTTCCCTGACCACGTAGGATTCACCATCAATCCGTTCGATGGCCAGCACATGATCGTATTTCGAGCTGACTTCTTCCAAAGTTATTGTTTCATCCAGCATTAATTTGTCGTACGCTGCTTCGGCCGGTGTGTAACCAGGTATTGTACGGAAAAAATCCTTTGCTTCGACGGGTTGCGCGCTCACCTCAATAAGGAGAGTCTTCAAAACTTTTTCGTTGCTGACGTGAATAGTGCCGTCAACGATCGATAGGGGAACCCCCTTAAATGTTAGCTCCGTGGTCGCGCCTGATGTTACGGGAGTTTCGGAAGGAGTTGGAATCAGGTTATCGTCCTGACAGGACTGTAACAGTCCTACTAAAAGTAGGAAAGCAGAGAGAGAGAGTCTCATAATATTAGGTTGTTTTTCTAGACTACAAATAGTTTTGTCGCAGTCCAGCATGAGGAAAAAATTCGAGGTGACAATCGTCAACTTTTGAGGGTGAAACAGAAGATTTAGTATGTAAATATACTCTAATATTAGTTGAATTGGTGAAAAATTTTATCGTTTCCACGATAAAAACTTTAATAATATATTGTGTTATGCGCGTTCAAACTGCTTTACTGGATACGGTTTTTTTAGGTATATCACGAAGGATCTTTAACATTCAAAAAAAATCAGGGTAAATAAAAATTAGAGTTCTTCGCACGAAACCTCGTTGAACGGGCTAGAGGAAGTTTGAGAATAACTAGTGAGAAACTACCGTAGCCCCTAGCGTTGTTAGCGAAAAGAACCGACTAGGTAATTTGATAAGTAAGCGACTATTTTCCTTCCTTTCTTGAATTTGGAGTCCGTAAGTTGTCTGGATGTGATACCGGGAGCTACTGTATAAGTGGGGACACCGACGTTAATCAGACTAAGAAATCCGCCCCCACCCCTTAACCGCCCGCATGTACTTCTCCAAATGCACCGCCAAAGCCAAATGCTCCGGCAACGCAAGCTTCGGGTCGACCTCCAGAATTTCCTTAGCCTTCTCCCGCGCCACCCCCAAAATAATACCGTCCTGCGCCAAATCCGCCAGCCGCATTTGGAGCACGCCGGATTGCCGCGTTCCGTCCAGCATCCCCGGCCCACGGAGGCGGAGGTCGGCCTCGGCGATCTTGAAACCGTCCGTTGTGCCAACCATCGTATCGATCCGTTGCCGGCTCTCCTTGCTCAGTTTGACGCTGGAGAGTAAAATACAGAACGACTCCTCCGCCCCCCGCCCGACGCGCCCGCGTAGCTGGTGTAACTGACTGAGGCCGAACCGCTCCGTGTGGACGATCGTCATGATCGTTGCGTTGGGCACGTTTACGCCAACCTCGATGACCGTGGTGGCCATCATGATTTGTGTCTCCCCGGCCTTGAACCGGGCCATCTCGAAATCCTTAGCGTCCGGCTTCATCCGCCCGTGGACGACGCTGATCTGGTAGTCCGGCACGGGGAAGCGCTGGACCATCTCTTCGTAAGCTTCTTCGAGGGCCAGGAGGTCGAGGTTCTCGTTTTCTTCGATGAGGGGGTAGACGATGTAGGCTTGCCGGCCCTTGGCAATTTCGTCCCGGATACGGCCGAAAACCCGTTCCCGGCGGTGGTTAGTGAAGTGGACGGTCTTGATCGGCGTCCGCCCCGGCGGAAGCTCGTCGATGACGCTGACGTCGAGATCGCCGTAGGCCGTCATGGCGAGCGTGCGGGGGATGGGCGTGGCCGTCATGACCAGCACGTGCGGTGGGTAAGGCTTGTTCTTGACCCAGAGTTTGGCCCGTTGTTTGACCCCAAAACGGTGCTGCTCGTCGATGATGGCCAAGCCGAGGTTCTTGAAAACCACCGTCGGCTCGATCAGTGCGTGGGTGCCGAGGAGGATGTCGATCTCTCCTTCTTCCAGTTGCTCCAGCAGTGCTCGCCGTGCTTTACCCTTCACGCTACCCGAGAGAAAGGCAACCTTGATGTCCATTCCTTCCAGATATTCCTGGATGCCTTCGTAATGTTGGTACGCTAGGATCTCCGTCGGCGCCATCATGCAGGCCTGGAAGCCGTTGTCAAGGGCCATGAGCATCGACATCAACCCCACCATCGTTTTACCCGAGCCGACGTCGCCCTGTAGTAACCGGTTCATCTGCACGCCGCGCCCGAGGTCGGTCCTGATTTCCCGGAGAACTCTCTTTTGCGCGCCCGTCAGCTCGAAGGGGATTTTCTCCTCGAAGAACTCCGTAAAAATCGTTCCGATGCTCCCGAAAGAGTAGCCGGCAATCTGATTTTCCCGGACGAGCTTGAGTTGTAGTAAGCGAAGTTGAAGTAAGAACAGCTCCTCGAACTTCATCCGGCGGATGGCCCCGTCCAGACTTTTTTGGTCCGGTGGCAAGTGGAGGTTCTTGAGCGCAAGCCCTCTGCTCATCAACCGTAAACCCTGCACCAGCGACCGCGGCAAAATCTCTGGCAAATCCGCCGGCTTCAATTTATCAAACAGAGCCTTGATCAACTTGCGCCGCCCCCGCGCGTCGAGTGCCCGTTTGTTGAGCTTTTCCGTGCTGGCGTAGACGGGCTCGAAGGTCGCCTGGTCGAGATTACCCACCCGCGCGGCCAGCTCCATTTCCGGGTGGGTGATGCTGAGGCGGTTGTTGAACTGCTCGACTTTGCCGTAGACGATGTACTCCTCGCCGATTTTGTACATACGGTAGAGCAGGTGGATGCCGCGGAACCAAACGAGCTCCAGTGCCGCGCCGCTCTCGTCGCGCAGCCGCCCGGTCATGCGCTTGCCCCGGCCTTCCCCGACCTGGTTCATCGTGACGAGCTTGCCCTTAATTTGTAGCGCCTCCCCGTTGGGGATGATGTCGATGATGGCGTGAAACTTCGTGCGGTCGACGTACCGAAAGGGGTAAGCGTAGAGGAGATCGCCGAGGGTGAATAGTTGCAATTCCTCGGCCAGCAGGTTCGCTTTCGCCGGCCCGACCCCGTGGAGGGTGGCGATGGGCTTATCCAGCAGAGAAACCTTGGAAGTAGCGGGGGTGATCACGGTGTAGCGGTTGTTTCAAACAAACGGCGTGAAAATACGAACGGTTTTCAAATAATTACGGGTAAAACGACGATGACTTCAGTCATCGGCCGCGGGGTTATCCCACCGACCGACGGCTGAAGCCATCATCGTCCGTTGCAAAATTTATCTACCGAATGTTTCCGCCGGACAAAGACTTGTAGAGCATGCCTTTCTGCATGGTCTCGTTCAGTTCCATTCCGTTCAAAATCGAAAGTTCCTGTAGGCGATCCTGGGGGATGCGCTGTCCGATCAAAGCCTGCTGTATTGTTTGCGTCCGATCGTTCGTGACAATTTTGATCCGCTCCGGCTGGCGGTTCAATTTGCTCTGGTCGGTTAACTGCGCGAAGCTCTGGATCGTGTATTCTATGTCGCGCTGGTAGCGGCGGAAATCAGCCTCCGCGGCCATGCCGACAATCATGTAAATATTGCCGCCGTAGCTGATGAAGCTAGCTTCTACCGCGATCGGTGGTGACTGTTGCCGCTGACCCTGCTGGGCCTGTTGCTGTGCCGTTCCGATCACGGTGTAGGCGGGTAAACCATTGATGTTGTTGCCACTCTGCTGCGCAACGCTGATGTTGTTGCCCTGAATGAACTCCTGGGCGGCGGCCCGTGGGTCCGTCCCCTGGGCGAGTTTCATTTGCATGACGGCCTTCTGGTCCGGCGCCACCATCTGCACTTGCGACGGTGCGTTGAGCAGTTGCCACTGGCGGGGGATGTTGAACTGAAACTTCAGCTGCGGGTGGTAGAAAGCGCCGTTCTCTTCGTAACCCGCGTTGGGGTCTTCCCCGTAAAGCATTCCGTCGATGCGGCGTAAGTAGCTCTCGCGGCCGACTTCAAAATTTTTGCCCGGTTGAGCGGCCTTGCGCTCCGCCGCCATTTCGAGTACTTTTCGTTCCCGGTCGAGGGGGTCGGGGTGGGTGCTACTGAAGGATGGGGCGCGGTTCTCCGCTCCGCCGCTGAGGCGATCCAACGTACCGAAAAAGCCGGCCATCTCCGTGGCGTCGTAACCGACGGCGGTGCTGTACCGGACGCCTAATTGATCAGATTGGCTCTCGGCGTCGCGGCCGTACTTCAGGAACAACATCTGCATACCCTGCATCAGGCTTTCTCCCTGGGCGGCGATTTCCGGTGAAGCGATCATGCCACCGATCAACGCGATCTGGCCCAGCGTCTGCCTGCTCTGCTGCTGTACCGTGTGGCGAGCCGTGACGTGGCCAATCTCGTGGCCAAGCACGCCGGCGAACTGCGCCTCGTTGTTGAAGTGAGCCATGATGCCGCGCGTGAAGTAGACGAATCCACCAGGGACGGCGAAGGCGTTCACTACCGAGTTGTCCACCAACCGGAACGTCCAGGGCAGGTTCGGGCGCTCCGACTGCGCGGCCATTTCATTGCCTTTTTCAACGAGAAAAGCCTGGAGCTTGGGGTCATCGTAAATGCCCATCTCCGCCACGACCTGCGGGTCGTACTGCTGGCCCATCTGAATCTCCTTTTGCTCGGAGATGATGCTGAACTGTTTTTTGCCAGTAACTGGGTTCGTCGCGCAACTTGGCAGCGCGAAAAGTGGAATTAGGAGGAAGAGCAGGTGGCTGAATCGAAGCTTGAAGGGTCGTTGCATTGGTCGTTGGTTGTGCTTGTATAGAAGTCTTATTTGTCGGGACATGTTTACCCCGCCATTTTTACCAACGCTTTACGGGGCCACCCCGGGCCTTACGAAAAAGCTAATTTACCGGCCACCCCGCTTTTGGCGTTCGTAGTCCATCACCGCGCGGCCGAGTTGGCCGAAGAAGGGGAGGCCGATCTCTTCGTATTCGTACTTTCCGTCGTTATATATCTGGTTCTCGTTGACGTGGATGGTGCCGACGAGGATAAATTCCGCGCCGGTTGCTTCGTCGGTGATGTAAGCCGCGTCGGTCAGGTAGCCGTAGGCCCAGCCGACTTTGTTGAGGATACGTACGCCATCGGGGATTACCGTCTCGTCGGGCTGGTCGCCGTACATCCAGAATTTCACGTAGGCGTCGGGCTTGTCGTAGCGGGGGGAGGTGCTTTCGCGGGGGCGCTCGGACATGGCGCGGCGAAGAAGGGCGTAGTCAGTTTGAGTGAGGTTGAAACGCTGGTCGGGGGTAAAGGCTTCGGGCACGGTTACGCGGGCGACGATGTCGTGGAGGTGGCGGAGGGAGAAGTAATTTTTGTGGCTAAAATCGAAGGGTTCGTTGATCAGTTCGCCATCGTTAGTGGTGTACCCGGCTCCTTTGAATTGATTTTGCACCCGCGCTAACGCCCGATAACACGTGTCTTGCCGCTCACCGATTTGGTAAGGTACCTTGACCCCATCAACGAACTTTACCGGGTTTAACCAAGCGTGTGTTTCCGTATCGAAACCACCCACGCCGACCCGGTGGATTTGCCGCGTGCCGTGGATGCCGACTTTAGCGAGTGACTCATTGATGTAGGTCGGGCCGAGGAACTCGAACAGCCGGTTATACGCGTCGTTATCGCTGACCAGAAAGATTTTCCGGACGTAATTCTCCACGTTCGGGTAGCCGGACGCACTGCTGGTATCCGCTGCAACGGAAGTTTGGGGCGCGGACGCCGGTGCCGTGCCGGTGCCGTGAAAAAGCAGGGTTTGTGGGCTTAGCCCGGTAACGCCAAGCTCGTTAATCTTTTGCAGCGCCAGGATGGCCGCCGGCATCTTGACCGTGCTCGCGGGGTAGAAGTAGCGCGTCGAGTCAGCCCCCCAGCGGTGGGTCGTAAACGTCACCGAACCGTCGTCGTGGCGGTGGATCTCGGAGTAAAGGACTTGAACTTCGTACTTGGCGGGGTTGGTGGCCCAGGGGCCGAAGGTGTTTTGACTATCGTGGAGGATGCGCTCTAGTGTATTCTGCCCCGGGAGCGGGGCGTAAGAGCACAGAATCAGCAGAAAAAATAAATGTCGCATACAGAAAGGTAAGGCACCGCTGGGGAACGGGTGAACAGCCCGCAAACGACCAAACGCAAAAAGGGGAGAACGCTGCGTTAGCGCCTCCCCTAGAGAATTCTTTATTGCAATTTATCAGTAGCGGCTTAAACAGCTTACTCTAACTTAAACTTAACCGGCAAATTAAATTTCACCCGCACGGGCTTGCCGTCGAGGCGACCGGCCGTCCAGTAAATTTCTTCCGATTGCATCAGGCGGACGACGCGCAGCGCTTCTTCGCCAGTGCCGGAACCGGGGTTGCGCTCGATCTTCTCGCCGGTGACGCGCCCATCTTTTTCAACTACGAAACTGATGACAGCCATACCCTCAGTATTAGCATCCTTTGCTTTTTCCGGATACCTGACGCGGTCGTAAATAAATTCTAGCATAAGCTGATCGGCGCAGGCTTTGCGGTCTAGGTAAGCGCCTTTGTCGTCACAGCCGGGCCAGAGGGGCATCTGATCGACGGCTTTGTGGATGTCATTATCGTTAGCTTCCACGGCGGGCGTGCTGTTAACTATGGGGTTGGCCGCGGGTTGTGGGTCCAGCGAAACGGCTGAGTCATTCACTTGCGGCAAAAAGCCGAGGGCGAGCATACAGAGTGCCAGGGCGATACTGAGGTAGAGGTAGGGGGAATTGGTGAATTTCATGGACGGTTGGGCGTTTGTGGACGGTAGATGCAAGTGAAACGCTTTTTGGTGGGTTAGGATTTGAAATTTTCCGTTTTAACGCTGGTGGGCGGAAATAAGTAGCTCATTTCGTCTGGTGATCGGAGGGAGAAGTGGGTAACGACCTGCCGGGCAACATTCCTGCGTCCAGGTATTCGAACCCCTTCAGTTTTGCGCAGACCATCCGCCACAGCGTTCCGTAGGGAATCACCTCGGAAAAAGTAGCGTAATAGTTCTCGTCCACCTCGGTTTCCTCAAGTCCTTTGAGGTAGGCTTTGGCGTACCGGTGGGTGCGGACGGCGTGGAAATCCGCCCTGGGTATTTGCACTAAAGACTTACAAAAGTAGTAGGCCCGCGGAGTACTCTTTGCGCCTAAATAGCGCTGGACGTACTTTTCGAACGCTTCCACCCGGTCGATGACCTGACCGTGGCGGCGGCGTACGAGCGCAAAGCAAAATTCCAGGAGGTAGACGTGGAGGTTCAGCGTATCCTTTTGGCGGGCGATGAGGTAGGTATCATTGCGCAGTTTGGCCAAGCGGAACTTGCTGCCAAAAGCGTTTTCAAGGCCCGGAACCATCTCGGTGAGTAGTTTTAGGTAAGCTTCCAGCAGCATCCACTCCTGGTAGGCCTGGGCCGAAACACTCTTCTTGAGTTTGCGTGCGTTGAGTTGCTGATAGCGTTCAATGGCTTCCGCGTACCGCTCGGCGTGAAGGGCAATTAGGATGCCGTGCTCCTGAAAACGATAGTAATTCGCGGAGCCGGGTTCGAGTTTAGACAGCAGGTTGTCCAGCCTGCCCAGCGCGCGGTCAAAATCCTGAAGTTGAGCATAAACGGTGATCTGGCCGATATAGAAAACGCTGATCTGAATGAATAGCGCGCCCTCCCCGGTGTTGAGGCGAGCAATGGCGGCTTTGGCATTCTCAATTACTGCCGTTGAATTTTTACTCAACTGATAGTAGGCCTGCAACACCACGTGACCCATGTAGACGACATTGTGAAACTTAAAGTTGGCAATAATTTCCTTTGTCTTTTCTACGTGAGGTTCGAGGAAGCGGACGATTTCCTGATTAGGAGAATCGCGGTACATCTCAATGGTATCCGCATAAAGGTCGATGAGCCACTGCTTAGCATTGTTTGCTTCCCGGTGGGCGTAATAGCGGGCTCGGAATTTCTTGCGTTTGGTATGATTTTTTTGCGCACCTAGCCCGTAAAGCGTGGCGAGTTTGCCAGCCGACTCCTCCATGATGGTCAACATTTGGTGTTTGGTCGCGTGCTTGTACACGCGTTTAAAGACCTCTACGCTCAGCTCACTGGAAGATTTTTTTAAGGAGAGAATTTGCGCGATGGCTTGCTCTCGGTACAGCGTTTTAATCGTAGCCTCTTTGGTAGAATAATCCGGCTGCAGGTCTTCCATGACCACGAGCAGGTTGAGTAGGCGGTATTTGAATTTATGCTTGAGTTTTTGGTACGGTTTGTGGGTGCCGTCGAATCCTTTACCGTAGAGAGCCGCGGCGGCGCGGTCGTCGTCGTACCGATCTTTTTCCAGGATGAGATCGAAGAACCGCTGGAGGAGGGTTCGCTCGGCGGGGTCGTCGGCGTGGCCACCGCCCAAGTATTCCAGCGCCCGGCTGGACTTGAGGAGGTCGTAAATCTCATAAATGGCCTCCATGCGTAAGGGTTTGACTAGCCGTAAAGATAAGGTTCGGGTCGCGTGCTCGTGACGTCCGGCCCCGGTCCGACCGGTTGTGATCCGTCGTTGCCACGAGTAGCTTTTTCGTGCGTTAGGAAGGACGTTTTATTCAGGGGTGCGTCTTATCCACACAATTATTCAGAAATAGTCGCGGCTTCACGGCGCGGTCGCGGGTGCCTTGTTTTTTAGAGACGGCGGGATATTACCTTATCACTGATTACGGGGCAAGGTAGCTGAACGGCAACAGTGAGCGCCGGTAGCTGGACCACAGGATGGTGCACAGTCGCGTTTCCCAAATTTGTTAGCCAGTGCGGAAGCGTTCGGCTGCCGATTTATGCGATAAACCAGGATGATCTGACGGGGAAGAAGCGATTACTAATGAACGTATTTTTCTGTAAACCAGTAATTTGCGAATAAAAGTAGTGATTTAGTATCAAAAATCAGCGGAGATTTGGTGGTGGGCCGTGACCGGAATCTCGGGAATTAGCGGCGCTACATTTGTCTTATCGAAAGGGGGGCATGGCCGCTCGGACGTGACTGGCAGTCGGAGGAAAAGCACAATCGAGAATTACCTACTGACAGTGAGCCCTTCCCATTATGACCCCTATTCATACACAAACAATTACAAACTCTAACTTAACCTCACCACCGATGAAAAAATTAGCGACTAACGCCTTACTGAGTGCACTGGTGTTGTTCCTAGTCCTTAGTGCCTACGATCTCCTCGATAATTATTTAGGCAGCGAGCCATACCAAGTAAATTATCTGCGAAACACATTCGTTGCCTTTTTCGTGGCGCTGCTGGGAAACTGAATAACTGACCTTACGCAACCAGATTATGCCACATAAACACAAAAAACACACAAGAATAAGCAAACGGTGCTTCGGCGTAGCCGTGCACCGATTTTTGTGCTTTTGTGTTTATGTGGCGAAATAATCTGCGTAACATCAGTGAATAAACTTAACTCGCTTTTGCGTAGTAGGGGTGGATTGTGAACCCCGACCCGGATGAAGGGTGGACCAAAGGTGGCGAGATTCATCGGTTAAAGAAAAATCAATAAATAAATACTTCAGGGCTCACTAATGTACCACAGCCATCAATTTAAACCATACCGAGTAATGTCACCACTCGTTGACACTTCTACTAAATAAAATATTTACGTGAATCATACTGTAAAAAAATACGGCAAAATCTGGGCGCTAATCAGCACGGGCCTTCTCTTAATCGGACAATTGGTGAGTGCGTTTACGGATTTATCTAGCTCCGCCGTTTTCGACACTTTCGGAAAGGCATTTCTTGGTGGGGTAGGTATCATTGCTATAGTCTCTATTTTCTCAAAGAAATAGCTAAAAGCTCATAAAACTAGGGATTCACCCGCAGCGGTGTCAAATTTGATCACGATACAAGTGCTAGTAAATTAATCTCCTAGCCTAACACTAGAAAATAACTAACATGAAATTCATAATCTTTTCACTTCTCTTTGTACTCAGTACCCTGCTTGGCTACTTGTACGTGTAATTTAAATTTATTATTTGTCGTAGCGTCACGTTAAGCTGGTTTAATTGGTGTACCCAGTCAGATTCTGCTGAGATCAACGCTATGCGAAAATAGCACAAGTAGATGTCGAATGTATGATCTGTTCCGCAATAAGGTTTTTGCCGCTCTTACCTTATTTACCGCCGAAAATCAACCCGATAAGTGATATGTACTGATCGCGTAGCTTTTTCCGCCCGACACTATTCTTCGAACCAACAAAATGAACGATGAAAAATTACATAAACCCTTTCGTCACCACCCTAATGATCTTCTCGTTTGGATTGCTGGTCGCGAGTGAAATATTTGATGAAAATATACTCTTTAAAGCGGGACTCGCTTGTAATACCGTAGCCATAACGGTATACGCGATTGCTGACTGGCGAACGTCGAAAAGTACTTCTGAAGGAGCAAAAACTCCATGACCATCCCCCGCTAATTAACGTGTTCGCCCATTATGGGTCGTTCAGAAATTTAACCCCCCCCCTTAAATTCAATCGATATGTCCAATCAAACTACCCCCAATAAAATGTCACCCCTAGCCATACTGGGGTACGTTGTCGTTGCGCTCATGTTCTTTTATTTCTGTTACCAGTCGGGTGGCCGGGTAGGGGAGTATTTTTATAATTTATCGGTAAAAATCTAATTTCGCTCTCGATGTAGAGGCGGGTTGGCCCGGTTGCTTTTCGCGGGCTATCACGTCGCGCTTCATTGTACTTTCCGCAGATGGCTATTCAAGCGCCTGAGTTTTGATGAAGCGTTTTGTTCACCCATCATCAACTCCGCACCCGCGACGTGGAGTAAGTCTCTTACTTAGTCGAGACGGCCGCGCCCCCATCCGTGAAAAACCACCTGAGTTAAAACCAACACCGGCCGCCCCACCCAAAAGCGAAGCGGCCGGTGCCGATAAAATTCATCCCGCTGTTTAGACGAGGAACGGAGCGATCACCAAAGAGACCACCGCCATCAACTTCAGTAAGATATTGAGCGACGGACCGGAAGTATCCTTGAACGGATCACCGACCGTGTCACCAACAACGGCGGCCTTGTGTGGCTCGGAGCCTTTGTGGTAGATCGTGCCCTGTACGGACGCGCCCTCCTCAAACATCTTTTTGGCGTTATCCCAGGCGCCACCGGCGTTAGACTGGAAGATCGCCATCATGACACCGGCGGAAGTTACCCCGGCGAGTAAGCCACCGAGCATCTGCGCGCCCATGGCGGGTTCGGCACCGAAAAGCTGTGGCGCGAAACCGACAACGACGGGGGCGAGAACGGCGATTAAACCAGGCATCACCATCTCGCGGATGGACGCCTGGGTAGAGATTTCTACACACTTCTCGTAGTCCGCTTTGCCGTCGGCGGCGTTGAAAATAGCAAGATCGGCGGGAGAATACTTGGTGGTGTCGTGTCCGGCCCGCTTCATCATTGCGAGCGCGGCTTTCAACTCGGGAATCTCGTTAAACTGGCGGCGGACTTCCTGAATCATGTCGTTGGCGGCGCGGCCCACGGCTTCCATCGAGAAAGCAGAGAACAGGAACGGAAGCATGGCACCGAGGAAGAGCCCGGCCATTACGAAGGGGTTCGCGACGTCGATACTCGTGATGCGGGCCGTCTGCATGAAGGCGGCGAAAAGCACCAGCGCGGTCAGCGCGGCCGAACCGATCGCAAAACCTTTGCCGATGGCGGCGGTGGTGTTACCGACGGCGTCGAGCTTATCCGTACGTTCACGTACCTCTTTCGGCAGACCGGCCATCTCGGCGATGCCACCGGCGTTGTCACAAATAGGACCGTAAGCGTCGATGGCCAGCTGAATGCCCGTGTTGGCAAGCATACCGACGGCGGCAATACCGATGCCGTAAAGACCGGCGAAGTAGTAAGAACCGATGATGGCCGTACAAAGCACGAGAATTGGATAGGCCGTAGAGCGCATCCCGACGGCGAGGCCGGCGATCAGGTTAGTGGCGGCACCGGTCAGCGACTGGTCCACGATACCCTGCACCGGCTTGGTGCCCGTGCCCGTATAAAATTCCGTGATGTAGCCGATGCCCAAACCGGCAACGAGGCCGAGGAGGATGGCGTAGAAGACGCCCATGTCGGTGTAAGTCGTGAGGTCACCGTTGCTGTTGACGGCCGACCAGGTGTCGGGCATTAGCGTGGTGACGGCGAAGAACGTGCCGATCAGCATGATGACGGCCGCGATCAGTTCTCCAGTGTTGAGGGCTTTCTGTGGGTCGCCACCTTCTTTTACGCGAACGAAGAACGTGCCGATGATGCTCGCGATGATGCCGATGCCGGCCACGACTAGTGGAAGCAGGACGCCGTTGAGGCCGTTCAGGTCGGTTTCGTAAAAAGCGGGCATGACCATGAACGCCGCGCCGATGACCATCGTACCGATGATGGAGCCTACGTAGGATTCGAAAAGGTCGGCGCCCATACCGGCTACGTCGCCCACGTTGTCACCAACGTTATCGGCAATCGTGGCGGGGTTGAGGGGGTGGTCTTCGGGGATGCCGGCTTCGACTTTACCCACAAGGTCGGCACCAACGTCGGCCGCCTTCGTGTAGATTCCGCCACCAACCCGTGCGAACAGGGCGATGGAAGAGGCACCGAAGGAGAAACCAGTGATGACGGTAATGACCCGCAGCATAGCAGTTTGCGCAGCTTCGGCGGTCGTCGCGTCGGTGATCAGAATGTCGCCGGCAAACTGTCCTTTGAAGAGTAGGAAGAGGGAGCCGAGGCCCAACAGTCCGAGACCAACCACCCCGAGGCCCATCACGGAACCGCCATCGAAGGCAACGCCGAGGGCCTTACCGAGGCTGGTTCGGGCGGCTTGAGTCGTACGAATATTGGCTTTCGTAGCTACGTCCATGCCGATGAAACCCGCCAGGGCGGAACAAATGGCACCGAGTACGAAGGCAACGGCGATCATGATGCTGGAGGTGCCGGGGTCCGCCGTGACGGCCAGGATGACGGCAACGACGGCGACGAAAATGGCGAGGACTTTGTACTCCGCCTTCAAAAAGGCCATGGCACCGTCGTAAATGTTTTTGCCGATGCGTTGCATCAACTCATTGCCGGGGTCTAGTTTCGATACGCCGGCGCGTTTGATGAACATAAAAATGAGGGCGAGCACACCCAGGAGGGGTACGGCAACTAGTATAGTATTAACCATAAACGTGAATAAAATTACTTGTGAGAAGAGGATTAAGTCTTCAAGTACAAGCGAACTAGATGGCCGTGGGAGTACGAACTAAAGTTGGTGTATGATCGACTGATTGGGTAATCCCTACGCTTCAAAAGGTCGTTGACCCGAAAATACCCTCCAAAAGTAACAATCCTGCGCCGCTAAGCAAACAGCGTGCTCGATTTGCGAAATCTTAATCGGGAAAACGAAACCACCACCAGAAGCCCTAAAACCAAATTACTGACCGGAACAAACCTACTTCCGCGCAACGAACGCCACGCACGCCCAGGTGACGGCGTTGCCCCGCTTGTCCATCGGTTCGTGGAGGACAAGTGGGTCGACCCAGTCAAGAATTTCCCAGCCGGATTGCCGCAGGTGATTGAACATTTTGACGGGCGGGTGGGCTGCGTGCCAGCCGTCCGGCGTTAGGAAATTGAGCGGGGTGACGGTAATTAGGCGACCACCGGGGCGGAGGACGCGGTGAAATTCGGGAAAGGCGGCGAAGGGGTCAAGCAGGCGGTCGATCAAAAAAGTGTTGACCAGCACGTCGAGGGAAGCATCGGCAAAAGGTAGGTCTTCGGCCCGGGCCAGGGCGAAAGATAAATTAGCGAGTGGGATTGTCGATAGGGTAGGCAGACCAAACCCGTAGCGCGTCAAGTTCAAAGGTATCCGGTCACCCTTTACCCAGTAATCATTTGCCTGGCGAAGCATCTGGTAACTCAGGTCGATGCCGTGCACCGACCAGTCCGGGTGCCGCCCCGCCACCTCACCCGCCAGGCGGCCCACGCTGCAACCTACGTCGGCTACCGTCAGGCCCTTGCCGTCAGGCAACCAGTGCAGCAGATAATTCAGTAAATCTTGAAAGGGGTAGCCGCCGTGCAGCTCGTCGGCCAGGTGGAGGGCGGTTTGTCGGGTAACGAGTTCGTTGTAGCGCTCGTAGACGTCGTCGGTGAATTCCTGCTCCGTCTTAGCGTAGTGGAATGGTATCTCCCGCCGCGTGGAAATGGGCTTCCTCATCGAGTAGTGAAATCACGGGTCCGTTACTGATAATCTCCTGAGTAGTATTTCGCTAACTACTTTCCGGCCGATATACTATCTCCAGCGCGGAAAGAGCAAAGACTATCTGTTACAGTTTTACCCGCGCCGGGACGGCGCATTGTCCGGGCACGGCAAGGGGCAACACGTTACTGAATCAAGCACTAAAAGAAGTCCCACAACCACAAGTATCCGTAGCGTTGGGGTTGTTGAACGTAAAGCCCCGGTTGTTGAGCCCCGTGGCCCAGTCGATCTCCATGCCGAGCAAATAAAGCGCGTGGCCGGGTTTCATTAGTACCGTCTCGCCGCCGATGGAAAAATGCTTATCGTCTTCTTCCGGCAAGTCGAAACCTAGTTGGTACTCGAAACCGGAGCAGCCGCCGCCGCGGACGCCGATGCGCAGGAAATGATCTTCCGCCACCCCGAGCTCGGCCCGCAGGCTGGTGAGGTGCTCCAACGCCGAAGGCGTGAGGGTGATGGGGCTGGTGGCGGATTTCTTGACGGCAATTTGGGTATCGGCGCTCATAAGTTGCTAATTGTGGGGGTAAAACTACGGGCTTTGCGGGAAAAGAGGCTTGGTTTAAACGCAAAACTATCCGCAGCTCGGTACAGTACCTTTACGGCCGGTTAACAACCTGCACGCAATTCTGGTTGTGTGCCCGGTAAACCGAAAATATGCCTCCCGGTAAAACCAGCCCCAAGACCTTATTATATATGGACGTCACGATCCTGACCCTCTTGCTCGCTTTTTTCGTGTTCGCCACCGTAGCTACCCTCGCCTGGCTCGTTAGCCGCACGCTCGGTACCGTCACCGAAACCCTCGCCGAACTGCGGGAAACCACCCGCCGGCAAGCCGCCCGGGATAACCAACCGGAAGCAGATAAAGATGCGGCAAATGCCCTTCGTCTGCAGGCCTGCGAACGGTTCACGTTAATGACCGAGCGGATCGCCGTACCGAATTTGCTCCTCCGGATCCCCCCGGCATCCGGCGCCAGCGCCAAAGAATATACTACCACGCTGTTGCTGACCATCCGCGAAGAATTCGAGTACAACGTGACGCAACAGATCTACGTCAGCGACGCACTCTGGTCGGTCCTCCTCCAGGCGCGCGATAACGTGAGCCAGCTTATCCTGCGCGCGGCCGAGGGGGCCGAATCCGGAACCCAGGTTGCCTCCCGCTTGCGCCTGATGAGTGCCAACCAACCGGCCGACGCGATTGCGCTCGCGCAGTCGGCCGTGCGCCGGGAAGCGACCCAGGTGCTGCTCTGAGGGCATTAGTAATCCGCTTTCGCGTTCCGGAGCTATTCACGACTTCACCGTGGCTTTTACGCCCGCCCACCCCCGCGCCGGACTTTTTCGGTTCCGTACTTCACTCGCCTGACGACAACGTTCCTCACCCTCGAAGTGTCTCCATCGGCACAACCCCGTTCCTCCGGCCCCTATGCTGAAAAAGCTCGATTGGTACATCATCGGTAAATTCTTACGGACCTTTTTCTTCACGGTCCTGATCTTCTCCATGGTGAGCGTGATCATCGACTTTAGCGAGAAGGTGGAGCGGTTCATCGAGAGCGACATCACGAAGATGGAGATCGCCTTCGAGTACTTTCCCAATTTCGTGCTCTACATCCTCGGCTTCCTGTGGCCGATGCTCTGCTTGATCGCAGTCATCTTTTTTACCGGGCGGATGGCGGCTAATTCGGAGATCATTAGCATCCTGAACGCCGGGGTGAGCTTTCGGCGCTTCCTGCGGCCCTTTATGGTGACGGCGGGGTTCCTGTCGCTGATCTACTTGGTCGGTATTCACTTCGTCATCCCAATGGGTAACGCGAACCGCACGGCGATCGAGCGGGAGCACTTCGGGCGGAACCGGGACGAGGGCAAGACGGCGAACGTACATTTCTTCGTGGCGCCGAACACCAAGGTGTTCATGACGCACTTTAGCAAGCTGGACAGCACGGCCCGCAACTTTCGCATCGAATACCTCGAGGACGGCGAGCTCAGGCGACTCACTAAAGCACGCACGGCGGAATTCCGCCCCGGCGACCCGGCGCTCGAAAACGACCCCGACGTCTGGCGGCTCACGAACTACGAGTCGCGGACGTTCGACGGCATCAACGAAACCCTGGAGTTGGACGCTTACGGCCACCTCGATACCGTCCTGAACCTCTCACCGGCTGATTTCGTGGCCTACAAAGAAGAGCAGGCGACGATGACAACGCCGCGGCTGATCCGGTACATGCGTAAGCAACAGGCGCGCGGCGCGGGTAACGTCCGTAGGTTCCAGGTGGAGTTGGCGCGGCGGACGGCCGAGCCGTTCACGCTGTTCATCCTCACGCTCATTGGCGTGTCGGTAGCGGGGCGGAAGGTGCGTGGCGGGATGGGCTTGCAGTTGGCGATCGGTATTTTTATCGGGGCGCTATTTGTCTTCGTCAGCCGGTTTGCGTCCACGATCAGTGCTTCGGTCGACATGCCGGTTTGGTTGGGCATGTGGGCGCCGAATATCGTCTTCTTTATCGCGGCGCTTTACTTCGTCTCCCGGGCGCAGCGCTGAGGGGCGCGCCATAAAATCTTTGCTCTTTTCCCGTATCCACTGCACCCGCGTCCGCGCCACTATTGCGGTCCTTATTAAAACAGGTGGCGCGGTCGCGGGTGCCGGGTTGAGGGGCGCGGAAGCCGAACCCAATACCGTCCTGACGTAAATCGAAGCGGCAAAAGCACGATAAGGCACTGCTGCGCGAATGAATACTTGCCGGCCGGATTTCATACTAAATGGCCGCTACAAGGGCCGTTTGAGCGCGCAATAAGTACGGGGGTAGACAAAAAGAGCTTAATTTCATTTATTTCTGAAAGTATAATTTGCGGGTAATTTGGCTGGTTGATTTGCAAACCGTTGAATTTCAGGTAGGTAGGTCGAAAATCGTGATTTTGGCAGCGACGGCCAAAGAACCCAACGGGTTCGAAAACTTGCATTACATCTAACTTTCCCGTAATTTTGGTTAGACAAAAAATCATAATAACCAACACACACCCCCACAAGCTGACCTTATGTCACAACTAGAATTTTTTACCGAGTTCGATCAACTCACCACCCGCCTCAACTCCTTCGCTTACAACCTGACGAAGAACTCCGAGGACGCCAAAGATCTTTACCAGGAGACCGCCTTTCGCGCCGTTACTAACCGCGATAAATTCAACCCCGGCACCAATCTGAAGGCCTGGCTCTTCACCATCATGAAGAACATTTTCATCAACAATTACCGGAAGAAAATGAAGGCCAACACCATCATGGACAACACCGAAAACTTGTACTACCTGAACTCCGGTCGCACGCAAGTTGAAAACGGAGCCGAAAGTGATATTTTGATCAAAGAGCTAACCGTGCTCATCAACGGTTTGGACGACAGCACGCGCATCCCGTTCCTCATGCACTACCAAGGGTTCAAGTATCAGGAAATCGCCGACCACCTCGAGCTTCCGCTCGGAACGGTCAAGAGTCGTATTTTCTTTGCCCGTAAGGACCTCAAACTCCAGATCGCCGGCCGTTACGGCAAATTACGAGAGACGGCCTGAGCCAGCGCCAAAAGACTGCCCTCGTCCACCCGCATAATGCGTCCGTGTCAAACGAGGACAGTCCTTAAACTTTTAAGATTTATCAGCCGGGGCCACCAAAGCCCCGGCTTTTTTGTGCGAACTTGGGGCCCCTCCCGCCGCAAAAATAAAAGCACCGATGACCGTGGACCGCTGGCACCATTTTCGTGAGAATCTACTGGGCTGGTACCGCCCCGAGCGGCGCCCGATGCCCTGGAAGGAGCATAACGACCCTTACAATATCTGGCTGAGCGAAATTATTCTTCAGCAGACGCGCGTCGAGCAGGGCACGGCCTACTATGAGCGCTTCGCGGCCACTTACCCAACCGTGCGGGACCTCGCCCGCGCGCCGGACGACGAAGTGATGAAGCTTTGGGAAGGGCTGGGCTACTATTCCCGCGCCCGTAACCTCCTCAAAGCAGCCCGGATGGTGGTCGATCAGTACGACGGGGATTTTCCGGATACGTACGTCGGGCTTCTAAAACTACCCGGCGTCGGGCCTTACACGGCGGCGGCCATCGCTAGTTTTGCGTTCGACCGGCAGGTAGCCGTGCTGGACGGCAACGTTTACCGGGTGCTCTCCCGGTACGCCGGCGTGGCGACGCCCACTGATAGCACGGCTGGCAAACATCAGTTTTCCGAGCTAGCTACCCTGGCACTGGGGGAAGCCCCCGCGGCACGGTTTAATCAGGCGATTATGGACTTCGGCGCGCTCGTCTGTACCCCACGGAAAGCAGCCTGCAAAGTCTGCCCCCTGGCGAAAGCGTGCGTGGCGCTGGCGGAAAACCGGGTTTACGACCTGCCCGTCAAAGAGAAAAAGCTCAAGCGGCGCGACCGCCATTTTCACTATTTGGTTATTAAGGACGACAGTGAACGGACGATCATTCAGCAACGCAGCGAAAAGGACATTTGGCAGGATCTCTACCAGTTTCCTTTGTTGGAGACACCCAAAAAAACGCTGGCGTCCGCGGACCTTCCGCTCCACCCCGACTGGCCGGCCTGGCTACCCGCCGGGGAGCTTACCTTCCGTAAGCGAAGCCAGCCGTTTAAGCAACAACTCACCCACCAGACGATCTACGCTACTTTCCACACTTTCCACTGGAAGTTGATGCCCGGGAGCGGGGAGGGGTTTGTCGTTACGCAAAACAAATTGTTGGATAATTTTGCATTTCCGCGGGTGATCGCTAAGTTTATTGAGGATAAGCGCCTACTTTTGGACCTCTTCTGAGCTTGCCCAAAAACTGGTTTCCGGACAAGCCCGGACGAGCGCTTTCACTTTCACCACAGAATACCGACACCATGGTCAACAAAATTACCCTCATCGGCCGTCTCGGCGCAGACCCGGAGATCCGTACCCTCGAAAGCGGCGTAGCCGTCGGTAAATTTGGCCTCGCCACCTCCGAAAACTACAAAGACCGGAGTGGCGAATGGCAGGAACAGACCGAATGGCACGACGTCGTCGTCTGGCGGCAGGCCGCCGAGCGGGCCCAGCGCTCCCTCACGAAGGGCTGCATGGTGTACGTCGAGGGGAAGTTGACGCACCGTAAATGGCAGGATAAGGAAGGCAATAACCGTAAAACCACCGAAGTGGTCGCGAACTATTTCCGGGTTCTCAACAACCCAAACAAGAGCGACGATAACCGGCCTTCTTCCGGGGAGCCCGATAACTATGCTCCGGCAGATCTTCAAACTACTACGACGACGACGCCAGCTAGCCAGCCCACGGCAGCCAGTAGTGAACCGGCTCCGACTGGAGGCGGGGGTAAGAACTTTGACGACGAGGAAGATCTCCCCTTTTAGCGTAGGTGAGCGTGACTGAAAAGAGCCCGGCCGGGTGAAATTCGAGCGTGGATGGTTCGATTCATTCTCCTCCTCCTCCGCGCGAACGGGTGAACGGGGCTTATATTTGTAACCGAACCAATCCCCCGCGGCCGCACCAATTTGGACCTTCCCGGTTTATTCTCCTTTTCCTTCCCCACAGTGTTGCTGTTTAGCATCTCTTCTCCGCTGATATTTGGCGGCTTGGGCATCATTATACTGCTCTTTTTGTCGGGTTTGGTATCCGGTTCCGAGGTAGCCTTTTTCTCGCTCAACGAGAATGATTACGAGGAATTTGCCGCTAATCCTTCACCCGCCACCACGAAGTTGATCGAGCTGAAGGAGTACCCACGTCGGTTGTTAGCCACCATCCTCATTGCTAACAACTTCATCAACATTGCGATCGTCCTGATCTCGGAACTACTCCTGACGGAGATTTTCCAGGATGGGTTTTTTAGGTCCTGGGCGAGTACGCTGTTGACCTGGATCGAAAGCTTACGGGGCCTGGATGGGAACATCCCGCTGGAAAATGTGACCCAGCTGGCGACCGTCATTCGCTTCACCATCACGATCGTGGGCGTTACCTTTTTGCTCGTCCTTTTCGGGGAGGTAGCCCCAAAAGTCTACGCCCGCATGAACCGGGTCCAATTGGCTAAGCTGATGGCCCGCCCGGTCGGGATTATGCTGAGTCTTTTTGCTCCCATATCCGCCGTCCTGGTCAACGGCGCGGCGGTGATCGAACGCCAGTTGGAAAGCCGGAGTAACGATAACTCAACCGTGAGCCAGCAGGACATCGACGAAGCGATCGACCTGACCGTCCAGCAGGAAGAAAATGGGGAGGACGGGCAGCCGCAGGATGTTTACATCCTCAAGCGGATCGTCCTGTTCGCCAACGCTACCGTTCGCCAAATCATGCGTAGCCGCGTCGACGTAGTTGCCGTAGACCAGAGCATCGGTTACCACGAGCTACTCGAGAAGGTCCGCGAACACAGCTACAGCCGCATCCCCGTTTTTGAGGATGATTTCGATAAGGTCCGGGGCATCCTGTACGTAAAGGATCTACTCGGTTACCGGTACGAAGCGGCGGATTTCGACTGGCACGGGCTCATCCGTCAGGAGATCCTTTACGTGCCGGAAAACAAAAAAGTCAGCGAACTACTCAAGCAGTTCCAGCAGGAAAAGATGCACATGGCCATCGTTGTCGACGAGTACGGGGGCACGGAAGGCATCGTCACGCTGGAAGACGTCATGGAAGAAGTCATTGGTGACATTCAGGATGAATTTGACGAGGGCGACGAGATTGTCTTTAACAAGGTCGATGATCTGAACTATGAATTTGACGGTAAGACGCTTCTGAACGATGTCTGCCGCGTGCTGGAAATGAGTACGAGCACGTTCGATGAGGTCAAGGGGGATGCGGAGTCTCTGGCCGGATTGGTGCTGGAGCACGTGGGAAAACTGCCGGAACCTAATCAGGAAATTAAGGTGGGGGAGTATACGCTGAAGGTGCTGTCGGTTACGCCGCGGCGGATTGAGGAAGTGCTGGTTACTTTGCCGGAGAGTCGTTTGGAGGTTGAGGAGAGGTAGGTATTGAGATTTCTGAATAATCTTGAGAATTACTCTACGCGTATAGCTGAATACTGTATCTATTTCTGCCCGTTTTGCCTTTCTTTTTAGAAAAAAAGAAACAAAATTCTTGTCCTTTGAGCCTGACTAGTCAATGTTTTCGTGCTTGAAAGGCTAAAATCTGTAAACTCGCCTTTTCGCTTTGTTTTTCAAGACGGCGCTTTTCGGTTATACCGTCTGGTGATTTTAGTACTCATTTTGTGGTGGCTCATACAGTACAGATTTCTTCACGCCTTTCAAGCACGAAAACATTGGCCAGGCTCAAGGGACGGCTAACAAGTACCAGAAAGCTTGGTAGGTTTCGTATCCCTGATCAACTAAGCATCATCAAATAATACCTTATACATCGTAATCCTAAATATAGAGGTCCTTCCAACTTAAATGGTAAGTAAGTAAATCACAGAAAACTTCTTCCAGAATCCTCTGGCACCCGCGACCGCGCAAATTACTAGCTTGGAAAGATTAGAATTTACGTCAAAACCTCAAGGTGGTGACAAACTACTCCCGCGCAATAAACCAAGCAAAAGTCTTACACTCCTCTATTACGTAGTTGTAATACTTAGTATCCGCATAGTCAGCCCGTAAGCGCCGGAAGTAGGAAAACGGCCTTTCGCCTCCCGGCCGGCCGGTCGCGTAATGATCATTCCGTTCCGTTTTCGCGGCGTAGTAAAGCGCCTCCGCCGCCGCTTCCCGCGTTGGCGCCCGGGTGACGGCGCGCTCGAAATAGTAGCGCGCACGGTCCATCGTGAAGTTTTCGAGGTTGCCGAGGGGCGCGCTGGGGTGGGTGAACACGGCATCCGGCGTCCGCGCCTTAGCGGCCCGGGCGGCGCTGGTTGACGAGCGGAAGGCGTCCGCAAACTTCCAGTTAAAGCTGAAGTACGACATGTTGTAGTGGGCCAGACCGATGTTGAAGTAGTTGCGGGCGGCGAGGGTGTCGTTAGCCGTGCGGCGGGCGTCGTCTTCGAGGGCCAGCAGGCGTTCCAGTAAATCAACTTTGTTGTAGCGCGTCGCGGCGGGGTCCGGTGTGTAGTTGACTTTGTCGCGAAATTGCTTGACGAACGGGACGTACGTGCCGTAGTCGTTCCGCCGGGCGGCGGGGATGCGGAGGAAATACTCCAGCGCGATCTCCCACTGGCCACGCTGCAAATAGTAAAGCCCGGTCAGGTGGTGCAGATCGGCGACGGGGTTCTTGCCGATGCGGTCGGCCAGCAAGCCCCGGTCGAAGGCGTTTCCGTTGAGGCTGTCCGTCATCCCCATCAGTTCGTTGAGCATGCTGATCTGCGGGTTCTTCGCGATGGCGTCGACGCCGTACCGCAGCAAAGCCGCCTTACCGCGCTGACCGCGCTGATTATAGACGACTTCCAACTTGTCGTTCACCATCGGCGTGAGGTAGGGGTAGCGGGCGCGGAGGTCGCTATCCTTTAGTAATTCGTAATAGTGGAGTTCTACCGCGTCGTCCACGTAGTCGAGGGCGAGCAGGTCGGCTACTTCCTGAAAGATATCGAGTTGCGCCAGCAGGCTGTCGTTGTCCGTCCGCTGGCGAAGTTGCGCGTAGGTGATGTCCGCGTAGTAGTAATCGCCGCCGAGCATCTCGACCGTCCCGCGCGCGAAAAGCCAGAGGTCGGGGCGGGCGGCGGTGCCGGCGTCGACGACTGTGTTGATGAACGCCTGGAGCTCGATCAGCCGTTTACCGGCTTCCGCCCGGGGGCGGTTGTGGTAGCGTTCGTTGCGAGCCTTTTTTGGGTTAAAATCCAGCCCCAGCAGGTCCCGTTCGAGTTCCAACAGTTCCCGCATCAGCAACGGTTCCAGCGCCCGGCTGTCCGCGTCGAGGCGGAAGATTTCTTCCATTTCCTGGACGAGGTTCGCCCGCCGGTCCTGCGCGCGCAGCACGTGGAGCATCGCCCGCTCATGATCGTTGGCACAGAGCAGACTGGTCGCCGCCCACTCCTCATCCGAACGGATTTTGAAACTCCGGTGGGCACTTTCCCGACAACTCGCGCAGCGCTCGAAAACACGACTGAACGCGTAAGCGGATTCGGGGTAGTTGCCGAGGGACTGCAAAACGCCGGCGCGGTGGCTTTCGATCCAATCGTAAAGTATGCTCGGGTCAGCCGAAATCTTGGGCATCAGGTAGGCGTGCAGCTCCAAAAAGTAGTCGTACTCCCTGAGGTAGTGCGCCAGCCGGAGCAGCTGGTAAGCGTAGCGAAGCCGAACGTAGTGGCTCTCCGTATTCTTGAAGAAGTCGAGCCCTTCGTCGATGAACGCTTCCATCTCCACCTTGGCCCCGGACTGGGTGGCAAAGGTTTTCTTCTGGCGGACGACGTAGGGTTCTACCCGCTTCGCGTAGAGTAAATACTGCGCGACTTCCCGGCAGCGGTAGTCCACTAAATGTCGCGCGAAAGAATTGCTGCGTAGTTTCCCCGGCAGGTCCCTGGCGGAGGCTTTTTCGTTCGCGCTCAGGTCCATGACGCGCTTTAGTTCGTTGATGGTGTTGCCGTAGAGCAGCCCGCGTACGTCGTCGATTTCCACTTCCTCGCAGTAGCGGTCGTACCATTCCTGCAGGTTGTCGCGCTCGCGAATGTTCTCGGCCAGGAGGCGGGTGTCCTGGTATTCCGCGCTGAAGGCTGCGTAGAACGGGTAGAGCTCGCTGTCGTAGTCGAGCAATTCCGGATTCAGGAATTTATAACCGTAATAGGGTGGGGGGCTGGGGCAATCGGCGGCGAGGGCGGTGGCGATTAGTATTCCGAAAATTAGGAGGACATACTTGGTCATGGGCGCGGTCGTCCCGACTGAGTGCGGGACTTGCTTTGGCTTCGCGGGTGCAGGGTTATTCGGGAAGAAGCAAAGATACGGGGCACGCGGGCGGAGTTATTTACCGAGGGACCAAAGCGTGAGCCGTCACCGATCACTTCTTAATCCGTCTGGCGTTCGCCGCCAAGAAACCTTCCCACCCCTTGAAGCTCGTCCCACCGCCGAGCTTCCCCCGCGTCTGGTAGTAGTGGCACATCGCTGCCCCGAGCGCATCCGTCGCGTCGTTCAGTACCCGGCTCATGTCGAGCGAAAACTCCTGTTCGAGCATCTTGCAAACCTGCTCCTTACTCGCGTTACCGTTGCCGGCGACGGCCTGTTTAATCTTTCGTGGTGCGTATTCCACCACCTTTACGTCGAGATTCATCGCCGCGGCCATGCAAACCCCCTGCGCCCGCCCGAGCTTGAGCATCGACTGGGGGTTCTTACCGAAAAAGGGACTTTCGATGGCCATCACCGACGGTTTGTGCGTCCCAATCACCTGCGTCAGCCGCCGGTGGATGGTGGACAGGCGCTCGGCGTGGTCCTTGAACTGGGCGAGTTTGAGGGTGCCGAGCTCCAGGATTCGTTTGGAGCGCGGGTGAATCTCCACCACGGCGAAACCCAGCACGACCGTGCCCGGGTCGATACCGATGATGCGGTAGGGGGCGGCGTCGGCTTTCTTTTTGGGCTTTGGGGCGGGCAATGTTGTAATTTTGGTTTAAGGTTGAGGGCATCCTGCCCGAACGTGACCGCGGTAGCTATCACGAGAACACTACCGCACGGCCGTTCGGGCAGGATGCCCTCAACCTTTCCCAAGAACCGACTAAAACGCCTAACCAACAAATAATTTGACAAAGGAGGGAAATAAACTTTTTGGTTCCGTCTGGAAAATCTGGGCGCTGCGCTTGCTGGGTGCGGCGTTGGTGTTGGCTTTCGCGTGGCATTTATACCGACTGACGCGGGAACTGGACTGGTCCGATTTCGGCCGTTCCCTCACCCGCTCTGATCGTTGGCCCTATTTCCTATTCGTGCTGGCCCTGATGCCCCTCAACTGGTGGCTGGAAGCGCGGAAGTGGCACCCACTGCTCAGCGCCTTCCTCACCTGGCCTTTTTCCAAAACCTGGCGCGCCACCATCGCCGGCGTCACCCTGAGCGCCGCCACGCCGAACCGAATTGGGGAGATCGGGGGGCGAATGACCGTGGCGACTAAAGAGGAATGGCCGGCAGTAATCGCGAGTAGTATTTTGGGTAGCGCCTGTCAGTGGATCGCTTTTCTCTTACTCGCCTGGCCGGGGCTGATGTGGACGGCAGGTGAGCTCTTGCAGGACCGCATCAACTTCCCCGTAACGTGGCTCTGGCCGGTCGGCCCCGTCTTGTTATTAGCGGGTATCTGGTTGGGTAAACCCGCTTTTGTCGGTCTATTAAAGTTTCTGAACGGTAAATGGGGCTACGACACGACGCAACTGAGCTACGGATTAGAAAAGGTTAACGCCGGGTTAATGATCCGCGCCGGCGCGTACGCGTGCGTGCGGTTCAGCGTCTACTGTGGGCAACTGTATCTCTTGCTACGGTTTTTCGGCTTGGCTTTGCCGGTGGGGAAAACCCTGGCGGGGATTGCTGGCATCTACCTCGTCCAGGCGGGGATTCCCCTGCCGCCGGGGGCTAACCTGGTTACCCGCACGGAGCTGGGTTTGTTACTTTGGGGCGACGGGCCGGAAGTTGCCGCCGCCACGGTACTGGCCTTCGCAACGCTATTTATAGTAAACGTTCTGTTGCCGTCGTTACCTGGTTACTGGTTGATCGTCCAAAAGCACAAATGATGAGATTCTTGCCCGTACTAACCCTGCTTTTTCTGCTGTTGACCGGCTCGTCCGTCGATTTGCGGGCGGGTGAAAGTTGGCGGTTTGGTTCAGAACTATTTCATCTCATCAACCCGGCACCCGCGAAGCCAAAGCAAGTCCCGCACTCAGTCGGGACGACCGCGCCCCCTATCTGGCACCCGCCAATGGCCGCACGCGACGTCTGCACAACCGACAACGACACCTTTCAGCCCGGCGAAATAATTACCTACAAGCTGTACTACAACTGGGGAATGGTGTGGCTGGCCGCGGGTGAAGTCGTGTTCAAGGTGAGTGAACTGCCCGATCAGTACCACATCACCGTGACGGGGAAAACCTACGAAAGCTACGAGTGGTTTTACGCGGTGAACGACCGCTACGAGAGCTACCTCGACAAGAAATCGCTCCTCCCCAAAATCCACATCAAGGACGTCCACGAAGGCGGCTACACCCGCTACGACCGCACGACGTTCGACCAGATCGACCAAACCGCCGTCAGCGCCCGCGGCAAAACGCGCTACGACCTGGCGGACGAACGCATCGACTTCGACGGCTGCATGCACGACCTGATTTCAATCGTCTACTGGGCACGCAACCTCCGGTACGAAGAACTGAACAGGAACCAAGAAATCCCCATTACGATCCTGATGGACCGGAAGATCTACCCCCTCAAAGTCAAATACCTCGGGCCGGAAGCCAAGACCAAAGTCAGGGGCGTCGGCCATTTCCGCACCCAAAAATTCAGCCCGCAGCTCATTGCTGGCGACGTATTCAAGGAGGGTGACGAGATGAAAATTTACGTTTCCGACGATGAGAACAGAATCCCCGTATTGATCGAATCACCGGTGGTGGTGGGGAGCGTAAAGGCGGTTTTGCACAGTTACTCGGGGTTGAAATACTCAATGACGGCTAAGGTGCGCTAGCTTTTTTGCCACAGAAGCACAGAAGCACAGAAGCACAACAAAGTAGTTTAAAACCGATATCCAGAGGCTTTCCGTGCTTCCGTGTTTCTGTGGCTAACGTATGAACTATGAAAAACTTTGCTCCAATCATCGTTGCTGCCATCCTCGCCTTCCTTTTGGGGATAGCCGTCTACGCCTTTTATGCGAGGTCGCAGGAGCAAAGCACGGTGGATGAGAGCACGGTTTTGTTGGAGCAAGTCCGCAAAGTATCCAAGCTCGTTACGGTAGAGGGCGACGTGAACGAGCTGTTCAACCGCACGCAATCGAGGAACTACACCGTCTACCTGCCCCTGCCGACCAAAGTTAGTTTCGATAAGCAAGCCTCCGTCCAGGTAACGGGTAAAATCCTCGTCGGCTACGACCTGAGCAAGATGGACATTGCCATCGACGACGCCGCCAAAACGATCACCCTCAGTAAGCTCCCCGAGCCCGAAATCCTCGCCGTGGACCACGAGATCGTTTACCGGGACCTCAACGAAAGCTGGTTCAACACCTTCACGGCCCAGGATTATTCCGACCTCAACAAGGCCGCCAAGCAACGCCTGCGCGACGGCGCCCTCAACAGCCGCCTGATGGACGAGGCGCGCGAACAAGGAAATTCCGTGCTGGAAACCATCAGCTTTTTGGCCCGGGGTGCCGGCTTTACCGTAATCGTCGAAGGCGCGGAATTAGTGGACTGACGGTCGCTAGCGGCGCGATTACTTAAGAGGGTAGGTATTTGGGGGAGCGTACGGCAATCGTACCTTGCGGATTCATAATCACATCAAGCTACTTCATAACGCGCAACTCCAGACCATGAACGCAAAAATCGGTATCCTCGGCGGTGGCCAACTCGGTAAAATGCTCTGTCAGGCCAGTGCCAGTTGGCACCTGCCCATTTACGTCCTCGACCAGAACCACTCCTTTCCCGCCGCCAACTACGCGACGGTTTTCGAGCGCGGTAACTTTCGTAAGAAAGCCGACGTGCTGGACTTTGGCCGCAAACTCGACGTGCTCACCATCGAGATCGAGCACATCGACACCGAGGCGTTGCGAATTCTGGAAGCAGAAGGCGTCAAGGTTTACCCCCAACCGGATAAGGTTGATTTGATCAAGGATAAAGGCCTACAAAAACAGTTTTACGCCGACCGGGGCATTGCTACGACACCGTTCAAACTGTACGAAGACGCCGCCGCCGTCCGCCGGGCCGTTGCGGACGGGGAGTGGAGTTTGCCGTTCGTCCAGAAGGCCCGCACCGGTGGCTACGACGGCCAGGGCGTGGCGGTAATTCGCGACGAAAACGACCTGGAAAATAAAGTCCTCGACGTTCCCTGCCTGATCGAAGAATTGGCCGACATCGATAAGGAACTGGCCGTCATCGTCGCCCGCTCCCCCAGCGGCGAGATCGCCGTTTTCCCGACCGTCGAGATGGAATTCCACCCCACCGCCAACCTCGTCGAATTTCTGATTTGCCCCGCGGCCATCGATGGAGATACGGACGAGCGGGCGGCGGCGCTGGCCCGAAAAGTAGTCGCCGAGATGGAAGTCGTCGGCCTGTTGGCCGTTGAGTTATTCCTGACTAAGTCCGGTGAGATGCTCGTCAATGAAGTGGCCCCCCGCCCCCACAACTCCGGCCACCACACGATCGAAGCCTGCATGACGAGCCAGTACGAGCAACACCTGCGGGCGATCCTGGATTTGCCGCTCGGCCCCACGGATTTGGTCCGCCCCGCCGCGATGATTAACCTGCTGGGCGCCGAGGGCCACACCGGCCCGGCTGTTTATGACGGGTGGAAAGACCTACTGGCCATTCCGGAAGTTTACCCTCATTTGTACGGTAAGGCGGTGACGCGGCCATTCCGCAAGATGGGCCACATCACGGCGCTGGGCGATACGGTGGCGGAGGCGCGGGCGCGGGTGCAGCGGGCGCGGGATGTTTGCCGGGTGGTTACGGGGTGAGGGAATACACGTAACTTGCCCAAGGTTTAGTGGGCGCGAACGCGGGGCAATTAAGAAGAGAGCAGACGGCAGTAACAATCTGCTTGTAAGTACCTGCTTAACTTCGCTACACGGATCTTTATAAACTTCGGTACATTTCAAAGTGAAACGCAAGCGAATTTAGTAGCTACTAAATTAATTATTGATTCTCGGCAAAACCGGGGTGTACGTCCCGTAGAAACCATATATTTTATATATCGTATGTTCGGCACACCATGAACTCCCCCTTTGACGTCACCCGCCCCGAGGACCGGTGGCAACCTTCCGCAACTCAACTCCGTACTGAAGAAAGCGCCCGTATTTTGCCGCCGCTAGTAGCCGAAACCCGCCGCCGCGTTCACGAATGGCGGAGCTCTGGATATCAGGGTGCATCGACAACGACACTGGCCCTCCTGGAGTACTGGTTTGAAGGCAACCATTACGAACCGGAGACGGACGATACCTTTCAGTTTTACTTCGCACAGCGAGAAAGCTTCGAGACCATTGCCTGGCTCTACGAGACTGCCAAATACCGCGAAAAATACGACATGGTCAGGCTCGCCGGCGATAGCCTCGTCAGCCCCAATCACTTTGAGGAAGACTGGACGCGCTACGTCATCAAGATGGCTACCGGAACGGGAAAGACCAAAGTGCTGGGGCTCGTACTGGTCTGGTCCTATTTCCATAATTTGTACGAAACGGATAGCCCGTTGAGCCGCAATTTTCTGCTCATCGCACCCAACATCATCGTATTAAACCGACTGCTGAAGGATTTTGCGGGGTTGAAGTATTTTTTTGACGATCCTTTTCTTCCCCCAAACGGCCACTACGGTCATAACTGGACGGATGATTTTCAACCCACCCTGCACGTTCAGGACGAAGTCAGGCCAATCTCCGACCGGGGGAATATCTTTTTGACCAACATACACCGGGTTTACATCGATGAGGATCGGCAACCGACCGTCGAGGAGCAGTTTTTGGGATTAAAGGTGAAACCCGACGCGGACAAGGGAAAGGGTTTCGATCTTCGCCAGGTACTGGACAGTGACAAACTGAGCGACATCGTCGTGCTGAACGACGAAGCCCACCACATCCACGATAAAAAGCTTGCTTGGTATAAGGCCATTGAAAGCCTTTACGATCAGTTCCGCCAACGCGGCGTACCGGGCCTCCGGATGCAAGTGGACGTGACGGCCACGCCCAAACACGATGACGGTACTATTTTTATCCAAACGGTAGCGGATTACCCACTCGTCGAAGCCATTAAGCACGGCGTCGTAAAAACACCCGTCCTGCCCAGCCCCGAGAGCCGCAGGCGGGTACGCGAGCGGGACAGCGCCGACTTCGTGGAACGCTACCGCGACCACCTGCAACTCGGTTACATCGAATGGGAAAAACAATTCGACGAAATTGGCCACGACAAGGTGCCGATCCTGTTCATTATGACCATGACGACCAGGGAGGCCGACCAGGCTAAGGAATTCCTGGAGATGAACTACTCAAAAATGCGGGGCCGCGTGCTGAGCATCCATACTAACAAGGACGGAAGTATCAGCGAATCCAAAAGCACTAAAAACCAGGCCGTGCTGGAGGGGCTCCGCACGGCGGCCGACCAGATCGACCGCGCCGATAGTCCGTTCCGCGCCGTCACGTCCGTCATGATGCTGCGCGAAGGGTGGGACGTGCGTAACGTAACTACTATCGTCGGGCTGCGTCCTTACAGTTCAAAATCTAAGATTTTACCCGAGCTGGCCATCGGGCGGGGCTTGCGTAAAATGTATCTGATCGGCGTTCCGGAGTCGCTCGTTGTCGTCGGGACGGAGCACTTCATCAACTTTATCGAGGAGTTGCAGCATCAGGGCGTGGAGTTTCGCCATGCCGATCTGGGTGCGCGCGGTACCCGGGCCCAGGCTCCGCTGCTAATTGAAATCGACCGGGAAAAATCACCGGAGCAACTGCATGAACTAGACATTCCGCTGCCCATTCTCGAGCCGCGCATCGTCCGGGATTATAGCCGGCTGAGCGAGTTGGACGTGAGCGCGGCAAGCCACCAAATAGCCCAGCTCCACGATTATGTGGGCGACGTGCGCGAAATCATTTTCAATAATTTCCACGGAGAATTTAATCACTTGACGGAGCTACCGGACTTCGTGCCCAACTGGCGTAACGTACTGAGTTTTATCACGCAGGGCATCCTGAAAAGCAACCGACTATTTAGTGGCTTCGATCTGCTGTACCCAGAAGTCGAAGCGTTCGCCCGTCGTCAACTATTTGCTAAAATCGTCGACCCGGAAAACGAGCAAGTACTAAAAAACCTGGCCAACCCCGGCGTCAAAAAGATCATCTACGACGTATTCAACTCGGCGATTAGCGGCCTAATTATCAAGGATAAAGAAACCACGGAGATCGCCGGCTACACCACCTTGCTCGACACCCGCCCCATCGCCAAAGCTTTCGAGCAGTTCATCACCTCCAAAAAGTCTGTTTTCGGCAAAACGATCGGTGACAATGAGATGGAAAAGTCTTTCGCCGCGCTTTGCGAGCACGACTTTGACGACGTGAAAGCCTACGCCAAGAATACGATAGGCCAGGGCGGCGTCAACTTTCACGTCGAATATCAAAACGAAAAAGGTGGCATCAGCCGCTTCTATCCCGACTTTCTCGTCAAACTTCAGGGCGGCAAGACCATCTACGTCGTAGAAACTAAGGGCCGTATGGACGCCAACGATAAGCGCAAAATCATTCGGCTGGTCAAGTGGTGCGACGACGTTAATGCGCTACAACAAGCGTACCGCTACGAGCCGCTCTTCGTGAGTTGGGACGATTGGGTGCTACACGCAAGTAAGGCGCGGAGCTTCCGGGATATGATCGACGTATATGCTAGGGCTACGCGGGATTTGGCGGGCGCGGGCGCGGGTGCAGGGTGAGTGGAAGATGAGCAGAGAAGAGCACCTGAACGTGAACGCTGGTATCGGACGAAACCCCTTCTTCCGCAAAAACGGCGGAAAATGAGAAACTGGGCTTTGGGTTTCGTACGGATGAGAAACTCGGGTTCATGTCTACAAAAAAAACTAATTTTTGTGCCGTTATTCTGGAAGTGCACAAAAATTGTAACTAACGGTCATTATTGTAGTCTAATTCAGTTTATATGCACAATAAAAGATAATTTTTGTACACATTTTCCGTATCTTCACAAAAATTGTAACTATTTTCCATGCTAAATTCATACAAAATACCCGTACTTCCCCTGAGCGACAAGTTTCTGGATGCTGAGATTTTGTTGGCAATGAATGCCGCTAGTCGCAAATTAGCGGAGCTAAAGGGGATCGCAAGGACACTACCGAACGAGCGGATTCTCACTACAACCCTGATTCTACGGGAGGCCCAAAACAGTTCCGCGGTTGAAAACATCATTTCTACTAAGGAGGAGATATACCGTGCGGAGTTGAAGTTAGACGGTCAGGTATCATCCGCTACCAAGGAAGTTCTCCGTTACGCGGATGCGCTTCGATTTGGTTTCGAAAGAGTCAGCGAACATGGCATCATAACGAGGAATACGATAATTGCTATTCAGGGCCGCCTGGAATTCAATAACGCGGGCATCCGCCGCACGCCGGGAACGAAACTGATGAATAGCCAAACGGGAGAAGTCGTTTATGAACCGCCTCAACATCCCGACCACATTGAGACATTATTGGACAACCTCGTCAATTATATGAATGATGACCTCTTCGGTGGCCTCGACCCACTGATCCGTATGGCAATTCTTCACCACAACTTTGAAAGTATTCATCCATTTTACGACGGTAACGGACGCACCGGAAGGATTCTGAATATTTTATACCTAGTTAAAGAGAAGTTGCTCGATTTGCCAATACTTTATCTGAGTGGGTACATCATTAAAAGTAAGGGGGAATACTACCGTTTATTGCAGGGGGTAAGAGATGAGGGGCTATGGAAAGAATGGATCATTTATATGCTTAACGGCGTGAAAGAAACCGCGCACGATAGCATAGAATTGATCGGAGAAATAAGTAAGCTGATGCACACCTATAAAATTGAAATCCGAGCACGCTATCCCAAAATGTACAGTCAGGACTTGATCAATAATTTATTTCGCCAACCTTATACAAAACTAGAATTCTTAGCAAAAGAATTAGTCATTCACAAAAATACCGCGCGCACGTACACGAACCAGCTGGTTGATGATGGATTTCTGAGTCGCCACAAAGTTGGAAGAACCACTTACTTTGTGAACGACCGTCTTTTTACGCTCCTTTCCCGCTAGCCTCATTCTACCCCACAGCACATGCCCCAACTATCCTAAGCCGACCAGGACCGCCTAATCAACCTGATCAAAACCAACCAACCCCTCCCCAAAGAAGACCTTTACCGCCTTGCCGCCGACGAAGAAGACGTCTTCCTGTTCTGGAACGGCCGCCACGAAGAAGTCACCCGCGCCGTCCTGCCCTTCCACCACATCGAGCACATCGACGAGCCGCGGCGGGAAGCCAAATCGGAAGGCAGCAACTTTTCCCTGTTCGACCACAAGGGCCGCCAACGCACCGGCTGGCACAACAAACTGATCTGGGGCGATAATAAACTGATCCTCTCCTCCCTCGCCCACGGGCCACTGCGCCGGCAGATCGACGCCGAGGGCGGTCTCAAACTCGTTTACATCGACCCGCCCTTCGCCGTTGGGGCGGACTTTAGCCACCAGATCGAGATTGGCGGGGAACAGGCGACGAAGACCCAAACGGTGCTGGAGGAAATCGCCTACCGGGATACCTGGCAGCGGGGGATCTCTTCTTACTTATCGATGATGTACGAACGGTTGAAGCTTATTCATAGTTTGATGGCGGATGATGGGAGTATTTATGTTCATGTAGGCTGGCAGGTCGCTAGTTATGTTCAAATGATTTTGGACGATATATATGGTCATGATAATTATAGGAACACAATTACTTGGAAGTGTTCCCACGCTCACGGAGATTCAGGGCAAGGTGCCGAACATTACGGTCGGATCACAGACTACGTTTATATCTTCACGAAAAGCGCAAAAGCAACTTGGAATTCTCAATATGGCGAATATTCTGAAAAAATCCTTGCGAGAGACTACAAATACAAAGACGATGTAGGAGTATATCGACATACACCAGTAGATGGTCCTGGGGGAGCTGCAAAAGGAAATCCGTTTTACGAGTTTCAAGGCGTAAGAGGGTATTGGCGGTATTCAGAGGAGAAGATGCAAGATTTGTACGAAAAAGGTCTGATTGTGGTATCATCTACTGGTAAATCGTTGAGCAAGAAAAAATATTTAAAAGATGCCAAAGGAACACCGATAACTGATCTCTGGGATGATGTAAATCGAATTAGTCCAACTTCAAATGAACGTGTTGGCTACCCAACCCAAAAACCAGAAGCCCTCCTGGAAAGAATAATAAAAGCCTCCTCCAACGAAGGCGACCTAATCGCCGATTTCTTCTGCGGCAGCGGCACCACCGCCGCCGTCGCCGAAAAACTCAACCGGAAATGGATCGCCACCGACCTCGGCCGCTTCGCCATCCACACCACCCGCAAACGCCTCATCGGAGTGCAACGGGAGTTGAAGGAATCCGGGAAGGACTTCCGGGCTTTCGAGCTGCTCAACTTGGGTAAGTACGAGCGCCAGTTCTTTCTCCAAAAACTCAGCGAGGAGCAGCAGCGGAACATGGAACGGAGCTACCTCGGCCTGATCCTCAACGCCTACAAGGCGGAAACGACGGAAGGGGCCGGAGTTTTGCACGGAACCAAGGGCGGTAGCGTCGTCCAAGTCGGCCCACTCGACGTGCCGGTGACGGAGACCCGGGTCCGGGAGGTGGTGGCCGATTGTGTCCGGCTGGGCTATACGCGGGTTGATATTCTGGGTTTCGAGTTCGAGCAGGGTTTGAGCCCGCGAGTCATTCAGGAGGTGGCGGAGAGCGATAGCGTGCGGGTGAGCCTCAAGTATATCCCCAAGGATGTGTTTGACAAACGCGCCGTAGATAAGGGGCAGGTGAAGTTTTACAGCGTTAGCCACTTGCGGGCCAGCTTTGCTGTTTTACCCCCTTCCCCGGCACCCGCGGCCGCGCAAAATTTTTCCCCTGACCCCTCCGGGGGAGTAGGATACAGAGCTGAGGTTACGGTCACCCTCGAAGACTTCGTGACCGCCTACACCCAGGAGGACCTGGCCGAAGTAGAAGCCAAGCTGAAAAAGGGCAAGAGCGCCGTGGTGATGGACGGCGGCCAGATCATCAAAGTCAGCATGGACAAACGCGGCGTGCAGAACCGCGAGATCCTCACTAAAAACTGGCACGACTGGATCGACTACTGGAGCGTGGATTTTGACTACGACTCCAAAAAGGAAACGATCCGCGTGCAGGACGACGCCGGCGACGTGGAGGAGCAGTGGACGGGCAATTACGTATTCGAAAACGAATGGCAGAGCTTCCGGACGCGGCAGGACCGGAGTCTGGAATTTACGACGAGCCCGCGGGGATACACCGAGGCGGGGACGTACCGGGTGATGGTGAAGGTGGTGGATATTTTGGGGGTGGATACTAGCCAGTTGTTGGAGGTGGTGGTGGGGTAAGTTCTCTTCCACACCTCAAGCCTCCCAGTACCGCTCTACCGTCCGGTCCATTTCCAGGAGTGTTTGTCGCAGCAGCACGCCCGCCAGTGTACGGTGCATCCGCGCCCACCACCGGTCGTTTCCTTTCACCTGTTTGGTGCATTCGGCGATCAAAATATCCTCACGGAACCCCGTCCATATTCCGGCGACGGAGAGCAAATTGCCGTACAGTACGGGAGCCACTTCCCGGCGGTTGATCCGGCTGATCTCCCGACGGTCGTAACCGGTTGACCGTAGCGTACCGACGATGTCCGTAAGCACGGATTCTGAAAGCTCGGTATCCAGGTAGAAGTAGGAAAGTTCCGTCCAAACGACGTGCCGGGGTTCTTTACCCAAAGTAAAAGACTTGCGTTGATTGCCTAAACATCCACCTTAGCATACTTAGCATTAGCCTCAATAAACGCCCGCCGCGGCGGCACCTCGTCCCCCATCAACATCGAAAACACCCGGTCCGCCTCCGAATTCTCTTCAATGGCGACTTGCTGTAGCATCCGTGTGTCCGGGTCCATGGTCGTTTCCCAGAGCTGGGTCGCGTTCATCTCGCCGAGGCCCTTGTAGCGCTGGACTTTGACCTTCTTGTTTTCGTCGCCTTTTTGGTAGTGGGCGATGGCGTCGCGGCGCTCCTCTTCACTCCAGCAGTACTGAAATGAGGTGCCCCGGCTCACCTGGTACAGTGGCGGTTGGGCGATGTAGATGTAGCCTTCCTCCACGAGCTTATGCATGTAGCGGAAGAAGAAAGTGAGGATCAGCGTCACGATGTGGCTACCGTCGATGTCGGCGTCACACATGATGACGATCTTGTGGTAGCGTAGCTTGTCCGTATTCAGTACCCGCTCGCCGAATTCATTCTCCTCGATGCGGACGCCGAGGGCGGTAAACATGTTTTTGATTTCCTCATTCTCGTAGATCTTGTGCTCCATGGCCTTCTCTACGTTGAGGATCTTACCGCGCAGCGGCAGGATGGCCTGAAACTTCCGGTTGCGACCCATCTTGGCCGTTCCGCCGGCCGAATCTCCCTCGACGAGGAAGATCTCGGAGCTCTCGGGGTCTTTGTTGGAACAGTCGGAAAGCTTGCCGGGCAGACCGGTGCCCGTCAGGACGTTCTTCCGCTGCACCATTTCCCGCGCCTTGCGGGCGGCGTGGCGGGCGGTGGCGGCAATGATCACCTTGTCGATGATGCGCTTGGCCTGGATGGGATTTTCCTCCAGCCAGTGACCGACGGACGTGCCTACGGCGCGGCTGACGATGCCGGTTACTTCGGAGTTGCCGAGTTCGCCTTTCGTCTGGCCCTTAAACTGTGGTTCGGGGACTTTCACGGAAACAACGGCCGTCAAGCCTTCCCGGAAATCCTCGCCACTAATCTTGAATTTCAGTTTCTTGAACAGGCCGTTCTCATCACCATATTTCGTGAACAGGCGGTTGACGGCGCGGCGGTAACCGTTGACGTGCGTGCCGCCTTCGCGGGTCTTAATGTTGTTGACGAACGAGTACACGTTCTCTTGATAAGTCGTGTTGTACTGCATCGCGACTTCGATCTCGACGTTGTCTTCCTTCGACTTTACGTAGATCGGTTTCTCAATGATGCGGGTTTTGCCCTCGTCGAGGTACTCGACCATTTCGGCCAGGCCGCCTTCGCTGTAAAAATCTTTGCGCAGGAAAGAGCCGTCGTCTTCCTTCACCCGGTGGTCGGTCAGGCTGAGTTTCAGGCCGCTGTTTAGGAAGGCGAGTTCCTGCATCCGCGTCGCGAGCGTTTCGAACTTATAGACGAGGCTGTCGAAGATCGTGCCGTCGGGCTTGTAGGTGATTGTCGTGCCGTTACTGTTCGATTCGCCGACGACGTCGACGGAGCTGGTCGGTTTGCCTTCGGAATAGGTCTGGACGTACACTTTACCGTCGCGGCGCACCCGGGCTTCCAGGAAGCTACTGAGGGCGTTCACACAACTTACACCGACGCCGTGGAGGCCGCCGGAAACTTTGTAGGTGTCTTTATCGAATTTACCACCGGCGTGGAGGACGGTCATGACGACTTCGAGCGCCGACTTTTGCAACTTCTTGTGCATGCCGACGGGGATGCCCCGGCCGTCGTCCGTCACGGCAACGGAATTGTCTTCCAGGATCTCGACGTCGATGGAGCTGGCGTAACCGGCAACGTGCTCGTCGATGGAGTTGTCGACGACTTCCCAGACGAGGTGGTGGAGGCCCTTCGTATCGGTGCTACCGATGTACATCCCCGGGCGTTTCCTGACGGCCTCGAGGCCTTCGAGCGCGGTAATGTTGTCAGCACCGTACGCGCCCTTAACCACTTCATTTTTATTTTCTGCCATAGTTACAAAAGTACAAAAATCGTGCCACAAAACCTAGCGTTTTGGGGGTCCGGAAGTGGCTTTGTTTGGGGCTATGTCGGCCGGTAATTTAACTGCGTTGTCGCCTAGGGCAGTGGGCGCGGCCGCGGGTGCGGAGGGGTTAGTGGAAAAGCAGAGACGGCTGGGTATAATCCTGAGGTTAAAAGCCAATTCTCCTTGCTCTCCGGTGATACTATCTTGCACCCGCGACCGCGCATAAAAAAGCCCCCGACCAGCGTGACTGATCGGGGGCTTTGCAAGCATACGGAGCGTCAAATTAGAACATCACGCCGAGCGTAATGACGAAAGAGTTGACCTTTCCGCGGCTATCGTCTTCCTGCGCACCACGGCCCGGCCGGGTAACGGAGGTGTCGTTGTCCGTCGTCACGTCCGCAAAGCCGGATTGGTAAGCGATGCCCGCGATGAGGCCCGTGCTTTCGGAAATGGCGTATTCGACGCCACCGCCGATGCTCCAGCTTAAGTTGATGGCGTTGACTTCGCTGGAAATATTGAAGCGTTCGTCCTCACTCAGGCCGGCGTAACCGCCGATTTCGCCGCGGGATTGGGTGAGGATACCTAGGTGCAACGCGGGGCGCACGTAGTAACTGAGGTAGCCGAAATCGCGCGTCCGCAGCGTGAGGCCGAGGGGGATTTCGAGGTACTGGAGGCTGTATTTGTAAGCCGATCCACTGGTCGTGTCGCGCGGGGTGGTGGCGGGCAGTACCTCGTTGAGGGGCTCCTGCCAGATGTCTACGCGGGAGAATTCGTCGTCGTAACGTAGCGTCCCGCCGGCGTTGAAGTGAAATCCGATGCCGGAGTGAATGCTGTACTGATCGGCAATGTAGTACTCTCCGATCAGGCCCAACTTGAGGCCGAGGTTAGTACCGTCGCCGTTGATGAGGTTATTATTGGAGCTCATGCTACTGAACGTGGGGCTGAGCTGGACGCCAAACTTAATGTCACCGTTCAACTGGGCGGAAAGCGTTCCGAGGCCAAAAAAGAGGACGAGAGTAGCGAGCAGGGCGCGGGGCGCGGTAAAATTTGTGTGCATAAGTAACGTTATTTTGTGGCGTTTTTGGCCGCCCACCAAGAATTAAGGGGTAACGAGACGAACCGAGTGCGGTCAGGTCATCGTTAATTAGGTTTCGTATTAAACAGCCCCGCCGCCGCCGTGTTTGCTAGCCCAACGCCCATGATGAATAATTTAACGGTCTTTTCTCTACTAATCACCCTTGTTTGCCTGACCGCTTGCGTACCGGATGAACCCCCGCCGCCGGACGTCAGTGCCATCAACGCCCCCCTCGCGCTGGTTCGTTTCGACCGGGCCATGTTTAACATCGACACCACCGACGTAGCGAATGAACTCGACCGGCTGGAACGCGATTACGGTGAATTCGCTAAGCTCTACTTGCGGCACGTCGCCCCGATTCGCCGCGGTGATTTCGGCCCGGAAGAGCAGCTTGAGATTGCCAAAGCTTTTCTCCGTCACGAACCTTTACGCCGGCTCGATTCCATCGTCCAGAAGCGCTTCGACGACGACGCCATGGAAGCGCAACGACGGGAACTACAGCAAGCACTGAAGTACTACCACTACTACCTTCCGGACGCCCCGCTGCCGGATACGCTGACGGCGTTTCTGTACGAATTTGGCTACGCCGCGCTGATTTATGGCGATACGGACTTAGGTGTGGGGCTGGATTTCTTTCTCGGGCCTGAGTTCGACTATTCGCAAGTTAACACGCAGGAAGCGGTTTTTTCCCAGTACCTGGCCCGTACCTACCGGCCGGAGTACATGACCCGTAAACTGCTGCAAATCCTCATTGAAGACCACCTGCCCCGCCCCCGCTCCGGGCGCCTGCTCGACTACATCGTCTACGAAGGCAAAAAGCTTTTTCTCCTCGACCGCATTCTTCCCGAAGTAGCCGACGAGATCATCTACGAAGTGACCGCAGACCAAATGGACTGGCTACGCGACAACGAAATCCCGATCTACGCCCACCTGCAAACGGAAGACCAGCTCTACTCTACCTCCACCGACCTGATCCGTAAACTCACCCAACCCGCCCCGACCACCCAGGGGATGCCCGCTGCAAGCCCCGGCCGCGCGGTAAACTATCTCGGCAAACGGATCGTCGACGCCTACGTCACCGCCAACCCGAACGTTACCATGACGGAACTGATGCGGCTGGAGGACGGGCAGGTTATTTTGGCGGGGGCTCGGTTTAAACCGCGGGGGTGAGGGGCAACCCGGCTGCCGAGCGGCACTTAACTTAGGTAATCAAAATCTACACCTTCCCCATCAACTCCAAAATAGGCCCACTCAAATACCCACGCCGTCCTTCCTTTGTGCGCCAGTACCGTACGCTGTCCCGCAAGTGCTCAAACATCATCACGTAAACTCCTTCAACGGTAGTAATTGATTGGACCCCTGACCAAATGCGACCGTCGGTCAAGTGATCTAGCTCTCCGTCAGCGTCCATCATTTCGAGTATGAGGATTAAGTCGGCGATCAAATCCTTACGTCGCTGAATCGCAGCGTGTGGTTCCGGCGCTTCCTTATCCGTCTGCTTAATAGTAAAGAATGCGTGGAAAGCATCATAAACGTACTCTACGTCTCTGTCGATCCAGCCCGGTGTTCGGTGGTCGAAACCGCCAACTACTCTTTCAATGATTATTATTACGGGAAGGAGCCAATCGTTGGGCTGTTTCATGTCGTAAAGATTTGACGGCTACGGAGTCATTCAAGTTTCCGATAAAGATAGAAATAGCAAGGATCATTCCTTCAAGTTTACGGCTCGCGCTAGTCTACCCATCGCAAATTACAGTAGAATCGATAGCACCCAACCAAACCCAAAAATCCATACCTTACACTAACCAAAATTCAACCCTCATGTCCAACATCCTAACCACCACCAGAGCCATCCCCCTCGTCAACCTGGCTGACTACGAGCACGGTAGCGATGCCGTTCGCCAGGCCTTCGTCGACCAACTAGCCGATGCCTTTCGCGGGATTGGCTTCGTCGGTGTCACCGGCCACGGCATTCCGAAGCAGCTCATCGACGATTTTTACGTCGCCGCCAAGAAGTTTTTTGCGATGGATACGGACGGTAAGGGCAAATACGAGATCCCCGGCGCAGCCGGCCAGCGGGGCTACACGGCCTTCGGTAAGGAAAAAGCCAAGCAGAGCCAGGTCGCCGACCTTAAGGAGTTTTTCCAAATCGGTCAAGAAACCATCAACATGACCACCGAGCAGCGGAACCCGGACGTGGCCGAGGTCCCCGAATTCATGACGCTCGGACGTGAACTGTACCGCCAGTTCGAGGTGAAAGGAAACGTCCTCCTCGAAGCCATCGCCAGCTACCTGGAACTACCCGCCAACTACTTTTCTACGTACACTAAGGACGGCATTTCCATCCTCCGTGCCATTCACTACCCACCAATTTCCAGCGAGCCGGCCAGCGCCATTCGCGCCGAGCAGCACGAGGACATCAATCTGATTACCCTGCTCGTCGGGGCCAGCGCGGGAGGTCTCGAGCTCCTCAACGCCAATGGTGAGTGGCAGGAAGTCGTCCCGGAAAACGACGAGATCGTCATCAACGTTGGGGACATGCTCCAGCGCCTGACCAACAATCACCTCAAATCCACCACCCACCGCGTCGTCAATCCCCCCCGTGCGGAATGGCATAAACCACGCCTCAGCATCCCGTTTTTCCTCCACCCGCGCCCGGAAATGTCGCTCGACGTGCTCGCTAGCTGCGTTACGGCGGATAACCCCCGGCACTATGAAGCCATTACGGCCGGCGGTTACCTCGATCAGCGCCTGCGGGAGATTGGGCTAAAAAAATAGTCTGTGGTCTAAAGTCTATGGTCTAGCAGCGTCAAGACCATAGACTCTAGACCACAGACCGAAATACCTGACGACTAAAAGACTCGGAATGAAACAGATTTCCTCCGGTAGACGTTATTTTTGTTCCCTGAGTCCGAACTCGACCCCCGGCTGCTTCGGCGGCTACTAAATACGAACCGTATGAACACGCTACTTTTCCTCAACGCGATTGGCCCGGAGATGATTCTGATCTTCTTCGCTATCCTACTCCTTTTCGGTGGTAAGAAAATTCCTGAGTTGATGCGCGGCATCGGCAAGGGCATCCGTGAATTTAACACCGCCAAGGGGTCCCTCGAAAAGGAACTCAAGGACGGCATGACCGAGCAGGAACAGCGCGAGCGCGACGCCCGGGAACTCACCGAGCTCCGTGAGCGTGAACTGCTGCGTAAGCGGGAGGAGTCGTTCATTACGCGCGACGAGAAGTAAGCATCGTAGCCGCGTTTTTTTTGTTGCGCGGTCGCGGGTGCTGTGTTTTTCTAGAAAATAAGTCTTCCTCTTTATTGCCGTACAAATAAAGAAGCCCCGTAAACCAATGTGTTTACGGGGCTTTTTACGTATGGGGCCAGTGGGCAAAACCACTAGCGGTTAAAATAACCGCCCATCATTTTGGTGCCCATGCCGAGGATGTCGTCCATGATCTGTCCGTCACCGTCGCGGTCCAGGATCGATCCGGCAAGGCCGAGGTCCGGTGCATTCTGGCGGGGGTTGGCTTGGCTGCGGGTGACCATGTCGGTCAGTGCGCCGCCGAGGCCACCGGCATCGGTGTTGGTTTGCCGTTTGGCTTTACCCATCATGCCGAGGAGGATGGGGGCGAGGGTGGCCATGAGGGGAAGCACTTTACTCAGGCTAAGGCCACTGTTCTCGCTGATCTCGCGGGCCGTTTCTTCTTTCCGGCCACCGAGCACGTGGTCGAGAATGCCACCACCGTTCATCGTTTTGCGGAATTGTGGGGGTATCTGCTCGGACGTTCCGGCCTGCCGGCCACCAAGCAACCCACCGAGTAGATCACCCATGCCGCCGCCGTCGCTACCCTGCGTTTGGCGCATCATGCCACCGAGCAGGCCGCCTAGTCCGCCACCGCCCTGGGGCTGCCGTGCTTTGCCGCCGCCGGTCAGGCCACCGAGGATGCTGCCGAGTAGACCGCCGCCGCTGCCACCACTGCTGCTCTGGCCGGTAGTCATTGCGTTAACGAGGTCCATGAGGCCACCGCCGGTGGGCATGCCCTGCCCGGGCGCCTGGCGACCCTGCTGCATCATGCCGCCGATCATGTCGAGAATGCTGCCGTCGTGGTCGCGATCGAGCGCGCCGGCGAGGGAGTTGGCCCCGTCGGGTGTGGAGGCATTACGGGCCATGGCACCCATCATGGCGCTGATCGTAGCGCTGGTAGCTTTGGTTGTTTGGACTTTGTCGGCACCCGTCTGTTGGGAAAGCACGTCGATGAGTCCGCCGTCAATTTGCGTGCGGAGTTGCTGTTGGAGTAATTGTGAAAAGTCCATGATCGGTTGTTTAAGATGAAAGATTGGTGATGGTAAATCGGGGGCAACGCTACGAAGGCTACTGAGCGACGTATTAGGGTCGATGAGTAAATCGGTCGTTAGGGTAACCGGCCCCACTAACCAATTATAACTGACAAAACACCCTACCTGTTTACCTTCACGCCCATGCTACTACCCTTTCACGAACCGGGGCGACTGGAAGCCGGCTGCGACGAGGCTGGCCGCGGCTGCCTGGCCGGGCCCGTGTTTGCCGCCGCCGTCGTGCTGCCCCCCGGCTTCAACGACCCCGAACTAAACGACAGCAAGCAACTGAAAGCGGGCGAGCGGGATGTTTTGCGCGCGCGGATTGAAACGGAGGCGTTATGTTGGGCCGTGGCAAGCTATTCTGTGGAGGAAATCGACCGACATAATATCTTTCAAAGCAGTTACCGGGCGATGCACCGTGCGGTCGACCAACTTGCCGAAGTACCTGACTTTTTGCTGATTGACGGCAAGTTTTTTATTCCCTACGGTGAAATGCCCTACCTGTGCGTCATCAAGGGGGATGGTAAGTACCAGAGTATCGCCGCGGCGGGCATTTTGGCAAAGACGCACCGGGATGAATACATGCAGGGCCTGCACCGGGAATACCCTCAATTTTCCTGGAATACGAATGCCGGTTACCCAACGAAGGCTCACCGTAGTGCAATCGAGACGCACGGGGCTACGGTGCACCACCGGAAGAGCTTTCGGCTGTTGGCGGAGGGGCGGCCGCATTCTTTGTTTGGGGAGGGGTAGTAAGTTAAGGTTGAGGGCATCCTGCCCGAACGTAGCGGCGGTAGCTGCGTCAGTATCGCTATCCGTCCGTTCGGACTACAAGTCCTCAACCTCAGGAAACGCTGCCGCACATCCGTTCGGGCAGGATGCCCTCAACCTTTAAGAGAGCTACTACACGTCCGTTCGGGATACACCGTTGAAGATATTAGCGAATCTCACCCTTCAACCCTGCACCCGCGACCGCGACACATTTGTTAGTCTCGCACTTAGTCGGGGCGCCCTAATTTGCGGTAAGCGCTACCGCGGAATCTCAATCCCCCGCACAATCTCTTCAATCACGTCCTTACTCCCAAAACCCTCCATCTCCCGCTCGGGCGTCAGGATAATCCGGTGGTTGAGGACGGGGTAGGCGACCTGCTGAATATCATCCGGCGTAACGAAATCACGACCGGACAGCGCGGCAACGGCCTTCGCCAAACGCAGGATGCCGAGGGAGGCGCGGGGGCTGGCGCCGAGGTAAAGGTCTGGATGCGTGCGGGTGCGGTGGACGAGGGCGGCAATGTAATCGAGTAACTCGTCGCGGATGAAGATTTTCTCCACGAGCGCGCTGAACTTGGCGACTAATTGCTTGGTGAATACCGCCTTCACGTTCTTCTGCTGCGTTTGTTTGAAGTCGCTGCGGAAGCGGTAGAGAATTTGCTTTTCCTCCTCCTGGCTGGGGTAGTCGATGATGATCCGTACGAGGAAACGGTCGAGCTGGGCCTCCGGTAAGCGGTAGGTACCTTCCTGCTCGATGGGGTTCTGGGTGGCGATGACGAAGAAGGGAGATTCCATTTCGTAGGTGTGCCCGTCGACCGTGATCTGCTGTTCGGACATCACTTCGAAAAGCGCCGCCTGCGTCTTGGCGGGCGCCCGGTTAATTTCGTCGATCAGCACGATGTTACTGAACACCGGCCCCTTCGTGAACTCGAATTCAGATTTGCCCATGTTGAAGATCGTCGTGCCCGTCACGTCGCTCGGCATCAGGTCGGGCGTAAACTGGATGCGGCTGTAGTCGGCCGCGATTGTCTTAGATAGCAGGCGGGCGGTGAGTGTTTTGGCAATGCCGGGAACGCCCTCCACCAGCACGTGACCACCGGCGAGCAGGGAGGCGATGAGGAGATCAATAAATTCTCGTTGTCCCACGACTAGTTTGCCAATCTCCCCGCGCACGTTATCCGCCGCCACCCGTAATTCTTCCAGTTCAATACGGTCCTGCGGGGCGAAGCCGGGGTTGGTGGAAGCGGTAAGCTTTCCCTCCGCGTCCGGGAAAGTTTCGCTTGCCCGGGGGGAATGTTCTGGAGTGTTCGGGCCGGGTTGCGCGGTCGCGGGTGCGGGGGGATTGGTGGACGGCCGGGCGGTTGCGTCAGCACTTTTGGGCGCGTAGGGGTTGCTTTCTTCCTGGTTTTCGTGGTCGTTTTCTAACATTTGCTTACGGGGTGTTTGCTTTTGCTCCTAGTTTTTTCCGTCGTTGACTTGAGGTAGTGGCCTTGAGTTGAAAAAGGGGTTCGATGGCGCGGTGGAAACGGATGAGGGCCGTTTCGTCGATGCTGTTTTTTTCGTGAATGATCTTTATTTCGATGTCCGCCCGGCGAATCACCGCGGGGGAAGCGCCGGTCAGCTCGGCAAAGTTGGCGGGCAAGGGCTCCGAGGGCTGCCAGCGAATACCGTAGCCGTCCTGAAGGAAAAAGCGCAGGCTGCGCAGTTCCTGCCGGGCGAGGGCGGCGTGGTTTCCCTTCTGGTAAACGAGCCGGCTCAGGGTATCGATAAACCGCTTACTCGAATTTTCTCGCTGGTTGATGATGGGAATGATGCGCTGGCGGCGTTTCCCCCGGAAAAATACGTAGAGCAGAACGGCTACCACAATCAGGTACCAAGCCAGGGCGAGCGCGGGCTGGTTCTGCACGTAGCTGAGGGTTTCGTTGCCGCTCAGCAGGTTCCGCCCCCGAAAGTTTCGCGGTTGGTTTGCCTGGTTCTTGGCCTGCCGTCGCTGGCGAGCGATGGCGGGGGCGATCCGGGAGGCCTCGTCCCAGTAAATCGGCCCCTCGTCGAGTGCTACGGCCAGGGCGGCTTCCGCGTACCGGTGGGAAGTGGAGTCGACCAGGTAGTAGTTGGTGAAAAACTTCGGTTGGGTGTTGAAGTAGAAGTAGCCCGCCCCCCAGTTGAGGCGGACGTAGGCAATGTGGTTCGTATCCAAGGTGCCGATGGATTCGTTGTCGATTTCGGGGTCGCACAGCAGGTGTTCTTCTACGTAGTTGAAACTGGTCTTGCGTGGCTTATGCTTGTAGATGTTAACCATCTCGAACGTGTCCGTAACGCCGGTGAGGGTAAGGCTTACGGTATCCCGGTAGCGGGGTCTGCCTTTTTCGTCGTCCAGGTATTTGGAAGAGTAATTGATGCCGTAGTCGTATTCGTAATAACAATCCGACCCGTAGAGCATCTCGGCGAGTTCGTTCGGTAGCTCGTCGGCGGCGATGAAGGCGTTGTTGCCGCGTTCCACGAAGTCGAGGAGGTGGGTGATGTCCCGCTCGTTGTAGTAGGCGTAGTTGCCGACAAATACGTAGCTGCCTTTTTCCGCTTCCGTCAGCGCGGGCAGGCTATCCTGGAGCATGGTCATCTCTCCCGGCCGCGCGTCCAGAAGTTCGTGCAGCACGTACAGGTCGAAAGGATTTTCGTCGTCGTATGCGTAATTCTCGTTCCAATCCAGCCCACAACCGGAAACGGTGAGCATGAGCAGTGCGAGCAATGCCAAAAACCTCCGTCCGCTGGTCGCTGGTTTACGCATTGATTGAGGGAGCTTGTTTGGTTGATTCGACCCGGCCGGTCAGGGTAGAGAACTTGCGTTTTACGAGCCGGTAGCTGAGGGCGTCAATGACGTATTTACCGTACCAAAAACGCTCGTAGTCGACGGTTACCCCCCGGAAATCGCCCAGTAGCGCGGACTGGCTCAGCTGCGCTTGGTAGTCGCGGTTGCTGTAGTCGCGCCGGTACTTGATGAGGCCCCGGTCCCGTAAATCTTTGAGTAACTGAATGTAGAGCAGCCGTACGGCAATATCGAATTGCCCAGCCTTCTCGGCCCGCTCCTGCAAACTAAGCGACACGCCACTGGCCACCAGTGCCTCTTCCTCAATCTCTTCGATTTTGATCTCGTCCCGTCCGTCTCCGTCGCTTCTGGTGCGTTTGCGGAGTTCTACGTCCCCCAACATACGGTAAACAAGCCCACCCAGTAACAGAAGCATGACCCCGATGATGGCGTAAGCGGCGGCGGGCGGTAGGTCAAAAGCTTCGAAAGTCCAGGGCTCGAACGCTAAAGATTCCTCTTCTTCCTCCTCCGCTGGTTTTGGAAATTGGATTTCTTCCCGCAGTTCCCGGTGACGGTCCGGGGGGAAGACGCTTTTGCGAGCTGTCTCTTGGCCAGCTCCGACGAAGCTGGTGAGGAAAAGTAGGGTCATCAAACCACCGGTGCGCACGAACGACTGGTAGCGTAGCTGGTAACGGCGAAGAAATTGTTGTGGAGCGTTCGTCATTCGGTCGGGCGTGGAGCTAAGGTACGAACGATCGTGGGGTACCGATGGACCCGGAGGGTGAAGTTGGCGCTTTGCTTACCGGAGGTGAAGACAAATCCGAACACGAAAATTAGTCATCTGCCGCTACGATCTTGACAAACAAACGAGGGCCGCCCTGCCTTTTAAAAACAAATATTCTATTCTTTATATTTAAGTCCGCAGAATTATTGTTATCCTACGGCCCAATAGATGACTAACAACCGGTTGGCCGGCCACTTGCCGCCACCAGCCACCAAAACCACCCAATAGTTATGAGCAAGTTCGACGAAAAAATGATCGCCTACGAAGCCGCCCTCGATAAGGTAGACATCAAGAACGACAAGGAGCTACTCCGAAAAGTAGCCAAAGGCCTCGGCCCGTCCATCTACAACAACGACAGCAACAAAGTAGCTTGCTCGGACAAAGCGGAAGTGCAGCGCGTCGTTGACAACCTCGTCGTCAAGAAGCTCGGTCTCGACAAGGACAAGGGAATGGAAGCCGTGCAGGCCGTCTGTAAAAAGTACGTAGAGCGGGCAAAGCACCGGGCGGTATTCTATTACCTCGTGGTCAAAGAATTGGGCGCGGAAGATCACTATGCGTAGGTTCTCTTGACTGATCGTTAACCAGGCTAATCGTTATTAAAGAAAGAACCCGTCCCTGCGAAAGTAGGGGCGGGTTCTTCCGTACAGTAAATTGCTAATTTTACGGCATGAATAGTACCAGTAAGGAGCGGTTAACCACGTTCATGCTAACGTTCACTAACGTCATCTTCTTTGTAAAGTACGGTAGCCGTGTCCTGGATGGTGGGTATTTATACCTGGCTGGTATTGCCTACGCACTGGTTTACGTGTCGTTATTGACTAACCCTCGGCTCGGCAAACTAACCTCGAGGTTCAGCAGCACGCTATTTTACTCGTCTGTTGTTGCGTTGGTTAGTACGATTGTGTTCGCTCAGCTGTTTGTTGATCCGTTGACGTTGAACGTCGACCGGTGGAGCGTCATTTCTAGTTTCCTTGAAAAAGGACTAAATAATCAATATCCGTACGGTGCCATATCACATTTGGGGAATCCACCAGGACCTATGCCAGTGTACTTTATACTGGCTTTCCCCTTTTACATCGTCGGTGGTCTATGTGTTTTGTCCGGCCTCGGGTACTTAGCTACTTTGAGTTTCTTGAGGCGGTTTGACCACGAAAATTCGGGTAAGTACTACTTATCATTATTGCTGTCCCCCTGCGTGTACTGGGAAATAGCGACCCGGAGTAACGTAATGACGTATTCCGTACTTGTCCTGATGGGCCTCACGTTCTTTAATCTACTGGATAAGACTCACTGGAGTAGAAAATTAGCGCTGAGTGCGGTATCCGTCGGGCTTCTTTTAGCCACGCGCTCCGTATTCATAATCGCATACATGATCTATTCGGTAGCAAACTTTCAACCGCGAAAAGCCATACTGCACGTTAAGTACTGGGGGCTGGCGGTTTGTGCCTTCGCATCCGCTTTTCTACCGTTGATCTTAATTTGGCCCGACGAATTTTGGACAATCAATCCATTCATCGTCCAGTCCGAATATCTGATGCCTCGCTGGATCATTTTATCGTACTTACTATTCATCGGTACCGTCGTGCTTTTTGCTAAGTTCAAAGACAGCCCATTCTACAGTGGCCTCTTTCTGTTCTTGCTGATTGGCATTTACTCCACCTATTTAATTTTTACCGTGGGCTTTCAGACGGCCTTCTTTGACAGTAAAATTGACATTTCTTACTTTATCTTTTCCGTACCCTTCCTGTACTTGTCGCTGGCAAATAGCGTCAAAAATAAAATTTCTGCGAGTGAGAATACGGTAACACCAGCTTGAACTTATCCGGTCATAGTTAACTACCTAACCACCCCCGGCCTGACGTCTAGCTCACCCTACGGCAACGTCACCCGCCCCTCAATACGCTCCGCTACCACCCGAAAAACTTCCCCCGCCACCGTTTCCGGCAGCAGAATGTTACCCGGCGGCGCTTCCCCCACCCAGCTACTCGTCAGGGTAGCGCCCGGCGCTACTAAAGTACACGGCACCCGCGTCCGCGCCAACTCTGCCCGCCAGCCCAGGAACAAGCCCCGGAGTGCATATTTAGTGGCAACGTAGGCGGTCATGTGGTCCTTCCAGTTGTCCGTCCCCGTCGAGCCGATTACGACCAAGTGGCCGGCGTCGCGAGCGATCAGATTAGGTAAAAGGCGGCGGGCCAGGCGGTGATTTCCGAGCACGTTAAGGGGGTAAAGACGGGCAAAAATATCGTCTTCCGTACCGAGGAGCGGCCCCGGCGAATAGGCTGCCGCGTTGAGTAACACGACGTCGTAGTCCGCTACCGGAACCAAGGCCACGCCGGCTTCCGTACTCAGGTCGGCGACGATCGTATCGGCACCGATCACGGCGGCTAGTTCCGCCAGGTCATCCGTGGACCGGGCCACGGCCGTTACCCGCCAACCGTGGTCGGCGAACAGTTCCGCGCACGAGCGGCCGATGCCCCTGGTGGCCCCGGTGATGAGAATGTGCTTCATGTTGTTTCGTTGAGAACGGTGGCGCGCGGGTCCGCCACGACTTCGCCACGCAGTGTTTTGTTAAGTACGCCAACCTCCACGCCGCCCCAGTTATCCCCGCAGTCATTGTGCAGAATTGCGTCGGGACCAAGGACGAGCCTTGCCCCCGGCTCCACCAGAATTTTGGCACCCAGCGGCAGGTGAAACCGGTTGTTGACCGTCAGCGTAAAGCCCGCCCTGACGAGCACGTCAGAATTAAAGTCCCGCGCACCGTCGAAGGTCACGTTTTCATCGATGACGACGCGCTTTTCCGGGCGGTACTCACACCAGTCCCGGCGGACCCAGCGGCGCTGCTTGCTGGTGGGGTCGGCCATGCGGGCCTGCATCCGGCCGATCTGGCAGGGGGTGAGGGCTTCCTGGTTGGGGCTGTAATCCATGAGGTTGTTGCTACTTACGCCGGGGCCTCTTTTCTTGAGTTTCCAGCTCAGGTTGGCGTGGGCGGGCGTGTCGTCACAGCCATCGCTTTTTCCCCAGGCGTGCCACAGACCCAGCGCGTGGCCGACTTCGTGGGTGAAAACCTTACGGAGTTCCCAGGCGGGCGATTTACCCGAAAGCGGATCGGTAAGCTTGACCGCGTCGCCCAGGAAGATACCGCTGCCCGGGCTCGGTGGGCCGACCGGTTGCGGGCCGGCCCAGGGCGGCCCCATGAGGAAAATGTTGAGCTCCCGCTCGGTTCGGACGGCGTACTTCTTGACTACCGCCATGTCGCCCCGGTTGCGGCCTGGGTTGTCGTGGCGGTAGTCGTAAAGCTCGTCGTCGTAGTGCTCGTAAATGGCCGGCCGGCCCGTAGCCGGGTCGGTCGCTAGCTTAAATTGAATGCGCGTGGGCAGGGCCGGCACGTCCATCGAGTCGGGTTGCAGCCAACTGCGGGGGTTGTTATTAAATTTTTTGTTGCTGAAACTCAGTAGGTAGGTGATGTATTCGGTGGCCTTGGCCCCGTAAAAATCGTAGACCGTGTCGGCACTGTTCATCACGTGGAAATTCAGCAGCACGTTGCGGACGGGTAGGTAATCCGCGTGGGTCGTATCCGGCAGGTAGGCGGTGTTATCGTAATTGCGTTGCCGTGGGAATTCAAAGTTGAGCGGTCGTTGAATGCTGTCGAATCGGTGGCGCACGTACTCGAAGTCCCCCGCCGCTACCCGCTTGCTCATGACTTGCGGGGTGGCCAGCGGGCTACGGCAGGCGAAGATCAGCAGGGGGAACAGGAGTAAGGGGAAATAAACAGATCTCATCGGTGTTGCTTGGGGCGCGGTCGCCGGTGCTGGGTGAATCGGGAAGGAGCGTAACGAATTAGGCCGTAAGAACGCACTACTTTTTAATCTTCCATAAAAACGCTGCCGACGGAAGAAAGTAGGGACACAAAGGACACATAAAAAGATAAAAGCACCTGAATATAGGGGGAAATCCACTTCTCCAAATCTCCAATTGCGTGGTTTCATTTGTGCCTCGTGTATTAAAGGATCCATCCCCCCCCAAGCTTAGTTCAACCGCCAAAAGAACGGCGTAAACAACACCAGCACCGTGTAGATCTCCAGCCGCCCGATAATCATAATGCCGGAAAGAAACAGCTTAATGTGGCCGGGCAGCCAGGCGAAGTTGTCCACCGGACCAACTTTACCGATCCCCGGGCCGACGTTCCCCAAACTAGTGGCCATCGCACCCAGGGCCGTCCTAAAGTCGAGCCCCATTGCGGCTAACAGAACGGACCCAACGACGAAGATCAGTAAGTACAGTAGCAAAAAGTTAAATACGTGGTTGATCACTCGGCCCTGCACGATCTCTCCATTCAGCCGCAAAGGCACGATTGCCGCAGGGTGCACGATACGCTTGAATTCCAGGTAGGAATTTTTTAGAAACACCAAATGCCGGATGATCTTGATACCTCCCGACGTCGAACCCGCGCACGCGCCCAAAAATAACAACACGAAACAGATAATCGTCAAACTAGTCGACCAACTCGTATAGTCCGCCGAGACGAAGCCTGTCGTCGTAATTAAGCTCACGATTTGAAAAAAGCTATCCCGGAATGACTGCTCCAGGTCGGTCGCTCCGGTTGCGTAGTAGACCCGGACGGTAAAGAGTACGACCAGTAATAACACGACGAGCGAATAGGCCTTTAATTCTTCGCTCTTCCAGACATCCGAAAACCGCCCCTTGAACGACAGGTAGAGCACCGTATAATTCACCCCGGCCAGGAACATGAACAGGATCAACGCGTACTGAATCACCGGGCTAAAATCCCCCGCGCTCGCGTTGCGCGTGCTGAATCCCCCCGTCGCCATCGTCGTCAGCGCGTGATTTACCGCCTCGAATTTATTCATGCCGAGCGCCCAGAGCACGAAGAAAAGCACGGCCGTCAGCCCGACGTAGATGAACCACAGTCGTTTGGCCGTCTCGCTAATTCGGGGGTGGAGTTTGTCGGAAGTCGGCCCCGGTGCCTCGGCCGCAAACAACTCGATGCCGCCAATGCCGAGCAACGGAAAGATCGCCACCGTCAGCACGATAATGCCCATCCCCCCGATCCACTGGGTCAAACTCCGCCAGTAAAGGATGCCTTTCGGCTGTATCTCGATGTCCGTCAGCACCGAAGCGCCCGTTGTCGTCATTCCCGAGACCGTCTCGAAAATTGCCTCCGGAAAAGTAGGGATCACGCCGCTGAACAGGTACGGTAACATCCCCGAAGCCACCATGCTGACCCAGCTGAGTACCACGATCATGTATCCCTCCCGCTTTCGAATGGGAATGCCCTGGGGGTTCTTGATCAGAAAACAAATGCCGCCGGAAAGTAAGCTGAGCGCTCCGGCCAGTAGGAGGGGCATGGGGTCTTCCCCATAATAAACACTAAACGGGACGCCGGTCCACATCATCACGCCGACGACGGCCAGAAGAATGGCGATTACGCGGGCTACGGGGCGAAAGTTGATCATCGGGGCGGGTCAGTCTGATTAGCGACGAAAAGAGCGTAGCTACCTCCGGCGGGTTAGCGGAACAACTCTTCCAGCCGTTTGATCGCCGAAGGTAAAGCAAAGACGATTACCCGGTCGCCGATTTCCATCTGCGTATCTCCATTGGGAATCAAGGTTTGCTCGCCCCTAATCACACCACCGACCAGGGCCGTCTCGGGAAAATGTAACTTACTCAGGGGCTTTTTCGTGAGTTGATTCGACTTAGTCAGCACGTACTCGATCACCTGCGCGTCCACTCCCTGCAAACTGGTAATGGCCTCGATGTTGCCCTTGCGGATGTGGTGAAAAATACTGTTGGCCGCCAGTAACTTTTTGTTGATGAGCGTATCCACGCCGATGTTCTGGCTGATGTGCGTGTACTCTTTGTTCTCTACCTGGGCGATTGTCTTATACACGCCGTGGTTGCGGGCCGTGAGGCAGGAAATGATGTTCGTCTCGGAGTTGCCGGTCAGGGCGATGAAAGCATCCATCCGGTCGAGGCCTTCCTCCTGGAGAAGGTCGATATTGGTATAATCTCCCTTAATTACCAGGACGTTGGTCAGCTGCTCGTTGATGTACTGGCAGCGGCGCCTGCTTTTCTCGACGATCGTAACACTGTAATCGTCCTGTAGAATCCGGGCGGTAGATATGCCTAGTTCGGTACCGCCGAGGATGAGAATACTCCGGACGGTTTTCCGCTTCTTACCGACGAAGTCTTCCACCAGCTGCTTCTTTTCCGGCTTGGTGATGAAGTAGATGTGGTCGCCCCGGCGCAGGGTAGTAAAGCCTTTGGGGATGATGGTGGTGTTGCCCCGCAGGACGGCAATGGGGCGTAGGTCGACCTTCGCCCGTAAGCTCTTGATGTCGCTCAGGCGAACGCCGACGAGTGGAGAGTCATCGTCGAGCGTCGTCCCCAATAGGACGAGCTTACCATTTTCGAATTCAAAAATATCCGTGAAGGAGCACTGCTTGATGAGGCGTAAGATCTCCTGCGACGCCAATTGCCGGGGGCTGATGATCTGGTCAATACCGAGGGAACAGATGGTGGACTCGTTGGCCGCCGTGGTATATTCCTCATTATCGACGCGGGCCACGACGTGGCGGCACCCCAGCTTTTTGGCCAGGATGGCCGACATCATGTTCGTCTTTTCCGAAGTTGTGACGGCCAGGAGCAGGTCGGCGGATTGGACGCGGGCGTTGGAGAGGGTCTGGATGCTCGTCGCGTCGCCCCGCACGGTCAGCACGTCGAGGTGGCTGCCGGCGTAGTCGAGCACTTCCTCATCGTTATCGATGAGGATGATGTCCTGGTTCTCGGTAGCCATCAGTTTGGCCAGGTGAAAACCAACGTCTCCGGCTCCGGCAATGACAATCTTCATGGGTAATTAGGTTGAGTGACGCGCGGGCAAAGGTCGCTAAAATTAACCTGCGCGGGCAACTAGGAGCCAGCCAGGCGGAAAAGCACTTGGCTGGGGCGCGGCCGGGTTGTTATGTTCGCCGGCGGGCAAACATCCGTTCGTTGCAAACGTCTATCTAGTGGAGTAGTTGACCCCTGCGTAGTTTCGTGCCGGTCAACCGTTTACCGCTTACTGACGCCCCCGGCTACGATGGAAAAAACCCACAAAATTTTGAACGACCCCGTCTACGGGTTCGTAAGTATTCCGTACGGCATCCTCTTCGACCTCGTGGAGCATCCTTACTTTCAACGTCTGCGCAGCATCAAGCAGGTAAGCCTGACGCACTACGTCTACCCCGGCGCGCTCCACACGCGTTTTCACCACGCGCTCGGCGCCCTCCACTTGATGACGCAGGCGATCGATAGCTTGAAGCGCAAGGGCATCAAGATCAACAAACGCGAAGCCGAAGCCGCCAAGATCGCCATCCTGTTGCACGACATCGGCCACGGCCCCTTTTCCCATACGCTGGAAAACACCCTCATCAAAGCTCACCACGAAGACCTGTCGCTACTGTTCATGGAGCGGCTCAACGAGGAATTTCACGGCAAACTGACGCTGGCGATCAAGATATTCAAAGGCAAATACAAGAAGCACTTCCTCCACCAACTCATTACCGGCCAGCTCGACATGGACCGGATGGACTACCTCAACCGCGACAGTTTCTTCACCGGTGTGGCCGAGGGTGTCATCGGGTACGACCGGATCATCAAGATGCTCAACGTGGCCGACGGCCGGCTGGTCGTGGAAGAGAAAGGCGTCTATTCCGTCGAGCGTTTCCTGACGAGCCGGCGGATTATGTACTGGCAGGTGTACTTGCACAAAACGGTCGTCTCCGCCGAGCAAATGTTGAAGCTGGTACTGAAACGAGCGCGGGAGCTCTACGATCAAGGCATCGAAGTCTGGTCGCCGCCAACGCTGGCGTACTTTCTGAGCAACAAGATTTCCGGCAAGGACTTCCGGGAGCGCCGCAACGAACTCCTCGACAGCTTCGCGGCGCTCGACGATACCGATATTTCCGCGGCCGTCAAGGCGTGGCAGCAACACACCGATCCGCTGCTGGCTTACCTGAGTTACGGTTTGATCAACCGTCGCTTGTTCCGGCTCGAGTTCTCTGACGCGCCTTTTTCCGACGAGTATCAGCACCTTATTCGCGAAACGCTTCGGAATCACCCTGACCTACCTCCCGGGGCGGAAGACTTCCTGATCGTAGGGGCGGAATCGAATAGCGCTTATTCGACGCTGAAGGATGAGATTATGATCCTGCGTAAAAACGGGGAGGTGGTGCCAATGTCGAAGATTTCAACTTTTGGTCTGGCCCCAAGGACGTTCACAAAATACTTTCTCAGCTACCCCAAGGAAATTAGCGAGTTGGTAGATAAGGGCACCCCGACTAAGTGCGGGACTAACTAACGTGTCGCGGACGCGGGTGCAATGGAAGGTGGTGAAGAGCAGTAATATGAATGAGCACGGCGGTAATCAGGTAAGCATTTTGAAATTCCGAAACGGTAAGTTCACCCAACAGCCCGACGAACTCGCCCCCGAAACCCCGCTCCAAATCCAACTACTCGGCACCAGCGACCACGCCCCAAAATCCGTCGCCATCACCATGCGCACCCCCGGTCGCGACGCCGACCTTGCTCTCGGCTTCCTATTCTCCGAAGGCATCCTACAGCACGCCGACCAAGTCCTGTCCGTCGAGCACCGCGACGCCGATACCGAAAGTGGCCAGAACACCCTCATCATCAAAACCGCCCCCGGCACTAGCGTCGATTGGGCACGTCTGGAACGCCACGGCTATACGTCAAGCAGTTGCGGCGTGTGCGGGAAGACCTCCCTGGAGCAAGTCCACGCCGCACTCCCATTCCCCGAACCGCTTGCACGTTGGAAAACATCTCCCGAGGTAATTATTGACGGCCCGGAGAAACTCCGCACCGCTCAGCAGAACTTCGCCCGCACCGGAGGAATTCACGGCGTCGGGCTACTCAATCTCGCGGGAGAATTAGTCCACCACGCCGAAGACGTAGGTCGCCACAACGCCATGGACAAAGTGATTGGCCATGCTTTCCGTGAGGGCTGGTTACCGCTCAACGAGCACTTGATCGTCCTGAGCGGCCGCGCTAGCTTTGAGTTGATTCAGAAAGCGGCAATGGCGGGCGTTCAGTTCGTGTTGTCCGTTGGTGCACCTTCGACCTTAGCCGTTTCGTTGGCGGAGGACCAGGGAATGACGCTTTGTGGTTTTGTGCGGGGTGGGGGCTTTAATTGTTATTGTGGGGTGGGGCGTGTTGAGATTACCTAGCGAGAAAATCTTTTTTGAAAATCTCAAATTCTTCCCATTCTCTTTCGATGAAGCGTTTGAACATGCGCTCACTTACATCCGATTTTAGGACGCTTATTCCGACGTCAATGAGCCGTAACCCCGTTTGAGTAAGAATGATATTGTCATACTTCAACCCCGGCGTGCCACTGGGTCGACATAAGTCACGATGCACAAATCCCGAATCGTGCAGCGCTTTTAATTCATCCTCGAATACATCTAGCCAGAGCAAACGTATTTGATCTTCATAAGCACGAAATTCCATAGGGTAAAGCCGTTCCATAACCAGCATATCCTCATTGAGATCTTCGTTGATATCCAGCCGAATAAACCTGGCGCACAGATCATTGACTTGATTAGCAAACTTGAGCTTTGTCGCTTCGGACCCTATGTCAGATCTGGTGTCGTCACTAAAGAGTTTACCTACCTCGGTAGTAGAAAGCGCAATAACTACATTGTTCGCACCTGCGGAGAGCCTTCGTGGATATCTTTTAGCCATATCATACTATACGTATTGACGAACCGCATTGTTAATCCACCAACAAAGCCTCCCGGTCCAGCACCTGCTGCCGCATGTGCTCCGGTAACTCCCGGTATTCGTACTGCTGCGTGCGGAGTTGCGGGCGGAAGCCGGCTTCCTTAATCGCTTCCTGAATGCCATCGGCCGTAAAGCGCCAGCGGGCACCGGCGGCGGAAACAACGTTCTCCTCAATCATGATGGAGCCGAAGTCATTCGCACCGGAGTGCAGACAAATCTGCGCGACCTGCTTACCGACCGTCAGCCAACTCGCCTGGATGTTGGTGACGTTGGGGAGCATGATGCGGCTCAGGGCGATCATGCGGATGTACTCGTCGCCGGTCACGGTGTTGCGAGCGCGTTTGATCTTTTTGAGAATGGTGTCTTCGTCCTGGAAGGGCCAGGGGATGAAGGCGAGGAAACCCTTAGCGTGGTCCGGCTTTTCGGACTGTACCTGGCGCATCCGCACGAGGTGGTCCATCCGTTCCCAGTTGGTTTCGATGTGACCGAACATCATCGTGGCGGAGGTAGTGATGTCGAGTTGGTGGGCGGCGCGCATGACGTCGAGCCACTCTTCGCCACCGCATTTGCCCTTGGAGATCAGGCGGCGGACGCGGTCGCTGAGGATCTCGGCACCGGCGCCGGGTAGGCTGTCGAGGCCGGATTCCTTAAGGGCCTTGAGGACATCGTAGTGGCTCATGCCTTCCAGCTTGGCTACGTGGGCGATCTCGGGTGGGCCGAGGGCGTGAAGCTTGAGCCGGGGGTAGAGGGCTTTTAGTTCGGAGAAGAGTTTGGTATAGTACTCTAGTCCGAGGTCGGGGTGGTGACCGCCCTGGAGGAGAAGCTGCTCGCCGCCGAGGGCGAAGGTTTCTTCGATTTTGGGTTTATACTCTTCGATGGTCGTTACGTAAGCCTCCGCATCGCCGGGGCGGCGGTAGAAGTTACAGAATTTACAGTTCGCGATACAGACGTTGGTGGTGTTGGAGTTTCGGTCGATAATCCAGGTGACGTCGTTGGCCGGAACAGACTGGAAACGTAGCTGGTTGGCGACGTACATTAGGTCGGCGGTGTCGGCGTTTTCGAGTAGCCAGACACCTTCTTCGGCGGTGAGCCATTCACGGTGCAATCCTTTTTCGAGTAGTTCGGCGGTGTTCATATCACTAGAGCTTGTTGGGGAATTGGTTTTCTGACCGAGGACAGCTTATTTTTAGTCTGATCGAGTTCGGAAAATCACCTTATAACGGGTTATTAGTTGGTTTTCTGAATGAAGAGCAGGCTGGAAAGAAGCGTTCGTAGGTCGAACACTAATTCACTAACAAGCTCTCAGCTTGAGTATAAAGAACAGGTGGGCGGAAGGGTGGTTGTGGTTGGTTTCAGTTTTTTCTGAAAGTTTGAGTCTAGTTGTTCTGCAGTGCCTAATGAAGTACTCGTACAGTCCGGACGATAGTCATCGGCTTCTTTCCGGAATTTCCATTGTACCCGCGACCGCGCCTATTCTACCCACTCAAAGGTTTCTATTAAGCGAAAGATATCTTCCTTTACGAATTCCACCACCGGCGCGATGGAATCAGGCCGCACCTCGGTATCGAAGTAAAGGGCACCCCGGAGAAAGTGTGTGGTAGAGTCCGTCAAGAAAAACTGAAACGGGCTAGCCGCCGGCCCCGCAATGTCGAAAGCTACGCCGTGCACCCCGGCCTCACCCCGGTGGATCGCGACCTCCTGAATGTCACTCGCCCGGTCATTGTGCACGCCCACCAGCCCGAAGGCTTCGTCCAGCAAAGCCTCCCAAGTTTTTTCGGAGTCGATGGGGTAATAGGAAAAGTGAATTGCTCCGTTCAGTTCTTTCGCCAAGTTGAGGTCGAACCAACAACTATCTGGCGGTGCCTTGTCAAAAAATAATTCCTCCCGCGTAATTGTGGCGGACGTCGGTGCTTCAAAACTAAACTGACAATACTCCGTAGTGATCCGCTCGTAGGCCCGCTCCGGGAACATGATCCGGGGGTAAGAGCGCGGCTTCGGGACCGGCGGCACGTCATTACCACAGGCAGTAAAAAGTAAGCCGATGGTGAGAAAAAATAGCAAGAAGCGCATAGACAAATTTGGCAAAAAACGATTCACGATATTCGATGTTGCACCCTTTTTTCAAATTGAGCAAGCGCAGCTTGCGAATGGTAATCCTGATAGCTAACCGCCGAAGGCAGCATGGAGCTAATCAAATATCGAGATTCGCATATCGCATATCGCATATCGATTAACCTAGGCTCCCGCCTTCAAAACTTCCGCCTGATCCTCCCCGGCGGGCTCAACAAGCGTATTACCCAGATAAACTAGGCTATACCCGCCGTCATCGACGTTCAACCCCGACAAGTCGCGCGGAATAACGTGCAGCATCTCGTCCGGGAATTTGATGAACAGCGGCACGATGCCTTGCTCCGCGTTAGCCTCGGCCATCAAGTCCAAAAACTGTTCCTGGTTGTACAACTCGCGCTCGTGCACCACCGAAACCTCCCGGTTAGCGTCGCTGAAGTTGATAAAATCGTCGGTGTAGCTAAAAATGTTTTCGTCGGACACCTGGTGGCGTTTCTTCAATTCGTCTACCGTGATGAGCCGGAACGCTCCCCGCTCCCCGAAGATATCCGAGTAGCGAGAAAGCGCGTAGGAGTTGACCTCGTCACTACCCGTAAAGGCCATCATGTAACCGACATCCAGTAGTTCGTACTGCTCCGCCAGGTCAGTGTTGTAGATGTTGGCCACGATGCCCATAAGTCCTTTGTCCTCCGCTTTTTGGATGTTGCTGGCGTTACTGTCCACCAAGTAGACACTGCGCCCCCGCTCCTTAAGGTACTGGGCGATGGTGATCGAGAAATCAGTACTACCGAGGATGAGCACCCCGTTGGAAGTATCCTGAATAACGCCGAGCAAGCGAGCGACCATCCGCGCCGTCGTAGCGTTCAACAGAACCGTGCCGAGCACGATCATAAATACCAGTGGCGTGATGTATTCCGCGTTCTCCACTCCTTCTTCCGCAAGCGTCAGACCAAACAGGGACGCAATGCCGGCCGCGACGATGCCACGTGGGCCGACCCAGGAAATGAATAGTTTCTCGTTGGTACTCAGTGAGCCACCAGCCGTGCTCGCAAAGACGCTCAAGGGCCGCAAAACCAGGGCGACTACGCCAAACAGGGCGATCGGCCGCCAGTCTTTGTAAAGTAGCTCCAGCTCGTCCAGGTTCATATTCGCGGCCAGCAGAATAAACAGAATCGAGATAAGGAGGACGCTCAAACTTTCTTTAAAAGACAGGATTTCCTTGATGCGCGGCACGTCGCGATTGGCCAGCACGAGACCCATCACTACCACCGCTAAAAGTCCGGATTCGTGCGCCAGCAGATCACTCGCCACAAAGACCATCAGTACGTAGGCGAGGATGAAAACATTGAGCAGGTAGTGCGGGACGGCATCGTTTTTAATGATGTAGTACAGGGCCGTACCGGCCAGGAAGCCGAGCGTTCCTCCGTAGAGGATTATTTCTACGAAAGTCCCGAAAGCATGCCCGGTGAGCGCCATCCCACCCTCCGATGAGCGGATGAACTCAAAGACTAGTACAGCCACCAGCGCTCCGATGGGGTCAATCAAAATGCCCTCCCATTTTAGAACGGTCGAGACGTTCTTGTTCAGCGGAATATTCTGGAGGATCGGCGCGATCACCGTCGGGCCCGTCACGATAATTAGGCCGGCGAAGAGAAAGCTGATGCTCCACGTCAACTCCATAATGTAGTGCGCGGACAGGCCGGCACCGATAAAAGTGATGAAGCTACCGAGGGAGATCAGGCGGATAATCGAGCGCTGGGTCTCGCGTATTTCCTTGAGTTTTAGCGTCAGGCCACCTTCGAAAAGGATGATGCCGATCGCCAGAGAAACAAAGTAGAAGAGGCTGCGACCGGGGAAAAGCCCCCTGCCCTCCGGGCCACCTTCGAAGATCGGGTTGATGAGTTTGTGCCCGTCGGCCGTCCAGAGCGTAGAGAGCGGCCCGACGAGGAGGCCGAACACGATCAGGGGCAGGATTGCGGGCACCTTTACCTTCCACGCGAGCCACTGCGCAAAAATTCCGAGGACGATAATGCCGGCTAATTCTTCCATTTACGGAGGTGTTAGGGACGGGGGAGGGGACCCCGTGAAAATAGGCGCGGGCACCCTGATCCAGGATGTCCGCGCTTAGAAAAGGTATTTCGGAAGATACTGAATTATCCGCCAAACATGCCGCCGAGGCCACCGGGCAGGATACTGTTCATCATATTGCCCGCTTGGCCCTGTTCGTACTCGGCCGCTTTTTCGAGGGCGCGGTTGGTGGCTACGACGATGAGGTCTTCGAGACCTTCGGCGTCTTCCAGGTCGATCTTGGTGGTGTCGATTTTGACGTTGGTCACTTCGCGGGCACCCGTTACGCTGACGGTTACGGCACCGCCGCCGGCGTCTCCGTCGAATGATTTTTCGGCGAGTTGTTTGGCCATTTGTTCCTGCATTTGCTGCATTTGGCCCATCATATCTCCTAGCATGGTTGTCTTTTTTAGTAGCTAGTAAAGCGAACGGGGCGGGATTTAGTTCGCGCTGTCGTAAGGTTGAGGGCATCCTGCCCGAACGTAACAGCGGCAGCTACTGCACCCCCGATAGCTATCGGGGTCGGGCAGGATGCCCTCAACCTTTGGTACCTTCGGCCACAATGAAAACCGGCAACCTCTACCTCCTCCCATCCCCCCTCGGTCCGGCCGCGCTGCACACCCTACCGGAAGCTACGCTTGCTACCATTTTGCCCATCCGTCATTTTGTACTAGAAACGGGAAAAGTTGGTCGGGCATTCCTGAAAGAAGCCGGCCTGCCCCTCCAGGAGTGCACTTACTACGAGCTCAACAAACGCACGGAAAACCAGGACTTAGCCGAAATGCTGGAGCCGACCGTGCGCGGTGAACACGTCTGCCTGCTCAGCGACGCCGGCGCACCGGGCGTAGCGGACCCGGGGGCCAGGTTGGTCCTGCGCGCGCACCAGCAGGGCGTCCGGGTGGTCCCGCTCGTTGGCCCCAGTGCCATCCTATTAAGCATCATGGCGGCGGGGCTTAACGGGCAGGCCTTTACGTTCAACGGTTACCTCAGCCCCAAGCGGAACCAACTCGCGCAGGATTTGAAACGACTGGAGAAGGAAAGCCGAAAGAACAAGTCCACTCAACTATGGATCGAAGTGCCTTACCGAAATCAGGCAACCGTGGAAACGGCGCTGGCCAGTTTAAGCCCGGAAACACTCTTCTCCGTTGCCTGCGATTTGACGCTAGAGACGGAATACATCTTTACCGGGCGGGTGAAGGACTGGGACAAAGGGGTAGGGGCGGAATTACAAAAACGCCCCGCTATGTTTCTGCTGCTGGGCTAATTACCGGCCCGTTAAATCGACCGCAACCGGAGTAAACAACCCAACTCCCGGAATCTTCGTTGAGGTAGTTACAACCCCGTCGCCATGTCCAAAAACCCACCCGCTCACTCCACCAGTCATTCCGAAGCCGACCTACTCGCACTGCTTGCTTTACAACAAAAAGCACGCACCCGTCCCGACTTAGTCGGGACACAAAATGCTAAGGCGAGGAAAGCCAAACTGGATAAAATCGCGGCTTTTTTAGACAAGGAAGAAAACGTCCGCGCCCTGGTTGCCGCCCTCCACCAGGATTTCCGCAAGCCGGAAGTAGAAACGCTAAGTAGCGAACTAGGCGTCGTGCTGAGCCAGCTAAAATATATCCGCAAAAACCTCGGAAAGTGGATGAAGCCTAAGCGATTACCCGCCTCGATGGCGCTTTTCGGCATCAAATCCTACCTCCACCTGGAGCCCAAGGGCAGCGCGCTCATCATTGCCCCCTGGAACTACCCGTTCAACCTTACAATCATCCCGCTGCTTTACGCGATCGCCGCCGGCTGCACGGCTATAGTGAAGCCCTCCGAAATGAGCCCGGCCACGACGGCGTTCATCCGCGCGATGCTCGACGAGCTTTTTGACGAAAACGAAATCAAAGTCGTGACCGGTGAAGGCGACACCGCTGCTTTCCTGACGACGCTTCCCTTCGACCACATCTTCTTTACCGGAAGCCCCGCCGTCGGTAAGAAAGTGATGGCCGCCGCCGCGAAAAACCTGACCAGCGTCACGCTCGAACTCGGGGGTAAATCTCCGGCCGTGATCGACGTGGGCGTCAACGAAAAGAAATCCGCCGCGAATTCTGTGTGGGGCAAGTTCTTTAACGCTGGCCAGACCTGCATTGCGCCAGATTACCTCCTCGTGCCGGAGTCGATGCAAACTAGCTACGTTAGCGAGTTGAAGGGGGCAATCGCGCGTTTTTACGGGGACGACCCGCAGCAATCCACGAGCCTCGCCCGGGTCATTACGGACAATCACTTCAGCCGCATCAAAAGACTCTTTGACGACGCCGTCAGCAAAGGTGCAATCGTTGCCTGTGGGGGGCATTTTGACGCGTCCGAACGTTACGTTTCCCCAACAATCCTGACCGGCGTGACCGAAGAAATGGCCGTGATGCAGGAGGAGATCTTTGGTCCGCTGTGGCCGGTAATGACCTACCGCGATTTGGACGAAGCCGTTCAAATCATCAACCGCCAGCCAAAAGCTTTGTCGTTTTACATCCAAACGAAGAACCGCAAAACGATCGAGAAGCTCAAGCGGGAAACGAGTTCGGGGGGGCTGCTCGTCAACGAATACCTGCTGGGCGGCGGCGCACCGAACGTTCCCTTCGGCGGCGTCAATAATTCGGGCATCGGCAAATCGTTCGGCTACCACGGCTTCGTTGAATTCTCCAACGAGCGGGCGGTGATGGAGCGGAAGTTCTTTGACCTGAGCGTGGGATATCCGCCGTACACGGACGGGGTGCTCAAAGTCATGCGGCGGATTTATAAGTGGCTGTAAAAGCCGGCCTACCAGTGCTGCGCAACGTAAGGGTAAGTAGCCTGGTATTCTCCCTTTACCATCTCGACGATGCGTTTGCGCAGGGCATCTACGTTCTCTTTGGTGTGCGCGGAAATCAGCATGGCTTCGTTGCCGAACGTAGCTTCGAGTCCTTTACGCAAGTCGTTTTCTACTTCGTCCTTTCCTTCGTCGTCCAGGTACAGATCAAAATTCCGTTCGCGGAACAGGTCGATCTTATTGAAGACCAATAGCGTTGGCTTTTCCTTGACGCCCATCTCGTCGAGCAGCTTCTGCACCGTTCGAATTTGATCGTCGTGCGCCGGGTGGGCGACGTCGACGACGTGGAGGAGAATGTCGCTTTCGCGGACCTCGTCGAGTGTCGATTTGAACGACTCGACCAGGTGGTGGGGTAGCTTGCGGATAAAACCGACCGTATCCGTCAGTAGAAAAGGAACGCGTTCGAAGGCGACCTTGCGGACGGTCGTGTCGAGGGTAGCGAAGAGCTTGTCTTCGGCAAACACGTCGCTTTTCGTGAGCAGATTCATCAGCGTCGACTTCCCGACGTTCGTGTACCCAACCAGGGCGACGCGCACCATCGTATCGCGCCCCTTACGCCGCGTTTCCGCCTGGCGGTCGATTCGTTCGAGGTCCTTTTTCAGCTTACTGATCTTGTCGCGGATGATTCGGCGGTCCGTCTCGATCTCCGTCTCACCGGGGCCGCGCATGCCGATGCCACCGCGCTGGCGTTCGAGGTGCGTCCAGAGGCCGCGCAGGCGGGGAAGCATGTACTGCGTCTGGGCGAGTTCGACTTGCGTCTTGGCCTGAGCCGTCTGGGCGCGGCTGGCGAAAATATCGAGGATGAGGCTGGAGCGGTCGATGATTTTTACCTTCAGGCGTTCTTCGAGGACGCCTGTTTGCTTGCCGCTCAGGTCGTCGTCGAAGATCACCATCGTCACTTCTTCGTGGTTCTTGACGTAGTCGGCAATCTCCTCCACTTTACCCGAGCCGACGAACGTTTTGTTGTTCGGGCTATCCAATTTCTGCGTGATGCGCGTCAGCGTGGTGGCACCGGCGGTGAGGGCCAGAAACTCTAGTTCATCGAGATACTCGTTTACCTCCTCCTCGGACTGCCCGCGCTGGATGATGCCGACGATGACGGCGTATTCTTGCTGTTTTTTGAGGCCGGATTCTTGTTGGCCTAGGGTCCATTCTTGTGCCATAGGTAGGGGTAACAAGGTGGGTTGGGTTGTTGTTTCTTTTGGCTTCGCTGCTTCTTTCGGGGGTGGGCGCGGTCGCAGGTGCAAGGATATTACGGAAGGAGCGGGGGAGGTGGGGTAAATCCGCTAAGATTGCTCTGTGGTGAGTTGGCGAGCGCAGTATTTCTGCACGTCGGGACCGTTTGTAGTTTCGCAGGCCGTCGTCGATTAAATTTATCGCAAAAACGACTGGGAAATAGAGCATGGGATGAACTTTACTAGCATGTAGGCTGCTCGTCGTAGCTACCGTGTTTGTCGGATCTTTGATAAAATATGTTTCCTTAAAACTTGAGCATATTGGTGGGAAAGAAAAAAGTTCTACTGCACCAGTGACTTGCATACGTAAATGAGTTTGTGATTTGATAATGCGTAATCATCTGAATATCTGGTGTCTAGAACTGTACGATGTTTTGATCCAGTGTAAGGTAAAGGACCATTTTCCGCGAAAGGAAGTCATTTATTATCGTTTAGCGATAATTTATAGCTGTAATTCGATTATTTTGTATACCTTGCGGTACCAAACCAATACGGCATGAAATTACTCACGACAGTAAAGTATTCGATAAACTTTCTTTTCTTCTCGTTTATACTTACCGGACTCTTAAATCATGTTCTGTTCTATAACGGACTACCTGAATCTACATCAACCACATATTTTTGGTGGTTGCATATATATATTATATCTGCTGAGGTAACAGTCTTGTTGGCGCTGTATTATCTTCGAGAATTTGTACTCAGTTCAATTAGGGGGACTCCTTTGGATGAGTCAACGAGAAAGTGCCTCAAGCTTTCAGGAATATTTTGTCTTGTATATGGATTGCTAGACTGTTCTACGCTACTGGGGATTTTTGATTATTACCGCGCTAATAGTGAGTTTAACAATCACTTTGTTGGAACCATCTTTAGGACTTGCAGCTCTTTATTTTTCACATTTTTTATCGGTATATTCTTTATCTATTTATCTAAAATTTTGGAATCTAGCGATGAAATTAGGCAAGAGAATAAACTTACAATATGAGTATTGTCATTAACGTAGACGTCATGATGGCACGTCGAAAAATGCGAAGCAAGGAACTAGCCGAAAAGATTGGAATCACGACCGCCAACCTATCCATCCTAAAGACGGGAAAGGCTAAAGCTATCCGCTTCTCAACGCTTGAGAAAATATGTAAAGCTCTGGATTGTCAGCCCGGAGATATACTAGCATTTGAAGAAGAATAGTGCCTCTCGATCACAATAAGCCGCACCCTCGCTTTGCTACCGTAGCACTAGCAACGTCAGGCTATTGCTTATTTCAATCGGGAGTCAATATACATTATCACCAAAACAGTCACATTCTCTGCTGACTAAATCTCTAGTTCAGTTCCCTCGCCCATAAATATCCAAGCCATGATAAACCGTTTGATACTGATTAGTCTACTTGCGTTAATCATTTTTTCGTGCTCAGGAAAAATTGAGCAGGAAGACGGCTTCACAATAAAAGGACGATCGTGTCTGGATGATGGGACTAAAGTTGAACTATTCGATACGCAATCCTATTCAATTATCGATTCAGCATACGTTAAAAATGGTCAATTTGAGTTCTCAGGGAAATTAGAACATGGTCCAACTCCTGTATTTGTCACGGCTGAAAAACCGCCTCAGTACAAATGGTTGTGGTTGGAGAATAAACCAATGGTTATTGATTGCTCGGGTCTTGGATTAGAGAAGTCAAAAATAACAGGATCTGAAATCCAGCTTTTGGCGGAAGAATTATCCAGTGAAATGAATGCGAATCCTGAAGAAATTGAGATGATAGTCATGAGATTCATATTAGAACATCCAGACAACGTTATTAGCGCTTCAATGCTTTCAGGCTATTCTACTTCTTGGGGAAAGCCTAAGGTAACAGAACTTTATGAGAGTTTAAGTAAGGAACATCAAGAAGGGATCTATGGAAGAGAAATCAAAAAATACATCGAATTCAGCGAATCAATTCAAAATGGAGATGAATACGTTGATTTTGCTATGGAAGACACGAATGGTAACAAGATTAAACTGTCAGATAACCTAGGAAAGGTAACTCTTTTAGAATTTTGGAGCTCATCGTGTGGTCCGTGCAGGTTGGAAAATCCTAATTTGGTAAAAACGTACGATACGTTCAGAACAAAAGGATTTGAAATTTTTGCCGTATCCCTTGACCGTCACGTAAAAGCATGGAAAAAAGCGATAGCGCATGATGGTTTATCCTGGACTCACGTAAGTGATTTAGAAAACTCAAACAAAGCAATGCTGATTTACGGAGTTAACACAATTCCCGATAACTTCCTAATCAATGAAAATAATGAGGTTATTGGAAGGAATTTGCGTGGAGAAGAATTGAGTGAAGAGTTGGGGAGATTGTTGAATTAAAAAGTAGCGTACTGAAAATGCTGACTAGTTAGAAATACTTCGTTCTGTGTCTACACTATCTCATTAGCTGATGTCACGCAGATTTTTTTCGCCACATAAACACAAAAGCACAAAAAAGCGGTATGTGTGACTATGCTAAGCCATCATTTGCTTATTCTTTTGTGTTTGTGTATTTTGCTTCGTAGTACTTCGTGCTATGTGGCATAATCCGGTTGCGTAGGTCAGTCATTGGTTATTTATTGAATTTTACAAATTTATATTTTTTATACTCATCAATTATCTATTAAAACTCAATGCCCTATAATTTAGAAGAGATTTTTGTAGTTGCGGCGAATAGCATCGTATACGCAAGCCTTAGGCTCTTCGGGTGGTAAGCGACCGAGTTTAAGTAGATGAATTAATATAGTCTTTCGGTAGATTATACACCGGCTATTCGTGTAAGCAAAATATATGGATTCCTGCACTAACTGTTGGTCCAAACGCTCCACAATATCTATCAGCACGAACCCTGCCTGGTGCCGATTGTGCAAGTCACCGTGCTCGCGTAGCCACGCCAGGATGCGGGCATCATCCCCGTGCTTAATGCACGCACCAAATAACTTGAGCATAAAGTGGGCATCATTCTCCCAATCGAGTCTGGCCAAAGCATGCGCATAACTTTTTTCGAGTTAACGAGCGATAGCGCCCGGGTCGCATGATTTCTGACCGGCCGGAATTCACTTGCTACGTGTTTAAAAAGGTACTTTGGCTTACTTCCGTAGGGGGGAGTTTTAAAAATCGCCAGCGCGCTCGTGAGCTCATTTTTGGTAGTGGCGGTTTTCAGCCGCTCGGCAAAGAAACAAATTTCTTCGGGGGTGAAACCCTGGAAGAGCGGCGCGAAATTGGGCCAGGGGAGGTTATTTTTGGTGTAAGTTATGTATTCTTCAAAATTTGTGGGTCGAGAAACCGGCTGATGTTCCACAGGCTTCCAACTCTCGACGTCACGCAAAAAAAGGAAATTACCCAAAAACGTGCTTTTCTCGGCTATCTTGCGAGCACCACACGAGTTTAGCGGTTATCGTTGGTGGGAAGGCTCACTACGTGCGCTTCACCGAATTTCCTTTGCACCCGCGCCCGCGCCCAGCCTTCATTACCTACTAATACTAAAGATCATTTTAAAACCAGTTCATGCAAACTTTAAATAACCTCCCCGTCGCCGCCCTCGTTGAAGCTACCATTCGTAAGGGCCAGGGGCAACTTTCCGACACCGGCGCCCTCGTCATCAATACCGGAAAATTCACCGGCCGTTCCCCCAAAGACCGCTACATCGTTGAAGACGACGTAACGCGCGACACCGTCGACTGGGGCAACGTCAACATCCCGATCAAGGCGAGCGCCTTCGACGACCTGGAGAAAAAAATGATGACCTACGCCGATGGCCTTGAAGAGGTGTACGTCCGCGACGCCTACGCCTGCGCCAGCCGTAAATACCGCATCAACATTCGCGTATTCACCGAATACCCGTGGCAAAATATGTTCGCCTACAACATGTTCCTGCGCCCCGACGGCGAAGCGATCAAGAACCTGAAGACGGACGAATGGACCATCTACGCCTTCCCCGGCGTCACCGCCGACCCGGCCACCCACGGCACCCGCCAGGATAACTTCAGCATGATCAACTTCACCAAGAAGACGATTATCATTGGCGGATCTGCCTACACGGGTGAAATCAAAAAGGGCATCTTTAGTGTCCTGAACTACGTGCTGCCGACCCAGCGCAACGTGCTGAGCATGCACTGTAGCGCCAATGTCGGCACGAAGGGCGACACGTCCTTGTTCTTCGGCCTCAGCGGCACCGGTAAAACGACCCTGAGTAACGACCCCGACCGCCGCCTGATCGGCGACGACGAGCATGGCTGGTCCGAATCCAACATTTTCAACCTCGAAGGTGGCTGCTACGCTAAGGTGATCGACCTGAGCGAAAGCAAGGAACCCCAGATCTACAAGGCGATCAAATTTGGTGCGATCCTGGAGAACATCAAGTTTCAGGAAGACGGCTACACCCCGGACTACGAAGACTCCTCCATCACCCAGAATACCCGCGTGAGTTACCCGATCTACCACATCGATAACATCATGTACAACAGCCGGGGGGACTTGCCGAAGAACATTTTCTTCCTCACCTGTGATGCTTTTGGCGTGCTGCCCCCGATCTCCAAGCTCACGCCCGAGCAGGCGATGTACCACTTCATCAGTGGCTACACGGCTAAAATCGCCGGAACCGAAGCCGGCATCACCGAGCCGCAAGTCACGTTTAGTGCTTGTTTCGGTTCGCCCTTTATTCCCCTCCACCCGGCCCACTACGCCAAGATGCTGGGTGACAAAATGCAGACTAGTGCCGACAGCGAAAACGGCGAGATCAACGTCTGGCTCGTCAACACCGGCTGGACGGGTGGTTCCTACGGCACCGGTAGCCGCATCGAATTGTCCTACACCCGCTCCATCATCAAAGCCGCGCTGACTGGCGAGCTAAATAAAGTCGACTTCTACCAGGACCCGTTCTTCGGCCTGAGCATCCCGCGCAGTTGCCCCGACGTGCCAAACGGCATGCTCAACCCCCGGGATACCTGGCGGAACGAAAACGAGTACGACGTGAAGGCGCAGGAACTAGCCAACCGGTTCAAAAAGAACTTCGAACCCTACGCTGCGGAGGCTGGTCAGGAGGTAGTCAAAGCCGGCCCCCGGTAATTGTTTTAATTAATTAGGTACGTGCAGGCGGCTTCCCAGGCGATAGATCATCAATCGCTGCCCCGGGAAGCCGCCTACGTATTTTTGGAGGCGTGCGGCCTCTTCTTTCACTCGTTCAGGCCCCGCTATTTCGTGGCGGATCAAGTCGTCCTGGTAGATGTAGACACCATTCAGGTAGTGCGCTTTTTTTGCGCGGACGCGGGTGCCGGGTAGTTGGGTGTAGAGCAACGTATCTCCCACGACCCCCAAATCTGGCTCGTTAACTAACTGGACTAATTTACCTCGCCGGTAAATGGCTGCCCAGTCGTAGACGGCGACGGCGACGTCCAATGGTACGGGATAAGCTGGTTGCCCGGCTAGGTAGTTGTTCAGCGCGTTGGTGTCGATGATGGAGTTCTCCGTTTCCCAATCCGCTACGTCTCCGGTGTTATAGGCCATTAGTGTGGCCCGGTCGACTGGTGGAATACCTTGCTCCTTCCGGTCCCGGTACTGGTGCAAGCGAATGGTGCAGGTGATTTTCCGTCCGGGGTTAACCCGTTTCATGGCTTCTAGCAAATCAAAGTATGGCACCTGCGTCCGCGCCGTCCAGTCGCCGTCCAGCTGAATTTCCGGGTAGCCTGCGGGGAGTAGCCGTTCGGTGAGTGCTGAGAGATCGGTGGCGAGTGCCGAGAATTGATCGCTCGATGTGCGACGAATTACTTCGTTGGTGATGAATATTACTGGAATTAATTGCGGTAGGCCTACCGTGTCTACCAGTTGAATTTCCGCCGTCGGCGCGGCCTGGCCGTCTTCCCAGATTACGTCAAAGGCTTTTACGTAGAGGCGATCTGAACCCCGTAGCAATTGCCGCGCGGTAGTGTCCGGATCTAGTTCCGTTTGCCAGTGGTAGTAGGTGGTGGTTAGGGGGTGGGTGTCTTGGCTACAACTGAGGATTATCAGTGGAATGGCTAGTTGAATTACGTACCTGATGACCGCCTTTGGCAGTAGCGAAACTAACATTCGCTTGGCTGCGCTGGGGTAGAACACGCGTTTGATGGAAATCCAACTGGCTTTTGGGTTATCCTGGAAATATGAATTGTGTTTCATTGGATTAACGAAAACGTGGGGCTGCACCCCACGCTACGATAGACGACCCTCCGGGCCTATACCTGGGAGTTAGCGAAATTTTGGAATAACCCATTGGTGTGTGTAAAACATTAAAGTTGAACGACTTCGTTCAACTTTGGTGCCTTCCAGCTTTTGTGACCAGCCTTAAGAATCTCGGCCCCGAAAGTTTCCATTCGGTCGATCGTGCCGTGGACGAGGAAAATATCTTTACACTTTTTCTGGTTGCTCAAGAAATCAAGCATTTCCCGCTGATCGCCGTGGGCGGAGAAGGAATCCATGACCACCACGTCGGCGCGTAGCTCGTGGATGTCGCCGTAGAGTTTGAGTTCCTTGGCACCGTCGCGGAGTTTGCCGCCTGGCGTCCGTGGGGCGCAGTAGCCGACGATGAAGATGGTATTTTTCGGGCTACCCATGGTGTTGCGCAGGTGGTGCTTGCTCCGTCCCGCGTTCATCATCCCTGAGGCAGAAATGATGATAGCCGGTCCTTTTAGGTTGTTGAGCGCCTTGGATTCGTTGACGTCCTTGATGTAGTTCAGCTCATTGAAGCCGAAGGGATTATCGTCCGTTAACAAGTATTCGTGGAGGTCGGAGTCGAAACATTCCGGGTGCATCCCGAAGACGGTCGTGGCGTTCACGGCCAGCGGGCTGTCGACGAAGACGGGCACTTTGGGGAGCTTGCCGGCCGTCTCCAGTTGGTCGAGCATGTAGACGATCTCCTGCGTCCGGCCAACGCTGAAGGCGGGAATGAGCAGTTTGCCTTTTTGCTCGACGCAAGTTTTTTTGATGATGTTCAGGAACCGTTCGATCTCGTTGGGCGGTAGCTCGTGGAGGCGGTCGCCGTAAGTGGATTCGCAGAGCAGGTAGTCGCACTCGGGCATCGGCTGCGGGTCGCGGAGGATGGGACGGTTCGGCCGGCCGATGTCGCCGGTGAAGCCGATCGTGGTTTTGCTGCCGTCTTCTTTGGTGATGCGGAGCGTTACGTTGGCGCTGCCAAGGATGTGGCCCGCGTCGCGGAATTGTACTTCGACACCGGGTGTGATGGTTTGCCAGCGGTCGTAGGGGAGGCCGGTGAATTTATCGAGGGCGGGCTTTACGTCGGGGCGGGAGTAGAGCGGTTTGCGTTTCGTCCCCTTACCTCGTTTGTCGACGCGGCGATTGTGGTATTCGGCATCTTTTTCCTGGATGTAGGCGGAGTCCGTCAGCAGTAAGGCACAAAGCGCCCGGGTGGCGTGCGTTGCGTAGATCTTCCCCCGAAAACCGTCTTTGACTAACTTCGGCACCCGCCCGGTGTGGTCGATGTGCGCGTGACTGAGGATGAGGCAGTCGACGTCGGCGGGCTTGAAGTCGAAGCGCTCGTTGAAGTCTTCCATCTCTTTATTATAGCCCTGGTAGAGGCCACAGTCCATTAGTATGGTGTATCCGTCGTCGAGGGTAAGCAGATGGGCGGAGCCGGTGACTTCGCGGGCGGCGCCACAGAATTTGATTTGCATGGGTGGTAAGGTAAGGTCTTTGTTGGGTTTATCGGATGGGTCGGGATCCTATCACCTGGTGATCACTGTTGGCAGAATACCTCCCCGACAATCCCGTATCTTCACAAATTAAACAACTAGTTTATCATGCGTAGCAGTGGAGCCAAATATGTGAACCCTTTAACGGACTTCGGTTTCAAGAAGATTTTTGGGGAGGAGCCCAATAAGGATATCCTCATCAGTTTCCTCAACGAAATGCTTCCGGAGCGACATACGATCCAGGATCTGCAATATTCGCGAAACGAAAAGCTCGGAAAAACTGAGGTCGATAGAAAAGCGATCTTCGATTTGTATTGTACCTCTACGACGGGAGAGCGATTCATTGTCGAATTACAGAAAGCAAAGCAGAATTATTTTAAGGACCGTAGCGTCTACTACTCTTCATTTCTCATCCAGGAGCAAGCGAAGAAAGGGGATTGGGATTTTCGCTTAGAAGCGGTTTACACCATTGGTATTCTCGACTTTGTGTTTGACGAACACAAAAATGAAGAGGACTACTACCACATAGTCGAGCTCAAAGATCACCGTGATGAGGTGTTTTTCGATAAGCTCAAATATATCTATATCGAACTCCCTAAGTTTAAAAAACAGGAGAAAGAACTAGAAACGAATTTTGATAAATGGCTGTACGTATTCCGCCACTTAGCGGAGCTCGACAAACGTCCCGCCAAGTTGCGGGACAGAATTTTTGAGAAGTTATTTGAAGTAGCAAAGATTGGTAATTTCACCGCTCCGGAGCAGGAAGCCTACGAGGATAGTCTTAAATATTACCGTGACATTAAAAATATCGCAGACACCTCACACCAGGAAGGGAAGGAGGAAGGTAGGGAAGAGGGAAGGGAGGAGGGAAGAGAAGAAGGCCTAAAGGAGGGTCTAAAAGAAGGGTTGCAAAAAGGACTAGAACTAGGTAGCGAGAAGCAACAAATCGAGACAGTCTTAAGCATGCACAAAATCGGCCTTGAAATTAAAATGATCGTACAAGTAACGGGACTTGCCGGTGATCGAATAATAAAAATCCTCAACGAGAACAAAGCATAAGCCTTAACTTGCGGTACGCCATTACTACTACCTAAAGTTCACCCTAAAGTAAACCCGCACCGGCTCTTCTCCCCCCACGTTTTCCCAAACGGACTCTTCGATTAAATAGCGCCGAACGTAAGTCCGCGTAACCCCGTCGGGCGCACCCCGAAATTTAAAATCACCGAGGCTGCCGTCGGGATTGACCGAGAAGTCAACGCGCACCTTCCCGCGCGGCACTTCCGCCGGCCGGCCGGCTTCCATGCCTTTGCGCAGCTCTTTAAAGCCGGGTGCGGGCTTGGCGTAGCCTTGGTTTTTCTTGCCGGAGCGCCCGCTCAGAATCTCTTCCACATCGACCCGAACGACGGCACCCGTTTCGAGGTCCGCCGCCGTCGCCGTGCGGAGGGCGTCGAGGGTGATTTGTAGGTCTTCCCCCGTGGGGTCGACGGTAATTTGCTCGGCGGCGAAGCCAGCGGCACTAACGTTGAGCAAGGTGGTCGTCGCGTCGAAGTTGAGGCGGAAAACGCCGTTGGAATCGGTCGTCTCCCCGAGGGGGAGGCCGGGTTGGCGGATGAGGGCGTTGGGGATCGGGTTGCCGTTCTCATCGGTTACGCGGCCGTTAAAGTAGCGTGCCTGGGCCCGGCGGGCGGTGGAAAATTGACCGTTTTCCGGGGTCTGGCGGGTGGTTTTGGCCAAATTGTTTTGCTCTTCTGCCCGTTGCCTCGCATCCCCGATAGCTACCGGGGCCTCGCCCACCTCCATGGATTCTTCGGAAGCTACTTCCGGCGCCGGGGCAGCTATTTCTGGCTGGATTCGGGGTACTTCGGTCTCCATTACGAGGACCTCTTCTCCGACTAGTGCGGGCTCACCTCGTTTATCGGTGGGCGCGGGCGCGGGTGCCGGGGAAATCGGCGGAGGAGAAGGGGCGGGGCGCGGCTCTTCAAGCGCGGCAGGTTCTTCCTCTACCCAAATATCGCGATCGAGAAATGTTTCCGGGGCATCCTCCGTGGGCTCATCCCGTGGAGCTAACTCAGAAGCAGTCACTGTGTCACCGTCCGGGTTGAAAGAGACGGGGACCAGAAAAAGCACCGCTATCAAAACCGCCAAACCAGCCGCCGCCGCCCACCAGTAGCGGGGTAAACGACGTTGCTTACCTACTTGTATCACGGGGGCACCGGCTTCGGACCGCGCCTTCGCCATCATCCTGCCAACACTGGCCGCGTGGTCGTGCTCCGGCAGCGTCCGCAAGCCCGCCACCGCCGCCGCCACGTCCGGATCCGCCGCCGCCCGGCGTTCGAGTTCCGCTTCCTGGCGGGCGTCGATGTCGCCCCGCAGGTAGCGGCGCAACAGGTCGTTATCGGAGTATTGGTTGAGCACTATTCGTTGGTGCCGTCGAGGCATTTTTTGAGGTTTCGCCGTCCGTTCTGGAGGTGTGACCGGACCTGGCCCACCGATAGTTCCAGGCTTGCGGCAATGCTCTGGTACGTCTCCCCCTCACGGAGGTAAAACAGGTTAACGCAATGACGTTGTTCTGCCTTAAGTTTTTTTAGGCAGCGGTGGAGGGGCCGGGTGTCGATCGTCTCTTCGCCGTCTTCCACGCTTAGATGTAGCAAGTCGCCGGATTGCACATCGCCGCCCACGGGTTGTTGGAGCGGGTCGCGTTTTTCGCGCCGTAATTGCATCAGGCAGTGGTTGCGCACCGTGGTGTGGAGCCAGGATTTGAAGTTGGTCACCTCGTGCCGGGGCAGTTTTTCGAGGAGGACGGACCAGATCTCCGCGCCGGCGTCCTCGGCTCGCTGTGGCGTGGTGAGGTACCTGAGGGCGAGGGCGTAGATGAATTCCGCGTGGCGCTGGTAGAGGGGGAGGAGATCGGCTGTCGCGCCGGAGGTTTGGAAACGGGCGAGGAGATCGCTGTCTTTGACGGATTTGGTATCCGGGTGTTTCTTCGGGCGGCTTAGCATTGGGCGACTAAGGTACGGGATGGAGGAGGAGAGCTCCAGAATTAATAGTTGGATCGCGTACGGCTAAATTGAAGATAGCGAATCAAGGACTTCGCCTTCCAGTCAGCGTCATTACCGGGCCACGAGTTGCCCGTTCGACCAGACGTCCAGAGCAGCCAATTCTGACCGCTCGTATTTCCCAAAATCAAGTAAGCTCGCCCCCACGAAGGCAAAACCCGCGTGAATTACTCCTGCTTCGGCACTCATTAACCAACGTTCGCAACCCCTTGGCAAATCCTTTAACGAACGTTCACGGACGCTAACGTTCATTGGCAAAATCTATCCACCCTCGCCCCTAAGTTTGCCCCGAACCAAACAAGCGACGAATGATGAAGCGATTTTACTTTCTCCTGCTCCTGACGATCACGGGACTGACTACGGGCAACGCACAGAGCGAACAAGCCACCGAACCCACCCAAGTCCTCGGCACCCACACCCACGCCGAACTACTCAAAACCATCGACGCCGAATGGCTGGCGACCGGAACCGAAGTCTACGAACCCAACCCTACGACAACCAAACAAATAGCTACCGCCATAAAGGCCGTGGATGAAATAGTTGTTTTCTACGGCAGCTGGTGCGGTGATTCCCGTCGGGAACTGCCCAAGATGATCAAAACCCTCACCGCCGCGGGTTATCCGCTCGGAAACGTTCGCTTCGTCGGTGTCGACAAGCGATCCGCTACGTACAAAAAGAGCCCGGACGGTGCCGCCGACGGTAAGCAAATCTACCGGGTGCCCACCTTTGTCTTTAGTAGGGATGGGCGGGAGTTCGCCCGCATGATCGAGCAGCCCACCATCAGTATGGAATACGACTTATTGACGCTGCTGACCACGGACGACTACCAGCCCGCTTACCCAGCCCTCGCCCGCGTTGCTAAACTGGATGCCGCCGGCTTACTGAGTGACCCCAACGTAACCGGCAGAAACTTGCGGATGGAACTAGCCCCGCTCTTATCCGGCCCGCGGCCCCTTAACGGCGTTGCCTACGTCTTGCTCGCGGAGGGGCGGGTTGAAGAAGCCATCAAGCTGCTCTACGTCAACGTGCTCGTTTTTCCGGAGGACGCTAATGGCTACGATAGCCTGGCCGAAGCCCTAGCCCAACGAATGGACTACGCCAACGCCGTAGCCTACCAACGAAAAGCACTGACGCTCGATCCGGGTGGAAAGGGTTACCAGGAGCGGTATGATGAATACTTGCGCAAGGTGCCAGAGTAACTAGCGGGTAGCCAACGGTGGGTTGTTAACACACAAAGCACGGAAGCAACAAAAGACACAAAAAGCAAATTAGCCCGCAAAGAGAACCAGCCATCTCTTCTGTGCTTTTCCTTTTCTTTTGTGGATTATGTGTTCCCCGTTTCCCCTGATCTCATCTATCAGTCTCACCTTAAAAAATACCATCAAATCAATCCTGAGGGCTCAAAAACGCAACAGATTCACCGGGTCCACCGCCGCGCCCTCGTGCCAAAGCTCGAAGTGGAGGTGCGGCCCGGAAGTCAGTTCCCCCGTGTTACCAACGATGGCAACAGCCTCACCGGAATTGACCCGCTCGCCTACTTTTTTCAGCAGCTGCGAGGTGTGTTTATAGAAAGAAAGCAGGTTGTTATCGTGCTGGATGCCGATCACGTTACCGTTCGCGCTGGTGAATTCCGAGAGGAAAACGACGCCGTCGCGGCAGGCCTTGATGGGCGTGTTTCGTGGCGCGAGGATGTCGACACCCAGGTGGCCGGCGGCGGGGTTGAAGGCCGCGCTGATCTCACCACTCACCGGGGCGAGGAGGAAAATTTGGGCGAGGGGCACGTCCGAGCTACCCGGGGTGGGGCCGATGCTACTGAGTTGACGGCTGGCGTTGCCGAGACGTTCGAGGTCCATTTCGCGGCGGAGTTGAACCTCATCCGCGCTGACGGCGGCAATTTCTACGTCGGTCGTATCCACCAAGTTACTTAGGTCTTCCACGTCCGCCTCCGTGGTCGTCTCGCCGGTGATGGTGCGGCGCAGGTTTTCGATGTAGAGCGATTGGCTTTCGACTCGTTCGCCCATCTGGCCCAGCATTTCTTCCATTTCGGCCATCTCCCGTAGCTCCACCACGTCGCCGTAGCCAGGGATGTAGCTGCGCAGCGGCGTGAAGGCAATGAGTAAGAAGACGAGCACCAGCAGGACCACGAAGATCACCGACCCAACAACGTAAAGATTCACCGGCGTCAGATTATACTGGCCCACTTCGCGGAAGTTCTTGACGTCGCGCACGATGAGTTGGTACTCGTCATTCCGGTTCTTGCGGAGGCGTTGCCACCGGGTGGGGGTGGGGGAGTTGTCGTCCATGGGGCAAATATCCGAAGATTTCGGGGGTGGGGCCCGGTGCCTCTGCTTTTTTACGTCGAAAACCGGCACTCCCGATAGCTATCGCGACCGCGCCATAATATTTTGGCGCGGTCGCGGGTGCCGGGTAAATTGGGCTAGCAGCAACCACCGGACGCGGTCAAAAACGACACGCCCTTCCACCCGAATGAGCTCAGAAAAAGAACCGGCCGCCAGCTCCGTTCCGACGAGTAGATCAGGCGGTAGTCCTGGACTCCGTCACCGTCCACGTCGCCGGCACCCGCGTAGAAGACTTCTTCCGCGAATGAATTATCCGGCCGCAAAGCAACGGGCCCACCGGGCGTGGCGACGAAGATTTCCGGCCCCTCGGCGAAAGTGTCGACCCCGGGTTCTCCGACGGTGATGCCGGGGGAAGGGCCGAATTTAGCTCGTTCCGGTCCTTCGTAGCTGGTGTAAATTAACGAGTACGCATTAAAGTTCCGACCCGAAAAAGTGTGGGGCTTCAGTGGTGTTTTACTGCCGACGACGAAGGACAAATCACGCGCCGGCTTAGCACTCACGAAGAGGGCGTCACGGAGCTCGTCACTCGCAACGAAGTAGTTGATTTCGACTTCCCGCAGCGCCATGCGGCCGGGGCTCGTCTCGTAAACACCGTAGAAATGGTAATCGCCGGGCCGGTAGACGCTGGCGCTGATGTCCTGACCCGGTTCCAACATGACGAGCGACGGTTCGATCTCGTTGGCGTCGTCGTCGAGCAGGGTGGGGGTGGTGAATCGTTCCGCGAGGTAGGCGTCGAACACGTAGCCGGTGTCGCGGCCGTACCGAACGCGGAGCCACTGGCCGCTGATGGTCTGGTCGTGGTATTCGAGCCGACCGTTGCCGTGGTCGAAGCGGTGGTAGTCGCGCAGGTTGCCGGCCGTCAGGTAACCGTAATCGCAGGGGTCGAAGACGTCGACGGTCTCGCCGAAGGGAATGCCGGTGACGATAGTACCATTAGCACTGGGTTGAGCGCGGAGGAGGAGACCTTTGGTGGCGACCACGGTATTGCGGTCCGGGTTGATGTTCTGGGCGCTCAGCGTGGTGGTGAATAGCAGGGTAATGAGGAGGTAACGTAACATGTGTTGATGTTTTGGTTACCCCAAAGGTGGGTGGGTCGGGGAGTTGGATTTTGGGCGGATTAGTATTCGTAGGCGTTCGTCGAGGATGCGCGGTCCCGATCCCTATCGGGGATGCCGAGAGTGGGGCAGAGGGAGCAAGGCGGGTGGGAACAGACGACCGAGTCCTTAAATACACACTACCGACAACGCTACTCACGTTAACGATTACGGCACTGCCGCCGGGGAGCAATCCCTCCACCGACGGCCACCGTACCTTTGCGCTTCTTCCCAGTATCCTTGCACCCGCGCCCGCGCAAGAAAATCCTTGCCGGAAGAAATAACACCGACACCAGCTACCCCGAAATGGTCAAACAGCTTACCCGTATTTTCCTCCTCCTGGCCCTCGCCTCCTTCGCCCTCACCAGCTGCGCCTCCAGCAAGAAGCGGGAAGACCAGAGCGCCCTGGCCAAGCTGTGGCACAACATGAACTCCCACTACAACGGCTACTTCAACGCCCGGGAACTCATGGACGAATCCCTACTCGTCCTCGATGAGCAGCACGTCGATAATTATACCCAGCGGCTCAAGATGTTCCCGTTTCTGGAAGTCACGAACCCCGCCGTGGTGGGCGACAACCTGGACGTGGCGATCGAAAAAGTCGCCATCGTCGTCAAAAAACACCCCTACAGCAACTGGGTAGACGATAGTTACCTGCTCGTCGGGCAGGCCCAGCTGATCAAGCAGGATTACGAAAGCGCCGAGAAAACACTTCGCTTTCTGACCACCGAATTCCGCCCCCGCCCGAAACGCAAAAAGACGAAAAAAAGCAAGGGGAAGGGTAAAAACCAGGAAACTGACGAGTCGGAGGAAGAAGAATTCGTCAGTCGCCGAGAGGTGGTGAAAGACGACCCCGCCGCCGCGCGCAAAGACCGGATTAGAGCACGCGAAGAAGCCCAAAAGGAACGCAAAAAACTCCAAAAAGAGCGCGAAAAGGAAAACCGCGCCGCGCAAAAGGAGCGCGAAAAAGAACGCAAAGCCCGCATCAAGGCCCGTAAAAAAGGAATTAAGCTCGCGCCCATTAAGCGCGACACGGTAAGTAAGGGCCTGGAAAACGAGCCCGAGGAAGTCCCCGAAGAAGAACTCGGGCCCGTCGGTATGATCTCCATCTTCGGTGGTGCCAACCGCAACGCGGAGCAGGGTGGTGCTTTCGGTAAAAAATCCGGTAGCTACGCCCTCAAACACCGCCCCGCTTACCAGGAGGGCCGTCTGTGGCTCGCCTGGGTGTACATCAAGCGCGACAACTTCGACCGCGCCCAGGTCATCCTCGAAGAACTACGCAACGACCGGGGCACCTTCCCTGACGTCCGCCGTCGTGCCATGGCCGTGCAGGCCTTCAACTACCTCGAGCAAGAACGCCTTGAAGAAGCCATTTCCTTCCTCGAAGAAGCCGCCAAAGTAGCCGAGACGCGTAACGAAAAAGCCCGTTTCTACTACATCGCCGGTCAGCTCCACCAGGAACTCAAAAACCCCGGCGGCGCCGAGGCCGCCTTCAACGAAGCCATTGCCGCCCGCCCCGACTACGAACTCGAGCTCGGCGCCCGCCTCAACCTCGCCCAGAACAGCTTCCTGAGCGGCTCCGGTTCCGCGAGCGACGCGATCTCCCGCCTGGACAGAATGGCCCGCGAAGACAAAAACCTACCCTACGAAAGCCAGATCTACTTCTCGGCCGCTACCGTAGCCCTCAAGGACGGCAATAAGCAACTCGGTGGGGAATACCTCCGTAAAGCCCTCGACAGCCCCTCCGGCGGCGACAACCAGCGGCTGGAATCTTACGTGCTCCTCGGCGACCTGGCCTACGACGACTCGGACTACCTCTCCGCAAAATTCGCTTACGATACCACCCTGCAAGTCATGGGCCGCAACGACGAGCGCTACCCCGGCGTGAACGGCCGCCGCGACCAACTTTCCGGCATCGCTCAGAACCTGACCGACATTACCCGTAGCGACTCGCTCCTCCGAATCGGTACCATGCCGGAAGCAGACCGGGCCAAGTGGGCGCAGAACCTGTTCCAGTCCCAACGCGCCGCCCAGGTTGCGGCCAGCACCGGCCCCGCCATCGGTGGCCCGGCCCTCGGCCGTGCTGGCGCTACCGCCACGTCAAATAGCGAGTTTTTTGCCTACAATACGTCCACTATGCGTCGTGGCGGCCGAGATTTTGAGCGCCGCTGGGGCGACCGCCCCCTGACGGATAACTGGCGCCTCGGCTCCCGCGGTAATCCGGACATCTTTGACGACACCAACGAAAGTCTTACCGCCGGCAACGAGTCGAGCATGGCCACGGAAGACGAGATTAACGCACTGCTGGAAGGCATCCCCGTCACCGAGGCCGATCAGACCTCCACACGGGCTCAATTGGCCCGTAATTACTACGACCTCGGCCGCGAATACCGCGAACGGCTCCAGAATAATGAGAAAGCACTGGACGCGCTGGGCATCCTGGAGAAACAATTCCCCGGCTCCGATAACGAGGCGGAAGCCTGGTACTACCAGTACCTAATGAACCAAGAACTGGGACGCAAATCCGTTGCTGACGGCTACGCCAAAAAGCTGCGCGATAAGTACGCGGACTCTAAATTCGAGCGCCTCGCCAACGACCCGAGTTACGCGGCGGGGTTACTGGCCGCGGACGATGAAGTCGGCAAGGAATACGAAACCGCCCAACGTACTTTCGACGCCGGTAATTACCGGAAAGCCAACCAGCTAGCCACCGTGGGGCGGGGAAAACTCGCCGACGACCACCCACTCAACGCCCGCTACGATCTTCTGTTGGCGATGAGTTCCGGCGGGACGGAGGGCAAGCAAGCTTACGTCGATGGGCTGCAACGGGTGGTGGCCGATTATCCGAATACCCCGGAGAACACCCGGGCGAAGGAGATTCTGCGTCTCCTGGGTGAGTCCAGCGTCCGGGTGGCGGGGCAGACCGCCGTGCAGGGCTCCCGTGGTTTCAAGGAAAGCTTCGCCGAGCTGCACTATCTCCTGGTTGTTTTCGACGAGCCCACCGTCAACCTGAATGACGCCAAGATCAGCGTTTCCGAATTCAACAACAAGTACAACAAGCGCGACCGCCTGCGCATCACGAACGTGTACATCGGTACCGACGTCAAGTTACCCATCCTTATTCTGCGCCGCTTCAAAAGTGGTGAGGAGGCAATGACGTACGTAGCCAACGCCCGGGAGAACGAGCAGGAGTTTCTGGACGGCGGTAAGTTCGGGTACGAGCTCATTGCCATTACCCAGAGCAATTACCGGGAGTTACTCAAACAGCGCTCCGCTACGGAATACCTGGAATGGTACCAGGAAAACTACTGATCGACCTCCGCCACAACGGTCAACAATGCCCCAAAGAACTCTTCTCTGCATTTTGGACTGGGGCCTCGGGCACGCCTCCCGCTGCCTGGCGCTGTTGGATCATCCGATTCTGGCGGGCGACGTCGTCTTTGTCGCTTCCAGCGGTACCGCACGAGCGTTTTTGCAACGGGAGCGCCCTGACCTAAAGGTGTACGAGTTGCCCAGCTACGCCGTTCGGTACCCTACGTCCAACATGCCGCTGAACGTTGCGCTCCAGCTTCCGAAGTGGGCCCGGGTAGCTTGGCGAGAACGACGCGTGACGGCCAAATTGGTGCAACAACTCTCCATTGATAGGGTGGTGTCGGACAACCGTTTTGGCTGTTACGCCGCCAGCGTTCCTTCCATTTTTTTGACGCACCAATTGCACCCCATCACCAATTTCGCGCCGGCCAGTTGGCTCTACCGGAGGTATTTGCGGCAGTTCGACGAATTCTGGGTGCCCGACGGGGCTGATCGATCATTGAGCGGAAAGTTAGCGGACCCCACGGGGTACGCGAACGTCCGGTTTCTGGGGCCGCTGAGCCGCTTGCGGCCGGTGCGGGAGGTAAAAAAATCGATCGGAATATTGTGTTTGCTCAGTGGTCCCGAGCCGATGCGGGGGCGGTTAGAAAAACTGCTCGTAAAATCTTTGGGCGATATCGAGGGGCAGCACTACCTTATCCGTGGCGTGCCGGGCGGTCAGCAAGAAATTAAAACTGATAATCTCACCACCATCGACTTTGCGGGCGCTAAAGAAATTGCTAGCCTGGTCGCTAAAGCGGAGCACATCGTCTGCCGTTCCGGCTACAGTACCCTGATGGACCTAGCCGCGCTGCAAGTGGCTACGAAGGTCATTCTGATTCCCACACCCGGCCAAACGGAGCAAGAATATTTGGCGCGGACGCAGGTGCAATGTTTTGGGGGGCAACGCTTTCAGCTAGCGCAGAAAAACATCACGGCACGCGCCATCAGGCAAATTTTAGCAATCTAAGACCTCCAGACCAAAGACTTTAGACCAAAGACCAAAGACCCAAGACCAAAGACCCAAGACTCCAGACCAAAGACCCCAAACCCTAAAGCTCCCCCAAAGCCGCCCGCACCCGTTTCATCCGCATTCGCTTCTCCACGATCACCGGCGGTGCCGCCCGCACCTGGCAGTCTTCGATCGGGCAGCGTTCGCAGGTCGTGTTGACGGTGCGGCTGATGATGTTGGGGTCGGTGGCCCAGGCGATGGTTTCCTTTAGCTCGTCCTTCATTAAAAAGCCCAGGGTGACGCTGACGTTGCGGTCGGGCGTGGGGTAGCCGGTGCGGGCCATGGTGAGGCAGAGGTAGGCGTCGGGCGTGTCGTGGTACTGGCTGATTTGGGCGTCGACGCGGATGCCCGTTTCCCCGGCGGCGGTCATTTCCACGAGCAGGCCCGTGCTCATCCAGCGGCGGCAGTAGTGCTCGTGGAGGCCATTTTCGTGGGGGTGGTGGCGGCGTTCGAGGTGCAGTTCTTTGTCGATCGTAAACTGATCGTCGGCGGGGTTGTGGAGGAACCGGAGGAAAAACAGCTCCTTGATGCCGAAGAACTTGGGCAGCACGTTCGTCAGTCGGTGGTAGAACATCTCGGGCGTGGCGTTGAAGCGGCGCATGAGGTCGAGAAAGGCGTCGCTACTCCAGGCGGGGCGGGCGAAGAACTCCCGGACGGCCTCGGTGAAGGGCTCCCGGGGGATGTGAAGCGCGTCGCTGAAGTAAGTAGCTTTACTGTGGTTAAGGACTTCGTCGAAGACCCGGCTGCGGAGAATGCTGCTCGTGTTGGCGCGCTCCTTTAGTTTTAGGTAGTTGAACCCAATCTCCTTGCCAAACTGAAACCCCCGCTGCACCGGCGTCAGCGCCCCGTTCAATACGAGCCGCTTCTTTTCCGGCTGGTAGACCGAGCGAAGCATGGCCAAGTCCGGGTGTAATTCCAAGCCTTCCGTGACGGTGTAGTTGTACTCCTTTTCCAGTAACTCCCGTAAAATTCTCGGGGGCAACGGGCGGATGCTCGGCAGGCGATGTTTTTTAGTGAACGCGTCCACGGCTTGCTCCAGCTCGGGAAAATAATTCTCGTTCAATTCCAGGTAAGAACGCAACGCGGCGAAGTAAAAACTCTCTTCCCGCAGCGCGTAGGAACGCGACAATTCCAGCAGCGTACTGATGAACGCGCCAACCTGCACCGGTGCCTGGGCGATGATCTCGGCCACTTTACTCAGTTCGATGCCGAAAAGCTCCAGCGGTAACTCGTTGAGGAAATTGGACTGCAAAAGCTTCGTGACCGGCGCCAGGTTCCGGCCCAGGTCCTGATTCGTCAACTCTTCCACCGTGGAGCCGAGTGCGAGCGCCAAATTTCTGACTTTGTCCTGCTTCGGAAACTTTTTCCCCTTCTCGATCTCGTTCAGGTAGCTCAGCGAGATCCCCGACGACTTCGACAGGTCGGCAAACGAAAAGCCACCCCGCGTGCGTAGCTGCTTGACCTTGAGGCCGAAGATGATCTTTTCGGTATTTGTTTTTGCCTTCATGCGGGGCGTAAAGTACAGCTTTTTGCGAAAAATCGCTGCGCCATCTGCCTCATCGCCACAACGCATAAAGCACGCCGACGCGCGCGCCGTAACCAACGCGCCGGCTGATGGCCGCCCTCGTCTCGCCCGTCCGCACCAGGTCATTGAACCCGATCAGGTAGCGACCTTCCGCCTGCACCGTCACCGGGCCGAGGCGCACGTTCAGGCCCGCACCGATCTGTACCCCGTAGTTGAGCCGGAAGGGGATTTCATAACCGTAGATGACCTCCGGCGTCGTTTCCGGCCGTACGTAGCCCGCCGGGATGTCTTCCGACTCGCCAACGGGCACGGACAAGTACGGCCCGGCCTGGAGCAGGGGCTGCACCGCCCCCCGACCGACGCTGAACTGGGTGAGCATCATCAACTCGACGTATTCGGTACTGCGTGCGTACTGCGTGGCGAAGTTCTCCCCGGTCGCCGGGTCCTCCAGGTCTTCGCGCCAGCCCGCCTCTACGTAGGAAAGCTCCGCCTGAAAGCCGACCAGACGGTTGTCGAAGTAGCGCAACACCAGCCCGTAATTATTGCCGCGAATGGCCACGTCGCTCACCGCCGGCGTAAAGTCTACGTTGTGGTCCAGCACGCCGAAGCCAACGCCGACCTCCAGGCGGCGCACGTCGGACGAGTCCCGCTGGGCAGTCAGGGCGGTGGCGGAGAGGACGACGAGAAGGAGCGTTTTTAGCATGGCGGGGCGTTCGTGGGCCAAAGGTAAGGCCCGCTTATTCGATCCTCCGGCACGGCAATTTGTGGCGGGCCGCCGGGGTTTTAACTTTACGTCTTTCCTTAACGCCCCGATCATGCGGTTACTCCTTGTCTTGTTCCTGGCCACCTTCGGCTGCGCCAGCACCCGCTCCGTGGCGCAGGTCAAACCGGTAGATTTTTTCCTCGACCCGGCCGGGAAAGCCTATTTATTACTTTCCGACAGCCGTTTGATTACCCAGAATCAACTCGGGCAGACGGTCAACGACTTTTACGATTCCAGCCTGGGCTTCCCCGATAACGTGGACGTAACCAACCCCTTTTCCATCCTCCTCTACTACCAGGATTTTGGCCGCCTCGTGATTCTCGACCGGACGCTCAGTGAGATCACCCGCATCGATCTTTTTTCCGTGGACAACATCCAGCAACCCGGCGTGCTGGCCCGGGCCAACGATAACCAGGTGTGGGTTTATGATTCCTGGGACCACCGCCTGAAATTGCTGGATAATCAGGGTAGGGTAGAACGGACCACCAACGACCTGCGGCTCGAGCTTTCGGCCCCGGAAGACCCCGATGCGATCTTCGTTGACCGCGGCACGGTCGCGCTTTACTTCCGGGAAAAGAGCCGGCTGGCGGTCCTCACTAATTACGGTCGCTTCAAGTACTGGGTCGATTTGCCCGTCACCGCTAACGTCTCCTGGCTCACGCCCTACCTTACGGGGTACGACGAGGAGACGAGCTGGCGCTGGGTGCCGGGTTTGCGCACGGTCAAGGAGTGGGCGCCCCGATTATCATCGGGGCAGGTGCCGGGTTTGGGGGAGGGAAAGCGACTGGCCGTGCGGGATGGCTACCACCTTTTGGAAGCTACCGGGAAAGTTGGCTACCGGGCAGTGGACTAGTGTAGTAAAGTCTTCTTCCGTAGTGTTCGTGGCGTAAGCTGACGCTCAGTTCGAGCAAAAAGTTTGTAGTTAAATAAAAAACAAACAAAAAGTTTGTTTAGTGATCTTGCCCGCCCTACCTTTGGAACAACTGGTACCGCCGCCCACACGAATTGCCAATTTTTAAGTTAGTGGGCGCGCACGATTGAAAAGGTATTTTACCGGGTGACCTGAGCGGGAGCGATTCTTCCGCCGGTCCGTATAGCGTAGCACTCAAAACATACTACCGTGAAGATTTTAAAAGTATTGTCGGCCCCGGGCCGCACAAGTCTTTCCTGACGGCCGCCGCGTGCGCCGTAGCGGGAAGGCCAGTGCCACCGAGCCTTCCCTAAATGGTTGCAAAAATGAAAAATGTATTTTTTACCCTGCCCCGGTTCATCGGGCGGCACTGGCTCCGTGTCCTCATTATTGGTGCCGCGTTGATTACGGTCAGTCGCAAGCAAGTCAATTTCAACGTCCGGTTGGGTTCACCGGCGGAGATTAGCCAACCGAGTAGCCAGCCCCCGGGCGGGGAGATTGCCTCGAACGGTGACTGGGCACTGGCGGCCACACCGGCTCCGGAAGCTGCCGAAGTTCCGCCGTCGTTCCTGTCGGGGTTGTTCGGAGGCGACGAGGCTGAAGTTGTGGCTGACCAGGGCTTAATGACGGAAGCAAACACCGTCCGGCCACGAAAGAAGGGATTTCTGGAACGCTTCAGCCTTTTTGGCGGCGGGTCGAATAGTCCTTCGCTCTACAACGACCTGCAACGCACGCAGGAAGCGACCGTCGCCGCGTACGTTCGTCGCTTCAGCAACGTTGCCCGGGCGGAGCAGGCCAAATTTGGCATCCCAGCCAGCATCACGCTCGCCAATGGCCTCTTGCAAACAAACGCCGGCACCAGCGCCAGCGCCCAAACCCTCCATAATTTCTTTGCCATCCGCTGCGGTGGTGACTGGCCGGGAGACTGCGACAGAAGCACCGGCCCAAAACTGCGGACCTACGCAACCGCCTGGGATTCTTTTCGCGACCACAGTCGCTACGTCACCACTGGCCACTACGCCCCCATGACCCAATTCGGCGCCAACGATTACCGAAAGTGGGCCGCGGGGTTGGAGGAACTGGGCTTTAACGAGACGGACGACCTGGCGGAACAACTCGTGCAAACCATTGAGCACTACCAACTCTTTCAGTTCGACTGACCGCATTTTTCGGTGGCTACCGGGAAGGCGCATAACCGTAAATACTGTGTTTCAAAAACCACGTAGCTAATTGATAATTCGGCTGAAACTTGTCGTAACTCCCTCCAAATTCGGGAGCGTCAAGAAACCCGTACCTTCGCCCCCGCCCAAAACGGGCCAAATCACCAACCGCGTAAGCCAGACAGACCAGGGCTTGCGAACAACCAAGCCAGTATGTCTAACCCCCAAGAAAATCCGGAAACCCCGGACGCCCCCGTGGAAGAAGTCGTTTATTTCGACGAACTCGAACTTTCCGACGATATTCTCGACGCGCTCGACGCGATGAATTTTGATAAAGCGACGCCCATCCAGGCCCAGGCCATCCCGCCGGCGCTCGCCGGCCGCGACGTCCTCGCCGTCGCCCAGACCGGCACCGGCAAAACGGCCGCTTTCCTGCTCCCCATCCTCGATAAATTGTCGCGGGAAAAGCCGAAGGGCATCAACACGATCATCCTCGAACCGACGCGCGAACTCGCCCAGCAGGTCGACCGCCAGCTCGAAGGCTATACCTACTTTATGCCCCAGATCAGCTCCATGCCGATCTACGGCGGTCGCGACGGCCACAGCATGGCCCAGGAGCAGAAAGCACTTAAAACCGGTGCGGCCATCATCGTCGCCACCCCCGGCCGCCTGATGGCTCACCTCGACATGGGCTACGCTGACCTGAGCACCGTGCGCCACATCGTCCTCGACGAAGCCGACCGGATGCTCGACATGGGTTTCGTCAACGACATGATCAAGATCATCGACATGTTGCCGAAGGAGACGCTACAGACGCTGTTCTTCTCCGCGACGATGCCCAACAAGATCCGTAAATTCAGCAAGGAAATTCTGAAAGACCCAGTCGAGATCAGCATCGCCATCTCCAAGCCCGCCGAAAAGATCAAGCAGCGCGCCTACGACGTGCCGGACTGGGCCAAGAATGCCCTCATCGAAGAAATCCTCAAGGAGAAGTGCAAGACGATGGACCGTATTCTCATCTTCTGCGGACGTAAGAAAACCGTACGGGAACTCACCCGCCGCCTTGCCAGGAAGAACGATAAGGTGAAGGACGTTTCCTCCGATCTCGAGCAGAACGAACGCGAGGAACGCCTGCGTCAGTTCCGATCCGGGCAGATTCAGGTGGTCGTCGCGACCGACGTTCTGAGTCGCGGTATTCACATCGACGGTATTGACTTAGTCATCAACTTCGACGTGCCCGGCGACGCCGAAGACTACGTTCACCGCATCGGCCGGACGGCCCGCGCGGCGGCCGAAGGCGAAGCCATTACGCTCATCAACAAGGCCGACAAACGCAGATTCAAGGCCATCGAAGATCTCGTGGAGAAGAAAGTGGAGCGGTTGGTAACGCCGAGCCACCTCAAAGAGGAACGCGAAGATCGTGGTAGCCGTGGTGGTGGAAGCGGTGGGCGTGGGCGCAATAATGATCGGCGCGGCGGCGGCGGCGGTCGTGGCCGAAATGACAATAAGGGTGGCCGGGGCGGAAGCCGTGATGGTGACCGCAAGCGTCAGCCACGTAGCGAAAGCAACACCCAGAAACCCCGCGGCGAAGGCACCAATGATGCGCCCGCGCGTGAAAAACGGGAAGGCGATAAGCCGCGCAACAGTTCCGGTCGGAAGCAACGCTCGGGGCGCAACGGTGGTGCGAAGCCAGCTAGCGATTCCTCCGGTAATGAGTAAGATCGTGCTCGTGGCACACTCACATCGTGATCACGAGTAGAATTCAATTTCCAAATCAAAGTAGTCAAAAGCTGCGTACCGCCGGGTGCGCAGCTTTTTTTGATTCGAGTTCAACCTTATTTAGTAACGGCCGTTACTGAAATCGTACTCAAAACGGTAACGATCGTTACCGAATTTTAACCTAATCAAAATAGTGTACTATTATGGCAAATTTATCAGGCAAAACAGCCGTCATCACCGGCGGTAATTCAGGCATTGGCTACGCGGCCGCCGAAAGACTCAAAGCGGACGGCGCAAAAGTCATCATCACCGGTCGGTCGCAGGAACGCGTCGGCGAAGCGGCAAAGAAATTGGGCGTCACCGGCCTCGTGGCGGACGTGGCTTCCGTCGCCGCCCTCGGTAGGCTGGCGGACCAAGTTAAAAATCAGGTTGGCAAAGTAGACATCTTGTTCATCAACGCCGGCGTTTTCGAGCCAGCACCCCTCGGTGGCATTTCCGAAGAGATGTTCGACCGGCAAATGGGGATCAACTTTAAGGGCGCCGTCTTTACGCTGGAGAAGTTCCTGCCGCTGCTCAACGACGGTGCGTCGGTGATCAATCTCTCTTCCATCAACTCCTTCACCGGCATGACCAATACGGCCATCTACGCCGCTTCCAAGGCCGCCATGGATAGCTTCACCCGCACGGCCGCCACCGAACTCGCCCCACGGCGCATCCGCGTGAACTCCGTCAACCCCGGCCCCGTCAACACCCCCATCTTCGGGAAAACGGGCATGCCGGAGGAGCAACTCAACGGTTTCGCGCAGGCCATGCAGGCCGTCATCCCGTTGGGCCGCTTCGGTCAGGCCGAAGAGATCGCCAACCTGGTCGCGTTCCTGGCCTCCGACGAAGCTAAATGGATTACCGGCAGCCTGCACGTGATCGACGGCGGCGCGGTCGTCAACAACCTGGTCGGGTAAACTTTGGTGGGAAAAGCCTCGTTCAGCTAGCTCCGGCAGGTAGCAATACTGGCCGGGGATTTTTGATAGTCTGTGGTCCGTGGTCTTTGGCCAAAACCACAGGCCACAGACCACAGACCACAATGGCCCGCACCAAAGCCTTTGACGAAACGGAAGTATTGGAAAAAGCCCGCGACCTTTTCTGGAAGCAGGGGTACACCGCCACGTCCATCGGTGATTTGGAAAAACACCTCGGCATCAGTCGGAGCAGCCTGTACCAGACCTTCGGCGGTAAGCGCCAGTTGTACGACAAAACGCTCGCCGCGTATCAGGAAACCAACTTCAGTTTCTTGCGTAAGCACCTCGACGGTGCGGACGGTCTACGTTCCGCACTAATCGATCTTTTTACCCGGGCCGCAACGCAAAAGCACCCGGACTGCCAGTCGAGCGCCCGCGGTTGCTACGTCGTCAACGCCACCACGGAGATGGCTAATTTTTGCCCGGATGCGCTGAACTTTCTTAGTAAGAACCGGGAGCAGTTCGTCGCTATTATGGAGGAAGCTTTGGCGCGGGCGCAGGTGCGGGGAATGCTGGCAAGCGACGCCGATACCACAAACCTCGCAAATTATCTTTTCGTGTGTTACAACGGTTTACAGGTCGTCGTTCAGACGCGCCCCGACCGGCGGGAACTCGTCAGGGCGGTTACTACGTCGATCGAGATGTTGCCCTGGGCTTAATTCCCCATGGTTGACGCAGGTTAAAAATAAAAGCCCCATCCACAAGTACTCGTGGATGGGGCTTTTTCTGTTAGTAGGCAGCCTATTCTGACGGCGGTTGCTGCGGTTGTGGCTGCTGCTGCTGTGCCGGCACCTCCGGTGCCATGAAGAGGTAGCTCGCTAATATCTGTTCGATACTTGCCTGTAGGTCCGGATTCATCTGCTGCTCGGTCTGGCGCAGTAGCGTGGAGATAATGGCTTCCGTTAGTCGGTAATCTTGCGCGTAGCTGGAGGCGAGAATATCTTCGTCGATGCTGTTGTAATAATCCATTCGGTCGGCAGCGTTGCGGGCGAGCTGCTCCAGCACGGGTTGGATGCGAACGCCCTGGCGGGCGAGCATGAAGGGTTGGATCATCTGGAGCGTCTGGTAGAAGAAGGGGAAGTTCATGTCCGGGAAAGACTGGAAATATTTCTCCCCAACGGCGAAAGCTTCTTCCTGCTTACCCTTGGCCATCAAAGTATTCATTGTCCGCAGCGTCACGAGCTGCATCGACTGGATGGCTGGTGCGTAACTGGCGTTGATGTGGGTATCCTCCGTGTCGAAATTACCGTACACCCACTGGTTGAGGATCAAGTCAGCGTTTTTCTCCTCGTCGATGCCACCACTACCGATGATGCCGTACTGTTGCCCCTGGCTGGGGTTAGCCGTCGCGGTAAGCTTTAAGCCGAGCCCTTCGAGTTGTAAGTAGTTTTCCAGGCCCATCAACTTACTCTGCTGGCAGGTCACGGCCCAGTAGATCGGCCGCTCGTAGAAGTTGGAGTTAATGATGTCGAGGATCGCGAGCTCGTCCTTCAGCAAACGGGAGTTGTCGATGCGCACCGGAAGGCGTTGCTGCGGCTGCTCGCCGGCGGGGACGAGCCAGGGCGCACTCCTTAACTGCCGTGGGTCGACGTTGATGCCCACGTTACAGCTCTGGTAAGAGAACGGAAACGTCGAACCGTTGCCGAGCTGGACGCCGTTCTCACCCGCGATTTGCGTCATGAGTTGGTCGAGGGTGATCGGCCGATCCTTAGCGCAGTCGCGCGTCTGGTTACGGGCATTACCGTAAATGACTTGATTGCGCTTGCTGCCCCGGAGCATGTCCTGCGTTAACCCCAGTTTGATAGCGTCGGAGTCGTTCATCTTGTACCGCAACAGATCGATGTACCAGTCCACCGCAATCAGGCTGAGGTTGACGACCCGGACGTCGGTACGGATGCCTTCCACCTCCTGGGCGTACCAGAGCGGATACGTATCGTTGTCACCGTAGGTGAAAATGATGGCGTTCTCGTCGACGGAATTGAGGAAATTGGACGCATAGTCGCGCGCACCGGCGTGGCCCGAGCGGTCGTGGTCGTCCCAGTTCTGGAAACCCATCAGCAGGGGGGCAATCAGCACGACGGCGCCAATGCCGCCGGCTACCCCGAAGCCCTTCGCGTTAAATTTCTCCCGGGCCAGTTCGTACAGGGCGGGCACGGCCATGCCCATCCACATACAGTAAGTAAAGAAGGAACCTACGAGTACGTAGTCTCGCTCCCGGGGCTCGTTGGGGGGCTGGTTCGTGTAGACGATAATGCCGAGGCCGGTGATGACGAACAGACCGAGTAGGCCGATGAATTCTTTTTTGCTCTTCCGGGCGTGCCAGAACAGGCCGATGAGTCCGAAGATGAAGGGCAGTAGGTAGTAGGTGTTACGGGCGGGGTCGTTTTTGTCCGCATCCGGGAGTTGGTCGAGGTTACCGAGGCGGAGCTCGTCGAGGGGTTGGATGCCGGTGATCCAGTTGCCGGCGCTTTCGTCCCACTCGTAGTAGCCCTGCTGCCCGTTTTGGCGGCCGGAGAAGTTCCACATGAAGTAGCGCCAGTACATCCAGCCCACTTGGTAGCGGAAGAAGAACTGTACGTTGTCGCCGAAATTGGGCTTACCGCGGGGGAGGGCTTCGTCGGGGTTCAGGCCCATCCACTGTTTGTAGAGGCGGACGCGGCCCTGGGAGCTGTCCCACATCCGGCTGAAGAGCATTTTCTTGTCGTAGATCGGGGTGATTTTCTGGTTGACGCCCTCCTCGTACTTACCGTTCACGAGGCCGTAGCGTTCCTCCGACTCCGTCTTGGTCACTTGCGAAGTAAAGGTTTGTGCGGAAATCAAGCCCCGTTCGCCGTACTGTTCCCGGTTCAGGTAGGGCAAAAGACTGGTGACGTTATCCGGGTTGTTCATGTTGACCGGTGTCTTAGCCTCCGCGCGAAGAACGACGACACCAACGGTGCTAAAAGCAATGATCATCAGGCCGAAACCAACCATGATCTGCTGCAAGCCAGATTTATGATGGCGGTCCGCGTACCGTAAACCGAAGTACATCGCCGCACCCAGCAAAGCAAGCGTCGGGATGATGCCCGAGTGAATCGGCAGGCCGAAACTATTCACCATCGGGATCTCGAAAAACTTCCAAATGGTGGGGATGCCAACGATCACAAAGCCCTGAATAAAAAGGATGATCCCGACGCCGGCGGCGACGGACCCTACCAGGCCGAACAGCGTAGGCTGCTCCTGTTTTTTGTAATAGTAAAATATCGCCATCGCCGGGATCGTCAGAATCGACAAAAGGTGAACCCCGGTCGAAAGGCCCGCCGCAAAGAGGGCGAATAACAACCACCGGTCAGCCTCCGGGACGTCTGGCTCGCAGTACCATTTAATCATCGCCCAAACTGCCAAGCAGGTGAAGAACAGCGACATAGCGTACACTTCTCCCTCTACGGCACTAAACCAAATGGAGGTGCAAAAAGCCGTACCCAGCCCAGCGACGAGCCCGCCGAGCGCAATGGCCAGGTTCTGTCCGCTCCCAGCTTCAACAACGGGTAAGCGGCCGAACATCGCCACACCACTGAGCCGCATCGTCGACCAGGCCACGAACGCCGCGGAAAAAGCGGTACTCACGGCGGAAACGAGGTTGACGGCGTAAGCCACCATCGCCTGGTTCTCCCCGCCAAGCACGTCACCCACCACCGCGAACATGCGCCCGATGATGAGGAAAAGCGGTGCCCCCGGTGGGTGAACTACCTGTAGCTTTTGCGCCCCGAGGATGAATTCGCCAACGTCCCAGAGGGAGCCGGTCCGCTCCGCGGTCAGGACATAAACAAGCGCGGCGATGGCAAAAACGAGCCATCCGGTGAGTTGCTGAATTCTGTTCAATTTTCCCATAAAAAAAGGTAATGCTGACGGGAGGCCGTAAGCGGCCCGGGTCTTAGGTTTTTTAACGACGACAAAGCTAGCATTTTTAACGCGCCCCTGGGTTAGGGGAGGTTAATGTTGGTTAAAGGTTGGAAAGTAGGCGCGAAGATGGAGCCAACGAGGTTTGCTCCTCTACGTATTTACCTTGCACCCGCGACCGCGCCCAGTTACTAGTCTGGTAGGCGGTAGGCACTATGAACCTTCGTTTTATTGCACTATTTATTACTCAAGCATTTTCCCAAATTATTCTCGGGAACATCTTTATTTCGAACTCGCCTACCGCCTACCGCCTACTAGACTAACTACCCTTCACAAATCCGCAAACCCTCCGCCAGCGCACTCAACTTATCCTCGTAAGTAGGGATAAACTCCTGCGCGACGTAGCCCCGAAAATCCGTCTCGTGAATAGCTTTGATGATGGCCGGATAGTTCAGTTCCTGGCTGTCGTTAATTTCGTGCCGGCCGGGGACGCCGCCCGTGTGGTAGTGGCCGATGTACTGGTGGTAATCCCGGATAGTACGGATGATGTCGCCCTCCATGATCTGCATGTGGTAGATGTCGTAGAGGAGTTTGAAGCGATCAGATCCGATCATTTCGGCCAGCGCGGCGCCCCAGCTGGTGCGGTCGCACAGGTAATCCGGGTGGTTGACCTTGCTGTTGAGTAACTCCATTTGCAGCGTGACGCCCGCTTTCTCGGCGAGTTTTACCACGGGGCGCAGGCCGACGGCGCAATTGATCATGCCCCGGTGGTCGCTGATTTGGCCCCGGTTGCCGCTCATGACGATGACGCTCGGGATCTCGTGGTCGGCGGCGTCGCGGATGACTTGGCGGTACTGTTCCTGTAGCGTGGCGTGGTTTTCCGGGTCGTTCCAACCGATTTCGATGGAAAAATCTTTGTGCGTTCCCATCGCGCAGGTCATACCGTATTTCTTCAGCGTTGGCCAGTCGGTGACGGTCAGCAGTTCGACGCTTTTGAGGCCCATGTCCTGGCCGCGTTCGCAAAGTTCCTCAAGGGGGATATCGTTGTAGCACCACTTGCAGGTGCTGTGGTTGGTTTGGTACGCCGCGCCGGCGAGGCGGTCGGCGGCTGCGGTGGCCTTGATGGCGTTACCCACGGAGAGGGCACCGAGGGTGAGGGCGGCTGATTTCATGGCGTTGCGGCGGTTCATGTGCTTGTTTTCTGAGGTCGAGTAAGATAAGGGTTTTTGGCTTCGCTTTATCCTTTGGGCGCGGGCGCGGGCGCGGTCCCGATCCCGATACCTATCGGGACCGGGAGTGCAGTGTGAATTGGGACTACGTTTAGCTAGCTTATTTAGCTTTCAAACTACCTTCCGCATAGCTCCGCCAACCTTGTCCAGTTGCTGCCCCGCAAGAAAAGGCGATCAGGGTCCGCAGGGGAAGTAACCAACAAATCCTGACCGAATTAAAACCTAATTAACCCATTCATAGGCTATTTTTGGGTATGCGACTACTCACGAGCATCTTCCTGTTGCTGAGCCTGTGCTGCTCCGGATCGGCCACCGCCCAGGGCACCCTTTCCGGCACGGTCCGTGATTCCCTCACCAACGAACCCATCCCCTTTGCCACCGTCTACATCGACGGAACAACGATTGGCACCGTCACCGAAGAATCCGGTACGTTTTCTCTGGACGTCTCCCTAATTCCCCTACCCACCACCCTGGCCGTGACCCATCTCGGTTACCGCCGCTATTCAGCCCGGGTTGACTCCGGGGGGAGTAATTACGGCATCAGCCTCTCCCCCCAAGTAGCGACTACGGTTCAGGTAGAAGTTACCGACGACGGACAGTGGGCCAAGAACGTCAAGGAGTTCAAGCGGCGGTTCCTCGGTGTCGATGACTGGGGCCTTCAGTCGAAATTAATTGGTGAAGACCGCCTGTACTTCGAACGCAACTTCGAAACTCAGCGTCTTAGCAGGGTATCGAAACAAACGGCGCGGCTACTGAAGCAGAAAGACCTCCGTGATGCTGCGTGGAAAAGTAACGATGAGGTAGATTTTAACTACGCGGTAGATTTTCTTGTCCGTTCCACCGCTCCGATTCAAATTGACCTGCCTCACCTAGGGTATAAGGTCGGCATCGACTTGCAGCAGTTCTACCTTCACTACGAAACTACGCTGCGGAGTTACCAAGGGCGATTTTTCTTCCAGCCCTACGAAGGGGTTTCCGGCAAGCCCAAACGCCGCCACCGCCGGAACCGGGAAATCGCCTACTATAATTCCCGCCAGCATTTTCTGCGGGCGGCCTACAACGATGCTTTAGCGGAAGAAGGCTACGTAGTCCTTACCCGTAACGAGGATGAATCCATCGATACCATCGACTTCAGTTACTATCTGCGCCAGGTTGGTGACGACGAAAAGGCCGTCGTAGGCCTGGAAGGGTGCTCGCTTACTATCTTTTATTACGCTACGACAACCGGCCGGCCAATTAAGCCCGGTCGGCGTCGTTACGGGGTCCGACCCATCGTTTCAACCGTGCAAATTGAGGATACGGAAGCGGTCGTCCGCCGTGACGGAACGACGGGCGCCGTGTCCCTCATCTTCGGTGGCACGATGGCGCGGCGCGGTGCTGCCTGGCTCTTTCCGGCTAACTATTCGCCGTCTGAATAATTTGTGATAACGCTCTGCCGGCACGCACCTGAGGGTGGGCTAACGAGTAGCGAGTCCTCTTCAAGCCGCTTCAAACCATTAGGTAATAATTTTCTCCGTCCGGGTGCCAACGTCAACCGCCTCACCCCCGGTTAAGCTCCCCAACCGCGTGGTCCACCGCCCGCGCCGTCAACGCCATGTAAGTCAGGCTCGGATTAACGCAACTAGCGCTCGTCATGGCCGAACCATCCGTAACGTAGAGGTTGAGGCAGTTCCAAACCTGATTGTGTTTGTTGAGCACGGACGTGCGTGGATCGCGCCCCATTCGGGCGGTCCCCATTTCGTGGATGCCGTAGCCGGGAAAAACCTCGCGCTCGAACGGAGAAACGTTTTTGGCACCGGCGGCCTCCAGCATCTCCGCCGCGTGATGCTTCATGTCCACGCGCATCGCGCGCTCGTTTGCCCCGAAGGAAGCGTTCATGGACAAAGTAGGTAGACCGTCTTTATCCAGTTTCGTTTCGTTCAGCGTCACCCGGTTGTCGGGGTCAGGGAGGCACTCCCCGAAGCCCGTCATCCCCATGGACCAGCCGCCGGGGGCGGCGAGCGCCTTCTTCAGGCCAGGGCCAACGCTCAATTCCTTAACGAGGTTGCGCCAATCGCCGCGCTGCGCGCCCCCCTGATAACCGAAGCCCCGGAGGTAGTCCTTTTTGCTGGAGGGGCCCAAATTTACGAAGCGGGGCACGTAGAAACCATTTGCCTTGCGGCCTTTGTAGTACTTATCGTCGAGGCCTTCGAAGCTACCGGAGGCCCCTACGTAGTGGTGGTGGTCCATGATGTTCCTGCCGACCATATCGCTATCGTTACCCAGGCCGTTGGCCTGTGCGTCAGATTTGCTGGCGAGCAAAATGGAGGCTGAGTTGAGGCTCGAGGCACACAGGAAGACAACCCCCTTCGTGAAAAACGCTACTTCTTCGTTCGTCTCGGTCATTTTGACGCGGACGCCCGTGGCGCGCTTGGTGTCGGCGTCGTAGATGATCTCCCGCACGGCGGCGTGGTTGACCAGGGTCATATTTCCGGTTTCCTCCGCTACGACGAGGGGCCCTGAGTTAGAACTGTAGTAGCCTCCGTAGGGGCAGCCCCGGCGGCAGCGGTCGCGGTACTGGCAATTGCCGCGCGAGCCGAGGTTGAGGGCTGGGTCGTAGGCAGTCACGTGGGCTACCCGCCCTTCCGTTACCGTGCGCCCGGGGATGTGCTCCTGGACGCGGTCCCGGAACTGTGCTTCGGCACAGTTGAGCTCCATGGGCGGTTGGAAGGGACCGTCGGGCAGGTGTTTCAGCCCTTCTTTGCGCCCGGAGATGCCGATGAACTTCGTTACGTAATCGTACCAGGGCTTGATGTCCGCCTGGCGGATCGGCCAGTCCACCGCAATACCTTCCTTGGCGTTAGCCTCGAAGTCGAGGTCGCTCCACTCGTAGCACTGCCGTCCCCAGACGAGGGAGCGGCCACCGGTCTGGTAACCGCGGATCCAGTCGAAGCGTTTTTCTTCGGTGTAGGGGTGTTCGCTATCCTTTACGAAATGGTGGACTTCCGCTTCGTTGACCAGGTGACCTTTTCGCTTCAATACGTGGTAGTCCTCTTCGATGACATCCTTTGGAATTTTACCCTGGTTCTCAAAGTCCCAAGTATCGAGACTGGCCGTCGGATAATCGCCGTGGGCGATGTGGCGACCGCGCTCCAGGACGAGCGTTTTGAGGCCTTTACGGCAAAGCTCCATGGCGGCGATGCCGCCGCTGATGCCGGTGCCGATGACGATGGCGTCGTACTGGTTGGTGTCGTTTGTTTTTAGGTTCGGGGTTTGCATGGGGGGGTGTTCAGACTTTGGGCTGGTAAGATAACGGTGTCGGGAGGGGTGGGGTTTTTGGGGGAGTAGCCCTCTCCCTCTTATCCCTCTCCAGTGGGGAGGGACGATTCGTTGTCAGAGGGGATATTATTTGACTGCGTAGGTTAGAGCGACTGGCATTTACACTAGGCCATAGAGGTAGATCACTCAATTAGAACATGGTTGCCTTTTGCCAAAAGCTAACATCTCCTATTTCTTAATATTAATATAATGGACTGGTGAAAGTAAAGGAGCTGCTTCTCTAAGCCACCACAACACTATTCACCAAACTATCAAAAATGGCGTAGCCATCCGTATTCCCGAGTAGTGCTTCGGCGGCGCGCTCCGGGTGGGGCATCATGCCGAAAACGTTGCGCTCCTTGTTGCAGATGCCGGCGATGGCCTGGGTGCTGCCGTTCATATTAGCCGCGTCGGTGAGCTCGCCGGTGGGCTCGGCGTAGTGAAAAAGGACTTGCTCGTTGGCGATCAGGTCGACGATCGTTTCTTTGTCAGCGTAGTAGCGACCTTCGGCGTGGGCGACGGGGATTTTGAGAATCTGGCCTACGTCCAGTTTGCTGGTGATGGCGGAGTTGCTCGTTTCGACGCGGAGGAAGACGTTCTTGGAGATGAATTTCTGCTCCTGGTTGCGAAGTAGGGCACCGGGCAGGAGGCCGGCTTCGCAGAGGATTTGGAAACCGTTGCAGATGCCGAAGACGTATCCACCCTTGGCCGCGAATTCTTTTACCGCCGCCATGATCGGGCTGAAGCGTGCGACGGCACCGGCGCGGACGTAGTCACCGTAGCTGAAGCCGCCGGGGACGATGAGGCAATCTTCGGTCGTGAAGCCAGGCAGTTCTTTGTCTTTGTGCCAGAGCTTGACGGTGTCCTGGCCCATCACTTCTTTGAGGACGTGGACCATGTCGTCGTCACAGTTGCTGCCGGGGAATTGGATTACGCCGAATTTCATGGGGGTTGTTTTTGCTCGGACAAAGTTAAGGTGATATGCGATATGCGATATGCGAATCTCGATATTTGATTTGCTGCCGCCGTCTTTGCTCTTCCGCTGCGCAGATTCGTTTTGGTGATCGGGAGGGCGCGGTTCCACGATTGAATCGGGACTAGCTGTCGCGTCGCGCCGGTGCAGGGTGATGGCACGGAAGCAGGGTTTATGCCTTCTCACCCCTCTCCCGCTAGTACCGTACCTACTTATCAGAGTCCCGCTCCTCCCGCACGTGGTTCCGAAAATAATGCAGACTACCTAGGAACATCACGTTGATGCCTCCGTACATCAGGGCCGTATAGATGGCTTCCTGCCGCGCGATCTCCGGCCAGAAAAATCGGTAGACGAGGAAGTAGATCGGAACGATGACCAGGAAGAGGATCAGGCAGTAGCGGAGGGTGGCTTTTAGACGGTCGGTCATTGTTTGGGTGGTAGGTGAGGTCGGGGAACAAGGATCTTTGCGGATGGGTCAATGATTATTAAAGATCGGCTCGGGGCGGCGGTCACGGTGACCAATAAGGCGCTCGCCGTTTAAACCTGGCATCCCGCACCCGTGCATAACTACCCCCTCAAATATCCAAATACTCCCGCAGCGCCAAAATCTGTGGCTGACTGCCCACCACGATAAAGCTTTCCCCCGCCGCCAGGCTCGCGTCCGGCCCGGGGTTGACGACGTAGCGCCCGTTGCCCTTGCGGTGGCCAATGATGTTGACGCCGCTGTTATTGCGCAGGCCCAACTCCATGATGGGAAGCCCGCGGAGCTTAGCGGGGAGCTGTTTGTAGAGGATTTCCTCGAAGCCGATGTCGCTATCCATCTCGTTGGTGACGTAGCTGAAGAATTCGACCGCGCCGGGTTTGGAGATGAGCGTCGCCATAAAAAAACCACCGATCTGCTCGGGCATGATGACGTGGCTGGCACCGGCCTTCATCATTTTCTGCCGGCTGCGCGCCGTCTGTGAACGGCTGATGATGCGTGCGTTCGGATTAAGGTCTTTGGCGGAAAGGACGATGAACAGGTTGTCGGAATCATCGTCCAGCGCGGTGATGAGGCCGGAGGCGCGGCTGAGGCCGGCTTCTTCGAGAATCTCGTCGTGGGTCGCGTCGCCGATGATGTAGATGAGGTCGAATTCTTCGAATTCCGGGTCGACGACCTTACGCTCTTTCTCGTCGATAATCACGAATTCTTTGCCGTGCTCGATCAGGTGGCGGGCGATCTCCTTGCCGTAGCGGCCAAAGCCGCAAAGGATCGTGTGGCCACTCAGGGCGTTGACGCGGGCTTTGCGGCGGTTGTGGTCCATTTGCTCGAATAATTTTCCCTCGATGACGTAGTAAGAAAAGGCGGCTAGTGCGTAAGCGACAATGCCCACGTTGAAGATAATCATCACCGACATGAACACCCGCCCGCCCTGAGAAAGCGGCGCCACCTCCCCGAAACCTACCGTGGAAATGGTGATGGCGGCGGTATAAAAGGCGTCAATGAAGCCGTAGTCTTCAAGTACCACCAAGCCGACGGTAATTAAGCCCGTCATCCCGACGATCAACAGCACGGCCGTCCGCAAGTCCAGGGTAGTGGAGCGGATGTTGAGGGCGTTGAGGAGGCGGGAGATTAGGCCTTGGCGCATGTTGCGAAGGTAGGCTGGTAGGCGGTAGTTTTTAGGCGGTAGGCAGGTAGGCGGTAGAAATTCCCCTACTCATTACTTTATTTACGCTAAAGCATCGCCCAAATTCTAATCAAAACCATTTTATCACGAAATCGCCTACCGCCTACCGCCTACCGCCTAAACCTAGCTCCAGTCCCATTCCCCTCCGGCCAAACAGCAAACCCCGTCCTAGAATCAAACGTAACCCCCTCCCCCGGGTCTTCCGCCAGCAGCATCGCCCCGTCCATATCCGCGTAATCCAGCTCCGGGAGGAGTTGGGCGATGGCGCTGATGCCGAAGCTGGATTCGGTCATGCAGCCGGCCATCATGGACAAGCCCAGCTTCCGCGCCCGCGCGATCATTTGCCGGGCGGGGAGGAGGCCGCCGCACTTGACGATCTTGATGTTGATGCCGTGGAAAAGTTCCGCGCATTTTTCTACGTCCGCGAGGGTCTGGCAGCTTTCGTCGGCGATGATTGGCAGGGCGCTTGCGGCTTTGACGCGGGCTTGGCCAACCTCGTCGGTGACCGGGAGGGGTTGCTCGATGAACACTACGCCGAGGCGCTTCAGTTCGTGGGAATAATCGATGGTTTGCGCGGCCGTCCAGCCGGTGTTGGCGTCTACGTAAAACGGCGCGTCGGTTTCCGCTCGTAAGGCGCGAATGATCGCCAGGTCATCTCCACCACCGCCGAGTTTGATCTTGTAGACGGGCCAGGGGAAGGCGCGGAGTTTGGCGGTCATTTCCTCAATCGGGGCCATGCCGATGGTGTAGCAGGTGGCGGTTTGGCGCTTAGGTTGGTCCCAGTGTTCACCGATGCGTTTGTTTTCGCGCTTGCCCCAGAGGTCGTGGGTGGCGACGTCAAGGGCGCAGCGGAGGAAGGGGTGGAGTTGCGGAGCTAGTGTGTCTAATACGACGTGTAGTTCTCCGGGGGGTAAATAATTATGGGGCGCGAGCGCAGGAGCCAAGTTTTTAAGAATGGCGGTGCAGGTCTCCGAGTCCAGACCATAATACCGCGTCATCGCAGCCTCCCCGAACCCGGAACGGCCCGCCCCGTCAATCAGCTCCACGATCAGGGTGGGCTGGTGGGTGCGGGTTTCGTGGGCGATGCGGAAAGGGCTGGCTAGGGGGAGGGTTATCTGGTGGACTTTTAGTTGCATGGGCATGGGAGTGTTGGTAACAAATTTAGTAGAAACACGGCTGTTACGGAATTGACCCCGTAAGCATTGCTTTTTCCCCTGCCCTGGCACCTGCGTCCGCGCCAACCAATGCTAGGCTTCTGTAGCCCCACACAAATAATCTTTCCCCCGGCAAAAACGTTCCCCCACCATGTCCCTACCCAAGAAACTAATGGCCGGCCTAGCCGCCGTCATCGCCCTCGTCAGCCTAACCGCCGCCACCGTAGCCCCCGCCAACGATAAGTTCTTCGAAATCATGAAGGCGATCGAGGTGTACACGAACGTATATAAGGAAGTGAATCAGTACTACGTCGACGACATCGAACCCAACAAACTGATGCGCACCGGCATCGAGGCGATGGTCAAATCTCTCGACCCCTACACGAACTACATCTCCGAAACCGACGTCGAACTCGCCCGCCTTAACCAGGCCGGAAAATACCAGGGCATCGGCGCCGACATCGAATACATTGACGGCCAACCGACCATCCTGACGCTGTTCAAAGACCAGCCCGCCGACCAAGCTGGCATCAAAACCGGCGACCGCCTCCTCACCGTCGACGGCCGCGACACCGACGGCTACAACCGCGAACAACTCGAAGAGATCATGCGCGGCTTCCCCGGCACGACGATGGAACTGACCGTCGACCGACCCGGCGTCGGGCAGAAAAACCTGGAATTGATCCGGGGCGACGTGACCATCCCCAACGTGCCCTATTCCGGGATGCTGGCCGATAACGTCGGCTACGTGGCCCTGACGACGTTCACCCGCGAGGCCGGCAAGAACGTGCGCGACGCCGTCTCCGCCCTGCGCGCCGAAAACCCTAACCTGGCCGGCGTGGTGATCGACCTACGCGGTAACGGCGGCGGTCTGCTGAACGAGGCGGTGGACATCGTCAACATCTTCGTGCCGAAAGACGAACTGATCGTGACGACCAAAGGCAAAGTCCGCGAGTGGGACCGAACCTACAAAACCAAGGGCAACCCGCTCGACCTCGAACTGCCCGTCGCGGTGCTCATCAATGACCGTTCCGCTTCCGCCTCCGAGATCGTTAGTGGTGCGTTACAGGACCTCGACCGCGGCGTCCTGATCGGCCAGCGGAGCTACGGCAAAGGCCTCGTGCAGAACATTATGGAGACGGGCTACGGCAGCCGCGTCAAGATCACGACGGCGAAATATTACATCCCGAGCCTGCGCTGCATCCAGGCGATCGAGTACGTCGACGGTAAGCCGGTCGACATCCCCGACGCCCAGCGGGCCGTGTTCAAAACCCGCGCCGGGCGGGAGGTGCTCGACGGTGGCGGCGTGGCACCGGACATTAAATTACCCGTCCTTGGAGGGAAAGCCATCACGCAGGGCTTGCTCGATAATCACGTGATTTTCAACTTCGTCAACGAGTGGGTAACTAAGCACGAAACGATTGATTCCGTGGCGAATTTTCGTTTCCAGGAGTGGGCGGCGTTCGAGACATTTCTCCAGCGGGGTGATTTCGAATATGACTCCAAGGCCGAGAAAGCACTGGAAAGGGCAATGGCCGAAGCGGAAATCGAAGGTTACGAGATCACGAGTCAGTTGAACGCCATTCAGGAGCAGGTCGACCGCGAGCAACTCGCCGCCATCCAACAGTACAAAGCCGAGATCATCAACATCATCGAAAAGGAGATTGCCGGGCGCTATTACTACCAGCGCGGGCAGGTGCAGATGGGCTTACGTAATGACCGGGAGGTGCAGGAAGCGATTGCCGTGCTCAACGATTCGCAGCGTTACGCGGCTTTGCTGCGGCCGTCGAACTAAATTAATGCTAGTGTTTTGTGTAGGTCTGCTTCGTCCTATTCCCAATCAGATTCAGTATGCGCGGTCGCGGGTGCCCAATTAAACCCGTAGAAGCAGCGTGGGTGAGGCAGACCGCGTAGGTAGATAAACCTTACTCAGTCTTAGCAAGTTATCCTGCTGAAAATGCTAATAGTCTGCGCAAAATAATTATGTTTGTTTGACTTCCTTCTTTCCAATTTCTCACACCACCTGTCAGAACAGCCCCGGCGGCCCAACTCAATTATTCCTACGCTCACCACTAAGTGGTTGGGGCTTTGCCGATAATTAGGGTAATTAACTTAAAAGCGGACATGACCGTAAAAGACAATTTCGCGAGCCTGGAAACTATCCTGGTTGACTCAACGGACGAAGCGTTCTTAGCTTGGTTTCGAGCTAAAATTGAGTCGATTATTGGCCAGGAATCAGTTCGGGAATTGTACCTGACTTACAGTCTACTGGCCAACAAAATAGGTGGGGAGCGGGGGGCAGTGTTTTCGGGTTCAGGAAACGCCACCGAGTACCTAAAAACCCAGCTCGCAACCCCTTTGGAAGTCGCCAGAATTTACCTGCTGTCCACCGTGCTCCGGGCCAACGACGAGTTCTTTCAGCCCAAAGTCGCTAACCTAATCGAGGTGTCCGACACCAGCGAGTTGGTGACCTTGCTACGCTTCCTGTCACTGCTGCCAAACCCGGCAACCTTTTCCGCCACTGCGGTGGAAGCCCTCAGGACGAACATCACTACGGTATTCGAAGCCATCTCACTGGATAACCCGTACCCCGCCGACCACTTCAACGACGAGCAGTGGAACCAGCTATACCTCAAGGCCGCCTTCATGCAGCTCGATTTGTCCCGTATCCTGCGCGTCGAAGAGCGGGCAAACGAGAAACTGGCCCGGATCGTTTCGGACTTCGCACACGAACGCTGGGCGGCTGGCCGGACGGTAGACCCGCTGTTCTGGCGACCGGTTACGAATTTTGTTGACGCAGCTCGGCTAAATGACGTGCGTCGTTTATTAACGAGTGAAGACCCTACGGAAAGAAGAGCTGGCGCGCTGTGCTGCTTTCATTCTGGTTCGGACCAAGCCAAAGAATCACTGAAAAATAACCCGGAGCTTAGCGACCAACTCACCAGCGGAGCCCTCACCTGGAAAACCCTAAAAGCAAAAACATGACCGACAAAATGATGATCATCGACCCCCACGTCCACATGACTTCCCGCACGACGGATGATTACCAGGCGATGGCCGCGGCGGGCGTCGTTGCCATAATCGAGCCTTCCTTCTGGTTGGGGCAGCCGCGTACGCGCGTCGGATCTTTTCAGGACTATTTCTCCAGCCTCGTCGGTTGGGAGCCTTTCCGGGCGAGTCAATTCGGGATCAAGCATTACTGTACGATCGGCCTCAATTCCAAGGAAGCCAACAACGAAGCCCTCGCCGAGCAGGTCATCGACTTGTTGCCGCTTTACGTCCATAAAGAGAACGTCGTGGCCATCGGCGAGATCGGTTACGACGACCAGACGCCGGCCGAAGACAAGTATTTTCGGATGCAACTGGACCTGGCGAAGGAACTCGACATGATGGTGCAGGTACACACCCCGCACCGGGATAAGAAAGCCGGCACCCTACGGAGCATGGACGTTTGCCTGGAGCACGGGCTCGACCCGGCCAACGTCGTCATCGACCACAACAACGAGGAAACCGTGCGGGACGTCCTCGACCGGGGCTTCATCGCCGCCTTCACGATCTACCCGAAAACCAAGATGGGCAACGAGCGGATGGTGGAGGTCGTCCGGCAGTACGGCAGCACCAACATCATCGTCGACAGCTCGGCGGACTGGGGGGTGAGCGACCCGCTGGCCGTCCCCAAAACAGCCGCCCTGATGCTTAAACGCGGTATCGACCGGGCGGACGTCGTAAAGACCTGCTACCAAAACGCACTCGACGCCTTCGGTAAAAACGGTAAGATGAAAGAGGAGCATTGGCTTAAGCCCGGTGGCGTTAATCAGGCCCAACTCTACAACGACAACAGCGTACTGCGCGGACAGGAGCCCCGCGTCGACGCCGACCAAATCGTCTGATGAATAAGAAACTACTTGCTTACGCACAACTGGCGCGACCGGCTAATCTACCAACCGCGGCGGCGGATATTCTGGCGGGGGCGGCTATTGCGGGCGTATTCTCCGGAGTTAACCCGATTGATTTCCTGCGGTCGATCTGGGCGGTGGACGTGCTTTGTTTGGCGCTGTCGTCGGTTTGCCTGTACGCTGGCGGCGTGATCTTGAACGACGTATTCGATCACGAAGTGGATAAGCTAGAGCGGCCCGAGCGGCCTATCCCGAGTGGTGTGGTTCCGGTAGAGTTCGCGGCGATTTACGGGTGTATGGCCTTGTTCTTTGGGGTTTTATTGGCTTTTGCCGTCGGCCCGCTTAGTGGCCTTATCAGCGTCGTCTTAGCGGTGGCGGTTGTGTTGTACGATGCCGTATCCAACCAGTACGCTAGGTGGTCGCCGGTAAATATGGGGATTTGTCGAGGGCTGAATTTACTACTGGGGATATCCGTAACCGGGGTGCTCGTCAATTACTGGCTCGTGCTCATTCCGGTCGTCTACATCTACGCCATTACGTTGATTAGCCGGGGCGAAGTACACGGGGACAATAAGCGGCACATCGCGCTGGCTGGTGGTCTGTACGCCACCGTGTTGGTTGCGTTGTTGGTGGCTACGCTGGCCAGGGGTGGGGAAGTGTGGGGCTCGCTACTTTTCCTGGCTACGTTTGGGATGTTGATCTTTCGCCCGCTGGCGGAAGCGTACCGGAACAACTCCCCGGCGAACATTAAGGCTGCAGTCATGGCCGGGGTGCAATCTCTGATCGTAATGGATGCGGTCATCACGACGAGCTACGCTTCCTGGGCCTACGGTTTGGTGGTTTTGTGCTTGCTTGGCCTTTCCAAATTTTTATCGCGGATCTTTGCCGTCACCTAACTACTTCCCAAACAATACCTTGCCCAATTTCCGACGAAGGCTACCGTCGGGGTTGAAGATTTTGTCTTATCTAAAAGCAACTTACTCTCGATGCGGCCAGCAACTCAAAAGCAGTACCAAAACAGCGGTCAATGAGAATGACCGACGGCAAACACCTGACCTACTGTACGAACGTTCACCCCGGTTCGGATTGGGCTACCACCTTTGCAAACCTAAAAACCTACGCCCCCGCGATAAAAGCACGGGTGTGTCCGGACCAACCCTTCGGCCTGGGGTTATGGCTTTCTAACCAAGCGAGTGAGGAGCTGGCGCAAGGTGATCGCCTTACAACGTTTACCTCCTGGTTACGAGAAAACGGCCTCTATGTATTCACCATGAACGGCTTTCCGTACGGTGCCTTCCACGGCCAGCGTGTCAAGGACGATGTGTATTCACCCGACTGGACGACGGACGCCCGGCTGACGCATACCAAGCGGCTTTTCTACCAACTAGCCCAATTGCTGCCCGATGGCGTAGACGGTGGCATCTCCACCTGCCCCATCAGTTACCGGCACTGGCACGATACACCTAGAAAAACCGGAAAAACATTTGAAATCGCTGCCAAGCAACTTGCTGACTTGGTTGTTCATCTCGTCCGCCTCGCAAGCACCTCTGGCAAACACCTGCACTTGGACATCGAGCCGGAGCCCGATGGCATGCTGGAGAATAGCGACGAAGTCGTCCACTTCTTTACCGAGTATTTACTTCCAATCGCCACGCCGGTCCTGGTTCGTGAGCTTGAGTTAACCGACGAAGCTGCGCAGGAAAAAATCCTCAAGCACATCAACATTTGCTACGACGTATGCCACTTTTCCCTGGCTTACGAAGAGCCTGTGGAAACTTTCGCCAAGCTCGAACGGGCGGGTATCCGTATTGGTAAAATCCAGGTAAGTGCCGCACTGAAAATACTAGCCAGCGACCAGCACGAAGCAGCGATCTGGAGTGACCTGAATCAGTTCGTCGAACCCACCTATTTACACCAAGTGACGGAGAAGACACAAGACGGAGTGAAGACCTACCGGGACTTACCAGATTTGCTCGCCACAAAGCCAAATTTCACGGAGCTGAGGGCGCATTTCCACGTGCCGATCTTCGTCGAAAAATTCGGAGCGCTCGATTCTACGCAGGATCAAATTCTCAAAGTCATTGACTACCTCAAAAAGAACGACCTGACGAATCACCTGGAAATAGAAACTTATACCTGGGATGTATTGCCGGGGGAATTGAAGAAAGAACTGACGGGGTCCATCATACGGGAAATAAACTGGTTTCGAAGAAAACTGTACGCGCAATGAAAAAGACGGTAGTGATCAATGTAGTAGGCCTGACGCAGCGCCTGATCGGAACGAAAACACCCCGCATCGCTCAATTTCAGCGGGCCGGGCGGAGCGCGACCATCACGCCCGTACTACCCGCCGTGACGTGTACGGCCCAATCGACTTACCTGACTGGTAAATTACCGTCCGAGCACGGGATCGTGGGGAATGGCTGGTATTTCAAGGAAGAATGTGAGGTAAAATTCTGGCGACAATCGAATAAGCTCGTTCAGGGAGAAAAGATTTGGGACGAGCTGAAGCGGGACCTTCCGGGGTTCACCTGCGCTAACATGTTCTGGTGGTACAATATGTACTCTACGGTCGACTACTCCGTCACCCCCCGGCCCAACTACCTGGCCGACGGCCGCAAAATTCCCGACATCTACGCCAGCCCCGCCGCCCTGCGGGATACCCTGCAAAATGAGTTAGGTACCTTCCCACTATTCAACTTCTGGGGCCCCAAAACGTCGATCAAATCATCCGCCTGGATCGCCAACGCCGCCATCCGCACGGACGAGTTGCACGACCCGACGCTGTGCCTCATCTACCTGCCCCACCTGGATTACAACTTGCAGCGCCACGGCCTAAACTTCGACAAGATCAGCGATGATTTGGGAGAGATAGACACCGTCGTCGGTAAACTGATCGACTATTATAGCGCACAGGATGCCCACATCATCCTGCTTTCCGAGTACGGTATTACGGACGTGCAGCAGCCGATCCACCTGAATAGACTATTTCGGGAACAAGGTTATCTTGAAATCCGCATCGAACGAGGTCTGGAGTTGCTGGACGCCGGAGCGAGTGAAGTATTCGCCGTAGCCGACCACCAAATTGCCCATATCTACTTGAAAAATCCTGCGCTACAGGAGTCCGTCATAAAGTTACTGACCGCTACGCCGGGCGTGGAACGGGTACTGACCGGAGCGGAACTGGCGGACGCTGGGCTCGACCACGAACGCAGTGGCGATATCGTGGTGGTAGCCGACGAAAATTTCTGGTTCACTTATTACTTCTGGCTCGACGACGCAAAGGCACCGGATTACGCCCGGATGGTCGATATTCACAAGAAGCCCGGCTTCGATCCGGTAGAGATGTTCGTTGACCCAAATGACAAACTGATCGTACCAAAAATCGTTAGTAAACTGATGCGGAAAAAGATGGGGTTTAGAACCGTTATGGACGTGATCCCCCTCGATGCGACGCTGGTCCGGGGTTCTCACGGCAGGATTCCGGAGGATGCGGACGATCACCCCGTTTTCATCACGAACTCGCCCGGTATTCCGCTGGCCGCTAAGTTAGCGGCTACGCAAGTGGCTGCCTTACTGAAAGAGCATGTCTCGTTGGGTTCATAGGATAAGTTGGCGCGGTCCCGATAGCTGTCGGGAGTGCAAGGTTGGTGGGAGGAGGAGTTGGAGCTACTTTAAACGACTGGGCGGACCATCCGGACGCTCGGAGGACTCCCTACGCTGCGCTACGGGAGACGCTTCGAGATCCTGTAAATATGAGTACTTGAGATGACGTTAGGTCATCGGGGCGTCGCTTTCAGGAAGGCGCGTAGCGGAATTCCTGAAAGGATCCCCCGAGCGTCCGGGCTTTCTTTACGCTACACCACCCTAACGAATCCAATTATCTTTGCCAACAAATACCGCCCGCCATGTACCAGCTCCTCAAACCCGTCCTGTTCAAGATGGAACCCGAAAAAGCGCACCAGCTGACGGTTCAGGGTTTGGCTGCCACGCTTTCTACGCCGGGTGTGAGTCAAGTATTCCGGGCAACGTACCGGTTTGTTGACGACCGGCTGCACCGTAAAGTATTTGGACTAACCTTCCCCAATCCAGTTGGTCTAGCCGCCGGATTCGATAAGGACGGTAAGTACTACAAAAACATGGCCAGTCTCGGCTTCGGTTTTCTGGAACTGGGCACCGTAACCCCCCGCCCCCAGATCGGTAACCCCCAACCCCGGCTATTCCGCTTGCCGCAGGACCGCGCCCTCATCAACCGAATGGGCTTCAACAACGAAGGCGTCGACGCCCTCGTGGAACGCCTTACCAACCAAGGCCGGCCGGGGAATACCATCATCGGCGGCAACATCGGCAAGAACAAAACTACCCCGAACGAATCCGCAGCGGACGACTACGTGATCTGTTTCCGCAAACTCTTCACGCTGGTGGATTACTTCGTCGTCAACGTAAGCTCCCCAAACACCCCTAACCTCCGTGCCCTTCAGGATCGGGAGCCCCTCACCGCTTTACTTTCCACTTTGCAGACGCTCAACAAAGAACTAGCTACGGAAACTCAGGCCGCTGAATTAGGCAAACTAGGTCAACTCCGCCACGCCAAGCCCATCCTCCTAAAAATAGCCCCCGACCTCACCGACGGCCAGCTCGACGACATCCTCGAAATCGTCAAGGACACCGGCATTGCGGGCATCATCGCCACCAACACCACCATCGCCCGGGAGCCACTAACGACCGACAAACAAACCGTAGCGGACATGGGGATGGGCGGACTGAGCGGCGCACCCGTTCGCGCCCGTTCCACCGAAGTCATTAAATACCTCTACGAAAAGAGCGACAAAACCCTGGACATCATCGGTGTCGGCGGCATCGAAAGCCCTGAATCAGCACGAGAAAAGCTAAACGCCGGCGCCAAACTAATCCAGGTCTACAGCGGGATGGTTTACTACGGACCAGGCCTGGTTCGGGACATCAACAAAAGCCTGATTTGACTGTCCCTCGCCTTAAGCATTGTCTCACGCTTCTTCTCTCCTCCTCCGGTGCACGAAGTACTGCGCAGCAAAATTGCCGGAGGCACCCCAAATAAACCTGGCATCCCGACATAGTACGGGACTAGCTGGAGGCCAGCCCGCGATCGCGCAAAAGACAAATAATCTTTCCCCACCCCAAATCGTTACCCCAGGACCCCAACCTCTCCCATGCCCTCAAAAACCCCCGCCTGGCTAAGTGCCGCCGCGACCGCCACCGGAAACCTGGCGGCGAAGTACCTCCGCCAATTCTACTGGTTCGTCAAAAGAACCAACAACTGGAAACTGGGCGCAATGGGCATCGGCAGCCTTCTTTTTATCATCGTTCTTACCGTAAGTTTTTTCTACCTGCGCGCCCTCAGCGGTGCCTACGGTAACATGCCGGACCTGGCCGAACTGGCCCTGGTGGAAAACGACGAAGCAAGCTCCATCATCAGCGAAGACGGCGTGACCCTGGCAAAATATTACCAGGAAAATCGGCTGAGCGTACCGCTGGAAGCGATTTCCCCGTACGTCACCAAAGCCCTGATCGCTACCGAAGACAGCCGTTTTTTCGAGCACCAGGGCATCGATGTCCGTGCTCTCGGCCGCGTACTCGTTTACTCCATCGCTCTGCGAAGTAGTAGTAGCGGCGGCGGCAGTACCATCAGCCAACAACTCGCCAAACAACTGTATCCCCGGCAGAACAACGGAAGCCTGAGCATCCTGAAAACCAAGATCCGGGAAATGATGATCGCCAGTCGGCTCGAAAAAGTTTATACCAAACAAGAACTGTTGGCGCTCTACCTCAACACCGTCCCGTTCGGGGAGAACGCCTACGGAATCGAAGTCGCAGCTACCCGCTTTTTCGATAAGAGCGCCGTTGATTTGAAGGCCGAGGAAGCGGCCGTCCTGGTTGGCTTGCTAAAGGCTAACACGACCTACAGCCCCCGTGCCCACCCGGTGAAAAGCCGACAGCGACGCGACGTGGTCTTAGGGTTGATGGCCAAGAATGGAAGCCTCACCCAGGGGGAAACCGACAGCCTGCGCACGCTCGATCTGGTCACTGATTACCGCCGCTACAACGAAGCAGTCGGCAGCGCCCCACATTTCCGAGAGCAACTCCGCCAGGAGGTTGAGCGGGCCCTGGCCGGTAAAACACATCCAGACTCCCGGCCCTACAACGTAGACCTGGACGGTCTCAAAATCCACGTCAGCATCAACAGCGACCTGCAACGGTTTGCGGAGCAGGCCGTCCGGGAGGAACTGCCCAAAATCCAGGCAAGCCTCGCCGCGGACTGGCAAGGCCAGAAGAATTTACCGTGGGAAAATGCTTTTAAGAACGCCGTGAAACGCAGCGACCGCTACAAAAATTTAGCCGCCGCGGGCGTTTCCGAGGCCGACATTGAGGCGATCATGAGCCAAGCCCGCCGGATGACCGTCTACGACCCGCAAAACGTGGCCGCGGTGGATACGACCCTGAGCTCGCTGGATAGTTTGCGCCATTATTTCACGCTATTGAATGCCGGTTTGCTGGTGACGCAGGGGCGCGACGGCGTCGTCCGTGCCTGGGTCGGGGGCGTCGATCACCGCTTCGTGCAGTACGATCACGTACGGGCACGGCGGCAGGTCGGCTCGACGATCAAACCTGTGATTTACGCGACGGCGTTGCAGGAAGGGATGCAGCCCTGTGAGTACACGCCCGCGGAGCAGTTTACCATCACGGAGTTTCAGAACTATAATCCGGGTAATGCGAACGGGAGTTACGACGGGGTTTATTCGATGCGCGGCGGTCTTTCTAAATCCGTAAATACCGTAGCCGTCAACATCGCGGTACGTAGCGGTCTGAGCCGGGTGGCGGCGGCGGTGAAAGCAATGGGCGTGGATGGAAAGGTCGAAGCGATCCCCAGCTTGGCGCTCGGCACGGTCGAAGCTAGCTTGCCGGAAATGAACACGGTTTACAGCAGCTTCGCCAACGGCGGCGTGCGGCCGGCGGGCATTCACTTTCTGGATAAGATCACGACTTACGACGGCACGGTCATCGTAGAATTTAAGCGGCCGACGGCCACCCAAAAAGTTATGGATCGCCAGACCGCCGCCGTGGCTACTTATTTGCTGGAAGGTGTGGTTAACGACGGAACCGGCGCTAAACTTCGGGGCACCTACGGTCTGGCCGGCCCGCTCGCCGGTAAAACGGGCACTACGCAGGACCAGAGCGACGGTTGGTTTATTGGCTTCACGCCGAAGTTGGTCGTCAGTACCTGGGTGGGTGCGGAATATCCCATCGTCCACTTCCGCTCCTTAAGGCGGGGCTCGGCTACGGCCACGGCACTACCGATCTGGGGAAATTTTATGCGCAAAGTGCAGCAGGCTCCGGGGCTCCAATTTTACAAGGGCGGCGCCTTCACCCCAATGGACGAGATGGCGCTAGCGCTGGTGCGGTGCCCGGACTATCTGGACGAGATGCCCATCCTATTCGCCGGTGAAGATGGCGTGCAGAATGCCTCCGCTATTCTTGGCGATTTTCTGGGTCAAGACATCGAAGAAATGATGGCCAGAAAACGGCAGCGCAATGACGAAACGCCCAGAGAATACGCCGAGCGGATCGCCAAGTACCTAGAAAAAGAGCAGGATAAAGACGAACGGCGTAAGAAGCGCAAAGAATTTTGGTCGGACCGCTTGTTCAACGGTGGCCAAGATGAGCGCTAGGGTGGGCGAACCTGAGCCCACGCTCCTCCGTTCCAATTTGGACTACAAACGGCTGGAAACCATTGTGCTTTCCAGTCGCGACAAGTAACATAATCAGACAAATAACACCCCCATGGCATCATCACTGCTCGACACCATTTTTGGAACAATTAAGACCGTCACGAATGATTTCGATGACAAAAAGATCGAAGAATACACCGGCCAAAAGGTCGACTCCGTCGATCAGTTTATGGCCCGGACGTCTAAGTTCGGCACTAAAGATTACGCTAAAGGCTTTTTAGCTGGTGTGATTGGTGGCCTCGTTGGTGTGGCGATCAAGATGCTCGTCGATGGCGAGGTTGCCCCGGATACCGTGCATTCAGAAGATGACATCAGTGCCGCGGCCGTCGAAGGAATTGAAAACGTGGCTGGTGATATTTTCACCGACGATCAGGAAGAAGTCGTCGCGACCATTATTGAGTTTGGAATGGGCGCGCTCATTGGCGGTGCTTACGGACTGCTCATCGAGGCTATTCCCGACGCGCAGAAAATCAGTAGTGATCAACTAATGACCACTACTAAGCAACTAGCTTTACCTATGCTCGGTTTGGTGCCCGCCATTGGGTCGGACGTCGCTAATGATAAAGCGCAGAACCTCGCGGGGCATGCGGCTTTCGTGGGTACGGTTGAGGTGGTGCGCCGGGCGGTTCGGTTGGGTTTGGATGAAGGATAGTATGGTTTGAACTCTCTGTAACCCTCCCCCTCCTGTTCCTCCCCGAGGGGGAGGGATGATACTTTTGCGGAAAGAGGTAGCAGCGTAGATGAATCTATTGATTTGGCTATATTTTTGATGTTATTGGTCGATTCACAACTACGCAGTCAAAACAAAACCCTCTTCGACAAAAACTCCTCCCTCTCCTCTTCTGGAGAGGGATAAGAGGGAGGGGACCATGGAGTTATCTCTCAGTACAAAGACTACCTTCGCGCTCAATGCTATACCTAGTCCCCACCCCAATAGGCAACCGCGAAGACATCACCCAACGCTCACTAAGAATATTGGGTGAAGTAGACTTGATTCTAGCCGAAGACACCCGCACCAGCCGTCCGCTAATGAAGCACTACGGCATCGAAACCAACATGCGCTCCTACCACGCCCACAATGAACACGCCATCGTGGAGCAACTGGTGGCGGAGATGGGGGAGGGGGGTAATTTCGCGTTGATCACTGATGCGGGGACGCCGGGCATTTCCGATCCGGGTTTCTTACTCGTACGTGCTTGTCAGCAAGCGGGGGTGACGGTGTCCTGTTTGCCAGGCCCGGCCGCATTCGTGCCTGCGTTGGCGGCAAGCGGGATTCCCTGCGACCGGTTCCACTTCGACGGATTTTTACCGACCAAGAAGGGCCGTCAGACAAGGCTAATCTACTTGTCGGAACTCCCCAACACTTTTGCCGTCTACGAAAGTCCGCACCGGATCGTCAAACTCCTCGGGCAGCTCATCGAGTTTTGCGGGGCGGACCGGCAGGCGTGCGTGGCGCGTGAGATCACCAAACTGCACGAGGAAATTACCACCGATTCGTTGGAGGCGTTGAAGGCACATTATGAGGCTAAGCCGTCCATTAAGGGGGAAATTGTGGTGGTGGTGGCGGGGAAGTGAGGTTGGGGATAAGGAGTAAAGAATATAGAGCAAAGATGAGAGACCTTAGGACCTTGGACCAGAGACTTTAGACTAAAGACCAATAATGTTAGCCACAAAACTCATCGCCACCGGTGTAACCCACCTGACCGACGCCCGCTATTTCGCCGCCTGGGAGGTTAATTATCTGGCTTTTCCGCTTGGTCCGGCTGGAGTGGACTGGGTGACGTTGAATGCGATGCGCGAGTGGATTTCCGGTCCGGAGATCGTGCTAGAGTTAGGGGAGGGCGTGGTCCCGATAGCTATCGGGAGTGCAATGCTTAGGGAAATGCAGGGAAACCACATCAACCTTGCCTTGGTCCCCTTCACAGCACCCGCGGCCGCGCAAAAGGAGCTAGTGGATGGCGGTATAAACCTATTCGTTAAACTCCCCGTGGCTGGCTACCAAACGGCGGATGATCTGCGAGATTACCTTGAAGAACAGACACTGGCCGAAGCCGTGATTCTCGATTTTGAAAGCGGTGGCATTACTTGGAAAGACCTTACGGAAGGTTATCCTTTCGGCCTTGCGGAACTGCACGAACTACTTCATATTCGTCCCATCTTCTTGCAAATTGCCTTAGGGGATACTGACCCGAAGCAAGTCGTCGCGGAGCAATCCATGATCGGCTTTGCCGTCCGGGGCAGTAGCGAAGAGAAAGTCGGCTACAAGAATTTTGACGATCTCGATCCGCTTTTTGAAGGCCTTGAAGTATTCGACTAAGCCGCGACTACCTTGTTCTCCAGCAACGCCTCAAAATCGACGTACTGTAGGGCATTTTCGTGTGTAGCCTCCAACTTCACTTTTGGCGCGAAGCCCGCTTCATAAGCTTCCTTCCACCGCACGGCGCAGAGGCACCAGCCGTCTCCCGGGTTAAGGCCGGGGAATTGATACTCTGGACGTGGCGTCGATAAATCATTGCCGACGCGCTTGGTGAACGTCAAAAATTCCTTCGTCATGATTGCGCAGACGACGTGGCGGCCGGTGTCGGTAGGGCCGGTGTGGCAAAAGCCATCGCGGTAGAAACCGGTCATGGGGTCGGTGCAGCAGCCGATTAGTGGGGTGCCGAGTACGTTGTTGGCCATAGAATTTTATTTTTTTGCCACAGAAACACGTAACCACAAAAACTGGAGGTCTTAATGGTGGCATTGTGGAAGCACAACGTTCGTTTTGCCGTATTGTGTTCAAGTGTTAGTTGTCTTACTAGCTGCACTTTCTTTGTGTTTTTGTGACTTTTGTGGTAAAGAAACAATACCACCAATTTATGCTCATCTTTTCCGCAAAACACCTGTTACTACCACCATGCCCGAGCAAGACCAAAAGAAAAAATTCGACCTCAGCCTCTTCGGCCGCGTCCTGCAACTGGCGGTGCCCTACAAAAAGGTAGCGATCAGTGCGGTGCTGCTGGCCATTTTGTTGGTCCCCCTGGCGATCGCCCGGCCATTCATCGTGCAGAATATCGTTGATGATTACATCCTGGTGGGTGACGTGGACGGTATGACCTTCATGGCGGCCGTTCTCTGCGGCATCATCGTGCTGGAAGCGCTTTGTCGCTACACCTTTATTTACAGCTCAAACTGGTTAGGCCAGTCCATCATTCGCGATTTCCGGGTGCGGGTCTTTCGCTACATCAATAGCCTTAAGCTTAGCTACTTCGATAAGACGCCGATCGGTGCTTCCACCACCCGGGCGATCAGCGATATTCAGTCCATCAACTCTATTTTTACGGAGGGTGTACTGACGATCATGGCCGATCTGTTGTCCATCATCGGTATTCTCGGGGTGATGATTTACACCAGTTGGAAATTAACCCTGATCGTCCTGACGACGATGCCCTTCCTGATGCTAGCTTCTTACATCTTTAAGGAAGCGGTAAAGAAGTCTTTTCAGCGTGTCCGGACCCAGATCCAGAAAATGAACGCTTTTTTGCAGGAGCGGATCACCGGCATGCGGATCGTACAGATCTTTAACGCCGAGCAGCACGAGCGGGAAAAATTCGCGGAGATTAACAAAGAGTACCGTGGGGCCAACGTCGATGCCATCCTGTACTACGCCATTTTCTTCCCCGTGGTGGAGATTATCGCCGCCGCCTCCCTGGCATTGATGGTTTGGTGGGGAGCGCAGGACGTGGCCCGTGAAGGGGGCGTGACGCTGGGTGCCCTGATCGCTTTCCCGATCTACATTCAGATGCTGTTCCGCCCCATCCGGGTGCTGGCCGATAAATTTAATACACTCCAGATGGGTTTGGTGGCCGCCGAGCGGGTTTTTGCCGTGCTGGACCGTACGGACGTGATCGAAAACAACGGCTCCTTCGCACCGGAAACCATCGAAGGGCGAGTATCCTTTAAAAATGTCTGGTTCGCTTACGTCGCTAAAGAGTGGATTCTCAAGGACATCAGTTTTGACCTTAAAGTCGGTGAGACGCTGGCCATTGTCGGTAGCACCGGCTCCGGAAAAACGACCATAACCAACGTCATCAACCGCTTCTACGAATTTCAGAAGGGGAGCATTGAAGTCGACGGGACGGACATCCGCGAATACGATCTTTACGCCCTGCGCAGTAAGATGGCGATGGTCTTGCAGGACGTATTTCTCTTCACCGGCACGGTACTGGACAATATCACCCTCCGCGACCCGAGCATTTCGCGGGAGCAGGTTATCGAAGCGTCCAAGCTCATCGGCGCACACGAGTTTATCGACCGGTTGCCCGGTAGCTACGATTACGACGTACAGGAACGCGGCGCTACCCTGAGTATGGGGCAGCGGCAACTAATTTCCTTCGTTCGCGCCCTCGTCTTCGATCCCGACATCCTCATCCTCGACGAGGCGACTTCCAGCGTCGACCCCGAAACGGAAGGCGTCATTCAGCACGCCATCGAAAAACTGATGGACCGGCGCACGAGCATCGTCATCGCCCACCGCCTGAGCACGATTCGCAACGCGGATAATATTATGGTCCTGGAGAAAGGTGAAATTCAGGAACTCGGGCCGCACGAAGAATTGGTAGAACTGGAAGGTGGCCGGTATCGTGAATTGTACGAAATGCAGTTTCTGGAGGCGGTAGAGTAGGGCGTACGCCCCTGTTCGTGCGAACAAGCATACTATTCCTACGGTAATGCTCAAATAATCTACCCCCGAGCATGACCAATCCCTTCAAATTCGATTTCTCCAACTTAAAAGGAGACTTCATCGGTGGCCTAACCGCCGGCATCGTCGCCCTTCCCCTCGCCCTTGCATTTGGTGACCAGACCGCCCTCGGTGCCATGTCCGGTTTGTACGGCGCGATCGCCATCGCCATCCTGGCCGCCTTATTTGGTGGCACGAATACCCAAGTCTCCGGCCCGACGGCTCCCATGACCGTCGTTTCCGCCTCGGTCATCGCCAGCGCCATGCTGGAGGTGGGGGTCACGGACGCTTACGAGGCGATCGGATTAATCCTGGCGACCTTCTTCATCGCCGGAGCTATCCAGGTCTTCTTCGGTATCATCAAGCTCGGCCGCTTCATCAAGTATATTCCCTATCCGGTGGTGTCCGGCTTCATGTCCGGGATCGGGGTGATCATCATCATTACCCAGATCTTTCCTTTGCTGGGCTACGATGCCTCTCAGGATGTAGAATTGGTGACCGGTAAATTGCCCATCGCCGAAGAGCAGATTCTCGAGGGCATCATCAAGGAAGAGGCGCAGGATGGTGTACTTAAAGGGGTTATGGATGGCACCGTCATTCAGGAAACCAATGCCCGCTTTTCCGCCGTCACGGCTGAAGACATCGAGACTCGTGCGGGCAAACTCGCCCAGCGGCAGTCTAAAGGAACGGTCGGCGTTTTCCAACTACTCACCCGCCCATTCTCTTTCCCCGGCGGCATCAACTGGCTAAACTTACTGTTAGGCATCGGGACGGTCATGATCATCTACGGCTTCAAACGCATCACTAAGGCAGTGCCTTCCAGCCTGGTTGCGCTGGTGGTGTTGACGTTGGTGGCGGTCTTCTTCGTCGAGCCCGGGGCAGTGCCCGTCATCGGCGCGGTGGATGGTGGATTACCGCAAATTCGGCTGAGCTTCTTTGCCGCGCTGTTTGACTTAGGCAATTTGGGTATCATCCTCAATTTTGGCGCTACGTTAGCTGCGTTGGGCGCGATCGACTCGCTGCTGACTTCCGTCGTAGCGGACAACATTACTAAAACTAAGCACGACCCCAACCAGGAGTTGATCGGTCAGGGTATTGGCAACATGGGGGCGGCTTTCATCGGCGGACTGCCGGGTGCGGGGGCAACGCTCAGAACGGTCATTAACATCGAAAGTGGGGGTAAGACGAAGATTTCCGGTATTGTCGCAGGTGTTTTCCTGCTGGCGGTTTTGCTCGGGTTGAGTGGCGTTGTGAGCTACATTCCTAAGGCCGTTCTGGCCGGTATTCTGCTCACGGTGGGTATTGGGATCATTGACTACAAAGGATTGCGCCACTTGCGCAGCGTCCCGATCGGAGATGCCGCAGTGATGCTCGTCGTGCTCGGCCTGACGGTTTTCGTCGGGCTACTCGAAGCGGTGGCGGTCGGGATGGTGATGGCCACGTTGTTGTTCATGAAAAAGTCAGCAGACATCGTGGAAAGCGAAGCGCGGGGTGAGTCACTCACGGAGTTCAGCCAGGAGAAACCTTGGGCGGACGAAGGCGACCTCATCAAACGCCTTGGCGACCGGGTGTACATCAAGCACCTGGACGGGCCACTCTTTTTCGGTTTCGTTTCCTCTTTTCAGGCCATTATGCGGCAACTTCCGAACTTAGAAGTGCTGGTCATTCGGATGCGCGAGGTGCCCTACATCGACCAGTCTGGACTGTACGCCCTTGAAGATGCCATTTTGGATTTGCAGAAACGGAACGTCGCCGTCGTCTTCACCGGCATGAACGATCAAATCCGGGACATGCTGGAGCGGATCAACCTCATCCCCGGCCTGGTCGATACTGAGTACGTCTTCAAAGACTTCAAGACTTGCCGTAGTTGGTTGAGCGAGCGGTTGGAGGAGGGTAACCTCGACCAAGTCAGCGATCGCCAACAGGATATGCCGGCGAAGATTGGTGATAACATCGACGAGGCGTAAGCCACGTTAGGCCGTTTTAACGGACGGTTCGATCCAGCTTTTTCTTGCTATCTTTGGAACTCTACGAAACGATGAATTTTGGGCGTTTACCCGCTTACTTTTCGTCGCTTCACCACGGTATACGTTTGGTCTTGCGGCCATCGTTTATCGTTCCAGATTCGGTCCCCGCTAAGGGTGGTCGCTTCCGATAAAGGCCCGTGGGCCATCCGAAATAATACGTCTCTCTTCGGAGAGTTTAGATATACATAGCACCTGATTTTTAACGACTTATGCGGATTATGCGCGGTCGCGGGTGCCAGGTTAAAGGGGTAAGAAGCAAGGGCCGTACGGCCCATTCCAAACCTTATAATCAAGATCGGATCATCGGGAGTGAGCGCTCGTGGCCGGGGCAGTAGCCTTTTCCGCCATGCAGTTCAATGAGTTACTACATCAACCGCCCGCCCTCTCCCAGCTCCGCCAAATGGCGGCGGCCGACCGACTGCCCCACGCCAACATTATCCTCTCCCCGCCCGGCACTGGCGGGCTGCCCGCCGCCCTTGCCGTAGCCAATCTCCTCCTCTGCGAAAACCGGCAAGGCGAATCCGGCGACACGACCTGCGGCACCTGCAAAGCTTGCCGGAAGACGAGTAAATCGGTTCACCCCGATCTCCACTTCGCCTTCCCCACCATCGGCTCCAAAATGGTGAGCGATAACTTCCTACCCCAGTGGCGCGAAGCCCTCCGGGATACGCCTTACCAGGAAGCCAACGATTGGCTCCAGCGCATCGGTGCCGAAAATAAACAGGGCAACATTTCGCGCGACGATTGCGCCGCCATCATCCGCAAGCTCAACCTCAAAATCTTCGAGGGGCGTTACAAGATCATGGTCATCTGGCTCCCGGAATATCTCGGTAACGAAGGCAATCGGCTGCTCAAAATGATCGAAGAGCCACCCGAGAACACCATCTTCTTGCTCGTCAGCGAACGAATCGAGTTGATCCTCAACACGATCCTCAGTCGTTGTCAACTAACCAAACTCTCGGCTCCTCACGCCACCGGCATGGCATCCGGCCTCCGGGCCCAGGGCATTGCCCCCCACCAGGCCACCGCCGCCGCCCGCCTGGCCGACGGCAACTACAATCTGGCCCTCAGCCTGGCTAATTCCGGCGCAGCCAGCCACGATGACCGCCTCCTCGACTGGATCCGCACCTGCTACTCCGGAAGCGCCAGCAAACTCGTCGCCTGGACGGATGCCTTCGCCAAGATCGGCCGCGAGAACCAGAAACACTTCCTCCGCTACGCGCTCCACTTCTGGCGTGAATTTCTGCTCCTTTCCGTCGTCGGCGAGGCCCGCGAGATTCGCCTGCCCGAAAAGGAGCTTAGTGCGGCCAAAAAACTACTCCAGCTCGTCCCGCCCGAAAGCGTCGGCGAACTGTCCACCATCATTAGTGAATGCACCGAATACGTCGAACGGAATGCGAATCCAAAGATTCTCATGCTGGATGCCGGGATTCGAATTCACCAAACGCTTCGCGGAATTTAGGCGGTAGGAAGTAGGAGGGTAGGCGGTAGGCGGTAGCGTGTGCTACGATTGCCTACCGCCTACCAGCCTACCGCCTACTCCCTTCCGCCTAAAATACTAAAAAATGGCATGTACATCATGCGGCGTAGGCACTAACGAAGACGGCACCCCCAAAGGCTGCGGCTCGAAGGGTAGCTGTAACACCGGGGCTTGCAATAAACGCAGCGCCTACGACTGGCTCTCTAACCTCGGCATCGACGATCCCTACGCTAACGATATCGTCGAAGTCTCCTTTAATGACGGTACGACCCAGTGCTTTTGCCACGCGCCCGCCGAGTTTGATCTACACACGGGCGATAACGTCGTCGTGGAAGACGAAAAAGGTTACGACGTTGGGCGGATTACGTTGAGCGGCGACCTCGTCCGGCTGCAGATGAAGAAGAAGAAAGTCCGGGAAGATAAAGTGACCCAGATGATTATCCGCCGCGCTAACCTCCGCGACATGGAGAAGCTCGCGGAAGTGCGGGAGTTGCAGAAACCGACCATGATCCAGGCGCGCGTTATCGCGCGCCAGAACCACATGAAGATGAAGGTTTCCGACATCGAATACCGGGGTGATGGCAAGAAGATCACGATTTACTACACGTCCGACGATCGGGTGGATTTCCGGCAGATCGTTCGGGCATTTTCCCACCAATTCCGGGTGAAGGTGGAGATGCGGCAGATCGGTCCGCGCCAGGAAACGGCTCGTTTGGGGGGCATCGGTACTTGTGGCCGCGAGTTGTGCTGCTCCACTTGGCTGAGTGATTTCAATGCCGTGAATACTTCCGCCGCCCGTTACCAGAACCTGGCAATCAACAATGCCAAGCTTTCCGGCCAGTGCGGTCGCCTGAAGTGCTGTCTCAACTACGAGTTGGATACTTACATGGAAGCCCTGGAAGTATTCCCGAAAAAGGCTGATCGGATTAAGACTCACGCCGGGTTGGCGATCCTGATCAAGACGGATATCTTCAAGGGGATCATGTACTACACGTACAAGGACAATCGGGGGCTGCTTTACCCCATCCCGGTAGAGAAAGTGCACGAGATGCAGAAGCTGAATAAGGCGGGGGATATGCCCGCCGATTTGCAATCTGCCCAGTTAGTCGTCAAGGAAGCCGATGATGTGTTTGGTTACGAGGACGTCACCGGTGCCATCGAGTTACCGGCGGAGAAGCGGAGTAAGCGACGGAATAAGAAGTCGGGCGGTGGTGGTTCTGGTGGAGGGCGTAGCGCTCGGTCTTCGCGCTCACGTGGTAAATCCGATGCTGGAGACTCTGGTAAGCAGGAAACTTCGGCCAAGGCTACTCCGGCAACCGAGGGTGGAGATAAGCCTAAGAATACGCGCTCGCGTAAACGGCCCGCGCGCGGTGCTGGCAAACCTCGTGCGGAGGGTGGTGATTCCGGGAATCAATCTAAATCCGGTGACCAGTCTAAGTCCAGTGGTTCTTCGGGGCGACGGAAGAAGCGGACGCCGCGGGGGAAGAAGAAGCCGGAGTAAGGGTTGATGGTCACCCGCCCCAAAGCATGTTGTAATGTAAGCGCACAGTCGTGCTGACGGTGACCGGTAGGCCATCTATTGTCGCAGGTTCCCACTTGATTTCTTTAGCCATCACATCGGTGACGATGTGTCTTAAGTCTTCTCCACGGCCGTAACCGGGAGAGGCGATCATTCGGTGGTTACTGATCGATCCGTCCGGTCCGATCCAAATTTCAATGGAAGCATTACCGGCCGTCTGGTGAACGACTTTGCCGGAAGGGAAGCCAGCGTGTTCTTTGAGGTATATTTGTAACGCAGCTTCGCTGCATTGTCGTTTTTTATATCCAACCTCTCCCTGGCACCCAGGAAAGTAAGGCATAGTGATTATTGCAGCTTTTTCAGGCTCTTGAGCACATAATCTAATTTGATTGCTCACTGGGGCCGGGGTTTCACGAGCCACTGCGGAAGCGTCTGCCGCAAAAGTTTTCACCATAAGCATCACTAACAAGCCAGTTGCCCAGGGGAGGTAATAATATTTGAGGCGGGGGGAAAGCTGCATGGGAACAGGATGCACATGAAGTCGATTTTGGTGGTTCATCTAGTCTATCCACTATATAGTTAGGGAGAAAACCACGGTGATCTTACATTTAAACTGAATTTGAGCGAGAATCAGGTAATGACAAATTGATGGTCAACTACCTTTGCGCGCTTTCAACCTTGGCCCTCCCCTCGTGTTTCTGCACCGGTTCCGATTCAGTCAGAATATCAATAACCGCGAGAGAGAACCGGAGCCAATCACAACTATTCCCTACAAAATTTACACACATGCAATACGACCTAATCATCATCGGCAGCGGCCCCGGCGGCTACGTAGCGGCCATCCGCGCCGGACAGCTAGGCATGAAAACGGCCATCATCGAACGCTACAACGCCCTCGGTGGAACGTGCCTGAACGTCGGTTGTATTCCCTCTAAAGCCCTTCTCGACAGCTCCGAACATTACCACGCCGCGCACGAAAAATTTGCGGACCACGGGATAAAGATCGAGAATCTGGCCGTCGACATGCCGCGCATGATCGAGCGGAAGAATGAGGTGGTGGACCAAACCGTCAAGGGCGTCCAGTTCCTGATGAAGAAGAATAACGTGGATGTTTTCTACGGCCACGGCACGTTTTCCGGGCCTAATGAAGTCCACGTAGCTATGAACGAAGGCGACGACCAGACGCTGACGTCCAAGAATTTTATCATCGCCACCGGCTCCAAGCCCATCACGCCGGCGTCGATGAACTACGATAAGAAACACGTAATCACCTCCACCGAGGCGCTCAACATCACGGACGTGCCGAAGAGCATGGTCATCGTCGGTGGCGGCGTCATCGGCCTCGAGCTCGGTAGCGTATTCGGCCGCCTGGGGACGGAAGTCCAGGTCGTTGAATTTCAGGACCGCATCATCCCCACGATGGACAAAGACTGCTCGAAAGAACTAATGCGGGCGCTAAAGAAAACCGGTATCAAATTTCACCTCGGCCACAAGGTGACGGACGTGCAGGGTGGCGACACCGGTGCAAAGGTGACCTTTGAAAAGAAATCTGGCGGTGACCCCATCGTCGTCGACACGGACTACTGCCTCATCGCCATCGGCCGCCGGCCCTATACCGATAACCTCGGTCTCGATAAAGCCGGCGTCGACGTTGACGAGAAGGGCCGCATCGCCGTGGGCGAGCACCTGGAAACGAACGTTCCCCACATCTACGCGATCGGCGACGTCGTCCGTGGCGCGATGCTGGCGCACAAGGCCGAAGAAGAAGGCGTATTTGCCGTCGAAACCATGGCCGGTCAGCAGCCACACGTGGACTACAATCTCATCCCCGGTGTCGTCTACACCTGGCCGGAAGTCGCCGCGGTGGGCCAAACTGAAGAAGAGATCAAGGCCGCCGGCATTCCCTACAAGACTGGAAAATTCCCCTTCAAAGCCCTCGGCCGCGCCCGCGCAAGTTCGGACTTAGACGGCATGGTAAAGGTCATTAGCCACGCGGATACTGACGAGATCATCGGCGTCCACATGGTCGGGCCACGCACGGCAGACATGATTGCCGAGGCGGTTGCGTTAATGGAATTCCGGGCCAGCGCGGAAGATGCGGCGCGGATGAGCCACGCGCACCCTACTTACACGGAGGCGTTCAAGGAGGCTGCTTTGGCGGCTACCGGGGACCGGGCTTTGCATATGTAGGGAGATAAGTTTGCTCAAATCCAAGTTGGGGACCTAGGAACGAGTGTGGAATGCGCCTGCTGCCTCATTGGATAGACGAACCCCCCATGCACCCCACCGCATACATCATCCAAGCCACCCTAATCTCCCTCTGGTGGATTGGCCTGAGCGTGAGCCCCACTCTTTTCGCTGCTTTCCAATTTACTGGCATCGGGCCCGTCGCCTTCAAAGCGTTCTTGCTTCCCGACGTCGTGATGATCGCCGGGCTGTCCGTTGTGCGGGCGTACCGGGAAAGTCGGGCGCTGGAGTACGTTATTCTCGGTGGATTTGGGTACGCAAGTTTGTACTGTCTCAACGCGAGTTGGCTGACGGGAAGCGGGTTCTTGCCGACCACGGTGATGACGCTCGGGCTAGCCTACAATCTCTTTTTGGTGTACGGGAATTATAGCTTTCGGACGTCCACTACGACCAACCGTGGCGTAAACGGGGTGAAGACGCTGGTACAGACAGTCTGCGTCTGGTTCATCACGCTGGGCCTGTTTCCCTACTTGATCGTGACGGCGTTCGGCACGTCACCCACGTTTATTTCCGGGCCATCGTTTTGGTTGGCGGTTGGTATGTTTTTACTCTGCAGCGTGCTCGGCTTGGCGAGCGCGTTCGTGATGGTCCGCGACGGTGATGGCACGCCGTTGCCGCTCGACCAAACCAGTCGGCTGGTCATTGCCGGCTCGTACCGGTACGTCAGAAACCCGATGGCCGTCGCGGGGGTCGGGCAGGGCATTGCGGTGAGTCTGGCGCTTACGTCGTGGCCGGTTTTGCTGTACGCGTTGCTCGGGGGGGTGCTCTGGCACTGCGTCGTGCGGCCATTGGAGGAAGAGGATCTGACGCGGCGGTTCGGGGATGATTATTTGGCTTACCGGAGTCGGGTGAGGTGCTGGGTACCTTATTTTGGAATTTCCGGGTGACTCATTTCGCGATTATTTCAACTAATTAGCCCAGTAAACCCTGCTTTACTACCTACTCAATGCACCCGCGGCCGCGTCAACGCTTTCCTAACTCCACCACCAAACCACGATGGTCCGAATAACCCGTTTCTACCCGTTCGATGCGCCGCACGGTAAAGGCGGTATCCACCAGTAAAAAGTCGATCCGGAGGGCTGGCAGGGGCCCGGTGAAGGTGGTCCCGATACCACTACCGGCTTCCACCCAGGCGTCGCGCAGGCGAGGAGAAAGTGCTTTACGGTAAGCGTACGAGGATGGTACATCGTTAAAATCACCGCCGAGGATAACGGGGTAGGGGCTCTTGTCGATCTGCTCCCGAATGTAAATCGCCTGCCGCGCCCGCCGGGCCGCCGCGCTGCCGTAGCTGCGGAACATGGAGCCGGCGCGGTTGACCTCCCGCTCGATGTCTTTGTCGTCTCCGATCTCGCCTACCAGTTCCGTAATTCGGTTGGATTGCAGATGGGCGTTGATGATGCGTACTTTGCCGAACTCAGTCATCACGTCTGATACCAACACGCCGTTGACGTTATTTTCCATGTGGTCGTCCACAAATTCTAATTCGTTACCGAAAGTAACGAGGGCAACGGTGCCGGGCTGGTGACGCACGGAAAGTCCGCTGGCTTCCTTTACTGGGTCGGAAAAGTACTTTGCCCCGCCGCCCCGCCAGGCCTCCTGCAACAGGAGCACGGAGGGACGCACCTCTCCAATGAATGCTATACCTTTTTCTACTCCTACTCCCTTGTGCGCGTCGTTTTTGAAATGGCGGACGTTGGCGGTTAGTACGGTAATAGTCGCAGCATTGGCGCTGACTACCGGAATAGAGAAGTTGAACGCGTATAGCTGAGGCATGAGGGGGATAGCCACTACCATCACCAAAACAGGCAAAATGGCTAATTTCCAATCTTTCAGGAATACAACGATGAGTAAGTAAATTAACGTAAGCGCGAGCAGGCCGGGCAGCAGCAAAGCAATGACGGCCGGGGGCCAGAGCACGGCCGGAGAGACAAAACGGGCGAGTAAGCCACAGGCGGTAATAACCGTCAGGCCAACCCCCAAAAGGTGAAAAAGGGTTCGCAACACGGGCGCAAGTTACTGGTTGGAAGCGCGAAGTAGGAAATCTTTCTCCTCCTTATTCAGCGAGTTGTAACCACCTTCCTTTATTTTATCAAGAATAGAGTCGAGTTGCTCCTGGTGGCTCATGCCATTATCGGGCAAGCCGGCGTCGCCGCCCTGGCGGGTGGATTTCTTCTCGCTACCCCCCGCCTTGCGCATGAAGGAAGGACGGGATTTTGGGGCCGTCTCCTTGACGGAACTCCCCCGGCGGTAAGTGGTCCGTGGACCGGATTGTTTGTGGTCTTTGGAGGGAGTGATAATGCGATCCCAGGTATTCTCCACCCAAGAAATGGCGCGGCCGACGGGGGCGGCCAGGTCAATACCCTTGCGAAGTTGTATGGCGTAGATGATACCGAAAACAATGCCGCCGATGTGGTCGATGGTGCCGCCAATGTTATCGAGCGTACCGAGGCTGAGGACCTGGATGAGGATCGTCACCATGACGATGTACTTCAGCCGGACGTTGCCCAAAAACATCAGCCGAATGGAATGCTCGGGCTGCAAAACGCCAATCGTCGTGAGAATACAGGCCACCGCGCCGCTAGCCCCGTAGGCGAGCGAAATGTTGTCACCCAACGAAGAAGGGTAGATGATGACGAAAGAGAAAACAAAGGCAAAAAGGCCGCCGGCGATGTAGAGTGGCAGGACGCGCTTGTCGCCGTACAAATCCCCGAAAATCCGCCCGAAGTAGAGCAAGAACAGCATGTTCCACAGGATGTGGAAGAAGCCGAGGTGGACGAACATGTGCGTAACCAGCGTCCAGGGGTGGGTGATGAGGTGCCACGGGTCGTAGGTGACGGCAAAGAAGCGCATCACCCCGTCGAAGGCCGGGGAAGTAGCAAACCCGTTGACGATATTGAAAATCACGTTGGTCAGCGCCAGCACGATCCAAATACCTACGTTGACAATAATGATCTTGTTGATCATATTGCCGAAGTTAAATTCGCGGCGGACGTCGTCCCAAATTGATTGTAGCATGGCTGGTTTTGATACGCTTATGGAAAAAGGTGAGCGGCAATAATAGTTGTGTTTGGGGGCGGAAATTAATGTACGGCAGGCGGCCGACGGCGGTAGGTTCCGTATCTTGGCCGTCCTTACAAGGCACCAAGACCAACCCCCACACGTGACGGATAACCTAGTCCAACTCCTCCCCGATAACATCGCTAACCAGATTGCGGCCGGCGAAGTCATCCAGCGGCCCGCCAGCGTCGTCAAGGAGTTGGTGGAAAACGCCATCGACTCCGGGGCCAACGAGATCGAATTGGTGGTAAAGGACAGCGGTAAGACGCTCATTCAGGTGACCGATAACGGCTGCGGGATGTCCGAGATCGACGCGCGGATGTCGCTCGAACGCCACGCGACCTCCAAGCTCCGCACGGCGGAAGACCTTTTTAACCTCCGTACGATGGGGTTCCGCGGCGAAGCCCTGGCCAGCATTGCCGCCGTCGCCCAGTTGGAACTTAAAACCCGCCGCGCGCCGGACGACCTCGGGACGCGCATCGTCGTGGAGGGCAGTGAAGTAAAAACCCAGGAGCCCGTCGCCGCCGCGCCCGGCACGACGATGGCCGTTCGTAACCTGTTCTTCAACATCCCCGCCCGGCGGAATTTCCTCAAGAGCGACACGGTAGAACTGCGCCACATCCGCGATGAGTTCATCCGCATCGCCCTGGCTTACCCGGAGGTACGGTTCGACCTGACCGTCAACGACCGGCTCGACCTCGCCCTGCCGGCCGGGAAACTGCGGCAGCGGGTGGTGCAGGTGTTCGGGCGTAAGTACGACAGCCTGCTCGTCCCGATCGACGAGGACACGGACGTGTTGCAAATCACCGGCTTCGTCGGTAAGCCGGAGGGCGCGCGTAAGTCGAAGGTGGGGCAGTACTTTTTCATCAACGACCGCTTCATCAAGTCGAGCTACCTCCACCACGCGGTGATCGGCGCTTACGACGACCTGCTGGGCAAGGACAGTTACCCGTTCTACGTCATCTACATTCGCATCGACCCGGCGCGCATCGACGTGAACGTGCACCCGACGAAGCAGGAGATCAAGTTCGAGGACGAGCGGATGATCTATAACTACCTGAAAGCAACCATCCGCCACGGGCTCGGACGGGCGAGCATCATGCCGTCGATTGATTTCGAGACGGATAACGTGTTTAGTCCGTCGAAAACGACGAACTACGCCAAGGCCGCCGACGAGGAACGGGGGGAAGCTTTGCCGAGCCGGATGAACGCGGATTACACGCCCCCGGCGCCCCGCGTCGCTGCTGACTCCTCCCGACTTAGTCGGGACGACCGCGCTCAAAACAACCTGCCCGCAAGCGAAGCCCAGCGACGCGCCAGTAACCTGCGCCACTGGGAAGACCTCTACCGGGGCCTGAGTGGCGACGAAACGGACGGACCGGCTGAAAACACGATCGATTTCGACGCGACGGAAGAATTTAGCGCCGCCCTCGTCGACCTCGGCACCGGTGAGATATTACAAAGTAAGGTAAGCGACGACGTGCTGCCGAGCCGCGTCAGTGGCGGCGACGAAACGGGGCAAACGACGACCGACCAGGACCGCAAACCCTACCAGCTTCACGCGCGCTACGTCGTCAGCCCCATCAAGTCCGGCTGGCTGCTGATCGACCAGCGGGCGGCCCACCAGCGGATCCTGTACGAGAAGTTTTTGGCGAACTTGGAGGACAGCCCGGCCGCCAGCCAGCAAAGTTTGTTTCCCCAAACGATCGAGCTGGCGCACGCCGACGTCGGGGTGATGAACGATCTGCTGCCCGACCTGGCGCAACTCGGTTTTGACGTCGAAGCCTTCGGCGGCAACAGCTTCATCATCCGCGGTATCCCCGCCGAGATCGCCGGCAAGCAGAACGAAAAAGAGATTTTGGAGCGGCTGTTGCAGCAGTACCGCGACAACGTCGACATGGTCAACAACGGCCACGAAAGGTTAGCGCGGGTGCTCGCGCGGGGCGCGGCGATTCGCAAGGGCCAGGGCCTGGACGTGGCCGAAATGCGCAGCCTGATCAACCAGCTTTTCGCTTGCGGTCAGCCCCGGCGGGCGCCGAACGGGGATAAGTGTTTCGTGAAGTATGAACTAAGTGAGGTGGAGCGGTTGTTTGTGGGGTAATAACTTTACTTATGCCCCCGATTTCCCCGATGGTTAAGAATTTGTTGATTGCTAACGTACTGGTCTTCCTGGCCGTGCAGGCACTCGGCACGAACTCCGATTTTGCCCTGCAGACGATCCTTTTCCCGCCCTCGGAGGAGAAGTTTCAGGTTTGGCAATTGGTCACGCACGCCTTTCGCCACGACGGGTTTCAGCACCTGGCCTTTAATATGCTGGGCCTGTACTTTTTGGGGCCGATGGTGGAGCAGCGCATCGGGCCGAAGAAATTTCTCACGCTCTACTTCGTCGCCCTGGCCGGCGCGGTAATCTTCCACCTAGCCTCACCGACCATCAGCATCTGGCAGATGCAACAGGCGTACGACGTCTTCATGGCGGACCCGTCGCTGGAGAATTTTAACGCTTTTTTTAGCGGCCGCGACCTCCGTGCGCTCGTGTACGGCAATCAGAACGCCGCCACCGCGGCCGGGGAGTTGGAAGATTTATTTGCCTTTGGCGACTACTCGGGCGACGTGGTGGCCGAGGCCTCCGCACTGATGCAGCAAATGATGGATTACCGACGGGGTGCACCAATGCTGGGCGCTTCCGGTGCCGTATCCGGTGTCGCGGCGGCCTTTGCGGTGCTGAATCCGAATACGAAATTATCGCCGCTGTTCATCCCCATCGGGTTCCCGGCGAAGTATTTCATTCCCTTCCTATTCCTCATTGATTTAGTGCTCGGCGTGCTGAATCTGGCGGGGGATAACATCGCGCATTTTGCCCACATCGGCGGCGCGGTCTTCGGAGCTTTACTGGCCTGGTATTTCGTGAAGACTACGGTGCCGCCGCACATGAAGCGGTGGAGTTAATAGGTGGCGCGGTCGCGGGTGCAAGGATAAAACGGTAGGGCAAACCATATGGGTAGTAGCGGCAGTATAATGAAGCAGTAGAGGTGATCACCGTTCCATAATTAGGATAGGTACCGATTCGTGCCGTCTTTATATATTTGGGTGATGATCGCGAGCCCCCTTACACGATCACGCCACAACTACCGATCATGAATTTTGCTAAGTTTCTCCTCCTCACCCTAGCGGTGCTCATCACGCCTGCCGTAACGGCAACGCACTACCACGTAGCAACCAACGGAGGCAATACTAACGAAGGGTCAGCAGCGCAGCCGTACCGGACCATCGCTTACGCCGCCGCGCTCGCCCGCCCCGGAGACACCATCACCGTCCACGAAGGCACTTACCGGGAACGCGTCGACCCCCCGACCGGTGGTACGGACGGGCTGCACCGGATCGTTTTTCGGGCGGCCCCGGGCGAGCGGGTCGTCATTAAAGGGTCGGAAGTAATCACCGGCTGGACCGTTCACGACGGCACCGTCTGGCGCGCAGCGGTTGCCAATACCTTGTTCAAGGACTATAATCCTTACGTAGACATACTCACCGGCGACTGGCTCAACAAGAAAGGTTTCAACCACCACACCGGTGAAGTCTACCTTAACGGTAACTCCCTCTTCGAACAGTCCAACCTGGATGACGTACTGGCCTCCCTGCCCTACGCCGATGCGCGCGACCAAGAAGCTTCCACCTACACTTGGTACTCCGAAGTAACCGGGGACAGCACGATTTTTTACGCCAACTTCCAAGCTTCCGACCCCAATCAAGAACTGATAGAGATCAACGTCCGCGAAAGCTGTTTTTACCCCTCCCGGCCCGGCATCAATTACCTTACCGTGAGCGGCTTCGTGATGGACCAGGCCGCTACCCAGTGGGCCGCCCCGACCGCCGAACAGATCGGCCTCATCGGCACCCACTGGAGCAAAGGTTGGATCATCGAAAACAACACGGTCAGCAACTCCAAATCGACCGGCATCACGCTCGGGAAGGACCGGTCGACCGGCCACAACGTCTGGCTGCACAACCGGGCGAAGGGCGGGGCGACGCACTACAACGAAGTAATCTTCCGGGCCCTGGCGATCGGCTGGTCGAAGGAAACGATTGGCTCGCACGTCGTGCGCAACAACGTGGTGTTCGACTGCGGACAGGCGGGCATCGTCGGTAGTCTCGGGGCGGTTTACAGCCAGATCACCCACAATCACATTTACGACATCTGGGCGAAGCGCACCTTTACCGGCGCGGAAATGGCGGGCATCAAAATTCACGCCGCGATCGACGTACTCATCGAAAACAACCGAATCCACAACACCGGCCGGGGCATCTGGATCGACTGGATGGCGCAGGGCACCCGCCTGACCCGCAACGTGCTGTACGACAACACGACCGACGACTTATTCTCCGAGGTGAACCACGGCCCTTACTTGGTCGACCATAATTTATTTCTGTCCGAGCTGTCGTTCCGCGACTGGTCACAGGGTGGTGCTTTCGCCCATAATATCTTTGCGGGCAAGCTCGAATTCAGAAAAGGCACGGGCCGGTTCACACCCTACCACGCGCCGCACTCCACCCAGGTGGCGGGGTTCAGTGACATCAAGGGCGGTGACAATCGCTACTTCAATAACATCTTCGCCAAACCGGCCGGTGGGGAGGAAAGTGAGGTGGAGAACATCACCCAGGCCTACGGGCTGGCGGCCTACGGAATTGCCGGCGAGCCTAACATCGCTTCCGGAAACATTTATTACGGCGGGGCGACCCCCGGGAAAGAGGACGTGGCGCACGTAGCGGCGCCCGACTTTCAACCCACTTTCGAGATTGAGAAAAGGGGCGATAAGCTCTACGTGAACGTGCTGCTGGACGGTGACGCCCGGTCAGTCAACACGAAGCCCGTTACCACGGCGAGGCTGGGCTCGACGCTGATGTCGGCCGCAACCTTTGAACAGCCCGACGGTGCCGCCTACAATTTGAATACTGACTTTGGGGGGGCAACGAGGAGTGAGGCCCCGCGGGTAGGCCCGTTTGGGCGGGTAGCGGGTCCCGGCCCGTACCGGGTTTGGTAATTAATTAGCAACATAGCCCGCTGCATCTGGTCTTGTAGATATACTCCCAGAGTTCCGTAAGAACGGCGCTCGGTCGCTGAGCGAAAGAACAAACAATTAGCTACTTGGCTCGTACTACGCTAGTCTTGGCCAGCTCCCAAGGGCTTTACCCCGTACTACTAGTATTCAAAACATCTTCCGTGCACCGATTCATTCTGGTCTTTCTCTGTCTGCTTTCGTGTCAGCAGTTTTTATTCACCCAAACTGATTCGGATACCACGCGCCACCGGGTTACGCTCGGGGGATACGTAGATGCCTGCTACGCCAGCCGCAGCACGGACGATGCCGGTGCACTGGGCAGCTTCCTGTCGGCTGGCCCCCGGGACGAGAATTTTGGACTCAACGTCGCACAGTTTTCCATAAACTACGAAGGGCCGCGGGTACGGAGCGAGTTCACGATGCACATGGGCGACATTCCCGAGAGTTCCTGGTCGCCGGTCTACAGCCAAATTCAACGGGCGAACGTCGGTTTTCGCCTGGCGGAAAAATTATGGGTCGACGCCGGGTTTTTCGCCACGCACATTGGCTACGAAAGTATTTTCCCGCGCGCCAAGTACGTCAGCTCTACGGCCTACCTGAGCTGGAACGAGCCTTTTTACCAGTCGGGGGTGCGGGCGAGTTACGAAGCGAATGAACGGTGGTCGTTCCAGCTTTGGCTGCTGAACGGCTATAATTCTTTTGTGGATAATAACGATGCTAAATCGCTCGGCCTTTCTTCCACCTACAGCCCAAACGACCGCACGTCGATCACCTACAATAACCTATTCGGTAATGAAGGGCTTGAAGGTGACGGCCGCCCCAAACAGTTCCGGGCGGTCAACAACTTGTACTGGACCCAGGCGTGGACCGATCGCTTTCGCACAGTCATCAACTTCACTACCGCCTCCCAGAGTAACAGTGAGCTCGACGACCCCGGAGCGGCCGGGCTGATGGTCGGGGCTTACTTAACGGCGGATTATGCCATCGGCGACCGCTGGAACCTCACGGCACGCTTGGAAACCTACGACGATCCGGACGGCATCATTAGCGGGCGGGTTGCGGCAACCGCCTTGGCGGCACCGACCGGGTTACGGCTCAGTGGCTTGACTACGGGGGTGCAGTACCGGCCGGCTCCGTCGGCATACGTTCGCGCCGAAACACGTTTTGCCCGGCAGCACGATTCCGTGGCTTTGTTCCAGAGCGACGGGGAGCGGGTCGACGGGCGGGTGGAGTTGTTGTTGACTTGTGGGGTTTCTTTTGATTGGGATCACCGCTGGTAGGGTAATGTTTTGTTGGCCCCGATAGCTATCGGGGCAGGTGCCGGGACAACAGCCAAGAGCGAAGAAGCTAGGTCATCGAGCAAGCCCATTCAAATATTTTGCGATCTAAAACTCCCGCTCCCCAAACTCACTCCCCACCGCCCGTGTCCCGTCCTTGCGCCCACTAAACCGATACCCAACCCCCACCCGCAGCACGTCCGGCTCATAAACATAATTAGTCGTCGTAAAGAAGTCCGGCGCACTGGTCGTGATCCGTTGCTGATTATTATCCCAAAGCCCGAGGCCAATGTTCTGCCACTGAAAACTGACCGTCAGCCGTTGCTTGGTAAACTCGCGTTGCAGATTTAAATACGGATTAAAAAACCGGCTATCCCGCCCCTGCGCCGTTACCCGCGCGGAGAGGTAATTCACGCCGAGCTGTAAATCCGCCTGACCGAAAAGGTCCACGTCCGTCGTCGCGTTAATGCTGTACACCCAATTCCCGGCATCTACGTCCGCGCCAAATACCCGGCCCGTGATCTGGTAGCGGTAGATGTTGCCTCCCAGCGAAACGCGCCAATCGCCACCGGTCGGGAAAACGGTGAAACCGAGTTCCAGACCCAACGCATCCGCCACGCCGACGTTGGTGTAAATCCGGTTCAGAATAGTATCGTTAAAAATAGTATTTACCCGATTAATAGCGTCGCGCGTACGCCGGTAGTAGGCAGTGGCGAAAGCGGAGCTGTTACCGAAGTTGGCCACCGCACCGAGTTCCACCAGGTCACTCACTTCCGGGAGTAACTCCGCATCCCCCTGCTCCAGCGTCTCGTTGTGCTCCCGCTCAGGGAAGGGCGTCATTTTGAAGGTCGTCGTCCGGTCAATGCGGCGGCTGTAGCCGGCTTTGAGTTTCCAGCCGTCGGCGAGTTGGTAGAGTAGGTTGGCGGAAGGGTACAGGCTTAACCGATCCAGTAAGTAGGTGGTGTCGGGGCGGTCGAGTTTGACGGAGCGGTCGAAGTATTCTAAACGTAAACCGGCGGAGTATTCCAGTTTGCCGGTCGTCCCGCTTACCTGGCCGAACCCAGCGTGGACGTCGCGGCGCAGCGTGATGCCGTTCGTAAATAAAGGGTTTTCGGTGAAGCCGCCGTTCGCAAAATCCCGGTCGAGATAAACGAAGGAGCCCGGGTGGCGGAGATAGCGGAATTGGTAGCCGGTGATTAAATCTAGTTCGCCAATCTTAGTAGTGTAATTCACATTAAATCGGTATCCGTCCAACGGATTATCGTTCGTATTAAATTGATACTGCAAACTATCCAAAGAACCCCGCTCGGGAATGACTAAGTTATCCGTCGGACCACCGAGTACCGTTCGTTCGTAGAGCCCGGAAAGGCTTAATTTCCGGCCCTCGCCGAAGTCGAGTGCGTAGTCCACCGAAGCGATGTAGAAGTCGCCGCGGCGGACGCGGAGGTTTTCGTTGTAATAGGTTCGGCGGTCAAGAATGTTCCCTTCACTGGTTTCTTCCCCCCGGTCCAAATAATCCTGATAATAGGTTTCCGGCGCAATTGGGAAACGAGGGAGAATTACGCGGGTTTGGTCGCGATAGAGGATATCTGCCGTTCGGAAAACGGTCTTTTTTCCGGCTAATAATCCAGCGCTGATCGTCTGCTTGCCGTCCGGTCGGTAAGTCACCGAAGCGCGGCCCGTATAACTTTCCCGGTCGTGGCTCCGCTCGCCGTCGCTGGGGAATTCGGTGAGGACGTTGCTGACAATCGTATTTACGTAGCCTTCCCGCCGCCCGGCGTTATCGTCACGCAGGTAGTTTGCGCCGAAGCCCAGGTCCCACTTTCCCTGGTGGTAGCCCAAGTTCACGTCCGCGGCGTAGCGCCGTTGCGGATCTTTATTGCCGTAATCTTCCACGCTCGGCAGGCCGTAATTGACGTTCGCCACGCCGCTCCATCCGTCCGGGCTGCCGGCTTTGGTGACGATGTTGATGATGCCGGCCTTCCCGTCGGGGTCATATTGCGCGCCCGGCGTCGTGATCACTTCCACGCTCGCGATCGCGTTGGCGGGTAGTCCGGCGAGGATGGTCGCGGGGTTACTTTGTACGGGCCGGCCGTCGATCAACACCGTAAACCCCGTCGCCCCCCGCACCGAGATTTCCCCTAGCGCATCCACCGAAACGGACGGTAAATTGGCGATCACGTCGGCCCCCGTTCCCCCGCGTGCGTTGGCGAATTGCTCAGCGTCGAAGGTTTGCCGGTCCAGTCGGTGCAAGTCCGTCAGCTGCTTGCCCGTCACTTCCACGGCGCGTAAGATGTTGGGCGCGGAGCGCAGGTGCAGGGTAATTGGGGAAGGAGCCGCGTTGCCGGAAAAAAGTACCGAGTACCTATCCGCGTACCCGATGAAGCTGGCTTTTACCAGGTAATTTTTGTCGGTTTCCACCCCACCAAGTGACCATTCGCCTTCACTTCCCGTCACCGTACCGCTTATTAGTGAAGAGTCACTAGCGGCCAGCAGACTTACCGTTGCGAAGGCTACCGGGGTGTTTTGGTCTTTGTCTAGTACGCGGCCGCTGATTTGGGCGGTGGCCTGGGTGGCTATCGTAAACAGGAGTAGTAAGAAAAAGAATGTTCGCATGGGGGGAGTTGCTGTGAGCGAAGATAGTTTGTTGGTAGGGGATAGGTTGATTTGAGGTACTACCTCGCTTCCCAAAACAGTCCGGACGCTCGGAGGACCATTTCAGGAACTTCGCTGCGCTACTTTCCTGAAATCGACGCTCCGAGGACCTGGATTTACTGCAAGTATTCAGATGTACAGGACCTCGGAGCGTCTCCCGGAGCGTAGCGGCGGGAGTCCTCCGAGCGTCCGGATGCTTTGCCTAGTTACCTAAAACAGCCCGAATACCTTAATTCATTTGATCCACCCTGCTTTTCTAAGAACCCCGGCACCCGCGACAGCGCCCTACGTACCTGTCCGCCCACAACAAAAACCCCCGCCCCGCCTGTTACATCACGTAAGTCCATTCTGAACTAACTTACACGCCCTAAGCGACCCGCACCCCATGGCCGAAGTAATCGAAACCACCGTAACCGAACAAACCGAGCTCCGCGCCGCCTACGACGAAATGCTCACCCACCTGGCCAAAGCCTACGGCAAAGCGGACCGGGAGCAGATGCTGCGCGCCTACGAACTGGCCAACTTCAGCCACCGCTACCAGCGAAGGAAATCGGGGGAGCCTTATATGTACCACCCCATCGCCGTAGCCAAAATCTGCGCCGAAGAAATTGGCTTAGGACCGACTGCCATCTGCGCCGCCCTGCTGCACGACGTGGTCGAAGACACCCCCATTACCCTGGCCGATATTCGCGAAGGCTTCGGCGACCGGATCGCCCAAATGGTGAGTGGCCTGACGAAGCTCGACAGCGCCTACCAGAATGAGAGCCAACAGGCGGCAAACTTTAAAAAGGTGTTGAGTACGCTGGTCGACGACGTTCGCATCGTGCTCATCAAGATGGCCGACCGGTTGCACAACATGCGGACGATCAAGTCCATGCCCGAGCACAAGCAGTTTAAGATCGCGGCCGAGACGAGCTACATCTACGCCCCGCTCGCTCACCGGCTCGGCCTCTATAATTTCCGCTCGGAGTTTCTCGACTTGTGCATGAAAGTGCTCGAACGCGATGAGTACCAGGACGTAGCCCGCAAGCTGCGGGAAACGAAGCGGACGCGGGAGGATTACATCAAACACTTCATCGACCCACTGCGCGAAGGACTCGACGAACTGGGGTACGCTTACCGCATTTTTGGCCGGCCGAAGTCGATCTATTCCATCTCTAACAAGATCAAAAAAAAGCAGGTGCCGTTCGAGCAGATTTATGACCTGTTCGCCGTCCGCATCATTATGGACGTGGAGCCGCGCAAGGAAAAGCTAGCTTGCTGGAGCGCCTACACGGTCGTAACGGAAGTGTACAAGGGCGTCCCCGAACGCCTCAAAGACTGGGTGACGCTGCCGAAATCGAACGGCTACGAAAGCTTGCACACGACCGTCGTCGGCCCGGAAGCGCGCTTCGTGGAAGTGCAGATTCGGAGCGAGCGCATGAACGAGATCGCCGAGCGGGGTTTTGCTGCACACTGGAAGTACAAGGGCGTCAACAACCAACCCGACGTCTACGAGCAGTGGTTTGATTCCGTGCGCGATATCCTCGACGACCCGAGTGCAGATTCCGTGCAGTTCCTCGGTGATTTCCGGGCTAACAACTTCTTCAATGAGGAAGTCTACGTTTGGACGCCCGACGGGGACATGCGGACGCTTCCGAAAGGGTCGACGGCGCTCGATTTCGCGTTCTCCGTCCACACCCAGGTCGGCTACCACACTCAGAGCGTGCTGCGCGACGAGAAGATCGTCCCCCTCAGCTACGAACTACAGAACGGCGACCGGCTCAAAGTAATTACTAACAAGCAGCAACACCCGAACGAGGGCTGGTTGAAGATGGTGCAGACGGGTAAGGCGCGCTCGAAAATTCGCCAGGCACTGAAGGCCGAGCGGAAAGAAGCGGGCGAGCTGGGGAAGGAGGCCCTCCACCGGCGTCTGAAAAAGCTCCACATTCACGACATTAACGAGGCGGTGGATACACTGGCCAAGTACCATTTCGACAACAGCCACATCGAATTGTACTACGCGCTGACGCAGGAACATTTGACCATGGCGCACGCGCTCGAACCCTTCATCGTCGAAGCCGGTAAACTGGTAGCCAAAGCCGTCGAGCTACCAACCGAAGAACCGCGTGACCAGGAAACCATCCACCGCCCCCGCCACCACCGCGAGCCCGGCGCTACGAAACTGCTCATCAACGGCGAGCCCGCCGACCAGCTGGAATACTCGATGGCTAACTGCTGCAACCCCGTGCAGGGCGACCAGGTATTCGCCTACCTCACCACCGGCGCCGGCCTGAAGATCCACCGCAGTACCTGCCCCAACGCCCAGAACCTCATGGCCAACTACGGCTACCGGATCATGCGGGCCGAGTGGGTCAGCACTAGCGAAAGCAGTTTCGTGGCCAACCTGCGGCTCACCGGCCTGGACGGCGGCACCGGCGTCATCGAACACATCAGTCACGAGATTACGGAGATGGACCTGAACATCCGTAGCTTCAACATCTCCGGCGAAGATGGGTTTTTCGAGGCCAAAGTTGCTCTGCTCGTCCGCAACACCGATCAGCTCTACCTGGCGATTCAAGCGTTGAAAAACTTACCGGACGTCTCAACCGTTTCGAGGGAAGAGTGATGGTCTTGGGTCTGTGGTCTATAGTCTATGGTGCAGACCACGGACTTTAAACTGTAAACTCAAGACTATAGACCAAAGACCACAAGACCAATAATGCAAACCAAAGCTAGCACCGATATCGAGGTCGTCAAAGAACTCTTCACCGAGCACCTTCGCACGCGCAAAGCCCGCCGGACGCCGGAGCGGTACGCCATTCTGGAGGAGATTTACTCGCGCGACGATCACTTCGACGCCGAGTCGCTCTATATCCACATGAAGACGAACAATTACCGCGTTTCCCGCGCCACGGTGTACAACACCTTAGAGTTGTTGGTGAGCTGTGACCTGGTCAAAAAGCACCAGTTCGGTAAGAACCTGGCGCAGTACGAGAAAAGCTACGGCTACAAGCAACACGATCACCTGATTTGTAACGACTGCGGCAAAGTGCTGGAATTCTGCGACCCGCGCGTGCAGCAGATTAAGGATATGATGGGGGATATTCTTAATTTTCAGGTGACTTCGCACTCGTTGAATCTTTACGGGAATTGTGAGGGTGGCTGTGAGAAAACGAGGTGATAGGCGGTAGGAAGAGTAGGCGGGTAGGGAGAATTATGCGGTAGGCGGTAGACTGCCGTACGGCTTCGTAAGTGAGTTCTTATATTTGCTAATGTTGTAAGACTACTAGCTACCGCCTACCAGACTACCGCCTACTAGCCTATTCTTCCGCCTAACCTTCTCCTTAGCAAAACGGAACAAGCACGGCCCTAAACACATTACTACTAAGTAAAAACCAACAACATGTCCTACGAAATATCCGGAACCCTAGTCAAGAAATACGAAGTTGAGACTAAAGGCGAATCCTTTAAGGTGCGCGACTTTGTCATCAAAGCCAACGATGGCGGCCAGTACGACAACTTCGTAAAATTCCAAACGACTCAGGATCGCACCGCGATCATCGAAGACCTGAACGAAGGCGACGAGATCAAAGTCCACTTCGACCTCCGGGGCCGACAGTGGCAGGATAAGTACTTCACCAACCTCAACGCCTGGCGCGTGGAAAGCGTGAGTGCGGGTAGTGGTGCTGCCGCCGCGCCTAAGTCCGACGGGCCTGACTTTTCGGATGCCGCCACTTCCGGTGGTGACCTCGATGCGGAAGTGTCTGACGACCTGCCTTTCTAGGTCAACACGTCATAATTAAAGGTTCATAGCCCGAACGTTCGTACGGCAGCAACATCAAGTTAGCTAGCGTACGGACGCTCGGGCTTTGCTTTTGTGGAGTGGTGCGACGAGGTTTCTCAGGTCCCAGTTTTACCCGCCGTTGCCGGCGCGCCGTCATAAACTGCTGACTCTCACCACAACCTATCCCCTTCGTTATTGGTATTTAAGGGTGTACTATCCTGACAATAATTCAATAGCCGTCGGGTTATTAGTTTCGCAAGCCACAATCCAAGCCCTATGGTTACCCTCACTACCAACGAAGTAAAAGTAAGCGCCGAGAGCACTTTTCAGCGCCAGTACTCCGAGCCGACCAACGGCCAGTACGTCTTTTCTTACCGCATTCAGATCGAGAACAACAGTGCCCGGCCCATCCGTCTCCTGGCCCGCCGTTGGGAGGTGATCAGCGCAACGGGTGAGCGCCGCTTGGTGGAGGGCGAAGGCGTCGTCGGGCAGCAGCCGACGATCCTGCCGGGGCAGTCCCATGAGTACACCAGTTGGGTGCAGTTCGAGACGCGGATTGGGTTTATGCAGGGTAATTACATCATGTCGCGTGAGGACCGGCGGGGGCGGGAGGTGCTGTTTGAGGTGACGGTGCCTAAGTTTGCGCACGTTGCTCCGGAGGCTTTGAATTGAGGAGCGCTCATCACGTTGTAAACTCGGAATTTACATAGTTCTTCGTCGACAATATGGTCTCTCCGGATGATAGGTATTCAAACGTACCTTGCCTACCGATAAGGTCTATTCCAAAATCCTTCACGACTTGTAGCTCGCGTTCAATCAAGGTAGTTTCTCCTTTTTCAAAAACAGGGTATGCGAATGGGACTAAGGTGTGTCCCGTATTTTTCAAGTCCGTCGCAATATTGTATTTATCGCAGAACGAGATAAAGTCATGAATAAGATCGTCCACGTGAATACTGTTTTCTTTATCGATAGTTACCTCGACGGAGAAGTAGTCTTGTCCATTTGCCTTCCCGTAGTATTTTGAGAACACGGTCATCCGTTTCCAGTAGCCGTCTTTAGTGTAATTGTAGATCGCATTGTTGTCGGGAATAACCTTTCCGGTGAAGTGTAGGGTAGTTAGTCCCATGTATTTAAACTTATAAGTAGGTTTTACTCCGATTAACCGTTGAATAGCCGCGACCGGGATGGAAGAAACAATTCTGTCGTACGAATGGCTACTATCCTTTGTCTCCACAATAAATTTGCGCTCGACCTTATGAATTGAGGTAATATTTATGCCTTTGAGCACCTTCACCTTTCTCTTAGATAGTTCCGATTCAAGCGCGCTGTATACCTGGTCGTAGCCCTGCCTGGGTCGCGCGTAGTGTGATTCGTTCTGACTTTCTTTCCCAGTAAAAGAATATTTATTGAAAATTTTACCGGGGGATAAAACTAGTTTTCGAAGAGAATACTTTGATAAATTAGCCATTCTAGACTGTCCGAATTTAATATCGATTTCGTCGTCGTTCATTCGGTACAACCTGTTTATGTAACCTTTGAGCCCGCTCTTATTGTAGATTAAAGACCCTAAATAATATTTACAGTATTCAGGTAAGGTTGTATAGTTCCTGTACCGGAATTTATCCAGGATCAAATAGGAAATGGACTTGATGAAATTTGTGACTCCATGATTTCTCAAGTATCCTTTCAGACTTATTGGATGAACGTCTGTTTTATCTTTATCCAGCAATACGATCGGTTCATGCTTTACGGTAACCAACGCCTCTTTTAGAAAGGGAAACGTGGTCATTAGCGGGTGCTTGCTATTGTAGATAAATGTTCCTATATCGTGCAGGTTGCCATCAAAATTTTCCGTACTGTTTAACCCTCCCAGAACGTCACTTCTTTCCATGAGCGTAATATCGTATCGATCGTTCTTAGATATTTCAAAAGCGGCCGTTACTCCAGCAATTCCACCACCGATAACTAAAATATTTTTCACGGGACTACTCATAATTTCTGTTGATATCTACTATTCAGGGCATTGTAGCTCGTTGACCATGGTTTTATTGCCGTCATCAGACCGCTATACATTTCACCAAAAGAACAGCCCGGGCTAGTTGCCTTTTGGGGCCGACCAAGACTTCTAAAATAACACTTAAGCTGCCGCTCGACAAACTTACCTCTTTTTTGCCCGAATGGGCTAAGATCACCCCGAGAAGTGTGCTCACCCTATTGGCCCGTCCTTATCGCCCAGCGAAGTAGGTTCCTAAGTAGACCCCCAAAGGAGTCATCGGAACCATCACGGACAGGGTGAGTTTTGAAGCTAGTAGCTGCTGTCAGTTGCAACGCGTTATTTTTGAGTCAACGCCGAACCGCTTCGAAATTAAAGGCATAAGCTGCCAGCCGATCGGGGGTATATCGGCAAGAAAAGCATAATCACCCCGGGTTTACCGACGGACGTCCGGGAAAAGTGAGAAAACCTATCTTTGCGGAACCGTACTAACCCTTACGTCCGGTAATCCCCCCCCAAGCTCCGTTATGATCACTGTCAAGCGCTACTTCCATACTATACGGCACCTGCGTCCGCGCCAGATCATCTTTGAATTATACCATAGGTTTCGGCGCATCCGTCCAAAAGATTGGGCGCGGACGCGGGTGCAAAGGGAACGTGTAAGGCAGTGGAAACTAGTTCCCCTCGAGGTAAAAATAGTACGGTACACCACGCCGTTTCCTGAAGCCTACCGACAGCCGGCTATTTTCAATTTTTTGAACTTAACGGCATCTTTTTCAAGCATTGCTCAAATCGACTGGAACTATTCCCTACACGGTAAACTTTGGACCTATAACCTGAGCTATTTTGAAGTCCTTCGGCAACCCGGTCTTGACCCCAGAATCGGACAAGCACTCATCAATGACTGGATCAGTAAAGAAACCACGCACATCGATGGTTGGGAACCGTATTCGTTGTCATTAAGAATGATTAACTGGATACAATTTTTTCGTATTACCGATTCGCCTATTCCGGAGCACGTTATAGCGTCGTTAATTCGCCAGGAAACTGCCCTTTGGCAACAACTGGAATACCGCCTGGATGGAAACCACTTACTGGAAAATGCGTATGCGCTGGCTTACGTGGCGAGGTGCACGGGTGACGGGAAGCACCGAGAAGATGCAGACTACTTGTTATTGTCTCAAATAAAAGAGCAATACCTCGCCGATGGTGCTCATTACCAACTCAGCGTGATGTACCAACTTACCTTGTCGTGGCGGGGTCTCGATCTATTTTCGCTACTAAAGGAGACAGATACTTTAAGGTCAATATTACAGGAAAAACTGGAGCGGCAACTATCCTATTTACTAGCTATTTGTGACGATGCTGGATATTTTCCCCACTTCAACGACGCTACCAGCGGTATTGCGCCATCCCTTGAATCAGTGCTGCGGTATGCGGAGTCGCTTGGTCTGTCGCTAATTCGTGGTGCTCTGTCCGCTTCCGGATACCGCCGCTGGTCCTGGGCTATCGCTGATCTTTGGATCGACGTGGCGGCCATCGGCCCCGATCACGTAGTCGGCCACACCCATGCGGATAATCTTACTTTCTGCTTAAATGTTGGTGCCAAGCCGATAATCGTGGATACCGGTACTTCGACTTACGAGAATAATGAACGACGCCGGCTCGAAAGGAGTACGGCCGCTCACAATACTGTGGAAATCGCCGCACGAAGTTCTTCGGATGTCTGGGCTCAATTCCGGGTGGGTCGCCGGGCGCAAACCATTGTCTTGGAGGACAATCTAAGTATGATTAGTGCGGAACAGGACGGATACGATGAGGTGCATCATCGAATTTTTACCCGGCATAAAGCGGGTTTCACCATAACCGATAAGATCGTTGGTCGGGGAGTTGCCTACCTTCATTTTGATTATCGGGTCCAACCGAAAATTACTGCGGATGTACTGAAGGTTGGGCTACTAACCATTAAGTGGACCGATGCCGAAGTGCGACTAGGGCCTTACCAGCAGGCGATCGCTTTCAACAGCACTGTCCCAGCACAAAGATTGGCCGTTACCTTCGCCGATCTTTTGACTATGACCTATAACTTTGACTAACGTTACCGTAGATTTAGACAATACGATTCCTATCGACAATTTTATCCGGAAGAGAATGCTCCGTTAGTCCGCACTTTCGATTATCACTGATAATGAGTCGACAGCTAGGGAGTACCGTTGTCCTCGCAATATTCGCAGACAATTGGACATCACCTTAAAGAACTAGTATCCACAACTTTTTTCCACCATACACTTCGACAACCGATCAAGCAATGTCTAAGATTTTGTCGTACATTTTAACCAAAGCAATGCTGTCTGCTAATTGTAAATCAAAATTAGAGGTTACATAACCAATTCCGGTATGCTCCCCATTCTTGATGGCCACAAAAGAAATGTACGTTTTGAACGCTTTTACCGTACCGATTGAATCAGAAACGATGGAGAACGCATCGTCAATATCATTGGGGTAAGTCATCTCCACGAAAATACTCTTCCCTCTGTTGTCCACGGTGAAGATATTGACACCATCATTAGTTGACCTTAAAAAACCAAGAATCCTTTCCGCTTTCTTGGTATCGTCTTCGGTATCAAATTCGATCAGAAAATCTCTTGACATTCTGGGAAGTAGCTTGGTGAAGTTATCGATCCCTATCCGTTTCATAAAGGCACGGTGCTCGTTTAATCGCCAGTAAAAAGTTACACATTCATGGGGTTTCTGGTGTAGGCCGGTTAAGACGATTAGTTTTGCTCCTAGTCCGTCAATGCGACTTAGCGTACCATCGTATTCTTGTAAGATGGTCAACAACGGATCGTGGCCTTCTTCACAATACCACGCTGGATTTTTCAAAACTCCCTGATATACCTCGGAGTTGAACAGATAATGGTGTTGAATATGAGCGCCACTGTTTAATAGTAGCCAGGAAAAATTAGATTCTTTTCGCTCTAGTAGTTTGATGAAGGTATCAGAAAGTAAACTATCTAAAATGATGGCTTTTGCGCCAGCTTTATTTCTGTTCAAGAGGAGTCTTGGATACTGTTTGATCATTCGACTTGCCGGGACGTGTAGCAACAAGCTAAATAAAATAGACAGAACAGACTTAGCAGAAACTTTTGATTTTGCGTTATTATTTACAGCTTGGCTAACTGCTTTTGATAAACCTTTGAGGACCCAGCTGCCAGCAGTACTTGTTTCAGTCCACGGATCTGGAATGAAAAAGGCCGGATTTTGCAGGCGGTTATCTGCGTTGAAGGGCGAGATAGCCCCTACCGTTCTACCTTTCTTCTCAACTTCTTCGAAGATTTGACCGAGGTCCTTTCGCTCCGTAATGTCTCCCAGCCGAAAGACCTTGTGCTCTTCGTAAGTTTTACCCGTTTGAATACTTACCCATTGAATCCAAGGTTCTAGCAATTGGTGCTTGTCTTCGGAAACGGTTTCAATTAGTTTGTTCTTAGCCAATAACCTTTTAAAGAAAGGGAGTTCTCCACGTTCGATGTAAGCTTTGATGTAGTCGAAATTAATCTCATTTAAACCGACTACTACTATGCTGTCTTTCATATTTAAAATTAGGACGTGTGTTAAGTGTATAGCTGAGCTACTTTAAGAATCAGCATTTGAGCAGAGTAGTCAATTTGAAGTTAATTAACCGACAAAGAGTGCTCGGCTGCTCAAGCTGTTATGATGGCAAGGTAATCAAGAACAGTTAAACATACCACCAAAAGCGAAGTATCAGTGGGATAGCTGAAACCATCAACTCGTGAAGAACAACGAGCACACGATTGATGAAGAAAAGCTAAACTATGCTAAGTTGCCTATAAGCTAAAGGATAAGCCACGAAGTATTTTAAGGTGTCAGAACGACGTGTTTAATGCCCTTTACCACTCAAGTATGGTCTTGAGATACCTAAAAAGTCAGGTGTTCACTTGCTCAATCGTTGTAACTAATAAAGCATTAAGAGCCGTAGCTGATTCGCTTGTAAGCAGGTGAAATACGACCTTCAGTTGAGTTCAACAGGAACGAGTAGTGAACTTGGAGTTGCAATTGTATCCGCACCCTTGAATACTGATTCAACGTAGTTGCGGTGAAGGTTACGGTAATGTACTTGCCGCCGACCTTAATCCAAAAGTGCTTTGAAATCTTTTGCTAAACAAGTTTTATAATTTGGGTTACGTATTCTAAATCGATGTATGGTCGCCCCGTTTGCGTTGCGTTTGTTCTTTCAAAAATTTCAATAATTCATCCTGGGCACTATCGTAGTTGAAATCGTCGGTTAGAGCTCTTGCAATATTCGCCTTCTTGGTTTCATATTCTCCTGCCTCGCTAACGGCCTTTTTGATGTTTGCTTCCAGTCTTCTATAATCATTTGATGGACTAACCCAGCCTATTCCCTTTTGTTCTACCAGACTTCTTCCTTCCCCTTCTCCCGAAAAAAAGATTGGAAGTTGTGACCCGATAGCCATGAAGATTTTAGAAGGCAACGCACCATAAATTGGTTTTTTCAGGGGTACGATTGTGGCGTGAAAACCAGCAAGCATTTCTGAAATTTCCGACTTAGGAATACTTTTATGCAAAAAAATGCCTCTCTTATCATTCTCTTTGACGTATGTTTCAATTCGTGAGCGTTCTTGCCCATCACCGTAGATATGAAAGGTCGTATTTAATTCATGAAAATCAATTTCCTCGCAAATCTGATGAATACCTTGCGCTATTCCTAGCAACCCGGCGTATACAATTTTAAATTCTGTTTTATCCAACTCTTTGCCATTGAAAGGAAAACGATCGGTTAGGTTATAGTATAGAAATGTAGGTTTATCCTGAACGCCTTGAAGATATTTGACGGTCTGTTGGGATTGAGCCATGAGTCCATGAGAAGCTTCATACATCCACCTTTCAATTAATTCAAAAAAGCTATACGAAATACCTTTACTTACTACCCCCAGTTCCAGCGCTGTCTTTGGCCAAATATCTGAAACATTTGTAATGACTTTTCCTCCTACTAACCGACCTAACCAACTACCAATTAAGCCTACTAGTAACGGTGGGCTCTGCACAATAACAATGTCTGACTTCCTATGAATCAAATAGGGCAGTGAAAAGAGAAGGCTCAGTGAAAAAGAAAACATACTAAAAACGCGTACAAAAGGATTGTTTGAATTTGAAGGGTATAACCAGTATCTTCTACACTTAACGCCTTCTATCTCTTCCTTCACAAAAAGTTTACCGCTGTATTCGTCGAATAATTTTCCTTTGGGGTAATTAGCTAATGCTGTAATTACTTCTACATCACAACCCCTAGCTTGCATTGCTTTGCACATACTCATTATGCGAGACGGAGCCGCACCCCGCTCGGGTGGAAAGAAAATGCTCATTACCGTAATCTTCATAAAGTGTGCTGGGTTTTAGCGCTTCATCGAAAAGTCTGCCAAGTTAGTATCTACACGGCTTCGTGAGTAAGTTAGCGTTGATAAAATACAGCCATAAGTAAGAAATTGCCGTATGCTGGACACCTAACCTTATACCTGATTTGCGATCGACCTTACCCGAGTAGCGAACGCTCTTCCCAACTCATTAAGCCCCATTTGATTAGGGGGGGATTTCACGCCTTCACGGCCGGGGGGGCGACGCGATAATTTCTTGGATCATGGCCTACCGACCATTCTTAAACGCGCACCTCAAATCAAGCGCCGGTTGGGTTCCGTGGCTTGACTAGCGCTGGCCCGAGAGTTTCACTATCTTGTGGCGCGGACGCCGGTGCAGAGCAAATCAGCAAAGCAAAGCTAATGCCGCACCCGATCCCCCTTAACCAAATCACTAGCTAAGTAATCCCCGATACTATCCACCGGAACGGAAAACAAGGCGTTACTCCGCGTATCGAACACGTTGAAGTGCAAATGCGGCCCCGCGGTAAACCCCGTCATCCCCGCCAGACCGATGGCCTGGCCCGCCCGCACCGAGTCTCCGACTTCCACGAAGCTGCCCCGGTAGTCCAGATGAACGTACTGAGTAAACCCGGTAAACCGGGGGTGATAAACGGTGATGACGTTCGCGTAATCCCGCCACTTCCGACTGTTCGCCCCCTCGGAGTAGCCCTCGACCATCCCCACGACGAAGCCGTCCGCCGCCGCGCAAACGGTGTCTCCCACCGCCAAGCTAAAATCCAGCGCGTACCGGGAATTCTCCTTATGGTGAGAGAACGAACCGTTGTACCCCTGCAGCACGCCGTAGCTCCGGCCCGTGGGGAAGGGGAGGGCCAGGCGCTCGAAACGGGCGGTATCGGCGGGGTCGCCCAGTACCATTCGGAGTTTGATACCTAAGGCCACCTCGTCCCGGTCCGTGGGGTAAGCGTACCGCAAAGAGTCCTGACCCGGGGCCAGCACGATAGGGAAGTCCCGCTCCAGGAGTTTGTCCATGTTTTCCTCCCGCGCACCAGCCCCCACGTACACCGGGCAGTGCAGCGGGTTTACCAGCACGAGCCGCAGGGAATCGTCCGCCACGAAGGTGCGGATACCAAGGTTGGCTTGGGGAAACTTTTCCGGGGGGAGGGTTTTACAGGCGGTGAGGACGAGGACGAGGAGGAGGACCAGGGGGAGGAGGCGGCACATGGCTACTAAGGTAGGGTATTGTTGGTGGTGCTTTTTGTCCACCCCTTACGCCTCAATCCAAGCAAGATAGTTATCACTATTAATCACTTCAAAAGTAGAGTTGGGATACGTCTCCTTAAATATCTTCGGAAGCTTCGCTTTCTTTTTAGGGTTCCATTTGAATTCGTAAGCGTGTAACTTACTCTCACGGTCTTCAATCCAATCAATCTCCTGTCGGTCGTAGGTTCTCCAAAAGTAATTATACACGAGCATGTTTGAGTACTTCTGATACTTGATCCGCTCACTCACGATGTAATTCTCCCACAAAATACCAATATCGTTTCTGTTCTCAATGGGTCTCAAGTCGCCAGTGAGCGCGTTTCTTATGCCGTTGTCGTAGAAGTACCAACGCTTCCCCTTGACGATCTCCTTACGCAAATCCCGACTCCAGGCACCCACGGCATGCACGATGAACACTTTACTCAGCAGGTCTAAATACCGTTCAACGGTGTTTTTACTCATGCCCAGTTGCTTGCCCAGCTCCGAGTAACTTACTTCGCTGCCTACCTGGTAGGCAATCAACCGTAGCAACTGTAATATTTTATCTGAATTTTTGATGAGGTTGAATTCAAGAATGTCCTTTAACAAGTAGGAATTTATCAGGTCATCCAAATAGATCTTTTTATCATTTTCCTCAGGAATTTGCAGTAGTTCAGGATAACTGCCGAAGACCAGCCTACTTCTCAAATTCGCATCTACCTGAAACAAGTCTTCCGTCTGCTTCAACTCACCTTCCGAAAGCGCAAATAGGTGGAACGTTGTCTTCCGTCCCGTAAGCGGCTCTCCCATAAATTTCTCGAGATCGAACGCAGAAGAGCCCGTAGCCAGAATTTTCAACCCATCCAGGGTGTCGACCATCAACTTCAGGATGAGTCCGATGTCAGGAATCTTTTGCGCCTCGTCGATGATGAGGAGCTTTTTGTCCCCCATCATATTCTTGTACCGCTGCGTGCTGCGGTACGCTAGCTGTTTTCTTACGTCCTGACCCTCCCCGTGCAGCAAGAGGTAGGGTTCGGAAATTTTCGCAAGCACTTGCTTGATCAGAACGGTCTTCCCAACCCTCCGCGGACCCAACAGCACGACAACCTTGTTTGGCTTTAGGTACTCGATGACTCGTTCTTCGATGCTTCGTTTGATTAGGTCCATGCTGTTTTCCTTTTACTAAAGATGCGCAAAAGTACGCGTACTGACTGTATTTAGCTAAATTTAGTCAGTGTATGGACTAAATTTAGCTAAATACGGTCAGTTGGCTGGTTAAATTGAAAATTAGTGATTGCGACGCTGATTGCCCCATATAGCAACAGCATAGTCTCTTCAAGCTCAGGAACAGAGAAAAGATGCCGTCGTTTGATCGTCTTTACCTGTCTGTCATCCCACTGGCGCATTAGTATGACTTCCATCTTTGTGTAGTTTACGGCATCAGTGACCGCGGGTAGCATTTCGGAGGCAAGTGCTCTTGCCAAATAGGGTACGTGTCGCTGGGACTTAACTTGATGGGTGTGGACCCATGGGCGACACTAGCCTTTTACAACCAGCAGCGCGCGCTCAAAGCGGCCGTAGCAGCACGGATCGCAAGAAAGACCAAACACCGAAAATATACTTACCGGATGAACCGCAACGTGACGGCCGGTATCCTGCAACAGTTCCGCTATCACATTTATCTGGACGGGCCGAGCAACTGGCGTGCCAAGATCCGTATGCTGCTCGAACTTTGTAGTAGTTACCCGGAGCCCTACCGCCCCCGTGTCGGGCGGAAGCGAACGCGCAAAATTATGCGGGCCCAACATCGCCGTACCCACGACCGCCGTAAGCAGCAGCGCAGCTAAAAAAATCATCGGAAAGCCAGGTAGTGGCCCACATAAGCTAACGTCACATTAGCAGTTTTACGATACCTGCGGGCCAGTGCTATGTTCGTACGGCATTGGAACTTCGACAAGTGAGCTGGTAATCAGGAAAACAGTGGCTTGGGGGGGCAATCAGAAAGGACTTTAGGCTTAGCTTAATGGTTGTGCTGTTGTGTTGGGCTAATTTTATTTCACATATACATTTTTACCTACTAAATCTCTTTGATGCAAAGAACTAGCAAATATTATTAAATCTGCCCTCCCCATATGGGTATAAAATAAATACTCAGGCACGACTTTACTTACCGCATTTTTAATCATCTTATTATCAGTAGTGTACAAAAATTTGAATAGCCGCTTTCTTAGATCAATAGTTGATAGCTGTGACAACCACTCGGTGTGTAAATTATCAATACTTCCCTTTGCTCCATTATTAGAATGTAGCATTTCTGCAACTATTGACTCAATATAAGTTTTCCTTCCGATATCCGCTATAAATTCTAGCCAATTGACATAGGCACCATCATGTACTGATGCCTGTAAGCGGATAAGCATATTTATGTAAGTTATTGAGCCCAGATTAATATCTATCGGTAGAAATGTACTTGTGACAGATTTTGAACCTGCTTGAAAGAATCCCTGTGCAATAGAATCAATTAAACCGAAATTTGGAGCTGTGCCACATGCAGATAAAAAAACTATAGGAGCAGAAATATTATGTTTAACGATATCTTCATTAGTCAAATTTTCCTTACCTATTGATAAATAAGTTGAAAAATTATCGTCCCCTATTCCTCCGTGACAATCAAAAACTAAAAGAGTAGGATTGATTTCGTTAACAGAATTAACAAGTTCTTTGATCGAATTAGGAGAACATGTATTTAAACCTGTTTTATTAGCAATTTTATCTACTTCATTTTGCCACACTTTAAATTTGTCTTCAGTACTCCCATAAACCACCAAAATATTATTATAATCCAAATTATCTGGAGTCAAAAATAGTTGCTCAAACTGACTATTGTATTGAGACACCAAACTTGACAATGGACTCTCAGGTATCCGACATACGTCGTGTGAAAAGCTTAGAATAGTCTCCCTACATATCATCCACTCAATTGGTAAATCTGATACAGCAGTTATCTGGCCTTTCCAATTATCTATGCGGTTACTTACCTTATTTGTAATCCTATCTCGACCAATTTTTTTGCCAATTTTAGTAATTGTTTTATTTAATCTTCTTCTGTTCTTATCATTCGAAAGTCTTCCAAAGACACTGGGCCTAACGAACCCCAGTTCTCTATTAATTGATTGACCAATTATTGGTAACCTAATAGCTGCTGAAAAGCTTACAGCCGAATGAAGGTATATAGCGAAATCGGTAAACACTATTCTTTCTTGAATCATTCTAGCACTATTGATACCCAGATCTGATAGATCTTGAATGTCTTCTTTATTATCAGGTATAGCTAAATGCGTTATGTAGCGCTCGTCTTGCTCTGCCTGCAAAAATCGAGTAAATTGTCGATCAGATACACCAAATTTTTTATGAATCGCTACTTTTATTCTCTTCATTTGCTCCTTTACCACAGGACTATGATATGGATAAGCTAGAACTAAACTTGGGATGGTATCCTTATTTGATGGATCATCAATACCGGAATTATGTACTATTTCAGATCTTATTTTATGATATTCTTGTAATTTTTGAATTATTAAATCTTCTCGACTAATTTCATTACTACCTGTAAGTACATCGCGAGAAATTTTTACAGCATCTTCATATGATACTGTTTCATGATCGTTTGTCCAATAATTTAATGTTGCCTGATTACACACGGAAAATAATGCTCTAACGGGCCCAAATGCAACAAAGCTATTTTTAGCCTCGTTCAATTTTGGTTTGATAATGTCTTTACCAATTAACTTATCAACAAAATCATACGGTGATTTTACAACAACAAAATTCTTGACTTCGATATCTATTTTTGATTCTTCATTTGTGCTATTGTATAAATATAAATAAGTATTTCCATTTTCGTTATCATTCTTCTTGATAGAATCAAGTGTTTCTTTGGAACAAACATCAGCTAATATTACAATAATTTTATATGCGTCATGATTTCTTATTTCTGCAAATTGGTTTTGAAAGCTCTTGTAGTTAAGAAATACTACTTCATGAATAGAATTAAGCTTTGATAGCTGCTCCTTATTATAATTATCTATATCTTCAAACTGGCGCAAGTTCTTAGGAGACAATCGTATGAAATTAAGTGGTTGGAACCGGCTCAAATCATCTGGAACTTGCCAGTAGTTTACTTCAGGATTTTTGTAAGTAATCGATATGTATAATATATTTTGAGTATCCATCTGTTTTTTTGTTTTGCCAAACGTGCGCGGCCACGCAGCCCGCGCTTTTCAAAAACAATGATACGAAGAAATCAACACTACCCTACCCAAAAACTCTAATCGAAGCCAAAGACATCATGCGCGGGTTGACGTGATCGCTGTGTTGGTGGCATTATATTTTTGTTTTCTCTACTAAGTAATCGTATAACTCTGTGTAATTATTTTTATCCCCACCAATTATTGAAAGAGCTATTTGGTAATAATACATTGATATACGATCGTTCTTAACTTCATTAAAAAAGAAATCTGCAACTTCTACGATAAATCGTGTGATATTTACTTGTAGTTCTCTCGCCTTTTCAATCGCCATGTCAATATTGAATCTCACATTTTTTAAAATATCTGATTTATCTAATTCCGCTTCAAATCCTTTAACTTGTTCCTCAAACGAACATCTAAATTTATCACATACATATTTTATTTTCCATGCCAATAAATCTTTTAGGCGATATAGTTTTATTAACAACAAGGCCCGGTTTGCATAAGACACTTCTATATTAATCTGATTATCATCGCCTTCTTTAAGTCGAATCAACTCATTTGTATGGTTTATAGATTTTTCTAGGTATTCCACAGGTTCTAGATAATTTAGGTTTATAAATCCTTGATCGTCACTAAGTTTGTCTTGACCGCAATTTATAAATGGGTGGATTGTTGAATAACACAATACATGAAACTTGAACTGATATATTTTTTGATATAAAGCAGATAAATTGTACTCTTTAGTCTTGGCTCGTAAGGTTATTTCAAAGTCTTCCGAATACTTACTCACAAGAGTATCAAGATCAGAAATACTATTTAAAATTTTTGTTTCAGTTTCTGAGTCAATCATCATGTTACCTTGAATTAATGCATTAATGTAGGTGTGCATAAAATGAATTTTTAATCTACCATATCTATTGGAATCTTTGTCAGCAAGTTTGTCTAGTACTTTTAAGCAACCTTCTTTTGCCTCATCGTACTTTCCCATAGAAATCAAAACGCTTCCCATGGTAGCCATAAGTTCCAAAGAAATCTCATTCTCGTTAAGAACCCCTACAGTATTTATTACCTTACTAGTCAAATCAATCCTACGCAAATTACCTAATGCGATAGTGATTGCAGAATTTACATATTCATCTGAATAATTCGTCTTTAATGCTTCGTAAATTTTTTCAAAAGCTCCAAGAAACTTTCTTTCAATTCTTAATACTTCGCCTTCTAAAAATAGCTTAAACGATAAACTCTTACTATCCAAATTCTTGTTCTGAAAAATATTAGTAATTGTATTTCTTGCAATTTCAAATTCTTTTGCATCCAAATATTTGTAAAACACCTTTAAACTTTCTATATCCTCATTAGAAATATTCTCAATAGAGATACTATTAATAAGAGATTCATTTAGCTCAACTTCAATAGCTTTCCATATATCATGGTTAGACACACCACTTTTATGTAACTGTATTATGCTTTTTCCGTATAATTTTTGAATGATACTTTTGACATGAGGAACAGTTTTCATTTTCTCTAGCGATCCTAGTTCCATTAACTGGACTATTTCAGCAAAAGACAATCCATACGTTATATTTTGGCTCCCTTCTGAGTAGAATACATCACCATCGTTTTCAAATTTATTATCTTGACTATCATTCATCTTTGTTCATATTTATATCTGCATCGCCTTCAACATAGTTTGTTGTTCCTTTATTGTTAAACACATTCTTCCTTGAGGAAAAAAGGTTAATTCTCTTTGGGAAATTAAAATCGTTTCTCTCGAAGAAATCTAACGCTAAACAAATTATAATTACTGAACTTAAACCTATATAAAACATAGGATCATCTTCAAACAGAGAGAATTTAGCGTTTAGGCCGTCTGGACTTTCATACAAAAATTCAAACGATTTCCCTATAGCAAAATACGAAATTGCTATTGAAGCTAACCTGTAATATCTATTGGTGGAGTCAAAATAGTTTAGCAGAACGAACACTATAACTGAGAACGCAAGTGACACTAAAAAATTACTTATATAAAAGTAAAATATACAACCTGCAACAATCGAAATGATTCCATAAATAATATTTTTACTCATAATTTTATTTTTATTGCCACCAACGTTCGCAGCAACGCAGGCCGTCTTCTCAGGTCGATCTCAATATACATCAACCTGCAGCAAGGTGGGCAGACCATAAGCGAACATTCACAAAACCGCGGCCGACGCAGGAGGACGGGGAGTTTTGGAAATTGAGAGCGTTGGACCGACCACCGGACCAGCTCTTTTCTTCAACTTTCTACGTTAGAGCGAAACCACGTAAAAAGTTGAAACAAAGAATATTATCTTAAAACCTCCGGGGCGGCTTGTCGCTTGCTTGTACGTTTACATTTAGTGTCGGATACATTTGTTTTTGAATCATCTCGAGAACTCTCGAATGAGATGAATTAAACATTAAATAGATGATGGGTTTGTTAATCCCATAATATAAATTACGCTAGTTCCTAAGTAGAACATATATTCGGTTCAAGCACATTATCAGTGTAAGAAAGAATAAAGAAATTAGGAAAATATTAGATAGGTTTAGCAAGGTGTTTACTTTAAACGAAAAGTAATCTAAGGTGGACACTGTCAATGATTGAAATATAAGAAGTATAATAATGAATAGTCCAATTATGATTGTAAAAGATATATTTGCATGAATTTCTTTTGCGTACTTTTCTTTGATACTTCCAATTACTAAATTCTTTTTAGTCAATGCTCCATTGACAATTGCTAACATATTAAATAAAAATGCCGAAAATATAGCGAGTGCTTTTAATAAGTCGCCAACTAAGATATTCAGATTTAAATCAAACAGATAAAACACATACGCTATCAATATTGGCAGTAGAAAAAAAATGATAAAATCTGATTTTGATCTTTTTCCAGTCTTGAAATTGCGAAGTGTGTCTAAATGTCCTGTAAATATCGGTGATACATCAATTTTACTCATAAATTACCATTTATTCCAAATATGTCTTGAAGTGTGGATTTGGCCAATAAAGCAAGTTGATGGACAGTAATCTCTTCTCCAAATTTTTCCCTATATTCTTGAGTTACATCAACATCAGGCTGGGTTTTACCCTCTCTCACTACATGGAACTTCTTTGACTTACCGTTATATTCTAATTGAAACTGTATGTCTTCATATTGGTCGCTAATACCATCTACTTCGTATTGGTCTGAATACCTTCCCCTGCTTTTATAAATCCTTCTCAAATATCTTTTCCACGAATCCGGTAATTTACTATCTGTACTAATTGTTGTTTTTAATTTGCCAGGTGACTCTGACATATTTTCTCCATTGGTGATGTATTCTTTTATGTCTGAAGGTATATATTTCTTGATTAGGTCAACTCTCATCAATTCACCTAACTGAATCATTCTATCAAACACTTGCTCTGATATTAAATTATACAAATTTATTGTGTGTCTATTAAATCCCTCGGATTTCATATACTTTTTCAAAGACTTTTCTAGTGCTACCTTAGCTCCGAAGTTCCCCTTCCTTTGCAAGACTAAAAAACCTGTCTGTTTCTGTAAAGGAATATGAAAGAAGAAAAAGATGTCTTTGAATGCTCCATCACCAGACGTTACATCAGCTACTTTAGTATCATTCTCCAAATTTCTAATTGTATAGGTGTCACCACTCACTCCACTTGAGAGGTAGCCATAACAGCATCTATCCTCTTCTGAAGTATGAATGATTTGGTCAATTCTAAGGTGAAATTTTTTGATGCCCCTAAAATCTTCTGTCTTTAAATCACCATTAAATATCTCTACCAAAAACTTTTCAATAAAGGTCAGTAAATCTTTATTTCCATCAAATGAGCTTAAGTTCTCAGGGTTACCCATTTGAGATATCTTAATTGAGAATGTCGCAAATACTAATTTCTCCATAATTGTTAGATCAAATGATGTTCCTAAGCTAAAAGTAACTATTTTATATTTTGTTGCGCAGAGCATCTCGGTATACGCAACTCACCCTAAACGCCTAAACGCTGGGCTAAACGACCCAGCAAAGCCATACACCCCCCCAACTGCCCCACCCCGACAAACTCATTAGCCCGGTGCGCCTGCGCAATATCCCCCGGCCCACAAATCACCGAAGGAAAGCCCTGACGCGAAAACTGCCCGGCCTCGGCGGCGTAAGAAACCGTATCCGTTTCCGAAATTCCCGTCAGTTCCTTGATCAGTTCGACGATCGGCGCATCCTCCGGCGTATCGAGTGGGGGGACGGGCGGGTGCAGCGCCACGTGCGTCACGTCGAAACCCGAAAACGTTTTTCGTTTCAGGTCGATCCGTTCGGCGCAGTAGGCTTGGAAGTCGTTGATGATCCCGTCCGCGTCGTCCAGCGGGATGTTGCGGAATTCCCAGTCGAACGAGCATTCGTTGGCGATGATGTTGAAGGCGCTGCCCCCGCTGATCTTGCCGGTATGGATGCTGGTGTGGTTGGGGTGGAAGCGGTCGTCGAGCCGGCCGGCGGCGATCAGGGCGTCCATCTTGTCTTCCAGCCAGACGATCAGCCGCGCGGCTTCCTGCACGGCGTCCACTTCGTCCTTGATCCGGCTGGAATGCCCCTGGCTGCCGTGCACGGTGGTGGTGTAGACCATGATACCCTTCTGGCCGACGATGGGCCGCAACATAGTCGGTTCTCCGATGATGGCGCCGGCTGGTTTTTCCGGGTAGAAGTCGCGGATGGCCGCTGCCGTGAGGTCGCCCGAGCGGCAGCCGATCTCTTCGTCGAAACTGAAGGCGAAGTAGACGGGTTTGGCCAGGTTCGCCTGCTGGAAGTGGGGCACGGAAGCCAGGCAGCAGGCGATGAATCCCTTCATGTCGCAACTCCCGCGGCCGTAAAGTTTGTCGCCTTTTTGGGTGAGCACGAACGGGTCCGTCTCCCACGGTTGCCCCACGGTCGGCACCACGTCGGTGTGGCCGCTCAGGATAATGCCGCCGTCCGCCGCCGGGCCGATGCGGCAGTGCAGGGCGGCTTTCGTCTTCTCCTCGTTGTAGACGCGGTGGCTTTCGACGCCCAGGTCGCTCAGGAACTTCTCGATCCAGTCGATGATTTCCAGATTAGGTTCGCCACCGAGGACGTTGAAAGCGACTAATTTTCTCAAAATTTCTTGTGGATCGTTCATAGGTCGGTAAGGTACGCACCCCGATTTTTTACGCCACTTTCACCCGGTTATTTTCTCGGTTGGTTTCATTCTTTAGCTTTACTGCTGCCTTCGGTGGTGGGCGCGGTCGCGGGTGCCGGGAAAGTTAGGAAAAGCAACGTTTTTGCCCGCAAACTAGAAAGCCCCCCGGACGCTCGGAGGACTCCCGCCGCTACGCTACGGGAGACGCTCCGAGATCCTATAAATACTCGCCCTGATTTTAGGATCTCGGAGCGTCGATTTCAGGTAGGCCGCGCAGCAACATACCTGAAATGGTCCTCCGAGCGTCCGGATGTACCCTGAAATTGACGCCCACCACCCCCGCTCCCCAAAAAAACCCAGCACCCGCGCCAGCGCCCCAGCCCCCCAAAATTATAATCCAACCCAACCACCCAAATAACAACTACCTTACCCCGCCCCAACCACCCCCACCAAAAAGTGACCGAAAAAACTACCATAGGCAGAACCGACAAAGCCGATTTTCCGGAACTAGACCTCCAGGACATCGACCTAAAAATCGACACCGGCGCCTACACCTCGGCGATTCACTGTAAGGACATCGAGACCAAAGAGCAGGACGGCAAAACGGTGCTTACTTTTAAACTCCTCGACGATTCCCACAGCCAGTACGACGGAAAAGAATTCGCGACGGAACACTTTAAGGAGAAGAGTATTAAGAGCTCGAACGGCAGCTCGGAGGAGCGATACGTGGTGCAAACCGATATCCGTTTGTTCGGCGTAACGTACCCTATTCAACTTTCCCTGAGCGACCGGGGGGAGATGCGTTTTCCCATCCTGATCGGCAGACGTTTCCTGAAGGGGAAATTTATCGTCGACGCCGCCAGACGTAACTTAAGCCACAAGAAAAAACTAGCTACCGCTAAAAAACAAGCAAAATGAAGATTGTAATCTTATCCCGCCAGCCCAGCCTCTACTCCACGCGCAGACTCGTAGAAGCCGGCGAGAAAATGGGCCACGAAATGATGGTCGTCGACCACCTGAAGTGTAACATCGAACTGGAAAAGAAGAAGCCCCGGCTTTATTACAAAGGTGAATACCTCACCGGCGTCGACGCAGTAATTCCACGCATTGGAGCGTCCGTAACCTTTTACGGAACGGCCGTCGTGCGTCAGTTCGAGATGATGAAGATCTTTACCGCCGTGGAATCTCAGGCGCTGATTCGCTCGCGTGATAAGCTCAGAAGCCTCCAGCTGCTTTCTCGTGCGGGCGTAGGCATGCCGAAAACGATCTTCAGTAATTTTGCTAAGGACGTTGACCACATCGTCGATTCCGTAGGCGGGGCCCCGGTCGTGCTGAAGTTGCTGGAAGGAACCCAGGGTTTGGGCGTCATTCTGGCGGAGTCGCAAAACGCGGCGGGTTCGGTCATGGAAGCTTTTAACGGTTTGGAAGCGCGGATCATCGTTCAAGAATTTATCAAAGAAGCCGGAGGTGCGGACATTCGGGCTTTTGTCGTGGACGGCGTAGTAGTCGGTGCGATGAAGCGTCAGGGTAAGGAAGGCGAATTCCGTTCAAACCTACACCGCGGCGGAAGTGCCAACATTATCGAACTCTCCGAAGAGGAAGAAAATACGGCACTCGTGGCCGCAAAGGCAATGGGCCTCGGTGTTGCCGGTGTCGATATGTTGCAGTCCAATAGCGGACCGCTAGTGCTGGAAGTGAACTCTTCACCAGGACTGGAGGGCATCGAAAAAGCTACGGGCAAAGACATCGCTAAGAAGATCATCCGTTACGTCGAGCGGAATGTATAGAGAAACGATCTCGTTTCTTGGAACGGACATCCAACGGGGGGAGAGCAAAGTTCTCGAGTTCGACGTGGCGAAACTGCACACCCGCAACAGCATCAAAGTACCCATCTTCGTCGAGCGCGCAGAGCAGGACGGGCCGGTGTTGTTGTTGCTGGGCGGCGTTCACGGCGATGAGATCAACGGGGTGGAAATCGTGCGACGAATCATCCGGAATAAGATCAATAAGCCCCGCCGGGGGACCATCGTCTGTATTCCCGTCTTCAATATTTTCGGCTTTTTGAATCTGTCGCGCAAGTTCCCCGACGGGCGGGATCTGAACCGCGTCTTCCCGGGTTCGGCAAAGGGCTCCCTGGCGAGTCAGTTTGCGTACCAGTTTAAAAAGGAGATCGCGCCTTTCGTGGATTACGTGATTGATTTCCATTCGGGCGGCGGTAACCGGGTCAACGTAGCGCAAACCCGTTGCGTGCTGGAGGATACGGTAACCATTGAGTTGGCTAAAGCCTTCAGCGCGCCCTTCATCGTCCAGTCGAAGACCATCCCTAATTCCTTACGGGAGGCCTTTAGCAAACTTGGCAAAACCTCCCTGCTGTTCGAAGGGGGTAAATCCATGCTGTACGACGAGGAAGCGATTCAGTACGGTGTACAGGGCGCGAAAAACGTGATCCGTTATTTAGACATGAAGCGTTTCAAGGCCGTACCTCAGGAGGCATCCATCATTATCAAGAAGTCGAAGTGGTTGCGGGCTTCCCACTCCGGTATGTTTCATGTGCGCGTTAAGAACGGTGCCTGGGTGACCAAGAAGACTGTGATCGGACTCATCACCGACCCTTTCGGTGACTTTGAGCGCAAGGTGTACGCCCCCTCGGACTGCTACGTTTTCTGCATCAATATCTCCCCAATCGTCAATCGGGGGGATGCGCTGTTTCACGTTAGTTTGGAGGTGGAGTAAGTTGGGGCTTCCGATCACGGAACAAGTGCTGTGGGAGGGGAACACAAAAGACACAAAAAGAAAAAGGAAAGCACATAAAGTGTGAGTACAGTACTCGCTGTTAATTCTTCTTTGTGTCTTTTGTCCCTTCCGTGATTTGTGTGTTGAAATTCATCGCTACGATCTGTAATCGAACCCAGCCAACATCTCCGCCCGCAGACTCCTTAGGCGGTCATCGTCCTTGCTGCTCCCCGAAAACCGACCCGCCCAAAACGCCCGGTACGTCACCCAGTACTTCAGCGCGAACAAGCCCGCCACCGGTAAACTCAGCAAGTAGAGCCAGCCCCAGGCCTCCGGAAAAGCCCAGTTGAAAAGTAGTAGTTGAATCACGTAAGTGATTGGCATGATGAACCAACTCGCCAAACACTGCACGGTCGCCTTGTAGCCCCGGTCGATGCCGAGCTTGTTCCAGAGTAAGTTGATGAGGAAAAGCCAGAGTGCGTGGTTAAGCAGGCCGTACAGGAAAAAAGGAAGCCCCAGGATTGTCCCCGCGTGCAGTTTCCGCTCCGGATGGTCGCTGAATTCAATGTCCAATTGCCCCGTTTCTTTGAGTAAACCACTATAAGTCAAGACGGATGATCGCAGCGCTTCCCGGTCGTCCGCCGGCATCGCGCGTAGAGATTTGAGAATTTTCTTGGTCCGGTAGTGGTGTTTGCTAACGGTAAGTGGCGCGTCGTTTTGGATGGCCCTTTCGACGGGGCGGAGGAGATGCTCTTCGTCCTTGTCTTTCGTCTGGATCAACAGGTCTTGCATCCGCTTCGTGAGCAAGGACGTCAGGGCGCTCATCGCACGGACGGGGCTTTTCTCGTACTGCTCCCGAAACTGAAGCAGGTCGATCGGCTCGCCGAAGCGCACGAAAGCGCGGCTAAAACAGGTGGTGGGGCTCTCATAATTGCAGCAGACCGGCTGCATGGAAACGCCTAGTTCCCAGTTGTTCCGGTTTTCCGCTTCGAGGGCCATACCGGCCGCGCCACCCTTGAGGCGACGAAGTTTCCGCTCGAGCTCAGAGAAACCTTCCGGGGCGATGTACACGATCTTGCCCGTTTCGAGGCTGGCGAAGGTGCGGTTGAAAACTTCATCCTTGCCGCCCGTCTTTGCGCCGGCTTCCTTGTCTTTGGCCCGCGCCACGGGAATACAGAACGGGTCGATCAGAAAGGCAGTCACGGGGCTAAGCCACAGGCCGGCGTTGGCCAGGAAGTAAGTTTGGTAGTCGAGGTGAATGCCCGCGATCAGTGGGTCGATGAGCGTATTCGGGTGGTTGCCGCAGAGTAGGGTGGGGCCGGGGTGGTTGGCGTATTCGCGGCCTTCTACTTCCAGGCCGGGGTAAAACACACGGATCATCCACCGGCTCATGAAGTGGAAAAGCTGAAAGACTAATTTAGACATGGCGGCTGGAAAAGTAAAAAAGTAAACACACGCTCAAAGGCCGGGTAAATATACCGCGCCGTTGACGGTATCGCGGCTCGCGCCCGTGGCGGAGGAAAGTGCATTGGGTAAACCTTCTACGCGTAACACGGCGCAGAGCGCGATCATGGCCGCTTCCTTGAAGTTCGCAAGTTGCTTTTCCGGGACGATGAATTCCAGCTCCGGCACCACACCGTTGAGTTGATTGATTAAAAAGTCATTGTTAGCACCGCCGCCGGTTACCAAAACCTTGCTTCTTACTTGTTCGCTCGCGACGCGCCAGCTAGTCCCGTACTTAGTCGGGGCGACCGCGCCCACTTCCAATAAATCTGTCACTATTTTTCGCGCCAACCATACCGTAAAAGTGCGTAAACGATCACCGGCTGCAATTGAGTCATTCCGCAAAACGGGCCAAAGCTGCTCGCGAACCCAGGCATTATCCAGCGATTTGGGGTAAGGCATATGGTGGAATGGCAATGCCTCCAGACGATCCGCTAAGTCCGAATTGAACTGACCCGCAGCCGCCAAGCGTCCACCGTCATCGTAAGGAAAGCCCAGCAAGCCCGCCAGCCGATCGATGACCTGACAGCATCCGCTGATGTCGCCGGCGAGGTAATTATCCGCGGAAGTGCGAACGCTCAGATTGGCGATCCCCCCGAGATTAAGAAAAGTCGAGTACTGCGGAAAAAGATACTTATCCGCCACCGGCGCAATTGGTGCGCCCTGGCCGCCCGCCGCTACGTCCGCGCCCCGGAATTCCGTGACGGTTTTGAGTTTAACGACCGCCGCCAGTGCCGCGCCGTCACCAATTTGAGTAGTGGAATGGGCGTCCGGATCATGAAAAATGGTATGGCCGTGACTCCCGACGAGCGTTGGGGAAAGTGTGGGATGCGCGGATAAGAAAACCGCCGCGCGATGACCGATCCAACGACCAAAATCAGTGTGCAACCGCCAAAGTTCCCGACCAGAAAGATCGGGGGCGGATTCCAGACGCGCGCGCCAATGCAGGGAATAAGGGTCGGTTTCAGCCGCAAGGATCGACCATTCACTAATACTAGTTTCCGCGTCTTTATCGATGAGCAAGCGACACACGGCAAGATCGAGCCCGTCCAGCGAACTACCGGACATGATGCCGAGAACTACGTATTCGCGCGCCGCAACCATTAGTCTTCGCGCAGGTCCATCGTGAATTGCGCCATGGCCTTTACCTCGTCTTCGTCCAAGATTTCGCCGAAGGCCGTCATCACGCCGTTCTCGCTACCGTTCTTGATGATGTTGACGCGGTAATCCATGTCCTTATCACTCAGTTTCAGGTTAGCCGCACCGTTCGTGCCCATCGTGCCGTCGATGCCGTGGCAGGCGATACAGCGGACTTTCCAGATCTTTTTGACGTTGATCTCCTTGGCTTCTACCTTATTGGCGCTGGCGAGGGGGGCTTCGCTCGGGGCGTCTTCGCCGCCGCCACATGCCACGATGATGAAAGCTAGGAAGAGGAGAGTGATTAATTGCTTCATGATTTTTTAGTTGGAGGTTAACATGCGGCTAATTGCGCGGGTGCCAAATATCACGGGAGTGTCAAACGGCACATATACATAAGGTCATAACTGGTGCGTCTGTTGACTTTTATCTACGATCATCCGGTTATCTGGATTTATTCTAGGGAGCAAAGGGCGCGGTCGCGGGTGCCATGATTAAGTACGGGACAAGCTGGCGCATCGCAAGCAAGCCGGGTAAGAAAAAATGTGGGCGGGGTAGTGCGTATAAGGAAAACACGTATCTTTGCGGGCCGTTAGCGCTTCTGCGTGGTCACTCCTTTGTTTTTTGGGGGACTGAACGTGAGGGTCCTAAACCTGGTCCCGAAGCAAAATCCCCACAAACTCTAGAGCGTAGCGGCGCTCCAATAAAGTTTTACCACTATGGAAACCATTCAAGTAAGCGGCGAAGTCCGCACCGACGTCGGCCGGAAAGCCGCCAAAGCCGTCCGCCGCGAAGGCCTCGCCCCCGCCGTTCTCTACGGTGCCGGAGAGCCCGTTCACTTCACCGTCAAGCCGCTCGATCTGCGCCCCCTCATCTACTCTCCCGACTTCAAGTTGGCCGAGTTGACCGTCAACGGCGTCACCACCAAGGCGATCGTTAAGGATTACCAATTTCACCCCGTGAGCGACGAGTTGATGCACGTCGATTTTCTCGCGCTGGAAGATGAGCGTACCGTGCAGGTGCAAGTGCCCGTCCGTTTCGAGGGTTCTAGCCCCGGTGTGCGTAACGGTGGTAAGCTCCAGGTTTCCGTCCGTCGCGTTAAGATCAAGACGACTCCGGAGAAGTTGATCGACCACGTCATGCTCGACATCAGCAAGCTTACCCTCGGTAGCGCGATCCGCGTTCGCGACATCAAGGTCAGCGAGGGCGTCGAAATTATGAACGCCCCCGGTCAACCGATCGCGTCCGTCGAAGTACCGCGTGCCCTTCGTTCCGCCACTACGGCCGAAGAGAAGGCACTTGAGGAAGCCAGTGAAGGCGAAGGCGCCGAAGGTGATGAGGCTGCTGCTGATACCGCCGCTGAGTAAGCAAGATGGCTTAGGCCGATTAAGTAAGATACAAAACCGTCCATCTGAGCTTTGCTCGGGTGGGCGGTTTTTTTTGCGGTAGGGTGGTAGTCGGTAGGCGGATGTTATCGCTGTTGGGGGCAGGAGGCTAAAATCTAGTATGATCGATTCAGTGAGCTACTGCGCGTATTAAAGGCGGGAAACAGCAGCCCTGAGAGATTTCCAACGGATGTTAAGCAGATTTTCTCGCCACAAAAGCACGAAAAAGCGGCGCTCGGCTACTCTGGGTTGCCACTCGCTCAATTTTAGGCGCCTTGTGTGCTTGTGGTGGCATAATTCGGTTGCGTAAGCTCACTTGCGGCGGATACAAAGCTGGTGCATCAATATCTCTCGGTCTTTCCACCCGTGGCCCCGGAGCCGGTCACCGCACCAAGCTCAAATGCTTAACGCTAAAATAGAAAATAGCGCCGTACCCCAGCGCTAGCAAGCCGTGAAAAACCACGAAAGTCGTATTATGCAAATAAAAGGCCCCGGCTACGGCAAAGCAGAAATACAGGCACAAAAACCCTTCCCCCACCGTAATTAAATTCAGCTTACCGCTCAGGTACTTTTTGCTACCGATCTTATCACGGATCGTGTTGATGTTGAACTTTGGCGTGCGGACGAACGGGCTTTTCTTGCCCCGGTAGCCCTGCAAAACGGCGACGGTATTGTGCAACGACAGCCCCATACTCAGCGCAAGAAACAGGGGGAATAAGACTAAAAATTTTAGCGTCGAGCGTAAGAAACTTGTGTCCTTATTAGCAATCGTCCGCACGTTAGCCGTGAAGTAGATACCGATCACGGAAAGCAAGCCGATGAGGAAGACGGCGAAGAAGTTTTTACTGAACCCAATCTCCACTAACTCGCCGAAAAGGAACAAGACCGGTACGCTAAACACGCCACACAGAAACACGAATAAAAAGATCGTACTACCCAGTAAATGCGCCGTCGAATGCACCTTGTGCCAAAACCCCATGTCCGAACGCCACACGCTCGGCAGCATCTTTTTGGCCGTCTCCGCGCCACCCTTCATCCACCGGTGTTGCTGGCTTTTGAAGCTGTTCATCTCCACGGGCAACTCGGCCGGGCTACCGACGGCTTCGAGGAAGTGGATTTTGTAACCGGCTAGTTGGGTGCGGATACTCAAGTCGAGGTCTTCAGTGAGCGTATCGGGCTGCCAGCCGCCGCCGGCCGCGATGGCTTCGGTACGCCAGACGCCGGCCGTGCCGTTGAATTGAAGTAAGTGGCCACCGTTCATCCGCCCGACTTGCTCGACGGTGAAATGGACGTTTAGCTGGAGGGCCTGTAGGCGCGTGATGATGGAATAATCTTCGTTAAGGTGTTCCCAGCGGGTTTGGACGACGCCTACTTTTGGGTCCGCGAAGTGGGGAATGGTGCGCTGTAAAAAATCTTTATCGGGAACAAAGTCGGCATCGAAAATAGCCACGAATTCACCCCGGGCCAGGGGCATCGCGTCGCGGAGCGCACCGGCTTTGAAACCCTGTCGTTCCTTACGGATGATCTGCTCGATGTTGAAACCGAGTGCTTTGTACGTCCGTACTTTTTCGGCGACAATTTCCACCGTCTCGTCCGTGCTGTCGTCCAGGATGTGGATTTCGAAGCGGTCTTTAGGGTAGTTGAACTTGGCTACGGTATCGATCAGTCGGTCGATGACGTAAAGTTCATTAAAGACGGGAAGCTGAACGGTTACAAAGGGGTAATATGGTTGGTCTTGCGCGGTCGCTGGTGCAAGGAGACGGGGAAAGAGCAGAGATGATTGGCTTCCGTCCACAAGGGCGAGTTGTGCTTGCTTTCCGGCGGGTTGGTCATCTTCTTCCCGCCGGGGCATATTCCGAAAAGACACGGGATGGTCCGTCGGATTAATACTCTGCTTATAGTGGTACAGCAAGTTAAACTGCAGGACGCAGTACACCGTGATGTACAACAGGGAGATCGTGTAGACCGCAAGAACGAAAATGGCTAAGCCGGTCATGGTCAGATGAGTTTGAAGATCGTCCACAAGATTTTGTGGCCGGCCAGAATGGTTCCCTTCAGGGTGCCCGATATTTTAGACTCCCCGATCCGCTTTCGGTAACGCACCGGGACTTCCACGCAATTCATCCCCGCCTTGGCGGCCTTGACTTGCATCTCGACGGTCCAGCCAAAATCAGGGTCTTCCATCCGTAACTCCAACAGTGCAGAGTATTTGACGGCACGGAAAGGCCCTAAGTCCGTAAAGTGATTCCCGTAAAATAGTTTGATCAGCGTCGTCGCCAACCAGTTGCCGAAGATCTGCTGGGGTTGCATACTTCCCGGTTCTAGATCACCGAGGGCGCGGGAACCGATGACGAGGTCCGCGCCGTTGTTGATGATCGGCGCGACGAGTTCGGGTAGTTGCTCCGGGTAATCACTGTGGTCACCGTCCACGAAAACAACGACGTCCGGCCATTCCGCTACCGGGCGGGCGGCGATATGGGCCATCCCCTTCAGGCAGGCGGAACCGTAACCGGCCCTGCTTTCGTGTACTACCACGGCACCCGCGGCCGCGCCCATCTCCGCTGTCCTGTCCTGGCTATTATTATCGCAGACGATGATGTCGCGTACCAAGGCCCGGGGCAACTCATTTACTACTAGCGCAATGCTGCGCTCCTCGTTGTAGGCGGGGATGATGACGTCGATGATGGGGGCGGCGGCGGGCAAATCGGTTGAAATCTAGCAAGCTGTCCGGCTTGGACGCTCGTGTCGGTGAACGCTAACGGGCCTGGCAAAGATATTAGGGGCTAAGGCCTAACGTGTCTTCTACGGACATTCCCCAGGGTTGAGGGCATCCTGCCCGATCCCGATAGCTATCGGGAAACGGCGGTAGCTTCTAGGCTCGCTACCGCACGAGCGTTCGGGCAGGATGCCCTCAACCTTTACATGCCTCCGTCAACGCCAATCACTTGCCCATTCACGTAAGAACTCATATCCGAACCGAGGAAAACGCAAACTTTGGCAATTTCTTCCGCCTCCCCAAACCGCTTCAACGGCACGGCTTCCAAATACTTCTTCTGCACATCCTCCGAAAGCTCATCCGTCATTTCCGTAGAAATGAAGCCTGGCGCGATCACGTTGCAGCGAATATTACGAGAGCCCATCTCCTTGGCCAGTGACTTACTGAAGCCGATAATGCCCGCCTTCGAAGCCGCATAATTCGCCTGTCCCGCTTGCCCGATTACACCGACAATGCTGGACATATTGATGACCGAGCCACCACCCGCTTTCATGAGGGGACGCAGCGCGTGCTTCGTGAGGTTAAAGATCGACTTGAGGTTGTTGTCCATCACCGTATCCCACTGCTCTTCGTTCATGCGGAGTAAAAGCGTGTCGCGCGTCACGCCGGCGTTGTTGATGAGGATATTGATGTTGCCGAAATCCGCCGTGACGTTTTTGATCAATTCAGCCGCCGCGTCGAAGCTACTGGCGTCGCTCTGGTAAGCTCTGACGTTCTCGCCGAGTTCAGTGACCAAGGCCTCCGCCGGGCCGGCGGAACTACGGTAAGTAAAGGCCACTTTCGCGCCTTCCTTGGCGAACGTGCGGACGAGCGCGGCACCGATGCCGCGGGAGCCGCCGGTGATGAGGGCGATCTTGTTATCTAGTAATCCCATGGGTGTTTTGTTTGTGGGGCGAAGATAGGAAACGGGGGTTGGGGAGGTGGTTAGCGAATTTTCGCTAGATTTGTTGGGTGTGGGTATATGTAGCCCTCTCCCCCGGCCCCTCCCCAGGGGGGAGGGGTGAAACACTTCTCGGCAAGAGGTTGCATGGTAGACGGATCTGTTGATTTGACTGATTCCTTTAAAGTATCAGTCAATCTTTCCTACGCAGTCAAATCACCCTCTTCATCGACAGAGAATCGTCCCTCCCCCCTGGGGAGGGATAAGAGGGAGAGGGCTACCCAACAGCCAGCCAAATGAAAAAACAATACGACCACATAATAATCGGCGCCGGCTCAGCAGGCTGCGTACTCGCCAACCGACTCTCGGCCGACCCGGGAAACGAAGTGCTGCTGGTGGAAGCCGGCGGCCCCGCCACGAACTGGAAAATCACCACGCCCGGTGCCTACATGAAACTCCACCGCTCCAAATTTGACTGGGGTTACTGGTCGGAGCCGCAGGAACACCTACTGAACCGGAAAATCTACCTGCCCCGGGGCAAAGTCCTCGGCGGCAGTAGCTCCACTAACGCTATGGCTTACGTGCGCGGCAACCGGGCGGATTACGACGACTGGGCGGCGCTGGGCAATGAAGGTTGGTCCTATGAGGACGTACTTCCCCACTTCATGGCGGTGGAAGACAACGAGGACCTTGCCAACGACTATCACGGCCAGGGCGGCGAACTTCACGTCTCCTACCCTAACCGCTTTCGGACGCCTTTTTCCACGGCGTTCATCGACGCCTGCGTCGAGCGAGGATTCAAACGCAACGACGATACGAACGGCGCGGAACAGGCCGGCGCGGGGCTGTTTCAGTTCACGATTCGCGACGGGAAGCGGGAGAGTGGCTACACGGCTTTTCTCAAGCCAGTGATGCAGCGGCCGAACTTGACTGTTTTGACGAACACGCACACCACGGAGGTGATTATTGAAAAAGATCGGGCGGTTGGAATTAGGGCGCGGTCGTCCCGACTAAGTACGGGACTAGCTAGCGCGTCGCGGGTGGGGGAAGATGACGTGTTCAAGGCCCGGAAAGAGGTGATTCTTTCGGCGGGAGCGTTTGCCAGTCCGCAGTTACTGATGCTTTCCGGAGTAGGGGAGCGGGGTGAATTGGAAAGGTTAGGGATCGAGTGTAAAGTCGATCTACCGGGGGTCGGCAAGAATTTACAGGATCACCTCTTCGTCCCCGTCGGTTGCACCTCCAAGCAGTTGATGGGCCAAAATTCCAACGGCTCCCTCCTCGGGCAAATCAAGTCTTTCGCTCGGTACCACCTCCAAAAGACAGGCTTTCTCAACATCGGCCCCCTTGAAGCAGTCGCCTACGGTTCTTCCTCCCTCAGTCCCGACCGAGTAGACTACCAGTTCCAATTCTCCTCCTTCCACATGGGCGACGGCTACGAAACCGATTTTCACGATTACCGGACCTTTCCCCAGAACGAAGACGGCTACAGTATCCTACCGTCCTTGCTCCGGCCAAAAAGTAGGGGCCACCTCTCCATCGCCTCCATAGACCCCCTGGCCGCCCCGGTCATCCAACCCAACTTCTTCAGCCACGAAGACGACCGCCGGGTGATGATCGATGCCGTCCGTAAGGCCGCCGAAGTACTGGAAGCCCCGGCCTTCGATGCCTACCGCGCCCGGCTCCTTTCCCCAGAACTTCGCACCAGCGAGAGCGCCGCCTGGGCACACGTCCAGCAACAAGTAGAAACGATCTATCACCCCGTCGGCACCTGCAAAATGGGCCACGATGAAATGGCCGTCGTCGACGATCGCCTGCGCGTCCGCGGCGTCGAAAATCTTCGTGTCATCGACGCCTCGGTTATGCCGACGATCGTTTCGGGGAATACGAATGCGCCGGTTTATATGATTGCGGAGGTAGGGAGTAGGCTTTTAGGCGGTAGGCGTTAGAAAGAGAGGCGGTAGGCGGTAGGCGGTAGGCGGTAGGCAGTAGTGCCGTACCTACCGCCTACCGCATAATCTTTTTCCTACCAGCCTACCGCCTAATCTTTCTTCCTACCGCCTATTTAAAAATCACCCAAAACAAAACCCCACCCCAAAATCTTCTAACCCCAAGAAACTAACCCCCCTCCCCCCGATTGCACGACATAGAACCCCACTTCAACTGGCGGGAACGCTACCGCGCCGAAGACGACAGCGAAAGCCCTTTTCACGGCCGCGTCTACTCTGAATTTGGCTTCACCAACCGCGTTTACAACTACCTGCTCCACCCGCAATGGGACGAGTTCGGCGCGGAGACTTTGTACATGAAGGTCCTCTTCGTTGATTACGACGAGCATTACGCCATCATCGAGATGATCGGCGAATGGAACGACGCCGTGCACAACGACTCCATGCACCTCAAGCGCGAAGTCGTGGACCAACTCCTCGCCAGCGGATTGACGAAGTTCATCATCATTATGGAAGGCGTCCTCAATTACCACGGCTCCGACACGGACTACTATGAGGAATGGTACGAAGAAGTCAGTGACGCTGACGGCTGGATCGTTTTCGTGAACCTTCACCCCCAGGTCCTCGACGAGATGAACGACACCGGGTTGGACAATTACGCCCACTTCGGCCACCACCTCAATGACATCAACTGGCGGCCGCAGAAGCCAAGTAAGGTGTACGAAGCTATTGAAGGGGTTATTCAGACGGAACAGCGCAGACTTTATTAAACGCCACGCTTTTAGGTTGCCGCGCGTAATACTGTGCCACCTTTCAAGCGTGGGGTAACGCCTCTAACGTGCAGTAGCCTAAAAGCACAGCATCTAACAGCCGAAAGTATCTAAAGAGCCGCGAGCGACCTAAAAGCGCGCAGCGCATCTAAAATTCTCTATATTGGCGACTGTTTTGAAAATCCCCTGGCGGTAATTCGCCACGCACACACCCATTAGCATGCAGACATTAGAAGGAATTGACCTCATCATCTTTGGCGTATACATCGTCTCGGTGATACTTTTTGGTGTGTGGATTGCGAACCGGGAAAAGTCGACGACGGCGTCGGATTACTTTCTCGCCAGCCGCAGTCTTCCCTGGTGGGCGGTCGGGGGCTCGCTCATTGCTTCCAATATATCCGCCGAGCAGATTATCGGCATGAACGGCTCGGGTTTCGAGCTCGGCCTGGCCATCGCGACTTACGAACTGATGGCGGCCATCACGCTGATTCTCGTCGCTAAATTTTTGCTGCCGGTTTTCCTGAAAAAGGAGATTTATACTATGCCGCAGTTCCTCGAAGAACGCTACGACGGCACGGTAAGGACGATCATGTCCGTCTTCTGGATCATCCTTTTCGTATTCGTCAATATTTCCACGGTCCTCTACCTGGGTGCGTTGGCCATCGAGCAATTGTTGGGTGTATCCTTATACATTGGCATCGCCGGTTTAGTGATCTATTCGGCCTGTTTCTCCATTTTCGGTGGCCTGAAAGCCGTTGTCTGGACGGACGTCGTGCAGGTGATCGTGCTCATGCTCGGTGGTACGCTGGCGGCCGTGGGCATTCTCAGTTACGTTGGTGACGGTAGCGTCTTCACGGGCATCGGCCTATTAATGGATACCGTTCCGGACCACTTCGAAATGCTCTTCGAACCCGACGACACGTACATCGACATTGCCGCGGCCAACGAGTTGGCTACCGGCTTCGACCCCGACGGTAAGGCAACCGAACTCGTGGCGGGCGACGAAATCAAGTCTTCTTTTCAACTCTTACCCGGCTTCGCCATGCTGTTCGGTGGCATGTGGATCGTCAACACTTACTACTGGGGAAACAACCAGTACATCATTCAGCGTGCGCTGGCGGCTAAGAGTCTTGGCGAGGCGCAAAAAGGTATCGCCTTCGCGGCCTTCATGAAGCTGTTCATTCCCTTCTTCGCCGTCCTACCTGGCATCGCTGCTTTTTACTTGCTCAACGTTAAGGGCGAAACGGTCGATATCATCAAGGCGGACCAGGCTTTTCCCTGGGTACTCGGCAACCACGTTGGCGTCGGTTTCAAGGGTCTGACATTCGCGGCGCTGGTGGCGGCAATCGGTTCGTCGATCAGCTCCATGGTTAACTCGGCTTCGACGATCTTCACGATCGATATCTATAATAAATTCATCAACCCAACTGCATCAGAAAAGCGGCAGGTAACGATCGGTCAGATCTCCGCTGGTGCCTCGCTGATCATCGGTGCTTTCATCGCGCCGATCTGGCTGAACGCCGGTCAGGCGTTTCAGATTATCCAGGAATACACTGGCTTCATCAGCCCGGGCGTACTGACGGTGTTCATTTTCGGTATGTTCTATCGCCGGGGCACTTCCAAAGCGGCCCTGGCGGTTGTTTTGCTGTCCGTGCCCATGTCGATGGCCTTCAAATTTCTCATGCCCGAATTGCCCTTCCTCGACCGGATGGCGCTGCTCTTCCTCATTTCTTCGGCGCTGATGATCGTCATCTCCAGCATGACGAGTAAGACGGCGGCGGGCACGGACCGTGCTTCAACACTGGACGATGTACCCATCCTCACGAGCAACACCGGCGTGGCCTCCCAATCACTCGTCAGTGACATGACGCTTCGCATTGCCCTGGCCCTGGCCGTTATCGCGATTGGCGTAGCTACGGCGATTCGCCTGCTGGTTCAGCCCGTCCCCGGCGTGCCGGACTGGGCGGTTTACCTCTTCGCCATCCTTTCCGTGGTGGTGCTGGTACTACTCTTCACGGACAAGCAAAAGGCGGATTACAAAGCTATCGACCTGGAGAAATCTATGTTCCGTACGCGGACTGGGTTTAACGTTGCGGCCGTTGCGGTGCTGTTGGTGCTGGCGGCTATTTATGGGTTTTTGGCCACACTACTAGACATTTTGAAAATGACAGGGAAAACAGTAAATTGAAGTTAACTACAACTATCAATTATGTCAACCCTGCCACTCCGTAAATTTA
>NZ_JAATJH010000008.1 GCF_011927835.1 Neolewinella antarctica
ACTCAAGGGTTACTGGTTCATACATTTGGTAAAATAACAGCCGCAATCCTTGGCAGAATGGATGAATTAGAGCTTATTTAGCCCATGATTCGCATAACCAATTTAACGTCCGACAAAACCTGGACCACCTGTTCAACCGGGCCTCCCGCAAAGAATTGGTCGAATCGCGAATTGGTACGGAAGAAGCCCGCATCGGCATCGTGCGCAACGAGCTGGCGTACCGGCTGGCCGTGGCTTATGACGAATGGCGCTACCGGGTCAGCACCCTGGTCCTGGAGGATTCACTACTGGCGCGCTACGTCGCGCTGGAACCCCGGCTTGCGATCCGGCAACGGGCGGGTACGCTGGGCGCGATCGACGAAGAGTTACTCCGGCAAAAAGTCAACTTCGCCCGCCGCAAACGCGCGCTGTCCCTCAGTCATTACCAAGCCGCCGAGACGGAACTGCGTGCCATCGCGCTCCTGCCACCCACCCTGAACCTGCGACCGCGCCCCCTGGATATTATCCCGCCCAGCGACATGACGAGAGACACCGCCAGTGCCTACGAGCAACTTTTGCGCGCCCAAAAGCGCACGCTGCAAAGGGAATCCGCACTGGAGAACGAACTCAGCACCCAGCCGCAGATTTCCGCCGGCTACTTCATTCAGAGCCTGGAACAGGAATACGCTTTTCAGGGACTTACCCTCGGCGTGGCCGTGCCACTGGACCGACGCACCGCCAAAGTCCGCAGTGAACAACATCAGCTCGAACGCACCCAACTCGACAACGAAGCGGACGGCTACCGCCAGCGCCGCGACCGGCGACTCGATGACCTTGACGTTAACATCAGCCGTTTGCGCGACGCCATCGTCGGGACGGATGCGGCCACGGAGACCGGTAACGCCCGGTTACTGCGCATCGCCCGGCTACAGTTTGACCAGGGGGCCATCGATTTTCTAACCTTCAGCCAGCTAACCGAAACGCTGCTGACCGACCAGCGGGAACGGCTCGGCCAGCTGCACCAACTCCAGCAACTCATCCGGGAACGCCGCTTTCTCGCCAACACCCAATTCTAAGATGAAACCGATCTACTTAGCTTTCCTGTGCTTACTTCTGTGTGCCTGCGGTGAAGAGGACATCGCGCCGCCGCCCGCCCCGACGGAGGTTTCCGCCACGTACGATGCCGGTCTGGTCAAAATCGGTCCGTTGCAGACGCGCACGACCGGCCACGAAATTATCTGTACCGGCACCATCGAAGTGCCGCCGACGGACCTGATTTCCGTCCACTCCCGGACCTCTGGCCAGGTGTCCGGCCTGAAATACCTGCCCGGCGACTACGTGAAAAAGGGCGCTCAGTTATTACGAATCTCCACTCCTGAGCTGATCCAGAACCAACGCATTTTTCTGGAAACGAAAGTCCAGCTCGCCACGGCGAAGCGTGCTTTGGAGCGACAGGATATCCTCAACGCGGGTGATGCCACAACTGCATCCACCGTCGACGCGGCCCGTAGCCAGGTGGACTTACTCAACGCGACCTACGCCGGTCTGAAGCAGGAGTTACAACAGTACGGGATCGACGTCGACCGCCTGGAAAGCGACGGTGCTTTTCAGTCTTCCGTGGGCGTTTACGCGGCGGGCGGTGGATACGTCCATTCCGTGACGACCAACCAGGGGCAGATGGTGTCGCCCACTAATGAGTTAATGCAGATCGCCGGCACCAGCCACCTCCACCTGGAACTGAGCGTGCCTTCCCGCGAGGCGGCGGCCGTGCGGAAGGGCCAGCGGGTCCGGTTTGCGCTGCCCTTCAACGATACGCGCGGCGTGGCGACCGTCGAAAAGATCAACCCTATGGTGGATGCGGAAACGGCCACGCTCAACGTGCACTGTCACTTCGGGGGGGAGCTGCCGGAGGGTTTGGTACCCGGCTTGTTCATCAACGCGACGATCCTGGCCGGTGAGCGGACACTGACGGGTTTACCCCTGAGCGGCGTTGTTAAGGAGGGAGAACGGTATTTTGGCTACCGAGAAGTCGACGGGGATATGATAAAAACGCTGCTTCCGGAGGCGCGGCTGGTGGGTGATTTCGTGGCGTTTCGGCCGGCCGGTGCGGACGGGAATTGGGTGACGGAAGGGGCTTATTACCTGGGGGAGTGAATGGTGGTTCAGACCGTTTCACGAAGTGATGCGGGATATTACCGGTGAGATCGGCCGTTACTTTCTGCTGCGCCACCGTATCCGCAATGGGGTAAAAGCACTTTATCTACGCCCGATACTTGTTTTCCGCCATAATCTTGCGGATCATTGCCGAGCCGATCACTCCCCATCAGTAAACGTCAATCCCGTGTCAACTACCCTGAATCAAGTCGCCGCCGCGCTTTCCGGCCCACCGGAATACGTAGTCCGCTCCCCCGGCCGCATCAACGTCATCGGCGAGCACACTGATTACAATGGTGGCCTGGTGCTTCCCGCCGCCATCGACCGGAGCATCTTCTTTGCCGCCCGCCGCATCCCGGAAAACGACTGGCAACTCAAAGCACTGGACATTGGTCAGGAGGCCACCCTGCCCCTCCCCGTCAATCGGCCCGGGGCCCGGCAGTGGGTTAATTACCTCGCCGGTATCGGTCGGGAATTTCAGAAATTGGGTTATACGTTGCCCGGTCTGGAATTATCCTTCGGGGGCGATTTGCCCGCGGGCGCGGGGATGAGCAGTTCCGCGGCGCTCGAAGGCGGCATCGCTTTTCTGCTCAACGAGCTGGTGCAGGCTGGCCTCGGTCGCGTCGACCTCGCCCGCCTCACGCAGCGCAGTAGTAACGAGTTCCTGGGGGTTCCGAGTGGCATCATGGATCAGTTCGCCAGCCTCAACGGTTCTCCGGACGGGCCGCTGTTACTTAACTGTACGACGCTCGACTACCGGGTGATCACTAATAAGCTGTCGGATCATACCTTTTTGCTCGTTAACTCCCTGGTATCTCACGACCTTGCTAACAGTGAATACCCCGTCCGCGTGGCTCAGTGCCGGGAGGCGCTACGGGCTATTCAAGTTAACTACCCGGACGTGAAAAGTTTGGGCGCGACTACGCTGGATCAATTAATGGATATTTCCGACACCTGCTCCCCGATTGCGATGCAGCGCGCTCGCTTTGTGGTTCGGGAAAACCAGCGGGTTATCAAAATGGTCGGGGCACTGCGGGAAGGCAACGCCGATCTGGCCATCAGCCTCCTTAACGAAACCCACGCGGGCTTGCGCAACGCGTACGAGGTGAGCTGTCCGGAGGTGGACTATTTGCAGCAGCAGGCTACCCGAGTGTTCTCGGGCTCCGCCGTTGGTGCCCGGATTATGGGCGGCGGCTTCGGCGGTTGCACCATTAACTTGGTTAGGCGAGCGGACGCCGCGGACTTTATTGATTTTATTAAAAACGCTTACCACCGGGAATTTGGTCGCTGGCCGGACGTCTATCCCGTCACGCTTGCCGCCGGGACTAACTTTGTTCCCGTCTCGAGCACACCAACCGGCCACTCCGGTTGATTGCGCGCGCGTGCTGAAATCTTCTACGGTAGTAGGACTAAGGGCAGGTTACGACTTTGTATTTCACCAGCATTTTATTCATGAACTGCAGTTTGCGGGCCGATAAATTTATCACCCTAAGTAGTTGGACAATATTATTATAACATTTTGACGAGCGTAGCGAGCTGCCTCGTCTCCCCTCTACCTTCGGAGAGGGGCCGGGGGAGAGGGTTACAAGATGTACGTTTAATATTGTCCGAGTACTTAATCCAATTTTTTCATAGATTCAAGGTTGTTGTACCTAAAAAGAACGACGTGCCTGAGTCCCTGAGCTTTGACTACGTAAAGCGATGGGCTTTAGACCATACTACCGGACATCTTCTCCCGGACGCTTGGAGGACCTCAACAATTTCACCTTCGGCTTCACGGCGGAGGGCGCTCCAAGGTCTTCAAATAAGATTCTGGAACCTTGGAGCGTCTCGAAACCAAAGCGTAGCGAAGCGTTTCGAGTCCTCCAAGCGTTCGATTTGAAATGTCCAGTAGTGTGGTTTACAAGATAAACGAGAAGTTAAAATCGCATAAACCTCGCCCGTCCGCCGCCTGACGAGTATTTTGGGGCAAACCGGTCATTAACGGTTATACAGACCCGAGTCTCTTCGCATAACGAGCAATTATGAAAATAATCTTTCTGTTACTTTTTCTGGGGGTCAACTCCGTGCACGCGCAAACCTACGAAGCTAAATACGAAGCGAGACTCAAAACAGGTAACGGTCAGCTCTGGTCGGGACCAACTACCCTAGTTTTTGACAATATCTCCGCCGCCTTCACTACGGATGCTTGGCCTACGGAAAGTGCTCTTTTTGACGTTGACGCTAATAACATGGTATGGATAGACCCAGATTCCGAGGGGATGAAGATTTATACCAACTTCAATCTCGGCGTACAGAAATATAAAGTTAGTTACGGTAGCCCTAAACCCTGGAATTTTATATTTACGGATAGTATACCCAAAATTAATTGGTCGATGTCGGAGGGGCATCGTACCATTGCGGGGGTTGACGCCCTCAAAGCAGTGGGTTCTTTTGGCGGAAGAACGTACACGGCTTGGTTTGCCCCTACCATCCCCAGCGCATTCGGGCCGTACCGTTTTACGGGGTTACCGGGGTTGATCGTTGGCATTGAATCTGACGATGGTTTAATTAGTTATACCCTGTCCTCATTCAACGAAGTTAGTGGTAATGATCAGCGCATCTTACCTCCCGTAGATGGTAAAGAAGCTACTTTGCGGGAGTACGAAAAATACGTAATCGCCAATCTACTAAGGGCTGAAAGTAATTCTACCGAAACTACAAAAGTTACGCTAACCAATCCAGCATCCGATTACGATATTATCAAGGACCGTTGGACGATCATCAGCGACTACAAGCGCAAACGCGGCTATTAGCCCGTGCCTGGGCTTATTTATCGCCTTGCTTCTGGCCGTTTTACCCCGCACCCGCGTCAGCGCCCAACACACTTTAACTGGAAAAGTGACGGACTGGCAAGGTGATGGGGTGCCCGCCGCGGCGCTTACCTTCCACGATGTTTACGGGAGAGATCGAAGTATACGGCAAACCACTGCACCTTTTTAATACAAATTAAATTAATCTAGCAAGTCACCAACGCGAGGGCTTCGGAAGGGGTGATTATCTCCCTGACACTGACGCGGCGTATCTTCGACCTTTCAATTAGCGCAGCGCTGAGCAAAAGTATCCGTAGAGAGTTCAATTTCTGTGGGTATCGTTAGCCGTGGCTACACGTTCGGGCTGGCCGCTCCGTAAAATGCAGTTGACAATTGTGGGTCCGGTTCGTTTTGTATTAAATTTAATTCATATGTCTCTTTTTGCTAACTCCCGTTTTTTCCTGCTCGTCGGCACCTTGCTGCTGTTTCATTTGGGCGCCGCAGCGCAGGTGCCGGGTTGTACGGATGAAGAGCAGGGTTTACGGGTGATGACCTACAACGTCCGGCTCGACGTGGCCAGTGACGGGGAAAACGCCTGGCCGAACCGAAAAGAATTTTTGGCCACCCAAATAGAGTTCCACGCGCCGGACGTACTCGGCACCCAGGAGGGAACCCCGGCCCAGGTCGACTGGCTCGACGGGCGACTCACCGACTACGCCCGCATCGGTGAGGGCCGGGAAGGTGGTCACGCCGGGGAGTATTCCGCCGTGTACTACAACCGCCACCGACTAAGAGTAAAAGACTCCGGCACCTTCTGGCTTTCGGAAACGCCGGACACCGTCTCGACGGGGTGGGACGCCGCCCTGCCGCGCATCGTTACCTGGGGGCGGTTTGCCGAGCGCGGCGGCGACCGGGACTTCTTCGTTTTCAACACTCACTTCGACCACGTGGGGGAGCAAGCCCGCCAGAACAGCGCCGAGTTAATCCTCACCATGGTCGATTCGCTGAACAAGGGCGGTCTGCCCTTCGTGGTTACCGGAGATTTGAACCTCACGCCGGAAACCGCGCCCCTACAAAAGCTTTCCGCGGTGCTCACCGATGCCTTCGTCGCCGCACCGATCCGCCTCGGCCCCGTCGGCACCTTTACCGGCTTCAAGCACGATGTTGCCGCCACGCGACGGATCGACTACGTGATGGTCAGCCCCGGGGTGGAGGTCGTTAACTACGCCACGCTCACGGATGCGGTGGATGGTCGGTACGCTTCGGATCACTTTGCCGTTGTATCTACTTTGCACCTGCGGCCGCGCCCCTTAATCATCGCCCACCGCGGGGCCAGCGGCTACGCCCTCGAAAACTCCCTGGATGCTTTCCGCAAGGCCGTTGAACTGAAGGCCGACATGATCGAGCTCGACGTGTTTACGCTGAAGGACGGTCGGGTCGTTTGTTTCCACGACGGTGACCTTAAGCGCCTCACCGGGACGGAAGGAAAAATTGTGGACTACACCCTGGCCGAACTCAATCAACTCACGCTCTCCGATGGCTCACGCATTCCGCTGCTCAGCGACGCGATGAAGGTGATGGACAAACAACTGCGCCTCAACGTGGAACTCAAGGGGCCCGGCACGGCCGAGCCGACCTACCGCATCATTGAGGAAGCCATCCGGGAGCAAGGTTGGAAGATCGAAGACTTTCACATCTCAAGTTTCCGCCACGACGAGCTCAAACAAATGCGGGCGCTCGACGACCGCATTGAAATTGGTATTTTACCCCACGGCTCCCCCGTCGCGGCAATGGAAGTTGGCAAGGAAGTTGGCGCGTACTCGATCAACGCCTACCTCGGTAGCCTCAACCCGGAGTCCGTCGCCGAACTCCACGACGCGGGCTTCAAGATCTTTGCCTGGACGGTCAACAGCCACGGGGACATCCGCCGGCTGCTGGACCTGGGGATCGACGGTTACATTACTAATTACCCCGACCGGGTGGGGCAAGTTGCCGCCGAATAACGAGACATAAATCATTGCGCCATGAAGCCGATCACGCTCCTTTCGATATTACTCTGCGTCTGTTCCTGCACCGCGCCAAAGAGCAGCAGTTCCGCATCCGAGACGCCGCCGAACGTGCTTTTGATCGTCGTCGATGATCAGGGCTACGCTGATTTCTCCCCGTTCGACAACTACGAGGGGGCGGCTCACACGACGAGCATGGCGCGGCTGGCCGAATCCGGCACCGTGTATTCGCAAGCCTACGTTACTGCCCCGGTGTGCAGCCCATCCCGGGTGGGCTTGCTGACGGGTAAGAACCAGTTTCGCTGGGACGGCCCCGCCAGCTGGGGGCCGGGGCTGCCGGAGAGCGTAAAGACCATGGCGGAATACCTGCGGGAAGCTGGCTACGCCACCGCCCGCATCGGCAAGAACGACCTGGGCCGGAACTTCCACGCGGCGTTCGACAAACGGGAGTATCCCCTCCGCCACGGCTACGACGAATTTCTCGGCTTCAACGCCCACGCCCACGATTTCTGGCTCCACAGCGCGGAGATGCGCGACCGCACGCCGGACCCCTCCGGAACCAGTGCCGTGCTGGGCCCACTGCTGCACAACGAAGGCGAAAAGAGCTACGACGAGGGCTACCTGACCGACATTTTAACGGACGAAGCGATTAGCTACCTCAACGACGGGAAGCGCAAGGAAAAGCCCTTTTTCCTAACCTTGTCCTATAATGCCGTCCACCACCTGATCCACGAGGTGCCACAGAAGTACCTGGATATGTACGGTGCCCCGGCCATCCCTAATTACGACCCCGCCGACAGCCTCGCTTTCGGCAAACAGGTGACGGGGTCCTACTCGGCTTACTACGATAAGTACTCGCGGGTGGGCGACATTTCGGAAGGGCCGCTGCGCAACTACTACCTCGCCAACATTCACTGCCTGGACGATAACATCGGACGGCTGCTCGACGCGCTGGAAACGAGCGGTATGGACCAAAACACGCTGGTCGTGTTCATCTCGGACAACGGGGGATCACCGCTGACCGGAGCGAGCAACGCTCCCCTGGCCGGCGGAAAGTATTCACTCTGGGAAGGTGGCATTCGGGTACCGATGGCCGTGAGTTGGCCGGGGCACGTAGCGGCCGGGGCACACGAGAAACGCATGGTTTCCGCCCTCGACGTGCTACCGACCGTGGCCAAGGCGGCGGGGATAACGCTCGCCGACGCCACCCTCGACGGGCGGCTGCTTTCCGAGCCGGATTCGGACCGCCTGCTCGTCTGGAAGTGGCAGCAAACCTGGGCGGTGCGCCGGGGGGAATACAAGCTAACCAACTCCAACGAAAACCACTGGAAGAGTCGGCCGTCGGCGCAGTACATCGCACCGATCTCCGACAGCCTGAACCTGAAGCTATTCAACGTGGACACGGACCCGGGCGAACGAGACGACCTCGCGGCGAGCATGCCCGCGAAGGTGGAGGAACTGGAGGCGGCTTACCGGGATTGGTGCGCGGCTAATTTACAGAAGTATTGAGGCTAACCCCGGGGTTGAATGCAGGCAATCGCCTCCGTAATTAGTTTATGGGGCAGCGCGGTCCGTGTTATTCCGCCGATAACTACCCGTAGTTCGACGGAGCACCGACTAACGGTAGGTTAACGCAGCTTTAAGTTTGGTTTATTCTTTAGGTGCGGAAGCCGTTGTTCTCCGATAATTTAACCAATCCAAGAGAACAGAATATTAATTCCGCACTATTTTGTACGGCAAAGTGGTGCGGTTTTAATATATGTGGTTTGTATTGAGCTCGGGAACGGAGACCCGACATGTACCCTAATATGTCTACCTTTATGGCATCCTACTGGGCTTTCTCCGAATACCGGTGCGAGCGGATAGAAAGAATTAAAGCCGTCTGACGGAAAATAATAGCAGCTAAGTATATGCGAAAAATCATACACATTCGAACTTTCAGAATATTATCTTTTATATTATTCGCTTGCTTATCCACGCTGAGCCAAGTACACGCCCAGGTCACCGTTACGGGAACCGTAGTCGGCGTGGAGGACGGCTTTCCGCTAATCGGGGCGACCGTGCAGGAGAAAGGAGCGTCCAACGGAACGATTACCGACGTGGACGGCACCTTTTCACTGAACGTGGAAAGTGCCAGCTCGCGCCTACTCGTATCCTACTTAGGTTTCCTTACCCAGGAAGTTGCTAGTTCGGAGGACGCCATCACCGTGGCGTTGGTTACCGACAACCGAACACTCGACCTGGTAACCGTAGTGGGTTACGGTACGCAGAAGAAAAGTGACCTCGTCAACGCCGTAGCAACGACGGACATGGACAAGGCGCTGCTGACCCCCACGTCGGACGTCAACGAGATGCTGCGGGGCCGGGTGGCCGGGCTGCAAGTCGACGTGGGTGGCGGTACGCTGCGCCCCGGCGGCACGTCCAACATTATCTTCCGGGGGCAGGGCTCCATCGAGGGTAACGTTAGTGCCATCTACGTGGTGGACGGCATTATCCGCGACGGCGGCATCGAAGACATCGACCCCGACGACATCGCCTCCATCGAGTTCCTCAAGGATGCTTCCGCGCAGGCGATTTACGGCTCGCGGGGCGCCAACGGCGTCGTGCTCATCACCACCAAGCGCGGTAAGACGGGGGAACTGACCGTCAGCTACCACGGCTTCCTCACGACCAAAACGATCGAGCGAAATTTCGACGTGTACAGCGGGCAAGAATTTGCCCAGTTGAAGCGGGAAGCGGTGCGGTCTACTAACGCTGACGACACGTTTCTGGACGATGCGGATATCTTTTCGGAAATCGAGTTGGAATCCATCGCCAACAACCAGTTCGTCGACTGGGAGGAAGAACTGATCGAGCGGGGCGTGGTCAACAGCCAGGCCATCAGCATCAGCGGCGGCTCGGAAAATACTAAGGTATTCGGTAGCTTCAACTACTTTGAGGAGTCGGGGCTCATCCCCACGTCCAACTACACCCGGATGACCCTGCGCCTGAACGTCGACCAGAAGCTGACCGACAAGTTCTCGGTAAACTTCGATCTGAACGCCCTCAACGACGACACGCAGCGGGCGGCCAACGTGAACGTCATCACGTTCTCACCCCTGGGCAGGGCATTCAACGACGACGGTAGTTTGACTCGCTTTCCGAGTGGTGAAGAGGATACCCCCGTCAACCCACTGTTCAACCTGCGGGAGCAGACCAACGACCGGAAGGGGAATGACTTCGTCATTAACGTGACGCCAACCTGGCAGATCACGAAAGACCTGATGTACCAACTCAAGACCAACTTCACCCGGAGAAACGACGAAGGGGGGCAGTATCAGTCTTCCCTCAGTTCGGCCGGAGACGACGTCAACGGCATCGCGCGGATCGACAACCAGCTACGGGAATCTTACCTGGTAGAAAACATCCTTACCTACGATAAGGAGATCAGCGCCGACCACAAGTTCAACGTGACGCTGGTACAGTCCGCGCAGGAAAATCAGTTCAGCCGGACCTTCACGCAAGCCGACGGCTTCACGAACGAAAGCCTTGGCTACGACGGCATCACCAACGCCATTGGTAACGTGACGGTCGAGCGCGATAAAAACAAACAGCGTTTGGCTTCCTTTATGGGGCGGGCCCGGTACAATCTGATGAATAAGTACCTATTCACCTTCACCGCCCGGGCCGACGGCGCTTCCGTTAACTCCGCCGACAACAAATGGAGCTTTAACCCGGCGGCCTCCGCGGCGTGGAAAATCCACAACGAAAGCTTCCTGGACGGGAACGACGCTGTTCAGGAGTTGAAACTCAGGGTTAGTTACGGAGCGCTGGTCAATGACCTCGGCCGCGCCTATACCTCGCTCTTTACGGCCGAGGGGCAGAACTATATTTTCGACCAGCAGTCCGCTTCTGGATACTCACCGTCAGTGATCCTACCGAACCCAAACCTGACTTTCGAGCGCATCACTACGCTGAACATCGGTTTGGACTTCTCCATCTTCAAGAGATTGCTGGAGGGTAACGTGAACTACTACGACGCCCGCACGACCGATCTGCTGTTACGGCGCGGCGTACCGTCGACGACCGGCTACCAGTTCACCTTTTTCAACGCCGGTGAACTACAGAATACGGGTATTGAGTTGAGCCTGACCGCCAACCTAGTCAACAAGAACGATTTCAGCTGGTCGGTGTCGACCAACTGGTCCAACAACCGCAACAAGATTTTGGAACTGTACGACGACGGCAATGGTAATGCCATCCGCACGGACGATACCTACAACTACTTCGTCGGCCAGCCCGTCGGCGTGATCTACCAGTACGAGTTCGACGGGATTTTCCAGGAGGGTGACGATTTTGACGGCGCACCGCAGTCCAACCCGGAATCCGCACGGCCCCAACCCAACCTCCGGCCGGGCGACATTAGAATCAAGGATACCAACGGCGTCGATGCCAACGGCGACCCGACCGGATCGCCCGACGGAATAATTACCCAGGAAGACAGGGTGTTCATCGACCCGAACCCGGACTGGTTTGGCTCCCTTTCCAGCACCATGGCCTACAGGGGGATTGACTTGTTCGTGGATTTCTACGCCGTGAGTGGTGCTACGAAGGTGAACCCGTTTCTATCCTCTGACTTCAACAACGGCGGCACCCTTCAGGGGAAACTGAACGGCGTCAAGGTAGATTACTACACACCGGAGAACCCGTCCACCACCTTTCCCCGGGCTAATTTCGATAACGCCCCCCAAGACCTAAACTCTCTGGCAGTCAAAGATGCATCCTACCTACGGTTAAGAACGGTAAGCGTAGGCTACACCCTGCCGGATGCACTAACGACCAGCATCCGCATGGAGCAACTGAGGGTCTACATTACGGGTACCAACCTATTTACGAGCACCGACTACATCGGGTACAGCCCGGAAGTGAATATCAGAAACACGTTCTCGAATGCGGATACCGGTTATCCGGACTCCCAGGCATTCACCGTTGGGCTGAGGGCTAAATTCTAATCAAAAATAATAATAACATGAAAGCGAAAATATTTCATCCAAGCATGTTGGGTTTTCTGGTACTGGCGATCGGGTCTCTCGCTGGCCTGACGTCCTGCCAGAACTACCTGGAAGAGCAACCGAGTACGCTGATTGACTCGGATTATATTTATACAACCGAGGACGGTTTAAAGTCCGGTGTGGTGAGTTTATACAAATTTAACCGGGATCGGTACGATCGCGACGTAGAGGACTTTATGGGTAGCGTATTCATGTCCTCCAAAAGTGATCTTGCGTTTAGCCGGACCGGCTACGTCGGAAACATCGGCAGATACCAACGTGGAATTTCCCCCTTAGACCTCGGCGCCCGATTTGCCTCTACCCTATTCTGGAAGCATTTCTATAACATTACTAACAAAGCAACCGAGATCATCAATGCCGCTGATGCTATCGAAGGCGTGGACGAGGACGCGAGAAATCAAATCCTCGCCGAAGCTAAATTTTTTAGAGCAAACTCTTATTTCTACCTCTACCGGTTATATAATAATATATTCGTATCCACGGAGACGATCACGGTGGAAAATGCGTTCGACGTCGTTAACGATAAATCTTCCGAGGAAGAAATTTTCGCCGTCCTGAACAGCGACCTCGACTTCGCCATCGAGCACTTAGAATGGAACGATACTTTCGGACGGGTAACGAAAGGAACGGCCAAACACCTGAAGGCCAAAGTAGCCATGTGGGAAGGCGACTGGGAAGAAGCTAAGAACCAGGCACTGGACGTTATTGAAAGTCCGGATAGTCCTCACTCGTTAGTCTCCAACACCGCCCAGGTATTCGAGGGGGAAAGAAACCACTCGGAGTCCTTGTTCGTCATCCAGGCAAAAGACGATTTACTCGGCGGTGGTAATAACTCCATGATCAACGCTAACTACGTAACGCAGTACTTTCAAATTTCTGGCATAGAAGCAACCGTAGCGCAGGGTGGCCGGGGCTTCTCGCGAATACTACCCAATCGTTATTTGCAGAGCTTGCTTGCCGCCGACTCCCTCGACACCAGGGATGACGACACTTACTTCCGATTGAATTATTTCTATACCTCGGGAGATCGCATTGGTGAGCGAGTTGACACCTACGCGCCGGTTACGGACCTGGACAGCATCAGTGATACCTACCAAAGGTACTACCAGCGGCAACATCCTTCCTGCATCAAGTTCGCCCAGGACGATGATAATCCTGACTCTTACCGAAACCGAAGCAACATTATGGTCTACCGCCTGGCGGAGACTTACCTGATTGCGGCGGAAGCCATCATGCGGTCATCCGGCGACCCGCTGCCCTACATCAACGCCGTCCGGAAACGGGCAAAAGCAGCACCACTCATGAGCGTCGACGAGCAGGCCATCCTGGACGAACGTGCGCGCGAGCTCGCTTTTGAAGGCCAGCGGTGGTTCACCCTAAAGCGCATGGGCCAGGAGGTTATCGACCGCCAAATCACTACTTACGCCGGTGACGGAGTATTCTTTCCCGCAAACCTCGGAGAGAAGGACCCGCGCGATAATTGGAAGTCTTACTACATCAATTTCCCCATTGCGCAGATTGATTTGGATTTACTGGGGGCGGGGTATCCGCAGAATGATGGGTATTAGACCTGGAGCATACTTATTCCTCCCGGTATAGAAAGATCGTGCCTCCTTGATCAGGGGCGCGATCTTTCTTTTTAACTGATATTACGCAGATTATTTCGCCACAAAAGCACAAAAATCGGTGTACGGCTACGCCCAAGCACCGTTTACTTACTCTTGTGCGTTTTTTAGTATTCATGTGACATAATCCGGTTGCGTAAGGTCAGTTTTCAAGTATTACTTCCTTAGATTATTTACACCCTTAACCGAATTCAATTTCGGTCCCATGAGTGTCGTTATCGATTAACAAGGCCAGAGGACTGGGTACGAACAAAGCCCACCCCCCTAAGTTCTAGCCCTACACCCCCCCCTTGCGACCATGACCGATCGATCCATAACAGTAGGCATCATGAAAGTCGACGTGAGCGGTGACGATACCGCCGCGCTAAATCGTCTCACCACGCGGGCCACCGAACGGTTAACCACGGCGCTGCGGCGCGAGGCCCGGCTGAACGTTCGCTCCTTTACGTTCAACGGCCCCAACCTGACCCCGGGCGACCACGGGTACCGAGCGCTGGATTTCATCCAGATCGGTATCAACGAAAAGACGGAACGCCAGCTGGCCTTTCTGTTGCTCGTCACCGAGGTGGAAATTGCCGCCGCTTCCTTTTCCTACTTACTGGCCCTGCCCTCCCAACTCACCAACGTCGCCATTATTTCCACCCGCCGCCTGGCCGACTACGGCTCCGACGAATACGAAGATGAAGACTTACTCGCCGACCGCCTCGGCACCCTGATGCTCCAGTGTTTCGGCCGCCTGCTGAACCTCGATTACCGGGCCGGCGACCCGCAAAACTACCTGTCCTCCATTCGGGTGCCCGCCGACCTGGATGCGATGGACCGGTTTACGGACGCGCAGTTCACCACCATCGTCGCCAACCTGCCCGCCGAGGCCAACGACCGGTTTTCCGACAACAACCGGGCGTCGTTCGTACTGCGGCAAATCGCCAGCAACCTGCCGCGTATTTTCCGGGGGGCCTTCCGGGCCAACCCCATCCGGATCGCCACGAAACTGCCGACGATGATCGCCACGGCCCTGTCCGTCATCATCGTGCTCATCTTCGGTGGCGAGACCTGGGATTTTGCCGCTTCGGTGGCCAATGACCAACTGACGGTCTTCGTGGTGGCATCCTTCGCGATGGCATCTTTCGTTCTTTACCGGGCGTTTTCGTTTCGCTTGGTGGCTACGCGCCACGGTAATACGTCCGAAAGCTCGGTGGTGACGGCGGCGGCGACTTATTTGGCGCTACTATTTACGCTGGCGGTGCTGTTCGTCGCCTTCGCCGTGCTGATGTACGGGGTGGTCGTCTTCGTGTTTCCCGATACTTTGATGCGTACCTGGACGTCCGCCAAGGACGGCTCCACGGTGGAGGCCCACGTACGGCTGGTGCTTTTTCTGGCGGCCGTCGGCATTCTCTCGGGGTCGCTCGGTGGCTCGGCCGATTCCCGCTCGGTGGTCCGCAACGTACTGTTTGCGGCGGACGAGACTTGAATTAATTTCATATTATAAGCATTCCATTTAATGCGGCCGGTAGTTCGCTGGTGGCATGTGAGCTGCTGCCGGAGTGGATTAATAATAATTACGCTGCTCTTCGACGAGTTGGCCGTGGGTGCGCGGTCGCGGGTGCCGGGTGTAGACGGGGGAGGTTGTAGGCGGGTAGGTAGTAGGCGGTAGGTCCGTACTACCACCTACCGCCTCCCTAACTTCCCTTGCACCCGCGACCGCGCCCAAAATTGATTTGACCTTACCGTAATCAATTAAAAGCACCTTATTTTGGTCCAACCCAAAACGCCTATACGTGGACATTCGACCTATTACCTGTCTAGCGGGATACCTGTTGTTACTCGCCCTACCTACCCTACTGAATGCCCAGGTGGCCGACAACAACTTCCAACCGATATTTGCCGCTCCCGGAGCAGTCTCCAGCGTCGTAGCCCAGGCGGATGACAAATTACTGGTAACGGGCTCCTTCTCCATTTATTCCGACGCGCCGGTGCGCCGGTTCGTACGGCTGGAAGCGAACGGAGACCTGGACGGTAGCTTTACCTACGACGCCCGCATCGCCAGCGCGCCCTCCGAAATTACCCAGCTTGCTAACGGAAATATTCTGATTGCCGGAAATTTCCGGTCCCCCACGGGCGACTACCTGGGCAGCCTGTTACGGCTCCTCCCCGACGGAAGCCTGGACGATACCTTTTCCCCCGTCCGGGGAGATAGCCTGAACTTCTACCGAGTGGTTGAGCTAAGCAATGGCAAGTTATTTACCGCGTACGTCCGTTGCGCCTCCGACCAGCACGTTAATTGTAACCGCTACGGCGTGCGGCTCCTGCTGCCCGACGGCGCTCCGGACCCCAACTTTCCGGGCCTGGAATTCGAGGGTGACGGAGACCCCGGTCTGACGGAAGATATCAATGCCCTGGTTGCGCAATCCCCCAACGACCTGCTGGTGTTCGGCACCGGATTAAACCTCGGCGATCGCCAACAAACGGCCTTCCGGCTGGATAGCAACGGTGTAGTCGACGGTACGTTCGACCCGCAAATACCTTCCTCCAGCGACTACGTGACCGAGGATCTTGCCGTCGGTGAAGACGGCACCATCGCCGTACTCGTGTCCTTTCAGGGCGACGTCGTGCTACTCGACCGGGACGGCAACGTAAGAGCATGTTGGGACTTTAGCTTCTACTTACCGCGGGAACGGCCGTGTGCTCACCGACCTGAGTGATCGGTTTATTCGCACCGGCGAAGCTATTTACTTCGTTGACTTTCTGGGTCAATTACCGAATGGACAACTATTGATATCTGGAACCTTTGACGCGTACGGTGGCAATCCGGCCCCATCCGGTGCCGTTCTGCTGGACTAAAATTTAATTTAGTGTCGACCTTTTTGGAACAACTCCCCGACCTACGAATCAGCACGTTACTCGCGGAAGGTAAATCTTCCTTTTACCTGGCCGCGCCCACCACTTTCCCCGGCGGCGTCGGTATGGCTCGCTTTTCGCTACCGGACGTGGTCGGCACAAAAGAATTGCTTCCAAACCAGTCCATCGACGTGTTCCCCAACCCCGTCAGCGGCCCGGTGTTCCGAGTTCGGTTTGACCGGCGGTATGCGGGTCAGTCATTTGACTATCGGATAATTGATGCAGTCGGTCGGTCGCTGCGTAGCGGCACCTGGTGGCTGCTTCGGCGGCGACGGTACCCGTGGCTAATTTAGCTTCGGGGGTGTACCTATTACATCTCACCGGGGAGGAAGGGCAATTGACTAAGCGGTTGGTGATTAAACAAACACGGCACCCGCGCCCGCGCCTGGGTAACCTGCCCGTTTTGGGGCGACGACGGCGGCAAGGCGAATGCCCCCAGTAGCAACGGTGTACTGGCCCTCCTCCAGGGAGATATTTATTGCTCGCTCGCCGTTGACTTGCCTGAAAGCCGTGGCAAGCGTAAGGGAGGTCGCCTTGGAATTGGGGCGGGCCGCACTGGCTGCTTACCCGTGAATTGAAGGCGGCTTTTCTATTTAATGCGGTTAGTATTATTTGTGGGTATTATTTTAATAACCTGGGAGCTCCTACTTAACCTATTATCCGGCCCCTGACCTTTACCGCTTCACCTCATTGGGCGACACCCCGAACGCCTCCGAAAATACCCGGCTGAAATAATTCGGGCTATCAAACCCAACCCCGTAGGCTACCTCCGACACATTCAAGTTATTATCAGCAATCAATAAGGCCCTGGCCTTTTGCAAGCGGAAAGCCCGGAGGTAACGATTAGGCGTGTGATCGGTCAACGCTTTGAGTTTCCGGTAAAATTGCTGGTGGCTGAGGTGCAACATTTTGGCTACGTCCGTTACGCTTAAGTCCGTGTCTTCGTAGTGCTTTTCCAGGACGCCATTGATTTTGTCGAGGAACAGGTCTTCCTGGGTTTTAGGCGTGTTTTTGTCAGCGGAACCCACAGGTTCTGTACCGTATCGTCGTCGCATAACCCTCCGCATCTCCAGTAATTTTTCTAAGCGGACCAGTAATTCTTCCTTATCGAAAGGTTTCATCAGATAGGCGTCCGCTCCGAATTTCAGCCCGGCTAGTTTATCTCGTTGCGTTGCTTTTGCGGTCAGTAGCACCATCGGAATGTGGCTCGTCCGCTCATCTTGCTTGAGGGTGGCGACCAGTTCGAAACCATCCTTTACCGGCATCATCACGTCGCTAATGATCAGGTCGGGGACGTGCTCCAGGGCTTTATCGATGCCTTGCGCGCCGTTGTCCGCCGTCATAATTTGATAGAAGGGTTCGAGGAGAGAACGAATGTATAAAATTACGTCGGGGTTGTCCTCAACGATCAATAAATGCGGTTGTGTATTCTTCCCCAAGTCATTCAGTACGGGCGTAGTTGCCAGCGCATTATTTTCAACAAGCACCAGATCAGGCGTGGGAAGGAAGTTGGCTTGTTCCTTGGTCAAAGTTATCTGCTCTTCCTGCGCGAGACACTTTGTTTCTTCCTGATTAATGGGTAATAGCACCACGAATTCCGCCCCCTTTCCGAGTTCACTTTTTACGCCGATCGTGCCTTCCATCAGTTTCACTAGTTCCTCGACTAACGCTAAACCGACACCCGTTCCTTCTCCTCTACGACTAGCAGCGTTATCTTCTTGGTAAAAGCGGTCGAAAATATAGGGCAAAGCAGCTTCGGAAATACCTGCCCCGGTATCTTTTACCTTTAGTTGAATCTCATTGGTCTGCTGAGATAAATGTAGCGTCACCTTACCACGGACGGGCGTGAACTTGATGGCGTTAGAAAGTAGATTAGATATTATTTTTTGCAGCTTAATCTCGTCCACCGCCATCGTCAGGGTGTCGATCTCCGTATAAATCTGTAAGCGGATCGATTTCTTAGCGGCCAGGGATTCAAATGACTCGCCGACATACTTCACGAAAGCAACCACTTCTTTTGGTTGATAGTTGGGCTGCAGACTAGCGCTGTCTATTTTTGACAGATCCAGTAGCTGATTGATGAGTTGTAATAGTTTTTTCCCGTTGCGGTCGATTAGCTCCAGCCCTCTGGAGAGCCTGGCTTTTTCCTTGATGCTCGCCTTAGCCAACCAACTACCGGCCCCCAGCTGATCGGTCATCCCCAAAATCACCGTTAGGGGCGTACGGAACTCATGGGTGATGTTGGTAAAAAACCGGGTCTTTACTTCATCTATTTTCTCCAACTTCGTAGTTTGCGCTAGCTTTTCAATGATTGTCTTTTGGTCCTTGAGGTTCTGCTCTAAAGCTATTTCCTTTTCCTTTTTCAACAGGTTTTTTCGGTAGCCGATACTCAAGGAGAAGACGGTCAGTAAAAAAATCGCAGTTGCCGGAAGGTGTCTAAGGTGCCTCGGGTGGCCATAATCGAATTCAATCCCGAATGGCTCCAACAACACGTATACTGAATAGCTGATATTTAACCAAGCGATCGGGACCATCGCAACAAACCAGATTAGTTTTAATTGCGCTGGCCGCTGCTTTGCGCGGATGGCTAACCAAAAAGGAAGCAGTAAGGAAAAAGACACCACGAACAAACCAAAAATTGAATCAAAAAAAGTCTGCATCACGGTGAATACCGTACATAAATAAGCAACCACGCACGCAAAAATAGTAATCGGAATAATCTTTTTGGCGTAAATAATGGTGGCTTCATAATTGAAGTAGGTTTCCGTGAATTTTAGAAACCCCGTCAGAAACAGCAACTGCCCCAGACTGAATAACCCCATATTGTACTGGTTCAGCTCAGGAAAAGGGACATAAGTAGAAAATATGAAGTTGTTGAACAACAATAGTAGGGAAACACCCAGGATCATGGTGGAGAAATAACCATGAATCCGTTCCTTTTCGATGAAAAATAGTAGTATAAAGAACACGAACTGGCTACCCAGGATTCCGATGGCCAGCCACGTCTTAGCTGCTGCATAGACTTGCTGGGGGAACACGGAAGCGGGGTCAATGTGGTACAGCGCGATAAATTCCATGGGAGCGTATCGGTTCAGGCCCATTAGTCGAACGTACAGGTCGACGGTATCCGTGGCTTGTAGATCTACTTTGAAAAAAGTCGGCCAATAATCATAAGGGCGCTCGCTGAGTGGCACCCCGTTCCCCGTGCGTTGGTGGGTATAAGCCGCTCCATTTTTTACACTATAAACATCTACGTGATCAAACGCCTGCAAGTCGCTGCCACGGTAGCCTACGTGAAGCAGTTGTTCTCCACGAAAAACATCCGTACCCGTCAGCCGTGTCTTTACCCAGTACACCTTTCCCTTTTGCGTAACGTCGATCAACTTATTATCTCTCCATTTCCAGTCCCCTTCGTGCTTAAGGATGTCTTCGAAAGTCGTATTTGAATCTGGCAGCTCCAGTATTTCAATATTTTTTATCTCGTTAGATCGAAACGGAAAGGGAGGAGCGTTCGCCCCCTCAACGACGTGATTTTCAAACTCACCGTTGAATTGATATTCATACTGGAGATAGGGACTTAAGGCCGTCACCCGTCTGGCCCACACGGATAAGTGCGTAAGGGCGTGTTCCGCGCGTATCCCTTCCACCCTGACGTAAAGTTGTGCGTTTTCGCCAGGATCAAGCCCAAAACCAATTACCTGGTGATCGACCGGCACGGATTTCTCTACCACGGCCAAGCCAAAGCCTGCTCTTTGTTCCTCCACCCGCCCGTCTTCGTGAATCAGGTAAGCATCGATTTTTTCCCAGCTATTAGGCGTACCGTCTTGTTCAACATAAAATAGACAAGTGTCCACGTATTGCTTCCCCGCATGAAGATCCAGCTTCATCCAGTACACCTCATCCGCCCGAAAATTTTCCCTCGTATCATTCGCTAAAAAAAGCAAATCATTACCGAATACCTCCTCAAAGGAAACGACACCGGATTCATCTTTGAAAACGGTAATTGAGTTTTCTAGGTAAGTAAACTTATCGGTAATTTCTGTCGTGGAACTAGCCGACGTGACGCTCAGCGTGTTCTGAGCATCCTGCGCGAGCAACGGAAGCGCCCACAGCATAACGAGCAGCAGTAGCTTGGCCCTGCGAATAGACTGCCCGTAAGAAATTGCGGAAAGGCTTAATGGGAAGCCCCTGGGTAATTTTGCTGGCCAGGTAACGAGGGTGAGTAATCCGCCCATTTGTGTGTCAAGTTTGTTCGCTCACGCAGTGCAAGTTGAAAATAAAAGCCCGACTGCTGTTTAAGATAGTGTGTTGTGTAAAATACATCATAAGTTATGTATCAGTGGAATATGATGGGGCTCGTTCGACGTCACATTACACAATTGAATCTAGTGAACGCCTCGGTCACGGACGTGATACGGCACCAAGGGCATCAGTTCCGTGAAGTGATTTTGTGCTCGCTAAGCGCGGGCGAATGGGCCCCGCAGGCACCTTGACGAAATGAGCTACGTAGAAAATTAGTGCGATAATACCTTTAACATCAGTCACTTATACACCTCCACAAATCGCAACATGATTATTCTGTACACCTTTTTTCTTTTCTGAAAATGGAAAAGTACTAGTGTTTAATGAAAATGTGAAGAAGCGGGGGCGGGGTTGTCCGCAACTTTGAATGGTCGGGATAAAGGCACCAATTATCCTTCATTATTCAAACCAAAATCAACAACCATGAAGCACTTCTTCTCTATTGTCCTCCTATTCGCCTACTGCTCCGGCATCAACGCGCAAACCCTAGCCAACACCACCTGGATAAACTATTTCCCAGACGGTAGTAGCCTCTACTTCCACTTCACTTTGGATACCTTATCCTTTAGTGGAGATGGCGTAGATTACGTTAATGTATCTTTTTACGAAGAAGACGCGGATACGTTAACCTTACGGGATGTGATCCCAGATTTTTGTGACAACTTACAGATTGGCACGTACACTTTTTCAACGGTGAACGACACGGCGGATTTTACGCTGGTAACCGATTCTTGTCTAGCCAGGGCGTTTGCTTTCGATCAGGGTGTTTTTGTAAAAGCCCCGGGCCCCGTCACCTACGTCAAGCCAGTAACCATAGCCAACAATACCTGGAAAGTTTACCGTCCAAACGGGACCATTACTTATTACCGCTTCAGCTCGGATACGACGTCCAGAAGTAGTGATGGGGTGAATTTTGAGAAGTTCTCCGCCTTTAAAGAAAATGGGGATACGCTCATTGTACAGGATTTTCCCCCGGGCTTTTGCGACCCTTCCCAGGTCGGCTCGTATACGTTCTCCATTGTTAATGACACGGCGAGTTTCATCAGGCTGAGCGACATTTGTAGAGGAAGGATGGGCGCTTTCTTGGGAGCTACCTGGGTGAGGGTCCCGCCTACAGGCACCAACGACGGCAGCTCCTGGGACAAAGCATACACGACCCTCCACGAAGCACTGGAAAATTATGACGCAGGTGACGAGATCTGGGTAGCCGCCGGTACCTACCTACCCGAGATCCCCAGCTCGTATCCGGACTCTACCAGGCGAATTTTCTACCTCCACCAAAATGCCTCTATCTACGGCGGTTTCAACGGAACGGAAACGACGCGCGACCAGCGTGACCCAGCTGCTAACGTGACCGTTCTTTCCGGAGACGTTAACGGGGATGACGTAGCTGGTGACCTCGATAGTAACCGAACGGACAACGTCAATAACGTGATGGCCGTCGATACCCTATCTACCTTCTCCGTTCTCGACGGCTTCACTGTTTCCGGTGGCCATGCGGACGAAGATTTTCCCGCTGAGATCAGTATAGCGGGTAGTGGAATTTTCAGTACGGGCGTGTTGCACCTCAATAATTGTACCATTGAATCCAATTACTCGCTATCCAACAACGCGGTGAATTTTTCCGAAATTGCCACCGCCGGCAGCAGCGTACGAAACTGTCTTTTTCAGAACAACAAAGCTGGATACGTCATTGGTGCCCTGGGTTTTGGTTTTACGAAGGATATCATTATTGATGGCTGCCAATTTATCGATAACGAAGCCACGGACGCCGGCGGCGCACTTGGCTTTTTCGCCGTATCGGCAAGTGTGCGTAATTGTTTGTTCAGGGGAAACTCCAGTACCTTTGATGGCGGAGCATTTATCGCCGGTAATTTTGGTCTCAGAGACCTCGAAATTAGCGTAACTAACTGTGCCTTTGAGGAAAATTCCTCTACCAATGGTGGTGCTGTCCATCTGAAGTTAATCGATGGTGGCGATAATAATTACCATTTTAGTAATTGTACGTTCAGAAACAATACGGCCGTCGCCTCCCCGAACGGTCCTTCTCCCGACGGTGGCGCCATGGCCTTCGCCTACACAGCTGGTAACCCTTCGAATGACACCATTATGTTGAGGGATTGTCTGCTGGAGAATAATACGGCGGATCATAACGGTGGAGGTATTGCTTATACCAATTCTCTCGGAACCAATAATTACCTGGAAGTCAACAACTCCCAGTTCGTAGGAAACACGAGCGGAGGTGCCGGCGGCGGCTTATTCATGGAAAGTACCGGGGCAACTGAAGTGAAGGTAAACCTCACCGGGTCCGTGTTCGACGACAACAGCAGTGCGGACGGAGCGGGAGCCGTCCAGCTCTATAAAATCGGCACTTCCACGTCCGACAGCGTTAAGGTCGAAAACTGCTTGCTGGCCAATAATAGCGGTGGCAATCCTGGCGGCGGCAAAACTGCTGCCGGTAATTTTACCGGAGGCATTGGCATGGACGGCGCAATTAACCTATCCGTAAAAAGCACGACCATCGCCGACAATGATGACGGTGGCATTTCTACCGCGGGCGGTAATTTGGACATACAGAACACCATTCTGTACAATCCTAATTCACCCGACTTTGTCTCCGCTTCGACGAGCACCGCGAGCTCTCTGGGTGGGAATCTCATTGGTGATGACACGATGGATGATCTGCTAACGAGCACCGACCAATCCAGCACCGATCCGCTTTTCGAGGTGGCCACATTCCTGCTTTCGGTAAACAGCCCCGCCGTTGACGCCGGCTTCGTGACCGGCGAAACCCCCGAATTTGACCTTGCCGGGAACGCAAGAATTCAGGGCGGGTGCCTGGACATCGGTGCCTACGAAAGTCCGTTCAATGCCGGAGAAGGTTGCGTGACTGCCGTCAGGGAGGTAATTGTCAGCGCTAGTGCGCTGAAGGCCTTTCCGAACCCGGCCTCCGCTCAGTTGCAATTGTCCATAGCAAATGACTGGCGGGGAACGCTCAGCATTCAGGTGGTAAACGCGCTGGGGCAGGTCGTTCACGCAACGGTTGCGGAGAAGCACGGAGCTGACTTCCAACAACGGATGAATATCGCTGAATTACCCGTGGGCACGTACCGGCTCGTGGTTTCGGACGGAGCGGAGATGATGGTGCGGGCTTTCGCAAAGCAGTAACTCCGTTCTCGGGTCAATTATCGGATACCTCACTCACCACAAGATTGGTTTTTGGGTATCCGATAATCCGTCCGGAAATAATTAAGTCACTCCGGTAAGGCTCGGTGCAGTTTTAATACCGGGCGCACGGTACCCGACTTATTTTTAATGTGCGCTACCTAATCCATTCCTGCCCCCTGCGTGAATGGATACAGTACGATTACGCATCACTCCCCCAGCCGCCCCCGCTCCTCACTGGTGAAACTCTCCCGGTCCTCCCCTCGCTTTAAAGAGCGGTTGCCAAATTTGCACGTCACCTTCGCGGAAAACAATGGTACTTCCCACCTACTGGTCAGGTCGAGGTCCTGTTCCTGATACCGAATCGTACCCGTGAAGAAGCGCTGAATGAGTCCGTCGCCGGAGAGCACCAGGTTCAGCCGGTCGAATACCGGCTCAGCTACGGTTGGAAAAATACGCCTACACCCGCGCCACCAATCGCACCACCTGCCCCGAAAAAGCCGCATTCCCGGTAATCGGGTCCAGCAACGTCTCGTCCGTAATGTCGTTGACGCTCACGCCCGGGTTCGCCTCCGCCACCGGTAGCTTCGTGCCCTTGCGGTCGTGGCCGAAGCCGTGCGGAATGCTGATGACACCCGGCATCATCTCGTCGGTCACCTCGGCGGGAAGGTGGATGCTGCCGGTCCGGGAGGTGACGGTTACTTCCTGCGCGTTGGCCAGGTCAAGACGGCTCGCGTCCGCTTCACTGATCATAACGGTACACCGGTTTTTACCCTTCGCCAAACCGGGCGCGTTGTGCATCCAACTATTGTTGCTGCGCAGATGGCGGCGACCGACGAGGAGGAATTCATTAGGGTCGCGAACTTGGGAATCAGTTGTAGCTAATGCTTCCCGCAGGGGTGCGAGTGCTTCCGGCACCCAGTCGGGCACCAAGTTTATTTGCTTGTCCTTCGTGAGCAGGGCGGCGGGCAGGCGGGGTTTTAGCGGCCCCAGGTGGATGCCGTGGGGGTTCCGTTGGAGCTTAGCCAGACTCAGCCCGGAAAATAGCTTTCCGAGGCCACTGAATTTTCCGTACGAACTGTTTAGCAGGCCGAGGTTGAGCAGACGGCGGGGCGTGCTCCAGCCAAACAACCGACCAGGTTTGAAGCCGGACAACGGGGCGAGTTCTTTGACCAGGGCCTTAGCGATCTGCCAGTCGTACCACTGGCCGGGTTCCGGGGAGAAGAGCGCCGGAGAATACTTGGCGTTATTGCTGGTGGCGAGGTGGTTGAAGACGAAGTCGTAGTGGTCCACCTCCAAAAAGGCGGCGGGCGGCAGGATGAGGTCGGCGTGGCGGGTCGTTTCGTTGAGGAACACGTCGATGCAGACCATGAAGTCGAGGTCCGCAAAAGCGCCGTCGAGTTGCTTACCGTTGGGGCTGGACAGCACGGGATTGCCGGCGTGGATGATCATGGCGCGAATCTGGCCGTCGCCGGGCGTCATGATTTCCTCGGCCAGGGCGGCGACGGGTAGCTCGCCCTCCGCTTCGGGTAGGCCCCGGACGCGACTGCGCCACCGCCCGTAGGTATTCCTGGGTTTCTTGCTTTTGATCAAGTCCACGGCTGGGGTCGTGAACATCGCGCCGCCCGCCCGGTCGAGGTGACCGGTGACGAGGTTGATTGCCACCAACAACCAGTTACAGAGCGTACCGTGCGCCTGGGTGGAAAGCCCCATCCGGCCGTAGAGCACGGCGCGTTCGGTGGTCGCGTATTCCCGAGCGATGCGGCGGATGTCGGCGGCGGCGACGCCGCAGTGGGTGGCAACGCGGTCCGGGGAAAAGTCCCGGGATAGCTTCCTGAGTTCCTCCAGGCCGGTCACGTGATCAGTCAGGTGCGCCGTATTTACCCAGCCGTTGCGGTCGATCTCGTGCAGCAGGGCCAGCAGGAAATAAACGTCGGTGGCCGGGCGGATGAACAGGTGTTCGTCCGCGCGCCGGGCCGTCTCGGTGCGGCGGGGGTCGATGACGACGACCTTGCCGCCGCGCTTGCGAATGGCGTCGAGCTTGGGGGTGACGCCGCCCGTGCTCATCAAACTCCCATTGGACGCGCTGGGATTGGCGCCCATAATGACCATATAGTCCGTCCGGTCGATGTCGGGAATGGGCAGCCGCAGCGAATGCCCGAAAAATTGGTGAGCGATAAAATGGTGCGGCAGCTGGTCCACGCTCGTGGCCGAAAAGTTATTCTTGGATTTCAACGCGCGGCGCAAATCCGACGTGTAGGCCATGATGCCGTAGTTGTGCACGGTGGGGTTACCCAGGTACAGCCCCACCGCATCGAGCCCGTGGGTTTTACGGACGGCATTCAGTTTTTCCCCGGCGTAGGCCAGCGCCTCCGACCAACCGATCTCTTCCCAAGTCCCGTCCGGCAGTTTGCGGAGCGGCTTCTTCAGTCGGCTCGGGTCTTCGTGGAGTTCGGCGATGCGCGCGCCTTTGGGGCAGATGAAACCTTTGCTGAAGGGGTCTTGCTTATCCCCGCTGACCTTGAGCACGCGCGTGCCGTCGTGCTCGATTTCGAGGCCGCACATGGCTTCGCAGAGGTTACAGACGCGGTGGTGGAGCATGGGGGCTTGGTTATTGGCGGTAGGCACTCATCGGATGCGACGGGCTAGAAAGCTGACCCCAATATAAGCTCTACGCGATCACTACCGCGACTACTAAATTCGTATTCTACCAATATTTCCCACCCTTCGGAAAGCAGATCCGTGGATTAGGAAAGAACCGCCCGCCACCACCCGCCCAGCCACCTACTTTCAAGACATCACTGGTGCCCGGCACGCGGCACACAACACACTGTCAACATGCGTTACTTAATCTTTTTCTGCTTTCTTGGTTTCTTCGCTTCCTGCAAAACTTCAACGACGGCCAGCGCCGATCAGGCGGTACTGGAACGAATCGACCACGCCCTCCTGGAGCTCGGCCACGCAAACCAGACTTACTCACCGGTTAAGAGCAGGTCTGAAACCAACCCCCTGGAAAACGTTCGCCAGGCGGGCATGGGGACGATGGCCTGGCTCAACGAATCGGCTTACCGGTTCATGGAGGAGGCCCGTACCCCGCGCTAACGTGGTAAAGCCCGGCGGCGACGGACGGTTTACGCCGCAAAGCGTAATTCCGTCCGCAGGCCGCCGTCGTTTACCTCCGTCAGGGCGCCGCCGATCTGGCGAGTCAGCAGTTCCACCAGCCGGCTACCGAAGCCAGTGCCCTGGGGGCCGGCGGCAAAGTCTTTGCCGACGCCGTCGTCCCGGACCGTGAGGCGGTATTCGTTAGTATTCACCCTGCTCAATCCCACCGTCACGGCACCCGCGCCCGCGCCCACGAAAGCGTACTTCAGCGCGTTGGTCAGCAGCTCGTTCACGATCAGCCCGAGGGGCACGGCCGTGTCCACGTCCATCTCCAGCGGCTCCATCGCCACGGTGATCAGGATATCGTCATCCGGCTCGTAGGTTTCCTCCAGGCTTTCGGCGAGGTTGGTAAAATAATCCTTCATTTCGATGGCCGCCAGGTTTTCGCCCTGGTAGAGTTTCTGGTGCAGCAGGCCCATGCTACGCACCCGGCTCTGCCCGGCCCGCATGGCCGACACGGCGTGCTCGTCGGTCAGGCTGGCGGACTGGAGTTCGAGCAGGCTAGAGACGGTTTCGAGGTTGTTCTTGACGCGGTGGTGAATCTCTTTAAGGAGGAGTTCGTTCCGGTCGTTCTGGACGGCGAGCAGCGCGTTCTTGCGCCGGTTTTTCCGCAAACCGAAGAAGAGACCGACCAGGGCCAAGGCCGCAAGCCCCAGGATGCCGTACGTTAGGTTTTGGGTGCGGCGCTGTGCGGTCAGGGCGGTATCCTGGGTGGCGATCCGCCGGTCTTTTTCCCTCGTTTCGTACTGCGTTTCCAGGTCGAGCACCGTGGCGGCGTTGGTTTGGCGGATGGTGCTGTCCAGGGCGGCCACCATCAGCTTCCCGTAGTGGGCGGCCGTGTCGTACTGTGGTCCGGACAGGTCGTCGTACTGCAACAATCGGTAGATACTCGACTCGGCGTCGCCGTTGTTGACGCCTTCGTCCCGGAGCATCGCCAGCGCCCGGTGCAGGACCCCGCGCGCCTCACCGAACCGCCCGTTTTTCTGCAACCAGGCCGCGTCGATGAGCCAATAGTCGTGGGTAAGGTCCCCCAGTACCCGTGCGGAGTCCAGGTCCCGACGAACGGCGCCCAGGTCGTCGCGCTCCAGGTAGAGCTCCGCCCGGCGTAGGTAGGTGGTGTAATCATTCTGCACGTCACTGGCACCGTCTTTGTGCACCAAAGCGGCGGCGTACAGGTCCAGGGCCGCCGCCTCCCGCCCGGTACGGGCCATAATTACCCCCCGCAGCATCCGTAAATTATTCAGGTAGTACGGACCGTAATGTGGATACGTTGCGACGTGCGCAAAAGCGCTTTCGACGTACGTCAGCGCCCGTTCGAAATCATTGGACAAAATAGCGCCTTCGGTCAGGCGCATCCGTAATTCCATCAGGCTCCCCGTATCGCGCTGGCTTTCGAGCTCGGGGATTAAATTGATACCCCGTTGCATGGCCGTGCCGTAGAGGCCGGCGTAGATCAGGCTACTGATTCGCTGTACCTGAACGTAATTATAGTTGACGGAATCGCCCGCCAGCAGGCTCTGCGCGCCCGCGACGCCGAGCAAACTATCGGAATCCCGAAACCGCCCCTCGTTAAAGGCCGCGATCGAGAGGATAACGTGGTACTGGCCCAAGTAAACCGGGTCGTCCAGCTCGCGGGCCATTTCCAGCCCCTCCAGCACCAGGGCGTCGGCTTCGGGGCGGCCGGCGATCAGGAAGTCGATCGTTGCGGAAAAAAAAGCGTCGACTTTTTCGGCGTTCAGCGGTAATTGGCGCAGGGAGTCGATTTTCTCCAGCGACTGCGCGGTGAGCCCGGTTGTTGAATAGATAATTACTAAGAATAAGGTAATATATTTCATATTCGGGTAAAGTCTGGTGGCCGTTAGTCTGGATAAGTATTCCAGCGCATGTTGGGGGTAGCGGGATGCGCGGTCAAGCCTTTCTTTCCGAATGCCTACTTTTAGTTTCCGAGGAATTTGGCTACTATTCGGTTGGGCGCCCCGACTAAGTACGGGACTAGCTTATGCGTCGCGGTCCCCCGATAGCTATCGGGGGTGCGGGGTTTTTATTGTTAAAAGCAAAGGTTTATGGAAGATCGTTTGGTGCCGGAGATTCGGTTTGGTGGGTTTGGGGGGAGTGGGAGAAGAAACGATTGGGAGCAGTTTGTAGTCACTTCCAGAGTGGTCATAATATAGTTTCTCGCGATATATCTGAATATGGCGATTATGAAGTAGATGGAGGTAACGGGCTTCGAGAGTTTACTGACGACCATACCCATAAAGGCTTTTATCTTTTGATTGGTCGGCAAGGAGCCCTTTGCGGGAATATTAATAGAGCAAAAGGAAAGACATATATAAGCGAACACGCAATTGCAGTTCAAGGCAATTCAACAAACGATACAGAGTTCTTGGCTCAGTACTTGTATCAACAGAAGCTTAGGAACACCGATTTAATAACTGTCCTGATTGAAGCGCCGCTAGCGTGGTGGTATTCGAGCGATTTGAAGACCAGCATCCCGTACTTAGTCGGGACGGTGGTTTTCAAATGGTGAAGAATACCGCCACGATAGCAAGCTGCAAATCGGACAGTTATTGAATTGGCGTTCCTTAATAGATTAAGTGAGTCTTCTGCCCAACCCAGCCTATCAGTTGGTAAATTGAAAAGATACTTCTACAATTTACCCACCCTCCCCGAGCAGCAAAAGATAGCCACTTTTTTGGGTTTGGTGGATCGTCGGTTGGCGGTGGCGCGGCGGCGGGGGGCGTTGTTGGAGATAAGAAAGAACATTCTGATCAGAGAAGTATTTGAACCTTCAGCTACCTGGTCAAATATCAAGTTGAGCGATATATCGTTAATTAGAAAAGGAAAAGGGATAAGTAAATCAGATATTGTTAATAATGGTTCACTACCGTGTATACGATACGGCGAATTGTACACTACCTATGGTGAAGTAATTGATGAAGTGTTTTCTTCAACGAATATTCCAGGGAGTCAGCTGATCTTATCGGAAGGAAATGAAGTATTGATTCCGGCTTCCGGCGAAACTGCCATCGACATAGCTACCGCAGCATGCGTAATCAGAAAAGGGATTGCTTTGGGCAGCGACATGAATATTATTAAGACTGAAATTGATGGACGATTTTTAGCGTATCAATTATCCGGGCCGTTGAAACTAGAATTAGCTAAACTGGCCCAGAGCGTATCCGTAATGCATATTTACGGTAAGCAGCTGGAGGAATTAATGATTAGGGTTCCCAACGAATCTACGTAGCGAAGCATCGCAGACTTATTGGAAGCTTATGATCACCGCATCACCGCCGCCAACCACCAGGTAATCGCGCTGGAAAGCTGGAAAAAGGGGTTGCTGCAGAAAATGCTGGTATGAAAACTTTCCAACGAGCAAAACCCTACCAGTCAGTAGTAAAATTTACTTGCGCTTACTCCGTGCGATCCACGATATTGTAGTGGGGCAGTAACAATTTCCGTCGGTGGTTTTTCCAATAACTATCTTTATTCTATGAATAAAGCTTGATCCGTCGAAAACTTAATCAGGGATAGATAAAAATTGATTCAAACACCCACTGCATGTTTACCCGATCCACATTTCTTAAACTACATATTGTGATCTTGATGACCCTGGTGACGTGCTGGCTGGCCAGCATCTTCAGCGTAGCCATGGTGGGGATCATCACCTTTGCCGTCCTCCCACCCCTGGAAGCGGTGGCGGCGGAGGAGGCACGCACGGGGACGCTCCGGGTTCTGGACGTTATCTACGGCTCGCCGGATAGTGATACGGGTACAGAAATAGTGACGGCGAGTGGGGAGATACTGGATTACCCCGGCTTTAAGTATTTCGTGGGGCTTGGCTCCACGTCGAATGCCCTGTTTGGTGATAAGAACACGCACCGTGCGGTATTGGAGCAATACGACTACGCACTGCCGGTTTGCTTTATTCCGGGGGAGGTCTCGACGCTGCGCCGGCACGGCGAGGCGGCGGATTGCCCCGCTGCCTTCCGTAGGCAGGTGTCGGGGGCCAAGCGGCTACGAACCAATTTTTTGTTGTTTGTGGGGGCGACGGTGCTGTTCAACTTTTGGTACCGGTGGATGGGGCTGGGGAAGTAGAAGCTCAATTTGATGAACAAACTTTTTGTGTCTCGTAAATCTTTTTTGCCTATTTTTGGTCAAAATCCTAACCGAAGCAGTTGCCGAACTTTAATCAGTCCTCATCCGTTTGCAATTTTACTTATAAGTGAATCCATTTGTCACTTTTGAATTGGTGTTAAGGACGGAGAATGCTTCGCTCTACACGCCTAGGTACGGTGACGAGACCGGTACGAATGGGGACCCGGAATACAAAAAGTTTCGCGACAAAGCAAAATTGCTGCCTGACCAGGCTGATCGGTTTGCGGAGATTGAGGCCCAGATCGCTAAGCTTGCTAAACGTGGCACACGCTCTTATCGACTACGTCCAGAGAATGGGGCATTTGCTTTGCCCGCCAAACATCGACCTTTGATGGTTAGCGTTGATTGTGCAAAGGGATTAGGCTTACGCTTATACTGTCTGCTACTTCCGGACGATGTAATTATTCTTTGCAATGGTGGCCTCAAGACAACTAACGATGTCATTCATTGCCCCAATGTATCCCAATATTTCAGGGAAGCCAATCAGATACTGGCTCTTCTGAATGAGCAACTCGCCGGAGAACAAAAACCTCTAACGTTTACCGTCATTGAAGAAATTATTGAGAATGAAACCTTTTATTTATGAAACGTACACTGGTTACTACCCCGCTTTGGGAAAATATCGTTGCTGATATTCCTCAATGGGCAGCGATAAAAACGGACCTTGGCTTTGACATTGTTGAGATAATTCACCAAGAACTAATACGAAAAGGTTGGAATCAAAACGACTTAGCCCAAGCCCTTGGAAAATTGCCTTCTGAGGTTAGTCGTTGGTTGAATCCTGGACATAACTTTACTTTGAAGACACTCGCAAAATTATCCGCGGCTCTGGAAGTTACCCTTATAGCCACGCCAGCCCAGTATGCCAGCCAACAAGCTCATGCTATACAGGAGGTAGCGGCAATTGACAACCAAGCATTCTCACCCAAATACTATTCTTACGGTTCAACAATAGCCGTTGACGTCGAGGAAGAACCGGTTATCGAAGCGGGATCACCCTCTTACGCAATGGCAGCATGAAATTATCACCAGCATCATTCAAATGGATAGGGGCGGGGCAAGAAGAGTTCGCCGTTTTTCCAGAGCACTATCGGGCTGGAGAAGCCGGCCGTGTGTCACTTCGGCTGGCCTTTGGTTACGATTTATCTAAGCGAATAGTTTTCACAAAAGTAACGGCCGACTTTTTTAACAATGACAACCTCTTTCTTCGATGTGCACTTACCTGCCGTTTTGAAATTGGTGAAGACTCGTGGAAAGATCGCGAGAGCCCCGATGGTAGTTACATAGATATTGAACAGGACCTTCACGTCCACTTTGGAGCGTTTACTTTTGGTACACTTAGGGGATATCTGTTTGCGCGGCAGCAGCAGAGTGTTGTTTCGGCTTTTTTACCACCAGTGAACGTAATACAGATGGTGAGTGAGATGGAAGAGACAAAACCCGAGGTGCCGGCGTAGTTATACCTTGCAATTCGTAGGAACTTTCTTATTCCGCTCCTCCCCTAAAATCTTCGCACCCGCGCCAGCGCCCACCCAAAACAACTACCTTTCGGATTCCTCAAACATATGGCTTTCGCCGATTCGTGCCCCAAATGCCCCAGTCCGAACAACAACTAGAAAACAAGCTAATCACCCAGCTAACCGGCCTGGGCTACGAGCGCGCCACCATCCCCGACGAGCGAGTCCTGTTCGCTAACCTGAAAACCCAACTCGAAAAACACAACGGCCGCCGCCTGAGCGACGCCGAATTCAGCCGCGTCCGCACCGCCCTCAAAGTCGGCAACGTGTTCGACCGCGCCACCTTGCTGCGGGATAAAGTAAAATACCGCGACGACGCCGGCGAGATCGCCTATTTGCAACTATTTAACCGCAGCCGGTGGTGCCAGAACGAGTACCAGGTTACGCACCAAGTATCGCTTAAATCAAAACGGACGAACCGCTACGACGTCACGCTACTGATCAACGGCTTACCGCTCGTACATATAGAATTAAAGAAGCGGGGAATCAAATTAAAACAGGCCTTCAAATAAATCAATCGCTACCACAAGGATACCTTTCCGCGGGCGGCGGAGGGCCTTTTTCAGTTCGTGTAAATTTTCGTGATTTCGAACGGCGTTAATACTAAATATTACGCGAATAACCGGACGCAGACCTTCGACCAAACCTTTACCTGGGCCACGACGGACAACGTAAAAATCAGCGACCTGATGCCGTTCGCGGACGCGTTTCTGAAGAAATACCACGTCTCGAAAATGATCGCCAAGTAGACGGTAATCCACCAGACGGAGAAGATCCTGATGGTACTGCGTCCTTATCAATACTACGCCGCCGAAGCAATTCAGCGGCGGGCACGGGAATCGGACGGGAACGGCTACGTGTGGCACACTACGGGCAGCGGTAAGACTTTGACCAGCTTCAAGGCCGCACAGTTGCTGTTGGATTTGGACGAGGTGGACAAGGTCGTCTTCGTGGTCGACCGCAACAACCTGGACTACCAAACGACGAAGGAGTTCAATCATTTCCAGAAGGACAGCGTTGACGGGACGGGCGACACGCAGCAACTCGTCGCCCAGCTGAACGATCCGAACCGGGACTTCCTCGTCACGACCATCCAAAAACTGAACCACGCCGTGCTGCGGCCTCGCTACCTCAGCCGCATCGAGCATTTACGGGAAAGTAAGGTCGTTTTCATTTTCGACGAGTGCCACCGAACCCAGTTCGGCGTGACGCACAAACGCATCAGCGACCACTTTACGCAGGCGCAATTATTCGGCTTTACGGGGACGCCGATCCTGAAGGAAAACGCCAGCCGGAATGCTGGGGAAGCGGACGACGCTCGACCTCTTCGAGCGCCGGCTGCATACCTACGTGATTACGGACGCAATTCGGGATGCGAACGTGCTGCGGTTCAGCGTGGAATACGTTGGCCGCTACCGCGAGCGTAACGGTAGCCGAAATAACGTGGACATTGAGGTGCAGGGCATCAACCGCCGCGAGTTACTGGAGTCGGACGACCGGGTAAGCAAGATCCTCGATTACCTCCTGGCCTACCACAACGTTAAGACCAGCCACCGGAAATTCACCTCCATTTTTGCGGTGGCTTCCGTGCCGCTTTTAATTAAATACTACGAGGAGTTGCGGCGGCGCTACGAGGCCGGCGAGCACGATCTGCGGGTAGCGACGATTTTTACCTGGCAGGCCAACGCAACGAGTGCGGACGCCGACGGCTACGGTTTCGCGCCGGACGTGGACGATCAGACCACCGCGCTTACGCCCGACCACCGCGATAAGCTCGAAACCTTTCTGACGCACTACAACGAGCAGTTCGGCGTGAAGCAGTCGATCGCCGATGGCAAGGCCTTCGATAATTACCGCAAGGATATTGCCAAACGCATCAAGGGGCGCGAATACAAAAATGCCAAAGACGCCGACCGGATTGACATTTTGTTGGTGGTCAATATGTTCCTGACGGGCTTTGACGCTAAGGCGGTCAACACGCTTTACGTGGATAAGAATTTGAAGCACCACGGCCTGATCCAGGCGTTCAGCCGTACCAACCGCATCTTTACGGAGGATAAGAGCCAGGGGAAAATTGTCTCCTTCCGCAACCTGAAGCCGGCCACGGACGATGCGCTGGCGCTGTTCTCCGACCGCAACGCCGACGAGCAGGTATTCCTGGCGCCCTACGCGGATTATGCGGATGATTTCCGGACGGCCCTGGAGCGTTTGCGGGCGATCACCCCCACCCCGGCCAGCGTCGACGACTTGGTCGACGAGGAGGCGGACCTGGCCTTCGTGATGGCATTCCGGGCACTGGTGCGGCTGCTCAACGTCCTCCAGAGCTTCGCGGATTTCAGTTGGCTCGACCTCGGTATCACCGAACAAGAATACTACGATTACCGCAGCAAATACCTGGACCTTAAAGATGAGGTGGTCCGACAGGGCGAGCAATCCGAGGTCGTTTCGATTCTCGACGAGGTCGATTTTGAGGTGGAGTTGATTCGCCGCGACCGGATCAACGTACGTTACATCCTAAAATTACTGGCCGAGCTGAGTCGTTCGCGCGGGGCCGACCGGGAGCAGCGGCGGCGGCAGATCACCAGCCTGCTGGCCGGTGAAGTTCAGTTGCGCAGCAAACGCGCGTTGATCGAAGAATTCATCGAAAACCACCTACCACCGTCGGGTAACGAATCGGAGACGGAGGCCGCGTTCGCAGAGTTCTGGGATGAGCGGAAGCAAGCCCACTTACACCGGATCAGCGTGGCGGAGGGCATCCCGATCGCGGCGCTGCGGGAGTTAATCGATGAGTACTTCTACTCGGGTCAGCAACCGTCGCAGGAAGAACTGATCGGGGAGTTAGAGACGGCTCCGAGCATTTTGCGGCGAGTCGGGGTGGCGGAACGGTTATTGGGAAAAATTCTGGAGGTGATCGAAATCTTCGAGGATGGGGTGGAGTGATGAATGGGAACGTGAAGCGCAGTTACGCAAAAGCAAAATTAAATCCAGGGACCGTCGGTGGACCAAATATGTTTTCCTCCGAAGGCTCACCTTTCCCCAAACGTCAACTCCGTAAGCAGCCCCCCATCATTCACCTCACGCAACTCCCCATCCAGCTGGCGGGCCAACAAACCAACCAGCCGGCTACCGAACCCCGTCCCCTGCGGTCCGGCGGTGAAGTCTTTACCGACGCCGTCGTCCCGCACCGTGAGGCGGTATTCTTTGTCACCAACTTTGCTCAACCCCACTTCCACGGCACCCGCGCCCGCGCCCACGAAAGCATACTTCAAAGCATTGGTCAGCAACTCGTTCACGATCAGGCCCAGCGGCACGGCCGTGTCCACGTCTAATTCCAGCGGCTCCATGGCGACGGTAATCGAGATGTCCTCATCCGGTACGTAGTTTTCCCGCAGGCTCTCGGCCAAGTTGGTGAAGTAATCCTTCATTTCGATGGCCGCCAGGTTTTTACCCTGATAGAGCTTTTGGTGGAGCAAGCCCAGGCTATAAACACGACTCTGACTGGCCCGCATGGCGGCCACGGCGTGCTCGTCGGTGAGGCTGGCGGACTGGAGCTCGAGCAGGCTGGACACGGTTTCGAGGTTGTTCTTAACGCGGTGGTGGATCTCCTGGAGCAGCAGCTGATTCCGGTCGTTCTGGGCGGCGAGCAGACCGTTTTTGCGCACGTTGATACGCCGGCCAAAATACAGCCCACACAGACCGAGCACGGCCAGGACCAGAATGCCGTAAGTAAGCTTTTGCGTCTGTTCCTGCTGCCCCAAACGGATGCTTTGGGTGGCGATGGTGTTCGTCCGGCGCGTCGTCTCGAATTTCTCGGCGGTTGCTTTGGTGAGCAGTTCGACTTGTTGGCCGTGGTAGTTTTTGAGGTTAGCCAACCTGATCTCCTGTAAACTGTCGGCGGCCCGGTAGCGCCGCAGGCCGCGCAGGGACGCTACGTAGCCCGCGTAGAGATAGTCCAGGTCGTAGCTGATTTGGTATTCTTCCCTCGCGTAGGCGAAGTAATCGGCGTAGTGTGGCAGCGCGAGCCGGTAGTCCCGTTGCTGGTAATGAGCGTCCGCAAGACCACCGGCGTACTGGCGGCCAGCCTTAGGGCCCTTTATCGCGCGGATCAATTCGCGCGCCCGCTCGTAACTTCGGATGGCTGCGTCGTGCTGGCCCAGTTTAACCAGCGCGTCGCCCCGGAGCGAGTAAATAGACCGCAACAAATCACGGTCCGCCGGCGGGAAAGTGGCAAAGCGCGTGATAGCGGCATTCGCGGCGTCGACGCTCTCTTGGTACAAACCTTCGTAAAGTAGTTCGTTGACGTTGGAAAAAAGCAGGTCCGGGGGGATGCTGTCCTCGGTCGTATTTACGTAGGCGGCGTTGCGCAGGGCGAGCGCCCGGTGGCGGACGGAATCCTGAATACCGTCGTACAAATAGAGGAGCAAGCCCCGGCAAAAAGCCGCGCCCGCAAGCGCGCCGTCGGTTTCCCCCCGGCTGATGGCCCGCAGTAACATTTCTTCCGCTTCCGCTTCCCGGCCGATGTTCCAGTAGATTTCCGCCGTTTCACAACCGCGGGACAGGAGATCGTTAGCGCCCCGGCGGCCGACCAGGGTGAGGAGGTACGCTTCTTCGTGGTGGACGATGGAATCTTGGTAATGCAGAAAACTATCCGTATTCGTTTGGTGCCATTCACTCAGTAGCTTATGCGTGCGTTCGCGCCGGGCGGGGTCTCCGGACTTAATTGTCAGCGTCGCTTCACCCTGCAGGGAGTCGTACGTCACGCCCCGGGGTGCCTCCGTTTGGGCCGGGAGCACGACCGGGGTAAGAAAACATACGATCAGTAAGAAACAGGTTGCAAGTGCGCACTTGAACTCGGCGCGGGGCAATCTCCGGCGGCGGCGGCCGGGTAATGAATTATATTTAATCGGTTGCGAATACTTCACCGAATCAAATTAACCCGCGCGCCAAACGCCGCCCGGTGTGATTTTCCAATCGGAATGGCCTTACCCGCAATGGCCACGTAATTATCCCCGATCTCGTCGATCGCTTTTAAATTGATTACGTAGGAGCGGTGGACGCGCATGAATTCATTGTTGTGCAGTTGGTCCGTTAGTTTCCCCATGGCAATACTCAGCATGTACTCGGTATTAACGGTCATGATCTTGCAGTAGGCGCGGTCCGCTTCGATGTAAAGGATGTCCTTCAGGAATATCTTGACCATCCGCTCTTTATGGCGGACGAAGATGCGGTCCGTCAGAATGTGCGCTTCTTCGGTGGGCGACTTTGCGGCGGGGGACGACGGTGCGGGGGCGGCGAGCACGGCCAGTTCGATGGCGCGGGCCAGGTCGGTTTTCCGGTAAGGTTTGTTGAGGAAGGCGCGGGGCCGGGTCGACTTGGCGCGGTCGAACGTACCCTGGTCGGCGTTGGCGGTCAGGTAGATGATGGGCACTTCCAGGCCTTCTTTTTGCAAAATTCTGGCCGTTTCGATGCCGTCGATGACGCCCTTCAGGTTTACGTCCAGCAGCAGCAGGTCCGGTAGCGCGGCGCGGCAGTGGACTACGGCTTCCTCCCCGCGCGGCAGGATGCCGACTACCTCGTAACCGAGCTGCTCCAGGTGCATACTGATCTTAGCGGCAATAATCATTTCGTCTTCGACGATGAGCACTCGGACTGTTTCGGGCATTTGCTAATGTAGTAATCTTTTGTGCTGTTTGTTACACCACGGAAACATTACTCCCCCGAGCCTTCATCAAACTATGCCGAATGGCGACTTGCCTTTCGTAGTTGACGCAAGCCCGATTTTGTCAACCGAGACGACAGGTAATGGCTCACTTTACGGTACGCTCACACAATTTTTTGGTCAGTTCGTTCTATCTTAAAGCCCACTACACACGCATACACCCCCTATATGACACTCGAAATCACCAACCTAAACAAGGTCTACCCCAACGGCGTGCACGCCATCAACGACTGTAACCTGTCCATCCCCACCGGGATGTTCGGCCTGCTGGGTCCGAACGGCGCGGGCAAGTCGTCACTCATGCGCACCATCGCCACCCTGCAGGAGGCCGACAGCGGTAGCATCACGCTCGGCGAGGTCGACGTGCTGCGCGAAAAGGACCGCGTCCGGCGGCTACTGGGCTACCTGCCGCAGGAGTTCGGCGTCTACCCCAAAGTCACGGCCGAGACCATGCTGGATCACATCGCTTCCCTCAAGGGCATCGGCGTGCGGAGCGAACGGCGGGCCATCGTCGACGGGCTGCTGGACCGGGTCAACCTCACCACCCACCGCAAAAAGCAACTCGGTACTTTCTCCGGCGGCATGAAACAACGCTTCGGCATCGCCCAGGCCCTGCTCGGCCAGCCCCGGCTGATCATCGTCGACGAGCCCACCGCCGGCCTCGACCCTACGGAGCGCAACCGCTTTCACAACCTGCTGAGCGAGATCGGCGAGAATACCATCGTCATTTTGAGCACGCACATCGTCGAGGACGTGACGAACCTCTGCGAGAACATGGCCATCATCAGCCAGGGCCAGGTGATCGCGCGGGGCAACCCGAGCGAGCTCGTCCGGGGCGTCAGCGGCCGCATCTGGAGCAAACAGATCGATAAGGCGGAGCTACCCGTTTACGAGGCGGACACGGACGTCATCTCCACCCGCCTCAAGGCCGGCCGCACCGAGATCCACGTCTACGCCGACGCCGCGCCCGACGGTAGTTTCGCGCCCGTCGCGGCCGACCTCGAAGACGTCTACTTCCACCACATCAAGCGCCACGAAGGCCAACTCATCACCGCCTAAGCTCCACCCGCCATGTTTCTTGAAATCTTTCGCTTCGAGCTTTCCTACCGGCTGCGTCGCCCGGCTACCTGGGCCTACTTCGGGCTGTTGTTGATCTTCGGGGCCTTTCTGGCCGTAGCGGGCGGCGGTGGCGGCGGGGGGTCGGAAAAAGCCTTCGTTAATTCCGCCGCCTCGGTCTCCGGCACCCTGATCACCTTCAGCATTTTCGGCATCATGATCGCCGCGGCGGTCATGGGCGTGCCCGTCTACCGCGACGTCGAGCACAAGGTGCAGCACTACTATTTCACCTACCCCATCACCGAGCGCGGCTACTTGCTGGGGCGCTACGCGGGGTCGCTCGTCTGGCTACTGTTCATCAGTTTGGGGCTGCACGTGGGGCTCATCCTCGGTTACCTGCTTGGCCCCGCGCTGGGTTACGAGGAGGCCGCGCGCTTCGGCCCGCTCAATCTGTGGCACTACGTCCAGCCCACGCTGCTGTTCTACTGGCCCAACCTCATCCTGGCCGGCACGCTCTTTTTCGCCCTCGTGGCCCTGTCGCGCAAAGTCATCATCAGCTACGTCGGCGGGGTGCTGCTCTTCATCGGCTACCTGGTTTCGCTCACGCTTTCCGCCGACATCGAGAACAAGTTCTGGACCGACATCCTCGACCCCTTCGCGCTGGGCACCTTCGGTAACATCACCAAGTACTGGACGCCGGTGGAGCAGAACGTGCTGACGGCCCCGCTCTCGGAAAATTTACTGATCAACCGCCTGATCTGGGGCGGTTTGGCGGCGGTGCTGTTGTTGTTCACGCTTTTCCGCTTCGATTTCCAACGTTTTTTAAGTGGGCGCGGACGCAGGAGCAAGGTGAAGCCGGAAGGGCCGGGGATGGTGGCAACGCCCGTCGTGGAAAAGGCGCGGCTCCCAATTCCTCAGTTACAATTCAGTGGCGGCCTCTTCCTCCGCCAGGCCTTCCGGCAGGGTTGGATCGAATTCCGGAGCATCCTGCGCAGCCCCTACTTCCTGGCGATGATCGTCGGGGGGATATTGTTCCTCTTCCTGGACGGTTTCCTCGGCAACCGCATCTACGGCACCCCCACCCTACCCACGACTTACAGTCTGCTGGAGGCAAAAAATGGCACCTACGTCATCTTCGCTTTCATCATCCTCATCTTCTTCACCGGCGAGGTGGTGCACCGCGACCGCAGCGTCGGCTTCGACCAGATCGCCGACGCCCTGCCCGTTCCAAACTGGGTGACTTACGCCGGTAAGTTTATGGCGATGTGCCTGGTCAGCGTATTTCTGGCGACCATGGTCATGGTCGTCGGCGTGCTGAGCCAGACCTTCCAGGGTTTCTTCGATTACCAGTTCGGTACTTACCTCACCGATCTGTACTTATTCGAGCTACCGCGCTACCTGCAACTGGCGATGCTGGCGTTCTTCGTCCACATTATGGTGAACAAGAAATTTATGGGCCACGTGATCTCCATCGGCGTTTGGGTCCTGCTGTTCGGGCTCAACGACGTTGCCGACATCAACTACAACCTGTTGCTGTACAACTACCGCCCGGGGTACGTGATCTCCGACATGAACGGCTTCGGCCACTTCTACGCGAGTAACAACGCCTTTAACCTGTACTGGCTACTGCTGGGCAGCATTTTGCTACTCATCGGCAATTACTTCTGGGCGCGGGGTACGGAGGATAGCTTCCGGACGCGCCTGCGCGTAGCCCGCCAACGGATAACCCGCTCCAACCTCGCCGTGCTGGCGCTGCTGACCGTGCTCTGGATCACCACCGGCTCCTTTATTTACCACAACGTCAGCGTGCAGAACACCTACACGACCGTTAAGGAAGGCGAGCAATTTCGGGCCGACTACGAAAAAAAATACAGCCACTATCTCGGTATTGACCAGCCCAAGATTACGGACATCGTGGTCCACGCCGACCTGTTCCCCGAAGATCGGCGCGCGCACCTGGAGGCCAACGTCCGGCTCGTTAACCGAACGGGCGCACCCATCGACTCTCTCCACCTGAGCCCGGGCGTAAACGACGAACGAACCATCACCGCCCTCCGCTACAACGGAAAAACGCTGGAGCCCAGCCTCAACGACAAGAAGTTCGGCTACCGCATCTACGCCCTGCCCGCACCGCTCGACTCCGGTCAAACGGCCACGCTCGACATGGTCGTCGACGTAGCGTACGAAGGTTTCCCGAACGAAGGCTTCGGCTCCGACGTCGTGGCCAACGGGACGTTTCTGAACGGCAGTGTGTTTTCCGGCTTCGCCTACAGCGGCGGGGGAGAACTCGAAAGCGACCTCGACCGCAAAAAGTACGGGTTGGAGCCCAAAGACTACGTCTCCCCACCCACCTCGGACCTGCGTGCGCGCCACACGATGCTCTTCAACGGCGACGCCGACTACGTGACCTACGAAGCGACCGTGAGCACCGCCCCCGACCAGATCGCCCTTTCCCCCGGCTACCTCCAACGGAGCTGGGAGGAGGATGGCCGCAAGTACTACCACTACAAGATGGAAGGAAAGATGGACGCCTTTTTTAACTTCAGCTCGGCCCGCTACGCGGTCGCCCGCGACACCTGGCGGGGGGACAACGGCGATACGGTGGCCATCGAAATTTACCACCACCCCACCCACGACCGCAATCTGGACCGCTTCATCGACGGCGTGCGGGCGAGCATGGATTACTACTCGCGCCACTTCAGCCCCTACCAGGACCGGCAGATGCGCATCCTGGAATTCCCGCGTTACGCCAATTTCGCGCAGTCGTTCCCTAACACGGTCCCTTACAGTGAAGGCTTCGGCTGGAACGCCGACTTTTCCGACCCCGACGACACGGACTATGTCTTCAACGTCACGGCCCACGAGGTCGCCCACCAGTGGTGGGGCCACCAGATCACGCCGAGCAACACCCGCGGGGCCAACCAGATCAGCGAAAGCATGGCGGAATACGCCGCGTTGATGGTACTGCGGGAAACGTACGGCGACGCCGTGGTGCCCAAGTTCCTCAAGTACGAAGTCGACCGGTACCTGAGCGGCCGGGCCGGGGAAAGTAAATTCGAGAAAACGCTGCTCGATAACGACACCCAGTCGTACGTCTGGTACCGCAAGGGCGGCTCCATTCTGTTCGCTCTGCAGGACTACATCGGGGAGGATACCCTCAACGCCGCCTTCGCCCGCTTTCTGGACGACTTCGCCTTCCAGCCCCCACCCTACGCCACCACGGAGGACTGGTACGGCTACATCCAGGAAGCAACGCCCGACTCCCTGCGCTACTTCCTCGAAGACAGCTTCGAGGGCATCGTGCTCTACGAAAACCGCGCCCGCAAGGCCGTAGTGACCGAGCGCCCCGACGGCCGCTTCGACGTTACCCTCACTTTCGACAGCGACAAGGTGCGCTACGACGGCAACGGCACCGAGCTGGAACGCCCGACGCGGCGCAACCTGATCGAGATCGGTGTTTTCGCCGAAGATGGCACCAACGAAGACGGAATGACCGAGAAAAAGCCCCTGTTCGTCGAAAAGCGGTGGATTACGCCCGGCGCGGGCCAGACGGTTACGGTGACCGTGGACGAGCGGCCGGTTAAGGCGGGGGTGGACCCGTACAGTAAGCTGATCGACCGGGTGCCGGATGATAATTTGGTGGTGGTGGAGTAGTCGGTGGTGCTTGTGGTGGTGGGTACTGATTTTGCGCGGTCGCCCCGATTACGTACGGGACTAGTTAATCCCCCCGGACGCTCGGAGGACCTCGACAATTTCGCCTTCGGCTTCACGGCCGAGGACGCTCCAAGGTCCTCCAATAGGATGTTAGCACCTTCAGGCGTCTCGAAACTAAAGCGTAGCGAGGGTTTTAGCGTCCGATTTGAAAATATCCAGTAGTGTGCAATTTCTATCGTTCAATACTCGCCGACTCAGGATTGTAGTAATAATCCTTGATGGTTCCATCCTTTATTTTATCAATGAGTTGATCTACAATAAAGACGGGCACCAAAAACCACTCCCTAACCGTGACGGGTTTACCGAACCGATCTTTAATGTCTATTTCCAAATTAGCCGCCTCCAGAAAGTTATGGATGACTTTCTCTAGCTTGAACCGGTTGATGTTTGCCAACTGGTAAGTTGCCACGATCTCTACCCCGGCCAGCAGAAAAGTGGCGTCATTTTTAGCGTTGGCGACACGCTTCTTAACGTCATTACCCGTCACACCGATTTTGTGAATCACCTCACGGTTGGCCGCGATGGTCGGGTGGTCCGACTGACTGCGCAAAACGTACACCGTACCACTCTGCTGGTCGTCGTCGGCCAGGTCGCCGGAGAAAAGCGGCCCTCGGTCAGCGTCCGTAATGAAGCGGCTCGTCTCATCTTTATACATAGCGCGGATGAGAGACCGCCGCAGGATGTTGCTTTCCGTACCGTTGGAGTAGACCACCCGCAGACGCGCATCTTCCTGGCCCGCGGTAATTTTTAATACCTCACCTACTTCTGCGACGTAGGCAGTTTGACCGCCGACAATTAAAAATTGCTCTTCCTCTATATCGGTTTGTACATAGCCATCGTCTTTGTGAAACCGAATCGTTTCCCGGAGGCCGGCGGCCAGTTCCCGCTGAACGGCATCGAAGAGCGGGCGGAAGTCATCAAAGTCATCACAAACCGTCCGGTTAGCGATCTCCTCGGCGGCTTTTTTCTCGGCCTGGGTACGGACGTGGCGGAGGTTCTTAATTGAAGATTCGGGTTCGTCCGTAACGCCCAACTCGGCCAACAACTCGTCATCGTCGAGGTCGTCGGCTACGGTAAAATCTGTATCGCTCGTTGCGGCAAGCAGGCCCTGGGGGTCGAGATCCGCCAGTAGCGTGCGGCAGACTTCTTGCTTCCGGATCTGGTCCAGCCGTACGGCGTAGAGCCGCTCGAAGATGTCGAGGTCCTCACCGTGGCGGGGCAGGCGACCGTGCTCCTCCACGAACTGCTGAATCTCCTCGAAACCGGCGATGATGCGCTGTTCCTTGTTGGTGTACTTCTTTGCTTGTTTGACTTCGACTTCTACGCCTAATTCCGCGAGCAAATCTTCATCTTCTTGAGTAAATTCCTTTTTGTTGACCATTTTTACACCTTGTTCTTTAACCGGACGCTTGGAGGACCTGCGGACGCTCCAAGGTCCTATATTTTAAGAATAATTTCAGGACCTCGGAGCGTGCCGAAGGCTCCTCCGAGCGTCCGGTTAGCTGTCCCGTCCGGTTAGCTATCCTGCTGCGCTGCTTTTAGTTGGACTATTACGGCGATCCCCTGCGCCATACGCTGTTCCCAAACATCGGAAGATTTCAAGTCGGGGAGCCGACCGTGTTCCCGCTTGAATTGTAAGGACCGCTTCGCCAGTTCGCGCGCTTCGTCCGGGTCAATGGTGATTCTTTTGGAGCTGATCACTTCCGCCATCGCCTTGAGGCTCTTCTGGTCCATCGATTTACTGATGATGGAGTAGGCTTGCTCGAAGGGGTTGATGCTGTCAATCCAGTCAACGTCCAGTTCGCGGACGTCCATGGCCAGCTTGCGGATGCCGTCGAGGAGGGCGGTGTTGGCTTTCGGTTCCCCATCACTGCTCTTACTTGCTATGTGGGGCCCCTCCCCCACTACGCTTGCACCCGCGCCAGCGCCCAAATCTTCTTCCAGAACAGCTTTCTTCGCTTGCTGCGTAATGTTGAGGGCGGCCACGGCGTGCTGGCGGACGGCCTCGATATCCTCTGGCGGGAGTTTAGGATATATGCCTTTGATGATCTTGCCCATCCGAACCTGGGTGATTTCCTGGGGAACGAGCTCGGTGTCGAAAATACCCCGCTCAGCCGCCTGCTTGTCCTGGACGAAGGCGGCAATCACCTCGTTGAGGTCCTCCTGACATATACGTTTACCGTGGGGCGTCTGTGGCTTGGAAAGACCTTTGATCTCAATGTCGAACTGCCCGGTTTTTTCGTCGTAGCCAAAATTATTTTTGTCCTGCTGATAACCCTCCTCGCCGTAGTCGTAGCCGTCCTTTGCTTTGCTATCGACATTTTTGGGCGTGAAGTTGAAGCGGGGCGCCAAGACCTGCTCCATCAGCAAGGAAGCGGAAATGGCCTTGAGCGTGTCGTTGACGGCGTCGGTGACCGCTTCTTCGGACGCATCCGGCTCGGCGATTAGGTTGGTAAAGCGAGTACGCGTTTTCCCTTCCGCGTCGCGGGTGGCCCGGCCGATGATCTGGACGATCTCGGTGAGGCTGCTCCGGTAGCCGATCGTCAGGGCGTGCTCGCACCAGACCCAGTCGAAACCCTCCTTGGCCATGCCGAGGGCAATGATGATGTCGACGTAATCACGGTTGGTCTTCACTTCAGGTGCCCTGAGCGCGGCGGCCACCCGGTTGCGCTTGTTACCGTCATCATCCACCAAATCGGCGATGCGGAGGGTTTTGCCGCCGGGCGTTTTTACGAGCTGAAAACCCGTTACCGGGTCCGTTCCCAGCCATTCACCCAGCGAACCGTAAATGTGCTCCGTTTCCTTGGTCTTATCGCCCATGCTCTCGCGGGAGTTTACGTTGGGGATGTGGATGATCGTCTTTTCGTTGGGGTCGAGGACCTTAAGAATATCGTCGGCGTAGGCGCCACTGTAAAAGTAGTAGCCCAGGTCGAGCGTCTTGAGGTGCTCGTAGCCGTTGAGTTGCTCGTAGTAGGTGTAGGTAACGGTCTTGAACCTGGCTTCGTCTTCCGGCATTAGGACCGGCACGGCGTCGCCACGGAAGTAAGACCCGGTCATGGCCACGACGTGCGTCTTGTCCCGCGCGATGAGTTCCCGGAGCTGGCTGCCGAGTACGTTGTTGCCGTCGGCGCTGACGTGGTGGAACTCGTCGATGGCGATCAGGCGGTCGTCAAAGGCCTCAACGCCAAATCGCTCCACGGCGAAGCGGAACGTGGCGTGGGTGCAGACCAGTGTTTTGTCATCACTCTTCAGGAAGGATTCCACCGATTTTACCTTGCTGCCGTCTTCCCCCGGTGCATTGCAGAGGTTCCAGCGGGGCTCCACCGACCAGTCGTAGAAAAAGCCGAATTTTGTCAGCGGCTCGTCGGCGAAGCTGGAGCCGATCGACTTCTCCGGTACGGCAATGATGGCCTGCTTGACGCCCTGCTTGTTGAGTTTATCGAGGGCGATGAACATCAGGGCGCGGCTCTTGCCCGAGGCGGGCGGGGATTTGATGAGCAGGTACTGTTCGCCCCGCATGGCGTAGGCACGCTCCTGCATGTCGCGCATGCCGAGTTCGTTGGATTTGACGGAGCCACCCGTGGAGCCGTAGTTGATGGCGAGGGAGGAGCGGGTTTTTGTGTTGCTTTCGGACATGGGGCGTAAGGTATTAAAATGTGGGCGCGGGCGCGGGTGCAGGGGTAGTGGGGGAAGGAGAGCCGGACGCTTGGAGGACCCTTAAATTGTTCGCTACGCTTCCAATTTTAGGGACGCTCCAAGGTCCTTAATTTTCTAGATAACCGGCTTAGTTAAACACCGAATTCATAGTCTTGCATTGGAAACGGGATGTCCCGTCGGTGCGCCTCAAAAAAGGCTGCCTTACCACCAAACTTTTCCAAGGTAAGATCAATATCTACCCGCCGTTCTACCAAAGGGTTGCTGTACTCCTGATAGGATGTCCACCAGTATTCGCTGAAGTCGTCCGTCATTTCGTGAATCTGTGGGTTCAGGTGGTGGTAAACTATGAGATCTTTAAAATAGGCCAATGTATCGATGGGTATGCGTTTGTAGTTTTGTTCAAACAGGCCGCTTACCCGGTTTTCCTGTAGATTAAAATATCTAGCGTAAGCGTTCTGCAGGTGACCGAAGGTGTTACCCAGTGACATTGGCTTACCCTGTATTTTAGCCGGTAGTTCGTCCTCTGGCTTCATTAAAACGGTCAGGTGGAAATGATTTCCCATCAGCGCGTACGATAATAGTTTCGCTACCGGCAATACGTAGCGATCAATGAGCGTCAAAAAGCGCTGGTAATCCGCTGGCTTTCGGAAAATAGCTTGCCGGTTAATCCCCCGATTGTAGATGTGGTAATACGTATTGGGAAGTATGAGCGTTTTCGCTTTCCGTGGCATAGTCTTTCGTATTGTTATAGGACCTTGGAGCGTCCCTGGAAAATAAAGCGTAGCGCAATTTTTCTGGGTCCTCCAAGCGTCCGGTTAGTAGTACTGAGGCCGGACGCTTGGAGGACCACCACGAAAAGCCCGCTACCGCTCGCTGTTCGTAGCGGACGCTCCAAGGTCCTCCGAGCCTTCAATCAATTTGCCGTCATCTCCGTATACAACGCAAACAACGTCTCCAGCCGTTCCGTATCGTTCTTAAACCGCCGGCCGATGTAGATACGTTCCAGTACCTCGTCGTTGCGGTCGTGGGCGCGTTGCAGGTCCGCCGGCATTTTGTCCGGTGCGTAGAGATCGGCGATGGTGGCGGGGAAGTGGCGCTCGCGGGCGATTAGGATTTCTTCGGCGCAGGTGGTTAGGTCGGCTTTGTTTTTGGCGGTGAGGGTGGGGAGGGGGAAGGTGTTCCAGCCTAGGGTGTTGGAGTAGGAAAAGTCGGTACGCATACGGACGCAAACGGTTCCTATCCATACCCAGTGGAGACGGGAGGCGATTAGGGCTAGGTTCCATAGGGGAGCATCATATAGGGCGTAATTCTTGTTTGTCGTATTAGATTTTTGATCAACAATGCCACATGGCAGATAAGACCTATTTTCTGAAGATATCGCCGCAACTAAAATTGTGCTTGAAGTAGCAGCATTCATTCTTTGGAATCTATGAGATTCGCCAGCAATAGCCCTTGCAGTTCTCCCTCCTTTCAATCTGACAGTACGTACGGCTTCAATACGTCTATTTATTGCAGGTATAGCTTTTGCCTGTTCAAGGTGTCGATCTTCAATCCACAGGCAATAACGTACGAGTCCTCTTATAAACTCCGCTGATCCATAAATGCGACGTATAAATTTCGATTGTTCATCGGCACTAAGGGTAAGTTCATTGCGATCATGCCTGGAAAGAAGCAGATTACCTCCATCAATTGGGGTATTTCCGAATGTCATTACACTTTGTCCACTCAGCGGCCTACTACTTTTCTCTACTATGACATTTTGCGCTGCTAGCAAATAAGCATTTATTTCCGTACACTTTCGCTCTACGGTTTCTAAATTTTCATCAATAGAGAATAGCCGTTTTAAGGGCGTGGAACGCTTACTGATTCCAGCGATTATCACTGTAACTCCCGCATTATAGCTAGCTAAATTAGCCCATTTGAATGATTGATGGGCAAAATTAATTTGATGTGCGGTACCAAAAATTAGTGGCCAAAGTATTGAGACTTGTATGCCTTGGCAGATTGAATTTGTCGATACGAAGGCGGTTGCTGACTGTGTCGACATTCCATAATTAGCGGCTTTTATGAACCACCCTGATACATAATCAAGCGATTTCCAATTTTTAACGTGGTTGATAAAAAGTTCTTTCAGATCACTTTTCTGCTCATTATTCTGATCTCTAGCTCCCAAATACGGCGGATTTCCACAAATAAAAGTCTCCCCACCCGCATTCTCAAACTCCACCTCCGCCTGATCCGTCGGCTTACTAAACAGGTCATCCCCGCGCATCTCAACGTTTTCCCCCGTCGGTGGGCAAACCGACAGCCAGTCAATGCGCAAAGCATTCCCACAAGTAATCCAGTTCTGAGAATCCAACGGTAAAAACTCCGCCAGCGCCAGTTTTTGCCCGAGATAAAGCACATCACACTGGTACTCGGCGATAATAAGCGCCAAACGGGCAACTTCGGCCGAGAAGCTTTTCAACTCAATCCCCCGAAAGTTCGTCAGGGGAATCTCCGATTTCCGGTCGGCCTCGCCCCGCTGCTGATTAACGGCGAACTCAATCTCCCGCAACTGTTTGTAGGCAATGACGAGGAAGTTGCCGCTACCACAGGCGGGGTCAAAAACGCGGATGTGGGCGATACGTCGGCGCAGGTTGGCCAGTTTACGGCGGTTGTCGCCGGCCGCGGCCAGTTGTTCGCGCAGCTCGTCGAGGAAGAGCGGGTTAAGGACCTTGAGGATATTGGGCACCGAGGTGTAGTGCATGCCTAGGCTGCTCCGCTCGTCCTCGTCGGCCACGGCCTGGATCATGGAGCCGAAGATATCGGGGTTGATCTGTTGCCAGTCCAGCTTACCGACGTGCATGAGGTAGGCGCGGGCGATCTTCGTGAAGCGGGGGCATTCCCGCGAGCCGGAAAACAACTCGCCGTTGACGTAGGGGAACGACCTGGCCCAGACACGAATGTCTTCTGTATTCTTTTTAGTAAAATGCGTATCCATCGACCGGAAGCATTCAGCCATGATCTCGTGAACATTGCCGCCATCCGGGTCGCTGATCTTCTGTACCGTATCCGTAAAAAGATTGTCACCGTTAAAAATACTCGTGTCCTCGGCGAAAAAGCAAAAGATGAGCCGGGCCATGAAGTGGTTCATCTCCGTGCGGCGCTCGGCGGTGGCCCAGTCGGGGTTGTGGCGCAGCAGTTCGAGGTAGAGTTTGTTGAGGCGGCTGGTGGCCTTAATGTCGAAAGCACTCTCGCGGATCTCCTTGACGGTACTGATGCCGGCCAGCTCGAAGAAGAAGGTGAAGTGCTCTTCGAGGTCTGCATAGGCGCAGGCGAGGGTGTCGCCGCTGGTGAGGTCTTCGGCCTGGATTTCCCGGCCGTCGGTGGCGAGGATGAATTTGGCCTTTTGCTTGGCGGTTTCCGGCGCGTCGGAGAGTTGCTGCAGGGTGTCGGCTACCTGGCCTTCGTCGCAGACCGCGAGGTGGATATTGCTGCGCTGGAGGATACCGCCGGCAACTTTAGATTTGTTGGAGTTACCCTTGCGCAGGCGCTTGATGGTGGTCGCCTTGTTGCCGTAGGCTTCCAGGAAGTCGAAAGGGAAATTTTCCCGGTCGAAGGGTTGGGTGGCTAAGTTGGATACCGCTTCTTCTATTTCTACGGCGCTCATGGTGGGGTTGGCTTTATCCTGGGGACGGGCACGAACATTCGCCCGCGCTCACGTCTGGCCGTCAGCGGCAAGGTAGGATAAGTTTGAGGTTTTATGTGGGTGGTGGAGGCTTTATTGGAAGGTGGGTCATAATGGATAGTTGCCCAATCGCTTCGCTCATCTAAGTAACTCCGCACCCGCGACCGCGCCCAGCTGGCCCCGTGCTTTATTGGGATCCGTGCCCTCGTCCGCACCTGCGAGCTGCTCTGTGCGCCTACTTAAGTATGAGGCGAAGAACCATTCCCAAAAATCTCGCTTTCCCTAAAAACCATCCAAACGTGCTCCCACGCCTACTCCCCTTCCTACTCTACCTAGCCACCCTAACCAGCTGCACCGCCCAACAAGACAAATCGCCGACGGCAGAAAACTCCCCCTACACCTTCAAAACCGCCTCCCAGAACGGCACCGGCAAGTACTACCTGGGCCGGGAAATCAGCTACGTGATGGGCCACCTCGCCGCCGACTGGTTGGAGCGGCCGGAGCGCGAACGGGAGGAAAACGTCAGCCAGGCCATCGAAAACATGGGCATCCAAGCCGACGAGCGGATTGCGGACATCGGGGCCGGCTCCGGATACTATACCTTCAGAATGGCCCGGAAAGCGTCCGAAGGGAAGGTATTCGCCGTGGACATCCAACCCGAAATGTTGGACCTCATGCAGCAACGGATCGAACGGGAGGGCATCGAGAACGTGGAACTGGTCCGGGGCAGCGAAACCAGCCCGCAACTGGCCGCCAACTCCGTCGATTTGGTCACGATGGTCGACGTGTACCACGAGCTATCTCACCCCCGGGAAACGATGCAAAATATCGTCAGTGCGCTACGGCCGGGCGGGCGCTTCGTGCTGCTGGAATACCGCGCGGAAGATCCCACGGTGCCCATCAAACGCCTCCATAAAATGTCGGAAGCACAGGCCGTGCGGGAAATGAAAGCCGTTGGCTTGCGGCTGCGGGAGAACGTGGGTAATCTGCCCTGGCAGCATTTTATGGTGTTTGTGAAAGAGTAGACCGCGTACGGTCGATGTTTCTAACCGTGTTGGTTTCCTACTTACGCTCATCACGCTTTTGTCCTAGCCAGTCGGGTCGGTGGCGGCGTCGAGATTGTAAAATTGACCACACTACTGGACATTTTCAAATTGGACGCTTGGAGGACTCGAAACCCTTCGCTACGCTTTAGTTTCGAGACGCTCCAAGGTTCTAAAATTCTACTTGAGGACCTTGGAGCGTCCTCTGCCGTGAAGCCGAAGGCGAAATTGTTGAGGTCCTCCAAGCGTCCGGGGACAATGTCCAGTAGTATGAAAATTGACCTCCGTGATGCGCGGTCACGGGAGGGGAAGGCGGACCACATTAACCAACGCATATTCGCCTACACCACGGAGCGACGACGGTGAGTGAATTCCAGCGCGAGTGGCGGATCGTTTACCCGAAATTTGGGGGCAATCTGCGGGAGGTGCGGGGCAACCAGCAACGCAGCTACCAGGGTGGTGGAGAGGACGACGGGGGGAATAATTTTCGCGAAAATTATTTACGTTAAAAAATTGCTTTGCCCCACCAATCCCCCGTAATTTAATCCGGACGCTACCAACCACCCGCTTGCCCCGGGTATCTTTCAACGAACGCACCCAAGCCCTCCCTTCCTCCATGTCCCGCTTACCCAAAACCTACCTACAACACGCCTACGCTTGCCTGGGCGTGTGTCGCTACTGCTACGAGATCACCACTTCCGCCGAGGCCTGCCACGCCAAACTACCCGACGTCATTCTGTCGCTGGAAGTGACCATCATTATGCTCCGTGGCGGGCACGACCTGGCCTTCGAACGGCTCTACCACTGCGCCCGCGTTTGTGCCGAAGGGGCGGAGGCGTGGAGCGAAAGTCTGCACCCCCGTTGCGTGCAGAGCGCGGCGGCCTGCCGGTCCTTTGCCGCCTTTTTTGTGGGGCTCGACGCGTTGGCTTGAATCGTGCCGGGGGCGTGGTTCCGCTGTTGAATAATTTAGCTTAGACAAAGAAGTGGGGCGCGGTCGCAGGTGCAGTGATTCGAACATCCGCGAACTCACCCGGCCCCCCGATAGCTATCGGGGGACCGCGCCCAACTACATCACGATGTTATTAACGGCCACCAGCGGCGGCGGCACGTCCGTTTCTTCCAGCATCTGCCGGAGGTCGATCTCAATCGTCCGGCTCAGGGAAGCCATCGGGATGTCGTTGGCACCGCCCTCGAACGGGTTCTCGGTGCTTTCACCAACGCGTTCCAACGAGGTGAACACCCAGCCCACGATGACGCTGAACGGCACGGTGAGCCAGACCAGGTGCTCGCCCATGGTGTCGAACAAACTGAGCATCCCGAACGGCAGCAGGATGACGATTAGCCAGATGAAGAACAGGTTGATGCTGGAAAATTGGCGTGGGTAGGGAAATTTTTTGATGCGTTCCGCCTTGCCCTGGTGGGTGTAAAAATCCTTGATCACCTTTTCCATTTCTACGTAGGGGAACTTGTCAATTTGCTCGTTCTCACGCAGCGTACGCAGTTCTTTGGACTGGAGGCTAAGCAGGTGCGTCGCCCGGTTCTTTTTCGGGAGGATGTAGGTCAGGTCGGTGGCGGACAGGAAGGGCGCGATGGCTTCTTCGAAGTCCGTTTCCCACTCGGGCACCGTGTAGTAATTGAGGTACTCCCGGGAGTAATTCTTGTCCATATTCTCCCAGGCCTCCGGCTGCCGGAGTTGGTAGCGCAGGGCCGTCAGCCAGGCGACGTGGCGGTAGATCAGCCGCTTGTGAACGGCACCAACTTCCGTGGCCGTTCCCCCGGGGGCGGGCCCCACGAAATCACGGGCCATGACGCCCCAGGTGCGGCTGTCGTTCACCACCGCGCCCCATATCTTGCGCGCCTCCCACACCCGGTTGTAGGTCTGGGTATTCCGAAAGCCCGCGATGAAGGAAGCCGCCGTGCCGATCAGCGCCACCGGTATCCAGGGAATAGCCAACCACGTGAGGCCGAACACCGCGTAGCCGACGGTGGGGACGACGGCCAGGACGATCAGGACGTAAATGGTCCGCCGCGTCCACATTAAGAATTCGGAAAGTCGGTAGTGTCTTCCTACGTGCACGGGTATTACTTTAAATCTTGTGCGGCGGTAAATTTACTAATGAGGATGCCCACCAACACGACCGCGTAAAACTGGCTCACCACCCCGAACAGCGACACGATGAGCCGGGTGGAGTGCGCCGTCGGCGAAATGTCACCGTAGCCGATGGAGGTGATGGTGACGGAACTGAAGTACACCATATCCATGTACACCTCGGCCGGCTGCGTACCGGTCATGTTCGACAGTACGGTGGGGTCGTGGTAGTAAAAACTTTGCAGCAGGAAAACGATGATCTCGATCAGCAGAAAGTAGCCGCAGGCCGCGGCCGAGATAATGTCGGCGTTGATGTAGCTGGGTTTGATCAGGAAGCGAATGATCTCGACGAAAATGACGCCGAAAAAGAGGCAGTAAAACACGCTAATGCCCGCCATGAACGCGGCCTCCTCACCAAAAAATGGCAGGCTGACCGGCAACAAAAAAGCCACGATCCACAGCACCCGCTGAACCAACTTCCGCACCCGGCCCGCCCTCACGAACACCGCCGCGCTGGCCAGGCCGAGCAGGGCATGTTCACCGGCCAGACGAAGCGAATGTAGAAGGTTAAGTCGGTCAGGAAAATACCGACGTAGAGGTGGGCGATGAGGGCGGCGAGGAGGATCTCGTACTTGTGGTTCGCCAGGAAGTAGGTGACGGGTTTATTCTTGATGATCTTACTAATGTACAGTCTGCCAATCACGTGGCCGGCCGCTGGCGAGCCGTTTGTTAGTAATTAAGAGCATGTTGGGACTTTGGGTTCCTGACCGGTTTTTAGACAGTTTTGTGATGGTTAAGGCAGCAAAACCGGAGTTTAGGAACGCCAATTCAATAACTGTCCGATTTGCAGCTTGCTATCGTGGCGGTATTCTTCACCATTTGAAAACCACCGTCCCGACTAAGTACGGGATGCTGATCTTCAAATCGCTCGAATACCACCACGCTAGCGGCGCTTCAATCAGGACAGTTATTAAATCGGTGTTCCTTAGCCGTAGCTAAATGAGGATTTTGCTAACGAAGACCACCGCAAAAGTGGCCAAAACAGGCCGGAAGCTAAAGTCCTAACGTGCTCTAAACCTTACGCAGTAGCTTTTTTCTTACCATAAAGGCACGAAGAAAACACGGAAGTACTATTCTGTGTGACCTCTGTGTACTACGTGGTTACATCTTATGCGTAAAGTCAGTTAGTAATTGATCTTACGCAACCGGATTATGCCACATAAACACAAAAACACATAAGAACAAGTAAAACGGTGCTTCGGCGTAGCCGTACACCGATTTTCGTGCTTTTGTGTTTTGCTGCGCAGTACTTCGTGCTATGTGGCGAAATAATCTGCGTAACATCAGTTAGTAATACCCGAAGTAAGAACGGCACGGGAAGGGGCAGAGGGAAATCCGACCGTTCGGAAAGTAAAAACCGGGTTTGGGAAAGTACCGTCCGTTTTCGGCGGGTAACGCGCTTAATTTCGGTACCGGGCAACCGATAGCGGGGAAAACCTTCCAGCAACCGAGCCCACAAATTTTTTTAACAACAACTGTCAAACACATGTACGTATTTAAGACCTTTTTACTCCTGATACTCTGTAGCCTCACGGCTACCGGCCAGGCCCAGGACAACCCCAAGTTCGACCTCACCCGCTGGCACGTGAAGCCCGGCCAGCAGCAGGCGCTCATCGACGCCCTTGAGAAAGTAGACGGAAAGTACGCGGCCGCCAGCAACCGGGGCTGGGACTTCTACCGGTACGAAGACAATACCCTCGAAGTGATCACACCAATTCGGGACTACGCCGAGCTCGACCGACTGGAAGCCCAGTTCGACTTCGCCCGGGCCAGCATCACCGACGAGGAGGCTAAAGCCATTTACGACCCCGCGTCGGTCGCTCAGATCGTGACGGGCACCGAGAGCATGCTAATCGAAAAGCACCTCGACATGAGTTACACGCCCGCCGGGGAGGAAGGCATGGAAGGCAAAATGAACGCCCTGCGGCTCGACCGCTTCGTCTACGATTTCGCCAACACCCCCAAGATCTTCGAGCACGGCAAAAAGCTCGTGGACATGATGCGTAAGGCTGGCAGCCCAGTCCACATGAATTTCGTAACCATGGATTACGGTGACGGACAGACCTTCGAGGTGGAATACCTGGGCACCGACCGCGCCGACCTGGACCGCCGCCTGGCGGAAGCCGAAAAACTGCTGGCCGGCCCCGAAATGGAGGCCTGGGGGAAGACGGCCACGGAAATTAGCAAACGAGTCAGTTCTACCTTCGGCACAAAAGTAACCACTCTCGGCCGGGAGGCTAAGCCACCCACTAATCAGTTGTTCGTGGTTGCCAACGAACAACTCCTGCCGGGCAAAGAAGCGAATTACGAAGCCACCAATGAGGCCGCCAACCAGCTTCTCCGGGCGGGGAATGCCGACCTCTACTGGACAACTTCCATCCAGGATAACGGGATGGCCCGTCACTTCATCCCTATCCAGCAAATGAGCGACATTGATAGGGTGTACGAACAAATGCGTAAGCGGAACTACCAGCTAACACCCGCGCAAATGAAAAAAACAATGGCTTCGTTTGATGGGCAGAAGAGTAGTTCCCACCTCAGCGTGATGCGCAACCACGTGGATTACGCTTTCCTGAGCGACAAAATTGACGTTACGTCCGCTACGCCGGTGTACAAGATTCAGGCCTTCGACTACAAGCCGGAAGACGGGAAAAAGGTAATGGCCTTCCTCGAAAAAACGAAGACGATGCTCACTGAGGCCGGCGGCGGCTCCCCTTACCAAGTGTGGAGCTACGACATGGGCGGCCCGGACAACCGCGTCTTCGTGGTGGACTACGGCAAGGACAAGGCCAGCGTCGACGCCGCCATCGACGCCGATATGAAAAAAATGGGCAAAGACCTGGACGGCTGGATGCAGGAATTGACGAGCCTGCTGACCGAAGTGGAAGTTACCTACGGGCGAACGAGCGCGGCGGCTTCTTACTGGCCGGAGGCTAAAGTGAAGTAGGGGTTATTGCTGCGCCGGGATATTCTTTAAGGATTTCCCGGCGTAGCTTTTCAGCTTTTTAAAAACCATTTAAACTAAAAATACGAGCTCAAGAATAACTATAATATTTCTCCTATTGATAGTACTGGTCCATTCGTGTAAAAATGAAACCAGACCCGTAATTAAATATGAATCAGCAGCAATAGATTTAGTGTAAGCCAAAGGACAATTACGAGAACTAGATGACCAATTTGCAGAAAGATTTAATAAAGCAGATTCAGTAGCTATGGCGGAACACTACGGATAAGAAGGTACTTGGGAGTCCGTTAAGGGAAAAGACAATTTAGCTTCAGCTTGGGGGAAATGGATCCGATACAAAAATAAAGAAGGTACACCGAATATGAAATTTATAATCAGCGCGGTTTCCAGTCACGGTGAATTTTTGGTTGAGACAAGTAATTTTAAATCTTAGATGTAGATAATATTGTTAAAAGTACCGGAGAATACCTTGTGGCAAGAAAACTAGAAGCTGGAAAACGGAAAATGTATCGCGATATTGGGCTTTAAAAAACGAATGCATAACACTAGTGGCCCTCTTCGCTCATCTCCCCTGCGTTCGTCTTGGTCTTTTGTACGCTGGCGGCGTTAGCATAAGCCTCACTTAGCTTTGCGGTATTTGGGGATGGGGCCCTAAATAATTAGCCGGTTCCGGTTTACCTTCGGTGCGACTTCGTGGTTGCTGCCTTACCAGCGCACAAAATACCTGCGCCCAATATAGGGTTTATGAGCAAAGTGGGCTACTAGGTATTCCAGTCTGCTTTCGGCCTTTTCCTATTTTACGGCTATGGCTATGGCTTATTATTAAAATTATCGGGAACGGCGGCACTGGGGCCGGAGGTACTGTTCTTTATTGTAGAAATATATTTTGCCAAATGGTGGTTTACCGGCTACAAATACGGCCCGCCGGAGTGGTTGTGGCGAATGATGACTGACCGAAAACTGATTGACAGAGCACTGCTCGTCAACCAAAACCCCGCACCCGCCCCGCTAGCTATCGGGGCGCCCGGACAGCCGTACTCCCCTCCCGGAAACCAAAAATCCCGTTTCGGAAGACGGCCCCCAAAAAAACGATCGAATACCCCGAGCTTCGGGATACAATACCAAGACACACACTTTCACCAATAAACAATACTGCAATGAATATCGCCATCATCGGCGGCGCCGGTTTTATCGGCAGCCACGTCACGCAAAATTTTCTTGCAGCCGGACATCGGGTCCGCGTTTCCGCCACCCGGCCGGAAGACACCGTACGGTACGCCCACCTGAACCAGCTTCCCGGAGCCTCCGACCGTCTGGAGCTTGTCCAACTCGACCTCCTCAAAGCTGATAACCTCCCCGACTTTCTCTACGAACAAGAAGTGGTCATTCACGCGGGAACTCCCTTTCAGCTCGCCTTTGAAGACCCGGTCGGTGAATTGCTCGACCCAACCATCACCGGCACCAAAAACTTACTGGATGCGGTAGCGCAAAACCCGACCGTCAAGCAGCTGGTAGTAGTGGCTTCGGTCGCTGCACACAATACCCATTTCCCGCTGGATATACCGGGCCGGGAAGGCCAGGTTGTCTCTGAAACGGATACGCCCCATTTTTCCGACCAGGATCACCCCTACGCCCAGGGCAAATTCTTGGCGGACCAGGAGGTACGCAAATTCGTCGACACCTACAAAGGCGATTGCGCAGTTGTTTCCGTGAGCCCGGTGGGGGTGATGGGCAAGTCCCTTTCCAAGCGGGAAGATTCCACCTCCATGGGAATGCAGCATCTGATACGGAACAAGATTGCCCCGGATGAATTTTTCCAAATGCTGTACGATCAGGACGCCACTTTCGCCGTGGTCGACGTGAAAGACGTGGCGAGCGCTATTTGCTCCGCCGCGACCACCCCCGGGCTGCACGGCCGGCATTTTTTGCTGTCTTCGGAGTCTTATCCGGTTTCCGATCTCTCCCTGATGCTGAACGGAAAGGCTCCGGTTGGCAGGCCACGCACCGTTTACGATGCCGGGGCGAGCGAGTCGGTGCTCGGCATTGATTATAAGCCGGCTATCCACTTCCTGGGGTGATTGCAATACGGTCTCTAATGTCGAACGCCCACTTCCCGGAGCCGACTACCTCCAGTGCCGCTTCACTGGCTTGTTTGAAGGCAAACAATTCCGGGTTGAACTTACGGGCTGTACCCATAATTGAATTTATGTCTCCTCATGGCGCGCACGACACAATTACCAGGGCATCATTACCCCGTCGATTTCAGGTGACCGAAGACGGATTAGGTTGCGGGGTAAGGTTCTTTCGGGTAGCTTTTGGGGCGCGGTCGCTGGTGCAGTGACCGCCGCAGGCAGCAGCGGAGCTAAGGGTAACGGACCCGAGAAACCTCGACCCCGTATAATCGCCAAAACAGGTACTTCTGCCCGTTTACCCCCGTATCAAAACGCTTAATCAAGCCCCGATCCGTGTTTCCACAATCAAATAGCTACCTTAACCGGCAACACCATCAAACTTAACGCTTGTCCCAACCCGTCACCGTCCTCATCGTCGAGGATGAAATCATCATCGCCAACAAGATCGGTCATCACCTGGAGGAGTTCGGCTACGTCGTGGCCGGCATCCAGGCCCGGGGCGAAGCCGCCGTGCGCCACTGCCGCAAGGAACCGCCTGACATCCTGCTGCTCGACATCAACCTCAAGGGCGACCTCAACGGCATCGAGACCGCCCGCACCCTGGAAAAAGAAGGCATCCGTATTCCCACCATCTACCTGACGGCCAATACGGACCAGGCGACCTTCGAGCGCGCCAAAGGCACCCGACCGCACGCCTTCCTCGGTAAACCTTACGATCAGACGGAGCTCCACCGCGCCATCAGCCTTGCCCTTCAAAGTCACCACGCACCTGGTCCGGTAGCTAGCGGAGCGCCCGAGCACGAAGTACTGCAAAGCAAAAAAGTCGGCCCGCCCCAACCGCCGCCACCCGACGGCTCCCAACTCCTGAGCGACCGCATTTTCGTGCGCCACAAAAATCATCTGGTAAAGGTTTTCCTGAAGGACATCCACTACATATCCGCCGAGCGCTCTTATTGCCACATCCACGCTGAGGAGGCGGAGTACCTGCTGAGCATGCCGCTGGGCAAACTGGCCGACCAACTGCCTTCCTCCGATTTCCTGCGCGTGCACCGCTCCTACGTCGTCAACCTGCGCCAGGTCGACATGGTGGCCGACGATCACCTCGTGATCGGTAAAACCGCCATTATCGTGGGCAGAGACCAGCGGGCGGAATTGCTACGGCGAGTAAATATGGTGCGGTAGCAGGCAGCATTTTATCACCATCGTATGACTACCGCAAACTACTTCACGGATAACTACCATCGCTACCGCGCGTTCTTGCTGCTGCTGTTGTTTGTTGCCGGCTGCCAAACCCCCAGCGGACCAAACCCGCAGGATGCGAACGCTCGCGGTGGCATCTGCGAACTGGAAAACTTTAGCTGGAATTACCGGCTCGTCAACCACGTGGAAATTTTGCCGGATACCGCGGGGCGGCTAACTTTTGCGGACGTTGGCCAACCTTCATTGCCAACCGGCTTCCGGCCGTACCGGGATTTTACGGAACCACTGGCTACCCACCTCTGGTACTGGGGGAAAATCCAGGTGGTGAACCAGGTGCCGCAGGCCGCCGAACACCTGGAATGGGTGCTCTATTTTGCGACGGACTGGACCAGCCTCGAAGTATTTTCCCGCGACCATAAGGGGAATTGGCGTGCGGAACGGGCCGGAGCATTCCTTCCGTCAAACCAAAAACGCTTCAGCCCGACCGCCTGGGGCAGCCTGATTCGGCTGAACCTTCCCCCCGGGGAAATGACTACCGTTTATTTTCGGGGTAAAAGCGAGCGCAAAGCCAATCCGCCTTCCTGCCATATTTACCTGCAGACCACCGATCGGTTTTACGGCCGGATGGGGTATGCACGGGTTACCAATGCCGTCTTCATCGGTTTCCTGGGCATGATGCTGCTGTACAACCTGATCGTTTACTTCTTCGGGCGCAACCGCAGCTACGTCTACTATTCCGGCTATTTATTGATGATGGTGATCTACGCCATCCAGTCTAACGATGATCTCACCGATTTATTCGGTAGCTACCTTTTCGCGGCCGCACCTCAGAACTACGGCTATTTCAAGTCGGCGATATTCGTGGGCCTGATGAGTTACCTGGCTTTCATTCGCAGTTTCACCAACATCAACGTACTGCTACCGGGGTGGGGCCGCTATTTTCGGTTGCTTACCTGGCTGGGCTTGCCCCTTTTGATCTTCCACTTATGGGTTAGCTATAATTCCAATTTTAGCTTCGTTCTGGAAGATCGGATATCGACGCCCTACATTATCCTGACCTTCGTCTCCTGTATCGCTTTGCTGTACCCGCTGTACCGGACGGAGGACCGCAAAGGATATTTCGTTATTGCCGGTATTGCGGTCATTAGTATCGGTGCCCTTATTTCGGCCCTGAGCAGGGTCGCCTTCCCACCCTTTTCCATCTTCTACCTCAAGCTGGGGGTGGTTGCGGAAGTACTGATCTTTTCCCTGGGGCTGGCCTACGAACAGAAAAAGCAGATCCAGGCAAAAGAGCGGGCGGACTTTGCCCTCCGCGAGAGTGTGCTGTTGCGGGAAAAAGATGCATTAGAAGCTGATCGCTTGCGGGAGGATAATCGCAAAAATGCGCTGCTGGCGGAGCGAAACCAGGAGAATGAACTCCTGCTTAAAGAGATCCATCACCGGGTAAAGAACAACCTGGAGGTTGTTTCCAGCTTACTCGAATTACAGTCCGTCGGCCTAACCGACGAGGGTGCCCGCAACGCGATGCTGGCCGGGCGCAGTCGGGTATCTACGATGGGCATCTTGCACCAGAAGCTTTACCAGGGAGACAACCTCGGCACCGTCGGGATGCGAGAATACCTTACGGACCTGACCAAAAATTTGGGACATACTTTCGGGGTTAACGGCCAGATCACCTTTCGCATCGACGTGCCGGAAGAACTGCGGCTGGACATTGACACCGCCGTGCCGCTCGGCCTGATCGCCAACGAGCTGATCACTAATTCCATCAAGTACGCATTTAGCTCCGCTGCTGCCTTAGACGGTGGGGGCGTTCCGGTAGCTCTCGGAGCAGGTACGGTGGACGTTGAAATGAGCAGAGTGGGGGAGCGATGGCTATTGGCGGTCGGCGACAACGGTAGCGGCAAAATGGTCGAGACCGTTGGCGGAACCGGTTTCGGTACCCGTCTGGTGGGGATGCTCGTGCAGCAACTGGAGGGAGAGTTACGGGAAGTAAACGACGGTGGATTACGCACGGAGGTAAGCTTCCGGGTAGGACGCGTGGATGCTTCGGGAAACGAAACCCACGCCCCGGAAAACCAAACCCCGCCTTTGGGAAAACCCGGTGGTTTTTAGGTGATGAACGCCCCCATATTTGGGGGGAACAAACCCGTCGCTATGAAATCCTCCCGTTTTGTATTCACTTTTTTACTCGCCGCGTTGTCCCTGATACTGCCCGACGGGCTGGTCGCCCAGGTGACCACAACGGACATCTATACCGCCAACGACACCATCTACTATGCCGGTGCCCTCAATGGCGAGGAATTCCTCTTTAAGGTAGCGGGCTACAAAACCTACGGCTGCCAGCCCGAGGGGGCCATTACCGCCACCCCGGAACCGATGAACAACCAGCAGTTTGCCCAGGCGGTCAGTGCCAGCCGCAACAATTACCGGGTGACGCTGGACTACGCCCAGCAGTTTTCCGCAGTCGTAATCACCCCCCTCGACTGGCAAGTGGAGGGCGCGATTGCGGGGTCCCAGCTCGTCGCAGGTAATGCCTTCGGACCAGCAGGCAGCGCAGCCGTCGTGGGCAGTCAGCGCATTTACCCCTTCGGTGATTTCCACGCCGGGGATTTGCCGAACCCATTTACCTACGCCATTCGCATCACTTTTATTAAGAACGGAGTGCGCACTTTTTTGCACATTCCCTACTACCTCATCGGCCCGGTCAACCCCAACGAGCAGGTACCCATCCTGGCCGAGGCCATCACCCCGATGATGCCCGATCTGGTGCTGCACGACCCGCCGGGAGACGGCAGCTCCTCTGGCATCGTGACGACTAATAACTACTGCGTCAGTCAGTCGTACAACCAGGGGGTATCCGATGGTTTTGATGCCAACCTGGGATTCAAAATCGGCGTAAAAGGCAGCATCGGTTTCATCGCCAACGTGGACTACGAAGCCTACGTAAAGGTAACCGGGAGCGTTGCCGGAAATTATTCCCGCGCCTCCGAAACGGCGCAGGAAATATGTTATTCCTTCTCCACGGACTTCTCCACTTCCGGAGACAATAACCCCTTTGAGGGCGGCGGCGACGTTTTCATCGGCCGCAGCACCCGCGTCCTACTGGGTAAATACCGGGCCTGGTACATGGAAGACTGCAAGATCAAACTCGGCGACCAGATCGTGATGGCCGACGACCCCGACGAGATTCGCAACTTTGCCCTATCGCAGGCCGGCATCGAGGAAGACCTCGAACGCCAGCGCACCATCCTGGCTACCGCCACCGAGCCGGCGGAGATCAACCTCGCGCGGCAACAGATTTCCGTTTGGGAGCAGGTGCTGACCAACAATGAAACCGTCAAGGCCAACGCAACCAACCCGATCGACAACCTCGATTTTAACGGTCAGGCCGGCACGCAGACCTTCAGCAAGGCGCAGAACATTACCCTAACGCAGTCCCTTTCCTACGAAAACACCTTCACCGCAGGCGTGCGGGTTGATTTTCTGGCGGAGATCGCTGGTACCGGCATTAGTGGCGGGGCAGGGTATTCTAACACCCGTACTTCCAGCGGCAGCCAGGGCGGTTCCAGCGGTAGTGGCTCGGAAACGCGCTACACTTTTACGGATAATGACCCCGGCGATATTTTCCGGGTGGACGTCTTCAACGACCCGGTGTACGGCACACCGCTGTTCAAACTTCGGTCCGGCAGCCGGACCAGCGCGCCCTTCGAAGGTGGTTTCCAGCGCGATCAGCCCCGGCTAGAGAACGGAACGGATGGCTGTGCTTCCGACCCCCGGATCATCAACGCCGTTAACGCTCCGCTGGGGGAGGCGCTGATCTTTCCGCTTAACATCTGTAACGACAGCGACGAGGCCCGCGACTACCTGGTCCGTTTCGTCGGGGCCAACGTAAACGGAGCCGTTTTGCGCCTTGGCGGTACGGAGCTGGGCTCTAACGACAACGGTAGGCTCTACGCTGGTATCCCACCGAATAGCTGCGTCAACGTAAACGGCGAGCTACCCCAGTTATCCGTTCGCCAGAACCCCGACGCGCCCGACTTTACCGAATACGACAACCTCATTCTGGAGATCTACCCGGCCGATGATCCCGGGCTGGCGCAGTCCATTGTCCTCAACGTCACCTTCGGCGACGGGGTAACCAATACCTGCGTCATCGACGACGACCTCGACGGCGTAGCCGACACCAACGACAATTGCCCCGGGGTAGCCAACAACAATCAGGCCGACACCGACGGTGACGGCATCGGCGATGCCTGCGACAACTGCCCCATCGTCGCGAACAACAACCAGGCCGACGTAGACATCGATGGCGTCGGCGATAATTGCGACAACTGCGCCGACGAATTCAACCCCGGCCAGGAGGACCTCGACGGCGACGATACCGCCGACGGCTGCGACCAGTGCCCCGAACTGCCCGGCTTCGGCGGGCCGGACGACGACTCCGATGGCATTGCCTGCGACAACTGCCCCCAACTGGCATCCCGGGGACTGCGCTTCGACGGCACGGACGACCAGGTGATGGTTCCCCGCGATGCGCTGGACATTATCAACCGGTTCTGGACCGTCGAGTTCTGGGCCCGCCCCGAGGCGACCGTGCGGGAGAATATCCAGGAAGTCTCGCAGGACCCACAATTCTATGTCTTCCCTACCGAGCAGACTTACGTCATCTACCCCAACTGGGACGAAAGTTGGCTGGGGCCAAACGCCAACGGCAACGGAACAGCGGGCGTCGGGATGATGGTCGGTGCAAACGGCGTCATCGTCCTAACCCAGGCCAATGACCACAGCACTCCTAACCTGGTGTACTACGCCGACCTGTCCGGCTGGCACCATTACGCGCTGCAACTCATCGATGGCCAGCCGGTGCTCTACGTCGACGGGCAGCGGGTATCTTCGGGCTGGAAATCCTGGCACCCCTTCGTAGTCCCGGGCAATGAGATCGGCTTCGGAGACCGGAACAACGCTGGCCGCGCTTACGGTGGCCGGATCGACGATTACCGCCTGTGGAGCACCCTCCGCTCCGGTAAAGACATCCGAGACAACTACCGCCAGGAATTAACGGGAACCCAGGAAGGCCTCCTGGTCAACTACACCTTCAACGATGGCGTACCGGGTATGGACAACAGCAGCGTCGCCACCATCACGGATAATACCCCTGCGGGCAACGACGGCACGGTCAGTGGCTTTTCCTTAGCCGACCCCAACTCCAATTTTGCACTGGGTGCGCCCATCAACTTCCAGGATACGGACGGCGACTACATCGGTGACCTCTGCGACGACAACATTACGGCGGTGCGGGAAATCGCGCTGCGCTACGTCCTGGAACTTTATCCTAATCCGGCTGCCGGAGAGGTTCGACTCAGCATCGGCTCCGCACTCGGTGGGAGCGTCAGCATCGAACTGTTCGATGCAACTGGCCGCTTTTTGCGCGAGCAGTCCGTCAACCTTTTAGCCGGCGAGCAAACGCATCGACTGCCGCTGCGGGGGCTCCCCGCTGGTATGTACTTTGTCGCCCTCAACGATGGTGTTGCCCGGCTGACGAAGCGCCTGGTGATTGAGTAGGTCGCGGGATTGATTTCCGTAATCAACTACGGGCATCCGTAAATATTTACGGCTAACGGAGGGTTCGTTGCTTCAAGCGGCGAACCCTCCGTTTTATGGCCTCGTCCAAATTGGCGCAGTAGCCGGGGTAGGCGCTGCGTGGCCGCTCCGCGTCAGGAATCCGGAACGGTGCTAACTAAATTCCACGAAGGCGGGGCCACGGGATGCGATGTTGGTGGAGGGGGAATTGAAAGATGTCAACGCTGACGGAATGCGGACGGAGGTTGGGTTTCGGGCGTAGCCGGCAAGGAATTTAGGCTTGGTTAGGAAAGTTAATGCCGGGCTTGGAGAAATCGCTTCGCCTCTCCCAAAGAAACCCGGCACCCGCGACCGCGCCCACCCTTTTACGCGTTTGCTTACCTTAGCCCGCTCCCCGACCCCAGTTCGCCCCAACACGCCGCATGACGCCCACCGCCCTCCTCCAAAAATGGTCCGTTTCCGGTGCCGCCGAATCTTCCAACGCCCAGTCGTTCACCAACGACATCTGCGTGTTGCTCGGCGTAGCGAAGCCCGACCCGACGCGGCCCGACGAGAGCCAGAATACCTACGTTTTCGAAAAGTCCGTCCCCTCCCCGCGCGGCGTCAAAAAGGTGGACTGCTACAAACGCGGCCACTTCATCCTGGAAAACAAGCAGGGCGCGGCGGGCGCGGACGCAGGTGCCGTGCTGAGCGCCAAGAAGCAAGCCGAGCAACGCGCCCGCAAGACCGGCCACGGCAAACGCGGCACGGCGGCCTGGGACACGGCCATGGAAAAAGCCCGAAAACAAGCCGAAAACTACGCCCGCCTGCTGGCCGGCGACGAGATCGCCGGCGGCCGCCCGCCCTTCATCCTCGTCGCCGACGTCGGCCACAGCATCGCCGTGTACGCCGACTGGTCGCGCGCCGGCGGCCACTACCAACCCTTCCCCGACCCCAACAACTACCGCATCCCCCTGGCCGACCTCGCCCGCGAAGACATCCGGGAACGCCTCCGCCTTATCTGGACGGACCCGCTCAGCCTCGACCCCGCCCGCCGCAGCGCACGCGTGACAAAAGACATTGCTGATAGCTTGGCAAAATTAGCCAAATCTTTAGACGAAAACTTGTCTAATAATTTGAAGGTCAATACCTTAGCAACGAGCAACGAGCAACGAGCAACGAGCAACGAGCAACGAGCAACGAGCAACGAGCAACGAGCAACGAGCAGAATTTCTCATGCGTTGTCTCTTTACCATGTTCGCCGAGGACGTCGGTCTTCTGGAAGATCGCGCCTTCACCAGATTACTGGAGGACTGTCGTCGCAAGCCCGTTAGTTTCGTTCCGAAAATAACCGAGTTATGGAATAAAATGAATACCGGCGGTTACTCGGTCGTCCTCGACGCCCAGATCCGCCGCTTCAACGGCGGCCTGTTCGCCGACACCACGGCCGTAGCCCTCAACGAAGACCAGGTCCAGCTCCTCCTCGAAGCCGCCAACGCCGACTGGAAGGAGGTGGAGCCCGCCATCTTCGGCACCCTGCTCGAACGCGCCCTCGACCCCCGCGAACGCCACAAACTCGGCGCCCACTACACGCCGCGCGCCTACGTGGAGCGCCTCGTGCAACCCACCATCATGGAGCCGCTGCGGCGGGAGTGGGACGGCGTGCAGGCCGCCGCCCTCAAACTCACCAACGAGGGCAAGAACGACGCGGCCGTGGTCACCATCGAACGCTTTTTGCAGCGCCTGGCCGACCTCCGCGTGCTCGACCCCGCGTGCGGCAGCGCCAACTTCCTCTACGTCACGCTCGAACTGCTCAAGCGGCTGGAGGGCGAGGTCCGCAACGTCCTGCGCGGCCTGGGCCAGGGGCAGATCAGCATCGGCCTGACCGGGGCCACGATCACGCCCGAAAACATGCTCGGCATCGAGCTCAACCCCCGCGCCGCCAAGATCGCCGAGCTCGTCCTCTGGATCGGCTACCTCCAGTGGCACTTGCGTAGCACCGGCGACCTGGCCGACCTCGGCGACCCCGTCCTGCGCGACTACCACAACATCGAAAACCGCGACGCCGTCCTGGCCTGGGACCACGCCGAAGACGTACTGGATGACGACGGCAACCCGGTCACCCGCTGGGACGGCGTGACGTACAAAACCCACCCGGTCACGGGCGAACAAGTGCCGGATGATTTGGCGCGGACGCGGGTGCAGCGGTTAGTGGGTGCAAAAGCTACGACCTGGCCGCGGGCGGATTTTATTGTTGGGAATCCTCCGTTTATTGGGGATAAGCGGATGAATGACACCCTTGGAAAGGAGTATGTCACAGCACTTAGAAAAGTATATTCAAAGCTGCCAAACAGTATTGATTTTGTTATGTATTGGTGGTTTAAATCCGGGTTAGAAGTACATAGTGGTAATTCTGTTCAATTTGGATTGATAACTACCAATAGTATAAAGCAAACTTTTAATCGCAGAGTAATAGAGGAATTTCTAAATCATAAGAAACCTTTATCACTAAAATTTGCAATTCCCGATCACCCTTGGGTAGATTCTCAAGACGGCGCGGCGGTTCGAATCGCTATGAGTGTCGTAAGTAAAGGTGAGGAAGAGGGAGTCCTGAACAAGATTGGAACAGATAATATTCTATTTGCCCAGATTGGTAAAATTTATTCTGATTTAACCATCGGGGCAAATATAGCAGGCACAATAACTCTCGCTGCAAATATTAACGTGGCGTCAATAGGCGTAGTCCTGATTGGCAAAGGCTTCTTCGTAGACGAAACGTTTCCACAGTCAGAAATTGTTAAAGAATTTATTGGAGGAAGAGATATTACACAGAACAACAGAAACTTAAGAGTTATCGATGCTTTTGGCCTGGAAATTCAGCAACTACTCAGCGAATATCCAAGAGAGTATCAATGGCTACGCGATAAAGTAAAACCCATCAGAGATCAAAACAATAGAAAAGTTCGACGCGATAACTGGTGGATCTTTGGAGAGCCAAATCCGTCACTCCGGGATCGCGTAATTGGGTTAGAAAAAATCATCGTAACACCGAGAACCGCTAAACACAGATTTTTTACTTTGTTAAATAGTTCTACTGTTCCGGAAAGTGAAGTGATTTGCATTACGTTGGATGACAACTACTTCCTTGGCGTCTTATCTTCTAAAATTCACACTCTATTTGCTGATCTTGCTGGAGGCCGGATGGGTATAGGCAATGACTCTAGATACATGCATTCTAGAACCTTCGAAACCTTCCCCTTCCCAACCCCCACCGAACCCCAAAAAATCCACATCCGCAACCTAGCCGAGCGCCTCGACGCCCACCGTAAGCGCCAGCAGACCCAGCATGAAAAGTTAACCATGACGGGGATGTACAACGTTCTGGAGCAAGTCCGCGCCGGCGAACCGCTGACGGATAAGGAAAAGAATATCTACGACCACGGCCTCGTCGGCATCCTCCGCGAGCTGCACGACGAGCTGGATGCGGCCGTCGCGCTGGCCTACGGCTGGCCGGCCGATCTGGAGGAACAGGAGATTTTACAACGCCTCGTCGACCTCAACGCCGTGCGGGCGGCCGAGGAAGCCCGGGGGCTCGTCCGCTGGCTCCGCCCCGAGTACCAGGCCCCGGATGAGGTCCGCGGCGTCCAGTCCGCCCTGGAGCTAGACGACGACGCCCCCGCCCCCGTCGTCGTGGAAGCCCGCAAGTGGCCGGCTACCCTGGCCGCGCGGGCCACGGCGCTGCGCGAGTTACTGGCCGTGGCCGGTGAGCGGGATTTGTCGCTGGCCGCCGTGGCGACGGCCTTTAAACCGAAACTGACCAAGACGAAACTGGCCGAGGCGGAAGGGTTACTGGACACGCTGGTGGCGTTAGGGCAGGCGGAGGTTGGGGATGGGGGGTGGCATTTGGTTTGAGGGGTTGGGTTACTAACAGCAATTTTTTGAGCCAAAAATGGACAAAAACATACTTGAATTCACGAATCATTATGTTATTACGTGAATACGATCACAAAACATCATGCTGGTTCACACCAGAACAAGACAGCATCACTAACACCGAAGGAGTAGTCAACCCTGGAAAGGCAATCATAATTGTCACCCCTCCCCCCGGACGTGCGGGGCATTCAATGCCAAGAATCCCCACCCGCAGCGCGTAGCTGCCTTCATCTTTACGCACCTAATGAACAACGCCACCTTCTGAGAAGAAAGTGGCGTTGCTAATTAGGTTCTAGTTAATGCGGTTAATTAAACCGCCTGAATAGTACCGCTCGAAATATCTGATAAATTCAATTAAATATAACCTTCAACATCTCCTTCTGCTCTCCGTACATCGCCTTAATATCATCCACCGTACGCTCGTAAACCTGGTCCGTCGCCACTTTTTTCAGCAAGCCCATCATGTCGCTGATGAATTCGTACCGCTCCGGGTCGTTTTCCGGCAGGGTAATGTCGAGTAATTCTTTAATGGTTTTCTCGGCCAGTTTGGGCTGCACCCGGGGGTGCTCCAGAAAGAAAGGAATGAGGGTACTGACGGCGTCGAGCCGTTCGTAGTCTTCGGCGAGGAAGCTAGCTAGCTTATCCTGGTCACCCGCGGCCGCCAGGTAGTCCAAATACGCCGCGGCGTGCGTGCTCCGGAGGGTGGCCGTGGCCTTTTGCTCCACTTCCGGGCGCCGTTCGATGACGTACTGTAGGGTTTCGACGGTGGGGATGGCTTTGAGGTAGTCGTCCAGCCAGTTGAGTTCGCACTCGGCACCTTCGTAATCGGCGGCCAGTTGAATGCGGACGCGGTAGATCTCCGAGCGGTCGGCGTCGAGCTCGTAGTTGTAGGCCGTGGCCAGTCGCTCGTCGAGCCGGGTGATGGTGCCGAGCGGGATGTCGCTTTCATCGTCGTCATCGTCGTCGAAAACGGGCGTTACTTCAATTTCCGGGCGCGGTTGCGAAATGACTTCCCACACCGGCGGCGTGTCTTCCGGGGTATCCGCAGTCACTTCTTCGGGGGCGGCCACCGGGGCCGACGTAGTTTTTCTGGCTGCCACCTCCTTGCTGGGTACATGACCCGGCACGAGCTGGTCGCGCAGTTCCACCGGGACGTGCTCGACTAGCAGGTTAGCGAGTTGCCGGCGATTGAGCTGAATGAGCTCCTTAATCAGGTCTGCGTTCGGGTCCGTGGCGGTGGCCGGACCGGTGTTCGGCGTCCGCTCGATATTATTGGTCTCGCCGTTGCGCGGTGCGCGCTTGCCCCGCCGCGAATTTGTCCGCCCGTTAGCTCCGGCCTCTGCTTCCTGATTCGGCGTCGACGTGCGGTCCTCCGCCTGTTTCTGCTCCTCCTGGCGCGGCGCCCTTTTCCCGCGTTTGGATTTCCGTTCGGTTCCTTTCGTTGCGGCGGGCTCGGGGGTCGTTTCCGGTGTGTTATTTTCCGGTTGGTCCGCGTCTAGTTTGCGGGCCGTTCTTTTTCCGCGCTGGGGTTTCCTGGGTGCGGCTTCCTCGGTTGCTGGCTGTGGCGCGGCTTCTCCCGCGTTCGTCGCGGGCGCTTCCGGCGTGTCCTTGCGGGAGGTCTTATTTCGCGAAGCGCGTGCTTTTTTGCTCTTCTTTTCCGCTTTACCGGCTTGCTTATCAGCCCGCGGCGGGGTGGGTGTGGGCTCAGTCTCGGGCTCAGCTTCGGGTTCTTGCCCAACTACCTCCGCCGTCTGGGCCAACACGGCTGCTCCGTCCGCGCCCAAATCGTCAACGACCCAGAGGAAGGCGGCAATGTGCTTGCAGGGCCCCTTGGTGTAGCGGCAAGTGCAGGTGACGCTCACTTCCTGGCCGTCGGTCTCGAGGCGCTGCTGGGCGCGGCCACGGGCTTTGAACACGGCGGTCGCAACGCCGGGCTGGGTATCGGTGAGCTCCACTTTATTCTTTTGGTAGAGCGCTGCGGCTTCGTCGTAGACGGTGGTGGTGAAAGCAGTCCCGGAATTTTCTTCCACCCAATTCGTATAGCGGGCGTAAAATGGCTCAGTACCCGTCAGGGTAAAATTCAATTTTGGCATAGTCGTAAAGTAGCCCCGGTTAAAAAAATGCTGATTTGTGTGGGGCAAATAAATGGTAACGGCTGAGGCGGCGGTGTCGTTCAATGCACACGCCGCTTTCGGTAGGCCAGTATTACCGCCGGCAAATTTAGTTATTTATTTGATGATGTTCGTGCCCACTCCGTGTGTGGGTAATGTGAAGGGTAGGTTGCGCGGTCGCGGGTGCAAGCAAAATGGGATAAGTGCCGGCGGGGCGGGCACGGCAAAGCCGCTAGCTCCGTGATCGGGAACTAGCGGCCTGCGCGCCTTCGCGCTCGAACGCGGTTTACTGCATAACGACCCGCCTTTGGTACTCCTTACCGGCAACGACCACCCGTACGGTATAAACGCCCTTCGTTTTGAATACGGCCCTGGGAATGAGCACGCGGTCCCCACCAGTCATCCGCGTTATTTCCCGGCCGGTAATGTCGTGGACGGTCAGGTTAATTTCACCGACTTCCGCTGCGCCAACGACCCGAACGGTCACGTCCTCCGTACCGACGGGGTTAGGAAAAACGTTCAGTCGAATTCCACCATTACTAATTGCGTCTAATTCATTACCGGAGGCATTGCTAGCGCGGCTACTCGCACCACCCGCCCGGATGATGTTCCACTGTTGGTTTACGTTACCGGTACTAAAATTCCAGGTGTGTACGATCTTATCCGGGCCCGGTTTGCGGTCCGCCGCCTGGCTGGTGCAGTGACTTGGCCGCAGGAAGTATTTTCCTCCGCTCAGGGTGACTTGCCACCGCTGGTGGGCCGAGCCGCCGCCCGTCCAGGTGGCGACTCTTTCACCTTTGCCACAGCCGGCGTTGGGGACTTCCAGGTAGCGGTTGTTACCCCGGTTGCGAATGGTGTACACATTATTTCCCAGGTGGTCGAACGTCCACTGTTGTACCCACCGGTTATTTACGCCGCCCATGACGACGGTCCCGCCGGTAGCCGTCAGGTTTTCGCCGACGTTCGGATTGCGCAGAAAATAGTTGCCGTTGGCAATGAGTTGCCCGCCGGTGGGGGCGGGGATGGTAATGTTTTTAATTACGCTAATGGAATACGGCGGCAGGAAAAGCGTGTTCTCACCGGAGCTGTTCCCTTGGCCCAGCAGGGCAAGCGGGTTGCGATCGAAAGGCACGTCACCGATGTCCTGCGACAAGTTATTGAACGCGAAGGCTTCGTGGCGGAAAGCACCCCGGTACTGCGCCCCGTTGAACTTGAGCGTCAGCTTCACGCGCTGGTTCGTTTTGTTGACCGCCAGCACTTGTGTTTCCCCGTTGCGCGTTACCGCGCGGGCGACGACGGCCTTGGAGTTACCGCGGAGCGTCTTGGTCGTTACGTCCGTTTTCAGCAGAGTACCGTCCTGAAATACACCCCGGAGGACTTCGTAAGTGGATCCGAAGCCAGTCTTTGCGGTTGACAAACTGTTTCCGCTGGTCGTCTGGCGGAAGAAGTTATTCGTTCCGTGAATCTGAAACCAGTTGGCGTATTTGTAAATATTCTGATTCTCGAACAGGTAGAGGTAAGCGTCCGCCATGCCGAGGTAGCTGGCCGCGCGGTAACCACCGCTGACGCCCCATTCGGTGAGCCAGATTTCTTTGTTGGCCGCCACGCCACTGCGCATGAAACGCATATCTTCTTCAAGGATGAGCGGAGAGGTGAGTAGCGTACGGTAATTATCCTGCGTCGGCGTACCCCCTTTTCCGGCGTTAACGTAGCGGTGCATGGTGAGGGCATCGTAGTGGCTGCCGTCGCCCTTGATGATGCGGTTGTATTCGGTGTGGTCGATGTTTGCGGTCCGCCCGGTGCCTTCGCCCCGCCGCCAGGAGGTGGTAATCGATAGTTTGGTACCGAAGTTGTTCCGCTTGAACGCGGCGGACATTTCCCGGCAGGCCCGCAGGTAATCCGCCGGTTCTTTGAGGCGGTTGCTCCGCTGGTCCTTCCAGAAGTGCTCGTTGCCCATTTCGACGTGGGTGACGGCGAAGCCCTTCGCGCGGTGGTCGCGGACGCGGCGTACCGCTTTGTTGGTGGCATCGTTGTACAGCATGCTAAAGGTCCAGAGCACGTCGAAATCCCGCTCGTCGTGCAGTTGTTTGAGGCCGTCGAAGCCGAACGTCCAGTCGTACTGCACGTTCCCGCGGATCACCTCCTGGAAGCCACCGAATTCGTAGTCGTCTCGGAGCACGGGCTTGTCCTCTTCCCAGTCGTACCAGTTGGACCACACGCCGTGCGGAAACCGCACGGAAACGGGTGCGAAATCGCGCATGAATGCTTTGGCTCGGAAATTGTCGTAACCATCCAGGGCAAAGACGCCGGAGTCCCAACCGATGTTGACGGACAGCAGGCGATTATTAACGGGTTCCTTTACGTCCGACCGGACGTTCACTTCGGCGGTAACGGTGCCGAGCCCCTGAAAGGGATACGCTTGCGCGTGGAGTTGACCGGACGTAGCCGGTAGTGCAACCCCCAGCAGGAGGATCGCAAACAAATAAAAATTTCGCATGGACTTGGTTGGTTAAAAACTATTTTGAAGAAAGGCTTGAAAACTAAAAGCGTAGTACTAAACTCCAGGTCGGCCAAAAGTAGGGCCGGCCGGCTGGCCCACCAAATAATGCACCAATTAATTTCATTATACGATGCCACTATTCGTTATTTTAGTTGGCGTATCTCCGTAATACACTAATAATTACTTACGTTTCCTTGGTAACCCAAATTTTAGTTGCTCGTCAAATATTTCAGTTTTCATTTGAGCGGCAATCGATTGCGGTTAATTGGCAATCGATTGCTATTTATTACCTATCAAGTAAAATAGCTTTGTCGAATTGTTTGGCGCGGACGCAGGTGCAAGAATAATCAGGTAAAGCAGGGAGTATTAGGCGTAACCCGTTGCGCGTAATTATTGTCGCTACGTGACGGGACGGAATACGTGAGTCAACGTTTTTAACACAAAAAACATAAAAGCAGAAGAGAATGCACAAAATGACGGTGAGCAGCGACCTCCGTAGCTACGCTGTTTTGTACTTATGTTTCCTTGTGTGTTTTCTGTGTTCCCTCTTCTTAGCGCGCGTCTGGCAGCTTCCGAGTGATCCCACTAACTGATGTCACGCAGATTATTTCGCCACATAGCACGAAGTACTGCGAAGCAAAACACAAAAGCACAAAAATCGGCGTACGGCTACGCCGAAACACCAATTTACTTATTCTTGTGTGTTTTTGTGTTTGTGTGGCATAATCCGGTTGCGTAAGATCAGTTACTAAGCCAACACCGCCTTCAGCTCATTCAACTTCATCATGCACTCGATCGGCGTCATCTGATTAAGGTTGAGTTCTTCCAGCATGGCTTTGAGTTTCCCCGCCGTGGGGTCTACCGTTTCGAAGATACTCAGCTGGGGGGCGGGTTGGGAGAACTGGTTGGCGGCAATCTTCGGGGAGGCCGGTACCCCACCCTGCTTTTTACCGTTCGGCTTATCACCCGCGGCCGCGACACGCGAGTTAGTCCCGGACTCTGTCGGGACGCCCATATCCAAACTACCCTGGTCGATGTGCTGACTTTCTAGTTGCGCCAGAATATCCGTCGCCCGGTGCACGATCTCCGGCGGCATACCCGCCATCTGCGCGACGTGGATGCCAAAACTGTGCGCACTCCCTCCAGGAATCAACTTGCGCAGAAAAATGATCTTCCCCGCGTGCTCCTTGATGGCGATCGAGTAATTCTTGACCCGGTCGAGCCGGTCGGCCAACTCGTTAAGCTCGTGGTAGTGCGTAGCGAAAAGTGTCTTGGGCCGCGCGCGTCCATTACTGTGCAAATACTCGGCGATGGCCCAAGCGATCGAGATACCATCGAAGGTCGACGTACCCCGGCCGATCTCGTCCAGCAAGATCAAACTCCGGTCCGTAATATTATTCATAATACTCGCCGTCTCATTCATCTCCACCATGAAAGTCGATTCCCCCGAAGAGATATTATCGCTCGCCCCGACGCGCGTAAATACTCGGTCGACGAGCCCCAACCGCGCCGCTTTGGCCGGCACGAAACTGCCCATCTGCGCCATGAGTGAAATAAGGGCCGTCTGCCGCAACAGCGCCGATTTACCCGCCATATTTGGCCCGGTAATCATGATGATCTGCTGATTACTCGTATCGAGTTTGACATCATTGGGCACGTACCGCTCCCCCACCCCGAGCTGCTTTTCGATGACGGGGTGGCGGCCTTCCTCGATGTCGATATCCTGCGTATCGTCCAGCACCGGCTCACAGTAACGGTTCCGGTTGGCGAGCTTGGCGTGGCTCAGTAGGCAGTCCAGCCGGCCAATGTGTAGCGCATTCGCCTGGACGGGGCCGATGTATTGCTGGAGCCAGATGACGAGTTCCTCATAAAGGGTCTCTTCGCGCTGGAGAATTAAGTCTTCCGCGTTAAGAATTTTGTCTTCGAGCTCTTTAAGCTCTTCCGTGATGTAGCGCTCCGCGTTGGCAAGGGTTTGCTTGCGCGTCCACTCGGGCGGAGCGTCGTTTTTGTGCTTGTTGGTGACTTCGAGGTAATAGCCGAAGACGTTATTAAAACCGATCTTCAGATTAGTAATGCCGGTGCGCTTGGCTTCCCGTTCCTGGATGCCGGCGAGTCGCTTTTTACCGTTACGGGTAATGTCGCGCAGGTCGTCGAGTTCGGGGTCGAAGTCGTCGGCGATCACACCTCCTTTGTTGAGGTTTACGGCAGGGCTTTCTTTTACTTGCCGATTAATCTCGTCACAAACGGCCGGCAGCGCATCCAGCTTTTTGGCCATTGCGGATAAAATCTCGTTGCCGGAGCCAGCGAGCAATTTTTTGATCGGCCCGATGGCGCAGAGTGCCTGGGCGAGCGCCCGAACTTCGCGGGGATTTACCCGTCCGAGAGGAACCTTCGAAATGAGACGTTCCAAATCACCGATCTCTTTGAGGGCGGCATCCACATCCTGCAATAGGACCGGGCTACCCACAAAAGCACGGACGACGGAATGGCGCGCGCGAATGGCCTCCACGTCAATTAAAGGTAGTACCACCCACTTCCGCAGCAACCGCCCACCCATCGGCGTGACGGTGTGGTCCATCACGTTCACCAATGGGACGCCACCGTCGTGGGGGCTGTAGAGCAGTTCGAGATTGCGAATCGTGAAGCGGTCGAGCCAAACGTAGCGGTCGTTGGCCAGCCGGGCGATGCGGGTGACGTGCTGGAGGTTACGATTTTCGGTGGATTCGAGGTAGTGGAGTACGCCGCCGGCCGCGATCTGTGCCTGCTTCATTCCTTCGATTCCGAATCCCTTTAGCGTAATGGCTTTAAATTGCTTAAGGAGCTTTTCCTGGGTATAATCTTCGGTGAAAATCCACTCGTCGCGGGCGGTGAGGTAGAAGCGGTCGCCGAAGCGTTCCGGGAAGTCTTTGCGGTGTTCCTTGCTGATCAGCACTTCCTTCGGTTGGAAGCTTTGCAGCAGTTTATCGACGTAATCGGCCGCACCTTCGGCGACGAGGAATTCACCGGTAGAAATATCCAGCAAGGCCAGCCCGAATAAGTCTTTTTTGCCGCCGGAATAAGTAACGCAGGCCAGAAAATTATTGAGCTTGTGTTCGAGCAGTTTGTCGCTGGTGGCGAGGCCCGGCGTAACGATCTCGGTCACGCCCCGCTTGACGATCTTCTTTTCCTTCGATGGCTTTTCGAGCTGTTCGCAGATGGCGACGCGGAAGCCGGATTTGATGAGGCGGGGCAGGTACACGTCGAGGCTGTGGTAGGGAAAACCGGCTAGTTCGACGTCGGAGCCGCCGTTGTTGCGGCTGGTCAGGGTGATGCCGAGCGTTTGGCTGGCTTTGACGGCGTCTTCGCCGAAGGTCTCGTAAAAATCACCGACGCGGAAGAGCAGCAGGGCGTCCGGGTGCTTGGCCTTGACCTTGTTGTACTGGGCCATCAGGGGGGTTACCTTTTTGGACTTTTTGCTTGCTTTTGCCATTGGGGCTAAGGTAGGGCGTTTGGCGGGTTCTGGAGGAAAGGGATTAGGAAGAAAGTAAGCGAAGATTGAATGAATTACTAAAGGGGGATTGTTGGCACGCTTGTGCACGTCTCGTCATACTCAGGTTCTGATGTTACGCAGATTTTTTTGGCCAAAAAAACATAAAAGCACAGAAAAAACTCTTTTTGGTTACGCCAAAACACCACTTACCTGCGCTTTTGTGATTTGCTTCGCAGTATTTCATGCATCGTGATTTTGTGGCAAAATCTGGTCACGTGAGGTCAGTTAATATTCGCCGTCTACCTGCTATTGAGGTCGTAACCACGTAACTTGGCTGAATGAATCCGGAAGACCCAAGCTCAGAATTCCTCTTTTCTACCGAGCTTGTAGATTATCAATCCAGCGAAGGCCGGCGGCACCGGAATCATCGCCACCCGCAGTTTTTTCAGTTGACTTTTGTCACGGCCGGCGAGGGATTACATTACGTCGGGGATGCGGCACCGCCCTTAGTGCCGGGGGGGCTTTATTTGGTGGCTCCGCAAACGGCGCATGCCTGTTCGGGACGGGGTTTGCGGGGTCGGCTTTGCCACTTTTCGCCGGATCTGCTCAGTTACGAGCTGCGGTTACGACTTCATCAAACCTATTACTTTACGCGTTTTCCCGCCGAGAGCTGGCCATTGATTACGGGCTTATTCGATCACCTGGCCAAGCCTGCATCACCCAGTTTGGTGAAAACCTTGCTTCAATCCCTGCTGACCTTACTCCTCGAATCAGGGTATGCGGAGGCCGGGCCAATGGTGGAAAAGTCCAATCACCATCTGGCGCAAGGGTTTTTGGCGCTGGCGCGGGTGCATTATGCTACGGAACGCAGGGTGAGTTGGTACGCAGCCCAATTACACTGCTCCACCAACCACCTTGGCACCTGCGTCCGCGCCCAAATCCAACGACCGCCCGGACAGTATTTACGGGAATTAGCGCTGGAAGACGCCCGCAATCGGCTACTTCAGGAAACCACCACCGTGTCCACTATCGCCGACGAACTGGGTTTTCGCGACGTGGATTATTTCTGGCGCTTCTTCAAAAAACACGTCGGCGTCACCCCGCTCGACTACCGAAACGGCCAGAAAGACCCACGAAAAGTCCAGACGGGCGCGACTTAATTTTGCCCCCATGCACATCGCCGAAATCAACATCGCCCGCATGCAGGCGCCCCTCGACGCGGATTCCATGAAGGAGTTCCGCGATTTTCTCGACCCCGTCAACGCCCTGGCCGAATCAAGCCCCGGCTTCGTCTGGCGCTACGAGGAGGGGGCCGGCGTACAGGAAAAACAGCCCGCCCCACCCTTCGGCGACGGGCTCATTATTGTCAATCTGTCCGTCTGGGAAAGCGTGGAGCAACTTCGCGACTTCACCTTCCAGACCGTCCACAGCTATTTTCTGCGTAAGCGCGGTCGCTGGTTCACTGGCCTCGGCCACCCGCAGGTTGCCTGTTGGTGGGTAGCAAAAGGCGCGCGGCCTACGGTTGCGGAAGCTAAGGCAAAGTTAGAGCTATTACAAAGGATTGGTACCTCGGAGGCAGCTTTTGCGCTCTCGGACAACTACCCCGCATCAATAAAGGGAATTGGAAAAGCGGCTGATGCATAAATCCAATATTGCCATTGGCTAAGTATAAAACTCACCAAAAATGCCAAACGCCTAATTGCATTTTTGCTTAGCGCTGATGGCCGACTTTCTTACTGAAGCGACTACGCTAGCTTATAGCGCTACTTATCCTAAGATTTTGTGCTTGAGCATAGGTTCAAAGTTGGCGAAGCCTATCTCGACACCTAATCCAAGCAATTTTCCCCTACTTTGCGCCAGTCCACAACCCGACGCCATGGCCAACTACTTCATCCCCTCCGAACAAGGACTACTCTCCCTAAAAAAATCCAGTAAACTAGTAGGCCTCAAACGCCACTCGGAAGACACCGAACTAGCGGGTGTAGACGCAAACATAATCCCCAGCCTCGGCGGCTTCGAAGTCGTTACCTTAACCGGCGAAGCGGGCGTAGATGACGCCCTCGACGAAGTCCGCAAGGGAGCAAACGTAGAAGTCGGCACCCACGTGTACTTTGCCGAAGGCGACAACCGCCCGGTCGTTCCCACCGGCGTGCTCTACGTGGAAATGGCCGAAGGCGTCGGCCTGGAAGAACGCGCCGTCCTCTTCGAAACCTTCGCCTTGGAAATTCTCGAAGACCGCGAAGACGGCACAATCGTCTGCCGGGTAACCGCCAAAAGCCCCAACCCCCTCAAGGTCGCCACCGCGCTGACGAACCTGAGCATGGTCATCAAAGCTTACCCCGACCTCGACGTGCCGCTTGATCAATACTTCAGCGAACCACGTGACGGCCTCATTTCCAGCCAGTGGCACCTTCAAAACGAGGGTAGTTTACGCGACGTACCCAACTTCCCACTGAAGATCGGTGCCGACGCGAAGGTCAAAGCCGCCTGGCGTCGGCTCGGCAACTTAGGCAATCCGAACATTGTCGTAGCCGTGATTGACAATGGTTTCGACCTGCGCCACCCGGACCTCGGCGGCAAATCCGTCGCGCCGCTGAATATCAATAATAATTCAAATAAACTCCCCACTGGCGCGCGCTTCGGTGACCACGCTACGCCCTGCGCAAGCGTGGCCGTCGCGGCGGCAAACGGTAGCGGATTGGTCGGGGCGGCCCCGCTGGCCAAACTCATGCCCCTGCACGGCCTGACGTATTCCAAATACCTAACCGAGCGCATGTTCAGCCACTGCATCCGCAACGGCGCGGACGTGATCAGTTGCAGCTGGGGCACGATCGACGGGCGCTACCGGCCGGATTCGGAGCACGCGCGGTCGGTGCGCAAGGCGCTCACGCAGGGGCGGGGTGGTAAGGGTTGCGTCATTGTATTCGCGGCGGGCAACGAAGGGCGCAACGTCATTAACTACTACGCCAATATCCCCGGCGTCATTGCCGTGGGGGCGAGCACGAGTTCGGACACGCACGCGAGCTATTCCAACCAGGGGCCGGGCATATCCGTCGTCGCGCCGTCGGACGGTGGCTGGCCGATCCTCGCCGCACGGGCGAATTGGGACGAAGGAAATACGCGACAGGCCGGTATTAAAAAGTATTACGTGGATGGGGTCGACCGCGGCCCGTATTACAAGCATTTTGGGGGGACGAGCGCGGCCACGCCCCTGGTTGCGGGTATTTGTGCGTTGATTCTTTCCGCTAACCCCAACTTGACGAGCGTGCAGGTAAAAAGCATCCTGGAAAGCACGGCGGATAAGATCGGTAATAAATGGGATTACGACGCGCGGGGGTATTCCAATAAATACGGCTTCGGTCGCGTCAATGCGGATGCGGCCGTAGCGGAAGCGCTACGTTTGAAGGCCGGCGGTACTTCGCGACCTACTCCGCCGCCACCCGCCCCGAGGCCGCCGGTCACGCCTCCAAGACGACCGCCCGCCCCGGCCCCGGCTAATCCGCCCCAGGTCAACGTTTCTGGCGGCGCGGGTCTGTACCGCTTCAGCGTGCGCCAGCAGGCAGCTACGGGCTACGGCCTGCAAATGAGCGTACTGGCGGAGCTATCGAACGTCCTGAAAGAAGTGGAGAGTGCGGAAAAACTTTACGGCTTACCGGTTATGGTGAGCATTAGCGCGGTGAACGGGCGGACGGCTTTCCGGATCTTGCTCGGGCCGTTTGCGACGCGGGCGGAGGGGTTGAGGGCGCGGTCGCGGGTGCAGGGGATTTCTGGGCGGGAGCCTTGGTTGCGGGGGTTGGGGGGGATTTAGGCAAGAAGGCAAATTAATTCGCGGCCAATCAAAATTCCAAGCGATCAAATGCACAAAGAACCCGCATACTTGGTAAGGCCTTTGAAGAACCCTCCATTAAAGCAAAACAAATACACCCTGCAATGATGTCTGTTTTAACAAAAATCAGACAAAGCGATTCTACGCATGAATACAATGGGACAAGAGATATCAGGCGGCTTCAAATTCACTACGGTGGCGTCGGTGTTTATGAATTTAGGTTCTTCCGTGGCCAAGCAGTAGAGCGTTTGGTTATTTTACTGAGACATTCAGACATTTTTCTGCTTCAAATGAGAGTAACTATAAAAGCATAAATGTACACCCTGAATAGTTATCTTCTATTTCCGCAATAGAATTCACACACATCAATTACAGAGCAATATACTCGTCATAACTTATTTTATACTCATAAATGATTCTGAATTATTTTGCGTAAGTCTTGCATCATATATGCCCCCCCCCTATATTTATAGAAAAAAGTGATTATGCTTAAGTTTGACCTCTACGTAAAATGTATTCTCTTATTATTATCGATCAGCATATTGTCCGGATGTGAAAGAAGCTTACTTTGAACCTACTCTGCAAGGTTTAGACACCAGTACCAGTAGTATCGATGTTGGAGATCACCAGGTTGTTCTATCTGAGGCAAGTCTTGTTGATCCAGGAAGATACTTTGATCCAGCTTTCATTGCTATGAGTTTCGATATTCAAGAACCGTCAATTGGACGAAAATCAATCTCCATTTTCATACCGAAGTCTGAAGAGAGCACCTCTTTCAAATTAAATATACCCTTATTGCTAGATGAATATTTAAGTAGCGGAGAGATAAAAGGTGATTATACGACGGCGAAGAATGCCTATACTGTCATAAAGGATTTGAACAGTGGAAGTGAGTTCCTCTTTATTAAGAGAGAGCATCAGCTACCAAACGCTCAATACAGCATTAACCGGAACGAAACAAAAGGCGATAGAGATTCTAAGTCTGGTTGTACTTGCTGGTACTGGGATACTTACGTGAATGGAGTGTTAGCGGATTCAGCTTTTTTGGGATGTAACTGCGCCTGTGAGGATCCCACAACAGCTATAACTTGTGGAGGCGGCGGCGGTGGAGGCACTAATGTTCACCTTAATAATGATCCCCCAGATTGCGAAAGTTTTCCGTATGAGGTGAACAGTGGCTTTACTAATCGAATCTCCGGAGCTCATAACGTATACTTCGACTATATTTCGTTTCAATGGCCGAATGGCATAGTTGACTTTGAGTTCGAATACCATAGATACACTTTTGACAATATATTATATTTTACGGCTCCATTACCGTTTACTAACGCCGAGAGCGCTAACCTTACTGCGGCAGCCATTAGTGAAGTAAACGATAGATTAAAAGATGCCTTTGGGCACAGTGGATGGGGATCTAACCCGTCGGCTGTTGAAAATTTTATTCTTAGCGCATTAAATGATGAGATGTCAGCGTGGGGTGGCACAGCGGGGCTCCAATCGAATGGTGCATCAGGTAATCAGATCGGCGTCTATAGTGAAACTTGGCTTCCTAGTGTCTGCAACTAGAAACTTCTATGCCATTCTCGTTATCAACGCAACAAAAAATATGGATTCACTTTTTATTTTAACACTATTCCTATCTAACCCTATAGTCAATGAATTCTCGAGCACTTTAAATGTGGAGAGGTTGACCCAAAGGATTACAATAGAAAAGATTAATCATTCGAACTTATCAGCACTGAGTGTCGACAATTTTTGTATTGAATTTAGTGACATTCAGGTCTGTGGAGAGGCTCTTCTGTCATCGTCTGCGGACAAGCGTTCACATTTGGTGTTTTTTAAAACGCACGATGACACTATGTGGAACCACATCGAAAGCTACGTTATGTCAAACTTTTCATCCATTCAAAATATGAATCATGTCTCTAATGCCGTCGCCCCACCAACTTTTTTCAGCTTTCCAAAATTTGTTTACAATAAAATGAGTTACGGGATAAGTGTAGTCCGTGCTAAGGATAAGCCTCTAGGAAAAAATGAAACACAGATTTTTATAAAAATCAGGGTCTCATAATAGCTACAAGAAGAATGACCAAAGGGTTGTGAAAAAGGTGGGAAGAAATACTTTTGAATTGAATTTAGGCAATCTTCTAACTTCTCATTATTTGCACTGACCGTACGTTCAAATCAGCTACTCAACCTCGGTCCGATCGCAAAAGCACACGAAATGTATATATCAGGAGTAAAAACGCACGAAAAGGTCCTCACCTATTTTCTGCGTGACCGCGGTGATTCCAGTAAACCCATTCGGAACCTTTATCGAAAGTTAAGTAAAGTCGTCATTCAAGAAAGCCCCAGGCAATAGTCTCTCAAAACCACCAAATCAACAACAAAACAATCCCCACCGCCAACAACCCAATCAACTGCAACTGCTCCATACGACGATCCTCCTCTTTTAGCTTGTTCCGTCGCTCATTTAGTGGTGTGTCTACTTCCCGGTTAATCCGGCAGTCGTAATCGAAATTGTTGCCCCCCGTGTGGTCGATCGAAACCTCGCACAGTTCCTGATCTAGGAAGACGGAATAGGTCTTCGACTCCGCCACGTTAAAGTCGATGGCCATCACCTTGTCGTTGCAGTGCACCACGACGTGCCCGTCCGCATCACCGTGGAACAAACCGAGGCGGTAAATTTGGCCCGTGTGGCCGGTGATGCTCCAGGAGAGTTGTGGCATGAGAAAAGGTAGCGAGTTGTAAAATGACTGACCGGTGAAAGACGGCCCGGGGCCCGTAAACGTTGGGTAAATTTGACTCCCACCGCGTGGGGGAAGGAAAGACTCGAAGCGTTAAACCACTAAAGACAATTTACGGATTTATAGTATCCGAAACAAATTTTTAACGCCCACGTGGACCGGCTTGTGACCGTGGCGTGATTACAGCCCCAGGCGACTCAGGTCCAGCCCGGTCCAGTGGCCTTCCGCCCCCAGAATGGTGAAGCGGGTAAACATCTCTTCCTTGTGCCAACCCCGCTCGCGGGTAAGTTTGACCACTTCCTTGTGGTAACGGCTCTTGTACGCAAAATTTTGCATGGCCTTGCCGTTCGTCCAGATGCTAAACGTCGCTTGCATGAAGACCGGAAACTCCCCCACGCCAATCGAGAAAAGGTGGTCGGCTTGATCTTCCAGGGAAGCGGACGTCCGCGGGACGTGGCTCCAGAACTCGGTCAGCCGCGCGGGATTGATCGTCGCGCGGGTAATGACGGCAACGGGCGCGTTCGGGTCGTAAGCAGCCGGGTCGGAATCGAAGGGTTGCTCCCCGGACCAAGTACCGTGCGACATCGTCGGTGACAGGTGGACCGTCAGTCGCTCCTGCACGTGCGCGTCGGTAGTTTTCAACCACTCGTTCTCCCGCAGAAAGGTATCTCCCGCTTCCCGGCTTTCCCAGTGACCGAGGTAGGCATAAACGCCGAAGTTGGGCTTGAGGCTGAACCCGTTCCCGCCACCACTCCCCAGTAAGCGACCGAACCGGAGACCGGGCACGTTCGCCAGGGCCAACCGCGCAATCCCCATCTGGCTAATGGCCCAGAAGCGGTTCTGCACGCCTTGGTAGCGGAAGAAGGTTAGGGTGGTGTGTTGGGGCATTTTTAGGTGGTAGAAATTTAGGCGGTAGGGGGTAGGCACTGGTAGGCGGTAGGCGGTAGGCGGTAGAGTCAATACAAATAGCTCAGCTACGTAAATGTTTTATCGCGGACGACCGCACTACCAGCCTACCGCCTAATTCCCTACCGCCTACCAGCCTACCGCCTAATAACCTAACCTAAACCCCTAACTTCGCCAAATGCCCCGCCTACCCCTCCTGCTCTGCTTCCTAGCCCTCCTCCCCTGCACCCGCGGCCTCGCCCAAACCAACGTTGAGGAGAACGTGCACGCGCTGGAACTCGCCAAGACGGACCTGGAAGCCTACGGCATTCTCTACGAAATTGTAGAAACAATGTTAGCTAGCGAGCGGGAACAAGACGGCGGCACGACGGTCAATATGGCTAAGAAGTTGACCCACGTAGCCGACCAAATCAGCGACCCGACGCTCACCGGACCGGCCTATTTTCAACTGGCTCAGGCTCACCAGCGGGACGACGAAACGCAAGCCGCCGAACGCGCGCTGGAGGAAGCTACGAATCAAGCCATGGACGCCAGTAACCCGGAGTTAATCCTCCGCGCTGCCGCCCAGAACAGCCGCCTCAAAGCCGGGCGGGGGCGCTACCGTGAGGCCAACGAAAGCACCCAGCGCGCGCTCGACTACTTCATCCGCCGGGGCGACGAAGGGGGGATGGCCCGCCTCCGCTCCGACCTCGTTGTCGCCAAGGCGCGGCTACTTCGCCAGCAGGAAGACATCACTGCGGCGAGAGCCCGCCTGGACCGCGACCTGGCCGCCCTCCTCGCGGAAAGGAAACGAATCACCAGCGAAAACAACCAACGTGACCGCGACCTCAAAAGCCACCTGAACGAACTGAGTAAGACCAAAGAACAGAAGGCCGTCGTCGAACAGCACGCCGAATCCACCCGCGCGGACCTGCGGGAACTGAGCCGCGAAGCCCTCGAACAGAACACGCTCGCCACCACCGCCCGCGAGGAAGTAGCGCGGCAAAGGTTAGATCGCCAGGCCAGTGAGATGCGCGCGCAGCAGCAGTCTTTCCGGCTCTACACGTCGCTGGGCGCGGCGCTGATTTTGGCCCTCCTGGCGGGCTTTTTCTACAACCGCACGCGGGCCAAAACGCGGGCCGCCGCCGCCCTGGAACTGGTGAATCAAGACTTGCGGGAAGCGCGCCGACAGTCGGATAGTCTGCTGGAAAACATCCTGCCCGCCGACGTGGCCCAGGAACTCAAAGCAACGGGCAAAGCAAAAGCGCGGTCCTTCCCCCAGACGACGATCCTGTTCTGTGACTTCGTCAATTTCACGAGCATCGCAGAGCAGCTTGGCGCCGAGGCGCTGGTGCGGGAATTAGATAAGTGCTTCCGCGGTTTCGACCGCATCGTGGACGAGTACGCGGAGGTGGAAAAGATCAAGACCGTGGGCGATGCCTACATGGTGGCCAGTGGCTTAGCGGAGGCGCCGGGGCCGCCGGTGGCGATCATCAAGGTCGCCCTGGCCATGCAGGCTTTTCTGCGGGAAGAGGCCGGGTTACGGCGGCGGAGTGGCGTCCCATTCTTCACCGGCCGGGTGGGTTTGCACACGGGGCCGGTCGTGGCCGGCGTCGTTGGCGAGCGCAAATTTTCTTACGACGTCTGGGGCGACACCGTCAACCTCGCCGCCCGCATCGAAGCGAACAGCGAACCGGGGAAGGTCAACATCTCGGCGTCCACCCACGCGCTCGTTCGTAATGATTTCTACTGTACGTACCGCGGCCAGGTGGAGGCTAAGAATAAGGGGCTGGTGCACATGTATTACGTAGATGCTTGCGTCCCGACTGAGTCGGGACGAGTACCGGGTCAGCGGGAAAAAGCCGGGTAGATGCGACACCGAACGGCCGAAACTAACAAATCGCCTTATTTTGTCGTTCCTTTAGGCGTAACCAAATAGCTACATGGGCGATCAATTGCAACAAGACGGAAAATTCGAGTACCTGGAAACGGGCGGCTCGGGGGAACCGCTCGTGTTGCTGCACGGCCTGTTCGGCGGCTTGTCGAACTTCGGCTCCCAAATTGAGCATTTTCGTGACCGGTACAACGTCATCGTCCCCACCCTACCGATCATGACGCTGCCCCTGCGGAAGGTCTCGTTGGCGGGCCTCGTCGACCACCTCGCGGAGTTCGTTGAGACCAAAGGCTGGGATAAGATCCACCTGATGGGTAACAGCCTCGGTGGCCACGTGGCCATTCTGTACGTCCTGGAGCACCCCGGCCGGATTGCCTCCGTCGTGCTCTCCGGCAGTTCCGGGCTGTTTGAATCCGCGATGGGCAACAGCCTACCGCCCCGCAAGAATTACGACTTCATCAAGAAAAAGGTAGAAAGCACGTTCTACGACGCCGCCGTTTCGACCAAAGAACTGGTCGACGAAGTCTTCGCCACCGTCAACGACCGTAACCGCGGCCTGCGCATCATCATGACGGCCAAGTCGGCCGTCCGCCACAACCTGGCGCACAAGCTGGACGGCATCAAAGCCCCCACCCTCCTCATCTGGGGCAATCAGGATAACATCACCCCGCCCTTCGTCGGTGAGCAGTTCAACGAACTCATCGAAAATTCCGAGCTGCACTTCATCGATAAGTGCGCCCACGCGCCGATGATGGAAGTGCCGGGCGAGTTCAACCAGTACCTCGACGATTTCTTGTCGCGCGTCACCGCGGGCGAACGATTGGTGGAGGGGTAACCGCTCGCATGTAAAGTCTTTCGGTTAATTTTGGCTCCGAACAGTCAAAACTAATCATGCGGACCTTTCTCCTTGTATTCTTTTCAGTCCTCTCCCTTACCGGCCACGCCCAACTCGACTGGGTCGTTGACCACCCCGGCACCATCGTTTACACGCTTGATTTAAAGAACGTCCAGCAGCACGAGCTGCGGATCACGGCCGACTTCCCGGCGGTGTCTCCCGGCGTGTTTACCGTCAGGATGCCGCAGTCGAGCCCGGGGCGGTACGCGCAGCACAATTTTGCGAAGAACGTGTACGACTTGAAGGCTTATTCGGCGAGCGGCAAGGAACTGTCCGTCTACCCAAGCGACGTTGCGGAGTGGCGGATCGCCGGCCACGGAGGCTCGGTCAAGCTGGTCTACACCCTCTTCGCGAACGGTGGCGACGGCACTTACTCCGGCATCGATGCCCGGAAACTGCACCTCAACATGCCCGCCACGTTCCTCTACGGCGACGAACTCAACGACCGGCCGATCATCCTGAAGATCAAGGAGGGGCAACAGCCGGACTGGACGATGGCCAGCCAACTCGTCCCCCTTCCGTTCACCCATTACGGCAGCCGTGACCGCGCCGCGCCCAATTACGCCTACTTCTACGACTCCCCCACGCTGGTCGGGACGATCATGCGCGGTGAGTTCGCGGTGGAGAACCCCGACGGTAAGACCCAGATGATCGAACTGGCCATGATGCACGAGGGCACGCGGGCGGAGTTCGACGCTTACCTGGCCTGGACAAAGGACGTCGTGCTGACCCAGCAACGCGTGTTCGGCGAGTTGCCCGACTTCGACTACGGGCGCTACACTTTCCTCTGCGCCTACAACCCCTGGATTGGCGGCGACGGTATGGAGCACCGGAATTCTACCATCTGCTCCGCCTCGACTAGTCTGGCCGAGGCGGCGGAACGGTTGATCGGCACGGTCAGCCACGAGTTTTTTCACTGCTGGAACGTCGAGCGGATTCGCCCGGCGAGTCTGGAGCCCTTCAATTTCGACCACGCCAACGTGAGCGGTGAGCTGTGGTTCGCCGAAGGATTTACGAGTTATTTTGACGATTTGAGCCTCGTGCGCGCCGGTATCCAGTCGCCGGAAGACTACGCGGCCGGTCTGACGAATCAACTAAACTACGTGCTCCTCAGCCCCGGCCGCCAGCACCGGGGGCCGATCGCGATGAGCCAGCAGGCGCCTTTCGTGGACGCGGCGACGGCCAACGATCCGGATAATTTCGGCAACACTTTCGTAAGTTATTACCCTTACGGTTCCACGATCGGCCTGGCGCTGGACCTGGAATTACGCGCGCGCGGCCAGCGGCTCGACGACGTGATGCAGCTGATGTGGCAGCGGTACGGCAAGACAGAAATTCCCTACCACATCCGCGATATTCAGTTGGTAGTGGGCGCGGTCGCGGGTGATCAGTCGTGGGCGGAAGCCTGGTTTATGCGGCACATCTACAACAGCGAGTTACCGGACTTCGCGCCTTATTTCGCCGAATACGGACTTACCTTACGTCAGGAACAGCCGGATTCGGTCGCTTTTTACGGATTACGGTTGCGCGAGCGGGACGGCGTCGTTTCGGTCGTGCGGCCCGTGCCCGAGAACTCACCCCTTTACGCCGCCGGCCTGGACGTAGATAGTGAAATCATCAGCCTGAACGGCGTTAGCGTAGCTTCCACCGACGACTGGGACGAAGTCGTTCGGGACTTAAAAATCGGTCAGACTTACGCGCTTAAATTCGAGCAGTTGGGCGTGGAGAAAACCGGAAGCTTCGTGGCGGTGGCGAGTCCGAAATTGATTTTGCAGGTTAACAAGACGGCAAACGCGAAAGCGCTAATTCGGCGAGCTAGCTGGTTGAACCCGCAGTAATGAATTCTTTACTCATTGCCGGTCATCAAATATTACCTCAGTAATGAGAAATATGGACTTAATTGAGGTATAGAATGTCAACCTGACAAAGTCCAGTTGTAACCATACAAAAGATCAAGAAAGACAGCGAGGAAGTAATGGAGCATTTTTATGGCCGAGTAATTTCACGCACCAGTTGAAATACGGTAGTAATCGGATTGCGATCACGAAACAGCTCGCCGGAAAACTTTTCAAATAACTTTTTCGCTCTTTTAAGCGCTTCCTCCTCGCTAGCGTTTGGATCATCGATCAGGCGTTGCCTGATGCCAGCGGCAAATCTTTTCTTCTTCCCTACGCTCGCGTAGTTAATCCCCCAGTGATTACTGAGTTGCTCGTAATAAAAGGCACGATTATGACGTTGCTCTGTGTATGCATAATGAAGGCAAAACCACAATTCGAAAGCATCAACCGAATACGCGACTCGAATACCTGCCTTCGTAGCATCCCTAATCACCCGCGAAAAAATTTCGAACTGGCCGATACCTTGGCTTGGAACGAAGTCAAGGTCGAAAACCAGCCAAATCTGATCGTAGTCCTCATATTCCTGTGCCGTGAGCGCATCTTGGAGCAGACGGACGGGGTCGCTACTGGGGTCCCGCGGCAATATTTCTACCCCAAAATTGCGAAAGGCCTGAAAATACAGACGCTCCGTTTGCCCTTCACAGAGAATCAGGAATCTTTTTCCTCGGTTACGCATCTTCCGTTTCCTAGTTACAGTTCGCTTACTCATGGGCAGCCGGTTCTAGGTCTAATGCAATATCTAAGTCACTCACTTGAGGTACCGCTCCATAGCTCCCCCCTAGGTATTCTCTTTCAAAATTGGCCGTATTCGTTACTCCGGTGATATCAGACAGGGAATAGAGAAATGATGCTCCGGAATCGTCCTTTTCGATTAGAGCAATTTGGTCTCGCCGCAGAAGTTTGTTGTCCAGCAGATTGGTATCGTGAGTAGAGAATATGAACTGGGCACCGTTTGGATTACCCGATGTAGAATTAAACAGCTGGACGATCTCCCGCGACAGCCGCGTATGCAATCGTGCCTCAAACTCGTCAACGAGCAGTATTCCACCCTGGCGTAGGCATATGATAATGAGGGGGGCAAGTTGTAGTATTTTTTGCGTGCCGGCTGATTCGTATTGGTCGCTTAACCAAGCCAGACTCTTATCTTCACGGCCTTTTACTTTACGGGTTGTTACGGTAAAAAATCGCTTATCGGTCTGATCACTGAATTTCTCTAATCCTGGTAACTCCTTTACGTGAGAAATCTTCTCCTTGTCAAATGATAGTAGGCTATCGTGATCGATACCCAACAATTTCAACATCTCGCTGGTCTCACGCAGTAAGCTTCCGTCCTCATACATTAATTGCGCCGGCAATTCTTCCAGATGGTGGAGGCCAGCATCCGACAGAATCATCAGTTTGCGCAGAGCGGCGGCCACCTGATCGACGACGGGTGCAATCTTGAGTAAGGATGCCGCTGCCAAGAAGCTGATCCTTGGTTGAAATACTTCATTGTTTTCCTTCAGCAAAAAGGTAAGCCGATCGTCCTTCCCAAAGTATTCGGGGTTGGGGGTCACCGTTTGATCTTGGCGGGTAAAAACGGTGGCTTTACGTACGGAACGGTCCAGCAACCACTCACGCACAATCTTATCCCGCGTCATCTCCAACCCGTACTCATATTTCCTGTCTCCGTAAACAAAGGTGCCACACAGGGTTGTAGGCGATTCTGAATAGGCGGCATCTAGCCTGAATGGTTCCACGGGGAGCTGCTCATATCGATCGCGTCCAGATAGTAGCGCGACTCCCTGCCAAACGGACATGGCTAGTAATAACGTGCTCTTCCCACTTGCATTGGCTCCATAGATCGCTTTAACTTTCAGTACTTTATCCTTTTTACCCGATAGGGCAACGTTGTTCTTTAACCAACTGTAAGCTGGCTTCTGGTGGGTCGCGCTGAAGTCAATGGTGGTAGAATCCCGTATCGACCTAAAATTCTCTATAGAGAAGCTTAAAAGCATGGATTTATATTTTTTTACCAAATGTACCTCTTTAAACGCTTGCAAACCATAATTTAGTTGACGACTCCTCTACTCAATTATTACTCCCAAACTTCCCAACGTCCGCTCCCTCTGTTTCAACTTATCCATGTACTACTTAAAAATTGCCAAAAATTGAAGCCATGCCTGCACTCCGTTGGCACAAGTGCCTGGTAGCTTTCTACAACTGAAGTGCGCAGCGCCCTGCCAGCAGGTTTTGTTAGAAAAGGTATCAAAGCCGCAGCGGACGCTTATCAACAAATTACTAACTTGACAGTAATAGTTTAGCGATGCAAATGGCTACTATGATCACGAAGTCCGGTGCGACCCGCGATAATTTGCATAAAAAAACCCCACCATGGCTACCTCCTACAACAACATCTCCCCCGAACTAACCGATTTCATCCACCGCCAGCACATCTACTTCGTAGCTACCGCTCCCCACGACGGCCACGTCAACCTCAGCCCCAAGGGCATGGACTCCCTCCGGGTGATTGCCCCCAACCGCATCATCTGGCTAAACCTGACGGGCAGCGGCAACGAAACGGCGGCGCACGTGCTGGAGAACGGGCGGATGACGCTGATGTGGTGCGCTACGGAAGGTAAACCCCTGATCCTGCGCGCCTACGGAACGGCCCGTACGGTGCACCCGGGAGAAGCGGGTTTCGCCGAGCTTGCCGTTCACCTACCGGATACCCCGGGAGCCCGCCAGATCTTCGACCTCGTGGTAGAGAAAGTACAGACGAGCTGTGGCTACGCCGTGCCGTACATGGACTTCCGGGAAGACCGGACGCAATTAGTGAGTTGGGCCAGTAAGCAGGGACCGGAACGCATGAAGAATTACCAGCAAACCAAAAATCGGGTGAGTATCGACGGGCTCCCTACGGGCTTACCGGAGTAACGCGCATTTCACTTTGCGCAATTAGATACCACCACGTAATACGGAGTACTACGCAGCAAATCAGAAAAGCATCATCTAAAAGTATTCCAGCGTAGCCGAAAGGAGCTTTTTGTGCTTTTGTGTTTGCGTGGCTAAAAAAATCTGCGTAACATAATCAGTACCAGCAGTGATTTAACCGTGCGCCCCATCCTCCTTGCTCAGCAAGTCCGGCCTCCGCTCCTGCGTCCGCGCCTCCGCTTGCTCCTCGCGCCAGGCTTCAATCTTCGGGAAATTACCGGTCAGGAGAATATCCGGCACCTTGTGCCCCCGCCACTCGGCCGGGCGGGTGTAAATGGGTGGGGCGAGCAAATCGTCCTGAAAAGAATCCGTCAGCGCACTCGTTTCGTCGTTCAGGACGCCGGGCAGTAGCCGACCAATGGAATCAATTAACACCGCCGCGGCCAGTTCGCCGCCGGACAGCACGTAATCACCAATACTAATTTCCAGCGTTACGTATTCATCCCGAATACGCTGATCGATACCTTTGTAATGCCCACAAATCAGTAATAAATTCTTACCCAGGCTGAGTCGGTTGGCGCGGGTTTGTTTGTACTGCTCGCCGTCGGGCGTTAGGTAAATAATTTCGTCGTACTCCCGCTGCGCTTTGAGGGCGTCGATGGCCGCCGCCAGGGGCTCGCAGCGCATCACCATGCCGGCCCCGCCGCCGAATTGATAATCGTCCGTGCTCCGGTGTTTACCGAGGCCGTACTCGCGCAAATCGTGGATCTCCACCGTCAGCAAATCCTTATCTTTAGCCCGTTGCATGATGCTGTGCGATAGTGGGGAGGAAAGTAGTTCCGGTAATACCGTGATGATGTCGAAATGCATAGTTAATCATTTAAACTATTTACCAGCCACAAAAGCACGTAAACACAAAATTACGTTGGTTACTATTTTACGGCACTTTTTTGTGCTTTCGTGGCAAAAAGCCTACTTACATACTTTCCCTCAGCGCACCCCCGCCCGGTACCGAACCCAGGTGTTGTAGAGTAATCGAAAAGGCAAAACCGCGGAAGCCATGATTGCCCAGACCCCAAAGAAGCGATACTCCGCGTGCATGTATTTATCCATGATGCTGCGCCAGTCCGAGGAGAGGTTGCGAACGAGCACGTCCGGCCCCTGCTCGTCGAAGTAAGTGATGAATCCGTTGAACGACTGTACCATCCAGAAAATCAACGGGATAACGGCCAGGCTGATGCCAGCCTGTAGGTACAATCTGTCCCGCAGCCAACTCAAGTCGAGCAAAAACATGTACCGCGTGAAGGTCACCGCGACCACCACGTAGATGAAATTAGGCAGAAAGAAAGGAAAGTCCGGCACCTTCGTGTACAACGGCAACAGAATCAGCGCCGCCACGACGAGGGTAAACGCCAGCCAAAGCAATTCAAAACCCGCCTGTGTACCCCGTTTATTCGCCGTCATGTCCTCCGTTTAGGGCGCAAACATACGGCGGCGAGCCGTAGTTGGTCCGCGGGCAGAACTGCAAGGCTCGCCCCGGTGTATTTACCACACAATCACCCCCATGTACCAGTGCGACAAACCTACTAACCTCCTGGCCCAGCTACGGGCCATGCCCATGTTCACCGAAGTAACGGACGACGTTCTGCAGTGGCTGATCGATATAAGCAGGTTTGTCTGCTTCGATAAGGGAGAGACCATCTTCGAATATAACTCCGTCGTCGATCACATGGACATCATCCTCAAAGGGAGTTGCCTGCTCCGGCGGGAGCAAGATGGTCACAGCAGAGAGATGGGCATTTGGGAAGCGCCCCACGTTATGGGTGTCCTTCCCTTCAGCCGCCTCAAAACTACTGCGGCCGAGGGCGTGGCGCTCGAGAACATCCAGGTTTTGCGGATCCACAAGGAGAACTTTGTGGAAATGGTCAACGTGAGCTACGAACTCGTCCAAGCACTCGTCGGCATCATGACCGACCGCGTCCGCGACTTTCAAAACATGCGCCTGATGGACGAAAAGCTCATGGCCCTCGGTAAGATGAGCGCTGGCCTCGCCCACGAGTTAAACAACCCCGCCTCGGCGATCGTCCGCTCCAGCCAGGAGCTCCATAAGCACCTGGCGCAGACGCCGGAGCGGTTCAAAAGCATCGTCACCATGCGCGTGACCACGGATGCCGTGGACAATCTTAACCAAGTTCTTTTCGACAGGATTCGCAGTTACTCCGGCGCCTCCGACCTTTCCCTGCTGCAACGCGAGTCGCGCAACGACGATCTCCAGGACTGGTTCGACGCTCACGACATTACCAACGGAGATGAAATTATCGACACCTTCATCGACTGGGACTGGAGCCCGGAGCATCTGGACGCGGTCGCGGGTGCCGTGCCTACGGAAGCGCTCGAACCCGTCCTCTGGTGGATCGAGGCAAATTTGACCACCGAGGGGCTAGTCGGAGAAATCCAGACCGCCAGCAATCGCATCGCGGAGTTAATTGGGTCCATTAAAGCGTACAGTCACATGGACAGTCAGGCCAGCATGATCGCTAAGGATATTCACGAAGGCATTAGATCTACCCTGACGATGCTTAAATTTAAGTTTAAAGAGAAGCACGTCAAGCTTAAAAAGGAATTCGACAAGGATCTGCCCAACGTCAAGATCCTGGAAGGCGAACTGAACCAGATTTGGACCAACCTCATCGCAAACGCCCTCGACGTAGTTACCCCCGACGGCAGCGGGCTCATCACCATCCGTACGTACCGGCGGCGCGACAACGTGTGCGTCGACGTCGAAGACAATGGCACCGGCATCCCGGAAGATATCCAGAGCCGCATCTTCGAGCCTTTCTTTACGACTAAAGGCATCGGCGAGGGCACCGGTATGGGGCTCGACATCGTCCGCCGCTCCCTGAAACGCCACGGTGGCTCGGTTTCCGTCGAGAGTCAACCCGGCAAAACCTGCTTCCGCATCTGCCTCCCCCTCTAACTACGCACCAGCACCCGCCCCATGGCCGACCAACTTAAACCCATCATCCTCTCCGTCGACGACGACCAACAGGTTCTTCGCTCCCTCAAGCGGGACCTGCGTAATCACTATAAGGACGACTACCGCATCATTTCCACCACGAGTGCCACCGAAGCACTGGAAGCCATCCAAGAACTCAAAAAGAAGAACGAGGTCGTGGCGCTCTACTTATCCGACCAACGTATGCCGGAAATGCTGGGCGTCGATTTTCTGGAAAAAGCCCAGGTGTTTTTCCCGAAAGCTAAACGCGCGCTGTTGACCGCCTACTCCGACACCCAGGCCGCCATCAAGGCCATCAACGACGTACAACTCGATTACTACCTCCTCAAACCCTGGGACCCGCCCGAAGAAAAGCTCTTTCCTATCCTGGATGAATTACTGGCCGACTGGCGACTTTCCTTCCGGCCGGAATTCCAGGGGCTCAAGGTCGTCGGCTATCAGTATTCCCCCAAGAGCCACAACATCAAGGACTGGCTCGCTTCTAACCTGATGCCCTACCAGTGGGTCGATGCCTTCAGCGAGAAGGGGAAAGAACTATTGGACTTACACGGATGCCTCAGTAAAGAGTTGCCCGTGGTCGTGCTGGAAGACGGTAACACGCTATCCGACCCCGCACTGGCGGACCTCGCCGAAAAGCTGGGCATGAGCGCTACGGTATCCGAAGACCTTTACGACGTGGTCATCGTCGGTGGCGGCCCGGCGGGGATGGCCGCGGCGGTCTACGGTGGCTCGGAAGGCTTAAAAACGCTGCTCATCGAAGCCCGCGCGCCGGGCGGGCAGGCGGGGTCGAGTAGCCGCATCGAAAATTATCTCGGCTTTCCGAACGGACTCTCCGGCTCCGAACTTTCCCGGCGGGCGATGGCGCAGACGCTGCGGTTCGGCGTGGAGGTCGTCAGCCCCCGCTCGGTGGAAGACATCCGGATTCAGGACAACTACAAGATCCTTACGCTCGACGATAACTCCGAGGTTAAGGCCCTGTCGCTTATTCTGACGACGGGCGTTCAGTACCGCAAACTGCCGGCGGAAGGGGCGGAAAAATTCAGCGGCGCGGGCGTTTACTACGGCGCGGCGATGACGGAGGCGAAGGCGTCCGAGGGTAAGATCGTCTACGTGGTGGGCGGCGGCAATTCCGCGGGGCAGGGGGCGGTGTACCTTTCTAAATTCGCGAAGGAGGTGCACATCCTCGTTCGCAAGCCGGACCTGACGTCCAGTATGTCGAGCTACCTGATCGAGCAACTCGAAAGCATCGACAATATCACCATCCACGGCTACCGGGAAATCCAGAAGGTATGCGGTGACGACGACCACGTCGAACGATTGGTCATCGAAGATCTGGAAAAGTCAGAAACCTACGAAACACCGGCCGATGCCCTGTTCATCTTCATCGGCGCGCGCCCCCGGACGGACTGGATCGAGCGGGGTCAAATACTGACGGATAAGCGCGGTTTCGTGATCACTGGCCGCGACATCACGGCGGCTGACCCGAAAAGCAACAACTGGCCACTCGCCCGGGCTCCTTTCCTGCTGGAAACTTGCCAACCGGGCATTTTCGCGGCGGGCGACGTGCGGTCGGGGGCGATGAACCGGGTGGCTTCGGCGGTTGGGGAAGGCGCGATGGCGATCAAGTTCGTGCATCAGTACTTGGCGGAGAATTAAAAAAGGCAGTAGGCAGTAGGCAGTAGCACTCTTTCTATCGCCTACTAGCCTACCGCCTAATTATTGCGCGGTCGCGGGTGCATGGTTTATTTGATAAAGGCACACTGCTGACCGGATTACGCCCACCAGATATATTCGACACGCTTGAGCTGATTACCAAAACCAACATTCTCTCGTTAAATAAAACAATTTGTTTGTTAAATGGCCTTTTGGTTCCTAACTTTGGTGAAACTCACGAAAATGACCCGCCCAGAAACCAATCAGGAGCCTGATCTCCATAAGCCACCTGAACCTGCCCCCCAAAACGACACTGATTCCCCACGAGAACGCCTGCGCGACATTATTGTCGTGTTCGTCACCTATCCCATTACCACTAGCAAGCGTGCGGGTAAGGTAGCCGAGAGTAAGCCCTGGCTGGAGTTCAGTTCTCTATTACTAAAAGTAGGACTGGCCATCTACGCGCTCTACGAGGCTATGAACTGACCTTACTCGCAACTCGATATAACGTAGAGAAGCACTTTCCGCCGTAGCGAAAAGTGCTTCTCTATTTCAATTCTGCTGGATGACTCAGAACTGTCGTCAGGAAAAGTCGGTCAGTAGCTCCAAAGATCCTGTTCGAAGTTGAAAATCTCCTGCTTGATGCGTTCGGCCTCCATCAGCCGGTCCCGGCCACCGGGCATGTAGCTCTCGATACGTCGATCGAGTACGTTGCTCTCCTGGGTAACGTAACTGTTGAAGTAACGGCTTTCAAAGACGTCTTCCCAACTACGGTTCGCGGCGTCGTTTCCGAAAACAAAAGCGGACTCGTTGGCAAGAACTTGACGTGCCCCCGGGTAGTACACCCAGAACATGGCGCGCTCGTAAAGGAAATTACCGTTCTCGTCGTACTGGTCCATCAGCGGGGCAATGCCCAGGATACGGACCTGCATGGTACTGCTCTCCTTATCGAAGAACCATACTTCCTGCAAGCGGTACCGCTTCACCACGTCGGGGTTGAATTCCGTGGCGACTTCCACGTAAGTGACGTTAAAATCCTCGTCATACTGTTCGACGGTATCGATGCCACCACCGAGGGCCGCCAGGTCTTCCGCGGGGAGGACGGTGGAAAATTTATCATCAATCACGGAGTAGAGCTGAATCTTTTTTTCCGCCGCGGCGTCCATCATGATGCTGATCAGTGGGCGCTCCGGATTGGCGAACGGCAAGTTGATCTTCTCGCGTACGTCCAATACCCGCCAAATGCGCTTTTGCCACATGATGTCCGCCTCCCGGACGTGCTCGTAGGGAAGAACGCTCCGCTCCGCCACCATCTTTCTCTCGACGATGTCGTTGACGGGGTTTATGAATTGATTGTTGGCGGGGTCTTCCGCCCCCGTGGGGTCGCCGGAACCGGGTAGCTCAATGGAAGAATTGTTGATGGTTGGGTTAGCGGGCCTTTGGGCCATCAGCGCGGTGGAGGCGCCAAAAGTTAGCAGAAGCGCTAGTTGAAAAACTGCTTTCATGGAGGATTTTAATTGTAGTACGGTAACGGACTTGAACAAGGAAACGCCGGCCATTCATCCGGTAGTGTAGCGCTAAGCTTTAATTAACGAACCCTCACGCCGTTTGCCGAAGTGAGGATTCGCCTTTATTTCGCCATAAAGCAAACCACCGGCTGGTGACAGACTCCTGACGGAGAACTTACTGTAGTTGAAAAACTAAGGAACCGAGATCACGCGTGGCCACGTCACCGGGGCACTTGCCGCGGATGTTGTTGGCGTAGAATGCATCACCGGCCTTCGCCCTTGCTATGTAAGATTTCGACGTCCTGGTGAAACTACCACCGGCGTTCTGAGTCACCAGAACATCCTCGCGCTTGGGTTGGTAGACAAACTCGTACCCCGCAATGTCACATCTGGCCTCGAAGTCAAAATTCTCCAGCAGCGCAAAAATACCTTTCTGGCCTTTGATGAGAGATGTCGGAATCTTGCCGCCCTGTGACTTGCCGAGCACGGGGATGGGGTTGGGTATACGCTTTACCCGGAAAGGAAACGATCCAAGGTTTTTACCATCGGCCGAAACGTTCACAGTAGCATCGCCCTGCTTGGAACCCCTTACCGTAAACTTGCTACCACTGCCGGAAATGGTGGCGGGGCCCGAAATACTTACCCGTACGGAACTTGACGGAACACCCGCCGCGGATACGGTTAATGGGTTGTCGACGCCCATGTAGAACACGTTCATCTTGTCGGCGGATACGGCCACGGATCGCTGACCTACCTCGTAGGTGAATTTTCCTTCCCCACGAGTTACTTTGCCCGTAAGCGGATTAGTAACGGCAACAGAAGTAGAAATACTCTTTTGTCCGGAGCCCGTACCGGTAATGTTATAATTAGCAGTGCCGTCCGCGTTCAAAGTCAAGCGCTGCCCACCTACGCGTAGGTCGACGTTAGCGGGGTCTAAACTTGAAGAATACGAACCAACGGATACCTTGGCGTTGATCTTCTCACCGGAAATAACGTAGCTACGATCGGCGGAAAAGACCGGAAAGAACTCATCGATCTCAATGGTCTTACCCCCAGCGATACTCACCATGTCGTTGATCATGTTGGCCTCGGAAATTTTCAGGTCAGCTTTCATCTGAGAAAGCAGCGGAAGAACCGCGGCGACGGGCATATGACCAAACTTGTAGTCGGACCACGAATCGCGGTCAGCCTCCACCCACGACTTATCGTCGATGTTGAAAGGCATGTTGACGGCCACGCTCTGAATGCGTGCGTCAATGTCGGCTTGCTTAAGGTCCATATCGGTTCCGTGGTCGTTCAGAAGCCTAGAATAAGCTGCAATAAGTTCCTTGCGGGTATCCGCAATTCTTTGCTTCAGCATTTCGCCCTCTCCTGGTTCACCACCGGCACCGTCCTCACCGTATACTAAGTAACGGGTGGGAACATCCTTGTTCTTCTTGCCCTTAACGGCGGTGATACCTTTGCTTTCTTTGTAATCACCCGGGCCGACTACTCCGTCTTTATCGCCGGATAAATCAACCAGTTCGTTATAAATCTGATCGATGTATTGGCCAAAACCATTGGAAATAGAGCGAACTTCAGCAATGGCGGGCTGGATTGGGCGGAAGCGTTCTTTAGAATCTTCGTCGAGAAGTTTGTTAACTCCCTTCACGGTTTCTCCAACTTGCTTATCTACCGTAGCGATGGAGCTTTTGCTACCCTCGTCAAGGGTCTGGAAGGCATTCATGACTTCTGCGGAAACGTTCAGCGCCAGTAGTGCCATGAGCACTAGGTACATGATGTTGATCATCAACTGCCGGGGTTCCTTGGGAATTGACATATATAGTATTGATTGGGCTCGGCACGAGGATTAGCCCCACACTGAGTAATTATTTTTGGAAAGAGAGATAAAGACAGCAGCCTTTAATGGTTGGTCTGAAGTCTTTGGTCTACGTTGTTACCAAAGATTTCAGCCCAGAGACTATTTAGCAACCGGTACGCGCATGGCGCTGATCATGTTACCGTACACGCTGTTCAACGTCGTTAGATTACCGTTGAGCTGCTTCATTTGTGCCTTGTACTGTTTGGTGTCTTCAGCCGTCGCGGCCAGATCAGCCATGGCTTCGTTGAGCTTGGAGTAAAAATTACCCATTTGCTTAATCTGTTGGCTCGTGCCGGAAAAATCCGCATCCTGGAGTGCCTTGAGGCTGCTCATGCTCTTCGACATCGTCTGCAGTTCCGTCAGCATGCCGCCGAGCTGCTGTTCTACGACTTCACCGTTGAGTTGGGGGGCTGGGGTGGTAACGACGCCGGTGCCACCGGTTGCGAGCGGTTGAACGTCGCCGGAGTAGTTGCTCAGGCCGGGGTAGAGCTTATCCCAGTAGTAGTCTTTGTCGGGGGGGAGGACACCGAGCAGGAGGAAGATAAAAGCTTCGATTCCGAGACCGATCGTGATCAAATCCCAACCTTCGGGCAGAAAACCGGGGTTCTCCCAGGATTGAATTTTATAGAGGGCGCCCATCATAACGATGGCGGCACCGACGCCAATGATGAAGTTCTTGACGTATTTGAATGCGGGAGACTTAGTAAGAGTCATGTATTAGAGCGATGTATGGAGTATGAAAAAATGAGAGATCGGGGCTATAGTTTGTGGGGCCCAGTATAAAATTAGAAGTGTCTTCGTAGGTGACGCCCAGTTGGACGCGGATTTAACCGTGCCTCCGTGCGCCATATTGTGAAGGCCCGCGAAATTATCGCTTTCTGGCGACAATAACAAAATTTCGGGGGAAAGGAGCTTACGGAAAGATTAGTCTGTTGTTTCGGACAACTCGCGGACAAGTCTTTTTAAGTACTATTCTCCACCACCATTTATTTTGCGGTCCTACGAGTGGTTAACGGAGCCCTTGCGCCGTAGGTTTACAAACGACAACCGCTTTTCTCAACCGAACTGGGCTCACGTCACCATTTACTGTATTTGTACGTCACTGGTTAGCGATTCGCCTCATCCGTTAAGCCGCTTTTTTTTGTTGGCTCTCGTAGATGAGTTTTTGTCCCATACCGGTGATCGAGTTTTTCGTGCGACCGAACAATAGTCCAATTTTTTGGGCATCGTTCGTGTAGCACATGGCCTCGATTAGTAAAGCTTGCTCCGCCCGGCTCCAGGGTTCGTAGGCACGGGGGTAGTTTACCCTGGCCTTCGCCATGTATTCGGGGAGCTTGTCGGTGGGTTTGGCGAGGCCGAGGGTCGTTACTTCCGCCATTAATTCTTCGCCTTTTTCGTCGCTCAACTTATCGAAGTCTTGCTCCCGAAAGAAGGGAATTTCGCTGTGAGCCGGTGTCTTCTTTCGTTTTGCTGACCGTTTTGCGGGTACCGTTACTAGACCGGAAAACAGTGTCGGTTGCCGCGCGGCGAACGCCTTCACCGACTGCTCGATGAAGCGTTTGCTGAATTTACTCCGGTAGGCACCGTACGCACTGACCGCCCTGAGCGTCGGGTCGGCGATCAAGCGGCTGCCCCGCAAAACTTTTACAATTTGCTCTACCGTGGGCCGGTAGCCCAGTTGGGTCAGTTCGAAGTGAGTTTCGGTAAGGACGGAATCGGGGATGCCTTCCTGATTAGTGCTTACCCCGAGTACGACACCTTTGAACTGCGCCAGGGCTTCGCTGACGTTCGGTTGCCGGACAATAGACGACTCCAAGTCGAAAGGGCGATTAGTGGTGGGGTCAATACCGGTGGTGAGCCGGTCGATAAGGTCAATCAGGTGTTGTGCATTCATGGTAGTGCTGATTTTAGTAGCTACGTGATGCCACAAAACTCTGCACCCGCGGCCGCGCACTAGCCATTTAAACGAATACTTTCGTTTAAAAACGAATATATACTAATTAGCCACCAAATGGCGATCTCAACTTCCCGGGTTAAACGCGAAAGCCCCAGCCACCGCGTTGGTGACTGGGGCTTAAGTGGCTAATTAAGCTTACACTACTTCTTAGTCGTCTTCGACTGTGGGATAACACTCTTACCCTTTTTGCCCCCGGTAGAGGCGGCCGTTGAGGTAGATTTCGCCGTACGCTGCGCCTTCTTAGCGGCTTTCTGAGACTCCGCGGTTTTGCGAGCTTCGTTGATCTTTTCTTGCTTAGTTTTCACGTGTTTTAGTTAAGCCGTCCCAACCCGGGCCGGTGTGTATGATAATGATATAAAACGTCCGGCGGATAAATTTGCTCATTGTGGAAGCCAAAAATTTTACGCCGATTTAGTTAAAATTTCAGTTGACTTTTAGCTTGCCTTCAATGCCGTCGTCCATCCCTTCTTTACCCGTCACGACGGAGGCCATCATTTTGGCGAAAGCGACCATCTGGCCGTTTTTCGTATCCCAGTAGTAACCTTCACTGGGGGTAAATTTGATCATCGTCAGCTCCGGGTCGTCAACGCCTTCGGGGAACCAGGTCTTAATCATTGGTGTAAATAGTTCTTCTGCTTTGGCTCGGTCGAAAGTGATCTCGGACGTCCCGTAGACACTAAGGTGGTCCGTGTCCCCTGCCTTGCTGCTGTAGATCAGTTGCGTAGCCGGATCGCTTTTGATGTCCTTATTGTGGTCGCTGTTTTTGTTACTAAAGAACCAAATCGTGCCGTCGTCCTCCACCTGCTGGGTGGACATGGGGCAGGTGCTAAATGGTTTACCACCGAGGTTGGTGCAAAACATCGTAATGTCCACGTCCGTCGCTAACTTTTGGATCTTGACAATGGCTTCTTTATTGATGAGGTTTTTGATGTCTCCCATGGTTGATTTTTATTTTTTATAGCGCGGTAGCTACTCGAAATGTTCGGGTGCCGCGTGGTTAGAGCAGGAGCAGAATTCGCGCAAAATCGTGACGATCCTGCCCCCTCATCCATAAGCTTTACCACCAGCTACCCGAACCCGGCGGTAGTTCCACGGGGTTGGATTTCCCCGCAAATTAGAAAGTCCTGTTTTCGCCGTCAAATACTGCCCCCGTTACGCGCAACCGAATTAACCCCGAAACTCCGCCCCCATCCGGACACAATAAGGGCCGCCACGACGAATCATGACGGCCCTCATTCATCACGGTAAATGCTTTTAGATAATCAACATCGCATCCCCGTAGGCAAAAAACTTGTATTTCTCTTTCTGCGCCACGGCGTAAGCTTCCAGAATCAAATCGATGCCACCGAAGGCACAAGTGACGATGAAAAGGCTACTCTTCGGCAGGTGAAAGCTCGTCAGCAAGTGATCGGGAATGTGAAAGTCGTAAGGGGGGAAGATGAATCGGTTCGTCCACCCCTCGTTCGTGGCGAGCAGGCGTTCGGCGCTGACGCTGTCTTCACACGCGCGCAGGGCGGTAGTGCCGACGGCGCAGACCGTGCCGCCATCCTTCTTCGTAGCGTTTACGATGTCGACGGCTTTCTGGTTGACCTTGAAGTATTCCGCGTCCATCTTGTGCTTAGACAAGTCCTCCACTTCGATGTCGCGGAACGTACCCAAACCGAGGTGCAGCGTAATGTCCGCTTTTTTGATGCCCTTTAGCTCCATTCGCATCAGGGTTTCGCGGCTAAAGTTGAGTCCGGCGGTGGGGGCGGCAACGGCACCGATCTCTTCGGCGAAAACGGTTTGGTAGCGCTCCACGTCGCGGCTGTCGGGGTCACGGCCCAGGACTTTTGGCAGGGGAGTGTTACCCAGGGCGTGAAGTTCCTTACGGAACTCGTCGTTAGGGCCTTCGTAGAGAAAGCGGATCGTGCGGCCGCGGCTGGTCGTGTTGTCGACGACTTCGGCGATTAGCTTGTTGTTACCTTTCTTATCGTTAAAGTAAAGCTTGTTACCTACGCGAATTTTACGGGCGGGGTCGACGAGGACGTCCCACAAACGAGCCTGGGGGTTAAGTTCGCGGAGCAGAAATACCTCGATCTCCGCCTGGGTTTTTTCCTTGAGGCCGTACATCCGGGCGGGAAAAACTTTGGTGTTGTTAAAAACCAAAGTATCACCTTCATCGTAGTAATCTAGTAGGTCACTAAACATTTTGTGCTCGATGCTACCCGTCTCCCGGTTAACGATCATGAGGCGGCTGTCGTCCCGCCGTTTGGTCGGGGTTTTGGCGATGAGTTTCTCGTTGAGCTCGAATTTGAATTGTGATAGTTTAGTCCTCATTCCCGAAGTTTAAATTTTCTGTAGGTGGCACGGTGCCGGCAAATAACGCGCAAAGGTAGGTGATTTACTAAACTCCCACCCTTTCCGCGCGGCGCTCCTTTGTAAAGCCCCGCAATGGGCTAAAGTTCTAATTCCGGGTTCGTAGTGTTATGGGCGTGGCGTGAACTTGCGCCGTGTCCGCGAATTGAGCTCGAGCGCGCGGAAAATTACCTCCTCTCCGGTGTCACTCATCTATTCTAAACGATCGTTCGTCGATCCGCGCGCGTGGCCCCGCGTACCGTGTTTATCTTTGGCAGCCCTGCCCGCGGCCGTCGGGGCATTTATTCTTGCAGTCCAAAATCCTCACCCATGCTATTTCTCAAAGTTTTTACCGAGAGCATCCGCCAGGCATGGGCCCAGTTGGTGGGCAACAAGCTCCGTGCCTTTCTTTCCCTGCTCGGCATCTCAATCGGTATCTTCTGCATCATCGGTGTTTTTTCCGCCGTCGACTCTCTCGAAGACAGCCTCAACGGTAGCCTCGCCAAACTCGGCGACGACGTGGTGTACATCGACAAGTGGCCCTGGAAAGATAATAGTGGCGATTGGTGGGAGTTCTTTCAACGCCCCTACCCCGACCACGATGATTACGTAGCGCTCAAGAAAAACCTCGCCACTGCCTCCCTGGTTTCCTACTGGACCGTGCCCGGCTCCAAGGCCCTTAAGTACAACAAAAACAGCGTTGAAGGGGGCTACCTCTTCGTCACCACCTACGAGCTCGACCGCATTTTCAACATCGAGATCGAAAAGGGGCGCTACTGGACGCCGAATGAATACAACATCGGCGCCGATAAACTGCTGATCGGTGCGAAGATTGCCACGGAGCTCTTTCAGGGTATCGAACCCGTCGGTAAAACCGTGAAGATGGGCGGACGTAAGTACGAAGTTGTCGGGGTCTTCAAAGAATCCGGCGGCGACTTGATTAACCCCCTCGATTTTGACGACGCAATCGTCGTGAGTTACAACAACGCGGGCCGCTTCGTCAACCTGAAGAACCGCAGTCAGTACGGCGGGACGGTTGGCGTCAAAGCAAAGGATGGCATCACTACGGCACAACTACAGGACGAGATTCGCGGCGTCATCCGGGCGAACCGAAGACTCCGCCCCCGGGAGAACGATAATTTTGCCCTCAACGAACTCAGTATGATGGCCGACGCCCTGGGTTCCTTCTTCGGTGTGCTCAACCTCATGGGCTGGATGATCGGTGGCTTTTCCATCATCGTCGGTATGATCAGCGTGGCCAACATCATGTTCGTCTCCGTCAAGGAACGGACGAGCCTGATTGGCGTTAAGAAAGCCCTCGGCGCGCGGCAGTTCGTCATCCTGCTAGAGTTTCTGACGGAATCCGTCATCCTTTGCGTGATCGGTGGTTTGATGGGCTTGGTCCTGGTCTATTTCGGCACGCTGGCAATTAATGGTTTCATCGATGATTTTGCCATCAACCTGTCGATGAAGAACGCCCTGTTGGGCATTGGACTTTCGGCGATGGTGGGCATCTTCGCCGGTGCCGTACCGGCCTGGCAGGCGGCGGGGATGGACCCGGTGGAAGCCATGCGGAGTTGAACGCGTGCCTTTGGCATCACTGCTCGAACCAAATAATCTACAGTTCCCGCACGCCTCTTCTTTGGGAGCAAACGCCTACGGAGAAGCTTGGTAATAAGTTGTTACGCGCACGGCGTTTGAAAAAGTACAGACCTTGCGCGCACGACAACAAAAAAGCCGCTACCAACCTAAGTTAGTAGCGGCTTTTGCCGTGAGGGGTTAACAACAGGTTTAATCCTGCGCTAACTCCAACTGCATTTCTTGCTTCACCTCGGGGTGCAGATTCAAGGTCAGGGTGTACACACCGACTTCCTTGGCATCCTCGGGCAGTTGAATCTTCTTCCGCTCGATGGTGATACCGAACTGCTCCTTCAGCTGCTGCTTAACGGACAACTCGGTGATCGAACCGAAAATACGACCGGTTGCACCCGCCTTGACGCCCACTTTGAGGGTCTGGCCGGCGAGCTTTTGGGCCATTTCTTTGTAAACGTCCAGGCGCTTGGATTCCTGAGCGTCCTCACGGCGGACCATCTCGTTCAAACGGCCCATGTTGGACGCGTTACCGATGATGGCCAGGCCACGGGGAAGTAGGTAATTGCGGCCAAAACCGTTCTTTACCGTAATGACTTCGTGCTTGTCGCCGACTTTGTCGACATCTTTCAGCATAATTACTTTCATAATGAATTATGTTGTCCCACTCTTTCGGGGCGGTGCCCCATTGGAGTAAGTGGTTAGGAATTAGGTTGTAGGCGGTAGTCATTAGGCGGTAGGCGCGTAGTACAAGACTACCGCCTACCGCCTAACGGCCTACTTCAGAAGGTCCGTCAGGTACGGCAACATCGCCAAATGACGCGCACGCTTGATGGCCGTGCCGATCTTACGCTGGTACTTGAGGCTGTTACCGGTAATCCGGCGGGGAAGGATCTTGCCCTGCTCGTTCACGAACGTGAGGAGGAAGTCGGGATCTTTGTAGTCGATGTACTTGATGCCGTAACGCTTAAAACGGCAGTACTTTTTTCTGCGTCCGCCAATCTTAGGATTGGACAGGAACTTGATGTCATCTCTGGATGCCATGGTTTGTCTAATTTAGGGGGATTAACGAATTACTCTTCTTCCTTGAAGCTTTCCGCGTCGCCGGAAGGCACGCCGGATAGTTTCGGGCTGTCCGCTTTCTTGCGGCTGACACCGTGGGCAGCGGGCTCGTTCTTGGCGGGCTTCTCCTGCTTCTTACGCTTGGCCTTGCCGATCTTGCCGGCACGCTTGTCCGCGTTGTACTGGACGCCGTACTTGTTGAGCGAGACGGTCAGGAACCGGAGGATGCGCTCGTCGCGCTTCATGCCGAGTTCGTAATTCCTAAGGAAAGCACCGTCAGGAGCGGTGTACTCAATGCTGTAGTAAACGCCGTTGCTGCGTTTGTTGATGTCGTAAGCGAGGGTCCGGAGGCCCATTTCGTCGACAAAAACAATCTCACAACCCTCACCCTGGAGGCCGTTTACGTACGTCTGAGCCGTCGACTTGATATCTTCGGTCGACAGCACTGGATCTACGACGAATGTTGTTTCGTAATTTCTCATATGGATCAGTCGTACTGATGTTTAGTGAAAAGAATTGGTTATTCCCCTACGCAGCCGCGAAGGGTTGCGCTAAGGGGCGGCGAAGATACGCTGCGTTTTCTTGGTTTCCAAGGGGTTAGGCGGGCTTCGTCCTTTTTCGGGTGCCCCGTACTCACTAGGCGCTCCGCGCGGTGAGCTACCGTGCGTCAGATCACGATGCCAAAACATGCCGTGGTCGATACATAGGAGCACCTAAATCCCTTAGAGGCAAAGCGCTAAAACCGTTCGTTCAGCCAGTTACCAATCATCTCCAGCGCCAATGGGTCGAAAGTCGTCTCGATCGTGCCGTATTCGTTCGGCGCACCGGTGTCGGCGGGTTGGAAGAGGTGGTTGAGGCCGGGCAGCGGCAGCACGGTTGCGTCCTTATTACCATTTTTCGCCATCGCGATGCTGATGCCGTTGAGGTTACTTTCGGCGGCGACCTGCGTATCCTTTAAGCCGTTGATGGCCAACGTCGGGATCGTTAATTTTTCGAGGTAAGGCGTGGGATCCATCGCGAGAAAACTGCGCAGCCAGGGATTGGACAGCGGCACCACGTACTGAGCGTTGAACGCGCGGGGGTCCTTAATGCTATTCCGCAGGGCGGTGGGGAGGTTGTCCATCCGCTTTTCAAAAAGTGCGTAGAGGCCATCGACGTACCTGTCCTGGTCGAGCGCGGGGCTTTCCTTGATAAAGGTGTAAGCGGACCGTAGCCCGGGTTCGTCGCGGGCGATGAGTTGGGCGGGCATGCCCGTGGCGGTCCCCACCTGGCGGCGTTGTTCGAGCATGAGGCTGTCAATCGGGACGCCGGGGGCGGCCAGCAGAATGACGAAATCGAGGTCTTCGTTTTCGGCCGCGACGATGGGCGCGATGAGGCCACCCTCACTGTGCCCGGCCATACCGATGGCTATTTTCCGGAAGTCCTTGCGCTGCTTCAGGTAATCCACTGCGGCACCCGCGTCCGCGCCAAAATCCCGCGTAGTGGCCCCGTTGTGGTCCCCCGTGCTTTCGCCCACGCCGCGGTCGTCGTAACGGAGCACGGCGTACCCTTCGCGCGTCAGGTAATCACTCAGCACGAGGAAGGGGCTGTGGTTGATCTGGCTGCCCAGGTAGGAGTTGCGATCCTGCGGCCCGGAGCCGGAGACAAGGATGATGGCGGCGCGCGGTTTGCCCTTCGTGGGTAGCGTTAATTCGCCGGCGAGCGTCACGCCGGCGGCACCACCGGGGAAGGTGACGGCTTCGCGTTCGTAGGGAAAATCGGTCGGCTGCTGGCTCCGTTGCGTGATGGTGACCGGCCCGTCACTCACGGGGTAACCCTGGGGCCGGTAGCGGTAAAAGGTCAGTGGAAAATCAACCCGGGCCTGGTTAAAAACGCCGCGCAGTTCTTTGCCGTCGAGCACGCCGGAGAAGCTCGCGCCGAGGTCGTTGAGCGTAAACTGAAGGCGCTGGCCGTCGAAGGAACTCGTCGTGAAATCGAAGCGTGCCTCACTCTGGCCGGGGCTGACGAGGCTGCCGGTGATTGCCCCGTCTTGCTCGTCGAGTTGGATGCCGAGGGGCAATTCCGTCCCCATCGCGTCGAGGATCGCGAACCATTCGCCGGGGAGTTGGGCGCGGACGCTGGTGCAGAGAAATAGGGGAAGGAGCAGGGTGAGTAGCGATCGTTGCATGCGGTGTGTTTAGTCCGAATCTTGCAACGGTGGGGGGTGGGGCTTAGTTGTTGGTTAGCGTACTTCGTAGGTGAAGCTTCCCTCGCCGGTTGTCACCTTACCGGTAAGTGGATTGGTAATTTTGACCTCGGTTTCCAGCGTATGCCGACCACTACGGTGCGTTATCCGACTGAAGTCAGCAGTTCCATCATCCCGAATTTCTAGAACCTTGCCGTCAACCATCAGCACCACGTTCTCTGGGTCGAGGTTGGAAGAATAGCTACCGACGTAGACTTTGGCTTGGAGTGGCTCGCCCGGGGAAACTAGAGAAGCTTTAGCGCTAAATACTGGAAAGAAACCCATATCACAAGTTATGATTCTCCCGGTCATCAGGGATAACATATCCTGCAAAATGCCAAACTGCGTGTGTAATAATTCGATGTACACTAGATCGATGGCGGTCTGCTTTAAGAGGTTAGCATGATGTCTTTGCTGCGCAAGCGGCTTCGTCAAAAAATTCTTACGCAACCACGTAATTCTGGTGATGACATCCTCTTCCTTTAAGTTGAAATTTGTGGCTTCGGAGTGCAATAATGCGCTGGACTTGTCTAATAACTTTTGATTAGCATTCCCCGCTGCGTAATAAATAAGGTCATCTCTATCCAGGCTACCCACAAAGGAACAAATGAGGTCAGTAGCATAATCGCCGCTTTGAGCATCGGCATAATCGTTCCGCCCCTGCTCCGCAACTAGGAACAGCTCAAGTAACGGATGAAACCTTTCTTTGGAGTCGTCCTGCAACATTATTTGTGTCTCGCGCCGCAGATTCTCAATGGCTTGGTGGTAATGCTCAATCGTTTGCGTGTGCGTTTTTGTCGTTGCGTTCACAAAGTCTTCGGCTTGGCGGTCCAACTCACTGAAGTGGTACGTGGTAGCCATAGTCCCAAGTAGCAAGGCAGCGAGAAACAGAAGGATCGTATAGGTGGCGGATCTGGACATATCAATATGATTGGGATAGAAACCCTTTTTAACCACAAAAAATGTCTTAACTCTAACATTTAACGTGCATCCATACATTGACTTAAACCCTCTGTACAATTCAAAGCACCAACAAATTACACCCCCGCACGTCACTAGCGTCCATCCGCCCCAGCACCTCGAACGAGCCATCCGCGTGCACCCGCCCCAAATCATCCGTCGCGATGAAGCTAATCGTATCGAGATTGGCCAGGTCGGTGACGTTGAGCGCCCCGTTGCGACCGCAGGGTAAATTAGTGAGCGGATCGGTTACGTCACGGACGGTAACCCGCATGGTTGGGGCGGGCAAGAACACACCGTCCGCCGGTGCGTAGGCCTGGCTGAGCAGCTCGGTCATGCCGTATTCGGAATGTATTTGCGAAACCCGAAAAGCCCGGCGGAGCGTACCGTGCAGCGCCCCGCGCGTCATCTCCTTCCGGCGGCCCTTCATGCCACCGGTTTCCATGATGATGGTGTTACTAAGGGCTTGCGGAAATTCGTCGGCCAAATCGAGTAACGCGAAGCTGACGCCAATGAGGAGGGTAGGCAGCTCGGCACCCGCCAAAGACTTCAGTTTTTTGGCGAGCCCGGCCAGGTCGTCCAGAAAGAAACCGGAATCCGGGTGGCCGGACTGGCGGATAAAGTCATCCGCCATAAAGACGAGGCTGGAGCCGGTTCTTTCGAGGTAAGCCGGGAGAAGGGCCAGCACGGCGCGGCCCCGCAGCGGTCCGTACTGCCGTTCAAAAGTATGGCGAGCGTTCTGACGGTACCAGTCTTCATCGCGCAGGGGGTGGCGGCTGGTACTGGCGCCGGTCGTACCGCTGCTGGTGAAAACGCGGGCGGGCGTCCAACCGGGGCCGGTCACGAGCGAATGGGTTTTGAACAAACTGATGGGCAGGTGGGGAATCTCGGTCGGGCCGGTGACGGAGGCGGGGTCGCAGCGCAACAAATCGAGGTAGCGGGCGTAAATAGTGTTGTGCCGCGCCTGGTAACGAAAGACCGCGAGGGCTACGGAAGCGAAAGTATCCGGGGCCACCGCACGAATTCGCGCTCGCAATCGGTCGCGTTCCGCGGCGGGGTTTGTATGTTGGGTGTTCGTTGGCACGTCCCCCGCTTAACGCTCGAGCTGCTAAAAAGTCGGTACGCCACGCTACCCTATTTATGGTTTCTTACGTTCAAACCCTATGCGCAACCTCATCGCCATCCTCTGCTCCCTTCCCATCTTCCTGGCATCCTGCGTGGATGCGCCCGAATACCCCGTGGAGCCCGTCATTACTTTTGAGGGCGTCAACAAGGACCGGGTCTTTCAGGACGGCATTGGTATAATCGACAGCATTGAAATTCAGTTCAGTTTCACCGACGGCGACGGTGATTTGAGCGACCTGAATGGGGACAGCATCAATATGTTTCTCACCAACAGTCAGTTGGGCATACCACAGGCCTTTGCCATCCCGACCATCACGAAAGAGGGAACGGGCAACGGCATCAGCGGTGACATCTTCATCACGGTGGCCAATACTACCGGGATCTGCTGTATTTTCGATCGCGTCGCCTGCGCCTCGGACCCGCGCTTCCCGGTGGATACTTTCTCGTACGCCATCCAGATTCAGGACCGGGCGGGAAACCGGAGTAATAAAATTCAAACTTCGGTCATCGAGATCATCTGTTTACGGCCGTAGGTAATGAGCCTCGTGGTGGATGCGCGGGGTAGAGAACGTTTATATTATCGGCGGTTCCAAACTTAAGCAAGCCCTTCGTACTTTAGCTAGCATGAAGCAAATTTTTACCTCGTTCCTTTTTCTTCTTGCCTTTCAGCTTTCCGCGCAGACTTACGTTAACGTGGAGCCGCAGGAAGGATCGTTGGCAAGCATACTCCAAATTTTTCTGATGCGTCAGTTTGAGTATGACGTCCAAAATTACAAGGTCACTTACAACACAACGGATGTGTTTGGGGATTCGACGGTGGCCAGTGGCCTACTCTGCATTCCTACCAACCGCGCTAATACTTACCCCCTCGGTGTTTACAGCCACGGGACGGTGGACAACCGCGAAGCGGTTCCCAGCAGAACCGGCGTTTTAGAGCGCTTACTTCCTCAGGGAATGGCCGCCACCGGAATCATTACCGTTGCCCCCGATTACTTAGGTTTAGGAGACAACCAAGGCATCCACCCGTACGTCCACGCCGATTCGGAGGCCAGCGCCGGTCGGGATCTTCTGCTCGCCGCTCGTCAGTGGATGGATGAGCAGAACATCAGTTACAACGACCAGCTTTTCCTTACCGGGTACAGTCAGGGAGGTCACGCCACCCAGGCGCTGCACCGTGACATACAAACTAACCCTGGGGAAGACGGTTTCGTCGTTACCGCCGCCACGCATAATTCAGGCCCCTACTCCATTTCCGACGTGATGCGCGAGACGCTTTTCGCCGAAGGTCAAGCCACGCTGCCGGGCTACATTGTGTACACCTACATCGCTTACGACTACGTGTACGATCTCTTCGACGACTTTAGCGAAATCTTTGAGGACAAGTACATCCCTAATATCGACTCCTTTGCTACCGGCCAGATTCAGCTCGGCCGATTCAATGCGCGGCTCGAACAGCAATTGCGTGAAGATACCGCCTCCCTCTCCGACCTGATCCGCGAGCCGATCCTAACACAGTTACGTACGGATGATCCTACTTCACCTACGGTCATAGCGCTTCAGGACAACGATACCTACGACTGGGCGCCGGAAGCGCCTACCGTAATTTATTACTGTACGGCCGACGAACAAGTCCCCTTCAGAAATGCAATCTTGGCGGATTCTGTCATGCGGGCTAATGGCTCGACCAGCGTCAGGTTAGAATCCGGCGGGCCGATAACGCACAGAAGCTGTGCTACGCCGGCATTTACGCGATCGCTCAACTTCTTCCTACAATACATCGATGTTCAGTTGGTCAGCCTCGGTGAGTTGACTGAGCGTACTAACATATCCATTAGCCCCAACCCTGTCCGTGCGGGTGAGGTGGTTAACATTCAAGGATTGTCCAATCAGGCGCTGGATTACATTATCTATGACATTAACGGCCGGGTGACCGGACGCGGAATTACCGCCGGTAACAGTCGGGTTGACTTACCCAACAATATCTCGGCCGGCGTGCAAATACTGCGCGTTGCGACGGGGGATGGCCGTTCCGTAGTTCGTCGTTTCGTAGTAAAGTAGTAACAAATAATTTGTCGCAAACCAACATCCGAACCCTACCACCCAACAGTATGGAACCAGCCGAACGCACCGAGCCGAAGGAACAACCCAAGGCGGCCACTGAGGAATTGACGAGCAAAGTCAAAGATACCTACGAGTGGTGGAATAACCTGGCGACGATCAACGCCGAGGATCCGTTCTTGGTAGGGGCGATGAAAATCGGTGTGCGCCTCATCGGCATCCTCATCTTACTGGCGCTTTCACCACTCATCCTCCTGGGTTTAATGCTGGGTTTCCTGGCCGCGGCGTAATGATCAGGGCAATACGACCGGTATTCTGGGCTTGCTTGGCCCTCTTCCTAGTGCATCAGCTTCTCCAGAAAGGGTTCTCCATCGACGTGCCCTTCGTTCACGCGTACCTAGATCCCCTCCTTAGTATCCCCATCATGCTGGGCCTGCTGAGCGTGGAGCGCAATTGGTTATTCGACCGGAAGCGCCTGACGGTGCTGGATACGGTAATTTCCACGGTCGTGCTGGCGGTAGTTTTCGAGGTTTTCTTTCCGCGTTGGTCGGAGGCATTTACTTATGATCCGTGGGATTTTCTCGCATACGCGCTGGGCGGGCTGCTTTTTTGGTTCTTCGTGAATCCGCGCACGACCAGGGAAACGACCTAACTTAATGTCACTGCATTGGCTGGTCGAGCACCGTGCCGGCGGGCAAGAATATTCCCCGCCCGGTGTTGGGGCTGAGGTCGATAATCTGGACGAGTGCCTTTGCGGCCGTCAGAACACCCACCGGGGCGGGGGAAGTGATAGTGATTCCCTCGGGAGAAATATCGAGCAAGTAAGCCTCGTCGGGGAGCATCAGTTCTTCGTCGACGTAAGTGGTTAGGGGGATATTCCCATAACCCTTGCTCTTCAGGTAGTCCACGGCACCGGCGTCCGCGCCCGAAAGATCGTACTTAGCGGCGGGGTCGATCCAGAGATAGCCTTCGCGGCCACTCATCTCGAAGGGCAGTGGGTCGAGGGGCAGGGCGTTCAGCGGGGCCATTGCGGGGGGCGGGGGCGCACCGTCGCCACAGGCAAAACAGGATACGGCGAGGAGAACGAAAAGCAGCGAACGCATGGAAGATAATTGAAGGCACAAGATACGCTACCTTCGCCCGGGCCATGCTGAAGTACCTTCTCCCCACCCTCCTCTTTTTCGCCTGCCAGGTCGACCGCGACCGCCCCGTTTTGCAGCAGTCTTTTCGCATGGAAGCGCCCCTTCCACCCGCGCCCGTCTACGATTACGATACGACGCAGTGGACGGAGATGACCGACCTCGACCCGACCATCCTGCTCGACCTGCGCTACGCGACGGAAAATAACTTTATGAAACAGCAAGTTTACGACTGTGGCCGCTGCTTTTACCGCAAGGAGGTAGCTCGGGCGCTGGCGCGGGTGCAGGGTACATTAAAAGCGCAGGGGTTGGGCCTGAAAATGTACGACTGCTACCGACCGGCCCCTTACCAGCAACGGTTGTGGGACATCCTCCCCGACGCCCGCTACGTCGCCCGACCCAGCCGCGGTAGCCTCCACAGCCGGGGCGCGGCGGCCGACCTGACGATCGTCACGCTGGCTACCGGGGAAGAACTGGACATGGGGACGACCTATGACTTTTTTGGTGAAGCGGCTTACACCACCACCACCGATCTACCGGCGGACGTGCTCGCTAACCGGGCGCTTTTTCAGGCGGCCATGCGGGCGGAAGGGTTCGGGACGATTCGGACGGAGTGGTGGCACTTTAATTTTTTGGGGGCTCGGTTGGGGTTGGCGGACTGGGTTTGGTCGTGTGAGTAATTCGCTCAGCGATAGGTCGCGGGCCTCTGGCCCGAATGTCTGTGCGGTAGCTTCGTTTGGCTGCCGCCGTTCCATTCGGGCCGGACCGACGCAGTTAGCAGCGTAGCTAACCCCTCGACCTAGTTGTAGTGTGGCGGCGTGATTTAGCTACCGCCGTTTCCCGATCCCGATAGCTATCGGGATCGGGATCGGGTTGGAGGCCCTCGACCTAGTGTCGGGTGGCGGCGTAATTTTTGGGACCATTCGAACGGAGTGGCAATATTTTAATTTTTTGGGGCGCGGTTCGAGTTGGCGGATTGGGTTTGGGCGTGTGGGTAATTCGCTTAGAGAATAGGTCGAGGGCCTCTGGCCCGAATGTCTGTGCGGTAGCTTCGTTTAGCTACCGCCGTTCCATTCGGGCCGGACCGACGCAGTCAGCAGCGTAGCTAACCCCTCGACCTATTTGTAGTGTGGCGGCGTGATTTAGCCGCCGCCATTTCCCGATCCCGATAGCTATCGGGATCGGGATCGGGCTGCAAGCCCTCAACCTTTGCCCCCCCTTTCTGCAGCAATGCTCGGTCGAATTTGCTGCGCCCGCTGAAATTGTGCCTGCCCTTCCGCCCGCCGCCCGGCGTTATATAATGCCATCCCGTAATTCCACACCGCGTCCGCATCGTTCGGTCGAACGGCTACGGCCCGCTCGAAGTAGCCGACGGCTTCGTCCGTTTTTCCGGACACGCCGGACGCTACGCCCAGTAGGCGCAACAGCTCGTAGTCCAGCGGCCGCAAGGCCTCGGCGCGGCGCAGGTAAGTAAACGCCCCCGCGACGTCACCGCGGTCTTCGCCAGCCGTTCGGCCAGCGGTGATTAAGGCGGTGAACAGATTATCGAGGGCTGGCTGGTAGTTGGGGCTTAGTACGAGGGCGGCATCGTAATCGGTGATGGCGGCGTCGTAGTTTTCCTGCAGTAACCGGGCGTTGCCCCGGAGTAAAAAAGCGTTGCGGTAGGTGGGGTGGATTTCGAGGGCGCGGTCGAGGTCGGCGATGGCGTCGGTAAGTAGCTGCAGCTGGGCGGGGCGGGCGTCTGTGGGGAACGATTGGTATTTATCCACCCGGGCACCGCCGGCGGCGTTGCGGAGTTTGGCGGAGTTGGGTTGCTTCTCAACGTCGGTGGTGAACAGCACGTAATTATCCTTCCAGTCGGGGTTACGGAGAATGGTCAGGACGGAAAAGACGGTGATGATGGCCACGCCGAGGTACAGCGCGGGCCGGCCGATCTTTTTGGACAGCGCAAATAGCAAATAGCCAACCACCAGCGCCCAGCCGAGGCTCGGGAAAAAGAGAAAGCGCTCCGAAAGCAGCGTCCCCACCGGAAAGAGAATGTTGCTGGCCACCGAAATGCCCGCCAGGTAGATGATGATCCCAAGTGCGGCGAGCCGGTACGTCTTGAGTTTCAACACCGCAAAGACGCCTAAACCAACGTGCGAAATTAGTCCGGCCCACGGGCCAACGTCCGACCAGCGCCGCAACGGAATGGCCGTCGGGTAGTAATCGTGCACGAGGTTGACGGGCAGGAAAATCAGCCCCAGGTAGTTAAGTAAAGTCGAAAACCCGGTCGCCACGCGGACGGAGCCGGGGACTTCGCGCCACACCTGGCCCGTCCACTCCACGAACGGATTGTTCATCAGTTCCAGATTCGGTTGGTCACCTGCCTCGGGCAAAATGGCACTGCGGATAGCGACGTAAGCCAGCGCCGCGATGAGAGCTGGCACGTAATATTTCAACTTAGCCCAGGGAAGCGCTCGGTCCGGTGCGGCCCGGCTATCGTCCGCTTTCGGCAAGGCCAGCACGACTACCGGAATAACGGCGAGGAACGTAAAAGCCGTCTCTTTAGCCAAACAGGCCAGACCAAGCAACCCGGCACCCGCGACCGCGCCCAACCAGCGCTCGTCCCACGCCGCCCGCCAGACGGTCCAGGTAGCGGCGACGGCGAAAAACAGGGCCATAATCTCGTCGCGGCCCTTGATGTTAGCGACGGCTTCGGTGTGGATGGGGTGCGCCGCAAAGAGGCCGGTAATCAACAGCGGTAGCCACCAAGCGTAGCCGCGATTTTTGAGTAGGTCAGTGAGAAAGTAGACCAGTAACACCAGCAGACCGCCGTACCAGACGACGTTAAAAAAGTGCCCGATAAAAGGGCCCTCACTAATGGATTGCTCAACGGCAAACAGCACCAACGTCAGGGGCCGGTAGCGGCCGCCGGCAACGAGGTTGGCTTTGGATTCATCCTCGAAAAACCCGTAGAAAGTATCGTGGGTAAAAATATCGCCGATGCCCGCCCACCCCCGCTGCACGAGTGCGTTATCGGTGATGACGATAGCGTCGTCGACGGCAAAATCGTGGCCGAGCGTATTGCCGTAGAGAAGGAAGGAGAAAAGAAAAAAGAATAGGGCCTGGTAGTGCACTGATTGATACCAAGGCTTAGTGCTGACCGGGCCAATTTTATTTTTTGGCTCGGAAGCAGGTGCCGGGTTTGCGGCAGCGGAGCGGGATTTTTGGGGCGACTTACGGGCCATGACGCGAAGATAGCTTTCCGGGGCAGGAACCGTCCGTGCTCGGTTTACGTTAGGCTTGCTTACCCCAAAACTCTCCAGCCCATGCCCCTGATTCTCATTACCAACGACGACGGCATCACCGCCGGCGGCATCCGCGAACTCGTGTCCATCGCCCTTAAATACGGCGAAGTTCTCGTGGTGGCGCCCGACAGCCCGCAATCCGCGCAGGGGCACGCAATCACGATCGAGTCGCCCCTGTTCGTACGGGAGTCGAGCGTTTTCGGTGAGGGCGTGAAGGCGTACGAATGCAGTGGCACGCCCGTGGATTGCGTAAAAATTGCCAAAAGCGTCTTGCTCGACGGGCGGGTGCCCGACATCTGCGTCTCCGGCATCAACCACGGTAGCAACGCGGCGGTGAATATTCTTTATTCCGGGACGATGTCGGCGGCCATGGAGGCCAGCCTGGAGGGCGTACCCAGCGTCGGGTTCAGCTTCCTCGATTACCGCGCGGACGCCGACTTTTCGGTCTGCCGCCCCTACGTCGAGCGCATCATCGAGCACGTGCTGGAGAACGGCATGGAAGAAGGTAATCTGTACAACGTCAACATCCCGAACCTGCCCGCGGAGCAGATCAAGGGCATCAAGATCTGCCGCCAGGCCGACGCGCGCTGGGTGGAAGAATACCGCGCCGGGGAAGACCCGCGGGGTCGGCCTTACTACTGGCTGTCGGGCAACTTCGTCAACAACGACGAACGGGAGGATGCGGACGCTAATGCGCTGCAGGCCGGGTACGTCAGTCTGGTACCGAGCCAGCACGACCTGACTAATTACGCCAGTTTGGCACGGCTGCAGGGGATGGAGGGGGAGTTTGCTACTGCGGGTGGTGGCACCATCGCAAATACTGGCGTTGCGGGGAAGCAGCGGTTGGAGCAGTTTTGAGGGGTAGATCTCTTCCCCCATTTATTTTGAGTTCTTTTCACTTTAAAAAACGCGTCTTCAGAAGAGTAGAAAATTTACGGAATCAGGCCATATGATTTGATTAATAAATCATCGTTCCGTTATCAGCTCGGCCTTATTTCTCCTGCATAATTACCCCTTTGTTGGAAAGCACCGGGAGGGAAACAGCACCATAACCAATATCTGTATTGACCTTGCTGAAATTATTAGATATCGATCTTAGATCAGCCCTGGAGGGGCGTCTCTCGTAGCGTGGGGTGCAGCTCCACGTTTTCGTTATTTAAAATCAGTAATTTCTAAACCAAAGAAAAACAACCCGCACCCAAACGTATATTTACGCCTCCACCCACCCCACCCCATGAAACGCACCTGCCCCGAATGCGGCGACGAATACACCGGCCGCTCCGACAAAAAGTTTTGTTCGAGCCCCTGCCGCGCCGCGTTTCACAACCGGAAGAACGCCGAGGACAACACCTTCCAGCGCAGCGTGAACAACATCTTACGCCACAATCGGAACGTGCTGGCGGAGCTGAACCCCGACGGGAAATCCAACGTGCGTAAAGACCGACTGATCGACCGGGGCTTCAAATTCCGCTACTTCACTAACCAATACCGGACGCGCAACAACAAGCTTTACCATTTTTGCTACGACTACGGCTACCGGGTGGAGGATGACGACAGCGAGTGGGTGTTTTTAATCAAGCGGCAGGAATACGTGGAGTAAACGCACGTTAAGTTTTTGGGCCACGAAGGCACAGAAACACAAAACAAACCCCCAGACGGCTAAACCGCGCTTCCCCGCATGATTTCCAGATACGATCATCTTCTCGTCGGCCTGCTCGCCGCGTTCGTCGTCGCTACGCTTGGCTTTGCCGTGAGTACGCAGGCGGTTGAGTTTGCCAACCAGCTCTTCGACCTGACGATGGATTTTCGGCAACGCTCCCTGGCCCTGATCGGGATTTGCCTCAACGTGCTGCCGCTGAATTATTTCCAGGCGCGCTACTGGAACAAGAGCCTGCGGGGCCTGGTGATCGGGACGTTCCTGCTCGCCATGGCCTGGTTTTTTAATTACGGCCAGGATTTATTAGATGGCTCGGCCGGCTACTAACTATTTCACCGCCCGCAAGCCGAGTAGCCACCGTTTGGCAGTAAAGCATTCGCTCCACCAAGTCACCAATTTCCCCACCATTGTCCACCCCCATTCCCACTTACCGCCGCTGGCTGAGCCACCTGACCGAGCAAGTCCTGGAGACGGCTTCTTCGGAATACAATAAATTTTTGCAGGTCAGCCTCGTCGGTGGGCGGCTACAACTGGTGGCCGAGGATGCCATCTACAGTTTCGGGGACTACTACATGAATTTCCGAAAGACTTTCGAGCGGATCGAGTTCGACCTGCTCCCGGAGCGGGCTTCGGTGCTGGTCCTGGGGCTCGGCCTGGGTAGCATTCCGGAATTGCTGGAAAAGCACCAGTACCTGACCTACGACTACGTGGCCGTAGAGATCGACCCCGTGATCATCGAGTTGGCCGCCGACTACAGTTTGCCGGCCCTGGATTCTCCCGTGGAAGTCGTGCAGGCGGACGCGTTTGCCTTCCTACAAATCGACGTGCGGACCTTCGATCTGGTCTGCGTGGACGTATTTCAGGACGCGACCGTCCCGGCACACATCCTCACCGACGACTTCCTGCACCTCCTGCGGGAGAGCCTGAACCCCGGCGGCTTACTGATTTATAATCGGCTGGCGGACACCCCGGCGCACCGGGAAGAAGCCCGATTGTTCTACGATGGGCCCTTCAAGTCGGTCTTCCCCGATGCCACGGTGGTGGACACGGGCGGGAATCTCATGCTGGTCAGCGAAAGCCGATTTGTTTGAGCAACTTTTTGCGGATCCACTTTCCTTTAGCTTGAGATTCTAGTTTTGTCGGGTGCTAAAATATTAGATAATCTCTCCACAATCGACCACATTCCGGTTTTAACTTAGCCGCTTCTACGTTTGCTACACCATTGTTCCCTTTACTAAATATGCCCCGCCCCACCCTAAGCTCTCGCCTGACCTACGCCCGCCGTCGCCAACCCGCGCGCCAAGCTTTTTTGCGGGAGATATGGCAAAAACCCCGCTCCCTCCGCTGGGCGTCCGAAGTCCTTTTCGCCGGGCTGGATTTGTGCTACGTGACCGATCTTTACGAGGCCGCCGCAACTTTCTTTGCGCCCGCCGCCCGCCCGCTCAGCACCCGCGAACGCGCCCTCCTCTACCCCTATTTTGGCGATACGCTCCCCTGGGACCTGATCCTAATTGACGAACGCGCCTGGGCCGGGCCGCGCTTCGGTCGCTTTTGCTACGTCAGCTTTCACACGATCAACAGCTGGGGGCCGATGGGGGACCACACGCTCGTTCACGAGGTCGTCCACGTTTGGCAGTACACGCACCGCGGGGCAGCCTACATTCCCCGCGCGCTCTACGCACAGACGACCGAGTTGGGATACAATTATGGCGGCCTGACCCCACTCCGGAACGGTCTTAGGTTAGAAGATTTCAACTACGAGCAGCAGGCCGACATTATCGAGGATGCCTTCCGGCTGGCGAATGGCTACCAGGCGCAGTGGGTGCCGGGTCGCGGGGCGGAAATCTTGCCATTTTACCAACCCTACCTCGCCGAGGTTCGCGCCGCTACCTTTACGCCATGCTGAGCATCTGCGTTCCGAGCTACGAATACGACGTCGCGCCACTCGTCCTAAACTTGCGGACGCAGATGGCCCGGCTCGACGTGCCGTGCGAACTGTTGGTGTACGATGATGCGAGCCCGCGGGTGCCGGGTTGGTGGGAAGAAAGAGCAAAGCTGACGGGGCCGGGGATCGAGTTGAAACGCCTCCCCCAAAATCTCGGCCGCGCCGCCATCCGTAACCGACTCGTCCGTGATGCCCGGTATCCCAACGTGCTACTCCTGGACGCCGACGGATGGCCGGGCGATCATTTCCTCCAGAACTACCTCCGGGCCGTACGTGACCACCGGACGGCGCAAAACCTACTCCTAATCGGCGGCCGCACCTACGCCCCCAGCCCCCCCGCCGACCCGGATTTGCACCTGCACTGGTGGTACGGCCACCGGCGGGAAAGCACCGGCCACGCCCACCGGCGTGACCCCTTTGCCGGATTTCAATCCAACAACTTCCTCGCCTCCCGTCAACTTCTTTTGGACCACTCCTTCCCCGAAACCGCCGTCGGCTACGGCCACGAAGACACCCTCTGGGGCCAGCAACTCCGCGACCAGGACATCACGCTGGCCCGCATCGACAATCCGGTAATCCACCTCGGTCTCGAACCCGCCAATACTTTCCTGAGCAAACAGCACCAGGCGATCGATAATTTAGTCCGACTGCGGGTAGCTCACCCGTTTCTCACCACCAGCTTAACCCGGCTTACCGACCGCGCGCCCTTCGCGCCATTTCTCGCCCGACTGTTACCGGAGCGCTGGCTCGTGCGGTACCTGACGGGGCGGCCCCGACCGAATCTGCGGGCACTGGATATCCTAAAGCTTAGTTGGTATAACAGTGGACGCCCTGCGTGAGTGCGGGCGCGGCAACCACGAAGCGTAAGAAAAATATCGGTTTGTCTTGCGCGCGGGATGGTTAGCACACGCCATTAGCGCAGCTAGTTAAACCGGTAAGCGCGCGAAGAACGTCGTTGAATCACCCTCGTTACCGCCGCCACAAACTGTCCAGGAACCACTCTTTTTCGTCCTCGAAGTTCTTTACGAAATGAAACCCAGAGTCCTCCGCTAACTGTTTGATTTCGCTCCGGCTGTATTTCTGACTAATTTCTACCCCGATGGCTTCGAAGGGCTCGAACTCGATTGTCTCTTCCAGGTCGGCAATCTTTACGGTTTGCCGGCCCTGCGCGACGATGAAACTACGCGCGGCGCCACTTATCGGGTCGTAAGTTTCCCAGTGTTGCCAGTTCTTGAGGTCGAAGTCCGCCCCCAGTTCCCGGTTGATGCGGGCCAATAGGTTTAGGTTAAAGGCGGCCGTGTGACCGGTCTGATCATTATAGGCGGCCAGAACCTTGGCGGGCGATTTTTTGAGATCGAATCCCGTCAGCAGGAGATCGCCCGGGCGCATAAATTTTCCCACCCGCTGCAAGAAGACGGCAGCGTCTTCGGGAGAGAAGTTGCCTACGTTAGCCCCCGGAAAAAGCACCAGGCGACGTCTTCCGGACCGCCCCGAGCCAATGCGGTCAAGGGCGGCGAAGTAGTCACCCTGAACGGGCAAAAAGGGCAGCAGCGGCCAGCGGCGAGTGATCAGGTCCCCCAGAATATCAATGGCGTGGGCGCTGATGTCGATCGGGCGATAGGCAAACTCCGCCCGTGCGGCGATGAAGTGCTCGATGAGGTGCTGGGTCTTGGAGCCGTCGCCGGCCCCCAGCTCGATCAGGTCGAAAGGTTGGCCTTCCAGCAGGGCGTGCAGCTCGGGCGCGCACTTTTGGAAGATCTCGCGCTCGCAATCCGTCAGGTAATATTCCGGCATGGCCATGATTTCCCGAAAAAGCTCGTCGCCCCTTTCGTCGTAGAACCACTTGCTGGAAAGCTGCTTCGGCCGGGCGCGCAGTCCGGATATGATCTCTTTGGCGAAAATGGGTTGTTCCAGGTTACTCATCAGGTTATTTTTCGGTCAGCGGGCTAGTGGGGTCAAATTTACGATAAGCCATCCCAAGCTAAGCGAATCCCCGTGAATTGCCAACGTTTGTCCGTCGGAAAAAAATTACGGTAGGTCGGTCGCGCGTGGCTCTGCGGCGTGGCGCAACTCCCACCCCGGAGCACCATTTGGTTAACCATAAACTTACCGTTGTACTCACCGAGCGCGCCCGCGGGCCGGGGGTAGCGGGGGTACGGTAAGTAGGCGGAATTGGTCCATTCCCAGGTGTCGCCGAGGAAGTTTTCCGTGGGGTCGTTTTGTCCCGATTTAATCGGGCGTGCGGGTTCGGGGTGAAAGGAGCCACGTTCTACCCAGTTCTGCCGGGCGCTGACGGGCGCGCCGTGCATCCGTTGGGCTACTTCCCACTCGAATTCGGTGGGTAATCGGGCACCGGCCCACCGAGCGTAAGCGTCGGCTTCGTACCAGCTAACGTGCGTAACGGGTAGGTCAGCTCGGAGACCCCGTAAGCCGCCGTCCAGTAAATACTCACACCACGACTCATTCTTTTTTACCCAGTAGAGCGGGGCCTTTACGTCTAAGTTCCGCGCCCACTCGATGCCTTCCATCTGCCAAAACTCAAACCGTTCGTAGCCACCGTCTTCCATGAAGGCCAGATACTCTCCGTTGGTGACCGTCCGGGAAGCGATGCGAAAGTCTTCCAGCAACACCCGGTGAGCACCCCGCTCGTTGTCCCAGTGGAAGTCGTCGCCCCGGTGGCCGATCTCGTAAATACCTTCCGGGACGGGAAGCTGCCTTGTTACCGTCGATCCAGTAAGCACTGCACTCCCGGTCCCGATAGCTATCGGGACCGCGCCCGCGTTCGTATTCTTACGCTTTTGATACACGGGATAGTAAGGATTCGTACCAAGGATGTACTTGATGTCCGTCAGCAGCAGTTCCTGGTGTTGCTGTTCGTGGTTCAGCCCCAACTCCACTAACGATTCGATTTCAGCTAGGTCCTGATGGGTGCTGGCGAGCAGACGCGCTATTTTTTTATCGACGTGCTGGCGGTATTCGAGCACCCGACTCAGCGCCGGACGCGTCATGTTTCCGCGGCTCGAGCGCGTAATTCGCGGCCCCTGGCTTTCGTAATAACTGTTGAAAAACCAGTTTAGCCGCTCGTCGAAACGCGAATAGCCTTCCACAAACTCCGCCAGAATGAAATTCTCGAAGAACCAAGAACTGTGGCCCAGGTGCCACTTTGGCGGGCTGACGTCCGGGTGCGGCTGGACGACGTAGTCTTCCGGTTCCAGCGGCGCACAAAGCGCCAGCGACTGGTCACGAACGAACGTAAAATGCTCGGCCAACACGTAGTCAGCCGTTGGTCGTTTGGTCATTTTAGCTATGCTTGACGGACCTTGACACCCTTCCAGAACGCAATGTGGCCGGCGATTTTCTCTGCTTTGGGGTAAGGCTCGCGGTAAACCCAGGCCGCATCCGAGTTGACGTCCTCACCGACGACTACATCGTAGTAGCCGCAGTCTCCCTTCCACCCGCAAAAGCTGGTGGTATCGCTGTGGCGTAGGTGGTCACCTTTCACGCTCGCCTCGGGGAAATAGTGGTTGCCTTCGACGATAACGGTCGTTTCGCTCTCCGCGATCACCGTTCCGTTCCAAATGGCCTGCATCATGGTTGATTTGTTTTGGGGCTTGGATAACGCAGGTAAGGAAATTTTGGTTGTGGCGCGGGCGGTGGCGATTCTGGTAGTTGGTAAGTGCCCCGTTGGCGATTTCCTCTCGTGGCAAATCATACCACTCTTCACCCGGCCGACGGAATCCGTAAATTACCCAACGCACGAAGCCCAACCGTAGAGTACGATTGGGCTGCGTGCACCAAAAAAGATTGGAAGGGCGCTGCTTACTTAACGCGGCGCTCCTTGATGCGTGCCTTCTTACCAACGCGGTCCCGTAGGTAAAACAAGCGGCTGCGGCGGACTTTACCGTTCTTGACGATCTTGACCGTGTCGATGCTCGGGGACATCAGCGGGAAAATACGCTCGACGCCGATCCCGTTGGAGATCTTACGGACGGTAAAGGTCTTCGTGGAGCCTTCGCCCTTAATTTGGATCACGTCACCACGGAACTGCTGGATACGGGACTTTTCTCCCTCCGTAATACGGTAGTCGACAATAACGGTGTCTCCGGAGCGGAAGGGCGGAAACTCCGTCTTCTTGCTCATCTGTTCGTGAATAAAGGAAATGGCGTCCATGGCGGATTGATTTTCTGGTAGTCGCTTTTTGCGGGGTGCAAAGGTACATACTTCCTTTTTGGTGAACAACAGCGGCGGCGGAAATCTTTTGCCGGTGGGACCACCACCTGTCCCGTCGTTACCTTTCGTGGGTTCAGCGTACTGGTTTTCAACACAAAAGGCACAAAAAAGAAAAGGAAGCACGTAAAGCAGGCCGCTGCTGATGAAAGACAACAAAACAAACCAGCAACGTCAACTCTTAACAATACATCACGCAATGCACTTTGTGCTTTTAGTTTTCTTATGTGTCTTATGTGTCTTGTGTGTCGAAAACGTTTGAGTTGGGTGCGCTTTTTATTTTTTGATCCATCCGCTTACGCAAGTAAACCCAAAAGCTCCGACCAACCAGCACGATACAGGACAGTGCCCGCCGCACCACGCATTATCTTACCCTCCGAAATCTTTGACTCATGCAAAACCACGCCTCCCGCGCCGCCACCTTTTTGAAAGACGATGCCCGCACCGACTGGCACAACAACACATTGTGGCACGTGCGCTCCAAGCGTGACAAGCTCGTCCACGGCATTCCCGAATGGGAAAGCATCCGCCAACTCGGCTCCGACATCAAGGATAACGTGCTGAGTAACCTCGATACTTATTTGGAACAATTCGTCGCGAAGGCGGAGGCCAACGGCGTGATCGTCCACTGGGCGGTGGATGCTAAGGAACACAACGAGATCGTCCACGGCATCTTGGCCCGGCACAAGGTCGACAAGATCGTGAAGTCAAAATCCATGCTGACCGAAGAGTGCCACCTGAACGAGCACCTCGAGAAGCACGGTATCGAAGTCGTCGATACCGACCTCGGCGAGCGCATCATCCAGCTCAAAAAAGAACCACCCAGCCACATCGTCATGCCCGCCATCCACCTCAAGAAAGAGGAAATCGGCGAGCTTTTTCACGAGCATCTCGGTACCGAAAAGGGGGCCAGCGACCCCCAGTACCTCACCGAGGCCGCGCGGGGCCACCTACGGGAGAAGTTCCTTTCCGCCAAGGCCGCCATCACGGGTGTCAACTTTGCCGTAGCGGAGACGGGGGGCGTCGTCGTTTGCACCAACGAGGGCAACGCCGACATGGGCGTCCACCTCGCGCCCGTCCAGATTCACTGCATGGGCATCGAAAAGGTCATCCCCAGGGCGGAACACCTGGCCGTCTTTACGCGCTTGCTGGGCCGTAGCGCGACGGGCCAGCCCATCACTATCTATACTTCCCACCACCACCGCCCCAAGGTCGGCGGTGAGATGCACATCGTGTTGGTCGACAACGGCCGCACGAAGCAGCTCGGTCGGGAAGATTTCCGCAACAGCCTCAAGTGCATCCGTTGTGGTGCCTGCATGAACACCTGCCCCATCTACCGGCGCAGCGGTGGCCACTCTTACGACCATACGATTCCCGGACCGATCGGTTCCATCCTCAGCCCGGGCAAGGATTTGAAGAAGAACAAGGACCTACCCTTCGCCAGCACGCTGTGCGGCAGTTGCTCCGACGTCTGCCCGGTCAAGATCGATATCCACGAGCAGCTTTACAAGTGGCGGCAGATCGTCTCCGAAGAGGGCCACCTGGAGAACGTCAAGAGCATCCCGCTGGCCGGCGCCGGTGCGGTGCTGTCGCGCGGCGGGCTTTACAACTTCATGGGTAAGGCAGCCCGCACGGCGCTGAAAATTGCCCCGCGGGCGCTCATCTACAATCAGTTCAACGCCTGGGGTCAGAGCCGGGAGCTTCCGGAGGTGCCCAAGAATTCGTTCAAAGAATGGTACGCCAAGAACCGTAAGGACGCTTAGACGCCGTCCTACCGCCTACCGCCCTACCGCCCTACCGCCTACCGCCTACCGCCTACCGCCTACCGCCTACCGAAGTAGTAGACTACGCCCCAACTCAGCGTTCTCATGGAACAATCCGTTGTGGTATTTACCAATTAACCCCTTCCATGCCAACCGCCAAAGAACACATCCTCGCCCGCGTCCGTGCCAATAAGCCCGCCGACCGTCCTCTCCCCGACATGCCTACTTACGACGCCGAGGTGGATTTGGACCTACCGCTGTTCACCGAAGTCATCGGGGGGAGCAAAGGAAAAGTGATGGCGATGGAAGACCTGCCCGGCTACCTAGCCACTAATTTTCCGGACGCCAAGGTGATCGCTTCCACCGTCCCGGAAATCCCCGGCAACATCGATCTGGCGGCGGTCAAAGACCCGCTGGAACTAGCGTTGGTCGATATTGCCGTGCTGCGCGGTCGCTTCGCGGTGGCGGAGAACGGAGCGATCTGGGTTACGGAGAAGGAGGCGGTTATCCGGGTGTTGCCGTTCATTACGCAGCACCTCGTGTTGGTGATCGACGGGGGTGTCGTACCCACGATGCACGAAGCGTACAAGAGCATCGACATCGCCGAAACTGGCTTCGGGGTATTCATCGCCGGGCCCAGTAAGACGGCGGACATCGAGCAAAGTCTCGTGATCGGCGCGCACGGTCCGCGGAGCCTCGGCGTGGTGTTTGTCTAGCCCTCCACAGGATGAGTTGAGCTGACCAAAGGTTGTGTTTTGGGTTTAATCCACTCCCGTTCTAGATAGCGCGTTGCAACTTGTATTCACTAGAAATGCCCCGGACCTTTGCCGTCCACCAATTCACTTGATCATGGGCAAATATCAGTTGTTATCCGTTTTTCAGTACGCCATTTTGTTCTCTCTCCTCATCATCGGGGCGACTACCTACTTTGCGATAGATCAAGATAAGATGGCGCGGGCGCGGGTGCAAAGTGAAGGGAGTTACTGCGCTGTAGTCGATCCTACCGGCTCGACTGAGCTGGGCCGCCGGGGCAAGACTATTTGGAACGCGAATGTCTGCGGCTCCTGCCACAACAAGAACATGCGGGACGACGCGACCGGCCCCGCCCTCGGCGGCGTAGAATCCCGTTGGGCCGGCGAACCACGGGAACACTTATACCGCTGGGTCCGGCAGTCCCAGGCGCTCATTGAATCCGGAGAAAGCGCGCGCGCCGTCCAGGTTCATCGGGAGAACGACCGTGCGGTCATGGCCAACTACACCAACCTTACGGATGAAGACGTGGAAGCCCTACTGGCCTACATCTCGGACCAGTACGCCGCAAAGTAGCTTTCCCGACGGGCGCTTTCCCCCCGGCTCCCCTTCCAATCTACTTGGCACCCGCGACCGCGCCCAAAACTCTACCGCCTCTTTGCCTGCTGCCTACCCGCCTACCCACCTACCGCCTAATCACCTGGCATACTTATTGCACTCCACCCTCCCTTACCCCAAGCATTCCCTACCTTTAAGGCACCGCGCAGATGAGCAACCCCAAGACGAAATTTACGATGAACAAACCCGGATTTAACGAGAACGAAGACCAGGACCTGTTCCCCTTCATCGGCACTGACGACGGCGACGAGCAACTGGACGCCGGTGAATTACCCGACGTACTCCCCTACCTGGCCCTCCGTAATTCCGTGTTCTTCCCGACCATTGTCGCCCCGATTAACATTGGGCGGGAGCAGTCCACGAAAGCCATCCAGAAGGCGCACGCTTCCGCGAAGTACGTAGCGATCTTTTCCCAACGGGAAGTGGCGACCGAAGACCCCAGTGAAGAAGACCTTTTTGAAATCGGTACGCTGGCCAAGATCATGAAGCTCGTCAAAATGCAGGACGGTAGCCTGACGGCCGTGCTGCGGGGCCGCCAGCGCATCCGGCGCAAGACGATGGCCGAAACAGACGGGTACCTCAGCGGCGAGGTTGAGCTACTAGATTACGAACTCCCCGAAGACCAGCTCACCTTCAAGGCCACCATGGACAGCGTCCGCGACCACGCCCGGCGGGCCATCGAACTGAGCCCCAACATCCCCTCGGAGGCGCAGATGATGCTCGACAACATCGACAGCAGTAGCCATTTGCTAAATTTTATCGCCAGCAATATGGGGATCACCCTCGTCCAGAAGCAATCTTTATTGGAGGAGCATTCACTCGCCCGGAAAGCCAGCATGGTGCTCGAAGCGCTGAGTAAAGAGCTGCAGGTACTAGAAATCCGTGAGCAAATCGACACCAAAGCTCGCGGCGACATCGAGGAACAGCAGCGGCAATACTTCCTGAACCAGCAGATGAAGGCCATCCAGGAAGAACTGGGTGACAACCCCAACAAGGAAGAAATAGAACGCCTGGACAAAGCGGCGGCAGACAAGGACTTCCCCGAAGAAGTCCGTAAAACCTTTACCCGCGAGATCGCTCGCCTACGACGGATGAACCCACAGGCGGCGGAATTCAGCGTGCAGCTATCCTACTTGGAGATGTTGGTGGAATTACCCTGGAACGAATACAGCGCGGATAATTTCGACCTCAAGACCGTCACCAAGCAACTCGACGATGACCACTACGGGCTCGAAAAAGTTAAAGAACGCATCCTCTCCCACCTTGCGGTACTGAAGTTGAAGGGAGACATGAAGGCACCGATCTTACTACTCCTGGGCCCTCCCGGGGTCGGTAAAACGAGCCTGGGCAAATCCGTCGCCGAAGCACTGGGGCGTAAATACGTCCGCATGAGCCTGGGCGGATTGCACGACGAGAGTGAAATTCGCGGCCACCGGAAAACCTACATCGGGGCGATGCCGGGGCGGATCGTCCAGAGCCTCAAAAAGGTGGGCACGAACAACCCGGTCTTCATCCTCGACGAGATCGACAAGGTTGGTCAGAGCCACCGGGGCGACCCATCTTCAGCCCTACTGGAAGTACTCGACCCCGAGCAGAACAGTACGTTCCACGACAACTACCTCGACGTGGACGTCGACCTGAGCAAGGTCATGTTCATCGCCACGGCCAACAACCTCAGCGCCATCCAGCCCGCGCTGCGCGACCGGATGGAGATCATCCAACTTTCCGGTTACTCCGAAGAAGAGAAGCTGGAGATCGCCAAAAGGCACCTGCTCCCCCGCCAGCGGACGGAACACGGGCTGAAGACTAAGCAGATTAAAATTTCTCCCGCCACCGTAAAAGCCGTCATTAGCGGTTACACCCGGGAGAGTGGGGTGAGGAACCTCAACCGCCGAATCGCGGGGCTGATGCGCTACGCCGCTAAGGAGATTGCCATGGAGGGCGCCACCGCGGTTTCCGTCAAGCCAGCCATGCTGGAAGACATCCTCGGCCCGGCGCCCGTCGAGCGCGAGCCCTATCGCGCCGGCAAACTGGCGGGGGTTGCGGTCGGATTGGCCTGGACGCAGGTAGGCGGAGAAATCCTTTACGTAGAAGCGAGCCTCAGCCCCGGCAAGGGCGGGTTGCAGCAAACGGGCAACCTGGGCAACGTCATGAAAGAAAGCGCCATCACGGCGCGGTCGTGGATTAAATCGAACGCCGAGAAACTGGGCATCGAACAGGAAACGATCAAAGCTCAGGATCTTCACGTCCACGTGCCGGAAGGCGCAACGCCGAAAGACGGCCCCAGCGCGGGCGTGACGATGCTTTCCGCAATGGTGAGTGCCTATACGGGCAGGCCGGTGAAGGCTTACCTGGCCATGTCGGGCGAGATCACGCTGCGTGGGCGGGTACTACCCGTCGGTGGCATCAAGGAGAAGCTCCTGGCCGCACGGCGGGCGGGGATGAAGCACATCCTGCTGAGTAAGTTGAACGAGAAAAACGTGCGGGAGATCGAGGAGCGATACCTGAAGGGACTGGCGATTACTTACGTGGATAATATGGACGAGGTGCTGACCTTTGCACTGGGTTGAAGCAGTTTTCTTTGGCGGGAGCAACCCTGATTATTAACGTAAAATAGTGACGATCGATTTGCGATGGGTCCACCAGCGTTCATCAGCAAAAACGAACGAAAACGTTAACGGCTTTCTTACTTCCCAACCAGTTGGGGTAGAAAAGCGTCCTTTGTAGTGGATTAACTCCCGAACCCCTATGAGAAATTTCCTGCTCGGCCTCTTGCTACTCTGCTTTGCATCCGGCGTCAGCGCCCAAAAATACGTAGACCAGGACGGCGAAGAACTGGTGCAATTTACCGGGATGGTGCTGGACGGGGGTAACGAACGCCTCCTACCGATCCCCTACACGACGGTGCTGATCAAGCGCGACGGGCGGGGTACTTACGCAAACTTGGAAGGTTTTTTCAGCATCGTAGCGCACAAAGGTGATACCATCGTCTTCAGCGCGTTGGGCTACGAAGAAGGCCGGTACGTCGTGCCGGATACGCTGGCGGACGATCGCTACAGCTACGTTCAGCTGCTGTACCAAAATAACATCGACTTACCGACGGCCATCGTCTTCCCCTGGCCGAGCCGGGAACACTTCAAACTGGAGTTCCTCGCCATGGACGTAACGACCGAGCTACAGTCCATCGCCAGCGATAACCTGAACGCGGAGACGCTCGAGCGCCTGCGGGAAACCATTCCCAATTCCGGGGTAGAAAACGGAAGTTATTACTTACGGCAACAGGCGCGGCAGACCTACTACATCGGCCAGCAACCACCGATGAATATCTTTAGCCCGATCGCCTGGAAGCAGTTTTTTGATGGCTGGAAGCGGGGAGATTTTAAGAATAAGAAAGACTAGGCGGTAGGCTTGTAGGAAGTAGGCGGTAGGCCTGCAGTTTCTGTGTTGGACGGTGGCTCTTGTGCTACTTTTGATTTGGTTGAAGGACTGTCTGGCGACTGCCTCCAACCCCAGGCGGGGCAACTATCTTAACCGTCGCTCGTTTAACCATTTATGAGCGCTAAAACCGACCCCACCGAACCAAACTGGAACAATCTTTTGATTGCCGGGGCGGCTTACCTTCTCGTTCTTTTCGGTATCATCACGCTTAACCCATTTGTGGGGGTTGTGCTATTCTTGTTCAGTTCGCTGGTGGCGCTGGCCACGGCGGCGGTTTTTTTCCTGCGCCGCAAGGTTGACGTGAGAAAAGAAACAAAAGATCAGGGCCTCGGTGCCCGCCTCCGTCGCCGCTTAACCGCTTGCCAACGACAGGAGGATAAGTTCCGCGACGAGGCCGACGCGATTCGGGTCAGCATCGAAGAACTTCGTAACGATTTGGAGCGTAGCACTACCGCCCCGGCCGAAGAACTCGAGCGAGGGGAAAAAGTACTTAAAGCACTTAAGGCGGAGTTTGACCTGCGCCACACCAAAGCGTTATTCTTCGCGGATTGCGCAACGCGGCTCAAGCAGTTGCTCGCCCGCCACCAACTCAATGACAACATCGCCCGCCGGCAGAAGGAGCTCTCTACCCTGCGCGCCACCAACTTCGACGACGAGGCCGCCGTGGAAGAAACTCATTACCACCTCGAGCAGGATAGCATTCAGATTGAGACGGTTTCCGAGCTGAGCAAAGAGGTCGGTGATTACTTCAAAACGGAGCAGGCCGAAGAACTGCGCCAACGCCTGGAGAAGCTCCGCACAAAAATCTTGCGCCCCACGCAACCTTCGGACAAAAAGAAAAGTTAGGCGGGAGCTTGCAAGATTGTGGCTCCCGTTGCTATCTTTGCAGCCGCTAAGACCGGAATGCCGGTCGTTGTCACCTACCGGCCCGTTCGTCTATCGGTTAGGACGCCAGGTTTTCATCCTGGTAAGAGGGGTTCGATTCCCCTACGGGCTACAAAATTGCGTTGCAATTTTGATTGGCGATATGCGATTCTTGTTATACGATATTTGATTTGCTGCCGCTGCTTCCCGCTCCGCATGGCTCTTCGTTACTACGCTCCGCTTGATTCTACGTTACGATGTTTCACTTACCGTGAGCTTGCGCAGCAAGCAAAGAGCAACAGCGGTAGCTGAGCAAAGCGAGTGCATCAGCGGCAGCAAATCGCCAATCAAGATTCGCATATCGCCAATCGCATATCTCTAAAAGGCCCGTTCGTCTATCGGTTAGGACGCCAGGTTTTCATCCTGGTAAGAGGGGTTCGATTCCCCTACGGGCTACAGAAAATGCTTTCCACCTAACCGTGGGAGGCTTTTTTTTTGCCCGGTAGCGGGTGCGGGGTGAATACGAAGGGCTGAGTTTTACGGGCTAGCGAAATAGCTTACGGAGGTGCTTTTTGTATATTTTACACTAAGTACTTACTTTTGGCGGCTTAACCGGGTAACTAGCTGCACGGATAGCCAACTTAGGTTACCCTTTGCTTGTTAACCCACTTTCTCCGTCCCGACGACTACATCGGAGCGGCCGTGCCCCGTTTCTTTCACCGTTCCGGCTGCGCTTTCACTACTAAATCCCCCCAACCATTATGGCAAGAATTGCAATCAACGGCTTTGGCCGCATCGGAAGAATTACCCTACGTAACCTCCTCGAAAAAGGACTCGACGTAGTTGCGATCAACGACCTGACGGACAACGCCACGCTCGCGCACCTTTTCCAGTACGATAGCGTACAGGGCAATTACGCCGGTCAAGTGAGCAGCGACGCCGACTACATCCACATCGACGGTAAGAAGATCCACGCCCTCAGCCAGCCCGACCCGGCGAAACTGCCGTGGGGAGACATGAACATCGACGTCGTCCTGGAATGCACCGGCCGCTTCGTAGAAAAGTCGAAGGCGAACCTGCACATCGAAGCGGGTGCCAAAAAAGTACTCATCTCCGCCCCCGGAAAGGGTGACATCGCGACCGTCGTTCTCGGCGTCAACGAAGAAGTCATCAACGCGGAAACCAAGATTTACTCCAACGCCAGTTGCACCACCAACTGCCTGGCCCCGATGGTCAAAGTGCTGGACGATGCTTTCGGTCTCGAAAAAGGACTCATCACGACCGTCCACGCCTACACGGCCGATCAGAACATTCAGGACGGCCCCCACAAGGACCTCCGCCGCGCCCGTGCCGCCGCGATTAACATCGTGCCCACCAGCACCGGTGCCGCAAAGGCCGTTGGACTCGTTCTTCCCCACCTCGATGGTAAGCTCGACGGTGGTGCCATGCGCGTCCCCGTGCCCACCGGTTCACTGACCGACCTCACCGCCGTCCTGAAGCAGGAAGTGACGGAGGAGCAGATCCACGAAGCTTTCCAAAAGGCAGCTAACGGCAGCATGAAGGGCATTCTTGCCTTCGTTGATGCGCCCTACGTTTCTTCCGACATTGTCGGTAGCAAGTACAGCAGCCTCTACGATAAGGGCCAGACCAAGGCGATGGGCAAGCTCGTCAAAGTAGTCAGCTGGTACGACAACGAGGCCGGCTACTCCGCCCGCCTCGCCGATCTTTGCGAGCGGATCGCGGCCATGTAATCTACCGAGCCGTTATTCTTCGGTTCCCGTCGGGTTCCCTCGTTGGAAACACAACACCAAGGGGGACGATCGGCTTCTACAGTGTACAGTCCGCCGGCTAGCGCGGGCTGTACACTGTTATTTTATATCCCCCCCAAAACCAATTTATGGCCTCCCTGAAAGATCTTGCCGTCTCCGGTAAAAAAGTACTGGTCCGCGTGGACTTCAACGTTCCCCTCGACGACGATAAGAAAATTACCGACGACACGCGCATCGTGCGCGCCGTCCCTACCATCACTCATTTGCTCGAGCAGGGCGCGGCCGTTATTCTCATATCTCACCTCGGCCGTCCTCAGAAAGAGAAGTTGGAGGATGGAAGCCTGAACTATGACAAGTTTAGCCTAGCGCCCATCGTCCAAACGCTGGAAGACCACGTTGGCTGCCAGGTGACTTTCGTGGACGACACCATCGGGGAGAAGGCGCAGGCAGCCGTTGCAGCCATCGAGCCCGGTCAGGTGCTGCTGCTGGAAAATACTCGCTTCTACTCCGGCGAAGAGCAAGGTGACGAAGACCTCGCTAAGCCCCTTTCCGAGCTTGCTGAATTTTTCGTGAACGACGCTTTCGGTGCCGCCCACCGGTCGCACGCTTCCACCGCTACCGTCGCCAAATACTTCGACGCCGACCACAAAGCGTTCGGCTACTTGATGGAAGCTGAAGTGGAGGGCGCGCAGAAACTGCTCGTCAACCCCGCGCACCCCGTCACCGCCATCGTCGGTGGCGCTAAGGTGAGCGACAAGATTTTACTGCTGGAAAAACTGCTTGATTTCGCCGATAACATCATCATTGGCGGTGCAATGGCCTACACGTTCAGCCTCGCGCAGGGGGGTAAAGTGGGCAATTCGCTCGTGGAGAAAGGCAAAACCCAGAACGCCCTCGACCTGCTCAAAAAAGCAAAAGAGAGCGGCACCAATATTTACCTCCCCGTAGACACAACCGTCGGTAAAGATTTTGCTAACGAGACGCCCAGCCAGGTCGTTAAGACCGGTGAGATCGGCGACGAATGGGAAGGCCTCGACATCGGCCCTGAATCGATAAAAGTATTTAGCGACGTGATCGCTAAGAGCAAGTCCATTCTCTGGAACGGCCCGATGGGCGTTTTCGAGATGAGCAACTTCGCGAAGGGTACGAACGCCATTGCGAATGCCGTTGCCGACGCGACTCAGGACAACGGTGCTTATAGCCTCATCGGTGGAGGCGATTCCGTTTCCGCCATTAATAAGGCAGGATTAGCCGACAAGGTCAGCTTTGTATCTACTGGCGGCGGCGCGATGCTGGAACTGCTAGAAGGCAAGGAATTGCCGGGCATCGCGGCGATTCGCTCTTGAGTTAATCGACCTATTGGTGATTTCACAAATCTATCCACCACGAAAGGGCACGCTACCGGCTAGCGTGCCCTTTTTGTTAAGGCAGGTAAACGAATCCTTTTCCAACTACCAAACGTTTCCCCGACATGGAACTCGAAATCACCGTCGGTAAGCAGGACAGCGGTAGCGTGGAGCTACCCGTGGAATTTCTCCGGAACGATCTGCCCGACCAGTTACGGGAGGACCTGTTTTCCATGCCCTACCGGTCCGTACTGTGCCTCGATCTGATCTTTCAGCGCGTGGAAAAGCTGGTGCAGGAGGATGACTTAGGCATCAAGTTTTTGGGCGAGGAATTATTACGCCGCGTGGCGGAGGTTCCTGAATTACGGAGCCCGATCCAGGATTTGTCCCTACTCAAGCAACACCGGGGCATTATGGAGCTCCTCATGCTCTTCATCGTCCCCCCCGCCGAACGAACGACCTCCCTGTTCAAGTTTAGTAAGCCATTTCACTTCACCCCCGTCTACGTTAGCCCGGGGATGAAAGCACTGGTGGCGACGGACAACGCCTGCTACTCCTTTTCCGGGAAGATGGAAACGGTCATCAAACGCCACCAGATCATGGTGGGCGCGCAAATACTGAAGAAGTTCTACGGCGTCAACATCGACGTTATTCCCACGGCGATGCTGGTCGTGCAGGACCAGAAATCTGGGCTGGACTGTTTCTACCAACCCCAGATGAACGATGACTTCGTGGAGATCATCGCCGTCGGAGAATTACCGGAGTTAAGCCGCGACGACATCAACCGCCTGATGACTAATATTTCGGATACCGATCTTTGGCTGGAGATGCTCCCACCGGAAAGCTTTGAGTTTCACGGGCTCCACATCTCTCATTTGTTTGACGTCACGGAAGAAGAAGCGCTCAGCCGGCTAAAGCACCGGCTGATCAGCCGCGACGCTATTCTCGACGTCGATCGCGTCCAGGAACTAGCGAACTTAGTTCGCGTGCACTTCCGCAACCCCGCGCTACAACTCGGGCTAACCGCGATTGATTTTCCCCTCAACCGGGCCATCGACCACGAATACCGTATTCGCTTTAACCTGCTGGCGGACTCCGTGGACCGGCTGACCGGCGCGGACTTCGCCGGAAGCATTTACGAGCAGGCGTGTGTTTCCCGGGAGGTAGTTGTAATCGAGGATTTGCGCCAACTGGACAACCCGGGTAAAATGGAGCGGTCGCTGATGCGCCTGGGCCTGCGCAGCATCCTGATTGCCCCGCTGCTCGATCAGAATCGGAACGTGATTGGTATCGTGGAATTGGGTTGCCCGAAGCCCTACAGCATCAATGCCTTTTTAGAGTTGAAATTCCGGGAGATCCGGGGGCTCTTCCGCACCGCCGTCGAGCGCAGCCGGGAGTACATCGATAACCGGATCGAAGCCATCATGCGGGAGCACTACACTAGTCTGCACAGCAGCGTAGAGTGGAAGTTTACCGAGGCGGCCTTCGACATTTTACAGCAGATAGAGCTGGGCGAGAAGCCCGTTTCGCAGGAAATAGCCTTCAACAATGTTTTCCCGCTCTACGGGCAGGCGGACATCGTCGGTAGCAGTGGGATTCGCAACGCTTCCATCCACCAGGATTTGGTGGATAATCTACGCGCCGGGCGGTTTTTTCTCACCAAAGCAATGGAGGAAGTCACCTTCCCCCTCATCCAGCAAGTCGTGCAGTTCATCGACATCAGCCTGCTGGTCGAGCAGGAAGAGTTCGACAACGGGCACGAGATTCAGATGGGCGACCTGATCCACCATCAGATCACGCCCCTGATCGACCAACTCGGGCGGCAGGAGGCTAGCCTGAAATTACTAAGTCACCAGTACCTTGAGCACCTCGACCGAGACCTGGGACTTTACGCACGTAACCGGACGGACTACGAAAAAAGCGTGAATCGGATCAACAAGGAACTATCGGAGTTCTTCACCGCCCGCGACCAAGCCGCCCAGGTAACGCTGCCGCACTACTTCGAAAAATACAAAACGGACGGCGTGGAGTACGAGATCTACGCGGGCCAGAGCCTCCTCAAAAATCAGGAGTTCAGCGACGTTCACCTGCGCAACTTCCGCCTGTCACAACTCATCGACATGGCGGACGCTACCCGGCTGGTCGATCAGGTGTCGTCGGAAATACCCATGCCGCTGCGGACGGCGCAATTGATCTTTGCTTACACGAGCCCCCTCGACATCAAGTTCCGCATGGACGAAAAGCACTTCGACGTGGACGGGGATTACAACGTCCGCTACGAAATTCTCAAGAAGCGAATCGACAAGGCGACCATTCGTAAGGGGGAAGAGCGATTGACGCTGGCCGACCACATCTCCATCGTTTACCTACAGGATCGGGACCGGGAAGAATACCTGGGTTACCTGGACTATCTGCAGCAGGCCGGCTACGTGGATGGGGAGATTGAGGACTTGGTCTTGGATCCTTTACAGAGCGTGAATGGGTTGCGGGCGCTGCGGTTTCGGGTATTTCTTTAAGTGGCTCCGCCGATTGCCGGAGGATGTGGAGGAGGGGAAAAGAAGCTGGAAAGGAATACTTTACACCCGCTAGAATTTCCAGCAGAGTAAAAATTTGGGCGCTTTCGCGGGTGCATGGCTTTCGGGATAAGAGCAGGCAGTCTCTGTAGCCCGGGTTGTTCTTGGCCGGGGGGCCTTGCTTTGCCGAATACCCCATTCCACTGCTCCTTCTTACGTACTCTGCACCCGCGGCCGCGCCAAAAACGGCGACTAGAAATCACAAACCCGTCATTTAGCGAAAATTCGCTACTGAGATTTGCAGCTACGATCGCGGCACCCTATCTTCGCTAGCGAATTTTCGCTAAAACATAAAGTCCTAGATCATGTCCACGGTATTAGAAGCACAAAAAGTATTGAAAGGGGGCGAGTTCCTGATAGCCGACGCGCTGCCGGAAACTACGTTTTCCCCCGAAGACTTCAACGAAGAGCAGCAGATGGTTCGCCAGATGGTGGACGACTTTATCCAGCAAGAGATCTTCCCGAACCTCGACAAGATTGAGAAGCAGGAGGACAACATTGCCCCACGTTTGCTCGAGAAAATGGCTGAATTAGGCCTGCTCGGTAGCCACATGCCCGAGGCTTACGGCGGCATGCAGATGGACACCAACACCAACACGCTGATTTGTGACGTGATGGGTGGCAGTTCCGGCTCCTTCACTGTTTCTTTTGCCGCCCACACCGGGATCGGCATGCTACCGATCCTCTACTACGGATCGGAAGAGCAAAAGGCTAAATGGCTCCCCGGCCTGATCTCCGGCGAGCTTAAAGCTGCCTACTGTCTGACGGAACCGGGCTCCGGCTCCGACGCCATGGGCGCAAAAACCACGGCCACCAAAGACGGAGGTGATTATCTCCTCAACGGCCAGAAGATGTGGATCTCCAACGCTGGTTTCGCCGACGTTTTCATCGTTTTCGCGCAGGTAGATGGTGACAAGTTTACCGGTTTCATCGTCCCTAAGAACTTAGAAGGCCTCACCCTCGGCGCCGAAGAAGATAAGCTCGGCATCAAGGGTAGCTCTACCCGCCAGGTATTTTTTGAGAACGTCCGTATCCCCGGCGAAAACTTTCTCGGCACGATTGGCCGCGGTCACCTGATTGCCTTTAACGTCCTTAACGTAGGCCGCTTCAAGTTACACGCACTCAGTTGTGGTGGTGCGAAGCGCGCGCTCACGGTAGGCATTAAGTACGCCAACGAACGCGTCCAGTTCAAGCAACCGATCGCCAACTTCGGCGCGATTAAGTACAAGATCGGTGAGGCGGGTATTCGGATTTTCGCCGGTGAAAGCGCGCTCTACCGCGTCAGCCAGCAGATCCAAGACATGAACAAGGCCCTGGCCGCCGACGGGACTTCCTTTGACGAAGCCAAACGCCTGAGCGCCGAAGAGTACGCCATCGAATGCGCGCTGCTCAAGTTCCTCGGCTCGGAAATGCTCGACTACACGGTCGACGAAGTCCTTCAAATCCACGGTGGCATGGGCTACAGTGAGGAAACGCTCGCGCCCCGGATGTACCGCGATTCGCGCATCAACCGCATCTACGAAGGCACGAACGAAATCAACCGCCTCCTCAGCGTCGACATGCTGATGCGCCGGGCCATGAAGGGCGCGCTCGACATTGCTACCCCGGCGTGGAGCGTCCAGAAGGAACTCGCTAAGCCAGAAGACAATACGCCCGTAACGGGTAAGTTTGGCGCGGAGTTGAAGGCCGTTGCCGATTTCAAGAAGCTCATCCTAATGCTCGTCGGTGCCGCCGTGAAGGGGCAGATGGACGGCAAGCTGAACCTGAAGGAAGAGCAGGAGATTTTGATGAACATCGCCGACATGCTCGCCGATCTACTCACCGCCGAATCCACTCTACTCCGCCTACGCCGCATGGAGGAGCGGGGAACCGGTAAGCAGCCGCAGGAGCTTTACGACGCCATCCTCCGCGTTCACTTCCACGACGTGAATGGCCGCATGGGCAAAAACGCACTGGATGCCATCGCTAGTTTCGCGGAAGGCGACCTCCTCGATACATTCGTGAAGGGCATTCGCCGCTTTACGAAGTACCCACCGCAGAACGTGAAGAAGCTGCGTCGGATCGTCGCTAACGATTTGATCGCCAAAAACGAGTATGCCATCTGATTGACGTGATTTGTCAATAGTTCGACTTAAGAGTATGTTGGGACTTTAGCTTCCGGCCTTGTTTTGGCCACTTTTGCGGTGGTCTTCGTTAGCAGAATCCTCATTCCCCGATAGCTATCGGGGTGGCTAAACTCCGGTTTTGCTGCCTTAACCATCACAAAACTATCTCAAACCCGGCCAGGAATCCAAAGTCCCAGCATGCTCTAAATAAAATCATCCCCCGCCGGTCAAGACTAGCGGGGGATTTTTTTACGTCCAACCGTAGGTTTGTGTAGAGTAGTGGAGTAAGCTTCAAATTACTTAACCCGCCACCTTACCAATAGCTCTCTTCCCGTTGCTTCGGCTGTTATTGAAGAAGTCAATGGCTACTAGTCAGTTATACTCATCACGGACGCTCGGGTAGATTACTTCGTCACGCTACCCACTGGTCATCCATCAGGTCCACCCTACTGCTAGTGGTGCTCTTGTGTACGCAGGAAAGCGCATCAGTTGATGGAAAGAGAGTTCTACTCGTTTAGCAAAGCTTAGTCACGCAGGCATAGTGCTAAAACACAAATCTCCCGCCAGCGAAAGCGCCGACGGGAGATTTTTTATATACAGTCAAACAAGTTATAAAGCTCTCGCTTAGTCGTTGTTCAGGTAGAGGCTAGAGATACCGGTAAAGGTGTCGGCTGTTTTGGGGGCAACGTTACCTACTGCGTCGAGGGGGAAGCTCAGTAGCAAACCACCGCTGTTCAAACGCTCGGCGACATAAATTTCTTCGTTCTCTTCGTCGTAAGCTACGTCTACGGGATTACCGAGGCGGGTGCTAGCGCCCGCAATGCGGGTGTAGTTAGCACTGGAGATCGAATCACCCGTTATGGTACTGAAGTTGCGAATAACGATGATAGCACCATCGGAGTCACTGGCACCGCTACCAACGTCAGTCAGAATCATCAGATCGCTCTGGGGAATGAACGTAAGACCGTGGGTACGGACGATACCATCGACCTTAATGAACCGATTGGGTACTACGTCACCACCGTCGGCGGTAGCGAACAAGCCAGTGTCTGTATTGGTGAATACAGCAACGGAGTCAGTGTTGTCGACAACCGCGTAGAGTGTATTGTCATGGAACCGAATGCCCCAAAGGTTGAAGGCCACGTTGTAAGTAGCCACGCGGTTGATTGCGTCACCGTTCGTGTTGGAGTACAGCACGAGTTGGTCGCCATCGTCGTCATCCTGGTCGTCAGCGACGAGGAACTGCGAGTTGTTGATCGGAGTAAGGCCACGACCGTTGGAGAATCCACCGGCGGCGGAGGTAAGGCTGATGTTGACGCCTTCGTCGTCGTTGAAATCATCGAGCACGTCTTCGTACTGGACGACCGTGTTAGCGGAGCGATTCACTTGGTAGAGGAGACCGTCGCCACGCTCGTCGAAGTAGATTCCGTCGGAGTCTGCACCTGCGGCGTCAAAAGTGAAGAGCTCCCGGTTATCGGAATCACGCGTGTCGAGGATACCGACCTTCATTTGCGTGTTGGAGGAGATGAACAGCGTACCGTCATCATTGAAGTCCATGCCGAGCACGTCATCATCATCCTCACAAGAGGTGAAAGAGACGGCGGTTAGGGCAAGGAGGAACATTAGCAGTTTGCTGCTAGAGAGGAATTTCATCATTATTAATTTAGTTTTTTGGGGATAGAATACTAGGAATGCTAAGACTGTATATGGGGGTAATAACGGAACCGGTGGGGGGGCGTGTTCGGGTATTAAGATTGGTTTAACGTCTTGCGGACGACGCTAGTGATTATGTATGGGGAATAAAGTGACGCAGTATTCTCACTGGCCAAGTCCGCCTTCCCTTCGGGGCCAGAACGAGCTCGGCGTAGGCGTGTTTATGGGCTAGTCCCCCGCCCCCTGGTACCTGCCTTTCGCTACTCACCCAAGTATAGCTTGCGGGGCAATTCCTCCCGGGAAGAACAGAGAATTTCACGGATTGTCATAAGCGTATTTGATAAACTGTGCTGCGTATTTTTCATCCGGTAGCATACCTAAAACCCTTGCTTCTGGTCCATCTCTGCTTCCGACGAGCTAAACCCCGCACCCGCGACCGCGCCAATTAAACCTCATTCCCAACGTACTAACAAAAAGCCCCCGCAAGCACAAGGCTTACGGAGGCTTTTCCTCAAAATAATTGGTGGATTACGTTAATTCCTTAACGTATGAACACCTTCTGTGCACTAACGCCACGGTCGAGCCGTAGCTGAACGATGTAGACACCGCGTGGCATACCTTCCCGATTGACGACGGTCCGGTTGCTGTTAATGTTAGAGATCGTCCGAACGATCCGGCCTTCGATGTCTGTGATCTGCACGGAACGGATCAACTCCGACTCCGCTACTTCGACCGTGAACTGGTCGGTGGCGGGGTTGGGGAAGATGGTGAGGGCGATGGCGGTGGTGCTCACGAGGTTCTGCGTGGAAGATACTACGTCATTGAGATTAAGCGCGTACCAAGCACGGGGGTAAAAGTGAGCCATGATACTATCAATCTCTGCTTTTGCTCTTGCCGGCTGGTTGAAGTTGGGGTTAGTGATCGGCTCACCCGCGATAATCCGGTCAGCATCAAGGTTTGCACCAGGACGAGCGTCATTAATACCAGTTATTTTTTGCCGTAGGATTGGCTCGCTGAACCAATTGTAGACGGCTCCGGCAGTACCATTCGTACCGGCGTTTGCCCCCGTACGGTTGATCGTCCACAAGTTATCACGGCCTAATGGGAAGGTTTCCGTATTTGAGCCCGGTACAGGTCTTTCATCATCCTTATAATCATTCACGATACTGTTAATGGTGTTGGCTAATGGACCAAACATATCGGGAAGGGTAGCAACATTTGCGGGTGCCAGCACGTCGTTGATGCCGCGCTCATTGGCAAGTGAAACAACGAGATTGGAGCCAGGTACGCGAACAACAGGCAGCGGCGTTGCTACGGGAACGGTAACCAGACCGTAATAAAATGGAGCGAAAGGATCATTTGCACTGTGGGCGGCAATGAAGGGAGCTTCGTAGCCTCCGTTGCCACTCGTTTTGTCCCCATCGATCCAAAGCGAATCACCCAGGGCACCACCGAGGTTGACCGTCAGGGCAACGTCGGAAGAATAGCCGGGATGATTGACAATGTGCTCAAAAGCAGCAATCGTTCCTTCAGGATTACTGATGGTGTCGACATTGATCAAAGATACTCCAGCTTCGTCATAAAACTGATCGTTCTGTTCGACTTGCGCGACGTCGTCCAAGAAGTTGTGCGCCTGCACGAGGTAACCACCCGAACCAATTCCGTAGAACACAATCCGGCTCGTATCAATACGGTATGGGTTATCATCTTCCGCAACGGTTTTGCGGAGGTAACGAGCCATGGCGTGGCCATCCTGGCTAGCGCGGTATACGGCCCGCAACAGCGTACCCGTGCGGGTAGAAGCGTCCGCCGCTGGCTGCCAACCCGAACGGTAAGTAGCGGACATACCTACGTAGCCCCGTTCGACGAGGCGAGTCAGGATTTCGATATTTACGGAATCATCCTTGCCACCATAAGCGCTTCCGTTAAAGTAACGAGGTAAGAAGTTACCGGTGTGGTAGAGAACAACGACGGGGCGTAAATCCAGGGTATCGCCTACCGGCTGGTAAACATCGGCGGTGAGGTCAATATTCATTTGGAATTGTTCGCTGAAGTTATTAGCGTACGTAACCGTTTCGGCACTACCGGCGTCAAACACTGGGTCGAGAAAGCGAACCTGTGCTTGCAGCGAGCTAACTACGAAGAGTAGGCTAAGTGCAGTTATTAGGTAATTTTTGTGCATAATTTATGTTTAAGAAAATTTCAGAGTACTGTGATAAAATGGGGGCGTGGCTTATCGCCCCTTTAGTTCGTAAGTGGCGGATAGATAGGCTAAGCGTCCGATCCGCGGACCGCCGTAAACTGTAAAAACTTTGTTGTCCAGTATGTTCGAGGCACCGAGTTTAATGGTCGTGTTGATTGATGGGACCGCCAGGTTGACCTGAGCATCCAACATACCATAGCTTTCAACGAAGCCGGTAAACTGGGGCGAGCCTTCGAAAATGAAACCATCAATCCATTTGTAGTTAATGCTAAAGCCTAGGTCCCGCACGCCGCTTCCAAGAAATCCGACCGGTACGTTGCGCCCACTAACACCAAGGTTAAACTTGTGCTCGGGGGTATTAAAAGCCGGAACGATGGGGTCGTCCGTGTCCGAATTAAGTTTGTTCCAACTGTAGTTTCCGTTAAAGGAAAAGTAATTCGCGAAGTAGTAGTTACCACCAATACTAAAACCCTGAGTAGTGACCTGCTCTTGTGCATTGGCCGACACTCGGAATGCTGCTGCGGACAAAAGCTGCGTACCGAAGGTGTTCGCATCGACCCCAATGTTGAAGCCGATAAAATCATCGTAGAAACTATAGTAGTACGTAGCGTCGAGGTACAGTTTCTCGAATAACGTCGTCCGGTAACCCGCTTCGAGTGTTCTAACCCGTTCCGGCTTGATGGGTGCCACGTCAAAGAAAACGAGATCGGCCTGCCGACCGGAGTTCGCGAAGGCACGTACGCTCTCCACCGTATTGAGACCTTCTACACCATTAAGATTACCGATGAGTGTAGCCCGGCCAACGTCGTAATTGAGGTATTGATCCGCCAGCGTCGGGTTTCTGATGGCGGAGGAGAAGGATACGCGGGCCGTTGTTGTTTGCGAAGGTGTGTAGACAAAGCTAGCGGCTGGACTAAGTAGGACGTCGAAGTTTTCGTTCTTATCCACCCGTAGGCTAGTGCTGATCTTGTACCGGTCGTTCAGGTGTAACGTACCGCCGCCGTACGCGCCAATTTCCCAAGTATCGATGTTACGTCCGGCCGTATCCAGCAGGATCGAACCTTGGCTATTCGGAGTATACAGGCGTCCGTTGGCCCCCACCGTCGCTTCGAGGCGACTGGCGTCGTTGGGTTGCCAAATACTGTTAAACTTCTTTTCCCCGTGCACGTGATAGAGCGCGCTGCGGTCGAAAAAACGTGAACCGTCTTCTTCTTCCGATGCTATCGTGCTGGTGATTTCATCAAATGCTTCCTGAAACTCGGCGGTGCCGGGGCGGAGGTCCCCTTGCGTGTTTACCCCCCGGGGCGACTGGGCAAACTCTCGGGCCTCTGCGTGGTATTCTTCCAGTAGTTCACGAATGTTTGGCTGCTCGAAAAAGGTACTGCGCAATTGGTCTCTTTCCAATATCCCACAGTCTCTCGGAAAGCAGTTAGGGTAACCTTCCAGGTTGTTGAACCGGGGAACGATATTCCTTTGCCAGTAATCGGTATATTCTGAAGCCCAGGCATCATCCGGCTTAGAGCGGTCCTGCAAACGAAGGGCCGTAAAGTAAGGATCGTAACTATCACCGGCGTCCTCATGGGTTACGTAGGCGCGGACGAAAAAATTATCCCGGTTACGCAGTTCAAGGCGGTGCTGAAAAAACTGAATGCCCCGCAGCGAAAACCGATTATCGCCCTGGTAAACCGTCGTACCCGTGCTGTAGTTACTAGCTACCAGTAGTTCCGTGCTCTCCAGCGCTTTCTTGGGGTTCAAGCGAAAGTGGAAAGCGACACCCGCTTTGAGGTTTTCGCTGTCGTAGTCCACTAAATCCTCCTCCTTGTATCCCTCCCGAAAAATTCTCCCAAGACCGGGTAAATTTCTTACCCCTTCGAAATCAAAGGTCGGACTAGCTTCGTCACCGTAAATGTTTACCGCGTCGTAACCACCCAAGTTATCGGGACCAAAATCAGTGTCGAAGACGCGGTCAAAGTTATCAGCGACCCAGTCATCGGCGCGGAAGCCGGAAAGGTTTAACTTATAGGCCATCCATTCCTCACCGTCTTCGTTCTTGATTGCATCCGCCCACCGGACACCCCCTTCGAAGAGATTTCGTTCGGCTACTTTGAGTTGTGCGGAAAAACCCTGTTGGAGGAAAGGATCTTTTGTTTCTATGGAAATCACACCGTTGAAGGCATTCGGACCGTAAAATGCCGAGCTAGCGCCTACGACAAGGTTTACTCGGTTAACGTCCAGTTCGGAGGCACCGAGAAAGTTACCCAACGAGAAGTTGAGGCCCGGGCTCTGGTTATCGACGCCGTCAATGATCTGGAGAGACCGAACTGGGTTAGTAGAGTTAAAGCCACGAGTGTTGACAATCTTGAAACCGAGGCTGGCGGAGGTAAGATCTACGTCTTTCAGACTACCAAGCCCGTCGTAGAAGTTCGAAGCGGGCGTTTGCTGGATCGCAATGGCATCTAAGCTTTCCACGGTTAGTGCGGATTGCCGCTGCTTATCACTGACTCTTTGCCCAACCACCTCCACCGTCTCCGTAGTAATCGCATCGTCCCCGAGGCGAATCGTGAGGTCCTGTCCGCGCTCGACCACCTCTACTTCCGTCGGCGCAAAGCCGATGTAGCTGAATTGGAGCACGGTAGGCAAGCCGGAGACCGTCAGTTCCCAGGAGCCATCGATGTCGGTAACGGTGCCGGTCGTCGTGCCCTTGGCCAGTACGCTGGCCCCAATCAGGTCATCGCCGGTGTTGGCGTCGACGATCTTACCCCGCAGGGTGATCTGAGCCGAAAGCAGACCGCAAAAAAGGACGCCCGCGAGCGTAAAGAGGAGTTGTTGTAACCGCATACGAAAGAGAATACATGATCGAGAGAAAGACGAACGCCTAACGATAAGGCCGGGGCGAATTTAGTGAATATTCGCTGGTTAATACGTCGGCCAGCTTATTTATCAGTCCGCCCGGGCTTTGCTTAACTATTAAGCAACTAGCCATCTACGGAGAAAAAGTGCGGGTGCGGGTGCGGGTGCGGGCGTGGGCGCGGGTGCCACGGAAAATTCGTGAAGAGCAAAGAGGCGTACCCGGTATTCGAGAGATTACGACGTGCTCCTCATACCGCACACCCCCCAAAGTAGACGCCGCCTACGTGCGGGGCACGATCAATTACCCTAGCTGAACCAAGCTTTCAGCCACTCGCCCACAATTCCACATCACCAAATACAAGATTATTGTCATAAACACCGGCAAATACACGGATAAGTGACAGTGTGGATAAGTTTTTCCGCCAAAACGCACCCATGGGGTGCCCATGGGGTTATGTTTGCGACCGAGGGTGCAATAGTCCGTATGGGACATACCTTTTCGACACCACGGGCGCGCCGGCTCGGATTACGCTTTCGCTTTCATCATCACACGCTTTGCCGGCCGCTTATTTTTTCGCCTAACGATATTTATATGAGACGCGACAAGTTCGTCTTCAACCAAACAACACTCCAGTACGACCGCGTCGTCGAGCCGTTACGGTACACCTTCCTCCGGTACGGGGCCTTACTGTGCGCCATTCTGCTGGTGGCCGGTTTGTTTACCGTCCTGATCCACCGTTACTTCCCCAGCCCCTCCGAACGGATGGCGCACCAGGAAAACGACATCATGCAGGACCAACTCGCCGAGATGCGCGGGGAGCTAGAGCTCTATTCTTCCGTATTATCCAACATTCAGGAACGCGACGCCTCCGCCCACCGGGTGGTTTTCGGTATGGAACCGATCGACGAAGACGTCTGGACGGGTGGCCGCGGTGGTCACGAAGTCTACGAAGACCTCAAGAGCCTACCCATGGCCGGCGGCAAACTGGCCACGATGCGCACCAAGATGGACCGCTTCAAGCACCAGCTCGATCTACAATCCCGCAGCCTTGATTCCATCCTGCTGATGGCGGAGCAGAAAGAAGAGATGCTGGCGGCCATTCCGAGCATCAAACCGATCCGCCGCGACCTTTACTCGCGCAACATCGAAAACCTGTCCGGCTTCGGTTTCCGCCTCCACCCCATCCACAAGGTGCAGAAGATGCACTACGGCATCGACTTCAACTGCAAAGAAGGCACGCCGATCCAGGCAACGGGTAAGGGTAAGGTTATCTGGTCCGGCAAAAGAGGAGACTACGGCAACTGCGTCGTGATCGACCACGGCTTCGGCTACGAAAGCCTGTACGGCCACATGAACAAGATCGACGTCAAGCGTGGTGACTCCATCGAAAAAGGTGCCAAGATCGGCGAGGTAGGCAGCACGGGTTCTTCAACTGGCGACCACCTGCACTACGAGATCCACAAAGATGGCGAGCGCGTCGACCCCATTCAGTACTGCTACGATGGCCTGACGACGGAAGAATACGCCGCGTTGGTGAAAGCTTCGCAGCAGAATAACATGAGCTTCGACAGCCACTAGGACTACCGATTAGCTTCTTTACTCAGTACCGGATAAACAAAGCAGCCGATTCCTCCGTGAGGAATCGGCTGCTTTGTTTTGGTGAGTTAGCTACTGATGGAGATAAAATTTGCGGGAGGTCTCACGGACGGCCGTAGCGAACAACTACCCTGGGTTCCGTACCCATTACGCTCTTCCCGGATATTTCTCTGCACCCGCGACCGCGCCCTCCTGGTAACGGTCGGTTGCTGCGCAGTTTACTCAAAGAATTGATCGTACTCCCCGGCCTTCCCGGAACGCGTCTGCACGTCCTTCTCCCGGCGGGGGATGGCGTCGAGATCGAGCGTATCGGTCGTGATGACCGCACCGGAGTTGAGCGCCGCCGGTGTTTCCGACTCGATGTGCCCCCCGGAGAGCATCAGGTCACTCTTGCGTTCCCACTCTTCCAGCATCCGCAGGCCTTCGTCGGCGAACACGCCGTTTTGCAGGTCGACGGACGACATAAATTCATTACTAAGGTCCATCATCCGTTCCATTTCGCCCACCTTGCTGGCGACGTCGTCGGCGATGTTCTCCAGCGCCGCGTCGAACATGGCGCGCTGGTCGGGATTGCCGTTGATGACGGACATGGCCGAGGACATGGCGCCGTGGCTGGCCCGCATCGCTTTGCGTTCCTGAATTTTTAGCTCGACCTGATCGCGGGTGTCTTCCAGCAGGATTTCCGAATTATCGTGCATCCGGTTCAGGACGCGGCTGAGGACATCCATTTTTGTGAGTAGGACGGTGTACTTCTCGTTCGACTCCCGCAGGCGCGCGGCGCGGCGGCTGGAGAGGATCATTTGCTGGTTCTTGTTCGACTTCTGAGCGAGCTTAGCTAGCTTGAGTTGCTTGACGATCTCGGATTCGTTCGTCTCCACCAACGTCTTCAGGTGGCGGACCTGGCCGCGTAGCTTACCGATCTGCTTGCGCATTTCCACCAGGTTCCCTTCCAGTTCCTCGACGTAAGATCTCAGGATACCGATGGGGTCGATGTTGACGAACAGCCCGGTGACGGAGCGCATGCCGCTCTTGTACATGTAGGAGATTAACGTCCGGGTGCGGGGGTCGACCACGGCGAAAACGATGGTGGCCAGCACGGCCAGGCTAACGACGAGGCCGATGGTGGTGGATAAAAACGGCACCAGCAAACCCCAGAAAGCACTCACCAAAAAAGCGCCTCCGGCGAGGAGCGCGATGAGGAAAACGAGCCCGGTGACGCCTTCGGGGCGTTTCCAGAAAGATTTAGTACTGACTGCTTCGGAGGGAAAATCTGCCATGGGTGGGGGCGGTAGCGGGGTCTGTTTAGCGAAATTACGCTATGAGAACGATTGAGTGCGCGGCAAGTTGCCGAAATTGGTCGATCATGCCCCCGGTTGCGGTGCGCACAGCTTAGCCCAGCACGCGGGTGATGTCCGTTACGTCCTGCGTAATCACGGCGGTGATGACGTCCAGCGCATCGTCAAATCCTTTCTGATTGGCGGACGCTTTGTCCTTAGCGGAGTTGATCAGCTCGGTGGATTCGGCAATCTGTGTTTTTGCCTTCTCCACCTCCTCGCGCAACTGTTCGATCTTAGCCTCGTAGTTGGCGATCTTCTTTTTGAGCTCCCCCGTCTGCTTGGCCTTCCCCTCGACGTTACTCATCAGGTGCTTCTCCATCGAGTTCATGAACTTCGACTTCTCGTCCTGCAGCACCTCCGTGTAGTAGCGGGCGGTCTTGACGAGCTTTTCGAGCGACAGGCCGACCGTCGTACCGGTGGCGTAGGCGGAGCGGAGGGCGGTATCGTAGTCGATGCCCATCTCCGTCAATTTGGCGACGGACTGTTTGAATTCCAGGTAATCGAAGCCTTCGAGGTTCTTGTCTTCGAGTGCCTTCATCAGCACGTTGGCAAAGCGGTCATCTTCTTGGGACATGGTGTTGAATGCGTCGGATAGGTTGGACATATTAGGTTGCGTTGGGCTGCAAATGTACGGCGGGGGGCTAGCTTGGGTTTTAGGGTTTGGATGAATGGGTGGTTTTCGTCGACGGGTAGTGGTTTTTTTGCGCGGTCGCAGGTGCTGAGTGACTTTGGGAAGAGCAAAGGTTGAGGGCATCCTGCCCGAACGCAACAGCGGCAGCTACCGTACGTACCTTCGGGCAGGATGCCCTCAACCTTATATAAGCGCTTGTCCGTATTTTACAACTACTTTATTAGCAAGTAAGCACCGTACGTCGCCAATAATTGAACTATGGATCAGGTAACTACTTACAGGGAAACGGTTCGGGAGATCCTCACGGGACTTCAAAAAGAATATTATAACCAAACTGGCCCGATCAAAGCCACCTTGATTCAAGACGACCGCAACGGTCACTATCTCATCACCATCGAAGGCTGGGAGGGTGAGCGCTTCACTTACGGGACGAGCATTCACGTGGAGGTTAAAGCCGACGGCAAAGTCTGGATTCACCGTAATAGCTCTTCCGTGATTATTATTGATCATCTGGAAAGGGCCGGCATTCCTATGGCTTCCACGGTTGTTGCCTGGCACCCGCCGTTAGCTCGGAAGCATACGGAGTTTGCGGAGGGGTGATGGTTGTTCTGTTGCTTGGCTTCCTGAGGAGATTACGGGCGGTTTTGGGAGTTTATAGTCTAACAACCTAGGATTTGTGATTCTTTATATGTCTGGAACTTCATGGTGAGCAATGTGATCAATTTTTCTTGGTGTTGATCCTGATCCATATTTTCTAAAATTGAACTTACTGCCCCAAAAAATTCTTCCTTAGTTCGATAATGGCACTTGCCTACTAACCCTTTTATGTACTTCCAAACTCGTTCAATTAAGTTGAGGTTGGGTGAATAACTGGGTTGAAATTCTAGTTTTATATTCAGTTTTTCAGCGTGTTGCTTGACAAACTGACAGTGCTGGTAACGGGCGTTATCCATCATCAGATGCAGTTTACGATGGTGGTCTTTGTAGTGATTGTTTCGCAACCACTGCATAAATGTTACTATGTACTTAGCATCAATATTACCCTCGCCGTAGTTCGTCAACACTCTTCCGGTAATCGGATCGTAAGCTCCGTACACATTGAGCCGGTGGCGGCCACTACCCGTTGCCTTATACACAGGTTCGTCACTCCATAAATAGCTACAAAATTTACCATACACGAAGTGAGCCGCGTCACAAAAGGCCATGTCTATGTCGTTTTTCTCAGCCCGAATGTGTAGTTTATTCAAGTGTTTGATCCAGTCCGCTTGCTTGACCAACCACTCCTTCAACTTTTTAGGATTACCCGGAAAAGGGTTGACTTTGAGACGACGCAAGCCAAGTCGGTGCAGGAGTTTACGCACACTTTCCGTAGAGGCTTTATAATCATAGTTATCAGCTAACCACTGCTGGGCTTGTTTAAGTGTGTGGAGGCAAGCACACTACTAGACATTTTGAAAATGACAGGGAAAACAGTAAATTGAAGTTAACTACAACTATCAATTATGTCAACCCTGCCACTCCGTAAATTTA
>NZ_JAATJH010000009.1:0-79165 GCF_011927835.1 Neolewinella antarctica
CCTACCGCCTACCGCCTACCGCCTACCGCCTACCGCCTACCGCCTACCGCCTACCGCCTACCGCCTACCGCCTACCGCCTACCGCCTACCGCCTAACCCTTCCACACTAAACCACAAACCAACACCTTCAGAATACTCCTACTATGTCCGAAACCGCTACCATTACCGATACCGCCGTCGCCCCCAAAATCCTCCTCGTCGAAGACGACCAAAACTTCGGGAACGTCTTGCGCGACTTCCTGTCCAACGTCCACGATTTCGACGTGACCCTCGCTACCGACGGGCTCGCGGGCTTCGAGGCTTACCGCAAGGGCGAGTGGGACCTTTGCATCTTCGACGTCATGATGCCCCGGCTGAGTGGATTCGAACTGGCCAAAAAAGTGCGGGAGAACGACACCAAGACGCCCATCATTTTCCTGACGGCCAAGGCCATGAAGGAAGACATCCTCAACGGTTTCCAGATTGGCGCCGACGACTACATCACCAAACCCTTCAACAGCGACGAATTGCTTGCACGCATGAACGTCATCCTCCGCCGCACGGCCACGCCCGCCGACCCAAAGGACGAGCAAACCGAGTTTGAATTTGGCCAGTTTCACTTCGTCTTTCCCGTCCGCATCCTTACCCACACGGCCGCTGACGGCACGGAGCACAAAGAGAAATTATCACCCAAGGAGGCGCAACTTATGCGGCTGTTTGCGATCAACAAAAACGAAGTCCTCAGCCGCAGCGAGGCGCTAACCAAGATCTGGGGGGAGGACAATTACTTCACGGCGCGGTCGATGGATGTTTTCGTCACGAAGCTTCGGAAGTACGTCAAGCTGGATGAGAATATTGAGATTGTCAATATTCATGGGAATGGGTTTCAGTTGTTAATTAAGGGGTAGGGTTTGTGCGGTCGCGTCAACTGAATGTATAGGTTGAGGGCCTCCGGCCCGATCCCGATAACTATCGGGATAGGATAGCGCTACCGCTGTTTCGTTCGGGCCAGAGGCCCTCGGCCTAATAAATATGCCCCCTAGGTCGAGGGCCTCCAGGCCCGAATGCAACACGCGTTAGGTCGTCTTACGTTACGTTCGGGCTGGAGGCCCTCGGCCTAACAAATATGCCCCCTAGGTCGCGGGCCTCCAGGCCCGAATGAAGCACGCGTTAGTCAGACCTGCATTACGTTCGGATCGGAGGCCCTCGGCCTATGGTGGGGGAATACTGCCGCGGTTCCGTTCGAGCTACACCGACGAAGTCAGCAGCGTAGCTAAGCCCTCAACCTTTGATATCCCGAATAATATTCAAAATACTCCCCGTCATCTCCTTCGGCATCTCGAACGTATCGCGCCGGTATTTCGCCCAGCTTTCTTCCTCTTCCAGTCGATGATCGACTTCAGCCTTGAGGTCCGCGCAGAGCTGGCGGAGGTGGGGGAACTTTCGCTCGATCTCGGTCAGGATGCGCTGCGATTCTTCCATGCTGTTGCTGGGGAAGATATCTACCTGTAGAGCGATTTCTACTTTTTTGGCCTGGTCGGAATAGAACCACTCGGCGATTTCTTCGACGTCGACCGTCTCGCCGCTCTCGGCGGACCAGACGAGGATGTTAAACACGGCGGCGATGAACAGGGGCGGGTGATCGCCCGACATCCGGTAGATTAAGTCGGTCAGCTTATCGTCCGGTGCCATATCGATGAACTGGAGGAGTTCGCCGAAAGCGCCTTCGCCGAAAACGACCCGTTGTTGGCCACGACGACCGGTGACGCCCATGAGCGCATAGACTTTCTCGAGTTGGTCCTTTAGTGCTTGAATACGTGTTGACATGGGTAGGGAACGCCCCGACGCGGGCCACGGTTTTTGGCTCCTTTCCCCACCCGCACCGCACCCGCGTCCGCGACGCGTAAGCTAGTCCCGTACTTTGTCGGGCCACCAAAATATGCCAGAACGAATTTACCGCTGGGGCGTTCAATAATTTGCCCCGGCGCCTAACGCAGCGTACGCACTATTGCCCCGACAAAAAGGCCCCCAATAAAGTTTCGCTGCGCGTTTTTTGCACAAAAACCACCACCATGTCCCAGAACCCTACCCTCACTTTTCCCGAATTTCCCTACGAACGCCCCGACCTCGCTTTCCAAGAAAAAGCTTTCCGTGCCGTCCTCGCGGAACTGAAAACCGCCGCCGGCCTCAACGACGCCATCGCCGCCGTGGAGCAGATCGACGTCATCCGCTCCGGGGTCGATACGGCCAGCAACATCAGCTACGTCCGCCATTCCATCGACACGAAGGATGAATTTTACAAGGCCGAGAAAGAGTGGTTCGACGAGCAACTACCCGCCACCGAAGCCTGGCGCACGGACTACTACCGCGCCCTAATCACCAGCGAGCACCGCGCGGCACTGCAGGCTCATTTCGGTGACCAGTTATTCAAGACCGCCGAACTAAGCATCAACACGTTCAAACCCGAGATCGTGGAGGGGTTGCAAACGGAAAACAAGACGTATAGCAAGTACATGCAAATGAAGGGGGGCGCCAAAATCGACCTCGACGGTGAAGATTACAATCTTAGTTCGATCACCCCCGTGGAGCAGGATAACGACCGCGACCGCCGCAAGCAGGCCAGCACCGCCAAGTGGGGTTGGTACGCCAAAAACCGGGAGGAGATCGAGGACGTGTACGACGAGCTCGTCAAGATCCGGACGGAGATGGCGACCAAACTCGGCTACGAAAACTTCACCCAGCTCGGCTACGACCGGATGAACCGGACGGACTACGGACCCGCAGAAATCGCCGTATTCCGCAACGAAGTCAAGAAACACATCGTCCCGCTCGCTCAGGAGCTGTATAAGCAACAAACCGCGCGGATCGGCGTCGACCGGCTACACTTTTACGATACGGCGTTCCAGTTTCCCGACGGCAACCCCAAGCCGCAGGGCGAAATGGCCGACACCGTCGACGCCGCCCGCAAACTTTACGACGGACTGAGCAAAGAAACCGGCGCATTTTTCCGCTTACTGGAAGACCGCCAACTGATGGACCTCGCAGCCAAGGACGGCAAAGCAACCGGCGGCTACTGCATCTACATTAACGACTACGGCGCGCCGTACATCTTTTCCAACTTCAACGGCACCAGCCACGACGTGGACGTGCTGACCCACGAATTCGGCCACGCCTTCCAGGTGTACTCCAGCCGGTTCCAAAAGCCGATGGAATACAATTGGCCGACTTTCGACGCCGCCGAGATTCACTCTATGAGTATGGAGTTTTTCGCCTACCCGGGCGTCCCGGATTTCTTTGGGCCGGACGCGGAGAAGTATTACTACAGTCACCTCGCCGGCGCGATTCGCTTTTTGCCCTACGGTTGCGCGGTGGACGAGTTTCAGCACCTCGTCTACGAAAACCCTACCTGGTCGCCCGCCGAGCGCAACGCCGCCTGGAAAAAGCTCGAAGCTGAATACTTGCCCCACCTCGACTACTCCGACATGCCGCACCTTAACGACGGTACTTTCTGGCAGGGTCAACTGCACATCTTCGGGATGCCGTTCTACTACATCGACTACTGCCTGGCGCAGATTTGTGCGTTCCAATTCTGGCTCAAAGACCGGAAGGACCACGAGTCGGCCTGGGCGGATTACGCGCGGCTGTGCACGGCCGGCGGGTCCAAGAGTTTCCTCGGGCTCGTGGAGCTGGCGAACCTGGAAAACCCTTTTGAACCCGGCGTCATGGAGAAGATTACCGGCGTCATCAAGGAGCAACTGCGAAGCTTAACGGTAGCTTAATGGTTCCGAATGTTTCGCCATATTGGGTGGGCGCGGCGATCTTGCGCGTTATGCGATTTTTTGCTGTATTTATTCTGCTTTCCTTGTTGTCATCGTGCGGTACGGACTTGCCGCCTAACGCCCGGCGGATCGTGCTGGACCAGGAAATTCACGCGCCCGGTAAGTACTACAAGCAGCGCTACTACGGCGTCGCCGATACCCTCGCCTGGGAGGAAGTGCTCGCGGCCGCCGACACGACGATGCGGATGGAAGGCGGCTTCGTTAAGTTGCGAAGTAAGCGGATCTGGTACGAATTTCACGAAGACCCGTTGGGCGTCGTAAAGGCGCGGCAGGAGTACCCGGGTTGGAAAGCTGGAATAGACAGTGTTAACTTGGGGAACAACCTCGCCTACTTGGGTCACTGGAACCAGATGACGGCTGAGGTGTCGGCGGCGGATATTTTGTTGGGCCAGGATTCGGTCCGCATTGGCGTCGTCCGCATCACGGGAAAGGTCTTTCCCTGGCAAGACTTTGCGGTGGACGGAGCCGATTATTTGCTGCTTTATCCCCCGGGTAAGGATTCTTTACTGGTGGCCCTCACTGCGCAGAACGTGGGGCCGATTACGCGGCAGACCATTTTTCGGGTTGGCCGACAGCATTACGCCGTCAAGTCGCTTTCCAACGACCGGCGGGAGCTAGTGATCGAAACCGTTCCGGACCCGGGTGACCTTCCGCTGGTGGCGGAGATCGACTTCAACTACCGGCGGGTGGCGGTTGATGACGCGGAGGGGAATTTGTCTTACGTCAAGCGGGAAGAAGGAAAAGAGCTCATTCTATTATTCAACACGCCCTGGTCATTAAACGCGGGCAGGACAATTGGTGAGGTAGATAGTGCCTATTTCGCGATGCCCCCCGAGCGCCAGGCAAACTACCAAGTGGAAGTGATCATGCAGCAAACGGACTTTTTACCGAACTATCAGGTGGAAGCAATTGCGCAGCAGACGAACTTCTTAGCAAACTATCGTGACCGAATGGGGATGTGGTCCGTTCGGCTACCCACCCACACGGGAAACGAAAAGACTTGTTTAGGTCTTAATTGCCGGTCGGATTATCCCTATTACGTAGGCGTGGATCGCAACGGCCGGATCACTACCTTCTACGGGAATGCGGAGGAGTTGTTGGAGAAATTTAGGTAAGGCGGCGCGGTCGCGGGGTGCCAAAGAATCCGGGAAGAGCAAGGGGGGACGGGTAACGAAGGGTTTGCCAGACTACCCGAAAGGAGCAGTCTAATAAACCCCCGACTTAATCGTCATAAATCCCTATTCTCCCAGTATCAAGAATATTATCTACCGCCTACCGCCTACCGCCTACCGCCTACCGCCTACCGCCTACCGCCTACCGCCTAAACCCCGCACCTGCGACAGCGCCAAAACCAAAACACCAACCCCACCCACCCCGTTACGCCAATAATGCCACTACTAACCTTCACCGACCGAGGAATCTACTGCGAACGCGCCGACGTCTACATCGACCCCTGGAAACCCGTCGACCGCGCCCTGCTCACCCACGGCCACGCCGACCACTCCCGCTGGGGAAATAAGTACTACCTGACCACCCGCACCGCCGCCCCGGTGATCAACTACCGCCTCGGCGACATCAAGATCGAGACGGTGGAATTTGGCGAAGTTAAAACGATCAACGGCGTGAAATTTAGCTTTCACCCCGCCGGGCACATCATTGGATCGGCGCAGATCCGGGTGGAATACAAGGGCGAAATCTGGGTAGCCAGCGGCGACTACAAACTCGAAGACGACGGTCTGAGCGAAGCCTACGAACCGATTAAGTGCCAACACTTCATCACCGAATCTACCTTCGGCCTACCCGTCTACCGCTGGGTGCCGCAGGAAGAAGTTTTTGCCGACATCAACGACTGGTGGCGCGCCAATAAGGAAGACGGAAAAGTGAGCGTCATCACCGCCTACGCCCTCGGAAAAGCCCAGCGTTTGCTGGAAGGGCTCGACCCCGAGATCGGTACCATCTACACCCACGGCGCGATCGAAAACACGAACGAAGTCATCCGCGCCCAGGGCATTAAGCTGAACGACACGGTGCGCGTCACTAAGGACGTCAACAAGAAAGATTACCCCGGTAACATCGTCATGGCCACCCCCGGTGCCGTCGGTCAACCCTGGATGAAGAAATTCGGACAGGCGCGGGTTGGGGCCGCTTCGGGCTGGATGACCCTGCGGGGTGCCCGCCGCCGGAGAGGTGCCGACCGCGGCTTCGTGCTCAGCGACCACTGCGACTGGCCCGCCCTCCTCGAAGCCATCGCCCTCACGGAAGCCAACAACATCTACGTTACCCACGGCTACACGGCTATTTTCAGTAAGCACCTGCGCGGCCTCGGCCTCAACGCCGTCGAGTTGGAAACCGAATACGAAGGTGAACTAGCCGAGATCGAGAGTAAGGCCGAACCCTCCGAATCAGCAGAGAACGCCGGAAAGTAGCCTCTAAATGGGCGGAGCTCACTTAACCGACGAAGCCGAATAAAAGCACGCAGCGTGTCTAACAAGGTGCTTTCAAAAGTGAAAACAATCTTTGGATAATGTAACTTAGGTACTCGAACGCGAGCTTTTGCTCCGTCAGAACTCGCTTTCGAACATCATCCTAAATCAATTATCCTTGTCTACTAATCCTTCCTCTTCCAACGAGAGCGCCCTCGGTATCGCCATTATTGGCCTGGGCGGCGCCGTTGCCACCACTGCCGTCGCCGGTAGCCTGCTCATGAAAAAAGGGCTACAGGAGCCCGTCGGTCTTCCCCTGGCCGAGTTTGGCCACCTCGACTTGGTGAGCTACAAAAACCTTCACTTTACCGGGTGGGACCTCTACCAGGATGATCTTTACAAAGCCGCCAAACACCACGGCGTGCTGGACCGCGAGCAACTCGCCGCCGTTGAGGAGGATATGTCCAACATGTTTCCCCTCCAGGCCATTCGCAACGAAGCATACTGCGAAGGCGTCGTCAATGGAGCCAACAGTACGGAAACGCACCGGGAGCTGGTCGTGACGATTCAGCAACAGATTGCGGACTTCAAAAAAGAGATCGGTGGCAACGTCGTCGTTATCAACCTCGCCAGCACGGAATCACACATCGACCTCACGGACGAGAAATACCAAACCGTCGCCGCTTTCGAAGAAGCCATGGACAGCCACCACGAGTGCATCAGCCCGGCCATGATTTATGCCTACGCCTGCATCACGTCCGGAACGCCCTACGGAAACTTCACACCGAGCGTCGGTGCCGACGTGCCAGCCCTGCGCTTGCTCGCCAACGAACTCGACGTACCAGTCGCCGGAAAGGATGGCAAGACCGGGCAGACGTACATCAAAACCGTCATTGCACCCGCGCTCCGCGCCCGCGCCCTCCACGTAGATGGTTGGTTCAGCACTAATATCCTTGGAAACCGGGACGGAGAAGCGCTCCGTAAGCCGAAGAGCCTGCTCAATAAGATCAATACTAAAGGAGACGTTCTCGCAAACTGCCTGGGCTACCCCGTTGAAGACCACGTTGTGAAGATCAACTACTACAAGCCCCGTGGCGACAATAAGGAAGCCTGGGATAATATCGACGTGACCGGGTTCCTCGGCCACCAGATGCAGATCAAAGTCAACTTCCTCTGTAAGGACTCCATCCTGGCCGCGCCACTGGCAATGGAGATTGCCCGCTGCCTCGATATGGCCGGTCGGAAAGGTCGTGGCGGCGTCGCCGAAGCACTCGGGGTGTTCTTCAAAGCGCCGATGACGCGCGAGGGAAACGAGCCGAACCACAACTTCACGGAGCAGCAACTGGAACTCTTGCGCTGGTTGGAGGAACTGAACGAACTGGACGATACTCCATTGAACAAAAAAGTGGAGGAGAAGCAAGCGATCTAGGTCCTATGGCAACCATTAAGTCTACTAATTTACCGCGCGCGGTCACCCGTCGGGCGACTGCCGCGTTGTTTTCCGAACTGCAAGATCTCAAGCGGATTGCACCGGCCAGTATCCGCTATTCGCTGGCGGACGATCTTTTTGTAAAGGCGTGGCAGGCTATTCTGAACGGCGCTAAGTGGGACGCGGTGGCGGATTCGATTACTTGTCAGGCGCTCCTGTACGTCCTTTTTCCGGGCGTCGATCAGAGTTTTTTCGCGGCGGCTGGACTACATCCTTCTGAGGTAGCTAAAGTATGCGACCAGGCTTTTGAGCGGACGGTGGAAGGTCGGGTCACGGCGGCAACGGCAGTCCGGTTGCGGAGTGCGCTGGCTGGCGTAATTGAAGAATTGTCCGGTATTGCGATTGCGGAACCGATCGAGACGACTTTGCCGGGTTGTTTGGAACGCTTGCGCGAACAGCCTCGCGCCGGAGCAACCCACCCGGAACATCCTCGCTTGGTGTTACTGCCGGCGGAAAGCCACGCGGATCACTGTTTGATGACGGCTGTTTACGCAGCGTTGAGTGCGGAAGAATATGGAGCTAGCGTGGGGGAAGCATTCGTCTGCGGACTAGCCCACCACCTGCATAATGCCTTCTTGCCGGATTGCGGTTGGGCGGGAGAGTTGGCTTTGGAACCGTACTTAGCCCAGGTCATCGGTAATTGCCGGACGACCGCGCTTTCCGAATTTACCCCGCACCTGCGCCAGCGCCTAAGTGACGTTTTGCTGCACCACGAAACCATCGCGACGCCGGTGGGCCTGGCCATCAGTAGTGGTGACGTGCTCGACCGGGTGCTGGACGTGAAGTGGCGCGTGCAAGCGGCGGCGGTGACGGACGTTAAAGTGCTCGGCGACCTCGACCTCGTCCACCCCGGGCCCCTCAAAGATTTTCAAACCGCGCTACTCAACGAAACCGAACTGTGGATTACCCGCTGATCAGCCCGACGAACGGGAACGTCCTGCGGGAAGACGGCGCGCACTTTCTGACGGACGGGGAGCGCCGCTGGCCCGTGGTGGACGGTATTCCGTTTCTGCGGCCTGATGATGATTTGCGGTTAGCCGTAGTAGCGGATTTGGAAAACGGTAACGAACGCGATGCTCTTTGCCGCTTACTGGCCGACCAGGATCGATTTAGCCCCACGCTGCCACCGGAACGGGCGGCAATCGAGCGCGTCATCGACAAAAAAGGCCTGAATTTACGCGAAGCGATGGCGCTGCTGAGCTACGGCCCGGTGGGGGATTATTTCGCCTACCGCTGGTGCTCCCCCACCTTTACCGGCGGCCTACACATGCTGGAACGGACGCCGGCGCACCAGGCGGTGGTGGAGGTGGCTTGCGGAATCGGCCACTTCTTGCGCGCGCTGGAACAGGCCGGTCGGGAGGTCGTCGGGGTCGATATCGTCTACTCCAAACTTTGGCTGGCGCGGCGTATCTTAGGCGTGAAGGGGCCACTTATTTGTGGTGACGTCGAGGCGGGGCCGGTAATAGGGACTAGTCGTCCGACGACGGTTTTTTGTCACGATGCCTTCTACTTTTTTGAGTTCAAGGAAGCTGCGCTGACTCATTTACGGCAGATTGCGGCCGGTGGATCGGTCGCCGTCGGACACGTACACACGCGTACGAGCGCGCACGAAGCCGGGTTTGCTTTGGAGCGGGCGGCGTACGGAAAATTGACGGATGCTTTCGTGCGGGACGATGCCGATTTTATGCTTGGCTGGTACGGAAAACGTGCGGTCGTTGGTGACCCGGCGTCGGTTGCGGTGGGTTGGATTGAGGGGGAAACGGAGCACCGGGCGATTGAATGGATAAAGAATAATGATTCGCTAAGGAAGAATCCACTGCTTCAGGAACGAAAAATTAGCTGGCCGAGCGCGGGTTGGCGGCAAGAATATGAAGAAGATAGTCAGTGTCTGAATGGGGAATCACTGCCCGAATTAATTAATGCCGAGTGGCCTGCGGACGTGCTTACACGCTACCAAAAACGCTTACTCATCAACCTCCCGGGCTCATGGTAAAAACTACTCGTATCGGTATCGTCGGCCTCGGTTGGGTGGCACGGGATTACATGTTGCCGGCCATCGCGGCGGCGGGTGAGCGTGCTGAGTTGACGGCGGTGCTGAGTTTGCGGGAGGAAGATTTTGCCGACCTGCCCAACAGTGTGCGTTGCTTCAATAATCTAGATGAATTCTTAGCGGCCGATCTAGTAGACGCGGTTTACATCGCCACGCCAAATCACCTGCACCGGGAGCAAACGATCGCCTGCCTGGATGCAGGTCTACACGTCCTTTGCGAAAAGCCCTTGGCGCTGACGCCGGATGCCGTGTCAATCATGAAAGGAGCAGCGGAACGCAACCAACGTCTCCTCGTAACGGCCTACGACCAACGCCACCACCCCGCCCACCGGGAGATGCGCAACATCATCAGAGCAGGAAAACTAGGTACCATCACCCAGGCCCGAATCGACTACGCCTGTTGGCTCCCCAAAGAATGGAGCGGCGATAACTGGCGCATCAACCGCAAAAAAGCCGGCGGCGGCGCCATTATCGACCTCGCCCCTCACGGACTGGACCTATTAGAGTGGCTACTGGAAGACCCCATCGCCGAAGTCCACTGCTTCCAACAAAGCCTCGTCCAAAACTACTCCGTCGATGATGGCGGCGTCCTGAGCATCCGCTTCGAAAGCGGCACCCTCGCCGCCCAAACCGTCGGCTACAACCGCCCGGAAACCCTGCCCCGCCGCAAACTAGAAATCATCGGTACCCAGGGAATGCTCACCGCCGAAAACACCATGGGCCAGGACGCCGGTGGCCAACTGACCTTCACCGACGCGGAAACCGGCACTACCGAAAACATCCCCTTCGACGCAAAAACCGGCCCCTTCACCCACCAACTCACCAACTTCCTCGACCGCATCCACCAAGCCCCGACCGACAACACCGAACTGGAAGCTACCCTCCGCCAAGTTAATCTCCTGCACCGGGCCTTACGCATCAGCCAACCTCCCGCCCCAAAATCACTCATCGCCAGCAGACCTACTCACCAGGTAGAACGCCCCTCAGCTTCCGACTCCCACCCACGGTACGATCCCTACGCCGTGCTGGAATCCTTCGCTAACATCGATGTCTACGGGAGTAAAGAATAAAGAGCATAGAGTAAAGACGTAAGACTACAGACCAAAGACTTTAGACCACAGACCTTAGACCAAAAACCCCAGACCAATTATGCTAACCCACTACGCCTGCACCCACTGCGGAGGCTGGATCCTCTGGTTCGACACCCGCGAGCCCATCGCCTGCCCGAACTGCACGGACGTCCGCAACGCCCTGCCCGAGGAAGACTTCACCTACCTCCGCATCGACGCGGCCGAGGGGAAATACCGTACGGAATGGCGCGAAACCCTGCCCGGTCTTTGGGAGTTCTGGACCGTCCCGCAGTTAGGTCTCGGCAGTCACGGATGGCTAATCATCCGGGAGGAGGGCAACATTGCTTTCGAAGCAGCTCCCTACTACGACGAGGCGAGTAAGCAAAAGATCCAGGAACTCGGCGGCATCCAGATTCTCGGCGCGAGCCACCCCCACGGCTACGGAGCCCTCTGGCAATTGCAGGAGCAGCACCAACCGGAAGAACTGATTATCCACCGCGATGACCTGGTCCATACCAAAGCATTTAAAGTCAATCGCCCAATCGACGATGTCCACCGCCTCGACGACCAACGGGAAATGCGCCGACTAGGCGGTCACTACGAAGGTCAAACGGCGCTCTACGATGGCGAGTACAAAATCCTGTTCCTGGGCGATGCCCTCAAGATCGACTTCGGCCCGGACGGCGTGACGCCCGTCGCGCTGAGTTGCCACAAAGGCTACCACTACGCCATCCCCCTTACGCGGGACGAGTTGCTTCACTACCGCGATGTATTCGGCCGCTACGATTTCGAGCACGTTTGTACGCCGTTCGAATTCGGTCGCGGAATCGGCTGTCACGAAGCCGTCGCGCTGGTTAATTATTTACTGGATACGGACATCCACACCGGCCCCGTCCCCCTCAAACTCCTTTTGGAACATGCCGCAACCTCTGCTTAAAATTGCTACGGAAAAGTACCGTAAAAGCCTTCCTTCCGGCACCCTTCAGGAATTCCGCATCGACCCCGTCGACTACCTCGGCGTGCCCATCGTAAACGTTGATTTCTGGGCGGAAGACGGCCTCGTCTCCAACGGCATTGGCTACGGCCGGACGCCCGAGGCCGCGCAGCTGGGTGCTTACGGCGAGTTGTGTGAGGAACGGCACACCATTGCTGGCTTCGCGGAATTACCCCAGGAAACGGGCAGCTACCGCTCGCTGGTGGAGAAGTACGGTACCGAAAAAGTTATCGATCCACTGACGCTCGTGCTGGAAGCCGGCTCGCCGTATGATGAAGATTACGAACTACAATGGGTGCCGATTCGACGCTACGCCGACGGCCTCGAATGCTGGGTACCGGCGGAGTTTGTCGCTTGCTCAAACGGCCAGGTAGATTATCCGAACCGACTGACTACGGCCATTCGCAACGGCAGCGGGGCGGGGGATACGGAGACGCGGGCGTTGCTGCACGGTACGCTCGAATTATTACAACGGGACGGCAACGTAGATTGCTTTCGGGCGCTGGACCGGGGCTTGGTGATCGATCCGGAAACGCTCCCGCAGGATTGTAAAGATTTAATTGCGGAACTAGCCGAAAAAGGCCTCCACGTCACCTGCAAGCTCGCTCGCGTCACCTGCGGCTGCGTGAGTGTTTATGCCGTCGGGGATGACCGGACGGACGATGATTTTCCCCTCAGCGTCACGGCCACCGGCGAGGGCGCGGACACGGATTACCGCACCGCGCTGCTCAAGGCCATCACGGAATGCGCGAGTAGCCACGGGCGGAAACGGTTCAATAATATCGACTGGCCTGAAGTGGAAGGTGTCGTTCCGGAAGGGTTTCGGGAGCGTATTCTCGGGGACATCGATTTAGCGAAAGAAGAGGCGCGGGCGCTGGATGCCATGGTGGTTTGGCTGAGCGGTAGCCGCGCGGAACTCCGGGCTAAGTTGGCGGATAATGTCTTTCTGGAACGGGAGATTATCGATTGCCGAACTTTACCCGCAAATAGATTTGATACGCTGGAAGAGCAATGGTTTTTCGTTTTAGAACAGTTGGCGGCGGAAGGGTTGACACCTTACGTTTTCCGGTCCGGGACGACCGGGGGGCACTGCCACGTTGTGAAAATGATCGTGCCCGGCATTGAGCAGGAGCTGGGTAGTTATCACCGGTTGGGGGAGCGGGGTGTTCGGCGGTTGCTGGAACGGGAAGATGTTGAGTTGATTAGTCGCCAAGACGGTCCGGGACGTAAAAGAGTCCTCCTCACCGAAGCTGCCGAAATACGTCTGGGCGGTTCTTGCTGGCTCGAAACCGATCGGCTGGATAAACTCATCGAACCTGTTTACGCGCTTTACCGGGAGCCTTCGGCCCACGCCGCCCGCTACGCTATCGATCAGCAGCGGTTGGGTTACACCTCTGATGAACTTGCTGGTCATTCCGCTTCGCTTCATGACCATCAAGATACATCCGAGGAGAACCCAACCTCTAATCATTCTCATTAATCTTAGCTGTGGTTCTCCTCAGACGTATCTTTTTATTTGCGTAGCGCAGCGAAACAAATAAAAAGTTCGTCGGAGGTGTAACCTCGGCGGCCCAACCAAGGAAATGCATCAACTCCGCTACGCCTACAATACCAACGGCTGCGCCCACCACCGCCTCCCCGACGCCCTCCGCCTCATCAGCGAAGCCGGCTACGACGGCGTAGCCCTCACCCTCGACTGGCACCACCTCGACCCCACGGCACCGGACTGGCAAGAACGAACGGCAGAAGTCAAAAAGCTACTTGATCGGTACGGACTAGCTTCCGTCATAGAAACCGGGGCGCGGTATCTACTCGACCCAGCCCAAAAGCACGAACCCACCCTGGTGTCCACCACGGCGGAGGGCCGAGCCGGGCGGGTTAGTTTTCTAAAACGCGCCATCGACGTCGGACGGATTCTGGGTAGCGAAACGGTATCTTTTTGGGCCGGCATTTCTGACAGTACTTTATCTCCTGCGACGCGTAAGCTAGTCCCGCACTCAGTCGGGACGACCACGCAAAACTACCTGACTGAAGGACTAAACGAAGTCATCGCCCACGCCACCAAAGTAGGCCAGGACATCAGCTTCGAACCGGAACCCGGCATGGCCATCGAAACCAACGCGGACTACGAAAACCTACTCGCCACACTAGAAAACCCGGACAAATTAAACCTAGCCCTCGACCTCGGCCACGTCTGGGTAACCGGCGAAGGCGATCCCGCGGCGGCCATCCGAACGTACGCCGACCGGCTCGGAACCATCAGCATCGAAGGCATGAACAGAGGCGTGCATTTGCACTTGCCACTAGACCAGGGCGACATGGAAATCCCCCCACTGATTGAAGCATTGCAAGCCATAAAATTCAACCGCCTCGTCTGCGTAGAACTCAGCCGCGAAAGCCCTCGCGCTCACCTGGCGATCCCCGAATCGATCCGAATTCTGCAAGCAATCGAAGCTACCACCCCAAAAGACTAACCGACCACAAGACTAACCATGCGCATCTGTTTCATCTCCCGCCGCTACTTCCCCGCCGTCTCCGGCATGAGCGTTTACGCCCGTAACCTGACGCACGCCCTGGCCGACCGGGGCCACGAGGTCGTCATGATCAGCCAGTACCGCGAGGACCCGACCGGCGTCGAAATCTACGGCGGCGGCCCGCCCCCGAACGAACCCTGGATGGAAGTGCACGGCCTGCGCAGCGTCGGCGAAGAACTCGGCGCGGAAAACCCGCCGGCGGATTTCGAACGGGACCTGCGCGAAATGGCTGACCTGGCCGTGAAATTGCACGCGGAAAAACCGTTCGACGTCGTCCACGCACAGTATGCTTACCCCACCGGACTGGCGGCGCTCGAAGTCAGTCGGCGGCTCGGCATTCCGAACGTCGTCAGCATTCAGGGCGGCGACGGGCACTGGGTCGGCGGCTGCTGCACGACGCACCAGCGGGCAATGGACGCGGTGCTGAACCACGCTATGGGGCTGGCGATCGGCTGCGATAGTTTCCGCGCTGAAGTAGTGGAAAACCATGGAACAGACCCAAATAGATTTACGATTGTGCCCGGCGCGACGAATGTTGATCAGTTCACGCCTCAGCAAGAAAAGCATTCGGATCTAGCCGCCGCCGTTGCTGAAATTGGTCAACTAGGTGAACCCGTGCGACTGCTCTACCACGGACGAGTAGACAAGCGAAAAGGAAGCCTGGACTTCATTTACTGCGGCGCACGATTGCTAAAAGAAGGTCGCAACGTAGAAATGATCGTGAGCGGAATCGGTCCGGATTTTGTCGAAACACGGGAACTGGCCGAAGAACTCGGGGTGATCGACAAGACCCATTTTCCCGGGGAGGCGGCCTACGACGAGGCGCACTTACGCTATCACGACGGGGATATTTTCCTGAGCCCGACTTACGCGGAAGGCTTTTCCAACACCATTCTGGAAGCGATGGCCAGCGGCTTGCCGATCGTGAGTACGAAGACGGTCGGGGTGGTCGACTGTCTGCGTGATGGGGAGAACGGTTTGCTCGTCGAACCAGGCGATCTGGACGCTTTGACGGCAGCCACGCGGCGTTTGCTGGATGATGAAACCTTGCGCACCAAGCTGGCCCGGGCGGCTTATCAGGAAGTACAAGAGAAGTATTCCTGGCCAGTTGTGGGGGAGCAAATTGAAGGACTTTACGAGCGTTTGCAAGGTCAAAAAGTTGATACTTCCTGGACAAAGATCATTCAAGCCAACGAAGTAGTGGAAGACGCCGACCTCAGTTGCCGCTTCCGTACGCAACCGCATTTGCTATGATTTTAGCTTTAAGTCCGCACCTCGACGACGCGGTTTTTTCCGTGGGCGGCTACCTGCATCAACAAGTTTTGGCGCCCCGACAAAGTACGGAACTAGCTCACGCGCCGCGGTCGCGGGTGCAATGTGTAACCGTTTTCACGAGCAGTGTTTTAGGACCGACCGGTTTCGCGCTGGCTTGCCAACTGGATAAAGGATTGGCCCCGGAAGTAGATTATATGGACTTACGGCGCGCGGAAGACCGGGCGGCTTGTGAGCACCTCGGCGTTGGTTGGGAACATCTGGATTTTCGCGAAGCTCCGCACCGGGGTTACGACTCCGCTCCGGCCCTGTTTACAGGTATTCGGGCTACGGACGATCTAGATACGGACCGGTTATTAACTGAACTACGCGAGCGTATCGAACGACTGAAGCCAAACGAAGTACTGTACCCCTTCGGTGCCGGTAACCACGTGGATCATTTACAACTGATTGCCGCCGTAGAAACACTAAAACCCGCTTTCCCGGGCGTACGCTTTCGTCAGTACTACGATATGCCCTACGCTCGGAATTTTTCGGAGCGGTACCCGGAACTGGGGCGTGAAGTGGCTGGCATTGAATTGGCGGACGATGTTTTTTCGAGGAAAGTGGCCGCCTGTAACCAGTACACCACGCAAGTCGCCTTCCAATTCGGCGGGCAAGAGCGGATTGCGGAAGTGCTGGGCCAGTTAGAGTTTTTGCGTTGAAGCAATGGACCGATAACTCAAAGAGAGACCACGCAGCAATCCGTAGCCCTAAAGTGAACGTAACGAGCGCTCTTCGCTTTGTACTTACTAAGTGGTCTAACCAAACATATTTAACCACATAGTGCACAAAGGTCACACAGGGCAGCTCTTCTTTGTGTGCTCCGTATCCTTTGTGGTAAAGAAAAAATACTACGTAAGGTTAGTCGCCAAGTTTAAAAAAAGCTATGGCTGAACCGAAGTGTGGACTCCTAAAAGGCGAAGCCGTCTAACCGGCAAAGCCGACTAAAAGCGCGCAGCGCATCTAAAAAGGGCGCAGCCCGTCTAACACCATGAGACACTTCGCCGAAATGTTCCGCAACCTAGACCGGACTACCAAGACCAACGACAAAGTAGCCGCCCTCGCCGAATACTTCACCGTCGTCGAAGACGAACGCGACAAACTCTGGACGATCGCCCTCCTTAGCCACCGCCGCCCCAAACGCACCGTCAACTCCAAACTCCTCCGCGCCTGGGCCGCCGAATATGCCGACATCGAAACCTGGATCCTCGAAGAAAGCTACCACGTCGTCGGTGACCTCGCCGAAACCATTGCCCTCGTCCTCCCGCCGCCCGACCGCCTGAGCGACCGCAAACTAACCGAGTGGATCGAAGTAGTGGAAAGCCTCGCCAAACTCGACGAAGAAGGCAAACGCGCCGCCGTGCTGGACGTCTGGAAAGTCCTCGACTACACCGAGCGCTACCTGTTCAACAAACTCATCACCGGCAACTTCCGCGTCGGCGTCTCCCAGAAACTGATGACCCGCGCGCTGTCCAAGGCCACCGGCATCGAAGAAACCAACCTCGCCCACCGCCTGATGGGCAACTGGACGCCGAACGACACGACCTACGCCGACCTCATCCACAGCGAATCCGCCACGGACGACATCAGCCGCCCCTATCCTTTCTACCTAGCCTACCAACTCGAACAGGAGCCCGGCGAACTAGGCGCGCCCGACGAGTGGCAAGCCGAACATAAGTGGGATGGCATTCGCGGCCAAGTGATCGTGCGGGATGACGAATTATTCGTCTGGTCGCGCGGAGAAGAACTAGTCACCGATAAATACCCCGAATACGAACCACTCGCCCGCCTCCTACCCAACGGTACGGTTATTGACGGAGAAATCCTCCCGTTCCGGGATGGCTTACCCCTCGGCTTCAACGTTCTCCAAACCCGCATCGGGCGGAAAAAAGTCAGCAAAAAACTCCTGCAGGACGCCCCGATTATCCTGATGGCCTACGACCTGCTGGAGATCGAAGGGGAAGACATCCGCCCCCGCCCGATGTCCGAACGCCGGGAATTGCTGGAGAAGCTGCTCCGAGAAAACGATACCGAAGGCATCGTCGAAATCTCCCCCGTCGTAAAGTGGTCAAACTGGGAAGACTTAGCCACCGAGCGCGGTACCGCCCGCGAAAAGCACAGCGAGGGCCTGATGATCAAGCGCAAGAACAGCCCCTACCGCCAGGGCCGCAAAAAGGGAGACTGGTGGAAGTGGAAGATCGAGCCGCTCACGATCGACGCGGTCATGATGTACGCGCAGCGGGGCCACGGCCGCCGGGCTAACCTGTTTACCGACTTCACTTTTGGCGTTTGGGACGGAGACAAGCTCGTTCCCTTCACGAAAGCCTATTCCGGCCTAACGGACAAAGAGTTTAACCGCATCACTGCCTGGGTACGGAAGAACACGGTCGAGTCCTTCGGGCCGGTCCGCAGCGTCAAGCCGCACCACGTTTTTGAGATTGGCTTTGAGGGCATTCGGAAGTCAACTCGGCACAAATCCGGCGTTGCCCTCCGTTTCCCCCGTATGCTGCGGTGGCGGGAGGATAAGCCGATGGAGGAAGCTAATACTAAGGTGGATTTGCTGGCTATGTTGGAGACTTATGGGTAAAGGGGCTTTCGCAGGTTCCCAGGCTACGAAAGACGACCTTCCAGGCTTAAGATTCTGATATTATCGCCGTAATTTGTCTTCTTCCTTAATCCGTTCCATCCGCCGCCAAAAAGCGGTTTCCCGGTCATCGAGGGCGAGCCGGTCTGCCTCAATGGCTTGCTGTTTGGCTTCCGCAGCGCGTTCCGCTTTGGTCTTAGTAAAGGCGTCCGCGGCCAAAAAATGTTCCTTATTACGCGGTTTGCGGCGGGCGGCGTCTTTCTCTCTTTTGGCTACTTCGTGCGCTTCCAACTCACCCCGGAATAACCAGCCGGAGAAGCCGCCCATGACGAGGCCCAATAAATGACTTTCCCAACTGATGCCTTCCTGACCGGGCAGAACGCCGGAGACCATTCCGCCATAATAAAACAACACGATCAGCGAGACGATCACCGCGCGGAAATCCCGCCGGAAGATGCCGCTGAAGGCTAAAAAAGCAGCCAGCGCGTATACGACACCACTCGCGCCGATGTGCGTCACGTCGCGGCCGAGCGTCCAGACGAGCGCACCCGTCCCGAGCCAGAGGGTAGCCAACACGCGGGGCCAAAGACGCGGGTAAAAGAAAACCAACAATCCGCTCAGCGTCAGAAAAGGAAAAGAATTACTCAGGATGTGCCCGATGCCGCCGTGCAGAAAGGGACTCATCACGATCCCCGGCAAACCGGCGATTTCGCGGGAGCTGAGGCCGTACTGGTACGTTAATTGACCGCCCAGTAGCATGTCTACTCCGAAGACTAGCCACATGACGGCGAGCATTAGTACGGGCCACTTGGCGATGTTGACGAGGGAGCGGGTCTTTACCATGGTTTTCGATTTATCAAATAGTATGAATGGTAGGACGGATTTAGGCGGTAGGAAGGGTAGGCGGTAGGAAGAATTAGGCGGTAGGCAGTAGTATCTAAGACCTTCGTATCTACCGCCTACCGCCTACTCTTCCTCCGGCAGTCCGCCAGACTCATACAAATCATCAATCAAATCCTCCACCCGGTTCATCTCGTCCAGCGTTTCGTCGATGTAGAAAGCAATGGCGGGCACGCGGCGGACGTGCTTGCGGATGCGGTGAGCGAGGCCCTGTTTCAGCCGGTGGTGTTCCTCGTTCATCTTGCGGATGACCTCTTCCTTATTCTCCACGTTCCAGATGCTCACGTAGATCTTGCACTGGCTCAGGTCGGGCGTAGGGTGCACTTCGGTGACCGTCACGAGGGGCTCGGCGCCGTACACGTAGGGGCCTTCCGCCTGCAGGACGGTAGAGAAGTTGCGCTTGATCATTTCGGCGACTTGCCGTTGTCTTTTCGATTCCATGTTGGGTAGTAACGGGTGAGGGGGGGCTGGGGTTTTTTAGCTGGGGCGCGGTCGCGGGTGCCGGGTTTTCCAGGAAAGCGAAGTAGCTGGGAAGTAACGCAGCGGGTTTCCGGGGGCAAAATAAGGGCGTTCGTCGATTTAACGGATTGGCTCGGGGCGGAACGGGTATTTTTGTCGGGTTGAACCCCATTAACCTGCCTTCACCGTCAAATAGTTCCTTCCCGTGATTAAATCTAGCCTACGGCTTGCGCTGTTCCCACTCGTTTTGCTCCTTTCCGTATTTGCCGGCACCGGCGTCCGCGCCCAAAATGTGCTGACGGGCGTTATTACCGACCAGGAGACCGGCGAGCCACTGCCCTTCGCGAGTATCTACGTGCAGGAAACGCAGACGGGCTCGGCGAGTAACGCGAACGGCGAATACTACGTCCGGCTCGGTGGTGGCGTGAACACCGTGATTTTTCAGTACCTCGGCTACGAAACGCTGGTGAAACGGGTGAGTAGCGGGCAACGGTTCGACGTCAAACTGAACTCCCAGGCCCTGGAACTTGGTACCGTAGAGATCGTCAGTGGCGGCGAAGACATTAGTTACAGTGTCATCCGCCGCGCGATCGCTAAGGCGGATTATCACCTCAACCAGGTAGAAAAGTACACGGCGGATGTTTACATCAAAGGCACCGGCAAGGTCAATAAAGTCGGCGGGGTGATTAACATGCTGGCCGGTAAGGAAGGGCGCGAAGAAATAGCCGAATCCGTGGGCCGACCCTTCACCAGCGAAAGTACCAGCACCGTGTTTTACGAACGGCCGAATAAGTACCGCCAGGAAGTGAAGCAGGCCTATACGGTTGGCGACGAACAGTTCGACGCCTCGAACTACATCTTTACGACTTTTTACCAGCCCCTCATCGCCGAACAAGTCGTCAGTCCGCTCCATTCAAAAGCCTTTGGCTACTACAAATTCGAACAGCTCGGCACCTTTATTGACCAAGATGAGCTCGTCAACAAGATCCGCGTCACCCCCCGCAGCCGCGGCGAAGACGTGTTCGAAGGCACGATCAACATCGTCCAGGGCGACTGGAGCATCCACAGCCTCGACCTGACGACCTACAAACTGGGTTTCAAGATCGACATCCGCCAGAACTACGCCGAAGTCGAAGAGCACACCTGGATGCCGATCACCACCACGCTCGACGTCGGCGGCAGTTTGCTCGGCATCGACTTCGAATATCACTACCTGAGCACGATCGGCAACTACGACCTGGAGCTCAACCCCGCGCTGACGGGCTACGTAGAGGTGATCGATGAGAAATCTCAGCCCGAGGTCGCCGCCCGGACGGCCAAAAAAAGCAGCATTGCCGACCTCGAAGAAGCCCTCGGTAACGGGGAGGCCATCAAGCGGAAAGACCTGCGCCGGCTGATGAAAACGTACGCCAAACAGGAGCGGGAAGAAAGTGACGAGCCGGAGGTGGTGAGCGATTATACCTTCATCGACTCGACCGCCGTGACGGTCAGCGACTCCGCCGCCTGGGCCGGCATCCGCCCGGTGCCGCTGACGGCCGAAGAAATTAAGGGTTACGCGATGGCGGATAGCGCGCGGGTGGTGAACTCAATGGAGCAGGAAGGGGGCCCGGTCGATACGACAAAAATTAAACGGAACACCACGCCCGGTAAAATGCGCTCTTTCCGCCGCCAGTCAGCGGACCTGCTACCGATCTTCAATCCGGTCCAGGGCTACGTGCTCGGGGGGAAGGTTACCTGGGGTAATCAGAATAAAGCCTTTGGTTTCGGCGTACAACCCAGCTACGGCTTCGCTGCCAAGCGCGGCTATTTGGAGTTGGATGCCTACTTCGGTAAGAGTGGTTACCGGGACGACCAGGGTGACGCCGAAACGCCCCGCTTCCGCCTCGCCGGTGGCCAGGGCCTGCGGCAATTTAACCCGTCGCCGAGTATTGACCCCTGGCTGAGCGCTTTCTATAACTTGATGACCGGGGATAATTACATCCGGCTTTACGAGCGCGAATACCTGCAATTTGAGTACAACCGCGCGTACTCGAACGAGCTGGGCGTTACCGCAAAACTCAGCTACGAGAACCGCCGGGGCGTCACTAATAACTCCGACCAAAACTGGTTCGGACTGGATGATGAAGAAGTTTACGCCGCTAACCAGCCGGTCAATAACGAACTGGGCCGCGTCTTCGGTGTGACGGATGCGGCGACGATCGACGTCGGCGTCACCTGGCAACCGGGGTTGAAGTACAAGCTGGTCAACGGAAACAGAGAAATGATCGAGGACAGCGCGCCGACGCTCGGCCTGAACGTCCGCCAGGGCGTACCGAACCTGGGTAGCACGCGGTCCGACTTCACCGAACTGCAAGCTTCCTACGAGCACCGTTTCGACGTGGGGCGGAAGGGGAAGGTCCAGTTCCTAGCTCGCGCCGGCGCTTTCCTTAACGACGGCTTCGTCGACTTTGCGGATTTTCGCCATTTCGAGGGCTCGGAGATCACTTTCGTGGCCGCTGATCCATTACGCAGTTACCGCTTGCTACCTTATTACGCCGAAAGCACGAGCCAGGAATATGCGGAAGTGTATGCACACTACCAATTCCGAAAATTCTTGCTGACGCAGATTACCAAGCTTAATCTTTTCGGGCTGCGGGAAGATCTTTTCGTCAATTACCTTTACACGCTTACGTCGGATAATTACACGGAATTAGGCTATTCGCTGGATAAGATTCTGCGGGTGTTCCGGGTGGAGTTCGTCACGAGTTGGCGGGATGGGCGGTACGAGGATTTTGGGGTGCGGGTTGGGGTGGCTACTTCTATTTCGGACTTGTAGAGAATTTTGGTGATTTCACCGCGATAGGACAAATCGAGACGACCGCGCCTACCTAAAAGACACGCAGCTGACGACCGAAATCGCCGCTACTTCCTATCTTTACGTCTTTCCCAGCGACGCCGCATTCCCAGCGAAAAATATCCCAACTCATGGCCAGAGATACCGCAGTTTTCAACCTAATCAACGACGAACTCACCCGCCAACGCAACGGCATCGAGCTCATCGCCTCCGAAAATTTCACCTCCGCCGCCGTTATCGAAGCGACCGGTAGCTGCCTGACCAACAAGTACGCCGAGGGCTACCCCGGGAAGCGTTACTACGGTGGTTGCGAAGTCGTCGACAAGATCGAGCAACTCGCCATCGACCGGCTTTGCGAACTCTTCGGTGCGGAATACGCCAACGTCCAGCCGCACTCCGGTGCTCAGGCCAACGCGGCCGTTTTTCTTGCGTGTCTCGACCCGGGCGACAAAACGCTCGGTTTCAGCCTCGCCCACGGCGGTCACCTCAGCCACGGTCACCCGGCCAACTTTTCCGGTAAATACTTCGACGCGCACTTTTACGGCGTCGAAGAAGAAACCGGCCGCGTCGATATGGACGAGGTTGCTAAGAAAGCCCGCGAAGTCCAGCCTAAAATGATCATCTGCGGTGCGTCTGCCTACAGCCGCGACTGGGATTACGCCCGCTTCCGCGAGATCGCCGATGAAGTAGGCGCCGTCCTTCTGGCCGACGTTGCCCACCCCGCCGGCCTCATCGCCGCCGGACTGCTCAACGATCCGCTACCTCATTGCCACATCGTGACTTCCACGACCCACAAAACCCTCCGTGGCCCCCGTGGCGGACTCATCATGATGGGCAAGGACTTCGACAATCCGTTTGGCAAAACATTCAAGTCTGGCAAACCCTACCCCATGAGCCGCTTGCTCAACGGCGCGGTTTTCCCCGGAATGCAGGGCGGCCCACTGGAGCACGTCATCGCGGCCAAGGCCGTGGCTTTCGGCGAATCCCTCCAGCCCGAGTGGAAAGCTTACGGCAAGCAAGTCATCAAGAACGCTCAGGCCATGGCCCGGGCCCTCGTCGACAAAGGTTACCACATCATCAGCGGTGGTACGGACAACCACTCTATGCTCATCGACCTGAGTAATAAGGACGTTACCGGCACGCAGGCGGAAGATGCGCTCAACGCCGCCCACATTACGCTCAACAAAAACATGGTGCCGTTTGATAAGAAGACGGCCATGAATCCTTCCGGCATCCGGATCGGTACGGCGGCCGTTACGACGCGCGGCTTTACCGAGGCGGATTGCGTGAAGACGGTGGAGTGGATTGATCGGATCATTAGTGACGTGGAGAATCAAGAGGTGATCGATGTGGTGCGTGATGAGGTGCATACGCACATGGTGGCGTTTCCTTTGTATGAAGGGGAGGCTGTACTAGCTTAAGTTGTGCTACGGGTTGAAACGGTGAATCTCTCTACCGCAACTAAGGCGATGAGAGATTCGTTGCTTAGGAAAGTTTATGTATGTCACACGTAATCGAAAAATCGTCGGAAGAGTTGGTAATAAGGATACCAATCAGCGAACTAAACGGACGCCAAGAAGAATTTCTTGATTATATCGATTATTGTCTGATTGGGTTTAAAAGTGAAATTACTCAATCCGATGTAGACGAAATGGTCGCGGAGAGTAAAGGTGTGTGGTGGAAAGAAAATAAACACCGTTTCAAGGACGTGCCGGGATTTGAAGGTTTGGTCTGATGGTCGTTTATATTATCGACGCAAATTTAGTGTTCTCAGCTGCTATGAAGCCGAGTTCGCCCATCGGTGAGTTCATTGTAATTTCGAGTGTTGGTTTAATCGACTTTTTTGCGCCCGAATTCTTAAAGATAGAAATCGACCGACACTTTGATAAGATTGTGGAACGGTCAAAGCTATCTGCTCAGGATGTTTCTCGGCAATTAGAGATTGTATACAAACGAATTAAATTTATTCCGGATGCTCAGATTCCGTTGGCATTTTGGTCGCGAGCCGCTGATCTGGTCAGGGATATAGATCCGGACGACATAATTTTTGTGGCCTTAACTGAATACAAACAAGAATTGCTGCTTACGGGTGACATGAAACTGTATGATCATTTAGTCAGTAAAGGCTATCAAAAGGTAATTAATTTTCAGCAAGCTGTCGCCTTGTTAACCTCTCGATAAGCATGCTCTACCTCCACATCCCCTTCTGCAAACAAGCCTGCTCCTACTGCAACTTCCACTTCAGCACCAGCATGAAAACGCGCCCCGGCGTGCTTAATGGAATCAATAAAGAATTACGCGTTCGCCGACAGGAATTAGCGGCTGGGCCGGTTCCTTCCGTGTATTTTGGTGGTGGCACGCCGTCGTTACTTACGGAAGAAGAATTGTCGGGCATTTTCAATACTTTGGTAGAAAGTGAATATTGGGGCGCGGTCGCGGGTGCAAGGGAAGTGAGCAAGCAAGCAGAGATCACCCTCGAAGCCAACCCCGACGACCTCGACGAACGTACCATCGGAATGCTAGCTGCCAGCCCCGTCAACCGGCTGAGCATCGGTATCCAATCCTTTTTCGAGGAAGACCTCCGGTTTATGAACCGCGCCCACAACGCCGCCGAAGCCCGCACGGCCATCGCCAAAGTCAACCGCGCCGGCTTTCACGACGTCAGCATCGACCTCATCTACGGCGGCCAGACGACCACCGACGCTATGTGGGCTGAAAATCTCCGCATTGCCACCGACCTCGGCGTTACCCACATCTCCGCTTACGCGCTGACGGTCGAGCCCAAAACCGCCCTCGGTGTCCAGGTTGCAAAAGGTAAGGTGGCCGATACGGATGATGAGAAATTTACTCGCCACTTCGAGATGCTCGTCGATCACCTGACTAGTCACGGTTACCGCCATTATGAAGTTTCTAACTTCTGCCTGCCCGGCCATGAATCGAAGCATAATTCCGGTTACTGGTCTGGACAAACCTACTTAGGTATCGGCCCCGGTGCTCACGGTTTCGACGGGCAAAATACCCGTAGGTGGAACCTGGAAAATAACGCGACTTACGCCAAAGTTTGGGCGGATATAAGTACCCACGCGGATTACTTAGCTGCGGAAAACCTGGTTTTCGAGCAAGAGATCCTTACCGATCGGGATCGCTACAATGAGTACGTCATGACGGCCCTGCGGCGGGAAGAGGGGTTGACATTGGATGAGTTGCGGGAACGCTTTGGGCCGGAATCCGTGCCGTATTTTAGCAAGAGTCAGGTGGACAACGTGGAGGCCGGTTTATTCCACGACGCGGCGGCGGACGGGCGGTACCGGCTGACGCGGGCGGGGATTATGCGGGCGGACGGTGTCGCTAGTGATGGGTTTCGGTCTGAAGGTTGAGGGCATCCTGCCCGAACGGCCGTGAGATAGCGCTACCGCACGAGCGTTCGGGCAGGATGCCCTCAACCTTTTGGAACAAATCAAAGCTGCTTCCCATAATTATAGTGCGCCAAACAGCCCAACTCACGTACCGCCACTAGCCCGTCTTCCCTGGCACCCGCGACCGCGCAAACTACGCGAACAGCTGCCTCGTCTTCCCGCCGCCCCACGAGAACTTTCTGGCATGAACTATAGAAAACCCGGGCCTCCAGGCGATTATGCGGGGGTTGGGGCACGCCGGTAGCTTCCTGATTCAGCACGCATTCTTCAAATGCCACGACTGCTAGCCCCTGACACTGGCCCAAATCGCTAAAGCGAATGCCTTTATCTTACACTAGCCGATACGGAGGCTGAGGAGTGGCCGGTAAATAGTTTTGTACCCCATGCAACGTACTGGGCGAGAAACCCGTACGGGTGGGCAAATGGAATCTTCCACGATACAATCAAACCTTCGATTCATGCGCTTTCTATATTTATTACCGGCCATTGCGCTGTTTTTCTTCGTTAGTTGCGACGAGGACGCTAACCTCCTCGTCGACGAAGTACCGACGCCCAGCGAGCCCGTTATCGTAGACGTTGACGTGACGCCGAGCTTTTCTATAAAATCCGCCAGAAGTGACGTAGCGAGACAGTCCGCCGGTACGGCGTGGGAGCAGACCCCGGGTAACTACATCATCTCCTCCGACATCATTCTCTGCCGGCCCGACGGCCAGACGCAGATCCCGATCGAAAGTGATACTTTCCTGTACATAAACTTTAGCCTGGACGAGCGGGGCGACCCCGTTTTCGACTATGACTCCTCCCCTTTAGTAGCACAGTTTAATCAGACAAATGGCATCGATATTGGGGGCGATCCGATCGCTCGCGACGGTGATTTTTGTAGTAACGGTCCGTTTACTTTTACCGCCGATTTCTCGACACCGGGTTTCATAACGGGTGAGTTATCCGTCAGACTGTACAACTCCAGAACACTGGCCAGTCTACCCCGCGGCGGCGGCTGTGATGATTACCCCACCGCGGACCTGGGGCAGTTCACCATCACCTATAACGTACCCATTGAAGACCCTTGTGAATGAGGAATTCTATAAAAGCTGGCTCCCGTACGTCCTGACGATCGTGCGTCGCTACGGCGTTCACGAAAGTGACCAAAAGGACCTAGTGCAGGATATTTTTCTGCAACTCTTCCGTAAGTACCAGCAGTACGATGCGGAAATGGGGAAACTGCGGCCCTGGCTGAGAACGGTGGCGGTTTCACAGGTGATCAATCACTTGCGGGACCGCCACCGTTTTCGTACGGAAGACCTGACGGAGCTGATCGAACGCGGCCCTTACGTATTAGCCGAACTTCAGCACCTGGATGCGCAGTACTTGACCGACATGATTGCGGGGCTTCCCCTTGGCTTCAGAACTGTTTTCAACTTACACGTCGTCGAAGGCTATTCCCACCGGGAAATTGCCGACCGCCTCGGCATCTCTTCCGCTGGTTCCCGTAGCCAACTCAGCCGGGCAAAAAGCCTTTTGCGGCACCAGCTTTCCAAATTGGTAATACTTAACCATGTCTTATAACAACAAATCTTCCGACCAAGAGGAACCGGGCCGCGGCGCGCTTAACGACAAGCTGGGCCGCTACGCCGATCCGAACGTTCCGCCGGGCTTCGCTTTTGACGATATGCCGCGCTTGCGGGGTAGTGCTTCCGGAAAGTATCGGGGCTGGTTACTGTTGCTGTTCCTCCTGTTGTCGATGGGTGGTGCCTATTTGATTTGGAGCGGCGGTGAGGGGCCGTCTACGCCGGAAACTGGTGGTAAGTCGGTGTTTGCCGAATCAACGACAAATTCTGAAAGTAGCACGAGTTCGGAAGGTCGCGAAGATCTGACTTCGGAGAATGTTGCTGGTGAATTGCGGTCGACCGTAGTTTTTCCGGGGTCCGGAGCACCAGGTGCGATAGCTTTAAATAACGCGCCCGTTGCACGACCACTTGTTGTACCGGCTTCCGTGCCGGCGGGTGAAATTGTAGTTGCTGCTCCGGTAGCCGATAATTTAGACGAGCTGCGGCAAGAACGGATTCTTTCGATAGAGGATGTTGCTGACACTACCGTATCGCTTGGTAAAGCAAAAAATATAGCTGCCGGCATTTTGCCGGTAGCACCTTTGGATAGCGTAGTGTTTAGCCAGTTTACCGCGGGCTTGCCCCAGGTTCGAGCCGTAGTGAGCGAGCAACCGGATAGCGATGGCTCCGGAATAACTTCCGACCGGAAAGCGCTCTGGGTGGTAGATTTGACCGGTGGCGGAGTCCGAACCAACATCGAGAATTCACTAACCGGAAACGTCGGTGAGCTCAGTTTGGGCCGCCGGCTGGGCAGTAACTTTATGTTATCAGCCGGGGTGGGGCGGGTGGTCCTGCGCAACGGCTATTCGTTGGATGCCAAAACCGACGCGCGCGTCTTTCAGCCGGGCACGGTCGATACGATTTTCCAGACGCCGGACGGTGAGTTCATGCGGCAAACTACCACGGATTCCGTTGCCGGTGTACGTCACGTCAGCTTCCAACACACCGATCGTTTCCGGTCCTACTACCTCCCCGTTCGCCTGGATTGGGAAGCTCGGAGTGGCCGCTTCAGTTACGGGGCCGGGGTGTTGGTAGGTTATCATTTTATCCAGTCGCAGAACGTCGCCCGCGTTACTGAGGCGGGGGAGTTGGTGGGTTTTTCTCCCGTTGCGCAGGCGCGGTGGCGGTATGGCGTCCGTGCGGTGGGTGGCGTTCGGTTGACTGATCGGTTTGGGCTGCGTCTTAATTTGGAATATGGTGGTGCGTTGGGGAGGTGGGGTGATTTGCAGGCTACTGCTCGGGGGCGGGTTTCGGTGGTTGGGGTGGTGGTGGGGTTGCGGTATTGTTTGTGATTTTGGTGGTTGCTAGAAAGTTTGGTGGGAGGGTCCTGAGTTTCTTTTTCAGAGTAGGCAACTCGGTCGACTAGTGGTATTCAATCTGGGGCGCTTTCTCTTTTGTGATAATAATTGGCGACAGGGCCTAATTGGCTTATGTCGGAAACAGTCATGGGGTTGAATTGTCTGTTTAATGATCACATCCGTACGCTACTTTATGGTTTTACTAACCGCTTACCATATGGCTCTACCTCCACATGCTCTTCTACAAATAAGCTTGCTACTACTGTAATTTTCGGTTCAATACCAGCAAGGGTACGCATCCCGGCGTGCTCAATGGAATTAATAAAGAATTAAGTGTTCGCCGGGAAGGATTAACCGACGGACCGGTCTCTTCCGCGTATTTTGGTGGTGACACGCCGTCACAATTTACTGAAACGGAATTATCGATTTTTTTAAAACTTTGGAAGAAAGCGAATATTGGGGCGCCCCGATAGCTATCGGGGCGGGTGCAAAGGCAATGAGCAAGTGAGTAAAGATCACCCTCGAAGCCAATCCCGACGACCTCGACGAACGCACCATCGCATGCCAGCCGCCAGCCCCGTTAACCGGCTGAGCATCGGCACCCAGTCCTTCTTCGAGGAAGACCTCCGGTCCATGAACCGTGCCCTCAACCTAGAAAAATACCCATGCTCAAACCATCCGCTCCTCCAGCACCCCCTTCCACTTCGCCCACGCCGGAAACTCCCGCGCCTGTAATGCCTGAAACTTCTTCCCGTGATTATGGTGCGCCAGGTGGCACAATTCGTGCACGATCACGTATTCGATACACCCCCGCGGTGCCCGGACCAGGTCCGTATTCAGGATCAACTTCCCCTTAGCCGTACAACTCCCCCAACGCCGCTGCATGCTACGGATCACCAGGTCTTTGGGGACGTACCCAAGTTCAGCAAACCGGGCCAAATAGGGCGTGGCAATCTCCGGGAATTTAACGGCAGCCCGTGCGGCGTACCAGTGGTGCAGCATGTCTTTTGTCGCCGAGCGATCCGGCGTGCCGACGTAAAAGTAGCCACCTCGCAATTTCACACTCGGCTCCTCCGCCGCGAAAATCTTCAGGCGGTACTGGTGGCCGAGGTAGAGGTGCGTCTCGCCACCGACGTACTTCCGGGGCGGCGTCCGGGGCTCGAAGCCGAGGAAGAAGCGTTGTTGCTTTAAAATCCAGGCGGCCCGCTTGCGCACGAGTTTGGCTACTCTCTCTCCATCCGCAGCCAGCGGGGCGGTGACGGTGACCCGGCGGTCGGGGGCAACGGCGATGTCGACCGTCTTCCGCTCGGCGAATTGCAGCTCGTAGGTGATGGTTTCGCGGCCGTAAGTGATCTGGTGGCTCACGCGGCGTAGCGGATTTTGGCGACTTCCAGGAAGCGCTCCGTGAGGGCGGCGATCTCGGTGAGGCTGAGCTCAATGCCCTGGCCTCTTTTAATCTCGTCGATCAAATAATCCTCCAGCTGGATGGCCAACGGACCGGTGATGGAACTGCGGGACATCCAGTCCACCTTCGGTTGCCCAAAATCAAAGACGTGGCGGCGGATCAGGTCGTCAACCCTGGCACCCGCGTCCGCGCAAACTTCTCTTGCTGCTGCCGCATCCGCTAAACGCCCCGCGAAACTTTCCTGGCACAACCCGTAGAACGCCTGCGCCTCCGGCCGGTCGCGCAACCGGTCCGGCACGCCCGCGCCCGCCCGGCTGAGGACTTGATCTTTGAGCTCCTTAACCCGCGCCAAATACTCTAACTCGCTGATGCGACGGGCGCGGTAGTCGGCGATGACCTCGCGCAACAACTCGCTGAAGCGCTTGTAAAACGTGGGGTCTTCTTCCAGCCGTTCCGTGCAGTGCTTCGTGGTGCGGCTGGCGATGAGGTCGGCCTTGGCGGCGGTGCCGACGACTTTCTCCACCTCCGCCTCAAAGGCTTCCGTTTCGAAGATGTTGACGAGGTCCGTGATCGTCTCCACCTCGTAGCTCGTCACGTGGCGGTCGAGGAGTTTCTGGATCTGCTTCTCGTAATCCTTAAAATCGACCGTATCGGAATAAATGTTGCGAACGGCATCGCGCAGGCGGAGCATGAATTTGAGGTCGGCTTTGTACTTTTCCAGCCGCGCCGCGCCCACTTTTTCTTGCCACGTAAGCGTTCCCAAACCAAGTTTGAGCAGGCGCGCGTAGGCGGAGAGCGCTTCATAAAACTGGTCGCGTAGCGCCTCGTCCGCCAGAATCCGCTGGTACTCCTGGAGGTCGTCGCGGTTGGTGATGCCCCGGAAGAAATCCCACAGCGCCCCGTGCGCCGCCGGCAACTTTTCGAGCTCCTCGCTGACGGGCGTGACGGTGCCTTCCAGATCTTCCGGGTCGAAGCCGTCGCCAAACTGTTCGAGCGCGTCGTAGAGCTCGGTCAGGACGCCGTAGTAGTCGATCACCAGCCCGTATTCCTTGCCCGGCGCGACGCGGTTCACCCGCGCGATGGCCTGCAGTAGCGTGTGTTCGCGTAGGGAACGCGCGATGTAGAGGACGCGATTGTTGGGCGCGTCGAAACCGGTCAGCAGCTTATCGACGACGATCATGATCTCCGGCCGCTCCTGCTTTTTGAAGCGTTCGACCAGGTTTTCCTGGTACTTTTTGCCGCCACCGTGCTCGCTCATCATTCGTTTCCAGAAGCGCTTGATGAGGTCGTCCGACTCCGCGTGAATGCTGTCTTCGCCCTCGCGCATATCCGGCGCGCTGATCATCAGTTCGCTGTGCACGCCGCCGGGGATCTCGTCGAGCGCCCGCTTGTACTTAACGGCGGTGAGCTTGTCGGGCGTGACGAGCTGGCCCTTGAACCCGGTGCCGCGCCACTCGCCAACGTAGTGTTTAGTGAGGTCCTGCGCGACCTGCTCGATGCGCTGGGCCGACTTGTGGATCTGGTCCGCCCGCGCGTATTTCCGCTTGAAATCGCTGATCTGCTGGCCCGTCATGTCGGCCGTGATCTGCTCGAACTGGGCTTCGATCGGCCGCTCGTTGACTTCCATCACCGGCAGCCGGCCTTCGTAGAGCAGCGGCACGACGGCCCCGTCGGCCACCGCCTGGCGGACGGTGTAGCTGTCTATTAATCCCCCGAATTTCTTCGCCGTGTTCTTCTCCTTTTTGCTGAGCGGCGTGCCGGTAAAGGCCAGGAAGCAGGCGTTCGGAAAGGCGCGCTCCATCGCCACGCCGAAGGTGCCGTACTGGGTGCGGTGGCCCTCGTCGACGAGCACGAAAATTTCACTGCTCAGCAGCGGGTCGAGCCGCTTGACTGCCGACTCGAACTTGTTGATGACGGTGGTGATGATGGCGTCCGACTTCGAGGTCAGGTACTCCACGAGCTGCTTGCCGTTGTCGGCCTGGTGGACGGTGGCGCCGCATTTTTTAAAGGTCTTGGCGATCTGGTCGTCGAGGCTGACGCGGTCGGTGACGATGACGATTTTGGGGTTGCGGATGGCGGGGTGCTCGGTGATGGCGGTGGCGAGCATGACCATGGTTAGGGATTTGCCGGAGCCTTGGGTGTGCCAGATTACGCCGCCCCTTCGGGGCTCGATATGCGATATGCGAGTCTCGATATGCGATATTCGATTTCCGTCGTTGGAGGTGTTGGAGCTTGCGTTATAACTGTCGTCGGAGCTGGTGTTGTAGGCATTGGAGGTGAGGCGGGCGAGGGTTTTTTTGATCGCGAAAAACTGCTGGTAACGCGCTATTTTTTTGTCGCCGGCGTCGAAGAGGGTGAAGTTGCGGGTGAGGTCGAGGAGGCGGGCGGGGCGGCAGAGGTTGTGGAGGTAGCGGTCCTGCTCGGTGACGAGGCGGGGCTTGGGTTTGGCGAAGCGTTGGTAGTCGGCGCGGGTGCGGTCGGTGAACATGCGGTTGAGGACGTCGTCGGGCAGGAGGGTGTTGACGTGGCGGGCGATGGCGCCGTCGTCCGGATCGGCCTCGCGCCACTGGCTCCAGAATTCCGCGGTCGTGCCGGTCGTGCCGGTCGTGGCGTACTTGGCGTGGTTCGTGGCGGTGACGAGGAGCAGCTGGCTGTAGAGATAGAGCGGGCGGATGCCGTCTTCCTGCTGGTTGCGTAGGTGCTGGCTGATGGCCTGTTCGAGCGGGTCCTTCATGTCCGGCCGTTTGCATTCGATGATGCCGAGCGGGATGCCGTTGACGTACAGCACTAGGTCGGGCCGGTAGGTGCTCTTGCTGCCGGTGCGCGTCACGGCGAGCTCTTCGGTGACGTGAAACACGTTGTTTTCCGGGCGCTCCCAGTCGATGAAGCGCACGTTGTAGCTCTTCTTATCGCCGCCGATGGTCTGCTCGCGGCTCATCCCCAGCGTCAGGTAATCGTAGGCCTTTTCGTTGGCGGTGATGAGGCCCTCGTTGAGCGGTATTTCGGTTAGGGCGCGGCCGCAGGATGCCAGGTTTTGGGGCGAGAAGCGGTGGGTTGCTCCCTTGTAATGGATCGAGTTGAGGGCTTCCAACTGGTCTAAAAGAACGGTTTGCAGGAGGGCGTTGGCTTCTTTGTTGCCGCGCAGGGCGAGGGCTTCGGCGGGGTTGAGGTAGACGTAGCCGAGGTTGATGAGGAGCTGGAGGGCGGGGATTTGGGAGATGTGGTCTTCTTGGAAACTGGGGTTGGGCATTAGCTAAAAGGCTTTGCTGGGTAAGGTAAGGCGTGGAGTTTCGGAGAATAGCGAGAACAATAAAACCAGACGCTGAAGAAGTACTGTTCAGCTCTTTAGTTCTATTAGGATAGCAGCAATCTTAGAGCGAAGGTCCGCTAGGTAGACTTCTTTTACATTCCACAAAATATCCGGCAAGACTTCATAATAATTGTGCACGAGAATGTGCCGGGTGGTTTCGATTTGTTTCCACTCCACCTGGGGGTGATTATCTTTAAATTCGGTAGATAGTTTATGGGTAGCCTCACCAATAATTTCAAAAGATTTCTCTACTGCCAGTCGGGTCTTTTTGTCTTTAGGAACGCCGATTTAATAACTGTCCTGATTGAAGCGCCGCTAACGTGGTGGTATTCGAGCGATTTGAAGACCAGCATCCCGTACTTAGTCGGGACGGTGGTTTTCAAATGGTGAAGAATACCGCCGCGATAGCAAGCTGCAAATCGGACAGTTATTGAATTGGCGTTCCTTCGTAAATTCTCCCAGCGTCATCGCTGCCGTGAACGCGTAGATATCATCTATCGCCTGAGCTATGTGCTGAAGCCGCTCTACCGTTTCTGGAATTTTCCGCTTAGCCATAAACACTAATTTTATCTGCTTCCAGCGACTGTTTTAAAAATCCATGTTCTGAACCTTTCACTACTAGGTCCACCTCCCGGCCGGTTAAGTCTTCAAGTTCCAATTTCATCCGGCTTAAATCAAAAAGTGAAACTTTCGCTATCTGATTAAAAGTCAAATAAATATCAATATCACTCTCACTCGTATGCTCGGATCGAGCTACCGAACCGAAAAGGAACGCTTCCGTAACGGGTTGCGTCGTGAAGTACTGACGCAATTGTTTCAGGATAGCATTTCGTGGTTCACGCCTCTTATTCTTACTACTTACACGTTTAAGATTAAGTTGGTTCTTATCATTTTCAACGCTATGATCGGTGAGTGATTGCAGTAAGCATAATGGATCATAAAGTGCTGAAAAGGTCTTCAGTGGTACTCCTAAAGACTGGAGAAAGCTATTTAATTCTGATGCGTTAAGCGGTCTTTGTCCGCGTTCGACTCTTGAAATGAACTGACCGGACCTTCCATAACGCTCACCTAGGGTCAGTTGGCTCAACGCAGCATCTTTCCTCAATTTTCTGAGTACTTTTCCGGCTATACGTGGGTGATCAAGGGTGGTTTGCATTTTTACTTTGACTGATACGCTACTGCTAATGGTGATTATGCTGCTAAGTTACGCGAGTTGTGCTGTTAGAGCATATTGGGACTTTAGCTTCCGGCCTTGTTTTGGCCACTTTTGCGGTGGTCTTCGTTAGCAAAATCCTCATTTAGCTATGGCTAAACTCCGGTTTTGCTGCCTTAACCATCACAAAACTGTCTCAAAACCGGTCAGGAACCCAAAGTCCCAACATGCTCTTAATTAAGGCCAAATTATGGCGAACTATGCGAGCTGCCAAAAAAATTCCACCAATTACGCACCATGCATTTGGCGGAAAATGCACTACGTGGGATCGCTCCCACCAGTTTCGCCCCCTGTGTCTGGCTTGGGTATGGGAGGCTAAAAGGCTTTGCGGGAAGGTAAGGTTTGGCGGTGGTATGAGGGGGAGAACCCGCCAAATAGAGAGATGATATCTGGCGGTTTCGCTAAACAGGGAGGTAATTTCCGCCAAATAGGCACCTTGTAGTTGGCGGAAAATTAAATATAGCTTACCTTGGCAGAAATGCAGAGAATGAGTAAAGATGACATTTTTGTTGGTAGAACGACACAGCGTAAAGCCCTGTCGGAATTGGCTCAGCGCGCCGGCAGTGATTTGGTGTCCATCACGGGGAGACGCAGGGTAGGTAAAACCTATCTGGTAAAGCAGACCCTGGGTAGCTACGGTATTGATTTTAGTTTAGCCGGCGTGCAGGACGGAAGCTTGCGCGATCAACTGCTTGCCTTTGAGTTCAGCTTAGCCGGAGAGGAGAGGCGCGATGTTCGGCTCAATCATTTTGAGGATTTTCAGATTGCCTTCATCCGATTAATTGAGCACCTGCGTACGCGCCCAAAAGATAAAAAGCTTATTGTGTTTCTTGACGAACTCCCGTGGTTGGCTACGCCGCGTAGTGGGTTTCTGCGGGCCTTCAGTTTTTTCTGGAACAACTGGGCCGTCGATCAGAATATTTTGGTGGTGATTTGCGGTTCCGCCGCTTCGTGGATGATCAGAAAGGTAGTGCGTGACAAGGGTGGCCTCCACAATCGAATTACCCGCCGGCTATCCGTCGAGCCCTTTACGCTTGCGGAAACTCAGGAATACCTGGCGGCGAGTGGATTGCTCCACGACCGGAAAACTACCCTTGAGTTATACATGGCGCTGGGTGGTGTACCCTTTTATTTGCGGGCGCTCAGACCGGGCTTGACGCCCGCCCAGAACATCGACCAAATCTGCCTCGACCCCAATGGCGCACTGCGCGATGAATTCGAAAACCTCTACCCCGCCTTATTCGACCGGTCGGAACGTCACGTTAGCATCGTAACCGCCCTGGCGTCACACCCTCACGGGCTCACCAGGGCGCAGCTGTTAAAAGTTACTAAAATGAAAGATGGAGGAGGCTTTACCAGGACGCTGGAGGAACTGGCATTCTCCGGTTTCATCACCAGCTACGCAAGCTTTAATAAGCGTAAAATTGGCAAGGTCTACCGCCTGCTCGACGAGTTCAGTCTTTTCTACCTACGTTTCATCAAGCCGCTCAGGGATGACGGAGCGGGCGTGTGGATGGCCTTGCGCGCGCAACCCACCTATCATTCCTGGGCGGGCTACGCATTCGAAAACGTAGGCCTCCGCCACTACCGGCAAATCAAACAAGCGCTGGGCATCGCCGGCGTACAAACCAACCAGTCAACTTTCTATCACGCTGGCGATGACCAGTACCCAGGCTTTCAGATCGACCTGATCATCGACCGGGCGGATAATGCCATCAACCTCTGTGAATTCAAACACAGCCAGCATCCGGTGCGGTTAAGCGATGCCCAACTGGACCAGATTGCCCAGCGGCGAGACGCTTTCGTAGCGTATTCCAGGACGGGAAAGATGGTGTTCAGTACGTTGGTGGTGGCGCCGGAGTTGAGTTGGGTGGATAATGTTGCCGGGGTAGTTCAGGGGGTGGTTGGGTTGGGGGATTTGTTTGGGTGAAACACTGTTTGTGGGCCAGGATTTGGGAGATGTGGTTTTATTGGAAGCTTGGTTTGAGCATTGGCTACAAGGCTTGTGGGTAAGGTAGGGCGTATGCGCAAAAGTCAGCTAATACCTACTCTTCTTCCATTAAAACTGCCTCGGCTATTCGTTGGTCCAAGACACTATTCGGAATGTTTTCTATGGAAGATTTATCAAAAATAGAAAGCAAATAGACTGTAAGATTCTGCTCTTCTTCTCTGTCTTCAGCAATAACATTTACCCAAGTCAGGACACGCGCGCCACCGCTTTTGCCCTTTCCTTTACTCTTTATGGCTAACCTGATTTTATATGATTGCGGTGATAACCGATCTCCCAAATAGGGCTCTGCTTCTAACTGCGCGACTAATACTCGAAGGTCCGCACCAAGGGAACGATGCTTCTTTGATAGCTTTTTGGCTTCCTTCTTGAATGTTTCGGTAAGGATTATTCTAGAGGGCATCCAAAAATTCTTTTGTCGAGCCTGGCTGAATTTTGCCTGCCTCCATCAATCTCACCTCTTTCATACTCAACCTGACGGACTGCTCAATCCGTTCAACCGCGTCTAAATCTTCAATGTATCTGACTAATCGGTTCCAATCCTCAATTGGTACCAAAACGGAGGTTCTCGTTCCCTGATCGTCTGTCACGTACTGTACGTTGGTCATTGCCTGCTGTTTTACTTATTAAAGTAACGAAATTTTTCAATAATGAGTTGGGATTGCCTTTAAAGAATGTGAATGCTAAGGTGTTATAGAAAGTGAAGCATCCTAGTAGCTCACCAGAAAAATATGGGCGATGAAAAAAGTAGAAAATTTATCAAAAGTTAAAACAAACGCTTACGGATTGTGAAGTTGTGAAAAGCTACGTCTTCAATGAGGACGACCTTAGCGCAAGAGAGAAAGTAGAGGTCAAGGAGGAGTTAGATTTATGACCATTACCTTCGATCTATCATGACCCTTCAAGACTTACTCTCTGCTACCAAAACCGGCATCTACTCCCCCGCCAGTCTCCACATCCTCCTGAAAGTACTCTTCGGCGCGCCCTTAACCGACGCCGATCGCAAACTTCACCGGGGAATACTGCGCGAAAAGCAGCTACACCTTTCCGACAACGAGTTACACTCCCGCATCGATTCCGCAACGGGCATCTGGCAAGTTGGATCCGGCACCGGTAGCACAAACGGGTTGGATGCTGACGTGATCGACTTCCACGAGGTTCCGGTAATCGACCTCGCCAGCGTTAACGAGTGGGTCAAACAACACACGCGGAATCTTATCGACAATGTAGGCTTGGACAGCACCGACGGCCTGGTCAAATTGATTGTCAACACCCTTTACTTGAAAGCCTACTGGCAACTCCCTTTCGATCCGCAACAAAACACGGTGGACACTTTCAATGGCCGCACCAAGTCATGGTCCCGAATAACCTTCATGCACCTTGGCGATGCTTACTATCCGGCGGAGTTACCAATCTCCTTCGGCCCGGGATACAAAATTATCCGCCTACCCTATAAAGACGAACAGCTGGTCTTTGAGGTGTTGCTACCGGATGGGGATAACCTACGGCCCGAAGATCTGGTGGCATTCGCTGAGCCACGTGACCAGTTCACCTTTGTTGATACGGCCTGTACCCTTGCGTTTCCCAAGTTTACGTTGGACGCGCAACTCGACCTGAATCCAATTAAGCTGCTCCGGCAATTCCCCGAGTACATCAAGTATGCCAAGGGCATGTCACTCGGCAACTTAGTGATTAAGCAGGGGGCTAAGATTATTGTGGACGAGAAGGGTACGGAGGCGGCGGCGGTGACGGGCATGGGGGCTACAGGTATGCCACGGCTTCATGATCATCTTGCCATTTTTGTTAACCGGCCGTTTGTGTTTCGGATTTTTGATGTTGGGTTGGGGGTGGAGTTGTTTTGGGGGGTGGTTTTGGATTTGGAGTAGTCGATTAGACTGAAGTTCGCTGTCCAGATAGAGGTTGACAATAGGATTTGATCCGGCGAGGCTTGGTTGAAAGGGGTTCGACTAATTCTGACCGATTAAGAAGACAAACCCTTTGCAGAAATTTCACTAACTCTAGGTCAATATTCAATCAGAACCTAGTGTTGGGTGAGTTCAAACAGTCTGTTTCGATGTGGGCAATGACCAGTGCCCAAGCTTCCAAATAGACCTGATCATCAACCGGGCGGATAATGCCATCAACCTCTGTGAATTCAAACATAGCCAGCATCCGGTGCGGTTAAGCGATGCCCAACTGGACCAGATTGCCCAGCGGCGAGACGCTTTCGTAGCGTATTCCAGGACGGGAAAGATGGTGCTCAGTACGTTGGTGGTTGCGCCGGAGTTGGGTCGGGTGGATAATGTTGCCGGGGTAGTACAGGGGGTGGTTGGGTTGGGGGATTTGTTTGGGTGAAGTGAAATCAACGTCACCAGTCCGGTATTTCTATCAACGGAGCTAAATTATTTGCGTCCTGTTTTGTCGATAGAAAGTTCTGACTGTCAGTGTTTTGTGTATTTTCGAGAGGGCATGTAGATAGAAGTAGCTTCTTTCATTCAATGTTATCGCGGTTTTGCGTTAATAGAAAATAAGTGGTATGTCTAGTCGTTCCCTTTTTATTTACACTACCGTCTTTAAGGAGAAAGTCGATTTGACTTTTCACAGACCTCCTTTCACTGTTGGCTAATTTATGGTAAGCTGGGGAGCCATTGTTACGTTCGACTTCCGTCATGATAGAAATTGGTGACGTAAAAGAGATTTATAGTGCACGCAGTTTTTTGTTGAGCCTGGTTTTATGATTCTTGCCTTCCACGGCATACTTCCGAAAGAACTATTCGATTTGGAGCGCGCGTTGAGCATTTCCGGTATCCAAACCCAGCAGTACACCTGGTATCACGCGGGCGACGAGCACAATCCCAGCTTTCAGATCCACCTGCTTCTCGACCGGACGGATAATGCACTTAACCTCTGTGAATTCAAACATACTCAGCACCTCGGTTTGGCTAGGCTCAGAATATTTGAAGAAGATTGATAACGGCGGAATGTTTCTGCAGGCTGTAAGGGTATGGGGCAGGTTTTGTCAGTGGCATAGAAATTGAGTCGGGTGAATGATTTATTTAGTCAAATAGAATATGGAGGCACGGAAATTTGGCTTAACATAATAGGCTATAATCTCCAGAAAATTGAGTGAATTAATCTATAATTTTCCATTCATCAATATTTTCTACCGTTAAGGTAATTCCCCCTTCTATTACTTCTTCAAGGAGTATTAAATAGTCTATTTCTGTTTTTATAGTCCAACCTTCTACAATCCGAATTACATGTTTATTAATAGCTTCTGAGTCATATAGGTTTCTGAAGTCCGCAACTGCATAATCACCCCAATACATGTAGTACTCAACCTGAGCTTCAGCGACTACGCAAAATGGGATAACAAAACCTTCACCATAAAATTCTATTTCTTCATCAATACTTACTTTCACATTTTCAAAAAGTTGAATGGTAGTTTCACGCTCATCTACATCGTCTATGTCATTAAAAAACCTTATATCTTCCATTTTTGAAATCTGCAATCTAACTTCTTCTATAATATCAGGCAACTCATCTATCAGGATCTCTCTCTTATCATCTATAATTTTGTTCTCTTCTAGATTTGCAGCAGCTTCTTTATAAATAGAGGTTTCATAAATTTCATCCCACGTTTCGTACGCTCTTATATTTTCGAGCTCATTTAATTTATCCCTTAGGTTTTTGTCACCAGACAAAATAGTCAAATTGCAATTTTCTGCAATTTTCCTTGCTTGATAGTAGATGTATGCGTCAGGTATATCATCACGATGCTTCAAAGATTTAAAAGGCTTCCCTGCTGAGAAATACGCATCGAATATCTCTTGGGTATCTTCTGTATTCAATTCGTACAAAATACTTTTAGACTCTTCAATAAATTTTGCCCAACTTTTAACTGCTGAGGCCTCTACTACTTGTTTAAGTGCGTGTATGGCATCAGCAGCATCTTTTGCTAAGACGTGTTCATCATGATGCAAACCTTGTCGACTTAGTCCAGCTACTTTTCCAAAAGAACTATTGAGAGAGCTATTTAGAGTTGACTTCAGATGACTGATACATTCGTTGTATACTATATGTGGTATATGTAGTATGAGATAACCACGATGACCTAGCGATCTAATTTTGACAAGATCGGATTTATTAAATCCGATGTCATTTTTATAATGGGTAGAATCTATTAGCAAGTTTAGCATATCATATTGATGTTTTATTATGGTTAGAGTTGTTTGAGCCTAACTCGCTGATTGCCAGTACCGAATTTTAGGTTTGTGTTCGTAAGGATTGAGATTATAACCTAAATAATTCAAAACTGGTTGTTTAGATTGAAATCTAGTTCACTATTTTCAGCCAATTCTGTAACTCGCTGACAATCAGGCCGAACAACTCTAGTGAATCCTATATGTAACTAGCGCGCGGAATAGTATATAGGTCTGCGGTTTAAATTTCGGAAAATCAGTAACCTGATTTTACATTTCTTTATTCGTTTCAGCTACTGGTGCTCGCTATAAATTAGCTCTGAACTGAAAATTGCAAAAAAAAATCAAATACGTAATGCTCTAAGTAAAGTTCAATAATTGCAAAAGCCTATTAGTTATTAAATTCCTTTACGATACGAGACCAAGTTCCTCTAATCTTATGGCCATAGCCTCGACAGAAACATTAAATATTTTATGCAATGAGTTAAACGGTTGAAAGTTGAAATACTCAGTTTTCGCTACTTCTCGAGATAGATCTCGGCAGCACTTAACTTTCATTCTAAAATCTCGAAGAGACATGTTACCAAGGCACTTCGCAGTAGATTCATTCATCTGGACTGACTCTACTCCAAGCAAAGCAAAAAATATCTCTCGCACAATCTTCTCTGGCATAAGAAAGTAAGCAGCAAATTTATCGCTCTGTATTTCTTCGATTGGCCTATTCGTACTTTCAGTTGGAGAGCTTAATGGCAAATCCCTGTGAAAAACAACGCCCTTATGTAACAAAGCATGACCAAGCTCGTGTGCTGCAGTAAATAACTGTACCTCTTTGGGATACATCTTAGATATTGTCACCTTGTCGACCCTATTGTCTATAATGCCTCCGATTTCATGGTAATCATCCGCAGACCCCAGTGTCTCAACTTCCTGAAATGCATAATCAAGGCGATTCAATACTACACTTGGTCTTAACACATCAATATGATTTCTTGGAATTTTTTTAGAAAAGATTATATCCCTGTACTTCCAAAGGGTGTTCTGTAGGTCTTTTACAAGACCCTGAATGTCATTATCTGAAATAAAAAGTTTAGCTTTGTATCGACTCCGAAACTCACGAAAGATTGCAGAAACCTCGTTTTTCCTATCTGCCTCCTCTTCAAGATTATCCTGTAGTTCATGACTACTTTTCTGTAGGCGCTGTAGGTTGTTCTTGAATTCTTTCAGCTTCTGTTTAACTGAAGTCGTCCAACTACAACCAATGAAGGAACTTAAATTGAGTGCTACGATGGATATACACCCTGACACGCACGCTATCGCATTCTCTAAAGCAACAGATGAATCTCCCCGAGCAGATTGAAATCCTTCTTTTGCTATGAAGAGTGCAAAGTCAGCTAGTTTAACACCTAATTCTGCTATTTCAATAGGAATTTGTGTAGACTTATAAAGCGCTTTCAGGCACTCTTTATTACGGCTATTCTTTATTTTTTGATTTTCAGCCTTATTTCGCTGAATTCTTAATTTAATAGTCTTGTCAAATTGGGTAGAATCCTCCTGAAACAGTTCCATCAGTCTCGGCCTTATTTTATTCTCAATTGATACTAGTGTCTCCCTGCATCGACCAATAATTGACTTATACTTCGATCCTCTACCAGGATCAATTGTAAGTTGAATTACTGTTGCAATAAATTCGCATGCAAGAAGTCCATTTAGTGCTGCGGCACTACCTGATCCGGGTTTGTGATTACCTGCCCCAAATTTCTCTAGCAGTTCTGAAGTAGGTAATTGAAGTAGGGGGCTCATCTGGCTTTTTGTTTGTAAAGCAAAGATAGCGGAAGATTTATGTGCTATTTTAGTGTAGTTTTCCACAATTTGTGGGTAATATTATATAAGTAGCTGAAAATCAGAAAGTTAACACAAAGTAGCTAGTTGTCAACACTGTGGATAAGATTAACCAAAATGTTGATAACCGTAATGCTGCTACTTGAATGGTATCTTAGTAGTATTTTATCGCCTTAACTTACTTGTTTACTTACAATGAGATTGAAGAATTAATTTGTCTATTTTAACAAATCGTGGGAAATTAGGAATGATTTTCTCCACTCAATAACTTTCCCATAACTCCCAACTTCTCCCTCCGCAACAACCCCAACTCCCCCGCCAACCCCAAAATCTCTGCATCAACCAATCCCAAAACCCCGGCAATAGCATGCTGCTCAGCTAGACAAGGTAAACTAAATTCAATTTTTTTAAAGTTTCCCTTGCCAAGATTAAATCGTGTTGACCCTTGAGCGAGCCGACTAATTTCTCTGCGAAGTTCAGGACTTCTAAAAAGGTATCCTAAAAAGGCAGGATCAATATCCTCTAACTTATTTGGGCGGAGACCAAAGCAAAAGCTATTTAGGTAGGGTTCATCACCTCTTTCAAGCATAACCGAGGACATGCCTACCTCAATAGGGGTTTCACTAGAAGTTGTGAAAATGATGTCACCATACCTGACGGTGTTTTGCTTCTCAGTCTCGCCAACCTTCACTAAGTCACTCTGAGAGGTTTTGATGAACGTATTTCTATACACATTCATGTAACTTACGTAGGGCTTTCCTTTCCCGAAATCATCTTTGTTTTTACCCGTTAATCCATTAAAGGTCGTGCCAAACTCATCAATCGTAGTATTGATCCACGACTCAGAAAATTCTGGTAATCGAAGCTCTCTTGAAAACAACCGCTGGACCAACCCAGCCCGAAACCCCCGCTTAGCCACCAACAACCCCTCCTGAACCCGAATAGCCGCATCCCAAGCCGACAAAATTCCCGCAATCCTACGCTGCTCAGCAAGAGGGGGGAGGGGGATGGGAATTGAAAGAAAAGATGACTTCGAAATATTCTTCATGCTACCGCTAGAGCCTGTAGCTAGATTAGCGATTTGGTACCGTATACGTGGCGATCTCAACTGGTAGAATAAGTATTTCGAGTCAACTTTGGCCTCATCAACTATGGCTTGCCACAGTTTATCCGGCAAATACAAATTTGGATGATCTTCAAACACATACGCACAAGCACCTACTAATTCTGGAGTGTTGGCTCTACTAACGATGATATGATCCTTTTTTGGGTTGCACTTCACCCTGTCCAGATCCTTTTCAACGACTGCTTTTGCGGCTGTTGGGTCAAACACACCATAGCTCACCGCACTTACTTTTAGCACGCCCACTTCGCCAATTTCCAGATCTCTGTTTTCACCGTTTACGCTGACACCAGACTCAAAGCCTTTTATAATTTGCTTTAACCGTACAACCATCATCTCAAATTTAAGCGAACCATAAAGTATATCGAGAATTTATTCTTCTAAGCCCCCAACCCCAACTCCGCCAAATACCCATCCAACTCCCCCCGCACCCGCGTCCGCGCCAATTCCAACTCGGCAATCTCTGCCCGCACCGCCACCAGATCCACCGGAGCCGCCTCCTCGAACGTATCCACGTACCGCGGGATATTCAGATTAAACTCATTCTCGGCGATCTCCGCAAACGTTGCCACGTAGGCGAATTTGTCCTCCACCAAACCGGCGTCCAGGTGGCCGGCGCGGAAGGAATCGTAGGTCACGGTGATGTTGTCGATCTCCACGTCCGGCAGCAGGTTCTGGTTCTTGCCCGCCTCGTAGCCTTCGCTGGCGTCGATGAACAGCACGTCGGTTTGCTCGGGCGCGCGGCCCCGGTCGAACAGCAGGATCGCCGCCGGGATGCCGGTGCCGAAAAACAGGTTGGCCGGCAGGCCCACCACGGCGCTCAGCAGGTTTTCCTCGATCGTCTTTTGCCGGATCTTCCCCTCGCTACTCCCCCGGAAGAGCACGCCGTGCGGCACGATCACGCCCACCCGGCCGCTGTCCGTTTTGGCCGTCTCCAGCATGTGGGAGATGAAGGCCCAGTCGCCCTTGCTTTTGCTCGGCACGCCCCGGTAGAAGCGGTGGTGCGGGTCGGCCGCCGCCGTGTCCGCGCCCCACTTGTCGAGGCTGAAGGGCGGGTTGGCGACCACCGTGTCGAACTTCATCAGCCGGTCGCCTTCTTTCAGTTTTGGGTTGCGGATCGTGTCGCCCCAGCGGATCGTCGCGTTGTCGTAGCCGTGCAGGAACATGTTCATGACGGCCAGCGCCCAGGTCGTCCCGTTCGCCTCCTGGCCGTAGAGCGCCACGTTGTCGGAGCCCACCTGCTGGGCGGCTTTGATGAGCAAGCTGCCGGAGCCGCAGGTCGGGTCGCAGATGCGCGCGCCGGGGGCCGATTTCGTGAGGCGGGCCAGTAGGGTAGACACCTGGCTGGGCGTGTAAAATTCGCCCGCCTTCTTCCCCGCGTCGGAGGCGAAGTTGGCGATCAGGTATTCGTAGGCGTCGCCGATCACGTCGTTGTCGCCGAGCACGGACGGGCGCAGGTCGAGCCGGTCGTCGCTAAAGTCGATCAGCAGGTTTTTGAGGCGCACGTTGCGGTCCTTCACCTGGCCGAGGTTGTTGGAGTTGAAGTCGATGTTGCGGAAGATCGAGCTGCCGTCCTCACTCCCCAGCTTCTCCCGGTTGGCCTCCTCGAATTCGTTCAGCGCCACGTTGATCAGCTCGCCGATGTTGGCTTCCCCGCGCTGCTCGTAGAGGTAGTAAAAGCTGCTCCGGCCCGGCAGTTGAAACCGCTCGCGGCGCATGGCGAAGCGCGCCCGTTCCTCGTCGCCGTCGTACTTCTCCAGGTAGGTCGCCAGCCGGTCGCGGTGCACGTCGGCCACGTATTTCAGGAACAGCATCGTCAGGATATAATCCTTGTACTGGCTCGGGTCGATGACGCCGCGAAAGGTATCGCAGGCTTTCCAGATGATCTGGTTGATTTGGGCTTGGGTGGTCATTTTCCGTGAGGTGATTTGGGTCCCGATTTAATCGGGACGGGTGCCGGGTGAAGGTAGCAAGGAGCGGGGGATGTGCGGATGCCGACGGATGGGTCACTCCGTGAAGTCATCCTTTTAATCCCTCAACTGGCTTCGGGCGGTAGGGTGTGCCGGGCCGCTGCCGCCGTTCCCCGGTAACTATCGGGGTCGGGCGGAGTGGCCTCTATATTCATCGCTGACGTTACGCACTATTTTCTTGCTATCACGGAGGACGCGGAAATCACAAAGAAGAGCTACCCTTTGTGATTTCGTGTTCTAAGTGATTGAATATTTTGCGCAAGGTTACTACTTAACCCGCACGGTATCTACTGCATAAAAATCAAGGATCGCGTAATACGTACCACAAACGCCTCCATCTGGATCGCCCAAAAATTCCAAGATATCTCGATAAATTTTATCTCGTCGCAACAAAAAGGTGTACGCCACGACGCTGTCCTGACTCGTCTTCTTTTCTATCCATTCATCTTTGCCAGTCTTGGTAAAAGTATAAGAAGACTTGTGGTCTATGGCGGTGACTATGCACGTACTGTCGTTGAAGCCCCATTGGTGAAAATCTCCCGGACGGTATGTTTTCCGCCTCTGTTGCGTGCAAGTTGCGTCTTCGTAGCAATCTTCCACGGACGTGACCTGGACCATGCTCATAAATTGTGGTGCTGGTGATTGGCCAGTCAAGGAATTGACAGTAACAATAAATACTAGTGACGTTATGAAAGCGTAGTACATAATTTAGCAAACGACCCTACGTTAGTCTCGGTATGCTGTTGATTCTTTGAATTTTCTCTAGATAGGTGAACCACGAACCTTAATCGTTGTGACTAAGGAACGCCGATTTAATAACTGTCCTGATTGAAGCGCCGCTAGCGTGGTGGTATTCGAGCGATTTGAAGACCAGCATCCCGTACTTAGTCGGGACGGTGGTTTTCAAATGGTGAAGAATACCGCCGCGATAGCAAGCTGCAAATCGGACAGTTATTGAATTGGCGTTCCTAAAGTTGAAGAAGACCTATTTAATACCGCCGGTCATTATCCAAATTCCCACGAATCAACCGATCCTGCAACCGCTTCGGCAACCGCAACACCAACTTAGCCATCCACCCCCGCTTCGTCACCAGCTGATCCGGTCGTTGTCGGTGATCTTCCAGGGCATTCAGAATGGCCGCCGCCACCACCTCCGGCTCCAGCCCGCCGGCGTTCGCCTTCTCCGTATAAGTATCCAGCCTAGCCAGTATGCTAGAATACCGATTGTCCTCGTAAGCCGCCGTCTGTAACTTCCCCTTCCCCCAGATCGGCGTCTTGACCGGCCCCGGCGCAATACTGATCACGTCGATCCCGAACGGCATTAATTCCCGCCGCATCCCGTCCGTAATCGCCTCGACGGCGAATTTAATCGCGGAATAAATACTTGGGAATGGTGAAGACAAGTAACCCGAAACGCTGGAGATGTTGATGATCTTGATGTTCGTCTGCCCAATTCCCTTGCACCCGCGACCGCGCAACAGCAATCCCGCCCTCAGTCAAATCGACCGCACCAAAAGATCAGCAAAACACCCCATCACCCCTTCGGCAAAACCAACAAAGGCACATCATTCCGACCCAGCTGGTCCTTCGTAACGCTCTTCTTAAACAGGCTATCGAAGAAACCTTTCTCCCGTTTGATCATGCAGAGCAAGTGAGCGTCTTCCGCCTCGACGAAGGCGCTGACGGTGTCGTTGATGGTATTGTTGACGGGTATTTTACGGTATACCGTCGGGATGCCCTCAAAAATGGAATCGAGTTGTTGTTCCTTTTCCGTAGTCCCTCCGGTGTCGACGTAGAGAATGGTTATTTCGGCACCGAAACCCAGGGCCAGCTCGCGGAGGGGGCGTAGGGTAGCCGGGGCGATCTCTTGCCCGTCGATGGCCACGACGATGCGTTCGAGCGGGGGGAATGCGTGGCCGGGTGGGACGATCAGGACGGGAATTTCCGCGAGGGTCATCGCCGACTCGGCCACGCTGCCCAGGACGACCCGTTCGAGCCCCGTGGTGCCCTTGCTACCCATCACGATCAGGTCGACGCCGCCGTTCAGGATGGCTTTGCGGAAGAGTGCGTCGACGTGTTCTTCCACTACTTCCGTGTGCAGATCGAGCCCGCGCCGGGTCGTGATGTCGGTGAATTTCCGTTTGGAAACGCTCATTTGTCGTTCAATTTCCTGCACGAACGGTTGCTGGTCACTGGGGTGGTTCCAGTTGTAATCCACTTTCCTGATCATGGTGTAGGCATGGTGCAAGTGCAACTCACCTTTGAGCCTTGTTGCAATTTCGATGGCGCACTTCATGGCATTATCCGCGATGGGGGAGAAGTCGGTTGGGATTAGGATTTTACGCATTTGGATTGCTTTTTGTGAAGACGAATGAACGAGCAGTAACGCGTAAACGCAGGGACGCGGCAATGGGCTGCAACAAGGACCTTTGACTACTTAAAACTTCCCGTTTCGCCATATGTTGCCGCGGGGCGTGCGGCAGCGGCCGGCGTTCACGGTTGGAACCCCGGGCGGCAAAGTCCCAACGTGCTTTAAGCATCAACTTGCGGTACCGTATTCGATGTTCGGCCCGGAAGCTACCTACGTTATCTACAGGCTCTTTTCCAGCAACTCCAGTAACGAGGCCGTCCGGTCTTCGACGAGGGGCACGTTGGCGAATTGGTGGTCGAGCGTCAGTACGCCATCCGCGAAGCTCGCCCAGCAGGTGCTCGAATAACACGTTGTCGTGTTGCGGATGACCACTTTTTTGAGTCCGTCTCGTAGGGCGGTTTTCCCAATATCGTCCGCGCTCAGGCTGGTGAAGGCGGCGATTAGTGGCTCGAAGTAAAGCTTCGGCCAGTCCTGCTCGTAGAGGTCGGTGTAGCCTTCACTGACGAGTTCGTCCCAGTTGATCTCGTACGTTAGTTCGGTGCCGGCGGCGGCGTTGAGGCGTTCGGTTAGGCTGGGGTACGTCGCGTCCTGGAAGTTCTGTACGACCCGGCGCGCGGCCAGGTTCGGTTCGGCGTCTTGCGCGGTAAGGGGTACGGCGATGAGCAAGCACAGCGTCAGGCCGAGGAAGGATAGGTAGTTCAATGGTGTTGGTGTTGCGGGGTCGTCCAGGCGGCTCGGGAAGTGCCCTGATGGGCCGCTGGTTGAATAACGATGGCAGGAAGCGGTGGTTGTGTGGCGGGGGCGGATATTTTGGTTGGTGGGTAGCGTTTTGCGGTTTTGGGGCGCGGTCGCAGGTGCCGGAAAAGGGGCCAAGGGCCAGGTTCAACTGGGTCGCAACGTCTAGCTTCAGCCGATTGCGGCTCATCGCATCCTACCCTCCAGTCCCCGTCAATACCGCCGGTCCCGATCCAAATTCCGTCGAATCAACTTATCCTGCAAGCGCTTCGGCAACCGTAGCACGAGTTTGGCCATCCACCCCCGCTTCATGATTAGTTGATCCGGTCGTGGTCGGTGATCTTCCAGGGCTTTCAGGATGGCCGCCGCGACGACCGCCGGTTCCAGTCCCCCGGCATTCGCATTTTCCGTGTAGGTATCCAACCGGGCCAACATCCCCGAATACCGGTTGTCCTCGTAAGCCGCCGTCTGCAACTTCCCCTTCCCCCAGATCGGCGTCTTGACCGGCCCCGGTGCAATACTAATCACGTCGATCCCGAACGGCATCAATTCCCGCCGCATCCCGTCCGTGATCGCCTCGATGGCGAATTTGCTCGCGGAATAAATACTCGTGAACGGAGAAGACAAGTAGCCCGAAACGCTGGACACGTTAATGATCTTGACGTTCGTCTGTCCACTTTCCCGCGCGGCGTGTAGGAGCGGTAGGGCTTCCTGCGCCACGGCCAGCGCGCCGAAAACATTAACTTCGAATTGCTTACGATACTGGTCTTCCGCCAATGTTTCCAGCGGACCGGTAACGGCGATGCCGGCGTTGTTAACGACGGCGTGTAACGGCCCGGCAGTTTTAATCTTTGCAATCCCGGCTTGGATAGCCGCCCGGTCGGTAACATCAAAAACCAGTCCGGTAAAATTCGCGTGCGCTGCTAGCTCCGCAAAGTCCTCCACCTTCCGCGTCGACCCAAAAATAGTATGTCCGGCGGCAAGCAACTTCTCGGCGGTCGCCCGGCCGATGCCCGTGGATATTCCGGTGAGTAGAATTGTCATAATTATCTTTTTATCTGGCCCAAAATATACTGCTCCTCTTCCAACTCCTTTGCACCCGCGACCGCGCCCACTACTACGTTTGAGCCGTGCGGTAGCCAAATCAAATATCGCATATCGAGAGCATGAAGTACAGCGCAGCTAATCGCATATCGCATATCAGCCACCGGCTGCCAACCGCATCATCTCCGCACAAAGAATAGCCCCATAAGTCCCCAGCGCATACCCCAAAACCGCCATAATAGCCCCCACCGGAGCCAGCGCCGGCGAAAAAACACTCGCCACCACCGGCGCGGAGGCCGCCCCGCCCACGTTCGCCTGACTACCAACGGCCACGTAGAAAAACGGTGCCTTGATGAGCTTCGCAACCAGCAGCAAAATCGTAACGTGCACGATCATCCAGATCGCCCCGATCGCGAAAAGACCGAGGTTAGAAAAGATGTCACCGATGTTCATCTGCATCCCGATCGTAGCGACGAGAATGTAGATCGCCACCGACGCCCAACGACTCGCACCGACCCCTTCCAACCGCCGGGCGGGCGTAAAACTCAGCGCGAAACCGACGGTCGTAGCGATCACGATTAACCAGAAAAAACCACTCGTCAAGGTCGTCAAACGCATGGCTTCCAACTGCGCTTCGTACTGTCCGAAAAAGGGGGCGAGCAGATCGGCACCCCAGTGCGCCAGCGCCACGCCGCCGAAGGCTACGCCGAGCATTTGAAAGGTCGAAGTCGTCGTCGGCTCCCGCTTCACCGTGGCGGCGTACAACTCTACTTTTGCCTTCAATTCCTCGATTGCCGAGCTATCCGCCTTCAGCCATTTGTCGATCCTTTCGGCCCGCCCCGCCCCGAATAACAGGAAGCCCATCCAGATATTCGCCACGAGCACGTCGACGACGATCATCTGCCCGAAAATACCCGTCGGTACATCGTAGATCTCTTTCATCGCCGCCTGGTTCGCGCCACCGCCGATCCAGGAACCGGCGATGGTTGCCAGACCGCGCCAGAGCTCGTCGGGGTCCAGGCCGATCAGGTCCGGAAACAAATTAGAAATGATCAACAGGGCAATTGGCCCACCAATAACGATGCTAAAGGTCGCCGCCAAAAACATCACGATGGCGCGGTAACCGAGGTTAAAAATGCCCTTGATGTCGATGTTGATGCAGAGCAGGATCAGCGAGGCCGGCAATAAATAGCGGCTGGCCATGAAGTACAGTTGGCTGTGTCCTTTATAGTCACCAAAATTTCCAACGTCGAGCCCCTGCCCTTCGATGTGCCGATTGATCTCCCCATAACTCATGCCTTTCAGACTTTCCAACCCAATCTCCCCCGCCAACTCCGGCACGTACCAATCGTAAGCAATCAAGCCCAGCGGCCAGTGCAGCAACGCCGGCACGAAATAGCACAGCAACAGGGCCGGCACGTAGGTATAAAACTTCTTCCATAAGGGCTTGTCACTACTCGAACTCGTAAAAATGAGTGCCAGGACGATCAACAACAATCCGAAGACAATCGCGTCATTAGTAAAAAATGGTTGCATAGGACTATCGATTCGTTAGCGACGCTGTTTTCCTGAAATGTGGGCGTCCCGACTAAGTACGGGGCGGGTGCCAAGATAAACCGGTAGAAGCAAAGTTAACAAGCAACATTTCAAACAATTAAAACTAAAATAAAACATTTTGTTAGTGAAAGGAAAAAGCATATCTTCGCCCCCAAGCTTTTAGGCCCGGAGGGTCGTCTATCGTAGCGTGGGGATGCTTCCCCACGTTTTCGTTTACAATCCATGGGAATGCTTCCCCACGTTTTCGTTTACAATCCATGGGGATGTTTCCCCACGTTTTCGTTTACAATCCATGGGATTGCTTCCCCACGTTTTCGTTTACAATGCGTGGGGATGCTTCCCCACATTTTCGTTCACATTGCATGGGGATGCTTCCCACGTTTTCGTTATTTAAATGCGTGGAATGTTTCCTACGTTTTCGTTTTTGATGAATGGAAATGTTTCCACAATAGTGTTAATTAGACAACCACCCAAACAAGCCCCAACATTTCCAACCCCCAGCCCTGAAATGACGGAAGAAACCGCCAACCCCAACGAAACCCCCGACTCCACCGGAACCGCCACCACCGACGACGGCGACACCATCGTTACCCTAACCGGCATGTACGAGGATTACTTCCTCGACTACGCGAGCTACGTCATTCTCGAACGGGCCGTACCGACCATCGAAGACGGCCTCAAGCCCGTCCAGCGCCGTATCCTCCACGCCCTCAACGAGATGCATGACGGCCGCTACCACAAGGTCGCCAACGTCATCGGCCAGACGATGCAGTACCACCCCCACGGCGACGCCGCCATCGGCGACGCGCTCGTCAACATGGGCCAAAAAGACCTCCTCATCGACCCGCAGGGCAACTGGGGAAACACCCTCACCGGCGACCGCGCCGCCGCCAGCCGCTACATCGAGGCACGCCTGACGAAGTTCGCCACCGAAGTTGTCTTCAACCCACAGACAACCGAGTGGCAAACCAGCTACGACGGCCGGAAAAAGGAACCGATCAACCTGCCCGTAAAATTCCCCCTCGTCCTGGCGCAGGGCGCGGAAGGCATCGCGGTAGGGTTGAGTACCAAGATCATGCCGCACAACTTTCAGGAGTTGTGTAAGGAGAGCATCAAGATACTGGAGGGTAAAAAACCTCGTCTCTACCCCGACTTTCCCACCGGTGGCACCATCGACGTGACTGACTATAATTGGGGCAAGCGCGGCGGCAAAATCAAGGTCCGCGCCACGATCGAAAAGATCGACAATAAGTTCATCGCCGTCAAGGAACTCCCCTACGGCATGACGACCTCGACGCTGATCGACTCCATCATCAAGGCCAACGACAAGGGGAAGATCAAGATCAAGCACGTCCAGGACAACACGGCCGCCGAAGTCGAAGTCCTCATCGAGCTCGCCCCCGGCATCAGCCCCGACGTGACAATCGACGCGCTCTACGCCTTCACGAACTGCGAACTCTCCGTCAGTCCGAACGCGTGTATCATCATGAACGGCAACAAGCCGTACTTCGTCTCGGTGCTCGACATCCTCGAGCACATCACCCACCAGACGAAGGCGCTGCTCAAGATGGAACTGACCATCAAGCAGAAAGAACTGGAGGAAAAGCTTCACTTCGCGAGCTTGGAGAAAGTGTTCATCAAGGAACGTATCTACCGGGATATTGAAGAAGCCGGAGACTTTCCTGAGGTCATCGATCTCATTCGTGCCGGCCTGGAGAAATACTTTCTGGAGCCTAACGGCAAGAAAAAACGTGGCGACAAACGTATTCCGCTCCTCCGTGATATTTCCGAGGAAGATATCGTCCGCCTCACCGAGATCCGCATCAAGCGCATTTCTAAATACAATTCCTTCAAGGCCGACGAACGCATCGCCGTCCTCGAAGCCGAGCTCTTGCAAGTCAAGCATGACCTTGACCACCTCAATGAGTACACCATCGCCTGGTACCAGAACATACTGGACAAATACGGCAAAGGCCGCGATCGTAAGACGATCATTGACGTATTTGAAAAAGTCCAGGTGTCGGCTGTAGCAGCAAATAATGCCAAGCTTTACGTCGACCGCAAGGAAGGTTTCGTGGGGATGGGCCTCAAGAAGGAAGAGTTCGTGATGGAATGTTCCGACATTGACGACGTGATCGTAGTGCGCAAAGACGGCGTCCTGACCGTCACCAAGATCGACGATAAAACCTACGTCGGTAAAAACATCCTCCACGTCAGCGTCTGGAACCGCGGCGACGAGCGGACAACCTACAATATGCTCTACCTCGACGGTAAGACCGGTCGCACGATGGGCAAGCGCTTCAACGTAAAGGGCATCACCCGCGACCGCGAATACAACCTCACGAAAGGGGAGAAGGGGTCCAAAATGCTTCATTTCAGCGCGAACTCGAATGGGGAAGCGGAGATCGTCAATCTACTGCTCAGCCCATCGGCGAAAGCACGGGTGAAAGATTTCGATTTCGACTTTGCCGAACTGGCGATTAAAGGCCGTGCTTCGGCGGGTAATATCGTGACGCGCTACCCCGTCCGTAAAGTGACGCTGAAGGAAGCCGGCAAGAGTACGCTCGGCGCCATTAAGATGTGGATGGATACGGTGAGCGGCCGGCTTAATACTGCCGAGCGTGGCCAGTTCATTGGTGGTTTCGACACGGGCGACCTTATTCTCGTGCTCAACAAAGATGGTAGTTACGAGCGGGAGGAACTGGACATGAACCGTAGGTACGATCCGAAGGAGATCTGGTTCATCGGCAAGTACGACGAAGACATGGTCGTGAGCGCCGTTTATTACGAAGGCGAGCGGAAACTCACCTTGGTAAAGCGGTTTCAGATCGAGACGAGCTCGCCGGGGCAGTCGTTCCAGTTCATCTCCGACAACAAGAGCTCTAAACTTTACTACGCAACCGTACATCCCAAACCGGAAGTGGAAGTCGAATACCGGGTCAAGCGCGCGAAGGAATCGCGCATCGTCCAGTTAGCGGAGTTCATCGACGTGAAGGGTTGGAAGTCACTCGGTAATAAACTCTATGAAGGGAAACTTACGGCGGTCAAGGAACTCAACGATCCATTCGTGCCTACCGCCAAGGAACCTGACGCCAGGGTTAAGGGCGGTAGTAAGACAAAAAATGATGGCAAGGATGAAGACGGTTTGCGGCCGGGGCAGACGATTGAGTTGAATTTCTAGCGGTTTGGTAAAGTCTACCCTGTTTTTCAGGCTTGTTGGACCGAGGGAATCAGCCCGGTTGAGATTACTAACGATCATAGGTGGTCGGATGAATAATCAGTGGACCGAACCCACGGGGTCGGTCCACTGATTATTGTCCGAACACTCGGATCGACGCCAGGAACCAGGCTCACCATCAACGCAACCACCCCCCAGGGTCCAACGCCACTTTCCCCCGCCACAACTCAAAGTGCAGCGCGGAGCCATCCCGCGCCGTAAGACCAATCTGCTTCCCGGCGGCTAGTTCATCTCCGGTCTTCACCTGCGGAAATTCAAGATTGGAATACACGGAATAGAAATTACCGTGGCTAACTAAAACCATACTGCGCCCGCCACCCGTGCCGGTCACGTCCACCACCTTCCCGGCGTAAATAGCAGCGATGGCAGCCTGTTTTCCCCCCTCAATATCAACTCCCCGATTATCCACGATGACGGAAGGAACGTCCGGGTGGGGCTGCTTCCCGAATTTACGGACGATGCGGCCCTCAACCGGCCAACCGAGGCGACCCCGGCGGTTGGCGATGCTATTACTGTTTGCGGATGTAGCCGTAGCTACCGCTCCGGTTTTCTTACCTTTCTTTGCTGAGCGCGTACGGGCTTTTTTGGCCACGTCCTTGTCGATCGCACTGGATACTTGGCGACGCAAACTGCGGGCGATGCTTTCCTGCTTTTTGACTTTCTTTAGTAGCGCTCGCTCACTAGTAGATAACTTTTTGACCAGCCGGTCCTGAACCTTTAGTTCACCCTGGAGGATTGTTCCTTGTTCTACCGTCGCGCGAAGTAGGGAATCTCTCAGCATCCTTTCTTCCTGCAAGGTTACAACGCGACCACTTAGTTTCTCCCTCGTTTGACGCACGGCCAAAGCTTGCCGGGTGCGGTATTTTTGGTACTGCCGCAGGTAGATCATACGGCGGAAGACGTCGTTTACGCCCTTTGCATTAAACAAAAAGACCGTCCAGCCATCCAGCAGCCTGGCTCGGTTGGCGGCGCGAAGGGTTTGGCCGTACTCGTCGATGATACCGGTAAGGTCAGCAGTCAGAGCCGCAACGGCGGAGCTATCGCGGCGGAGGCGTTCGGTATTACGGGCGGCTTCTTCTTCTAGGGTCAGGATCAACTCTTCCCGTTGGGTAATCTGGGTTTTGAGTTGGCCGGCCTGGGTGAGGGCGGCACCTTTTTGGGAGCGGGTGGTTTTCAGCTCACGACCGGTACGTTGGAGTTCGCGCTCAATGCGTTGGCGGCGTTGTTGGAGGGGGGATTGGGCGGATAGTGTTGGACTGATCAGCCAAACGGTAAGTACTATAATTAGCACCAGATAAGACAAGATTGAAGACTTTGTCATTTCCAAAATGTCTTTTTTGTACGTATAAATAGGAGCCATAACTACAACTTACACGTATAATCGTCGTTATTTACGTTATGGAACTCGTCAAAACCGATAAAAAGCTTACGTTGAGTCTAAAGTCATCAGTCATCGACAAAGCAAAGGTATACGCTAAAGGCAGAAATACGAGTCTTTCCAGACTATTTGAGAATTACCTGGAAGCGGTCTTCGCGCAAGAAGAAAAAACAGAGGCGGAAGCTAATTTTTCACCAACGGTGAAGCGATTACTCGGCATAATAGATTTGCCAGATGATTACGATCACAAAGTGGATTACGGTAATCACCTCATAGAGAAATACAAATGAGAAAAGTCTTTGTCGATACTAATGTACTGATTGACGTGCTCGGAAAAAGAGATGGTTTCGTGTCTTCGGGCGAGGTTTTTTCGTTGGTTGAATTTGGCGAAATTGAAATATTTGTTTCAACGCTCACCTATGCTAATGCTCATTATGTTTTGTCGAAGTCTCATAATGGAGCCTTTGCAACCAAAGCACTTAAAGAAGTTAGCTCAATCGTCAGCGTAGTAGACTTATCGAAAGAGATTGTCTCTAGTTCTTTAAATGATGCTGAACTTCCCGATTTTGAAGATGGTCTCCAGATTTACTCTGCCGTGCACGTGCAGGCGGACGTGATCATAACAAGGGACGCGAGTGGTTTCGTTACCTCGCCGATCAATGTTATGACGCCTGCTCATTTTATGGCATCCCGATAGTAATAATTGATGTGACTGAGTACTATCTATTACGCTCCAAAACCCGCACCCGAACACTCTTACTAATTGGCGTATTACTCCCCCGCGCCGTCCGCGAAATCGGTACCAGCGGATTAGTCTCCGGAAAATAAGTACAAATATTCCCCCTGGGAATAGAGAAGGGCACGATCTGAAATAGATTTACCCGCCGCACGTCCCCATCGTACTCACTCGTCAGATCGACTTTCTGGCCGGAAGCGTAGCCGTTCGCTGCCATATCCAATTCGTTCATCATCACCACGCGCCGCTCGTTGTGGATGCCCCGGTAGCGGTCGTCCATCCCGTAGATAGTTGTGTTGTACTGGTCATGGCTGCGGACGGTCGTCATCAGAAATTCACCCGGCTCTAGCACATGGTTACTCAGCGGCGTAACGCTGAATTGCGCCTTACCGTCCGAAGTCTCGAAGCGGCAGTTGCGCGGACCGTTCGGTAAGTAGAAACCTGCCGGTTGCCGCACCTTTTCGTTGTAGCGTTCGAAGCCTTTGATGCAGGCCGCAATCGCATCGCGGACGTTGTCGTAGTCCGAAGCCATGTCCGTCCACTTTACCGTCGTTTTCTCGCCCAGCGTCCTCGCGGCCATCCCGCAAATGATGGCTACCTCGCTGCGTAAATGCGTACTTCGGGGCTCCAACACCCCCTTACTCATCTGTACCACGCCCATCGAATTCTCACAGCTCACGAACTGCTCGCCCGCTTCCCGCAGGTCGATTTCCGTCCGGCCGAGGCAGGGAAGAATGAGGGCTTGCTTTCCGTGGACCACGTGGCTCCGGTTCGGCTTCGTAGATATTTGCACGGTGAGGTTACACTGGCGTAAGCCTTTCGCGGTATAAACCGTATCCGGCGTGGCGGAAATGAAGTTTCCACCGAGGGCAACAAAGACTTTCGCCTTCCCGGCGTGCATGGCTTTGATGCTGTTTACTACGTCCAGCCCGTCCTCAGCGGGCGGCTCGAAATTAAAGTGATTCCGTAGTCCGTCGCGAAGTTCGGGCTTGAGTTGTTCCCAGACGCCCATCGTACGATCACCCTGGACGTTGGAGTGGCCACGCACGGGGCAGATGCCCGCGCCGGGTTTGCCAATCGCGCCTTTGCAGAGGATCAGGTTGACCATTTCCTTCACCACGTCCACGCTGTTTTCGTGCTGGGTCAGGCCCATGGCGTAGCAGATGATGATCTTTTTGGAGGCGGCGATGAGGCCGGCGGCTTCGTAGATTTTGGCGGGCTCGACACCGGAGCCGTCCATGCATTCTTGTAGGTCGGTCGCCTCGATCATGTCCGACCAAGCGGCGTAACCGGAGGTGTGGCTTTCGATAAATTCGCGGTCGAAAATGCTGCCGGGGTCCTTCCGGTCTTCCGTCCACAAAATCTTACAGATCGCGCGGACGAGGCTCATGTCTTCGTTGATCTTCACCTGGAGAAATACGTCGGTGAGTTTTGTTCCCCGGGCGAGAATATTGATCGGGTCCTGCGGGTCGACGAATTTCATCAGCCCGGTTTCGGGCAACGGGTTGATGCTGATGATTCGGCCGCCGTTGTCTTTGCATTGCTTGAGGGCGCTTAGCATTCGGGGGTGGTTCGTCCCGGGGTTCTGACCGATCAAAAGGAGTAGGTCGGCATCATGAATGTCGTGCAGAGTCACACTGCCCTTCCCCAAACCCAGCACCTGCGCCAGCGCCTTACTGGTGCTTTCGTGGCACATATTGGAGCAGTCGGGCAGGTTATTGGTGCCGTACTGCCGCACGAAAAGCTGGTACAAAAACGCCGCTTCGTTACTGGCCCGGCCGCTGGTGTAGAAGATGGCTTCGTCGGGGGAGGCCAGGCCGTTCAGTTCCTTGGCAACGATATCGAAAGCCCCGTCCCAGGTAATCGGGGTATAGTGCGTTGCGCCCGGGGCGAGGTACATCGGCTCCATAATGCGGCCGGATTTGCCGAGTTCGAAGTCGCTCATGGCCCCCATTTCGTCAACGGAATGGCGGGCGAACCACCCGGGGCTAGCCTGGCGCGAGGTGGCTTCTTCGGCGACGGCTTTAGCGCCGTTCTCACAGTATTCCGCGATCGGGCTGCGCTTACCGTCCGGGTCGGGCCAGGCGCAACTGGGACAATCATAGCCGCCTTTCTGGTTGAGCTTTAGCAGGGCGTGCATGCCTTCCTTCAGGTGGGTGTATTCCTTGATGTGCTCCAACGAAACGCCAACCGCGGGCACGCCGGCGGCATATTTCGAGCGCTTCTTCAGTTCGAGATCGTGTAGTTTTTCGGGCGTCAATTCATTCATGGCGGGGCGGTTTGAGGGCTGATAAGGTAACGCATATTCTCACTTTTGGTGCGTGGGCGCGGTCGCGGGTGCCGTGTTAGGGGAAATAAAAGCAGGGTTTCGTGGACTAGTCCCTAACGTTCGTCGAAATCCGACCGTTTTCCGGGACTGGGCGACCCCACCTTCACCACCAGTCGCCGGAAGCAATCCCGTTTCCCGACCAAAAAGAACTTGATTATGTCACATACTATCATCGATCATTCCAACAGTAAATCCTTTCACAACATGGCCTGGATCTCTTTCGTCCTGGCCAGCATCGGCACCCTCGCCGGCATCTTTTTGCTCGACGCGACGACGATCACCAAAGGCTTCCTCGCCATGGGCTTCGTCTTCACGGTCAGCTCCTGTTTTACCCTCGCCAAGGTCATCCGTGATAAGCACGAATCCGACCGGCTGTACAACAAGGTCGAGCGGGCGAAGACGGAGAAGTTTTTGAGCGAGACGGAGAATCCTGGGCGGGAGTTTTAAAGGCGGGTAGGGGGTTGGGTGGTAGGCTGATAGGCGGTAGTCTGTAGAGACTGTAACTACCAACTACCGCCTACCAGCCTACCGCCTACTCTCCCCAGAATCCTAAACATAGCATAGTTGAATTGCGTGTTACCAACGACCCCAACTCAACACCAATATATGCGTCACCTTCCGAGTCTCCTACTTTTCCTCTCCCTGATTCTCTCCTTCTCCGCCTGCGAAGACGATGAGGATGTCAACTACGTTGTCGCCGACGTACCCGTTGATGTGCCCGGCCTGAATTATACCCTCGACGAAGCCCAAAGCTTTTCCATCGTTTACAACGCCCTGACGGCCAAGCTACGCGCCAACCCGGCCATCGGTGTCGTCGAAGAAGTCGATCACCAACAAAATGCCCAAAATATAAACGCCGAACTGCCCGCCACTCGCGTCGTCCTCTTTGGCAACCCGACGCTCGGTACCCCGTTGATGCAGGCCAACCAACGCGCCGGCATCGACCTGCCGCAAAAGATGCTGGTATACATCAACAATGACGGCCAGACCGTAACGGCCTACAACAACACGGCCTACCTCGGCCAGCGCCATGGCGTAGACAGCGTCACTACCTTGAGTCAGATTAGTACCGCGCTCCAGGGTTTAGCAACGGATGGCGGCGCAACTACGCTTGTTCCAGCCGCGGAAAATACCGTTACGGCAGATGAAGGACTCATCGAAATAGACAGCGAGCTGACTTTTGACGAGACGTACAACAAGCTCCTCGAACTTCTCAACCGCAACCCTAACCTGAGCATCATCACCATCTTTAACCACCAAGCGAATGCTGCCAGCGTTAATCTGGAATTACGGCCTACCCGCCTGCTCGTCTTCGGTAACCCCAACCTCGGCACGCCCCTCATTCAGGACCGCCGCACGATGGGCATCGACCTACCCCAGAAAATGTTGATCTACGAAGACGCCGACGGCACGACTAAAGTGCTTTACAACGATATCGCCTATCTGGTCCGTCGCCACGGCGTAACGGCCGGTGCGGAGCAAATCACGCAAATCACCGCGGCCCTGGCAAACATCGCGCAGACGATTACGCGCAACTGATTTTCCGCCTCGTCCGAGAATCACTAATTTAGGCCCAAACGATCACGCCCGACCATGAAGAATTTCACCAAAAACGTAGTTGTCATCACCGGCGCCGGTTCCGGGATCGGTCGTGAACTCGCCTACCAATTCGCGGCAAAAGGAGCTATTTTAGCTTTGAACGATTGGGATGAAACTAGCCTCGAAGAAACCTGGGCGGCCCTTCCCGCGGCCAGCCAGGGGGTGAAAGCTACCTACGACGTAGGTGACCAACAGTGCACGGAAGATTTTGCCGCCCGGGTCAACAAAGCACTGGGTGGCGTCGACGTGGTGATCAACAACGCCGGCATGAGCGTCCGCCAACAATCGAGCGAGCAGAGTACGGCGGAGGATTACGAGAAAGTGCTCCGGGTAAATCTTTACGGGGTAATTCACGGCTCCTTGGTCTTTTTGCCGCACCTGCGCCAGCGCCCAAATAGCGTACTCGTCAACATCAGTAGTGTCTTCGGACTGATGGGTTACCCCCGTTCGGCCCCCTACAACGTTAGTAAATTTGCCGTGCGTGGCTTCACCGAAACGCTACGGGTGGAACTACGTAAAGAACCCATCCAGATCGTCTGCGTTCACCCCGGCGGCATCCAAACCAACATCGCACGCAACGTAGAAATTGAAAACCCGGAAGAGCGCGAGCGCTTCATTCGCGGCTTTGAGCGCAGCGCTCCGACAACGGCAGTTGACGCGGCAAAAACTATTATTCGCGGCATTGAACGCGGTAAGCAGCGGATTCTGATCGGGTCCGACGCGAAGATGATCGACTGGGCGACGCGGCTTTTTCCGGCGACGTACGAACGGGTGCTGAAGAAGTTTCTTCGGTAGGGCGCAGTCGCGGGTGCCGGGTGGTTAGGGAGAGTATCTTGGTCTGTGGTCTGTGGTCTGTGGTCGGCTTGCCAACGCATCGTTACCGGAGATTGGGGATACGTTCGTATATCTTTTTACGCTACGTGCTTCTGTGTTTTTGTGGCCCAAAAAAAGGCGTATACCAGGCCTAAAATAAAACTCACACCAAACCCTCCCGCACCAGATCGTGCAGGTGCAAAAACCCCAGGTATTCCCCTTCATCACCCACCACGGGAAGTTGCGTGATGCTGTGCTGGCGTAGGGTGGCGAGCGCGCGGATGGCCAGGGTGTCTTTGTGCACCGTTTTGGGTGTGGCCGTCATCATCTTGGCGGCGGTTACGCGAACTAAGTTGGTGGTGGAAGACAACAGCCGTCGCAGATCCCCGTCGGTGACAATCCCCGCGAGCCGGTCCGACCCTTCTTCCAGAACGGCCGTGGCCCCCAGGCACTTCGCCGTCATTTCCAGTACGGTTTCTTGGAGGCTGGTGGAGGGCCTGACGACCGGCTGCTGATTGTGGGGGTACAGATCCGAAACGCGTAAATACATCTGTTTGCCGAGGGAGCCGCCGGGGTGGTAACGGGCGAAGTCTTCGGGGCTGAAGCCGCGCAGGGCGAGGAGGGAAGTGGCTACGGCATCCCCAAGCGCCATTTGTAGGGTAGTGCTCGTTGTCGGGGCCAGTTCGTTCGGATCCGCCTCCCGGTCGAAGGGCGCGAGAAGGAGGTAATCGGCACTCTGCCCGAGGCTACAGTCCGGCCGGCTGACCATGGCGATGAGCGGGTTGCCGAGTTGACGGGTGAGGAGGGCCAGCATTTTTAGTTCCGCCGTTTCTCCACTCCTGCTGATGGCCAGTACGATGTCGTTGGGCTGCACCATACCGATGTCCCCGTGGATAGCGTCGGCTGCGTGTAAAAAAGTAGCCGGAGTGCCCGTAGAGTTCAGCGTGGCTACGATCTTTTTACCCACCAGTGCCGTTTTCCCGATCCCGGTGACGATTACTCGCCCCTCACACGCGTAAATAGCGGTCACGCTCGCCTCAAAACGTGCGTCGATGGTATCGATTAAATTCGTTAGCGCGGCAGCTTCAATTTGCAGTGTACGACGGGCAACATCAATGACGGGGCTAGGTTTTCTCACTTAAAAGTGTATTTTTGAGCATTCTGATGGAGGCTACGGGTGACTAACAAAGTGACTCCGGCGATTTTTCGCCGTCTCAGCCCACGAGTGATCGGCTTTTGATGCGTTAAGACCGTGTTTAGGGCAGTAAGAATAGTAAAATAGTTAGGCCGGGTCAGTTGGAAGCCGTAATTTACGGAGAGCCGGCCTTTGAGCTGCTATTAGACTATTCTCTAATTCATACCCGGCCCCAAGCTGCCTATTTCACCAACATACTCTTTTATGAGTATTGTTTTATTTAAAAACCCCCGGTTTCTTCAAACAGCAACAATATTTGAGCGCGCATTCAGAACCGCGCGTCACGTACGAAACAAAGGGGAACACAAAGCGAGTAGACATAATGACTGCCAGACCAGTTACCAACCACATAGAAGAAGCACTTTACGATTTTTTCGGCTTCGATCAATTTAAGGGCAACCAAAAAGCCATCATCGAATCCCTTTTTGAAGGCCGCGATACCTTCGTCATCATGCCCACCGGCGGCGGCAAAAGCCTTTGCTACCAACTTCCCGGCCTCATGATGGACGGCTGCGCTCTGGTCATCTCCCCCCTCATCGCGCTGATGAAGAACCAGGTGGATTCAATCCGTTCCTACAGCGATAAAGATAGCGTCGCCCACTACCTCAACTCTTCCCTCTCCAAAACGCAAATGCGGCAGGTGAAGGAAGACATCACGGCCGGTGAAACGAAACTGCTCTTCGTCGCCCCCGAAACGTTGACCAAGGAAGAGAATATTGAATTCTTCCGGGATTCTAACATCTCCTTCGTCGCCGTCGATGAGGCCCACTGTATTTCCGAGTGGGGCCACGATTTCCGCCCCGAGTACCGCCGCATCCGCGAGATGCTCGATGAGATCGGCCACCAGGTTCCCATCATCGCCCTGACGGCTACGGCTACCCCCAAGGTCCAGTCCGACATCGTTAAGAACCTGCGGATGGGGGAGACCCACAAAACGTTTGTTTCTTCTTTCAACCGGGACAACCTCTATTACGAAGTTCGTCCGAAGGGAAAGAAGGATTATACGATTCGTCAAATCATCCAGTGCGTCAAGGAAGTGCCGGGTGAGTCCGGCATCGTCTACGTCCAGAGCCGTAAGGCGGCCGAAGAAGTCGCCGAAGCCCTCCGCGTCAACGACGTCCGCGCCGCACCGTATCACGCCGGCCTCGACCCCAAGACGCGCTCCCGCACCCAGGACCAATTCTTGATGGAAGACGTCGACGTCATCTGCGCTACCATTGCCTTCGGTATGGGGATCGACAAGCCGGACGTCCGCTTCGTCATCCACTACGACATTCCTAAGTCCATCGAGAACTACTACCAGGAAACGGGCCGCGCCGGTCGCGACGGCATCGACGGCCGCTGCGTGGCTTTCTACGCCTACAAAGACATTCTGCGGCTCGAAAAATTCCTCCGCGACAAGCCGCTCATGGAGCGCGAAATGGGCGCACAGCTCATGCAGGAGGTAATGGCCTACTCGGAGACGACGGCCTGCCGCCGCCGCTTCTTGCTCCACTACTTCGGCGAGCACTACGACGAAAAGGACTGTAACAAGATGTGCGACAATTGCCGCCATCCGAAAAAGCGTATCGACGTTAAGGACAAGGTTGTTGCCGCCCTCAAGGCCGTTAAGCAACTCGACGAGAACTACCCGCTCAAGACCCTCATCGAATTCGTGCTCGGTAAGGAGACCAAGCAGATGAAGGACTACAAATTCACCCAGCGTGCCGGCTTTGCCGTCGGGAAGGGGGAAGAAGAAGTTCTCTGGAGCTCTATTTTCCGCCAGACCTTGCTCAATAACTTCGTTCGTAAGGACATCGAGTCTTACGGCACGATCAAGATGACGGAGCAGGGGGAAGCCTTCCTGAAAAAGCCCGTTAAGTTCGAAATCCCGATCGATCACGACTTCGAAAAAGAACTCGCCGCCGACATGCGGGTGGCCGCCGACGACGCCCGCGCAGTCACGCTCGACGAGCCCCTGCTGGTAGCGCTCAAAGGTCTCCGAAAGCAGGAAGCTAAGCGCCTCGATCTGCCGCCCTTCGTGATTTTTCAGGAGACCAGCCTCGTCGAGATGGCCACGCGCTATCCAATCACGCTGGATGAGATGAAGAACATCAACGGTATCTCGATTAATAAGGCCCGTCGCTACGCTACGCCCTTCCTGGTGCTGATTGAAAAGTACGTTGAAGAGAACGATATCGACCGCCCGCTCGAATTCGTGGTCAAGCAGGTCGCTAACAAGTCGAAGAAAAAGGTCAACATCATCCAGTCCGTCGACCGGAAGATTCCCCTCGACGACATCGCCTCCGGTAATCAGCTTTCCATGGACGAGCTGATGGAAGAGATGGTCAGTATCGTCCATTCCGGCACAAAACTTAACATCGATTATTATCTCGAAGATGAAGTTGACGAGTATAGCATGGAGGAAACGTACGAATACTTCATGCAGGCGGAAACGGATGACCCAGACTTAGCTTTTCAGGAACTGAAGGAAGAGGACGTTACGATTGAGGAGATCAAGCTGATCCGGATCAAATTTCTTACGGAAATGGCCAACTAGGCTTGACGATCTTATCGCTCGGTAATCCGGTGCATCGGGGAGTGGATGAACGACCGGTCGCGGCCTGACGTCTTCCGCGAAAGGAGCTTTACTAAACTTAGGTTAAGCCACCGTAGGACTTTAAAATTTATGCTCACGGGGCGCGTTCTTTGAGCGCGTCCCGTTTTTAGTGGCGTTGACCCGCCTTTAATGCTTACGTTATCCCCGCCAATGAATCTTACGTCCTACTTTATTTCCTTTTTCTGCTTGGTCCTGTTTACCTCCTGTGGCGCCTTTAAGCCGGCCAACCCCGGTACCAGAACGACCACCTCTCGGCCACCGCGCAAGCCAAGGGTGGCGGTCGACGCTACTTCCTGGATTCGCACGGACATCACGCAGCACGCCCAGGATCTGCTGGGCATCGCCTACAAATACGGCGGCAATCGACCCCACGAGGGTTTCGATTGCTCGGGGCTGGTGCGTTACCTGTACCAGGGCGCGGGGCTCGATCTGGCGCGGCGGTCGCGCGACCAGGCGAAAGAGGGTAAATTAGTGAACGCGAAGAGTGCGCGGCCGGGGGACCTGGTGTTCTACAAAAGGCCCGGTGGGGCGGTGTTTCACGTGTCGGTCGTCGTGGAGGCCTCACCCGGTGAATTGTGGGTTGTCCACGCCACGAGTTCCCGTGGGGTGATGCGGGAAAACGTTTTGGCCTCCAGCTACTGGAAGCCAAAAATGTACCAGATTAGGAATGTATTGCAATAGCTTCCCTTAGTGATCGCGGCGCTTGCCGGCCGGAATGGTCTGCTGCTTATTGTCATCAATCAAACTCTTCACGCCCGTGCCCTGCAGGAGTTCGCGTTCCCGGATCGGCATCCCGTCGATTAGGCTGAGCAACACGGAGGCTGGCGTCAGCCGATTGGCCGCGCGGTATTTTTCGTTGCTGTCCAGCCCAACGAGCACCATCGTGAATTCGTACTGATTGGGGCTGAATTTTTCGTAGTACTGCTCGGAGAAAGACTCATTTAAAAAACGGCCCGTGTTCTCAAACTTACCGCCGGGCGTGACGGAAATGAAAGTAACTCTCCTGGTTTGAAATTCTTCGTGCTGGCCGTAAAGTAGCCGCATTTGCTCCTGGAAAAGTGGATCACCCGGGTCGGGGGTGAAGAGAATAACTAAACGGGATTTCCACTGAAATTCGTTGAGGGATTGGGCGGTGGTCACGGTGGTTGTTCCAAATAGTAAGGCTAGGGTGATTAGCAAGGTTTTCATGCTTTTAATACGGAATTAGGAGGCTATTTGTTCCTTGTTTGTCAGGGGGGTGTGAGCGCGGTCGCGGGTGCAATGAAGGTTGAGGGCAGCCTGCCCGACCCCGATAGCTATCGGGGTGCGGTAGCGCTGCCGCCGTTTCCGGATAGCTATCGGGATCGGGCCACAAGCCTTCTAACTTTGCACCCGCGACCGCGCACCCACCAAAAGATCAAGCTTCTTCCGCCGAAAGCGCCATCATCAGCGCCCCAAAAGAAGCGGGCTCTTTATATAACGAATCACTATAAAATGTAGCCCGCAAGCGTAAATTATGCGGCGCATCATTCCGCAACTCGTGCTCGATGGTGACATTACCGAAGCCCTGCTCGATCAACTTACCACTCTCGTAATCCTTACGCGGCTTGAGGTAATGCCGCTCCTGGGTTTCGACCCAATTCTTACGACTAAAGACCCGGCGGTCGGAGATGTCGCTGCGGTAATCCAGCGTCTGGACGCGCTCCTTGAGGAAGTCGAAAAAGTATTCAATCTCCGCCGGGGTGTAGTTCAGTTGCTGAAAGTAAATCACGAAACCTTTGCTGCTCGCCAAATCGAGAAAACCGACCCCGGAGTCCGTCGGCTGCCCGGCCCGGTGGGTGGCGTACTGCTCCACGAGCCAGTCGAGTAAGCGGCCACTGTTCCGCGTTCGTTTCCAGCGCTCGTACCCTTCCAAAAATTCTTCGTCGCGCACGATGAGCTCGTGGACGGCGGCGTTGCCCGGCGTGCTTTCGTCAGCTTTGCGGAAAAGATCGGTAATATTGTCCCAGAAAGCCATGGTAGAGAGTTTTGTAGGTAGAGAACGGATGGAACGCGGCAAGGTTAGAACCCAATGTCTTGCTCCCGCCGCCCGCCCCGGACGCGCGTGACCTCCCCCCGGTATTTCATGTCCCGCGCCTCGGTGTACCCAAAGTCCGCGTGGGGCAACACGCGGTTGAGCGTTTTGACGACCAACCGGAGCTTCCCGGGTTTGAGGCTGTAGGACTGGGTAGTCCCGTCCGGCTCCACCAGGTAAAGCGTACCCATCGACTGCGTTTTGAAGCCGAAAGGCATGCGTTCCGTCTGGGTGGAGTAGACCCAGGCGATGGTTTCCGGCTCGTCCCGGAGTTGGCGGTGGAGGTAGGCAAGCGGCTGGTCGCTGAGGATGCGGTAGAGCCACCAGAGTGCGAAACTCGCCAGGAAGCCGCCAACGACCGGCCACACGGCACTACGGACGACCACCCCGACGACGGCCGTGCTCAAACCGACAACCATCAGCACTACGGATACGATTTGTTGCTGACGCCGCTCCCGCTCCAGACTATTCCAGAGCGGTTTGAGGCCGGGGTGGCGGATGATTCGGGCGTCGCGTTGCATACCGGCTTAAAGTGCGATACGCGGCCCGGTGTTTCGGTTAATCCGTCATAATTTTATCGGATTAGTGAGCGGCAGCCTTGAACGCGCGGACGACTTCACGGGTATTACACGGGCTGCCCTTTCTCAGCACAAAATTCACCCCCCCCCCCCCGACGAACTGGCCCCATGCTGAACTACAAAATCTACGGCGAAGGCCAACCCTTCGTTATCCTCCACGGCCTGTTCGGCATGCTCGACAACTGGCAGACGCTCGGCCGTCAGTGGGCGGAAACGTACCAGGTGATTCTCGTCGACCTGCCTAATCACGGCCGTAGCCCGCATTCCGACGAGTTAGACTACGACCTCATGGCCACCGCCGTGGCGGAGCTGCTCGAAGCGCTGGGTCACGACGAAGTCTACCTGCTGGGCCACAGCATGGGCGGAAAAGTCGCCATGCAGATCGCGCTTACTTACCCCGATCTGGTACGTAAACTCATCGTCGTCGACATGACGCCCCGCCAGTACCGTCGGGGCCACGACGACGTTTTCGCCGCCCTCAACTCTCTCGACCCCGCTACTATTTCCGACCGGAAGGAGGCTGCTAAGCTGATGTCCGAGCACGTCAGTAACCGAGGGGTTCAACTATTCTTACTCAAGAATTTAACTCGGGATAAAAAATTAGGTTACAAATGGCGCATGAACCTGCCCGTCATCGAGGCGGAATACGAAACGTTGATCGGCCCGGTGGGTGATTTTGGGGATTGCTACGACGGGCCGGCCCTGTTCGTGCGGGGCGGCAAAAGTGGCTACGTGCGGGATAAGGACATGGAATATATCCAATTGCTTTTTCCCAAGGCGGAGCTGGTGACCGTGGCGGGGGCGGGGCACTGGCTGCACGCGGAGGAGCCGGAGGTGTTGTTTGGGTTGGTGGGGGAGTTTTTAGGGTAGTGTTGGCTGACAAATTTTCAGAAGGTATCATGATTTGCGGTTTAAACGAAAACGTGGAGCTGCACCCCACGCTACGAGAGACGACCCTACGGGCCTAACTGGTACGCAACGAAATTTTGACACGTCCATTAACTACTCCCGGTTCCGGGAGTCTACCAGGATCGTGACCGGGCCATCGTTAATTAATTCTACCTGCATGTCCGCACCAAAGGTTCCGGTGGCGACTACGCGGCCGGCTTCCAGGCTGAGGGTGCTGACGAAAGATTCGTAGAGGGGCACGGCTACGTCCGGGTGCGCGCTGCGGGTAAAGCCGGGGCGGTTGCCTTTCTTGGTGCTCGCGAAAAGGGTGAACTGGGAGACGACCAGCAGGCCGCCGTCGATGTCGGCGACGGATAAATTCATCTTGCCGTCCGCGTCGCTGAAGATGCGCATGGCCATTACCTTTTTGCACAGCCAATCCACGTCCTCCTGGGTGTCCAGCGGGGCTATGCCGAGTAAAATCAATAAGCCCTGCTGGATGCGGCCGGAGACGTGGCCGTCGATGGTGACGGAGGCGCTGGAAACGCGTTGGATCAGTATGCGCATAGGTAGGTATTTAGTCGGTCAAAGCTAATTCCATTCGCCAGTCTTCCATCAGGAAGCCATTGCCGATGTCGGTAGTGTGCCGATCGATTTTGCGGAAGCCGACGTGCTCGTACACGCCGATGGCTTTGTTCTGGTAATTAACGTCGAGCCGCAAAGCCTTCTGACCGGCGTTGCGGGCGATGGTCGCCACTTTGTCGATCAGCTGTTTACCGAAGCCTTTGCCCTGGCTTTCCGGCAATAAATAAACCTTGTGTAGCTTGGTCGTGCCCGGCAGGTAATCCGCCTGGTAGCTGGCGTAGCCTACGGGTTTGAATTTAGTGATGCCGCCCTTCAGATACTGCGGACTGGGGTTCGCATTTTGATTGCCGCGCTGCCCTTCCACCAACAACAAAAATACGTGTCCATCCGCTACCTGTTGCTCAATGGCTTGCCGCCGGTACATCAGGTGGAGCATGTAATCAATTTGCTCCCCGGTCAAAATATCCTTGAACGTCGATGGCCAAGTTGCGTGCGCGATCTTACGGATGGTGTCGTAATCGGCGGGGGTAGCTTCTACTATGCGGTAGTTTAAATTCATTAATTAAATCAATTTTTGACGGCGTCAATCTACCCCGGGGCATAGTTCACAAAACCATCACCGTTTCTCAACGCACTTTTTTGTGTTTCTGTGTTTTTGTGGCCAAAAAATCCGTGTTTTTCACTACGCCCGCTCATGCAATTCCGGTCCATTATTCCGCACGTTCCCCACCAACTGAGATACCGGGTAAGGCGATAAGACACCGTCCGCCGGCGTCCGTAATAAGTCCTTGATATCCTCTAGGGAAGAAGCTTCGTCCAGCCAAGCCTTTTGTAAGTCTTCGTTTTGTAGCAACATCGGCATCCGGTCGTGGATCGGTGCCATTTCCGCGTTCGGCTCGCCGGTAATGATGGAATACGTATAAACCGTTTCCGCCGCCGGGTCGGTTTTATCCTTCCAGCTTTCCCAGATGCCGGCCATGACGAGGAGGCTGCCGTCGGTAGGGAGGATGCGGTGGGGTACTTTTTTGCCGTCCTTGCGTTGCCATTCGTAAAAGGAATCGGCAATTACCAGGCAGCGTTTCTCGCGGATGGGCTTGCGGAAACTCGCCTTGTCCTCGATGCCTTCGCGGCGGGCGTTGATCATCCGGGCGCCGATTTTTAAGTCTTTTGCCCAGAAAGGGACGAGGCCCCAACGGAACAGGCTCACCTCATCGGGGCTACGGTTCGTGATGACCAGGTTGTTCTGGGTGGGGGCTACGTTGTAGTTCGTGGGGAGGCCGGCTTTAGGCAGGAGAAGATCCCGGGTGAATTGTTTTCTTAGTTTCGCTTCGTCGATTACTACGCTGTATCTGCCGCACATGGTTATTAGTTTTTATTGGAACGGGGGTGGGGTTTGGTTGGTTTAGGGGTTTGGTTGATATGCGATATGCGAATCTCGATATGCGATATTTGAGGTGGCTGCCGCATGGCTTGGGTGTCGTAGTAGTTTTGGTTTTTCCCGTGGATTTAGGCGCGGTCGCTGGTGCGGGTTTTTTTTGGATGGCGATGATTTGGGGCGGGATACCGGGCATTTTGGTGGTCACCTAAATATTGGAAAATTGAATTTGGTCGTAACGAAAACGTGGGGCTGTACCCCACGCTACGAGAGACGACCCTCCGGGCCTGAGAATTGTTAGCCCATCCAGGTTAGCAAGGCTTCCACTAGGTCTTCGTGGGGGTTTTCTGGTTCTTCCTGGCTAGGATTAGGCTTCAGGCTTGGTGAGGTGTCTGAGCTACTTTGCTCTTCCTGTATTTGCTTTGCATCTACGTTCGCGCCCTCATCCGTAGACTTGGCGAGTTTCAGTAAACGTTGACGATCGAATACGCTGAAGTCGGCGAAGGTGCGGCGAAGGAGGGGGAGGATGGTTTCGAAATCCTCCCATTCCAGCTCGGCTACCCAACCGTCGACGAGGTTCCACAGCGGTGGATAGTGGAATAGTAATTGACCGCTGCCGTGGAGGAAGCCACCGAGCCACTGGGCGACGTAATGTGCGGAATTGGCGGCGGATAAGGCGCGGGAAAAGCGAATAGCCGTTGCTTCGTTTTCGATCATGCCGTGGTCGTAGAGCAAGCGGATGCAGTGTCCTTCGATCAACGGGTGCACGCCGCCCGTTGCGCCAGCCCGGCGGAGGCCGCTCGTCCAGACGTCATTGTGTTCCTCGTTATCTAACTGAGCGATGGCGTAGTTAGCGGCGGATAGGTGCTTTAGGAGTTCTTCGGCCTGCTCGTCGTCAATGTTGGTGGCCGCGGCGGGCAGGCCGGCCATTAGGCGGGGTAATAATTCGTCGATTACCTGTAGGAGGACCGTGGTGTCCGTTTTCCGGGAATCGCCGTAGCGGCTGGTTTGGACCAAGGCCGGCAGGGCGGAAAGGAGGGCCGATACGTCCGTCGTTTCCGCAGCCCTTGCCCGGAGGAGGTTCATCAGTTCTTCGACCACGTCCGGCAAATCAGCACGCAGGCAATCGAGGGCTAACTGGGCGAGGGGGCGGACGGTCTTCAGCTCCCGTGCTTTTTCCGCGCTGTACCGTGCCGCCGCGGCCCCGACCGTATTTCCGTAGCTCGCCCGCTCGATTAGGTGCAGTACGAATTCCGGTTGCCATTCCAGCAGCCAAATCTCTTTGAAACTACTCAGCGTATCCGGCCCGAGGGGCTGCAGGGTGCCCCAGTGGATGCCGAGCAAGTTCAGGCGGTGCAGAAGGTGGCTTTTACGTAAATCGTTATCCGCCCGCAGGTCGATGCTGCCGCGCGGATTGGCTTTGGTGGCCTTGAGGTAAAGCTCACCGGCCGTTTCCCAAAGCTTGGCCATCCGGGTACTTTTCAATTCGCGGTTCAGATTCTCCACGAGCGGTACGGACGTTACGCCCGGCGGCACGAAGCCGACCGTCGTCCCGATCGTCAGTTTTTCGTGGATGAGCGCGAGGCGTTCCGGACAGCCGGCGGCGAGGGTGCCGAGGAGGGCTTGTTCGAGTTCCTGGATGCCGGGGGCTTCGTGGTCGCGTAAGTTTGCCAGGGCCGTGGCCAGGGAAACCGCTTCCGTGGCCATGGCGGGGCTGGCGTCGTAACCTTCGTCGCGAAGGAGTTTTCCGGCCGTAGCCATCCACCGCGCCGTGGCGGCTTCGGGGAAATCGTGGAGCATTTGGTACCAGGAAGGGCTCAAGACCCCCGCCCCGTACCCCGCCGAACGGGACAATCGGGGGTAGGACCAGGGCACCCAGGCGCTGGCGATCTTCACCCGGGGTAAGCCTTTTAATCGAGCTTTATCAGCCGAAGCTTTGTACTTCCCCACGTCGCGCACCGCCGGCCCGTGAAAAGCACCGACGACGATGGCGATTCGTTCCGCACCAGACTTCATTCCCTTGCGAATCTCCACCCGCATGAAGGCTTCCCGCCGCTCGTTCTCGTCGTTGGAGGCGCTCGGAAACGTTTCGCGGAGCTCGCCGACCATGTCTAGGAGCGCCATGAAGGTTTCTTCGGGGCGGTCGGTGCCACGTTCGAGCGTGGCGTCCCACCAGGATTCGGAATCTTCGTAGCCGGCCAATTCGGCCATGAGGGAGAGGGGATCGCGGCGGAGTTGCTTGTTGAGCTGTTTGCGGGTTTTGCCGGGGAGGATGGACGGGGTTTCCGGTGGTGGTTCTTCGGTTCGAAAGAGGGTGGGCGGCACTCCCGCGGACCGCTCGGCGAGGTAGTGGCGGGCGGGTAGGTCGATGGGGGTGACGGTTACGCCGTACTCCGCGGCCCACTCGATGGCTTGGTATTCGGGGCTGAAACTGGCGAACGGGTAGAAGCTAGCGCGCTCAATGTTCTTGGCGTCGTAGAGCACCATCGCGACGGGCGGGCGGAGGCCCTTGGCGACCACGTCGGAAAGATTCGGTGCGTCGGCGGGCATTTCCAGCAGGATCAGATCCGGAGCGTAGGCTTCCAGGGCGGCGCGGAGGCGGCGGGCGGAGTTGGGGCCGTGGTGGCGGATGCCGTAGGTGCGGGTGGTCATGTTGGTGCAGATCCCAAATTTGGTTTAGGGCAAAAGATAAGGGGAAACACCGGTGCTCGATGTTTCCCCCAGGAAATCTTGTGGCTTGTGCCACGGTTGCTGGATTGGAATGTTTACTTCCGGCTCCAGGTTGACGTAGTCTTGATCGTAGTGGTCGTGGTCGTATCTCCACGCTGGGTTACATCCTCTTGGTCCTGCGTGAGGGTGAGCAGATCGCCGACAATCGTGTAATCGAGTTCCTGAGCAGTGCCACTACCACCGGAGGTTACTCCGTTGATGTCAAGCGTGACGAAGCTTCCGGTTACGCTAATATCATCGTCGGAGGCGGTGTAGGTGCCGTTCCTGTTTTCTCCGCTCGTGGTAGTAACTGTGGCGGAGGCATTAGCTGATCCATCATCCGTATTGGTGATCAGGTCGATGAGGTAACCACCCTGGGAGGTCCAGGTAGCCTCCGCAAAGGTGAGCTCGAACGAGTCGACGGTTGCGCTGCCGTTGGAAGTACCGGTGCTGGTGCCCGATGGCATGACGGTGGTACTGCTGATGTCGGCGTCCAACCCGGTGGCTATCCAGGTGCCCTGGAGATCATTCGTGGTGGGGGTGATTGGGTCTTCGTCATCGTCGCAGGCGAAGAAGGAGACGCTAAGTAGGACGAAGAGGAATAATTTGAAGCTATTCATTGAAGTTGGTTTAATGGTCCGGGCGCGAATTGCACGCTCCGGATAAAATGAAATAATGTGCGCGCGGCGATAGGTCGGACGCGAACTGGTTAAAAAATCGACCTCCTGATAAAATGACCCGTACAATGGCCGTCACCATGGGGTGACTTACTGGGGAAGTTGCCGAGGAAACGTGCTGATTTTCTCGGAGGTATCCGAGTTATGTTAAAGGTGCTGGGTTGGTGGTTCGGTCTACGTCAGGCAAGAACTTTCCAACTAGGCTTAAAGGTATTCTGTAGAAGGAGGGGAGCACTGTCTTCAGTTTTCTGAAGATGGGAAGTATCGTGAGTACAAGCAGTAAGGAGGAATTATCAATTTTGGGACATACGCTAGAGGAACATAGCGGCAATTGCTGATTGGACAGTACTAGGAACGCACTATGAGGTTGGGGGGAGCTCTTTCCGGTAGAGAAAGCCCTACAATTGGTAAAAAATAAAGGGGAAACACCGGTGCTCGACGTTTCCCCTTCCTGAAGGCTGCGGTAGAAGTTAGGGTCACTCCCGCAACCAAACCGAAGTAGACACAATATTACTAACTATGCGGCCACCACCGCTACCGGCGGGAAGATCGCGATCGAAAATCATCTTCTGAACGAAGGTGAGGGTATCCCCGGAGATTCGATAGTTGGCTAGCTGGTCTTCAGCTCCCATGCCAGTGTTGGTCATCCCATCGAAATCAAAACTGAAAGCACCGCCTTCAAAAATCAAGGTGGAGTCAGTCGGTGTGGTGTAAGGACCGTTGCTCGAGGCATTAGTGAACTCTCCCGTGAACGTAGTGGGTGGGATACCAGCGGGTGTCGTGATCGTAGTCGTTGCGGAAAAGGCGTAACCACCTTCTGCCAGAAAGGTCTGGTCCGTGAACGTCAGCTTATAGTCGACCGAAGTTGACTCGGTAGTGGTTACGGAGTTAGAGTTGAAGCCATTGACCGTCGTAACGGCCGTCTGGTCGGTATCAAAGGAAAGAGCATTCCAAATGCCGACGAGGGTAGCCGTACTGCCATCGCCCGTTCCGGTAGTATCCACCCCGCCGCCAGTGCCAGTGGTATCCACACCACCACCCGTGCCGGTAGTGTCCACCCCGCCGCCAGTGCCGGTGGTGTCCACGCCGCCGACCGTGCCAGTAGTATCCACACCACCCCCCGTGCCGGTAGTATCTACGCCGCCACCCATACCCGGCGTAGGTTGGATGGGTACGAGCGGTTGCTCATCATTGACGCAGCTGGCGATAGCAAAGGAGAGAAGTAGAAGAAAAAAGAGGTCAAGCAGTTTCATGCTGAAGAGGTTTAGGTGGTGGAGCCGAACGGTCAAACCCGTTTCGGGGGGGTAAAATTATGTGGCCGCCACAAATTATGGTGTCGGCACGGGCACGAAGCGCTTACTTTTCCAAATTCTCCTCCCGCATCTGCGGAAAGAATAGGACCTCCTGGATAGATTTCTGCCCCGTCAGCAGCATCACCAAGCGGTCGATCCCGATTCCGATCCCGGCCGTAGGCGGCATCCCGTATTCGAGCGCCCGGAGGAAGTCTTCGTCCATCGGCATCGACTCGTCGTCACCCCGCGCGGCGAGTTTAGCTTGCTCCTCAAAACGCTCGCGCTGGTCGATCGGGTCGTTAAGCTCGGAATAGGAGTTGGCGATTTCTTTGCCGTTGATGATAAGCTCGAAGCGCTCCACGAGGCCTTCCTTGCTGCGGTGCTTTTTCGTCAGCGGGCTCATCTCGATCGGGTAATCGGTGATGAAGGTGGGCTGGATGAGTTTTGCTTCTACGTGCTCGCCAAAAATTTCGTCGATCAGTTTGCCGCGGCCCATGCTGTCGTCGGTGTGGACGTGCAGGCGCTTGCAGATGGCGCGCAGGGCATCTTCGTCCGCGTCGTTAATATCTTCACCGGTGTATTCCATGATAGAGTCGGCCATGGTCAGGCGGCGGTAGGGGCCTTTGAAGTCGATGGTGTTGTCACCGATCTTTACGGTGGTCGTTTCGCCGCCGTTGACGGTCTTGACGCTGAATTCTAGTAGCGCTTCGCAGGTGTCCATCATCCACTCGTAGTCCTTGTAGGCTACGTAAAATTCGAGGAGCGTGAACTCAGGGTTGTGCGTGCGGTCCATGCCCTCGTTGCGGAAGTCCTTGGCGAATTCGTACACGCCGTCGAAACCGGCCACGATCAGCCGCTTGAGGTGCAACTCATTGGCGATGCGCAGGTACATCGGCATGTCCAGCGTGTTGTGAAACGTTTTGAACGGCCGGGCCGCCGCACCGCCGTGGATGGTTTGCAGGATGGGTGTTTCTACCTCCATCAGTTCCAGCCCATCTAGGTAGGACCGCATGGCGGTGATGAGGCGGCTACGTTTGCGGAAGATCTCTTTGAACTGGGGGTTCACCGTCAGGTCCACGTAACGCATCCGGTGGCGCTGCTCGGGGTCGTTAAAGGCGTCGTGCACTTTGCCTTCATCGTCCGTCTTCGGCGTCGGTAGTGGGCGAAGGGATTTACCGAGGAAGGTGAATTCCTTGACGTGGATGCTCGTTTCACCGGTCCGGGTTTTGAACACGTGGCCCGTCACGCCGATAAAGTCGCCGAGGTCGAGTAGCTTTTTGAATAAGGTGTTATACAAAGCCTTGTCCTCACCGGGCGCGATGTCGTCGCGGCTGACGTAGATCTGGACGCGGCCGGAGCTATCCTGAATGCTCGCAAAGGCCGCTTTTCCCATGATGCGCTGGGCCATGACCCGGCCGGCGACGGTTACTTCGGTCAGGTTGGTCGACAGGTTGTCTTCGGCAAACTCCGCCGTTTTGTTGATCTCCTTGGCCAGGTGCGTCACCGCAAAAGTGGCGGCCGGGAAAGGTTCGATTCCGAGTTCGCGGATCTTTTCGAGGTTGGCTCTTCTGACGAGTTCCTGTTCGCTGCGTTCCATGGGGGGGGCTTATTTTGAGGCGCGAAGATACGGTACGGGGTTTCTTTTGGTCTTCCCCCTTCATCCAGGCTTTACCGCCGCGCACGTTACTCTAATAACCGCCCTCATTTAGCGATTGTACGCACAACTTCTTCCGGAGGGTGGTCGCAGATCGCGCCAACGGTTGGGGCTCGGGGAGTCTAGTTGCTGGCCATCGCCAATGGCAGTGTTTTACCCCGCCCCCCGCTACCGTTAGAAAAGGGACAACATGCGCAAAAAAAAATCTACCCGCAAGCAGGTAGACTCTCAAAAATCCATCAAATGTGTTGTTGCGTAAGTATTTAAAATCCAAAATCAGCTAACCCCATACGGCAGCTTGTTTTTACGATTTTATTTTACTTGAGAGCGCTATAAATCTGGGACCACCAGCGGAAGACAATTCAGTGAGCTTCACTGGTAAAAGGTAAGCAGCGAAAAGTCTTAGTTTGTGTTGGTAAATACAGAGACACAAGTACTAAGTAACAGAAAGCTAATCGCCCGCTTTGAGAGTACGAAAGTACGGTAAAATCACCCAGCACCGTAATAATCCATAGTTAAAATATCCACAAAACGGGATTATCGCTCTTTTTAAATGTCTGGTGGCCATAATTTTACCCATCAACCAGGTGCGTATACGATGTTCTTGGACGAGGTTGCCGGAAATTTCCGTCAGTGGTAAACCCGTCTTTTACTCCGCCGGGGTATGTTTTCGTAGTGCGTACATTTGCCGCAGCGCAACAAGAAACAAATAATAACACCGAGTAACCAACATGTCTTTAAACCTCTCCCTCTTAAAAGCTATCTGCGCGGCCCCCGGCGTATCCGGTTACGAGCGTCGCATCCGCGATCTGATTAAAAAAGAAGTTACCCCCCTGGTCGATGAAGTCCAGGTGGACAACATGGGCAACCTCGTGGCCATCCGCCGCGGTAAAACCCCCAAACGCGTCATGGTCGCCGCCCACATGGACGAGATCGGCTTCATCGTCAATCACGTGGACGAAAAGGGCTTTGTCCGCTTTTTACCCCTCGGCGGTTTCGACCCCAAGACGTTGACGGCCCAGCGCGTGGTCGTCCACGGCCGCCAAGACGTTTTGGGCGTCATGGGCTCCAAACCCATCCACATCATGAAGTCCGAAGAGCGCAGTAAGGTCGTGCCGCTCAACGATTACTTCATCGATACGGGCATGACCAAAGAAGAAGTCGACAAGTACGTACGCATCGGCGACCCCATCACGCGGGAGCGGGAAATGACGCAACTGGGTGACTGCGTAACGAGTAAATCACTGGATAATCGCGTATCCGTATTCATCCTCATCGAGACGCTGCGTGCGCTCAAGGGTCAGGAGCTCCCTTACGACTTCTACGCCACTTTTACCGTGCAGGAAGAAGTCGGGCTACGGGGTGCGATGGGTAGCGTGAGCCACATCGACCCGGACTTTGGCCTCGGTTTGGACGTGACGATTGCCTACGACGTCCCCGGCTCCACACCACAGGAATCGGTCACGACCCTCGGCGGCGGCACGGCGATCAAGGTGCTCGACGGCTCGGTGATCAGCGACTACCGCATGGTAAATTATTTGCGGGAGCTAGCCAAAAAGGAGAACATCAAGCACCAACTGGAGCTACTCCCGGCCGGCGGCACGGATACGGCCGCCGTGCAGCGGTACGGCCACAAGGGCGCGGTCGCGGGTGCCCTGTCGATCCCGTTGCGCAACATGCACCAGAGCACGGAAATCGTTCATACGGAAGACGTGCGGGCAACGATCGATCTGCTAACGGCGGCGATCAAGGAGCTGGCTAGTTATGACTGGTCCTTCGACCGGGACCACGGGGATGAGCGGCACCCGGACCGGGTTTCCGGCGGGGCGGGGTTAGACTGGATGTAGGGGAGTATCTTGTATTAACCCGATTAATCCTCTAAGGAGTATAGATCGTGCTCC
>NZ_JAATJH010000009.1:79263-137808 GCF_011927835.1 Neolewinella antarctica
CCGCACTTGAGGAATAAAGAGTAAAGACGGCTCCGGCGGCAAGCTCCGACGTCCTTGCTCTTTATTTGCTTCGCAGTACTTCGTGCTCTTACTTCTTACTTCTTTCCTCCACTTTGAAGGAGTATAGATCGTGCTCCGCACTTGAGGAATAAAGAGTAAAGACGGCTCCGGCGGCAAGCTCCGACGTCCTTGCTCTTTATTTGCTTCGCAGTACTTCGTGCTCTTACTTCTATATTCCTCTTCCCCCTCCTCATGGACTAACCTCATCCGCATCAACCTGCTTACCGTTCATTGCCTTCATCTCATCGCGAATCTCTGACAATAACTGAATATCCTTCGGGGTCGGGACGGACTTATCCTTGTCGTCTTCCGCTTTTTCTTTGAGGCTGTTGATGAAGCGGATGATCACGAAGAGCACTAAGGCGATGATGAGAAAATCGATCATCGCCTCGATGAACATCCCGTAGCCGATGACGACGCCGGGGTCCACGACCTCGCCGGCCTCATTTTTGACCGGCGGCGAAATGACCCACCGCAGGTTGCCGATCTCGACGCCCGCCGTCAGAAAACCGAGCGGCGGCCCGATGATCTGTTTGACGAGCACGTCGACAATCTTATTGAAGGCGGCACCGATGATGATGCCCACCGCCAGGTCGATCATGTTGCCCTTGACGGCGAATTTTTTGAATTCGTGGAAGAAGCCTGCCATTTTGGGGAATGATGTTTTTGGTTCTTCCGCTCCAACCTCGGTTTGGGGCGGATGTTGGGGCTCGTGCGGTAATTCTCTCGGTACGGCTAGCCGAGAACTGATGCTTTTGAACGGTTGGTCTTAATTTTCTCAAGTACGACGGTCTGCCCGGACCGTGGTAATTCACTGCTTCCGTAATAAACCCCGCACCCGCGACCACGCCCACCGCTACGAACTCATTCAGGCTAATACTCAGGATGCTAGCAACGACAAATCCCCCGCCCCACAAATCAACGCGGCCACCGCCAGCAGTAAGTGCACCAACTCCGCCGTCCGTGCCGACAGATTACGGATCGTCAGCCCGAGCAGCACGCCCGCCGGCATAACTAGGGCGTAAGTGTCGATCGGCGAAACCCCACCGGTGAAAACCACGGCGAGCGGCGTGAATAGCAGGAGCCAGTAAAGCATTGCCACCCCCTTGCTCCCCTCGATGTTGATAAACCGCACCACGGGGCTAAACTGAGTAGATAACGCGAGGCTCAGCACGGAAAGCAGACCGGCGAAGACCACCTCGTACGGACCAGCGGAGACTATTTCCAACGAAAACCGTGGAACTTGCGCGCCCGTGAACACGGCTAGATTTCCGTAAAAGTAGGCCAGCGTACCGGCCAGAAAATACAGCACGAGCGCCCCCGTTAGCAAGCGAATCAACTCCACGAAACCAGCCCGGCCCATGATCGCCGAGCCAACGTAACAGGGCAACAGAAACAGGAGGTACGACGGCGCGAAAAAACTCGCCATCGCCACCCAAGCCCCGGCGTTAAACAGGGTGAACTGCGGGAACTGATTCTTGTAAATCCGGCAAATCGCCAGGAGCGCGAACCCCAGAAAAATATTGGCTAGCATCGCCGGGTGCAGCAACCGAAACCCGGGGACAAGCCCCCAGGCCAGTAACACCCCGAGCGGCGCGAGCTGCGTCGACACCCGCGTAAACTGGTGGCGGTTGGACAACGCGCTGGCCTGCAAAGCTAAAATGGCCACTAAAACGGGCGGCAAGATGATCGCCAGCCACGTATGCGCCGCGGCCCATTCTGCTACGTGATAACCAATGAACCCGTGCTCGGCCCAGTTCGGCGCAACCAACGCCCCGCCGCCCAACAGTACGGGTAGCTGCAACACGACGGCGTAGAACAGGAAGGGCAGGCCGGCGTAGGCTTGGGTGGAACGGAAGAGGGAGAGCATTTTTGGTCTGTGGTCTGTGGTCCGGTGTTTAGTCGACCGTTTTTTCGGTGTCGATGATCAGAGCTTTGGCTGACTGGTACGTTTCGGCCAAATCGTCGGCGTTGGTTTGGCCCGCGTAGAGCGCCATTTCGCAGCGTTGCAGGAGGCCGTCGTAGCGGTTTACTAGTTCCGGAGCGGCACCGGCGGTAGTCAATTGTGCGGCGATGTTCTTACGGCTGAGGTCGGCGATTGGGAGCTTGAACTTGTCGCGGAGGTAACCGAGTAAGGAGCCCTCGACGGCGTTGTAAAAGCTTTTTGCGTTACCTTCTTTTTGAAAAGCTTCGGCACTTTGCAGGCGGAGCGTGGCGGCCTTGGCGGCCTTTTCCCGGGCGAGTTCCGCGGGGTCGCGCCCGGCGAGGTGATCGCGGTAACGGCTCCAACCAATGGCCCCGGCCGCGCCGAGGAGGGGGAGGAGAAACAGGAGCCAGTAAAGCACGCCGCGGCTGGGGTCGTTGCCGTAGACGCGCCCGACGGGGATGTCTTGCGGGTCGACGGGCAGTAGGGTGAGCGTGGCTTCGGTCTGGAGGGAGTCGAGGTCGTAATTAATCTTGCCCGTGCCGCCCGCCACGACGACGGTGAAAGACTCCGGGGCGAGGGTGACGTAGTCGGAGCTGTCGACGTTAAAGTAAACCAGGGCGGGATTGAGCACGAACGTTCCACCGCGTTTCGGGACGATCTTGTACTCGAATATCTTGCGGCCGATGATGCCGGAAGGGCTGTCGAGCAATTCTTCCTGTAGCACTTTCGGCGCGTACACTTCCCAATCTTTCTTGTCGACCGGGTCGAATGCCTTGATCCGTTTGATGTCCCCCTCGCCGACGACGGTGACGCGCATCGTGAGGGCGTCGTCGGTGGTCATGCGGTCCTTGTCGGTGGAAACGTCGAGGCGGTAGGTGCCCACGCCGCCGCTGAAACCGCGCGGTTGTGGCAGCGGTAATTCGCGCACGTTGATGAAGGTCGTGTCGCTACTCAGCGCGACCTGCTCCATGAACCGGCGGTTCCTGCCCCGGACGTTCCGGTAGCGGACAATCCCCACGATCATGTCGTAAGGTTCGACCGTCAGCCGGCCGATCTTGGTGGGGAACAGGGCGATGCTGCCGAGCGTGCGCATTTCGTATTCCTTACCGTTCTCGATCGTGGTGCGGGGCCGGCCGTCGTACTGGCGGCGCGGCTGGCTAAAAAAGCCGTCGAAGGTCGGCTCCTTCATGATGTTGCGGCTCACGACGTTGTTGGCCGTGTAGAGGTTCAGGTTGAGGATGATTTGCTGGCCGACGTGGGCGTCGGTGGTCGAGAACTCGGCGCGCAGCATCTGGTCGGGGGCCAGGCCGGCATCCCCGTCGTCCGCCGCCAGCACTTCGACGCGCTGGGAGTTCGATCGATACATCCGGTTCATCGCCCGGATGGTGGCCGGCCGCACGGTCAGTTCCCCCGCCCGCTTCGGTTGCAGTAGCCAGGTGTAGGACTGCGCGCTGCTCGCCACGCCGTTGATGATCGTCGTCCGATTAGCGCGGCTGGGGCCGTCGAGGATCTTAAAATCGTTGAAGGGCGGGGCTTTCAGGTCCGTTCCCTGCGCGTTCGTCAGCGAAAGCGTGAACTCCACGGTGGAGTTGGTGAGCATCTTGCGTTTGCTCAGGGTAGCGGTAAAAGCTACGTCGGCGGTGCTGCCCTGGGCGCGGCCGCAGGTGCAGAGGAAAATTAGGGAAAGCAGGGTTAACAGGGCGCGCCGCATGGGTGGAGGGTGGGTTGACTGGGTGGGCGAAGATACGTTGGCCCGGGGTTTGGGTTTTTGCCTTCTTGCCGTATTGAACAAGACCGGTCGAGTACCCATTCATTTGTACGGTCGACCTTAACCGACGAACTCCCCAAGTACGCACCAATCACTCGCCGTCCAAAAGCCGCCGGCACTACCAGTACCAAAAATCGCACCCGCTGGAATGCCGAAGCCCCGAACCCCATGAAGCCAGTCCACAAGAGCATCGCCCTCGTAGTTTTCTTCCTCCTCGTCATCGTCGGCCTGTCTGTCTCCGGGACGTTCCGAGAGCAATCCGCCATTTCGTACCGGGAAAGCCTAGAAAATATCTGCTTCGACGATAGCGCCGACATCAACGTGACGCAACTGAGCTGGAACAACGGGCTTTTCGACATCAACGAGAAGTACATCCTCCGGGTCACTTACCTCCAGCGCGACGGGGAGAAGTACTTTTTGCCGGACGACAAAGACATCGTGCGGGTCACCAAGCCGGCCGACTCCCGCTACGTCACGTTCCGTTTTGCGGACGGCTCGGCGGATACGGTGAGGGCTACGTTTCAGTGCCGGTGAGTTAGGATAGGCACGTGTCAACTAAGTAATCGTTCCTCGTCCACAAGCTACGTTTTTGCGCATTCACCCATCTTTACAGGACACTCGTACGAGCCGGTGCGACGCGATCATCAGCGTAGCTGAAGCGTCGAAACGCTGTCCCTTTACCAACTTCCCCGGCACCCGCGTCCGCGCCAAACCCGGGAAGCGGACATTAAACGTCCACTAATACAGAACGTGTTACCAACGCACCTAGCCCCCGTTACGTAGCCCCCCCCAGTTGTCCTTCCTCACGGGATACCTTTATGGTCTAGCCGTTCCGGTCGGAACGATGCGGTCAAAAGACGCAGAATGAAAATGAGATTTGTCCCGCCAATAATGGCTTTACTGGGCCTCCTGCTATTCCCCTCCTGCGGCACGAACCGGAGCTTCGTGAAAGTAGCGGGAACGGATTTTACGATAAAAAAGAAGCCCTATTACTTTGTCGGGGCGAATTTCTGGTACGGTGCCTACCTGGGAGCCGACGCCGACTACGGTAACCGGGCTCGCCTGCTACGGGAGTTGGACCACCTGGAAGAAGTTGGCATCAACAACCTCCGCATCATGGCGGCCTCGGAAGAATCTGATTTTGGCTTACCGCTGAGCCCGCCGTTTCAGTACGAGAGCGGGGCGTACAACGATACGCTACTGCGGGGGCTGGACTTCCTGCTGGCCGAAATGGGAAAAAGGAACTTGCGCGCCGTGCTGGTCCTGAATAACTTCTGGGACTGGACGGGCGGCATGGGCCAGTACGTTTCCTGGGCGACGGGCGAACCGGTCTTTGACCCGGGCTCCAACGAGAACCATACGTGGGACGAAGCGATGGATTCTGCCGCCCGTTTTTACGAGATGGAAGAACCGCAAGCCCGCTACCTTAAGTACATCAATACGCTGGTAAATCGGGTAAATACTTACACGAAGAAGCCCTACAAAAATGACCCCGCCATCATGTCGTGGGAGTTGGCCAATGAGCCCCGCCCGCTGAAGGACGGTTATTCAGATAATGAGGGCAACGTAAGGGTATTTTCCGAGTGGGTCCACAACACCGCCGCCTACATCCATTCCATCGACCCCAACCACTTAGTCACCACCGGCAGCGAGGGCAGCAAAGGAACCCTGGGTAAAGTAGAATTCGCGAAGCAAGCGCACGCAAGCGAATATATCGACTATACCACCTTCCACCTGTGGCCCAAAAATTGGAGCTGGTACGACGCTGAAAAGCCTGAAACGATGGGACAAACCAAAGAAAATGCGTCAGCGTACATCGCCGAACACGTCGAACTATCGCGACAACTCAATAAGCCTAGCGTTCTCGAAGAAATAGGCTTCGTCCGCGACGGCGAGAAGTTTGCGCCAGACAGCCCGATAACCGCCAGGGATGATTTTTACAGATTTATCCTGGATATCGTGAAAGCGTCAGTCGAAGAAGGAAAAGCGCTTTCCGGGCTTAACTTCTGGAGTTGGGGAGGGGAAGGCCGGGCCCAACAAAGCGACTACGGGTGGAAACCCGGTGACGTAATTTATACCGGAGACCCTTACGGCGAAGCGCAAGGGCTCAACTCTATCTACGACACGGATACGAGTACGCTCGAGATGATTTCTCAGTACGTGGATATACTAGAGCGTCTTACAGATGAAAAGAATGAAGCCAGGTAGATCAATAACGTCGGCAAGATTCAGCGCACTTTTCTAAAGCAAAGCAAGGAAAACCACCATGAACCGAAGAAAATTCATCCAATCAGGTGCACTGCTGGCTAGTACGCTCATGCTGGGGTGCGACACCACGCAAAGCCATGACTTGAAGCTATCCTTATCGCAGTGGGCCCTGCACCGGGCGCAGTTTGGCGATAGTAAAAGTGATTACGAGCAGTGGAAGAAGTGGTTGGTAGAGGATCCGGATGCCGTTTTGCGGGGAACTTTGAACCCACTGGATTTTCCTTCCGTTGCCAAAGACCAATTTGGGTTTGAAGCCGTGGAATACGTCAACACATTTTTTTACGGGAAGAATGCCGATTACTTCAAAGCGCTCAGAAAGCGAAGTGATGACGCTGGGGTGGAAAACCTCCTGATCATGGTGGATGAGGAGGGTCTTTTGGGTGACCCGAACGAGCAGAAAAGACTAAAATCGGTAGACCGCCACCGAAAATGGCTGAACGCCGCGACCATCCTGGGTTGCCACTCGATCAGGGTAAACGCACACAGTAAAGGATCTAAATCAGAGCAAAAAAAATTAGCCGCCGATGGCTTATCCCGTTTGTGTGATTACGCTAAAGACAGCGGCCTGGATGTGTTAATCGAAAACCACGGAGGCATGTCGAGCGAACCCAACTGGTTAATCGACACCATCAAAGCCACCGGCAGCGAAAATATTGGAACGATGGTGGACTTTGATAATTTCAAGTATTCCGAGGATAAAATATGGGGCGGAGAACTCACTTACGACCGCTACGAAGGGGTTGACCTCTTAATGCCATACGCTAAATCCGTTAGCGCCAAGTCGTATGCCTTTGATCCGCAAGGGAATGAAACGAAAATAGATTTTGGGAAGATGGTTACGGCAGTTAAAGAGTCAAGTTTTGACGGCTACATCAGTGTGGAGTACGAGGGAGAGCACCTATCGGAGGACGAGGGCATCTTAGCTACGAAGGCTCTGTTGGAACGATTTATTTAAGAACTGATATAGAAAGCTGGGTGCGGGTCACCTACACATCAATAGATGATACGGATAGGGCATGACATTGTACCAATCCCCCCGTCTAGCACCTACTGCTTCCGGGTAAATTCACCATTATTTCACATCGTACTGAAACAGGGTGACCATGCAGCAAACTTTTACCTACTATTCTTTTTTTTTATTTATCCTGATTTTCTTACCAATTGTAACGCAAGCTCAAGTCACCTTCGACTTTGAAACCCCCGAAACTTCCACCCCGATAGACGCCAACCAGGGGGCCATCGTAGATAATCCGGACCGGGTGGGCAACGATAGTGACAAGTGTGCCTATTACAGAAAATCCGCGGGGGACTGGGATTACTTCGCCTTTCCGTTTGCAAATGGATTCGACATCGGAAACAATGACCGGGTAAGCTTCAAAGTACGGACGTCGACGAGCGGACGCATCTACATAAAATTTTACGACGAGGGAACGCCCACCCTGGAAAGCTGGGTGGTGGAATACGACTACCGACCGGAACCGGATGCGTGGACGGAACTATCGTACAACATCAGCGCGCTCAAAGACCAAAAAATTACCCGCCTGGAAATTGCGGTCTCCGTTAACAACGAAGCAGCCGCGGACGCCTATTTCGACGACCTACGGTTTCATAATTCCCTTTCCGTCGACGGCGAACCGGTCATCGATCTGGCTCAGTTTTCCAACTGCGTAGAACTGGGAACCACCCTGGATCTGGATGCCTCGGCAAGCACCGATGCCAACGGCAGCATCACCACCTTCCGTTGGGACATGGGGGACGGTACGGTCATAGAAAATATGGACCGGATCAGCCACCGCTACCAAGCGCCCGGTTTTTACAACGTACAATTAGCGGCGACCGATAACGATGACAACACCACTACGGAGAAATTCAGAATCTGGGTTTTCGAGTCGGAAGATAATCTAAGCCCCTTCTTCGCTACCGCAGATACTTACCTGACCAACGAGAAAGTAGAACTAAGTTTCTTAACGAAAAGAGTATACCAAAACCCATTCGACCCGAGTGAGGTAAGCATCAACGCCATCGTCACGCAGCCCGACGGAACTACCCGGAAGGTGCCCTGCTTCTTTCACGAAAAGGTACTCAACGAGAATGGATCGTGGATGACCTTTACGGGTGACAAAAACTGGATGGTCAGGTGGAGTGGCGATCAGGCGGGCGTGCATCAAGTACAACTGGAAATTACGGACGCCACGGGACAAAACTTAGGTAAGGTGCAAGAAGTAAACTTGCTGGCCGGACCGACTAAAGGAATCATTAAAAAGTCCGACACCAACCGGCAATTCTACCAGCACGGCACGGGAGAAATGTATTTTCCATTAGGGATAAATTTACCCTGGGATAATATTAATGATTACGCCACGATCATTCCGAACCTGTCGGACGGAGAAGCAAACTGGATACGCTACTGGCACGCCGCATTTACGAATCAAGCCATAGAGTGGAGGGATGGACTCGGTAATTATAGCGCGGTCGCGGGTGCCAAGCAGGATTCCATTATTGAGCTGTGTAAAGAGAATGAGGTATCACTGCAAATGGTCATCTTCCACCACGGCATGTTCTCTACCACCGTTAATTCTAACTGGTCGAACAGTCCCTATAACGTAGCGAACGGTGGGATGCTGGTCGACCCGGAAGAGTTCTTCTACAACCAGGAAGCCAAGATTTACGCCAAAAGGTTACTCCGCTACATCGTCGCCCGCTGGGGTTATTCTCCGGAAGTTTTTGCCTGGGAACTATTCAACGAGGTGCAGTGGACGGGCAGGCACCCCAACCAATCGGAAAAGTGGGAGGAAGAAGTCATTCTGTGGCACGACGAGATGGGGCAGTATTTAAAAGAAATAGATCCCTTCGATCACCTGGTTACTACGAGCGCGGAAGATCACCAGCTGGATAGCCTGGCCGGTAAGGAAGGTATCGATATTATTCAATACCACACGTACCCCGCGCAACGGCTGAACAACGAGTTACTGAGCAAGGATGCAAGGTTTCTGGAAGATAACCCCGAAACCTCCGTCATCTGCGGCGAATACGGTTACGCAAATGACGGGGAGGTTCCTTTTGACGAACAACGCCTGGCCATTTGGTCGAGTATTTTCAGTCAGGTGCCTCACCTCACCTGGCGCTGGGAGCTGTACGCGCAGACGGTTTGGGCGGACCTGTTCACCGCCCCCGCCACTTTCTTGCGGGAGGAAGAAATATTGCAGCAAAACGAGTGGTTGGACTGGAACGTCCTCGTGGAGTCCAACACGCCCGGACTCAGAACAACCGGTTTTACGCAAAGTAACCAGACTAGTTACGGCCTGATCTACGATGAGGACTTCAGTGATGACATCGCTGACGCGACCATCAATCTAGCTAATTTACCCTTCGGAGTATACACGTTGGAAACAACGGACATCACGTCGGGGGAGCAATCCACGGAAGAGAATCTAGAGATAACGTTCTTCACCACGGCTTACGAGCTTCCCTTCTTCTCCGACGCCCTGGTGATAAAGGCCGCGTTTAAAGAAGAACTACAAATCCTGTTGGCCTTTGCGGGTTTTGACGTGGAGACTGGTCTGGGCTACGCACTAAATCTTGACGGAGGCAAAAGCATTCAACCGAGTAATGCGGCCGTAGATTACGAATGGTCCCTCGCCGAACAACCCGTGACTAGCCAACTCGTCATTGCGGACGCCGATAACTCGGTCGTCAACATCATCCCCGACGTAGCGGGTGAATATCGGTTCGTATTTACCCTAACGGATAGTGTTACGCAGGAAGTCTCTACGGACACGGTCAACGTCCTGGTATCAGCCCCGCCCGTCGCCGTTGCCGGAGAAGACATTACGGTTGACCTGGGTGCGCGCCCCGCGATCAACGGAAGGAGTAGCTTCGACCCGGAAGGCGACCGCCTCGCTTACGCCTGGACCTTAGTGTCCAAACCGGAAGGAAGCGTGGCTGAAGTTGAGTTTCCCACACTTTCGCTACCCATTCTGGATCCCGACGTGCGGGGTACTTACGCCCTGGAGTTGGTCGTATCCGATAAGTTTAATCCGAGTGCTCCGGACACCGTTTTAATCAAGGTTGGTACGACCACCTCGATCGCCGCGATCGATGCGGCCACCTCCATTCGCCTGTTTCCCAACCCGAGTTCCGAAGTCCTGAATGTTGAATTCACGGGAAGCATTACCCAGCGCGCGGTTGGTCTAACTATTTTGGACATCACCGGCCGGGTAGTGGCCACCCATAAGGCGGATCTTGGCGGTCAAAAAGTCATTCCTTTCCCACTCAGTCCGCTAAATCTGACCAACGGAATGTACATCTTACGGGTAGTGGCGGACGGTAGCGCCAGCAGCCTACCGTTCGTGGTGCAGGCGGAGTGATCACTACGGAGGCTGGTTTTCGTAAAACCTAAATCTGGCTTGCCGGCCGATTGCACCTTCGTGTATCGCCCGGTTGCGTGCTAAGTTTATTCGGGCGGGCGGTAAATTCTGAGCCTACCCACCAAACCCCGCTAACGTACTTCCCCTGCACCCGCGGCCACGCCAAATTAATCCAACGTCGTTTTATATTCAGGGGCGCGGTCGCGGGTGCCGGGATTTTTAGAAGCGCCCGGATCATACCGGCCGACGGGACTACCGGATGGGCCCCGAACTGCGGGGGTGGCGGCGGAGACTACGGGGCGTACGCACCCAGCAAAACCAACTTTCGCGGCCGGTGGGCAGCGTGATGGTAAGCAGCCCGGCGGGGAGTGGCCGTTACATCAAATCGTATTACCGGCCTACGAGCACGCTATTTTACAAAAGAGGGGTTGAGCTAATTATATCGGGGGCTTAAATGCGCTGTGGTGGGGTGCTGCGCGCGCGAAATCCAAGATTTGCAACGAATACCCCCGGCATTTGGAGCAAATTCCACCCCTGACGGCACCCTGCCTAACGGATATTTACGGAACCAGACTAACGGGGAGAATAGTATCCTGACGACCCCGTGCCAGCATCACGCAAACAATTTTTAAAGACACCACAATGAAAGCAGCCTTACGAAATTTTGTATTACTAATAGCTTTCAGTTTGTTGTTGCCCCTCGTGCTTTCCGCGCAAAGCACGGGAACGCTCAGCGGGTCGATTAAGGAAGCCTCTACCGGTGAGCCCTTACCATTCGCAAACATCTTCATTAATGAAATTTCGCTCGGCACGTCAGCTGGGCTGGATGGTGAATTTGTACTGAATAACGTGCCCCTCGGCACGACCGTAGTGTCCATCAGTTATACGGGGTACGACTCTAAGGACATGACAATTGAAGTAGTGCCGGGCATCAATAAAATTGAGGCAGAGCTGAAAACGCTTTCGATGATGGGGCAGGAGATCGTCGTAACGGCGCAGGCCTCCGGGCAGCGGTCGGCCATCAATCAGCAGCTCGCTTCCAACAGCATCATCAACGTTATTTCCGCCGAAAAAATGCTGGAACTACCGGACGCCAACGCGGCGGAAGCCATCGGTCGACTGCCGGGAATTTCGTTGCAGCGGGACGCCGGCGAAGCTAACAAGGTCGTCATTCGGGGCCTTTCCCCCAAGTACAACGTGGTTACGCTGGAAGGGCTAAGACTACCCTCCACCAGCGATTTCGACCGGAGTGTCGATCTGAGTATTCTGCCGAGTGAGCTGCTGTCCAGCATCGACGTCACCAAATCGTTGCGCGCCGACATGGATGCCGATGCGTTGGGCGGAACGGTCAACCTACACATTCTGGAAGCCCCGGACGAACGTAAAATCATCGGCGTCCTGGAAGGGGAATACGCAGATTTGACTAATGATTTTAATAACTACCGAGTCGTTGCCGGTATCAGCGATCGTTTCCTCAACAATAAGGTTGGCGTCAATGCCAAGGTAACGGTGGAGCAGAAACAACTGCCTTCTCAGCAGTTCAGCGCCAGCTATTCAAATCCCGTCTACGATTTCACGACTAATGAGGAAGGCGTAGTGACGGACTCTAGCCTTTTTGTCCGTACGCAAAGCACGAGCCTGATCGAACAGGAGCAGCGGCGAAGAAGGACCAATGCGAGTCTTATCCTGGATTACGATCAGGGTTGGTGGAAGGTTAAGCTACTGAATATTTACAGCCAGAAGAACGACTTCATTACCAGGAGGAACAGTACGTACGTTTTTAATCCTCGTGAAAGCCCGGAAAACTTCAACCTGAACCTGAACGAAACGGACTGGAGAACGGGCATTCGGATGCACAATCTCACGAATGAATTTCGCTTTGGCAACTCCAAAATAAACCTGGTGCTCGCCACCACTTACGCCCAACAGGATCAGGTCGATCAAACCTTTTCTTTCGTAGAAATTAACTCCTACAACCTTAATCAAAACAATTTGATCTACCGGGAGCCTACTTCCATCATCGACGAGGTGGGCGGTCCCGATGCGCTAAGAACCGAAGACGCTTTCCTGCAACGCATGTCCCTGGGTAATCGGGAACTAATCGACGAAAACTACGACGCGCGGCTGGATTACCAACTGGACTTCCGCGTCGAAGACCTGGTATCGGGTAATCTAAAAGTGGGCGGTAAGTATCACCAACTAGTTAGAACCAGCGACGGCACCCAGGAGTCCAGCGACTTTCAGTTCGGGGCGGGCGTGGGGCGGCGTCAGTCTTTGGCGGCACAATTTCCGTTCATCGCAACGGACCCCGGAGCCCAGCGGGGACTCAATGCGGCTAATTTTGTTGATAACGACTACGAACCGGGAACCTTTTTGGACGACAGGTATCAGCTCGGTTGGACGGGCGACATCGATCTGCTCACGGATATTCAGGACGAGTTCTACACCGGGGTAGCGGGAAACCCCAACTACGTCCGGGACGGGGTGCCAAGTTTCGTCAGGGACTATACCGCGCAGGAAGACCTGCAGGCGGCGTACGTGATGACGGAACTGAACTTCGGCCCGAGGCTGATGGTCATGCCGGGTATTCGCTTCGAAAGAAATCAGACGGAGTATTCCGCCTTTCAGATCAGAACGAACAGCGGCCCCTCGGGGATCGAACCCAACCCAGAAGAAGTAACTATTAATAGGGAGAATAGCTTATGGTTCCCGTCCCTTAATGCAAAATACGACGTGACGGAGGCACTCATCGTTCAGGGTGCGGCTTACCGTAGTGCGACCCGGCCGAGCTTCCGGGAAATATCACCGCTGGTTATTTACCCCACGGGAGGGAGAGTAATTCAGTCCAATAATCCTTTCCTTACCCCGGCTACCGCTTGGAATTACGACTTGGGCTTTTCCTATAACACCAATAAAAGCGGTCTATTTACTGTCTACGGTTTTTACAAAGAAATCGATGACCTGATTTTCTCACTCGACGGCTACCAACCCAACAAAAAGGGTTCCATCGTCGGAGCGCCAGCGGACTTGAATAATCGTATCCTCGGTGGGGAGTATTACGACGAATTTTTTCTGGAAAATAATAGTCAGACGAACCTTCCCTTCAACAACACTGAAAAAGCTTACGTGACGGGCGTGGAGTTGGCTTGGCAAACCAACTTCTGGTTTTTGCCCGGCCTTTTGCAAGGACTAGTTTTCGACGTCAATTATACCCTCCTCAATACGCGTACGGAATATCCATTCTTCCAGTCCGTACAGACGGGGGTTACGGACGGGATCATCCCGACCCCAATCTTAAGTCAGGAGTACCGAACCAGACCCGGGCCCATGCAAGATCAGCCGGGATCGATCCTCAACGTCATCCTGGGTTGGGACTTCAAGGGTTTCAGCAGCCGAATCTCTTACCGCTTCCAGAGTGAAACCGTGGAGGGCCTGGATACCCGGTACTCGGTGTTCGACCGCTACTACGGAGCTTTTTCGATCGTCGACCTGACGCTGAAACAAAAGGTCAATAAAAACATCGCGGCCTACGTGAACTTCAAAAACATTAACCGACAGATCGATGACTACTTCTTCGCCGAGCAACAGGAAAACCCTTCCCTGCCGACCAATAGCCAGGCGTACGGATTTCGGGCGCAATTCGGTGTTCGTATGAACTACTAATTCTCAATCTAATCTTTTCGAACCTGAAAACTTACCACACTCAAAGGGTCACGTTTCGAGTGACTCTATTTATTAATCGTACTTAAACTAAAAAAAATGAATTATAAGAATTTACTTTTACTTTTTGCACTTCTTTCCACTACGGGGGCGCTTTTTGCTCAGAACGTACTGGTCATTGAGGGCGGCAGCGCGAACCCGGGCTCACTAGAGCTCGCCATCAACGGAGATACTACCAGTACCGGTGAGCGAGCCGATCCTAACCGAATCTACGAACTCAAAGCGGGCGAGTTTTACATCCAACGATCGGCGATTAACGTCAGTAACCCTACGGGGACGATTACCATCAGGGGCCAAGAGGGGGGGTCTAAACCCATCATCTTCAAACAACCGGTCAATGACCTGAACATTGGGACTAATGAAATCAATAGTAGTTTGACCATCCAGAATATTCAGTACCACAACCAAGAATCGGACAATTCTATTCCGGAGACCGCCTTCAACATCTCCGGAAACGATCGGAAACTGATCGTGGAGGAATCCTTCTTCGAAAATTGTTCGTTGATGATTTTCAACATGAACAACGTAAAGCAGGGAGCAAACGTGGAAATTCGGAATTCCTACTTCCGCGATTTTCACGACTTCGCGCAGTGGTGGGGCGGTAGGGTGCTAATGGCCAAGGTGCCGATCGACACCTTTATCTTCGAGAATAACACCGTCTCCGGAGGTGGCCTAACCGTTCTCGGTCAGAACTGCCTGTTTGATTATTCCGTAATCAATCACAATACCTTCATCAACAACCGTAAATACCCATTCTTGAACCAGTATTGGAGAGAAGCTTACTTCACCAATAACTTGTTCGTCAACGGAAACATGGTTGGCGAAGACCGGGAAAACGTGGCCGTTGGTGGGCAGGACCCCGATGCGTTGCTGCACGGCATCATTGGGGTAGATACCATCGAGAACTCCATTGCCCTCCCAAGCCGGTACTTAAATACTGACTCCACGCTAACGGACGAAATCGATGAGTTGTCGGACATCATTTTTTACGCGGCCGATAACGTAGTCGTTTCCAGTGCTACGCTGGACGACTACTACAATGGTGGCTTTAATTCAGAATTTCCCGACGCACCGACTTCTTATTTGAACTGGGGAGGCACCAACGGGGCATTTAAGGTAGTGAACGTACCCGGTATTTGGAAGAACGAAAGGACGACCGCCCTGCTTGACGACCACAAGAACTTGGTGGAGGAAAACAACATCATCTACGAATTTCGTGCCGAGGATTTAGGCATGGTTACGGAAGCGCTACCGCAGGAAGCCGCTGATCCTTTCATCCAGTGGAACCTCAATAAGTGGGGCGTGCCCGGTGTAGAGACCCCCACCAGACCGGAATACGTAAAGTATCAGTTTGGTGACTTTGATCCCCTGACCATCCCGGGCGTCGAAACCGAGTCGGCTGCGGCCGGATCGGGAGGAATTACGAAGATCTCCGACGTGTTGGAAGACTTTTCTTACACGAGAGACCTAACTTCCGTCAGCGATGGCTTACGGATCGGTGCGCTACACTGGAACGACGAAGACTACGACGCGGAAGCTTCCATAAAGGCAGTGAAAGATGCTTATCAGAAATCATTGACCAGCACGCAGGAGGTGGTGAGCGCGGATAATTTCAACCTAAGCAACGCGCCGAACCCCTTTAAGAATACAACCATGATTTCTTTCGATTTGAAGGAAAGCACGGCGGTAACGCTATCCATTTTTGATATTTCCGGAAGGGCGATCCAGACACTAGTCAGCAGCTCCCTGCCGGCCGGTACGCACACTGCGGAGTTCATGTCGGGTACGCACCCTAGCGGCACGTATTTCTACCGATTAACCACCGATAAGTACGTCACTAGTAAGACGATGATTTTATTGAAATGATGAACGCCGTGTGATTCTGAAGTAATTCAGGTTGCCCGTATTCACTGAGAAACGTAGCTTCGACACACTATCCATAGTGTGCCGGGGCTACGCTTTTTTATAAAACACACGCAGTGAATTATGGTACTGCGGATAGTAATAGTCCGTGGGGTGCTTCGGATCACCCCGGCCGTTCTTAAACACATTGCACCCGCGGCCACACCCCAAAATAGTAATGATTAGGCGCGGACGCGGGATGCAAAAATTATTCATAAAACAGGGTTTTCTACGCCTGGCTTCGTACGTAAATGCACCTTAGTACTGATGCATTTCTTTACCGTGCGTAAACCGGCCTCCCCCCGTGCCCTTTTCACGTATTGCCAGGTCGTCAGCGTATTGTACATTAGTCGTTGAGATAGCTTACACCGACCCTAGTGAACGGAAATTTGATGAGGTAAAGAATTATGTTGTGGCAAGCAGAAGGCCAGTTTTGAAGAAGATGCAGGTGATACAGATGCACATTGTGACCCAAATGCAGCCATAAGCTCGCGACTGACCTCACTTTTGTCTTCTAACGCGGATCCTTGCGGTGCATAAGTTCTCGAGGACTTAGTATATTGTAAATCTTGGATCAGCTTAACCCAGTGAGAATAGTGAGTCGAATTACCAAAAAGATGCTTAGAGTAAAGTCAGTTTTAATTCTTGTTCTAGCGTGGGTGCTATCACTATCCGCTCAAACGCGTGCGCTCGATTTTCAGCAACTGCCGCTCAAAATGGAATGGGCTAATATCGGGATCAACGATATTGCTCAAGACCACAAAGGCTTTTTGTGGCTGGCTACCTGGTCGGGGTTAGCGAAATATGATGGGTATAATCTAAAAATGTACCGACAGGAACCCGGCAGTGAGAATGGACTGCAAAGTAATAAGATTTCCTGTGTTTCCGAAGATAGTCAACAGCGCCTCTGGGTCGGGACACACTACGAAGGCTTATACCTGTACGACCCCAAAAAGGACGGATTCATTTCTTATCACCATGACCCAGTAGGGCTGAATAGCCTGAGCAACAATAATGTCTGGGCTATTCAGGAAGACAAAGATGGTTTCCTCTGGGTTGGTACGGAAAATGGGCTCAATCGTTTTGATTCTGCAACGGAACAATTCCTCCACTACAAGCAAAAGCCTGGTGACGAACGAAGCTTGAGTGATGACTTCATTTACGCGCTGGCTGAATCTACGGATGGGGAATTTTGGATAGGTTGCGAGATCGGTTTAAATCGCGTTGTTAGAAAAAAAGATGGCACTCCGGATTATTTTCTCCGTTACTCCTTGGCTCCCGAGGGCGTGAGCGAGGATGATTTTCTGCGGCACAACTTCATCGGCAGTATAACACCTTCTCTTCACGAGCCGGGCGTACTGTGGATCGGGACGAGTATCGGTCTGAAAAAGGTATATTATAGCAATGACGATAAAGCGGAGATTACTTACGAAACGTATTATCACGAAACAAATGATGAAAATAGCTTAAGCCACGGGTTCGTAACCACCGTTGTTGAAGATTGGCTACATGACCGGGTTTGGATCGGTACCTACAACGGGTTGAACGTACTAGATAAGAAGTCCGGAGAGTTTCAGCACTATTTTTCCAATAGTTTGGACCCGAGAAGCTTGAATAACGATAAGGTGGAAAAACTGTTTTTAGACCGGTCCGGCGAACTGTGGATTGGTACGAACGGGGGGACGAATCATTTGAACCTACGTGGGGAGCCTTTTCGCAGCATCCGGGTGGGAGAAAACAAGAACGAAATCAACAGCATCGTTACCTGCATGACGCCCGCGAACACCCGGTCGGGAACGTGGGTCGGGACGAATGGGGGAGGGGTTAACTACCTTTCTTTTGATTCGGCCGGCAACCTGTCAACCGAAGTTCAGCATTTCCCACTACGCCCACCTCTGGTTACTGATTTGGCCGATTTTATCTCGGACATCAAGGTCGACGGGTCGAATAATATGTGGATCGCCACCCAGGGGGCGGGGTTGATGAAAATTCAGGAATCGGATATCCCCGAAGAATCTAGCGTACTAACCCAGTTTTCTCACTTTACCAAAGAGAATGGTTTAGCGGATGACTACCTAATGACTCTATCAAAGTCGTCGGCTAACCGTATCTGGTTTGGGTATTGGGACGAGGGGATCGGGTTTTATGATCCTACGAAAGAGACTTTTGCGCATTTCACCCATACCAGAGATATGGAGGCGGATCTTCGTGAATTCCCGGCGGTACACCTCATCGAAACCATAGAAAATGGGAATACTTTCTTGTGGCTCGGTACTCGGGAGGGCGGTGTTTTTAAGTTGAAGTACGACTCACTATCTAATGAGCTCGACTTGATTAAGCACTACTTCTACGACATTGACGATGCTACTTCCTTAAGTAATGATGCGATTAGTTGTTTTTTTCAAAAAAGCAACAACGAGTTACTGATTGGTACCGAAAATGGATTGAACATACTTGACCTGTCAGACCACTCCTTTACGCACATTCTGGAAAAAGATGGGCTAGAGAATGCTGTAATTCAATCCATTCAGCAAGATGAAACGGGTAAGTTTTGGATCGGTACGCGAAAAGGTCTGTCCTCCATACCCTCTTCTTTAGATACTAGAGAAATAAAGAATTATAATGTTTACAACGGCCTGGAAGGAAACTTGTTGGATGATGAATCTTCCAGCGCTACCCCGAGCGGGCAACTGATTTTCGGGGGGGCGAATGGCGTAAATTACTTTCATCCATTAGCTGTCTTGGTGGACACAGTCCCTCCTGAGGTAATTATTACCGATTTTCGATTATTCAACCAATCTATTCCGATCGGGCGGTTGGAGGATGGGCGAACTTTACTGGAAAACGCCGTCTCGGAGACGACGAACATCGAGCTGTCCTACCGCGATAATGTGTTGGCTTTTGAATTTGTCGGGTTACAATTCGTGGAACCCCAAAAAATAAAGTATGCGTATAAGCTGGAAGGGTTTCAGGAGGATTGGGTGTACACGAATGCGGACCAGCGAATAGCTCATTATACCAACTTGCCGTACGACGATTTCGTCTTTAAAGTTAAGGCCGCAAATAGTGATGGCGTATGGAGCGAACCGGTCGCGATCGGGCTCACGGTACTTCCTCCAGTTTGGCTGACGACCTGGGCCTACATAGTATATGGACTATTATTCATGGTTTTACTGTACGGTATAAGCCGCTTGGCCCAAACCAGAGCGAAACTCAACCATAATCTAGAATTAGAGACATTAGAAAGAGAGAAGTTAGAGGAGGTCAACCACATGAAATCGATATTCTTTACTAATATTTCTCATGAGCTGAGAACGCCACTTACGTTGATCATCAGCCCGTTAGAGCAATACCTTAAAGATTATCAAGGCAACAGGACATTGTATAAGTCATTCGACCGAATGTACCATAATGCTAATCGGTTACTAACCATGATCAACCAAATACTAGACATCAAGAAAAGTGAGGCAGGCTTAATGAAATTGAAAGTAGCCGAAGGGAACTTTGTGCAATTTGCTCAAGAAATTGGCTTGTCGTTTAAAGAATTGGCTAAACAGCACGAAATCAAATTGACTTTTTCACCGGAAAAAGAGAGGATACCTTTGTGGTACGATAGAGACCAAATGGAGAAGTTATTTTTTAACTTGCTAACGAATGCCATAAAATTCACGCCTTCGAAAGGAAACATCGATGTTATAATAAAAGAGGTTACCCAGAAAGAGCTGTCCGCTATGCATCCTCGTGGTAACGTAGCTTATGCTGATTATTTACTCGTTGAGGTACACGATACGGGCGTAGGGATCCCGCAAGATCAATTGGCTTTAGTTTTTGACCGGTTTTACCAAGTCGAGAAAAACCAAGCGGTCACCAGGCAGGGGGGGACGGGCATTGGGTTGGCGCTAAGCAAAAGTATCGTCGAGGCACACCATGGTATCATTTGGGTGAAAAGTGAAGAGGACCAAGGGGCTTCATTCTTCGTTGCGCTGCCGAGAGAAGCCCACCATTTCGCCGAGGATGAAAAAATAATCGGATTCAAGAATAGTGAAAATATATCCCACTATCGTAAAGGGGCGTGGGTGGAAAAAGCCGTTGCCATTTCGGCGGAAGTTGCCGCCCCCGCTCCGGCTAACCCCGCGCTCGCGGTTGAGAAAAAGAGTATCTTAATCGTAGAGGACAACCGCGATATCCGTGCTTACCTCAGAGAAAATTTGTCGGCTCTCTTCGTAATTCACGAGGCGGGTGATGGAGTGGAAGGCGTAGAGAAAGCAAATAAGCACCTCCCCGATTTGATACTAGCGGACATTGCGATGCCAAAGATGGATGGAATTGAAATGTGCCGCCTGATTAAATCCACTATCGATACCAGTCACATTCCGGTAATCTTACTCACCGCAAGAACCTCCCTCATTTTTAAAATCGATGGTTTAGAAACTGGAGCCGACGATTACATCACCAAGCCCTTTAACATGCAACTGCTGTTGGCCAGAATTAATAACATCATTGATTCGCGCCAGCGCCTGAAGGAAAGGTTTACCAAGACATTTGACCTGAGCCCAACCGACTTAGTGCTTAATTCTTTGGACGAAACCCTGCTGACTCAGGTGAAGGTGGTCATAGAAAGCCACATTGACGACAGTGAATTTTCGGTTGAACAGCTGGCTACTTCATTGCTGATGAGTAGGATGCAATTGTACCGTAAGATGAAGGCCATCACCGGTAAGTCTCCGAAGAAAATAATCCTTGGGTTCCGTTTACAACGTGCCGCGCAGTTGCTCCAGAGCAAGCAGTACACGGTCGCCGAAGTAACCTATATGGTCGGTTACAACGACTTGAAGTCCTTCCGGAACCAGTTTAAAAAAGAGTTTGGTGTGAGCCCCGGAGCTTATGAGGATGCTTCCGTTACGGACGAGAAGTTAGATAGCGAACTGTAGCGTGCGTAGATATCAAGAGGCTCATTTCTGAGTAGTGCTCCACTAAGGGAAGTCGATCTGTGCTGTTGGCTTGGCACAAAAATTAGGTGTGACGCGGGCAAAAACGACCGTGCTCCATCCCATAATTTCGACTGCGCACGCTACTGGTGATGCCATAACGATGATTGATACCGCGCATCTCGCAGACACTTTTCCCATTTCCCTGGCACCCGCGCCCGCGCCCAACTAAAATTTTTGGAACTGAGATCGGGCGCTACTTCTCCATCATGGATCCTAAAGGGGCATCGGTAATTTGATTCCTGAGGCACACCTGCAAAGTAGTCGACGGGGGGATGATGCGGGATATATTTGGTAGCCAGTATAGCATTTGGCCTTGATAATCTGCAGATAGTGCAAATGCCCCCCCCTTTTGAAGGGTTTTCCTCTCTTTGGTGCTTGGCTCGCTCGGGATCTTGAGGGCAACGATTTTGATACTAGCAGACGAAATACCACGATGAGATTTAAACCAGTTTTCTTCCACGGGCTCCTACTGGCCTGTGTGTGTTTGTGGCAAACCTGCTCGGTGCGCGTGCCCGGTAAGTATCAACAGATCGCGACCGTCGACGCCGAAGCGACTAAGCAAACCAAGGCGTTGTTTGCGAACCTCAGGACGGTAGCTAAAGACCGAATTCTGTTCGGCCAGCAGGATGCTTTGGCTTACGGCGTGGGGTGGAAAGACTGGCATAAAATGAAATCCGACGTGGACGATATTTGCGGACAGCAGCCCGCCGTTTTTGGTTGGGACATGGGGCAAATCGGTAAAAAATCCTACAACCTCGATACCGTCGATTTTCAGCAGATGCAGGGCTGGATGAAACGGGTGTATAAAATGGGGGGAATAAACACGGTGAGTTGGCACTCGGAAAACTACGTGACCGGCGGGACCAGCTGGGATGTCGGTGATAGAGTGGTAGCCGCCATTTTGCCCGGTGGAAGTCACCACGGTGTCTACAAAAAAAGCCTGGATGATTTTGCTGACTTCATGGCCGACGTTGAAGTCGGTTTTCTTTTTAAGGAAAAAGTGCCGATCATCTTCCGCCCCTTCCACGAGCACACCGGCGGTTGGTTCTGGTGGGGGAAAGGTCACTGCACGCCCGAAGAATACAAGGCGATCTGGCAATTTACGGTGGAGTACTTGCGGGACGTGAAGGGGTTGGATAATTTACTGTACGCCTACTCCCCCGACGTATTCAGAGACGAAGCGCACTTTTTAGAATGTTACCCCGGAGATGCCTACGTGGATATTCTCGGGGTGGATAATTACTACGACTTCAGCGTTCGCGGAAACGTCGAGGACGTAGCTAAAAGGTTGAGGACCGTAGTAGAATTAGCAAACGAAAAGGGCAAGGTAGCGGCTCTTACCGAAACCGGCGTATCCGGCATCCCAGAAGATAAATGGTGGACGGAAAAGCTGCTGAAGCAAATCAAAACCGACCCGATCGCTTCCCAAATAGCCTGGGTTTTGGTATGGCGTAACAGTAGACTGGACCACCACTACGCTCCGTATCCCGGTCACCCGAGTGCACCCGACTTTATCGAATTTTGTAACGACCCGGTAATCATTATGGAGGATCGACTTCCGAAGATTTACGAACTGGACTAGCTGCCGTACACAACAAATCAGCATACCATGCAACTACACCTTATTGATGTACTCATCATTTTGGGTTATCTGATCCTAACCATAGGAATTGGATTTTGGATATCTAAAAAGGCCTCCAAGAATATCAAAAGTTATTTCCTGGGGGGTAATGAAATCAAGTGGTATTACCTTGGTTTATCCAACGCTTCCGGGATGTTTGACATCAGCGGAACGATGTGGATGGTAATGCTGCTCTTTGTGTACGGACTAAAATCAGTTTGGATTCCCTGGCTCTGGCCGGTTTTTAACCAGATCTTTATGATGATTTTCCTGTCGGTCTGGCTAAGGCGCTCGGGCGTGATGACCGGGGCGGAATGGATAAAATTTAGGTTTGGGGACGGCAAGGGGGCGAATTTGGCGCACATCGTCGTTGTGCTCTTTGCCGTCATCGTAGTGATTACTTACGTGGCTTACGGATTTATTGGGATCGGAAAATTTGCTTCCGCGTTCTTGCCGTTGGAGTTATCGTCCGTCCCCGCCACCAACGAAATGTACTACGGACTGATTTTCACCTTCTTCACCGCTATTTACGTGATCAAAGGTGGTATGTATAGTGTGGTATTTACGGAGGTGTTGCAGTACGTGATCATGACCATCGCCAGTATTGCCATCGGGGTGATTGCCATGCAGCAAGTATCTCCCGAGATGTTGGCGGAATTCATTCCCACGAATTGGGATAATATATTTTTTAGCTGGAAACTTGATCTGGATTGGACCGGGATCATGGACAGCGTGAACGATAAAATCAAGGATGATGGCTGGGAAATGTTCGGCATCTTTATTACGATGGTTCTCCTGAAGGGTGTGCTACAAAGTCTGGCCGGCCCGGCCCCGAGCTACGATATGCAGCGGGTGCTTTCCACCCGCAGCCCCAAAGAGGCAGCTAAGATGAGTGGATTTGTCAATTTGGTACTACTCTTTCCACGGTACATGTTGATTGCCGGATTAACCGTGCTAGCGCTGGTCTTTTACAGCGACGAGCTCAACCAGATGGGTGACCAGGTAGATTTCGAACAGATCCTACCGTTCGCCATCAAGAACTTCGTACCCGTCGGATTGCTCGGCATTCTGATCGCGGGTTTACTGGCCGCCTTCATGTCCTCCTTTGCCGCCTCCGTAAATGCCGCGCCCGCCTACATCGTCAACGATATTTATAAGCGGTACATTAATTCCAACGCTACTGACAAACAGTACATTAACATGAGCTACTTGGCCTCTGCGGCGGTCGTGATTGTCGGGACCTTGTTTGCCTTCATGCTCGATTCTCTTAACAACATAATCGACTGGTTGGTCGCCGCCCTTTACGGTGGATATACGGCTGCCAACGTGCTGAAATGGTACTGGTGGCGGTTCAATGGGTTCGGCTACTTTGCGGGGATGGTCGCCGGTATTTTAGCCGCGATGATCTTGCCCTACGCCCTGCCGGAATACTCGGCGCTGGAAGCCTTTCCGATCAACTTTGGTTTCTCGCTGACCGCCTGTATCGCGGTTAGTTTCCTGACCGAACCGGATGACGTTGAAGTGCTCAAAAACTTTTACCTTAGAACACGGCCCTGGGGTTTTTGGAAGCCGATTCATAATGAATTACTGAGTAAGTACCCGAACCTCGAAAAAAATAATGATTTTGGTAGAGATATGCTGAACGTAGCCGTCGGAATCATTTGGCAAGTAGCCATTACCGCCGCGCCAATCTTCATGATCATTCGGCAGTGGGATTCTTTCCTGATTAGCATGGGCGTAGCCATATTGTGTACCGTGATCTTGAAATATAACTGGTACGATAAACTGGAAGATTATCCCGTAGAAGTACGAGATTCCATACCAGAATAACCGCAAAGGTTAATACAATATAAAACCGATCACACGCTTCTTGTCCGATTGAAGCGATGACGTGAGATTTGTCAACATCGTGCAAGTCATTTCCATACACGCCCGCAAGCGGATACGGACGGACGATGAGTGACTAATTGATGCCACCAAACCTATTCCCATTTAGCTCCATTAAAAGGAAACTCCCCCAAAATAAAATTATATGAATACATTCAATAAAAGAAAAGAAGCGCTACTTAAGCACCACAAAACTCTAATCACGCGCAAAAACGAACCCGAGCCGTTGAGCAACGGTATTTTTAACCGTTGGAAGTATCCAATCCTAACCGCCGAGCACACCCCCGTCTTTTGGCGGTACGATTTTACCGAAGCTACCAATCCTTTTTTGATGGAACGGCAAGGCATTAACGCCGCCTTCAACTCAGGTGCCATCTATTGGAAGGGAAAATACCTGCTGGCGGTAAGGGTAGAAGGCAATGATCGGAAGTCGTTTTTCGCAATTGCGGAAAGCCCGAATGGCGTGGATAATTTCCGGTTTTGGAATTACCCCATCACCTTGCCGCAAACGGAAGAGCCGGACACGAACGTCTACGACATGCGCCTCACCGCCCACGAAGACGGTTGGGTGTACGGCCTGTTCTGTACGGAAAGAAAAGATAAAACTTTGCCCCTCAATACTTCCGCCGCGGAAGCGCAGTGTGGCATCGCCCGCACCAAAGACTTCTTGACTTGGGAACGTTTACCCGACCTGATTACTCACTCCGGGCAGCAGCGTAACGTGGTGCTACACCCTGAATTTGTCGATGGTCAGTACGCCCTGTACACCCGTCCACAGGATGGTTTCATTAGCGTAGGTGGTGGTGGTGGGATCGGCTGGGGTCTAACCGCCAGCATGGAAAACGCTGAAGTCACGGAGGAAGTGATCGTCGACCAAAAGGTATACCACACGATAAAGGAGGTGAAAAATGGTCAGGGGCCCGCCCCCATTAAAACACCGGAAGGCTGGTTGCACCTGGCCCACGGTGTTCGTAACACGGCTGCCGGACTCCGGTACGTTCTCTACGTATTCATGACGGATCTAGACGAACCCTGGAAAATGACGCACGCCCCCGGTGGTCATTTCATCGCCCCACAAGGTGAAGAGCGGGTTGGTGACGTCTCTAACGTAGCTTTCAGTAACGGTTGGATTGTAAACGACAAGGATGAGGTATTTATTTATTACGCTTCGTCCGACACCAGAATGCACGTAGCTACCTCCTCGATAAAGCAATTGCTGGATTACGCGATGAACACCCCGGAAGACGGACTGCAATCCGCCAAAAGTGTATTCCAGAGAAATAAGCTCATCAAGAAGAACCTGAGTCTGTCCATGTTTAAAGATGTCTCCTCGTAAACACCTAAATACCCGCTCATACCATGCAAAATGTTATTACAGACACCAGAGAATCAATTCTCAAAAAGGAAATGCAAACCGAACTCAACGAGCTACTAAGCTGGTGGGTCGAGCACATGGTCGATAAGGAAAACGGTGGCTTTTACGGTAGGATGGACGGGCAAGGAACCCTGCACAAAAACGCCGACAAAGCAGTTATTTTACATACGCGCTTACTGTGGACTTTTGCTACCGCAGCCGTACAAACAGGTAGTGAAGAGCACCGGCGGTGGGCGAATTACTTATGGGAGTATTGTAGTGAGAATTTCATTGACCAAGTCAACGGCGGCGTGTTCTGGATGCTGGACGCCGAAGGAAATCCAATCAATACCAGAAAACAAATTTATGCGCAAGCCTTCGCCATCTACGCTTTTGCCGCTTATTACGAGTTGACCAAAGATGAGGAAGCACTACGTCAAGCCATGGAGATTTTTTGGTTGATCGAGCGCTACAGCATCGACAAAACGGAAGGGGGGTACATTGAAGCATTCGATCATTTCTGGCGACCCATCGACGACATGCGGTTAAGCGATAAGGACCAGAATACGGCCAAAACGATGAATACCCACCTCCACGTTTTGGAAGCCTACACTTTGCTGTGTAAGGTCAATCCACTCCCCGTGGTCAAAGAAGCACTCACGGACCTCGTCAATTACTTCATCGATAGGTTCATCGATCCGAACACTCATCACCTGCATTTATTTTTCGATAAGCACTGGAACGTCCAGTCCGACGAAGTGTCCTTCGGTCACGATATCGAATGCAGTTGGTTACTCTGGGAAGCCGCGGAGGTCAGCGGTGATGAGGCGTTGATCGAGAAAGTGAAACGGGTGTCGGTCCAGATGGCTAGGGTTACGCTGGAAGAAGGCCTGGATGAGGACGGGTCCTTGTTTAACGAGCGCTTCGCGAACGGACATTTCGATACGGATAAGCACTGGTGGCCACAAGCTGAGGCAGTAGTGGGGTTTTACAACGCGGGCGTGCTGTCCGGCAACCAGGCATACATCACGGCGGCGTTCGATTGCTGGGCGTTCATTAAACAGCACCTTAAGCGAGGGGAGCAAGGGGAATGGCACTGGCGGGTCGACCAACAACTGGTGCCCGGGCTAACCGACGACGTTGGCGGACCGTGGAAAACACCTTACCACAACGGTAGGATGTGTATGGAAATGGCTACGCGGTTAAAGTAACGTACGGGATAAACCGGTATTCACTTTCGCGGGGGATAGACGTGCGTTTATCGACCAATTAAATGCAATAGACGCTACTTATGTGAAGCGTGTTACCAATCCCACTCCGTATCGTGACACTGCCCCCCTTAAGGAAGTATATCGCTGAGATACCTTGATGGAGTCAACTACAATTTGCGGTAAGCTCCGTACGCGTCCAGCGAAATCTTTGCCAGCCCTCATTTAGTGCTCGTCAATTACAATAAATGGGGCAGCAAATCTAGCACGACGATTATTTATAGTAAACCCCATCGGTCACAAGCCGGTCTTTTCAATTCAATCAACATGAAATCAACTTTACACTACATCAGCCTACTGATACTAGCAAGCGTTCTTACCTCCGGAGCCCTCTTTGGGCAGTGCGATAATTCTATCATCAGCAACGGTAGCTTTGAAGAAGGCACCTCTACTGGCTGGGGGACGTGGCACAACAACTCCCCCAATTCCTACAGCTTCGAAACCAGCACTGAAGCCAATACCGGTTCAAGTAGTGCTGCAATTAATATCCTGGTCCCTACCGACCAGATTCCTGGTACGCAAGGAGCGGAATACAATAGTCGCCCGCAAACCAACCCCGTCGTTGCTGGAGAAGAGTATACGATCCGGTTTTTCGCAAAAAGCACCGTGGACAGCACCAAAGTGACCTTTTTCCTCAAGGATGAGTTCGACGGCTTCAAGCAACTTCACGGCGACACGGATACCGTCGGAACCGAATGGACCGAAATAACTTCCACGTGGACGGCGGACTCCAGCCGGGCCGACATTCACCTGGAAATCAAGGTGTACAACGCGGATTTCGACCAACCTTATAGCCTTTACATTGACGATGTATCCGTTTGCCCCCCCGCGGAAGTGGTGTCATCCAATACCTGCGCGGATAATCTCGTAGCTAACCCAGGCTTCGAAGACGGCGCCACCACAAGTTGGGGAACCTGGCACGGCGGGACGGAAAGCGATTATGCTTTCTCCACCGGCACGGAAGGGTACGTCGGCAACGCAAGCGCCAAGATTAGCGTGCTCAAGCCCGGAGCAGAATTGAATGGCACGGGTGAGTTTAATAGCCGCCCCCAGGTGTCTCCCGTTGTCGCCGGGCAGAACTATGAAGTGTCCCTTTACGCCAAAAGCACTCTGGCCGATACCAAGTTAGCCGTATTCGTAAAGGACGAATTCGACGGTTTTGCGACCATTGGTAACGTGGAAATGGAAGTAGGGACGGAATGGACTAAAGTGTCCTTCACCTTCGAAAACGAAGTAGCCCGGGATGACGTCCACGTTGAAATAAAAGCAATAAGCAAGGACTTCACTGAAGCGTACGATATTTGGATTGATGAAGTATCCATCTGTGCGGTAGAAGGGGAGCCCGGTGACGGAGGTGGTGAGGAAGTACCCACGCCGACCGTCTTTGGCGAAAGCTCAACTACCGTGACCTGTTCGAGCAACCTCAGCCAGGAATTTGCCGAAGATGACATGATGAACGACGGCATGGGCTGGGACATATTTGACGGCAACGATACGGCGGACGTCGCCGTCTTCGAGCTCGATCCAGTTCTCCCGTATTCCGGGGATAATTCATTACGTATTGACGTAAATGCGGATAATGATGTCGCTAATTTTCACCACCGGTTTGGTCAGGATATTACTTTAGAATCCGGAAAGGAATACACGATTACGATGTGGATGCGCTCAAATGTTCCCGCCGGTGATTCCCTACGCGCCTTTACGCGCGTCGTTCGCGACCCCGAATTTGACGCTCAGTTTGCCGTTAATTTCGTCACCACCAGTAACGATTGGCTTAATTATTCTTATACCTTCGTCGCCGGTGACGACTGGGATAATGGGTTTGTGGAGATTAAATTCCTCCGCATGAACGGCTTTACCGCTGCGTATTCCGTTTGGGTAGACGACATCCAGCTGTGCGATTCCGGCGACGCCATCACGCCCACTAATGATCTAGCCGACCTCGGCGTTTCTTTGACGCTGGCCCCGAATCCCTCCGTACCAGGTATTAATAGCCATTTAAATTTGATTTCGGAGCGGTCGCTAACTAATGCCGGTTTAACGCTCGTCGATATGCTCGGCCGCAATGTCTGGAGCCAATCTACCAATATTATTTCGGGTGAGCAGCGCATTGAAATACCTACCGGCGGTTTGGCCGCGGGTATGTATTTCCTTAATATTCACCATCGGGGCAACGTAAAAAACCTCAAGCTTCAGGTTTCCGGAAGCCGCTGATTGTATAACGGGGGCGCTGTCGCGGGTGCAATGACGTAGGTAAAGCAAGGGTAATAAGGTAGTACGAAATGTACTACGCCCTATTACTGCTTTTACGGTTACTACCTTGCATCTACGATATCGCCCCATTATTTTTATATCTATATTAATTACCCCACCAGCCCCTCGTTAATATGGCCCGTCTACTGCTGCTGCTAGTCGCACTATTACCATTATCCTGCGGTGAACGCGACGCATCTCCCGCCGTAACGCCAGATTTAGGCCGCCCGAACATACTTTTCATCCTGACCGACGACCAGGGCATCGGCGACTTATCCCTCCACGGCAACGACTCCATCCGTACCCCGAATATGGATGCCTTACTAAGCTCCGGCGCAAAATTCAACCGCTTCTACGTCAGCCCCGTCTGCGCGCCGACCCGCGCCAGTTTCCTCAGTGGATTGTACGCACCCCGCACGGGCGCCGTCTTCGTCACCCGCCGCCGGGAAACGATGGACGACGCCGTAATAACCATCCCCGAACACCTGAAAAAAGCCGGCTACCGCACCGGACTGTTCGGTAAGTGGCACAACGGGGCGACCAAGCCCTACGATCCGGCAGGGCAGGGTTTCGACGAGTTTCTGGGCTTCACGCTCGGCCATTTTAACGATTACTTCAACGGCGAATTGGAGAACGAAAACAACGAAGCTGTTCCCTTCAGCGGCGACCTGACGCAAATACTGACCGACACCGCCGCCGCCTTCATGCTCGAAGACACCGATCAGCCCTTCTTCACCATGCTGACCTATCAGGCCCCGCACACGCCCGTCCAGGTAGCCGACAAATACTGGGACGCCGTCAAAACTCGCGGCCTGACCGACTACAACACCGGCATCTACGCCATGATCGAATCCATCGACGACCGTATCGGCCAACTACTCGAACGACTTGAAGCCGCCGGCAAACTCGACAACACCATCATCGTCTTCAGCACCGATAACGGGCCCAACGGCGATCGTTACCGAATGGGTTTTAAGGGTGTTAAAGGCCAGGTGGACGAGGGCGGCGTGCGCGTACCGTTCGTGATCAAATTCCCGGGCGAACACCTTGCCAACGGAGTGCAATATGACGTTGCCGCCGCCGCCCACATCGACCTGCTGCCAACCCTGCTCGAAGCAGTTGGCCTACCCGTTCCCGCCGGGCTCGACGGCCGTAGTCTAATCCCTTTGCTAACGCTGGACGCGACACAGGGATTCTCACCCGGAGATCAGACCGATTCGATCCTCCGTTCCTCTTTCTTCCGCGACATCTATGCCTTCAAACAGGGCTACGATTTCAAACCCTACCCGGGCAGTATGCGCTCCGGCGAAAACCTGTACGTACTGCGAAGCCCGGGTGAACACGAACTGTATAACCTGCGTAGAGATACTGGGCAAACCAATAACCTGTACACTGCCGAAACGCCGAAAGCCATCAACGATGAGAACTACACCGAGCAGGACCTGACGGGAAACACCGGCCAGCAAATGGCCCGCCGCTACGCCGCTTTCGCCGCCACCGTGGCCCGCCCCGACTTGGTTGCTCCACCGATAAATCTAGATGCCGCCGCCGGCCCGGTCCACTTGCTCGCCCACGAAGGAGAACCGCTCGGTAAAACACATTTCAACGATGAATACGGCTGGGCAAACGACTGGTTCGTCGATCTCGATGCGGAGGGAGCCGTCTGGCCCGTCGTTACTACCAAAGAGAGAACTTACGTAGCCGTCATCAAGTACCACAACGACGAAGCGACCAGCCGCACCATCCGGTTATTATCGGATTCCGGAGCGGATTATTCTGCCGAGCTACCCCGTTTCGCGACCGAGCAAATACCCGTGGCTGACCGTACGAAACGTAAAGAAGTATATCCGCGTAGCTGGGGGGAGTTCCGTACGGAACAAGTGGTTATTCCGGCGGGAACTACGGAACTACGGGTAGCTACCGACGGAAAGCCCGGCGTCTGGGTAAAAGAAATTACCTTACTAGAAGTCAGTCGTTAAAGTTCTTCTCACCAATCTTTTCCCGACCCACATCCGGAATTCTCCCCCGTCTGCAAGCGCCGCATCGTCTGCTTCTCCGCTTCCGCCGCGATTTCTAATTGCCGCTCCGCCTCCGCCCGGCTCATGCGCGGTGTCTGCTGGTCGGCGTTCGGCTGGCCCTCTTCGGAGGCTTGCCCCTGTTCGCTGTTCTGTGACTCCCCGTCCTGCGGCTTTTGATCCTCCGGCTCCCGGTCGGACTGCTGGTCGCCCTGGCTTTCCTGACCGTCTTCGCCTTCGTTCGGGTCGCCCTGGCCGCCTTCTTGCTCCTGCGGGTCCTGGTCGTCCTGTTCCGGCTTGTCCTCCTCATCTTGGTCCTGCTGTTGCTCTTCCTGCGCCTGCATCTGGCGAATGGCTTTGCTCAGATTGTACTTCGTTGCCTTGTCGTCGGGGTTGATACGCAGCGACTGTTTGTAACTCTCCACCGCCTCCTTATACTGTTCTTGTTGGTACTGCGCGTCGGCTAAGTTGCGGTAGGCACTACTTCGAATATCGGGTCTTTCAGAAAGGCTAGCGGCCTCCTCGTAGCGCTTGGCGGCTTCCTCAAAATCCCCCTGCTCGTAGAGTGCGTTACCGGAATTGTAATTACCCTGGGCGCTGTTCTCCGCTTCGAGCGCATTGGCGTATTCCCGACGAGCTTCGTCGAAGTTCTTGTCCTTGTAAGCCTTATCCCCCCGCCGTAGCGCATTATGGCCGGCCTGCGCGGACAGACTAGTAGAAACTAACAAGCAGCAGAGAATCAATAATTTCTGGATCATACTAATACTGTTTTCCCCGGCTAAGCCGGAACGGGTTCCTTGCTTCTTAACTAAGCAGCCTTGCACCTGCGACCGCGCCTTAATCTCTACAAGGGTGCAACACTTCTTCCTCTCTCCTCCTCTTTTTCTTCCTCCACTTCCTCTGGCGCACGAAGCACTGCGAAGCAAAACCCGCGGAGCGCTGACGGGGGCAAACCAGCGTCAGGCCACCCACTAACGCCCCATAATCCGCTCCAACACCCGCCGCTGAGAAAACAAACTACAATGCCCCTCCATCGCCACAAACTCAATAACCGCATCCGAAGCCGGCCCGGTAGCCTGCTTAAGAAACGCATCATACTCCCGCAGCGCATTATTCAGGTAATAATTATCCATATCCCCCATCCAGACGTACACCTTGCCGGCCAGTTTCGGACCGAGCGTCGGCCAGTTTTCCTTCGTATGCTTAAGTAGGTCAAACTTCTCCCACTCCTTCACCACCGCCGGGTCGATGACGCCGCTGACCGGATCGAAAACGGGTTTTGGCAAACCATCCGCACCCCGACCACTATACACCGCGTTCCAGGCACCCCACTGACTCTTGGAGCTGGTGTAGGACCCACTACCCGACACGACGTTCTCGTCGCTCACTTCCCGTTTGACCGACAGCGTCGGACGACCGTTTATTGTGCGGTGAGTGGGGGTGAGGTAGCCGTCGCGGTTGTAAAAAGCGTTCTCGTCCTCGTAAAGGTTGATGAGTTGCATCCAGTTAAAAGAGACTGGGTCCGGGCTGTAAGAATAGACCGCGCCGAACGAATCCGGGTAAAAGGTCATCAACGCTAGCGATACCCAACCGCCGGTCGAGCAACCATCCACGAACCGGTTCTCCGCGCCCGGAAGGACCCGGTAGTCAGCTTCTATAGCCGGGATCAATTCCTCGATCAGCGCATCCCCGAACGGACCGCTGTTGGCGGAGTTGAGTTGGTAGTTGTCGCCGTAGGGTCCGTCGCTGTCCAGGAACACGGAGATAACGTTCGGGCCTTCGTCGGCCCCGTACCAATCCATAAAACCCTGCTCTTCCACCAGTCTTTGCACCCGCGTGAAGCGCCCGCCATACCCCGCTACGTTGTAACGGATCGGATACCTTTTGCCTGGGTTAGCCGCGTATCCGGCCGGAAGCAAAACCGCAGCTTTGACCAGTACGTCGGCACCGTGAAAAGTGGATAGCGCCAGACTGCGCATCTCAAATGAATGGACCAGGTCGGTTTCAACCAAGACCGGTTCTCGCCGCGCTTCGGTGAGCACAAGCGATGCTTCACCATTACCGAATTCGATCGCTTTCTCTTCGCTCCGCAGGGTGTTTGGCAAGCTATCGGAGATTGGGTATTGCTTCTGGTGGTACTCCGCCCAGACGGTGTAACGACCGGTCGTTAATTCAGAGAATTTATTGTCTCCGCTATTGGTCCAGTTATCAGACGAACGAATCGTCACGGCACCACCATCTAATCCTTTTATTGACACACCGAAGGTTTCTGACTTCCCTGCCTCGTCTTTGACGTGAATCACCAATCGCCCTTCCGGCCGCGTTTCCTTTTGCAGCTTATCGGCTACTTTCACGACGAAGGCTGTGCTATTGCCACCGACTTGCGCCTCGGTCGCGCAACTCAGAAAGCCCAGGGCCAAAACGATAAAGAGAATTCTGTGCATCATCATATTTCAAATTTTGCAGCCTGCCGCCCATCCTTCCGCCCCAACGCAAACTCAACTAATAATAACAAAATCGCCGGCCCCAAAAACCAGTAAAAATAGCTATCGTAACTAGAAAACGACTGGCTCTCGAACTCCTGCTTCTCGATCCGATCCACCCGCGCCTTGATTGCCGCGGCCAGCGCGCCCGAATCTCCCGTTAGCGGAAAATACTGCCCGCCACCCGCACTCGCAATCGCTTCCATCGTCGCCGGATCGGCCGACGTCGTTGCCGCCCCGCCACCGGATGCCCGCACGACGTCCTGCCGCCCGTCCGCCAAGTTGATGCGCATCAGACTGCCACTTTCCGTCCCGACGCCGATGGTGTAAATCAGTAATCCTTTTTCGTTGGCCGCCCGTGCCGCCGCTACCGCCGAGCCATCGTGGTCCTCCCCGTCAGAGATCAGGATCAGCGCCCGGTGGTTCGCACTCGTCTCATCAAAAGCCGCCTCCGCCTGCTCGATGGCCGAGCCGAGGTTAGTGCCCTGCGCCGAGATCTGGTAAGGCCCCGCCGAAGCGATGACTGACTTTACGAACGCGTAATCCGTCGTCAGCGGTGCCTGCATGAGCGAGGTGCAAGTGAATAGCTCCACGCCGATGTTGTTACCCGTTAGTTCCGTCACCAGCGCCGTAGCGAAATACCGGGCCCGCTCCATTCGGCTCGGTTGCACGTCTTCGGCCAGCATCGAATTCGAAATGTCCAGCCCGATTACCACGTCGATGCCCCGCCGCTTGATCTCCTCCCGCTCGGCCGACCACTGCGGGTTCGCCATCGCAAACGACAATAAAGGAATGGATAGGAGCAGAAGCGCAAACTTCGTCCACGGCAGCCGCCGGTTCATGCCCGGGGCGAGGTGATCGAGCAGTTCCGTATCCGCAAAGCGGGCCAGGGCGGCGCGGCGGCGGTTCCAGTACCAGAGGAAAAGACCGAGTAGGATTGGGACTAGGGCTAGTAACCAGAGGTATTCGGGGGATTGTAGGCGGAACATGTGTCGGTCTGTGGTCTAAAGTCTGTGGTCTGGCGGATTGTGATTCGCAAATTACGGGGTCTGGCACTAATTGGTGGTTTACTGGGGTAATTAGCGCTCGTATCGCACAAAAAAAACGCCCGCTAACTTAAGTCGGCGGGCGTTTCTTCAATAATTCTATGGCGGGCTTACTCCCGGTTAGCCACTAACGTGATCTGTAGGCCGAGTTCGTCACTGATGATCTTGTCCTTGACTTGTTGTACGATGCTGTTGCCGTAAGACACGCCCCAGTCGTTCCGGTCGATGGTGAACTTCGGCGTTTCGGCCGTCATTTTGTCGCCATCAATGGTGATGGTAGCGGGGATCGTTACGGAGCGCTCCTTACCCTTCATCGTGAGGTTGCCGCTGATCATGTGGGTATGATCGGTCGCTTCCATGGGGGAGATCTTTACCAGGTTGAAATCCGCCGTCGGGTACTGCGCTACGTCGAAGAAGTCGGGTGCCTGGAGGTGGCCGACGAGTTTTGCGCCGTCTTCCTCGGGCAAGTCGGTGTTGACCATTTTGCTCATGTCCATGGAAAACTTGCCGGAAACGATGTTACCGTCTTCGGTCGTGACGACCATGCGTCCGTCCTCTACGGGGATGGTGCCCTGGTGGCCGCCACCTACGGCTTTCGTGCCTTCCCAGGTAATCATGCTGGCGCTGGGGTCAACCACAAACTCCGCGGAAGCCATTGCCGTGGAATTGCCGTCGCCGTCCGCGAGCGCATCGCCGGAAGTGACTTCGGTGCCCTCGGGGCTACCGCCACATGCGACGAAGAAAAGGGAAAGGAACAGGAGGGAGAATAAATGTTTCATTGAGTGAATTTTGTGTGAATAGTGATTAACGAGAAACCACCGATTTGTATTTGATGTACCTACAACGTTTTTGGAGTGGCGTGGTTGAACGGTTTAATAATTATTACGCGACTGGTTCACGTAAGAGATTGTAACCCTCCGAGAAGTAAGTTATGGGAACACAAAAAGCACATAAGAAAACATAAGCACAAAAAAGCGGGAACGCCATACTACTTCCCAGCACCCTTTTGTGTTTTTCTGCTGTTTTTGTGCTTTCTGTGTTAAAAAAAGACTTCCGTGTAGCACTATTTAACAAAAGAAACGGCACCCCTTCCACAGAGGAAGCGATGCCGTTTCAAGTCTGCTAAATGCGGTAGAACTACTTACCCCAGTCCGTATGAAAAATACCCGCCTGATCGATCCGCTCGTAAGTATGCGAACCGAAGTAATCCCGCTGCGCCTGCACCATATTGAGTGGTAAGCGCTCGGAGCGGAAAGCGTCGTAGTAATTCAGGGCGGACGACATACAGAGCGTCGGGATGCCCTGCTGCATGGCGGTTGCGATAACGTCCACGGCACTGTCACGGCAGTCGAACAACTCGTCGCGGAATTCTGAGGTAGCCATCATGTTCTTTAGCCCGTCCCGCTTGCTGTAAGCTTTACGAATCTTTTCGAGCAGCGTCGCCCGGATGATGCAGCCACCACGCCAGATGCGGGCAATGCCCTCCAGATCGAGGTCATAGTTAAGGTCTTCACTCGCCTCGGCCAGCAGGTGCATGCCCTGGGCGTAGGTAATGATGAAGCTGGAGTAAAGTGCTTTCTCAACGGCTACGGCCAAATCTTGACCCTTCAGCGTAGAATCGTGGGGGTGTACGTGCTCAAACATCTTCGAAGTATCCTGGCGGAACTGCTTGAAGGCGGAAATGCCCCGCATCGTCACGGCCGCGTCGATCGTCGGGGTAGGTACACCGAGGTTCATCGCCGACTGGCTCGTCCACTTACCGGTGCCCTTTTGCTTGGCCTTGTCGAGGATGAGGTCGAGCAGGTGACCGTCCATCTTGTCGTCGCGCTGCTTGAGGATGTCGGCGCTGATCTCGACCAGGAAGCTGTTCAGGCGGCCCTTGTTCCACTCGTCGAACAGGGCGCTCATGTCGTCGTTGCTCATGCCGCCGGCGCGCTTGAGGATGTCATAGGCTTCGGCGATGAGCTGCATCAGGCCGTACTCGACGCCGTTGTGGACCATCTTGACGTAATGGCCGGAGCTGGATTCACCAATGTAAGTGACGCAGGGCTCGCCGTTGACTTTCGCCGCCACGGTTTCCAGCACGGACTTCACGTCGTTCCAAGCTGACTTGTCGCCACCGGGCATAATGCTGGGGCCACGGCGGGCACCTTCCGCACCGCCGGAAACGCCCGTGCCGAGGAAGCGAATGTTTTTTGTTTTCAGGTATTCGTAACGGCGGTTCGTGTCGTCGTAGTGGCTGTTGCCGCCGTCGATGATGATGTCGTTATCGTCGAGCAGGGGCAGCAGGCCTTCGATCACGGCATCCACGATCTTTCCGGCCGGCACCAACAACATGATCTTGCGCGGCTTACTCAGCAACGAGACGAATTCTTTTTGCGTCCCGACGCCCTTGACGTTCATGCCCTCACCTTCCGCGTTCAGGGCGGTGACGGATTCGGCGTCGATGTCCGTACCGAGGGCGGCAAACCCGTCGTCGGCGACGTTGAGTAAGAAATTACGGCCCATCACGCCGAGGCCGATCATGCCAAAATCATATAGTTGGTGGTTCATATTGTTGTGTTAACTTTATTTATAACAATACAAGGTAGTAAGTCCGCCGGGGTTCGGTGGGGTGGAGGCACGACATTTAGCTAACTGATCTTACGCAACCAGATTTTGCCACAAAATCACAAAAGCATAGACAAAAGATGCTTCAGTGTAGCCGAAGAGCTCTTTTCTGTGCTTTTGTGTTTATGTGGCTAAGAAATCTTAGGAACACAAATTAGTAATCGTACCGAAACCACATCAAAATCCCCCCAAAAGCCGTGATCAAGGCCATTAGCACCGTCGTCATCTTGATGCTCAGCTGCAAGTAGCGACTAAAGTTGCGGATACTCTCCGCCTGCCCCGGGTAGGTCGGCACGATCTCGTCCTCGACCCGCGCCGTGCTGAAGATCTGCCCTGGCGTAAAGTCTACGCGATTCTGCACCAGCACCCGGTAGGCCCGGAGCACCTTCGCGCGGAAGTAGATGTTCACCGCCAGCATGGCGACGAAGAGTACGCAAACGATGGTCAGGAGTAAGGTCTGCATGGCTGGTCGGGCGCTTGGTGAGCTTACTGAACGCACGACCGGTGCGTGTGGCGTAATGAGTAGGTAGATTTTGGCGGCCGGTGGGCGCTTATTCATTATATCCGGATAGCTATTTTTGCGCGGCCGCCGGATGCCGGGTGAATTGGGAAAGGAGCAGCGCGTATTTGGTCACCAAGTCATGAGCTCGGTAATCCCAGAACATTGCTTTGCTAAAAAAAACCTTGCACCTCGCGGCCGCGCCCGATCCCGCAGAGCTAGCCACCAGCCCCCACGGCGTTTGCATATTTTGACCGACCTTGCCGTTATACGATAGCACTTTTTATTTTTCTTTCACCCACGCGCATGCGGCTGATTTTTTTCCTCTTTTTACTCCCTATTTCCTGCGCCCTCACCGCCCAGACGCTGCGGGTGGATGACGATTACGCCGCCGAACGCCTCGTCCGGGAAGTCTTCGTTTCCGGCCAGTGCGAGTCGATCACCAACGTCGAGCGCATCGGCAATAATCCCGCCGCCATCGGCTTTTTCGACGGCGGGGAAAGTAGCGTCGGCTTCGATAAAGGAATCATCATTTCCACGGGCAAAGCCAGCTCCGCCCCCGGCCCGAACACGGCTTCCGACGTCGGCTTCCGCTTCGACGAAGACTACACAATCGACGAAGACCTGGGCTTCGTCTCGACCGAAACGACCTTCGACCGGGCCGGCATCGAGTTCGATTTCGTCCCCCTTTCCCCCGTCGTTACTTTCCGCTACGTGTTCGCTTCGGAAGAATACTGCGATTTTGTGGGCCGGGCCTTCAATGATCTTTTCGGGTTTTTCGTCAGCGGGCCCGGCATCAACGGCCCCTTCAACAAGCGGGCGATCAACCTCGCCACGATTCCCGGAACCGATGACCTGGTATCCATCAACACCGTAAATTTTCGGGACAATAAAGATTTCTACCTCGACAATGAATTCCCCTCCGTTCGTAATTCCCGCAACTGCGGCGGCACCTCCAGCGTCGGGCCACGCTTCAGCCTAATCGAATACGACGGCCAGACCGTCATCCTCACCGCGACGGTGGAACTGCAAGTCTGCGAAACCTACCACCTGCGCATGGTCATCGCGGACGTGCAGGACGGTAAGTGGGATTCCGCCGTCTTCCTGGAAGCCGGAAGTTTTAACGTCGGCGGCAGCGTCAGCCTGGAAAACGAAGCCGGTGACGCCGAACCGATCGTCGTCTACGAAGGTTGCGCGCCAGCCAACGTGCGCGTCCAGCGCGGCGCGGACAGTGACGCCCGCTTCGCTCAGACGATTGCCTACCGCATCGACACCCGTTCCGGGGCCACCCCGGGCGTCGATTTTACCACCGGCGACGGCACGATCACCATTCCCGCCGGGGAGGATTTTGCGCTTCTCCCGGTCACCGCCCTGGCGGATGATCGAACGGAGGGACCGGAACGCGTCTTCCTGATTCTGGACGTCCCCTGCGCCTGCTACTCGGATTCCGTAGAAATCGTCATCACGGAACCGGGTGAACTGGTCATTGAGGCCCGGGAAGCTTTCTACTGCCCCGGCCAGGACCTACGTCTTGACGCACGGCCCACGGGCGGGGCGGAGCCCTACGCGTACCGGTGGAGTTTTGGCTCCGTAGACGCCCGGCCCTCGCTCTCCGCCCCGCTCCCGCCGTCCGTTAGCGTTACGGTGACGGATGCCTGCGGGCAGGTGGCGACCGGTGACCTGGACATTACGGCCGTGCCGCCGCCCGCGGTGACTGCGCCGGCCCAGGATTTGCGTGGCTGCCGCGACGACGAGCTGAACCTGGAGCTTTTTCTGGTGGGCCAGCCTCCCTTTACGCTCTCCTACACGGTCGACGGCGGGGCCGCAGCGGAATACCAGTTTTTGGAAGACTCCTTACAACGCTGGCCGCTCACTCAGGGGGGAGACTACCGGCTCGTGGAAATAAGGGACGCCGCCTGCGCCACCGCCCTCGATACTACGTTTCGGGTGACGATCTATGAGCCTTCGATCACGTCCACCGTCACGCCTCCGAGTTGCGTGGGCGTGGGGGACGGGTTCATCACGGTGGCGCATTCACCGACCGTCGGCCCTTACACTTACGAATTTGCCGGGTTACCAACGACCGACCTTACTTACGGAAACCTGGGGGCGGGAACGTACGGCGTCCGCGTGACGGATGCGCTCGGTTGCACCAGTTACCGGGACATTATTCTGCAGGACCCGGATTCAATTACTACGCCGGTAATCGACTGTGAAGACCTACGGAATGGGCCCTTACGCCCGACGGCCCTCGGTGGCGTGGCACCCTACACGTACAGCACGGACGGCCGAAATTACTTCGACGAAGCGGGCTTCGACCTGCTGCAGACGGGCGATACGTACACCCTCTACGTGCGGGATGCGGTAGGTTGTGAGGTGGTCGAGCCCGATTTTTTCTGGCCGGCGACGCACCAGGGAATGGCTCGTTTACCGAATCTCATCTTTCAGGAGCTGGGCGGGAGCGTCTGGGTGCGACCAGAATACCTCGTTCCGCCGGAGCAAATAGGCGATTACCTGTGGTTACCCCGGGATGTCTTCGACTGCACGGATTGCCCGGAAACGACGGTGGCCGTACCGAAGAGCCAGACGATCAGCGTGGTGGTGGAGGATATTTACGGTTGCCGGGATAGCGTCGTGACGGAGGTGATTGTCGACAACCAGGTGCCGGTCTACGTGCCGACGGCCTTTTCACCGAACGGCGACGGGACGAACGACGTCCTGACCGTTTTCGCTAACCCGGCGCAAATTCGGGAGGTAATTAGCTTCGAGGTGTACACCCGTTGGGGCGGGCTCGTCTGGCAAGATAACAACTACGCACCGACCGACGCCGGCCGGGGTTGGGACGGATTGGTCGGCGGCCGGCCGGCCAGTAAGGGCACCTACGTCTGGGTAGCGCGGGTACTACTGACGAGCGACGAGGTGCAAACGAAAAGAGGCACGGTGGTACTGATGAACGGAAGTTAAACCCCCGTGGCCCCAAAACTTAGCTCACCTAACGCCGTGATTACTTTACCTTCGCGTAGCCCGCTCACGGTGCTTTCCCTCTCACCCCGCCGCCCCGCATGGAATCTTTACGCGACATTGAATTCGACCTGGCCGGTTTTCCGGTGACGCTTTACGACCTAGCACTAATCGGGTTGACGGCCGTCGGCCTGTACCTCGTGGGGTATTTACTGAACGAGCAACTGTTCAAGTGGTACTACAACCGGGAAGTAACGACGGACCAAAATAAGAACCGGACGCGGCGCGTGGTTCGTTTCGTGCTGGTCAGCCTTTTCGTGATTGCCGTCCTCCGCCGGTTGGGGATCGATTACACTTTTTTTGACGACGGTATTCAGCAAGCGGCGACGGACGATGGACCACCGGTGTACCTGACGATTCGCATTTCCACCTTCGTCAAAGCCCTGGCGGCCTTCATCATCGCCAACGTACTGGACTTGCTGCTGGAGGAGGTGCTCGTGCAGAGCTACTATAATAGAATTGCGAAAGACGGCCAGGAAACCGATGCCGGCACGGACCACGAAGGGGTGGCGGATAGCTTTTCTTCGCTACGTCCACTTTTGTACACGATCGCGCTCGGTTACATTGCTATCGATACGGGAATTGCCGCCTATTCTCTACATAATTTCACTGACGGACGGGGCGTCACCGGGCAAATCACCATCGGGACCATTCTGAAAGCAGCTGCCATCTTTTTTGCCGTCCGGCTGGGCTTAAAAGTGCTGACGGGCTTCATCCTGCGTAATTATTACACCCGCAGCAAAATCGATTCCGGTAGTCAGTTCGCCATCAACCGGTTGCTGACCTACTTTATCTACTTCATCGGCGTGTTGCTGATCATCCAGGCGATGGGTTTTAACCTGCTGGTCATCTGGACGGGCGCGGCGGCGCTATTGGTTGGTATCGGTATCGGTCTGCAGCAGACTTTCAACGACCTTATCTGCGGGGTCATCATTCTTTTCGAGCGGTCGGTTAAAGTCGGGGACGTGGTGGAACTGTCGGGTCACCAGGTCGGTACCGTGCGTAAAGTCGGCGCGCGGACGAGCGTGCTGGAAACTCGGGACGATATCATCATTTTCGTTCCTAACTCCAAGCTGATCGGTGAGAACGTAACGAACTGGAGCCAGGTCTCACGAATCGCCAGGTTCCACGTAAAAGTGGGCGTAGCCTACGGGTCCGACACGACCCTGGTGAAAGAAATTTTGCTGCAAGTCGCGGACGACCACCCCCGCATCCTCAAAACCCCCAAACCCATCGTGCTCTTCCTGGATTTTGGCGATAGCTCACTGGATTTCGACCTGCTTTTCTACTCCCGGGATTTCATCAGGATTGAAGGCGTCAAATCGGAGATCCGCTTCGCCATCGACGATGCTTTCCGCGCCAAAGGGGTGGAAGTGCCGTTCCCGCAGCGGGATCTTTGGGTCAAGGGTCTGCCGGCTGGGTTGCTTGAGCGTGTTGCTAAGGAGGAAGAGTAAACGGTCTGAAGTTTATGGTCTGTGGTCTGACGACATTGAGAAATTCATCACGCTTACCAGACTACCTAACCATCAGGTCACTAGATAAGGCCCCAGACCATGGACCTAGACCAAAGACCCCAGGCCAAACACTATCTTTGCCCCCCATGATCGAAGAATTCGAACGGACCAAAAAGCTCGAACGGGAACTGCACTTACGACAACTCCAGGTGAGGCGGCTGTTACAGATGACGCAGGCGATCAACAACAACGTCGCGGCCGAAGACCTTTTCGGGATGTACCGCGGCTTCTTGCGCAACGAACTCGGCGTCCACCGAATGGCCCTCTTCGTACGCGACGACGTGGATGACAACCAGTGGAACCTGGCGACCAACATCGGGTTGGGGGGGATTGACGTACCGACCGAAGACATGGGAGCCACCCTGAGTGCTTACACCCGGTCCGGCCTGCTTCAAGGCAAGTCCCACCCGTTTCTGCACAACTTCGTACACATTGTCCCCGTGCTCCACAAAGAGCGGCCGATCGCCTACATTTTGGTGGGGACTTTCGAGGAAGACGAAGACATGTTCGAGCGCATTCAGATCATCACGACGATCACGAACGTCATCGCGGTGGCCATCGAAAACAAGCGCCTTTTTCGCCGCCAGATCGAGCAGGAACGCCTGGAAGCCGACCTGGACCTGGGGGCGAAGGTGCAGCAAATGCTGATTCCGGCCAGCTTTCCCGTGCGGGAGGAGTACGAGATCAGCACGATCTATAAGCCAAAACTCGGGGTAGGGGGGGATTATCTCGACTACACGGAGTTCGAGGACGAAGACACGCTGGTTTTCTGCATCGGAGACTTTACCGGAAAGGGCGTCAGCGCGGCGCTGCTGATGGCCAACTTTCAGGCCAACTTCCACACCCTAATCAACAAACGTAGGAATCTGTATGACTTTGTCCGCGAGATCAACTCGGCCGTGTACCGAATCACGAACGGAGAACGGTTCGTCACCTTTTTCGTGGCGGAGTACAACCGCAAGGACAACACCCTCAGCTACGTCAACGCCGGTCACCCGCCGGCCATCCTGGTGTCCGAAAACGGCATCCAGCTACTCGACAAGGGCACGCTCGTGCTGGGCTCCATTGACGAACTACCGATGCTGGAGGTCGGAAAGGTGCAACTGCCCCAACAGTCTCTCATTGTCACTTACACCGACGGGCTGACCGACTTACAAAACCCGGCCGGCGAAACGCTGGAGGAGCCACTGCTCCACGACTTTTGTCGCCGCCAGCATGGCCTTTCCGCCAAGAACTTCAACGACCGGCTGCGGCGCTGGTTGGACGAGTTTCGGCAGGGGACGGAGTACCCGGATGATTTGACGGTGTTGACTTGTCGGATTTTTCATGATTCTTAGCGTCGCCGGCGAGCACCCGTAACACCGCCAAAGGTTAAACGAAAAGCCCCCCCAAACGTTACCACCCCACAAGATGAAAGATAAGAATCTCGCAGCGGTAATGGCTTTTTTTGGTGGGTGGATCGGCCTCCACCGCTTCTACCTGGGGCAGGTCGGGTTAGCCTTTCTGTACTTCATTCCTTTCCTGGGCGGTTTGCTCGGGATGATCGACGCTATATCCTTTCTCACGATGAGTCAGGATCAGTTTGACCTGAAGTACAACCAGGACCAGTACCGCCCCGTCACCAACCAGAACGCCTACCAGGGCCAGCAGGAAGCGCCGCGCAACGACCGCGAACGCCGCTACCAAGAACGGCAACGCCAGCGAGAGTTGCGGGAGCGCGACCGTCGGCAAAAGCAACAGTACGGCAGCCGCCGCCAACCTTCGCCGGAACGGTCCGCCACGACGCACTCCACGCCGCCAGCTCACCAATTTCCCGCCGGGACGGCCGAGCGGAAGGCGGGCTTGCGGTATTTCAAAGATTTTGAATACGACCGCGCCATCGTTGCCTTTAAAAAAGCAACGGAGCTGAACCCACGCGACGTGGCGTCCCACTTTAACCTCGCGGCCTCTTACTCCTGCGAAGAAGAAGCGGATAAAGCTTTTTACCATCTCGACCGCGCCGTTGGCCTCGGGTTCGAGGATTTTGAGCGTATCCGGGCCCACGATAGCTTCGCTTACCTGCGCGTTCAGCCCACTTTCGCTGATTTTGCCGAGAATGGTTTCCGCCTCGCGCCCGACCGTGCCGAAGAAGAACAACAGATGGCTAACCCCATCGCCGAAGAAGAGATGGTGCAGTTGCCCGAAATCAACGACGACCTGCTCGACCAACTCCAACGCCTGGCGACGCTCAAGGAAAAAGGCCTGTTGACGGAGGTTGAGTTTACCACCCAGAAGCAGCGGCTACTGGGCTAATCCCGGCCCGCCCCTTATTTCGTACTTAATTTCTCCTACGCCCCCCCCGCCCCACAAGACCACTATTTTGACCGCCGACTCCCTCATTACCGACATCATCGTTCCCCTGCAGCCCTCCGACACCGGAGACGACGCGCTGCGGGTCATGAACGACTTTTACCTCCGCCACCTGCCCGTCGTCAAGGACGGTGAGTTGGTCGCCGTTGTCTCCGAAGACGACGTGCTGGAGGGTGACCCCTTGGAAACCGTGGAGAATTATCGCCTGCCGCTGCAGCCGCCATCCGTTTTTCCGGACGACCACGTGTACGACGTGATGAAGTTTATCGTGCAGTATAAATTGACGATGGTCCCCGTCGTCGCGCACGATGGCCAGTACATCGGCATGATCACCAACGAGGATTTGCTCAAGTTCTTCGCCGAGACTTCCTCCTTTCGCGACCCAGGCTCCATCGTGATCCTCGAAATGGGGCGCCACGATTACAGCCTCTCCGAAATTGCCCGCATCGTCGAAAGCGAAGGGGCAATTATTCTCAGCAGTTTCATCCGGACGTTCGACAACACGGCGCGCATCGAAGTCACCGTCAAGATCAACAACCAGAGCATCGCCGCCACGCTCGCTACTTTCGAGCGGTACAATTACAACGTCAAGGCCAGCTTCAACGAGAAGCAGTTGCAGGATACTTTGCGGGAGCGGTACGATAGTTTGATGAATTATTTAAACGTGTAGTGGATATTGTGGGGATTGGCGCGGTCGCGGGTGCAAGGCCATTAGGTTGAGGGGATAGCTGCGCTGCTGACTGCGGCGGTCTAGCCCGAACGCCTATGTGGTAGCGCTACCACACCCCCGATAACTAGCGGGTCGGGTGCTGAGTCACTAGGTCGAGGGCTTCCAGCCCGAACGCTCGTGCGGTAGCGCTACCGCTGTTGCATTCGGGCTAGAAGCCCTCAACCTACAACCATCAACCGAATACCTACCTTTACCCCATGGATTTCCTCATCACCATCGCCCTTATCTACTTCGCCTACCGCGGCTACCAGTGGTACCAAGCCACGCAGGCCCAGGTCAAATCCGGCGGCCAGCAGCCCCCCGAGGTTGATGCGGACTTTGACTTCGACAGCCCCACCCGGCCACAACCGGGAGACGAGAATGATTACATCGATTACGAAGAAATCAAAAGCAACAGCGAGTCGTGAGCGGTAACGGACCGTCTAATAATCGCCCCGCGTAAGTTCCCCCCCCCGCAACGTACAGCGCGCAACCAAAATAATTAAATGCCCACTACCCCCCGCTTCCCCGGCCGCATCAGCGATTGGATCCTCCACAAGGACAATCAGGTCATCGCCTTCAACAAACCCGCCGGCCTGAACGTCCAGCCCGACAAGACCGGCGACCAGAGCCTACTCGGCATGGGCGCCGCTTACGCCCGCCACGATCTTTACTTGATCCACCGGCTCGACCGGCCCGTTTCCGGCGTGGTGGTGCTCGGGCAGAAGCCCAGTGCCCAGACTGCACTGACGAAGCAGCTACAGAAGGGTAGTGTGGAGAAGATTTACCTAGCCGTCGTAGCCGACCGCCCGGAAGCAGACGAGGCCGAACTGGTGCACCATCTTTCCAACGCACCCGGCAACCGCTCCGCCGCTAGTTTGGAGCCGGGCACCAACTCCCGCGAAGCCCGCCTCAGTTATCGCTACCTGGGTTCCAGCGATCGGTACCACCTGCTCGAAGTAAAACTCAAGACGGGGCGAAAGCACCAGATTCGTAGCCAACTGGCCGCCATCGGTAGCCCGATCCGGGGGGACAAGAAATACGGCTTTAAACGCAGTAACGAGGACGGCACGATCGACCTCCACGGGGCCTCCTTCAGCTACGACCACCCCGTTACTGGCGAGCGAGTGACGCACACCGCGCCCGCGCCCGCTACCCCCGTGTGGGAAGCCTTTCAGTCCATCCTCGTTGACAAATAACTAAGCCCTCCACCGATGCCCACCGAACCGACCAGCGCCCTGACGGCCGAGATCGTCCATAAATTTTTCCCGGAACTCACGGATCAACAAAAAGACCAATTTGCCAAACTGGACGGCCTTTACCGCGACTGGAACGCCAAGATCAACGTCATTAGCCGCAAGGACATCGATAACCTGTACCCCAACCACATCCTGCATTCGCTGGCCATCGCCAAGGTCGTTCGCTTTCTTCCCGGGGCCAAAATTCTCGACCTGGGCACGGGCGGTGGATTCCCCGGTATTCCCCTGGCCATTCTTTTCCCGGAAACGGAGTTTCACCTCATCGACGGCATCGCCAAAAAGGTGCGGGTCTGTAACGAAGTCATCGAAGGTTTGGGGCTGACGAACGTGAAGGCAGAGCAGAAACGGGCTGAGGAGCTCAAGAAACCCGTCTACGATTTCGTGGTTACCCGGGCGGTGGCGCGGATGGAGAAGATATCGGAGTGGAGCATGCGGCTGATCACCAAGAAGCAGCGGCACGCGCTGCCAAACGGCATTTTGGCGTTGAAGGGAGTGGGCCTGGAGGAAGAGATGAAAGCTCTACCGAAGAAGTCCTATCTGGAGGAATTCCCGATTAAGGATATTTTTCCGGGCGTGGACTTCTACGAGGCGAAGGCGGTTATCTATTTGCAGTACTGACTTTCGAAATCACCATCTTCCAGTGAGGGTACGACGTCGGTAAACGGGTAAAGGACTATTTGCTACCGTTTGGGTGAATATTGTTTTTAGTAAACCCATTGTTGAACTTAAAATCCGTCCGCCAGCGTGCGCCCCATTTCGCTTCCGGATCGAGTTCGCCTTCCCAGTTCAGCGCGGAGTGAGACTGACTGACGACGGGCAATTTCACGCCGCCCGCAAAGGTGTCGTAAGTGTACTTCATCATGATCGGCGTTGCGCGGTCGAAGGCCATGACGGTGAACAAAAACTGGTCGACGAGGTGGGTGTGCGGGTTAACGTAGAGTAGGTAGCGATCTTTGGCTACCCCGACGCCGTCGTTGAAAGTCACGTCGACGAGGTCGTAGTCGACCCCTTCGTAGTTGCGCGTGCCCGCGTAATCGTAGATCAGCCCGGGGTCGGCGAGTTTTTGCATCATCGTAAGCCAGTAGAAATTGGTTTTGCGAGTGAAAAGGGCGGATTTCAGGGCATCCGCATCCGCGGTTTTCTTGCCGTCGAGCCAGACGGTAGCGGTCTCGCCGTCGAAATACTGCTGCTGCTTTTGTCCTTCGCCGTTCGTTGACTGCCCGTAACTGATCTCGCCGTCAAAAATATAGCGTTCCGTGCTGGTGTTGCTGCCGTACGTGTATTTATATTCAACGTCTTTGAGGGCATGCAGGCCCTGCATTCCGCCGGTGGTTTGTACCATCCGGTCAATGATTGCTTTTGCTCGTTCGTTACTGGCGGATTGAGCGCGGTCCCGATAGCTATCGGGAGTGCAGGGTAAGGTGAGAAGCGCGAAGAGGATAGGCAAGAGTTGGTACATAAAGAGGTAATTAGTTGCGTGTGCTACAACTACGCTTAGCCAATCCGCTAAGTTTTTAACCGAGGGCAGGGCGTGTCTGCATGCGACACCCGGCGTGGGGGCTTTAATCCATCAACCAAACCTCGCACCCCTCCGTGCAATTTTTGCAGATGTCGATCTCCGACCGCCCCTTGAGCAGTTTCGTGCGGAAGTCATCATACGCGGCTCCTTCCCAGACTTTGTTGAGGTTCTCCTCCTTCACGTCGCCGAGGCGGTGGGTAACGTCCTTGTCAAAACAGCAGGGCGCGACGAGTCCGTCCCAAGTGATGACGCAGGAGTGCCAGAGCTTCCAGCAGTGGTTTTGCAGCTTGTTCTTGACTTCGTACGTGCCGTCTTCTTTCTTGTAGTACCGGGCGTGTTTTTCGTTGTCCGGCATTAGCGGGTTACCGTTCTTGTAATCGTACAACTGCGCGGACTTGAACTTCACTTCGTCCACACCGATCTCGTCGGCCAATTTGACGACGTCCTCCATCTGGTGCTCGTTCGGCTTTACGACCAAGAATTGAAAGATCAAATGCGGCGTCGGTGAATCGAGCTCCTTTTTCCACTTTACCAAATTACGCGCGCCCTGCAGTACACTCTCTAGTTTACCTTCTTTTCGGTACTGTTCGTACACTTCTTGCGTCGTGCCGTCCACGCTGATGATGAGCCGGTCCAGACCACTCTCGATGGTCCGTTTGGCGTTTTTATCGTTCAGGAAATGGCCGTTCGTAGAGGTGATCGTATAAACGCCCCGGTCGCTGGCTTCTTTCACCATGTCCAGGAAATTCGGATTGATGTAGGGCTCGCCCTGGAAGTAGAAGATCAGGTAGAGCAGCTGGTCGGCGATGTCGTCCATCGTGCGGCGGAAAAAGTCCGCCTTCAGGTTCCCGGTCGGGCGGGTAAATTCCCGCAGGCCACTCGGGCACTCCGGGCAGCGCAGGTTACAGGCCGTCGTCGGTTCGAAACTGACCGTGAAGGGTTTGCCCCAGACGACGGGCTTGTTTAGCCAGCGGGTGGCGTAGTAACTCGCGGTCACTTTGGTGGCGTTTATTACACGCTTAGGCGTTAGGTTGCCGAGGAAGTTTAAGGTGTCTTTTAGGTAGAGAGAGCTCATGGTTAAGGGATATGCGATATGCGATATGTGATTCTCGATATGCGATTTAGCTGCCGCTCTTACGTGCGGCAGCTAAATCGCATATCATATATCGAGAGCACGAAGTACAGCGAAGCTAATCGAATATCGCATATCAAGCAAAGCGATTACGAATTCATGGAAGCCATAAACTCACCATTATTCCGCGTAGACTGCATGTGGCGCATCAGGAACTGGAAGGCTTCTTCCGGCTTCATGTCCGCCAGGTGGTTGCGGAGGACGAACATCCGCTGCAGCACTTCACGCTCCAACAATAGGTCATCACGGCGCGTGCTGGACTTGGTGAAGTCGATGGAGGGGTACATCCGTTTGTTGGCCAGGAAGCGATCCAACTGGAGCTCCATGTTACCCGTGCCCTTGAATTCTTCGAAGATCACCTGGTCCATCTTGGAGCCGGTGTCGATCAGGGCCGTGGCCAGGATCGTTAGCGAACCACCACCGTCGATATTCCGCGCGGCACCGAAGAATTTCTTCGGCTTCTGCAGGGCATTGGCTTCGACACCACCGGAAAGCACCTTACCGGAGCTAGGTTGGACGGTGTTGTAAGCCCGTGCCAGACGGGTGATTGAATCCAGGAGAATACAAACGTCGTGGCCACATTCGACCATCCGCTTAGCTTTTTCCAGCACGACGTTGGCCACGCGCACGTGGTTGTCCGCCGGCTCGTCAAAGGTCGAGGCGACTACTTCGGCGTTGACGCTCCGTTTCATGTCCGTTACTTCTTCCGGGCGCTCGTCGACGAGGAGAACGATCAGGTAGGTTTCGGGGTGGTTCTTGGCGATGGCGTTGGCGACGTCCTTCAGGAGGAAGGTCTTACCGGATTTCGGTTGGGCGACGATCAAGCCACGCTGACCTTTACCGATCGGCGTAAACAAGTCGATGAGGCGCATGCCATAGTCCTTACCGTCCGGGCGGCCGGAGAGCGTAAACTTCTCGGTCGGGAACTGGGCGGTGAGGTAGTCAAAGGGTACCCGGTCACGGATGACGCTGGGTTCCAGACCGTTGATCTTTTCTATCGCGAGGAGGGAGAAGTACTTATCGCCTTCCTTCGGTGGTTTGACGGGGCCGCGCACGAGGTCGCCCGTCCGCAAACCGAACTGCTTGACCTGCTGCTGGCTGACGTGGACGTCGTCTGGGCTGGTCAAGTAATTGTAGTCGCTGGAACGGAGGAAACCGTAACCGTCGGGCATCATCTCCAGAATACCGGAAGAGGTGACTAAGCCGTCGAGCTTGTACTCGGGTTGGCGCTGGGTTTGCGACCGGCTATTGCGGCTACCGCGATCGTTGCGGTTGTTGCTGGTGCTACGGTCGTCGTTGCGGTTACTGTTGCTGTTGTTCCGATCGTTTCCGCTGCTCTTGTCGTTAGCATTGCTGCCGTCGCGGTCTTCGGTTTGCTTATCGTTACCCCGGTTGCGGTCGGAATAGCGGCCCCGTGGGGGGAGTTCGTCGCGGTTTTCGCCACGGCCCCGGTTAGCGTAACGTGCCTCGTAGGCGGCGTCTACTTCGGGTTCCTGCGTGTTGGCCCGTCCGCGTCCGCGGCTGCGATCATTGTTGCTCCGGTCGTTTTGGTCATCCTTGCCGTCGGACTCCTCATCGTTGTTGTCGCCACGGCCTCTGCTACGGCCGCGACCGCGCGTGTTTTCACTCTGGTCGTCTTCTTGCTGGTTGCGGGACCGTCCGCGTCCGCGGCTGCGCGTGTTCTCCTGCTGCTCTTCCGCCTTGTCGTCGCCGGAGCGGTTGCCGGTGTTTTTGTCGGCAGTTTCTTTGTCGTCAGTTTCTTTGGCGTCGTCCTGTTGGTTACGGCCCCGCCCACGTCCGCGGCTACGGGAGTTTTCCTGCTTGTCGTCACTGGTCTTGTCGTCCTGGGAGTTGCGTCCGCGTCCACGACCACGGCTGGAGGTATTTTCTGATTTCTCTTCTTTGTTGTCTTCTTCGCTAGAGTTGCGTCCTCGGCCGCGGCTGCGGGTAGGCTTGTCTTCGCTTTCAGATTCGTTGCCATTACCGTCGCTGCGCGAACCGCGGCTCTGGCGGGATGGCTTGTCTCCTTCGTTGGAATCTTTGCGGGAAGAACGACCCCGGCCACGGGTGGGCTTTGCCGTTTTTTCTTCGGCCTGCTCGTCTGACTCGCTATCCGACTTAGCGTTTTCTGCTTCGGCGGCTTTCTTAGCGATCGCGGCGGCACGGCGGTTAGGGACGCGGTCGGTATCGGACGCGGCGGGTGGTTCGTTGGCGGTGCTGGTGCCCTGGACGGCTTGTTGGTCCAGGATCTTCAGGATGAGGTCCTGTTTGTTGAGTCTTTTGTAGGATGATAATCCCATGTTTTCGGCCAGGTCCCGTAGTTCGGGTACCAGCATGGCCTTGAGTTGCGCGATGCTTAACATTAGTGGATGGTGTGTGGGTACGGTATGAGAAAGGTTGGGGGGAGTGCCGCGTGGCTGGGAAATTGGTTAAAGGATCGGGCGCGGCGGGAGGAAGGGTAGGGCTGTCGTGGGGGTCCAGAGAAAAAGCGCTAAAAACGAAATCAGGTAACAAAGTACCGGAGCGCAGAAGAACAGCCTTGTGGGTTTAAATTTGCCAACGGCTACAGAACGTAGCGATCAGCGGCGGGGCAGATGAAGCCCTTGACGGCAAATGTAAGCATTATTCAGTAAGGTACACGTGCGTACGATCAAAACGGCTGCTTACCTTTGCCTTTGAATCCGCACCGGTGCAACGTCCGGCGCTTCCGATTTGTTGCGACACCCAAAGGTTGAGGGCATCCTGCCCGAACGTACTCGCGGCAGCGCTACCGCAAGTACGTTCGGGCAGGATGCCCTCAACCTTACACTGCACCTGCGACCGCGCCCCATAAAATATTCAAATGCTAGAAGTAAACACCCTCCGCAACGAAACCGACCGCATCACCACCGGCCTCGCCAAACGCTACTTCCCCGACGCGGAAATCGCCATCGCCGACATCATCGCCCTCGACGACCGGCGTAAAGACCTCCAAACCAAAGCCGATGCCCTCCTCGCCGAACGCAACACCCTGAGCGGCGAGATCGGGCAGCTTTTCAAAACCGGTAAAAAGGACGAGGCAACCGCCAAACGCGAGCAAGTAAAGGGTCTTAAGGAAGAAATTGAAACCCTCCAGACGGAAGCCGCCACGGTGGATACAGACCTGGAGAACGCGTTATTGGCCGTCCCGAACGTGCCCCACGGACTCGTCGTAAAGGGCCACGACGAAAAGGATAACGAGGTATTCAAGGCTTTCGCGGGCGACCTGCCCACCCTCCCCGACGGCGCAAAACCCCACTGGGAGCTCGCCGACGAATACGGCATTTTCAGCCTCGAACTTGGCGTGAGAACCACCGGCGCCGGCTTCCCCGTCTTCACCGGCCAGGGCGCGCGCCTCGCCCGCAGCCTCGTCAACTTGTTCCTCGACAGCAACACCGATGCCGGCTACGTCGAGCACCAGCTGCCCCTGCTCGTCAACGAAGAATCCGCCCGCGCCACCGGCCAACTACCCGACAAAGAAGGCCAGATGTACCACGTCACCGGCGACGATCTTTACCTCATCCCCACTTCCGAAGTCCCCCTCACGAACCTTTACCGCGGCGAGATCGTCGACAAGGCCGACCTCCCCCTCAAGCTCACCGGCTACACGCCCTGCTTCCGCCGCGAAGCTGGCAGCTACGGCGCCCACGTCCGCGGCCTCAACCGCGTGCACCAGTTCGACAAGGTCGAGATCGTCGAACTCGCCGACCCCGCCACCAGCTACGAACGCCTCGACGCGATGGTCGCCCACGTCGGAAAACTACTCACCGACCTCGGCCTTCCTTTCCGCATCCTGCGCCTCTGCGGCGGCGACATGGGCTTCACCAGCGCGATGACCTACGACTTCGAAGTCTGGAGCGCCGCCCAGGAACGCTGGCTCGAAGTCAGCTCCGTTTCTAACTTCGAAACCTACCAGAGTAACCGCCTCAAACTGCGCTATCGGGAAGACAAGAAGACCGAGCTGACGCACACGCTCAACGGCTCCGCACTCGCCCTGCCCCGCATCATCGCCGCCCTGTTAGAGAACAACCAGACGCCGGATGGGATTCTATTACCTGAGGTGTTGCACACTTACGTGGGTAAAGCAAAGCTGGAAAAAATCTAGGTCTATAGTCCGTGGTCTATAGTCCTTACTCTACCACAGACTACAGACTAAATAATAACAAATGTTCTCAGGCGGCTACGGTATCTACATCATCATCACCATGGTTTTCGCCGGCATCGGCGCGCTGGCCAGCGCACGGTTGAAAAGCAAGTTCAAACACTACGCGCGCATCCCCATGGCCGGCGGCCTCAGCGGCGCGGAAGTGGCACAAAAGATGATGGACGACTACAACATTAACGACGTCCAGATCGTGATGGGCAAGGGTTTTCTGAGTGACCACTATAACCCGCAAACCAAAACCGTTTCGCTTAGCCCGGAAGTATATCAGGGGCGAAGCATTTCGTCGGCGGCCGTGGCGGCGCACGAATGCGGTCACGTCGTGCAGCACGCCGAGGCGTACAAATGGTTGGCTTTTCGGAGTAAGATGGTGCCGGTCGTGCAGCTCGCGAGCCGGGCGCAGGGTATTTTGCTGATGTTCGCCGTTGGTGGGATTGCCGGTGGTTTTGGCGGGGGGCTCATCCTGCAAATCACCATCGTCGCGTTCGCCATCACGGCCCTTTTCGCGGTGGTAACTCTGCCGGTGGAGTTTGACGCGAGCAAGCGGGCATTGGCCTGGTTGGAAAGCTCGAATCTGGCTAGTGACGTCGAGGTCGAAGGTGCCAAAGACGCGCTCTGGTGGGCGGCGATGACGTACGTTGTTTCGGCGCTTTCGGCGTTGACGATTTTGTTTTGGTTGATTTTGCGGTCGCAGTCAAGGCGGTAGTTAGGTTTGGGCGCGGACGCGGGTGCCGGGTTGTTTAGAGAGGTGCAAAGAGTGTTTGGCTCTTCACCTAAATATTAGAAGTGATTATACTGAGTAGTCACTATCATAGATCGATTCGAAATATTTGTTCTATACTTTTTTTTGGAGTGCTACGGTATATACATATCCTCACATTGCTTTCATTTCTGCCCGTCCTGCCCTCCTTTTCGGAAGAAAAGGAGCAAAATTCTTGTCCTTTGAGCCTGGCTGATCAATGTTTTGGCGCTTGGAGGGCTAAAATCCGTAAACTCGCCCTCTAATTCGTGTTTCAGGATTTCGCTTATCGGTAACATCAATTCGTGCTCTTGGTACATAGTTTGTGGCGGCTCAAACAGTACGGATTTCTTCACGCCTTCCAAGCACCAAAACATTGGCCAGGCTCAAGGGACGGTTAACAAGTACCGATAATTTTAGGCAGCCTAATGATGACACTTACTGAAATTCATAAAATCACAGTTAGTAAACTTGCGCGTGCCAAATCCTGATGGGCATCTAGATTAGCTCGGGGGCTTCATTCTGGTGCCTTCGTGTAAATACGCTTAGTAAACTATCATGAACTCTACCACCAAACACGCTGAACCACTAACAAGCATCTTCCCACAACAACCTATATTTACACCCCCAAGAAATCCCAAGATCATGAGCGAACTACTAAGCGAACACCTCGAAGAAGCCAAAATGCTGATGGACGAGGCCATCACCCACCTCGAATCCGAACTACTAAAGATCCGCACCGGCAAAGCCAGCCCGGCCATGCTCAATGGCCTGATGGTAAAGTACTACGGTGCCCCGACGCCCCTCCAGCAAGTCGGCAACGTCAACACCGCTGACTCCCGCACGCTCACCATCCAACCCTTCGACAAATCCGCCATCGGCGACATCGAGCGTGCCATCTTCGAAGCCAACCTCGGCGTGACGCCACAGAACGACGGCGAACTCATCCGCATCAACATTCCGCCGTTGACGGAAGAACGGCGCAAGCAACTCGCCAAGCAAGTCCGCGCGGCCGGGGAAGATGAAAAGATTGTCGTCCGTAATATTCGGCGGGATGCGATGGAGGCGATTAAGAGTGAAGTTAAGACGGGGTACCCCGAGGACGCTGGTAAGCGGAAGGAGGAGGAAGTCCAGGAGTGGGTGAATGGGTATAATAAGAAGATTGAGCAGCACGTGGAGAATAAGGAGAAGGAGGTTATGACTTTGTAGAAGTTCACTTTGCTGATTCCGTAAAAGGCCTCATCTGATTTCCGGGTAAGGCCTTTTTTGTGCATCGTGAGGTGAATCTATAGTCAAACGATAGATAGTCCGCCTAAACATTTTGATTTCAAAATTGGGGTGCGTAGTGGAATTCGAATCTACAGCAACTGGAATCACAATCCAGCCTCCCTAATAATAGGAGCCTACGAACAGTACTCCGGACGAGAATTGAACTCGCAATTGCCACAGTGAAAGTGTGCTGCCTTAACCAGTTTGGTTGCCGGAGCACATAAATATAAAGCGGCCCGCCATTAGTGAGATAGCGAGGGATACTTTCCATGGGGTGGGGTACAGTATCACATCTGGCTAATGGGGCGGAAGGTGATGTTCTGAATAGAGAGGAAGGTAGCAAGTGTAGATGTTACACTGTTGAGATATGACCTAAAACACTGTTCGGTGTTAACAATAACATCACCCGTATGGCAGCTTGTTTGGTGCTTGGTGCATTAAGTGCGCTTTGTAGATCGATTAGTTATGCTTTGCTGATTTTTGTCTGGTGAATTATTCTGCTGGCGTGGCGTGAGAAACATATACTCTAACTTGGAACTATGGAATTTGGGTAGTAACTTAGATTTGTGGACCATATCCAACGCAGTCATAGCAATACTAATCAACTCTCAAAAATAGCTAAACACACATTGTTAGCTATAATACTTATCGTCACTATTATTGGGTGTGAGTCAGACGGTAGTGAAAAGTTGATTCTCAAAAGTTGTATATTAGATGATTGCGTAACTAATAATAATAGTTTTTTAGTAAATCACGACGAGAGTAGTAAGTCCGATTTATTGAATAATCCGGATTTTAAGATAAAAATGTCAGAGTTTTGGAACTCCCAGGCAGGACCAAGAAGTAAGACTGAAATGTGCCTGCCAGCATGGGGTTATGTAGATCAGCATATAATTAAAAAGGGATCTATCAAACAGTACGTACTTCCGTTCATATCTCCTGAATCGAACGAAGTAAACGCATTTTTGATGATAACGGAAGAGTTGAATTCTGGTAATTTTCATTTTAATTATGTTTTGTACGACGAGGTGGCAACCATGGTGAAATATAATGAGCCTGATGCGAATGAAAACTCTTTTACTAAAGTTGGATTAACTCGACAAGCAGCGGCCAAAGTATTTATAAGAGAACGTCAATCACTATTTAATCTTGCTGATGATTCAATGGGTAAGTACTTGTCTGACGGAAATACAGGCCAATCCTTACGAAAATGCTTAACGGAAGTAGCTTATCCGGGTACATCAATCACTAATTGCTGGCATATATTTGGTGGGGCACAGGATGAATACTATTTATATTCTGATTGTGAAACGTTCTATGTTGAATTCAATGAAGACTGCGGCGGGGGTGGAGATCATGGTGATGATGAAGGCCAAAACGGAGGTGGGGGCGGGGGGCAAGACGATGAAAGCGGTATTTCAATCAGAACTGATGAAAAATGCAACCCAAGCATAGAGGATTGCATAGAAGCTGATGGGGTAACACTTAATTGGATAAATAATATTCCCGATCAAATAGTTTTTGACCCATCCCTATCATTAATTCCGTGTGCAAGGTCAGTTTTAGATGATTATACTGATCTGAAACACGATTTGAGACAGAAGATAACCGATATATTTGGGGACAATAACCCAAAAATAAGCTTGACATTCAAGGCCGGTTACACTGGATCAAATTATGCAATCACCAATGTGCCGTCAATCGGGGGGGGAGCAGGTACTCCTGTCTCGCTTCAGTCCTTCTACGCGGAAATAACACTAAGCACAGATCCTAACCACAGTGGTTGCTCAAAAGATCTCATATTGTCTACCATAGTGCACGAGACTATTCATGCATACTACGACTATATTTATGCCAGAGACGGGAATATTGTAATCAATGAGCATCCTTACTTTGGTAACAGTGGAGATGCCCACCATTTCGCCATGGCTGCTGACTACGTTGCCGAAATAGCAGGTATACTTCGAGGATACAATCCTAATCTTTCATCCGAAACAGCTGAAGACCTTAGTTGGGCTGGGTTAGAAGGAACCGGGTTGTACGAAAACATGGGTAATCAGGCGCTAAAAAACAGAATATCAGGGACACTAGCGGCCGCAAATTGCAGAGCGACTAACTCGACCATTAATTCTTATAACTATTTAAGATGTCCATAGTATGAAATCCCTAATCTTATTCGGCGCTATTTTTTTGTTTAACGTTTCTGTTTCTGCTCAAGTAGATTCCACTAACTACTGGAAAAGCTTCGAAAACTTTTGGGCGGATTCTACTTGCATGGGCGATCAAATATCCACGATAATATATAGATCCTATAGTGGTGAAAGTCTCTTTGATTTAGCTAATGAAAAGCCAGTGTTCAAGGAGATCGAGTGGATACTGTCGATTGTCGTGGGTAACGACGGGACGATCGGGAACATAGAAACTCATTTTCTTAACCCTGAACAGGAAGTAGTGATCGATAGGGAAGCGTTACTAGATTCCTTATCTGTTCAAACTTGGCCGGTTTGCAAAATACCGTACGCTTCTCAAACTGGGGGGTGGCAAATTTACGTACCTATGATCCATCTATACGGTCCAACTTTCACCCGAAGTTCTTCAAGATTGGCCAGAAATCTGGTTTCAGGCGCAATGCAAACAAAAATTAGATCGCTAAAAACTGAACATCCCTACGTGTTATGTCCAGCAATCACCAGTACTTTCAGCATATGATTGTTCTGAATCAATGGTCCGGGGAGGTTTTTAGGCTGCTCGGGCCGTACGTAGTCCGAAGTTAACCACCTCCGGCCACACTTTTTTAATTAACTGCGGGTGTAGG
>NZ_JAATJH010000010.1 GCF_011927835.1 Neolewinella antarctica
AATTGAGAGCGTTGGACCGACCACCGGACCAGCTCTTTTCTTCAACTTTTTGCGTAAAAGCGAAGCCACGCAAAAAGTTGAAGAAAAGAGCGGAATCAAAACCAGCGTCTTAAACCCTTTACGGTGGCTTGTCGTTTGCTGCTGTGTTGCGCGCATTTTATTTTCTTTTCGATCTAGGTTTGAGATATCTTGACATAATAAATTCAACTCTTGATGAACTGTAGATCAGAGAAACATATTTTAGTACAAACCCGATTGCCAGCAGAGTAAATATAAATACAGATGTCGATATAGAAAAATATAATCCACTAGAAATCAACGTTACGTAGAACATATATATCCCTAGATTTCTAAATATAGCAATGTATTGGAATAATGGGATCAATCTAGTCTTGGCATTTTCAACATCTACGAGAAGTTGATCAACCTTATTTGAGAGATAGTCTTTTCTATTAGATAAATTATCTACTCCTTGATAAATTAAAAGTTGAACTTCTTCCTCTTTTGAATTGAACACATGGGCTAAATCCAGAAGGTAAGTTGCTTTCTCACTTATTGATGCAAACTTTATTCGAGCGCCTAGAACTAAAATAAAAAACGAAGAACAAATAAGAGCTTCAATCGCAACTAAAGCAAAAAGTCCATAACCTGAGGTCAGCAATACTATATCACTGAGAATAACCTCTAATGATAAACTATAGATATCACTAACTAGAACTATTAGATTTGGAACTACAGATTTAAGAGATTCAATATTTTCTTGAATCTTATCTGATGATATTATAGTTAGAAATCCACCAAATGTCAATGCACCAATAAAAATGCTTTCGATAACATACGTTTCGACTTTATCGATCATATTTTTAACATCAATCCCCATTTTCGCTAATTCAATATCATTTTCATCCACAACAGGTGAAGAAACATAGTTGCTTTCTTTGCTAATTTTAATCTTAGGACTAATTAGCCCCGCAAAAGTAGCTAACTGTTTAATCTCATCCGTAGGCTTGTCGTCTTTTTTAATATGAACTCTATTCAGACGCGAAGAACTATACGTAAGCGAATAACCAACCAAGATTAAAAAATAGAACAACCAATTAAAAAAGGTGAATATACCTTGCCAAAAAGGAGATTCGATGCCAACTAAATTTGAAACGTGCCAAATAACAGGAATAGCTACAATGGAAAGTATTGCAATCAAAACTTTCATTAACAACGAAGGGGTTTGCTTCCATTCTATCTCGTCAATCTTATTTTCATACAATTGTCTGATCCGATCTGATTTCCAATTACCAATATATCCACAAATTAAAACTACTGGAATATACTAAATTATCAAATACCATGTGCTGCTTAAGTATTCGTTAAGGAAAATATAATATAAGACATATCTAATGATAGTGTCCAATAATAATCCTAAATAAGAGCTGTAAGTATCAATCAAAAAAGATTTTCCTTTAAACACTATTTCGCCCAAATTAACCTCTGTATTCATAAATTTATATTTTTGTTGCGCGCAACGTTCGCAGCAACGCAGGCCGCCTTCTCAATCGATCTTAATATACATCAATCCTCGACAAGGCGGGCGGACCATAAGCGAACATTTACAAAAACCGTGGCCGACGCAGGAGGACGGGGAGTTTTGGGAATTGAGAGCGTTGGACCGACCGCCGGACCAGCTCTTTTCTTCAACTTTTTGCGTAGAAGCGGAGCCACGCAAAAAGTTGAAGAAAAGGGCGGAACTAGAACCAACAGTTCCAAACCTTCGGGGCGGCTTGTCGCTTGCTGCTGTGTTGTGTGCATTTAATTTATTTGGCACTTTAATTGACTTTTGTACAGAGTTATATCTTTAGCAAACTTACCCTTTGGGCTATTAGAGGATCGTATGAAATGACTATTAAGTTCGTGTAAAATTGGATCGCTCGAGTTACTAGTAGTCTTTGATCGTAGTGTCACTAAAATAATTGAATTACCCCTAACATATTATTTGATAAAACAATAATTATTAATATTCTAATATTCGTTAATAATAAATTTAACATTAATTATTTTTGCTTCGACTTATTAGCCAGCTGATAGTAGGACTTCTATTCATCTAAGATTGTGAAATCTAAATCAATAATCAACTTTGTAAGAAGATTGTTCTCCGTAGCATAATTAATCGCCCAATATGTATGTTCTCTGAAATAGGTTACAACCGCTGCTTCAAACAAATCAATATCTACGTCTAATTCTTCTTGGTTAATTATTATAAACTCTTCACTAACAAGTATATTAATTTCCTGTTCAATTTCACGTTCGCTTAAATTTATTGTTCGTATTAATTTAGGAATCAAATATGATCTCTCGTTTACAAAATTTTTTCTTCCATCTTTTGAAATTGACTCGACTGTTCTCTTTCCCAGGTCAATTATGTGGCACAAAATTCTTCGCGTTCTAATTGGAATATTTACAAGTTTATTTCCCTCGTTATTAATGATATCTAAAAATTCCTCACTTTCATTTACTTCTATTGGAAATCCTTTGAACACTTTTAATCCATTCACAGCTGGTTTGAAAACTTGTATGTCAAAAAGTTTAGGACCATTCAACAACTCTTGATTGTTTACCTGAGATAATGACGAATTAACCACTAAAAATTCATCATCAAAAAGTTCATTTAGCTCAATTAACTGTTTTATTTCTAAATCAATAACTTTTTTACAAAAATCTTTAAAGTCAAAAATATCTTTATTCTTATCAAATTGAATCGTTGTCGGGATTAAACTATTATCTATTGCTGTGTAAGAACCTTGCCTACTACCTAAGACAAAAATTTGAATTGAGTTGTAGTTTTTCTGCTGCTCGCTAGTTAATTTTCTGAAAGTATTGTTGACCTTTTCAGAATCAGCCTTTGAAGTTACTTGAATTCCTATCTTATGTAAGGTAGTTCCAAGATCTATACCGGGCTCATTTGACCTTTGTCCATTTAAATTAACTATATCTGAATACTTGTATGATATCTTGATTATGTCTCTTGCGAAGTTTTCTAAAATTCTATTGATGTCGTACATCTGAACGCTTGCTCTGAATTCTATTTTTTCACTTAGGGAACTTAAATCATCTATGATCCTTCCTATTATAATTCCTCTAGTAATCATTAAATGAGTATTTTTTTGTTGCACACAACGTTCGCAGCAACGCAGGCCGCCTTTTTAATAGAATTCAAGATACATCAATCTACGGCAAGGTGGGCGGGCCATAAGCGAACATTTAAAAAAACCTGGCGCTCTTCCGCGCTAGGAATTTTTTAAATTGAGAGCGTTGGACCGACCATCGGACCAGCTCTTTTCTTCAACTTTTTGCGTAAAAGCGAAGCCACGCAAAAGGTGGAAGACAAGAGCGGAACTAGAACCAGCACCTTCAACCTATTTGGGCGGCTTGTCGCTTGCTGCTGTGTTCTGCGCATTTAATTTGGTTTGAGGATATCCTAAATCTCTAAAACAAAGTAATCAATATACGCGTATCCCACTCTACAGCACTCTTTCAACTATCGAATTTCTCTGCTAAAGACTTAAAAGTGGTTTAAGCTCAAAATAGTCCCTGTGCTTTCAGGATGATGGCATCATATGAATCGGTAGAGTTGGGGATCTCAATTTTATAAGAAAAATCTTTTGATACTCCTGGCGAATAAATTTCGTAAATAATGAATTCATCTTGTCCGATCTGAGTTTTTGTTTTAGAATAGAATGTCAACTGTACTACCACATCTTTATACGAAGCAAAATTTGCCTTGTTACTAACGTTCCCTGATATTATATGCCCATCCAATCTATCTCTCTTGAATAAATTTCCTTTTTTAATATTATCTCTGAGATTTGTTTTTACTGAAAGATACACCTTGGGCTCAAGAAGTTCTTTCACCTCTAACTCCTCCCTAAGCTGTTCTGGTGTTTTGCTTACTCGCTCTTCAATAACCTTATCATGGAGAAACATTACGCTAGAAAAGAATATTACTAGTATAACCAATATACTTCCAATAATGTAGAATACTTTTTTCATTTATTAAATTTATTATTTTAGCATACTATGAAGAACTGTTAATGTCTAGGTAGATGCAAGTTTAGGGGTTTAATCAACTTGATTAATGAAAAATTTCCGAATACACAGTTTACTACTATACGGAAATGTGTCGATTATGATTCGACAAATGTTGTCAACAAAATTACCTGCCTAGTGAACCACTAGGCAGGTAAAAATTTTAAGAATCTTATTATTTACTTTTTTGGGGAATTTGAATTTCCACCTTTAGAATTAGATCCCTTAGAAGGAGGGTTATTTCCTCTGTTGGAACCAGATGGGTTTCCGGTTTTGCTGGGAGCATTTTTAGGACTATTATTGCTTTTGGACATAATGCTATTTTGTTGAGCTAATATTAAATGCTCATGAAAGAAAGTGATTTATGAATACCTCTGCAAATATAAGTATTTTTTTTAGATATGACTTCGCTTTTGTTGCGCAGAACGTTCGCAGCAACGCAGGCCGCCATCTCAATCGATCTCAATATACATCAACCTGCGGCAAGGTGGGCGGGCCATAAGTGAACATTCGCAAAAACCGTGGCCGACGCAGGAGGACGGGGAATTTTGTGAATTGAGAGCGTTGGACCGACCACCGGACCAGCTCTTTTCTTCAACTTTTTGCGTAAAAGCGAAGCCACGCAAAAAGTTGAAGAAAAGAGCAGAACTAGAACCATAATTGTCAAACCTTTATGGTGGCTTGTCGCTTGCTGCTTTGTTGGGCGAAGCTTTATTTAAATCTCTATCACTGATAAAATTTCAACATAGCACCTGCTGTGTTGGGCGAATTTTATCTTTGGCTTATTGTTAACCCAGCATATTCATTTCTTGCCCTAAGTAGTGATTTATAAGTTACATACTTTGTATTCACTGACCTTTTGGGATTAATTCTGTTCAGAATTTGATTTAGCACACTTGACTTCCCATTAAAAACTTCTTCTATTTCATTCTCTCCATTCAACCTCAATACTAAATAATACCCATTAAACACATCAAACTTAAATCTTGGATTGCTATCATCTACAACTGAGAATTTAATTTGCAAAAAATCGTTATCCGAATATTCAATTCTTCCATCATAATCTGTTTCTTGATCAGGGAATAACTCAATTCTATATTTATTCGCAGCGTATATTTCACCCAAATCACCTATTATATTTCCATCTACAGTAAAATCTCTTTCTGGATAACTTTCATTTAAAGAGTTTTGAGTTTGCTTAAGCCTTTTTATTGACGATAAAACATCAAATAAGACAGGGTCTTCGTGACTCATTGGATCCGTAAACTCCAATCCCAATTGATTAACTCTATCAATCCACAAACTCGAATCCACTAACATAACATTTATTGTACTTGAAAGTAGATACTTCAAATGCCGATTATCGCTAATTGGTGGAACTGTTCTGACTATTCCATCAGACTTCGTATTTGAACTAAGAATAGGCTTAGTACCTCCAACTTTAATTAGATCTCCAGAAGCATTTCCTGAATGAAGAAATTGAGACCTAGAATCGTATATACTTGAAACTATATATTCGGAGGCTTCCCCAAATATTAATTTAATTATATTTATAACTTTATATTTTATTTTATATAGGTCTTGGCTGCAAGATTTGCAGTTCTTAGTCTTTATGGTTTTGAATGAAGTCAATATTTCAATACCTGATACATAAATCACATTAGCAGCCTCATATTTTAAATCTAATGAGTCATTGGTTTTATTCAATAAATCTTGAAACTTGTCACCAAAATCAAGACTTACTGTATTTTCATCTATCCATCTTTCACTTATTACTTCTTTAAAATTTGAACTGTCTAGGTCAACATTTCTTCCTAGATAATAAAACCTGCACGCTTTAAGGATAACTTTATCCTCAGATGATATCTTTTTTTCGCAAATTCGATTAATTATTTCAAGAGACTTACGAGTTATTCTCAAGTGATCTCCATCTCCGTAATTTTCTCCAGTAAGAGTGTCAACATTTTCATCTAGGAAATTATTTTCATTTAAAATTATTTCCCGTGGAATATTAACTGTGTGATCAAATTCATAAATATATGAATTTGTAACTGCCGATAATACACATAATAATTCACGGAATATTCTACTTAAGTTTTCTCCACACGACTCTTTACTAATACCAGCGTTTATGATTGTAATTTTATTTACATTTTCAATATTTGTAGCAGATATAGTAAAATTATTTGATTTATAATTTCTAATTGATCCATTTGTACAACATATGTACTTGACCATTTCATACAATTTGGTATTAGGGTCTTTTGATTCTCTAATTGCGTTTTTGATCAAATGGAAATTAGGCGATTTTTTATTCAAACCTTCAAAGACTAATTCAGATACAATATATTTCCTTTTATATTTTACAGAGACCTCGTAATTTTCACCATCTAAATAAAGCGAACCAAAATTTATAAGCCTACTACCTTTTAATTTGAAAGGTTGATAATGCCAACCATATTTACTTGATTCTCTCTCAATTATAGACCAGATATTTTTCATCTGATTATTTGATGATTCAATATCATCGTTAGCTAATTCAAATTCCATAATTTTATCTTTTTGTTTCGCCCAACGTTCGCAGCAACGCAGGCCGCCTGCTCAATTGATCTCAATATACATCAACTTACAGCAAGGTGGACGGGCCATAAGCGAACATTTAAAAAAACCTGGCGCTCTTCGCGCTAGGAGTTTTTTAAATTGAGAGCGTTGGACCGACCACCGGACCAGCTTTTTCTTTCAACTTTTTGCGTAAAAGCGAAGCCACGCAAAAAGCTGAAAGAAAAAGCGGAATTAGAACCAGCATCCTCAACCCTTTATGGCGGCTTGTCGCTTGCTGCTGTGTTCTGCGCATTTTATTTTGTTATCATTTTAACCAGCTCTGTCACTTCATCTATATTTTTCAGAAAATGGTTGAGCTCCTGCTCTTCATCTGAAATAAGATAAGATAGTGTCAGCGCCTTCATATCTTTACTACCAGGCAATTGAACAACTGCGTCAGTATAGTAATCCTCTAACTCGCCATGAGACCAAATGAAAATGTTTTTCTTTCTTAGTTCTATTTGAATTTTGTTAAAATGGTTAGTTAGGCCTTCTTCATCTATATGGTTACGTGGATTAATTTTTAAATACCTATCCTCCATATATGATAATGTCTTAGCCAGTGAATCGTCGTCCCGACTAATAGATCCATCTTTAAATTTTTGGAAAACATTTTGTAAGTCCTGAACGTCTAAATTTCTCTCAATCTTACCAATCCGCTTTTTCATACTACCATAATCAATAGCGCCTTGATTAATAGTTTCCTTTATATCATTCACTGACTTTTCTAATTCTTTACAATCTAAATGGCTGATGATTTTTGAAACATCACCCTTATAACAATCTAAATCTCCAAGTAAGATCCAATCGATATTAAAAGCAGACAGCATTTTTATATAAATAAGAAAATTAGATTTACCATTTACGCGTCCGATAGAGCAATTTTGATAGTCCAATGATTGTTTTTCTTTTAATATTCTATCAATGATAACTGGTAGCAAATAAAACTCTCCTCCTTCAACCAGAACTACTTTATCCGCAAAGAACATTTCAGTATTTGTAGACCATATAAATCTTTTTATTTCATTTGAAATATCCGCCGCAATATCCCTGGGCAACTGAGCTGTATGGGTACAATTAGATTCTGAGTCTTTATAGATTCTAATAATATTCTGTGGATCAACATTTTTTAAGTATTCAACAGAATGAGTACTTATGAATAATTGTCTTTCTTGGTTTTCACTACTATCAATAAACTTATTTAATTCAGCCGATATTACTCGCCTTGCTTGGGGATGCAAATATAGTTCTGGTTCTTCCACAACTAGTAGTGAACTAGCATTGTGAAATTGATTACAGTACTGAGAAAAAAGTGCGATAATTATCGCGCTCTGTATACCTGTTCCCTTCTCGTCCACACTTCTATCTATTCCGTCGTTTACGAAGACCTGAATGGATTTATACATCTCATATTTATTATCACTCATAAACTTGAACGAGACCTCTTTATGTGCAATAGCACTTTCAAGTAATTTTCTTAGTTCAGACGTATTATCATGAAAAATAACATCAACGTACTCCTTTATTTCATTAGATTTATTTTTAATTAGATTTTCGTAAGTACTACCAGACTGTTCTTCTACCTGGTCTTTGTTATCATTCCACAGCTTTCCGATGAGCTTCCCAAACCAAGTGTAATGCTGGAGTCTAAGTTCAGACTTTGTATTTCGCAACGCACCTATTATTGTAGTAGTAACTAAACTTTCTCGAAGCTTTTTAGGAAAATAATGAGTAATCCAAATATTACCCTTAGCGTCAATGATAAGTAAGCCATAACCTTTAAAATCTTCTTGTTTTCGACTCTTACAAAAGAATAGTTTAATGCGTTTAGCTGTCTTAACCATGTTTAAAACTTCTTCAGAACTAGCCCACTTAGTTTTGCTGGTGTAAGGATTTCCAGATTTAGAAGTCAACTCAATTTCTGATATCTCATCTCTATTTTCTAAATCGTCAAGACTTTGGAAAAGAGGGTAATTTACTACTATCGTACCGTCTTCCGATCTTTCATATGCATCTGAAATATCACCTAACTGAGAAAAGGCTGTATTCTTTCTTATCGATTTAATCAGTTCTTCATCAAAATTTCTTCCTGAAATCTCAACTTCAATATAAATATTATCTGCGATCTCTTCAACTGACTTTCCTTCTACAGTTAAAGTTTTAGTATAGAAATCATTATCTGAAAATTTCATGTAACCTGGATGTCTTTCACCTACAAGAATATTAAGTGCTTTTAGAATATTAGACTTCCCAGAATTATTTTTTCCTACGAAAACATTTTTACCTGCAAACAGATCAATTTTGATTTCTTTTAGGCTTCTATAGTTCTTGATGAAAAGTTTAGAAATAAACATCTTTTGTACTTAAAGGATTAAACGTATTTTTTTTGTTGCGCAGAACGTTCGCAGCAACGCAGGCCGCCGTCTCAATCGAAATCAAGATACATTAATCTGCGGCAAGGTGGGCGGGCCATAAGCGAACATTCACAAAAACCGCGGCCGACGCAGGAGGACGGGGAGTTTTGAGAATTGAGAGCGTTGGACCGACCGCCGGACCAGCTCTTTTCTTCAACTTTTTGCGTAAAAGCGAAGCCACGCAAAAAGTTGAAGAAAAGAGCGGAACTAGAATTAGCAACCTAAAACCTTCGGGGCGGCTTGTCGCTTGCTGCCGTGTTAGCGGCATTTAATTTAAAACTTTAGGACTTGTCCAAATCATAGCCATCGTGCAATAATCTATAATTCTTGAGCTTTATTTGTACTTTTCTACTAAGAATGGTAGACTTATATTTACATTCTTTCTATAGTTTAAATATTCTTATTTTCCTTAATGTTCAAAGTGTTACCTTTTAAATTATGATCCTTGCGTAATACTGCCTCACCCTACCTGAACATGTAATCGACCAGTCTTTCATCAAGATTCTAGTAATGTTATAATTCCAATGGCCTACGAGATAATTTGCCATTTTGAAAAGTTAGGCCTCTTAGACTGATACCTGCTAAATAAACCATTGGGCGTGGATTATTACAATAAAAAATCACCTTTTTAGTTTAATAGCAGACTCGAAAAATAAGATTGAGAATGAAAGTATGAATACTAATAAGGGAACTTGAAAAGACAAGTAATTAAATTTTTCAATAGGTACTTCCGTCACTCTTCTAATAATAGGTGTTAACAATAATCCGAATGTTAGAATTTTGTATGTTATATTTTGAAACAACTTCGTAAACATCAAAACCATACCGATCAATCCTGAAATAGCAAATAATTGATCTTCGTTACCAAAATCGAAGCTTGTGAATAAATTCCATAATATTAATGGCATGCCTATTAATTGTCCCATCAGAATAATTAGAGAATAGGCAGTAAGTATTACGATTTTAAAGACCCGCTCGTTATTAATTGTAAGCATAGATTAAAATAATATTATTTCATTGAATTTATTCAAAATTAAATAATCTTACAATTGTGATCATAAATATTATCCTGCAGCCATTTATAATCGATAAACTCAATCTCTAGATTTTGTTGCCGCTAACGTTCGCAGCAACGCAGGCCGCCTTCTCAATTGAAACCAAGATACATCAATCTGCGGCAAGGTGGGCGGGCCATAAGCGAACATTCACAAAAACCGCGGCCGACGTAGGAGGACGGGGAGTTTTGTGAATTGAGAGCGTTGGACCGGCCACCGGACCAGTTCTTTCCTTCAACTTTTTGCGTAAAAGCGAAGCTACGCAAAAAGTTGAAGAAAAGAGCGGAGCTAGAACCATAATCCTCAACACTTATGGCGGCTTGTCGCTTGCTGCCGTGTTGTACGCATTTTTTTTGATTTAGATTACTTCCAAATACTGAGTACTAATATTGATTCTATTCCTCCACATCAGATATAATCTGCTAATACTCAATATCTGACCAAATTGCGAATAGGGGCACAATCGCAAGTCAAATTTAAAATATTACCCAATTATTAAGGCAACAACATATTTATTAATTTTTCCTCACTTTATTTCTAATTTAATTTTAATCATTTTATTTGTAGCACAAATATTTATGTATTCAATACTGATTTTAATTCATTCACACCAATATTGCATTTCATTTCTAGTTAAATGAGAATCATAAATCTCAAGTGAAGTCAGTGTACGATGATTTGCAACACCTCAACGGAATTAGGAGTTAATTTTGAAACTACAGTAAAATTTACGCCTAAGCTATCTACAAATTGAACTTTCTCATCTCCAATAGTAAGTCTATTTAATTCGCTTATTTCGGAGTCAAGATACTCTGAATCTATTAATTTTATATTGTCTATGAAGACATCCACATTCCGACCATACGAATAAAAGCAATTACTGCCTTTTTCTTGACAAAGATAAACTGAATAAAAACTTCTTCCCTGACTGTGTTTTTCTAATATGAATAAATCATCATTCCACTTTAAAATTTCAGATTTATTGGCAAACTGTATGACTTGAAAGCGCAATTCATCTAAGTAAGGCTCATTAAAAAATTTAGACCATTCCCCTCGTGATATATCCGACAATGATCTATGAGATAGGGCTTCAGCCGTTACATTTCTCCAAGCACTTACAAACCTATCAGGTTGCCAATTACTACAACTAGAGAAGAGTAGAACAAACAGAATAGCAATCAAATTTTTCATAACTAAATGATCTTATACTTAACTTTAATATTGAAATTTTGACTGTTCAATAGTTTTAACTTTGAATGAAATTATATAAATTTGAACTTGTCTAAGAGTATCATAAGACTCGGCTTCCCACATGCGCTATTCCTTATCTTTGATTTAAGCAAACTCCATTCTAAATTACTAGTATTATGCAAATATACTACTACCCAAAACATAAATACAGCATCAAATAATAGAAATTATAATTTGTTGCGTACAACGTTCGCAGCAACGCAGGCCGCCTTCTCAATCGAAACCAAGATACATCAACCTACGGCAAGGTGGGCGGGCCATAAGCGAACATTCACAAAAACCGCGGCCGACGCAGGAGGGCGGGGAATTTTGGGAATTGAGAGCGTTGGACCGACCACCGGACCAGCTCTTTTTTTCAACTTTTTGCGTAAAAGCGAAGCCACGCAAAATGTTGAAGAAAAGAGCGGAACTAAAACCATAGTCCTCAACCCTTTATGGCGGCTTGTCGCTTGCTGCCGTGTTAGGCGCTTTTATTTAAAACTTAGGCTAACTTTCACCAATTTGAGGAACGATATCCTCCATGCAATAATGAACAAAATTTGATCCTAGTTCAGTCAACTCATAGGAATCGTAATCATCAAAGGCAGATTTCAAATTTGAGGACGTACTTTTACGCCTTGCAGTTTTTTTAATGTAGTTTCCGTTGTAATCTACTTCTCTATGTTGCCTTATAACTCCGCCAGTACTTAAGTCTCTGAAAAGTAACTTATATAAATCTGCTTCAGATGAATTCTCTTTTGGCCTAAAATCATAGATACGATCCCAGATTGCTCCTCTCGTAATGCCTGGACTAGAGTAAACGTATTTTATGACATACAAATGAAGATCATTATATTTTTCTATCCAATCCAAAAATAATTGAATTACATCATCTGATGATAAATTTGTAGCTACAGAATTTGCTAATAATCTTCTGATGAATTCTCGTTTTGTTTCTGAATCTGCTTTATCGTAAATTCGAAATCCTTTAGTCACAAGTTGTAGATATTCTTCAGATTCAAGCCTTTCATTAACTCTATCTCCAAATGATTTAAATCTAGTTAATATTTTCGCTATTGATTTTCCCAAATCGTCAATTTTTCTTGTATGTTCTTGAAGCCATAGTTCGTAGAGTTCATTACTTTCTGATTGTTCTCTCTCGGCAAGAAGAGAGGCAGTTGCTCCAAAAAATCCACCAATCCACGGAATACTGCTGAGTGCTGCAATTATGAAACGAGCGATCCTGTTCCGCTTCTCAGAATCTTTAATTTTGTCTAATTCAACTCCGATCTTGTTCATTACCTCACTGGTAATGATAATAGGCTTGTCATTCATACTTCACTTTTAGTCATCATTAAATAATCCACTCTTAACTATTATAGGAAATAGTAGAATTAAATCGAGAACACTCAACAAAGGAAAGTGTATCGATGTTGTAAGGTACAAAAATAATGATGACCAAAAAAGATTGGCAAATTCTCTATAAGGACTTACTTAGCAGATACGGTAAATTTTCCATTCATTACTCTAAGTTTCAAAATGGTAAAAATGAAACTGTTCGTCAAGACGCAAAATTCGAGATGGAAAGTGAAATGAGATACATAACAAGAATTGTTAAAGACAATCAGAAACTTTCAGCAGTTATTGAGAAGGGGACAGATGAATTCAGTAGATTTATTGTTTTTGACGAGTTTAAGGATCCGCAGTATTTTGAGTTCGATATGAAAGAAATTCTTCAAAAAATTAAGAGCTTAATTGATGATTAATTAATTTTTTGTTGCGCCTAACGTTCGCAGGTGCGCAGGCTGCCATCAATCAAATTTAGGGAAAAACTTTGACTCGAAGTAATTAGGCCGTTTTTGCGGTAAAAAGCGTAAAGCGTCAGCACGCTTTTTACCGCAAAAACGGCCGGAAAATGAACCGTGGGATCAACTTTAATAGTAGGTGGGCAGCTTGTCGTACCTGCCGTGTTAGCGGCATTTTTTTTTGAAACTAAAGGCATAATTATGACTTTACTTGGAGTCCGTTTTTTCTGGCAAGGTTCAGTCTTCCATTGTTCTTTTATCCTTTTTGCTTGAAGCTAACGTATTACGTATATGTGGCGGATCCCTGAGGCACGATAGAGATATGACATCATCATGCTTTGTTAGTCGCCGTTTCCTTTCTTATTTCATTGTTTTACGTTCCCTTACAGTTCTACTTAATTCTTTACCGTTGTTGTAATAATTTGTAATTCTCTCTACAATTTTGCCATTGAGTAACTTTTCTTCAGAATACGATTTATAAGTAACTTTATTTTGAACAGTCGTTCTAGCTTCGCAACCTTGCATCATGTCATAGCCAAAGTATTTAAACGTTGTCTTGCGTTCTCCAGTTTCGGTTTCAATCAATTTTCCGTATTCGTTATACTTATAGGTTGTTGATTCATTCGTTCCTGAATTAAATATAACACTTTCAAATTCAGTTTTTCGCATAACTCTCATCAAAAAATCAGATGATTTAGGATCTACTATTGCAACTAATTTCTCCTCCTTCCAGACTAGTCTGATTTCATTGTTTATGTCTACAAGTCTATTTTCAACATCGAAATTGAACTTATAAATATCCGGTCCATCAAAATCATATTCATGCATTTCTTCTACTAAGATATTGTGTTCGTTAAAATACCATGTAGATTTTTCTTCGTTAGATATTGCGATTATACTTCCCTCTAAAAACTGATACTCATAAACATCAATTAATTTCCCAGCTTCATTAAATCGTTCTTCTTTTTGCAATTCACCATTATCACTGTAGGTAATTCTACCTGACAACCATTCTTTTGAGATATTTGATTTAGTAAAATACTCTATTTGCCTATATTGCTCTGAATGCAACTTCTGGACATCTTCCAATCTTTGATAGTAGTTTGATAGCAATTCGCTACATATTCTTTGCTCAATTGAAAATTTCATTTCCTCTCTTTTTCTAATGGCGACTAATTTGTTTATATCTGCACAAAATACGCAGATAACGTGGCAAAATAGTCAGTAAACTGTACTTTTAGTGACGTTTTACAACTCCAACTCGTCGAAGGAGATTTTGGTAGTTGTTTCTTTTCTGAATCTAATATTTACCTTTTCAATAGGATAGCCATAATTGATCAATTTTGAATAAATTACATAATATTACTGAATTGTTTTTTTTGTTGCCGCTAACGTTCGCAGCAACGCAGGCCGCCATCTCGATCGATCTCAATATACATCAACCTGCGGCAAGGTGGGCGGGCCATAAGCGAACATTCACAAAAACCGCGGCCGACGCAGGAGGACGGGGAGTTTTGTGAATTGAGAGCGTTGGACCGACCACCGGACCAGCTCTTTTCTTCAACTTTTTGCGTAAAAGCGAAGCCACGCAAAAAGCTGAAGAAAAGAGCGGAATTGAAACTATAATTCTCAAGCCTTCGGGGCGGCTTGTCGTTTGCTGCCGTGTTCTGCGCTTTTATTTGACTTAGGTTCTTGATACCTCTTGGAACGAAGCAAAGATTAGAATCCTGATGATTTGGATCGTCCCGAATAAGCACAAAATTATTGGAAATGCTTTTTGTTCTAACGACACAACCTACGTCTAAAACTCATTTAAACTAGTCAAATGGCAATGACGAACTCAGTCTAGATTTTGCCAATTCGCTCCTTGATGATGTCCAGAAACTTCGCAGTCTTTACTACTTCTATTTTGGGGAAGTCCATATCTTTCAAGACATTGAAGTGCTTATCATCGGTTACTATCAGTTGAGCATTTCCATTGAGCGCACAGTCGACAAACTTATCATCATCTGCATCAGCGTAAATAGCAGCCCATTTAAAGTAAATTTCAACTTTATCCACATCAGGCGACCTTACTAAAAAGCTACCTATATTGTCCGCAACATCTGCATTTGTCCTTTCCTCCAGTATTTCTACATACTCAGAAAGTACGTCATTCGAAATAACCATAGTGATTTTTCCAGTCAAGACCGCATCAAAAATCGGTCGATATTTAGATTGGCGCCCAATCGATACTATCAGGCTGTTTGTGTCAAGTACTACTCTCACTACTTGCCAGTCGTCTTACCTTCACTAATCCAGTTGTCCATAGTTCGATCAGACCATCCATTCTCATCCCAGAGTTTATCCATCTCATTGCTTGCCTTCTCAGCAAAGAAATTAGCCAAAGTCCGTTTGAGAGAGACTAGATCTTCGTCGGTGAGTTCATGACTAAACATCTTCATCAATTCAAGTTGAACATTAGAAAGGGGTGATTCGAGTATCATTTTGAAATGTTTTAGTCTCTGGATTATAAAAACACAAGGGATTATAATTTTGTTGCGCAGAACGTTCGCAGCAACGCAGGCCGCCGTCTCAATCGAAACCAATATACATCAAACTGCGGCAAGGTGGGCGGGCCATAAGCGAACATTTAAAAAAACCTGGCGCTCTTCGCGACAGGAGTTTTTTAAATTGAGAGCGTTGGACCGACCACCGGACCAGCTCTTTCTTTCAGCTTTTTGCGTAAAAGCGCCAGCACGCAAAAAGCTGAAAGAAAGAGCGGAACTAGAACCATAAACCTCAACCCTTTATGGCGGCTTGTCGCTTGCTGCCGTGTTAGGCGCATTTAATTTGTCTTAGGATCTCCCGAGACTCTGTCAAAGCTTTCGATAATAAAGCCTACAATACTGTACATGGTTTTCTGCTGAATCTGTATACAGTAGTTGACCTAGATGTTTTTACTCGTCAAGACCACCACCTACTATTTGGGGTTCATTTACAACCGCTACGGTTTCAACTACCTCATTTGAACTTCTCAATCATGACCTCGACATTTCTGATTAGGTTATAAAATGATTCGAGTAATAGCAAGATCGTCGTTGGTGGATAAAGATTCATTTTTTAATAAGCTGTCCATTTTATTCTGACACTCATTTACTTCAGAAGGATTTTGCTTTATTAGTAGATACTTCATGATACTTTGTTCTTTACTGACTGTAACCTGTTCATCTATTTCATTTGAAAATGTAAATATTCCGTCTGTTACAACTGACATCGAAAATTCAATTCCGCCAGAGAATATTTGATCTTGTGAACTATACCAATCCAGAAAATTTTTGTCAACATGGTAACCGATGTAGTCAGGTTGATTGTCTTGGTCAAACTCATGAATCTTACCATCAACTACTATTAGTCCGTCGCCAATAACTACAGCTACGAACTTGTTATCTTTTACATCAACGAGCCCGATTATCAAAGTTGCTAATAAATCGTATTTTCCTAAAGAACCAACAGTCTTTATTTGCTTAAGCCTATTAAAAAACTTTGAAAATAATTCTTTCATCAGATCCTCCAGAGTAATTTGATCATTTCTTCTAAACTCAAGATGAAAGTCCTCTTTGCATATCTCTCTCAATAATTTCATGAATAAACTCGAAGCAAAATGACTTTCATCTCCCATTGAGCATCCACCTGAAACTGATATTAAATAACGATCTTGTCCAATTTGAAAGGCTCCGTTTGAATCCTCGCAGTTATTTAAATGGTGCTTCCCTATCCTTTTAAAGGTATCAATTTTCATCGATCAAAGATAGTGATGTTTATCATTTCTAAGACTTTGAAGAATTTCATTTTTTCTTGCGCCTAACGTTCGCAGCAACGCAGGCCGCCTTCTCAATCGATCTCAATATACATCAACCTACGGCAAGGTGGGTGGGCCATAAGCGAACATTCGCAAAAACCGTGGCCGACGCAGGAGGACGGGGAGTTTTGTGAATTGAGAGCGTTGGACCGACCACCGGACCAGCTCTTTTCTTCAACTTATTGCGTAAAAGCGAAGCCACGCAAAAAGTTGAAGAAAAGAGCAGAACTAGAACCAGCATCCTCAAACCTTTATGGCGGCTTGTCGCTTGCTGCCGTGTTGTGTGCATTTTAATTTGTTTGAATCCTTTATTTAATCGTGGAATGAAGTAATGCTCAAAAATTGAATAGTGTTCATAAGATTAACGATATACTGTATTGTAGGGATTTATCCAGGTGAAACTCCTATATCAATGAAAATACAAGATTAGTCTCAAGGAATTAGTTCTACCCATGTTTCACTTGACTTGTCGTAACTCAAATAGTACTGACTTCTAGTAGAGTCTGTGAGGAATGATATTTGGCCTCCTTCAAGAGTCTCTAAAGTGAACTCACCGTCTAAGCTAGGAAATTCTATGATCTTTTGACTTTGACTACCCAATAAAATAAAGCCTGAAGATTCAGTTTTAATCATTGGAATTTGAATATTCAGTTGTGGAATATTATAAGCTACGTTAATTATTCTGCCTTCAATATCCTCATCTAAGATATACAATTCTAATCTATCCCTTTTTGAATATGTATTTTTAAATTCTTGAACTGAGAACAGTACTTGATAGTCTGAACTCGCTGGAAGTAGCTTTTTAAATCTTTTCCCATTTATTAGGTTACATTCGTACCAAGTATTCAAACTATCAACATCCAAATGTAGATGCTCTGACTCGTACTGAATCCAATAACATATATTTTCAATAATCCTGTCAACGTCTGACTCATCAATTTCTCGAAAATATGTAATTTGGGATTTACCCTCACTGTTATAATATTGTTCAAATATACTGCCCTTCAAAACTGGATAATAATCATTGAAGGTACAAACAGCCATTGTATCCTTTGAGGAAATTAGTTCACGAGGAAACTTCAAGAAGTTCTTCATATAATCTATCGATCGGTATCTAAGTACATGTCCAACTGGGGGTCCTGTAGATTGATTTTTGAGATTGGCTCCATGGCATACTTGACAATATTCCAAATACAAAAGCTTACCTGAATTGATTCGGCTTAAAGGGATTTTAGATGGTCTACCTTTGATTAGAATTGAGACTGAATTGAAAAGTTTATCATCTTCGCTTTGGCAACCAGTAGATCCTATAATTATACTTAAAACTAACATACTAATTATCACAATAGTAAAGTTAGACCATCTTGCAATCGATTCATTTAAATTTAGCATAGATTAACAAAATTATTACTAGTGATTTTAAATTCATATTGTAATTAATATAATTACCTTTTGTTGCACACAACGTTCGCAGCAACGCAGGCCGCCGTCTCAATAGAAACCAAGATACATCAATCTACGGCAAGGTGGGCGGACCATAAGCGAACATTCACAAAAACCGCGGCCGACGCAGGAGGACGGGGAATTTTGTGAATTGAGAGCGTTGGGGCGACCACCGGACCAGCTCTTTTCTTCCACTTTTTGCGTAAAAGCGAAGCCACGCAAAAAGTTGAAGAAAAGAGCGGAACTAAAACCGGAATCCTCAAACCTTCGGGGCGGCTTGTCGCTTGCTGCTGTGTTGTGTGCATTTTATTTATTTTAGGCCTTCGAATAACTTTAGAATGAAGAATATCTTAATTTGATATATCGACTCTGACTTAATTGAGGCGAACAATTTTTTACACGTGCTACATCAAATATTAATTGATCATTTTAATTTTACTTTGAAACTAGATGGAGTCCAAGAGAAATCATTCTTCAACCCTTCATAAGAAATAATATGAAATTTAAAATTTGGCACTCTACTGGGCGTATAATCATAACATATGTAAACATAATAAGAAGTTTTATACATTTCTAATGCCTTAAGTTCATTACCCGTGAAATTGAAAGCTTGCCAGTTATTAGATTTGGTCGATTTTACTTCTATATGTCTAAGTGTACCATTCGATTCGCTAAATACATCAAATCCATATCCATCACCGTATTCTTTACTGACATGGATGACTTTTCCGTCTTGATTCAATCTGTTCAATTCATATTGAAGAACAGCTTTCTCTCCTTGATCACCTATAAATTTATTTGTAGTATGATCGATATTTACATGTCCAACTTCTCTTGGAGCATAAGCATTAAATTTTATCAACCCAGATTTAAATACATCAGTGTTAAATTCAATTTCTTCAATTCCGATACCATTGCTTTTAAACACCTTATTAGATTCACTTTCTAATCCCTTGTTATGATCTGAAATATTAGATAGTTTTTTGATGGTTTTAGACTTTGCATTATTTTTCTTAGTTTTATTCAAGGGTAGATCATCATTTATCCTAGTTGGTTTTACAAAGTAGCTCTGATTTCTCTTTTTTATGTAATTGGCTTCCCAGACTCTTCTCTCATCTGCCTTCTCTACCTCTCTTAACTTTTCTTGTATCTTAATATTATCTGTTAGCTCTTTCACCTTTTCCTGCTCTGATATATATGCCCTGGAAACTTTAAAAAAATCAACATTCTTACTTCCCTGATATCTATTCCAAAGATAATTCGCATCTTTAGTTGCTGTTCTTAACAAATCAAAAGTAGACTTGTGCTTTGGTGTATATTCATAACATCTTTTAACATAATCTATATCTTCGCTAAGCAAAAGTAATAAAGTTCCTTGCAGTCTTTTTCTAAAATATCGGTCTTTGATTCTATGAATTTTATTTACCATTTCAGAAACAAACTTCAGCTCAGTCCAATTACTTCCTTTTAGAATATTTATATTCCCATTATTATAGTATTCAATGTCCTCCTTTGTTAAAGACTTTGTTCTTATTATCTTACTATCATGAATTGAATGAAAACTATCCATTATTACCGTCACCCCATATATTAAACCTATGAGTATGAGTATAAATCCCAAGGTGAAAGAAAAATTATTCATTATATTCACCCCAGATAAAAAGCTCACTAAAATAACAATATACCCCCATTTTGATCCCTTTGATTTAAGCAGTTGAGACTTATCAATAATTTTGGTCCTCAGTTGACTATACCTTCTATCCTTTATATCAGCAATCACTTGTTCTTGCATAAATTCATGTAAGATACCATAATACCTATCAGTTAAAATACTATTTTCCGCTATCATTATATAAGCTTTTGATGCCACATCATGGCTCTTGGTGATCAAAGACAGTCTATACTAAGGTGAGAATTTATATTTTGTTGCACACAACGTTCGCAGCAACGCAGGCCGCCTTCTCAATCGATACCAAGATACGTTAATCTGCGGCAAGGTGGGCGGGCCATAAGCGAACATTTAAAAAAACCTGGCGCTCTTCGCGGCAGGAATTTTTTAAATTGAGAGCGTTGGACCGACCACCGGACCAGCTTTTTTCTTCAACTTTTTGCGTAAAAGCGAAGCCACGCAAAAAGTTGAAGAAAAGAGCGGCATTAGAACCAGCATTCTCAACCCTTTATGGCGGCTTGTCGCTTGCTGCCGTGTTAGCGGCATTTAATTTAGCATAGGAAAGGCTCTATACTTCACTATCTATGGAAAATCTACAGTCACATATGTGCTTTTACATTTGAATTTAAAATTCAATAAGTATATCCTATCTCAACCTAGATTATCAATAAATTCAAATTTTTGCAGGCTGTCGTATTGAAGATTTGACAATTTTATTTTCTTGCGTAATCTTCGTCGGATAGAATAGGGAACTCTTGGGCGTGGATTCTTATATTATTGTATAGAGATTCTATATCTCTTTTCTCGTAATACTCTTCTAATTGATTCATAGAATGCCATCTAGAACCAATAATATTCTCTATAAACAACTCGGAAAAAACTGTGCTTGATATATTTCTTCCTTTTGAGTTCGACTTGGTAATTTTATCATCATCCCCAATATTTTTCATAACTTCGCAAATCGGAAGATGTATTCCTGATGACTTCAACTTTTTTTGTACCATTTGCAGCTTTTCTGTGGGACGTAAAAAACCGCAACAGAATGGCATTCGATAAAGGTCACTATGATTGTTTCCGATCTCACTTTTACAGAATCCAACACTACATAAGTTGCTCTGCATTTTGTTTAATTGATCCTTAATATTTCCTTGCTTTAGATATAGTACACCCTTGTCCCAAGTTTTATATTGCAAATGAACAAAACGTACACGTTCATTGACCAGATCGAAAATTTCGTAAATCAAATCAGCACCGAGTATGTGCTCGTCTCTATCTGGATGCAAGAGTCTTAATCGTAGCATTCTTTCCCCATCAAGATTATAGTCTTTTACTTGCTCATCCTCATAAATTTGTTTTTGCACAAATGGATGCCTCTTTGCTATGAAGAAATCGTGCTCTAAGATTTTGTGCTCGGATAATCTTTTGGGAGAGAAAAACTTCCTTGCAGCTTTTAGTCGATACAATTGCGTTCTGAGAAATTTCAACTTAGATGCATCATCTGTTGTCTTTAACCACTCTTGGTGTTCGTCTATATCCTTTTCTAGTAATGATTCAGGCGTTGTTGTAAATAACGAGTTTGGATCATCTACAACTGAAGCCTTTTCCTTATAATATTTTACAGTATCACTTTCATTTTTTACTTCTATTAAGTTTACAACCTTTGAATATAGTTCTTCATCCAAATCATAGAGCATATTCAGGGTTTGCTCGTATGTAGTAGGTTGAGTTCTTCTTCTGGCAATCGTTGTAGCTTCTCTCAGTGCTCTAACTACGGCAAAAGCAGAATTCTTTCTCTCAACCTCATCAATCTTCTCATCTTCAAAGTAGTTCATTCGCGAATATAATACTTGTTTAACTCTTTAAATATTTGAAGCGCTTTAGTAGACTCAATCTCTTAATTTTGTTGCCGCTAACGTTCGCATATACCTATTGCACAATATACGGTTGCACGTAATAGTCATATCTGTCCTCCAAAATTACACAATATTCTTCGAATATGGAGGAACAACGCAACTACAAGCGATCCAAAGGGCTGATGACGCCGACCTTCTCTTTGGTGCTGACATGGGTATAGATCTCCGTCGTTTTGCTACTAGCGTGGCCGAGGAGTTCCTGGATGTGGCGCAGGCTGGTGCCCGCTTCCAGGAGGTGGGTCGCGTAGCTGTGGCGGAGGGTGTGGACGGTGCAGTAGGGGTTCACGCCACTTAACTCCACAGCTTTGCGCAGGATGGTTTGAACGCTGCGCACGGAGTACTGACCGGCACCCTGGCCTTCGAAGAGCCAGTATTCCGGGACGTACTCTACGAAGTATTCGCGGAGTTCTACCAGAAATTTGCTGGATAGCGTGGTGTACCGGTCTTTTTTGCCTTTGCCTCCGTGGACGAAGATTTGCATTCGGTCCGACCTTACGTCGGCAATCCTGAGGTTGACGACTTCGCTCAGGCGCAGGCCGCCTCCGTAAATAATTTTGAGAACACACCGGTGCTTTACGTTAGGTATCGCAGCAAACAGACGCCTGACTTCTTCAACGCTAAGCACGGTCGGTAGCTTTTGACGCTTCTTCGGTCGCAGTTCGATAAATGCCTTTTCCCTACCCTCTACTTTTTCCAGCCAGAATTTGATGGCGTTCAGCATTTGGCCCTGGGTGCTTTCCGCGTAGTTGCCCTGCTCTACCCGATCGACAATGTACGTTCTGATTAAGTCATTGGTAATCCCGTCTACATTAAGACCGGGGTGGACGCCGAGAAAAGTTTTGATGTGTGTTAAATAGCTCTTTATGGTTCGCCAGCTGTAGCGGAGTACGGTTAGCTGTTCTTCCGTCCGGTGTAGAGCTTCTTGCCAGTGTGGGGGTAGCGGAACTTGATTCAGGATTGGCTTTACGCGTTTGCGACTCTTCGTAGAAGCTACTACTTTGGGGGCGGCAGTCGTTCCATTGGTAGCGTAAGAAGCCCGCGGCGTATCCCAAACCAGACTGTCCTCGCCGAACATCGCCCGTAGCATCTGCTTGGTTTCTACGGAGGCCGGTGCAACCCACCGCTTACAGTCCTGATCGAATCTGATGCCCGGTATCACCGCGGTCTTTCCGTAAAAGTCTTCGATGAATGTTTGCGGGCAAAAGGCATAGCAGGTGTAACCGCTAATCTCTATGGTCCTGATCTTGACGTTGTTACTCATATTACAAAGAACAACCGACCGACGCAAGCAACCCATCTACAAACGAATAATTGCGAATATATTCGTATAAATACGGATATGGTTTAGGTGGGGTTTGGGTAGTTTCGAGTGCGAATAGTTTCGTGCACCGGTGGAAGCTGTGCCGCCAAACCCATCACCCTGCACCCGCGACCGCGCCAAAATATACTTACGAACCGGGAAATACAAGACCAGCTCCGTGGCGATAATGTAGTAATGAATTAAAGCCATCTAACAAAACCGTCTTTGCTCATGTGTCTTGTACTACTGCTATCGCAATTGCTACGTAGCAATAATCCGCCCCGCTACCCCCGGTTCCGCAGGTCGTCAATGAACCGCGTCAACTCGTTTTCGTCGTAAACGAGCACCTCCCGGGGTTTGCTGCCCTGGGCGGGGCCAACCAGGCCGAGTTGCTCCATCTGGTCCATGATGCGGCCAGCGCGGTTGTAACCCAGTTTGAGGCGGCGCTGGATCATCGAGGTGGAGCCGTGCTGCTGGGAAATGATGAGGCGGGCGGCGTCCTCGAAATTGTCATCCAAATCGGCGTAAGAAAGTGAGCCGGAGCCCGCCATCTCTTCGTCGGTGTTGTACTCGGGCAACAAGTAAGGTTCGACGTAGCCACGCTGTTTGCCGATAAAATTGATGACTTCTTCCACCTCGGGGGTGTCGACGAAGGCACCCTGCAGCCGGACGATGTCTCCGGCATTGGACAACAACATGTCTCCCCGCCCAATCAACTGATCGGCACCGCCGCCGTCCAGGATCGTGCGGGAATCAACTTTTGCCGTCACTTTGTAAGCTATCCGTGCGGGGAAGTTGGCCTTGATAACACCCGTGATAATGTTGACCGAAGGACGCTGCGTCGCAATCACGAGGTGAATACCAACCGCGCGTGAAAGCTGCGCCAAGCGGGCAATCGGCATCTCGACTTCCTTACCCGCCGTCATGATCAAATCGGCAAATTCGTCGATGATGAGTACGATGAAGGGGAGGAATTTATGTCCCTTCTCCGGATTCAGGCGACGGGCCACGAACTTCTCATTGTACTCTTTGATGTTTCGCGCGGATGCTTTTTTCAGTAAGTCGTAGCGCTGATCCATTTCGATGCAGAGGGAATTCAGCACGTGAATTACCTTGGTTGTCTCCGTAGTAATTGGTTCCGTCTGGCCGGGAAGAAAGGCCAGGAAATGGCTCTCCAGTTTAGCGTAAGGGAAGAGCTCTACTTTTTTGGGGTCGATCATGACCAACTTCACCTGCGACGGGTGTTTTTTGTAAAGCAGCGACATGATGATCGAGTTGATGCCCACCGATTTACCCTGACCGGTCGCGCCGGCTACCAACAGGTGCGGCATCTTCGCGAGGTCGGCGATCAGCACTTCGTTCTTGATCGTTTTACCGAGCGCAAGCGGCAGGTCCATCTTGGCGTTCTGGAACTTTTCGGATTCCAGGACTTCCCGCATGGATACCATTTGGGGGTTCTTATTCGGCACCTCGATACCGATCGTGCCGCGCCCGGGTATGGGGGCAATAATCCGAATACCGAGGGCGGCCAGCGAAAGGGCGATGTCGTCCTCCAGGTTTTTAATCTTGGAAATCCGCACGCCCGGTGCGGGGACAATCTCGTAGAGTGTCACCGTGGGGCCGATCGTCGCCCTGATTTTCGTAATCTCGATCTTATAGTTTAATAAGGTCTCAATGATCTGGTCCTTGTTGGCTTCGAGCTCGCTGCGGTCGACTTCGGCGCTTCCCGTCTCGCGCTCGAGCAACAGGCCGACGTGCGGTGGCGTGAAGTTGGGCAGGTCCAGGGTCGGGTCGTAGGGCTCGGTGTGGTTCTGATTCTGGGCGGTGACGGCGAGATCGGTATTAATTCCGGTATCACCGTCGGCGAGAATTAGGTTGTCCACGCCGGTTGCCAGCGGATCGGTGCCCACCAGCGTGAGGTCGCCCACCGCGTCCATCGGCATCTCCATTTGCTTGCCGGCGAGTTGCTCGATTCCCTGATCGCCCAGCGTGGCCGGGCCTTCTATTTCGAAGTCGTCGTCACCACCAGGTCGGAGAATGGCAGCTTTCGCGCTACTGGGACGCAGGGGCGCGGTCGCGGGTTCGGGGTCAGTGAAAGAAGGAGCAAGGGCCGGTACTTCCCCGTCCCCACCGCTCCCACTAGTATTGTTAGCACCTGTCCCGTACTTAGTCGGGGCCCCTATCTTACCCCCCCGGAAACGACCGGAGAAGTGATTAATTACGTCATTTTTGATTTGTTCCGGCGTGCCGTTAAAGTCGATCCGAACCTCAAAAACCAAGTAGATCGCCACGAGCGTGAGCAGTAACAAGATCACGCCAAAGGCACCCAGCACGCGCGTCAGGTGACTGACGAGGTAGGCCCCCACCGCTCCACCCAGCGGAAAATTCGTGAAGGAGCCAAACAAAAATTCCAGCAAAACCGCGCCGCCCATCATCGCCAACATGACGGTCACGAACGGATTGATGAGCTTACTGATCGGTTGCCGGCGCAAGAAATTAAGACCGGCCCGCCAGAGAAGGTAGACGACGCCAAAACTGGGGACGCCGAATAAGAAATACATCCAGAAATTAGACAAAAACGCCCCCAAACGACCCAACCAGTTGTCCACCGTCGGCCCGTCGTTGAGCAGTAATTTCCAGCTAAAGCGCAGCACGCGGTCCTGGTCCACCTTCCACGTGAAAAGGTAGGAAAAGAAGGCCACGCCCAGGTAAACGGCAACGAGAATGAGCAGAATCCCGAATAATTTCGGAATGCGTTCGTCACTCAGGCCCATTTTCAGGCTGGCTTGCGCCGAAGAAGATTTTTTAATTTTGGCCATACAGTAAGTCACGGGGGGGGAGAGAAAACAAGGCAGCCCCGTAAACCGCGAATCTACGAAACCGGGACGGAACAAAACGCATCTACCACCCCCCATCGGTACCCGCCCCCGGAAACTTTTTTGGAGCCGCCCCGCGTTCCCACCCCACCCGAATTGCCGTCCATGCACGATCACCCCGACTATCTTAAGCTAAACAAAGCGCAGTGGAACCAGCGCACGCGCGTCCACCTCGCTAGTGATTTCTACGACGTACCGGCCTGGCTGGCGGGAAAAGACAGCCTGAAAGCTCCCGAACTAGCGCTCCTTCCGGCTGACCTCACGGACAAGCGAATACTCCACCTCCAGTGTCATTTCGGCCAGGATACCTTGAGCCTCGCCCGCCGCGGCGCGGAAGTCACCGGAGTAGATTTGTCCGATGCGGCCATCACCGCCGCCCGCGACTTGGCGCGCAAGACCGGCCTCGATGCCCGCTTCATCAACTGCGACCTCTACGCGCTCCCCGATCACCTCCCCGAGCCCGCCTCCTTCGACGTCGTCATCACTTCTTACGGCACCATCACCTGGCTCCCTGATCTCGACCGGTGGGCCCAACTCATCCACCACTACCTCAAGCCCGGCGGACAATTCATTTTTGCCGAATTTCACAACCTGGCCTACCTCTGGAACGCAGACCGGAGCGCGATCAAATATCCTTATTTCAACCCCCACCCCATCGTAGAGGACATTACCAAAAGCTACGTCGGTGACGATGCCACGATCACCGGTACGGAAGTTAACTGGGACCACCCAATCAGCGCCGTCGTCACCGCACTCATTCAGTCCGGTCTCACGCTGCAAAGTTTTACGGAATACGACTACTCCCCGTACAAATGTTTCGATGATATGATTCCAGCGGGTGAACCCGGTCACTGGTGGCTGGAACAAATGCCCGGGTTGATTCCGTTGGTGTATACACTGCGGGCTGTTAGGAAGAATTAGGCGGTAGGATGGTAGGCGGTAGCTTTCCACGACTACAACACCCGCCTACCACCTACCGCCTACCGCCTAAAACACTACTCATGCACTACGTAGCCCCCTCCCTCCTAGCCGCCGACTTCCGCCGCCTCGACCAGGCCATCGAGCTCATCAATACTTCCGAAGCCGACTGGTTTCACCTCGACGTCATGGACGGCAATTTCGTACCGAACATTTCTTTCGGTCAGTTCATCGTGGAGCAGGTCGCTCAGGACGCGACGAAATACCTGGACGTGCACCTGATGATCGACCAGCCGGAACGGTACGTTGAGTCGTTCGCAAAGGCCGGCGCGAGCGGAATCACCGTCCACGCCGAGGCGACGAACCACCTGCACCGGGTCGTGCAACAAATCAAGGAGGCAGGGTGCAAAGCTGGCGTGGCGCTTAATCCGCACACGCCGGTAAACGTGCTGGAGAACATCATTGAAGAACTCGACCTGGTCCTGATTATGAGCGTGAACCCTGGCTTCGGGGGTCAGAAGTTTATTTACCAAAGTATTCCGAAAATCCGCCAGGTTTACGACATGATTACGGTGCGGAACAGTTCGGCAATGATCGAGGTAGACGGCGGCGTCGGGCTGCAAAACGCCCAAAAAGTACTCGAAGCCGGTGCCCGGGTGCTGGTGGCGGGCAGTGCGGTGTTTAAAGCAGACGATCCTGCGGGCGTCATCAGTAAGTTGAAGGCAATCTCGGGAAACCCCACCGCGATGGTCTGATGATTAAAGTCCCAAGCGCGCGGTCGGGTCCTCAATCAGGCCAGCCTCCCCGATCACGCCGCCGCCGCCGAGGACGACTTCCCACTCGCCGGCCGGGTCGAGGTAGCGTTGGGCGACCTTCCGAATCTTCTCCGGAGTAATCTCCAGAATGGTTTGCGATAATTGCTGCAGGTAGCCGTGTGGCTCGTAGTCTTTGATGATGGCCGCGCGGTGGCGGTAGGCGTGGCCAAAAACGCCATCGAGGCTGTTGGCCACGGTTCCACTCAGGTAGGCACGGACCATTTCTAGCTCGCTGGGCTCAATTAAATCTTGCCGCAGGCGTTCGCCCTCCAGTGCAATTTCTTGCCGGACCGCACCCAGGCTCTCGTTCGCTACGTCCGCCGAGACGCCGAAATCTCCGTCGAACCGGTATGTGTCCACTTCCGATTCGATACCGTAAGTCAAGCCTTTTTCTTCCCGGATGTTGCGCATCAACCGACTCCCGAAATAACCTCCGTAGATCGTGTCGAGGACGACGAGGGCGGCGTGGTCCGGGTGGCGAATGTCGATGCCCGCGCGGCCGGTACGAATCATCGATTGCTCGGCGCGCGGCCTACTGACTTGCAGCAGGCGGGGCCGTTTGGGAATGGTAGGCAGGTCCACCGCAACCGCCCGTTCGCCCGTCGGCAAACCTCCGAAACTCTGCTCCACAATTTTGAGAATATCATCGTTCAGCTGCCCGGCCAGGAACAAGGTGGCGTTACCGGCGTGGTAGTGGCTGCGGTAGTATGCCCGAATTTGGTCGAGCTGCAGCGTTTCGTAAAGATCCGGGTAGCTATTGTAACCGTAGGGGTGATCGGTGCCGTACGTAGCTTCGGTGATGAGCCGAAAGGCGAGCGTGTCGTTGTCGGAAAGATTTTCGCGGAGGCGTTGCTGGCGCTGGCGGATGAGGCGGTTAAAACTCTCTTCGGTGAAGGACGAGCTAGCAACGATCTCGCCCATCATGGGCAGCACTTCCCCGACCCAGCGGTGGGTGGTGGAGATACCCAGATTGCTGGTGTCCATCACGTCGGCCTGGTCGAGCTGGGTGCCGTACTGTTCGAAGTAGGCTTCGAGGTCGGCGGCGGTCAGGCGATCGGTTCCCTCCAGCAACAAGTCGTCGGTTAGGTCCGAAACCAGTTTACCCGTCTCGAAGGGACGACCGGCGTCCCAAATTAGTTCGGCGCGGATGACGGGGGCATCTACTCCCCCCATGGCGACTACTTTTAGGCCATTCGCCAGGGTAAACCGTTCGGCGGGGAGCAGGGCCGGTATGGTGGCTAAGTGAATCGGGGGTGGGGATTTGCGCATGGGCGGGCGAAGGTAGGGTTTCGGGGGCTCTGGGTCCGCGTAACTTTTCTTGCGCGGACGCGGGTGCCGGGAAATGGGGAGAAGCGCAAGGTTTACTCAGGGGGGTATCGATAAGCAATCGTGTTAACAGAAACGTTTTGGGACGCACGCGGCCGTCAAAAGGATTCCGACGGACTTTATAATCCCACGTATTCACCCTTGCCCCGTGCAAACAGACCTATTTTTACGCCATGCCAAAACTGCGCTTTCCGATCTTTGCCGTACTGTGGTTGAGTTTCCTTGCCTTGCCCAACTACACTGGCACCTGCGTCCGCGCCCAGGGACTGGCCGGGGCAAAAAACCTCGACCGCGCCATCCTTTTCCAAGTTGGCTACGGCTTGTTCAACTCCGCCGCAGACCTGAACGACCGGTTCGGTAACGGCTTCGCTTTCGACGGCGGCGTGAGCTACCTACCGGCAAACTCGAACTGGGCGTTCGGCGTCCACGCTAATTTTGGCTTCGGTAGTGACGTGAAGGAAGATATTCTGGCCGATCTGCGGACCAGCGACGGCTTCCTCATCGGCAACCAGCGCGAGCCGGCCGACGTGAAGTTGCGGCAACGGCAACTCTTCGTGGGCCCGAGCGTCGGGTACACCTTTCGCATCGGCGGCAACCAACGCGCGGGCATTAATTTACGGACGAGCCTCGGCTACTTTGCCCACCGGATTCGCATTCAGGATGATCCGGTACAAACTGTCGCCGCCATCTTCGAGGAAAACCGGGCGGGCTACGACCGGCTGACCGGCGGCCCGGCCATCTATCAGTTCTTCGGCTACCAGCACCTCAGCGAAAACCGCCGTATCAACTTCTACGTCGGAGCCGACCTCCTCGCCGGCTTCACCAAACCCTCACGCGCCTTCGACGTTCCTACGGGGGCCGCCCTCCCCGATGACCGGCGGACCGATGTCGCCCTAGGCATCCGCGCCGGGCTCATCATCCCGATCTACCTCGGGGAAGGGCGGGAAATCTTTTACAAATGACCGCACTCTACCGTTTCGCCACCGAAGCTTACCACACCGGAATCGCAGTCGCCGGGCGTTTCGGCAACGAGCGGGCGCGCAAGTGGACGACGGGTAGGGACGGACAAGAAACACCACCAAAACCGACCGGTAAAAAGCGCCTCTGGATGCACTGCGCCAGCCTGGGGGAGTGGGAGCAGGGGCGGCCCGTGCTGGAGGACCTGCGCAAAAATCTACCGGAATGGGAAGTCGTTCTCACTTTTTTTAGCCCCTCCGGCTACGACCGGGCGGGGCAGACCGAGCTGGCGGAACACGTTCTGTACCTCCCGCCGGATAGTCCGGAAAACGCAACGGCGTGGGTGCGCGATCTGGCGCCGGACCTCGCCATTTTTGTCAAGTACGAGTTTTGGTATTTTCACCTGCAAGCCCTCCACGCGGCGGGTGTGCCGACCTGGCTCGTCGCGGCAACCTTCCGCCCCGAGCAACTATTTTTTAAGTTCTACGGTAGCTGGTACCGGGAGATGCTACAGCTCTTCACTGGCATCATTACCCAGACGAAGCGTTCCAAAAAGCTACTGGTCGAAAGCACGGACTACCCCGGGAAAAGAATTTGGGTCGCCGGTGATCCCCGGATGGACCGTACCCTGGCGCTCACGCAGGTGCCGTGGGCAGACGAGACGCTGACGCAGTTTTGCGCCGGGAAACCGACCATTTTTGCCGGCTCCGTTTGGCCCCACGACCTGGACGTCTGGAAGACGGCCTGGCCGCAGATCGAGGAAGACTGGCAAGTCGTTTTTGCTCCCCACCAGCTGCAGGAAGAAGAAATCAATCAGATGCTGGATGACTTCGACGGCGTCCGCTACACGGAAGTCGATGACGTCGACCTTACGAAAGAAAACGTACTCATCCTCGACACAATCGGTATGCTCAGTAAGGCGTACCGCTACGGACGCGTGGCCTACGTGGGCGGCGCCTTCCGCACGGGCCTCCACAGTACGCTGGAGCCGATGGCCTACGGGCTGCCCACCATTTTCGGACCGAAGCACAAAAAATTTCCCGAAGCACAGACAGCCGTCGACGCCGGTGGTGCCTTCGTAGTCACCGACGATGAAGACCTCATCGACACTTTGCACCACCTCAACGACAACGTCACCTGGGAGGAAGCTCACCGCGCTCAACTGGAAGTAGGACAGGCGAACGCGGGGGCGGGCAGCCGTACGGCGGACATCATCTTGCAGGTACTGGCGGCACGCAAACGCGTCAGGTGATGGTGGGGCCAGGCGATCAAAGTGCAGATCGGTTTTCGGTAACCGCAGCGTGGCGGTCCTGGAGGTGTCTTGTCGGGTACCCGCACGTTTTCTCGCGGAAGCTTGCGGGCGGTCTGCGTACCGCACGGCTACTCGTACCGCTGCTCCTGCTGCTCCTTTCCTCGCCGGATGTCAACGCCCAGGCCGCCCCCACGGAAGCCCTCCGCCGCGCGACCGAAAAAGCCAGTCTGCTGACGGCCATCAGCGGGGCGAATTGGAAGCCAGGACTTAATCTGGGCGCCGCCCAACTGAGCTTTGACCGCAGCATTAACCTCACGATCGAACTCGTCGCTGGTCGTACTTACACCCTGATCGGAACGGCCGAAACGGAACGGGCCGTACTGGATATGTCCTTATTCGATGCAAGCGATAGCCACGTAGCCGCCGATGAAGCTACGGACGCTACGCCCGTGATTCAGTACACCGCCGCACGGTCCGGGGCCCACCGTATTCGCCTGCACCTCCGGGCGAGCGACAAACCAGCCCTCGGCGTCGCGCTCGCCATCCTGGTGGACAAAGGCCTCGACGTAGCCGTGAATCGTCACCGTCTGCTTACCAGGCAGTTCACCGCGAGTACGACGGCGATGCTCGTACCCGCCACGGAGTTGACCTGGCTGGACGGAAATGCTGGCTGGTGCATCTACGGCTTCGCCTCCGCACAACCATCGTCGCTGTTCCTCGAGCGGCTCACGTTGCCGGCGGGAGACTACCGCTTCGCGCTGAGTGGCCGAACAGGAGCCATCGGGTTTGGGTTATACTTAGCGAACGAAGAAGATGAGGTAATCGCCGACTCCGGCCCCGCCACTGGATTCCCGTTGCTAGCTCAGTCGGTTGATCAAACCGCTGAGTTTACGCTGGGCATCATTGGTGAGAAAAGGAAAACTACGCACGTCCTCCTTCTGGGAATTTTTCAAAAATAAATCTGGCTCGGCCCTTAATCCGGTCAGCCGCAAATACCCCAACCATGGCTAACGTAATGAAAGTAATTGAAATCCTTAGCGAAAGCGCAACCAGCTTCGAAGAGGCCATCGCCACCGCAGTGGAAGAGACGAGCAAGACGGTTCGTAACATTAGCTCCGTCTACGTGAAGGAGCAGACCGCTACCGTCAAGAACGGTAAAGTGGACAAGTACCGCGTCAACATCAAAATTACCTTTGAGGTAAATCAGTAAACTAGGTCACCGACTTAATCGACACCGAAAAGCGGCCCCGACAACTCTGTCGGGGCCGCTTCTCTGTTTTAGCGTATTTTGGTTGTATAGCTACGCGATTTTACACATCTGATGACCGCCTCTGGCAGCAGCGTTAGCTAACTTTGGTCTTGGCTGCGCCTGGACCAAAGATGCATCCGATGAGACCGCGCAGCAGCAGCGCAAGCTAAAATCACTAGACTTTGGGAGATAGAGGAATTCGGTTTCTCATCGGATGCATCTTTCAAGGAGAAACAGCTTCGCTGTTTCTCCTTGAAAGATGCATCCGATGTGTAAACCGCCGCAGCGAACCAAAACTTCACTTACTAACCATTTTCGCGAGAAACCTGTCTACCTCGTCTTCCCGCCCGGTAGCGTACCCACTAAATTCTTTGACGATCACGCCACCGCCATCGACGATGTACATCTGGGGGATACTCCGAAAACCCAGCTTGCGTTGTAACGCAGCGTCGGAATCGATCAGAATATCGTATTCCCATCCCTTGCGGCTAACGAGTGGTTTGATCTTCCTGACCTGGTGGCGCTTATCGACGCTGACGGCCAGGACGTCCACCCCAAATTCATCTTGCCACTTAGCGAGGTACTTCGCCATGTGGTCTAGTTCTACGTGGCAGGGCTGGCACCAGGTAGCCCAAACGGCGACGACGGTAACGTTACCCGTACCGATCTTTTCGGAGAGATCGACGGATACATTGTCAATCGTTTTGAGGGTGGGCGTGGGAAATGCACGTTGCGCGGTCAGGGCGACGCTCGTACACAGCAGGATAAGGGGGAGCAAAAATTTCTTGAGCATGGAATCGAATTGTAACTAGGGAACGGGCTGGGTAGTCAAAAATTTGACCGTCGCTGCGTTAAGGTAATCAAAAACAGCCCCGGGCAAAAATTGACTGGCCTGGGTAAGCATTCCGCGATGAATATCACAGCAAGCCAAGTAGCAGCCAGTCCGCCATCAACTGCCGGTTAGCGGGTTCGATGATACGAATCTGGTCCGAAGAGTTGGCCATATTAGCCAGTTCGATGAACACACCGGTCGGCTTTGTCTCCCGCAGCACGTGGAGATCGCGGGCCCCGACGGTGCCCCGGTAGCCCCGGCCGGCGCGCGTCTCGGCGTACATATCTTTGATTTTATCCCGCATTTTCCGCGCCAGCACTTCCCCGGCGGGGTCGTTTTCGTGGTGGTAGAAGAACAGGTCGACGCGCCTACTTTTCGAGCGGCTGTCGATGTGGATACTGATCATCGTCTGGTCGGTGAGCCCCTTGGCGATGTTTTGTTCGTAGAGTGAATTGATGATGTCGCAACGCTGCCAGAGGCGTCTTTTCTGGTTGAGCGGCAGTTTGTCGCCGCCCCAGACGGTTTCGGTTTTGTCCGCCTTCAGGTACCGTTCGTCACGGATGCCATCTTTTTGGTCGCGGACGATCATGTAGGGCGTCCCCCCGTGGGCGAGGATGTTGCGGGTGAGGCGAAGGGCTACGTCGTAGGCGTATTCGTCTTCGTAGAGGCGGTGGTTGCCGCGGCGGGCGGTGGCACCGGGGTCGGGGCCTCCGTGGCCGGCGACGACGTAAAAGATGCGGCCGGCGAGCTGGTTGTCGATCTTCGGGACGTAGGCGTATTTCTCGCCGAAAATGTCGAAGGTGCGGCGGGCGCTGGTGGTTGTCTGCTCGGGCGCGGGGCCAGTGGGGCGGCCGTTTGTACTGGGCGCGGTCGCGGGTGCAAGGTTTTTCGGATTCTCAGCCTTCGTGATTTCACCGATGTCCTTAATTTCTTTGTCCAAATCGGGCTCGGGCGTCGGTCCGCTGGCGGAGGGCACGGTTGTCGTGGACTCTACTTGGGGAGGGGTCGGGCAGTGATCGATGTGGTAGGGGACGTACAGGGTTTTGTCCTTGCGGAAGTCCGTGCTGCGTACGCCCTTTTCCAACAGGTCTTCATTGTAATGCTGAATGTCGAGCGCCCGGTTATAGTTTTTGTTGTTCGTGGTCGTTCGGATGCTTTTACCGTTGTAGGTGAGTTCCTCGATGGGTAACTTGTACGTGCGGCCAATAAGTAGGTGGGCGTCACTCCTGAGTCGGTTCAGGCGATAAAATTCTTGTAGGTTGCACGGAAACTCCAGCAGTCCGTAGTGACGCAGGACGGAGTAGACACCGTCGCCGGATTTAGCAACGATCGTGACCTGACCCGCGCTCAGCGTCACGGAAAGCAGGGTAAAGAGTAAAAGGAAAGTCAGTTTTTGGGGTGTCATTCGAATTGTTAGGGCACGGTCGTAGCGGGGGGCGAAGATACTACCGTCGGCCGGTTACCTTTAGGCATTTCCTATTCAGATTGAGGGTAAATTTCGGGGCGGTCAATCAGCCTACGCGCTTACCCCACCCGCTAGTCAACGATTCATGCAGACACTCCGCCAAATAGCTCACCTACTCAAGTGGGAGTTCAGGGCCGAATGGCGCAACCGGACGGCCATCAGTAGCGTGCTGCTTTACGTAGTCGCCACGGCCACGATCGTGTACATGGCCATGACGAATTTTTCCGCCATGACCTTTAACGCCGTACTGTGGATCGTATTGTTTTTTGGCGCGCTGGTCGCCACCGGGCGCAGCTTTTTGCGGGAAGGCGGCCGGCGCCACCTGTACTATTACCAAGTGGCGTCGCCCGAAGCCCTGTTGACCAGCAAGTGGATTTTTAATACCCTCCAGATTTGGTTGGTGAGTGGGGCCAGCTACCTCGCGCTACGTTTCTTCGCGGCGGAGAATATCGAAGTGTTCGAGCCGGCGACTTTCCTGGCGGCCGTGGGGCTGGGGGGCGTCGGGCTTTCGGCGGCGCTGACGTTCGTGGGGGCCATTGCGGCACGGGCGGGTGGGAACGCTACGCTGATGTCGATTCTGTCGCTGCCGATCCTCACGCCGCTGCTTTACCTGCTGGTTAATCTGGGTGCCTACTCCTTCGGGCTGCCGATTGAGCAGACCGACACCATGCTGATCTACGTCGGGGCGATCGATTTAATCGGGCTGGCGGTGGGGCTGGTCCTGTTTCCTTTTGTTTGGCGCGATTGACGGTAAGGTTTATCGACTTTTCTCTGGCAAGGTATTGACTACTTAAACAAAGAGTTCCTCCGTTTGCGCTACCCGTTCGCGCCGGGGCCGGGGTAGAGGGCCAAAGTCCTGAAAGTCATCGCGGCCCTTAGGGTCGGCTCCGTACCTATTTTCCCGCGGCTGACCGTCGGCGAGCATCATGAAGAAAAGAATGATGGTACCGACGCCGGTGGGTGCCAGGAGAATCCACCAGCCAGTGCGGCCAAGATCGTGGAGGCGACGGACGGTCACCGCTACGGACGGGATAAAAAATAACAACTCGATCATCCGCTCGATCCCGGCTTCGTGGCCGATCATGTTTCCGTAGAAGTTTGACACGAGACCACCGATCAAACTCGAAATAAAGATGAAGGACCAGAATTCTTTGCGGCGCGCCCGGCCTTTGATCGTGGCAAATTTTCCGAGAGCGGTGGTGAATGACTCAAACATGGGTGGGTTATTTTCTTTTGTTGCTGCGTCGAAAGTAGGTCTACTCCCCTACCCCGGCAAGTTTTGTCGACGGAGCGGAGGAATGCGTCGACCAATCGTACTGGTAACAACCGAAACGGCGCTAAGGGTTAAGTATTTCACTAGCTTTCCGGCTGCGCCCACGTACCTTTGCTCCTTCCTTAATAACCCTTGCACCGGCGACCGCGCAACAAAAGTCTGGGGTCTTTAGTCTGTGGTCTGTGGTAACAGTAACCACCAGAGACTTTAGACCAAAGACTGAAGACCAAAGACCAAAGACCAAAAATGTCCATAACCGCCTCCGAATTCACCACCTCCTACGCGCGGGTCGACAAAATCCCCGTCGACAGACGACCCGAGTTTGCGTTCATCGGCCGCTCGAACGTCGGCAAGAGCAGCCTGCTCAACATGCTCACCTCGCGCAAGGAACTAGCCAAGACCAGCGGCCGGCCCGGCAAGACCCAGCTGATCAACTACTTCCTGATCAACGGCTCGTGGAACATGACCGACCTACCCGGCTACGGCTACGCGGTACAGAGCAAAAAAACGCGCTCGAAGTGGGAGACCCGCACGACGAACTATTTTACGAAGCGCGAGCAACTGACCTGCGCGATGGTGCTGATCGACAGCAACGTGCCGCCGCAAAAGATCGACCTGGAATTCGTCAACTGGCTCGGCGAACTCGGCGTGCCCTTCGTGCTGGTGTTCACGAAAACCGACCGCAAAAAAGCCCGGGGCCTGACCCAGGTGGAAGCCTTTAAGAAGAAGCTGCTGGAGCAGTGGGAAGAGCTGCCCCCCGTGTTCCTCACCAGCGCCGTGAAGCAGGACGGCCGCGAGGAACTCCTGGCCCTGATCGAAAAAACCTTGCTGGGCATGGACTGGCCTTACGCCGAAACCACCTAACTTGGCCACCGTGACTACTACCGAGCAAAATACCAATACCCTCGTCGCCACCCCGGCCTTCGAAAATGCCGGCCGGCGCTACGAACACATTGCCCCCGACCTGGAGAAGTGGGACATCTACCGACTCCACGAAGACCGCGATGCATTCGTCAGTGAGCTCGAAGAAGCTACCTACGAACGACTCCTGGAAGAACACGGTGGCGACCTCCAGAACCTGCTCAGTAAGACGATCTTCAGCGAGCAGAACCGCACCAAGCAGGAACCGTGGAAAGTGGACCCGCCCAAGGAGAGAAGCTACTACAAGCGGCTCGCCAAGATGCTGGCGACCAGATCGCTGGACGAAGAAGAGCAGACGACGGCGGACAACGCGGCACGCAACATCCTCAAGCGGATCGTGCACCGGTATTCCGACGAGATCGTCGGTCACTTCAAGATTCCTACTTTTCGATTCGCCCGCCGGTTTCTGACCTTTTTCTTCGGCCGCCTACTGAATGCGGCGGACGGGCGCAGTTTCCGCTCGCTGTTCTCGAAAAAGATTTTGCTGCAGGAGAAACTGCTGGTGCGGGGTTACGTCGAGCGGGTGCGGGAGCTCAGTAAAATCGGGACCGTTGTCTTCGTACCCACCCACTTCTCCAACCTCGATTCCATCCTTATCGGCTACGCGCTGGACCAAGTGGCGGGCCTACCGGCCGTCTCCTTCGGTGCGGGGCTCAACCTCTACAACACGGGTTATACGGCCTACTTTATGAACCGGTTGGGGGCTTACCGCGTCGACCGGCGGAAGCGGAACGGCGTGTACATGACGGCCCTAAAGATGTTCTCGAAACTCATCATCAAGAAGGGCGTGCCGAGTCTTTTCTTCCCGGGCGGCACGCGTTCGCGGTCGGGGGCGCTGGAGACTAAACTCAAGCTAGGCTTACTCGGCACGGCCGTGGAGGCGCAACGCGCCAGCTACCAGGAAGGGCGGGAAGAAAAGATTTTTATCGTGCCGGTTATTCTCAGCTACCCCTTCGTGCTGGAGGCGCAGTTTCTGGTGGAGCAACACCTCCGCGAGCAGGGGCAGGAGCGGTACATCAAGGCGTCGGATAATTTCCAGTCGCTGCGGTCGATTCTGAAATTCGTGTGGGGGGTATTTAGTAAGGGTAACACCATCACGATCAGCCTCGGCCAGCCGATGGACGTGCTCGGTAACCGGGTGGAGGCCACGGGGCTCAGTTACGTACGCAGCGGCCGCCACGTGAGTACGCGAGAATATTTTCGCGACCAGCACGGCGAGATCAACCAGGATTACCAGCGGGAGAGCGAGTACACCCGGATGCTGGGGGAAAAGATCGTGGAACGGTACCACGCCGATGGCATCGTCCTGCCGTCGCACATCGCCAGTTACGCTGCCTTCGCGCTGGTGGAACGGGCCAACATCGGCACCGATCTTTACGGCATCATGCGTTTGCCCGCCGAGGAATTCTTCTTCGATGAGCCCGCGCTACTCAACGTTATCGCTCAGTTGCGCGACGTGTTGCTGGACCTTAGTAACGAAGACCGGGTAAAGGTTTCGCCAGAACTTTATGAAACGCCCGAAGGCATTTTGCAGCACGCCATGGACAGCATCGGTAATTTCCACATCCAGAAACCCCTGCACCGGGACGCGGACGGCAAGGTAATCTGTGATAGCTACGCGATGCTTTATTACTACCATAACCGGTTGAGTACTTTCAAGCTGAAGGGGAAGATTAAATACCCCAAGCCGCTGATTCATGAGTTTGCGGGTGTGCGGTAGCGTTAGTTTTGCGGTTGTTTTTTAAGAGCATGTTGGGACTTTGGGTTCCTGGCCGGTTTTGAGACAGTTTTGTGATGGTTAAGGCAGCAAAACCGGAGTTTAGCCGTAGCTAAATGAGGATTTTGCTAACGAAGACCACCGCAAAAGTGGCCAAAACAAGGCCGGAAGCTAAAGTCCCAACATGCTCTAAAGGTGCGCGGCCGCGGGTGCCGGGAAAATTGGCTAGCGTAAATTTTTGTCGGGCAGTCGAAGCTAAATTTGATTGGATTGGTAGTTAGTGGATTCTGTACGGATTTTTCAGCTACGTAAAAACTAGTGCTCAGAACAACACTTTCCGGCCACGCCGAAGCATTTCTTACCCAAACTATTGTGCTTATGTGTTTGTGTGGCAAAAACCTGGTTGCGAACGGTCAGCAACGAACCGACCACCAACAAAAAATGCCAGCGGCGCGGGGCCACTGGCATTCTTAGTTTTTACACGAAAGGCGGATTTAAGCCACCCGCCGGTAAATAGCCAGGCAGATAACCGCTCCGACTACGGCGACAATGATGGACCACAGGTTAACACCCGTAGCACCGCCCATACCGACCAGATTGAAGACGAAGCCACCGACGACGGCACCAACGATACCGATCAGTAGGGAAGCGATCCAGCCACCGGGGTCCGGCCCCGGGTGAATAAGTTTGGCAATGGCGCCGGCGATGAGGCCGAGTATGATCCAGGCAAGAAAACCCATAGTAGTTTAGTTTTGATTCCTTACTAAAATCTGATTTGGCGGCCGTTTGTTCGATTCTACAACCATCGAAGGGCGATGGTGGTGGAGCGGACTGACGCCCCGCCCGACAAACTATGTGGCGAATTAGGAGTTAGTCCAAACCGTGAACCCATCCCAAAAATTACCCCGTGGCGCGGCCGCGCTACTCATCGCCCTCGTTACCCCCACGCAGAATAACGTCACCGGTATCCCCGTCCTTCTGTGGGGCCGCCCGGGCGTCGGCAAGTCCAGCTTCATCGAGGGCTTGGCGCGTCCGGATTTTCCGGTCACTACCCTAATCGCCTCCATCCACGACCCGACGGACTTTAGTGGCTTACCCATTCTGGAGGACGGCAAAGTCCGCTACGCCACGCCGCAGTGGGTGGACAGCTTTTCTGAGACGGGCAACGGCATTCTTTTCCTGGACGAGTTGAGCACCGCACCGCCCTCCGTGCAGTCGGCCCTGCTCCGCGTAGTCTTCGAACGGCGGGTGGGGTTTCACGACCTACCACCCGGCGTCCGGATCGTGGCCGCCGCCAACCCGCCCGACCTGATGGTGGGGGGTTGGGAATTATCACCGCCGCTCCGCAACCGGTTCGTGCACCTGAACTGGGACATTGACGCGGACCTGTACATCAACGCGCTACTCAGCGGCTGGCAACAAGGGAACATTCAGGAAGTAGATACCAAGGCTCACGCCGTACTCCTCGGTCAGGTAAAGGCCCGGGTGGCTGCCTTTCTGCGCTTACAACCCAGTTATCTACACGCTAACCCGGAGGATAATCCGTACGGATTCGCCAGCCCCCGAACCTGGGATTTCGTGGCCGCCCTGTTCACCAGCGCCGAACTACTCGGCTACGATTTACACGATACCCAGTCCGACGGTCTGTGGCTCGACCTGGCCGCCGGTTGCCTGGGGGAAGGCATCGCCATCGCGTTGATCGAGTACTTACGCAACCTCCGCCTTCCACCGCCCGCTGACGTTCTCGACGGCAAGGTAAGTCTCGACGTGACCGACCTGAACGACGGCGAGCTCTACGTACTGTTTGCCAGCCTGAATCCCTACCTGAAAGCCGCGGTGGGCACTGCTGATCTTCTTCCCTACTCGACCGTTTACCTCGATTTGATGGCGACAACCTTCGACGACGGCAGGCGTGACATTGCTTTCGTGCCCCTCCGCGAGTTGGCCCAGTCCGGCTGGCTGCCCGAGGTATTTGCCGCGGCGCAGCAAGCTAATGGGGACGGTGGTTCAACCGTCACCGACCAGATCGAACGCTTCTTTGCGGACGAAGGACTCAACCAATTCATCGATGTCCTCAGTTGATCACCGCACGGCCAGCGACCGGATTCGCTTCGCCCGGGCCTACGCCGCCCAGCGGTTACCGTGGTTCGGTCCGGCGCTGTTCCGGTGCCGCATCATCGTCACCGAGCGGACGGAGGTAGCTTCGATCGACCTGAGCTACAACGTTTACTGGAACCCGGCGGCCGTCGCGGAAATCTGGGCGAGTAACCCGGAAGAGATCGACGCCCTGAAAGAAATTGGCTTTCTCTGGATTCACGAAATCAGCCACCGTCTCCGTCAGCACGCCGAGCGGCGCGAATCCTTACTGACCAAGCGACCGGTCGACCCGCGCACCTGGAACATTGCCGCCGACTTCGAGATCAACGACAACCCGTGGCCAGGATTAACCATGCCAGCGGTGTACCCGGGTATGCTGCCCGGCAAGTTCGGCTTTGCGAACGGACGGTTGGCGGAGGAGTACCTGACCATGGTGGAGGGTGCCGAACACGACTTTGCGTTGCTCCCGGACGAAGGAAGCGGCGTACACGGGGAAGCACGGGAGTGGGAAACCGGGGACGTTCAGGATATTTCTGACTTGGACACCGAGCTGATCCGCAGAAAAGTGGCCGATGAAATGAAAAAGGCCGGTCCGAGTGCCATTCCCGCAAGCTGGCGGAGCTGGTCGGAAAGCGTTCTGACGAGTAAGACAAACTGGCGGCGCTCCCTTTCGCACCGGATGAGCGTGGCCATCCATCAAGGCATCGGTAGTCGGATCGACTATAGTTTCGCGCGGCCGAGTCGGCGGCAGGCCGTTTATCACCCTATCCTGGCTCCGTCACTGCGGGGTGACCGAACGGCGCGCATCGCCATCGTCGTGGATACGAGTGGGTCGATAGGTAGCGCTAGTCTGAAGCGATCGCTGGCCGAAGTCGCCGGTGTCGTACGGACATTCCGTTACCCGGTTACGATCATTCCCTGCGACAACCGGACTTTCGAACCCGTGCGGGTCGTCGCGGCGGAGGAGGCTTACAGAATTCAGTCACTCCCCGGCGGCGGGCTGACCGACATGCGGGCGGGCATTGCCGAGGCGCAGAAACTTCGGCCAAAGCCGGACGTAATCCTCGTACTTACGGATGGGTTTACGCCTTACCCAAAGGAGCGATTAGCCGTCCCCGTCGTGTTCGGCATTTTGTTGGAGGAGAACAGTGTTGTTGCGGATGTTCCACGACCGCCTCAGCCACCTTTTGGCCCGAGATCGGTACTTTTAATTCGACCCGACTAGTAACGTTGACTTTAGTCGATGCTCGTGCCTCGTCCTCTAAAGTCAGTATTACAGGGTGGGATAGCTAGCCCGGTGCAGACGTTGGGTTCCGTCACGCCGGTCCAAAAAATGACGTTTTATCGTAAACGTAGAAGAGGTAAATGCCATCTCATCCCAGGGAATATCCGCTTCGGTAAACAGCTGACATTCAAGACTTTCCTCGCCCACCGCGAATTTACCCTCCACGAGCTCCCCGACGAACTGGAGGTAGATTTGATTTATTTTTTCCAGGTTGTACAGTGAAATCAGGTACGTTAATTCCACCTTAGCCGCCGCCTCTTCCCAGACCTCCCGGATGGCCCCGGCTTCTACGCCCTCGCCATTTTCTAAATAACCGCTCGGCACGTTCCACAGGCCGTAGCAGGGCTCGATGGCGCGGCGGCAGAGCAACACTTTATCTTCCCACACGGGCAAACAGCCCGCGACGATCTTGGGGTTGCGGTAGTGGATGGTGGTGCAGGCGCCGCAAACCAACCGCGGGCGGTTATCGCCGGCGGGGATAAGTTTACTTATTTCGGCGGAGCCACAGTGGGGGCAAAAATTCATGGCCGCAAGGTAGTTCGCTTTAACTAGCTAGGGTTCGTGGTACAAGCGAAAGCAGTGTCGGGAGCATCCCGACACTGCTTCGAACTTCTTAAAATTTGATCTAAGCACTAAATTGTCCGGTAACTCGTGGCCAGTAGCTCCTGCAGCCTCGGTTTCAGGACGTCCGCCGCGTCCAGAATAAGGGCTTCGTTAGAAGGGAATTGCTGCGCGCGGTTACCCACGTAGCGGCGGGTGCTACGGCTGAGCGCACGGCGGTCGCCGCTGAAGGTGCTGGCGTAGTTGTTGAATACGGCTTCGGCCGTGAGGGCTTCCTCCTCCACGATTCTGTTCAGCCGATTGTCGTAGAGGACGAGGCTGCCGTTCACTACGGCCGCTTTACTCCGTAAAATCTCGATGATCTGCGCCCGGACGATTACCCTACGGGGCTGCGTAATATCGTTGCCGAGGGTATCCTTGGCGACGTTGCCGCGCGCATCCAGCACGTACTCGTCGCCGTCGGTAATTTCCTGCTCGTCGACGTAGCTACGCTCGGTGATGCGTTCCGGGCTCACTTCGATGTTGCGGATGACGATTTGCGCGTCGTAATCGTAGGTGACGCCGGGGCGGGCGGCGAAATCGTAGTAGCGCCAGTCGCTGTCCATGTTGTTGGTCTCCACGCGCAGAAGTTCTTCCTCAAAGCCGCGGGGGAGGTAGCCGCCAGATTCGTTGACGGTCGTGACGAAGATAAATACTTTACCGAGTTCGCGGGCTTCTTCGCGCAAAGTGCGGGCGTCGCGGTAGTTGGCGCGGTAGCGTTCGGTCGTAGCAAAATCCTGGAAGGATTCGCGGGCGGCGCGTTTGTCGCCGGCGCGGCCTTTCGTGAGGTTGGCCAGGGCATTGGCGTAAGCTTGTTCGGCGGCTTTACCCTCTGTGGCGGCTAGTCGGTCACCGAGATCAACGAAGTTGAACTGGGCGTAGCGGCCGTTTTTATCGGAAAGGGGCAGCAACGGTTGCAGCGCGCGCTGACGGCGGTCGACCTTTTCGTAGATGCCGTGAATGCGGCCCCAGTCGGGCGTGCCGGAGTTGGCGAAGTAGTCCGCCTGGTCCAGATCGCGCTGGATGGACTTGTTGACGGCCTTTTCGAGCGCGGCTACGTACTTCGGGTTCTTCTTTTCCTTGCCCGACAGGCGCTTTTGGGCGAGGCGGATCGTCTCTTCGTAGTTGCCGTTTTCGACGAGTTTATCAACTGATTTGCAGGAGGTAGCGAAGAGGGTAAATAGAATCAGTAAAGAGGTATAAAGCTGGCGTGTGTGTTTCATGGTGAGCTTCTTTGACATAAAACTACGGAGCGACGGTCCGAGAATTGCTTACGGAAAAGCTAAGGGGGATTAAGGTTTGTTAAGGGGGGGGGGTTAGGCGGTAGGCTGGTAGGCGGTAGGCGAGTAGGCGGTAGCCGGTAGGGCGGTAGGTAGTGGTATTCTTCATAATTACGCTGCACCTGCGACCGCGCCGCGTAAGCTAGTCCCGTACTTTGTCGGGGTGCCTGATTACCTTGCCTTGTATATTGACAATCGCAACTCAACCCGCATGCAACTTACAGTTCTGAAAATCGGTGGTAACGTTCTTAACGACGAAGCGGCGCTTGCTGGAGTACTGGATTATTTTGCTAGCCTAACGGAGCTCGCCGTACTCGTTCACGGGGGCGGCGGGAAGGCGAGTGAGGTAATTCGTGAAATGGGTCGTGAGCCGCGGATGGTCGGTGGGCGGCGGATAACGGACGCGCCGACGTTGGAAATTGTGACGATGGTCTACACCGGCCTGATTAATAAGAATCTAGTCGCTCAACTGCAAAGGCGGGGCACGAACGCCATCGGGCTTAGCGGGGCGGACGGCAATGCGATTCTCGCGGAGAAACGCCCGGTTGGCGAGATTGATTATGGATTTGCGGGAGACGTCACCGAGGTTAACGGGTCATTGCTCGCCGGGCTACTCCGTCTGGAATTACGTCCGGTTCTGTGCCCCATCACCCACGACGCCAAGGGACAGCTACTCAACACCAACGCCGACACGATCGCTAACGAAGTTGCTAAGGCGCTGGCGACGCAAGGATATCAGGTTTCCCTCAAATACTGCTTCGAACTACCCGGTGTGCTTCGTGATATTAATGACGAGAACTCCATCATTAAAACCATTACCCCGAAAACCTACCGGCAGTACCAACTGGAAGGGGTGATTGCCGGTGGGATGATCCCGAAATTGGATAATGCGTTCGACGCCATTGCATCTGGGGTCCAGGAAGTAGTTATCGGTGATTTGAGCCACTTGCGATCCGGCCAAGCGACCAGACTGATTGCCTAAACAAAAGATGGCCATTATGCGTACTTTGTTAAAAATACACCACGATGAATAAGGATTATACCATGACCAAAGGTCGTATCGCGGTGAGTATGCTGGCGGTTTCTCTCATGTCCGTCCAGACCTACCGTTATTTATTTGTGGAATTAAGCGAACGGCACGCCACTGGCGCCTTGTTCGGGGTCTTGTGTATGGTTTGCCTAATCGTAGCGATGGTAGTCTCTGAGTGGGAGAAAAAGAAGAGCCAGCCCTTCAGCTGAAAAATCACTTCATCCGCTCCGTCAAGCTATTTTCCCAAGCCGCGTAAGCCGTCTCCAGGGTCACCTTATCCGTAATCGGTCTAACGATGGAGATTGCTTCCTGCCGCCCAACGGCCGCCTCCACGCTATCCGCCAAACCGACCGCCACACCGGCCGCCAGGGCCGCCCCGACCGCGCCCGTCGTGTCGTGCATCTCGATCGTTGCGCCGGTTAGCGTAGCGATTGTCGTGGAGAAAATCTTACTCTGAAACAAGTTATCGTTCCCCACGCGGATCGTACTCAGGTCGACGCCAAGGTCCTGCATAATTTTCATCCCGTACACGAACGAGAAGGCTATTCCCTCGATGCCGGCGCGGATGACGTGCGCGCGATCGTGGCGATTCAAGTCGATGCCGAGCAGGTGAGCACCGATATTTTTGTTGTTGAGCATCCGCTCCGGCCCGTTGCCGAAGGGGAGAAAGTGGAGTCCTTCGCTACCCACGGGAACACTTGCCGCCAACGTTTCCATCTCACCGTAGCTAAGGGCTTCCCCACCGAGGAGGTTCTTTACCCAGCGGTGTAGAATACCGGAACCGTTGATGCAAAGAAGGATACCGATCCTTGGCGCGTCGCTGGTGTGGTTGACGTGGGCGAAGGAATTCACGCGTTGGCCCGGGTCGAACGCTAAGCGATCACTCACCCCGTAAACGACACCGGAGGTACCGCCAGTAGCGGCCACTTCACCGGGTGCGAGCACGTTGAGGGAAAGGGCGTTATTGGGTTGGTCGCCGGCGCGGTAGCCGACTACGGTGCCGGGTTCGAGGCCGAGTTCCTGCGCGGCGGTGGCGGTGAGCACGCCTTGCTTTCCTATGGCGGGGACGCGTCTTGGCAGAAGATCGGCACTCAGGTTCATTTCGTCTAGGACGAGGTGGGCGGGGCTGTTTTCGGTAAAATCCCAGAGGATGCCTTCGCTAAGGCCAGTGACGGTGGTGGTGGCTTCGCCGGTAAGTTTAAGCGCGAGGTAGTCTCCGGGGAGGAGGGCGTATTTGACGCGGGCGAAGTTGGCGGGTTCGTTGTCGGCAACCCATTTAAGTTTGCTGGCCGTGAAGTTGCCGGGGCTGTTGAGGTGGTGGGTGAGGCAGACGTCGGTGCCGATGGATTTGAAGGCCTTGTCGCCCGTCTCGACCGCGCGGCCGTCGCACCAGATGATGCTGGGGCGAATGACTTCGTGCCGGTCGTCGACGATCACGAGGCCGTGCATCTGGTAGCCAATGCCCACTGCTTTTATGTCCTTACTCGGCACCTGCGTGAGCGCCAAAACCTTCTTGGTGGCTTCCACGACGTACTTATACCAATCCTCGGGATTTTGCTCGGCCCAGCCCGGCTCGGGGTTGTCCATGCTCAGCTCGGTTTCCGGGGCGGTCACGCGAGCGAGAATTTTACCGGTCGCCACCTCCACGAGGGCGGCTTTGATGGAGGAGGAACCGAGGTCGTAGCCGATGGTATACATAAAATTGGGCGGTTTGACAGCCGAAGGTAACCCAATTTTTTGCGCGGTCGTCCCGACTGAGTGCGGGACTTGCTTACGCGTCGCGGAAGAAGGCTAAACGGGGAAAAAGCAATGGATTGCAGCGCTTACCGGACGCGTAATCGGTGGCTAATGAGCATATCGTCACGACCGGAATAAATGCTCAATACCATATTTCTTACTTCCTTAGCCGGGACGGTCAGGCGATAACCATCCTCCGTCCGTTCGGCAGTGCAAGAGATTTGCTGGGCGGTCGTCATATTAGCGCAGACAAGATTCTCTATGGGGCCGACTGAGGAGAATTCATAAATAAATTCTTCATTTCTCGGCGCTGAAATAGCGTAACTATCATATGTCAAATCGCCAATTCCGTACGCAATAAATTTCGCTCCGATCCCCGGCAGGTTGACGAAGGTTTCGCGGTCCAGCAACTCATCCGTGAGTTGCCACTTGGCGTCGGTCGGAAAGTGAGAATACTGAAGGCTAGCCGGCTCCGGAAAAAAGTAGGCTTCGCGAAATTGCTTATTAAATTTATCCCCCCGCATGGCTCCGGCACCCCAGGTGGCATCGACTATCTTCCATTCCCCGTCAATCTCCACGGCGTTCCAAGCATGCGTGTAGCCCATGCTCCCCGCCTCGATCGCGTTCGAACGGACGTGGCCCGTCACGTAGGCGCAGTTGAGGCCGACCGTTTCGGCCATGCGCTGGTAAAGCCGGGCGTAGTTATCGCAAACACCTTTTCTCTGGCGCAGGGTCTGTTGGATGCGGTCGTCCCAGACTTTTAGTATTTCCTCCGGCGTATAGGCGCGGCGCTTCATTCTTCCCTGGCTGATCTTTTCGTAGAGGTCTACGTCGTAGGTGATGTTTTGGGCGGTCCAGTAGTAGAGGGCGGCGGCTTTTTGCTCATCGGTTTTTAGGCCGGTGGTTAGTTTTTTGGCTAGGGCGGCGGCGGTGGGGGCGTCTTCGGACTTCAGGTGCTCGTACTCTGACCAGTCTTTTATTACCTGGGCGGTCGTTGGCAACTGTAACACCAGGGTTAGTATTAAGAGTAGTGCTGTCTTGATTGTTGGCATTGGTGTCTTAACTTGTTGGGTCTGGTCTGAGTTGCCTCCGGCGGTTTAGCTAGCGCTGTACTTCGTGCTCCAGAGGACGAGAGAGGAAGAAATAGGAGGAGATAAGAAGAAGAAAGACCGCTTTCTTTTCTTCCTCCTCTTTCTACCTATACCCCTCCTCAACATCCTCAGGAAACCGCCGAAGGCACCCTAAACAGCCGTAAAAACAGAACTACCCTCCAACTCAGTAAACTCAACCGGCAAAACCCCACTACCCTGCTGCTCATTAGTATAAACCCCATAAATAGTATCCACCGCCTCCATCGTTAGCTTGTTGTGCGTCACGATGATGAACTGACTGTCCTTGGAAAATTTCTTGATGATCTTGTTGAACTTGGAAATGTTGGCGTCGTCCAGCGGGGCGTCGACCTCGTCGAAAATACAAAAGGGGGCGGGTTTGAGGAGGTACAGCGCGAACAGGAGGGCCGTAGCCGTGAGCGTCTTCTCGCCGCCGGAAAGCTGGTTGATCGTCGTCGGTCGTTTTCCCTTCGGCTTGGCAATGATCTCGATCTTGGATTCCAGTGGATCTTCCGGGTTTTCGAGGATGAGGTCGCAATTATCATCCTCGGTAAATAGGCTGCGGAAGACGTCGATGAAGTGGGCGCGGACCTTTTCGAAGGATTCCAAGAACTGCACCGTGGCGGTTTCCTCGATTTCTTTGATGGTTTTGATGAGGGTATTTTTTGCGTCTACGATGTCATCCCGCTGCTTGGTGATGGTATCGTGCCGCTCCTTCATCTCATCGTAGGCTTCTACGGCCATCGGGTTGATTTCGCCGTAGTTGGCGATGCGGCTGCGGAGGCGGTCGACTTTCAGTTCCAGGTCGGTTTCGTTGCCCGTCCATTCTTCGATTTCCATGCCGTCCAAATCGTCGATGGCGATGTCGAACTCGATCTTCAACCGCTCGGCGATGCCGTTGAGTTTGAAACGTACGTCGGTGAACTTTTCCTTTAGTTGGTTGACGCGCACCTGCCCGTCCTGCCGCTTCCGGTTGTCCCGGCGAAGTTCATCTTCCATGCTGTTGATGAGCGTCCGGGCGGCGAAGTATTGTTGTTCTACGGAGTTGAGCGTCGTCTGGTACTGGGTCCGGTTGACGTACATCTGCTCCAGATTCTTAGCAATGGTAGTCTCCTGTTCGTCGAACTGACGGGCCTCTTTAGCGAGCTTGGTGAGTTGGTCTTTGTTGGTCTCGTCCTGACGGGCCAGCTCCTGAAGGCGGTTGCGGCGGAACTGCACTTCCTGGCTAAGCGTCTCCACCTTATTCTGCTGGCGGATGAATTCGATGTTCCGCTGGTTGTAGTCGGCGGAGGCGGCGCTGAGTTGCTCGCTGAGCTGGCGATAGTTGCCGTCCGTTCCGGCTAGTTGCTCGCGGAGGGTGGAGACAGCTTGTTGGGCACCGGCGAGATCGCTTTCGATGCTTTGGTTGGTCGCCAGGGTTTCTTCAGCTTGCTTGGCGAGGCGGTCATTTTTCGCCTGGGTTTCGTTGAAGTAATTGGTGAAGCCGTCCACGCGCGCTTTCAGTCCGGCGCGCTGTTGCTGCAGCCGGTTGAGCTCGCGGCGCTTCTCTTGAATCTGCTGATCGGTGCGTTGCTGCCGCAGTTCGGCGAGGTGTTTGCGCTCGTTTTCTAGTGACTTGTCGACTTCCTTACGGTCGGTTTCAGCTTGTTTGATACTCTTTTCGAGCACTTCCAGGTTCTTCTTCCGGCCAATCTTTTTACCTTCGAAGAGCCCGACCGAGCCGCCGGTGACCGTGGCGTATTTGCGTTGGTAGCGGCCACTTTTGGTGACGGAGTAGTAGAGCCGTTGGTCGCTCGTTTGCAGATCGGGTAATTCCTCCGATTCCACGACTACGGTATTGCCCAGTAATAAGGATACGATGGGCTGGTATCTATCATCTACCGTAACGACTTCCGTTGCCCAGCGGCAGTTTTCGGGAATATCGGGATGAATATTGCTCGTTGCGGCAATGTCCGCCAAACAAATAAAATTAGCTTTCCCCTTCTGCGCGTCGCTCAGGATGGCAATGGCCGCGCGGGCTTCCGTCTCATCCTCGACGACGTAGTAATTAAGGTAAGGACCGAGGTAGTTTTCGATTGCTACGCGGTAGCCTTCTTCGACTAAAAGCAAGTCGGTCAGCAACGGCGCTTTGCTTTCCCATTTTTTGCTCTGGCTAAGAAAACGGATCGAATCCGGAAAGCCTTCCAGGTTCTCAATCATGTTTTTCGTCAGCTTGAACTCGTTGCGGAAACGGTCGAGATTACGGTTGATCTTCGACTGTTCCAACTGCAAGCGGTCGACGGCCTCCCGCGAACGTTCCATCTGCTCGACGCGTTCGGCCTCGGCGGTTTCGAGGGTTTCGAGGTCGGTGACCTGGGTTTGTTCTTTGGCCTGTAACTCGGCGAGGGCTTCTTCGAGGGAGGTGCGTTCGCCGCGACGGTCGTCCATTTCACCGGCGTTGCGCTCGACCTGGCTGCGGTAGTTGGCTACCTGGTTGGCGTTGATAGCGCGGCGCTTTTCAAATTCGAAGATGCGGCGCTCTTCGGTTTGCTGTTGTTTGAGGCCTTCATCGAGGCGGCCCTTGAGCGATTGGTGGCCGGATTTAATTGTCTCCAAAGCTTCGCGGGCGACTTCCAGACCTTGCTTCCGTTCCAGTTCGGTAAGTTCTTCGTCTTTGATCTGGGTTTCCATCCGCTGAATCTCCTCGGCGTATCCGGTCAGTTGGCCGCCGGCGTTGGCCACGTCCTGCTGGAGTTTGTCGGTTTGTCGCTGGACAAAGGTTTTGCGCTGGGCGAGCATTTGCTTTTCGTTCTCCAGTCCGCGTAATTCACCGACGAGGGCGTTGAGGAGTTTTTGGCGTTCGCCGAGTGCTTTCTCCTTGTCGATGTGCTTAGCCTTCTCCTTTTCGAGGTTGGCCTCCAGGGTGGTGATCGCCACGTCGACGTTGCGGTAGTCATCTTCGGCGGTGGTGATCTCGGCCTTGAGTTTGGCGAACTGTTCGCGCAGGTCACCGATACGCACCCGGGTCAGTTGGAGGCTGACTTGCTGGTACTGCTCTTTGATTTCGAGGTAGCGCCGCGCCCGTTTGGCCTGCTTTTCGAGACTGACGAGGTTGCCGTTGATCTCGTGGAGCAAGTCTTCAATCCGGTCCAGATCGCCCTCGGTATTCTTGAGCTTATTTAAGGTCTCTTTTTTCCGCGCCTTGTACTTGCTCACCCCGGCGGCCTGCTCGAACATCCGCCGGCGGGAGTTATCCTTGTCGGCCAAGATGTCATCTACCATGCCGAGAGCGATGATGGCGTAGGAGTTGGAGCCGATGCCGGTGTCGAGGAAGAGCGTTTTGATGTCCTTGAGGCGGCACTGCACACCGTTGAGGCGGTACTCGCTGTCACCGCTCCGGTAGAGCATGCGGGTGATCTGGACGGCGCCGTATTCGGTGGGTAGTAGTCCCTTGTCGTTGTCGAAGGTCAGGCTGACGCTGGCCAGGTTCCCGGCTTTCTTCTTCTTGGTCCCGTTAAAGATCACGGAGCTCATCTTGTCCAGCCGTAGCTCCTTACCCTTCTGCTCACCTAGCACCCAGCGGATGGCGTCGACGATGTTGGATTTGCCCGAGCCGTTCGGTCCGACGATCCCGATCACGTCCTTATCGAAGTTGACGACGGTCTGGTTGGCGAAGGATTTGAAGCCTTTTATTTCAAGCTGGCGTAGGCGCATATGGGCGGCGAAGATAGGAAGCGGGCGGGGCTTTGGGTGGAGGAAGTTTTCCACGCTCCGTTGAGTCACGTGGGCGCGGTCCCGATCCCGATAGCTATCGGGATCGGGATCGGGCGTGCAGCGTTCAGGTGGCTTTATCGACTACGGTCGGGGCAGACTGACCCAAAACACGTGAATGACTACGGCGCCGGAGCTACGGGGGTACTGTTAAATGCCCGTTAAGCAAATCAACCCTTTCCAAATTCATCGCGTTACTGCCATAATTTGGTGTTCCCATCACCTCGGTAGCAGCTGTTGCCGGTTTCCGCTCTCATAATCAATGTAATCGCCCCGAATGATTTTACGTTTCTCTACCGTAGGGCTGATTGTTTTCCTAACCGGAGTCCTGACCGGTCAAACCAATTTCACCTCTACCCTACCGATTATTGTCATCCAAACGGATGGTGAGGAGATTTTGGACGATCCGAAGCGCACCGTCCGCATGGGCGTAGTCGACAACGGAGCGGGGCTAGTCAACCGAGTCACGGATACTTTCAACGAATACGCAGGGTTCGTCGGTATCGAGCTGCGGGGTTCCTCCACGCAAGGTTTCGAAAAAAAAGGGTACGGCCTCGAAACCCGTTTTGCGGACGGTAGTGACCGCCAGGTAGCAATCCTCGGCTTCCCGGTGGAGGAAGACTGGGTTTTGCGGGGACCGTACTCCGACAAGAGCCTGATCCGTGATGCGCTCGCCTATACGCTCGCCGGCGACGTGATGGATTACGCACCCCGCGTCCGCCTCGTGGAACTAGTCATCAACGACGACTACCGGGGCGTATACCTGTTTACCGAAAGCATCAAGAGGGATCGTAACCGCGTCGATATCAAAAGGCTTACGCCCGACGACAATGACGGCGACCGGCTCACTGGCGGTTACGTACTCAAACACGATAAATTTACCGGAGAAGTGGGAAGGCAGGAGCAAAATTCTTTTCGCTCCCGGTACGCCGCGTCGGACCGAACCGGCGACAAAACTAAATACCTGTTCCACTACCCCAAGCCGGCGGACATTACCGCACCGCAAAGGGAATACATCACCAACTGGATCGGAGCGTTCGAGGATGCGCTGGCCGGCGAAGACTTTCGCGATCCGGATCTCGGGTTCGCCGCTTTCGTCGACGTCGCCAGTTTTGTCGACTTCCTACTCCTCAACGAACTGACCCGCAACGTCGATGGCTACCGCCTGAGTACGTATATGTCTAAGGACCGCGACAGCGAGGGCGGGAAATTGCGGATGGGGCCGGTCTGGGACTTCAACCTCGGCTTTGGCAACGCGAATTACTGCGCGGGAGGGTTCACGACGGGCTGGGCCTTCGACTTCAATCAGGTGTGCCCCGAGGATATTTTCCCCTGGTACTGGCAACGCCTGCTGGAGGATAATAATTTCCGTACTCGGGTCCGCGCCCGGTGGACGGAACTACGGGCGGGCGTGTTCTCCGACGAACGCCTCCGGACACGCGTTGACTCGCTGGCCAGCGTTGTGGGCGATGCGGCTGATCGCAACTTCCGGCGCTGGCCGGTCCTTGGCCGGTACATTTGGCCCAACTCCTACGTCGGTGCTACCTACTCGGACGAAATTGACTACCTCAAGAGTTGGATTGACGACCGCGCCCACTGGCTTGACGCCGCCGTGCAGTCGCTCGGTCAGCCGTCAAGTACGAGTCACGGCCCGGCCACCTCCAACGTGGCCGTTCACCCGAGCCCGACGTTGGCCACCTTCCTGGTGGGTGACCTCACCACCGGAGAACTAGCTGACTTTACGGTGTTCAACCAACTAGGTCAGGTAATACTTACCCGCAGCCGCCTGCGCTACCGGGAGAGCGTCGATATGTCCGGGCACTCGCCGGGTGTTTATTTCTTACGGGGCAGGCGGGGTGACGGCTTGGTGGTAACGGGGCGGGTTATGTTGCAGTAAGCAGAGTGATCTAATTAATTTTTTTCAATAACGGATCATGTGTCTGGCGTGATTACGCGTAGTTAGGTCCGGAGTTCCGCTCCCCGTGCCGGAAGGCTTTAATTCTTTTCTACACGTCCAGCAACTTGACGTCTCCCTCGGTCGGAATATGCACTGGCGCAGTCGCACTTCGACTACCAGGACAGGAAGCCTGGCTGGTCTCGGGAGGGAGTGTTTTCCACGGTTCATCGGTCATTCGGCGCACTATTTCTTTTGGAGCCGGGCGCGGTCGCGGGTGCCGGGTTCGTATGGAAAGGTGCGGGGATTGGGTTCGCACTCCGAGAAGATGGATACACCCGTCGCAGCGGACTGCGCCACCCAATCTTCCCTGCACCCGCGACCGCGCAACATGTCGACTTACTATATTTGTACAACGACCCAGTACAACAAACCCCAATCTTAAAATCGCCAGCTTCTCTCGGCTGGTAAACTACACCTAAGACAACATGAATAGCAATTCTACCTCGCTACTGCGAAAACTCCTCACGCGTGGCCTATTATTCCTTTCGCTGTGCGGCCCTACCCTACTACCGGCCCAGGAGTTCGTCGCCAACATCGCCCAGGACAACGCCGACGCCGGCATCGGGGAATTCCAGAGTAACGACGACTACCTGGTGTTCTCCGCCAGCGACGGTGGACCGCGTGCTTTATACTACACGGATCAGTCGGGCGAGACCCCGCGTAAATTCCTGGTGGAATTCTCTAGCCCAACGGAAGAACCCTCCCGCGCGATCTTACTGGACGATAAATTATACGTCACCACCTTCGACTTTGGTGACAACGATGGCTCCCCCCGGCTGTACGTAGCGGATCTGGGTAACCAAACCCTCACCCCGCTCATCAGCGGATCGCAGAACGGCTTTACGCCCCAAAATTTTAACGGCGCAGCAACCCTCGGCAACCGGACCCTACTCTACTTCGGCTCGAGGGTGATCTGGTCAACCGACGGCACCATGGCCGGCACGAACGTAGTGACCGAGCTCCAGGAAGGGTCTTTCGAATCCGCAATAACCGGCGTCGATTCCCTCAATTACTTTCTTTTTGGAGACTTTTTTACCGGTTCCGTGGTCTACCGGACCGATGGTACCGAAGAGGGCACTTATTCCATCATCCCCGATAGCCTCACCGGTCGCGCCTTCAGGTATTTCAGCATCACTCCCTTCCGCAACAAATCATACTTCGTCGTCAGCTCCCCCGGAACGCCTTCCCGACTTTTCGTGACGGACGGAACGGTGGACGGGACAAAACCTTTCACCGGCACCAGCGGGCGGGCCCCGGACGGTCCCCAATTCAGCCCACAGGTCGTTGGCGATTCACTCTACTTCGTTGAAAGCCTGCGGGATTCGATCATTTTCTTACGAACCGACGACATCACCATCGATACCCACCGGGTAATTTCGGGCTTCAACGGCGGCAGACCGTACAATTTTTCCATTGGTCGGCCCTACATATTTTATAATCAAGCCGACGAGAACAGACTCGTCTCCCTCTGGCGCACCGACGGAACGGCAGCGGGCACGGTTAGGTTAAAAAGCTATTTTAATAACCCCGCTGACCAGGTTAACGTCGGTAGGGAAAGGATACGTACCGCTGACGGCGGCACGCTTTTCCGGGCGGAAGCCGCCGGCAAGGGGGAAGAACTATTTTACGCCTCGGGTACGGGCGATACCGCCGTGCTGGTTAGGGATATTTATCCGGGGCCAATCGGCTCCAACCCCGAGGGGTTGACCACGTTCGGTGGCCAGGTTTACTTTACGGCCGTGGACGGACAGGCCGGCCGCGAACTGTGGACGGCATTCGACGACGGAACGGGCTACGTTGCCCAGCGAGTGTTGGACCTCAATACGATCGAAACCGGAAGTTCTCCCGGACGCTTCACCGTACTGAACGACAAACTCATTTTCGAAGCTGGCACCAGTTGCACGGGCCGGGAGGTTTTCGTGAGTGACGGCACGGCGGGCGGTACGCAGCTACTCAAGGATCTGGCACCGGGGTCGGAATCACTCGGTGCGTTCGTCCCGACACAAATTGGCGACGAACTCTTTTTTGCCGCCGATGACGGCGTAAGCAGTTCTTCCGTTTACCGGACTGACGGGACGCCCGCCGGGACGCGTAAAGCGTTCACGTTCGCCAACGGTAGGGTCCCTTTCTCCCCCCTGGCGTTCCGGGGGAAAATTATCGCTACCGGACTCACGGCCCGTACGGAATTTTTCGGCCCCGTTACCGTTAGCTACGACCCCATGACCGAACGCATTGACACCTTACTGACTTATCGCTCTAACGGCAGCTTTATCAGCGGTGGTGGTAATTCCGTCGTGCTAAACGACAGCGTTTTATTGTTTCTCACCAGCATTGAAGATCGGTTAGATCTTTACGCAACGGACGGTACGGCGGTCGGTACGCGGATGATCAAGTCTTTCGCCGAGGATTTCCCCTTCCGCATGCGGGCCGCGAACGGCATTGCTTATTTCGGAGCGCGGGACCCCGACCTGGGGGAAGAACTCTTCCGCAGCGACGGCACGGCCGAAGGAACTTTCGCGATCACGGACATCAACCCCGGCCTGGGAGATTCACGCATAAATTCTGCTTACCCCGCGGGCGACTATATTTATTTCGAAGCATCTTCCGGCCGTTTTGAGCCAAGGTTCCTCTACCGGACGCAAGGAGTGCGGGACGATGCGGAACTAATCAGGACCGCTTCCGGCCTCAGCTTCTCGGCTAATTTATTTAATTCTATCGTCTACGACGGTGACCTATTCGTTGCCGGCATAACCGACGATAGCAAACAAGATTTGTGGCGCGTCGGCAGGGAAGATGGCGTGGCGCGGGAAGTGGCTGCGATTTCCGATTCCAGATTTGGCAGCCAGCCCCGTGGGTTCGCCGTTTTTAGGGATACGCTGTACCTCACGGCGGAGACGGAAGCGACCGGCCGGGAGCTTTACCGCACGGACGGTACTGCCGCCGGAACCGTCCGCCTGACCGACCTCAACCCGGGTGCCGGGGATGGCCTGGATGACGAGCTGTTTGTGTACGCAAATGATTTGTACTTCTCAGGCAACGACGGGCTGACGGGTTCGGAACTGTGGCGCTACGGATTCAGTGGTGAGCTCACGAACGATGACCCGAACGACGTCGGCGCGGTCTGCCCCGCCGTCACGGGAGTCTCCGGCGCACCCGCGCTGATCGGCTTCTCCGCCTTCCCCGTTCCTACCGCCGGTCAACTGACCGTCACGCTACCCATGGTGAGTGATTACGGAGTGGAAGTTACCGACCTGACCGGACGCACGATTCTAACCACCCGAATGAGCCAGACTGACGTGTTAGACACACGATCGCTCCGGGATGGATTGTACCTCCTCCGCGTCAGGGACGAGCTCAGTGGTGCCGTCGGGGTGCAAAAAATCGTCATCAGGCACCGGTAAATCTGGGCGTCTTGTAAAACACCGCGCATTAACTATCTACCGCACCTGCGGCCGCGCCCTCAATACTTTATGTAATTGAGCGCGGTCGCGGGTGCAAGGAAGGCCCAAAGAGAGCAAAGTTGGGACGACACTAAAAAAACGAAAATCGCCGCTTTCCTCCGGTCGGGAGAAGCGGCGATTTTATTTGGACCCAACCGTGGTTTAGGCCAGGGATTCATCCATAATCGTCTGCACCACCTCCGGATTAAGCAGCGTGCTAATGTCACCCAGATTGGCAGTATCCTTACTCGCGATTTTCCGTAAGATTCTGCGCATGATCTTCCCACTCCGCGTCTTCGGTAAGCCGCCCGTAAACTGAATCTTTTGCAGTTTTGCGATCGGCCCGATCCGGTCGGTGATGAGTTGATTGATCTCTCTGCGCAAGTTCTCGGGGTCGCGGCCCTCCCCCGTTTCTTTGAGCGTAACGTAGCCGTAGAGTGCGTTACCCTTGATGTCGTGCGGGAAGCCGACGACTGCGCTTTCGGCCACGGCGGGGTGCTCGTTGATGGCATCTTCGATGGGCGCGGTGCCGAGGTTGTGGCCGCTGACGATGATGACGTCGTCCACCCGGCCGGTGATACGGTAGTAGCCGACGGTGTCACGTAGGGCGCCGTCGCCGGTGAAGTAGTTGCCGGGGTAAGCGGTGAAATAGGTCTCGCGGTAACGTTCGTGGTTGCCGTAGATCGTGCGGGCGATGCTGGGCCAGGGGAACTTGATGGCCAGCCGGCCTTCAACGCTGTTGCCCTGTATTTCCTGGCCACTCTCATCCATTAGCACCGGTTGGATGCCCGGCATGGGGAGGGTGGCGAAAGTTGGGATGGTCGGTGTGGAGTACGGAATGGGACTGATCATGATGCCGCCCGTTTCGGTCTGCCACCAGGTGTCGATGATGGGGCTGTTTTTCTTCCCCACGTTCTCGTTGTACCAGTGCCAGGCTTCTTCGTTAATGGGTTCACCGACCGTGCCGAGCACTTTCAAACTACTGAGGTCGTGCTTGTTGACGAAGTCGATGTTCTCCTTGGCGAGGGCGCGGATGGCCGTTGGGGCCGTGTAAAACTGGCTTACTTGGTGCTTTTTAACGATCTCCCAGAAACGTCCGTAGTCGGGGTAAGACGGCACGCCCTCGAACATGACTGAAGTGGCCCCGTTGGCCAGTGGGCCGTAGACGATGTAGCTGTGGCCAGTAATCCAACCAATGTCGGCGGTGCACCAGTAGACGTCTTCTTCGCGGTATTGGAAAGCGTTCTTAAAGGTGTAAGCAGTGTAGACCATGTAGCCGCCGGTGGTATGGACCATGCCCTTTGGCTTGCCGGTGGAACCCGAGGTATAGAGAATGAAAAGTGGGTCCTCGGCGTCGACAATGGTGGCGGGCCGGTCGGGCTCGGCTGCATCCAGTAAGCTCTGCATCCAGCGATCGCGCCCCTCCTGCATGCTTACTTTGCCGCCGGTGCGTCTGACGACGAGGGAGGTGCCCACGCCAGGGCAGTCTTCCAGCGCTTCGTCGACGATCGTCTTGAGGTCAATCGTTTTTTTGCCCCGGTAGGAGCCGTCGGAGCAGATGACCAGTTTGCAGTCGCAGTCGTTGATGCGGGTGGACAACGCGGTGGCGCTGAAGCCGGCAAACACGACGGAATGAACGGCCCCGAGGCGGGCGCACGCCAGCAGCGAAACGGCCAGTTCGGGAATCATGGGCAGGTAGATGCAGACGCGGTCGCCCTTGCCGACGCCGTGGTCCGCCAGCACGTTCGCCATGCGGCAGACGCGCTCGTGAAGTTGGCGGTAAGTGATGTGCTGGGCCGCTTCCCCGGGGTCGTTGGGCTCGAAGAGGATCGCCGTTTTGTCGGCACGGGTGGCCAAGTGGCGGTCGAGGCAGTTCTCGGTGATGTTAAGTTTTGCGCCTTCGAACCACTTGATTTCGGGGGTGCTGAAATCCCAACTCAGGACCTTATCCCACTTCTTACGCCACAGGAAGTGTTCTTCGGCGATTTCTTCCCAGAACATTTCGGGGTTGCGGACGGATTTGCGGTACACCTGCCAGTACTCTTCGAGGTGTTTGATGTGGTAGTTTGACATGGTACAGGTTTTGGTGATTCTAATCGACCCAGGTGCGCCGAGCGACGGTTCTCCGCAGGTGAGCTAGCGGAAGAGTTAAGTCATCGGTTTAAGATTCGTGCGCTCCACGGACTCATCACGCAACTCCGGAGAAGCGCGCGCGCCCTGGCAGTTGCAACGTTGTGGTTGATTGCCGTGATCAATCCAAAGAAGTGACGACTAGAAGATGCCCCAAGATAACCGGGCTTAGCTAATTTAGGGAATCAAGCTCCGGATTTAGCGGTGACCGGCTGCGGTGAGCTCGGCACTGGACGATTCGTACGCACCGGCGATCCCCCGGCAAACTAGATAGATCCTAACAACCGAAAGGAATGGCCGCCCGAAAGCACCCGCACCAGTCCGGCTAAAGGTTAAAGTAGCCAACTGCTAGCGGTCCAGGCACCCTACCCCGCTACCTTGTCATCGCTTTCGAACCACTAGGCCCCTTGCACGGAGGCCGTTTTACGTAAAAACCTACTTCACAACCAACCACCAACATGACCAGGCTATTTTCGCTGCTGGCAATTTGCACCTTGCCCGCCCTCCTCACCGCCCAGAACCTCGGTGAAGGGCTCCTCCGCGACGACCTCACGCTCCGACCGCTGCGGGACGTCCCCAAACCCGCCTACCTCGAATCCTTTACCGACCCGTCTTTCGGCACCACCATCCGCCGGATTTCCGACGCCGGGCCGGGTAACCTGATCGTGCCCATGTACAGCACGGTGCAGGCGTGGAACGCGGACGAATCCCGCATGATCCTGCTCAACCAGACCCGCGACCGGCACGTGCTGCTCGACGGGACGACGTACGCGTTCGTGCGGCAGTTGGATGACGTCCGGCCGGCCGACGTCGAACAGATCTTTTGGGATTTTGACGATCCGGACGTGTTCTACTATCCGGAGGGTAACACGAGGGATTTTATTCGGTACACCGTTTCCACCGGCGCTAAGGAAACCATCGTCAATCTAGAGGGTATTTCGAATTGCACCGGGACGGCGGAAATGGGTAACGACGTACAAATGATGTCGTGGGATTCCGACGTGTTCACCTGGCGTTGCGACGGGGTAACGGCCTTTAGTTACAGTATTTCCACGGCGGAGCTCACCACCTTTGCTATCTCCGCCGTCAACGACGTTGCACCCGCGGCCGCGCCCAGTGGCAACCGCTACTACCACCAGACGGACGTGTACGCCGCCGACGGCACCAAGACCGGCGACCTCAACGAGACCGGGGGCGAACACGCCTGTCTCGGAAAATTAGCTAACGGCAACGACGCCTACTTCGCGATTTCCTTTGCGGAGGGTCCGCGGGGTGGCTGCCTCGGCGACATCATCGCGCACGACCTCACGACGGGCGACTGCTTCCCCGTCATCAGCCAGGCGCAGGGGTACGACTATTCGCAATCCGGTACCCACATTTCCGCCCTCGCCCACAAAAACACCCAGGGTGGCTGGCTGGCCGCATCCATGGTTGGTTACGACCGGGATGGGCAAGCGTTACTGGACCAAGAACTCGTCATTGCCCGGGTCGAGCGCGGCAACGTCGCAGTGTACCGCATCGGCCACCACCGGAGCGACGAGGACCAATTTGATTATTACGGCGAGCCGCACGCGGTGATTAGCCCGACGGGCACGCGGGTGCTGTTCGGCTCCGACTGGAGTGGCGCGGACGACGGCGAATCCGTCGATTCGTACGTAGTGGAATTGCCGGCTTATTCGGTGGCGTTGCCCGTCGACCTGGTGTTCTTTACCGGCCGCGCGCTGGACAAATCCAACGAATTAACCTGGCGCACCGCGGCGGAAGAAAATACGGAGTACTATCTTTTGCGGCGTAGCACTGACGGTGTCACTAATTGGAAAGAGGTGGCGCGGACGCAGGGTGCCGGGTCGAGTACGGCGGAGCGGCGGTACCAACTGTCCGATCCGAATCCGCTACCTACTACCTTTTACCGGTTATCCAGTATTGATTTTGACGGGTCCGAGCAGCGGAGCGACGTAATCCAGATTAACCGCACTACACTGGCCGCGAACGCCCTGACGGCTTTCCCGAACCCCGCCGCCACTCATACCGTGGTCAAGTTCGATCACCCGGGGCGCGGTCTTGTTTCCGTTGACGTATTTACTGCTAATGGCGAAGTCGTGACGCGGGGGCCCACGCATTCCGGGGAATTTGAGATTAATACGGAAAGTCTGGCAACCGGTCTTTACTTTTTTCGGGTGTACGGCGCTGAGGGCGTCGTGGGTACGGGACGGTTCATTAAGCGGTAAGTGTTGTCCGTGCTGCTCCCGCATTATCTGTTCAGCATCGGCCAGCTGCCTGGATAAGTCGCAGGGCGAGCATCTCGTTTTCCGCCACGGAACCCGTTGGGGTCGGCCGTTAGTCAGTAGTTGCGGCGTCGGCGGAGGGTTGGAGAGATTGGGTACGGTGGCCGGCAGCTTGGTCGAAATTACCATCTCGTCGGAAAAGAACTTCGCTCCTCAACGCTCCCAAAAGCCATGCTTTTACGTGTTTCCCCGGCACCAACACCGGTAGCTATCGCCCCCCCCGCCCGGTTAATCACGGTGAGGCAAGCAACAAATCGTACTTTACCCACCGGCGACCAAACTTTAGCCACCAGCAGTCCTTAACATACGTGACTTTCCGTTCTCCCCAGATTTAGACAACACCGCCCCGCTGATGCTGAACCGTATTTTGCCGTTTCTCTCCCTGTTCCTTTTCGCTCTCCCCCTGGCCGCCCAGACCGACGTGGCGGCCCTCATCCAAGAATTCCAGGAACGCGACCGGGGTCCCTACCAGGACATCCGCTGGTTCTGCGCCGACGGTAGCAACCGCCACCCGCGCGAGGGCTGCTCGACGCAGAGCAACCGCAACTTCCAGCACGCCCGCTACCTGCCCGAGATCGTCCAACTCGGCCGGGAGGAGAACATCTATCTCGCACAGATCCTCACCAATACCGACCAAAAAGACTTTTGGGACGCCGAGAACGACCACTCCCGCATGATTCAGTACCAACTGGGTCAGTACCTCGCCGCGATTGACGACGGCTGGGTGAACCGCAAGGGGCAATATTACCGGGGTGCCTTTCAGGTGGAAGACGAAATGGCCTGGGGCCGCGATTTCCTCAACTGGGTGATGGGTAAAGAGGACGGACTGCGCGAGAATTTTTACCTGATCCGCCAGAGCCTGAAGGACATTCCGCACCGTAAGGACGACGACCTCACCCAAAAAATTCGCAACGACTCCAAAGCCATCGCCGACCGCTACGGTGAGTTTATGGAGCTGCGCATCAAAATCCACGGATCGCCGGAAGGTAAGGACGCACTGGCCGTCGACCAATTCATCGCGGAGAACGAGGGCGAACTCAACGACCGGAACCTGACCGCGAAAGCACGTGAACTGGCCGCCGACATCCGCACCGCCTACGTCGACCGGGACTACGTGGCCGACATCGCCGCCATCAACCGCACGATCCCGAAATCCGCGAACAGTAAACTACAAGCCAAGATCACCGCCTTCACCGACGCCCACCCGATGGTGCAGGGGGACGCCGCCGCCGGGGCCATCGCCCGCCTGACGGCCGCTACCGAGCTCATGCTCACCATCCGCGAAGAACTCATCGGCGAGAGCAAGTACTGGCGCCTGGAACCGCTAGACATCAGTGTCGCCCTCGAAAACCTCATCTTTTCCACCGCCAGCGAGTGGCAACCGACCACGACGCGCGAACGGATGGAAAAGATCTGCTACCTGGGTCAGGCCGCCACCGGCGCGGGCTACGTAGAGATGTGGGAATGGGACGAAGCCCTGCCCCAACTGGCCGACCCGAACGACCGCTATATCTTCCCCCGCAGCGCCAACGAATACCTCGACGCGGCCCGTCGCTTCGTCGAGTGGGGCGTGAGCACGAACCGGGCCGCCTATGGCAAAGTCGTCGAGCGTTACGTGGAGTTCGAGCCGAAAGCCATCACCTTTCTGGACAACCGCATTCGCGGTTCCGTCCTCCTACCACTCGGTAACGAAGTCGGCGAACTGGGCGACTGGGTAGCCACGGTCGGCAACCTACGCAACGCCGTGCTCGACCTCCCGAACCAGGGCTCCATGCGCGGCCTTAACCCCGGCTACGCCCGTGGTAGACTCCGGGTGATCGAAGGCAACCCGGAGCACGTGGAAGTCAACCCGAACGATATTTTCATTTTCGCTACCCCACCGGCCGACCTTAAGCCGGTCGGAGGGATCGCCACGGTGAACGAAGGCAACATGGTCAGTCACGTCCAGTTGCTCGCCCGTAACCTTGGCATCCCGAACGCCGTGCTAACCGACGAGCAATTCGCCGCCCTGAAAAGCTACGACGGCGACGACGTTTTTTACGCCGTAAGCAACCGCGGAACGGTCAACATGAAACCGGCCAGCGAAATGACGGACGAGGAAAACGAACTCTTTGCCGTGCGCGAACGGGGCAACGACCGCATTACCGTGCCGACCGATCAGTTACGCCTCGACGTGAACCGGCTGGTCAACATGCGGGAGATCCGGAGTAAAGACAGTGGGAAATTGGCCGGTCCGAAAGCGGCTAACCTCGGTCAGTTGAAGGCTTTATTTCCGGACGAAGTCGTCGAGGGTTTGGTCATTCCCTTCGGCGTGTTCCGCGCGCACATGGACCAACCCATGCCGGGGCAACGCGGGAGCTACTGGGAGTTTTTGAACCAGCGCTTTAAGGAAGCGAAGGGGATGGAAGACAATGGCACCGACCCGGCTACCGTGGAGTCTTTTTCACTTCGCAATCTTGCTACGTTGCGGGAGGCCATTATGCAGATTCCCATTCAGCCGGAACTGGTGAACGCGCTACGGAATGACTTCAAAAGTGTATTGGGGGATGACCTCGGTAAGGTGCCTGTCTTTTTGCGGTCAGACACTAACATGGAGGACCTGTCCGACTTCACCGGTGCGGGCCTCAACCTGACGGTCTTCAACGTCGTCGAGGAAGAGAAGATCATGGAGGGCATCCGTAAGGTCTGGGCGAGCCCCTACACCGAGCGGAGCTTCAAGTGGCGGCAGCGGTTACTGCTGAACCCCGAGAACGTGTTCCCAAGCATTCTGATCATCCCCAGTGTCGACGTGGATTATTCTGGTGTCATGATCACAAAGGGGGTAAGCACTGGTTGGGCGGGCGACGTAACGGTGGCCTTTAGCCGGGGTGCCGGCGGTGCCGTCGACGGCCAGGCCGCCGAAGCTTGGTTGCTGCCCTACGCGGGCGGAAGTACTTTGCTCTCCCCCGCCCGCGAACGCCTGCACCGCCGCCTGCCCGTTGCGGGTGGTTCGGTGATGGTGCCCGCCGGTTTCGACAAACGCGTCCTGACCGAGCAGAACCTACGTGACCTGCGCGACATCTCGGTGAAGGTGGAGAGCATCATGCCCGAGAGCACGGGGGAGACGGGCGGTACGCACTGGGACGTTGAGCTTGGCTTCCAGAACGATAAAATCTTCCTTTTCCAGATTCGCCCCTTCGTGGAGAATCAGCGGGCGCAGTCTTCTGATTATTTGGAGAAGATTAGCCCGCGGCCGGAGGAGGATATTAATTTGGATTTGGAGGCGGCTATTTGAGGATTTGATTAATTAAGATAAGTCACGCACTACGCGTCAGTTACACATCTGATGAACTTTCGAAAACTTCGCTACGCTACGTTTCTCGAAAGATGCATCCGATGACCGCCGTTGGCAGCAGCGCAGCTAGAACTGACTTAATTTAAAGTAAACAGTACGTCTAGGAATACTACCATGATCATAGTCCGGTTCTCATCGGATGTATCTTTTGCACAGGACGCGACGGCGCCCTGTGCAAAAGTTCATCAGATGTGTAACTGGACGGCAACACCACTAACATGAAAACTAAACATTACCTACTACTAGCCACCCTAACCCTACTCCTGACCATCCTAATCCCCTGGCGCCCCGCCGAAGGCTACCCCATTCTCGGCGGCGTGGAGCGCACCGACATCCGCCGACTCGTGCGGTTGGAGCGCATGGATAGCGCGAAGTTGGTCCGCACCCTCCCCTACGGAAGCCGCCACGGCATCGATTATGTGCGGCTTAACCTGATGGGCCGGCCCCTGGACTCTAATCTCGTTGCCCGCGATGCGGCGCTGGAAGAAGAGCTCGAAGACCTCATCCCCAACCGGGGCCGTGCCTATTCTTTGGCCATCATGGACATCACCGAGGGGCGGGAACCCCGTTACGTCGAACGGAACGCCGACCTCGGCTACCAGCCGGGCAGCGTCGGCAAGTTAGCCGTGATTACCGGCATCATGTGCGAGCTGGAGAACGTGTACGTCGACAGCATCGAAAAACGCTGGGAGCTACTCCGGACGAAAAAGGTACGCGGCGGTGCCTTCGCCGTCTACGACCACCACACCATCCCGGAATACGACCCGGAAACGGAGCAGTACAGCCGCCCGCGCGTCAACCAGCAGCACGTCTTCTCGCTCTACGAATGGATCGACCACATGATGTCCGTGTCCAACAACGGAGCGGCGTCGGTGGTCTGGCGGGAAGCGATGTTGATGCACGCTTTCGGCCAGGATTACCCGGACCTGACGGAGGAGCAAGCCAATGAGTACTTCCGCACGACGAACCGCCGCAAACTGAGCGACATCTCCCACGAAGTCGTTAACCAACCCCTGCGCGACATGGGCATCAGCCGCGACGAGTGGCGGTTGGGCACGATGTTTACGCGGGGTGCTTCGGCGATCGTCCCGCCCCAGCAGGGCAGCACGGGTACCCCCCGCGGGATGATGAAGTGGATGACGGCCCTCGAATCCGGCAAAGTCATCGACCCACGTACGAGCCTGGAGATTAAGCGCCTGATGTACATGACCGACCGGCGGATTCGTTACGCCCACTCGCCCGTGCTGGACAGCGCCGCCGTGTACTTCAAATCGGGGTCGCTCTACGGTTGCCGCGCGGGCACGAGTTGTGGCAAGTATAAAGGCAACCGGATGAACTATATGAACTCCGTCGCCATCGTTGAGCAACCGGACGGTGCCCGTTACCTCGTGGCGCTGATGACGAACGTACTCGGCAGAAACTCCGCTTACGACCACCAGTTGTTGGCTAACCGAATCGATAAGTTGATCCGGAAGGACGTGCCCGGGATGGTGGACCCTTCGGAGGGGGTGGTCCGACCGGATAGTGATGACTAAGTAACTGCTTGGTGTGATGTTTTTTTACCACAAAAGACACAAAAGCACAAAGGGGTGTCTCTTGATGATTACTGAAATTACATTCTAGGATACCATAAAGTGCCCGCTCTCAAACTCGAGGGCGGGCACTTTTTAGGTTGTTGTCTAACTAATCAAATCGGACACAAAAAAGTCTGCTCACATCGCTCCGAGTGTGGAGAGAATTTGCTCGGTATACGCAGCTTGTAGTTCACTTATTTTATCTTTCCCGTACAGGTCAACCCATTCGTTGGGGTCCGCCCGCAGGTCGTAGAATTCACCGGCGATAATATCATTGGGACCGTAATTATGCGGGTCGGCGTCGCGGTTAAAGACCAGAATCAGTTTGTCGTTTTGGGTCCGCCACATGAAGGCCGCTTCACCCTCCCGTTCGTGGAGGGCGCTGAAACTACCTTCCCGGGCGGCGGGTTGCAGGAGGCTGTGGCCGGGTAGATCGGGTGCCCCTGCGATGCCCGCTGCTTCCAGCAGGGTCGGAAGTACGTCGACCAGATCCACCGCGCGGTTATCAACCGTTCCCCGTTGCATCGTCTCCGCGAGTGCGCTTCCGGTGATGATGAGCGGGACGCGGACACTGGCGTCGTACAGACAATATTTATTGAACCGGTAGTAGTGCTCACCGAGCATCTCGCCATGGTCGGCGGTGTAGACGATGATCGAGTTCTCCAGAATACCCTTCTTCTCGAGTTCCCGCAGGGTGCGGCCGAGCATGTCGTCGATCCAGGTAATGTTAGCGTAGTAACGCATCGTCATCAGTTTCCACTGCTCTTCCGTAGCGTCCTTCCAGAAGCCCTCGTACATTTCTCGGCGGTTGACACCGTTGGCGTGGGGGCTGTAATCGACGCTCCAGGGGGGCTGGACGGCGTAGGTAATCTCGTCCAGATCGTACTTGCCTTCGTAGCCCGCCGGGGGGTTGTGGCCGGCGTGGGGTTTCATGTAGCTGAGGTAGAAAAATAGGGGGCGCTCGTCTTCGCGGCCCCGGACGTATTCGATGGCTTTTTCGTTGATCCAGCCATCGCGGTGGTCGCCTTCGGGAAGTTCACTGGTGAAGCCTAGGTAGCCAACGTTATTTTCTTCTCCGGGGCCCATGGGTTCGACCTCGACGTCGTAGCGGGCTTTTTTCTCGGCGTCGACCTGCGCCATCGTGACGCCGCCTACTTCCGGGATCTCCGAGGTGTAGCGGGTTTCGAAACCGCGGGTGTCGGTCTTGTATTTGCCCCAGTGCGCCTTACCGAAGCCGGCCGTTTCGTAGCCGGCCTCCTGGAAGTACTGGGCCATGGTTTTACCGGGCAGCTCGCCGTCCTTGACGCCGCCACTGTTGCGAAAGACGCCCGTCTGGCTGGGGTACATACCAAACATGATCGAGTTGCGGCTCGGCACGCACATCGGGGCCTGGCAAACCGCTTGCTGAAAGGATACCCCGTCGGCCATCATGCCGTCCAGCGTGGGGGTAATGACCTGTGGGTTGATTTTACCGATGGCATCCCAGCGGTGCTGGTCGTCCATGATGAAAATGACGTTGGGTCGCTGCTGTTCCCCGACTTCCGTGGTACTCGCCTCAGCGTTTGTTTGGGCGCGGTCGCAGGTGCAGAGTAAACCCGTAAGTAGCAATAAAATGCAGGCTGAATAGTGCATGGATACGTTGTTTCTAATTGATTTAATCACGCAATAAATTTGGCGAGCTACCGTTTGATAGCAATATTTTTAATTACTGGCCTTACGCAATCAGGTTTTGCCACAAAAGCACGGAACCACAAAAGTATAGGGCACAAGGTACTTCGATGTTAGGCCAGGTGAAACACCTCGCGCAGACTTTTCGACTCCGGGCTACCATCGGCGTTCGTACGCATGAGTGGCTCCATACTTTCCCACCAGCGCTTGCAAACGTCGGTGGTGGAAACAGCCGCCCACTTCTCCTCCGATTCGATCTCGGCGTAGCCGAACAGCGTTTTATTATCCTCACCCAGGTGGGTGCTGTAATTGTGGACGCCGTGCTCTTTCAGCATCGTGGCCATTTCCGGCCAGATCGGATTATGGCGCTTGATGTACTCCGCGACTTTATCCGGATAAACTTGGAGGGTAAATACTTTTCTTTGCATCGCGTAATCGTTTGTGTTGTAAAAGTTACCGCAACTTGCAGCGGTAATTAAATCTCGCGCTCGGTGCGCTGTCGCCCCGCTCGAGAAAGCGCATGGCGTCGCCGCCCGAATCTGCGTTATCGGTCCATTTGAATTGTAGCTCTTTTCCTAATTTACCCAGCAACTTGCGGGGAATCTTCAGTTCGAGTTGATTAACATTGACGGAAACGGGTATCTGTGCCACGTCCGTCCAGACCCAACCACCATTTGCTCTTTGTAATGACATGGCACCCGCGGCCGCGCCAGAATTGTCCGCCTTTACCGTCGACGCTACTAGCCGGTAGGTATAACCTAAATTATTGGTGCGCTCGCTTCCCGGGTTACTGAGCAGTAGTTCTAATCCTTCCGGCACTACGTCATCCGGAAGCTCGCCCGCGATGCGCAAGTAGAAAGCTAAGTCCTCACCATCGGCGGCGACTCTCGCTTCGAGTAGATCGTGGCGCCCCGAAGTGTTTACGTAATTTTTGCTGCCCCCCCACCCTATTTCGTCCCGGTGCTCGACGTCGCCGGCGTGATCGTAATAAATTGCCCGCACGGCTTCCCAATCGTCGAATTCACCATCCAGCATAATTGAGTTGTCCGAAACAACCGGCGCCGGGCGCGCGCCCTTGAAGCGACGGATTCCGTCGATCATCTGGTAGTAATAGTTATCCCCAAAACCGCCCCGCATCGGCTCGATGTCCCGGCTAAATTCTTCGTTGTACTGATCGACAAAATACGTTTCCCCCGTCGCAATCGGCTTACCCATTACCCGCTTGGCCTTCCCGTCGGTAAAGCGCATGGCTACCCATTCGTTCCAACCGGTAATGAAAATAAATTCTGGGTCCACCGCCAGCGCGCGCTCCCATTGCTCGGCGAAGAACCAGCCGGCGCCGGCGTCCGTGCTGTCGGCTGCGGGCTGGTGACCGTCGCGGAAGCTTCGACCAATGTTGGACACCGGGTGCTGGGCCGTTGAGACGACGATCTGTTCCGGCGTATCCGGGTCGTCGTGCCAGCCGTAATTCTGCGGGTAGTGGTCGATCCAGGGCCATTTATCCTTGCCGTCGCCGAACCATTCCTGACCGTCCGTCCAGGCCCAGGAGCGGCGGAAATTGAAGAATTCGGTGATTTCGGGACTTAGACCTTCCGGGTTACCCATCAGGAGTGGCTTGCCCTTCCACCGGAACCACAGGTCTTCGTAAAGCCCCTTGTCGTAAAAGCTCGCGAAGAGTTTATCCGTCGTCGCGACGTGGCGAGAATTGGTGAGAAAGGCCACCTTGGGAACCGCCCACCCGAGCTGCTGTAAACGAGAGAATACGGTACAGACTTTCAGTGCGATCGGTTGGTACACGACCGCGTTAGTGATATCGAAGACAATCACGTCGACGCCCGCGTCGCCCAGTAATTGGGCGTGTTTGGCAATCACCCAGTCATCGTCGCTGAGGTAGTAACCAAAATAGGGTTCGCCCCAGTGGTGGAAAGCGTGGTCGGGACCGTACCGCGGATTTTCCGGGTCGTCGAGTAGAATTTTACTAATGTCGTAGGGGCTCCGGTAACTGACGCCGGCTTGTTTCGGGTGGACGCCTTCCGTAGCCGTCGGTCCCGAATGTTCGTCGTGCCCGTGCGCGCCCAGCCAGGTGAAGTAGAAGATGCCTACGTGCTTATCCGGGCGGAGGTCGCCCACCTCTTCGTTACTGGGTAAAGATCGGTACAGCGCGTCCGTCGCCGCCCAGGTGTCGGCGCCCTGTGGGGAGACGTTGGGGGGTGAGGTGGTTTGGGCGCTGAGGAGCGCGGGAAGCGACAACATCAATCCGCAGAAGTATTGAAATATATTCACGGTGGTGAGCTGATCTAATTTAACGGATTAATTTACGTGCATTAGGTAGGGTACGAGCGCGAACGAAATCTTCACCACGTAAGGCACAGAAGAAGAAAAGAAGAAAAGCACACTTGCTTGTCTTTTCTGTGCTTTCTTTTCCCTTGAGTAGTCGGACAATATTATTTTAAGATTTTGACGAGCGCAGCGAGCTGTCTCATCTCCCCTCTACCTTTGGAGAGGGGCCTGGGGAGAGGGTTAAAAGATGTATGTTCAATATTTTCCAAGTACTTATGTATTTTTTGTGTTCCCACCTTCATTTAAATGCCATTAAGCAAAGGCAAGAACCCCCGATCATTTTCTACTCCGCTCCACTTCAATAATTTTCATCCCGTGCGGCACGTCGATCAGCGACTTCACCTCACCACTAGCCGTCTTAAAGTGCGTAACGCTGATTATTCCGTGCTTAGAAGGGTAAGTTCCCTTCGCATAGTCTAATTCTCCGAGATGCGGCTCGATGCGTACCGCGTCTCCCCCTTCCACGAGGCTAATCCCCAGCACGTGCTGGCTCATCCAGGCCGTCGGCCCACTCGCCCAGCCGTGGCAAAAACTGTGGCGGTAGCCGACGTAGCAGAACTCCCCGAAATCTCCGTGGATATCCGCTTTGCCTTCCGGCGTCAGCTCGGTGATCGGCGTAGCGTTGCGGCTGTCGTTAATGTCGAAGTCTTCCCAAAAGGTCGTCGCGCCGAGGTCGAGCATGCCGCCCCAGTATTCCTTGATCACGTCCATGGCACCCGCGTGATCGCCCGCGTCGGCCATCGCTTCGAGCATGTAGTAGCCATAAAAGGTGGACATGTTTTGCACGCCGTCTTTTTTCAGGATGTCGCGGTTAATCGTTGCGGCGTCCGCCAGCCCGGCCAGGGCCATCATGGCACCGGCTTGTTTGGTGGTGTTCCCTTCCGGCGTGTGCTTGCGTAGGCGCGCGGCAACGTCGGTGTACTTAGTGACCAACTCGGGCCGGCCGAGCGTGCCCATCATGTCGCTGCCGGCCTCGAAGGTGAGAATCATCATCGCCTGCAGACCGGCGTGGGTGGCTTTCGGGTCGGGGCTGGTCGGCCAGTCGAGGAAGCGGCCACCGTTCAGGATTTCGCTGTCGTTCTCGTCGATAAAAGTCTCGAGCTGCGTCAGCAGGTCCACCATGTAAGTCTCCTGTTCTTGCAAGTATTCGAGGTCGCCGTAATTGTCGTACCACTGTTTGTGAATAATGAGCCACCACATGGAGTAGCTGCTGATGGTGTTCATCCACTGCGGCAGTGGGTGCTGGTCGCGGGCGAGGTCGAGGCTGCGCGGCACGACGTCGTTGTTGCCGAATACGGACGCGACGGTCATGATCTCCGGGTGGAGGTCGCCGACCCAGACGAGGCGGTCGCGCTTGATGCCGTCCCACAAATAATCCTGCATGTTGAGGTGTACGGTGTAGGCACCGACGTTCCAGATTTCGTTGAGGCGCTCGTCGCTGCACTCGAAGGAGCCCAGGTAAGGCACGTCACGGTAGACAAAGGCGGCCTGCACGGCGTAGAGCGGCATGTTGACGCCCGCGTCCACCACGTCGATCCGGACGAAGCGGAAGCCCGTCTCCCCCACTTCCACGCTACCGAGCCAGGGCACTTCGATAACAAAGTCCCGCAGGCTGTGCTCGTTGGTTGCGTTTTTGTCGCCACCCACTTCGGACATACATTCCATGGCCGACTCGCCAAAACGGACGCGGAGTTTGACCGGTTCCTTACTGGGTTTGATGCCCGAACTGATCTTGAGCCCGCCGTGGAGTTCGCGCCCAAAATCGAGGAGAATGCCCGGTCTGTGGTCCGCGGTACTGATCAACCGCAGCTTTTTCGGGTCGTTGACGGCTACCTGTCCGTTACTCTTTTCCAGGAGTAGTTCAGAATTTTTGATGAACTCTCCGGTGTCGTCCGACTGCCAGACGATGCGCGTCGGCGTGAGGTAAGTTTTGACCATCGGCGAACGGTAAGCGTTTTCGATCTCCGCCTGGGTAAAGACGGGAGGAAGAGTCGTCTCTTGGGCGCGGACGCAGGTGCAGAGAAGAAGCGTCAGGAGCAGCGAAAGTAGATTTTGCATGGTGTCGATCGGTAAGCTGGAATAATGACTGGAAGGTAAGTAAGCCGACGGCCGCCCGCGTCCTGTACCTTCGGGGTTAGGGCACTCCCGGAGCGGCCCGGGAATATTCGAGACGCCGCCGCTATCGTCCCCACGTGGGCGAACACTGACGTACCGGCGACGTATTGATTTGAGCGGTAGCGAGCCCACCAGACAACCGGTTTTCATGGCGTATTCCCCGTGCAAATGACCGACCCCAATGTTTCTGGATCGTTGGACAAGCTTGCTCTAGCGTCGTTGTTATAACATTTACCAGCTATCTTTCCGCCGGCCTTAATCTCGCCGCTTTGTATTTTTAGCTTCAATTATCCCGGAGCGCCCCCTGTTCTTACTCTCATCAAGCACTAACCTTGGCTCACACACCGCAACGTTTACGCGTTTTCCTCCTGCTGTTCTGTTTGCCGCTGGTGGCCTCGCTCTACGGCCAACAAATTAACGAGCGACTGGACGTCATACTGGCTAGCCCCGCCGATACGCACCAGGTGCGTGCCCTGACGAGATACGTGGATAGTTTGTCCGGCAACATGCTGGAAGTGTCCGATAGTTTGTTCGACCTAGCCCTTGAGTTGGCGCGGGACCTCGACGATGACCGCGGCCTGGCCGAGCTTTATACCGAGCGCTACGCCTACTGTCTGAACGGCAGGAAAATAGCCGAAGGACAACGGCACGTCGCCCGGGCGATTGAATACGCCCGCACCAGTGGTCGCGATGATTTACTTCGTTCCGCCTACCTGACCGAAGTAATGTTTTTGATGGTTAGCGGTGACACGGAAGAAGCGGCCACGAGAGCTTCCGCCCTGGCCAGGGAATTTCGTACGTCGGGAAACTTGATTGGTGAATCTGAGGCCTACGGTATCTTGGCGTCATTAAGTTCTGGGTTCGGAAACTACGACTTGGCGGTAATTTATGACTCTACCTCCATCGACTTGGCTCTACGCAGTAAATCTCCGGAAACCATCGAGCGTTCCTATCTCACTGCATCCATGAGCAGCACTTACCGGGGGAACGCGGTAGCCGGCCTCGACCTCGCCGAAAAAGCACTGGCGGTCTCGCAAGAAATCGGTAGCACGAAAGGGATAAAGAACGGGCTAAGTGCGCGGGCCGCGGCAAACGTCGAACTGGGCAACTACGACGAAGCACTGGCGGATTACAAAAAGCTAAAAGTTGGCCAAGGCGAACAGAAGGCGACTTGGCGCATGACGAGCATGGGCAACCTCCTCCAGCGCACGGGCAAACACACGGAAGCCCGCGCCATTTTACTGGAGGTCGTCCGGATGGTCCAGGCAACCTCGCGGGACCCCATCGACCTAATCGAAACCTACCGCGCTCTCCAGACGGTGGGGTTGAATCAAATGCAGTACGACAGCGTAGTCAGGTACGAAAGACTAATTGCGGAGCAGCAAGACTCCCTCCAGACCGAAAAAAATATCAAAACCTTATTTGAGCTCGAGGAGAAGTACCACGCGGAAGAGCAGGAAAACGAAATTCAGTTACAACAGGAGCGACTCAGTCGTCAGCAAATAAAGTTGTACGCCATGGTCTGTGGACTAGTGCTGGCGCTCGTTGCGGTAGGCGTGTTTTACCTACTGAGCCAGCGCCTCAAAAAACGCAACGCCGAGAACGAACAACTGCTGAAGGATAAAGAAACCCTAATTGGTGAAATTCACCACCGGGTGAAAAACAACCTTCAAGTAATTTCCAGCCTGCTCCAACTACAGCGCCGCGGGCTGGGTGCCGATAACGAAAAAGGCCGCGAGGCCCTCCTGGAAAGCCAGAGCCGGGTGGCCGCCATGGGGCTCATCCACAACAAGCTCTACCAGGGCACGGAAGTCACCTCGGTGCACATGCCCGAATACCTCGAAAACTTAGGAGAAACCTTGCTCGACGCCTACAGTCTGGAAGAGCAGGTGGAAGTATTCTATGACGTGGCGGACATCAAGCTCGACGTGGACGTAGCCATTCCCCTCGGCCTCATCATCAACGAATTGATCACCAACGCCCTCAAGTATGCTTTCCCGCAGGGTCGGGAGGGTACCATTGCCATCGGGCTCCACCACGATCAGGGCCACCTCCGACTGTCCGTTATCGACAACGGAGTGGGCGTACTCGCCGCGGAAAAGCGTTCCGACAGTACCTCCTTCGGCACCAACCTGATCAAACTACTAACCGATAAACTCAGGGGAACGGCGCGGGTTCTTGACGTAAAAGGTTACGGGATTGAAATCATCTTTGACAAGTAAACGAGTCGCCAGTTTCACCTAAAAAATTTGAGTTTATCCCCACATCCGGCCACCTCCGTGCCAGCGGACCTGCTGCACCAATGATGTTTATACGCTGGGTGCCAAAGTTCTGGGCGCGGTCGCTGGTGCCGTGTAGAAGACGGCGGGAGCCAAGAGATATTTTACCCCCAGTGGATATCCCCTAAGTACGAGGACACCCACCGACTTACGTCAGTGGGTGTCCTGCATTACGTTCGCAACCGATGCATTCAATCTACCGCAGTACCACCTTCGTCGCGAAGACCGCGCCCGTCTCGGCAATCATGCGGAGCACGTACACGCCCGTGGCGTAACCCCCGAGATTGATGTTCCCCGCTGCATCGGGCTTCCCGATCAGGCTTACCCGCCCGGTAGCGTCAACGAGTTCCAACTCGCGCACGACCTCCCCGGCGGGCGGTTGAACCTTAAGTATGCCGTTACTCGGATTTGGCGAGATGGATAATTCAGCACCAGCTCCGCTAAATTGGACGCGGCGTACCGGAGAAGTGGATTCGGTGCCGTCAAAATCGCGCTGCGTGATCCGGTAGTAGTTGGATGCGCCTAGCGGTGCTTCGTCCACCAATTCGTAGCGTTGTTGCGTGCTCGCCGGCAGGGCCGGTACGTCGGCCAGTAGCTCCCACGACCGGGCGTTCCCGGACCGTTCGACCCGGAAACCGGCGTTTTCCGTCTCCACCGTCGTTTCCCAATTCAGTACCGCTTGCTTACCGTTCTTCGCCCGTGCCGTGAAGGATAACCATTCCACCGGTAGGGTACAGAGATTTACGTTAACGGTCGTTGGTTCGGTGACCATTAGTACGTCGGAGGCCACCAGTGCACCGTCCCGGTAGACTTCGTAGGGCTGGTCCACGTCCGAGGCCACGTTGTAGAATTCGAGGGTGCCATCGGGCTGCGGCATTTTCTTTTCCCCGTTAAAGCTCACTACCGTTTCGGTGGTGGGGTCGTCACACGCAATCGACATCGTCACCGGCCACGGCGTCGTTTCACTCGCGAAGGCGAACTGAATCTCCGACCAGTCGCTGATACCAATGGTCGACCGGTAGGGATCAAGAACGGCATCCTCCTGGTTCGTGCCGGCGGCTTCCCAGACGAACCAGCCTTCTTTTTTCGTATTAAACTCCTCGACCGTCCCCGGCACGTTCGTCCACAGACCGAACTCCAGGCCCGCTTCGTTCGGGTTATCCACCCAGCGGTGGAGTTGAATGTTCTCGATGGCCGGTAACCGCCGGTAGGTCTTCTTCCAGAAGTAAGCCAGCGCGGCCGCCTGGGTGGTTTCGTTCGCGTTGGCGTTCCGGTCCGCATTGGAACTGAAGCCGTTTTCACTCAGCAGGATTGTCCGCACCTTCTTACCGTTGTACAGCACACTTTCCTGGCGCACGTAGGCGTCGATCACCTCCAGATTCCGGGGCGTGATCTGGGCGGCGTTGAAGTTGAGCGGCGTTGTGGCGGGGCTATCTTCCCAGACCTTGGGATTGAACAGGTTAGTCGGGTAAGAATGCCAGCCGATGCCCCATTCGTAGTCACTTTCCAGTTTCATGAGGCCACCGAGGACGGTCAGGATTTCTTTGGAGCGGAAGTTGGGTCCGTTCTCGCCGCCGACTTTGCTGGCGAAGTGCTTGGTAAAGGAGCTAAATACTTTGGCCGTCGGGTTGTACTTACGCGCCGTAAAGTGGACCATGCGCATCGACCGGTCGTAGATCTGCGTGTAGAGTGGGGCTGGTTTCTGGCCGGCGTGCGTCCAGGAAGTGTGGGCGTCGACTTCGTTGTGGATAATCCACTGATCCATTCGTCCGTACAGCCCGTCCGGGCGCGAATACCGCTTCGCCAGAAAATCGACCAGCATGGTGTAGTGCTCCACGCCGGCGGGGGTGGCCACGTTGGCCATACTGTACAGCCCCAGGCTCGCGTCCGGGTGGCGGAAGATGCTGTCGATGACGGGGTTGTTAAATCGGACGGGAATCAACAGCACGAAGGAAGTCTTAATGCCAGCATTCGTACACGCCACGATGCGGCTGTCGAGGTTATCGACGAAGTTCTGATTGATGTTGTAGCTCTTGCCGTTAAACTGGTAGGTCGTCGTATTAGCGTTTGCGTTGAGCGCGAAAACGCCGTTGAGCAACAAGTTGATCTTCATGCTCTTGACGCCGAGGTCCGTCAGGTCACCGAAGTTGTTGGCGAGGGCGTAGGGCGAAAGGCCGTCGAGGCCCTTGACGGTCTCCGCTTTCTCCTCCGCTAGGTTATTCGCCGCAATGGCAACGATGTCGGTCGCCCAACTCAGCGGGGAGGTTTTGGTGTACGTGCCGTCTCCGTCGTCAGTCACCACGACCCAGCGGGCGTAGAGTCGGTCCTTATCCCGGTCGGCCAGGGGGGCGAAACGGGTTTGAGTGACGGTAAATTCGCCGCCGACCGCAGTAATGGGGGTCAGATTTTCGTAGGTGTCCAGGTTGAAGCCGTAGTCTTCGGGGTCGACTTCGGCCAAAAAGTACGGGCCGGCACCGGTTAGCGTGCCGGTGATGGTCACTTCGGTCTCGTCGATTTTCACGTCGCTTACCCGATCCGCGTAGGTAGTCGTCCGGTACTGGTTGAACTGCTGGTTAATGACCTGGCTCAGGAACTTGTCGCTGTTCCGCTCGTCGATTTTTTCCTGAGCGGTGGGCTTGCGCAGAACGGGGTTGCGGATCAAGATGGTTTTAGCGACATTCTCGTTCTTACCGAAATCGAAGCGAAATTCCGTCCGTTTATCGTCCTGAAAATTATCCAGGAACAAGCGGGGGTTAACGGTAAAGGTCGTCCACCCCGTCGCGGCGGGAAGTTCGCCCGCGTTGAGGAGTTGAGTACCGTTGATGGGTGGGCCGAAGAAAATTTCCAGCAGATTATACCCCTCGGCCGCCTGGTATTCGAACTCGATGATGTAGGTGGAATCAATGTTATAAAGCTCCGTCACCGATTTCGTCCGAATCCAGGGGTCGTTACCGCTGGTGTTAAATTCGTATTCGCGGGGCCCGGTCTCGGTGGCAATTAATCCGCTACTGGTGGCTCCGACGTTGAACTCCAGGGGGACCGTCTCCAGCACCACCGGCGGCTCCACGTCGGCGGCCTCGGAAAACGTGGGCTCGCGTAAGTACAACTCATTTACGTTGATCGTCTTACCCGGCTGGCGACCGAAATCCAGGCGCAGTTTAGTAACGGGGTCGGCGAGCCAATCCACGTCGCCTTCCTGCATGAACCCGGTAAAGCGGGTTGCGGTGGCTGCCGCGGGTAGCGGTCCGAATTCGGCCATACGCGTCGGGGTCCAGGGCTCGCCGAAAAAGACGCGAAAATCGTCCAGGGCGTCACCAAAGTAGTCATACTGCAGGACGTAGGTTGTCGCCGGATCGTAAGCATCCGTAAAGGGTTGGGTGGCCACCCAGGGGTCGGCACCGGAGGTAACGATGTCGAAGCCACCGTTGCCGTCCGGGGTAACCGTAGTCGCGTTGGGGTTGGTCTGAGCGGGGTCGAGGTTAAGGGGTATCACTTCCGTAGCCGTCGGCGCGCGCAGTTGCAGGTTGCGGATGCTCAGGCTGGGGCGGCCCGTCCGGCTAAAGTCGAAGCGAAAGCTTTGGAAAGGACTGTCCCAATTATCGACGTCGAATTTCATGAATGCTTTAAACGTCTGGAAGCCGGTGGTGGCGGGCAGGTCGGCAAAAGTCACCCGGCGGGCGGAGTTAACGGGCCCGTAGAAGATCTCGAGGAAGTCGAGCCCGGCCGGCGCATCGTATTCGAAGCTGATGACGTAAACGTTGTCGGGGTCGTAAGAGCCGGGCGAGAAGGCCGCCGTAGGTACGAAAGCATCGTTACCGGTAACGGCAATGGCGTAGGTGCCGGGGGTCGGCTCGGTGATGGTCATTCGCCGCGCGCCGTTCGTATCGAAGGCCAGGTCGAAACTTTGGGCGCGGACGCCGGTGCCGAGGATGGCCAGTAAAAGCAGGCTGAGGAAGGTAAATTTTGTTTGCATGAATGGTTTGTGTTTAGTAATCAACTACTCTAAAGTTATTGACCCAGACTACTTCACCCGTCCTGTACCTACCGGCTCCGTTACGCTCTACCCCGCCATTTTGTACGAACACCCCCCCGCACCCCGAAAGAGCAGGATGCCCAAAGCCACCGCCCTACCCTATTTTACTTGCCGTTTCGATCTTGCAAAACCAACTTTATACATGACGACCACCCGGCTGTTCTTCACTCTGCTCTTCCTGTCACTCCTCTGCACCAGCGTCCGCGACGCGAAAGTTAGTCCCGTACTTAGTCGGGACGCCCAAACGGCACTAAAAGTCACCAACCCCCGCGTAGAGTACCAAAGCGGCAACGTTTCCGTCGATGTGGACAAGCCCCGCTTCAGTTGGGAACTAACCGGCGAAGGGCAGGACCGCCAACAATCCGCCTACAGAATTACCGTACACGATGACGGCGGAGAAACCTGGAACACGGGCAAGATCACCTCCCGCGCCACGAATCAGATCGCGTACGAAGGGACGACCTTGCAATCCAACCGACAATACACCTGGGGCGTCACCAGTTACGACGAAAACGACCGCGCCTCCACCGTAAACGGCGGCACGTTTCGCACCGGCCTCCTCCATTTCTCCGACTGGAAAGGCGAATTTATCGGCCACGACGTCGGCTACGATACCACCGATAAATACAAAGAATTATACCTCCCGCCCGCCCGCTATTTGCGCAAAGATTTCGAGGTGGCCGGAAAAGACATCAAACGCGCCACGGCCTACACCACCGCCCACGGGCTATACGAACTGAGCATCAACGGCGAGAAGGTGGGCGACGAACTATTCCTCCCCGGCTGGACGGATTACGACAAGCGACTTTACTACCAAACCTTCGACGTGAAACCCTATTTAGAAGCCGGCGACAACACCGTCGGCGTCACCCTGGCCGACGGCTGGTACGCCGGCTACGTAGGCTACGCGCTGCTCACCCGCCAGGATAAAGTCCGGGAATTCTACGGCGTCAACCCCGCCTTCATGGGCCAGATCCACGTCGAATACACGGACGGAACGACCGACACAATCGCCTCCAACGAAACCTGGCAAGCCAACACCGGCCCCATCCTCGAAGCCGACATCCTGATGGGCGAAACCTACGACGCCCGCCTGGAAATGGACGGCTGGGATAGCCCCGGCGCCGACACGACCGGCTGGCAAAAACCCCGCCCCTACGTCTTCGCTAAAGGCCGCCTGCAAGCCTACCCCGGCGAGTACGTCAGCGTGCGCGAAAGCCTCCCCGCCCTGAAAATGACTGAGCCGGAACCGGGCACTTATATCTACGACCTGGGCAAAAACTTCGCCGGCATCATCGAACTGAAAGTCGACGTACCGGCCGGCACCGAGATCAAAATCCGCTACGCCGAACTGCTGCGCGACGAGGACGGCGGCATGATGACCGGCAACCTGCGCAAAGCCCGCGCGACCGATACGTACGTCGCTAAGGGCGGCGGCACCGAGGTGTGGCGACCACGCTTCACCTACCACGGATTCCAATTCGTGGAGCTGACGGGCCTGCCGACCGCCCCGGGTTTGGACGCCGTTACCGGATTGGTACTCAGCTCGATAGAAATGGATGCGGGCCAATTTACCAGTTCGAACCCCATGAACAACCAGCTCTTCGAAAACATCAAAACCACCCAGGCAGCCAATTTCTTCGAAGTCCCCACCGACTGCCCCCAACGCGACGAGCGACTCGGCTGGACGGGCGACGCGCAGGCCTTCGTCCGCTCGGCCACCTACACGGCGGACGTGGCGGCGTTTTTCACTAAGTGGCTAATTGATCTCGACGACAGCCAATTGTGGTTCGGTGCCTATCCCAATTTCGCGCCCTTCCCCTTCAGCCGCCCGGGTTCCTACTCGCCCGCCTGGATGGACGCCGGCGTGATCGTCCCCTACACCATTCACCAGGTTTACGGAGATACGCGGGCGCTGGAAAAAGCGTGGGACGGAATGGAGAAATTTATGGATTTTCAGGCGGACGCCAGTACGGATTACCTCCGCCCCGGAGCCGGAAAAAACTGGGGCGATTGGTTGACGACCGGCGCTGCGACGAGTAATGATTTTATCGCTTCGGCTTACTACGCTTACGATGCGACGTTAATGGCGAAAATGGCCGATGCTTTGGGTAAACCCGAACGGGCGAATCATTATCGTGATGTGTTTCAAAACATTAAAACAGCCTTCAGTAAAAAATATATTCTACCTGACGGAAGTACCACGGAAGGTACGCAGACGGCTTACGCACTTGCGCTGTATTTCGATCTTTATCCGGCCGATCTCGCAGCCGAGGGAGCCAAACAGCTGGCGCAGTCGATTACCGAAAACGGCGACAAATTCTCCACCGGTTTCCTCGGTACGAAGCACGTCATGCTGGTCTTATCGCAGTTCGGCCACCACGATCTTGCGTACCGTGTTTTTCAGCAGACGGACTATCCGAGTTGGGGTTTTTCCGTCGCCAACGGCAGCACCTCCATCTGGGAACGGTGGAATAGCTACACGAAGGATGCCGGCAGCAACGAGAAGATCAACGCCGCGATGAATTCCTTTAGCCACTACGCTTTCGGGTCGGTCGCGGAGTGGATGTATCGGTACGGTTTGGGTATCGAGACGGACGGAGCGGGCTTTCGGGAAATTACGATTCAACCGGCCATTAGTAAGGAGATTGACGAGATGAGCGGAAGTTATAATTCCATCAACGGCCCCATTGCTTCTTCGTGGAAACGAACGGGAAATACGGTCACCGTTGATGTCACTATCCCCGTCAACACTACGGCGACCGTTCACTTGCCCGAAAGAACGGAAAAAATTGGCTCCGGTACTTATTCATTCGAGGTTATAGAATAAAATCATCATGCGGTATCCAGTCTTGTTGTTCCTACTTCCGTTTCTTGGCTGCGCGGAGGAAACGCCGATTGAGGTGCTACCTATTCCTGATCAACGTGATTGGCGGGCGGAATGGTTGTCTTTTCCGACGACGGATACGGACTTGGTAGACACGCTCGTTCTCCCGCCCGCCGCATATTTCCGCAAAAGTTTTGAGCTCGAAGCAATGCCGGAACGGGCGATTGTGTACGTTTCCGCGCTAGGCTTGGTGGAGCCCCGGATTAACGGGGAAGCCGTTACGGGTGACCTTTTCTTACCCGGTTGGTCTGACTATAATAAGCGCATTTATTACCATGCTTACGACGTGACGGACTTACTGCGAGCGGGTAAAAACGTCATCGGCTGCACCTTGGCGGACGGTTGGTACGCGGGTTACGTCGGTCCCAAGTCCTTGTCGAATCCCGAAAATCGCGGTCTCTACGGCGATACTACGGCGTTGATCGTGCAGTTGGATTTGCTGCAGCCTGAGGGTGAGACCGTCAGCATAGTATCCGACAGCAGCTGGCGGGCTAGTACCGGACCGCTGCGGTACGCTGATTTATTGATGGGGGAATTCTATGACGCGCGGTTGGAAAACCCGGGCTGGGATGCACCTAATTTTAATGCAATTAATTGGGCGTCCCGACAGAGTACGGGACTAGCTTTCGAGTCGCGGCCGCTGGTGCAAGGTCAGGACGGAGCGCAGTGGACACAGCGCCTCGAACTTTATCCGGGAAATCAAATAAATACCTACGACGAGCTAGTACCGGTAAAGATTACCGAGCCTGAAAGTGGTGCTTACCTCTTCGATATGGGGCAAAACTTCGCCGGCCACGTCCGGCTAAGCGTAAGCGGCCCTGCAGGTGACACCATCCGCCTCCGCCACGGCGAAATGCTGAATACGGACGGTAGTCTAATGACCGAGAACCTACGTTTTGCCCGGGCGACGGATACTTATGTTTTAAATGGGGATGGCGAGGAAGTGTGGGAGCCCCGTTTCACGTACCACGGTTTCCAGTACGTAGAAGTTAGTGGCTTACGACAAAAGCCCGGTCCGGAACTACTAACCGGCGTCGCCGTCAGTGCCTCGACGCCCATGACGAGTACTTTCAGTAGCTCCGACACCCTCCTCAACCGGCTCTACGAGAACATCGTCTGGACCCAGCGCTCCAATTTCCTCGAAGTCCCGACCGACAGTCCCCAGCGCGACGAACGCCTCGGCTGGCTCGGCGACGCACAGATCTTCTCCCGCTCCGCCCTCTACAACGCCGACCTGAATGACTTCTACCGCAAGTGGTTCGCCGATTTACGTGATGCGCAGTACGACTCCGGCGCCTACGCCAACTTCGCGCCCCGCCCTTACCCCGACCTCGTCTGGTATTCTCCCGGCTGGATGGAAGCCGGCCTGATGGTACCCTACAACGCCTGGCAGTTTTCCGGAGATACTTCCCTGATTGCCGAGCACTACGAATCGATGACCGGATTCATGGATTTCGTCATCGCCAAGAGCGAACCCTTCGGCTATTTCTACCCCGAGAACTCCTGGACAGAGATTGGCCCCAAAGGCGGTTTCGGTGATTGGCTGGCGTTGACGGATAAGCACCTGGCGCACGACATCCTGGCCTCCATTTACCTAGCGCATTCCTTTCATATCATGGCCGAAATGAGCTCTGCTCTAAACAAAACAACCCAGGCATCCCGCTACCGAGCCTTATTTGATAAGTCCAAGGCTGCTTTTATAAGCCACTACGTTGCGCCGGACGGTCGCTTCCTAATCGATGAAGCGAAATACGGCGACGGAAAGGGGTACTTCGAAGGCGAAAAAGGCTTCACCGGCCACACCCAATCCGGTTACGCCTCGGCGATCTACTTCGATATTTTACCGGATAGCTTAGCGGCGCTGGCGGCGGGCCACCTGGTCGATCTGGTGGAGGCTGCCGACCGCAAACCCACCTCCGGCATCCTGGGTATCCGACAACTCTTACCGGCCCTTTCCAAGATCGGTCGGGGTGACCTGGCCTACGCGATGCTGCTCGACGAGCGCTACCCCGGCTGGGGTTTTCAGATCGCCAACGGTGCTACGACCATCTGGGAACGCTGGAATAGCTACACGCACGAGGAGGGGTTCGGTGGTGCCAGGAACGCCAAGATGAATTCTTTTAATCACTACGCCTTTGGCGCGGTGGGCCAGTTTCTGTTCAGTGAAATGGCGGGGATTCGTCCGGCGGAACCGGGTTTCGCAACTATTCTAATTCAACCCGATTTTGGCGACGGCTCGCTGCGGGAGCTTGTGGCGACTTACTTGTCCACCCGTGGTTTAATCGAGTCCGCCTGGGAGATCGACGGGGATGAAGTGCACCTAACCGTCAGTATTCCCAAAGGCACTACCGCTACGGTTCTGCTACTTAGCACTGATACGGACCGGCGGGAACAAGCAATTGGCCCGGGCACCCACGAATTCACCTTTTCACTGCTCGCCAGCACCGAGCGCTAAGAACAAGTACCCCATTAGTGCGCTTGATGAACCTACCGAGCGGCGTTCTACGTAGCGCCGTTACTTGCACCCCATCAGAAGTTTGACAAATATTCCAACTGGTTAATGTGGCGCTTGGACGTCCGCTCGTACAGTTCGTAAACGATTCCATCCTTCAGCCCGACGCGCGGCACGAGGATGGCGTCCGCCCCCACCCGCTCCAGCACGTGAATGTAGATTTCCGCGGCGGGGATAATGACGTCGGCCCGGTCGGAGTTCAGTTTCAGGATGGTGTGACGCTGTTTGAGGGTAAACGCTTTGATGTAGGCGCGCAACGCTCTGAGTTCGACTACGGACATTGCACCCTTGCCGGACCGGCTGGACAGTTTGTACAAGCGGTTGATGTTGCCGCCGGTTCCGATCCCGATAACGTTTTTCATCTTCCCGAAATCGCCTTCCTTAATCCAGTGGTCCATTTCCTTAAAGACCCCGGCACGCTGCTCGGCGTTCAGCTTACGGACAGTTCCGATTTTGAACGAGCGGCCGTTGACGAGCTCCTTCCCCCGGTATAAATTCACCTCCGTGCTACCGCCGCCCACGTCGATGTGTACGGAGGGCCGGTCGCTTAAGTACGGAATGATGGCTTTGTTGAGGATGCTGGCTTCGTCCGCCCCCGAGATGATCTGAATGTCGACGCCGGTCATCGCGTGAATCAGGTTGCGCACGTCCTCCCCGTTCTCCGCCTCGCGCATGGCGGAGGTGGCGACGGCGAAGCTGGCCTTGACGTCGTAGAGCTGGGTCAGTAAGTGAAACGTCTGCATCAGCTTACCAAACTTAGCAATCGTTGCCTGGCTGAGTTTCCCCTCGTTGAAAACGTCCTGACCGAGGCGGAGGGGGAAACGGAGATACTCCAGGCTTTTGAAGCTGATGAACTCCTCGTCTTCGTCGTACACCTGGGCGATTTGGAGGCGGATGGCGTTGGAGCCTATGTCGATGGCGGCTAGTTTCATGGGGTGTTCAGTTGTGCGTGGATAGGTAGAAGCTGGGTAATGAGAATCCGGCAGGAATAGCGTTACTCAACAGAGAGCCAGCATTGTTAATTATGTCAAATTTGTAGTGCGAAAATTTATTCGGCTTTCCCCCCGCTATCCTAGTGCCGGTATCCTTTCCAAGTCCCTCCGTATCGATAAAAAGCACCCTCCCGGTGCACCTCACAACACCGCTTACAGACAAAGATCCAAACCTTCCCTTTCTGAATCTGCACCCGGAACAAGGTTGTGTGTTCTTCCTGGCAAGTGGCGCAAATCTTAGTTTTCATGGCGGTCTTTGGGGGCGGAACGGGGCGGTGGATTAAAGGTTGCTATCCGAGTACTGGCTAAATCGGTACGACCTGTCGGTCGCGACGCAAAATTTGAACACAAAAGCACAGAAGGAACAAAAAGCGCAAAACAGCAACAAAAAACTAGAAAAGCACCCAAGCGTTTTCAGTGCTTTTCTTCTTTCTTTTTTTGTGTCTCATGTGTTCCCCTCCTTCCACCCCCTTAATTACTTTCATACTCAGTAACTAGGGTACCGATCCATGGGAAACGCCTTCGTCTTACCCATCGGACTCTTCGCCGCCGGATCGTACTTAGGGTTAATCACCGGTAACTGCCCGCCGATCTCCGCCACGTGCGCGTCGATCAGTGCCCCCAGCCGCGCAACTACTTCCGGGTGACGGTCCGCCACGTCGTTTGTTTCCGTCAGGTCTTCGGCGAGGTTGTAAAGCCGGTAGACGTCTCCCCGGTCAGTGCCTTCGCCGTACTCTTTGATGCACTTGAAGTCGCCGGACCACGCCGCCGTGGAGGGCAGGTTGTCCGGTGCGATGACGTAGTGGGGAAAGTGGCTGAAGATAGCGTCCCGTTTCAGTGATTTTGCGTCCCGCAGTACCGGGAGCAAGCTGAGCCCGTCCAGTGCTTGGTCCGGGTTAGCCACCGTTCTCGAAGCCTCCAAAAACGTGGGGTAAAAATCAATACTTTGAATTAACTCGTCGGACGACGTGCCGGGCGCGATCTTCCCGGGCCAGACAACGATGGCCGGCACCCGAATGCCCCCGTCGTGAATATTCCCCTTGCCGTGGCGCAGCGGGTAATTGTTTGTCGGGAATTCTCCGTCGATCGTATTGTACATATTACCGCCGTTGTCGCTGAAGAATACAATCAGGGTATTATCCATCAATTCCAATTCCTCCAGTTTATCCAGCAGCATCCCTAGGCTCTGATCCACCTTTTCCATCATACCACCCATGATCGATGCGTTTTGCTTCCCGCGCGGATCGGTTTTGGCGGCGTACTTATCGATTAAATCCTGCGGAGCCTGGAAGGGCGCGTGAACGCCAAATTGCCAAAAATTCAGGTAGAAAGGCTCGTCCTTGTGCGCTTCCATAAAGTCCATCGCTTCGTACGTGATGCGGTCGGTAATGTATTCTTTCGGTTCCCCGTCGGGGAGGTTAGCTATCTTGTAAGGGGAGAAGAAACTGGGTGGACCGGGGTGCATCATTCCGCCAACGTTGACGTCAAAACCCTGCTGCTCGGGCCAGTAGCCTTTTTGGCCAAGGTGCCACTTACCCATGTGTGCGGTGACGTAGCCGTTAGTTTTCAGGGCTTCGGCGATCGTAAATTCTTTCAGCGGGAAGAACGTGCGGATGCCCTGCTGCACCATTTTTTGCCACGGCGCGCCTTCCGTGCGGGTCAGGTCCTCCTCCGGATTGGGCGGCAGGTGACCGGCCGGGGTCGTCATCCCGAAGCGACCGGGGTGCTTGCCACTCAGGATGCTGGCGCGGGTCGGTGAGCACAACGGGTTGGCGGCGTAGGCGCGGGTAAAATTCATCCCCAGCTTCGCCAGCCGCTCCATATTCGGGGTTTCGTAGTATTCGCTGCCGTTGACGCTCGTGTCCATCCAACCCATGTCGTCCACCAGGAACATAATGATGTTAGGTTTGCGCTCCACGGTCTCTGGCACGCGGCCGTCCCTACTTAGTGCGGGACTAGCTGGTGCGTTGCACGTGGTGAAGAGCATGGTGAGGATCAGGGGAAGTATAAACTGGTATGCTTTCATAATATGATTATTCTTAATTCTAGCACCTTTTGTTTTTACCACACAGCGCACAGAAGACACAGAGCGTGCTTACATATTCGTTGAAACTAAGTCATTGAAAGAATTCAATACGACACTACTCACGCTCCAACGTCAATCACGTCTCCCCTCTCCTCTTCTGGAGAGGGGCCGGGGAGAGGGCTTTAGAATGTTACTTCAATAATATTTGCTTGTCCACTTACAAAAACCCATCATTCCGCATCACTCATTCGTAACCAACCGCACCGGTCCCAACAACCCCGAAGGCTGCAATTCCTTACGCTTCGGCCGAACCCCCGTAAGCGTCCACAGTCGCTGCTCCCCCTCGGGAAGCTCGGCATCTTCGATCAGTTGGTTCACCCAGAGGTTGGTCACCTCGATCGCTATTTCGTTATTACCCTTAATTAAATAATCCGAAACCTCAATTCGCCACGGCGCGGTCCACAGCCCACCTACGTACCGCCCATTCACCGTGACGTTGGCAACGACCGCCACGTCCCCCAGTTCCAACCAAACCTCCTGGCCTGCGGGCACTTTCGGAGCAGCAAACGTCTTCCGGTAAGTAGCCGAACCGGAGAAGTAGCGAATATCTTCGTCCGCATGACCTGACCAATCCATCAGATTCTCCAGCTCAATAGTTTTGTCCATACCCAGGTAATCATTCCGAAACTGAACGGACCATGAACCAGCTAACTCCGTCAGCACTTTCGGCTGTGGATAATTCTTACCCGTAGGCGCGGCCCCGTCCGGTTCGCTGAAAACAACAAAGCCACTTTCCAAAGGACCCAGCCGTAGCGGAACGTGAACGTGCTCCGCCGTGCCCCGGAACTCGGGCAAGGGACGATGAGCGCCATCAATCGGGTCCCACCATTCCGGCCGTAACCCTTTCGCCCGGAAGCCGGCTACGAAGTCGATCGTTTCCTCACTCTGGTTGGTCAGGAAGTATATTTCTTGGTCCGATGTCCGCCGGTGGATCCATAAAACCGGACTGTTAGGAGGCAGCTCCAGATCGGCCACGGTCCCGATTTTTAATAAAATGTTTTGCAAGCTTGTATCATTCACGACTCGCTCGTTCTGCCACAGAGCTTCCGCAGTCTCAGTTACGTTTTCGTCGGCGACACCGAAATCCGTCAGGCTGGGAGACCGTCGAGGCGGTGCACCGACAATCGTTGCTCCTTCCGCTACGAGTTCCGCGATACGGAGAAGCATTTCCGGCCGCATCGTTTCGGATTTCGGCAGCACCAGAATGCGGTAACTCGGCCCGTCCGCTACGGTGATGCGACCGTCTACTACGCTCGTCCGGTTGTGCAACACGTCGGCGTTGATGTAATCAAAAGAATAGCCCGGTGGCACGGGCGGGTCGGTCACACCCGTCATTTTCGGTACGTCCTCCCCGATGAAGTAGGCCACGTCGGCCACGAATTCTCCCTGACGGAGCAGGTAACCACAACGTCGTTCGTAATCGATCCACGATTTAGCTTTCGGGAACCAGGTATTGTGGCGGTTAAATTCCGTCCCGAACCAGGCATTCACGCCCGGCTGTTTGTCTTCGTACGGCTGCTGGATGTAGACGTGGTAAACCCGGTGGTTGATGCCTTCGGTAAAACTCCAATCTCCCTTTTTCTTCAGCATGGCCGGGTAGCGTTCGAAGTCCTTACCGGCAGCGGTGAAAGACTCGGCCGAGACCTGCTCCTTACCGTAAATATGCGCCGCCGAAGCCGCCGCTTTGCACTCGATGCTACCCAGCGTTCCCTCGTTCCAGAATTCCCCACCGACGAAATCCGACTGCCCACCGTACAGTAAGAACTCGGAAGGAAACCCCCAGTGGCCGTAATTTTCCAACCATAGTTTCAGCCCGTTCTCCGCGCACATGTCCCGTAACCCGCCAACGTATTCGTACGCGACACGGTCGGCGACCAGCCGGCGAAGGTCCCACAAAAAACGGTTGCTTTCGTCGACGGAACTAACTACGTGACCGCTAAGTACGGGTAGCCAAGGCAAGGGGTCGTAACCGTAATTCTTCTTAAAAGGTCCCTCAAGGTCATCCGTCCAGTTCTGGCCACCCATTTCGTAGCTGTCCGCGATCACGTACTTGAAAGCTTCGCGTTCCGATGCGGGCATAGAGTTCAGGAGGTCGCCGATGAAAGCATCGAAGTGCTGCGGTAGGGCGCCGCGGTTCATTTTATCCACCTCCAGGCCCGTGGCACCCGGCGCGGCGGGGCCGTTCTTTACGCCGGTAGACAGCATGCCGGTGCGGACGATCGTCCAGTTGCCGGGTGGGACTTCCCAGTTCAACACACCATCCTCATCGAGCTTGTCGCTGAGGTCAATTACCTGACCTACCGGCACTACTTGTTCCGGAGTAGGTTCCGCCTGGGCCGGCCACTGGTAAGCGCCTTCCAGCGGTAAGGGCGTCGGGTGCATCAGGGCCAGTTGCTTTTCGAGGCCGTACTCGAGGCGGGCGGAAGTGCTGAGCGCGGCGGTTTTTAGGCCGATCTTTTTGCTGCCGCGGGTTGCTTTGATCTTGGTAAATTCTAATCGGAACTTTCGAGCTTCCGTAGCCGGGAACGAAATCGTTAGCGGTGGATCGTCGTAGAAACCGATCTGATCCATGTTGTTGCTCCGGTCGAAACGGAATGTGCGGAGCGTTTGCCATTCCCCCTTTATTTCCGCACGCAGCACGACGGTTGCGAAGAAAGTGCCTTCAGGTTTCAGTAAGAGCGTTGTGTAAAGGGCTGGCGCGGACGCTGGTGCAGAGAAATTTAGTACAGCAGTATCCTTACTGGTGAAATTTGTCGCTTCGATCAAAATATCTTCGCCCGTTGGCGTACTCGGGAAGGCCAGAACGGCCACGTCGGCGAAGTCTCCTACCGGGGCGGGAAGGATCTCGTTGAAGGTAAGCGGACCGGTAACTTGAGTTTCCCGCGAGGCGAGAAAGCGCATTGAATTATCGGTGGTGTTCCAGGGGCCGCCCGACTGGCTCCAGCCCGGGCTGTTGAACATACCTATGTCTACGCCAAGCCGGCCTCCTTCGCGGATGGCGTGCTGGGTGAGTCGTTTCCATTCCGGGCTGAGCATGGGGACCGGCCCGTCCTCCTTTACCCGGTCGAGATAGATGTTGCCGATCAGTGCCGCGCCGATGCCTACGTCCGCCATGGCTTCCAGATCGCGGGTGATGCCTTCTTCGGAGATGTGGTTATTGATCCAGTACCAATAGAGCCAGGGCTTGGTTTCGTCGGGTGGGTTTTGGAAGGAGCCGGCCAGTGATTGGCTTGGTTCCGTGTTGCCCAGCCCGCTCGTGGGCTGGCGCGTGCAGGCCATCAGCAGCATCAAAACGGATAGCGTAATTAGTCGGTAACGGATATTCATAGTTTGTGTATCTAAGGATGTTTGCACCCGCGACAGCGCCCAATTTCTCTTCCTTAGGGTCGAATCCCATCCTGTACCATCCCGCCCATTAATGTATGAATAATGGCACAACACCTTGATACGCTACAAAAATAAATTCTGGCAGGTCAGTCAGGACAAAATATGGTACTTAGTGTACAAACTAAGCCAACGAAAATTCGGCTTTCCGGGTAGGTACAGGATGCTTAAGGCTTGTGGGGCGCTGTAATATTGGAGCGCCGCAGGGTAGGAAATGCCCTAGGTCGGTCCACTAAGTCACACGCAAAATTATGATCATGAAACAACCCAACTCACGACTATATTTCATTTTATTAACCCTGCTCACTGCGGGTGGGCTGATGGCACAATCCGTCACGATAGCGGGCACGGTCACCGGCCCCAACGGGACTCCACTGATCGGGGCAACCGTCGCTGAGACCGGCACCACAACGGGTACGGTGGCTGATCTGGACGGTGCTTATTCACTAACTGTCTCCGGCCCGGAAGCCGAAGTATCCGTGACCTATACGGGCTACCGGACTGCCCGCCGGAAAGTCAATAATCAATCTTCAATTAATTTTGTTCTTCAAGAGGATAGTGAAACATTGGAGCAAATTGTCGTCGTAGGTTATGGTTCGCAAAAGCGGTCCGACATCACGGGCTCAGTTACTTCAGTAGGCAGTGCGGAGCTGGAAACAGCCGTATTCAATACCGTCGACCAGCTGCTTCAGGGCCGGGCCGCGGGCGTTCAGGTCACTTCCAGCAATGGTGCACCGGGAAGCGGTTCTACCATTCGGATTAGGGGTAGCAACTCCATTCTAGCTGGAAATGGCCCGCTCTACGTTGTGGACGGGATTCCCATTGCGGGCACGCCAAATTTTAATCCACAAGACATTTCAAACATCGAGGTGCTTAAGGACGCCTCCGCAACGGCAATTTATGGCTCGCGGGGCGCAAACGGTGTTATTTTAGTGACGACGAAACGGGGTACTTCCGGTAAAACAAAGATCTCGATTGATGCGAACACTACTACTTCATCCGTACTGACGCAGATCGACGTGCTCAACGGTCAGCAGTACGCAGAGTTTCGGAATGAAGCGGCCGTCGACCAGGGTGAAGCAGCCCCTTTTGATGACCCGGCTCAATTTGCCGGCCAGGGCATCAACTGGCAGGATGAGATCATTGGTAGCGGGCAACGGACGAACATTGGTCTTAACATTACCGGGGGTGGCGATAACGCTAGATTCTTCGTTTCCGGTGACTACCTACTTGACCAGGGTATCGTGATTAATTCCAATTTCCGGCGCTATAATGCTCGGGCGAATGTCGACATCGACGCCCTCAATGACCGAGTTACTTTCAAGGTCGGTATGAACCTAACACAACGAGAAGGCAGGAATGCTGGCTTTGGCGTCGGAGGCTTTCCAAACGCACTCGGTCCGATTACTAACGCCCTGCTTTCCGAACCCCTGGTTCCCAGCCGTGATTTTTTCGGGGAAACAGCGGAAAAATTGGAGTTTTATAACCCCTACTTAGAAGTAACCGAAAAAAACAACCGTAATTTTCGCACATCCATACTCGCTAACTTCCAGATGGACGCCAAAATTACTGACGACCTCACCTTTACTTTTAATGGTGGAACCAACGCTCGGATTGACCTTACGGAGGTGTTTACACCGTCGACTGTTGGTGCGGGTATTAACGCCCGTGGCTTGGCCACATCTAATACCGGACGGAGTTATGATTTGATCTCAAGTGCTTACCTCAATTATAAGAAAGTGATTAATGGGGATCATTCCCTCAACTTCACCGGTGGCGTTGAGTACAGCGAATTTAATAATTATAGTTATAACAGCCGAGTGGGTGATTTCGAACTTGAAATCTTGGGTCTCGAACAACCTAACATTGGCACTTCATTCTTCGGCCCTGGCGGAGGTCGGTCTTTAGCGGTCTTACAATCCGGTTTCTTCCGGGCGAACTACGCTTACCAAAACAAGTATCTACTCACCTTTACCGGTCGGGCGGACGGTTCTTCCCGCTTCGCGGCTAACAACAAGGTGGCTTACTTTCCTTCGGCAGCCATTGGGTGGCGGGTTACTGAAGAAGATTTCTTGCAGGACGATGATGCCATCTCCAATCTCAAGTTGCGGGTTAGTTACGGTGCGACGGGTTCTCAGTCCATTGGTTCTTACCAGTCTCGGGCTCGTTACGGTACCGGTCAGTACCCCATCGGTAACGTACCTGCGCTAGCTTTCATTCCGACAAGTGTAGAGAATCCTAACCTTAGCTGGGAAACGACCAGGCAGTTCAATGCTGGAGTTGATTTTGGGTTGTGGAACAATAGACTAGAGATCATCGCTGATTACTTCATCAAAACGACCGTGGACTTGCTAGCTAATGTTCCCTTATCGCAACAGTCCGGTTTTGGTGGAACGATCGACAACCTCGGTAGTATAGAAAACAAAGGTGTTGAATTGAGCATCAATGCCTTCATTATGGACAGACCTGGGTTTACTTGGAATACGGGTTTGAACTATACCACATTTAAAACAACCGTAGTAGAACTTGGTGGAAACGGTGAACTATTTGGCCCTGGCATTGCGAGTAATTTCGGTGGCAATGCGCACATTTATCGGGAGGGAGAAGAATTTGGTCTTTTTTACGGTTACGTAACTGACGGACTTATTCAGCAAAGCGATTTGGACGCAGCTACGGAGAGCGGCGTGCCACTCCCGGCATTTAATAACGACCGGGTACTAGGGCACTGGAAATTTCGTGACCTCAGCGGCCCGGACGTAGTTGATGCTGACGGAAATGTAACGAACCCATCCGATGGCCGTATCAACGGGCTCGACCGCCAAGTAATCGGTAAATCTAATCCTGACTTTCTCCTGGGTTGGAATAACGACTTCACCCTCGGCAACTTTAGTCTAAATGTATTCATTCAAGGTTCATTTGGCAACGACATTCTCAACGCGATCCACCCGGTACTAAACTCCGGATTTTTAAGTAATCAGTCCTATAAAAATCAGACTGTAGATTGGTACGAAAATCGCTGGACGCCAGAAAACCCCACAAACGATCCCCGCTATCCTTCGATCAATAGTATTTCCGCACCAGTGGCCGATTTCATGATTGAGGACGGTACTTACGTTCGACTTAAGAATGTATCGCTACGGTATCGCCTACCCGTTAATACCGAGACGATTAAATCGGTCCAATTTTATGTAACCGGTACCAACCTAATAACCCTCACTAACTATACGGGCTTTGATCCTGAGGTTAGTTCCGTAGGCAGTGCGCTCGCTCCTGGGGTCGATTTAGGCGTCTACCCCCGTCAACGGGCGGTTACGCTCGGGCTGACCGCCGGCTTTTAAAGTATAACCTTTACCACTCGCAAAAAAGGTAATTGACCGGCCGGTAGTCCAAACGTCCGAAGTTGGTCACTACCCTCAAAATAATAATGATGATGAAATATTTCTATAAAACTTGCCTGTTGCTATCGCTTTTTATCGGCCTATCGGCCTGCGAGAGCCTGGAAGAAAAGCCTTTTTCCTTCATCGGTGTTGATAATATTTACCAGAACGAAGATGACGTAGACAAGGCGCTGCTGGGTGTCTACGAAACCCTATTTTTTCCCGGGGTCTCCGATTTGTGGTACACGTTGTCTACGTCCGGCCCTTCAGAAATGATCACCGTGAGATTGAAAGGTGGAGGACAAGGACAAATGTCCTCGGTCGATTTTAACGAAACTTCACCCCATGGGCAGTTTTGGAGTCATTTTTATCGCGGCATCAACCGAGCCAACAACGTAATTAAGATTACACCTAGCGTGGGCTTGGAGGATGGACTAGAAAATGCAAAAATAGCGGAAGCTCGTTTCTTACGTGCTTTCTTTTATTTTCATTTGGCGCGGATGTTCGGAGACGTTCCATTACAGCTTGAACCAACCGAAGATTTTAGCGACGAGGCGATCCGTAAGCCACGCGCACCGCTTACGGAAGTCTACGCCGTAATTATTGCGGATTTAGATTTTGCCGCGGCTAATCTTCCGCTCACTCGACCCGCTAACCAGTTTGGCCGCGCTAGTGTAGCGGTGGCAAACACCTTACTTGGTAAGGTATACTTACAGATGGCGGGTCTTCCACTCCAGCAAACCGAACAGTACAGCAAGGCCATCTCGACTCTTGAAAAAGTAATCGGAGTACACAGCCTTCAGGAGAAGTATAGTGACGTGTTTGATATTGCTACCGAGGGTAACAATGAGATTATTTTCGCACGTCCTAATTTGTCGAACGTAGAAGGTAGCGGGACGGTCATGACGTTCTTTCAGGGAGCGCCAAACACCCCGTTTTCATTCCCCATAGGTCAGTATCAGCTGGCTTTTACCGAGCTGCTTTATAATAGTTTCGATTCAATGGATCTTCGGCGCGACGTGACTTTTCTCTACGAATATACTCACATTAACACAGGTGACACGATTCGCTACAACCCCGGCGGCGAGCCAACGGCAGGTCTACAATTTGGTGGGCCACGCAAGCCTAACGGCATCCCAATCGGTAAGTTGAAAGATCCTTCTAATCAACTAAATCCGTTCGGCCACGGTAACGATTTAATTTATTTGCGTTACGCCGATGTTTTACTCATGCTGGCGGAAGCTCATAATGAGATGGGAGAAGGTGGCACCTCCCGGGATTACCTCAATGAGGTCCTGCAACGGGCTGGGCTGGATGACGAGAATGAAGCGGACCAGAACTCACTTCGTGAACTCATCAAATTGGAACGAAAAAAGGAATTGGCCGGAGAATTCCACGAATACTTCGATCTACAACGCTGGGGTGATTTAGAAGCTTCCATGGCCGTTAATCCGGATGCAATTCTGAGAAATGTTGCCTACGAACCTAAGCTAGAACTCTACCCGCTTCCCCGGGGCGTACTTGAAAATAATGAGAACCTAACGCAAAACCCCGGGTACTAAAAACTGCTTCCGGCTCAGACCAGCCGGTGACAGCTCATAATTTACTACTACTTGTTTTACAGGGGAGCCGGGGCATCAACACCGCGGCTCTCCATTTTTATACCCCGACGCACATGGCCCATCGCTACCTGTTTGCCCTGCTCCTTCCCCTTTTTGTTTGCACCTGCGACAGCGCCCCAAAAGATGAAAATAATGCTAATGATGAAGAAAAACTACCCAACCTACTAATCGTCCTCTCCGACCAGCACAGCTACGACATGCTCGGTACCTACGGAAATACACAAATAAAAACGCCCAACCTCGATCGGTTCGCGGCCGAAGGCATCCGCTTCGACCGCGCCTTCACCAACCAACCCGTCTGCACGCCCTATCGGGGGATGATCATGAGTGGGATGCAGCCACTGAAGAATGGGGCGTTCATAAATGACGCTCCCCTACTCCCGAATAAGACGAAACTGCTGGCGCAAGTATTGAAGGATAAAGGCTATCAGACCGCCTACATCGGTAAATGGCACCTCCTCGGTGGGGAACGCGACCGACCCATCCCCGAAGGTGATCTGCGCTACGGTTTCGATAAAGTATTGACCAATAATTGCCACGTCGACTTCCGCGCCGGCAAAGCCTTTTTCTGGAATGAAAAGGATGAAAAAGAATTCTTCGATAAGTGGGAAGTGTACGGACAAACGGACCAGGCCTTAGCCTACCTTGACACCGTTGACACGGACAAACCCTTCGCCCTGGTCGTCTCCTGGCACCCGCCCCACGACTGGGGTAAGTTCAAAGGCGTGGACGGAAAGATGCACTACCGCTACGACACGGACGAAGAAATGATGGCGGTTTACGACCGGGACTCCATCCAACTGCGCCCCGGTATCGAGCGTACGCCGGACCGCCTGCACATGTACCACGGCTACATGGCCGCCACCACCGGCGTGGATAAAGCCTTCGGACAACTAATGGACAAACTCAGGGAAAAGGGAATGGAAGAAAATACGCTCGCGCTCTTCAGCGCCGACCACGGCGATATGCTCGAAAGCCACCACGCCATCCTCCCGAAACAGTACCCCCACGACTATTCCACCCGTATCCCCTTCCTGGTGCGCTACCCCGCGAAGATCGAGGCCGGGCAGTCGACCGATCTGCTGTTTGGCGCCCTCGACATCATGCCGACTTTACTGGGCTTGCTGGACGTAGATACCCCCCAGGAATATGACGGCAAGAACCTCGCTAACGAAATCCTGACCGGCAACGAGGATGCCGTGGATGAGCTACCCATCTGGGTCTACAAGCGCGGCGTCGCCAAAAACCAGAACTGGCGCGGCGTCATTACCCCGGAATATACTTTTTCCATGGGCCGGGGCGTAGATTCACTCGAAATCACCAACGTGCTGTTCGATCGTAACGCAGATCCTAATCAATTAAATAACTTGTTTCACGACCCGGCGCACCACGACGTCCGCGAGGAACTGCGGCAAAAAACATTCGCCTGGATGCGGAAGTACAACGATCAGTTTTGGGGGGTGGAGGAGTTCTTGCGCATTCGACCGGAGGAGACTTGGATGTATAATTATACGCAGTCGCCTTTTGAGCTTTTTGCGGAAGAAGGTAGGTAGGTAGGTAGGTAGGTAGGTGGTCTAGAGTCTCTGGTCTTTGGTCTATACTCTATACTCATAACCATCCTCCCGGCTGGCCATTGCGAATAAAACCTAGCAACCAACCACGATATTTATTTAATCAAATTAACAAACCCCGCGTCCCGAACCTCCTTACCCGCTTCGTATTCCGCATTAATCACCGGCCAGTACCGCTCATCCACGTTCTCCTCCAGCCACTCGATGAGTTCCGCGAATAATTCCTCGCGGAGTTCGGGCTGCGCTTCCGCTAAATCGTTTTGCTCGTAAGGATCTTTTTCGATGTCGTAGAGGTGGAGGCGCCCGTGCCAGTCGAAGATCAGTTTGTGTTCATCTCTGCGGATGGCGGAATGGGGCGTCAGGGCCTGCCCGTCGTAGGGGCTGTTGTAGATGACGTTGAAGGGATAGTGCCAGTACCGGGTTTGCTTAGCGTAGCTCCCCGCGTAGCCGGCGTCGATCAGTGGGAGGATGCTCTGCCCGTCCAGGTCCTCGGCGGTGATGACCGCGCCGGCGTCGTAGCCCGCCGCGGCCAGGATGGTGGGGTAAATATCCGTGTAATCGACGGGCTCGTTGACCCAGGTGCCGCCGTCGGTTTTCCCTTTCCAGTAGGCGATTAGCGGTACGCGGATGCCGCCTTCCGTCAGGCAGGCCTTGCCGCCGAGAAAAGGTGCGTTGTCCGTGCCGTCGCCCCGGGGGGTGATCTTGCTGTCGATGCCGCCGTTGTCCGACATGAAGATTACGAGGGTATTTTCCGCTATTCCCAAGCTATCCAGTTTATTGAGCACGGCCCCGACGGAGCGGTCCATACTCTTGACCATGGACGCATAAATCGGGTCCTTGTGGCCATTCGCGCCACGGGTGGGTCGGTCCTCGAAGTAGGCAACTTCGTCCGGTTTTCCCTGGTAGGGGGAATGGACCGCGAAGTGGGAAAAGTATAGGAAGAAAGGCTTCCCGTCGTCCGCCGCGGCTCGTTCGTCCAGGAAGTTGAGGGCCTGCGCGGTGAGGTCGTCGGTCAGGTAGTCTTCGCCGGTTTCCGGGCCGGCGTTACCCATTTCCATCTGCGCTTGCGGAATGTCGGGGAATTGGTTCTTCGCGTTGTTATTCCAGGGCGCGCGCCAGTTGAAGTAGGTAGAGCCGCCCGCGTCGAACCAGGCGAGGGTTGCGAAACCCTGATCCGCGGGCTGGTGGCCGGCCGCGCCGAAGCCGCCCAGGTGCCACTTGCCGATGAAGGCGGAATGGTGGCCCGGCATGGCTTCCGCGATGCTCAGCATGTCTCGTCCGTCGTCGTCGGGCGCGCCGGTTGGTAGCGCCGAGTTGGACGTCGCGTTGGTCCAGGCTTGCTCGATTTTGATGTCGTCGTGGTGGTCGAGCACGTCGTGGGCGTAGTAGCCTGCCGGCACGGGGAGCGCCTGGTTGTAGTAGGTTTCGCGCGGGGGCATGGCGGTCATGAAGCCGACGCGGGGCGCGTATTTACCGCTCAGGATGCCGGCGCGCGTGGGCGAACAGAGCTGGGTCGCGTAGGCCTGGCTGAAGGAGACGCCACCGGCCATGAGGCGGTTCAGGTTGGGGGTTTCGTAAAAGGTTTCGGCGTTGGTGGAGCCCGTGAATTTCTCCGCGTAGCCCTGCGCGTCGGTTATTCCGAAGTCGTCGGCGAGGATGAAAACTACGTTGGGCATTTCCGCGGCGGGTGGTGGGGTATCGGCGGCGCGGTCGCAGGTGCAAAGGAGGAACAGGGGAGCGAGCGGAAGTAATCTCATAAACGATACAATAATATTTTATAAATATACCTAAGAGCATGTTGGGACCTTGGGTTCCTGGCCGGTTTTAAGGCAGTTTTGTGATGGTTAAGGCAGCAACCACGAAGTAGCACCGAAGGTAAACCGGAGTTTAGCCGCCCCGATAGCTATCGGGGAATGAGGATTTTGCTCTTCAGTAGTCTGGGTAAAGGGTCCTAGACTACTGACTAACCACCGCAAAAGTGGCCAAAACAAGGCCGGAAGCTGAAGTCCCAACATGCTCTTACTTAGGTGAAAGCTGAGCGACCCCGCCTTCAGTGAGTAGGAACCCGAAGACCAGGCCCCAATGAAATCAGTATTAAATAACGTAACGCGGATTTTTAGCTAAAAAACACAGAGAAACGCTTTGCAACTACGTCGAGACGTGTATTACCCGCGCCTTTGTGGTTTGCCTCTCGGTAATTCGTACGCCGTAGTTAGCTTGGTAGTACTTCGCGCAATGTAGTGAAATCAGGTTGCGCAGGGTCAGGTATTAGTGAGAATTCCGATCGGTAAACACGAAACGGTTCTTGGTCTTCTCTTTTCCGCGCTGCCTGAGGAGATCGGCGGCAAGCCGCCCCATCTCGTCAAAGTCGGTGGAGACGGTCGTTATGCCCAACAAATCCTTGAGCGGCGTTTCGTTGTACGAAATAACCCCGATGTCTTCCCCCAGGGTGAACCCCTGGTCCCGGGCGGCCTTGACGAGGTTAACGAGGTCCGTTTCCGGGATGGTGAGGTAAAGCGTACCGGGTTCGAGCGTCATATGCTCTTCTATTTCCTCAATAACCTGAAACTGAATTTTGGCTTCGACGCAGAAGCGGTTGAACCCACGTACGATTCGCTTCGGGTAGGGGTAGACGGAACGCGAGGGAAAGGTGATGACGAACTTCTGGTAGCGAGCGATTTTCTCCCGACTCATTTTCAGGGCTTCGTAAAGATCGTTCTCAAAATCTTGGTACACCCCCGCGTGGTTCTCCGCTAGTGCCTCCAGGTAATTATCCAGGATGATGAGTTTGTTGTCGGGGATACGCCGCATGGCGTTCAGCACCGGTTCGGTAGCACTGGTGTGCCGCTGGCGGGCATTCGCGAAGTGCGGCATGATTACGTAATGATCGTACGTCTTTTGATTCTTCTTGAGTATGTCCAGAAATAAGCCTTCATCGCAGTGATAAACTTGTAAATCGACGTGAAACTCCGGACCGACCGCAGCCAGGAAAGAATGGTACATCCGCATTTTGTACGCACTCAATTTATTGAGTAAGAAAAGCACCTTGAGTTGACTGTCCAACGGCGTACTACTAATGTAAAACCCTTTACCCTTGACGGATATGATAATGCGTTTGTCCTTGAGAACTTTATAAGCCTTCTCCACGGTATCGCGGGAGAGCATAAACTGCTCCGAGAGCTTGTTAATGGAAGGTAGTTTTGCGTTGAGCTGAAAATTCCCCACCGAAATATTTTCGGAAATACTGTCGACGAGCTGCCGGTACTTGGGTTGTGGCGCGTGCCGGTCGATCGTAATTTTATCTAATAATTCCATGTGGTACGGGAGAAATTGCGTGACCTAATGTGAAAAACTACGAACCAGATGACCGGGGGGTAAATACGGCAAAAACTAACCTCCTCGTGCACTGGCGCAGCTACCCTGCCGTCAGTGTCTGACCCGGGGCGTTTTCTCAAGTGTAATCCAGGGAGGTGGTCACGGCTTCCGTGGGACAAATTACTACCAAACATCCACATTTTACCCGCAAAAGGGGTAAAATACAATCGGTTGCAATCTTTTTCTCAGTAGTGATGCCCGGAGCTACCGAGCGACGTTCCGAAATGGTTGGCAATCGGTTGCGAGGATTGGGCTACCGACGCATAAATTAATCGTTCGGGATAAATTACCACCGCAGCTGACTACCCCCCTTTTTGAAATATTTTGGTTGACAGCACATCCCCGACGCACTAAATCCTTTTCCCCCAGCCCCTGCTACTTCGTAGCTGCTTCCGCAACCGGAGCGCCGGCGCGCGGGTGTACGTAGCCGACGACATCAATCGGCGGCCGGGCCGGCGGTAAGAGAATAGAAATTGATTGATTTCGCGGTGGGGAAGCCACTGCACCTCACAACCTGACCGGTAAGCCGGGCCAAGCCACTAACTTGGCGGAACTAACCAATTGTGCCCCGGTATATTTTCGACAATAAATTTCTACCCATGCGTCTTCCGCTCGCCACGTTACTTTTGCTCTTACTGAATCTCCCCTTCACCAGCGTCCGCGCCCAGCAACATTACGTGCAGAACCCGGGGACGTTCGGTGTGAACCGGCTGCCGGCCCACGCGACGCTTTACCATTATGACGGGCTCGACGACGCGGCAAATAACGGCGAACTGGCGGGGCGGACGGACCTGAACGGCACCTGGAAGTTCCAATTCAAGGCCCACGGGGATAATGCGCGGCCGCGGGTGCAGAGGTCGGTGGATGCGCGGGCTTGGTCGGACATCCGGGTCCCGGGCAACTGGGAAATGCAGGGGTTCGGGATGCCGATTTACTTAAACTGGGAATACCCGTGGCGGCCCGTCGCGCTCCCTTACGTACCAAGCAGCGCGGGGCCGACCGAACACGATAGCAACCCGCTGGGCCAGTACTACCGGACCTTTACGATCGACGATTACCGGGCGGGCGACCGGCAGGTGCTGCACTTCGGCGCGGTGAGCTCGGCGTTTCACGTGTGGGTGAACGGAACCTACGTGGGCTTCAACCAGGGCAGCCGTACGCCCGCCGAGTTCGATATTACCGACTTAGCTACTGATGGCGAGAACGAAGTCTACGCCGAAGTGTACCGCTACTCCGCGGGCTCCTACCTGGAGGACCAGGACCACTGGCGGATGAGCGGACTGCACCGACAAGTGTATGTGCAGAGTACGCCGCAGAATTACCTGTCCGACCTATTCGCCAAGCCCACGATCATGGCCGACGGCACGACCGGCCACCTCCGTATCGAGCCCCGTGTCGAATACCGTGACCCGGCGGCTATCCGTGACTGGCGCGTGGAGATGCGGTTGTACGGGGCCGGTAACGAGCAGATTGGGCAAACCGTCGGCAAGTCGCTGAACCCCGTGACGGAGTACTTCGAGCGCGGGGCGTACCACAATCCGTACGGCGTGCACCAGTTCTACAACCTGGAGATGGAAGTACCGGACGTCCGGCAGTGGACCGGCGAGACGCCCCACCTTTACCGCCTGGTCGTCAGCGTACTGGACGCCACGGGGACCGCGGTCGACCACGTAAGTTTGCACGTCGGTTTCCGCAACGTCACCTGGGGCGGCGAGGGCCTGCAAGTGAACGGCAAAGAAGTCATCCTCTACGGCGTCAACCGTCACGACCACAGCGCCACCAACGGTAAGGCGGTCACCCGCGCCGAGATCCGGGAAGACCTGCGACTCATGAAGGCCTTCAACATCAACGCCATTCGGACGAGCCACTACCCCAACGATCCCTACCTCTACGAACTAGCTGATTCCGTCGGCGTGTACGTGATGGACGAGACCAACGTCGAAACCCACAAGGTCGGCAGCATGATCAGCGGGATGCCGATGTTCGCGAACGCGATGCTGGACCGTGCCATCCGGATGGTGGAGCGCGACAAGAACCACGCCAGCATCATCAGCTGGTCGCTCGGTAACGAAGCCGGGACGGGGCCGAACCACGCCGCCATGGCCGCCTGGATTAAAAACCGCGACGGCAGCCGCTTTCTCCACAACGAAGGCGCGTCGGACGGCGATTACGACATCCCCCCGAACGGCAAACTGAACGCCGAAACCGCGTACGTCGACGTCCGCAGCCGCATGTACGCACACAAAGAAACCATGCGTGCCATCGCGACCGACCCCGCCGACGACCGCCCGGTGATGTACGCCGAGTACGCCCACGCGATGGGTAATTCTTCGGGGCACATGGATACCTTCGTCGACATGTTCCGCGACTACCCCCGGTTCGTCGGGGGTTTCATCTGGGACTGGATCGACCAGGGCTTGGAAGCGACGGATTCGACCGGAACCAAATACTATAAGTACGGCGGGGACTTCGGCGAAGACCTGAACGACAATAACTTTCTCGCGAACGGACTGGTATATTCGGACCGGACGCCGCAACCGTCGCTGTACGAAGTCAAACACGCCTACCAACCGGTGCAACTGACCGGAACGGTTGACTCCGTGAGCGTGCGCAACTGGTTTAGCCACACCAATCTGGACGCGCTCGACCTCGTCATCCGGCACGTGACCGACGCGGGGACGGAAGAGCTGTACCGCGCCACCGCCCCCAGCCTTGCGCCAGGCGCGACCGCTGCGATCAACATCGTAGAAATGCTGATGGAGGACGATGTTCTTCCCGGGGAAAAGGTCGGGAGCATCAGCTACTTCGAGGTTGCGTTCCTGCAGCGAACGCCCGCATTCGGTAAGCCCGCCGGACACGAAGTCGCTTTCGATCAATTTCAGACTTTAACCATTTTCAACGACACGTACGATAATACCGCGTGGAAGGCCGAAACTAGTTTTCAGGAATCTCCAACGAGCCTGGTGTTCATTAGCGGCGCGTTTGCGGTGTACGTAAATCCTGCTACCGGAATCGTGGAAAAGATCATGAGGGATGAGGAGGATCTACTGGAGTCCCCACTCAAACCCAACTTCTGGCGGGCACCTACGGACAACGATAAGCCAGCGGGATTGGCGGCACGGTACGCGCCCTGGAAAGACGCCAGCCCCACCCTAGCCAGCTACGAATACGTGAACAACAAACTCCACCTCCACCGCACCTACCTGGCGGGCAAAATTACCGAGACCGTCGTCATCTCGGCCGGCGCGAGCGGTGGCATTCACTTTCTCAATGAGATCCAAAAGCCCGGCGCGGCCGACGAAGTGCCCGGGGTGTTCCGGTACGGACACCAAACGACCGTCGCGGCTGATTACCGGACCGTGAGTTATTACGGCCGGGGTCCTTTTGAGTCGTACGCCGATAAGTTCCGGGCCGCGCGCGTCGGTCGGTACACGCTCGACGTTGCGGAGATGAACGAACCCTACATCAAACCGGCTGAAACCGGTAACCGGATGGGCGTGGAAAGGCTAAGCTTAATCAGCGCGACGGGTGATACGCTGAAGATCGAAGGCCGCTACGATACTTTCAACTTCAGCGTCTGGCCCTACACGCAGGCCACCCTCGAAGCCGCGCAACACACGAATGAACTGACGCTGGCTAAGTACCTAACCCTGAACCTTGATTACGGACAAATCGGGGTGGGTGGTGATAATAGTTGGACGGAAAGTGCGGCGCCTTACGACGAGCACTTGTTGACGTGGGAGCGGGCGCCCTTTACGTATGGATTTACGATTAGGTAGAAGTCGGACAGCTTGCTGGCCAGGCGGAGAGATTATTTGTTAGGAGGGCGATGGAAGTAGAACCTTGCTGTGTGACTTTAATATGCTAATACTCTTAGATGTGTAAGGCGCCTTTTCAATTAAATTAGTTGGAAACATAGAAAGACTGATGCCGGTGGTTCGCCGCCGACATCAAACTAAATTGAAAGTAATGTCGTAATCGGTCTAATGTCTGATGTCTTGGTGGCACATTACAACTATATAAGTACCCGGACAATATTATCTTAACATTTGATCTAGACTAAACTCAATATTAAATAGTCCGTCTCCATAACTATCTAATATGGCACCGATACG
>NZ_JAATJH010000011.1 GCF_011927835.1 Neolewinella antarctica
CCTACACCCGCAGTTAATTAAAAAAGTGTGGCCGGAGGTGGTTAACTTCGGACTACGTACGGCCCGAGCAGCCTAAAAACCTCCCCGGACCATTGTTAGATGAACCACTAATTAGAACAAAACGACCTTCTAAAGTAGCATCAAGACCAAACTGCCTGATCAGTAGACATAGTGTTTCCGTAGCAGCGTCGCCCAACCAGGGTGACAATACAATTCCGCCTTCCATTTCGTGTATCCAGCTTTCCGCAAAGCCAATTTCCTCATAGGCTGTACGTCCTTGCTTTAACAAATCTGTAGCTTTAGAATCCAAATAACTATATGCTGTTTTCGAGCTGAGCACCAGTTGCATCTGTTTCACTACGCCCGTATGTAATTGGCCGATGCCACCACCAAACGTGATAGGGTGCCCGCCCCTGCTGGGCTCTACCAAGATGGCCGCCCGATCGGCATCCACACCTGTTACTCGCCAATTTTTTCCGGCAAAAACAATGGTATCCTTAGTTGTGAGAACTTTATTGATGGGTATGGAGCCTAACTTCTTACCCCGATGCAGGATAGTAAACTCACGGTCCGTTTCAAAGGCAGCGTAGAAAGTGTAATGGCTACTAATTTTTTCACCCTCCCGCCCCAGCAACAATAAACCATCCGAAGATTGTTGGATAACAGACTTTGTCCCTAAGGATTTCAGGACCCTGGAAAATATAACCGGAGAAACAGCCTCGAACGGCCCCTGACTGCATAATGCACTATAAAGGTCCTTAGCGTGTGCACCACCATGTTGGACGATGACGCTGATTATTTGCTGTACCAGGGTAGATAAGTGGAGTGCCCCCGCCCGCTCGGGCTCGTACCAATTACGGAGGAGTAGTTCCACAATAGCAATGGATTGAACTAAATCCAGACGTAGGCGGTGAGATAATGGCGACTTTGGATTAAGGTCCGACTCCGGCACGTACATCCGCAGTATAGCATCTTCTTCATCTCGACGACCAGATCGGCCTAACCGCTGTCTTAAACTAGCAACGCCATGAGGTGGTGTGATTTGAGCGACGGTGTGGACGGCACCTATATCAATGCCTAACTCAAGGGTAGAGGTACAAACGGCCGTGGTGATCTGATCCGACTTCAATCTCGCCTCAAGCGTTTCCCGAAGATTTTTGGATAGATTACCATGGTGCGGGAAAAACTGGGGCGGGATACCTTTTTCCTCGCAGCGTTCCCGAAGTTTACTAGCAAGTGCTTCAACTCGTGAGCGGCTATTGGCGAAAGCAAGGTTTGTCCGACCATTCAAGTGCCGAAACAGATCGTCAGCAATAACGTCCAGGGCAGTAGTATTCTCGTCTTCGGGGTTGACGTCGTCCGCCGAATCCGTTGTGCCCGTGGTGGTTTCTGGCGGTTTAATTTCGTATCCCTTTACTTGAATAAGGAGTCGACTCGACTCAGCGGCATCGTTGATGACACGGGCGTCTCGTTGTCGACCGGGCCGCAAGAACCGGCCGGCTTCCAACATATCCCCCAGCGTAGCAGAAAGAGCTATTCTGCAGGGCCGCCGCCGGGTGGCTAGCTCAACCCGGTGTAGTAAACTTTGTAATTGCCTTCCTCTCTCGGAGCCGATGAATACATGCAATTCATCAACTACGATATAATCCAAATTAGCAAACCAGGTAGTCACATCTTGGCTCCGCCGCACAAACAGCGCTTCTAAAGATTCGGGCGTCGTTAAAAAAACCCCGCCCGGTTTTTTGAACGCCTTTGACTTTTCGGTGGCGCTCACGTCTCCGTGCCTCCGGTGAACGGCCACCTTACAACTCTCCCCCATACTTTTAAGTCTGACGTACTGGTCGTTAATGAGCGCCTTCAATGGGCTTATACAAAGTACTTGAAAAGACCCCTTACCAACGGCATCATTTATGGACAACTCAAGGTGGGAGAAAATAGGAAGAAATGCCGCTTCCGTTTTCCCACCTGCGGTGGCGGCCGTAATGATGACGTCCTGATGCGTCGCGGAGGTTTCGTTACGTTCGCTAAGAATAGCCGGGATTGCCTCGGCCTGCAAGGAGCGTAGTTCAGACCAGCCCTGTTGATATATCCACTTTTTTGCACCGTTACTAAGTTGGTCGTAAGGAGATCGCTCACCGGGGTTCTGCATACTGAGTAATGCTTATAAAGTGAAAGCTGTCAATTCATCATCGGCATTCCCTTGAGAATTGGTACCGTCCGGTTGCTCAAGTGGGGCTAGGTCCGGGTTGGACTCAACTCCGATGCCGACATTCTCGATCAGGTCGGACCACACCGCGTCCGGGTTTTGTTTGAGTACGGCAAGTAGATCGGAGAAGGCGCGGACCGTACTACGGGGTGTTCTGAAATAGGCATCACCGATTGTTTTTTGACAGTGGAACATAAAGGATTTCAGTGCGGCGTCCGGCACGATGAGTTCATCACTTTCGGAGAATACTCGTCGGATGTTACCTAGCAAGATAAATACATCTTCCGGAGAGAGATTCTGTAAACGAATAACGGGTCCGGAAAGATCGACGAGCCCGTTTGTGGCAAAGCTATTTTCAGCAAGGCGCGTCTGCAAGGCTTCGTAACTGTAGAGACCGCGGTAAGGATCCTGCAGAAAGTCGGGCGTACCGCCAAAGATGAATCCGATATGGCTAGCTAGACCCTGAAGGCTATCGTTTAGTATCGCTAATATTTGTTCGTAGTTTCTCGTTCGAGAAACTTTGTGATTGAGTTTATACAGATTGACCAACTCGTCAGCGAGTACCATTATTCCGTTATAGCCGGCCAGTCGGACGAATTGCGAAAGAAGTTTAAGGTAGTCATACCAGTTATCATCATCAATGATCGTAGTAACGGGCAAATCTCTTTTCGCAGCGGTTTTGTTGGGGTACTCTCCACGCAACCACCGGATGGCAGCAGACTTTACAGCTTCATCGCCAGATGTGTACGCGGCGTAATAGGTTGAGATGACGGCGGCAAAATCGTGGCCACTGACGTAATCCTGTAAGGGCTGCAGGGCAGCACGAATGGCAGCCGACCCGTCCTCACCCGTAGGCACCGTACGGCTAATAAAGCGCTCTACAATGGAGGTTAATGCACCACCGTCAGGTTTCGTCCGAGTAGCCAGATTTTTAATGAACTCTGAGTACAGGGCACGTGCGTGCCCCCCGGTAGATTGCAGACGTCGATCCGGGGTCAAATCCGCCTGCACGGTTACAAGCCCTTGCTCTAGAGCCGTCAAGCGAATCAGGTTGAGAAAGAACGTTTTTCCTGAACCGTATTCACCGATAATAAACCGGATCGTGGAGCCACCGTCAGCCACGTGATTTATGTCATCGACCAAGGCGCTCAACTCACTGGCCCGACCGACTTGAATATGTTGTAGACCGCTTCGGGGCACCACGCCGGCACGTAGTGCTTGAATAAGACTGCGGCGGTCCCGGGACCGTAGTTTAGGTATGCTAGGCTGACTCAAGTAGTAATGATTTTAATTGTGGTAATATATCAGGGTTCAGTGCTACGTCCTCATCGTCATTCAAGATAAAATCGTCAAACTTCTCGAATCCCCATTCGTTAATGGTTTCCATAGCACCACCGGGCATCAAACCTCCCTCCTCAGATAACTTGACAAATGGTACTTCTCCGCTTGGGGACTTGAGCTCAAAAATCAATTTGATCAGGTTACTGTGCTTGACGTCTAATCCGGCTATCAACTTACCCGCATTAGTGTCTCTATTGTCCGCTGTATTCTCACTTTCCTCCATTTCTTCTTCAAGTTCTTCTTCAAAAATCGACGCTAAGAGGTTAGCGGCACGAGCAGTCTCAGCACGTTTAGCGGCGATTATAGAGAAATCGAGTGACAAACCGGGTTCGGCTATGATCTCTTTCGTAGTCTCTTCCTGGGGGGTATAGGGCGGTACACTAATTCCTTTCGCCCGGTTGGGTGGTGCCTGTCTTACGACCACCGGCTCGTCACTTATCGGGGGCAGGTATTTCGTATTGTTCGACTGCCTCTGTTTCAGACTATTGATATCGTTGAAAATTTCTGACTCAGCCAGACCGAGTACGGAATAGAGTTTACGCATCATTTTCAGTTCTACTTTTTCTAAGGAGCCGTCGGCCATCGCCACCCGTAAAGCAGCATCAGCTACTATTCGCCGTTGAGCCAGGGTATGGCTAATTTCCTTAGTAGCTGAACCAAGCGTTGGCGGGGCCGCCGTGTAATAATTGACCAACGCATGTAATCTCCGTCTTTCCTGATCGGTTGGCACGGAAGACTTAGCCACGTATTCGCTCATTTGCGCTAGCTCATCATCGTGAATGAGGCCATCTCCAGCCGCTACGGTAGCTAGTATCTTCAGGGTAGTTGCGGCAATAACGTAATCAGAACTCGGTGCTATATCCAGGGGTTTCATTTCCTTATACAGGACAACCGAACTGTCTACGGATAGCTTTCTCTCCCCCAATCGTATATCCGGTACAATAGCAATATCCAGCATTTCTAGCAGACTGCATAAACCAATGTTCGCCGATTTTTTTAGGGAGCCGCTTTGTAATCGTGCTGATTGACGATCATCGTAGCGGTCAAGCAACTCACAAGCCGGAATCACTACGTTCCCCGCATCGGGTACTTGCTCTTTGAGCCAGTGAATTAGGGGATCATCCAATTTTCTTACTCGGTCAGCAGCAATTTCTTGCGGGAGTAGCGCGTAAGCGGCTTTTGTGCCTATTGCTTCTGGTGATTTCCCTATAAACCTACTGTAGCGGTCGAGCTCCGTAACACAGTCTTGTACGATATCGCCGAGACTTTTGGCCATATTGGCTAATCTAGCGGTATTTCTCAGGTTATTCCCAGGCAAAAGTTCTTTTGAAAATTCACCCGCCGCAGCTTTATAAGTAATTGATAGTTTGCTTTTGTTCTCCTTTAAAGTCATACCGTCCCCATGTGCCTCAGCGTACCGCACGGCAAATAGTTCCTGCAACTCCGGGAGGCAACGACGCATTACGGTCGTCCAGCTAACGCTTTCATGGGTTAGGGCTAATTTCAGCGCCCAGGTAGAAGGTAGCGCAACTCCGTCCTTTGCCACTTGAGACAGTGCTAACCGGGTAGGTATATCGATTTCGTATTGCTCCGCGTAACGTGGGATTGATTCATAAAATGGTATCCCGTCACCCCGTTGAAACTGGTCGGCAAATAGAAAGTCAGAGAGGTAATGATTTACGGATGGACGATCACCGAAGACAACAAGTAACCTAATAACTTCTTCCCGTATTTTCCGCCGATCCGCTTCCGTAGGCTGATCGTAAAATCGCCGGTACTCAAGGCCATAAAAGTACAAAAACACGAACCCCGTCTGCGCGTCCGTATTTCTTGCACCGCTGCCCAACCAATCCAGGTAAGCTCCCCTTAGCCCGGGCTCCATGTAGCTATACCTAGGCCAATAAGACAAATCACCACCGAATTTACTTGAGGACACATTTTCTTCGGGGTCAATATAATAGCGGGTCAGACTGTAGCGGTAAGGATCATCGATTACCCCTACGTAGACGCCGCCGGGTAAGTTGCGGCCGTGCACTTCGGTAGTTGACCCGAAGGGTACCCACCGTGGTTGATCCGCCCTGCGGTTTTGCCTAGAGCTGGCAAAGTTTTCAGCGATATCGTAAGAAACATCATCTCCGCCCATGGTATTGTCAAACCCGATATTTTCAAAACTTCTAGTGCTTTCATCAGCGGAAGGGGGCTGATAACTATCTGGTCCGGCCTCTTTTCCTTTCAGAAAGATGCGGTAAAGGATGTAGAGACCCAATAGGGTGAAAAAAAGAGTCATACTAACTAGATTTGACCTACAGTGCACGGCCGAGCCTCAAGGTATAAAAACTCTAGCTAATGTTTTACGGCATATCGTGTTTAGTCGCAAAACCCTTATGTCTTTAGGTCTAATCGATAGTCACTATACCAATCCACTCTTGAGAAAAGAATTGTATTCAATTCGCTCTAGTGAAAATCCTTCGGATTTGTCAAAAGGTCAACTTCCCCGCAAACCGATCCAGCCGACCAAAAGCGCCGGCGACATCCTCCGCACTGATCTCTTCGGAAGTCCGCTGCAACCAACCACGAGCGAACTCCACCGTCTGGGAAAATATGTCTTGCTTGTAGTGATACCGGATCAGGTGAACGGTTGCCAGCAGTTCAAGCCGGAAGACACTTTCGTGGCCCTTGATTAATTTCATTACATCCTCCAGCATCTGTTGCTGGGGTTTACTCAGTTGTTGGTCGGTAAACTGGCGGACGTAGGGATACGTCTCGTTCATAAATTGTAGCGGAGAAAAGTCATCACTGGTTAATCCGGTAAAATAATGGTTATTCAGACGCTTTAGGACGGTCGCGACGGCCGGCGCGGCGGGGCCGTGCGCAGAATTGACGAACGTCACGTTAGCGCCGAACGGTCCGCCCATCCGCTTCAGAAAGTAAACCAGTTTGTGGGCGACGAAGGGCGTGACGGGAAGTCCGCTCCGCTCGTAATTGATTAGGGATTGCAGCAACATGGCGCTGCCGTGTTTCAGGGGCGTCCCGATAGCTATCGGGACGGGTGCCAGGGTATTGGGTAATACAGACGTAGGCTGGAAAATGAAAATACTATTGGACAAACCACTCAATTTTTCCTGTATAATGGCTTTAACGTCCTCCCACGGTAATCCACCCGGAGTGCAGCCGAGGGCGGGGAGGGAGACGGAGCGTGTGGGGTTGGCCAGCAAGTATTCTCGTAGTTCATCGAGCCCGGTTGCGATCCACGGTAGGCGTGATTTCAGGCGCCAGTTGGCCTGGGTAGCGAAGTTGACGATGATTCGTTCGCCGGCCGCGTCGCGGTTTTCCGTGATGAGTAAGCGCCCGGGCTTTAGTTTACCCGCTTTGCAGGCCGCGCGGTACGTTGCGTAGTTTCCTGGGTAGCGATTTTTGAATTCCAGGGCAAGACCTTTATCTGCTTTACCCACCGTGTTGACGGGGTTGACGAGTACGTCGGTAAGATGGGTGAAGAGATCGCCCCGCGTAAAGACCATGGAGGATACGTATTTGCTTCGAGCCGGCCGTCTGGCAAAAAAACCCGGCACCCGCGACCGCGCAAAATTAATTTTTGGCACGGTAGAATGATTCAATTGGTCGCCGTCCGGCAAAAACCTACGGTAAAAACAGTAGCTCCAGTGTTACCCAAACCCCGCCCGCAAGCAAATAGCCTCCCCAATCGCCAAACTAGCCGTCGCGGCGGGGCTCGGCGCGTTCAGGACGTGGAGGCTGTTTTCACCCTCCAGGATGCGGAAATCACTGCGCGTGTCTCCTTCCGGGGACAGCAGGACGGCGCGGACACCAGACCGACCGGGGCGGATATCGGCTGCCGTCAGATCCGGAAGCAATCGCTGTAGGGTGCGTAGAAACTGACGTTTACTAAAAGCGCGGTGATATTCCTTGAGACCGAAGCGCCAGTGGTTGGCGAATAATTTCCAGGTCCCGGCGTACCCGAGGGCGTCGCGGGTATCGGCGAGGTTAAAGTCCGTTTTTCCGTAGCCCTCTCGCTTAAAAGTGAATACCGCGTTGGGCCCGCACTCGACACCGCCCGCGATCATTTTTGTGAAGTGAACGCCGAGGAAGGGGAAGGCGGGGTCGGGGACGGGGTAGATGAGGCCCCGAACTTTAGCCTGGGCTTGCGGCGTGAGCTCGTAGTAATCCCCGCGAAAGCCCACAATGCGCTCGGGGACGTTCAGCCCCTGCCCCCGGGCAAGCCGGTCGGCAAAAAGGCCGCCGCAAACGATCAGCTTAGCGGCCTGAAATTTATCGGTGCCGGTGTGGACGTGGTGGGTACCCGCTTCGGTGGTGATGGAGCGAACTTCCTGACCGGTTAATACCCGTGACCGCGGTTGCAGGCGTTCAATTTCTTCGGCCATTTTGAGGGCCACCTGGCGATAATCAATAATGCCGGCCTCGGGGACGTGCAGGGCGGCAATCCCACCGCAGTGTGGCTCGACTTCTTTAAGGTCTTCCCGATCGAGCAGGCTTAGCTGACTTAGTCCATTCTGCTTTCCGGTCTCCATGATCTGGCGCAGGCGTGGCAGTTCGGCCTCTTCGGTAGCCGTGATGATCTTACCACAGATGTCGTGGGGAATATCGTGCTCACGGGCAAATTCGATCATTTGGGCCAGCCCTTTGCGGCACATCCGTGCTTTCAGCGACCCCGGCGTGTAGTACACCCCGGAATGCAGCACCCCGGAATTGTGGCCGGTCTGGTGGGTGGCGAGTGAGGGCTCTTTCTCCAGTACGGTAATCTTGAGCGAGGCGTCCGCGCGTTGGCAGGCCAGTGCGGTGGCCAGGCCTACGATTCCGCCCCCGATGATCAGCAGATCGGTCGTTTTTTGCATACGGCGAAGATAGCCATCAACTGGCGTTTGCGGTTGGGGCGCAAATCGAGGCGCGGCGAACGGCGTGTGAATAGTATCCCCGCCTGCACCGGACGAAACAATACCCCATTAAGAAATATTTTGCAACCCAATTAATCCGAGTAAGACCGCCCAAACACCCCCGCGAACGCCAGCGTCGCCCCCTAGCCGACGCTAGCGGCACCGGCCCTTCCATCCCCAGCCGGGCGAACGGTAGCCAGCACTTCCGGGCGGAAGCGAGCATCAATAAACTTCCATTCAAATCAAAACCCTGAATTAAACAATCGTGCGTGCTCAAAGCGTTACCAGTCGAGTGCGCTTAATCCACCTGATCTTTTCGCTGTACGTCCTCCTCCTGGCCTTCGTTCCCTGCCAGGATAATTTCTCGTTGGTCGCCAACGGGGCCGCCGGTTCCGTGCACGCCGAGCACCCGGACCACGACCACCCGGAGTCGGACCACGAAGACCACTGCACCCCCTTCTGTATCTGCGCCTGCTGTGGTGCCGTGCTCGATGCACCGCCCGCCCTACTCGCCTTTACGGTAACGCAGCCGTTGCCGCCGAAAGGAAGCACCCAGCCCACCACAACCCAGAATTGGAACCCCGGCACTTTCGCCGCGTCCAGCTGGCAGCCACCCCGAGCGTAGTTAAACCGTTTTAGCGGGACACCCTCGTCCCGCCGTTACCTATCGGTTTAACCGGTGGGTTTGTCCGTGCGTCAGCCTTGCAGATACGTAGCACTACGCAAATTGGCGAGACTACGGACAAGCGCATCAGCAATTCTCCTTCATGTTCGATAAGATTATCGCGTATTCCGTCCGGAATAAGCTGGTGGTCGGGTTGTTCGTCCTGGCGCTCATCGCCTGGGGCGTCTTTTCCCTGCGCCAGATCCCCATCGATGCCGTGCCCGACATCACCAACAACCAGGTTCAGATTATTACCTCCTCCCCTACCCTGGCGACCCAGGAAGTGGAACAGTTCATCACTACACCCGTCGAGCTGGCCCTGCAGAACCTCCAGGACCTGGTCGAGATCCGCTCCATCTCCCGGTTCGGGCTGTCCGTCGTCACGGTGGTGTTCGAGGAAAGCACCGATACGTACCTCGCCCGCCAACTCGTGAGCGAGCACCTCCGGGAAGCCGAAGAGAACATCCCGCCCGGGCTCGGCACCCCGAAAATGGCCCCCATTTCTACCGGCCTGGGGGAGATCTACCAGTACGTAGTCCGCACCGAACCGGGCTACGAGGACCAGTACTCGCCCACCGAATTGCGGAGCATCCAGGACTGGATCGTCAGCCGCCAACTCTCCGGCACCGAGGGCGTGGTCGAGGTAAATACCATGGGCGGTTTCCTGAAGCAGTACGAGGTGGCCGTCGATCCCGAACTACTTAAATCCGTCGGCATCACCATCAAGGATGTCTTCACCGCGCTGGAGAACAGCAACGAAAACACGGGCGGCGCCTATATCGAAAAGAACCCCCGTACTTACTACATCCGCACCAACGGCATCGTCACCAGCCTTGCGGACATTCGCAAGATCGTCGTCGACGTCCGTGGTGGCCGACCCATCACGGTCGAGGACGTGGCTACGGTCCAGTTCGGCCGGGCTCCCCGTTACGGTGCACTGGTGCGCAACGGCGAGGAGGCCGTCGGCGGCCGCGTCATGATGCTCAAAGGGGCCAACTCGGCCGCCGTCACCGAACGCGTCAAGGAACGGGTGGTCCAGATTCAGAAATCTCTCCCCGAGGGAGTCATCGTCGAGCCCTACCTGGTGCGCGACAAGCTTGTTTCCACCGCCATCGGCACGGTAGAAAAGAACCTGCTCGAAGGTGGCCTGATCGTCGTTTTCATCCTTATCCTACTGCTCGGAAACTGGCGGGCCGGGCTGATCGTCGCCTCCGTCATCCCCCTGGCGATGCTCTTCGCCATCAGCATGATGAACGTGCTCGGCATCTCGGCCAACCTGATGAGCCTCGGGGCCATCGACTTCGGGCTCATCGTCGACGGCGCGGTCATCATCGTCGAATCCATCGTCCACCGCCTCCAGGCTGGTTTTGCGGGGCAAAAGCTTAGTCAGGAACGGATGGATGCAGAAGTGACCGACAGTTCCATCAAGATTCGCAGCTCGGCCGCCTTCGGTGAAATCATTATCCTGATGGTCTACATCCCCATTCTCGCCCTCGTCGGCATCGAAGGGAAGATGTTTGCCCCCATGGCCAAGACCGTCATGCTGGCCATCGCCGGCGCGCTGATCCTGTCGTTGACCTACGTGCCGGCCATGTCCGCGCTTTTTCTGAATAAAAACATCACCAATAAGCGTACCGTCGCGGACCGGATTATCGACTTTTTTCAACGCTTGTACACGCCGGTACTGCGGGCGGCGCTGCGCTTCAAGGTAGTGTTCGTCGTTGCCACCACTGCTCTTTTCGCCGTCGCGCTCTTTGTTTTTTCCCGGATGGGCGGTGAGTTCATCCCCACCCTCGAAGAAGGGGACCTGGCCATGCAGCAGATCCTGCCGCCGGGCACCTCGCTCAGTCAAAGCATCGAGATGACCGAGTTGGTGCAGCGCAAGCTGATGGGTGACTTTCCCGAGATCGAAGGCATCGTTACCGCCATTGGTTCGGCCGAAATTCCGACCGACCCCATGCCGGTAGAAATCGGTGACTACACCATTGTCATGAAACCCAAAGAAGAATGGACGTCGGCCGGCAGCCGCCAGGAAATGTTCGGGGCCTTTGAGGAATCCCTGCGGGTTTTCCCCGGTCTCGGGCTCGAATTTTCCCAGCCCATTCAGTTGCGGTTCAACGAGCTTATGACGGGCACCAAGGCGGACATCGCCATCAAACTTTACGGCGAGGACCTGGACCTGGCCTTCTCCAAGGCAAAGGAAGCGGAACGCATCATCAGCGGTTTAGACGGCGTCGGCACGGTGACCGTAGAGCAGACCGTCGGGATGCCCCAAATCGTCGTAGATTTCGACTATCCGAAAATGGCGCAGTACGGCCTCCGGACCCGCGACGTAAACCGCGTGATCGGCACGGCCTTTGCGGGGGCCTCCGCCGGCACCGTTTACGAAGGCGAACGCCGGTTCGACCTCACCGTCCGGTTGCGGGAAGGCAACCGGGCGGGGATCGCCGACGTGCAAAACCTGTTCATTCCGTTGGAAAACGGTAGCCAGGTGCCCCTGCGCGAGATCGCGAGCATCCAACTCGTCGACGCTCCCATGCAGATCAGCCGGGAGAATACCAACCGGCGAATTGTCATCGGCGTCAACGTTGGCGACACGGACGTAGAAACGCTGGTCACCGACATCCGCGCCGCGCTCGACGGGGGCATGGAGCTGCCCGCCGGCTACTACTTCACTTACGGCGGCCAGTTCGAAAACCTTAAAGCCGCGACCGACCGCCTGGTTATTGTCGTGCCGGCGGCCCTGGCCATGATCTTCATCCTGCTGTTCTTCACCTTCGGCAGCTTCGGCCAGGCCGCGCTCATTTTCGTGGCCATCCCGCTGTCCGCCATCGGCGGCATTCTGGCGTTGGAGCTGCGCGGCATGCCCTTCAGTATTTCCGCCGGCATCGGCTTCATCGCGCTGTTCGGGGTGGCCGTGCTGAACGGCATCGTCCTGATCGGTTACTTCAATCAGCTCAAGGAAGAGGGCTGGGACGACGTGCGCGCCCGCATCATCGAGGGCACGAAAGTCCGCCTGCGGCCCGTCATCATGACGGCCTCGGTCGCCTCCCTCGGTTTCCTTCCCATGGCCCTGTCTAACTCCGGCGGTGCGGAAGTGCAACGCCCCCTGGCGACCGTCGTGATCGGTGGTTTGCTCACCGCCACCTTCCTCACGCTAATCATCCTTCCCGTTCTCTACAGTTGGATGGAAAGTTGGAAAAAGCGGCGCGGAGGCGTGGGTAAGGCCGTCGTGCTGGTCCCGCTGCTCCTGTTTTCCTTCGGGGCGCGGTCGCAGGTGCCGGGTGATTTGGAAGAGCAAGGTATCCCTACGCCAATGACCCTTACGGAAGCCCTCGCCGTGGCGAATGCCCGCAACCCGACCGTTACCGCCGCCAACCGACTGACCGAGCAGAGCCGCAGCCTGCAAAACCTGCCCTACTCCCCCGGCAACACCGACATCAGCTACCGGGGTGACGGCCTTTTTCGGGAAAACGAACAGCGGGTCAACCAATTCTCCGTCGTACAGCAGTTCGCGCACCCGGCCGCCACCCGGGCGAATAATACCGCCCAGAAGGCCATCGTGCTGGCTAACGAAGTCAGGGGCCGACTCACCGCGGCAGAACTCACGTTGGAAGTCAGTAATCGCTACTACGAACTCCAACAGCGGGAAGCATTGTTGCGGCTCTACGAAGGATTGGTCGCAACCTACGCCGAGTATTACCGCACCGCACTGATCCGCGTGGAAGCGGGCGAAGCGAACCGGCTCGAAGTCCTCAACCTGAGTTCCCGCCTACGGGAACAGGAGTTACTGGCCGAACGGGCGCGGATCGCCGTCGGGTCGTTACGCCAACGGATCGGGGTTTTGATCGGGGTCGACGGTGGCGTTACCGTCGCCGATACGCTCAGCCAGGTTGCTTCTCCCTTTACGACCGATACGTCGGCAAGTACGCTGGCCGTCCGACTTGCCGGGCAGGACATTGCCGTTGCCCGCGCCGGCATCGAACGGGCGCGCGCCGACCTCAAGCCCGGCTTTCGTCTTGGCTATGCGGCCCAACGGTATTTCGCGGGTGGTTACCTCAGCGGCATCGAGGCCGGGGTGACGCTGCCGCTTTTCAACAAAGTGACCAAGCGGCGCGTCGAAGCCCAGCGTCTGGGCGTGGCCGTTGCGGAATCCCAGCTGGAAGCCACCCGCCTGCGCCGTCGCAACCAGCAGCTGGCGGCCCTGAACGATCTCCGCGAGACCGAAGCTTCCCTGGCTTTTTACCGGGAGCAATTAAGTACGATCAACCCCGAGATCGTCCGAATTTCCCGGCTCAACTACCGGGCCGGCGAGATCAGTTACCTCGAACTGCTTAATGCCCTCGACCTCCTGGCCGACAACGGTGTCGGCTACCTCGATAGCTTACTGCTTTATAACCAGGGTGTTGCTCGGGTTCTGTTTCTTAATAAATAATGAAACTAGGGATAATGAAAACGTGGGCTGCACCCTACGCTACGGTATACGCCCCTCCGGGAATAAATAAAATAATAAAATGAATTATATAAAACGTATAGGTGCTTGGACGAATTTATCGCTACTTCCTTCTTGCTCCATCGGCTATGCTGTCTCCCCTCTGCCTTTGGAGAGGGGCCGGGGGAGAGGGATACGAGATATTCGTTTAATGGTATCGAAGTACTTAGGTGGGGGTCTTTCCGCACTGCTCCTCCTGTTCCTTCTTTGCACCTGCGACCGCGCCCAAGAAGCAGGAGATGACCAAGAAATTGGGACAGTAGTTAATAATAACAACACGGTCCAGGACGACCACGCCGACGAAGACCACGACGATCACGGCGGGGAGGAAGGGATTCACCTCACTACCCTACAGTTGGAAACCATGGACATTGGTTTCGGTGATTTCGTTAATCTGAAGATCAACGACTTTGTCTCCGCCACCGGCACCCTGGACCTGCCGCCCAATGGCTACGCCGACGTCAGTGCCCGCGCGCGGGGCTTCGTCCGTAACGCCCGCAATTACGTCGAAGGCAATTACGTGAAAAAAGGGGCCGTGCTCGGCTACCTCGAAAATCCCGATTTTATCGACCACCAGCAACATTACCTGGAAGTAATTGCGGAATTAACCTTCTTACGGCAAGAATTGGAACGCCAGGAGGTGTTACTGGCCGCCGAAGCCGGTATTTTAAAGAATGTCCAACGGCTCCGGTCCGAGGTCGCGGCGAAAACGGCTCAGCTGGCTGGCATTAAGCAGCGGCTGGAATATCTGGGCATTAGAACCGCCGGCCTTTTGCCCGATAACATCACTAATCGCATCACGCTTTTCGCTCCGCGCGCCGGCTACATTACCAGCATTGCCATGCACGAGGGGATGTACGTCGAACCCAACATTAAATTAATGGAATTAATTGACGAAAGTCATTTTCACCTCGAGCTCGACGTGTTTGAGCGGGACGTTGCCAAGATCAGCAAAGGCCAACGGTTGACTTACACCATTCCCTCCCTCGGCCCCGAACGGTACGAAGCTACCGTACACGTGATCGGCAAAGAATTTAACGAAACCAATAAGACCGTGCGCATCCACGCGCACCCGACCGGCCGGCAACCGCCGTTCGTGCGGGGCCGCTTCGTCGAAGCGCGCATCTTTCTTACCGACCAAACCGTGCGGGCCCTTCCCGAAGCCGCCGTGCTGCGCGACGGTGAATCCGCCTACATTTTCGTGGCCCCGGCCGAAAACGATGGAGACGAGGTGGCATTCGAACGCCTCCGCGTCAACCCCGGCATCACGGACGGGGGCTACACCGCCGTTCGCCTGATCGACCCACTACCGGAAACCATGCGCATCGTTACCCGGGGCGCGTACTTCGTCTACGCCCAGAGCCAGGCCGGAGAGCTCGAACACGAACACTAAAATTACCCGACAAAAATAATATCATGCGTAAAATACAACTGGACCTCCCCGTCCTCCTCCCCCAAATACCCGACGAACGCGATCAGTGCGTCACTCGCCTCCTAACCGCGCTCAATGCCGAGGGCGGCATTGAAAAAGCCCACCTTAAAGAAGGCCCTACGCCGGAAGTTTGCATACACTACGATTCCGAGCAATTGTCCCTGAAAAAAGTAAAAGCCATCGCCCGACGTACCGGGGCGGAAATTACCGGCCGCTACCGACATTTATTAGTTGACGTGACGGGTATTCGCCACCAGCGGCACGCCCGCCAACTCGGCGACCAAATTGGTAAAGCACCCGGCGTGCTGGAAGCCGTCGTATCCGGTGCCGGGGTTGCCCGGATCGAATACGACAGCACCCTGACGGACGAAAGTGCCGTGCGGACGGCAATTACTAAGACCGACCTCCGGGTGACCGGAAAAGTAACCGAGGACAATCACGCCGGCCACGACCACGGGCCCGGGGAGCACGGTAAGGAAAAACATGGGGCCGGCGACGGGCATAACCACGACCACGGCGGCATCTTCGGTGAGAATACGGAACTGTACTTCGCCATCGGTAGCGGTGTTTTCTGGCTGACGGGGCTCGTGCTCAGTTTCCTGGCCGGAGTTGCGGAGGTCATCCCTACGGTACTGTTCGTCATTGCTATTTTGCTCGGGGGATACTTCATTCTCATCGAGGCGATTCAGACCATCCGCCAGGGGAAGTTCGAGATCGACTTTTTGATGCTCGTTGCCGCCGCCGGAGCCTGCGCCCTCGGCGAATTCCAAGAAGCCGCGTTGCTGCTGTTTCTGTTCAGCATCGGCCACGCCCTGGAAAACTACGCGATGGGCCGCGCCCGCAAATCCATTGCCGCCCTCTCCGATCTCGCGCCGCCCACCGCCCTGGTCAAACGCGACGGAACGACCACTGAGGTCGGTGTGGAGGAATTAAAAATTGGCGACGTGATCGTCGTCCGGCCCAACTCGAAGATTGCCGCCGACGGTGCCGTCGTCAGCGGAACCTCCGCCGTCGACCAGGCACCGATTACCGGCGAGAGTGTCCCCGTTGACAAAAGCCCCCTACCCGACCCCTCCGCTACCCCGGAACTCGGTACGCTGGCCCCCGAACACCGCGCTTTTGCCGGCACCATCAACGGCAGTTCGCCGCTCGAGATCCGGGTGCTCAAGCTCGCTGGCGACAGCACCCTTTCCCGCCTCGTCACGCTGGTGAAGGAAGCCGAAACGCAGCAATCCCCCACCCAGCAGCTGACGGATAAGTTCGAGCGCTATTTCGTCCCCGCCGTAATTGCTTTGGTGGTCCTGTTGCTCTTTGCGTTCCTGGTGATCGACGAGCCGTTCTCCAAAAGCTTTTACCGGGCGATGGCCGTGCTGGTGGCGGCCTCCCCCTGTGCGTTAGCCATCTCTACACCTTCTGCCGTGCTAGCCGGAGTCGCCCGCGCCGCCCGGCAGGGGGTGCTCATCAAAGGCGGGCGACCGCTCGAAGACCTCGGCGGCATTAACGCCCTGGCGTTCGATAAAACCGGTACCCTGACGGAAGGCAAACCCCGGCTTACGGAAGTCATCCCGTCCGCGGGAGTGACCGAGACGGAGTTGTTAACCGTAGCCATTGCCGTTGAGGAATTGAGCGATCACCCACTGGCCGCGGCCATCGTCAAGGGGGGTAAAGAAAGGCTCGGAGGAACGGTCGATATTATTTCGGCGGAAAACCTCGAAGCCCTCACCGCCCGGGGCGTCAAGGCAACGGTCGCTGGTAAAACGGTCCACATCGGTAACCGCCGCTTGTTCCGCGAGTTGACCGAGGCCGACATCCCCGCCGAGATCGACCAGCGGATGGCTAAGTTGGAAGACACCGGTAACACCGCCATGATCGTGCACCAGGACGACCGCTACCTCGGTGTCATCTCCGTGATGGACGTTGCCCGCCCCGAAGCAAAAGCAACCCTCGCCGCGCTTAAAAAACTCGGCATCGAGAAGATGGTTATGCTCACCGGCGACCACCAGAAAGTAGCCGACGCCGTGGCCGCTGACATCGGTATCACCAACCCACTCGGCGGTTTGTTGCCCGAAGACAAAGTCGCGGCCATCGAACGGCTCCGCGCGGAAGAAGGCATGGTGGCCATGATCGGCGACGGGGTGAACGACGCCCCCGCCATGGCTAAATCCACGGTCGGCATCGCCATGGGCGCGGCCGGCTCCGACGTCGCCCTCGAAACGGCGGACGTGGCCCTGATGGCGGACCGGCTGGATAACCTTCCCTTCGCGATCGGGCTGAGCCGGAAGGCCAAGTCGATCATCAAGCAGAACTTGATCATGAGTTTGGGTATGGTGGCGATTTTGATTCCGCTTACGCTGCTGGGTATTGCGGAGATCGGCCCTGCGGTGATCGCGCACGAGGGCTCTACGCTGGTGGTGGTTGGTAATGCGCTGCGGTTGCTTGGGTATAAAGCGCCTTAGTACCGCCTTTCTTTTCCTTGACGGGTAATGTCGAGTGTTCGAATAATTGACTAGCCGCGCTGCTTACCTTATCCATCCGAACACTCGGCTGCCCGTATTTCCCCTGCACCCGCGACGCATAGCTAATCCCGCACTTAGTCGAGGCGACCGCGCAAAAAAATCAATCCAAAAACAAGCGCGGCAACCACAGCGATAATTCTGGAATCAGCGTAACCAAGGCGAGGACCAGCAAACTAACCAGCAAGAAAGGAAACCCCGCCCGGCTAACCTCCCCAATCGATACCTTGCCAATGCCCGCCGCGACGAATAAGCAAACGCCCAAAGGCGGCGTCGTGAGGCCGATCATCAAATTGAGCAGCGCAATGACGGAGAAGTGAATCGGGTCGATACCCACCGCCAACGCGACTTTGAGCAGGATCGGAAAAAGGATGAGCAAGGCGGCAATGGTCTCCATGAAAGTGCCGACGAAAATGAGTAGTAAATTGATCAGCAGCAGGACCACGTAGGGATTGGTCGAAAAGCCGAGGATTTGCCCGGAGACGATCTGCGGCAACTGCTCCGTAATCAGAATATACCCAAATAAATTAGCGAAGCCGATTAAGACCATTAACGATGCGGAGGTTTTCATGGAATCGAGAAAAACCACCATCGCCCGGCGCAACGTCAGTTTTTTATACACAAAAATACCAATGACCAGCGCATACAGCACCGCCACGATCGACGCCTCCGTTGGCGTAAACAAACCACCGATGATGCCGTAGAGAATGATCACCGTCATCAGCAAGGCCCAGAACGTATCGATGAATCCCTTGCCGATTTGCCGCAAACTACTCCGCTCATGCTTCGGGTACTGCCTTTTACGCGAGATATAGTAAGTGTACCCCAGTAAGCTAACACCCAGCAAAACACCGGGGATCGCCCCGGCCAGGAACAACTTACCGACCGACAACCCAGTCAGCGTAGCGGCAATAATCATCGACACGCTCGGCGGAATGATCGGCCCCACGGTGGACGACGAAGCCGTTACGGCACACGCGAACGCCGCGTCGTACCCTTCCTTCTTCATCGCCGGAATCATGACGGAGCCAATACTCGCGGTATCGGAAATGGCCGTCCCCGAAATACCCGCGAAAAGCATGGACGCGGCAATGTTGGCCAGCGCCAATCCGCCCCGAATGTGCCCGACCAAATGATTACAAAAAGCAATGATCTTTTCCGTCAGCCCGCCGTGGTTCATCAAATTACCGGCCATGATGAAACCGGGAATGCTCAATAAAACGAATACGTCGATGCCCGAATACATTTTCATTGGGATGACGATGAGCGGTGTGCCCTCTACGAGCAAAAAAAGCAGGCACGAGATACCCAGCGAAAAGGCAATCGGAAACCGCAGCAGGATGCAGACGGCGAAGGTGCAGAGGAGGAGCGCGATCATTGTCCGGCGGCGTTGGCGGTGAAGTATTTGCGCAGCCGGTCGACGGCGTACACCAGGAGCGACAGCCCCATAATGAGCATCCCCGCAAACGGAATCGCCATCGGAAACTTCAGGCTCGGCGAGCTCTCCGCCCAGCCCATCAGCGTGAATTGCACCGCAAAAAAGGTGAAGATGGCGAAGAGCACCACCGTGAGCAGATCGATTATAAAAGATATCCGGCGTTGCCAGGGTAGACTCATCCGGTCGTAAAAGAAATCAAAATTCACGTATTCCCCACTCCGCAGCGCCAGCCCGGCCGAGAAGCCAATGGCGATGATGAAAAACAGCCGGGCGGCCTCCTCCGTCCAGGACGGCGCGGTCGGCAGCAACAGGCGGGCAAAGATCTGGAGCAGGATGCAGCCCACGAAGCCGAGCGTGCTGAGCAGCGTCCCCCACTTCAGGGCCACACCGACGTACTTGACGAATGGCCTCATTGGATGGTGTCTTTTAGGGAGAGGTAAACTTCTTTCATCGCGGGCGAAAGGGTGTTATAAATGGCGTTCCCGTGCTTTTTCACGAAGGCGGCGCGGTCGACTTCAATAAATTCCATTCCCTTCGCTTCGAGCGCGGCGCGCACTTTGGTGTCGTTTTCCGTGAACAGTTGCCGCTCGTAGACCTGCATTTCCCGGGCGCACTCCAGGAAAATGGCTTGCAAATCCGCCGGCATCCGTTGGTAGGTTTTCTCGCCGATCACGGGGTAGGTCCAGCCGAAGTTGTGGCTGGTCAGGTTCACGTAGTCCTGCACTTCGTACATCGCCGCCATGTTGGTTAGCGGCAGCGGATTTTCCTGGGCGTTGATCACACCCTGCTGGAGGGAGGTGAATACTTCGGAAAAGGCGATGGGGGTTGTCTTGGCGCCGAGCGCATCCCAGGCGGTGATGAAGGCGGGAATACTTGGGATGCGGATGATCAATCCGCTCAGGTCGTCCGGGTGGCGGATGGGCCGGTTGGAGGTGAGGTGGCGGGGCCCGGCCTGGAAGTAGCCGACGGGCCGCAGTCCGGTTTTGGTGATCATTTCGGCGTTGATCCGCGCGCCGACCGGTCCGTTCAGCATCGCGTCGGCTTCCTCCATACTTCCCATCAGGAAGGGCATTTCACAGAAGGTCATGATTTCGGTCCAGTTGCTGAGTAGGGCGCTGGTGGTGGTCATGTCGATCACGCCGGCCTGGATCATGCGGATGGCTTCGATCTCTTTGGCGAGTTGCTCGGACGGGTAGGTTTGGAGTTTGATGCGGCCGTTGGAGCGCTCGTCGAGCAGTTCGCCGAAGTGCTCGAAGGCGCGGAACCAAGTGTGGTCTTCGGCTACCAGGAGGCTGGCGCGGAGAAGGAATTCTGGTTCGTCGGGAGCCCGGCAGCCCCACGCGCCGGTCAGGAGGAGGCCAATTAGCAGGTAGCGGAGTAGTCGGATGGCGGGGTTGGCTTTGGGTTGGTGGTAAGGAAGGGCAATTTAGTGATTGTTCGGGAGTTGGGCGCCCCGATAGCTATCGGGGCGGGTGCCGGGTTTTCTGGGGGGAGCAGCCGAAAACAGTGGGTAGCCAGTAAGTTAGGAACCGTTGTTGAGCGCAAATCTTGATCTGGGACCGTCAGGTAGATATTCCCGGCCAATCTGCGGAAGTCCCAAAGTAGGGCTACCGACCGACGCCAAAACCTTTACCACGAGCGTCAGTGTCCCTTTATCGCTACGGCAATCGGTAAGCACACGCCCCCGGCTCTTCACCAATTCTCTCTGCACCCGCGGCCGCGCAAAAAAAGCTTTCCCAAATAAAAATTTGCGTCCAGCGTGTAACGCAGTCACTCACTACGGCCATAGAAAGGTAAACCAACAATTCTTCGCCATGAGAACACTACTTACGCTCACCTTTTTATTTTCCTCGCTGCTGAGTTACGCGGGCAACGTACAGATCACCAACCTCACCCTGCAGTCGGACAACGGCCAACTGTACGTCACCTACGACCTGAGCTGGCAGAACAGCTGGCGCGTTAGCACCGGCCCGGCCAACTTCGACGCCGTCCACTTATTCGCCAAGATCAGCCGCAACGGCGGGGCCTGGGAAACGGCGCGGATGGACGACGTGCTCAACCTGCCCGCCGGCTTCACTTACGTGAGCAACGCCGACCGCGTACTCGTCCACCCCAGCGCCGATTACGCCGGCAACGTCTCGCTCAACGGCCTACGAACCGACCTGCCGACCCTCCCGACGGATAACAACGCCGACATCGAAGTCCGCATCTTCGGTATCGAAATGGTGTACATCCCCGCCGGGGGCTACTTCCTCAACGGGCTCGGTAGTTTCAACGAACGCGCTTTCAATAGCTGGTACGGCAGGACCGCCACCGGCCCGTCCGCCGACTTTACGAACTACCGGGTAACGAACGAGAACGCCATCTCCTGGGGGCCCACTCAAGTACTGGCCTTAGAACAAACCGACAGCGACGCCGGTCCCGAAACCGGTACCATCGGCGCGGACTTTCCTAAGGGAACCGAAGGCTTTTTTGTGATGAAGTACGAAACGACCCAGCAGCAGTACGCCGATTTCTACAACACCCTCACCTTTAATCAAAAGACCAACCGGGGCCTCACCATCGATGAATCTTTTCCCGGCCGCAACGAACTCACCGTCACCGACGGCGAGATGAGCACCACCCTACCCCACGTACCGGTTAACTACATAAGCACCAACGCCATGTTGGCCTACCTGGCCTGGGCAAAGATGGGCCCGCTGACGGAACTCGAATACGTCAAGGCGTGCCGGGGCCCGAACCAGCCCAGCGGCCTCGACTACGTGTGGGGGACGCAGCGCATCGCGACCACCACGTACACGATCGTCAACGAAAACTCGAGTGCCGAAACGGTCAAAGTTGGTACTAACCTGCCGCGCAACGTTGGTAACGCGATTTATATTCGAACCCGACCAACATTTATCAACGCCAGCCCAGGAAGTAGCCTCGGTCCCATCCGTACCGGCGGCATCGCGGCCGGCTCCCCCGTAGCGGCCCGCGAGGAAACGGGCGGCACTTATTACGGCGTGATGGATATGGCCGGCAACCTCCTAGAAATGACGATCAATGCCGTCAACGGGGGATCCCGAAGCCTGGGGTGGTCCGACCAGGGTAATTCCCTCAGTGCCTCCGGCGACGCGGTGGCCGACACCTGGGGCAACCCACTGGACACCGAGGAAATCATCTGCTACAAAGGAGGGAGTTTTGCCTCTAACGTACCCCGGCTCCTTATCGACGACCGCTTCAATGGCGAGATCGCCGGTACCGCATTTGGGGTATCAGGTTTCCGGGGTGTAGTCCGTATCACCGTACAGTAATGAAATACGTAATCCTAATTCTCCTCCTGTTACCTTCCCTGACTTGCCAACTCTACGGCCAGTTCCTGGGAAGCGACGACGACGGCTACGCCACGGCCGCCCGGGCTTCGGAGTTCGGCCCGCAGTTTCCCGAAGTCTACGGCGCCAGCGCTGACGACGGGTACGCCTTTGCCCTCACGAGCGCCGCCTACAGCCCCGCCGAGTTAGCCGCCCTGTTTCTGGGGAGTAGCGACGACGGCTACGCCAGCGCCGGGGCCGACATCATGACGATCATCGCCGAACTGACCGCCCTCTACCGAGGCAGCGCCGACGATGGCTACACGACCGCCCGCGCTAACCTGATGGAAAACATCGCCGGCCTGAGCGCCCTCTACCGGGGAAGCGTGGACGATGGCTACACCAGCGAAAAAGCCGATCTGAATATGATCATAAACGTGCTTGGCGCCCTCTACCGCGGGAGCGTGGACGACGGCTACGCCAGCGCCGCTACCTTTTTGGAGTTGGTGGCGCTGGAGCAAGCGTTGCTGTTCCGGGGTGGCATCGACGATGGTTACGCCACCGCCGCGGCTGCGCTGGAACTGATGGGTCCTGAACTCGCCGCGCTCTTCCGGGGCAGCGTTGACGACGGCTACGCGACGGGCGGGGTGTCGGTGATGCTGATGTCCGCCGAGTTGGCGGCACTGTTCCGCGGCAGCACGGACGACGGGTACGCCAGCGCCACGACGGCCGTTGCCCTGCCCCTGGCATTGATCTCCTTCGAGGCAATCCCGCACGAGAAATTCGTCCTGCTCAAATGGGTAACGGAGAATGAGGTGGACACTGACTTCTTCACCATCGAGCGCACGACCGACGGCGTTGCGTACACGGAGGTCGGCACCACGCTGGCCGCCGGCTTCACCGAGCCGGGCGAGCAGCCCCACTACGAGTTGCCCGACGACAGCCCGCTGCCCGGCACGAGCTACTACCGGGTCCGGACGACCGATTTCGACGGCACCTTCCAACTGAGCGGCCTGCGCGAGGTCTTTTACGAGGACGCCGCCGCAGAGTGGGATTTCCGTCTGTTCCCCAACCCTGGCGATGGCCGCACGGTCAACGTCGAGCCGGTTGGTTTTGCGGGGGATGCCGCACTGAGCGTTTACGATGTCGCCGGCCGGCTACTTCAGCAGTCGGTGGTGGTTGGCGGGGCGATTACGCCGGTTGATTTTCGGCGGAAATTGGCGGCTGGTAGTTACGTAGTTCGGCTGATGGTCGGGGGGTCGGTGCGTAGTAAATTGATTATTGTGCGGTAGGGTTTGGGGGCGCGGTCGCGGGTGCCGGGTTCTTTAGGAAGGCTCAATATCCTGGTACTTCGGTCGTTGCGAAGTGGATCTCATTTTAAACCCAAAACCGTTCTTCGTAGAGCACTTGTTCTACCCTCTCGTTGCGCAAGCCCGTTACTTCCCCGCCCGCCGCATCACCTTCGGCCCGTACCAAAGCCAGAAGCCCGATACCGTAAAAACAACCGTAGCCAGGCCCATAATGCTGGAGTAGATGACTTTAAACGTATCCCCGACAATACTCCCGTCGTGGATCTGCTCGATAAGGTCAGCGCGGCGCACGCCAATGCTCAGTAGCGCCCCGGTAGCGCCGTCGAGTTGAACTTCCCACGTATGGTCCTTGAAGAGGAATTTGACGATGCCTTTGCCCGGTCGGTAATCCAGCCGGTCGATTTCGGTGGGATGGTTGCTACCTAATGAGTCAGTTAGCGCCGTTTGGGCTAGCGTAAGTAGCCCGGCGGCCGGCAGCCATTCGGTCAGTTCGGTGGCCGTCCCGCTCCGGGTAGCCGGTTGTAAATATTCGCTGTTCTTCTTCCAGCCGAGTAGTACGCTAGTTACGCCGACTACGAAAAAGAAAACGAAGAGGGTCACGCCCGTCCAGCGGTGGAGGCGGCGGGTGCGGCGGAGCCAGGTGGCGTGGTGTTGGCGGCGGGTGGGCACGGGGGTTAGGATAGGTTAAGACGGGGTTACTTGGTCGGCGGGAATAACCTTTTTCGCGGGTAGCCCGTGACGAAAGATAATCGTAGATCGTACGACTCACCAAACATACTGTCGGTACTCGAGACAAACACAGGTTGGCGGCCACCCTTAGTTCGTATCCCCACAATCCACGAACCGACGACGAATGGCGGTTGCTTTGACTGCCTAGAAAGATACGCAACGGTCAACGGGTAGTTCAATGAGCGCGCAGGAACTAAGAAAAACCAACACTGCAAAGTTGATCGCAATCAGATCAGTTAAATCAACGACAATTAGAATACTTACCTCTCGCCTCAAAACGGTGAATACCCAATGATGAGCGACAGCGTTTTAAAACTCGAAGTGAACCCCCCGTAACTGTTCAGTACGTCCCGCCCCGGCTGATACCGCACTTCGGCAATCACCTTGTCTCCGTAACGAAAGCCGATCCCCCCAGCAACACTGCCCTGAAAGCCAAAATTTAAACCGTTGTCGTTACTGAACGTAATCGCCTTCTTTTTCCCAAAATCCAGCAAGTAGAGCGCGTTCAGAAAAATTGCGGATTTATCGTTCAGGTAGAAGTAATGCCGGACGCCTCCCGGTAATTCAAAAGAACTGTAATTGACTTCGGGTGTCTGGCCCGGGTTCCGGTTCTTCGTCGACGCGAGCGAGTGGTACGTCGGTTCCACCAAGAGCGCCCACTTGTTTCTATGAAACGCAAGGTTAAACTCTAACTCCACCCCAAGCCGGTAGCCGAGTCCACTTAATTCTACGTCGCGTACGCCATTATTATTAAGTCCATATGCCAACGAAGCCGAGTAAATGCCGGGACGGATGCTTAACCTGAAGGCGCTTTTCGAAGTTGTTTTCGTGAAGGCTACGAACGGTTCGTTACGGCACTCGTTGTAGCGCACGAAATAGTCCACCAATGGGCGCTGGGAATAATCCAGGTTTGCAGTTGAGTTTTCAGACGCCCCCGGGCAGAACACCTCCGTCGCCAGTTGAAACCGGTACCGGTCGTTCGTGCCTACCGCCATGGTGCTCGTTAGGTATTTTTTGTAGGTGAGCGGCTTGATCGGTCCGTCGCCAGTACTGAAAAAGAACCGGAGTAAATTACCGCTCACGTATTTGTACAAACTCGCCTCCCCGACCACCAAGGCCTCCAGGAAAAGCACTTCTCGGGTAGTATCCACCGCGCGGTAAACGCTCAGCTCCTGAACATTCTTGCTGGACCGGTCGAGTTGCACCCCGGCGCGCAGGTACCTGGATTGATCGGTTACCCCAAATTCCTGGACGTTGCCCAACTCTGCCCACTTCTCCGGTTCTTCTTCGGATCGTTTGTACCTGAACCGGGTCGGAGTATTCATCCACTCTACGTTCTTGATAAGGCAGTCGACCCGCCGGCCGTCATTATCAATAAAATAGCCTTTTTCGAAAGTGATTTGTGCGTATGTGGAAATGCTCAGTAAAGTAATAAATAACGCAAATAAGAAACGTAGCACGGGGGGGTGTTTAGGGTTTACTTTCTACGGCGGCAAAACGTAGTAATCGCTGGCCGTATGAGAGAGACCCGTAATATATGAATATTAAGGTCTGTACAGGAAAAGTGTGATCTCAAATGATTAAATAGGAATAAATTACTTTTAGCCGAGCATCGTGCCCGTCCGAAAGCGTAACTAGTTTCGCAGGCGGTTATTCAATCCTACTCCCCCGCCGCCAACAAAACCGCCATATCAACCTTAGGCCCAATAAACCCAACCAAATCCTCGATCCGCACCCGCGTCTGCGCCAGCGTATCCCGGTCCCGCACGGTGACGGTGCCCTTGTTCTCGCCTTCCTCGATCGTATCGAAATCAACGGTAACACAGAACGGCGTCCCCACCGCATCCTGCCGGCGGTAGAGCTTACCGATCGCGCCGGTGTCGTCGTACTGGCAGTCGAACTTGAAGCGTAGCTCGTCGAAGATACCCTTGGCGACCTCCACGATCTCAGGCTTATTCCGCTTCAGCGGCATGATGGCAACTTTGATCGGCGCGATGGCCGGGTGCAGCTTCATCACGTCACGCACGTTATTCTCGTCGTCCTGTCCGGGCACCATTTCCGTACGCAGCGCGTGGCTCATCGTGGCAAGGAACAGCCGGTCGGCACCGATGGAGGTTTCCAGCACGTAGGGCACGTAGTTCTCTTTCGTTTCGGAGTCGAAGTACTGTAGCTTTTTACCGGATAGTTCCATATGGGCGGTAAGGTCAAAGTCCGTCCGGCTGTGGATGCCTTCGAGTTCCTTGAAGCCAAAGGGAAAGTCAAACTGAATATCAACGGCCGCGTCGGCGTAGTGGGCCAAATTATCGTGGTCGTGGAAGCGCAGTTTTTCGGCGGGGTGGCCGAGCGCGCGGTGCCACTTCATCCGGGTCTCTTTCCACTTATTATACCATTCCATCTGCGTTCCGGGCTGGATGAAAAATTGCATCTCCATCTGCTCGAACTCCCGCATCCGGAAGATAAACTGGCGGGCGACGATTTCGTTCCGGAAGGCTTTTCCGATCTGGGCGATGCCGAATGGAATCTTCTGGCGGGTAGATTTCTGGACGTTCAGGAAATTCACGAAGATGCCCTGGGCCGTTTCCGGGCGCAGGTACAACTTACCTTCCTCGCCGGCGATGTTACCGAGTTGGGTGGAAAACATGAGGTTGAATTGCCGCACGTCCGTCCAGTCCGCCTTACCGGATTCAGGGTCATTGATCTTGAGGTCCACCAGCATTTGACGGAGTTCCTCCATATTTTCGTCGGTCATCGCGGTGGCCAGGCGCTTAGCCACGTCGTCCATTTCGCCCTGGTAGCGTTTTACGTTACCATTTGTAGCGCGGTACTCCGTTTCGTCAAAAGCATCGCCAAAACGCTTTTTCGCCTTCGCAATTTCCTTATTCAATTTGCCCTCGACTTTGTCGATGTGGTCTTCAATCAGCACGTCGGCCCGGTAGCGCTTTTTGCTGATCTTGTTGTCGACGAGCGGATCGTTGAACGCATCCACGTGGCCGGAGGCTTTCCAGGTTTTCGGGTGCATAAAAATGCTCGCGTCCAGCCCGACGATGTTATCGTGGAGTTGCACCATCGAGCGCCACCAGTATTCCTTCAGGTTGTTCTTCAGCAGTACGCCGAGGGGGCCGTAATCGTAGGCCGCGCTCAATCCGTCGTAGATTTCGGAGGATTGAAAGACGAAGCCGTTGTCTTTGGCGTGGGCGGTTAGTTTTTTGAAGTCGGCGAAGATGGGGGCTGGCATTTTTTGGTCTTTGGTCTGGGGTCTTTAAAGTCTGTGGTCTGTGGTCTGTGGTCTGTGGTCTGTGGTCTGTGGTCTGTGGTCTTACCATAGACTACAGACTTTAGACCTTAGACCATAATTCCGGCAAAGATAGCAGCTTGGAAGCAACATTCTAGGGCGCGGTCGCGGGTGCAGGGTTGATAAAAAAGCAAAATTAATTGAACCCCTCATAGTGCATAATCATTATTTTCGATCTTTCTGTGGGTCAATACAGCTATACATGACCGACATTTCCTGCTTTACAGAAAAATGAACTACTGAAGGTTCACAATTAGACGGCAAAGTGAACAATCCATTGTACACTTGTAATCATACTTTTGTATTATTGCCTTTCTAAAAGTACAGAAAACTATTTTTTCGAACTTTCTAAAGTGCGAATTTAGTATATTTACGGACGAATTTACCTCTGGCACATTTTTGCACTTATAATAGTACAATGGACTTAACTCAATTTCAGAAGGAATCCAACATCGCGCTTGATCAGATAACGATGAAGCGGATTCGGCCTTTGTACGAAAAGATTCACTGGCCGGATCGGTTGATCGGAATCAGGGGCGCCCGGGGCGTAGGCAAGTCTACGCTCCTTTTACAGTACGGCAAAAAAATGCGGGATGAGGAAGAGCGGAAAGTTCTTTACGTATCGTTGGATGAGATTTTCTTCAAAACGCATACGCTGGTGGATACTGGTCGTGCCTTTAAAGATGCCGGAGGGGAAATCCTGATTTTGGACGAGGTACACCGTTACGGCCCTGACTGGTCAGTCGAGATCAAGCTTCTTTACGACAAGTTTCCTTCCCTAAAAATTCTCTTTACGAGCTCCTCCATCATGGAACTTTACCAAGCACGGGGAGACTTGAGTCGTAGATCTTCTATCTATGATATGTACGGATTATCTTACCGGGAATTCATCCACTGGAAGTACCAGCTTTACATCCGCCCAATTTCGCTCGATGACATAGTTAAGCACGGGAAAGAATTAGCGGAAGATTACATCGCGGAAAATCATCAGCCATTGACCTTGCTTAAGGAGTACTGGAAGGTTGGCTATTACCCTTTTTACTTTGAAAATGAGGCGCAGTACTACCGCAGGTTAAGAGAAGTAATGTCACTCATCCTGGAGATCGACCTACCTAATTACTACAACCTTACACCATTAACGGGTAAAAAACTTGCTACCCTGTTATCAGTCATTACAGAAAGCGTCCCCTTCACACCCAACATCTCGAAGCTCGCGACATTTTTGGAAACCAACAGGGAGCACGTTCAAAATTATCTGTACTATCTGCACCAGGCGAAATTGATTGGCTTACTCCCCCGACAAGTAAGGGGCATGATTCGCACCCAAAAGCCCGAAAAAATCTACCTGGACAACCCCAATTTAATGTACGCTCTACCCGGAGCCGACCCCAACCTCGGTACCATCAGGGAAACGTTCGTCTACAATGCGCTATCAACTGTTGATATCGACTTAGGCTATACCAAACAGGGTGATTTTCAAACGGATAACTACATTTTTGAAGTTGGTGGTCGGAACAAGACCAACAAACAGCTAGCTGGCCTACCCAATGCTTACCGAGTGGTGGATGATCTCGAAGTTGGGTTCGGAAACCGAATCCCCCTCTGGCTATTCGGTCTGCTGCGGTAGGACAATAACACAAGCAACCGCGCGACTTCTTGGGGATTCAAAAACCCTGCCTTCCCCATTCCATTGCACCCGCGTCCGCGCCCTAGTTTAAAAAAAGCTAGAGCAAATCCCCCACCTTCAACGGAAGCGCCGTGACCAATTTCCCGGTGGCGTTGTAGACTGCATTAATGATCGCCGGAGCCATCGAGATCATCCCGATCTCCCCGATTCCCTTCGCGCCAAGAGCGTTGATGATTTCATCGTGCTCTTCCACAAAAATCACCTCCAGGTCATGAATGTCAGCGTGGACGGGCAGGTGGTACTCGCCCAGGTCATCATTGACGTATTTGCCCATCTTTTTATCGAGCAAACTCTCCTCGCGCGTAGCCAGGCTGATGCCCCAGACCATGCCGCCCAGAATCTGGCTACGGGCCGTTTTGGGGTTCATGATCGCTCCGGCCGCCACCGCCGTGACCGCGCGGGTCACGTTAACGATGCCCAACTGCTCGTCTATTTCGACTTCCACAAATGAAGCTGCGTGCGCCGCCCGGGTGTACTGCTTGAGTTTGAATACGTTGGGGATGTTGGACTTGGAAGCCTTTACCGGCTTGCCCTGGTTAAAGGCAACCACGTCCGTCAACTTCACCCGAATCGTGGGGTCTTTTTTTACGATGATTTCCCCATCCATGAAGTCGACATCCTGGGGTAATGCGTCACCGAGCGGGAAACCGTCCAGGATCTGCGCGAGCTTGAAAAGCTTATTTCGCAGCGCCAGACAGGCTAACTTAACCGCCGAGCCAACCACACCCGTGGTGTAGGAACCGCCCTGAATCGGGGACAGCGGAAGCTCACTATCACCGTACACAAATTTGACCGATTCTAAAGGCAACCCGAGTTGGTCCGCCGCAATCTGACTGAACACCGTGTAGGCTCCCTGGCCGCAATCGTTCACCGCGCTACTGACGACCAATTTCCCCTCTGCATTAAACTCCGCGGTGGCCTTACCCGGCAGGGCAATGACGTCCCACAATCCGGAACTCATACCGCGACCCACGATTCGGTTCCCCCGTTTTTCGGGTTGCCCCGTCGGCCGGCGATCTTTCCAGCCGAAGCTTTCCGCGCCCTGGCGGTAACACTCCCGAAGTTCCTTACTGGAAAAGGGTTTGTCGGAACTGTGGTCCCGCTCGGCGTAATTTTTCAACCGAAACTCCAGCGGATCCATACCCAGCCGGTCGGCGACCTGGTCCATCGTGTTTTCCACCGCGACCATTCCCGTGACGCCACCGGGCGCGCGCATGTCCATCGGCGTAGAAACGTCCAGTGGGACGAGCTTGTAATCGAGCGTAACGTTCTGGGCGGGGTAAAGCATGCCGGCGTGGTTGACGACCACCTCATTGTAATCCTCGTAGCGCGACGTTTCCGAATGCGCCACGTGGTTAACCGCCGTTAGTTCTCCATCCGCCGTAGCACCGAAGCGAGTGTGCTGAATGGTTTCCGGCCGGTGGCCGTAGGTGAACATCTGGGAACGGTCCATCGACACGCGCACGTTGCGCTTTAGGCAGAGCGCGGCCAGCACGGAGAGCACTAGCTGGTGCTGAGGCCGGAGGCCGGAACCGAATCCACCACCTACGTAGGGCGCGATTACCCGGACGTTACCCATCTTCAGTCCGAAGATATTACCGATGAACAGCTGGGAGTTATTCGTGCCCTGGGTTTTGTCGTAGATCGTGAGTTTGCCTTCGCCTTCGTAGACGGTCGTGCTGGCGAACATCTCCATTGGGTTGTGGTGCTGGGCACCGTGGTGGAATTCACCCTCGAACTTAGCGGTGGCAGTGGCGTAGGCAGCGTCAAAATCTCCGCGCGGGCCGGGTGGCAGGGGCTTAATTAATGTAGCCAGACCCATGGACGGCTTCTTGGCGCGGTCCAGATTGGTCTTGAGGTTGACGTCAAATTCCTCTTCCGTATAAGTTATTTTCAACAGGGAGGCGGCGTAACGTGCGGCCTCAAAAGTTTTCGCCACGACGAGCGCGATGGGCTGGCCGTGAAACTTTATTTCAGCGTCGTAAAGCGGGCGGAAAGGGGAGCCGGGAGGGGCGTCCATATCCGAATACTGCATATCGAAGTAGGCCATCTTCGGCCGATTCTCATGGTGGATTATGTCAACGACACCGGGGACGGCGCGGGTGGCCGCCTCGTCGATGCTTTCGATCTTACCCTTTACGATGGTGGCGTTTACGATGTAACCGTGCAGCAGGTCCGGCACGTTATATTCGGCGGCGTACTTCGCTTGTCCGGTGACTTTCAGTTCCCCTTCGATGCGGCGGCGGGCGCGGCCTATTTCTTTATTCTTGGTCATTATTTATCTGGGTAGAAGGATTAAAGGGAAGGTGGGGCGCCGGGGCGTTGGCAAGAAGGGTCGAGGGCCATCATGCCACTGCGGACGATGGTGCGGCGGGCGAGTTCGATCTTGAAGGCGTTGTGCTCGAAGCCCTGTGCGCCGGCGAGAATCAGATCGGCGGCACCGGCAAAGGATGCTTCGGTGGGTGCTTTCCCTTCCAGGTAGGTTTCGGCGGCTTCGACGCGCCAGGGAATATGGGCGACGCCACCCAGTGCGATTCTGGCGTTGGCGATCATGCCCGCTTCGAGTTCGTAGCCCGTCGCGACACTCACCAACGCGAAGGCATAAGAATTTCGGTCGCGCAGTTTCAGGTAGTTGTGGTGCTCGGCGTAGCCGCGCGGTGGCAGGTCGATGGCGGTGATCAGTTCATCCTGGCCGAGGGTGTTGTCCAGTTCCGGCCGGTCACCGGGGAGGCGGTGGAAGTCGGCGAAAGCGATTTCCCGGGAGCCGTTCGGTCCGGTGACGCGCACGACGGCTTCGAGCGCGGCGAGCGCTACGCACATATCGGAGGGGAAGGTGGCAATGCACTTGTCACTAAAACCTAGAATGGCGTGGAGTCGGTTCTGCCCCTCGACGGCCGGGCAGCCGGAGCCAGGGTTCCGCTTATTACAGGGGGAAGCCGGATCGTAGAAGTAGTAGCAACGGGTGCGTTGCAGTAGATTACCACCGTTCGTTGCGCTGTTGCGAATTTGGGCGGTGGCTCCGGCGAGAATAGTCCGGGACAGCAACGGGTAACGCGCTTCGACGAGCGGGTGATAGGCGGTGGTGTTATTAGTTACCAGCGCACCTAACCGCAGACCGCCGTTCGGCAATTCCGTAATGGTTTTTAACTCCTCGATGCCGTTGACGTCCACCATCTTTTGCGGGTGGGTCAGGTCGTACTTCCAGAGGTCGAGAAGGTTAGTTCCCCCAGCAATAAAGTAATTCTCTGCGCCCTTACCGGCCAGCACCGCTTCGTCGACGGAACTCGCTTTCGTATAATGAAAATTATTCATGGTTGCCGTCCTTTACCGCCATGATGGCGTCGATGATGTTAGTGTTTGCTCCGCAGCGGCAGAGGTTGCCGCTCATGAGGTCTTTGACTTCTTCGCGCGTCTTGCCGTGGCCGGCTTCGATCATGGCCACGCCGCTACAGATTTGCCCCGACGTGCAGTAGCCGCACTGGTAGGCATCGTGCTCGAGAAAGGCTTCCTGGAGCGGGTGCAGATTACCCGGTTGGCCGAGGCCTTCGATGGTTGTGATTTCGCTACCGTCCTTCATCACCGCCAGGGTCAGGCAACTGAGGATGCGTTCGCCGTCGCAGATAACCGTGCAGGCGCCACACTGACCGTGGTCACAGCCTTTTTTGGTGCCGGTCAGGTCGAGGTCGTGGCGGAGGGCGTCGAGTAGCGAAACCCAGGGCGCTACTTCTAGCTGGGCGGGTTTTCCGTTGACGCGCAGGCTGACGCTGCGGGTGGCGGGGGGTGGGATGTTTTGCATGATTGAGCGGGGTAGCCCGGCGCGGTGGTGCGGCCGGATTATACATCACTGCAAACCCAACCATCGCGCCCAAGTTCCCGCAATAACCTTGTTATCGGAGGAAAAGGAGATGTTAGCCAAATAAAAGTTTACACGGCAAACGCTACGCATACTACTTGACCACACAGAACACAAAGGCCACAAAGTGTTGCTCTTCTCTGTGGCCTTTGTGTTCTGTGTGGTTAAGAAACATCATGCCAGGTCGTACCCGCAACTACCGCCCCCGACTAAACTTCTCCCGAAACTTCTCCGCCAACTCACTCTGCTTATTAGAAAGATCGACCATCCGCCCGTCGATGAAGGCCATTTCAACCTCACTCGTCCGCATATCCAGCACGTCGCCGGAAACGACGATGAGCGTGGCGGATTTGCCGTTTTCGAGGCTACCGTAGCGATCGGCGACGCCGGTGATTTGCGCCGGGGTCAAAGTCAGGGCCGTGATGGCGGCTTCATAGTCGAGCCCGAAAGCAACCGCCTGGCCGGCGATGAAGGGGATATTCCGCTGCTGCCAAGTGCCTTCGTGGGAAAGGGCGAACGTCACGCCCGCCGCAGCCAGCAAGGCCGGGTTGCGGAAGGGCTGATCAATCGCGTCGTCCTGATTATTGGGTAGCGCCTGGGTGCTGCTGAGAATGACGGCGACGTCCTCTTTCTTAAGAAAATCCGCCACTCGGTACGCTTGGTAACCACCAACGATAACGGGTTTCGCGCCCATCTTTTTCAGCAGCGTCACGCCCTCCTGGATGTCCCGCGCCTCGTCGGCGTGGAGGTAAACGTTCTTCGTTTGGCTCATCGCATCACACATGGCTTCAAGTTTGGTGAGCCGGTCGCCCTGGCGGTCGGCACCGCAGTAGGCGGCGGCTTCCAGAAGAAAGCTTTTGAGGGCGGTGACGAGTTCTTCGTACTTCTTGTTCTCGATCAGCCGGCCCGTCTGCCAGTCGTAGCTGTTACGGCGAGGCCAGTTGACGTGGACGCCGTCGTCGATACCGACGCCAGCATCTTCGAAGTTCCAGCCATCGAGTTGCATCACGCTGCTCCGGCCGCTGACGAGGCCACCTTCGGGTGTCGCCTGGGCGAGCAAAACACCGCGGCTGCGGACGGTCGGGATGACCTGGCTATCGGTGTTGAAAGCAATCAGTGCCCGGGCGTTGGGGTTCACGACGCCGACCTCCCGTTGGTCGTTTGTGGCGCGTACGGCGTCGATCTCGACTAATCCGAGTTGGCTGTTCAGCGCGAAAAGTCCCGGGTAGACGTGTTTCCCTGCTCCATCCACTTGCTTGGCATCCGTCCCGACTAAGTCGGGACCCACGTTTTGACCTACTTGCGTAATCCTGCCATCTTCAAAAAGTATGCTTCCATTTTCGATCACCGTGCCGTTACCAACGTGGATGGTGGCGTTGGTGATTAGGATGGGTTGTGATTGCTCTGGGGCCGGCGTGGGGTTTTGGGCGTGGGCGCTGGTGCAGAGTAGGAGGGTTAGGAGCGATGTATATAAGTAGTGCATGTTAGTTTTTGTGTAGCTTAAAAATCCTCTCCCCCGGCCCCTCTCCGAAGGCAGAGGGGTGAAGCTTTTGTGGAGAGGAAATGCTATATTATTAGGTAGGGATGTATTGACGGACCGCCGATAATCATAGATGCCAAAGGCAATCATCTGACCACGTCAAATCAATCACCCCTCTCCTCTTCCGGAGAGGGGCAAGGGGGAGAGGGCTACCTAGTGCGAGTGCCCCCCCAAACTATGCTCCAAAGAATCACAATGCAACATCCGCCGCATTTTCCCCTCAGGTTTCTGCGTCTTATCGCCACCATTCTTAGCCGCCAGCGATTTCTGAATCAACGCGTTCCGCTCCTCCGCAATGTCACCGCGCAGCTCCTCATCCCGTTCCCGGTTGAAGTATTCGATGCCGTCAACAAAGGTCCGTTCGGCCTTGGCGTAGATGCTCATCGGATGATCCGACCAGACGACGACGTCCGCGTCCTTACCAGCCTTTAAACTACCCACCCGGTCATCGAGGTGAAGCATTTTTGCCGGGTTTAAGGTCACGAACTTCCAGGCATCTTCCTCGGAAACACCCCCAAAAAGTACCGCCTTGGCCGATTCCTGATTCAAGCGTCGCGCCATCTCCGCATCATCTGAATTGAAAGCCGTCAAAACTCCTTGCTCGTGCATGATCGCCCCGTTGTAGGGAATAGCTTCGTTGACTTCGTATTTGTAAGCCCACCAATCCGAGAACGTAGAACCGGCCGCGCCGTGCTCCGCCATCTTGTCGGCTACCTTATAGCCTTCGAGAATGTGGGTGAAGGTGTTGACCCGGAAGCCGAACTTCTCCGCCACCTTCATGAGCATGTTGATTTCGCCCTGCTGGTAGCTGTGGCAGGAGATGAAGCGCTCGGAATTGAGAATTTCTAACAAGGTTTCCAGTTCCAGATCGCGCCGTTGCGAGCGGCCGGCCTTTACGTTCTCACCGTATTCTTTCGCCCGGCTGAAGTAGCTTTCAAAGACCTGCTCCACGCCCATCCGCGTCTGTGGGTAGCGGACGCGATTGGCGTCGCCCCAGTTGGACTGCTTGACGTTCTCACCGAGCGCGAATTTGATGAAGGGGTCAGCGCCTTCGAAAAGCATCTCGTCCGCCGTCTTTCCCCAGCGGAGTTTGATGATGGCCGACTGTCCGCCAATCGGGTTGGCCGATCCGTGGAGCAGTTGGCTGACCGTCACGCCACCGGCTAGTTGCCGGTAGATATTCTCGTCGTTCGCGTCGACGACGTCTTCCATCCGGACTTCCGCGCTGGAAGCCTGGGCGGATTCATTAACGCTCGTCAGGGCAATGTGGGAATGCTCGTCGATGACGCCGGAAGTGACGTGTTTGCCCGTCCCGTCAATCACTGTCGCGCGGCCGGCGTTGAGGCCGGTTCCTACACCAGATATCTTTCCGTCGACAATGAGTACGTCGGCATTTTCGAGAATACCTTCGGATTCGTTCGTCCAAACCGTAGCGTTACGAATCAAGAAAGAGCCCGTTTGCGGCTGCGAAAGCATTCCGTAGGCAATATTGGGATAAGTAAGTTTCCCAACGATAGAATCGTTGCTCTCCTTGTCATCCTTGTCCTCGTCATCCTTGTCCCCCGTTCCCCCCGTAGGCGTAGCGCTCCAGGTGATAATCTTACCCTGCGGATCACGACCGGTTCCGGAGTAAGTTCCGTTCGCATCGGCGAGTCCACTCAGGCGGTAAAACCCATCTTCCCCCTTCGGCTGATAAGCGAGCGAAATCAGACCGCCGGAGAGATTCAGTTTAGCATCGGTTCCGGTCGTATCCGAGTCTGTAGTCACCTTCATTTTCTGGCTCCCGGCTTCTCCAGAGAGTTTACCGACATACGTTTTGTTACCAACGTTAATCCGGTATTCCTTTTCGAGCTCAACCATTTCAAGGTCCTTGATCGCGTAAGGATTACCCTGTACCCAGTGTTGGTAAATCGCGGCTTTCTCTTCGGAGAAATAGTCTTTGTCGGTTATGAAGAAGCTGGCGAGTTTACCGTTTTCCAGCGTGCCCGTCATTTCGCTGATGCCAAGAAGTTCGGCGGGGCTAGTGGTGAGGGCGGCGAGGGCTTGCTCGGGCGTCAACCCAGCTTTGATGGCTTTGCGGAGGGCGGGGGCGAAGTCGGACATCTTTTTCAGCTCGTCCGTCGTCAGCATGAAAGGAATCCCGGCTTCAGCGACGGCGGCGGCGTTCCCCGGCGCGCGTTCCCACTGGCGAAGTTGGCCGAGGGTCACGATGTCGGCGGCAAAGGGATCGGTGACGTCGTAGGCTTCGGGGAAGGTCACTGGGAGAATGAGCGTAGCCCCGGAAGCCTTAATGGCGGGAAGGCGTTCGAATTCGTCGCCGCCGCCTTTGATGACGTATTGTTTGCTGAATTCGTCGCCCACCAGGTCGGCACGGAGGGCATCCTGCCAGTTATCGACTTCAAAGATTTGTGGAAGGTCTTGCGCGTCGGTCCACGCCTGGATGCTCAGGTTGGTTTCTTCGCCGCGCTGTTTGCCGTACCAGTCCGCGTCGAGGTACGTCTGGCGGAGAAGGGCCATCGCGCCCATGCGGGAGGTGGGGTAGTTTTGCTTGGAGGAGCCCTTGGAAAAGCTCAAATGGTGGGCCGCGCCGGTTTTGATGAGGACTTCGTTCTCGGTCGTCTCGGCGGTGCTGACCACGGCGGCCGTGCCCCGGCTAATGCCATCGTGGTGGTGGGTGCTAACGAAGCCGAAGCCGGCTTCCCGTAAGGCTTTTGCGTCCTCCTTATTGATGGTAAACACCGCGGCGGCATCCGTTTCGGAGCGGAGAGCTTCGTTCCAGGAAAAAGCGCCGTCTTTGTTGGATAGTAGTTGGGGTGGGTCGTTCCAACTTCCCTCGGACGCTTTTACTTCGGGCATTCCGTAGCTGCCGTAGGGCTCGATGAAACTTGGGTAGATGTGCTTGCCCTTTAGGTCCACTTCCACGGCACCCGCGACCGCGCCAGAGGCACTTCCTACACTGACAATTTTACCCCGTCGGATAATCAACGTTCCGTTCTCAATCGTCCGCGTGGGGCTGACGTGGATGGTCGCGTTAGTGAAGGCGTAGTGGCCGTCGCGCTGGTCGTAAACGCCGTTGTAAGGGTAGGTTTGCTGGGCGCGGACGCCGGTGCAGAGAAAGACCGTGAAGAGCAGGGTAAGGAAGGCAAATACCCGTGCTTGATGGTTCGTTTTGGTGCTTAGCATATTGTGGTTGCTGGTTGGGGTGGGTAAGGTCGGCAAAAATATCGAACCCTTCCGCAAACTAACACAAACAAGCTAAGAGCATGTTGGGACTTTGGGTTCCTGGTCGGTTTTGAGGCATTTTTGTGGTGGTTGAGGCAGTAAAACCGGAGTTTAGCCATAGCTAAATGAGGATTTTGCTAACGAAAACCAGCGCAAAAGTGACCAAAACAAGGCCGGAAGGCAAAGTCCCAAGATGCTCTAAGCGGCCGATTCCGGATGATGTGTGCACTACTCAAACTCAAATAAGAATACGTAATATGCAGGCGCGATTACTTACGGCCGATTATGTTGACTTGATAGGAAACACCTGGAATAAAACCGAAAGCGGCGCGCGTAGTAGCTATGCGCCTGACCTGTACGACTTCTTGCCCCGTCACCTCATCTAATATCGTGTTACGCGCAATCTGAATGTTAATGAAGTAAGGATTTTTACGCGCATAAGCATTGTACAAAGAGAATGTCAGCGAGTGCTGCTTCCCACTACGTTTTTTAGCCGACCAGACTTTACGGCACGCTAAGTTCAGTCGATGAAAGTCAGGATAACGACCATTGTTTATACCATCGTAGATGTCAAAATTTCCCGCAGTGAGGATAGGTGCAGTAAAGGCTATTCCACTTTGAAAAGTGAAATCCGCGTTAGCAGTCCAACCATTCCCAAGCGTGTAGGCGACTTGAGCATTTATGTCGTGCGGACGGTCAAATGTGAACGGGAAGGTTCGATCCTCATTGAGGTTCTCATACCTCCGCTCACTTGAGCTGAGTGTATAGGCAAGCGACAAACGTAATCTATTTTTTTGGTGGCGCACATAAAATTCCAAACCACGCGCCACACCAGTTCCGTTGAAAGCATAGTTACTACCGTCGTAATCCTGGTAGAGGGTAGTAGAGGCTACCCGACCGGGCCGAATTTGTGTCAGACCCTCCATGGATTTGTAAAACCCTTCTACGGACCACACCGTTGACCCGATACGTCCGCCCACTCCCAAATGAACCTGACTGCTACTACTTTCGCCCCTACCGGATTCCGCTAACAGTAATATATCCGTTGGAAATAGAGAAACGGTTGTTTGAAGTTGATTTTCAAATTGTACGTTCAAATCATAACCAGCATTCACGTATGTATTTGTAAGTACCTCATAACTCAGGCGTAGCCGCGGTTGAATTATTGGTAGTGCGGTGAGCCCAGATACCAGATCACTTCGTAACGTTGCCATAATTCTGAACAACTTGTTGCGAGAAGTGTAGTCGGCTTGAACAAACGGACTCGCGGAATTCAAGGTTTGCATTATTCCATTTTGACTGCCGTCCGCTACGAGTTCCTGCCTCTGACCATCATTTGTGCGTCGGCTTAGTTCTAACCCGGCGCTGACATCCAAGGCATTATTGATGTGATACAGAATCCTACTTTCGGCCGAAAGCCTACCATATCTCAAACCGTCAGTCTGGTTGAATACTACGTTTCTATCTCCATCTTGCCGCCGCACGAAATCCGTAAATTCTTGATTGTATTGTAAAAAACTTATTTGGTTAATCCACTCCGCCCGTGCCCCCAAGAACCGTCGGGCACGCAATGAGTAAACTTGATTGCTCCATTCAAAGCTTATATTGTCAAGTAAAGTCTGACCATCAAATTGGTCGTATCCCTGATCTCCACTAAGAAATATGGTAAACCCTAATTGCCAGGGGCCGAGTTGTGTGGTGACCTTTGCTAATGCGTCGCCTAACCATACGTGCTGATTAGTTCCTTTATCATTTTTACGGACGCTACTTCCCTTAATTAGAGAGCGTAGGAGCGTAGGGTAGCTTAATCTACCATTTATTAGAAAGCTACTTTTTTTACCTAACGGACCTTCCAGCCCGGTTCTAAGTAAACCAAGACCGACGGTGTGTTCCCTTAGCGTAACATCCTTACGCCCATTTCGGAACTGAAAATCAACCGTTCCACTTAGTCGACCACCAAAGCGACCCGGCATCCCCCCTTTGTAAACCACTGCTGATTTTAGTCCAAAACTTGGTACAGCGGAAATGAAACCACCAACGTGATTAATATTAAGTAATTGGACCCCATCTATAAGCAGATTAGTTTGATTCGCATTGCCTCCTCGAAGCAACAATGCCGAAGTTCCCTCTACTCCGACGCTAATACCCGGTAGGGCTGAGAGTGCTTTTAACGGATCGACTTCACCCGCCATAGCAGGTGTACTTTTCAGGTCTTTGATGGATGGTACCACAACGGAACCTGAACCAATTGCGAACTGATACGGGACAGTAACCTCAATCACTGGCAACACCGCCGTAGCAGATAACTGAATGCGGGTCGTCTGTTTCTCCTTCCAAGCCCCAGGGTTTATACGTTGAGTTGCATATCCGACGTAGGAAACTAGAATCGTATCGTATAGCGCAATTTCCTCCGGGACGACAAAATAGCCATCAGCATCCGAGTATATAGAAAAATCCGCTTTAGCTGCGGAGATTGTAGTAAATGGTAAACTTTCACTGGTAGTTGCATCGAGGACGAGCGCACGAAAATCTTGCGCTGGCAATCCTCCTCCGCAGAGTAATAGCCATAGTAGAGAAACGAGACGTTGAAATGACTTTATTATAGTTTTATAATTTTTACTCATCACAGACAAATTTACTGTCGATGACGGTAAAGTAGCCGAAACCATCCGTAAAATTATCTGGTAATGGTTGGCCGTTATATCTCGGGTTGGCTACTTCTTCGCGGTCTTGTGTCGAGTACAATTCAGCAAACTCTAAGTAATGTCGAGTCCGGTGTGTTATGTAACCACAAAATGGTGTTTCATCTGGGCTATAGTCATCTTCGAAGATGCTATTTTCTGGAATGACCTCTGTGTAAGAGCCAGCTCGGATATCTACACCGTATATTGGCCGGCTTACGGAAAGCTGGTACGGGTCAGCTAACCAAAATCTATTTATGTAAGTGTTGTCAATATCTTGGTTCCACACAAAGGCATCGAGGGTGATCTCACCCTGTACATTCTCAGTTATATTAAAATTGATAGTATCCACAAAGTACAGTCGTCCGTCCGTATTTTTAGTGATTGTGCGGGCGGCGGTTGCCTCACCGATCACTTTCGTGAATTTTACTGCACTACTTTTGGCAACATTATATCCAGGTGCACGAACCTCAACTCTGTAGAATGAATTATCGCTAAGCTGGGCTTTTTCAGTACTAACATAAACGCTCGGAGAGACCGGTATATCGCTAGCGATATACCGGTCCATTGTTCGTTCTGTAATAGTGTATACGGGAACATCATCTTCAAATACCGTTATTTCGGCATCACTAACGCGGTAGTCGACTAATTCATTCGTAAAATTTTGAACCGTGCTAACTATCACACCAATGGATTCCCCGTTTCTAATTACGGCAAGTATAGCCAAGCTCTTTCCATCATCTTCCACATCGTTAATACCTATATCATTTTGGCAACTTACTATTGCTAGTAAGCAGACCGCTACTAAAAGATATTTGTAGCGTGAAGCTCGAGGAATAAACCTGTTCATTCTGAAAGTTTATAATCAAATTACACATTCAACATTTGTTAGAAATAAACATGCCCCCCGAAGAATTATTGCTCGGGGGGCATCTTGAACTTTATCTACCTACAATTATACTCGACCGAAATAGGATCATTATCTACATCATCGCCACGGTTCGTCCAACGCGCCGAAATTGTGCCATCGTGCTGAATATGCTGAAAGCGAGTTTCAACAATAGTACCAGGTACAAGAACTTCAAAAAGAGCCGAAAAATCATCAATCACTACAATACGGCCTGCAGATCCATCGCTAGTTACGGTAATCGGAATGTTGTCGTGCTCCGTCAAAAAAGTTTCTAAAAGAGGGGCATTCGCTTCATCTTCCGTAAGGTTATCCCGGACAATTGTTCCATTCTGATCGATGAACGCTGTAGCCCAGCGAGAGATTATCAACGGATCTATAGTCGAACCAGGTCTACTACCATTGTCTTTTTCGTATCCTATTCTAACCTTTGGATAGATAGACCGCCAACCGATCCATCGTTTTCTTTGGGTAACTAAGCCCATTGTGGAGGACCATACTATATCATATGTCCTTGATTGTGCCGAACCGGATAATGTTTGCACCTGCCGGATCCACGCGCTTTGCATACGCTCGCGATTACCATCGAATCTTTGTTCATCTTCCAGAGCAAATCCTGATACTGATCTACCATTCCTGTCTACGGTTGTACGATCCAAGTGGCTATTTATGCAAAAGAGGTTACCTTGTTGAACTTTTTCGCTCGCAGCACTCTGGCCAAATTTATTCTGATTTGAGTACACTAGCGGTTCATAAATAACTCCGGTGCTGTAATTAGTTATTCGATCAATCTTAGCCCGTTCAAGCGTGGCTAACTTTTCATCGGTGACTAATATGTGGTGTTCACGGGTAAATTCGTGCAAACCATCACCAATCTTCAGGCGACCATCGTAGTTTACGAGGTAAGGCGCTGCTTGACCAAACATAGTTAGCATTGGCGTACTATCCTGCATGACAATGTACTTTCTGTCCTGATTAGATAGCAGAGCCTCTTCGTCAGCGTAAGAATTACAGGTAGTCTCTACTTGCTGTCGGATTTCTAACATTCGAGATTGCTGTGTTAGTATACCTAATTTTTCTACCCATTCACGATATTCTTGGGCTGAGCTACGTGTTGTAGCGTGAATCGCTTCCCGATAGGCCTTCGAATCTGGAAATACAAGCATACCGTCTGCTACGTCTACCCGAACTTGGGATAAGGGCAAGTCTTTGTTGACTGGAGGTTGAACCTGAAGTCGGGTCGTTATTGAAGAGTCAGAGTTGTCGACTTCAACATCCTAGAGGTCTTGTTCACATGACACAAGGGTCAATACAGATATGAACATGAAAAGCCCTGTTAAAACAAGCGAATGAAATGGGGGGGGGAATAGCGCATGGTGCGATGGTTTGGGTTAGTTACCTACGACGAATGTCAAAGTGTATTATATTGCCTGTAGGTTAAATTTTTCGGTGTTAATTATTTGAGAGGCAGTTCTAAATCACCACAGCACTCTGGAGGCCGTGTTGTCTAACAATAAAGATAACCAAGACATATCAAACATACAACTTTTAGAGTATACAAATTGATCGGGCCTTTCTGATTGACTATCAACAATGCTTGTTGTGGCCGAAGATTTTAACCTTCTACTAATTAGCTTTCAAAAGATATATAACGATTACAAATGGTAAGCAGTTAATGGACTTAATCAAAAGCAGTTTTCCAATTTATAGCCCCACTTTGATGCAACTTGCGAAGAGTTTTATAAAATAATTTTTTAGCTGATTATACTGCGCAAAATTAGCCACAGGTCCAAGAAAAAATAGGAAGCGTCCAGGAGGATCAAAAAGTGAAAAATTAGACAACTGGTTACGGACTAATTAGCATCTTTTTGCAGGAGATATGGGTTAATTCAAATTCTGACCACTACCTATCTATTCGGTTGCTCCATTAGTAGAAACTTGTAAATATCTAGATATCCCGCTACCATTCTCTCCACCGAGAAACGGTCCAGCGCCCGGTCAGCTACGTAGCGCCGGTCCAGGTCACTAACTTTTTCAACAGCCGCTACCGCAGTTTCAACACTACTCGTCAAAAACCCCGTCCGCCCGTCCTCAATCAACTCCGGCATCGAACCCCGGTTCGTCGCAATCACCGGCGTGCCCGTCATCATCGCTTCAGCGACGCTGAGGCCGAAGGGCTCGTCGAAGCTAATGGGGTGCAGCAGTGCCAGCGCACTACCTAGAAGTTTGTCCCGCTCGGCCGGACCGACGTTACCGACGTAGCGCACGCGGTCGTCATCAATGAATGGCTTTACACGATTGTTAAAGTACCCTTCGTCCTGCACCAACCCAGCGATAATCAATGTCTTCCCCGCACGACGCGCGATGTCAATGGCTTCGGCCGCACCCTTTTCCGGGTGAATTCTACCGAAGTAGAGCAAGTAGTCGTCCGGTTCCTCGCGGAAGGTGAACTGGTCCACGTCAATACCGTTGTAGACAGTTGCCGCGTAGTCCAGCCGCGCATCCCGGTTAGCGTCGCTGATGCTAACGTAGGCGCAAGTTTTGTTGTAGCGCTCGTAGAGGGGGATGATGCGTTCGGAGCTGAAACCGTGCACGGTCGTCACCATCGGTACGCCGAGGTGAGGACTGAAACTGAGCGGCATGAAGTCGAATTGGTTGTGGATCAAATCGAACTCCCCCACCCGATCCATCACCTGGCCGATGTGGCTGTATTCCATGACTTTTACGTCGCCACCTGGCCGTTCCGCGTAACCTGCCGGGACGGTCGCGACCAGTTTACCGGCCGTCCGGCTCGTGCCGGTCGCGAAGAGCGTTACGTCGATGCCGCGGGCGACGAGGCCTTCGGTCAGGTGGGAGGTGACTTGTTCCCAGGGGCCGTAGGCGGCGGGGGGCGTGGCCCAGGCTATGGGGGCTAGCATGGCTATTTTCATGGATATTGGTCTGGTGGTCTGGTAAGGAACTGGGGTATGAGGTACTGATTTCGGTTTTTGGGTAATAACGCTGCTTTCGTACGTACTTGCTTGCACCCGCGACCGCGCCCTGAATATTTAAAGCAGGAATGACGGCAAAACGAACTTCGGCAACGCCTATTCTTATATAAGAATATGCTGAAATTTACCCATTTATTCCTGTTGTTGGTGTCCGCTACGAGCCTAGTCGCGCAGCAGGGGGATGATGACCTACCGACCCGCGACAGTATTTTCGAGTACGCCGCCGACCGTGAAATCAGTAACACGCTCGGGGAGTACAACGCGGCTTATTACCAAGTGGATGAACTGAACCCCGGCCTGGCACCCCGCCCCGACGGCATGTCTTTACGCACGCCGCAGGCGACCCTGGAATTATTCATCAAGCAGGCCCGCAAGAATAACTATGGCCTCGCCGCCCAGGCCCTCAACCTTAATTTGTTACCAGCGGACCTACAAAAGTCCGAAGCCGCCACCCTCGCCGAAAAACTCCATTACGTCATCCGCCAACGCGTCCCGATCTCCTGGGGTGACCTGCCCGACCGGCCCGACGGACAAACCAACCGCAGCACCACGCAGGAAGCCATCGCCGGTGAACCGCGCCGGACGATCAACTTCGGTTCGCTGGATGTCGACGGCCGGAAGGTCACCCTCAGCCTGCAACGCCTCCGCGTCAAGGAAACACCGCCCGTGTGGGTCATCAGCGCCGAAACAACCGAAAACATCGAGGCGCTGTACACCGCTTACGGACCGACCTGGCTCAACCGCGTCATGCCCGAATGGGCGGAGCAGCGCGTGCTCGGCGTCAAGGTCTGGAAACTCGTCGGGCTAGTAGTTTTTGCCCTGTTGTGTTACTTAGCGGCCCTGCTGATTTACCGCTTTGTCGCCTGGCTCGTCGGGCAATCGGACGCCGAATGGGTGAACGACCTGGGCGATAAGATGGCTACGCCGATCAGTCTGGCCGGTGGCAGTCTACTGTTCTACATCGTCATGAACGACTTGTTGAAGATTGCCGGCGGTTGGTCGCCCTACCTGTATAGTTTGCTCCTGGCCGTGGTCATTCTTTCCCTTACCTGGTTGATCATGCGGGTGATCGACTACGCGATCGAGCGGATCCGGGACCTCAAGGTCGCCGACGTTTCCGACGAGGATAACCTCGAAAGCCGTCGTTTGCTCACCTACATTTCTGTTGGCCGCTGGGTGCTGACGACCATCGTCGTGATGGTCGGCATCAGCGTCATCGTCGGCCAATTTCCACAGTTGCGGAACCTGGGCGTGAGCCTGATCGCTTCGGCGGGGATTGCGACCGTCGTGCTCGGTATCGCCGCGCAGAGTACGCTCGGCAACGTCGTCGCCGGCCTCCAGATCGCCATCACCAAACCCGCCCGGATCGGCGACAGCATCATTACCTCGAACGGGGAATACGGGACGGTAGAGGACATCCGCTTTACTTACCTGGTCGTCAAGACCTGGGAAGCGCGGCGGCTAGTTATTCCTTTAAAGTACTTCATCGACCACCCGTTTCAAAACTGGTCGATGAACGATCCGCACATGTTGAAGCCGATCGTTCTGTACGCTGATTTTGGCGTGGACGTGGAGCGGATTCGGGAGAAGTTTATCGGGCTTTGCAAAGCCAACGAGCATTACGATGGGGAATCGGAGCCGAGCGTGCAGGTGGTTGGTTCGGATAAGGAAGCGCTAAAGATTCGCTGCCTTACCTCGGCTAAAGATGCGCCTTCGGCCTGGACTTTGCACGTGGAGTTGCGGGAGGCGATGGTAAAGTGGCTGGCTGGTTTGGACGGTGGTGGGAATTTGGCCCGGGAGCGGGTGCAGGTGATTTCCGAAGGGGAGCAATAATCGTTTGGCGTAACGCCCCAGGATTTATTCAGTAGAGCCGGTTCCCTAAAAAATGCCGGGGCCAATTACGGCGGATCGACCATTGCGAATTATCTTCCCAGCATGGACGAGGAACCAAAGGGCGCTCCCGCCCCCATCACGGACGATAAAGCGTGGCTGGACCGCCTCCAACAGGAAAGTTGGCAATTAGAACTGATCATTAGTGACTTCTCCATCTTTTTATTGCTGGCTGGTCTGGATCCGTTCCTGAGCAGCACGCCTTCCGTCTTTGCCCTGACCGATCAGGCCCAGCAGTACTTTATTTTCGGCCTCATCACGGGGTTTATGAGCATCGCCTACCTGGCGCTACTGATCTGCCTGATCGTCCACGTCGTGTTTCGGGGGCTCTGGATCGCCGCAATCGGTTTGCGGTACGTATCCGGCGACATCGACTACGTAGCCCTGCGTTACCAACCGACCTACCAAAAATGGCTCCGGCGGCGGCTCGGCACGTTTGACGAATACATCCTACGGTTGGAACGCTACAGCAGCGTGATCTTCTCCGTCGCTTTTCTCGTGCTGTTTTGCTTCATCAGCGTGACCGCTTTTTTCGCGTGGATCTACCTCCTCCAGCAACTCGACGGTTGGCTGACTGGCGTAGAAATGTCCGAGAATGGGGTATTCGCCGGTGGCGGAATATTCGGCATTACTGGCTGGGTTTTGGGGCTGCTTTACCTAATTGATTTCTTTACCCTCGGTTTCTTTAAGCGCAACCGCTTCACGGCCAAAGTTTACTACCCGATCTACCGGCTCATGGGCTGGGTAACGCTCGCCAACCTTTACCGCCCGCTGTACCATAACCTGGTCGACGATCGGTTCGGCCGCAAACTCGCCCGGCTGCTGCCCCTGATCGTGATCGGCGTCATGTGCCTGGTTAGCCTGCGGATTATAACGCACCCCTACTTTCCCGGCTATTTCCGCGACGGCGAGGTGTGGGTAGACTATCGCAATTACGCAGACGAAGGTGCCGATATTCGTGGCCAGCGGTTCCGCGTCACCCTAGCTAGTCGGTACGTCCAGCACGATTACGTCGAAGCGTTCGCCAGCTACCGACCCCGCAATCAGGATCCGGCGATCGAACGTAAGTTCCCCGACCTGGATTACGCCCGCTACACCGGGCTGAAACTGGGCGAACCCATCCAGCTCACGCCCATCTACAATTTCGACCCCGCGTACAGCTACGATACTTTGCTCCTAGCCCTTAGCAGCGTGTACCGCTTATACGTGAACGACAGCCTGCGCCAGGACGTGCCCGCGCGGTTCTTTCACAGCGAGTGGCGCGACCAGCCCGGGCTACTGTACATGATCCCCACCCACGACCTCCCCGTCGGCGAGCATATTTTGCGGGTTGACCTGCAACGGTTACGGAACGATTCGTTGGTTTGGGAACGGGGAGATGGGGTTCGTTTTTACAAATAGGTAGTTTGTGTTTTTGCTCGCTTTCAAAGGGAGGCTAAGTGCACGGCCCTACGTATGCGTTGCAAAAACCCCGGCACCCCCGATCCCGATAGCTATCGGGATCGGGGTCCGCGCCCCAGATTTAAACGGTGCCGAATCCTATCGAATACTCCCCCGGATTCGCCGCTCGTCCGAGCCCGCACCGCGTTCGAAGCGCCAGCGGAAGGACACCCCACCCCGCCAGCGCGTCCACTCGAATTCGTTTAGTTCGGTGAACGTCGGTTGGTTAAATTCCGTATTGCGAAAGCGGGGGCTGCGTAGGTAAGCACTTACTGTGTACTTGCCCTTCCACTCCTTGCTCGCCCCAAAATTCGCGGCCCAGGCGGGTAAGTTCACGCCCTGCGCATCCTCGCGCCGCGCCTCGTAGAAACCCTGCACCTGGAGTCGAACATCACCCGGAACGGTCAGTCGCCCACTGAGACTGCCTGACCAAGTGCCGCCGGTAGCCGCGAAATCCCGACCTTCTACCGTGCCTTCCTCGCGAAAAGCGAAGTAGTTGATTTCCCCGGAAAGCGTCAGGCTTTCCGTCGCCAGGTAGTTGGCCGTCAGCTCCACGCCCAGCACTTGTTCTTTGCCGAGGTTCACCGGCCGGGTGACGATCGTCCCCTGTTCCAGCCCGAACACATTTTCCGGCGTTTGCTCGACGACGACCTTCCAGAAATCCCGTACCTGTCCGGCGTAAACGGCCGGGTTCAGCGTCAGTTTTTCCTTGCGGTAGAGCACGTTCCATTCGATCCGGTCGAGGTAGATGGGGTTGATGTCCGGATTACCGACGTAGAGGGTGGTCGGGTCGGAAATACCGCCGAAGGTGTTGATGAAGTAGAAAGGCGGGCGGCGAATCCGGCGGCTGTAACTGACTTGGCTGGAGGTGGCTTCGCTGAACTGGTATTGCAGACTCAGGGAAGGGAATAGGTTAAGGTAGTTGTCATCTACCTCCGGTGTTTCCACCCGGTTTTCGGTGCGGACGGAGGTGAATTCGGCGCGAAGGCCGGCCTGGACACTAATCTTCTCCTTCGACCAGCCGTACTGCCCGTAAGCTGCGGCGATTCGTTCGAAATATTTTAACTCATTGGTCAGGGCGGCAACGGGCCGGAATAATTCGCCGTCGGCTAGTTCCGTGATGTAGTCCGCCCGGATGATGCGGGTTTCGGCGCGGGTGCCGAGCTCAAGTTTTCCGTATTCGCCGAGGGGCGTGGTGTAGTCGGCTTGCAGGAGGTAATCGTTGCTGCCTTCTTCGGTGTCGGTACGGTAGCGGAAAGAGTTTTCCGGGGTGGCGGCGGTGAGCGTCACGTCTTCGTATTCCGGCTCCGACCAGCGGTCGTTCTTGAAGTAGACGTTCAGGGTGCGACCTTCCGTGGGGTAGGTTTTGCTGAAGGTGAGGTCGGTTTGCTGGTAGGTGCCTGGTTCGAGGTAGTCCCTGAATTGTTGAGAATTTTGCGTGGACGCGGGTGCCAGGTTAGGGAAGGAGAGCGCAAAGTCTACGGTCGTTTCGTCCTTGTTGCGCTGGTGGTAAAGCGAATAGCTAGCGCTCAGACTGCTGGAAGAAGTCAGTTGGTATTCAAGCCCGAAAAGACCGCTCCCGGCCAGGTCGTTCCGGTCCATCGCCGTCGTCTGGCGGAATACGGACGGGTTGTCGTTCAGCGTGCTGGACCGGATCAGATCCCCACTCCCGAAGTAATTCGAGTAGCGGCCGCCGACGTTCAGGTAAGCCGAAAATTTCTCCCGACGCAGGTTCAAACTCAGGTCGATTGTGTGCTGGTCGGGAATGCCCGTACCGACGTTGAGCGTCCCGCCGTAACCCCTGGTAGCTTCCTTTTTCAGGATAATGTTGAGAATACCAGCCGTCCCCGCCGCCTCGTAAATGGCCGAAGGGTTAGTCATGATTTCCACCCGCTCTACACTGGAAGCTGGAATGGCGGACAACCCGCCCCGATCGGCCAGCGCGGAAGGCCTTCCGTTGATGAGGATCTTAATGCCCCCGTCCCCCCGGTAGGCCACCGCACCGTCTACCCCGACGGTCACCGACGGGATTTGCTCCAGGATTTCGTTGGCCGTCCCGTTAGCACTCAGGGCATCTTCCCCCACGTTAAAGACTTTCTTATCCAGGCTCAGACTCATTTGGCTGCGTTGGGCACTCACCTCCACGGCATCCAAATCAACCGCCCCGGAGCTTAAGCGCACGGCTTCCATAACCAACCCTGCATCCAGCGACAGCGCCACCTCTTTTGCCGCGAAACCGATGAACTCGAAACGTAAGCGGTAATTACCTTTTGGTAAGGATAATTCCCAGCGGCCGGCCACGTCGGTGATCGTCCCGTCCACCAAAGTCGAATCGGGCGCAAAGGCGGAAACGGTCGCGTATTCCAACGGCGGCCCGCTTTCTGACAGGATGATCCCGGAAAGTAAAACCTTGGTTTCGGGCAAAGCAGTAGCTGGGAGGCTGCCGGCAAGCGCCAGCAGACTCAGGAGGAAGAAGAGTCGCATTGGTGTGTTTATTTGTGACGCCGACTGGTGGGTTGGCACTAGTGTTTCATTTACACATCTGATGAACTTTTGGCTTTCATCGCTGCGCGCTGAAAGTCAAAAGATGCATCCGATGAGAAATGAAGATTTCGCTACGTTTGATGATTACGTAATGACAGCGAAAATTGAATTGAAGAAAATGTATTAATTAAGTCAGTTCTAGCTGCGCTGCTGCCAACGGCGGTCATCGGATGCATCTTTGGTAGGTCGTTGCGGAGCAATGATCTACCAAAGTTCATCAGATGTGTAACTGACGGGATAACCTACCGCGTAGCCCCCGCCTCCAGCAAATAGTCAACAATCCAACCATTCCCCTCCTCGGCGGCGTAGCTCAGCGCCGTCCGGCCGTGGAGGTCCACGACGTTCACCCCAATTCCCTGCTCCAAGAGGTACAGCACGATCCGGTTGTTCCCTTCTTCCGCCGCGTAGTGCAACGCCGTGCGCCCGTGGCCATCGAGTGAAATGATGTCAGCACCGTTAGCAAGCAAAGATTTAACGATTGAAAGGTGGTTTTCCTCGGCCGCGGCGTGCAGCGGCGAACCCATTTTCCGCAGGGCGTTGATGTCAGCACCAGCCTGAACCAGGACCGTGATCATCTCCGGGTGGCCCTCGCTGGCGGCCATCGTCAGGGCGGAGCGGGGGGTGCCCGGCACGTCCGCTTTGGCACCCCGGCTCAGCAGTAATCTGGCTACGTCCACCGCATCTTCGTCGGCGGCTTCGATGAGTGCCGTCCAGCCGTTACTGTTGACGTAATTGACGTTAGCGCCGCGCTCGATGAGTAACAATGCGGTAGCTTCCTGGTGCTCGCTGGCGGCCACCATTAGCGGTGTCCAACCGTCAGCGTCTTCGCCGTTGACGTCCACGCCGAGGCTGAGAAAATACCGGACGCGTTCTTGATCTCCTTCATCCACCGCGCGTAGGAATTGGGTGAATTGCTCGTTCTGCCCCTCGTTAATGTCGAGGTGTCGGTTCACCCGATTTGCTGCCATCTCGTCTTCTACTTCCGTTTCTATTCGAACGATTTCGGCGTTGGGAACCGGGGGTTCAGGTGCTGCGGGCGGCGCAGTTGGGGGCGGGGGCGGTGGAGCGGGAGGTAGCGGCACCATCGAATTTTCGCTTGCTTCCGTGAAGTCGTTACCAGCCAGTCGGAGTTCGTTGTCGGGCTGACTGGAAAGCGTGATCGCCAACGCCATAATCCCAAAAATAATGACGGCGGAAGTGAAGCCTTCTCCGTACGTACCCGTGCCGAGGTAGCCGGTCAGCAGGCGTTTCACCCGTCCCTGGAACCCGCGGCCACGCCCCTTGAAGGCCATTGCCAAAGCAGGCGTTAGTTCTGATTCTTTCAGTTGAATGAGCGTCTTTGCGTACCCGACGCGTTCGCCGGTAACCGCAATGGCCAGGTCGTCGCAACAGTGCTCGCGTTCCTCCTCGATCCGCGCCGACATCCACCAGACGGCGGGGTGATAAAAGAACAGGATGCAGAAGAGCGTTTGGCCGAGGTTAACCAGAAAATCGTGGCGTTTGACGTGGGCCAGTTCGTGGGCTAGGATGGTGCGCAATTCCGGCTCGGCCAGTTGCTCTAGCAGGGTGGCGGGGAACATGACGACGGGTTGCAGCCAGCCGACCGTGAAGGGGGAAGTTACGCGGAAAGAGGTCAGGTAGCGGACGGCCTTTTGCAAGCCCATCTTTTCCTCCAGCTCCCGCAACATCGGCGCATATTTGGCTGAAAAAGACTCCGCGCCGTAGTTTTTGAGCCGTTGCAGAAATACTAACTGCCCAATGAACCTCAGTTGGAGCACCAGCACGCCGAGTAGCCACAGCGTGACGATGAGCGGTAGGTGCTCATTATAATAACTTGTGACGCGCTCCAGAAAATTTGCTTCGTAGCTATTTCCCGTATAATTATTTTGCGCAGTCGCGGGTGCCAAGTCAGTTTGTAAAGCGATGCTTGCGGGTAAGCCCCCCGCTTCCTGGATAACGACGGAAGCAGTTGTAACATCCGCCCCGTAAAGAGAAGCAAACGTCAGCCCCACCGTCAGGAAGAAACCACCCAGCATCGCGATGGACACGTAATACCGCGCCCGAGCACTGTACTTCCGCAAAGCCAGCAAAACCAAGCCCAATCCAAGGGCAAAAGCCGCCGCCTGCCAGAGCGAATGCACGAGCGTCCAGCCGGTAGCGTGGACGAGTTCCGGAGAAAAGAGTTGCTCGATCATGACTGGTCTTTTTCGATTTTTTCAATCAGGGCCTTGAGCTCGTCGAGGTCCTCTTTGCTGGTCTTGTAGTTACCCAAAGCCCGCATCGCAAGCTTCTTAGCCGAGCCCCCGAAAGCGCGGTTGACGAACGTGTCGAGTAAACTATCCTGGGTCGTCTCCCTGGCAATGGCCGCGCGGTAGATGTGCTTGCGCCCCTGGCTCTCCCGGTCGAGGAAGCCGCGCTCTAGCATCACTTGCATTGTTTTAAGGATGGTCGTGTAGACCACCTCTTTCTCCGCAGAAAGCCGCTCGTGAATGACCCGGACGGGCTGCGGACCGTCCTCCCAAAGGATCGCCAGGATGGCAAGCTCGGAGGCGGTTGGTTGGGGATTAGGATCTTTGGGCATAGCTCTATTACGATTTTTGTCGTAGTAAAGGTACGGGTGTAGTCGTAGTTAAACAAGTTTTATTACGATTTTTATCGTAATAGATGTTTGGGGAGGTTTAGCTCAATAGTGTATTCAATAATTTGAATAGACTTCGATGAGGTCTGAGAGGTAAAATATCAGATAGGTAAGTAAGTGGATAATATTGAATTGGCATTCTAAAACCCTCTCCCCCGACCCCTCTCCAAAGGTAGAGGGGAGACAAGGCAGCTCGCTGCGCTCGTCGAAATGTTACAATAATATTGTCTGACTACTCAAGCAGAATGTTATTTGTGCCGAGTATCGTTTCTAATCTAAGGCGATTCCTAGGTACTTGTTGAACGTCCCTTGAGTCTGGCCAATGTATTGGTGCTTGAAAGGCGTTAAGAAATCCGTACTGTTTGAGCCCCCACTAATTACAGATCAAAACCACGAGCTAGTGTTTCCGATAAGCATAATGTTGAAACACAGAGTGAGTGGCGAGTTTACGGATTTTAGCCTTTCAAGCACCAATACATTGATCAGCCAGGCTCAAAGGACAAGAATTTTGTTTCTTTTTTTCCAAAAAGAAAAGCAAAACGGGCAGAAACGAAAGCGAAGCAGAGGTGTATGAATGCTATATACTATAAAAAGCAGCATATCGATACACCTGTAATTTTATTAATCTGGACTCTGGCAACTAAGTATCAGTCTCATTCCAATGAATAATTTTATACCAAAATCCAATATTACAAATCCTACTCCCGCCCCAACCCAGCCACCCCATTAGGCCGCATCACCCCCTTCTCAATCGTAAACAAATCACCAAAAGGATCCTCCACAAAATCCAAATGCCCGTCCAGATCAGCATAAACAATATTCCGCCGACTTAGCGCAAAATGTAACCCGGCAGAAATCCCCAATCCGCACTCATCCAAACACCCCACCATCACCTCGTTCCCCGCCGCGAGGGCTACGGAGTTGATGTGCAGCCCCGGCGTCAGCCCACCCACTTTTTGTAACTTGATGTTGATCATATCCGTAAAGTCGTTCCGCGTCAGGCGGAAAGCGTCTTTCAGGGTTTTCAAGCTCTCATCCGCCATCACCGGCAGCGTCCCGCCCATACTCACTTCGCCCATCAACTCCTCATCTTCGATCGTAGTCGGCTGCTCCAGAATTTCCACCCCGATCGGTTGGGCGGCCGTGACAAAGCGCAAAGCCTGGTCGAGCGAGTAGCCCTGGTTACCGTCGAACCGGAGCGTCAACTTGGGATACTTGTCGCGCATGGCTTGTAGGCGCGCGAGATCCTCCTGCACGTCCAACCCACCCTTCAGTTTGATAATTCCGAATCCCTGGTCAACGTACTGGGTCGTCTTAGCCATCGTCTCCGCCATCGTCGGCATGATGGTGACGGTAACGCTCGTAGCGATGCAATCCCGGTAACCACCGAGTAACTGATAAAGCGGCACGTCCGCCTTCTTCGCCATGATGTCGTGCAGCGCCAAATCGACCATCGCCAGCGCGGATGAATTGAGCCGGCTGCGGAGCGATTCAATTAGAAAAGCGTAGTTCAGCGGGTTTTGACCGAGCAGGGCGGGCGTGATGACCGTCCGGATGATCTTTTCCACGTCGTCGCCCGTCTCGCCCGTCACTTCCGGGTCGGGCGCGGCACAGCCCATGCCGATGATGCCCCGGTCGGTCCCGAGGTAGAGAATTAGGTTGGACGCCCGGCTGATGGTTTCGTAGGCGATCGTGTAGGGCTCGGTGAGTTCCAGGTCCAGGCGCTCGTAGTCGACGGTGGTTATTCTCATGTTTTGGGTGGTAGGCTAGTAGGCGGTAGTTTGGTAGGCGGTAGTTTGGTAGGCGGTAGTTTGGTAGGCGGTAGTGCTTACCGTCGCTTTTGCCATCCTCCGAGCGTAGTTAATTTCGTTATTACTGTTTACGTATTGTTAGTCCGGCTGAAAGAACAGGATTTAGGCTAGTACCGCTCGCTGCCACCCTCCCCGGCACCCGCGACCGCGCCTATCCGAACCTACTTGATCTGCTTAGCAACAAGCGTCACCAATTCCCCGGCACCCCGCGCCAAAACGTCGAAACAAGGCAAGCCCGTCTCCGCCGTAACCGCCGCGCAGGCCGCGTCGATTTCATTGTCTTTTAAGCCTTCGTGATTAAGCGTAATGGCCAGTACCTCCCGCCCAGAGACGACTTTAATGGCGTTAATCTGCTCGTTAATCGAATGCAAGCGGTAACCAGGAAAACCATCGTATTCCTTCCGCGTCGGCGCGTGCTGCATGATGACGAAATCGGGCCGACCGGCGGCGAGAATTTCGAAACCACCGGGGTAGGCGGGGTTCATCAGACTTCCCTGCCCCTCAATCACGACGACATCCGGCGCCTCGTTCCGGTAAGCGCTCACCACCGCGTGCTCGATCTCACCGGCCACGAAGTCGTTGATGCAGCTATCCATGATCATGGAGTATTTCGCGCCCTGCATCCAGCCCGTCTGACCGGTGCCAATCATCTCGGCCTTCTTACCCGCGTCACGCAGTCCGTGGACCAGCAACCAAGCCGTGGTCCTTTTACCAATCGCGGAATCCGTACCCAAAATAGCAATTTTCAGACAGTCTACTTCCTCGATGTCACCACTAAAAAAGTGCAACGTATCCCGGTCCGGCGTCTTACGCACGTCGCGAATCCGCAGACCTTTCCGCTCCGCGATCTCGGCGATGCTCTTGTCGTTGCTGAGGAAATCGTGGAGACCAGAGTCTAAGTGCAGTCCTTCGTTTAGCGCATCCCGCAAAGTCTGCCGCGCTACCTCCGGCAAGCGACCACCGTCGGGGGCCAGACCGATCACCAAGTATTCCGCACCACTCTGCGCGGCGTACGCGTCGGCGAAAGAAGCGTAGATGGGAATACCGTTTGGCTTATTATCTAATACCTGGCCGCTGTCCTTACCCGCGTAGTTCGAGTCGATTACCCCCAGTACTTCGTAGCGGTGGGTAAACCGAACCAGCCCGTGGGCGGTCTTGCCGCTGGGCGTATTAAATGCGTTTTGGCAATAAACAATTGCTTTGCCGTCGAGTGGATTGGTGCTCATATTTTAGTTTCTCTTTACTCAAATTATATATTTAGCCTGGCGGTAAAGTTGTTACCGCTTAGCCGTCAAAATAGCCACGTGCTTCCCTTCCCCCAGAACGCCTTCCTCGTGCATTCTCAGCAAAGAAATTAATCCGGCGGTAGAAGCGGGTAGCACCCGCAAGGCTTCTTTATTGGCCAGGTAACTCGTCATCTTCCGCATCCGCTCGTCGCTGATGTTGTACGCCGCGCCTTTGGAAGCATGAAGCGCGTTCAGTGCTTCCTGCCCGTCAAAGCTATGCCAATTTATGAGGGGTTCGTTAATTCTCGTCTCTTTCATTTTGGCCGGGTCAAGGTCAACGCACTCGGTCAGGCCCCGGCGGAAGGAATACACGATCGGGTTCTTGGCCGTGGACGAGCCCGCAACGTAGCGGGTACTCCCGGCCGCTTTCGTGCCGTGGTGGATGCCCGCCAGGAGAGTACCGTTGGAGACCGGGACGGCGCAGGTGGCCGGCGCTTCGCCCAAGTCGGCGATCAGTTCTTTGCCGATGCCGGAGTACGCTTCGATCTGTAATTGAGCGTTTTTTCCACCGGGGTTCGCGTTGTACCAACCTTCGTCGGCGGCGCGGAGGCTGCTGTGTGCGACGACGGTTTCGTAGGTACCATCGGGTCGGTAAATTTTACCCCCGAGCGCTTCCATCTCGTGGAGGCGGTCGGAGTGGTAGCCGGCGGGGAGGAAAATGTGGCAATTCAGTCCGGCCAGTTGGCACGCGAGGGCGACGGCGACGCCGTAGTTACCGCAAGTAGCGAGCGCTACGTCGTTCTGTCCGTTTTCGAGCGCTTCGGCGACTTGCGCGAAGGCAATCCGGTCTTTCTGCGTGCCGGTGGGGTTGTCGCCCTCAAATTTTAGGTACAGGTTTTCCAACCCAAAATCTCGTTCAAACGCCTTGCTCGGACGCATCCAGGTCTGGCCGACTTCCTTGGCGATGATGGTTCTAAAGGCTTGGGCGCGGTCGCTGGATGCCAGGTTTTTGTCAGCAGCAATGCGGGCGGATTCCCGGGCGAGGGAGCCAATCGTGTTGGCGGCGGTGGTAACGTTATCGCGTAAAGTCATTCAGGGGTAAAGTGGCCGGTTAGGGAATACTAGAACAATTATTTAGAAAAGATGGTGGGTCCGGAAGCAAAATTATTCCGAACTACGTATACAAGATGGACACTAGCGACGCAGATAAGTTCCGCCCGGCTCGGCACAAAGGGCGCTGGCCTCCCGCAGCCCTTTCAAATAATCGTCCGTCAGCCGGAGCCGCCGATCCAGCAAACGGAGTTCGTTACGGACCTGCCGCTCCCGTACGTTGAGCAGCAAATCAGGATCGGTCGCCGTAGCCCGGGCGATTTGGGCGGTGAGTTCATTGAAGTAAGCCAACTCTTCGGCGTATAAATCCTCCCGTTCCGCATAAGCCGCCACGTCCGCGCGCAAACGGGTGCTAACTTCTTCCCGCATGGTAGTCGTTTCGGTGAGGATGGTAGCTTGCTCTATCTCGAGTTGTTCCCGTTCTATCTCCAGCTCTCTGACCTTCAGCCGGTCGTTCCCGTCGTTGGGTATCCGAAATCCTAACCCAACCGAGAATCGCTCCCGGAAAAAGTCATCGTTCGGGCCGCGATATTTAAATTGCAAGAAGTCGAAATACTGTTTTTGCTCGGCCCGCTCCAACGCCAGTTCCGTCTCGATGAGCGACAGATCGTAATCATTCTCCCGGGACTTCGTTGTACTGCCGCCCACGGATGAATCCGCTACGTCTAAAGAAAGCTGCCTGGGTGTCGGGAAGTCGGCAAATAGGAGGCTATCGCCACCCAGTCCATAAGCCGTCAGCAGGCTATTCTCCTCCGCATTCATTTCACCCAGCCGGATCGTCAAATCCGTCCGGGTAGTGCGCAGTCGGATCAGCTCCGACCAGTCAAAATCTAAACTCCCGGCCATCTTCCCGAGGATGGTTTCCCGGTCCTGCAGGACGGCCAGCAATTGTTCCAACAAAGCTTTCTCCTGCGTCAGCGCAAACAGGTCCAGCCAGTCTTCGTAGCGTTGTTCGATTACTTCACACGCCCGCTCCGCCGCGTTAAAATCTGGCATCGACTCCCGCGCACGGCCAAGATTTTGCTGGGCGCGGCGCTTGCCGGGCGTGCTCGGAAGGAGGCGCATGGTGAACTCCTGAGAGCCCGGATCAAAATCCCGCGTCTCCGTCCGGAACACGTAGCGTTCAATCCACGGCATCCGGGGCACGCCCGTGGACGACGCCCCGATTGCTATCGGGGTTGGTCCCGACGCGACCGAGGTAGCCGGGTTGGCGAGAGGGATTAACGTTTGACCGGCGGGAATGGCAAAGAACCGGTCGGCCGTAATCGTCCGCTGACCGTCAGCAGTCGAACCAGCCAACAGCAGTAAAACCAAGAAAAATAGGGGGCGGACATTCATAAGCAACGCAGGGGTTCAACGGTAATCAACGGGGCGTCCGCAGCCCCACTTTTTCTTTCTGTAAAAAACCATTATCCAGCGTGATCTCCACAATCACCTCCCGGCCGTACGTCTCGAAGTCCGGTAATTTCCGGAGCCGCGTGGGGATGCTTACGATCCGGGAGCCGAGGCCGACGACGGTGCCCGCGTAGATGAGTTCGGGGTTTTTCAGGGAGAAGACTTCCAGTTTATCGCCGGTTTCTACGCGCAAAGTCTGGTCTTCGTGCAGGTAGCCGCGGACGATGCCGGAGTGGGGTTCGTAAAAAGATAATAAGGTTTCGTAGGACGGTACGTGCTCTTCTTCCTTCACGGACAGGTTACCGATCAGCCCGTCGGAAGGAGCCGTGACGGCGAAGGGTTGAACGCGTTGGCCTTCGTCAAACTGGGCTTCGGCGGATAGCCGGTCGATCTGTGCCCGGTAGGGGTTGCCACCGAGATTTAGCTCACGTCTTAGGCTTTGCTCCTTCTCCTTTCCTTGCACCTGCGTCCGCGCCAACTCTTCCTTCAAAGCGATAATTTTATCTTCCTGCGGTCGGTAATTAGAAGTGGGAACGGTCACGCTCGTTAGGCCTTCTGACAGGCTGCGCTGATAATCCAACTTACGTTCGGCTTCCTCGATTTCTCGACTCAAACGTACCGTAGCATCCGTCATTTTACGATCGGTTTCCGCCAGTTCATCCTGCTTGCGCCCGCGCCAGATGCTTTCCTCCGACTGGAGTTCCCGAATGCGAAACTCCTGGTCGGCCAGCGTCTCTTTCGACCGACGGCGGCTGACCTGCAACAACACCTCCCCGGCCTTCACCGCCTGCCCCGGCCGCACGAGAATTTCTTCCACGACCACCGGGTAATTGTAGTTGATGGCCGTCTCGTTGCTCTCCGCAAACCCGTAGAAATTCAGCTCACTTTCCACCGGCGGCTGAAAGAGAAAAACGAGGGCGACGCCGACCAGCGCCACGGCGGGGTAGAATAGATTGAAGCGCATGGTTACAGTTTGGTGTCGCGTTGGCGGAAGCTGAGGCGGAGGCCGTCCAGCTCCCCGATTTCTTCGAGGGATTCGCCGAGGGCGCTGACGCTGCCCTTGTGTTTCAGCTTAATTAGGTAGGTGAACTCCTGCAAGTTATCCCGGGAGTATTCTTCGACGGTTGGGATGCCGTTCTCGTCGTAAGATTTGACGCGCTTCGGGTTTAGAAAGCGGACGCGCTCCAGTTCGATGTCGCGGCATTCCCGGTGCAGGATACTTTCGATAATGCCCTTAAATTCATCTCCCTTCGGCACCTGCAAACGGACCTCTCCGATCAGTTCGTTCGGGTTACTCAGCGGCGAGAAACGCAGGATCACGGCGGCGAGGCAGAACACGATCGTCCCCGTCAGCGCCACCGAAAAGCCGAGGACGCCCGTGGCAATCCCCGCCCCCAGCGAGGCGAACATGAAGGTGATGTTACGGGGGTCGTCGAGCACCGTCCGGAAGCGGATGATCGACAGCGCACCGATGATGCCCAGGCCACGCGCGAGGCTGTCGCCGATGGCCTGCATCACCATCGCGGCGACCATGCCGATGAGGATCAGCGCCTGCACGTAGTGCGCGCGGCGGTAGATGCTCCGGGTCGTGAATTCGTAGGTAATCGCGATGGTCGAGCTCAGGACAAACGCAAAGAGCGTCGTGAGTAGGACGACGTAGAAACTAGGCGTTTCGGGGTCGTAATTGAGCCATTCGATGTTGAACATGGGCGGGGTGCTGGGTAAAAGAAAGGGCTGTACCTAACGGGCTTTCCGTCAGAATTATTCCGCCTTTTGTTCGCGGGGCAAGTTCAGTATGGCCACTTCGTGGAGCCGCGCCGCCTCGCGCATCCAGGACGGGCCTTTTTTGCCGAGGTAATCGTCGAGGCTAATTTGGTCACCGAGCACGACGCCGACGGTGATGTCCTTGTCCTCGGTCGTTTTGTAGTGTTGGCGCAGGAGGGACAGCTTCAGCACGTCCGCGCTGATTTTGCGCTTGACGCCGGAATTGAGGCCGCCCTGCTTGGGGTGGATCTCGAAGGCGAGGCCGGCGTCGAGGTTCAGGTAGCCGACGCGGATGGTGGCGTCGTTAGCCTTCACCTGGCCGGGTGTGAGCTTGCAGCCGTGGGTAGTTTCGAGGCGGGTGAGGAGGGCGGCTTCGTGAGCTTTATCCTGGGCGGCGGTGTTTGCGGGCTGCGGGTTACGGCCGGTGCCGGCGGGTTTGCTGGCGGGGCTACGTTTGCGGAAGCCGGGGCTGGGGTTGGGTCTTTTGGGCATGGGGGCGAAGGTACGGGTTTGGGGTCTTTGGTCTGTGGTTTTTGGTCTTGAGTCTGTGGTCTGTGGTCTTCAGTCTTCAGTCTGCGGTAGTGGACCAAAGACTTTATTTTTTTGGTCCCGACTAAGTCGGGACGGGTGCCAGGTATTTTAGCTTGTACGTACCGGCAGCAGTTACGATTCAGAAATATTCGACCAAGAACGAAAAAGCTGGTACCTGCGTTAAGCTAATTTTTTAAGAAGCTAAGGTTACTACTGAAGCCAATGCCGTGGTAAATTAGCCTTATGGCTACGTCAAAACACCCAGTTGGTCTTTACCAGGAGTTACCGATTAAGCTCACCGCCCACGATATGTTTTTCATCCACCGCAACCTGGGTCGCCCGCCGCGCTGGACTTTTCCCGGCGTGATCACCGGCTACGGCTTACGGTGCATTCGGCTGAGTTTTGAGAATTTCGATCAACTATGGCCTTTACTGGCCGAAGGGGACACGACCTACGTCGACGAGGAGTACCGGGAGCGGGCGGGGTTGTACGAAACGCTACTGCACCGCTACGGTCACGACGTTTACAGCGGTAAGCACGGGGCTTGTGATTGGCTAATCGTGGAGACGGACAAAGCACCGAAAGCACCAACTAGTTATGATGGTTGGGCGCAAAGCGGGAACGTCAGACTAAGGGACGGGGAACGGCTGGTGGGTGTGCTGCACTTGCACGCGCTGAGTGCGGAGCGCCTTGGTTACGGGATGCCGAACCCTTTCGTCGGCGTTCAATTAAGTGACGCGGACCGGGGCCGGGGCCTCGGCGGGCGGGCGATCGGTTTACTGGAGTGGTTCGTAAGTAGTACTTACGAAGAAGCTACCGGGGTCACGGCGCATATTTTGGCTGGTAATACGCGGAGTTTGCGGCTGTTTGAGAAGCTTGGGTTCGTAGAGAGTGATGCCTACGCGGGGCGGGCGGGGGAGGTGTTTTTAGTTAAAGAGCTTTAGGGCAGCAGAAAAATGTTATTAAGGCGTACGTTGAAAATTTACGCGCGTATGGACGTACTCGTCAGGTCATCGTGGATCATTCGGTAGATAAGTCGGGGGGCTCTATGCTTACAAAATAGCAAATCAAAATCGATGATTCACTTTGCTCTTACCCCCTACCTTGCACCGGTCCCGACTTAGTCGGGACGCAAAAACAGCCTATGGTCTATGGTCTGTAGTCCAATTACTCCAGACCAGAGACCCCAGACCAAAACCCCTTCCGCCATGCACCCCCAAGTCTCCCTAATCCTAAAAACCTGCCAAACCGCCGCCGCCACCGGCATCATCACTCAGGACGACCATTTTCTTCAAGCCCTGACTAGCTACCGCGACTACTTTACCGCCCTCACCACCGGCCGCGAACCAGCTAGCAGCGACTTCCCCGATCCCGTTGACCAACTACTCGACCTTCTCGAAGACGCCCTCGCCGACCGTATGGACTTGGGGCTAGATGACTTGCTCATCCCCGGTGAGTATCCATCACTCGATCGCCTGAGCGCGGACAGTTTCACCGAAATGCTCGACATGATCGACGAAGCACGGGAGGCGGGGTACACCATACAAACCTGGTTGGCGGACATCAACCAGGTCATCAGCTTCGACTACCGCTGGCTACGGGATGCGCGGAGGATTCGGATCACGCCGAACCCGGTACGCCCGCTCGGTGAACGTTTGCTTGCCCCCGGCTCGGTCGGTGAGTTTGACCCGGAAGAATACGAGGACCAACTAGCCCGGCTCGTGCAGGATTACCCGGACCACCCGTTGGTCGTTGGGGAGCTGATCCAGTACAGCTCGGATAACAAAATATTGCGACGGGTCGAGCGGCATTTGCGGCCCCTGACCGACTTCCCTGCGGGTGAATTGGGTTTCTACCAGGACCGGGAGTACGTTTCTATCACGATGGCGCACGCCCGCGTGGCGGCGATGAATGAGGACGTCGATGTTTTGTATGAGTGCGGCGAAGACCTGTTACGCCTCGGCGTCCCGAGTGATAACCTGATGATGATCGGGACTGCTATCGCCGCCATTATTATTGACAATGGCAACCGGGAAGGCAACATCACGCACATGCTGGTGGGCCCACCGGCCCGGCCCAGTCATCCGCTGGCGAGCGCGCTCGTGGCCGAAAGCTTTTCTTTAGTCATGGAAGTAGGGCTCGGTCAGCTGGGGCTTTCCGAAAGTGAGTTGACTACCATGCGCATGCTCTCCGGGCTAGGGGACGGCGAATCGGACTCCGGGCCGCGCACTTCCGCTCCGGAGTTCCTGCAGGCCTTCGGGCCAATCGAGCCAGTGGCTTCTCCGGCTGATCTACTGCAAGTTCGGGTGGACCTACGGGGGGCTAAACCACCCATCTGGCGGCGTTTGACGCTACCGGCTACGACCTCAATGGCGGACCTTCACCGTATCCTTCAGGCCACTTTCGATTGGGAAGGTTACCACCTCCACAATTTTATCTACGGGCGGCGCTTTTTCGGACCCGCTGACGATCAATTTTCCGACGCCGAGCCGTACCACGATATCCGCCTCGGCGACCTGCTAGTCGAGAAAAACGATTCGGTCACGTACTGGTACGATTTTGGGGACGACTGGCACCACGCCGTCAAGTTGGAGAAGGTGCTTCCCCGAAAAGCAAACCAACACCACGCTACTTGCACGGCCGGCCGCAACGCCGCTCCGCCGGAGGATTGCGGAGGGATCTGGGGGTACGAAAGCTACCTCGAAGCGCTGAAGGACGGGCGAAAGAATGAGTATTATGAGGACGCAGTGTATGCGCTGGGAAAGCGGTTTGATCCAGCTGCGTTTTCGGTGGAGGAGATTAATGGGCGCTTGAGTAAGGTGGTTATTGCTGATTAGGGTAGTTCGTGGTTTGTGGTCTCCTGCGACTAAAGACCACAGACCGCAGACCCTAGACCAAGCCCCCCCCAGGACAAACCGCCCAACCCCCGGACGAACTACCCGTTCACCCCGTTTTCCCTACCTATCCACGAAAAAAGCCGGTACATTACGTTCATCCTCAACCGGCCATGTCAACAAGATTTTTGCGCACGCGCACTGCCTATTTATTATTCTACTACTTGATTTTATCGGGTCCCCTACTCTTTGCCCAGAGCGACGGTGGGGGGCCCGACTTTTTTTTCGAGCAGTTCCAACTCCCGCGCGGCCTCAATGGCAACCACGTGCAGGCCGTAGTGCAGGATTCCGTCGGGTTCATGTGGTTCGGCTCTCAGTCCGGCCTGCACCGGTGGGACGGCTACGAGATGCGCACCTACCTGCACGACCCGGACGACTCGACCAGCCTGGCGTCCAGCTACGTCGAGTACCTGTACGTAGGCAAAGACGGGAGCCTCTGGGTCGGCACCTACGGCTACGGCCTGGACCGCTTCGATTACCAGCGGGAGCACTTCGACCACATCGAGTACGCGACGGAAAGCCCCGAAATCAAAGACCAGGGCTACGTGGCGGGAATCACGGAGGACCGGGACGGTCACCTGTGGGTGGCTACCTACGGTGGGCTGTACCGCTACGACCTGGCCACCGGTAAATCGCGAAGATTTCTGCACCAGTCCGACGATTATAACAGCCTCAGCCACAACCTGAGCCGGGTCGTTTACGTCGACCGGCAAGGAACCCTTTGGGTAGGTACCGGGATGCCGTGGGAAAACAACGAAGACGGCGGCCTGAACCGCTATCGCCCGGAAACGGAAGACTTCGTGCGCTACCTCCACGAACCGGGGGACACGGCCGGCCTGGCCAGCAACAAGGTGACGGCCATCTTCGAAGACTCCCGGCAACGCCTCTGGGTCGGTAGCGGCAATAACGGCCTCCACCTGCTCGACCGGCCCAGCGATGAGATCAGCAAGGTGTCCGGAAAGCTAAGCGACGTCCTTTCCCGCTTTTACAAGAACGAACAGCACGTACGCTTCATCTTTGAGGACCGGGACCGCCGCCTTTGGGCCGGGTACTGGCGGGGGGGCATCACCTCCGTCGACCTCGCTACGGGGGAAGAAAGCTTTTACGAATACGAATTCGACGACCCGAACGGCTTGCCGGAGCCTTACCCGTGGAACATCTTTCAATCCCGCGACGGCACTTTGTGGTCACTGACGGCCGGCCCCAACGCGCGGGTTTCAAAACTGTTGGACAACGCTTGGACCGTCCACCCCCTCCCCGGCTTGATCAATGACGTGACGGCCTCCGGAGAAGCGCGTAACGGAGACCTCTGGCTTGGTAATGCAAAGCAGGAATTATCACGCTTCAACACCCGTACGTACGAAATTACCTCCGTCGGGGCGGCGGGCTTGATACCCAAGTATCCAGGAGAATTCGTGGAGGACGAGAATGGCCACCTGTGGATGAATAACCGCACGGACGGCGGGGTCCTGCGCTACGACCCCGCAAGCGGGCAAAAGTGGTTGTACCCCCACGAGGCTTCCGACGAAAGCAGCCTTGGCCCCGGTATGATCATGGACATCCACCAGGACCGTAAAGGGGGCATCTGGATCGTGACCGGCCTGGGCTACCTCTGCCGCTACCGCCCGGAAATCGATGGATTTTCTAACTACCCGATACTGGACGTCCTGGGCCAGGATATTATAACGGAGTATTTTATTGACGTCAGCAATGCGGCCGACGGCGGAATCTGGATGATCGGGTCGGGCTTCGCGCGTGATAGTTTGGAGACAACGGTCCGCCGTTTCTCACCGGAGACGGGGACCGTTGACCTGGAAGTCGATGCGGTGCCTTTCAGCAAGTATTTTTCCAGCGACGAGCGCATTCAGCAGGCGAGCAGCGATTTGGCGGGCAATTTGTACTTAATCACGGATCGCCACTTTATTGCCATCGGGCCGCAGGGAGCGGATAAGCTAGTACTCGACGCGACCCACTTCGGGGCGGAAGGTTTTAATGACCTGATGGTCGACGGCCAACAGCGGGTGTGGTTGACTACCGACAAAGTACTTTTACTCGACTCCGACTCAGAGGGTTTTTCCGTCATCGCGACGCCCGGCAATTACTCAGACTGGGTAAGTCAGAACGGGTTGGGATTTTACGCCAGCTCAGGGAAGATCTACACCGGCACGGACGAGGGCTTGCTGGAGATCGACCCCACCAAAGTGGGCCGTGTTTGGGATTCCGGCGCGGCCGCCAGCATGATCAGTGATTTTGCGTTGTTGGTAACTGGCCAGGATTCGAGTGAGTCGGTCGTCACGCTCCCGCCCCGTGGCAGTAGTCTACCCATCCGGCTAGCCCACGATCAAAACGCCTTCAGCATTCACTTCGGTAGTCCCAATTTCCGCACCTCGGAGCCCGGGCGACAGGAGATCAAACTCACCGGCTACGACGGTATTTGGCGGCCGGCACCCAGCAACGGCGAGGCGAATTACCTGGGGCTCAGCCCGGGGAAATATACGTTCGCGGTGCGTACGGCGAATGAGAATGGAACGTGGGGCCCGTCGTCGAGTCTGGAGATAATTGTCGCCAGCCCCTGGTGGCTGACCTGGTGGGCCTACTTGGCTTATCTGCTCCTGACGGCAGGAGTGGTAACCTTGATCTATCGCTTTCAGCTTAAGCTGCGTCTCAACGAAGAAGAAGCGCGGCGAATTAAAGAACTGGACAGCGTCAGAACAAGATTATACACCAACATTACCCACGAATTCCGCACGCCCCTCACCGTTATTTCCGGCATGGCCGCCCAGATAGAATCCGACCCCGACCGCTGGCTGGGCGAAGGACTGACGATGATCGAGCGGAACGCCCAGCGACTGCTCGGCCTGGTCAACCAGTTACTCGATCTGAGTAAACTCGACAACGGCAGCACCCGGGTAGACGCGCGGCGCGGCGACGTAGTGGCTTACCTCCGCTACGTGGCGGACAGCGTAAACGGGCTGGCCTCCCTCAAAAACATCGGCCTTCATTTCTACGCCGAGGAAACGGGTATCGAAATGGACTTCGACCCCGAAAAGCTGCAACAGATCTTCGTCAACTTGCTGTCCAATGCCGTGAAGTTCACGCCGGAGGAAGGCAACGTGTACGTGACGGTGCGGAAACTACCGGCGGGGGACCCGGCCAGCCTTCCTGGCAACGCCCCTACTTTGTACTTACACGTTCGCGATACCGGCCCGGGCATCCCTGAGGATCGGTTGCCGTACATTTTCGATCGGTTCTACCAGGCGGATGATTCCGACACGCGGCGGGCGGAGGGCACGGGTATCGGTTTGGCGCTGACGCAGGAGCTCGTGCGGGTTTTACAAGGGAGCATTGTCGTCAGGAGTCAGTTCGGCCAGGGAACGGAATTTACCGTTTTGCTACCCGTAAGTACCCACGTCGATACTCCGGTATTGACTCTGGCACCCGTGGTTTCTCCCACCACCCCCGCTCCTCCACCCGACCTTGCACCCGCGACCTCGCACTACGATCCTGAGTCGAAAAACCCGCGCGTGTTGCTCATTGAAGACAACGCCGACGTGGTCGCTTACCTCGCGACTTGCCTGGGAGATGACTATGAATTACTCGTGGGTCGGGACGGGCAGGAGGGTCTGGAGATCGCCCGGGAGCACATTCCCGACCTCGTCATCACCGACGTCATGATGCCGCGCAAAGATGGATTTTCCGTCAGCCGCGACCTGAAGCGCGACACCCTGACCAGCCACATTCCCGTCATCCTGCTGACGGCCAAGGCGGACGAACAAAGCAAACTCACCGGACTGGAAACGGGGGCCGATGCCTTCCTCACCAAACCTTTTCACCGCCGGGAACTGCTGCTGCGGGTAGAAAAACTCATCGAGGGCCGAGCGCGGATGCGGGACTACTACCGGCGGGTGGCGGGCGCAAAAAAAAGCGCGCCCCGGGAAGCACCGAAGGAGGAGAATCGCCGGGAGCAGGAGTTCGTCGAGCAGTTGAGGACCACGGTGGAAGCGCACATGAACGACTACGAATTTACCGTCGAAAGCTTCTGCAAGGAGGTCGGCATGAGCAGCTCACAACTCCACCGCAAACTGACCGCGCTGACGGGCCTTTCTCCGGTCCGCTTCATCCGTTACGTGCGCCTTGCCCGCGCAAAAACCTTGCTGGAAACCACCGACGAGAGCATCAAAGTAGTCGCCTACGACACCGGCTTCAGCGACCCCAGCTACTTCAGCCGCTCCTTCAAAAAGGAGTTCGGAATGACGCCCATGGAATACCGCGATCAACTGCCGGCACGGGAACGGGGGCCGGAGTGAAGCGGTGTACGTAGAGCATCCGGCGGGGGTAATCGATGGTGAAGACCCAGGGGCCCAGAAATTCCCGCCCGAGAATGCCGTCTAATTCGGTGCCATAGATATCCTCCAGGTGGGACAAATCGACCACGAGCGTGCCCATTGCCGCGCAAGTGTGACGTTGCCCCAGTAAAACTCGGTAAAGTTTCCCGCCCCTTATCCTGGCCGACCGTCCGTCGGCGGAGAGCACCCTAACCTTTCTTTCCCGCTTGAAATACGGTGTGGCGTGGTCGGCGTGGCGGGGGTCGAGAAGGTTATATTCCGCGCCGGTGTCCAGCCCCATGCGCAGGGAACGACCCGCCAACGTTACCTCAATTACGGGGATGAAATTTTCCAACTCAAAGGCGAAGCTGTCGGCGTACTGGCCGGCGAAGGGGCTAAACGCATTCGCCGGGCTGAAAACAACTACTTGATTCCGGTAGTCCAGCGTAATCGCGTAGGCTTTTAAGGTAGCGTGGCCGAGCAGGCCCAAGAGCTGGAAATCATGGTTGCGCGCCAGGTGTTCGAGGTCGACGACCGCCGCCCGGGTGGGCACCAATTCTAAACCACCAACGGATAGTTGCCGGACCCAGGCTTGGGCTGCCTCGACGTCTCCGAACAGACCCTTGGAATTAGTGTGATTGCGAGCGCAACCGGAGAAGTACTTTTGGTTAAGTACTAAGCCTTCGGCACCCGTATCGAGAATGAGTTTGCCCGTCCGCCCGTCGACGACGGCGTCGATCAGTAGCTGCCCGCCCACTTCCGTGAAGGGAATGACGGTGGAGTTTTGGGAACTGGCCTGCAGCGGGGTGGCCGACGTTAGCAGGAGTGAACAGTAGAGTAGAAACGGGATGAAGGAGGCGTTTGCTAACGTTCTCAGTCGAAATGAAGCGTACATTTTGGGCGGGTTTTCGCCGGGCCGCTAGTGACTCGGTCGTTATCCCAAAATTGGTGGCCGGTGTAGTTTTCGGCTTGGAGAAACTCGTTTTGTGGTGGACTGGGGTGGGGAAATGGTTAGGACATTTCCCCGGTATCAATTCTGATTGGCTCGTGAGTGTCTAGGCGAAATGTCCTACAAGAGTGCAACACCACCCTCACCTACAGCTTAACCAACGCCCGCAAATCACCATCCGACATCCGCCCCAGGAAGCTCCCGCCGGAACCGACACTCAAGTCCGCCAAATCCCGCTTACTACTGATCAACTCATCGATTTTATCCTCAAAAGTGTTCTCCGTCACGAGCCGGTGGACAAACACCGTCCGCTCCTGCCCGATCCGGTAAGCACGGTCGGTCGCCTGGTTTTCGACGGCCGGGTTCCACCACAGATCGTAGTGGACGACGTGGTTGGCCGCCGTCAGGTTCAGGCCGGTGCCGGCGGCTTTGATGGATAGTAAAAAGATGGGGCAGGCGGGGTCGTTCTGGAAGCGGTCGACCATTTCTTCGCGCTGTTTGATTGAGGTACCGCCGTGGAGAAAGGGTGCTTTGATACCGAATTCGTCTTCGATCATCTCCGCCAGCAAATCGCCCATCTTGCGGTACTGGGTAAAGATCAACACCTTGTCGCCGGCATCCAGGATGCTTTCCAGGCGCTCACGCAGGAGCAGGGATTTTCCGGAAGCAGCAAAGGTGGGGCGGCCCGCCTTCAGGAATTGTACCGGGTGGTTGCAGCATTGTTTGAGGGCGGTGATGAGTTTGAGGATCAAGCCTTGGCGGCCGATGCCTTCACTTTCCTCTACCCGCCGCATATTCTCGTCGAGGATGGATTGGTAGACGGCCGTTTGCTCCGGCGTTAAGGTGCAGGTTTCGGTCTGGACAATCTTGTCCGGTAAGTCCGAAATGATGGATTTGTCCGATTTTAGTCGGCGCAGTACGAAGGGCTCCGTCAGGCGGCGGAAGCGATCGGCGACTACTTGGTCACGTTCCCCCTGGATGGGCCGGGCGTAGGTTTTTTTGAAGTAGGTTTTGGAACCGAGGAACTTTGGTAGTGTGTAGTCGAGCAAGCTCCAGTAGTCCAGTAATTTGTTTTCTACCGGTGTGCCGCTCATGGCGATCTTGATCGGGGCCTTCACTTTCTTGATCGCCTTAGTCTGTTTGGCGGAGGGGTTTTTGATGGCCTGCGCTTCGTCGATGACCATGATTTGCCAGCCGGAGCCTGCGAAGGTTTTTTCTTCGCTCCGCAAAACGCCGTAGGTTGTTAACAGTACGTCGTAAGAAGAAGTCTCGGGGATTTCTCGCGTCGATCCGTGGTAGATATGCGCCCGTAGTGCCGGGGCAAAACGCTCGATCTCCCGCCGCCAGTTACCGAGCAAGCTCGTGGGGACGACTACCAGTGCTTTTTTCTTGTCCAACGCGCCTTCTTCCCGGTATTTTTCCAGCAGCGCAATGACTTGGAGTGTCTTTCCTAGTCCCATATCGTCGGCGATGATGGAACCGAAACCTAGTTGTGAGTTCGAGTAAAGCCAGTCGAAGCCCACCTTTTGGTAGGGCCGCAACGTAGCGTTGATTCCCGCCGGAACGAGTGTAATTGTCCCCTCCCGCAGCTTATTGATTTGCTTACGCAAGCGCGGAGAAAGCCGCACCGGCTCGCCGTCGTATTCCTCCGTAAAGACAGCCTCTAACCGCTCGTGCTGTTTGAGTTCCGGCGGACCGGCTTCCAGTTGGTCGAGTAGTTTGGCGATTTCAGCGGGGTCGACGAAGGCGTAACCTTCCTTGAGCTTGACGAGTCCTTCGGTGGAGTCGAGCAGTTTACGGAATTCCGCTTCCGTCAGGTCGTTTTCCCCGAGCGCCGCCTGCCAGTTGAATTGGAGAATGTTGTCGAGCGAGATAATACCTGAGAGTTCGGAAACATCCTTGTCGCCCTGGCTGTCCGCCCGCAAAGCCAAGCTCGGACGGAGGAGTTTGCGCAGCGCCGTGGGGAGCATGACCGTCAAGCCGAGTGCTTCCAGCGCGGGTAAAGCAGCCATCAGCACCGGGGTAAATTCCGGAACGGAGTACCGTAATGCTTTTTCACCTCCACCGGATAAATACCGCTCCAGGTCCGGAAAGTGGCGGGTCAGTTTTCCGAGTAGGGTGAGTACTTCCACGGAGTTCGCTCCCTGGCCCGCCTCCGATCTCTGCCACTCGTCGAACTTACTCGGCACCCAAGAGCGCGACGCGTCAGCAAGTCCCGTACTCTGTCGGGACGCCCTATCCTGAATCAGGATGTCGATGAGCAGATCATCTTTATCCTCCTCAATGCGGAAAACCGGCTGAAAAGCGCGCTCCGAAAGGTGTAATTCCGAGAGCCAACGCTGGATCGCCGCCGGGAAACCGGTCGTGCCAACCAGCGTAAACTGTTGAGGATTTTGCAGCAAGAAGAGTTTGCGGGCGGGCGCGTCGGAGGATAAGAGTGCATTCTGCACCGCCGTTTGCACCAGCAGGCCGATCATCAGCGAAAGCAACGCCCGCGGGGCCTCCTTCGGCAAAAACTCCAGCGTTTCTTCCGCAGCGGAATAGTAGTAGAGCAGCGTCGGCGAAGCGAGCGCGTAGGTCCGTTCGAGCAGTTCGCGTGCTCGCTCGTCGTTGGTGGCCGGGACGTACCGCAGCAGGTAATCCCCATCGCCGCCGTCGAAAATTTCGGGCACGTAGGCGCGGGTTTCGGCGATGCGGCGGGCCAGTTGGAAGAAGAGTAACATTGTCCGCGCTTCGGCGTCGAGGTGGTGGCGTTCCTGGGATTCGAGGCGTTGGAGCCAGTCCACAAACATGGGTCGGCCGTCGATCCGTAGCAGTTCTTCGTCCTCGCCGTCGAAGCTGGCCAGGAAGTCGAAGGCCAGGTTTTGGTCGAGGTGGACTTCCAGTTTTCCACCGGGCGGAACCAGGTCGGCGGCAGCGTAAGTAGCGCGGCCGGAAGCGTATAGTTTTTCGGCGATCCGTGTGGTTTTGCCGTAAAGTGTATCGAGAAATTTAGTCAGGTTCCCGTCGCCGTCAAAAGATGGGTTATCGGGTAATCCGGCGAGTGCGCGCCAGCCGGCGTCGGTGAGGACGTTGAAGTGGAGGGCTTGGTAGGCGGTCTCGTCCCAGCGGTATGCGGGCGGGTCGGTGACTGCTTGCAGTAAGTCGGCTAGTAACGGAACTTCGGCCTTGGCTTGGCCACCGCGCAGGTCTTTTAGGGCGGCTTTCAGATCGAGGCCACGCAGGGCGAAGAGCTGGAACGGGTCACCGTCAATGTCGGCGGCGATGACGAAAAGCAGGGCGGCCTGGTGCTTGCAGGGCGTGGCGTAATCGGGGCAACTACAGGCCAGATTGAGGTCGCGGAAATTGCGGGGGAAGATGTCCAGGCCGTGTTCCCGTAAGTTATTCAGTAAGCTTTCCGGCAATTCTCCGGCCAGGAGTTGGGCGAGCAGGGCGGCGTTGCCGGTGATCTCACCAAGTATGGTTTCGGCCTGCTTTTTCGTCCACGGCCGCCAGTTCATCGCGATGCGATAGGGCTTGGACATACTGCCCTGGATTTCGGCGGTTAGTTCCCCCGCGCCGGCGCTGTCGATGTTGAGGACGAGTCCCTTGTTAGCGTAGGTTTTTCCGCGAGCCAGTCGGCCGGTGTTATCGGCGCGTTGGAGGGCTTCGAGGAACTGGGCTCCCCACCAGGTGGTGCCGTATTTGCGGCGGTAGGCGCCGGCTCGGGCGGCGGGGGCTGGGTTGTATTGGGTTTGCCAGTTGGGCATTTTTGGTTTTTGGGCTAGGGTCTTTGGTCTAGGGTCTGTGGTCTGTGGTCTGTGGTACTACAGACTATAGACCATAGACTACAAACCCTTTCTCTGCAAAGTAAAGGCTTGGGAGTGATGGAAACATAATTTTAAGATTTTGCCCCGAACGCAGAACCCTTAGTCAACGCTTTACTAAGCATGGCTGACCAAAACCCTGACGAAAACCAAACTCCACAATCTTTAGAACGCTCCCTGGGGCTGCCCGCCGCCCTTGCTATTGGGGTTGGGACAATGGTCGGCGCGGGCGTTTTTGTTTTTCCGGGGTTGGCCGGTGGGGCCGCGGGCGCGGGTGCCAGCATTAGTTTCGTGATCGCTGGGTGCATTGCTATGTTGGTGGCGCTGTGTACGGCGGAGTTGGCAACGGCGATGCCGAGTAGTGGTGGGGGGTATTTTTTCGTTTCGCGGGTGATGGGGCCGCGTTTGGGTACGCTCGTCGGGTTGGGGCAGGGGTTTGGGTTGATCTTCGCTACGGCGTTTTACCTGACGGGGTTGGCTAAGTATCTACTAGAATTTCTGGCTGAATTCAACATTGATATGGGCGAGCCGGTCGCGCTGATCGGTGTGGGCTTTGCTATTTTGATGCTGGCGCTCAATTTATTCGGGACGGAGAAAGTGGGGCAGGCACAGAATTACATTGTAGCCGGGTTACTGGTCATCCTGCTCACGCTGTTCGGCTACGGCGTACTGAGCGTATTTGGCGTTGTGGGGGAGAGCAACTTACCGGAAGCGTTCGTTCCCGAAGGCTGGGGGCCGGTGTTTTCGACGACTGCGTTGGTGTTTACTTCTTTTCTCGGCTTCGTCCAGATCGCCACGGTGGCCGGGGAGGTGAAGGCACCGCACAAGACTTTGCCCCGGGCGCTGATCGGGAGCGTGTTGATCGCCACGTTCATTTACGTGCTGGTGCTGTTCGTGACGACCAGCCTTTTTCCGGCCGAAGAATTAGCCGAGATGGGCGAGACGGCAACGGTGGAAGTGGCGCGGTCGCTGGTGGGAAGATTTGGCGCAATAGCCATATTATTTGCCGGTTTACTGGCGACTTTGTCTTCCGCCAATGCGTCCATCATGAGTGCGTCCCGGACGGTTTATGCGCTCGGTAAGGACAAGCTCCTGTCGGAAAGAGTCGGTCAGTTGCACCCGAAGTACGGGACGCCGCACATCGGCCTGGCCGTCGTCGGACTACCGATCATCGCCTGCATGTTTCTGGGCCGGATCGAGGTGCTGGCCGAGGTAGCTAGTTTACTTCACTTGATTTTGTACGGACTGATCTGCGTGACGCTCATCCTCTGCCGCAGACGGAAACCGCTGTGGTTCGCACCTACCTATCGGATTCCTGGCTACCCAGTCGTACCGATCATCGGGGCGATCGCCTGTTTCGCACTGATCGGCTGGATGGAATGGCTGTCGATGGCCATTGGCGGTGGGGTGATCGTACTTTCCCTGATCTACTTTTATGCGTTCGACCGGGGCAAAAAAGTCTCCGCTCCTTCCCCCACCCACATTGCACCCGCGCTCCGTCGCCCTTATATTTTGCTCCCCATTAACGTGGACCCGGAGATCGACGATCTACCGCAGCTCGACTTCATCGACAACTTCGGCCGCCTCGAACTACTGGCCCTGGGCTACTACAAAATCCCCGAACAAACCACCACCGACCAGGCGCGGGAAGAATACGGTGAGGCGGTGAAAAAACAACTTGAGACCGATTTAGAGTCCCTGCCCGTAGCCGGCAAAGCCATCAAGTCCGAAACGGCTTTCACCAGTGATCTGCCCGCGTTGATGGGGCGCTACCTGGAAGAAGAAAACTGTCAGGCCATCCTGTTCCACCACCGCGCTACCCGCATCGAGCGCCTGGTGCTACCGGTGAGCGAACCAGAGGAATTTGGTATACGCATGGTAACCGTACTGCGTGAACTCGTGCAGGGTCGCCAACTTCCCGTGCTGGTGTTGCTGCTCGACGAAGGGGAAGATGAATGGTCGGAAACCTTTGAGGAAGACGCCCGGGGGCTGATGAACCGCGCCGGCGTCCGGGCCGGAGAGTTTACCGTGACCCACGCCGACACGAACGACCTCACCGACGCGCTCGCCAACCACACGGAGGCCAACGACTTTATTCTGCTCCGCGAAACCGAGCGCGATAATCGCCAAAAGAACATGAAACGCGTGCTCAATGACACCGAAACCGCCGTGTTGCTGGTGTTGGAAAAGCGGGAGACGGACGCCGATGAGCGGTAGCGATCACCCCATCGCGTAGATAAAGCGTTCACTCTGAATTTTGCCGTTGCGAACGTGGTAGACGCAGATCTCCTGCTCAAGACCGCTGCGGGTGCCGTCCTTTCTCGTCACGTCGATTCCCATCCCGAGCGCAATGAATTCTCCGTAAATGACGGGGTCGCTCACCTCCATTTGGTGAACCTCGGTGAAGCCTGTGTCGTAAGCGGCGCTTTTAGCGAGAAGGGCATCGAGGCCTTTGGTATCTCCGTCCGGCACGCCGGGCATTTCGTGAGAAGTGGCTTCTTTAGCAAATAGCTCTTTGTAGGCTTGCTCGCTCTTACCTTCCCGGGTAAGCGTTACGAGGCGGTCGGCAACTTGTTGAATCGTCATGATGGATGGATTTACGTATGTGTGCAAACAAATATAAGCATTTATCCTAGTACCAACAAAATGTTTTTATTGGTTTATTTACAAACTTTCTCTTGTTAGCGTATTCATCCGCCCGTTGCGTTCCGTGAATGATACCTTTACAGTTCATTTTCTGTCCTATGGCCCTCTCCCCCCAACTCCACCAATTCTGGACCGCCGCCCGCGTCACCATCCAGGCCCGCGAACTAGTTAAGATTACCCTCGCCAAGCCCGCCCGAAAGTCTACCGACAAGCCCAAGAATCTCTACGCGCGTTTGGTGGAGATCAAGGGGCAAACCGTTCTCCAGATCAACCACCGCTACCACGACCGGGAGGAGGTGAAAAACTACGATATTACCGAAGGGCTGGGCATCCTACGGACCAAGCTTGGCTTTGAGTATTTGAGTGGTGATCTGTTTACGGTCCACGATCACGTGAGCGTCGTGGTGAGCCGGAAGGGGAACGCGCGGATTCGGTCGCAGAATAACCTTTTGGGCGGGCCAACGGATGCAGCGGCGTCATCCAGTGACGAGCCCGCGCTGGTGGCCAAACCGATCGTGCAACCGCACGACCGCGCGAAGCACCGGGACATCACGGCCGATAAACCTTACTTACGGAGCCTCGGCATTACGAACAAGGAAGGCGTCGTCCTCCCCGCCGGCAAACGGAAGTTTAAGCAGATCAATAAATTCGTCGAGATTATCGACAACCTCGTGAAGGAGCATCCGCTGAAGGCCGGCGCGCACGTTGTCGACATGGGTTCCGGTTCCGGGTATTTGACCTTTGCGCTGTACGATCATTTGGTTAACACCCTTAAATCAAATGTCCGGGTCACGGGCGTGGAGTTGCGGCCGAAATTGGTGGATAAATGCCGGGAGATTGCCGAGGAAAATAAGTTTACGGATTTGCGTTTCGTGGAAGGTTACATCGATACTTACAAACCCGCGAGTATTGAAATGCTCATCGCCCTCCACGCCTGCGACACGGCTACGGACGACGCACTTTATCAGGGATTACTGAAACAGGCGGAGATTATGGTGGTAGCCCCGTGCTGCCAGAAACAGGTGCGGCGGGATATGGACGTGCCGGCCGATTTGAAGCCTTTACTCAACAATGGAATTTTACTGGAACGCCAGGCGGCGATGCTGACCGACGGGTTGCGGGCGCTGATTCTGGAGACGCAAGGGTATAAGACTAAATTATTTGAATTCATTCCGTTGGAGCATACGGCCAAGAACGTGATGATTACGGCCATCAGGGTCCCGACTAAGTCGGGACGGGAGCAGACGGAGAGTAAAATAGCCAAGCTGAAAGAGACCTTCGGTGTGACCAAACACCGATTAACGGATCTAATAGCTCAGCGGTAAGCACGACCAAATTTAAATAATGGATTACCCCTATCTAATACAACGCAGCAAAAAGAAGAGTTACCTCGCTATTTTGGCTTGCCTGCTCTTCGTTGGTCTGGGTGTTTTCACGCTGGCGTTGGACACGAATGGCACCGGGTCAGCTATGATAATGACCGTAATCGGCTGGTTGAATATTATCCTCTTTACCCTAGGGGCCGTCTTTTTTGCTTCCCGCCTCCGTAAAAAACAGCTTCCCCTGGAAATTACCGACGAGGGCATTCGGGACAATAGCAGTTTCATTACCCCGGGTTTGACCCGCTGGGAAGACATTAAGGGCTTTAGGTTTAAGAAGGCCATCCCGCAGAGCGTGATCCTAATTGACGTACACGACCCGGAAGCCTACGTGCAAAAGGTGGACCACCCTACCCTGCGGGCGAATATGCGGCATAACGTAAAAACATTGGGCAGCCCGGCCATCATCAATACCACCGCGATCGACGTCTCCCCGCGGAAACTATTTGAATTGCTTCAGGAGGAATTGAAATTCCAGCAAACCCTGCGTTCCAGCCCCGGCATCACGCTTCCTGAGTTACTCCGTCAGCGCGATGAGTTATTTAGGTGAGGTTGCCGACCTTTCAGGTAGCCAAAACCGCCTTAAGCTTTCACCGTTTATTGAGCCATGGATTACCCGTATCAGATTCCTTTTAGCAAAACGAAATTTTACGCCTTACTGGCCGCCGCGTTGGGATTCGTAGTGGCGGGTAGTTGGTTTGTCACCGTACCAGATATGTTTCGGGGGGCGGGAAGTTTGTGGCCCTTCGTCATTATGGCCATTGGCTTAATAACCATTCTCTTCTTTGGCGTTGCCGGCGGTTTTATGCTGAAAATGCTGCTCTCCGATAAAATGGCCCTGGAAGTAAATGACGAAGGCATTCAGGACCGGACCAGCGCCGTAGCCGTGGGATTGATTCGTTGGGAAGACATTACCGACGTGAAACTGCACCAAATAGGTAGTAATCACATGATCCTACTGAACGTACGTAACTCGGATGACTACCTCGATAAGGCGAGTGGCGGACTGGCACGCCGAGCCATGGCGCAAAATGCGGAGCTACTCGGTACCCCCATTACCGTTAATTGCAGCACGCTCGATCTTCCCGCCCGGGAAGTTTTTGAGTTACTACGGGAGGAATGGAACTTTCAGCGGGAGCTGCGCGGTGGTGAAGGTGTGTCTCTTCCGGAACTGATTCGTAAGCGGAACGAACTACTAGGATAAATCCAGCTTCTTCCCCCCACTCTACTTGGCACCCGCGACCGCGCCGCATAAGCTGAGTTCGTACGCAAATGGAGAGCCCGAACTATCCACCTCCCGCGAAGTTCTACCAACACCACTTACCTTAGGCCCTAAACCAAGCCCGCCCATGCTCAATACCGACGTTCTCATCATCGGCTCCGGAATCGCCGGCCTCTCTACCGGCATCAAGCTCGCCGTACTCCGCCCAGACCTCAAGATCGATGTCCTCACCAAGGTAAACGAGCGGGAGAGCAATACGAGTTACGCACAGGGTGGCGTGGCGGCCGTCTGGGACCACGGCTCCGATACCCACGAAAAGCACATCGCCGACACGCTCGACGCCGGCGCCGGACTGTGCGACGAACACATTGTCCGCATTGTCGTGGAGGAAGGACCGACGCGGGTCGAAGAGATCATTGAGTGGGGCACCCGCTTCGATCTGGACCAGTTTAAAAAATACGACCTCGGCCGCGAAGGTGGGCACTCCGAAAACCGCATCCTGCACTACAAAGACCTAACCGGCTGGGAAATGCAACGCGCCCTGAGCGCAAAGGCGGCCACGCTGGATAACCTCGTCGTCCACGAGCATTTCTTCGCCCTCGACCTCCTTACCCAACACCACCTCGGCTACATCGTCACCAAACTGACGCCCGACATTGAGTGCTACGGTTGCTACGTTCTCAACCGCAAAACCGGTGAGATCGACAAAATCCTGGCCAAAAACACCGTCCTCGCCGCCGGCGGTAACGGGCAGATTTACCGCTCGACGACCAACCCCGTCATCGCCACTGGCGACGGCATTGCGATGGCTTACCGTGCCAAAGTGCACCTGGAGAATATGGAGTTCGTCCAGTTCCACCCTACCGCGCTTTACAACCCGGTTGGTGATCCGCAGGCTTTCCTCGTTAGCGAGGCCGTCCGTGGTGAAGGTGCGATCCTGAAGCGCAAGGACGGTTCCGAGTTCATGCACGACTACGACCCGCGCGGCAGCCTCGCGCCCCGCGACATCGTCGCCCGCGCCATCGACAACGAAATGAAGCTCGCCGGCGTCGAATGCATGTGGCTCGACTGTACGCACATCGACGAAGCACACTTCATCAAGCACTTCCCGACCATTCGCGATAAATGCCTGAGCATCGGTATCGACCCGGCGAAGCAGATGATCCCCGTTTGTCCGGCGTGCCACTACATGTGCGGCGGCGTGAAGGTGGATGAATACGGCAAGTCTTCCGTCCGGCAATTATACGCCTGCGGAGAATGCACCAGCACCGGCTTACACGGCGCTAACCGTCTGGCGAGTAATAGCCTTTTAGAAGCATTAGTCTTTGGTCACCGCATCGCTCATTCCATCGCCGCAAATATCGACGTGGCGGAAATCGAAGAAAACATTCCGCACTGGAACCGGACGGCGACGATGGACCCGAAGGAAATGGTTTTAATTACGCAGTCGACGAAGGAACTGAAGGAAGTTATGTCGAGTTACGTCGGTATCGTGCGTAATGACAAACGGCTACTTCGGGCGCGTAAGCGGCTGGATTTACTGGGTACGGAGACGGAGGAACTATATAAGGAAAGCTTGGTCAGTACCCAGCTTTGTGAGCTCCGCAATCTGATCACGCTCGGTCATTTGGTGACCAAAGCGGCTAGTTTGCGGCACGAGAGCCGGGGGCTGCATTACAATACGGATTATCCGGAGCGGGCGGCTTTTGTGCAGTATTCTATTTTATAAGGTACTCAAGTATTAGAAGCTTCTTGGAATGATCAAACTTCGCTCCGACTTACTTTCTTTGCACCAGCGACCGCGCCACAAATAGTAGCTTAAAGCCAGCATACCTTATCCGGTGACCCTACGCAAATAGGAACCACAAAGGACACGGAGAACACAAAGATTAGCTCTCTTTGTGTTCCCTGTGTCCTTTGTGGTAGAAAAAAGGTGTTACCTAACGAGACTTATTTAGTCTCGCTGCCGCACGCTTCACTGTACGTAAGAATGTGGTTGGAGAAATCTTTCCATTTCGGCTTATCGACATTCAGGACAGCATCACAGCCCTTGAAAATATCTTCAAATTCCTTCTTGTAGCGTACTTTAGAGACGAGCGTTACGTAGCGAGCGGTACCCAATTGTACGTAGAAGTAAGCCGTCGTGCCGGTCACGCCAGGGATCATCATACTCCCAGTTTTCTTATTGCCACCTGGCATGTGGTATACCTTTGCACCATTGCTGAATTCAGGATTTGCTAATTGCAGCAGCGCCGTCATAGTTTTTTTCTTCCCTTTGATCTTTACGCTCTCAAGAACGAGATATCCGTCGTTAATCAGGTTTCTGTCCACGTTAGGGTCAAACCAACCTTCTCCATTAGAGAAGTTGATAACCTTGGCTACTTTTTCAATACCACTCGGGGCGGCGTAAAACTGACTAACCTTTGCGGCCGGAAGATTATATTCCTTTCCGCCGGTGGATTCGATCATGATGAAGGTCACCATGCCTTTTTTGCGGGTAACCTTTTTAAGGTCGCCTTCGACCTTATCTCCGGTTTTGAGGACGACGGTTACCGGCTTTTTGCGGGAAAAGCTCTGGAAGTCTTTGGTGAAATTTTGGGCAGTGAGGGGTACACCAGCTCCAATAAAGAGGAACAGGAAAAAGGTAGTAAGAAACAGTTTCATTTGTTATTAGTGTTTTTGTGTTTGCTAATCTATTCGCAAAGATATAAATATTGGTTATTCATGAACACCAACTTACTTTTTTGAGAGAAACTTAACGATTAGCGGGATAAATTTTGCGCAAGCATTAAGTAGATAGTCAATAAGGAGATTTAATACCGAACGTAATCTCTTCCGTTTTCAGGCGCTCGAAGTCGCGCAGGTTACCGGTGTAGAGGACATTGACCTTAGCTTTGATGGCGGCCTGGAAGTGGAGGGCGTCGTAGACGACGCCGCCGCGTAGACCAAGGCTAGTACACCGATCGATTGCCGCTAAGTAATCCGTCATGTTCAGTTCAACATTAACGTAACGGTCGGCTAGCCGGTGAACGGTAAGGTTAATCTCAGCTACGGTAATGGCAAGCCGAGGTTGCTTCGTCAGGTTATTGAATAATTCTGCCATGAGGTGTGTATTCAACACGATGACTTCGGCGTTTGCCTCACAGTTTTTCAACAGCTTATAACATGCTTCGTGCTGCGTGTGCTTTACGTCGAGAGCGGGAAGGAGCACGGACGTATCAAAAAGTACTTTCATACGCCAAATCGAGACTTGTGGTATTCTTCGTAAGATTCTTTGAGAAACGCAACGGTATCAAAGTCCGCGGGATACGGTTCCCCACCAACAATCAGAGGAAATCCGTCGGAATCGAACGTTAGCTTCGGTTTCTGTGCTTCAGCTTTAGAAGTGAGGGTTATTTTATGAGTAGTTGAATCTACTTCCACCTCGACTTCGCCACCAGGTTCTATCTGAACCATTTTTCGCAGCGCTTTAGGAATCAACACCCTGCCAAATTTATCCATCGTCAACGTCATAATGCCAGAATTTGGCAATTTAAACGGTGAGTTTGGCAGAAAAGTTGCTGAGGGAATATTAAGTGGAGCACTAAAATAAGAAAAGCCCCGCAACAAACTTGTCGCGGGGCTTCTATTATCTATCGCATCACAACGAGGTCTACAACCGCTCAAAAATACCAGCAATCCCCTGCCCACCACCAACACAGGCGGTGACCATACCGTACTTCTGGTCCCGCCGCTTCATCTCATCCAGTAACTGAATGGTCAGTTTAGCGCCGGTACAACCTAATGGGTGGCCAAGGGCGATCGCGCCGCCGTTCGGGTTAACGGTTTCCGGGTCGATGCCCATCGTCTTTATCACGGCCAGCGCCTGGGTGGCAAAGGCTTCGTTCAATTCCGTCTGCTGAATATCTTTAATACCCAAGCCAGCCCGTTCGAGTGCTTTCGGAATCGCTACGCAGGGGCCAATGCCCATGTACAGCGGGTCAACACCACCGACGGAACAACTCACCAAGCGGGCGATCGGCTCCAGGTTAAGCTTCTTCACCATCCGTTCGGAAACGACGAGCGTAAACGCGGCCCCGTCCGAAGTCTGGCTGGAGTTACCGGCCGTCACGACGCCATCCGTCTGGAACACCGCGCGCAGGCGGGCGAGGCCCTCCATGCTGGTACCCCGGCGCACGCCTTCGTCCATCTTCACGGTGTGGCTCGACTTAACCATCTTGCCATCCTTCACGAAAACGTCTTCTACTTCCACCGGCACGATCTGCCCGTCGAATTTCCCGGCGTCGATCGCCGCGGCGGCTTTTTCGTGGCTGGTAACGGCAAAAGCATCGGCTTCCTCGCGCGTCACGTTGTACTTTTTAGCGACGGCCTCAGCGGTCTTACCCATCGAAACGTGGTAATTCAAGTTGTCCATCGCCGCCTTGTAGCTGGGGCTGAGTTTGTAGCCCGTCATCGGGATCTGACTCATGCTTTCCGTGCCACCGGCCAGGTACATGTCACCGAAACCAGCCTTGATTTTACCCACCGCCATCGCGATCGATTCCAAACCGGAAGCACAGTAGCGATTGATGGTAATTCCGGCAACTTCTTTACCGAGCGCACGGGCGGCGATCAGTCGTCCGATCTGTAGGCCCTGTTCCCCTTCCGGGTTCGCGCAGCCGACGATCACGTCGTCGATCAGCGTCGGGTCCACTTCCGGGACGGTGCTCATCAAGTGCCTGATCACGTCGACGGCAAGGTCGTCGGAGCGGTAATTTTTGAATCCTCCCTTCTTGGCGCGGCCAACGGCGGAGCGGTATCCTTTTATGATGTAAGCTTCCATTTTAAGGTGCTTTGTAGTCGTTAATTAATTTTGCGCGGACGCGGGTGCAGGGGTTTTTTAGGCGGTAGTCTGTAGGCGATAGGCGGTAGGTTCCTACGTTATAAATGACGGAACCTACCGCCTACAGACTACCGCCTACCCTCTTAGTTCCGCAACGGCTTATTATTCTGCAACGTATACTGAATCCGTTCCAGCGTCTTCTGGTTACCCAGCAGCGAAAGAAATGCCTCCCGCTCCAGGTCCAGCAAATACTGCTCGGAGACCAGCGTCGTTTGCGTCAGCTCGCCACCACAGAGGATGTTCGCTACGTGCCGGGCTACGACACCGTCGTACTCGGAAATGTACTTACCCAGCTTGAACTCGTTGATGGCCGTGTAGATAGCCGCCAACCCTGCCCGCCCGAGAACGGTGATATCCTCCCGAATGCTCGGAGCCACGTATTCGCGGGATAGTTCCAGCACCTTACGCTTCGCCTCGCCGATGTTGCGCTGCATGTTTACCTCCACGAAGTCTTTTCCTTCGATCAGGTACTTGTAGTCGAACGCTTCGGAAGCTGAAGTCGATACTTTAGCCGTAGCGACCGTCTGGAAGGCATTCAGCAAAGTAGGCATCTGTACGTCACCTTCGAAGTAGCTGTCCGAAACTCGCAGGGCAAGTTCCTTCGTACCGCCACCGCCGGGAATCAAACCAACACCCACTTCAACGAGGCCAATGTAGCTTTCCGCCGCGTAGATACCAGCGTCACAGTGCATAGCAATCTCGCAACCACCACCAAAGACATAACCCTGCGTAGCCACCACGACGGGCACCTTACAGGTTTTGATCTTCATGTTCAACTGCTGGAAGCCGTCGATCAATTTGTCCAGATCGTCGAACTGCTGGCCCATGGCCATCATCCCGACGTTCATCAGGTTAGCGCCAACGGTAAAATTCTTGGCGTTATTACCGATCACAATACCTTTCCAGCCTTCCGCTTCCGCCTTATCGATGGCTTCGGAAATTGCTTGGCCGATGGCGTCGTCGATGGAGTTGGACTTCGAAGTGAATTCCACGCACATCACGCCGTCACCCAGGTCGTGGACGGTAGCGGATTCGTTCTTGATGACCGGCGATTGCTCGCGTAGGGTATCCAGAATAATGTAGTTACTCAGAGAAGGTACCGGCTGGTAGCTCTTCGTGGATTGATCGTAAAACTTACGTTCACCACCTTCTACTTTGTAAAAAGATGTGTGGCCGGCGGCTTTCATCTCCGTGACCCAGTCGGCGACTTTCCCGTCGACCTCACCGATCATTTTGATACCTTCTTCCAGGCCGATTTGGTCCCAGGTCTCGAAGGGGCCGTATTCCCAGAAGTAGCCCGTCCGCATGGCGTCGTCGATGCTGTAAAGGTTGTCGGCGATCTCGGGGACGCGGTTGGCGGAATAAGCGATTAGGCCGGAGAAGTACTCGCGCAAGAACTTACCTTCCTTCTCGTCGGACGTCACGATGGAGTGCATCCGGCGGCTCATGTCCTCGATCATCTTGCTTTTACCGATGGCGGGGCGGGGGCTTTCGGCCTTGGCGTATTCGAGCGTCTTCAGGTTCAGGGCGTGAATAATGGACTTACCGTTCTCATCCCGCTCCTTCGTCTTCTTGTAAAAACCTTGTCCGGTTTTGTTACCGAACCACTTATTGTCGAGCAAATGCGCCATAAATTTAGGCGACTTTTTCCCTTTCACCAGGTCGATGTACTCGTCGTCGGAAACATTGCCCATCACGAACTCAGAAACCTTCGCGCTGGTGTCGATGCCGACCAGATCCTGCAAACGGTAAGTAGCCGTGTTCGGCCGGCCGATCAGCGAGCCGGTGATGGCGTCCACTTCCTCGATCGACATGTCGTACTTCACCGTCAAGTTCATCATCTGTACGCCAGACATGACGCCGATCCGGTTACCGATGAAGCCCGGGGTATCCTTACAGAGAACAGTCTGCTTACCGAGGTAGACGTCGCCGTAGTGCATAAAGAAATCTACGACGTCCTGCTTGGTTCCCTCGTGGGGGATTACCTCGAAGAGACGCAGGTAACGGGGTGGGTTAAAGAAGTGCGTTCCGCAGAAGTGAGTCCGAAAATCGTCACTCCGGCCCTCCACCAGCAAATTGATGGGAATGGAAGAAGTATTGGACGTAACGAGGCTACCGGCTTTCCGGTACTTATCCACTTTAGCAAAGATCTGCTTCTTAATGTCGAGCCGCTCGATGACAACCTCGATGATCCAGTCGCAATCGGCGATCTCCTCGAAGTTATCGTCAAAATTACCGGTCGTGATCCGCTTAGCGAATTCCGGCTTGAACAGAGGGGCGGGTTTCGATTTGATGGCGGCGGCCAGCGCACTGACGGCCTGGCTGTTACGCTTGACGGGGTCTTTCTTGTCCTCGTCGCTGAGGTTGAAGGGCACGATGTCGAGTAGCAGCACGTCGAGCCCGATGTTCGCGAAATGGCAGGCGATGCCCGAACCCATGACGCCAGAACCGAGCACGGCTACTTTTTTAAGACGGTATTGCATGTTTTTAGTGATGTTTTTAAGCTTGGGGTGCAAGTTAGCGAAAATTCGCTGGAAGGGGAGGGTGGGTAATAGGCGGTAGGCGGTAGGCGGTAAGTATTCACAGATGATTGAACTGCCGGGGTGTTGTGCCAATTAGTTTTGCCCCGCCATCCGCAACGCCTCCGCCACGGTAATGCGCTGGCCGTTATTTTTGGCGACGATGAAGGCACCCGTTACGCCCATGACTTTGAGCCGGTCGCGTAGCTGGGCGGCATTTTGGTAAGTACGGAACTGGCTAATGACTACTTTCTGGACGCCGTTCTGATCCTGTAGTTCCAGCGCGTCTTCCGTAGCGAGCTCGGCGTCGACCCGATTTTGCGCGTAAGCACCTAACTGTACCTGGAAAACTACGCCCTGGACGACGGCTTTGTCCGTATCGACTTGGTCGTTCTTGGTCGCGGCCATGGTGGCGATCTGCTGCCGTAATTGCTCATTCTCGGTCTGCAAACCCTGCACCTGCGTCCGCGCCCCCGCTAAGGTTTCGTTGGACTGATCACTCTGGCTCCGGTAAGTAGTCAACTCTTGCTGGGCCGTCAGGAGGCGGGCCTCGTTGGCTTCGCACCCTTCGGCGAACATGCGCAGGGCGGCGGGGTCGTCTTTATACTGCTTGGCGCGGGCGGCCCAATCCGTGCCGTCTTCACCGATCGCGCCGGCCGTGGTTTTGGGAGAGCAGGACGTGGCGATGAAAAGGGAACAACACGAGAAGAGGAGAAAAAGGGGCTTGCGCATGGGAATTTGTGGGTTTAATGGTTGGAGATGAGTCGCAGATTCGAACTACGTTAACCCCTATTCAACGCAAGAAACCAGCAGAGTTCCCACTTCTCCAAAAAATCATTTGGTGCGGCGGCCACTACGCTGCGGTGTCGGTTTCCCTGAGTCGATCCATGTCCCGCACCAACATGCGCTTCCGGTCGAAGGTCAGCACGTTGTCCCGCCTTAAGTCATTCAGCACGGTGTTGACCGTCTGCCGGCTAGTTCCGGTCAGGTCGGCGATCTCCTTGTGGGTCAGCATGTTGCGGACTTCCCGCTCGTAGCCCACGGCGCGACCTTTCGTCAGGGCTAATTCGTGGAGAAATTCCACGATCCGCCCCCGGCTCGTCTTGAACATCAGGTTTTCCAGCCGTTGCTCCAGTTGTAGCGTACGGTTACCGATGAGGCGCATGAAGAATTGTTGTAGTTCGGAGCGTTCACGGAGCATACTCTGTAGGTCTCCCTTTTCCAGCACGCAGAGCGAAGTCGGCTCCAGCGTGTAGGCAAAATCACGGCGATTATCGTCGTTAATCAGGGCTAATTCACCAAATACTTGCCCCGGAGAGAGAATCGCCTTGGTCACTTCCTTGCCGTCACCGCCGTTGTACGTACCGAGTTTGACGCGCCCCTCGTTGATCAAAAATATCTTTTTAGCCGGCTCATCGGGTAAATAAATGTACTGGTTAGCTTCAAAGCGAAGATGGTCCTTTGCTCCCAACATCCCCATATCTACTTTTTTGGGGCAAAAAATGTTGGACAAATCAATGTTCTCAACGTACCATAAAGACTGCTCAGCCATGATTTTTTTTGAAGATTAACCCAGAAGGTCACGGTGGGTAACTGGTTAAAATAAGCGATTCTAGCGTAGGCATAACGCGCGTAAGGGACATAATATACAGTCCTTTAGCAATAAGAAGTGACGCCAGCACAACAACAAGGTGCCTTGTTTCAGCGGGTTCGGTGTTTGAACTACTAATACTGCGACGCAGGGGCCCCGGTTACTCGGGGACTAGTTCGTTGTCCGCCGGTACTTTACCCTTCCGCCCCGGTGTCATCGGCTACGTCGTCAGCGTCCACCAGTTGGCGCGCCTGCCCGACCCAATCGTCCCGTTCGATGGCGCCGGGGAGGTAACCGATTAACTCCGTGTAGTTAACAATGTCATCCGCCGCCCACGCAGCGATTTGTTCGTAGCGGTACACGTCGACTGCGTTGAGTTGATTTTGCAAGAAGTCACCAATGCGGCGGATACGCGTCAGGTCATCCCTTATTTCGTCTTCGGCGGGGGTCAGGGGCGTGTGAAGCGACGGCGTAGTTTGCACGATGATTTTCGCGTTACCGGCGTGGCCGACCCTGACGCCCGCCTCGGTGGTGTCGGCGCGGATGACGAGGGGCTCGCCTTCTGCGTCCGTCGCGACTGGTTCCCAACTGCCGTACGCATCGTTCGACTGTGCGTTTGGGGCAGCGATGCGGGCGGTAAATTCTCGTTCTTCGGCGAGGCTGGCCATCCGGTTTTCGAGGTAATCGAGTCGCCTTTCGAGGTCCGATAGATTAGGCGCGGTCGCCGGGACCGAGTTGTTTGGGTAAGGAGCCAGGAACGGATCGTCGTAACTGGGGCCGCCCTGCCCTTCCTGATCGTCCGCGCTTCCGGAAGTCCTTCCCTTCAGCTGTTCATTCTGGGTTTTCAGCCCGATCACCTGGTTGTTCAGAGACTCGATGGTGGACGCGTAAGTCTGATTGCTTACCTCGAGCGCTTCTACCTGGCTACTCAAATCGACGTTCCGCTCCGTCGTCACGAGGCCCTCCCGTTCGAGGGTTTGAATGCGTTCCAGTGCGTCGGTTTTCTCTTTCTTGATGAGGTCTATTTCCCGCCCGAGGGAAGATTTCTCTTCCTCCAACCGGGCATTACGATCCGACAACAAATCACGTTCCCCCTGCAAAGACAGCACCTCCTGACGGAACCGCCGAGTTGCCCGCCGTTGGATCAACCAGCCCAGGATCAGGCCGAGAGTAAAGATGACGACGCCAATGATGGCGAGCAAAATGGCTAAATCAGGGGGTAGGCTGACGAAAAAATTCGCGATCCGATCGAAAAAAACATTCATTCCGCCAAGGTAGGGAAAATAAGGGGCGGGTTCCGCGTGGTTGCGTGTAACCTACATACTACTCGTCATCAGTAAGTCGATGTCCGTGCTCCGCATTTCAAATCTTCGGCCCAGGTAAGTATTGGTCAGGCAGCCCTTAAAGGTGTACACGCCGTGGCGCATGCCTTTGTTACGAATGATAAAGTCGTTGAACGACCGCGCCCCGTCCGCCCGCAGCAGAATTGGGACGAGAATGTTACTAACCGCGATGCTGGCCGTCCGCCCCACCCGGCTGGCGATGTTGGGAACGCAGCAGTGCGTCACGTCGTGCTTCACGAAAGTAGGGTTGTCGAGGCTAGTCAGGTGGCTCGTTCCGAAGCACCCACCCTGGTCGATACTCACGTCGATGATGACCGACCCCGGCTGCATCCCCCGCACCATGTCTTCACTCACCACCACCGGCGTCCGTCCTTCCTTGGAGTGGATTGCGCCGATGGCTACGTCCGCAGTGAGGAGCTCGCGCCGTAAGTAAATGGGGTTGAGCGCGCTCGTGTAAAGCTGGCAGCCTACGTTGTTCTGCAGACGCATCAATTTGTGAATATTGTCGTCGAATACGCGTACTTCAGCTCCCATACCGAGCGCGGTCCGCGTGGCGTATTCAGCAACGACGCCGCCGCCCAGGATAACGATCTTCGCACTCGGCACGCCGGAGATGCCGCCGAGTAAGACGCCGGGTCCACCGCGGCTTCCGGCGAGTAATTCCGCCGCCATCTGAATGGCCGTGATGCCGGCCATTTCACTCATGATGCGGACGATGGGGAAGCAGCCCTCCTCATCCCGGAGGTATTCCATGGCAATAGCCACGATGCGTTTGTGCTTGAGGCGGAAAAGATATTCGGACGTGATGATGGGTAGCTGGAGGGGAGAAATGAGAATCGTCCCCGGCTGCATCATGTCGATTTCATCGAGCGTCGGTGGCGCTACTTTAATGATGATCTTCGACTTCATGTACACCTCCATTGCGGAGTGCGCAATTTCGCCGCCGTGCTCGCTGTAGTCGTGGTCGGTAAAATTACTGGGCGTACCGGCTCCCGTTTCGACGAGCACCCGGTGGCCCCGGCTCGTCAGGTTGGCCACCCCGCTCGGCACGAGACTTACACGCCGTTCCTGTAGGGTGATTTCCTTTGGGATACCGATGAAAAGGCTTTCCCCTTTGGTGTCAACCAGCAAGGTTTCGGTCATCGTCTGGCCGTAACCGGACGTAAGTTCGTCGGGTAAGGATACCTTGGGTCGGTCTTGCTCGGTGCTACTCATCGCTGGTTTCGTGGCCGTGGGAAATGCTCAGGCGCCGCGACTGGCCGCCGGGGGCGTGTTCGAGGTGCAAATGAACAACGCCCGACCCCAGAAGTGGTTCTATCACGGCTGGCCATTCGACGAAGGCGGCCACAAAATCACGCCCGAATAATTCTTCCAGCCCTGCGTCGAGCGCTTCTTCGATGGAATTGAGGCGGTAGCAATCCAGGTGGAAGATCGGCCCGTCGGTGGCCGCGTATTCGTTGACGATGGAGAAAGTCGGGCTCGACGTGGGTTCGATGACGCCCAATTGACGAGCCATTTCGGCGACTAATGTCGTTTTCCCCGCGCCTAATTCACCGGTTAGGGTGTAAATAGTGCCAGCAGGTTCATCCTTTAATAGCTGGGCGGCTATTTCCGAAAGGGCATCGAGGGTGTACTTCACACGATCATTTTTGTGCGGACGCCACTACAAAGTAGTGCGCTTAGGCCCGGAGGGTCGTCTCTCGTAGCGTGGGGATGCTTCCCCACGTTTTCGTTGCGTTGTTTTCGTTGCGTTGTTTTCGTTACGATGTTTTTGTTGTGAATCATCCGACACCAAACCCCGCCTGCGCATATAATATCCCTGCACCCGCGACCGCGCCAATTCATACATCATCCAGCACCTAACCTACATATACCCCAAAGCCATCACCAAAAACGTCAGCATAAACGGCATCGACACCCAGAACCATTGGTTCATAAAGACCAGCATCAACATGAAGATGACGAAGAAAACAAAAAAGTACAGCCAGTATTTGCGGCGGTCGGCGGGGGTGGAGTTGGTGGTAGCCATGTGATTAGTTTTTGGGAGGGGTAAAGATAAGGACGGGGAATTTTAGGGGATGTTCGGACGGGGAAGAGTTTCTTTAAGTATTTAGTGCTTTGATATTTCAAGCTACGAGTTTCCCTAGGCGGGAGGAAGGTTAGGCGGTAGGAAGGTTAGGCGGTAGGCTAGTAGGCGGTAGGGCTACCGCACTTTGGTTCGAAGATTTTTAAAGGCTCGGTAATACTTGTGAGCATTAAATCTTTTACGCTCGGGTCTCTACCGCCTACCAGCCTATCGCCTCTCTTTCTCCCTACCCCCTACTCTTCTTAATACCCCACCTCACTAGCCGCCGCCTCATCCAAAAACCAGATTAACTTCCCACTAGTCGGCTTAATGTGCGCCGTCGGGAAGTTCACCGCCCCGTTCTCTTGGTTGATGATCTGGGCAACGCGTTGCGTCTTGCCGTTACCCGTAATCAGAAAGCAGACTTCATCGGACGCGTTCAGGACTTTCCCGGTCATGGTAACGCGCTTCTGCCCGCTGTCCGGATGGGTAGCTACGGTGCAGATCTCGTCGCTGGCCATCATCTCCTTCATGTTGCTGGGGAAGATGGAGGCCGTATGCCCGTCGCCGCCCATACCGAGCATGTTGATGTCCAGGATCGGTAGCCCGTCGGAGTTGCTGGGGAGCAGCTGCATCATCTTTTCACCATAGGCTTTGGCGGCTTCTTCCGGTTCCAGGTTTGTCTGTACGGCGTGGATTTGGCTTTTCACTACTGGCACCTTGTCGAAAAGTAGCTTTTTGACTTCTCCGTAATTGCTTTCCGCATCATCGTGCGGCACCATCCGCTCGTCACCCCAGAAGAAGTGTAGTCGGCTCCAGTCGATCTTGTCTTGGTACTCCGCCGCCAGCAGATTGAATAGTAGCTTGGGTGTGCTACCACCGGACAGCGCCCAGAAGAGTGGGCCTTCTTTCTTTTTGTTAAGTTTAGCGACAATGTGGTCGGCGAAAGCGCGGGCTACGGCGGGGCCGTCGGTGGAGATTCTTAGATCGGGGTTGTAGGGCATGGGCTTGTCATTTATGGTGTGAGAAAGGTTGAGGGCATCTTGCCCGAACGCTCGTGCGGCAGCTTTTGCGACAGACCGCTACCGCACGTGCATTCGGGCTAGAAGCCCTCAACCTTTACCCAAACTTAATCATATTCAACAAATCCTCCGCACTCAAACTAGCACTCTGCTCCGTACCACTCAGTAAACTATCCGCCAAATCTCGCTTCTGGTGGTGCAGTTCCACGATCTTTTCTTCGATCGTGTTCTCACTGACGAAGCGGTAAACCGTAACTGGCCGTTGCTGCCCAATTCGGTGCGCCCGGTCGCTCGCCTGGTCTTCCACGGCGGGGTTCCACCAGGGGTCGAGGTGGAGGACGTAGTCGGCGGCGGTAAGGGTGAGGCCCGTTCCACCAGCTTTCAGACTGATGAGGAATACGTCGCCCTCGCCACGCTGGAAAGCCTGCACGGCCTCGTCGCGTTTTTTGCCCGGGGTCGACCCGTCCAAATATTGGTAAGGCACGTCCATCTCCTTCATCGCCGTTTCGACGATGCGTAAGTGACGAACGAACTGGGAGAAAATGAGGGCTTTGTGGCCACCTTCGCGCAGTTCCCGGACGGTTTCGATGATGAGTTCGAGCTTCGAACTATCGATATCAACGGTTGGGTCTACCATGCGCGGATTACACGCAGCCTGCCGTAGTTTCATCAACTCAGCCAGGATCTGGAAGCGGCGGTTCTGCCCATCGCTCTGGTCGATTTGTTCCAGCGCGTTCTGGCGGAGCGCCTCGTAAAAAGCACGTTCCTGGGACGATAGTTCGACCGTAAGCGTGACTTCCGTCTTCGCGGGCAGTTCTTCCAGTACTTCTTCTTTGCGCCGGCGCAGGATGAAGGGTTGGATCAAGCGGCGGAGTTGCTGCCGGCGCTCGTTATCGTTATTTTTCGTGATTGGAATGGTATACTTCTCGTTGAAGCGTTGGAACGTTCCGAGTAAGCCCGGATTGAGGAACTGGAACAGATTCCAAAGTTCTCCTAAGTGGTTCTCGATCGGCGTACCGGTGGTAGCAATTCGAAGGTCTCCCTGCAATGACATGGCGACTTGGCTCCGTTTCGTCCCCCGGTTTTTAATCGCTTGGGCTTCGTCCAAAATGATCGTACCAAAGCGTTTTGCGGCTAGGTTCTCTCCTTCGAAGGGCAGCAAACCGTAGCTGACGACGAGTACGTCGTACGGACCGACGGATTCAATCATCGTCGCACGGTCCGTTCCGCCCAGGAGAATCGGGTTGAGCGTAGGCGCGAATTTAGCCGCCTCCCGCATCCAGTTTCTGGTCACGGATGCGGGTGCAATGACGAGGGCGGGGCCGTCTTCGGCGCGGGCCAGCAGGCACGCGAGGCCCTGGATGGTTTTACCCAGGCCCATATCATCCGCCAAACAGGCGCCGACACCCCAGTTCGCCAGGCGCATCAGCCAGCGGAAACCATCTACCTGATAAGGCCGCAGTTCCGCACGGAAAGTAGAGGGTACCCGGGCAATGTTTTGTCCTACGGTTTGAATACGTTGGATCGATTCCCGCCAAGCCACGTCAGCTTCAAACTCGCCGAGCTGGTCGGCTACATCGTCGAGAATACCGGCGGCGAGTGGGTGCAGCTGCATTCCGTTCTCTCCCTTGCTCATCAAGCCTTCCATTTCGGAGAGCTTGCGGCGCAGAGATTCGGTAAGCGCCACGTACTGTCCCTCGCTGAGTTGGACAAACTGGCTCTGCTCGTTCTCCGCCACCTTTTCCATGAGCTCCCGGAAATTAATGACTTGGTTATCGTCGACGCGGAGTTCTCCTTCTACATCAAACCAACCGGCTTTCTCTTTTACACCGAGGCTGAGGTCACCAAAGTCAACGCTACCAACGAGTTTGATTCTTTCGCCCCGCGGGTGTTCGAGCACAATACGGCCGAGCGCTCGGAGGGGTTGGAGTTGTAAGAGAATACTCAAACACTCTTCCACCTCATCTACTTGCCATTCGTAATCGCGGTGGACAATCTTTTGTAGGGTCGGGCAGTCAAGGATCACTTCTTCGGCCAGTTCGATTTCTTTCGCCAGGTTGCGTTCCGCCAGGCGACGGTGACCGTCGTTATCGCCAATAACTTTGTTGCGGCCCTTTCCGGGTTTAAAGTACTGATCTTCTTCCGCTAGTGGCTTGACGAAAAATTCTACCTTAAAGGTATCCCCGATCGGCAGCAAATGCACGTACGTACGCTGGTCCGCTTTCGTCTGGTCGACGTCGTCGATGAGGCCATTCAGTGTGCTTTGGACTTCCACCATCTTCCCCAGGTTCCGGCTCACTTCCTGTACGCGGTGGCGCGCGCGTTTAGGTATTTCCAGCCCGTCACCAATCTGCCGGTGAATGGCATCGTGGTTATCGGTAACCTCGATTACTTGGTAACGCGTCGGTGTTTCTTTGACGACCTGTACACCCGTCCCCTTGAAGTCCTGTGCGAAGCGGACAAACAGGCGGTTATCACCTTCCTCGATCAGTAATTGTGGGTTACGACGAACTAAGTCCACCCCGACCGCAGAGTTCTTAATCAGGTATAAATGCGGGTGACCGACGAGGGCCAACAGCGCATCTTCGTACCGGATCGTATAGCTATTCGCGGGTTGGTATTTTGTGGCGTCGTCTTCAATTGTTTGAGTAACGCTCACGTCCTGAGGAGTCATCCCTTCCACGTCGCCGGATTTAACGCGCTTGAGCGACACCTTCCGGCCCTTCGACCAAGAACCATTCTTACCGAGTGTTTGCTCGCGGGGCTCCAGTTCCTGCGTTTCGAAGTCGACGAACCAGACGAAGCGGGAGGTTTTCTTCGCTTTTTTCCCGTTTGCGGACCCGCCCATCGTCATGGTGGCCAGCACTTCCAGCGCGCGTTCCCAAGGCTCGATGCGGGGCATGGCGTCGGCGAGGGAGTAGATGCGCAGTTCGTCGCTGAGGGCGGTGGCGCGTTCGGCGAAGGCCTGGCGGGCATCCTGATTGTCGTGACGGAGGGAGAGGACTTTTGTGAGTTCCATTTCCATCCAGCGGTAGCCGTTGGTGTGGGCTTTGTCCCGGAGGGCATCGAGGCGGGCTAACTCTTCCGTGCTGGCGGGCTCGGAGTTGCTGGTCGTCCAGAGATCGTAGAGCGCTTTAAAGGTAAGCGTGAAGGCATTTTGCTCGACGCTTTCCAGTCCGTTGATGGCGATGAGTTGGGCGGCTTCGTCGTTGCGCAAGTACGCGTGTAGCGCTTTAAACACTAAGTAAGTCCCTCCCAAACGGAGATTGTGAACGGGCTCGATCTTATCCAGCTTCCGACCAAATCCGTCGGCACTCTGTACCCCGCCGTGGCGGAGCATGGACAACAGGTACAGGTAACCGGCCAGGTGTGCCGGAAACTTATCGGCGTTTTCCCGTCGGTAGCCTTTTTTGACGGTACCAATTAACTCTTCGGCACCTTCATCATCGTCGCGTAGTACGCGGTAAATTAGGTTATTGGCCGCTTGGCGCCAGTCGTCCGTTTCGAGGTCGGCCCAGAGTTGTAGTCTCGACCAGGAGCCCTGGAGGACGAATGCTTCCGCTAGCAATTCCCGCATGGCTCCCGCGTCCGCGTCCCTAATTCCGTCGTACTGCTCCAAAAATTCAATGAGGGGCGCGAGGGGTTCCAAGTTATCCAGCGCTGCGCGGAAGGCCCGGTCGACGCTGATCACGCGCCAGGCGGCGGGGAGGGTTTCGACCCAGCGGGCGTTGAAATTATCGAACAGCGGATCGATGAAAAAGCCGGCGAGGGCGCGGTCCGGATAGAACGTCTCCGTGTCTTTCTGCAGACGGTCGAATTGGCTTTCGTTCTGGAGGTAAAAGTTGATCCGAATCTCCCGCATGAGGGCGCGGGCGCTGCTGGGCTGCCAGTACGTTTTGTAGGGCAGTTCCCGGCGGATCTCGTTCAGCAGGTGGCTGAAGTCCGGTCGGCGGCTGGCGCGGCGCATCACCGTTTCGCTGATCTCGGGCGAGATGCGCCAGGAACGATCGTCGTGGTTGAGGACCAGCCCCATCTCGGATAACTTATGGACCATCACCTCCGTCACGGCGTGCGTAAAGCGCGGCTCGCCCGGGGGCGGGTTCAGGCCGATCTTGTTGAGTAGACGGGATAGGTCCAGGACGGATCGCTCCTCGTAAACCATGCTCAGGACGACGATTATGTCGCGTTCGGTGGTGCTCAGGGCGGTCCAGGTTTCTCGAAAATTGCCGTTCATTCAGTTGGGGTTAACCCCGTTTAAAGGTCTGGCGGGAAGGTTTGGTTGCCCTACGGGTTGGTTTTTTGGGGTTGGGAAATTGCTTAGGGTGTAAGGGGTTGACTGCTAGGGGTTGGGGTGGGGAATAAAAATGAGGGAGACGAAAATGAGGATAACGAAAACCCGGGGCACGAAGCGGGTTACGCCGCGTTCGTACCCCGGGATAGCTAGTTGACCCTTTCAGCGTCTTGCGCTTAGCCTAATTCGTCCAGAAATTTCTGTTCGGTCACGATCGTGACGGCAGCCTGGGGTCTGTCTTCTTCCGTTTGGCGGACGTTGCCGCCGAGGTTTTCCAGCTCGCGGAGGAGCGCGGCACCATCGGGGTTAGACAGGTCACACCCCGTCATAAGATAACGGCCCGATGACCGTCACCTCTCACCAAAAACAGCAAGCGATGATTGGTATCTTTACCCCAGACCCCAACCTCCCCACCGTCATGTCGATAACCCACCGGCCCGCCATCCATCTTCTTACAGCGGCTTTATTCTTCCGATCACGTTACTTGCTGATGGCGGCAGGTTGCGCGGTGGCTGTTTTACTTACCTCCTGCGCCGTGACGAAATCTGAAGTCGAAGGCAATCAACCCGTAGTATTTCCAATTGCCAAGGGGTGGGCCGAAAATTCAGTCAACGCGGTGGTGTTCCGAAGGAATTCCGTCGTTTCGGATGAAACGCACCAGTATGTTGCCTATTACAACGCCGCCGGTAAGCTAATGCTGGCCAAGCGTAGACTCGGCTCGGCCGACTGGGAAATCAAGGAAACACCCTATTCCGGTAATACCCGGGACGCCCACAACACCATCAGCATCATGCTCGACGGCGACGGCTACCTCCACGTCTCCTGGGACCACCACGGGCACCAGCTTCGTTACTCCCGGAGTGTCGCTCCGGGCTCGCTCGACCTGACGGAAAAGATGGCCATGACCGGTGACTTGGAAAATAAAGTAACCTATCCGGAATTCCACCGACTTGCCAATGGCAACCTCATTTTTCTGTACCGGGACGGAAGCTCGGGGGCGGGCGACCTCATCATGAAAAAATACGATACCGGCAAGCGGGAATGGGTTTTACTGCACGCACCGATCATCGACGGCGAAGGTGCCCGCAACGCTTACTGGCAGATGTGCGCCGATAAGCTGGGCGGCCTCCACCTGTCGTGGGTCTGGCGGGCGTCGAGCGACGTGGCCACGAACCACGACATCGCCTACGCCAAATCACTGGATGGCGGCGTAACGTGGCAAAAGTCGACGGGAGAAATGTACCAACTTCCGATCACCGCGGAGCAGTCGGAATACGCGGCCATAATCCCAATGAACAGTGAGCTGATCAACACGACGTCCATGTGCGCGGACGAGGCGGGCAACCCGTACATCGCTAACTACTGGCGGCGGGGGGATTCGGACGTACCCCAGTACCACGCCGTTTACCACCGGGGCGGGTCGTGGCGCGTGAGCCAGGTTACGAACCGAACGACGAATTTCTCCCTCAGCGGTAGCGGTTCCAAGCGCATCCCCCTTTCCCGGCCGCAAATTCTAGCCGCCACCAACGATGGAAAAGAGCGGCTGTACCTGATCTACCGCGACGAAGAGCGGCAAAACGGGGTTTCGGTAGCCATCTGCGAAGACGTGGATAAGATGGAGTGGAAAACGGAATACCTCTACGCGCAGTCCGTCGGGTTCTGGGAGCCCAGTTACGATACCGAACGTTGGAAACGGGACGGTATATTAAGCCTGTACCTGCAATTCGTGGAACAGGGCGACGCAGAGGGGACAGTGGCTCACAAGCCGACGATGGTCTCCGTGCTGGACTGGCAACCGCGGTAGGCTAGACCGCCTGAACAGAATACGGTTCCCGCTATGAAACGGCTTCCTTCAGCAAGCTCCAATACACGGGTGGCGCGCCTCGGGCACCGAACCGTTCCGGGGCCGGGTGTAATTCATGTCGTCGTTTTGATTCGCTACGAATGTGGGCTGCGCTACTTTTTCAAGGTCTTTCAGGATCGGAGCCATCTTATCCTAAAGTATCCAAGAATTCCTGCTCCGTCATAATCTTCACCGTCCCCAACGCCTCCGCTTTCTTCAGCTTGGAGCCCGGCTTCTCCCCCACTACCAGAATGTCCAGTTTTCCAGAAACAGCGGAGACAATACGCGCGCCGGCAGCCTTGGCTTTATTCTGCGCCTCCTTGCGCGAAAGCTGTTGCATAGAACCGGTAAACAACATCGCTTTGTCGATGAAGGGACCTTCCGTAACGGCCGCTTGGGGCTTATCCGCCTCCGTCTGGTAGATGTTGACGCCGAGGTCCGCTAGCTCGCGGAGGAGCGCGACGTTACTTGGGTCGGCGTACCACTCGGTCACGTTCTGCGCCACCGTGGGGCCGATATCTTTGATGTTGGTGAACTGTTCTTCCGTCCAGTGCTCCAGGTCGAGGGCGCTGTCGATGTTCTGGGCGACCAATTGACTGGCTTTCTTACCGAAATGGTGAATAGAAAGGGAGTAAAGCACGCGCCACAAAGGGCTTTGCTTCGCCTTATCGACCGCTTTTTCGAGGTTCGCCGCCGAGCGTTTCCCAAAACCTTCCAGCGCGGCAATCTCGTCGTAGGGCAGCCGGTACACATCCGCAATGCCGTTCAACCAGCCCTGCTCGTTGAAAATATCGACGTAGCGTTTGCCCATCCCGTCGATGTCCATGGAGGCTTTCGAGACGTGAAAAATGATGCGCTGGAGCGTCCGGCCGGTGCATTCGTAGTTTGGGCAACGGACGGCCGCTGCGCCTTCCGCGCGGACGAGGCCGGTGCCGCAAAAAGGACATTCGGTCAGGAATTCGATCGGTCGTTCGGTGCCGTCGCGTAAATCCGCAAGGGGTTTGACGATGTAGGGAATTACGTCGCCAGCCCGTTCGAGCAGGACTTTATCACCAATGCGAAGATCTTTGTCCCGGATAAAATCTTCGTTGTGCAGGCTCACGCTGGAGATCATCACGCCGGCCAGGGAGACGGGGACGGTCTTGGCCACCGGGGTGATCGTACCGATCTTACCGATCTGGTAATCCACCCCTTCCAGGATGGTCGTCGCTTGGCGCGCGGCGAATTTATAGGCAATCGCCCAGCGGGGGTGGTGGCTGGTGTAGCCGGCGCGTTCCTGCAGCACGAGGTCGTCTACTTTCACGACCATGCCGTCAATTTCGTAGGGGTACTCTTCCCTTTGCTCCTCCCACTTCACACAGAATCCCGCGGCCGCGCCAATGTTGCCTACGCTGATGCGCTCGTAATCGGTGGCGGGGACTTTGAAACCGAGTTCCGTCAGCACGTCCATCGCCCGGGTGTGGGTGCCGAGGGCCTCCACGGCGTCGTTGCCGTCCGCGTCCACGCCGTAGCCGAAGCTATAAATGAAGGCTTCCAGATTTTTGTCGGCGACCTCGGTGGGGGATTTCATGCGCATGCCGCCAGTGGCCGTGTTGCGGGGGTTGGCGTAGAGCGTTTGGCCGGCCGCTGCGCGCTGCTTGTTCATCTCCAAAAAACGGTCTTTGCGGATGATGACTTCGCCGCGAATCTCCACTTTGTGCAGGCCATATTTACTAAAGTTCGCCGTTAGCGGAATTGAGCGAATGACGCGGGCGTTGTGCGTCATCTCCTCGCCGAGTACCCCGTTACCCCGGGTGGCGGCGCGGACGAGCTGATCGTTTTCGTAGACGAGCACGATCGTGCCACCGTCGTATTTCGGCTCGACCGCGTAGGCCAGCTCTTCATCCTCCTCCATGTTGAGCATGCGCTTGACTTGCTTGTCGAATTCGGCCAAATCCTCGGCGTTGTAGCTGTTCCCGAGGCTGAGCATCGGGACAAGATGGGGCACGCTTTGGAAGTCGCCCGTCAGGTCGGAGCCGACGCGCTGGGTGGGGCTGTCCGGGGTGATCAGGTCGGGATTTTCTTCCTCGATCCCTTCAAGTAATTTGAAGAGTTCGTCGTATTCTTTGTCGCTCAGCACGGGGTCGTCCTGCACGTAGTAGCGCCATTCGTGGTAGCGGAGCAGGGCACCCAGTTCGCTGGCTTGTTCGGCCGCTTCCCCCGGGGCTTCTCCGGCCAGGTAATCTTTGGATTGTTGGTAGAAGGCGGCTTGTTGTTGGGGGGTGGCTTGCATTGGGGTGCGCTATTTGGGGCGCGCAAGATAGGGCGCGGTCGCGGGTGCGGGGGTTACCCGGGAAGAGCTATGGCAAATACAGCTAACTCCGTAAGCTACCTTTTCGATAGACGACGGATGAAGCGAGATCGACGATATTCAGTTGGCCACGCTGCTACTAAGGGTGGTTGACCCCATCAGAAATATGGGATATAGACTCGTCTTGGTGAGAAGGCTGAATTGTGGTTCCAATTACTGTGTATTTAGATTTCCCCACACAGTTTATGCTGAAGGACTACCCTGTAAATATGCTGTACCGAAGGATCCTGAATTACTCCTCGTTGAAGACCAAGGTACGCGTCGCTAACAAATAAATTTACTAGATCCTATTCAGCAATGGTCCGGGGAGGTTTAGCATAGTGTAATCAAGAAAAACGGGCAAGTCCGTATCTTGGAAGTAACTACACATTCCCGATATGACTTGCCCTA
>NZ_JAATJH010000012.1 GCF_011927835.1 Neolewinella antarctica
TCAAGGGTTACTGGTTCATACATTTGGTAAAATAACAGCCGCAATCCTTGGCAGAATGGATGAATTAGAGCTTATTTAGCCCATGATTCGCATAAGTAATATTTATCGGCGGTATATATCAACCGGCTTAGCTTCTAATAAAATCGTGACACAAAATGAAAGAATATTTCACTGCATGAGGCTTGTACACTAGTGGATACTGACCGTTACGCAATTTATACTAAATTATGTGTAAAAAAAGGTGGTAACAAATCACTGATTTTTGATCAACCTTACCCTACTGCGCAGTATTATCTTTGACTTATCGAAGGAAAGGGGGGCAATGATTTCCCTTTCTGCCGACACAAAGATCCATACGTTTGAGTTGTTGTTTAGTATTTAGTTGGTGCCATGTCCGCCTTTCACTTTGAGTAATTCAGTGAAATACAAACGGACATGGCACCCTTTTTTGTGCCAAGTAATCCGTGAAATGTTAGACTAGCTTCCAAAATAGTCGTCCCGTATTTTACGGCCGTGCCATCAGCATCTCTCTTTCCTCACACTTTATACCTCTTACACTTACCCCAGCGATAACGCCCGCGCTATTGCCGGTTAGCGCTTGTATCTATTCTTCTTCCAGTAAATACTGTGTGAAGCTTTTGTACGTAATTCTGGAACCGGCTTCAACTTTTTTGCTGCACCTATTTAAATCGTTTGTCGTAAAATTTCCTGTGTTTTGTTTCAAATGCTATTGAGCCGTACCCAATAATTAGCAACGATAAGTCGCTACCGGTCAAACTTCCAGTAAAATCATGACACAAAGTGAACGAATCTTATTCATTATCCAACCCTAATGTCAGTAAACACTAGTCGTCACACAACTCATATTCAATTATAGACAATAAAACCTGGTAACAAATCAGTGATTTCTGATCAACATACCTCTACTTTACAGAACTATCTTTGACTTATCGAAAGAAGGGGGGCAATGATTTCTCCTTCAGCCGAAATAAAGATCCATACGTTTGAGTTGTTGTTTAGTATTTAGTTGGTGCCATGTCCGCCTTTCACCTTGAGTAACTCGGTGAAACATAAACGGCCATGGCACCCTTTTTTCTCTCAAAAAAATATTCCTCTCTCAGATCAATTTTTAGAAAATTTTGCACAGCGCCTATGGCCGTGCCGTCTTCGTCTCTCTCTATTTTACATACAAACTTGTTTCATCTAATCTTACCCGGTAAAAGCGCCTACGCTTTTACCGGGTAAGTGCTTTTGTATTTCAGGTAAGAACACATCAAATCCTACCAGAGGAGATAAACTCAATGTCTGCGGACTTCGGGAGAACTAGCTTCGCTATACGGTACAACTAAGACGACTTAGCAAGTAGTAGAATAATTTTGGGGTGACGCATTAGTTAGGCAACCCTTGTGCTCAAGAGACGGTAAATTAAGGTGTCCCCGGTCACAGAAGTCAATAAAAAGAGTGTGTTCTTCTACTCGGGTGCGAATATCCATACGACCAACTAGTGTTGAACTCATCAATCATGGAACAAAAACCGTCCAGTTGACCGAACAAACGGTAGCACTCACACGCTATACTTGTATAAATTGACAGCTAAAGTTGTCGATCCAATAATTTAACTCAAACTATCATAATTATGAACAACAATAACAACGACAGCGGCTCAAAAGGATGGGCTCTTGGTTTTGGTTTAATCGCTGGTGTAGCCGTCGGTTACTACCTTAACTCTAATGAAGGACGTGCCGCCCGCCGTAAGGCACAGGTTAGCTTTGACGAGTACGGTAATCAAGTTTCTGAGTACAGCACCCAGTTGTCAACCCGGGCCAACGAACTAGCCGACCAGGCTAAAGTGAAAGGTCAGGAGTATCTCGATACCGCTAAGGTTAAAGGTCAGGAGTACCTGGATACCGCCAAAGTAAAGGGCCAAGAGTATGTAGACACCGCTAAGCATCAGATCGCATCCACTAAGGAAAAAGCTACTACTACAGCACAGACCTTAAAAGAGGACGCCACCGATTCAGCTAATTCCGTAGCCGACAGTTTCAAGAAGGGCATGGACAAAGCAAAGAACAACATAGATGATAAGGCTGATAAGATTGACGACATCGTCAAGGCGTAGCATATCCGCTACCCTGGAATGAGAATTCTGGTTGACTTTAACCGAATTCATGTTTCCAATGCTTCAGGCAGCCATTACACAAGCGTGTAATGGCTGTTTTTTTTTGTAGGCGTAGATCACCTGGTCGATCAATATTTTCTTCTTTTCAGCGCACAGATCTTCCGTCTCCGTGTTAACAAAGAGAGGCATTGAATTTTTGAGAGTGACAAAACATCCCCCATTAGTATGTTAAGAGACAACCAACCTTTAGCGGAACAGATCGGTGAAACGATTGGGTACGTGAATGAAATATTTGATCGTAAAATCGAGAGTATTAAGATCAGCGTAGCTGAAAAATCAGCAACGACCATCTCCGGAGTGGTCATGGGAGTAATCTTGGGGATTTTGGGACTGGTCTTTTCTGTGTTCGGACTCGCCACTCTGGCGTTTTGGATAGCGGGAAGACCTGAATTGACAATGGGCTTTGGTATTGTTACCCTCGTACTATTGTCCTTGTTACTGCTCATCTTCCTGCTACGGAATATCTTAATCGTAAACCCCGCCGTCAGTAAGATTATTAGTATTTTCTTCGCTGACGACGACCCACAAAAACCAGACAACAAATCATGAGCAAATCGCAGAACATACATACCTTCGACGAACTCGAAAAACGTAAGAGAGAATTAGAACTCGAGGTCGAGGTATCACAGAGAGAATTGGCACACAGCTTGGGTACCAGTAAGGTAAACTTAAATGATTTTCTTCTCAAAAAAGTAGCTTTACCAATTGGCGGAGCGATCGTCGGAGTCTTCATGATTTCCAAAATTTTTGGCGGCAAGAAACGTCATACGCACGAATACCACGAAAAAACGATTGTCAAAGAGGTGCCCTCCACGACTGAACAGGATCCAGCCAAGTACCATTATCCCGTTCCACCGCCAGAGACGGATAAAGAGAAGGATGCCCCCCGTTACGTTGCACAACAAACCAAGTACCAGCGGCCGACTGCTGATCAGGCGTCACCAGCTGACCCTAAAGCTAAGCACGGTGCTAACTTTAGTCAAAAAGACAAAAAAGGATTGCTCAGTCTCGCCACGGTAGCATCGGTTGCAAAGATTGCCGTACCTGCCGTGAAGATGATTATCAAAGCCGTCAAAGACCACAAGGACAAACAACTAGCGGCCAACACGGATGGCGTACCAAACGTGTAAACAACTCTTTTAGCTAGTAGATTTCGAGTGCAAAAAGCCTCGGGTGGAGATGACTCCGCCCGGGGCTTTTTTACTTGCATTAGTGCAAACTCGCGTAGTCACAAAGCGACTGAATAAGAATACGGACGGGCGAAAATAATTTAATTACCCGTGTCACATTCCGTGAGATTCGGATATATACATGAGCGTTGGCTCGGGTAACTTTCCCTTTCGATACTATCATCAAATGACCGCCGGCACCCGTAACTTGGACTCATGCTAAAGCAAATCACCTTTCTTCTCACCGGTTGCCTCATCACATTAGTAGCCTTGTTAGCTTCGTGTGGAATTCTCGAAAACGAGGAATTTGAGGTCGTGCCCGTCGTCGATTGCCCTACACTTGCCCTAAACTTTCAAGATTCTTGCGCGGTCGCCGGTGCCATGACGGGGACGGTGAGCCAGGATTGTGCGTGCATCGTCACGGATTCACTCGATTGCCCGACACTGCAAGCCAATTTTCAAGACTCCTGCCGGACGGCCGATGGAACGGCGGGCCTCATCAGCGGTAACTGCGTCTGTACCGAGCCTGCTTTGGATAGCCTCGACTGCCCGGCACTAATGGCTAATATTCTGGACAGCTGTCTGATTAGAGATACCTTTCCCGGCATAGTTACGGGCAACTGTCGCTGCTCGTCAGCTATTCCGGATAGCTTCGACTGTCCGGTTTTAATGGCTAACATCGGCCGCCGCTGCCGCACGAGCTCCGGCGCGAGAGGTTCGGTAACCGAAGATTGTGAATGCTTGTTAAGCTTCGACTGCCCTGAGTTACGGTTAAACTTCAACGACTCTTGTGGCTTGGGTAATGGCCAGGCCGGGTACGTAGATACGCTTAATTGTGCCTGCTCACCTTATGACTGCCCCGTGTTTGAAAGTAACATCGGCGATTACTGCAAGACGGCCGAAAACTATTCCGGCCAGCTCGATGAGAACTGCAACTGCATCACTTTTTACGATTGCCCCGAACTCAGCGGCGACGTCGGCGACTATTGCAGAACACCCGAAAGATACTTAGGCCGCCTGGACGAAGCCTGCGAATGTGATCCCGTTTACGATTGCCCCGAAGTATCGAAAGACATCGGTAGCCCCTGCACCACAACGGAAGGTTACGCTGGTGAACTCGATGCTAATTGTGATTGCCTGATAACCTATGATTGCCTTGAGCTACAGTTAAATTTCAACGACTCCTGTGGCCTCGGTAATGGGCAAGCGGGGTACGTAGATTCTCTTACTTGCGCCTGTTCACCGTACGAATGCATCACCTTCGAAGGTAATCCTGGTGATCGCTGTCGAACGGCCGGGAATTATCCGGGTGAACTGGACGAAGCTTGCAATTGTGTTCCCCTTTTTGACTGTCCCGTGTTTTCCAGAAATATCGGAGATTTTTGTAGGACAATCGAAAACTATCAGGGCAAGTTGGACGAGAATTGTGATTGTGTCCCTTTTCATGATTGTCCCAAACTTTTTAGAGACATCGGCGACCGTTGTATAACACCAGTGGGCTACGTCGGTGAAGTCGATGCGGACTGCAATTGCACCAACGACTTCGCGTGCCCCATATTAAGAGAAGAGATTGGGGATACCTGCATAATATCCCGAACCGGAGAACTAGGGGTCGTTTCTAATGACTGCCAGTGTGTTGGCCCCGACGGGCCGGAATACGACTGCCCTGATCTTCAGTTAAACAAAGGTGAACCGTGCACAAACTCGGATGGTGTTCTGGGCTTCGTGGATGAGAACTGCGGGTGCGACGTCAGCCGGACAGCTTTTGACTGCCTGGCGCTGGAGCGGAATATTGGTGACTTCTGCCCCGTCCAGGATTCTCTCTCCGGCATCGTCAATTCGAAGTGTAACTGTACGCTACTGGATTGTCAGGTGCTTATGGCTAACGTCGGCGACGCCTGTCGTAGAACGGACGGATCCAACGGCAGGGTGAGTCAGGATTGCGAGTGTGAATAGACAAGCAGCCGGAGTGCAAGGAGACACGTCAAACTGTCAACTCTTTCCAAAGGCTGTACTAACCTTACCTGTTTTTCATTCCAATAAGTAATTAAACGTTTTGGCTAAAAGACGTATTGACGCCGCCCTAATTAGTGCCTGTCTTGCTAACCAGCAACGGGCTCAACGTTGCCTGTACGATATTTCTCTACCTACGCTACGCTTCCTAGCCCATCGGTACTTGTTAAACGAAGCAGAAACGCAAGACGCGCTACAGGAAAGCTACTTGAGCATCTTCAAGAATTTAGCTCAATTCGATCCAACAAGAGGAAGCTTCCGTACTTGGGCGGGCCGTATTACGATTAATACTTGTTTGAAACGAAACCGTAAACAAGCGAGCATTACTACCGAGATACTCGACGCTAGTTTACAGAAGCCCTGTGCTACCGCCGGGCCGCTGAGCCAGCTAACGGATAAAGAATTACTGAATTGGGTCAAACGAATGCCCCACCCTTATTATACGGTATTTAATCTTCACGCCGTAGAGGGTTATAGACACCAGGAAATCGCCGAGATGATCGGTATTACACCAGCCCTTTCCCGCCAACGACTGACCCGCGCCCGCGCCTGGCTGAAGCAGGAAATACAAACCGAGCCGGAGCATCCTTTACGGGACTGGGTACGCCACCGACCAAACACCATGATTACACCGGTAATAATAGCCCTACACGTGGCTATTCAAACGCTCTAACGCTAACCTCACCCGCTAACTATTTTCTGTACCGTCTCAACTATCCACCATGCCACATCCTGAAGAAGAACTTTCGCGGCGCTTACGCGAAGGCCAGTCCGAACCAGATCATTCGGCGGACGACCTACTCTGGTCGAGTATAGTAGCATCATTACCGGTAGGCAGTGTAACTAAAGATACCCGTTCCTCGAGGTGGGCTTGGTTGATTGTGCTGCTCCTGCTCCTACTCGGAGGCGGGGCTTGGTGGCTGATTAACCAACACGGAACGGGTTTATCTGACACGATTGCATCGGAAGTGACCGCTGCCTCTGAGAAAAGTAGCAATCGAGGCGACCGCAATGATGACCTAGTGATCCCCTACGCTGGCAATTGTACGGACGAAACAACTAGTATAGGTATTTCGGCTAGAGACAACCGGGCACGGCCCATCGGCGCAGCCTACCCGATTACCCTGCACCCGCGACCGCGCAAAATAAACGATCGGAATAGCGAGACAGCGAATGCCGCTTTACCAATAGGTTCGCCCAAATCTAGGGTCCAGGTCGTAGCCACAAATCCGATTAAGTTAGCCTCTCCCACCATTGCGACACCCGCCGTAAATGCCCTTCCCGTAACCACTTTAACGGTTCCCGACCGGGCAATTATAGTAGACAACAATCCGGATGAAGTATTCAGAAAGAAGCGGAGTGCTTGGTCGATTAGTGCCTTTGCGGGCGCAAATTATTTAAACGAACAATTCACCGGTGGGGCGGAGCCCGGCCAGTCGGAGTTGATGAATGATGCTACTTTTGGAACGGTGGGTCAAAGCGCGGGCCTCGTATTGAACCGTCGGCTCGGCAGTGGATTCTTAGTCACGAGCGGATTAGAAGTGCACCGTACTCATACCCTGCTCGACCATGAGGCAACGGTCGATACCATCGCTACCCACCCCAGTTTTCCCGGGCAGACTACGGACGGCCTAGGCCGCTACACCGTGACCCACAATAATAAACTCACCTGGCTTTCGGTGCCCATCGGACTAGCCTACGAACGACGCATCGGCTCCGTAGTAGCGAGCCTGGGCGTAGGGCTCAACGCCAATTATCAGATAGCCGCTAGTGGGAAAGTTCTCGACCCAAGTGGTTTGTCTAGTGCCGTTATGGACGTCGAACACGCTAAGCGTCTGCATCTTTCCTACCGACTCCAGCCAAGCCTCACCCTCCCACTGAGCGAGAATGGAAATTGGCAACTCCAACTGCGGACGAGCCTGAATCGGCTAAACTTCGGTCGTTCGGCAGATTCCGGACTCAAACGCTCCGCGTGGATGTACGGGGGCTCCGTTGGCGTTATTTACCGCTAAGACTTCCTACGCTACCCCCGTAGCGTAGGATTGGCAAATGGCTGGTCGTAAACTCGTTTCCCCGTAGCTTTATACATTGCGTTCGCCAGCGCACCCATGATCGGTGGCAAGGAAGGCTCGCCGAGCCCGGTCGGGGCGATACCGTTATCGACGAAGTGCGTTTCAATCTTTTTCGGAGCTTCCGCGTGGCGGATGAGCCGATAAGTATTGTAATTTTCCTGCTCGGGCTTGCCATCCGCAAAGGTCAGGGCGCCGTAAAGGGCGTGGCCGATGCCATCGATGATGCCACCCTCGATCTGGTTAACGGCACCTTCGGGGTTGACGACAATGCCGCAATCCACCGCGCAAACGACCCGGTCGACTTGGGGTCGGTTATTTTTTAGACTCAGATCGAGCACCTGAGCGACGTAAGAGTTGTGGCAGTAGTAGGCCGCTACGCCCCGGTGCTGGTTGCCGGATTCGTCCCAACCCGACTTCACGCGCACTTCCTTCAGAACACCCGCGTAGCGCTCGGCGTCGTAATCGTTCTTTTCCCCGACCGGGTCGGCGATCGCGCGGTCGAAAAGTTCGAGGCGGAAGTCGATCGGGTCTTTCCCGGCGGCTTCCGCGACTTCATCGAGAAAGGCCTGCTCGGCACCGGCAATGAAGTTCGACTTAGGTGCCCGCCAGGCGCCGGTTGAGATGTTGGATTCGCGAGAAAGATTCTCTGCCAGGTAGTTCTCCACCGCTCCGGCGGGGAAGCGGTTGGCAAAAACGGGGGAGCCGTTCGTGCCCGCGCCCCGTACGTGAAAGGCGATTAACTTACCCTCCGCGTCGAGGCCGGCGCGGTATTTCACCAGATAATCCGGGCGGTAAGTGCCCTGGGTCATGTCGTCTTCGCGGGTGTAAACCAGCTTGACGGGGCCACCGATCGCTTTACTGATCAGGGCGGCTTCGACGCCGAAATTACCGTAGAGACGCCGGCCGAAACCACCGCCCATGCGGGTCAGTTGGATGTCTACCTTTTCTTCCGCCAGCCCGGTCACCGCGCTGACGGTTTTGCGTAAGTATTCCGGTGTTTGGATCGGTCCGTTGAGCAGCGCGCGCTCGCCGTTGACGTCGGCGAAGAAGTTCATTGGCTCCATCGTGTTGTGGGGCAGGAAGGGTGCGGAGTACGTCGCTTCTACGATGTGGTCGGCATCTTCAAAAGCTTGCTCCGGGTCGCCATCGCGGCGGGCTACGTCGGCCTTTCCGGACTCGATCAGTTCCTTCAGTTCCTTCCGGTGGTCGGCGGAAAATTCACCTGCGGAGGTGGTAGTCCATTCTACTTTCAGCGCTTTTTTGGCCTGAAACACTTGCCAGGTTTTGTCACCGACGATGGCGATGAGTTGGGGGAAAGCGTTCACGTCCGACCATTGCATCTCCGCGCCGCCCGGCTTTGCGTCGATGGTCACTACGTGCCGGATGCCCGGCATCTGCTTGACTTCGTCGGCGTTAAAAGACTTCAGTTCCATTCCGAAAGCGGGCGGGTGGACGATGCCCGCGATGAGCGTTCCTTCCGCTTGCAAATCAATTCCGTAGACCGCTTTGCCCGTGACGATTTCGAGCGCATCCACGTTCTTTTTACCCTGGCCGATAATGGTAAAGTCTTTCGGGTCCTTCAGTTGAATATCTTCCGGCACTTCGATACCGGCGGCAGCGGACGCTACCTCACCGTAGCCAAGTGACTTTCCGGAAGCATCGTGGTAAATAATGCCCTTTTCCGTGCGCAACTCAGCGACCGGAACGCCCAACGACTCCGCAGCGGCGGCTACCAGCAGGTAGCGGGCGGCGGCACCCGTTTGCCGGAGAATAGTCCAGTTCTTGCGAATCGATTGGCTACCCCCGGCTAACTGGCTATTGAAATTATCCGTATCCAACCCCGCCTGTTCCACAACGACGTTCTGCCAATCTACGTCGAGTTCTTCGGCGACGATCATCGGCATGGAAGTCTTCACGTTCTGGCCGATTTCGGGGTTTGGACTGTAAATTGTCACCACGCCGTTCTCCCCAATTTTAACGAAAGCATTGACTTCCGACCATCTATCGGGCATGTCCGGTCGCGGGGGCATCTTAAATCCCGTGCCTTCCTCAATCGCCACTTCGCGCTCGCAGGAGGTGAGCCAGGTCATGCCTAAAAGCAGCCCACCACCGGTGGCGGCCGAGACTTTGAGAAAATTGCGGCGGTTGTTATTCAGCTTTTTCATGGTTGAGGTCTTAGGAGTTGGCTTGAAGTTTGGCGGCGGTCTTTACGGCGGCGTGGATGCGGACGTAGGTACCGCAACGGCAAATATTACCACTCATACCAGCGTCGATTTCGGCGTCGCTGGGTTGTGGTGAATTCTGTAGGAGCGAGACCGCGCTCATGATTTGCCCGGACTGGCAGTAGCCGCACTGGGGCACGTCGTGTTCTAACCAGGCGCGCTGGACCGGATGTGAGCCGTCGTCGGAAAGTCCTTCGATGGTCGTGACTGCTTGCCCGCTCTCGGCCAGTTTTCCGACGGGGGTTTGGCAACTGCGCATGGCCACGCCGTCGAGGTGAACGGTGCAGGCACCGCAGGAACCGATGCCACAGCCGTACTTCGTACCGACTAGATTCAGGTCATCACGGAGAATCCAGAGGAGCGGTGTTTCCGAAGTGGCCTCCACTTCGCGGGGCTGGCCGTTTACTTTCAGTTGGTAAGTGGGCATGTTTATTGGATTGTATCGGTAAGGTACGGGGAAATGGTTCACTACTCCGTGGAGGCAAATTTAAGTACGCGGGATCGGTTGGCTGCTCGGCCGTAATTAATAAATCCCTCCGGTATGGATGACGACTACCGTGCTGCCGGGAGGATAGTGGCCGTTGGCAATTCGATCGAGAACGCCGGTAAAAAGCTTGGCGGTGTAAATGGGTTCAAGGGGTGGGAGGCCGGGTTCGCCAACGTCAGCGCGGGTAGCTAAGCCGGAGCTTTGGGTAATCCATTTTTTAGGGTACTTCCCGTAGCCGCCGTGGTGATAGCCTGTCACGCAGGACCAATTTTCAGCTTGGTCTGAAGCAAGGTGTTGCGCTATTTCCTTTTGCATCCAGTTTCCTTTTAAGGCGGGATAGACTTCGACTTTCGTACGGGCGTTAGCGGCGCGGATGATGCCGGCCGCGGTTCCGCCGGTGCCGGCGCTGAGGGCTAAATAATCGGGGTATGCGCTTAAATCGGCTGTTATCTCGTCATAGAGATGGCGCATGTTTTCGATGCCGGCTTCGGTGGTGCCGCCTTCCGGTATTAGCCAGACATGGGCGGGTGAAATATCGTATTCCGCAGCGATTTTTTGCCGCAGGGTTTCCACCCACGCAGGGTCATGCTTTTGCCGGTATTCGGTTCGGCTGATTTTTTCCAGTCGCGCGCCTGCCGTGGTACAATAATCCAGGAGTGGATTGTCTACTTCTTCGCCACGAATGATCAGGTGAACCCGTAAATTGTACAGTTTCCCGGCGGTGGCCAGGGCGGCAACGTGGTTAGAATAGGCACCACCGAAACTAAGTAGAACGGGATCATCGCCACTCGCTAGTGCATCGTTAAGAATAGGCGCTAGCTTGCGCACTTTATTTCCTTGTAGAGCCGTCCCCGGTGCGGGTGTGTAGAGATCGTCTCGCTTGCAAAAAAGCTGAACGTCGGCTAATTCCGCCGCCGGGTGCTGGATACTTTCGAGGGGAGATGGGCGCGGCCGTCCCGAATGGGTGCGGGACTCGCTATGGCTTCGCGGGTGCATGGTAAATTTGTAAAAAGCAATCGATACGGGGCGTAGCCCTAAGCTAATTCCAACGGTTGAATGTCAAAACCAGCTTCCTCCACGGTAGCCACGATATCCGCTTCACTAGCGTTTCCTTCCACCGTAAGCACTTTACGCGCATCCTCAACGTCGACGCGCCAGATCGTCACGCCGGGCACGTCGTCCAAAAAGGCGGTAACCGTGCGGACGCAACTGCCGCAGTTGATGTTGGTACTAAAATACTGGAGTTTGCTGGCCATGAAGTAGGGTTGTTTACCCTGGCAAACGCCACAACCACGGAAAAGGGTCAACCCCACCCTGCTCCCTCTTTCGAGTCTACTTTGCACCCCCGACAGCTATCGGGGCCGCGCCCTGAATAGTATCATGGGTTTGATACTACATAACCCACCGACCGACCAACAAATCCCCGCGCACCACCTTTACCTCCCATGAACATCCGCCTGGTAAAACAAGAAGACCTCGATAAGCAGCTGTATAACTCCTGCATTCACTACGCCACGAACGGTAATATATATGGTTACGATTGGTTCCTCAACGCGACCGCTAAGGAATGGGACGTGCTCGTGGAGGGCGACAAATGGGTCAGCGTCATGCCCCTCCCCCGCCGTAAGAACTGGCTCGGCCGCACTTACCTGGAGCAACCGCGCCTCGTTCCCGAGCTGGCCGTTTATACCGTCAAACCGATTAGTCCCAAGCGTATTCAGTCCTTTTGGGATGCCGTGCCGGAAGAGTACCGTAGCGGTGAACTGACGGTCGAGCCCGCCTCCGTCCCCCAAAAACCCGGCCGATTCGACGTCGAAGCCGCCCCCGGCACCGTACTGTTCCTGAAAGATCCCTACGAAACCATCATCGGCGATTTCTCCCCCGCCTACCACGAAGGCCTTCTCCGCGCCGAAGACGCCGAGCTACGGCCCATCGGCAGTTTCAAACCCGAAACGTTCGCCGATCTCTGGCTAGAAGTTAACGGCAAAACCGCCGACAACGAATGGACCTACCACGCAATGCAGCGCATCATGTACCAAGTGCTCCACCGCTCCTGGGGCGGTACGCAAGCGGTGCAGGATAAAAAAGGCAACATTCTGGCGATGGTATTTTTGGTGTACAGCCATTCCCGAATATTCCCTTTGTACCAGGTAGAAACGCCAGCGGGCAAGAAGGTGGGGGCGATGACTTACCTGTGGGATAATATCTTAAAAATGCACGCGGAGCGGAATTTGAAGTTGAAGCGGGAGGATATTTTAGTATGACAGTGGCGGCTTCGCCATAGTATGATAGTACGGTAGTAGCTGACCTTACTTAACCAGATTTCGCCACAAAAGCACAGAATCACAAAAGGTCTCTAAGCGTTGCCAAAAAGAGCTTTTCTGTGATTTTGTGCTTCCGTAGCTGAAAATCTGTGTACTACTTGGCAGTGATGAGCTGGACGAAAATCCCCGCACCGAAACTCTCCAGTTGGTTAACTTCCATTAGCGCCCTTTTTCAGAATCTATTTTTTGATGATTCGTACCGAAACACTTACCCCTCCAGCCCGTATAACACCAACGTACATGCCCCTGGGTAAGTCACCCACTGCCAACTGGTGGCGCTCGGCGGGCGCGAACTTGCGTTGCAGGAAGCGGTGGCCGAGCAAGTCGTACAGTTCTACTTCAATGGTTTCCCCGAGTAAGGAAGCCGGCGTAGTCAGCGTTACCTGATCGTGTACCGGGTTGGGCGCTATACCCCAGGAAATTTCCCGTCCATTCTCACGAATACTTACCGGGCTCCCCAGTGGTTGGGCATCCGTGTCGAAAAAGAATTCGCTGAACTCATTGACCAACACGTCGATGTAATAACCACCCCCGTAACGACCGGCGTCTTCAAACGTCGCGCTAACTCCGTTGCCGGCGTAGTCTTCCGAGCAATTCCCGGTCGCAACTTTGGTGACGCGCAGATCGGCAACGGACGCAATACCGTTAGCGGCGATAAAGGAGTCCACCGCGGCACGCGTCAAGTAGCTCCGCACCCGCACCGGGCCCGCCGGTTGCGTAGTCGGTGAGATGCTGATGTTGCGCCCGAGGTAAGGAATGCTGGTGGGGCCGAACACGCGGGCGCCGTTCGGATCTTCGTAGTACCGGACGTCCACTTCCCCCAGTGGCTGGGTGTTTTCGATACTTACGATGACTTCGCCGTCCGCATTTACGACGTCAATGAATTCATTTTCCGCCCCCGTGCCGTCGAGGTTGACCAATTCGGCCGCGACGCACCCCGTTTCATCCGCGACCGGCAGGATTTCTCCCGCGGCACATATCTCAAAAGCGGCGTACCCTCCCGTACCGACGGTGTAGACGCGCATGTCGTATTCAAACCTGGAAAAAGAGCTCCGGTCGACGGGGATATTCTCCAGCGTAATTGACACTGTTTCCCCCGGCAGGCCACTCGTGCAGGCAACCAAGGTATCCTGGCGTTCGTCGTAGATTTCAAATACGAGCGCGGTATCCGTCCCGAAAATCGGATCGACGGTGAAGGTATATTTTGGCCAGATCGGGCTGAAACTGTACCATACGTCATCATCCGGGTCGCCGCCACAGGGGCCGGCCGGGTCGCCCTGGTTAGTGCCCGCGAAGGTGGAGCCGGGTTGACCAACGCAAATCGTTCTGGCGCTGGGGAAGTAATTAAACAGCCCGTCCCGGTCATCCAGCAATGGTCGGTCACCACCTTCCGTGGTAAAGATCAGCCGGTTACTGAAGGGAGATACTTCCGCACCGCAAATAGCCTGAATATTGACGCGGTAATTTTCCGCCGTGTCGAGGCCGTAAAGAATGATCGGCTCGTTGGGGCCGAATAGGTAGCTGGTATCGGGGTTAATTGTCGGGTCCGTGAACTCAACGTCGTCGGTCAGCACGACGCGGTAGCCCGTTACGTTATCGGCGCGGGTGGGCAGCAGGGTGGCCGCTCGCTGGTCCTCGATGACGGTATTGCCGAGGCTGGGTGCGACGCACTGGGCGGTTACCCCGGTGGAAAAAATGCAGATGAACAAGATCAACAGGGAGTATGGGTGCTTCATGTGTAGTGAGTTTGACCGTCAATACACCCAATTTAAGCTCCGTTACGGGTTCTTCACAAATTATTTGCCCATTTCCTTGCACCCGCGCCAGCGCCGCATGCGCGATTAAGCAATTGCAACTACCATAGATTTCCCCGCACCATCGCATTTTCTACCCGTACAGCTCCAGCAACACCTGGTCTTCTCCGTAACCCATTTCAGCTAATTTATTCTTTGCTTCGTCCACCATTTCCGACCAACCGCAAAGGTAAAACTGGAGGTCCGCACGGTAAACGGGATAATGTTGTTCGTAAACGGCGTGCACGTAGCCGCGCGTCGTTTCCACTCCTTCGCCCGATGGCATATCCTGCCGGCTAATGGCTAAAGAATAGTGGAAATTATCGTATTCCTCGGCCATTGCTTCGAATTCCTCACGGTACAGAATATCCTCTTCCGTCCGGCAACCGAAAATCAGGTGAAAATTCACTTTTTCTTTCGGTAACCGCTCCTGCAACATGGCACGAAAAGGTGCCACGCCGGTCCCGGTACAAATAAAAACAATATCCTTCTCCAGCGGCGTGGGGGGAAGCTTGAATACACCGCCGGGGTCCTTCGCCATGATTTGCGTACCGACCATCGTTTCCTCAAAAAGCCACGTGCTGCCCTTCCCGTCGGGTAACTGGACGACGCAGAGCTCGACCTGATTCGATCCGTTCGGGGCCGCGGCGATGGAGTAGCTGCGCCAACCGTCGCGGCGGCGCTCGGTAACCGGCAGCTCAAGGGTGACAAACTGACCGGGTTGATAGGTCAGTCGCTCGTGGTGGGGCAGTTCCAGCCAAAAACTACGGACGGTAGGGCTGCGTTGCTCGATCTTTTGAATGGTAGCGGGGTTCCATTTTGGCATGCTTCGGCGGCCTTTGGCCTTTTGTTACGCGGCGTGCCACTTGCGGGCGCGCGGTCAGAGAATCATTTCCCGGTACGTGATAACCGTGTTGTAGCCCCGGACGTTGAAGTATTCTTCAACTTTCTCCTTTGATAGCTCGCATAGGGCCCAGATGAAATCGCCACCCCAGGCCCCGAGGGATTTTAGCTGGCCGGGGAAGTCCGGAAATAGCTCCTCCTGTACGGTTTGCGTGCTTAACGTTGCGGCCACGATCCGCTCGTGATTTTGCAGAATTTTTTGCGCGGAACGCAGGTGCAGGGTAGGTTCGGTGAGCGCAGCGGTGAGACTGGCGACCTCCTCTTTTGTCTTTTCCGGAATAGCGACGGAGCGGTACGACCGGATGCCCTCCCGACTGTTCTGCTTCTGGTTGCGGTAGACGAAGTACGTTTGGTCGAGCCAGGCGGGGTACCAGTCGAGCGCTGCGATGGTCGGTGTCGTCCCATCGCGGGTGTACACGATCGGCCCCTTAGCCGTCGCGCAGGCAAGATCGTAACCACTGCCACCAAAAGTGTTTTCCAGCAGCGCGAAGGCGTCGACTTCCAGCCAATCCGCCACGAAACTGATGAGGGTGGAGCTCGTGCCCAGGCCCCACAAGCGTTCAAACTCCAGGTGGGAAACCACGGAATTATTTGCGGTAGCGTACACCAGCGCCCCGGGGTTCAACTCGTCGGCCGCCCGCAGGAGTTGGTACAGTCGTTTCGAAAACGCGTTCGCCTGCCGCTGGTAGCCCACCGAGCCGTCCCAGTTGAGGTGAGTACTGAACCACTCTTTTCCCCGCGGATCGAAAGAACGCCAGGCGAGGCCCGCGCCCTTGGTGGGATTTACCGCGAACCGCTGGCCCAGTTTGGTGGGCACGGCCAGGGCGGGGACGCCGTCGAGAACGAAGTATTCTCCCGTCAGGAGCAGTTTACCCCGGTAGGTTTGTTCGAAGGTCGCTCTAGGCATAATTGCGGTTCCGATTATAAAAAAACAGCCCGATGACCGCGCAAACCGCCGCCAGCAAACCACCCCAGATAGTCGTCGATATTTGGCCGTACCAGACTTTCGTGCGGTCCCAGTTCACCGGCTGCATCCCACCAAAAGCTTCGAAGGCCGCCCAGCGGGAGGGGTGCGCGTCGGGGTGGGCTTCCCGGTAGTCGCGCCGGGCGTTCTGCAGGGCGATGTGGGCCGGCTGCCCCTCCGCCGTGTAATTGTAGAAGGACTGCATCATCTCCGCCGTAGCAAAATCATTTACCGCCCAGTTGGAAGCGACGACGGTGCGCGCGCCGGCGGCGAAGTAGGCGCGGGTGAGGCCGATGGTGCCTTCGACGGTGTTCTGCCCGCCCCTGCTCGTTTCGCAGGCGCTCAGCACGATCAGTTCTGCTTCCAGTTTCTCCTGGGCAATGTCCCGGGCGTTCAGCGCAACGGGCTGGTTGTCGGCGTCGACGAAATAGATGCGGCTCTCCAAGCCGTCCTGCTGGTTGGATTTAGCGTGGGTGGCCAGGTGAATGATGCCGTAATTCGGTGCGTACTCGTGGTAACGGTCGAGGGTAGCGCGGGCACTGGTGTAGAAAGCCCCCCCGGATATTTCTTCTAGCCACGTCACCTCTTTTTCGTTGTAGCTCAGGGCTGAGATGGTGGGGTCCGTAGATTCTTTGAAGTCCGGGGCCAGGGCCAGCGGTTGATGGTATTTCGGTGCGGGGCGCAGCGCGTTCAGCATCTCCATCGTTCGCAGGGAAAATTGCCGGCTGATGGCGTGCTCGACGCCCAGGTACCGTGGGTTGTTGGTTAGGGAGTCTTTACGCAGGAGGTTAAAGGGGAGCGTTTCCAGGTTGTCATTCGCGACGATGTGGAGGGCGTTGGGGAGTAAAGTGTCTAAATCGGCGAGGAGGAGTTGGTAGAGTCGGTGGGATATTTGGGGTAGGCGGGTATTTTTTTGGTTTGTTTGGGCTAGTATTCCAATTTCAGTAGCCAGCGAATCCATTTCGTTACTGTAGTTCATCCGGTCGGCCCGCAATATTTCTCCCGTCACGGTTAATCGGTACAGCCCCCGATCGCTTTTGTAGAAAGCTATGGCCATGGAAGAATCCGACGCTAGCTTTTTTTGGAGGCTCTGCATGTTTACTTGATAGTTGCTTAATAGTAAATCATAGTATTCTTTATACTCCCGTCGAAAAGCTTCTTTACTTTCGGTGAATGATTTTACGGCAGCATAAATATCTAATAATGTATTTGTTGAATTTAGGGCGCCGTCCACCTCCCGCAGATTACGCTCAATATTTGCAGCCTTCATACCAAATTCGGGCTTTGTCTTAGCCACCCCGTTAAATAGTAGAGCACGGTACAGTCCCCCCGCACTAAATGCATCTACGAATGATAAGGTCCGGTCCAAATACGAAGTATCACTCGTTTTCTCGTAGAGGTATTGTCCCACTACAAAGTTATTGAGATACGCAATCTCTAAATTGGAATTTCTGAAAGTGTATAATCCAACCGCATTCGTAAGACGATCTTCTAAATCAGCGATTCCAATCGCATCGAATATTTGAAAGGCGGTATCCACCGTTGCCATTCCCGCTCCCAGGCGGGTTTGAAAGAGCTTTGCAGTTGCGTAACTTGTCAGAACTCTTATTTCTCCATTATGCCTATTGATCTGCTGGATTTTTGCCAATAAATACTCGTTAATTACTTCCTCAGAATACTTATTTTTCAAATTTTCATTTGCAGTGTGTAGTGCTTTCTTGTAGTTTCCTTGAGCAAGTTGATGCCTCACTTCTAATCGAAGTTTCCGTATAACATGTCGCTGTTCATTGACTTCGGAGTATGCCTGATCAAGCGTGTCCTTATAGCGTTCTATGGATTTATCCTCAGACTCTATCAGTCTCAATACTAACTCATCTAACAATAAATAGCGTAGTACAGGATTTTTGACGGTAACAGCAAAATCTATATATTTTTTACTCAAGTCCGTTTTCGATAATACCTGTAAAAGGTAAGAATATTTAAGTATCGCCGCTGCTTTCTGGTCAGAAGTCAATGCATCATCCTTCATTGTCTTATTTAACCTGACGTCTAGCTCACCCAGCATATTTGTAGTTGGGCTCATGGAGGTGACACTTATTGCCGCCAAAAAATTCAGATAGGAACCTTCCTTTGTTTTAGTTTTCACATATCTGTAATATACATTTGCTACATCTACGCTACCCAATCGCTCGAGAATCGAAGCATATACGTAGGCTACCTCGATTTTGCTAAAGAAGCCATTTTCTTCGTTCGCAATAAATTCTGAGAACGTTTCGTCAGCGGCGTCAATGTCTGCTTTATCAAAACATGTGATGAGTCTTTGCAAGCACCGATCCCTTTCGGAGCAAAGACTTGTTTCCGGTCGACCATCCACCTGGCTTGCGATATAATCCAAAACGGGGATGTAGATTATGCTATCGCATTGCCCGATTAAGCCGTTGGCACAAAAAAACAGCGTAAAAACTAGTGCGTAGAGTTGCATAAAAACAAAAAGGCCGCCCTCCCAATATTGGAAGGACGGCCTTAAGGTCGTAAAATTCGGTGACAATTACTTCTCGTCGTCGTCGTTTCCGCTCAACTGCTCGAAAGCTGAGAGGTCACCCAACGTGGAACGCTCGATGCTGGAAGAGGTCTTCTTCATCACCTTGCGCGTGTCGTCACGCTCCTGCTTCTCCTCTTTGTAGACCTGGTCCTTCGCTTCCTTACGGATGTCGTTGACGTAGCGGCTGTGGCTCACGGTGAGGCGCTTGCTGTCGCGGTCGAACTCGATCACCTTGACGGTGAGCGTTTCGTCCACTTCGGCGATGGTGCCGTCTTCCTTACGCATCAACTTAATCGGTGCGTAGGCTTCGAGGCCGTACGGCATCTGTACGATGGCACCACGGTCGTCCTTGCGGAGTACGGTTGCCTCGTGGTAAGAACCTTCGGGGAACACATTCTCGAAAGTATCCCAGGGGTTCTCTTCGAGTTGCTTGTGCCCGAGGGACATCTTGCGATTGTTCTCGTCGACTTCCAGCACGGAAACCTGGATGTCATCACCCACCTTCACGAATTCGGAAGGATGGCTGAAGCGCTTCGTCCAGCTCAGGTCGCTGATGTGGATCATGCCGCCAATGCCGTCTTCGAGTTCGACGAAGACACCGTACGGCGTGAGGTTCTTAACCTTACCCGTGTGCACGGAATCCAGCGCAAAGTTCTCACCGATCATCGTCCAGGGATCGTCCTGCAACTGCTTGATGGAAAGCGACATCTTCCGATCTTCCCGGTCGATGGTTACCACTTTGGCGGGCTTCATCTCACCGACGGTGAAGTACTCGCGGGCGTTGATCGGCTGGTTGGACCAGCTGACTTCGCTCACGTGAACGAGGCCTTCTACGCCCGGCTGAATCTCGATGAATGCGCCGTAGTCTTCGATGTTGACCACTTTGCCTTCCACCGTAGAGCCTTCCGTGATGGTTTCGTCGAGCACTTCCCACGGGTGGGGCAGTAGCTGCTTGAGGCCAAGGGAAATACGCTTCTTGTTTTCGTCGAAATCCAGTACGGCCACGTTGACCTTCTGGTTGAGTTCGAGGATATCGGAGGGGTGGTTGATCCGGCCCCAGCTGATGTCCGTGATGTAGAGCAGTCCGTCTACGCCACCCAGGTCGAGGAAAGCACCGAAGTCGGTGATGTTCTTGACCACACCTTCGAGTACCTGTCCGCGTTCGAGGGAAGCGATGATTGCTTCGCGCTGCTCGGCGAGGTCGGATTCGATAAGGGCTTTGTGAGAAACGACGGCGTTCTTGATGGTTTCGTTGATCTTGACGACCTTGAATTCCATCGTCTTACCAACGTACGCATCGTAATCGATGATCGGCTTGATGTCGATCTGCGAACCGGGGAGGAAGGTTTCGAGACCACCACAATCGGCGATCAAACCACCCTTCGTCTTGCTGACCACCTTACCGGTGATGACCGTTCCGTTTGCGTAAGAATCGCGGATACGATCCCAGGCGCGGAGGAGCTTGGCTTTGCGACGGCTGAGGACGAGTTGTCCCTTTTCGTCTTCCTGCTGCTCGACGTACACTTCTACGGTGTCACCGACCTGGAGGGCGGCTTGGTCGCGGAATTCGCTGAGGGGAAGCAGACCGTCTGACTTGTAGTTCAAATCGAGGATCACGTCACCGTCGATGATGCTGCTAACTTTAGCGGACATGATCTCGGCTTCGGCGATGTTGGTCATGGAAGCGTCGAACGCTTTTTCCAGATCGGCGCGTTCCTGATCGGTGTAACGGCTGGCGGCGGAGCGGCTGGTCATGTTCCAGTTGAAGTCGGCGTGGCCTTCTCCGGTGGTGCCTGACTGGTCGGCTTCGTCGATCTCCACGCCTTCTTCCTTCACCTCTTCGGTGATGACGACGTTTACTTTCGATGCATCTTTGCGGATTATCTTGGAAGTAGGCTTTTCTTCTTCCTCTTCTTCGTCGGAAGTATCGTTGGTGTCAGCAGCGGCGGTAGCTTCAGTAGCTGCGGCTGCGGGCTTTTCTTCCGTCTTGGCGGTGGCTACGGCTTCGGTAGTTTCCGCTTGGGTTGTTGCTTCCGTTTCGGCGCTTGCCTCGGTGGAAGTTTCTGGGGTTCCCTCGGGGAGGGTGGTATCTTTTTCGTCATCCATCATCATGGGCTCGGAAATGTTTAAAAGGTTACTGTATTTGGCGAATTCGGGGCCCGCCGTCCCCCTTCTTCCTCGCCCGGAGGCTTGGTTTTGGACGCGCAAAGGTACGGCCTTTTTGCTAGACTCACACGTTATTTATTTCTACCGTTAAGTGGTTTAGGCGTGGACGCCGGTGCCGGGTTGATTCGAAGTGCGGACTAGTCGAAAATACTCCAGACAGCCCTGCACAACGCAGCGATCCCCGCAAAGAGAATTTCTACGAATAGACAAGCGATCACGTCGCCGACAAATCCAAATATCCCATCACTCTGCTTGTTTTTGTTCCGACTATTACTGTGTGCCATGACCCTGCGTGATTTTCGTGTGAGCACATAGATACTTACGTAGCCGCGGGAAAGTGTTGGGTGCTGTACGAACGTAGGCAACTACTCGACAAATGTGCCTCCAAAATGCCTGAAAGGTTGCGCTAACAATAGAAAACCCGATCTCCACGCAAAGTGGAGACCGGGTTTAACAGAGGTTGGGAGCGGATTCGAACCGCCGTAGCAGGTTTTGCAGACCTGAGCCTAGCCACTCGGCCACCCAACCAAAACAGGAATGCAAAAGTAGGTTCCGCGGCGGCGGACGGCCAAACTTTTGCCGAGGTATTTATTTGGGAAGGCACGTACTAATCATAGCTTCCCATCAGCTCCGTAAACTCAGAAGTCATGTTATAAGTTGCGGGATCACCTCACCCGGCTCTCTCCCAACTACACTGCACCCGTCCCGACTTAGTCGGGACCAGCTAGTCTCGCACTTAGTCGGGGCGACCGCGCCCTTATTTATCACCACTACCGCCCTTGCGGAAGATTCGGCTGCGAAATATGAAGATTATCAGCAGAATTAGCAGGACGGGCCAGAGGTAAACCACCGCTACGAAAACGTCTACGATGCCGGTAGCTCCGCTCTTGAGGGCTTCCCCGAGCCGCTCCACAATCCCCGGATCTTCGGCGACGTACTCGTCCGTTACTTCCGTCAGCGTCACTTGGATGGTGGAAAAACCAACCTTGTTGTCCAGAAACCGGAGCCGTCCTTTCTTGCTCTCGATCTCTTCTTCGATGACGCGAATCTTTTCCTGAACTTGCAGGATCTCTTCAATCGTTCGCGCCTTTTTCAGGATCTCTTTGTACTGCGCCAGGTAAGCGAGCTTGTTTTCGAGGCGGATCCCCAAATCGACGTATTCTTCCGTCACGTCGCTGGCACTCACCTCCTTCAGGGTCAGTTGGCCCGTGCCGCCTTCGAGTGAAGCAAGTAATAGTTCGAAATTATCGACGGGCACACGGATAACGAGTACGTAACCGATCGAGCCGTAGCTCGTCTGGTACTCCTCGCGCTCGTAGTACGCGTCATTCCGCCGGAGCAGACTGTCAACGCGCTGTTTCCCCAGGGCGAGATTTTTCACCTTGAAAGCTAAACGACCGTTCTTGATGATTTTGGCCGCGGCACGTTCCGTTTGTGCCCGATCGTCGGTGAGATTCATACCGGACTCCGCCCCCCGATCATCCGCCGAGCTTTCGTAGGATTCCGCACTCGTGTCACCTGAATACTGCTCAGTACCTTGTCCGCAGGCAAAGAGTAAGGAGAAGGTGAGAAAGGTGATAATGTGCTTCATGGTGGATCGATTTAGTGTGCTTACTTGATGCAGCAATTGATGAAAAGCACATTCAAGTGAGCAGCTTGGCATCTCGTTAACAGTAATGGGCGCGGTCGCGGATGCAGAGGATATGTGATAAGCCATTGAGCATTTCACATTACTCCCGTCTAAGGACCTTTCGGCGGTACGTCAGCCACCGAACCGTGACCGTAGACCACGCTCAATCCGTTGCCGCCGCAGCAGACTCCGCTCAAAGGCGGCTTTTACCGCCCGTTTGTCCTGTTCCACCGCAAAGGTTTCTACCGGCCCCTTCATCGTGTAATAAAGATTGAACCAGCCCTGCCGCTCCGGCAAGACTTCCAGTTCGTCATCGTGGCGGGAGAGCTTGTTGGCGATCGCCTGGCCGGCGTTTACCTTGATGGCATAGTCTAACTCCTGCTCGAAAGTGTGGCTACCGGCCAGGTCCATATTCAGCGCGCTGGATTGGATGAACATGGCGGGTATGTATAAGGTCTGGTCGGAGATTTCGAAGTAGTTCTCCAGTTTCGTAAAGCGGACCCGCTCCAAATCACCGGATTTAAGGGCGAAAGCGAAGTTTTCGAGCATGGCGAAATCGTGCAGCTCACCGTCGATGATGGTCAGGTGGGCCAGAACTCTTAGGGCACCGTAGTCAAACTCGCCGGCTTCATCGAAGGCGGATTCGATCCAGAGTTGCGCGTCCATCGCTCCCGTCAGGTTATCGGAGGTAAGCACTTTTTGAGCGAAGTTTTCACCTTGCTCGAAAAATTCCTTCACGTCGATCCGGTTACCCGCTACCCGGCCTTCCACGCGGAGACGCTCGGTGAAAAACACGTCGCCGTCCAGCCGTAGCTCGCCGCCCATGGCGACGGTTACCCCAGCTACGCCGAGCCGACCGGGGGTGAAATTGAGTTGGCCGATAAAGTCTTTTCCCTCGATTTCGCCGTAGTTCCATTCCTCCAACCGGGCGTCGAAGCGGCCGCGTAGCAAGTCGCTGATCCGCACGCGGTCGCTTACGGTTCTCGCTCGCAAAGAATCCACGGCACCCGCGGCCTCGGCCAATTCTTCTTCCGCTTCCGTGGGGCCGGAGAGTGCGATGAGTTCATCTAGATCCAGCGACTCGCCTTCCAAACGCGCGTCGAAGATCAATTCGGCGTCATTGGTATTCAGCGAATCGGCGAAGAGAACGGGAATAAGGTTAGTTGCTTCTCCAGTGAAGGTGATTTCGGTCCCCGGGCCGCTGAAAGCGAATTGCTGGAGTCGCATTTTATTACCCAATAGTTCAAGATTGCCCGACGGGAAATTCAACTCCCGTCCCCGCACGGTCAATTCCGCATCGTCGACCCTTAGCCTACCTTCGGCGCGAACGCGTCCCATGCCCCGGGGGGTGAGCATGTCTTTGTACTTTCCGGTGATCCGAATATTTTCGGCGCGTAGAAAGCCACCGCCGTCCGTAATCGGCCCCTCACCGAGCAGAGCGGGCAGGGTTTCCAGGGCGTAGGCACCGTCGGCCTCAAAAGTGACGGTCGGGTTTTCGGTGTCCTCAACCAGCAGGGTCATGCTGAAGGGCTGGCGACGAAACTCACCCGTCAGTTTGTCGATGGAAAAAGTTTGTACGCCGCCCTTCGGTCCGTCAAGGTAATTAAAGGTGGCGCGGAGATCGAGGTCCTTGACGCCAACGTTGACGCGGGGGCTGCCGACGCGGCCGTCGGTAAAGTCTAGTTTGCCTTCGATGCGGGGATACGCGCGCTCCGTCCACGGGCCCCTGACGGTGGCGGAAAGGAGGAGTTCCCCCCGGGTTTCCAACTCAGCCAGGTTGCCGGCGTAGGCGGGCGGAATGAGGGCGATCACGTCGGCGAGGCTGCCGGATTCGGAATCTATCCGGAGGTCCGTCTGAAAGCCATCTTTCGTTGGTTGCAGTTTGCCGACTACGTCGAGTTCGAGATCACCCACCTCCAGGTGAAGCGGGGCCAGGGTGTAGACGCCGACGGCGTTGTCGATGTCCGTGCTGGCGGTAACGATGAGCTGCTGGCGGCTAACGTAGCGGTCGCCCTGCTGATCCAGATAGTCGACAAAGATGCTGCCGTCGGTGGAGAGGAGGTAGTTCGTCGTACCGAAATCGCCGGTGAAGGTGAGCCCGTCGATTCTTCCGGCCAGGTCCACGTTCAGCTGCCGGTCACGGTAGCTGACGCCGACGTTCTGAAAGATGGCTTCGCCGATGTTGAATTCCGTAGGTTCCGCCGGGGCGTCCGACGCAGCGGTTCGTTCACCCACGGAAGTGTAGCCGGCCAGCTGGTAGTTCGTGTTGCCATCGGCGTCGGTGAGCAGCTGGAGTTGACCATCGCGCACGACCACTTCCCTTACCCGAATTTTTCCGAATAAACTGCCCAGGTCCAGGAGAAAATCTATCCGATCGGCCGCCAGTAATTCGCTGCCGTCCGAGCCAGCTACTTCCACGTGCTGCAGGCCAACGGAGAGATTGGGGAAGGTAGACCAGAAGGCGACCTCGTACCGCTCGATACGAATTTCTCCCTGTAACCGGTCGTTGAGGGACGTGACGACGGACCGGGCGATGGGCCCACCGAAGAAGGTGACGGCGACTACGGGAATGAGGAAGACCAGGGAGAGGAGGATGGCCGCGAATTTTAGTCCCTTCATTGGTAGTTTTTAATAAAGGTTGAGGGCATCCTGCCCGAACGTAACGGCGGAAGCGCTCCCGCATGGCCGTTCGGGCAGGATGCCCTCAACCTTTAGACCTAACACTTATAGTAGCACAAGCTTACAGCGTAAACCCCGGCACCAAACTCAACTGCTTCCGCAACTTCTCCCGCAAAGGCTCACTCAGCGGAACGAGCGGCACCCGCAAGTAATTCCCGCAAAGCCCCAGCATACTAACCGCCGCCTTAATGCCCACCGGGTTCCCTTCCGCGTAGAGCAGCGGGTGCACGTCCAGCAAATCAAAATTCAGTTGGCGCGCGGTCGGGAAATCACCCGCCAACGCCGCCCGAACCATGCCGCTAAATTGTTTCGGCAGTGCGTTGGCAATCACGCTGATGCCACCGTGGCCACCCATGGCGATGACGGCCGCCGTGATCGGGTCGTCGCCGGAAAGAACGCCAAAGTTCTCGTGGCAGTGCTTGAGAATTTCGATGGCTTGCCCCAAATCCCCACTAGCTTCCTTGACGGCCGCAAAGTTTTGGTGGCCTTCAGACAGGCGCAGAATCGTTTCGGGCAACACGTTGGAGGCCGTCCGGCTGGGGACGTTATAAATGATCAGCGGCAGCGGGCTGGCGTCGGCCACGCGCATGAAGTGCTGGTAGATACCCTCCTGCGGTGGCTTGGAGTAGGCCGGGCTGCTGGACATGATCCCCGCGCACCCGTCGAAATTATACTCGCGGAGCACACCCTCTAGCTTCTCGGTGTAGTTCCCCCCGAAAAAGCCCGCGACGATCGGGACGCGCTCGTCGACGTGCCGGATCGTATAGTCCAGTATCTCCCGACACTCCGTGGCGCTGAGCGTGATGGCCTCGCCCGTCGTTCCCAGGCAGACCACGTAATCAACGCCCCCTTCGATAACGTAATCGATCACGCGGCCGAGCGCCGGATAGTCAACGGAGCGGTCCGCCGCGAAGGGCGTGATGAGGGCAACGCCCGTGCCGCTGAACTTAGGTAGATGTTGCATTCGTGTAGCTAAAGATGGCTTCGATGGCGGCGAGTTGGCTGATCAGGTCGCCGTTGGCCCGGCCGTCGAATTGGAGTTGGTAAATCGGGGTGTTTTCGTTGGGGTCGTGGGGGCCTACTTTCAGGCTGGCACGTTTACTCGCGGCAAGGTAATTCAGTTCCCGGTGGCCAGCGGGGCCGAGTCGGATGAGCAGATCGCAGGCTGCTTCGAAGTAACGTTTTGTCGGCGCACCAACCGGGACGCCGTACCAATTGCGCTCTTGGGCGGTAATGCGCAGCAGGTCAGCGTCCTTAACGCCGGTTTCCCGGGCGAAGTAACCGGCCATATTCACTACGCACGTGGCGCTGCGGGTAGTTTCTTTCCAATCTTCAACCACCTTGCGGTCGGTCGCCTTGTCGGCGGGAAACAGCACCAAGACTTGCGTAGCGGTGGCGAGGTTCACCGGTTTTTCGCCGGCTTTAAGCGCCTCGGGCGCGCGCGTATCCGCAAGGAGTCGACGCTGAAAAAGCCAGGTTTTGGGATTGGGTAGGAAAGACACGCTTATTCGGCCTGCTGTACCCGCCCGATGCTGGCGTACTTCTCGATGCGCTCTTCGATGAGGGTATCGACGTCCTTCGCCTGGAGGGCCGCGATGGCTTTCTTGAGTTGTTTTTTGAGGGTTTTGGACATTTCCCCGACGTTGTTGTGCGCGCCGCCTTCGGGCTCCTTGACGATCTCGTCGATGATACCGAAGCCGAGCATGTCGGTGGCCGTGAGCTTGAGGGCGTCGGCGGCCTGCTCCTTGTAGTCCCAGCTCCGCCAGAGGATAGACGAGCAGGACTCGGGGCTGATGACGGAGTACCAAGTGTTTTCGAGCATCATCACGTGGTCGCCCAGGCCGATGCCGATGGCGCCGCCGGAAGCGCCTTCGCCAATGACGGCGCAGACGATCGGCACGCGCAACTGGGCCATTTCGAACAGGTTGCGGGCGATGGCCTCGGCCTGGCCACGCTCCTCGGCCTCGATGCCGGGGAAGGCACCGGGGGTGTCGATCAGCGTCACAACGGGAAAGCCGAATCGTTCGGCGAGTTTCATCAGGCGCAGTGCTTTGCGATAGCCTTCCGGGTTGGCCATGCCAAAGTTTCGGTACTGACGCATCTTGGTGTTGACGCCCTTCTGGTGGCCGACGATGACGACCGTCTGGCCGTCGAGGTTAGCAATGCCCCCGACGATGGCCTTGTCGTCGCCGTGGTACCGGTCGCCGTGGAGCTCGATGAATTTTCGGCACATCTCGTCGATGTAGTGCAGCGTGTAGGGGCGTTCCGGGTGGCGGCTGAGCTGGACGCGCTGCCAGCCGGTGAGGTTGGAGTAGATTTCTTTGCGCGTCACCTTGATGCGCGTTTCGAGCTCCTCGATGGTGGCGGTCATATCGACGACGCCGTCTTCGGCCACCTCCTTTACTTTGGTGATTTGCTCGTAGAGTTTTTCGAGGGGGCGTTCGAATTCCAGGAAGATCATAGTGGGTGGTTTAGCTTCACTGCTCCCCACGTCGGTGGGCGAGCGGGCGCAAAGATAATAGCTTGGGCGCGGACGTAGATGCGGAGGATTTATGGAAAGCAACGTGTGCGGGCTCGCAACCGGACGATGCACGCGTACATTACGGATGGTCAGCCTCCAGTGCATCTCCGTGGCGGCGGGCGCTACCGTGGAGTGCACTGATGCGGAGCGACTTATTTCGGACGGTGCCGCCCCGGTCAAATACCCACCAAATTACTTACCTTACTATAACACAACCTCCCGCAATGGCCACCCGCCAAGAAATTCTGCTCACCCTCCGCGATGTCGTCCGGCGTATCTACGATCACCGGCGCGACGCCACCGCGGGCCTTTCCCGGGTCAGCCGGGAGGAAAAGAGCGGCGTGGCGGAGTTGGTAATTTTGCTCGATCGAATCCGACAAGCCGAGCCGTTCCCCGACTTCGGGTCGGAACAGGAAGAGACCCTCCGGGAACTCGCCGAGCTCGCACCGGACGAAGCCCGCGACCGGTTACGGACCTGGGTGGAAAACTTTGCGCCCCTTCCCCCACCCCCGGCACCCGCGACCGCGCCACTTAGCCCACACCCGAACGGAATACCCCTTACCTCCCCCGGCAACACGCGGATGCTGATGAACCTGCACCACTTTCACACCCGCCTCACGCGCGCCCGCCTCCGCCTCCTCCGCGAGCAAGACCCGTACGACCAGGCCGCCTACAAAACCGCCCGCAATAACTGGCACCTGGCCTACGCCGCCTACAAACCACGACTGACGACGGACCGAATCACCGCCACGCCCGTCCAAAACGAAGAGATGCTGGGCCTGGTGACTAATCTAAAAACGGTTGACGGCCCCGGCTTTCCTACGCTCCTCAAAAGCGCCGCGGATTTGGTGCGGGAATATATTTTCGGACCAGACACGTTTGTCGTATGAAACTACTACTTCTCGTGGCCCTGCTCACCGGCGGCCTCCACGCCCAAAATATCGGGGAAGACCTGAACCGCATCCTTCAACTCGTGCCCGCCATCAGGGCCGCCGACGCCGAATCCAGCAACCCCGCGCTGGACGAGACGGTTTGCCTGCTGGCTTACTACGCCGGGATGCCGGACGCGGAACGTGTGTACGCACTAGCGAGCGGGCCGGCGTTGCTGGAACACTACGCCGGTAACGAGGCCATCCGGGAATTTCTGTTACAAGCGGGCATCGCCGCGGAGCTGGAAACGCACCTTGTGGGTAACCCCGCCGAGTACTTGGAAAAGCTGCTGGGTCAGGAACGCGGGCGGTTTTTAGCGCGTAAAAAAGGGTCGGAATTATTCGGCCCGGCGGGTCAGGTGGATTTGGAGCAGATCCGGCAGTCGGTCGTGGCGCCAACATCGGCGTCCTTCAGTCTGGCTTCGGCGAGTTCCGCGGCCGGCGCGCGCAACACGAGCCTTGTGCCGGATGCGCTGGTGAGTAATGCGCTGGTCGGGCTATCCGATTTCATCGCCAAACGGGCGCAGCAGGAGCTGACTTACACCTTTCTGGAGCGGCTGCGGGGGTACCTGAACGACAACGACTTACAGTACCTTTTCCCGGAGACGGCCGGCTATCTACCCGGGCTTGACTTACTGAATTACAAAGCAATATTACCGAGCATCCGCCGGGCTTTTTCGGCGGACCTAAACGCCGTCTCGTTTAACCTCGGCAACTTCCTGGAGGCCCGCGACGTCGACGGTTTTAGCAACCCGGCCGTTTATAACATCTTTCTCGTTTACCGGATTCTCGACCTGGAATTACGCGACGTACCGCTCCCGGACGTGCTGAGCTTTACTTACGGCGAACTGGCGCGCAGTCGCACGACGGTCCGGTCCGAGATCGACTTGAAAGTTGCTCAGGAACGGGGCGACTCACCCGCTTACCAACACTTACAGAAGTCATTCGGCGCGTACGCGGGTGCCGTAGAACAACTAAATGCCGGCTTCGTTACCGCCACCGAGCGCGCTACCGAAGACGTAGATTTATACCTCGACGTGCTACTGGATCTAGACCTTACCGCCGACGAGATCGACGCCCTGAGTACGGAGCTGAGCGTTCTTACCGGAAAGCTACTCGACGAAGAGCTCCCGCTTGCCCAGGGCGCCCTTTCGGCCACCACCTCGATCGTAAATAACAACGTAATCCGCCAGTGGCTCAACGGTGAGGAAGCGTACGCTTACTACGAGGCGTACCCCAGCCTCACGAAATTCGACGACTTATTCGGTCCCGACGCGCCGACTTTTGACGCCACCGAGCGCCGCGCCGCTGGCCTCCGGGCCGTACGCGAGATCCTGGCTAACCGGGACGCCCTGGATGCCTACCGCCTGCGCTACGAAACGCTGAATGAAGTACGGATCGACCTGCACAACATCAAGACCACCTTCGAAGACGCGCAACGCCGCAAACTTTACCTAAGCGAACCCCAAACCCTGTACCGCCGGGCCGTTCGGCAACGAATCGATACCGAAAGAAAAAATCAGGACCACCCCGCGCTACGGCTGCTGAGCGGCCTCATCGCGACCACCCCCGCAACACCGGAAGCCGCTTACCGCCACCTCGCCGCCATCGAGGAACGTCTGGACCAGTGGTTGATGACAAATAGCCCGGAGCGTTTACCAGAAATGGCCGCCGCCAACCTCGAACACCGGGGACTTTCTGACTTCCCCGGTCTCACCGAGACCATCGCCACCACCGACCTTGCCTACGGGGAGCTCAACGCCGCCCTCCTGGCTTTCAATGCCGCCCAGACGGACGGTAAGCTCTCGGATGCCTACGAGAACCTGACGGCGTTTGAATCCATTTTCGGCGTTGCCCAGCAAACCTTCTTCCTCCTGGCCGGCTCCGACGATCAACTTTTCCTGGGCAAGGAAGCGATGAGCGTTTTCCAGACCGACGCTGCTGCGCGCCAGCTACTGGCTGGCATTAGTCGCGAACGCATGAGCAAAGTGCCCAGTATAGGCCAAATCAATACCACCGGCCTCGTCGACTTCTTGCTGGATTTCAGCCTTTTTCTATCCGATTATCAATCCGTGCGCGACTCGACTGAGGAAATTGGTGAAAAAGGGAAAAAACCCATCCGGCAAGCCGGGGTAGAGTTTATTACGAGTAGTCTAGAGACGCTCTTGACCGCACCGATTTTTCAGAATACTGCCTTTGGCCTTGATCCGGACGCAACGGCGCGGACGATCTCTTTCGCGGAATTATACCCCGGCTTCGCCAAGGTGCCGGCCGTTAACGCCGAACTGAAAGAACTCTTTAGCCTGAGCCAACGGGGTGACTACCGGTACGCGATCGACAACCTGCTGAACCTCTTCGAGCTACTGGAAGTGTTCCCCCAGGCCAACCGTAAACGGGACCGCTTAGAGAGCAAACGCCTGGGTCTGGCGACGGAGCGGAAGAAATTGCTTCAAGACTTTACCGACGCCGAGGCTTCTCCAACGGCGGATTCCGTAGCGGAGTCAAGCCCCACGGATGGAGTAATACTGAACCAAAAAACCGCCCTAACCCCGCCTACAGCCACTCGATTACGCGAGCTAGATCTCCAACTCACCGATGTACAACGGCGGCTCGACCGGATCGACCCGCGCGCAAATCGTCGTTTCCAGGAGGACCTATTTAAATACGGAACGTTTATGTCCGACGTGGCTAGCGCGAACACGCCCGTGGACATCCAGACGGCGCTCAGCAACATTGCCCTGCCCCCGGGTAGCTCGCAGATTAAGCGCAACCGATCTTCCAGTTTTGAGCTGGGTGCTTACTTCGGAGCGGCGGTGGCCGGGGAGCGATTGATCTTACCGGTGGGCGAGACGGACCGGTCGCTGGAAGAAATGACGACGGTCGTATCACTCTTCGTGCCGGTTGGGTTGAGCTACAGCCGGCAAATTGCCGGGCGGAGTTCCTTTACTTTGTTTGCTTCGGTGCTGGACCTGGGCGGCATTACGGCTTTCCGGCTGGAGCAGCGTAGTGGCAACTCGGCCGGTGCTTCCGTGGAGCGACTACCGGAATTCAGTTTACGAAACGTGGTGGCACCCGGGCTCCACTTACTCTATAATTTCCCCAAGACGCCCTTCAGCCTGGGGTTCGGGGTGCAGGATGGGCCGAGTGCCCGTAAGTACACGCCGGCGGGGGGTACGGAAACGCGGGAAGCACGGTCCGTGCGGTTTATGTTGACGGGAAGCGTGGACGTGCCGATCTTTCGGTTTGGTGGAGGGTAATCGAAGGCTAGCGAATCACTACGAAATTTTGGCTGACGGTGTAAGGCCGGCCTCCTTCGGTACTGCGTAGGAAGCTACGTACACACGGGGCCGATCGTGGTCAGCCGCTAAATTCTTTCGCGGCCACGTCTACACAAAATGACAATGGCCCATTCCTTTGCGGGAATGGACCACGGTCAGTATCGTTTCAATAGCTGTGAAGTGGGCGACGGGAGCTAGTATTGCTTACCCTTAACCATTCACCAGCGACTAATTCAAGCTGTCGCTAAGTTTCTTACCGGGCTTGAATTTAGCTACGGTCTTGGCGGCGATCTTGATCGTCTCGCCCGTACGTGGGTTACGGCCGTCACGTGCGGGGCGGTCATTGGCAGAGAAAGTACCGAAGCCTACGAGGCTTACGCTGTCACCTGACTTGAGGGCATCCTGGATGCTCATGAGGGTGGCGCTGAGGGCGGCTTCCGCTTGCGTTTGAGTGATGTCTGCTTTTTCGGCAATTGATGCCACTAGTTCTCCTTTGTTCATAATGGTAGAATTTTGAGGGGGGGATGGTTAAATATCTCGGCAAATATTGCTTACGTTAGCGGGCTAAACAACAAAACTTGCTGACACTGTGAAATTTGAACGCTTTTAGGGGTTAAATTTGGGTCGAGACCCGCATTTATCTCCTAATTACAATTCCCCTAACGCATGAAAGCCGGCCGTGTTTACCTGCTAAGCCTTTTGTTTATGGTGCTTTCCGGGCTATTCGTCAGTAGTTGCGGTCGAAAGTCTGGCTGCCCTGCGATCGACAAGTCGATCAACAAGAAAGTCAAGAAGAAAAACAACACGAATCTGTTCAGCAAGAAGACGCGCCGAAAAATGTAGCTGAGGGATCAGACGGCTTCGCCGCTTAGAGTGCTCCGCATGGTTAATCGCTTCGCTCCAGAGCGGCCGTTCGTAATGCTGGGCCAGCCCCAGAAGTACGGTAAATCCCCCTGGTGTACGCTAGCCTAAAAACACGGCGATTAATGGGCACCGCCGTCCGAAAGCATCGCGCCATGAAACTCCTCCAGACCCTGACCCTCGGCACCAGTCGCCAGCCCCTCAGCCAGGAAGCAAAAGATTACCTCGACCTGCGGGATGCCGTGGACCCGAGCGCGGACGACGCGGAAAAAGCGCTGGCCGCCTACGCCCTGGCCGAACGGCTGGACCGGTTACAAACGCCTACGGTAACGCCACCCGGTGCTTCCGAACCAATCGCGGAAAGCCGCGCCGCCGCCTCCCCCAAATTAGCTCGTGCTTTACAACTCGTTTTTTCCGAAACGTACGCCGACGTGCTTCCGGAAGCCGTGCGCGTACTGGACGAGCGAGGCCTACTTTTTCCCCCGCACCTACTCCCAGAGTTACTGGACTACGCCGCCGGCACGGAACTGGACGCCCCCCTTACCGCCGGCCGCGCGGTCCGTGCCGGAGGTAACCGGGCCCGTTGGTTAGCGACCATGAACCCGGCCTGGATGATGCTCACCCAGCGAGTGGATTTCCCCGACCTGTGGAAAACGGAACAAAGCCCCGCCGGGAAGCGCGACGTGCTTTCCCGCTGGCGTAACGTTGCCCCGGAGGACGCCCGCCGGGCTCTTGCCAATTGGTGGCCAAAACAGTCACCAAAAAACCAAGAAACGCTCCTCGAAGCAGTGCGAATCAAGCTCTCCCCGGACGACTTACCCTGGCTCCGCGCCCAGTTCGGCCCCAAGCGCAAGGGCGTCCGCCGCGCATTACTGAAATTGCTTCTGCTGGGTCGGGACCTAACCGTTAGCGAAGAAATTACGAACGTCGCCGTTCGTTCCCTGGACGAGCGGGGGAAGTTCATCGCGGCGCTTACCGACCCGGCGGACAAAGACCTCCTCCAGCGGTACGGTGGCTTGCGTAGTAAGGAGAGCATCGGTGAATTCGTCCTCGAAGCCCTTCCCCCCGTCACCCTACCCGACCTACTGGGTCAAACCTACGCGGAGTACTGGGCCGGCCTGAACAAACGCGAACTCAAAGCTGCCGCCGTGGCGATTCTGGATTACGAAGACGCCGACGCCGGCGGTGAGTTTCTCGCCTTCGCCCTGCGCGCCCGGCGGGAGAATTTGCCCCTTACGGAACTGAGCCAAATCACCAAGTCCCTACCCACGCCCCTTTTCAACTCGGTTTATCACCGGTTGATGGACGAGGAAAAAGATAGTTTTCACTCCGGCAGCGTCGCGCCCTTACTGGCCGTGCTGCGCGACGAAAGCTGGTCGGAGAGGATCAGTAAGGCGTTCGTGTTGTCGCTCGTCGCGGGGTTGCGGGAGGGTCGGTCGCTACCCTTCGGCGCGGCGCGGCAGCAAAGTGAGTTGTGGAAGCGCGCCATTCCGCTCGTTCACGTCGCTACGTTTGCTTTCCTGCGGCAGCACCTGCACGCAATGACGGAGCGGCCGGACCAGTTCGGAAAGCTCAGTTTAGAAATGTTGCAGACCACGGCCTTTCGCCGGGTGCTCTACGACGAGTCGGCCAAATAAACCCTGCTCCTTCGTGCATTACCTGACACCCGCGACTTCGCCCCTTACAAAAAAGTCGAAATCACGTAAATTTGCCCCCAATCAAATCCCGCGCCATGCGCAGCCGCCTCAAAAATATCCTCAGCCCCGCAGAACTTCGCGCCCGCCTGGCCGCCGAGACGGAGTCGCGCGTTACCTTTTCGTTCTACCGCTACGTCCACATCACGGAGCCCGCGGCATTCCGCGATGAGTGCTACGTGGCCTGGGATGAATTGCTGGTATTTGGCCGGGTGTACGTCGCAAAAGAAGGCGTCAACGGACAAGTATCCGTGCCGCAATCTAAGTTCGAAGCCTACCGGGCGGCGCTCGATCGCGTCCCCGCCCTGCGGGCTATGCGCCTCAACCTCGCCATCGAGGCTAAGGCGGGTTCGTTTCTGAAGTTAAAGATTAAGGTGCGCGATAAGATCGTCGCCGACGGGCTGAACGACGCTTCGTTCGACGTCACCAAACGCGGCCGCCACCTGAGCGCGCCGGAAGTGAACCAGCTACTCGACGAGGAGGGCACGATCGTCGTCGACATGCGCAACCACTACGAAAGTGAAGTCGGGTATTTCGAAGGTGCCATTCGGCCGGATTTTACCTACTTCCGTGACCTACTGCCCGCCGTTGAAGAAATGCTGGCCGATAAAAAAGAAGCCAACATCGTCATGTACTGCACGGGCGGCATCCGCTGTGAAAAGGCGAGTGCCTACTACCTCCACCGCGGTTTTCCCAACGTGGCCATGGTCGACGGTGGCATCATCGACTACGCCCGCCAGTGTGAAGAGCTCGAGCTTGAGTCCAAGTACATCGGCAAAAACTTCGTCTTCGACGAGCGCCTCGGCGAGCGCATTTCCGACCACGTCGTCAGCCACTGCCACCAGTGCGGCACCCCCGCGGACCGCCAGATCGATTGCACCAACGGCCCCTGCCACACCCTGATTGTTCAGTGCGAAGCCTGCGCGGCCACGTTTGACAATTGCTGCTCGCAGGAATGCTACGATTTCAAGCAACTACCGCCGGAAGACCGGGAGCGGCTTAAGGCTACGAAAATCTTTAATGGACAGCGGTACGGCAAAGCCATGCGCGCGGGCGTGGTCAACAAAGGCTTAAGTTGAACAAAAGCGGTTGGGCGCGGTCCCGATAGCTATCGGGAGTGAAAGGATATACGGTAAGGCCCGGAGGGATACAACTCGTAACGTGAACCGTGGCTTCACTCGCGCATTCTCCAAATCACACCGTTCTAAATTTCAATTCCCCCCACCCAAGCAACCAAACCCCCACCCCACCGTTAGCCCCCCATGGCAAACTACCTTATTATTGGCGGCAGCTCCGGCATTGGCCGCGCCCTCGTTGATCAACTCCTGACTGACGGGCACACCGTGGCCGTCTGGGCCCGTGAGCAACGCGACCTTCCCACAACCGTCACTTTTACTTCCTACGACGTGATCGGTGAAGCGGACCCCGACAAAGCTACCATTCCGGAAGGTCTCGATGGTTTCGTCTATTGCCCCGGCAGCATCGACCTAAAATCTTTCCGGAGCCTCAAAGCCCCCGCCTTCCGCGAGGCCTTCGAGCTGAACGTAGTCGGTGCCGTCCGCTGCCTGCAGGCCTGCGAACGCACCCTCAAAAAATCGGATAAGGCTTCGGTCGTATTCTTCTCCACCGTTGCCGTACAGCGGGGGATGCCCTTTCACGCCGGCATTGCCGCGGCGAAGGGCGCCATCGAGGGCCTCACCCGTAGTCTTGCCGCTGAGTACGCTCCCAACATCCGCGTCAACGCCATCGCGCCTTCCCTCACGGATACTCCACTGGCCGGAAAATTGCTCGGTACGGACGATAAGCGCCAGGCCAGCGCCGACCGCCACCCACTCAAGCGCGTAGCCGCGGCGGAAGAGATTGCCGCCATGGCCGCTTTCCTGCTGGGTGACAACGCCGCCTTCGTGACCGGTCAGGTCATCGGCATGGATGGCGGGTTGGGTGCTATTTAACCCACCGGTACCTGCGCCCGAACACAACGGGGGTCAATTAACCAGCCCCGGGCACGGTCGTCAGATCGTGCCCGGGGCTTTTGTTATTCGTTCTACTATTTCGGTAATCCTAATGCCCTAATGAAAACCAGCAGAACGGTACCGCCCCTACTGACCATCCAGCAAGAGAGCGGCCACTCGCCTGCGCAGTTCCGGAATCACTTCTTCCTCGATCCACGGGTTGCGGCGCATAAAGATGCCGTTGCGGGGGCTTGGGTGGGGAAGGACAAAGTACTCCGGCAGGTATTCTTCGTAGCTCCGTACGGTTTCCGTTAGGGTCCGTTTTCGCCGCGCGCCGAGGTAGTGTTTTTGGGAGTAGGCCCCGATCAATATTTTCAGCTTGACGTTGGGGAGGAGTTTCAGCAGGGTGTCCTGCCAGAGCGGGGCGCATTCCGGGCGGGGCGGCAGGTCGCCGCCTTTCCCCTTGCCCGGGTAGCACATACCCATCGGGGTGACGGCGAAAGTGGGAGAATCGAAGAACTGTGTTTCGTCGACGCCCAGCCACTCGCGGAGTTTGCGGCCGCTGGGGTCGTCCCACGCCACGCCGGACAGGTGCGCTAACCGGCCCGGTGCCTGACTGATCAACGCAATGGTCGCCGCGCCGTGGAGGCGGAAAATGGGCCGGGGGCCGAGGGGCAGGTGCTCGGCGCAAACGCGGCAGGCGGTGATGGGTGCGTAAGCTAGCTTGGCCTCGGGAGCGAAACCGGTGGGAGTAGAAAGGGGCATGGGGAGTAAATGAAAAATGCCCCGGGTGGTTCCCCGGGGCATCTTCTTTTACCGAACTGGCTGTTTCGATTCACGTGCGAACCGCTAATGGTTAGCGCATGATTTTACGGATTACCGCTTGATGAATCTAATCGTAGCGGCACCGGCTTTACGCTGCACGCGCAGCAGGTAAACACCCGCAGTGAGGTCGCTCACTTCCACGCCATCCACCCCGTCGGGAAGTTGACGGAGCACCCGACCGTTGATGTCGGTGATGATCGCAACCTCGTCCACGTTGAGTGACTGGTTGAAATTCAACCGCCCGGCGACGGGGTTGGGGTAAACGGCGAAGTCGCCCCGCGCGAAGTTGGTGGCTACCGGTCCGTACTCGGTCATCGTGCCGTCCAGGTCGTACTGACGTAGGCGGTAGTAGTTCGTTCCGGCGGCTGGTTCGGTATCCGTAAAGGTGTAAGTATTGGCCGTCTCGAGGCCGGCGTTGACGGATCCCAGTTCCGTCCAATCCTGACTGTCTGAACTACGGTCAACAAAGAAGCGGTCATTATCTCTTTCGTTGCCGGTCGCCCAGCTCAGCTCCACTTGCTTGGCACCCGCGGCCGCGCCAAATTGCAGCAACTCGATGGGGAGGACCAGGCCGGCGGTGGTGTTGGATTCACAGGGAGAAAAGGGCACCGAGTTGGTCGTGATGTTCTGGTGTTGCACGAGTGGGCCCGTAAAGTCAGGGCTGCGCGCGAAAGACTGGTCGCTAGCTCCGCCGCTGTAGGATACGCGGGTGGCATCACCCCGTAGAGCGTTGCGGACGGTCACTTCCCCCATTGTGTTGTTTAAGTTGAGGCTACTACCACCGTAGACCGAGCAACCGAAGCTGTTATTATTTGGCGCCGACCCGAAAACGACAACCGCCGTTTTCGCGGGAATGATCGTACCCGCGGGGAAGGTGAACCTCCGGCTGAATTGATTATAAACGGTGTAGCCGGCTGCGTCAATGGGCGTATCACCGCCGTTGTAAATCTCGACAAATTCGTCGCGGCTGGTACTGCTCTCGCCATTCCCGTTTACGTCGACGTTGGTGGGTGGGTCGGCCAGGATCTCATTGATGATTAATTCCGAAGGTGCACAAGCGCCCGACGCAAAATTGAAGGTGCGTGTTTTGACTTGTCCGTCGACACAACCGCCCCCCGTGAACGTGACCGTGTAGGCGTTGCCCTCCACGAGGCCACTCAGGATGATGTTACCGTTTCTATCCGTAGCGGGGTCGGCACCACTAACGGTGGCACCACCATCCACCGTGACCACTACCCCGGGTTCGGGGCCACCCGTGAAGCGGGCGATCGCCGTGCCCCCGTCGTTAGCTGCCGTCTGCGCGTCGCAGTTAAAATAGATGTTGTTGACGTTGATATTCGGGTTGCAGGGGTTACGGCACTGGTTTTCGGTGGTGCTGACGTCGAGTACGTAATTACAATCACCGCTGGGGTCGGACAGCGTGACGCGAATCTCGTCTCCTTCCTCGAACTCGCCGGCGAAATTCTCCAGAACGATGGTACCGTTGGCTACCGTATTGGGGTCTTCCCCGACGTTCGTGGTGGTAGCGGTGACGTCGTTAGCGGGGGTCGTGGCACCCGCCCTCACTACAATAGTTGCGTTAGCGGACATACCCACGTAAGGGATACTGATGCGAAAGTTATCGGTGCCAGTTGCGGGGGTCTCGTCGATGCAAACCACTTCCGCAGGGCCGAAAACGGTGATTCCACAGGTATTGGAGACTACTTCAAAGTTATCTACTGCGAAATAATCATTGCCACCATTTTGTACGACGGCAATGGATAGCTGAACGGAAACGGAACTATCGGGAATAATTAACTCGATCCGCTCCCAGCCTGCGGAGCTAACGCCGCCGGTGTTGATGCCGTCAATAAGTAGAACTTCCGGTTGGGCGGCTCCGTCGATGGTGAGCGTGTATTTGAAATCATCACCGCCGTCAAACCCAAAAACGTTGTAGTAAAAACTCACCAGCACGTCGTTCGCTCCACTGACGTCTACTGCGTCGAAATTGAGGAAGTTATCTCCGGGGCGCCCTCCGGCCGTATTGTTCAGGTCTCGGCCGCCGAACAGCATGGTTCCGGCAAAAGGAGTAATACTTCTTGATGTCGTACGGCCCCCCCAGTGACTATTGGTGTTGCTGTAGGTAGCCGGGTCGGTGGTGAACGCCCAGTCGTTGGAGGGGCTACTTTCGAAACCCTGGAAAGCGATTGTATCTGATTGGGCGCGGACGCCGGTGCACAGGGAGAGGGTAAAGAGCAGTGCGAGCACTACCCGTAGCGAGTAAATTTTATCCATGAGAGGGTTTGTCTTAAATCAATTGAGAGACTAATAATGACACAAATATAACAAATGCAGTGTTAAAACACGAATATTTCCAATCTGATTAACAAGGGTTTAGCCACTATTCTCACGGGTAGATATTGGTTCGGCTCCCTTGGGTTCTTCGCTTGGCTTTTGCTCAAATGTGCGCCGTATATACCCCACGGTGATCTTCACCCCAAAAACAATTATCTTCGCGCCCTGCTATGGTATTTCAGATACGCGATAACGAAAGAAAGATCTTTGAGGTCATCAGCCGGGCGGCCGCCGAGCTGGGTTTCCCGACCTACGTGGTGGGGGGCTACGTACGGGACCGGCTACTCGCCCGACCGAGTAAGGACCTCGACATCGTCTGCGTCGGTAGTGGCATCGAGCTGGCCCAAAGGGTCGGCAACGCGCTGCATCCGCGTAGTCGCGTGACGGTCTACAAGCGCTTTGGCACGGCTGCCCTCAAGCACCGCGACCTGGAAATCGAGTTCGTCGGCGCCCGCAAAGAGTCCTACCGGTCGGACAGCCGCAAGCCAACCGTCGAATCCGGCTCCTTGAGCGACGACCAGAACCGACGCGATTTTACGATCAACGCGCTGGCCATCTCCCTCAACGAGCACGACTACGGCACGATCATCGACCCCTTTAACGGCCTCGAAGACCTGGAAGCCAAGCGCCTCATCACCCCCCTCGAACCCGGTAAGACTTTTTCCGACGATCCGCTCCGCATGATGCGCGGCGTCCGCTTCGCCGCCCAGCTCGGTTTCAAGATCGACCGCAAGACCCTGATCGGGATGCGCGACAACGCTCACCGGCTCAAGATCATCAGCTGGGAACGCATCGCCACCGAAATGAATAAACTGCTCCTCAGCCCCCGACCCAGCGTCGGCCTGAAGTTGATGAGCGACACCAAGTTAATGGACTACGTCCTACCCGAAATGACGGCCCTGAAGGGCGTTGAAAGCCGCAACGGGCGTAAGCACAAGGATAACTTTCTCCACACCATCCAGGTAGTGGATCAACTCGCCGAGAAGAGCGGTGATCTCTGGCTGCGGTGGGCTTCCCTCCTACACGATATCGGGAAAGCCCGCACGAAGCGCTGGGAAAGCAACGCCGGCTGGACCTTCCACGCGCACGACGCCGTGGGGGCGAACATGGTCCCCAAGATTTTCCGTCGTCTACGCCTGCCGAATGATAAACTGAAGTACGTTCAAAAGCTCGTCGCCCTGCACCAGCGTCCTATTTCCCTGACGCAGGAAGAGATTTCCGACTCCGCCGTCCGCCGCATTCTCTACGAAGCCGGTAACGACATTGACGACCTGATGAAACTCTGCGAGAGCGACATTACTTCCAAGAACCCCAATAAGGTCACCCGCTACCTAAAGAACTACGGTGAGCTACGGGACCGGATGGTCGAGATCGAAGCCAGTGACAACCTGCGCGATTGGCAGCCGCCGATCACGGGCGAATACATCATGGAAACTTTTGCCATCCGGCCCAGCCGCCAGGTCGGTCTGATCAAAGATGCCGTGCGGGAAGCCATTCTGGACGGAGACATCCCCAACGAGTTCGACGCCGCCCGCGTAAAAATGATCGAGACGGCCGCTACGCTGGAAATATATCCCGTCGCGTAGTTGACAATTATTCTTGTCTGAGGGAAGCAAATCGCCGGAATACCGCGAAAACCTTAGCTTCTTAACTCTTTTTAACAGCTCCGACCTTTACTCACCCCATAGGTATGGGGTAGCGCCCCCCACCCCACCCCCATATCTTTGAGGTATCGAAAGGAGGCGGTGCAACGCTCTCCTGCGAGTTTTTCCAAAAAGCGTATTTGAATTTGTCTTGGTGGCCGGGATTGTTGGTTTTCTCCCCACCCTTTTTGAAAGGTTTTGGCGCTACGAGCGCCCTAGATTCCAGTTATTACACTAGTAGTTTGAAAGCTACAACCTATAAGAGGCCTTGACGGTGCAACGTCGAGGCCTTTTTTTGTGCCCATACCTCATGTGCGCTCCGCTCCGACTGAGTCGGAGGACGACGAGAGAGGAGGATAAAGGAAGAGAAAAGGGGAAGAAAGTTTGTCAAACGATAGAGTCGCTGAAAGTCTTCTTTACCATTGATTTTCCGCTGTTAGATAAAATGAAGACTTGGTAAGGACCTAACCCACGAATAATATCTAAGATTTTCTCTTCATCCTTTTATTTCTTCTTCCCCGTCCTTCGGAGCACGCAGTACTTGCGCAGCAAAAACCGCGCGGAGCGCAATAAGAAAAGGGGAGAAAACCGAAGTCCTCTCCCCTTTCAGGTTTCCTAGTAAGCAAAGAACCTACTCCTCCTCTAACACAGCAGCGGGAGCCGGGCTATTAGCCTCATTGAATTTCTTGATCACCTCGTTGAATTTATCAGAATCAACCGGCATATCCTGCAGCGTCACTTTTTCGCGCAGCGCATTCATGATCTTCTTCTCGATCGCGTTGCTGGAAAGCTGGTTGCGCTGCTCCTCATCGTCGAGGGCGCGTTTGACGTAGCTGTCGATAAATTCTTCGGTGAGGAAGTCGGGGCGCTGACCGCCGAGCATACCCAAGAGGCTGCTAACGGCTTCTTCGCGGATGTCTTCGTATTCGAGCTTGAGGTCCTCGTCGGCCGCGAATTTATTGCGGATGAGCATCCAGCGGACGCCGCGCTCGAAAAGGTCGTACTCAGTTTCGTCTTCCTTGTTGATCTCCTTCATCATCTCGATGGGGAGTTCCATCTCGGTGTTCTCAACGAGGTACTTTTGAATGGCGAAACCAGCCATGCCATCCGCCTGCTGCTTGAATCCGGCGGACTGCTTGGTAACGATGTCGTCACGTAATTCTCCTTCGGTTGTGACGGCACCGGTGGGATCGTACTGGGCGAAAAAGTCGGTGGTCATCTCGGAAGGCGTAACGCGGGTAATGCCATCGACGGAAACGTCGAAAGTTTTACCGGAGATGTCCGTTTCGGTGTCTTCCAGATCGAGGAAGTATTTCTTAACGTAGGCTTCGGTGCTGTCTTTCTCGAGGGTGGACAGGTCGGCTACGTTGACGCTATCACCAACTGACTTACCGATGAAGAGTGCTTTTGACTCGTCGGTCAGGGCCTCCAGGTAGATTTTGGTAGCGTTGGTAATCTTGTCGTCGACCGGTCCGGCTTCGGTGAAGGTGACGCTGATGACGTCATCGTCCTGCACGGTGCCTTCGGTAAGGTCTTCGCTTTCGCCGGCGCGTTTGAGCATGCTCTGGACGGCTTCTTCGATGTCCTCGTCCTTTACGTCGAGTACGTAGTAGTCGAAGGCCGTGTCGGGAATCTCGAAGGAGAATTCCGGCTCGAGGGCTACCTGGTACTTCAGGGTCAGGTCTTCGATGTTGCCGGCCGTGATGACGGGGGTGCCTTCTTCCTCAATGGGTTGGGGGCTAAAGATGAGTTTGATGTCTTCCTTTTCGATGTAACCGAACAGGCTTTCGCGAATGTCCTCATCGAGGATGCGGCCCAGAATTTCGTTGCCAAACATCTTGCGGAGGGTACCCATGGGGACTTTGCCCTTCCGGAAGCCCTTCATGGCTACTTTAGCGCGCTGGCCTTTGAGCTCGGTGGTGAGCCGTTCGGTGAGCTCTTGTTTGGGCATCGCTACGGTGATGACACCGAGGACGTTGTTGGTCTTTTCGAAACTTACGTTGGGCATGGAACATTGTTTGGACCGGTTTTACCCACGACGGAGCTACCGGGAAAAGAACGGCCCACCGAAGAACGGTGAGCCGCGAAAGACATTTATAAAGTGCGGGTGAAAGGACTCGAACCTTCACGCATTGCTGCACTAGTTCCTAAGACTAGCGTGTCTACCAATTCCACCACACCCGCAGAGAATTTGCGCTAAAGCGGGGCAAAAGTACGGTATGTTTTTAATCTGTGCAATTCTAAATTACTAATAGCCTCCGAATCAGTGGGCTGCCTCAAATACCCTTCAACCGCCCCCACAACCGCCCCAGTAGTTCTCCCGGTTTCACTCCCTCCCGCGGCCCCGCAGACTCCTGCACTACCCTAACCGGCCGGCTGGTCGTATCGACTTGCCAGCTGAAGATATAGCTGTTCGGGTCCGCCGGGTCATCGGCAATGAGGCCGTAGCGAAGGTCATTCACCTGAACTTTTCCAGCCACATCACTGGGAATAACGCCGTAGTAATCCTTCGTAAACCAGCGGAGGATGCGCATGTCCCGGTCTTCGAGGTAGGGGGCGACGAGGTCGTGGTTACCCGCAATGCGGATGAAGGGCTCGAAATTCCGGTAACGATCAAAGAGACTGTACTGGCTAAAGTAATAGACATCACCTTCCGTACGGGCGGTGCCGGACCAGAGGACGTTATTAAGGATCGACGGAGAAATTACGTGTTCTGTAGCGTTGATCCCCCGCTCGTTCAACGTATGCTCCATGACGGAATCCACGTTGAAATAATTCACGGTCGTCAGCAATAAGTACCCGCAGGAAAGTATCAACCCGGCCGTATTCAGCTTTCTTCTTGCTCCCGTTCCCTGCACCCGCGTCCGCGCCCAAACCAGCAGAATTAGGAAAGGAATGGTATAAAGCGGATCGGCAACGGAGATCGTGTTCCAGGCCACCCTGCTTGCCAAAAATGGCTGAAAAAATTGTGTTCCGTAAGCGGTGAAGCAATCCAGCAAAGGGTGGGTAACGATGGCGGCAAAGGCAAGCCACGACCAACCTTTCCAGCTAGCGTTCGCCATTACGTCCGGGAAGCCACGGAGCCAACGTAGCCCACCGACGACGAGGAAAATTCCCGCAAAAACGGCCGTAATGACCAGTGTCACCACCGGAATATTGTACACCTCAATTGGCATTAGCAACGAGCCGGCGGTGAGCAGCGCGTAGAAGGCAGCAAGCAGCGCGGCAAACACCGGCCACCCCTTCACCGGCCCTTCCCGACCACCGTAAAACCGATGAATCGCCAGCCCCACCAGCGGCGCGGCCAGTAGCGCAAACGGCAAACTGTGGGTGAAAGCCCGGTGGTACGCCAGCGCGCTCATCGGGTCGGTGACGGCATTGGCGAATACATCGAGATCGGGCAAGGTGCCGCAAATGCCGCCCCAGAGCATGGCGCGGTTACCAACTTTACGGCCGAGGACGGCTTCTCCTACGGCGGCCCCTAGTATGATTTGGCTTAATGAATCCATTTTTGGTCTGTAGTCTGTGGTCTTTAATCTGTGGTCTGCAGACTATAGACCACAGACTAAAGACTATAGACCTTACATCTGTTCTGTACTAAATTTTACAAAGATTTTCATAGAGACCAAAAAATCCACCGTCACTTACCTTTACGCCATGGCAAGTTCCCCCCAAAAGCGATGGTTCACGTTCCTGGTTTTGTTGTTCCTCGTGCTGTTCGCCGCATTTTTATGGGTGCGCCCGTTGCTCAATATCGGCTCCGGATACGCCGCCAAACACGCTTGCTCTTGTCATTTCTTACAAGGCCGGGCGCTGGACGAAATTAGCGAGCACGATCTTAATTTTTCCGTCCTCGGCTACGCCTCACTTTCGGCGGGTAAGAACGGGGTGCGCGCGTCATTTTTTGGGCTGGTCCCCCGGGAGGCGATTTATCGGGAAGGCATCGGCTGCACCTTAATCAATGATGAGGAAGCACCGCTGGCAGAGGTTGTTGGCGTGGCCGCGGGTGCCGGGGAAACACAGATGAGCGGAGATACTTTGGCTTACAACCCAAACCTCGCTACCGCGCTGGACCTCGGAATGCAGCCCGTAGAAGGTGGTGGCGCGCGTGGCATTGTGATCTTACAAGATGGCGTCGTCATTGGTGAGCGTTACGCTGATGGCTACGACGAGAACTCTCTCCTCCTCGGCTGGTCCATGACCAAAACCTTAACCGGCCTCGCCTGGGGTTTCCGCCGCCCGCTGGACGAATTCACCTCCGATGCTGACGTCATTAAAGCGATTACCAAGCGCGAGCGCCTTTACCCGGAATGGGCTGGCGATGCCCGCGCCAAGATTGAGCTCGCCGAGCTCATGCGAATGCACTCCGGCCTGGCCTGGAACGAAGGCTACGGCAGCCTCACCGACGCGACCATCATGCTGCACGAGCATTCGGATATGTCGGCCTACGCCGCCGCCATGCCTGCTCAGCATCCCACCGGGGAGGTGTGGAACTACTCGAGTGGCACCACTAATATCCTGGTTGACCTACTCGAAAAAGAGCTTGCTTTGGAAGCGAATATCTATGAGCACCTTAGTGATGTGTTTGGCAACATCGCCCCTTCCCTACTCATCGAGCCCGACCAATCCGGCTCTCCCGTCGGCAGTTCCTACGGCTGGGCGACGGGCCGCGATTGGGCTCGACTTGGGCAATTCATGTTACAGGACGGCGTCTGGCAAGGCGATACCCTTCTCCAGCCAGGTTGGGTAGATTTTATGCGAGAGCCTGCTGCGGGCGGCGACGGAACTTACGGCGGACAACTCTGGCTACCCAGCCCGGATATGCCTTCGCTACCGACGGACGCTTATATGATGCGCGGGTTTCAGGACCAGCGGGTGTTCATCATTCCTTCCCGTAATCTGGTGATTGCTCGGTTGGGGCATAATGTTGATAAACGGACGGATTTTGAAGAGTTGGTCGCTGCCGTGCTGGGTGTTTTATGAATTTCCGCGCCTAGAGTAAGCGGCTTCCACTCGCGGTGATGGCAATATCATCCTCCAACCGAATCCCACCGAAATCGTAGTAAGCCTTCAGCTTATCAAAATTGATGAAGTCGGCGCAGATCTTGTCAGCCTTCCACTGGTCGATGAGGGCGGGAATAAAGTAGATACCCGGCTCGACGGTAATTGCGAATCCTTTCTCCAGTTCACGGCCCAAGCGCAGGCTGCTGGTGCCAAACTGGGTGGAGCGTCGGGTATTTTCGTCGTAACCGACCAAGTCTTCACCGAGGTCTTCCATATCGTGTACGTCAAGACCAATCATGTGGCCAAGGCCGTGGGGCATGAAAAGGGCATGGGCACCGGCGGCTACGGCTTCGTCGGGATTGCCCTTGGTGAGGCCGAGATCTTTAAGGCCGGAGAAAATGGTGCGACCCGCGTTATCGTGCAGGGTCCGGTTCTTGACGCCGGGGCGGGCGGCCGCAATACTTTCTCGTTTGGCGCGGTCGACAATTCGATAGATTTCTTCTTGCTTGGTCGTCAGGGGTTGGCCGATGGCGAAGGTGCGGGTAATGTCACCGGCGTAACCGCTGGTTGCTTCGGCACCGGCATCGATCAACAAAAGATCACCTTTTTGCAGGGTGTTGCCGTGGTAGTGATTGTGCAGGATTTGCCCGTTCTTGGTGACGATGGCGGCGTACGCTAACCGTCCTCCACCGGCGATGGCCATGCCCTCGATCAGGCCGGCGACTTCGTGTTCTAATTGGCCCGGGGCGGCGTGGGTTTTTGCGGCGGCGTGCATGTCCATGCTAGTCCGTACGGCGATCGACATTTGCTCTAGTTCTTCACTGGACTTGATCGAGCGTTGGTTGATCACTGCTCTTATCAAACCTTTGTTTGCACCTGCGTTCTCGCCCATCCCCGTAGGGAACAGCGTAGCTAAATGCTCCTTTAGATAAGTCTTGCGATCGGCGCGGTAGGGAGGGAGAAACTTCACCTCCTTGGCGTAAGTCTTGAGAACCGTGGATAATTCTGCCAGCGAGCCACCCCGCTCGGCACCAATCCTTGCGGCTAGCTCCGCAACACTCGGTTGCTCCCCCATCCACACTACGTGGTTGAGGCTAATATCGTCGCCCCAGAGGCGGCTGGCCCCGCTCGCCGCGTCGATTGTCAACGCAAGATCGGGAATGTTGTGGCCGGCGAAGTAGCGGAAGTTAGAATCCTGGCGGAAAGGGTAAGTGTTACCCGCATAATTCATCGGTGCCTCGGCGTTACCGGGGAGGAAAATTAGGCCGGACTGGACGTCGGTGGCTAGTTGCTTGCGGCGGGCGGTGTAGGTGGTGGCGGGGAACATAGGTGGGTTGGTTTAGTATTTGTGTCGTTTACACATCTGATGACCGCCTTTGGCAGCAGCGCAGCTAACTTTTCGACTTATTGGTTGCGCTCCAACTGAAAAGATGCATCCGATGAGAAACGAAGCTAGGTTTCCGTCAAGGTAAGCAGTACTTCTAATTCATCCGGCCGCAATTCCCGCCACTCTCCAACGGGAAGCTTGGCGAGGCGGACGTTCATGATCCGTGTGCGCTTAAGCGCTTGCACTTCGTAACCAAGATACTCACACATGCGGCGGATCTGGCGATTCAGTCCCTGAGTAAGGATGATGCGAAATTTCTGTTTGCCCAACTTCTCTACTTCGCAACGCTTCGTTACCGTGTCGAGAATGGGCACGCCTTCCGCCATGGTGTGGAGAAAATCCCGGTTAATTGGTTTGTTAACCGTCACAACGTATTCTTTATCGTGCGCGTTTTCGACGCGTAGGATCTTGTTGACAATGTCGCCGTCGTTCGTCAGTAGGATGAGCCCAGTGGAGGGTTTATCGAGCCGGCCGATGGGAAAGATTCGTTCGGGGTAGTTGACGAAGTCGATGATGTTGGTCCGGTCCCGCTGGTCGGTCGTGCAGGTGATGCCGGCGGGTTTGTGGAGGGCCAGGTAGATGGTGGTGGGTTTAGCACCGAGAGACTTTCCGTCCAGTAATACGATGTCGCCCTCCTCAACCCGGTTCCCTTTTCTTGCGACCGTTCCGTTCAACGTTACGCGGCCCGCATCCAACAACTTGTCCGCTTCGCGGCGCGAGCAGACGCCGGTGGCGGAAATATATTTGTTGATGGAGATCATTCTGGCTGGTCAAAAGCTATGTACTAACTTCCCCCTCCCCCGGCCCCTTTCACTGCGTGGCTGCCTGCGGCGGTCTAATGGAAGAGGGGAGACGCGACAAGTGTTGGAATATATCAATAAATCAACGATTTTAATTGTACCATACTGCGTATGAGGTAGCATTCAGCCCTAACAAAGTCAAAATGACTGGATTCTGGTATGGTCATTCCGTCGCACTTTACGAATGGTAGAACCGCTACGATTCTTCGTCCTTGCCCCGCGCTGCTTCCTCCTGCTCGAGTTTCGCGGCCGCGGCAGCCTTCGCATCCTTCCGTTTCTGGATCTTGTTGAGCAACTTAGCCGCCCGCAGCATAAAGTCGGGGTGACGCTCATTGTACTCGTTGAACACCATCAGCAAACGCGCGGCGTCGAAGGCAGCGGTGCCGGGCATAATTTGCCGGGCGGCGATGGGGTGGAGCCAGTATTCGAGGTTATGGGTACGCAAGTAAGACCGGTCCGTGTGGAAGTCGACCACCGTAGCCAGTTTATTCAGGCTGAAGAGGTAATCCGTCTCCCGGTTCAGGTCTTTCTGGATGTCGATAATGTTGACGTAGTCAAAGCTCACGCCACTGCGTTCGCAGAGGAAGATATCGCGCCGGCCGTCAAAAACGATCATGTCGTCGAAGCGGTACTTGCGCAGGTTCTTATGGAGGAAGTTCTTGACGGCCGTTTTGGTGGACCGCAGGTTCCGGAATGCGCCCTGGAGATCGCGGTCGGTCAGGCGGAATTCCTCGTCGTAGCGAAAACGCTGGTTCGTCTGCATGTTGAGCACTTCCCGGATGCGGCGCGTCGTGTGGCCGAGATCATCAGTTTCGGCGAAGACGTCGACGATGTCCACGTCGGCCTGGTTGATCCAGGATTCGAGGAAGATCTTGTTGGAGCCGCGTTCGAAGACGAGCAGGGCGATTTCGGAAATAGCGTAAAAATTGGGGTACCCCCCGTAGATATTTCCGTATTTGAGTTCTAGAAAGGCTATATTTTCGTTCACTTTGGGTTGTTGTTTCAGTAGACTCCTCTGGGCCGTGATTGGCCCCATCGAGGTGGGGGTTTAATACTGTTAAGCTGAATCTTGGGAGCGCCCGGTAGGTAGCGAGCGCTTTTTAGTTACTTCGTCGTGCAATACGTTGCGGCAAGTTACGCAATGCGGGTGACAAAATTGCGGCTAATCGACTTCCCTCGTTTCGCCCGGATGACGCCCGCGATAGTTTAGCTCGTGGGCCAGAGCTCGGCTATGAAACGTCCGTCGCGGTAGATTTCTTTTCCGTCGGCAAATATCCGTCCACCGTTTTTCATGTCTGCAATCATATCCCAGTGCACGGCCGATTGGTTCTTGCCGCCACACTGAACGTAGCTCTGCCCGATGGCCATGTGCACCGTACCACCGATCTTTTCGTCGAACAAAATATTTTTGCTGAAGCGGTCGATGGTGTAATTCGTGCCGACGGCCGCCTCGCCGAAGCGACGGGTGCCTTCGATCTGGAAGGTTTCGTCGAGCACGTCCTGGCCTTGCTCGGCCGTCCAGCTTTCGATGTAGCCATCCTTTACCGTCAGCGTTACGCCCCGCACGACTTTGCCACTGTTGATGGCTGGATAATCGAAGTGGATTGTCCCGTTCACGCTCGTTTCTTCCGGGCTGGTGTAGACTTCGCCGGAGGGCATATTTGTCTGTCCGTCACTGTTGATCCAGGTGCGGCCGTTGGTGGTGAAGGTGATGTCGGTTCTGGGGTTGACGTAGCGGAATTCCGTACAACTGTTCAGGCGGTCGACGACGGCTTGCTGGCGTTTGCGGACGTCCAGCCAGGCGGCTTTTGGGTCCGGGCTCGTCGCTTTGGTGGCTTGCATTACGAAATCGGTGTATTCTTCGAGGCTCATGCCGGCTTCTTCAGCCAGGGCGGGGCAGGGGAAGACGCAGGTGTTGCGTTTGAGGCCGCCGGGCGCGTCGCGGTTGGCGGTGCGGGCGAAATAGCGGTCGTGGAAGGGTTTGTGGCTGGCGCGCCGGGCGTCGCGAAGTTCTTTAGCGGGCTGTTCGTCGCGGAGGGAGAAAGGCGCGCCGATGTTAATGTAGGCTTCGAATTCTTCCATCGCTTTTTGGTAAAGCGTGCCTACGTGAGCGTATTGTTCCGGGCTGGCGTAGTCGCGGTAGGCGGCGGCGCTACCTTCCACGGCGAGGTGGTATTCGAGGTGGCCACCGGCTTTTAGGACGGCTTCCTGGAGGGCGGCGATCAAAGGGGCAGCTAGGGTAGTCGAGCTGACGAACAGGCGCTCGCCGGGTTGGAGTTCTACGCAGTAGTTGACTAGTAGGCTGGCGTAGGCTTGTAATTGTTTTGGGGACATGTTTGGGTTTTGGCTGGGGTGGTGCCTAAGATAGTGCGCGGTCGCGGGTGCAAAGATAATATCGGAAGAAGCAGGGAAGTGGGACCTGAGATCGGTGGTTTTCTGGTTGGAAACTGATGGTGAGGGGGAATTGTTATTGAGGTTACTTAGAATGATCATAAACGAGGGGGTGAACCCGCCTCGCAACGTTAGACGACCCTACGGGCCTAAGCATTAACGACCTGTTATAATAATAGAGGTGCCAACACCGTATCTTCGTGGCCCCGTAGCCATTGCTCTTTGCTAATTAACCTTGCACCGGCGACCGCGGCAATTTGTTTTAAACCAACGGCAACTCAAGCCAAAACTAACTACAACCAACATGCGCAAGCAATTTTTCACCCTCCTCCTGGCCTTTACGGCCTTCGGCCTTACCGCCCAGATCAACACGCCCTCCCCTAGCCCCATGGTTAAGATGGAGACCGTAGTTGGCCTCACCGACGTCCACGTAGAATACAGCCGCCCCGGCATGAAGGGCCGCACGATCTTTGCCGCTGACGGACTCGTTCCTTACGGCGAAATCTGGCGCACCGGCGCTAACCAAGCCACCAAGATCACCTTCGCCGAAGACGTTATGGTCGGTGGCCAGGAAGTCAAGGCCGGCAGCTACGCCGTGCTCACCAAGCCCGCCGCCGATCAGTGGGAAGTAATGCTTTTCCCCTACGAAAGCGGTAGCTGGAATAGCTACGTCGAGCAGACGCCCGCCGCCACCGTCATGGCCAAAACCATGAGCACCGGCAGCGAAGTCGAAACCTTTACGATCGACGTACGCAACTACACGACCGACGCGGCCGACCTCGTCATGATGTGGGGCAACACCGCCGCCATGCTACCCATTCAGACCAACGCCAAAGAAGCCGTCCAGGCCAGCATCGAGCGCGTCATGGCCGGACCGAGCATGAACGATTACTTCAACGCCGCCACTTTCACGGCCGAAAACGGCGACGCCAACGAAGCCCTCAAGATGATCATGGCCGCCAACGCCATGGCCGGTGACAACCCCCGTTACTGGATGTTGCGCCGCCAGGGCTTGATCCAGGAGCAACTGGGTATGAAGGACGAAGCTAAGAAGTCGTTCGAGATGTCTTTGGAGAAAGCTAAGGAGAATGATAATATGGATTATGTTCGGATGAATGAGCAGAGTTTGAAGATGATGTAGAGAGAGTAAAGAGGTAAGAATAAAGAGTAAGGACGTTGTACTCGTGCGCTTCGCGCCCTCGGACTTCGGCTTAGGAGTCATTCTTATCAAAAGAGCGTAGCGATCCCGACTAAGTACGGGACCATCCTTACTCTTATCTCTTTATTCTTTCCTCCCCAAAAAAAAGCCGTGGACTCGCCCTGAGTCCACGGCTTTTTCGTGCATCCAATACTCGTCTAACGTTGTTGCCTGCCGAACAGATCAAATAGCCATGAGTGCCACCTCCGTAATGCCGTACTTTATTAAGCCTTCCCAAAATCTTTCCGCCGCCGAGAAGGAAACTGCCTACGCAACCGCCCGGCAGCAAATCCTGGCTACGCTGGGGGAGGAGACGGACGAGCAGATTAAAATGGTGACCGTTAATTGCTTGCTCAAAACTCACTTGCCTTACTTTTACTGGGTGGGATTTTATCTTAACCGGGGTGACGAGACGCTGCGCGTAGGGCCGTACCAGGGGACGCTCGGTTGTCTTTACATTAAATTTGGTCGGGGCGTTTGTGGTAGCGTGGCCCAGTCCGGCAAAACCAAGATCGTTGCCAATACGCACGCGCTGGAGCAAGGTTCGGAGCACATCGCCTGCGACCCGAATAGCCAGTCGGAAATCGTCCTGCCGGTTCTGCGGGCAGATGGTAGTTTGCTGGGTGTTTTTGACGTGGATAGTACGGAGTTGGGTTCTTTTGATGGGGTTGATGAGCGGTGGTTAACGGGATTACTGGGGGGAATTTTCGGGAATTAGCCCGCTTGGTTACACATCTGATGAGCTTTTCCGGCCTTTCGCTTCGCTCGGGCTGGAAAAGACGCATCCGATGAGAACTAAGCTTAGTGGTACTCAACCCTGACATTTGTGGCACACTACTGGACATTTTCAAATTGGACGCTTGGAGGACTCGAAACCCTTCGCTACGCTTTAGTTTCGAGACGCTCCAAGGTTCTAAAATTCTACTTGAGGACCTTGGAGCGTCCTCTGCCGTGAAGCCGAAGGCGAAATTGTTGAGGTCCTCCAAGCGTCCGGGGAAAATGTCCAGTAGTATGCATTTATGGTCATTCTACGAGGATCCACAATACAGTGGCTCTAGCTTCACTGCTGCCAGCGGTTCTCGTCGAATGTATCTTTTTGTGCTGGCACGGAGTGTCTGCGCAAAAAGTTCATCAGAAGTGTAATCGCGTCAACTACCTTCGCCCACCCCAATGGCTACCTATCAAATAAAATTACCCCAGTTCGAAGGGCCCTTCGATCTCCTGCTGTTCTTCATTGAGCGGGACGAGTTGGATATCTACGACATTCCCATCGCCACGGTAACGGACGATTTTCTAGCTTATATGCGGCAGGCGGAGTCTATGGACATCGATCTGGCGAGTGAGTTTGTGCTGGTCGCGGCGACGCTTTGCCGGATTAAGGCGAAGCTGCTCATTCCACGCAAGGCCGTTGATGAGGAAGGTAACGAGATCGACCCACGGGAGGAGTTGGTGGCGCGGCTGCTGGAGTACAAACGCTATAAATCCGTCCTGGAAGAACTTCGCCGCCTGGAAACCGACCGGGGCATGCGTAGTTACCGGGGTAATATTTCGGCTGAGCTTTCCCAAATTGCTACGCGGGCGCTGGTGGATGTCGAACTGGAATCGGTTACGCTTTTTAAATTGCTCAAGGCGTACGAGCGGATGCTGGGGCGGCTGGAGGACGAGGCTAACCGGCCAGCTATTCACGAGATTGCGCAGTTTAGCCACACGGTCGATGAGGAGCAGGAACGGATTATGACGCTGGTTGCGGGGACGGCTTTTGGTAAGGCGCGGCCGAGTTTTACGGAGATTTTTGCGATTTGCGAGACGCGTATTCATGCAATCGTTGCGTTTCTTGGCTTACTTGAATTACTCAATGCGCGCGAGATTCGCTTGATACCCGGAGAGGGGGTGAATAATTTTTGGCTGGGTCTGCCACTTGGGGAGGAGGAGTAAAATCAGGGCGCGGTCCCGATAGCTATCGGGAGTGAAAAGTTGATTGGGCAGGGCCGGACTCCGAAAGCTTTATCCTACTACATAAATAACCTTAATACTTGGACTTATTAACGCTCATTCGGCAAGGTTTCCATCCAAAATAGCCCTGATTCCCGCTAGCGCAATAGCCATTCTCCCCGTCAACAATACCTCCCGGTCAAATTCATTTACTGGCTCGACGTTCACGATTACGTATACCGTTCGCTCACCCGCAACCGCGTAGCCGACGAACCAGCCGTTATTTTGGCCTCGGTCGATGGACCAGCCGGTTTTTCCATAAAGTTTATACCCCTTCCCCTCCGGCCGCCGCATAATGGCGGAGAGTTTAGTATAAGTTTCTGGTCGTAGTGGAAGTGATTGATTTTTGATATTGTGCGGAAACCTTAATTGCTCTAACGGACTAGTGCGGGCGGAGCCGAGTAGCCAGAATACGTCGACGCTGTCGGGCGTGACGGTAATGTCGGCGTAGTTCAGTTTACGCAGATAGTCGTTCATCCGTTCCGCACCGATGGAGCGTGCTAAGCCTCGGTAGCAGGGGACGCAGGACCGGGCGAAAGCTTGTTGCACCGTCAGGTCTTGGTTCCAACCCGCGTTGTTTCGCTCGGTACCATCCCACTCAAATACGGTATTCTGGTCTTTAAGCAGCTCTAGCTCCAGCCCGATTACAGTGTTGGCAATCTTGAAGGTAGACGCAGGAAGTGCGCCTTCCGCTTTCCAGCCGAAATCGTTCGAAAACAAACTGTCTGAGCTCTCGTCGTAGAGGAGGATTGACCCCGTAAGATTGCTGGCAGAAAACAAGCTATCCAGACCGGCTAGCGTCCGACGCTGTTGAAATACTTCGCCGCGCGCATCGGCGCTTAGTACGCCCGTTCTTGACTCCCTGCAGGAGAGTAGACAAAGCAACAGTGAAAATAAAATTAGTCGATACATGGTCTAATTGATGGGTAATTCACCTTACTAGGTTATCCATTAGTCAGACCTAAACGCCTCTCCTATGTCAATACTTGCTCAGTTTATGGTTGCACTCGTTGCTCTCATCCACCTCTGCATTTTTTGGATCGAGGCTTTTGCTTGGGAAACCGCTGGGCCGAAAGCATTCCCCAGCATGCCCCGTGCCTTATTTGGTAGCACCAAAGTCATGGCCGCTAATCAGGGCGTTTATAACGGATTCCTTGCGGCGGGGCTGATCTGGTCATTACTCATTCAGAATGCGGCGTGGTCGGCAAACGTCGGCTTGTTCTTCTTAGCCTGTGTGGCCGTAGCCGGTGTTGTGGGTGCACTGACGGTGGATCGGAAGATTTTGTTTATTCAGATGGTGCCAGCGGTGGTTGGGATCGCGTTGATTCTCTTAAGGTAGATGCAAATTGACTATTGTTATTCACATTTAGCTTGATACCAGTCGTGAAACAACCGAAAAGGCCCATGAAATTATATTCACGGGCCTCCTGGCAAAAAAGCTTTACGGTTCGAGCAAGTTTAGTTGTACCCGGGGTTCTGCGTTATTGCTGGATTGGTATCGATCTCAGATTGCGGAATTGGGAAAACGAGTTCATTCGCGTCGGCGTCAAATCCATCGACGGAAAGGCCGAGGCGGCGGATGTCGTGAATGAAGAAACCTTCGAAGGCTAACTCGCGGAAGCGCTCTTCAAGAATCGTATTAATGCTAATGTCATCTTCGATGTTATCATCATCATCCTCTAACAGTTCAGCTCCCGCACGAGCCCGTATGGTATTTAAATCAGCTAGTGGACTGGCACCGACTTCCGTATCTAGCCGAAGGTTAGTTTCGGCGCGAATAAGGTACATCTCGGCCAAACGAATAAGGGCGATATTACCAAACTGATTACTGTACTTACCGGTGAGGCGGTTACCACTTTGCCGACTGGCGTAGAAGTAATCCCCCCGCACGTCCAACGTATCAGTAAATAGCGTTAAATAAGCATCGGTAACGATAATGTCGCCACCCCGGCCACCATTCTCCTCATCCGCATAATGATTAATTAAATCATTTTGCCCGTCCTGTGAAGTAACCTGAAAGGCGAATAGATCTTCGGTACTGTTTTCGTCATTATTGAATGCGCCGGCATAGTCAGCCGTTAGCATCCGACCGCTATTCAGAATAACATTATTGGCAGCGGTCCTAGCTACTTCATAATTACCTAGTTGCAGATTCACCCTTGCCAAAAGGGCCTGAGCGGAATACTCATCAGCAAAAAAGCTATTTGATCCTGGTAGGATGTCTACTGACGTTTGAAGGTCGGCAAGGATTAGGTCATAGATAGCACTGGTCGGAGATCTATCCAGCGAGAGGTCTACGGCATAATCGGAGATTCCGGTCGTGCGTAGTGGAACACCCATGTCACCGGAACCAAAGTGGCGCACCAAATCAAAATAGCAGAGGCCGCGCAAGAATCTTGCTTCGCCTTCGATACGGTTCCTTTCTTCCGGGTCGCTTTCTATCTTATCCAGGTTGTCTAAGACAAGATTGGCCTGGTTGATCGTTGCGTAGTGATTGTTCCAGAAAAGTGCAATGAAGTTATTATCCGTTAAAATATCTTTCGTAACGACCTGACGGGGGTCGAGAAAGGTTCCCACCCAGGAAATGCGGTCACCAGCACCGAGCAAATCAGCCATAAACTGCATCTGCCCACCGTAGGATTCGTCCTTGCCCGCCTCGGCGTACGCGCCAACCAAAATATTGCGAACGTTAGCCTCCGTAGCCGTGGCGAGTTCTCCAGAAATAGATTGTTCCGGCGCTAGCTCTAATCGATCACCACAGGCGGTGAGGCAGCAGAAAAGGAGGCCGAAAGAGAGTGTGTTGATTAATTGTCTCATGGTTCCGGTAGATTTAGAAGTTTACGTTAATACCCACGGATACCGTCTTAGCGGCGGGGGCGGAGTAGAAGGACTGACCGGTACTCAAGTCATCGTTTGAGTCGTTACGAGATTCCGGGTCGTAGCCGGGGAAATCCGTAAACGTGAGTAGGTTGATTCCAGTGAAGTAGATTTGAGTATCGGACAAGCCTACCTTGTCGTTAAACAGTCTCGGTAGATCGTAACTCAGGGTCAAGTTCCGAAGACGAATGAAGTCAGCTCGGTCCAGGTAGCGAGTGGAATTTGCCGTCCCGTTGCCGCCAAAGAAACGGGCCTCCGGCACGTCCGTAATATCACCCGGGTTCTGCCAACGGTTGAGTTGGTCGACGGTTTGGTTATCGTAAAAATCACCATTTGCTGATTGGAAGCGACCGCCACCGTTGTAGACCGAAGCGCCCCACTCACCCATGAAAGTAAAGTTGAGGGTTACACCCCTGTATGATATTGTATTGGTGAACCCCGCGGTCCAGTCCGGAAACGGATTTCCTACGACTTTTCGATTAGCCTCGTTAACACTATTCGTCGTTTCGCCAGCATCCTCACCATCGCCGTTGATGAAATAAAGTGCGTCTCCGTTTTCGGGGTCCACGCCGGCGTATTCCGGAAGGTAGTGCGCGGAAATCGGCTCGCCAACGCGGTTGATGTTCTGACTGAAAATGACGTCCGCATTGTTGTTAGGCAGCTCAACTAGTTCGTTGAAGTTGCGCGCCGCATTGAAGTTAGCATTCCAAACAAAGCCATCACTGTTAATTAAGTCCGCATTCAGCACGAATTCGACACCTCTGTTATCTAGTATACCGATATTCTGATTAATTGCGGTAGCTCCGGAGCTACCCGGAAGAGGTACTTCAAACAGTAATCCTTCGGTACGTTTGTTATAAAAGTCAATTTCTCCAGAGAGCCGACTATCTAGTAGTCCGAACTCAAGTCCCAAATCTAACTGAGTGGAGGTCTCCCAGGTGAGATCGTTGTTGCCGGGTTGGGTGGGCTGGATACCCGACCGTTGGTTGTAGGACGTTCCCTGAAATAAGAATAGCGAGGGAAAGTTCCCAATCTCGGAGTTACCGAGTTGCCCGTAGCTAAGCCGGAGCTTCAAAAAAGAGAGCGTAGGATTGTTCTGTAGCCAAGGCTCTTGTGAAACAATCCAACCGATTGATCCTGCGGGGAAAATGCCATAACGTGAGTTAGCACCGAAACGAGAAGAACCGTCCCGACGAATACTACCCTTTACGAAGTACCGACCATCATAAACGTACTGAGCGCGTCCAAAATAAGAGAAAAAGGCGTAAGAACTTCGTACGCCTAAACCTTCGGTGATTTCTGCCGCGCTATTGATGGTCTGAAAATCATCAGAGGGAAATTCATTACCGGTAACGCTATTGAAAAATCGGTCCGCTTGGTTGAATTCCGTACCGGCGACTAAATTGATGTTGTGCTTCTCCGTCAAGTCTCTCTCGTAAGTAAGGTAATTAGTAAATACGTAGGATTCCTGAACTGAGTTTGAATTACGGACTTGACCGTTTGTAGCTTGAAAAGGCGTCCGACTACCCCGAAATTGATCTTCCGTTTGGTAACTCATATCGTAGCCAAAGTCAGTATTAAAGCTCAGGCCATCCAAGATTTTGTATTGGCCATACGCCTTGCCGGTCAATCTGCGCAGCTTAGTAACATAGTTACCGAAATCTAACTCCAGGAGGAAGTTAGGGTATACAGTTCCGGCATAAGGAGTACCGTCCGCGAGGCGAGCCGGTGAGATGGGTGCCTGGGCAATTGCCTGGATGGGATTAACGAAGGCGTTGTCATTTGCAATCCGATCGATCGTCGTGGTGGAATAGCCCAGATTTAGTCCCGCAGAAAATCTATCGGTAAAATTGTGCTTTAGATTGGTCCGGGCGGAAAAACGTTCGAGCGCGTTACCGAGTAGGATGCCTTCGGTATCATTGTAAGCTCCCCCGAAGTAGTAGATTGTTTTTTCGTCACCGCCGGAAACGGAGAAGTTAGCGTTGGTCTGACTGCCGGAACGAAATGCTTCGTCGTTCCAATCCGTATCTACCTCACCGTTGCGCCAATCGGTGCCGTTAGAAATAGCGTCGAGCGTTCTGATAACCCTTGCTTCCTCCCCTCCATTTACGGACGCTTCGGTAAGCAGTTCCACGTATTCTTCGGCATTGAGGAATTCTACTAAGTTCGTTGGGGAACTGGTGCCCGTGGACACGTTGAGGTTCATTCTAGCTTTACCGATCTTACCGCGTTTGGTGGTAATCAGGACAACCCCGTTCGCTCCCCGCGCGCCGTAAATGGCTGCGGAACTAGCATCTTTCAAGATGTCGATGGACTCGATTTCGGAGGGGCTCAACGAAAGAAGCGGGTTAGTGGGTGCGCCGTTCTGAGATTCGTTCTGATTGATGAGGGGAACACCGTCCAGCACGTACAGTGGTTGGCTACCGGCACTAACACTGGAAGCACCACGCACCCGGATATTGATACCGGCGTCAACTTTACCGTTGGTCTGCGTCACCCGAACCCCCGCCGCTTTACCGGCAAAGGTGCTTTGAAAATTGGCCACGGGTACCTTGTCAATGTCTTCCGACGAAAGCTTGACTACGTTATCCGTCAGGAAGCGCTTACTGGTAGAGCCGTAGCCAATCACGACAACTTCGTCGAGCGTAGAAGAAGATTCCGCCAGGATGATTTCGTAGGAGGTTACGTTAGTAACGGGGACGTTCTTAGTAATGAACCCCGTATAGCTAATGCGTAGTTGCTTAGCTCCTTCGGACAAGGTCATGGCGAAGCCGCCATCGATGTCGGTAACGGTTCCGCTGGAGGTACCTGCCTCGAGAATAGTAGCACCAATGAGGGGGATGGCCATCACCATCCGTCACGGTACCCTTGATGGCTAGCTGGGCGGAAGCGACCAGACTAACGAGCAGCAACAAGGCTGTTGTTAAGTATTTTTTCATACTGTTATTACTTAGTGAGTGTAAAAGAATTCCTAGTTAAAATCGCTCGCTCAACTAATAAGTACTGGCGAGATTAATTACAAGGTAATCTATGCAATGCGGATAACCTGATGAGAAGCAGGACGGGCCGGGGCCATTAATTGGCTTTCTCTTGCCAAAAGGCTCCTATTTACTAGTGTGGTGGGGAAGAATAAATCATTTGATATTTTTTATGTAGCGTCCGGTATTGCCCTTCACAAATCTACCCTGCACCCGCGGCCGCGCAACTTTAAGCTAAGCTTCTACCACTTATAATTTGGCCTACTGACCACTTTGAGCATCACATAACTGGCGGAAAGAAGTTTTTGAAGAATCGTTTTTACGACACTCCGTTTCTCCACACAAAAAAGCATTCAACCCGGACAGGATCGAATGCTTCTCTTTTAAGAAAATCATACACTTACTAACTGATGTTACGCAGATTATTTCGCCACATAAACACAAAAGCACAAAAATCGGTGTACGGCTACGCCGAAGCACCGTGTACTTACTCTTGTGTGTTTATGTGGCATAACCCAGTTGCGTAAGATTCAGTTACTAAGCCAAAAACCATACTACTAGACATTTTTAACAATCGGGTGATTTTGTCCGGGATCGAGCGCTATTATTCGATAAAGGAACTTTTCCAGATTCGCGCACCAAGG
>NZ_JAATJH010000013.1 GCF_011927835.1 Neolewinella antarctica
CATCAGGGCAGCATGTTCTTCATCCGTTAGCGTCAGTAATCGTACATTCATTTGGCAATTTACAAAAGTTAAGCTAAATTTGTCTGATTACTTATCAATAAGGCTTTCAACTTTACTAAATTTGTTTTTTTGATCTGAAATTGCAGATATCCGATTATTGTAAAATTCAAGTATCGTATTTTTTGGAATCCAACAACGAGCTTGTATGTTCTCATTTTTGAACAGATTGATTAGGTCTTCGGTTGCTGAATTTGGAAGTCGATATAGGTCTAACAGAACGTTTGAATCAAACACAAATAACGCTTCTCCCCAAACTGTAGAGAAATCAATATTATCCGCAGACCGGTAAATCTTGTTTAATAGTTCTAAGTCGTTCATATTTGCGTTTTAATAAAAAACAATAATTTAGCAGTAATTGGAATAGTTGATCTTTTGCATTCTATCGATGATTTAGGTACTACCCATATTCTTATAATTTTATAAATAGAATATAGCTATTTGAGCAGAAAGTTCGCAGCAATAGAGGTCACATCTTCAATCGAAAACAAAATACACCAATCTACGGCAAGGTAGGCGGGTCATAAGCAAATATTCACAAAAACCGTTGCTGACACAGGAGAGCGGGGAGTTTTGTGAATCAAAACCGTTGGACCGACCGCTGAAAGAAAGAACAACGTTAGAACTCAATTTTCAAACCTATAGGGCGACTTGTCCATTGTTTCTGTATTCTCCGCACATTATTCTTCTTCACTAGATTTAACTTGAACGATAATTCGATCAATTAACTCCGAGCTAATACGGGCGCACCTTTTTTTGAAAAATTTCATGTAATTATCATCTAATACTCCATAATCTTTGATGTCATCGATTAAATGTGTTTTCATGGTATTTTCGATATTCTTGTTCTCCTCCATGTATTCACTCATGTACTTAGAAGGAGCTTTAGCCCTAATTTTATTTTTATTTAATTCTCCATCTATAATCGTAATGTTTGCGATATGGTTATACTGCCATTGTTCAATTTCAGGACTATTCTTCTTTAGAAATCCTTTGGGGAAAAAGTGATGATAATTTCGTGATGTTGCTATCTTTAACCAACTATTATGAATGTTCACTTCCTGATCATTATCGAAGGATCTCGGATGTTGCATTGTAAATAAACACAAAATAGCTTTTATGAATGATGTGTTAGCCGCAAACTGGCCATTGTTCACTATGTTATCTGTGGAAACGTCAATAGTCCAATCATATTTAGGTAGACTACCTGCTATTATATGGTCCATCTTGTCAATATCCTGGACTAATTTTGCTTCAACTGAAGATGAATACCTAAAACCTAGCGATGTTCTCCAAAAGAAATCTTCAAGCATTTTAGAGGTCTTATAATTAGGTTTTCCTTTTGTTTTATGATAGAAGTATGAAATTGGAACTATAAGGGCATTATAAGGAAGTAATCGAGAAACGGGAATTCCAAATGCCTTGTAGTGAAAAACTGCCTGCTTCACACATTTCACGGCTTCTGGCCACATTTCAATAAACTCTTTCTTGTCTAATTTTAGAATTGCTTTTCTCTTGCATTCTCCAGTTATCAATAGACTAACAAGTTGCAGGACATTTGCCGAAGAAATTGTTTCATATTTAATCTCCTCTAACTCACTTGTTAATTCAGTAAATTTTTCCTGGAGATCAAATTTCTTTTCTTGATCATATGTTTTTGCAACCATTATCTCAAAAAGAGTAAGGTCCTTACCACCAACATTGAGCCTCGTAAACACATCCGTAGCTTCATCAATCTCTGCATCTTTAAAATTAATGCCTTTAAACTGATAAGAGGATATTATTCGCTTGTATTTCTCAATTTTATTATATCTATCGTCGCTAAAATTGTTTAAAAACTTCCTGTCTGACGACATCAAATCCGTAAGTCTTATGCAAGCGTATTCTTCGCGGTCTTTAATATCTGATATGACAATTTCATCATCAAAATTTGCATCTAGATCTACATATATATTTGAAAAATCATCGTACCTGCCGCTGCTTCTCTTAATCACGAGTCCTTTTAAAGTAGCAAATAGAGAAGTTATTCTTTGCTGACCGTCCAATACGTAATTTACGAATTCACCATCAGCGGGTTCTGGTAAATCTAACTTTCCAATGTTCTTTATGGACCTTAATCTCTCATTTGTCCGCCAATAAATGAAAGTCCCAATTGGATAACCTTTAAGAACACTATCCACTAGTTTAGCTGATCTCTCTGTTGACCATACAAAATCTCTTTGAAACTGAGGAATTTTAATCTGTCCAGTTTCAATTTCATTCAAAAGAGTTGAATAAGATTTATCACCACTTTCTAAACTTGCCATAATCTAAAATTTTTCTAAATGTAATACTTTTTGTTATGCGGAACAGTAGCATCCGCGCAAATTCTCCACAAAACTGCTCTCCAGTTCGAACCCAAACTACCACCCAAACCAATCAACCCCAACCCTCCCCGCCCCCGACCCAGTAAAAACCAAATAAACATCACGCCGCCCAGCACCCCCAGAAAACTCCCCAGAAACCTCCCCCGTAAAAGCATCAGCACCACCCCCAGGAACCACCACCGTAGCCACCACCGGACCATCCGGCGCACCAATCCGCACCTCAATCCCCATCCCCCGGTCGGCATCAATAAGTTTGGCGGTAAACTCGGTGGCATCCGGACCGAAGGTAACGTTGGCGTAGCGCAGCCAGTCACCCGCGCGGGCATCGCCGACCTGGAAGCCACCGTCCGGCGCGTCCCGTTTCTTGGCACCGGCGCCGTCGGCTATTTCGTAGTACCATTCCGCCTCGATCCGGTCCCAATTAGCGTCGTACTGCCCTACCCCGTTCGCGAAATGCTGATCGAGAAAATCGGTATCGGTTACCAACCGGCCGTCGTCGGTGAAGTGGGCGTAGGTCATGATCGTCTCGCGGTATTTTTTTCCGTTAACGAGGTAGTAGCACCACACGTGGTAAAACTGCCCTTTCCACCAGAAGAAGCTACCGTGGGCGAACTGGTCCAGGTGGTGGCCTTGCCCCACCGCCCCGCGGCCGACGTACGGGCCGTAGACATTGTCGGAGGTAGCGTAATCCCGACCCCAACTCAGGTAGTAAGTGCTATCGTATTTAAATAAATAGCTCTTATCCATCCATTTGGGGGCATTCGCCCACGCTTCCCCCGTAATCGTAATGGGCCGGGGTTGCTCGGCCAGAGAGATCATGTCCTCATTTAACCTACCGACGTGGTACGACTCTTCCTTATCACCATAAACTAAATAAGGTGTTTCGTTCTCATCATCATCAATAAAAGCAGTGGGGTCATGGCGCGGCGAAACGAGTGGTTTACCGAGCGGATCTTTAAATGGACCGGTCGGGGAATCGGACGTCATCACGCCGACGCTGCGTTTCTGGTCGGAGAAATAAAAGTAATATTTTCCGTTCCGCGTCGCGGCATCGGCGGCCCAGGCGTCGGAGCTGTCGTCGTCCATGTAATTATCCTGGGGGGAGATGCTGCCCCGCTGCGTCCAGTTGACCAAGTCCGTAGTGGTAAACACGCGCCATTCCCGCATGTCCCACAGGTCGTCGTCCGGCGAGGTATCGTGGCCGGTGTAGAGGTACACCGTGTCGCCGAATACCCGGGCGTGCGGGTCCGACATGCCGATGTCTTTGATCAGCGGGTTCCCGGGTTTGAACACTTCCGCGGGGGGCGCCGCAACGGGGGCCGGGGCGCGGCCGCAGGTGCAGAGTAAAAGGGGGAAGAGCAGGGTGAACACGGAGCGGACTACCAAGGGGAAGATATTTTGAACTTGAATAAATGGATTAGGCGGCAAAGCCAAGATAAACAGCCTGCGTTGGCGAGCGCACCCGCCTTACCCAAAAAATCGGCCGCCCGCGGTGATGTGCGGACGGCCGATCTGCCGTATAATTAGTTTAATCAGGTTGGCAACTTCCTGATCTACTCGGTAAAGACGTTTTGCCGGTGGTCGTGAGATTTAGATTGGTATTTACCGTAAATCCCTTGCACCCGCGGCCGCGCCCTACTGAAAGATAATTTTACCGATACCGGTAGTCGTCCGCAACAGGTACGTAGCGCGCGCGAAATTAGACAGGTCGATCTCCCGACCTTTTCCTTGCGCGACCGTGCGACCGGTCAGTGAATAAATCGTCCAGTTGTCCTCCTTCTCGAGGAAGAAACGACCGTCACTACTCGGGTTCGGTGACACGGTGATGCGGTCCAGCTTCTGGAAGTTACTGGTCGATACCACGTTGGAACCCCGGAACTCGATGAAGTCCAGGTTGTAGCCACGGCCAGCGACGAATAAGCGGATCACTTGCTCACCGGCTTCCAGGAAGACGCTATCCAAGGTTATGGTATCGTAGGAGCCCCAACCTTCCGTTACCGGAAACTCGTAAGCATTTACGATCGTGTCCATACCGGCGTCCGGAAGGATGATGCTCATCATACCACCGCCACCGGGGCGTCCGGAAGCGTAAGCCATGTCCAGCGCGTAAAAATCAGCCGACGTTACGTTCACGGTGTGCTCCTGCCACTCACCCGGTGCGTTGAAACCGGTAACGAAACCGGTACCGCCCGTGCCGATGTCGACGTCGTCCGTGCGGTAAACGCCACCGGTGTTACCGGCGTCGTTGTCCACGAACGAAACGTCCGTACCGCCGATGTCGTAGTTCTCGGCCTCTAACTTACCGGGAAGTTGGGTAATGCCCGCGTACGGAGACTGCTCGGCGTTGGAGGTTACCGTAATCTTATCTATGTTGTATCCACCGTCGATCGTTCTGAAGCGCAAGACGTACTCCCCCGCCGGTAAGGCAACCGAATCAGCGGTAGCCGTCAGGTAAGTCGTGAACTCACCGGTGTTGGGTAGGTCGATGCGCTCGATGATTGTGCCCTGCCCGATTAACTCCACGGTTAGCCCCGCGTTGGGGCGTTTCGTAGCGTACGTCCATTCAAAATTGTAGCTATTGGAATCGGCCACCGCGACGGTAAATTCCGTCCACTCGCCGAAGGTGTTGTCGGTTACGACAACCCGCTCGTCGGACAGACTAATATCGACGTCTTCTTCCGCACGATAGTCCGAGTCGCCCGTGTTTCCGGGGGTTTTATCGTTGTAAGCGAGGTCTTGCCCGCCCTTGTCGAAGTCTTCCGCCTCGAATACGCCGGGCAGCCGAATGGGAGAACCGGTGAAAGGTTCCTGAACAAAATTGGTCACGTAAATCAGTACGAAAGCTTCCGTCGACGTGCCTTCGTCGTCCGTTGCCGTAGCGGAAACCCGGTAGGTTCCGGCTTCCGTCGGGGTGAAGGTTGTTTCGTAAGGAGCCGTCGTGATGGCGGTGTCAATGTCGATGCTGTCCACCGTGAACTGCACTTGTACAATCGCTCCGTCAATGTCACTAGCGGTGGCCATCAGTGGGATCACGTCCCCTGGTTTGTAGGAAGAGAAGGCCGCGGGAGAGGTCAACGCTACCGTTGGCGCCTGCGCGTCGGAGTCGCTACCCAGGAATACCGTACTGATGGACAACGGCGGCAACGTAATGGCGCCCATGCCAGATTTAATTTCGCTCAGGGGGTCCTGATCGATAGGAAGTTCACGCGTTTCGTCGACGCTCGAAAACTGCATCGCTTTGTGGATGAAGGGTTGATCGTAGGTGGTGCCGTCGAGCTTCAGCGTGAAGGGAACCGACTTGTCGGTCAGGTTCAGTACCAGGACGGTGGTCTTGCCATCCTTAGTTACGGCGCGGGCCGTTACGGCGTTGACGCCACTTTCTAGTTCCAGGGTAGTCATGTTACCGTCCAGCAGGACGCTGTTGGCGAGGACGGACTGGAGAATATCGTGGGTCAGGCCGTAGGCCGTCTTTTCCAGTGGGTATTTCACCTGGTCCTTGCTACCGTTTTCGCGCTCCGTAAAGGCGACGAAGGAGTTGAGCTTACCGTTTACGCTGAACCAGTTCGCGCGTTGGTAAATATCCTGGTTCTCGGCCATGAACATAATACAGTCGGCCATACCCAGTGCCGAAACGGCGTTGGCACCGCCGGAGCTTACGCCCCACTCGGTCAGCCAGACGGGCTTGGTCGTGTGGATGCGCACGAAGTCGTTGGTGGAACTCGCCAGGCTTTTACGGGCGGTCAGCGCCGTACTGTAAGCATCGTCGTTGTTATCAGCATTATCGGGGTCCTTACCGATGTAGGTGTGGACGGTGACCGCGTCGAAGTAATCCAGTTCTTCGGTGAGCTTATCGTTCCACTTCGGTGCGAAGAAGGAGCCTCTTCTCAGGAGCGGGATGGATACTTTGATATCCGGGTCTCTGGACTTCAGTGCTTCGCCCATCGCCTTAGCCCGGGCGACGTAATCCGGAGCGTTAGGAATGAAGGAGCTACGTTGGCCGGGGTAGAAATTCTCGTTGCCCATTTCGACGTCTTTCACTTCGAGACCGCGGGCGATCAGGTTGTCGTAGAACGCGAGGGTTTCGGGTGCTTCGTCGGTGGAAGCGCCGGCTTCGGCGTCCCAACTCATGTTGAAGGTCCAGACCATGTCGAAGCCTTTTCCTACACCGAGGATCCGTTCCCGGTTCAGCTGTTCGAGGCCGTCGATGCCCAATTTCCGGTTCAGTCGGTCGAAGGTATTGATGGCGTCTATTTCATCTACCGTGGCGGTTCTGATGTCATTAGGATCATCCCGCGCGACGTATTCGAACGTTTCCGTACCGAACAGGCGAGTTACGTCCCTACGCCAGTCGTACCAGTTAGCAAACAGGCCGTGGGGGAACCGGACGGTGATGGGATCGAACTTTCGGATCAATTCCTTATCCCGGTCGGATTCAAAGCCGAAGATGTTGTAACCCAGCAGGGGATTGAGGAATGTTTCTTCGCTGCCCGTCTGCACGTCCAACTCCGCCGTGATCGTCTCGGGGATGTCGAACGGGTAATCTTCCTGCGCAAACACGCTGCCGGTGAGGCAACACGCGCAGAGCATTAGTAATCCCAGTTTTCTGGGTAATAGGTATTTTGTCATAATCGGTTTATTTGTGTTTAAATGAAAATAAGAATAATTCGGGTAAATTGTATCCTGCGGTGTCTCGTACGGCGCGCAGTTTTTATTGATTATTTTATTAACTAACTGACCTTACGCAGCTCATTCTTTTCTTACCACAAAGGGCACGGAGAACACAAAGGAAAGTCATCCTTTGTGATCTCCGTGTGCTATGTGGTTAAATCTTTTGCGCAAGATCAGTTAACTACTATTTGCTGTCTTTTGGGGTAAGATGAAGTTTGGTTCGCGATTTTTTCATATTATCACTGATTACTCTTTTGAAAACGCAGCGTCCGTACCCCCTCCGCACCCGTCAATTCCAAATAATAGGTACCGACGGAAAGATCACTCACGTCGAGCCGCCGCACGTCGCCGCTAATGACGCGCAGCGTGCGGCCATTCACGTCGAGCAACCGGGCGTTGACGATGGTTTGCTGGGTTACTAATTCAATTCCGTCGGTTGTGGGGTTCGGAAACAGACGCGCGGCGAAGGTGGACGCAAAATCGACCTGGACAATTACGGAAAGGTCCGTCGTGCCGTCGAAGTCGCGTTGTTCCAACCGGTAGTAGTTGATTCCCGCGGCCGGTTGCTGGTCCCGAAAACCGTACTCGCCCGTTGCGGACGCCGCGACAAAGTCCAGATTCGCCCAGTCCACGCCGTTACCGCTACGCTGCACCGTGAATCCCTCGTTCGCTACTTCCCCGGCGGTTCGCCAAGCTAGGTTCACGAACTTCTGCTCCGCTACCCCGGTGAAGGTCAGCCAGTCAACGGGCAAGACCGCCTCGGAAATCGTTACTCGATCGAGATTGTACCCCCCACCCGCTACGGTGAAGCGGAGGACTTGTTCGCCGGCGACCAAACTAATGTTTCCGGACGTGCTAGTCACAAAATCCGTTGGGCTGCCCCCCCGGGGTAGTGGCACTTCGAAGGTCATGGCATTGTTATCAACGTCCGGTTGAATGCGGACGGTGCCGTTTCGCCCGGTAAAGTAATTGAATTCAAACACGTACTCACCCGCCGTCGGCACGTCGATGGTATATTCTTGCCACTCGTTAAATTCATTACCCTCGATGACGGTAACGGAACCAAAATTGCGCACGTCCACGCCGTCACCCGGGCGGTAAGGATTATTACCACCGTCGGCGGTAGCGTCACTCTTGTCGAAGTAAGCCACTTCCGGGCCGCCTGCGTCGTAGTCTTCTGCCTCCAGGGCCAGTACGCCGTTAGTGAATTCATTCGTACCGAGAAACCCGGCCTGAAAGATCGGTGTTGGTACGACCTCGAAAAAGTCGAGTCCGTAACCGCCACCCTTGGTGGTAAATCGCAGCACGGTGTTGCCTACGGGAAGTTGAACGCCGGTCTTGGTCACCGTGGCAAACTCGGGGTTGCCGGCTGCGTCACGGGGGGTGCTCGGCAACATAACCCGCCCACCCAAGTCGGCGGTTGCCTGACCCGGAAGTTCCACGGAGACTTGAATTTGTCCGGAGCTGGTGGCCGAGTTAGAGGCGTAGGTAAAAATGATGTCGTAGTTATCAGCTTTGGTCACGTTCAGGGTATATTCTTGGTATTCGTTAAATTTATTATCGAACGTCACGATGCGCGAACCGAAGTTTTGCAGGTCGACAAGTTCCGTCGGCCGGTACGTCAGGTTGCTGCCGGTTCTACCGTCCGCTTTCTCCCCGTAAGCGACGTCGGGGCCGCCTTCGTCGTAGTCTTCGGCCTCGACGATACCGCCGTCCGGCACGAAATTGGTTTTGGCCAGGTACGCGTCGTCGCCTAAGTACACCGTGCTGATGGATAATGGCGGCAACGTAATGTCACCCATACCTTCTTTGATTACGCTCAGGGGGTCTTGACCGAACGGCAACTCCCGCTCCTCACCTACGGTGGCGAACTGCATGGCCCGGTGGACGAACGGTTCGGTGTACGGCGTGCCGTCGATCTTCAGCGTGAAGGGGACGGATTTATCCGTTAAATTAATGATCAACACGGCCGTTCTCCCGTCTTTCGTCACGGCTCTGGCCGTAACGGCGTCAACGCCGCTCTCCAGTTCCAGGGTGGTCATCGTTCCTTCCAGCAGTACGCTGTTGGCGAGTACGGAATTGAGGATTTCGTGGGCCAGGCCGTACGCCGTCTTTTCCAGCGGGTACTTTATTTGGTCCTTACTGCCGTTCGCTTTGTCCGTAAAGGCGACGAATGAATTTAATTTACCGTTCACGCTGAACCAGTTCGCGCGCTGGTAGATGTCCTGGTTTTCCGCCATGAATAAATAGCAATCCGCCATGCCCAGCACGGAGGCGGCGTTGGGGCCTCCGGACTGTACGCCCCACTCCGTCAACCAGACCGGCTTGGTGGTGAAAGGACGCACGAAGTTATTGGTCGAGGACGCCAAGCTTTTCCGCGCGGTGAGCGCCGTACTGTACGCATCGTCGCTGTTGTCCGCGTTATCGGGGTCGGCGCCGATGTAAGTGTGCACGGTCACGGCGTCGAAGTAAGTTCCGTCCTGCGTCAGTTTTGCGTTCCAGTTGGGGTCGACGAAAGATCCTCTGCGGAGCAGGGGGATGGAGACTTTCACGTCGGGGTCCCGCGACTTCAGTGCCTGCGCCATGGCCTTTGCGCGGGCCACGTAATCCGTTGCATTGGGGATAAAGGAGCTGCGCTGGCCGGGGTAAAAATTCTCGTTCCCCAGCTCTACGTCCGTTACGGCGAGGCCACGGGAGATGAGGTCGTCGTAAAAGCCCAGCGTCTCCGGGGCTTCGTTCAGGGTTGCCCCGGCCTCGGCGTCGGCACTCATGTTGAACGTCCAGACTATGTCGAAGCCGGTGCCCTCGCGGACGAGGCGTTCATCGTTCAGTTGTTCCAGCCCATCAATGCCAACTTTCCGGTTGATGCGGTCGAAGGTCTCAATCGAACTTAATTCGTCGATTTCGGCGGTTCTCGTCTCTCGGTCCCTGAAGATGTAGTCGAACGTTTCCGTACCGAAGACCCGCGTCCCGTCCGTGCGCCAGTCGTACCAGTTGGCAAAAAGCCCGTGGGGGAACCTGACGGTAATGGGGTCGAATCTTCTGACAAACTCCTTCTCGAGTGCCGAATTAAACCCAAAAATATTGTAGCCGAGCAGCGGGTTTCGAAAGGCTTCCTGCCCGCCCGTCCGCACGTCCAGCTCCGCCGTGATTGTGTTCGGCACCACGAATGGATACGTACCCTGCGCGCGTACCGTGTTGCCCAAGCAGCACAGCCCCAGGAGCAGAAAGAAGCAATTATTAATCATTAAACTACGTTGCACGAATATTTAATTAAGGTCTCATTTCCAGATAACTGGAAGGTGAATGGTGATGGCGTGATGGATGCCGTTTTTCACCGCTCCGGCTCGGTTTACCTCGTGTGGTATAATCCGATTGATGCGCGGCCGCGGGTGCAAAATAAATGACCGATTGCACGGGGTGCTTTATTCCGGTGAATATGTTTTTAAATGACGGTGTACTCCCTACGTTAAATAAAGGCGGCCGTCCATAGCTATTTACGGACGGCCGCCTGAATCCAGACCACCTGCGTGGTCGAATGCATCCACGTTAACTTACTTCTTCACGAAGCGCAGCGTTTCTACGCTATCCGCACCCTGCAGTTGCAGGTAGTAAGTTCCGGAGGCGAGGTCCTGCACGTCCAGCCCACGGACGTTACCGGGGACGATGCGCAGCGTACGACCGGTCACGTCGAGCAAACGAGCGTTGGCGATGGTCTGCTGGGTGGCGAACTCGATCCGGTTCGTGGTTGGGTTCGGGTAAAGGCGGGTTTCCAAATCCGCGGCGAAACTGACCTGAATGACGGAAGAAAGGTCCGTCGTACCGTCGTAATCGCGCTGCTGCAAGCGGTACAGGTTGGTCCCTGAGACGGGCCGTTGATCCGCAAAACGGTAGCTACTGGTTTCGTTGGCACCGACGAACCCCAAAGCTTCCCACTGCGCACCGTTCTGACTACGTTGCACGGTAAAGCCTTCGTTCTCTACCTCATTCGCCGTCGTCCAGGCGAGGTTGACGGACTTCTGATTAGCCGCGCCGGTAAAGGACATCCAGTCCACCGGGAGGTTCACCTCGGCAATGGTGACCTTATCCAGGTTGTAACCGCCACCGGCAACGGTGAAACGGAGCACCTGTACACCAGCGCCGAGGCTGATGGGTTGCGATCTGGCCATCACGAAATCCGCCGGCACGCCACCCGCGGGTAGGGTAACTTCAACCGGGGTCGTATTACCGGCGTCAAAATCCGCTTCCACCCGGATGACTCCGTCCCGCCCGGTAAAGTACCGGAACTCGAACACGTACTGCGCCGCGGCGGGAACGTCGATCGTGTATTCCTGCCACTCATTGAAGGTATTGTCGTTGATCACGATTGCCGGACCAAAACTTCTGACGTCCACACCGTCACCGGGGCGGTAAGTGTTGTTGCTGTTATCGGCTGGCGTATCACCGGTATCGTTGTAGGCTACGTCCTGCCCTCCGGTGTCATAGTTCTCCACTTCCAGTACCAGCGTACCGTCTACGAAAGTATTGGGGCCGTTGAAGGGACCCTGTACGGTCGGGTCTACCGGTCCACCCGTGCCCTTGGTTACGATCACCTGATCCAAAGCGCCGCCAAAAGCGCCGAACGTGAGGCGTAAGACTTGCTCGCCCGCGATCAGCGCGACGTCTTCGAGCGTTGTGCTTGCAAAAACGGCATCACCGCCGGTGGTTAGTACTAAGGTCACCGTACCGAGGTCAACCAGTGAGGTCATCATCGTTGCCGGGTCACAGACTTCGCGCTGCACCTGGACGGTACGATTGGCGTTGCGGAGTGAGCTGGCCACGAATTCAAAGTTGTAATTACCGGCACCTTCCGTGGCGTTTACGGTGAATTCAAGGTATTCTTGACCCTGAAGTGCCGTAACGAAGACGCGTTGGAACCTATCCTGAATGTCTACGTCAGACCCGGGGCGGTAAGTATTGCCCGGGTCAGCAACGTTGCCCGCCGTTTTATCAAAAGCCCCTTGGTAACCGTCGACGGTATCATCTGGGCCGTCGGCGTCGAAGTTCTCAGCTTCAATGGTTCCGGGTAGCGAGATTACGCCCGCAAATGGCGTCTGCCCTCCCGAAACGATGAGTTCGCTGCTGGCGCAGTCGTCGGTAACGGGGCCGGTGGGTGTTGTCCCGGCGGTAATCGTACCAATAGTAGCCGCGCAAAAAAGCCCAGTTAGTACTGTTTGGCGAATATTCGCCGGATTAAAATTAAGCATTGTAAAGTGTTTTATAAACCGTGAAGTTTGCGCAGCCACAGAGAGCTGGCTGCCCGTGAAAAAAGATGAGTTAAAATTCGTGCTGCCCGGAGCGGCAACGGTGTCGTTTGGTTTATAATTCAATCCTTACGTGTAATGCCATAAAATTGCCAGACAAAAGCATTCGCACAACGCGGTGCAATTTCGTAACGGCATTATCGACTAGCTGGCAGCGCGTAAGTAAACGTGTACGTACCCGCCCCCAGCGTCATTTCCGTACCGTCCGCGGTGGCCGCCGGATTTACCGTATTCGCAAGATTAGGCGTTGCCGTCACGCCCTCCGGCGAGGCACCCGGAAGCACTACCGTAGCGGTCGTATTGGGGGGGATGCTTACTTCGTACGTCATTTCTCCGTCGGCAATCGTCCACGCGGACTTGATCGGGCCGTACACGGAATCAAATTCAGCGTTCGCGTTGGTCAGGCCACCGCCAGGGTGCGGATCCAAAAAGAAATGTTTATAGCCGGGATGCTCCGGGTCGGTCCGCAGACCGGCCACGTGGGTGTACAACCACTCGCCGATCGCACCGTAAGCGTAATGATTAAAACTATTCATGCCCGCGATGATGGAGCCGTCGGGCTTTTGCGTATCCCAGCGCTCCCAGATCGTAGTGGCACCCTGCGTGACGGGGTATAACCAGGAAGGATATTCCTTGCGGTTCAGCAACATAAAGGCCAGGTCATCACGGCCGATTTTCGAGAGTGAGCTACACAGCAGGGGCGTACCGACGAAACCGGTCGTCAGGTGGCCGAATTTTTTCACGTCCTCCGCAAAGTATTCGCCCACTTCATCCAGCAGTTCTTCCGGTACGAGATCGAACGTGATCGCAAGCGCGTAAGCCGTTTGCGTGTGGGATACCAGGCGACCGCTGCGCGTAAAGTATTCGCGTTGGAACGCCGCCTTGATGTGTTCCATTAATTCCGCGTACTCCTCAGCTTCGGCGGTTTTACCCAGAATAGCCGCGGACTGGCGGACCAAACTCGTACTGTAATAGTAGTAAGCGGTGGCGATCAGGTCCTTTTCGGTCACCGACCCGGCGTAATCGGGTTTTTCGGAGTGGAAGGCGAGCCAGTCGCCCCAGTGCCAATCTTTGTTGTTGTTCCAGAGAAAGTCTTCCCCGGCCTTCATCCGCATGAACTCCACCCAGCCCTTCATACTCGCGTACTGTTCGGCCAAAATGCGTTCGTCGCCGTAACTCTGGTACACCGACCAGGGGATCACCGTCGCGGCATCCCCCCAGGCGGTCGCCCCACCCTTCTCGTCCCACATATCGGGAACGACGTGCGTGACCATGCCGTTTTCCAGCTGATCCACCGCCAGGTCTTTAAGCCATTTCGTGTAGAAGGAAGCCACGTCGTAGTTATAGGCGGCCGTCATGCTGAAGACCTGCGCGTCGCCCGTCCAACCCACGCGCTCGTCGCGCTGCGGGCAGTCGGTGGGGATGTCGAGGAAGTTGTCCTTCTGGCCCCACTGGATGTTGCTCTGCAATTGGTTGATCAGTTCGTCGGAGCAGGAGAAGTCGCCCGTCGGCTCCATGTCGGAGTGGATGACGATGCCGGTCAACTGGTCCACGGTGGGTTTGAAGCCCATCACCTTGATGAAGCGAAACCCGTGAAAGGTGAACCGGGGCTCGAAAACCTCTTCTCCCCCACCCTTCAGTACGTAGACATCCGTGGCCTCGGCGGCCCGCAGGTTCTCGGTGAAGAAGTTGCCTTCCTTATCGAGCACTTCGGCAAACTTCAGCGTGACGGAATCACCCGCGTTGCCGTTCACCACGATGCGGGCGCGGCCGACGATGTTTTGGCCGAGGTCGTACACTTGCTCGCCCTTCGGCGTAACGATGATTTCGATGGGCGTGATCTCTTCGATCGCGCGCACGGGCAGGCCATTGGAGGCGACAAGTTGATCCTTAGGGATGTCGGCCACGGCTACTTTGGACCACGCGGCGTCATCAAAACCGTTCATTTTCCAGCCGGTCGGCTCCTTACGGGCGTCGTACCGTTCACCGTTGTAGATATCGGAAAGGCGGAAAGCGCCCGTGCCGGCCCGCCAGCTGGCGTCGGTTCCGATCACTTCGGTGTCGCCGTTTTCGTATTCGATCACGATTTGCGCCAGCAGGGCGAGTTTGTCGCCGTAGTAGCCCCGTTTACCGTCCCAGCCGAGGTAGCCGCGGTACCAGCCATCGGCGACGTTTGCCGCAATCGTGTTCTGAGTGCCGAGCATGGCGGTCACGTCGTAAGTCTGGTACTGGAGGCGCTTGTGGTAACTGGTGAACCCGGGGGTAAAAAGTTGGTCGCCGACCTTCTTACCGTTGAGATAGCACTCGTAGATACCGTGGCTCGTGGCGTACAAACGTGCCGAGCGGATTTTCTTTTTTGCGCTAAATTCCTTCCGGTAGTAGTGGGAAGGTAGCGACGTCGGGGAGGTAGGCTCGTTGGCGAGCGTGATCCAGGCGGCGGGCCAGTCGCTGGTTTCGGTCAGGCCCATTTCCCAGAACGCGGGGGCACTCCATTCACTGGGCGTGTCGTCCTGGTTCCAAATTCTGACCTGCCAGTAGGCGCGTTCGCCGGAAGCGAGCGCGGGGCCGGCGTAGGCCACGTTGGTGGATTTATCGCTGGTCACCTTTCCGGTGGACCAGGTATTTTTTTTGGTTTTGCTGAGGTTAGGGGTAGATTTGGCTACCCGAATCTCGTAAGCGGTTTGGTGGGCATCGGTTGCCGCGTCGACCATCCACCAGCTCAGGCGCGGGGCATCCACGTCGATGCCGACCGGATCGGTGTGGTACTCGCAGCGCAGGTTCGCAACGCTGGGTTGAGCAAATAAGGCGGTTGTAAAAAGACTAAAAAGTAGAAAACTGAAAAGGGCCGCGTGGCGAATTTGCATGGCATGATGTTGTTAAAGCATAAAAAGAGGGCGCGGTCGCAGGTGCCGAGAAAATCCTGCTGAACAAGTTTCCCCGGTACCCGCGGCCGCGCCCTAATACCCTACTGGAAAATAACCTTCCGCATGGCGGTGGCGGTGCGCACGACGTACGTACCGCGGTCGAGAAGTGACAAGTCGATCTCACGACCCTGACCGGCGGCGACCATCTGGCCGACGAGTGAGTACACCTTCCAGTCCGCTACCTCGTCCAGCAGAAAACGACCGTTGGAACTGGGGTTGGGGGAGATGCTTAATTGCGCAACCTTCGGTGCGGAGAAAACCGAAGTGCTGCCACCGCCTACCTTGGTGAACGTGATGTTGTCCAGGTTAAAGCCAAAGTTGACAATGTTGACGCGGAGTACCTGTACGCCAGCCTTGAGCATGATCGTTGCGGGGTCGTCGAACGCGACGGTCTTGTAATCGTTGAAGCCCTCAGTCGCGAAAAAGTACTGATTTTCCACAAGGACGCGCGTGCTGTCCTCCCCGGGTATGCTCAGTCCGAGCTCGGCACCGGCGCGACCAACGCCAACGACCGCTTCAATGGAGTATTCGCCGGCTTCGGCAACGTCGACGGTGTATTCCAACCATTCGCCGTTCCCGACGTAACCCACAATTCTGCGTGCGGGCATTCCGTCCGCTTCCGGGCGGTCTTCGATGTCGACGTCAGCGTCGCCACGGTAGGTGCTGCCACCCTGATTGGGGGCTTTGTCCGCGGGGTTGATCTCGTTCCAGGAAATGCCCTGACCGCCGTTATCAAAATCTTCGAATTCAATGGTGCCGGGGATGGCGTGGGGTCCGGTTTCGAGGAAAGGCGTCTGCTCCTGAGCGGTCAGGACACTCGCCCCGGCCAGGCAAAATAAACCGGTAAATAAAAAGGGGCGAACATTCGCCAGGGTAAAGTTGAGCATGTAATTGAGATTAATGCGATTAAAATAAAACGGGCCAAATGGTGGCACCGCCAAAATATTGTATTTCAGGACACTAATCTAAGCTGCGAATGTGGTACGGCAAAATATTGTGGGGTCACTGCCGACGATTAATTAAATGCAATGGATTGCAACATTTTATGCCACTAATTTTAGTGCCAAAACGGAAGCGAATAGCTTGATTCCCGATCGGCAGATAGCATCACCGTGCAGTCGATCGATCACCGATCGATGCTGCTTAGTGCCTTCTTTCGTACGTACGCTTATCGTTGGAAAAAATTAGTTCGACCGCTCGCCGGCGTAATAATCTGAATCGCCAGTGGCGATTCGCCGGTATCCGCCCGGTTACCGCGCGGACGGTTCGTTTGTCGTTAACGTAACGGTCTTTAAGTCCTCGGCGCGGGAGGAGCCGCCGACGGAAATCGTAAAGGTTCCCGCCTCCACTACTTTCTCCAATTCGGCGTCGTACAGCGCGAGTTGCTCAAAGCCGAGCGGAAACGTCACGGTTTTCGTTTCACCGGGCTCGAGGGCCACGCGTTCGAATCCCTTGAGTAATTTATTGTAGCGACCGACCGACGCGTAATCGTCCCGGACGTACAACTGCACGACCTCTTCACCCGCCCGGTCGCCCGTATTCGTCACAGTCACGGAAACCGTAGTAGAATCAGCTAGCGCGATCGCGGGTGCCAGCAGGGTGGGCTCGCCGTACGCGAACGTGGTGTAACTCAGGCCAAAGCCGAAGGGGTACAACGGCGTTTTATCGGCAAATCGGTACTGACCGCTCCCGGAGCCAACGAAGTCGGGCCGCTCCAGGTAGGTGACCGGAATCTGGCCGACCCCGCGCGGAAAGGAAACCGTCAGTTTGCCCCCGGGATTGTAGTCGCCGAAGATCACGTCCGCCAACGCTTCACCCGTTCGCATCCCCAGGTACCAGCCTTCGATGATGGCGGGGATGTTCTCGGCGAGGTAATTGATTGCTAAGGGCCGGCCGTTGAGCAGAACGGCAACGATGGGTTTGCCGGTCGCCTCGATGGCTTTCACCAGTTCTTCCTGCACGCCGAACAGGTCCAGAGTCTCCCGGTCCGTGCCTTCACCGCAGGTTTCCGTGGAGCCACCGATGGCCAGAATAACCACGTCGGAACGCCGGGCGGCGGCGACGGCTTCCGCGAAACCAGCGGTTGACTCACTTTTAAGGGCGGCACCCTCCGCGTAATTCACTTGTATTTTATCGCCAACTTTCGCTTCGATGCCCTCGATCACGGACGTGAAGTACGGCGGGATGCCGGAGTAGCCACCCATCTGCGTGTACCTACCGTTCGGCAGCCGTACTTCGGCGGCGTTGGGGCCGATGACCGCAATTGACTTCAACTTAGTGACGTCGAGGGGTAATAGTTGATCGTCGTTCTTCAGCAGCGTCACCGCCTTGTGCGCCAGGTGGAGGGCGAAATCCTGTGCTTCCTGCGTACTGACCAGTGTATCGGCGTACACCCGGTCATCGTCGAATAAGCCGAGTTTGTACTTCATCGTCAGGATACGGCGCACGCTCTGGTCAACGTACTTCATCAGGGACGGGTCGGCTTCCAGGGTATCGCGCAGTACGTTGTCGATGTAGGCGGAGAACTTGGGACTTTTACCGATGACCAAATCCATGTCGACGCCGGCCTTGAGGCCCATGACGGCCGCCTCCGTCCGGTTTTTGGCGATGAAGTGCATGAGTTCGAGGCGCGATACGTCGTTGTTGTCGGATACGATGAAACCGTCGAAACCCCACTCGTCCCGGAGCAGACCGGTCAGGCGCTTACCGTCCATGTGCAGCGGAATACCGTTCATGTCCTGGTGGCCGGGCATGATGCAGCCGACGCGGGCCTCCTTGACGGCGGCCTCGAAGGGGGGTAGATAGATCTCCTTTAAGCGACGCTCGGAGATGTCCACGAAGCCAGCGTTGATGCCCCGGCGGTTCTCGGGGTAACCGACAAAGTGCTTGGCCGTGGCGAGCACGTGGTTCTCATCCAGGTACTCATCGCCCATGCCCTGCAGACCCTGGATGAACGCAACGCCCATCCGGGTAACCAAGTAAGGGTCTTCCCCGTAGGATTCTTCCACCCGTCCGTACCGCGCGTCGCCGTTAGTGACGTCCAGATTCGGCGAGTAGCAGTGGCTAATGTTGACCGCCCGGGCCTCCCGCGCGATGATGTCCGTCATTTGCCGCACCAGTTCCGGTTCCCACGTGCCACCGAGGGCGATCGCCTGGGGATAGACCGTCGCGCCTTCGATCCACAAACCGTGGAGGCATTCGCTGTACCGCATCAGGGGAATACCGAGACTATCGTTAGCCGGGGCGTCCTGGGTTAGCTCGGCTACTTTGTCGGCCGTGCTCATTTTGCTCATCAGTTCACTCACCCGGTCGTCGAACTCGCCCTCACCGGTGGAGGAAGTAGTCGCAGAGTCACACCCCGCCAACAGGCAGGTAAGTGGAAGGGCAATCAGGAGGGCGAAACGCCGGCGGAAGACGGTAAGTAGTAGTGGGTGCATCATTATATTTTAGTTGGGGGGCCGGCCAGGCGTACGGAAATACGCCCCCGGCCGTCGGTAAGTGTGTGGGCGGGAACGCGGATTTCCACCCGTTTCAGTCCCGGAATAGTTTTGTCAATCGCCAGTGGTGGCGGGTCGAGTTGGCTGATGGATACGTTGTAGCCGGCGGGCTCCACGATGGTGAGTTCGAGCACCTTTCCATCCTGACGTAATTCAGCCCCACCCGCCCGGGGAATGACGTCGGCCGTCGTTATGATGGCCCAGGTTACGAATCGTGCGGAATCCGTCGCGACGAACTCGTCCGTAAGGAGCATACCGTGATCGCTCTCCTTGGTAAATTGGCGCCGGGCCGTAGAAAGTAATCCTGGGTTTAAAGCACTCAGGTCGATGGTAGCGCTCGGCCGATCACCCGTGGTGACCTCCGAGATGGGCGCAAAACCCGTTACGTCGAATCGCTCGTTATTGACCGTGAGGGTGCTGTGGGTTAAGTTTGACTTGGTCAACAAAGACCAGCGTTCGCACTCCTGGCAGTACCGGCCAAGTTGAAAACCGATCTTATTTAGTAGGTAGTAGCGTTGATTACCGGGGTCGGTCACCCAGCGGACTCCGTCGAGTTCAAAGACGAACGTACCGATGTCCATATTGCCATGGCTGGTCTGGGTTCGGCCTCCCTTCGCCGCGAAGTAGAGTTGTCGGGGGTCGGTGTGTTCCGCTTGCATTACCACAACCGGCGTGCTCCCGCGTCCGCGCCAAATCCTTGGCTGTTTACCTCGCTTTGTTTCCTGGAATTGGCTAAGCCAGACTAGTCCCTGACCACCGTACCGCGTTTGAGCCACCTTCGGCATTACGAGATAGTTTGGCTTCAAATACTGCGCATCACCCGTTTTTCCCGCGAACCAGGTCAACAGAATGGCACCACTACTACCCTCTTTGCTACCGGAATCGGAGTAGTTGAAGTAGAGCCCGGATGGAGCCGTGGCGATTAGGCGAAAGCCCGCGCTTTCCAAAAAACCGGTAGTGGCGGAGAGTCCGAAATCCGACCCCAATGCGGTGGTCAGGGCATTCATCGCCAGAACGCCGAATACCGTGCCGTACTCCCAGTAGCTGGGTCCTTCCGGATAATTTCCGTCCGGGCCGTATTCCGCCAGCGAGTTCGGCATTTTATCCAGCGCGCGGCGAATGGTTTTGGTCGCCAGTGCGGGCTCATCGTCGGCGACGGCTAGTGCCGCCAACACCAGTCCGCCGTGACAAACCGTGTTCCAATTGTTCGTACCCTCAATCCAACCCATCCGCTCGTTGGACAGATCGAAACTCGGTAAAAGTGCCTTGTTGATCAGCGCATTTTTTGCTGCGGTCACCGTTGCGGCCGGAAGGTCCTCCCCCACCCAATCGACCGCCGTCGCTACGCCGACGGATAGCTCGGCGATGTCCAAAAAATGCTGGGGGTTCCAATCGGGAAAGGCGCAGGCAGCCAATAGTTCCTCGTTAATTCGTGCGAGAATGACCGGGTCTCGTTCCTGGCGGTACACCATGCTCAGGATACTCATCCTCCGCCCCATCTCCCGCGCGACGAAGAGCAGCCGAAATCCTTCCAGTTCGTATTTAATCAGTGGCGTATCGAGTAAGCGGTAGGCTTCGGTACGTAATTGATCGTAATAGGCTTTGGTCAGCGTATCCGTCTGAATTTTAGCGGTCAGTTCTGCTTCTAATGCCGGCGTGAGAATCAACCGGGGGTGGGCTTCACTGAGGTGCTCGGTTAAGTAGCTTTCGTCAAATTGATCATTTGCGGCCTGCCCCGTCAGTGGCCGTACCGCCATTACGAGCAGCAGAAGGAGGACACGGGAAATAATCGCTGAAGGCTGCATTACTGGCTGATGGTTTGCGGCTCGGAGTAGCGACCTAGACGATGCTCTTCGTCCCACACCCTAATTTTCCAGTAAGCTTGCTGCCCGGCTGCGTAGCCGGCAACGGGCTCGGATGCGCTGTTTTCGGTCGCGACTACTTCACCGCTATTCCAGAGGTCGCCGTCGTTCAGGGCGAGCTTCTCCGGTGAGGAGGCCAGGATTATCTGGTAGGCCGTCTGGCCACCAACGCTCTGCGGCAGCTCCCAGGTGAAATCTGCTCTACCCCGGCCCGACTTCCCCGCCAGTGCCGTCGGCGCGGCGGAGTGATCGTCACTGAGCTCCAGGGTTAGTGCGTTCGTTTTGGCCCGTAGGCGGTCGAGCGTAGCGGTGAAGTCCGGGTTATCGACCAGGTTGATCGTTTCGGCCCGGTCCTCTTCGAGGTTATACAGTTCCTCGTAGGCCGGCTCGTTCACGTAGCGGAAGTACTTCCATTTCTTGGTCCGGACACCTTCGCTGGGGGGGATGTTGGCGAAGTCCCACAGGTGTTCCAGCAACACCGTATCGCGGTCGACCAGGTCATCGGCGCCGTCCATCAGGGGAAGCAAGCTTTGCCCCTGCCAACCGGCGGGGCGGTCGACCCCGGCCAAGTCCAGCATCGTGGCCGGCACGTCGATGTTGAGGGCCATGGCGTCCAGATCGAGGTGTTTGCCCCGGCGGGGGTCGAACACGATGAGGGGCACGCGCACGGAGTTATCGTAAAGTAACCACTTGCCCGCAAGTTGGCGTTCGCCCAGGAACTGGCCGTTGTCGCCCATCAGGATGATGATGGTATTATCGGCTAAGCCCTTTGCCTCCAGCTCGGCGCGAATACCCGCAATTTCCCGGTCGATGCCGGAGATCATCCGGTAGTAACCTTTGACGCTGTGTTGGTATTTCTCCGGCGTGTCGTAGCGCCAGCCCCACCGCAGGCGGTTAAAGCCGTTGCGGACGGCGGGGGGTTGGGCGTCGAAGTAACGGTCGTCCCCCAGCGCGGGCGGGGGGATTTGCGTGTCGGCCAGTAGCTTGTCTCCTTCGGGTTCCCAGAAATATTGCTCGGGGGCGGGGTCGTGGGCGTGGGGCGCGCTAAAACACAGCGAAAGACTAAAGGGTCGGTCACCCTTATTGTCCCGGATGAACCGCTGCGCCATTTCGCCGGTGTACCGAGTTAGGTGTACGCTGTCGCCGTCGAGTTGCTTGTAGTAGTAGCCACGTTTGTCGGGGTATTTATCGAGGCGATCGTACATGTCCGACTCCTCGAAAAGGTCACCCTGCGCGGCGTACTTCACGCCGAATTTTCCGTAGAATCCAGTCCGGTAGCCCGCGTCGCGCAGCAAAATCGGGTAGGAGTCCGCCATGTATTCTTCGCGCATTGCTTTGGCCTGAAAATCGAACCGGTGCGTGCGTTCGTAACGGCTGCTGAGGATACTGGCCCGGCTCGCGGCGCAAATCGGCGTCGTCACCATGGCGTGGCTGAAGTAGGCACCTTCGCGGGCCAGGCGGTCCATCTCCGGCGTACTGATCAGCTCGTTGCCGGCGTACCCGAGAGCATCCCAGCGTTGATCGTCCGTGAGGATGAAAATGATGTTCGGTCGTTCGTTTGCTGCACCCACCTCCTCCGCACCCGCGTCCGCGCATGAAACAAGAAAGCAAGAGGCAACTAGTAAACAAGCGGAAACGGTGACGTGAAAATATTTGTGCATGTAAGGACTTTAAGAATTTTTGTCGCGGTCGTCCCGACTAAGTGCGGGACTAACTATCGTGTCGCGGGTGCAGGGTCAATGTGAAGGGAGCAGAAAACCGTGGCTACGAAAGCTTCGGTTCCCAACCGTACTCGTACTCCCGCTTCCAGTGGCTCATCGCCTCGTCGTCGTCGAATACGTGACCGGTATTCTGGTCGATACGTAGGGTCCGGCCGACCTCCTGGGCGATGTTGCCGAGGTGGCACATCATCGTAGTCACGCTGGCGTCCGAGATTGGGGAATTCTGCGCAACGTCCATTCTGATCGAGTCGAGGAAGTTACCGACGTGGGTTACGTCGAGACCGCCGGCACCTACCGTGTTGGTCGTGGCACTCTGCTCCTTTTCTTTCTCTTCTTTGATGAGGTTACCCCCCAGATCGAAGAGCTCGTAGTTGTTACGGCTGAGCGTGATCGCGCCTTTGCTACCGTAGATCGTCGCGCCGCGGCCGGGGCGGTTTGGCTTCACCATGCCACGGCTGTGGCCGGTCCAGGTGATGAACTTGTCATCGTCGTACCCGTAAGTAACTTGCTGGTTGTCGGCAAATTGCCAGTCGTCATCGTAGGTGAACTTCCCACCGAAGGAAGTAACTGTTTTCGGTAGATCGAGGCCCATGGCCCAGCGGCAAACGTCAATTTCGTGCGTGCCGTTGTTGTGGATTTCTCCGGTGCCCCACTTCTTGAACCAGTGCCAGTTGTAAGGATGGACGTTGTCTTGGTAGGCCTGGCGCGGTGCGGGTCCTTGCCACAGTTCCCAGTCGAGGTGATCGGGGGCCGGCATGACTTTTCCGGTGCCGATCGAGCCGCGGTTGTTGCCGTAGTAAGCCTCACCTTTGTAAACGTCGCCGATGATGCCTTCGGAAATGTCCTTGACCGCCATGGCGGACGTAGAGGCTGAGCGCTGCTGATTACCCATCTGCACTTTTTTACCGTACATCTGTTGGGCCTTGACGAGCATCTCGTTTTCCCACGGGTTGTGGCTACAGGGCTTTTCTACGTAGACGTGCTTGCCGGCCTTGAGGGCACTGATGGCCATCGGTGCGTGCCAGTGTTCCGGCGTAGCGATGAAGACCGCGTCGATCTCTGGGTTGTCGAGAATTTTACGGAAGTCTTTTTCTACTTTGGGTACGTAGCCCAGTGTTTCCTGGCAGTAGACGTTATTCTTTTCAATGATCTTGTCGTCCACGTCACACGTAAATAAAACGGTTGCGTTGGGGTAGGCACCAACGGCTTTCGTGAGTGCTTTTGCCCGGCTTCGCACACCGATTATTGCGACGTTAATGCGCTCATTGGCTCCGAGGATGTTGGAATAAGCTAACTTCGGAAGGGCCATCACGCCGGCACCAACTATGGCGGAACGGCGGAGAAAATTTCTGCGATTGTTCATATTATATTCTTCGTGATTCTTTGGATAGTTTACCTACAAAAGTATCTATTGTTCTAGAGCGCTCTGATTTTCAGATTACGGTAATCAACCAGATCGCCGTGATCTTGAAGCAGGATGTGTCCTTCCTTTAGTTGGCCGAAACCGTCCCAGTCAACGTACTTGCTCTCCTTTACGAGTTGCTCGAATTCCGGACTGAAGCGGTCGTAGGAAAGCACTTCGGTGCCGTTGAGGAAGTGCTGGACTTTTCCTTCGTTGGAAACGATCCGGGCCTGGTTCCACTCGCCGATCGGGTTAGCGGGCTTGTTGGGGTCCGCCTGAATGAGATCGTAAACCGACGCCAGTGTCCGGCTACCTTCATGGTTGCCGAGTTTGGCATCCGGATGAACGGCGTCGTCGAGAATCTGGTATTCCAGACCGATTGAAGAACCGGCGCCCTGGTTCATTTCGGTATCTACGTAATACTTGATGCCACTGTTAGCGCCTTCGCTCAAGCGAAAATCAACCAGTAACTCAAAGTTGCCATACTTCTTCTTGGTGACAATGTCACCCGCGGCGGCGGATTCGGCACCACCGGAAGCGGCAATGGATAGTACACCTTTATCGGATACGGACCACCCGCCCGCCGGGAAGTCGGTCAACTTCGCACCCCGCCACTGGTCGGTGGATTGACCGTCGAACAGCAGGCTGAATTCGTTCTTCTCTTCGTCCTGCGTAAGCTGGTTGAGGGTGGTGACCGCTGGTAGGTCGATGACGCGCTGGTACCGGGCGAGGTTCTCGGTGAGAATTTTTACGTTACGCCACTTGATTTCCGTGCCGGGCTCCTTGTCGCCGTGGATACTGTGCACCTGCAGGCCAATGAACCCCTCAGCCGTCATGTCGTCCACCAGGTGCGCTGTGGGCACGCCGTTGAGCCAAATCCGTATGCTGTCGCCAATGGCTTCCAGGCGGTAGGTATTCCACTCGTTTTGCTTGAAGGCTGCCTGCCCCGCGGGATTATCCTTTAGGTTGACTAACCACTTACGGCGTCCTTCGTCAAATATTCCGCCACTCCAGGCGCGTTTGGACGGGTCGATTTCCATTTGATAGCCATGAACGCGGCCGTTCTGGTACGTTGGCAAGCTATTGCTGCGGAATTGAACACCGGAGTTCATACTGGGGTCAACCTGGAAGTCGAGCTCCAGAATGAAATCTCCGTACATCTCATCGGTAGTGAGGAAGGTGTTGGGCGTATTGGATACCGTAGTACCGGTCACTACGCCGTCCTCCATTTTATAGGTAGCATCGCCACCGAGGGAAGTCCAGCCAGCCAAATCATTACCGACGGTCAGGTTCTTCCAGGGCACCTCGGTCTCGCTGGTTTGGGGGGCGCTCCCACAACTCACGACAAACAACAGTGGCAGCAGGAGGCAAAATATATTTTTCAGCATAGGAATCAGAATAAAGTGTAGAAATTACCTACCCCACGTAGGTACCCATCGGGTGGGGCTAGCGTTGCCTCAAGATAACAAAGTTGGTGATGACAAAACAGCCTGGTGAACTAATGGTACCGCCCACCAACCTTAACGTACCCGCCAACTCCAACGGATGGATAAATATTCGCACTTTGCCTCAGTAGCAAATCTACCAATCAAATACTAATACGAAGCAAAACGGGTAAGGTTAACACTCAGGGTGACTTGCACAAATTTGTCTTTTCCCAGATAGATGTGCATCCTGTGGTATCCGGGTCTCTTTCTGAACCGAGATTGGACTCAATTAGACCATGTGTATTCCTTACGGCGCAAGGATTAATGGCACCGCATCTAATTATAAATTTTAACAATCGATTGTAATACTATTAATACCCACAAATATATTATCGTTGACCATACTACTGGACATTTTCCCCGGACGCTTGGAGGACCTCAATAATTACGCCTTCGGCTTCACGGCAGAGGACGCTCCAAGGTCCTCAAGTAGAATTTTAGAACCTTGGAGCGTCTCGAAACTAAAGCGTAGCGAAGGGTTTCGAGTCCTCCAAGCGTCCGATTTGAAAATGTCCAGTAGTGTGGTCGTTGACCCTGACTTTGACCTGCGTGCAGCGGTCTGGAGGTCCCCGCAGGACCGGCAAACATAGTATAATAGTGCCTGAGCAGTGCTGATGATCGAACCCGACGGTACAGTACTGCACAACCAATAACGAGCGGTACGTACTACCGCGACGAGTTTCTGGCGCCGATGGTTGGGTAAACACTGATCGCTCCGTGATACGGGAGTTTTGGTTGTACATTCAATATTCAATCTACACCAACGCAAACGCCACGCCCGTATGTCACCACACTCGACCAGACACAATTACTCCCTTATTGTCAGCTATTTAATTTTAATAGGCTTCAGTACGTTGCTTACAAACTGCGGGGAGCAATCGATTGCAATTAATGGCATTTCCGAGCGGAGCTTTGCAAACCCGGACGGGGCGTTCAAACCGATGCCCTTTTGGCACATCAACGGAGAGCTCACGCACGAAGGCATCGAAAAGCAAATGCGCGACGCCAAGGAGCTCGCTGGCTTCTCGGGCATCAGCGTACTCCCCCTTAACGACGGGGTAAAAACGAACGGTGACCCAAAATTCGGTACGCTACCCGAGTTCCTGTCCGAAGACTACTTCGAACAATTTCAGCACGTACTCACGACCGCCCGGGAACTGGACATGGAAGTCATCCTCTACGATGACATCGACTTCCCCAGCGGCATGGCCGGCGGCAAGATGGAAAGCAAATATCCCGAACACACCATCAAAAGGCTGGACCTCGTCGAGCGCGCGCTGCAAACCGGAACCAAGGTCAACGAAGCGCCGCCGGAGGGTAAGCTACTGTCCGTCGTTGCCATGGACTCCGTCACCAAAGAGATAATCGACCTCCGCCCCCAAATGAACGCCGGGCGGTTGGCGTGGATGCCCCCCGCGGGAGCCTGGAAACTGATGTATTTCGTGATGCGCAGAGACAGTTTCCACAAGAAATACCTCGTGATGGACTTTATGGATACGGTCGCCGTTCGTCACTTCATCAACGAAACGTACGAGCGCTACTACGCCCGCTTCCCGGAGTACTTTGGCAACACCATCAAAGTATCCTTTTTCGATGACGTAGGTTTCTGGCGCCACCCACGCACCTGGACGCCGAGCTTCGACGATGCCTTTACGCGCCTGAACGGCTACGAGCCGCACAACCTCTACCCCGCCCTCTGGTACGACATTGGCCCGGAAACGGAATCCGCCCGCCACGCCTTCTTCCTGACACGGGCCGAATTACTCGCCGAAGGATTCCCAAAACTAGTTGGCGAGTGGGCCAAAGCGCACGGCATCGAAGACACCGGCCACCCACCGGGCAACTACGACCCGACGCCGATCGACATGAACGGCGACATTTTTAAGTTCTTCCGCCACACGGCCATCCCGCTAACGGATGCCATCATTCGCTATCAATTTGGTCAGGATGGCCACAAACTCATTAGCTCCGCAGCGGATTTCTACGACCGCCCCGTGGTGGCCACGGAAATCTACGGAGCTTTCCCGGGCGATAGCTTTGATTCGTTAATGCTCTACCGCGAGATGATGGACTTGTTCGTACGGGGCGTTAACCGCGTGGTTCCACACGGGCTTTGGTACAATTACAACCCGAACGAGATCTACATTTCACCCCTGGTCTCTCCGTACAACGAAAAGATCGCCGCCGCGCTGCCGGCTTACTCCGAGTTCGTCGGCCGCGGTTGCCAACTCCTCCAGGGAGGTCGCCGCGTGGCGAACATCGGTGTGCTGTACCCTTTCGAAAGCCTGGCGGGTTGGTACCGCTTTGAGGACGAGGACAACCCCCGCCAGGGTTTCTTCGTGGCCCCCGAAACCGATTACCAGACCATCAGCGGCTGGCTAACCAACGCGCTGCACCGCGACTTCACGTTCGTCCACCCTGAGTATTTTCTGGAGGACAAGTATGTTCTATCCGACGGAAAAGTGCACCTGAAGAACGAAGAGAATTTTCAAAGCTACGACGTCATGATGCTGACCGGAGGCAAAGTGATTTCCGCCGCTACGCTTGGTAAACTCAGGGACTTTTACGTGCAGGGTGGTACCGTGATTGCTACCACTCAGTTGCCCTGGAAATCTTCCGAAAAAGGCAAGGACACTACGGTGGTCAACCTCGTACGGGAAATATTCGGTGTCGTCCCTGGCTCCGCGAACGTACCGATGGGCGACAATAAGAATGATGCGGGTGGACATGCTTTATTTCTACCGAACCCTGACCAGGACATACTAGCCAAAGCGTTAAACCGGCTTGCACCCACACCCGACGTAATCGTGACTACCCCACCCCGGCCGGTCCCGAAAATTGGTAAGTTCTCTTACATCCACAAGGTCAAGGATGGTCGTGATGTCTACTACTTTTCCAACTCCAGTGACGAACGAGTTACGTCGGAAGTGTCGGTAAAGGGAGCGCACGTACTCCGTCAGTGGGACCCGCACACCGGAAAGGTTTCCGGGCCGGTAAAGTCCGAATTTGTAAATAGAGAAGGGGCGGTCTACACCCGATTCCAGCTAACGCTAGCTCCGGTGCGGTCCGTATTTTACCTCACCGAAGACGTCAGTAAATAACCACCGAGCCGCCCAGCGATGATTTGCTCGCGGTTGTCGGCCGCTCAGTACGCAAAAACTTGCCCGATTACGTCGGTGCTGTACCTTCTGTACGTAGGGAAATCACCGCGCATCCACAAGACCAGGCTAGTGCCTTCCCGCCAGGCCGGAACGACCGGTCTAATGTTGTCGTCCACGGAGTTTTCCGTGACGGCGGCCCACCGCCAGGTCTTACCCAGGTCGGTGGTCCGGCCTACGTAGATTTCCTGGTGCCGCTTTCCGTCGGCGGTGCTGATGAGGTGCTCCCCGGTTACCGGGTGGCTGCTGGTGGACACGAAAACGGTATTGGGGTTAGCCGCGTCGACGGAGGCCAGACCAGTATAATCGTTTTCGTTTGGGTCACCAATGTAATCACCGGCGTACGCGAGGAAGTTGACGTGCCATTCCCGGCCGTCGTGCCGGGCGTAGAAGTAGCGGTGGTCGTCCGCATCGTCGTTGGCCCGAAACTGGATGATGCCGAACGGATTACCGGCGGGGTCGACCTTGATGTCGGTGATCCAGCCCCGGCGCATGGAGTCACCCATCACGACGGTTCCGTCCTGAAGCAGGACGGTCATGTCGGTGGGTGGCACGGCGTTATCGTCGTAAATATCTTCGTCGATAACGGTGCCGTCGCTGCGGAAAAGCTGCCCGTTTTCTAAGTAAGCGTGGTAGAGAGAATTTAGGCCGGTGCCGGGTGCCGTGTGGCTGGGGTTGAAATTAACCCGCGGGTGGTCGTCGGTGGAGAACAGGTGAATTTTTGATTTACCGTCGCCCGCGTACTTGACGTAGGCCCGCCCGCCTTCCCGATCGTCCGGCCAGGCGTCTTTGGCGTCTACCGTTTGTCCGCCGTAGGTCCAGGTACGGCCCAAATCCTCGGAGAAGATCCAGTTAGAGTCGAAACCGCGGGAGCGCACGCCATTAAAAATACCGGGCCGACCGTCCTTTAGCGACGTGAGGTAATAAGGATTCGTGTAGGTGATACCCGTGCCGGTCGGTTCCGTACGGATGGTCTCTTCCCAGGAGGTTGGATCACCCGGTGAGGTGGATAATCTGGTCCGTAGGTATTTGTCGTTCCCATGCTTCGACCAATTAACCAGGTACCCGCCACCGGGCAAAATGAGAAATGAAGGAGATGCGTGATCGTCCATTTGCAACTGATCATCTAATTCGAATCGCCCCCTTTCTTTGATCGGGTCACCCTTTATTTCTGAGTTCAGGCTCGCCCAGTAGAGGTCAATGTCCCCCCGCTTATCGTCGCCCTCGGGCGCGTAAGTGACCACGCCGGTCAGCAGGGTCGGCCCGTCAACGCCGTTGACGTCCACCACGGCCCGTTGGTCCTGAAACCAACACCAGGAGCCTGGCCGGTCCTGGTCGGAGAGCTGAAATACGTCGCTGTGAGAAGTCACGAGTTGATCGAGCGCGACGAGCTCGTTTTGGGTCCCGGTCGAGTCGGCTAGCTTTTCCTCCGGGCCGCTTTGCACCTGACTGACGGACGGCGAGCACGCAGAAAAACAGGCGCCGAGCAAGAATACGCCGATAAGTTGGTTGAGCTTTGTCATGGCTAAATGTAAGGCTAAGGACCGCCTAACCGAGTATTACCGGCGGTACAAGTTTTTGCTAGCTCCCAACAATTAGGGTTAATAGAACGAAGCTAATTCCTTTACTCAGAGCGAGTCACGATTGGTAAGCACGAAGGGGTTTTTAATCTTATCGCGTTTCTTTTCCGTAATCAGCCGGGCGCTGGTTCGGCCCATTTGATCAAAATTTGTCGAGATGGTCGTGATGCCAAGTAGGTCCTTCAGGGGCGTCTCGTTGTAGGAAATTATTCCGATGTCTTTGCCCGGGGTAAGGCCCTGATCGCGGGCAGCTTTAACGAGATTAACCAAATCTTCCTCCGGGATGGTGAGGTAGAGCGTACCGGCTTCGAGGGGGTGGTCTTCTTCAATTTTGTCGATTACTTCGAAAGAGATCTTTGCTTCGACGCAGAAGTGACGAAAGCCCCGGAGGATTCGCCGCGGGTAAGGATACACGGAGCGGGAGGGAAAACCCAGAACGGCCTTTTCGTACTGCTGAATCTTGGATTCGCCCTGCTTCAACGCCTCGTAAATATCCATTTCAAAGTCCTGATAAACTTCCGCGAAATCACCGGCTAACTCGCTGAGGTGGTTATCGAGAATTACGAGCTTGTTATCCGGAATGGAACGCAGCAAGCGCGTCACTTTGTCCGTAGTGCTGGTGTGCCGCAGCTCGTCCGTTTTAAAGTGCGGCATGATGACAAAGTAGTCGTAACCGTGCTGATCCCGTTCGAGTAGCGCTAGGAACAACGATTCGTCACAGTGGTAGATATCCAGGTCCGTCTGCACGTCGGGGCCCACGCTACTCACGAAGGAATTATAGATCCTCATCTTATAAGCGCTGAGCTTATTGATGAGAAAGAGTATGCGGTTGCCCTTTTTGAGGGGGACGTCCGTAACGTAGAATCCTTTACCCTTTACCGGGGTGATGATATTCCGCTTCTTGAGGATGTTGTACGCCTTTTCCACGGTGTCGCGGGAAAGGATGAACCGCTCGCTGAGCGAGTTGATGGAAGGTATTTTTTCGTCAACCATGATGTTGCCCGCCCCGATGTTTTCGACGATGCAATCGACAATTTGGCGGTACTTCGGCTTACGGGAATTGGGGTCAATCGTGATGTATTCAAATATCCGCATAGTGAGGTGCGTGAACGGTTTAATTAAGACGGGCTAAAGGGAGCCAAATCGTCAGGTAAAGTTTTGCATCGGGTGAGTTTCAATCACTAAGAGCGTGTTGGGACTTTAGCTACGCTGCTCCTTCGGGGTGGGTTCCTGGCCGGTTTTAGCTACGCTGCTACTGCGTGGTGAGACAGTTTTGTGATGGTTAAGGCAGCAAAACCGGAGTTTAGCCGTAGCTAAATGAGGATTTTGCTAACGAAGACCACCGCAAAAGTGACCAAAACAAGGCCGGAAGCTAGAGTCCCATCATGCTCTTAACAAAGTGAACAACGCTCATCGGCGTAAAATACCGCATCTTGATTCAAATCCCCTAATCTTACGCCGCTATTGCGTGAACAATACAAAAATATTGCCGCGCGCCCGGTTCACCCCATCCGGGACGGTACAGGACACTTTTTAGCGGAACAATATTCTAACTTGGCCACGCATCCAAATCATCGAAACCTTAAGTCTACTCATCAACATGACCCTTACGAAAACCTTCAACCACGTCGATTATCTCTGGGACGACGCCCACGCCACTTCCTTGGGGGACGACCAGGTCGCCCTGTTCCTCTACCGTTCTAACATCCTCGGTGCCGACCTTCGCATCACCAATTACGGTGGCGGCAACACCAGTTGCAAGACCATCGAGAAAGACCCCCTCACCGGAGAAGAAGTCGAAGTGATGTGGGTAAAAGGCTCCGGTGGTGACATCGGCACCCTCAAGCGGTCCGGCATCGCCGGGCTCTACACCGGGCGTTTGCGCGCGCTCAAAAGTGTGTACGGCGGCCTCGAAGATGAAGACCGCATGGTCGGCTTGTTCCAGCACTGCATCTACGACCTCGACAGCAAAGCCCCCTCCATCGATACGCCCCTGCACGGCTTACTCCCCTTCAAGCACATCGACCACCTCCACCCCGATGCCCTCATCGCCGTGGCCGCCGCAAAGGACAGCGAGCAAGTCACGAAGGATATCTGGGGAGACACCATGGGTTGGGTGCCCTGGCAGCGCCCCGGTTTCGATCTAGGTCTCCAACTAGAACGTTGCCTGGCCGAAAACCCCGGCATTCGCGGCATCGTCCTCGGCAGCCATGGTTTGTTCACGTGGGGTGATACGAGCTACGAAAGTTACATCAACAGTTTGGAAGTCATCGAAATGGCCTCCGAATACATCGAAAAGCGCGTTGCCGAGCAGGGCGACAAAGTATTCGGTGGCGAAAAAGTCAAATCACTTTCTCCCGAAGCCCGCAAGAACCAGGCGGCCAAGCTCATGCCACTCCTCCGTGGTCTGACCTCCAGCCACGCCCGCCAGGTGGGTACGTTTCAGGATACCGATAAGGTACTCCAGTTCATCAATAGCTACGACCTCCAGCGTCTCGCCCCCATGGGTACGAGCTGCCCGGACCACTTCCTGCGCACCAAGATTCAGCCCCTCGTGCTGGAGCTCGACCCCCAGGAAGATCTTAGCGACCGCGAGGTCATCCTCGCCAAACTGGAAGGCGCTTTCGCCAAATACCGCGAAGGTTACCACCAGTACTACGAAAAGCACAAACGCGCCAACAGCCCCGCCGAGCGGGATCCGAACCCGGTCATTATTCTCTACCCGGGCGTCGGTCTGTTCAGCTTCGCTAAAAACAAGCAGACCTCCCGCGTCGCCAGCGAATTCTACATCAACGCCATCAACGTGATGCGGGGTGCCGAGGCGATCACGGAATACACTTCCCTACCCCGCCAGGAAGCTTTCGACATCGAATACTGGTTACTCGAAGAAGCCAAGCTACAGCGTCAGCCGAAAGAACAACCGCTCAGCCGTAAAGTGGCCCTCGTCACCGGTGCCGGCGGTGGCATCGGTAAGGCCATTGCCGACAAACTCGTGGCCGAAGGTGCCGTCGTGGTGCTTTCCGACATCAACAAGGCTTCCCTGGAAGAAGCGCACGCTACGTACGGTCGCGACCAGTCAACTTACGCCGTTTGCGACGTGACTGACATGGCCTCCATCGAGGGTGCGCTCGACGCGGCGGCACTTGCTTTCGGGGGTGTCGACATTGTCGTTCACTCCGCCGGCTTAGCGATTTCCAAGCCACTGGAGGACCACACCGAGAAGGATTGGGATATTCTCCAGAACGTTCTCGTAAAGGGTCAATTCCAATTAGCTCAAGCATCCGTTGAGACCATGCGTAAGCAGGGCACGGGGGGTGATTTCATCTCCATCGCTTCCAAAAACGGACTGGTTTCCGGTCCTAATAACGTAGCCTACGGAACGGCCAAAGCAGCGCAGCAGCACATGGCACGTCTCCTGGCCGCCGAGTTGGGCAAAGACCACATCCGCGTCAATACCGTCAACCCCGACGGCGTCATCATCGGCTCCAAGATCTGGGAAGGCGCATGGGCGGAAGGCCGGGCCAAGGCTTACGGCATCACGGTGGACGAGCTTCCGGCGCACTACGCCAAGCGGAATTTGCTCAACGAGATCATTCGTCCGGAGGATATCGCCGATGGTGTCTTCGCTTGCGTGGGCGTACTGACCAAAACGACCGGTAACATCATTAATGTTGACGGTGGCATGGCTACGGCTTTCGTTCGGTAAATTTAAGTTTTCTGTTGCGCGGCCGCGGGTGCCGGGTAGATTGGTGAAACAGCAAAGTGGACGGGATTAATGCCCATTATTCTGCTCTATCCCGATTGACCCGGCACCCGCGACCGCGCATTTTTCTATACCCACACTACCCACATCATGCAACTTACCAAACAACATATAGCCGACGCTAACGGCAACCTGAAAGGCCACCAAGCCGACTATTACTACCTCAGCCAAAAGCTAATCGACCAGGGGGTTGACGTAGATGCATTGGTCCAGAAAGTAGCCGACTTCCAAGTTGCTATTCCCAGTTGGGCGCTCGGTGCGGGGGGAACGCGTTTCGGCCGCTTCTCTTTTCACGGCGAACCGGGCAACCTGGAGCAAAAGATTGGTGACGTCGGTATCCTCCACGCGCTTACGCAAACCGCCGGAGCCGTTTCCCTCCACATTCCCTGGGACACCCCGACCGACTACGCCGCCGTCAAGCAAATCGCCGACCAAAACGGTATCGTTTTCGACGCCATTAATTCCAATACCTTCCAGGACCAACCCGGTACCAAGCACAGTTACAAGCACGGCTCCCTCGCGAATTCCGACGAGGCTATCCGCGCCCAGGCCGTGGCGCACAACAACGAAGTCGTCCGCATCGGCGAAAAGCTCGGTTCGAAAACCCTCACCATCTGGCTCGCCGACGGAACGAGTTTTCCCGGACAACGCAGCTTCCAGAAGGCGTTGAGCCAGACGGAAAAAAGCTGTAAAGAAATTTACGGGGAGCTTCCTCAAGATTGGAGTCTACTCATCGAGTACAAGCCCTACGAACCTAACTTCTACAGCACGGTCATCATGGACTGGGGTACGAGTTTCATGCTCGCCAATGCTTGTGGCGACCGCGCCTATACGCTCGTAGATTTAGGCCACCATCTCCCGAATTCTAACATCGAGCAAGTCGTCGCTACCTTAATGAGCAAGGGCAAACTCGGTGGCTTCCACTTCAACGACAGCAAGTACGGCGACGACGACCTGACCGTCGGCAGCATCAAGCCCTACGCCCTGTTCCTGATCTTCAACGAACTGGTCTACGGCATGGCGAACAACCCGCAAAACCCGGACCTTGCCTGGATGATCGACGCCAGCCACAACATTAAGGACCCACTGGAAGACCTTTTACAGAGCCTGGAAGCCATTCAGGAAGCCTACGCGAAAGCACTCCTTATTGACCAAAAAGCACTCGAAGCCGCGCAGCTGAATCACGACGTGGTTAAGTGTCAGGAAATTCTGCAGGGCGCTTACCGGACGGACGTTCGGCCCCTTCTCCAGAAAGCTCGACTGAACGGCGGCGGTGCGCTCAACCCCATCGAAGCCTACCGGAGTTTGAAGGTGCGCGAAGGATTAATTGGTGAGCGTGGTAAGCACACCGTGGCTACTGGCCTCTAATGTTGTCTTTCGCAACGGATCATACAGCCGTCGCGCGGAGCACAAACACTGCTGCTTAGCCACGTATCCATCACGTACCCGGTTCAGTAAGCTTTGTGTTCCGCGCAGGTATCATTTTAAAGTCGGCCAAAGCCAACAGGCATGCAAGAAGTAACCGCGGTATTCGATATCGGCCGCACCAACAAGAAGTTTTTCCTCTTTGACGAAAACTTTCGGGAGGTGCACCGGGAGTACGTTTCCTTTGATATGATCGAGGATGAGGATGGCTTTCCGACGGAAGATATCCAGGCCTTACAAAAATGGTTACGGGAAGTTTTTCACCGCATCCTGGAAGCGGAAGAATTCAACGTGGCAGCCATTAATTTCTCTAGCTACGGGGCCAGTTTCGTACACCTCGATGCGGATGGGGAAGTACTGACCCCCCTGTACAATTACAACAAACCCCTGCCGGACGATTTGGTCGCCGGTTTCTACGAAAAATACGGTCCGGAGAAGTCGTTTACGATCGATACCGGTAGCAACAACGCCGGGATGCTGAATTCCGGAATGCAACTCTACTGGCTTAAGCACACCAAACCGGAGGTATTTGCCCGGATCAAGTATTCCTTACACCTACCCCAATTTCTTAGTTACGTTTTCACCGGCGTCCCGATCAGTGAGTACACTAGCATCGGCTGCCACACGGCACTGTGGGATTATACCAAAAAAGATTATCACGACTGGGTTTACGCTGAGCAGCTACAGCGCGTCTTCCCGCCGATCGTTTCTACGGAAACGAGCATCAACATGAACTACAATGGAAAGCGAGTGAAGATCGGTGTGGGCATCCACGATAGCTCCGCTGCCTTGCTTCCGTATATCCGTAGCCAAAGAAAACCCTTCATACTAGTCAGCACTGGCACGTGGAGCGTGAGCCTCAATCCATTTGCGGCCGGCGCGCTGGTGGAAGACGACCTCAAGGATCAATGCATCAATTACATGCGCATCGATGGCAAGCCCGTCAAGGCAGCCCGGCTCTTTCTGGGGGAAGAGTACAAAGATCAGACGACTTATTTAGCGAAGCATTTTGACGTGGACGAACGCCACCACGAGTCCGTCCGGTTTGACTTGGCAACTTATCGGAAGATCGTGAAGAACTTTCAACCCTGGTTTCACTTCGCGCAACTGGGAGGCGTCGGTGCTGAGAAGACACTAATTCCCGACGGAGTGACTTATCAGCACGCCTATCACCACCTGATGGTCGAGCTCACCCGACTACAGGTCGCCAACATTCAGGGGGCCATGGGGGATGTTTCGGTAAAAAAATTATTCGTCGACGGTGGCTTTAGCGACAACGACGTCTACCTGAGCGTGCTTACCCATCATTTCCGGAAACTTAAAGTCAGAACAACGGACTCCTCCCTCGGCTCCGCGCTGGGTGCGGCGATCTGTATTTCCGACAAAGCGCTGAATTCCCGCTTCCTACAGGAGAATTACGGCCTAAAAAAACACCAACCCTTCATTCTCAAGGATTCCCTCCCAGCCAGCGGGCTGGCCGGATAACGCACGGCTCTACCCAATTTACCTGGCACCCGCGGCCTCGCCTCATTAGAGCGACGCTACTCCTCACTCAACAAACCTTTAAAAAACCATCATGCTACAGAATGTGACCGAAGAACAGATGATAGAAGACGTCGCCGGCGGTGAATTCGAACGGGAACCCGTGCCGTCGTCCAACTGGAAGGGCTGGAAAAGTTTTTTGGGCATGTACGCCGGAGAACACGCGGCGGGTACGGAATTCATGATCGGTCCGCTTTTCCTGACGGCGGGCGTCAGTGCTTTCGACCTTATCGTTGGCTTGCTGATCGGTAATTTACTGGCGGTACTGAGCTGGAGATATTTGACGGCTGAAATCGCGGTGAAAAATCGCCTGACCTTATATTTTCAACTAGAAAAGATCAGTGGTTCTACTCTAGTCAAATTTTATAACGTTGCGAACGGAGTGTTCTTCTGTTTCTTAGCGGGGTCGATGTTTACCGTGTCCTCTACGGCCATCGGCATTCCCCTCGGCATGGACATGCCCGCGCTGGACGATGTTGGCCCGAACGGCCTTACTTACGTGCTCATTGTGCTGGCGGTTGGCGCGGTTACGACCGTTATTGCGGCGCGTGGTTACGATACGGTGTCGAAAGTGGCTAACTGGATGTCGCCCATCATTGTCCTGGCTTTTATCGTTTGTGGCTTCGTCGCGCTCGGTCAGCTGGGTGTTAACAGTTTTGGAGAGTTTTGGGACATCTGGGGGGAAGGTGGCGCGCCGATGGGCGGACAGATCAAGTTTACGTTCTGGCACGTCGTGATCTGGAGTTGGTTTGCCAACGCAGCTATGCACGTCGGGATGTCCGACCTCTCCGTCTTCCGCTTCGCCAAAAATGCCAGTTCCGGCTGGACGACCGCGGCCGGCATGTACGTAGGTCATTACATGGCCTGGATTGCTGCCGCCCTTTTATTCGCTGCTTTCCTCAAGACGCCCGCGGGCGTGGATATGTTAGCAAGTGGCAACATTGAGGTAGCCCCCGGCCCCTTGGCGTATAACGCGATCGGTTGGTTTGGCATCATTGCCGTTGTGCTGGCTGGCTGGACGACCGCCAACCCGACCATTTACCGCGCGGGCTTGGCCTTTCAAACGCTAATCCCCAAAAGCCCCGCAGTGTGGGGAACGATCATCGCGGGTTCACTGGCTACGGTAGCGGGTCTTTTCCCGGCATTTGCCATGAAATTACTCGGCTTTGTCGCGCTCTACGGCTTCGTGCTGGCGCCGTTCGGTGCCATAATTGTGTTCGAGCACTTCTTCCACGAGCGGATGGGGATCAAGAAAAATTATGCGGAAGTCGCGGGCATTAAATTTAACCCGGCGGTGCTCTACGCCTGGGCGGTCAGTTTTGGGTTGTTTTACTTCCTCAGCTGGCAGTTCGATATTTTCCTGAGCTTCGTTACGTTGCCGGCTTGGTTGCTGTGCGGGGTGCTGTTTTTAGTATTCAGCAAGCGCATGCAGCGGGGCTAAAATTTTGGCGCGGTCGCCCCGACTAAGTACGGGACTAGCCAAGGCGTCGCAGGTGCAAAGTTTATTCGAATGGGGAGTTACGCAGCCGCGTAGCTCCCCATTTTTGCTTATGGTGTTTACCGATCCAAAGATTACCTACGTGGTTAGACCCTGAGCTAATGGCTCACACTTCCACCAACCGCCCCAGCGCCTGCTCCGCCATTTTTTTCACCCGTGGGTTGGAGCTTTTCGTGGCCATTCTGACGAGTGATTCGAGATCGTCCTCCGGTCTGAAGCACAGCAGGAAGAGGACGGCTGCCTTCAGCTTCTGGTCCGTCCCCTTGAGCGTGGTCGAGAAATACAAATTTTGCATAACACGTAGTTCCGCTTCCGAGAGCCCGGTCGTTACGACGGTTTCTACGCGCGAGCGTACCTCGTATTCTACGAGTGGCATGATGGACTGTTTAAGGGAGTTGTCCAGTAGAGTATCCAGGAACTCCAGGGCACTTACGCGCTCCGGCGGCGTGGCCGTTTTGAGCCCCCGGTAAATGGGAATAATGTCCGCCGGCGCGTAAAACAGGCCCAGCAGGCGAAACATGCGGTCTAGATTACCCTCCCGCCTTTTCTGCAGTAATTTGATTAGTGCCTCCCTTCCTTTAGTGATATCGTCCCCCAGCGTCTTCGCCATGGCTAACTGATTACCCAGCAAGTCCAGCACGTGCTGATAGCGGCTTGATTCCTTACGGATGTACTTCGTGATCTTTTTGCGCGGCATGGGCAGTTCGGGAAAGTCGCGCCGGAGGGCGTTGAGCGAACGCAGCACTTCCAGGCGCAACTCCAAATCAGCCGGAAAAAACTTCTCCATCATACTGAATAAGAGCGACACGGTTTGCTCGCCCCGGATGCCCTCGATGACGGCGGGCAGCCGCCGGAGGTCCTCGATGTCGATGACTCCGTCGCGCAGGTAGCGCGGTAAGATCCTGACCAGTTTCGAGCCGTACTGCGTCAGGGCCGTCATGGCGTGTTTGCGGTAGGGAGCTTCCGAAAGGAAGTCAATTAGGGGCAGCAGCCACCTCTCCGCCAGTGTTTCACCTGCGGCAATGATGGCAACTTTTATGACCTCCTCGTTCGGGCTGCGCAGTTCTTTAGCGATGAAGCGATTCCCCAGGTTTGTCCCGGAACGGCCAGCGGCCACCAGTAAGTGTAATCGCCACTTGAACGCCAGGTCGCCGGGCATTTTGTCCAATGCAGCCACGCGCTCGGCGAACACTTCGTGTAGGTGCCACCGCCGCCGCAGCACTTCGTTACCGTTGGTTTCGATGAGTAAATCAATTAGCGCCAGGCCCGCTATTTCAGGGTCTTCGTGGTTCAACTGTTGCTGAATTACCTCCACGGCACTTTCCAAGTGGTTATTGATGAGGTATTCCAGCGCTGCCTTTTTGACGACGAGTTCTCTGTCGTCGAGCATGAAAACCACCAGATCGAAAATATCATTCTTCCCCCGGTAAGAAAGGTTGTGTAGTGCCCGCGCGCGGACGTTCGGATCTTTATGAAAAAGCAGACGCTCGGTGGGTTTCAGAAAAATATTTTCCTGCATTTTTTCCGTGCGTTCCAGGACGTAAAGCAGTCGCTTCGCGTCGGCGGAGTGGTCCCCTTCCTCTAGGACTTTGAGAAATCCCTGCATCACCTCTTCGTGCCGGGTGTTCAACTTACGTTTACTACGCTTCGGCCGTAGGTGTGCCAACTGGTTACGAAAGGCGTCGAGGTATTCTTCGCGAACGGCGAGTACGCTAGCGAACCAAGCCAACGAAAGAACTAAGACGAGAATACTGATTTGCCCCGGCGACGCCCCGGCGTAATCGATCAAAAACAACAGCAGAAATCCACTGAGGCCACCGGCCGCGGAGTCGATCAGCACGTCAATGTAAGTTTTGATGCGGTTCTTGATGCGTAGATTGACCGGTAGGTAGAGCATCTCGACGCCAGCCCGGTGGAGGCTTTGCTTGAGACTACCGTCCACGCAGCGGCTGAAGATGACCGTGCCCAGCGTGGGGATGAATAACATCACGAATGCGCCAAGCCCCAGGCCGGCGGGCAGAAACATCAGCGCGCCACTTACGCCCAATCGTTGCAGTACGCGCTGGGTCAACAACAACTGAATCAGCAACCCGATCACGTTGAAAGTCGAGAACCAGAAGCCAAAGAACGCGGTCAGGCGCGCCGGGTCGGCGTAGCGGGCCGAAGCAAGTGCGCTAAATTGGTAATCCACCAATTTAGCGGTGATCACGCTCAGGGCAATGATTCCACACAGCAGCATCAGGTGGCGCGATCGCAAGATTAATTGGTGGGGTCGCTCGGACAGTGGCTCAGTTGGGGCCACCTTAACGCTCCGCCTCCCGGGCACCCGCTGGATGTACCTGCGCCAAACGAACAAACTGATCAAAATTACCGGGATCAGCATTAGTGCCGCAATAATCAGCAGGACGCGGGTACCGACCGTCTCCGCAAAAAGACTGGCGAGATACCCGCCCGCGATCCCCCCCGCGATCGCTCCGGCACCAATCGGCCCGAACAGTCGCTTGGCCTGTCGGATGTCAAAGACCATACTCGCCATCGTCCAAAACTGCGAAGCGGCCAGCACGCCGAACAACGCCACCCAGATGTAGAGGGCAACGGCGACAAAATCTTCCGTGTTTCGCAGGGGAATTAGCAGGACGCAGCCCAGTAAAGCAGTAATGCAAATCCCGAGACTCCACAAGTTGACCCGCAGGATGCTAAAATATTTGACCGCCTGCGAATATCCGGTAGAAATGATCGCGGCGGCCACGGCCGTCAGTATGTAAGCGTAGGGCAGTGCGTCGGGACCAAAACGACTGACGAAGATGGCACTTCCCACCGGTTTGGTGATGAGGAGTACTGCAATGATCAAAAAAATTTGCAATTGTAGCAACAGCACCGGAGCCCATTCACCGGGGCGGATTCTAAACACGCGGCCGAAAAACTTTGCAATGGAAACGATGACGTTGGCTTAGCGGCGATCAAGACCTAGTACCTAACTAGTTTTGTCGGCGGGAGAGAGTCAGCAAGGTACGGCTGAATTTGTACTTATCGGCAAGCCAAAGCCGCCCGCTGGTGCCGGTCAGGACTTTAGCTTCTTCCGGTAAAATTAAAGCGTAGCGGACAAAAGAAGCCAGGCCGATCGGAGCACTACTTCGCCTGCCCGTTGAGCATGTCGTCCAGTACGGCCCCCAATTGCCGCACGATCGATTCTCCCGCGGCATCATCCACCAGCGCCGTCATGATGTAGTTACGGTCCGGTCCCTGCACCATCGCTACGTCGGCGTGAAAAGTACTCCAGGAGCCAGACTTGCGGTACACTTTAGCGTTCGGGGCGACACGATCCAGGACACTGACGAACTTATGGTGCAGCTCCGGGTCGACGAGGTATCCGCGCATCTTGCGGCTGGCGTCCGCGCTGACGAGCTCACCGTTGGCTAATTTGTAGAAATACCGGCAAATTTGCTCGGTGGTGGCCGCGTGGCTAATACCTTTCATGGGGTCGGGGTAGCGACGGCCGCCGGCTGCGTAGCGCTTGCCCACCCAGAGTCCCCCACCGTAAGCGGGGTCGTATAACTTGAGGTCGGGAGCCGTCATCGTGCGCTCGATATTTTCGAAGCCGACGCGGTCGATCATCCGGGTAGTAGCGGCGTTGTTGGATTTGGCGATCATGAGGCGCATGTCCTTTTTAACCTCCGCGGACTCCGCCAATTCTCCCCGCTCGATGGCGTCGTGGGCGGCGGCTAGCACGGCTATCTTTGGAAGACTAGCGGCGTACATCATGTGGCGCCCGTTGACGGCAGCGTACTTCGTGCGGCTGCGGTCACTCATGTCCACGATGCCCACCGACAGTCTTTTCTGATCGATGAGCCGCTTCCAGACGGGGTTTTGGCGAAGACGAGTTTTCAGCTGCTTCTGTAACTCACTATCCTTCAGAGACCGCAAATTGCGGCCGGTCGTTCGCACAAGGTCGGTCGTGTCGGTAACTGGGTAATTATCCGAAAAGACTTCCATCCGGAAATTACCAACTAAGTACTCGTCAAGCTCGTATTCACTGACGCTCATAATCAGCGTGGAACTGGCAACCAGGAAAACGTAGAAAATGTGCTTGGCCATAGAAAGGTTAATTCGGCGCGCCCGGCAACCGTGCGGAAATGAAGCCCGGAAAACCTGAGTGATGATGAAAGGGAAGGCGAGCTAGACGTAATGGCTAACGTAAAGGCAAAGATACTAGTATTTATAATTGCGCCGCACAGGTGAACATCCTCGATTTAGTTAAGGTTCGAAAACGACCCTGAGGCTATTGTCGTGATTATTAGTACGTTACGAGCTCTTTACGCTGATCAGGGTGACCGACAAGTCCTACGGCTGCCTTATGTGGGTAGCAGCACGCAGACCGCTCGCGAGCGTGCATCGCTCAAAAATGGCTCGTCCTGACGTAGAACTCCCGGTCCCTCACGCCAAATGTCTTGACGACGAGTGGGCTGACCACCACGATAATTTTTGGGTGGTATATCTGCTCCGGGATGCGCCCGATCACGCGGGCGTAAATCGTCCGTCTACTCCGGGGGTCAGTCAGTTCGATGATGCTGTTGATGGGGGCGGTACGGTGCAGGGCCATAAATTTGTTCTGGTCTCCCTTTTTTGTCCAGGCCGCCTTCCCATTTTCTACTTTCATTTTCCGCCCCGCAGTCCTGGCGTCCCAGAGTTTCTTAAGACCCCGGTTGCGGATGCTGTACGCATCCTGATAAGTGGTTGCTGAGGGAGGGAGGCCCGCGACGGACATGTAGCCGATGTCTAAAATGGTCCCTGGTTTAAGGCGCTGTACGTCGATGTCGGGATTCAATTTCCGTAACGGAGCATCACTCTGCCAACCGAGCCGACGGGTTGCCAAGCCGAACAACGTTTCACCGGCCTGGAGCCGGTACCGGACGGGAACGTACCACGTTAGGCTGTCGGCGGCAATCTCCCACCTGATCACGCTGGCGGGGATGGGCACCTCGATCGTATCGCCTACGGCGTATTTATCGCGTAGGTCAGGTTTAATCACGTAAAAGTCTTCTACGTTGAGGCCGTAAAATTTTGCGGCGCCGTAGACGGTTTGCCGGGGGGCGATTTGGTGTTGAAATAGTAGACTGCCGGATGACTTATCAACTTCCAACAGCATCGTATCCGTGGGCAAAAGAAAATAAAGACTATCACCGGTGTACTGAGCTTGGGCCACGGTAGCTAGTGCAACCACCAGAATGAGCGTTAACGGGTATTTCAAAACGTAGCGAATTTGGGGATCAGTAGAGATGGGCAGCAAAACCAAAGGTAGCACCTTCGGGCGGCGTTAGATTGTTTATCTCGACCATACCCAGCAAAGGACGGGCGCAATGTTTGCGAGCAGTTGACTGACGAACGTTTTTAATCCGCCCGGGGTATCTTCGCGGCTATGGTCCGATTTGCTCCCCTCGCTATTTTGTTGCTACTCTGCTCCCGCGCCCGCGCCCAGGAAACAGCGGTAGTTACAACTCCCGCGCTGGTCAGTGAAGCCGACTTTCCGGCCCGGGCCGAATGGGTGACGAAATGGGATAACTCACTGGCCTATACCCTAGAAACGTTGCTGGCGACGACGGACGGCGATTTGGACTTTCGCCCCACCGCCGGCCAGATGACTTTGAGGGAGCAATTCCACCACTTGGCCACCAATATTTATTTCCTCACCAGCACGTACGTCCACAGCCCGGTTGATTTTGACCTTGCCGCCCGGCGCGAAACGATGAGCCCCACCGCTACGCGCGCTGACCTCTCCGTGACCCTCACGACCGCCTACGCTTTCGCTAAGGACGCCATCAGCGAACTCGCCGAGCACCGGTGGAACGAGCCGGCCCCAAACTTTTTCGCGGGCGAGAAAAGCCGCCGCGTGGTCATTTACCTCCTTCAGGATCACGCTACGCACCACCGCGCCCAGACGCTCGTCTACCTCCGAATACTAGGCCACGAACCCCCAAATTACCGGGGCTGGTAACACACACTCAACTTTAACACATGCCATTTATCACGACACCCATTGCGGGTCTCCAGCTATTCCAACCACGCGTATTTAAAGATGCCCGGGGCTATTTTTTTGAATCTTACAACGCCGATATCTTTAAAAAAGCCGGTATCAACAGCGTCTTCGTGCAGGACAACCAAGCAAAATCCGGAAAGGGCGTACTCCGGGCGTTGCACCGACAGACGGGCGACGCCGCCCAGGCAAAATTAGTCCGCGTAATCCAGGGCTCGGTGTACGACGTTGCCGTGGACCTGCGGCCCGGCTCCCCCACCCTGTACGAATGGTATGGCTGCGAGCTGAGCGCCGAGAACCAGCAACAACTCTTCGTGCCCCGTGGATTCGCCCACGGATACCTGGTGCTATCCGAAACGGCGATTTTCAGCTACAAATGTGACAATTACTACGCGCCCAAAACTGAAGCGGGCCTGCGGTACGATGACCCGGCCATCGGGGTCGAGTGGCCGGATTTGGACGTGGACTACCTCGTGGCCAAACGCGACCTCGAATGGCCGGCCTTAGCGATGAGCGCGAAAATTTAGAAATTTTGCGCTAGCACTTTACCTGCTCGATCGAGCTGGCGACTACAATTAAGCTCGCGTGCTCCGGGTTTAACACCTATTTTCACCCCATGCGTCTACTCGTCATCTCGGCCTGGTACCCCAACCGCGTTTACCCTGCCGATGGCAACTTCGTACAAAACCTCGCCGAGCTGGTGGCGGACGATTGGGAAGTCACCGTACTGGCAGTTACATCGGATTTTAGAGAACCCACTGGGTATCAACGGTTAGAAAAAAAGCGGGAGGGTCCCTTAAACGTTGTCCGCATCTATTATTCGGGGGCGGGGCCGCGGGTGCAGCGTATTCTGGCGAGGCGCAATGCCTGGCGCCGTGGTGTGTCGACTTTTCGCGACGGTTTCGACCTCATCCACGCGCACGTACTGGTGGACGGTGGCATCGTCGCCGCGAAATTAGCGCGCAAGTGGGGCATCCCTTTTGTCGTTACGGAGCACGCTTCCCGGTGGCTCGCGCCGTGGCCGCTACTCAGGGTGATGGAGCGATACCTGGCGACACGGGCGGCCAGCAGCGCCGACTTGATCATGCCCGTCAGCCCGGGTTTGCGGGCGGGCATGGAGCGCCACGGTATCAAGGGTAAGTACCAAGTCGTGTCTAACTCAGTTGACGAGACGACTTTCTACCCCCCCCCCGGAGTGGTCGGAATCACCAACGTTCAGGTTTTTACACGTCAGTAATTTTAGCCCCGCGAAGCGGCTCGACCTAATAATCGGTGCTTTTTACGAAGTCTGGCAGACTCACCCCGACGTTTCCCTGACGATTGCGGGTGACGGGGACATCGCACAACTCACCGAGCTAATCGCTTCCCTGGCCCCGGAGCACCCGAGCAGTAACGGTCACCAACCAGAGATCAACGTGTCAGGCCCCCACTCACTCACCGAGATTGCCGACCTCATGCGCGCCGCCGACGCATTTTTGTTGACCAGCGACTACGAAACCCAATCCGTCGTAATGCTGGAGGCGCAGCTCTGCGGGCTAAAAACGATCGCTACCCAGTGTGGCGGCCCCGAGTCGATCGTCACCGATTCAGAACAGGGGGAACTCATTGATGTGGATGACTACGCGGCTCTTCTCAACGCAATGCAGAAAATGGTGCACGATGGACGTGATAACCCGGTACGGCGGGCGGATTTATCGACCAGGGCCAAAAAACTTTACGCCGCCAGCGCCATCCGTCAGCAATTACTACTCATTTACGACCAAGCCACACGTGCGTAAGCCCCGGCGCATATTTCGGTACGGCCCCCTCGCCGTTCTGTTGGAATGGGAGACCATCATCGACCCCGCCGTGAACGATGCCGTGCACGCCTACCGGGAAGCACTGGCCGGCTGGCCCCACGTCACTGACTGCGTACCGGCCTACGCATCCTTAATGGTCGTGTTTGATCGGCCAGTGCGTGAAGTAGACATGGATCGGCTTTTCGAGCTGCAAATGCCCGACAACTGGAACACAGAAAATATAATACATCACCTACCCGTGCTCTACGGCGGCGAAGGTGGCCCTGACCTAGAAGACGTAGCGGCGTTGACGAAATTGACTAAAGATGAGGTGATCAACCTTCATTGCGGTAGGGACTACCGCGTCTTTCAACTCGGTTTTAGCCCGGGTTTTGGCTTTCTCGGCGTGACCGACCATCGCCTGGCGGTGCCCCGCCTGAGTACTCCCCGCGCGTCGGTTACTGCGGGTTCGGTCGCCATTGCGGGAAATCAAACGGCAATTTATCCGCGGGTGAGCCCCGGGGGGTGGCGAATTGTCGGCCGGTGCCCGTTGCCCATGCTGAACGAAAATGTAGCGCACCTTGGTAACTTGAGTCGCCTGGCTGCGGGCGATACCGTGAGGTTTACCCGGGTAAACGACCGTAAATTCACGCACTTATTACAAAACCCAGCAGCGTGGAAAATCAGGTGACACTCGAATATTTGGGCGCGGCCTCGATAGCTAGCGGGAGTGCCAAGTTGATTAGCGGAGCCCGGCGGGGCGTCCGCCATTTAGCCCTCCCGAGTGGTGGACCGGTAGATCCGCCGTCCGCGGCTTTCGCCAACGAGTTGCTGGGTAACCCACCCGGGCAACCGCTCATCGAGGTTCCGCTGGTGGGCGGTACGTGGCGAATCCAGGGTGATTGCCGCATCGCACTGACCGGAGCGGATATGCACTGGGAGATTGACGGTCAGCCCGTAGCACCAGGAACGGCACGTGATTTGCGGGATTCGAATACCCTGGTTGGCCGGGCTGCGCGCAGTGCGGTATTCGCTTACTTCGCGCTCAACGGTCGCTGGTCGAAAGAGATTTTGTCCAGTAGGGAGTTATTATTAGGGGGAAACATAAAAATTGGAAAAAGCTGGAGTAGTAACTTGCTAGCGTGCGTAGACGGCGCGGTTAAGCAGCAGTTCACCGCGCCGGGTCCAGGTCCCGTTTATGACATGACTTCACCAATCAACGTGTATCCGGGGCCGGAATGGACCTGGCTTTCACCGACTCGGAGGGAAGGGCTTTTAACGGCACGCTACGAAATTAGTACGCAGAGCAACCGACAGGGATTGCGATTACTGCCCCAACCTAATACTCCAAATAGCTACCGGGACCACGCCTCTGAACTTTTGCAAATGATTAGCTCTCCCGTCCTGCCCGGGACGGTGCAACTCACGCCGGCGGGTCCGATAATATTGGGGCCGGACGCCCATACCGTCGGTGGTTATCCCCGGATCCTAATGCTAGCACCGGGTGAATTAGCCAGGGTATATCAGTTCGGGTTCCGGCGTGCTTTTGCTTTCCATCTGCAAGATTTCTACTAGCTCTGCTTTAGCAATTCCAGCGCCCGCCGAATTGCCGCCGCGTTATCCACAATCATTTCGTCGGCGCCGGTGACCTTGTCGTTGAGCCCGATCAGGTAACAGCCCGCAGCTTTGGCGGCCGTGCCCCCCGGCTTACTGTCCTCGATGGCGATACAATCACGTGGGTCCAAACCCAGTTTTTTGGCGGCCAGGAGGTAGATATCCGGCGACGGTTTCAGGTTCGCTACGTCCGTTGCCGTCACAACCACGTCCGTGAAGGAATCCAGACCCAGGGCGGGTACCACGACGTCCGTATCTGCCCGACCACTGTTGGTGGCGATGGCGAGCGGAAACGCATCCGCGACCTCCCGCAACGCTTCCTTTATTCCCGGAAAAGCAGTTCCGCTCGTTCTGATGACGTCGTGGAATCTCACCTGCTTTTGGCTAATCAGCTCGGCCTGGTCAACCGATAGGCCGTGCGCCTCAATCACGTCAGCGGACAGAACCTGGTCGCTCGTCCCGACGTACTGCTCGAACCAGTGCTCGTCGTAACTCAGTCCGTAGTCATTGTTCAGGACGTCGAGCCAGGCTTCACAGTGTTGCGGCTCCGAATCAGCCAGGGTACCGTCGAGATCACAGAGGAGCCCTTTGAATTGTTTGTCGAGCATAAACACTTAGCGTAAAAGGGTTTTAAATTAAACGACCCGCCGGGTATTGCTACCGGGCGGGTCGTGTGGAGGGAAGACGCGCTCCCCCGTAAATTGTTTTCCTGTCTTACTTAATGAGCACGTTACGCACGCTGAGGGCCACACGAGCAACGAGCGCGCCACCGGTTTTTACCTGCGAACTCATCGCGCGAATCTGCTCCGTCGCTTCCACCGTTCGCTGCTGGTGTGATTGCCCCAGTAGAAAGCCGAAGCTCAGCCCACTCAGCACGAACATTATCATTGCAGCAAGTAAAAAGGAACGGGGTTGGCTGGTTTTCATCGGGCGGGTTTGATGTTTATCGCTTAGTGGTTACAAAATAGGGCGCGTTAAAGACTTTAAGAAATCTTACGCGGACTAACTCGGTTCAAACCGACCAAACCAACGTTTTCGCCGACGAATGCACCCCCGAAAGGTGCCGAACGGAAAAGAATCCCGTAAAATTATTAGAAACCCTTCATCACGTCGACCAGCACCTGGACGCTCTCGATTGGCATGGCGTTATAAATGCTAGCCCGAAATCCGCCAACGGACCGGTGGCCCTTCAGTGCGTCCACCCCGGCAGCCTTGGCGGCTTCCATGAAGGGTGCGGTGTCGGCCTCCTCCGTCGTAACGAAGGTTACGTTCATCAAACTGCGGTCGATCGGGTCGGGAATTGTGCACTTGAACTTGGGGTTCCGTTCAATCTCGTCGTAGAGCAGTTTGGCCTTTGCTTCGTTGATCTTCTCCATCGCCTCCAGTCCACCTTGCGCCTTTACCCAGCGCAGGGTCAGCATGCAAACGTAGATGGGGTAGACGGGGGGCGTATTGAAAGTAGAGCCCTTTTCGATGTGAACTCGGTAGTCGAGCATTGAGGGCAGCGCCCGTTTGACCGTGCCCAACAGGTCCTTTCTGATGATCACCATGGTTACACCAGCGGGGCCCATATTCTTTTGTGCGCCGGCGTAGATGATGCCAAATTTCTCCATCGGCAGTCGCCGGCTGAAGATATCGCTCGACATGTCGGCCACGAGGGGGGCGTCAGTCTCCGGCCAGTCTTTGATTTGCGTGCCGTAGATCGTGTTGTTACTCGTGACGTGTACGTACTTCAATCCTTGCGGAATAGGGTAACCTTTGGGAATGTAGTTGAAGTTCTTATCCTTGGAGCTGGCCAATACTTCAACGCCGCCGAAAAGCTTCGCTTCTTTAATGGCTTTCGTAGACCACGTGCCGGTGTCCAGGTACCCAGCTCGCTCGTCTTCGTTGAGCAGGTTCATGGCCGTCAGAAAAAACTCGGCACTCGCACCGCCGGAAATAAAGATCACGCCGTAGTCGTCATTCAAGTCCAACAGTTCCCGCACGAGCGATTCCGTCTCCGCCAGCACCTTAGTGAACGATGGGCTGCGGTGGCTAATCTCGAGGATCGACAGGCCAAGCCCGTCAAAGTCGCGGACCGCGTCGGCGGCCTGCTCCAGAACCGTTGCGGGGAGAATGGCCGGGCCGGCACTAAAGTTATGCATCTTCATATTAGGGTAATTGAGCCGCAAAAGTAGTACCTTTTTGCTGACCGTAAACTCAGGCGCACACCAACACCCAGGTTGGATTCCGTCTTCATCCTTCACGAAACTAATTTTCATTTATGTCCATCCAATTATTCTTGCGCTCCCTGGCGGCCTCTTGTCTCGCGGCATTGGTTTTTTCCTGCACGCCCAAGGCGGCCGGCCCGGCGACAACGAACGCTAAAAATCCTAAGACCAGTACGGCCTCCAAGCCCGCCATGCCCGGGGAAGAGCTGAGCCCCTGCGGTAAGTTTACCGACGCCCGCAACCCCGACCAGGCGGAAACGGATTACGTCATCTACCGCCAACTCCTCAAGGCAAAAGACATGACCCTGGCGATGAAAGAATGGCGCAAAGTTTACGCGAACTCCCCCGCCGCTGACGGTCGCCGCAGCACCGTCTTCACTGATGGCGTAGCTTTTTACAACGACCTGATCCAGCAAGACCCGGCCAAGAAAGAAGTGTACGGAGATACGCTGCTTACCCTCTACACGAAAGCCCGCGAGTGTTACCCGGGCAACGGGTACATGGCCGCCATCCAGGCGTTCGACAGTTACTACACTTACCCAGGCTCGGCTACGGATGAAAACATTTACAGTCTTTTCAAAGAGAGTATAGAGTTAGATGGCAAAGACAAACTTCAGTATTTCGTCGTCAACCCTACGGCCGGTTTGACAGTCAAGCTACACCGGGAAGGAAAACTCACCGACGCCGAAGCAAAGACTACCGTTGATAATCTTCGTTACCGATTGGCAAAAGCGCTTAAGGAGTGCGCGGGGGAAGACTGCGCAACCTGGGAAAAGGTTAATGAATACACCCCCGGCGCGCTCAAATATTTCGAAACCGTGAAGGGCTTTTACGACTGTCAGTACTTCGTTGACGAGTACTACCAAACCTACCAGGATAATCCGGATGATTGTGACGAGATCCGCACCGCTTACAGCCGGATGAAGTTCGGGGGTTGCGCTGAATCCAGCCCGGAACTGCAGGAACTGAAGCAGGCATTCACGAGCAAGTGCCAGGAGCCCGAAGTTGCTGGCGGTGGTGGGAACGCCGCTCCGTGGCAACGACTAGTGAAGGTCGCCTATCAGCTTTATCAGGACGGCAAGCCGAGGGAGGCCGTGAAGAAGTTTGAGGAGGCCATGCCAGATATTCCCGCCGACCGGAAATTTACCTACCAGATGTTGACAGCAAAGATTTACTATCGTGATTTGCGCAGCTTCAGTCAGGCGCGCGCTTGGGCCCGTCAGGCTTCATCTACGGACCCAAGCTCGGGCGAGCCTTATATGCTCATCGGCACGCTTTACGCGAGCAGCGGCCCACTCTGTGGCTCCGGCACCGGTTTTAATTCTCAGGTTGTCACGTGGCCGGCCATCGACATGTGGCAGCGGGCCAAGAGCCTCGACGAGTCGGTGACGAGTAAGGCCAACAAGCTCATCAACACGTACACGCAGTACATGCCGTCACGCTCTGACGTCTTTCAGCGGGGATTGAAGGAGGGGGAATCTTTCACCGTCGAGTGCTGGATCAACGAGACGACGCGTATTCGGACGCCTTAAGTAAAGCTAGCTTTCTTCTGATCAATCCAGGGCAGTAGTGCTTTGGCGCGGTCGCGGGTGCAGAGAAATTTAGTAAGAGCAAAGTGGGTGAACCCACAACTCCTTGCCTTACCCGTTTTCTTGGCACCCGCGACCGCGCCTTTTTAGTTTAAAACTGACAACTCGCACCAGCCGCTACGCCATCCACGGAAACCACCCGGTCCAGCCGCAACCAAGTACCGTCCCGAAACTGGATGTACTCTTCCCCATTATTGGTCATTGTGTTCAACAGCCGGGTTTCGATCCGGCTTGACGTACCGTCCGTCTCCCGAAACTCGATTCGAACCGGGCGGCGCTCGGTGATGGCAGCTTCGAAATTGTCGTAAAAATTGCAGTCGATCGGCTCGTAATTGGTTCGTTGACTGGAGATGATGTGGTCTACGTACGTATCAACCAACTGCTCGTTGAAACTTGTATAAGTGTGGTCGGCACGTAAGGGGGCGGGGAGGTCGTGTTCACCGAAGTAGATAATCGTCCGGCCGTGCCGTTGCGCCAGTAAAGCTTTTTTGAAATCCAGGGGGGACAGGGGAGCTTTGGTGTCGAAGAGTACTAAGCCGTCGATTTCGTAGACGGGGCCTTCCCCCCACTTCCGCCATTCGACTTCCACGGGATAATTCAGCGGCGGGTTGCCCAGGTAACAGATCCTCATAGCTTATTTCTTGGTGGCCAGCGCCCGGTAATCTTCCCGCACGGGGTGGAAGACATCGATAATGCGACAGTCGGTGAGTGCTATGCCCGAGTGCGGCACATTGCTGCCCATGACGGCTACGTCACCGGCTCGGCATATGCGCTTGGTCCCGTCGACGGTAAATTCAAAATCGCCCTCCAAAATAGTGGAAGTCTGTTCGTGCGGGTGCTGGTGGACCGGTAGTTCCGTGCCGGCTTTCAGGTAAAAATCCCCGATGGTACAAGCTTCCGTATGCACGAGGTGGCCAGTTATGCCGGGGAAGACCTCGATGAGTTTAAGGTCTTTATTCTTGTCTATGAACGTACTCATTAACCAGTAATGTGGCGCACCAGGCCGCCGTCGACGGTAATGGTTTGGCCGGTGATGTAATTTGCGGCGGGAGATAGCAAGAAAGCGGCCATCGTTGCAAAATCCGCCGGTTGCCCGATTTTCTTTACGGCCGTCTCCGCGGCAAACTGGCTTTCTACGGCTGATAGATCGAGGCCCTGTATCTCCGCTGACTTCTCCAGGACGGTCGTGATTCTTGGCGTAGCGTGGTACCCTGGTGCCAGGATGTTTACGGTAATTCCTTGCTCGCCAATCTCACGGCTCAAGGTTTTCACGAAGCCCGCCATGGCAGCTCGCATGGCATTGCTCAGCACCAGATTGTCGATGGGTTGTTTAATGGAAACACTTTCGAGAAACAACAGTCGCCCTTCGGCTTTCTCCTTCATAGCCGGCAGCAATGCGTTCGTTAGTTGAATTTTCCAGCGGAAGGTGCTTCGGTAGGCATCATCCCAGTCGTTCATGTCCAGGTCCTCTACCCTGCCCGTAGGTGGGCCGCCAGCGTTAAATACGCAAGCGTAAATTTTGTGCTCATTCAGGAAAGCGGCTAAGTGCTTGACGGCCGTGGCATCGGTCAGGTCGGCGGCGTAGCCAATAAACTTTGCACCTGCGACCGCGCCCATCTTATTCAGATCTTGCTGGGTGCGAGCGATACCAATCACCGTAGCTCCTTCGGCCAGCAAAGCTTCGGCTACCGCACGGCCTAAACCGCTCGTTGCTCCGCCTACGGCAATCGTTTTATCGCTTAACTGTAGATCCATGGTCCGGCTGTACTGATGATGGCCGAAGATACTGTAAAATTGACTCGGTAGAATAGGCGGTTTCTCGACTATCTAATGGATCTCTTCGCTCAACAATCGTTGGTTCAACGTGAGATGTCAATTGCCGATGGCCCTGAGTGCTGCGGCCGGTTGTACGACCCTGCCGGTGACTTTGCCGTCGGCTACGTCAAGGCCAGTCTGCTGCAATATATCGTAGGCTTCTTCCGCATTCAGTTCGGGGTCGATAGATTTCATGACACCAATGAGGCCCGCTACGAAGGGGCAGGCCATGCTAGTGCCGCTAAATACTTTGTAAGTACTGTTCGGTGTAGTGCTATAAATGCCAACGCCCGGCGCCGCAATACCACGTTGCAGGCGATCGACCTTGTTGGAAAACGGCGCGCGCAATAAATACTGGTCGAGTGCACTTACGGTAATCATACCCGTAGCGTTTGCCGGGGCGTAATTGAAGGCATCAGCGTTGCTATTTCCCGCCGCGGCGATGACAATGGCTCCGTGATCGTGCGCGTACTTCACCGCCTGAGAATAGGCTTTCTGACGGCTGCCGTTGCTAGGGCCACCAAGTGATAGGCTGATGATATCGACCCCCTCGTCCACCGCCTCAATGATGCCCGCGATGATGCTTTTCTGCGTACCCATTCCAGCAGCGTTTAACACCTTGATGCCCGTGATTTCTACAAATGGCTGGTCACCACTTCCGGCAAGGGAACCGATACCGATTCCATTGTTAGTAGTACCGGCCGCAATACCGGCACAGTGCGTGCCGTGGCCCATTGGGTCGTTGTCGTACTTTGTGTCGATGGAGAAGTAATTGTCACTCAGATCTTCGTGTTGGCTGTCAATCCCAGTATCCAAAATAGCAATTCTGGCTATTTTCACTGGCGATTTTGTTGACAACAACCGGTAGTACTCATCCATCTTCAGGACACCCATTGCCCACTGCTGATCCGTAAAGGGATCGTTGATGGACAACGAACTCCGTGTACCCGTCTTCGGGGCGACTTCGTTCAACTCCATTGGGCTCAATTGAATCACCTCATTTGGCTCGAAGTACGCAACGGACGGCAGATTTTGCAGTATTTCTGCAGCACTCTGTACGTCTTCGACATCCAGTACAAAATAATCATCTAAGGAAGTAGATTGCCCGTCGGCTGGTAAAAAAGCTGATCTAGGGGTCCAGCCCCGGGAAACAGCATCGGCTCTGAAAGCTTCACCCGCCTGTCCTTGTTTGATCTCGACCAAAAACTCGCCATCCTCATCGTAGTCGATCGGCATAGTTGTCTGGAGACCGTCGGTAAACGTTTTATTCTCGCCGGGAGCTTCGAACTCCAGGAAATGCGCTAGGGCAAATATGAACAGAATGAGTGGTATGGCTACCCAGACCGATATTCGTTTGTTTACCGCCAGGCTCTGGATAAACCCGACCATGCCGAGTAGAAGGAAGTCGCGAATGATGCGGGGCAGTGCTTCGCTGGCTACGAATACGGACTGGTAATCCGTCCATAGCAATAAGCCGATGCCCAGGTAGGTGCCCAGCATCCAGAGTGGGCCGTCTTTGAAGTTCTTACGGAAGAACCAGAGAGAAAGCAAAAGGGAAGTAATGATCAGTACTAGCATGGGACTTTGTTTACTGCCTACAAAATAAGGCTTACCGATGATGTGCGACGGTCGCTGATTATACAAACGGCTAAACAGTCATAAAGATTGAGGTTAAGCCCGGAGACAGGAGCCTAACCTGAACTACTTGGGAGCCGAAGGCTTACAAAATTAGCGCGACTTCGCCTACTTATTTTGCGCTATTTGTAACAAACCGTAGGATCATAAATCAACGCAGCATTTTCATGATGTATGATGAGCGTCTTCCCCAAACGAAGAAAGCCTCACCGCGGTTAGCGATGAGGCTCTCATAAAATTGGCGGCGACCTACTCTCCCGGGAGCAATGTCCAAGTACCATCGGCGCTGGGCAGCTTAACTT
>NZ_JAATJH010000014.1 GCF_011927835.1 Neolewinella antarctica
TAGGGCAAGTCATATCGGGAATGTGTAGTTACTTCCAAGATACGGACTTGCCCGTTTTTCTTGATTACACTATGCTAAACCTCCCCGGACCATTGATGAGATAAATTAGTAAATTTATTTAGTACCCACTTATCTAAGAAGATTCACATTAGACGGGGAAGAATCCATACCTTCCTGAATCTTTTGATCTTGTAAATGCTATATGATTTATCTCGTTCAATACATCAGTAGGGGGGAACTACGTTTTCAATAATTATAGTCAGCCCTATTTGAGATCGTCCAACATATCTATAAAAATCTCGCGCAAGATCAACGGGAATAATATCGTCATCAGTATAATCTGGCTTTTTATGTGTGAATAAAGGAGAATCTATAACCGGAACTCCAATCGAATAAGGTCTATTTGAAGGTAGTACTTGAGTAGCAATTATGAAAGCTGCATAGATAACCGCCCTAAATCCTTTTCCAAAAAGTTCTCTGTCTTCTCCTGAGATGACAAAATCTGATTTTTCTTCGCTGAAGCTCACAGCGGTCAATCCAGGACAATTATACCCTTTCAAGACACTCTCAACTTGATTTGATAAATCTGATAGGTTAGCAGTACTGATTGAGTCAAAATCTCCTTTTGTTCAATATTCTTTAATTATTTTGTTCAAGGCTCTTTTTTGAACTTGTAATTTATCAATATTGTCTTTGTTCAATTGTATTTTAATCAACTTAACCTTTTTATCATTTGCATCATCTATAAGTTTTAGGGTGTTATTTACCCCTCGCCTAATTCTCTATTTATTTTAGAATCAAATGATTTGAGATCTTCATATAAATCAGATAACGGTGAATGAAAGTACACTTCTGGGCTTTGTCGTCGAAGGGTTCCAAGGATTACTGATGAGAAGTTTCTTGGCTGCTAACAGATCGCTTCATTGCTACAAAGTCGGTGATATTACTACCGCGACGGGACCGCTCCGCTGGGGTAGCTACATCACCAAGGTGAACGGACCGAATTCGACGTATGCCAATATTTTCGGGGCAGTCTGCTGGTGAGTGGTAGTGGTATTCACTACACGAACCAATGGACGACATACATCATTGCCATAATTTTTTCGTGCTGACTAACCTACCAAAGCAGCGACGCTTTTATCAATAGTATACAATTCTATCATTTGACTTTGCATAAATCTTTCTGGCGTATTCCTTAAAACAAAATTCCGTAGGATTTCAACCGGCCTGTTGGTTATGGCAATTTTCGACGCAAATCTAGATTGTTTTACGAGCTTTTCTACTTTAGTTTTCCTTGACGAGTGAAATCTATGAAATGCATCTTCAATACATTTTGAGCTGTTTATAAAATTGGACAAATAATAGGCGTCCTCAATTGCCTGTGCTCCTCCTTGCCCTAAATCAGGCGTCATACTGTGGGCGGCGTCGCCGATGAGGCAGATGTTTTCAACATGCCATTTGTCGAGTAATTCTAAGTCTGACAAATCACCCCTAATTATATTACTTACGCGAGTATGCTGAATCAGTTCGTTTACCACTGGGTGAAACGCGGAGAACATTTCGTTCAAAGCTACTTTTAGTTTCTCCCTTTCATCTTCCTGATTAGGTTCACTCAATTTTACCGCAAACCAGTACGTTTGTTCCTCGTTTAACTTAGAGACACCAAATTGAAGTTTTTTACCCCAAAGCGTGAACCCTACCGAAGCAAATTTTGGGTCGAGTTTGTAATCAGCGACCCCTCTCCAGCAAGTCTGCCCTGAATATCTAATGCTACTATTCGGAAACAACTGCCCCCTTACCTTAGAGTTTACGCCATCAGCTCCGATAATTGTATTAGTTTCTACGGAAGTTCCATCTTCGAACTCGATTCTATAACTCGTGTCTGATGTTTTCTCGTACTTCTTAAATTCTTTACCTAAGATAATCTTCTCTTTGGGCAAATAGGAATAAATAATTCGCTGCAGCACACCTCTATGAATCGCGATGGTGGTATACCCAAATTTATGCTTGACAAATGCTTGATCAGAATCGGATAGCGGGATGAGTTGGTGGTTTGCTACCATGATCCTATCGAAATAGTTTCCTGCACCCTCGATTTCTTTCAATAGTTTAGGATCGATCCACTCGATAACTTGTAATGCATTCGGAGAAAGCCAAATTCCGGCACCTACGTGTTTCAAAGCTACAGCTCGTTCGTAAACCTTGAAGGGAATACCTAATTTTTCAAAACATAAAGCCGTCACGAGGCCTCCTATTCCTCCACCAATTATTGCTATACCATTCATTTCGTCTTAATTTGTATTAAGTACTGATGTTACGCAGATCTTTTCGCCATGCAGCACAAAGTACTTTGAAGCAAAACACAAAAGCATAGAAAAGTAGTGCACGGTTACGCTGAATCACCGTTTGTATGTTCTTTTGTGTTTAGGTGTCACAATCCGGTTGCCTAAGGTCAGTTGAGGAACGCCGATTTAATAACTGTCCTGATTGAAGCGTCGCCATCGTAATGCTGATTGAGCCATTTGAACGTTCGCACCCTGACTCGGTCGGGACGGTGGCGTTCAAATGGTCAAGCGCAGTAACCGGAAGGCAAGCTGCACCGCGAAGCAGCCCGCAGTTACATCGGACAATTATTGAATTGGTGCCCCTAAGAGCAGTCAAGATAAAATCTTCACTACTTCAATATACGATAAATCTCCGGTCCGAATTCGCTAGTTGCTATGGCGTTTCATTCCTCACCTCCGTACCCATTGCAGTAGACTAAGAGCGTGACGTCTATCATTTCAGGCCTTCATGCCGTAGTCGGCGCCACCCAAACACCCTAAGAGAAAGCCGGCAACCATAAACCCGCCACGGCACCAAAAATACCAACCCCGGTAAACACCGTACAAACCACCAGCAAGCCCACCACGGCGTACCGAACGCTGGCGTGCGACGACCGGCCAGCCCACAAATACAACTCGTAAACAGCGAGTGGTAATAAGTAATGGGCGTAGGACAAAAAATCCAGAAAAGGACCGGTAAAGGTTTCCGGATCGAAGCCGACCGCACCACCGTTTACCAACATCCAACCCATCAGTATCACGCGAAAAAACCAAACACCGCTGGCCACGAGAAACAACCGAACGGCCCAGGCTTCGTGCCGCCGAAACTGCCGCGCAACGGCAAAGCGCCAGACCAGCACGCCCGCCAGCAAAATAAGCACCGCTTCGAGCGTCATGGCCGGCCGACTAACCGCGCCGCCCGCACCCTCGTGCGCGTAGAGCATGTACAGTCCGGTAAGCGCCGCAATCGCGGTAAGCATCACGTAAATCCTACCATTCCGGCGGTGAAAAACCGGGTACTTCCGCTTAATTCCAGATATTAGTTGTACCGGCCCGCCAAGCGTAATCAACGCCGCAAAGAAAAGGTGAATACCCACCACCAGGTTACTGACCGTCGCCCCCTCGCTAAAACCATGGGTGATTTTCTCATTCCATTCAGCGATGTTTCCGTAAACTGCGGTTCCACCGTAAAAACCGACGATGTAGACGGCAAACAAGAGTTGCCCGATAATGGCGACGACAAACCAGCCAATAGCCGCCCAGCGAAGCAGTTTGTTACTCGGGTCGGTAGAAGCCGTAATGATGGTGGCGGAGCGTGCGGTAAGGTTCATACGGCGGTTCGGTGTTTGTTACTACAAACTTCCGCACTACCAGCCGAGCATACAATTCCGATATGCGAGATTGGGTAATTCCTCCGCCAAACTCGTTTTTGGGGTCGCCGGTCACGCTTGGTTGATCAGCTTCAGGAAGGCCGCGCGGTAGCTATCCGAGATGGGGATGCGCTCTTTGCCGATCACGATACGGCTCCGTTCCACCGCTTCGATGTTCGCCAGGCCGACCATGTAGGAACGGTGTACGCGGCAGACTTTTTCCGCCGGTAAGCGCCGTTCCAGTTCGGTCAGGGTTTGGAGGGTCATTACGCGTTTGTCGCGGGTGTGGATGCGGCGGTAATCCCGCATACTTTCGATGAAAAGGATGGCGGGGATCAGGATTTTTTCCAACCTGTTCTCGGTCTTGACGAAAAGGTAATCGGTCGTAATGACGGGTTGCGCCAGTTGGTCGCGGGCTTTCTCGACGGCTTGCAGGAAGCGGACGAACGTAAAGGGTTTTAGTAGGTAGTCAGTGACGCTTAGTTCATAACCTTTGAGGGCGTAGTCGGGGAAGGCGGTCGTAATGATCACCTGGCTCGTGATGCGGGTGCTCTCGAGGAGTTCTACGCCGGATAACTCGTCCATGTTAATGTCTAAGAACAGGATGTCCACCGTGTTTTCCTTTAAATATTGAAGGCCGGTGAGGGCATTATCGAACGTGGCGGCGAGGCGGAGGTCCGGTATTTTTTGCACGAAATCTCGCGTCCGCTCCATGGCCAGCGGTTCGTCTTCGATGATGATGCATTGGTAGGATTCCATGGATTAAGTATTGATGAGGAGGTCGACGGAGTAGCGGCTGGTTTCGCGGCGGACATCTAGCTCGTGGCGACCGGGATAGAGTAGCTCCAGGCGCTTACGGATAAGCTCGTCACCAAGTCCGCCCGTGGTGAACGGTATGTTTTTCCGTCCGTCCAGCAAATTCACGCACTGCATCCTGACGGTGCCCGGCTCGATATTTAAATCAATACGAATAGCCTCCGCCGCCTTTTTATTCGTCGTGTGTTTGAAGGCGTTTTCAATAAAGGGAATAAATACCATCGGAGCAATTCGCCGGCCGGTTGGGGTGCCGCTAACCTTTAGCGTTACGTAGCTTTCGTTGGCCGTGCGTATTTTCTGTAAAGCAATATATTTTTTAATATAATCCAGTTCCGTCGCCAGGGGGATGTCCGCCGTTTTCGTCTCGTAGAGCATGAAACGCATGATGTCGGAGAGCCGGTTGAGGTATTCGGAGGCTTCCTCGGGGTCGCGGAGGATCAGGACGTCGATGTTATTGATCGTATTAAACAGGAAGTGGGGATCGAGCTGAGATTTGACCAGTGCCAGCTCCATTTCGTGGTTCTTGGCCTGGAGCGCCTCGCGGATCTCCACCTCCTCAAACCAGGTTGAGAAACCCTTAATGATGAACGCGATCGCGCCGCCCGAGAAGTTGAAAGTACTCGCAATTAAGATGAATGGCACCACGGAAGCGGCTTCTGCCTCCTTCATGCAATTCGGGTAGATCAGCCCCATTACGCCAAAGCCGATCAGGACGCTTACCAGTGCTACGCCCGCGCCCGCGAGGAAGGCCGGGCCGATCTTCTTGCGGACGAAGAAAAGCGGAAATAAGGCAAAGTAAAACGTATAGAAAGTCGCGATGGCCGGCAGGATCACAATGCACAAGAAGGCTAAGAATAGTACTGCTTCGTTAACACCCGGTCCCAGCTCCTCCTTACCGGTCAGCGCGTAGGTCAGGATCATGGACAGCAGCAAGTAGCTCATCCAGTAGGCCAGGTGCAGTAACGTAGACAGTGCTTTTTTCATGTGCCCCCCTAAGATGCGGACTTTAATCCGTCGTTCGGGTTTTATTCCGCGAATCGGGGGTATTTATCTGCCGGTGGCTTCCACGATGATTTGAAGGCTCGTTTTGAGGCTCGTTTTAACGAACTTTCCCCTGCACCCGCGGCCGCGCCCAGATAATGAGGGCGCGGCCGCGGGTGCAAAGGAATCATCCAAAAAGAATGCCCGTACCACAGCCAGCCCCGAAACCGGATACTACTCCATAAACCCCCGGCTCCGCATCAACGCCTCCACGTCCACCTCCTGACCGCGAAAAGCTTTATAGCCTTCCTCCGGATCGACCGTATTACCGACGCTCAGTACGTGCTTAATGAAAGCCTCGGCGACTTTCGGATCATAAGCACCGCCCTCACTCTGCGCGAAAGCTTCCCAGGCGTCCGCGCCGAAAGTATCCGCCCAGAGATAAGCGTAGTAGCTCGCCGCGTAGCCCTCCCCGGAAAATACGTGGCCGAACTGCGGCGTCCGGTGGCGCATGACGATTTCTTTGGGCATACCGAGCTCTGCGAGCATGTCGCGCTCGAACTGGTCGGGGTCGACGTTGGCGGCGTCTTCCAGCGTGTGCAACTTCATGTCGATCAGGGCACTGGCCAGGTACTCAGCCGTACCGAAGCCCTGGTTGAAGGTGCCCGCCGCTTCGATCTTGTCGACGAGGGCTTGCGGGATCGGCTGGCCGGTTTTGACGTGGAGCGCGTAAGTATTTAAAATCTCCGGCGTCGCCAACCAGTTTTCGTGGACCTGGCTCGGGAACTCTACGTAATCGCGCGGGACGGCCGTGCCGGCCAGGCTTGGGTAAGTCACGTTGGACAGCAGGCCGTGGATGGCGTGGCCGAATTCGTGGAAGAGTGTCGTCGCGTCGTCCCAACTGATCAGCACCGGCTCGCCGACGGCGCCCTTGACGAAGTTGGAGTTATTGGAGACGATGGGCTTGATGTCCGCACCGTCCAGCCGTGACTGCGTACGGTAAGCGTTCATCCAGGCGCCGGAGCGCTTACCCTCCCGGGCGTAGGGGTCGAAGTACCACAGGCCGACCTGCTCGCCCGACCGATTATTTACCTTCCAGACGCGGACGTCGGGGTGGTAGACCGATACTTCGTCCGTGTTAAGTGGCCCTTCAAACTTGAGCCCGTAGAGGGTGTCGGCCATGTAAAACATGCCCGCGCGCAGATTTTCTAACTGCAAATACTGCTTGACTTCCTCGGCGTCGAAATCGTACCGTTCCTGGCGGACCTTCTCGGCGTAGTAGCGGTAATCCCAGGGCTCGATGATGATGTCGTCGCCGGACGCATCGGCCAGGGCCTGCATGTCGGCGACTTCTTCCTTAACGCGCTGCTTGGCGGCCGGCCAGACTTTCATCATGAGTTCCGTAGCGGCTGCGGGCGTTTTGGCGACTGACTTTTCGACGGCGCGGGCGGCGAAGTTCTCGTAGCCCTGGAGGCGGGAACGCTCCTGACGCAGGCGCAGGATCTCGGTGATTAATTTATTATTGTCGTACTCGTCGCCGTTGTCACCGCGGTTGTAGTAGGTCCGCCAGACTTTTTCCCGGAGTTTCCGCTCGGTGCTGTAGATCAGGAAGGGGTCCATGCTGGAGCGGGTGTTGGTGACGGCCCACTCGTCCGTTTTGCCCCTGGCTTCCGCGGCGGCTTTGGCGCCGGCTACGTAGCTGTCGGGTAGTCCGCCGAGTTGGTCGGCGGTGAGGTAAGTGACGTAGGCTTGCTCGTCGTGGAGGAGGTTCTGGCGGAAAGAAGTGTACAGCTTACTGAGTTGCTCGTTTAGGCCGGCGATCTTGTCTTTGGTGGCTTTGTCGAGCGCCGCGCCGGCGCGGGTGAAGTTTGTGTAGTAATCCCACACGAGCCGTTGTTGCTCGGTAGAAAGTTGGGACATGGCCGCTTCGTCCTGGTACAGCGTCCGGACGCGTTCGAACAGCGCCGCGTTCTGGATAATCGCGCTGGAGTAGGCGCTGAACAAGGGGCTCACGCGGGTTTCGATGCCACGCACTTGCTCGCTACTGAGCGTGCCGGAGTAGATGCCGAAGTAATTGCTGGCGCGTTGCAGGTCGTTGCCGGAGCGCTCCATGGCGGCGATCGTATTATCAAAAGTTGCGGGGGCGGGGTCGTTGGCGATCTTTTCCACTTCCAGCAGGCCGTTTTTCATGGCGGCCAGGAGGGCGGGCTCCAGATCGGCAACGGTCACTTCACCGAACAGCGGTACGCCACCGTAGGGGCCGGCGAAGGCTTGCGTGGCGGGGTTTGTTGTCAGGGCACCGAGGTCGGCGTCCGCCAGGGCGTCCGGTAGACTGGTGAGGATACTTACTGCGGGAGTGGTTTGGCTGGGGGTCGTCATGTCGGAGGCGGCTTTGGGGGTGCAGGCTTGCGCTAGTACCAGGAATAGGATGATGGAGACTGAGCGCATGGGGGAAGTTGATTTGATCGGGAACAGGAACGTTTTTAGACAGCTAATGGCTTAAAGGTGGGTGGCTTAATCTTTGGGCGGCACTCCGTAAGTTCCTCCCGTTACGGTTGACCCAAATTTCGCACCCCATTCGCCAGCGGTTAAATCACCGCCGGCGTTTATCACCCAACGTACGGGACCGTGTTCTAACTTTACGTCACCAAACCCTTATAACCGAATGAAACAAACCCTACTATTTGTCCTGGCCATTTTACTTTCTCCCCTTACGGGCTCGGCTCAGGAAAGCAAAATACCGGACGAGATGGCCACTTTACTGGACTTACTGTACAGCACCGAAGACCTCAACGTCAGAATGCAGGGCGCGATCGGGAACAACGCGACGATAACTAAGCTGGAAACCAACCAACAGTTTGTCAAAGCAATAAACGAGGCGCTACAACGGGACATCATGGCCGAGTACAGCCAGAGCGCCTATGCTAGTTTATCCGAATTAAGCCCCACGGAAGTGGATAGCTTAACGACCGTTCTCCAATCGCCCTACGGCGACGTTATTCGCAAGGCCTTTTTGTTAGATAATGCGGTGATGGATACACAGTTCGATGCCTACCTGAACGGCGCGGTATGGCGTGCCCGCAGAGAGGTACAGAAAAGTGACAGCCTGCTGTATTTCAGGGAACTCGGCGTGGATTTAAGTCAGTACATGGACGGCAATTATGTGTCGAGCGACCCCATTCTTGACACTGTATGGATAACAAGAAAGGGAAATGCCCAAACTGAGTACGCCCGTAAAGATTCCGTTGCGTTCGATGTGGCGTGGGTCAACAACAGTAAGTATGTCATCACCGATAAAAACTACGGTTTGACGTACGAGCCCGGCCTGCAACTCTTCGCCAACGTGTACGAAGTCGACGGCAACGTATTTAAATACATCGTCCGGATGCCGAATGGGGATTACGACAAGGTGGAACTCGTCCGTGACGAGCCGGTGCCCGGAGACGTAGACGCCCAACTGTTCCAACAACGCCTCACCGCCCAGTACGCTTCGCCGGAAGATTCACCCCTCGATGAGGCGAAGAGAGCCTTATTAGCCGAGCGTGGCGGTCATCAGTTCTTCCCCGTCGCCGAGAAGTACCGCGTCCTGGCGGACCTCGAAGTATTCGAAAACCCCGCAACGATCAGCCTACCCACCAGCGCCGGAACCGAGACGGCGTACAGGGTTTACGGTAAAGCTAGCTTCATCATCGACGGCAAGCCGATCAGCCTGTCCGTCTACCAGGCTGCGGCACCGCTAGCGGACCCGGAGTACGCAAATCACCTATTCCTACCCTTCCGCGACGCCACCTCCGGCGAGGAAACGTACGGCGGTGGCAAATACGTCGATCTGCGCATTCCGGCGAACGGCGCTAATAAAATACTGATTGATTTCAATAAGTCCTACCAGCCGTATTGCGCTTATACCGACGGGTATTTTTGCCCCGTGCCTCCGGAGGAAAATACCGTTCGGGTGAGGATTGAGGCGGGGGTTAAGCACGTTGAGTTAGGGGAGTAACTGCTGTTGTGCCGTCCGCCGCCCCGTAGCCAGCCCCAGCAAACCCAAAGCAGGCCCAACCCCGAGCACCAAAAAGATGTGCACCGGGCTAACCCAGCCCAGCAACCAACTCAGCAGCTCAATACTAACGATGGTAATCGCGAACCCCAGGCAATTAACGATCGTCAGCGCCGTCCCCTTCTGCTCGGCGGGTGCGCTCCCGGCCACCATGGTTGATAGCTGTGGACTATCCGTCACGACCGCAATTCCCCAGATGAGCAAAAAGAAGAAAGCAGCTTCGGCGGGTAACCAGTCCAGCAAAAAGTACGAAGCGAGGCAGCAAACACCGGATACGGCAAGTGCGACGGAAGCTACTTTTCGCGGGCCGACCCGCCGCGACGCGTAGCCGCCCACCACGCAGCCTACTCCACCGACGGCAATGACCGTAAAACTCGCCAGGGGGACGGACAGGAAGAACCCATTCTTTTCCGTCAGGAAGGCGAGCAACACCGGCACGAACGTCCAGAAAGCGTACAGTTCCCACATGTGCCCGAAGTAGCCCAGGGCGGCGGCCCGAAAGTCGGGTTTGCGGAAGACGGAGAAAAAGGCGGAGGCGTCGACGGAACTAGCCGGGCGGCGGTGCGGCCCGTCGGGCACCAGTAGCCACATCATCACGCCCCCGGCGACCGCCAGCGCCGCGATTGTCCACAGCACGGTCGGCCAGGCATCGCCGGGAATAAGGTCACGCAGCAAATGAGGGAAAGCCGTTCCCAGCACCAGCGCCCCCACCAAGTAACCCAGCGAAAGCCCCAGACCCTCTTTGTAGTAGTCCGCCGCGATCTTCATCCCCACGGGGTAAATCCCGGCCAGGAAAAAACCGACGGCGGCGCGTAACGCGACTAAAGAAGTCAGCGTGTGTCCGTTCCAGAGCAGGCCGAGTGTCGCCCCGGCGCCCAAAAGTGCGCAGCAAAAAAATACTTTGGACGGTGAAAAGCGATCGGCCAGGGTCAGCACGGCAAACACCAGTGTCCCGAGCACGAAGCCAAACTGCACGGCGGACGTCAGGTAGCTCAAGGCCCCGGCTGGTAAGTCGTACGCACCAGCTAGCGCGGGTAGAATCGCATTCGGTGCAAACCAGAGCGAGGTGCAGGCGAACTGCGCGATGATGATGGTGGGGAGGAGGTGGCGTGGGGGCATCGGATGCTAAGGTAGGATTCGCCGGTCGGAAGGCACTGAGCGAGCCAGCCCCCGCACCGAACAAGGTCAAAGCTAAAACCGTACCTTATCCCGTGTCCAAAAATTATCCCCTCTCCTTCACGTCCGCTTCCCTGATGCCCCACCGATCCGCCGCCCTAGCGGAACTCTACGTCACGTTGGGCGACTGGGAGGCCGTGTCCACACGGGTGGCAACCGACGCAGATTTGTTTGGCCTAGGGAAAGCCAGTACTCGTCGCCGCGTGTTCAATGAATTGCGGTTACGCCTCAAAACGCTCCACGCCGACGAATTCGAATTACTCGCTGCGGGAGGGGCCAAAGCGAAACGGCTTCTTTCCTGGCAGGCCGTCTGCCGTTCGTACCCCTTCATCGGCACGTTCACCCGGGAGGTGTTGCTGCCAAAGCTCGAGCGCTTCGACCCCGTAATTCTTAATTCGGATTACCGTGCCTTCTACCGCGAACAAACTCTAGTGCACGGAAAACTGGATAGGATCACCGAGACGACGCGCCTCAAATTGGAATCCCAAACCTTCGGCATGCTCGCCGAAGCGGGGCTGATCCGCTCCGTCAAGGACCGGCAAATCACCCCGCCCCTGCCCTCCCCCAAACTGTGCACCCGCGTCCGCGCCCATGATCCGGCATATTTAAATTATTGGTTACTTTCGGCACTTTAGAACTTGTTGGGACTTTTCCTACACCGTCAATTAACCCCTTGCCGAAAATCGACCTCGCCGCAAAGTTTCGACACGCCTACGAACAGATCATCCAACCCCGCTTCCTCAAAATGGAGGCCATCGGCGGGGAAGTGCCCCACTACGTCCTCTCTTACCCGCCCGAACGGGAGGTTGAACTGCGGCAGGAAATAAGCGCGCTAACGAAAAAATTGCGCGAAAACGGCGTCCGGGTGCTGGCCGTGGACGTCTTCGCGCTGTGCCATAAGATGATTGCCGACAACGTCGACCCGGAAGACCTGTACGAACTCGAACGGGAGGAGCCCACGGACGCCTTTTTGGAAACGATGCAGTCGCTGACCGACATGACGGAGCGTTTTCTACCCGCACTACAAAACCTGATGAATGAACCCGCGAACGAAAATTACGGCGTACTCTTCTTGCACGGGGTCGGCCAGGCCTATCCGTTTTTACGGTCGCATACCTTACTGGAAAACCTGCAGCACGTGACAAAAACGGCACCGACCATCCTGTTCTTTCCGGGCACTTATACCGGTACCAACTTTCGGCTTTTCGGGCGCTTGCCGGCGGATAATTTTTACCGGGCTTTCGATATGGATACGCTTAAGCTTTCTTAGGTTCTCGAAGCGCCCGGTTTGCCAGCTGGATCACTGGGCGCTCCGAGAACCCCGATCTGTCACGCTGGACCGGGCGCTCCGAGAACCCCAATTTTGCGCTTGCTTCGCGACGCAAAATCGGGGCCGCTCGGAGACCCTAGACATACATCACTACTTAGCATTACACTTTCCAATGAGCTTACAACAACTGTTCAAAAAAGACATCACCCGCCCCATCGACGGCGTCATCAAAGCAGCCGACGAGGAGCACCTGACGACGGAGGTGGAAGAGTACGTGATCACCGAAGAAGTGAAGCGACTGTTGGAGCAGCAGTTCCTGGACATCTACACCAATGCGAACGCCAACACGAACGGTGCCTGGATCAGCGGCTTTTTCGGCTCCGGTAAATCGCACCTGCTCAAGATGCTGTCGCTTTTACTGGAGAATAAGACGCTGAGCAACGGTCGGGACGTCAAGGGCTACTTCGCCGAAAAGACGGAAAACGGAACGCTCTTCGCCGCCGACCTCAACAAAGCCGCCGGAATACCCAGCAAATCGATCTTGTTTAATATCGACGCGAAAGCCGATGTGGTCAGTAAGGACGACGCCGACGCCGTGCTGGGCGTATTCATGAAGGTATTCAACGAAATGCAGGGCTATTACGGCAAGCACGGCTGGCTGGCGGAGCTGGAGCGGGCGATGGATTTGGAGGGCATCTTTGGGGAGTTCCAGGGGAAGTTCCTGGAGATTAACGGAAAGACCTGGGATGACCGGCGCAACAACCTATTGATGGCTAAAAAGGAATTCGCCAAAGCCTACGTCGCCGTACGGGGCGGCAGCGAGGAAGACGCGCAACTGCTGCTCAAGGAGTCACGCGCCACCTACACGCTCTCTATCGAAGACTTCGCCAACCGCGTCGCCGCCTACATCGAGGACCAGGACGATCCGCGCTTCCGGTTAAACTTCTTCGTCGACGAGGTCGGGCAGTACATCAGCGACAACGTGAAGCTGATGACGAACCTCCAGACGATCGCCGAAAGCCTCTTCACCGCCTGCAAGGGCCGCGCGTGGGTCTTCGTCACCAGCCAGGAGAACATGGACAACCTCGTCGATGGCCTTAGGGACCGGCAAAGCAACGACTTCTCCAAAATCCAGGCCCGCTTCGGCTGCAAACTCAACCTCGGCAGCCAGAACGTGCGCGAAGTCATTCAGAAAAGACTACTGGACAAGGACGGGGCGCGGACGCAGGTGCTAAGCGAGTTGTGGAAAGAGCATGGCGCGAATTTTCCGACACTGTTCCGCTTCCACGAGGGCGGATCGGATTATCCCGTGATTGAAGAAGAGCAAAGTTTTATTGATCTGTACCCCTTCCAGAATTATCACTTCGAATTACTCCAGGACTGCATCCGGGAGCTAAGCACCCACGGTGCTTTTCAGGGTAAACACACCTCGGTCGGGGCCCGCTCGAATCTGTCGGTTTTTCAGGAAGTCGTCAAGGACATGATCCGGGAGGAAATGGAGGTAGGTGCCCTGCCGACCTTCGACCGGATGTACGACGGCCTCAAACCGATCATGCGCCAGGAGATCCGCGCCAGTGTGAGCAAGGCCGAAGGGCACTACGGAGCGACCGACCTGCGCACGCGCCTGCTCAAGGCGCTATTCATGGTGAAGTACGTCGAGTCGTTCAAATCCACGCCGAAGCACCTCGCCATCCTGCTGCTGGACCGCCTCGACGCCGACCCGAAAGCCCACGAGCAAGCCATCAAAACGGCGCTCAACCAGCTGGAGCATAACATCTACGTACAGCGCAACGGCGACCAGTACGAGTTCCTGACCAGTATCGAAAAGGACGTCGAGAACAAGATCAAAGGGACGACGGTGGACGCCTCGCGCGTCCGCAGCCAGCTGCTCAGCTGGATGTTCGACGACGTAGTCGAGGTAGAAATCGTGACCGAGGAGCGGACGAAACAACGCTTCAAATTTAACCGCCTGCTGGACGGCGCGCCGCTGAAACGGGCGGACAATGAGCTGAGTCTCCATATCGTCACCGAGCGCAACGAAAGCTACGCCCACCCCGACCACGCCAACCTGATCGCCCAGACCTCCGGCACCACCGAGCTACGCTTCATTCTGCCGCCCAACCCGGAAGTTTTCGCCGATGTCAAGCTGTACCTGCAAACGGAAACCTACTGCGCCCGCGCTGCCGGCACCGCACCGGCCGAGCAGACGCCGATCATCATGGCCCGCCGCCTGGAGAACAGCCGCCGGAAACCGGTCATCATCCGGCAACTCAACAAGCTGTTGAGCCAAGCCGTGCCCATCGCCAACGGCAGCGAGCTGAAACACGTGAGCGGCACCACGCCGCCCAACCGGGTCACGAACGCGCTGCAGGAGCTACTCGTCATTACGTACCCGAACCTGAAAATGCTGGGGGCCAACGTGAAAGAATCCGACCTGGAGACTTTCCTGACCCAGCCCGCCAGCCAACTCGCCCAGGAAATGCAGGGCGGCCTCGGACCCGCCGAAGAGGAAGTGCTCAACTACGTCACGTTACAAACCAAACACCACGCCCGACCCACGGCCCGGAGCATCGCCGACCACTTCGAGAAGCGGCCCTACGGCTGGGACAAGACCAGCGCGCTGACCGTCGTCGGCCGACTCGTCGGGGGGCAACGGCTGGAACTTTTGCTGGACCACGAAGAAAGGGACGAGCCCCGCGAAATCCTCGCCATCCTGAAAAACCGCGACAAGGCCGCCGCCGCCTACCTCCGGCCCGTCAGCAAGGTCGACAACAAGCAAGTCAAGCAGTTGCGGGACCTGCACCAGGAGCTGTTCCACCACGCCAACCCGGGGGCGGAAGCGAAAGAAGTCGCCCGCGCCTTCCAGGCGGCGCTCAAAAAAGAGCGCGACGAAGTCAAAAGCTACTTGGAACGGACGAGCGAATACCCGTTCCTCAAAGCCCTGCTCCCCTACGCCGAAAAGTTATCCGCCCACCTCGACGCGAAGCCGCTGGTCTACTTCGACAAGATCACCCAACTCGAAGACGACCTGCTCGACTTCCGCGAAGATCACTACAGTAAGATCAAAGAGTTCCTGAGCGGGGAAATGTCGGAGATCTACCGGAGCGTCCGCCAGTTCGTGGATTTTGGAGAGGAGAACCACCGCCACGTCGAGCCGGAACTGATGGCCCCGTTGCGAAACTTACTCACCCACCAGACGCCCTACCTGGGGCCGGCGGTGCGGGAAGGAAAAGCACAACTCGCCACGGCGAAGCAAGCGGTGGAGGAACTATTGGATCGGGAAAAAGACCAGGCCACCAAGCTCGTCGAAGCCGAACTGGAGCGGCTGCAACAAAACGAGATGTACGCCCACCTGACCGAAACTGAAAAGCAAAACCAGGCGGACTCAGTCGCCGGGTTCATCCGGGAGTTCCAAGCGCAACGTAAGGTGAGCCACCTGCGGGAACGCTTGCGGCGCTTTGAAAGTGACGATTCTTTGCGGCTGCTCAACTCCATGGCACGGCTGACCTACGACAGAATTAACCCACCGGCCCCGCCAAGCACTGCTTCTTCCCCTACTTCCTCTACACCCCCGATAACTATCGGGGGCGCGCCCCAAAAAACGCACGTTTCACCAAGCAGGAGCGAAGAGCCGAAGCCCAATTACCGGCCCGCCCCCAGCATCAAAGCCGTGTCGGTGGCGTACGGCAACTACTTGATTGAAAACGAGGCAGACCTAGACCAGTTCTTGGCCGAGTACCGCGCAGCCGTCACCAAGATCCTGAACAGCGGCCACGGCGTCCACCTCCGCGCAAGCAACGACAAATGAAACACCTCGAAAAATTCGCCGCCGCGGCGCGCACCAAACTCCACGCCCAGGTAAAAACCCGCCTGCGCTACGCCCTGGACGAAGACGACGTCTACCACCGCGAACGCGCGCCGCAAGTACGGGAGCTCAAGGAACGCGTCAAGCGCCACGGCGAGGCCAAAGTGATCGAGGAGGCCGCCTATTTGTGGTTCAACCGCTTCGTGGCGCTACGATTCATGGACGTGAACAGCTACGCGCCCGTCGCCGCCGTCAGCCCCGCCGGGGAAGGCGGCGTGCTGCCCGAGTTGCTGCAGGAAGCCAAACGCGGCAACGTCGACGGGACCTTGCGCGTCGACCCCGCCCGCATCAACGACCTGCTCACCGGCCGGCTGGCGAGCGCGAACGCGCAGGACGAGGTCTACCGCGCCCTGCTCGTCGCCGAGTGTAACCGCCGCCACGAGCAACTGCCGTTCCTCTTCGAGAAAATCAGCGATTATTCCGAGCTGTTGCTGCCGGACGATCTGTTGTCGGAGCGTTCGGTGCTGTACGATTTGCGGGCGGCCGTCGGGGTGGAGGAGTGTAAGAATGAAGAGGTGATTGGGTGGTTGTATCAGTACTACATCGGGGAACACAACGGCAAGCTGATCAAGTCGAAAAAGAAGTACACCGCCGACGAGTTGGCCCCCGCTTCGCAGTTGTTTACGCCGCGCTGGATCGTCGAGCACATGGTCGACAATACGCTTGGCTACGTGCTGGAAGCCAACTTTCCCGACCTCGGTTTAGCCAAGAAAATGAGCTACTTCATCGCGCCGGAAGAGCCGCTAGTAACGCCCGCTACTCCGAAATCGATCGAGGAGATCACGTTTTACGATCCCTGCGTCGGTTCCGGCCACGTGCTGGCCTACGCCTTCGACCTCTTTTACATGGCGTACGAGCGGCTGGGCTACGCGAAGTCCGATATCCCCGGCCTGATCCTGCGCAACAACCTGTTCGGGACGGACATCGATCTGCGGGCCACGCAACTGGCGGCCTTTGCGCTGGCAATGAAGGCCCGCCGCGCTTACCGGCGTTTTCTGACCAAGGGCGTGCAGCCCAACATCATCGCCTACCGTAACATCACGATCACGGACGAAGACTACGCCCTACTCGACCTGCCCTGGATGGATACGGACTTACGCAAAGACTTAGTATTACAGGAAAAGGCGGCGGTTTACGGCAGTTTATTGAGATTAGAAGGGGGCGCGGACGCGGGTGCAATAATAGAATCAATTAGCAAAGCGGGAGCGGGCGACGGGATGTTCCAGCAGGTGGGGCGGGATAACCTGAACGCGGCGCTGACCCAGATGCAGTACCTGAACCGTAAATACACCTGCGTGGTGACGAACCCGCCGTACATCGCTTCCAGCCGGATGGAGCCGAGCTTGAAGAAGTACGTGGCGTCGCACTACGCCGTGGGGAAATCCGACTTGTTCGCCGCGTTCATCCCCCGCTGCCTCGAACTCTGCGAAGAAGGCGGTTACACGGGCTTCATGACACCCTTCGTGTGGATGTTCATCAGCAGTTACCAGAAGTTGAGGGAGTATCTGATCGATAACCACTACTTTAATACGCTGATCCAACTGGAGTACTCCGGTTTTGACGGGGCAACGGTACCGATCTGTACGTTCACCTTCCGCAAGGGCACACAGCCGGGGAAGCGGGGTAGCTACATTCGCCTGAGTGACTTTAAGGGCGCGAAGAACCAGGCCCCGAAAACGCTCGCCGCCGTTGCTGACCCTGGGGTGGATTATTTTTATCGGGCGCGGCAGGAGGATTTTGCTAAAATTCCTGGTGGGCCGGTGGGGTATTGGTTATCTAATAATTTAATTAGCGTATTTAATCAAAAAAAGCTGAGTAAGTTCGTAAAACCCGCGGGTGGATTGCAGACTGGAGATAACCCAAGGTTTTTAAGATATACACATGAAGTCGAGTCTGGTAAGGTAAATCGTGAAGAGTGGGCTTTATATCACAAAGGAGGTTCTTTTCAGAAATGGTACGGAAATCAGGAGTATGTCATCAACTGGTATAACAACGGAAAAGACATTAAAGATCACAAATCATCAGTTGTTAGAAACTCTCAATTTTACTTTAAACCATTTATAGGTTGGTCTTCCTTAACTAGTGGTCGATTCGCCGCGAGATTTTTACCTGCCGGAATCATAATGGATCAAAAAGGTCCCGGCATGTATCAAGACAGTGATGACTTAAACATCATTTATAATGCTTTAGGGTATTGTAATAGCGACGTATTCTACAAAATAATTAATTCTATCGCGCCAACATTGGATTATACAGCAGGGACAATTGCTAGAACCATGCCATATGTAGAGGTCCAGAATATATCAGCAACTGTTGAATTATTAGTTGGAAAGTCCCGAGAAGCATGTGAGACTAATGAAACATACCATAAATTTCAGTCATTTCCTTTAATCAGTCAAGGAGAAGTACATGGTGCTCTTGAAACCTTTGAGAAAAATCAGGCTCAGATTTTTTTCTCAATTCACCAACTAGAAGAAGGTCTAAATGACAAATTTACGACTAATCAATCTCTATCTAATGAGATTACAGGAGAGATTGAGTTGGAAAACATCACAATCCTCCAAAACGAACTAGACCGCAAAGCCCTAGCCAAACTAAACAAAAAACTAACCCGCGACCCAACCTCCGGCCTCGTCACTAACTACGCTGACCTCGACTTACCCTTCAACCGCAAGGAGATCATGCGCCAGTTGCTGAGTTACGCCGTCGGGTGCATTATGGGCCGCTACAGTCTGGATAAGGAAGGCTTGATCCTGGCTAACGCCGGCGACGGGGTGGCGGAGTACGTAGCTAAAGTCGAGACAGCCTGGGAAGATCTACTTTTTCAGCCCGACGAAGACGGCATCGTCCCGCTCCTGGCCGGCGATTATTTCGACGACGACATTGTGGGGCGTTGCCGGGTGTTTTTGCGGGCGGCCTTCGGGGCGGCGCACTACCAGGCCAACGTCGACTTCGTGGAAGCGACCGTGGGCCGGAGCTTGCGCGACTATTTCGTCAAAGACTTCTACGCCGACCACGTGAAGCGGTACAAGAAGCGACCGATCTACTGGTTGTTTTCGAGCCCGGGGAAGCATTTTCAGGCGCTGGTGTACGTCCACCGCTACCACGCGGATACGGTCAACCTACTCCTCAATAACTACCTGCGGGACTACGTCAAGAAGCTCGAAGCCGAGTTGGCCGCGGCGGAGCGTACCAAACTGGACGAGAGCCTACCGGCGGGGGACCGCGCGGCGGCGGCCAAGACGAGTGATTTGTGCAAAGTGAAGATGGCGGATTGTAAGGTGTACGAGCGGGAGACCCTGTATCCGTTGGCGCAAAGGCGGATGGCGTTGGATTTGGATGATGGGGTGCTGGTTAATTATAATCGGATGGGGGGGGCTGTTTTGACGGTTTCTGGGTTGAATGATAGCGTGAAGCGGAAGAAGGTGGAGGCGTTTGATTGGGTTGAGTTTGATTAGCTTCGCTGCTGCCGGAGGCGGTGGAGGAAGTAAGGTTTCGGAGTCTATTCAGGGTCTCGGAGCGGCCCCTCGCTTCCGCCGGCGAAGCTAGCGGGAGCGAGGGGTTCTCCGAGCGCCCGGGTGGTTAAAAAGCGTCCGAACCTCCAGCTATCCGGGCGCTCGGAGAACCTCAACCATGGAAGCCTTATCAATGGATAAGCAGTTGACTTATCTGACAAACAAAACAAACTAACCCGCCAATTACCAGTGTTTTTGTCCCGCAAATGAGCTAAATTTGTCAGATAATTCCACCAAATGACGGAGAGTGACCAAATCCTGAGAGCTCTTGACGAAGCTTCCCCGTTGACCTCCACCGAGATACTCGAACGAATCGACTACCAGCGGAGTAGTCGTACCCTGAATCGGCTACTCGAAAAACTGGTGAGTAAAAATCTAGTAGAGAGAACCGGCGCCAATAGGGGGACCAAGTATAAATTATCGAGGTCTTACGGGATCTTGCATTCCATCGACGTGGAGGAGTACTTCACGCAGGATATTGACGATCGAGACATTGAAGATTCGTTCAATCATGATTTACTTAGAAAAGAACTACACGAGGTGGACCTGTTTACGGCAGCAGACCTCGAACGGTTAAACACGTTGCAGGGCATCTACCAGAAAAACGTCAGCGAGTTGACGGGAGAGGAATACCTGAAAGAAATTGAGCGCTTGGCCATCGACCTGAGTTGGAAATCGTCTCAAATAGAGGGCAATACCTACTCTTTGCTGGAAACGGAACGCCTACTGAAGGAAAAACTAACGGCTTCGGGAAAAGACAAAGACGAGGCGGTTATGCTGCTCAACCACAAAGACGCTATTGATTTCATCGTGGAGCATCCCGAATATTTAAAAGAACTCTCCATCGGTCGCATTGAGGATATTCACAGTTTACTGACCAAGGAATTAGGCATAAACAGGAACTTAAGATCCCGGAGGGTTGGTATTACCGGCACCAACTACCGGCCGCTGGATAATGAATTTCAAATTAAAGAAGCCTTCCGGGACATGTGCTCGTTGATCAACGCCAAAAAAAATGTCTTCGAAAAATCGCTGATTGCGTTAGTCTTGATCTCTTACATTCAAGGATTTATGGATGGAAACAAAAGGACGGCCCGAATAACCAGTAATGCCATACTGATTGCGAATGGTTACTGTCCGATTTCCTTTAGGACGGTTGACTCAATCGACTACAAGAAGGCTATGCTGGTATTCTACGAAAAGAACAACATCACGGCGTTCAAAAGAATATTCATCGACCAATTTGAATTTGCGGTAAAGACCTACTTTTAGAAAAGCCCCCTAATTGATGCCCCATGTCCCCCCACCAACCACGCCTCCAGTCCCATTTCGCTAACCCCGCCCCCACCCACCGCATCCTCCTCTGGTACGGTAACAACCAGTCCGAGTTGGCGGACGCTTTCGCCGGGGTGGACCTGCCGGAGGTAACTAAGGTTGAAGTCGACAACAACGCCTACGCCACCAAAGTCCGCATCCTGCTCGACGAGCCGCAACGTCAATTTCTCGTGTTTCACCCCGGTGCGCCGCCGCCGGATACGCAGAACTGGCTGCTCGACGTGGAGCTGGCCTACCATATTTTTGCCACCGACCTGACCACAATGCACCGCCAGGAACTGGGCGTGCCGGCCACGTTCGACCGGCTCATCGAGCGCTACGAAAGATTCTTCCGTTCCGGCAAGCGACGGGGCGATTTGGTTCAGTACCTACCGGCCCCGGAGCAACTTACCGCGGCCACCTTCGAGTTGGCGCTCCTCGGCGCTACGATTGGCTGCAAGCCAACTTTGTACGACATCCTGCTTGCCCTTTTGGGCGCGGACGCGGGTGCCGGGGAAAGCAAGGTAAAAGCAGTGGAGGATTACCGATTGACGGACGTTCTCTGGGAGAAAGTAAAGAATCGGTTCAACTACCAAGCCGGCCCCGGAGGCCCTTCCGTAGCCGACTTCACCGATGCGCTGTTTCTGACCGCTCTGGCCAGCATCGTGCCCGGCGAACGGCCTCGCGCCAATAATGAGGCCCTCATCTTTCTTCACCGCTGGCAGGATAGCCGCGGTGGCGAAGTCGCCTACCGCGCAGCGGCAACCACCCGTGGGGCCGGCATGAAGGTGCGCGAAAAACTGGCGGCCAAATCACCCCTTGAGCTGACCAATCACTCGCTGTTTAAGGAAGTCGACCAAATCGTGATTATCGGCGTCCGCGACGCCATTATTTCGGGTACGCTGCCCACCGGAGGGCTGAAATCCGTCGTGGAAGCCCGGCGGAGCAGCTATTGGTACAATGACTACGCGGACTGTTACGAGGCGCTCTCCGCAGCGCTCACCTTCTTTGCTCTTCTCCCCACCACCCGGCACCCGCGCCAGCGCCCCGCTCAAATTGTACAGGATTATGCAGCGGATCACCACCGCGTCGACGCCGCCTACCGTGATTTTCACTACCACCACCGCCGCGCCGGCAGCTACCTCGACCACCTTGCCGACGTGATCGAGGACCGGTACGTCAACGGTTTCCTGACTCCACTCAACGAGCACTGGCAAGCGCGCATCGATGAAGAAAACCTACCCGCCGCCGCACCCGATCTGCCCCGGCAGCGCGACTTTTGGAAAAGCCAGGTCGAGCCTTATCTGGACCGTAACGTCACCCTGTTCGTCATCATTTCGGACGGCCTGCGCTACGAATCCGCCGCCGCCCTGACCGAGCGGATCAACGGGGAAGGCCGCTACGCCGCCACCATCGCCCCCCTGCTGGCCAGCGTCCCGACCTACACCCAACTCGGGATGGCCAGCCTGCTGCCGCACGAAAAACTTGAAATTTTACCGGGTAATAACGTGGAAGCCGACGGCGTATCAACCGCCGGGACGGCCAACCGCGACAAGATCCTCAAAGCCCACACCCGGGGCCGGGCCGTGGCCATGACCGCCGAGACCTTCCGCGAAAACCACACCCAACGCCAGGGCGGCCGCGACTGGATTAAAGAATACGATGTCGTCTACCTCTACCTGAATCTGATCGACAAGGCCGGCGAAAATGAAGAAGATCAGCTTTTTGCCCGGACGCAGGACAGCTTTGACCAGGCAGTTACGCTGCTTTCCCAGATTGTCGGTCTCAACCGTTACAATGCTCTCATCACCGCCGACCACGGCTACCTTTACCAGGTCAGCAAAGTAGCCGATACCGACTTCGCCAGCTACCGGCCGGAAGGGGAAGAAATGAATAAGAACCGTCGCTTCGTCGTCGGGACTAACCTGCAAAGAACGGCGGGCGCCCGGGTGTTTACGCCGGCTGAACTCGGCCTGGAAGGCGAACTGGAGGTGATGATCCCGAACGGTACCCTACGCATCCGCCAAAAAGGGAGCGGGAGCCGCTACGTGCACGGTGGGATGAGCTTGCAGGAAATGGTTTTGCCCGTCATAACCGTCCAGAAAAAGCGCGCGATTTCCGCCGCCGTTCGTCCCGTGAAGGTAGAACTGTTGGGGACGTCCAGCCACATCACCGCCAACCGTAAGACACTAAGTTTCTACCAGCTCGAACCCGTCGGCGGCAAGCTCAGCCCGATTACGCTTACGATGGGCTTCTACGACGCTGACGGCAAGGCGATCTCGGACGAGCCGACCCGCACCTTTGGCAGCGATTCCAACGAGCCCCGATTACGGGAACAAAAAGTTACTTTCCAGTTTAAACTCTCCGCTTCCAAATTGAAGGATAAGAATGTTTACTTAAAGGTACATAATGAGTCCGGCGCCGTATACGATACCCACTCCTTCGAGATGTACATTTCCCACGGGGCGGATTTTGCGGAGTTCGATCTAGAATAACCTACATTCGTGGTCCATCGTTTTTCCTCGGATGTATCTTTTGGTGAGGTGTAGCGCAGTGAGATATCACCAAAAGTTCGTAGTTCGACTTTGAATAGTTTTAATTATCGAGATTAGTCGTTTCTCCTCAGATGTATCTTATTTTAAATGTAGCGCAGCAAAATTTAGGATAAGTTCATCGGAGGTGTAAACGATAGCACATTCACACCTGAAGCATGACCCCACTCGACCAGCAAATAAACGCCGCATTCCCCGGCAAAGTAGTCCGCAAAGACCTCACCAGCCTCGTCAAGGGAAACGCCGTCGTACCTACCTTCGTGTTGGAGTATTTGCTGGGTCAATACTGCGCTACCGACGAAGAGGAGACGATCCGCCAGGGCGTAGAGACGGTCAAAAAGATTCTTGCGCGCCACTACGTCCACCGCGAGGAGAGCGAACTGCTCAAGTCCAGGATCAGGGACAAGGGCCGGGACCGCGTCATCGACCGCGTCAGCGTAGAATTGGACGACCGCCAGGACGTACACGTCGCCACGTTCACTAACCTGGGGCTCAAAAAAGTACCCGTTCAGGACCGTTGGGTACGCAAATTTCCGAAGTTGCTGACCAGCGGCGTCTGGTGCCTGGTCGACGTGAGCTACGAAGCACGGGAAGAGCGCGATGCCGTGCCCTGGTTCATTGATTCAATTAAGCCCATCCAGTTGTCCGCCTTCGATTACGTGGAGTACATCCTCGGCCGGCAGCAATTCTCTACGGGGGAATGGATGGACGTACTTATCCAGACGATCGGCTTTAACCCCGAGCACTTCAGCCGCCGGGGAAAATTACTCCAGCTCTCCCGACTTATTCCTTTCGTTGAACGTAACTTCAATACCATCGAGTTGGGCCCGAAGGGGACGGGAAAGAGCCACGTCTACAGCGAGTTTTCTCCGCACGGCATGTTGATCTCCGGCGGTGAGGTGACGCTGGCTAAACTATTCGTCAATAACGCGAGCGGTAAGATCGGCCTCGTCGGTTTTTGGGATTCGGTGGCGTTCGACGAGTTTGCCGGCCCGGATAAACGGGTGTCGAAAAGCCTCGTCGACGTGATGAAAAATTATATGGCCAATAAGACTTTCAGCCGGGGGCGGGAGTCGCTGGGTGCCGAAGCTAGCATGGTTTTTATCGGCAACACCAAGCGCTCCGTGGGGTACATGCTCAAGCATTCCGACCTATTTGAGCAGTTGCCAAAAGCCTACTACGACACCGCTTTTCTGGACCGACTACACTATTATTTACCGGGCTGGGAGGTGGACATCATCCGGGGTGAAATGTTTACGAGCGGCTTCGGCTTCATCGTCGATTACCTCGCCGAGGCATTCCGTAATTTACGATCGGAAGACTACGGCGCGCTCTACCGGGAGCACTTCACGCTCGACCCGACCATCGCGACGCGGGACCGGACGGCCGTTCAGAAAACCTTCGGGGGCTTGATGAAAATCATCTACCCTGAGGGCACGTGCACGCGCGAAGAATGCCGGGAGTTGCTCGAATTTGCCATCGAGGGCCGCCGCCGCGTTAAGCTCCAATTGATGAAACTGGACGAGACGTTTCGCGAACGGGCCGTACGGTTTAAGTACCTAGACAAGCAAACGGGTAAGGAGCACGAAGTCATTACGCTCGAAGAATTACAGTATCAGCGGGCGCTGACGCAGGTGCCGGGTAGTGAGCAAGCGCGAAGCAAAGAACCGATCACCGGGCCAGACGTCGCGACCGACCCCTCGACTACGCTACTTACGGACGACGCGACGGCTACCCTTCTCACGGGCATCAACATCATCGTTAAGGACAATCAGCGTGGCGTGAGTTACGAGAACCTGTTCGGCGACTACCTAAAAAATGCGCGGGAGGTCCACGTCGTCGACCCCTACCTCCGTCAATTTCACCAAATCAAAAATTTGCAGGAGTTCGCTCAGTTGCTGTATCGGTACAAAGACCCGGGCGACGAGGTGAAGCTGCACGTCATCACCGCTGCCAAGCCGGAAGAACACGTCGAAGTGGAGAAACTTCTCTGCAAACTGGAAGTAGCCCTCGCTACGACGGGCATCGATTTAAGCTTTGACGTTAAAGACCATGGCGACATCCACGATCGCTGCGTCGAAACGGATACAGGCTACAAAATCATCCTGGGTCGTGGCCTGGACATCTTTCAGCCTTACGACCGGAAAGAGACGTTCAATCCAGCGGTAGCGCTGCAGGAGGAACGAGCCTGTAAAGGGTTTGAAGTTACGATCCTAGCGGTGTGACCTAAGGGCGTTGGCCGATCCGTAGCGTAAGGCGTGGTTGATTGTTGGTGTGGGCACGGAAGCGCCCCAAACCACCAGCGAAGCCAAAGCAAGTCCCGCACTTAGTCGGGGCGACCGCGCCAGATCTTAATGATTAATTGCGGTGTTGCTGCGTGGTGGCGAGACCTGATTGGTTACCGCATCCTTCTACTCACTGCATTCTTGTGCAATGGGTTATGGTTAAATTGCCTGACGAGGTCCGCTAGGTAAATATCGATATGGTCAATTTACCGCCACCGTCGCAAACCGCCGGCACCATTCCCCGTTCCACCCGCATGCACCCCAAAAAACCTAAAGACCAGCGCGCCACCATCGTAACCGCTTGGGTACGGGAAACGGATATGGTCCCTTTTCACCGGATGCGGCAAGCTTTTTTCCCGGGCCACCGCAACTACCTGAGCGCTCACGTGACGCTGTTTCACCACCTCAAGCCGGCAGTGCGCGACGCGGCCATCTCCTTCGCGGAAACGTTTAGTTGGTCCGATCATTTACCCCTCGAAAACGGCGTGTTGCCCGTCGACGTTACGGGGGTCTTGTCCCTGGGTAAGGGCACCGCATTTGCGCTAGCGCCCACCGAGCTCCTCCGGGTTCGTCAACCTCTCCACGACGCCTTTGCGGACAGCCTTACTCCGCAGGATGCCCGGCCCTGGAAACGCCCGCACATTACCGTGCAAAACAAGGTAGACAAAGAGGTGGCTAGTCGCCTGCAACGCCGGCTGGGTCCCAGGTTTACACCGTGTACGCTGCGGGTGGTGGGCCTTCGGTTTTGGCGGTACGATTACGGGCCCTGGGGGCTGTTGCGGGAGGTCGAGTTTTAAATTACCCCCTTGACGCTCCTTAATAAATTTGGCGCGGTCGCCCCGACTAAGTGCGGGACTTGCTTTGGCTTCGCGGGTGCAGGGTTAATTTGCCGAACCAGCCCCGCGCTTATTCCGTACTCACCCGGCATCTACGACCGCGCAAAATTCTAACGCTCACCTATTAAAATAATTTACTGCGTCACCACAAATACCGTCCCCAAACGACCACCCACCGAAAAAACGGGAATCCCGGTGGTCGTCAGCCCGTCCCGCCGCATCCAATTAATGGCCTCGTTGGTAACGGGTAGGTCGACGTACACATCCGCCGCCATGCGCCCACGCTCCCTTGAATTAGAAGCATACCGTATACGCCCCTGACGGTCGCTAACCGCAATGGAATTAATAGCTTCTTCGTCTAAAAGCGTATTAAATATTTCGAGCACTTCGGGACTCTCTTTTAATAAAAATGATTTCCCCGCGATGGCCGCCAGCTTATAAACACCCCGGGTAGAAATGGCCTTGGCGGAGTAATTCTCCAGAAAAGTGCGCTCGGCCGCCGGCGACTGGTACGTGCCCGGCAACAAGCCGTCAAAAATATCGTCGGACCGTTGGGAAGTGGCGACGAAAACATCATCATTGGCCACCATAATCTCGTCGTCCTCGGAAGGAACCTGCGGAACGGTCCTAATTTCCGGCAATTCATCCATCGGATTATCAGCAAGCCGGGCAATCGAATCCGCGATAGCAAAGCTATCGACGATCACGCTATCCGCATAAATCGGCGGCAACGTGTCGTACACCGGCAGGGCAAAGCCCATGAAACTATCCGGCACCCGGGCTGCGGGTAGGGTATCGGTGGGTACGGTGTCGATCGCCGTCACCGGTGGAATATCCAACAAAGAATCCGCAGGAATTACGTCGCCCCCAGTGGCGGTAGCCGGTTCTTGCCGGTAGCGGTTGAAGGCATCGGTGAGATTAAACCCCGCGTCATTCTGCTGCGTGTAATAATATCCGCCGCCGCCCACCAAAAACAATAGCAGGACCAGCAACAGCCAGCGGTAGCGTTGGAAAAAGGAAGGTTGTTTGTCGGTTGTTGTGTCCATGGTCATTTAATTAAATCACTCAACGTGGTCAGGTTGGGCCACAAAAACACGGAAACACAAAAAGAATAAACGTCAGGTGCTTCGGCGTGGCTAGGACTTTCTGTGCTTTTGTGTTTTTGTGGCAAAAAATCTACTCTCGAAATAGTGTGATTCGGAAACCCGCCATCAAGCAAAAATATTCTCGTGCCCAGAATCAAGAATAAACAAGCAACTAGTATCCGCCCGCTCGGCTAATTGCCGGTAGCTCTCGATCGTCTGACCGGGCGACATGCCGAACAGGTTGATGTCGGCCGCCGGTGGCCGGGCGGTTTCAACCGCGAAGTCGCCCTCGATGACGAGGAATTCGTCGATGGGCAGGCGGGCCAGGTCGATCACGTTTTTGAGGTACCGCCGGGCTTTGGTTTTTTCGTCCGGGTTGTCGATCACGGTGATGATGCGCACGCTGGCCTTCCAGTTCAGCTTGAGTTTGTAGGACAGCAGGAGGGCCAGGTCCTGGGTCTGGTGGGCGGCGGTAATCACTTGCCAGTTCGGTCCCTGGGGCCGCAGCCAGACGTTGATCATCTGCTGCTGGCCCAGCATCGCGCGGGGGTGGGGTGCGTAGAGTACCGCGCCGAGTTCGAGCCGCCGGGCTTCGGCGATTACCTGGGGGAAATCGGCCACGGATTCCGTGCCTTCGAGCATGTTCAGGAAAACGATGTTCGGCCGGAAAAAGGAGGCGGTAAGGGCCTGGTTACCCAGGTTGACGCCGCTGGCGAAACTGTCCGTCCGCATCATGGCGACGGAGGAAAAGACGTTTTCTTGGCGGAATGCCTTGGCCAGGTACTCCAGTTTGTTGTTGAGCAAACCCTTGCGGCCGTCGCCGATGCCCATCAGCACCGCCCCACCCTTGGGGTAAGCGATGTCCCTGATGAGCGAGAACGAACCCTGCACGGCGGCTCCGTCGGTGACGGGCACGAGCAGGTTGGGTTTCCAGGAACGTTCCTGCTGGTGCGCATTTTCCGCCGTGTGCTTGGCGGCCCACTCGGCGAAAGAGGTAAACAGTCCGCTCCGCACGTCCTCGAACTTGGTCTCTAGTTTGCGCCGGCTCAGCACGCCGTAGACAAAGATCATCAGCGCCCAGGAGACAAGGCTGATGGTGGGATTGATGATGAACATAATGAGTAGCGAACCGATCAGCCCAACGTAGGGAATGACGGGGTGCACGGTAAATTGCGGCCGGAAACTGATGAGGCCGAGCCGCTGCTCGATGATGACCACAATGTTGAGCATTGCGTAGGTGATCAGGAAAAACATGGTGACGAGGGGCGCGACGGCGTTCAAATCGCGCAACAGCATGGTGGCGAAGATCAGTACGCCGGTGACGATCATGGCGTTACGAGGTTGGCCGGCTTCGTCTTGATATTCCAACCACTCCCCCTGCGGCAGCACCCGGTGTTGCCCCATGGCGAAGAGGATGCGCGAGGAGCCGATGATGGAAGCGAGCGCGGAGGAAAAAGTGGCCCCGAGCACGCCCGCGATGATCAGCGGCGGGAAGAAGGCACGGTCGATCATGATGTTGTAATTCCCGATGAGTTCGGCCTCCGTGGCCGAGCGGGCGATCCAGAAGGCCAGCACCATGTAGATGACGAAGCTGATGCCGACGGCCCAGAGCGTACCGGCGGGGATGGATCTGCGAGGATCTTCTAGCTCTCCGGACATATTTGCCCCCGCCATAATGCCCGTCGAAGCCGGAAAAAACACCGCGAAAACGAGCCAGAACTTTTCGGAGCCCTCGGCGGCCACCCCGGCGTACGTACCGAAGCGCGCGACCTCGGCGGTGCCGTACTGCATGGAACCGAAGCCGGCGGCCAGCGCGATGGAAAACAGGGACAGCCCGATGACGCCCATGATGATGAACTGGGTCTTGATGGCCAGTTCCGCGCTTTTGTAGGCGATGGCGTAAAGCAACACGAAGACTAGCAAATCGACGGCAAAGGCATGGTGGTTGGGGAAAATGGAGAGCCACCCTTCGCGAAAGCCGAAGATGTACATCGTCACCGCCAGCCCCTGCGAGACGTAGCGGGGAATGCCCAGGCTGCCACCGACTTCGAGACCAAGGGCCTGGGAAATAATGGCGTAGGCACCACCCGCCCCAATCCGGGTGTTGGTGGTGATGGACGACATGGACAGGGCCGTGCACAGCGTGATCAGAAACGCCAGGATGATGATCAGCCAGGCACCGAGCAGGCCCGCGTTACCGACTACCCAGCCGAGGCGTAGGTACATGATGACGCCCAGGATGGTGAGCAAAGTGGGCGTGAATACGCCGCCGAAGGTTCCGAATTTTTTCATGTGCGTGTGGGTCTCCCGACGAGAATTTACGACTATTTAGTTGGGAACGCCGGGGGCGCCGGAAACGTGGGTTCGGGGAAGGGATTTAAAACCCGGAGACGGCACGGTAATCAGGGCAAACACAACGGTACCGACGGTGATTTCTCCGGCTACGCTGGTGCGAATACATCAATCGTTGGTTTTTGGTACCGGGGCGGTTATTAGCCAAACCCGCCCGGCCTCTCCCACGACCTGGCACCGGCGGCCGCGCCCGACTGATCCTAATGTTGCGCGGCCGCGGGTGCAGGGTTTATTGCGGGGGCACTGTACGAACGATCATTCGTAATCCGTGGGAAATGGAAGTCCCCACCCCTGAGGCGCGGTTAATGCACTAAAAGCACCCGCCAGCAAGCGTGGCGTAGTCGTGGTGAGGTGATAACCGGGTTCCTTTTACCGGGCTCGGTATCTTTAAGCAGACCCAATAATTATTGATCATGCAGCCACGCCTCACTCCTTTCGTCACCATACTTACGCTCTTCCTCCTCTTTTTCACCAATTCCGTGACGGGCCAGGGTGTTGCCCGCGACAGTATCCTCATCGACTTTGGGAGCACCCCCTCCCCGGCTCCGTGGAACAACGTGAGTAGCGCGGCCGACGAGCGGATAACCAACCTGACCAACGCAAATGGCCGGGCGACCGGTTATCAATTGGCGATCACCGACGCTTTTAACGGCATCAACACCGGTGGCACGCAGACGCCGGCCCCAAACCTCGGCTTCCCCGCAACGGCGACCGGCGATAGTTTCTTCGGCAACGTAACGCCCTTCAACGGACAAACCGAACCGACCGCCACCTTCCGGCTGGATTCACTGAACCCCGCGACGGCGTACACCTTCCGAATATTTGCTTCCCGGGATAACGTGACCGACAACCGCGAAGCCAGCTACGTGGCCAGTGGCGTGGACCGGGACAGCGCCCGCCTCGATGCGAGCAATAACATGGCTACCTTCGTCTCAATCACCGTCTTTCCCGCGGCCGACGGCAGCATTGTAGTAACCGTTACCCCCGGCCCAAATAATTCGAACGGTTCAGGCTTTTACTACCTGGGCGCGGTGACGGTGAGTTACGACGAGCAGGAATTACCACCGGTGGTTGACGTGACGTCAGATACTTTCCTGGTTGATTTCGGGACCGTTCTTTCCCCCATCCCCTGGAACAACCTGACCGACGCCCGCACCGGCGTCCTCACAAATTTGGTAACGGTAAGTGGAAACATCACGGAAGTGGGGCTGGCCGTAATCGACTCCTTTAACGGTGTTAACCTTGCCGGGACCCAGGGCCCCGACCCCGCCATTAAGTTCCCGGCAACGGCTACCGGCGACAGTTTCTTCGGAAACGTAAGCCCCTTCGGCGGCGTGACCGCGCCTACCGGAGCAGTACGACTTACGGGGCTGGACCCCAGCCTTCGGTACGAATTTTCACTCTTCGCCTCCCGCACGGCAACGGATAATCGGGAGGCCGCCTACGAAGTGAGGGGTTTGGGAATGGATACGGTGTACCTCGACGCGGCATCCAACAGCGGCGGCACCGCCACCGTTACCCAGTTCCCCGCCGCGGACGGCAGCATTACGATCACGGCAGCGCCCGGACCGAATAATACGAACGGCTCCGGATTCTATTACCTGGGTGCCGTGCGAGTGGGCTTCGACCTGACCCCACCGCCGGCTCCGCTGGATACGGTACTCATCGACTTCGGTGGCAACGCCACCACGCCCGCCCCCTGGAATAACGTGACCGACCCCGTAATGGGAAGCGTTACCGAGCTGCTCAATTCCGGCGGCTTCACGACCGGGGTCGGCCTGCAATTTACCGACCGGTTCAACGGCATCAATACGAACGGAACACAAAGCCCCGATCCGGAACTGGATTTACCCGCGACGGCGACGGGTGACAGCTTCTTCGGAAACGTAGCCGAGTTCGGTGGCCGTACCGAACCGACCGCCGCGTTCACCCTGACCGGCCTGGACCCAAATCAATTACACCGCCTCGCGCTCTTCGCCTCCCGAACCGCGACGGACAACCGGGAAACCCAGTACGCAGTCTCCGGTAGTACAATAGACACCGCTTACCTCGACGTGAGCTCTAACGCCAGTAATTTTGCCCTGGCGGAAGTGTTCCCGACGGCGGCGGGGACGATTGAGGTGAAGATCGAACCGGGCCCGAATAATAACAACGGTAGTAATTTCTATTATCTCGGTGCCCTCCGGCTTACCTACCCCGACCGGGCCCCTTCCGGCCCCACCACGCTCGAATTGATCGCACCGAACGGTGGCGAACGCTACCAGGCCGACCGCACCGCGACGATTGAATGGAACAGCCGGAACGTGGCCAACCTTGAACTGGAATATTCCACGGATGCGGGTGCTAACTGGACGGCTATCGATACCGTCTCTTCCCTTACGCAATCTTACGCCTGGTCGGTGCCGGCCGTCTCTTCCACCGAGGCCCTGGTCCGTATTACCGCGGACACCCTGAGTGACCGGAGCGACGCCGCGTTCGAGATCACTACGGATACGACGCGGTGCGCCATTGTGGTCCTGGGCTCCTCCACGGCGGCCGGCACCGGTGCTTCCACGGCGGACAGCGCCTGGGTGAATCGCTACGCCGCGTCATTGGCGGGCGACACCCGGTACGAGGTCGTTAACCTGGGCCGGGGCGGGGCCAATACTTACAACATTCTCCCGACCGGCAGCGCCACGCCACCGGTAGCGGCGTTCAACGTCGACCGGCAGCGCAACGTTACCCGCGCCCTGGAATTCGACCCTTTCGCGATCATCATCAACATGCCTTCCAACGATGCGGCCAGTGACGTATCCGCCGCCGAGCAAATGCTCAACTTCCGCAGGATTGCCGCCCCGGCGCTGGCTAATGGCGTCAAAGTATACGTGGCGACTACGCAGCCGCGTAATTTTTCCAGCGCGAGCCGTATTGCCATCCAGCGGGCCGTCCGGGATTCTATCCTTGCCGAATACGGGGATTTCGCCATTGACTTCTGGACGGGCGTTGCGACCGACGCCGGCACGATCGACCCCGATCTGGATTCGGGCGACGGCGTCCACCTCAACGACGGCGGACATAAGATTCTGTTCGAGCGGGTAGCGGATCTGCGCCTGGATACCTTGGTTTGTACGGACCGGACGGTATCGCTCATTCCCTTTAATATCTTTCCGGGAATAAAGCTTACGGCTTACCCAAATCCTTCCTCCCGGGCCTTCACGCTTGCGTTGACGCCGGAGTTGAGCGGCACCTTACAATTACGATTTATTGATGGGATTGGCCGGGAACTGGGAACCTCGTTTCACCAAGTCGGAAAGGGCGATCCGTTCAGTACTACGGTTGAGCGGTCTGATTTACTGATGAGCTCAGGAGGCGTAATTATTTGCGTGGCTACGCTTACGGGTGGTGGGGTTGCCGGGGTTAGGCGGGGTACCATTCGGTTGATTGTTCGGTAGGCCTTGGGTGCCGTTTTTTCAGGTAAGGATTCTTAATGTGCGAATATTTCGCCGAACTTGTTGAGCCACGGGGCGATGCTTATCGTGGCTCAACCCCATCAATACACCACTAACGTGTAAGTGCTCGGACAATATTAAACGTACATCTTGTAACCCTCTCCCCCGGCCCCTCTCCGAAGGTAGAGGGGAGACGAGGCAGCTCGCTACGCTCGTCAAAATGTTATAATAATATTGTCCAACTACTTAGTGCATTAAAACCTTTACCTCGGCTGGTGGCAGCATGGGGTTTTCATTATCCTAGAAGTGTAGCCTCCTGCTTTGGGACGGAGCGCAATTACCAATTGCTGCCAACTTTGGTCAGTCCGGTCGGCACCCGGGCGGCACCGCCGGTAAAAGGTGGTAGTGGCCTTGTTACCCCCTTGTTTAAATTATTCACCGTCTTGACCTCGCCGAGACGGCTCTCTGTATTTGGATTACCCCTAAATAGCTATCCGCTGAGCTAAAACAAGTATTAGCGTTCACTGGTGACCTAAATTGGCTTACTGTTGCCATTTGGCTAGCGATGGCCCCGACGGTGGTATTTTCCTGCGCACTGCTGCCAGGACAACCAGACCCAACCATTGCTACCCGCCATTCATAATTTTCATGTTTGAAGCCATCATCCGATTCTCTTTAGCCAACAAGTTGATCGTGTTGCTGGGTGTGCTCGCCATGGCCGTCCTCGGCGTGTTCTCTGCCGCCCGCATTCCGCTCGACGCCGTGCCCGACATCACCAACAACCAGGTGCAGATCGTCAGCGTCGCGCCCACGTTCGCACCCGAGGAGGTGGAACAACTCATTACGTATCCGCTGGAAGCGGCGATGACCAACATCCCCGACGTGGTGGAAGTCCGTTCGATCTCCCGCTACGGCTTATCGGTGATCACCATCGTTTTCGAGGAGGACGTGGAGGTGCTCCGCGCGCGGCAGTTCGTCCAGGAACAACTCAACGTGGCCGGCGGGGAGTTGCCCGGCGGCGTCGACGTAGAACTGATGCCCATCACGACCGGCCTCGGTGAAATCTACCAGTATGTCCTGACCGTCGACGCGGCCCACGCCCACGAATACGACGCCACCAAACTCCGCACCATCCAGGACTGGATCGTCAAACGCCAACTCAACGGCACGGCGGGCATCATTGAAGTGAGCAGCTTCGGTGGTTACCTGTTGCAGTACGAAGTAGCCATCGACCCCAACCGACTCCGCACCAGCGGCCTCGCCCTGAGCGACGTTATTGCCGCCCTGGAAACCAACAACGAGAACAGCGGCGGCAGCTACCTGGAACGCGGCAGCTACTCCTACTATATCCGCACCGAAGGCCGCGTGGCCACGCCGGACGAGATCGGTGCCATTCCGCTGGGCAACGAGACCGGCCCGCCGCTCAGGGTGCGCGACGTAGCCACCGTCACCACGGGTAGCGCGAAACGCTACGGCGCGATGACGATGGATGGCAAGGGCGAAGTCGTCGGCGGCATCACCCTGATGCTCAAAGGAGCTAACTCATCCGAAGCACTCGCCAACGTGGAAGAACGGATGGAAACGATCAAAAACGCGCTACCGGAAGGCGTGGATATTTACCCTTACCTCGACCGCGCCGCCCTGATCGGCCGCACGATCGACACCGTAAAAACCAACCTGATCGAAGGCGGACTGATCGTGATCTTCGTCCTGTTGCTCCTACTCGGCAACCTACGGGCGGGGCTGATCGTGGCCTCCGTCATACCGCTGTCGATGCTGTTTGCGCTGATCGCGATGCGCTACTTCGGCATCTCCGCTAATCTGATGTCGCTGGGCGCGATCGACTTCGGTATCGTGATCGACGGCGCGGTGATCATCATGGAAGGGCTGCTGCACGTGCTGGCGGTCGGCTACGTCGGTAAGGAACTCACGCAGTCGGAGATGGATGGGGTTGTCCAGTCGGCCACCGGCAGGATCTACCGCTCGGCGGCCTTCGGGGTGCTGATCATTCTCGTAGTTTTTCTGCCGATCCTGACGCTGGAAGGCGTGGAGGGGAAGACCTTTCGGCCGATGGCGCAGGTCGTTAGCTTGGCTATTCTCGGGTCGCTGTTGTTGTCGGTGACTTACGTGCCGGTGATGGCCTCTTTGTTTATCAGTAAAAATATTCGCCCGGAGAAAGGAATCGCCGCGAAGATCATGGGCTTTTTCGAACGACTCTACCGGCCAATCCTGGGCGTTTCGTTGCGTAATTCGGTTGTCACTCTAGCCTTAGCGGGTATTGCGCTGGCGCTATCCCTGCTGTTGTTCAGTCGAATGGGCGGCGAGTTCATCCCCACGCTGGAAGAAGGCGACATCGCGATGCAGCAATCCATCAAACCGGGTAGTTCGTTGCAAGAAAGCATCCATACCTCGACGATGGCGGAGAAGATTTTATTAGCAAATTTTCCGGAAGTAAAGCACGTCGTTTCCAAGATCGGTACGGCGGAAGTCCCGACCGACCCCATGGCCATCGAAGACGCCGACATTATGATCATCCTGAAAGACAAGGCGGACTGGACTTCCGCCGACAACACCGAAGACTTAATGGCACTGATGAAGGAAAAACTCGCGCCGGTTACCTGGGCGTCGTTTGAATTTACCCAGCCGATCCAGCTACGGTTCAACGAACTGATGACGGGGGCGAAGTCGGACGTCTCCGTAAAGATCTTCGGGGAAAGCTCCGAGGTATTAAAAGAACAAGCGGATAAAGCCGCCGGAATCATCCAAACCATCGACGGGGCCGGTGACGTGAAGGTGGATCAGACCGACGGTCTGAAGCAGCTCAACGTCCGCTACGATCGCGACCGGATGGCGCAGTTTGGGGTCAACATCCAGGAGGCTAACCAACTGGTGCGGGCGGCTTACGCGGGGGAGATCGTCGGGTCGATTTACGAAGAAGAAAGAAAGTTTGACCTGGTCGTGCGGCTGGCGGATAGCTTTCGGGGAGAACTTGACCTCACCCAACTTACCCTAATGGCTAACAACGGACAATTGATTCCATTAAGCGAAATGGCCGTGGTTGAGGAACGGGAGAGTCCAATGCTGATTTCGCGCGAGCAGGCGCGGCGGTTCATCAACATCGGCGTGAACGTGCGCAACCGCGACGTAGCCGGGCTGGTCGAAGACATTCAGGCGCGGTTGACTTCGAGGCTCGAACTGCCGCCGGGTTACGAAATTCAGTACGGCGGCACCTTCGAAAATTTGCGTAGTGCGCGCCAGCGGTTGTTGGTGGCCGTACCGATTGCACTGAGTTTGATTCTCTTGTTATTGTACCTCGCCTTCTCGTCGTTCCGCGATGCGCTGGTCATTTTCGTGGCGGTGCCGCTGTCGGCAATCGGGGGGATTTTGGCGTTGTGGCTGCGGGATATGCCGTTCAGTATTTCGTCGGGAATCGGCTTCATCGCGCTGTTCGGCATTGCGGTGCTGAACGGGATCGTGTTGATCAGTGCGATCCGGCAGTTGCGAGAGGAAAGTACCCTGAGCTTCCGGGAAATCATCACCGAGGCGGCGGCGACTCGTTTGCGGCCGGTGCTGATGACGGCGGCGGTGGCGGCCTTCGGTTTCCTGCCAATGGCACTTTCCACGGGCAGCGGCGCGGAGGTGCAGCGGCCGCTGGCGACGGTGGTGATTGGCGGCTTGGTGTCCTCGACCCTGCTTACGTTAGTCGTGCTGCCGGCGCTCTACTGGCTGGTTAATAACAAGCGTTTTCAGAAAAATATGGGCGCGGTCGCGGGTGCCATGGGAATTTTGCTAGTAGCCATGGTACCAAGCTCAAGCGTTTTTGCCCAGACGATCGACAACTTCCCCCAGCTCCTGGAATACGCGCTGGAGCGAAGCCCGGAACTAACCAACCAACGACTGGACGTACAGTCCGCCGAGCTAGACCGCCGCACCATCGGCCAGTGGGCACCGCTGGAGATCAGCTACCAGGGCGGGCAGAACGACGGGCCCATTTTCGATAACCAATGCGAATCATGGGCTAAAACACGTAGAAGCAAGTTTTCCTAGCTTTAGGAATGCGACTTCTTAAACTCATCCAACTGTACTTCTACGTCTGCG
>NZ_JAATJH010000015.1 GCF_011927835.1 Neolewinella antarctica
TTCTGCTCTTTTCTTCAACTTTTTGCGTGGCTTCGCTTTTACGCAAAAAGTTGAAGAAAAGAGCTGGTCCGGTGGTCGGTCCAACGCTCTCAATTTAAAAAACTCCTGTCGCGAAGAGCGCCAGGTTTTTTTAAATGTTCGCTTATGGTCCGCCCACCTTGCCGCAGGTTGATGTATATTGAGATCCATTGAGAAGGCGGCCTGCGTTGCTGCGAACGTTCTGCGCAACAAAAAAATGAGGTATAATCTATCGAAAGTAGTATTTTGATTAGTGAAGCGAAATACATTTAAGGCATCTCGTTGAAAAGAATTAACTGATTAGTTACCAAGTATATTTAATTATGATATGTTAAGTATAGTACAAAATGCAAATTGTTGGATAATTACTAATGATTAAGTAAATTGAAATTGTGATAAAACTGTTAATCGTGAAAAATACTATGAAATTAAGGTGTACAATATTGTTAGTATTGATATTTTTGAATGGGGCTGCAATCTATTCGCAAAATTCAATATTTGGTAGCTTTCTAAACACTGAATCTGTACAATCATCAATTGATGGAGCAACTGTTTTATCGGATCTAAATTGGCCTGCACTCAAGTTATACTGCGATAGTACAGGAGGATATTATGCAAGAAAGAAAGAAGAAGGATCAATCACTACGTATAACTATACAAAACAAGGGTATACGGAAAATTTTAGTCTAACACTGTTCAATGATAAAGTTTTAGAGTATAAATCTCATGTCGATGAATTATTTAAGACAAACTATTTTAATAAGAAAGTATGGATAGAATATGTAAAATCTGAAAAACAATTTCAAGATTTGGAATGGATGCTTACAGAAGAAGAATTAAAAGTAAATTCTAGCGAGGTTATTCAAGCGTATATTACTTTATTAGGATTTAACGTCAGAGATGAATATGGTTGGATATGCGAGTACTCAGCTGCTGGATTTCCACCAAAGAAAAGATTAGCTATTGTTGGTTTGATTAAACATGGTCGAAGAGATTTCATAGTCCGACTGCTGAACCATTCAAATTTACAAACACAACTATATGCAGCTGATGCTCTAATATATTTGGATATCATCGGAGATATTCAAATAGTTCAAATGGAAACCTTTAAAGGCACCAAGAAAAAAAGAAAATATTATATAAAAAAGTCGAATCAAAATAGATTATCTCAAAGCGAAAGGAGGAAGATAGGAAAGCTAAAAAGTGACAATCAATACGTTATTACTTGTGGAAATATGGGCTCATATAAGCAATATAAAGTGAGTACATCCGAACTTCTATCAGCTGATGCAATAAGCATGATTTATACTAATTATCTATTGCTGAAAGATTATGGCTATTATTGAGATTCGTATATGTTAAATCAAATAAAATGCGCAGAACACGGCAGCAAGCGACAAGCCGCCATAAAGATTTGAGGATTATGGTTCTATTTCCGCTCTTTTCTTCAACTTATTGCGTGGCTTCGCTTTTACGCAAAAAGTTGAAGAAAAGAGCTGGTCCGGCGGTCGGTCCAACGCTCTCAATTCTCAAAATTCCCCGTCCTCCTGCGTCGGCCGCGGTTTTTGTGAATGTTCGCTTATGGCCCGCCCACCTTGCCGCAGATTGATGTATCTTGGTTTCGATTGAGACGGCGGCCTGCGTTGCTGCGAACGTTGGGCGAAACAAGGTACAACCCACCCACATACGTTACACTACACAAGGGACATAGGTTACACTTTTAAATATTAGCGATCTTGGTGTAAAAACCATTATGGCATTTAAAAGTATATTAGCTATGGAACAGAAAAATTCCTTCATTCGCGATCATCTGAGCGACGAATATTATTTCAGTAGCCTTTGTGAGTCGTACGGGATAAGTCGTCAGAGTGGGTACCGTTTGGTCAGACGCTACGAAGCGGAAGGGGAGGATGCATTTATGGATAAATCAAAGCGTCCGCTATCTAGCCCGGGAGAAACATCGCCCGAGATTGTTGCACGGATCAAGTACTGGCGTGGATTTATGAAGCGCTGTAAGTTCGGTGCTAAGAAAATCCACTTAAGATTAACCCTTGAGTTCGACGTCGAAAGGTTGCCCAGTCTGACGACAATCCATAATATCTTAGTTCGGGAAGGCTTGGTCGTGCCCAGAAAGAAGAAGCGCAAAGTAGTGGCCCAGCATCCCCGGTTCGATCCGACGACGTCGAACGAAATCTGGTCAATCGACCACAAGGGGAAATTTAGGTTAGGAAACGGGAGATATTGTTCTCCGCTGACGGTGTGCGACTCCTTCTCTCGTTTTCTGTTTGCAGCGAAAGGTCAGTACAGTGAAAACTGGCGTGATACGAAGCAGGTATTAAGATCTTTGTTTCAGCAGTGGGGTCAACCCCAGCACCTGCACAGTGATAATGGTTCGGCGTTTGCGAGTATCCAGAGCCCGCGGGGCTTCGGGGCCTTATCGTACTGGTTACTGGATCACGGTATTTTGCCGGTATTTAGCGATCCCGGCTCACCTGGTCAGAATGGTCGTCACGAACGAATGCACAAAGACCTGAAGAAAGAATGCTGCAACCCACCGTCGATAAATCTACGGGTACAGAACCGATCGATGAATCGCTTCAAGTCAGTTTATAATGAAATTAGGGGCCATGAATCGTTGGATATGCGTTTTCCTTGCGATGTCCATAGTCGATCGGCAACAGAGTATGTAGATAAAGTAATAGATCCTGTTTATGGCAGTGAGCTGCAGACCCGCAAGGTGTGCCTGAACGGAGCGGTCCGCTGGAAGAGTCACGAATGGGTGACGGTTTGTCGCGCACTGAGTGGTAAGTACGTGGGGGTGTTACCGCTCGGTAACCGTGTGTACGAAATCTACTACCGGCAGGAATGTCTGGGCTACTTCCAGCAGGGAGAAGACATTATCAAGGGGCACTACTACCGTTTGAAGTCCGACCGGGATCTTCCGCACCGCTACCGGGATCGTGGTAACCGAAAGCGAAAATGAAGCGGTCCTTTTCGATCCCGCAGCCAGTTCCGCTACGCTCCACTGGCTGCGGGATCGAAAAAAGAAGACTATATTTACCTAATCATAAAAAGTGTAACTCATGTCTATTGAGTAGTGTCTACACTGTGTGTGGTGTACACAAAAAATTAGTCACAATTATCCTTTCATATCTATAGGTATAGTGATAGGTTAACCTCATAAACACCTGTAAATTAGACGATTATAGTGATGCAACTTAATTTAAACAAAAATCGTTACTTTTATGTAACTGAATAATTATCAATGACTAAGCCACTAACTAACCTCCAAGTAGAATTACTTCGATCGTTTAACTATCAAATTGATGATTCTCAGCTTCTGGAAATCAAGAAAATGCTTACAGACTATTTTGCTCAAAAAGTATCAGATGGTATGGATAAATTATTTGAGGAACATGGATGGGATGATTCTAAACTAGATGAGTGGTCTGGTGAACATATGAGAAAACCGTACAACAAATAGATGTGAGGGTAGTAATTGATACAAATATTCTACTTGTTTCGCTTAAACGAGGTTCTACAAATAGACCTATATTTGAGGGGTTGCTCAATGACAAATACCATTTGGTCATAACAAATGAAATTTTAAGTGAATATTTGGAAATAATCGGCGAAAAAACTAACAAAGAAATTGCCAGTAATCTTGGAGATTTATTAACACGACTTACGAATATTGATAAAATTGAAACTTATTATAATTGGCTATTAATTACAGAGGATCCAGACGATGACAAGTTCGTTGATGCCGCTATAGCAGGGAACACTGACTATATAGTCACGAATGACCGACACTTTAGAATTTTGAAAGGGATAGAATTTCCAAAAGTAAACATTTGTTCATCTAAAGAATTCCTGGAAATTCTTGATGAGTTGTGATGAACAGGCTTTCCAGCTCAACGAGTGCAAGCTAGGTCGAATAAATTACTCCTGAAAACGATAGAAGACTTCACTAGAAAATTGAAGAGATAATCACTCCCAAAAAAGACAAATAAAATGCCGCTAACACGGCAGCAAACGACAAGCCGCCCTAAAGAGTTGAGGATTATGGTTCTAGTTCCGCTCTTGTCTTCAACTTTTTGCGTGGCTTCGCTTTTACGCAAAAAGTTGAAGAAAAGAGCTGGTCCGGCGGTCGGTCCAACGCTCTCAATTCACAAAATTCCCCGTCCTCCTGCGTCGGCCGCGGTTTTTGTGAATGTTCGCTTATGGCCCGCCCACCTTGCCGCAGGTTGATGTATATTGAGATCGATTGAGAAGGCGGCCTGCGTTGCTGCGAACGTTGCACGCAACAAAAAATATAGATATTTATGATCCAGTATTATTTGATTAAAGAGCTATATAATTTAGTAAATGAGGCGAGATTAGATACCCATATGAAATTAGATATAATACTCATTTATTGAATGAAATGCTAAACGAGAAGTGTATTTTGAGTATTCAACGAAATTATCTCTTCTTTACGGTAAATAATAAAAATCCTCAAGAATTAAATTTGTCTTTATCCTAGCAAAACTTGATAACCATTTGTAGTTTTTATTTAATAATCCTAGTGGTAATTTAGGTATATTGGACTAGAAGGGTAGTCAAGTGTGCAAATAAATTTAGGTCAAGACTTGAGTGCTAATATTTTATTTGTATTTTTAGGCAAGCGGTTGAAAAATAAGCGTACTTATGAAAATGATTATGACTCTAATGTTTGTAGTATTTCTAGCTAGTTGTAACAATTCTAGCACTTTATATTTTAAAACAGTCACAGCCGTTGGAATATCAACAAAGATGGATGTATCAACTAGTGGAATCAAGATTGGGTCTGTAGAGAACATTGACCTCCAACCCGATAGATCAGTACTGATCACCTTAAGAGTTGATCCCGAAATTAGAATTCCAAACGATGCAGTAGTATCAATGAAGAAAATTGATTTATTTGGAAAGCACGAGTTATCAATTGATGGCGGGGTAGAAAACAACTATTTTGTTAGTGGCGATACAATCCAATATGCTGGTGTAGTCAGGACCACGTCCGATTCCGTATCAATTAAGTTGATTAAAGAACTATTTAGAGCTTTAGGAGATGGTCCAAAAGCTGACTCTATGAGATAATTGAGGATATGCGATTAGGGCAGGATACAATCAATTTATTGACGTAGTTATATTAATGAATATTTGTATTTGATTATTGAAACTCTTTATTATAAAATTTTTCTAGAGTTTTATGTAGGACTCTGACAAATCAAATGCGTGCAACACGGCAGCAAACGACAAGCCGCCATAAAGGGTTGAGGATTATGGTTTTAGTTCCGCTCTTTTCTTCAGCTTTTTGCGTGGCTTCGCTATTACGCAAAAAGTTGAAGAAAAGAGCTGGTCCGGTGGCCGGTCCAACGCTCTCAATTTAAAAAATTCCTAGCGCGGAAGAGCGCCAGGTTTTTTTAAATGTTCGCTTATGGCCCGCCCACCTTGCCGTAGGTTGATGTATCTTGGTTTTTATTGAGGAGGCGGCCTGCGTTGCTGCGAACGTTGTGTGCAACAAAAAATCAAATTCAGTAATAATGAAATACCAGAAGGTCTTAGTACTGGTAAGTTCTCTATCAGTAATCTTATTATCTAGTTGTGATTGTGAATTATCATCTTTAGGTATTGTTGTTGATAGTCAATCTCAAATTCCAATAGATAGTGTTAAAATCTATAATCCAGAATTCCCTAGTTTCTTCATATTCACCGATTCAGTTGGAGTTTATAGATTTGACGATTTTCAAGAAGGAGCGAATTGCCCAGATTTTCAATTATCCTTTGAAAGAAATGGCTACGCGATACAAACTTTAACTGTCAACAACTCTTATTTTGATTCAACTATAATTTCGTTATTCAGATAATTAGGTGAAGAGTAAAAGAACTTTCGCTAGCTTACAATAATACACCATGTATAAAGTATACTTCTACGTATGTATTGCCGTCCTTTCATTTTCATGCAATGTAAACCAAAGAATGAGTAATAGTGAATTAAGGATAGTGACTTCAATTAGATCTTTCAAAAGTAAGGAAGACATAGTTCGAAATTTCGCTAATATCTGGACAGGAGTTGTTGATACAGCAAGTTCTGTGAGACAGGGGGATGAAATTTTTACACTACTTCATGATTCTTGTTCAGGATTGTATTGTCCAAGTTTTTATGTATATAAAAATGATCTGTCGCAAGATTTATCATGGAATTTAGTATTTACGGAAAAAATAATTCGTGACGATGGTAATACAATTTCCGGACCCAAAAAAATTGTTATCTACGATCAAACTATTGATCTGTTAAATTGGAATCAAGTCAAAGTAAAAACCTACCTTATCGATTCAATAATAAATTGATTTATAACGTGTACTACTTAACGCTGCATTATTCTTGTTTCAAATAATATTTACTAATATTACTATTGGGACCTTTAATAGTGTCTTTCGTTACTGAAATAGAATAATACGAAGAATACTTCACCTTTATTTCTAGCTACCAAATTCCTGGTACCCTACGTTGATCTATAGTCTGGTGAACGCTCATCAATACCAATTATCATTACTGTAGTCAAATATATCCCCAAATAATTGAAACTACTGGACATATAGCTTCGTCCTTGAGTTAGTTGAAGAATTTGGACAACTTAAATGCACACAACACAGCAGCAAGCGACAAGCCGCCATAAAGGGTTGAGGATCTTGGTTCTAATTCACCTCTTTCTTTCAACATTTTACGTGCTTCGCTTTTACGCAAAAAGTTGAAAGAAAGAGCTGGTCCGGTGGGCGGTCCAACGCTCTCAATTCACAAAACTCCCCGTCCTCCTACGTCGGCCACGGTTTTTGTGAATGTTCGCTTATGGCCCGCCCACCTTGCCGCAGGTTGATGTATCTTGGTTTCCATTGAGACGGCGGCCTGCGTTGCTGCGAACGTTGGGCGAAACAAATAAAATAAAATGAGAATAGTAAATTTATCACTTACAAATTTTAGATCAGTTTATGGAACTCAAAAAGTTGATTTTACTAAGTCAGGTAAATCCTTAGTTATCTACGGTGAGAATGGAGCAGGTAAAAGTTCAGTATGTAAATCCATTGACTTATTCTTTGAAGCAACCGACAAACGAAAAACACACACTCTATTATCTCCTCATATAAATATTTTTGCTGCAAAGGAATTTGATAGCACACCAATAGTTGAGATTACTCTTAAATTTACCGACGGTAACACTTATGTTTTTGATGCTTTTGGTCATGCCGGAGATACTGATTCATTAAAATTAGCAAGAAATTTTAAAGGAGTATTAGATTATAAGAGTTTGATGCCCATTTACTTCAGCAAGGTTCAAAAAAATAAACTAAATCTATACAGATATTTTGTGAATAGTGCTTTGCCTAATGTGCGTAATCCTTTAACAAATAGTTTGATAAAGACTCATGCACGTAAAAAGTATGAGGATCTTCCCGCTAATTTCCTGCAGGGAGTTTATTCTATAATTATCGGATTAAGTGACGAGATCAATATGTTTTTAAAATATTTTGATGAAGGTTTAGAAATTGAGTTTAAACAAAGGAAGACCTTCAAAACTCCTGAAATTTACATTTCTGTTTCTATTGACGGAAATCATATAACCACTGATTACAGCAATTTCTTAAACGAAGCTCGACTTGTTGCACTAGCTCTAAGTGTTAACTTAGCAGTCATTTCACATTACAATAGAGACAAAACTGAGGAAAGAGCTCCAAATACCGACGAAGTTCCGAAATTATTATTAATGGATGATGTTTTCATTGGTATGGATTTGATTAACAGACTACCATTTCTAAAAATACTGAAGGAACATTTTGGTGAATATCAGAAAATAATCACAACATATGATCGTGGTTGGTATAGTCTGATGAAGGACCAATTAGGTGAAACTGAATGGAAATTTATAGAGGTTTTTCGATCTAGAGGAGACAAACCGAGTACTGAAGTTCTAGATAGAGAGGAGCAATCATACATAGACCTTGCAAACTACCATTTTGATCATTTCGATTATCCCGCCTCTGCAAACTATTTACGAAAAGCATTTGAAGAAATCTTCAAAGATAAGCTACCCGAAAATCTATTAAGGTCTGAAAACCAAGATGGCAGTATTAGTAGGAATGCTAAAACACGAACAGACTTTAGTAATTTTAAAAAATATTTAAAATCAGCTAAAGTAGATATTTCAGAACTTGAAAAATATGATGTTTTCACTAGGATTATTTTAAACCCATTATCTCACGATGATAAAAGCAGCCCTATTTTTAGAAAAGAGATCGAAAATATCTTTTCGCTATATAATCTATATAAAAGCGTAAATATTCTTACAAAGAAAAAGATAACTAATGATAATTCATCAATTGTTCATCTTACTATAAAGGATATAGATAATAATTATCATAATTATAAAGTTCAACTAAGGGAACCTTTTAAAATGATCGATTTTGATGGTAACTCTGGTTATTTACCTTGTGCTGCAAATATTATTTCTTATAAATTCAATAAAGAAGGATGGATTGAAGAATATAGTCGGACAGACAGCCTTCAAAAGATATACAGAAATTTAAATGAAAAGCACGGAGTAGAAGTTGGTGAATACTTAGACTCATATAAAACACATAAAGGTGTGGTACTTTCAGCCCTTTAAAAAATTCTCCCAACACAGTAGGCGCTATGTTGAAATTTTAGTAGCGAATAGATTTAAATAAAGCTTCGCCCAACAGGGCAGCAAGCGACAAGCCGCCATAAAGGTTTGAAGATGCTGATTTTAGTTCTGCTCTTTTCTTCAACTTTTTGCGTGGCTTCGCTTTTACGCAAAAAGTTGAAGAAAAGAGCTGGTCCGGTGGTCGGTCCAACGCTCTCA
>NZ_JAATJH010000016.1 GCF_011927835.1 Neolewinella antarctica
GCGCTCAGGAGGGGTTGTGTGGCGGCGGGTGCGCTTGTTGGTGAGGCTTGAGCTTTGCTACTGACTTCTTGCACGGTCTCACGTTGTGTGCAACAAAAAATAAAGACATGGATGACATCAAAATTTATTTAGAGAAGTATATTGCGAGTATTCGTCCTCCGATAGAAATCCGATCTAAATTTGATTTAGCTTACAGAATTGATAAACAATCAATTTATATCGATGAGATTCGACCTAGAGATTTCGAATCTTTATCTGACTATAATGCTGTGCCTAATATCAAGATGACTTATGTCAAATCACGTAGTATTTAGAAAATTTCCTGGATGAGGGGAGATTGTAAGTGGTATCCATATGATCCAGTTAAGGAGGTCAAGACAATACAGGAGGCGATAAAAGTTCATCGTAAGGATGAGTTTTGCTGCTTTAAGGGTTAGAAAATCTAAGCAATTTTGGTTTGATGAGTCTCTCCACATATCTTCTACAGTAGCTGACATCAACTTTTAACTTAACACGATGGTTCTTATATTTGTACTTGTAAATAACCATTGAAGCATGAACTGGAGAGATCACATATCTGTAAGTCCGAAAGTGATGTATGGAAAGCCAGTCATTACTGGCACAAGAGTCCCGGTCGACCTCATCACGGAGAAGCTGGCGTCAGGGGAATCATTCGAGGACTTACTGTCTGCCTATCCTCACGTAAGGCTAGAACAGTTACTAGCCTGTTTGTCCTATGTTACTTCACTCATCCGGAATGAGGAGTCTATATTACGTGCCGCATAGACTATGAAAATTATTCTAGCTGATGAGAGTGTAGACTTTAGATTGGTTCGTAAACTTCGTGAAGATGATTACGAGATTGAAGCTATTATCGAGACCACACCGGGTATAATGGATGAAGAAGTACTCGAGGCTGCCAATAATCTAGAAGCGATATTACTTACTGAAGATAAGGATTTTGGTGAACTTACTTATAGATTACAGATCCCAAATCATGGCATCATACTTCTGAGGATGAGTGGTGAGAGTTTAGAAAATAAAATAAGTCAACTATATACGCTTTTCAAAAATTATGAGGAGAAGCTTTCTACTAGCTTTTCCGTAGTAACGATTCAGAAAATCCGAGTAATTTCTCAGTAAAAGATTTTAATCTTAAAAGTCGTAGTCCTCTTCAAATTTATAGGAGTCTGATTGACAAGAATGGCAATGAATACTAGATAAGTCACGGATTCTAATTACCCTTCTGGTGAGCTCTTATTTACTATGAACGATTAAATTCGCTAAAGATATTGCTTTGTCCCAGAGTCATTCAGAGGATCCAGGCAAATTAAATGCACACAACACAGCAGCAAACGACAAGCCGCCATAAAGGGTTGAGGATTATGGTTATAGTTCCGCTCTTTTCTTCAACTTTTTGCGTGGCTTCGCTTTTACGCAAAAAGTTGAAGAAAAGAGCTGGTCCGGTGGTCGGTCCAACGCTCTCAATTCATAAAAAAACCACCGCGTCTACGCCAGCGGTGGCATTTTTACGAATGTTCGCTTATGGCCCGCCCACCTTGCCGCAGATTGATGTATCTTGGTTTCCATTGAGTAGGCGGCCTGCGTTGCTGCGAACGTTCTATGCAAAAAGTAAAAGTTAGCAGCAGTGAAGTAGATTTTAATAGTTGATCAAGGTTTTGAAGTTGAGGCCAAATCTACTTTCCCTCTAAAATTTGAAAACTGAGGAAGATCGGGGCTACGAAGCTAAGATCAAGTAAGTCCTATAGGAGGTTCAGTAGGGAATTGAAGTAAGGCAACTTGCGTATCTTGCGAGGTGTTCAATCCGAAAATCTACCAATTATGGGCTTTCATGTCGAGTTACCTTCTGATTTAGCGGCTACCGAATTTGAATTGAAAATGATCTTTGCGAGTAAGCTATTTGATGAAGGCTTGATTACAACTGGCCAAGGAAGCAAGATCGTGGGTATTACGCGGAGATCCTTCATCGAGCTTTTGGGGCAGTATGGAGTTTCAGCCTTCCAAACTACTGAAGACGAACTACTAGAAGACATTACCAATGCCTGAGTGCGTGATCATTTCAGATGCCAGCACGATAATCGGTCTGGACAATATTGACTCTCTGGGTCTGCTTGAAAAACTCTATGGCGAGATACAAATTACGACCATTGTGCATGGTGAAGTATCTCTACTTCTTCCCAAGTGGATCAAGATTAATGATGCCTATAACGATGTTGTTTACCGGTCACTCATACCGAGTCTGGATGATGGCGAGGCAAGTTCAATTGCACTTGCTCTCGATCAAAACGATTGCTTACTAATAATCGACGAACGAAAGGGCAGGCGAAAGGCTAGAGAACTGAACTTAAAAATTACTGGAGTTACCGGAATTATAATCAGAGCTAAGCATGAGTCGTTGATCGAATCTGGTAAAGAGAAATTGGACCTACTGAGAAAGGCGGGTTTTAGACTTTCAGATAAGATTTACGCTTTCGCACTTGACCAGATGGGGGAGGGGTAAAGTGTTCTTAAATTATAACTTATAGTAAGCAATTGCTGCCTTTAAATTATAATCCTATTAGACTCAAATGTACCCGTCGAGTTCCAAAACCGATGGCAATCACTAATAAGCGCTGCGTCCCTTACTTCGTCCCAGAAACTTGGAAAGCCCTAAAGCAAATTAAATGCATAGAACACAGCAGCAAGCGACAAGCCGCCATAAAGGTTTGAGGATTATGGTTCTAGTTCCGCTCTTTCTTTCAGCTTTTTGCGTGCTGGCGCTTTTACGCAAAAAGCTGAAAGAAAGAGCTGGTCCGGTGGTCGGTCCAACGCTCTCAATTCACAAAACTCCCCGCCCTCCTTCGTCGGTCGCGGTTTTTGTGAATGTTCGCTTATGGCCCGCCCACCTTGCCGAGGGTTGATGTATATTGAGATCGATTGAGAAGGCGGCCTGCGTTGCTGCGAACGTTCTGCGCAACAAAATCACGGAACAACATTTTATCAGTTCCGGTAATTTTGGTTCGCGTTTAAAGTTTTTTAAGTGCTATAATTTAACTGTAAGTCAGGTCTTAAATTCATATAGTAGATGAAATTAAAATATAATTTGTCGGGTGAACTTGGAAGATTAGAGACTTTAGCAACAGAGAAAGATGTTCCGTTTTTTGCTGGCGTTACTAAGGACCATACCTCAACAGTATCAGTATTGATCGATAGTAATCTTGATAGGTTTATACAGCTAGTTGCTAGGTTGAATATAGACTCAATCTGTTATGCGAGTAATATACTGTCAGTAAACGATATAGCTGGTCAGGAACATTCAGGGGGAAAACTTGAAGATAGTTTGGAGAGACGCCGCAACAATCTTATTGCTAAAGTTGGTCAAATAACTAATTTTATAGCTGGATGCATTTCAAATGGGATCGTTTACGAGTGCTTCCTTGAAGACTTAAATTTAAGTTTGGAAGTCGAGGAATTTAACTTTGATTATGATGAGTATATAATTGCTCATGAGATGAATAGCAAACATAAAATTACCGAAAAAGAAAGAAATAAAATTGCAGAACAAGTCGCATCTGATGTACGCTTTTTAATATATAGTACTAGATACGATAAAGCTTCCAATCTAGTTAAAGAGATAATAAAGGAAAATGGGTTTGGTGAAGATCAATATCTTTGGGAAGATTCAACAGATATATATTCAATGGCTCAATACGAATATGGAGTAAAGCATAAATCAAGCATAGAGGATGAACTTAGAGCGACCATTCTCTCTCTAGCTTCAGCAGGATATAGTAAGAAAGCTATCACTTCAAAATTAGATCTCACCAAAGGGCTCTTAGATAAATATTATACCTATAAATTACCTTAGGAAATTTATCAGATCAATGATGGAAATGAAATGCGCAGAACACGGCAGCAAGCGACAAGCCGCCTTAAAGGGTTGAGGATTATGGTTCTAGTTCCGCTCTTTTCTTCAGCTTTTTGCGTGGCTTCGCTCTTACGCAAAAAGTTGAAGAAAAGAGCTGGTCCGGTGGTCGGTCCAACGCTCTCAATTCACAAAATTCCCCGTCCTCCTGCGTCGGCCGCGGTTTTTGCGAATGTTCGCTTATGGCCCGCCCACCTTGCCGTAGGATGATGTATATTGAGATCGATTGAGAAGGCGGCCTGCGTTGCTGCGAACGTTCTGCACAACAAAATATAATCAATAAAATTAGGGTAAAGTTTAGTATAAATGACCATTCTCAAAATCATGAAATTGTATGCGTTTTAAACTTTGATGGTGATCTCAGATGTTAGTATGATTGTTGGATTGACTAAGAGATAAATGTGTGTTCTATAATTCAAAATATTTCTCTATTAAAGTATAAATACGTTTGTTAAGTAGCTGCTAAAATTCTTAAGATTTCATGTCAAATTAATATTTAATAACGAATTATGCCAACCCTTAAATTTTCTTTTTATCTCTTATGCTTCTTATTTTCTACAAGTTGTTTTTCACAAGAAGGTGGAAAAATATATGCATGCCCATTAAAATATCAAACTCTACCGGGTGATTACATCTCTAAGTATATTAGTAACTACGAGCGTGCTGATTATGAAGTTATTTACGTAGGCAAGGTAAGTGATACAGTTAGCGTACTTAATTCTGGTAACAGAATTGCGAACTTAGGGTCACACGCCGTCAACGCTTATAATGAAGAAGTATCATACAATACATTAAACCATAGTAATATAAGATTAGAGATTGATACTAGTAGTTTGTTAGACATTCGCACCTTGGATTTAAAGGACAGATCCGAATCTCAAGTTAGAGTCGGAGTTCCCATAATTGTAAGGAATATATCCGACTCCACTGTCAGAATTGGGGTTGGTTATAATGTTCCAATCCACATGATGTATAAACCGATTGGCCAAAGCAAATGGAAAATGTTTGATTCCAGACCTTTTGTCTATTCTTGCGGTGTTGGACTTCATGATATTGTACTTTACCAAAACGAAATAGGCATTACTTTTACTTTACTTCATCAAGAAGGTACTAAGTCTCAAATTATGTTCGCGATTATTGATCATAGTACTGATAAGTTAATTACAACTAGGCCGTTCTATGGGCTAGTGAATGAATCTTTACTAGATGACTGAAATTTATTTACGATCAGCAATTATTTCCACAACCACTAGCAATTCAAATAAAAGCGCAGAACACGGCAGCAAGCGACAAGCCACCATAAAGGTTTGAGGATTATGGTTTTAGTTCCGCTCTTTCTTTCAGCTTTTTGCGTGCTGGCGCTTTTACGCAAAAAGCTGAAAGAAAGAGCTGGTCCGGTGGTCGGTCCAACGCTCTCAATTCACAAAATTCCCCGCCCTCCTGCGTCGGTCGCGGTTTTTGTGAATGTTCCCTTATGGCCCGCCCACCTTGCCGCAGGTTGATGTATATTGAGATTGATTGAGAAGGCGGCCTGCGTTGCTGCGAACGTTAGGTGCAAAAATAAATTGGTCAATTGAATAAATAGAGGCTGAAGTAGTTATGCGATGATTATGTTCAGATTCAAGAAGGATAAATTAATGGATAATGGTGAGTAAAGTTATTCGATGATTTGTAATGAATCTGAGTTAAGGGAAATCTAAACTCCAAATACCAATCATAATCCAGATAAGAAATATGAGTCAAATAATCAGATTGTATTGTGGCTTAATCGGATTTAGAATTTAGGCGACTTATCGAATGCATTAGAAGTTTTAGTGACCTAATTGAGTTTAAATCAGGTCTAGAATTCTCAAATAAGCGGCTGCCTGTTGGCGACCCAGGTTGCGGCTACCGCGGTGAGGTTGTAGAGTCGAAGTTATGGAGAAGTAATCTAATCAAGGTCAGATCTCTAGTTATTAAATTTGCGGCTGCCTGTCGGCGACCCAGGTTTCGGCTATTGCTGTGGGGTTGTAGAGTCGAAGTTTTGGAAGAGTGATCTAATGAAGATCAGACCTCGGGTTATCAAATTTGCGGCTGCCTGTCGGCGACCCAGGTTTCGGCTACCGCGGTGAAGCTATACCTTCAAGGTTTTGGGCAAGGTCAATAATTGAGATCAGGCCTCCAGTTCTCAAATTTGCGGCTGCCTATCGGCGACCCAGGTCTTAGCTACCGCAAGACCCTTTGCACAAGTTCGCTAAATTACTGGGAGATTATTTGTTGACAGGAGACTTGGAGACAAAAATAAAATGCACCTAACACGGCAGCAAACGACAAGCCGCCCAGAAGGGTTGAGAATTATAGTTTTAACGCCGCTCTTTTCTTCACTTTTTTGCGTGGCTTCGCTTTTACGCAAAAAGGTGAAGAAAAGAGCTGGTCCGGCGGTCGGTCCAACGCTCTCAATTCTCAAAATTCCCCGTCCTCCTGCGTCGGCCGCGGTTTTTGTGAATGTTCGCTTATGGCCCGCCCGCCTTGCCGTGAGTTGATGTATATTGAGGTCGATTGAAAAGGCGGCCTGCGTTGCTGCGAACGTTGGGCGAAACAAATAGAAAGGGATAACATTAACCTATAACTTTCTCACTATCAAAGATTTATGAAGTCTCATCGTAATTGCGTAACTTAACTCGACTTTCTGACGTTCTCTTACTTATAAAATTTGTGATCATGGATAGTATTGTAGTGCGTAATTATATTTCGGTAATCGATCGACTCGACCTTGATTCAAAGCTTGCCCTTTTGTCTGCTCTAACGGATAGCATAAAATCATCCTTGATGTCCAAGAAGGCAAATAAATCGGAACTTCTAAATGAGCTTTACGGATCGTGGAGTGACGTCGATGAGAGTAACTTGATCGATGATATATACGAAGGTAGATCTATTCCTGATCGTGACATTTCGTTCGATTAATTATGAAATACCTAATCGACACAGATATCTGTATTTTCTATTTCAAGGGGAAATTTGATCTACACGAAAAAATAGGGAGCGTTGGCGTAGATAACTGTTACGTATCCGAAATTACGCTTTTGGAGTTGACCTACGGTGCTCATAATAGTACCAGGTTTGAACAACGTATAACTGAAGTATCTAAACTTGAAGAATTATTTGATGTACTTCCCATTCGCCCTATAGCCGATATTTATGGACAAGAGAGAAAAAGACTAAAGAATGATGGAAACCTAATTCCAAACTTTGACTTATTAATTGGATGCACAGCCAAATTTCACGACATGGTGATGGTCACGAGAAATACCAAACATTTTGAACGCATTGCTGGAATTAAAATAGAGAACTGGATAGATTAAATGTAAGTTTGCTTTGGAGTTGACAGCCTATTTAATTATTTATTTTCTATCTGAGTTTAAATTCTGAAATACAAAGTATAAAAAAGCATATTAGAATTGGAATATAGGTTTGATCCGGTTTTTTAAGTTCCGTGGTCAGACAACTGGCTTTTTAAGATGATACTGATTAAAGATAATTCGAGGTGGTAGTCCTTTAGAAGAGGAACAAATTTAGGCTTTACGTATTGAGCAGGAAATAGAAGTCCATTGCTGAACAATCTTTCTCAGTTTTCTAGTAGGGTCACACATTGATAAACGAAGGCACTAAATTATTGCAAGATTCCATTAAAACCAGGAGCCATCAAGTTTTAAATAAAGCTTCGCCCAACACAGCAGCAAGCGACAAGCCGCCCCAAAGGATTGAGGATTATGGTTCTAGTTCCGCTCTTTTCTTCAACTTTTTGCGTGGCTTCGCTTTTACGCAAAAAGTGGAAGAAAAGAGCTGGCCCGGCGGTCGGTCCAACGCTCTCAATTTAAAAAACTCCAGTCGCGAAGAGCGCCAGGTTTTTTTAAATGTTCGCTTATGGCCCGCCCACCTTGCCGTAGGTGGATGTATATTGAGATCGATTAAGACGGCGGCCTGCGTTGCTGCGAACGTCAGATTGTGCAAAAAGTCTTTTGTCCCCAGCATTTCCGTCGTATCTTGAGACTATACTAAGAGACGATCCC
>NZ_JAATJH010000017.1 GCF_011927835.1 Neolewinella antarctica
TATCTGGTGAGCGCTCAGGAGGGGTTGTGTGGCGGCGGGTGCGCTTGTTGGTGAGGCTTGAGCTTTGCTACTGACTTCTTGCACGGTCTCACGTTCTGTGCAAAAAAATCCTAGAGTCTATAATTTTGGTAGTTCTGAGTCCCTAAATTAGATCAGATGTATCATGAACACCCTACGATAGTATTCGTACAAAGACTTTCAATATATAGAATTGAAAGTCCTATCATCTAGAAGTGATTGTATCTTCAAATGACAATAAGTTTTACTTTACAGAATATTGGGACCAACCTCAAATACAAGTCAGCTAGATCAGTACGAGTTGTGAGACAACCAAATTTACCTTATGTTTGTTGCCTGAACAGATAACTTAGATGCCAACTTACTATACTATTGATGGAGTGAAGATTCAGTTGTTCTTTAACGATCACGTGCCACCTCACTTTCACGCAGTTATCGCTGAGCATCAAGTTCTCATTGTGATTGACTCACTTGAAGTATTAGAGGGGTCTTTACCTAAAAGCAAACTCAAGAAAATCGTCAAATGGGCAAAGGAGAACCAGGAAGAATTGAAGGAACTCTGGGAATTGCACAGAAAAAACGAATGACTATGATCTCGAAAGTACTGAAGATAAATAGTGTAGACGGAATGCGTATTCATTGCACATTCAGCACCGGAGAGTATCGGGTGGTTGATCTGTACAAATTCGCTGAAAAATACGGATTTCAAGAAGACCCAAACCTCTTGAGACTTTTAGGATCGCAAAAGTTGAATGTTAAAGTTGAAAATGGAACACTCACGTTTCCTGACCTTATAAAGGAAATTGAATTTAAGAGTGGGAAAAAACTCAGAGTGGAATTTGACTTGGATCCGATTATGTTATATGATTCGAGCGAGGAGGATAAGAAACTTAGTAACTTATTTCAAATTGGCAGTCAACTTAAAAAGGCTCGTAAACAAGCTGGATTAACCCAAAATGAGTTGGCGACGAGGGTAGGAACTTCAAAATCTTATATCAGCCGCATTGAAAATAATCGTACTGATATTGCCCTAAAGACTCTACGGAGGATAGTGGAAGTAGGGTTAGAGAAAAGATTACTGATCGCAGATTGATAACATGGCATTTCCCAAATAAATATTTTTTCGAGGTCTCAGGCGAGCCCGTGATCATTAAGTTTGTCAAAAATATAGCTTTGTCCTGGAGTAATTAAGAGGATCCGGACAAATCAAATGCACAGAACACAGCAGCAACCGACAAGCCGCCCCGAAGGTTTGAAAATTAAAGTTCTAATTCCGCTCTTTCTTTCAGCTTTTTGCGTGGCTTCGCTTTTACGCAAAAAGCTGAAAGAAAAAGCTGGTCCAGCGGTCGGTCCAACGCTCTCAATTCACAAAATTCCCCGTCCTCCTGCGTCGGCCACGGTTTTTGTGAATGTTCGCTTATGGCCCACCCACCTTGCCGCAGGTTGATGTATATTGAGATCGATTGAGAAGGCGGCCTGCGTTGCTGCGAACGTTCTGCGCAACAAAAAAAGCACAGAGCCAGGTTGTATGCAGGTTTGAAGTAAGCGATTCGCGTTTCAAATTATTGTACGCCAAAAAATCAGTATCTTTGTAAAAATTAGCAATAATGACCAGTCAATTTAATTCAATAACTTTAAACTTGCCGCTAAATATAGATGTAGAAGAGGCAAAACTAATGATATTTTTATCGCTTTTTGGAAAAGGAACCTTATCGTCTGGAAAAGCATCTTCTTATTTAAATATAGATAGAATAATATTTTTGGAGAAAGCCTCATCTCATGGAATAGTTATATATTCTGATGATGAAGATAGTTTAGAACGTGCTTTAGATATTGAATTATGAGACTGGTTATCGCTGATACGAGTTGTTTTATTCTATTTAAAAAGATTGACCGTTTTGATATTCTAAAAAATACATTTAGAGAAATTTCTGTAACTGATAAAGTCGTTCAAGAATACGGACCTTTGCCTGACTGGATAAGTGTAAGGTCAGACTACAATAAAGAAATTTACCACAAAATAAATCAAAATTTTGGTACCGGTGAGTCTAGCTGTATTGCTTTAGCTCAAGAAGCGGTTAATCCAATTCTACTGATTGACGATAGAAAAGCTAGAAAAGTTGCTGAAGATATTGGTATTCAATGTACTGGAAGTCTAGGAGTCCTTCTTATTGCTAAAAGAGAACGAGCTATTACAAATGTCAGTGATATTTTAGTTGAAATAAAGAAAACTGATTTTAGGATGACTAATGCCATAGCCGATAAACTTTTAGAATTGGCGAATGAACAGCAATAAATAATATGAATATTATTAAAAAATTCAGTTGCCTGTTATTGGCCGTATTAGCTAGTTCCTGCATTGGTTCTAAGAAAATTCCAGCACTGGGAATACAAGAAAGAATGGCAGGATTAAAATCGTGCCTGAATGAATTTGAAGATCATGATTCTTATTATAATTGTACAAATAGTAGAATGCTTGAATTCGTTTATACCAACCTAAGCGGTACTGATTTGCTAAATAGTGATCGTGGTAAAACGGTAGTTGTTTCTTTTGATGTTTCTTCTACTGGAAAAATTGAGAAGATAAAACTTTTAAGATCAGTGAGAAAGGATCTAGATGATGCTGTTATACAGGCAACTGAAACATTGAATGAGCTAGATTGGGTTCCGACCGTTCAATCAGAATATTATGTTTCAACTCGATTTAATCTTCCTTTTAAAATTAAATAAAAGCGCAGAACACAGCAGCAAGCGACAAGCCGCCATAATGGCTTAATGATACTAGTTCTAGTTCCGCTCTTTTCTTCCACTTTTTGCGTGGCTTCGCTTTTACGTAAAAAGTGGAAGAAAAGAGCTGGTCCGGTGGTCGGTCCAACGCTCTCAATTCACAAAATTCCCCGCCCTCCTGCGTCGGCCGCGGTTTTTGCGAATGTTCGCTTATGGCCCGCCCACCTTGCCGTAGGTTGATGTATATTGAGATCGATTGAGAAGGCGGCCTGCGTTGCTGCGAACGTTCTGCGCAACAAAATTTCAAATTCAGTTAATTCAAGAATTTGCGTCTTCGACTAGCGGAAACAATTATCTACTACATTTAAAAAATAAATATTTTACAAAACACTTTGTAAGGAAGAGATTCAATAGATAGTAGTTTTAAATATCAAGAGGAAAATCCCTTTAACAACCTAATATTATGAAACTAAATTCGCATAATTTCTGGGGTAATAATTACTACAGAAATCCCTCTGTCACGGAAATAGATATTGTAAGGGCCGAATCTAGTCTAGGTGTTAAATTGCCGCCAATTTATTTAGATTTAATACGAATTCAAAATGGCGGGTACACCAATGGATTCATATTTCCTATGAAAATTATGACATCTTGGGCCAATGATCACGTTCCACTGCATGAAATGTTCGGTATAGTAAATCCCAATAGTACCTCAGGTCATAATATTATGAAGAGCCACTATTTGACAAGTGAATGGGGATTGCCACCTAATCAAGTTATAATTAATGGTGATGGTCATTGGTGGATAACATTAGACTATAGAAAATCAAAGGAACCTTCAATTGCCTGGATTGATATTGAATGTGATGAAGATATCCAAATCGCCACTTCTTTTAAAGGCTTTTACCATGATTTAGTATCTGAATAAATTATATAATCTGATCTCAATATTTCTAATAAGCTTTACGACCCAAGCCAAGGTGTACGCTTAACTCAAATTTAAATTTAACCTATTTTAATGATCGCAATACCCTATATTTATTGAGTAATTATCCAAGTATAATTTTGATTGGTATTAATTTAAAAGTTCAGCTCTACAACAAATTATATGCCTATTTAATAATTCAATTTGACATGGGAAAGGGATCGTCAGGTTGAAATTTAAAAATACTTCATCCAAATGCATTTGAAATAGGTATGAGAGAGTAGTCAAACTTGTAGATTATGATGCCATGCTTTTACCCTTCGATTTGTTCGGGTAAATCAACAAATTTAAGATTCATATACGATTATCGATTTATTAGAAAATTGAGTATGAAGAGATTAATAAATAACATAGTTTTATTTTGAATAAAATGAAATTCCGAAGACTTCAAAAATTCTACAATTATGAAGTGATCAACCTTTTTTTAATCGGCACTTTCCGTAAAAAATGCGCAGAACACGGCAGCAAGCGACAAGCCGCCATAAAGGTTTTGTGATGTTGATTCTAGTTCCGCTCTTTTCTTCAACTTTTTGCGTGGCTTCGCTTTTACGCAAAAAGTTGAAGAAAAGAGCTGTTTCGGTGGACGGTCCAACGCTCTCAATTCACAAAATTCCCCGTCCTCCTGCGTCGGCCACGGTTTTTGTGAATGTTCGCTTATGGCCCGCCCACCTTGCCGCAGGTTGATGTATATTGAGTTCGAATGAGACGGCGGCCTGCGTTGCTGCGAACGTTCTGCGCAACAAAAAATTGAAAACTACATATGATTGAAGTTATTGAAAACCCTATCACAAGTACAATCACATCGATTCTAGAAAGGAATAGTATTCTTAAAGAAATAAGGGTGATCGTACCATACGTGACTAGGTTTGCCAGAAAAATATTCACTGAAAGAATTCTATCCCAAAGTGAAGATAAAAAGATTATTGTTCGATTAGAGCCCACTAATCTAATAACTTTCGATTTAGCAACTGTAAGATATTTACTAGATCATGGATTTAAGATAAAATTTAATAATAACGTCCATACTAAATTGTATTTACTGAATGGCATTCCAGTTATCTCTTCTTCTAATCTAACCCAAGGTGGATTTGAAGATAATCATGAATTATCTGTTGTCCTAGAAGAAGATCATTACGAAAAATGTAAAGAAGTCTTTGGTAAGCTATGGAAACATGATGACTCCGTCTCAATCAATCAACAATTTATAGAAGAAAATTGGAATATTTACCTATTATTGAAAAAACAGAGCTCGAATAGATCAAAGAAGCTAGAAGACACAACGTTGAATGTTAATCAATCGGCTTATGATATTGATACAATTACAAAACATATCATTGAAAATAGAATAGACCTAGTGGAGAAGAGTAGGTTGGTGAATTTAGCATCGACATCTCGACGAGATTTTGTTCAGAAGATGGAAGGGGCGTTTGATATAACTGATTTTCATAGTCCCGAGGGTCATCCAAAGAGGTATGAGTGCTTGTTTTACATTCTTCAATATGGCATAGAGAAAAAGTTAGCAGGAACAGGATTAGTAGAAAACCAATTCACTAGCGTTTTTTACCACGAAGAATTTGAACAGATTTTAAATTACATTTTGCCGCAAAGGATAAATATGCCGAAATGGAATTTAGATGACAAGGAACAGAAAATTATGTTTTGTTCTGGATTATTTGATTTCAAGATCAAGCAATACAGTACGACAATACCTGTAAGACTTGCGTCCTATTTTTACCCAGATCACTTCCTACCTATTTTTAATTTCTCGCATTTAAAAGGGATGCATCTTTCTATCAATGGTAGATTTAATTCAGGATGGTCAAAAGGTGAGCAGCTATTTTATATGAATGATACATTGATTAATTTTCTTACGATCTACACCTCTGACAATTATACTGGGTCAGATATTTTGTATCAGCTATTCTTCACAATTGAGTACTTAAATCGAACAGAAAATGGGGACACAATAGAGGAAGTTCGACAAGCACATCGAGATAGAAAGTGGAGTAATGAAATCATTAATTATGCCCCAACTTTGATAGAATCTATAAAGTAAACTTTTGGCGACTTAGGATTAAACTTGCTATCAATAGCTAAGTTTTGTACATCTCATATTTTATCTGAATCCTCGAATCTAAGGAAACCTAGTATGAATTAAATGCGCAGAACACAGCAGCAAGCGACAAGCCGCCCCAATGTTTTGAGATACACAGTTTCAGTTCCGCTCTTTTCTTCAACTTTTTGCGTAAAAGCGAAGCCACGCAAAAAGTTGAAGAAAAGAGCTGGTCCGGTGGTCGGTCCAACGCTCTCAATTTAAAAAACTCCAGTCGCGAAGAGCGCCAGGTTTTTTTAAA
>NZ_JAATJH010000018.1 GCF_011927835.1 Neolewinella antarctica
CGTATCGGTGCCATATTAGATAGTTATGGAGACGGACTATTTAATATTGAGTTTAGTCTAGATCAAATGTTAAGATAATATTGTCCGGGTACTTAGCTATAAGTTTCAGTGTTCCTTTGGAGGATATTATTCAGTCTCGTAAGTTGTTCAAAGTATTTATTAAATTCTATTTTAATACTATCATCACCTTCCGCTAACTTATGCAGTCTATAAAATCCTATTTTAAATTCCTCTGATAGATTAATTAGATTATGGCTTTTTAAAAGATGAGCCATGTTATCAAATTTCTTTAGATGGATAGATTTATGATATTTCAAAAAGAATATTATATTTTCTTTTAGAGCTAATTCAATTGCATGAGACAAGACAAATAGAGTTGGCACCGATATTTCATCTAACCTTCTTTTTGTTGATGGAAATTCTTCAAATATGAAATCAGCAAGACGTTCATACTGACCCCATATTTTAATGTTACAATCTGAATATCCAACCCAAGCAATTAATCTATCTTTCTCTAATCTTGTCATTTTATGTTTTTTTGTTGTGCACCAAAGACAGTGTACACAGAAGTCAAGAGACCTAGGTTACACTTTGCTAATTACTCAAATATAAGTCATTTTCTTCGTCCCCTCCGCTAAGTTCTGTAGGCCGCAGGCCGGAAGAACTTAGCGGAGGGGACGAGAACTGATAATTAATCGTCGCTTACTTTACGGGATTTGGCTTTACGATCTCTCTCCCGCTGCGGGAAGTCACGGTCTGACAGCAGACGATAATAACGACCACTCTCCACCTGATCGCCCAACTCATAGTAGCCCAGATTAACCCGTCGGTAGTACACCTCGTACGTCGACTCACTGATTTGCTTCAGCCCTACCCTTTTTCCTTTTAGGCAACTGTTGATCATCACCCACTCGTCATGACCCCAGCGGATCGCTCCATTACTCGTTACCTTTCTCACTATTACATCCTCATCGTACTCCGCACCCTTCACCTTCTCCACAAAACTGGTCAGGGAAGGCACGTAGACCTCCCCTGGATACTTACCGTCCAGTTCATCGTGAGGTCGCTGATAATTATAAAAGTGACCGAACTCGTTCAACAACCGGTTTTGACTGCTAAGTGTCTTGGCAGCAGGTTTACAACAATATGACTTCATGTCACGGTGCATTCTCTCGTGCCGACCATTCTGACCCGGACAGCCCGGATCGCTATAAATAGGAACGATACCATGATCAATGAGCCAGTAAGCAAGCCCCCCAAAGCCGCATGGACTCTGGATGCTAGCAAAACATCTTCCGTTATCACTCAACAACTTCCGGGGTTGCCCATACTCTCGGAACACCGAGCGGAGTACCTTTTTTACGTTGGCGGTCGTCTCGCGATACTGCCCCGTAACGTTCAAAAGATAACGACCATATGAATCACAGATCGTCAGCGGGTGACAGCGGCGCTTATTACCCATCTCAAAGTGTCCCTTATAATCAATCGTCCAGATCTCGTTACAACTTGTCGGATCATTCTTAGTGCTTACCGCATAAGTCCGTCGCCGCTTCTTGCGACGAACCACTAGTCCCTGACGAATTAAAACGTTATGGATCGTAGTCCGACTCGGAACATCTTCGGTTGCGTAAGTCCGTAACAGTTCACTTCGAATTTTACCGGCACCTAAGATGGCACGTGGAGTGGGTGATCTGAGTTTGACAATAGCCGCTACCAGATCAAGGCTCACGGAGTTAGCCAGTAGTCGAGGACGACTCGTTCGACAATCAAGTCCCGCCTCACCTAATTCTTTAAACCTATTAATCCATTTATAGCCAGTTTTGCGGCTAATCGAATAGGACTCGCAAAGACTATTAAAGTAGTATTTACTACTCAGGTAATCTCGTAAAAAGGATTTTTTCTGGTCCATCGGATCTACTTTTTTGAAAGGCATAGTAGCTTTTTTCTACTAATATCCCATTAAAAAAGTGTAACCTAGGTCTCTTGACTTCTGTTACCGATGTCTCTTGACTGTACATGTTGCACACAACGTGAGACCGTGCAAGAAGTCAGTAGCAAAGCTCAAGCCTCACCAACAAGCGCACCCGCCGCCACACAACCCCTCCTGAGCGCTCACCAGATA
>NZ_JAATJH010000019.1 GCF_011927835.1 Neolewinella antarctica
GGCGGCCTGCGTTGCTGCGAACGTCAGATTGTGCAAAAAGTCTTTTGTCCCCAGCATTTCCGTCGTATCTTGAGACTATACTAAGAGACGATCCCAATGCCCGTAAAAATAGGTCAGAACCCCGCCCAGGTAAGCTGTTTTCCCCTCCCCCTCGAAGCCAAAGTTGCCCCCGACGCCGAAGTCCGCGTCATTGCGGCCTTCGTCGACCAGCTCGATTTGATTCAATTAGGTTTTCCCCGGGTCAGTAAAATGGGCGCCTCCGCTTATTCCACCGGCGACCTATTAAAGCTATATCTCTACGGCTACCTCAACCGCGTCCGCTCCAGTCGCCGGCTGCAACGCGAATGTGCACTCAACATCGAGCTCCACTGGATGCTGCGCGGACTGCAACCGAAGTACCACACGATCGCCGACTTCCGCAAAGATCACCCCAAACAACTCAAGGCCGTCTTTCGCGAATACGTCCTGCTCATGAAGGAGTGGGACCTCATCGCCGGCAACCGGATTGCCGGCGACGGCACCAAAATCCGGGCGCAAAACGCCAGCAAGAAAAACTTCACGGACCCTAAATTAAAACGCAGTTTGGAACGCATCGACCGGGGCATTGCTAAAGCACTCAAGGAGTTCGCCACCCGCGACGAACAGGAGGACAGCGCGCTCAAAACCGAGCTGCAAAACCGGGCCCAGGAAAAGATCGCCGCGCTCCAAGAACGGCGGGTCAAATACGAAGAGATGCGGGAGCTACTCCGGGTCCACGACCAAACGCAAATCAGCCTGACCGACCCCGATTGCCGCAGCCTCGTCACGAAGGGGACGGAGTCTTTGGTGGGCTACAATATCCAGTCGGTGGTCGACGCGGAGCACAAGGTCATCGTCCACGTCGAAGCCACGAACACCACGGACATAAACGCGCTCAGCGGTTTGGTGGCGGCGGCCAAAGAGACGTTGGACCTACAGGACGGAACCGAAGTACTTTTCGACACCGGCTACCATAACACCGACGAACTGGGCGCGGTGGAAGCCCTGGGCATGGTGCCCTACGTCGCCGAACGCCGGACCGTCAGCCGCGGTCGTCCCGACGCCGGCTACGCACCGGAAGAGTTTACGTACGACGAAAAAGAGGATGCCTACACGTGCCCCAACGGCGAGCAACTGAAAAGTTCCGGCAAGTGGTACCAACGCAAAACTCGGACGCGGGGCGCGGTCGCGGGTGCCGGGCAAAGTGGCCGGCAAACGGGGGGGCAGCGGTACCAAAACTACCGGCTGTCGAAGTCCGTTTGCGACGCCTGCCCGCTGCGGGAAAAGTGCCTGAGCAAGTCCGCTCAAGAACAACGCCGTGGCCAAACCATCACGCGCCAGGAACACGCCGCCGCCGTAGCCCGCAACCGGCAACGGCTCAAAGATCACCCCGAAATCTACCAACAACGCAAGGCGATCGTCGAACACCCGTTCGGCACCATCAAGCGTCACTGGACGGGTTATTATACCTTAGTAAAAGGTCTGGAAAAGGTTGATGGAGAATACAATTTGATAGCGACCTGCTATAATATCAGGCGAACCATGTCTATTTTAGGGGTATCGGAGTTGCTGGAGCGCCTGAGAGGGCGTTTATCCAGTTATTTTGCTTCGTTTGGACTAAATGGCCGTGTGAAAGTGGATTTAGCTGGAATATCTGGTGAGCGCTCAGGAGGGGTTGTGTGGCGGCGGGTGCGCTTGTTGGTGAGGCTTGAGCTTTGCTACTGACTTCTTGCACGGTCTCACGTT
>NZ_JAATJH010000021.1 GCF_011927835.1 Neolewinella antarctica
TAAGCCGTGAGGAAGGTGGGGACGACGTCAAGTCATCATGGCCTTTATGCCCAGGGCTACACACGTGCTACAATGGTGCATACAGAGGGCAGCCAGCCTGCGAAGGTGAGCGAATCTCAGAAAGTGCATCTCAGTTCGGATCGGAGTCTGGAACTCGACTCCGTGAAGTTGGAATCGCTAGTAATCGCGTATCAGCCATGACGCGGTGAATACGTTCCCGGACCTTGTACACACCGCCCGTCAAACCATGGGAGCCGGAAGTGCCTGAAGACGGTGGCAATAAAATGAGCTGTCTAGGGTAAAGTCGGTAACTGGGGTTAAGTCGTAACAAGGTAGCCGTACCGGAAGGTGCGGCTGGAATACCTCCTTTTTAGAAGGACGACGGGGTAGGTATAATGTATATTGTTAGTTAGTGAGCATGTGTTACCCAAGAGTTCAAGTAAGTTTAATTCTCGTACCGGTGCGAAAGCACGGGGAAGAATACGGCACTCGCCTGCCTTGATGTTAATTTTAAAATACAACTGTAATGTTGCTACGTCCTGTACCAACCTCTTACCAAAAAAGTAGTGCTAAATGGGCACCGCTATTTTTGACACTTTATCCAGTCCTTTAGCTCAGCTTGTTATCCCGATAGTTATCGGGATACACTGATTATGCGGTCGGGATTGCATATACGCAGTCCCTTAGCTCAGCTGGTTAGAGCGCTACACTGATAATGTAGAGGTCGGCAGTTCAAGTCTGCCAGGGACTACTTTCCTATATATAAAGGGGGATTAGCTCAGCTGGCTAGAGCACCTGATTTGCATTCAGGAGGTCATCGGTTCGACTCCGATATCCTCCACCTTTAGCTTCTGATAAAGATTAGAAGCTTTCTACCATTGATGATTGTTAGATGTTCCGAAAATTTCGGTATTGTCTTGCAGTTAGGAGGTGATCCCGACCTAGTCGGGGCGTAGATATCCTCCATCCTATAATATCGTTGACATCGGTCAACACCGCCTACCATAAGATCGCAAATGTGTGGTCTTTTATTATCGCGCCCGACGGGGGCGTCGATCGGTTCGACTCCGACGATAAAACAGTTAAGCTACCCAACGCCCTACTTCGTCATAGTTTCTATGAAGGATGAAGTACGTGGTGGGAATTAATAGCTTAGTGACGATCTTTGACAAGTTGTGATAAGAGAGCAACAGTAATTAATTTAACGGATTTTATGTTTACGTAAGATCTCGTTGCGAGAGTAAAATTCAATTTTATCTCAAGCGTCTGTTGGATATTTTTAATTAACTAACTCATTAGTTTTAGGCAATATATAGTTACTCAAATAACTCTATTTTGTTTCTCTAAGAATTGAGCGTGCACTTTCGAGTGTATGCTTTAAGATTAGGAAGTGAAATAAGGGCGTACGGGGGATGCCTAGGCTCTCAGAGACGATGAAGGACGTGGTAAGCTGCGAAAAGCTACGGGG
>NZ_JAATJH010000022.1 GCF_011927835.1 Neolewinella antarctica
CAATGGTCCGGGGAGGTTTAGCATAGTGTAATCAAGAAAAACGGGCAAGTCCGTATCTTGGAAGTAACTACACATTCCCGATATGACTTGCCCTACAAAGACCGGAGCCCTTGCTCGTTCAATATTACAACAAATGGATGGAGTTGGGGTATGGCAGCGCGACTTTTTGCTCGATCTTTTTGACTTATGGCTCTGCGTACACGGGCGTTATAACTTTACTCATCTGAGCCGGTACGGACAAAATGACGAGAGTACTTACCGTAATAACTTCGCCAAGCCCTTTGATTTTCTTGGCTTTAATCTACTACTATGTAAACTACATCTGAGCGACACGCTCATCCTCACTTTTGACCCCTCCTATATTTCCAAGGCGGGCAAGTGTACCGATGGGACGGGCTACTATTGGAGCGGGGTGGCCGGTCAGTGTAAATGGGGTTTGGAAGCTAGCGGTATCGCGGCGGTAGATCTTGAGAACAAAGTAGCGCTTCATCTAGATATGGTTCAGACCGTAGCGCAACACAAGTCGGAGACGCTGCTGGACTACTACGCAAGCACGATCGTAGCCCGCAAAGAACGCTTGCAAGAGTTGTCCAACTATCTAGTAGCCGATGCTTATTTTTCTAAACAACCATTTGTGGATGAGCTAGTTAGCCATGGTTTTTACGTAGTCACCAGATTGCGCAAAGATGCCGATTTACGCTACCTCTATCATGGAACCCGCAAAAAGGGTCGTGGCAGACCAAAACGGTATGCGGGTAAGGTTAACTTTTCAAATCTTGACCAGGAAAGCTTTGCGCCTTGTGCCATTGACGAAGCAGGCAAGTGGAAGGCTTATTATGGACGGGTCAATTCGGCCACCTTAGGTCGAGACATTGGCTTAGTAGTCGTTCATGACTACCGAGAAGACGGCTCGATCAAAAGGCACCGACTATACTTTACGACCGACCTAGGCCAAGACGGGGGTGAGATACTACACATGTATCAATGCCGCTTTCAACAGGAGTTTTTGTACCGCGACGCTAAGCAGGAACTCGGCCTGGAACATTGCCAAGCCTACTCTTGGCCGAAAAACGACTTCCACTTCAACGTATCGTTGACCGTGGCCTCGTTAGCCAAGGTAGCTTATAATTTAGGCAAACCCGGCGCGCCGACACCGCCCTTTTCCATTGCGGATGCGAAGACGGCTCACATGAACGAATATCAAGCTCGGCGAATATTATCGCTGTGTCGGGTAGACCTACACCCGCAGTTAATTAAAAAAGTGTGGCCGGAGGTGGTTAACTTCGGACTACGTACGGCCCGAGCAGCCTAAAAACCTCCCCGGACCATTG
>NZ_JAATJH010000023.1 GCF_011927835.1 Neolewinella antarctica
CCATACTACTAGACATTTTTAACAATCGGGTGATTTTGTCCGGGATCGAGCGCTATTATTCGATAAAGGAACTTTTCCAGATTCGCGCACCAAGGTGTAATCAAACTTAGGCCTTTACGAAAGATTGATTCTGCGGGAAAAGACGATCCGTCAGCATACTGGATTTTTCGGATCGTAGACCGGGCGGCCCAGCCTACTCGGATGGTTAAGCTGTAGGCCAGACACACTATCGCCATCAGTAAATTGCTCTTATCCACTGCTCTTAAGTTCAAGTCTTCTAGTCCAAAGCCGTTTGACTTAAGGTGGCGAAAAAGGCATTCGATTCTCCATCGCTTGATGTATTGGTCGACGGTCTTTTTCAGCGGGCGAATGATCGTCAAGAAAATGATTACTTCTTCTCCTAAAGTCTGCTTGGGGTTGTGTCGCATGGACAGGTAAAACTTTTTTCCCTTGATCTCGATTTGCTTTCGACAGAATTTACCTTCGTACCGACACTGATCGTACATCTCTTGATAAGATTTGCCTGGCGCAGCGTTGACCTCGTGATAGTAGTTGATAAACCGAAGTCTAATAACAAAAGGTATCTTATTGGTTTCCAGGTAGTTAAACCACTTCTTTCCGATGTACTCTCGATCAGCAAGTAACGTCATTCCCGACAGATCGAATCGGGAAGTAGCTTGCTCAAACAGCTCTTCTCGTTCCGCTTGGGACGAAGCGCCAATTTTGCTGAGTTGTTTCCAATAAATAGGAACGGCTACGTCTCCCACCAATACGCTCAAAACCATGTAGTGATATTTTTGACCGCCACGTTTCCAACTTGTTCCATCCAGTAGTAAATAGGTAAATCGAAAGCGTTTTAGTAGCCGAAGAATTCTTTGTTGCAAGTCCACTAAAAACTCCTCGCTATCGTGCCATTCCTCAAAAAATCTGATCAGGCGACGGTAATGACTGGCTGGTTGAACGTCCTCATTTCCCAGTACTAACCCTACATAATCCTTTAACTTCCAAAGCGAACAAGTACGCCCAAGGATGAGGGTTTGCAGTAGGACGTGGAGATTTTTAACGGCTCCAAGACCATATTTATCATAAAGATCATTAAATTTACGGAGTGGCAGGGTTGACATAATTGATAGTTGTAGTTAACTTCAATTTACTGTTTTCCCTGTCATTTTCAAAATGTCTAGTAGTGTG